>NZ_CP193791.1:0-4811582 GCF_050847315.1 Enterobacter sp. TMH.L2 | reverse complement strand
GGCGGACTCCACTCGAACAAAGTCGATAAAAAGACGAAGACTGAAAGTTATACATTCATGATTGTTGACACGCGCTCTCAGGCTGTGGGAGGCGCGCGAACCGCTATTTGCGGTTTCCCCGGTGAAGGCTGGATCACGATCGGGACCGCGGATCATAGCCTAAAGCGCGGCAGAGATCTTCTGTTTCTCACAGATTCTTCACGAATTATCCACAGGGAAGTTTTGAGCGGGTTAAGTGTAATCGATCCTGCCACACGTGCAGCGTATAACCGTCTCATATTGGAAAATTTAATGACTAGCGCACAAATATCGCTAAAGAGATCTGATGAAGATCCTCGTGGATCCTTGCGCTTTCACGGTAAGCCCGTATAATTCTCAACCCGTCGCGTAATGCCGCTGTCATTCAGCGGAGATCCGGGCCTCTTTTCGGGGTCAAAAAGGGCGCAGCAGTAAGGGAATTGAATTGACTCCGGAGTGTACAATTATTACAATCCGGCCTCTTTAATCAGCCACACTGAAGCGTAAGTCGTTCGCAGACCCTGTTGGGCATTACGCAAATCCAGTGAAATTTAATAGTTTAGGTAGAAATCGCCATGAAACGCACTTTTCAACCGTCTGTACTGAAGCGCAACCGTTCTCACGGCTTCCGTGCTCGTATGGCTACTAAAAATGGTCGTCAGGTTCTGGCACGTCGTCGTGCTAAAGGCCGTTCTCGTCTGACCGTTTCTAAGTAATAAAAGCTAACCCCTGCGTGGTTAAGCTAGCTTTTCCCAGGGAGTTACGCTTGTTAACTCCCCATCATTTCACATTCGTCTTCCAGCAGCCACAACGGGCTGGCACGCCGCAAATCACCATTCTCGGCCGCCTTAATTCGCTGGGGCATCCCCGCATCGGTCTCACCGTCGCTAAAAAAAACGTAAAACGCGCCCACGAACGCAATCGGATTAAACGTCTGACGCGTGAAAGCTTCCGTCTGCGTCAGCACGAACTGCCAGCAATGGATTTCGTAGTAGTAGCGAAGAAAGGGGTTGCCGATCTGGATAACCAGGCTTTATCGGAAGCATTGGAAAAGTTATGGCGCCGCCATTGTCGCCAGGCTCGCGGGTCCTGATAGCCCTTATCAGGGTCTATCAACGCCTGATTAGTCCGCTTCTCGGGCCGCATTGCCGTTTCACCCCAACCTGTTCTCACTACGGAATTGAGGCCTTGCGCAGGTTTGGAGTGTTAAAAGGCAGTTGGTTAACGATGAAACGCGTACTAAAATGCCACCCTTTGAACCCTGGTGGAGACGATCCCGTTCCGCCCGGACCTTTTGATACCAGAGAACACTAACGATGGATTCGCAACGCAATCTTTTTCTCATCGCTTTGTTGTTCGTGTCTTTCATGATCTGGCAAGCCTGGGAGCAGGACCACGCTCCTCAACCTCAGGTGCAGCAGACCACGCAGACCACGAACAGCCAGGGTAACGCCGCTAACCAGGGTGTGCCGGCCAGTGGCCAGGGAAAACTCATTACGGTTAAAACTGACGTTCTTGAACTGACCATCAACACCCGCGGTGGTGATGTAGAACAAGCGCTGTTGCCAACCTACCCGAAAGAGCTGAAATCCTCAGAGCCGTTCCAACTGCTGGAAACCACGCCTGAATTTATCTACCAGGCGCAGAGCGGCCTGACCGGTCGTGATGGCCCGGATAACCCGGCGAACGGCGATCGTCCGCTGTATAACGTCACTGCCGATACCTTCGCACTGGCGGATGGCCAGAACGAACTGGTTGTCCCGATGACGTATACCGACGCCGCTGGCAACACCTTCACCAAGACCTTCACCCTGAAACGCGGTGAGTTCTCTGTCGGTGTGGACTACAACGTGAAGAACGTGGGCGAGAAACCGCTGGAGCTGGCGACCTTTGGTCAGCTGAAGCAGTCCATCAACCTGCCTTCTCATCGCGACACCGGCAGCAGCAACTTTGCGCTGCACACCTTCCGTGGTGCCGCGTACTCCACCCCGGACGCGAAATACGAAAAAGTTAAGTTCGACAACATCGCTGACGGTGAAAACCTGAACGTCAACGCCAACAGCGGTTGGGTGGCGATGCTGCAGCAGTACTTTGCTACCGCATGGGTGCCGCATACTCAGGGCGCGAACAACTTCTACACCACCAAGCTGAGCAACGACGTTGCGGCGATTGGCTATAAGTCTGCCTCGCAGATCGTCCAGCCAGGCCAGACCGCTCAGATGGGCAGCACCCTGTGGGTCGGTCCGGAAATTCAGGACAAAATGGCGGCCGTTGCGCCACACCTTGACCTGACCGTAGATTACGGCTGGCTGTGGTTCATCTCTCAGCCGCTGTTTAAGCTGTTGAAATTTATCCACAGCTTCATCGGTAACTGGGGCTTCTCCATTATCGTTATCACCTTTATCGTTCGTGGCATCATGTACCCGCTGACCAAAGCGCAGTACACCTCGATGGCCAAAATGCGTATGCTGCAGCCAAAACTGGCGGCCATGCGTGAGCGTATCGGTGACGACAAGCAGCGTATGAGCCAGGAAATGATGGCGCTGTACAAAGCTGAGAAGGTTAACCCGCTGGGCGGCTGCTTCCCGCTGATCATCCAGATGCCAATCTTCCTGGCGCTGTACTACATGCTGATGGGCTCCGTTGAACTGCGCCACGCGCCGTTTGCACTGTGGATCCACGACCTGTCTGCACAGGACCCGTACTACATCCTGCCGATTCTGATGGGCGCCACGATGTTCTTCATCCAGAAGATGTCGCCGACCACCGTAACCGATCCGATGCAGCAGAAGATCATGACCTTTATGCCGGTCATCTTCACCGTGTTCTTCCTGTGGTTCCCGTCAGGTCTGGTGCTGTACTATATCGTCAGCAACCTGGTGACCATCCTTCAGCAGCAGCTGATTTATCGCGGTCTGGAAAAGCGTGGCCTGCATAGCCGCGACAAGAAAAAGACCTGATAATATTTGGCGTTAAGCTTACGAAAGGCGGTCGATTGACCGCCTTTTTCTTTTTGATTCAAGGTCTGAGATAAACGATGAGCAATCATGACACTATCATTGCCCAGGCTACTCCGCCGGGGCGTGGCGGCGTAGGCATCCTGCGTATTTCCGGCCGCCAGGCGCGCGAGGTCGCAGAGGCGGTGCTCGGTAAGCTGCCGAAGCCGCGCTACGCGGATTACCTTCCCTTTCGCGATGCCGACGGTAGCGCGCTGGATCAGGGCATTGCACTGTGGTTTCCTGGCCCGAATTCCTTTACCGGTGAAGATGTTCTCGAACTGCAGGGGCACGGCGGCCCGGTCATCCTCGACCTGCTGCTAAAACGCATTCTGGCGCTGCCGGGTTTACGCATCGCCAACCCCGGTGAGTTTTCAGAACGCGCTTTCCTGAACGATAAGCTCGACCTGGCGCAGGCAGAGGCGATTGCCGACCTGATCGATGCCAGTTCCGAGCAGGCTGCTCGTTCAGCGCTTAATTCGCTGCAGGGGGCTTTCTCCGCGCGTATTAACCACCTGGTGGAAGCGCTGACTCACCTGCGTATTTACGTGGAAGCGGCTATCGATTTCCCGGATGAAGAGATCGACTTCCTCTCCGACGGTAAAATCGAAGCCCAGCTGCATCGGGTCATTGGCGATCTTGACGCGGTACGCGCCGAAGCCCGCCAGGGCAGCCTGCTGCGTGAAGGCATGAAAGTCGTTATTGCCGGGCGTCCAAACGCCGGTAAATCCAGCCTGTTGAATGCGCTGGCCGGGCGTGAAGCGGCTATCGTCACCGATATCGCCGGCACCACGCGTGACGTCCTGCGCGAACATATCCACATCGACGGAATGCCGCTGCATATCATCGATACTGCGGGCCTGCGCGAAGCCAGCGATGAAGTTGAACGCATCGGGATTGAACGTGCCTGGAAAGAGATTGAGCAGGCGGATCGCGTGTTGTTCATGGTGGACGGCACCACCACCGACGCCGTTGACCCGGCGGCGATTTGGCCTGATTTCATCGCCCGTCTGCCGGAGCGTTTGCCGATTACCGTGGTGCGCAATAAAGCGGACGTCACCGGCGAAACGCTTGGCCTGAGCGAAGTAAATGGTCACTCACTTGTTCGTCTTTCCGCCCGTACCGGGGAAGGTGTTGACGTGCTGCGCGCGCATCTGAAAGAGAGCATGGGCTTCGAAACCAACATGGAAGGCGGCTTCCTCGCCCGCCGCCGTCACCTGCAGGCGCTTGAGCAAGCCGCTGAACACCTGCAACAGGGCAAAGCCCAGCTGCTGGGTGCCTGGGCCGGAGAATTGCTGGCAGAAGAGCTGCGCCTGGCGCAGCAGAACTTAAGTGAAATCACCGGCGAATTTAGCTCTGACGACCTGTTAGGGCGCATCTTCTCTAGCTTCTGTATCGGGAAATAACCCCTTACCGCCGCCCCGCGTCACACTTCAGAATGCGGGGCATTTTCCTCATATTTAAAATACTTCATCATTTCAAGACGATGTCTTCAGAACGACATTTTTAAGTGCTCCACTTACGCAAACCACTAAGAATTTTCCCAGGATTGAATATATAATATATTGTTCAAAAAATAGTTCATGCTATTGAAGAGCATCAATGACAGCGCATTGAGCCAGAGACTACTCTTCGATCCCTGACAAGATTCAGGATCGGACGCGGAGCGCTGTTTCAGCCACCCGAAACAGCATGACATCGACTGACCATTATCAAGGAGCGACAAATGGCGACGCATTTTGCAAGATGGGCTCTGAACCCTCCCAACCTCACTTCACCCCGACTGAACGACGAAATTCTTAACGCCGCCAGCCTGATGCCAGAACATCGCCGCACGCGCTATCTCGCGTCGCGTACGCTGGTCGCAGAGATGATGTTTATGCTGTACGGTACCCAGCGCCTGCCGCAAATCATTACGTCTACCGCAGGTCGCCCGCGCTTTGCCGACGCCGAACTGCCGGATTTCAGCATCGCCTACGCCGGTAACATGGTGGGCGTGCTGCTGGCAACCGAAGGGCGCTGCGGGCTGGACATGGAGCTTCGCCGCAGTTTCCAGGCCCCGTCCCCGGTTGTGCCACCGTCTCAGTCCAGCAGCAGCGAAATGACCTGGATCAATAACCAAAACGATCCCAACGAAGCCAGAACCCAGCTGCATACGCTGCGGCGTAGCGTCCTGAAACTAACGGACAATCCCCAGACCAGCCTCAGCACACTACAATTATTGCCAGGCTCTGGTCGTCTGCGCGTCATAAACGAGCCGCATATTGAAGCTATCAGCGATGCGGAAGACATCCTCATCTGGGGCTGTGCCGTGGCGCCAGGCGTGGAGCGCCTGAAGCTGTGGGAATTCGACGGCCAACAGGGCTGGAACGCCCTGCCGGATGCCGAAGCTCGCAGCCGAAGCGCCCAGGCGCGCATCATTCGCCTGACGGGTATATCATCAGAGGCAGCAACGCCGCATAACACATTTTCCCGAACGTCCTGACACATAAAGGAGTACCAATGTCTGATTCGTTGAAGATAGTGACTTTACTGGGGAGCCTGCGTAAGGGTTCATTTAACGCGATGGTCGCCCGTACGCTGCCGAACATCGCCCCGGCAGGCATGCAGATAGATGCCCTGCCTTCCATCGGCGATATCCCGCTGTACGATGCCGATATCCAGCAAGAAGACGGTTTCCCGCAGAGCGTGGAAGCCATTGCCGCACAAATCCGCCAGGCTGATGGCGTGGTGATTGTGACGCCGGAATACAACTATTCCGTGCCGGGTGGCCTGAAAAACGCCATCGACTGGCTTTCTCGTCTGCCTGAACAGCCGCTCGCCGGCAAGCCAGTGCTGATTCAAACCAGCTCCATGGGTGCTATCGGCGGCGCGCGCTGCCAGTATCACCTGCGCCAGATCCTCGTTTTCCTGGACGCGATGGTGATGAACAAGCCTGAGTTTATGGGCGGCGTGATTCAGAACAAAGTCGACCCGCAGAGCGGCGAAGTGGTGGATCAAAGCACGCTCGACCATCTGACCGGGCAGCTCACCGCCTTTGGCGATTATATCAAGCGCGTTAAAGCCTGATTCCAGGCCAAAAAAAAACGCCAGTCACATGACTGGCGTTGTTGTTTTTAGCGTCTGGCTTTAATCAACGAACACAATTTTCAGCACAAACAGCAGCGCCACGATGATCACGCACGGGCTCAGCTCGCGCCAGCGGCCGGTGCCCAACTTCATGACACAGTAGGAAATAAAGCCCAGCGCAATACCTTCAGTAATCGAGAAGCTGAACGGCATCATCACCGCGGTAACAAACGCCGGTACCGCTTCGGTCAGGTCATCCCACTTCACGCGGGCCAGGCTGGAGGTCATCAGCACGCCAACGTAAATCAGCGCCCCGGCGGCCGCATACGCAGGCACCATGCCCGCCAGCGGTGACAGGAAGATAACCAGCAGGAACAGCAGGCCAACCACAATCGCGGTCAGACCGGTGCGGCCCCCGACGGAAACGCCGGATGAGCTTTCGATGTAGGCAGTAACAGAAGAAGTCCCGAAGAACGAGCCGGTCACGGAAGAGATACTGTCCACGAACAGCGCCTGCTTCATGCGCGGGAACTTGCCCTTCTCGTCGGTTAACCCGGCTTTGTCCGTGACGCCAATCAGGGTGCCGGAGGAGTCAAACAGGTTCACCAGCATGAAGGAGAAGATGACGCCTGCTAGGCCCAGATTCAGCGACCCGGCTAAATCCACCTGCCCGACAACGCTGCTCACGCTCGGCGGCGCAGACACGATGCCGTGGTACTGCACGTCGCCCAGCAGCCAGCCCAGCAGCGTGGTTACCACGATAGAAACCAGCACCGCCGCGTGAATATTACGGGAAGCGAGAATCGCAATGATAAAGAAGCCCAACGCCCCCAGCAGCACGCTGTGGGAAGTCAGGTTCCCGATGCTGACCAGCGTCTCTTTGTTGGCCACGATGATCCCGGCATTTTTCAGCCCCATCATGCCGATAAACAGGCCAATACCGCTGGTAATGCCAACGCGCAGGCCAAGCGGGATATTCGCAATCATCCAGTAGCGAACGCGGAAGATGGTCAGCAGCAGCAGGCCTACGGCGCCCCAGAAAATCGCGCCCATGCCGACTTGCCAGGACAGACCCATCGCGCCGACGACCACGAAGGCGAAAAAGGCATTCAGGCCCATCGCCGGTGCCAGTGCCACCGGCAGGTTGGCAAAAAGCCCCATCAGGATGCTGCCAAAGGCGGCTATCAGGCAGGTGGTGACGAATACCGCCTGGGTATCCATCCCGGCCGCGCCAAGGATCTGCGGGTTAACAAAAACAATGTACACCATCGTCAGGAAGGTGGTGAACCCGGCGATCACCTCGGTGCGGGCGTTAGTACCGTGTTCGCGTAATTTGAACGCGCGTTCGAGCAGCCCCGGGGTTGTTTCCGGAGTGGACTGTGGTTGGCTCATTATCGGTTTCCGAACTAAAAGAGGAAAAAATACGCCGCTATCCTATACCAAAATTGGCGGGGGATAACGCAAATCATCCACTTTTTTCGCTGAAATTACCGCAACGGGATCGATTGCGTTGCGCAAAAAGCATAGAGTAAACGTTAAACCAAAGAGAAAGGAAATGGCATGTCCCGGATAGAAGCGGTGTTTTTTGACTGCGATGGAACGCTGGTCGACAGCGAGGTCATCTGCTCCAAAGCCTACGTACATATGTTTGCGCAATATGGCATTCAACTTGCGCTCGAAGATGTCTTCAAGACCTTCAAAGGCGTCAAACTCTACGAAATTATCGACACCATCAACGCTGAGTACGGCACCAGCCTGCCTAAGCTCGAGCTGGAAGTGATCTACCGCGCCGAAGTTGCCCGCCTGTTTGACAGCGAACTTCAGGCAATCGCCGGGGCGAACACGCTGCTGGCGCAAATCAATAAGCCGATGTGCGTGGTATCCAACGGCCCGGTCAGCAAAATGCAGCACTCTCTCGGCAAGACCGGAATGCTCGGCTACTTCCCGGATGCCCTGTACAGCGGCTACGACATTCAGCGCTGGAAGCCGGACCCGGCCCTGATGTTCCACGCGGCGGAACAGATGAACATGGACGTAGAGCGCTGCATTCTGGTGGATGATTCTATGGCAGGTGCGCAGTCGGGCATTGCGGCAGGCATGGAGGTGTTTTACTTCTGTGCCGATCCGCATAACAAGCCGATCGACCATCCGAAGGTGACGACGTTTACCGATTTGGCTGAGTTACCGGGCTTGTGGAAAGCGCGCGGCTGGGAAATTACGGCGTAGAAGTTGCCCCTCATTCCGGCTCTCTCCCCAAAGGAGCGAGGGGGAAATACCCCCCTTCCTTCTGGCTGCTCGATTGCACGGAAGCAGACGGCGGTCGTTCCCCTCTCCCTTTTAGAGAGAGGGTTAGAGTGAGGGTCACCTGCCGGGAGCGGCCAAAAAACTAAAGGAACATCCCGCCGGAAACCTCAATCCGCTGCGCGTTCATCCAGCCCGTCTCATCACTAAGAATCGCCGCAATCGCATCGCCGATATCGTCCGGCTGACCTACACGCCCTAATGCGGTTTGTGCTGCAATCGCCTTCGAAACGTGTTCGTTGTCGCGCACAATACCGCCGCTGAAATCGGTGGCAATAGCGCCTGGCGCAATAATATTCACCGCAATCCCACGCGATCCCAGCTCTTTGGCCTGGTACTTGGTCAGCACTTCCATCGCCCCTTTCATCGTGGCGTAGGCGGCTTTACCCGGCAGCGAGAAGCGGGTCAGGCCGGTGGAAACATTCAGAATGCGGCCGCCGTCTTTAATCAGTGGCAGCAGGCCCTGAGTCAGGAAAAAAGGCCCTTTAAGATGGATGTTCATTATTTCATCGAACTGCGCTTCGGTGGTCTCGGCAAACGATGCTTCAAGACCTATCCCGGCGTTGTTCAATAAATAATCAAACGTGTCTCGCTGCCAGACCTCGCGCAACGTTTCTTTCACCTGCTCAACAAACCCAGCGAAGGTAGAAGAATCACCGACGTTGAGCTGGATTGCGGCCGCTTTCACGCCTTTTTGCTCAATTTCGCGCACAACATCTTCGGCTTCCTGGCGCTGGCTATTATAGGTCAGCAGAATACCGATTCCGCGTGCAGCCAGTTTCAGCGCTGCGTTTTTGCCTAAACCACGGCTGCCGCCGGTCACTAAAGCGATACGTTGACTCATGATAAACCTCTTATTTGGCTGTCAGGACATTGAGATACAGCTTATTAGCTGATACAAAATCAATAAATATGGCCAAATGCGCATCACTGTTTCATCTTCAGCAACAATGTGGTGATACGATGGATAAAATACACGCAATGCAGCTTTTCGTGCGGGTTGCGGAGCTGGAGAGCTTTACCCGCGCCGCGGACACGCTTGGGCTGCCGAAGGGCAGCGTTTCTCGTCAGGTCCAGGCGCTGGAAACCTCACTCGGCACGCGCCTGCTGCACCGCACCACTCGCCGGGTTCAGCTCACCCAGGACGGAATGGTCTATTACGAACGCTGCCGCGACCTGTTAACTAACCTCGATGAACTCGACGGCCTGTTCCAGACCGATCCCGCCAGCGTCAGCGGGCGCATCAGGATCGATATGCCCGTTACGCTGGCGCGCGGCTTGATCATCCCGAAACTGCCGGGATTTCTGCAGCAATATCCAGGCATAGAGCTAGAGCTTAGCAGCAGCGACAGAATGGTGGATGTCGTCCGGGAAGGGTTTGACTGCGTGGTGCGCGTGGGCCACCTCAAAGACTCAGGTCTGGTAGCCAGGCCGCTGGGGAAATTCACCATGATCAACTGCGCCAGCCCCGACTACCTCAGCCGCTTTGGCTATCCCGAAAGCCTGGACGACCTGGCTTCGCATGCCCTGGTGCATTACGCTCAAAATCTCGGCACCCGCCCACAAGGCTTTGAAGTCTGGCTGGATAAAACAACGCAGTGGGTGAAAACCGGTGGCCTGATCACCGTTAACAGCACGGAAACCTACCAGGCCGCCTGTGTCGCCGGGCTGGGGATCATTCAGGTACCTCGCGTGGGCGTGAAAACCCAGCTCAAAGAGGGCACTCTGGTGGAAATTTTGCCTCAGTACCGCGCCGAGCCGATGCCGATTTCGCTGCTTTATCCGCATCGCCGCAACCTCTCCCGGCGAGTGCATTTGTTTATGGAATGGCTCACTGACGTACTCAAAGCCTATGTTGATTAGCGTTATGACTATAATTTCCTTAAGATCCTGCCACAGCAAAAGGAAAATTGACCCGATGACGACGCCGGATAACCGCGAAAAACGCCCAACCCACGAGCTCGAGTATGAGCCTGTTATACCTATCGAAACCCAGCAGGATGAAGCCCCAGGCGAGCCCGCTGAGAATGAACCGCTGGTGAAGCTTAAAACCAGTAACGCCGCGGTGAACAGCACCATATCCGCGGTCAACAAAACGGTCAGGCAGCCGATGGTTGCCCACCTGCTCCGCGCCGCAGAACGCTTTAACGACCGGCTGGGGAATCAGTTTGGCGCCGCCATTACCTACTTCTCGTTTCTGTCGCTGATCCCCATCATGATGGTGGCCTTCGCGGCAGGCGGGTATGTGCTTGCCTCTCACCCGACGCTGCTCGAAGACATTTTTGCCAAAATCCTTGAGAACGTCAGTGACCCGACGCTTGCCGCCACCCTGAAAAACACCATCAATACCGCGGTTCAGCAGCGCACCACCGTTGGCCTGGTCGGGCTGCTGATTGCGCTTTACTCCGGCATTAACTGGATGGGCAACCTGCGTGAAGCGGTGCGCGCTCAGTCGCGGGATAAGTGGGAACGTAGCCCGCAGGATCAGGAAAAATTCTGGGTAAAATACCTGCGTGATTTTATCTCATTGATTGGACTGCTGATTGCGCTGATCGTTACCCTGTCTATTACCTCGATTTCCGGCTCGGCCCAGACGCTGCTGATCGGCCTGCTGCACCTGGGCGATATCGAATGGCTGAAACCGGTCTGGCATCTGGTCGGCCTGGCGATTTCTATTTTTGCCAACTATCTGCTGTTCTTCTGGATCTTCTGGCGTCTGCCGCGCCATCGCCCACGCCGCAAGGCGCTGATTCGCGGCACGCTGATTGCGGCCATCGGCTTTGAGGTGATCAAAATCATCATGACCTACAGCCTGCCGAAGCTCGTCAGTTCCCCTTCCGGGGCCGCTTTTGGCTCGGTGCTGGGGCTGATGGCCTTCTTCTACTTCTTCGCCCGCCTGACGCTGTTCTGCGCGGCCTGGATTGCCACCGCAGAATACAAAGACGACCCGAGGATGCCGGGAAAAACGCATAAATAATCCTGTCATGATTTCCGGTCAGGATAGGTGACCTGCCGACCTTCAGGTTAGCAGGTCCACTTGTCTAAACCTCCGACCAGAGAACATGCCATGACAACTGCCTCCGTACCCAAACTCCAAAAAACCGTTATTGACCCCAGCGTTCGCCTGCGCGAAACACACATCGGCGAACAGTGTGAAGTACTCGCCAACAGCGTGCTGGAATACAGCACCCTCGGCGACTTCTCCTACCTCGGGGAACACTGCTGCGTAGCCGACAGCGAGATCGGTAAATTCACCGCCATTGCCAACCACGTTCGACTTGGCGCCCCCAATCACCCGATGGATCGCCCGTCACAGCACCGCTTTACCTACTGCCCCGAGTACTACGCCACTGATGTTGGTCGGGATACCTCATTCTTTGCGCATCGCCGCGAGGACCGGGTGATAATTGGTAACGACGTGTGGATTGGCCACGGTGTTATCGTCCTGCCCGGCGTGACAGTAGGTGACGGCGCTGTACTGGCCGCGGGCGCGGTGGTCAGCAAAGATGTGCCGCCGTACACCATCGTTGGCGGCGTGCCAGCGAAACCTATTCGCAGCCGTTTCCCGCAGGAGGTGGCTGAAAGCCTGGGGCGCATCGCCTGGTGGGACTGGCCGCTGGAGAAATTAATGGCGCACCTGCCGGAATTTCAATCCGGTGAGATAGCCAGTTTTTGCGCTCGCTGGGACAAGCCGACCAACTCAGCAGATAAATCTAACTGGTAACTTTTATTTAACCTAAAACCAGTTTTATTCTCTATTTTGAAAATTTTGTGAAGCATTTCATAGAAGGTTACGGGCAGGCTTAAAAATTATCCACTTAATGCGCGTTTTTTGAGCCATTTCGCCCGGTGCGGCGCGTTGAAATGCTTCTTTTGCTATGCGTAAATGGACTTTCGTTCGCCATAAATAAGAAAAATCTATGCAAGCATCCGTTGCCACAACTCTCGATACCGGGGCTGACGCTACGCCCGTAAACTCACGCGGAAAAGTCGTTGTTGCTTCGCTGGTCGGCACGGCCATCGAATTCTTCGACTTCTATATCTATGCCACCGCGGCGGTGATTGTCTTCCCGCACATCTTTTTCCCGCAGGGTGACCCGACGGCTGCCACGCTACAGTCTCTCGCCACTTTTGCCATCGCCTTTGTGGCTCGTCCGATTGGTTCAGCGCTATTCGGTCATTTCGGTGACCGCGTCGGTCGCAAAGTCACGCTGGTCGCTTCCCTGCTCACGATGGGGATCTCGACCGTTGTCATCGGCCTGCTGCCGGGCTATGCCAGCATCGGTATCTTCGCCCCGCTTCTGCTGGCGCTGGCCCGTTTTGGCCAGGGTCTTGGCCTGGGCGGTGAATGGGGTGGCGCGGCATTGCTGGCCACGGAGAACGCCCCGCCGCACAAACGCGCGCTGTACGGTTCTTTCCCGCAGTTGGGTGCGCCGATAGGCTTCTTCTTCGCCAACGGCACCTTCCTGCTGCTTTCATGGCTGCTGACCGACGAACAGTTCATGTCCTGGGGCTGGCGCGTGCCGTTCATTCTCTCTGCGGTGCTGGTCATTATCGGGCTTTATGTCCGCGTTTCGCTGCATGAAACGCCAGTATTCGCGAAGATTGCCAAAGCCGGGAAGCAGGTTAAAGTCCCGCTGGGCACTCTGCTGACCAAACATTTGAAGGCGACGATCCTCGGTACCTTCATCATGCTGGCGACCTATACGCTGTTCTATATCATGACGGTCTATTCCATGACCTTCAGCACCGCGCCCGTTCCGGCGGGACTGGGCTTCTCGCGCAATGAGGTGCTGTGGATGCTGATGATGGCGGTGATTGGCTTTGGCGTGATGGTGCCGATTGCGGGCTATCTGGCGGATGCTTTTGGCCGCCGCAAGAGCATGATTGTGATCACCAGCCTGATGATTCTGTTTGCGCTGTTCGTCTTCCCGCCGCTGCTGGGTTCCGGGAACCAGGCGCTGGTGATGGCCTACCTGCTGATTGGCCTGAGCCTGATGGGGCTGACCTTTGGCCCGATGGGTGCGCTGCTGCCGGAGATGTTCCCGACGGAAGTCCGCTACACCGGCGCGTCATTCTCTTACAACGTCGCGTCCATTCTTGGCGCCTCTGTCGCACCGTATATCGCCACCTGGCTACAGGCTAATTATGGCCTGTTCTATGTCGGCGTGTATCTGGCGGCGATGTCCGCACTGACGCTGATTGCGCTGCTGCTGAGTAAAGAGACCCGCCACCAGTCGCTGTAATTTTTACCCTCACCCTCTCTCTAAAAGGGAGAGGGGATTACGATGCCCCCTCGCCCCTCTGGGAAGAGGGCCGAGGTGAGGGGCAGCCTTACTTCTTCATCTGCCCCAAAATCGTCCGGCACTGATTATCACTTCCTTCAGAAGGCGAGATCAGCGCGGCCAGCGCCGCCGCCGGAGTGACCAGCGTGGCAAGCGCCGCAGCCACTGCGCCACGAATAATCAATGGCCCCGGCTTCACGCCCGCATCCGGGCTCTTAAACGTGCCGCGCACATAGAGCGGAGAACGCAGAGTGATAATACGAATCCCTTTGCTCTCCGGATCGATGGTCAGATCCAGACGTTCGCTGGCAAAGTTTGTGCTGCCGGTGACGTTGATAAGCGCATTTTCAGTATCAAAGGCAAAAATTCTCGGCGTCGCAATTCCGTTGCGTAAATCCAGGTTCGCAGCGGCGCAGTTGATCCGCACCTCATCATCGCCAAAAATCTTGCCGACAATGTAGTTGCCCACGTTAAGGCCAACGATTTCCATCAGGTTACGGCTGATAAGCCCGTCGTTCATCAACAGCTTCAGGCTGCCGTTACTGGTGCCCATCAGCGCCGCGACTGAGTTACCGCGTCCGCTCAGATTGGCATCGCCGTTCAGCTCGCCCAGCGTTTTCTGCATCGACTCAACCTTCGGCATAAGCTGCTTCAGCTGCAGACGACGCGCCTGAATATCCGCTTTCCCCTGCATCGGCTTTTTATCGCCCTCAAGGTGGATGTTGGCATTGATGGAGCCGCCCGCCATGCCGAATTTCAGCGGCTGCAGGCGCAGGTCAGCGTTATTCAGGATCACGTGGGTGGTGAGGTCGCTCAGCGGCAGCGTGCCGCTGTGTTCAATGCGCTGCCCTTTAAAGCGTACATCGGCATCCATCACGTTCCATTTGTCCGTTTCAAAGCGATCGTAAGGCAGCACTTTATCGGCTGGCTGCACCGTCCTGTCGCCCCGCTGCTGTCTGGCTTTTTTCGTCTTTTCGGCATCCTTCCCGGAATCAACGCCAATCAGCGGCCCTAAATCGGCCAGTCGCAGCTGTTTAGAGACTAAATCGCCCTCAAGTTTAGGCCGGGGTTTACTCTGGCTGTAGGTCAGGGAACCGTGGATATCGCTGTCGCCAATGCGCCCGTTAAAATCCTGATAGCGGAAGACCGAGCCTTTATCCGTGTCGATTTTTGCCAGCAGATGGCCGTCCGTTTCAAACGGAGGCGTATCCGGCAGCAGCACGCCGGTCAGCGCGTAAAGATTCCCGAGGGAATCGCCGGAGAACTTGAGCCTGAGATCGACGCCTCCCATTTTCATCGGATCGTTAACGGTGCCAACGAAGGCCACTCGCGATGTCCCCGAACGCACGTCTGCCTGCACCGGGAATGCGCTATCGCCCTCGCTACGCAGCGCCAGCATACCGCCAATTTTACCGCTGCCCTCCACCGGCTGGCCGTTGTAGCGGCCATTCACTTTCAGGCCGAAAACGTAATCTGCCGCTTTCGCCGCATCTTTGCCCTGTGGCTTTTGGCCGGACACTTCGCTAAACGGCAGCGGTTTACCCAAAGGATCAACCAGGATCGTTAGCGCCGCCTTGGTCACTTTATCGTCCACGGCGATCCGGCCTTTATCAAACAGGATCTTGTCGAGCCGGAAGGACCAGCCGGAGGGTTTTTGATTGGGATCGCTGCCGCCAGCACTGGCAAGGTTAAAGGTCCAGTTATTGTTTTTGTCCGACAGCCGGATAATACGGACATCCGGCTCAACCAGGCGAAGCCAGGGGATATAAACCGTTTTGGTTAACAGCGAAAGCGGGGCGAGCGTTGCCTCGACGCTGGGCAGATGAACCATGGTGACTTCGGGGATGTCAGGTGGGTTACCAAGCAGGATGTCTTCGGCATGAACGTGTGGCCAAGGCACCCAGCTGCGCCAGCCGGGCTCGTCTTTATTTCGTGCCCAAACCACCCCTAAATCGCCGCGAATGGCAAAGGGGCGGTTCAGCTCTGTCGAGACTTTTTGGTTGATGGTTGGTTTCAGCCGGTTCCAGTCAAACGTGGCGATCGCCACGATCGCTACGACAACCAACAACAAGAAAATCCCGGCGACTGTGCTGCTAATTTTACCCGTTTTTGTCATCCTTCTTACCTCTCCTGATGTTGGTCTACCTGACTAAAAGATAGTTCAGCGTGACCGAAACGACATCAGGGGAGGCGAATCAGAACGTTTTCCAGGTTTTCGAAGGGGACAGGGCGCGACAGGAAATAACCTTGTGCCGCATAAGCAGGCGAAGATTGAACATCTCGCCATTCTTCAACCGTTTCAATGCCTTCTACAATCACACCCTTGCAGTAGCGGTTCATTAATTGCAGCAGCATGGTAAATAAATTCCGCCCTTCATCGCTTTTTCGTAGCATGATGAAAAGCTCGCGCGCCACTTTGATATAGTCGTAGCGGACTTCGCTCAGCGCGGAGAAGTTAGCCAGGCCAGTACCAAAATCATCAAGCCAGAGCGGGCCAAACTCGTGCATGCCGGCCAGCGTTGCCGCCTGCGGCAGGTTAATGTGCTCCACAAGTTCAAAACGTACCCACGGCAGTTTGGCGATCAGATCAAGAATCGGCTGATGCTGCTTCATGGCAATTAAAGTGGGGCCATCGACGTTCACCGAGGCCAGTATGCCGTGACCGATGAAGGTCTGCGCCCAGTCTTCCAGCAGACGCAGTTGCTCTTCCACCACCGCAAGACGCTGGCGGCTGGGGATCGCAGAGAAATAGCGGTCAGGCGGGATACGTACGTCAGCCTCAGCCGGATGCGTGACCACCGTCAGCAGTTCAACTGCCATCAATTTTCCGTCTGTTTTGTAAATCGGCTGAAAGGTGTAGCGGCGCTGGCATTGCAGCCAGAATCGTCGCTCCTGCAAACTTTCAACGCTCGCCTCAAGCGTATGCAGCCGGTGAGTGATCTGCTTCAACTTCATCTGTACATCCTGTTTGCCCTGATAACGCTACATGGCTCGTCGAAAGGTTATCGGCGTCGGAATAGAGAACTTTATGCTCGCTTTCGCAGCAAAATGCGCCGGAGCGATTTTTGTCACAATCACAATAACCTGGCGTACATCAAATATTTTCAAAACGCCGTTTTAAAATGTTTGACTCACTTTTCGCCACAGCGGAGAATGCGAAAAACAGCGTTTTTGTTCATTTAACCGCCAGGTATCTTATGCTCACTCAGAAAATTGCCGTGATCGGCGAATGCATGATCGAACTGTCTCAAAGTGGGGCCCAGCTGCATCGCGGCTTCGGAGGCGATACCTTAAATACCTCGGTTTACCTCGCCCGCCAGGTCAGCGAAGGCGCGCTGGAAGTGCATTATGTCACCGCGCTCGGCGAGGACAGTTTTAGCCAGCAAATGCTGGACACCTGGCAACGGGAACACCTGCACACGGCATTGATTCAGCGCCTGGAGCACCGCCTTCCGGGCCTGTATTACATCGAGACCGATAGCCACGGTGAGCGGACGTTCTACTACTGGCGTAACGAAGCAGCGGCGCGGTTCTGGCTGGAAAGCGAGCGTTCAGACGAAATATGTGCGGAACTGGCCCGGTTTGATTATCTCTACCTGAGCGGCATTAGCCTGGCCATCCTCAATAACGCCAGCCGGGAGAAGCTTTTCGCGATGCTGAAGCAGGCCAGATCGAACGGCTGCAAAGTCATTTTCGACAATAACTATCGGCCACGCTTATGGACCAGCCCGGAAGAGACACAGCGTGTTTACCGGCAAATGCTGGCCTGCACGGATATTGCGTTTCTGACGCTGGACGACGAAGACGCGCTATGGGGCGTAGTCCCGGCAGAGGAAGTGATTCGCCGGACGCATGCTGCTGGCGTAGAAGAAGTGGTTATCAAACGAGGCGCTGAGTCTTGCCTGGTCTCGGTCAGCGGCGAGGATCTACTCGACGTCCCGGCGCTTCGTCTGGCAAAAGAAAAAATCTTGGACACCACCGCGGCAGGAGATTCCTTTAGCGCGGGTTATCTGGCGGTGCGGTTAACCGGGGGTACAGCAGAAGAAGCCGCGAAGCGCGGCCATTTGACGGCGGGCACGGTGATTCAATATCGCGGGGCGATTATCCCGCTGGATGCAATGCCCCAATAAGATGACCCTCACCCTCACCCTAACCCTGGAAGGGAGAGGGGACGAAAAGAAAATGTCTGCGCAAGTTCCCCCTCATCCCTGCGGGGAGAGGGGCGGGGTGAGGGGCAATCCCACCGCTAAGAAGCCGGTGGAATATCCGATACTTCCGGCTTAGGATCGTCCGTCACCGGCGGCGGCGCAGCCGGCACCATCACCTTATCCCACGTCTCTTTCAGCTCCTTCATGTTGTACTCAGGTTCGCCTTTAGGCTGCAGCAGCACCATCGACATCTCCTGAGACAGCTGCTGACGCAGATCCTGATTGAGCATCGACACGGTCAGGCTGTCGAGGAAGTCCTGCCGGAGCTTCTGGTACTGCTCCGGTGCAATATCAACCACCTGATTCTGCAGCGAACGCAAACGCTGGCTTATCAGCACGTCGGTGTCGGTGCGCGCGTAGGTAGCAAACAGCTTCGTCAGCTCATTCTTTTTCTGCGCTATCAGCGCGTCGAATTCTTCCTGAGACAACCCCTTATCGCGCACTCTCAACAGTTCACGCCCGACGCTGGTAAGGCTGGCGTTCAGCTTATCGTTCGGGGATTCAATGTTGATCCCGCACTGGGCGCGCAGATAAAGCACGCGGCAATCAAAGCTCAGATTGAGGTCTTTAACGCCATTTTTGCTCAGGCTTTGCTGCACATTCCAGAACAGCGCTTCACGGGCCAGGTCGGCACGCCAGTAGCGCAGCAGCGCCGCAGACTCACGAATCGGCTGCCAGCTGTTGTCCCACATCAGGGACAACCTGTCCTGACGCACGCTGTCGGTCATCAGGCTCACCGGCTCAGGGTTAAGCGGGGAAAGCGTTGGCACAGGCGCAGGCGTGTCGCGCTTGCCTTTTAGCTCACCGAAGGTTTTGTTGATTTGCTCCGCCACGCTGCGGCTATCCACATTACCCACCACGATGAGGGTCATGGCATCCGGGGTGTACCACTTGTCGTAAAACGCTTTCAGCTGCGCGGCATCAACCGGGCGCTTGAGATTATCAGCCGGATCGTGGCCAAGCAGCGTGGAGCCTTTCAGGCGGTAGCGCCACCAGCTGTCTTTGGTGTTCATCGGCCAGGTTGCGACCATATCCGGCACATGCAGTGCCGCGGTGACGGTTGCCGGCGTCACGGCCAGTGACCCGATATTGGTCGACATAAACGTCAGCGCTTCTTTCAGCAAATCATTGCGGTTATTAGGCAAGCTTAAGTTAAACAGCGTGAAGTCATAGGAGACGATAGCCGGAGGAAGTGGACGCTCCGGGTCGCTGCTTTGGTGCCATAACGAACGCGCCTGGCTCGTCGGCAGACCGCCGGTCTGCGTCAACAGCATGCGCGGTAAAAAGTGGCTGTAACCGCTTTGTTGGGCGGTCTCTGTGAGTGAACCGCTATTCACCATCAGGCGAATTTCAACGCGGTCACTTGGGCGCTGGGGGGTGGCCAAAACCTGCCACTGGAAGCCGTTAGAAAGCGTTCCCTGTTGCCAGGCCGGGTCCGGCTGGAGCGCTTCTGCCTGCACGTTGCTGGCCGTTGCGGCTAATAGCAACCCGCCAGCTAAAAGTCGAATCTTGGTGCCCTGCATGTGAACCCCTAAAAACAATCCTGGTTAAAAGTAGCACATCGGCGCGGCATTCGACGTCCGCAGACCGACATAGGTGACGTTTCACCAATCCGTTTGACCGCATTTCTGCGAAAACGTCACGTAAGAAAGTGAAAAATAGAGAATAAAGACCCTAAATAATTCGAGCTGCAGGTAGGCGGTAATTAACACACCTGCAGGATGAAGTATGACGGGTATTAGGGGGATTATGCAGAGTCGCCCGCAGCGAGGGCAAGTCGCTGCGGGCAATTGGTCGGATTAGTGGGAGACTTCGGTCACTTTTTTGTCAGATTTTGGATTATCCAGCTGCTGATGAAGTTGCTTTTCATCCAGCTGTTTTACCCATTTCGCGACAACGACGGTCGCCACGCCGTTACCGACCAGGTTGGTCAGCGCGCGCGCTTCGGACATGAAGCGGTCGATACCCAGAATCAGCGCCAGACCCGCAACCGGCAGATGGCCTACCGCAGAAATGGTTGCCGCCAGCACGATAAAGCCGCTTCCCGTCACGCCTGCAGCCCCTTTAGAAGAGAGCAGCAGCACAACCAACAGCGTGATCTGATGGAAGATATCCATGTGGCTGTTGGTCGCCTGAGCGATAAACACCGCCGCCATTGTCAGGTAAATCGAGGTGCCGTCCAGGTTGAAGGAGTAGCCGGTTGGAATGACCAGGCCCACAACGGATTTACGGCAGCCCAGCTTCTCCATCTTATCGAGCATACGCGGCAGAACGGACTCGGAAGACGATGTCCCCAGTACAATCAGCAGCTCTTCTTTGATATAGCGAATGAACTTGAAGATGCTAAAGCCCGTCGCGCGGGCGATGGAGCCCAGGACCAGAATCACAAACAGCAGGCAGGTGATGTAGAAGCAGACGATCAACTGGCCCAGCTGCACCAGAGAACCTACGCCGTACTTACCGATGGTGAACGCCATGGCCCCAAACGCCCCGATAGGCGCCAGGCGCATGATCATGTTGATGATGCCGAAGATAACCTGAGAGAAGCTTTCGATGACGTTAAAGATCATCTGCCCCTTGTGGCCCAGGCGATGCAGGGCAAAGCCAAACAGAACGGCAAACAGCAGCACCTGCAGGATATTCCCGCTGGCAAACGCACCAATCACGCTACCTGGGATCACGTCCAGCAAGAAGGCAATAACGCCCTGCTGCTGAGCTTGTTCAGCGTAAACCGCAACCGCTTTGGCATCCAGCGTCGCCGGGTCCACGTTCATGCCGGCGCCTGGCTGCAGCACGTTAACCACAACCAGCCCGATAATCAGCGCAATCGTGCTGACAATTTCAAAATAAAGTAACGCTACCGCGCCGGTACGGCCTACGGCTTTCATGCTTTCCATGCCAGCGATCCCGGTCACCACGGTGCAGAAGATGACGGGCGCAATAATCATTTTAATCAGTTTAACGAACGCGTCGCCAAACGGTTTCATTTGGGCACCCAATTCCGGGTAAAAGTGACCCAGCAAAATGCCGATGGCAATTGCGGTCAGCACCTGAAAATACAGACTTTTGAAGAGTGAGGTTTTCATTAGAGTATCCTTGAACGGAGAGTAACCGCAGCCCCGGCTCAGGAACCGGTATGACTGCGGCACTCAACATATCACCCTAAAAAAAACGCAGAAGTGGCCTGGATCGATTTTGTTAACGGAACTGTTAAAAACTTGAACTGAACCGATCCAGCTCTTAACATTTGTAACTATTGTTTTTCATTTACGCAGTAAGAAATTCACGTTCAAACTGCTCGAGGGTGCGCGCTTTGGCATACAGGAACCCCTGGGCATAGATAACCCCCTGCTGCACCAGCCATTCGCGCTGCGCTTCTTGTTCCACGCCTTCAGCCACCACTTTCAGATCCAGGGCTTTGGCCATCGCGATAATCACGCCCACCATCGCGTTATCTTCCGGCAGCCCTTCGATGAAGCTTTTGTCTATCTTCAGCACGTCAATCGGCAGCGCTTTCATGTGGTGCAGATGGTGCAGGCTGGCGTAACCCATACCAAAATCATCCAGCGCAATACGCACCCCGGCCTGGCGGAGCGGCCGCAGGATATTGACCGCCGCCTGTGGATCATCAATGCGGCGGCTCTCGGTAACTTCAAGAATCAGCGTGCCGGGCTGGATTCGGTAACGTCTGAGCAGCTCCAGGAGCGAAGGCACCATGGCTTCATGCAGCAGCTGGAGCGCGGAGAGGTTGACGCACAGCGGCAGCGTAACACCCCGGCTTTGCCAGGCAGACAGCGTGCGACAGGACTCCTCGAGGATCCAGCTACCGACGGTAATCATCAGCCCGCAGGCTTCAATACGCTCAATCAGCCCTTCCGGCAGGCTCCAGCTACCGTCAGCCTGACGCTGGCGCAGCAGGACTTCGGCACTGACCACGCTTCCGTCACGCATATCCACCTGCGGCTGTAGCCAGATAGCAAACTGATGCTTCTCAAGCGCATTCAAAATATCGTGCTCTTCGGTCAGGCGCTGCTGGGCTATCTCCATCTGATCGGGGTCGAAGAACTGAATTTGGTTTTTCCCGAAGCGGCGAGCCGCAAGCGTTGCCGAAGCCGCCCGGCGATAAAGCTGTTCTGCATCGAGGCCCCCTCTGAACATCGCAATGCCAATGCTGGCGGTCGGTTTCAGTTGCAATGCCTGAACGGGCAAACGGGCGTTGAGCGTTTCCATGATTTTCTGTGCCAGCGTCATGGCATTCCACGGGTCGCTGACGCCATAGAGCAGCAGCCCAAAATCATTCTGACTGAGCTGGGCCAGGACCGCGTTGGTCGGCAACACGGGTTTAATTTTCTCGACCAGCGTCAACAGCAGCATCTCGCGCTGCTCTTCGTTCAGCACGCCGGCCGCATCCTGGAGCGTTTCGCTCCCGATTAACATCAATGCGCCGCGTTTCTCGTTCGCCACCATCTGCTCAATCAGCGCCATCAGCAGCGCCTTATTTGGCAGCTCCGTGACCGGATGATGGGTACTCAACGCGTTCATTTGCTGCTGAAGACGCTGGGCAACCTGCTGATTGCGGTTATAGCTGCGTACCAGCATGCCAATCTCATCGTCATGGTGCAGCGGCGGCAGCGTGAGCTGGTGCTCACCCGCTTGCTGAGGATTCAGGTTACTCAGCTCGCGGCTAATCTTGCGGATCGGATGCACCACCAGCCGGTTAATGCACCAGCTGATCGCCACGGTCAAAATCAGCGCCAGCAGCAAATAGGTGGTCAGCAGAGTGGAAATCGTGCTGATGATAATGCGGTACATGCGCCAGGAATCAGCCTGTAGCACCAGGTAAGCCAGCGGCTGCGGGTTTGCCGGGCGTTCGAGGGAATAAAGCGGCAGGGAAATCTGCACCGGCAGCTCAAACACGCGGGTGATGAGCATCGGGATTTGGTGCTCCGGCATAAAGCTAATGCGAAGCGCCTGGAACTGATTGGGCAGCACGACGTCGGCTCGGCTGATGATGCCCGAAGGTTGGATCTGCTGAAGAATAGCCTCGGCCTGCGGAATATCCGCCCGCAAAATGGCCTCAGACAGCGGAAGACGCACGGAGTGGGCGATTTTCTCCATTTGCGTGGCGGTGTCGTAGCGGTTTTGCTGCACAAAATGGAACAGCTGAATGACGATAAAAATGAAAATAAACGCCAGGGCCACGGCTGACACCATCGCCATCTGTTTTATCGTTAGGGAACGACTGACTCGCAAGCTGACTCTCCGCTTTTGCTTAACCTGCGCCACGCCCGGCATCAGGATATTCTTATGCCCGCAGAGTATACTGCATTGCCGCTCTTTTTAATCCTGACCTCAGGAGAATCGGGTAATTCTGCATTTATGGGCAACTTTGCGCCGAATTCTGAGTAAAAAAACACAAACGGCGGGCTAACCCGCCGCTCTGCGTCACCGCTAATCAGAAGTCCGCGTAAGGCACCAGCGGCTGCGGCGGCATATCCATATCGCCCTGCCAGCCCGCCATGGAGTAGCGCACGAAAATCAACGCGTGGCTTGGGGTGTAGTCCTTGGCCTGCTGAATATCAATCCCGGCACCGATTGACCAGTGCGAGTTGATCCGCCGTTCAACCAACGCTCTGGCCGTATAACCGAAACCATTGCTGCTGCTGCCCGAGAAGGTGTCATTGCGGTCCGGGTAGCCCTCTGGATCGTCCGGGTAGGGGTTCGTGTTATTTGGCACGAGGTTACGCAGCGGATAGCGCTGGCCCGCATTGCTGTGGGAGTAAGACCAGGAGCCGGAAGCGCCCAGTTCCCAGGACCAGTTTTCGGTACGTTTACGCCAGATGACCGGCACGGCAAACGACACGTATTTTTGCGGGCTGTAATAGCCGCCCTGGCCGAGGAAGTAGTCGCTGAGGTCTTTTTCGTAGTGCCAGACCATATTGGTCAGGCCCACGGTTAGCCGCTGATTATTCTCGTTAATCAGCTTGTAGTAGTAGCCCGTCATCCAGCGCACGCGCCAGTTATCGGCCACGTTTTTACCGGTCAGCGTGTCCGCGCTCAGGCTGGACCAGACGCCGTTAGCTTCGCCCTTGTCGTAGCTCAGGCTGATACCGCCGCCGTTAGCGCGAACGCCACCCCACACTTTATTGGTATTCGGATCCCGCTGCCCGCCGAAGGAGAGCAGCGAGCTGGAGATAGGCCGACGATGCGCATTGACGGTATAGCCAATAGGCCCGAGGTCGTTGCTGTAGCTCACGCCACCCACGACATCCACGACGTCAAAGCCCATCGGCGTGGTGCCAATGTCCGTTTGCCAGGTATTGTTTTTCCAGCCAACGGCCACGCTTGCGCCGTTGCCACTCTGATTTGTGTTGCCGAAACAGTTGTGCTCCGCACAGGTGCCCCAGCGCTCGTTGTAACCCCCGCCGTTATCTTTGAACGAGCCAGCACTCATATTCACCAGATCGGTACGGAACCACATCCGTCCGTCGCTAAGCGGAGCGTCCACCTGCAGCATCGTGGTATGTGCTTTCAGATCGGAATAACCTGGCGTGCCGCTTGAGCCCCAGTATTCGTGGTCAAGCGTCACGTTTACATCCTGCTGGCGGTAAAGATCGGCGGCATCGCTGCGCACGCCCCGCTTCAGCCAGTCGTCTTTCTCATCGTTGCGGGTCAGGCGAGTGAAGGTGTCGTTATCCTGCGGGCGCTGTTGGGCAACCCCCGAGGAGACCATAGCGTCTTTGTAAGTCTCCAGCGCCTGCTGCGGCTGGCCGCTGGCGGCCTGGAAACGCGCGGCATCACGCATCACCAGCGCGCTTTCCATCGACGGCAGCTGGCTTTTCGCCGCAACCAGAATTGGCGCGTAGGTTTGCGCGGCTTTTGCGTTGTCGCCCAGGGCAGCCCAGGCGTTCGCCACGCGGCGTTGCGTATTGATGGACGGTGTTTCACCCGCCGGCGCTTTCTGCAGCTTCGCTAGCAGATCGCGGGCCTGAGGTTTATCCCCCTCGGCAATCAGCACCTCGGTTAACCCTAACAGCGCATCTTCGTTGCCGGGTGAACGCTGCAGGACTTTCTGATACTGCGCTTTCGCCGTGGGGCGATCGCCACGTTCGGCGGCCCAGTCGGCCAGCGTTAAGTCGACGCGATCGGACGGCGTCTGCTGCTGAAGCAGCGTAATGGCGTCTTTTTCTTTGCCGCTGTCCCGCAGCCGGGTAGCCGTTTGCATCACTTCGTTAAACTGCAGCCGGTCAGCAAGCTCATGAATATTGTCGGTCCACTGCGCTTTGGGCAGCGTATTGAGGTGGCTTAGCGCCGCCGCATCGTGGTTATTACCTGAGAGATAAAGGCCGTAAGCGAAGACCTGCTCCGGGTCGCCGGGCTTGCGCTGGGCCAGGCCGCGCATCAGGCTGTCTGCCTCGCTGTGTTTTCCGGCGGCATAGAGATCGTTCGACAGGCGGTAGGTGATCCACACGCTGTCCGGGTCGAGTTTGAGCCGCTGGCGCTGGATCTCTGCCGCTTTTGCCCACTGCCCCTGGCTTTCCAGCGCGGTGGCCTGCTGCTCCAGCCGCTCGCCGGCCAGGCTACGTTCAATATCATCAATACTTTTGCGTTGGCTGGCCGAAAGGCTCTGAATATACGCCGTTGCTCGCGCCGGCGACTGGCGGCGGTACACGTTCGCCAGGCCACGAATCGCGTTGCTGTTCCCGCGATCCATGCGCAGCGCCTGCTGATAATAACGCTCCGCGCTGGCATCATCTTTTTTGGCAACGGCCACATCGCCAAAGCCCAGCACCGCGTAGCTGTCGGTGTTATCCACCCTCTGCGCCTGCTGGTACTTCTGCAGCGCGGCATCCGGGTTATTGGCTTTGAGCTGAGCATCACCTTGTTCAATCAACAGCCAGTAGCGGTTGGTTTTTAACAAGCTGTCCCACTTGCCCCGGTTGTCGCTTTGCGGGTCCATCTGAATGGCTTTCTCAAACTGCTGTACCGCGAGGGCGCGTTTTCCCTGCTGAGAATAAGCCTGCCCCAGGGCGCCAACCACTTCGCTATCGTTTTGCTTCGAGCTTAACGCCTCTTTCAGCTGCGGAATGGCCTGGTTCCCGCGACCACCGCCCACGTCTTCCAGCCCTTTTGCCCGGGCGAGGAAAGCCGGGTCAGACAACTGTTTTTGCTGCTGCGCCAGCCTGTCACGCGCGGTGGCCACCGTATCGCCTTCGGTAAAGACATTAAGAAAACGCTGCAGGGCCGCGACGCTTTGTGGCCCTGTCGGTAAGTTGCTGATTTGGCCATACCATAAAGCCGCCGCGTCTTCCCGGCTGCCGTTGGATTTCGCCATTTGCTCAAGCACCTGATAAGCCTCGGCGCTGCGGCCGTTGGCAAACATCAGCCGCGCCAGATTGCCACGCAGTTCGCCGTTCCCCGGCGCAGCGGCATCCAGCGCTTTCAGTTTATCGATCGCCTGGTTGGTGGTTGCCGGGCGCTTCGCCATCAGCATCCAGTATTCAATCGCTAAATCCCCTTCGGGTGGATTGCCGTCAAACAGCTTTTCATAGGCGGCAATAGCCTGTTCGGTATGCCCGCTGGTCGCTAATAAACGGGCCTGCTGCAGCTGCTGGCGGCCATCCGCGCCGGTCAGCATCATCGTGACCTGCGACTGTTTATATTCGGCGGAACCGGGGGCCAGTTTTGCCAGACGCTCAAGCTGTGCTTTCGCCCCGGCGTTATCCCCCTGGCGCAGCAGGTAGCGCATGCGGGCCGCAATCACGTCCGGATCGTCCGGTGCCATCAGCTCCAGCCTGGACAGCGACTGACGCACAATATCTTCGCGTTTGCTGGCCTCACCCATCCTCACCTGCTCCAGCAACTGCTGCTGGGGCGTCAACGCGGCCTGAGCCATCGGCATCAGCGCCATGCCCAATGAGAGAGTGACGAAACTTAATGAGAACTTGCGCATACCTGACCCCAGCGAGGGATTAATTCACCCCGAGAATTGAAGCGAAAACGATTTTGATCCCATCCCTGACCAAAGAGCGTTAAAACATAGCTGTAATAGGCATCAGCCTGGGGGAAATTATCTTTCACCCGCTGACGCTGCACGTCCCGCGCTTCGCTATCCTGTAAAAAAGGCAGCATGGCGGCGGAGAATCCCACTGGGCCATTGCCCTGAACGCTGCCGGTTTGCACATCGACTTTTTCCGGCGGCAAACCTTGTTTGATGGTGATATCTGCCATGGGCTGGAAGGCCTTCAGCAGCGCGGCTTTGTGCGGTGCGTCGTCGGCCATCATGCCAATCCACATGTAGACGCGGATTGAGTCATAGCTGCCGCTGCGGGCGTCGTCGGTCTGGAACTGCCAGCCTTTGCCTTCACGCCAGTCGGCCCAGTTGGGTGAAAATCCTTTGGGTGCGGTTTCAAGCAGTAATCTTTGGTTTGCCACCTGCATGGCCGACCACGGGCCGCGGTAACGCACCATTCGCTGCAGTACCTGCGGCGGAAGGTAGCTTGGATTCAGCCGCCAGTCAGGAGAATGATTAAACCCCACTCTCCCCGGCAACAGTGAGAATCCCAGCCCCGGGATTTTAATCACTTCCTCTTTCGCCACGCGCTTCAGCAGCTTTTCACCGAGGCGACTATAGGCAGGCTCATGCCACAGACGCCCCGCTTCAAGCAGGCTCCAGACAATCCACATATCGGCATCGGAGGCGGAGTTGCTGTCTAAAACCGTCCACGCATCTTTGTCGTTTTTGCCCCACAGCCAGGCGGGAAGATGGTCTTTCAGCGCCCCCTGAGCGAGGTTGTTTTCCGTCCAGAGCAGCAGCTTGTCGAACATCGCCCGATCGTTGGCCACCAGCGCAAAGAAAAGCGCGTAGCTCTGCCCTTCAGAAGTGGTGATTTTGCGCTCATCGCTGGGATCGATCACCCGGCCCTGGTCGCTGACATAGCTGGCTTTAAACTGCTCCCAGGCAGGCCAGCTACAGGCGGCCTGCCCGGAAACGGTTGTCAGCATCAGCCCGACCATCAGCAGTGCGGCGCTGATTTTCATCGTAATTACTCGTCTTCTGGATCGATACGGCGGCGGCTAAGGATGCGCAGGATACGCCACAGCACCCAGGCCAACAGCACGACGCTTATCGCGGCGAAGATAGCCAGCAGCACCGGATGGTTCGACAGCGCGTACCAGATGCGCTCGAACCACGGCAGGTGGCCCACATAGTAAATATCGCCGACGCGCAGGCTATCCACACCGGATTCACGAATCACCGCTACCGAGCCGGAAATCGCCGCCCGTTTGCCGCTGTCGTTGAGCGCATTGTTCAGCAGCTCGTAACCTCGCGGGCTGTCGGCCAGTAAAGCAAGGACGCTGCGCTGGTCGTTATACGGCGACTGGAAGCCGACGATCGCGGCCATGGCGCCTTTGGAGGTGACCTCCGTTTGCGTATCCGCCGCGCGATCTTTGGGATCGGAAACGCCGTTCAGCAGCGGAGTCTGGCGAACCGGGGTTTTCACCCAGCTTTGCGTGGCTTCAACCAGCAGATCGATACGTTTGTCATCTTTCATCGTTGGCGGAACAGTGCCGATGATCATGATATCCGCATCTTTGCCCTGAATGGTGCTGCCATCATCCGTCAGGCCCACGTTTACGGCAGGGAAGCCGGTTTGTGAACCAATGGTGCCAAGCGCGTCCAGCAGCGCAGTCACCTGAGCCGGGTTAGGTTCTTTGCTGACCACCACGATAGTTTGCGAGAGATCTGCCATGCGGCTGAACGGGAAGCCCGCATTCGCAAAGGTGCGCAGATCCGGCATGGCAATAAAGTGGTGATAGTTAGAGAAGTCGATGGTTGACTCATCTTCCACCACGACGTGGTTTTGGACCGGCTGGAACGTAATACAGTTCTCTATCGAGCCGCCAGGCATCGGGTTCATATACGAGAAGTCAAAGCGCAGCTGGTTGGCGGCGCCCAGACGCAGCGCGGGAATCGACACATCCGTTTTGCCGTCCAGCAGGCCCTGCAGCACCGGCAGGCGCAGCAGCAGCTTATTGTTCTCTTCGCTCGGCGTCAGGTTGAACGACTGCAGGAACTGGTTGTTCAGGCTAATGTCCATGCGCGAGCTGTCTTTCATCGCCGGTGCAGTGTAGCGATACTTCAGGTTGAGATCGATGCCGTTACTGCGCAGCAGATAGAGATCGGGCGGCAGATTCATCGTCACGCTAATGGCGCTCGGCTCCTGGCCACTGGACTGCAGCTGCTCCTGGTAAGTTTTCATCTCGCCCAGCGTTACCGGCCGGTCAGTTCTCACCCAGTTTGGTGCATCGTAAGGTTCGCGTGGCTGCAAGGGCTTCACGTCATCCACGGTGACGCTGCTGCCGCGGAACAGGATATTCCCCTGGGCAATGCCTTTTGCCGCCTGCACGAGGTCCTTATCATCACGGCCCATCACCACCAGCAGTTTGACGTACGGATTATCCGGGTGGGTCATCATCTCAACGGTTGGCGCCTGCACGGCAGGATGGTCGCGCAGGAAGTCCGGGCGCTTATCGTTGGTCGCAAAAACTATCCCGTTGCTGGCCGGCAACTGATTGAAGAGCACCGGGAAGCTCTGCCCACGCCATGCGGTATGGGAACCAAACCACGAGGCGACAATCCCGGCGGCACGCTGCTGTTCAATATCCGGGCTGGCAGCAAAAACGACAGGCAGCGTCAGCGGGCGATCGTCTCGCGAGTCGAAGAAAGGCACCGGGAAATGCGACAGATCGTTTTGAACCGGCAGGCGCTGGTAGGTCAGCGCCAGCGAGCTGCTGCGACCGACGTCCATCCACAGCGTGGTGCTGGCCGGATTCTCGCAGATGTCGCGGTAGTGGCCGACAAACTCCAGCCTCACGCGGTTAAAGTCGGTGATATACAGCGGGTCAACCGGCACCTGTGCAAAGGTCTTTTTGCCCAGTTGCTCTTTGGTCACCGGCAGGACGCCCATCAGCTCGTCGTTAAGATAGACTTTAAGCTGCGACTGCACCGGCAGCAGCGAAGGTGAAGGGGTATATTCCAGGTTCAGCAGCGCTTTCGAGACGATTTCATCCCGACGCATCCCAAACTCTACCCCGCCATTCGGGTTCACGCCGGTCAACACCATGCTGCCCGGCGGCGGCGCAATTTGCGCAAAATTCAGTTTCACATCGCGGGAGGGCACATTTTCGGCGACGATGGGCGCATTTGCGCCAGGTACGCCCGGTAAGACTTGCCCAACCGTCGGGGCGCTGCCAGCGGGCGTCGCGGGAACGATCGCCTCGGTTGAACCCGGCGCAGGCGTAACCACTGCCTGATTTGCCGTCGCCACGGCAGGAACCGTCGGAGCCGGCGTCAAATCAGCCGAATTTGCCACTGTAACAGGCAGGGCGCTGATGCCTACCGCCGCTGCATAAAACCAGGATATTTTTCTTTTCATCGCGTTATCATCAAATTAATCAAGCTGTTGACAAACCTCAGGCGAAAGAAGAAACACCAGAGAACATCAATTCGTGATTTCAGTTGCCGGCTACAAAGAGGGAAAAACCACGCTTTTTCCCTTTTGGTGAGCAATTTCGTTAAGCCAGGGCAGACAAAGCCCGCCGTTTTGCTGGTTTGGCCGTCGGGCTGTGCGGAATAAACGACACAATCCAGTCCACCAGCGTGGTGATCGCGTGGAAAACAAACTTCAATGACGGTGGAGCGAACTCCGCAAGGTGCCGGTAACCCCGGAATCCAAGCTTGAGAATATCCACCAGACTTTCCAGCGGCTTATCCTCAGGGAAACTGTCCTGCCACAGCGCCCAGGTATCGGCGCGGGCAAAAGTACACTGAATAAAATCGATATGCTGTTTGGTGGTCATCTGCGCCAGCTGCAGGCCGACTTCATCGCCAAAGACACGCATCACCTGAGCCGGGAAGAAGAACTCCTGCGCCCCACGCTTCAACAGCAGGTTCACTTTCTGCCCTTCCAGCACCTGAGTCGGGCCATGAATCTTGATCCCTACCCCGCCGTCTGAGTAGTCATGCACGGTGCACGGGAAGAGGTGACCATCTTCACGCGCCAGCGCGGCCGGCATGGCGATTTCAACACGGTGCGCTCGCCGGACCTGCTTACTTTCCACGGAAACGGCCACCGCGCCGCCCAGTATTATCAAGTTGTAGAACACCCACAGCAGACTCACCACCACCGTTAGCGCTTCGTTTTCCGGGCCGTAGAAGAAGCGCCATGCCCCAAAGGCAACGCCCAGCAGGTTAATCAGGACTAAAATCAGGTACGGACGCGTGATGACCCAATCCACATATTCGTTTTCAACCAGCCCGCCCTTTGCGGTCACGTTGAACTTCCCTTTGTGCGGATTAAACAAGGCCACCAGCGTAGGCTGAGCGATGTACCAGGCCAGCACAGTTTCGTAAATTTCACTCCAGAAAGAGTGGCGATATTTACCCTGGATTTTGGAGTTGGTCAGGCTGGCGTGGATCATGTGCGGCAAAACAAACAGCGCAATCATGATGGCCGGGGCGTAAATGATATAGGCGTGTAACAACAGGAACGCCAGCGGTGCCGTCAGGAAGATAAGCCGCGGGATCCCCGACAGGAAATGGAACATGGCGTTGGCATAACAGAGCCGCTGGGCAAACTTCAGCCCCTTACCGAAGAACGGGTTATCGAGACGGAATATCTGCGTCATCCCTCGCGCCCAGCGAATACGCTGCCCAATGTGCGCGGAAAGACTTTCCGTTGCCAGCCCCGCAGCCTGCGGAATACGCAGGTAAGCCGAGGTATAGCCCCTGCGGTGCAAACGCAGCGATGTGTGGGCATCTTCGGTCACGGTTTCAACGGCAATACCGCCAATTTCATCCAACGGGCCACGGCGAATCACCGCGCAAGAGCCGCAGAAGAACGTGGCATCCCACATATCGTTCCCGTCCTGCACCAGGCCGTAGAACAGCGTCCCTTCGTTAGGCGTTTTACGGAAACGCCCCAGGTTGCGCTCGAACGGATCGGGCGAGAAGAAATGGTGCGGAGTCTGCATCATCGCCAGCGATTGTTCTTTGAAGAACCAGCCCATGGTTAGCTGCAGGAAGGAGCGTGTGGGCACGTGGTCGCAGTCGAAGATAGCGACAAAATCGCCCTTCGCGTGCTTCAGCGCGTTGTTGATGTTCCCCGCCTTTGCGTGCTCGTGCGTCGGACGGGCGATATAATTGACCCCGACCATATCGGCAAACTGCTTAAACTCGTCTCGCCCGCCGTCATCCAGAATCCAGATATTCAGCTTGTCCTTCGGCCAGTCAATGCCCAGTGAGGCATAAATTGTCCCCTTCACGACGTGCAACTCTTCGTTGTAGGTCGGCACAAAAATATCCACCACCGGCCAGGTGCTTATGTCTTTTGGCATCGGCACCGGCTGGCGGTTAAGCGGCCACACCACCTGGAAATACCCCATCACCAGCACCAGCCAGGCGTAGGTCTCGGCAAACAGCAGCCCCAGTCCGAAGACGAGGCTGAGCGGATCGTTCCAGTTCAGGGTCGAAGTGTAGCGCCACCAGATGTAGCGACAGGATACGGTGAGCGACAGCACAATCAGCATCAAGGCAGAGAAACGCCCCGGTAAACGCCGAACGATCAGGGCCACGCCCCACAACAGCATCAGGAAAATAAACTGTGACAGCGGGTTAAACGGCTGGGTAATACAAAGCAGGGCAAGAATGGCCGAAAACACAACAATCACGCCCAGAATGATCCGCCGGGTTGTGTGGTTGATATGGCTTAATTCTTTCTTTTCATCTAGATGCTGCGTCCGGTTGCTAATGTTTTCCGGCAGTTTATCAAGCCAGCCGTGCCAGCTTTCACGCCAGGTCTGCATCCGGCCAAAAGAGCGTACCCGCGGGCGCCCGGCTTGCTTACTGACGCGGAGCAACAGCCACAGGCTTTGGATACCGTAACGCACCACGTCCAGCGGGCGCGGCCTGTCTGGATTGATATGCGGGTAGAACTGGTCATGCCCGACGCGTATGCGCTGCCAGCGGGGGCCTTCAAGCGGCAGAAAAACCCAGGCAAGAATCAAGACGATGCAGCCCAGCGTCGCACTGAACATCGGGGCACCGTTGCGGCGAAAAGTACGATAACGCTCACCCAGCCGCTGGCTGGCAGCGGGGAGTAACAGCCAGGAGGCCAGATGACTCATGCCTTCTTCCCTGCAAGGTTCAACAGGCACCAGTTGGCGAGCGTCATGATTTCCTCGGCAATCAATGAATCCGGACGGTATTCGCCCAGAGGCTGTTTTACCGCCGCACTTTCGGCCATCGCCTCATCCCGGTGAAGAATAATGGGGATCATCGTGCGCTGGCTTTGCAGCCAAATTTGGTAGATATCATCCTGCAGCTGACTGGCCACCTGCAGATAGTTCACCAGAATATGCGCCCCTTGAGGCAAAGCCTGCTGGTGCAAACGAATATGGCAGTTGGTGTCCGGTTTAACCACCGTCACCACGCTGTCAGTTTGCGCTAAAATCTGGCGGGTCAGGGCGTTAAAGCCGTGGGGCAAGTCCAGTAATATCCACTGGTATCGCTGACTCGCTTTCAGGTCGGCAAGAAAATGGCTGAAGTTGCCAAGGGCTTTTTCCACCGTGTCGAACGTTTCATGCTCAGCCGGGCTGAGCTGGCCAAACGGCAGCACGTCGAGATGGCTGGTATAGCGCCATGCACATTTGCGCCAGTCTTCGTTATCCAGCATGGCCCGCGCCCAGCCCTTTGGCTCTGCGAAATCAATATTATAAAACAGACGCAGCAGGTTATCTGGCGAGATATCCACCACCAGCACCGATTCCCCAAGTTGCTGCAACGACCAACCAAGCGCCGCGGTAATAGACGTCGTCCCTACGCCACCACGCAGCCCTTGCAACCCAATGACAGCCATCAGGCCTACTCCCTATTGTTGCGTTAATTCAGCCAGCAGCGGCCAACGTTTAATTGCCGCCGCCAGTTGTTCCTGCTGCGATATATCGGTGTAATCTATTTCGGGCAGTGAAAATGCTTTACTCAGCGCCAGAAAATCATTTTGGAAGGCATAAACAAGCTTGTTTTCCTGAGCATTGCCAGTCTCTTCATCTTGCATTTTAGTTGTCATCTCTTGGTCAGGTTTCGTCAGCAGTGATAACGGCAAATGCCAGGAAAACGAAAAATGTTTTACAATGCTAAAACTGATGCTGTTTATTTTCAATGGTAGGTTTCTTTCTCAGCTTACGCTAGTAAACTGACATACATACTAATTTATCTCCAGGGGACGCCATGGAACCCATATTTTCGCTTGGCTTCCGTTCGTTGTGGAACGAATTGAACCACATGCCCGCAGGCGGCGTCTGGTGGCTGAACGTAGAAAGTCAGGATGATGCAATAAGTATTGTTAATCAAACAGTTGTTTCCCAACAATCGACGGCAAAGGTTGCCGTCATTTCGATGTCAGCAAAGTCTGGGCAAGCCATAAAGCTCGATCCGACTAAAGGGCCAGAAAAAGTACGCCTTTTTACCATGCCCTCATCCATCAATGGGCTCAACGCGCTGCGCCGCGATCTCATGTGCAGTATTAATCCTGAGCACTACTTTTTTATACTTTTAAGCTCAGATAACGTCTGGGAAAATATTTCCCCAGAGGATTTACGTCATTGGCTCGCCGTAATGGGAAAATGGACTAAACGCAATAAGTGCAGTCTGCTTTTTGTTAATGTTGGAAATAACAATGATAAACAATTCTCATTATTAGTCAGCGAGCATCGCAGTCTTTCCGGGCTTGCCAGCCTGCGGGCGCAAAGTGATATCCATCGCTATGACATCGCCTTTTGGTGTAATGAAAAAGGCGTTACTGCCGATCAGCAGCTCAACGTCCACTGGCAAAACGGGGCATGGCAGGTTGTAGAGGATGCCGAAAGCGCGCCTCAGCCGCGCAGCGATGAAAAACGCGTCCTCAGCCACATTGCTGTTCTGGAAGGTGCTCCTGCCCTGTCGGAAAACTGGCAGCTCTTCGAAAACAATGAGCAACTGTTTGACGCCGCGCGAACTGCACAGGCCGCCACAATTATTTTCTCGCTCACCCAGAATAGCCAAATCAACAGTATCGCCCGCCAGATTCACGCCCTCCGCCGCCAGCGCGGCAGCGCGCTGAAACTGATCGTGCGGGAAAACCAGGCCAGCCTGCGAGCCACCGATGAACGACTTCTGCTGGGCTGCGGGGCAACGCTAATTATTCCGTGGAACGCCCCGCTTTCACGCTGCCTGACGATGATCGAAAGCGTGCAGGGTGTGAAATTCACTCGCCATGTCCCGGAAGACATTACCGTGCTCATCGACCAGATGCAGCCGCTAAAACTGCGCGGTTATCAGAAATGGGACGTTTTCTGCAACGGTATCGGGACGCTGATGAACAACGCCCTGCTGCCGGAGGATGGCAAAGGCGTGATGGTCGCACTGCGCCCGGTGCCGGGCCTGCGCGTTGAGCAGGCGCTGACGTTATGCCGTCCAAACCGCATGGGCGATATCGTGACCATCGGAGAAAACCGGCTGATGCTGTTCCTCTCCTTCTGCCGTATTAACGATCTCGATACCGCGTTGAACCATATTTTCCCGCTGCCGGTGAACGACCTTTTCACCAACCGCATGGTGTGGTTTGAAGACAGCCAAATCGCCGCCGAAATACTCCAAATGCAGGCCATGCGCCCGGAGAAATGGGTAAAACCGCTGGCCGCCACGCTCGACCTGAACAGCGTTCGCCATGCCAGCCACGAAGGGCATAGCTGGCGCAGGCAGCCCACGCCTGTGACGCTGCTGGATGACACCCCGAGGGAACAGACACAATGATGAACATCACAGACATCATTCAGCTCGTCGTGCTTTGCGCGATAGTTTTTTTTCCGCTGGGCTATACCGCTCATCGCTGGCTTCCCCGCTTTACCGCCGCGGTGCGGCTGATGTTTTTAAAACCACGCTACGTTAAACCGGCCGGGACGCTACGCCGACCTTCCGCCAGGGCAGACCATCAACATGACTAATCACTCTCAAACGGCAAAATCGCCGGCTCATTTTCTGCAGTACTGGCGTGGTCTGGGTGGCTGGAACTACTACTTCCTGTTGAAGTTCGGTTTGCTATGGACCGGTTACCTGAATTTTCACCCGCTGGCGAACCTGGTCTTTCTTGCCTTTTTGTTATTCCCGCTGCCGCCGCTGAAGCTGCACAAACTGCGTAACTGGATAGCCCTTCCCGTGGGGATCGGCCTTTTCTGGCACGATACCTGGCTGCCCGGCCTCGACAGCATGATGAGCCAGGGGAGCCAGGTCGTTGGCTTCAGTGCAGACTATCTTCTCGACCTGGTAACCCGCTTTATTAACTGGCAAATGATCGGCGCGGCGTTTGTGCTGCTGGTTGCCTGGCTTTTTGTCTCCCAGTGGCTGCGCGTCACGGTGTTTGTCGTGGCTATCCTGGTCTGGCTCAACGTGTTGACAGTGGCCGGCCCGGCTATCTCTTTACTGCCCTCCGCCTCACAAACAACGGCCTCCGTTAACACCAGCGGTACCGCCGGGTCAACGGCCGCCGCCAATACTGCAGCACCTTCTTCCGGTGATATTCCGGCACAAACGGCCCCGCCGACAAGCGACAATATTACCGCCTGGCTGAACAACTTCTACGCCAGCGAAGCCAAACGGCAGACCAAATTCCCGGACGCACTGCCCGCTGACGCACAGCCTTTTGAGCTGCTGATCATCAATATTTGTTCCCTCTCATGGTCCGACATCGAGGCGGTAGGCCTCAGCTCGCACCCGCTGTGGAAACACTTCGATATTCTGTTCAAGAACTTCAACTCGGCGACCTCCTACAGCGGCCCGGCGGCTATCCGCCTGCTCCGCGCGAGCTGCGGGCAGTCGTCTCACAAAGGGCTTTATGAACCCGCCGGCAATCAATGCTATCTGTTTGATGACCTGGCCCGTCTCGGCTTCAAGCAGCAACTGATGATGGACCACAACGGGGTATTCGGTAACTTCCTGAAAGAAGTGCGGGAAAACGGCGGGATTCAGGTCCCACTGATGGATCAAAGCGGGCTGCCGAGCAATCTGCTGGCATTTGATAATTCGCCAATCTACGACGACACCGCCGTACTGCAGCGCTGGCTGCAGGGTGAGCAAAATGACGGCGCGAACCCGCGCACGGCCACCTTCTACAACCTGGTGCCGCTGCACGACGGTAACCATTACCCTGGCAACAGCAAAACAGCCGACTATAAGGCGCGGGCGCAGAAGCTGTTCGATGAGCTGGATTCTTTCCTGACCGAGCTTGAGAAGTCGAACCGCAAAGTCATGGTGGTGATTGTGCCGGAGCACGGCGCGGCGTTGAAAGGCGATAAAATGCAGGTTTCCGGGCTGCGTGACATCCCGAGTCCTGACATCACCCACGTGCCGGCAGGCGTGAAATTCATCGGCATGAAAGCACCGCACAGCGGCGATGCCATTGAAATCAACCAGCCAAGCAGCTATCTGGCGATTTCAGAACTGGTTTCCCGCTCGGTGGACGGCAAAAACTTTGTTGCCGACCAGGTGGACTGGAGCGCGCTCACCAGCAATCTGCCACAAACTGCCCCGGTTTCGGAAAACTCAACGGCAGTGGTACTGAAGTATCAGGATAAGCCTTATGTCCGCCTGAGCGGGGGTGACTGGGTACCGTATCCGCAATAACGTTTGTGTTTAGACGACCAAAAACCGGTGCCTGGTGCGCCGGTTTTTTTATGGCGAAAATCGAAAATACTGTGCAACAACTGCAATAAGTCTAAATCTTCAGCGAGATGGATTCCTGAAAGAAAAAGACGTCATATCGAGATGCTGCTAAGCCCACTGCCGGACATTACGTTAGCCCAAAGGACTCAGGGTAATTTCTACGCGGCGATTTTGAGCTTTACCATCCGCGGTGCTGTTGCTGGCGATCGGGTTCGCCGGGCCTGCACCGGTGGTGCGAATACGGCTGGCCTCAACGCCCTGGGTAATCAACGCGCTTCCTACGCCGTCTGCACGCTGCTGTGACAGGCGCATATTCAGCTCGTTACTGCCGGTGCTGTCGGTGTAACCGACCACGTTAACCGCCGTTTTGGGGTACTCTTTCAGCACCACCGCCACGCCGGTCAGGGTATTGGCACCCGCCGGTTTCAGGGTGGCGCTGCTGCTGTCGAAGGTGACATTGTTCGGCATATTCAGCACGATGTTATCGCCGCTGCGGGTCACGCTCACGCCGGTTCCGCGCATTTTGTCGCGCAGCTTAGCTTCCTGCACATCCATGTAGTAACCGGCGCCGCCTCCGAGGGCTGCACCAGCCGCGGCGCCAATCAGCGCGCCCTTGCCGCGATCTTTCTTCGATGACGAAAGTGCCCCCACGCCCGCCCCAACCAGCGAGCCAATCCCGGCACCTATGCCAGATTTTCCGGCCTGGCTTTCGCCGGTGTACGGATTGGTGGTGCAGCCGGAAACCGCTAAGGTGCCACACACGACGGCGGCGATAATCATGACGCGTTTTTTCATCTTATTTCCTTCTATCCTTATTCATCCTTTGCCGGATATGCGCCCGGCGATTGATTATGACGGCAAATCGTGTAGAAAATTCCGGTAAGAATTCTGAATAGTTAACATAAATACGCGGGCGTACAGCCCAGCACCTGCCATCGCGGAGCCCAAATTGGCCTATACATCGCCTGCACGTAAACAGATCCTCACCGCCGCACATTGGGGCCCCATGCTGGTCGAAACCGACGGGCAACGGGTTTACCACTCTCGCGGCGCGCTTGAAACCGGTCATCAAAACTCGCTACAAAGTGCCGTGCCCGACCAGGTTCACAGCAAAGCTCGCGTGGCGTTTCCTATGGCCCGGAAAGGGTTTCTGGCCTCCCCGGATAAGCCTCAGGGAGTTCGCGGTAAAGATGACTATGTCCGCATCAGTTGGGATGATGCCCTGACGTTGATTCACCAGCAGCACAAGCGCATTCGCGAGAGCCACGGCCCGGCGGCCATTTTCTCAGGTTCCTACGGCTGGCGATCCAACGGCGTGCTGCACAAAGCCTCCACGCTGCTTCAGCGCTACATGAGCCTCGCGGGCGGCTATACCGGGCATTCCGGCGACTACTCCACCGGTGCTGCGCAGGTGATCATGCCCTACGTGGTGGGCTCTAACGAGGTTTACCAGCAACAGACCAGCTGGCCGCTGCTGCTTGAGAACAGCGAAGTCGTGGTGCTCTGGAGCGCGAACCCGCTCAACACGCTGAAGATTGCCTGGAATGCCAGCGACGAACAGGGCGTGAAGTTCTTCGAACAGCTAAAAAACAGCGGCAAAACGATCGTCGCCATCGACCCGATGCGCTCTGAAACGGTGGATTTCTTCGGGGAACGAGCCGAATGGATCGCCCCGCATATGGGCACCGACGTAGCGCTGATGCTCGGCATTGCCCACACGCTGGTCATTCGCGGCAGGCACGATACCGCTTTCCTCGCCCGCTGCACCTATGGCTACGACAAATTTGAAGCTTACCTGCTCGGCAACACGGACGGGATGCCTAAAAGCGCGGCCTGGGCGGCTGAGATCTGCGGCATCCCCGCGGTAACCATCGAAAATCTGGCCGATCTTTTCAGCCGCAAGCGCACCATGCTGATGGCGGGCTGGGGTATGCAGCGCCAGCAATACGGCGAACAGAAACACTGGATGCTGGTCACGCTGGCCGCCATGCTGGGCCAGATTGGCACCCCGGGCGGCGGCTTTGGTCTTTCCTACCACTTCGCCAACGGCGGCAACCCGACCCGCAGCGCAGCGGTTCTCGGTTCCCTGCAGGGCTCTCTTAAAGGCGGCACCGATGCCGTGGAGAAAATCCCCGTGGCGCGCATCGTCGAGGCGCTGGAAAACCCCGGCAAGGATTACCAGCACAACGGGCAACGGCACACCTTCCCGGACATTCGTATGCTGTGGTGGGCCGGCGGCAGTAACTTCACCCATCATCAGGACACCAACCGCCTGGCCGCAGCCTGGCAAAAGCCTGAGCTGATCGTTATCTCCGAATGCTTCTGGACCGCAGCGGCAAAACACGCCGATATCGTTCTGCCGGTGACCACTTCGTTCGAGCGGAACGACATGACGATGACCGGTGATTACAGCAATCAGCATCTGGTCCCCATGAAACAGGTCGTCGCCCCGCAGGGAGAAGCGAGAAATGACTTTGATATTTTTGCAGAGCTAAGCGAACGATGGGAATCCGGCGGTGAAGCACGGTTCAGCGAAGGGAAAAATGAGCTTGAATGGCTGGCGTCTTTCTATGATATCGCCCGTCAGCGTGGCGCCACGCAGCAGATCGAGCTCCCGGACTTCAATGAGTTCTGGGCAGCTAACCAACTGATAGAAATGCCAGAAAATGCGAAAAATGCCGAATTTATTCGCTTTGCCGCTTTTCGGGACGATCCTGAGGCAAACCCACTCAAAACGCCGAGCGGTAAAATTGAGATCTACTCTGAGCGCATCGCCAGCTTTGGCTATGCCGACTGCCCGCCGCACCCAAGCTGGCTGCCACCAGACGAATGGCAGGGCAATGCTGCCTCCGGCCAGCTACAGCTACTTTCATCCCATCCGGCTCACCGCCTGCACAGTCAGCTGAACTATGCCGGACTGCGCGACCAGTACGCCATCGCCGGGCGAGAGCCTATTACGCTGCACCCGATTGACGCTAAAGCGCGCGGCATCGCTCACGGAGATTTAGTGCGGGTATGGAACGCTCGCGGGCAGGTGCTGGTTGGCGCTCAGGTAACCGATGGCATCAGGCCCGGCGTGGTGTGTATCCACCAGGGCGCATGGCCCGACCTGGATGAAGACCGGCTGTGTAAAAACGGCGCGGTTAACGTCCTCACCATGGATATTCCGTCTTCGCGGCTGGCCAACGGCTGCGCGGCAAATAACTCCCTCGTCTGGGCGGAGAAATTTACTGGTCCTGCTCCTGTCGTGACGGCGTTTGATCCGCCTGCCAGTTCATAATCCACGTCGGGTGCTGCGTTTCTTCCTGCCAGGCGCTCTCTTCGATATGAAAGCCGTGGCGGTGGTAGAAATGCACCGCCCGGCGATTTTTTTGATACACCTCGAGACTTAAGGCCGGGTATTCCGCCTTCACCTTCGCCAGCAATTCGCCGCCGATCCCCTGCCCGGCAAAAGAAGGTGCCACGAACAGCGCGCCGATAAACTGCCGATCCATCACGCTGATAAACCCCACCGTCTGCTGCTGGTGCAGATAAACCCACGTTTTTGACTGAGGAATATAGACATTTCGTACCAGATTGAGGCTTTCGTACCAGTAGCTTTCCGGGATAAACGGATGGCCGTCGATAGTACTTTCCAGCCAGAGCGCCATGAGCGCATCCATTTCCCCAATGTTAAACAGCTGGATCATTGGCGAACATCAGGGTGGCAGAAGCAGCCCGTCACATGGTCATTGACCAGGCCGCAGGCTTGCATAAACGAATAGCAAATTGTCGACCCCACAAACTTAAACCCACGTTTTTTTAGCGCTTTAGACAGCGCATCTGACGTCGGTGTAAAGGCCGGGACCTCGCGGAGTGAAGCGGCATGCGACACCTGAGGTGTATGGTCGACAAATCCCCAGACAAAATCCGGGAAACTCTCGCCGTTAGCTTCCATCGCGAGGAAAGCTTTGGCGTTGGTGATGATCGCCTCGATTTTCCCTCGGTGGCGAATAATGCCGGCATCCTGCATCAGCACATCCACCTCTTCCGGCTGAATCAACGCCACGGCATAGGGGTCAAAATGCCTGAAACGCTGTCGGTAATTTTCGCGTTTTTTCAACACGGTGATCCACGACAGCCCGGCCTGCTGGCCTTCCAGGCAAATCATCTCAAAGAGCTTCTGCCCGTCGGTAACCGGCACGCCCCACTCTGTGTCGTGATACTCCAGATACAGCGGATCCTGAGTGACCCAGCCACAACGTTCCATTTAGCTCTCCCTGTAACCTGCCGAGCGCGGGTAAATTTTACTTTCTGACAATAGTGAATCCGGGATATTTCGCAACCCTGAATGAGATCAAAGAAAGGGCACTTAACACCGGTAATTTTGCAAAATGTTAACTATATCTCATTTATGATTTAACATTTGATATACAGCAAACACGCACAACACAACGATAGCGAGCACTAACAAACAAAACATAAAGTGCAACGGGAAGGCCGTTCATACCGTTTCAGAGGCACTTCATTCCGTTCTTCATGCATTTCATGCCGTTTTTTCCTGGAATAAACGGCGCTTCGCTATCGTAGGCGGCAGATAACTTCCCTTAGATTCGCAGGACATCTGCCATGAACGCTGCCACCTACAACCGTACTCGCTGGTTAACCCTCATCGGAACCATCATTACTCAGTTCGCGCTGGGTTCCGTTTATACCTGGAGCCTGTTCAACAGCGCGCTGTCCCAGAAACTGGACGCGCCAATCAGCCAGGTCGCCTTCTCCTTCGGCCTGCTGAGCCTTGGCCTCGCCATCTCTTCTTCCGTGGCGGGCAAACTGCAGGACCGCTTTGGCGTGCGTAAAGTCACCATGGCGGCGGGTGTGCTGCTCGGAGCCGGATTGTTCTTCACCGCACATGCCAACAACCTGATGATGCTCTGGCTCACGGCGGGCGTGCTGGTTGGCCTGGCGGACGGCGCTGGCTACCTGCTGACGCTGTCGAACTGCGTGAAGTGGTTCCCGGAACGTAAAGGCCTGATTTCTGCCTTCTCCATCGGCGCCTATGGCCTCGGCAGCCTCGGTTTTAAATACATTGATACCCACCTGCTGGCGGCCTACGGCCTGGAAAACACCTTTATGATTTGGGGTGGCCTGGCGATGGTGATGGTGCTGTTCGGCGCCACCATGATGAAAGATGCTCCGCTGCAGGAAACTAAATCCGCAAACGGCGCGGCAAAAACCGATTTCACTCTCGCTGAATCTATGCGCCAGCCGCAATACTGGATGCTGGCTCTGATGTTCCTCACCGCCTGCATGAGCGGCCTGTACGTTATCGGCGTTGCAAAAGATATCGCTCAGGGCATGGTTCACCTGGATGCAATGTCCGCCGCCAACGCGGTCACCGTTATCTCCATTGCTAACCTTAGCGGCCGCCTGGTGCTCGGTATCCTGTCCGATAAAATTGCCCGTATCCGCGTGATAACTATTGGCCAGGTGATTTCTCTGGTCGGTATGGCTGCCCTGCTGTTTGCCCCACTCAACGAAGCCACCTTCTTTGCGGCCATCGCCTGCGTTGCCTTTAACTTTGGCGGCACCATCACCGTTTACCCTTCGCTGGTCAGCGAATTCTTTGGCCTGAACAATCTGACCAAAAACTACGGCGTGATTTACCTGGGCTTCGGCATCGGCAGTATCTGCGGCTCCATCATCGCCTCGCTGTTCGGCGGCTTCTACGTGACCTTCTGCGTTATCTTCGCGCTGTTGATTCTGTCGCTGGCAATTTCCACCACGATTCGCCAGCCGGTACGCGCCGTACTCAATCACAAGCACGCCCACGCCTGATAGCCTCGTCACACCCATATTAAGGCCGCCGAATAGGGCGGCCTTAACGCAATTCATCCCCGCCTCGCTTGCCCTCTTCAAACAAAAACACAACCACAGCAATGAAATAACCGTCTTTGGGGAGACTTTTTCACCACAAGCTGTATTATCCCGGCCAGGATAAATCCCCTTCTAACCGCCTTATCCTCTTTTCACGCGTCAGGCCAGCAGAGGGATGTCTCTCCTAAGACAACATTTGCTATCCAGAACAGTCCCACAGAGAAACGAGCATTATGGTACAAAAAACCAGCCGAAAATCGCTCTGGACATATCTTTATGTCACATTGCTTCTTATTGCAGCCCTGATCATCATTGCGGGTAACTCTCCGCGCGATATCTATCCCCTTGTTATCGCGGCAAGTGCCTTCATTTTTACCTGCGGACTGTTTTATTTACTCTCCGCCAGAGTCATTTTTGCCGTCGGGACCAGCAGCCTGCTGGTGATCCTGCTGCAATTTTGTAACCAGCTTAAGGTCCACTATTACAAAGACCAGCTGCTGTTTAGCGATTTTTACCTGATGGCCGATCCGGCCAATGCGGGCACGCTGCTACATTATCCTTCCGCCGGTATCGCCGTTGCGGCAATGATAGCGCTGCTTATCCTGACGATTATTATCAGCTGGCGCGCCGTACCGCGGCGGAAAGGAATGCTCGCCCCGCTGATTGCCCTCGGCGTGATGCTGGGCTCGGCGTCGACGCTTAGCCACAGCGTACTGAAGAATCAGCACGACTGGGCCACCAAACTACCTGGCGGAACCGGCGTGCTGTCAAACCTGGCGCTGTCAGGCATCCAGGCCAGCTATGACGCGCCAACGTTCCCTCAGGCAACGTCTCAGGAATTTATTTCCCGCGCGGCGGCGCTGAATAACAAGACAACCGCCTCAGCCAGCGTGAAGCCTGATATCGTTCTGCTGCTGCAGGAATCAACGGTGGATCCGCGCCTGTATAAAGTGCCTGATCCTCAATTACTGCCGCACTTCTCTATGTTTGAGCAGGACAGTAAGGTGAAAGCCCACACGCTGATGCGCGTGCAAACCTTCGGGGGCGGCACCTGGCTGTCTGAGTTCGCAGCCTTAACCGGAATGCGCAGCGATGATTTCGGGGCGTTGAAAAATTCGGTGTTTTATTCCGCGGTCGATCACGTCAACGACAGCCTGTTTAAGCAGATGAAAGACAACGGTTATTACACCGTGGTTCTGACGCCATTCAACAAATCGGCCTATAACGCCGGCCACGCCTACACCATGATGGGCGTGGATAAAATTATCCAGCCGCAGGAGTTGGGCTACCCGGGTGATTTGGCAGATAACCTGTGGCACATTCCCACCGCAGATGTCCTGAGCTATGTTAAAAAGCTCCTTGCCAGCCACACCGATAAACCCGTGTTTGTTTATGCCTTAACGATGTATGAACACGGCCCTTATGACGCAGGGCATGCCGATGATTACCAGCTCACGTCGGCGATGAAGAACAAGGATGCCGCCGGGAAATTCAGCCATTACGTTGAGAAGATTAAAAACTCAGAAACCGCGCTGGCTGACTTCTTCCAGTTTGTTGACCAACGCCCGCGTCCGACCATGTTTATGTACTTTGGCGACCACCAGCCAGCCATAGACTGGGCCAATGGCTACACCACGGAACAGGATGATCCGGTCCATCTTTCACAATTCAGCCTGCGGGATAATTATAATGCCCCGCCGGTGGCTGACCTGGGCGCCATCACCGACATCGCTTTCCTTGGGGGGATGTTGCTCGAACAGGCACAGCTAAAAGTGTCGCCGTTCTATCAGGCCAATATAGACATGCGCCATTTGTGCCAGGGCAGGCTGAATGATTGCCCGGACACAACGCTGTTTAATAGCTACCGGCATTATGTCTACGATGAACTGCATGCGGCCTCGAAGCCCTGATTCTCTTCGCTAAGCAGACGGCAAAAAGACCCCGGCCTAAAACTGGGGTCTTTTTTTGTTAAAAACCGGCCATTTCCTTCGAATTTTGCCCTCTTACCAGGAATCCTCTTCGTTTCACAAGCTTTTCAGAACTAGCTGGCGACTCCACGGTCTGAATAGCGCTTATATTTTTATATCGCCTGGATGCCCTGCATGAATTACATAAAAACATTATCCCAGCAAAAACTGTGTCTCTTGCTGGGGGTATACATTGGCTGGTTTTTGAATATCTCTGTTTTCTACCAACGTTTTGATAGCCGTGCCCAGCTCTTCATCGCCTGGAAGGGCCTGGCCGCCGCGGCAGAGTTTTTCGCCTGCCTGCTGGTGACGTTTTTCCTGTTACGCCTGCTGTCGCTCTTTGGCCGCAATCTCTGGCGGGTGCTGGCCTCCTTCGTGGTGCTGTGTTCCGTGGCCGCCAGCTACTACATGACCTTCTTCAACGTGGTGATTGGCTACGGCATTATTGCCTCGGTGATGACCACCGATATCGATCTTTCTAAAGAAGTTGTCGGCTACCACTTTGCCATCTGGATGACGCTGGTCAGCGCTATCCCGCTGTTCCTTATCTGGTTCAACAGCGCCCAGGACACGCTGCTTCAGCAGTTGAAAACCCCCGGCCAACGCATCAAAAATATCGCTATCCTGCTTTGTGCGGGCCTGCTGGTCTGGGCCCCGTTGCGTATGCTGGGTGAAATGCAGTCCGACGACGAGCATGGGTCAACGACGGATATGGCAAGCTACGGCGGCGTGGTGGCAAGCTCCTATGTGCCGGTCAACTGGGTCTCTTCCCTGGGGCTTTTTGCCTGGGCGAATGCCGACGAATCCACCGGCAACGGTTCGCTGATGAACCCGACGAAAAAGTTCACCTACGTCACGCCGCCCGGGCTGCACGACGCTTATGTGGTGTTTATTATTGGCGAAACCACGCGCTGGGATCATATGGGAATATTGGGCTATGGCCGTGACACCACGCCAAACCTCGCCAAAGAGAAAAACCTGGTCGCTTTCCGCGGGGAGTCCTGCGACACCGCCACCAAGCTCTCGCTGCGCTGCATGTTCGTCCGCGAAGGTGGGGCAGAAGATAACCCTCAGCGTACGCTGAAAGAGCAAAACATCTTCGCGGTCTTAAAACAGCTGGGGTTTAGCGCCGACCTTTATGCCATGCAGAGCGAAATTTGGTTCTACAAAAACGCCATGCCGGACACCCTTGCCTTCCGCGAACAAATCGCCGCCGAGCCCCGCAATCGCGGTAAAACCGTGGACGACATGCTGCTGGTTGATGAGATGAAGCAATCTCTCGAGCAGAATCCTGACGGCAAACATCTGATCATTCTGCATACCAAAGGTTCCCACTTCTCCTATGCCCAGCGCTACCCGCGCAGCTTTGCGAAATGGACGCCAGAATGCATTGATATTGGCAAAGGCTGTTCAAAGGAGATGCTGATTAACGCCTTTGATAATTCGGTCCTGTATGTCGATACGATGATAGACAGCGTGCTCGACCAGCTTCGCGATAAGAAGGCGATAGTCTTCTACGCCGCCGACCACGGCGAATCCATCAGCGACTCCATGCACCTGCACGGCACGCCGCGTAAAATGGCACCACCGGAACAATTCCGCGTCCCGCTGCTGGTTTGGGCCTCGGATAAATACCTGGCCAATCCAACGGCTGCCGACGCCTTTAAACATCTGCAAGAGCAGGCAGCCATGAAGGTGCCGCATCGCCACGTTGAGTTGTTCGACACCATCCTCGGTTGCCTGGGCTACACCTCGCCTAACGGCGGCATAAACGAGAATAACAACTGGTGCCACGTGCCGGATAAAGCGGCGAACTGAATAAAAAAAGCTCAAAACCTCTGAAGGTTATGAGCTTTATTTTCTGCCTGAAAGCACCTGCGGGTGCATTCATGGTTATTATTCTACAGGCACAAACTCCTCAATCGGCTCGCCCATGCTGTTCAGGTAGGTTCTGTATTTTACTTTACCAGAATCGCCGTCAGAGAAATCGTAGGTCCCGGTGCACTCGAGCTTATCCTTACAGGCTTTGACCGTAACCTGGTCGTAAGCATCAATCACTTTTACCCCAGCGTTATTGGAGTCCAACACGTCGTTATAAGCTTCAATTAGCGCCTTTATGACTTCCACCTGATTGCAATCGACGCGGCTATAATCTTCCGCTGCGGCCTGAAAAGAGCATGCACTTAACGCGGCGAAGAAAACGGCTGAGATACGTGCTTTGCCTTTTATCCCGCGACATGTTCAGCGACAGCGAGCTACCGCCCAGACTTGAGCTCCCGCCCGCTGACGCTGCTGAGGGTATTCCCGGCGTTCAGCGTCGTCTCGGTATGCGAGGTACCGGTGCCTTTCTCGTTGCCTTTGCCCTTGTTGGCGCTGGCGTTAACCGAAATGCCGTGGCTTTCGTTTTTGCCGTCCAGTTTCTGGCTGTTCAGGGATTAGGCGAATTTTGAGACAGGGGCGCTGCTCGAGGTGCGGGTGGTGCCCGGTTGCCTGATACTGACTGCCTGGGAGCCATTTCCGGCTCCGCCGCCTGAACCGGAGAGAGCCGCCCCAGCCTGAGCCGGAGAACATGCAGACGCTGAAGAAGGTCTGTAAGTCCTCCGCCCGCAAGCAAAAGCAGGTCACTAAGCTTATCGAGGTGATCGGCAAACCGAAGCGGTAAAGAGCTAACTGACTGGTGTATAAAGTAAAGAACCCAACCGTGGAGGGTTGGGATTTATTGCTAGATAAGATCTTACTTACTTTTTAGCGCAGGCACTTCATAGTAAAAAAACCATAGGATAATACTTGCTGGGATAGATCCAAAAGTAGCGCCTCTCAATCCTTTCCATAAGTTATAAAAATAAGAAGTACCTTCAGATAGATAAGTTAATCCTTCAAAAAAAAGGAAAAAAACCGTGACAATGGAGCAAATAGCAAGCTCAATTAGTAAGAAAACCTTAGCTAACACGACGAGGCTTTTCATCATTTATTTGCCTCAGATTTTTTTCTAAATATTTCGGTAATAGTTTTGATGCAGCAGAATCACCCATATTACCGACTATAGATGGTAACGGATCATCACCACTAATTTCAGCCTGGTAATAACCACTGGCTGCGTTCCATGTCACCGTAGGATTATATCCCTTACCGACTGTAATACCGCCAAAAATTACTGAAGCAATTACGTCAGACAGTTTTACTTCACCTGTTGTTCCATATTGAATACCTGCACTAGCTGCACCTGTAACACCCACAGCAATAAATTCTTGCTCAACAATATAATCATAGGCTGCACGCTGTTCCGGTGTTAGTTTTCCACCTGGTCCGCACGTCCGCCATTCATTGCCACAGAAAATACATACTGTTGTTCTGTTGACGACAGATTATCCAGCGCTGTTTTCGCTGCACCAATTCCGAGTAAAGCCCCCAGACCTTTCTCTGCCAGAGCATTACGACAGGCGGCGACTTTAGCACACCCCTGAATTGCCAGTTTTCCGCCCTGTACAACCAGACCCAGCGAGTTATTCTCAACTACATATCACGATAATAGAAAAACCATACTGGCAAACCTATCAATATTCCGACAAGAGCGACTTTAAAATAAGTAAACAGCTTAGCGATAAAAAATGACAGTATGTTCTCCCCTCCCCCAACCCAGTAACCAAGGAGACTGAACAACACAGCCATAATGAACAAAGCAATAAAAAGACTTGAGCATAGGTAAAATAAAGCAATAACAGACCTATATTTAATATTCATCACTATTTTCCCTTTTTATTTTTCAGCGCTTCATTCATACCCTCGGTAAACAACCCCGAAGCCGCAGAGTCCCCTGCGTTACCCACTATAGAAGGCAATGGGTTTTGAGTGACTGGTTTAGTAATTGTCCATACTCCTGTTGGGACCCATTCATACTGTTTTGATATTGGATTCAGTTTTTTATCAAACGGTACCTTAATAATGTTACCAGCGACATAGCCAACGGATGCACCAGCCTTACTCATCAGAGCGCCTATAAAGGGATCATCACCACTAATTTCAGCCTGGTAATAACCACTGGCTGCGTTCCATGTCACCGTAGGATTATATCCCTTACCGACTGTAATCCCGCCAACAATTACTGAACCAATTACGTCAGACAGTTTTACTTCACCTGTTGTTCCATATTGAATACCTGCACTGGCTGCCCCCGTAATACCCACAGCAACAAGCAACTCTTTGGAGTTATTCACCGCATTAGTAATAATCGCTTTGCCCCCCATTACCGCTACCGGCCAGGACGTTGGTGTCATAATCACATCCATAACTCTATCACTGGTTGTGATATTATCGTTCAGGAATTTCAGATCCGAGCCGTTAAGATATTTTACTATTGCCGCTGCATCCGGATCGTTCAGCTTCTCGCTTAACCTTACCTGATGCTTATTCGCATCCAGAGCAACGTTAGTGTTTGCCTGAATCAGCTCCTCCCAACTCACACAAGCCACACCGCCACCGGTACAGGCATCAATCAGTTCTTTACTATTTTTATTGCTGATATCGATATATTTTTCGACCACCTTTTTACAGTCACCACCAGATTTTTTGCATTCCTGCATTTCTTTATCAAGCTGACGAGCCTCTTTCTCACTCAGCCAGTTATTCTCAACCGTCGTTTTCCCGGTCTGTGCCCCTGCGACCGCATCTGCTGTACTGTTACCGGTTAATCCACCCGCCAGCCCTGCCGCCAGCGTTGCCAGCGCGCTTACCGTCTGCTTCTCCGTTTCACTCAGTTCGCTGACCGGCTTACCGTAGGCATTCGTCGCCACCATCCCGACCAGCTCTGCCGTGGCCGCTCCCGACGCGCCGACCAGTGCATTATTCCCCTGTGCCGCCGCCAGCGCCGCATTCACTGCCGCGTGAGCAAGTACCTTCCCGCCCGCGTCCAGCCCGCTGCTGCCGATGATATTCGCTATATACGGGGCCGAACCGCCCGCCACCGCTTTGGCCAGGTCGCCACCTGCCAGACCCTGTACCGCTGCCGTGGCCGCCTGAATGGCACGCTGCACTTTCCCGCCCGTACCAAAATCAGAGTCGGCAAACGCCCTGTCATAGAACGACTGATAAGCATGGCTGGCAACCTCTGCGTCAGTCGGCGTTTTATCCGGGCTAGCTTTAATCAACGCCTCTTTCGCCGCCTGAAGCTGCTCCGGGGTGACGCTCTTCATCTTCTCGTTCGCCACCCGGGTGGCTTCAATTTTGCCCTGCGTCGCCGCAATATTCCCCGCCTGCACCCCAACCTCGCCGATAAGCTGCGCCTCACGCAGCCGGTTCTGCTCTTTCTCTTTGTCGAAGATCGGGCTTAGCGTCTGGTTGGCGTGATCCGCGTCACGACTCAGGTTAGCCACATCCTGCTGCTGTTTCTCTTTATCGCGGATAACGATGGTGCCTTCGCTCACCGCCGACTTCGTCGTGGAGCTGGCACTGCCGGAGCCGTTCGCCCCCACCAGTAGCCCACTCGCCACGTTCCCCAGGAACTGGCTGCCCACGCTACCGCCCGAGCTGATGCCCACGCTCTGGTGCTCTACCTTGTACTCCGCGCTGTTCTCAATATCCTTAAAGCCCAGCGTCCCCGTATCCAGTTTATTTTTTCCGGCATCCGCCGTCGAGCCGATGACCGCCCCGTTCAGCTGCGTATGCTCGCCCACCGTAATATCAAACCCGCCTTTACCGGCAAAGATGCCCGTCTGCTCCTGCACCGACGCGTACGTACTGTGCATTTTATCCCGCGAGGCGTTGAGCGACAGCGAACCACCGCCCATACTTGCGCTCCCTCCGGCGCTCATATTGGTCTGCTTAGAGTCGTAATTGTCCGTGTCCTGCTCGCTGGTAAGCTGAAGGTTGCGGCCCACGTCCATCTTCACGCTGTTACCGCTCGCCTGCGCCCCGCTCAGCGTCGTGTCGCGCCCGCTGACGATATTGAGGTTATTCCCGGCATTCAGCGTCGTTTCGGTATGCGAGGTACCGGTGCCTTTCTCGTTGCCTTTGCCCTTATTGGCGCTGGCATTGACCGAAATGCCGTTCGCCCCGCTACCGAAGTTGATCCCCACGCCGTAGGCGCTGCCGTGACTTTCGTTTTTGCCGTCCAGCTTCTGGCTGTTCAGCGCGGACTCCAGCAACACGTCACGCTTCGCGTTCAGCAGCATGTCTTTGCCTGCCTGTAGCTCGCTGCCCTGTACGCGAATGTCGCCCTCGCTTGCCTTAATCGTCAGGTTATTCCCGGCGGTAAGCTGGCTGCCCTGGCTCTGGTTCGACGTCTGCGTTTGGGTCGATGTCGACGACTGGCTGCCCCAGGAGAGATTCACGCCCACCACGCTACCCGGCGAGCCGCCTTCGGCGTTATTCAGCTGATTCCCCTGGTAAGCCTCCACACCACTTAGCGCCGACTGCACGCCCTGTAGCGTGGCCAGGCGGCCGTTGCTCTCTTTTCTGGCGGAGTTTGCCTGGCTCACCGCCTGATTCACCGCGCTCCCCACCACGCCGGACAGCGCCAGCGTCAGGCCGCTGGTTTTTTGCTCGGTGATGTGGGTTTGCGTACTCTGATTTTCCGCCGCAAGAATGCTCACGTCCTTCCCGGTCAGCAGCAGATCCTGCTTCGCCAGCACCTCTGAGCCTTTCACCGTCAGCGCGTTACCGGTGCTCAGGTTCACGTTCCCGGCGGTGCTGCCCACCGTGCTGCCGGTGCTGCTCAGTGATTTGCCGTCGTCGGTAGTTTTCAGCTCACTCTTGCCATAGCTCACCCCAATCCCGCCGGTGCCGGACAGGCCGGAGGTTTTCTCCTGATACTGATGATTTTCCTGGCGGGTGTTTTCAGCCGTGGTTAAGGTCAGGTCGTTGCCGGCAGACAGATTAACGTCATGGGTTGCCGCCACGCTGCTGCCCTTCACGGTCAGATTATTTCCGGCCTGCAGGGTGATACTGTCGCCATCAAGCGTACTGCCCAGCGCGTCCGTTACCTTCACGTCGTCATGGGTGGTGATGGTCTTTTTCGACAGCCAGCCGCCGGAGCTTTGCCGGCTATTTTCGGTGACCTGATACGACGACTCGCCGCTGGTGATATTGATATCGTTGCCTGCCGCCACCGCAAGCTTATCTGCCGCAGTAACGCTTGCCGCGCGGGCGTTCACGTCGTGCCCGGCGCTCAACGCCACGGTGCCGTTACCGTTTATCTGGCTGCCGACATCCGTTGTCTGAACGACATGCCGGTCGTTGCCGCCGCCCCAGTCGCCGGATTCCGAGTGGGTGGTGGTCACGGTGTTCAGGCTCAGGTCATTGCCGGCCAGCAGCCGCGTTTTGCTATTTGCGCCGCTGTTGCTGACCAGGCTGCCGGTCAGGCTGATGTTGTTCAGCGCCTGCAGCCCCAGCTCGCCGCCATCGTTCTGCACGAAGATACCGGCAGGGCGGTCGATCCAGCTGTTGGTGCCATCTCCACGCGTGGTGGTGGTGCTATTGATGTCGCGGCCAGCCACGGCAATCAGGCCATCGCTGGCCTGCAGCGTTCCGCCTATGTTATTGATATCGGTCCGCGCCTGAAGACTGACGCGATTTCCACCAAGATATCCGCTGTTGGTGATGTTTTCGGCAGTGATTTGCGTAATTTCGCGTCCGCTGATATGTCCGCTGTTAGTGAGATCGTTTTTCACGTTCAGCGCAATGTTGCCGCCGGACATCAACGCCCCGCTGCCGTCGAGGTCTCCCGGCCGCACGCGGGCATAGACCTGCGGCACCAGTACGCTTTGTACCGACCCGTCAGGCAGCGTCACGTCCTGTTTCACCAGCCAGACCATATCGCTGGTCAGCAGCGCCATTTGCTGAGGCGTCAGCGCCACGCCCGGCGTGAGGTTGTATTGTTTACCAAACGCCACGCCTGCATCCATCAGCGCCCGATACTGATTCTCATCGTTATCAAACCCTTTCAGGAAGCGGTTCCCGGTCAGTTCAGTTATCTGCTGGCGGATCAGATTTTGCTCATAGAAGCCATCGCCCAGCCGCTTGAGGATGTTCCCGCCGTCCAGCGCGAACTGGCTTTGCATATAGTCGCTGCTGAGCCACTGCTTCTGATTGGTAAAACGCGGGTCGGTCTCAATCAGGAACGGGACGTCGTTCGACGGGTGCAGCTGATAAAGACTGTTATCGGGCAGGCGGAGGTCTGGCGGCGTGAGGCGAATTGCACTGTCCGGGCCGCTGGCAATCTCGACGATTTTCCCCGGTGGGACGGTAACAGGACGCTGCGCCAGCGCCGCATCCAGCTTGCCCGGATCGATTATATGGGTTGTAACACCACCGGTATCACGGCTTGAGATCGCCGTGCCGCTGCCGTTAATCAGGGCATTGCCCTGCCAGGCCATCTGCTTCAGGTCGATTTTTTGGATAATCACAGCCGGTTTGTAACTGCTGGTGTCTTTCCCCTGGCTGGTTTTGGTGCCGCCCAGTTTCTTTTTCTTCTTCTTGGCATACCAGCGCGTCTGGCTACCCACGTCGGTAATCACACGCTCGCCCAGGGTTGCCAGGTTATTCAGTTGAACTATCGTGCCGCCCAGCAGCCCACCGGCAACAACCGTGCTGTCGCGGTTATTCAGCTGATTGCTGTTGATGGTCAGGTTGCCGCCGGCGATGATTTTGCCCGGATCGGTCTCCACGACCTGCGTCTCTTTCACCGTCCGCTGGTAGTTGTACTCATAAAACTCTTCGCTCTGTGAACCGTCCGGCATCTTAGCCGTATGCACGCCGTACTTATTCTTTTTACTGGTATCGACCTTACTCCAGTCGTAATGCGTCGGAGAACCTTTCAGCGCCGCTTCGTGATGCGCAGAGTTTTCCGTCTCCAGTACCTGCGTTTTCAGGTTGTCATTGAGGTTATTAATCTCGCCAATATTGAGGGTCATATTACCGGCGGATTCCAGCGTCGAGCTGTGGTTATTGAACGTCAGCGCCTGCCCCTGAGCCTGCCATTGATCGTTGAGACTGCCGCCGATAGCCACATCACCTGCGCTGTAGATCATGGCGTGGCCGACGTTATTTAGCGTTCCAACGCCCAAATCCAGGCGCTGACGGGCAGCGATAACGGGGGCCACACTGTCTTTCGCTTCGTTATTTAGCGTTCCTGCCTGCAGGGCAACGCGGTCGCCATAAATACGCCCGGTGCCGTAGTTGTTAAGCGTGCCGGCGCTGATATGGGTTAAGCCGCCGTCCAGCAGCCCCCAGTTTGTCAGCGCCCCGCTTACCAGCAGGTGAGTTTCCCCGGCGCTTATCTCCCCGTTTGAACGGTTGAGCAATGCTGGAACGTTCATAGTCATTACGCCCCCGGCTTTCGCCAGGCCTTCATTAATTAGCCCCTCGGCAAAAGTGAAGCTGACGTTGCCGTTGGCAATAATCTGGCCGACGTTAAGCAGCGCTTTTTGCAGGTTCAGCGCCATTGCATCCTGCGAGAGAAGTTTGCCGTCGCCGGTCGCTGACCCGGCATCCAGCGTAAGCATCTTCCCGGCAATGAGCGTGCCCGCGCTGTTGGTAAGCGCCAGGCTCTGGCCGCCGTTCACCGTTAACTGATTGCCGGACGAAAGCAGGCCGCGCGTATTGTCCAGGACGCCACCCGAGTTAAGCGTCAGGGTATCGCTGCTGCGAACGGCGCCATCGATATTGTTGAGTGAGCCGGTATTCAGCGTTACCGACTGACCTTCGATGCCTTGCTGGTCTGAATGAGTGGTACGGTTGACTATGCTGGCGGCGTTAAGCGTCGCAGTTTTCCCGCTACGGATAAGCCCGCTGCCGTTTTCCAGCGCATTCTGCGTCGTGAGCTGCAGGTTACCCGCCACCTGAACCTGCCCGCCGGTGTTGTTGAGCGCGTGAGCGGTAATGCTCGCTTCACCTCCGACAGCAATCGTCCCGGCCTGGTTGTTGAACGGGTTACCGAGGGTGTCCAGCCGCGCATCTTCCGAGGCAACGATCCGCCCGGCGTCGTTCAGCAATACGCCACTCAGCAGGGTCAGATGCTTGCCTGAGGTCAGCTCGCCATGGCTGTTTACCAGCGCTCCGCCGCGAGTATCCAGCGAAAGCGATTTGCCCGCCTGAATCAGGCCCTGCTGGTTGTTGATGCCCTCATTGATAAGCGAAAGAGTGCCGTCGCTTGCCAGCGTGCCTGAGGTGTTATTCAGCGCCAGCGTGGTCAGGCTGGCGTCTTTGCCGGAGGCAATAAACCCGCCGCTGTTATCCAGCGCGCCGCTCTGCACGGTAAGCTGGCCCTGGCTCAGAACGCCGCCGTTTTTCCCGCTGTTGCGGTTGGTGAATGTACCGCCCGCTAAATCCAGAGAGAGATCCCCTCCCGCCTGGAGCAGGCCGGCGTCATTGTTTAGCTGGCTGCCGTTCAGGCTGAGGCTCTGCATGCTGGCTATCACGCCGCTGCTATTATCCAGCGCTCCGCCTTTGAGGCTCAGCGCCCCTTTGCCCGACAAGTTGCCGCCGCTGCGGTTTGTCAGGCTGCCGCCCTGTACGTTAACGTCCAACGTTGAGCCGGACTGGAGCGAGCCCGCGTCGTTATTCAGCTGGCTGCCGTTGAGCTGGAGTCCCCCGGCGCTGGCGATAACGCCATGTTGGTTGTCTAACGCACCACCGTTTACCGTCAGCGAGCCATTGCTGAAAATGCCTTTCTTGCCGCTGTTGCGGTTGCTGAGCGCGCCGCCCTGCAGGTCCAGCGCTAAATCAGTCCCAGCCTGAACCAGCCCCTCGTCATTGTTCAGCCCGCCGCTTTGCAGCTTCACGCTTTTGCTGGCGGCGATTACGCCCTGCTGGTTGTTCAGGCTTTGCTTCGCGGTGTTGACCTCGACCGCATCTGCCTGAATTCTTCCCTGCTGGTTATCAAGTTTCGCCCCGCTAAGCGTCAGCTTTTTACTGTTTGCGACAATGTTTCCGCCGCGGTTATCAATGCCGCCCGCATGAGCCAGTGTCAGTTCGCTATCTCCGCTTTGCTGTAACAAACCCTGGCGATTGGAAAGCTGGCTGGCGGTAAGGTTAAGTTTATCGGCGCTCAGGCTGCCGCCGTCATTGTTCAGCATCCCGTTGGTGCTGACCGTTATCTGCTGCGCCGCGACATTCGCTTTTTGGGTATGAACATCGCCCTGCGCTGCCGCTAGCTCCACAGAACCCGCCCGGTTCTGGCTGGCGCTAAAATCAATGCTTGTGCCCTTTGCCGTCAGCTTGTTTACCGCGCTATTCTGCCCGCTAACGGTGAGTTTGCCCTCACTTTGCATCGCCAGGTCGCCCGCCGCGCTGGCGGTACCGTCCGCTTTCATCCCTGCAGCAAGCACGCCGTGACTTGAAATATCATTGCGTGAGGCAAGCAGCACGTTGTTGCTGGCCTGGATCAGGCCGCTGTTGGTGATTGAACCATCGGCATTGACCACGACGTCGCCTGCCGAGGCTCCTATTGTTCCGGCATTGTGTACGCCGACGCCGGATTCCGTCCCTCTCAGCTGGATTTTATTGGCGTACATGCCGCCAAGCTGCGCCACATCCACCGCAAACTGTGGGCGCGCGCTGCCATCATCGGATTTCGCCGTCGCAGAACGATCGCTGGCGCGGACGTTATTCCGCCCGGTGGTTATCTCAAGCTCTCTCGCCTGAATAGTGGCGTTCACTTTTACCGCCCGGGCAATCAGTTCGGTCGTGTTCTGGCGCGAACTGTCCATCCCTCGCCCCTGCACGGTAATAGTGCCCCGGCTCACGTCGTAACCGGTTATCTGGCCGTTCGACAGCTGCACCTGCCCGGTGGTCAACGTTGTGCGGTTGGCGTTGATAAAACCGCAGCCGTTACAGGTGATCCCGGCCGGGTTAGCAATGACGATTTGCGCCTGCCGCCCCGCCACTTCCAGCATCCCATTGAGCTGGCTTGGATCGCGCGAGTTCACTTCGTTCAGAATGACCTTCGCCTCGCCTTTCGCCAGCCACGGGTTAGCCGCCACCATGCCGCCCAGCTGGGTTTGGGTCATCTGATGGGAGTTGTTTAAAATCGCCCCTTTCTGGTCGATGTCGAACTGGCTGTACTTATTCTGGGAAACCCCGGCCGCGCTCGGCGTCTGGATGTTGATCTGCGGTGTGCCGTTCGCGCTGTTTATGATGGTCGGCTGCTGCTGGCCTGGCGCGCTGCCGTCGGCCACGATGTCTGCCCAGGCCGGCGTGCTGACACAGCCCATCGCCAGTAAAAGACTGAAGCTAATGCGCCCGAGGCGGCTCATGCAACGGTGCTGAGTATGGCCCACGCCCTCGGATGGAGAGGACGCAGCTCGACCCGAGGCGGCAATATCCGGCACTACCATCAGCACGCCACGCGCTTTGTTAAACACGATGCGATAGAGATTCTTATTCATCCTTGAGTCCTCAATATTGCCAGTTCAGATTGAAACCGAACGTCACCAGGTCGGTGGTAAAACCCTGCGGCTTTGACAGTGGAATACCGGCGAAAATATCGTAGCTTGCACTCAGTAACAGCCCGCGTAGCCCGAGCGCACCGCCCGCCAGGTGATTGCCTACAAGATAAGGGCTACTGTGACCGCTCACTTCCCCGTAATCCACGCCGAGATAGAGCTGCTGACCCGGCAGCGGCGTAAACCAGCCAAATTCATTGCGAACCGTCCAGCCGTTATCCGCGCTCAAGGTACGCTCGCCGTCGAAGCCTCTCACCGTCCAGCGGCTGCCGATAGAAAACTGCTCCTGCGGTGTTAAAGGCGTGTTGGTCTTCTGCCGCATATACTGCACGTTGTAGCGGAAGTTTTGCCCTGCCAGCGCGAAAGGCAACTCAAGCTGGGCGTTCATCAGCAGGATTTTGCTCAGCGCCGTTGCCTCGCCAAAATACTCTTCGGTAGCAGGGATCGAACCAAACCAGCGGGTGCCTCGCTGGTAGCTGATACCGGCATCCAGCGTAGCGGCGTAGATATAGTGGCGATGCTGTAGCCCCACTTTCCAGGCAGCGGTTTTACGGCGCTGGGCGTCTATCTGGGTATCATCGAGAAAGTTTTTCGACTCACGGGTAATAATGTCGTAGGTAAAACTGGTCTTCTGGCTGCCGCTGCGGTGCAGAACGCGGCTTAGCTGAAAGGCGAGGTTATTGCTTTTTCCCCGGTAGCGGTAATCCCCGTTCAGCCCGGCGATAGTCTGGTAGTAGTCGTTGCTGCTGGCCGTCAGGCTCGTCATCCAGTAACCGAAAGGCACCGCGTATTGCCCGGTGTAGTTATGCGTCCCCTTTTCACCGTGAGGCTGCAGCGCACTGCCGGCGTTAAGGTAAAGCGTGTCGCTGAGGCTTAACGGGTTATCAACATAAAGCGTTACGCCGCCCTGATAGCGCCCTGTACTTCGGCTCCCGGAATCATCCAGCGACAGGCCAAGCCGCCACATACGCGACTGTTTCCAGTCCAGTAATATATCGCTCTCGCCCGGCTGTTCCCCGGGAATAATTTCCATATTGGCCTGAACGGTGGGTACGCGCTGGAAATTCTCCAGGCCTTGCTCGATATCGCGTAAATCCAGTAGCGCACCAGGTTTTGCCGGGAAACTATTTAATAACGAAACATAATGCCCGCTTTGCGGGGTAAATTTCACCTGCCGGATAGTGCCCGGCAAAATAGTAAGAATTAACTTGCCTGAATTAAGATTTTGCTGAGGGGCAAGTACACGGGTCGTGACGTAGCTGCTATCAATAAGACGATTTTGTAATACACTCATTAACTTATTAATGCCTTTACCGCCCAGACAATGCCCTACCCCGCGATTGGCTAATTTTTGCAGCGGCAGCCAGTGAGGTAATTTTTCGCGCTGCTGTAATTCAACCTGCTGAATGGGAAAACAAGGCGTTTCCTTTGGGAAATCAAGGCTGAACGAAGGCGTAGCCTGCGGTGACAGCCTGACGTCCGGCACCGGCGGTGCGAGTTGCGCCTCACGAGCACGCTGGCTTTCCTGTTGTCGAATAAGCTGCTCGTCAGCCAGTGGGGCGGAATATCCAGAATGAAGCAGTGAGAGTAAAACAATACCGCCATAAACAAAGAACTTTAGAACGCGCACAGAAATTCCCTTTAATTTTCACGCCATTATTGGCGCGAGGTCCATAAATCAACAGGTGAAAATTGCAGGCATTCCATTTACAGCAGCGTATTGATGAGAGCGTTAACAATTGTAGGAAGCCAATAATTGTTTCAGGTTATTAAGATATTAAATTAATGTCAATTTGTTATTTTTAGGAATTTTCCAATTATCTTACGTATTTATATAACGAATTAATTACTTGGATGAATACTTTAAATTTACCTCGCCAGACTCCCTATTAATTATAAGGGGGGATTACCAGCCAAGAAGGGTTGAACCGCCTCCGCCCCTCACTTACTGCCGTGGTTATGCTTTTATGCGGGATATAATTCATCGTATTTGGTTATGGAAATGCATGGTTTTTTGCGCCGCCGCTTATGATGGCAGACAGCATTTTCCGCTGTGAGCGATGCAGATCACAAAATAAATCGTGCAACAATTCATCGTTTAACACAAAATTTTACCTATTCCGGACAATCGGTTCGCGCTATAGGTTGCAAATTAAGCAGTGCAATATTCTGGTAACAAGCCTGTAGCATAAATTTCCCTGCTGGAAATGTCCCCGGAAGGTTTTTTTAATCTTTGCCCGCCGAATCCCACCTTGCTTGTAAATCCCCGTGACCTGTATTGACGTTTCCTTAATCTGTTGACAGATTGTAGGACGAGAGGGGCTATTTACGGACCGTCTGTGCTACCTCCATGCATGACTCGCGAAAGGAACTGCTAGCCTCACCACCGCCTCCGGGCACACCGTACCGACCACCCACAAATAACAATGGTCAGACGGTTACAAAACACAACACGACACATAATTGGAGCAGAATAATGAGTATTTCCTTGAAGAAGTCAGGGATGCTGAAATTTGGTCTGAGCCTGGTTGCCATGACCGTTGCAGCAAGCGTACAAGCCAAAACCCTGGTTTACTGTTCAGAAGGTTCCCCAGAGGGCTTTAACCCACAGCTGTTCACTTCCGGCACGACTTACGATGCCAGCTCCGTACCGATTTATAACCGTCTGGTGGAATTTAAAACCGGCACCACCGAAATCATCCCAGGCCTGGCTGAAAAATGGGACGTTAGCCCGGACGGTAAAACCTACACCTTCCACCTGCGTAAAGGCGTGAAGTGGCAGGACAATAAAGACTTCAAACCGACTCGCGATTTCAACGCCGACGACGTTGTATTCTCCTTTGACCGTCAGAAAAACAAAGATAACCCGTATCACAAAGTCTCTGGCGGCAGCTACGAATACTTCGAAGGCATGGGCCTGCCTGACCTGATCACCGAGATCAAGAAAGTCGACGATAACACCGTGCAGTTCGTGCTGGCGCGTCCAGAAGCGCCGTTCCTCGCGGACATGGCCATGGACTTCGCCTCTATTCTTTCTAAAGAATATGCGGACAACATGATGAAAGCCGGCACCCCGGAAAAAACAGACCTGAACCCAATCGGTACCGGTCCATTCCAGCTGCTGCAGTACCAGAAAGACTCCCGTATTCTGTATAAAGCCTTCCCGGGCTACTGGGGTACCAAGCCGCAGATCGATCGCCTGGTCTTCTCCATCACGCCTGACGCTTCCGTGCGTTATGCCAAACTGCAGAAAAACGAATGTCAGGTGATGCCGTTCCCGAACCCGGCCGACATTGCCCGCATGAAAGAAGACAAGAACATCAATCTGATGGAACAGGCTGGCCTGAACGTGGGCTATCTCTCCTTCAACACCGAGAAGAAGCCGTTTGACGACGTGAAAGTGCGTCAGGCGCTGACCTACGCGGTGAACAAAGAAGCGATCATTAAAGCCGTTTATCAGGGCGCGGGCACCGCGGCTAAAAACCTGATCCCACCAACCATGTGGGGCTACAACAATGACGTGAAGGACTACACCTACGATCCTGAAAAAGCGAAAGCGCTGCTGAAAGAAGCGGGTCAGGACAAAGGCTTCACCGTTGACCTGTGGGCGATGCCAGTTCAGCGTCCATACAACCCGAACGCTCGCCGCATGGCTGAGATGATTCAGGCTGACTGGGCGAAAGTTGGCGTGACCGCCAAAATCGTGACCTACGAGTGGGGCGAGTACCTGAAGCGTGCTAAAGCCGGTGAACACCAGGCCGTAATGATGGGCTGGACCGGCGACAATGGGGATCCGGATAACTTCTTCGCCACCCTGTTCAGCTGCGCCGCGGCGAAAGACGGTTCCAACTACTCTCGCTGGTGCTACAAGCCGTTTGAAGATCTGATTCAGCCGGCTCGCGCCACCGACGACCACAACAAGCGTGTTGAACTGTACAAACAGGCTCAGGTTGTGATGCACGATCAGGCGCCAGCGCTGATCATCGCTCACTCCACCGTGTTCGAGCCAGTGCGTAAAGAAGTTAAAGGCTACGTGGTTGATCCACTGGGCAAACACCACTTCGAAAACGTGTCCGTCGAATAATAAAAGTAACGTGCTTTATTCCCTCTCCCCCATGGGGAGAGGGTTAGGGTGAGGGGTATTGGCGTTGTCCAACCTCACCCCGACCCTCTCCCTCAAAGGGAGAGGGGGAAACATTTGTGAGCAATACAGACGGAACAGTTACCAGGCTTTCCGTCACTACAGAGAATCCGGGATATGCTGCAGTTCATCCTCCGACGACTGGGGTTAGTCATCCCCACGTTTATAGGTATTACCCTACTCACCTTCGCTTTCGTGCATATGATCCCCGGAGACCCGGTGATGATTATGGCCGGAGAGCGCGGTATTTCTCCTGAGCGTCATGCCCAACTGCTGGCCGAGATGGGTCTCGACAAGCCAATGTGGCAGCAGTACCTCCATTACATCTGGGGCGTAATGCATGGCGATCTGGGCATTTCATTAAAGAGCCGCCTCCCGGTTTGGGACGAGTTCGTGCCGCGCTTTAAAGCGACGCTGGAACTCGGCATCTGCGCGATGATTTTCGCCGTTGCCGTCGGCATTCCGGTGGGCGTTCTGGCCGCCGTGAAGCGTGGTTCAATCTTTGACCACACCGCCGTTGGCCTCGCGCTGACCGGCTATTCCATGCCAATTTTCTGGTGGGGCATGATGCTCATCATGTTGGTATCGGTGCACTGGAACCTGACGCCAGTGTCCGGGCGCATCAGCGACACCGTGTTCCTGGATGACTCCCTGCCGCTCACCGGGTTTGCGCTGATAGATACCGCTATCTGGGGCCAGCCGGGTGATTTTATTGACGCCGTCGCCCACATGATTTTGCCTGCCATCGTGCTGGGCACTATTCCGCTAGCGGTTATCGTGCGTATGACCCGCTCTTCCATGCTGGAAGTGCTGGGCGAAGACTACATCCGTACCGCTCGCGCCAAGGGTCTGACCCGCATGCGCGTGATCGTGGTTCATGCCCTGCGCAACGCGATGCTGCCGGTCGTCACGGTTATCGGCCTGCAGGTCGGTACTCTGCTGGCAGGCGCCATCCTGACGGAAACGATCTTCTCCTGGCCGGGTCTTGGCCGCTGGCTCATCGACGCCCTGCAGCGTCGTGACTACCCGGTAGTCCAGGGCGGCGTGCTGCTGGTGGCGACGATGATTATCCTCGTCAACCTGCTGGTAGACCTGCTGTACGGCGTGGTGAACCCGCGTATACGCCATAAGAAATAAGGGGCCATCATGACGCAACTGACAGAAAACAAAGTGGTGGCAGCACCCAAGCCGATGACGCCTTTCCAGGAGTTCTGGCACTACTTCAAACGCAATAAAGGGGCGGTGATCGGCCTGGTGTACGTCGCCATCATGATCTTCATCGCCGTCTTCGCTAACTTCCTCGCGCCGCACGCGCCAGCGGAGCAGTTCCGCGACGCGCTGTTGCACCCGCCGGTGTGGCAGGAAGGCGGGAGCTGGAGCTACATCCTCGGCACCGACGACGTCGGTCGCGATGTGCTGTCCCGCCTGATGTACGGCGCTCGCCTGTCGCTGCTGGTCGGCTGCCTGGTGGTTGTCCTGTCGCTGGTGATGGGGATTGTGCTGGGCCTGGTCGCCGGTTACTTCGGCGGCGTGGTCGACAACATCATCATGCGCGTGGTCGATATCATGCTGGCACTGCCAAGCCTGCTGCTGGCGCTGGTGCTGGTGGCTATCTTCGGCCCGTCCATCGGCAACGCCGCGCTGGCGCTAACCTTCGTCGCGCTGCCGCACTATGTGCGTTTAACGCGTGCTGCGGTGCTGGTGGAAGTTAACCGCGACTACGTGACCGCCTCCCGAGTGGCGGGCGCTGGCCCGGTTCGCCAGATGTTTGTGAATATCTTCCCGAATACCCTTGCGCCGCTGATCGTTCAGGCGTCGCTCGGCTTCTCGAACGCCATTCTCGATATGGCCGCCCTTGGCTTCCTCGGCATGGGTGCGCAGCCGCCAACACCGGAGTGGGGCACCATGCTCGCCGACGTGTTGCAGTTCGCGCAGAGTGCCTGGTGGGTTGTGACCTTCCCAGGGGTTGCGATCCTGCTAACGGTGCTGGCATTTAACCTGATGGGTGACGGTCTGCGTGACGCGCTCGATCCCAAACTGAAGCAGTAAGAGGTTCGAGATGGCGTTATTAAATGTAGATAAATTATCGGTGCATTTCGGCGACGAAGACGCACCGTTCCGTGCCGTGGACCGCATCAGCTATAGCGTGGATCAGGGGCAGGTTGTCGGCATCGTGGGCGAGTCCGGCTCCGGTAAATCCGTCAGCTCGCTGGCGATTATGGGGCTTATTGACTTCCCTGGCCGGGTGATGCCGGAAAAACTGGAATTCAACGGCCGGGATCTGAAGCGCATTTCTGAGAAAGAGCGCCGCAACCTGGTGGGCGCCGAAGTGGCGATGATCTTCCAGGACCCGATGACCAGCCTGAACCCGTGCTACACCGTCGGTTTCCAGATTATGGAAGCCATTAAGGTGCACCAGGGGGGTAACAAGAAAACCCGCCGCCAGCGAGCAATCGACCTGCTGACCCAGGTGGGTATTCCTGACCCGGCTTCACGTCTCGACATTTACCCGCACCAGCTTTCCGGCGGGATGAGCCAGCGCGTGATGATCGCCATGGCGATCGCCTGCCGTCCTAAGCTGCTGATCGCCGATGAGCCAACCACCGCGCTCGACGTAACTATTCAGGCGCAGATCATCGAACTGCTGCTGGAGCTGCAGCAAAAAGAGAACATGGCGCTGATCCTGATCACCCATGATCTCGCGCTGGTTGCCGAAGCCGCCCATAAAATCATCGTGATGTACGCAGGGCAGGTTGTGGAAGCGGGTTCGTCCCACGATATCTTCCGCGCGCCGCGCCACCCGTACACCCAGGCTCTGCTCCGTGCGCTGCCGGAATTTGCTCAGGATAAAGCGCGTCTGGCCTCGCTGCCGGGCGTAGTGCCTGGCAAATACGACCGCCCGAACGGCTGCCTGCTGAACCCGCGCTGCCCGTATGCGACCGACAAATGCCGCAGCGAAGAGCCAGCGTTAACCCTGCTGGCAGACGGGCGTCAGTCCAAATGCCACTACCCACTCGATGATGCCGGGAGGCCAACCCTATGAGTACCCCACAGGCCACCGCGCAACCGCTGTTGCAGGCCATCGACCTGAAAAAACATTACCCGGTGAAGAAGGGCTTTTTCGCTCCTGAACGCCTGGTAAAAGCGCTGGACGGCGTAAGCTTTACCCTCGAACGCGGCAAAACGCTGGCGGTCGTCGGTGAATCCGGCTGCGGGAAATCCACCCTCGGCCGCCTGCTGACCATGATCGAAGTGCCGACCGGCGGGGAGCTTTACTACCAGGGCCAGGATCTGCTGATCCCGGACGCCTCGGCGGAAAAGCTGCGCCGGCAGAAAATCCAGATCGTCTTCCAGAACCCCTATGGCTCGCTGAACCCGCGTAAAAAAGTGGGGCAGATCCTGGAAGAGCCGCTGCAAATCAACACCAGCCTGAGCAAAGCCGAGCGCCGTGAAAAAGCGCTGGAGATGATGGCGAAAGTGGGTCTGAAAACCGAGCACTACGACCGCTATCCGCACATGTTCTCCGGCGGCCAGCGCCAGCGTATCGCTATCGCTCGCGGCCTGATGCTTGACCCGGACGTGGTGATTGCCGATGAGCCGGTCTCCGCACTCGACGTGTCGGTGCGTGCTCAGGTACTGAACCTGATGATGGATCTGCAGCAGGATCTGGGGCTGTCCTACGTGTTCATCTCCCACGACCTGTCGGTGGTAGAGCACATCGCCGATGAAGTGATGGTGATGTACCTCGGCCGCTGCGTGGAGAAGGGCAGCAAAGAGCAAATCTTCTCAAACCCGCGCCACCCGTACACCCAGGCGCTGCTGTCCGCCACGCCGCGCCTGAACCCGGACGAACGTCGCGAACGCATCAAGCTGACCGGCGAGCTGCCAAGCCCGCTGAACCCGCCGCCGGGCTGCGCCTTTAACGCCCGCTGCAGCCGTCGCTTCGGGCCATGCACCCAGCTCCAGCCGCAGCTGAAAGACTACGGCAATGGCCAGCTGGTGGCGTGTTTCGCGGTTGACCAGGATGTGAACGGGGAACTGCGTTAATTCAGGATGGCCCTTTTTAAAGGGCTATCTATCTCTAGATATGTAACCGATCAAGGTTTTGATATTTTTGTTTTCAGCTCCTCATTTTTATAAGTAGTTGACCCTTCAGCACGCTGCTTATTTACACTTTTCCATGCCCACTTAGGGATTTGAGGTGCATCTCTATTAATATCATTAAGACGTTTTCGATAATTTTGGACCGCTAGCACTGCTTCTTTACAACAATTCATATCCGGAAAATCGGTGTCCCAATTTTTACAATCACGCCATAACGCATGCAGGCTTTCAGCTGCTGATCTATGCTTCAATGCTTGTTCATTAAAGTTTAAGAAAGTACCTAATCCACTGAGAATAGAAACAATAAGTCCTAAAAAAACTAATAATGGTTGTAAATAACTAGTCCCTGCGAGTACATCTTTTGCATCCGAGGAAAGGAGCCAAGTCAGAAATATAGATATAGTGGTAGCTGGTAATCCAATGTATAGCTTGTGCCTCCTTTCATATTTAGCTGCCGCGCACCAGTGGCCAAGCTTCGACGTTTCTGTATCTTCACGGTGCCTTTCCATTTCTTTTTCTACTTTCTCATAATGCTTTTGATCAAATGGCATCGCCTATTACATCCAGTGTTAATGATTTTTCATAGTCAGAAATAACTTAACCTTTCGGCTCAATCCCTTTTGCCTTCAAAGCCTCACGCGCCAGATTCTTTAGCCAGTTCGCCAGGCTCATTCCTTGTTCCGCCGCTTCCACGTCTAACTGCTCACGCAATGCGGGATCGATACGCATTTTAAAATGGGGTGACTTACCACCACCTTTCGGTTTTTTGTCTCGACTAACGATTGACATGGGGCCCCATATTGAGTAAGTTTTGTTCTGTATAGGGGGGCACATTAACATAGCCGCGCTATAATGAACAACGCCCCGGAGTGCGGGAACACTGCCGGGGCGTCTAACCACAAACGTTAACGCTTTAAGGAGTAACGCTATGGCTAACGCCGATAGTACCACAACCGCTAATACCGAAAATCTGGTCTTTCAACCAGTTACTGAATCCGCAATAGTGAGATTAATAAAAGCCCCGCTCGGCGCTTCCCACGATCTGTTCGAGCTGCTGGAAGGCTGTCAGGCCTATGTTGATGAGCTGGTTGAGAGCAAAGATGTCACTGATTGTATGGCGCTTTGTGGCCGCCTGCTGGCGGGGTTGGAAGTGCTGAAAAGTGCACTGGAAGCCCCTTTACCGGAACACCTTATCCAGCAGCTCACGGTTGAAGATAATAATTTCGAGAACAATACCCACCCGATTTGCGATGACTCAGAGTTGATACGTGAGTATTGCAGGGCATTAACTATGGTTTTGCTAACCAGGCAAAGCTCAGTGGAGACTCAGCAGCACATTACCGGTTTGCTGTTTGACCTCATTCACCTGCTGGCTGAAGACTTAAAAACACCGCGTTTTGTCAGAACTGCTGATGGGCTGACAATGCTCAACAGTATAAGTTTCCCAAAACGTCACTGAGTCTTTTGGCGGGTAACCTCTACCCGCCCCACCCAAACGATGCATTTTTACTCACACCAGGCACAATGCTATAGTAGTGTTATCTATTAACACAGGAGGCACCATGCCAAGAACAACCAGCATAACCATCGGCGACCAGCTTGACGCCTTTGTGAATGGCCTGATCGACGATGGCCGTTACGGCTCAACCAGCGAAGTTGTGCGCTCTGCTCTTCGGTTGCTGGAGCAGAAAGAGGCTCAGCTTACAGCACTTAAACAAGCGATTACTGCCGGGGAAGAGAGCGGAGAAAGCCCGCTGACGTTGCGCGAAATAGCCGCGAAGAAAAAACGGGAGCTCAATGTATAAACTTTCAGGGAAGGCTGCGGAGGACTTTGCCAGCATCTACGAATACACGTTACTCAATTTTGGGATGCAGCAGGCAGATGATTACACGGAAGCGATGGAAAATATGCTCACGTCCATTGTCCACTCCCCGTTTTTAGGCCGGGAGTGCCCTGAGATTGCTCAGGACCTCCGCCGGATAGACTATCGCCTGCACGCCATATTTTATCGCATCCGCGAAAAAGACATTTTTATCCTGCGCATTCTCCACCAAAAAATGGAGCCGCTATTGCACTTCCCGGAATATCCTTAAGCCCACCGAACAAATAAACCCCTCGATTATTCCCCCACAGAAACAGTGAAATCATAAATCCTGCATTTATCCCCCGCCGCTGACTGAGTAAATTGTGATCCCTGTCACTCATGCATGTCTCTGCGGAAGCGCAATACTATGTCGAATAATAAAGATAAACCTGCCACATCCCCGTGGATCGCGGTCTTTTCCCTGACCGTGGCCTGCTTTGTCATGGTTACCACCGAGTTTCTACCCATCGGTTTGCTAACCAACATCGCACCTTCCCTGAATATTTCCACCGGCACCGCCGGGCTGATGGTCACCATGCCGGGCATTGTTGCCGCCGTCGCGGCCCCGGTCCTGAGCCTGGCTTCGGGCAGCCTCGACCGCCGCCTGCTGATGCTTGGCCTGTCGCTGCTGTTGGTCGTCTCAAATCTGGTGTCCGCCCTGGCCGTTAACTTCCCGATGATGCTGCTGGGCCGCGTACTGCTGGGGATCTCCGTCGGCGGGTTCTGGTCCTTCTCGATGAACTATGGCCGTCACCTTGTGCCGGAAGCGAGCCAGGGACGCGCCGTGGCACTGATCATTAGCGGCGTGTCCGTCGGCGCGGTGTGCGGCGTCCCCGCCGGGGCATTAATCGGCGACCTGTTCGGCTGGCGTACGGCATTCTTTGCCAGCGCCTGTTTAGCCGCCATCACGCTGCTTGCCCAGTTTCGCCTGCTGGCTTCCGTGCCGCCTGGCCGGGCGCTCACCGTTCAGGATTTGCTGTCTCCGCTGCGCCTGCCTATGGCCCGCATTGGGCTTATCGCCATTGTGCTGCTGTTTGTGGGCCATTTCTCGGCTTACACCTACCTGCGTCCGCTGCTGCAGCAGGTCTTTGTGCTCAGCCCGTCGGCGATCACTTTCCAGCTGCTGGCCTACGGCGCAGTTGGCCTGCTGGGTACCTTTATCGGGGAACGCCTGGCGGAGCGCAGCCTGCGCGGGACCTTCATTCTGGCGACGGCAATGCTGGCCATTATCCTGCTCGTTTCCCCACTGCTTAGCGGCCTTGCGGGCGCCACGGTAATGGTGCTGGTGTGGGGCCTGGCCTTTGGGGCCGTGCCGGTCTGCGCGACAAACTGGATGTTTGAAGCGGTGCCGGACGCGCCGGAAGCAGGCCAGGCGCTGATGGTCACGGTGATTCAGGTTGCCCTGGCATCAGGTGCCCTGATCGGCGGTGAAGTCGTAGACTGGCACGGCGTCAGCAGCGCCATGCTGTTTGGCGGGGCGCTGATGCTCTCGGCCACGCTGGTTTTCGGCCTCTCCTTGCGCAGCCGGATGATTAGCGCTAAACAATGTGGATGATTGTTTACGTGGATAAACAAAACCCTGCCGGAGGCAGGGTTTTTCGTTGAGGACGGCTATGGATCATCATTTACTGGCTATTCGGGTGTTTAATCGCGTGGTGGAAACCGGCGGGTTTACCCGTGCCGCCGACTCTCTGAGTATGCCGAAAGCGACCGTCACTAAACTGATTCAAAATCTTGAAAACCACCTGCAGACCAAGCTGTTTCAGCGCACAACCCGCAGCGTATCGGTCACCAAAGAGGGCGAATGCTACTACCGCCGCACGGTAAAATGGCTGGCCGACCTGGAGCAGATGGAAGGCAGCATGACCGAATCACAAACCGAGCCTCAGGGCGTGCTGCGCGTGGATGTCGGCGGATCTTTCTCTCGCGAGATACTGATTCCCGCGCTGCCGGAATTTCTTGAACGCTACCCGGGTATCTCCATAGATCTTGGCGTCAGCGACCGACTGGTCGATTTAATCAACGACAATGCGGACTGCGTGATACGCAGCGGCCCACTGGTTGATTCCACGCTCATTGCCCGCCGCCTGTTTACTATGGACTGGGTTACCTGCGCCACGCCGGACTACTTTCAGCGCTACGGCACGCCTTCCCGGCCCGAAGAACTTGAACAGGGATACCCGCTGGCGCATTACCGCCACGCGCGCAATGACCGCATCTCTCCGCTGCGCTTTGTCGATCGGGGAAAAACCATCGAGATGCAGCACCGCTATCAGATTAGCGTCAACGAAAGTAACGCCCATCTCGCCATCGCGCTTTCCGGGGCGGCCTTAACCCAGGTCGTTCGCTTTGCCGCCCAGCCGTATCTCGACAGCGGGAGGCTGGTCAGCGTGCTTGAGGCTTACCCACCGCCGCCGGAACAGATGTACCTGGTTTATCCTTCCAACCGCCACCTTAGCGCCAGGCTGCGGGTATTTATTGAATGGGCCGTGGCGCGGTTTGCCTGACCGGTGTAAAGACGCCACCTCACTTTTCCCCGCATAAAAATATGTTACTCTCCGCAGGGTTAACCCTCTGGAGACGGCTATGAACGGCAAGGCAGCGCGCCCTACGATAAGCGATGTCGCGAAAGCGGCGAAGACCGGGAAGACCAGCGTTTCCCGCTACCTTAACGGTGAACAGAACGCGCTGTCTGATGACCTTCGTGGGCGCATTGAGCGCGCCATTGCCGAACTCGACTACCGCCCAAGCCAGATGGCGCGCGGCCTGAAGCGAGGGCGCACCCGCCTTATCGGGCTGATCATTGCCGACATCACCAATCCTTATTCCGTTGACGTGCTGAGCGGTATAGAAGCCGCTTGCCGCGAGAAAGGTTTTACGCCGCTGGTGTGTAACACCAACAACGAAGTCGATCAGGAACTGCACTACCTCGACCTGCTGCGCAGCTATCAGGTTGAGGGAATTGTGGTCAACGCGGTTGGGATGCGTGAAGAGGGGCTCAACCGCCTGCAACAGTCCGCCCTGCCGATGGTGCTCATCGACCGCAAAATCCCGGACTTTGCCTGTGACATGGTCGGGCTGGATAACATTCAGGCCGCAACAACCGCCACCGAACACCTCATCGAGCAGGGCTTCGAAGCTCTCCTTTTCCTGAGCGAACCGCTTGGAATGGTGAATACCCGCCATGAGCGGTTGCGAGCATTTCGCAGCACATTAGACCGCCATTCCGGCATAATTGCCGAAAATGCAGAAACACCGCTGCATGAAGCCGAACTGATCGACAACACGCTTCGCGAGTTCCACTCCCGCCACCGCGGTATGCGTAAAGCGGTGATCTCCGCCAACGGGGCGCTAACGCTGCAGGTTGCCCGCGCAATGCGCCGCCTCGGCCTGAGCTGGGGCAGCGATATCGGCCTGCTGGGGTTTGATGAGCTGGAGTGGGCGGAACTTGCCGGCGTCGGCATCACCACCCTGAAGCAACCCACCTGGCAGATAGGCTACGCCGCGCTGGAGCAAGTTGTGAGGCGCATTGAAGGCACCGCTGAAACCGTACATGAACAGCTATTCTCCGGCGAGCTTATCGTGCGCGGCTCCACCTCCCGCTAAATCTTTTGTTCGTGATGGCGCTCAAAAATTGGCAAGCAGGGTCTTTTCTTTGGAACCGGTTCCATCTAGCGTAAATAACATCAGTCGTTCGTTGTTATCGCCTGGAGACCACCATGCCGCGAAAAATTATTGTCGTCACCGCCGCCTACGGCCACGACCGCCTTGCCGCCCTCGGTGGCCAGCAGGCGGTGCTGCCGATCATTGCTGAAGCGGGGGCCGACGGCGTAGAAATCCGCCGCGAACTGTTCACCGCCACACAGCTGGATTTTCTGTCGACCGTGGCCGGAGAAATTACCCAGCACGGGCTTGAGGCCTGCTATTCCGCGCCGGAGCCGCTGTTCACGGGCGACGGCAAGCTAAACTCGCTGATCCCTTCACTTCTGCAGGAAGCCCACCAGCTAAATGCCCGCTGGCTGAAGCTCTCTCTCGGGCAGTTCAACACCGCCCAGGCATTCGACACGCTAAAACAGTGGCTCAGCGAAAGCCCCGTGGCACTGGTGGTGGAAAACGACCAAACCGACAGCGGCAAACTTGCGCCAATGCAGCGCTTCCAGGCCGCCTGTGGCGTTCACAACCTGCCGGTGACGCTCACCTTCGATATGGCCAACTGGCTGTGGGTGGACGACTCTCCACAGCAGGCCGCCCGCACGCTGGCACCTTCCGTGAGCTATATCCACGTCAAAACAGCGGTCGCCCAGCATAACCGCTACCGCGCTGTGGCGCTGGATGACGCCAGTTCAGACTGGAAAGGGCTGCTGAATATGCTGCCGCCAGATGCCCCACGCGGCATTGAGTTTCCGCTGGAAGGGCGAGACCTGGTCGCGGTTACCCGGCATTACGTCAATCTTTTACGCGAGGAATAACCATGCATCAGCTGGATGTCATCACGATAGGTGAAGCGATGGCGATGTTTGTCGCCAGCGAAACCGGCGACCTTGCCGCCGCCGAACATTTTGTGAAACGCGCGGCTGGCGCGGAGTTAAATGTCGCCACGGGGCTGGCTCGCCTGGGCCTGAAGGTGGGCTGGGTAAGCCGCGTAGGCAACGACTCTTTTGGCCGCTACGTGCTGCAACAGCTGGCGAAAGAAAACATCAACAGCCGCGGAGTGACGGTCGATGAGCAGTACCGCACCGGTTTTCAGCTCAAATCCAAAGTCGAAGATGGAACCGATCCCATCGTGGAGTATTTCCGTAAAGACTCCGCCGCAAGCCACTTATCTGTGGCCGATTTCAACGAGGAGTACTTCCTCTCAGCGCGCCATCTGCACCTAAGCGGCGTGGCGGCGGCACTCTCTGACACGTCTCTGGCGCTGCTGAACCACGCGGCCAAAACCATGAAACAGCTGGGCAAAACGCTTTCCTTCGATCCGAATCTGCGCCCGGTGCTGTGGCGCAGCGAAGCCGCAATGGTGAAACAGCTTAATCAGCTGGCATTCCAGGCCGACTGGGTGCTGCCCGGCGTAAAAGAAGGCATTGTGCTAACAGGTCAAAACACACCTGAAGGGATCGCCGATTTTTATCTGCATCAGGGCGTGAAGGTCGTGGTGCTAAAAACCGGCGCAGACGGCGCCTGGTATAAAACCGCAGACGGCGAGAAAGGCGCAGTCGCGGCGGTAAAAGTGGAAAACGTAGTGGACACCGTGGGGGCCGGAGACGGCTTTGCGGTCGGGGTGATCAGCGCCCTGCTGGAAGGGAAATCTTTGCATCAGGCAGTCAGCCGGGGCAACAAAATCGGCTCACTGGCGATACAGGTCATCGGTGACAGCGAAGGGCTACCTACCCGAAGCGCACTGGGCGAATAACGCCAAATCCATCGCTCTGTCCCCTACAAACAAAGCGATACGGTTAACCTCAAGATAGAGGCACTCTCATGAAAAACCAGACAATCGCGCCAAAGCGCTGGTGGTACATCATGCCTATCGTGTTTATCACGTATAGCCTGGCTTACCTCGACCGCGCCAATTTCAGCTTCGCTTCCGCCGCAGGCATCAACGACGACCTCGGCATCACCAAAGGCATTTCTTCGCTGCTGGGAGCCCTGTTCTTCCTCGGCTACTTCTTCTTCCAGATCCCTGGCGCGATGTACGCCGAGCGCCGCAGCGTGCGTAAGCTTATCTTCGTCTGCCTGATTCTGTGGGGCGGCTGCGCCTCGCTGACCGGCGTGGTGAGCAACATTCCAATGCTGGCCGCCATCCGCTTTGTGCTAGGCGTGGTTGAAGCGGCGGTGATGCCAGCGATGCTGATTTACATCAGCAACTGGTTTACCAAATCCGAACGCTCCCGCGCCAATACCTTCCTGATCCTCGGCAACCCGGTCACAGTGCTGTGGATGTCGGTCGTTTCCGGCTACCTGATTCAGGCCTTCGGCTGGCGTGAGATGTTTATCATCGAAGGGATCCCGGCGGTTATCTGGGCGTTTGCCTGGTGGATGCTGGTAAAAGATAAACCGGCTCAGGTGGGCTGGCTGTCCGACAGTGAAAAATCCGCCCTGCAGGCGCAGTTACAGAAAGAGCAGGAAGGCATCAAAGCCGTGCGTAACTACAGTGAAGCCTTCCGGTCACGTAACGTGGTTATTCTGTGCATGCAGTATTTTGCCTGGAGCATCGGGGTATACGGTTTCGTGCTGTGGCTGCCGTCGATTATTCGCAGCGCGGGCGCGTCAGGCATGGGAATGGTGGAGGTCGGCTGGCTTTCTTCCGTGCCTTATCTGGCCGCGACCATCGCGATGATCGCCGTCTCATGGGCGTCGGACAAAATGCAAAATCGGAAGCTGTTCGTCTGGCCACTGCTGCTGATTGGTGCCCTGGCGTTCCTCGGCTCATGGCTGGTCGGTGCCAACCATTTCTGGGTGTCCTATACGCTGCTGGTGATTGCCGGGGCCGCGATGTACGCCCCTTATGGCCCCTTCTTCGCCATTATCCCGGAGATGCTGCCGAAGAACGTTGCCGGCGGCGCGATGGCCTTAATCAACAGCATGGGCGCGCTGGGCTCCTTCGTCGGCTCCTGGTTTGTGGGCTACCTGAACGGCGCCACCGGCAGCCCGGCGGCGTCCTATGTCTTTATGGGGCTGGCGCTGCTCGCCTCGGTATGGCTTACTCTGATTGTGAAGCCCGCTAATCATCAACAAATTCCGTCCGGCGCACATCACGCCTGACCCCGCGCCGGGCGCTCTGACGCCCGGTTCGCGTTTAACCGAAAACGGAGAATCTCATGAAGCCGTCCGTCATCCTCTACAAGGCACTGCCTGACAATCTGCTGTCCCGGCTTGAAAGCCACTTTACCGTCACCCAGCTTGACGATATCAGCCCGGAAACCGTGCAAGCGAACGCAGCGCTGTTTGCCAATGCGGAAGGTATCCTCGGCTCCGGCGGCAAGGTCGACGCAGCGTTTCTCGCGCATACGCCAAAGCTGCGGGCAGCTTCTACCGTTTCTGTCGGCTACGATAACTTTAATGTGGACGCCCTGAACGAACGCGGCGTTGTGCTGATGCACACCCCGACGGTGCTGACCGAAACCGTCGCCGATACCGCCATGGCGCTGATCCTGTCCAGCGCACGCCGCGTGGTGGAAGTCGCCGAGCGCGTGAAGGTCGGCGAATGGCAAAGCAGTATTGGCGCTGACTGGTTTGGTATCGACGTGCATCATAAAACGCTCGGTATTCTGGGCATGGGGCGCATCGGCCTGGCGCTGGCACAGCGCGCGCACTTCGGCTTCAGTATGCCAATTCTGTACAACGCCCGCCGCCATCATAAGGAAGCGGAAGAGCGCTTTAACGCTCGCTACTGCGACCTGGACACCCTGCTGGCCGAGTCTGATTTCGTTTGTATTCTGCTGCCGCTAAGCGACGAAACTCGTCACCTGATTGGTGCAGAGCAAATTGCGAAAATGAAATCTTCGGCCATTTTAATCAACGTCGGGCGCGGCCCGGTGGTGGACGAGAAAGCGCTGATTCAGGCGCTGGAAGAGGGAATAATTCACGCCGCCGGGCTGGATGTCTTCGAACAGGAGCCGCTGCCGCTGGAGTCCCCGCTGCTCGGCATGCCGAATGTGGTCGCCCTGCCGCACATCGGCTCCGCTACCCATGAAACCCGCTACGGCATGGCGGAATGCGCGGTGGATAACCTGATTACCGCGCTGACCGGCAAGGTGGAAGTGAACTGCGTGAACCCGCAGGTACTGAAATAGTTTATTCGGCGGGCCAGAAAACGCTAGCCCGTCGAATAAATGACGTTATGCCGGTATGAGGCTGCCACGGTCTTATACCGTATAATCATTTCCTGTATTTATATTTACGCGCATATAAATATAATTATTTTATCAATAAGCCACGATAGATTTCCCTGCACATCACCATCTTAAGTATCTGGCAACGATATAAATCATAAACATGGCAAAAACACCAACAGGCCAGATGGGGCCATCAGGGAAAAAATAGACCCAGAGAATAGCGAACAAGGCCGTTGATGCTGTTGGAATACAGGGAAAAAATAAAGATCTAAAAAGTCGTTTAAAAAATCGTTTAATCACATTCATCATAGTTATCGAATAGCAAAGTAAAATACAATATAATTTACCATTTCAAGTAACGAACAGTTATATAAACCATAAGTATAAAGAAAACACCAACAGGCCAGATGGGGCCATCAGGAAAAAAATAGACAAGAACCACGGCAAACAAGAATGTTGCCGCTGTTGGGATGTACGGAGAGAATAAAGATTTTAAAAATCGCTTAAGAAGTCTTTTTATAATATTCATCATAGTTATCGAACCATGCTAGTGATAATGTCGATAATTTCGTCATCTGATGTCCAAACTACATCTCGTGCACGAGAATATTGAAACAATGGCTCAATCAGAAAGTACATCATCTCCAGATCTTGCGCGTATAGCGCTGAATAGTAACCTGGATAAGCGGCACGAAGCCGATGGGCGCTTTCTGCTGCTCTCTGGACGACACCATACATAGTCGCACCCATCGCCACTCTATTTGCTGTATGCCCAGCAAATATACTCACACCTTGTCTTGCGCCCATTCCAAAAGCAACTGTGCTCGCAACCATTAATGCGAGTCCGTGGCTGGTAAGTGTGTTGGACGCAATACGGGCATTTACAGCCATCAGTTTTTTCTGGATGTATTGTAATTGCTCAGATGTCCTAAATTTAATAAGATTAACAAAATAAATTTCCAACATATCACCAATGACGCCACCATTCTTTAACAGATAAATAACACCCTTAGTAAATCTGATATCTTCAGTTTTTTGCTGCTGGCACACATCCTGGTATTCTTCAGTAAAGCAGGATGTGTAATACAAAGCCCGCGTTGCCCCCGCGCCAATGGTTTCAATCTGATGTGAGACTGCTTTCCGAACCCCAATGACTGCACGATCAAGCTTTTGAGCAAGAATTTTATTTGACTGCAGATAACTAATAACGTCATTTCTGTAAAACATACATAGCCGCTCCGTGCTAATTATTAAGTCCTTTTTAAAAGGGTATATTTTAAAATCCGGCAAGTAAATAAAAAGCGTTTATTAAATAACCCAGCCGGCCATCCTTTTATCGAGAATATCAGCCATAAAAAAAGCGGAGTCGCCGTGAAGCGCTCCGCCTTTTCTTAGTGCCTAAAACTTACTGCGTTGCAGTCTGCGCTGCGGCCCAGGCCTGAGTAAATGCCTGGTGCTGAGCGGACAGCGGGCCAATCAGCGAGTTGTACTGACTTGCCTGCTGGGAAGTCGGGAACTGAATCCCGCCGTTAGCAAAGCCAACTTGCGTTCCCTGCTGGGCGATAAAATCACCCACCTGCACCAGCTGCTGGGTCAGGGTCTGCGCGGCTGGGATCAGCGGCGCCATGGCGTTCGCCGGGCCGGTGACGACTTTCTGGTAAACCTGATAGTAAACGGTTTTCAGATCGTCAGGCTGCTTCAGCGCTGCAAGCGCACCGTCGGCCTGCATCTTGGCATTCTGAACCTGCTGACCTAAAACGTTCAGCGAACCGTTAGCCTGGCGCAGCGCATCGCGCTGGGTCATGTAATCCTGCGGAGCGCGGATGCTGCTCACGCTGTCCACAACCGGCTTCATGCCTTCGTCCATGGCCTGGCTCACCTGCTGGGAGAAGCCGTACAGAATGGCGTAGTCAGAGACCAGCGGGCCAAACTGTTTTTTCTGATCGGACGTCAGCGTCGGCAGGCGGTCGCCGCTACGCATAGCCGTATTTTGCAGAAAATCGATGAACGCCTTACGCTGATCGCCTTCTTTATCGAAGCAACCACTCAGGCTCACCACCATTAATAACGCCGCCAGCGGCGCAAACCAGCGAGACCAGGACTTACCTGTCGCCATCATTTCTACTCCTGTCACCAATGCACTACCTGGCAAATTGCCACCCAATAACGATGCTAAGAATAGTCCAACCGCCCTTCGCAAGATACCCTTTCGCAACAATCTCTTTCCGCTCTGAGCAAGCTTTGCCTCTCTGCCTGAACTTTGGCAAGGCACTGGCTGAGGAATAACAAAGCCCTTCTACTTAGCCAGGTTTAGTCATACAGAGTAAATAATAAAGCGGCCGCTAATCTGGCCGCTTATGCAAACACATCCTCGTCCAGGACCAATATCAGAAACTGTAGCTGGCGCTGACAAAACTCAGCGTGGCCACTTTCTTTGCAACAATTGGGCTGCCGGCGGCATCACCCACTAAGGCGGTGACTCCCGCCCCCGCCTGTAGCGCAATATTTTGGGTCCATTCATAATTTAGCGCTGCGGTCAGCGTGACATCCTTAAAACCACTGCCTGGTCGCCAGGTAGAAAAGGCCGTGCGCTGCGCCTGCTCGGGAGTCACGCCAAAATAGCCGCGTTGATAGCCGCTGTTTGCCCATGTTGTGGAGAGATTTGTTTGCATAGAGAACCGATCGTTAAGAGGCGTTACGGTGCCAACCCCCAGTTCAGCCAGTAAAGTGCGGCCTAAATCCTCTCCGCCATAATGCCTTTTCTTCGTCGCCTGCAGCACCTTTACATAGCTGCGGAAGGGATCCAACAGATAGCTTAGCTCCAGGCCCGCCTGCAAAGCGCCCCCCAGGTCGCCCATGCCCTTAAGCGTTCTGTCTTTGCCATCAAGCGTATTAATAACTTCATCCCGGCCTGAGTCATAATCAAGCAAGAGCGCCACGCCAAAAGGCTCATCCAGCGGCAGCGCCCAACTAAGGCCATTATTCCCAAGACTCACGCTGCCCCAGCTTCCGTGACTGTAGCCGATGCTCAAATCGTAAAGCGCCGTTGGCCGGTATTTATCCGCCCCCTGATAAGCCGGCGCAAACGCGACGCCGCCGCCAACGGTTAAATAAGCTTTTCCATCTTCAGCCTGGGCTAATACAGGAAATAAAAGGGATAAAGCAAATGCCGAGATTGCCAGAGATTTTTTCAAAATTAAGTTCCTTTATTTAAAACCACGATTATATATTAAGGAATTGAAATCATTGAATTAATGGTAAATGTTAAAAACATATCTTTTTATATTCAGATACCGCAAAATACAACGTATAGCACCGACAGTGAAACGCAGGATAAATAAACGACAGCAAAACAAAATACACAATTAATTCATTAGACATCTAATTAATAACGGCCGATCTAATTTTATTTGGTTTTGTACCGCATCAGCGGATGAGTTATTTTTTAATGTGAGTACATTAGACAGTCCAGCAAAATTTTATCTTTGCCCGCTGCGGTCAACACCTCTGCCCCAGGCATGATGTCATAAACCGCATAACTATTTACATATTTATACTAAAAGCCCGCATCTATGGCTTTTCAAGCGCTTACTTCGACTGCGTATTCAGCTGAAACGCATAAGCATTTTTTGCAGCACGTTTAGCCACTAGCGTGATCCCACGCACGCTTTAAATCCAGCTACAGTTAATAGGCTTCTTTGCGTTCACGTTCTCGCTGTGTGATTTATGAGGAGTTCTCAATGGAATATAAAGATCCAATGATTGAGCTGCTTAGCAGTCTTGAGCAGATTGTTTTTAAAGATAATCAGGCCGTTAGCCTGAGTCAGAAACCCAGCGCCTTCTCGGAGTTTGAGCAGCTACGTAAAAGTACCGGACTAAAAATCGATGATTTTGCTCAGGTGATGGGGGTCAGCGTAACGATGGTGCAGGAATGGGAGTCCAGACGACTCAAACCCTCCATCACCGAACTGAAATTAATGCGTCTGATTCAGGCCAACCCAGGCCTTAGTAAACAGTTAATCAGTTAGAAAACCGCTGTACCGCAAGAAAACAACCCCGCCATGACGCGGGGTTTGTCATTAATAAGCCACCGTCTTAGCTCCTGTCTCTGGCAACATCGTGGGTACTAAAGAAAATCAGCGCCTGCTGCCAAAATCACTGTCCTCGCTCACCCCGTGAATCATCCGGGTTACCTCTTCGCAACGATGAATTTTTCCAGCCAGTAAGGTAAATCGGGCAAACACTTCGAATTCACTCCATTGAGCCTCATTTTTCTCGACCTTTACATAGTGCTGCGTAAATACGGTGTCTCCTTCCCCAACGGCGGCCTTAACTGCCAGATGCATTTTTTGGGTCTGCACTTTTAGCGCGCTCATATGATTAATGAAGTCATCATAGCTCAGTGATTTGCCATCGACGATTTGCCGGTAATCCGCAGCAAAGTACTGTGCAATTTTTTGTTCATCATGCTCGGGGCTACAAATAATTTCCTGTAATGCGTCAATGACGCTCTGGCTTTGCGATTTCATGGAAAACTCCTTTTGTTGGAGCCCCCAGTCTACAAAGCATTAATAACTGGATAATATCCGTATCAAGACAACTTTTACGGTTAATCAGCCATATGATAAAAACACAAAAAATTGATTATTTGCGTCAACACTCAACGCCCTGGCACAAACATACCTCGGGACAGCTTTATTGGCTTGAACAGGGCGTGATGGTGATTGAAACGCTACAGGCGCAGTGGCACGTTACCGCCGGCACGCTGGGTTGGTTTCCCACCGGAATAGAGCACCGGGCCTGGTTTCCGGGCAACGTCAAAGGAAGCAGCCTTTATCTCTCTGCAGCCTCCTGCACCTTATTCCCACCTGAACCGGGGATTTATGGGGCCGACCATTTTGTGTTTGCGCTGCTGGCGCGTTTAGAACTTAATGTTAACCAACCCCTGTCATCTGATTATTTATGTAGCCTTCTCACGCTCTTGAGCCATGAAATAAAGCAGCTCCCACAATGGCCTCTCGAGCTCACTTTGCCTTCGGATCGCCGGGCGCGTAACGTTGCAGAGGAATTATTGAGACATCCCGCCACCAGGCTCGATCAGGCGCAGCTTGCTCAGCAATGGGGACTAAGCGTCAGAAATCTCAGCCGTTTGTTCAATCAGCAAACCGGGTTAAGTTTCAGCCAGTGGCGGCAACAGGCGAAAATAGTGTCCTCACTCCAGTGGATAACTTCGGGTTTACCCATCAGTGAAGTCGCCGAGCGAAGCGGCTACAGCAATATCAGCGCTTACATAGAGGCGTTTCGGTTGAGATTTGGCAAGACGCCCGGACAATTTAAAGTGTCATCCTGCCAGCCGTCAGCAGGATGAATCATGCCTATTCGCGGAGGGTGGAATCGGAAGTCCTGTACCTTCGGCCCCCCCGAGTCTCTTCGCTCAGCACTGGCAATGAAAAAAATCAGAACGTTTCCCAGTTTGCATCAGAGGCTGAGGCCGTTTGCGGTTTCAACGTCGCTGGCTGCGGGCGAAGTTTTTCCTGCACCGCCTCCACACGGCGTCCGCCGGATTGCTGGAGCTGGAAAACCGCCACCGCCAGGCGTAGCTCGCTCGCCTGGTCTTCCAAAGCCGCAGCGGCAGAAGCGGACTCTTCCACCAGCGAGGCGTTCTGCTGGGTCACGCTATCCATCTCAGATACCGCCTGCGCCACCTGTTCAATGCCTTTGCTTTGCTCTTCAGAGGCCGACGCAATTTCGCCCATGATGTCAGTCACGCGGGTGACCGCCGAGACGATCTCTTTCATGGTCGCGCCCGCCTCTCGCACCTGGCTGGAGCCGGTATCAATGCGCGATACCGAGTTTTCAATCAGCACTTTAATCTCTTTCGCCGCCTGTGCGCTGCGGCTAGCCAGCGTTCTGACTTCTCCCGCAACCACGGCAAATCCACGCCCTTGCTCACCCGCACGCGCAGCTTCTACCGCGGCGTTCAGCGCCAGAATGTTGGTCTGGAAAGCAATGCTGTCGATAACGCTGGTGATATCCACGATTTTGCCAGAGCTTTCGGCGATTTCGTTCATGGTGCTGACCACGCTATCCACCACGCGCCCGCCTTTTTGCGCGGTTTCGGAGGCGTTTTTCGCCAGACCGGTGGCCTGACGAGCGTTATCGGTGTTCTGTTTCACGGTCGCGGTCAGTTGCTCCATGCTGGCCGCCGTCTCCTCCAGCGCCGCCGCCTGCTGCTCGGTACGGGAGGAAAGATCGCTGCTGCCGGCAGAGATTTCGCTGGCACCGGTGTAAATAGAATCCGCATTGTCACGCACCACGCTCACGGTCTTCGCCAGCGATTGCTGCATGGATTTAAGCCCGGCAGACAGGCGGCTCATTTCGCTGCGCCCTTCGGCGTCGATCGTACGAGTTAAATCCCCCTCAGAGATCGCCTGGATATGCCCCATTACGTTTTTCAGCGGGCGCAGCAGCACGCGCTGCAACCCCAGCCAGATAACCACCAGCGCCGCGATGACAATCAGTAAAATGGTGCCCAGCGTCCAGAGCATACCGGTATAGCTGCTTTGGTTCTCCGCGCTGGCGGCCTTCAACAGCCGGGTGTTCTGAGTCAGCCACTGGCCGTAAACGGCTTTGAAATCGTCCTGAGCCTGCTGGGCGTCGAGGTTGCCATAAGCCTGGTAGTTATCGGCCTTCAGGAACTGAATAGACTGGGCCATGACGTCGTGCATTTGCTTGAAGCTGGCCGCCGCTTTGTCGTCGAGGGCTTTATCCTGACCCGGCACATCGTCGGAATCCATGTAGCTGGAGAACTGCTTTTGCGCGTCGGCCAGCAGCACACCGGCATTCGTTAGTAGCTTGTTCATCGCCTCCAGCGAGGCAGGATCACGCTGATTTTTCAGCACACGAATCGCCACGCGGTTGATGGTGACGCGAGTTTCAACCAGCGTCTGGAAGCTGCCGCCAAGCTGCTGCTGCTGGTAGTTCAGCAGGCCGGTATTCTGGAAGTTAAGGCGATCGCTGCTGACGGAGGAGTAGTACAGAGCCCCGGTCACCAGCAAGAGCACGCTGAAGATCCCCAGCGTAGTGACAATTCCGGTGATAACTTTGATATTTTTCATAGCGCCCAACGTTCCTGAGGTAATGGCCGATATGAGATATATCGGTTCGGCGCAGATTTCCCTTACCTCCTCTGACGCGACTTTCTGTTAATCCATTGATATTTGAAAGTAAAAAAATTAATAAAAAAACCCGCCGAAGCGGGTTTTGGGATTGCGTCACAACACAAGGCAATTACTGCAGCAGAGAGATGTCCGCCACCTGCAGGAACAGCTCGCGCAGCTTGGTCAGCAGCGTCAGGCGGTTTATACGCAGATCTTTATCTTCTGCGTTTACCATCACTTTGTCGAAGAACTCATCCACCGGCTCGCGCAGGTTCGCCAGCTCTTCCAGGGCTTCCTGGTAACGGCCTTCGGCGAAGTACGGCTGTAGCTTATCGCGCAGCACGACAACGTTGGTCGCCAGGCGAATTTCTTCGGCTTCTTTCAGCACGGTGGCCTGTACGGTGTCGTTCAGCACTTCGTCAGACTTGGCAAGAATGTTGGAAACACGCTTGTTCGCCGCCGCCAGAGACGCCGCCGCTTCCAGAGTACGGAAGTGGGAAACCGCCTTCATGCGAGCATCGAAATCAGCCGGTTTGGTTGGACGACGCGCCAGTACCGCCTGGATGGTATCAACCGCGTGGCCTTCTTCCTGATACCAGGTGCGGAAGCGACCCAGCATAAAGTCGATAACCTCATCCACCACGTTGGTGTTGGTCAGCTTGCTGCCGTAGAGGCGAACCGCTTCTTCGGTCAGGGTCTGCAGATCCAGCGGCAGGTTTTTCTCGACGATAATACGCAGCACGCCCAGCGCGGCACGGCGCAGCGCAAACGGATCTTTGTCGCCTTTCGGATGCTGGCCGATGCCGAAGATGCCCGCAAGGGTGTCCATCTTGTCGGCAATCGCTACCGCACAGGCTACAAGGTTGGACGGCAGAGCATCGCCCGCAAAGCGGGGCTGGTACTGCTCGTTCAGCGCAACAGCCACGTCTTCCGCTTCGCCGTCGTGGCGCGCGTAGTGCATGCCCATCACGCCCTGGGTGTCGGTAAACTCGAACACCATGTTGGTCATCAGGTCGCACTTGGACAGCAGGCCTGCACGGGTCGCGTGGTTCACGTCGGCTCCAATCTGGCCCGCAATCCAGCCGGAAAGGGCTTCGATACGGTTGGTTTTGTCGCGCAGGGTGCCCAGCTCTTTCTGGAACAGCACGGTTTCCAGACGCGGCAGATTGTCTTCCAGCCGTTTTTTGCGGTCGGTATTGAAGAAGAACTCGGCATCTGCCAGGCGCGGGCGAACCACCTTCTCGTTACCGGAGATGATCTGCACCGGGTCTTTGGACTCGATGTTCGCCACGAAGATGAAGTTCGGCAGCAGTTTGCCGTCGGCCGCGTAGACCGGGAAGTACTTCTGGTCACCCTTCATGGTGTAAACCAGCGCTTCAGCAGGCACGGCCAGGAATTTCTCTTCGAACTTCGCGGTCAGCACCACCGGCCATTCCACCAGCGAGGTGACTTCTTCCAGCAGGCTTTCGCTCAGGTCAGCCTGACCGCCGATTTTACGGGCGGCTTCTTCGGCATCACGTTTGATGACGGCTTTACGCGCTTCGTAATCGGCAATGACCTTCCCGCGCTCCAGCAGGATCTGCGGGTACTGGTCGGCATTGTCGATGGTGAACTCCGGCTCGCCCATAAAGCGATGGCCGCGAATGACGCGGGCGGACTGAATGCCCAGAATAGTGGCAGGGATCAGTTCGTCACCCAGCAGCAGCGTCACGGTGTGAATCGGACGCACGAACTGGATATCGGACGCGCCCCAGCGCATCAGCTTAGGAATCGGCAGCTTCGCCAGAGAAGTGGCGATCATGTTTGGCAGCAGAGCCTGCACGCTTTCGCCCTTCACGTGGGCGCGATACATCAGCCACTCGCCTTTGTCGGTAGCCAGACGCTCGGCCTGGTCAACGGTGATCCCGCAGCCACGAGCCCAGCCTTCGGCGGCTTTGCTTGGTTTACCTTCAGCGTCGAACGCCGCAGACACCGCAGGGCCGCGTTTTTCGACTTCGCGATCCGGCTGTGAAGCCGCCAGATTAGCAATTTTCAGCGCCAGGCGACGCGGGGCAGCAAACCATTTTACTTCGCCGTGGGCGATGTTGGCCGCATCCAGCTCGGCGGTAACGTTGGCAGCGAAGGATTCAGCCAGGCTGCGCAGGGCTTTTGGTGGCAGCTCTTCAGTGCCGATCTCCACCAGAAAAGTTTTTTCAGACATGGCGGCCTCTTAGTTTTTCTTATTGCACATCGGGAAGCCAAGCGCTTCACGAGAAGCGTAGTAGGCTTCGGCCACGGCTTTGGTCAGGGTGCGAATGCGCAGAATGTAGCGCTGGCGCTCGGTCACGGAAATGGCCTTGCGCGCATCCAGCAGGTTAAAGCTGTGAGCGGCTTTCAGAATACGTTCGTAGGCCGGGAGCGGGAGCGGAGTTTCCAGCGCCAGCAGCTGCTGCGCTTCTTTCTCGTACTGCTCGAAGCAGGTGAACAGGAAGTCCACGTCGGCGTATTCGAAGTTATAGGTGGACTGCTCCACTTCGTTCTGGTGGAACACGTCGCCGTAGGTGGTTTTCCCCAGCGGGCCGTCGCTCCACAGGAGGTCGTAAACGCTGTCTACGCCCTGAATGTACATGGCCAGGCGCTCTAAACCGTAGGTGATTTCGCCGGTTACCGGCTTGCACTCGAGGCCACCAACCTGCTGGAAGTAGGTGAACTGCGTCACTTCCATGCCGTTGAGCCAGACTTCCCAGCCCAGGCCCCACGCGCCAAGCGTTGGGTTTTCCCAGTTATCTTCCACGAAACGAATGTCATGGATCTCCGGATCCATACCCAGCTCTTTCAGCGACCCGAGGTACAGCTCCTGAATGTTGTCCGGAGAAGGCTTAATCACTACCTGGAACTGGTAGTAGTGCTGTAAACGGTTCGGGTTTTCGCCGTAGCGGCCATCGGTAGGACGGCGGGACGGCTGCACATAAGCGGTGGCCATTGGCTCCGGCCCTAAGGCTCGCAGGCAGGTCATCGGGTGAGAGGTGCCTGCGCCCACTTCCATGTCCAAAGGTTGAACAATGGTGCAGCCCTGGCGAGCCCAGTAGTCCTGTAAAGTCAGGATCAGGCCTTGAAAGGTCTTGGTATCAAACTTTTGCATGTTGAATTCGCACGCGTTCGGTGGATTTAAGAGAAGCGGCCAGTATATACGCAAACGCGGTCGAGTTGTATCAACACGGCAACGGAACGGCCGTGAGGGAGAAAGGCGTCAGGTTGTTGCGCGTTGGTTGAGGTTTTCGCGGCTGGAAAGGTGTGAAAATTGACCGCTTTCGTCAAACGAACAGGTAAACCCCTCTTTGCGGGCGGTGCTGCCCATCATTTCGTAGCTGGCCTGATACTGCTTAAAATCTGACAGATTAATACGCTGCGGCTGGGTGTTGTAGCGATAAGCGGCCTGATTTTTACAGGCAAGCTCCATTGCTTCGGTGTGAACCACCGGGCGCAACTTCTGCGCGGCCTGGCCTTCCTGCGGCGTAGAACTGCAGGCGCTGAGCATTAACGCCAGAAAAGCGGTTAAGAGGAGCCTATTTTTTCTTTCTGCCATCATCATTCGCTACCAGTACGTTAAACTCGGTTTCTTATATCAACTCCTCGTGCAGCAGGCATTTTGCGAAGCCGCCACGGGGATAGCAAGATGCGCCGGGCAAACTCAGACATTTCCGGACACGGGTAAGCAAGCGGGTTCAGAGGGACGAATGCAGCAAAAAATAAACTGGATAGATAACCTTCGGGGCATCGCCTGCCTGATGGTGGTCATGATCCACACTACAACCTGGTACATCACGAATCCACACACCGTCACCGCGTTTAGCTGGGACTTTTCAAACGTTCTGAACTCGGCTTCTCGCGTCAGCGTCCCGCTGTTTTTCATGATTTCCGGCTACCTGTTTTTTGGTGAACGCAGCGCGCAGCAGCGGCACTTTCTACGGATAGCCAGCTGTCTGCTGTTTTATAGCGCCATTGCGCTGCTGTATATCTGGCTGTTTACCCCCATCAGCACCGGCCTTGCGCTACGCTACATCCTGGTCAAGCCGGTGTTCTACCACCTGTGGTTTTTCTTCGCGATTATGGTGATTTACCTGCTTTCACCGCTGATACAGGTGAAGAAAGTCAGTGCCGTGACAATTCTGGGGCTGATGGTGCTGCTTGGCGTGGTGGCCAACCCCAACACGGTGCCGCAGACGGTGGGCAATATGCGCTGGCTGCCCGTTAACCTCTACATCAACGGCGACACCTTCTATTACGTGCTTTATGGGCTGATTGGCCGGGCGGTTGGGATGATCGAAACCCAAAGAAAAGGCGTCAGCGGCCTGGCAGGCGGCCTGTTTGTGATTTGCGTCATCTCCATTGCGCTGGGCACGCATCAGCAGTTGGAAATCAACAAAAACTTCGCCGAAACCTTTTACGTCTACTGCGGCCCGCTGGTGTTTATCGCCGCCATCAGCCTGCTGGTCGTCGCCAAAAACTGCCTGAACCAGCGCCCGCTGCCCGGCCTGACGTTTATCTCACGCTACTCGCTGGGTATTTATGGGTTTCATGCGCTGATTATCCATTACCTGCGTACCCATAATATCGAGCTGACCCACTGGCCAGTGCTGGATATTCTGTGGATCTTCGGCGCGACGCTGGCGGGCAGCCTGCTGCTGGCCGTTGGGCTGGGAAAACTCGACCGCAAAAAGCTGGTGAGCTAAGCGTCGCGGCTGCGGCCTCTGGCCCGATGAAGCTGGCGCGGAGAGGAAAACCCGGCGGCGCTGGCGGCCTGTTCCATACGCTGCCCCTGCTGCAGCCGCTGTTCCGCCACCGCCAGCCGGAGCTGTTCCAGGTAGTCGCGCACGGAAATGCCCAGGTGATGCTGAAAAAGGCGGGATAAATGTCGGGGGCTGACGTGAACCCGGTTAGCAATTTCCGGGATCGGCCAGGCAGCCTCAGGTGCAGCCGAAAGCAGATCCTGTGCGCGATGCACCGCCGGGTGAATGTGGTTCCGGTAGCGAAGCCAGGGCGAAAGCTGCGGGTCGTCTCCCGAACGGCGGAACCAGACCACCATCTCTCTGGCAACATCGAGTGCCATCCGTGGCCCGCAGTGGCGGTTAATCAAATGCAAAGCGAGATCGATCCCCGATGTAATCCCTGCGCTGGTCCATATACCGCGATCTTCCACAAAAATGCGGTTATCTTTCACCTGCGCGCCCGGTGCAGCGGCTTTCAGTCTTTCAAGCACGTCATGGTGCGTTGTGCACTGAATGCCGTGCATCAAACCCGCACGGGCTGCCAGCAGCGCCCCGGAACAAACGCACATCAGATTAAGCTGCTGGCTATGGATTTGCGGCTGCAGCCGGGTTAACCAACGCCGGACTTCTTCCGCCTGCGGCGTGGCAAAAAAGCGGTTTGAATCGCATACACCGGGCAGCACCAGCAGACTTCCGGCGGGAAGGGTCTCAGGTAACGGCTGAATACCGCTGAACGTCAGGCCGATAGAGGTTTCGATCTCAGGGTCCGGGCCAATGTAGTGCAGATCAAACGCGTGCCTCGCCAGCACCAGCGTTTCCGCCGGGCCGCTCAGATCGAGGGACAACACCCCCGGCAGCACCACAAACCAGACCCCCACACTCATTCCAGCGACTCCAGGCACTCGGCTACGGTTTGAATTTCGGCGAACCGCCCTGCCAGCACGGTTTCGGTGCGGTGGCGCAGGCTGGCGGCGTCCAGCGTAACGCCTTTCCAGGTCATCGGGAAGGTCAGCATCGCCTCGCTAACAAAAGAAACCCGGTAGCCCAGGTCGGAGGCCACCCGCGCAGTGGTTTCGCAGCATTGTTCGGTGCGGATCCCACAGATAATCAGGTGGTTGATGTCTCGGGCACGGAGCCAATGATCCAGCCCGGTACCGGTAAACGCGTTGTGGACGTGTTTCTGGAAACTGACCGCAGGCTGATGGCGTAAAAATGGCATCGGCGTAACAAACCCGGAGGCCAGCGAAAAGACATCGTCTTCATCCACATGGAAGATATCCACCACCGGCACGCCTTTCTGCTGGCAGCCTGCAATGAGTGCCAGCATCGCCCGTTGGAACGCCGGGACATCATCCTCCCGCCAATAATCCCGGTGAAAGAAAGACTGCTGGGTATCAATATTGATCAGCGCTGTACGTGACATTTTCGGACTCCTTGTTAGTGAGGTTAAAACCATTCTGACAAGGGATTTCACGGTTGCTAATACCAAAAACGGACAGGATAGTGTTGGTTTGAGACGATGAACGCCTCGCTGCACGTCCGGCATCTTCTTCAACCGCAATTTATTCCCTCTCCCTGGAAGGGAGAGGGAATAAATCATGCCAACCTTAGCTTGTGATCCCCCTTGCCACCTTGAGGGGAGGAATAAGGTGAGGGGAAAGTGAACACGACACTCAGGACATCAGCGGCAGCAGCTGCTGATAAATCTGGTTAAAGACCTGGCGCCGCCCGGCATAGCGCTGATGGCGAGCCAAATCAGGCTGATGCCTTTGCTCCAGCGGCGGCTGAGGTAACAGAGTCTGTAAAGGCTGGCCCGGTGAGAGCGCGATTTGCGCCAGGCGCGCCGCCCCAAGCGCGGGCCCAACCTCGCCGCCGGTGCGGTAATCCAGCACCTGGCCGCTGATATCCGCCAGGATTTGCCGCCAGTACGGGCTACGTGCGCCGCCGCCAATCAGCGTGACGCTGTCCGGCGTAATACCGCATTCGTGCACAACGTCCATGCCGTCCGCCAGCGCGTAGCCCACGCCTTCCAGCACCGCGCGGGCAAGCTCGGCGGGGCCGTGCTGATGGGTCAGACCAAAAAAGGTGCCTTTAGCCTGCGGGTTATTATGCGGAGTACGCTCCCCGGAAAGATAAGGCAGGAACCAAACCACACCGGCGTCCTGATTTGCCTGTTCCGCCGCCGCCAGTAGAGCCGGTACGCTGCCGAGGCCAGTGAGTTTAGCTGCCCAGTCAAGGCAGGAGGCCGCGCTGAGCATCACCGACATCAAATGCCAGCGGTTGGGTAACGCATGGCAAAAACTGTGTACTGCACTTTCCGGCCTGCAGCGGAAACCGTCGCTGACGGCAAAATAAACCCCGGATGTCCCGAGCGAAAGCATTGCCTGTCCGGCATCAACCATGCCGACGCCAATAGCCCCTGCGGCATTGTCGCCCCCGCCAGCCACAACGGGCACAGCAGGCATTTTCCAGGCCTCTGCAACTTCTCGCGTTAGTACCCCGGTTATTTCACTGCCCTCAAACAATTCAGGCATGTGCCGCCGGGAAAGACGGCAGGCGTCGAGCATCGTGTCACTCCAGTCGCGCTTAGCGACATCCAGCCACATCGTGCCTGCCGCATCGGACATGTCACTGGCGAATTCTCCGGTCATTCTCAGACGCAGATAATCCTTCGGCAGCAGCACGTTATTAATTTGCGCAAAGATCTCAGGCTCATGACGCTCGACCCACAAAAGCTTAGGCGCGGTAAAGCCGGGCATCATCAGATTGCCGGTTATCGCTCTTGCCTCTTCTACGTTGCTCTCCAGCAACGCACATTCCTCGCCGCTGCGGCCATCGTTCCAAAGGATAGCCGGGCGGAGTACGCGCTGTTTGCTGTCCAGCAACGTTGCCCCATGCATCTGACCCGCAAGCCCAATCGCCTTTACACCGCTGAGTGCATGTTTCACGCCCAACGCCCGCATTGCACGGTCCGTTGCCTGCCACCAGTGTTCGGGATCTTGCTCGGACCACAGGGAATGAGGCCGGGATACAGTCAGCGGCTCGCTGCATGTAGCCATCACCTCACCTGCTTCACTGAGCAGGATCGCCTTCACGCCTGAGGTGCCAAGATCGATGCCGATATACATGGTAGCTCCTTAATATCGCGCCGCTTTTCAGCGGCGCAGGCAAGTTTAGTTATCGAACAAATAGTGGTTAATCAGGTTTTCCAGCCGCTCCTGATGCCCGCTTTGATGCTGCGGGGCCAGCTTGTGCTGCTCAGCGTACTGCGCCAGCTGCGTGAGCGATATCTGCCCTTTAAGAATTTGCTGGCCCAGCTCACTATTCCACCCGGCGTAGCGTTTGGCGACACGTTTATCAAGCTCGCCGTCTTCAACCATGCGGGCAGCCACTTTCAGCGCCAGCGCCATCGTATCCATGGCGCCGATATGACCATAAAACAGGTCATATTTGTCGGTACTCTGGCGGCGCACTTTGGCGTCAAAGTTCAGGCCACCCGTCGTGAACCCGCCAGCTTTCAGGATCTCATACATCACCAGCGCATTTTCCTCGACGCTGTTCGGGAACTGATCGGTATCCCAGCCCAGCTGCGGATCGCCCCGGTTAGCATCCACCGAGCCAAAAATACCCAGTGCAATCGCGCTGGCGATTTCGTGGTGGAATGAGTGACCGGCGAGCGTCGCGTGGTTAGCCTCAATGTTAACCTTTATCTCTTTTTCGAGACCAAACTGCTTCAGGAAGCCGTAGACCGTCGCCACGTCGTAATCGTACTGATGCTTGGTCGGTTCCTGCGGCTTCGGTTCGATAAGCAACGTGCCACGGAAGCCGATTTTATGCTTGTGCTCAACGACCATTTGCATAAAGCGCCCAATTTGCTCGCGCTCCTGCCGCAGGTCGGTATTCAGCAGGGTTTCATACCCTTCACGCCCGCCCCATAGCACATAGTTTTCCCCGCCCAGTTGATGCGTGGCGTTCATTGCCGTCACGACTTGCGTCGCCGCCCAGGTAAACACTTCGGGATCGGGATTCGTTGCTGCCCCAGCGCCGTAGCGAGGGTGGGTAAAGCAGTTAGCCGTGCCCCACAGCAGCTTCACGCCGCTGTCCTGTTGTTTTTGCGCCAGGACTTCCGTCATCTGTGCAAAATTGTTCAGGTATTCCTTAAGCGACGAGCCTTCAGGCGACACGTCAACATCATGAAAACAGTAATACGGCACGCCCAGTTTCTGGAAAAACTCAAACGCCACGTCGGCCTTGCGCTTCGCAAGCGCCATAGCGTCTCCGGCCTGCTGCCACGGGCGTTCGAAAGCACTCACGCCGAACATATCCGCGCCCGTCCAGCAGAATGTGTGCCAGTAGCAGGCCGCAAAACGCAGGTGCTCTTCCATGCGTTTTCCAAGAATTAATGCATCCGGATTGTAGTGACGAAACGCCAGTGGGTTGGTGGTTTTAGGGCCTTCAAAACGCACGCGATCGAGTTGGTCGAAATAAGCTTGCATAGTTAACTCCGTCATCAGAAAACTGCGGCAGGATAGCTGGTCAGCTCATCCTGAGTTTTCCCTGACGGTTGCTCAATTACGTTATTTCACTCTGGGATTGAGAGAATACTCAAATGTGCGTCACCTCGCAAAAAACGAATAAAATAATAAACAAACATCGCGTAACTGCTTCCATAAATTAGTGCAACAGGCTGGTCATTCAATATGAAATCAGATCGCCATCATAATTTTACGATTAAACAAAAAAACATAACGCGAAGATAAAAATCAGTAATTGATGCTTTCTCCATGAACGATAACAATTCAAACCGTCTGCTGATATGAATCACTCTTTATTCCGATAAGCCACTTTCCCCCTACAGGTAAATAACATGAAGATAAAGAACATCTTAGTTACGCTATGCGCCTCACTTATCCTGACCAGCGTAAGCGGCATCGCAAAAGAAGTGAAAATCGGTATGGCGATTGACGACCTTCGTCTGGAGCGCTGGCAAAAAGATCGCGATATTTTTGTGAAAAAGGCGGAATCGTTGGGGGCGAAAGTTTTTGTCCAGTCCGCTAATGGCAACGAAGAAACCCAGATGTCGCAAATTGAAAATATGATTAACCGCGGTGTTGATGTATTAGTGATTATCCCCTACAACGGCCAGGTATTAAGTAACGTGGTTGCAGAAGCTAAACGCGAAGGCATTAAAGTGCTCGCCTACGACCGCATGATTAATAATGCTGACATTGATTTTTATATTTCTTTCGACAATGAAAAAGTCGGTGAATTACAAGCAAAAAGCATTGTGAGTAAAGTGCCGCAGGGGAATTACTTCTTAATGGGCGGTTCGCCGGTGGATAATAATGCGAAATTATTCCGCGCCGGGCAGATGAAAGTATTAAAGCCTTATATCGACGATGGAAAAATTAAAGTCGTCGGCGATCAGTGGGTTGACGGCTGGCTGCCGGAAAACGCGCTGAAAATTATGGAAAATGCCCTGACCGCGAACAATAACAAGATTGATGCCGTTGTCGCCTCCAACGACGCCACTGCGGGCGGTGCAATTCAGGCGCTTAGCGCGCAGGGGCTGGCGGGGAAAGTGGCTATTTCAGGTCAGGATGCCGATCTCGCGGGCATTAAGCGCATTATTGCCGGTACCCAAACAATGACCGTCTATAAACCTATTACCAAACTGGCAGATACCGCCGCCGAAATTGCCGTCGATCTGGGGGAAGGTAAACAACCAGCCGCAGATGCCACATTGAATAATGGCCTGAAAGATGTTCCCTCCCGCCTCCTGACGCCTATTGAGGTGGAAAAAACCAATATCGACAGCACCGTCATTGCCGACGGTTTCCACAAAAAGAGCGATCTGTAGCCACCGGGCCTGCGCATACGCGGGCCTTCTCTTTCACCAGGAGGAGCCTTATGCCTCATTTGTTGGAAATGAAAAACATCACCAAATCCTTTGGGCAAGTAAAAGCCGTGGATAACGTGAGTCTGGCCCTGGACGCTGGAGAAGTGATGTCGCTGTGCGGTGAAAATGGCTCGGGCAAATCCACGCTGATGAAAGTGCTGTGTGGTATTTACCCTCACGGCAGCTATGAAGGTGAGATCTGGTTTGCCGGTGAGCCGCTGCAGGCGAGTCATATTCGCGACACTGAGCGCAAAGGCATCGCCATCATTCATCAGGAGCTGGCGCTGGTGAAGCATCTTACGGTGCTGGAAAACATCTTCCTCGGCGTAGAAATTACGCGCCACGGCCTGCTCGACTTCGATGCCATGACGTTACGCTGCCAGAAGCTGCTTGCCCAGGTGAACCTTACGCACTCCCCGGAAACTCACGTAGGAGATTTAGGGCTGGGGCAGCAACAATTGGTTGAGATCGCGAAGGCGCTGAACAAGCAGGTGCGGTTGCTGATTCTGGACGAACCCACCGCTTCGCTCACCGAGCAGGAAACCGCCGTACTGCTCGGGATAATTCGCGATCTGCAGGCGCACGGCATCGCCTGTATTTATATCTCCCACAAGCTCAATGAAGTTAAAGCCATTTCCGACACCATCTGCGTGATTCGCGACGGGCAGCCCATCGGCACCCGCGAAGCTAAGCAGATGAGCGAGGACGATATCATCACCATGATGGTTGGCCGGGAACTGACGGCGCTGTACCCCAGCGAACCTCACCAAACCGGCGATGAGATCCTCCGCGTCGAACACCTGACCGCATGGCACCCGGTCAACCGGCACATCAAGCGGGTCAACGATGCCTCTTTTTCTCTGCGAAAAGGGGAAATCCTGGGCATTGCCGGTTTGGTCGGGGCCGGAAGAACCGAGGCGGTGCAGTGTCTGTTTGGCGTTTGGCAGGGGCGCTGGGAAGGAAATATCTACATCGATGGGCAGCAGGTTCGTATCAATAACTGTCAGCAGGCTATCGCTCACGGCATCGCCATGGTGCCGGAAGATCGTAAGAAGGACGGCATCGTGCCGGTCATGGCCGTGGGGCAAAACATCACGCTTGCCGCATTGAGTCAGTTTACTGGCGCACTAAACAGCCTAGATGAAGCGCAAGAGCAGCACTGCATGCTGCAGTCGCTGACACGCCTGAAAGTCAAAACGTCATCGCCCAGCCTGGCGATTGGCCGCCTGAGCGGTGGGAACCAGCAAAAAGCAATTCTTGCCCGCTGCCTGCTGCTCAATCCGCGCATCCTGATACTCGATGAACCCACTCTAGGCATCGACATTGGCGCGAAATACGAGATCTACAAACTTATCAATCAACTGGTGCAGCAGGGGATCGCCGTCATTGTCATCTCCTCTGAACTACCGGAAGTGCTCGGCCTGAGCGATCGCGTACTGGTGATGCACGAAGGCCGCATTAAAGCCGATTTGATTAACCATAATCTGACCCAGGAAAAGGTCATGGAAGCCGCCCTGAGGAGTGACCCCCATGTCGAAAAGCAATTTGTCTGAAATGAAACTGACGGCACCAGGCCGCGCCTCCGTTAGAGCATTAAAATCGCTGAATTTGCAGGTTTTTGTCATGATTGCCGCCATCCTGGTCATCATGCTGTTCTTTACGTGGCAAACGGACGGCGCTTACCTGAGCGCCCGCAACGTCTCCAACCTCCTTCGGCAAACGGCCATTACCGGCATCCTCGCGGTGGGCATGGTGTTCGTCATTATTTCGGCTGAAATCGACCTCTCGGTTGGCTCAATGATGGGTCTTCTGGGCGGCGTAGCGGCCATTTTTGACGTCTGGCTCGGCTGGCCTCTGCCACTCACGATTGTTGTCACGCTGGCCCTGGGCCTGGTTCTCGGGGCATGGAACGGATGGTGGATTGCCTATCGCAAAGTGCCGTCGTTTATCGTCACGCTCGCGGGTATGCTGGCGTTTCGGGGAATTTTAATCGGCATCACCAATGGCACCACCGTGTCGCCCACCAGCGGAGCCATGTCGCAAATCGGGCAAAGCTACCTGTCAGACGGCATTGGCTTTACCGTTGGCGTTATCGGTTTGATGGGCTTTATTGCCTGGCAATGGCGGCTACGTATTCGCCGTCAGGCTCTGGGCCTTGCCGCGCCCGCGTCGGGTGGCTTTGTTGGCCGCCAGGCAATCACCGCCGTGATCGTACTCGGCGCCATCTGGCTGTTGAACGACTATCGCGGCGTTCCCACGCCGGTACTGATCCTTGCGCTGCTGCTGCTCGCCGGGATGTTTATGGCTACCCGAACTGCGTTTGGCCGCCGCATCTACGCCATCGGCGGCAATATTGATGCTGCGCGCCTTTCGGGAATCAACGTTGAACGTACCAAGCTAGCGGTGTTTGCTATAAACGGCCTGATGGTGGCGATTGCCGGGCTGATTCTTAGCTCGCGCCTCGGAGCAGGCTCACCTTCCGCCGGGAACATCGCCGAACTGGATGCCATTGCCGCCTGTGTTATTGGTGGAACCAGCCTGGCGGGTGGTATCGGCAGCGTTGCCGGTGCGGTGATGGGGGCATTTATTATGGCTTCGCTCGACAACGGCATGAGCATGATGGACGTCCCGACCTTCTGGCAGTACATAGTGAAAGGCGCCATTTTGCTGCTCGCGGTGTGGATGGATTCTGCGACCAAACGCCGGGCGTAATGTGCCTGGCGGGCAAAACGTGCAAACGATCACAATGCCGGGGTGGCGTTCCCCGGCTCGCTCGCGGCTGTGATATGCAGACATCTGGTTAGCTACGGGAAACTATCGGCATGTTTGAGAAACGTCATCGCATTACGCTGCTATTCAACGCCAATAAAGTCTATGACCGTCAGGTAGTCGAAGGCGTGGGGGAATATTTGCAGGCCTCTCAGTCAGAATGGGACATTTTTATCGAAGAGGACTTTCGCGCCCGGATCGATAATATCAAAGAGTGGCTGGGCGACGGCGTGATTGCCGATTTTGACGATCGGGAGATTGAACACTTGCTGGAAGGCGCCGAAGTCCCGATTGTCGGCGTCGGTGGCTCCTACCACACGCCGGAGCACTATCCCGCAGTGCATTACATCGCGACCGACAACCACGCGCTGGTGGAAAGCGCCTTCCTGCACCTGAAGGAGAAAGGCGTGCAGCGTTTTGCGTTTTATGGGTTGCCCGGCTCGAGCGGCAAACGTTGGGCGGCCGAACGAGAGCACGCTTTTCGTCAATTGGTTGCGAAGGAAAAGTACCGGGGCGTGATTTATCAGGGCATAGAAACGGCACCAGAAAACTGGCAGCACGCCCAAAACCGCCTGGCGGACTGGGTACAAACGCTGCCGCCGCAAACCGGCATTATTGCGGTCACGGACGCCCGAGCCCGACACCTGCTGCAGGTCTGCGAGCACCTGCATATCCCCGTCCCGGAAAAGCTTTGCGTTATCGGCATCGATAACGAGGAGCTGACCCGTTATTTATCGCGGGTCGCGCTTTCGTCAGTAGCGCAGGGTACGCGTCAGATGGGCTACCAGGCCGCCAAACTGCTACACCGCCTGCTGGACAGCGAAATCCTGCCGCTCCAGCGTGTGCTAGTGCCGCCGGTGAGGGTTGTGGAACGCCGCTCCACGGATTATCGCTCGCTGCATGACCCGGCGGTAATCCAGGCGATGCACTACATCCGCAATCACGCCTGCAAAGGGATCAAGGTCGAACAAGTGCTGGATGCGGTCGGGATCTCACGTTCGAACCTGGAGAAACGTTTTAAAGAAGAGGTCGGCGAGACGATTCACGCGGTAATCCACGCCGAAAAACTGGAAAAAGCGCGCAGCCTACTGATTTCAACTTCTCTATCTATCAATGAAATATCACAGATGTGCGGCTACCCGTCTTTGCAATATTTCTATTCGGTATTTAAAAAAGAGTATGACGCCACGCCTAAAGAACACCGCGATCGCTTTAGCGAAATTTTAGTTTAAACCTCTAAATAACAATGCCCTCCGAAGAGGGCATTGTTTATTTCATTCAGGCAATGAAAATTAATTCGGCAGCATTAAACGCTGGTTGCTCTGATACATCGCGAACAGGAAGTTATTATAGCTTGAGCCTTTCGCCGAATACCCTTTCAGCTTGTGAATCATATTATTAGCCGTCACTTCCTGATCCGCTTTGCGCAGCTTGGCACGCTCTTTACGGAACGAAGAATAGGCCGGATGGGTATTCAGGTTAGCGACGTAAGCATTCACGCCTTCATTCACAGAGCCGTAATGCAGGTAACCTTTCACTTTACCGGGCTCGCTGTTGCAATGGCGCTTGGTGCACTTCATGCCAAACAGATTGTTGTTGCTGCGGGCAAGTTTAGATGTGCCCCAGCCGCTTTCCGCCGCTGCCATTGTCGCCACCATATTGGTAGGAATGATATCGACTTTTTCCAGCAGGCTGTTCCACGGCACACGGTTGGTATTGCCGCGCCACGCCACCTTGTAACGCTGGGTAATTTCTTTCAGACGTGCACGCTCAGTCGGCGACCAGCGCTTTTCGTACTGCTTTGAAATCAACCAGTTACGGTCGGCAGTTATCGCTGCATTTTGGCGGGTAATATATGGCATGACCGTCCGGAGAAACGCTTTTTTCCTTGGTGTCCCGGAAGGGTATTTTCGCAAATCAGGAAGCGAACCATTTTCACTATTGCGAGAATACTCTTTTTTACTACTTGCCAGTTTACTGCTTACCGCTTTCTTGCTGCTTACTTTCGTTATATGGGCCTTGCTGTGCGATTTAGGCTCATGTTTACTGGCGAGCGCGTGACTTGAAAAGCCCACGGTCAGCAGCATGAGTATCGCGGCCCCGAATCGTCGAAATGGGGGTGATATCATTAGCTCTCCTGGTCGGATCGATCGTTTCCAGTGCCTTATTTTTTAAAAGGTTTTAGAAAAACAGAGGCGAATTATATCAAAATTAACCGCTCAGAGCACCTTTAGAAATAGTACTATTCCGAAACAATGTCACCTATGAACTTCTTATGGTGATAAAAAGTATTGTAAAATTCGGGGCTTAATCACACTTCGCGGCACAGTAAAAAAATGCACTGCGGAGGATGATTCCCGCATTTAGAGAGTGAGATTATTGGTTATATTTTTAAGGTGGCGGCGGCAATAGCCTGACGGCGGAACGACCGGGGTTAAGGCGCTCAAATAACATTTGATACAGGAAAACTGGCAACATGAGCCTGGTGCAGAACCTGATAAAAAAAGCCTTTGCAACGGCGAACGCTAACGAAGCCGCAAGCTTCCTTGCCAGCGCGTGCAACCGTATGAAAGCGCATAATAAAGAGCAAATTCAGGCCGAGGTTAGCGCAGCATTAGTTAACGTTAATCTTGTTCGCATCAGTGAAAAACCGCCGCAAACCAAAACGGTTTACCAGGACTCGCCGGAAACCCTCCGTCGCCTGAGAGAAGCTGAGTCACTCTCCACCAGCCTGCTTGCCCAGCTGCGAGAAGCCCAGCAGCGCTCCGCTCAGGGTAACACCGTAGAAACAACCACCCGCCTGCAACGATATGAAAAACAGGTCACAGAGCTCCAGAAAGCGCTGAATATCAGTCAGGAAATGCACCTGAAAGAATCTGCCCTGGTGCGCAGCGTGATGCAGCGGGAAATCGACGAGCTGAAAAGCCTGCTGAACCGCCAGAAAGAGTCCGGCTCCGGGCTGCTGGAGACACATCAGCGGGAAAAGGCCGAGCTTCATCAGCGCCTGGAAGCCGCCGACGAACTGATTAAAACCCAGCAGGAAGCGCGCTACAAAGCGGAAGCGGAAGTGGCGATCCTGCAGGAAAAACTCGAGAATCTGCGCGCCGATAACCATTACAGCTTTGAGCAGTGTGAAACCCTGAACGCCAGGCTCACCAAAACAATCGATGAGCTGCTCGCCACCCGCAACACGCTGAGCGCCCACTTCGGCCACTGGTTAACGAACAAATAAAAACGTTAACACCGTCACTCACCCCGGCGGCTACACCCTGTAAAACACACGGGCAGGATGAGCGCATGTTTCCAGGGGCATGGCAAACTGCGCAATAAATCCTCACTGGATGATGCGTATGACACGACTCTCTCTCTGCCTGTTGTTCACGCCCTGCCTTGCATTCGCGGGCTGGAACGCGCCTGGGCTTTCTGCTTTTCAGGCCACACATCCGGGCTTGTTTACCAGCGCAACACACCTCGATAAAAGTATCCTTCCCCTCAGGCTGACGCAGGATAATCAATGCTGGCAGCCCTCAGAGGCCATCAAACTTAATCAGGTTCTGTCCCTGACGCCTTGCGCCGGGGATGCCCCGACGTGGCGGGTTTTCCGCGCCGGAGAGTACCAGGCGCAAATAGATACCCGCAGCGGGACGCCAACGCTGATGCTGACCCTTCAGCCGGAGGCCAGCAGTCAGCCCCTGCAAGTGATGGCGCAGTGCCCGAAATGGGATGGAAAGCCGCTCAACGTCGATGTCAGCAGCACTTTTGCTGAAGGATCGGTTGTGCGGGATTTCTACAGCGGGAATACGGCCCAGGTTGAGCAAGGCCACATCACGCTGATGCCCGCGGCCGGAAGCGGCGCTTTATTGCTGCTGGAATCTGCCACTGTGGCGAAGCCTGCCCCGTTTAGCTGGCAGAATGCGACGGTCTATTTCGTTCTCACCGACCGTTTTGAAAACGGCAACCCGGCGAACGACCACAGCTATGGCCGCCATAAAGACGGCATGCAGGAAATAGGCACCTTCCACGGCGGCGACCTTGCCGGGCTGACCAGCAAACTGGATTACCTGCAGCAGCTTGGCGTTAACGCGCTCTGGATAAGCTCCCCGCTGGAGCAAATTCACGGCTGGGTGGGCGGCGGCACCAAAGGTGATTTCCCGCATTACGCCTACCACGGCTATTACACCCAGGACTGGACGAAGCTTGATGCCAACATGGGCAACGAAGCCGATCTCCGCCGACTGGTGGATGAAGCCCATCAGCGCGGGATCCGCATTCTGTTTGACGTCGTGATGAATCACACCGGATACGCGACGCTCGCCGACATGCAGGCATACCAGTTTGGTGCCCTCTATCTCAAAGGTGATGAACTTAAAAAAACCCTCGGCGAGCGCTGGACTGACTGGAAGCCAGCCCCGGGCCAAAGCTGGCACAGCTTTAACGATTACATCAACTTCAGCGACAAGGCCGCGTGGGATAAGTGGTGGGGCAAAGCCTGGATCAGAACGGATATTGGCGATTACGACAATCCCGGCTTTGACGATTTAACCATGTCGCTCGCCTTCCTGCCCGATTTGAAAACCGAAGCGACCGCGCCAGCAGAATTACCGGCGTTTTACAGCCGCAAGCCGGATACCGCTGCAAAGGCGATTCCGGGCTACACGGTTCGCGATTACCTGACCCACTGGCTAAGTCAGTGGGTGCGTGACTACGGCATTGATGGCTTCAGGGTCGATACGGCAAAACACGTCGAAAAAGCGGCCTGGCAGCAATTAAAAACGCAGTCCAGCGCGGCATTGGCTGAATGGAAACAAGTCAACCCGGACAAAAAAATTGACGATGCTCCGTTCTGGATGACGGGCGAAGCCTGGGGGCATGGCGTGATGAAAAGCGACTACTACGCCAGCGGCTTCGACGCGATGATCAACTTCGACTATCAGGAACAGGCGGCCAAAGCCGTAGATTGCCTGGCCACGATTGGCCCGACCTGGCAGCAAATGTCTGACAAACTTCAGCAATTCAACGTGCTGAGCTACCTCTCCTCCCACGACACCCGCCTGTTCCGGGAAGGTGGACAAAAAGCGGCGGAGCTGTTGCTGCTCACGCCAGGCGCGGTGCAAATCTTCTACGGGGATGAAACCCAAAGGCCGTTTGGCCCGACGGGCTCTGACCCACTACAGGGCACCCGCTCAGACATGAACTGGCAGGATGCCACCGGCCCGCAGGCCACAACGCTTGCCCACTGGCAGAAGCTGAGCCAGTTCCGCGCCCGCCACCAGGCCATCGGCGCAGGAAAACAAACCACGTTGAGCATAAAACAGGGCTATGCCTTTAGCCGGGTCAGCGGGGATGACAAGGTGATCGTGGTGTGGGCGGGCAATCCATAGGCGTTAAAGCCCCTCAGCAAGGGAGAAAATAAGCGGTTTATTCCCTCTCCGTGAGGGAGAGGGTTAGGGTGAGGGTAATAACGCCACATCCCTGAAAAGAGCGCCCGGCTTCAACATATCCTGCTGCACAGCACAAATCACACAGCATATTCGCCAACAGTGACTATGCTTACCGGGTTTGCACGGCGTTATTTGTAGCGCTATGGTTAGCCTCTTTTCAAAAGTATTCAGCAGACCCACGTTATGACGTTTTCACTTTTCGGCGATAAATTCACCCGCCATGCAGGCATCACCCGCCTGATGGAGGATCTCAACGACGGCCTGCGCACACCAGGCGCCATCATGCTTGGCGGTGGCAACCCTGCGCAGATCCCGGCGATGAACGACTACTTCCAGCAGCTGCTTTCCGAGATGCTGGCCAGCGGTAAACTGACCGACACACTATGCAACTACGACGGTCCGCAGGGGAAAAGTGAACTGCTAAAATTGCTTGCCGGTATGCTGCGCGATGAACTGGGTTGGGACATCGAACCACAGAATATTGCACTAACAAACGGCAGTCAGAGTGCATTTTTCTACTTGTTTAACCTTTTCGCCGGACGTCATGCGGATGGTCGCACCAAAAAGGTGCTCTTCCCGCTGGCGCCGGAGTACATTGGCTACGCGGATGCCGGACTGGAAGAAGAGCTGTTTGTCTCCACCCGTCCGAACATCGAACTGTTGCCGGAAGGCCAGTTTAAGTACCACGTTGACTTCGAACACCTGCATATCGGCGAAGATACCGGCATGATCTGCGTATCTCGTCCGACGAACCCGACCGGCAACGTAATCACCGACGAAGAACTGATGAACCTGGACGCGCTGGCGAACCAGCACGGCATTCCGCTGGTGATCGATAACGCCTACGGCGTGCCTTTCCCCGGCATCATCTTTAGCGAAGCCCGCCCGCTGTGGAACCCGAACATCATCCTGTGCATGAGTCTGTCCAAGCTCGGCCTGCCGGGCAGCCGCTGTGGGATCATTATCGCTAACGAGAAAATCATCTCCGCCATCAGCAACATGAACGGCATTATCAGCCTGGCGCCGGGCGGCATTGGCCCAGCCATGGCCTGCGAAATGATTAAGCGGAACGATCTGCTGCGCCTGTCTGAAACGGTTATCAAGCCGTTTTACTACCAGCGCGTGCAGGAGACTATCGCCGTACTCCGCCGCTATCTGTCGCCGGAACGCTGCCTGATCCACAAGCCGGAAGGCGCTATCTTCCTGTGGTTGTGGTTTAAAGACCTGCCGATCACCACCGAGCTGCTGTACCAGCGCCTGAAAAAGCGCGGCGTGCTGATGGTGCCGGGCGATTACTTCTTCCCGGGGCTGGACAAGCCGTGGCCGCACACGCACCAGTGCATGCGCATGAACTATGTCCCGGAGCCGGAAAAGATCGAGGCAGGGGTGAAAATCCTGGCTGAAGAGATTGAGCGAGCCTGGGCGGAAGCCGAATAACGAGTAACAATGTAAAACGGGGCTTAATGCCCCGCTTTCTTATCTCACCACTAAAGCGTCATAGCCTTTCCAGCGGTAGTTCAGCATCGAAATCCCCCAGCAGGCGATAAACAGCCCGACCACAACAAATCCGGCGTTGCCGAGGTTGTCGTTGAGCGCACCAACCCACTGCCAGATCCCGTCCTCTAACTGGAATTTATCAGCCAGCAGGCCCAGCGCTTCAAGCCCACCGATAAACAACGCCACCACCACAGAAGTGCCGGTAATCGTCATGTTGTAGTAGAGCTTGCGCTGCGGTTTGTTAAACGCCCAGCCGTAGGCACCCACCATAATCACGTTGTCGAGGGTATCCACCAGCGCCATGCCGCTGGCAAACAGCGCCGGGAATACCAGAATCGACCAGATGGACATGCCGCTGGAGGCGCTGGCGGCAGAAATGCCCAACACACCAATTTCGGTGGCGGTGTCAAAGCCGAGGCCGAACAGGAAGCCGACCAGGTACATGTGCCAGCTTTTGCCGATCAGGCGAAAAACAGAGTTAAACAGCCAGCTCATCATGCCGCCGCCGGTCATTTCCGTCGCATCTGCAGCCAGCGGTTCACCGCGTTTAAGCTGGCGGAAGTTGCGCCGCACGCCACGCAGGATGACCAAGTTAACCAGCGCCATCGCCAGCAGGAAGCAGGCCGACACGGCGGTGCCGATCACGCCGCCAACGTCATGGAACCAGTCCATTTTTTGCTGGAAAGCCGCAGCAGTAGCTGCAATGGCGACAGAAGCCAGAATCACAATGCTGGAGTGACCCAACGAGAACCAGGCTCCCACGCCAAACGGGCGTTTGCCCTGCTGCATCATTTTGCGGGTGACGTTATCAATCGCGGCGATATGGTCGGCGTCTACCGCGTGGCGCAGGCCGTAGCACCAGGCCAACAGGCTGGCCGCCATCAGCGCCGAGCTGTGGTTAAACGCCGCCAGCGCCCAGGCCCAGGCGGCAAAGTTAGCAGCCACTAAAACCGCCAGCAGCAGGCCGGCGCGCGGGTTGTCACGAAGAACACGCATTAACATCTTTTTTATCCTTGTGGTGATTCAAATAGCGGGCAGCGGCAACCACTGCCTGCCCCAGGGAAAGCGCCCCGTCACCGGCGGGAAGCCGCGTCGGGAAGAGAGGGGTGAAATCGGAGAGATAGAACGCCAGGCGCTCGCGCAGCAGCCGGTTGTGCAGCACGCCACCGCAGCAGGCCACGGTGGTCACGCCGGTGAGCAGGGCATGATGGCGAACCAGCGCCGACAGGCCTTTCGCCAGGGCATCGTGAAACGCCCAGGCCCGCGCTCCGGCCTCGCCCTGCCAGCCAAACCATTGCCGCCAGAAGGCCGCCAGATCGAGATGACCGTTCACCAACGGCAGCGTGACAGGGTGCGAGCAGGGGCCAGCGTCCAGCGCCAGGGCTTCAAGGTGACAGGCGGCTTCGCCTTCATAGCTTTGTTGGTAAGGCGCACAGTTGAGCGCGGTGGCAACGGCATCAAACAGCCGCCCGCAGGATGAGGCTAGTGGGGCATTAACTCCGCGAGCCACCGCTTTTGCCAGAGGTCGCCAGGCCTGCGCCCGCACAGCTTCTGTTTCGGGATAACGCTGCCAGCCGGGCACAAACGCCTCGCACTGAGCGAGCAGGTTACGCCACGGCTGCACGGCGGCCAGATCTCCCCCCGGCAACGCCACGGCCGGCAATCCGCCGAGAGAGACACAGCGCCGGTAATTCACCAGCAGGCATTCGCCGCCCCAAAGCTGGCCAGCTTCGCCATAGCCAATGCCGTCCAGCGCAAGGGCAATGACGTTGCCGCCGTTCAGCGGCCAGCCGTGTTCGGCCAGGCAGGCCGCCGTATGGGCGTGGTGATGCAGTACTTCAGTAACAGGAAGCGCCATGTCATGCCCCACCTGCGCGCTGCGGTAGTAAGGATGTGCGTCGAGCGCGACATGCTCTGCCTTAAAGCCGTAGATCTCGCTCATCAGCGCCAGCGAGCTTTGCCATTGGGCCTCCACGCCCTCCTGAGCCAAATCGCCAAAATGCTGACTCAGCACCGCCTGCCCGCCGCGAACCAGGCAGAAGGTATTTTTGAGATCGCCCCCCAACGCCAGAATCGGCGGCAGGTCTTTAAAGCCAGCGGGCAAAGGAAGCGCATCCGGCACAAAACCTCGCGCACGGCGCAGCATTTCGCCGCTGGCTCGCATCACCGAGTCGTCCATGCGCTGAAGAATGTCCCGGTTATGCAGCAGAAAACCGTCGGCAATACCGTCCAAATCCTGAAGCGCCTGAGCATTGTCGATGGCTGGCGGCCTGCCGTTGAGGTTCCCGGAGGTCATCACCAGCGGGCCACCAAAGTCCTGAACCAGCAGGTGCTGGAGCGGGTTAGCGGGCAGCATTACGCCGGTTTCGTTTCGCCCCGGCGCCACGGCAGCGCTCAGCTCAGGCAAAACATCACTCGCCACCAGCACCACCGGTGCTGCAGGCGTGGCAAGCCGCGCCATGGCCTCATCAGGCAACCCTTCGGGCGTAGCAATCATCACCGCCAGCGGTTTGGCGGGCCGCTGCTTACGCGCCCGGAGGCGTTCAACGGCGGCATTGTTACGGGCATCCACGGCAAGGTGAAAACCGCCCAAACCTTTAACCGCCACGATTTTTCCCTCACGCAGCGCGGCAACGGCCAGGGCGACCGCCTGCTCGCCGTCCAGTCGCTGCGCGCCCTGCTGCCAGTAGATCTGCGGCCCGCAGTCCGGGCAAGCTACCGGCTGAGCGTGAAAACGCCTGTCCATCGGGTTGCGATATTCTTCCTCGCAGGCGGCACAGAGCGGAAACGCCGCCATCACCGTGGACGGACGGTCATAAGGCATCGCCCGGATGATGGTGAAACGTGGCCCACAGTGAGTGCAGTTGATAAACGGGTAGCGGTAGCGGCGGTCGGTCGGATCGTTAAGCTCGCGCAGGCATTCCGGGCAGGTGGCGGCATCCGGTACGATTTGGGTGTCCATCGCGCCATGGCCGCTGTGGCGAATGCTAAAGTCCTGGGGCAAAACGTCCCAGAAAATTGGCTGCTGCGCCACGCTGTCGATGCGCGCCAGCGGCGGGCAGTATTCGTGCAGTTCGCTCAGAAACGCTTCCGGGTTGGCCACCAGACGAACCACAACGCCTTCGCCATCGTTGCAGACATCGCCCATCAGCTTCAGCCGCTGTGCGATTTGCCAGACAAAGGGGCGGAAACCAACGCCCTGGACTTTACCGCGAATGCGGAGTTCGGTGCCCCTCACCCTGGCCCTCTCCCCAGAGGGGAGAGGGGACAAATCGAGTTCAGACTCCACGATTCCTTCATCCGGGGTGAGGGTAAAAATCACGCTTCCACCGCCTCGCGCAGCCGCGCCTTCATGCTGTTATAGGTCGTTTGCGCATAGCTCTCCGCCCACGCCTGATCCTCAATCGCGCTAACGTTCACCGCGCAATATTTGGTTTCCGGCGTTTTGGAGATCGGGTCGAGATTGTCCTGCGTCAGCTCGTTACAGGCGCCAATCCACCATTGATAGGTCATATAGACTGAGCCTTTGTTAATGCGCTCGTTCACGTCCGCGCGGCTGATAACCTTGCCGCGACGCGAACTTACCCAGACCAGTTGCCGATCTTTGATACCTAGCGCGTCCGCATCCAGCGGGTTGATTTGCACAAAGCCGGGTTCATCCGCGAGGGTTTGCAGCGCCGCGCAGTTGCCGGTCATCGAGCGGCAGGAGTAGTGCCCGACTTCGCGGACGGTGCAAAGCACCAGCGGGTAGGTATCGTCAGGCACTTCAGCGGGCGAACGCCAGGCGGCGGCAAACAGTTGCCCTTTGCCGCTTGGCGTGTCGAATTTGCTGTCTTTGTAGAGATACGGCGTACCGGGGTGGTCCAGCGTCGGGCAAGGCCACTGCACGTGTCCCATATCGCCCATTTTTTCGTAGGTGACGCCGTAAAACAGCGGGCACAGCTCACGCAGCTCATCCCAGATTTGCTGGTTGTTTTCATAGTGCATTGGGTAGCCCATCGCCGTCGAAAGCAGGCTGATGATTTCCCAGTCGCGCTTCACGTTGTATTTCGCCTCGATGGCTTTCTCGAAGCGCTGGAAGCCCCGGTCGGCACAGGTAAAGACGCCGCCGTGCTCGCCCCAGGACGTGGCGGGCAGCAGCACATCAGCGACTTCGGCGGTTTTGGTCATGAAGATGTCCTGCACCACCACAAAGTCGAGCGCCTCAAATCCTTTGCGCACCAGGCCCAGGTCCGCTTCGGTCTGGAGCGGATCTTCACCCATGATGTAGTAGGCTTTGACTTTGCCCTCTATCGCCAGGTGCGGTACTTCGGTAATACGCACGCCAACTTTGTCATCCATCACCGCCGGGTCAATCCCCCAGGCTTTAGCAAACTTCGCGCGCACTTCAGGATCAACCACATCCTGGTAGCCGGGGAACTGGTTAGGCAACACGCCCATATCGCAGGCTCCCTGCACGTTGTTCTGCCCGCGTACTGGGCCAACGCCAACGTTTTCACGCCCCAGGTTGCCGGTGAGCAGCGCCAGGCTGGACAGCCCTTTGACCACGTCTACCGCCTGGCCGAACTGGGTTACGCCCATGCCCCACATGATGGTGGCGGATGGCGCTGCGGCGAAGGTGCGCATCGCCTGGCGAACCTGCAGAGCCGGTACGCCGGTTAAATGCTCGACGTCCTCCGGCGCGTAGTCCTTCACGGTTTCGCGGTAAGCCTCCAGCCCTTCGGCATATTTGGCGACGTACTCTTTGTCGTACAGCTGCTCTTCCAGCAGGACATAGCCAAAGGCGTTCACCAGCGCCATGTTGCAGCCGTTTTTGATTTGCAGATGCTGATCGGCAATGCGGGCGGTTTCGATGCGGCGCGGGTCGCAGACAATGATTTTCGCGCCGTTGCTTTTGGCTTTAATCACCCGACGAGCCACGATAGGGTGAGAGTCGGCGCAGTTGTAGCCCACCACCAGCAGGCATTTGGAGTTTTCGATATCGCCGATGGAGTTGCTCATCGCCCCGTTCCCCAGCGTTGCCTGCAGCCCGGCCACGCTTGGGCCGTGGCACACGCGGGCGCAGCAGTCGACGTTGTTGGTGTTCAGCACCGCGCGGGCGAATTTCTGCATCACAAAGTTGGTTTCGTTCCCCGTTCCGCGCGAAGAACCGGTGGTCATAATGGCGCGAGGGCCGAACTGCTCTTTGATCGCCTTCAGGCGCGCAGCGGTATAGCTAATCGCTTCTTCCCAGCTTACCGGCTGCAGTTTGCCGCCCTTCTCGTAGCGGATCATCGGCTGCGTCAGGCGTGGCGTCAGCAGTTTGGTGTCGTTAAGAAAATCCCAGCCGTAGTAGCCTTTCAGGCAGAGTTCGTTTTGGTTAGTCACGCCCCCGGCCGCTTCGGCGCGAATAATTTTGTTGTTCTCAACGACCAGTTTCAGTTTGCAGCCGGCCCCGCAGTAAGGGCAGACGCTGGTAATTTTTTTCATCAGTAACAGACCTGTTAAAAGTTGAAATGCAAAGGGATTAGAACGTCAGCGCCGCAGGGGCATCTAACGCGGCACGGCGACGTTTTTCCGCGCTCATTTGTTCCAGCCGGTTACGGTCCACGCACAGGATGGCGTTGGTCGGGCAGGCTTCCAGGCAGGCCGGGCCAGCCTCGCGGTGGTAGCAAAGGTCACATTTGTTGGCCTCAGCTTTTTCCGCCATCACGTTTAGCCCGGCACCGCTGTTGCGGATCACTGGCCGCACGACGACCTCCATCGCGCCATAAGGGCAGGCAACGACGCAGGTTTTGCAGCCGATGCAGCGTTCCTGCATGACGTGGACAAAGCCCTGGTCCCGGCTGATGGCGCCGTTAGGGCAGACGTTGGCACAGGGCGCGTCCTCGCACTGGCGACACATGGTGGCGGTAGACACATTCACGCCTTTGATGACGTGAATACGCGGTAAGAAGGTTTGGGGGGTCAGCGCCGAACAGTCCTGGTTCTCCTGGTGAGAGACCACGCACGCCACCTCACAAGTGCGGCAGCCGATGCATTTGCTCGAATCGGCAATGATGAAGCGGTTCATCATGAACTCCTGCAATAAGTGTGTTATTGCGTGGGGTTATTCATAAAGCGTGCCAGGTTTGCAGGCCGCGTGGTTAGCGGGTTTGACGAGAGGTAAGAGGGATATTCGACACTTTTGACGGTGTCATTTTGGTAACAGTAGTCATTAATGACCCTCACCCCGGCCCTCTCCCTGGAAGGGAGAGGGGGAAAAGAAGTACTGCCGTTCTGATCCCCTCTCCCCCATGGGGAGAGGGTTAGGGTGAGGGGAAAGACTAGAAAGGCGTTTCGCTCTCTGAAATAGTGAGGGGCTCATACCCGCCCAAACCCGTCCACGTCGCCAGACGCTGATAAACCTGCTCCACCGCCGCTTTCACCGCCTCCGTCATCGGATAGTAGAAGCCGACGATATCCGGCTGAATGCCGAGGAACACCACTTCCCCCACGTCCTCTTTCAGCTGATCGACCAGATAATTAAGCGGCATATTGTGGGTGGTCATCATAAACATCTCGGCAATGTCGTCCGGGTCAATGACGCGGATCTCGCCGGGGTTGAGCATCATGTCGGTGGCATCCACAATCAGCAGCAATTCCGGATGCAGTTCGCGGATGGCAACCACGTCGTTTTCAGGCGCACTGCCGCCGTCGATCACCACCCAGTCACCCTGCGGAGAAGCCTGACACTTCTCGGCCAGCAGCGGGCCAGCCCCGTCGTCGCCCATCATGCTGTTGCCTACGCAAAGCAGTACCTTAGTCATAGCGTCTCCTTACCATCAGGTAGATGGCGGGTTCTTGTTGAATGGCCTGCAGCATGTCGAGCAGCGCCTGACTCCAGGCCTGCTGTGCCGGGGTCTGCGTCGGCTTAGCGGCATCCAGCGCCCGGGCCAGCATCACCACGTGATTCTGGTCGATAACAATCTCGCCGTAGCGCGGCACGCCGTTCATTTTGCGCCGGGCTTCGCCGTCAGCTTCAAGCGTGGCAATCCACGCCTGATAGGCTTCCAGCGGGCAAACCAGGCTCTCTTTCAGGCAGTCGATTACCCCCAAATGGTGGCCAATCGCCAGGCTGTAGTAGACCACCTGCTGAGCGTCAGCCGGGGTGTTGTCGTTCTCATCGACAAACTTGCGGCTGAGCTGACAGAACACCACCGACTCGCTCATTACACGCGCTCCTGATGAACCAGTTGCTCAAGGTTAGTGACGATTTCCGTCAGGCGTGGGTCGTTTTCCGCGCTCAGCCACTGCTGAACGGCATCGCCCCCGGTTGTCAGGTTAGTCATGTAGCTGTCGGCAATCTGGCGGCCATAGCGGTAACCGGCCAGGCGACGAGCGGCGCGGTCAATGCGCACGCGCAGCGGCTGAACCATATCCGGGTGGAGGATTTTTGCCGGCTCAACGTCCAGCTCGCTTGCCGGGCGCGCATGGATTTTTTGTTCCAGCAGGCCAAGCGCCATCGCAAACCCGTACAGCGTGGCGGCGGGCGTTGGCGGGCAGCCGGGAATGTACACATCGACCGGCACGATTTTGTCGGTCCCGCCCCAGACGCAGTAAAGGTCGTGGAAGATCCCGCCGCTGTTGCCGCAGGCGCCGTAGGAGATGCAAATTTTAGGATCGGGCGCCGACTCCCAGGCACGCAACGCCGGGGAACGCATCGCGCGGGTTACCGCCCCGGTAAACAGCAGAATATCGGCATGGCGCGGGGAAGGAACCACTTTGATCCCAAAGCGTTCTGCATCGAAGAGTGGCGAAAGCGTAGCAAAAATCTCGATTTCGCAGCCGTTACAGCCGCCACAGTCCACGCGGTAAACGTAGGCTGAGCGTTTGATGTTTTTCAGCAGCGACGCCTTCATGCTGGCGATAGATTCGTCCACCGTCATCGGCACCGGAATGCCGTTGTGGTCGCGCGGCCCCAGTAGGTTACTCATTAGCTGGCCTCTCTCATCTGACGGCTAAAGTCGATCCGGTCGGACGACACCAGGCTTTGCTGGCGCTTGCAGTCCGGGCAGGTTTCAAATGCCCCACGGCGGCTTTCCGCGCGGGAATCGCCGTTGTGCTCAAGCAACGCAATGGCGTAGTCGATCTCTTTTTGCACGGCAAACGGGCGGCCACATTCGCGACAGTTACACAGCGGGAAGCAGGCCTGCTGCAGGAAGTCGGCTTTGTTCCACACCGCCAGCTCGTACTGCTGTGAGAGTTTGATGGCGGCCGTCGGGCAAACCTCTTCACAGCGCCCGCAGAAGATGCAGCGCCCGAGGTTAAAGCTCCACTGCAGTTGCCCGGCGGCAAGATCGGTCTCAACGCTCAGGGCGTTGGACGGGCAGGCGTTCACGCAGGCCGCACAGCCGATACATTGCTGCGGATTGTGCTCCGGTTTGCCGCGAAAATTCGGGTCGACGGCAATGGGCTGGAGCGGGTAAGACTCGGTTGCCACGCCGCCCTTGATGGCTTTTTTGATGAAGTTAAACATGCGTTTTCCTTGTTTGCCTGGCCTGAATGATTGACCCTCACCCCGGCCCTCTCCCTGAAAGGGAGAGGGGGGGTTCCCTCAAAAGCCAGGCATCAAAATCATTTCAGCGGCGAATTAGTGCGCTCAATGCTGTAGCGCTCCAGCTCTTTGTACGGCACCACCTGGGTTTTCTTCTTGCGCACGTCCACCACCGTCATGCGGTCGGTGCAGGAGTAGCAAGGATCAAGGCTGCCGATAATCAGTGGGGCGTCGGACACCGTGTTGCCGCGCAGCATGTAGCGCAGGGTTGGCCAGTTGGCGTACGTCGCCGCACGGCAGCGCCAGCGGTACAGCTTCTGGTTGTCGCCGGTCATGCTCCAGTGAATGTCGTCCCCGCGCGGCGCTTCCGAGAAGCCAAGCGCAAAGCGGTTTGGAATGTAGGTAAAGCCTTCCACGGCGAGCGGGCCGCCCGGCAGGTTATCCAGACCGAAATCAATCATGTTCAGCGCGGTAAAGACTTCGTTGATCCGCACTTTCAGGCGGGAAAGCACGTCGCAGCCGTCGAGGCTGTGTACTTCCATCGGCAGCAGGCCGTAAGCGACAAATGGGTGATCGGCGCGGGTATCACGGGCGTGGCCACTGGCACGTACCATTGGGCCGACATTGCTGAAATCACGGGCGATTTGTGGGTCAAGGCGGCCAATGCCGACGGTGCGCTGCTCAATGTTCGGCGTGCTCAGCAGGATATCCACCAGATCTTGCACTTCCCGGCGCATCTGCTGGGCGAGCTGGCGGGTCTGGATCATGTCGTCTTTCAGCAGATCGCGGCGGATGCCGCCGATCAGGTTCAGGCCGTAGGTTTTCCGCGCCCCGGTCAGGATCTCCGCCATCTTCATCGACATTTCACGCACGCGGAAGAACTGCATAAAACCGGAGTCGAAGCCGACAAAGTGGCAGGCCAGGCCGAGATTCAGCAGGTGGCTGTGTAAACGCTCAACCTCCAGCAGAATGGCGCGAATCATCTGCGCGCGCTCCGGCACCACAATCCCCATCGCGTTTTCCACCGAGGTGGTATAGGCGGTGCTGTGGGCGAAGCCGCAGATGCCGCACACGCGATCGGACAGGAAGGTAACTTCGTTATAGCCCATGCGGGTTTCCGCCAGCTTTTCCATGCCGCGATGGACGTAGAACAGCCGGTAGTCGGCGTCGATAATGTTTTCACCATCAACGAACAGGCGGAAGTGGCCGGGTTCATCAGAAGTGACGTGCAGCGGGCCAATCGGCACCACGTTGTTCTTTTTCGTGCCCAGCTCGTTAATGAACTCGTAGGTCTCTTTGTCGGTGGTCGGCGCCGGGCGCTGGCGGTAATCCATGCTGTCTTTACGCAGCGGATAAAGATCGTCAGGCCAGTCGTCCGGCAGCACCAGGCGGCGCTCATCGGGCAGGCCAACCGGCTGCAGGCCGTACATATCGCGGACTTCACGCTCGCCCCAAACGGCGGCAGGAACGCGAGGCGTGACGGACGGGAACTCTGGTTTGTCGGCATCCACTTCCACACGCACGGTGATCCAGCACTTCACGCCGCTTTCCATCGACAGCACGTAATACACCGCGTAGCTGCCGCACAGCTGGCGCTCATCGTTGCCAAACAGCACCGAAAGCCAGCCGCCCTGCTGGTAGTAAAGCCACTCCACCACCTCCGGCAGCATGTTGAGCTTCACGGTGACGGTGATTTGGTCTTTGGTCTGCCAGGCTTCGTCGATCACCGCATGCGGGAATTGCTGATGCAGCGCGGCGAGATAGTGTTGACCAATTTTTTCTTCAGACATCGATAGGTTCTCTTAAATCACGCCGCCAGCAAGGAGACGAAGGCTAAAAAGGCAAAGCCAAAACCGGCCCAGGTAATGCGCGAGGTTTCAAGCATTCGCAGGCGCGCCATGCTGTTTTCGAACAGCGCGATAATCAGCACGCCCGCCACCAGCTTCACAACGGCCAGCACCAGGGCAAGGACAAGCCCGCCCCAGCTAAAGGCGCTCATTTGCCCCCAGGGCAGGAACACGCCGACAAACATTTGCAGCACAACCAGTTGCTTCAGCGAAATGCCCCACTTCAGCACCGCAAAGCCCGCGCCGCTGTATTCGGACAACGGCCCTTCCTGCAGCTCCTGCTCGGCTTCGGCGAGGTCAAACGGCAGCTTGCCCATTTCAATAAAGGTGGCGAAGGCGCAGGCCGCGAAGGCCAGAACCAGCGTCAGGCTTTGCGCCGTCGGCCAGGCGTGAATAGCCCCGGCGATATTGCTGATGTGCGTGCTGCCGGCAACCTGCGCGGCAACCCACAAACCAAGCAGCAGAATCGGCTCGACCAGCACACCAAGCATGGCTTCACGGCTGGCACCAATCCCGGTGAACGGGCTGCCGGTGTCCAGCCCGGCGATGGCGAAGAAGAAGCGGGCGATGGCGAACAGATAAATTAAGGTTATCAGGTCGCCTAATGACGGCAGCGGCGAGGCAATTGTCACCACCGGCAGCGCGGTGGCGATGGTGAGCATCACGCCCACCATAACGAACGGCATCAGGCGGAAAACCCAGCCAGAGGCGGCGGGGGCCACGCTCTGGCGGCCCAGCAGCTTGAACAGATCCCGGTATTCCTGCAGCACGCCGGGACCACGGCGATTATGCAGGCGGGCGCGCGTCACGCGGGTAATCCCTGCCAGCAGAGGCGCGGCAAAAAACAGCGCCAGCGCCTGGATAAGAGCGAATAAAAACGTAGTCATATCAGTTCCTCAGGCAACCATCGCCACCAGTAAGACCGCCAGCTCAACCATCGCCAGGCGGCGGAACGTGCCGGACAGGCGCTCGCACTGCCAGCCAGGGATCCACTTCACCGGGTTCAGGGTTTGGCGCAGCTTAAGCAAAGGCGCAAACGCCGCTTTTACCGGCTGGGCAAAGCCCGTCGCGGTGATCACCATCGCCTGTTCGTGGTCGTAGCCGCAGACCCACGCCGAGCCGCGAGAGCGGTTTGGCAAGCGGTCGCCGCGGAAAACGATCATCAAAATAAACGGCAGCAGCGGAGAGGCAATCAGCAACAGCGTTATCATCGGCTGAGACACGGCGGTATGCGCCGGTTGAAGCGGCAGCGGCACGGCGTGCTGAAGCAGAGGCAGCAGCCACGGGGCAGCAACCCCGGCAACTACGCAGCATGCGGCAAGCAGGGCGACTGAGACGTTCATTAGCCACGGCGCAGAGGTCGCGTTTTCCGCTTCTTTAGTACGCGGCGCACCCAGGAAGGTGACGCCATAGACTTTCGCCATGCACATGACCGCCAGTGCGCCGGTGATTGCCAGCCCCACGGCCAGCAGCGGCCCGATAAAACGGCCCACAAACAGCGGCAGGCTGCCAAGGCGGAAGAACGACTGATAGATAACCCACTCCCCGGCAAAGCCGTTCAGCGGCGGCAGCGCGGCCATCGCCATCAGCCCAACCAGCATCGCCAGCGAAATAACCGGCATGCGTTTGCCGATCCCGCCCAGCTTCTCGATGTCGCGGTGTCCGGTGCGGAACCAGACGGCACCTGCGCCGAGGAACAGCGTGGTTTTGAACAGGCTATGGTTGAACAAATGATAAAGGCCGCCGGTCATGCCCAGCGCCACCAGCACCGGCTCATGCAGTGCGATACCGATCAGGCCGCAGCCCAGGCCCAGCAAAATAATGCCGATGTTTTCAAGGGAGTGATAAGCCAGCAGGCGGTTGATGTTGTGCTCCATCAGCGCGTAAAGCCCGCCGATAAACGCGGTGATCATGCCGACCACCACGACCAGCACACCCCACCACAGCGGCAGCGTATTACCGATCAGCGAGAAGCTCATAATGCCGTAGAGGCCAATCTTCAACACCACGGCGGAGAACAGCGCGGCGGCAGGCGCGGAGGCATTCGCATGCGCCTGCGGCACCCAGCCGTGCAGCGGAATAATCCCGGCAAGCAGCCCAAAGCCGAGTAGCGCGAGGATCAGTACCGGGGCCGGCAGCGGCGCGCCGTCAAGGAGATGACGCAGATCGCCATAACCCAGCGTGCCGTAGCGCTGCCACAGCAGCCAGCAGGCCATTGCCAGCAGCACGGTACCCAGACGACCAAGGGCAAACCACAGCTGCCCGGACTGCTGGCAGCCGGTGAGGAAATAACCCGCCAGGGAGATGATTTCCGCCATCGCTACCAGCGTGACAAAGTTGTCGGCTACCAGCGCCGCAACGCTTGCCGCCAGGATTAAGTTAATCAGCAGGCCGTCGGCTTTTATCGCCGGATGGCGATGCCAGGCGCAGTTATAGACGGAAATAAACAGGCCGCTTAAGGCCACCGTTACCAGCCAGACGCCGTTGAAAGCGTTGAGCTGCAGGTGCCAGTGCCAGATTTGAGCATCGCCGCTGAAGCCCAGCAGCGCCTGAACGCCCGCGATCAGCAAAAGCACGGCGCTGATTGCGCCGCCAACGCCGCCGATAAAGCCGCTAACGGGCTTTGAAAATGCCAGAGCGCCGGCTAACACAGCGCTGGTGACAAACCCCAAAAGCGCCCAGTGAATCAGTAAAAAAGCATTCATTTTCTCGCCTCTGGCTGGGTAAACAGGGTCAGGTCGCCAAGCGTCAGTTCACGTTTGCGCTTGCTGGCCTGGGCGATGTCTTGGTTGTCGATCAGCCGCAGCGCCTTGGTCGGACAGGTGCGAACGCAGGCCGGGCCGCTTTCGTCGAAGCTGCACAGGTCGCATTTGACCGCGATAGCACGAACGCCGGGAACCCAGTCCAGCAGCGGGCTAACGCGAGCCGGGGCCGGAGGCGCAGGTGGCGCTTTCGGGCTGTTCACGTTGGCGGGAATATGCAGCGGGCGGCTGCCGGAAAATTCAATGGCGCCGAACGGGCAGGCGATGCCGCAAAGTTTGCAGCTTACGCACAGGCTTTCATTCAGCTGCACGGCGCCGTCCACGCGGGTTATCGCGTTGACCGGGCAAACCCCGGCGCAGGGGGCGTCTTCACAGTGGTGGCACATCTGCGGCGCAGATTCATTCAGGTTGCGCATGACTTTCAGGCGCGGCATGGACTGCAGGCCGTGCAGGCGGTGCGTCTCGGCGCAGGCCGCTTCACAGGTATGGCAGCCCATACACAATTTTGAGTCAGCGATTACAAAACGGTTCACCAGTTCTTCCTCAGGTGACAATCGTCATTTTTGACGAAAACATGCCGAAAAGCTGCCGGTTCGACAGTTCTCGACACCCCAGATATCTTCATGCCACGGCGGACTTTTGCAGCAGCGCCATGGATAACGGGGTGTTTTGCTGCACGGCCAGATAAAGGCTGTCGTACACCGGGCGGATCAGCTCGAGGTAGTGTTCCAGCACTTTCTCGCGATCGCGGTTGCTGACGGCGTTATCAATCAGTCCGTCATCGTCGATAGTCGCCTTGGCAATCAGCACGTTATCGCTGCCGTCGCGCAATTCGATGCTGTACTCGATGGTGTGGCTGTTAAAGCCTTCGGCGAGATTGATTTGAATGACGAAGTGGTCAAATAAGAAGAAGCGCAGGCTTTCGTCCGGGTTGCAGCCCACGGCGTGATGCAGCTTCGCTTTGGATAAGGTGATCCCCTGAATCAGGGTGTTGCCGTACAGATGCCACTGCGAAAGCAGCCGCTGGTGCTTGTCGGCGATGTACTCGGCTTTTTCGCTCAGTTCCCAAATGTTCATGTTTTGTTCGCTCTGTTAGTGCTTGTCCCTCCGTAAGGCACTTTTCGTGCCATGTTTTTAATTTATTGTTTTTAAATGGATTTAACCGATAAAAGTGTCTTTGGCGAGCAGAATGACATGTCATTTCGTCATCTTTGACTTTGGCTGACGGCACTTTTTTCCCCTCACCCCGGCCCTCGCCCCTTCGGGGAGAGGGCCGGGGTGAGGGGAAAAGAAAAAGCCTGGCACCGTCCTTGCATTACCTGCCCCAGTTACCCCCGGAGGCCCCATGCACGAAATCACCCTTTGCCAGCGCGCAGTCGAACTTATCGAAAACCACGCCCGCCAGAACAATGCCCGTCGCGTGACCGGCGTCTGGCTGGAGGTCGGCGCCTTCTCGTGCGTGGAAACCAGCGCCCTGGAGTTTTGCTTTGATCTGGTCTGCCGCGGCACCCTGGCGGAAGGCAGCGAGCTGCATATCCACCAGCAGGAAGCCGAATGCTGGTGCCATGACTGCCAGCAGTTCGTCACTCTGCTGACCCAGCGCGTGAAGTGCTGCCCCAACTGTAACGGCAGCAACCTGCGCATCGTGGCGGATGACGGCATGCAGATTAAGCGTCTGGAAATCGATCAGGAGATAGCTCATGTGTAGCACTTGCGGTTGCGGTGAAGGCAACCTGTACATTGAAGGGGACGAACGTAATCCCCACTCTGGCTTTCGCAGTGCCCCGTTTGCCCCGGCGGCACGCCCGCTGCAGCAGATCACCGGCGTCAAGTTTGCCCCTACGGCTGACGAACAGGGCGACCTGCATTACGGTCACGGCGCGGCAGGCACCCACGCGCCGGGGATGACTCAGCGTAAGATGCTGGAGATCGAGCTGGACGTGCTCGACAAAAATAACCAGCTCGCCGCCCATAACCGCGACCGCTTTGCCAGCCACAATCAGCTGGTGCTGAACCTGGTCTCAAGCCCCGGCTCCGGTAAAACCACCCTGCTCACCGAGACGCTGAAGCGCCTGAATGCCAAAGTGCCGTGCGCGGTTATCGAAGGCGATCAGCAAACGGTGAACGACGCCGCGCGCATCCGCGAAACCGGCACGCCAGCCATTCAGGTGAATACCGGGAAAGGTTGCCACCTTGATGCCCAGATGATTCGCGATGCCATGCTGCGCCTACCGCTAGAACGCGACGGCGTGCTGTTTATCGAAAACGTCGGCAACCTGGTTTGCCCGGCGAGCTTTGATTTAGGCGAGCGCCATAAGGTCGCGGTGCTGTCGGTGACGGAAGGCGAAGATAAGCCGCTGAAATACCCGCATATGTTCGCCGCGGCGTCACTGATGCTGCTGAACAAGATCGACCTGCTGCCCTACCTGCAGTTCGACGTCAGCAAGTGCTTAGCTTTTGCCCGCGAGGTCAACCCGGACATCAAAATTATTCTGGTTTCCGCGACCAGCGGCGAAGGGATGGACGAGTGGCTTAGCTGGCTGGAGGCGGAGCGATGTGCATAGGCATCCCGGGGCAAATTGTTGCGCGCCTGGCCGACGGCAGCGCGAAAGTGGACGTCTGCGGCGTGCAGCGCGACGTGAATTTAACGCTGGTGGGCGACGCCGCCGTGGGGCAATGGGTTTTGGTTCACGTCGGTTTCGCCATGAGCATGATTGATGAAGCCGAGGCGCGGGACACGCTGGATGCCCTGCAAAACATGTTCGAGGTTGAGCCGGACGTTGGCGCACTGCTTTATGGCGAGGAGCGTCGCTGATGCGCTATGTCGATGAATACCGCGATCCAGATCGCGTGATGCAGCTGATTGAAACGCTGAAATCCCGCGCCACGCTGCTGAACTACACGGCGAGCCACCCGCTGCGCATCATGGAAGTTTGCGGCGGCCATACCCACGCTATTTTTAAATTCGGCCTCGATCAGTTGCTGCCGGAAAATATCGAGTTTATTCACGGCCCCGGCTGCCCGGTTTGCGTGCTGCCGATGGGGCGAATCGACACCTGCATTGAGATAGCCAGCCACCCGAAAGTGATTTTCTGTACCTTTGGGGATGCGATGCGCGTGCCGGGTAAAAACGGCTCGCTCATGCAGGCGAAGGCGCGAGGCGCGGACGTCAGGGTGATTTACTCGCCCATGGACGCGCTGACGCTGGCTCGCCAGAACCCGGAGCGCAAAGTGGTGTTCTTTGGCCTCGGCTTTGAAACCACCATGCCCGCCACGGCAATCACGCTTCAACAGGCAAAGTCGCAGAGCATCGATAATTTCTATTTCTTCTGCCAGCACATCACGCTGATCCCGACGCTGCGCAGCCTGCTTTCCCAGCCCGACAACGGCATCGGCGCTTTCCTGGCGCCGGGGCATGTCAGCATGGTGATTGGCACCGAAGCCTATGACTTTATTGCCTCTGAGCACCAGCGCCCGCTGGTGGTGGCCGGCTTTGAGCCGCTCGATCTGCTGCAGGGCGTGCTGATGCTGGTCGAGCAAAAAATCAGGCAGCGCAGCCTGGTAGAAAACCAGTACCGCCGGGTCGTGCCGGAAGAAGGCAATTTGCTTGCGCAGAAGGCGATAAGCGACGTATTTACGGTGCGCGGCGAAGCGGAATGGCGCGGCCTGGGCGTAATCGGTGATTCCGGCGTGCAGCTCACCGAAGCCTACCGTCAGTTTGATGCCGAAGACCATTTCCAGCCCAAACCTCAGCGGGTTTACGACGACCCGAAAGCCCGCTGCGGCGACGTGCTTATCGGGCGCTGCAAGCCGCAGCAATGCCCGCTGTTTGGCCGCGACTGTAATCCTCAAAACGCCTTCGGCGCCCTGATGGTCTCCTCCGAAGGAGCCTGCGCGGCGTGGTATCAGTACCGTTCTCAGGAGTGTGAAGTATGAAAACCGTTGAGCTGGCCCACGGCAGCGGCGGCCAGGCGATGCAGCAGTTGATCGCCAGCCTGTTTATGCGGGCTTTTGATAATCCGTGGCTGGCCGAGCAGGAAGATCAGGCGAGGCTTTCGCTGGCAGAGCTGACCGCCTGCGGCGACCGGCTGGCGTTTTCTACCGACAGCTACGTTATCGATCCGCTGTTTTTCCCCGGCGGGGATATCGGCAAGCTGGCCGTGTGCGGCACGGCCAACGACGTCGCGGTGAGCGGGGCTACACCGCGCTGGCTGTCGTGCGGTTTTATCCTTGAAGAAGGCCTGCCGTTTGAAACGCTGGAGCGCGTGGTCACCAGTATGGCGAATGCCGCGCGCTCGGCAAATATCGCCATTGTCACCGGCGACACCAAAGTCGTACCGCGCGGCGCGGCGGACAAGCTGTTTATCAATACCGCCGGGATAGGCGCTATTCCTGCGGGCGTTAACTGGGGCGCGGCTCAGCTCAAAGCAGGGGATCGGCTGATTGTGAGCGGCACGCTCGGCGACCACGGCGCAACCATCCTCAACCTGCGCGAGAAGCTGGGGCTGGACGGCGACCTACAAAGCGATTGCGCGGTGCTGGCGCCGATGATCGCCCCGCTGCTGCAGATTCCCGGCGTAAAAGCGCTGCGGGACGCCACGCGCGGCGGGGTAAATGCCGTTCTGCACGAGTTTGCCGACACCAGCGGCTGCGGAATGGAAATCAGCGAAAACAAGCTGCCGCTGAACCCGGCGGTGCGCGGCGTCTGTGAACTGCTGGGGCTGGATGCGTTAAATTTTGCTAATGAAGGCAAGCTGGTTATCGCCGCGTCTCCCGAGTCTGCCCCGGCCGTTATTCAGGCGTTACAGCAGCACTCCTGCGGCAAACAGGCGGCCGTCGTGGGTGAGGTTGTAGAGCGAAAAGGCGTGCGCGTCGCGGGGCTTTATGGCGTAAAACGCACGCTCGATCTGCCGCATTTTGAACCCTTACCGCGCATTTGTTGACCTGCACCAGTATGCATTCACGCAACGCTGACTAAACTTAAACAATATTTATATTAATTATATTTTTTAGCCCTGCGCCCGCCGCAGGGCATTTCAATGGAAAGCAAAAATGTCATACACGCCGATGAGCGATCTCGGGCAGCAGGGGTTGTTTGATATCACCCGCATGCTGCTCCAGCAGCCCGATCTCAACGAACTCGCCAGCAGCCTGACGCAGCTGGTGAAACAGGGCGCGCTGGCCGATCGCGTTAACATTCTGCTTTACCATCCCCAGCATCAGCGGGTGAGTTTTTATGGCAAGGATAAACACGGCAAGGAACTGCACTACGAAGATGAAATGGCTCTGGCCAGCGGCCCGGTGCGCCGCATATTGTCGCGCCCGGAGGCGCTGATTTGCAGCCAGCAAGAGTTCGATGAAACCTGGCCGCAAATGGCAAGCCTGGATCTGTATGCTCCTTTTGGCCGCTACTGCCTTTTACCGCTGGCCTCCGAAGGCAAAATTTTCGGCGGCTGCGAATTTATCCGCAACCGGGCGGACGCCTGGACGGAAAAAGAGCTGAACCGGCTTTATACCCTGGCGCAAATTGTCGGCCTGGTGACCGAGCAAATTCAGACCCGGCTCAATTCGAGCCACGATCACCAGTTATTGTGCCGGGAGCGCGACGATTTTCGCATTCTGGTGGCCGTCACCAACGCGGTATTGTCGAAGCTGGACCTGGACGAACTGATCAGCGAGATTGCCCGGGAAATTCACTATCACTTCGCCATTGATTCCATCAGCATCGTGCTGAAAAGCAGCCGCAAGTCACGTCTCACGCTCTACTCTACTCACTTTGTGGATGAAGCTTCGCCGATTCACGATCAAAGCGACGTGCTTGAGGAAGGCACGCTGTCAGAACGCGTCTTTAAAAGTGGCGAAATGCTGCTGCTCAATCTTTGTCCTGGCGACAAACTGGCGCCGTATGAGCGGATGCTGCTGGAGATGTGGGACAACAAACCGCAGACGCTTTGCCTGCTGCCGCTGAAATTCGGTCCCAATATGCTGGGCGTCCTGAAGCTCGCCAAATGCAGCGAGCAGGGCTTTACGCCAGCCAACCTCAAGCTGCTGCGCCAGATTGCCGAACGTATTGCCATCGCGGTGGATAACGCCCTCGCCTACCAGGAAATCAACCGCCTGAAAGAGAATCTGGTGGATGAAAACCTCTATCTCACCGAGCAGATTAATAACGTCGACAGCGATTTTGGCGAAATTATCGGGCGCGGCGAGGCGATGTCTATCGTGCTTAAGCAGGTGGAGATGGTGGCCAGCAGCGACAGCACCGTGCTGATCCTCGGCGAGACCGGCACCGGTAAAGAGCTGATTGCCCGGGCGATCCATAACCTGAGCGAGCGCAACAGCCGCCGGATGGTGAAGATCAACTGCGCCGCGATGCCCGCCGGGCTGCTGGAGAGCGACCTGTTCGGCCACGAGCGCGGGGCGTTTACCGGGGCGAACAATCAGCGCATTGGTCGCTTTGAGCTGGCGGATAAAAGCTCGCTGTTCCTCGACGAAGTGGGCGATATGCCGCTTGAGCTGCAGCCCAAGCTGCTGCGCGTGCTGCAGGAACAGGAGTTTGAGCGCCTCGGCAGCAATAAGGTTCAGGAAGTGGACGTGCGCCTGATAGCCGCCACTAACCGCAACCTGAAAGAGATGGTTGCCGACCGGGAGTTCCGCAGCGATCTTTATTACCGGCTGAACGTGTTTCCTATCACGCTGCCGCCGCTACGCGAACGCCCGGAGGATATCCCGCTGCTGGTGAAATCCTTCACTTTCAAAATCGCCCGCCGCCTGAACCGCAACATAGACAGTATTCCGGCAGAAACGCTGCGCGCCCTGAGCCGCATGGAGTGGCCAGGCAACGTGCGGGAGCTGGAAAACGTGATTGAGCGGGCGGTGCTGTTAACCCGGGGAAGCGTGCTGCACCTTTCCCTGCCCGAAATGGATCACCGCCCTCCTCTGGAACGCCATCTTTCTCCGTGTGTGGAAGAAGAGAGGCGTGAAGATGAGGACGAGTGCGAGCGCATCCTGCGCGTGCTGAAAGAAGCTAACGGCGTGGTGGCCGGGCCTCGCGGCGCTGCCCAGCGATTAGGGCTGAAGCGCACCACGTTACTTTCCCGGATGAAGCGCCTGGGGATTGATAAAGACGCGCTTTAGCCGGAAACTGGGCATAACCCTACATTTTTGTCTGGAACCTGAATCATGGCAATTATCCCCAAGAACTATACGCGGCTGGAAAGCGGCTACCGCGAAAAGGCGCTGAAGCTTTTCCCGTGGGTGTGCGGGCGCTGCTCCCGCGAGTTTGTCTATTCCAATCTGCGTGAACTGACCGTTCATCATATGGATCACGATCACACCAATAACCCGGAAGATGGCAGCAATTGGGAGCTTTTATGCCTGTATTGCCACGATCATGAACATTCTAAATACACCGAGGCCGACCAGTACGGCTCCACGGTGATTGCCGGAGAGGACGCGCAAAAGGATGTAGGCGAAGCAACCTATAATCCGTTTGCCGACCTCAAAGCGATGCTGAACAAGAAAAAGTAAGCGCCCCCCGCTTAGAGGGGTATCACGTCCCTCTAAGCGAAATCATTTCGCCTTTTCCCTTCATTTTTTCCAGACGCTGCCGATAACTTAGACAAGCATTCACTCCGTACGGTTGGGTTCTGAGGCCGGGTTATCACTTGAGGTTAAAATGGATAGTTTTCAGAAAGATATTGATGAAAGGGCCAACCTGGCGTTATCCAACAAGTTCGAGCTGCTGCTGTTCCGCTTAGGCACCAGCCAGCACGACAGCAAGTCCGAGCTGTACGGCATCAACGTTTTTAAGCTGCGTGAAATTGTGCCGATGCCGAAGATTAACCGTGCCGCAGGCATGGAATCACCGCTGCTGGGCATGGCTAATATTCGCGACCAGATTATCCCGGTTATCGATCTGCCTGCGGTCACCGGCTGCACGCCGACCACCGGCCTGAATTTATTACTGATCACCGAATATGCCCGCAGCACCCAGGCGTTTGCCGTGGAGTCCGTGGAGAACATTATTCGCCTCGACTGGAGCCAGGTGCACGCCGCCGAGGCCGGGGTCAGCAGCCGCAATATCACCAGCATCGCCAATATTGACGACCCGCTAACCGGCAAAGACCTGGCGCTGGTGCTGGACGTGGAGCAGATCCTCTATGACATTATCCCATCCGGGAGAGATGTGAATATTGCCGCGATAGAAGAGAAAACTTATACCCTGAAGCCCGGCGCGGTGGCTATCGTTGCCGAAGATTCCAAAGTCGCGCGTTCGATGCTGGAGCAGGGCCTGAAGGGGATGGGCATTCCGGCCATCATGCACGCGACCGGCCTGGAAGCCTGGGAAAAAATCAAACTTATTGCTGCCGATGCCAAAGCATCCGGCACGCCTATTACCGACAAAATCGGCCTGGTGCTGACCGATATCGAGATGCCGGAGATGGACGGTTTTACCCTGACCCGCAACATTAAGACCGAACCTTCGCTGAAGCACATTCCGGTGGTGATCCACTCCTCACTTTCCGGCAGCGCCAACGAAGATCACGTCCGTAAAGTCGGTGCCAACGGCTATGTCGCCAAGTTTGACGTCGCCGAGCTGTCTTCCGTCATCCACAAAGCGCTGGAAGACGCCGCCACTCGCTAAGAGATAAGAAAAGGCCCGGAAACCGGGCCTTGTTTTTTATTCGAACCAGAACACTTCTTTTAGCGCCTGGCTGACCGGGCTGCCGTCCGGGTTGCTGGGCATGATGTCGCGCATATGCTGCCACCAGCGCTGACAAACGTCGGTGTCGGCCACCGCATTCCAGCGCGCTTCGGACTCAATTTCTACCGTGGCAAACAGCAGATGGCGCTGTTCATCCAGATAGATCGCATAGCGATGAGCGCCGTGCTGTTTAAGCACCTCTTCCAGCTCGGGCCAAATCGGCGAATGGCGGCGCTGATACTCTTCGTGGGCGTCAGGATTAACCCGCATCACAAAAGCTTTCCTGATCACAGCGCCTCCAGATAAAGCTGGCGGATCTCTTCGCGCGAGGCGGGTCTTGGGTTACACGGCGCGCACGGGTCGGCCAGCGCTTTGTCCAGCCAGCCTTCAATATCGGCAGGCTGAACGCCAAGCTCACGAAAGCCGGACGGGATGCCAACCCTGGCGGATAACGCGCGAATCGCTTCGATGGCTTTATGGCTTGCCTGCTCGTCGGTCAGCCCCTGAGTATCGCTCCCCATCGCCTGCGCCAGGCGAGCAAAGCGAGGCACCGCGTTTGGCCGGTTAAAGGCTTCAACAACCGGCAGCAAAATCGCATTACATACGCCGTGCGGCAGGTTGTGCGTCGCGCCCGGCTGGTGCGCCATCGCATGTACCAGCCCCAACCCTGCGCTGTTAAACGCCATCCCCGCGAGGTATTGGCCGTAGGCCATCATTTCACGCGCTTCCAGGTTCTGCCCGTCGTCTACGGCTTTCGGCAACCAAGTGTTTATCAGGCGAATGGCCTCCAGCGCGTTGGCATCCGTTAACGGATGTGCGCTGACGGAAACATAGGCTTCAACGGCGTGGGTAAGCGCATCCATCCCAGTTGCAGCGGTAACGGAGGACGGAATATTCACCATGACTCTGGCATCATCCACGGCAATATCCGGGATGAGATTGGTGTCGATGATCACCTCTTTCACCTGACGTTCGCTGTCGGTGATCACCGCATTACTGGTCATTTCTGCCGCCGTGCCCGCCGTGGTGTTAATCGCCACCAGAGGAACTCCGCCATTTTTTACTTTACCGACACCGGAATAATGCACGGAAAGCCCCGGGTTTGCGGTCAGGATTTTCACCGCTTTCGCCGTATCAATCGGGCTGCCGCCGCCGAAAGCAATGAGGTAGTCGCAGTCGGCCAGGTTAAATCTTGTGATGCCTTTTTGCACCAGCGCTTCGGTCGGGTTGGGGAACACTTCATCGAACAGTTCGTAAGGCAGGTTATGCTCGTCCAGCGCCGCAAACAGGCTATCTAATAGCCCCATTTTCACCAGTTTTCCGTCGGTTACCACTAACGCTTTGCCCCAGCGTTTTTCGGCGATGAGCTCCACCATATCGCCAATGGCGCCCGCTCCGTGCAGGCTGATTTTGGGTAGTGCCAGCATAAAACTCATCGTTTGCTCCTCAATCCTTAAGTGCTTCTGCAAGTGGCGTGACGCCGAAACGCTCGCCAAGCGCCACCAGTTCCGTGCGAGTGATAGTCTGCTTCATGCCGCCCATCGAATAGATTTTCACCAGGATTTCAGCCGACTTCTCAGCGGTGTCTATCAGGCCAAAGGCTTCGTCGAGCGTAGGCCCGGTGCCAAAAATGCCATGATGTGGCCACAGCACCAGGCTGTGAGCGCGCATTTGCTCTGCGGTGGCGGTGCCAATGTCGTCAGTGCCCGGCACCTTCCACGGCACAATGCCGATACCCTCCGGGAAGACCACCAGGCATTCGGTACTGCCTTCCCAAAGCTGGCGCGTGAAGGCCGCATTTTCCAATGGCAGGACGTAGCTTAGCGCAATCAGGTTGGTGGCGTGGCAATGCATGATCACCCGATCTTTCCCCCCGGAGATGAGCTTGCGTACCCCGTGGGACTGGAAATGTGCTGCGAGTTCTGAAGTTGGCATCCCGCCGTTGGTCAGCCCCCAGTGGATGCTGTAGGACTGGCCATCGTTGCTGACCTGCAGCAGCGCCAGATTGTCCGCCGGATCGAGCTGAACGTTACGGAAAAACTTGCCTGAACCGGTCACCAAAAACCAGCATCCCGCCAGCATTTCTGCAGGCTGGCTTAGCGCGACGCGGTGCGGTGCATGGCTGAATTGGTCGCGGTAATATTCGACGTCTTCGGCATCCAGCCGCAGGCTAATATTGCCGCCGTTGCGCTCGTCCCAGCCCTTTAGCCACATATCGCCGGTGGCCTTCACCATGTCCTGAATAAACCATGAGTTGAGGATGTTCTGCATTGTTTCGTGTTCCTTAAGACGCTCCCTCTCCCCAAAGGGGAAAGGGAATTGTTCAGTAAGAATGTCGGTTTCACCCTCTCCCTTTTAGGGAAAGGGCCGGGGTGAGGGTTAATTCACACGCTGCGCTAAAATTTGCTGTTCATACTGGCGAACAGTGCTCAGCCAGGAGGCATCCGCTGGAGTGTCGTGGCGCAGGCAGTACATCTCCCAGACGGCCTGCCACGGCAGACATTTCTGTTCTTCAAGCAGCGCCAGGCGGGCGGTGTAATCGCCTGCCAACTCCAGTTGGCGAAGCTGGGCTGTGGGCTCAAGCAGCGCCCGCAGCAGGGCTTTCTTCATGTTACGCGTGCCGATAACCCAGGCCGCAACGCGGTTGATTGAGGCATCAAAGAAGTCGAGGCCAATGTGGACGCGGTCAAACAGGTTGTGACGGATGATTTCGCTGGCGATCGCCTGGGTTTCGTCGTCCAGCAGCACAACGTGGTCGCTGTCCCAACGCACCGGGCGGCTGACGTGCAGCAGCAAGCGCGGGATGTAGAGCATGGCGCTGGAGATTTTGTCGGAGATCGCTTCGGTGGGATGGAAGTGGCCAGCATCGAGGCACAGGGCCGTCTGGCGGCTGGTGGCATAGCCGAAGTAAAACTCATTGGAACCGACGGTGTAGCTTTCCGCGCCGATACCGAACAGTTTGCTTTCCACCGCATCAATGTGGTGTGCCGGGTTAAGTTTTTCAGCCATGGCTTCATCCAGCGCCTCCACGAGACGCCTGCGCGGGCCCAGACGGTCGACGGTGATATCTTTCATGCCGTCCGGGATCCAGATATTCATCACCGAAGGCGTTCCCAGCTGTTCGCCGAAGTAAGCCGATATTTTGCGGCAGGCTTTAACGTGATCGATCCAGAACTGGCGGGTTTCATCCCTGGCGTGTGACAGCGTAAAACCGTCCGCACTTAGCGGATGAGAGAAGCAGGAAGGGTTAAAATCCAGCCCCATGCCATGGTTTTTAGCCCATTCAACCCAGTTTTTGAAATGCTCAGGCTTGATGCAGTCGCGAGAGACAGGCTCGTCGGACTCGAGATAAATCGCATGCAAATTCAATCGCTTTGGCCCAGGGATCAGGCTCAGGGCACAGTCCAGATCGGCGCGCAGTTCAGCCGGGTTACGCGCTTTACCTGGGTAGTTTCCCGTGGCCTGGATGCCGCCGCTTAGCTCGCCTTCGGGGCTTTCAAACCCGGCGACGTCATCACCCTGCCAGCAGTGCATGGAGACGGGCAGGCGATCGAGCTGGCGTAAAACCTCCTCCGCATCAACGCCTGCTGCGGCAAAACGCTGTTTCGCCAGGGCCCAGGCTTCTTCGATTTGAGTCGTCATGCGTAAAGCTCCTTACGTGTCTGAATGTTTTGCCGTAGCTGCCCGACGTAGCGGCGAATGTCACTGTCCGGGTTCGGCATGAAGGAAATGAGATTGCTGTTTTGGCGCACGAGGTGGCGAAAGGCGTCTACGTCTGGAATCACGTCCAGCGCCATCAGCTGACAGCCAATGTTTCCCAGCGTTGAAGCCTCCACCGGCCCGGCAACAACGGGGATCCCACAGGCATCGGCACAAAGCTGGTTGAGGAAATGATTCTGGCTGCCGCCGCCGACAATATGCAGGCAGTCAAAAGGCTCGCCTCGCAACGCTTCCAGCTCGCGCAGTACCTCGGCATAGAGCAAGGCCAGGCTGTCAAAAATACAGCGCGCAAGCTCTGCATCGCTTTCCGGCACCGGCTGGTTCGCCTCACGGCAGGCGGCCTGAATTTCAAGGCTCATGTTGGCCGGATTGATAAAGCGATCGTCGTTGGGGTTGATGGTGAAGCGGCAGCCGGGCAGACGCTGCGCCAGGGCAATAAGATCGGGGATATCCATTCCCGCGCTTTCGCGGAAAACGCGCTGCAGCAGCCACAGCCCCATGATGTTTTTCAGGACGCGATAACGCCCTTCTGCCCCACCTTCGTTAGTTATATTGGCCGCCAGCGCCGCCTCGCTGACGCAGGGCGTTTTGCTTTCAAAACCCATTAATGACCAGGTCCCGGAGGAGAGATAAGCGGCGTTTTCCCCGACCAGAGGAGCGGCAATTACCGCGCTGGCCGTATCGTGGGTAGCGACGCTGACTACCGGGATGTTGTTGCCTTCACGGCATTCCCACTCGCCGCTCATCACGCCGGGATGCGTGAGTGTGCCAAACCAACGCTCCGGCACCCCTGCCCAGGCCAGCAGCTGGCTGTCCCAGCTGTCCGTCTGGATGTTTATCATCTGAGTCGTGGTGGCGTTGGTGTATTCCCAGTTCATCACCCCGGTAAGCCGAAAACTGAAATAATCCGGGATCAGCAGCGCGCGAGCGGTTCGCTTTACCCAGTCCGGGTGCTGCTCTACCAGTGCACGAAGCTGATATAACGTGTTGAAAGGTAAAAATTGAATACCGCTGCGGCGGTAGATTACTTCGCGCCCAAGCTCGCTGATAGCCCGAGCCATTACGCCGTCCGTCCGGCTATCGCGATAGGACACGGGCAGGCCCACGCGGCGGCCATTTTCATCGAGCAGAACGAAATCCACGCCCCAGGTGTCGATGCCAATGCTGTCGATTCGCACGCCTTCATCGCAGGCTTTTTGTAGCCCAAGGCGTATTTCAGCTTCGAGGCTGTCAAGATCCCAACAGTCATGGCCGTCAATGCGAATCAGCCTGTTGGTAAAGCGGTGAATTTCCCGCAGGGAGATCTGCCGGGCAGTTTGATCATAGCCCGCCAGCATCACGCGACCGCTGGAGGCACCGAGATCGACGGCAACGCTGTGGCGAAAAGTCATGATGGGAGTCCTCATTGGCGTCATTGCCCATCAGTCTAAAAATGCCGCTCTGCCCCTGCCTTCATCCCAATGACAGCGTGCGTTCCCGCCTGGCAAAGAGGCAAAGATGAACGAGAGAGAGTTCACATATTTACTTTGCCCGCCTCGAAAGGCCGCGCTTCACGCCTGTGACCGCACACACATTTCCCGATAAAGCCCGTTTCATCTTCAAAAAAGAACGTTTTATGCACGATTTTGTGTCGAAAATTTAAGGTGATGCCGGGCGCGGTTCTCTACTATCGACCCATCGTTAGCACAGTGAGAAGCAATCATGACGGTATTACACAGCGTGGATTTTTTTCCAGATGCCGGGATATCGGTGGCCATTGAACCCCGCCAGCCTCAGCCGGACTTCCCTGAGCACATCCATGATTTCAATGAAATCATTATTGTTGAACACGGCACCGGCTCCCATATTTTCAACGGGCAACCTTATACGCTGAGCGGCGGCTCCATCTGCTTTGTTCGCGATCACGATCATCATCAGTTTGAGCACACCGAAAACCTCTGCCTGACCAATATTCTGTATCGTGAGCCGGAAGCCTTTTGCTTTCTATCCGGGCTGCACAAACTCCTGCCGCAGGAACAAGACGGCTATTATCCGGCACACTGGCGGGTCAATCAGGGCGTATTGCGTCAGGTGAAAGGGTTTATCGAGCAGTTTGAGGCGCTGAGTTCGGAAAACACGGCGCCTGCCCTCGCCAGGCGAGAGCTTCTCTTTATGCAGCTGCTGGTGTTGCTGAGCTAGGCGAATCAGGCAGACAATCGGGGCGGGGCCGACGAGCGCTTAAACCAGCTTCTTCTCTGGCTGGAAGATCACTCTTCGGAAGAGGTTTGCTGGGAGCAGCTGGCAGCCTCTTTTACGCTCTCGCTGAGAACCCTGCATCGCCTGTTAAATCAGAAAACCGGGCTCACGCCTCAGCGCTACCTCAACCGACTCCGTTTGATGAAAGCGCGTTATTTACTGCGACATAGCGAGGAAAGCGTGACGAATATCGCCTTTCAGTGCGGCTTTGGCGACAGTAACCATTTCTCCACGCTTTTTAAGCGAGAGTTTTCTTACTCTCCCAGGGTGGTACGCCAGGGCCGGGATACTCCAATTGTATAACGTGGCTGACGTCACCGTATTTTAGGCGAAAAAAAGCAATGATTTCAGCCCATTCAGTCACGGAGCGACGTCTGTGCCAGGCCAGTTAGTGCTTAAAAAAGCGGATTTTTTTGCCTCCGATACGCAGCCGGTCACGGTGGCCGATCGCTATCCTCAAAACGTTTTTGCCGAGCATACCCATGAATTTTGTGAGCTGGTGGTGGTCTGGCGCGGCAACGGGCTGCACATTCTTAACGGCAGGCCCTGGCGCATCACCTGTGGCGACTTGTTCTACATTCGTGCGGAAGATAAGCACAGCTACGAATCAGTGCACGATCTGGTCCTGCATAACATTATTTACTGCCCGGAAAGGCTGGCGTTAAACGTTAACTGGGGGGATCTGCTGTCTAACCCTCCCCACGGCAGCGACAGCGATCCTCGCTGGCGGCTGGGTAGCCAGGGCATGGCGCAGGTACGTCAGATCATCGGGCAGCTCGAGCATGAAAGCCCGAAAACGGACCTCCTGTCACGCTGCCTGTCGGAAAGCTTGTTTTTACAACTGCTGATAACCCTGCGCCGCCATCGCTACCGGGTGGCCGATGCCGCCAGCCTGCGTGAGGGTGAAACGCTGGATCTGCTGATGGCCGCACTGGGAAACAGCCTTGAAGAGCCGTTTGATTTCGGGCTGTTTTGCCACCACCATCAGGTGACAGAGCGGCAGATGCGCTCCCTGTTTCGCCAGCAAACGGGCATGACGCTAAACCAGTATCTGCGCCAGCTCGGTATTTGCCAGGCGCAGTATCTGCTGCGCCACAGCGAGCTGTTAATCAGCGAGATTGCCGCCCAGTGCGGCTTCGAGGACAGTAACTATTTTTCCGTGGTGTTCACCAAAGAGACGGGCGTGACGCCAAGGTTATGGCGCCAGCGTTTTCGTTGAGCCTCATCCGTTCGCCATGCCCAGGCCAACGATATTGGCAGCAAGAATGATCGTCAGGCAGCCCATCGCCAGTACGCCAACCGGCCTGCGCCCCGCGGACTTCCACTCCTTCATGATTAACCCTACCAGCCCGCCGCAGAGCACGTAGAAGCTCATATGCAGCATCCAGCTCATGTAGTCATACTGTGCCGGAATTTTAGCGTGCCCCCAGGCGTAGAAGAAGAATTGCAGGTACCACATCAGGCCGCCAAGTGCCGATAAAATCAGGTTGGTAACAATCAGCGATTTTGCCAGCGAGAAATCGGCTTTTACCGACAAGTTTTTTACTTTTACCAGTCGGATAAAGCAAAAGCCCAGATTAATAACGGCGCCGCCCCCCATGATCACCACATAGCTTGGCAGGGCAATATAAAGCGGATCGACGCCCAGATTCGACGCCGCCTGATGCATAGGTTTCGCTGCATCCATCGCAAATGACATACCGGCGGAGAAAATGCCGCACATCATCGCCAGCAGCAGCCCTTTTTTCAGGTTAAATTCTTCTGCTTTAATCCCCATCTGACGTTCTTTTAGCAGCCCGGCCCAGGTCACAATAGCCACGCCGATAAGCGCCACCAGCACGCCAAGGAGCGTCATGCGTCCGCCTGGCGTATCCGTCAGCATGGCAAATTTGCCATTGATGATCGGGGTCAGTAATGTGCCGACAATCAGCGTGATGCCGATAGCGACGCCAATCCCCATCGATATCCCCAGATAGCGCATCGTCAGGCCATAATTGATATTACCGATGCCCCACATGGCACCAAACAAAAACACCGGCAGCAGCGTGGCCACGCTGAACGACCCGTAATAACCCCAGAAATCGGGTAGCAGTACGGCACTCACCGCCCACGGCAGGATAAGCCAGGAGACAATCCCGCCGACGGACCACATGGTTTCCCATGACCAGTGCCGCACTTTTTTAAACGGGGCATAAAAACAGGCGGCGCTGGCGGCGCCGATCAGATGCCACAGGATCCCCATCGTGATTGCATTGCTCATGATTAACCCTCGCTGTTTTTGGGCCGTCGCCTCTGCGACAGCCTGCAATGTCAACGAGTCTAAAGAGTGAGCTGCGGGCTAACCTTCAGGGCAATGCCGCGCGCCCGATGAAGCTGGCAAAATTCAGCGAGTGCCGCCGATGGCGATCACAATTTGTACTCCTCTCAGGTTCTTCTCATGCCGTTACGTCACGACCGGGTAACAATTCGCCGTTACTCTGGGAAAATGGCTTTTTACCCGCTGCGTTATAGCCGTAAGCCGTGGTTTCATGAAGAAAAGTTATAACCACACGCTAAGTACGGCATTGATAAACATTTTCAATATCATTTAATTAACTATAATGAACCGACTGATTACGCGGCGTTAACAGCATTACAGCCGCTCTACGTTAATGGAGACGATGAATATGAGCTATACACTGCCATCCCTGCCTTACGCTTACGACGCGCTGGAACCGCATTTCGACAAAGAAACCATGGAAATCCACCACAGCAAACACCACCAGGCTTATGTCAACAACGCGAACGCCGCGCTGGAATCCCTGCCTGAGTTTGCCAGCCTGTCTGCTGAAGAACTGATCGCTAAACTGGATCAGCTGCCTGCGGATAAGAAAACCGTACTGCGTAACAACGCCGGTGGCCACGCTAACCACAGCTTCTTCTGGAAAGGCCTGAAAAAAGGTACCGAGCTGAAAGGTGACCTGAAAGCCGCTATCGAGCGCGATTTCGGCAGCGTTGACGCGTTCAAAGCTGAGTTCGAAAAAGCAGCCGCTACCCGTTTCGGCTCCGGCTGGGCGTGGCTGGTACTGAAAGGCGACAAACTGGCTGTAGTCTCTACTGCAAACCAGGACAGCCCGCTGATGGGCGAAGCTATCTCCGGCGCTTCCGGCTTCCCGATTGTGGGCCTGGACGTTTGGGAACACGCTTACTACCTGAAATTCCAGAACCGTCGCCCGGACTACGCGAAAGAGTTCTGGAACGTGGTTAACTGGGACGAAGCAGCAGCACGTTTCGCCGCTAAAAAATAAGGTTGCAATACGACCTTAGAGAAGCGAGCCTGATGGCTCGCTTTTTTTATGTCTATTTCGCAGGGAGTCGCTTATGCATCGCTATCCGCTTCAGGTTTACGTTGGTCAGATCCGTGCTTACGAAGGGAGTCGGCCCAGCGCCATCGCCAAGGTGCAGGTGGACGGCGAACTTCGCCTGACCGAGCTTGGGCTGGAGGGCGACGAGCAGGCGGAGAAAGTGATTCACGGCGGGCCAGACAGGGCGCTGTGCCACTATCCGCGCGAGCATTATCAGCACTGGGCGCAACTCTTCCCGGATAAAATCGATTTGTTTAACGCCCCGGCCTTCGGCGAAAACCTGTCCACGGAAGGGATGACGGAAAAGAACGTCTGTATGGGGGATATTTACCGCTGGGGTGAAGCGCTGATTCAGGTGACTCAGCCTCGTTCGCCCTGCTTTAAGCTGAACTACCATTTTGGCGTAGAGGATATGGCAACGCGGATGCAGGAAGCGGGCTACTGCGGCTGGCTTTATCGCGTGATTCTGGCGGGGAATGTTTCCGCCGATGCACCGCTGGAACTGGCCTCTCGCGTTAGCGACGTGACGGTGGCAGAAGCTATCGCCATTGCCTGGCATATGCCATTTGATGATTCACAGTATCATCGGCTTTTGTCAGCGGCTGGGTTGTCGGTAAGCTGGAGCAGAACAATGCAGAAGCGCAGAATTTCAGGGAAGATCGAGGATAATTCTCGGCGTTTGTTCGGGAAGTAACGGCCCCTCACCCCAGCCCTCTCCCAAAGGGGAGAGGGGGGAAAGAAGCGTCGACCCCTCTCCTAAAAGGAGAGGGAACGGAAATGCTTACTCTTTCGGATCTTTACCCGCCAGCAGCTTGTCCAGCTCATCCCCGCCCACGTGACGGAAATCCTGCCCCTTCACGAAGTAGAAGATGTATTCGCAGATGTTCTGGCAGCGGTCACCGATGCGCTCGATGGAGCGGGCGCAGAACAGCGCGGTCAGCACGCTTGGAATGGTACGGGAGTCTTCCATCATGTAGGTCATCAGCTGACGCACGATGCCTTCATATTCCTGGTCAACTTTCTTGTCTTCGCGGTAAATACGCACCGCTTCGTCCAGATCCATACGCGCAAAAGCGTCCAGCACGTCGTGCAGCATCTGCACGGTGTGGCGCCCCAGCGATTCCAGGCTGACCAACAGCGGCTGGTGCTGCTGGGAGAACTTCTCCAGCGCGGTGCGGCAAATTTTGTCCGCTACGTCGCCAATACGTTCCAGCTCGGCGATGGTTTTGATGATCGCCATCACCAGGCGCAGGTCGCTGGCGGTAGGCTGGCGTTTGGCGATGATACGCACGCAGGCTTCATCGATCGCCACTTCCATCATGTTGACCTTCTGGTCACCGGCGATAACGCGCTTCGCCAGCTCGCTGTCCTGGTTGTGCATCGCGGTGATCGCGTCGGAGAGCTGTTGTTCCACCAGCCCGCCCATCGTCATCACCTGAGTACGGATGTACTCCAGCTCGGCGTTGAACTGGCCAGAAATGTGTTTGTTTAAGTTGAGGTTATCCATCGCGCTCTCCAAATCAACCGTAGCGGCCAGTAATGTAATCTTCGGTTTGTTTCTTCGCTGGCGTAGTAAACAGCGTATCGGTTTCGCTGAATTCGATCAGCTCGCCGAGGTACATAAACGCCGTGTGGTCAGAACAACGCGCCGCCTGCTGCATGTTGTGGGTCACGATCACTACGGTATAGTCTTCTTTCAGCTCGGTGATCAGCTCTTCAATACGCCCGGTGGAGATCGGGTCAAGCGCGGAACACGGCTCATCCAGCAGCAGAACTTCCGGGCGAATCGCGATGCCGCGAGCGATGCACAGACGCTGCTGCTGACCACCGGAGAGGCTATAGCCGCTCTGGTGCAGTTTATCTTTAGTTTCGTTCCACAGCGCGGCTTTGGTCAATGCCCACTGCACGCGTTCATCCATGTCGCTGCGGGACAGCTTTTCAAACAGACGCACGCCAAAAGCGATGTTGTCGTAAATAGACATCGGGAACGGCGTCGGCTTCTGGAAGACCATGCCGACTTTGGCACGCAGCAGGGCGATGTCCTGGCTCTGGGTGAGAATATTTTCCCCATCCAGCAGGATTTCACCTTCTGCACGCTGCTCAGGGTAGAGCGAGTACATTTTGTTAAAGGTACGCAGCAGGGTGGATTTACCACAGCCTGACGGCCCAATGAAGGCGGTAACCTGGTTCTTCGCGATATCCAGATTGATGTTCTTCAGGGCGTGGAACTTACCGTAATAGAAGTTCAGATCGCGAACCTGGATTTTGCCTGGGGCTAAATCAACCTTACTCATCTGTGTCTTAATCTCCGTCCGGCGCCGCGAGGGCCGCGCCGTAAAATTTAACCGTGTTTACTCTTCGAGAAAATCACGCGCGCCAGAATGTTCAGCAGCAGCACGCAGAGGGTAATAATCAGCACCCCTGCCCAGGCCAGCTGTTGCCACTCGGCAAACGGGCTCATCGCAAATTTGAAAATGGTCACCGGCAGGTTGGCGATAGGCTGCATCATGTCCGTGCTCCAGAACTGGTTGGAGAGGGAGGTGAAGAGCAGCGGAGCGGTTTCGCCAGCGATACGGGCAATCGCCAGCAGCACGCCGGTGATAATCCCGGAGACGGACGCCTTAAGCGTAATCGCGGAGATCATCTTCCATTTTGGTGTTCCCAGTGCGTAAGCTGCTTCGCGCAGGCTGTCCGGCACCAGTTTCAGCATGTTTTCAGTGGTACGAATGACGATAGGCACCTGCAGCAGCGCCAGCGCAATCACGCCCGCCCAGCCGGAGAAGTGTTCCATTTTCGCCACCACGATGGTGTAAACGAACAGACCGACCACAATCGATGGGGCGGACAGAAGAATGTCGTTAATAAAACGAATCACTTCGGCCAGGGCGGATTTACGGCCATATTCGGCCAGATAAATCCCGGCCATGATGCCCAGCGGCGTACCGATAACGGTCGCCCACAGGATCAGCAGGCCGCTGCCCGCCAGGGCGTTAGCCAGGCCACCGCCCGCGGTATTAGGCGGAGGCGTCATTTCGGTAAACAGCGCCAGCGACATGCCGTCGATGCCGCGGGTTACCGTGGAAAACAGGATCCACACCAGCCAAAACAGACCGAACACCATGGTCGCCATAGAGAGCGTCAGGGCGATACGGTTCTTCATGCGGCGACGCGCCTGCATTTTGCGGCGCGACTCAGCCAGTGCCGCGCTGCTTTGCATTTCCATCGTGGTCATGAGCGAGCCCCTTCGTTTTTCGCCAGGCGCATAATCATGAACTTAGAGATAGCCAGTACGATAAAGGTAATCACAAACAGAATTAGGCCAAGCTCCATCAGCGCGGCGGTATGCAGGCCGGATTCTGCTTCGGCAAATTCGTTCGCCAGCGCAGAGGTAATACTGTTGCCCGGCATATACAGTGAGGCGCTGTCGAGCTGGTAGGTGTTGCCGATGATAAAGGTCACCGCCATGGTTTCACCCAGCGCACGGCCAAGGCCAAGCATCACGCCGCCAATAACGCCGTTTTTGGTGAACGGCAAAACAATGCGCCAGATAACTTCCCAGGTGGTACAGCCGATGCCGTAGGCCGATTCTTTCATCATCACTGGCGTTTGTTCGAAGACATCGCGCATCACGGAGGCAATGTAAGGGATGATCATAATGGCGAGGATCACGCCGGCGGCAAGAATGCCGATACCAAACGCAGGGCCAGAGAACAGCGCGCCAACGATAGGCACGGCAGAGAGCACGTTGCCTACGGGTTCCTGGAAGTAAGTCGCGAACAGGGGAGCAAAGATAAACAGGCCCCACATGCCGTACACGATACTTGGAATGGCCGCCAGCAGTTCAATGGCGATACCCAGCGGGCGCTTCAGCCAGCCAGGCGCAAGTTCTGTCAGGAACAGCGCGATACCAAAGCTCACCGGAACCGCAATCAGCAGTGCGATAAACGAGGTTACGAGGGTTCCGTAGATCGGCACCAGTGCACCGAAGACTTCATTAGGGGCATCCCACTCTTTGGACCAGAGGAAAGAGAAGCCAAACTTCTCAATGCTCGGCAGCGAGGAGATAAACAGCGAGATGATAATCCCACCCAGCAGAAATAGCACAATCAGCGCAGCCAGTCTTACCAGCGCACTGAAAATTACATCGCCTTGTTTGCCAGGGGCTTTAAACGTCGGCTTAGTCACAGCCATAGCGTACTCTTCGTAGTTGCTGAATAAACCGGGGTAACATACCTGTTACCCCAGATTTTTGCACTTAGTACAGCGCCTTACCGGAACTGTCTTTTACATTGGTCTTCCATGCAGCGCGAACTTGTTCAACCACAGAGGCTGGCAGCGTTGCGTAATCCAGGGCGTTAGCTTCTTTCGCGCCAGATTTGTATGCCCAGTCAAAGAACTTCAGCACTTCTGCGCCCTGCTCAGGGTTTTTCTGCTCTTTGTGGACCAGGATGAAGGTGGTGGAGGTGATTGGCCACGCTTCGTCACCTTTCTGGTTGGTCAGATCCTGTGCGAAGGATTTGCTCCAGTCAGCGCCTTTAGCCGCGTTAGCAAAGTTTGCTTCGGTCGGGCTAACTGGTTTACCGTCAGCGGACAGCAGCTTGGTGTAAGTCAGGTTGTTCTGCTTAGCATAAGCGTATTCAACGTAGCCAATGGAGCCTGGCAGACGCTGTACGAAGGCTGCGATGCCGTCGTTGCCTTTGCCGCCCAGACCGGTTGGCCAGTTAACGGTAGAGCCTGCGCCAATTTTAGATTTCCACTCTTCGTTCACTTTAGACAGGTAGCTGGTGAACACGAAGGAAGTACCGGAGCCGTCAGCACGACGAACAACCGCGATGTTCTGATCCGGCAGTTTGTGGCCTGGGTTCAGCTTAGCAATCGCCGGGTCGTTCCATTTTTTGATGGTGCCCAGGTAGATGTCACCCAGGGTTTTGCCGTCCAGGACCAGCTCGCCAGACTTGAAGCCAGGCAGGTTAACCGCCAGCACTACGCCACCGATTACGGTAGGGAACTGGAACAGGCCTTCTTGCTGTAATTTGTCATCCGCCAGAGGGGCGTCAGAAGCGCCGAAGTCAACGGTGTTAGCAATGATTTGCTTCACGCCGCCGGAGGAACCGATACCCTGGTAGTTCACCTTGTTACCAGTTTCTTTCTGGTAGGTATCTGCCCACTTGGCATACACCGGCGCAGGGAAGGTTGCACCAGCGCCAGTCAGGCTTGCAGCTGCAAACGCAGTAGAAGCGCTCAGAGATAAGGTCGCGGCGACAACAGTTGCGACAGTGGTACGCATAACGTTCATAATGTCTCCTGCCAGATGTTCGTAAATTGTTGTTTAATTGAATACAGGGTAGAAAATAGGACAGTTTGGTGACAGTTAAATGTACGAATTATGACAGTTTTATGACAATGCAATTCAACAGCAAAACCTAAGCCAAACCCACTCATCATCACAATTAAAATCAAATAGTTATAATTAAACAGCAAGAAATAAAAAAGCTGCCCGTAGGCAGCTTATTCTTCAACATTTATGACAACAGCTTATTCCACTGTTACCGATTTCGCCAGGTTACGCGGCTGGTCCACGTCGGTGCCTTTGATCAGCGCCACGTGGTAGGACAGCAGTTGCAGCGGCACGGTGTAGAAGATAGGCGCAATCACCTCTTCCACATGCGGCATCTCGATGATGTGCATGTTGTCGCTGCTGGTAAAGCCGGCGTCACGGTCGGCGAACACATACAGCTGGCCACCGCGGGCGCGAACCTCTTCGATGTTGGATTTCAGTTTTTCCAACAGCTCGTTGTTCGGAGCCACAACGATAACCGGCATATCAGCATCGATCAGCGCCAGCGGGCCGTGCTTCAGCTCGCCTGCCGCATAGGCTTCAGCGTGAATATAGGAGATCTCTTTCAGCTTCAGCGCACCTTCCATGGCGATCGGGTACTGATCGCCACGGCCAAGGAACAGCGCATGATGTTTGTCAGAGAAATCTTCCGCCAGCTGCTCAATGCGTTTGTCCTGGGACAGCATTTGCTCGATACGGCTTGGCAGCGCCTGCAGGCCATGTACGATATCTTGCTCAACCTGTGCGTCAGCGCCTTTCAGGCGACTCAGCTTAGCCACCAGCATCAACAGTACGGTCAGTTGAGTGGTAAACGCTTTGGTTGAGGCCACGCCGATTTCCGTTCCGGCATTGGTCATCAGCGCCAGGTCGGATTCACGCACCAGAGAAGAGCCTGCCACGTTACAAATCGCCAGCGAACCGAGATAGCCCAGCTCTTTGGAAAGGCGCAGCGCCGCGAGAGTGTCCGCTGTTTCGCCAGACTGGGAAAGGGTGATCATCAGGCTGTTGCGGCGCACCGCAGATTTGCGGTAGCGGAATTCAGAGGCGATTTCGACATCGCAAGGCACGCCGGCCAGCGCTTCAAACCAGTAGCGGGAAACCATGCCTGAGTTATAGGACGTACCGCAGGCTACGATTTGAATATGCTCAACTTGAGAGAGCATTTCATTGGCTTTTGGCCCCAGCTCCGTCAAATCCACTTCACCGTGGCTGATGCGCCCGGCCAGGGTGTTTTTGATGGCGTTCGGCTGCTCGTAGATCTCTTTCTGCATGTAATGACGGTAAATGCCTTTGTCGCCCGCGTCATACTGCAGATTGGATTCGATGTCTGGGCGCTGAACCTGCTCGCCTTTAGTATCAAAAACGGTCACCGCGCGACGGGTCACTTCTGCGATATCACCTTCTTCGAGGAAGATAAAGCGGCGGGTTACCGGCAGCAGCGCCAGCTGATCGGAGGCGATAAAGTTTTCACCCATGCCCAGGCCGATGACCATCGGGCTACCGGAACGCGCGGCCAGCAGCACATCCGGGTTACGGGTATCCATGATTACGGTGCCATAAGCGCCGCGAAGCTGAGGAATAGTGCGAAGGACAGCGTCGCGCAGCGTGCCACCCTGCTCCAGTTCCCAATGCACCAGATGAGCAATAACTTCGGTATCCGTCTGGGAGACAAACGTGTAGCCGCGAGACTGCAGCGCTTCACGCAGCGGCTCGTGGTTTTCGATAATACCGTTGTGTACGACCACAATGTGGTCGGAAACATGTGGGTGAGCATTAATTTCTGAAGGTTCGCCGTGCGTTGCCCAACGGGTATGGGCAATCCCAGTGCCGCCATGCAGAGCGGTTTCTTCCGCAGCTTCCGCCAGTTTCTGTACTTTACCCAGACGACGCAGACGGGTCATGTGACCTTTGTCGTCAACAACCGCCAGGCCCGCAGAGTCGTACCCGCGGTATTCCAGACGACGAAGCCCTTCGAGAAGGATTTCAGCGATATCACGTTGCGCCACTGCGCCAACAATTCCACACATAATTTTTAAGTCCTGATAATGGCGTTAGCCATGTGTTGTCGCTGACCTGTTTATTCCGGTTTTCCGGAGCCCCGAGCCTTGTAGAGAGTGGGGTTATTTTTATGGTTACTGCCTTTGGGCGGGGCGTTTTCAAGAACGCCCCTCACCCCAGCCCTCTCCCCGGAAGGGAGAGGGAGGAAATCTGTGTTTTGTTTAGCTCCCAGGCCCTTAGAGAGGAAGGGAAAGCCATCTCAGTCCAGTTCCCTCTCCCTTTGGGGAGAGGGTTAGGGTGAGGGGAAATTACTGTTTCTTAACCGGACGCTGCCAGCCCTGAATGTGTTTCTGTTTTACGCGGCTGATCACCAGTTCATTTTCAGCAATGTCGCGCGTCACTGTCGTCCCGGCGCCAATGGTGACACCGCTGGCCACGGTAACCGGGGCCACCAGTTGAGTATCAGAGCCAACAAACACGTCATCGCCAATGATCGTTTTATGTTTATTCGCGCCGTCGTAATTGCAGGTAATTGTGCCTGCACCGATGTTCACGTTGTCGCCAATTTCGGCATCACCGAGGTAGCTCAAATGGCCCGCTTTAGAACCTTTCCCCAGACGAGCTTTCTTCATTTCAACGAAGTTGCCCACGTGAGCGCCTTCCGCTAGTTCCGCGCCAGGGCGCAGGCGGGCAAATGGCCCGATGGTGCAGGCGGCTTCAAGCGTCGCATCTTCAATAACCGTATACGGACTGATTTCGCAGTCATCACCGATGACGGCATTTTTAATCACGCAGCCGGTCCCAATCTTCACGCGGTTACCCAGCGTAACGCGGCCTTCCACAATGACATTAGTATCTATTTCAACATCGCGCCCGTGCGTGAATTCACCGCGTAGATCGAACCGAGCCGGATCGCGGAGCATAACGCCCGCCAGCAGCAGCTTATCGGCCTGCTCCGTCTGATAAACGCGTTCCAGGCGAGAAAGCTGCAGGCGGTTATTCACGCCTTCGACTTCACTCAGGCGATCCGGATGAACGGCGGCAATTTCACGCCCTTCACCATGAGCCAGAGCAATAATGTCCGTGATGTAAAACTCGCCCTGGGCGTTGTTGTTATCCAGCTTGCCGAGCCAGCGCTTCAGATCTGCGCCGTTAGCCACCAGAATCCCGGTGTTGATTTCATTGATTTTGCGCTGCTCTTCGCTGGCGTCTTTATGCTCAACGATGCCAACGACCTTGCCATTTTCCCGCGCAATGCGGCCATAGCCGGTCGGATCGTCAAGCTTAACGGTCAGTAAACCAATGCCGCCCTGCGGTTTAGCTTCACGCAGGCGCCGTAAAGTCTCGACGGAGATCAGCGGCACATCGCCGTACAGCATCAGAATGTCTTCGTCATCGGCAAAAAACGGCGCCGCCATCTGCATCGCGTGGCCGGTTCCCAGCTGCTCCGCCTGCAGCACCCAGTTGAGCGAGCCGTCGTTCAGGGTTTGCTTTAGCAGATCCCCGCCGTGGCCATACACCAGGTTCACCCGCTGAGCACCTAATTTATTAGCGGCGTCAATGACATGCTGAACCATTGGCTTCCCAGCCAGCGTGTGCAGCACCTTTGGAAGATCTGAGTACATGCGGGTTCCTTTGCCGGCGGCAAGGATAACCACGCTCATTGCGCTGTTTGACATACGTGTCCTGAATCTGTTTAGTGTGTGAAGTAAAGCGATTTAGCCTTGAAAATTCTACATATTTTGCACCAAAAAATACGTTGCTGCTAATTTCACCGCCTTGAGATTATCTGCGTCTTTTATAGCAGTAATCGCGGCAGAATCCATGAGAATTAAGGCCGAAACAGGGGCTAAACACCCCGAGAAAACCGCTATCTAGCTGGTTTTATGGTTATTTTGAGCATGGAATAAAGCTGAGAAATAAAAAATGCCAGTCAGGTTTCCCGGACTGGCATTTGTCTTTTCAAGCAGGTAGTTACATCGCTTTTTTGGTTAACTCGATAACGCGCAGTTTGGCGATCGCTTTAGCCAGTTCAGCAGAAGCCTGAGCGTAATCCACGTCACCGTGGGAGCTGTGCATGTGCTCTTCAGCTTTGCGTTTCGCTTCCAGGGCACGCGCTTCGTCGAGATCCTGACCGCGAATTGCGGTGTCAGCCAGGACGGTTACGTTACCCGGCTGAACTTCCAGAACACCGCCGGACAGGTAGATAAACTCTTCATGTCCGTGCTGTTTAACGATGCGAATCATACCAGGCTTAATGGCGGTGAGCAGCGGGGCGTGACCTGGGTAGATACCCAGCTCACCTTCGCTACCCGTTACCTGGATCTTTTCGACCAGACCGGAGAACATTTGCTGCTCCGCGCTGACGACGTCCAGGTGGTAAGTCATAGCCATGTCACCCTCCGATTAGGCGTTAAAGTTTTTTCGCTTTCTCAACGGCTTCGTCGATGGAGCCAACCATGTAGAACGCCTGCTCTGGCAGATGGTCGTATTCGCCGTCCATGATGCCTTTAAAGCCACGGATGGTATCTTTCAGCGAAACGTATTTGCCTGGAGAACCGGTAAAGACTTCTGCTACGAAGAATGGCTGAGACAGGAAGCGCTGGATCTTACGCGCACGTGCTACAACCAGTTTGTCTTCTTCGGACAGTTCGTCCATACCCAGAATCGCGATGATGTCTTTCAGTTCCTGGTAACGCTGCAGGATAGACTGGACGCCACGCGCGGTATCGTAGTGCTCCTGACCAACAACCAGTGGATCCAGCTGGCGGCTGGTGGAGTCCAGCGGGTCAACTGCCGGGTAAATACCCAGAGATGCGATCTGACGGCTCAGCGTAACGGTTGAGTCCAGGTGCGCAAAGGTGGTCGCCGGAGACGGGTCAGTCAAGTCATCCGCAGGAACGTAAACGGCCTGTACGGAGGTGATAGAACCGGTCTTGGTGGAGGTAATACGCTCCTGAAGAACACCCATCTCTTCTGCCAGAGTTGGCTGATAACCTACCGCAGAAGGCATACGACCCAGCAGTGCAGATACTTCTGTACCGGCCAGGGTATAACGGTAGATGTTATCAACGAACAGCAGAACGTCGCGGCCTTCGTCACGGAATTTTTCCGCGATGGTCAGACCGGTCAGCGCTACGCGCAGACGGTTACCTGGTGGCTCGTTCATCTGGCCGTAAACCAGTGCTACTTTATCCAGAACGTTGGAGTCGGTCATTTCGTGGTAGAAGTCGTTACCCTCACGAGTACGTTCACCCACGCCCGCAAACACGGAATAACCGGAGTGCTCGATCGCGATGTTACGGATCAGCTCCATCATGTTTACGGTTTTACCTACGCCCGCACCACCGAACAGACCAACTTTACCGCCCTTAGCGAACGGACAAATCAGGTCGATAACTTTGATGCCGGTTTCCAGCAGTTCCTGAGAGCTGGACAGCTCTTCGTAGGAAGGTGCTGCACGGTGAATAGCCCAACGGTCTTCTTCGCCGATGTCGCCTTTCATGTCGATTGGCTGACCCAGCACGTTCATGATACGGCCCAGGGTCGCTTTACCTACCGGGACTTCGATCGGGTGCTCGAGGTCATTGACTTGCAGACCGCGACGCAGACCGTCGGAGGAACCCATTGCGATGGTACGCACGATACCGCCGCCGAGCTGCTGCTGAACTTCCAGCACCAGCTTCTCATTGTTGTTCTGTACCTCAAGCGCGTCATAAACGCGCGGTACGCCGTCCTGAGGGAACTCGACGTCCACCACGGCGCCGATTACCTGGACAATCTTTCCAGTAGCCATCTTGAATCCTCTACGTAATTCGTTTACCCGTCATATTTCAATTTGCAGATGCGTTGACTGCCTTCCCTCACCTCCGTCACTTACTGAAGTAAGCTCTTGAGGATTTGCTCAGTTGGCGTCTTTCTGCAAACCGAACTATTTAGGGTAATAAACCTGGTTTAAACCGCGGACGCACCACCGACGATTTCGGTAAGTTCCTGAGTAATGCTGGCCTGACGAGCTTTGTTGTATACCAACCGCAGCTCTTTAATCAGGCTGCCGCCGTTATCGGTTGCGGCTTTCATCGCCACCATACGTGCGGCCTGCTCGCTGGCCAGGTTTTCTACGACGCCCTGATAAACCTGAGACTCAACATAACGACGCAGCAGGGTGTCCAGCAGCGCTTTCGGGTCCGGTTCGTACAGGTAGTCCCAGGATTTACGCTTCAGATCCTCATCTTCTGATGCCGGTAACGGCAGCAGCTGAGTGATGGTCGGAACCTGAGACATGGTGTTAACAAATTTGTTGCTGACAACGTACAGCTTGTCCAGACGACCTTCGTCGTAGGCTTGCAGCATCACTTTCACCGGGCCGATCAGTTCAGACAGGGAAGGGGTATCTCCCATGCCGGTAACCTGAGCAACCACGTTGCCGCCAACGGAGTTGAAGAAAGAAACGCCTTTAGAGCCGATCATCGCGAGTTCGCTCTGAACGCCCTTATCGGACCACTCTTTCATATCCGCCAGCACTTTTTTGAACAAGTTAATGTTCAAACCGCCGCACAAACCACGATCGGTCGACACCACCAGGTAGCCCACTCGCTTAACGTCGCGTTCTTCCAGGTATGGGTGCTTATATTCCAGATTACCGTTCGCAAGGTGACCAATCACTTTGCGCATGGTATCTGCATAAGGACGGCTGGCCGCCATGCGATCCTGCGATTTACGCATTTTGGAAGCGGCGACCATCTCCATCGCTTTGGTGATCTTCTGCGTGTTCTGGACGCTTGCGATCTTACTACGTATCTCTTTTGCGCCGGCCATGAGCTTCTCCTCAATGCCTTGCGGCTTGCCCTAGAGCAAGCCGCCAGACGTTACCAGGACTGGGTTGCTTTAAAGGAGTCGAGGATGCCTTTCAGCTTGCCTTCGATCTCGTCGTTATAGCCACCGGTCTGGTTAATTTCTTGCATCAGCGGAGCGTGATCACGGTCAGCGTAAGCCAGCAGAGCGGCTTCGAAGCTACCGATTTTCGCCAGTTCCACGTCTTCGAGGTAACCGCGTTCAGCCGCGAACAGCACCAGACCCTGTTGTGCAACAGACATTGGGGCATACTGTTTCTGTTTCAGCAGCTCGGTCACTTTCTGACCGTGGCTCAGCTGTTTACGGGTGGCTTCATCCAGATCGGATGCGAACTGAGAGAACGCAGCCAGTTCACGATACTGTGCCAGCGCGGTACGAATACCACCGGACAGTTTCTTGATGATCTTGGTCTGAGCAGCACCACCAACACGAGATACCGAAATACCTGGGTTAACTGCCGGACGAATACCGGAGTTAAACAGGTTGGTTTCCAGGAAGATCTGACCATCGGTAATCGAAATTACGTTGGTTGGAACGAACGCAGAAACGTCACCCGCCTGGGTTTCGATGATCGGCAGAGCGGTCAGGGAGCCGGTTTTACCTTTAACTTCACCTTTGGTGAAAGCTTCCACGTATTCCGCGTTAACGCGGGATGCGCGCTCCAGCAGACGGGAGTGGAGGTAGAACACGTCGCCCGGGAAGGCTTCACGACCTGGTGGACGACGAAGCAGCAGGGAAACCTGACGATAAGCAACAGCCTGTTTAGACAGGTCATCGTATACGATCAGCGCATCTTCACCGCGGTCACGGAAGTATTCGCCCATTGCGCAACCAGCATATGGTGCCAGGTATTGCAGTGCAGCGGATTCAGAAGCAGTTGCCACAACAACGATGGTGTTGGACAGTGCACCGTGCTCTTCCAGTTTACGAACCACGTTAGAAATGGTGGACGCTTTCTGGCCGATAGCCACGTACACACATTTAATACCGGAGTCACGCTGGTTGATGATGGCATCGATTGCCATCGCGGTTTTACCGGTCTGACGGTCACCGATGATCAGCTCACGCTGGCCACGGCCGATTGGAATCATCGCATCGACGGATTTATAACCGGTCTGCACCGGCTGGTCGACGGACTGACGTTCGATTACGCCTGGCGCGATAACTTCGATTGGCGAGAAGCCATCGTTATCAACCGGACCTTTACCGTCGATTGGTGCACCCAGGGTGTTCACCACGCGGCCTAACAGGCCACGGCCAACCGGAACTTCCAGAATACGGCCAGTACACTTAACCTTCATGCCTTCGGCGAGGTCAGCGTATGGGCCCATCACTACAGCACCTACGGAGTCGCGCTCCAGGTTCAGTGCGATAGCGTAACGGTTACCCGGCAGGGAAATCATCTCACCCTGCATACAATCGGCCAGGCCGTGAACGCGGATAATACCGTCACTTACAGAAACAATAGTACCTTCGTTATGAGCTTCGCTCACAACATTGAACTGAGCAATGCGCTGCTTGATCAGTTCGCTGATTTCGGTGGAATTCAGTTGCATGCTCCAGTCCCCTTAAGACTGCAAGACGTCTGCAAGGCGTTCAAGACGGCCGCGTACGCTACCGTCAATGACCATATCACCCGACTGGATGATAACGCCCGCCATAACAGACTTATCGATTTTGCAATTCAGCTTAACTTTGCGTGACAGACGTTTTTCCATTGCGGACGTAATGTTTGCAAGCTGTTCATGGCTAAGTTCAGCCGCGGAGGTTACCTGAACCTCTGCGATCGCTTCACTCAGCGCGCGTAAATGCGCGAACTGCTCAAGAACATCCGGGAGCGCTTTTAAACGACCGTTATCAGCCATCACCTTAATCAGGTTCTGGCCGTTGGCGTCCAGCTGCTCGCCGCAAATGGCGATGAACGAATCTGCGAGCGTTTCTGGTGCCAGGGCACCGGAAAGAAGCTCTTCCATTTGTTCGTTTTTCGTTACCTCGGCAGCAAACGCCAGCATATTCTGCCAGCGGTCTACGCTCTGGTTTTCGACGGCAAAGTCAAAAGCTGCTTTGGCGTAGGGGCGAGCTACAGTAACAAATTCAGACATCAGCCCCTCCCTCCTTACAGTTCAGCGACCAGTTTATCGACGATGTCGCTGTTAGCAGCTTCATCTACGGAACGTTCGATTATCTTCTCGGCACCGGCAATTGCCAGCAGAGCGACCTGCTTACGCAGCTCTTCACGAGCGCGTTTACGCTCAGCGTCGATTTCTGCCTGAGCCTGCCCAACGATTTTATTACGTTCCTGCTCTGCCTCAGTTTTCGCTTCATCAAGGATCTGGGCACGGCGTTTGTTCGCCTGCTCAATGATCACCTGAGCTTCCGCTTTGGCTTTTTTCAGCTGGTCGGTCGCGTTGGCCTGTGCAAGGTCAAGGTCCTTTTGAGCACGTTCTGCAGAAGCAAGACCGTCAGCAATTTCTTTCTGACGCTTCTCGATGGCTGCCATTAATGGCGGCCATACGTACTTCATGCAGAACAGAACAAACAGGACAAACGCGATGGCCTGGCCGAGGATTGTTGCGTTAATGTTCACAGCACAATGCCTCTTTGTTAGTTAACGTTCTGATATTACTAGATGACTCAAACATCGCTCACTAGGCGACGGCGAACATCACGTACAGACCCAGACCAACAGCGATCATTGGGATTGCATCCACCAGACCCATAACGATAAAGAACTGAGTACGTAGCAGTGGAATCAGATCTGGTTGGCGTGCAGCGCCTTCCAGGAATTTGCCCCCGAGGATGCCGATACCGATCGCAGCACCGATTGCCGCCAGACCCATCATCACAGCGGCAGCCATGTACAGCAGATCCATATTCAGGTTTTCCATGACAGTCTCCAAGTTTGTTTCAGTTAAACGCAGTAGTGGTAAGTAAATTAATGTTCTTCAGACGCCATCGACAGATAGACGATCGTCAGAACCATGAAGATGAAGGCTTGCAGCGTAATAATCAGGATGTGGAAAATGGCCCACGGCACATTCAGAATCCACTGTGACCACCACGGCAACAGACCTGCAATCAGAATGAAAATCAGCTCACCGGCATACATGTTGCCGAACAGTCGCAGACCCAGTGATACAGGTTTGGACAGCAGGCTTACCCCTTCAAGGATTAAGTTGACAGGAATAAATGCCCAGTGATTGAACGGCTGCAGCGTCAGCTCTTTCGTGAAGCCGCCAATGCCTTTCATTTTGATGCTGTAGAACAGAATGAGGATAAACACGCCTAGCGCCATAGACAGGGTGATATTCACGTCCGCAGACGGCACCACTCGCAGGGCTGGCAGGCCAAAGATGTGCTCACCAATGTATGGCAGCAGATCGATAGGCAACAGATCCATCAAGTTCATCAGGAAGACCCAGACGAAAATCGTCAGGGCGAGTGGAGCGATAACCTTGCTTTTGCCATGGTACATGTCTTTCACGCTGCCATGCACAAAGCCGATAATCAGCTCTACAAAAGTCTGGAATTTACCCGGGACGCCGCTGGTTGCGGTTTTCGCCACTTTGCGGAACAACACCAAAAACACCAGACCCAGAAATACTGAGAAGAACATGGAGTCGATGTTGAGCGTCCAGAAGGTAGCCGGGGGGTTATGCGGATCCACCAGCGAGAAAGTACGCAGGTCCAACTGAAGGTTATTCAGGTGGTGACCTATATACTCCTGCGGTGTAGAGATTTCTCCTGCAGACATGATGCCTCTTACCCTTTGTTGTTAATTACAGCTGGTGCGAGTATCTGCACAACCAGCACCGAAACCCACGTCACTATTAGCGGCAATACCACCGCCTTAAAGTACGCCAGCGCCACCACTAAAATGATGAAGGTCGCAATCACCTTTAGCACTTCGCCGAAAGCGAATGTCCAGGCCACGCGGCCTTTTGCGGGTGTATGCGCCTGATGACGCCAGGCAAAAATCATAAACAGCGCGTTTGGCAACCAAACCGCCAGGCCTCCACCGAGAGCGGAAGCGCCCCAAGAAGGAGCTTTAAGGCAAAACAGCAGTCCAATTGCTACCACAGCCAGAAGTTGGATGAACAGAAGCTTGCGGGCTACGTTCTTACTCAAGAGCGACACAGACATGACGTTTCCTAACTCCTGCTACCTATGAGGTATGTCGCGTGTCGTATAAAACTGTCTTTGCGACGCTGAGTCAAGCCTCAAAAAGCGAGCAAATTATACGGTGCGGCCCAGTGATTTCAAACAATAAGTAGCGAAAAGGTGAACAAATGTTTAATTAATTTTCCGCAGAGCCGTTTTCTGACTTTTGGTGAATCGCATCGGCTTCCTCAAAAAGTGCAAATAAGCCGAAATCCCTGACAGCAAAGCGTGCACACGATCACAAATTAAACATCTTATCGGCAGACATTATTTTGCCGCTTAAGAAAGCACTAATTACAGATGACTGATAATTAAGCTGATTAATGTGCACTCTGTTTAAAACAAGCTGAAACATCATAAAAACCTTTCATTGACATTCCAGTTAAACTTTTAACATCCGACAAAGGCCGTTTTTCGGCATAATTTTAGCCGGATGATATTTTCGAATAAAATTATTACCCTGGTAATTAATCACTTTTAAGTTAAAAGCAGGATAAATCCGAGTTAAAGATTGGTTAAATGTAACCAACCATTACATCGATCGCCCCGCCGTTTTTTAACCTCAGTGAAACATCTCTATCGCGTCGTTTTTTGATAAATATTAAGTTTTGTTTGCCTTAATCAGCACCAAATGCCTCTCCCCTTCCAGGCTCGGCACGTTGAGTTTGACGATATTTTCAACGGTGAATCCGGCAGGCAGTTGGGTAATTTCTTCGTCCGGACGCACCCCTTTCAGCGCATAGAACTTCCCGTGCACAGCAGGCAGATGGTGACACCAGTTCACCATGTCGCTTAGCGAGGCAAAAGCCCGGCTGATAACGCCGTCAAACGGAGGTTCCGCCGGAAAATCCTCCACGCGACTTTGTACCGGAGTAATGTTTTCCAGCTTCAGCTCGTGCTGGACCTGACGCAGGAATCGCACACGCTTGCCGAGGCTGTCCAACAGGGTGAAATGCGAATCAGGGCGCACGATTGCCAGCGGGATCCCAGGCAGACCAGGGCCCGTGCCAACGTCGATAAACCGGCTGCCCTGCAAATGCGGTTCGACCACAATGCTATCCAGAATATGCCGCACCAGCATTTCATCTGGATTACGCACCGAAGTGAGGTTATAGGCCTTGTTCCATTTGTCGAGCAGCGAAACATAGCCCACCAGTTGCTGCTGCTGATTTTCAGGGAGAGTGATGCCCGCTTCTTTCAGCAGGCGAGATAATTTAGTCAGCACGTCATAAACCCATCAAAAAAAGAGGCCAGGATTGCCTGGCCTGTTGTCGTCTGTTTTTAAGCGCTGCGTCGCAGCAGCCCTTGTTTTTTAAGCCAGACAAGCAAAATAGAGATTGCCGCAGGGGTAATACCCGAGATGCGCGATGCCTGTCCAATGGAAACCGGTTTGTGATCGTTAAGTTTGGCGATCACTTCGTTAGACAGCCCGCTCACCTGACTATAGTCGAGCGTGGCTGGCAACACAGTATTCTCATTGCGCTGCTGTTTTTCAATCTCATCCTGCTGGCGCGCGATGTAGCCTTCGTATTTAACCTGGATCTCGACCTGTTCGGCAGCCTGAGGATCTTGAAGTCCTGGCGCAAAGGTCGACAGCTGGGTCATCGCAGCGTAGGTCATTTCTGGGCGACGCAGCAGATCTTCGCCGTTAGCTTCTTTGGAAAGCGGGGCACTGAGCTGCGCGTTCACCTCTGCTACCTGCTCAGAGTTCGGGTGCAGCCAGATATCTTTCAGGCGCTGGCGCTCACGTTCGATCATTTCCAGCTTATCGTTGAAACGAGCCCAGCGAGCATCATCGACCAGACCCAGCTCACGACCGGCTTCGGTGAGACGCAGATCGGCGTTGTCTTCACGCAGCATCAGGCGATATTCGGCCCGAGAAGTAAACATACGGTACGGTTCTTTGGTCCCCAGAGTGCACAGGTCATCAACCAGCACGCCAAGGTAAGCCTGATCGCGACGCGGTGCCCAACCCTCTTTCTCGGCAGAGAAGCGTGCGGCATTGAGACCGGCAAGCAGGCCCTGAGCAGCGGCCTCTTCGTAACCGGTGGTGCCGTTGATCTGACCAGCAAAGAACAGCCCCTGGATAAACTTGCTTTCCAGCGTTGGTTTCAGATCGCGCGGATCGAAAAAGTCATACTCAATCGCGTAGCCTGGGCGAACGATCTTCGCATTCTCCATTCCCTTCATCGAACGAACGATTTGCATCTGAACGTCAAACGGCAGGCTGGTGGAGATCCCGTTCGGGTAAATTTCGTTGCTGGTCAGCCCTTCAGGCTCCAGGAAGATTTGGTGCGCGTTGCGATCGGCAAAACGCATCACTTTGTCTTCGATAGACGGGCAGTAACGAGGACCAATGCCTTCGATAATCCCTGCATACATTGGACTGCGGTCGAGGTTATTACGAATGACCTCGTGAGTTTGCTCATTGGTATGTGTGATGTAGCAAGGTACCTGCTCCGGGTGCTGGTTCACGTTCCCCATGAAGGAGAAGACCGGCATCGGGTTATCTCCGTGCTGCGGAGCAAGTACGCTGAAATCAATGGTGCGGGCGTCAATGCGCGGAGGTGTCCCGGTTTTCAGGCGACTGACGCGCAAAGGCAGTTCACGTAAGCGACGTGAGAGCGGGATCGACGGAGGATCGCCTGCACGGCCGCCGCTGTAGTTATCCAGCCCGATGTGGATCTTACCATCCAGGAAGGTGCCTACCGTCAGCACAACCGCTTTCGCGCGGAATTTAAGCCCCATCTGGGTGACCGCACCGACGACACGATCGTTCTCAACGATAAGATCTTCAACCGCCTGCTGGAAAATCATCAGGTTTGGCTGGTTCTCCAGCGCGGTGCGCACGGCCTGCCGGTAAAGCACACGGTCTGCCTGAGCGCGAGTGGCGCGGACTGCCGGGCCTTTGCTGGCGTTTAGTATTCTAAACTGAATACCTGCATGATCGATCGCGGTAGCCATCAGGCCACCGAGAGCATCCACTTCCTTAACCAAATGTCCCTTGCCAATACCGCCAATAGCCGGGTTACAGGACATCTGTCCCAGCGTGTCGATATTGTGTGTCAGAAGCAGGGTCTGCTGACCCATACGAGCTGCGGCCATTGCCGCCTCTGTGCCTGCATGACCCCCGCCGATGATAATGACGTCAAAAGGATCTGGATAAAACATGGTAACTGCCTCGGTTTCGCGAATGAGGGTTTGTGACTTCCCGGGCTGGGGATTCTACTCAACTTTAGTCTTTCGAGAAAGCATCGGGATCTTCGGTTATTAAAAGAAGATCTTTTTTATTTAAAGATCTCTTTATTGTGATCTCTTATTAGGATCGACCACCTCTGTGGATAAGCCATTTATCCATTTTAGGATCAACAACCTGGAAAGGATCGTTTGCTGTGTACTACCGGTGATCCCAGACCGTATAAGCTGGGATCAGAATTGAGGTTTATGCACAACTCAAAAAGTGAACAGCGGTTGTTATTGGGATAACTACGGGTTAATCCAAGCTTTTAACCAGAGTTATCCACATCTGATCGCGCAATCTTTACACTTCAGGGAGTAAATTAATCCAGGAACCAACCCAAATTTCGGCTGGATCCTCAGGAATGTCGTGATCGAGGATGTTAATTTTGAGCAAGGATCCTATGCGGGTTGCACCACATTCGGTCAAAAGCAGATCGATCTTCTCTATAGCACCGCAAAACGTGTCGTATTCACGGCTGCCGATCCCGATCGCGCCATAGCTTACGTCGCTCAGATCCGGGCGCTGTTCATTTATAGCGTCATAGAAAGGCTGCAGGTTGTCCGGCAGATCGCCAGCACCATGTGTGGAAGAGACCACCAGCCAGATACCGCTGGCTTTAAGATCTTCTAAAAGAGGGCCATGCAGCATTTCAGTGCCGTGTCCCGCTTCTTCAAGCTTCTCTGCCAGATGTTCTGCTACATATTCGGCACTACCCAGAGTACTGCCGCTAATCAGAGTGATATCAGCCATTGTGTCCCGCCTTTTCAAATCGTCGCGTATTGTACGCTGTGAAAGAGCGGGGATCTACCTGTGGATAATATGGGTATTAAAATTAACGATCAGGGCCGGATAGTGCGCATGATCGGGTTCTGCAGCGAGATCAGCGTTTCAGTGGACTGAATTTCATCGATTGTTTGGATCTTGTTGATAAGTACCTGCTGGAGGGCATCAATGGATCGGCACATCACCTTAATAAAGATGCTGTAGTGGCCGGTGGTGTAGTAAGCCTCGGTCACCTCATCCAGGTTTTCCAGCTTGGTCAGAGCGGAGGGATAATCTTTGGCGCTTTTCAGAATGATGCCAATAAAGCAGCAGACATCGTAGCCGAGCTGCTTCGGGCTGATGTCGATACGCGCCCCGGTAATTATCCCCGCCTGCTTCATCTTTTCGACGCGGACGTGAATGGTGCCCGGGCTGACGCCAAACTGTTTGGCCAGTTCTGCATATGCGGTGCGGGCATTGGCCATTAATGCTTCGAGTATGCCGCGATCGAGATTGTCGATCTGATAATTATCCATCACTTTTTCCTATGATAAATGCCGATTTTCCATTTTTTATAGCCTTAAATTCGTTGATTAAAAAGAGGCTGGCCTTTTTTATTGTTGATTATTGAATACGGTGACGTTTCTGTTGCTTAATCGATGACAGAAACACCACAACAAAGAGAAAAGCCATGAAAACCGCCTGGATTGCTAAACAACGTCAGATCAGTTTTGTGAAAACCCATTTTTCCCGTCAGCTGGAAGAGAAGCTGGGCCTGATAGAAGTACAGGCGCCGATCCTCAGCCGCGTAGGGGATGGCACACAGGACAACCTTTCTGGCAGCGAGAAAGCAGTGCAGGTGAAGGTGAAAACCTTGCCGCAGGCGCAGTTTGAAGTGGTGCATTCGTTGGCCAAATGGAAAAGAAAAACGCTCGGCCAGCACGACTTCAGCGCGGGCGAAGGGCTTTACACGCACATGAAAGCTCTTCGCCCCGATGAAGACCGTTTATCCCCGATTCACTCGGTCTATGTCGATCAGTGGGACTGGGAACGCGTGATGGGTGACGGCGAACGCCACACCGGCACGCTAAAACAAACCGTAGAGAGCATCTGGGCGGCAATTAAGTCTACCGAGGCTGAAGTGAGTGAGCGGTTTGGCCTGGCCGCATTGCTGCCGGAGAAAATCCATTTTGTTCACAGCGAAACGTTATTGCAGCGCTTCCCTGGTCTGGACGCAAAAGGCCGCGAGCGGGCTATCGCTAAAGAACTTGGCGCGGTCTTCTTAATCGGTATCGGGGGCAAGCTGTCGGACGGAAAACGTCACGACGTCCGCGCCCCGGATTATGATGACTGGTCAACCGGCGGGGAAGCAGGTTTACCGGGGCTGAACGGCGATATCCTGGTCTGGAACCCGGTGCTGGAAGATGCGCTGGAGCTTTCTTCTATGGGGATCCGCGTGGATGCGGACACCCTGAAGCGCCAGCTGGCGATCACCGGAGATGAAGACAGGCTCCAGTTCGAATGGCACCAGTCGTTGGTGAAAGGTGAAATGCCGCAAACCATCGGCGGCGGCATCGGCCAGTCTCGTCTGACGATGCTGCTGCTTCAGCTGCCGCATATTGGCCAGGTTCAGTGCGGCGTCTGGTCGCCAGAAGTGCAGGCTAAGGTTAGCGACCTGCTGTGAGTCTTAGCGCCGCCAGCGACGCAGCAGGCGGCTTCTCATCCCGGTGTCAAAGCGCCAGATATGGTCAAAGATGCGCATGATGCCGGGTTTTCCATGCCCCGACATGGCGACCGCGTGAAAGCGGTTCTGATACTGCCGCTGCAGCGCCTTCACGCTGCTGACGACATCGTCCGGTAGCCGCTGGGCGATAAAATCTGAGATCACCACCGCATCGGCATCGTGCCAGTCTCCGGTTTGCATTTTTTCCAGGATCGAGCGGAAACAGCTGGCAAGATCCGTCCCGCCGCTGAAGTGCTGGCTTAAAAAACGGATCGCCTGATCGATGCCGTCCCGCCCGCTGACCTCATAGCGCACCACTTCGCTGGAAAACAGCATAATAAAGCAGCGCCGGTTGTCGGCGAGGGCAATGCGCATCAGCGCCAGGCAAAAAGCCTTTGCGCATTGCTCGTTGAACCCGCCCATGGAGCCGGAAGTGTCCACGCAGACAATAAATGGCCCGCGAGGTTGTTCGTCAAAATCCTGATGGACGACCGGGCGTTCGATGATTTTTTCACGCCATGCGTCACCGTGCAGACGGTAAGTGAGCAGTTGCTTCTCCACCAGGCGGCGGTAGAACTCAAATTCCAGTTCGGTAATCCCCAGGGTTGCCAGTTCGGGCGGCAGCAGGCGCAGGATATCGTCGCTGCGCTGTAGGCCGTCAACCTGTTCGGGCACGGTGGCAGGTTCCCGAACCAGCATACGCCAGGGCTCCGTGGGGGAATCTTTCCGCGGGACCGATTTTGCCTCGCGGGAGCGGCCCAGCTGTTCGGCAAGCTGCATCAGCTCGGGCTGGCCGGTGAGAAACTCGCCGTATTGCACAATCAGCTGATAGTCCCCGCGCTTGAGCGTGCCGCCGCTCATGTCCCACAGCTTGCCCGCTGCTTTATCGTTTTCGGCAAGTGCGGGGTCCAGTTGCCCGCTAAGTGCCAGCCGCTCCTGAATCTCCGCCAGCAGCTTGTCGCGCTCGTCTTCTAACAGCTGCTGGTTAAGCGACGTGGCCTGTACAACCAGGCTCAACCGCCAGCGCTGCAGAAACAGCGTATGCTGCGCCGGGGTGAAGTGCGGGTTATCAGCCACCAGCGTTTTGGCCTGTTCATAGAACGGCGAGCCGAGCTTATGCAGCAGCTGAATAATTTCCGGCAGCCGCATGATGAGCTGCCCGGTGGTGAGTAACTGACTCTGCTGGTAGCAAAGGACTTCCTGCGCCAGCTCATCCGGGACGTGTCCGTCCTTCAGTCGGCCTTTGAGCTGGTCTCGCCAGCGAGGTAAGTCTTCACTAACTGCTTTTTTCAAACGCGGGAATTTTTCGAAAAACACCGCCAGCTGCGGGGCAGCCAGCAGGGTAATAATGATCTCTTCTATCAGTTCGCCTTCACCAATAGTCAGGATCATATCCAGCGTTTCAACGCTTATCATTGCCGGGCCTGTTTCAGCTGTGCCGCAACGTCCTGCAGGCTGGCTTCAATTTTTCCCAGCCAGTCGCTTTCAATAAACAGGCATTTTTGCTGATCGTTAAAGCGCTCGTGCTGCTGGTGTAACGCGGCGTCGAGATCGTCAAACTGCTTTTTGATCTCATCCGGTACGCCCTGTTGCTGGTGGCCCGGCAGCGCCAGCCGTGTGGCCTGAAGGCTAACATCGCGAATGGTCAGGTGCAGGCTGTTGTCCACTTCAAGGTTAAGCAACTGCGCAAAACCAATGCCGTTCAACTTGCCGCGGATCTCGCCTCCTTTATTAAGCCACTGCGCCAGCGCCTCACGCGCCAGGGTGATATGAATCACTTCGATATCGTGCAGTTTCAGCGGCTTTTGCAGTAAAAGCGTTAGCGTTTCGCCGGTTATCTCATCCGGGAGCTGGTATTGCGGCTTGCGGCTGAACATACCGGTCTGCTTGAGCACGGTGAAAGCGTCCCGATCGCTGCTTTGCTGCTGAAGCTGGAGGCGGCGCTGGACGATACCGCTGAGCTTGCTCAGAATGGCCTGCTGCTGCCACGCGTGGCCGGTCATCAATACTTCAATCTGCTGCTGCATCAAATTCATGGTTGCCGTGTCGTGCCACAGACAGTCTTTGAGCAGGATAAGATCGATAGGCGCCACGGCATCGCGGCCGTTAAAGAAGGCGCTGGCCTGCAGCAGACGAATGGCTTTTTTCCAGCGGCGATCGGATACATAAGGTGCCCCCGGCGTGGCCTCAAGCAGCTGCCTCAGGGTGAAGATCAGTTCAAAAACGTCGTCCGGCAGCGCGACGCCGCCAATTTGCTGCTGCCAGGTGAAATATTCTTCATCGGTAACCTGCAGGTTTTCGGTGACCGGATTAAAGTTTTCGTCGTGCTGGCTGATGAGCATTGAGCGGAAATTCGCTTTGTCCTGTACTTTGTCGAGCCACAGGCGGATTAGCATCCGGTCATACAGCGCTTCCAGGCTACTGTCCGCTTCGGGCAATTCGTTGGAGGCGGCCACCAGCAGGCGCATGGGGATTTTGTCTTCGCTGGCGCCATTGCGGAAGCGGCGTTCATTAATGGCGGTCAGCAGGGTGTTTAGAATTGCCGGGCCGGCTTTCCAGATCTCATCCAGAAACACGATTTCGGCTTCCGGCAGGTAGCCGGCGGTCAGGCGCTCATAGCGGCCTTCATCTTTCAGCGCCTGAATAGAAAGCGGGCCAAAAACTTCTTCTGGCGTTGAGAAGCGAGTCATTAGATATTCAAAGGCGCGCGCTTCGCGAAAGGCGAATTTCAGGCGGCGGGCGATCAGGCTTTTTGCAATGCCTGGCGGACCAAGTAAAAAGACGCTTTCGCCGCTCAGCGCCGCCAGCAAACAGAGACGAACGGCGTGCTGACGTTCAAAAAGTCCCTTTTCCAGCGCCTGGCTGAGACGAGAAATTCTTTCAGCCAGCAAATGTGATTGAGCCATAATTAGCTTTGCATCCTTACGCGGTTAACCCTGTGGAGAAACGCGAGTATAGCGTTTATTTTTAGCCAGTTAATGTGCTGATTATGCCGCATGCAACGTTTGAGCTGAGATAAGTCAAATGCATTTAGGAGTACGATTTACACAATTATCGTGCATACTGTGCGCCGTTTTGTGGGCCAAGGGACTAAGCACACGTTTTCGGGATTCCAACAAAAGATTAGTCTATGAGCGCTGATAATAAACAATCGTTGCCGGCCGTTACGCTGGCTGCTATCGGGGTTGTGTACGGTGATATAGGTACCAGCCCGCTTTATACCCTTCGTGAATGCCTGTCCGGGCAGTTTGGGTTTGGCGTTGAACGCGACGCCGTGTTTGGCTTTTTGTCGTTAATTTTTTGGCTGTTGGTACTGGTCGTCTCCATCAAATATCTCACCTTCGTGATGCGGGCGGATAACGCCGGGGAAGGCGGGATCTTAACGCTAATGTCGCTTGCCGGGCGTAATACGACGGCGCGAATGACCTCTGTACTGGTGATCATGGGGTTGATTGGCGGCAGCTTCTTCTACGGCGAGGTGGTTATCACACCGGCGATATCGGTGATGTCGGCCATAGAGGGTCTTGAGATAGCCGCGCCGCAGCTCGATCAGTACATTGTTCCCCTTTCTATTATTGTTCTGACGCTGCTGTTTATGATTCAGAAGCACGGCACCGGGATGGTGGGCAAGCTGTTTGCTCCGGTGATGCTGCTGTGGTTCCTGACGCTCGCTGTTCTGGGCGCGCGCAGTATCATCGGCAACCCGGAAGTTCTGCAGGCGCTTAACCCGGCCTGGGCGGTGAATTTCTTCGTGCAGTACAAAGCCGTGTCGTTCGTTGCTCTCGGCGCTGTTGTGCTGGCTATAACCGGGGTTGAAGCGCTATATGCCGATATGGGGCACTTTGGTAAGCTCCCGATTCGCATCGCATGGTTTATCGCGGTTCTGCCTTCATTAGTTCTGAACTATTTTGGCCAGGGCGCGCTGCTATTAAAGAACCCGGAAGCGATTAAAAACCCGTTCTTCCTGCTGGCTCCTGACTGGGCGCTGATCCCGCTCCTGGTTCTGGCGACGCTGGCAACGGTTATCGCCTCTCAGGCCGTGATTTCCGGCGTATTCTCGCTGACTCGTCAGGCGGTTCGCCTGGGTTATCTCTCGCCAATGCGCATCATCCATACCTCAGAAATGGAGTCCGGGCAGATTTACATTCCGGCGATTAACTGGATTCTGTATATCGCCGTGGTGATCGTCATCGTTAGCTTCGAACATTCAAGTAACCTGGCGGCGGCATACGGGATCGCAGTAACCGGCACGATGGTGCTGACCTCGATTCTCTGCTGCACCGTCGCGCGCAAAAACTGGCACTGGAATAAAATTGCCGTGCTCCTGATGTGCGTAGGCTTCCTGTTTATCGACGTGCCGCTGTTCTCTGCTAACCTCGAGAAAATCGTCTCTGGCGGCTGGCTGCCGCTCACGCTGGGGCTTGTCATGTTTACCATCATGACGACGTGGAAGAGCGAGCGTTTCCGCCTGCTGCGCCGTATGCACGAGCACGGTAACTCGCTGGAAGCGATGATTGCGTCCCTTGAGAAGTCTCCGCCGGTTCGCGTGCCGGGCACCGCGGTTTATATGTCCCGCGCGTTGAACGTGATCCCGTTTGCCATGCTGCACAACCTGAAGCACAACAAAGTGCTGCATGAGCGAGTCGTACTGCTGACGCTGCGCACCGAAGATGCCCCATACGTTCACAACGTTAAACGCGTTTCTATTGAGCAGCTGTCACCCACCTTCTGGCGCGTGGTGGCCAGCTACGGCTGGCGTGAAACGCCGAACGTGGAAGAGATTTTCCACCGCTGTGGTTTGGAAGGCCTAAGCTGTCGGATGATGGAAACCTCGTTCTTCATGTCGCATGAGTCGCTGATTATCGGCAAACGTCCGTGGTATCTCCGCCTGCGCGGCAAGCTGTTCCTCGCCCTGCAGCGAAATGCCCTGCGCGCGCCTGACCAGTTTGAGATCCCGCCGAACAGGGTTATCGAGCTGGGCACCCAGGTCGAGATTTAAGTCAGCCAGTCTTTACTGGCCTGATGCCCTCACCCCGACCCTCTCCCACAAGGAGAGGGCGCAAAGACTAAAAAACGGTACTCAGGTACCGTTTTGCATTTATTAGCGAAACGTTTCGATGTTGATCACACTTCTTTAACCTGGTGGTTGTTTAACCGCCACCTCTTTTCCTACACTCATTATCAGCGAAACGTTTCGCTAGTGGAGCAGGAAAATGAAGAAAGGTACCGTTCTTAACGCTGATATTTCGGCCGTTATCTCCCGTCTGGGGCACACCGATTCACTGGTGATTGCCGATGCCGGGCTGCCAATTCCGCGCCATACCCAGCGCATTGATTTGGCATTAACTCACGGCGTTCCGGGCTTTATGCAGGTCGTGGATGTGGTAACGCAGGAAATGCAGGTTGAGGCGGCAATCATTGCTTCTGAAATCAAACAATATAATCCCGCGCTTCACGAAACGTTGCTCAGCCATATTGAGCAACTGCAAAAACACCAGGGAAACACCATAACTATTCGTTACATCAGCCATGAGCAGTTCAAGCAGCACACCGCGGATGCACATGCGGTTATTCGCAGCGGGGAGTGTTCCCCGTATGCGAATATCATTCTCTGTGCCGGCGTAACCTTCTGAGGAGGTCAGCATGGAACCCTTACTGCAACTTAAAGGGATCGATAAATCGTTCCCAGGGGTGAAAGCCCTGTCTGGCGCGGCGTTGAACGTTTACCCGGGCCGCGCAATGGCGCTGGTGGGTGAGAACGGCGCCGGCAAATCCACGATGATGAAAGTCCTGACCGGGATCTACACCAAAGATGCCGGTTCGCTGCTGTGGCTGGGAAAAGAAACTGCCTTTAGCGGGCCAAAAGCGTCTCAGGAAGCCGGTATCGGGATTATCCACCAGGAACTCAACCTGATCCCGCAGCTCAGCATTGCGGAGAACATCTTCCTTGGCCGCGAGTTTGTCGGGCATTTTGGCAACATTGACTGGAAGAAGATGTACCGTGAAGCCGACAAGCTGCTGGCGAAGCTGAATTTACGCTACACCAGCGAGCGTCTGGTGGGCGAGCTGTCGATTGGCGATCAGCAAATGGTTGAGATTGCCAAGGTGCTGAGCTTTGAGTCCAAAGTCATCATCATGGATGAACCGACCGATGCGCTGACCGACACGGAAACCGAGTCGCTGTTCCGCGTTATCCGTGAGCTGAAGGCTCAGGGCTGCGGCATCGTTTATATCTCCCACCGCATGAAAGAGATTTTTGAGGTGTGCGACGACGTGACAGTGCTGCGTGATGGGCAGTTTATTGCCGAGCGCGAAGTCTCCACGCTTACCGAAGATACCCTGATCGAAATGATGGTTGGCCGCAAGCTGGAAGATCAGTATCCGCATCTGGACAAACAGCCCGGCGATATTCGCCTGCGGGTCGATAACGTATCTGGCCCCGGCGTGAAGGCGGTTTCTTTCACGCTGCGTAAAGGCGAAATCCTCGGCGTTGCCGGGCTGATGGGTGCCGGGCGTACCGAATTGATGAAAGTGCTTTATGGCGCGCTGCCGAGAAGCGGTGGCTATGTGGCGCTGGATGGCCGTGAAGTAGTGACTCGTTCTCCGCAGGATGGGTTGGCTAATGGCATCGTTTATATCTCTGAAGACCGCAAGCGTGATGGGCTGGTTCTGGGGATGTCGGTGAAGGAGAACATGTCGTTGACCGCGCTGCGTTATTTCAGTCGCGGGGCTGGCAGCCTGAAACATAAAGATGAGCAGCAGGCGGTGCAGGATTTTATTCGCCTGTTCAACGTTAAAACGCCTTCCATGGAACAGCCAATTGGCCTGCTGTCCGGCGGTAACCAACAGAAAGTTGCCATCGCGCGTGGCCTGATGACCCGTCCGAAAGTGCTGATCCTCGACGAGCCAACTCGTGGCGTCGACGTTGGGGCGAAAAAAGAAATTTATCAGTTAATTAACCAGTTTAAAGCCGAAGGGTTGAGCATCATCCTTGTGTCGTCCGAGATGCCGGAAGTGCTGGGCATGAGCGACCGCATTATGGTTATTCACGAAGGGCGACTGAGCGGGGAGTTCTCCCGTGAAGAAGCCACCCAGGAGGCGCTGATGGCCGCGGCCGTTGGTAAGCTTAATCGAGTGAATCAGGAGTTAGATAAATGAGTACCCAGACCGTGTCCACCCGTCGCTGGTTCACCAAAGCGTGGCTGATGGAGCAAAAATCGCTGATCGCTCTGCTGGTGCTGATTGCGATTGTCTCGGCCCTGAGCCCGAACTTCTTTACCGTGAATAACCTGTTCAACATCCTGCAGCAAACGTCGGTGAACGCCATTATGGCGGTGGGGATGACGCTGGTCATTCTGACCTCCGGGATCGACCTGTCCGTCGGTTCTCTTCTGGCGTTGACCGGGGCGGTGGCGGCCTCGATTGTGGGCTTTGAGGTCAATGCGCTGGTGGCCGTTGCCGCTGCGCTGGCTCTTGGGGCTGCCATTGGTGCCGTAACGGGTGTGATTGTAGCGAAAGGGCGGGTTCAGGCCTTTATTGCCACCCTGGTGATGATGCTGCTGCTGCGCGGGGTGACGCTGGTTTACACCAACGGCAGCCCGATGAATACCGGCTTCTCGGACAATGCTGATCTGTTTGGCTGGTTCGGTATTGGCCGCCCGCTGGGGATCCCAACGCCGGTCTGGATCATGGCGATTGTCTTCCTGGCCGCGTGGTACATGTTGCACCATACTCGCCTGGGGCGTTACATCTATGCGCTCGGCGGCAACGAAGCGGCAACGCGCCTGTCAGGCATTAGCGTCAACAAAGTGAAAATCATCGTCTACTCTCTGTGTGGTCTGCTGGCGTCGCTGGCCGGGATCATCGAAGTAGCACGTCTTTCCTCTGCGCAGCCAACGGCGGGTGCGGGATATGAACTGGATGCTATCGCGGCGGTTGTGCTGGGCGGTACCAGCCTGGCGGGCGGCAAAGGCCGGATTGTCGGCACGCTGATCGGGGCATTGATCCTCGGCTTCCTGAACAACGGTCTGAATTTATTAGGTGTTTCTTCTTATTACCAGATGATCGTCAAAGCGGTGGTAATTTTGCTGGCGGTGCTGGTGGACAATAAAAAGCAGTAAAACCATAACCCTACAGGACATCTGACTATGAACATGAAAAAACTGGCTACCCTGGTTTCCGCTGTCGCCCTGAGCGCCACCGTAAGCGCAAACGCCATGGCAAAAGACACCATCGCGCTGGTAGTGTCTACCCTGAATAACCCGTTCTTCGTGTCGCTGAAAGATGGCGCGCAGAAAGAAGCTGACAAACTGGGCTACAACCTGGTGGTGCTGGATTCACAAAACAACCCGGCAAAAGAGCTGGCCAACGTGCAGGACTTAACGGTTCGCGGCACCAAATTAATGCTGATTAACCCAACGGATTCCGACGCGGTGGGCAATGCCGTTAAGATGGCAAACCAGGCTAAAATCCCGGTGATCACTCTCGACCGTATGGCAAACCAGGGGACCGTGGTGAGCCACATTGCTTCTGATAACGTTGCTGGCGGCAAAATGGCCGGTGATTACATCGCTAAGAAACTGGGCGACGGCGCGAAAGTCATTGAACTGCAGGGTATTGCTGGTGCTTCCGCAGCCCGTGAACGTGGTGAAGGTTTCAAACAGGCTGTTGCGGCACATAAATTTGACGTGCTGGCCAGCCAGCCAGCTGACTTCGATCGTACTAAAGGTCTGAACGTTATGCAGAACCTGCTGACTGCACACCCTAACGTTCAGGCTGTTTTTGCTCAGAACGACGAAATGGCACTGGGTGCCCTGCGTGCGCTGCAAACCGCGGGTAAATCTGATGTGCTGGTCGTCGGTTTCGATGGTACGGCTGACGGCGTGAAAGCGGTTGAAGGCGGCAAACTGGGCGCGACAGTGGCTCAGATGGCTGACCAGATCGGCGTTATTGGTGTGGAAACCGCTGATAAAGTGCTGAAAGGCGAGAAAGTGGATGCGAAAATCCCGGTTGATTTGAAACTGATCACCAAATAAGAATTAAAGAAAAGCAGGGCAACGCGCCGCTCAGGCATGAGCGGCGCACTCAAACTGGATATTAAGATATGAAAAGCACAGGCAAACTCGTCGTTCTTGGCAGCATCAATGCTGACCATATCCTCAACCTCGAACATTTCCCAACGCCGGGTGAAACCGTCACCGGGCAGGGGTATCAGGTGGCGTTCGGCGGTAAAGGTGCGAACCAGGCCGTTGCGGCAGGGCGCAGTGGAGCAGACATTGCGTTTATTGCCTGTGTGGGCGATGACGATACCGGTGGCCGCGTTTGTAAGCAGCTTGCCAGTGATAATATTGATACTTCGCCAATCAGTACCATTAAAGATGAAGCGACCGGCGTGGCACTGATTTTTGTCAACGGCGCAGGTGAAAACGTGATCGGCATTCACGCCGGCGCGAATGCCGCTTTGACTCCCGAACTGGTGGCAGCGCAACAGCAGAAAATTGCTGATGCTTCGGCGTTATTAATGCAGCTGGAATCCCCGCTTGAGAGCGTTCTGGCTGCAGCGAAAATTGCCCATCAGCACCAGACCAAAGTGATTCTGAATCCGGCCCCGGCCTGTGAACTCTCTGATGAGCTTCTGTCTATGTTAGATATGATCACTCCGAACGAAACGGAAGCAGAAAAGTTGACTGGCGTGCGGGTTGAGAATGATGCAGATGCTGCCAAAGCTGCTGAAGTGCTGCACGGTAAGGGAATCGAAACGGTGATTATCACGCTCGGCAGCCGTGGTGTATGGCTAAGCGAAAAAGGTCACGGCAAACGAGTGCCGGGCTTTAAGGTAAAAGCTGTCGATACTATTGCCGCTGGCGACACTTTTAACGGTGCGCTGGTGACTGCATTGCTGGAAGATAAGCCGATGGAAGATGCCGTGCGATTTGCTCACGCTGCCGCCGCAATTGCCGTGACGCGAAAAGGCGCTCAGCCTTCCGTGCCGTGGCGCAAGGAAATAGATGAGTTCCTGCAGCAGCAGAGGTAAGTCATGGCTACCATGAAAGACGTCGCCCGCCTGGCGGGCGTTTCTACTTCTACCGTTTCCCACGTCATTAATAACGATCGCTTTGTTAGCGATGCCATTCGTCAGAAGGTTGAGGCCGCGGTAAAAACGCTGAACTATGCGCCTTCTGCGTTGGCTCGCAGCCTCAAGCTGAATCAAACGCATACCATCGGTATGCTGATCACCGCGAGTAGCAACCCCTTCTATTCCGAGCTGGTTCGAGGCGTGGAGCGCAGCTGCTTTGAGCGCGGCTACAGCCTTGTACTGTGTAACACCGAAGGCGATGAGCACCGCATGAACCGAAATCTGGAAACGCTGCTGCAAAAGCGCGTCGATGGATTACTGTTGTTGTGCACCGAAACGCATCAGCCTTCGCCTGAAATCATCAACCGCTACCCGACTATCCCGACAGTAATGATGGACTGGGCTCCGTTTGAGGGGCAGAGCGATGTGATTCAGGATAACTCGCTGCTCGGCGGAGAAATGGCGACACAGCACCTGATCGACAATGGCTATACCCGTATTGCCTGCATCGCCGGGCCGCAGGACAAAACGCCTGCCAGACTGCGCCTTGAAGGCTACCGCAAAGCTATGGCTCAGGCCGGACTGGCTATTCATCCGGGCTATGAAATTATTGGCGACTTCGAGTTTCAGGGCGGGTTTAGCGCCATGAGCGAACTGCTTACCCTGGCGGACAGGCCGGACGCTGTATTCATGGGGAATGACGCTATGGCCGTTGGGGCCTACCATGCTTTATATCAGGCTGGTCTTAGCATTCCGCAGGATATGGCGGTGATTGGCTACGATGATATTGAGCTTGCACGCTACATGACGCCGCCGCTGACGACGATTCACCAGCCCAAAGATGAGCTCGGCGAATTGGCCGTGGATGTGCTGATCCACCGAATGGGGCAACCAGACCTGGCGCAGCAACGGCTACTGCTGACGCCAGAGCTGGTGGAGCGAAGCTCCGTTTAAGGTTTGTGACGTTCTTTTATTAAGTTGCGCCCGTCTTTGGAGCGCAGTAGCAAAAATACCGCCGATGAGACCAGCGTTATCGCGCCCATCGTCAACAGGGTGTAGTGGAATTGCTCGATGGTATTGACGCTGTCTATGCCTTCCCATGCTCTAAGCACCGCGGCACTAACGGCAACCCCAAGGCTAATTGAAAGCTGCTGAGTTACGGCCAGCACGCTGTTGCCGCTGCTGGCGTTTTCATCCGTCAGGTCCGCAAGGGTGATGGTGTTCATGGCCGTAAACTGCGTCGACATTGCCATCCCTAATATAAAGAGGGGCAGGATCAGCAGCCAGACTTCCATGCCCGGTGACTGCAGCGAGAACTGGGCAATCAGCAGGCCGATGACCAAAGTGATCCCGACCAGCGTTTTACGATAGCCCAGCCAGCGCAGCACCTGCGTGACGGTCGATTTAGCCAGTAGCGAACCGACCGCCGTAGGTGCCATCATGCAGCCAGCCAATAATGCTGAATAGCCAAACCCCACCTGCAGCATAAGCGGCATTAAAAAAGGTACGCAACCGGTGCCGAGGCGTGAGGCTATATTGCCGACTATGCCAACGGAGAAGGTACGCGTCTTAAAGAGAGGCAGGGGAATAAGCGGCGTTGGAACGCGGCGGGCATGCCAGACATAAGTCAGCAGCAGTAAAATCCCGCCCAGAATCACTAACATGCCTATATAGCTGGCGACAATCCGCTCGCCAAACAGCTCAACCCCGCTGGATATCAGCACCAGGCCCGCGCCAAATAGCAAGAAGCCGCTCATATCAAACCCGCGCTTCGGCGTGGTGAAGTTGGGCATGTACTTGCGGGCATACAGCAGGCCCAGAATGCCAATCGGAATATTGATTAAAAATATCCAGTGCCAGCTTGCCCAGGTGACCAGAACGCCGCCGAGCAGTGGGCCGATAATGGGGCCGACCAGACCGGGCATGGTGACAAAGTTAAGTACAGGCAACAGCTCGCTGCGTGGGTAAGCCCGAAGTAATGCCAGACGGGCAACCGGCATCATCATCGCGCCGCCAATTCCCTGAATCACGCGAAAGATGACCAGCTCGGTTAAAGACCCAGACATGGCGCAGGCAAAAGAGCCGAGAGTGAACAGGCTAACGGCCAGCATAAATACGCGGCGTGTGCCGAAGCGGTCCGCTAACCAACCGCTTACCGGGATAAGCATGGCGACGGTTAAGGTGTAGCTAATAATGGCAGCCTGCATGGCCAGCGGGGAGCGATTCAGGCTATGGGCTATTGCCGGTAGCGCGGTGTTAAGGATGGTGGCATCCAAAGCCTGCATAAAGAAAGCCATTGCGGCTATCCAAGGCAGGCCGGCCATGCTGCGTGCTGTTTTCGTCATTATTATCCTGAAGGTTATGTGCGCTTTAGACTACCGATGAGTGACGGGTTCCTTTAATAGCGCCAGGCAGGCGTTAAAAGCGGCCTGTCCCTCTCCCTTAGCAATGGCATCCACAATCGCCTGATGCAAATCGAGCTTAATGACTTCGTTATCGGTAATCGCGGTGAAGTAATTGTAATAAATCGATCTGAATAAGTTCGCGAAAGATGTCATGAAAGGGTTACCACTCATTTCATAGATGAGTTCGTGGTAGGCCATATCCACTTCAATCCACCGCTGACGGTCAAAGGCCGTCTGCAGTTCTGTCATTTGCGCCATCAGTTGAGTAAGCCTGGTTCGCTGCTGCTCATTACTATTAATAGCGGCTAATGCGCAGGCCTGTGGCTCCAGGCTATTACGCATAATCAAAAACTCTTCTACTACATGGCTGAAGTTATCTTTGGTCATCCACCAGGCTATCAGTTCTTTATCAAGGAAGTTCCAGTGGCTGCGGGGCATGACGCGAGTGCCAATCCTTGGGCGAGGCAACAGCATGCCTTTAGCGGCTAGCGTCTTGACGGCTTCACGAACGGCAGTCCGGCTGACGCCAAAGAGATCACCCAGTTCCATCTCGCCCGGAAGAATGCTGCCTGCCGCATATTCACCCTTGAGAATTCGCTGGGCAATTTTCTCTGCCAGCACATAAGAAAGGTTTTTTTGGGCGGCGAGTTGTTGAGTGGATAAAGACATGACGCAATTCCTTTAGCTGTATTTCTTACCCTAGTATGCCACCGGCGGTGATTTTGCGGTGATTTATGCAGCAAATATCCCGGATTTGCTGGCTTTCTGCGCGCCATTGGTGAAAAAGAATGCGGTCAGAAAGTTTTTTCAAATTAGGGGTTGTCAGGCTCTGAGAACTCCCTATAATGCGCCTCCACTGACACGGCGAAGCGGCTTCGAAAGCGGTTTCACAACCCGGTAGTCAGTCAGACGAAAGCGAAAATAAACGCTTGACTCTGAAAGAGGAAAGCGTAATATACGCCACCTCGAGTTAGCAAGCGAAAGCGCCTAACTCACTGCTCTTTAACAATTTATCAGACAATCTGTGTGGGCACTCGCAGGATTGATATCTCAGCATCTTCGGATGCAAACAAATATCAAGTCTTGAAGAGTGACTACTGATTTTATAAACAGTTTTAATTCTTTGAGCATCAAACACTTTTAAATTGAAGAGTTTGATCATGGCTCAGATTGAACGCTGGCGGCAGGCCTAACACATGCAAGTCGAGCGGTAGCACAGGGAGCTTGCTCCTGGGTGACGAGCGGCGGACGGGTGAGTAATGTCTGGGGATCTGCCTGATGGAGGGGGATAACTACTGGAAACGGTAGCTAATACCGCATAACGTCGCAAGACCAAAGAGGGGGACCTTCGGGCCTCTTGCCATCAGATGAACCCAGATGGGATTAGCTAGTAGGTGGGGTAATGGCTCACCTAGGCGACGATCCCTAGCTGGTCTGAGAGGATGACCAGCCACACTGGAACTGAGACACGGTCCAGACTCCTACGGGAGGCAGCAGTGGGGAATATTGCACAATGGGCGCAAGCCTGATGCAGCCATGCCGCGTGTATGAAGAAGGCCTTCGGGTTGTAAAGTACTTTCAGCGAGGAGGAAGGCATTAAGGTTAATAACCTTGGTGATTGACGTTACTCGCAGAAGAAGCACCGGCTAACTCCGTGCCAGCAGCCGCGGTAATACGGAGGGTGCAAGCGTTAATCGGAATTACTGGGCGTAAAGCGCACGCAGGCGGTTTGTTAAGTCGGATGTGAAATCCCCGGGCTCAACCTGGGAACTGCATTCGAAACTGGCAAGCTTGAGTCTTGTAGAGGGGGGTAGAATTCCAGGTGTAGCGGTGAAATGCGTAGAGATCTGGAGGAATACCGGTGGCGAAGGCGGCCCCCTGGACAAAGACTGACGCTCAGGTGCGAAAGCGTGGGGAGCAAACAGGATTAGATACCCTGGTAGTCCACGCCGTAAACGATGTCGACTTGGAGGTTGTGCCCTTGAGGCGTGGCTTCCGGAGCTAACGCGTTAAGTCGACCGCCTGGGGAGTACGGCCGCAAGGTTAAAACTCAAATGAATTGACGGGGGCCCGCACAAGCGGTGGAGCATGTGGTTTAATTCGATGCAACGCGAAGAACCTTACCTACTCTTGACATCCAGAGAACTTTCCAGAGATGGATTGGTGCCTTCGGGAACTCTGAGACAGGTGCTGCATGGCTGTCGTCAGCTCGTGTTGTGAAATGTTGGGTTAAGTCCCGCAACGAGCGCAACCCTTATCCTTTGTTGCCAGCGGTTCGGCCGGGAACTCAAAGGAGACTGCCAGTGATAAACTGGAGGAAGGTGGGGATGACGTCAAGTCATCATGGCCCTTACGAGTAGGGCTACACACGTGCTACAATGGCGCATACAAAGAGAAGCGACCTCGCGAGAGCAAGCGGACCTCATAAAGTGCGTCGTAGTCCGGATTGGAGTCTGCAACTCGACTCCATGAAGTCGGAATCGCTAGTAATCGTAGATCAGAATGCTACGGTGAATACGTTCCCGGGCCTTGTACACACCGCCCGTCACACCATGGGAGTGGGTTGCAAAAGAAGTAGGTAGCTTAACCTTCGGGAGGGCGCTTACCACTTTGTGATTCATGACTGGGGTGAAGTCGTAACAAGGTAACCGTAGGGGAACCTGCGGTTGGATCACCTCCTTACCTAATAGATACAACCCGCGTAGTGCTCACACAGATTGTCTGATAGATGTAGAGAAGCAAGGCGTCTTGCGATTGAGACTTCAGTGTCCCCTTCGTCTAGAGGCCCAGGACACCGCCCTTTCACGGCGGTAACAGGGGTTCGAATCCCCTAGGGGACGCCACTTGCTGGTATGTAAGTGAAAGTTGCGTGCCGAACTATCTCAAAGCTGACTTGAAAGAGTCATGTTTGAGATATTTGCTCTTTAACAATCCGGAACAAGCTGAAAATTGAAACGACATGTCGTCTTATTCTTCCGTAATAAAGAATGAGGTTAAGACATGTTCGAGTCTCTCAAATTTTCACAACAGCGATTGTGTCTTACGAGACACCTTCGGGTTGTGAGGTTAAGCGACTAAGCGTACACGGTGGATGCCCTGGCAGTCAGAGGCGATGAAGGACGTGCTAATCTGCGATAAGCGTCGGTAAGGTGATATGAACCGTTATAGCCGGCGATTTCCGAATGGGGAAACCCAGTGTGATCCGTCACACTATCATTACGTGAATACATAGCGTAATGAAGCGAACCGGGGGAACTGAAACATCTAAGTACCCCGAGGAAAAGAAATCAACCGAGATTCCCCCAGTAGCGGCGAGCGAACGGGGAGCAGCCCAGAACCTGAATCAGTTTGTGTGTTAGTGGAAGCGTCTGGAAAGTCGCAGGGTACAGGGTGATACTCCCGTACACTAAAATGCACATACTGTGAGTTCGAAGAGTAGGGCGGGACACGTGGTATCCTGTCTGAATATGGGGGGACCATCCTCCAAGGCTAAATACTCCTGACTGACCGATAGTGAACCAGTACCGTGAGGGAAAGGCGAAAAGAACCCCGGCGAGGGGAGTGAAAAAGAACCTGAAACCGTGTACGTACAAGCAGTGGGAGCCTCTTTATGGGGTGACTGCGTACCTTTTGTATAATGGGTCAGCGACTTATATTCTGTAGCAAGGTTAACCGTATAGGGGAGCCGCAGGGAAACCGAGTCTTAACTGGGCGTTAAGTTGCAGGGTATAGACCCGAAACCCGGTGATCTAGCCATGGGCAGGTTGAAGGTTGGGTAACACTAACTGGAGGACCGAACCGACTAATGTTGAAAAATTAGCGGATGACTTGTGGCTGGGGGTGAAAGGCCAATCAAACCGGGAGATAGCTGGTTCTCCCCGAAAGCTATTTAGGTAGCGCCTCGTGAACTCATCTTCGGGGGTAGAGCACTGTTTCGGCTAGGGGGCCATCCCGGCTTACCAACCCGATGCAAACTACGAATACCGAAGAATGTTATCACGGGAGACACACGGCGGGTGCTAACGTCCGTCGTGAAGAGGGAAACAACCCAGACCGCCAGCTAAGGTCCCAAAGTCATGGTTAAGTGGGAAACGATGTGGGAAGGCACAGACAGCCAGGATGTTGGCTTAGAAGCAGCCATCATTTAAAGAAAGCGTAATAGCTCACTGGTCGAGTCGGCCTGCGCGGAAGATGTAACGGGGCTAAACCATGCACCGAAGCTGCGGCAGCGACACTATGTGTTGTTGGGTAGGGGAGCGTTCTGTAAGCCGTTGAAGGTGAACTGTGAGGTTTGCTGGAGGTATCAGAAGTGCGAATGCTGACATAAGTAACGATAAAGCGGGTGAAAAGCCCGCTCGCCGGAAGACCAAGGGTTCCTGTCCAACGTTAATCGGGGCAGGGTGAGTCGACCCCTAAGGCGAGGCCGAAAGGCGTAGTCGATGGGAAACAGGTTAATATTCCTGTACTCGGTGTTACTGCGAAGGGGGGACGGAGAAGGCTATGTTAGCCGGGCGACGGTTGTCCCGGTTTAAGCATGTAGGCGGAGCGTTTAGGTAAATCCGGACGCTTATCAAACGCTGAGGTGTGATGACGAGGCACTACGGTGCTGAAGTAACAAATGCCCTGCTTCCAGGAAAAGCCTCTAAGCATCAGGTAACATTGAATCGTACCCCAAACCGACACAGGTGGTCAGGTAGAGAATACCAAGGCGCTTGAGAGAACTCGGGTGAAGGAACTAGGCAAAATGGTGCCGTAACTTCGGGAGAAGGCACGCTGTCATCAGGTGAAGCCCCTCGCGGGTGGAGCTGAAGGCAGTCGAAGATACCAGCTGGCTGCAACTGTTTATTAAAAACACAGCACTGTGCAAACACGAAAGTGGACGTATACGGTGTGACGCCTGCCCGGTGCCGGAAGGTTAATTGATGGGGTTATCCGCAAGGAGAAGCTCTTGATCGAAGCCCCGGTAAACGGCGGCCGTAACTATAACGGTCCTAAGGTAGCGAAATTCCTTGTCGGGTAAGTTCCGACCTGCACGAATGGCGTAATGATGGCCAGGCTGTCTCCACCCGAGACTCAGTGAAATTGAAATCGCTGTGAAGATGCAGTGTACCCGCGGCAAGACGGAAAGACCCCGTGAACCTTTACTATAGCTTGACACTGAACATTGAGCCTTGATGTGTAGGATAGGTGGGAGGCTTTGAAGCGTGGACGCCAGTCTGCGTGGAGCCAACCTTGAAATACCACCCTTTAATGTTTGATGTTCTAACGTAGACCCGTGATCCGGGTTGCGGACAGTGTCTGGTGGGTAGTTTGACTGGGGCGGTCTCCTCCTAAAGCGTAACGGAGGAGCACGAAGGTTAGCTAATCACGGTCGGACATCGTGAGGTTAGTGCAAAGGCATAAGCTAGCTTGACTGCGAGAGTGACGGCTCGAGCAGGTGCGAAAGCAGGTCTTAGTGATCCGGTGGTTCTGAATGGAAGGGCCATCGCTCAACGGATAAAAGGTACTCCGGGGATAACAGGCTGATACCGCCCAAGAGTTCATATCGACGGCGGTGTTTGGCACCTCGATGTCGGCTCATCACATCCTGGGGCTGAAGTAGGTCCCAAGGGTATGGCTGTTCGCCATTTAAAGTGGTACGCGAGCTGGGTTTAGAACGTCGTGAGACAGTTCGGTCCCTATCTGCCGTGGGCGCTGGAGAATTGAGGGGGGCTGCTCCTAGTACGAGAGGACCGGAGTGGACGCATCACTGGTGTTCGGGTTGTCATGCCAATGGCATTGCCCGGTAGCTAAATGCGGAAAAGATAAGCGCTGAAAGCATCTAAGCGCGAAACTTGCCCCGAGATGAGTTCTCCCTGACCCTTTAAGGGTCCTGAAGGAACGTTGAAGACTACGACGTTGATAGGCTGGGTGTGTAAGCGTAGCGATACGTTGAGCTAACCAGTACTAATGATCCGTGAGGCTTAACCTTACAACACCGAAGGTGTTTTAGAGACGAAAGATTTTCAGCTTAGTTCAGGATTAAAGCTCATGGTCATAAGAATGACGGTGAGTAACAGAATTTGCCTGGCGGCCGTAGCGCGGTGGTCCCACCTGACCCCATGCCGAACTCAGAAGTGAAACGCCGTAGCGCCGATGGTAGTGTGGGGTCTCCCCATGCGAGAGTAGGGAACTGCCAGGCATCAAATCAGCATTAACCCCGACCGAAAGGCCGGGGTTTTTTGCTTTTTAAAGATTAAAACAGACCATAAGCCGCATATTTTCTCCGTATTACTGCAGTTCTACCCATTCATAGATAAAATCAGCGATCTCCTCTGCATTATTAAGATCCAATACAGGGACAGAAGCGGTGAGCGGCACATCGCTGGCTATAGCAATGACATGCCGATCGATCTCTAATGCTTCAGCTTTATGGCCAGTTTCCTGCCTGAATAAAAGGATCTTAGCCACGGCTTCGTGTTTGAAACCTTCGACCAGAATTAAATCCAGTTTGCGGTTATCCATTCTTGAGGCGAGATAATGTAAATCCAGATTAGGCTCTTCGGGGGTTTCAGTCATTAGTGCCCAGCGCTTCTGGCTGGCGACAATGGTCTGCGCGGCGCCAGCTTTACGGAGTTCATAGCTATCCTTCCCGGGTTTGTCCACATCCATATCATGATGCGTGTGCTTAATGAGTCCGGGCCTGATGCCTTTATCCAATAGCAGTGGGATCAGCTGCTTCAGTAATGTGGTTTTTCCTGTTCCGCTCCAGGCTGAAATAGCCAGTAAAGGCGGCGTTATCCTTTTTTCTGCCATTGTGAAAGCTCATCGAGAGTATTTATATTGGTAAAACAAGCAGCCTGGCCATCAAAAGAGACTGAATGTCCTCCTGCGCTCAGTAAGAAATGCATCACTCGCCTTTCGCCAGCGAGCAGATATTCTCTCAATGGCAAACAAAGCGAATGATGAAGCAAAGCTACGCCAGGGTGATCCCGTAGCCCATCATTTGCCCATATTGCCAACGCGCTCCCACGCGCTTGCCAAAGCCTGCGTGCCACATCGACAGGAATATTGGGTGTATCGCAAGGGCAGAATAGCAGCCACTCACTTTCAGTTTGTTCCATCACGGCTAACATACCGGCCAATGGTCCCTGGTAACCACTCATTGAGTCCTGAATAACCGAAATCCCGCTTTGCTGATAGATCTCAAGGTTTCTGTTGGCACTGATGACAACATCGCCTACCTGTGGTTTTAATACATTGAGGACGTGCTGGAAAAGTGGCTGGCCGTTAAGCAGGGCTAATCCCTTATCATTGCCGCCCATTCTGCTTCCCCTGCCACCGGCTAGCACAACGCCGGTGACTTCTGTTAATCGCTGCACGAATATCGCCTCTTTTAATGTGGGTTTGAGCCTGCTAACGTGTTGTCTTTCACATGTGATAAGGAACACCAACATGAAATGTAAGCGCCTTAACGAACTTCTTGAGCTGCTTCAGCCTGCATGGCAAAAAGAGCCAGATCTGAACCTGATACAATTCTTGCAGAAATTGGCCGCTGAGTCAGGCTATCGCGGTGAACTGGCTGAGCTCACTGACGATGTACTGATCTATCACCTGAAAATGCGTGATTCTGCAAAAGATGATGCGATCCCTGGCCTTAAAAAAGATTATGAAGAAGACTTCAAAACGGCACTGCTGCGCGCTCGCGGTGTCATTAAGGAATAAAAGAGTAAAAGCTTGTAAGTCGAAACACTTAAGCGGTTTTGAAATGTTATCCTGAAGCATTCGTATTTACTTCCGGTTGCCGGGATGACAGACAGCGCATTTAATTTCCAGACTCTACATCCGGATACAATCCTCGATGCTCTTTTTGAACAAGGCATTCGGGTGGATTCGGGACTGACGCCGTTAAACAGTTTTGAAAACCGCGTTTATCAATTCCAGGATGAAGAACGCCAGCGTTTTGTGGTCAAGTTTTATCGTCCACATCGCTGGTCCGCGGCGCAAATTGAAGAAGAACATCACTTTGCGCTGGAACTGCTGGCCGATGAAGTGCCTATGGCTGCACCTCTTTGTTTTGCTGGAAACACTCTACTGCAGCATCAGGGCTTTATGTTTGCCGTGTTCCCAAGCCTGGGAGGGCGGCAATATGAAACTGATAATATCGACCAGATGGAATGGGTGGGTCGCTATCTTGGCCGCATTCATCAAACGGGTCGTCAGCAGCTCTTTCAGCATCGTCCAACCTTTGGTCTGGATGAATATCTCTTCCAGCCGCGCGAGCTATTTGAAAATAGCGAGCTCATTCCCCGCGCTCTTAAGAAAGATTTTCTGACTGCAACGGATGCGTTGATAGAGGAAGTTAAACGCACCTGGCACACTGATTTTGAACCACTGCGCCTGCACGGCGATTGCCATCCTGGCAATATACTCTGGCGCGACGGACCGCTGTTTGTTGACCTTGATGATGCTCGTAATGGCCCAGCGGTGCAGGATATCTGGATGCTGCTTAATGGAGATAAAGCCGAACAGCGGATGCAGTTAGAAACCATTATTGAAGCTTACGAAGAGTTTTCGTCATTTGATACCAGCGAGCTAACCCTGATTGAACCGTTGCGCGCTATGCGCATCGTCTATTATCTCGCGTGGCTAATGCGACGCTGGGATGACCCCGCATTCCCCCGAAATTTCCCGTGGTTTAGTGAAGAAGATTTCTGGAGAAGACAGACTGTAAGCTTTACAGAGCAGGTCCGGGTTCTACGAGAACCTCCATTACAATTAACGCCAATGTATTAATCAGTAAAATTCAGGAGAGAGTTGATTATGAAGAAGATTTGGCTGGCGCTGGCAGGCATGATCCTGGCATTTAGCGCCTCTGCGGCACAGTTTACCGACGGTAAGCAGTACATCACCCTGGATAAACCGGTGGCTGGTGAACCACAGGTATTAGAATTTTTCTCATTCTACTGCCCACACTGCTACCAGTTTGAACAGGTTCTTCATGTGTCTGATAACGTGAAGAAAAAACTGCCTGAAGGCACCAAAATGACCAAGTATCACGTTGAGTTCCTTGGCCCATTAGGTAAAGATCTGACTCAGGCCTGGGCTGTTGCTATGGCGCTGGGCGTAGAAGATAAAATCACCTCCCCAATGTTTGAAGCCGTTCAGAAAACTCAAACCGTGCAGAATGATGCCGACATCCGCAAAGTGTTCATCGATGCGGGCGTGAAACCGGAAGAGTACGATGCGGCCTGGAACAGCTTTGTGGTGAAATCTCTGGTTGCTCAGCAAGAAAAAGCGGCAGCCGATCTCCAGCTGCAGGGCGTCCCGGCTATGTACGTTAACGGCAAATATCAGCTGAATATGCAGGGCATGGACACCAGCAGCATGGATATCTTCGTGCAGCAGTATGCTGACACCGTGAAATACCTGGTTGAAAAGAAATAAGATTAAAAAAGCCGGTCATTGACCGGCTTTTTTATCCCCAGAGAGTAGTGTTTCCAGCTGCTTATCTTTCTCGCTCCACAGCATATTCAGCCAGAGCTGAAAACGGCGCTTAAAGCTTTTATCGTTAACATAATCTCCGTGAAGCTCTTCGGTAATCGGCACCAAAGAAACCCGCACAACGATTTTTGTCATTTTGCCTGAAAGCATATCGTAGAACGGCAGAAGACTATTGTCCGGGTAACACAGCGTAACGTTCAGCATCTTATCAAACTGTTTGCCCAGCACATTCATCGCCATCGCTATACCTGCCGCTTTCGGCGGTAACAGGTAGTTAAACGGTGAACGGGTCTGCTTCTTTTTCTCAGCAGTGAAGCGCGAGCCCTCAACGAAATTCACAATAGTGGTGGGGTGAGCACGAAACTTCATGCATGAACGACGGGTCGTTTCGACATCTTTACCCCTGCGTTCAGGATGACGCAGCAAATAAGCTCTTGAATAACGTTTCATAAACGGCATATCCAGCGCCCAGCAGGCCAGCCCCATAAAAGGAACCCAGGCAAGCTGCTGCTTAAGAAAATACTTGTTCATGGGGATATGTTTGCGGAATAACACGCAAAGGATCACGATATCTGCCCAGCTCTGATGGTTGCTGATTAACAGATACCAGTTCTTTTTATTCAGGCCTTCTAATCCCTCGACATCCCATTTCAAATAAGGATTGAGGCGCAGCAGCAATGCGAGCCCTTCGCACCAGCAGTACATCATGAAATCAGCGAATACCGAGATCGAGCGCCAGATAGACGGAACGGGCAGCATCAGCTTAACGATCCCGGCTAAAATGATAGGAACAGAGCAGGCAACCGTGACCAGAATAGTCAGTGCAATGCTTAACACCAATGTGATCGCGGCGAGTAATCTCGACATAGGTAATGTTTTTGCTGGTTAGGGTGTATGGAATGCTGATATTAGCGGCAATAAGGGGCGGATCTTATCAGAAAACCGATAATGGCGACTCGCCAAATGAACAGGATTTTCACCGATCGCATTTATGGGGAGAACAGTGGCCCGTTTTTCTTACCCGCCTGAGTATATATCCACATCAAACGATCGTTGGTTAATTCAGTAAGGCTAAACTCACATTCATTTAACTTACTGAAATTAAAATGTATTTAATAAAGGATCAATAAAAATAATGCCGTGAAATTAGTTAGTTAAAAAAATATACACAAAGTTATCCACAAAAACGATCTCACGCAGGATCCCCCAATCCTGGAATTCTTTTCAGCATATTGCGCCCAATAGTTCATGTTTTTGGCCAGGCTATGGCATCCTTTAGCAATACATTAATCACAGGCATGGAACGGAACATTATGGTCCAGATCGCAGACAACCCGCTTATCCTCGTTGATGGCTCTTCCTATCTTTATCGGGCATATCATGCCTTCCCACCGTTGACGAACAGCCGTGGCGAGCCAACAGGGGCGATGTACGGTGTGCTGAACATGCTGCGTAGCCTGATTCTGCAATACCAGCCGACGCACGCTGCCGTAGTGTTTGATGCCAAAGGCAAAACGTTCCGTGATGAGCTGTTTGAGGACTATAAATCGCACCGTCCCCCAATGCCGGACGATCTCAGAGCGCAGATTGAGCCGCTGCATGCGATGGTTAAAGCGATGGGCCTGCCTTTACTGGCCGTCTCAGGTGTTGAAGCTGATGATGTTATCGGTACGCTGGCGTTGGAGGCTGAAAAAGCCGGCCGCCCGGTATTGATCAGTACCGGTGATAAAGACATGGCGCAGCTGGTGACGCCGGGCGTGACGCTGATTAACACCATGACCAATACCATCCTTGGGCCGGAAGAGGTACTGACCAAATACGGCGTACCTCCGGAGCTGATTATCGACTTCCTGGCGCTGATGGGTGACTCTTCGGACAACATCCCTGGCGTACCGGGCGTGGGTGAAAAAACGGCTCAGGCGCTGCTTCAGGGGCTGGGTGGGCTGGATACGCTTTACGCCAACCCTGAAAAAATTGCCGAACTCACCTTCCGTGGCGCGAAAACGATGGCCGCTAAGCTGGAGCAAAGCAAAGAGCTGGCCTACCTCTCCTATAAGCTCGCCACCATTAAGACCGACGTTGAGCTGGAACTGGGCTGCGAGCAGCTTGAAGTCCAGCAGCCGGCGGCAGACGAACTGCTGACACTCTTCAAGCAGTATGAATTCAAACGCTGGATAACCGACGTAGAGGCCGGGAAATGGATGCAGGCCAAAGGGGCTAAGCCGGCCGCACAACCGCAGAAAGCCGGTGAGGTTGAAGCCGAACCTGAAGTGCCAGCCAGCCAGCTCTCTTATGACAACTACGTCACTATCCTGGATGAGCGCGTACTGCTTGAATGGATTGAGCGGCTGAAAAAAGCACCGCTGTTTGCGTTTGATACCGAGACCGACAGCCTGGACAACGTCAGTGCCAATCTGGTCGGACTTTCCTTTGCGACAGAACCGGGTGTGGCCTGCTATATCCCCGTTGCGCATGACTATCTCGATGCGCCGGAGCAAATTTCTCGCGAACGTGCGCTGGAACTACTTAAGCCGCTGCTGGAAGATGAGAAGGCGCTGAAAGTCGGGCAAAACCTGAAATACGACCGTGGCATCATGCAGAACTATGGCATTGAACTGCGGGGTATCGCTTTTGACACCATGCTGGAATCCTACACGCTGGACAGCGTCGCAGGCCGCCATGATATGGACAGCCTGGCCGATCGCTGGCTGAAGCACCAAACCATCTCGTTTGAAGAGATTGCCGGCAAAGGCAAAAAACAGCTGACCTTTAACCAGATCGATTTGGAAACTGCCGGGCGCTATGCGGCAGAAGATGCGGATGTCACCCTGCAGCTGCACCTGAAGATGTGGCCGAAACTCGAGAAGGTTGCAGGCCCATTAAGCATCTTTAAAAACGTTGAAATGCCGCTGGTGCCGGTAATTTCGCGCATTGAACGCAACGGCGTGAAAATCGATCCGGCTATTTTGCACGCGCATTCTGGTGAGCTGACTAAGCGCCTGGCCGAGCTTGAACGCAAGGCTCATGAAATCGCCGGAGAAGAATTTAATCTCTCTTCTACAAAGCAGCTGCAAACCATTCTCTTTGAAAAGCAGGGAATTAAGCCGCTGAAGAAAACGCCGGGCGGAGCGCCTTCTACGTCCGAAGAGGTGCTTGAAGAGCTGGCGCTGGACTATCCTCTGCCGAAAGTGATCCTGGAATACCGTGGCCTTGCGAAGCTGAAATCCACCTATACCGACAAGCTACCGCTGATGATTAGCCCGATAACCGGGCGCGTGCATACGTCTTATCACCAGGCAGTTACGGCCACCGGGCGTTTATCTTCTACCGATCCTAACCTGCAGAACATTCCTGTTCGCAACGAAGAAGGGCGCCGTATTCGTCAGGCCTTTATTGCGCCTAAGGACTACGTGATTCTTTCTGCGGACTACTCGCAAATTGAACTGCGTATCATGGCCCACCTCTCCCGCGATAAAGGCCTGTTAAGCGCCTTTGCCGAAGGCAAAGATATCCACCGCGCCACCGCTGCGGAAGTGTTTGGTCTGCCGCTAGAAAGCGTCACCGGCGAACAGCGTCGCAGTGCGAAGGCAATTAACTTTGGTCTGATCTACGGCATGAGCGCCTTTGGCCTTTCCCGCCAGCTCAATATTCCGCGGAAAGAGTCGCAGAAGTATATGGATCTCTACTTCGAGCGTTATCCGGGTGTGCTGGAGTATATGGAGCGTACGCGTGCTCAGGCGAAAGATCAGGGTTATGTTGAGACGCTGGATGGCCGTCGTCTCTACCTGCCGGACATCAATTCCAGCAACGGTGCTCGCCGCGCCGGCGCGGAACGTGCTGCGATTAACGCCCCTATGCAGGGTACTGCCGCCGATATTATCAAGCGCGCGATGATTGCAGTCGACGGCTGGCTGGAGACAGACAAGCCACGTGTGAAAATGATCATGCAGGTGCACGATGAACTGGTGTTCGAAGTGCACAAAGACGACGTGGAAGCGGTGTCTAAAAAGGTGCATGAGTTGATGGAAAGCAGCATGAAGCTCGACGTGCCGTTGCTGGTGGAAGTCGGCAGTGGCAAAAACTGGGATGAGGCGCATTAATCGACAATTGCTCAGGTCATGTTTTTGTAACTAAGCAACATAAGCCATAGCTTTTTGTGATGATGATTCAAGAATGTGATGCAAAAAGTGAAAAAAAACTACAAAAAATGCTTTTTTGAGCGATTAAAAAGGAGTAAAGTTATTCGCGTAGGGTACAGAGGTAAGATGTTCTATCTTTCAGACCTTTTACTTCACGTAATCGGATTTGGCTGAATATTTAGCCGCCCCAGTCAGAAATGACTGGGGCGTTTTTTATTGCGCGAAAGAAAAGAAAAACGCGGCCAGGGCCGCGTTGTGAACTGAGAGTGAGCAGACGATCCTTGAAGGGACGAATTACTCTTCAGCCGCTTCCTCTTCCACCGCCGGAGGAAGATCGTTGTACCAGCTATCCAGCTTCAGGCGCAGTTTATCAACGCCGGTTTTCTTCAGGGAAGAGAACGCCTCGACCTCGATATTTCCACCAAACGCCAGAATCGCTTCACGCACCATATTCAGCTGTGCTTTACGCGCGCCTGATGCGAGCTTATCGGCTTTGGTCAGCAGCAGCATGACTTCGATATTGCTGGCTACTGCCCACTCAATCATCTGCTGATCGAGATCTTTCAGTGGATGACGGATATCCATCAGCACGACCAGGCCTTTCAGACTGTTACGCTTTTGCAGGTATTCCCCCAGCGCACGCTGCCATTTGTGTTTCACCTCTTCCGGGACTTCGGCATAGCCGTAGCCAGGTAAATCTACCAGGCGTTTGCCTTCGGCAACTTCAAACAGGTTGATGAGCTGCGTACGGCCAGGGGTTTTACTGGTACGCGCCAGGCTTTTCTGATTGGTCAGCGTGTTCAGCGAGCTGGATTTCCCCGCGTTAGAGCGGCCTGCGAAAGCAACCTCAATACCGGTATCAGAAGGCAGATGGCGAATGTCCGGTGCGCTGAGCACGAACTTAGTCAGTTGATAGTTCCAGTTTTTCAAAACGGTTGTCTCCGTCAGGTAAGCATTTGCCGGGGATTATACCTGAACGAGCGGAAAACGCCGTGTTTCTCGCCAGAAGCAGAAGGCTTACAGCGAAGTGGATTGATTTTGTAAGTCATTTGCTATGGTAAATGGCAGATATCCCGGTGAATATTGGCAACGATTTATTCAAGAGTGGTTTATTTTCAAATAATTAACTGATTAGTTCATTGTGGGGGAAGCCGTGAGCGTGGGCGGCCACCTTGTTAATAACAAGCGTAGCGGTAAAGTGAGTGTGTCGGCGAAGGAAGGACAGGGTTGTCTCAAGCTAACATGGAATATTTGCTCCTTTACGGGGGCCAGAATAAGAAAAAGGCGACGGGTTAACCTGTCGCCTTTTTTCTTTGCTTGCTTTCTGCTAGATTCCGCCGCAATTCTATACTGAATAAAATGGCTTAAGACGACTTATCATGAAGCAACCAAACTCGGCACCACAAGGTAAAAAACCGGCAAAAGCACGCCGTAAATCACGCGAAGAGCTTGACCAGGAAGCGCGTGAGCGTAAGCGCCAGAAAAAACACAGCGGCCACGCAGCGGGGAGCCGCGCGAATGGTGGCAATCAGGCGAAAGGCGGCAAATCATCGGGTCAGGCGAAAGACCCTCGCATTGGCAGTAAAAAACCTATTCAACTGGGCGTAACCGATGCAGCACCGGTCGCTAAACAGCACAAACCGAAGAGCGAGAAACCTATGCTAACACCACAGGCTGAGCTGGATATGCTGGAAAACGATGAGCGCCTGGATGGGCTGCTGGAGCGTCTGGAAGCAGGCGAAACCCTTAGCAAGGAAGAGCAGTCCTGGGTGGATGCGAAGCTCGACCGCATCGATGCACTAATGGAACAGCTCGGCATCGCCTGGGAAGACGATGAAGAGGAAGAAGAAGAAAAAGCGGATGATTTGATGCGTCTGCTGAAGGGCGGTAACTGACGTTTACTCCTATGGGATTACCTGTTCTTATTATGGTTATTCCGCTGGTGTGTTATCTGCTGTGGTTATTCGTTAAACTACGGCGGCTGTCGCGGCTGCAGAATTCGCTGCGGCGAAGGGTTATGGCTCGTGGAATGAACGGGCCAGCTTCGCCTCGTCGGCGCCGGCGACAACACCGCAAGGAGTGAGTATGTCTGAGCAGTTAATCGACTGGGATCTGGCTCTGATCCAGAAATATAATTATTCAGGGCCGCGTTACACCTCTTATCCAACCGCACTGGAATTTTCTGAAGCCTTTGGCGAACCGGCATTTTTGCAGGCGGTTGCCCGTTACCCGGAGCGGCCGCTGTCGCTTTATGTGCATATCCCGTTCTGCCACAAGCTTTGCTATTTCTGTGGCTGCAATAAAATTGTGACCCGCCAGCAGCACAAGGCCGACCGGTACCTCGATGCTCTGGAGCAGGAAGTCATCCACCGTTCGCCGCTGTTTGCGGGCCGGCAGGTTAGCCAGCTGCACTGGGGCGGCGGGACGCCAACTTATCTGAGCAAAGCGCAAATAAGCCGCCTGATGGCGCTGTTGCGTGGCAATTTCCATTTTAATGATGACGCGGAACTGTCTATTGAAGTTGACCCGCGTGAAATTGAACTGGATGTGCTCGACCATCTTCGGCAGGAAGGCTTTACCCGCCTTAGTATGGGCGTTCAGGACTTCAATAAAGAAGTGCAGCGCCTCGTCAACCGCGAGCAGGACGAAGCGTTTATCTTCGCGCTGATCGAGCGTGCGCGGGCACTGGGGTTTACTTCCACCAACATTGACCTGATTTACGGCCTGCCAAAGCAAACGCCGGAAAGCTTTGCCTTCACGCTCAAGCGCGTAGCCGAGCTAAGCCCGCATCGCCTTAGCGTTTTCAACTATGCGCATCTGCCGACGCTATTCGCCGCCCAGCGCAAGATTAAAGACGCTGATTTACCGAGCGCGCAGCAGAAGCTGGATATCCTGCAGGAAACCATCGACTCGCTGACGGGGTCTGGTTACCAGTTTATCGGGATGGATCACTTTGCCCGCCCGGACGATGAACTGGCGATTGCCCAGCGGGAAGGCAAACTACACCGTAATTTCCAGGGGTATACCACTCAAGGGGATACCGACCTGCTGGGGCTTGGCGTGTCGGCAATTAGCATGATTGGCGACTGTTACGCGCAGAACGAGAAAGAGCTAAAGCGCTATTATCAGCAGGTGGATGAGCAGGGCAATGCGCTGTGGCGTGGCCTGGCGCTCACGCGGGACGATTGCATTCGCCGCGATGTTATCAAGGCGCTGATCTGCAACTTCCAGCTTAACTTCGCCGACATTGAGCAGGTATGGTCGCTGACGTTTGCGGATTACTTTGCCGAGGACTTAGGCCTGCTGGCGCCGCTGGCGAAAGATGGGCTGGTGGAGGTCAGTGAGCAGGGGATTCAGGTGACCGGCAAGGGACGCCTGCTTATTCGCAACATTTGCATGTGTTTTGATGCCTATCTGAGGCAAAAGGCGCGCCTGCAGCAGTTTTCCAGAGTGATATAAAAAAGGCGGGGTTTCCCCGCCTTCTCTTTTAGCTAAAGAAGCTCACCAGTAACGCGCACATCACCGCGGCTACTGCCGTCTGCGGCGAATGGCCAGCGGCTGCACCAGCTTCGGCGCCGCGCGTGACCATATGAATTACGGATTCCAACATAACTGACTCTCCTGCCTGAACGCGCCCGATCATACTTAACCCGGCGCGGCAGTAAAGTACAAAATAGCAGCAATTTGCGGGCTGATTTGCTTCTTTACAAAATGGCCGAACGTTACTCCATACCCAGCTCTTTTAGCTTACGAGTCAGCGTGTTTCGGCCCCATCCCAGCAGGCGAGCTGCTTCTTGTTTATGCCCCTGAGTATGTCTCAGCGCAGTGGTTAGCAGCGTGCGTTCCATTTCCGGCTGCGCCTCAGAAAGCAGATCCTGATGGCCGGAGCGCAACGCTCGTTCCGCCCACTGTGCTAACAGCATGGCCCAGCTGTCCGGGTTGGTCTGCGTGACCCCGCCGCTTTCGGTCACTGTCGTTTCAAACAGCTCGCTCGGGAGATCCTGAATAAGCACTTCCTGACCCGCTGCCATGACCGTCAACCAGCGACAGGTATTTTCCAATTGGCGCACGTTGCCGGGCCAGGCGAGACGCGTTAAGGCGTTTTCCGTTTCGGGATGCAGCAGCTTTGCTTCCACGCCCAGTTCGCGCGCGGCCACTTGCAGGAAATGGCGTGCCAGACGCGGAATATCTTCCCGACGCTCGCGAAGCGGAGGCAGGTGCACGCGGATGACGTTCAGACGGTGGAACAAGTCCTCACGAAACTTGCCTTCCTGTACCCGCTGCTCAAGGTTCTGGTGGGTTGCCGCAATGATGCGGACATCCACTTTTACCGCCGCGTAGCCGCCCACGCGGTAAAACTGTCCGTCTGCCAGCACGCGCAGCAAACGAGTTTGAACGTCCAGCGGCATATCACCTATTTCGTCGAGAAACAGCGTGCCGCCGTCAGCCTGTTCGAAGCGCCCCTGGCGAATCTGGTTGGCGCCGGTGAAAGCCCCTTTTTCATGCCCGAACAGCTCTGACTCGATTAAATCTTTGGGAATAGCCGCCATATTGAGCGCGATAAACGGCGATTTAACCCGTGGGCTGTGGCGGTGCAGCGCGTGCGCCACAAGCTCTTTACCGGTCCCGGATTCGCCGTTAATCAGTACGCTGATGGAGGAGCGCGACAGACGACCAATAATACGAAACACGTCCTGCATCGCCGGGGCTTCGCCGATGATGTCGGTCGTTGGCCCGTTATCCGGCGCATTTCGCGGCTGCTGCTGTTCCTGATAGTGGCTGATCGCGCGTTCAACCAGCGCTACCGCCTCGTCGATATCAAACGGTTTTGGCAGATAATCGAAAGCCCCCTGTTGATAGGCGCTAACGGCTGCGTCTAAATCAGAATGCGCGGTCATGATGATGACCGGCAGCATCGGGTGGCGCTGCTTAATCTGCTTTAACAGGGCAAGACCGTCCATGCCGGGCATACGAATGTCCGACAGCAACACGTCCGGGGTTTTGGTCGCCAGCGCGTCCAGCACCTCATTGCCACTCTCAAAGGTGGTGCAGCTTAATCCGGCTCCGGTTAACGCGCGCTCAAGGACCCAGCGGATGGAGCTATCGTCGTCAACGACCCAAACTATCCCTCGTTGCATAATGACCTCTACTTCCGAATAGGCAGGTAAACCGAAAATTCGGTATGACCAGGCCAACTGTTGAATTCGATTTTCCCCGAATGCTGGTCGATCAGGCTACGCGCGATGGAAAGACCCAGCCCGGTGCCGCCCTCTCGCCCACTGACCATCGGGTAGAACAACGTGTCCTGCAAATGTGCCGGGATACCCGGGCCGTTATCTTCAATATCTATGCGTGCCGCGAGGCGGTAGCGAGAACCGTGCAGCGTCAGCTGGAAAGCGGTACGGGTACGCAAGATAATCTCGCCCCCTTCGCTACCCAGCGCCTGCAGCGCATTGCGTACGATATTCAGCAAAACTTGCTCAATTTGGTCAGGGTCGTGCGCAAACTCCGGCAAACTCGGATCGTAATCCCGTACAAGAGTGACGTTATCCGGCAGCTCCATCGACACGAGTTTCACCACGCGTTCGGCAACTTTATGAATGCTTTCGGTGACGTGCATCCCCGGCTGCTGGGGCCCTAGCAGACGATCCACCAGATTACGTAGGCGGTCCGCCTGTTCAATAATGACTTTGGTGTACTCCGTCAGCGATGGGTCAGGGAGCGCTTTACTCAGCAGTTGCGCCGCGCCACGTAAGCCGCCTAACGGGTTTTTAATCTCATGCGCAAGGCCACGAACTAAATCTCGGGCAGCAATCTGTTGCGCATGTTGCAGCTGTTCCTGACTCAATCGACGCTGATTATCCATCGGCGCCATTTCCATCAGGATGTACCCTTCCGGCAGCTTTTGTGCCGTCAGAGAAAGAATGTGCGATCGGCCATCAATGACCAGCGTCACTTCGTTGTCGGTAAACCCCTGGCCTGCCATCAGGCTTTCCTGCATGACGCCAATATTCAACGAGAAATAACTCAATAGATCCGGCAAAGGTGTGCCGTACAGCTTGCGTGAACTCTGCGCCAGCAGCTGCTGAGCCGCAGGGTTGGCGTAGTGAACCGCCAGCTCGTCATCCACGAGCAGGATGCTGTTGATGAGAGAATTCAGAATCTGCCCAGCATCGGGCAGCGCGCCAGTTGCCATACAGCAGTCTCCGTGCACCGTTTTAGTGCATTATAGTCTTTGAGTGACAAAAAACAGCGTCACAGGAGGATCCGATGGAGAAAAAAGCCCATCCGAAGATGGGCCAAAGTTTCCACGGCAACAAAAAACAACTTCAATTAGACGCTGTAGTACAGCTCGAACTCTACCGGATGCGGAGTCATGCGCACGCGGTCGTTTTCTTCAGTGCGCAGCGCGATATAAGCATCGATAGCGTCGTCGGTGAATACGCCACCCGCAGTCAGGAACTCACGGTCTTCGCTCAGTGCATTCAGTGCTTCTTCCAGAGAGCCCGCAACCTGTGGGATCTCTTTCGCTTCTTCTGGCGGCAGGTCATACAGGTTTTTATCCATGGCTTCGCCTGGGTGGATCTTGTTCTTAATACCGTCCAGACCGGCCATCAGCAGCGCTGCGAAGCACAGGTATGGGTTAGCCGCTGGGTCCGGGAAGCGCACTTCGATACGACGTGCTTTCGGAGACGCAACCACCGGGATACGGATAGAAGCAGAACGGTTACGGGCAGAGTAAGCCAGCATAACTGGAGCTTCGTAGCCTGGGACCAGACGCTTGTAGGAGTTGGTGGTTGGGTTCGCCAGGGCGTTGATCGCTTTAGCGTGTTTGATAACACCCCCGATGTAGTACAGTGCTTGCTCAGACAGGCCAGCATATTTGTCACCGGAGAACAGGTTTACGCCGTTCTTGGACAGGGACATGTGGCAGTGCATGCCGGAACCGTTATCGCCAAACATTGGTTTTGGCATAAAGGTCGCGGTTTTGCCGTAAGCGTGAGCCACGTTGTGTACAACGTATTTGTAGATCTGAATTTCATCAGCTTTTTTGGTCATGGTGTTGAAGCGGGTTGCCACTTCGTTCTGACCAGCGGTCGCCACTTCGTGGTGATGAGCTTCAACAACCAGGCCCATCTGCTCCATGGTCAGACACATAGCAGAACGCAGGTCCTGAGAAGAGTCGACCGGTGGCACTGGGAAGTAACCGCCTTTCACCGCTGGACGGTGGCCTTTGTTACCGCCTTCGTATTTGGTGCCGGTGTTCCATGCGCCTTCGATATCATCGATAGCTACGTGGGAGCCGGAGATAGAGCTGCCGAAGCGAATGTCGTCGAACAGGAAGAATTCTGGCTCTGGCCCGAACAGAACGGTGTCTGCGATGCCGGTAGAGCGCAGGTAGTCTTCAGCGCGTTTTGCAATAGAACGCGGGTCACGGTCGTAGCCCTGCATAGTGCCTGGCTCGAGAATGTCACAGCGGATAATCAAGGTAGAGTCCGCGAAGAACGGGTCGATTACCGCCGTCGTTGGGTCTGGCATCAGCACCATGTCGGATTCGTTGATACCTTTCCAGCCACCAATCGAGGAGCCGTCAAACATTTTGCCTTCTTCGAAGAAGTCAGCATTTACCTGATGAGCAGGAATAGTGACGTGCTGTTCTTTACCTTTAGTGTCGGTAAAGCGCAGATCAACAAACTTAACTTCATGCTCATTCAGCATCGTCAAAACGTGTTCAGCGGACATACTTAAACTCTCCCGGATTGGTGTAGTCGTCGTGGTAACGAGGTAATCAAACACTTCTTAATGTGGCTTTTCGCCATAAAATGTTTAAAGCGAAATCTGTGCCAACTTTTAAATCACCCTAAAAAGGCGCTATCATGCGCACCATAGTGCAAAAGGGCTGCACCAGGATGAATAATTTGCACCAATATAGTGCTTCAGTATGAAACCTGAGCACCATATTGGTGCAATTTACGTTATAGCTCCCTTTTTAGCTCCGTGAAAGCGATCACAAACCCTTACTTTCTGCATTGTTTGTAAAGGTTCTTTGTGATCCTGTTCTGTCCTTCGATTAATACGTGTACAATAACGCGCTATTTCTAATGCCTGAGGCAAAGTTGTGATCGAAAATCTGCGTAATATCGCCATCATCGCGCACGTTGACCATGGTAAAACTACCCTGGTTGATAAGCTGCTGCAGCAATCTGGTACTTTCAGTAACGAACGTGCTGAAGCCACTGAACGCGTGATGGACTCCAATGACCTGGAGAAAGAGCGTGGGATTACCATCCTCGCTAAAAACACCGCTATCAAATGGAATGACTATCGTATCAACATCGTTGATACCCCAGGACACGCCGACTTCGGTGGTGAAGTTGAGCGCGTAATGTCAATGGTTGACTCCGTTCTGCTGGTGGTTGACGCAATGGATGGCCCAATGCCGCAGACGCGCTTCGTAACCAAGAAGGCGTTTGCCCATGGTTTGAAGCCGATCGTGGTTATCAACAAAGTTGACCGCCCTGGCGCGCGTCCTGACTGGGTTGTGGATCAGGTCTTCGACCTGTTCGTTAACCTTGATGCGACCGACGAACAGCTCGACTTCCCAATCATCTATGCATCCGCACTGAACGGCATCGCGGGTATGGATCACAATGATATGGCGGCGGATATGACTCCACTGTACCAGGCCATTGTCGATCGCGTACCGGCACCGAACGTTGACCTCGACGGTCCACTGCAGATGCAAATTTCCCAGCTGGACTACAACAACTACGTTGGTGTTATCGGCATCGGCCGTATCAAACGCGGTAAAGTGAAGCCAAACCAGCAGATCACTATCATTGATAGCGAAGGGAAAACCCGTAACGGTAAAGTCGGTAAAGTGCTGACCCACCTGGGTCTGGAGCGTATCGAGTCTACCGAAGCTGAAGCTGGCGACATCATCGCTATCACCGGCCTGGGCGAGCTGAACATCTCCGACACCATTTGCGACCCGCAAAATGTTGAAGCGCTGCCGGCGTTGTCCGTAGATGAACCAACCGTTTCCATGTTCTTCAACGTCAACACCTCTCCGTTCTGCGGTAAAGAAGGTAAGTTCGTGACCTCTCGTCAGATTCTGGATCGTCTGAACAAAGAGCTGGTTCACAACGTTGCGCTGCGTGTTGAAGAAACCGAAGATGCGGACGCATTCCGCGTTTCCGGTCGTGGTGAACTGCACCTCTCCGTTCTGATCGAAAACATGCGTCGTGAAGGTTTCGAGCTGGCGGTATCCCGTCCGAAAGTTATCTTCCGCGAAATCGACGGCCGTAAACAAGAGCCGTTCGAAAACGTGACGCTGGATATCGAAGAGCAGCATCAGGGCTCCGTGATGCAGGCGCTCGGTGAGCGTAAAGGCGACCTGAAAAACATGAATCCAGACGGCAAAGGCCGCGTGCGTCTTGACTACGTTATCCCAAGCCGTGGTCTGATCGGCTTCCGTAACGAATTCATGACCATGACCTCCGGTACCGGTCTGCTGTACTCCACCTTCAGCCACTATGACGACATTCGTCAGGGCGAAGTGGGTCAGCGCCAGAACGGCGTACTGATCTCTAACGGTCAGGGTAAAGCGGTTGCGTTTGCGCTGTTCGGTCTGCAGGATCGCGGCAAGCTGTTCCTGGGCCACGGGGCTGAAGTTTACGAAGGCCAGATTATCGGCATCCACAGTCGTTCCAACGACTTGACCGTAAACTGCCTGACCGGTAAGAAGCTGACCAACATGCGTGCTTCCGGTACTGACGAAGCGACCACCCTGGTTCCTGCGCAGAAAATGACCCTGGAGCAAGCTCTGGAGTTCATCGATGACGACGAACTGGTTGAAGTGACCCCGCTGTCCGTGCGTATCCGTAAGCGCCACCTGACTGAAAACGACCGTAAACGTGCGGGTCGTGGTAGCAAAGAAGCTTAAGTTTCTTTTCTGCAGTCTGCTGAAGCCCTGCCTGTAAAGGCGGGGCTTTTTTATTTCTGCCTTAGAATGCGCAACCTCGCCTTCCTCTGATAGTCAAAGCCAGCCTTTCCCGCTACAGTTATTTCTCCATGTCGGAAAGGAGGTGCGCATGCTGTATATCTTTGATTTAGGTAACGTCATCGTTGATATCGACTTTAATCGCGTGCTCGGTGTCTGGAGCGATTACAGCCGGGTGCCGTTAGCCAACCTGCAGAAAAGTTTCGCGATGGGAGAAACCTTCCATCAGCATGAACGTGGGCAGATAACGGACGAAGTCTTTGCTGAACGTTTATGCCACGAAATGGACGTAGCGCTCAGCTACGAGCAGTTTGCCGCGGGCTGGCAGGCGATTTTCATTGGCCTGCGCAAAGACACCATTGGCGTCATGCAGAAGCTGCGCGAGCAGGGGCATCGCGTGGTGGTGCTTTCCAACACCAACCGCCTGCATACGGGTTTCTGGCCTGATGAATACCCGGAAGTGGCGCAGTCGGCCGATAAAATCTACCTCTCCCAGGAAATGGGGATGCGCAAGCCGGACGCGGAAATCTACCTTAAGGTGCTAGAGGAAGAAGGCTTCTCTGCCGATCAGGCCGTATTCTTCGATGATAATGCCGACAATATTCACGGTGCACGAGCGTTGGGCATCACCAGCATTCAGGTGATCGACAAGCAGACTATCCCCGACTGGTTTGCTAAACAGGGATGATTAAAAGCGTGCCCCGTAAAACTGTGCATCGCCTCAGGCCTCTCTGGGCCTGGGGCAAACTGCTGTGGCAGCGTATCGACCAGGACAACATGACGACCCTGGCGGGTAACCTTGCCTATGTGTCATTGCTGTCTCTGGTGCCGCTGGTGGCGGTTGTCTTTGCGCTGTTTGCCGCCTTCCCGATGTTTGCCGATATCAGCGTTCAGCTGCGCCACTTCATTTTTGCCAATTTTATGCCCGCCACTGGCGATGTAATTCAGCGCTACATCGAACAGTTTGTCGCGAACTCGAACAGAATGACGGCGGTGGGGGCCATTGGTCTGATCGTCACCTCGCTGCTGCTGATGTATGCGGTAGATAGCGCGTTGAACACTATCTGGCGCAGTAAGCGCGCGAGGCCAAAGGTGTACTCCTTTGCCATTTACTGGATGATCCTGACGCTCGGGCCGCTGCTGGCCGGGGCCAGCCTGGCGATAAGCTCTTACCTCCTTTCTCTACGGTGGGCCTCAGAACTCAACAGCATGCTTGATGAAGTCCTGCGTATTTTTCCTCTGCTGCTTTCCTGGCTTGCGTTCTGGCTGCTCTACAGCCTGGTGCCGACGACCAGCGTGCGGGCAAAGGACGCCATGATAGGCTCGCTGGTTGCCGCGCTGCTGTTTGAACTGGGTAAGAAGGGATTTGCCCTCTATATCACCATGTTCCCCTCTTACCAGCTGATTTACGGCGTGCTGGCGGTAATCCCCATATTATTTGTCTGGGTCTACTGGACCTGGTGTATCGTGTTGCTGGGGGCGGAAATCACCGCTTCGTTGGGCGACTACCGTAAATTGCAACAGGCTGCAGAGCAGGAAGAACTGGAAGAACAATGATTGCATTAATTCAGCGTGTTACCTGTGCCAGCGTCACCGTGGAGGGTGAAGTGACGGGTGAAATTGGTCCCGGACTTTTGGTGTTGCTGGGTGTCGAAAAAGAAGATAACGAACAGAAAGCCAATCGCCTGTGCGAGCGTGTATTAGGGTATCGAATTTTCAGCGACGAGCAGGGCAAGATGAACCTGAACGTCCAGCAGGCGGGCGGCAGCCTGCTGGTGGTGTCTCAATTTACGCTGGCGGCGGACACGGAACGCGGGATGCGTCCGAGCTTCTCCGGTGGCGCAGCGCCACAGCAGGCTGAAGCCCTTTATGAATATTTTGTCGAGCGCTGCAAACAACAAGGTATCGACGCCCCAACCGGGCGTTTCGCCGCCGATATGCAGGTTTCGCTAATTAATGACGGGCCGGTGACGTTCTGGCTGCAGGTGTAACCCTCGCCATCCGGCTCGCGCAACGAGAGAACAATGTATGTATCACCTTCGTGTGCCACAAACAGAAGAAGAACTAGATCGTTATTACCAGTTCCGTTGGGAAATGTTGCGCAAACCGCTGCATCAGCCAAAAGGTTCCGAGCGCGATGCCTGGGATGCAATGGCGCATCATCAGATGGTGGTCGATGAAGAGGGCAATACCGTTGCCGTGGGCCGCCTCTATATCAATGCCGATAACGAAGCCGCGATTCGCTTTATGGCGGTGCACCCGTCGGTTCAGGATAAAGGCTTAGGGACGCTGGTGGCGATGGCGCTGGAGTCCGTGGCGCGCCAGGAAGGCGTTAAGCGCGTGACCTGTAGCGCACGTGAAGATGCCGTTCCATTTTTTGCCAAGCTTGGCTTTGTGAATCAAGGGGAAATCACCACCCCGCAAACCACGCCGGTACGCCACTTCCTGATGATTAAGCCGGTCGCTACGCTTGATGACATCTTGCATCGGGGCGACTGGTGCGGGCAGCTTCAACAGGCCTGGTACGAACATATTCCGCTGAGCGAGAAAATGGGCGTGCGTATTCAGCAGTACACTGGGCAAAAATTTATTACCACGATGCCGGAAACGGGCAACCAAAACCCGCACCACACGCTCTTCGCGGGGAGTTTGTTCTCGCTGGCCACGTTAACCGGCTGGGGGCTTATCTGGCTGATGCTGCGTGAGCGGCATCTCGGCGGGACGATTATTCTGGCCGATGCTCATATCCGTTATAGCAAACCGATCACCGGAAAACCGGGGGCTACGGCTGACCTGGGGTCGCTGAGTGGCGATCTGGACAGGCTGGCCCGGGGCCGCAAAGCTCGCGTAGCGCTTGAAGTCGAGCTTTACGGCAATGACACGCCCGGCGCGGTGTTTGAAGGCGTCTATCTGGTGCTGCCAGCTAAGCCGTTCGGCCCTCTGGAAGAGGGCGGAAACGAAGAGGAATAGATCAGGATGCAGGCTACGCGCCGGGCACATCTCCGTTACGCATAGTCTGCTGAATCTGTTGCCCACTGGCGCTGGTGGCCTGCAAGGTGCCATTTACGGTGGGCTTCAGCGCAGTGCCTGCGGCCACCTGCCCGGTCGCCGAAAGCTGCAGATTTCCGTTCCCCTCGAGCGGCAGAGCAGGCCAGCCCCAGGCGTGCAACACATTCACCGGCACGCTCTGGCCCTTCAGGCTAACGCTCACCGCACGCAGAGGCGTCTGGCTTACGTTTGCCCTGGCTTCCAGTAAGCCTTCACCCGCGAACGCACTTAGCTCCGTGATCGCGATCTGGCTCTGGTTCGCCGTCAGCGACAGCGACGGGCGCCGCACGTCAACGCGGTTAAAGGTGGCCGCCGCGGCATTAAACGAGGCATTGCCGGACCAAATACCCCACTGATGATCTCGTGCCAGCTGGATATTCGTGGCGGTGCCATCCAGCCCGGTGAACTGGAATGGCCAGTCTGGGTCGATATCGATAACCAGATTACGGTTTGCCGAAAACTTTTTCACCGTAACGCTGTTCAACCAGTCAGGCAGTTTCTCCATCCACAGGGCCTTCCAGTTGGACGGGAGCGTGTATTCCAGCCCGCCTACGACCACTTCATCCATCACCGCTTGATTACCGTCGCGCAACCATTGCCCGGAAGCTCGTACCAGGCCGCCCTCCCAGCGCGAACTAAATTGCCGGAGCGTGGCACCTGCCGGGGCAAAATCGACGTTCACGATCGGATCCTGCAAATGCAGCGAACCGTTAATGAATTCGCTGGCGTTCATCGACAGCTGGCCGTCATCGCTTTGCCACCCCCCGTTTGCCAGCGACAGATTCCGCAGGCTAAGGGCAAGGTCGCTTACCGCCCACTCTTTCCCTTCCAGTCGTGCATCGGTTATTTCAAGGCGATCGATAGTTAACGAGGGAACAGATGTTACTGGCGCAAGAAAATCGGTGAGTGATTTTGCCGTTTGAAGGCGAATGTCATTGAGGCGCAGGCTGCCCACCTGCCATGAGCCGTCGGCGTTGCGGTGGGCATTACCCGTCAGCGAGCCGCGAGCAACGTCCGCCCCGATAGTGGTCAGCGTGACCTGTTCATTATCCAGCGTCCCTTGCAGCAGGACGTTGCTGGCGTTAATCCCGTTGAGCGTCAGAGAACCTGCGCTGAAAGCGATAGTGGCCTTGTTACCCAGCACTTTTCCGGCCTGCGGCAGCCAGGGGGCCACGCCGCCTTCAACGCGCTGGGCGCTGAGATTCCACTCGCTATCCGGGCTGTTAATCGCCATATCATGCAACTGCAGCTTATCTGCCTCAAGCGGGAGTGGAACCGCATTTGCGCTGAGATTTAACGTCCCTTGCTGGAGCAAAATAGTGTCGACATAGAGAGGCTGAGAAAACTGGCGCGTACTCAGGCCAATATCCACGCTCTTCGCGACCAGAGTAGCGGGCTGGCCGGTGCGGCCAAAAGTAACGTTATGGAACACCAGATGGGTGGGCGAAGACCAGTCATGCGCCATCTCATTGAAAGAGAGGTGGTAGCTCGTTTTTTCATTCACCCAACTGCTAATTTGGCCCGCGCCCCAGCGGGTTTGCAGCAGGATGTAAAAGGCAACCAGCGCCAGTATCACAAGGCCCAACAGGATAAGAACCAGCTTTCCGAGGAATTTCATTGCCTTCCACCCCTTTCAGTTTCGCTAAGGGTGTTATGCCCGATTTACCGCTGTAGCTCAAGGAGGGGATTGTCAAAGGAGATTTCGCGCCGGCAAAAAATCATTGCCGGCGCGTAAGGGCGTTACTCTTTTTCTGGCGGGAAAATCAGATTAAGCACGATGGCCGTGATCCCACCGGCAGCAATGCCCGAAGAGAGTAGGGTTTTCAGCCAGTCAGGCGCGAACTGAAGGATCAATGGCTGCTGGGATACGCCAAGGCCAACGGCGAGCGACAGGGCGATGATCATAATCGCGCGGCGGTTCAGCGGCTCGCGGGAGACGATACGCACCCCGGAAGCGGCAATGGTGCCGAACATCACAATCGTTGCGCCGCCGAGAACAGGTTCAGGAATATGCTGTACAAAGCCGCTTACTGCCGGGAACAGGCCCAGCACGATCAGCATCAGGGCGACAACAAAGCCCACATAGCGGCTGGCAACGCCGGTCAATTGAATAACCCCGTTGTTCTGGCCAAAGCAGGAATTCGGAAAGGTATTGAACACGGCAGAAACGCAGGAATTCAGACCATTAGCCAGTACGCCGCCCTTCAGGCGTTTCATGTACAGCGGGCCGGAAACGGGCTGTTCGGAGACGTCGGAGGTGGCGGTGATGTCGCCGATGGTTTCCAGCGAGGTCACCATAAACACCAGCATCAGCGGGATCAGCAGGCTCCAGTCGATGCCAAGTCCGTAATACAGCGGCGTAGGAACCATGATGAGGTCGGTGTTCGCGGCCTGAGTCGTGGCTGGCAGCATGTCCAGAGCCCAGGCGAGCAGATAGCCCACGGCCATCGCGATGACCAGGGACGCTACGCGCAGGTACGGATTACGCTGGCGGTTCAGCAGGATAATAACCAGCAGAACTGCGCCTGCCAGCAGCAGATTTTTCGGTGCGCCGAAAGTGTGATCGGCCATGGCGCCATAGCCACCGCCGATAGAGGTCAGCCCAACCTGAATCAGGGACAGACCGATAATCATGACCACCACGCCGGAAACCAGAGGAGTGATGATACGACGAGCAAGATGCAGCACGCGTGAAATCAGCATTTCCGTGCAGCTGGCAAGCATCAGCGTGCCAAAGAGTGCCGCCATCATCGTCGGCACGTCCGCACCGCCATTTTTCAGCGCCATGCCGCCCATAATCAGCGGAGAGACAAAGTTAAAGCTGGTGCCCTGAATCGACAGCAAACCTGAACCTACTGGCCCCCAGGCTTTGATCTGAATAATCGAAGCCACGCCAGAGGCAAACAAAGACATGCTGATAATGTGCTGTGTGTCCGATGCCGGTAACCCCAACGCCTGGCAAATTAACAATGCCGGTGTAATCACAGCCACAAACATCGCCAGCAGGTGTTGGCAGGCGGCAAAAAGGGTTTGTGGCAGCGGCGGGCGGTCTTCAAGGCGATAAATTAGTTCGCTCGGGCGAGTCTGCGCAACCGGTTGCGCATTATCTGACTCTACGGCATTCACGGACATCAGTGACGATCTCATGGCTGGAAAAGCGCTGATTTTAACGGACTGAACGGCAAAAGCAAACGATTGCTAGCCTGATGGGATAAGAGCGAAATGTCATAAATTGAGCATTAGTTATAACGGCGGCGCATTTTTTGGTTAAAATGCGCCGGCTGATTTCATCCATGAAGGAAATAACAGCGAAGGATAATTAAGCGCGAATGATGGATGCGCAATAAAAGGAGTCCTGCAATGTTTCATCTTGATACCCTTTCTACCCTGGTGGCCGCCACGTTAGTGCTGCTTCTGGGGCGTAAAATGGTCCACTCGGTCCCTTTCCTCAAAAAATACACTATTCCTGAACCCGTGGCCGGTGGGCTGCTGGTGGCGATAGCCCTGCTTGTCCTGAAAAAGAGCATGGGCTGGGAAATTGAGTTTGATATGAGCCTCAAAGATCCTTTGATGCTCGCTTTCTTTGCCACAATCGGCCTGAATGCGAATATCGCCAGTTTGCGCAAAGGCGGGAAGGTGGTGGGGATTTTCCTGTTTATCGTCGTTGGGCTACTGGTCATGCAGAACGCCATTGGCATCGGTATGGCCAGCATGTTGGGGCTCGATCCGCTGATGGGGCTGCTGGCCGGTTCGATAACGTTGTCCGGCGGGCACGGTACCGGTGCAGCCTGGGGCAAACTCTTTACCGAACGCTATGGTTTCCAGAATGCGACGGAAGTCGCTATGGCCTGTGCGACTTTTGGCCTGGTGCTGGGCGGTTTAATTGGTGGCCCGGTTGCCCGCTACCTGGTTAAACATTCGTCTACGCCGAATGGTGCGCCTGAAGATAACGAGATCCCCGGCGCGTTTGAAAAGCCAGATGTCGGGCGGGTCATTACCTCTTTGGTGATGATTGAAACCATCGCCCTGATTGCTATCTGCCTGACGGTGGGGCGTGTCGTTGCGGGGTTATTGCAGGGCACACCTTTTGAGCTGCCGACGTTTGTCTGCGTGCTGTTTATTGGCGTGATTCTCAGTAATTTGCTCGCGGCCGTGGGTTTCTATCGTGTCTTCGAACGGGCGGTTTCCGTACTGGGCAACGTCAGCCTTTCGCTGTTCCTGGCGATGGCGTTAATGAGCCTTAAACTTTGGGAACTGGCCTCTCTGGCGTTACCGATGCTGGCTATTCTGGCCGTACAAACGTTGTTTATGGCGCTGTACGCTATTTTTGTTACCTGGCGTTTGATGGGCAAAAACTACGATGCGGCGGTGCTGGCCGCCGGTCACTGTGGTTTTGGCATGGGCGCCACACCGACGGCGATTGCTAATATGCAGGCGATTACCGAGCGATTTGGTCCGTCGCATATGGCATTTTTGGTGGTGCCGATGGTGGGGGCGTTCTTTATCGACATCGTGAATGCGGTGGTGATCAAGCTGTTCCTGATGCTACCGCTGTTTGCTTAAGCGTTGGAGTAACGCTCGGTTTCCGGCATCCAGCGTTCTATAAGCGCCTTAGCCTGTTCAGGATAGCGTTCGTGGATGTGGCGCGCCAGGCGCTGAACCTGCGGGATCATTCCCTGGTCCCGCAGCAGATCGGCCACTTTGAATTCTGCGTTACCCGTCTGGCGAGTTCCTAGCAGCTCGCCAGGCCCGCGGATCTCCAGGTCTTTTTGCGCGATCACAAAACCATCATTACTGTCTCTCAGCACCTGCAGGCGAAGCTGTGCCGTTTTGGATAGCGGGGATTTATACAGCAGCACGCAGTGAGAGGCCACGGCGCCACGGCCAACACGGCCGCGGAGCTGGTGGAGTTGCGCAAGCCCTAAACGCTCAGGATTTTCGATGATCATCAGGCTGGCGTTGGGCACATCCACGCCGACTTCAATCACCGTGGTGGCGACCAGAAGATGCAGTTCGCCCTGCTTGAATGCCTGCATTACCGCCTGTTTTTCCTGTGGCTTCATGCGCCCGTGTACCAGACCAACGTTAAGCTCCGGGAGGGCGGTTTTTAGCTCTTCCCAGGTCACTTCCGCAGCCTGGGCTTCCAGCAGTTCAGACTCTTCAATCAGGGTACAAACCCAGTATGCCTGACGTTTTTCGTCGCGGCAGGCGTTGCGTACTCGCTCAATTATCTCGCTGCGGCGGGTGTCCGCTATTGCCACGGTAGTGACTGGCGTTCGTCCCGGCGGCAATTCATCGATGACTGAGGTATCGAGGTCAGCATAGGCAGTCATCGCCAGCGTGCGTGGAATCGGCGTTGCGGTCATGATCAGCTGATGAGGATGGAAGCCCTGAATCTGACCTTTTTCCCACAGCGCCAGGCGTTGATGCACGCCAAAACGGTGCTGCTCATCAATGATAACCAGCGCCAGCCCGGCAAACTGAACCTGCTCCTGGAAAATAGCGTGAGTGCCAACCACCATCGAAACCTGGCCGCTGGCAATGGCTTCCTGTTGCGCAATCCGGGCTTTGCCTTTTTGCTTCCCTGCCAGCCAGCCTACCTCGATACCTAATGGTTCAAACCACTGACGGAAGTTATTGGCGTGTTGCTCAGCCAGCAATTCTGTGGGGGCCATCAGGCCAACCTGCTTACCGTGTGCGATAGCACGAAGGGCTGCCAGGGCGGCAACCAGCGTTTTACCGGAACCTACGTCGCCCTGCACCAGACGCATCATAGGTACGTCCAGCGCCATATCTCGTTCTATTTCTGCGACGACTCGTTCCTGAGCCCCGGTAGGCTTAAAGGGCAGGGCAGCAAGTAACTGGTTTTTTAGTGCGTCGTGATTAACCAGCGGTAGCGCATGGTAGCGCTGTGCCCCGGCTCGTAGCGCCAGCATACTCAGATTATGGGCAAGTAGCTCTTCGAGGATTAATCTCTGCTGAGCCGGGTGTTTACCGGTTTCCAGATCGGCCAGTTTCATGTCCGGCGGCGGCCTGTGCAAGGTGCGTAATGCCTCCGGCAGGCTCATCATGCCCTGACTCAGTTCGGCGGGCAGAAGTTCGGTAATTGCGCAGGTATCCAGCAGCTCGAGTGCCTGATCGGTCAACTTACGTAGCGTAGCCTGGCGGATTCCCTCGGTCGTCGGGTAAACCGGCGTGAGCGTTTCCTGCAGATCCGGCGTACTGAGGTCGCCCTGAATGCGGTATTCAGGGTGGAACATCTCGGCACCGTATTTGCCGCGTTTGGCTTCACCGTAGGCGAGCACGCGCTTGCCGGCAGAAAGGCTGTTTTTCATCGCGGCGTTGAAATTGAAAAAACGCATCGTGAGAATGCCGGTGCCGTCGCTAATCTGGCAGGTCATCATCCGGCGTCCGCCGAAGGTGATATTGCTGTTCAGCACTTCGCCTTCCACCGTGGCGTACAGGCCCGGCTGAAGGTCGTTAATGGGGTAAAGATGGGTACGGTCTTCGTAGCGAAGCGGCAGGTGCAGCAGCAGATCCTGGATGGTATGCAGGCCTATTTTGGCCAGCTTTCCGCTCTGGCTGGCGCCTACTCCGGCAAGCGTGCTTAGCGGTATGGCATCCAGCAGGCGGCCTTTCATGGCTTATTTCGCCGACTGCATCGTGGCCCACCATGCGGCATCAGCTTCTATCTCACCCTGCTGATTCACATGTGGGTACGGTAAGCCTTTCCGGCGGGAAACGTTCGCCAGCACAGGATAGCCACCTTCAAACAGCAGTCTCTGCTGCTCTGCTTCCGGTAACGTACTGTTTTCACGCTGATACATGCCTGCGTTTTGGCGCTGGCGCTGGGCTTCGTACAAAATCAGCGCCGAGGCGACGGACACGTTCAGGGATTGCACCATACCGATCATAGGAATAATGATGTCCTGATCGGCAAGCGCGAGCGCCTCTTCGGTAATGCCGGTTTTTTCCTGACCCATCAGAATGCAGGTGGGGCGAGTGTAATCTATCTCACGGAAGTCGACGGCTTTATCGGAAAGATGAGTCGCCAGAATTTGCATGCCGCCGCTTTTGAGCTGCCGGACAGCTTCGCCGATAGTTTTGTGTGTTTTGACTTGAACCCAGGAATTACTTCCTGCGGCGGAAGACGCCATGGTGCGCATACGGCTTCCTGGCCAAACGGCGTGCACTTCATGCACGCCTACTGCGTCGGCGGTACGGATGATGGCGGAGACGTTATGGGGCTTGTGCACCTGCTCCATACAAACGGTCAGGTCCGGCTGGCGTCTGGCGAGCATCTCGCAAATACGCGCATAACGTTGAGGATTCATAACTCTAGTTTCTGTTGCGGGTCACTTTAATCACATCCGGCATCACGCGAATCTTGCGCATGATGTTCGCCAGATGGACGCGATCCCGGGCTGTCAGGCGAATGAAGGCGCTGTATACGCGGCCGTCTTTCTCTTCGGTGTTCAGGCTCTGGATGTTAGAGCCCGCAGTGTTTATTGCCGCGGTCAGGTTTGCCAGCGCACCCTGGTGGTTAAACATGTCCACCTTGATCTCGGTGATAAACTCTTGCTCGATCTCTTTATCCCATTCCACGGCCATAAACTTCTCGGGCTCTTTCTGGTAGCCACGAATGTTTCGACAAGACTCATGGTGGATAACCAGCCCTTTACCTGGGCTGACGTGAGCGACGATAGGATCTCCCGGAATTGGGCGGCAGCACTTGGCAAAGGTAATCAGAACGCCGTCTGCACCTTTGATTGGCAAGTTGCTGTGATTTGCTGAAGGCGCTGTGCCTGACTGAGCAGCAACCGGTGATTCCCCTTGCAGGTTTTTCGCCACGACGACGCTCATTGCGTTCCCGAGGCCAATTTCGGCCAGCAGGTCGTCAAGTGACGCAAGCTTCATGCGGTCCAGTTCACGCTGGAGATTTTCGGCAGGAATTTCAGCCAGTTTACGGCTGCCACCGAGCGCATGGTTGAGCAGGCGACGCCCTAAACTGACGGAGTCATCACGCTTCAGATTTTTCAGCATTTGGCGAATTTTGGCGCGAGCTTTGGAACTGACAACAAAATTAAGCCATGCGGCGTTTGGACGCGCCCCGGGTGCGGTGATGATTTCGATAGTCTGCCCGCTGGTCAACGACTGTGAAAGCGGGTAAGGCTGGCGATCGACGCGAGCGCCTACGCAGGCGTGACCGATATCGGTATGTACCGCGTAGGCGAAGTCCACCGGCGTTGCGCCTGCGGGCAGCTCTACAATGCGGCCTTCCGGGGTGAAAACGTAAATCTCATCCGGGAACAGATCGGATTTTACGCTCTCGATGAATTCAAATGAACTACCGGCACTTTGCTGCAGCTCCAGCAGGCTTTGCATCCAGCGCTGAGCGCGGATTTGTGCCGTCGTGCTGCTTTCGCCTTGCTCTTTATAAGCCCAGTGCGCAGCAACCCCCATTTCCGCCATCTGATCCATGTCTTCAGTACGGATTTGCACTTCAACCGGGACGCCGTGCGGCCCAATCATTGAGGTGTGCAGGGACTGATAGCCGTTCGCTTTCGGGATGGCGATATAGTCTTTCACCCGCCCTGGACGAGGTTTATAGAGGCTGTGCATCTGCCCGAGGACGCGATAGCAGGTATCCATGTCATGGACAATGACGCGAAACGCGTAGATATCCATGATCGAATGGAAACGCTGTTCTTTGAGCGTCATCTTGCAGTAAATGGAGTAAAGGTGCTTTTCGCGACCGCTAACGCGGCAGGCAATGCCTGCTTCCTGAAGACGCCCGTCGATTTCAGAGAGGATTTTTTGAATCATCTCTTTGCGGTTACCTCGCGCCGCTTTAACCACTTCTTTAATGACGCGGTAGCGGTTCGGATAAAGCGCTTCAAAGCCAAGCTCTTCCAGTTCGGTTTTCAGGTGATGAATACCGAGGCGGTGAGCGAGTGGGCTATAAATTTCGAGGGTTTCACGGGCAATACGGCGGCGTTTATCTGGGCGCAATGACCCAAGCGTGCGCATATTGTGCGTGCGGTCGGCAAGCTTGATCAAAATGACGCGAATATCCTGCACCATCGCCATGATCATTTTGCGGAAGTTTTCGGCCTGAGCCTCTTTCTTATCGCGGAACTTCAGTTTATCTAGCTTAGAAACCCCTTCCACCAGTTCGGCAACGCTTTTGCCAAACAGCTGTTCCATATCCTGGTAGGTGGCCGGGGTGTCTTCAATCACGTCATGCAGAAGCGCTGCCATTAGCGTTTCATGGTCGAGTTTCATCTCGGCCAGGATACAGGCAACGGCGACGGGATGGGTGATATAGGGTTCACCGCTTGAACGTGTTTGTCCCTCGTGAGCATCACGTGCGACAAGGTATGCCTGCCGGAGGCGCTTAATTTGCTCCTCTGGCAGATAGTTTTGAATCAGCTGATTCAGGCTTTCAAACAGATACAAGGGCTACCCGCAGGCTAATTAACGACGACCTTCAGCAATAGCAGTCACGGCCTGCAGTTCTGCGGCTTCCTGCTCTTGCTGTTCCTGGCGCTCACGAACATCGAGAATCTGGTTGGTGATCAACCCTTCTTCGATTTCACGCAGTGCGATAACGGTCGTTTTATCGTTTTCTTCCGGTACCAGCGGATCTTTACCGCCAACCTGCATCTGACGAGCGCGACGCGCGGCCACAAGTACCAGGTCAAAACGGTTACCAATTTTCTCTACAGCGTCCTGAACGGTTACGCGTGCCATAATTAAAATGCTCCACAGGTGAAGAAATGACTGGGCATGATACTGAAACTGGTGTCAGTCTGCCAATAGTTTGCTGATTAAAGCGTCATGTCGCATCTTTTGGCGACCCATTCGTAGACGCTCGGCACGAATGATTATCTTTAAATCAGACAGGGCAGTGTCGAAGTCATCATTAACGATAAGGTAATCATACTCCGCATAGTGACTCATTTCTGCAACGGCTTGCGCCATGCGTTTTGCAATCACCTCTTCGCTATCCTGACCGCGACCACGCAGGCGCCGGTCCAGCTCGTCTTTTGACGGCGGCAGAATAAAGATACTGCGGGATTGCGGCATTTTCTTACGAATTTGCTCTGCACCCTGCCAGTCGATATCTAAAAACACATCTACGCCGGTCGCCAGCACATTTTCGATCGCCTGGCGGGATGTACCGTAGTAGTTACCAAATACTTCCGCGTGCTCAAGAAAAGCGTCTTCAGCGATCATCTGCTGGAATTCGTCTTTGCTGACAAAGAAGTAATGTTCCCCGTGATTTTCACCTGGGCGTTCACCGCGAGTGGTGTGCGAGATGGAAACCTGGGTGTCATACAGCGGTTGCGTCTTTAACAAAGCCTGGATGAGGCTGGATTTACCCGCGCCACTTGGAGCGGAAACAATATAAAGCGTGCCTTGAGCCATGAGTTCTAACTTAATCGGTATGCATAAAGGGAAGAGCGTCTACCGGCATATTATACACACCGCTGCCCCAGTACGTAGGTTTTGTCATTGCCAGGTGCGTTTTTTCTCGTGTTTTACGCGATGTTTTCCACCTTTTTGTCATTCTCGATGCAACGAGATTAGTTTTTAGGGACGTATCTCGTACGCAGGATCTTTCATGCTCGCGATTGATGCTGGACACGGTTATACCTCCCCGGAGAAAGGAAATGGAGGGTGGTATGAAAGGGGTCGCGTTAGCAGTTTTTGTCATTTTACTGGGGGTTTCATCAACGGTAATGGCATCGTGTCCAGCATGGTCTGATGTCAGAACACAGAAGGAGATTGAACGCCTTACGCACCAGCTATCCCTCTGGGATGACGCCTATTACCAGCAGGGAAAAAGTTTGGTGAGCGATGCCGTTTACGATGACTTAAAGGAGACATTGTCTGTCTGGAGGCGCTGCATTAAACAGGGGCAAGAGGCAGAATCTGCAAGGATGGGAGCAGCAGGAAACTCGTCTCATCCTGTTGCGCATACAGGGCTGAAAAAGCTACCGGATAAACGTGCAGTCGAGCTATGGGCTGTAGGCCGACAGAACTTATGGGTACAGCCCAAAGTAGATGGGGTGGCTATCACACTGGTCTATCAACAAGGGCGGCTGGTGAAAATGCTAAGCCGTGGCAATGGCATTAAAGGAGAGGACTGGACGCATAAAGCTGCCGGTATTGATGCCATACCCCTTCATCTTGCCGGATCTCTTGCGAACAGTGTGCTGCAAGGCGAGCTTTTCCTGAAACGGGAAGGCCATATTCAAAGCCTGGCTGGAGGTGTGAATGCGAGATCTAAAGTTGCCGGGGAAATGCTTCGTACCGGGGCGGTTAGCGATCCAGACGCGCTGGGCATTTTTATCTGGGCATGGCCAGATGGCCCCAAAAGCCATGCTGAAAAAGGCAGTATATTGCGTGATGCCGGGTTTTCTCTGACTGCTCTATGGTCCCGGCCTGTAACAAATATTGATGAAATTGCCCGCTTACGTGAGGGGTGGTTTCGCCAGTCTCTTCCCTTTGTCACGGATGGCATTGTGATTCGTCAGGAACGTGAACCCGAGTCTAAATTCTGGCAGCCGGGGCAGGGGGAGTGGGCCATCGCGTGGAAATATCCTCCTGCTGAGCAAATCGCCGTGGTCCGTAACGTTGATTTTGCCGTAGGGCGAACGGGTAAGGTGTCCGTCGTGCTTGAATTGGAAGAGGTTCAGCTCGACGATAAACGTGTTCGACGAGTGAATATCGGTTCACTAAAGCGCTGGCAGGAATGGGATGTTGTGGCCGGTGATAAAGTAAAAATAAGTCTGGCGGGACAGGGAATACCTCGGATGGACGAAGTCGTCTGGCGCGTCAGTCAGCGAGACACATCCATACCGGAAATGGTGGCTTTTACACCGGTGACTTGCCTTTATGCTTCATCTGAATGCGCAGAACAATTCATTGCCCGTCTGACGGAGATGAGCCAAAAGCGAGTTCTGGATTTGGCTGGCGTTAGTCAAAGCACCTGGCGCCATTTACACATGACGTCACGCTTTCAGCACGTTTTTTCATGGCTGGATTTGAACAAGACAATTCTGTCTGGTTTACCGGGAATTTCAGTGAAAAAAGCCGAGCTGTTATGGCATCAGTTTTCTCTGTCCCGAAAACAGCCGTTTATCCGCTGGGTATTGGCCTTAGGGATGCCGCTGCCGCGAAGTTCGCATGCCGTTCTTAAAGACAAGCACTGGCAGCAGCTTGGCGACTGGGATCAATCCCGATGGCAAACTTTACCCGGAGTGGGGGCTAAGCGGGCAAGTCAGTTAGTCGATTTTATGAAGCATCCACAGGTGATTGCCCTGGCCGCCTTCCTTGGCCAGCATAACATCCCGGGTTTTGGTCATCAGTGATCGGCGTGTTTGTAATGGAATACAGGTAGACCAAGCCGCAGACGCAGTGCCAGTAGCCGAGAGCTAAAGCCGAACAATAAGGTTGCTATAACCACGACGTCATGGCTGCTGACGTAGTGCTGCAGCGCGATATACAGCACGGCTGAAGCAAAGGCGATACCAGCGTACAGTTCTTTCTGGAACACGAGGGGAATTCGTTTGCAGAACATATCTCTTAGAACACCGCCAAAGACGCCGGTGACAACGGCGGCAATGGTCGCAATGATTGGGCCTTCGCCCATATCCAAAGCAACCTGCGCACCGATAATAGAAAAGACAACGAGACCCAGCGCATCCAGTACCAAAAAGAGTTTGCGTAGGTGCGGCATTACGGGAGCCATGATGGTTGTGAGTACTGCCGCAACGGCAACAATCACTACGTACTCAGGGTGTTTCACCCAGCCGAGGGGATAGTGGCCCAGCAGAATATCGCGAACAGAACCGCCGCCCAGCGCCGTGGCAGTGGCGATAATAATGACGCCAAACGTATCCATGCGACGACGCCCGGCGGCCAGGGCCCCGGTCATGGCTTCCGCCGTAATACCAATCAAATAAAGAATGTGTAGCAGCATATTTGTCCCCTCAGAATACCGGCAGAGGGTAACGTTTTGTGCACTATGTCACGATTGAGATTTTCTAAGCTGAATGAATATGGATTAGTTTTATTTATCCAAAATATAAAATTTGTCCTTTATATTTGGGTGTTGTCAGGTTCTTTTAAAATTAAATGGATTAGTAGAAGTATTTAAGGAGGCGCAATGAAAATATCGGCGATGTTAAAAGCGCTAGCAAATGGCGTCAATCCAGAAACTGGAGAGGTGCTTGGCGCTAAATCAACAGCCAATAAGCCGGAAGCGATAAGAGCGCTGTTTGCCTTGGCTAAGGAGCTGTCGGTGAGCCCGGAAAAACAGAAAAAGCCCAGGCTAACCCCTGAGGAGAGACAGCAGCGTAACCTTGCCGAAGGACGTCCGGCTAAGTCTCACTTTCCCTGGGCCGAAGAAGAGAAACTGATTCTTGCAGAGCGATTTGAGCAAACTGGCGCTATCGAAACCCTGGGGGATGAGTTTGAACGTTCTCCGAGAGCGGTAGCTATTCAGCTTGAAAAGATGAGGCTTATCACTGCGGAGCAGCTATTGGCGTATACCTAGTACGCATCAAAAGAAAAAGCCTGCTGAACGCAGGCTTATGTCACGCTATTCGATATTCTGAATCTGTTCGCGCATCTGCTCGATCAGGACTTTCAGCTCGATAGCTGAATTGGTCACGTCGGCATTGATAGACTTGGAGGCCAGAGTATTCGACTCGCGGTTAAACTCCTGCATCATAAAGTCGAGGCGACGACCAACGGCTTCTTTCTTTTTCAGGATGTTGTAGGTCTCTTTGACGTGGGCTTCCAGACGGTCCAGCTCTTCCGCGACGTCAATGCGCTGTGCCATCAGCACCAGTTCTTGTTCAAGGCGGTTGTTCTCAAGCTGAACTTCGGCCTCTTCCAGCTTGTTAACCAGGCGCTCGCGCTGCCATTTCACTACTTCTGGCATTTGAGCACGGACTTTAACCACTTCGGCGCTGACGCCTTCCAGGCGTTGTTCAATCAGCCCTTTCAGGGCCTGACCTTCGGTTTCACGGGCAACAATAAAGTCGTCCAGGGCGCCATCAAGAGCGGAAAGGATTTCAGCGGTAATCGCATCAAGATCCTGCTCCTGAGCGGCCATCACGCCTGGCCAGCGTAGAATATCAACCGGGTTGATTTCGCCTTCATCGCTTTGCATTTTGACCCAGTTAGCGGCCTCAACCAGCTGCTTAGCCAGCTTTTCATTAAGAATCAGCGATCCTTGTGAACGGGCATCGGGCTCAAAGCGCAGGTTGCACTCAATTTTTCCGCGGGTGAGGCGGTTGCGAATGCGCTCACGAGCAACAGGCTCAAGACTGCGGAACTGTTCCGGCATGCGGATATACGTTTCGAGATAGCGCTGGTTTACCGAGCGTAATTCCCAGGAGGCGGAGCCCCATTCACCTTTTACTTCACGCCGGGCGTAGGCGGTCATACTGCGGATCATAGTACGTACCCGTTTTCAGCTAATGTATGGGGGGATTATAGCCATCAGGGGTCTTGCAGGATAGGAATAAGCGCCTGAAGTCCGTATAATGCGCAGCCACATTCGTTTTAGCCGGAGAAAAGCCCATGCGTCCATCAGGTCGTAGCGCCGAACAAGTGCGCCCAGTTACCCTGACCCGTCATTACACTAAACACGCTGAAGGTTCCGTGCTTGTCGAGTTCGGTGATACCAAAGTGTTGTGCACCGCGACCCTTGAAGAAGGCGTGCCTCGCTTTCTGAAAGGCCAGGGTCAGGGCTGGATCACCGCTGAATACGGCATGCTGCCGCGTGCAACCCATAGCCGTAATGCCCGTGAAGCGGCAAAAGGCAAACAAGGTGGCCGTACTCTCGAGATTCAACGTCTCATCGCCCGTTCATTACGCGCAGCGGTGGATCTAAAAGCATTAGGTGAATTTACTATCACCCTCGACTGCGACGTTCTGCAGGCCGACGGCGGCACTCGCACCGCGTCCATCACCGGTGCCTGTGTAGCGCTGGCCGATGCGTTAAACGGTCTGGTCGCTTCTGGCAAACTGAAAACTAATCCTATGAAAGGGATGGTTGCGGCGGTTTCCGTTGGTATCGTCAACGGTGAAGCTCTCTGCGATCTGGAATATGTCGAAGACTCGGCAGCTGAAACCGACATGAATGTTGTCATGATGGAAGACGGGCGCATGATTGAGGTGCAGGGTACTGCGGAAGGTGAGCCGTTCTCCCACGAAGAGTTACTGGCGCTACTGGCGTTGGCTCGAGGGGGCATTGATTCCATCATCGCGTCGCAGAAGGCGGCGTTAGAAAATTAATTTTTTAAAAGCGACTGAGAAGTCGCTTTTTTTATGTCCGTGTCACAATGCTAAGGAGCAAATCCATGAAACCGTATCAGCGCCAGTTTATTGAGTTTGCGCTTAACAAACAGGTACTCAAGTTTGGCGAATTCACGCTGAAATCCGGGCGCACTAGCCCCTATTTCTTCAACGCCGGGCTGTTTAATACCGGGCGCGATCTGGCGTTATTAGGGCGTTTCTATGCTGCCGCTCTGATGGACTCCGGCATCGATTTTGATCTGCTCTTTGGCCCGGCTTATAAAGGCATTCCTATCGCGACAACGACCGCGGTGGCACTGGCTGAGCACCACGAGCGCGATGTGCCTTACTGCTTTAATCGCAAAGAAGCGAAAGATCATGGCGAAGGCGGTAATTTGGTGGGCAGTGCGCTTCAGGGCCGCGTTATGCTGGTGGACGACGTGATAACTGCTGGGACCGCTATTCGTGAGTCAATGGAGATCATTGCCGCGAACGGTGCGAGCCTTGCCGGGGTGCTTATTTCTCTCGACCGACAGGAGCGTGGCCGTGCAGATATCTCCGCCATTCAGGAAGTTGAGCGCGACTATCAGTGCAAAGTCATTTCGATCATCACGCTCAAAGACCTGATTTCTTACCTGGAAGAGAAGCCAGAAATGGCGGACAAGCTGGCTGCAGTGCGTAAATATCGCGAAGAGTTCGGCGTCTAAGTCGGAAAATAAATAAGGGCCTTCCGGCCCTTATTGACTAGTAAAGCTGAGCAGCAATCAGCGGCCAGCGGGTATCAAAATCATCCGTAGGCAGATAGCGGAAATCACTTCTCACAAATCGTGACAGCATTCCTTCACAGAAAGCCAGTAGCTGGCTCGCCAGCAAGGATTCATCGGTGCTAAACCCTTCGCCTTCGCGCATTTTCTTTTCACGCATAACCTGGCGCAGCTGAACCTCAATGCGTTCAAAAAGCTGGTTGATGCGATCCTGCAAGCGATCCTGCTCAAACATCAGCGCGTGCCCGGTGAGGATACGCGTCAGACCTGGGTTCCGTTCACCAAAACCCAACACCAAAAGTACGATCAACCGCAGGCGGGCCAGCGTGTCTTTTTCATCTTTTAGAATCAGGTTAATGCGGGTAATCAGGCTATCTTCGATAAACTCAATCAGGCTATCGAACATTTTCATTTTGCTGGGAAAATGCCGATAAAGTGCGGCTTCGGACACGCCAACGGTTGCCGCTAGTTTAGCGGTCGTAATGCGTTGGCTGCCGTCGCTGGATTCGAGCATTTGGGCCAGAGACTGAAGTATTTCCTCGCGACGATTCCTTTTCGCGGTCTGTTTTTCTGCCATGTTCTAAAATACCCCTGAAAAATACCTTGTCAGGTAAGCACCGAACCGCGCCCACAAACGCTTGGTTTGCGGTCTGTTTTAACGTTATCTACGCGGTAGGGTTACGTTGATAAAACGGTATTACTGGCGGCCTGAATGACCAAATCCGCCTTCGCCACGGTCGCTGGCGTCAAAATCTTCAACCAGGTTAAATTCGGCCTGCACAACAGGTACAAAGACCATCTGCGCAATGCGTTCGCCGGGCTGAATGGTGAAGCTGTCCTGGCCGCGGTTCCAGACAGAAACCATCAGCTGGCCTTGATAATCGGAGTCAATCAGACCCACCAGGTTACCCAGCACAACACCGTGTTTGTGGCCCAGGCCGGAACGAGGCAGGATGACCGCTGCCAGAGAGGCGTCAGCAATGTGAATAGCCAGGCCGGTTGGCAGCAGCGTTGTTGCACCAGGTGCAAGTTCTACGGCGTCATCCAGGCAAGCGCGCAGGTCAAGACCGGCAGAGCCGGAGGTGGCGTAAGTTGGTAACGGGAATTGCTGACCAACTCGCGGGTCCAGAATTTTAACGTCGATTTTTTTCATCATAGCGGGTAACGATCTCGTCCAGTAAAAGGTGGCCAAGGAGTGCTTTACGCTCAAGCGGTAAGACTTTGTCTCCCTCCTGCCAGAAAAGGTGCAATGCGTTATTATCGCTATTAAACCCTTGATTATTCTGAGATACGTCATTAGCGCAGATCAGATCCAGGTTTTTAGCGGCACGCTTTTTCCGGGCGTATTCTTCCACATTATTTGTTTCGGCGGCAAACCCTACTACATAGGGACGTCCTTCAGAAAGCGCCGCAACACCCGCAACAACATCCGGGTTTTTGACCATTTTTAGCGTAATTTCATCGCCTTGCTTTTTAATTTTCTCGTCAGCAACCACGGCTGCTCGGTAGTCGGCAACGGCGGCACAGCCAATGAATATATGCTGCCCGGTGACGCGTTTTTGGACCACTTCATTCATTTCCAGCGCCGTAGTGACGTCAATGCGGTTGACCCATGCCGGAGTAGGCAGATTTACCGGGCCTGAAATCAGGGTTACGTTTGCCCCGCGCGCTGCCGCTGCGGCGGCTATAGAAAACCCCATCTTTCCTGAGCTGTCGTTAGTAATGTATCTGACGGGATCCAGGCGTTCGCGCGTTGGGCCGGCGGTAATCATGACGTTCAGATGTTGCAGATCTTTGACTACGGAGAAATGTTCAACGGCCATATCAACCAGCGTCAGCGGATCTAACATTCGGCCTGGTCCAATATCGCCGCAGGCCTGGCTTCCGCTATCCGGGCCCCAAATCAGGAGACCACGAGCGCTTAGCACGTCCAAATTATGTTGAGTGGCGGCCGCGCGGAACATTTGTTGGTTCATTGCCGGAACAACGGCAACCGGTGCGGCGGTTGCCAGGCAAATAGTGCTGACCAGGTCGTTTGCCATGCCTGCAGTCACGCGCGCAATCAGGTCTGCTGTCGCAGGTGCGAGTATCACTAAATCTGCCCATTTGCCGAGTTCGATGTGGCCCATGGCGGCTTCTGCTGCGGGGTCTAGCAAACTGTCGGACACAGGATAACCGGACACTGCTTGCAAACTTAGTGGCGTGATGAAGGCCTTCGCCGCCTCGGTCATTACCACTCGTACATCCGCTCCGCGATCGCGCAGACGACGAACCAGCTCAGGTGTTTTATAGGCCGCAATACCGCCGCTCACACCAAGAACAATTTTCTTGCCGGAAAGTCCCATCATGATTTTTATCCGTTGGAAGTCACAGTCGAATGGCCATTTTATCACAATCCCTGACAGGCGACTTTTTGCAGTTTGCGAGGCACTACGCAAGACCAAAACCCGCTCATCGCCTGATAATAAAAAAGGCCGCATCATGAGAGTGTTAAGAGAGGGAGAGGTGCGATGGACAGGGATAATGAGATTGAAAACGCGTATTTACCCAGGGAAAAGCTGCTGCAATTCGGTGTGGGTGCTCTCACCGATACTGAGCTGCTTGCGCTCTTTTTACGTACGGGCCACCAGGGAATGCACGTTTTGGTTTTTGCCAATATGCTGCTGCGTGAGTTTGGTTCCCTGCACCGCTTGTTGTCGGCAGATTATTCCCATTTCAAGGGCGTGAAGGGGATTGGTGAAGCGAAATACACTCAACTAAACGCGATTGCCGAGCTGGCGAGGCGTTATTACTCGTCTCAGGGTATCAAAGAACTCTCATTGCTTACGCCTGGAAAGGTGCGGGAGTATGTGCAGAGTCAGTTGACGACCGAGCAGCGTGAAATCTTTATGGTGCTGTTTTTGAATAATCAGCATCAGGTTATTAAATGTGAGCGGTTGTTTGCCGGAACGCTAAGTCACGTTGAAGTTCACCCGAGAGAAATTGTCCGTGAAGCGATGAAATGCAACGCCGGTGCCATTATACTGGCGCACAACCACCCGTCAGGTAAGGCCGAACCCAGTAAAGCAGACCGGGCTATTACGGAACGCATCGTGAAAGTTTGCCTGTTTATGGAAATTCGAGTGCTTGATCATCTGGTTATTGGTCACGGAGAATACGTTTCTTTCGCTGAACGAGGGTGGATTTAAGCCATCAGGCGCGATCCATTGGGATCTTTGTCTGTTCGGGACTTGAGCACATGCCTCACACAGCGTATACTACGCCACCTTTGAGAATCTCGGGTTTGGCATTATGCGCCTGGCACTGTGGTTCACATTGAACCGCCAGGGACCAGGCTTGCAGCCTGACGAGGCGCCTAACCCTATACGAAGCTCGAGCTAATTTGATTTTTGGAGAATAGACATGTCCCGAGTCTGCCAAGTTACTGGCAAGCGTCCGGCGACCGGTAATAACCGTTCCCACGCACTGAACGCGACTAAACGCCGTTTCCTGCCGAACCTGCACTCTCACCGTTTCTGGGTTGAGAGCGAGAAGCGTTTTGTCACCCTGCGTGTATCTGCTAAAGGTATGCGTGTAATCGATAAGAAAGGCATCGATACAGTTCTGTCCGAACTGCGTGCCCGTGGCGAAAAGTACTAAGTACTTAGAGGAAATAAATCATGGCTAAAGGTATTCGTGAGAAAATCAAGCTGGTTTCTTCTGCTGGTACTGGTCACTTCTATACCACCACGAAGAACAAACGTACTAAGCCGGAAAAACTGGAACTGAAAAAGTTCGATCCAGTTGTCCGTCAGCACGTTGTATACAAAGAAGCCAAAATTAAATAATTCTGGTAACTTTGTTGAAGAAACCCGGCTCAGGCCGGGTTTTTTTATGCCTGCTTCCCGGAGGAGAGATGCCTGAATTACCAGAGGTAGAAACCAGTCGTCGCGGTATTGAGCCGCACCTGGTGGGTGAAACCATCCTGTATGCCGTTGTGCGCAATGCTCGACTGCGCTGGCCGGTTTCTGATGAAATACATGCTCTGAGCGATAAGCCAGTGTTGAGCGTACAGCGGCGGGCGAAGTATTTGCTGCTGGAGCTACCGGATGGCTGGATCATCATTCATCTGGGAATGTCCGGCAGCCTGAGGATCCTCGCGGAAGAACTTCCTGCGGAAAAGCACGATCATGTCGATCTGATCATGAGTAACGGCAAAGTTCTGCGCTATACCGATCCCCGCCGCTTTGGCGCCTGGCTGTGGGTCAAAGAGCTGGAAGGGAGCAATGTATTGTCTCACCTTGGTCCGGAGCCTTTGAGCGACACATTCAGTGCAGAATACCTGCGCGAAAAATCGGCCAAAAAGAAAACAGCTATCAAGCCCTGGCTAATGGATAACAAACTGGTTGTTGGGGTGGGGAATATCTATGCCAGCGAATCCTTGTTCGCAGCGGGGATCCATCCCGACCGTAGCGCACAGTCGCTATCAAAAAAAGAGTCTGAAACTTTGGTCGCAGCTATCAAAGCTGTATTGCAACGCTCAATAGAACAAGGTGGAACCACTTTAAAAGACTTCCTTCAGTCCGATGGCAAACCCGGCTATTTTGCTCAGGAGCTGCAGGTATATGGCCGGGAAGGAGAGCCTTGCAGGGTATGCGGTACGCCGATTTCCGCCGCTAAGCACGCCCAGCGTAGCACTTACTATTGTCGCCGCTGTCAGCGATAGCTATTTAAGCCTTTCGATAAGCGCTTTACAGACATGCTCTGGCAGGAAGTGGGCGACATCTCCGTGATGGCGCGCCACTTCTTTGACAAGGGAAGAAGAGACAAACGACCACTCTTTAGATGGCATCAGGAACACGCTTTCCAGTTCAGGCATGAGATGGCGGTTCATGTGGGCCAGCTGCATTTCATATTCAAAATCAGCCGCGGTACGCAACCCACGCACCAGCACGTTCGCCTGTTGGTTACGTGCAAAGCTTGCCATTAAATCGCTGAAACCGAGAACCTGAACGTTGGGTAAATGCGCAAGTGCCTGCTGCGCCAGCGCAACGCGTTCATCCAGGGTGAACAAGGCATTCTTGCTGGGGCTTGCTGCAATCGCAAGGATCACCTGGTCAAACATACTGGCTGCACGGGTAACGATATCAATATGGCCGTTGGTGATGGGATCGAAAGTCCCCGGATAGATTGCCCGCTTTTGCATATCTGACCTTAGTGTGTTTTAGGGGGGAGATAAGGTTCCAGTAGCTGTAACAGGCGCTGCAATGCACCCTGGTTCTGGTAAAGCACTTCCACAGCATGGCGCCCGTAGAAGTTACGATAATCCTCATCTGTGAGCAAAGACGCAATCTCTTTTACTAATGACTGCTCGTCCGTCACGGTGATTAGGCCATCTGCCTGCGACAGGCGCGCGCAGATATCTTTGAAGTTAAAGGTATGTGGACCCATTAACACTGGAATAGCGTGTGCGGCTGGTTCGAGGGGATTATGGCCACCACGCTCAACTAACGAGCCGCCAACAAAAGCCAGATCGGCAATCCCGTACAGTAACATTAACTCACCCATAGTATCGCCAATGACGACCTGCGTACTGGAAGACGGTACCTCTCCAGAAGAGCGAGTTATGTAGCTTAATCCAGCATTTCTGACCAGATTGATGGCATCCGGGAAGCGTTCCGGGTGGCGTGGTACAAGGATCAGCAGTAAGTTAGGAAACTGCTTTAAAAGCGACTGATGAGCTTGCACGACGATGCTTTCTTCGCCTTCGTGCGTGCTGGTAGCTATCCAGACCGGGCGGTGCGGTGCCCACTGCCGGCGCAGCGTCACGGCTCGAGCGGCCAGCTGTGGTGTCACCGAAATATCAAACTTAAGGCTACCGGTAACCGTCAATTGGCTCCGTTTTGCACCTAGTGAGATGAAGCGTTCACCATCTTCTTCGTTCTGTGCGGCGATAAGCGTAATGCGCTGCAGCAGCGTTCTGACAAAGTCACCAAGTTTTGCGTAGCCCTTTGCCGAGCGTGCGGAAAGCCTGGCATTGGCAATCACTAATGGGATATAGCGTTTGTGCAGCGCGGCTATCAGGTTTGGCCAAAGTTCGGTTTCCATAATAAGCACCAGCTTTGGATCGACTTTATCCAGGAAGCGGTTGAGCGCACACGGCATATCGTAAGGCAGATAGACGTGCTGGACGTCTTCTCCGAAAGCGGACATGACCCTTTCTGAGCCGGTTGGTGTCATTGTCGTGACGGTAATCGGCAATTCTGGATAGCGGTGGCGAAGCGCGCGAACCAGAGGTATGGCGGCCAGCGTTTCCCCAACGGAAACCGAATGCAACATAATACCACCTGGCTTGAGCGGCTTTTTATAGAAGCCGTAGCGCTCGCCAATGCGTTTGCGGTATGCAGGAGCTTTACGACCGCGCACCCATAATCGCAGCCAGATGAGTGGCTGTATGAGGTAAAGCAGTACGGTGTAAAGCAATTGGAGCATAGGACACGGCTGGCATTATGAATGTGCTGGGGATTCTATGTATTTAACCTGAGCTTTGCCATTACTTTTGCGGAAATTGGGCGAAAACCAGGTTGATGGCGTGCATCAAAGGTATGTATTGCCAGGCAATGGTTGGATTGAGCAGTTGTGCAAAAGTCAAAAGTGAATGGTCTTTGAGTTTAAGGAAAATAAATTATTTTAATTCATATGTTTACCAATGAATTGTCTTGGCTTGCGTATCCTTCGGAATGGGAGCGATAAGTGGTACACTACACGTAAAAATGAACACGTTGTCAGTGAACAGGTAGCTGTGGAGCCTGGGGCGGTAGCGTGTTTTTTATTTTTCAGTATTGCTGATATTAAGAGCTGACGGTGAATACGACATTTAAAAGAATTTTAGTGATTAAAATGCGCTTTCACGGCGACATGTTGCTGACAACGCCTGTGATCAGTACCCTTAAGCGCAACTATCCTGAAGCAAAAATAGATGTCCTGCAGTATCAGGATACCCTTCCCATTCTTTCTGGAAATCCAGAAATAAATGCGCGCTACGGTATAAGCAACAAAGGCGTTAAAACAGGAAAGAAAATCAGTAATTTTCTTTCCTTGATTCGCCGCTTGCGGAGCAATCATTATGACCTGATTGTTAATCTGACCGATCAGCGGAGCGTGGCATGGATGGTTCGCTGCCTTGGGCCGGCAGTAAAAATTTCCCAGGATTACGCTCACCGGCAGTCTTCATTCTGGAAAAAAAGCTTCACTCACCTTGCCCCTGTCGTTGGTAAGCATGTCGTTGAAGCTAGCCTCTCAGTGCTCTCTCCTTTAGGAATTACGGATTTTTTTACAGAAACAACGCTGTACTACACTGAGGCCGATTGGCAAAAGATCCGTGAAGTGCTTGATGCTGAAAGCGTTGCTGACAAGTATGTTGTCATTCAGCCCACGGCCCGACAGCTCTTTAAGTGTTGGGACAACGATAAGTTTTCTCAGATCATTGATTACTTGCAGGATGAAGGATTCCCGGTTGTATTGACCTCTGGACCGGGTCGGGACGATCTCACCTGCGTTAATGAGATAGCTCAAGGATGCAAAATAATGCCCGTCGTGGCGCTTGCCGGCAAAACAACCTTCCCGGAGTTGGGCGCTTTAATCGATCATGCAGCATTGTTTATTGGGGTGGACTCAGCGCCTGGGCATATTGCTGCGGCGGTAAAAACGCCTGTCATTAGCCTGTTTGGTGCAACGGACCATGTTTACTGGCGTCCATGGACAGAGCAAATTACGCAATTCTGGGCAGGTAACTATCAATCTATGCCGTCCCGTGCTCAACTCGACCGCAATAAAAAATATATGTCGGTGATCCCTGCTGAGGATGTGATTGCCGCCATTTCTAAAATGCTTCCTGCCGCTGCGGCGCTATCACCAAGAGACGAAGCATGATGACAGTTGCTTTTTGTCTGTATAAATATTTTCCCTTTGGCGGCCTGCAGCGCGATTTTATGCGTATTGCCGGAGCTGTTGCATCGCGTGGGCATAACGTCCGGGTTTATGTGCAGTCCTGGCAGGGCGAGAAACCTGATGCCTTTGATATCGTCATCGTTCCTGTGCGGTCAAAAACGAACCACGGTCGTAATGCTGAATATTATCAATGGGTGAAGGCTCATCTGAGTCAGCATCCGGTAGACCGCGTAGTGGGTTTTAATAAAATGCCGGGTCTCGATGTTTATTATGCAGCAGACGTTTGTTACGCCGAAAAAGTAGCACAAGAGAAAGGTTTCTTTTATCGCCTGACCGCCCGATATCGGCATTATTCACAGTTTGAAAAAGCCACACTCGAGCAAGGAAAATCAACCAAGTTGCTGATGCTGACTGATAAGCAAATTGCTGATTTCGAAAAACACTATGGTACGGAATCTTCGCGTTTTCTGATCCTGCCTCCAGGTATTTACCCCGATCGTCGATTCGACAACCATCCGCAGGGTAGCCGGGAGCGTTACAGAGAAAAAAACGGCATTGGTGTGAATGACTACCTCGTTTTGCAGGTAGGCTCCGATTTCACGCGTAAAGGCGTTGATCGCTCTATTGAAGCGTTGGCTGCTTTGCCTGAGGCCATCCGTAGTCGAACCACTTTGTTTGTTGTCGGGCAGGATAAACCCGGGCGGTTTAAGACATTAGCGCAGAAACGTGGCGTAGAGAGCCGGGTTAGTTTCTTCTCCGGAAGAGATGACGTCTCTGAACTGATGATGGCTGCGGATGTTTTGATTCATCCTGCCTATCAGGAAGCTGCCGGTATTGTCTTACTTGAGGCGATAGCTGCCGGATTGCCAATCCTTGTGACGGAAGTATGCGGCTATGCACATTATATTGCAGACGCTGAGTGTGGGGTTGTTATCAAAGAACCGTTTAGCCAGGCATCGCTTAATGCGGCTTTATCTGACGTTCTGGGTAATGCAGAGCAGCGCCTGAGCTGGGCGAGTCACGCTCGTCATTATGCCTCAACCCAGGATATTTATAGCCTGGCTGAAAAGGCAGCAGATATCATTGTGGGAGAGCCGCATGGTTGAGTTAAAAGAACCTTTTACCTCTCTTTGGAAAGGAAAGGACGTTTTTGCTGAAGTCAGAAAACTTCAGGGGGAAATTTTCCGCGAACTGGAAACACGCCGCACGCTACGTTTCGAGGCCGCAGGAAAAAGCTATTTCTTAAAATGGCACCAGGGAACGTCTATCAAAGAAGTGATAAAAAATCTTATTTCGCTGCGAATGCCGGTTTTAGGGGCCGATCGCGAGTGGAAGGCGATTCACCGGCTGAAAACTCTGGATGTCGGCACGATGCAGGGCGTTGGTTTTGGTGAAAAAGGGTTAAATCCAATCAACAAAACGTCGTTCATCATTACTGAAGATTTAACGCCTACGATCAGTCTCGAAGATTACTGTGCTGATTGGGCGACGAATCCACCTGACGTAAAAATCAAGCGGATGCTGATTGAGCGTGTAGCCACAATGGTGCGTAAAATGCACGGCGGTGGCGTAAATCATCGGGATTGTTATATTTGCCATTTCTTATTGCATCTCCCCTTTTCTGGTCGGGAAAGCGAACTGAAGGTTTCGGTGATTGACCTGCATCGTGCGCAAATTCGAACAAAAGTTCCTCGACGCTGGCGGGATAAAGATCTCATTGGACTCTATTTTTCATCGATGAACATTGGGCTGACACAGCGTGATATTTGGCGCTTTATGATGACGTATTCTAATCAGCCACTTAGAGATGTGCTAGAAACGGAACATGCATTGCTGGCTAAAGCAGAAGATAAAGCGGAAAAAATCAAAGAACGAACGATTAGAAAATCGTTGTAGTAGCCTGTAAGGGGCGTCATTGCCGGTTACAGTCGTCTATTCATCTTAGTCGGATAAGAATCAACATGTCTCAATTCAGTGATGAAGATATCATCCTCTCTGTTTTCGATTTTAACTACCAGGAAAAGAAAGCTGCCAATGTTCTCAATATAGCATTTGGTATTGATAAGAATTTCCTTTTCGGCTGTGGTGTTGCTATCTCCTCAGTCTTGTTGAGTAATGCATCTGCATTTTTTGAGTTTCATGTGTTCACTGATTCATTCAGTGAAGCCGATAAGGCTCGATTCGAAGCATTAGCTAAACAATATAAAACACATATTAATATCTATGTCATTAACTGTGAGAAGCTAAAATCATTACCGAGTACAAAAAACTGGAGTTACGCGACATACTTCCGTTTTATTATTGCAGATTATCTCTATCACAAAGTTGATAAACTTCTTTATCTGGATGCGGATATTGCCTGCAAAGGAAGCATTCAGCCGTTAGTTGATTATGTTTTTGCAGAGAACGAAATTGCCGCTGTGGTTGTGGAAAGGGATATTGAGTGGTGGTCGAACCGGGCTGCAACACTTTCAACACCGGAGTTAGTGTCTGGTTACTTCAATGCGGGTTTTTTGCTTATAAATATCAATGAATGGAATATCAACAATATTTCTTATAAAGCAATCGAGATGCTGCGGGATCCTCAGTGGGTAGAAAAAATCACTCACCTTGACCAGGATGTGCTGAATGTCTTGTTGGCAGGGAAAGTTAAATTCATTGAAGGGAAATATAACACTCGTTTCAGTATTAATTATGAGCTTAAAGACAACGTAGTGAATCCTGTCAATGATGAAACTGTTTTTATTCATTATGTCGGTCCGACAAAACCGTGGCATGACTGGGGCACTTATCCCGTCTCTCAGAGCTTCTTAACGGCGAAAGAGGCTTCACCCTGGCGTAATGTCGAACTTCTAAAGCCAATTAATAGTCACCAATATCGATACTCTGCAAAACATAAGTTCAATCAAAAGCTTTATCTGCAGGGGCTGTCGAACTACTTTAACTATTATGTGGCTAAATTTAAAGAATAGTTGTGCTCGCGACAGTATTGCTGGCATGGAATGTTATGAAAATAACCATGCTACACGACTAATGGTGATGAAAGGTAATTGACATTGAACTTTAAACAAATCACACAATTTAACGAAATCATTGTTCTGGATCGGCGCCTTGTAAAGTGTGATGATCGGGAAACATTCAATATTTCATGGGGTATCGATAAAAATTATCAGATAGGTGCCGCGATATCGATTGCTTCCATTCTTGAGAATAATAAAAAGAGTGATATTGATTTTACCTTTCATATTATCGCTGATTACTTAGATAATGAGTATGTTGAGCTTTTAACACAGTTAGCCGAGCAATATAAGACGGTTATAAAAATCTATCACATTGATTCTGCGCCGCTAAGGTCTTTGCCGAAAACAAACATTTGGCCAGTATCAATATACTATCGCTTGCTTTCTTTTGATTATTTCTCCGAGCGTCTTGATACTCTTTTATATCTTGATGCCGATGTTATATGTAAAGGCTCATTGCAATCTTTAGCTTCTTTAGAATTTAATGAAGAGTACGGCGCGGTGGTTATTGATGTTGACACCATGCAAAAGAAAAGTGCTGTGCGTCTACAAAATCCAGAATTTGAAGGGAATTACTTCAATTCTGGGGTAATGTACATAAACTTAAATCAATGGCTAAAATCAAGCTTAACGGAAAGGTTTTTCAACTTACTTTCAGATGAGAGTGTGGTTGGAAAATTAAAGTATCCGGACCAGGATATTCTTAATATTATATTCCTTCATCACGCAAGAATATTGCCCCGGGAATACAATACCATCTACTCTCTAAAATCTGAGTTTGAGAATAAAAACAGTAAATATTACAGTGAGTTCATTAAGGAAAGCACGGTGTTTATACATTATACGGGCGTGACAAAACCCTGGCATGACTGGGCTAATTATCCGTCAGCACAGTTTTTCCGTAACGTTTATGATGTTTCCCCGTGGCGGAATATGCCTTATCAAAGTGCAGTGAAAAAGCATGAGTATAGAGAGAAATATAAACATTTGCTTTATCAAGGGAAAGTTTTTGGTGGCCTCTGCGCTGCGATTAAATATAATTTAATGCAGGGTTGAAAATTATATGACTGATAAAATTATATTTACTGTCACACCTATATTTTCTATTCCTCCGCGCGGTGCCGCTGCAGTTGAAACGTGGATGTACCAGGTCGCACAGAGAACGTCTATTCCCAATCGCTTGGTATGCATTAAAAATGAAGGGTATACAGATTTTACCCCTGTAAACGATAACTGTAGTATCCATCGCATTGGATTCAGCCGCATTTATAAGCGCATCTTCCAGAAGTGGACTCGCCTTGATCCACTGCCGTATTCGCAGCGAATACTGAATATTGCGAAAGATTTTCATATTACGGATGACAGCATTGTCGTTGTGCATAACAGCATGAAGCTTTATCGGCAAATCAGACAACGTGCTCCTCAGCAGAAAATCGTCATCCATATGCATAATGCGTTCGAACCCAAAGGGTTGGACCAGGATGTAAAAATGATTGTGCCGAGCAATTTCTTAAGAGATTTTTATCAGAATCTTTTGCCGAAAGCCGATATTAAAGTGGTTGCTAATGGCATTGATTTGGATGTTTATCAATCTGCTTATACACCTGTTTCTAAAGCAGATCTGGGCATTTCTGAGAATGATAAAGTCCTCTTCTATGCGGGGCGTATTGTTCCGGATAAGGGGATTTTATTGCTCATGCAGGCGTTTGAAAAGTTGGCCAGAGAACATGACGATATGAAACTCGTAGTGGTTGGCGATCACCTGGAGGTGAACAAAGCGGATAATGGCGCTTATCAGCGTGAGGTCAGAGAGATTGCCGAGCGTTTGCAGGGGCGATGTATTATGTTAGGAAGCATAGCGCCGGAAAACATGCACTGTTACTATCCTCTGGCTGACCTGGTTGTCATTCCTTCTCAGTTTCAGGAACCATTTTGCATGGTGGCTATTGAGGCAATGGGGGCAGGCAAGCCGGTATTGGTCAGCACCCGTGGCGGCATGGTTGAATTCGTCAGGGAAAAAGAGACAGGTTTTCATCTTCGAGAGCCCATGACTGCAGACTCTATTGCTCAAGATATTATGAGCACACTGCAAAGTCCGGATATAAATGACATGGCAAAATGTGGGCAACACTTTGTTTATAATAATTTTAGTTGGGCCGGAGTCACTCAGAGATTTGAAGACGTGATTAATAATTGGTTTCACTAACTAAAATTTCTCTTACATACTTGCTTTAGTTTAAGCATAAAAAAGGCTACGTGATGTAGCCTTTTTTTTTATTTTTTATTCAGTGCTATCAATAACCCAACCAATACGCCAAGCAGGTCTAGCTGTATTTGTTCAACATTTCCTCGAATGAGGAAATAGCCGATAAATGATAACAAGATTATCATGTGTGCATTTACCGGGAAGGACGAGCTTTTCTTGAAGGCGTTGGAAGTACATTCTTTAATTATCGCTGCATAGGTGAGTAGCAGGCCTGCGAATCCGAGTAAGCCGGCGCCAAACCAGACAAACAATGCCAGGTTGTGTGGCCCGGGAGACTCTCTAAAGGTCCAGTTGGGATAATCAACCACACGTTTGTTGTAGACATCTTTATAGGCTGTATTTCCAAATCCATATCCCAGCAAAGGATTTTCCATAATAAGATTCATCGCGCTACCTTGCACACCATTTGAATAACGATTGGAGCTATCTGTCTGCTGAAGTTTAGTCATTAAAGTTGTTGGTATTTTTTCTTGCGTCAAAATTGCGCCGAGTGTCAAGGTAGAAATTAAAATCCCGGAAATCAATAATTTCCATTGCCGGTTTAACACAACCCACAGTAAGCCAACAGTTAATACAGAAAGCCAAGCGCCACGGGAAAGTGTGCCTAAAATAAGAAACAGATAGACCGCGCTTAGCAGAACAAAGGCAACCTTATACTTAACAGATTTTATTAACCACATGCTCAATAAGGCAGGGAAAAGGAATACCAATGAGTCGGATATACCACGATGTCTGAAATCGATAAATGGCATGACACCCTGTGTGTACTCTTGATAGTAAAGCACGATCTCTGATATGCAACGTAGACTCAGCGCTGTAATAAATGAAAAGAAAATTATTTTTGAAATTAACTCTTTGCTTTCATTTCTCAGCAGTACGGGAATGGAAATTGTACATAAAAGAGTGTTTTCCAGGACAGACTTGCTGATTTCCTTCAGGGTTGCTTTGAAATCAGGTGTCTGAAACAGCGAAAGAAACACGGCGAAAGTCAAAACAGCTATGCTAAAAAATAGAAAATTTTTGAATTCTGGCAGAAATTGTCTAGGCTGCTTACACAGATATACAAGAGTTGTGAGCGTCATCAATATAACAATGAGGTGTTTATAACGCGTTATGCCACCTAAAAAATAAGTGGCAATAAATAAGAATACAAGCGTTCTATTCCAGTATAAGGTCCAGTTTTTTTTCTCATTAGAAAAAAATAATGTGAGGGCCATCTCTTCTCCGATATCGAAATTCGCGTACTTACAGGCTTGTCGTAAGTTGATTCAAGACTGTAAAGGCAGTCAAATTTTCAAGTCTGTTACCCGGTGCGCGGCACACGACCTGATTTTTTCCATACCCGCCAATGAGGCCCGGATCTGTAGGTCCGTAAAGCGTCACATTCGGTCGGTCCAATGCTGCCGTAAGATGGCTTAATCCTGTATCAACAGAAACCACAAATTTGGCATTCGCCAGAACTTTGGCGACCTCCTCAAGCGTTAATTTTGGCAGAACATCCACAAAGCTAAATCCTGCCGCCAGCCGTTTGGCTCTCTCTTCTTCGTGCGGTGCCCCCCAAGGGAGTTTTATCCGCAGTCCGGTTGCCTTCAAAAGCTCAATCAGCTCCCGCCAATTTTCTTCTGGCCAGTGTTTATCATCTCGAGTTGTTGCGTGTAAAAATACCGCATACTTTTCCGCACTTTCTTTCGGATTAGTAAGAAAATGCCCTGAAATCGCATAATCACCCTGAGATTGCGATTTTGCGTAACCCAAACTTTTGGCAAAAAGTTCACGAGTACGTTCCACGGCGTGCTGCTGCCTGGCCACATTATGGCGTTTGTTATAAAACAGGCTTGCCAGAGATTCACGGGCACTGTGCCAGTCCATGCCATGCTTGATGCCATGTGCTTTTCGAGTCACCAACGCTGCGCTTTTTACCAGGCCCTGAGCATCAATGACGCAGTCGTACTTTCTTGCTTCAAGCTGATAATAAAAAGCTTTTCGTTCCGCGCGGGTTTCAGCGGAGAACCAGCTTTTACGCCAGCGACGGATCGCGACGGGAATCACTTTATCCACGGCGGGGTGCCAGCCGGGTATCTGTGCGAAACCTTCTTCTACCACCCAATCGAACGAAATTCCCGGCATTGCCAGCATCGCGTCTGTAAGCGCAGGAAGAGAGTGGAGAACATCGCCCATCGAAGACGTTTTAACAAGAAGGACGCGCATTAGTCTTCCTTGCTGCTGGTTAGCAGTTCAGTCAATGTAACCAGCACGCTTTCTGGTGTGATGTCGATCAGGCTTTGATGATAGCCCTCAGCGGCATCGCCTTTACGCACTTTATGGTAGCCGCTGATCAAGCGAATAACTCTCGCTTTGTGGGAAAGTGGTGGGGTGAAATCCGGGCTGCTGGGGCCATAAAGTGCGACCAGAGGACGGTTGAGCGCAGCTGCGACATGCATCAGGCCGGAATCATTGGTGACCACACCCTCGCAAGCGGCAAGCAATATCACGGCCTGTTCAAGCTGGGTATCCCCGGCAAGGTTACGGCACCATGCCTGCTGTTCAGTGGTGAGAGCAGCAAGAATCTCTTTACCTGCGTCCTTATCCTTGGCTGAGCCGAAGAGGACAACCTGATAGCCCGCATCGATGAGTTTTGCTGCGAGCGCGGCGTAATGATAGTGCGGCCAACGTTTTGCCGGGCCGAACTCTGCTCCAGGGCAGAAACCAATCATCGGACGCTGTGGATCAAGATTAAAAGCAGCGCAAGTCAGTGTTTTTTCACCTTCACTAACATGTAGTTGAGGCCACAGGAGCGGCTGCGGGAGGTCTTTAGCCGACTGCATTATGCCTTTTTCATAACCCAGGGCGACGTAGCGCTCTACCATCAATGGCCAGGCTTGTTTGTCCAGCTTACGGCTGTCATTCAGCAGGCCGTAACGCATCTCGCCCAACCAACCCGTACGGTGAGGTATGTTGGCAAAAAAAGGCACCAGCGCGGACTTAAACGAGTTTGGCAGAACGTACGCATGGTCATAGCGTTTGTCCCGCAGGCTGCGTCCAAGGCGACGACGCTCTGCGATTTGCAACGCACCGTGACCCAAAGGCATGGCGATGGCTTCGTTCACTTCCTGCATACGCGATAATAGCGGACGGCACCACGCGGGTGCCATCACGTCAATGATCGCCTGGGGATAACGCGCCTTGAGCGTGCGATAAAGACTTTGCGACATCATCATGTCGCCCACCCATGACGGGCCAATCACCAGAATTTTCATGCTTTTCCTGTGCAGCTTATGCGTCGCGATTTAACCATTTCATGTATTCCGCAACCCCTTGGGCAACGGTTTTGAACGGCTTGTCGTAACCCGCAGCGCGCAGATTGGTTAAGTCAGCTTCAGTATAAGCCTGATAGCGACCTTTTAGCTTTTCCGGGAAAGGAATGTACTCGATGCTGCCTTTGTTGTGATACGCCAGCGCTGCGTCTGCCACGGCCTGGAAGGATTCCGCACGACCGGTACCGCAGTTGAAAATACCGGAAACGCCATTTTGCCAGAACCAGAGGTTAACGGCGGCAACATCACCCACATAGATGAAGTCACGCTTGAAGCCGTCGCTGCCTTCAAACAGTTTTGGGTTCTCACCGTTATTCAACTGAGTATTGAGATGGAATGCCACGCTCGCCATGCTGCCTTTGTGGCCTTCGCGCGGCCCGTAGACGTTAAAGTAGCGGAAGCCGGTCACCTGAGAGTTTGCTTCTGGCAGGATCTGGCGAACATATTCATCAAACAGGAATTTTGAGTAACCGTACACGTTCAGCGGCTGTTCATATTCGCGGGATTCGATGAAATCTGCATTGCGCCCGCCGTAGGTGGCGGCAGAAGAGGCATACAGGAACGGAATTTCGCGCTCCAGGCAGTAGTGCAGGATTTCTTTAGAGTACTGATAGTTGTTGTCCATCATGTACTTGCCGTCCCACTCGGTCGTGGACGAGCAGGCCCCTTCATGGAAGATGGCGTCGATATCACCGAATTCTTCCCCGGCCATAATTTGGATCAGGAAGTCTTCCTTATCCATGTAGTCGGTGATGTCCAGATCAACCAGGTTAACAAATTTAGTCCCATCCTTCAGGTTATCTACCACCAGGATATCGCGATAGCCTTGTTCGTTCAGTGACTTAACAATGTTGCTGCCGATCATGCCGGCGCCGCCAGTAACGATGATCATAACTGTAGCCTTAAAATTATGGAGTCAGAGACAATCTCAGACATGAATGTGCATAATCATACCATTACATTTGCATCGCTTCAGCCATTTACACAATGCGCCAGGTTTGTCATCCAGGTGGTTTAAGCCCGATTGACTTTTCCTGGGTTTACCTGCTATTTAATTTCATATTATTTTTATTTTAATGTTTGCCGGGGAATTATTGTATTCGTTAAGGCCGAACTGAACGCAAAGCGTACTGTGTACAGAAGGTAAATGATTGTGATATAATATTTATTTATATTAATGGTTTTTATTAGCGATGAAATCATCTACCACAATTGTAACGGCTTATTTTGACCTCGGTAGAGGGGAGTGGACTGCTAATAAAGGGTTCCGTGATAATCTTGCCCGCTCTGTAGATGTTTATTTTAATTACTTCGAGCGATTGGCCGCTTTAGAAAATGATATGGTGGTATTCACTTCACCCGATCTCAAGGAAAGAGTTGAAGCCATTCGACAGGGAAAGCCTACTACGGTTATTGCCATTGATATAAAAAACAAATTTAAACATATTCGGCGTCTTATTGAGAGCATTCAGCAGGACGAGAGTTTTACCAATCAATTAGAGACCCATCAGTTAAAAAACCCTGAATATTGGTCGCCAGAGTACGTGCTAGTCTGTAATTTAAAATCCTACTTTGTTAACAAAGCCATTAATGATGGATTAATAAAAACACCACTGGTTGCATGGGTTGATTTTGGCTATTGCCGGGAATCTAAAGTAATTCGTGGTTTAAAAATGTGGGATTTTCCATTTAATAAAAATACCATGCATCTTTTTACCATCAAGAAAGGGCTAAATGTTACGTCGTTGAAACAGGCATTTGACTTTATGATTGGTAACCATGTTTATATTATCGGCGGTGCTATTGTCGGTTCTCAGAGTAAATGGCAAGAGTTTTATTTTCTGGTAACGGAAAGCCAGAAAATTACGCTGAAAAATAATATCGTGGATGATGATCAGGGTATATTTGTTCTCTGTTATTACAAACGCCCTGAATTATTCACCCTGAATTATCTTGGGAAAGGAAAATGGTTCGACCTGTTCCGTTGCTTCAGGCACTCCGCTTTAGGCGCCAGACTGCAGGCGCTTAGAATTTTTCTCTCGAGGAAGTAGCCCCTGCTGAGGGAATAAATCATCTGAAGATGATTTCAACAGGTCAGATATACGGGAATCTATCTGACCTGTCAGGATTTTAATGATTTCAATATTTACATTATTATTCAATATGTTAATGATGATTCCTGCACGGCCTTCATACCGCTTAAAGCCCCTGTCGGCCTCGCATTCTAGCGTGATTTATCCTGCAAAATTAAGAATCCCTGAAGCGTCATCTCGCCTGGTGATATAGGTTTGGGTAAGATGTGCCAAAACTTGCCATGCCTGGAGAATCGCGATGCGCGAAGATTTTTACCAACAGCTGACTTCCCAACTCGAAACCGCTCGAGCAGAAGGGCTTTTTAAAGAAGAACGTATTATCACCTCCGCCCAGCAGGCGGACATCACCGTCGCGGACGGTAGCCACGTTATTAACTTCTGCGCCAACAACTATCTGGGTCTTGCTAACCATCCGCAGCTGATTGAAGCGGCTAAACAGGGGATGGATAAACACGGTTTTGGTATGGCTTCGGTCCGCTTTATTTGCGGTACTCAGGACAGCCATAAACAGTTGGAAAGCAAGCTGGCCGATTTCCTGGGAACGGACGATGCGATTCTTTACTCCTCCTGCTTCGATGCCAATGGTGGCCTGTTTGAGACGCTGCTCGGGCCGGAAGATGCCATCATTTCTGACGCACTGAACCATGCCTCAATTATCGACGGTGTGCGCCTGTGTAAAGCACAGCGTTATCGCTATGCCAACAACGATATGCAGGAACTGGAAGCTCGCCTGAAAGAGGCTCGTGCAGCCGGTGCTCGCCATGTGATGATTGCCACCGATGGCGTGTTCTCAATGGACGGTGTGATTGCCAACCTGCAGGGCGTTTGCGATCTGGCGGATAAGTACAATGCGCTGGTTATGGTCGATGACTCCCACGCCGTGGGCTTTGTTGGTGCCAATGGGCGCGGTACGCACGAATACTGCGATGTCATGGACCGGGTTGATATTATTACCGGCACGCTGGGTAAAGCGCTGGGCGGTGCTTCTGGTGGCTATACCGCAGGTCGCAAAGAAGTTATCGAATGGCTTCGCCAGCGTTCCCGTCCTTACCTTTTCTCAAATTCACTCGCGCCAGCCATTGTTTCCGCCTCTATCAAGGTACTGGAAATGCTGGAGTCAGGCGAAGAGCTGCGTGAGCGTCTGTGGTCAAACGCTCGTCTGTTCCGTGAAAAAATGAGCGCTGCCGGATTTACGCTTGCAGGTGCAGATCACGCCATTATTCCAGTGATGCTTGGTGAAGCAGTTGTGGCGCAAAACTTTGCGCGCGAGCTGCAGAAAGAAGGTATTTATGTCACCGGTTTCTTCTACCCGGTGGTGCCAAAAGGTCAGGCACGTATTCGCACCCAAATGTCGGCGGCGCATACTCCTGAGCAAATTGAACGTGCGGTAGATGCGTTTACGCGCATCGGTAAGCAATTAGGCGTTATCGCTTAAGGGAGCGGTCATGAAAGCATTAGCAAAACTGAAGGCGGAAGAAGGCATCTGGATGACGGATGCTCCCAAGCCGGAAATGGGTCATAACGATCTGCTGATCAAAATTCGTAAAACGGCGATTTGCGGGACCGACGTCCATATTTACAACTGGGACGAATGGTCGCAAAAAACCATTCCTGTTCCTATGGTTGTGGGCCACGAATACGTGGGTGAAGTGGTCGGCATAGGCCAGGAAGTGAAAGGCTTCAAGATTGGCGATCGCGTTTCCGGCGAAGGGCACATCACCTGTGGACACTGTCGTAACTGCCGCGGCGGGCGTACCCACCTGTGCCGTAACACTACCGGCGTGGGTGTGAACCGCCCTGGCTGTTTTGCTGAGTATTTGGTTATCCCGGCGTTTAATGCGTTCAAGATCCCGGACAATATCTCAGACGACCTGGCTTCCATCTTCGACCCGTTCGGCAACGCAGTGCACACGGCACTTTCGTTCGACCTGGTGGGCGAAGATGTGCTGGTCTCCGGCGCGGGCCCTATCGGGATCATGGCGGCGGCAGTAGCAAAGCATGTTGGTGCGCGTAACGTAGTGATTACCGACGTGAACGAATACCGCCTCGAGCTGGCGCGTGAAATGGGAATCACTCGTGCGGTCAACGTCAGCAAAGAAAGCCTGCAGGACGTGATGAGCGAGCTGGGAATGACCGAAGGGTTTGACGTGGGTCTGGAGATGTCCGGCGCACCACCGGCGTTCCGCACCATGCTTGACACCATGAATCACGGTGGCCGTATTGCGATGCTGGGGATCCCGCCGCCAGATATGTCTATCGACTGGACCAAAGTTATCTTTAAGGGGTTGTTTATTAAAGGTATCTATGGCCGCGAGATGTTTGAAACCTGGTACAAGATGGCCGCCCTGATTCAGTCTGGCCTGGATCTGTCCCCGATTATCACCCACCGCTTCTCTATTGATGAGTTCCAGAAAGGCTTTGACGCGATGCGCTCCGGGCAGTCAGGCAAAGTTATCCTGAGCTGGGATTAATCATTGAACCAGAGGGCATCGCGCCCTCTGGTTTTTCAATCAGGCCTGTTTGGCCCAACCCTGCCACTGATGCTGGAGATATTTCACCAGCGCGCTCTCGGCAATACTTTCACTGATGACTTTAAAGTAGGTGATGGCGTACACCGGCTCAAGAGGCTGTTTCGGTTTACACACCTTCACGCCACGGAACGGGTTACGCGGCGGTGGCAGTTTCCCCGGCTGAGTATTATTCGGCGTTGAGGTATCTACCTGTGGCTCATTAAGCAGGCTGCTCGGCCGCACCAGGGTGATGTCCGGCGGCAGGTTGTACACCATCTGCTGGAGGACACGAACCGTTGAAGGATGGGGGTGACCGATGGCGATTGCTGACCCGGTTTTGCGAGCAAGCTGGATAGCGCGATTGAACTGAAAGCGGATATCCGCTTCGTTCTGAGTATCGTCGAGGAACACTTTCCGCTTAATCACTTTGACACGAGTGCCGACCGCGGCGCGCGTGGCCTGGCTGTTACCGATGGTCATGCTGTCCAGGAAATAGAGATTGTACTGCTCCAGCGACAGCATCACTTTTTGCATACCGAACAGGCTGGAGGTCATCGCGCTGCCCATATGGTTATTCATCCCAACTGCATAAGGGACTTTGTTCACCGCGTCGCGGATAATTCTCTCGATTTCGCTGCTGCTCATGTCCGGGCGGAGCGTATCTTTCTCTAGCGGTTGTTTGCTAAGTGGCGCCATCGGCAGATGGATCAGAACTTCGTGCCCGGCATTATGGGCTTTAGTGGCCATTTCGCGAGCGTGTGGTGCGTTGGGTAGCACGGCGACAGAGACGTTAGTCGGCAGGGCCAGCACCTGGTTTTCCTGTTGAGGACGATAGCCGAAGTCGTCGATGACGATTGAGAGCTTGCCGGCCCACGCGGAGGTTGCCAGCATTAGCCCGCTGGCGGCGGCGAAAAAAACGGTGCGGAACTGAGGCAAAACTTATCTTCCCAACCACGGTTGTGGATTCACTGCCTGGCCCTGGCGACGAATTTCGAAATAGAGTGACGGACGGCCCTGGCCGCCACTGCTACCGACCAGTGCAATAGGTTGTCCGGCACGTACCTGGGTGCCGACGCTGACCAACGCGCTCTGGTTGTAGCCGTAGAGACTCATATCGCCTTTACCGTGTTCAATGACGACAACAAGACCATAGCCCTGAAGCCAGTCGGCAAGGATCACGCGTCCGTCGGCAATGGCTTTAACTTCTGTGCCTTCTGACGCAGCAATAACGATACCTTTCCAACGTAGTTCACCTTGCAGCTGTTCGCCATAGCGATGCAGTAACGAACCGCGAACCGGCCAGTATGCCTGCCCACGTGGCGCACCCAGGCCACCTGTTCTCGACATTAATGAACGTTCGCTTTCGGTTGGCTTGTAGGTTGTGCCTTTGTTGGAGGCTTCCTGCTGTTTATTACGAACCTGCTCTGCTTCGCGTGCCTCACGCTCGGCTCGAGCTTTTGCCGCTGCTTCTGCACGGGCTATCTGATTTTGTAAGCGCGTCTGGTTCTGGCGCATCTCACTCAGCTTCTGCTGATCCTGCTGAATGGAGGATTCCAGGCCTGCCAGCGTCTTTTTGCGTTCGTTGCGGGCGCTCTCCAGCTTGGCCTGTTGCGCCTGCTGGTCATACAGCAAGGTTTGCTGCTCGCTTTGCTTACTTTCCAGCTCGGTTTTCTGCTGTGCGGCTTCTGCTTTGGTCTGTTTTAACGCTTCGATAGTCTGCTGACGCGCAGCATTAAGGTAACCGAAATAAGCCTGCAGGCGCTGGCCACGCTGGCTTTCTTCGCCGCTAAGAATCAACTGAATACCAGTATGCTGACCCTGACGAAACGCCGCATCTAGCTGAGCAGCCAGGTTACGTTCCTGGGTTGCCTGCTGTTTTTGCAGTTTGGCGAGGGAGTTGTTCAGCGTCGCGATTTGATTGTTTAAATCGGCGAGGGTGTTCTGGGTTTCGCGCAGCTTACGGCTGGCCGCGGAAATCGCTTCTTCCTGAGCTTTGAGCTGAGCGAGTAAAACGGAGCGTTGCTGCTGCTGCTGACGCACCGCACGCTCTTTGGCAGCGATATCCTGTTGAATGGATTGCAGCTGCTGCTTGTCGTCAGCGTGGCTGGAAAAAGGCCATAACAAGACGCCAGCGCTAAACACGCTGGCGTAGATAACGGGCTTCACAGCCCATGTCTTTGAAAAAATCGCCTTTCCCCTCATGGGGAGGGATTATTCCACGATGAACAGCGGCTTGCCAGTCATCTCGTGCGGGATTTCCATTCCCATCAGGCTCAACATGGTTGGCGCGATGTCCGAAAGCTTGCCGCCAGCGACAGCTTTCAGGTTTTTTTCACCCACGTAGATCAGCGGAACCGGCAGGCTGGTGTGCGCGGTATGGGCCTGGCCGGTAGCCGGGTCGCGCATTTGCTCAGCGTTACCGTGATCTGCAGTGATCAACAGCTGACCGCCAACGGCCTCAACGGCTTTAACCACCTGAGCGACACAGTTGTCGAGGGCTTCAACGGCGGAAATCGCAGCATCATAGACGCCGGTGTGGCCAACCATGTCACCGTTCGGGTAGTTGCAGATGATGGTGTCGTACTTGCCGCTGTTGATGGCACTCAGCAGCTTATCGGTCAGTTCAGCAGAGCTCATTTCAGGCTGCAAATCGTAGGTCGCCACTTTCGGAGAATTCACCAGGACGCGATCTTCACCCGCGAACGGCTCTTCAACGCCGCCGTTGTAGAAGAAGGTCACGTGAGCGTATTTCTCGGTTTCGGAGATGCGTAACTGAGTTTTATTGTGTTTCGCCATCCACTCACCGAAAGTATTGGTCAGTGACGCTGGTGGGTAAGCGCAGGCCGTTTTAATGTCTGCGGCATATTCAGTCAGCATCACGAAGTCGCCAAACTGCACCACTTTTTTGCGGCTGAAGCCGTCGAAATCGCCGTTAACAAAGGCGCGAGTGATCTGGCGGGCACGGTCAGCACGGAAGTTCATGAAGATTAATGCATCGCCGTCGTTCATAGCAGATTCGGCTTCACCTGCGGCGCGAATCACGGTTGGCTTAACGAATTCATCGTTTTCGTCACGAGCGTAAGCGGCTTCCAGACCAGCAACCGCATTGTCTGCCTGGAATTCCCCTTTGGCCTGAGTCATCAGGTCGTAAGCCAGCTCAACGCGATCCCAGCGGTTGTCGCGGTCCATAGCGTAGTAACGGCCAATCAGGGTGGCAACGCGGCCTTTGCCCAGCTCAGCGAACTTGTCGGCAAATTTCTTCAGGGAAGACTCTGCGCTGCGTGGCGGCGTGTCACGGCCATCAAGGAAAGCATGCAGATAAATAGCTTCAGCGCCTCGCTCGGCCGCCAGCTCGATCATCGCCAGAATATGGTCTTCATGGCTGTGAACGCCACCGGGAGAAACCAGACCCATGATATGTACCGCTTTACCGGCGGCAACGGCTTTGTCTACCGCACCGGTCAGGACCGGATTAGCAAAGAAAGCACGTTCTTTAATTTCAACGTCCAGGCGAGTCAGATCCTGGTAGACGATGCGGCCGGCACCGAGGTTGACGTGGCCCACTTCGGAGTTACCCATTTGCCCGTCTGGCAGGCCGACTTCCAGGCCTGATGCGTTGATCAGGGTATGCAGGCGCTGGGCCCACAGGCTATCCATCACCGGCGTTTTAGCATTAAGAATCGCGTTATCCTGCTGCTCTTCGCGGTGGCCATAGCCATCGAGAATGACCAGGACCATAGGTTTTTTAGTAACCGACATTGCAACAACCTCTGAGTCTAAGACAAAATTTGCGTAATTTTACTACAGCCGATCCGGGCGAATAGCCGCGGAAGATCAAAGAAAGAGGTTGGATGGCGATCGGATTTCATCAGTCTGGTTCTTTTTTTCCGTAACAGCCCGCAGAATCCACATAACATTATTCAGACTGGCTGTAATTGCCACAACGCGAAGGTATACTCCCCACCTGGTTTTCTCATCATTACTTAGTCGGGAGTTATTACCCCCCATGCAAGAAATTATGCAATTCGTTGGTCGCCACCCCATACTTAGTCTGGCGTGGGTTGGCCTGCTGGCCGCGGTACTTTTCATGACCTTTAAAGGCCTGGCCTCTAAAGTTAAAGTGATCACTCGTGGTGAAGCCACTCGCTTAATTAACAAAGAAGATGCGGTGGTGGTTGATGTGCGCCAGCGTGACGACTTCCGTAAAGGCCACATTGCAAATTCACTGAACGTGCTGCCAACTGAAATCAAAAACGGCAACTTGGGTGAACTTGAAAAACATAAAGCGAAGCCCATTATTGTGGTATGCGCTAACGGTGTTTCTTCACAAGAATCAGCGGCTTTGTTGCACAAGGCTGGTTTTGAGCATGTTGCGCTGCTAAAAGAAGGTATTGCCGGCTGGAGCGGGGAAAACCTGCCGCTGGTTCGCGGTAAATAATCTGGAAAACTGAGGTAAACCATGGCGAATATTGAGATCTATACCAAAGCGACTTGTCCTTTTTGCCACCGTGCAAAAGCCCTGCTGAACGAAAAAGGCGTGGCGTTTCAGGAATTACCTATTGATGGTGATGCCGCTAAGCGGGAAGAGATGATCAAACGCAGTGGTCGCACCACGGTACCGCAGATTTTTATTGACGCACAGCACATTGGCGGTTGCGATGACTTGTACGCACTGGATGCGCGTGGTGGACTCGATCCCCTGCTGAGCTAGTGCGGTTTGTCTGCCGTGTATCGCAGAGTAAGGACGTTTAAATTTAAGGGTTAACAATGTCAGAACAAAACAATACAGAAATGGGTTTCCAGATTCAGCGTGTTTACACCAAGGATGTCTCTTTCGAAGCACCTAACGCACCGCACGTTTTCCAGAAAGACTGGCAGCCGGAAGTAAAACTGGATCTGGATACTGCATCCAGCCAACTGGCTGAAAATGTTTATGAAGTTGTGCTGCGCGTAACCGTGACCGCTACGCTGGGTGAAGACACCGCTTTCCTGTGTGAAGTTCAGCAGGCGGGTATCTTCTCCGTTGACGGTATCGAAGGCACGCAGCTGGCGCATTGCCTGGGCGCATACTGCCCGAACATTCTGTTCCCATATGCGCGTGAATGTATCACTAGCCTGGTTTCTCGCGGCACTTTCCCGCAGCTGAACCTTGCACCGGTTAACTTCGATGCGTTGTTCATGAACTATCTGCAGCAGCAAGCTGGCGAAGGTGCTGAAAACCATCAGGATGCCTGATGAACAGCCTTAATGCTTCAATGACTGTTATCGGTGCCGGCTCTTACGGCACCGCTCTCGCAATCACCCTTGCGAGAAATGGCCACCACGTTGTGTTGTGGGGTCATGATGCCAAACATATTGCCACGCTGCAGGCCGATCGCTGCAATGCGGCTTTCCTGCCCGATGTCCCTTTTCCCGACACTTTACATCTTGAGAGTGATTTAGCCGTAGCGTTGGCCGCCAGCCGTAATATTCTGGTGGTTGTACCGAGCCATGTGTTTGGGCAAGTGTTGCGCCAAATCAAGCCGCTGATGCGCCCGGATGCACGTATTGTGTGGGCGACAAAAGGGCTGGAAGCTGAAACGGGTCGTCTACTGCAGGATGTTGCCCGAGAGGCGCTGGGGGATGATGTTCCCCTGGCCGTCATTTCTGGCCCAACATTCGCGAAAGAGCTGGCAGCAGGTTTACCGACGGCGATTGCGCTTGCGGCAACCGATGACCAGTTTGCGGATGACCTCCAACATCTTCTGCACTGCGGTAAAAGCTTCCGTGTCTACAGCAATCCTGATTTCATCGGCGTTCAGCTTGGCGGTGCGGTTAAAAACGTTATCGCTATTGGCGCAGGGATGTCGGACGGCATCGGGTTTGGCGCCAATGCGCGTACTGCGCTTATCACTCGTGGTCTCGCGGAGATGACTCGCCTTGGCAGCGCGCTCGGTGCTTCGCCGGAAACCTTTATGGGCATGGCCGGCTTGGGCGATCTGGTACTGACCTGTACCGACAACCAGTCTCGCAACCGTCGCTTTGGCATGATGCTCGGTCAAGGAATGGATGTAGATGGAGCACAGCAAAAGATTGGCCAGGTGGTTGAAGGCTATCGCAATACCAAAGAAGTTCGCGAGCTGGCGGCTCGGGTAGGCGTCGAAATGCCAATAACCGAGGAAATTTATCAGGTATTGTATTGCGGAAAAAATGCGCGCGAGGCAGCATTAACGTTGCTTGGTCGTACTCGTAAGGATGAACGAAGCGGCAAATGAAGGATCGCCTAATACACCGCAATAACTGAAACGTCCCGACCCTGGTGTCGGGCGTTGTTTTTCTGTCTGGAGAGAGCAATGTCGTCTGAAGAACTGGATTTGGTGTGGAGCAATATTAAAGCCGAAGCGCGAGCGCTTGCGGATTGTGAACCCATGTTGGCCAGTTTTTATCATGCGACGCTCCTCAAGCACGATAATCTTGGAAACGCGCTCAGCTACATGTTGGCCAATAAGCTGGCTTCGCCGATTATGCCGGCCATTGCCATTCGCGAAGTGGTTGAAGAGGCCTACGCTGCCGATCCGCAGATGATTGCCTCTGCCGCTTGCGACATCCAGGCGGTGCGTACGCGTGACCCCGCGGTAGACAAGTATTCAACGCCGCTGCTTTATCTTAAAGGCTTCCATGCGCTGCAGGCGTATCGCATTGGCCATTGGCTTTGGCTGCAGGGGCGACAGGCGCTGGCTATCTTCTTGCAGAACCAGGTCTCCGTCTCTTTCCAGGTTGATATTCACCCTGCGGCAAAAATTGGGTGCGGGATTATGCTTGACCATGCCACCGGGATTGTCATTGGTGAGACTGCGGTCGTCGAAAACGATGTGTCTATTCTGCAATCAGTCACGCTGGGCGGTACCGGTAAAACCAGTGGCGATCGCCATCCGAAAATCCGCGAAGGCGTAATGATTGGTGCGGGTGCCAAGATCCTCGGCAATATTGAGGTCGGAACCGGCGCAAAAATTGGCGCAGGCTCCGTCGTGCTGCAGCCTGTTCCGCCGCATACAACGGCAGCTGGCGTGCCGGCGCGAATCGTGGGTACGCCGGGAAGTGACAAGCCAGCGATAGATATGGATCAGCACTTCAACGGCGCAGGCTTTGAATACGGCGACGGCATTTAGCTTCTGAGAACAGCGCCCTGATACCCTAGCTGGCGCCAGGCCTCATAGACCACCACGGACACCGAGTTAGAGAGGTTCATGCTGCGGCTGTCCGGCATCATGGGAATGCGAATCTTTTGTTCTGGCGGCATGGCGTTCAGTATCTCAGCGGGTAGCCCGCGAGTTTCCGGGCCAAACATCAAATAATCCCCAGCCTGATAGCTCACAGCACTGTGGGCGGGTGTTCCTTTGGTTGTTAATGCAAACAGGCGCTGAGGGTTTTCGGCTTCCAGAAAGGCGTTATAGTCGCGATGGCGCAGCACTGTCGTAAATTCGTGATAATCCAGCCCGGCGCGACGCAGGCGTTTATCATCCCAGGGAAAGCCCATTGGCTCGATGATGTGCAGGCGGAAACCAGTGTTGGCGCACAGGCGGATAATGTTCCCGGTATTGGGCGGAATTTCTGGCTCAAACAAAACGATATTTAACATACAACCCCCATCAACTAGGGGCGCAGAATAGCAAAATAGCGCCTGAGCAGAAATGAAAACAGGCTCCGTAGAGCCTGGTATTGCGAATGTTTATCCTGTTTGTCAGCGGTGATAAAGCGGCAGCCAGAGCGTCAGGCGCAGGCCGCCCAGCGGGCTGTCGTCAGCTTTTACCCAGCCACGATGCTGCTGCACGGCGGTTTCCACGATAGCCAGACCGAGACCTGTCCCCCCCGACTCGCGATCGCGCGCTTCATCCGTACGATAAAACGGACGGAAAATCTGCTCTCTGTCTTCCGGACTGACGCCCGGGCCGTCATCGTCAACGGTGACGGTAATGCCCTGATTATCGACGGAGAAATTCACAGCTATCTTGGTGTGCGAGTAACGCAGAGCATTGCGAACAATATTCTCCAGCGCACTTTCCAGGGCATTTGGGTTACCGTACATCAGCCACGGACCCGGCGGGTAGGTGACTTCCAACGACTTACCCATTTGCTCTGCTTCAAACGCAGCGTTATCCAGCATTTCTGCCCAGATTTGGTTCGCTTTCATTGTTTCGCTGACCAGCGCATTTTTTTGCTGATTGCGCGACATCACCAGCAGGTCATTAATCATGCCGTCCAGACGCTGGGCTTCTGTTTCTATGCGCCCCAACTCTTTGCTCTCACCGCTGCGGCGACGCAGTAGCGCGGTTCCAAGCTGCAGGCGGGTCAGCGGCGTGCGGAGTTCATGGGAGATATCCGACAACAACCTCTGCTGCGCCGTCATCATTCGCTCCAACGCAGTCACCATTTGGTTGAAGCTCGCGCCCGCGGCCTGGAATTCCTGTGGCCCAGCCTCGAGTTCTGGATGCTGGCGTAGGTTGCCCTGGGCGACTTCATCTGCTGCATTCTTGAGCTTGCGGGCAGGTTTCGCAAGGCTCCAGGCCAGCCAAAGTAACAGCGGAGAACTTACCAGCATGGTGACAATTAGCAGTAGTAAAGGCCGGTCGAACAGCAGGTTGATAAAGTCAGATTGAGAGCTGCTGGCCGGGCGAATCAGGTAAAGTTGGTAGTTATCTTCACCATCTCGCACCGAAAATGGGCCAACTAGCTCAACTCGACCATATTTCTTTTTCTGGGGGTGATCGGCGTTATCGGACTGGCCGATAAAGTTACGGATGATCTGCATTTCGTTGCGTTGGGCGCCAATAACGCGCCCTTCGCTGGTGACCAGCAGCAAACGCTGGCCTGGAGGTGCCCATTTGTCGATGGCACGGAACAGACGCCGCCACCACATCAAATCATTCGGTGGATCGGTTGCCAGTTCAGCTTCGACGTGTTGCTCAATCATGTAGCCCTGACGTTGCTCATTTTCCATCAGCTCGGTCATCTGGCGTGAATCCAGCTTCGGCAGCATCAAAACTAACATCAGTACCAGAGCCAATGTCAGCCAGAAGATGGCAAAAATGCGCGCGGTAAGGCTACTTATCATGAAGCGGAAACCATCAGATAGCCGCGACCACGTAAGGTTTTAAACCACGGATGACCGTCTTTGCGATCCGGCAATTTACGACGCAAGTTGGAAATATGCATGTCTATGGCGCGGTCGAACGGTGTTAAGCGTTTACCCAATACTTCCTGGCTCAGATGTTCACGAGAAACCACCTGGCCCAGATGCTGAGCGAGGAGATACAGCAGCGTAAACTCTGTGCCGGTTAAGTCCAGCGCTTGTCCGTCGAAACTCGCTTCCTGGCGGCCTGGATTGAGGCTCAGCCCATCGACTTCTACCGTCGGTGAACTGCTGTCGCTGTTTTGTTGCTGCTCGCTCCAGTGTGAACGACGCAGGATGGCGCGAATACGGGCGACCAGCTCACGATCGTTAAAGGGTTTTGGTAAGTAGTCATCGGCACCCAGCTCAAGGCCGAGTACACGGTCAAGTTCGCTACCGCGAGCGGTAAGCATAATGACGGGTGTCTGGTGTGTCTGGCGAAGTTCTTTCAACGTATCAATACCGTTTTTCTTGGGCATCATTACGTCAAGCAATAACAGGTCGATGCTGTCGTCCAGAAGCGTCAACGCTTGCTCACCATCGTGAGCAACAATCACGTCAAAACCTTCCATGTCGAGCAATTCCTTTAGCAGGGAAGTCAGCTCTCGGTCATCATCAACTAACAGGATTTTATTCATTGTGAAATTACCTCCGAGGCAGAAATTACGTCATCAAGGCGCGCTAATCCATGACTTTACGTTGTTTTACACCCCCTGACGCTAGTTTGCAGCGGGAATCGTAGACTGGCTCTCGTTGAATCGCAGCACACACAGATTTCGGGAGCAAGTGATGCGCAATGTTACCGCTGTCGTCATGGCCTCAACACTGGCATTTATCTCTTTAGCCAGCTCGGCCGATGATTTGCCGACCGGCGTTAACTGGCCACAAAGCGATAATCTGGCAAAACGAAACAACGCTCAGAACCACATGTTTGACGGCATAAGTTTGACTGAGCAACAGCGCCAACAGATGCGAGATCTTATGCACCGGGCAAGGCATGATAGCCCACCCGTTAATGTTAGCGAAATGGAGATCATGCATCGTCTGATCACCGCCGATAAATTTGATGAAGTGGCAGTGAAAGCTCAGGCTGAAAAAATGGCACAAGAACAGGTTGCCCGCCAGGTCGAGATGGCAAAAGTACGCAACCAAATGTACCACTTACTCAGTCCGGAACAGCAAGCCGCTTTAAATGAGAAACACCAGCAGCGCATGGACCATCTCCGTGAACTGTCGGAACTGCAGCAGGGTGTTTCGCTGCAGGCAATGAGTAGCAGCAGTACCCGTAGTAACCAGTAACAAACCCTGTTTTCCTTGCCATAGACACCATCCCTGTCTTCCCCGCCTCACCAGGCGGGTTTTTTTTGCCTGACGCTCAGGCCTGATCCGCTATACTACCGGCATTCACCTGCGGGAGCCCCCATGAATCAACAATATGGGCAGCTGGTTAGCCGGGCTGCAATCGCGGCGACCGTCATGGCGTCGTTGCTACTGTTAATAAAAATTTTCGCCTGGTGGTATACCGGCTCGGTCAGTATTCTGGCGGCGCTGGTGGACTCACTGGTCGATATCGCAGCTTCATTGACGAACTTGCTTGTGGTGCGTTATTCACTCCAGCCTGCAGACGAAGAACATACATTCGGTCACGGTAAAGCGGAATCGCTGGCCGCTCTCGCACAAAGCATGTTCATCTCAGGCTCGGCCCTGTTCCTGTTTTTAACCGGTATTCAGCATCTGGCTGACCCTTCACCGATGAAAGATCCTGGTATTGGCGTGGCGGTGACGATTGTGGCACTGATAAGCACCTTAGTTTTGGTGACCTTCCAGCGCTGGGTGGTACGAAAAACACAAAGCCAGGCCGTCCGGGCCGATATGCTTCATTATCAGTCTGATGTTATGATGAATGGCGCAATTCTTATTGCGCTGGCCCTTTCCTGGTACGGTTGGCATCGTGCTGATTCGCTGTTTGCTTTGGGTATTGGCGTGTACATTTTGTATAGCGCGCTGCGAATGGGTTATGAAGCCGTGCAATCGCTGCTTGATCGGGCGTTACCAGACGAGGAACGTCAGGCTATTATTGATATCGTGAACGCGTGGCCCGGTGTCAGAGGGGCTCACGATCTCCGAACGCGGCAGTCAGGGCCGACCCGCTTTATACAGCTTCATATTGAGATGGAAGATAATTTACCGCTGGTTCAGGCGCATGTTGTGGCTGAACAGGTGGAGCAGGCGATTCTGCAGCGTTTCCCAGGATCGGATGTGATTATCCACCAGGATCCTTGCTCTGTTGTTCCGACGGGACGGCAGGGGCATTTCGAGCTTTAGTTTTACGTTGGAAAGTTGGCGCTGACTGGCAGTTTTTGCATAATGTACCGCCATTTGGCCTGACCTGAATCAATTCAGCTGGAAGCCGTTGTTATACTATTTGGGCAGCGTCGAAGCTTCGGATTGCCCGCAGCGTTTTCCGGCAACAGGATTAATTTTGCTTTCAAAGTTCAGAGGTAGTCATGATCAAAAAAATTGGTGTGTTGACGAGTGGCGGTGATGCGCCGGGCATGAACGCGGCTATCCGCGGTGTGGTGCGTGCAGCGCTGTCAGAAGGTTTGGAAGTCATGGGTGTCTATGATGGCTACCTGGGTCTGTACGAAGATCGCATGGTGCAGCTGGACCGCTACAGCGTGTCCGACATGATCAACCGTGGCGGTACATTCCTCGGCTCCGCTCGCTTCCCTGAGTTCCGCGATGAAAACATTCGCGCCGTGGCTATCGAAAACCTGAAAAAACGCGGCATTGATGCGCTGGTGGTTATTGGCGGCGACGGTTCTTACATGGGGGCGATGCGCCTGACCGAAATGGGCTTCCCTTGCATCGGCCTGCCGGGCACCATCGATAACGATATTAAAGGTACCGATTACACCATCGGTTACTTCACTGCGCTGGAAACCGTGGTTGAAGCGATTGACCGCCTGCGCGATACCTCCTCTTCACACCAGCGTATCTCCATCGTTGAAGTGATGGGGCGTTACTGCGGCGACCTGACCCTGGCTGCGGCTATCGCCGGCGGCTGTGAGTTTGTGGTGCTGCCGGAAGTTGAATTCAGCCGTGAAGATCTGGTGGCAGAAATCAAAGCCGGGATTGCGAAAGGTAAGAAACACGCCATTGTGGCTATTACCGAGCACATTTGCGATGTTGATGAACTGGCTAAATACATCGAAACCGAAACCAAACGCGAAACCCGTGCTACCGTTCTGGGCCACATCCAGCGCGGTGGTTCCCCGGTAGCGTATGACCGTATTCTGGCATCCCGTATGGGGGCTTACTCCATCGAGCTGCTGCTACAGGGCTTTGGCGGCCGCTGCGTCGGTATTCAGAACGAAAAACTGGTTCACCATGACATCATCGACGCGATTGAAAACATGAAGCGTCCGTTCAAAGGTGACTGGCTGGATTGCGCTAAAAAGCTGTATTAATCCAGATTGCTGTCAGTAAAAACCGGGCATGTCCCGGTTTTTTATTGCCTGTTATATCGCCAAAAGTTATAGCCAATCTTTTTTTATTCTTTAATCCTTGAAATAGTTTCTGGCAGGCTGGTCGCATCAAACTTCATAAAGAGAGCGTGCGATGAACAAGTGGGGCGTGGGTTTAACATTACTTTTGGCTTCTGGTGGCGTACTGGCGAAGGATATTCAGTTACTCAACGTGTCTTACGATCCGACTCGTGAACTGTATGAAGAATACAACAAAGCGTTCAGTGCTCACTGGAAGCAGCAAACCGGTGATACGGTCACCGTGCGCCAGTCACACGGCGGATCCGGGAAGCAGGCAACGTCGGTCATTAATGGCATTGAAGCCGACGTCGTAACCCTGGCGCTGGCCTATGACGTTGATGCCATCGCCGAGCGCGGGCGCATTGATAAAAACTGGATCAAGCGCCTGCCAGACAACTCTGCGCCATATACATCCACCATCGTATTCCTGGTGCGCAAAGGCAACCCTAAACAAATTCATGACTGGAACGACCTGATCAAACCGGGTGTGTCTGTCATCACGCCAAACCCGAAAAGCTCCGGCGGCGCGCGTTGGAACTATTTAGCGGCGTGGGGTTATGCGCTGCACCATAACAATAACGATCAGGCGAAAGCACAGGACTTCGTTAAAGCCTTATTCAAAAACGTAGAGGTGTTGGACTCCGGTGCCCGTGGTTCGACCAACACCTTTGTTGAGCGCGGCATTGGTGATGTGCTGATTGCGTGGGAAAACGAGGCGTTACTGGCTACCAATGAATTGGGCAAAGACAAATTTGAGATTGTGACCCCGAGCGAATCTATTCTTGCGGAACCGACAGTGTCCGTTGTGGACAAGGTTGTTGAGAAGAAAGGGACTCAGGCCGTGGCAGAAGCATACCTGAAGTATCTCTACTCACCTGAAGGTCAGGAGATTGCGGCGAAGAATTACTATCGTCCGCGCGATCCTGAAGTCGCGAAGAAATACGAAAAAGAATTCCCGAAACTGAAGCTCTACACGATAGATGAAGAGTTTGGCGGCTGGGCAAAAGCACAGCAGGATCACTTCTCCAACGGCGGCAGTTTCGACCAAATCAGCAAGCGTTAACGTTAAATGGCCCTGCGGGGCCATTTTTGTTTCCACGGTCTGACATTTACTCGCAGAATATCTTCCCGTAGAGTGCTGAAAAACTCTACAGGAGACAGGTATGTCGCTCTGGTTATCGGACCCTCTGATCCTGCCCGGCATTATTATCCTTATCACCATCGTCCTTTGGGCCACTTCTGCCCTCCCGGAATACCTGACTGCACTGTTATTTTTTGCCGCGGCGATGGTGGCAAAGATAGCCCCGGCCGAGGTGATTTTTAGTGGTTTTGCCTCGTCGGCCTTCTGGCTGGTGTTCAGCGGTTTTGTGCTGGGGATTGCGATTCGCAAAACGGGTTTGGCCGATCGAGTTGCGCGGGCGCTGTCCGCCCGGTTGACCGACTCCTGGCTACATATGGTCGGCAGCGTCGTGCTTCTAAGCTATGCGCTGGCATTTGTTATGCCTTCAAATATGGGGCGCATTGCCCTGTTGATGCCGATTGTTGCGGCGATGGCGAAAAGAGCGTCCATCGGCGACGGCACCCGCGCCTGGTACGGTCTGGCGCTGGCCGTGGGGTTTGGCACTTTCCAGCTCTCGGCGACGATTTTACCGGCGAATGTGCCGAATCTGGTGATGAGCGGAGCGGCGGAAGGGTCTTATGGCCTGCATCTTAACTATCTGCCTTATTTGCTGCTGCACACGCCGGTGCTTGGCATTCTGAAAGGATTAGTGCTGATAGGCCTGATTGCCTGGCTATTTCCTGGCAAACCGCAGCCGCCAAAGCAAATTGAGAGTCCAGGGCCGATGAGCCCTGAAGAAAAACGGCTAGCGTGGCTGCTGGTCGTTGTGCTCGGGTTGTGGGTGACGGAAAGCTGGCACGGCATTGGTCCTGCATGGATAGGGCTGATTGCCGCCTGTATGACGCTGTTACCGCGAGTGGGGTTTATCTCCGGCGAGGAGTTTGCCAGCGGTGTGAATGTGCGTACCTGCTTCTATGTGGCGGGCATTTTGGCGCTGGCCACGACTGTGACGCATATCGGTCTTGGGGCACTTGTGGGTGAGAAGCTAATGGCGATTATGCCCCTGGATGCCAGCAGGCCGTTCACCAGCTTTGCCGCGCTAACCGGTATCACCAGCCTGCTCAACTTCATCGTCACTGCGAACGGCGTTCCCGCGCTCTATACCACTTTTGCCGAAAGCTTCTCACAGGCGACCGATTTTCCACTTTTGTCGGTGATTATGATTCAGGTGCTGGGTTACTCAACGCCGCTTCTGCCGTATATGGCGTCGCCGATTGTGGTGGCGATGGGGTTGGGAAAAGTCCCGGCAAGGGAAGGGATGAAGCTTTGCCTGGCGCTGGCCGTGGTGACGTTTTCGATTTTGCTGCCGCTGGACTATGGCTGGTTCCAACTGCTGCACAAACTCTAAAAAAACGGCTCCGCAAGCGGAGCCGTTCATCAATATTATTGGCGTGATTACGCTTTTTTCGCTTCAGCTGCTGCTTTAACGATAACCGCGAAAGCGTCAGCTTTCAGGGATGCACCGCCAACAAGCGCGCCGTCAATGTCTGGCTGAGCAAACAGCTCTGCTGCGTTTTTATCATTAACGGAGCCGCCGTACTGGATGATCACTTGCTCAGCCACTTTCGCGTCAGCTTTAGCAATGTGGTCACGGATAAATTTGTGTACCGCCTGAGCCTGAGCTGGGGTTGCAGATTTACCGGTACCGATAGCCCAGATTGGTTCGTAAGCGATTACCGCACCTTCGAATGCTGCTGCGCCCTGAGTTTTCAGCACGGCGTCGATCTGGCGTGCACAAACTTCTTCGGTTTTGCCCGCTTCGTTTTCAGCTTCGCTTTCACCGATGCACAGAACTGGCACCAGGCCTGCTGCTTTCAGCACGGCGAATTTCTTAGCGATGAACTCATCAGACTCAGCGTGATAGGTACGACGCTCAGAGTGACCGATGATGATGTATTTAGCACCGATATCTTTCAGCATCTCTGCAGAAACTTCACCGGTAAACGCGCCGGACAGGTTAACGTCTACGTTCTGCGCGCCAAGAATGATGTGGCTACCGGAAGCAGCGTGTTTCGCCAGGTCCAGGTACATGGTTGGTGGGGCGATAGCCACGCCGCAGCCTTCCACGCCAGACAGCTCTTTACGCAGGTTAGCAACAAGCTCGTTAACCATGTGTTTGCTGCCGTTCAGTTTCCAGTTACCCATCACTAAAGGATGTCGCATTTTAATTCTCCACGCGGTAAGCAATAAAAAGAATCACTGCCCGTCGGGCAGCTTGGTCTGTGAAACAGTATAGAGAGTCGGCGGGCGAAAGGCTTTGCTTTTTGTCATTTATTCGCCGCTGTTTAGCGTCTCAGATAGCGTTAGCTTAATCGGTTCAACGGCGAAAGTTAGCCCCTTTTCGCCGCTATCTGCCACGACATAGCGAATAGCACCGTCGTTCTGCGCGAAATAGCGTTTATTTTTGCCGTCGCTGAGTAGTTTGGTCAGCTTCTGCTGGCTTTGCGCTTTGGAAAGCGTTGGCGTGAAGCTGCGGATGATCGCAGCCATGTATTCCAGCGCTTTGCCACGGGCGGCTTTTTGCTCCGGCCCCTGAATGGGGAGCCAGGTTATCTGCATCGACTTAATTTTTAGGGTGCCGAGTTCCAGTGCCACAGAAGCATAAAGGTTTTCGTTGATCTTGGTAGCGGCGCGGGTCAGATTGGCTTTGTCGCGGCTCTTCTCCACGGCGCGAAATTCGTTCAGCGGCAGCGACGGATTATCAATATCAAATTTGCCACGAAACTGGGTAATGGTCAGATCGAAAGTGGGTGCGCCGGGCAGCAGATAAGGCGCCGCCGGAAGCTGAGAAACTGCGTCTGACGCAGGATCTGCCCGGCTCACCGCCAAAGGCAGCACCAGCAGCACGAGGGCAGGCAGCAGGTATTTCATCGACACACTTCTCCTGATGGGTTCATCATCCCGATTAAATCGGCAATCCGTTGGCTTGTCAAAACGGGCGGTGACCAGGGTACACTACGCCGCGATAAAATAATAAGGACCTTACCCATGACCATACAGCAATGGTTGTTCTCTTTTAAAGGGCGTATTGGACGCCGCGATTTTTGGATTTGGATCGGCGCGTGGATAGTCGGGCTGATTATTCTGTTTACCCTGGCCGGGGCCGAAATCATGCCGTATTCCACGGCGGGTTTCTTCCTCACCGGCTCGTTGATTCCGACGGCGGCGGTGATTGTGAAGCGCCTGCATGACAGAGATAAAAAAGGCTGGTGGGCGTTGCTCTTTATTCCTGCCTGGCTGCTGGTGGCGGGAAACTGGGAAACCTTTGGCACCCTGTGGCAGTGGGGATTGGGGCGTTTTATCCCCACGCTGATTTTCGTCATGGTGCTGATGGACCTGGGCGCTTTTGTTGGCACCCAGGGTGAAAACCGTTTCGGGAAAGAGACCAGCGAAGTTAAATTCCGCTGATTTACCAGTAATGCTCGGCGGTCATGTGGCCAGGCCTGCGGCGCAGATGTTTGGCCATCTGCCGGGTATCTTTCAATAGCTGTTGCGTGTCACGCACCATTTGCGGGTTACCGCATAGCATCACATGGCTGGTTTCAATATCCATCGGTAAACCAACGGCGGCCTCCAGCTCACCGCTTTCTATCAGCGCCGGAACACGCCCGGTGAGCGAACCGGCGACCGTTTCGCGGCTGACAACGGTTTGAATACGCAGTTTGCCCTGGTAGCGTTCTTGTAGTTCAAGCATCAGCGGCAGATAGCTTAAATCATTGGCATAGCGGACCGCATGGAGCAGCACGATATTCTCAAAACGTTCAAGGTCTTTGCCTTCCTGCAGGATTGAAAGATAAGGCCCCAGCGCGGTGCCGGTCGCCAGCATCCAGAGTGTTTTGCACTCAGGAATTTCTTCCAGCACAAAGAACCCGGCGGCTTCGCTTACCAGCTGCACTTCATCGCCAGGCTTGAGCGCATGCAGACGTGGGCTGAGTTTCCCTTCGGGAACGGTGACCAGATAGAACTCGAGATCGGGATTACTGGGGGCATTCACGTAGGAGTAGGCGCGCTGTACGCGTTCGCCGTCAATTTCCAGCCCAAGCTTGGTAAATTGCCCGGCGGTAAACGCATGCACCGGCGCATGAACCGTCAGGCTGAAGAGAGAATCCGTCCAGTTTTGAACTCTGGTAACTTTACCTGTAACCCACTCCGCCATGTTGTACTCCCGTCGTTGCTTTTTACCTATCTTCACCAGAATGTGGCAGCATTTCCAGCCCAAACGAGCCGGAAAGCTCGAACCAACAAACGAGAAACGTTACAGAATATGCTTCTGTACCTCGGTATCTTTACGATCGAGATAATGAATAGACTGAATGCGGCGGATCGTGCGGGATTTACCGCGAATCAGCAGCGTCTCCGTGGTGGCCATATTGCCTTTACGGGTGATCCCTTCCAGCAGATCACCTTTGGTGATGCCTGTTGCGGAGAAAATAACGTTGTCGTTACGCGCCATTTCATCGAGCTTCAGCACGCGTTCAGCCTCAATGCCCATTGCTTTGCAGCGCGCCAGTTCCTGTTCGCCGATGCGGCGGTTTTCTTCACTGTCGCCTTTTACGTGGTGGCGAGCCAGCAGGCGGCCCTGCATGTCGCCGTCCAGCGCACGGATCACTGCCGCTGAAACGACACCTTCCGGCGCACCGCCGATGCCGTAGAGGACATCCACTTCGCTGTCCGGCATGCAGGTCAAAATAGAAGCCGCTACGTCGCCATCGGGAATAGCGAACACGCGCACGCCAAGCTTTTGCATCTCTTTGATCGTTTCGTCGTGACGTGGCTTGGCCAGAATGGTTACGGTCAATTCGCTAAGCGGTTTTTCCAGCGCAGCGGCGATGCGGCGAAGATTATCCTCGAGGCTGAGATTAAGGTCGATGACGCCTTTGGCTCCAGGCCCAACAATCAGTTTTTCCATATACATATCGGGCGCATTGAGGAACGTGCCTTTATCTCCCACCGCGAGCACAGCCAGAGCGTTGGCCTGGCCCATCGCCGTCATGCGCGTACCTTCGATGGGGTCAACGGCAATATCTACCGCGTCGCCTTTCCCTGTCCCGACTTTTTCACCAATGTAGAGCATCGGCGCTTCGTCAATTTCGCCTTCGCCAATGACGATCTCACCGTCGATATTGATCTGGTTAAGGACGATACGCATGGCGTTTACCGCTGCGCCGTCGGCGACATTTTTATCGCCGCGGCCAAGCCATTTGTAGCCAGCAAGGGCGGCGGCTTCGGTCACGCGGGAAAATTCGATGGCAAGTTCTCGTTTCATAGCAGACTCATTTAGCAAACAGAATTGCCGGGGAGTTTAGCACAGGCGAGAAAAGGGGCGGGAAAGACAGAGACTGAAAGGCCCCTTTTCAGGGGCCTTGTAGGGATTATTTCTCTTCGTGATCTTCCCAGGCAAGGGCGCGTTTAACCGCCTTCTGCCAGCCGGCGTAGCGGTAATTACGCTCGGTGGTTTCGATACCAGGGCGGAACTCTTTCTCGATGACGGATTTCTCCTGCAGCTCATCGAGGTTCTGCCAGAAGCCCACGGCCAGACCGGCCAGGTAAGCCGCACCCAACGCAGTGACTTCGCGAACTTCAGGACGCTCAACACGGGTACCCAGAATGTCGGACTGGAACTGCATCAGGAAGTTGTTGGCTACCGCACCGCCGTCCACGCGCAGCGCGTGCAGACGAATACCTGAGTCTGCCTGCATTGCTTCCAGCACGTCACGGGTCTGGTAGGCGATTGATTCCAGAGTGGCGCGAATGATGTGGTTAGAGTTCACGCCGCGGGTCAGGCCGAAAATAGCCCCACGTGCATACGGGTCCCAGTAAGGTGCGCCGAGGCCAGTGAACGCAGGCACAACGTAGACGCCGTTGGTATCCTTCACCTTGTTGGCGAAGTACTCGGAGTCGAACGCATCGCCAATCAGCTTCATTTCGTCACGCAGCCACTGAATGGATGCCCCCGCCATGAATACGGCGCCTTCCAGCGCGTAGTTCACTTCACCTTTCGGGCCGCAGGCGATAGTCGTCAGCAGGCCATTGGTGGAGGCCACGGCTTTCTCACCGGTGTTCATCAGCATAAAGCAGCCGGTTCCGTAGGTGTTCTTCGCCATCCCTTCTTTCACGCACAGCTGGCCAAACAGCGCGGCCTGTTGGTCACCTGCGATCCCGGCAATAGGAATACGCGTGCCGCCCTTACCGCCGATGTTGGTCTGGCCATAGACTTCGGAAGACTTGCGCACTTCCGGCAGCATAGCGCGAGGAATATCCAGCGCTTCCAGCATGCGGTCATCCCAGTCAAGTTCGTGGATGTTAAACAGCATGGTACGAGAAGCGTTGGTGTAGTCGGTGACGTGTACACGCCCCTGAGTCATCTTCCAGATGAGCCAGGTATCCACGGTACCGAACAGCAGTTCACCACGGCGAGCACGCTCGCGGGAGCCTTCGACGTGGTCGAGGATCCATTTAACTTTAGTGCCGGAGAAGTACGGGTCCACCACGAGGCCGGTGTTGTGACGCACGTATTCTTCCATGCCGTTGCGCTTCAACTCTTCACAGATATCAGCGGTACGGCGGCACTGCCAGACGATAGCGTTGTAAATTGGCTTACCGGTTTCGCGCTCCCAAACTACTGTGGTTTCACGCTGGTTGGTGATGCCGATGGCCGCGATTTCGTCGGAGTTGATGTCGGCTTTCGCCAGCACTTCTACCAGCGTGGAGCTTTGGGTGGCCCAGATTTCCATCGGGTCATGCTCTACCCAGCCTGGCTTAGGATAGATTTGCTCAAATTCACGCTGTGCAACGCTAATGATGTTGGCGTCATGATCCAGGACGACGGCACGCGAGCTGGTTGTTCCCTGGTCGAGAGCGACGATGTACTTTTTTTCTGTAGTCATAATCAAGTCCTGAAGTCAGTATTACAGTGCTTTTTGCTGAGAGGTCACCTTGCTGTCCGGCTTGTCTTCTTCGACAACGCAGACGTCGCATGGCAGGTGGCGACCAATCAATTTACGGTAGCCGAATGCGCCGAGGGAAGCGCCGAGAATAGGCGCAAACAGCGGCACCAGGAAGTAAGGAATATCTTTCCCACCGGTGAAGGCGACGTCGCCCCAGCCAGCCAGCCACGCAAAGGTCTTCGGCCCAAGGTCACGCGCTGGGTTCATCGCAAACCCGGTCAGTGGTCCCATGGACGCGCCGATCACCGCAATCAGCAGGCCAATCAGCAGCGGAGCCAGTGGGCCACGCGGCACGCCGTTGCCATCATCGGTCAGCGCCAGAATGACGCCCATCAGAATGGCAGTGATCACCATTTCTACGGCGAATGCCTGGACGAAGTTAATGTGTGGGTTCGGATAGGTGGAGAAGATGCCCGCCAAATCCAGGCTTTCTACGCTGCCGCGCACCATATGGTGCGTTTGTTCGTAGTCGAGGAACAGATTGTAATATAAGCCATAAACCAACGCGGCGGCGCAGAATGCGCCAAGGAACTGTGAAATAATAAACGGCACGACTTTGCGTCCGTCAAAACAAGCGAACAGCCAGAGTGCGATCGTTACTGCCGGGTTAAGATGTGCGCCGGAAACACCTGCGGTCATATAGATGGCCATTGCCACCCCTAAGCCCCAGATGATGCTGATTTCCCACTGCCCGAACGTGGCACCGGCCACTTTCAATGCAGCAACACATCCCACACCGAAGAAGATCAACAACGCGGTACCCATGAATTCGGCGATGCACTGGCCTTTTAAGGTTGTTGTAGCGGTCTGACTCATAGTGGGGTCCTGAAGGCAAATTGATGATTATTGTTGTCGAGCATCCTTGTCACCTTTATGCCATGTAGGCATGGTGTTAATTTATCGTTAACGAGCACAAACGAGAAATATCGAACTTAAAATGTGCGTGGTGCGTCAAGAAAATGAGCGTTTTCGCGCTAAAAAATGAGCGGTGCCTCATGGGAAAGAAGGGGGAATTACGCGTTTTGTTAACGTGTTTTTTAACAATTCGAATCGACCGTGAACCCTGGCTTTCAGCATAGGCTGAAAAACGTCATGTTACGCAAAGAGCGCGGTAAGCCGCTGGACACGGGCATCCGGGCTACTTACAATCGAGTTACGCTACGTGTTGTGCATACGTTCATAAAGGCGTCGCCGTAGAATCGGGACGAGGATAGCCATCCATCAACGCCTTGCCATTCAGGAGAGTTCGAAATGTCATTTGAAGTGTTTGAGAAACTGGAAGCAAAAGTTCAGCAGGCGGTTGACACGATTACGTTGTTACAGATGGAAATCGAAGAGCTGAAAGAGAAAAATAACGGTCTGGCTCAGGAAGTTCAGCAGGCGCAAAGCAACCATGAAGAGCTGGTGCGTGAAAACAGCAGCCTGAAAGAACAACAGCATGTCTGGCAGGAGCGTTTACACGCGCTGCTGGGCAAAATGGAAGAAGTGTAATTCCTGCTTCCGACAAAAAAAACGGGCGCCTGAGGCGCCCGTTTTGCAATTCATCGACCGGATTACTCAATATCCAGCGGATCTTCGGAGAGAATGATGCCGGTGTTATCGGCATACAGATGGTCGCCTGAGAAGAAGGTCACGCCACCAAAATTGACGCGCACATCGCTTTCGCCGATGCCTTCTCCCGCGGAGCCAGCCGGGATGGCGGCAATCGCCTGGATGCCAATGTCCAGCTCTTCCAGGTCATCCACCTGGCGCACCGCGCCGTAAACCACAATGCCTTCCCACTCGTTTTGCAGCGCAAGACGAGCCAGTTCCGCATCAATCAGCGCGCGGCGTACTGAACCACCGCCGTCTACCAGCAGGACTCGCCCACGGCCATTCTCTTCGAGCAGATCGTACAGCAACCCGTTGTCCTCGAAACATTTCACCGTGATGATTTGCCCACCAAATGACGAGCGGCCACCAAAGTTGGAGAACAACGGCTCAACGACGTTGACCTCTTCCTGGTAGATGTCACAAAGCTCAGAAGTATCGTATTTCATAGGATTAAGGTTCATTTGCTGCAGGAGTTGTCAGTATATCGCGTTCTGTTAACTGTTGGCAAAATCATCAATTGTTAATTGATATTTGTCAGTCATCACGCCACGGTACTGAGGACGACGCCCAGAGCAAACAGCAGATTCGTCAGCAACGCGGCTTTGACGGTGCGTTCCAGCATCGGACGCATCGCCACGGGATCTTGCTCCCGCATGACGTAGGTAACCTGCTTGAGCAGCAGCGGCGCGGCCAGAACAAATAACCATCCCCACAGGCTCTTGAGCCAGATAAGGTTAAACAGGGCGAGACAGGCCAAAGCCCCGATGAGCAGAGCGGCATGATAGCGGCGTGCAACAATGGGCCCAAGACGTACAGCAAGGGTATTTTTACCGTTCTCACGATCGCTATCGATATCACGCAGGTTATTGATATTCAGCACTGCGGTGGCGAGTAACCCACAGGCCGTGGCCGGCAGAATCACCAGCGCCGCCAGCGAATTAGCCTGCAGATACCAGGTACCCGCCACGCTAATCCAGCCGAAGAACACCAGCACTGAGATATCTCCCAGCCCCATGTAGCCATAAGGACGGGTGCCGACGGTGTAGGTAATGGCGGCGACGATAGACAGCAGCCCAAGTAGCAAGAAGCCCATGAAATCGGAGAAGGTATGGCAGGCAAGAGCGACCAGCGACAGACCCGACAAACAAATGAGGATGACGGTGATGACTAGCGCACGTTTCATCTGCGCCTGAGTAATCATTCCTTTTTGCATCCCGCGTAGTGGCCCGAGACGGTCTTCTTTGTCGCTGCCTTTGACCGCGTCGCCATAGTCATTGGCGAGGTTAGACAGGATCTGCAAAAGTCCGGCGGTCAGCAGCGCCAGCAGCGCCACAGCCGGGTCAAAGACACCTTGCCAGTAAGTCAGGGCCGAACCGCAGACGATTGAAGCAAACGCCAGAGGTAGCGTGCGTGGGCGAAGGCTTTCCAGCCAGGCCTGGGTGACACTTGTAGGTTGCGAATCGCTCATTATTTGGTTGCCAGTTTAGATAAAAAAATGGAGGGCATAAGCCCTCCATTTCAAATGAAGAAAATGCGTTAGCCGGATTATAGGATAAAACGGCTCAGGTCTTCATCTGCAACCAGCTCATCCAGATGTTTACCGACGTATTCGGCATCGATCAGGATGGACTGACCATCTAACTCGCTGGCGTCATAGGAGATATCTTCCATCAGACGTTCAAGCACGGTGTGAAGGCGACGCGCCCCGATGTTTTCGGTAGATTCGTTTACCTGCCAGGCAGCCTGAGCAATACGACGAATACCGTCCTCGGTAAAGTCGATGTTCACGCCTTCGGTTGCCATCAGCGCTTTGTACTGTACGGTCACGGAGGCGTTAGGTTCGGTCAGGATGCGCTCGAAATCGTCTACGGTCAGCGCCTGCAGCTCAACGCGGATAGGCAAACGCCCCTGCAGCTCAGGAATCAGGTCTGACGGGCTCGCAACCTGGAACGCGCCGGAAGCGATAAACAGGATGTGGTCAGTTTTTACCATGCCGTGCTTGGTGGATACGGTGCAGCCTTCTACCAGCGGCAGCAGGTCACGCTGTACGCCTTCGCGGGACACATCCGGGCCGGAGCTGTTGCCGCCACGCTTACAAATTTTGTCGATTTCGTCGATAAACACGATCCCGTGCTGCTCAACTGCGTCGATGGCGTCCTGCTTCAGCTCTTCCGGGTTCACCAGCTTCGCCGCTTCTTCTTCCACCAGCAGCTTCATCGCATCTTTGATTTTCAGCTTGCGTGGCTTTTGCTTCTGGCCGCCCAGGTTCTGGAACATGGACTGCAGCTGGCTGGTCATCTCTTCCATGCCAGGAGGTGCCATGATTTCTACGCCCATCGGTGCAGCGGCGAGATCGATTTCGATCTCTTTATCATCCAGTTGGCCTTCGCGCAGTTTCTTGCGGAACGACTGGCGAGCAGCCGATGGCTCCTGCTGGGCTTCCGCCTGACCCCAGTTGTTCTTCGCCGGTGGGATCAGCACGTCGAGAATACGCTCTTCGGCCATTTCTTCAGCGCGGTAGCGGTTCTTCTCGATAGACTGCATGCGCACCATTTTGACTGCGGCATCGGTCAGATCGCGGATAATGGAGTCCACTTCTTTGCCCACATAGCCGACTTCGGTGAATTTGGTCGCTTCAACTTTGATGAACGGCGCGTTGGCCAGTTTTGCCAGGCGGCGGGCAATTTCGGTTTTACCCACGCCGGTTGGGCCGATCATCAGAATGTTTTTAGGGGTAACTTCATGGCGCAGCTCTTCATCAAGCTGCATACGGCGCCAGCGGTTACGTAAGGCGATAGCGACGGAGCGCTTAGCGTTGTCCTGGCCGATAATGTGTTTATTCAGCTCGCTAACAATTTCGCGTGGGGTCATTTCAGACATGGGAGATCCTTACGCTTTAGACGGTAATTCTTCGATGGTATGGAAGTGGTTGGTATAAACGCAGATATCACCTGCAATATCCAACGCTTTCACAGCGATATCGCGCGCGCCCATTTCGGTATTTTCCAGAAGGGCGCGGGCTGCGGCCTGGGCGTACGGGCCGCCGGAGCCAATGGCAATCAGATCGTTTTCAGGCTGGATGACGTCCCCGTTACCGGTGATGATCAGCGACGCGCTTTCGTCGGCCACGGCCAGCAGCGCTTCAAGCTTGCGCAGCATGCGGTCGGTACGCCAGTCTTTCGCCAGCTCAACGGCGGCTTTCACCAGGTGACCCTGATGCATTTCCAGCTTGCGCTCAAACAGTTCGAACAGCGTGAAGGCATCCGCAGTACCGCCGGCAAAACCCGCGATCACTTTATCGTTGTACAGGCGACGTACTTTTTTGACGTTACCTTTCATGACGGTATTACCCAGCGTGGCCTGGCCATCGCCGGCAATAACCACATGGCCGTTACGACGTACACTTACTATTGTTGTCACGATCGGACCCCTTTTGCATCAGCTAAACAGGAGCCCTGCGCGGTGCGCAGGGCCTAATGCCATTATAAATGGGGGGCAATTTTGGGGTTTCAACCCCCGGCGGCAAGACGAATACAGCTGGTATGTCCAGCCATCTTCAGCCGATTGATGGTGCCATCGGCATTGTCTTTACCTTTGATTGGCCCAATAACGACGCGGTTCCAGCCGTTATTGGTGGTAATGCGGGAGTCAAAGCCTTCAAACGCCAGCTGAGCACGAACGGTTTCCGCCTGCTCGCTGCCTTTAAATGAACCACACTGCACCATCCAGCGTTTTTCATCTTTTTTCTCCTGAGCAGCAGGAGCCTGCTTAGCCACTTCTGGCTCACGCGTAATTGGTGCAGGCTGAGCTTCACGCTGAACCGGTTTGGTTTGCTGTGGCGCTTTTTGCTGGCTGTGCGGTGGCGTTTGCAGCAGATCCTGATACGGCTGCTGATTATTTGCCGTAGAGGTTTTCGGCTGTTGCTGCGGCACAGTTTTTGGCTGCTGATAAGGCTGCGCGGTTTGTTGCGTGTTACGCGGCTGCTGGTATGGCTGTTCCGCTACACGCTGCTGAACGCGAGGTTGCAGCGTCTGCGTGTTCCACTGCTGCTGTTGCACAGGCTGAGTTTGCTGCACAATCTGTTTCTGGCGCTGCAGCGTTTGCTGGCGCTGGGCAGGGGTTTGCTCATTCCAGGGCACTTCATTCAGCTGCGTAGGCTGCTGGCGCATATCCGCCTGCATTTGCTCCAGCAACTGGCGCTGTTCGTTGGTTAGCTGGCTTTGGTTCATGACTTCGCCGCCGGCTGTCGGTTCGGTAGGCGCACGTACGCCCGGCTGGCGGTTTTCCAGCTCTTTAATGTAACGCCAGCGCTCTTCCGGTTTTGGCGGCAAGCCATTGCCGGTCACTTTGTGGCCAGGGAGCGTGTCAATCTCTTCTTTCTTATGGTGAGTAATAAAGTAAAGAGCGCCGACAAAGGCCACCACGACTGCGGCCGCAATGGCAACCATCGTTGGAGAGACGGAGGGCAGACTACGTTGCTTTTTGCGGGGTGTACTTTTTTTGCGCCGCGTCCCTGCCGATTGCCCGCGGCTTACATAATCTCGTTGTGCCACTATCGTTTCGCTGTCTTTATTCGTTTATCAGTCCGCCATGTTACTTAAGGGGCGGGGCTTTGACCAGTTTATGCAGTCTTAAAAACGGCTCAATTTCTGCTGCCGGGCGCGGCAGTGCTGCCTCGCTCAATAAGATCGCAGTCCAGCAGGCGTGAGCCGCTGTTAACGTTTTGGCCGTTCATGTTGTCCAGCAATAGCAGCATAGCTTCCTTACCAATATCGAAACGGGGTTGTGCGACGGTGGTGAGGGGCGGGTCACAGAACTGCGACAGGGCAATATCGTCGAAGCCCATAATCGATAGATCTTCCGGGACGTTAAGCCCGCTGCGCTTTGCCTGAGAAAGCGCCCCTAGCGCCATCACGTCGCTATGGCAGAAAATGGCGGTTGGGGGTTCGGGCAGGGCAATAAGCTGTGCCAGCGCTGCGGCGCCTGCTTCATAGGTAAAATCACCGCGCGCAATATAGTGAGGATCGACGACGATGCCGTTGCGGCGAAGCGCCTGAACGTATCCCTGTAAGCGATAATGGCAAAGCGGCATTTCTTCAGGCCCGGCAATACAGGCAATGCGCTGATGCCCGAGCTCTTGCAGATAGTAAACGGCGTTAAAGGCGGCGGTCAGATTGTCGATATGCACCGTGGGCAGTTCCAGCTCAGGGGCAAACTCATTGGCCATGACCATCGGCGGCAGATTGCGTTGCTCTTCTTTGCTGGCGTCAAACGGCAGGCGTGAGCCCAGCAGCAGCATGCCATCAATTTGTTTGGTGATGATCAGGTCGATGAAAGTTTTTTCCTGCTGATTTTGGTGGGCGCAATCGCCAATCAGCACGAGATAGCCGTGTGAAGCTGCGGTAACTTCAATACCGCGAATGATTTCGCTGAAAAACGGATCGCAGATATCCGGCACGATGACCAGAATAGTGCGTGATTCGCTGCGTTTGATGTTACGCCCCAGAGAATGAGGCAAATACCCCACTTCAATCGCCGCCTGTTCCACGCGATTACGGGTACTTTGTGAAACTTTGTCCGGGTTCATTAAGGCGCGGGATACCGTTGCAGTAGACACTTTTGCCTGCACGGCGACATCTTTCATGGTGGCATTCACCACCGGTTTCTTCGGCTTCACTTCTTCTCCTCACATGCACGCCGCTATCGTCAACACTCCTGTGTGTCTGACAGTCATCACATTCTTAGCAGAAGTTGGCTGTAAGCGGTTACAAATTTTTCACAAGAAATGTGATGAGTATTAGATTTTTCGATCGGCTTCGCATAACCAGCCCGATTGTGCTACCCGTCGATAGGGTCAACATCCAGCATCCATTTCACTTTCCGGGCTTCGGGGAGCGTGTTGATCAGCGTGAGTGAATGGCTGACCAGTTTTTGCAGGCGCCCGCGCGATGGATGCTGCAACAAGATTTGCCAGCGAAAACGCCCGCCGCGTTTGGGCTGCAGCGAGGGAACTGGCCCCATGATCCAGAGCTGCTCATCGCGCAGCGGGCTGGCCTCCAGCAGATTACGCAATTGCTGCAAAAATAGCGGGGCCTGGTGGTTGTTCTGATCTTCGGCCCGAATCAATACATGGCTGGTGTACGGCGGCAAAAATACCGTTTGGCGCTCGCTCAATGCCTGGCTGGAAAACGCATCGTAGCCTTTGGTCAGCAGGGTTTGCAGCAAAGGGTGTTCAGGATGGTGCGTTTGCAGCAGGACTTCACCTTGCTTACCGGCTCGCCCCGCTCGACCAGAAACCTGGACGTAGAGCTGGGCAAAGCGTTCGGCGGCACGGAAATCTGCGGAGAAAAGCGCGCCGTCTACGTCGAGTAAGGCGACCAGCGTGACATCAGGGAAGTGGTGCCCTTTAGCCAGCATTTGTGTGCCGATAAGAATTCTCGCGCCGCCCCGGTGCACTTCGGCCAGTTGCTGTTCCAGTGCGCCTTTGCGGCTGGTGGTATCGCGGTCGATGCGGGAAATCGGTACGTTCGGGAACAGCGGCTCAAGGCTGTGTTCAAGCTGTTCGGTCCCCATTCCCACCGGAACCAGATGCGTGGAGCCGCACTGCGGGCACTGCTGCGGGATCGCGCGCTGGCTGTCGCAATGGTGGCAACGCAGATGGCGCTGGCCCTGGTGCAGCGTGTAGTAATGATCGCACCGTGCGCATTCCGCAATCCAGCCGCATTCGTGGCAGAGCAGGGCAGGAGCGAAGCCGCGGCGGTTAAGGAAAAGGATCACCTGGTTATCTGCGGCAAGATGCTCGCCTATCTTTTTGAGCAGTGCAGGGGCTAAGCCGGCTTTGAGCTGCTGCCCTTTCAGGTCGACAACCTGCTGGTGAGCCGGGCGAGCGTTTCCGGCACGTTTAGTCAGGCGTAGCTGGCGATATTTTCCCACCTGAACATTGTGCAGGGTTTCTAATGCTGGCGTTGCCGAGCCGAGAATGATCGGAATGTTTTCGGCATGCGCCCGGTAAACGGCTAAATCGCGAGCGTGATAGCGCCAGCCTTCTTGCTGTTTATAGGAGCTGTCATGTTCCTCATCGATGACGATGACGCCGAGACGGCAGAACGGCGTGAACAGAGAAGAACGGGTACCAATGACGATGGCCGCCTCACCGCTGCGTGCTTTTAGCCACACGCTGAGCCTTTCACTGTCATTCAGCCCGGAGTGCAGGACTTCAACCGGCGCGTTAAAACGCTCCCGGAAGCGGGCGATAGTTTGCGGAGTCAGGCCAATTTCGGGCACCAGCACTAAAGCCTGCTTGCCCTGCGCCAGCACATTTTCAAGCACACTGAGGTAAACCTCAGTTTTGCCGGAGCCGGTGATGCCGGCGAGCAGCCAGGCGGAGAAATGGTCAGATTCGCTGTGGATAGCCCCCACGGCGGTGGCCTGTTCCGTATTCAGTCTCAGCCGCTCACCGGCAACGGCATAGCTTGCCCGCCAGTCTTCTTCCGCAGGCGCCGCGCTTTTTAAATCACACAGGCCTTTTGTTCTCAGCGCCTGTAACCCCGGCTCACTGATTTCCAGCTCGCCGATTTGATGCCGCCAGACGATATTGTGCCGCAGCGCCGCCAGTGCCTGCTGCTGTTTAGGCGCACGTTTGAGACTGTTCAGATCAACGGCTTTTCCTTCTTCCGTAGCAAACCAGTACCAGAGCGGAGCATGGTGCGCAGGTTTCCCCTGGCGAAGAAGAATTGGCAGAGCGTGAAAGAGCACTTCGCCAATCGGGTGATGATAATACTCCGCAGCCCACAGCAGCACGCGCCAGAGTGACGGCGTGAACAGCGAGCGCCCATCGAGAATTTCACCAACGGGCTTGAGTTTTTCCAGCGGCAGATCGCTCGACTGGCTGACCGACATGACGATACCGACAGCTTCGCGTTGCTTGCCAAACGGCACCTGTACGCGGCAGCCTGCGCTAACCTGCACGCCTTCTGGCAGCAGATAGTCGAAGGTACGGGCCAGCGGAACCGGCAGTGCAACGTGGGCTACGGGCATGAAAGCATCCAGGCTGAAAAAAATGACGTATTAGTGTACACTGTGCGCTTGCAAAATTGCGGATCAGTTTGCACCGGGTGAGCAATTTCTGTATGATTCGCCGCCTTTGATGCGCAGTTTTGGTATCAAAAAACCTAATTTATTAACATCGCGTGGTGTCTGGCGTTAGGGCTGGAAGAGCGACGCGGCCTTTACCGAGGTTTACCATGAAAAAAGATATCCATCCTAAATACGAAGAAATTACTGCAAACTGCTCTTGCGGTAATGTTATCAAGATCCGCTCCACCGTAGGTCACGATCTGAACCTGGACGTATGTGGTCAGTGCCACCCGTTCTACACTGGTAAACAGCGTGATGTTGCTACCGGCGGCCGTGTTGATCGCTTCAACAAGCGCTTCAGCGTACCAGGCGCGAAGAAATAAGTTTCGCACTCTGGAAAGAGAAAGGCGCCTGAAGGCGCCTTTTTTGTGTCTGTTATCCGGTAACGCAATAAGAAAAGGCGCCCGCAGACGCCTTAACATCAGATCTTAATATTCCCACGTATCCGGATCGATCCCCAGTTCACGCATAATGACCTTCGCATCTTCCGGGATTTCATCGCTGCGCTCTTTACGCAGGTCAGCATCGTTCGGCAGCGGCTGGCCGGTGAAGGCGTGCAAAAAAGCTTCACACAGCAATTCACTGTTGGTCGCATGACGCAGGTTATTCACCTGGCGACGCGTGCGCTCGTCGGTGAGGATCTTCAACACTTTCAGAGGAATGGAAACCGTAATTTTCTTTACTTGTTCACTCTTCTTACCGTGCTCAGCGTAGGGGCTGATATATTCGCCGCTCCATTCAGCCATGAGATACCTTAATCCTCTTAATCTATGAAAACGTGCCAAAGCCGGGTAAATCCGCGGCGTTGACGATTATCTCTTTTAGTGTACAGCACAGGATAACCCTTTCCTGAGCGTGAAACTCAGACATATACACTCTAAAACGCATAATTTTAACGGCTATTTGCCTTTTGCTCAATCTATACGCAAAGAGGTTTAGATGTCCAGATGTATTGACGTCTATACTGCGGTTGTTTACTCTGAGGCCTGACTTTTATTCGACCAGCAAGGATCGGGCACACCATGACGCGTAAACAGGCAACCATCGCAGTTCGTAGCGGTTTGAATGATGACGAGCAATACGGCTGCGTCGTTCCACCTATTCACCTGTCCAGCACCTATAACTTTACCGGCTTTAATGAACCGCGTGCCCATGATTATTCACGCCGGGGTAACCCAACGCGCGACGTAGTACAGCGGGCGTTAGCGGAGCTGGAAGGCGGGGCTGGGGCAGTAATGACCAATACCGGCATGTCGGCCATTCATCTGGTCACCACCGTATTCCTGAAACCTGGCGACCTGCTGGTGGCGCCTCACGACTGCTATGGTGGCAGCTACCGCCTGTTCGATAGTCTGGCAAAACGTGGGGCTTACCGCGTTTTATTCGTCGATCAGAATGATGAAGAGGCTTTAAACTCTGCGCTGGCGGAAAAACCAAAGCTGGTACTGGTAGAAAGTCCAAGTAATCCATTGTTGCGCGTCGTGGATATTGCGAAAATCTGTGCCGCAGCGCGTGAAGCGGGTGCGATTAGCGTGGTGGATAACACCTTCCTGAGCCCGGCACTGCAAAACCCGCTGGCGCTGGGGGCCGATCTGGTTCTGCACTCTTGCACCAAGTACCTCAACGGCCATTCGGATGTGGTTGCAGGCGTTGTTATTGCAAAAGATCCTGCCACGGTCACCGAACTGGCATGGTGGGCGAATAACATTGGCGTCACCGGCAGCGCATTTGACAGCTACCTGCTGTTGCGTGGCCTGCGCACTCTGTCGCCACGTATGGAAGTGGCTCAACGTAATGCTCAGGCCATTGTTGAGTTTCTCAAGCAGCAACCGTTGGTGAAAAAGCTGTATCATCCTTCACTGCCGGAAAACCAGGGCCACGAGATCGCGGCCCGTCAGCAAAAAGGGTTTGGCGCGATGCTGAGCTTTGAGCTCGACGGTGACGAGCAAACGCTGCGTCGTTTCCTGGGGGCGCTGTCGCTGTTTACCCTGGCGGAATCGCTGGGGGGCGTGGAAAGCTTGATTTCTCACGCCGCAACCATGACACATGCGGGCATGGCGCCGGAGGCACGAGCTGCCGCCGGCATTTCTGAAACGCTGCTGCGCGTTTCAACAGGTATAGAAGATAGTGAAGATTTAATTGCCGATCTGGAAAATGCCTTCCGGGTCGCTGCCGAGGGGTAAGCATGAGTGTTTCAGCACCAGCAGGGACGCCGGTTCGTCAACTGCACAAGTTTGGGGGCAGCAGTCTTGCCGATGTGAAATGTTACCTGCGCGTGGCGGGTATCATGACCGAATATTCCAGACCGGGTGACATGATGGTGGTTTCGGCCGCCGGCAGTACCACTAACCAGTTGATTAACTGGCTTAAGCTGAGCCAGAGCGACAGGCTTTCCGCGCATCAGGTTCAGCAAACGCTGCGCCGCTATCAGAGCGACCTTATTAGCGGTTTATTGCCGCCGGAAGTGGCGGATGGCCTGATTGCCGGGTTTATCCACGACCTTGAGCGCCTTGCTGTTCTGCTGGACGGTAAAATGACCGATGCCGTTTATGCAGAGGTTGTTGGTCACGGGGAAGTCTGGTCGGCGCGTTTGATGGCTGCGGTGCTGAATCAGCAGGGCGTTGAAGCCGCCTGGCTGGACGCCCGCGATTTTATGCGTGCTGAACGCGCGGCCCAGCCACAGGTTGACGAAGGCCGTTCCTGGCCGCTGCTGCAAAACTTGCTTGCCCAGCACCCGAATAAACGCCTGGTTGTGACCGGTTTTATCTGCAGCAATGAAGCGGGTGAAACTGTGCTGCTGGGGCGTAACGGTTCTGACTATTCAGCGACGCAGATTGGCGCGCTGGCTGGCGTTTCACGCGTAACTATCTGGAGCGACGTGGCCGGGGTTTACAGCGCGGATCCGCGTAAAGTTAAAGATGCCTGCCTGTTGCCTCTGCTACGTCTGGATGAAGCCAGCGAGCTGGCTCGTCTTGCCGCGCCGGTGCTACACGCTCGTACATTACAGCCCGTATCCGGCAGCGATATCGACCTGCAACTGCGCTGCAGCTATTCGCCAGAGCAAGGTTCGACCCGTATTGAGCGCGTTCTGGCGTCCGGCACGGGTGCCCGGATTGTCACCAGTCACGACGATGTTTGCCTGATCGAATATCAGGTGCCGTCGCATCAGGATTTCAAGCTGGCGCAAAAAGAGCTGGATATGATCCTCAAGCGCGGTCAGGTGCGTCCACTGTCGATTGGCGTGCATCCCGATCGTAATTTACTGCAGCTCTGCTACACCTCGGAAGTCGCCAACAGCGTGCTGCAACTTCTCCAGAATGCCAGCCTGCAGGGCGAGCTTCGTCTGCGTGAAGGCCTGGCGCTGGTGGCAATGGTCGGGGCCGGCGTTTGCCGTAACCCGCTGCATAGCCACCGTTTCTGGCAGCAGTTGAAAGATCATCCCGTGGAGTTTATCTGGCAGTCGGAAGACGGCATTAGCCTGGTGGCCGTGCTGCGCGTAGGCCCAACGGAAAGCCTGATTCAGGGGCTACACAAGTCGCTGTTTCGTGCTGAGAAGCGTATTGGTCTGATGCTGTTCGGCAAAGGCAACATCGGTTCCCGCTGGCTTGAGCTGTTTGCCCGCGAACAGGAAATTCTCTCTGCCCGTACCGGGTTTGAATTTGTGCTGGCTGGCGTGGTGGACAGCAGCCGTAGCTTGCTGAATTACGACGGTCTGGATGCCAGTCGCGCGTTGGCCTTCTTCAATGATGAGGCTGTTCAGCAGGACGAAGAGTCGCTGTTCCTGTGGATGCGGGCTCATCCGTATGATGATTTAGTGGTACTGGACGTGACCGCCAGCGAGCAGCTCGCCGATCAATACCTGGACTTCGCCAGCCATGGCTTCCATGTGATCAGCGCCAATAAGCTTGCCGGCGCAGGGAACGGCCAGAAGTATCGCCAGATTCGTGATGCGTTTGAGAAAACGGGCAGGCACTGGCTGTATAACGCCACGGTGGGCGCAGGGCTGCCGGTTAACCATACGGTTCGCGACCTGCGTGACAGCGGCGATGCTATTCTGGCTATCAGCGGTATTTTCTCGGGGACGCTTTCATGGCTGTTCCTGCAGTTTGACGGCACAGTGCCGTTTACTGAACTGGTTGATCAGGCCTGGCAGCAGGGGCTAACCGAGCCAGATCCGCGCGTGGACCTGTCCGGTAAAGACGTCATGCGTAAGCTGGTGATCCTGGCCCGTGAGGCGGGTTATGACATCGAGCCGGATCAGGTCCGTGTGGAATCTCTGGTGCCCGCAGGTTGTGAAGGCGGCTCCATTGACCATTTCTTTGAAAACGGTGATGAGCTGAACGAGCAAATGCTGCAGCGGCTCGAGGCGGCCCAGGAGATGGGGCTGGTGCTGCGTTATGTGGCCCGGTTTGATGCGAACGGCAAGGCTCGCGTGGGGGTTGAAGCCGTGCGGGCAGAGCATCCGCTTGCCGCTCTGCTGCCGTGTGACAACGTCTTCGCGATTGAAAGCCGCTGGTACCGTGACAACCCGCTGGTGATCCGCGGGCCTGGCGCCGGGCGCGATGTTACCGCCGGGGCCATTCAGTCCGATCTGAACCGCCTGGCACAACTGCTGTAGTTTCTTTCCCGCACTCTCTTTCTTTGGAAGAGAGTGCGTTTTCCTGCATGTCCCTTTCTCCGTTTCTCCTGAAAAAAATTCATCTTATGTGAGAATTCCTCCACATTTTGTGGTGACATTTTCATTGACGACTTTCGCCTTTTCGGTCATCTTTCTATCTGGACGTCTAAACGTCTGGATAGCAATAAAACGCCACCACACGATAACGATGCGATTGACGAGGTAAGGGTATGAGCTTTTTTCACGCGAATCAGCGGGAAGCGCTGAACCAGAGTCTGGCCGAAGTGGCCGGGCATATTCATGTTTCCTTTGAGTTTTTCCCGCCGCGCAGCAGTGAAATGGAACAAACCCTGTGGAAGTCTATCGACAGGCTAAGCATCCTGAAGCCAACGTTTGTTTCCGTGACCTACGGGGCGAACTCCGGCGAGCGTGACCGTACCCACAGCATCATCAAAGGCATCAAAGAGCGTACCGGCCTTGAAGCAGCCCCGCATCTGACCTGTGTCGATGCAACGCGAGATGAACTGCAGGCGATTGCGCAGGACTACTGGAACAACGGCATCCGCCATATCGTTGCATTGCGTGGTGATCTACCGCCTGGCAGCGGTAAGCCGGATATGTATGCTTCTGACCTGGTGAGGCTGCTCAAGGAAGTCGGCGACTTTGATATTTCCGTTGCGGCCTATCCGGAAGTCCATCCCGAAGCCAAAAGCGCCCAGGCGGATTTACTCAGCCTGCGCCGTAAAATTGAAGCCGGTGCTAACCGCGCGATTACTCAATTCTTCTTTGATGTTGAAAGCTATCTTCGCTTCCGCGATCGCTGCGCGGCCACAGGCATTGATGTCGAGATAATCCCGGGTATTCTGCCTGTCTCAAACTTCCGGCAGGCGAAGAAATTTGCCGATATGACTAACGTGCGTATTCCGTCGTGGATGGCACAAATGTTTGAAGGCCTGGATAACGATGCCGAAACCCGCCAGTTGGTGGGCGCGAACATTGCCATGGATATGGTGAAAATCCTGAGCCGGGAAGGCGTGAAGGATTTCCACTTCTACACGCTTAACCGGGCGGAAATGAGCTATGCGATCTGCCACACTTTAGGCGTTCGACCCAAGCTGTAGACATTGATTTCACATTAAAAAAGCCCCGTTCAACTGTGAGCGGGGCTTTTTACTTTACGGGCTAAAAGCGTTACTGATTACTGCCGCTATCGCCGTAAGGCAGCGCATCGTAATCCCGCAGCGCATTTTTATCATACGGGTTACCAATCCAGCGGGTCGCTTCGACAAACTGCGGGCTGGTGATGGCCCGTGTTGCGTCGTAGCCGTCATAGCTTAAACCGGCTAAATCAGACCAGGTATGAATCAGTTCTGAGCTGCTGTATTTGCGGTTTATATCTCCCGAGAAGTCACGCGGGTGGGCCTGCTGCCAGGTCGGTGACGTCCAGACGATGAACGGGATGGTGTACATATGACGCGTAGGTTTGTTTTCGTTACGCCCCTGGGTCTGATGCGGCGGTGTGTCGTAAACCTCTTCCCCGTGGTCAGAGAAATAGAGCAGGAAGCCGTTAGGATCGCTGGCCTTGTAGTCTTTGATCAGCGTGGAAACCACGTGGTCGTTAAACAGGTTGGCGTTATCGTAACTGTTGTAGGATTCTTGCTGATCTTTGGTTAATCCAGCCGGTAAATCGTCCGTTTTACCATCAAACTTGTTCCAGTTTTCCGGGTAGCGGAAGTCATACCGAATATGCGTGCCGAGCAGGTGCACAATAATGAATTTTTTCGGTGCAGGGTCGGCCAGAACCTCTTTAAACGGCGCGAGGACGTTCGTGTCGTATTCGCGCGCGCTCTGGGTACGCTGCTGGTTCATATAATATTGTTTGTCAGTCTGCTTTGAGAATACGGCCAGCATGGTGTTGCGTTCGGTCATGGTCTGCTGGTTAGTGATCCAGAAGGTTTTGTACCCGGCCTGCTTCATCAGGTTCATCAGCGAAGGCTTAGTCAGGTAGAGATCCGGATCTTTCTCGTCTGCAAACGTCAGCGCCTGCTGCAGAATTTCAATGGTGTAAGGACGTGAAGTGACGACGTCGTTAAACACCGTCATTTGCGGGTCAGTTTTATGCAACTCATCCAGCTCTGGCGTTGTCTGGCGGTGGTAGCCGTACAGGCTCATGCGGCCACGCTGCGTTGACTCACCAATAACCAGTACCAAAGTGCGCGGCGCATTACCGGAGGCGTCTTTCAGGTTAGCCAACGGCGGCAGCGCATTGTTGGACGTTAGCAGGTTATTCAGGCTGTCCAACTGCTGGCGATATTCGGTATAGGCGACGATAAACTGCCAGGGGGCCGCAGGCTCAAGGCGATAAGAAATACTGGAGAAGGATTCGCCAAGGCTGCGTTTGTTGATAAGCCACTCTTTACCCACCGGATTGAGCACCAGGCCGAACAGGATGGCGAAGGAAACCAACCAGCGCCACGGGTTTGGAATATAAACCGGGCGCAGACGGGTCCAAAGAAAGATGGCACCCAGCGTATAGGCAACCGCAATGAGCAGCAGCTTCAGGCTGAAATACTGACTCAGGTATTCGCTGGCCTCGCTGGCGTTTGTTTCGAACATCACAAACAGAACGCTTTGCGAGAACTCCTGCCCGTAGACAACGTAGTAACCCAGGGCGGCGATTGAGGCTGCCCAAAGGATAACGCCAATAAAGGCGGCAATAATGCGCGTACGCTGTGGAAACAGAAATACAGGAATAAACCACAGAGAGCTAAACAGTAAGGAGTCACGCAGCCCTGTTGTACCGCTGTAGCCTGTTGTTAAGATGGCAATCTGCAAAACCGAGGAAAAATACCAAAAGTAGAGTAAAACCCATCCAAGGGCTTTAATGCTGAACTTACGTTCAGACTGTTTCAATGTGAAGTGCATACTCTTGCCTGTGCTATTAAATTATCATTAACCGTAATGAGAAAACCTTAAGTAAGCCTTAGTTATGAACGCTACGGTGGCTTGTACTCACGAAAAAAGTCACCCATTGCTGGATGACTTTTGCGCACAATATAGAAAATGTGTCGGAATAATGACAGCGTAATTTCAGGCTTGTTCCGGGGATATTTATACGGCCAATGCTTTTGGTTTTTTGTTGTTTATTTGTTGAAGATGGCGGGGGCAATAAACGTGTTAAGTACGTTGAGTGGCGATGAGCGTTTTCACTAGTTAGAAATAAAAACCCCCGCGTTTGCGGGGGAAATGACAAAGCTAAAAAATCTTAGCCGGTATTACGCATCCCGGCGGCAACCCCGGCGATGGTGACCATCAGGGCTTGCTCTACGCGGGCATCAGGCGCTTCGCCTTTCTCTTCCGATTGGCGCGAGCGGTGCAGCAGTTCGGCCTGCAGGACGTTCAGCGGATCGGTATAGATATTACGCAGGGTAATCGACTCGGCAATCCACGGTAAATCTTCCATCAGGTGTGAGTCGTTGGCGATATCCAGCACGACTTTGATGTCGGCTTCCAGCTGGTCACGTAGTTGTTTGCCCAGTTTCCACAGCTCTGGCTTCACCAGGCGCTGATCGTAGTATTCCGCCAGCCAAAGGTCGGCTTTGGCAAACACCATCTCCAGCATGCCAAGGCGAGTGGAGAAGAACGGCCAGTCGCGGCACATTGTTTCCAGCTCGCTTTGCTTGCCTTCTTCCACGACCTTTTGCAGCGCCGCGCCTGCGCCCAGCCAGGCCGGCAGCATCAGGCGGTTTTGGGTCCAGGCGAAGATCCACGGGATCGCACGTAAAGATTCTACCCCGCCGTTTGGACGACGTTTAGCTGGGCGAGAGCCCAACGGCAGTTTGCCCAATTCCAGCTCCGGCGTGGCGGAACGGAAATACGGCACGAAGTCTGTGTTCTCGCGAATATAGCCGCGATACATCTCGCAGGACGTCGCAGAAAGTGAGTTCATGATCTGAATCCACTCTTTCTTCGGCTCTGGCGGCGGCAGCAGGTTAGCTTCAAGGATCGCGCTGGTGTAGAGCGACAGGCTGCTGATGGTGATTTCTGGCAGGCCGTATTTAAAGCGAATCATCTCACCTTGCTCGGTGACGCGCAGGCCACCTTTCAGGCTGCCTGGTGGCTGAGAAAGCAGAGCTGCGTGCGCTGGCGCACCGCCACGGCCAATGGAGCCGCCGCGCCCGTGGAATAACGTCAGGGCGATACCGGCTTTCTCACAGGTTTTGATCAGCGCATCTTGCGCTTCATATTGCGCCCAGGATGCGGCCATCACGCCAGCATCTTTCGCCGAGTCGGAATAGCCAATCATCACCATCTGTTTGCCCTGGATAAAGCCACGGTACCAGTCGATATTCAGCAACTGGGTCATGACGTCGTCGGCGTTATTCAGGTCGTCGAGGGTTTCAAACAGTGGCGCAACCGGCAGGGCGAAGGTACAGCCCGCTTCTTTCAGCAGCAGGTGAACGGCCAGCACGTCTGACGGCGTCTTGGCCATCGAAATAACGTAGGCAGCAATGGAACCGCGTGGCGCTTCGGCTACCACTTTGCAGGTTTCCAGCACTTCCTGAGTGTCAGCGCTTGGCTCCCACTGGCGAGGCAGCAGAGGGCGCTTGGAGTTCAGTTCGCGGATCAGGAAGGCTTGTTTATCAGCCTCTGACCAGCTTTCGTAGTCGCCGATGCCAAGATAGCGGGTCATTTCGCCCAGCGCTTCGCTGTGGCGCGTGCTTTCCTGGCGAATATCAATGCGTACCAGCGGCACGCCGAAGCATTTCACGCGGCGCAGGGTGTCCAGCAACTGCCCGTTAGCGATGATGCCCATGCCGCAGGCCTGCAGGGATTGATAACAGGCGTAGAGCGGATCCCAAAGCTGCTCGTTTTGAATGAGCAGACCTTCCGGCTTCGGCAGACGCTGGCCTTTCAGGCGGGCTTCAAGCCAGGCCTGGGTGGAGAGCAACTGCTGGCGCAGGCCTTTCATGATGTGGCGGTAAGGTTCCTGGCCCGCATCCGGCCCTGCCAGTTCGCTAAGCTCCGCCGTGCACTCCACCATCGACAGCTCGGAAACCAGGACCGCGATATCGCGCAGGAACAGGTCGGTGGCTTTCCAGCGGCTGAGAAGCAGGACGTGACGGGTGATTTCGGACGTTACGTTCGGGTTGCCGTCGCGGTCGCCGCCCATCCAGGAGGTAAAGCGTACCGGGACGAAGTCCACCGGCAGTTTGTAATTCAGATTCTCTTCGAGCTGTTCGTTAAGCTCACGCAGGTAGTTTGGCACCCCTTCCCACAGACTGTTTTCTACCACCGCGAAGCCCCATTTGGCTTCGTCGACCGGGGAAGGGCGATGCTTACGAATTTCGTCGGTATGCCATGCCTGAGCAACCAGCTGACGCAGGCGGCGCATGATTTGGTTGCGCTCGTAGTCGGCGAGATCGCTGTGGTCGAGCTGCTTCAGACAGCTGTTCACTTCGACCAGTTTATGAATCAGGGTACGGCGAGTGATCTCGGTAGGGTGAGCGGTGAGCACCAGCTCCAGAGAGAGAGACTCAACGGCTGCCCGAATGTCTGCTTCGCTGATGCCCGGCTGACTTTTCAGTTTTTGCAGCGTTTTAGCGATGACTTCTGGGTTGCTGGCCGCTTCGCCCGTCGCGGAGATGCTGTGGTACTGCTCTGCGGTGTTGGCAAGATTAAGAAACTGGCTAAAGGCGCGGGCGACGGGGAGCAGTTCATCATTTGAGAGGTTCTGCAGCGTGCTCAGCAGCTCCTGACGATTGGCTTCATTACCGGCGCGGGAGGACTTGGATAACTTACGGATCGTTTCTACGCGGTCGAGGATATTTTCTCCCAGCGCATCTTTGATGGTATCTCCGAGCAGTTTTCCGAGCATGCTGACATTACTTCGCAAAGCAGAATAGCGTTCGTTCATATGACTCCAGCCCAATCTATTATGTAACTTAATTTCACCCGTGAAGGTTCAACACCGCCTTTTATAAAGCCACGTCATAAACCATTCGTCAATTGCTACGAAATCGTTTCAGCAAACGAGGAAATGACGCGAATTTATGAAATTTAATTACCAACTTCGCATATAAGCATTTCTTATAGGAATACTGATTATTCCAGATTAAAAAGGGGGGAAAACCCCCTTTTACCGCGATTAATTAATGCCAACAAAAATGATGCACTACCTGAGTAATTAACTCCCGGGTTGGCTTGATGAAGCGGGTATCGATGTATTCATCCGGCTGGTGAGCCTGGTTGATGGAGCCAGGACCAAGCACCAGCGTTGGGCATACGGTCTGGATAAACGGTGCTTCGGTGCAGTAGTTCACCACTTCCGTTTGCGCGCCGAGCAGTTTCTCAACGACCTGCACGAGCTGGTGGTCCGGCGGGCATTCGTAGCCTGGGATCGGCGGATGAAGTTCAGAGACCGTCAGGCGACCAGGCCAGCGCTGGCTTACCGGTTCTAATGCTTCGGTCAGTAAACCGTTCAGATCGTTTAATGTCATACCCGGCAGCGGGCGAATATCCATGTGAAGTTCGCAACATGCACAAATGCGGTTTGCCGCGTCGCCGCCGTTAATGTGCCCTAAGTTGAGGGTTGGATACGGCACGGTGAAGGCGTCATGGTGATAGCGATCTTTCAGCGTATTGCGCAGCGTGAGAATGTGGCCGATGGCATCATGCATCAGTTCAATGGCGTTAACGCCGCGCGCCGGATCGCTCGAGTGGCCGGACTGCCCCAGAATACGAATGGCGTTAGACAAGTGTCCTTTGTGCGCACGTACCGGCTGTAGCGATGTCGGTTCACCGATGATCGCACAGTCCGGGCGAAGCGAGGTTGTTTCAGCGAAATAGCGTGCACCTGCCATGGTGGTCTCTTCATCGGCGGTGGCCAATATGTAGAGCGGCTTTTTCAGGGTTGTCACATCCACGTCGCGCAGGGCATCCAGAATGAACGCGAAGAACCCTTTCATGTCGGCGGTACCCAGGCCGTAAAGCTTGTTGTCGTGCTCGGTCAGGGTAAACGGGTCCCGCGTCCAGCGGCCATCGTCGAACGGCACAGTATCGGTGTGCCCTGCCAGTAACAGGCCGCCAGCGCCCTGGCCGCTGCTCGCCAGCATATTGAATTTATTGCGAGTGCCTGGCACAGGCTGAATTTCGACGTTAAAACCGAGGTCGCGGAACCAGCCCGCCAGTAAATTGATTAAAGACTCATTGCTTTGATCCAGCGCGCTGTCGGTGGCGCTGATGGAAGGTGTCGCGATCAGAGCGCGGTAGATCTCGATAAAAGGCGGTAATTTCATCTTCACTGTTGACAGGCCTTAGGTTAGGATAGTATCAATATTCATGCATTAATTGTGAATAAAAATACAATAACGTTGAGCGTAAAGGAACAGTTAAGCGTTCCGGTGAATAAAAAACCACGCTAACGGACGTGGGTGAAAGCGTCAGGCTGGCACTCTGAGCAGACCGAAAAGACAAGGTGAACGACCCAGATGTTGAATACGCTGATTGTGGGTGCAAGCGGTTATGCAGGCGCAGAGCTTGTAAGCTATTTGAATCGCCATCCTGATATGAACATAACCGCTTTGACGGTTTCAGCGCAAAGTTCAGATGCAGGAAAATTGATATCTGATTTGCATCCGCAGTTAAAGGGCATTGTTGATCTGCCGCTGCAGGCGATGTCCGACATCAGCGAGTTCAGCGAGGGTGTGGATGTGGTGTTCCTCGCCACCGCCCACGAAGTCAGCCACGATCTGGCTCCGCAGTTCCTGGCGGCAGGCTGCGTGGTGATCGATCTCTCAGGCGCGTTCCGCGTTAACGACCCGGCGTTCTATGAACGTTATTACGGTTTTACCCATCAGCATCCTGAGCTGCTGGAAAAAGCGGTTTATGGCCTGGCCGAATGGCAGGGTGCTGCGCTCAAAGAGAGCAATTTAATTGCCGTGCCGGGCTGCTATCCGACGGCGTCTCAGCTGGCGCTGAAGCCGCTGATTGATGCCGATCTGCTGGATTTGAACCAGTGGCCGGTGATCAACGCTACCAGCGGCGTCAGCGGTGCCGGGCGCAAGGCCGCGATTTCCAACAGCTTCTGCGAAGTTAGCCTGCAGCCTTACGGCGTGTTTAATCATCGCCATCAACCAGAAATCGCTACCCATCTTGGCGCGTCGGTGATTTTCACCCCGCACCTCGGCAATTTCCCGCGTGGCATTTTGGCGACGATTACCTGTCGCCTGAAAGCTGGCGTTACGCAGCAGCAGATCGCGGAGACGTTTACCCAGGCCTACGGCGACAAGCCGCTGGTTCGCCTGTACGAAAAAGGCGTTCCGGCGCTGAAAAATGTGGTTGGCCTGCCGTTCTGCGACATCGGCTTTGCCGTGCAGGATGAGCACCTGATTGTTGTTGCCACCGAGGATAACCTGCTGAAAGGTGCCGCGGCGCAGGCAGTACAGTGTCTTAATATTCGTTTCGGCTTCGCCGAAACGCAGTCCCTTATTTAACCGTCGGTCGGGTGAAATGATGAATCCTTTAATTATCAAATTGGGCGGCGTGCTGCTGGATAGCGAAGAGGCGTTGGAGCGCCTGTTTACCGCGCTGGTGAACTATCGCCAGTCCCATCAGCGTCCTCTGGTGATTGTTCACGGCGGCGGTTGCCTGGTGGATGAGCTGATGAAGAAGCTGGCGCTGCCGGTACAAAAGAAAAACGGCCTGCGTGTGACGCCTGCCGACCAGATTGACATTATTACCGGTGCGCTGGCGGGCACGGCCAACAAGACGCTGCTGGCCTGGGCGAAGAAGCATGGCATTAACGGCGTTGGCTTGAGCCTCGGTGACGGGGATAGCGTTACGGTGACTCAGCTTGACGAAGCGCTTGGTCACGTCGGCCTGGCTAAACCGGGTTCGCCAAAACTGATTAATACGCTGCTGGAAAACGGCTTCCTGCCGATTGTTAGCTCCATCGGTGTGACCGCTGAAGGCGAGCTGATGAACGTCAATGCGGATCAGGCGGCAACGGCGCTGGCCGCAACGCTCGGCGCGGATTTGATTCTGTTGTCCGACGTGAGCGGTATCCTGGACGGTAAAGGTCAGCGCATCGCTGAGATGACGGCGGCCAAAGCCGAACAGCTGATTGAGCAAGGCATTATCACCGACGGCATGATTGTGAAAGTGAACGCGGCGCTGGATGCGGCCCGTACCCTGGGACGCCCGGTGGATATTGCCTCATGGCGCCACGCGGATCAGCTACCCTCTTTATTCAACGGTGTGGCTATCGGCACCCGGATTCTGGCATAGACAAAGAATAGTTTTAACAAGGACAAGACAATGCAAAATCACGGCATCAAAAAAATCGTTCTCGCATACTCTGGCGGCCTCGACACTTCAGCCATCATTCCATGGCTGAAAGAGAACTACGGCGGCTGCGAAGTGGTCGCCTGCGTGGTGGATATCGGTCAGGATCGTGAAGATCTGAAAGGCGTTGAGCAGAAAGCGCTGCGCTCCGGGGCTTCTGAGTGCTACGTGGTCGATGCGCGTGAAGAGTTTATCAGCGACTATGTTTACCCTGTGCTGCAGACCGGGGCGCTGTACGAAGGAAGCTATCTGCTCGGCACTTCTATGGCGCGTCCGCTGATCGCTAAAGCGCTGGTGGATGTGGCGAATAAAGTGGGCGCAGATGCGCTGTGCCACGGTGCGACCGGTAAAGGTAACGACCAGGTGCGTTTTGAATCTACCTGGGCCGCGCTGGCTCCGCATCTGAAGGTTGTTGCCCCGTGGCGTGAGTGGAACCTGCGTTCCCGTGAAGCGCTGCTCGATTACCTGAAAGAGCGTGATATCCCGACGACTGCCTCACTGGAAAAAATCTACAGCCGTGACGAAAACGCCTGGCACATTTCTACCGAAGGCGGCGTGCTGGAAAGCCCGTGGAATGCCCCGAACAAAGACTGTTGGGTGTGGACCGTTGACCCGCAGGAAGCGCCGGATCAGGCTGAACAGGTCACTGTGACCGTTAAGCAGGGCAAGGTTGTGGCCGTGAACGGCGAAGCGATGAGCCCATTCAAGTGTCTGGAAACCCTGAACGCTATCGGGGCCAGGCACGGTATTGGCCGTATCGATATCGTTGAAAACCGTCTGGTGGGTATTAAGTCTCGTGGTTGCTATGAAACCCCAGGGGGCACCATTATGATGGCTGCTCTGCGTGGCGTTGAGCAGCTGGTGCTGGATCGTGACTCTTTCAAATGGCGTGAGCAGTTGGGTCTCGAAATGTCCTACGTTGTGTACGATGGCCGCTGGTTTGCACCTCTGCGTAAATCTCTGCAGGCATCTGCCGAGTCGCTGGCGGAAGAAGTGAACGGCGAAGTTGTGCTGCAGCTGTATAAAGGCCAGGTGACGGCGATTCAGAAAAAATCCCCGAACAGCCTCTACAGCGAAGAGTTTGCGACCTTTGGCGAAGATGAAGTTTACGATCACAGCCACGCGGGCGGCTTTATCCGTCTGTTCTCGCTCTCTTCCCGTATCCGTGCGCTGAACGAACTTAAGAAGTAATTTTTTACCCTCACGTGTTCCCAGGCCGGGAATGCGTGAGGGGCAAACGAATATCAATATGATGAATGGAGCATGACTATGGCACTTTGGGGTGGGCGTTTTACTCAGGCAGCCGATCAACGGTTTAAGCAATTCAATGACTCTTTACGCTTTGACTATCGCCTGGCTGAGCAAGACATCGTAGGTTCTGTCGCCTGGTCCAAAGCGTTGGTCACCGTGGGCGTGCTGACTGAAGCTGAGCAACAGCAGCTTGAGCAGGCCCTGAAAGTCTTGCTGGAAGAAGTGCAGGTTAACCCGCAGGCTATTCTGGAAAGCGACGCGGAAGATATTCACAGCTGGGTGGAAGGCAAGCTGATCGATAAAGTCGGTGCGCTGGGTAAAAAACTCCACACTGGCCGTAGCCGCAACGATCAGGTCGCCACCGACCTGAAGCTGTGGTGCAAAATGCAAATCAGCGAGCTGCTGGCTGCCACCCGCCAGGTACAGCAAGCATTAATTGAAACAGCCGAAGCCAATCAGGATGCGGTGATGCCGGGTTATACACACCTGCAGCGCGCGCAGCCGGTCACTTTTGCTCACTGGTGCCTGGCGTACTTCGAGATGCTGGCGCGCGATGAAAGCCGTTTACAAAGCACTCTGCAGCGCCTGGACGTCAGCCCGCTGGGCAGCGGCGCGCTGGCAGGCACCGCCTATGAAATTGACCGCGAACAGCTTGCCGGCTGGTTAGGTTTTGCTTCCGCGACCCGCAATAGCCTCGACAGCGTTTCTGACCGCGATCATGTGCTGGAACTGCTGTCCAACGCTTCTATCGGCATGGTTCACCTGTCCCGTTTTGCAGAAGATCTGATCTTCTTCAACACCGGGGAGGCCGGTTTTGTTGAGCTGTCCGATCGCGTGACTTCTGGTTCCTCCCTGATGCCGCAGAAGAAAAACCCGGATGCGCTGGAGCTGATCCGCGGCAAGTGCGGCCGCGTGCAGGGCGCCCTGACCGGCATGATGATGACCCTCAAAGGCCTGCCGCTGGCGTATAACAAAGATATGCAGGAAGACAAAGAAGGCCTGTTCGACGCCCTCGATACCTGGCTTGATTGTCTGCATATGTCCGTGCTGGTGCTGGACGGCATTCAGGTTAAACGTCCTCGCTGCCAGGAAGCCGCTGAGCAAGGCTATGCCAACGCCACCGAGCTGGCGGATTACCTTGTTGCTAAAGGCGTGCCGTTCCGTGAAGCTCACCACATTGTCGGCGAGGCTGTCGTGGAAGCAATTAAACAAGGTAAAGCGCTGGAAGCCTTAACCCTGGCCGACCTGCAGAAATTCAGCGCGGTTATTGGCGACGATGTTTATCCGATTCTGTCGTTGCAATCCTGCCTCGACAAGCGCGCCGCGAAAGGCGGTGTTTCACCTAAGCAGGTTGCTCAGGCTATCGCCGACGCGAAACAGCGCCTGGTCTAATCCCCTCGAAATTTGAACAAAAAAAAGCGGACATACTGTCCGCTAAAAGTTCACGTTGGCTTTAATAATTCGTCAGGTTCAGAGAACAGAGAGTCTCTGCAGCCGCGCGTCGTTCTGGGGTAAGTCAGAGCGATGCGCCTTGCTGTTGCTGGCTATTATTCACCAACATTGCTTGATAGGGATAATCGTTCGTTGCTATGCTATCTATCGCCATGAACTATCGTGGCGCAGGAGGATAGAGAATGAATATTCGAGATCTTGAATACCTGGTGGCGCTGGCCGAGCACCGCCATTTTCGTCGGGCAGCGGATGCCTGTCACGTTAGCCAGCCGACCCTGAGCGGCCAGATTCGCAAGCTGGAAGATGAACTGGGCGTTATGCTGCTGGAGCGTACCAGCCGTAAAGTGCTGTTCACCCAGGCGGGGTTGCTGCTGGTGGATCAGGCGCGGACGGTGCTGCGTGAAGTCAAAGTACTGAAAGAGATGGCAAGCCAGCAGGGCGAAGCCATGTCCGGCCCGCTGCATATTGGCCTGATCCCAACCGTGGGGCCTTACCTGCTGCCGCAAATTATTCCTATGCTGCATCAGACTTTCCCTAAGCTGGAAATGTATCTGCATGAAGCCCAGACCCATCAACTGCTGGCGCAGCTCGACAGCGGCAAGCTGGACTGTGCCATTCTGGCGCTGGTAAAAGAGAGCGAAGCGTTTATCGAGGTGCCGCTGTTTGATGAGCCGATGGTGCTGGCGGTTTATCAGGATCACCCGTGGGCGAACCGTGACCGCGTGCCGATGTCCGATCTGGCCGGTGAAAAGCTGCTGATGCTGGAAGACGGGCACTGCCTGCGCGATCAGGCTATGGGCTTTTGCTTTGAAGCGGGTGCGGATGAAGATACCCATTTCCGGGCAACAAGCTTAGAGACGCTGCGTAACATGGTGGCTGCAGGAAGTGGCATCACGCTTTTGCCAGCCCTGGCTGTGCCGCATGAACGCCAGCGAGACGGCGTAGTTTATCTGCCGTGTTATAAACCAGAACCGCGTCGTACCGTCGGCCTGGTTTATCGTCCGGGATCACCGCTGCGCAGCCGCTATGAGCAGCTGGCAGAGGCCATCCGTACGCAGATGGATGGCCATTTCGACTCAGCGCTAAAACAGGCGATTTAAGCCGTTAAGCGCCGCTACCCGATAGGCTTCCGCCATTGTTGGGTAGTTAAAGGTGGTGTTAACGAAGTACTCAATGGTGTTACCGCCACCTTTCTGCTCCATAATCGCCTGGCCGATGTGAATGATTTCGGCCGCGCGCTCGCCAAAGCAGTGGATCCCCAGAATTTCTTTCGTCTCACGGTGGAACAGAATTTTCAGCGTCCCAACGTTCATACCCACGATTTGCGCCCGCGCGAGATGTTTAAACTGCGCCCGGCCCACTTCGTAAGGTACTTTCATCGAGGTTAGCTGTTGTTCCGTTTTGCCCACGGAGCTGATTTCTGGAATGGTGTAGATGCCGGTCGGAATGTCTTCGATCAGATGCCCCGTGGCTTCCCCTTTCACCAGCGCCTGAGCGGCGATACGGCCTTGATCGTAGGCTGCTGAAGCCAGGCTTGGATAACCGATCACGTCGCCCACCGCGTAAATATGCGGCAGCGCGGTCTGGTACATGCTGTTGACCTTGATGAGTCCACGGCTGTCGGCTTCGAGCCCGATATTTTCCAGCGCCAGTGAATCTGTATTCCCGGTACGTCCGTTGGCGTAAAGCAGGCAATCCGCCTTCACTTTTTTGCCGGACTTCAGAGAAACAATCACGCCGTCGTCCACGCCTTCAATCTTCTCAAACTCTTCGTTGTGGCGAATAACCACGCCGCTGTTCCAGAAGTGATAGGAAAGTGAATCCGACATTTCCTGATCGAGGAAAGCCAGCAGGCGATCGCGAGTGTTGATCAGATCAACTTTGACGTTCATCCCGCGGAAGATCGATGCGTACTCACAGCCGATCACCCCGGCACCATAGATGATCACATGGCGCGGTTCGTGATGCAGGCTGAGAATTGAGTCGCTGTCGTAGATACGTGGGTGGGTAAAATCAACTTCTGGCGGGCGGTAAGGGCGAGAACCGCAGGCAATGACAAACTTCTCGGCGGTGTAGGTTTCGACCGACCCATCGTGGCACAGAAGCTCGACAGTGTGCTCATCCACAAAGTGCGCATCGCCCTGCAGCATCTCGCAGCGGTTACGCTCGTAAAAGCCCTGGCGCATGCGGGTTTGCTGGTTAATCACGCTGTCGGCGTGGTTCAGGATGTCGGCAAAAGAGGAGCGGAGAAGGTGAGTGTGGTCGCTGTAGAGCGGGTTTTGATTGAATTCAATAATGCGGCTGACGGCGTGGCGGAGGGCTTTCGAAGGGATGGTGCCCCAATGGGTGCAACCGCCGCCGACATTGTGGTAGCGCTCAATCACCGCTACCCTGGCTCCTTGTTTCACCAGCCCCATGGCGGCACCTTCGCCTCCGGGACCGGAACCAATCACTATTGCGTCATAATCGTAGGTTTGTGGCATGGTAAGGCTTACCTGTTTTTATACATAAAGGCAACACGATGGTAACATCAACCAGGAATTTCCCCAATTCTCGTTGTGCTTTTTCCCGCCTGGGCAGGTCAATGTTCCGTAAACAATCATTCACAATACACTATAAAAGCGGTAGCTTGATTCTCTGATATAGTTCCAGCTCTGTTTGAAGGATTCAGGCAATATGATGGGTGTAAGAGCGCAACAAAAAGAGAGAACCAGGCGTTCTTTAGTCGAGGCGGCATTTAGCCAGCTAAGCGCCGAAAGAAGCTTTGCCAGCCTGAGCCTGCGTGAAGTTGCCCGCGAAGCCGGTATTGCGCCAACGTCATTTTATCGCCATTTCCGCGATGTTGATGAACTCGGTCTTACAATGGTAGACGAAAGTGGCCTGATGCTGCGGCAGTTAATGCGGCAGGCGCGGCAGCGCATCGCCAAAGGCGGCAGCGTGATCCGTACCTCAGTGTCAACGTTCATGGAGTTTATCGGCAATAACCCTAACGCTTTCCGCCTGTTGTTACGTGAACGTTCAGGCACGTCTGCGGCGTTTCGTGCCGCGGTTGCCCGTGAAATTCAGCACTTTATTGCGGAACTTGCCGACTATTTAGAACTCGAAAATCGCATGCCTCGCAGCTTCACTGAAGCGCAGGCGGAAGCGATGGTCACGATTGTTTTTAGTGCAGGTGCCGAAGCGCTGGACGTTGATATTGAACAGCGTCGCCAGCTCGAAGAGCGACTGGTGTTGCAGCTACGTATGATCTCGAAAGGGGCTTACTACTGGTATCGCCGGGAACAAGAAAAAATGGCACTGGCTCATTTATCCGAAGAGTGAAGGAACGAGCAATGAAACAGTTACAAGATAGAGGTACGCTGGCGCTGGCGTTAATCGCTGGTCTGTCGATTAACGGATCTTTTGCCGCGCTGTTCAGCTCGGTTGTTCCGTTCTCGATATTTCCTATTATTGCTCTGGTGCTGGCGGTTTGTTGCCTGCATCAGCGCTATCAGAACCGTACGATGCCGGTTGGGTTACCGAGCCTTGCTGCAGCCTGTTTTGTGTTAGGTGTGTTGCTTTATAGTTCAGTGGTTCGCGTTGAATACCCGGCGATTGGCTCTAACTTTATCCCTTCGATTCTGTCGGTGGTTGTGCTGTTCTGGATTTTGTTTAAAGTTCGCTCCCGCAAATCAGAAGCGGCTGAGTAAGCCCGATAAATAGCAAAAAGGACGCCGAGGCGTCCTTTTTCTATTTGCGCGTGAGCAGTACGCCGCATTCCATGTGATGCGTGTACGGGAACTGATCAAACAGCGCCAGACGGGTGATGCTGTGAGTCTGGGATAATGTTTCCAGGTTCTCGCACAGCGTCTGTGGATTGCAGGAGATATAAAGGATGTGCGGGTAGGCCTGCACCATTTTTACCGTGTCAGCATCCAGGCCGCTGCGCGGCGGATCGACAAAAATGGTTTCGCACTGATAGCTTTTGAGATCGATTCCCTGCAGGCGGTTAAACTCCCTTACGCCGTTCATCGCCTGGGTAAACTCTTCCGCCGCCATGCGGATAATCTGCACGTTATCAATATTGTTGGCTGCGATGTTGTACTGCGCCGCAGCCACGGACGGTTTAGCGATTTCGGTCGCCAGCACACGGTCGAAGTTGCGGGCCAGAGCCAGCGAGAAGTTGCCGTTCCCGCAGTAGAGTTCCAGCAGGTCGCCGCTTGAATTTTCTGTCGCGCTCAGCGCCCATTCTAGCATCTGAATATTCATGGCCGCGTTTGGCTGAGTGAAGCTGTTCTCAACCTGGCGGTAAATCATCTCTTTACCGGCAACCGGCAGGCGTTCGTCGATAAAATCCTGGTCCAGCTCAATCTTGGTTTTTGTTGCACGGCCAATCAAATGCACGTTAAAGCCGCGGGCGCGCAGGCTGTCGCGCAGCGCCTCGGCATGCTGCTGCCATTCATCATCCAGCTTGCGGTGGTAGAGCAAAGACACCACGGCCTGATTGCTCAGGGTAGTCAGGTAGTCAATCTGGAACAGCTTGTGGCGCAGGGCTGGAATATCGCGGACGCCATCCAGCATAGCTGGCATCAGGGCGTTAATCAGCTCGCTGGCCGCCGGGAAGCTGTTGACCCGGATACGGCTTTTAGTCTGCTGATCGAACATGATGTGATACAGGTCATCACCTTCATGCCAGATGCGGAACTCAGCTCGCATGCGGTAGTGACTTACCGGTGAGCGGAATACCTCCGGGGCCGGTGCGGCAAAAGGCGCCATCATGCCTTCGAGGCGAGTGACTTTTTCCGCCAGTTGCGCGTCGTACTGATCTGTCGGGAGGTGTTCAGGGGTCATGGCTAGCCATCCAGTCGGTCAATGAATACAAACTACGCGGCGATTGTAGGGATTCGACCCGGGATGTCCAGCCCGATCGCGTTAAGAAGTTCAGCCGGAAGTCTGGACATCCGTATAAGCCTAACGGTAGCATGGCTTTTCCGGCCTCCTGAGAGTTAAAAGGGAACCCAGTGTGATTCTGGGGCTGACGCGCAGCGGTAAGGAACGGCAAGATGAACGCATTATGCAGACACTGCTTTCTTATATAAGCGGGAAGTCCTCATCTTAATTAAGCCCCCAAGCCCGAAGACCTGCCGGAACGACGTCGCAAGTGATATGGCTATCGCGTGCTATTTGCCATATCTGCGGCATCCTGGTCGAAAGCGGGTGCTTATATAAATGATGATAAAGAAGGTTTCGCTGTTGACGGCTCTGTCCGCAACGGCTTTTTCAGTTTGGGCGCAGGACAGCAACACTGGCAATACCCTGGTAGTGACTGCGAATCGTTTTCAGCAGCCGGTGAATAGCGTTCTGGCGCCGACGTCGGTGGTTACGCGTGAAGATATCGATCGCTGGCAGTCAAAAGATTTAAACGACGTGATGCGAAGATTGCCGGGCGTGGATATTGCTCAGAACGGCGGCCTTGGTCAAAGTTCCTCGTTGTTTATCCGTGGTACAGAGGCTCGTCATGTGATGGTTCTGATTGATGGTATCCCGGTGCCACGCTCTGGTATCGTCAATACAATAGATATCGGTCAGATCCCCGTCTCATTGGTGCAGCGCATCGAATATATTCGCGGGCCACGCTCTGCAGTGTATGGTTCCGGTGCAATTGGCGGCGTAGTTAACATTATTACGATGACGGATAACGAACGTTCTCAGGTCAATGCGGACGTGGGAACGCATGGTTATCAACAGTACGATGGCACCTTTAATCATCGCTTCGGTGATACGGTGGTGACTGCCGCGGGGGCATACCAAACAACAAAGGGCTTTAATATTCAGCCTAACTCTCCATATAGCGGTGACAGAGATCGCGATGGATATAGAAATTCATTGTTCTGGGGCGGTATTCAGCACAAGTTTAACGATAATTTCTCCGGTTTTTTCCGCAGCTATGGTTACTCGGCGAATGCCGATTACGATCAAGGATCCTGGGGCTATGCTGGTGGTAATGATGAACACCAGAATGATACCCAATCATGGGATACCGGTCTGCATTTCAACTCTGGCGACTATTCTTCTCAACTGGTGGCTAACTATCAGCGCATCAAAGATTACAACTACAGCAGTCTGAATGGACGCTATGCGCCAGGCTCAACGCTGGATAATACGGAACAGCGCTATATTCAGTGGGGCAACAATATTGCCGTTGGCCACGGGGCCGTTAGCGGCGGTGTTGACTGGAAGCAAGAGAAGCTTCAATCAAGCGGTACAACCAGCACCGATGTCTACAAGCGTGATACCACTGGGCTGTATCTCACCGGGCAGCAGCAAATAGACAGTGTGACGCTGGAAGCTTCCGGGCGTGAAGACCATGACCAGCAGTTTGGTTGGCACGGTACCTGGCAAACGGCCGCTGGATGGGAATTTGTTGATGGCTACCGCGCGACGTTGTCCTACGGCACGGGTTTCCTGGCTCCGTCGCTTGGAGAGCAATTTGGCGCTGAACGTTTTGGTATTGCCTCTAACCCTAACCTGAAGCCGGAAGAGTCAAAGCAGTGGGAAGCAGGACTAGAAGGACTGAGCGGCCCAGTTGACTGGCGTCTTTCTGCGTATCGCTATGAGATTCAAAACCTCATCAGCTTCAACAATAATGCTTATTACAATGTTAAGGCGGCGACGATTAAAGGAGTGGAGTGGACGGGTAATGTGACGACAGGTCCGATCGATCACCACCTTACATTGCAATATGTAGATCCACGAGATGATGAAACGAATAAAGTCCTCTACCGCCGGGCGAAGCAGCAGGTGAAATATGAAGTCACTGGACAAGTCTACGATTTAGGATGGAATGTCGCTTACCAGTACATTGGGCAGCGCTACGATAACGACTTTGATAATGGACGTGATGTAAAAATGGGTGGGGTTAGCCTGTGGGATGTTGGTTTGTCTTATCCGGTCACCTCACATCTTACAGTTCGTGGTAAAATAGCTAACCTGTTCGATAAAGATTACGAGACGGTTTATGGCTACCATACTGCAGGACGGGAATACACCTTGTCTGGCAGCTACACCTTCTGATGCACATCCCACCGTGCTGGTTTTTGACTCCGGCGTTGGTGGGCTGTCCGTCTACAATGAGATTCGGCAGCTTCTGCCGGATCTTCATTACATCTACGCCTTCGATAACATGGCGTTTCCATACGGCGAAAAGAGCGAAGAGTTTATCGTCGACCGGGTGGTCTCAATAGTGACTGCTGTCCAGCAGCATTATCCTTTAGCCCTCGCTGTTATTGCCTGTAATACCGCAAGCACTGTTTCCCTCCCTGCTTTACGCGAAAAGTTCGACTTCCCTGTTGTTGGCGTTGTGCCTGCGATTAAACCGGCTGCGCGTTTGACGACAAATGGGGTTGTGGGTCTGTTGGCAACACGCGGCACGGTCAAGCGTCCTTATACCCACGAGCTTATCTCCCGATTTGCTACCGAATGCAAAATTGAGATGCTGGGGTCTGCCGAACTGGTGGAGCTGGCGGAGGCGAAGCTTCATGGTGAGCCTGTACCGCTGGACGAGCTGCGTAAAATCCTGCGGCCGTGGTTACGGATGTCGGAGCCGCCGGATACCGTTGTATTAGGCTGCACGCATTTCCCTTTATTACAGGAAGAACTGTTGGAAGTGTTACCTGAGGGGACGAGGCTGATCGATTCCGGTGCCGCGATTGCAAGGCGTACCGTTTGGTTACTGGAACATGAAGCGCCTGAAGCGGCGTCTGCAGATCCGAATATTGCCTATTGTATGGCATTCACGCCTGAAACTGCGCAATTAATGCCCGTTTTACAACGTTACGGCTTTGAAAGGCTCGAAAAACTGGCACTTTAGTGCCATTTTGAGTAAAAAAACGACGCTTGAAAGTTTTTTTCAAATTAGGGGTTGTCAGGCTCTGAGAACTCCCTATAATGCGCCTCCACTGACACGGCGAAGCGGCTTCGAAAGCGGCTTCACAACCCGGTAGTCAGTCAGACGAAAGCGAAAATAAACGCTTGACTCTGAAAGAGGAAAGCGTATTATACGCCACCTCGAGTTAGCAAGCGAAAGCGACTGACTCACTGCTCTTTAACAATTTATCAGACAATCTGTGTGGGCACTCGCAGGATTGATATCTCAGCATCTTCGGATGCAAACAAATATCAAGTCTTGAAGAGTGACTACTGATTTTATAAACAGTTTTAATTCTTTGAGCATCAAACACTTTTAAATTGAAGAGTTTGATCATGGCTCAGATTGAACGCTGGCGGCAGGCCTAACACATGCAAGTCGAGCGGTAACACGGGGAGCTTGCTCCTGGGTGACGAGCGGCGGACGGGTGAGTAATGTCTGGGGATCTGCCTGATGGAGGGGGATAACTACTGGAAACGGTAGCTAATACCGCATAACGTCGCAAGACCAAAGAGGGGGACCTTCGGGCCTCTTGCCATCAGATGAACCCAGATGGGATTAGCTAGTAGGTGGGGTAATGGCTCACCTAGGCGACGATCCCTAGCTGGTCTGAGAGGATGACCAGCCACACTGGAACTGAGACACGGTCCAGACTCCTACGGGAGGCAGCAGTGGGGAATATTGCACAATGGGCGCAAGCCTGATGCAGCCATGCCGCGTGTATGAAGAAGGCCTTCGGGTTGTAAAGTACTTTCAGCGAGGAGGAAGGCATTAAGGTTAATAACCTTAGTGATTGACGTTACTCGCAGAAGAAGCACCGGCTAACTCCGTGCCAGCAGCCGCGGTAATACGGAGGGTGCAAGCGTTAATCGGAATTACTGGGCGTAAAGCGCACGCAGGCGGTTTGTTAAGTCGGATGTGAAATCCCCGGGCTCAACCTGGGAACTGCATTCGAAACTGGCAAGCTTGAGTCTTGTAGAGGGGGGTAGAATTCCAGGTGTAGCGGTGAAATGCGTAGAGATCTGGAGGAATACCGGTGGCGAAGGCGGCCCCCTGGACAAAGACTGACGCTCAGGTGCGAAAGCGTGGGGAGCAAACAGGATTAGATACCCTGGTAGTCCACGCCGTAAACGATGTCGACTTGGAGGTTGTGCCCTTGAGGCGTGGCTTCCGGAGCTAACGCGTTAAGTCGACCGCCTGGGGAGTACGGCCGCAAGGTTAAAACTCAAATGAATTGACGGGGGCCCGCACAAGCGGTGGAGCATGTGGTTTAATTCGATGCAACGCGAAGAACCTTACCTACTCTTGACATCCAGAGAACTTTCCAGAGATGGATTGGTGCCTTCGGGAACTCTGAGACAGGTGCTGCATGGCTGTCGTCAGCTCGTGTTGTGAAATGTTGGGTTAAGTCCCGCAACGAGCGCAACCCTTATCCTTTGTTGCCAGCGGTTCGGCCGGGAACTCAAAGGAGACTGCCAGTGATAAACTGGAGGAAGGTGGGGATGACGTCAAGTCATCATGGCCCTTACGAGTAGGGCTACACACGTGCTACAATGGCGCATACAAAGAGAAGCGACCTCGCGAGAGCAAGCGGACCTCATAAAGTGCGTCGTAGTCCGGATTGGAGTCTGCAACTCGACTCCATGAAGTCGGAATCGCTAGTAATCGTAGATCAGAATGCTACGGTGAATACGTTCCCGGGCCTTGTACACACCGCCCGTCACACCATGGGAGTGGGTTGCAAAAGAAGTAGGTAGCTTAACCTTCGGGAGGGCGCTTACCACTTTGTGATTCATGACTGGGGTGAAGTCGTAACAAGGTAACCGTAGGGGAACCTGCGGTTGGATCACCTCCTTACCTAATAGATACAACCCGCGTAGTGCTCACACAGATTGTCTGATAGATGTAGAGAAGCAAGGCGTCTTGCGATTGAGACTTCAGTGTCCCCTTCGTCTAGAGGCCCAGGACACCGCCCTTTCACGGCGGTAACAGGGGTTCGAATCCCCTAGGGGACGCCACTTGCTGGTATGTAAGTGAAAGTTGCGTGCCGAACTATCTCAAAGCTGACTTGAAAGAGTCATGTTTGAGATATTTGCTCTTTAACAATCCGGAACAAGCTGAAAATTGAAACGACATGTCGTCTTATTCTTCCGTAATAAAGAATGAGGTTAAGACATGTTCGAGTCTCTCAAATTTTCACAACAGCGATTGTGTCTTACGAGACACCTTCGGGTTGTGAGGTTAAGCGACTAAGCGTACACGGTGGATGCCCTGGCAGTCAGAGGCGATGAAGGACGTGCTAATCTGCGATAAGCGTCGGTAAGGTGATATGAACCGTTATAGCCGGCGATTTCCGAATGGGGAAACCCAGTGTGATCCGTCACACTATCATTACGTGAATACATAGCGTAATGAAGCGAACCGGGGGAACTGAAACATCTAAGTACCCCGAGGAAAAGAAATCAACCGAGATTCCCCCAGTAGCGGCGAGCGAACGGGGAGCAGCCCAGAACCTGAATCAGTTTGTGTGTTAGTGGAAGCGTCTGGAAAGTCGCAGGGTACAGGGTGATACTCCCGTACACTAAAATGCACATACTGTGAGTTCGAAGAGTAGGGCGGGACACGTGGTATCCTGTCTGAATATGGGGGGACCATCCTCCAAGGCTAAATACTCCTGACTGACCGATAGTGAACCAGTACCGTGAGGGAAAGGCGAAAAGAACCCCGGCGAGGGGAGTGAAAAAGAACCTGAAACCGTGTACGTACAAGCAGTGGGAGCCTCTTTATGGGGTGACTGCGTACCTTTTGTATAATGGGTCAGCGACTTATATTCTGTAGCAAGGTTAACCGTATAGGGGAGCCGCAGGGAAACCGAGTCTTAACTGGGCGTTAAGTTGCAGGGTATAGACCCGAAACCCGGTGATCTAGCCATGGGCAGGTTGAAGGTTGGGTAACACTAACTGGAGGACCGAACCGACTAATGTTGAAAAATTAGCGGATGACTTGTGGCTGGGGGTGAAAGGCCAATCAAACCGGGAGATAGCTGGTTCTCCCCGAAAGCTATTTAGGTAGCGCCTCGTGAACTCATCTTCGGGGGTAGAGCACTGTTTCGGCTAGGGGGCCATCCCGGCTTACCAACCCGATGCAAACTACGAATACCGAAGAATGTTATCACGGGAGACACACGGCGGGTGCTAACGTCCGTCGTGAAGAGGGAAACAACCCAGACCGCCAGCTAAGGTCCCAAAGTCATGGTTAAGTGGGAAACGATGTGGGAAGGCACAGACAGCCAGGATGTTGGCTTAGAAGCAGCCATCATTTAAAGAAAGCGTAATAGCTCACTGGTCGAGTCGGCCTGCGCGGAAGATGTAACGGGGCTAAACCATGCACCGAAGCTGCGGCAGCGACACTATGTGTTGTTGGGTAGGGGAGCGTTCTGTAAGCCGTCGAAGGTGAACTGTGAGGTTTGCTGGAGGTATCAGAAGTGCGAATGCTGACATAAGTAACGATAAAGCGGGTGAAAAGCCCGCTCGCCGGAAGACCAAGGGTTCCTGTCCAACGTTAATCGGGGCAGGGTGAGTCGACCCCTAAGGCGAGGCCGAAAGGCGTAGTCGATGGGAAACAGGTTAATATTCCTGTACTCGGTGTTACTGCGAAGGGGGGACGGAGAAGGCTATGTTAGCCGGGCGACGGTTGTCCCGGTTTAAGCATGTAGGCGGAGCGTTTAGGTAAATCCGGACGCTTATCAAACGCTGAGGTGTGATGACGAGGCACTACGGTGCTGAAGTAACAAATGCCCTGCTTCCAGGAAAAGCCTCTAAGCATCAGGTAACATTGAATCGTACCCCAAACCGACACAGGTGGTCAGGTAGAGAATACCAAGGCGCTTGAGAGAACTCGGGTGAAGGAACTAGGCAAAATGGTGCCGTAACTTCGGGAGAAGGCACGCTGTCATCAGGTGAAGCCCCTCGCGGGTGGAGCTGAAGGCAGTCGAAGATACCAGCTGGCTGCAACTGTTTATTAAAAACACAGCACTGTGCAAACACGAAAGTGGACGTATACGGTGTGACGCCTGCCCGGTGCCGGAAGGTTAATTGATGGGGTTATCCGCAAGGAGAAGCTCTTGATCGAAGCCCCGGTAAACGGCGGCCGTAACTATAACGGTCCTAAGGTAGCGAAATTCCTTGTCGGGTAAGTTCCGACCTGCACGAATGGCGTAATGATGGCCAGGCTGTCTCCACCCGAGACTCAGTGAAATTGAAATCGCTGTGAAGATGCAGTGTACCCGCGGCAAGACGGAAAGACCCCGTGAACCTTTACTATAGCTTGACACTGAACATTGAGCCTTGATGTGTAGGATAGGTGGGAGGCTTTGAAGCGTGGACGCCAGTCTGCGTGGAGCCAACCTTGAAATACCACCCTTTAATGTTTGATGTTCTAACGTAGACCCGTGATCCGGGTTGCGGACAGTGTCTGGTGGGTAGTTTGACTGGGGCGGTCTCCTCCTAAAGCGTAACGGAGGAGCACGAAGGTTAGCTAATCACGGTCGGACATCGTGAGGTTAGTGCAAAGGCATAAGCTAGCTTGACTGCGAGAGTGACGGCTCGAGCAGGTGCGAAAGCAGGTCTTAGTGATCCGGTGGTTCTGAATGGAAGGGCCATCGCTCAACGGATAAAAGGTACTCCGGGGATAACAGGCTGATACCGCCCAAGAGTTCATATCGACGGCGGTGTTTGGCACCTCGATGTCGGCTCATCACATCCTGGGGCTGAAGTAGGTCCCAAGGGTATGGCTGTTCGCCATTTAAAGTGGTACGCGAGCTGGGTTTAGAACGTCGTGAGACAGTTCGGTCCCTATCTGCCGTGGGCGCTGGAGAATTGAGGGGGGCTGCTCCTAGTACGAGAGGACCGGAGTGGACGCATCACTGGTGTTCGGGTTGTCATGCCAATGGCATTGCCCGGTAGCTAAATGCGGAAAAGATAAGCGCTGAAAGCATCTAAGCGCGAAACTTGCCCCGAGATGAGTTCTCCCTGACCCTTTAAGGGTCCTGAAGGAACGTTGAAGACTACGACGTTGATAGGCTGGGTGTGTAAGCGTAGCGATACGTTGAGCTAACCAGTACTAATGATCCGTGAGGCTTAACCTTACAACACCGAAGGTGTTTTAGAGACGAAAGATTTTCAGCTTAGTTCAGGATTAAAGCTCATGGTCATAAGAATGACGGTGAGTAACAGAATTTGCCTGGCGGCCGTAGCGCGGTGGTCCCACCTGACCCCATGCCGAACTCAGAAGTGAAACGCCGTAGCGCCGATGGTAGTGTGGGGTCTCCCCATGCGAGAGTAGGGAACTGCCAGGCATCAAATTAAGCAGTAAACCGGGGCAATAAACCGGTGGTTGTAGAAAAATTCGGTGGAGCGGTAGTTCAGTCGGTTAGAATACCTGCCTGTCACGCAGGGGGTCGCGGGTTCGAGTCCCGTCCGTTCCGCCACTTATTAAAATTAAGCCTGCTCTTTAAGCAGGCTTAATAGTAGGAAAATTTAGGGGCGTAGCTCAGTTGGTAGAGCACCGGTCTCCAAAACCGGGTGTCGCGAGTTCGAGTCTCTCCGCCCCTGCCATATATAATCCTTTGCTTAGGCAAAGGATTTTTTTTGTCCAAAATTCCTCTCCTTTATATTCTTAGCTATTAAAAGCGCATTACTGCGCCTTTAATGGTGTCTTCAATAATTCTTTGATAACACTCTGTTTGTCCGTGTTTTGTAACCAGACAGCATACAATGGTCTGGAAAGCGTTGTGCTTTCGGGGACAGGCCAGATCCCGGGCTGTTCTTTTGCCCACTCAATCGGCAGGAAGGTGCAACCGTTAAGTTCAGAGATCAGCTTGCAGGCTATTTTTGCTGAACTGGTAGTTAATACCGGAATATCATCACTTCCAATGAGCTCGGCCTCATGCTGGTGAAAATCCGCACCCCACTCGATGCGTAAATAGTTGAGTGAAGCTTTACGGCTTTCCGCGGCAGGACCATAAAGCCCCATGCTGAAGTAACCTAGCAACTGGCTGGCAAATTCGTCCATTTTTGGCGCTTCAGTTGTGAGCAATAAATCCAGCTGGCGCTCATGAAGCTGTTTAACGAGTGACTGACGTTGTGCAATTCGTGCTTCGAACTGCAGGCCATTATGCTGTTGATAAAGCGCAATGAGCCATTCAGAAAGCATACATTCCCAAAGCGATGCGCTGGCACCAAGCGTGAGCTGATTATGCTGAGAAGTATGTGATACCTCTTTTTTCGCTGCTAACCACGTATTCATCAGGTTTTCTGCGTAGGGCAACAGGCGCTCCCCGGCAGTTGTCAGCCGTATGTTATTGCGGTGGCGGGTAAAAAGGTTTACACCAAGCTGATTTTCGAGCTGTCGGATGCGAAAGCTTACCGCAGACTGCGTCAAATAAAGTGCTTCTGCAGCGCGACCAAAGTGCCGTGTTCTGCTAACTTCCAGGAAGGTTTTAAGTAATTCGGTGTCCACGGCTTACTCCAAAAAATAATTTGTCGTTATGATTTAAATGTTTTGTTTTACACTCTGTCAAGCGTAACTAATACTCCGCGCCATAAATAGCTCGACCAAGAAAATCAGGAGCGTGTAGGATGGCGGAAAGCTTTACGACGACTAATCGGTTTTTCGACAATAAACATTATCCACGTGGGTTTGCTCGTCATGGTGATTTCACCATCAAAGAGGCACAGCTGTTAGAACGTCATGGTTTTGCGTTCAATGAGCTGGATCTCGGTAAGCGCGAACCAGGCACTGAAGAAGAAGTGCAGTTTGTTGCCGTATGCCGTGGTGTGCGCGAGCCTGCTACTGAAGCGGAACGTGTCTGGAGCAAGTACATGTCGCGTATTAAGCGTCCAAAACGTTTTCATACCCTGTCTGGCGGTAAACCGCAGATGGATACGGTTGAAGACTACAGCGATAGTGATGATTAAAAAATGGGGCGAAAGCCCCGTTTTTTATTCTGCCAGTCTGTGCAAATGCAGGAGCAACCGATCAATAGTTCGATAGCTCAGTGCTTCCTGGAGATGTGCCCGAGTAATACTCTCGCAATGCTCGATATCCGCGATGGTACGAGAGACTTTCAGAAGACGTTGCCATGCCCTGACCGACAGGCCCAGTTTGAGTAATGTTTCCTCCAGCCAAACTGCATCATTCGGCACAAGTTCACAGTGTTCGCGGATCTCATGATTGCTGAGTCGGGCATTCAGCTTGTTCTGCCGGGAGAGTTGCCTGTCGCGTGTCTCTATTACCCTTTCCCTTATTCTCTCGCTTTTTTCTTCCTGATGGTTCGTTTTACTCAGCATTCCTGCCGGGAGAAGCGGGATATCCACTGAGAGGTCGAAGCGGTCGAGAAAAGGGCCCGAGAGTCGATTCATATAGCGTAAAGTCTGCTGGGGCGTGGCACGGTTATGTTTGCCTTCATAATGCCCTGTAGGACTGGGATTCATCGCCGCGATAAGCTGAAAATCCGCGGGGTAGGTGATTTTTGCCCGGGTGCGAGAGATATGAATCTCACCTGATTCAATAGGTTCCCTAAGCGAGTCCAGTACGCGGCGCTCAAACTCAGGTAATTCATCCAGAAATAACACGCCGTTGTGCGCTAACGAAATTTCTCCTGGCTGCGGGATAGCCCCGCCGCCCACGACGGAAGTTAACGAGGCACTGTGATGGGGAGCCCTGAACGGACGCTGACGCCAATGGCGATGAAGATGCGAAGATTGTACCAGGCTCAGAATGGCTGCGCTCTGTAATGCTTCAACATCGTTCAAAGGAGGAAGGAGCGTATTGAGCCGGCTCGCCAGCATGGTTTTACCCGTTCCTGGTGGGCCTATCAGTAAGAGGTTATGCCCGCCAGCCGCCGCAATTTCCAGCGCTCGTTTTCCCTGACTTTGCCCAATAATCTCGTTCATGTCTTCCAGGCTATCAGCTTGCCACAGCGCAGGGCTAACCGGGGTGCGGAGGTCGTGTTTTCCTTCCAGCCAGGCGCATACCTCGGTCAGATGCGTGGCCACAAAGCAGCCCGGTTTAGCGATCAGGGCTACTTCTTCTTCATTTTCTGCGGCAACCACGACTTCTCGCCCCGCATTCAAAGCCTCCATAGCGGATGATATGGCCCCAGAAACCCCACGTAGCTCCCCGGTCAGCGCAAGCTCGCCGATAAACTCAAGCTTGGCCAGCTTGGGCGTATTTAGCTGCTCAGAGGCAACCAGCAGCGCCAGAGCAATCGGCAAATCGTATCTGCCACCTTCTTTAGGAAGATCTGCCGGAGCAAGGTTAATAGTGATTTTACGCGCTGGAAATGTGTAGCCGCTATTGATCAATGCGCTTCTGACTCGATCCCGGGCTTCTCTCACGGTAGTTTCAGGCAGGCCGACAAGCGTAAGCCCTGGTAAACCAGCACTGATATGCACTTCAACCGTAACCTGTGGGGCGTGAACGCCGAGTGCTGCTCTGGTATAGACAACCGACAGTGACATTTTTCCTCCGTGAAAAACTTCATTCTGCCGCGCCAATAAAAGATTAAATATTGTTCGTTTTATGCACCGGGAAGTACCTCCCTGACTTTTTTATCCGCTTTCTTTTTTACAGCTCTGGCTGCGAAGCCGATCGCAGAACAATAACTTTTTACTGGTATTACGCAGAAAATATCCTCAGCAGACCAGTTTTATGAATTATTTTCACTTTCTCGTTATGCACTGAAATTAAATAGTTTTTATGCTAATTAATTTCAACGGCGATCTTTTCGTCATAAAAAAATATTGTGCTTTACGTCAACTCTGTGATAACTCTGTAGGCATTACTTCGAACTAGACGTTAGAACATACAGAAAATGACAGCCCTTCTACGAGTGATTAGCCTGGTCGTGATTAGCGTGGTGGTGATTATTATCCCACCGTGCGGGGCTGCACTTGGAGAAAGAAAGGCTTAAAAATCAAGCCTGAATCGAAAAGAACCCCCGCACCGAAAGGTCCGGGGGTTTTTTGTTGACTGAAGAATGTGAAGCGAGGAACAGAGTATGTGTTGCAGAATAAAATGCTGTTTCTCCGGTAATGAGACGGGGAACTAACTATGAATGGTGCACAGTGGGTAGTACATGCGTTGCGAGCGCAGGGTGTTGAAACAGTTTTCGGTTATCCTGGCGGCGCGATTATGCCGGTGTACGATGCGTTGTACGACGGTGGTGTGGAACATCTACTGTGTCGCCATGAGCAAGGTGCAGCCATGGCAGCTATTGGTTTTGCCCGCTCAACGGGCAAAACCGGTGTGTGTATTGCCACTTCTGGCCCCGGTGCGACAAATCTGTTAACTGGCCTTGCTGACGCACTTTTAGATTCTGTTCCTGTGGTTGCCATCACCGGCCAAGTGGCTGCACCTTTGATCGGGACTGACGCTTTCCAGGAAGTTGACGTCCTCGGCCTGTCGCTTGCCTGCACCAAACACAGTTTCCTCGTCGAATCCCTTGATGAATTGCCGCGTGTCCTTGCCGAGGCATTTGAGATTGCTAATTCTGGCCGTCCAGGCCCCGTTCTGGTCGATATTCCAAAAGATATTCAGTTGGCTATTGGTGAGCCTGAGGCCTGGTTATCTGGCGTTGAAGATGATGCTCACCTACCGTTGGCTGAATTGCAGCAGGCCCGTGAAATGCTCGCTCAGGCCAAAAAGCCGATGCTTTACGTTGGCGGCGGCGTTGGGATGGCGCAGGCGGTTCCAGCGCTCCGTGAGTTTATTTCCGTCACGGGTATGCCTTCCACAGTCACTCTGAAAGGGCTGGGTGCAGTCCCGGCCGACCATGCGTTTTATACCGGTATGTTGGGAATGCACGGCACCAAGGCGGCGAACCTCGCCGTTCAGGAATGCGATCTGCTGTTGGCCGTTGGAGCCCGTTTCGATGACCGCGTCACCGGGAAGCTGAATACCTTTGCTCCGCACGCCAAAGTTATCCACATGGATATCGATCCTGCGGAGCTGAGCAAGCTGCGCCAGGCGCATGTCGCGTTGCAGGGGCCGCTGAATCAGCTTTTACCGGCCTTGCAACAGCCGTTGCACATTGCCTCCTGGCAGCAGCATGTCGCCGCCCTGAACGAAGAACACCAGTGGCGCTACGACCATCCGGGTCAGGCTATCTATGCCCCCTTGCTGCTGAAGCAGCTCTCCGAGCGCAAATCAGCAGAAGCCGTTGTGACCACCGACGTAGGCCAGCATCAGATGTGGACCGCACAGCACATGACCTTCACCCGCCCGGAGAACTTCATCACTTCCAGCGGGCTTGGCACGATGGGCTTTGGTTTACCCGCCGCCGTTGGTGCTCAGGTTGCAAGGCCGGAAGATACGGTTATTTGCGTCTCCGGCGATGGCTCTTTCATGATGAACGTTCAGGAGTTAGGCACCATCAAGCGCAAACAGTTGCCGGTCAAAATCCTGCTGCTCGATAACCAACGCCTGGGCATGGTGAGACAGTGGCAGCAGCTGTTTTTTGAAGAGCGCTACAGTGAAACCACCCTGACCGACAACCCTGATTTCCTCACGCTGGCCAGCGCCTTTGGCATTCCAGGTCAGCACATCACCCGTAAAGACCAGGTAGAAGCCGCGTTAGACGCCCTGCTGAACAGCGACGGCCCGTACATGCTTCACGTCTCGATCGATGAGTACGAAAACGTCTGGCCGTTGGTACCGCCCGGTGCCAGTAACTCGCAAATGCTGGAGAAATTATCATGATGCAACATCAGCTCGCAGTGCAGGCTCGCTTCCGCCCGGAAACGTTAGAACGTGTTTTACGCGTAGTGCGCCATCGTGGATTCCAGATCTGCGCGATGAATATGGCCGCGGCGGGGAATACCGACAATATTAATATTGAATTGACCGTTGCTAGCCTGCGGCCAGTCGAATTACTGTTTACTCAATTAAGCAAGCTGGTTGACGTTGCCTGCGTTGAAATCCAGCCACAAACATCACAACAAATCCGCGCCTGAGCGTAAAAGGAAGAGAACAATGACGACCAAGAAAGCTGATTACATCTGGTTCAATGGCGAGATGACTCCGTGGGGAGAAGCGAAAGTTCACGTAATGTCCCACGCGCTGCACTACGGTACTTCGGTCTTCGAAGGCATCCGTTGCTACGACTCGCACAAAGGGCCAGTGGTGTTCCGTCATCGTGAACACATGCAGCGCTTGCGTGACTCAGCAAAAATCTATCGCTTCCCGGTATCGCAAAGCGTGGATGAGCTGATGGAAGCCTGCCGTGCGGTTATCCGTAAAAATAATCTCACCAGCGCTTACATTCGCCCTCTGGTCTTTGTTGGCGACGTAGGTATGGGCGTTAATCCGCCGGAAGGGTATACCACCGACGTGATCATTGCGGCTTTCCCGTGGGGCGCTTATCTGGGCGCTGAAGCGCTGGATCAGGGGATTGATGCAATGGTCTCTTCCTGGAATCGTGCGGCACCAAACACCATTCCTACCGCGGCCAAAGCGGGCGGTAACTACCTTTCTTCTCTGCTGGTCGGCAGCGAAGCACGCCGCCACGGCTATCAGGAAGGGATTGCGCTCGATGTTAACGGCTTCCTGTCTGAGGGCGCGGGTGAAAACCTGTTCGAAGTGAAAGACGGCGTGATCTACACCCCGCCATTTACCTCTTCAGCGCTGCCGGGGATTACCCGCGATGCAATCATCAAGCTGGCAAAAGACCTGGGCATTGAAGTCCGTGAGCAGGTGCTGTCGCGCGAGTCTCTGTACCTGGCCGACGAAGTCTTTATGTCCGGTACCGCCGCCGAAATCACCCCGGTGCGCAGCGTAGACCGCATTCAGGTGGGCGAAGGCCGCTGTGGCCCGGTCACCAAACGTATTCAACAGGCATTCTTTGGCCTGTTCACCGGCGAAACCGAAGACAAGTGGGGCTGGTTAGATCAGGTAAACCCGTAAGTTTTAAACAAAAATATAATCAGGCGGGCGGCAACTGACCGCCTGCTACCCGACAGACTGGAGTAAATAAAGCATGCCTAAGTATCGTTCCGCCACTACAACCCACGGCCGCAATATGGCGGGTGCCCGCGCGCTGTGGCGCGCAACGGGGATGACCGACGCCGATTTTGGCAAACCGATCATTGCGGTCGTCAACTCCTTTACCCAATTCGTACCGGGCCACGTTCACCTGCGCGACCTGGGTAAACTGGTTGCCGAGCAAATCGAAGCCTCCGGCGGCGTAGCGAAAGAGTTCAACACCATTGCGGTGGATGACGGTATCGCGATGGGGCATGGCGGTATGCTCTATTCCCTGCCGTCCCGCGAGCTGATTGCCGACTCGGTTGAGTACATGGTGAACGCCCACTGCGCCGATGCCATGGTTTGTATCTCCAACTGCGACAAAATCACCCCAGGGATGCTGATGGCCTCGCTGCGCCTGAACATTCCGGTGATCTTCGTCTCCGGCGGCCCGATGGAAGCCGGGAAAACTAAACTTTCCGACCAGATCATCAAGCTGGATCTGGTCGATGCGATGATTCAGGGTGCGGACCCGAAAGTTTCTGACGAGCAAAGCGAGCAGGTTGAACGCTCCGCGTGTCCAACGTGCGGCTCTTGTTCAGGTATGTTCACTGCCAACTCCATGAACTGCCTGACCGAGGCGCTAGGTCTGTCTCAGCCGGGTAACGGTTCACTGCTGGCGACGCACGCTGACCGCAAAGAGCTGTTCCTGAACGCGGGTAAACGCATTGTTGAACTGACCAAGCGCTATTACGAGCAGGATGATGCCACCGCGCTCCCGCGCAGCATCGCCAGCAAAGAGGCGTTCGAAAACGCCATGACGCTGGATATCGCCATGGGCGGCTCCACTAACACCGTTCTGCACCTGCTGGCTGCCGCGCAAGAAGCTGAAATCGACTTCACCATGACCGACATTGACCAGCTGTCCCGTAAGGTTCCACAGCTGTGTAAAGTCGCACCAAGCACCCAGAAATACCATATGGAAGACGTGCACCGTGCCGGTGGCGTACTCGGGATCCTCGGCGAGCTGGATCGCGCCGGATTGTTGAACCGCGAAGTGAAAAACGTGCTTGGCCTTTCCCTGCCGCAGACGCTGGAACAATACGATGTCATGCTGACCAAAGACGAGGCGGTGAAAACCATGTTCCGCGCGGGTCCGGCGGGCATTCGTACTACCCAGGCTTTCTCGCAGAGCTGCCGCTGGGACACGCTGGATGACGATCGCGCTAACGGTTGCATTCGCTCACTGGAAAATGCCTACAGCAAAGATGGCGGCCTGGCCGTTCTGTACGGCAACTTCGCGGAAAACGGCTGTATTGTTAAAACCGCTGGCGTGGATGAAGGCAGCCTGGTATTCCGCGGTCCGGCCAAAGTTTATGAAAGCCAGGACGATGCGGTAGAAGCCATCCTCGGCGGTAAAGTCGTTGCAGGTGACGTGGTTGTTATTCGCTACGAAGGGCCAAAGGGCGGGCCAGGCATGCAGGAAATGCTCTACCCAACCACCTTCCTGAAATCTATGGGACTGGGTAAAGCCTGCGCGCTGGTCACCGACGGCCGTTTCTCCGGCGGGACCTCGGGTCTGTCGATCGGCCACGTTTCTCCTGAAGCCGCGAGCGGCGGCAATATCGCCCTGATTGAAGACGGCGACATGATTGCCATTGATATCCCTAATCGCGGTATTCAGCTGCAGCTCACCGATCAGGAAATGGCTGCACGTCGTGAAGCGCAGGAAGCTCGCGGTGAAGCGGCATGGACTCCTCGCAATCGTGAGCGCCAGGTTTCCTTCGCCCTGCGCGCCTACGCCAGCCTCGCCACCAGTGCGGATAAAGGCGCCGTGCGTGATAAAAGCAAGCTTGGAGGCTAATTATGGCTGAGTCACAACCGCTACCCGATGCCCCCGGCGGAGCAGAGTATCTGCGCGCGGTATTGCGCGCGCCGGTTTACGAAGTCGTGCAGGTAACGCCGCTGCAGAAAATGGAAAAGCTTTCGTCGCGCCTTGATAACGTCATTCTGGTTAAGCGTGAAGACCGCCAGCCTGTGCATAGCTTCAAGCTGCGCGGGGCTTATTCGATGATTGCTGGCCTGAACAGCGAGCAAAAAGCCAGTGGCGTGATCACCGCTTCTGCGGGAAATCACGCTCAGGGCGTCGCGCTTTCGTCCACTCGATTGGGTATTAAGTCGCTGATCGTTATGCCTGTGGCTACTGCGGATATCAAAGTCGATGCTGTGCGGGCCTTCGGAGGCGAAGTGTTGCTGCATGGCGCGAATTTCGATGAGGCAAAAGCCAAAGCCATCGAACTTTCTCAGCAGCAAGGTTTCACCTACGTGCCTCCGTTTGATCACCCGGCAGTCATCGCCGGGCAGGGTACGGTTGCGCTGGAATTGCTGCAGCAGGATGCGCACATCGATCGCGTATTCGTGCCGGTTGGCGGCGGTGGCCTGGCGGCTGGCGTAGCGGTTTTGATCAAGCAACTGATGCCGCAGATCAAAGTGATTGCGGTTGAAGCCGAAGATTCTGCCTGTCTCAAGGCGGCGCTGGATGCCGGGCATCCGGTTGAGCTGCCGCGCGTAGGGCTGTTTGCCGAAGGTGTTGCTGTTAAGCGCATCGGCGACGAAACCTTCCGCGTGTGCCAGGAATACCTGGACGACATCATCACCGTGGACAGCGATGCCATCTGCGCGGCGATGAAGGATTTGTTCGAGGATGTGCGTGCTGTCGCCGAGCCTTCCGGCGCGCTGGCGCTGGCGGGGATGAAAAAGTACATCCAGCAGCACAACATTCGTGGCGAACGCCTGGCGCATGTGCTGTCTGGCGCAAACGTGAATTTTCACGGGCTACGCTATGTCTCGGAGCGCTGTGAACTGGGCGAGCAGCGAGAAGCATTGCTGGCGGTCACTATTCCAGAGCAAAAAGGCAGTTTCCTGAAGTTTTGCCAGCTGCTGGGCGGTCGCTCGGTCACCGAGTTCAACTACCGTTACGCTAGCTCTGACGATGCCTGCATTTTTGTTGGGGTGCGACTGACCCGCGGGCTGGAAGAGCGTAAAGAGATCATCGCTCAGCTCAGCGAAGGCGGCTACGGTGTGGTCGACCTCTCTGACGACGAAATGGCGAAGCTGCACGTTCGCTACATGGTGGGCGGCCGACCTTCGAAGCCGCTGCGCGAACGCTTGTACAGCTTTGAATTCCCGGAATCGCCGGGGGCGCTGCTGAAGTTCCTGAGCACGCTGGGAACGCACTGGAACATTTCTCTGTTCCACTACCGCAGCCACGGCACCGACTACGGGCGAGTTCTGGCGGCGTTTGAGTTGGGTGAAAATGAGCCGGACTTCGAAACCCGGCTCAACGAACTGGGTTACGAATGTCACGACGAAACCCAGAACCCGGCGTTCCGCTTCTTCCTGGCCGGTTAATGGCTGCCGGGTAAAAGCTTCCAGAAGGCGCTGATAAGCGGCTCATTGAGCCGCTTTTTTTGTACGCAAACGCCCAGTTCAAACGGCGCTTTCTCATCGTTACGTTCCAGAACCAGCACGCGGTTGCGCACCGGTTCCGGGCTGTTTTCCAGCACGATTTCCGGGATCAGCGCGACGCCACATCCCAGCGCCACCATTGACACCATGGCTTCGTGGCCGGCGACGGTAGCGTAGATTACCGGGTTACTGATTTTCTGGCGGCGGAACCACAGTTCTATACGGCGCCGAACGGGCCCTTGCTCGGGCATGATAAACGGAATTTTGGCCCAGTCTGGCTCCGGTTGGCTTACCTGCGCCCTGACAGGGCAAGGCAAGGCGGGGGCGATCAAGGCCACGGATAAATTTTCCAGCATTGAGAAAGCCACGCCAGGCGGAAGGGACTCTGGTTTTCCGGCAATGGCGAGATCGGCTTCGTTGGAGTCGACTTTTTCTACCGCATCCCCGGCGTCGCCGGTGGTCAGCTTAATTTCAACGGAAGGATGTTCAGCCCGGAAGCGGTCCAGAATGGGCGGCAAATGGCTGTATGCGGCGGTCACCGAGCAAAACAGATGCAGCTCTCCGCTCAGGGAAGGACCTTGCTGGCCAAGCGTGTGGCGCATCTGCTGATATTGCAGCAGCGTGTGCTGGGCAAACAGCCGTAATTGCTCGCCGGCTTCAGTCAGCGTCACGGTGCGGTTATCACGCAAAAACAGAGGTTGCCCGAGGTCGTCCTCCAGACGCTGGATCTGGCGCGAAAGCGTGGAGGGACTGACGTGCATGGCGCGCGCGCTACGCCCAAAATGGCGGCTTTCAGCCAGGTGCAGAAAGGTTTTCAGATCGCGTAAATCCATGGTCATCAAGCCTCGTTTTTGCATTGCAATAATTGCAACGCGATGTTGTTAATATATCAATTTAAGCAACGCATTTCCTGTCATATAGTGGGTTCATTCTAGGCAGCACGACACGGCTGCAGAGCCCTTACAATAAGCACAACACGACACATACGGAGTTCTACGATGGCTAATTATTTCAACACTTTGAACCTGCGTCAGCAGTTAGCGCAGTTGGGTAAATGTCGCTTCATGGGGCGCGATGAATTCGCCGATGAAGCAAGCTACCTCAAAGGTAAAAAAGTCGTCATCGTCGGCTGCGGTGCTCAGGGTCTTAACCAGGGTCTGAACATGCGCGACTCCGGACTGGATGTTTCCTATGCCCTGCGTGCGGAAGCTATCGCCGAGAAACGTGCATCCTGGCGTAAAGCGACCGAAAATGGCTTCAAAGTGGGTACTTATGAAGAGCTGATCCCACAGGCGGATCTGGTTGTTAACCTGACGCCAGACAAACAGCACTCTTCCGTTGTTCAGGCCGTACAGCCGATGATGAAAGACGGCGCGGCGCTGGGTTACTCCCACGGTTTCAACGTGGTTGAAGTCGGCGAAACCATTCGTAAAGACATCACCGTGGTGATGGTAGCACCTAAGTGCCCGGGCACCGAAGTGCGCGAAGAATACAAACGTGGTTTTGGTGTGCCAACGCTGATCGCAGTTCACCCTGAAAACGATCCGAAAGGCGAAGGTATGGCGATTGCCAAAGCCTGGGCTGCGGCCACCGGTGGCCACCGTGCGGGCGTGCTGGAGTCTTCCTTCGTTGCGGAAGTGAAATCTGACCTGATGGGCGAGCAAACTATCCTGTGCGGTATGCTGCAGGCCGGTTCTCTGCTGTGCTTCGACAAGCTGGTGGCTGAAGGTACTGATGCTGCATATGCAGAAAAACTGATTCAGTTCGGCTGGGAAACCATCACCGAAGCGCTGAAGCAGGGCGGGATCACGCTGATGATGGACCGTCTGTCCAACCCGGCAAAAATCCGCGCCAACGCGCTGTCCGAGCAACTGAAAACCATTATGGCTCCGCTGTTCCAGAAACACATGGATGACATCATCTCCGGTGAGTTCTCCTCCGGCATGATGGCTGACTGGGCTAACGACGATAAGAAACTGCATACCTGGCGTGAAGAGACCGGCCAGACTGCTTTCGAAACTGCACCGCAGTTTGAAGGTAAGATTTCCGAGCAGGAATACTTCGACAAAGGCGTGGTAATGATTGCCATGGTGAAAGCAGGCGTTGAGCTGGCCTTCGAAACCATGGTTGACGCTGGCATCATCGAAGAGTCGGCATACTATGAGTCCCTGCACGAGCTGCCGCTGATTGCTAACACCATTGCTCGTAAGCGCCTGTACGAAATGAACGTGGTTATTTCTGATACCGCTGAGTACGGTAACTACCTGTTCTCCTACGCGGCCGTACCGCTGCTGAAAGAGTTCATGACCACGCTGCAGCCGGGCGATCTGGGTAAAGAGATCCCAGCCGCTGCGGTAGACAACGCTCAACTTCGTGACGTCAATGAAGCCATTCGCAGCCACGAAATCGAAAAAGTGGGTCAAAAACTGCGTGGCTACATGACCGATATGAAACGCATCGCTGTTGCTGGCTAATGTGTTTTTGAAATGAAAAAGGCGCTTCGGCGCCTTTTTTTGTGCCTGTTATCTTGCCGTCTCTCTTTTTATGTAATATTGTAAGTTACATGAAAATAAATAACTCCTTCTCAGCAACATTGCACATCCTGCTTCACCTGGAGCAGATGGACAAACCGCTCACATCGGAACAAATGGCCGCCTTTATCGACGGCAATCCGGCGTTTATTCGTAAAGTGCTCGCCGGTCTGCGCGAGAACAACATCGTCTGCTCAACCAAAGGTCACCACGGCGGCTGGAGACTCTGCCGCCCGGCTAGCGAAGTGACGCTGCTGGATATTTATCTGGCGCTGGGATCGCCGGGTCTGTTTGCGCTAGGTAACCGCAATGAAAACCCGCAATGCCTGGTGGAGCAGGGTGTCAATCGAGTGATGTCCGAGACGTTTACCGCGGCTGAAGAGCTGGTACTGGCGCGGTTTAAAAGCCTGACATTACAAGATATCGGGAGCGAATTTATTAGCTATTTCAATGAAAAGGGGCATGAGGAATGATTTCAACCTTAACCACGGATCTGCCAGTTTGTCTGATGATCGCCCTGGCCGCCGCCAGTATTTCGATGACGATAACGCAAACTGAACTGTTTGCAGGGTTACGCGGCTGGACGGCGAAAAAGCATGCGATGCTGGGCCATCTCTTTCAATGTTTCTACTGCCTTAGCCACTGGGTCGTGTTTGCCGGAATGCTGATTTACCGTCCCTATTTGCTGCACAGCGGGATGCCGGTGATCGACTGGATTATGACGGCGTTTATTACCCTCACGCTGACCACTTTCGTGAACGGCATTATTTTTAAAGTATTCCAGATGGCGGTCGGCACGCACTTGCTGAAGCATGAAGCCCAGCAGACGCTGCAGTCGACAAAGTAAAGAAAAGGCCGGATATCCCGGCCTTTGGCTTAGTTACGGTACAACACCTTGATGATGTGGTAGCCGAACTGAGTGTGCAGCGGGCCGTAAGGCTCCAGCAGCGGGCAGGAAAAGACCACTTTATCGAACGCAGGAACCATCTGCCCCTGACGGAATTCACCTAAATGGCCGCCTTTTTTGCCGGATGGGCAGGTAGAGTGCTTCTTCGCCAGTTTTTCGAAGTCGCCACCGTTTTTAAGCTGCTCCAGAAGGTCCAGAGCCAGTTTTTCTTCCTTTACAAGGATATGCAGTGCTGCTGCGGTTTTTGCCATGATAGTGCCTTGAGTCATGTTGATTACGCTCGCTATACTACCACGCTGTTTTTGTCCCCTCCTGACTTTCATTGAGTGATCGTATGCGTTTAAACCCTGGCCAACAACAAGCCGTCGAATTTGTCACCGGACCCTGCCTGGTTTTGGCCGGGGCGGGCTCGGGTAAAACGCGCGTTATCACCAATAAAATTGCGCATCTGATTCGCGAAAGTGGCTATCAGGCGCGCCAAATCGCGGCGGTGACCTTTACCAATAAGGCTGCCCGCGAAATGAAAGAGCGCGTTTCGCAGACGCTGGGGCGCAAAGAGGCACGGGGGTTGATGATCTCGACTTTCCACACGCTGGGGCTGGAGATTATCAAGCGCGAGTACGCGGCGCTTGGTATGAAATCTAACTTCTCGCTGTTTGACGATACCGATCAGACCGCGCTGCTAAAAGAGCTAACTGAAGGCCTGTTAGAAAACGATAAGGTGCTGCTTCAACAGCTGATTTCAACCATCTCCAACTGGAAGAACGGGTTGTTGTCTCCGGCGCAGGCCGCCGCGCAGGCGAAGGGCGAAAGGGATCGTATTTTTGCCCATTGCTACGGCCTTTACGATACGCACCTGAAGTCCTGCAACGTGCTGGATTTTGACGATCTGATTTTGCTGCCAACGCTGCTGCTGCAGCGCAATGCAGAAGTCCGGGAGCGCTGGCAAAACCGTATTCGCTATCTGCTGGTAGATGAATATCAGGATACCAACACCAGCCAGTACGAGCTGGTGAAACTGTTGGTTGGCGCGCGGGCGCGCTTTACCGTTGTAGGCGACGATGACCAGTCTATCTATTCCTGGCGAGGGGCAAATCCGCAAAACCTGGTTCTGCTGAGCAAAGATTTTCCGGCGCTGCAAGTCATCAAGCTTGAGCAGAACTACCGCTCATCCCGCCGGATTTTGAATGCGGCCAATATTCTGATCGCCAACAATCCGCACGTTTTTGAGAAGCGGCTTTTCTCTGAACTTGAACACGGCGCAGAATTGAAAGTCGTGACGGCTAATCATGAAGAGCATGAGGCCGAACGCGTCACCGGCGAGCTTATCGCCCACCACTTTATTAATAAAACCAACTATAAAGATTACGCGATTCTGTACCGCGGCAACCACCAGTCGCGGGTGTTCGAAAAGATGCTGATGCAAAACCGCATCCCGTATCGTATCTCCGGCGGTACTTCATTTTTCTCTCGTCCGGAAATTAAAGATCTGCTCGCCTATTTGCGCGTGTTGACGAACCCGGATGATGACAGCGCATTTCTGCGTATTGTAAATACACCCAAGCGCGAAATTGGCCCGGCAACGCTGCAAAAGCTTGGCGAGTGGGCGATGCAGCGCAATAAAGGCCTGTTTACTGCCAGCTTCGATATGGGGTTAAGCCAGACGCTCAGCGGGCGCGGCCTTGATGCGTTGCAGCGTTTTACCCACTGGCTGCGGGACGTGGCAACGCTTGCCGAGCGCGAACCGGTGGCCGCCGTGCGAGACCTGATCCACGGCATCGACTACGAAAGCTGGCTGTACGAAACCTCGCCCAGCCCAAAAGCTGCCGAAATGCGGATGAAAAACGTTAACCAGCTTTTCAGCTGGATGACCGAGATGCTTGAAGGCAACGACCTGAATGAGCCGATGACGTTAATCCAGGTGGTGACGCGTTTTACCCTGCGTGACATGATGGAGCGTGGTGAAAGCGAAGAAGAGGCCGATCAGGTTCAGTTGATGACTCTACATGCTTCTAAGGGGCTGGAATTTCCCTACGTCTACCTTGTGGGCATGGAAGAAGGGATTTTGCCGCACCAAAGCAGCATCGACGAAGATAACGTGGATGAAGAGCGTCGTCTGGCTTACGTGGGGATCACCCGGGCGCAAAAAGAGCTGACGTTTACGCTTTGCCGGGAGCGCCGGCAGTATGGCGAGCTGATACGGCCTGAACCAAGCCGGTTCCTGATGGAGCTGCCACAGGACGATTTAAGCTGGGAAACTGAGCGGAAAGTGGTTTCTGCCGAAGAGCGGATGCAAAAAGGGCAGAGTAATGTGGCCAACATCCGCGAGATGCTGGCCAAAGCGCGTAAAAGCTAGATTAATTGACGCTGAGCGGCCAGTGAACGTAGCTCTGCCAGAGTTTTTCCTGTTCCAGCAGTTCGGCACCGAGAGGGTGGCAGGCAAGCCAGGTGTCGGGCAATGCCAGATGCAGGGTTTCGCCGTCGGCCTGCAGTTTAATCTCGGGCAGGATATCGTCTCTGCGGCGGTTTGCGAAAATAATCGCCAGACGTAAAAGACGGCAGAGTCTTTCCGCCACGCGCGGCGGGACTGCGTTTTGCTGGTGGAGCGAAGAGAGATCGACGGGATTGGTCTGGTTAAGCAGCAGCGTTGCCAGCAATTTTTTCTGCGCGGGCGTGTAGCCCGGCAAATCCAGATTTCTCACCAGATAGGCCGCATGCTGCGGGGCATGTTTAAAATCGATGCTTAAGCCAATTTCATGCAACAGGGCGCTGCTCGCCAGCATCTGCTGACTGAGGGGATCCAGCCCCCACGGTTCTGCGATTTGTGAAGCAAAATTCTGCGCAAGCTGCTCCACCCGAGCCGCCTGGCTGGTATCTACCATAAAACGGCGCTGAACGTTACGTAGCGTTCTCTGGCGAATCTCCTGGTCCACCGCAAGATGCAGCATTCCATAGACCAAACCTTCACGCAGCGCGCCGCCTGCAAGCGTCATGCATTCAATATCAAGCTGTTGGAAGATGGCGATGAGAATGGCCAGGCCGCTTGGGAAAACCAGCGCGCGCTCAAGCGTAAGGCCTTCAATTTCCAACTCTTCCAGCCGGCCGCACTGAATCGCTCGCTGTTTTAGCTGTTGAAGTTTTGCCAGGGTAATGCGTTCATCCATCCCCTGCGCCATCATGATTTCTTGCAGCGCCTGCACGGTTCCAGACGCGCCAACACAAATCTTCCAGCCGTGGCTTTTAAGCTCGGCAATGACCGGGCTGAGCACTTCTGCAGCCGCCGTTTCTGCCGCGGCGAAGTTTTCCTGAGCGAGGTTTCTGTCGCTAAAGAAACGCTCCAGCCATGTGACACAGCCCATTGAGAGGCTGAATAACGAGGTTGTTTGCGCCCCGGTGCCCGTTACCAGCTCGGTACTTGCACCACCGATGTCAACGACCAGGCGGCGATCGTCGCCGCCTGTAGTGTGGGCAACGCCCTGATAAATCAGGCGGGCTTCTTCTTCACCGCGAATAACCTGCACCGGGCAACCCAGGATTTCCTGCGCCTTTTGCAAAAAAACATCGGCATTAACGGCGAGACGCAGCGTGGCCGTAGCCACGACGCGAATTTGATTCTGAGGGATATCCTGGAGTCGTTCGGCAAATAAGCGCAGGCATTGCCAGCCACGCTCCATGGCCTCCGGGGAGAGAACGCACTCGCTGTTGAGGCCAGCAGCGAGGCGAACTTTTCGCTTAATGCGGGTCAGGGTTTGTATGCTTCCTGCCACCTCACGCACAACCAACATATGAAAACTGTTAGAACCCAGATCAATTGCTGCATAGAGTGAGGCGGTACTTAGCATAGATTATTAACCTGCGCGACGACGATTACCACGAGGAGCGCCACCGCGGCGTGGACCGTTGCCAGGGCGGCTACGGGTCAGACGTTTTGGCGGTGGGAACTCATTTAACAGTGCTTCAGCGTTATATTTGCTTACCGGAATGGCGTGGCCAATATAGGTTTCAATCGCCGACAGGTTCAGCGCGTAGTCTTCACATGCCAGGCTGATGGAATGACCGCTTGCCCCGGCACGACCGGTACGGCCGATGCGGTGAACGTAATCTTCACAGTCGTCCGGCAGATCGTAGTTAAATACGTGCGTCACAGCTGGGATGTGCAGACCGCGAGCTGCCACGTCTGTTGCGACCAGAATATCCAGATCGCCACGAGTAAACTCTTCCAGAATACGCAGGCGTTTCTTCTGCGCGACATCGCCGGTTAGCAAACCAACTCGGTGACCATCGGCAGCCAGATGGCCCCAGATATCTTCACAGCGATGTTTAGTGTTAGCGAAGATGATGGCACGGTCCGGCCATTCTTCTTCGAGTAGCGTTTGCAGCAGACGCATTTTCTCTTCGTTAGAAGGATAGAAAAGCTCTTCTTTAATGCGGTGGCCGGTTCTCTGTTCGGGCTCAACTTCCACATATTCCGCGTTGTTCATCTGCTCGAAAGCCAGTTCACGTACGCGGTAGGAAAGTGTGGCTGAGAACAGCATATTCAGGCGCTGGGTGACCGGCGGCATGCGGCGGAACAGCCAACGAATATCTTTAATAAAGCCGAGATCGTACATGCGATCCGCTTCATCCAGGACGACAACCTGAATCGCGCCCAGGTTAATGTGATTTTGTTTAGCGTAGTCAATCAGTCGGCCGGTGGTGCCGATCAAAATATCGACGCCGCTTTCCAGCACTTTCAGCTGTTTGTCATAGCCGTCGCCGCCATAGGCAAGGCCAAGCTTCAGGCCAGTCGCCTGAGCTAACGGTTCCGCATCAGAGTGAATCTGTACCGCTAACTCGCGGGTTGGCGCCATAATCAAGGCGCGCGGTTGATTCACCTGACGGTTCTCTGGAACCGGGTGAGAAAGTAAATAGTGGAACGTGGACGTCAGAAACGCCATCGTTTTGCCTGTACCGGTTTGCGCCTGCCCTGCAACGTCACGATTCGCCAGAGTCAGCGGAAGTGCCAGTGCCTGAATTGGGGTGCAGTTATGGAACCCTTTATTTTCAAGGGCTTCAATCACCTTAGGGTGCAGGGCGAAGTCGGAAAACTTCTTTTCGGTCAAATGTGTTTTGCTCATAGTGTGGTAGAATATCAGTTTACTATTGCTTTACGAAAGCACATCCGTTGAAATAAACCGGGTGAAATAAAGTCACCCCAAGTTGGTTAATGCTACACCAACAAGGTAGACATAATCCTGTGGAGTTGAACATGAGCGATAAAATTATTCACCTGACTGACGGCAGTTTCGACACGGACGTGCTTCAAGCTGAAGGGTTGATTCTGGTTGATTTCTGGGCAGAGTGGTGTGGTCCATGCAAAATGATCGCCCCGATTCTCGACGAGATCGCTGATGAATATCAGGGCAAAATCACCGTAGCTAAGCTGAACATCGACCAGAACCCGGGCACGGCACCGAAGTACGGCATCCGCGGTATCCCAACCCTGTTGCTGTTCAAAAATGGCGAAGTCGCTGCGACCAAAGTGGGTGCACTGTCTAAAGGCCAGTTAAAAGAGTTCCTCGACGCCAATCTGGCATAATGGAATCTCAGCCGGCGCGTGCCGCACTTGCATTTTTTTGCGAGCTGCTGGACGCCCGGCGTCACACATGCTAAGTTACCTATGACTTCGCTTTAAACTTGCCCTTAAGTTTGAATCTTTGTATTACCTTAATGCTTCCCGTTCGCTGTCAAATCAACTCTCTTTTACAGCAATCACAACGGACGCATAACCGAATTCGGGCTTATCACCCATTCCGTCTCGTCGTTTCAGTTCTGCGTTTTTCCTATGACCAGGCAGCGATCAGACATGTGTGGTAGCCATTAAACAGGCATGGATGACCCTGCCATACCATTCACGAAACTAAGTTCGAGATTTACCCCGAGTTTAAGAACCCACCATTATGAATCTTACCGAATTAAAGAATACGCCGGTTTCTGAGCTGATTACTCTCGGCGAAAATATGGGGCTGGAAAACCAAGCCCGCATGCGCAAGCAGGACATCATTTTCTCCATCCTGAAGCAACACGCTAAGAGTGGCGAAGATATCTTTGGTGACGGTGTGCTGGAGATACTGCAGGATGGATTTGGTTTCCTCCGTTCCGCAGACAGCTCCTACCTCGCCGGTCCCGACGACATCTACGTTTCTCCCAGCCAAATCCGCCGTTTCAACCTCCGCACAGGGGATACCATCTCCGGTAAGATTCGTCCGCCAAAAGAAGGCGAACGCTACTTTGCGCTGCTGAAGGTTAACGAAGTTAACTACGATAAGCCGGAAAACGCCCGTAGCAAGATTCTGTTCGAAAACTTAACGCCTCTGCATGCAAACTCTCGTCTGCGTATGGAGCGTGGTAACGGTTCTACCGAAGACTTAACCGCACGTGTACTGGATCTGGCTTCGCCAATTGGTCGTGGCCAGCGTGGTCTGATCGTGGCACCGCCAAAAGCCGGTAAAACCATGCTGCTGCAGAACATCGCGCAGAGCATTGCCTATAACCACCCAGACTGTGTACTGATGGTGCTGCTGATCGACGAACGTCCAGAAGAAGTCACCGAGATGCAGCGTCTGGTTAAAGGTGAAGTTGTTGCTTCTACCTTTGATGAGCCGGCTTCTCGCCACGTTCAGGTTGCCGAAATGGTTATCGAGAAGGCGAAACGTCTGGTTGAACATAAGAAAGACGTTATCATTTTGCTCGATTCCATCACGCGTCTGGCTCGTGCCTACAACACCGTTGTTCCGGCATCGGGCAAAGTCCTGACAGGTGGTGTGGATGCGAACGCCCTGCATCGTCCAAAACGCTTCTTCGGTGCTGCACGTAATGTGGAAGAGGGCGGTAGCCTGACTATTATCGCCACCGCGCTTATCGATACCGGCTCTAAAATGGATGAAGTCATCTACGAAGAGTTTAAAGGCACCGGTAACATGGAACTGCATCTGTCCCGTAAGATCGCTGAAAAACGCGTCTTCCCGGCCATCGATTACAACCGTTCCGGTACGCGTAAAGAAGAGCTGCTTACCACGCAGGAAGAGCTGCAGAAAATGTGGATTCTCCGCAAAATCATTCATCCAATGGGTGAAATTGATGCCATGGAATTCCTCATCAATAAGCTGGCGATGACCAAAACAAACGATGACTTCTTCGACATGATGAAGCGCTCGTAAGCAACAAAAACTCGGGGAACGCCACGCTTAGTCGTGGCGTTTTTCGTTTCTGCTCTATACGATATGTACGCGGCTAATTCCTATAGCCAGCTTTATGATGGCAGTGGATACTGCGTCATCATCTTTGATTATTTTGTTTGCCTGTATTATTTGCTGCAGCTTCAGGGAGGAATTTGTGACTAATACCTGTCTTGCAGGGAGATTTAAATATGTTGTTGCGTCTGGTCTTCCATTTTTCCGAGAGCCTGCACTGTGAATCTACTCACCGCTGGAACTGACCTGATCCTCATTTTTTTATTCACTACTGCATTCCTTTTTTGTGCGCGCAAAGTTGCCCGCCGCGTTGGCCTGGTTGATAAACCCAATTTCCGTAAACGCCATCAGGGGACGGTCCCGCTGGTGGGCGGTATTTCCGTATTTGCCGGCGTTTGCTTTACTTTTTTGATCGGCAATTATTATATCCCGCATCTTTGGCTATACCTGTTATGTGCCGGCACGCTGGTACTGGTAGGTGCCCTGGACGATCGTTACGACATTAGCGTGAAAATTCGTGCTGCGGTGCAGGCAATTATTGCGATTGTCATGATGGTCATCGGCAATCTTTACCTAGGTAGCCTCGGCTATATTTTAGGCCCCTGGGAATTGGTGCTGGGGCCTTTTGGTTACTTCCTGACGCTGTTTGCGGTTTGGGCGGCAATCAACGCTTTCAACATGGTGGATGGCATTGATGGGTTGTTGGGGGGACTCTCTTCGGTTTCTTTTGCGGCCATGGGCATCATCCTTCTGCTGGATGGGCAGCACAGCCTGGCGATGTGGTGTTTCGCGATGATCGTTGCCATTTTGCCTTATATCATTTTGAACCTTGGCCTGTTGGGGCGGCGCTATAAAGTTTTTATGGGCGATGCCGGCAGTACGCTGCTCGGTTTTACGATTATCTGGATCCTGCTGGAAACCACCCAGGGTAAAACACATCCTATCAGCCCGGTCACCGCGTTATGGATTATTGCGATTCCGCTGATGGACATGATTGCGATTATGTATCGACGGTTGCGCAAAGGTATGAGCCCGTTCTCCGCGGATCGGCAGCATATTCATCATTTGATCATGCGGGCGGGATTTACCTCAAGGCAGGCTTTTGTGCTGATTACCCTGGCCGCAGCGCTGCTTGCTGGTATCGGCGTTGCCGGTGAATATGTGCACTTTGTTCCAGAATGGCTGATGTTGGCATTGTTCTTGCTAGCATTTGTGCTATACGATTTTTGTATTAAACGAGCCTGGAAAGTCGCTCGTTTTATCAGGCGCCATAAACGTCGCACTCGAAGAAACAACGTAAACATTTAGTCTGACTTGAATTGGGGAAGCGATGAAAGAGCATATGCCAGGTAATTACCCGGTGGTAGAGAACGAGCTGGATATCCGCGGCCTGTTCCGTACGCTGTGGCAGGGCAAATTCTGGATTATCGGAATTGCCTTTGTGTTTGCCCTTATTGCGCTGATTTACACCTTTTTAGCGAAACAAGAGTGGAGTGCAACGGCTATCACTGATCGTCCAACGGTCAATATGCTGGGGGGCTACTATTCTCAGCAACAGTTTCTGCGCAACCTCGATGTGAAAGCGAATATGGCGACGGCGGATCAGCCTTCGGTCATGGACGAAGCCTATAAAGAATTCGTTGTGCAGCTTTCTGCGTATGATACCCGCAGGGATTTCTGGCTACAGACGGATTACTACAAGCAGCGTCAGGTCGGTAACAGTAAAGCGGATGCCGCGCTATTGGATGAGATTGTCGACAATATCCAGTACACCCCTGGTGACAGCGCGCGCAATATTAACGACAGCGTCAAACTGGTGGCTGAAACCGCTGCAGATGCCAACAATCTTTTACGGCAATACGTTGCTTTTGCAAGCCAGCGCGCGGCTAGCCACCTGAACGAAGAGTTGACCGGGGCCTGGGCGGCCCGTACCGTTCAGATGAAAGCGCAGGTTAAACGGCAGGAGGCTGTCGCGCACTCTATCTACGATCGCAAAGTAAAAAGCATTGAGCAGGCGTTGAAAATCGCTCAACAGCAAAATATCACCCGCAGCGAAACGAATGTTCCCGCAGAAGAACTTCCGGATTCAGAAATGTTCATGCTGGGCCGCCCTATGTTGCAGGCACGCCTGGAAAGCCTTCAGGCCGTGGGCCCTGATTTTGATATCGATTACGATCAAAACCGGGCGATGCTGAACACGCTGAATGTTGGACCAACCGTCGATACTCGTTTCCAAAACTATCGCTATTTACGCACGCCAGAAGAGCCAGTTAAGCGTGACAGCCCTCGTCGTGCATTCCTGCTGATTATGTGGGGTGCGGTTGGGGCACTGGTTGGTGCTGGAGTAGCTTTAGCTCGCCGTCCAAAGACCGCGTAGGCCCTTTATCTTGTGGAGGAGCGATGGAATGCCTCCACTTTATTCAACATAAGAGAATCACCGTGAAAGTATTAACCGTTTTTGGCACGCGCCCGGAAGCTATTAAAATGGCACCGTTGGTGGATGCGTTGGCAAAAGACGCGTTTTTTGACGCGAAAGTATGTGTAACGGCACAGCATCGTGAGATGTTGGATCAGGTATTACACCTCTTTTCCATTACGCCAGACTATGACTTAAACATTATGAAACCGGGGCAGGGCTTGACGGAAATTACCTGCCGAATTCTGGAAGGGCTGAAGCCTATTTTGGAATCCTTTAAGCCGGACGTTGTTTTGGTTCATGGCGATACAACCACGACCGTTGCTGCAAGCCTTGCTGCCTTCTACCAGCGGATCCCTGTTGGACACGTTGAGGCGGGGTTACGTACCGGCGACCTTTACTCCCCGTGGCCGGAGGAAGCAAACCGTACATTAACTGGACATCTTGCTTCCTGGCATTTTGCACCGACGGAAAACTCGCGTCAGAACCTGCTGAAAGAAAATATCAGCGAACAAAAAATCTTCGTGACTGGCAATAGCGTTATTGATGCCTTGCTCTCAGTGCGAGATCGCGTCCTGACTCAGGAATCTGTACGCCAGGAAATAGAGGCGAAACATCCCTTCCTCGATGCCGGAAAAAAAATGATTCTGGTCACCGGACACCGTCGGGAAAGTTTCGGCGAAGGGTTTGAGCGTATCTGCCACGCGTTGGCAAAAATTGCCGCACAAAACAGCGATGTGCAAATCGTATATCCGGTTCATATGAATCCAAACGTCAGTGAGCCGGTAAGACGAATTTTGGGGCACGTTGATAACGTTGTTTTGATTGAGCCTCAGGAGTATCTGCCGTTTGTTTATCTCATGGATCGCGCCTGGCTTATTTTGACCGATTCCGGTGGTATTCAGGAAGAGGCACCCTCTCTTGGGAAGCCAGTGTTAGTCATGCGTGAAACCACTGAGCGTCCTGAAGCTGTTGCCGCCGGCACTGTGCGGCTGGTGGGGACTGATGAAGAGCGAATTGTGGCAGAGGTCACTCGACTGCTCAGCGATGAGCAAGAATACCAGGCGATGAGCCGTGCCCATAACCCTTACGGGGATGGAGAAGCCTGCCGCCGTATTTTGAATGCCTTAAAACAACATCAGGTGAGATCATGAGTTTTGCCACCATCTCTGTTATTGGCCTTGGTTACATAGGCCTGCCTACCGCTGCCGCGTTTGCCTCCAGCAAGCGAAAAGTCATCGGCGTGGACATTAACCAGCGGGCGGTGGACACCATTAATCGAGGTGAAATTCACATCGTTGAGCCTGATTTAGACAAAGTGGTGAAATCTGCCGTTGAGGGCGGATACCTGAGCGCTACCGTGCAGCCCGTCGAGGCCGATGCTTATCTGATTGCTGTGCCGACCCCTTTTAAGGGCGATCATGAACCCGACATGGTTTATGTGAAAGCGGCTGCAGAATCCATTGCGCCCGTACTTAAGAAAGGGGGGCTTGTCGTGCTGGAATCAACCTCTCCCGTTGGCGCAACGGAGCAAATGGCGGAATGGCTGGCTGCCCTGCGTCCGGATTTGAGCTTCCCTCAACAGGTAGGGGAGCTTGCGGATATCAATATCGCCTATTGCCCGGAACGCGTTTTACCGGGGCAGGTGATGGTTGAGCTTATCAAAAACGATCGCGTCGTTGGCGGTATGACGCCGGTATGTTCTGCCCGCGCAAGCGAGTTGTATAACATTTTCCTTAAAGGCGAATGTATTATCACCAACTCTCGCACAGCCGAAATGTGTAAACTGACGGAAAACAGCTTCCGCGATGTTAATATTGCTTTTGCTAACGAACTCTCGCTGATTTGTGCCGATCAGGGGATTAACGTCTGGGAACTTATCCGCCTGGCCAATCGCCATCCTCGCGTGAATGTACTGCAGCCTGGGCCCGGCGTTGGCGGGCACTGTATTGCGGTCGATCCATGGTTTATCGTTTCGCAAAATCCGGAGCAGGCTCGTCTTATCCGCACCGCACGTGAAGTGAACGACGGCAAGCCGTTCTGGGTCATTAATCAGGTTAAAGCTGCGATAGCCGATTGCCTGGCTGAAACAGGCCGCCGCGCCAGCGAATTAACCATCGCCTGCTTCGGTCTTGCTTTCAAACCCAACATCGACGATTTACGTGAAAGTCCGGCAATGGAAATTGCCGAGATACTGGCCGAATGGCACAGCGGTAAAACGCTGGTGGTGGAACCCAATATCCACGAGTTACCAGGGAAGCTTGTCGGCCACTGTGAATTAACTTCGGCAGACGTCGCGCTTGCACAGGCTGACGTGCTGGTGATGCTGGTTGATCATAAAGAATTTAAAGCTGTTCCTGCTGATAAGGTGCATCAGCCGTGGATTGTCGACACCAAAGGTGTTTGGCGATAACTGACTATGAGCCCAATTCACGGCACCCTGAATCCTCTGGACTGGGAAAATCGTTTCTTTGACGTAAACAGCTGCGCGGTTCGCTTCTCTGAGGAAGCCCCCGCGCTGCAGGAAGATCAGTTAAATACCTGGTCGCGCGTCCAGGCAAAAATTCCCTCTCATCGTACCGACTGGCTGGATGGTCTGCAGCAGCTTGGCTTCCAGCTTGTCGAAGGTGAAGTGGATTTGGCCCTTTCTGTTGGCACGCAAAATGCAAATATTCCCGTCGATATCGCCCAGCCGAATGATATCCCTTCGCTTCGCCAGGCGGCTTCTCAGGTATTCACGCAAAGCCGCTTTCGTACGCCCTGGTATAAGGCCGGGGACAGCGGCCGTTTCTATGCGCAATGGATTGAAAACGCCGTCCTTGGCACGTTCGATCACCAGTGCCTGTTGCGGCAGAACGGCGATGAGCCCCAGGGCTTTGTGACGTTACGGCAGTTAAATGATGTCGAGGCCAGAATTGGCCTGCTTGCTGGACGAGGATTGGGCGAGGAACTGATGGCTGCTGCGCAAGACTGGTGTCGTCAGCGTGGTTTGCAAACCCTGCGGGTGGCAACTCAGGTGAGTAATACCGCCGCGCTGCGTCGCTACATTAAAAGCGGTGCCACCATAGAAAGCACCGCCTTCTGGTTATACAGGTGAAAAAATGATCCCATTTAACGCTCCGCCGGTCGTTGGTACTGAACTTGAATACATGCAGGCTGCTATGGGCAGCGGCAAACTGTGCGGAGACGGGGGATTTACTCGCCGCTGCCAGCAATGGATGGAGCAACGTTTTGGCAGCAAGAAAGTGCTGCTGACGCCGTCTTGTACAGCTTCGCTGGAGATGGCCGCTATCCTGCTGGATATCAAGCCTGGCGATGAAGTGATCATGCCGAGCTACACCTTTGTTTCGACAGCTAATGCCTTTGTGCTTCGAGGGGCCGTCATCGTCTTTGTGGACGTGCGCCCTGATACCATGAACATCGACGAAACAAAAATTGAAGCGGCAATTACTGAAAAAACGCGAGCTATCGTGCCGGTCCATTACGCAGGAGTGGCCTGTGAAATGGATACCATTATGGCCATCGCCAAAAAACATAACCTGTTTGTGGTGGAAGATGCCGCTCAGGGCGTGATGTCGACTTATAAAGGCCGCGCGCTGGGTGCAATTGGCCACATCGGGTGTTTCAGTTTTCATGAGACGAAAAACTACACCGCGGGCGGGGAAGGTGGCGCGACGCTCATTAACGACCCTGCTTTAATCGAGCGGGCAGAAATCATTCGTGAGAAAGGCACCAACCGCAGTCAGTTCTTCCGCGGTCAGGTGGATAAATACACCTGGCGTGATATTGGCTCAAGCTACCTAATGGCCGATCTGCAGGCGGCTTATCTTTGGGCGCAGCTTGAAGCGGCAGAACAGATTAACCAGCAGCGTCTGAAGCTGTGGCAAACCTATCACGACGCTCTTTTGCCGTTAGCAAAAGCCGGGCGTATCGAACTTCCGACTATTCCTCAAAATTGCGTGCAGAATGCCCATATGTTCTACATCAAGCTGCGCGATATTGAAGACCGCAGCGCGCTGATTTCCTACCTGAAAGAAGCGGAGATCCTGGCGGTGTTCCACTACATTCCGCTGCATACTTGCCCGGCCGGTGAGAAATTTGGTCGGTTCCACGGGGAAGATCGCTTCACCACTCGTGAAAGTGAGCGTTTGCTTCGCCTGCCGCTTTTCTATAACTTGCCGCCAGTGAACCAACGCACCGTCATCAATACGCTGCAAAGCTACTTCGCCTGAGATGTCGTTAGCTAAAGCGTCACTGTGGACCGCCGGGTCCACGCTGGTAAAAATTGGTGCCGGTTTGCTGGTGGTCAAAATGCTGGCCGTTGCCTTTGGCCCTTCTGGGGTGGGGTTGGCCGGTAATTTTCGTCAGATGGTGACGGTGCTCGGCGTGCTTGCTGGTGCGGGTGTTTTTAACGGTGTCACCAAATACGTTGCTGAACATCATGACAATCCGGAGCAGTTAAAGCGGGTACTTGGCACCTCCTCGGCGATGGTGTTGGGTTTTTCGTCGCTGCTGGCCGTGATTTTCGTTCTGGCCGCGGGACCGATAAGCCTTGGATTGTTTGGTCATGCGGACTACCAGAACCTGGTGCGTCTGGTGGCACTGGTTCAGATGGGCATTGCCTGGGCAAACCTGTCGCTGGCCATTATGAAGGGGTTTCGTGATGCGGCGGGTAACGCACTTGCGTTAATTGCAGGCAGCGTTGTTGGCGTGCTGGCTTATTATGCTTGCTATCGCTTCGGCGGTTACCAGGGGGCGCTGTTAGGTCTCGCGTTGGTCCCCGCTCTGGTCGTCGTTCCTGCGGTGCTTATGCTGGTCAGGCGCGAACATGTTCCGCTGGGCTATTTGAGACCGAGCTGGGATAAGCTGCTGGCCAGCCATCTTGGCAAGTTTACGCTCATGGCGCTGATCACCTCAGTCACGCTCCCCGTGGCCTATGTGATGATGCGAAACCTGCTGGCGGAACACTACAGTTGGGACGAAGTCGGTATCTGGCAAGGGGTAAGCAGTATTTCAGATGCTTATCTGCAGTTCATTACGGCATCTTTTAGCGTTTACCTGTTGCCAACGCTTGCTCGTCTGAAAGAAAAAAGCGCCATCACGCGTGAAATTGTGCGCTCGCTAAAGTTTGTTCTGCCCGCCGTGGCAGCCGCAAGCCTGACAGTCTGGCTGCTGCGTGATTTCGCCATCTGGCTACTGTTTTCGCCAAAATTTATCGCCATGCGTGATTTGTTTGCCTGGCAGCTGGTGGGGGATGTGCTGAAGGTAGGCGCCTATGTGTTTGGCTATTTGGTTATCGCGAAGGCGTCACTGCGCTTGTATATTTTGACTGAAATCAGTCAGTTTATGCTGTTAACCGGCTTTTCGCGTTGGTTAATACCTGCTCATGGTGCGCTGGGCGCGGCTCAGGCTTATATGGCGACCTATATTGTTTATTTTGCGCTCTGCTGTGGCGTATTTCTTATTTATCGTAGACGAGCATGACAACACTGATTCACGTATTGGGATCTGATATCCCGCATCATAATCAGACGGTATTACGTTTTTTTAACGACGTTCTGGCCGCCACGACGCCTCATGCACGAGAATTTATCGTGGTTTCAGAGGATCGCTCTTTGTTGTCCGCTTTTCCGGCGCTGTCGATCTCTCTATGCCCTTCAAAGCAGGCTATTGCCGCAGAAATTGTGGCAAAAGCTCGAGCTAACCGACAGCAGCGTTTCTTTTTTCACGGGCAGTTTAACGGCAGTCTTTGGATTGCCTTGCTAACCGGGGGACTAAAGCCGGAGCAGGTGAACTGGCATATCTGGGGAGCCGATCTTTATGAGGTATCACGCAGCATCAAATTTCGGCTTTTTTACCAGTTACGCCGTTTTGCCCAAGGGCGAGTTGGGCGCGTTTACGCCACGCGTGGGGATTTAAGCTATTTTCACCGGCGGCACCCACAGGTGCCTGGCGAGCTGTTGTATTTCCCAACGCGTATGGATCCTGGCCTCAATACAATGGCTGTTGATCGGCAACACAGCGGGAAGCTGACGTTACTCGTGGGCAACTCTGGTGACCGCAGCAACCAGCATGTTGATGCACTGAAGGCTATTCATCAGCAATTTGGCGACACGGTGCGCATTGTTGTGCCGATGGGATACCCGACAAATAACGAAGCTTATATTGCAGAAGTAAAGCAGGCTGGCAGCGGTTTATTTAGCCCGGAAAATTTTGACGTGCTGACGGAAAAAATCGAATTCAATGATTACCTCACTCTGCTGCGTCAGTGCGATCTCGGCTATTTTATCTTTGCACGCCAGCAGGGTATCGGCACGCTTTGCTTACTGATTCAGGCCGGGATCCCCTGCGTGCTGAACCGGAAAAATCCTTTCTGGCAAGACATGGTTGAGCAGCATATTCCGGTGCTCTTTACCGAGGATATCCTGGATGAGGCGACGGTGCGGGAAGCTCAGCGCCAGCTACGCTTACTGGATAAACAAAGCATCGCTTTCTTTAACCCTAACTATATCGATGGGTGGCATCGCGCGCTTAGCACCGCGGCTGGAGAGCAAAAATGAGTCTGACGCAATTTGGCGGGTTATTTGTTGTCTGGTTCCTGTCGGTCGGGTTTATCGGATTGTTGACGTATCAAGAGTTTCGCCGCGTGCGCTTTAACTTCAACGTCTTCTTTTCACTGCTTTATCTGTTGACCTTTTTCTTCGGCTTTCCGTTTACCTGTACCCTGGTGTTTCGTTTTGGGGTATCGGTGGTGCCTGCGGACGTGCTGTTGCAGGCTCAGCTCGCAGCGGCCTGTTTCTATGGCATTTACTATGTGACCTATAAAACGCGGCTTAGGGCGAAGGCAGGGCACATGGAGCGGCGTCCGCTATTTACCATGAATCGCGTTGAGACGAACCTGACGTGGCTGATGCTGGTGTTAGTGGCTCTGGTCAGCGTCGGCATCTTCTTTGCCCATAACGGCTTCCTGTTGTTTAAGCTGCATTCTTACAGCCAAATTTTCTCCAGTGAAGTGTCAGGCGTAGCGCTTAAGCGCTTCTTCTATTTCTTTATACCAGCCATGCTGGTGGTGTACTTCCTGCGTCAGGACAGCCGGGCCTGGATCTTCTTCCTGGTCAGTACTGTGGGTTTCGGCCTGTTAACGTACATGATTGTCGGCGGGACGCGTGCCAACATCATCATCGCCTTCGCCATCTTCTTGTTTATCGGCATTATTCGCGGGTGGATCTCTCTCTGGATGCTGGCGGCGGCGGGTGTGCTAGGGATCGTCGGGATGTTCTGGCTGGCGCTTAAGCGCTACGGCCTGAACGTCAGCGGTGACGAAGCGTTTTATACCTTCCTTTATTTGACCCGAGATACGTTCTCTCCGTGGGAGAATCTGGGTCTCTTGCTGCAAAATTACGACAAGATTGAATTCCAGGGGCTCGCACCTATTATTCGGGATTTCTACGTATTTATCCCCAGTTGGGTCTGGCCAGATCGTCCTGGCACGGTGCTGAATACCGCGAACTATTTCACCTGGCAGGTACTGAACAACCATTCGGGACTGGCCATTTCCCCAACGCTGATAGGCTCGCTGGTGGTGATGGGCGGCGTGTGGTTTATCCCACTCGGGGCAGTTGTCGTCGGCTTGATTATCAAATGGTTTGACTGGCTGTATGAGCTGGCGAACAGAGAAAGTAATCGCTATAAAGCAGCAATAATCTATGCGTTCTGCTTCGGGGCGATTTTCAATATGATCGTTCTGGCTCGTGAGGGGCTGGACTCTTTTGTTTCACGCGTGGTGTTCTTCCTGGTCATTTTTGGCGCCTGCCTTGTCGTGGCAAAATTACTTTATTGGCTATTTGAAAGCGCGGGGCTTATTCATCAGCGCTTGCGCCGCGTGTCCGCAGTCGACGCGCAAAATGCATGACAAGGATATTCATGAACAACTCTACTGAAGCCCCTTTTTATACTCTTCGTGGTCTTGACCTGTTGGGATGGCGAGATATGCAGCATGCGCTGGATTATCTCTATGCGGGGGGGCGATTGCGCCAGGGGACGTTAGTGGCGATTAATGCTGAAAAAGTGCTGACGGCAGAAGACGATGAGCAAGCTCGCGGCCTGATTGCGGCAGCGGAATACAAATACGCCGACGGCATCAGCGTCGTTCGCTCCATCCGGAAAAAATACCCTGAAGCTGTGGTTAATCGCGTAGCGGGGGCCGATCTGTGGGAAGCCTTGATGGTACGGGCGGGTCAGGAAGGGACCCCGGTATTTTTGGTGGGTGGCCAGCCCGACGTTCTTGCGCAGACCGAAGCTAAGCTCAGACAGCTTTGGCAGGTCAATATTGTCGGCACTCAGGATGGTTATTTTACGGACGAGCAGCGGCCAGCACTATTTGAGCGCATCCATGAAAGTGGGGCGGCGATTGTCACGGTAGCGATGGGATCTCCGCGCCAGGAAATCTTAATGCAAGAATGCCGGAAAGTGCATTCTCAGGCACTTTATATGGGCGTCGGTGGTACATATGACGTATTTACCGGACGAGTAAAGCGGGCGCCTAAAGTCTGGCAAAACTTAGGTCTGGAATGGCTATACCGCCTGCTTTCACAGCCGACCCGCATTAAACGGCAACTCAGGCTGCTACGCTATCAGCGCTGGCATCTGACCGGCAAGCTTTAAACCTTTCAACGCGCTCATCCGGGCGCGTTTTGCTTTCCCTGCATGATTTTCAACCAGACTTATTCCAGTTTGTTACGCAGTTATTTGTAATTTTGTAAAAAATACGGAACCATTGCGCCCACTCGATGCAGTGCCGTAGTGATGTTGCGCCAGCAAATCTCTTGCCGACGCTGCATGGCCTGTTATTGACCCTGGCAACAACCAAACACAATAACCGGTAAAAACCGGAGTAAAGCAAACACAATACAGAGGATTTATGGCAGAGAAAAAAGCAGAGCTGCAGCGCGGGCTGGAAGCTCGACACATCGAACTTATCGCCCTGGGAGGGACCATTGGTGTTGGCCTGTTTATGGGCGCCGCCAGTACCCTCAAATGGGCCGGACCGTCGGTACTGCTGGCGTACATTATTGCGGGCCTGTTCGTGTTCTTTATTATGCGTTCAATGGGAGAAATGTTGTTCCTTGAACCCGTAGCCGGGTCGTTTGCCGTCTATGCGCACCGCTATATGAGCCCCTTTTTCGGCTATCTGACGGCCTGGTCTTACTGGTTTATGTGGATGGCGGTTGGCATCTCCGAAATTACAGCGATTGGTGTCTACGTCCAATACTGGTTCCCGGATCTTCCTCAGTGGCTGCCCGCCATTTTTGCCGTAGGGCTTGTGGCGCTGGCAAACCTTGCGGCAGTGCGCCTTTACGGGGAAATCGAGTTCTGGTTTGCAATGATTAAAGTGACAACCATCATCGTGATGATTGTCGTTGGCCTGGGCGTTATCTTTTTCGGTTTTGGAAATCATGGTCAGGCGACTGGCTTTAGCAACCTTACAGAGCACGGCGGCTTCTTTGCTGGCGGCTGGAAAGGATTCCTGACCGCGTTGTGTATTGTTGTGGCTTCCTATCAGGGCGTGGAGTTAATTGGTATTACCGCCGGCGAAGCTAAGAACCCGCAGGTCACCTTACGCAGTGCCGTAGGGAAAGTGCTGTGGCGTATTCTGATTTTCTATGTGGGCGCGATTTTCGTTATCGTCACTATTTTCCCATGGAACCAAATCGGCACTACAGGTAGCCCGTTTGTACTGACCTTCGCGAAAATAGGCATCACCGCGGCGGCAGGGATTATTAACTTTGTTGTTTTGACGGCGGCATTGTCTGGCTGTAACAGCGGTATGTACAGCTGTGGGCGTATGCTGTATGCCCTGGCGAAAAACCGCCAGCTCCCGGCCAAAATGGCGAAAGTTTCCCGTAGCGGCGTGCCTGTCGTTGGGGTAGCTGTTTCTATCGGTATTCTGCTGCTCGGTTCTTGTCTGAATTACATCATTCCAAATCCGCAGCGCGTTTTCGTTTATGTCTACAGCGCCAGCGTATTACCGGGCATGGTGCCGTGGTTTGTGATCCTGATTAGCCAGATTCGCTTCCGTAAGGCGCACCGGGAAGCCATTGCCAGCCACCCGTTCCGATCTATTTTATTCCCGTGGGCTAACTACCTGACCATGGCGTTCCTGGCGTGTGTGCTTGTGGGGATGGGCTTGAATGAAGATACGCGAATGTCGCTGACGGTCGGCGTTGTTTTCCTGGCTGCGGTGACGTTGGTTTATAAGGTGTTTGGCCTGAATAAGCATGCCGTTAGTGAAAAACTGAAAGGATAAGCATCAGGATGCACAAAGCATAACCAAACGCGCAGTTTTGCGAGTATTTTATTGAAATAAGCACTAGACAGCTGAGCACGAAGCCCGTATTATCCGACCCCGCAACGGCGCTACGCGCCCGTAGCTCAGCTGGATAGAGCGCTGCCCTCCGGAGGCAGAGGTCTCAGGTTCGAATCCTGTCGGGCGCACCATTTATTATAATGGCGCTAGAGCTGCGGTGGTATCATGTACCGCGTGAAAGTTTTACAGTGGTGGCTATAGCTCAGTTGGTAGAGCCCTGGATTGTGATTCCAGTTGTCGTGGGTTCGAGTCCCATTAGCCACCCCATTAATTTAGATGTATGCGAAGGTGGCGGAATTGGTAGACGCGCTAGCTTCAGGTGTTAGTGTTCTTACGGACGTGAGGGTTCAAGTCCCTCTCTTCGCACCACACCTAAATTAATCAGCAGTATAAGCAGTATTTCGGCGAGTAGCGCAGCTTGGTAGCGCAACTGGTTTGGGACCAGTGGGTCGGAGGTTCGAATCCTCTCTCGCCGACCAAATTTTAAAAGCCCTTCTGAAGAAGGGTTTTTGCTTTCAGCCCGGAGCCCTAATAAGCTTCTGATGTGTTGAAAGCAGCAGTAAAAGCAGTATTTCGGCGAGTAGCGCAGCTTGGTAGCGCAACTGGTTTGGGACCAGTGGGTCGGAGGTTCGAATCCTCTCTCGCCGACCACTTTAGAAAAGGCCAGCTTTCGAGCTGGCCTTTTTGCATCTGAAGCTTACAGAGGATGAGAACCTTCGAAGGAGGTTTGAGCCGAGCGTAGCGAGGCAACGTTGCTTCAGCAACGGCCCGCAGGGGATGTCTCCCCTCGCAAATTCCCGCGGTCGCAAAGCCACCCTTGTCATTCTGCCGCTGAAATTGTCGCCTGGGTGCGACAATCGGGTGATTTTGTGTCTTCAAATGGAGACATTTAATCTCATGTTTTTATTTGGTTTTTTTATTTAAGCCACGGTTTGTCTCCTGGAGGAGACAATTTATTTCTGCCGGTGCAGGCCGGCGGGAAAGCCTGGGGGAGAAAGCTTTGCGGTGCTAATACTATGAAAATACTAATTTTGGTAGTTGAGTCCGTTTCTGCATGCAAACCTGGCATGTATTGTGCAATAATACCTGCGTAGATGCTCATTCCACTTCTTATGTTTGCTTCGGCTTCATAAACCAAGGAATGACGCAGAGCCGATTACGGTGCTTATCGTCCACCGACAGATGTCGCCCCCATGGGGTCTCATCGAACACCCTGGACATAACGTTGAGTGAAGCACCACTTAGTTGTCAAACAGACCTGTTTTAACACCTGCCCTGTGGCAGGTGTTTTTTTTTGCGTGGGAAAAAGAAAAGGGCGGTAGAGCTCCGCCCTGATGATCAGCTGTTAGAGGGAGTTTGCAGCGTGAGCAACAGACCGTCACGACGCATGAGGGCGGCTTCTTCAGGCTTATGTAATTTGTCGAGAGAGTCTGCCAGCCAGGCGTAATCGTAGGCATCCGGGCGCTGTTTAATGGCCTCACGGAATGCATCACATGCCTGCTGCCATTCACCGTGTTTCATCAGCAACTGGCCAAGCGTACTCTGCAGTAAAGGGCGATCGCCTTGCGTTTTGATCTGCTGGCGCAATGCTTTCTCTAACTGCTCTGGGTTACCTGACTTCAGACGCGGCATCAGCAATACCAGACGATCGTCATACTGACGCTTCAGCCCGTCAAGGATGATCTCCTGGGCGGCGTCGTGATCATCGCACTCAATAAGATGCTCTGCCATGGCGACCTGCAGCGTGGTCTGGTGGCGCGTTTTACGGCTTTGATTACGCCACCAGGCTTTGAGGCCTTCGTTACCCTGTCCGGCCATCGCCTGATCCATAAGGCCGATCCACGCCTGCTGTTGCAGCGCATCGCGGTGGGCTTCATCCCCAATCTGCACTTTTTCCATGGCCGGCAGAATATCCAGCAGGGAACTCCATGCGCCGGTTCGCAGGTAAGCTTGCTCGGCCAGGCGAAGTACTTCAGGATGGCGCGGCGCAATTTCCAGAAGCTTATCAATGCCGTGGCGTGCGGCGTGGTTTTCATTGCGGGCAAGCTGCAGGCGAACGCGAGTGATTTCGACCGGGAGCTGATCGCTATCCGCCAGTTCGGCGGCGCGCTCTAAATGCTGGTTCGCACGAATTTCATCCCCGCGTTGCTGGGCGGCTTCGGCAGCCAGCAAGTAGTTAACCACCGGCTGTTCGGCGTGATCGGCATTCTTACTCATCAGCTTCTCAACCTGCTGATAATCGCCTTCGGCCAGTTTCAACAATGCGGCTTTGGTCTGTTTGCGGGCGCGGCTGCGTTTGCGGCCCAGGAACCACCCACGGGTACGGGCACCGGTACGGAAAATGCGGCGCAATACCCATTCGATGGCGAACAACACCAGCATGGTCAGGATCAGAATAATGACTAATCCGGTCACGCTGGTTTCAATGTTGTAGTTATCGGTCTGAATTAAAACATAGCCCTGATGGCCTGCCAGCATTGGGCCCAGCACGATGCCCGCAATCAGCAGCAGGAAGAGCAATAAGACTTTAATCATATTTATTCCCCCTGACTTACGGCAGGTGCCGGCTGAGCGGGGGCCGCTTCTGGCTGCGCATCATTGGCCGCAGGACTTGCCGGCTGAGCAAGCAAATTGCGAACCCGAGTCTGCATCAGCTTTTCAAGCAGGGCCTGGCTTTGCAGCGTTTGCGGAATATCCATATGAATACTTTGCTGACTCAGGCCATCAAGCTCTTCAAGGAACGCTTTGGTGGCGGAATCATTGGTGTCGTAGTAGGCGCGAACCCACGTTGAAACGTTATCCAGCGCCTGCTTGTAAGTGTCTTCCTGATGGCGTGGCACCGCCTGCGCGGCGACTAGCAGGCGGGAGCGGATGTTTTCGCGCAGGTAGATATCCTGATTCGGCGCCAGGAGCGGAACCGCGGTTTCATCGCGGCGGCGGATAGTAATAAAGCTATCCATAAAGCTGTGCCAGCTTTTCACCAGATTTTGGCGCCATTCGGTAATCGTACCCGACAGCTCGCTGCTGTCAGAATCCATCGGGGAATCATCGCTGTCGTTGTCGGCCAGACGCAAATTATCCAGGCCGTTAGAGAGCTGATTGAGCTTGAGGATAATCCCGTCGTAGTCGACCTGTGTTACCGTAGACAGCGTAGAAATATCGTCGGTCAGTGCGCGGCGAGCGGTGATCAAACTTGGATCGTTCATATCTGCCAGGCTGGCGTCAGCGCTTTTCAATAGCGCAGCGGCCGTGGTGACATCCTGATCGCTCCACAGCTTGCGGCCGGCCAGTTTCACAAGGAAATCGGCCTGTGCCAGCAGCCAGGTTTTGGAATCGCTACCGGAAATAGTCGCGACTTTTTGCTGCACTTCGTCCAGATGACGTGTCAGCGCTGCCTGCTGTTTGTTGGCGTCGCTAAGTGCGGTCGTCTGCTGTTTTAGCGCCGCTTCAAATTCACTTTTTTGTTCTTCTTGCTGTTTTTGCAGGGCAATCAGCTGATTTGCCAGCGCATCGCTGGTGGCCGTCTGAGTGGACGCCTGATGCTTACCATAGCTATAAAGTCCGCCACCTAATGCCAGGGCAATGGCAATCGCGATGGCCCCCAGCGCAATACCGGCAATGCCGGAACGATTTTTCTTCGTCACGGGCTCGGCGTGTGATGGCGTCTCCGCCGCGGGTGTGGTTTCCTCAACTATGGCGGAGGAAGTATTTTGTTCCGTCATTGTGGCGTCCTGTTATTGTTAGGTGTGTTGTAACGCGCGAAGCAGCGCGTCATTGTCCGCATTCGCGGCGACCCGAATATTCTGCCAACCCAATGTCCTGGCAAGCCTTGCCAAACGCTCGCTGACAACAAGTAACTCACAGCGAAGTAACCAGTTCTCGCGATACCAGTCAGGCGTAAGCGTATAAAGCTGCTGTAGCATTTCGCCGCTGGTCACGACCAGCGTTGAGATCCCCCGGGCGTGCCAACGGTGGGCTTCTTCTGTTCCATCGTAAATAATAGCGCTTCGCTGATAGCATTCGCAGAAGCTAACTTCTGCACCTCGCGCTTCCAGCGTTTCGCCCAACAGTTCACGCCCGCCATTACCACGTAAAATCAATGCGCGCTTACCAGCAACATTTTGTAATTCCGGTAATTGTAGCAAGATTTCGCTGGTTTCCCGATCTTGTGGGTAACGAATAGGAATATGGCTGACGGTATGGAAAGCCAGCGCTGTCGTTCTGCCGATGGCGAACCAACTGAGATTGCCCGGCCACGGGATGCCGTTACGGCGCAAAAGTGGGGCGGCATAGTCAATGACGTGCTGTGAGAGGACAAAGACCAGATCGCCTGGCGCGAGCGCCGCAAGCTGGGCCGGAAGCTGCGATAGTTGCCGGCCGGGCGAGAACTCGATAAGCGGGAAGCTGTAAGCCACCTGCCCGAGTGTGCGCAGTCGGCTCACTAACTCTTCCCCGGCTGGGGAGGGGCGGGTGACGAGGATCGTCATGCGGGAGCGTCTCCATCATAAACGTCGGCGAGGATTTCCCTCGCGCCGTTATTCAACAGCTCTTCAGCCAGTGAAACACCCATGGCCACGGCATCTTCTGGCTTACCTCGACGTTCACCACGAACCATAATGGAACCGTCCGGCGCGCCAACTAATGCGCGCAGCCAAAGCTCGTTATCTTTCAGCTCTGCATAGCTGCCGATTGGCACCTGACAGCCACCTTCAAGACGCATATTCATCGCACGTTCGGCGCTCACGCGAACGGCGGTTTCATGGTGATTCAACGGTGCGAGCAGTGCTTTGGTGCGTTCATCGTCCAGGCGACATTCGATGCCGACGACGCCCTGGCCGACTGCGGGTAAAGACACTTCCGGCGGTAAGGCGTAGCGAATGCGATCCTGCATCTCAAGGCGGTTTAGCCCGGCAACGGCAAGAATAATGGCATCGTATTCGCCTTTATCCAGTTTACCAAGGCGGGTGCCAAGATTGCCGCGCAGGGAACGAATCACCAGATCTGGACGCTGCTCGGCTATCTGACACTGACGGCGCAGGCTTGAGGTGCCCACAATGCTGCCGGCAGGCAACTCATCCAGCGTTTGATAATGATTGGAAACAAAAGCGTCGCGGGGATCGTCGCGCTCGCAGATGGTGACCAGCCCCAGACCTTCAGGGAATGCCACCGGCACATCTTTCAGGGAATGGACGGCGATGTCCGCGCGCCCGTCCAGCATTGCCAGCTCCAGCTCTTTAACGAACAGCCCTTTGCCGCCGACTTTGGCAAGCGGTGTATCCAGCAGGACGTCGCCACGGGTGACCATTGGCACCAGTTCAACGGTGAGCTGCGGGTGAAAAGCTTCAAGACGTTGCTTAACATAATGTGCTTGCCAAAGTGCAAGGGGACTTTGGCGAGTGGCAATTCTGAGTATATTGTCTAACATGCTTGTTACCGTAATTATCGTCCACTGACCATCCTACCACTCTTAGCGGAAGGCTGTCAGGTTCGGCGGTTTTTCCGGCAACTAGAGGGACGTGATTCGTATTATGGAAGAAACAGCCTGTGGCCAGGGCATCTACCACTTTGGTAGCGCATCTTTCTTTACGGTCAACAGGCAAGGTGTTAAATTGATCACGTTTCCAGCAATTGCTGTCCCGATCGTTTATAATAATGGGGACAACAACCAGGAAACGGGTTTTTTCGTAATACTGAAACCATCAGGCGATACGTCTTGTACCTCTATATTGAGACACTTAAACAGAGACTGGATGCCATCAACCAACTGCGCGTAGATCGTGCGCTTGCTGCTATGGGGCCTGCCTTCCAACAGGTCTACAGTCTACTGCCAACGTTATTACATTATCATCACCCGCTGATGCCGGGTTACCTTGACGGTAACGTTCCCCGCGGCATTTGCCTCTACACGCCTGATGAAACCCAACGCCACTACCTGGACGAACTCGAACTGCAGCGCGGTATGCCGCCTCAGGAGACGCCAGCGGGCGAACTGCCGATCACCGGCCTCTATTCTATGGGCAGCACCTCCTCCGTGGGGCAGAGCTGCTCTTCTGACCTTGATATCTGGGTTTGCCACCAGGCCTGGCTCGATAACGACGAGCGCCAACTGCTGCAGCGCAAATGTAGCCTGCTGGAAAGCTGGGCGGCCTCCCTTGGCGTTGAGGTCAGTTTCTTCCTGATTGATGAAAACCGCTTCCGCCACAACGAAAGCGGCAGCCTGGGCGGCGAAGACTGCGGTTCTACCCAGCATATCCTGCTGCTGGACGAATTTTACCGTACTGCGGTACGTCTGGCCGGGAAGCGCATTCTGTGGAACATGGTGCCGGGCGATGAAGAAGAGCATTACGACGATTACGTGATGAGCCTCTATGCGCAGGGTGTCCTGACGCCGAACGAGTGGCTAGATCTCGGTGGATTAAGTTCACTGTCTGCTGAAGAGTACTTTGGCGCCAGCCTGTGGCAGCTCTATAAAAGCATCGACTCGCCGTATAAAGCCGTGCTGAAAACGCTGCTGCTGGAGGCGTATTCCTGGGAATATCCGAACACGCGCCTGCTGGCAAAAGACATTAAACAGCGCCTGCACGACGGCGAAATTGTCTCCTTTGGCCTCGATCCGTACTGCATGATGCTGGAACGCGTCACCGAGTACCTGACGCAAATCGAAGATCATGCGCGTCTGGACCTGGTTCGCCGCTGTTTCTATCTGAAAGTTTGCGAAAAACTTTCACGTGAGCGTGCCTGTGTTGGCTGGCGCCGCGAAGTCCTTAGTCAACTGGTGAAGAGCTGGGGCTGGGACGAAGCGCGTCTGGCGATGCTGGACAACCGTGCAAACTGGAAAATCGACCAGGTCCGCGAGGCGCACAACGAGCTGCTCGACGCGATGATGCAAAGCTACCGCAATCTGATCCGCTTTGCGCGCCGCAACAATCTGAGTGTGTCCGCCAGTCCGCAGGACATCGGCGTGTTAACGCGTAAGCTGTACGCTGCGTTTGAAGCGCTGCCGGGCAAAGTCACGCTGGTAAACCCGCAGATTTCCCCCGATCTGTCTGAACCGAACCTGACCTTTATCCATGTGCCGCTTGGCCGTGCGAACCGCTCTGGCTGGTATCTCTACAACCGTGCGCCGAACATGGACTCTATCGTCAGCCATCAACCGCTGGAATATAACCGTTATCTTAATAAGCTGGTGGCGTGGGCCTACTTTAACGGCCTGCTGACCTCGCGTACCCGCCTGTTTATTAAGGGCAACGGTATTTGTGATTTACCGAAGCTGCAGGAGATGGTGGCGGATGTTTCCCATCACTTCCCGCTGCGGCTCCCGGCACCGACGCCAAAAGCGTTGTATAGCCCGTGCGAGATTCGCCATCTGGCGATTATCGTCAACCTTGAATATGACCCGACGGCCGCCTTCCGCAATCAGGTTGTGCATTTCGATTTCCGTAAGCTGGATGTGTTCAGCTTCGGCGAGCAGCAGCAGTGCCTGATTGGCAGCGTTGACCTGCTGTATCGCAACTCGTGGAACGAAGTGCGTACCCTGCACTTTAACGGCGAGCAGGCGATGATCGAGGCATTGAAAACCATTCTTGGGAAAATGCACCAGGACGCCGCACCGCCGGATAGCGTGGAAGTCTTCTGCTACAGCCAGCACCTGCGTGGCCTGATCCGCACTCGCGTACAGCAGTTGGTGTCTGAATGCATCGAGTTCCGCCTTTCCAGCACGCGCCAGGAGCCGGGCCGCTTTAAAGCGCTGCGCGTCTCCGGGCAGACATGGGGCCTGTTCTTCGAGCGTTTGAATGTCTCGGTACAAAAACTGGAAAACGCCGTTGAGTTTTATGGTGCCATCTCGCACAACAAGCTGCATGGCCTGTCGGTGCAGGTTGGCACTAACCAGGTACAGTTGCCGGCGGTGGTGGATGGCTTTGCCAGTGAAGGGATTATTCAGTTCTTCTTTGAAGAAGCCAGTGAAGACCAGGGCTTCAACATCTATATCCTGGATGAAAGCAACCGGGCGGAAGTTTATCATCATTGCGAAGGCAGCAAAGAAGAGCTGGTGCGCGACGTGAGCCGCTTCTACTCCTCGTCCCACGATCGTTTCACCTACGGCTCAAGCTTCATCAACTTCAACCTGCCGCAGTTCTATCAGATTGTGAAAACGGATGGGCGGGTGCAGGTCATTCCGTTCCGCACCCAGTCACTCACAACAGCCGCGCCGGTTAATCAGGACGACAACTCAGCGCCGCTGCTGCAGCAGTACCAGCCGTAATCAGCGGAAGCTAACCGCTTCACCTGCCTGCTGCGTGCTCGCTTCTTCCAGCAACTGCCAAAACTCTGCGCCGCTACGGTCGCATATCCATTCGTCACCTTTCAGGTTGAAATGGTAGCCGCCGCTTTTGGTGGCCAGCCACACCTGATGCAAAGGCTCCTGGCGGTTGATAATGATTTTGCTGCCGTTTTCAAAGCTGATGGTCAGCACGCCACCGTTGATCTCACAATCAATATCGCTATCGCCGTCCCAGTCGTCCAGGCGCTCTTCAATCGTGCGCCACAGGTTATCGGCTAAAAGGTGAAATTCGCTGTCGTTCATGTCTGCTTCCTGTTGGGATTTCAGGGCAGTATAAGAGCATCGCCGGTAATTAGAAACTGCGGCTCAGGGATCATTCAGGGCCGTAATACTCATCCGTTTTATCTGTGCCACCTTTTGAAAGACAACCTGCGTCAGCGATGAGAAGGGGCCAGGTAGCAGCGATTATTTTCTTGCCCGATTTACTGCCAGGTGATTTTCAGCGGTCTGGGTGATGAAGAGTATTGCTTTTCAGGGTTCACCTGCGATGATAGACGGCAGAATAGTGAATCACAGGCTACCCGATAATGAAGAAGATTTTCTGCCCTCTAGCTTTGGCACTGACGCTCGTCAGCCTCACCGGCTGCGGCCTGAAGGGGCCTCTTTATTTCCCTCCGGCTGATAAAAAAGCGACGCCGACAACGCACAGCGCAACCCCAGAGCAACCTGTCCAGACGGCACCCGTCCGCAACAGTCGCGGCATTGATGATGCGCCGACTCAGGTTGTTTACTAGCTAAATCGTGCTTTGTAACCGCGCTAATGGAGCAGAAGATGCAGTTCTCTAAAATGCATGGCCTTGGTAATGACTTTATGGTCGTCGACGCGGTGACGCAGAATGTTTATTTCTCTCCGGAGCTGATCCGTCGGCTTGCGGATCGTCATCTTGGCGTCGGCTTCGATCAGTTGCTGATCGTTGAGCCTCCCTACGATCCCGATCTCGACTTTCATTACCGGATCTTTAACGCCGATGGCAGTGAAGTTTCCCAGTGTGGTAACGGCGCGCGCTGTTTTGCCCGCTTTGTGCGCCTGAAAGGGCTGACCAATAAGCGTGAAATTCGCGTCAGTACCGCCAATGGCAGAATGGTACTGAGCGTGACGGAAGATGAGATGGTGCGCGTTAATATGGGCGAGCCTAACTTCGATCCTTCCCAGGTGCCGTTCCGGGCAAACAAAGCAGAAAAGACCTATATTATGCGTGCCGCCGAACAAACCATTATGTGCGGCGTCGTTTCAATGGGGAACCCGCATTGCGTTATTCAGGTCGATGACATCGAAACCGCCGCGGTTGAAAGCCTGGGCCCAGTGATGGAAAGCCATGAACGCTTCCCTGAGCGAGCCAACATCGGCTTCATGCAGGTGGTGAGCCGCGAACACATTCGCCTGCGCGTTTACGAACGCGGTGCGGGCGAAACTCAAGCCTGCGGCAGCGGCGCCTGTGGAGCAGTGGCGGTTGGAATTCAACAAGGATTACTGGCGGAGCAGGTACGCGTTGAGCTACCTGGCGGCCGTCTTGATATCGCCTGGAAAGGGCCAGGGTCACCGCTTTACATGACCGGCCCGGCGGCCCACGTCTATGATGGATTTATACATCTATGAAGAATGCCGAGGAACAGCAAGAAGCCCTTCTTGAGCTTAACGATGTCGCGGTTGCCGAGTATTTACAGCGCAACCCCGATTTCTTTATTCGCAATGCCCACCAGGTGGAGAGCATGCAGGTTCCTCACCCGGTGCGCGGCAGCGTTTCGCTGGTGGAGTGGCATATGGCCCGCAGCCGTAACCACATCAACCACCTCGAAGAGAACATGACGCTGCTGATGGAGCAGGCGAGCGCCAACGAAGGTCTGTTCTATCGGCTACTGAAGCTTCAGGGGCGACTGGCTTCGGCTTCCAGCCTGCAGGAAATGCTGAACCGGCTGCATCGCTGGGCGCGGGACATGGGTCTTGCCGGGGCGAACATCCGGCTTTTTGCTGACCGCTGGCGTATCGGCGCTCCGTCAGACTTCACGCATCTCGCGCTGAACCGCCAGGCTTTTGAGCCGCTGCGTATTCAGCGTCTTGGCGAAAGCCAGCACTACCTCGGCCCGCTTAATGGCCCGGAACTTTTGTTGGTCTTGCCGCAGGCAAAAGCCATTGGTTCCGTTGCCCTGTCGCTGATGGGCAACGAGGGCGATCTTGGCGTTCTGTTGTTCAGCAGCCGCGACCCGCAACATTATCAACAGGGGCAGGGCACGCAGCTGCTGCACGAGCTGGCGCTGATGCTGCCGGACTTGCTGGAGCGTTGGATTGAACGGGCATGACCACTTCCGTATTAACATCTCACGTTGATGGTTTTCTGCGATACCTCAAGGTTGAGCGTCAGCTCAGCCCGCTCACTCTCCTGAACTACCAGCGCCAGCTCACGGCGATTATTCACATTGCCGAAGAGATGAAGCTCACCAGCTGGCAGCAATGCGATGCCGCAGCCGTGCGTTCACTGGCCGTGCGTAGCCGCAGGGCAGGCCTACAGGCCTCCAGCCTCGCGTTAAGACTTTCGGCACTACGCAGCTTTTTTGACTGGATGGTTAGCCAGGGAGAGCTGAAAGCTAATCCCGCCAAAGGCATCACCACGCCAAAAGCCGGTCGACATTTGCCTAAAAACATCGAAGTTGATGATGTGAACCATCTGCTGGATATCGATCTGAACGATCCGCTGGCCGTGCGCGATCGGGCAATGCTGGAAGTGATGTACGGCGCTGGCCTGCGTCTTTCCGAACTGGTGAACATGAACTGTGGTCATATAGATCTTTCTACCGGAGAGGTCTGGGTGATGGGGAAAGGGAGCAAAGAGCGACGCGTACCCGTTGGCCGGAGCGCAGTGACCTGGGTTGAACACTGGCTGGATTTGCGCGAACTTTTTGGCCCGGACGACGATGCGTTATTTCTGGCGAAGACGGGAAAGCGAATATCCGCCCGCAATGTGCAAAAGCGGTTTGGCGAATGGGGTATCAAGCAGGGGCTAAGCAGCCATGTGCATCCCCATAAACTGCGCCACTCGTTTGCCACCCACATGCTGGAATCCAGCGGCGATTTGCGCGCCGTTCAGGAACTGCTTGGGCACGCTAACCTGTCCACTACGCAAATCTATACCCATCTCGACTTTCAACATTTAGCCTCGGTGTATGATGCCGCGCATCCACGCGCCAAACGGGGGAAATCGTAATGCATTTTTACCGCCCGCTCGGGCAAATTGCTGCTCTGACGTTCGATCTCGACGATACGCTTTATGATAACCATCCGGTGATCCTGCGCACCACTCAGGAGTCGCTGGCCTTTGTGCAGAATTATCACCCAAAGCTCAGCGCGTTTTCCGCCCTGGATTTTCACCGCAGCCGTGAAGCGCTTCGCGTGAAAGAGCCGGACATTTATCATGATGTCACCGAATGGCGTCGCCGTGCCGTCGAGCAAATGATGCTGGATGCCGGACTTAGTGCGGAAGAGGCCTTTACCGGTGCCGGTGCCGCCATGGAGAACTTCGCAAAATGGCGCAGCCGCATCGACATCCCACAGGAAACGCACGACACGCTGGCAAAGCTTGCTAAAAAATGGCCGCTGGTGGCGATCACCAACGGTAACGCAGAGCCGCACCTCTTCGGGCTGGATAACTACTTCGAATTCATCCTGCGGGCCGGGCCGGACGGGCGGGCTAAACCTTTCAGCGATATGTATCATACCGCTGCGCAGCGTTTAGGTGTGCCGCTGGAGCAAATCCTGCATGTCGGCGATGACCTGACCACCGACGTGGCGGGTGCCGTGCGCTGCGGAATGCAAGCCTGCTGGATTAACCTGCGCGAAGGCGATCTGATGCGTATAGATGACAGCCGTTTATTACCGCATCTGGAGATTTCGCGGTTGGCATCCCTTCTCGCGCTGATATAATCAACAGTAACTCTGTACAAATCACCAGTAGTTGGCTGAGCCAACTCTTTCTCTTTTTCGGCGGTGCCAATGGACGTTTCTTACCTGCTCGACAGCCTCAACGACAAACAGCGCGAAGCGGTTGCCGCCACGCGCAGCAATATGCTGGTGCTGGCCGGGGCGGGCAGTGGTAAGACACGTGTGCTTGTGCACCGCATTGCGTGGTTGATGACGGTCGAAAACTGCTCGCCTTACTCGATCATGGCGGTGACCTTTACCAACAAAGCGGCGGCGGAAATGCGCCACCGCATCGGTCAACTGATGGGCACCAGCCAGGGCGGGATGTGGGTGGGTACCTTCCACGGCCTGGCACACCGTCTGCTGCGCGCGCACCATATGGACGCCAACCTGCCACAGGACTTTCAAATCCTCGACAGCGAAGATCAACTGCGCCTGCTGAAGCGCCTGATTAAAGCGATGAACCTGGACGAGAAGCAGTGGCCGCCGCGCCAGGCGATGTGGTACATCAACGGCAAAAAAGACGAAGGTCTGCGCCCGCATCACGTTGAAAGCTACGGTAACCCGGTGGAGCAAACCTGGCAGAAGGTATACCAGGCCTATCAGGAAGCCTGCGACCGCGCCGGGCTGGTGGATTTTGCTGAGCTGTTGCTGCGCGCCCACGAACTGTGGCTGAACAAACCACATATCCTGAATCACTATCGCGAGCGTTTCACCAACATCCTGGTGGACGAATTCCAGGACACCAACAGCATTCAGTATGCGTGGATCCGCCTGCTGGCCGGGGACACCGGCAAAGTGATGATCGTCGGCGATGATGACCAGTCGATCTACGGCTGGCGCGGGGCGCAGGTTGAAAATATCCAGCGCTTCCTGAATGACTTCCCGGGGGCACAAACGATTCGTCTGGAGCAAAACTACCGCTCGACGAACAACATTCTGAACGCGGCCAACGCCCTGATTGCCAATAACTCTGGCCGCCTTGGTAAAGAGCTGTGGACCGACGGCAGCGACGGCGAACCTATCTCAATCTATTGCGCTTTCAACGAACTGGACGAAGCCCGTTTCGTGGTTAACCGCATTAAAACCTGGCAGGAAAACGGCGGTGCGCTGGAGCAATGTGCCATTCTGTACCGCAGTAACGCCCAGTCGCGCGTGCTGGAAGAGGCGCTGCTGCAGGGCAGTATGCCGTACCGTATTTACGGCGGGATGCGCTTCTTCGAACGTCAGGAAATCAAAGACGCGCTCTCCTATCTACGCCTGATGGCCAACCGCAACGACGATGCTGCCTTTGAACGCGTGGTGAATACGCCAACCCGCGGTATCGGTGACCGCACGCTCGACGTTGTGCGACAGACCGCGCGTGACCAGCAGCTAACACTGTGGCAATCTTGCCGCCTGCTGCTGCAGGAAAAAGCACTGGCTGGTCGTGCGGCCTCCGCGCTGCAGCGCTTTATGGAGCTGATTGACGCGCTCGCCCATGAAACTGCGGATATGCCGCTGCACGTCCAGACCGACCGGGTAATTAAAGATTCAGGCCTGTTCATCATGTATGAGCAGGAAAAAGGCGAGAAAGGCCAGACCCGAATTGAGAACTTAGAAGAGCTGGTGACGGCCACGCGCCAGTTCAGCTACAACGACGAAGACGAAGATCTGATGCCGCTGCAGGCGTTTCTCTCCCATGCCGCGCTGGAAGCGGGGGAAGGCCAGGCAGATACCTGGCAGGATGCCGTGCAACTCATGACGCTGCACTCGGCCAAAGGTCTGGAGTTCCCACAGGTATTTATCGTGGGGATGGAGGAAGGCATGTTCCCGAGCCAGATGTCCCTCGACGAGGGTGGGCGCCTGGAAGAAGAGCGCCGTCTGGCCTACGTGGGCGTAACCCGCGCAATGCAAAAGCTGACGCTGACCTATGCGGAAACGCGCCGCCTGTATGGGAAAGAAGCCTACCATCGTCCGTCTCGCTTTATCGGCGAGCTGCCCGAAAACTGCGTGGAAGAAGTTCGCCTGCGCGCAAGTATCAGCCGTCCGGTCAGCCATCAGCGGATGGGGACTCCTCTCGCCCAGAACGATTCTGGCTTTAGCCTGGGGCAGCGCGTGCGTCATCCTAAGTTCGGCGAAGGGACCATTGTGAACCTGGAAGGCAGCGGGGAGCACAGCCGCCTCCAGGTGGCATTCCAGGGGCAGGGAATCAAGTGGTTAGTTGCCGCTTATGCGCGCCTGGAAACCGTGTAACCTACAGAAACTAATTACAATTTTTAGTGCGTGGGCTACCCTTAATATGTCACTGGCATGAACTTGTTCAGCCGTGTCCCGTTGCGTGTTGACGCCATATTAGTGGTGGCGTAACATGCGCGCACGAATACGCTAAGAGGACACTCGCCTTGGACACACCCAGTAGATGCTGGCTCAATAACCTGTCATCCAGGTACAACTTCTAAGGCTATCCTCTGATGCTGATAGCCTTCGTGGTTGTCAGCGACCTCGTGTATTTTCATTCCGTCGCCCCTTGAGTCAGACTGTTTAATGGTCTGAAACCTCTATTGTTTCTGTCTGTGTGCCAACCGAATTGTCCCTGATCTTTTTTTGCATTGGGAGTCCCGGTCATGCTGAGCGCATTTCAACTGGAAAATAATCGCCTTGCCCGCATTGAGCTGGACGAGACGGATACCCTTGCCAATTCGGTATGGGTCGATCTCGTCGAGCCGGAAGAGAGCGAGCGAGAGCGAGTGCAAACGGAACTTGGTCAAAGCCTGGCAACCCGACCAGAGCTGGAAGACATCGAAGCGTCCGCGCGTTTTTTTGAGGACGAAGACGGCCTTCACATCCACTCCTTTTTCTTCTTTGAAGATGCCGATGACCACGCCGGTAACAGCACGGTCGCTTTTACCATTCGTGAAGGCCGCTTGTACACGCTGCGTGAACGTGAGCTACCTGCGTTTCGCCTGTACCGCATGCGCGCCCGCAATCAGTCCATGGCTGATGGCAACGCGTGGGAGCTGCTGCTGGATCTGTTTGAAACCAAAATCGAACAGCTGGCGGATGAAATCGAAAACATTTATAGCGACCTTGAGCAGCTTAGCCGTGTGATCATGGAAGGGCATCAGGGCGATGAATACGACGCCGCGCTTTCGACGCTGGCGGAGCTGGAAGATATCGGCTGGAAGGTTCGTCTGTGCCTGATGGATACCCAGCGCGCGCTGAATTTCCTGGTGCGTAAGGCACGTTTGCCGGGCAGCCAGCTGGAGCAGGCTCGCGAAATCCTGCGAGATATCGAATCCCTGCTGCCGCATAACGAATCCCTGTTCCAGAAGGTTAACTTCCTGATGCAGGCGGCGATGGGCTTCATCAACATCGAGCAGAACCGCATCATCAAAATCTTCTCGGTAGTTTCGGTTGTTTTCCTGCCGCCAACGCTGGTGGCGTCCAGCTACGGGATGAACTTCGAGTTTATGCCTGAGCTTAAATGGAGCTTTGGATATCCCGGCGCGATCATCTTTATGATGCTCGCGGGCTTAGCGCCCTATCTCTATTTTAAGCGTAAGAACTGGCTGTAAGAAAAAAGGAGCCAAAAGGCTCCTTTTTCACTTCTATTTCAGCGACGTTGATTTCGTGCGCCGCTGGGTATAAATCGCATCGGCAATAAACAGCGCCAGCGCCGCCCAGATAAAGCCAAAAGTAATCAGCTTATCTTCAGTTACCACTTCGCCGTAGAACGTCACCGCCAGCAGGAACATCAGCGTCGGCCCCAGATACTGGAAGAAGCCCAGCGTGGAAAGGCGCAAGCGGGTCGCGGCGGCAGTAAAGCAAAGCAGCGGCACCGTGGTGATCACCCCGGCGGCGATAAGCATCAGGTTCAGCGTCCACGGGTTCATCCCCATATGGCTGGTGGCACTGTCGGCGATGCCAAACAGGTAAATGCCCGCGATCGGCAGCAGCCACAGCGTTTCAAACAGCATCCCGGTTTGTGCATCTACGGCAATCTTTTTGCGGATCAGGCCATAGAAAGCGAAGCTGAAGGCCAGACCCAGGCCGATGATCGGCAGTGAGCCGAAAGTCCAGAGCTGAACCAGCACGCCACAGAAGGCCAGCAAGACAGCGACCCACTGCATCCGCCGGAAGCGTTCACCCAAAAAGAGCATCCCCAGCAGCACGTTCACCAGTGGATTAATAAAGTAACCCAGGCTGGCTTCCAGCATGTGCTGATTATTCACCGCCCAGATATAAAGCAGCCAGTTACCGCCAATCAACACGGCGCTTAACGCCAGCGCGAGGATCTTTTTACGGTTCTGGCAGGAGCGTTTCACCTGCGGCCACTGGCGGCAGACAGTGATCAGCGCCAGCATAAAGAAGAATGACCAGATAACGCGGTGGGTCAAAATTTCTGTCGCCGGTACGTAGTGAATCAGTTTGAAATATACCGGTGCGATGCCCCAGATAAAGTAGGCCGTCAGGGCAAGCAAGATCCCCTGACGTGTCTGTTTCGGATCCATGAAGAAAACTCAGCAAAAAAATAGTGAGCAAATAATAACAGGGTTTACATCCTTACCCTACCATGTAGGTAGCCGTTGCGCTGGCAATGTGCAGTTGGTCCTGGTTATGCAGCTCTACTCGCGCTACCGCAACTTTGTTACCGGCGCGCAACAGGCTGCTGCTGGCCGTGAAGCGCTCTCCGCGGCCCGGACGCAGATAATCCACGCGCAAATCGATGGTGCCCATTTTGGACAGACGTTGACGAAGCTCGTCTTCGGTGATGGTGTCGTGGCGAGTCAGCGTACTGCCTACGCAGACCAGGCCAGCCGCCACGTCCAGCGCGGAGGCAATAACGCCGCCGTGCAAGATGCTTTGTGCCCAGTTGCCCACCATCATCGGCTGATTATTAAAACTCAGCTGGGCGAACGCTTTTTCGTAGCGCTCCAGCTCCAGGCCAAGCGCGCGGTTAAACGGCATGTGATACACGAAGATTTCGCCCACCAGCTTAAGGGCGGCTTCTGTGGTCAATACGGGGGAAGACATCGTTCATTCCTCGAACAAATAACGAGTAAGTTAACAAAGTGTGTAGTTTATGCTTCTCAATTGTTGCTTTCCACTTTCGGAACCGCAGAGACGTGCTTTGGCCCATCCTGCTGTAAAATGTTTGGCGATAAATATTTAGACACTTTTTGTTATGGAGAACGGGACTAATGCTGAAACCTTTGGGGTGGGGAGTAGCCGCGATGCTGCCCTTGACCGCCTTCGCACAAGAAACCACCATCGATAAGATTCACGACAAGCCCGCGGTGCGAGGCAGCATCATTGCCAATCTGCTGCAGGAACACGAGAACCCTTTCACGTTGTACCCGTACGACACGAATTACCTGCTGTACACCTGGACCAGCGATATGAACAAAGAGGCAATCAGCTCTTATGACTGGGCCAGCAATGCGCGCAAAGATGAGGTGAAGTTCCAGCTCAGCCTGGCCTTCCCGCTTTGGCGCGGAATTCTGGGGGATAATTCAGTGCTGGCCGCCTCCTATACCCAGAAATCCTGGTGGCAGCTTTCCAACCGCAATGAATCCTCCCCGTTTCGTGAAACCAACTATGAGCCTCAGCTATTCCTCGGTTTCGCAACGGAGGCAACGTTTGCGGGCTGGACATTGCGGGACGTCGAGTTTGGCTATAACCACGATTCAAACGGTCGTTCTGACCCAACCTCGCGCGGCTGGAACCGCCTGTACACCCGCCTGATGGCACAACACGGCGACTGGCAGGTGGAAGTCAAACCCTGGTACGTGGTGGGGAGCGTAGAGGACAACCCGGACATCACCAAATACATGGGTTACTACCAGCTTAAGCTGGGCTATGCGCTGGGCGATGCGATTTTCAGCGTGAAGGGGCAATACAACTGGAATAGTGGCTACGGTGGGGCAGAATTTGGCGTGAGTTACCCGATCTCGAAAAACGTTCGCTTCTATACCCAGGTCTATAGCGGCTACGGTGAATCGCTCATCGATTACAACTTTAACCAGACAAGGGTTGGCGTAGGCGTTATGCTAAACGATCTTTTCTAAAGCATTGCAGTTTCTCTTCCAGGCGCTGAAAATGGCGCCTGAATTTTAGGTAGTGGGGATAGCGTGGCACAGGCGGAAGTAATCAATCAGGCGTCGCTGGCGAGACAGGTTCTGCAGGATACCTTTGGGTACCAACAGTTCCGTCCGGGTCAGGAAACCATCATCGACACGGTGCTGGAGGGGCGTGACTGCCTGGTAGTGATGCCGACCGGCGGTGGTAAATCCCTGTGTTATCAAATTCCTGCCCTGGTATTTGGCGGCCTGACCGTGGTGGTTTCCCCGCTGATTTCCCTGATGAAAGACCAGGTCGATCAGCTGCTGGCGAACGGCGTGGCGGCGGCCTGTCTTAACTCGACCCAAACCCGTGAACAGCAGTTGGAGGTGATGACCGGCTGCCGTACCGGGCAAATTCGTCTGCTGTATATCGCGCCTGAACGCCTGATGATGGACAATTTTATTGACCATCTCAGCAACTGGCAGCTTTCGATGGTGGCGGTGGACGAAGCCCACTGTATTTCGCAGTGGGGGCACGACTTCCGCCCGGAATATGCCGCCCTTGGTCAGCTTCGCGAAAGATTGCCTGCCGTCCCCTTTGTTGCATTAACGGCCACGGCGGACGACACCACCAGGCTCGATATCGTGCGCCTGCTCGGGCTCCACGACCCGTTTATCCAAATCAGCAGCTTCGATCGGCCGAACATTCGCTACATGCTGATGGAGAAGTTTAAGCCGCTCGATCAGCTCACCCGCTATATTCAGGAACAGCGCGGTAAGTCCGGGATTATTTACTGCAACAGCCGGGCGAAAGTGGAAGACATTGCCGCCCGACTGCAAAGCAAAGGTATCAGCGCCGGCGCTTATCACGCGGGCCTGGAGCACCAGGTGCGCGGTGACGTGCAGGAGAAATTCCAGCGTGACGATCTGCAAATCGTGGTCGCGACCGTCGCTTTCGGCATGGGCATCAACAAGCCGAACGTGCGTTTTGTCGCCCACTTCGATATCCCCCGCAACATTGAATCTTACTATCAGGAAACGGGCCGCGCCGGGCGCGATGGCCTGCCTGCGGAAGCGATGCTGTTTTACGATCCGGCGGATATGGCCTGGCTGCGTAAATGCCTTGAAGAAAAAGCACCGGGACAGCTGCAGGATATCGAACGCCATAAGCTCAACGCCATGGGCGCGTTTGCCGAAGCGCAAACCTGCCGCCGTCTCGTGCTGCTGAACTACTTCGGCGAAGGCCGCCAGCAGTCCTGCGGCAACTGTGATATCTGCCTCGACCCGCCTCGTCGCTATGACGGCCTGGTGGACGCGCAAAAAGCGCTGTCCTGCATTTACCGCGTCGGCCAGCGCTTTGGGATGGGCTACGTGGTTGAGGTTCTACGGGGTGCCAACAACCAGCGAATTCGCGATCTCGGCCACGACAAACTGAAAATTTACGGTGAAGGCCGCGAGCACACGACGGAGCATTGGGTCAGCGTGATCCGCCAGCTCATTCACCTCGGCGTGGTGACGCAAAATATCGCCGCACACTCAGCGCTGCAGCTCACGGAAGCGGCACGTCCTTACCTGCGTGGTGAAGAGCCGCTGATGCTGGCGGTGCCCCGTGTTGTCGCCATCAAGCCGCGCGCCAGCCAGAAAGTCTTTGGCGGTAATTACGATCGCAAGCTGTTCGCCAAACTCAGAAAGCTGCGCAAATCCATCGCGGATGAAGAAAACATCCCGCCTTATGTGGTATTCAACGATGCGACGCTGATTGAAATGGCGGAGCAGATGCCGCTGTCGCCCGGCGAGATGCTGGGCATTAACGGGGTGGGGACGCGCAAACTTGAGCGCTTTGGCCGCCCGTTTATGACGCTTATCCGCGACCACGTTGACGGCGTGGATGAAGAGTAGCCTGCCGCGAAGAAAAGTGGCAGGATAATGACTCTTCGAATTATCTGCACGCGAGCTATTCCCTATGTTAATGCTATTTCTGACCGTGGCGCTGGTGCACATCGTTGCCCTGATGAGCCCGGGGCCTGACTTTTTCTTTGTTTCCCAGACTGCCGTAAGCCGCTCTCGAAAAGAGGCGATGATGGGCGTGCTGGGGATCACCGCTGGCGTCATGGTTTGGGCAGGCGTGGCGCTGCTAGGCCTGCATCTTATCCTCGAAAAAATGGCCTGGCTGCATAACATCATCATGGTCGGCGGCGGGCTGTATCTTTGCTGGATGGGCTATCAGATGCTGCGCGGCGCATTCAAGAAAGAAGTTAAAAGCGAAGAAGCGCCAAAAGTCGAGCTGGCGAGCGGTGGGAAGAGCTTTGTGAAAGGGCTGCTGACGAACCTGGCTAACCCGAAAGCGATTATCTACTTCGGCAGCGTGTTCTCGCTTTTTGTTGGCGACAACGTGGGTAGCGCCGAGCGCTGGGGCCTGTTTGTGCTGATCGCGATTGAAACCTTCGCCTGGTTCACTATCGTGGCGAGCCTGTTCGCCTTACCAAAAATGCGTCGCGGCTATCAGCGCCTCGCCAAATGGATAGACGGTATGGCTGGCGCTCTGTTCACCGGGTTTGGTATTCACCTGATCATCTCCCGATAATCAGGCCTGGCGCGCTCCCGCAAGCAGCGCGCCAACCAGCATAAACAGCGAGCCAAAGACCCGGTTCAGGGCTTTCATCTGGCGCGGCCCTTTAATCCAGGCGGCAATCCGTTTGGCCAGGGTCGCATAGCCAATCATCACAATAATATCGACGACGACTGTGGTAACACCGAGCACAACGTACTGCATCGCCTGGGGCTGATGCGGGACGATAAACTGCGGGAACAGAGCGGCCAGAAACACGATGCTCTTCGGGTTGGTCAGGTTAACAAACACCGCTCGCTTGAACAGTTTGCTGCGTGGTTGCGTGGTGGCCAGCGTGTTTAAGTCCAGTGCACCAGCGGCTCTCCATTGCTGGATGCCCAGCCAGATAAGATAGGCAACGCCCGCCCACTTCAGCACTTCAAAGGCCAGCAGCGAGCGTGAAAACAGGGCCCCAAGCCCAACGCCGACCAGCACAATATGCAGCGCCAGGCCGGTTTGCAGTCCGGTAATTGACGCTGCCGCACCGCGATAGCCGTGGCTGATAGCGGTAGTCATGGTATTGATGGCGCCGGAGCCGGGGGAAAGGCTAAGAATTATTGTGGTTAGCAGATAGGTAAACCACCACTCGAAGGTCATGCGAAACTCCCTGAACGCGCGCTTTTATGCCACAATACGCTATTGTTGATAAGCGTGCCACGGGCCATAAAAAAACCACAGATACCTGATGCCGACCCCTATGTCTCAGCATAAAAATGGATGGTTAGAACGCGAAGGCGCATTTGCTGCTTTTGCCACGGGCCCACTGACGGACTTCTGGCGCAAGCGGGAAGAGCGCGAATTTACCGGCGTGGACGACGTGCCGGTTCGCTACGTTCGCTTCTGTTCACCGCAGCACGATCGCGTGATTGTGGTCTGCCCAGGTAGAATAGAAAGCTACGTGAAATATGCTGAGCTGGCGTATGACCTGTTCCACAGCGGGTTTGATGTGTTGATCATCGACCACCGCGGGCAGGGGCGTTCAGGACGCATGCTGTCGGACACCCACCGTGGCCACGTCGTCAACTTTAGTGACTATGTCGAAGATTTTGACCATTTTTACCAGCAGGAAGTGGCGTCAGGGCACTGGCGTAAACGCTACCTGTTGGCCCATTCGATGGGCGGCGCCATTGCCGCGTTATGGTTACAGCAAGCCCCGGGCGCTTTTGATGCGGTCGCGCTCTGCGCCCCGATGTTTGGTATTATCCTGCGCTGGCCGGAATGGATGGTGCGTCATATTCTTGACTGGGCCGAAGGGCATCCACGTATTCGGGAAGGATACGCCATTGGGACGGGCCGCTGGCGCGCGCTGCCGTTTAGCGTTAACGTCCTGACCCACAGCGAAGAGCGGTACCGCCGCAGCCTGCGTTTTTATGCTGATGAGCCAGCATTGCGGGTAGGCGGGCCAACGTTCCATTGGGTACGAGAAGGGATCCTCGCCGGAGAAAAGGTGTTAGCAGGAGCCACTGCCATCACCACGCCGATCTTTTTACTCCAGGCGGAAGAGGAGCGAGTGGTCGATAACCGCGCGCACCAGCAATTCTGCGAAATTATGGCCGCGGCGGGCCACCCTTGTGAGGGGGAAACACCTTACGTCATTGAAGGCGCGTATCACGAGATCCTGTTTGAGAAGGACGCTATGCGAGCCAGAGCATTGTCTGCCGTGCTTGAGTTTTTCGACCGGCATAACTAATTGAAAATATCTCTCCAGAGGCTGAATATCCCTATGTACCACGTCGTTGCTTCAGATTTAGATGGCACCTTGCTGTCTCCCGATCATTTCCTCTCCGCTTATGCGAAAGAAACGTTAAAACTGCTCACCGCTGAAGGCGTTAACTTTGTTTTTGCCACCGGCCGTCACCATATCGATGTGGCGCAAATTCGCGACAATCTTGAGATCAAGGCGTACATGATCACCTCGAACGGCGCTCGCGTGCACGATACCGACGGCAACTTGTTCTTCTCTCACGATCTCGACCACGACATCGCTCAGGACTTGTTTGGCGTGGTGCATAACAACCCGGACATCGTGACCAACGTCTACAAAGGCGACGAGTGGTTTATGAACCGCCACCGCCCGGAAGAGATGAAGTATTTCCAGGAAGCAAAATTCAGCTACACCCTGTTTGAACCGGGCCTGCTGGAAGCCGACGGCGTCAGCAAAGTATTCTTTACCTGCGACGATCACGACACGCTGCTGCCGCTGGAACAGGCGATCAACGCCCGCTGGGGTGACCGCGTGAACGTCAGCTTCTCGACGCTGACCTGCCTGGAAGTGATGGCGGGCGGTGTTTCCAAAGGGCACGCGCTGGAAGCGGTCTCGAAAGCGATGGGTTACGGCCTGAAGGATTGCATTGCCTTTGGCGACGGCATGAACGACGCCGAGATGCTGAGCATGGCCGGTAAGGGCTGCATCATGGGCAACGCTCACCAGCGCCTGAAAGATCTGTTGCCGGAGCTGGAAGTGATTGGCACCAACGGCGACAACGCCGTGCCGCATTATCTGCGTAAGCTGTTCCTCAAGACTGAGTGATCGGCAAATGACGAGTGGTTAATAAATGTCCACTCGTCAACTAAATAGTTAAGCCGATGTAGCCTCCTCTCAGTACAATGGCGCAATCTTGTTCGTTGTGGATTGCTCATTGTGCCATTACTCATCATTACCACGATTCTGTGGGCCTTCTCGTTTAGCCTGATTGGGGAGTACCTCGCCGGGCATGTGGACAGCTATTTCTCGGTGCTGATGCGCGTTGGCCTGGCGGCGCTGGTGTTTCTGCCGTTCCTGCGTTTTAAAGGTTACCCGCTCAAAACCCTGCTGCTGTACATGCTGGTGGGCGCGCTACAGCTTGGCGTGATGTACCTCTTCAGCTTCCGCGCTTACCTCTATCTCACGGTATCCGAATTCCTGCTTTTCACGGTAATGACGCCGCTGTACGTCACGCTGATTTACGACCTGCTGAGCGGCAATAAACTGCGCTGGGGCTATGCGCTGAGTGCGGGGCTGGCGGTGATTGGCGCGGCGATTATTCGTTACGATAAAGTCAGCGATCACTTCTGGATCGGCCTGCTGCTGGTGCAAGGGGCGAACATCTGCTTCGCTATCGGCATGGTGGGCTACAAGCGCCTGATGGAAACGCACCCGATGCCGCAGCACTGCGCGTTTTCGTGGTTCTATCTGGGGGCGTTTATTGTCGCCGTTGTTGCCTGGTTTGCGCTTGGCAATCCGCAAAAACTCCCCACCACGACGCTACAGTGGGGGATTTTGGTCTGGCTTGGCGTTGTCGCTTCCGGGTTGGGTTATTTTATGTGGAACTACGGCGCAACTCAGGTGGACGCCGGCACGCTCGGCATCATGAACAACGTGCACGTCCCGGCCGGGCTGCTGGTGAATCTTGCCATCTGGCAGGAGCAGCCCCACTGGCCGAGCTTTATTATTGGGGGAACGGTGATAATGGCCTCGCTGTGGGTACATCGCCGATGGGTCGCTCCGCGTTCTTCACAAACGGTAAATGATCGCAGGCGTGCTGGCGCGTCGAGCGAATAAACGCCTCGGTCACCGGCTGGCGCTGTTCGCCGTCACGTACCGCGGCGTAGAGGCGGCTCCATAAACCTTCACCCAGGGTTCTGGTCACAATCAGGCCCTGGTGCTCAAAGCTTTCCACCACCCAATGCGGCAGGGCGGCAATCCCCATCCGCGCCGATACCATCTGAATCAGCAGCAGCGTGTTATCGACGTTTTTCAGCGACGGGCTAACCCCTGCTGGCTGCAGGAAATGACGCCAGATATCCATACGCTCACGCTGTACCGGGTAAATAAGCAGCGTTTCAAGCGTTAAATCTTCAGGCTCAATGCTCTCTTTCTTCGCCAATGGGTGGTCGGTCGCCATCACCAGGCGCACTTCAAAATCAAACATCGGCGAATAATGTAGCCCGCTGCGCGGCAAAATATCCGATGTCAGAACGATATCCAGCTCGCCCTGCTGCAGCGCAGGCTGCGGATCAAACGTAACGCCGGATTTAAAGTCCATCTCCACCTGCGGCCAGTGCTGGCGGAAATTTTCCAGCGCAGGCGTCAGCCACTGAATGCAGCTGTGGCACTCAATCGCAATGCGCAGCCGGGTTTGATGCGGCTCATTGCAGGCCTGCAGGGCGCGGCCAATCTGCGGCAACACTTGTTCCGCCAGCTGCAGCAGAATCTCCCCCTGCGGCGTAAAGCGAAGTGGCTGACTTTTACGGATAAACAGGCGGAAGCCGAGCCGCTGCTCCAGATCGCTGAACTGGTGAGAGAGGGCCGACTGAGTCTGATGCAGGGCGGCAGCAGCGGCGGCCAGCGAACCGCTGTGTCGTAACGCTTGCAGCGTCCGCAGGTGTTTAATCTCGATCATGAAAGTCCTTCACTTCGGCATGAACAAATTGCGCTTGAGGATTATACAGTACCTGCTGATTATAGAAGTGTAAACATCTGGATGGCTAAATACATCGCACCGAATAGAGGAAAGACCATGACAATCCATAATCACACCCTGGGGTTCCCTCGCGTCGGCCTTAAGCGCGAGTTGAAAAAAGCACAAGAAAGCTACTGGGCAGGGAATACCTCCCGCGAAGAATTACTGGCGGTTGGCCGCGAACTGCGTGCCCGCCACTGGGACCAACAAAAACAAGCCGGCGTCGAATTACTGCCGGTGGGCGATTTCGCATGGTACGACCATGTTCTGACCACCAGCCTGCTGCTCGGTAACGTACCGGCTCGTCATCAGAACAAAGACGGCAGCGTCGATATCGATACGCTGTTTCGCATCGGCCGTGGCCGGGCACCAACCGGCGAGCCTGCTGCTGCCGCAGAAATGACCAAATGGTTCAATACCAACTACCACTATATGGTGCCGGAATTTACTAAGGGGCAGCGGTTCAAACTGACCTGGACTCAGCTGCTGGAAGAAGTCGACGAGGCGCTTGCGCTGGGCCATAAGGTGAAACCTGTCCTGCTTGGGCCAGTGACTTACCTGTGGCTGGGCAAAGTGAAAGGCGAACAGTTTGATCGCCTGAGCCTGTTGAAAGATATTTTGCCGGTCTACCAGCAGGTGCTGGCCGAATTGGCGAAGCGTGGCGTTGAGTGGGTACAAATCGATGAGCCTGCGCTGGTGCTGGAGCTGCCAAAAGCATGGCTGGATGCCTTCAAACCGGCTTACGACGCGCTGACCGGCCGGGTGAAGCTGCTGCTTACCACCTACTTCGAAGGCGTGGGGCCAAACCTGAACACCATCACCGCGCTGCCGGTGCAGGGTCTGCACGTTGATTTTGTACATGGCAAAGATGACGTGAATGACATCCATAAGAAACTGCCTGCAAACTGGTTGTTGTCGGCGGGTGTTATCAACGGCCGTAACGTCTGGCGTGCCGATCTGACGGAGAAATATGCTCAGTTAAAAGACCTGGTGGGTAAACGTGAGCTGTGGGTGGCATCTTCCTGCTCCCTGCTGCACAGCCCAATTGACCTGAGCGTAGAAACTCGCCTGGATGCCGAAGTTAAAAGCTGGTTTGCTTTTGCCCTGCAGAAGTGTGCTGAGCTGTCCTTACTGACTGAAGCATTAAACAGTGGGAATACCGTCAAAATTGCTGAATGGAGCGCCCCGATTCAGGCTCGTCGTCAGTCCAAACGTGTACACAATGCCGCTGTCAGCGAGCGTCTGGCTAAAATTACCGCCCAGGACAGCCAGCGCCAGAATGCTTACACTGCCCGTGCAGCAGCCCAGCGTGAACGCTTCAACCTGCCGGCCTGGCCAACAACGACCATTGGCTCCTTCCCGCAGACAACTGAAATTCGCGGCCTGCGCCTGGACTTCAAAAAAGGCAAGCTGGACGCGAGCAACTATCGCACCGGTATCGCCGAACACATTAAGCAGGCGATTGTTGAGCAGGAACGTCTGGGCCTTGACGTGTTGGTGCATGGCGAAGCTGAGCGTAACGACATGGTTGAGTATTTCGGCGAACATCTGGATGGCTTCGTCTTTACTCAGAACGGCTGGGTGCAGAGCTACGGTTCCCGCTGCGTGAAACCTCCGATTGTTATCGGTGATATCAGCCGTCCGGAGCCGATCACCGTTGAGTGGGCCAAATACGCGCAGTCCCTGACCGACAAACCGGTTAAAGGCATGCTGACCGGTCCGGTGACGATTCTTTGCTGGTCCTTCCCGCGTGAAGATGTTTCCCGGGAGACTATCGCGAAGCAGATTGCGCTGGCCCTGCGTGACGAAGTAGCGGATCTGGAAGCCGCAGGTATCGGTATCATCCAGATTGATGAACCCGCCCTGCGTGAAGGTTTGCCGCTGCGCCAGTCCGACTGGCAGGCTTATCTGGAGTGGGGCGTGGAGGCCTTCCGTCTGAACGCCGCCGTGGTGCGAGATGACACCCAAATCCATACCCACATGTGCTACTGCGAGTTCAACGACATCATGGACTCCATTGCGGCGCTGGATGCGGACGTGATCACCATCGAAACTTCCCGTTCCGATATGGATCTGCTGGAGGCGTTTAAAGAGTTCGAATACCCGAATGAAATCGGGCCGGGCGTGTACGACATCCACTCTCCAAACGTTCCGGATGTGCAATGGATTGAAGCCCTGCTCAAGAAAGCGGCGGAATCTGTTCCGGCAGAGCGCCTGTGGGTTAACCCGGACTGCGGCCTGAAAACCCGTGGCTGGCCAGAAACCCGTGCGGCGCTGGCAAACATGGTGCAAGCGGCCCAGAATCTGCGCGAGGCTTAATACTAAAACGGAGGTGAGAGCCTCCGTTTTTCACACAGTTAAAATCACGCCCTCATCTCCCTGTTCGCTAATGCATGCTAATGCCAGGAATAATGCCCTTACTCTTTTCTGAAAGTCGTATTTATCCAACATTCACCTTGTCATGCTGAATTTTTTCTTGAGAAGCTTACTGCGCAGTTTGTCTTTTTTTGTGAAATAAAAGGATACTTATGAAGCAGCTAAGCGGTGAAAGCTGGGTTAGTCGATTCCAGGGAAGTAGTGACACGCAAACCCTGAGTCCAATATTCCGGGCAAATGTAAATAATTTTCTAAAAAGCCTTGAAGATGCTGGCGTCAGGGTAACTATTTCGGCGACGTTACGTCCGCCGGAAAGGGCATATTTAATGCACTGGTCCTGGAAGCTGGCACGAGGCATGGTTGAACCTGCCAATATTCCTGAAAAATCGGGTGTGGAAATTGAATGGGTGCATAATGGTGCGAACGGAAAGGCTGACAGAAATAAAAGCATTAATGCGGCAAAAGCGATGGTCCGGGCTTATGGCATGTCCAATCTCAACGTTGCTCCGGCGTTAAGGAGCCGACATACGGAAGGCAATGCTATTGATATGACGCTGTCGTGGATGGGTAACCTGGAAATTAAAGATAATAAAGGTGAGACTGTTATTATCAAAACAATGCCCCGTGATGGCATGAATACTCAATTACATGAAGTAGGGAAAAGCTTTGATGTGATAAAGTATCACGGCGGTGCTAACGATAAACCTCATTGGTCAACGGATGGTCGATAAAATGAATAAAAGCCTAATTTTCTGTGCGCTATTCTTTTTGGTTTCCTGCGCTCAGGCTGCGGATAAATATCCAAAAGACGTTACTGAGTTTCTAATAAATGCAGATGACTGCCAGCATTTATCTGGTGAATGGGATTCTAGCTTGCCAAAAGAGCAGCAAAAGGATATTGAAAAACAGGTTAATGTTATCTGTGGTAAAGCAAAATCGCAGCAGGGTGCTTTGAGAACTCGCTACCATAATGAAAAAAGTATTCTAGATGTGATTAACGAATACGATTTTTAGATGTCAGGATATAACGGGCCGTGACGGACGGCCCGTTATGTTATGCAGTCCGGGGTAACCGACCGGCTTTACTTCCTTACTCCGTACCGTTTAAACCACGCCAGCATCCTTTCCCAGCCATCTTTGGCCGACGCTTCATGGTAGCTCGGGCGGTAGTCAGCGTTAAAAGCGTGTCCGGCTTCCGGGTAGACAATAATTTCCGCCCTGGCATTGGCCGCTCTTAGTGCCTGGCGCATGGTCTCAACGCTTTCCTGAGAAATCCCGGTATCCTGACCACCATAAAGGCCTAGCACTGGCGCATTAAGATTGACGGCGATATCTACCGGGTGGTGATGAGAGTTCAACGTTTTCTCACCCGTCAGCTTGCCGTACCAGGCGACGGCCGCTTTCAGCTGTGGATTGTGCGCCGCATAAAGCCAGGCAATTCGCCCGCCCCAGCAAAAACCGGTGACCATCAGGCGATGCGCATCGCCGCCGTTGCGTGAAGCCCAACTGGCCACATGATCAAGGTCGCCCAGCACCTGGTTATCCGGCACTTTTGAGACCAGGCTGCTTAACAACGTGGGGATATCGGCAAAATCTCCCGGTTCTCCCTGGCGAAAATAAAGCTCCGGGGCGATGGCCAGATAGCCTTCAAGCGCCAGTCGACGGCAGAGATCGCGGATATGTTCGTGTACGCCAAAAATCTCCTGAATGACAATCACAACCGGCAGCGGGCCATCGGCATTTTTGGGCCTGGCGTGGTAAGCCGGCATATTGTCGCCCTGGCTTGGAATTGACGTTTCCCCAGAAAGAATAGTGTCGTCCGGCGTTAGCAAAGCGGTGGGGGCGATGGGGGATGCCGCCGGTGCGAAACCTTCGCCCGGTGTGTTATGTGTTGTTTGCTTTTGTTTCATGGTTTTCTCCGAACCAGCATTAGCGCAGTGTGATAACTATAGCCAGGATTAGTAGCAAATCTGGCGGGCAAAAAACGCCGTCAAAGTTCAAAAAATAGCCCGATTGACGCTTAATTGTGATGCTGATCGCATATGAATATACAAATAATGTAATTTGTTTCATCCAAAGTGAGCGTCATCACGAAATTATGCTCAGGGGTTCTGTAAAGTGTCGCTTTGCTTCTCCTGAAACCTACTCAACAGAGGAGTCTGTTATGTCCAAGTCTGATGTTTTCCATCTCGGCCTCACTAAAAATGACCTGCAAGGGGCTACGCTTGCCATCGTCCCTGGCGATCCTGAGCGTGTGGAAAAAATCGCCGCGCTGATGGACAAGCCGGTTAAGCTGGCTTCCCACCGTGAATTCACTTCCTGGCGTGCTGAACTCGACGGCAAGCCGGTTATCATCTGTTCTACCGGTATCGGCGGCCCATCTACCTCTATTGCCGTTGAAGAACTGGCACAGCTTGGCATTCGCACTTTCCTGCGCGTCGGGACTACCGGGGCGATTCAGCCGAACATCAACGTCGGCGATGTGCTCGTGACCACCGCATCTGTTCGCCTGGATGGTGCCAGCCTGCACTTCGCGCCAATGGAATACCCGGCTGTGGCAGACTTCGCATGTACTACCGCGCTGGTTGAAGCGGCAAAAGCCGTGGGCGCAACGACGCACATCGGCGTGACGGCATCCTCCGACACCTTCTACCCTGGTCAGGAGCGTTACGACACGCTCTCCGGCCGCGTAGTTAGCCGCTTCAAAGGCTCAATGAAAGAGTGGCAGGAAATGGGCGTGATGAACTATGAAATGGAATCCGCCACGCTGCTGACCATGTGCTCCAGCCAGGGTCTGCGTGCGGGTATGGTTGCCGGGGTCATCGTGAACCGTACTCAGCAAGAGATCCCTAACGCGGAAACCATGAAGAAAACGGAAAGTCACGCGGTGAAAATCGTGGTCGAGGCGGCGCGTCGCCTGCTGTAGTTTTGCTTTTCCGATCATAAGGCCGGCGCTCGCCGGCTTTTTTTATGCTTTGCGCGCTCCCTTCCGGAAAATCCCTTTTCATCTGGACATTTATACAGCAGAATTTTATTTTGCCGATGTTGGTATCGTTTTGGGGGAAGCATGGATATTTCACTGTTGTTTGGGCTGGGCATCGGGTTGGTGGGCTTGCTGACCGGCTGGCTTGTCGCCAGTCTGCGTGCGGCGCAGCGGTTGGCGGCTTTGCATGAAGAACAGCGTGAAATCTACGGTGAGCTTACAGCCGCGCGGCAGGAGCTTCAGCAAAACCAGCACTGGCGAGATGAGTGCGACCAGCTTAACCGTGAGGTCCGTGCTCAAATGGAAATTAACAGCGGGCAGGAAGCAGATATTCGTGAGCTGACCACGTTGCTCGAGCAAACCCGGCTCAATGCTGAAGACAAGCATCGCCAAATGCTTAACAGCGAGCAGCGCCTGAACGAGCAGTTTGAGAATCTTGCCCACCGTATTTTTGAGCAAAGCGGGCGTAAGGTTGAAGAGCAGAACCGCCAAAGCCTTAACGTGTTGCTTTCCCCACTTCGAGAACAGCTCGATGGCTTCCGACGCCAGGTCCAGGAGAGTTTTGGCCAGGAAGCACGCGAACGGCATACGTTGACGCACGAAATCCGTAACCTTCAGCAGCTCAATGCACAAATGGCGCAAGAGGCGCTCAATCTCACCAAAGCACTGAAGGGCGACAACAAAACCCAGGGTAACTGGGGGGAAGTGGTGTTAACTAGGGTATTGGAAGCTTCTGGCCTGCGTGAAGGGCATGAATACCAGACTCAGGTGAACATCCAGCTTGAAAACAACAGTCGTATGCAGCCGGATGTTATCGTCCGCCTGCCTCAGGGCAAAGACGTTGTTATTGATGCAAAAATGACGCTGGTGGCCTATGAGCGTTACTTCAATGGTGAAGATGAACTCACGCGTGAAAGTGCGCTGAATGAGCACATCGCCGCTATCCGCAGCCATATTCGCCTGCTGGGGCGCAAAGATTACCAACAGCTACCGGGGCTACGTTCGCTGGACTATGTGTTGATGTTTATTCCCGTTGAGCCCGCTTTCCTGCTGGCTATCGACAGGCAGCCTGAACTGATTAGCGAAGCGCTGAAAAATAACATTATGCTGGTGAGCCCGACGACGCTGCTGGTGGCGCTGCGCACTATTGCCAATCTGTGGCGCTATGAACATCAAAGCCGTAATGCCCAGCAAATCGCCGACAGGGCGGGGCGCCTGTACGATAAAATGCGCCTGTTCGTGGATGATATGTCTGCGATTGGGCAAAGTCTCGATAAGGCGCAGGATAACTACCGGCAGGCGATGAAAAAACTTTCATCCGGCCGTGGGAATATCCTGGTTCAGGCAGATGCGTTTCGCGGACTTGGCGTAGAAGTCAAACGTGAGATGAATCCAGATCTGGTCGAGCGCGCTCGTCAGGAAGATGAGGATGATTCGGCTCGACTGGGCCATGCGGGCGAAGAACCTGAGGCTGAATTCGATACTTTGTCTTCATCGCGCACGGGTGAAGAGCGTTAAACTGAGGCTGAGTAGCACGGTTGAATCATAGGGCTTTCACGCCCATTCTGTTACACTTCCCGAACATTTTCTTTATTAAGCAGGCATTGAGATGGTTGATGAATCCCAGGAGTCCGGATCCCAGGAAACAACGCACTTTGGCTTCCGTACCGTAGCTAAAGAGCAAAAGGTCGATATGGTGGCGAACGTGTTCCACTCTGTTGCGGCGAAATACGACGTAATGAACGACCTGATGTCTTTTGGTATCCACAGGTTGTGGAAACGCTACACGATAGACTGCAGTGGCGTACGTCGTGGCCAGCGCGTGCTGGATCTTGCGGGCGGTACGGGCGATCTGACGGCGAAATTTTCTCGCCTGGTTGGTGAGACCGGTGAAGTCGTATTGGCCGATATTAACGATTCGATGCTGAAAATGGGGCGTGAAAAGCTACGCAATATCGGCATTGTGGGGAACGTCAGATACGTGCAGGCTAACGCCGAAGCGCTGCCATTCCCGGACAACACCTTTGACTGCATCACCATCTCCTTTGGCCTGCGTAACGTCACGGATAAAGACGCTGCATTGCGCTCTATGTTCCGCGTTCTCAAACCCGGTGGCCGCCTGCTGGTGCTTGAGTTCTCCAAACCAGCTTTCGAGCCGCTGAACAAAGCCTACGACGCGTATTCGTTCCACATTCTGCCGCGCATCGGTGAAATGGTCGCTCAGGACGGCGAAAGCTATCGCTACCTGGCAGAATCCATTCGCATGCACCCGGATCAGGAAACGCTGAAAGGCATGATGGAAGAAGCCGGGTTTGAAAACACCACCTATTACAATATGACCGGTGGGATTGTCGCCCTGCACCGTGGCTATAAATTCTAACAGGGAGCCGCGATGCCATTTATGTCGCTGATGACTGCCGGAATCGAAGGTGTGCTGAACACTTTCCTCTGGCGCGATCGTAGCCTGAAATCCGCGCGCCAACGCCTGCAGGGCAAGACGTTGCGCGTTAGCCTGAAAGAATTTTCAGCGCCGCTGGTGCTGGTGTTCAGTGAACAACAGCTGGACGTACTGAGCCAGTGGGAAAGTGAGGCGGATTGTAGCGTCACAACCCATATCGGCGTGCTGTCGAAACTGCGCGATCGCCAGCAACTTACCGCTCTGATTCGCAGCGGTGAACTTGACGTGGCAGGTGACATTCAGGTTGTACAAAATCTGGCATCGCTGATGGATCTCGCGGAGTTTGATCCTGCGGAACTGCTGGCTCCGTATATAGGCGATATTGCCTCTGAAGGTATCAGTAAGTTTGTGCGTCATGGCGGAAAGCTGCTGAAAAAAGGATTGATCCGCAATCAGCAGTATCTGGGAGAAGCGCTCACCGAAGAGTGGCGCGTTGCGCCTGGCTCACTTGAAGTGGCCTGGTTTGCAGAGGAAACCGAAGCGCTGGCACGCTCGGCGGACGCACTCAGCAAACGGCTGGATAAGCTGGAGGGCAAATGACGCCAGGAGAAATTCGCCGCCTTTATTTCATTGTCCGTACCTTTCTGAGCTATGGCCTTGATGAACTGATTCCCAAAATGCGCATTACGCTGCCGTTACGTTTGTGGCGGCGTTGCCTGTTCTGGATGCCGAATCGTCACCGTGATAAGCCTTTGGGAGAACGTCTACGCCTTGCGCTGCAGGAGCTCGGTCCCGTTTGGATCAAGTTTGGTCAGATGCTTTCTACCCGTCGCGATCTGTTCCCACCGATCATTGCTGACCAACTGGCTATGTTGCAGGACAGAGTTGCGCCTTTTGACGGTGCGTTGGCGAAGAAACAGATTGAACTGGCGATGGGCGGCATTCCCGTTGAAAGTTGGTTCGACGATTTTGACATCAAGCCTCTGGCCTCTGCCTCCATTGCTCAGGTGCATACCGCACGCCTGAAAGAGAGCGGCAAAGAGGTCGTGATTAAGGTCATTCGGCCTGATATCCTGCCGGTGATCAAAGCCGATATGAAGCTTATCTATCGTCTCGCCCGTTGGGTGCCGCGTTTGCTGCCGGATGGCCGTCGTCTCCGCCCGCTGGAAGTGGTGCGTGAATACGAAAAAACGCTGATCGATGAGTTAAACCTGCTGCGTGAAGCGGCGAACGCCATCCAACTGCGGCGTAACTTCGAAAATAGCCCGATGCTGTATGTGCCGGAGGTTTATTCGGACTACTGCACCGAGAACATGATGGTGATGGAGCGGATTTACGGGGTTCCGGTCTCTGACACCGTTGCGCTCGAAGCTCAGGGCACCAACATGAAGCTGCTTGCCGAACGTGGCGTGCAGGTCTTCTTTACGCAGGTCTTCCGCGACAGCTTCTTCCATGCGGACATGCATCCGGGCAACATTTTCGTGAGCTACGACCACCCGGAAGATCCGCAATACATTGGTATCGACTGCGGTATCGTGGGCTCGCTGAACAAAGACGATAAGCGCTATCTGGCAGAGAACTTTATTGCCTTCTTCAACCGGGATTATCGCAAGGTAGCCGAGCTGCATGTGGACTCTGGCTGGGTGCCGGCAGATACGAATGTCGAAGAGTTCGAGTTTGCGATTCGCACCGTGTGTGAACCTATTTTTGAGAAGCCGCTGGCGGAGATCTCCTTTGGCCATGTGCTGCTGAACCTGTTCAATACCGCGCGTCGTTTCAACATGGAAGTTCAGCCGCAGTTAGTTTTACTGCAGAAGACCCTTTTATACGTCGAAGGCGTCGGTAGGCAGCTTTATCCGCAGCTGGATCTGTGGAAAACGGCGAAACCTTTCCTGGAAAGCTGGATCAAAGATCAGGTTGGTATTCCTGCTCTGGTACGTGCTTTCAAAGAAAAAGCGCCTTTTTGGGTGGAAAAAATGCCGGAATTGCCGGAACTGGTGTACAACAGTTTGCGCCAGGGCAAGCAATTACAGCTTAGCGTTGATAAAATTCAGCGCGACCTGCAACTTCATCACGTGCGGCAGGGACAGTCGCGTTACCTGTTCGGCATCGGTGCCACGCTTATATTGAGCGGGACGCTGCTGCTGATCAACAAACCTGAGTGGGACTTTATGCCTGCCTGGTTGATGGCGGGGGGAATCGTTGTCTGGCTGATTGGCTGGCGGCGCTCTGCCTGAACTTTAATCGGAATTAACGGGTGATTGCCGTATAATAGCGGTTCTCATTGCCTTAACATCTTTATTCAGGAGTAGGTATGGGCATCAGTTGGCCACAATTGCTAATCATTGTTGTTATCGTTGTTTTATTGTTTGGCACCAAGAAGCTGGGCTCTTTAGGTTCAGATCTTGGCGCGTCTATTAAGGGCTTTAAGAAAGCCATGAGCGACGACGACGGCAAAGAGAAAGAAAATGGTGAGAAGGATGCTGATTTCACAGCGAAATCCCTCTCTGAAAAACCGAGCGACGTGAAAAAAGACGAAGCGAAAAGCAACGATAAAGAGCAGGTATAAACCGTGTTCGACATTGGTTTTGGCGAACTGCTGCTGGTGTTTGTGATTGGCCTGATTGTTCTGGGTCCGCAGCGCTTGCCGGTGGCGGTAAAAACAGTTGTTGGCTGGGTGCGCGCGCTGCGTTCTCTGGCTACCACGGTGCAGAACGAACTCGCTCAGGAACTGAAGCTGCAGGAACTGCAGGACAGCCTGAAAAAGGTCGAGAAAGCCAGTATGGATAATTTGACGCCTGAACTGAAGGCGTCAATGGACGAACTGCGCCAGGCCGCTGAGTCGATGAAGCGTTCCTATACCCAGCACGATCCTGAAAAGAACAGCGACGAAGCGAATACCATCCATAACCCGTTGGTTAAGGATGAACAGCTAAGTCATGACGGTGCCACGCCAGCCAATGCGGCACATCAGGCGGCTGCGCCTGATGCCGTACCTTCAGAGACGGTGACACCGGCACCCTTGGCGGTCGAAAACGTCGTCGAATCTGCTGTCGAGCCTCAGTTGAAGCCTTTGCCCGAGGCTGCACCCGTTGTCACCCCAACGCAACTTCCAGGTGAAAAATCGTAACTATGGCTGTTGAAGATACCCAACCGCTCATTAGCCATCTGATCGAGCTGCGTAAGCGCCTGCTGAACAGCATGATCGCCGTGCTGGTGATTTTCCTGGCGCTGGTCTATTTCGCCAATGACATCTATCAGGTGGTTTCCGCCCCGCTGATAAAACATATGCCGTTGGGCTCAACGATGATTGCGACCGATGTCGCGTCACCGTTCTTTACCCCGATAAAATTAACCATTTACGTTTCGGTGTTCCTGGCCGCGCCGGTCATTCTGTACCAGATCTGGGCTTTTGTTGCCCCTGCATTGTACAAGCATGAGCGTAAGCTGGTGATGCCGCTGCTGTTCTCCAGCACGCTGCTTTTTTATATCGGCATTGCCTTTGCGTATTTTGTGGTCTTCCCGCTTGCCTTTGGTTTCCTGACAAAAACTGCGCCAATAGGGGTGGTCGTCTCGACGGACATCACGAAATATCTCGACTTTGTGATGTCGCTGTTCATGGCCTTTGGCGTAGCGTTTGAGGTGCCCGTCGCCATTATCCTGCTGTGCTGGATGGGGGTGACAACACCGGAATCATTGAAACAGAAGCGCCCTTATATTCTGGTTGGGGCTTTTGTTGTCGGCATGCTGTTAACGCCGCCGGATGTTTTCTCGCAAACCCTTCTGGCGGTGCCAATGTACTGCCTGTTTGAGGTTGGTGTCTTCTTCTCCCGCTTCTACGTCGGAAAAGGGCGTAATGGCGATGAAGATGATGAGCCTGAATCTGAAGAGACGCGCTCGGAAAAAGAGCAGTAATGAAATAACCGCCCTCAGGGGCGGTTGTCGTTTGGAGGGAGAGATGTTTGATATTGGCGTGAATTTAACCAGTTCTCAATTCGCAAAAGATCACGAGGATGTGGTCGCTCGCGCATGGCAGGCTGGCCTGAGTGGCATGATGTTGACCGGTACCAACCTCCATGAAAGTGAACAAGCGTTACGCCTGGCGCAGCAGCATGAAAACTGCTGGTCCACCGCCGGAGTGCATCCCCATGATGCCAGCCAGTGGAATGACGAAACTGCGGGTGCCATCCGCCGTTTAGCGGCGGCCCCGCAGGTCGTCGCTATCGGCGAATGCGGTCTGGATTTTAACCGTAACTTTTCTACTCCTGCAGAGCAGGAACGCGCTTTCACCGCGCAGTTGGCGCTGGCCGCGGAGCTGATGATGCCGGTATTTTTACACTGCCGGGATGCACATGAACGTTTTCTTGCGCTACTTGACCCCTGGTTGGATCAACTGCCCGGCGTGGTGCTGCACTGCTTTACCGGAACTGAAGAGGAAGCCCGCGATTGCCTGCTTCGCGGACTGTTTATCGGCATTACCGGCTGGGTTTGCGACGAGCGCCGCGGCCTGGCATTAAGAGAGTTACTTCCGGTTATCCCCGCTCAGCAACTGCTGCTGGAAACCGATGCGCCCTATTTGTTGCCCCGGGATCTACAACCAAAACCTGCATCCCGCCGCAACGAACCCTGTTATCTGCCCCATATCCTGAATAAGGTCGCCGAATGGCGCGGTGAAGACCCGGCCTGGCTTGCGCAGGTAACAGATGACAATGCTCGTCGGTTATTCCGACTGGGTTTTAATCAGGAGAAAGTTAAATGAGCTATGCATTTCCCGGTACGTTTCCCGGGCGTCGTATGCGCCGCGTACGTCGTCATGACTTCAGCCGTCGTCTTGTGGCTGAAAACCAGCTGACGGTAAACGACCTTATTTACCCTGTGTTTGTCATGGAAGGCCACAACCAGCAGCAGGAAGTGCCGTCTATGCCGGGGGTTTATCGTATGACTATCGATCAACTGCTGAAAGAAGCAGAGGTGGTCGCGAAGCTGGGCGTCCCTGTGCTCTCTTTGTTCCCGGTCATTGAAAGCGACGGGAAATCGCTGCATGCGGAAGAAGCCTATAACCCAAATGGCCTGGTACAGCGCGCTGTGCGTGCGCTGAAAGATGCTGTGCCTGAGCTTGGGTTGCTGACTGACGTTGCCCTGGACCCTTACACCACTCACGGGCAGGACGGTGTCATTGACGCTGATGGCTATGTGATCAACGACGTCACTCGCGAGATTCTGGTTCGTCAGGCCCTTTCCCATGCTGAAGCCGGGGCCGAAATTGTCGCGCCTAGCGATATGATGGATGGACGTATTGGCGCTATCCGGGACCGGTTAGAAGCTGATGGCTTCGTGAATACCCAGATCATGTCCTATGCCGCAAAATATGCTTCCTGCTACTACGGCCCGTTCCGGGATGCCATTGGCTCTTCCGGTAACCTGAAGGGCGGCAATAAGAAGACTTACCAGATGGATCCGGCTAACAGCGACGAAGCTTTGCAGGAAGTGGCGCAAGATCTGCAGGAAGGGGCCGACATGGTGATGGTGAAACCTGGGATGCCTTATCTCGACGTTGTGCGCCGCGTGAAAGACACCTTTGGGGTGCCAACATTTGCCTACCAGGTATCCGGTGAATATGCCATGCATATGGCTGCGATTCAGAACGGCTGGCTGGCCGAAAAACCGGCCATTATGGAATCTTTGATGTGCTTTAAGCGTGCTGGCGCGGATGGCGTGCTGACGTATTTCTCAAAACGTGTTGCCCAATGGCTTCACGATGAGCAGATGCAGCGCTAGTTGCGATTCAGGAAGAAAGAGGCCAGCATTTGCTGGCCTCTTTGCATTAAACCTTGCGGAAGTCGGTATTCCTGATGCTTTGCTGCACCTGCTTATTCAGTAAATTCAGCAGCAACATTGAGCGAGCTTCACCGTCTGGTTCAGCGAAGATGGCTTCTAATCCCTTGAAGGCCCCTTCGGTAATCACCACGCTATCGCCGGGATACGGCGTTTCTGGGTCGAGGATATTCTCTATTTGATAGTGCATCAGTTCATGAATCACTGTTTCCGGAACCGTTGCCGGCTGCGCGCCGAAGCGAACAAAATGGCTGACGCCACGGGTGGAATTCACCGTGGTGGTATGGATGGATTCTGGATCGAACTCGACAAACAGGTAATTAGGGAACAGAGGCTCGCTGACCGCAGCTCTTTTACCACGCACCATTTTTTCCAGCGTGATCATTGGTGTAAGACAATTAACTTCCTGGCGCTCAAGATGCTCTTTGGCGCGCAGTAATTGACCACGTTTACAGTAAAGAAGATACCAGGATTGCATAATTTCTCTTTTCGCCCGCTTCAGCGCGTCAGAATAACAAAACGTCCTTCGCAGAGATACACAGCTTCAGTATAACCTGTCCGGGGGCGGCCGGCAGGCGGCCAGTTTCACGCTAATTTAACAAAAATACAGCATGGTGGCGGTGAAGTCCGTATAATGACGGCCAAATCCGACGTCACGATAAATTGCATGAAATACCACGACCTACGCGAATTTCTTGCGCTGCTTGAGCAGCAGGGCGAACTCAAACGTATCGCATTGCCTGTCGATCCGAATCTGGAAATGACCGAAATTGCCGACCGCACGCTGCGAGCCGGTGGCCCGGCTTTGCTGTTTGAAAACCCGAAAGGCTACACCATGCCGGTGCTATGTAACCTGTTTGGAACGCCGAAACGCGTAGCAATGGGCATGGGGCAGGAGGACGTTACTGCCCTGCGTGAAGTCGGGAAACTGCTGGCTTTCCTTAAAGAACCGGAGCCGCCAAAAGGCTTCCGCGACCTGTTTGATAAGCTGCCGCAGTTCAAACAAGTTCTGAATATGCCGACTAAACGTCTGCGTAATGCACCTTGCCAGGAGCAGGTTTGGGAAGGGGATGAGGTCGATCTTAATCGCATTCCGATCATGCGCTGCTGGCCGGAAGACGTCGCCCCGCTGATTACCTGGGGGTTAACGGTCACCCGTGGTCCGCATAAAGAGCGCCAGAATCTGGGGATTTACCGCCAGCAGCTGATCGGCAAAAACAAGCTGATTATGCGCTGGTTGTCTCATCGCGGCGGTGCGCTGGACTTCCAGGAATGGTGTGAGGCTCACCCGGGTGAGCGCTTCCCTGTCTCCGTCGCGCTTGGCGCAGATCCCGCAACCATTCTTGGGGCGGTGACGCCGGTGCCGGATACGCTTTCCGAATATGCTTTTGCCGGGCTGCTGCGCGGGACCAAAACCGAGGTCGTGAAATGTATCTCCAACGATCTTGAAGTTCCTGCAGGTGCAGAAATTGTGCTGGAAGGTTACATTGAGCCTGGTGAAATGGCACCGGAAGGCCCGTATGGCGACCATACGGGGTACTACAACGAAGTGGATAGCTTCCCGGTATTCACCGTAACCCACGTCACCCAGCGGCAGGATGCGATTTACCATTCCACCTACACTGGCCGCCCGCCGGATGAGCCTGCGGTGCTGGGTGTGGCGCTTAATGAAGTGCTGGTACCCATCCTGCAAAAGCAATTTCCGGAGATTATTGATTTCTATCTCCCGCCGGAAGGGTGTTCATACCGACTCGCGGTAGTGACGATTAAAAAACAGTATGCCGGACATGCCAAGCGAGTCATGATGGGGGTTTGGTCGTTCCTGCGTCAGTTCATGTACACCAAGTTTGTTATTGTGTGTGATGACGACGTCAATGCACGCGACTGGAACGATGTCATCTGGGCGATCACTACGCGTATGGATCCGTCCCGTGATACGGTGCTGGTGGATAACACGCCGATAGACTATCTGGATTTTGCCTCCCCGGTTTCCGGGCTAGGCTCTAAAATGGGACTGGACGCCACCAATAAATGGCCGGGCGAAACCCAGCGTGAATGGGGGCGCCCAATCAAGAAAGATGTTGAGGTATGCGCGCGTATTGATGCAATCTGGGATGAACTGGCTATTTTTGATAACGACAAAGGCGCCTGAGTGGCGACCTTTACGGTTTAGCATTATTGACCCGACAGAGGGGACGCATGACAACCTTAAGCTGTAAAGTGACCTCGGTAGAAGCGATAACCGACACGGTATATCGCGTTCGATTGCTGCCGGAAGGCGATTTCTCATTCCAGGCCGGGCAGTATTTGATGGTGGTGATGGATGAGCGGGATAAGCGCCCGTTCTCTATGGCTTCCACGCCGAGCGAGCGTGAGTTCATTGAATTACATATTGGTGCCTCTGAGCTCAACCTCTATGCCATGGCGGTAATGGACCGTATTCTGAAAGGGCAAGAAATTGTGGTTGATATGCCACACGGTGATGCGTGGCTGCGCGAAGATGAAGACCGTCCTCTTATCCTGATTGCCGGCGGCACGGGGTTCTCTTACGTTCGTTCTATTCTGCTGACGGCGCTGGCGCGTAACCCAGAGCGTGAAATTGCAATCTATTGGGGCGGCCGCGAAGAGAAGCATCTTTACGACCTGGCCGAGCTGGAAGGGCTGACCCTGCAGCATCCTAATCTGCGTGTTGAAGCCGTGGTTGAGCAGCCGGAAGAAGGCTGGCGTGGCCGGAGCGGGACTGTACTCACCGCCGTTATGCAGGATCACGCTTCACTGAGCGGGCACGATATCTATATCGCAGGTCGTTTCGAAATGGCGAAAATTGCCCGTGAACTGTTCTGCAACGAGCGCGGGGCGCTGGTTGAACATATGTTCGGCGACGCTTTCTCCTTTATTTAAGGCCGTTCGTCGTCAGAATAAGCCACCGCATCGTCGGTGGTTTTTTTTATCTTTCAGATATAAAAAACCCGCCCCTGACAGGCGGGAAACACGGCAACTAAACTCAGTTTCGTTTTTTATTAAACGCGTTCAAATACGGTCGCGATGCCCTGACCCAGGCCAATACACATGGTAGCCAGGCCAAACTGCGCGTCGCGACGCTCCATCAGGTTGATAAGCGTGGTGCTGATACGGGAGCCGGAGCAGCCCAACGGGTGGCCCAGCGCGATCGCGCCACCGTTCAGGTTGATCTTTTCGTCGATCTTATCCATCAGCCCCAGATCTTTAATGCACGGCAGGATCTGGGCGGCAAACGCTTCGTTCATCTCAAACAGGTCGATATCCTGAGCGGTCAGGCCCGCTTTTTTCAGCGCTAGTCGGGATGCAGGCACCGGGCCGTAACCCATAATGGACGGGTCGCAGCCGACGACGGCCATCGAGCGAACGCGTGCGCGAATTTTCAGGCCCAGCTCTTTGGCGCGAGTTTCGCTCATCAGCAGCATCGCGGATGCCCCATCGGACAGCGCCGAAGATGTGCCTGCGGTGACGGTGCCATTGACCGGATCAAAAGCAGGTTTCAGCGCCGCCAGCCCTTCAACCGTGGTTTCCGGGCGAATCACTTCATCGTAGTCGTAACGCTTCAGAACGCCGTCGGCATCGTGACCGCTGGTCGGCATAATTTCCGCTTTGAAGTGCCCGGCTTCTGTGGCAGCCCAGGCGCGCTGATGGGAACGCGCGGCAAACTGATCCTGCATTTCACGGCTGATGCCGTGTAAGCGGGAAAGCATTTCAGCCGTCAGGCCCATCATGCCCGCAGCTTTTGCCACGTTGCGGCTGAGGCCAGGGTGGAAATCAATCCCGTGGGTCATCGGTACGTGGCCCATGTGTTCCACGCCGCCGATCAGGCAAGCATGCGCGTCGCCGGTTTGAATCATGCGTGCTGCATCGTGCAGCGCCTGCATGGAGGAACCGCACAGGCGGTTCACCGTGGTGGCTGGCACTGAATGAGGAATTTCCGCCAGAAGCGATGCATTGCGGGCAATATTGAAACCCTGCTCAAGCGTCTGCTGGACGCAGCCCCAGTAGATATCGTCCAGTGCTGCGGCTTCGAGTGCCGGGTTACGGGACAGGATACTGCGCATCAGATGCGCCGACAGATCCTCAGCGCGAACGTTGCGGAACGCGCCGCCTTTCGAGCGGCCCATCGGCGTACGGATGGCATCAACAATAACAACCTTTTCCATGTTCACTCCTCAGGCGCTTTTCAGGTCACTGGTCGGGCGGGCTGGCTCGACCGGGGGATAGTACGGCTCGTTGCGTGATGCTTTGGCCTGAAGGCCTTCAGGCACGACGTACAGCGGGCCGAGGTTTTGGTACTGCTGCGCCATGTCGAAATACTTCGCGCTGCCCAGGGTGTCCAGCCAGCGGAACGCGCCGCCGTGGAACGGAGGGAAACCGAGGCCGTAAACCAGCGCCATATCGGCTTCTGCCGGGCTGGCAATCACGCCTTCTTCGAGGCAGCGAACCACTTCGTTGACCATTGGGATCATCATGCGGGCGATAATTTCTTCGTCGCTGAAGCTGCGCTTAGGCTGGCTCACGTCTGCCAGCAGGCCATCAACAGCTTCGTCCTGGTCTTTGCGCGGTTTGCCTTTGCTGTCTTCTTTAAAACGATAGAAGCCCTGCTGGGTTTTCTGGCCGTAGCGTCCGGCATCAAACAGAACGTCGATTGCGTCGCGGTAATCTTTGTTCATACGCTGCGGGAAGCCTGCGGCCATGACCGCCTGTGCGTGATGGGCGGTATCAATTCCGACCACGTCCAGCAGGTAAGCCGGGCCCATCGGCCAGCCGAACTGTTTTTCCATCACTTTGTCGATCTGGCGGAAATCCGCGCCGTCGCGCAGCAACTGGCTAAAGCCTGCAAAGTAGGGGAACAGCACGCGGTTGACGAAGAAGCCCGGGCAGTCATTGACCACGATAGGGGTTTTACCCATTTTGCTTGCCCATGCCACCACTTTGGCGAGGGTGGCGTCTGAGGTTTTTTCTCCGCGAATGACTTCAACCAGCGGCATGCGATGCACCGGGTTGAAGAAGTGCATCCCACAGAAGTTTTCCGGGCGTTTCAGCCCGCTTGCCAGTTCGCTAATCGGGATGGTTGAGGTGTTGGAAGCCAGCACGGCATCAGGGCGAACCTTATCTTCGGTTTCTGCCAGCACCGCTTTTTTCACTTTCGGATTTTCAACTACGGCTTCAACGACAACGTCTACACGATCGAACCCTGCGTATTCCAGCGTTGGCTGAATGGTTGAAATCACCTGTGCCAGCTTCATGCCGTCAATTTTGCCGCGCTCAAGCTGTTTGTTCAGCAGCTTGCTGGCTTCATTAATGCCCAGCGCCAGCGACTTCTCGTTAATGTCTTTCATTAATACCGGCACGCCTTTCCAGGCGGACTGATAAGCAATGCCGCCGCCCATAATACCCGCGCCGAGTACGGCCGCGTGTTTAGGCGTTTCGATATCTTTGGTGAGTTTTTTCGCTTTGCCTTTGACAAACTGATCGTTCAGGAAGATGCCGACCAGCGCGCGGGCTTCATTGGAACGAGCCAGCGGCACAAAGCTTTGGGTTTCCAGCTTCAGGGCTTCATCGCGGCCAAGACCGGCGGCAGCTTCAATGGTTTTTACCGCAGTCATTGGCGCTGGGTAATGCTTCCCGGCGATCTGCGCCACCATGCCTTTAGCAATGGTGAAGCTCATACCGGCTTCGATTTTGCTTAAACGTAACGGCTCAAGTTTCGGGGCGCGTTTTGCCTGCCAGTCAAGCTCGCCTTTGATCGCCTGGCGGAGGACTGCCAGTGCGCCGTCACGCAGTTTTTCGGTTTTTACCACACCATCAACCAGGCCAAGTTTTTGCGCTTCTGCTGCGCCAACGTCTTTGCCCGCGGTGATAATTTCAAGCGCGCTATCGGCACCCAATAAACGCGGCAGACGAACGGAACCGCCAAAGCCCGGCATAATGCCTAGCTTAGTTTCCGGCAGGCCAATACGGGTATCCGGCGTTGCCAGACGGTAATCGGTTGCCAGTACACATTCGCATCCGCCGCCCAACGCGTAACCATTCACCGCGGCGATGGTTGGGACGGGCAAGTCTTCCAGGCGGTTAAACACGCTGTTGGCAAATTGCAGCCAGTGGGTCAGCTGTTCGGCAGGGACCAGGAACAGCGACAGGAATTCGGTAATGTCGGCGCCAACGATGAAGGCGGATTTGCTGGAACTCAGCAGCAGGCCTTTGAGGTTAGGCTGTTTTTCAAGTACGGCCAGCGCTTCGCCGAGGCTGGCGACGGTCGCTGTATCCAGCTTGTTGACGGAGCCGGGGGCATCAAAAACCAGTTCGGCGATGCCGTCTTCCAGCCAGTCGAGATGTAGGGTTTCACCTTGGTAGAGCATGTCAATCTCCTGAATCCAGCAATGGGATCTGGTCGTACCAGATGAAGCGGAGTGTGGAATTGATGTTAATGAAATGCAAATTTCTCTTTAAATATTTGCAAACTCGATCACAGGCGGCGGAAATAACTCGGCGGTTTGTCCGGTATGCTAAGATGCGATGCGAACAGAGACAAAAACAGAAGGATAAATTATGGAATCACTGGCCGCGCTGTATAAAGATCATGTGGCAACGCTACAGGAGCGTACCCGCAACGTTCTGGCGCGTTTTAACCTTGATGCATTACTTATTCACTCCGGGGAGCTGTTCAATGTCTTCCTCGATGATCATGCCTATCCGTTTAAAGTAAACCCGCAGTTCAAAGCCTGGGTGCCGGTGACCCAGGTACCTAACTGCTGGCTGCTGGTGGATGGCGTGAATAAGCCGAAGCTGTGGTTCTATCTGCCGGTGGATTACTGGCACAACGTGGAGCCGCTGCCGGAATCCTTCTGGACCGACGATATTGAAGTGATTGCGCTGCCAAAAGCCGACGGTATCGGCAGCCAACTGCCTGCCGCACGCAGCAATATTGGCTACATTGGCCCGGTGCCAGAGCGTGCATTACAGTTGGATATCACGCCAGCCAACATCAACCCGAAAGGGGTTATCGACTATCTGCATTATTATCGCGCTTATAAAACGGACTACGAGCTGTCCTGCATGCGCGAAGCACAGAAAACGGCAGTCGTCGGCCATCGCGCTGCGCACGAAGCGTTCCTGTCCGGCATGAGCGAATTCGATATTAACATCGCTTACCTGACGGCGACCGGACACCGCGATACCGATGTGCCGTATGGCAATATCGTGGCGCTCAATGAGCATGCTTCGGTGCTGCACTACACTAAGCTGGATCATCGCGTCCCTGCCGAAATTCGGAGCTTCCTGCTGGACGCTGGCGCTGAATATAACGGCTATGCCGCCGACCTGACGCGGACCTGGACGACCCAAAGCGACAGCGATTTCGCTCATCTGATTAAAGACGTGAACGAAGAGCAACTGGCGCTGATCGACACTATGAAGTCCGGTGTGCGCTATACCGATTACCACATCCAGTTCCATCAGCGTCTGGCTAAGCTGCTGCGTCGCCACAAGCTGGTGAACGACATCAGTGAAGAGGCGATGCTGGAAGCCGGGATCACTACCCCGTTCATGCCGCACGGCATCGGGCATCCGCTTGGGTTGCAGGTTCACGATGTAGCCGGGTTTATGCAGGACGATACCGGGACGCATCTGGCTGCACCTTCGCAGCATCCTTATCTGCGCTGTACCCGCGTGCTGGAACCTCGCATGGTGCTGACCATTGAGCCCGGTTTGTACTTTATCGAATCGCTGCTGGCACCGTGGCGTGAAGGGCAGTACAGCAAACACTTCGACTGGAAGCGTATTGAGGCGCTGAAGCCGTTTGGCGGCATCCGCATTGAAGATAACGTCGTTATCTATGAAAACAGCATCGAAAACATGACGCGTAACCTGAAGCTCGCGTAATGGAAAGTTGGCCAATCCCTGCCGAGCCCGTCACGGTCAGCGAGGAGATCAAGAAAAGCCGCTTTATTACCTTTGTCGCCCATACGGATGGGGTAATAGCGGCTAAAGCATTTGTTGAGAAAGTCCGGGCTGAACACCCGGACGCTCGTCACCATTGCTGGGCGTGGGTTGCTGGCGCGCCGGATGACTCGCAGCAGCTAGGTTTCTCGGATGATGGTGAGCCTGCAGGCACCGCAGGGAAACCTATGCTTGCCCAACTGATGGGAAAAGGTATTGGTGAAATCACTGCGGTGGTGGTGCGCTACTACGGTGGGGTGAAGCTGGGTACTGGTGGCCTGGTGAAAGCCTATGGCGGCGGCGTACAGCTGGCGTTAAACCAGCTTTCTACAGTGCTCAAAGTGCCGTTAACCGAATATACTTTGCATTGCGACTATTCGCAGCTGGCGGGTGTGGAAGCGCTACTCAAGCAAAGCGATGGTCTTATTGTGGAAAGCGACTTCCAGGCCATCGTTGCTATGCGCGTAGCGTTGCCGCAAACCCAGGTGGCTGCCTTCAACGCCAGGCTGAGTGACTTTAGCCGCGGTGCGTTGCATTTATTGCCGTTTGAACAATAATCCCACCTCGTTATTTATAGATATTTAAGGAAGCGGCTGAAATGCATTTTCGCGCCATTACCCGAATCGTTGGCCTGTTGGTTATCCTCTTTTCCGGAACCATGATACTCCCCGGCTTAGTGGCTCTAATCTATCGAGACGGTGCCGGCCGCGCCTTTACCCAAACCTTTTTTGTTGCGCTGGCGATAGGTTCTTTACTGTGGTGGCCAAATCGCCGTGAGAAAAGGGATCTCAAACCGAAGGAAGGCTTCCTGATCGTTGTGCTGTTCTGGACTGTGCTGGGCAGCGTGGGTGCGCTGCCGTTTGTCTTTGCCGAGCGGCCGAATCTGACGGTAACAGACGCCTTTTTTGAATCCTTTTCTGGCCTGACAACGACCGGCGCGACAACGCTGGTGGGGCTGGACTCTTTACCTCATGCGATTCTTTTCTATCGGCAAATGCTGCAATGGTTCGGCGGGATGGGGATCATCGTCCTGGCGGTGGCCATCTTGCCTATTCTTGGCGTCGGTGGGTTGCAGCTGTATCGGGCAGAAATGCCGGGGCCGCTTAAAGATAATAAAATGCGCCCGCGTATCGCCGAAACGGCAAAGACGCTGTGGCTCATTTATGTCCTGCTGACGATTGCTTGCGCGCTGGCGCTTTGGTTCGCGGGGATGCCGGCGTTTGATGCTATCGGACATAGCTTCTCTACTATTGCGATTGGTGGCTTCTCGACACATGATGCGAGCGTGGGCTACTTCAATAGCCCAACCATCAATACCATTATTGCTATCTTCCTGCTGATCTCTGGCTGTAACTACAGTCTGCACTTCTCCCTGCTGAGCGGGCGTAGCCTCAAAGTGTACTGGCGCGATCCGGAATTTCGGATGTTTATCGGTGTACAGCTCTCGCTGGTTCTGGTCTGTACTCTGGTGCTTTGGTTCCATAATACCTACCAGTCAGCCTGGCAGACTTTGAACCAGGCTTTCTTCCAGGTCGTGTCGATGGCGACCACCGCGGGCTTTACCACGGACAGCATCGCTCGCTGGCCGCTATTCTTGCCGGTTTTGCTGCTCTGCTCTGCCTTCATCGGCGGCTGCGCCGGATCTACCGGTGGTGGCCTGAAAGTGATTCGTATCCTGCTGCTGTTTAAACAAGGTAACCGCGAGCTGAAACGCCTGGTACACCCGAATGCCGTTTACAGCATCAAGCTTGGGAACCGGGCCTTGCCGGAACGAATTCTTGAAGCCGTATGGGGATTCTTCTCTGCTTATGCGCTGGTGTTTATCGTCAGTATGCTGGCTATCATCGCGACCGGCGTGGATGACTTCTCTGCTTTTGCCTCTGTTGCTGCAACGCTTAATAACCTGGGCCCGGGCCTTGGCGTCGTTGCCGATAACTTTGCCAGCATGAATCCCGTGGCCAAATGGATCCTGATCGTGAATATGCTGTTTGGCCGCCTTGAAGTATTTACCCTGCTAGTACTGTTCACGCCTACTTTCTGGCGCGAGTAACCGGAGCCTGTGTGAAAACCTTAATTCTGTTTTCGACCCGAGATGGTCAAACTCGTGAGATTGCTTCTTATATCTCTTCTGAACTGAAAGAGCTGGGCGTGGAGAGCGATGTGGTCAATCTCCATCGCTGCGAGGAACTTGCCTGGGCTAATTACGACCGGGTGATCATTGGTGCTTCTATTCGCTACGGACATTTCCATGCCTCTGTTGAGGCGTTCGTGAAAAAGTATCAGCTGCAGCTGAAGGAGCGCGCGAGTGCATTTTTCGCGGTCAATCTTGTTGCCCGTAAACCAGAGAAGCGTTCACCGCAGACGAATCCTTATACCCGCAAGTTTTTGCTTAACTCGGTTTGGCAGCCCGATCATTGTGCCGTGTTTGCCGGTGCATTGCGTTACCCGCGTTATGGCTGGCTGGACCGCTTCATGATCCGCTTAATTATGAAAATGACCGGCGGTGAAACGGATACAAGTAAAGAAGTGGTTTATACCGATTGGCCGCAGGTAGCCCGATTTGCCCGTGAAATTGCACAGTTAAGCACCAAATAGCGTTGTAAATAAGCGGGTTGGCGAAAAAGAATGCGGTCAGAAAGTTTTTTTAAATAAACGCTTGTCACCGCCGAAGAACTCCCTATAATGCGCCTCCACTGACACGGAACAACGGCTTGCAAAGCGGCGTGTCAGGCGGAGTGAAGCGAAAAATAAATGCTTGACTACGCAGCGGGGAAGCGTAATATGCACAGCCCGCGCTACTGAGAAAGTAGCACTGCTCTTTAACAATTTATCAGACAATCTGTGTGGGCACTCGCAGGATTGATATCTCAGCATCTTCGGATGCAAACAAATATCAAGTCTTGAAGAGTGACTACTGATTTTATAAACAGTTTTAATTCTTTGAGCATCAAACACTTTTAAATTGAAGAGTTTGATCATGGCTCAGATTGAACGCTGGCGGCAGGCCTAACACATGCAAGTCGAGCGGTAGCACAGGGAGCTTGCTCCTGGGTGACGAGCGGCGGACGGGTGAGTAATGTCTGGGGATCTGCCTGATGGAGGGGGATAACTACTGGAAACGGTAGCTAATACCGCATAACGTCGCAAGACCAAAGAGGGGGACCTTCGGGCCTCTTGCCATCAGATGAACCCAGATGGGATTAGCTAGTAGGTGGGGTAATGGCTCACCTAGGCGACGATCCCTAGCTGGTCTGAGAGGATGACCAGCCACACTGGAACTGAGACACGGTCCAGACTCCTACGGGAGGCAGCAGTGGGGAATATTGCACAATGGGCGCAAGCCTGATGCAGCCATGCCGCGTGTATGAAGAAGGCCTTCGGGTTGTAAAGTACTTTCAGCGAGGAGGAAGGCATTAAGGTTAATAACCTTGGTGATTGACGTTACTCGCAGAAGAAGCACCGGCTAACTCCGTGCCAGCAGCCGCGGTAATACGGAGGGTGCAAGCGTTAATCGGAATTACTGGGCGTAAAGCGCACGCAGGCGGTTTGTTAAGTCGGATGTGAAATCCCCGGGCTCAACCTGGGAACTGCATTCGAAACTGGCAAGCTTGAGTCTTGTAGAGGGGGGTAGAATTCCAGGTGTAGCGGTGAAATGCGTAGAGATCTGGAGGAATACCGGTGGCGAAGGCGGCCCCCTGGACAAAGACTGACGCTCAGGTGCGAAAGCGTGGGGAGCAAACAGGATTAGATACCCTGGTAGTCCACGCCGTAAACGATGTCGACTTGGAGGTTGTGCCCTTGAGGCGTGGCTTCCGGAGCTAACGCGTTAAGTCGACCGCCTGGGGAGTACGGCCGCAAGGTTAAAACTCAAATGAATTGACGGGGGCCCGCACAAGCGGTGGAGCATGTGGTTTAATTCGATGCAACGCGAAGAACCTTACCTACTCTTGACATCCAGAGAACTTTCCAGAGATGGATTGGTGCCTTCGGGAACTCTGAGACAGGTGCTGCATGGCTGTCGTCAGCTCGTGTTGTGAAATGTTGGGTTAAGTCCCGCAACGAGCGCAACCCTTATCCTTTGTTGCCAGCGGTTCGGCCGGGAACTCAAAGGAGACTGCCAGTGATAAACTGGAGGAAGGTGGGGATGACGTCAAGTCATCATGGCCCTTACGAGTAGGGCTACACACGTGCTACAATGGCGCATACAAAGAGAAGCGACCTCGCGAGAGCAAGCGGACCTCATAAAGTGCGTCGTAGTCCGGATTGGAGTCTGCAACTCGACTCCATGAAGTCGGAATCGCTAGTAATCGTAGATCAGAATGCTACGGTGAATACGTTCCCGGGCCTTGTACACACCGCCCGTCACACCATGGGAGTGGGTTGCAAAAGAAGTAGGTAGCTTAACCTTCGGGAGGGCGCTTACCACTTTGTGATTCATGACTGGGGTGAAGTCGTAACAAGGTAACCGTAGGGGAACCTGCGGTTGGATCACCTCCTTACCTAAAAGATACAACCCGCGTAGTGCTCACACAGATTGTCTGATAGAAAACGAGCAGTAAAACCTTATAGGCTTGTAGCTCAGGTGGTTAGAGCGCACCCCTGATAAGGGTGAGGTCGGTGGTTCAAGTCCACTCAGGCCTACCAAATTCTCCGCTATCCTGCGTTACAGCACCACTCACATACAAAAGTATGCTTCGTGGCGCTGCGCCTTGACCAGCGATGAATTTATGGTAATCAAAGGTTTTACGAAATCGATGGGGCTATAGCTCAGCTGGGAGAGCGCCTGCCTTGCACGCAGGAGGTCAGCGGTTCGATCCCGCTTAGCTCCACCATCATTTCATGCACCAAAACTTACTTCAGAGTGTACCGGTGACGGTGTACTGCGAAGTATTTGCTCTTTAACAATCCGGAACAAGCTGAAAATTGAAACGACATGTCGTCTTATTCTTCCGTAATAAAGAATGAGGTTAAGACATGTTCGAGTCTCTCAAATTTTCACAACAGCGATTGTGTCTTACGAGACACCTTCGGGTTGTGAGGTTAAGCGACTAAGCGTACACGGTGGATGCCCTGGCAGTCAGAGGCGATGAAGGACGTGCTAATCTGCGATAAGCGTCGGTAAGGTGATATGAACCGTTATAGCCGGCGATTTCCGAATGGGGAAACCCAGTGTGATCCGTCACACTATCATTACGTGAATACATAGCGTAATGAAGCGAACCGGGGGAACTGAAACATCTAAGTACCCCGAGGAAAAGAAATCAACCGAGATTCCCCCAGTAGCGGCGAGCGAACGGGGAGCAGCCCAGAACCTGAATCAGTTTGTGTGTTAGTGGAAGCGTCTGGAAAGTCGCAGGGTACAGGGTGATACTCCCGTACACTAAAATGCACATACTGTGAGTTCGAAGAGTAGGGCGGGACACGTGGTATCCTGTCTGAATATGGGGGGACCATCCTCCAAGGCTAAATACTCCTGACTGACCGATAGTGAACCAGTACCGTGAGGGAAAGGCGAAAAGAACCCCGGCGAGGGGAGTGAAAAAGAACCTGAAACCGTGTACGTACAAGCAGTGGGAGCCTCTTTATGGGGTGACTGCGTACCTTTTGTATAATGGGTCAGCGACTTATATTCTGTAGCAAGGTTAACCGTATAGGGGAGCCGCAGGGAAACCGAGTCTTAACTGGGCGTTAAGTTGCAGGGTATAGACCCGAAACCCGGTGATCTAGCCATGGGCAGGTTGAAGGTTGGGTAACACTAACTGGAGGACCGAACCGACTAATGTTGAAAAATTAGCGGATGACTTGTGGCTGGGGGTGAAAGGCCAATCAAACCGGGAGATAGCTGGTTCTCCCCGAAAGCTATTTAGGTAGCGCCTCGTGAACTCATCTTCGGGGGTAGAGCACTGTTTCGGCTAGGGGGCCATCCCGGCTTACCAACCCGATGCAAACTACGAATACCGAAGAATGTTATCACGGGAGACACACGGCGGGTGCTAACGTCCGTCGTGAAGAGGGAAACAACCCAGACCGCCAGCTAAGGTCCCAAAGTCATGGTTAAGTGGGAAACGATGTGGGAAGGCACAGACAGCCAGGATGTTGGCTTAGAAGCAGCCATCATTTAAAGAAAGCGTAATAGCTCACTGGTCGAGTCGGCCTGCGCGGAAGATGTAACGGGGCTAAACCATGCACCGAAGCTGCGGCAGCGACACTATGTGTTGTTGGGTAGGGGAGCGTTCTGTAAGCCGTTGAAGGTGAACTGTGAGGTTTGCTGGAGGTATCAGAAGTGCGAATGCTGACATAAGTAACGATAAAGCGGGTGAAAAGCCCGCTCGCCGGAAGACCAAGGGTTCCTGTCCAACGTTAATCGGGGCAGGGTGAGTCGACCCCTAAGGCGAGGCCGAAAGGCGTAGTCGATGGGAAACAGGTTAATATTCCTGTACTCGGTGTTACTGCGAAGGGGGGACGGAGAAGGCTATGTTAGCCGGGCGACGGTTGTCCCGGTTTAAGCATGTAGGCGGAGCGTTTAGGTAAATCCGGACGCTTATCAAACGCTGAGGTGTGATGACGAGGCACTACGGTGCTGAAGTAACAAATGCCCTGCTTCCAGGAAAAGCCTCTAAGCATCAGGTAACATTGAATCGTACCCCAAACCGACACAGGTGGTCAGGTAGAGAATACCAAGGCGCTTGAGAGAACTCGGGTGAAGGAACTAGGCAAAATGGTGCCGTAACTTCGGGAGAAGGCACGCTGTCATCAGGTGAAGCCCCTCGCGGGTGGAGCTGAAGGCAGTCGAAGATACCAGCTGGCTGCAACTGTTTATTAAAAACACAGCACTGTGCAAACACGAAAGTGGACGTATACGGTGTGACGCCTGCCCGGTGCCGGAAGGTTAATTGATGGGGTTATCCGCAAGGAGAAGCTCTTGATCGAAGCCCCGGTAAACGGCGGCCGTAACTATAACGGTCCTAAGGTAGCGAAATTCCTTGTCGGGTAAGTTCCGACCTGCACGAATGGCGTAATGATGGCCAGGCTGTCTCCACCCGAGACTCAGTGAAATTGAAATCGCTGTGAAGATGCAGTGTACCCGCGGCAAGACGGAAAGACCCCGTGAACCTTTACTATAGCTTGACACTGAACATTGAGCCTTGATGTGTAGGATAGGTGGGAGGCTTTGAAGCGTGGACGCCAGTCTGCGTGGAGCCAACCTTGAAATACCACCCTTTAATGTTTGATGTTCTAACGTAGACCCGTGATCCGGGTTGCGGACAGTGTCTGGTGGGTAGTTTGACTGGGGCGGTCTCCTCCTAAAGCGTAACGGAGGAGCACGAAGGTTAGCTAATCACGGTCGGACATCGTGAGGTTAGTGCAAAGGCATAAGCTAGCTTGACTGCGAGAGTGACGGCTCGAGCAGGTGCGAAAGCAGGTCTTAGTGATCCGGTGGTTCTGAATGGAAGGGCCATCGCTCAACGGATAAAAGGTACTCCGGGGATAACAGGCTGATACCGCCCAAGAGTTCATATCGACGGCGGTGTTTGGCACCTCGATGTCGGCTCATCACATCCTGGGGCTGAAGTAGGTCCCAAGGGTATGGCTGTTCGCCATTTAAAGTGGTACGCGAGCTGGGTTTAGAACGTCGTGAGACAGTTCGGTCCCTATCTGCCGTGGGCGCTGGAGAATTGAGGGGGGCTGCTCCTAGTACGAGAGGACCGGAGTGGACGCATCACTGGTGTTCGGGTTGTCATGCCAATGGCATTGCCCGGTAGCTAAATGCGGAAAAGATAAGCGCTGAAAGCATCTAAGCGCGAAACTTGCCCCGAGATGAGTTCTCCCTGACCCTTTAAGGGTCCTGAAGGAACGTTGAAGACTACGACGTTGATAGGCTGGGTGTGTAAGCGTAGCGATACGTTGAGCTAACCAGTACTAATGATCCGTGAGGCTTAACCTTACAACACCGAAGGTGTTTTAGAGACGAAAGATTTTCAGCTTAGTTCAGGATTAGATTGATGGTTATATGGAAATATAACGGTCAATAACAGAATTTGCCTGGCGGCCGTAGCGCGGTGGTCCCACCTGACCCCATGCCGAACTCAGAAGTGAAACGCCGTAGCGCCGATGGTAGTGTGGGGTCTCCCCATGCGAGAGTAGGGAACTGCCAGGCATCAAATAAAAGCGAAAGGCTCAGTCGAAAGACTGGGCCTTTTTGCTGTGCGCGTTCTACTGAGACAGACAAGCCATTCTCAACAGGATCGGGTAAACTATTCTGGTTTATATTCCGGAAAATGGCTGACATGAACTCCTCTCTTAAACCCTTCAATACTTTCGGTATTCAGGCAACTGCGGCACATATTGTTATCGCTGAATCTGTACAACAGCTTACTGAAGCGTGGGCAGAATCGACGCAGGCTCATCAGCCGGTACTTATCCTTGGGGAAGGGAGTAATGTTCTTTTCCTCGAAAACTTCGAAGGCACGGTCATTATCAATCGTATTAAAGGGATTGAAGTTGCTGAGACGGATGATGCCTGGTTGCTCCATGTCGGTGCTGGTGAAAACTGGCATCACCTCGTGGAATATACTCTCCAACAAGGCATGCCAGGTCTGGAAAACCTTGCTCTGATACCGGGCTGTGCTGGCTCATCGCCCATTCAAAACATTGGTGCATATGGTGTTGAAATTAAACAGGTATGTAACTATGTCGATTGCGTTGAGCTAAGTAATGGCCAGCCATTGCGTTTAACAAACGCAGAATGCCGCTTTGGCTACCGGGACAGCATCTTTAAACATGACTACCAGGACCGCTTTGCAATTGTAGCCGTTGGCTATCGCTTGCCTAAAGCCTGGAGGCCGGTTCTCAGCTACGGCGACCTGAGTAAACTGGATCCTTCGACCATAACACCCCAGCAGGTTTTTGAAAGCGTCTGCAATATGAGGAGCTCGAAGCTGCCCGATCCAAAAGTGAATGGTAATGCCGGCAGTTTCTTCAAAAACCCCGTTATTAGCGCGGAACAGGCTGAAAAACTGATTTCTTGTGGCGCGAACGTCCCCCATTACCCTCAGCCAGACGGCAGCGTTAAACTTGCAGCAGGTTGGCTGATCGATCAATGTCAGTTGAAGGGATACCGCATTGGTGGAGCCGCGATTCATCGGCAACAGGCTTTGGTCATCATTAACGAAGAAAATGCCAGCAGCGCAGATATTGTTGCCCTTGCACACTACGTACGCCAACAGGTTGGTGAAAAGTTTGATGTCTGGCTTGAACCAGAAGTTCGCTTTATGGCGAGCAAAGGGGAAGTCAGTGCCGTGGAGACTATCGCGTGAAAGACAATCGGGTTCCGTTAACGTTAATTAGTATTCTGGCAGACGGTGAGTTTCATTCAGGTGAGCAACTGGGTGAGCAGTTAGGGATGAGTCGTGCGGCTATTAATAAGCATGTACAGACTCTGCGAGACTGGGGAATCGATGTCTTTACCGTTCCAGGCAAGGGGTATAGCTTGCCGGAGCCTATCCAGTTACTGGATGAAGATTTTATTAAGTCACAGATAGAAAGTGGGACGGTTGCTGTCCTTCCGGTGATTGATTCCACCAACCAATACCTGCTTGATCGCCTCAATTCCCTTCAATCTGGTGATTCCTGCATAGCCGAATATCAGCAGGCCGGGCGTGGAAGACGAGGCCGTCAGTGGTTCTCGCCCTTTGGAGCAAATCTCTATTTGTCCATGTACTGGCGTCTGGAGCAGGGGCCAGCTGCGGCAATTGGACTCAGTCTGGTTATTGGCATTGTGATGGCGGAAGTATTACAGCGCCTTGGCGCTGAAGACGTCAGGGTAAAATGGCCAAACGACCTCTATCTGAACGACCGCAAGCTCGCCGGTATTTTGGTTGAACTCACCGGGAAAACGGGGGATGCCGCGCAAATCGTTATCGGTGCTGGGATTAATCTTGCGATGCGTAATGTTGCTACAGATGTGATTAATCAGGGATGGATCAACCTCCAGGAAGCTGGTATCCGTATTGACAGGAATACGCTAGCGGTCACTCTAATCCAGGAGTTACGTACGGCACTACAGCTGTTTGAGCAGGAAAGTTTATTACCGTTCCTGCCTCGTTGGGAAAAACTGGATAACTTCATCAATCGACCGGTAAAACTCATTATTGGGGAACGAGAGGTCCATGGAATATCTCGAGGCATTAATGAGCAGGGTGGATTATTGTTGGAGCAGGACGGAGTAATAAAAGCTTGGGTTGGCGGTGAGATTTCTCTGCGCGGCGCAAATTAAAGAGAGGGGGAATTCCCCCTCATCTTATTATTTTCTCAGTTTGACACAATCAACAGCATGATTAGCACTTTTTGTCATAATCAAGCTTGCGCGATCGCGTGTTGGTAATATGTTTTGTTTTAAATTCAATAAATTAATTTCATTCCATAGCTGCGTTGCAATATTTATGGCTTCATCTTTAGAGAGCTTTGCATAGCTGTGGAAATAAGAGTTTGGATCGGTGAATGCACCTTCACGGAATTTTAAGAACCGATTTATATACCAATTCTGTAATAGCTCTTCCGGCGCATCTACATATATAGAAAAATCTACGAAGTCAGAAACAAATACATGATGTGGATCGTGGGGATAATCCATTCCGCTTTGCAGAACGTTTAACCCTTCCAGAATCAAGATATCCGGCTGGGCAACGGTCTTATCGCCGTCGGGGATCACGTCGTACACCAAATGTGAGTACACCGGCGCCGTCACGTTGGTTGCACCCGATTTGATGTCGGATACAAATTTCACCAGACGATGCATATCATAGGATTGCGGGAAGCCTTTCTTCTTCATCAAATTGCGCTCTTTAAGCACTTTATTTGGATGAAGGAAGCCGTCGGTGGTGATCAGTTCAACCTGACGGTGCTCAGGCCAACGGCTGAGTAGGGCCTGCAGCACACGCGCTGTCGTGCTCTTTCCGACAGCCACACTTCCCGCAATACTGATGATGTAGGGAATACGTTGGCCATTGGTGCCAAGGAACTGCTCGAGTACCGCCTGGCGCCGCAGGTTTGAACTGATATAGAAATTGAGCAGACGAGACAGCGGCAGGTAAATCTCCGCCACCTCTTCCAGGGAAAGGTCTTCGTTAATGCCTTTTAACCGGGCGATTTCCCCTTCGGTTAACGTCATGGGAACAGAGTCGCGCAATGCTGCCCATTGGCTCCGGTCAAATTGTAGATAAGGGGTTGTTGCCAACATTTGCTCTTTATTACTCATAAGCATGCTTCTGCCTGTAATTCAGGACAAAATTTACGCGCTACATTCTCGAACGCAAGTAATCAGACGTTGTGTATAAAAAGTATGCCGCGTATTTAACTTTTCAACAGTGGGCAGGAGGGTAACACCTGAATGAAGAGAACGATAAGAAAAAATCAACAACAGTGATGTATTACGGCGGGTACATCACGTTGCGCTTACAGTGAAAGAAGGGGCTGCGAGCCATTTTAGAGGGGCAGTCTTATTTCTGATGATTATTATTTGTCATTCAGGCATCGTCAGGCGCCTACTCCCAGGAAAAACGGATGCCGGGAACGATGAAAATTTGCTCTCAATTGGTGCTTTAGCCACCATATTCTCGAGATCTAGCGCAAAATGTGAGCGGTAGTGCATTTTATGCGATTTTTTTGTTGCATGAGCGGCGCTCTCTTCCTAGAATGCGCGCTACTTGATGCCGGCTTAGCTCAGTAGGTAGAGCAACTGACTTGTAATCAGTAGGTCACCAGTTCGATTCCGGTAGCCGGCACCATCAAGTACCCCAGGTGGGGTTCCCGAGCGGCCAAAGGGAGCAGACTGTAAATCTGCCGTCATCGACTTCGAAGGTTCGAATCCTTCCCCCACCACCATATTCGGCAACGCATTGCGAAGCCCGGTGCGATAAACGAACAGTTTGTCGACCCGAATACTGAGAGGCCTTCTCTCATATTCACTACAGAAAGATTCAGGTAGCCGAGTTCCAGGATGCGGGCATCGTATAATGGCTATTACCTCAGCCTTCCAAGCTGATGATGTGGGTTCGATTCCCACTGCCCGCTCCAACAAGATGTGCTGATATAGCTCAGTTGGTAGAGCGCACCCTTGGTAAGGGTGAGGTCGGCAGTTCGAATCTGCCTATCAGCACCACTTCTTTATCTCCTCCCTGTTTCTCTTCTGTTAATGCATTCAGCTAATTCAGGCATATGCCTGGTTGATGTGGTGATATCACCGATTTATCCGTGTCTTAGAGGGACAATCGATGTCTAAAGAAAAGTTTGAACGTACAAAACCGCACGTTAACGTCGGTACTATCGGCCACGTTGACCATGGTAAAACAACGCTGACCGCTGCAATCACTACCGTTCTGGCTAAAACCTACGGTGGTTCTGCTCGTGCATTCGACCAGATCGATAACGCACCAGAAGAAAAAGCTCGTGGTATCACCATCAACACCTCCCACGTTGAGTACGACACCCCGACTCGTCACTACGCGCACGTTGACTGCCCAGGGCACGCCGACTACGTGAAAAACATGATCACCGGTGCTGCTCAGATGGACGGCGCTATCCTGGTTGTTGCTGCGACTGACGGCCCTATGCCTCAGACCCGTGAGCACATCCTGCTGGGTCGTCAGGTTGGCGTTCCTTACATCATCGTGTTCCTGAACAAATGCGACATGGTTGATGACGAAGAGCTGCTGGAGCTGGTTGAAATGGAAGTGCGTGAGCTTCTGTCTCAGTACGACTTCCCGGGCGATGACACTCCAATCATCCGTGGTTCTGCTCTGAAAGCGCTGGAAGGCGAAGCTGAGTGGGAAGCTAAAATCGTTGAACTGGCTGGCTTCCTGGATTCTTACATCCCAGAACCAGTACGTGCAATCGACATGCCGTTCCTGCTGCCAATCGAAGACGTATTCTCCATCTCCGGTCGTGGTACCGTTGTTACCGGTCGTGTAGAGCGCGGTATCGTTAAAGTAGGTGAAGAAGTTGAAATCGTTGGTATCAAAGATACTGCGAAATCTACCTGTACCGGCGTTGAAATGTTCCGCAAACTGCTGGACGAAGGCCGTGCTGGTGAGAACGTAGGTGTTCTGCTGCGTGGTATCAAACGTGAAGAAATCGAACGTGGTCAGGTACTGGCTAAGCCAGGCTCAATCAAGCCGCACACCAAGTTCGAATCTGAAGTGTACATCCTGTCCAAAGACGAAGGCGGCCGTCATACTCCGTTCTTCAAAGGCTACCGTCCACAGTTCTACTTCCGTACAACTGACGTGACCGGTACCATCGAACTGCCAGAAGGCGTAGAGATGGTAATGCCAGGCGACAACATCAAAATGGTTGTTACCCTGATCCACCCAATCGCGATGGACGACGGTCTGCGTTTCGCAATCCGTGAAGGTGGTCGTACCGTTGGTGCAGGCGTTGTTGCTAAAGTTATCGCTTAATCGCTGATAACATTTGACGCAATGCACAAGAAGAGGGCATCATTTGATGCCCTTTTTGTACGCTTTCGAACCAGAACCTGGCTCATCAGTGATTTTTTACCGATAATCATTGCTGAGACAGGCTCTGAAGATGGCGTTTATGCCGGGTAGTGTCTGAAAAGAGCCATTCGGTTTGGTTTGCCTCGCAGTGGCGGGGCAAAAGTGTTTGTCTGATTTATTGTGACAGGTTGGTTTATGAGTGCGAATACCGAAGCTCAAGGGAGCGGGCGTGGCCTCGAAGCGATGAAGTGGCTGGCAGTAGTCGTTTTGCTGCTCGTGGCAATCGTGGGCAACTACATTTATCGTGATATCACTCTGCCGCTTCGTGCACTGGCTGTGGTCATTCTGATTGCAGCCGCAGGTGGTGTTGCGCTGCTGACGGTAAAAGGCAAAGCAACCGTAGCGTTTGCTCGTGAAGCAAGAACGGAAGTACGTAAGGTTATTTGGCCTACTCGCCAGGAAACTCTGCACACCACTTTAATCGTGGCAGCGGTTACCGCTGTGATGTCACTGATTCTGTGGGGGCTGGATGGTATTCTGGTCCGCCTGGTATCTTTTATTACTGGCCTGAGGTTCTGAGATGTCTGAAGCCCCTAAAAAGCGTTGGTACGTCGTTCAGGCGTTTTCCGGTTTTGAAGGTCGTGTAGCCACGTCGCTGCGCGAACATATCAAACTCCATAATATGGAAGAGCTGTTTGGCGAAGTGATGGTTCCAACCGAAGAGGTTGTTGAAATCCGCGGTGGCCAACGCCGTAAGAGCGAACGTAAATTCTTCCCAGGTTACGTTCTGGTCCAGATGGTGATGAACGACGCGAGCTGGCACCTGGTGCGTAGCGTTCCGCGCGTGATGGGTTTCATCGGCGGGACTTCCGATCGTCCAGCCCCAATCAGCGATAAAGAAGTTGATGCGATCATGAACCGCCTGCAGCAGGTGGGTGACAAGCCGCGTCCGAAAACGCTGTTTGAACCAGGTGAAATGGTTCGTGTTAATGACGGTCCGTTTGCGGACTTCAACGGTGTTGTGGAAGAAGTGGATTACGAGAAGAGCCGCCTGAAGGTTTCCGTTTCCATCTTTGGTCGTGCGACGCCGGTTGAGCTGGATTTTGCTCAGGTGGAAAAAGCCTGATAATTTGATCGTTTAAGCAGCGATTATTCATTGCACAGGGCGCGAAATTGGCATACAATTTCGCGCCTTTTGTTTTTATGTGTCCAGCACACGTAAGACGTTTATTCACGGGGAGCCTTCTTGAGGCGCTATTACCCAATCAGAGGATTTTAGAATGGCTAAGAAAGTACAAGCCTACGTCAAGCTGCAGGTTGCAGCTGGTATGGCGAACCCAAGTCCACCAGTTGGTCCAGCTCTGGGTCAGCAGGGTGTGAACATCATGGAATTCTGTAAAGCGTTCAACGCAAAAACTGAATCCCTGGAAAAAGGTCTGCCAATTCCGGTTGTTATTACCGTTTACGCTGACCGTTCTTTCACTTTCGTTACCAAAACCCCTCCAGCAGCAGTTCTGCTGAAGAAAGCGGCTGGTATCAAGTCTGGTTCCGGTAAGCCGAACAAAGACAAAGTGGGTAAAGTTTCCCGCGCTCAGCTGCAGGAAATCGCGCAGACCAAAGCTGCCGACATGACTGGTTCCGACATTGAAGCGATGACTCGCTCCATTGAAGGTACTGCACGTTCCATGGGCCTGGTAGTGGAGGACTAAGAAATGGCTAAACTGACCAAGCGCATGTCCGTGATCCGTGACAAAGTTGATGCTACCAAACAGTACGACATCAACGAAGCTATCGCTCTGCTGAAAGAACTGGCTACCGCTAAGTTCGTTGAAAGCGTTGACGTTGCTGTTAACCTGGGCATCGATGCTCGTAAATCTGACCAGAACGTTCGTGGTGCAACTGTACTGCCACACGGTACTGGCCGTTCCGTTCGCGTAGCCGTATTTGCTCAGGGCCCTAACGCTGAAGCAGCTAAAGCTGCTGGCGCAGAGCTGGTAGGTATGGAAGATCTGGCTGACCAGATCAAGAAAGGCGAAATGAACTTCGACGTTGTTATCGCATCTCCAGATGCAATGCGCGTTGTTGGCCAGCTGGGTCAGGTTCTGGGTCCACGCGGCCTGATGCCAAACCCAAAAGTTGGTACCGTAACTCCTAACGTTGCTGAAGCAGTTAAAAATGCTAAAGCAGGTCAGGTTCGTTACCGTAACGACAAAAACGGCATCATCCACACCACCATCGGTAAAGTGGACTTTGACGCTGACAAACTGAAAGAAAACCTGGAATCTCTGCTGGTTGCGCTGAAAAAAGCAAAACCATCTCAGGCAAAAGGCGTGTACATCAAGAAAGTTAGCATCTCCACCACCATGGGTGCTGGTGTTGCCGTTGATCAGTCCGGTCTGACCGCGGCTGTGGCGAACTAATAATCGCCTTTACGCGGGCGAAAGATTAGTCTAATATCTTACGCCCGTTGTTCTGTTAATGCAGGACACAAAGAATTTTCGGTTGGAGCCTGGCCTTATCCAGGCCTCCGTCCAAGACCGCAGGTGTTTCGCAAGAAACTTAATTCCCTGCGTAGACGGTGACAGAACCTGAAGAATATTTTTAGATAGTCTTTAGCTTGTTTCTGCTCACCGTATGTAGACGCGTTTTTCCATTGTGGTTAAGCGCGAAGTGAGTTTCGGGACTTCTGTCCCGGCTAAAACCCAGGAGCAAAAGCTAATGGCTTTAAATCTTCAAGACAAACAAGCGATTGTTGCTGAAGTCAGCGAAGTAGCCAAAGGCGCGCTGTCTATGGTTGTTGCGGATTCCCGTGGCGTTACTGTAGACAAAATGACCGAACTGCGTAAAGCAGGTCGCGAAGCCGGCGTTTACATGCGTGTTGTTCGCAACACCCTGCTGCGCCGTGTTGTTGAGGGTACTCAGTTTGAGTGCCTGAAAGACGCGTTCGTTGGTCCGACCCTGATTGCATATTCTATGGAACACCCGGGCGCTGCTGCTCGTCTGTTCAAAGAGTTCGCTAAAGCGAATGCAAAATTTGAGGTCAAAGCCGCTGCCTTTGAAGGTGAGCTGATCCCGGCGTCCCAAATCGACCGCCTGGCAACTCTGCCGACCTACGAAGAAGCAATTGCACGCCTGATGGCAACCATGAAAGAAGCTTCGGCTGGCAAACTGGTTCGTACTCTGGCTGCTGTACGCGATGCGAAAGAAGCTGCTTAATCGCCGTTTTCTTTATCAAGTATTCGCTTACGTATAAACTTATTCTGATATTCAGGAACAATTTAAATGTCTATCACTAAAGATCAAATCATTGAAGCAGTATCCGCTATGTCCGTAATGGACGTTGTAGAACTGATCTCTGCAATGGAAGAAAAATTCGGTGTTTCTGCTGCTGCTGCTGTAGCTGTTGCTGCTGGCCCAGCTGAAGCTGCTGAAGAAAAAACTGAGTTCGACGTTATTCTGAAATCTGCTGGCGCTAACAAAGTTGCCGTAATCAAAGCAGTTCGTGGCGCAACTGGCCTGGGTCTGAAAGAAGCTAAAGACCTGGCAGAAACCCCGAATGCCGTTCTGAAAGAAGGCATCAGCAAAGACGACGCAGAAGCTCTGAAAAAATCTCTGGAAGAAGCTGGCGCTGAAGTTGAAGTTAAATAAGCCAACCTTTCCGGTTGCAGCCTAAGTCATTAGGCTGATGGCTGGTGACTTTTTAGTCACCAGCCTTTTTGCGCTGTAGGGTACCAGTGGTGTTTCACACTGTTTGTCTGCTGGTTTCCATTCAATGCATGTCTCTATCGACGCCTTAATATACTGCGACTTTCTACGCCGGGAGTTCCGGGGTAAAGCGCAATGAAATGGTTTAAGAGTGATAGAAACAGGTATTGCGGGGAGTGTTCCACTTTCCGGTCCACAAAATAGTGTTGCATAAACTGCCCCTTTCGACGGGCAGATGGGTCGACTTGTCAGCGAGCTGAGGAACCCTAATGGTTTACTCCTATACCGAGAAAAAACGTATTCGTAAGGATTTTGGAAAGCGTCCACAAGTACTGGACATTCCTTATCTCCTTTCTATCCAGCTTGACTCGTTCCAGAAGTTTATCGAGCAAGATCCCGAAGGACAGTACGGCCTGGAAGCTGCTTTCCGCTCCGTATTCCCGATCGCAAGCTACAGCGGCAACTCCGAGCTGCAGTATGTGAGCTATCGCCTGGGCGAACCTGTATTTGACGTTAAAGAATGTCAAATCCGTGGCGTGACGTATTCTGCTCCGCTACGTGTGAAACTGCGTCTGGTGATCTACGAGCGCGAAGCGCCGGAAGGCACCGTTAAAGACATCAAAGAACAAGAAGTGTACATGGGCGAGATTCCGCTCATGACCGACAACGGGACTTTCGTTATCAACGGTACTGAGCGCGTTATCGTTTCTCAGCTTCACCGTAGCCCGGGTGTGTTCTTCGACAGTGACAAAGGTAAGACCCACTCTTCAGGGAAGGTGCTGTATAACGCACGTATCATCCCTTACCGTGGTTCCTGGCTGGACTTCGAATTCGACCCGAAAGATAACCTGTTCGTGCGTATTGACCGTCGCCGCAAACTGCCTGCGACCATCATCCTGCGCGCACTGAACTACACCACTGAGCAGATCCTTGACCTGTTCTTTGAGAAAGTTAATTTCGAAATCCGTGACAACAAGCTGCAGATGGAGCTGGTACCGGAGCGCCTGCGTGGCGAAACCGCATCCTTCGACATCGAAGCTGACGGCAAAGTGTACGTTGAAAAAGGCCGCCGCATTACCGCGCGCCACATTCGCCAACTGGAAAAAGACGATATCAAACATATCGAAGTTCCTGTTGAGTACATCGCCGGTAAAGTTGCGGCTAAAGACTATGTTGATGCTTCTACCGGCGAGCTGATTTGCCCGGCGAACATGGAACTGTCTTTGGATCTGCTGGCCAAACTGAGCCAGTCAGGCCACAAGCGTATTGAAACGCTGTTCACCAACGATCTTGATCATGGTGCCTATATCTCCGAGACCGTACGTGTCGATCCAACCAATGACCGCCTGAGCGCGCTGGTTGAAATCTACCGTATGATGCGTCCTGGTGAGCCACCAACGCGTGAAGCAGCTGAAAGCCTGTTCGAGAACCTGTTCTTCTCTGAAGACCGCTATGACCTGTCCGCGGTAGGTCGTATGAAGTTCAACCGTTCTCTGCTGCGTGATGAAATCGAAGGCTCCGGTATCCTGAGCAAAGATGACATCATCGAAGTTATGCGCAAGCTGATCGGTATTCGTAACGGCCAGGGCGAAGTGGATGATATCGACCACCTCGGCAACCGTCGTATCCGTTCCGTAGGCGAAATGGCGGAAAACCAATTCCGCGTTGGCCTGGTACGTGTTGAGCGTGCGGTGAAAGAGCGTCTGTCTCTGGGCGATCTGGATACCCTGATGCCTCAGGATATGATCAACGCCAAGCCAATCTCTGCGGCAGTGAAAGAGTTCTTCGGTTCCAGCCAGCTGTCTCAGTTCATGGACCAGAACAACCCGCTGTCCGAGATTACGCACAAACGTCGTATCTCCGCGTTGGGCCCTGGCGGTCTGACCCGTGAGCGCGCGGGCTTCGAAGTACGTGACGTACACCCAACCCACTACGGTCGTGTGTGTCCAATCGAGACCCCTGAAGGTCCAAACATCGGTCTGATCAACTCCCTGTCCGTGTACGCACAGACTAACGAATACGGCTTCCTTGAAACTCCGTATCGTCGCGTGGTTGACGGCGTTGTGACCGACGAAATTCATTACCTGTCTGCTATCGAAGAAGGTAACTACGTTATCGCTCAGGCGAACACCAACCTGAACGAAGAAGGCCGTTTCGTAGACGACCTCGTTACCTGCCGTAGCAAAGGCGAATCCAGCTTGTTCAGCAACGACCAGGTTGACTACATGGACGTTTCCACCCAGCAGGTGGTTTCCGTCGGTGCGTCCCTGATCCCGTTCCTGGAACACGATGACGCCAACCGTGCTTTGATGGGTGCGAACATGCAACGTCAGGCGGTTCCAACTCTGCGTGCTGATAAGCCGCTGGTTGGCACCGGTATGGAACGTGCTGTAGCCGTTGACTCCGGTGTTACTGCCGTAGCTAAACGTGGCGGTACCGTTCAGTACGTTGATGCATCCCGTATCGTTATCAAAGTTAACGAAGACGAGATGTACCCGGGCGAAGCGGGTATCGACATCTACAACCTGACCAAGTACACCCGTTCTAACCAGAACACCTGCATCAACCAGATGCCTTGCGTGTCCCTGGGTGAGCCGATCGAACGTGGCGACGTGCTGGCAGACGGTCCGTCTACCGACCTCGGTGAACTGGCGCTTGGCCAGAACATGCGCGTAGCGTTCATGCCCTGGAACGGTTACAACTTCGAAGACTCCATCCTCGTATCCGAGCGTGTTGTTCAGGAAGACCGTTTCACCACCATCCACATTCAGGAACTGGCTTGTGTGTCTCGCGACACCAAACTGGGGCCAGAAGAGATCACCGCTGACATCCCTAACGTGGGTGAAGCTGCGCTCTCCAAACTGGATGAATCCGGTATCGTATACATCGGTGCTGAAGTGACCGGCGGTGATATTCTGGTTGGTAAGGTAACGCCGAAAGGTGAAACCCAGCTGACGCCAGAAGAGAAACTGCTGCGCGCAATCTTCGGTGAGAAAGCGTCTGACGTTAAAGACTCTTCCCTGCGCGTACCAAACGGCGTTTCCGGTACTGTTATCGACGTTCAGGTCTTCACCCGCGATGGCGTGGAAAAAGACAAACGTGCGCTGGAAATCGAAGAGATGCAGCTGAAGCAGGCTAAGAAAGACCTGTCTGAAGAACTGCAGATCCTCGAAGCGGGTCTGTTCAGCCGTATCTATGCCGTGCTGGTTTCCGGTGGTGTTGAAGCTGACAAGCTCGACAAACTGCCACGTGACCGCTGGCTGGAACTGGGCCTGACCGACGAAGAGAAGCAAAACCAGCTGGAGCAGCTGGCAGAGCAGTACGACGAGCTGAAGCATGAGTTTGAGAAGAAACTCGAAGCTAAGCGCCGCAAAATCACTCAGGGCGATGACCTGGCACCTGGCGTGCTGAAAATCGTGAAAGTGTATCTGGCCGTTAAACGTCAGATTCAGCCTGGTGACAAGATGGCAGGTCGTCACGGGAACAAAGGTGTTATCTCCAAGATCAACCCGATCGAAGATATGCCATACGATGAAAACGGCACGCCGGTAGACATCGTACTGAACCCGCTGGGCGTACCATCTCGTATGAACATCGGTCAGATCCTGGAAACCCACTTGGGTATGGCGGCGAAAGGCATCGGCGAGAAGATCAACGCCATGCTGAAACAGCAGCAGGAAGTCGCGAAACTGCGCGAATTCATCCAGAAAGCGTATGACCTGGGTACAGATGTTCGTCAGAAGGTTGATCTGAATACCTTCACCGACGAAGAAGTTCTGCGCCTGGCTGAAAACCTGAAAAAAGGTATGCCGATTGCTACTCCGGTATTCGACGGTGCAAAAGAGTCGGAAATCAAAGAGCTGCTGCAACTCGGCGGTCTGCCATCTTCTGGCCAGATCACCCTGTTCGACGGCCGTACCGGTGAGCAGTTTGAGCGTCAGGTAACCGTAGGTTACATGTACATGCTGAAACTGAACCACCTGGTTGATGACAAGATGCACGCGCGTTCTACCGGTTCTTACAGCCTGGTTACTCAGCAGCCGCTGGGTGGTAAGGCTCAGTTCGGTGGTCAGCGCTTCGGTGAGATGGAAGTGTGGGCGCTGGAAGCATATGGCGCTGCCTATACCCTGCAGGAAATGCTGACCGTTAAGTCTGATGACGTGAACGGCCGTACCAAGATGTATAAGAACATCGTGGATGGCAATCATCAGATGGAACCGGGCATGCCGGAATCCTTCAACGTTCTGTTGAAAGAGATCCGGTCGCTGGGTATCAACATCGAGCTGGAAGACGAGTAATCGTTGCTCAAAAGGTCCAGGGTGCCCGGCTAACGCCGGGCATCACAGAGTGCTAACTCCGACGGGAGCAAATCCGTGAAAGACTTATTAAAGTTTCTGAAAGCGCAAACTAAAACCGAAGAGTTTGATGCGATCAAAATTGCTCTGGCATCGCCAGACATGATCCGTTCATGGTCTTTCGGTGAAGTTAAAAAGCCGGAAACCATCAACTACCGTACGTTCAAACCAGAGCGTGACGGTCTGTTCTGCGCCCGTATTTTTGGGCCAGTGAAAGACTACGAGTGCCTGTGCGGTAAGTACAAGCGCCTGAAGCACCGTGGTGTCATTTGTGAGAAGTGTGGCGTAGAAGTTACCCAGACTAAAGTTCGTCGTGAGCGTATGGGCCACATCGAACTGGCTTCTCCAACTGCCCACATTTGGTTCCTGAAGTCTCTGCCATCTCGTATCGGCCTGCTGCTGGATATGCCGCTGCGTGATATCGAGCGCGTGCTGTACTTTGAATCTTATGTTGTTATCGAAGGCGGGATGACCAATCTCGAGCGCCGTCAGATCCTGACTGAAGAGCAGTATCTGGATGCGCTGGAAGAGTTCGGTGACGAATTCGATGCGAAGATGGGTGCGGAAGCTATTCAGGCCCTGCTGAAGAGCATGGATCTGGAGCAAGAGTGTGAAACTCTGCGCGAAGAGCTGAACGAAACCAACTCCGAAACCAAACGTAAAAAGCTGACCAAGCGTATCAAGCTGCTGGAAGCGTTCGTTCAGTCTGGTAACAAACCAGAGTGGATGATCCTGACCGTTCTGCCGGTTCTACCGCCAGATCTGCGTCCGCTGGTACCGCTGGATGGTGGTCGTTTCGCAACCTCAGATCTGAACGATCTGTACCGTCGCGTGATCAACCGTAACAACCGTCTGAAACGTCTGCTTGATCTGGCGGCTCCTGACATCATCGTACGTAACGAAAAACGTATGCTACAGGAAGCGGTAGATGCCCTGCTGGATAACGGCCGTCGCGGTCGTGCCATCACCGGCTCTAACAAACGTCCTCTGAAATCTTTGGCCGACATGATCAAAGGTAAGCAGGGTCGTTTCCGTCAGAACCTGCTGGGTAAACGTGTTGACTACTCCGGTCGTTCTGTAATCACCGTAGGTCCATACCTGCGTCTGCATCAGTGCGGTCTGCCGAAGAAAATGGCACTGGAGCTGTTCAAACCGTTCATCTATGGCAAGCTGGAACTGCGTGGCCTCGCGACCACCATCAAAGCTGCTAAGAAAATGGTTGAGCGTGAAGAAGCTGTCGTTTGGGATATCCTGGATGAAGTTATCCGCGAACACCCGGTACTGCTGAACCGTGCACCAACCCTGCACCGTTTGGGTATCCAGGCATTTGAACCTGTTCTGATCGAAGGTAAAGCTATCCAGCTGCACCCGCTGGTTTGTGCGGCCTATAACGCCGACTTCGATGGTGACCAGATGGCAGTACACGTTCCACTGACGCTTGAAGCTCAGCTGGAAGCGCGTGCGCTGATGATGTCTACCAACAACATCCTGTCCCCAGCGAACGGCGAGCCAATCATCGTTCCTTCTCAGGACGTTGTATTGGGTCTGTACTACATGACCCGCGACTGTGTTAACGCCAAAGGCGAAGGCATGGTGCTGACTGGCCCTAAAGAAGCTGAGCGTATTTATCGCGCTGGCCTGGCCTCTCTGCATGCGCGCGTTAAAGTGCGTATCACTGAATACGAAAAAGATGCTCAGGGTACATTCGTTGCGAAAACCAGCCTGATTGATACGACCATTGGTCGTTCCATTCTGTGGATGATCGTACCGAAAGGCCTGCCTTTCTCCATCGTCAACCAGGCGCTGGGCAAAAAGGCAATCTCCAAGATGCTGAACACCTGTTACCGTATTCTGGGCCTGAAACCGACCGTTATTTTTGCGGACCAGACGATGTACACCGGCTTTGCTTACGCAGCGCGTTCAGGTGCATCCGTTGGTATTGATGACATGGTCATCCCGGAGAAAAAATACGAGATCATCAGCGAAGCGGAAGCTGAAGTTGCTGAGATCCAGGAGCAGTTCCAGTCCGGTCTGGTTACCGCTGGCGAACGCTATAACAAAGTTATCGATATCTGGGCTGCGGCGAACGATCGTGTATCCAAAGCGATGATGGATAACCTGCAAACCGAAACCGTGATTAACCGTGACGGCGTCGAAGAGCAGCAGGTTTCCTTCAACAGCATCTACATGATGGCCGACTCCGGGGCTCGTGGTTCTGCAGCACAGATTCGTCAGCTGGCCGGTATGCGTGGCCTGATGGCTAAGCCAGATGGCTCCATCATCGAAACGCCAATCACCGCGAACTTCCGTGAAGGTCTGAACGTACTCCAGTACTTCATCTCCACTCACGGTGCTCGTAAAGGTCTGGCGGATACCGCACTGAAAACGGCGAACTCCGGTTACCTGACTCGTCGTCTGGTAGACGTTGCCCAGGATCTGGTCGTTACTGAAGACGACTGTGGCACCCTGGAAGGCATCACCATGACGCCAGTTATCGAAGGTGGCGACGTTAAAGAGCCGCTGCGCGATCGCGTACTGGGTCGTGTGACTGCTGAAGATATTCTGAAGCCTGGCACTGCGGACATTCTGGTTCCACGCAACACGCTGCTGCACGAACAGTGGTGTGATCTGCTGGAAGCTAACTCCGTTGACAGCGTGAAAGTCCGTTCCGTAGTAGGTTGCGAAACTGACTTTGGCGTGTGTGCTCACTGCTACGGTCGCGACCTGGCACGTGGTCACATCATCAACAAAGGTGAAGCTATCGGGGTTATCGCGGCACAGTCCATCGGTGAACCTGGTACACAGCTGACGATGCGTACGTTCCACATCGGTGGTGCGGCATCCCGTTCTGCTGCTGAATCCAGCATTCAGGTTAAGAACAAAGGTAGCATCAAACTCAGCAACGCTAAGTCGGTTGTGAACTCCAGCGGTAAACTGGTTATCACTTCTCGTAACACCGAGCTGAAACTGATCGACGAATTCGGTCGTACCAAAGAGAGCTATAAAGTGCCTTACGGTGCTGTGATGGCGAAAGGTGATGGCGAGCAGGTTGCCGGCGGTGAAACCGTAGCAAACTGGGATCCACACACCATGCCGGTTATCTCGGAAGTGAGTGGTTTCATTCGCTTTACCGACATGATCGACGGCCAGACCATTACTCGTCAGACCGACGAGCTGACCGGTCTGTCCTCTCTGGTCGTTCTGGATTCTGCTGAGCGTACTGCGGGTGGTAAAGATCTGCGTCCTGCTCTGAAAATCGTTGATGCTAAAGGCAACGACGTTCTGATCCCTGGCACCGATATGCCGGCTCAGTACTTCCTGCCGGGTAAAGCGATTGTTCAGCTGGAAGATGGTATTCAGATCAGCTCCGGTGACGCCCTGGCGCGTATTCCACAGGAATCCAGTGGTACCAAGGATATTACCGGTGGTCTGCCACGCGTTGCTGACCTGTTCGAAGCCCGTCGTCCGAAAGAGCCGGCAATCCTGGCTGAAATCAGCGGCATCATTTCCTTCGGTAAAGAAACCAAAGGGAAACGTCGTCTGGTTATTACCCCGGTAGACGGTAGCGAGCCGTACGAAGAGATGATTCCGAAATGGCGTCAGCTTAACGTGTTCGAAGGCGAGCGTGTTGAACGTGGTGATGTTGTTTCCGATGGTCCAGAGTCTCCGCACGACATTCTGCGTCTGCGTGGCGTGTACGCTGTAACTCGTTACATTACTAACGAAGTACAGGACGTTTACCGTCTGCAAGGCGTTAAGATTAACGATAAACACATCGAAGTTATCGTTCGTCAGATGCTGCGTAAAGCCACCATCGTTAACGCAGGCAGCTCCGACTTCCTGGAAGGCGAGCAGGCTGAATACTCCCGCATTAAGATCGCTAACCGCGAACTGGATGCGAACGGCAAGATCAACGTGACCTTTGCACGCGATCTGCTGGGTATCACCAAAGCCTCTCTGGCAACCGAGTCCTTCATCTCCGCGGCATCGTTCCAGGAGACCACTCGAGTGCTGACCGAAGCAGCCGTTGCGGGCAAACGCGACGAACTGCGCGGCCTGAAAGAGAACGTCATCGTGGGTCGTCTGATCCCGGCCGGTACCGGTTATGCGTACCACCAGGATCGTATGCGTCGCCGTGCAGCGGGTGAAATCCCTGCGGCACCTCAGGTGACTGCTGAAGATGCTTCTGCCAGCCTGGCAGAACTGCTGAACGCAGGCCTGGGCGGTAACGACGAGTAATCGTGCGATACACCTGAAATAAAAAACCCGCTTCGGCGGGTTTTTTTATGCCTGAAACTGACTAAATGCTCAGTTGTTGACGATGTGCCCAGGAATAGACAAAAACAAAATGCCCGCGATGCGGGCATTTTAGGGTCGGGCAAAGAGGGCTTATTTCACCAGCGGCAGGCGGCGGTAAAGCTCAATCATATCGGTAGCCAGATCCTGAATGACCATGGCGTTCATCAGGTGGTCCTGAGAGTGAACGGTAATCAGGTTTACCGGCAGTTTGCCGGAGCCTTCATCGAGGCCAATCAACTGGGTCTGGATTTTATGGGCGTGTTTCACGAATTCGTGTGACTCTTCCATTGCCTTCTCGGCACCCTCAAAGTCACCTTTACGTGCCAGCTGCAGAGCAGTCAGGGCCTGACTACGTGCGCTGCCGGCGTTGACCAGCAGTTCCATAATAATTGATTCTAAATCTTCCACATCTTACTCCATCATTTTCAGGGCTTTATCAAGCACCACGTCGCCTTTCATCAAACCGTAATCCATCATGTCGATAACGGCGACTTTTTTACCCAGAGGATCGGCAAGGGCCTGAAGTTTGGCCTGCTCATATTTCACCTGCGGACCAAGCAGAACGATGTCGGCGCGTTCGATGTTCTCTTTAAACTCTGCCACGGGCACAGCCTTGATTGAGACCTCGATGCCTTTCTTTTGTGCGGCATCAACCATACGTTGAACCAGAATGCTGGTCGACATACCTGCAGCACAACACAACACGATATTTTTCATAGTTCGCTCTCAATGTCCGAAGGATACAGAGATATTTATCCGGCAGAGGGGGCGGCAACAACCGCTTTAACCCGATTGTGTGTCAGGTATCACAAAAGAAACCGTAGAAAACTGAAACCGGTTACATTTTTGTTTTTTCTCGAAGAATCAAGACGGCAGTTGTGAAGGCGGAGCGGCATGAGGAAGCGTTTGCTGCCGCTCCGGTCAGTCATCTGCGCTGACCGGAGGACAGTATTTGAACGGCAGAGAAGCGACAACGACCGATCGATGTTCTTTCGGCAAACACCGAAACTTATCCTTTCCCTTGCCGTGTGTTACATCAGGATTGCGCGTTTCTTCCCAGAAAATGATCCCAGTCCTTCCAGACCGGCTGCAAACCTGAGTGACGGAGCGCGGCGGCAACTTCCTGCGGCGTTCGGCCATCGTGTGGGGCAAACTGCTCAAGTTCCGGGTGATTATCGGCATAGCCGCCGGGCTGTGTTTTCGAAAACGCGCTGACGTTGTTAATCGCCAATGGGATCACGTGGTCGCGGAACCACGGTGATTCTCGGGTAGAAAGCGACAATTCCACGTCCGGCGCAAGCAGGCGGAACGCACAGATCGTCTGCACCAACTGCTGCTCAGTCATGATTGAGGCGGGTTCTACGCCGCCGGTGCACGGGCGCAGGCGCGGGAAGGAGACAGAATATCGGCTTTGCCAGTAGCGCTGCTGTAGCCAAAGCAGGTGTTCGGCCACCATAAAACAGTCGGTGCGCCAGCTGCCCGACAGCCCAATCAGCGCGCCAAGGCCGATTTTATCGATACCCGCGCGGCCCAGCCTGTCGGGCGTTTCCAGCCGCCAGAAGAAATCCTGCTTGTTGCCTTTCAGGTGGTGCTGGGCGTAGGTCGCCGGGTGATAGGTTTCCTGGTACACCATCACGCCATCAAGCCCGAGGGTTTTGAGTTCGGCATACTCATTCTCGTCCAGCGGCTGGACTTCCATGTGCAGTGAACTAAAGCGGCTGCGGATAGCCGGCAGATGCTGGCGGAAATAATCCATGCCGACTTTGGTCTGGTGCTCGCCGGTCACCAGCAAAAGGTGTTCGAACCCCAGGGCACGGATAGCCGCGCATTCCCGCTCAATCTCCGCTTCATCCAGCGTTTTGCGCTTAAGCTTGTTGCTCATGGAAAAGCCGCAGTAAGTACAGTCGTTGGCGCACAGGTTAGAGAGATAGAGCGGCACGTAAAAACTGACCGTGTTGCCGAAGCGCTGACGCGTAAGCTGCTGCGCCCGCTGAGCAAGAGGCTCCAGGTAACGGCTGGCGGCAGGGGAGAGCAAAGCCATCAAGTCTTCTCGCGTCAGGCGGGAGGCGTTAATCGCGCGTTCGACATCTGCCGCCGTTTTACCGTTAATTTTGAGGGAGATATCGTCCCAGTCCAGCTGACGCCAGCGGTCGGTAAAGGTTTCTGCCATCAGGCATTCTCCTCGCTAAACTGCAGGAAACTGGTCAGCGGGCTGGAGGCCTGAGCCTGCTGGTGGCGAGATCCTAACCCGGCCTGTGCCGCAAGGCTTCCGGCTTCCACGGCCAGGCGAAACGCCTGCGCCATTTGTACCGGGTCACGGGCGACCGCTATGGCGGTATTGACCAGCACGGCAGAAGCCCCCATTTCCAACGCTTCGGCTGCATGGCTTGGTGCACCGATCCCCGCATCGACAACAACAGGCACGCGGGATTGCTCAATGATGATTTCCAGCAGCGCGCGGGTTTGCAGACCCTGATTTGAGCCGATGGGCGCGCCGAGCGGCATCACGGCCGCACAGCCGGCTTCCTCCAGACGTTTGCAGAGCACGGGATCGGCGCCGCAGTAAGGCAGCACCACAAATCCCTGTTTGACCAGAGCGTCGGCGGCCTTCAGCGTTTCAATCGGGTCCGGGAGTAAATAGCGGGCATCAGGATGAATTTCCAGCTTAACCCAGTTTGTTCCCAGCGCTTCGCGGGCAAGCTGGGCTGCAAAAATAGCTTCCTCTGCCGTTTTCGCCCCGGAAGTATTGGGCAGCAAATGCACGCCCGCCTGCTGCAGTGGCTGAAGAATATCATCACTATGGCCACGTAAATCCACGCGTTTCATCGCCATGGTGACAAGCTGTGAGCCAGAAGCGCGAATCGCGTCGATCATCATCTGGCTGGAGGAGAATTTTCCGGTGCCGGTGAACAGGCTGGAGGAAAAGGTTTTATCGGCAATCTGTAACATGTCAGCCCCCGGCAATTGCCTGAAACAGCAGAATGGTATCGCCCTCGCGCAGCAGATAATTGCTCCACTGTTCACGTGGGAGGATAGTTTGATTAACGGCCAGTGCCGCGCCAACTTTGCCCTGATCAAGCTGGGCCAGAAGGGCTGCGAGCGTCAGGCCGGCCGTACATTCCAGATATTCATCGTTAAACTGAATGCGCATCGCGACCTCCGCAGACCGGGCAGGTGGCTGATTTTTGCATCGCCAGAGTGCGCCAGCTATGTTGCCGGGCGTCAAACAGGCGCAAAGCGCCAGCAGCAGGCGTCATGCCGGTAAGTAATTTAATGGCCTCCAGCGCCTGAAGAGTGCCCATCACGCCCACGACCGGGCCGATGACGCCGGAAGTGCGGCAGTTGCGTTCGGGTTCACTCTCGTCAGGCCAGACGCAGCGGTAACAGCCATGTTCCCAGGGCGGTGTTAGCACCATCATCTGGCCGCCAAAACCGACGGCGCTGGCGGTGATAAGTGGCGTATTCCCGGCCACGCAGGCGGCGTTTACCGCCTGGCGGGTTGCCATATTGTCGCTGCAGTCCAGCACCACGTCGGCCTCGCGCACGGCTTCTGTCAGAGAAGCTCCCGTTAGCCTTTCTGCCAGCGGAACAATTTTTACGCCTGGGTTCAGGCGCTGCAGATGCTGGTGGGCTGCGGAAGATTTCGGGCGCTCAATATCTTCTGAGGTGAACAGGATCTGGCGCTGGAGATTGCTGATATGCACCCTGTCATCGTCCGCGACGATAAGCTTGCCTACGCCAGCGGCGGCGAGATACAGCGCGGCAGGTGAACCTAAGCCGCCCAGACCGACGACCAGCGCCGTGCTGGACAGCAATTTTTCCTGCCCTTCAATCGCCACGTCTTCCAGCAGTAGCTGGCGGCTATAGCGCATAAAATCCGCGTCATTCATCGCCAGTTCCCGCCAGGTCGAGTAGCTTCGCCGTGGCGATGCGCCAGTCGGGAGCCTGTGTAATGGCGCTGACGACGGCGACGCTGCCCACGCCGGTGGCTAAGACGGCAGGTACGCGATCGATGGTTATTCCGCCGATGGCGACGGTGGAGTAATCACCCAGCGTCTGAATATGTTCTGCCAGCTTATTCAGCCCTTGAGGGGAAGAGGGCATCTGCTTGGTTTGGGTAGGGAAGACATGGCCCAGCGCGATGTAGGACGGGTTTGCGCTTAAGGCGCGATCCATTTCCATGTTGTCGTGGGTTGAAAGCCCCAGACGCAGTCCGGCTTCGCTTATCGCCGCCAGGTTGGCGACATCCATATCTTCCTGGCCGAGGTGTACGCCGTAGGCACCGTGTTGGATGGCCAGTCGCCAGTAATCGTTAATGAACAGGCGAGCGTTGTAGCGTTCGCCCAGCGCAATGGCTGCGATGACGTCGGCTTCAACGTCTGCATCGCGTTTGTCTTTAATGCGGAGCTGGATAGTCTTGACGCCAGCCCCGAGGAGACGTTCGATCCATTCCACGCTGTCGACGACCGGATAAAGGCCCAGTCGGCGTGAGGTGGCAGGGAAAGTGAGTCTGGACATTATGCTTCCTCTTGTCTGAGATAAATTTCGCCGCCCCGGGCGCGAAAGTGCTGGGACATATCTTCCATGCCAGCATCTCTCGCCTGTTTTGCGGCGTAATCGCGCACTTCCTGGGTGATTTTCATGGAGCAAAACTTAGGGCCGCACATGGAACAGAAATGCGCGACTTTGCCGGATTCCTGCGGCAACGTTTCATCGTGGTAAGCGCGGGCGGTGAAGGGGTCGAGCGCCAGGTTGAATTGGTCTTCCCAGCGGAATTCAAAGCGTGCTTTGGACATCGCGTTGTCGCGTATTTGTGCGCCGGGATGCCCTTTGGCCAGGTCCGCAGCGTGAGCGGCAATTTTGTAGGTAATTAGTCCCTGCTTAACATCCTCTTTGTTCGGCAGGCCGAGGTGCTCCTTCGGGGTGACGTAGCAAAGCATCGCGCAGCCAAACCAGCCGATCATGGCGGCGCCAATGCCGGAGGTGAAGTGGTCATAGCCTGGTGCGATGTCGGTTGTGAGCGGGCCAAGGGTATAGAAAGGCGCTTCGTGACAATGCTCCAGTTCTTCGGTCATGTTGCGGCGAATCATCTGCATCGGCACATGCCCCGGGCCTTCAATCATCACCTGGACGTCGTAATCCCAGGCAATTTTGGTCAGCTCGCCCAGCGTATGCAGTTCGGCAAACTGCGCTTCGTCGTTGGCATCCTGAATGGAGCCCGGGCGTAAGCCATCGCCCAGGGAAAGGGAAACGTCATAGGCGGCGCAAATTTCGCAGATTTCACGGAAGTGCTGATACAGGAAGTTTTCCTGATGATGGGACAGGCACCACTTCGCCATAATCGATCCGCCGCGCGATACGATCCCGGTCAGGCGCTGCGCGGTCATCGGGACATAGCGAAGCAGCACGCCCGCGTGAATGGTGAAGTAATCCACACCTTGCTCTGCCTGCTCCAGCAGCGTGTCGCGGAACATCTCCCAGCTCAGGTCTTCGGCGATACCGTTCGCCTTCTCCAGCGCCTGGTAGATGGGCACCGTGCCGATGGGCACCGGGCTGTTGCGCAGGATCCATTCCCGCGTTTCATGAATGTAGCGGCCGGTGGAGAGGTCCATCACCGTGTCTGCCCCCCAGCGAGTGGCCCACACCAGCTTCTCCACCTCCTCTTCAATAGAAGACGTGACCGCCGAGTTGCCGATATTGGCATTGACCTTCACCAGGAAATTGCGGCCGATAATCATCGGCTCTGATTCCGGGTGGTTGATATTGGCGGGAATAATCGCTCGCCCGGCGGCGACTTCATCGCGGACAAACTCCGGCGTGATGTTTTCCGGCAGGCGGGCCCCAAACCCTTCGCCGGGATGCTGGTGGCGCAGGACGGCATCGCGAATACGCTCGCGCCCCATATTTTCGCGAATGGCGATGAATTCCATCTCCGGGGTGACAAGGCCTTTGCGGGCGTAATGCAACTGGGTGACGCATTGCCCGGCTATTGCCCGGCGAGGTTTGGACTGAGTTTCAAAGCGCAACTCGTCCAGGCCGTCGTCGGCAAGACGCGCTTTTGTGTAAGCGGAGCTGCGGTCACCCAGCGTTTCGCTGTCGCCGCGGTCGTCGATCCAGGCGCTGCGTAGGGGATTTAGCCCGTTTAACACGTTTATGGCGATGTCGGGATCGCCATAGGGGCCAGAGGTATCGTAGACAGGAACCGCCTCGTTCGGCTGATATTGCGGGGCATCTTTGCTCCCGCCGGTGAGCGTTGGGCTGAGTTGGATTTCGCGCATCGGGATGCGGATATCTTCACGTGACCCGATCAGATAGATGCGTCGGGAGTTGGGGAAGGCGGTGCCTTCAAGCGTGTTGATGAAGTGTTGGGCGGCGGCGCGCTGTTCACGGCGGCCAGGTTTTTTTTCAGATGCAGACATAGCTCATTCCAGGTTTAGTCAGGATATGGCTTGTCAGGACAACGGAAGGAGTAATGGATATGGGCCGCCTGAAAACGGGTGTACCCAAAGACAGAATTACTCTTGTTCCCTTCGCAGGTTCTAACCTGATCAGGTTCCGCGGATCCCGAATTAACGGTCTCAGCCGGTGCATAACGCACTCGGCACTCCGACAAGAATGATCCCACCTTGCGGTGGGAAAGTTGTAAATTACTCGTTAATAGCTAACAACTCAAGCTGGACTTGCCAGCCCGGCAGGATCGCTGGCGCTGCCGTCGAGGTTGTTATCAATAGCCAGGAGGACTAGTTTATCTTCAAGGGTGAAGCGGGACTCCAGGCACTCGCCAATCTCTGACAGCGCCTGCTGGAATTCGACCCAGCTGTCGCGGTCGATGGCGTTTTCCAGATGGGAATCGTAGAGATCCATGATTTGCTGGGTGTTGGCTTCCAACTGAGGGTAGAGCTGGGCTGCGCTTAGCAGCGGGCTGCTGCCTTCCAGGTTGCTGATAATTCGCTCGTAGATACTGAAATGCCCGGAAGAGAGGTAATCCACCAGGCCGTGGCAAAAATTGTCTAACGCTTTTTCGTCGAGCGCGGTGTGCGATTCCTTGTTAGGCTTGATCCCGACCATGTTGTAATAGGCGACCAACAGGTGCTTACGGGCCTGCAGCCAATGGTCAACTAACTCATTACTACCACCAACGCGCTCAGTCAGATTGGCTAACTGGTTCAGCATGATTGAGACTCCGTGAGTTAAAAGATTGAACGCAAACTAACCCAAAAAAGTAAAAACTAATTGTTTATATCAGTGAACACGGGGATGTGCACCAGGTTATGGAACGTGTTATTCAAAACTTAGATCATGGTTGGTGGATAGTCAGCCATGAGCAAAAAATATGGTTGCCTCAGGGTGACTTACCTCACGGCAGCGCGGAAGAATTTCAACTCGTAGGCAGCCGCGCCCTGGATATCGGTGAGTGGGAAGGTGAGCCCGTCTGGCTGATTCGTGAAAACCGCCGCTCGGATATGGGCTCGCTGCGTCAGCTCCTGGATCGCGATGTGGGCCTGTTCCAGCTGGCCGGGCGAGGCGTTCAACTGGCCGAGTTTTATCGCTCGCATAAGTATTGCGGTTACTGCGGCCATGAAATGCACTTCAGCAAAAGCGAATGGGCAATGCTCTGCGGGCACTGCCGGGAACGCTATTACCCGCAAATTGCCCCCTGCATTATTGTCGCTATTCGTAAGGATGATCATATCCTGCTGGCTCAGCACACGCGCCACCGCAACGGCGTCTACACCGTGCTGGCCGGGTTTGTCGAAGTGGGTGAAACGCTGGAGCAGGCGGTGGCTCGCGAAGTTATGGAAGAGAGCAGTATTCAGGTGAAAAACCTGCGCTACGTGACTTCCCAGCCCTGGCCGTTCCCGCAGTCGCTGATGACCGCATTTATGGCGGATTATCACAGCGGTGAAATCAAGATTGACCCGAAGGAGCTGCTGGATGCGGGCTGGTATCGCTATGACCAACTGCCGCTGTTACCGCCGCCGGGCACCGTGGCGCGCCGCTTAATTGAAGATACCGTCGCCCTGTGTCGCGCGGACTATGAATGATAGACTGCGGCGATACAGCTAAAGGAAAGGTAAACATGACTGAACTGAAGAACGATCGTTACCTGCGCGCCCTGCAGCGCTTGCCGGTAGATGTCACCCCTGTGTGGATGATGCGCCAGGCAGGGCGTTATCTACCGGAATATAAGGCGACGCGCGCTCAGGCGGGTGACTTTATGTCGCTGTGCAAAAACGCTGAGCTGGCCTGCGAAGTCACTCTGCAACCATTGCGCCGTTACGCGCTGGATGCGGCGATCCTCTTTTCGGACATTCTGACCATCCCGGATGCGATGGGGCTTGGGCTGTACTTTGAAGCCGGGGAAGGCCCGCGCTTTAGCTCCCCGATTCAAAGCCTGGCCGACGTTCAAAAGCTGCCGATTCCCGATCCGGAAGGCGAGCTGGCATACGTGATGAACGCGGTGCGCACTATTCGCCGTGAACTGAAGGGTGAAGTGCCGCTGATTGGCTTCTCCGGCAGCCCGTGGACGCTGGCCACTTATATGGTGGAAGGCGGCAGCAGCAAAGCCTTCACCGTGATTAAGAAAATGATGTTTGCCGACCCGAAAGCGCTTCACCTGCTGCTGGATAAGCTGGCGCAGAGCGTGACGCTGTATCTGAACGCGCAAATCCGCGCGGGCGCGCAGTCGGTAATGATCTTTGACACCTGGGGTGGCGTGCTGAGCGGGCGCGATTACAAAGAATTCTCGCTCTACTACATGCACAAAATTGTCGATGGCCTTCTGCGTGAAAACGATGGCCGCCGTGTACCGGTGACGCTGTTCACCAAAGGCGGCGGGCAGTGGCTTGAAGCGATGGCGGAAACCGGCTGCGACGCACTGGGCCTCGACTGGACAACGGACATTGCAGATGCACGTCGTCGCGTAGGCCATAAAGTCGCGCTGCAGGGCAACATGGACCCTTCCATGCTGTACGCTCAGCCGGCACGTATCGAAGAAGAAGTTGCCACCATTCTGGCTGGTTTCGGGCAGGGGGAAGGACACGTCTTTAACCTTGGGCACGGCATTCACCAGGACGTTCCACCAGAGCATGCCGGCGTCTTTGTGGAAGCCGTGCATCGCCTGTCCGCGCAATACCACCAGGCTTAAGGTAGCAAGAGATGGATCTCACCATACTGCGAGAGCAACAGCTGAATCTGGCCTCAAAGGTGATCCGAGAAGATCGCCTTGAGCAGGATCCGCCGCGGTTGATCGCCGGGGCCGATGTGGGGTTTGAACAAGGCGGAGACGTCACCCGCGCGGCCATCGTTTTGTTGAGCTACCCGTCTCTTGAGTTGGTTGAATATCAGGTGGCAAGAATTGCCACCACCATGCCTTATATCCCCGGCTTTTTATCCTTCCGCGAATATCCCGCGCTGCTTGAGGCGTGGGGTATGCTTTCGCAGAAGCCCGATTTGGTGTTTGTGGACGGACACGGCATCTCGCATCCCCGTCGTTTAGGGGTTGCCAGCCATTTTGGGCTGCTGGTGGATGTGCCGACGATTGGCGTGGCGAAAAAGCGGCTGTGCGGGAAGTTTGAACCGCTGGGGGACGAGCCTGACGCTCGTGCCCCGTTGATGGACAAAGGCGAGCAGCTGGCCTGGGTCTGGCGCAGTAAAAAACGCTGTAATCCTTTGTTTATTTCTACCGGGCACCGCATAAGCCTCGACGGCGCATTAAAGTGGGTGGAGCGCTGCATGGCCGGCTACCGTTTGCCGGAGCCAACCCGTTGGGCCGATGCCGTTGCCTCCGGGCGCCCGGCTTTTAAGCGCCTGCAAGCAATCGGCAGGTGATTCAGGTAAACTGCCGCTAATTTTCCGTCTTTGAGACATCGTCATGTTACAGAACCCTATTCATTTACGCCTGGAGAAGCTGGAAAGCTGGCAGCACGTCACTTTTATGGCTTCTTTGTGCGAGCGTATGTACCCGAACTACGCCATGTTTTGCCAGCAAACTGGCTTTGGCGATCCTCAGCTTTATCGCAAGATCCTGGACCTGGTTTGGGAAACCCAAACGGTGAAAGACGCCAAAGTGAACTTTGATAGTCAGTTAGAGAAACTTGAAGAGGCAATTCCTGCGGCTGACGACTATGATATTTACGGTGTCTATCCGGCGATTGACGCGTGCGTGGCGTTGAGTGAGCTTATTCACTCGCGTCTCTCGGGTGAAACGCTGGAGCACGCAATCGAAGTCAGTAAATGTTCAATCACTTCGGTGGCGATGCTGGAAATGACTCAGGCCGGTCGTGAAATGACCGACGAGGAGTTGAGAGCAAACCCGGCGGTAGAAGAAGAATGGGACATTCAGTGGGAGATTTTCCGGCTGCTGGCGGACTGCGAAGAACGCGATATTGAGCTCATTAAAGGGCTTCGTGCTGACCTCCGTGAGGCCGGCATCAGTAATATCGGTATAAATTTGCAGCAGTAAGACAGTAAAACGTGACATACAGTCTGATTTGTCCTCCCTGGAGGCTTCCAATTAACCCCCCGTCTGGTCTACATTTGTGGGGCGAATAAAAGTGGCTATCGGTGCGTGTATGCAGGAGAGTGCTTTTTAGGCATTTCCGTCGCACTCGATGCTTAGCAAGCGATAAACACATTGTAAGGATAACTTATGAACAAGACTCAACTGATTGATGTAATTGCTGACAAGGCTGACCTGTCTAAAGCACAGGCTAAAGCTGCTCTGGAATCCACTCTGGCTGCAATTACTGAGTCTCTGAAAGAAGGTGATGCTGTACAACTGGTTGGTTTCGGTACCTTCAAAGTGAACCACCGTGCTGAGCGCACTGGCCGCAACCCGCAGACCGGTAAAGAAATCAAAATTGCTGCTGCTAACGTGCCGGCATTTGTTTCTGGTAAAGCACTGAAAGACGCGGTTAAGTAAGTTAACGCGTGTCAGTGAACAGTTTTAACAGAGGGGCGTTTACGCCCCTTTTGTCCGTCTGGCGTCCGCTGCTGGCGCTGGCGGGTGTTCTGGTGCTCACGGCATGCAGCAGTAACAAACTCCCTCCTTTTACCGCTACCGGCTATGTTGCCGACCAGGGCGTGGTGCGCATCTGGCGAAAAGACAACGCCGATGAATCTACCCATATCCTTACCGCGTTTAGCCCGTGGCAGCACGGCGCCACCACCACCGGGGAATACCGCTGGCAGGGCGACAAACTGACCTTTATCGAACTCAATATTCAGGGCAAGCAGCCGGAGCATGTCAAAGTCCGCTTTGACGACCACGGCGAGCTGAGCTTTATGCAGCGGGAAGTGAATAGCCAGAAGCAGCAGCTTTCTAACGATCAGGTTGCTTTGTACCAGTTCAACGCCAATCGTATTCGTGAGACTAGCGAAGCGCTGCGCATCGGCCACGTTGTGCTGCGCCAGGGGCGCTGGCACCAGAACGGCACGGTAACGACCTGCGAAGGTGAAACGTTATCGCCAAAGCTTGATAGCGCCTCCCTGAGCCATATAGCGCGCCGTCAGAGCAACTCCTCCCTTGACGTCAGTATTGCCTGGCTCGAAGCCCCGGAAGGTTCACAGCTGCTGCTGGTGGCGAACCAGAACTTCTGCAGTTGGCAGCCTAAGCCTGGCGATTTCTAGGTATAAAAAAACCGCCACGCGGGCGGTTTAGTGTGTACAGTCGAGATCACTTAGCGTTTTCACGCGCAATGGCGCGATAACCGATATCCGAGCGGCTGAAACTGCCTTCCCAATGAATATCCTTTTTCAGCTCCAGCGCGCGCTGTTGCGCTTTGGCTACCGTTTCGCCCAACGCAGTCACGCATAATACGCGCCCGCCGTTGGTGAGCACGCGGTCATCTTCGCTGAGCTTAGTCCCGGCGTGGAACACCTTGCCATCGGCCACTTCTTCCAGTGGCAGACCATGGATAACGTCGCCGTTACGATAGTCGGCCGGATAACCGCCCGCCGCCAGCACGATCCCTAGAGCCGGACGTTCGTCCCACTTAGAGTCTTTCTCATCCAGCTTGCCATCACAGGCGGCGAGGCACAGCTCGACCAGATCTGACTGCATACGCAGCATGATGGGCTGAGTTTCCGGATCGCCGAAGCGGCAGTTGAACTCAATCACCTTCGGGTTACCCTGCTTGTCGATCATCAACCCGGCATACAGGAAGCCCGTGTAGGTATTCCCTTCGGCAGCCATACCGCGCACGGTTGGCCAAATCACGCGTTCCATGGTGCGCTGATGCACTTCGTCAGTCACAACCGGAGCGGGAGAGTAAGCACCCATGCCGCCGGTGTTTGGGCCAGTATCGCCGTCGCCAACGCGTTTATGATCCTGGCTGGTGGCCATCGGCAGAACGTGCTCGCCATCTACCATCACAATAAAGCTGGCTTCTTCGCCATCGAGGAACTCTTCAATAACAATACGGTGACCCGCATCGCCAAACGCGTTCCCGGCCAGCATGTCATTGACGGCAGCTTCCGCTTCTTCCAGCGTCATCGCCACAATAACGCCTTTCCCTGCTGCCAGGCCGTCGGCCTTAATTACGATGGGCGCCCCTTTCTCGCGCAGGTAAGCCAGCGCAGGCTCAACTTCGGTAAAGTTCTGGTATTCCGCCGTCGGGATATTGTGGCGAGCCAGGAAGTCTTTGGTAAAGGCCTTCGAGCCTTCCAGCTGTGCAGCCCCTTCGGTAGGCCCGAAGATTTTCAGGCCAGCGGCGCGGAAGGCATCCACCACGCCAATCACCAGCGGCGCTTCCGGGCCGACGATGGTTAAGTCGATGTTTTCGTTCTGCGCAAAGCTAAGCAAAGCTGGAATATCTGTCGCGCTGATAGCAACGTTCTGCAGCGCTGGCTCCAGCGCGGTACCTGCGTTACCTGGTGCAACAAATACAGTACGTACTAAAGGGGACTGAGCCGCTTTCCAGGCCAGCGCGTGCTCGCGCCCGCCGTTACCAATAACTAAAACTTTCATCTATAAACGCTCCGGTAATTAATGGCGGAAGTGGCGCATATCGGTGAAGATCATTGCGATCCCATGCTCGTTGGCGGCGGCAATGACTTCATCATCACGAATGGAACCGCCCGGCTGGATCACACAGCTCACGCCAGCTTCGGCGGCGGCATCAATCCCATCGCGGAATGGGAAGAAAGCATCAGAAGCCATAGCAGAACCTTTTACTTCCAGGCCTTCATCGCTGGCTTTGATACCGGCAATTTTTGCGGAATAGACGCGGCTCATCTGGCCTGCACCTATGCCGATGGTCATATTGTCACGGGCATAAACGATGGCGTTGGATTTAACGAACTTCGCCACTTTCCAGCAGAACAGCGCGTCATGCAGTTCTTGCTCGGTCGGCTGACGTTTAGTGACTACGCGCAGATCGCCTGCTGTCACCATACCCAAATCACGATCCTGAACCAGTAGGCCGCCATTGACGCGTTTGAAATCGAGGCCAGCCGTGCGTTTCTGCCACTGGCCGCAAACCAGGACGCGAACGTTCTGTTTGGCCGCGGTGATCTTCAGCGCTTCTTCGCTGGCGGAAGGGGCGATAATGACCTCGACGAACTGGCGAGAAATAATGGCCTGTGCGGTTTCTGCATCCAGCTCACGGTTGAAAGCGATGATGCCGCCGAAGGCAGAGGTTGGATCGGTTTTATAAGCCAGATTGTAGGCTTCGAGTACGGAACCGCTGACGGCCACGCCGCAAGGGTTGGCGTGTTTAACGATAACGCAGGCTGGTTCGTCGAACTCTTTCACGCATTCCAGCGCCGCATCGGTATCCGCGATGTTGTTATAGGAGAGCGCTTTGCCCTGAACCTGGGCCGCGGTTGCCACGGATGCTTCTTTGATTTCTTCTTCTATATAGAAGGCGGCCTGCTGGTGGCTGTTTTCGCCATAACGCATATCCTGCTTCTTAATGAAGTTCAGGTTCAGCGTGCGTGGGAATCGCCCGGCAGGATCTTTGCTTTCGCCGTGATAGGCCGGGACCAGGCTACCGAAGTAGTTAGCGATCATACTGTCGTAGGCCGCAGTGTGTTCGAAAGCTTTGATCGCCAGATCGAAACGGGTTTCCAGCGTCAGGGATCCTTCGTTGGCGTCCAGCTCGGCAACGATCGCCTGGTAGTCGCTGCTCTTTACTACGATCGCCACATCTTTATGGTTCTTGGCTGCGGAGCGAACCATGGTTGGCCCGCCAATGTCGATGTTCTCAACGGCATCTTCTAAAGAGCAGCCTTCGCGGGCAACGGTCTGGGCAAATGGATAAAGGTTAACGACGACCATATCAATAGGAGAGATGGCGTGCTCCGCCATGATGGCATCGTCCTGACCGCGACGGCCCAGAATGCCGCCGTGAACTTTCGGGTGCAGCGTTTTGACGCGTCCGTCCATCATCTCCGGGAAACCGGTGTAGTCGGAGACTTCGGTTACCGGCAGGTTTGCTTCTGCCAGCAGGCGGGCGGTTCCGCCGGTGGACAGCAGCTCCACTCCACGTTGGGAGAGGGCCTGAGCGAATTCGACGATACCGGCTTTGTCAGAAACACTGAGCAGTGCGCGGCGTACAGGACGACGTTGTGACATGGTTTTATCCCTTGGCTTTGGTTCGCATATAGAAGAGCGTTAGCTGAATTTTAGTCTTCACCTTAGTTCTGGCGGCGCAGAAAAGGGTAATTGAGGAAAAGAAGAGACGAAAACTCAGCTAACGCCCCCATCGGGGGTGTCCATTTTATCGCGGTGCATTGTAGCGAAAACGTTTGCGTCGCGCTCGCGAATTTTAAGTTCAAATCCGGATTGTGGATAAGTCTGTGTGCAAAAGGGTATAAGGCGGGGTTTTGCTGTGGAATGCAGCAGTCAGTCATTTTTCTGTCATTTTAGTGTTGCAGCGCCGGGAGAACTCCCTATAATGCGCCTCCATCGACACGGAACATGTGAACAACATCACAGAGTAACGGCGGCGATGAGAGTGAAAAATCCTGAAATTAAGGATTGACTCTGAAAGAGGAAAGCGTAATATACGCCACCTCGAGTTAGCAAGCGAAAGCGACTGACTCACTGCTCTTTAACAATTTATCAGACAATCTGTGTGGGCACTCGCAGGATTGATATCTCAGCATCTTCGGATGCAAACAAATATCAAGTCTTGAAGAGTGACTACTGATTTTATAAACAGTTTTAATTCTTTGAGCATCAAACACTTTTAAATTGAAGAGTTTGATCATGGCTCAGATTGAACGCTGGCGGCAGGCCTAACACATGCAAGTCGAGCGGTAGCACAGGGAGCTTGCTCCTGGGTGACGAGCGGCGGACGGGTGAGTAATGTCTGGGGATCTGCCTGATGGAGGGGGATAACTACTGGAAACGGTAGCTAATACCGCATAACGTCGCAAGACCAAAGAGGGGGACCTTCGGGCCTCTTGCCATCAGATGAACCCAGATGGGATTAGCTAGTAGGTGGGGTAATGGCTCACCTAGGCGACGATCCCTAGCTGGTCTGAGAGGATGACCAGCCACACTGGAACTGAGACACGGTCCAGACTCCTACGGGAGGCAGCAGTGGGGAATATTGCACAATGGGCGCAAGCCTGATGCAGCCATGCCGCGTGTATGAAGAAGGCCTTCGGGTTGTAAAGTACTTTCAGCGAGGAGGAAGGCATTAAGGTTAATAACCTTGGTGATTGACGTTACTCGCAGAAGAAGCACCGGCTAACTCCGTGCCAGCAGCCGCGGTAATACGGAGGGTGCAAGCGTTAATCGGAATTACTGGGCGTAAAGCGCACGCAGGCGGTTTGTTAAGTCGGATGTGAAATCCCCGGGCTCAACCTGGGAACTGCATTCGAAACTGGCAAGCTTGAGTCTTGTAGAGGGGGGTAGAATTCCAGGTGTAGCGGTGAAATGCGTAGAGATCTGGAGGAATACCGGTGGCGAAGGCGGCCCCCTGGACAAAGACTGACGCTCAGGTGCGAAAGCGTGGGGAGCAAACAGGATTAGATACCCTGGTAGTCCACGCCGTAAACGATGTCGACTTGGAGGTTGTGCCCTTGAGGCGTGGCTTCCGGAGCTAACGCGTTAAGTCGACCGCCTGGGGAGTACGGCCGCAAGGTTAAAACTCAAATGAATTGACGGGGGCCCGCACAAGCGGTGGAGCATGTGGTTTAATTCGATGCAACGCGAAGAACCTTACCTACTCTTGACATCCAGAGAACTTTCCAGAGATGGATTGGTGCCTTCGGGAACTCTGAGACAGGTGCTGCATGGCTGTCGTCAGCTCGTGTTGTGAAATGTTGGGTTAAGTCCCGCAACGAGCGCAACCCTTATCCTTTGTTGCCAGCGGTTCGGCCGGGAACTCAAAGGAGACTGCCAGTGATAAACTGGAGGAAGGTGGGGATGACGTCAAGTCATCATGGCCCTTACGAGTAGGGCTACACACGTGCTACAATGGCGCATACAAAGAGAAGCGACCTCGCGAGAGCAAGCGGACCTCATAAAGTGCGTCGTAGTCCGGATTGGAGTCTGCAACTCGACTCCATGAAGTCGGAATCGCTAGTAATCGTAGATCAGAATGCTACGGTGAATACGTTCCCGGGCCTTGTACACACCGCCCGTCACACCATGGGAGTGGGTTGCAAAAGAAGTAGGTAGCTTAACCTTCGGGAGGGCGCTTACCACTTTGTGATTCATGACTGGGGTGAAGTCGTAACAAGGTAACCGTAGGGGAACCTGCGGTTGGATCACCTCCTTACCTAATAGATACAACCCGCGTAGTGCTCACACAGATTGTCTGATAGATGTAGAGAAGCAAGGCGTCTTGCGATTGAGACTTCAGTGTCCCCTTCGTCTAGAGGCCCAGGACACCGCCCTTTCACGGCGGTAACAGGGGTTCGAATCCCCTAGGGGACGCCACTTGCTGGTATGTAAGTGAAAGTTGCGTGCCGAACTATCTCAAAGCTGACTTGAAAGAGTCATGTTTGAGATATTTGCTCTTTAACAATCCGGAACAAGCTGAAAATTGAAACGACATGTCGTCTTATTCTTCCGTAATAAAGAATGAGGTTAAGACATGTTCGAGTCTCTCAAATTTTCACAACAGCGATTGTGTCTTACGAGACACCTTCGGGTTGTGAGGTTAAGCGACTAAGCGTACACGGTGGATGCCCTGGCAGTCAGAGGCGATGAAGGACGTGCTAATCTGCGATAAGCGTCGGTAAGGTGATATGAACCGTTATAGCCGGCGATTTCCGAATGGGGAAACCCAGTGTGATCCGTCACACTATCATTACGTGAATACATAGCGTAATGAAGCGAACCGGGGGAACTGAAACATCTAAGTACCCCGAGGAAAAGAAATCAACCGAGATTCCCCCAGTAGCGGCGAGCGAACGGGGAGCAGCCCAGAACCTGAATCAGTTTGTGTGTTAGTGGAAGCGTCTGGAAAGTCGCAGGGTACAGGGTGATACTCCCGTACACTAAAATGCACATACTGTGAGTTCGAAGAGTAGGGCGGGACACGTGGTATCCTGTCTGAATATGGGGGGACCATCCTCCAAGGCTAAATACTCCTGACTGACCGATAGTGAACCAGTACCGTGAGGGAAAGGCGAAAAGAACCCCGGCGAGGGGAGTGAAAAAGAACCTGAAACCGTGTACGTACAAGCAGTGGGAGCCTCTTTATGGGGTGACTGCGTACCTTTTGTATAATGGGTCAGCGACTTATATTCTGTAGCAAGGTTAACCGTATAGGGGAGCCGCAGGGAAACCGAGTCTTAACTGGGCGTTAAGTTGCAGGGTATAGACCCGAAACCCGGTGATCTAGCCATGGGCAGGTTGAAGGTTGGGTAACACTAACTGGAGGACCGAACCGACTAATGTTGAAAAATTAGCGGATGACTTGTGGCTGGGGGTGAAAGGCCAATCAAACCGGGAGATAGCTGGTTCTCCCCGAAAGCTATTTAGGTAGCGCCTCGTGAACTCATCTTCGGGGGTAGAGCACTGTTTCGGCTAGGGGGCCATCCCGGCTTACCAACCCGATGCAAACTACGAATACCGAAGAATGTTATCACGGGAGACACACGGCGGGTGCTAACGTCCGTCGTGAAGAGGGAAACAACCCAGACCGCCAGCTAAGGTCCCAAAGTCATGGTTAAGTGGGAAACGATGTGGGAAGGCACAGACAGCCAGGATGTTGGCTTAGAAGCAGCCATCATTTAAAGAAAGCGTAATAGCTCACTGGTCGAGTCGGCCTGCGCGGAAGATGTAACGGGGCTAAACCATGCACCGAAGCTGCGGCAGCGACACTATGTGTTGTTGGGTAGGGGAGCGTTCTGTAAGCCGTCGAAGGTGAACTGTGAGGTTTGCTGGAGGTATCAGAAGTGCGAATGCTGACATAAGTAACGATAAAGCGGGTGAAAAGCCCGCTCGCCGGAAGACCAAGGGTTCCTGTCCAACGTTAATCGGGGCAGGGTGAGTCGACCCCTAAGGCGAGGCCGAAAGGCGTAGTCGATGGGAAACAGGTTAATATTCCTGTACTCGGTGTTACTGCGAAGGGGGGACGGAGAAGGCTATGTTAGCCGGGCGACGGTTGTCCCGGTTTAAGCATGTAGGCGGAGCGTTTAGGTAAATCCGGACGCTTATCAAACGCTGAGGTGTGATGACGAGGCACTACGGTGCTGAAGTAACAAATGCCCTGCTTCCAGGAAAAGCCTCTAAGCATCAGGTAACATTGAATCGTACCCCAAACCGACACAGGTGGTCAGGTAGAGAATACCAAGGCGCTTGAGAGAACTCGGGTGAAGGAACTAGGCAAAATGGTGCCGTAACTTCGGGAGAAGGCACGCTGTCATCAGGTGAAGCCCCTCGCGGGTGGAGCTGAAGGCAGTCGAAGATACCAGCTGGCTGCAACTGTTTATTAAAAACACAGCACTGTGCAAACACGAAAGTGGACGTATACGGTGTGACGCCTGCCCGGTGCCGGAAGGTTAATTGATGGGGTTATCCGCAAGGAGAAGCTCTTGATCGAAGCCCCGGTAAACGGCGGCCGTAACTATAACGGTCCTAAGGTAGCGAAATTCCTTGTCGGGTAAGTTCCGACCTGCACGAATGGCGTAATGATGGCCAGGCTGTCTCCACCCGAGACTCAGTGAAATTGAAATCGCTGTGAAGATGCAGTGTACCCGCGGCAAGACGGAAAGACCCCGTGAACCTTTACTATAGCTTGACACTGAACATTGAGCCTTGATGTGTAGGATAGGTGGGAGGCTTTGAAGCGTGGACGCCAGTCTGCGTGGAGCCAACCTTGAAATACCACCCTTTAATGTTTGATGTTCTAACGTAGACCCGTGATCCGGGTTGCGGACAGTGTCTGGTGGGTAGTTTGACTGGGGCGGTCTCCTCCTAAAGCGTAACGGAGGAGCACGAAGGTTAGCTAATCACGGTCGGACATCGTGAGGTTAGTGCAAAGGCATAAGCTAGCTTGACTGCGAGAGTGACGGCTCGAGCAGGTGCGAAAGCAGGTCTTAGTGATCCGGTGGTTCTGAATGGAAGGGCCATCGCTCAACGGATAAAAGGTACTCCGGGGATAACAGGCTGATACCGCCCAAGAGTTCATATCGACGGCGGTGTTTGGCACCTCGATGTCGGCTCATCACATCCTGGGGCTGAAGTAGGTCCCAAGGGTATGGCTGTTCGCCATTTAAAGTGGTACGCGAGCTGGGTTTAGAACGTCGTGAGACAGTTCGGTCCCTATCTGCCGTGGGCGCTGGAGAATTGAGGGGGGCTGCTCCTAGTACGAGAGGACCGGAGTGGACGCATCACTGGTGTTCGGGTTGTCATGCCAATGGCATTGCCCGGTAGCTAAATGCGGAAAAGATAAGCGCTGAAAGCATCTAAGCGCGAAACTTGCCCCGAGATGAGTTCTCCCTGACCCTTTAAGGGTCCTGAAGGAACGTTGAAGACTACGACGTTGATAGGCTGGGTGTGTAAGCGTAGCGATACGTTGAGCTAACCAGTACTAATGATCCGTGAGGCTTAACCTTACAACACCGAAGGTGTTTTGAGAGACGAAAGATTTTCAGCTTAGTTCAGGATTAGATTGATGGTTATATGGAAATATAACGGTCAATAACAGAATTTGCCTGGCGGCCGTAGCGCGGTGGTCCCACCTGACCCCATGCCGAACTCAGAAGTGAAACGCCGTAGCGCCGATGGTAGTGTGGGGTCTCCCCATGCGAGAGTAGGGAACTGCCAGGCATCAAATAAAAGCGAAAGGCTCAGTCGAAAGACTGGGCCTTTTGTTTTGTCTGTTTTTTGTTGGTGAGCACTCTCCAGAGGAGAACAAAATCATTAGTAATGATTTTGAACGCCGCGTGCGGCGGCCCCGGAGGGGCGAGTATCAGGATGATGCGCGTATTGTAGGGAACGGCCAGGCATCAAATCAGCATTAACCCCGACCGAAAGGCCGGGGTTTTTTGCTTTTTGTACCCTTCATATTTTTAGCTTTCTACGACAGAGTTATTCTCTGAGTTCCTGTCTTCAATCCAGCGTAAGCATCTGCTCTTGGCTATCACTCTTAAATGAAACATTTTCACCTTTTCGCTTCTGACTCGACATTGAATCATAAACTCGGTATCGTCAGGTGTCTGGATGTCTAAACGTTTAAACGTATGCTTTGAGGATATAAGGTTATGCCGATTCGGGTGCAGGACGAGCTACCAGCCGTCAATTTCCTGCGTGAAGAAAACGTCTTTGTGATGACGACATCGCGCGCCAGCAATCAGGAAATACGTCCGTTAAAGGTGCTGATCCTGAATCTGATGCCGAAGAAAATTGAGACGGAAAACCAGTTCCTGCGGCTGCTCTCCAACTCTCCACTGCAGGTGGATATCCAGCTGCTGCGCATCGACAGCCGTGAATCTCGCCATACGCCTGGCGAGCACCTCAATAACTTTTACTGTAATTTTGATGACATTAAACACGACAACTATGACGGGTTGATCGTCACCGGCGCTCCGCTTGGGCTGGTTGAATTTAATGATGTGGCTTACTGGCCGCAGATCCAGCAGGTGCTGGAATGGGCCAAAGATCATGTTACCTCGACGCTGTTTGTCTGCTGGGCCGTCCAGGCCGCGCTGAATATTTTATACGGCATTCCAAAGCAAACTCGAGATGAAAAACTTTCTGGCGTCTACGAGCACAATGTTACTCAGCCTCATGCTTTACTGACGCGCGGCTTTGATGATTCATTCCTGGCGCCTCATTCTCGTTATGCCGACTTCCCTGCGCAGCTGATCCGGGATTACACCGATCTGGAGATCTTTGCCGAAACAGAACAGGGCGATGCCTACCTGTTTGGCAGCAGGGATAAGCGCATCGCGTTCGTAACCGGTCACCCGGAATATGATGCGCTGACGCTGTCCGGCGAGTATTTCCGCGATGTCGATGCGGGGCTTCAGCCAGAGGTGCCGTATAACTACTTCCCAGGAGACGATCCGGCGAAGAAACCTCACGCGACCTGGCGCAGCCATGGCAATCTGCTGTTCACCAACTGGCTGAACTACTACGTCTACCAGATTACGCCATTCGACCTTCGCCACATGAACCCGACGCTCGATTAAGCGTTTCAGCTTCCCATTTCAGGCGCCTTCGGCGCCTTTTTTCTATTCTGAAAATCACTTCCCGCCTTGATTAAACTTTAATCTCATAAATATCAATATGATAAATCAATTTAAAATCAAAAATGGAAATTGTTTTTGATTTTAAAAAATCATCAAGTAGTCTTAATTCTGTTGCATGAAAACTGCACAGCCGTGCGCGATTCACTTTTGGCCGTCTCGACGGGATAAGACGAAGGAGTAACCGAATGACACAACAGACAGTTAGCGAAGAGCTGGCCTTTAGCCAGCCGTTTGGCGAGCAAGAGAAGCAGATCCTCACCCCGGAAGCCGTAGAATTCCTCGGCGAGCTGGTGAGCCGCTTTACTCCACAGCGCAATAAGCTGCTGGCATCTCGCATTGCTGAACAGCAGGCCATCGACGGTGGAAAGCTTCCTGATTTCAATTCGGAAACAGATTCCATTCGTAAAAGTGATTGGCAGATTCGTGGTATTCCGCAGGATTTGCTCGACCGCAGGGTAGAAATTACCGGGCCGGTTGAGCGAAAAATGGTGATCAACGCGCTGAATGCTAACGTAAAAGTCTTTATGGCCGACTTCGAAGATTCCCTGGCGCCGAGCTGGAGCAAAGTCATTGACGGGCAGATCAACCTGCGCGACGCGATAAACGGCACCATCAGCTGGACAAACGAAGCGGGAAAAATCTATCAGCTGAAGCCAGACCCGGCGGTACTGGTTTGCCGCGTGCGCGGCCTGCATCTGCCTGAAAAACACGTGACCTGGCGCGGGGAAGCGATCCCTGGCAGCCTGTTCGACTTCGGGCTCTATTTCTTCCACAACGTGGATGCCCTTCTGGCTAAAGGCAGCGGCCCTTATTTCTATCTGCCCAAAACCCAGTCATGGCAGGAAGCGGCCTGGTGGAGCGAAGTATTCAGCTTCACGGAAGATCGCTTCGATCTGCCACGCGGCACCATTAAAGCGACTTTATTGATAGAAACGCTGCCAGCGGTATTCCAGATGGATGAGATCCTGCACGCCCTGAAAGATCACATCGTGGGCCTGAACTGTGGTCGCTGGGACTACATCTTCAGCTACATCAAAACCTTGAAAAACCACCCGGATCGCGTCCTGCCGGACAGGCAGTCCGTGACGATGGATAAACCTTTCCTGAACGCTTACTCGCGGCTGCTGATCAAGACCTGTCATCGTCGCGGTGCATTTGCAATGGGCGGCATGGCGGCCTTTATCCCGAGCAAAGACAGCGCTCGCAATGAATGGGTACTGAACAAAGTCAAAGCGGACAAAGAGATGGAGGCCAATAACGGCCATGATGGTACCTGGATTGCGCATCCGGGCCTTGCGGACACGGTTGTTGAGGTGTTTGGCAAAGCGCTGGGTGAACGCCAGAACCAGCTGGACATCAGCCGCAGCGAAGATGCCCCCATCACCGCGGCGCAGTTGCTTGAGCCTTGCCCTGGCGAGCGCACCGAAGAAGGTATGCGCGCCAACATCCGCGTTGCGGTGCAGTACATCGAGGCGTGGATCTCCGGCAACGGCTGCGTACCGATTTACGGGCTGATGGAGGATGCTGCGACCGCTGAAATTTCCCGTACTTCCATCTGGCAATGGATCCATCACCAAAAGACGCTAAGCAACGGCCAGACCGTAACGAAAGCGCTGTTCCGCCAGATGCTTGCCGAAGAGATGTTGGTGATTCAGGACGAGCTGGGCGACCAGCGTTTTAGCCAGGGACGCTTCGATGAAGCTGCGCGGCTGATGGAACAAATTACCACCTCAGAAGAGTTAATCGACTTCCTGACGCTGCCGGGCTACCGCCTGCTTGCCTGAACCTAACCCTATAAAAATGGAGCATCTGAAATGAAAACCTCTCGTAGCCAACAGATTCAACAAGTACAACAAGACTGGACACAGCCGCGTTGGGAAGGCATTAAGCGTACCTATAGCGCAGAAGACGTCGTGAAACTGCGCGGTTCGCTGACCCCGGAGTGTACTCTGGCGCAGCACGGGGCGGCTAAACTCTGGCGCCTGCTGCACGGCGAGTCGAAAAAAGGCTACGTAAACAGTCTGGGGGCGTTAACCGGCGGCCAGGCTTTACAGCAGGCGAAAGCGGGTATCGAAGCCATCTACCTCTCCGGCTGGCAGGTTGCGGCGGACGCTAACCTGGCGTCCAGTATGTACCCGGATCAGTCGCTCTACCCGGCGAACTCTGTCCCTGCGGTTGTCGATCGGATCAACAACAGCTTCCAGCGTGCGGATCAGATCCAGTGGGCATCCAATATTGAATCGGGCGATCCACGCCACATTGACTACTTCCTGCCTATCGTTGCCGATGCAGAAGCCGGTTTTGGCGGCGTGCTGAACGCCTTCGAACTGATGAAGTCGATGATTCAGGCGGGTGCCGCTGCGGTGCACTTTGAAGACCAGCTGGCTTCCGTGAAGAAATGCGGCCACATGGGCGGCAAAGTCCTGGTCCCAACTCAGGAAGCTATCCAGAAGCTGACTGCCGCTCGTCTGGCGGCTGACGTGATGGGGGTTCCAACGCTGCTGATCGCCCGTACCGATGCTGATGCGGCAGATCTGATCACCTCCGACTGCGACGAATACGACCGCGAATTCATCACCGGTGAGCGCACGCAGGAAGGTTTCTACCGTACACGCGCTGGCATTGAGCAGGCTATCAGTCGCGGCCTGGCCTACGCGCCTTATGCCGACCTGGTCTGGTGTGAAACCTCTAAACCCGACCTGGACCAGGCCCGCCGTTTCGCGGAAGCCATCCATGCGCGCTTCCCAGGCAAACTGCTGGCCTATAACTGTTCGCCGTCGTTTAACTGGAAGAAAAACCTCGATGACAAAACCATCGCGTCCTTCCAGCAAGAACTGTCGGACATGGGTTACAAATACCAGTTCATCACCCTGGCGGGGATCCACAGCATGTGGTTCAACATGTTCGATCTGGCGCACTCTTATGCGCAGGGGGAGGGCATGCGCCACTATGTTGAGAAGGTACAGCAGCCTGAATTTGCCGCCGCTTCTGAAGGCTACACCTTCGTTTCTCACCAGCAGGAAGTGGGCACCGGCTACTTTGACCGCGTAACCACCGTCATCCAGGGCGGCGCTTCTTCCGTCACGGCGCTGACAGGTTCGACGGAAGAAGAGCAGTTCTGAACAAACTTTATTTTCCCCCTCTCCTTTGGGAGAGGGCCGGGGTGAGGGGAGAAATAAATGTCACACAGGCTGGAGCTGTTAATTGCCCACACCATCCTGCAGGGGTTTGACGCGCAATACGGTCGATTTCTGGAGGTCACCGCGGGTGCCCAGCAGCGCTTTGAACAGGCCGACTGGCACGCCGTTCAACAGGCGATGAAAAGCCGCATCAACCTGTACGATCACCACGTAGGTCTCGTCGTAGAACAGCTTCGCTGCATTACCGGCGGGCAGAACACCGACGCGGCCTTTTTACTGCGCGTGAAAGAGCAATACACCCGGCTACTGCCGGATTACCCGCGTTTTGAAATTGCCGAAAGCTTTTTTAATTCTGTCTATTGTCGGCTCTTCGACCACCGCTCGCTTACTCCCGAGCGGCTTTTTATCTTCAGCTCCCAGGCAGGCAAACAGCTTCGGCCGCTGCCTCGCCCACTGGCAAAAACTTTTTTCCCGGAGCAAGGCTGGACGACGTTGCTCACGACCTTGCTCTCCGATCTCCCGCTGCGCCTGCCCTGGCAGGATATTGCGCGGGATGTAGGGTTTATCCTCGCCCATCTGCATGAAACCTTCGGCGCAGAAACATTGCGGACGGCCACGCTGGAAGTGGCTAATGAACTGTTTTACCGCAATAAAGCCGCCTGGCTGGTTGGCAAACTGGTTCTGCCGGGAGGAAAAATTCCCTTTTTATTGCCGATCCATCGCACCGATGATGGCCGGTTAATGGTAGACACCTGCCTGACCAGCTCCCCCGAAGCCAGTATCGTTTTCGGCTTTGCGCGTTCCTATTTCATGGTTTATGCCCCTTTCCCCGTCGCGCTCGTGGAGTGGCTACGCGAGATTCTACCGGGAAAAACTACCGCCGAACTGTACATGGCGATTGGCTGCCAGAAGCACGGCAAAACCGAAAGCTATCGCGAATATCTGACCTACATTCACAGCACGGCCGAGCAGTTTATTGAGGCACCCGGCATACGCGGCATGGTGATGCTGGTGTTCACGCTGCCGGGCTTCGATCGCGTGTTTAAAGTGATAAAAGACAAATTCGCGCCGCAAAAAGAAGTCACCGCCGAAAGGGTCCGTGCCTGCTACCAACTGGTAAAAGAGCACGACCGCGTGGGGCGCATGGCGGATACGCAGGAGTTTGAAAACTTCGTGCTGGATAAGCGGCAGATAAGTGCCGACCTCATGTCGCTGCTGCTTGAAGAAGTGCCTGAAAAACTGACCGATCTTGGCGACCGCATTGCCATCAGCCATCTCTACATTGAGCGGCGAATGGTGCCGCTTAACCTGTGGCTGGAGCAGGTAGAAGGCCAGCAGTTAAGGGATGCGGTGGAAGAGTACGGCAATGCCATTCGTCAACTGGCGGCAGCCAATATCTTCCCTGGCGACATGCTATTTAAAAACTTTGGCGTGACGCGTCACGGGCGGGTGGTGTTCTACGATTACGATGAAATTTGCTACATGACCGAGGTGAATTTCCGGGATATTCCGCCGCCGCGTTACCCGGAAGATGAACTCTCTTCGGAGCCGTGGTACAGCATCTCGCCCGGAGATGTTTTCCCGGAAGAGTTCCGGCACTATCTTTGTGCAGACAAACGCATTCGCCCGCTATTCGATGAAATGCACGCCGACCTGTTCCGCGCTGAATTTTGGCGCGCTTTGCAAACTCGCATCCGCGGTGGCTATGTCGAAGATGTTTATGCTTATCGCCGCCGCCAGCGCTTCAGCCAGCGGTTTGGGGAAGTGAAGCGAGCGGGCTAGCGCCCGCCGCCGTAAGCCAGAGTAATGTCCTTCGCGGCTTTGATCACCAGCGCACCCAGCTCGGTCACGCGGTCATCGGTGATGCGTGAAATCGGGCCAGAAATAGAGATCGCCGCGAATGCCTCATGGTGTTCATCGTAGATGCACGAAGCCACACAGCGCAGCCCCAGGGCATGCTCTTCATCGTCAAATGAATAACCGCGCTTGCGGGTTTGCGCTAAATCTTCTTTTAAATGCAGCGGCGAAGTCAGCGTGGCTGGCGTGTAGCTGTGCAGACCTTTGCGGTGCAGCAGGCCCGTCAGTTCGTCGTCGTTTAGCTGAGCCAGAAACGCCTTGCCCGCGCCGGATGCGTGCATCGGCAGCTTGCCGCCAATAGGTGCTGACATACGCATCAGCTGCGTGCACTGAACCTGGTCGATAATAATTGCCTGGTGATCGCTCTTGTCGAGTACCGCGAGGTTGACGGTTTCGCCGGAGGCTTCCATCAGTTTGCGCAGAATAGGGTGCACAATGGCCAGCAGATTGCGGCTTTGCAGGAAGCTGCTGCCGACGACAAATGCGTGCGCGCCAATCGTCCAGTGGCCAAGATCGCCCACCTGATGCACAAAGCCTAACTGCTGCATCGTGGTGAGCAGGCGATGGGTGGTGGAATTGGGCAAACCAGCCTGCTGGGCAAGCTCGGTGAGCGCCACGCTGCCGTCAGATTCGGCAATCCACTCCAGCAGCTTAAGGCCGCGGGTCAGGGACTGCACTTGCCCGGTGGCAGCCGGAGCCGCAGCGGCGGCGGTGCGGGGTTTCTTACCTCGTTTAGCGGGGACTGTAGCAACCATACCGGACTCCTTTTTCGTATCGTGGAAATCATTTTCGTTTTATTTGGCGAATTTGCAACCGCTACTCAGACTGATCGGATGAGTGATGCTGAACATCTCTCATGTTCCCGATATGCGGCTTTTACGACCCTATAGATTGTGCAAGTATGGGATGGCATATCCGTCAGGCAGGGAAAACAGGTGGGAGTGAGGCGTGAGCAACAACGTAGAGAAGCTGAAGCAACAACTGAGTGAGCGCATTCTGGTGCTGGACGGCGGTATGGGGACCATGATCCAAAGCTACCGCCTTGATGAGAGTGATTTCCGCGGCGAGCGTTTTGCCGACTGGCCGTGTGATCTTAAAGGCAACAATGACCTGCTGGTGCTCAGCAAACCGGAAATTATCGCCGCGATTCACTATGCCTACTTTGAAGCTGGCGCCGACATCGTTGAAACCAACACCTTTAACTCCACCACCATTGCAATGGCGGACTACCAAATGGAGTCGCTGTCGGCGGAAATTAACTACGAAGCCGCTAAGCTGGCGCGTTCCTGTGCCGACGAATGGACGGCCCGTACGCCGGAAAAACCGCGTTACGTCGCCGGTGTGCTTGGCCCGACCAACCGCACGGCATCAATTTCTCCAGACGTGAACGACCCGGCCTTCCGCAACATCACCTTTGATCAGCTGGTCGCCGCTTACCGTGAATCGACCAAAGCGCTGGTGGAGGGCGGGGCCGATCTGATCATGATCGAGACGGTCTTCGACACCCTGAATGCCAAAGCCGCCATCTTCGCCGTAAAGGCGGAGTTTGAAGCGCTTGGCGTTGATCTGCCGATCATGATTTCCGGCACCATTACCGATGCGTCAGGCCGTACGCTTTCCGGTCAGACGACGGAAGCTTTCTATAACTCCCTGCGCCACGCCGACGCGCTCTCTTTCGGACTTAACTGCGCGCTGGGGCCGGACGAACTGCGACAGTACGTGGCTGAACTGTCACGCATTGCTGAGTGCTACGTGACGGCTCACCCTAATGCTGGTCTGCCAAACGCTTTTGGTGAATACGACCTTGATGCGGACGTGATGGCGCAGCAGATTGGGGAATGGGCGCAGGCCGGATTCCTGAACATTGTCGGCGGCTGTTGCGGGACGACGCCTGCGCATATCGCCGCAATGAGCGCGGCGGTAGCAGGCGTTGCGCCGCGTAAACTCCCCGATCTGCCGGTTGCCTGTCGCCTCGCCGGGCTTGAGCCGCTGAATATCGGCGCGGATAGCCTGTTCGTTAACGTCGGGGAACGCACCAACGTTACCGGCTCGGCAAAGTTTAAGCGTCTGATCAAAGAAGAGAAATACAGCGAAGCGCTGGACGTGGCGCTGCAGCAGGTCGCCAGCGGCGCGCAGATCATCGACATCAACATGGACGAGGGAATGCTCGACGCCGAAGCGGCGATGGTGCGTTTCCTGAACCTGATTGCCGGTGAGCCGGATATCGCCCGGGTGCCCATCATGATCGACTCCTCGAAATGGGAGGTGATCGAGAAAGGGCTGAAGTGCATTCAGGGCAAAGGCATCGTTAACTCTATTTCCATGAAAGAAGGCACTGAGCCGTTTATCCATCATGCGAAGCTGGTACGCCGCTACGGCGCGGCGATGGTGGTGATGGCGTTCGATGAAATGGGCCAGGCCGATACGCGAGAGCGTAAAATCGAGATTTGCCGCCGGGCCTATAAAATTCTTACCGAAGAGGTGGGCTTCCCGCCGGAAGACATCATCTTTGACCCGAACATCTTCGCGGTGGCGACCGGCATCGAAGAACACAACAACTACGCCCAGGATTTTATCGGCGCCTGCGAAGATATTAAGCGCGAGCTGCCCCATGCGATGATCTCCGGCGGCGTGTCTAACGTCTCCTTCTCTTTCCGCGGCAACGAGCCGGTGCGCGAGGCCATCCACGCGGTATTCCTTTACTACGCAATTCGCAACGGCATGGACATGGGGATCGTCAACGCCGGGCAACTGGCGATATACGACGATCTTCCGGCTGAACTGCGGGATGCCGTCGAAGACGTCATTCTCAACCGCCGCGACGACAGCACCGAACGTCTGCTGGAGCTGGCCGAAAAATATCGCGGCAGCAAAAGCGATGACGGCGCCAATGCTCAACTGGCGGAGTGGCGTAGCTGGGACGTAGTGAAACGTCTCGAGTATTCGCTGGTGAAAGGCATCACCGAGTTTATCGAAGCGGATACCGAAGAGGCCCGCCAGCAGTCGACTCGCCCAATAGAAGTGATTGAAGGCCCGCTGATGGCGGGAATGAACGTGGTGGGGGATTTGTTCGGCGAAGGGAAAATGTTCCTGCCGCAGGTGGTGAAATCGGCTCGCGTGATGAAGCAGGCGGTGGCTTACCTTGAGCCGTACATCGAAGCCAGCAAAGAGCAGGGCAGCAGCAACGGTAAAATCGTGCTGGCGACTGTCAAAGGCGACGTCCATGACATCGGCAAGAACATCGTCGGCGTAGTGCTGCAATGTAACAACTACGAGATTATCGATCTTGGCGTGATGGTGCCCGGCGAGAAAATTTTGAAAACCGCCCGTGAAGTGGGGGCCGATATCATTGGCCTGTCCGGGCTTATCACCCCGTCGCTGGACGAAATGGTCAACGTGGCCAAAGAGATGGAGCGGCAGGGCTTTACGCTGCCGCTGCTGATCGGCGGGGCAACTACGTCAAAAGCCCACACGGCGGTGAAAATAGAGCAGAACTACAGCGGGCCAACCGTCTACGTGCAGAACGCCTCGCGCACCGTCGGCGTGGTTTCTGCTCTGCTTTCAGAAACCCAGCGCGATGAATTTGTCGCCCGCACCCGCAAAGAATACGAAGTTGTTCGTACGCAGCACGCGCGTAAAAAACCGCGCACGCCGCCGGTTACGCTGGAAGTCGCGCGGGATAACGATCTGCCTTTCGACTGGGAAAACTACACGCCTCCGGTTCCGCACTGGCTGGGCGTGCAGGAAGTGACCGCCAGCATTGAAACGCTGAGGAACTACATCGACTGGACGCCGTTCTTCATGACCTGGTCGCTGGCCGGAAAATATCCGCGCATTCTGGAAGATGAGGTTGTTGGCGAGGAGGCAAAACGGCTGTTTAAAGACGCTAACGACATGCTGGATATGCTCCACCGGACGAAAACAATGACGCCGCGCGGCGTGGTCGGCCTGTTCCCGGCGAATCGCGTGAGGGACGACGTGGAGATTTATGCCGATGAAACACGCTCTCAGGTGAAAGGCTTCAGCCGCCATCTGCGCCAGCAAACGGAAAAGAACGGCTTCCCGAACTACTGCATTGCCGATTTTGTGGCGCCTAAACACAGCGGTAAAGCCGACTACATCGGTGCTTTTGCGGTCACCGGCGGTATTGAAGAAGACGCGCTGGCGGGCGCTTATGATGCGCAGCACGATGATTACAACAAAATCATGGTGAAAGCGGTTGCCGACCGCCTGGCCGAAGCTTTTGCTGAATATCTGCACGAGCGCGTGCGTAAAGTTTACTGGGGCTACGCGGCCACGGAAAACCTCAGCAACGAGGAACTGATTCGCGAGAATTACCAAGGCATTCGCCCGGCACCGGGCTACCCGGCCTGCCCGGAGCACACGGAAAAAGCGGCCATCTGGGCGCTGCTGGACGTCGAAAACGTGATTGGCATGAAGCTCACCGAGTCTTACGCCATGTGGCCCGGTGCGTCTGTTTCCGGCTGGTACTTCAGCCACCCGGACAGCAAGTACTTCGCCGTCGCGCAAATTCAGCGCGACCAGGTCGAAGATTACGCCCGACGCAAAGGCATGCCGGTCAGCGAGGTCGAACGCTGGCTTGCGCCGAACCTCGGGTACGACGCCGACTGACTCACAAACCTGTTATCTTTCCTTACAACTTACAAGGCGCTCTGGGGGCGCCTTGTCTCTTTATTGAAGTTAAACCCTTATACTGAAGGATGGTGGCTATTTTTGCTTCGGGAACCCTAAAAACGATAAGGAGAACAAGAATCCGTGCTGACGTTGTTACACCTGCTGTCCGCCGTTTCGCTGCTGGTCTGGGGTACGCACATTGTGCGCACCGGTATCATGCGCGTTTACGGTGCCAACCTGCGCAGTGTGCTTAGCCACAGCGTAGAAAAGAAACCGCTCGCCTTCTGCGCCGGGATAGGCGTGACCGCGCTGGTGCAGAGCAGTAATGCCACCACCATGCTGGTGACCTCGTTCGTTGCCCAGGATTTGGTGGCGCTCGCCCCTGCGCTGGTGATTGTGCTGGGAGCTGATGTCGGTACAGCGCTAATGGCGCGTATCCTGACCTTCGATCTTTCGTGGCTTTCGCCGCTGCTGATTTTCATCGGCGTAATCTTCTTCCTCAGCCGCAAGCAGACTCGCGCCGGGCAGCTTGGCCGCGTGGGGATTGGCCTGGGTCTTATTCTGCTGGCGCTCGAGCTGATTGTGGGAGCCGTTACGCCGATTACCCAGGCGAACGGCGTCCAGGTGATCTTCGCTTCCCTGACCGGCGACATCATGCTCGACGCGCTGATTGGCGCGATGTTTGCCATTATCAGCTATTCGAGCCTGGCTGCCGTCCTGTTGACGGCCACGCTGACCTCCACCGGCGTGATCTCGTTTGATGTGGCGCTGTGTCTGGTCATCGGGGCTAACCTCGGCTCCGGCCTGCTGGCAATGATCAATAACAGCGCTGCGAATGCTGCCGCCCGTCGTGTGGCGTTGGGCAGCCTGCTGTTCAAGCTGGTGGGCAGCCTGCTGGTGCTGCCGTTTGTGCATGTCCTGGCCCGGCTGATGCACCACCTGCCGTTGCCGGAGTCTGAACTGGTTATCTACTTCCACGTGTTCTACAACCTGATTCGTTGCCTGGTGATGGTGCCGTTTGCCGAGCCAATGGCACGCTTCTGCCGCCGGGTGATCAGCGAAGCGCCGGAAGTCGACGCCCGAATGAAGCCGAAGCACCTCGATCCTACGGCGCTGGATACTCCCGCGCTGGGGTTATCTAACGCCGCGAGGGAAACCCTGAGAATGGGCGACGTGCTGGAGCAGATGCTGGAAACCTGGAGCAAGGTGATGCACGGCGAGCCGCGCCAGGAAAAAGAGCTGCGCAAGCTGGCCGACGACGTGGACGTGCTGTATACCGCCATCAAACTTTATCTTGCGCAGATGCCGAAGGAAGATCTGGCGGAAATGGAGTCGCGCCGCTGGGCGGAAATCATCGAAATGTCGCTGAACCTGGAGCAGGCAGCGGACATCATCGAACGTATGGGCAGCGAGGTGGCGGATAAATCTCTCGCCGCTCGCCGGGCCTTCTCGCCGGACGGCCTGACCGAGCTGGATAACCTGCTCCAGCAGTTGATCAGCAACCTGCAGCTGAGCCTGTCGGTGTTCTTCTCGAGCGACCTGGGCAGTGCCCGCCGGCTGCGCCGGAACAAACACCGCTTCCGCATCATGAACCGCCGCTACTCCCATGCCCACGTTGATCGCCTGCACCAGCAGAACGTGCAGAGCATCGAGACCAGCTCGCTGCACCTCGGGCTGCTGGGGGACATGAAGCGCCTGAACTCGTTGTTCTGTTCCGTTGCCTACAGCGTGCTGGACCAACCGGACGATGACGACGAGCGGGATGAATATTGATCGTCAACCCGGCATCGCTCTATAATTGAATAATGTATGCGCATTACAATGGGGGTTAATATGCGTGTTGAAAATGCGGCCGCTAAAAAATCGGTGAATGTCACGCTAGCGCCGGAGATTCTGGATGAGGCCCGTAGGCTGAAACTAAATATCTCGGCGGTACTGACCGAGGCATTAATCGAGAAATTTCGCGAAAACGCTCGGGCTGAGTGGCTCAAGGATAATCAGGAAAAGATTGCCGCGCTTAATGAGTTTGTTGAGGAGCACGGCTCGTTCAGTGATTTTCAGAGGAGCTTCTGATGGAACAGTTTCACGCCTACGAAAATACTGGCGCAGGGAAGAAAACGTATCCTTATCTCATCAATATGCAGCACCCCATTGCTGATGCCTTAAAGCATGTCCTGGTCATTCCCGTTATTGAACGCGAATTACTGGGTGCCATGCCTCCAGAAAAAATCTGCCCCATCGTGACGATTGAGGGGCAGCCTTGCGTGGCGATGACTCACATGATGGCAGGTATTCCGCTTAAAGAACTCGGTGCTTCAGTCGCGGATTTGACGCATTACAGAGATGAGCTGTGTGGCGCCGTTGATTTTATGATTCAGGGTTACTAACAAGCCCATTTTGCGGTTCGCAACGCCCTGCGGGTAAGGTATAGTCCTGGGTTTTCGGAGGAGCCATGCTGACTAATTCATCTATTCGTCTTAACAAATACATCAGCGAGAGCGGGATCTGCTCACGCCGTGACGCCGATCGCTACATCGAACAGGGCAACGTTTTTATTAACGGCAAACGCGCCAAAATTGGCGATCAGGTTTTTGCCGGCGACAGCGTGAAGGTGAATGGTCAGCTCATCGAACCCCGCAACGAAGAAGACCTGGTGCTCATTGCGCTGAATAAGCCGGTGGGAATTGTAAGCACCACGGAAGACGGCGAGAAAGACAACATCGTGGACTATGTGAACCACAGCAAGCGCGTGTTCCCCATTGGCCGCCTGGACAAAGATTCTCAGGGGCTGATTTTCCTCACCAACCACGGCGACCTGGTGAACAAAATTCTGCGTGCCGGGAACGACCATGAGAAAGAGTACGTGGTCACGGTGAACAAGCCGGTTACCGACGAGTTTATTCGTGGTATGGGGGCAGGCGTGCCGATTCTGGGCACCGTCACCAAGAAATGCAAAGTTAAAAAAGAAGCGCCGTTTGCGTTTCGCATCACCCTGGTTCAGGGGCTGAACCGCCAGATTCGCCGCATGTGTGAACACTTTGGCTATGAAGTGACGAAGCTGGAGCGTACGCGCATCATGAACGTTAATCTCACTGGGATCCCGCTTGGGGAATGGCGCGACCTGACGGATGATGAACTGATTGAGCTGTTTAAGCTGATTGAGGATTCGTCCTCTGAGGCGAAGCCGGCTAAAAAAGCGAAGCCAAAAGCGGCCAGCCCGGCGGCGAAAAAACCGTTGGTAAGTGGCCCGAAAAGCTCAGCCAAAACGCCCGCTGAGCTTGCCTCGCGTAAACGCTTTGCTTCTCCAGGCCGGAAGAAAAAGGGCCGTTAAACTAGCGTTTGCCTCGCGTATGGTTGTTGGCTGACCATGAATAAGTCGTCGTCGTATCCGGCTTTAAGGCATTTTGTTTCTTCAGCTGGCGAGCTTTCTTAGCCGCCAGCGCTCGTTCCGCCATCAGCTTGTCGATGTACTCTTTTTTTACCTGATTAGTCTCTGAGTTGGTCAACGTACGACCGTGGGCAATGCGGGCGCGATCCAGCAGCGTTTTTAGCTCACGCTGTTCGCTTTCCGTCATGTCTTGCTGTGTCAGTCTGGCTGTAGCCATCGTTGCAATCTCCCAGGAAAGGACTCTCAGTGTAAAACAAACCCACCGCGCCGACGAGACAAAAAAGCCTGCATCAGCAGGCTTTTAGCGATTATTTTTTGCCGTCTGGCTTCGGCGTTATCGCTTTGCCGGACCAATACCCAGCCAGCAGAGAGCCGGACAGATTGTGCCAGACGGAGAACAGCGCGCCAGGCAGTGCTGCGAGCGGCGAGAAGTAAATTTTACCCAACGTGGCCGCAAGACCGGAGTTCTGCATTCCCACTTCGATGGCCAGCGTCCGACAGGTCGACTCGTCAAACCCAAACAGGCGTCCGCCCCAGTAACCGCCGAGCAGGCCAATGGTGTTATGCAGAATCACCGCGACAATCACCACCAGGCCAACGGAAGCTATGTGTGACGCAGAACCTGCCACAACTGCGCTAATGATGGCGAGAATACAAAGCATAGAAAACGCAGGCAGCCAGGGCTCCACGCGCCTCACCAGGCGTGGGAACAGATGATGCACAATCAGGCCAAGGCCAATCGGGATGATGACGATTTGCAGAATACTGACCAGCATGCCCATCACATCGACTTTAATGTCGGCGTCGACATAGAGACGGGTGAGCAGCGGCGTGGCAAATACGCCGACCAGCGTAGAAACAGAAGATATTGTTACGGAGAGCGCAACATCACCTTTGGCCAAGTAAATCATGACGTTGGACGCCGTGCCGCTGGCTACGCTGCCGACCAGCACCATCCCGGCTGACAGGTCGGGCGGCATATGGAACAACATTGCCAGCAGCCACGCCGCCAGCGGCATCACCAGGTAATGCAGAAAAATGCCTGCAGCTACCGGGGCCGGGCGCGACAGCACGCGTTTAAAGTCTTCAAGCCGCAGGTGGACGCCCATGCCAAACATAATGAGCATCAGCAGCGTGCTGACCCACGGGCCAATCGGGATAAAGGTTGAGGGGGTATAATACGCAGCGACGGAGAGCAGCAGCGCCCAAAGCGGGAACAGCCGGGTTAGGGTGGCGATCATAGCGGTGTCCTTGCAGAGTTTGTGTTGTTTTATGGTTATAAAAAAAGCCGGGTGCGAGCCCGGCTTTCTGTATTCATGGCATGGATTGGACGGTTATTCAAACAGGTTGCGGTGCAGTTTCTGCACGACCTGCTCTGCATCGTCGCCAGGCACCAGGAAGCACAGGTTGTAGCTGGAAGCGCCGTAGCAAATCATGCGGATGTTGAACGGGTCGAGCACGCCGAACACTTCTTTGCCTACGCCACAGGCCTGGGACAGTTTATTGCCGATGATAGCCACCAGCGCCAGGTTCTCTTCGACTTCCACGCGGCACAGCGATGAAAGCTCGGTGAGCAGCGCGGTGGTCAGCAGGCTGTCGCCAGTGGAGGTAGAGCCGGTGGTGTCCATGGTCAACGCCACGCTCACTTCGGAGGTGGTGATCAGATCCACGGAAATATTATGGCGAGCCAGAATGCTGAACACTTCCGCCAGGAAACCACGGGAATGGAGCATATGCAGGCTGTGCAGCGTCAGCAGCGTTTGCTTGCGACGTACCGCAAGGGCGCGGAAGAGCGGTGGATTTTCCGTTTTTTTGCATACCAAAGTTCCGCCAGCAGCAGGATCTTTGCTGGAGCCAACGAACACCGGAATGTCGCAGCGCACGGCGGGCAGCAGCGTGGCCGGGTGCAGGACTTTTGCGCCAAAGGTCGCCATTTCAGCGGCTTCTTCAAAGGCGATGCGGTCAATGCGTTTTGCCGCAGGTACCATACGCGGATCGGTGGTGTAGATGCCCGGCACGTCGGTCCAGATATCTACGCGCGCGGCATTTAACGCTTCACCAAGCAGCGCGGCGGTATAGTCGCTGCCGCCGCGGCCAAGCGTGGTCGTTCGGCCTTTTTCTTCGCTCCCAATAAAGCCCTGAGTGATCACCAGGGATTCCGCGAGGCGCGGCAGCATCTGCTGGCTTGCCAGTTCCGCCAGCGCGGCGATATCCGGTTCGGCACGGCCGAAGCGGTCGTTGGTGCGCATGACTTTACGAATGTCGAACCACTGCGCTTCCACCTGACGTTCACGCAGGATTTCCACAAATAGCAGGGTGGACATTAGTTCGCCGTGGCTGACCAGTTCATCGGTCAGCGCGGTGGAGGTCGCCAGAGAGGCGGCTTCCGCAAGGGTCGTGATGTTTTCAAGCAGGCGGTCGATTTCTTCGCGAATAACGTCCGGATTCGCCAGACGCTCAACGATGTTGTACTGGATTTTGCGGATGGCATCGAGCTTGACGAAGCGCTCGGTCGCTTCGAGGCCTTCAGCCAGAGCAACCAGCAGGTTAGTCACGCCAGCGGAGGCGGAAAGCACCACCACGCGGACGTGGCTATCGGCCAGCACCACATCGGCGCTGCGGTTCATCGCGTCGAAATCGGCGACGCTGGTCCCACCAAATTTGGCGACTACGGTTTGAGACATAACTACCTCGTGTCAGGGGCCATTAACTGGCAAAAAAGTATTCAGCCTTGGCACAAGGGAAGAGCGGTAAACGGGTGGGCGCAGAGCAGGAGAACTACGATATCACCCAGAAGTGCTCCACCTTGTCTATCCAGCTTTGAAGCCGGATATGAAACGCTCGACTGCGAACGTTTCTGGTGACAACCCAGAGGATTCAGCCCCTGCAGCCGACAATAAGCGTGACCAGCCGCTTCATCATCTCGGCGTTGCTCCCCCTCACGTATCGTCCTTGTTACTGGTTTCTCGGATACGATTTTCTGGGCAACGCGCCTCTTCTGGCCTGCGCACGCGCAGGTAGCGCCTAATAAATAAAGCTTCGGCGAAGGCATGTCAACTGCGGGGTTATGCGGATTTTTCATGTTAAATCGGTAATCAGGAATTTAACTTATAAGAGGGTATTTTTGCCGCTTTTTAGGGGGTTACGGGAAACCCTCGGTTAATGGCATAAAATCAATCACAATTTTTGCCTGCAGGCGCTACAATCGACCGAAGTCACAATTCTCAAATCAGAAGAGTATTGCTATGAAAAACATCAACCCGAAGCAGACCTCTGCCTGGCAGGCACTCCAGAAACATTACGATGAGATGAAAGACGTTACGCTTTCCGACCTGTTCGCGAAAGATAACGACCGCTTCAGCAAGTTCTCGGCAACTTTCGATGACCTGATGCTGGTGGACTTCTCCAAAAACCGCATCACCACCGAAACCCTCGAAAAACTGCAGGCGCTGGCGAAAGAAACCGATCTGCAGAGCGCGATCAAATCCATGTTCGCCGGCGAGAAAATCAACCGCACCGAAGACCGCGCCGTGCTGCACGTTGCGCTGCGTAACCGCAGCAACACGCCTATCGTGGTCGATGGCAAAGACGTGATGCCGGAAGTGAACGCGGTGCTTGAGAAGATGAAAGCCTTCTCTGAAAGTATCATCAGCGGGAACTGGAAAGGCTACACCGGCAAAGCCATCACCGACGTGGTTAACATCGGTATCGGCGGCTCTGACCTCGGCCCATTCATGGTTACCGAAGCGCTGCGTCCATACAAAAATCACCTCAACATGCACTTTGTGTCCAACGTTGACGGCACCCACATTGCCGAAGTGCTGAAGAAAGTTAACCCGGAAACCACGCTGTTCCTGGTGGCCTCTAAAACCTTCACCACTCAGGAAACGATGACTAACGCCCACAGCGCGCGTGACTGGTTCCTGCGTGCCGCTGGCGATGAAAAGCACGTGGCAAAACACTTCGCTGCGCTGTCCACCAATGGGAAAGCCGTCGGTGAGTTTGGTATCGACACCGCAAACATGTTCGAATTCTGGGACTGGGTTGGCGGGCGCTACTCTCTGTGGTCCGCGATTGGCCTGTCCATCATTCTGTCCGTGGGCTTCGACAACTTTGTTGAGCTGCTGTCCGGCGCGCACGCGATGGACAAACACTTCTCCACCACGCCTGCCGAGCAAAACCTGCCGGTTCTGCTGGCGCTGATCGGCATCTGGTACAACAATTTCTTCGGTGCTGAAACTGAAGCGATTCTGCCATACGACCAGTACATGCATCGCTTTGCCGCCTACTTCCAGCAGGGCAACATGGAGTCCAACGGTAAGTACGTTGACCGCAACGGCAACGCCGTGGACTACCAGACTGGCCCAATTATCTGGGGTGAGCCGGGTACCAACGGGCAGCACGCGTTCTACCAGCTGATCCACCAGGGGACCAAAATGGTGCCTTGCGACTTCATCGCACCGGCTATCAGCCATAACGCGCTGTCGGATCACCATCCAAAACTGCTGTCTAACTTCTTCGCACAGACCGAAGCGCTGGCGTTCGGGAAATCCCGTGAAGTGGTTGAGCAGGAATACCGTGACCAGGGTAAAGATCCGGCCACGCTGGACCACGTTGTGCCGTTCAAAGTGTTCGAAGGGAACCGCCCAACCAACTCCATCCTGCTGCGCGAAATTACCCCGTTCAGCCTGGGCGCGCTGATTGCACTTTACGAACACAAAATCTTCACCCAGGGCGCGATCCTGAACATCTTCACCTTCGACCAGTGGGGCGTGGAGCTGGGCAAACAGCTGGCTAACCGCATCCTGCCAGAGTTGGGTGACGACAAACAAATCGCCAGCCACGACAGCTCAACCAACGGCCTGATTAACCGCTATAAAGCATGGCGTGATTAATTAAACCGCGTGATGAAAATATGCCAGCCCCGTGCTGGCATATTTTTTATAAGAGTTATCCCCTTGTCGTCATAATTCTCGATATTGCTACCCTGAGGTTAATCCTAAAAATGATTTTTCCGCCGCTTTGTCAGGTCTTTAATTTAAGATTATATTGAATTGATATTTCCAATTCATCTTGATAAATAATTGTTTTTATTTGAATTATTTTTATTTAAATATAACTCAAGTCTTGATTTTTACTCTTTTTCTTAAAATTCATTCCTTATTTTCTGCAGGCTAATTCATCACATTGTGTTGTGTATACTCGATCGCGCCTGAAACCTTTTCAGGTAAATCTCCATTCATTCAATGAAGGGAAATTGTAATGAGAAAAACCCTTTATGGCGCTTTAGCCATATTTACGCTGGCTGCCGCCGGCGCGGCGAATGCTGACCCTGTAGCTGTGGGTGATGCGGCCGGCGCGCAGGCGACGTCTGTGTCTGCAGGCAGTTCTGCTGCAACCAGCGCCAGCACTGTTGGGTCTGCGGTTGGTGTGGCATTAGCCGCAACCGGTGGCGGCGACGGTTCAAACACCGGAACCACCACAACCACGACGACCAGCACCACCACCCGTTAACGTTTGGGTGTTTTTAACCATAACCACACTTCGGTGTGGTTATTTTAAATCGGGGAATCACCGTGCAGCGACTCGCAATACTCTTTGTCTGTCTGTTACTCCAGGCGTGCTCAGCGACCACCAGAGGGCTTGGCACCTCGCTTTGGAACAGTATTGCCGGAGGTGGGGGCGTGCAGCTTACCGACGATGAAATTGCCGAGATGCGCTACGCGAGCCAGTACATGAGCATCAACAACGGCCCGCAGCTGTTTGTGGTGCTGGCCTATAACGAAGACGGCCAGCAGAAGTGGGTGACGCAGGACAGATCGGTCATCGTCACGCAGAACGGCCGCATTGTGAAAACCTCCGGGCTGGGCGACAACCTGACGGAAGTGACCAACCTGGCCCGTGACCCGCTGGCGAACGTGAAACAGATTAAGGATGGCGCGAGCTGGACCCGGCAGATGGCCTGGACTGAACGCCAGCAGATTCGCTACGCCACCGCAACGTCCACCTTTGAATTTGACGGCACCGACACGGTGAAGCTTGGCAGTAGCGTGACCAAAGTACGCGTCCTGGAAGAAGAGGTAACCGCGCTCGGGAAAAGCTGGACGAACCGCTATTGGGTGGATGATGAAGGCCAAATCCGCAAATCAAAACAGTACCTTGGCCCCGGCTACTGGCCCATTACCACGCTTCTTGTGAAGGCGGCAAAACAATGAAAAAACTCCCCTTTACGTTTATGGCTCTGCTTTTTGCCAGCGCCTTTACCCACGCAGAAAGTACCGTGACGGTCTATACCCAACCGCAAACGCAGCCGCGGGTGATTAAAGATGCTGCACGGCTGGCGGATTTGGTGACTAACCCTGCGTTAAGCCGCACCTGGTGGCCTGCGGCGGTGATTAGCACCCGGCAGGCAAGCGCCGCAGAAGAGCAAAAACACCAGCAGCTTCTGGCGCGCCTGGCTGAAGTGGCGGCGGACGAAGGCGGAGACGACGGGGCGGCAATCAACGGACTGCGCCAGCAGCTCAGCGCTATGCATGTGACCGGGCGGCAGTTTGTCAATCTGGACCCCGACTGGGTTCGCCTTCGCCCACAATCAAACGTGCCGCTTCAGGGGGAATACAGCCTTTGGGCCGGCCCGCAGCCCACAACCATCACCCTGGTGGGATTAGTCACTTCGCCCGGCGTGAAACCTTTTACTCCCGGACGCAGCGTGGATGACTATCTGGACGACGTCAGCCTGTTGAGCGGGGCCGAAAGAAGTTATGCCTGGGTGATTTACCCGGACGGCAAAATCGAAAAAGCGCCAGTTGCTTACTGGAATAAACGCCATAGAGAACCGTCGCCAGGTAGCCTTATCTTTGTGGGATTCTCTGACCGCCTTTTCAGCGCCACCTTTGATGAGCTGAACCAGCAGATTCTTAATACCCTGACCCATCGGATACCGGATTAATGAAAAAACGTTACCTGTATAGCCTGATTGCGCTGGCGGTGACTTCCGCCTGCCGCGCCGAAACGTATCCGGCTCCCGTTGGCCCTTCGCAGGCAGACTTTGGCGGCGCGGGTCTGCTGCAAACGCCGACGGCGCGCATGGCGCCTGAGGGCGAATTTAATCTCAACTACCGCGACAACGATCAGTACCGCTTCTACTCCGCCTCCATGCAGCTTTTCCCCTGGATGGAGGCCACGCTGCGCTATACCGACGTGCGCACACGTCACTACAGTAGCGTGAAGGCTTTCTCGGGTGACCAAACCTATAAAGACAAAGCGTTTGACGTGAAATTCCGCCTGTGGGAAGAGGGCTACTGGCTGCCTCAGGTCTCTGCCGGTATTCGTGACCTGGGCGGCACCGGGCTGTTTGACGGTGAATATGTGGTGGCGAGCAAAGCCTGGGGGCCGTTCGACTTCAGCCTTGGCATGGGCTGGGGGTATTTAGGCACCAGCGGCAACATCAAAAACCCGCTCTGTGAATACAGCGACAAGTACTGCCACCGGGATAACAGCTACCAAATGGCGGGCTCCTTCAACTTTAGCGGCATGTTCCACGGCCCGACGTCGCTGTTTGGCGGCGTAGAGTACCAGACGCCGTGGCAGCCACTCAGGCTGAAGGTTGAATATGAGGGCAACAACTACAGCCATGAGTTTGCGGGGAAAATAGACCAGCGCAGCAGCGTTAACGTCGGCGCTATCTACCGGGTGACCGACTGGGCCGACGTGAACATGAGCTACGAGCGCGGCAACACCTTTATGTTTGGCGTGACGCTCCGCACCAACTTCAATGACCTCAAGCCGGGGTACAACGATTCCCGTCGTCCTGAGTATCAGCCGCACCCGCAGGACGAAATTCTGCAGCACAACGTGGTGGCCAATCAACTGACCGACCTGAAATACAACGCCGGGCTGATCAACCCGAACATTCAGGTCAAAGGGGATACGCTCTACGTCACGGGCGAGCAGGTGAAATACCGCAATTCCCGCGAAGGCATCGAACGCGCCAACCGCATCGTGATGAATGACCTGCCGGATAATATTCGCACCATCCGCATTACCGAAAGCCGGATTAATATGCCGCAGGTTACCACTGAAACGGACGTGGCCAGCCTGCGTCGGCACCTTGAGGGGGAACCGCTGGGGCAGGAAACGACGCTGGTACAAAAACGCGTTGAGCCGGTGGTGCCAGAAAGCACCGAACAGGGATACTACATCGAGAAGTCGCGCTTTAATTATTCAATTGATCCGATTCTCAACCAGTCTATCGGCGGCCCAGAAAGCTTCTATATGTACCAGGTCGGGGTGATGGGGAACGTCGATTACTGGCTGACGGATCATCTGTTAACCAGCGGCAGCCTGTTTGCCAACGTCGCCAATAACTACGACAAATTTAACTACACCAATCCGCCAATGGATTCTACGCTGCCGCGCGTGCGTACCCACGTTCGCGAATATGTAGAAAACGATGTTTACATCAACAACCTGCAGGCCAACTACTTCCAGTACTTTGGGCATGGGATTTACGGCCAGGTTTATGCGGGCTATCTGGAAACCATGTACGGCGGGGCGGGGGCCGAGCTGCTTTACCGTCCGGTGGACAGCAACTGGGCGATCGGCGTCAACGGCAACTACGTCAAACAGCGTGACTGGCGCAGTTCGCAGGACATGATGAAATTTACCGACTACAGCGCGAAGACCGGGCATATCACCGGCTACTGGACGCCACCGTTTGCTCAGGATGTGCTGGTTAAACTCAGTATCGGCCAGTATCTGGCGCAGGATAAAGGCGGCACGCTGGAGATTTCCAAACACTTTGACAGCGGGATCGTGGTGGGCACCTACGCCACCATCACCAACGTGTCGAAGAAAGAGTACGGCGAGGGGGACTTCACCAAAGGTTTCTACATCAATGTGCCGCTGGATATCTTCTCGGCTTACCCAACCCGCAGCCGGGCGCAGGTGACCTGGACACCGCTGACGCGTGACGGCGGGCAGATGCTGGGCCGTAAGTTTGACCTGTATGGGGTGACCAGCGACCGCAGCGAAAATTTCCGCTAACGAAGGTAAGTAAATAAACTAGATCAAGATCACATTTTAGACGTATAACAGCCTCTCAAGACCACAATAAAAATGAGAGGCCGTTATGCCTGCGACACCGCGTTTTTCCTGGATTTCTACCGTCATGCAGACGGTGCTTAATCTGGGGCTGTTAGCCCTTGGGCTGATTTTGATTATCTTCCTCGGCAAAGAGACCATTCACCTGGCCACCGTATTGTTTGCGCCGGGAGATGACGCCAGCTCGTATCTGTTTATCGAGGGGCTGGTGGTTTACTTCCTCTATTTCGAGTTTATCGCGCTGATTGTGAAGTATTTTCAGTCGGGCTATCACTTCCCGCTGCGCTACTTTATCTACATCGGCATTACCGCAGTTGTGCGCCTGATTATCATTGACCACAGTTCGCCGCTGGACGTGCTGATCTACTCGGCCGCGATTCTGGTGTTGGTGATTACGCTTTGGTTGTGTAACAGCCAGCGCCTGAAGCGGGAATAAAAAAGGGCGGCCCTGGGGCCGCCTGAATAAAGTGCTAAGGTCAAAGTGAGGGTTGCAGTGGTATGGCATAAAGATGAAGCAAATGACTTCAGGGATAAACGTTAACCTTTCACCCCGCCAGCGGTCAGGCCGCTCACCAGCCAGCGCTGGGCCAGCAGGAACACAACGGTAATCGGTATCGCGGAGAGCACCGCCGCGGCGGCAAAATCGCCCCACAGGTAGTTCTGCGGGTTAAGGTATTGCTGCATCCCCACGGCCAGCGTGTAGCTGTCCACGTCGCGCAGCAGCAGCGAAGCCACCGGCACCTCGGTAATCGCGGCAATAAACGACAGAATAAAGACCACGGCCAGAATCGGTACCGACAGCGGCAGCAGCACCAGACGGAATGCCTGCCAGGGCGTCGCGCCATCCAGCGCGGCAGCCTCTTCCAGCGAGCCATCAATCGTTTCGAAATAGCCCTTAATCGTCCAGACGTGAAGCGCTATCCCGCCTAAATACGCAAAGATCACCCCACCGTGCGTGTTCAGACCAATAAACGGAATGTACTGGCCCAGACGATCAAACAGGGCATACAGCGCCACCAGAGACAGCACCGCCGGGAACATCTGGAAAATCAGCATCCCTTTCAGCAGCGTGGCTTTGCCGGGGAAACGCATACGGGCAAAAGCGTAGGCGCAGGTTGTAGAAAGGGTAACGATACCTATCGCCGTGATCCCGGCAATTTTTATCGAGTTCCACAGCCAGAGCAGCACCGGGAACGGTGGCGGCGTGACGCGACCGTCCGCGTGCTCAACGCTAAAACCAAGCGCCAGCTTCCAGTGTTCCCATGATACCTGGTCCGGGATCAGGCTCCCGGTGGCAAAGTTACCCGGACGCAGCGAGATGGCGATGACCATCAGCAGCGGGAACATGATTGCCGCGATAAACAGCAGCAGCAGAAAGTGCGTGAGAAACAGACGCAGCTTTTGAGATTTGGGTTGCACCATGGCCATCGTCGGTCTCCTTAATCAAACTTCATGCGGGTGGCTTTCAGGTTCACAATCGCAAGGCCGCCCACCAGCAGGAAGATAAGCGTTGCGATAGCTGCAGCCAGGCCAAAGTCCTGACCGCCGCCGCCTTCAAAGGCGATGCGGTAGGTGTAGCTCACCAGCAGGTCGGTATAACCCGCTGGCGTGGTCGTCCCGAGTCTGTCCGGGCCGCCGTTGGTCAGCAGCTGAATCAGAACGAAGTTGTTAAAGTTAAAGGCGAAGCTGGCAATCATCAGCGGCGTGAGCGGCTTAATCAGCAGCGGGAGCGTGATTTTAAAGAAGTTCTGGAACGGGCCCGCGCCGTCCATTGCCGACGCCTCATAAAGATCGTCAGGAATCGCTTTCAGCAGCCCCATGCACAGAATCATCATGTAGGGATAACCCAGCCAGGTATTGACGATGATGATCATTGAGCGAGCGGTGGTTGGGTCGCTGAACCAGGCGGGCTTAATGCCGAACAGTGCGCTCAGCATCATATTGATTTCGCCAAAGCTTTGGTTGAATAAGCCTTTGAAAATCAAAATGGAAATAAACGAAGGCACGGCGTAGGGCAGAATTAACAACAGGCGATAAGCCGCCTTGCCTTTGAGCGCTTCCCACTGCACTACGCAGGCCAGCACCATCCCCACCGCGACGGTAAGAATTACCGTCAGCACCGAGAAAATCACCGTCCAGACGAAGATAGCCAGGAACGGTTTTTGGATCCCGTCATCGTGAAAAACGCGCAGGAAGTTTTTCCAGCCGATAGTGACCGTATAGCCCGGGCTTAGCTGTTCTCCGGCCCAGCTGCCGTCGGCGTTTACCGACTCGTAAAAACCAATATGGTCGTTCGGGGCGTATTTTACGCTGGTCTGGTTATTGGTCAGCTCGCCGTTTTCCGCCAAAGTGTAGAGCGGGCGTGTGCCGGAAAACTGGCGAAGCGAGCTCATCACCACCTTACTTTCATCCGGCAACACAGCGGTTATTTGGCTCAGCGCCTGGCGGTTTTGGGTGATCACGCGCAGGTTGCCGCGCTCGCCGGTTGGCAACGCATCGGCTTCTTTCAGCCGGATTTTTTGTTCACCACCAAAGGTAAACTTGTCCGAGACATAGTTTTTCCCGCTTTCCCCGTCGGTGAGCGCTAACGTCCATTCATTGCCGTCTGGGTAAAGGCCAAAGTTGAACGTTTTGCCTGCCTGATACTGGCGGTCCATCAGCACCTGCTGCGCGCGTTCAAACGTCAGCTGGTTGGTGCTGCTGTAGTTGGTAAAAGCGATAGCGATAGTGCAGATCAGCGGGAAGAGGACGAACAGCCCCATGCCGGCCATGCCGGGATAAACGTAGCGCCAGGCGTATGCCTTACGGTTAGCAAAAATATAGAGGCCAAGTGAGCTTAAAATCAGCGTCATTATGGCGAACAGGTACTCCCCCTGGGCGTACATTAAAACCACAAGATAGCCAACCAGCAGGCCTAATGCCCCGATGAGTGACCATTTCAGTCCCTCGCTTTGCCACCAGCGGCTCTTTTTAACTGCATCCATGGGGTGTTCCTCTACAGCGTGTTATTTCCCCTCACCCTAACCCTCTCCCCAGGGGGGAGAGGGGACAGAAAGGGCCTGTTTTCTCACTCCAGCGGGGGAGCGGACTCAATCCGAATTCCGTCTCCCCAGTGGGAGAGAACCGGACTCAGTCCGCATTCCGTCTCCCCTGCGGGAGAGGGCCGGGGTGAGGGGCAAGATTTACTTAGTGATACGTCCCTGAGCATCCTTCAGCGCCGCATCAACGGTCTGGCGGCCGCTAACGGCGTTGATAACCGCGGTGCGTACGGCATACCAGAAGGCAGACATCTGAGGAATATTAGGCATAATCTCGCCCTTCTGGGCGTTATTCATGGTGGCGGCAATACGTGGATCTTTCGCCAACTGCTCCTGGAACGATTTCAGCGCCACGGCACCGAGCGGTTTGTCCTTGTTCACATCCGCCAGACCCTGGTCGGTCAACAGGTAGTTCTCAAGGAACTCTTTCGCCAGTTCTTTATTCGGGCTGGCGGCGTTGATACCGGCGCTCAGGACGCCGACAAACGGTTTAGACGGCTTGCCTTTAAAGGTAGGCAGCAGCGTCACGCCGTAGTTGATTTTGCTCTTGTCGATGTTAGACCAGGCCCACGGGCCGTTGATCGTCATCGCCGTGTCGCCTTTGTTAAACGCGGCTTCGGCAATGGAGTAGTCGGTGTCGGCGTTCATCTGCTTGTTCTTGATCATATCGACCAGGAAGCTCAGGCCGGCTTTCGCCCCCGCGCTGTCTACACCCACATCTTTCACATCATATTTGCCGTTTTCGAACTTGAAGGCATACCCGCCGTCTGCCGCAATTAGCGGCCAGGTGAAGTACGGTTCCTGCAGGTTGAACATCAGCGCGCTCTTACCTTTGGCCTTCAGCTCTTTATCCAGGGCGGGGATCTCCTCCCAGGTTTTCGGCGGGTTTGGAACCAGGTCTTTGTTATAAATCAGCGACAGCGCCTCTACCGCAATCGGGTAAGCGATGAATTTGCCGTTGTAACGTACGGCATCCCAGGTAAACGGATAGAGTTTGTCCTGGAAGGCTTTGTCTGGGGTGATTTCGGCTAAAAGGCCGGACTGCGCATAGCCACCGAAGCGGTCGTGAGCCCAGAAGATAATGTCCGGGCCATCGCCGGTTGCCGCCACCTGTGGGAATTTTTCTTCAAGCTTATCAGGATGTTCAATGGTGACTTTAATACCGGTATCTTTCTCAAACTTCTTACCGACTTCGGCCAGGCCGTTGTAGCCCTTATCGCCGTTAATCCAGATGACCAGTTTGCCTTCTTCGATTTTTGCCAGTGCAGAGGCGGAAAGCATCATCGTTGCCAGGGCTGACAAAGCGAGAACGCGGGCGCCGGTTTTCATTTTCATGTTCCCATCCTTTTGAGTGGTGGTGTGCGCTTCATAGGGGAGTGCAGATTCACGGTGCTAAGTCTGCGGAGATGGCAAGCGCTTCTCATCCTCCTTTGCTCTACGCCCCTGGGCAGTTATCTGTGATCTGCTTTGCATAACTCAGCGTTATGTGTCCTGGCGCACATAAAAACGCAGCGAAAACTGAAGCCGCGATCACGAAAATCCCTTGTGTCGCCTGCAACCGGTTGCAGATACCACGCTCTCATCCTCCCGCCTCCTCCCCCATAAAAAAGCCATAGGGCGGAGGATTTACCAAATGTAGCTATCCCTCATAGTCGGACACATCTTGAATCACCTGTCCGACGGCAGGCGGCAGTAATGAGGGAGTGGTAATGGCGAGCGTGCAGCTACGGAACGTAACAAAAGCCTGGGGTGACGTGGTGGTGTCGAAAGACATCAATCTCGACATCAATGAGGGAGAGTTTGTGGTTTTTGTCGGGCCATCTGGCTGCGGTAAATCAACGCTGCTGCGAATGATCGCAGGCCTTGAAACCATCACCAGCGGCGAGCTGCTGATTGGTGAAAAACGGATGAATGACACCCCTCCCGCCGAGCGTGGCGTGGGCATGGTCTTTCAGTCATACGCCCTCTATCCCCATCTCTCCGTCGCCGAAAACATGTCCTTTGGCCTGAAGCTTGCCGGGGCAAAAAAAGACGAGATCAATCAGCGCGTGAATCAGGTTTCCGAAACCTTACAGCTCGCGCATTTGTTGGAGCGCCGCCCTAAGGCGCTGTCCGGTGGGCAACGTCAGCGCGTCGCGATTGGCCGAACCCTGGTGGCGGAGCCGCGAGTGTTCCTGCTGGATGAGCCGCTTTCCAACCTGGATGCCGCGCTGCGCGTGCAGATGCGCATTGAGATCTCCCGCCTGCACAAGCGCCTGGGCCGCACGATGATTTACGTGACCCACGACCAGATCGAGGCGATGACCCTGGCCGACAAAATCGTCGTGCTGGATGCCGGTCGGATTGCGCAGGTCGGGAAACCGCTAGAACTGTATCACTACCCGGCAGACCGCTTTGTGGCGGGCTTTATCGGGTCGCCAAAAATGAACTTCCTGCCGGTAAAAGTGACCGCGACGGCCATTGATCAGGTGCAGGTGGAATTGCCTAACCGTCAGCATGTCTGGCTGCCGGTGGAAAGCCGCAACGTTCAGGTGGGGGCCAATATGTCACTTGGCATTCGCCCGGAACACCTGCTGCCGAGCGACATTGCTGATGTCACCCTTGAAGGGGAAGTGCAGGTCGTTGAGCAGTTGGGACATGAGACTCAGATTCACATCCAAATCCCCGCCATTCGTCAAAACCTGGTTTACCGCCAGAACGACGTGGTGTTGGTAAAAGAGGGTGCCACATTCGCTATTGGCCTGCCGCCAGAGCGCTGTCATCTGTTCCGAGAAGATGGCACCGCATGTCGTCGGTTGCATCAAGAGCCCGGCGTTTAAGCATTCCCATAAAAAAGAAAAGCAATGATCTCAGGAGATAGAATGATGATTACTCTGCGCAAACTCCCACTGGCGGTCGCCGTGATTGCAGGCATCGTGTCTGCACAGGCCGGCGCCGTTGACTTCAAGGGCTATGCACGTTCTGGTATTGGCTGGACAGGCAGCGGCGGTCAGCAGCAGTGTTTTAAAGCGACAGGTGCCGGTTCTAAATACCGTCTGGGTAACGAATGTGAAACTTATGCTGAAATTGAATTAGGTCAGCAAGTTTGGCAGGAAGGCGAGAAAAGCTTCTACGTTGACACCATGATTGGTTACGCCACTAACCAACTGAACGATGACGAGGACACCAACGGTGGCCCGCGCGTACGTCAGATGAACGTGGTAGGTAAAAACCTGATTGACGCGCTGCCAGGCGCGAATATTTGGGCAGGTAAGCGTTACTACAAACGCCATGACGTCCATATGATCGACTTCTACTACTGGGACGTTTCTGGCCCGGGTGCTGGCCTGGAAGATATTAACCTGGGCTTCGGTAAACTCTCCCTGGCCGCAACCCGTAACGGTGAAGCGGGCGGTTCAGAAGCCTTCATCAACGGCACGACCAAAAAACAAGATCTGGCGAACGATATCTTTGATATCCGTTTAGGCCAAATGGAAGTGAACCCAGGCGGTTCTCTGGAAGTTGGTTTTGATTACGGTCGCGCCAATACCAGCAAGCACTACGATTTCGGCGTCGTGGATCCGACCAAAAATGGTTGGTTGGGTACCTTAGAGCATACCCAGACCTTCCTCGGCACCAGCCTGAACAAATTTGTGGTGCAGTACGGCACTAACGCGATGGCGCAAACCAACGGTACCGGACGCCCAAATACCTTCCAAAACAACGACGGTAAAATGCTGCGCGTGATCGACCACGGGGCGATCGACTTCAACGATACCTGGGGCCTGATGTACGTGGGTATGTACCAGGATATCAACCGTGATGATAAGAACGGTACCCAGTGGTGGACCGTGGGCGTTCGTCCTATGTACAAATGGACGCCAATCATGAGCACCTTGCTGGAAGTGGGTTACGACAACGTGAAGTCTCAGCTGACAGACAAATCCAACAACCAGTACAAAATTACCCTGGCACAGCAGTGGCAGGCGGGGAACAGCATCTGGTCTCGTCCGGCTATCCGTGTCTTTGCAACCTACGCCAAGTGGGATGAGAAATGGGGCTATTCCTCCAGTGATTCCAACGACGCTAACTACGTAGCTGGCACGCCATCCGGCATTGCTTTCAGCGATACCAGCGCCCGTACTTTCAGCCGCGGCAACGACAGCGAAGTTACCTTCGGTGCTCAGATGGAAGTCTGGTGGTAAGTTAACCCGCCGCGCGGGTGCTTAGCGCCCGCCGGTTTCACATGCCTGACCCGTCTCTTTTTTGCCTGAAGGAGACGGGTTCGCTTCGAGGATAAAACAATGAAAAAACATCTTCTCGCGCTTTGCCTGCTTCCCGTTCTGGGCTTATCGTCCGTGCCGGCTGCTTTTGCTGCCAACACGGCGATTAACCCACAGAATGTCTCTACCGCACCGTCTATTCCTACGGAAAAATTACAAAGTCTGCCGTGGATTCCGTTGATGCCACCCGTTAGCCAGGACGTGGTGCTGACCACTTCTTCGGCCAGCCTTAACGTCGGGGAACTCACCGGGAGCGTGGCGTCATTTGTGCTGCCAGCCGATCAGGGCTCACTGGAAATCACGCTGACCAGCCTGGTAAAAGACCTGAGCGTTTATGCGCCAAACGTACTTATTCTCGACGGGCAGATGCAGCCTTCTGCTTTCTTCCCGAGCAGTTACTTCCAGTACCAGAAACCGGGCATGACCTCCGGCAACCGTCTGGAAAACGTCATGAAGTTGACTCCGATGATGGGGCAAAAACAGATCTACATGCTGGTGTACACCACGAAACACGATCTGACGGAAACGACCCGCATGATCAACCCGGCGAAGCTTTATGCTGAAGGGGCAAGCAACGCCATTCCTGATGTGGCCGATCCGATTGCTAGCCACAGTGGGCAAGGTACCCTGACGGTGAAGCTGAAAACCGAACAAAACAGCGGCAACATCATGATCGGTAAGATCTTTGGTGGATCCGATGCCAAACCTGTTGTGGTCGGTAACGTAGCGCCACCGACGGCCTACTCTGCACCGGCCGCTGCACCAGCACCAGCACCAGTGGCAGCGCCAGCTCCGGCGCCTGCCGCGAAAAGCGAGCCAATGCTCAATGATACGGAAAGCTATTTTAACCGCGCCATTAAACAGGCGGTGGATAAAGGCGACATCGATAAAGCCCTGAAACTGCTGAATGAAGCCGAGCGTCTGGGTTCCACCTCCGCCCGTAAAACTTTTATCAGCAGTGTAAAAGGCAAGGGGTAACCATTTCCCCACGTTGCTGATGCTTGAAGTATTGGTGCGCTCAGGCGCACCTTTTTTTCTGTAGCCTAAAAACTTTAAGTTGCTGTTGCTCAATTGTTGCGGTATTTGCCGCGTGTGTTGCCATTGTCTGCCCGCACAGAGATGTTCTGCGTTACAATGCCATCAGGTTATGTATCGGAGAGTATTCCCATGTCCGACGCGCTGTCGCCGTTGCGCGCCCTGAATTTCTACACGGAGGTCCCGCAAGGGCTTAGCTCCGCTTATCTCGACTGGTTATTGCTGGAAGATTCGATGACTAAACGCTTCGAACAGCACTGCCAAAAAGTCACCGTCCGCATCGTGCGCGAAGGTTTTGTCCCTGCTGGCAATGATTTGCCCGAAGCCGATTTATTACCTGCCTCTGCGCGTTACTGGCTGCGGGAAATTATCCTCTGCGGGGATGACGAACCCTGGCTGCTGGGGCGCACCGTGGTGCCTGAAAGCACGCTTGATGGCCCTGAGCTGGCTTTGCAAAAGCTTGGCGATACGCCGCTCGGGCGCTACCTTTTTAGTTCATCAACCCTGACGCGTGACTATATTGAGATTGGCCGCAGCGCCGAACTGTGGGGACGTCGTTCCCGACTGAGACTTTCCGGTAAGCCTTTGTTGCTGACCGAACTGTTCCTGCCGGCATCTCCGCTGTACGAAGAGGAAAAATAATGGAGTGGAGTCTTAAGCAGGGAAAACTGCTGGCTTATCACCGGTTAATGCGTACCGATAAGCCCATTGGCGCTTTGTTGCTGCTATGGCCCACGCTGTGGGCGCTGTGGGTGGCCACCCCGGGCTTACCCTCGCTGCTGAATCTGGTTGTTTTTATCGCTGGCGTCTGGCTGATGCGCGCCGCGGGCTGCGTGGTGAACGATTATGCCGACCGTAAATTTGATGGTCACGTAAAGCGTACCGCGCAGCGCCCGCTGCCCAGTGGCGCAGTTTCTGAGAAAGAAGCGAAGGCGCTGTTCGCGGTGCTGGTGGGCCTGGCTTTCCTGCTGGTGCTGACGCTCAACACCATGACGATCTTGCTGTCCGTGGCCGGCCTTGCGCTGGCATGGGTGTATCCGTTTATGAAGCGCTACACCCATTTGCCTCAGGTGGTGCTGGGTGCGGCTTTTGGCTGGTCCATTCCTATGGCATTTGCCGCCGCCAGCGAATCGGTGCCGTTAAGCTGCTGGCTGATGTTCCTCGCTAACATTTGCTGGACCGTGGCGTACGACACGCAGTATGCGATGGTCGACCGCGACGACGACCTGAAGATTGGCATTAAGTCGACGGCGATCCTGTTTGGCCGCAACGATAAGCTGATCATCGGCCTGCTGCAAATCGCCACCATGCTGTTGATGGGCGTTGTGGGCTGGCTCAATGGGCTGGGTGGCACGTTCTACTGGTCAATTTTGCTGGCGGGCGGGCTGTTTGTGCACCAGCAGAAGCTGATCGCCAAACGCGAGCGCGAAGGCTGCTTTAAAGCGTTTATGAACAATAACTATGTCGGGCTGGTGCTGTTCCTGGGCCTGGCGTTGAGCTACCTGCATTTCTGAGTCAGTCTTCAGGCAATAAAAAAGGCGGGTTAATCACCCGCCTTTTTCGTTTATGCTGAATTAAGAAACCGCGTCCTGGGAAGCGGAGCTCTCAATCGTCAGACGTACGTCCGAGGTCACAAGATCGGCCAGCATCTGGTAAACCTTGATGGTTTCGGTCGCGTCTGCATCACCGGTATCGCTGATATAGCCTTCATCGCGCAGGGTAAGCACCAGCGAGGTAAAGACCGCTTTATCAAAGAATTCCGGGGCGTTAATGCCGTGCAGAACGGACAGTCGCTGCGCCACCGTGCGGCTTTCGCGTTCCAGCGTTCCGCGGTTGATCGATGGGTTGGCGCTCAACTGCCAGAAGGTGATGGCATACCGCTGGATTGTCTCGCGCACGCCCGCCGCCAGAAGCTGCAGAGTGCGTGAACGGTGAGGGTTGATCTGCACTTCGTCACCGACAACCATGACCAGATCCTGACGCTCCATCTCCGCGATCAGCGCATCAATTTCTCTGCCCAGCTCGCTTTTTTCCCAACGCAGGAACAGCTCGGCTTTCAGCATCGGGTAAACAACTTCTATCTGACGCAGCAGCTCTGCGCGCGAGATGTGGCGATGCTGAGTGATGATGGACGCCATCAGCGACGGCAGCACCAGCATGTGCATGATGTTGTTGCGGTAATAGGTCATCAGCACGGCCTGCTCGCGCGGCAGAATGATGATGTCACCGATGGTGTCTTTCTCCACCTCGAACTTGTTCATCTGCAGCGCGTGGTCGATCAGCGCGTCAGCGGAAACCGTTGGTGCGGTGGCATCCGGAGAATACGGCACGTTACGCAGCAGGTTCAGGTAGCAGTCGAGCTGTTCGGTAAGCTGTTCACGGGTCAGCGAACGCTGGCGTGAAGCAAGCAGCGCGGTACAGCACAGGTTCATGGCGTTAGCGGCCCCTGCGTTGTTGATACGCACCATGATATCGGCAGCGATATCATTCACCGTTGGCGTCAGCCAGGCCGGGCGAATTGCTTCTATCGGATCGATAGAGTCTTTCCATTCCGGAACATGCTGGTTCAGGTAGGTCATCAGCGGCAGCGGTTCGCCGAAGTTAACGTAACCCTGGCCGAGGTTGCGCAGCTTACTCAGGCCGCGCACCATCTGCATGAAGCTCTCTTTTTCTTTGGTCGCACCGCGTAGCTCTTTCGCGTAAGTGCCCACTTCCATGACGTGCTCGTACCCGATGTAAATCGGCACCAGAGTGATCGGGCGAGTGCCGCCGCGTAGCATGGCCTGAATGGTCATCGACAGCGTGCCAGTCTTAGGATCCAGCAAACGGCCGGTACGGGAGCGGCCACCCTCGACAAAGTATTCAACGGAATAGCCGCGGCTGAACAGCTCGCCCAGATATTCGCGGAATACCGTGGAGTAAAGCTTGTTGCCCTTGAAGGTACGGCGAATAAAGAACGCGCCCAGGCGGCGGAAAATCGGGCCGGCTGGCCAGAAGTTCAGGTTGATCCCGGCGGCAATGTGCGGCGGAACCAGCCCCTGGTGATAAAGCACGTAGGAAAGCAGCAAATAGTCCATGTGGCTGCGGTGGCAGGGCACATAGACGATTTCGTGGCCATCATGGGCAAGCTGGCGCACGCGTTCGGCGTTATGCACGTTAATGCCCTGATAGAGGCGGTTCCAGGTTAACCCTAAAACGCGGTCCGTCAGACGTACGGCTTCGTAGGAGAAGTTCGCGGCAATCTCTTCCATCAGCGCGACGGCATTTTGCTGCGCTTTTTCGTGGGAGATTTTCTTGCTGCGGGCTTCATCTTCTACCGCGCGGGCAATCGCTTTTGACGCCAGCAGCTTGTTGAAGAGATCCTGGCGGACCGGCAGGCGCGGGCCAACGGCGGCCAGACGCTGGCGGGCAAAGTGAGTGCGCGCCACGCGAGCCAATTTTTGGGCAATAATCTTGTCCGTGCCGTGTTCGGTTGCCATGCGGCGAAGCGAAACCGGCGGCGAGAAACGCACGAAGCTATCGCGACCCAGCCAGGAAACCGCAAAGAATTTCTGGACGCCGTTCAGCGTGCGTAAAGGCGGGTTGATTTCCCCTTTTTCGCGCCCTGGCGAGCGGCCGAACATCACGGAAACCGGCACCATCTGTACATCGAGATCGGGATTGCTGCGGTGCAGATCCAGATAATCGTGGAACAGTTTTACCGACTCTTCTTTTGGCGTGTAATAGGTGAAGACGCGCGGCCCGCCGTGGATAAACACGTAGCGCGGCAGCAGTACGCCGTCAATTTCCAGAGGTTCCAGCGGGTCGGGCAGATCGTGATCCAGACATTGAGCACGCAGCGTCAGTAAGTCTGCCTTAGAATTGTAGGGCAGGACGTACATGATGGGGCGTGAAGGGTCCAGACCGAGTTCGGTTTGGGGATCCGCCGGGATAGACTTGCTCTTTACCAGAACGCTTAATGGTAAATTCAGTAATTTGTAGTAAATTCTTGGCCAGCCTGACATAAATGATGTAAAGCCTCAGGTTAATAATGCAAATGCGCCGCAAGGATATCAGAAACTCTGGGGAATTTCTGTGGCGCTGCGATTTAGACTCAGTGAGCATTGACGCTCAATATTTAAAAAGGTTTCCTTGAATGGCGAATAATACCACCGGCATCACCCGCATTATTAAGGCTGCAGGCTACTCGTGGAAGGGGTTGCGTGCGGCCTGGATCAACGAAGCCGCCTTTCGTCAGGAGGGCGTAGCGGCGGTTATCGCTATCATCATCGCCTGCTGGCTGGACGTGGACCCCATCACGCGTATTTTACTGATTGGCTCGGTTGTTTTGGTGATGATTGTCGAAATCCTCAACAGCGCCATTGAAGCGCTGGTTGACCGTGTCGGCACCGAGTACCACGAGCTTTCAGGGCGAGCCAAAGATATGGGTTCCGCCGCCGTATTGATAGCGATTATCCTTGCGGTTGCAACCTGGGCCACCTTGCTTTGGTCACATTTGCGATAGCCCTTCCAGAATAGTTTAAGTCGCTGGTTTTTTGCTTAATTTGTGGTTTCAAAATCGCCCGGGGCTGTATATACTCACAGCATAACTGTATAAACACCCAGGGGGCGGAATGAAAGCACTAACTACCAGGCAGCAAGAGGTGTTTGATCTCATTCGGGATCATATCAACCAGACCGGCATGCCACCTACGCGCGCCGAAATTGCACAACGTCTGGGGTTCCGTTCTCCAAACGCCGCGGAAGAGCATCTTAAAGCGCTGGCACGTAAAGGTGCCATCGAGATTGTTTCTGGTGCATCACGCGGCATTCGTCTGCTGGTTGAAGAAGAAAATGGCCTGCCGCTGGTGGGCCGTGTTGCCGCCGGTGAGCCGCTGCTGGCGCAACAGCACATCGAAGGCCACTACCAGGTTGACCCTTCTCTGTTCAAGCCGAATGCCGATTTCCTGCTGCGCGTCAGCGGCATGTCGATGAAAGATATCGGCATCATGGACGGTGATTTATTAGCCGTTCACAAAACCCAGGACGTGCGTAATGGCCAGGTCGTTGTCGCGCGTATCGACGATGAAGTGACCGTAAAACGCCTGAAAAAGCAGGGCAATACCGTGCACCTGCTGCCGGAAAACAGCGAATTCCAGCCTATTGTGGTCGATCTTCGCGAGCAGAATTTTAGCATTGAAGGCCTGGCCGTCGGGGTGATCCGCAACGGTGAATGGCTGTAACACCTCTTCCGGTGGTGCGGTAACTCTGCCGTGCCACCTGCCTTAAACACCTCTCTTTTTTTCCTCTGGATCATTCCCATGCGATTCTTTTTGTCAACGGATGGTGCGCTGTGGCGGCTTGCGCTGCCGATGATTTTTTCCAATATCACCGTTCCGTTACTGGGCCTTGTCGATACGGCGGTCATTGGCCATCTTGATAGCCCGACCTATCTCGGCGGGGTGGCTATCGGCGCCACGGCGACCAGTTTCCTCTTTATGCTGCTGCTTTTTCTGCGCATGAGCACCACCGGGTTAACGGCACAGGCGTTTGGTGCGAACGATCCACAGCGGCTGGCGCGCGCGCTGGTTCAACCCCTGATGCTGGCGATGATAGCCGGGCTGGCTATCGTGGTCCTACGTTATCCACTGATCAATCTTGCGCTGCACGTTGTTGGCGGCAATGACGAGGTGTTATATCAGGCAAGGCGGTTCCTGGAGATCCGCTGGCTTAGCGCCCCGGCATCACTGGCTAACCTCGTGCTGTTAGGCTGGTTGTTGGGCGTTCAGTATGCGCGGGCGCCGGTCATCCTGTTGGTCGTCGGCAATTTGATTAATATCGTGCTCGACCTCTGGCTGGTGATGGGGCTGCACATGAACGTACAGGGGGCGGCGCTGGCCACGGCGGTGTCCGAATATGCGACGTTTATCATCGGCCTGGTGATGGTGCGGAAGGTACTGAAGCTGCGGGGCATCAGTTGGGCTCGTCTCAAAACGGCCTGGCAAGGGGACTTACGCAAGCTGCTGGCCCTCAACCGCGATATCATGCTGCGTTCGCTGCTGCTGCAAATTTGCTTTGCTTCAATCACCATTTTTGGTGCGCGTCTCGGCAGCGAAATTGTTGCCGTTAACGCCGTGCTGATGACGCTGTTGACCTTTACCGCCTATGCGCTGGACGGCTTTGCTTACGCCGTAGAAGCCCATTCAGGGCAGGCTTACGGGGCGCGTAACCGTGGGCAGTTGCTCGAAGTTTGGGGGGCTGCGTGCAGGCAGGCGGGGCTGGTTGCGATAGCATTTGCCGCTATTTATGCTTTTGCTGGGGAGCAAATTGTCGCGCTGCTTACCTCCCTGCCGGAGCTTCGTGTTCTGGCAAATCATTACCTTGCCTGGCAGGTTATTTTGCCGGTCGTGGGCGTTTGGTGTTACCTGCTGGACGGTATGTTTATCGGCGCGACGCGGGGTGCCGAAATGCGTAACAGCATGGCGGTTGCGGCGCTGGGCTTTGGCGTGACGATGCTTACGCTGCCTTTGTGGGGTAACCACGCCCTGTGGCTGTCTCTGGCGGTGTTTCTGGCCTTGCGTGGCCTGTCGCTGGGCGTCATCTGGCGGCGCCACTGGCGTAATAACACCTGGTTCGCTGCATCGGGCGGCCATTGATCGAACCTCCTGGCCTTCGTTAACCCTGCTCCTGTCGTGCTGATTTCTCGTTTCTAAGACGAGGAATCAGCGTTCCATCGCTTTTAAGAATGGTTAAAGATTCTGAGTTTTAAATATAACTCGGAATCCTTGTCTACAATTACCTTTACATCCAGCAGACAGTGGATGTTTTCCAGAAAGTCAGCATCCTGCAGCCCGGATGCGAAAATCTAAACCGAACGATGAGGAGATGATGATGAATAAGGACGAAATCGGCGGTAACTGGAAGCAGTTCAAAGGCACGATCAAAGAGAAATGGGGTAAGCTGACCGATGACGATATGACCGTCATCGAAGGGAAGCGTGACCAGCTGGTGGGTAAAATCCAGGAACGCTATGGCTACGCCAAAGACCAGGCAGAGAAAGAAGTGAAGGACTGGGAGTCCGGGAGCAATTACCGCTGGTAATCTGGCGGACCCTCAAATGTGCTAATCAGTAAGTAAGACCAATCCTGCCCGGGTACAGGGATGTACCACTCCCTCTTAACGCTTTTTCTTCGGCTGCACTGAATGATCGTGATCGCAGGCGCCGTGGTGGCTACAGGCTTCAACTTCCGAGCAATCAGCGCACAATCCGTGGGCTTCAATCACGTTATGGCGCAGGGCAAACCCCATTTTGGACGCCAGTTTCTGCATAATATCTTCCACACCCTGAGCGGCCTGCTCTTTCACGGCCCCACATCTGTCGCAGATAAACATGGCGGAAGAGTGGGTTGGATGATCGATAAAATTACACAGCACGTAACTGTTGTTGGATTCCACGCGGTGCACAAAACCCTGCTCCAGCAGAAAATCCAGCGCGCGATAAACCGTTGGAGGCTTAGCCTGTGGCTCGCTAACGCGCAGGAGATCCAGCAGATCATAAGCGCTGATGGCCCCGGTTTGCTCGGCCATCAGGCGCAAAACCTCGAGACGCTGTGGCGTCAGGCGTACATTGCGTTGCAGGCAGAGCTTTTCAGCCTGAGCTAACACGTTTTGCGAAGTTGTGGTATCCATCAGCCTCTCCCGGTCATTGACGCAATACTTTACCATAATGCGGATAAAACGCCGAATCCTGGTACATACTGACCCTATCTACCCAGGAGGAAGTGATGCAAAAACCTGATTGTATTCGTCACTGGCGCGAGCTGGAAGGCGAGGATGACGCAACTTACCCGGACAGCGCGGAGCTGTTTTCTATTGGCGCTCCTCTGGCCCGTAATTTCGGTTTAACCCGCCTTGGAATTCACCATGAGCGTATTCCTCCGGGCCGCAGAACCTCTTATCCCCACGCGGAAAGCAGCGAAGAAGAGTTTGCGTATGTGCTCGAAGGGCACCCCGAAGTGTGGATCAACGGTCATCTTTGGGCGCTCGAGCCGGGCGATAGCGTGGGATTTCCTGCCGGAACCGGCATTTGCCATACCTTTATTAATAATACCGAACAGGATGTGCGGCTATTAGTCGTAGGTGAAGCCAATAAAGCCGAAAATAAAATTTATTACCCGCTAAATCAGTCTTATGCCGTGCAGCGGCAGGATCGTTGGATAGATCATCCGCCTCAATTCTTTGGCCCGCACAACGGTCTTCCTTCACGAAAGCCGAAGGGTAAACTATAAATTAATTAGCATGGAAACAATAAGACGTTAACCCTAAGGATATATCTGGGATCCTGATGGTTCAAATATCCATCTTTTTATCGCGCTATTCACAGCAATAGTCTGCCTCTGTTCAGTCATAACTGTCAGGGGCGAATTACTTCATCTGACAATCAGACAGGCGTGCTGTGAATGAATAAAATAAAATCTTCGGTGGCGACACTCGCCGCAACCTTCTTTATTGCCCATCAGGCCGGGGCGGCAGGGACCTGGTCCGAAGCGCGAAACGATGCGATGGGGGGCACCGGCGTGGCTTCGGCTAATTATGGCAGCGGCGTATTAATCAACCCGGCGCTATTAGCCCGGTCCAAATCAGACGACAATATTACCGTTATTTTACCGTCTGTCGGGGCGCAAATAACGGATAAAGACAACCTTCAGGATCGCATCGACGGCATCAGCGACAAAGTTGATAACTATAAACAATCTATTGGGTCGTTAACGCTGCGGGATATTCTTTTTAATCCGAACGGAACGTTAAATCAGTTTCGCAGCGCAGCAGGAGATTTAGCAGGGGAACTCGAAGATTTGCGGGGCGATACGGCAAGGGCCAAAGCCGCCGCGGGGATTGCGGTTAGCATCCCAAATGACACTCTCTCCGTAGCTTTCGTCACTAAAGCTTACGCCCGAGCGAAAGTCAGCTCTGATATCGATCAGAACGACATCAATTACCTGCGAAGTATCCAAAACTCCAGCGCGGTAGCGGGAGAGGTGGCGTTTGATGCGCTGCAAAATGGTTCCGGTCAGATTACCCGTAACCTGAACTCAACCGCTTCCGGTCGCGCGGCCATTGTTTCTGATTATGGGATTGCTCTTGCCCACAAGTTTGACGTTAGCGGCGTGCCGGTGTCAGTTGGCGTCACGCCTAAGCTGCAGAAGACCTGGTTGTATAACTACACCACGTCCATTTACGACTATCGCAGCGGCGACTGGAAGAACAGTCAGTACCGCAACGATGACACTGGATTCAACCTTGACGCAGGCGTGGCGGCCGATTTTGGCGAGAACTGGACAGTTGGCCTGAGCGGCCAGAACCTGGTGTCCCGCGATATCGACACGAAAGATATTCGCATCACTAACGGGCGTACCGGCGAAGTACGGAACTACAAAGATACCTGGCAAATCAGCCCGCTGGTGACCGCCGGGGTAGCCTGGCATAACGAGCTGGTGACCCTGAGCGCGGACGGCGATCTGACCGAAACCAAAGGCTTTAAAAGCGAAGCCAACTCTCAGTATGTGGGTGTTGGCGCTGAGGTGAGGCCGCTTTCCTGGCTGGCGTTGCGTGCCGGCTATCGTGCGGATGTGAAAAGCAATGACAGCAACGTCTTTACCGGCGGGGTAGGGTTCGCGGCAGGCAAACACGTCAATATCGATTTGATGGGCCTGTACGGCGAAGACCAAACCTGGGGCGCGGGGGCGCAGTTGAGCGTGGCCTTCTGATGCTGAATGCCGGGGCAGCCTGATGCCCCGGCGCTGCTTTATGCTATAGTAACGACCCTTTTTTAATCGTAGCCTGCGTAAACGTATGTCCTCACAAAGCAACCAGACTCCTTTCCAGCCGCACCGTTTCTCCATTGCGCCGATGCTCGACTGGACCGATCGCCACTGCCGCTATTTCCTGCGTCAGCTGTCCCGCCACACGCTGCTGTACACCGAAATGGTGACCACCGGGGCGATCATCCACGGTAAAGGGGACTATCTGGCCTATAGCGAAGAAGAACATCCGATTGCGCTGCAGCTTGGCGGCAGTGATCCTCAGGCGCTGGCACACTGTGCGAAACTCGCCGAAGCGCGCGGCTACGATGAAATTAACCTGAACGTGGGCTGCCCGTCTGACCGGGTGCAGAACGGGCGTTTTGGTGCTTGCCTGATGGGTGAAGCACAGCTGGTTGCCGATTGTATTAAAGCGATGCGCGATGTGGTTTCTATTCCGGTGACGGTAAAAACCCGCATCGGCATTGATGATCAGGACAGCTACGAATTTCTCTGCGATTTCATTGGCACGGTGGCAGGCAAGGGCGAATGCGAGATGTTTATCATCCACGCGCGTAAAGCCTGGCTCTCTGGCCTGAGCCCAAAAGAAAACCGTGAAATTCCACCGCTGGATTACCCGCGCGTGTACCAGCTCAAGCGTGATTTCCCGCAGCTCACCATGGCGATTAACGGCGGGATTAAGACGCTGGAAGAAGCGAAAACCCACCTCGAGCATCTCGATGGCGTGATGGTCGGGCGCGAGGCTTACCAAAACCCGGGCTTGCTGACGACGGTTGACCGCGAAATTTTCGGGGCAGATGTTGCGGACAGCGACCCCGTTGCCGTGGTGCGAGCGATGTATCCATACATTGAACGCGAACTGGCAAACGGCACCTACCTGGGCCATGTAACTCGGCATATGCTTGGTTTATTCCAGGGAATACCGGGCGCGCGTCAGTGGCGCCGTTACTTAAGCGAAAACGCTCATAAAGCCAGGGCAGGCATTGAAGTGGTTGAACACGCGCTGTCTTTGGTTGCCGATAAGCGCCAGCTTTAGCCTTAAGGCCACCGGGAGAATTCAGGTATTGCGGAGCCGATCACAAGCCTGAACTTAATCCCGGTGGCGTCATTTCTTTTACTTATTAAATCTGCGACTATCCTTTCGCAGTAACAAGAATTCATCGCGCTGTACCCTACATACAGCACGAACAAAAAAGAAAGGGCTTCCTCCGGGAAGCCCTAATTCTTTCTGAATTTTGAGTGGGTTACGGAATTAACAGGCTTGAACCCTGCGTGGCACGGCTCTCCAGCGTCTGGTGTGCAAGCACCGCATCCTTCAGCGCAAATTTCTGGTTTTCCGCGACATCCACCTTAATCGCGCCGCTGGCGATCAGCGAAAACAACTCGTGGCAGGCTTCATCGAACTCGGCGCGGGTGGTGAGATAGCCGTTCAGAGAAGGGCGAGTCACGTACAGCGATCCCTTCTGGTTCAGAATGCCCAGGTTCACGCCGGTCACCGGCCCGGAAGAGTTACCAAAGCTCACCATCAGCCCACGGCGCTGCAGGCAATCCAGCGACGCTTCCCAGGTCTCTTTCCCGACGGAGTCATACACGACTGCCACTTTCTTGCCGCCGGTCAGCTCTTTGACGCGCTCAGAGATATTTTCGTGCTGATAGTTGATGGTTTGCCACGCCCCTGCCTGCAAAGCGCGATCGGCCTTTTGTGCTGAACCGACGGTACCAATCAGTTTGGCGCCCAGCGCTTTCGCCCACTGGCAGGCAATTAAGCCCACGCCGCCCGCCGCCGCGTGGAACAGGAAGGTTTCATTGGCTTTAATTTCGTAGGTTTTACGCAGCAGGTAAAACACGGTCAGGCCTTTCAGGAAAGAAGCTGCTGCCTGTTCGAAAGAGATAGCATCCGGGATTTTAGCGACTTTATCGGCTGGCGCATTGTGAACGCTGCTGTATGCGCCCAGGCCAGACTGCGCGTAAACAACGCGATCGCCAACCTTCAGGTGAGTGACTTTGCTGCCGACCTTGCTGACAACGCCAGCCGCTTCGGTACCCAGCCCGCTCGGGAGCGCCGGTGGCGGATAGAGCCCGCTGCGGATATAGGTATCAATGTAGTTAATACCTATCGCTTTATTCTCAACCTGAACTTCGTTCTCCGCCGGATCTTTCGGCGTAAACTCAACGGCTTTCAATACTTCAGGCCCGCCGTGTTGGCTAAATTCGATGCGCGTTGCCATGGAAACTCCTTGTGTCGAAGAGTGACAAGAATGGTTATACTTCCCGGTCTCTCACTATGAATTTGGTAGCTCCCTCACTATGGCAGGAAATAAACCCTTCAACAAACCGAAAGAACCCCGCGACCGTCAGGTAGAAGGGCTGAAGATGCCGCCGCACTCGCTTGAGGCGGAGCAGTCGGTGTTGGGCGGTTTAATGCTGGATAACGAACGCTGGGACAACGTCGCCGAGCGCGTGGTCGCTAACGACTTCTTCAGCCGTCCGCACCGCATGATCTTTACCGAAATGCAGCGCCTGCTCGAAATGAGCAAACCCATCGACCTGATTACGCTTTCTGAATCCCTGGAGCTCCAGGGGCAGCTCGAGAGCGTCGGTGGTTTTGCTTATCTCGCGGAACTCTCTAAAAACACGCCAAGTGCGGCGAACATCAGCGCTTACGCGGATATCGTGCGCGAACGTGCGGTTGTGCGCGAAATGATTGCGGTCGCCAATGAAATTGCCGATGCCGGCTACGACCCGCAGGGGCGTACCAGTGAAGATTTGCTGGATCTGGCAGAATCCCGCGTTTTCCAGATTGCCGAAAACCGCGCTAACAAAGATGAAGGCCCGAAAAGCATCGACCAGATTCTGGAAGCCACGGTTTCCCGAATTGAGTCCCTCTACCAGACGCCGCACGACGGCGTCACGGGGGTGGATACCGGCTACCAGGATCTGAACAAGAAAACAGCGGGCCTCCAGCGCTCTGACCTGATTATCGTGGCCGCTCGTCCGTCGATGGGTAAAACCACTTTTGCGATGAACCTGTGCGAAAACGCCGCCATGCTGCAGGACAAACCGGTACTGATTTTCAGCCTCGAAATGCCCGGCGAGCAGATCATGATGCGTATGCTGGCGTCGCTGTCGCGCGTGGACCAGACCCGAATCCGTACCGGCCAGCTGGACGATGAGGACTGGGCGCGTATCTCCAGCACCATGGGCATTTTGCTCGAGAAGCGCAACATGTACATCGATGACTCTTCTGGCCTGACACCAACCGAAGTGCGCTCGCGTGCCCGCCGTATCTACCGTGAGCATGAAGGTTTAAGCATGATCATGATTGACTACCTGCAGCTGATGCGCGTGCCGTCGCTGTCCGACAACCGTACGCTGGAGATCGCCGAGATTTCCCGCTCGCTCAAGGCGCTGGCAAAAGAACTTCAGGTTCCGGTGGTGGCGCTGTCGCAGCTTAACCGCTCCCTGGAACAGCGCGCCGACAAACGCCCGGTCAACTCCGACCTGCGTGAATCTGGCTCCATCGAGCAGGATGCCGACTTGATCATGTTTATCTATCGCGACGAGGTTTACCACGAAAACAGCGACCTGAAAGGCATCGCGGAAATCATCATCGGTAAGCAGCGTAACGGCCCGATCGGTACCGTACGCCTGACCTTTAACGGCCAGTGGTCACGCTTCGATAACTATGCCGGGCCGCAGTACGACGAAGAATAAAAATCCTCGTCATCCTTCAAGCCACCTTGCCGGGGCTTGAAAGATTCAGGGGGTAGGTTTTTGTTACTTTTTAAGCAAGGAAAGAACATGCAAGCGGCAACCGTCGTCATTAACCGCCGCGCTCTGCGACACAACCTGCAACGCCTCCGCGAACTGGCTCCGAACAGTCGCCTGGTGGCAGTCGTGAAAGCAAACGCCTATGGGCATGGTCTGCTGGAGACCGCCCGCACCTTAGAAAACGCCGATGCCTTCGGCGTGGCCCGCCTCGAAGAAGCCCTGCGCCTGCGGGAAGGTGGCATCACTAAACCCGTTCTGCTGCTGGAAGGGTTCTTCAATGCTGAAGACTTGCCGACGATTGCCGCCCAGAACTTCCAGACGGCGATCCACAGCATTCAACAGCTGGAAGCGCTAGAGCAGGCCGATCTCAGCCAGCCCATCACCGTCTGGATGAAGCTGGACACCGGGATGCACCGCCTCGGCGTGCGCCCGGAAGAGGCCGAAGCTTTCTATCAGCGCCTGGCCGCCTGCAAAAACGTCAGCCAGCCGGTAAACGTGGTGAGCCACTTTGCCCGTGCCGATGAGCCGGAGTCCGACGCCACCCCGCGCCAGCTCGATATCTTTAATTCTTTCACTGCAGGCAAGCCGGGTCAGCGCTCTATCGCCGCCTCGGGCGGCATTCTGCTGTGGCCCGACTCGCATATGGACTGGGTTCGCCCCGGCATCATCCTGTACGGCGTTTCGCCGCTGGAACAAAAGCCGTGGGGTGAAGACTTTGGTTTCCAGCCGGTGATGTCTTTAACCTCAAGCCTGATCGCGGTTCGCGGCCATAAAGCCGGGGAGCCGGTCGGCTACGGTGGGACCTGGACTGCCGAGCGCGACACCTGCCTTGGCGTGGTGGCTATGGGCTACGGTGACGGCTACCCGCGCAGCGCGCCTTCCGGCACGCCGGTGCTGATCAATGGTCGCGAAGTGCCCATTGTGGGGCGCGTTGCCATGGACATGATTTGCGTCGATTTAGGCCCGGATGCCGCCGATAAACCGGGCGATAGTGCAGTGCTGTGGGGTGAAGGTTTGCCGGTCGAACGCATCGCCGAATATTCGAATGTAAGTGCTTACGAACTTATCACTCGCCTGACTTCAAGGGTAACAATGAAGTATCTGGACTGAGTGTCCTCGCCTGGTTTACAGTGGAAATCCGCGAACTGTAAACCAGGAGAACCTCACCGTGTTTCAAAAAGTTGACGCCTATGCTGGCGACCCGATCCTTTCCCTCATGGAACGCTTTAAAGTCGATCCGCGCAGCGACAAGGTCAACCTCAGCATCGGCCTCTATTACAATGAAGATGGGGTGATCCCGCAGTTACAGGCCGTGGCAGAAGCAGAAGCTCGCCTGAATGCGCAGGCTCACGGCGCCTCTCTCTATTTACCGATGGAGGGCCTGAACAGCTATCGCAGCGCCATCGCGCCGCTGCTGTTTGGTGCTAACCACCCGGCGCTGGTGGAAGGTCGCATTGCCACCGTGCAAACGCTCGGGGGGTCCGGTGCCTTAAAAATTGGCGCTGACTTCCTGAAAACCTATTTCCCTGATTCACAGGTATGGGTCAGCGATCCAACCTGGGAAAACCACGTCGCCATTTTTGAAGGCGCGGGTTTCACCGTGAATACTTACCCGTGGTTCGACAGCGAAACCAACGGCGTGCGCTTTGAGGCGCTGCTGGAAAAACTGAATACGCTGCCTGAACTTAGCATCGTGCTGCTGCACCCTTGCTGCCACAACCCAACCGGCTCAGATCTCACCGACAGCCAGTGGGATGCCGTCACGGAAATTCTTAAAGCACGCAACCTGATCCCGTTCCTCGACATCGCCTATCAGGGCTTTGGCGCGGGCATGGAGCAGGATGCCTATGCCATCCGCGCCATCGCCTCCTCCGGGCAGCCGATGCTGGTCAGCAATTCCTTCTCTAAAATCTTCTCTCTCTATGGCGAACGCGTGGGCGGGCTTTCCGTAGTTTGCGAAGACAGTGATGCCGCAGGGCGAGTGCTGGGTCAGCTCAAAGCTACCGTGCGCCGCAACTACTCCAGCCCGCCGAACTTTGGGGCGCAGGTGGTGGCGACCGTTCTGAATGACGAGAAGCTGAAAGCGAGCTGGATTGCGGAAGTGGAAACCATGCGCGTGCGTATTCTGGAAATGCGCCAGGTGCTGGTGGAAGTGCTGACTAAAGCGGTGCCGGGGCGCAACTTTGACTACCTGGTGAAACAGCGCGGCATGTTTAGCTACACCGGGCTAAGCGCGGCTCAGGCCGACCGCCTGCGTGATGAGTTTGGCATTTACCTGCTCACCAGCGGTCGTATCTGCGTTGCCGGGCTTAATCACAGCAACGTTCAGCGCGTGGCGCAGGCGTTCGCTGCAGTGATGTAAGTACTCGCTAACTTTATTTGGTTACCGCATGTTCTCTTTTTCCTCTCCCGTTTGGGAGAGGAAATTCCTGCTCTATTCTGTGACCCTGCCTATTTTCTCTGACATAAAACTGAAAAAAATCTTTGTCGATCGGTCCCCGGCAGGTATGGTCGGAAGGCTTTATGGCAAGGCTGCTCATTTTAACAACGATTAAAAACAGAAAATAAAGGGAAAACAATGCGTAAGATCGCCCTGGCACTCAGTGCCGTCTGCCTGCTGGCAGGCTTCAATCATGCCGCTTTGGCAACCGAATCCGCCCCCGCTCCGCTGAATCCTGGCGTCACCGTGGCGCAGCTGGCGCAACAGGTGCCAATCCACTGGGTTTCCGTGGCACAAATTGAAAATAGCCTGCTTGGCCGCGCGCCTATCGCCGTCGGGTTTGATATCGACGATACCGTGCTGTTTTCCAGCCCGGGCTTTTATCGCGGGCAAAAAGAGTTCTCGCCGGGTAAGCAGGACTACCTGAAAAACCCGGCTTTTTGGGAAAAGATGAACAACGGCTGGGATGACTTCAGCATGCCTAAAGAGGTCGCAAAAAGCCTGATCACCATGCACCTCAAGCGCGGCGACAGCGTGTACTTTGTGACCGGACGCAGCCAGACCAAAACCGAAACCGTCACCAAAACCCTGCAAAACGACTTCCTGATCCCGGAGCCGAGCGTCAATCCGGTGATCTTTGCCGGCGATAAAGAAGGCCAGAACACCAAAACCCAGTGGCTGAAAGAGAAGAAAATCAAAATCTTCTACGGCGATTCAGACAACGACATCACCGCGGCCCAGGACGTCGGCGCGCGCGGCATTCGTATCCTGCGAGCCTCCAACTCCAGCTACCAGCCGCTGCCGAAAGCAGGCTCGTTTGGCGAAGAGGTTATCGTCAACTCCGAGTACTGATCCCGGCCAGAAAAGCGGCAGCTAACATAAATTGCCTGCCGTTTTTTTAATCAATTCCCTCGTCTGTTATCCGCTTTTGGCGCACACTTAATGCTGCCGCGAATGCTTCCGGTAAACGTTCAGGACGAGGAAATGAAGATGACCCATTCGGATCTTTTAGAGTACTGCATGAAAAAACCCGGCGCAGAGCAGAGTGTGCACAGCGACTGGAAGGCCACGCAAATCAAAGTCGGCGATGTGCTGTTTGCCATGGTGCATGCGGAGAACCAGCGCCCGGCAGTCTCCCTCAAAGCCACACCCGATCTGGCAGAGCTTCTGCGTCAGCAGCATCAGGACGTTTTCCCCAGCGCCCATTTGAATAAGGCGCACTGGAGCACGCTTTACCTCGACGGCTCGCTGCCCGGTTCGCAAATTTATTATCTGGTGGATGCTTCGTATCAGCAGGCGGTGGCATTGCTGCCTGAGCAGGTCAGGCAGCAATTGTCGGTTTGACTACTTCAGCAGTGGCTTGAGGAAACGCGCGGTATGAGAAGCTTCGCAGGTGGCGACGGTTTCCGGCGTGCCGGAGACCAAAATCTCGCCGCCGCCGCTGCCGCCTTCCGGCCCTAAGTCCACAATCCAGTCTGCGGTTTTAATCACGTCGAGATTGTGTTCAATCACCACAATGGTATTGCCCTGATCCCTGAGCTGATGCAGCACTTCCAGCAGTTGCTGGATATCCGCAAAGTGCAGGCCGGTGGTCGGCTCATCGAGGATATACAGCGTCTGGCCGGTGCCGCGCTTAGACAGCTCACGCGCCAGCTTAACGCGCTGTGCTTCACCGCCTGACAGCGTGGTCGCCGACTGGCCAAGCCGAATGTAGGACAGGCCCACGTCGATCAGCGTTTGCAGCTTACGCGCCAGCGCCGGAACGGCGTCGAAGAATTCGCGGGCATCTTCAATGGTCATATCCAGCACTTCGTGAATGCTTTTGCCTTTGTACTTAATCTCCAGCGTTTCACGGTTATAGCGTTTGCCTTTGCACTGGTCGCACGGCACGTAGATATCCGGCAGAAAGTGCATTTCGACTTTGATTACGCCGTCGCCCTGGCAGGCTTCGCAGCGCCCGCCGCGAACGTTGAAGCTAAAGCGCCCCGGCGTATAGCCGCGCGAGCGCGCTTCCGGTACGCCAGCAAACAGCTCGCGCACGGGGGTGAACACGCCGGTGTAGGTCGCCGGGTTGGAACGAGGTGTGCGGCCAATCGGGCTTTGGTCAATGTCGATGACCTTATCGAAGTGTTCCAGGCCCTGAACTTCACGGTACGGTGCCGGTTCGGCGATTGTCGCCCCGTTTAGCTGACGTTGGGCAATCGGGAACAGCGTGTCGTTAATCAGCGTCGACTTGCCGGAGCCGGATACCCCGGTAATACAGGTAAACAGCCCCACCGGCAGCGTCAGCGTGACGTCCTTCAGGTTGTTCCCCTTCGCGCCGGAGAGCTTGAGCACTTTTGACGGATCGGCAGCAACGCGCTGTTTCGGCACCGCAATCTCGCGTTTGCCGCTGAGGAACTGCCCGGTCAGGGATTCCGGCACCGCAATAATATCCTTCATGGTGCCTTCCGCGACCACCTGGCCGCCGTGCACGCCCGCGCCTGGACCAATATCGATAATATGGTCGGCGGCGCGAATGGCGTCTTCGTCATGCTCAACCACAATCACCGTGTTGCCGAGGTTACGCAGGTGAATCAGCGTTTCCAGCAGGCGCTCGTTATCGCGCTGGTGCAGGCCGATGGACGGCTCATCCAGCACGTACATCACGCCAACCAGCCCGGCGCCAATCTGGCTTGCCAGACGAATACGTTGGGCTTCACCACCGGACAGCGTTTCTGCCGAACGGGAGAGAGAAAGGTAGTTCAGGCCGACGTTCACCAGGAACTTCAGGCGATCGCCGATCTCTTTCAGTACTTTTTCCGCGATTTGCGCACGCTGGCCGCTGAGCTTCATGTTCTGGAAGAATTCCATCGCATGGCCGATGCTCATATCAGAAATCGTTGGCAGCGCGGTATTTTCTACAAATACATGGCGCGCTTCACGACGCAGGCGCGTGCCTTCGCAGCTGGTGCAGGGGCGGTTGCTGATGAATTTCGCCAGCTCTTCGCGCACGGCGGAAGATTCGGTTTCTTTGTAGCGACGCTCCATGTTGTGCAGCACGCCTTCGAACGGATGGCGGCGCACGGAGGTGTCCCCGCGGTCGTTCATGTACTTGAATTCGATTGTTTCTTTGCCCGAGCCGTGCAGCACAACTTTCTTCACCGCGTCGCTCAGCTCGTTCCACGGGGCTTCCACGTCGAACTTATAGTGATCGGCCAGCGAGCGCAGCATGGTGAAGTAATAGAAGTTACGGCGATCCCAGCCACGGATAGCGCCACCGGCCAGCGACAGCTCGCCGTTTTGCACCACGCGATCGGGATCGAAATATTGCTGTACGCCCAGGCCGTCGCAGGTCGGGCAGGCACCGGCCGGGTTGTTAAAGGAGAACAGGCGCGGTTCCAGCTCGCGCATGCTGTAGCCGCAGACCGGGCAGGCAAAGTTAGCGGAGAACAGCAGCTCTTCCGCTTTTTCATCGTCCATGTCGGCGACAACGGCAGACCCGCCGGACAGCTCCAGCGCGGTTTCAAACGACTCGGCCAGGCGCTGGGCGATGTCTTCACGTACCTTAAAGCGGTCGACGACCACTTCAATGGTGTGCTTTTTCTGTAGCTCTAATTTTGGCGGATCGGACAGGTCGCAGACTTCGCCGTCGATGCGCGCCCGGATATAGCCCTGGCTGGCCAGGTTTTCCAGCGTTTTGGCGTGTTCGCCTTTGCGATCTTTAATGATCGGCGCGAGCAGCATCAGGCGCTTGCCTTCCGGCTGCGCAAGCACGTTATCCACCATCTGGCTGACGGTTTGGGCCGCGAGCGGGATGTCGTGATCCGGGCAGCGCGGTTCGCCTACGCGGGCGTAAAGCAGACGCAGGTAGTCATGGATTTCCGTGATGGTGCCGACGGTGGAACGCGGGTTATGGGACGTGGATTTCTGTTCAATAGAAATCGCAGGAGACAACCCTTCGATATGGTCGACGTCCGGCTTCTCCATTAGCGACAGGAACTGACGCGCGTAAGCCGAAAGGGACTCAACGTAGCGACGCTGCCCTTCCGCGTACAGGGTGTCGAATGCCAGCGAGGATTTGCCTGAACCCGAAAGCCCGGTGACAACAATCAGTTTGTCGCGCGGGATGACGAGGTTGATATTTTTGAGATTGTGGGTGCGGGCGCCCCGAACTTCGATCTTATCCATTCACCTTTCCCGGAATAATGACTGCATGCGCCTGGTATGTATAGAGGTACAACCGACGGCCAGAAACGGCTAATTATGACACAATAAAACCTGAATGAATATCCAGTGTTTTAATGAAACGAGCTATACTTAGCCGACATTCTGGAATGTCCCTCGCAGCTATAAACATTGTGGGTGGCATAGTGTAGAATCCCCGGTTTAGACTATTTAAAAACGTTTCAGGAGACACGAACATGGCCAGCAGAGGCGTAAACAAGGTGATTCTCGTTGGGAATCTGGGTCAGGACCCGGAAGTACGCTACATGCCAAATGGGGGCGCTGTCGCCAACATTACACTGGCCACGTCAGAGTCCTGGCGTGATAAGCAAACCGGCGAAACCAAAGAAAAAACTGAGTGGCACCGCGTGGTGCTGTTCGGCAAACTGGCCGAAGTGGCTGGTGAATACCTGCGTAAAGGCTCTCAGGTTTACATCGAAGGCGCACTGCAAACCCGTAAATGGACCGACCAGGCTGGCGTAGAAAAATACACTACCGAAGTTGTGGTTAACGTGGGCGGCACCATGCAGATGCTCGGCGGCCGTCAGGGCGGCGGCGCTCCGGCGGGCGGCAACGGCGGCCAGCAGCAGGGCGGTTGGGGTCAGCCTCAGCAACCACAGGGCGGCAACCAGTTCAGCGGCGGCGCGCAGTCTCGTCCGCAGCAGCAGAGCGCACCAGCGCCATCTAACGAACCGCCAATGGATTTCGACGACGATATCCCGTTCTGATCCCCTCAGGGTGTAACCCTGTATGTGACGAACAAATAAAACCCTGCCTCGCAGGGTTTTTTTCTATTATGGCGGCATGAAATCTGCCGGGCAGGCGGCCCTCGGATAAGGAAGATACCGTGGCATTTTTAGGTTTTGTCAGTGAGAGAGCGTGTCGGTGTCAGGCGGACGCCACGCCATGGCTGCCTTCATTTAGCTTTTATGAAAAGCATCTCTCCCCGCCTATTGAAGGTTCGCCTGAAGCCATTATTCAGGCCGTTCTGGCGCTGAATATGGAAGACGATCCGGTTATCCGTCGGCTACTCCGTTTGCGCCAGCTCCCTCGCCGCCTGCGCCGGGCGTTGTTTAAGTCAGAGAGCGCGGAACCAGCCGATACCTTCGGGTTTGGCTCTTTCACTGTGCTGCATCAAAGCAGCCAGGAAGTCTCTTTTGGTTTGGCCGGGCGTTTCTGGCGACCGTTGCTTGACGTCGAGTCTCTGAAAGATGCCGAAGCCTTCAAGCATTTTGCCGACTCACGCGCGGCTAAGCTGATCTTGCGCTTTGATGTCACGCCTGAGAACAACGGCTCGGCGGTATTACGTACCGAAACCTTTGTCTATTGCCCAACGCCGCGCGTGAAAGCCCTGTTCGCTCTCTATTGGATGCTCATTCGTCCGGCCAGCGGCTGGGTCAGGCGGCGCACGCTACTCTCTATCCAGCGAAAGCTGGCGACAGACACTAATCACAGGTCAGGTAATGACAGACAAAATTGATGGCGTTCTGCGCCCCGAGCACATTATCCCGTTCCCTGATTCCATCAGTGAGGAGGCACAGGCCGCTCTGCGTCGCCAGGTTGACGAGAACGGTGTGCCCCACAACGCGCAATTTTCGATGCCATCCCACACCGATGGTGAAGCCTGGAAGCAGATTCAGGCCACTTCGGCGGCCTGGTATGCCGAAGCCATGAAATCCCGGCCAGCGAGCGATGAGCCGGACCTACAAACACTGCAGATTGAGCAGGCTACGGTGCATGTTGCCACGCCAGGCGCGCTGGCTTCAGAACATCACGTTCTGGTGGATCTCCACGGCGGGGCGTTTACCTTTGGCGGGGGTGAAGCCTGCAAGGCCAGTGCCAGCACCCAGGCTGTGCAGTATGGGCTTCGTTGCTACAGCGTCGATTACCGAATGCCGCCCGAGCATCCTTATCCGGCTGCGCTGGATGATTGCCTGGCCATATACCGTTACCTGCTCGAGCAATATGCCCCGGAAAATATCGTGATTGCCGGGCGTTCGGCTGGTGGGAATCTCGCCGCTGCGATGGTGCTGCGGGCGCGTGATGAAGGCTTGCCGTTGCCAGGTGCCTTAGTGCTGCTGTCCCCGGAGGCAGATCTGACCGAGTCCGGCGACAGCTTCCAGGTGAATCAGCTTGTGGATGTGGTACTGCCGGGATCGTTGAGGGAAAACAACCTGCTTTATGCCGCGGGGGCTGAGTTAACGCATCCTTATCTTTCGCCGCTGTTTGGCGATTTTACCCGTGGTTTCCCGGCAACATTGATTCAAAGCGGCACGCGGGATTTATTCCTGTCGAATGCGGTGAGGTTGCACCGGGTGTTGAGAAAAGCGAACGTTGAAGCCGAGCTGCACGTCTTTGAGGCGATGCCGCACGGTGGATTTATGGGAACGCCTGAAGACAGAGAGCTGGTGGAAGAAGTGGCGAAATTTATTCGCCGCCAGCTCAGGCTGGAGAACTCAAAGCAATAAAAAAGCCGGAGGCGATAGTTCGCTCCCGGCTTTTATTCATTACGCTAACATTACGCGTTAAGCAGCGGCTCTGCGGTTTTCTCCACCAGCGCCAGCAGGACTTTGACATCCTCCAGGGTGACGGTTGGGTTCAGCAGGGTCAGCTTCAGGCAGGTCACGCCGTTATGCTCGGTCACGCCAACGTTCGCGCGGCCAGACTCCAGCAGCGCATCACCGATTTTCTGGTTCAGCAGCGCGATTTCCGCATCGCTGCGGCCAGCCAGGCTTGCCGGACGGAAGCGGAACAGCACGCTTGCCAGCTGAGGCTGCATCACCAGCTCCAGAGAAGCGTGGTCAGCCACATAGGCCGCCACATTCTTCGCCATGGTCACACCGTGATCGATAATTTCAGCGTACTTTTTCTGGCCCAGCGCTTCGAGGCCCATCCACAGCTTCAGAGCGTCAAAGCGGCGGGTGGTCTGCAGCGACTTGGACACCAGGTTCGGTACGCCTTGCTCTTCGTCGAACTCGGAGTTCAGGTAGGCCGCTTGGTAGCGCATCAGCTCGTAGTGGCGAGCATCTTTCAGCAGGAACGCGCCGCAGCTGATGGTCTGGAAGAACTGCTTGTGGAAGTCCAGGGTAACGGAGTCCACCAGCTCCAGGCCGTTCAGGTAATCACGATACTTCTCGGACAGCAGCAGTGCGCCGCCCCAGGCTGCATCAACGTGTACCCAAATCTGGTGCTCTGCGGCCAGCTTCGCGATGTCGCTCAGCGGGTCGATAGCGCCTGCATCGGTCGTACCGGCAGTGGCGACGATAGCCATGATCTGCTCGCCGTTCGCTTGCGCCTGGGCGATTTTAGCCGCCAGGTCGGTAACGTCCATGCGGGCAAACTCATCGGTTTTCACCAGCGTGACTGACTGGTAGCCCATGCCCATCAGCGCCATGTTTTTCTGCACGGAGAAGTGGGCATTCTCAGAGCACAGCACTCTGATTTTGCGGATATCACCGGTCAGACCATCCTGCTGGACAGAGTGGCCCTGACGCGCAAAGTAGGCGTCACGCGCCAGCATCAGGCCCATCAGGTTGCTCTGGGTCCCGCCGCTGGTGAACACGCCCGCGTCGCCAGGCTGATAACCGACCTGCGCGCGCAGCCATTCGATCAGCTTCATCTCAATGATGGTCGCCGACGGGCTTTGGTCCCAGGAGTCCATGCTCTGGTTGGTGGCGTTGATCAGCACTTCTGCGGCCTGGCTAACCACCAGGCTTGGGCAGTGCAGGTGCGCCACGCACTGCGGGTGATGCACCAGCAGGCTGTCTTTTAAGAAATACTCAATCGCGCGTTCAATCGCGACCTGGTTGCCCAGGCCCTGAGGATTGAAGTCGAGCTGAATACGTTCTTTCAGCTCGGCGACGGTTTTGCCCTGGTACATCTGGGGCTGCTGCAGCCATTCCACTACGGCCTGGCTGGTCTGGGCGATCGCCTGCTGGTATTCCTCAATGCTCTGGGCAGAGGAGGCCAGAATCGGGTTAGATCGGGACATATTTATTACTCCAGTCAGACAGCTTTTGCGCCAGCGGCTAACAAGGCTTTTTCAAATTTACTCAGGAAGATTTCCAGCTCGTCGTCGCTGATCAGCAGGGACGGCAGCAGGCGCAGCACGCAGCCGTTACGGCCACCGCGCTCCAGAATCAGGCCCGCTTCGAAGCATTTTTTCTGAATCAGAGCAGACAGCGCGCCGTCAGCCGGGTAGCAACCCATGTGATCCTGTGCTTCTTCTGGCTTCACGATCTCAATGCCGAGCATCAGGCCCAGGCCGCGAACGTGGCCGATAGCCGGGTAGCGTTTCTGCAGATCGTACAGTTTGCCTTTCAGCCATTCGCCCTGAGCGGCAACTTTGTCTGCGACTTTGTTGTCTTTCAGGTACTTCAGGGTGGTCAGGCCGGTGGCCATTGCCAGCTGGTTGCCGCGGAAGGTGCCGGTGTGGTGACCAGGTTCCCAGGCATCGATCTCTTTTCTCAGGCCCAATACGGCCAGCGGCAGACCGCCACCAACGGCTTTGGACATCACGATGATGTCTGGCTCAATGCCAGCGTGTTCGTAGGCGAACAGCTTGCCGGTACGGGCAAAGCCAGCCTGAACTTCATCGATGATCAGCACGATGCCGTGCTCTTTGGTCACTTTGCGGATGCGCTGCAGCCACTCTGCAGGAGCCGGGTTCACGCCGCCTTCGCCCTGAACCGCTTCGAGGATCACGGCCGCAGGTTTGCGCACGCCGCTTTCAACGTCGTTGATCAGGTTGTCGAAGTAATAGGTCAGCGCTTTCACGCCCGCGTCGCCGCCAATGCCCAGCGGGCAGCGGTATTCGTGCGGGTATGGCAGGAACTGTACTTCCGGCATCAGGCCGTTGATGGCCGCTTTCGGAGACAGGTTGCCGGTCACTGACAGCGCGCCGTGGGTCATCCCGTGGTAGCCGCCGGAGAAGCTGATTACGCCGCTGCGGCCAGTGTGTTTCTTCGCCAGCTTGATAGCGGCTTCTACTGCGTCCGCGCCGGATGGGCCGCAGAACTGCAGGCAGTACTCTTTACCCTGGCTCGGCAGTAAAGAGAGCAGGTATTCTGAGAACTCGTCTTTTAACGGCGTAGTCAGATCCAAAGTATGTAACGGCAAGCCGCTGGTAATGACGTTTTGGATGCTTTGCAGGATGTCAGGATGGTTGTGGCCAAGCGCCAACGTGCCCGCACCGGCCAGACAGTCAAGGTAGCGGTTACCTTCCACGTCGATGATCCAGGCGCCCTGGGCTTTGGCTATAGCGAACGGTAATTTGCGCGGGTAACTTCTGACATTCGATTCGAATTCAGCCTGTCGTGCCAAATAGGTTTCGTTGGTAGCGTTTGCAGATTTTGCATCTAAAGTATCAATACGGACTTTATCCGTCATCATATCTCTCCTACAACCGTCGGCATGAGCGCAGCGGCTGAATTAAGTAAACAATACTCGTCATGCTTCAAGTTGAAACTCGAATTATCCAGAGTATAGGTATCGGTTAGGGTGCATAAAACGCCGCCAATATATGGCTTTTTACCCCCCCGCTCAATCATTTATTTTTTTCGATTTTTTTAATTTAAAATCAATGAATTGAAGACTCTTTTGACGGGTATCCAGACATCCGATCTCTCAACTATTGGCAATGGCAGGAAAAAAAGCCCCCTGAAAGGCCTAATTTTGCGTATTAAAACGGTCTGGACAGACCAGGTTTTGCTGGATAGAAATAATTAACAACAAAAAATTACCCCAGGACATTGATTGGCAACTGGGGTTGCACTTTTTACCCGTAAATCTGGCGCTTGTTCAGCTTCAACGGCAAAAAACGCCCACCTGTTTTTCAATAATGTCTGCCAGGCAATCCCGAATCGGATTAGGTTCAGATGAGGCTCTTGGTAGACAAATGCCTAATGAAGGGAGAGCGGGAAGCGTCTGGATCATCGGGAGATCGGCTGGTTTTCCTACCTGCGTTCTTGGCGTCACGCCTAATCCGGCGCGCGCCGCTGCCCATAGGCCGTTCAGACTGCTGCTGGTAAAGGCTATCCGCCAGGGGATCCCTGCGCAATCCAGTGCCTCAATGGCGTGACGGCGTAAAATACAGGGAGCGTCAAAAACCACTAAAGGTAGCGGCTGCCCATTGGCGAGGCATGCCTCTACCTGCTCGGGGATGCCCATCCAGTGCAGCGGAATTTTACCGATCTCATTCTCTGCGGAGGCCGATGGCGTTTGCCAGAGTAAGGCCAAATCCAGCTGCGAATGGTTGAGGGCGGACTCCAGCTCTGCGTTTCGTGCGATACGTGCCTCAAGAATGACGGCAGGGTGGGCGCGACTAAATGACCCAAGAACGTCGGTTAACAAGCCCTCACCGAAATCCTCCTGAAACCCTACCCGTAAGAGCCCACTCAGCTGTGTGTCGCCCACCGCAGCCATTGCGGCATCATTCAGCTCCAGCAGGCGTTTCGCATAACTCAACACAATTTCGCCGGTTGGTGTCAGCGCCAGGCCCCGGCCTGATTTTTTGACGACCGGCGTTCCGACCTGATCTTCCAGTTTCTTTAACTGGGCGCTGACCGCTGAGGTCGATCGCCCCAGCCGGTCCGCTGCCCGGGCAAAGCTGCCGAGCGCCATGCCGGTCACAAAGGTGCGGAGAACGTCGAGATCTAAATTCGTCATAGTTATTGTCCTGAAAATCAGGATTATTGGTTAAAAAATATCTGATTTTTAGAATGATACTCAATGAGTATGCTCAGGTTGTCAACAACAGCCGGGAGGCTTCATGGGCGAAACATCATACGACATTCAACGGGTTTTGAGCCGGGCGCCAAAACTTGCCAGCATGAGCAACGACTTGTTATTCATGGATATCTGGGAAAGAGCGGAACTGAATAAACGCGATCGCAGCCTGATCACCGTGGCGGCGCTGCTGGCGCTGTACCGGCTTGAACAGCTGCCTATTCATCTCGAATTAGCGCGCAAAAATGGCGTCAGCGATGAGGAGTTAAGCGAGCTGATCACCCATCTGGCTTTTTATGCGGGCTGGCCTGCCGCCCACAGTGCGCTAAAGGTACTGGATAAGCTGATCGTCGGATGTCGTCGGGAGGAGCAATAAATGCCGGTACTTCATGTCACCTTATTAAAAGGAAAAACGGAGGCCTGGCTGGCGGCGGTTTCATCCAGCATACAGCGGGCGCTGGTGGAGGCATTTGATGTGCCGGAGGCAGATCTGTTTCAGGTTTTTCATGAGCAAGATAAATCAGCGCTGCGGTTTGATCGTCACTATATGGCGGGGCCGCGCAGCAATGACTGGCTTCTGATAGAGATAACGGCCGGTAAGCCACGAAGTATTGAGATGAAGCAGCGTTTTTACCGGGTCATTACCGATCAACTTGCCGAGTCACCGGGCATTCAGCCCAACGACGTTATGGTCGTCATTCGCCATAACAAGGCTGAGGACTGGTCGTTTGGTGGGGGCAAGGCGAGTTTGCTCGCGGAGTAAGATCTACCCCTTAAAAGCGCTGGGCGCGGGGGAATCATCGCTGTATATTTTCATACACAACGATCATAAGGACTCTCGCCGTGAACCGATTTACCCGCCGCCTGACGCTGGGCGCACTATTAGTACTTTCCCCGCTCGCCGCGCTGGCGAACCGCACGCTCACCGACCAGCTTGGCCGCCAGGTCACGATCCCCGACGAGGTTAACCGCGTCGTGGTGCTTCAGCACCAAACGCTCAACCTGCTGGTGCAAATGAACGCCACCGACAAAGTGGTTGGCATTCTGGCGAACTGGAAGCAACAGCTTGGCAGCGGCTACGCGCGCCTGGCCCCGGAGCTTGAGCATAAGGCCCAGTTAGGGGATTTAACCAGCGTGGACACCGAAAAGCTGGTGGCGCTGCACCCTCAGGTGGTGTTCGTCACCAACTATGCGCCGCAGGAGATGATCGACAGCATTAGCAAACTCGGCATCCCGGTGATTGCGATTTCTCTGCGGCACGATACACCGGGCGAGCAGGGCAAACTGAACCCGTCGATGCAGGACGAAGAGCAAGCCTATAATCTCGGCCTGAAAGAAGGCATCGAGCTGATTGGTGAAGTAGTTAATAAAGAGAAGCAGGCCAAAGCGCTGATCGACGCCACTTTTGCCGAGCGCAAGCTGGTCAGCGACCGCCTGAAAGACATCCCGGCAGACCAGCGGGTGCGGGCTTATATGGCCAATCCTGACCTGACCACCTACGGATCCGGGAAATATACCGGCCTGATGATGGCCCACGCGGGCGCGTTGAACGTGGCGGCGTCGACCGTGAAAGGTTTCAAGCAGGTGTCGATGGAACAGGTGATCGCCTGGGATCCGCAGGTGATCTTCGTGCAGGATCGTTACCCCAAAGTGGTGGATGAGATCGTCAGCAAGCCCGAGTGGCAGCCGATCGACGCGGTGAAAAGCCATCAGGTCTGGCTGATGCCGGAATACGCCAAAGCCTGGGGCTACCCGATGCCGGAAGCGATGGCGATCGGCGAGCTGTGGATGGCGAAAAAACTGTATCCCGCCAGATTCAAAGACATCGACATGAAGAAAGTGGCCGACAGCTGGTATCAGCGTTTTTACCGCACCCACTATGAAGGCGTTGAGTAATGACGCTGCAAATTCTGGCGGCGGGAAGCCTGCGGCGGGTCTGGCAGCCGCTTATGGCCCAGTTTGAGCAGGAAACTAGCTTGCCAACAGAGACGCAATTTGGGCCTGCGGGCCTGCTAAGAGCCCGTATAGAAGCCGGCGAAAACTGTTCGCTGTTTGCGTCGGCAAACATGGCGCACCCGCACACGCTGCTGGAGCGGGGCAAAGCTCGGGCGGTTCACCGGTTTGCCGGGAACGCCCTTTGCCTGACGGCGGCGGCGCACTGCGTTGATGAGCAGAGTACCTGGCTAACGCTATTGAGCAATCCGGCCTTACGCATTGGCACGTCCACGCCGGGCAGCGATCCTTCCGGGGATTATACCTGGCAGTTCTTTGGCAGATTTGAAGCTGAATTTGGCATCGCCCTGCAGCCGCGAGCCTTAGCCCTGGTTGGCGGACCGGACACGCAGGCCGTGCCCGACGGCAGGCTTGCGGCGCAGTGGCTTATTGCCAGCGGGCAGGCCGATCTGATGATTGGTTACCGAAGCTATGCCGCAGCGCTGCAGGCCCATCGTGAACTGCGGGTGTTCGAGATCCCGGCGTCCTACAATATTCAGGCCGATTATGGGCTGGCGGTATGCGACGAACGGGCGGAGCCGCTGCGGGCGTTCTTGGTCTCGGACGCTGCGCGGCAAATACTGCGGGATTACGGCTTTGTCGTCTGAAAGTAAAAAACCGCCGATGAAGGCGGTTTTTTTTAATGCTTCTCAGCCTGTTAAGGCATCATCGTCGGCCATTCGGGCGGCATTCTGGCGATGATCTCGACCAGCCCCGTTTTAAACGACGCCCAGATAATCGGGAAGTCACCGAGCGTCAGGCCCAATAAACCCATGGCAAACCAGCAGGATGCGGCAATCCCCAGCCCGCTGCTGATTATGGCTAAAGCCCGGTAATCCGAGCGGCGAAACTGAATATTCAGGCTGCTTGCCAAAAACATCAAAACCGCACTAAGCAGCGGCCAGCGTATGAGCATCACGCCGGTGGTGATTGTTGCCATGAACCTTGTTCCTCAAAAAGCTGCAATTTATTTTTATGTTGCACTGATAATGTGAAGTGTATCACTTTTGTGTGTTTAATCACCAGCGTTGTGATGGTTTTTTGCGCGGTTTTGAGGCCAGGTCGGCGGGGGTTTTTAGGAAAACCAGGACGTGGAAGGCGTGAACATTTTGTTTATCTGATGTTTACCACAATTTCGTTTAAATAATCATTCCCTGCTGCTTTAACCCCAGAAAAACTCATATTAACACGGTGGGTTAAATCTTAAGCTAAACAGCATCCCGGTTCCTCTTATCTCTTTGTTGCGCAAATTAATTTCCGCAGAGTTAACGGCTGAAGGCTATTGCTAAAGCAGGCTTTATGATGCAACGTAATCGGCGGTCATCAGGTTGTTCTAATAAAGTATAAAAACAGGCGCATAAAAGCAGAGACGTGTGAGCATCATGGTGAAACGGATTTATCTTAAGGCGTTGCGTACCTCAGGTTTTGTCCTGATCGTTTGCCTGCCGATAATGCTGGCAATTTATTTTGCCCATGTTCGCGCCACCAGTGACATCCAGCAGCACCTGCACTCTTTTGGCAAACTGGTGATGGAAAAAACGGAAATCGTCATCAGTCATGTTAATGAGGCGCGCAGCGAGGCGGAACGTTTTTCCGGGGAAATATGCAGTCCCCGGCATATGGCAAATATGCTGGATATTGTGCGCGGTAAACTTTTTGTCGCCGATTTAATTTACGTCAGTGGCGATAAGCTGCTGTGCTCGACCAGCTATAAGCCGTTAAAAGCGCTGCCAGCGCCGCGCCCTTCTTATACCCGTAAACCGGACGTCGCGATTTATTATTATCTGGATACGCCGTTTTATGCCGGGCATAAAATGACCTACATGCAACGTGGGCATTATGTGGCGGTGATTAACCCGCTCACCTGGTCAGAAGTTTTGTCCGAAGATGACTCGCTGATTTATGGCGTCTACGACACCGTCACCCGCAGTTTTTTCTCTTTAAGTCCGGGGGCCGACAGCGACCTGCTGCACAGTTTTATTCTGCGTAAAGAGAAAGCGTTTACCGAGGATAACCGTTTTTACGCCGTCGACCAGTCGGCTAAAAGACCGATTGCGGTGATTGTTTCCACGTCAGAAACCTTGTTTAACCGCCAGTGGTATCACCAACTGACGCTGACGCTTCCGTTAGGCGTTATTTGCAGCCTGCTGATATTAATTATGTGGTCCCGAACCCGTCAGCAATTAAATTCCCCGCGGCGGATGCTTTTAAGAGCGCTGGCCAGAAAACAGCTCAAACTTCACTATCAGCCCATTATTGATATTCAAAATGGCTATTGCGTGGGGGCGGAAGCGCTGCTGCGGTGGGTGAATTTTAATGGACAAACCATCAGCCCCGGGACGTTTATTCCGCTGGCAGAATCTGAAGGTCTGATTCACAAAATATCGGACTATGTGGTTGATGCCGTATTTAAAGATTTTGGTGAATTTCTTGCCGACCATCCTGGCCTCTATATTTCGATTAATCTTTCAGCATCTGATTTTCACTCTTCACGCTTAATCACCGTACTTTCAGAACGGATTAAAACCTACAACATTCGTCCAGAGCAGATAAAAATCGAAGTGACCGAGCGAGGGTTTATTGACGTTGAAAAAACCAGGCCGTTTATCCAGGAGTTTCGCAACGCGGGCTTTAAAGTCGCCATTGATGACTTTGGCACCGGGTATTCGAATCTGCACAATCTGCAGTACCTGAACGTCGATATTTTAAAAATCGACAAAAGCTTTATTGATTCCCTCGCCAGCGAGCGGGCCAGCCACTTGCTGGTGGAACACATCATTGAAATTGCCCACAGCCTGAAGTTAACGACAATTGCCGAAGGGGTTGAAACCGAAGCGCAGGTGGCGTGGCTGGTGGATCACGGCGTGGAGTATTGCCAGGGCTGGTATTTTGCGAAGGCACTGCCTCCGCAAGAGTTTATCGCCTGGCTCTATACCCCAGGCGGGATCCCCGTACGCAAGGCCTCAGTGGCTCGCGAGCCACTGCTTTAAAGGAACAACCCATTCTGGGTTAGGGCGGAAAAATGCCCCGTGCTGCTGGCCGGTAGAGATTTTTATCTCTTTATAATGAGTGATCCCCGGACTGTGGTTCACAATCGTCTGGCAGGAACCCACTTCATCCGAGGCTTCATAAATGGAGAGCACGTTCCCGTACAGGCGATTGCGGGCGTCATCCTGAATGGAATGAGTACATCCCGCCAGAATGGCAACGTTGAGCGCCTTATTCTGCAGTTTACTTGCCGCCAGAATGGTAATTTCGCCGCCGCGTGAGAAGCCGACAAGCGTAATATTCTTAGCCGGAACGCCTTTTGCAATCAGCGTGTTCACATCCTGCTTTAGCTTCTCGGCATACTGATCTGGCTGAGTATCTTTGGCTCTGTGATAAGCAATCAGGTTGTAGCCATCATCGCTGAGCTTCTCTTTCACCGCCGGGAAATCGTAAACGCCCCACTGCGGTTTATTTGGATTACTCGGCCGGTCAATATTTCCCTCTAACACTTTCCCGTGTGTATAAAAAACGTATTTCTGTTTCGGATTAACGCTGTCAGGGAACGCGGTATAAATGGTTGCCGCCTGAGCGGCCATTGAGGCAAGCCCGATGGCCAAAATGGCAAAACTTAACTTTTTCACTCCAACTCCTGTTGGTTTTCTTAGGCCTGATGGCGGTAATCCGTTGGGGTGCGGTCAAACTCACGGCGGAACACGCGGGAGAAGGTTTGCTGCGAGACATACCCGTAGTCCATCGCGATATCAAAAATAGGGCGCTGGGTAGTGCGTAGCGCGGTGGCAGCCATCAACAGGCGGCGCTGGCGGATGTACTCACCCAGCGTCTGGTGCATGACGGTGCGGAACATTCGCTGCAAGTACCACTTTGAATAACCTGATTTTTTCGCCACCACGTCGATGTTCAGCGGCTGGTCAATATGTTCATCAATCCATTCAGTCAACGTATAAATGATGTCCTGGTGAGCCATGAGTCGTCCTCATTTCCGGGTTAGCTAGTTTCATTGCCAGGGAGTATAATTCCTCAAGTTAACTTGAGGTAAAGAGCATTATGGAAAAGAAATTGCCCCGAATAAAAACGCTGTTAACGCCCGGTGAAGTGGCGAAGCGCAGCGGCGTGGCCGTCTCCGCGCTTCACTTTTACGAAAGCAAAGGTTTGATTAAAAGTACGAGAAATGCAGGCAATCAGCGGCGTTATCAGCGTGATGTGTTGCGAACGGTGGCGATAATAAAAATTGCGCAGCGCATTGGCATTCCGTTGAGCACCGTCGGGGATGCGTTCGGCGTGCTGCCCGACGGCCATTCGATCAACAAAAACGACTGGAAGAAGCTGTCATCGCAATGGCGCGAGGAGCTGAACCACCGCATTGCCACGCTGACCGCGCTGCGTGACGAACTGAATGGCTGCATTGGCTGCGGCTGTTTATCGGGGGCGCAATGCCCGCTGCGTAACCCAGGCGATAAGCTGGGCGAGCAGGGCACCGGCGCCAGGCTGTTGGAAGATTGAAAATTATCTTTCAAACATAAAACTAAAGCGCCACAAGGGCGCTCAAGACGGCTAACAAAGAGGGAAAAAGCGTGGTTTTTCCCTCTTTGTTGTTATCAACCGAAAATCAATGAATTGATTGTCCCGGTTTATTAATGGCGTCTTCAGTAGCGGCATTGCTTAACAGAGATCATCCGTTGCCACATAAAACTAAAGCGCCACAAGGGCGCTTTAGTTGTTTTCCGGTCTTTGTCTTTCGCTCTATCCCGTTCTGACAGGAGGGTTTCCCCCGACGTCGGCACCCCTCGATAACGCCTACACATAGCTACGTACACACTTCACTGACTTTGGAGGTTCCGGTCTGCACCGACAATTTAAGTGTAGGTCTGTCCCTTCACTTTGCAAGGTCAATTGTTCTTTTTTTGTTCATTTTTTTGACATGTGATTCGTGCAGGGCTTTCCTATAGTTATTCCATCTGGCTAAACAAAGGGTTATCTCATGCTCACGGTCCATCACCTCAATAACTCCCGTTCCCAGCGCGTACTCTGGATGCTGGAAGAACTGGCGCAGCCCTACCAGATCGTGCGTTACCAGCGGGAGCCCTCCATGCTTGCCCCGGAAGCGCTAAAAAAAATCCATCCGCTGGGCAAATCCCCGGTGGTGGAAGATAGCGGCCATATCCTGGCGGAATCAGGTGCCATTCTTGAGTACCTGCAGGAAACCTACGACAGCGAAAACCACCTGAAGCCGCAGGACATTAACGACAAAATCCAGTACCGCTTTTGGCTGCATTACGCCGAAGGGTCGCTGATGTCGCTGCTGTTAATGAAGCTGGTGTTTGGTAGCCTCGGCAAAGCCCCGGTGCCCTGGCCGCTGCGCCCGGTGGGCAAAGCGCTGGGGCAGGGCGTGCAGAAAGCCTGGCTGAATAAGCAACTCACCACCCATGCCCGTTTTATTGAGGATCACCTGAGCCAGCACCCGTGGTTCGCCGGGCAACAGTTCAGCGCGGCAGATATTCAGATGAGTTTCCCGGTGGCCGCGTTGCTGGCGAGAGGTGAAGTCAACGACATGCCGCACACCCAGGCGTGGATGAAAAATGTGCAAACGCGCCCCGCCTGGCAGCGAGCATTAAATCAAGGCGGCCCTTTTGAAATCCCCGGGGCGTGATCGCCGCAAAAGTAAAGCGAGAAAAAAACGAGCCTAACTTTTTTGCGTTTTTGTTGCGAAATTGCGCATTGACGATAACGTTTGCGCACCCTAAGGCGAATAATTCATCAGCTGAGCATATTTTCCGCGAAAATCGCAAAAGTTAAGTTGAAAATCCCGTCAGGAAGGCAGGATAATCGTTTGCCTTAATTCTGTAACACCGATTTGTCCGTGTGGAGTTAAACGATTGCTTTTTTGTGACACCCCTTTGTCACAATCGTAGCGCAGGGAGACAACGTTTAACTGGCAGCGGGTTGTCCACCACCCGGGCAAACGTCATTCTAAAAATCTCAGGGGATTTTTCACTATGTCTACACCTTCTCCGCGCGCCGGCGGTTCGCTCGACGCCTGGTTCAAAATCTCTGCACGCGGCAGCACCGTGCGTCAGGAAGTTGTCGCCGGTCTGACAACCTTCCTTGCTATGGTTTACTCGGTGATCGTTGTGCCGGGAATGCTCGGCAAAGCCGGGTTCCCACCGGCGGCGGTCTTTGTGGCTACCTGCCTGGTAGCGGGCGTGGGCTCCATCGTGATGGGCCTGTGGGCGAACCTGCCGCTGGCCATCGGCTGCGCTATCTCGCTGACCGCCTTCACCGCCTTTAGCCTGGTGCTTGGCCAGCACATCAGCGTGCCGGTCGCCCTTGGCGCGGTATTCCTGATGGGCGTTCTGTTCACCCTTATCTCTGCCACCGGCATTCGTAGCTGGATTTTGCGCAATTTGCCGATGGGCGTGGCGCACGGCACCGGGATCGGTATCGGCCTGTTCCTGCTGCTGATTGCCGCGAACGGCGTCGGCCTGGTGATTAAAAACCCGCTGGACGGGCTGCCGGTTGCGCTGGGGCATTTCGCCAGCTTCCCGGTGATCATGTCGCTGATTGGCCTGGCGGTGATCATTGGTCTGGAAAAACTGAAGGTGCCGGGCGGCATTCTGCTGACCATTATCGGCGTGTCCATTGTCGGCCTGATCTTCGATCCGAACGTGCATTTCTCCGGCGTTTTCGCCATGCCGTCGCTGAGCGATGATAAAGGCAACTCGCTGATTGGCAGCCTGGATATCATGGGCGCGCTGAACCCGATCATTCTGCCGAGCGTGCTGGCGCTGGTGATGACCGCCGTGTTTGACGCCACCGGCACTATCCGCGCGGTAGCCGGTCAGGCAAACCTGCTGGACAAAGACGGCCAGATCATTGACGGCGGCAAAGCGCTGACCACCGACTCCCTGAGCAGCGTGTTCTCCGGCCTGGTGGGCGCAGCCCCGGCGGCGGTTTACATCGAATCTGCAGCGGGTACCGCGGCAGGCGGCAAAACCGGCCTGACAGCCATCACCGTTGGCGTGCTGTTCCTGCTGATCCTGTTCCTGTCGCCGCTCTCTTACCTGGTACCGGCATATGCCACGGCACCTGCGCTGATGTATGTTGGCCTGCTGATGCTGAGCAACGTCGCCAAAATTGACTTTGCGGACTTCGTGGATGCGATGGCCGGGCTGATTACCGCGGTATTCATCGTGCTGACCTGCAACATCGTGACCGGGATCATGATCGGCTTTGCTTCTCTGGTGATTGGCCGCGTAGTATCCGGTGAATGGCGCAAGCTGAACATCGGCACCGTCGTTATTGCCGTTGCGCTGGTGGCGTTCTACGCTGGCGGCTGGGCTATCTGATTTTCAATTCGTGCGGGTTGCGCTCTGTAACCCGCCGCTTTCACCCACTTCGGGCATTTCCGGTTCCAATGTGATGCAAAAAGTTGTTTTATTATAAAAACAACCGCTAAGAGTGACGCTTCAAATCACACATCACGTTCAGGGAAAACATGGAAATTTTCTTCACAATCTTGATTATGACCCTCGTGGTCTCCCTCTCTGGGGTAGTAACACGTATGTTGCCGTTTCAGATCCCACTGCCGTTAATGCAAATCGCCATCGGGGCGCTGCTTGCCTGGCCGCACTTTGGCTTACACGTTGAATTCGACCCTGAGCTATTCCTGGTCCTGTTCATTCCGCCGCTGCTGTTTGCCGACGGCTGGAAAACGCCCACTCATGAATTTCTCCATCATGGCCGCGAAATTATTGGCCTGGCGCTGGTGCTGGTGCTGGTCACCGTGGTTGGCATCGGCTTCCTGATTTACTTCCTGGTGCCGGGCATTCCGCTGGTGCCTGCTTTTGCGCTGGCTGCCGTGCTGTCACCGACGGACGCCGTGGCGCTGTCCGGGATTGTCGGCGAAGGGCGGATTCCGAAGAAGATCATGGGGATATTGCAGGGCGAAGCATTGATGAACGACGCCTCTGGCCTGGTTTCCCTGAAGCTTGCGGTGGCGGTCGCCGTAGGGGCGATGGCCTTTAGCGTCGGCGGGGCTTCACTGGAGTTCTTCAAGGTTGCCATTGGCGGCCTGCTGGCGGGGATTGCAGTCAGCTGGCTGTACGGCAAATCGCTGCGCCTGATGAGCCGCTGGAGCGGGGACGAACCCGCCACCCAAATCCTGCTGCTGCTTCTGCTGCCGTTCGCCTCTTACCTGATTGCTGAACACATCGGCGTTTCCGGCATTCTGGCGGCGGTAGCCGCAGGGATGACCATTACCCGTTCCGGCGTGCTGCGTAGCGCCCCGCTGACCATGCGCCTGCGCGCGAACAGCGTCTGGGCGATGCTGGAATTTGTGTTCAACGGCATGGTCTTCCTGCTGCTGGGCCTGCAGCTGCCGGGCATTCTCGAAACATCCGTCGCGGCGGCTAATGCCGATCCGAATGTTGAGCTGTGGATGCTGTTCCTCGACGTGGCGATGATCTATTTCGCCCTGATTGCGGTGCGTTTCCTGTGGCTGTGGTCGATGAAGCGCCTCAGCCTGCGCTTTTTGAAAAAGCGCCCGCTGGAGTTTGGCTCTTTCACCACCCGCGAGCTGGGTATTGCCTCTTTTGCCGGCGTGCGCGGGGCCATCACCCTGGCCGGTGTGCTTTCTATTCCGCTGCTGCTGAACGATGGCACGCCTTTTCCGGCACGCTATGAGCTGATTTTCCTCTCCGCAGGCGTGATCCTGTTCTCGCTGTTTGCCGGGGTCATCATGCTGCCGATTCTGCTGCGAAACGTTGAGGTTGGGGATAAATCTCTGTCGCGCAAAGAGGAGCGGCTGGCCCGGTCCGCCACGGCCGAAGTGGCGATTGTCGCTATCCAGAAAATGGAGGAGCGCCTGGCCGCGGACAGCGAAGAGAACATCGACGACCAGCTACTGAAAGAGGTGAGTTCGCGGGTTATCGGGAATTTACGCCGCCGCGCAGACGGACGTAATGACGTAGAAAGCAGCGAGCTTGAAGAGAACCTTGAGCGCCGCTTCCGCCTGACGGCGCTGCGTTCAGAGCGCGCTGAGCTTTACCATCTGCGCGCCACCCAGCAAATCAGCAATGAGACCCTGCAAAAACTCCTGCACGATCTCGACCTGCTGGAAGCGCTGCTGATCGAAAAAGAGTAATCCCGCTAGTTCTGGCCGGTTTCCAATGCCGGCCAGAACTCTCTGCAGCAATCAATCCACGCCTGCGCGCTCTGCGAAATATACACCCCTTCACGCCAAATCATCCCTAACTGCCAGCTCAGGTTGCTGTTCAGCGGCAGCCACATCAGCGTGGTGTGGTCGAGCTTGCGGCAAATCGGCTCCGGCAACACGGCAATCCCCACGCCGCCCTGTACCATCGCCGCCAGGAAATCCCACTGCCCGCTGCGTACCGCAATGCGCGGGGTAAAACCGTGGTCGGCAAACAGCTGCATCAGCTGGCGGCTAAGGGAGAAATCTTCGTTGTAGATAAGCAGCGGGTGCTCGGCGAGCTCCGCCGGGTCAACGCTGGTGCGGCCAATCCACGGGCCGGAGCGGGGCACCAGCACGCAGAGCGGATGGCGGAACAGCGGCATTACCGTCAGTGCGTCTTCATCTTCTACGGGGATGGCCGTTACCGCCAAATCCAGATCGCCGTTAAGCACCGCCTGCTGCACCGTCAGGCCGCCGAATTCGGAAATCTTGAACTCCACGCCGGGGTAGCGGTGTTGATACACGCCTATCGGGCCGGTCATCAGCGTACCAACCATCGGCGGAATACCGAGGCGCAGCACGCCGTTGGTGAGCTGCTTGATGTCGCTCAGCTCTGCCTCAAGCTGGCGAAACTCGGCGAGGATGGCCAGTCCGCGCTGGAATACTACCTGGCCGGTGTCGGTCAGCAGCAGGCGGCGGCCGTCGCGGATCAGCAGCGTGCAGTTCAGCTCATCCTCGAGGTTACGCAGCATTTTGCTGATGGTGGGCTGCGTGACGAACATCTTCTCCGCCGCCCGGGTGAAGCTCTGCTGGCGGACGACTTCAACGAAATAACGCAGCGTTCTGATGTCCATAACTATTCCTGTTAACTATACCTGCAATGATTTTAATTCATTTCAGTAGCGATGAACCGCTCTCTATAATCGGGGCTGGTATTTTTTCTGGAGCACCGATCATGGCATTGGCGTTAGGCCGTTTTACGCCTGCTGTAATGCATAGCCTGCGTGTCCCCGTGCAGGTTGCGCTGTACGCCGGACTTTTTGTTTTTGCCGAACAGTTGGTGACGTGGGGGCATCTGCCGCTGCCCGCGAACCTGGTGGGGATGTTGCTCCTGCTGGCGCTGATTGTGTGCCGCATTGTGCCGCTGAAATGGGTCAGGGAAGGGTCGAAATGGCTGCTGGCCGAGATGCTGCTGTTTTTCGTCCCGGCGGTTGTGGCCGTGGTGAACTACTCTCAGCTGCTGATGGTGGAGGGCTGGCGTATTTTTGCCGTGATAGCGGTCAGCACCGTGCTGGTGCTCGGCAGCACGGCCTTTGTGGTGGAAAAAGTCTACCGCTTTGAACTGGCTCGCGAAGCTCGCAGGCAGTCCCGCAATGACTAACTTCCAGCTCAGCGTGCTGTGCCTTGTGGTCACGCTGGTTTTCTACTTCGCCAATAAACGCCTGTATCGCCGTTTTCGCAAACTGCCGCTGATGCCGCTGGTCTTTACGCCGGTGCTGCTGGTGGGGATGCTCGTCTTCGGCCATATCTCCTACAGCAACTACATGGGAGAGGCGCACTGGCTGCTGTGGCTGCTTGGGCCCGCCACCATTGCTTTTGCGGTGCCGGTGTATGACAACCTTCGGGTGATAAAACGCCACTGGATGTCGCTTTCTGCGGGCGTGCTGACGGCGATGGTGGTGGCGGTAACCAGCTCGATTTGGCTGGCCCGCTTATTTACCCTGCCGGACGGCATTCAGCGCAGCCTGGCCGTGCGCTCAATTACCACGCCTTTTGCCCTGGCGGCCGCGAAGCCCATCGGCGGCGAGCCTGAACTGGTGGCGCTGTTTGTGGTGATCACCGGCGTGTTCGGCATGGCGGTGGGGGACGTGCTGTTTCTGCGCCTGTCGATCAGGGAAGGGATAGCCAAAGGCGCGGGGTTCGGCGCGGCTTCTCACGGCGCGGGTACCGCTCGCTCTTATGAGCTGGGGCCGCAGGAAGGGGTGATTGCCAGCCTGGTGATGATGCTGTCCGGCGTGGTGACGGTTTTGGTCGCACCGCTGGTCAGTTGGCTGATGTTTTAACCTACCGGGGCAGAGATAGCCCCGGTAAGTACTTACTAACTAGTGAGCCCGCCCCTGATCGATGCCGATACCGGTTTGAGAGCGAATAAACTGCGCGCGGAACTTCTCCCGCTCCAGCTTACCTTCCGGCGTATTATCGGTAATCGAGAACAGCCAGATGCCGACAAACGCAATCAGAATAGAGAACAGCGCCGGGTATTCATACGGGAAGACCGCTTTTTCATGGCCGAGGATCTGCACCCAGATAGTCGGGCCCAGAATCATCAGCACCACCGCCGTCAGCAGGCCGAGCCAGCCGCCAATCATTGCGCCGCGCGTGGTCAGCTTCGACCAGTACATCGACAGCAGGATAATCGGGAAGTTACAGCTCGCGGCAATGGAGAATGCCAGCCCCACCATGAAAGCAATGTTCTGTTTTTCAAACAGAATACCCAGCAGGATAGCCACCACGCCCAGCACCAGAACGGTGATTTTCGACACTTTCAGCTCATCGCGTTCGGACGCGCCTTTGCGGAAGACGTTGGCGTAAAGGTCGTGAGATACCGCCGAAGCGCCCGCCAGCGTTAACCCGGCCACAACCGCGAGGATGGTGGCGAAGGCAACCGCAGAGATAAAGCCGAGGAACAGGTTCCCGCCCACCGCGTCGGCAAGATGAACCGCCGCCATATTGTTGCCGCCAATCAGCGCGCCCGCCGCGTCTTTAAACGCTGGGTTAGCACCTACTAACATAATGGCGCCAAAACCGATGATAAAGGTCAGAATGTAGAAGTAACCCATGAAGCCGGTGGCGTAAAACACGCTTTTACGCGCTTCGCGGGCGTCGCTCACGGTGAAGAAGCGCATCAGAATATGTGGCAGGCCAGCGGTGCCAAACATCAGGCCGAGGCCCAGAGACAGCGCAGAAATAGGGTCTTTCACCAGCCCGCCAGGGCTCATGATCGCCGCGCCTTTAGGGTGAACCGCCATTGCTTCATTGAACAGGTTGTTGAAGCTGAAGCCGACGTGCTTCATCACCATAAACGCCATGAAACTTGCGCCGAACAGCAGCAGCACGGCCTTGATGATTTGCACCCAGGTCGTCGCCAGCATGCCGCCAAACAGCACGTACATCACCATCAGCACGCCCACCAGCACCACGGCGACGTGGTAGTTCAGGCCGAACAGCAGCTCGATGAGCTTCCCGGCGCCAACCATCTGGGCAATCAGATAAAGGGCGACCACCACCAGCGACCCGCAGGCCGACAGCGTGCGGATTGGCCCCTGTTTGAGGCGATACGACGCCACATCGGCAAAGGTATAGCGGCCCAGGTTACGCAGGCGCTCGGCAATCAGGAACAGGATAATCGGCCAGCCGACCAGGAACCCCAGGGAGTAAATCAGGCCGTCGTAGCCGGAGGTGTACACCAGCGCGGAAATTCCGAGGAACGAGGCCGCCGACATGAAGTCACCGGCAATCGCAAGGCCATTCTGGAAACCGGTAATGTTGCCGCCCGCGGTGTAATAGTCGCTGCGGGAGCGAACGCGCTTGGACGCCCAGTAAGTGATATACAGCGTCAGCGCGACGAAAATCAGGAACATGATGATCGCCTGCCAGTTGGTTGGCTGGCGCTGCACGTCGCCGGTTATGGCATCGGCGGCAAAGGCACCGGCCGGCAGCAGAGCGGCAAAGACCGTAAGAAAACGCTTCATTTAACCCCCACTTCACGCAGCACTTCGTTATTCAGGCGGTCAAATTCGCCGTTAGCACGCCAGACATAAATCCCGGTGAGCAGGAAGGAAATAACGATCACGCCGATGCCAATAGGGATGCCCCGCGTGACGCTGGTGCCGTCATGCAGCGGGGTGCCAAGCCACGCCGGTGCGAAGGCAATCAGCAAAATAAAACCAACGTAAATCACTAACATAATCAGTGACAGAAGGGCGGCAAACCGTTGCCTTTTGGAAACCAACTCCCTGAAATGCGCACTGCTTTCTATCCGCTGATAAATGGTGTCATTCATCACAGAATCTCCAGAGGTTTTTGTAGGTTTTTTTATTCCCTCTCCCCTGTGGGGAGCGGGCTAGGGTGAGGGGAAAGGTACGGTCAGATGTCCTCACCCCGACCCTCTCCCTGAACGGGAGAGGGGTAGAACAAGGTTACGAAGGTATGGATAAAGCCTGTTTTTCTTCCAGCAGTTTTTCTACTACGCCCGGGTCGGCGAGGGTGGAGGTATCGCCCAGGTTGCTGGTGTCGCCGGAGGCAATCTTGCGCAAAATACGGCGCATGATCTTGCCGGAGCGGGTTTTCGGCAGCGAATCGGTCCAGTGCAGCACGTCCGGCGTGGCAAGCGGGCCAATCTCTTTCCGCACCCAATTGCGCACCTCGGCGTACAGCTCCGGCGTCGGCTCTTCGCCGTGGTTCAGCGTCACGTAGGCGTAAATCGCCTGGCCTTTAATGTTGTGCGGAATCCCCACCACCGCGGCTTCGGCAATCTTCGGATGCGACACCAGCGCTGATTCAATCTCGGCGGTACCCAGGCGATGGCCGGACACGTTCAGCACGTCATCCACGCGGCCGGTGATCCAGTAATAACCGTCTTCGTCACGGCGCGCGCCGTCGCCGCTGAAGTACATGTTTTTGAAAGTGGAGAAGTAGGTCTGCTCGAAGCGCTCGTGGTCCCCGAACAGCGTGCGTGCCTGGCCTGGCCAGGAATCGGTAATGGTCAGGTTGCCTTCGGTAGCACCCAGCTGCGGATTGCCTTCGTTATCGACCAACGCGGGCTGAACGCCAAAGAACGGCTGGGTCGCGGAGCCCGCTTTCAGCTCGGTCGCGCCGGGCAGCGGGGTGATCATAAAGCCACCGGTTTCCGTCTGCCACCAGGTGTCCATCACCGGGCATTTCTCATTGCCGATGTGCTTCCAGTACCACTCCCAGGCTTCCGGGTTGATGGGCTCGCCCACGGAACCAAGAATACGCAGCGAAGTGCGGTCGGTGCCTTCGGTGGCTTTATCCCCTTCGGCCATCAGAGCACGAATGGCGGTTGGCGCGGTGTAGAGAATATTCACCTTATGTTTGTCGACCACCTGCGCCATGCGGTTTGGCTTCGGCCAGTTAGGCACGCCCTCAAACATCAGCGTGATCGCGCCGCAGGCCAGCGGGCCGTAAAGCAGGTAGCTGTGCCCGGTCACCCAGCCCACGTCGGCGGTACACCAGTAGACATCGCCCGGATGGTAGTCGAAGACATATTTAAAGGTGGTCGCGGCATACACCAGATAGCCGCCAGTGGTGTGCAGCACGCCTTTTGGCTTACCTGTGGAGCCGGAGGTATAGAGGATGAACAGCGGATCTTCAGCGTTCATTTCCACCGGTTGGTGCTGGTCGCTGGCTTTCTCTGTCAGCTCGTGCCACCACAGGTCGCGGTTCTGGTGCCAGTCGATTTTGCCGCCGGTGCGCTTCAGGACAATAACGTGCTCAACGGTTTTCACATTTGGGTTTTTAAGCGCGTCATCCACGTTCTTTTTCAGCGGAATTGAGCGCCCGGCGCGCACGCCTTCATCGGCGGTGATCACCAGGCGAGAGCTGGAGTCGATGATGCGTCCGGCTACGGCTTCCGGCGAGAAACCGCCAAAGATCACGGAATGCACGGCGCCAATGCGCGCGCAGGCCAGCATGGCAACGGCTGCTTCCGGCACCATTGGCATATAAATCGCGACAACATCGCCTTTCTTAATGCCCAGTTCAACCAAAGTGTTGGCAAAACGGCAGACATCGCGATGCAGCTCGCGATAAGTGATGTTTTTGCTCTGGGTCGCGTCATCTCCTTCCCAGATAATGGCGGTTTGATCGCCCCGTTCTTTTAGGTGCCGGTCGAGGCAGTTTGCGGCTAAATTAAGCGTCCCGTCCTCATACCACTTGATAGAGATGTTTCCCGGCGCAAAAGAGGTGTTTTTCACCTTTTGGTACGGTTTGATCCAGTCGAGAATTTTCCCTTGTTCGCCCCAAAACGCATCCGGGTCCTGTATCGACTGTTGATACATGGCCTGGTACTGCTCCGGGTTTATCAGGCAACGGTCCGCAATGTTTGCGGGAATAGCGTGTTTGTGTACTTGGCTCATGGCTTTTTTTCTCCTTTAGGATGTTAATAATATGTCACACAAACGTTGATAGTAGGGGTATTGGCAGCTTTGTTTACTTTTTGGGCGGCAGATCACGCATTAAAATAATTGCGCAGAAATTGTTCAAACAGATGAATCATAAGAAATAATTACCTTTGGTACTTATTTCCAAAAACAAATAATGAATTTTTTTCCATAACAATAAGTTATATTCATATTTCTCCGCAAAATCCTGTTTATCTATGCAATGTAAGTGCATAACCCTAAAAATGAAGGGTTGCGCAGCAGGCTATCGGGATGGTACTGATACGTTGCTTTAAAAAACCCCGCTTAACACCTGATGTTTGTCATACCCCCTTTCAGTTTGTGACCTTCTCCTGAGTCAACAGCATGGGAATGGCGTTTTTTTGAGGAACTGTCGTCGTTATGAAAAACTTTAAAATGAGCCTGGCCTGGCAAATCTTGCTGGCGCTGGTGCTGGGCATTATCCTGGGAAGTTTTCTTCATTATCAAAGTGATAGCCGTGAATGGCTGGTCGCTAACCTGCTGTCACCGGCGGGTGATATCTTTATCCACCTGATCAAAATGATCGTCGTGCCGATTGTGATCTCCACCCTGGTGGTCGGGATTGCGGGCGTCGGCGACGCCAAGCAGCTTGGTCGCATCGGCGCTAAAACCATCATTTATTTCGAAGTGATCACGACGGTTGCCATCATTCTGGGCATTACGCTCGCGAATGTTTTCCAGCCGGGCCACGGCATAGATATGTCACAGCTTGCTACCGTGGATATTTCGAAATACCAGCACACGGCGCAGGACGTACAAAGCCATGCTCATGGCCTGATGGGGACTATTCTGTCGCTCGTGCCTACCAACATTGTGGCATCAATGGCGAAGGGCGAGATGCTACCGATCATCTTCTTCTCGGTGCTGTTTGGCCTGGGGCTGTCGTCGCTGCCCGCGACTCACCGCGAGCCGCTGGTGACCGTCTTCCGCTCCATCTCTGAAACCATGTTCAAAGTGACGCACATGGTGATGCGCTATGCGCCGGTGGGTGTTTTCGCGCTGATTTCCGTGACCGTTGCGAACTTTGGCTTTGCCTCGCTCTGGCCGCTGCTGAAGCTGGTGGTGCTGGTGTATGTGGCGATTGCCTTCTTTGCGCTGGTGGTGCTGGGCGCGGTGGCGCGCCTGTGCGGGCTGAAAATCACCATCCTGATGCGCATCCTGAAAGACGAACTGATTCTGGCGTTCTCTACCGCCAGCTCCGAGAGCGTGCTGCCACGCATCATCGAGAAGATGGAAGCCTATGGTGCTCCGGCGTCGATCACCAGCTTCGTGGTGCCGACCGGTTACTCGTTTAACCTGGACGGTTCCACGCTTTATCAGAGCATTGCGGCGATCTTTATCGCTCAGCTGTACGGCATTGAGCTGTCGCTGTGGCAGGAAATCATTCTGGTGCTGACGCTGATGGTGACCTCAAAGGGGATTGCCGGCGTGCCGGGCGTCTCTTTCGTGGTGCTGCTGGCCACGCTTGGCAGCGTCGGTATTCCGCTGGAAGGGCTGGCGTTTATTGCCGGGGTTGACCGTATTCTGGATATGGCGCGTACCGCGCTGAACGTGGTCGGCAACGCGCTGGCGGTGCTGGTTATCGCCAAGTGGGAACATAAATTCGACCATAAAAAAGCCCAGGCCTATGAGCGTGAGCTTTTTGGGAAGTTTGACAGTAAGGCGAGCAGTTAAGTAAAGCCCCTCACCCCGGCCCTCTCCCCAAAGGGGAGAGGGTTAGGGTGAGGGGATGTTTTACCCCATCGCGCTTTCGCGCAGCCGGGCCTTCAGCTTATTGTACTCATCAATCACATACTGCTCGGCGGCCTGCTGGTCGACGATCGGCTCGACGCGCACGGCGCAGTACTTGTACTCCGGCGTTTTGGTTATCGGGCTCAGGTTCTCGGTCACCAGCTCATTACAGGCACCAATCCACCACTGATAGGTCATGTACACCGCGCCTTTATTCGGACGCTCGCTGACCGCTGCTCGGGTAATAACCCGGCCTTTGCGTGAATTCACCCAAATCAGCGCCTCATCTTCAATGCCCAGCCGGGCGGCATCTTCGACGTGGATTTGTGCATAACCCGGTTCATCGGCCAGCGCGGCCAGTGCCGCACAGTTCCCGGTCATTGAACGGCAGGAGTAGTGGCCCACTTCACGCACCGTAGAAAGCACCATCGGGTACTCGTCGGTGACGCGATCGATAGGCGGTGCCCAGTCGCAGGTGAAGAACTGCCCCCGGCCGTTAGGGCGCTCAAACTTGCTTTCATAAAGGTAAGAAGTCCCCTGATCCGCGTCAGATGTGTCCCGGCAAGGCCACTGGATATAGCCCAGCTCGCCCATCTTCTCGTAGGTTGCCCCGTAGAAGTCCGGACACAGGTGGCGCAGCTCGTCCCAGATTTCCTGGGTATTGCGGTAGTGCATCGGGTAGCCCATGCGGGTGGCGATTTCACTGATAATCTGCCAGTCCGTTTTGAGATCCCACTTCGGCTCAACCGCTTTAAAGAAGCGCTGGAAACCGCGGTCGGCGGCGGTGAAGACGCCTTCATGCTCGCCCCATGAGGTGGACGGTAAAATAACGTCGGCCTCGGCGGCGGTTTTAGTCATGAAGATGTCCTGCACAATCACCAGCTCAAGCCCGGCAAACGCTTTGCGCACGGCGGAAAGCTCGGCGTCGGTCTGGAGCGGATCTTCCCCCATAATATAGGCCGCGCGGACTTCCCCGTGCTCGACCCGGTGAGGCAGTTCGCTGATGCGGTAGCCGTTAGCTTCCGGCAGCGCGTCAACGCCCCAGGCTGCAGCAAATTTGCTGCGGGTTTCCGCGTCACGAACATACTGGTTGCCGGGGAACATGTCCGGCAGCGCGCCCATATCGCAGGCACCCTGCACGTTGTTCTGGCCGCGAACCGGGTTCACGCCCACGTTAGGCTTGCCGAGGTTGCCGGTCATCAGCGCCAGGCTGGTGAGTGAGCGCACGGTTTCCACGCCCTGATAGAACTGGGTCACGCCCATGCCCCACAGGATGGTGGCCGTTTTGGCTTTGGCGTACATGCGCGCCGCCGCACGGATTTCCCCGGCGCTGACGCCCGTGATTTCCTCTACGGATTCCGGCGTGTAGCCTTCAACAATTTTGCGATATTCCTCGAAGCCCTCGGTACGAGAAGCGACGAAAGCGTGGTCGTAAAGATTCTCTTCAATAATGACGTGGCCAATCGCATTCAACAGCGCGATGTTTGAGCCGTTGCGTAACCTTAAATGCATATCGGCAATGCGCGCGGTTTCAATTTTGCGCGGATCGACAACGATAATCTGAGCCCCTTTCTGCTTCGCCTTAATCACGCGATTAGCCACGATAGGGTGTGAATCCGCCGGGTTGTACCCGAACACAAAGACTAAATCAGTATCCTCAATCTCGACGATAGAGTTACTCATCGCGCCATTACCGACCGACTGGTGCAGACCTGCAACCGATGGGCCGTGTCAGACACGTGCGCAGCAATCGACGTTATTGGTTCCAATAACGGCGCGCGCAAATTTTTGCATTACATAGTTGGTTTCGTTGCCTGTTCCGCGTGAAGAGCCGGTGGTTTGAATGGCGTTCGGGCCATACTTGGCTTTGATCTCGCTCAGGCGTGAGCTGACGTAATCCAGCGCTTCGCCCCAGGATACGGCTTCCAGCTTGCCGCCTCGCTCGCGGCGAATCATCGGGGTTTTCAAGCGCGGGGTAAGGATTTTGGTGTCGGTGATAAAATCCCAACCGTAATACCCCTTCAGGCACAGGTCGCCCTGGTTGGTTTTACCCTGTGCGCCTTCCGCCTTGACGATTTTGCCGTTATCCACCACCAGGTTTATCTTGCAACCCGAGGCGCAATAGGGGCAAACCGTGACGACTTTTTTCATCATGTTGCTCCAGTCAATGCTGTCATTTAAGTGCGGCGATAAAAGCAAACCGCCTTGCTGAGCCACTCAATGCATTATCTATGCCACATAGAATGCATGGGTAATGGCGCGGGGTTCTGGGGGATCCGACGAGAGCACTGACGAGAGAAGCAGGATTTCGTCATAAATGACGTGTCGAACTGACGGCCATTTGTGACAGTGATAGAAAATTCTACATGGATCTGTGTTCTTTCTGCGGCGCGCAATCAACAATCGCTCACACTAAAAAGAACCTCCTCCCCTCCGGAGAAAATAATGAAACCTGCAATCCTGGTGGTGGATGACGACAAGGCCATTTGCGACGTGCTGCGCGACGTGCTCAGTGAACATGTCTTTGACGTGCTTGTGTGCCATAGCGGTAATGAAGCGCTGCAGATTGTGGCGGCAGAGCCTTCTGTTGCGCTGATTTTGCTGGATATGATGCTGCCGGATACCAACGGCCTGCTGGTACTTCAGCAGGTGCAGAAACTGCGTCCCGCTTTGCCGGTGGTGATGCTGACCGGCATGGGCAGCGAGTCCGACGTCGTCGTGGGTCTGGAAATGGGCGCCGATGACTACATCGCCAAACCGTTCAATGGGCGCGTGGTAGTGGCCCGAGTCAAAGCGGTGCTGAGGCGCAGCGGGGCGCTGGCCGTAGAAAGCAGCCCGACCAAAACCAGCGGGCTGCAGTTTAACGGCTGGCGGCTGGACACCGACCGCTGCCAGTTGATGAATGCTCAGCAACAGCAGGTTGATCTCACTCAGGGCGAATATGGCCTGCTGCTTTCCCTGGTGCAGAACGCCAGGAAAGTGCTGTCGCGGGAAAAGTTGCTCGAGCTCACCCACAGCGAAAGCCTGGAAGTGTTCGACCGCACTATCGACGTATTAATCATGCGGCTGCGGCGCAAAATCGAGGTCAACCCGCACCAGCCCACGCTGATTCGCACCATCCGCGGCGTGGGCTACGTTTTTGCCGCCGATGTCACTCACGGCGAGAATAATGCGGTTTAGCGTCTAGTTCCCGGTCGAAAAGTAGCGGGCCGGTGAAGTGCCAAAGGCATTTTTGAACATATGGATAAAATTGCCCGGAGAGGCGTAGCCCAGTAATTCTGAAACCTCCGATACCGACATGCCTTGTGCCAGCTTATCCAGCCCGTGGGTCAGCCGGACCTGCCTCCGCCATTGGGCAAAATTTAGGCCGGTTTCTGCCACAAAAAGGCGACGCAGAGTGCGGGGCGAAAGCGCGCCGAATGCCGCCCAGGCTTCAAAAGTTCGCTCATCGCCGGGGTTAGCGAGCAGTGCAGAAGCCACTTTTTTCAGCCGATGATCTGTCGGCATTGGCAAATGCAGCGCCTCGTGCGGTGCGCGGCAAATCTCATCGTAAATAACGGCGGCCATACGCTGATGTTCCGGCTCGGGTTTTGCCTGCTTATCCCATTCGCAGGCGCGACGGGCGAGCGCGTGAAGCACCTCCGAAACGGCAATCACGCAGGGCTTTTCCGGCAACCCCGAGCAGCTTTCAGGCGTAATCAGCAGCGTCCAGCCTTTTACGGCTCCGCTGATGCTGACCTTGTGGATTACGCCCGGCGGCAGCCAGCTGGCGCGATGGGGAGGCAAAAACCAGGCTCCGTCAGCGGTGTGAACGTGCAGTAAACCAGACTCCACGCAAAAAACCTGGCCGCGCAGGTGCTGGTGCCAGGCCACTTCCCGCGTGCCGAGCAGATATTCACTTTCAGGGGCGACGCTGCCTTCAAGGGCAATCAGCGCCGGGCCGCTAAGCCATTCGCTGTAATCGGGGGCTGGTGGCTGAGGAGGATGTTTTATCATGGCCGGTTTTCACTATTTATCGTCCGTATAACGTTATCCTTGCGCGGTCGAGCCGTGCAACTCTTTTGTGGAACCAGAACAAACCACAGAGGAAACCTCATGAGTACTTCAGGCGTTGCAATTATTGGTGCGGGACTGGGCGGGCTGGCGCTGGCTCAGGGCCTGAAAAGCCATGGAATCAGCGCCACCGTTTACGAGGCAGATCCGGCGCCCGACAGCCGTATCCAGGGCTACCGGATTAGAATCGACGCCCAAGGGCAGCAGGCACTTGCCAGGGTGTTGCCTCCTGCGCTTTATCAACTCTTTCGACAAACGGCCTCTGTAGCCAGTACGGAAGGGCGTTTTTTGGATAGAACCGGACAACAGGCTAATGGCCGTCAGCCTGAAGGCTGGCATCGGGCTGAACAAAACGCCGATCTTGCCCCAGATTTAAGCATTCATCGCCAGACCCTGCGGGAAATCCTGATGTGTGGCCTCGAGGGGGCTCTGCGCTACGGCCACGCCTTAGAGGGTTACCATCAGGAAAGTGAAGGCCGGGTAGGGCTAAGTTTTGCTCATACGGCTGACGCAAGCTGCCAGCTTCTGGTCGGCGCGGACGGCGTCAATTCACGGGTCAGGGCACAGCTTGCCCCTGATGCCGCGCCGGCGGATTCGGGATATCTCTGCCTGTATGGCAAAAGCGCTTTAACGGCGGAGAAGGCGTTGTACGAAGGCACTAACGTGCTGTTTTGCGACGGATTCAGCGCCATTATTGATGAAATGCGCTTTCGGCAGGATTTTACAGCGCTCGCGGCAAAGGCGGGTTTTAACGGCAGTCTCACGCAGACCGAAGATTATCTTTACTGGGCGCTGATCGGCCCCGGTTCACGGTTAGCTGTTCCCTTCGACAGCTTGTCTCTTCCCCCGATGCTGCAAAAGCTTATACAACGGACTTTGCCAGAACATATTGCGACGCTGCCGGTCCGCTACGGCAATTCGAATATTGTCTGGCAGCCCGGAAACGTCACCCTGCTGGGCGATGCCGTCCACGCCATGAGTCCGGCCGGCGGCATAGGGGCTAATACTGCGTTGAGAGATGCCGCCGATCTTGCCACCGCGCTTCACGGCAAGGGCCTGTCCGGTTTAGCTGAATATGAACGCCTGATGCTTGCCAGAGGCAAAGCGGCCGTGGCAGATTCCGCCGTGGCGGCCGCAAAGCTTTCCGGCTAGATAAACTGCCGGTACTCATGGCACAAAAGCAGGTCCGGGGAGGTATCTTCGGTAAGGGTGCTGAAGCGCTCAAGCGGTTTTAAAAAGCGATTGTCGTGGTCGTCATCGTTGACCATCGACACTTCGCCGACCAGCACGTCGCCGTAGCCCGGCTCACCCCAAAAGCTGTGGTACATCTCCGGCACCAAGCTGATGCTTTCTCCGGGCGATAAGCGCAGCTGGCTGCCCGCCGCGTGCGTCTGGCGGCAGCCGTCAATCACCACCGTGATGTCTGTTTCGTCAGGCTGTTCGAAGGGATCTGACTGCCACAGTTCGACAATCAAGTTCCCGCCGCCGCGGTTGATGATGTCCTCCTGTTTGCTCCAGTGAAAATGCATCGGCGTCATCTGGTTATCACGCACGTGCATGACTTTCTCTGCGTAGGATTTGGCGTAGGGCGCGCCTTCCGGCGAGCCATTGCGCAGGGTAAACAGCGTCAGGCCCATGGTCAGGAAGTCGCCGCCGCCGAAGTCGGTGATGTCCCACCCGAGTTTCAGATCGAATACCTCCTGCCAGCTGCGGGGGTTAACCTGCAGCCATTTTTGCGGCGAGAAGCTGGCGAACGGGGGCAGTTGCACCCCGTGGCGGGCAAAAAACTGCCGGGTTTCATTCAGGTACTGATTGACCTCGGAGCGTTTCATCTGGCCTTCCTTTGATGTGGACCCTAACCCTCTTCCTGGAGGGAGAGGGGACTGGCGGCGTTCTGACTCGACCGGAGAGGATAAATTCTCACCCTAACCCTGGAAGGGAGAGAGGACTAACGATTTTCTCCCTCCCCCCTTTGGGGAGAGGGCCGGGGTGAGGGGCAAATTACTTCACCGTCCACCCTTTGTAGCTGCCGATATTGCTCTTATCGATCATCGTCACCGGGATCAGCACCGGGCCTTTCGGCGCGGGTTTGCCCTGCAAAATGTCATAGCCGATCTCGACCGCTTTCGCCGCCATCACCTGCGGATCCTGAGCCGGGGTCGCCACAAACAGCGAGCTGCCGCCGCGCTTCAGGGCTTCTTCACCGTCCGGGCTGCCGTCCACGCCGACAATGAAGAACTCGTTACGTTGAGCTTGTTTTGCCGCCAGATCGGCCCCGATCGCCGTCGGATCGTTGATCGCAAACACGCCGTCGATCTTCGGATTTGCCGCCAGCAGCGAGGTCATCACTTCCAGGCCACCTTCGCGGCTGCCCTTAGCATTCTGGTTAGACGAAAGGATCTTAATGTCCGGGTGTTTTTTGAATTCGGTTTCGCAGCCCTCAACGCGGTTCTGCACGGCGGAAACCGGCGGCCCGTTAATGATCACCACATTGCCTTTGTCTTTCAGGCGATCCGAAATGTATTTACAGGCCATTTGCCCGGCCTGGGTGTTATCGGAAGTGATCGTGGCATCGGCGCCGTCTGCCGCAACGTCCACCGCCACAACGACGATCCCGGCGTCTTTCGCGCGTTTTACCGCCGGGCCGATCCCTTTGGAATCCGCGGCGTTAAGAATGATCATGTCCACCTTCGCGGCAATGAAGTTATCGATCTGCGCCACCTGCTGGCCGAGATCGTAGCCGCTGGAGACCAGCGTCACTTTCACGTTATCACCGGCGAGCTTGCGGGCTTCCAGCTCGGCACCTTTGGTGATCTGCACGAAGAACGGGTTGGCGAGGTCGCCCACCGTCACGCCGATCGACTTTAACTCTTTCGCCTGGGCAAACGGTGCGCCTGCGATCATTGCACCAGCCAGTAACGCAGTAACTATAGGTTTCAAACGCATGCTGTTTTCCTCACTCGTAGGGTAGGGTTTTGTTGTTATGCACTTTGATTGTGACGGGTACGGTATTTGTCGATCAGCACCGCTATGATGATCACCGCCCCTTTGATCACCAATTGCCAGAAATAGGAGACGCCCATCAGCGTCATGCCGTTGTTGAGCGTGGCGATAATCAGCGCCCCCACCAGCGTGCCGGTGATGGTGCCAATCCCGCCCACGAAGCTGGTTCCGCCGAGGATAACGGCGGCGATGGCGTCCAGCTCGTAGCCCACGCCGAGGTTACCGTTGGCGCTGTATAGCCGTGACGCACTCATGATGCCGCCCAGGCCGGAAAGCAGCCCGCTCATGCCGTACACGAACAGCAGCACCATCCACACTTTGATGCCGGTCAGGCGTGCCGCCTGCATGTTGCCACCCACCGCGTAGATATGAACGCCCAGCGTGGTGCGGCGCAGAATGAACCAGCACACCGCAATCACCAGCAGGGCGATAACCACCAGCCACGGCACCGGGCCAAGATAGGCGTTGCCAATCCACTCGAAATTGATGTTGGAGTTAATCACCGTCGTGCCGTCGGCCAGCAGATACGCCGCGCCGCGCAGCGCGGTATAGGTGCCGAGCGTGACGATAAACGGCGGTAGCCCGGCCCAGGCGACCAACATGCCGTTAAACAGCCCCAGCCCGGTGCCCATCAACAGCGCCGCCGGAATCGACAGGCCTTCCCAGCCAGGCATCAGCGACACCACCATCGCCGTGACGGCGGTGGTGCCGAGGATAGATCCGACGGACAGGTCGATGCCGCCGGTCAGAATGATGAAGGTCATCCCTGCCGCCAGCACGATGTTAATGGACGACTGGCGAGCGATATTGAGCAGGTTAGATTCGGTGAAGAAGTTAGGGGCGACAAAGCCAAAGACGGCAATGATGAGCACCAGAATCGGCAAAATACCGACGGTTTGCATCAAATCGCCGAACAGGGCTTTTTTGAGCGAGGCGGATTTTGCCACCGGTTGCGTGCCTGAGTTAGTCATAGTGCACCTCTTTCTTATGGGCCTCGGTCACGCCGGTAGCCAGGGTCATAATATTTTCTTGTGTAATGTCGTGGCGCAGCAGCTCGCCGGCAATGCTGCCTTCGCGCATGACGTACACCCGGTCGCTCATGCCCACCACTTCGGGCAGCTCGCTGGAAATCATTAAAATGGCCACGCCCTGGCGGGCCAGCTGGTTCATGATGCGGTAAATTTCGCTTTTAGCCCCCACATCCACGCCGCGCGTTGGCTCGTCGAGGATCAGGATGCGTGGGCCAATGGCAACCCAGCGGGAAATCAGCAGTTTTTGCTGGTTGCCTCCGGAAAGACCCCCGGCACGAACCTGCGCGTGAGGGACGCGAATATTCAGCAGGCTGATGGCGTCGTCTGAAATGGTCTGGGCTTTTTTGCGGTCGAGCATGCCGAAGTGGGCGTCACGCTCAAGCGTGGCCATGGTGATGTTGTCCTGCGCGGCCAGCTCAAGGAACAGCCCCTGCTCTTTGCGGTTTTCGGTCAGGAAGCCAATGCCGTGCTGAATCGCCTCGCGGGGGGAATGCAGCGTCACAGGCTGGCCGTCGATCTCAATCGATCCGCCCGCGGGTTTGCGCACGCCGAAGATCAACTGCGCCAGCTCTGAACGTCCCGCGCCAACCAGCCCGGCCAGGCCGACTATTTCCCCGGAGCGAACGTGCAGGCTGACGGGCTGCACTTTGCCGTTGTCCGTCAGGTGATGAACATTCAGGCGCGGGCTGCCCAGCGGGATATCACGCTCTTTGTTAAACAGGTCGCTAAGGGGCCGACCCACCATCATTTTCACCAGCTCGCTAGCGTTCAGGTTTTCGCGCGTCAGGCTGCCGACATACTGGCCGTCGCGCAGCACGCTGACCCGGTCAGACAGCTCATAAATCTCCGCCATGCGGTGGCTGATGTAGATAATCGCCATGCCTTCATCGCGCAGGCGGAAAATCAGCTCAAACAGGCGATGCGTTTCGCGAGAGGAGAGGGCGGCGGTGGGTTCATCCATCACCAGAATACGGCTGTTGCGCTGGAGCGCGCGGGCAATCTCAACCTGCTGCTGCTCGGCAATGGTGAGCTTCATCACGAGGTCGGTGGCTTTGAACTGCGCGCCGAGGCGGTCAATCACCGCCTGCGCCTGCTGTACCATCTCTTTGCGCTGCACGAGGCCGCCGCGCGCCAGTTCGCTGCCGAGGAAAATGTTTTCCGCCACGGTAAGATTTGGCGCGAGCTGCATCTCCTGGTAGATCAGCGTGATGCCCGCGTTAAGGGCATCTTTGGGGCCTTTGATGGCGTAGGGCTCACCGTCAATAAGCACTTCGCCGCTGGTGGCGATGTAAGCCCCGGCGAGGATCTTCATCAGGGTACTTTTGCCCGCGCCGTTCTCGCCCATTAGTGCATGGATTTCACCGGGAAAGACCGTTAAATCGACGCCTTTAAGCGCATAAAATTTGCCAAACGACTTGGCAATATTGCGCATTTCCAGAATGGGGACTCTGCTCATGGTGCGGCGCCTGTGGTGGTTATTTATAAGGCCAGTCAACCACGCGCCGGTAAATGCAAAATGTCAGCGGCCGTTCATATTTGTCATAGAGTTGAATAGTTAACCTGGATCACATTCCCGGTGTGGAAATATTTATCAAAATTCGTGCAATGCTTAACTGGAGTGAATGTGTGACCCTCACCCCGGCCCTCTCCCTGAAAGGGAGAGGGGGAAAGACGGTGTGCAATGCTTAACTGGAGTGAATGTGTGACCCTCACCCCGGCCCTCTCCCTGCAAGGGAGAGGGGGAAAGACGGTGTGCAATGCTTAACTGGAGTGAATATGTGACCCTCACCCCGGCTCTCTCCCTGAAAGGGAGAGGGGGAAAGGCGAGACGCAATGCTTTGGCCTCAGCCCGTATTTGGGGAGAGGCTGCCCCCTTATTCCCTGTGCCACTTAGGGAGAGGTTACCCCCTTTTTTCCCTCTCCCCTCTGGGGAGAGGGTCAGGGTGAGGGGAAAAAACAACCACGGAGCCCCTATGACCCAGCCTCGTCCGTCCTTCTTCGCCAGCGCCCGTGGCCGTCTGCTGTTTTTCAACCTGCTGGTAGTGGCGGTCACGCTGATGGTCTGCGGCGTGGCGGTGCTCGGCTTTCAACACGCCAGCCGCCTCCAGGAACAGGTGCAGGGGCAAACGCTGCTCGACATGTCCGGCAGCATGGAGCTGGCGCGCGACACCTCCAACGTGGCGACGGCGGCGGTCAGGCTTTCTCAGGTCGTCGGCGCGCTGGAATACCAGAGCGAAGCGGAAAGCCTGAAACAGACCCAGCTTTCGCTGCAAAACTCGCTTTCTCATCTGGCTACCGCGCCGCTGGCCCGGCGTGAACCGCAGCTGGTCGGCCGGATCATCGCCCGCAGCAACGAGCTGGAAAGCAGCGTCACCAACATGCTGGTGATGGGGCACCGCCGCCACTTGCAGCGCAACCTGCTGCTAAGCGCCCTGTACCAGAATCAGAGCTATCTTGAGCACTTGCAGGAGGTTAACGCGCGCGAAGGGCTGAACGTGCCGGATGCTGCGCTGCTGAAAGAGATGGATCGCCTGATGCTGGTGGCGATTCAGTCTTCCTCGCCGAGGCCGGCGGTACGCCAGCTGAGCGAAGTGATGCGGCTTCTGCCCGAACGAGCGCCGTCGCCGCTGGCGGACAGTATTTTGCAGCAGTTCAGAAGCGGCCTGCAGCAGCTGCCACCGCTCTCCGCCCAGCTTGAGGAGAGTGACCTGGGCATCGCCTGGCACATGTATCACATCAAAGCGCTGGTGGCTTTTCTGAATCAGGACATCAACCTGTACGTGCAAAAAGTCGGGGAAGAATCCCGGCAGCGCAGCCAGCAAAGTCACCGGGATTTGCAGTCCATTATCGCCTTTATCGGCCTGTTCGCTCTGCTGGCGCTGGTGATCACCGGCTTCGCCGGGCTGTATATCTACCGCAACCTCGGCTCTAACTTAACGGCCATTTCCCAGGCGATGACGCGGCTGGCGAAGGGTGAAAAAGAGGTCAGCGTGCCCGCGCAGCAGCGGCGCGATGAGCTGGGTGAACTGGCCAGGGCGTTTAACGTCTTTGCCCGCAATACGGCGTCGCTGGAGCACACTTCACGCCTGCTGAAAGAGAAAAGTACCCTGCTGGAAACCACCTTCCACGCCATGCGCGATGGCTTTGCGCTGTTCGACAGCGACGGTTTTCTGGTGGTGTGGAACCAGCAGTACCCGCTGCTGCTGGGGCTGGATCCGCAGCGCCTGCAGCGCGGCCAGCACTATCTTGGGCTGCTCAAACAGGTCACGCCGCTTCAGGAACACATGCTCGGCAATCTCTCCCGACCTCTGCCAAAGCCGCAGGAACTCAGGCTGGCGGACGGGCGCACCATCGAGCTGCGCTTTAGCCCGGTGCCGGGGCGGGGCATGGTGAACGTGGTGCTGGAGCGCAGCGAGCGCAAGGCGCTGGAGGAGGCGCTGGTGCACAGTCAAAAAATGAAGGCGGTGGGGCAGCTCACCGGCGGCCTGGCGCACGACTTCAACAACCTGCTGGCGGTGATCATCGGCAGCCTGGAGCTGACCGCGACAGACTCACCGGACGCCGTGCGCATTCAGCGCGCGCTGAAGGCCGCCGAACGTGGCGCGCAGCTTACCCAGCGGCTGCTTGCCTTTTCCCGTAAGCAATCGCTGCACCCGCGTGCGGTGGCGATGAAAAGCCTGCTGGAAAACCTCGACCCGCTGATGCGCCACTCTTTGCCCGCCCACCTCACGCTTGCTGTTGAAGCCCAGCAGCCCGCCTGGCCCGCGTGGATCGACGTCAACCAGTTGGAGAACGCGATCATCAACCTGGTGATGAACGCAAGGGATGCGATGGAAGGCCGCAGCGGGGAAATTAAGATCCGCACCTGGAACCAGCGCGTGGTGCGTGGCGAAGGGCGCAAACAGGATATGGTGGTGATTGAAGTGGCCGACACTGGCCACGGCATGACGGACGAAGTGAAAGCGCAGGTGTTTGAGCCGTTCTTTACCACCAAACAGACCGGGAGCGGCAGTGGGCTGGGGCTGTCGATGGTTTATGGCTTTGTGCGCCAGTCCGGCGGACGAGTGCAGATTGAAAGCGAGCCCGGCAAAGGGACTCGGGTCATACTGCAACTGCCTCGTGCGTCTGCGGAGGTGCAGCCGGAAGCCTTGCCGCTGGCCGGTGAACAGGCTGATATCGCCGACCAGCTTGTGCTGGTGCTTGAAGACGAGCCGGACGTGCGCCAGACCCTGTGCGAACAGCTGCACGAGCTGGGTTACCTGACGCTGGAAGCCAGCGACAGCCAGCAGGCGCTGGAGTTAATGGCTGAGGTACCGGACATCGGCCTCGTGATCAGCGACCTGATGCTGCCCGGCGAGCTAAGCGGCGCGGATGTGCTGCAGCAGGCTCGCCGCCACCATCCTCACCTGGATTTGCTGCTGATCAGCGGGCAGGACCTTCGCCGCAGCGAACAGCACCTGCCCGACGTGGAGCTGCTGCGTAAGCCGTTTACCCGAGCGCAGCTTGCTGAGGCGCTACGTAAAGCGCGGGCAGGAAACAGGCGCGGGCAAGCGTAGCCGCACCCTGAGCGCCATTGAAGGCCGAGGAAGACGCGTCGATAAAGCGCACGGCATCATGCGGCAAAGGACGGCGCAGATAGCGTTTCGTCTGTGCCACCAGCGCCTCGCGCGGAAAATCGACCATATCCATCACTCCGCCGCCGAGGATCACCGCATCCGGGTCGAACAGGTTGATGCTGGTGGCGATGGCGCGTGCCGCGTGGTCGAGCAGGGCAGCGACAAACGGCGCCTGGGCGGCAAAGGTAAACAGCTCGCCAATTTCATACGTTTTCGGGCTGGCGTCGTACCAGCGTTTCAGGGCTATCCCCGAGCACACCGTCTCCAGACAGCCAGCATTGCCGCAGCCGCAGGTCAGGTGCATATCGCCCTGCGGAATATGGCCCAGTTCCCCGGCAACGCCGTGGGCGCCGGTCCAGGGGGCGCCGTTCAGCCAGACGGCAAAGCCCATGCCGGTGCCGAGATAAGCCCCCAGCACCTGCTGATGCTGCAGGCCGTTTTGCGCGACATCGAAAGAGAGCTGCAGGTTTACATCCCGAGAAAACTCGACCGGGCAGCCGAGAGCATCCTCCAGCTTACCTGCCAGCTCGTTCAGTTCCAGCGCGGAAAGCGGCAAATTTGGGGTGGAGATGATCGTCCGCTTGTCTTTGCCCACCAGCGCCGGGAACCCCATCACCATGCCGCGGCAGCGGGCGTGAAGACTGCCAAGCCGCTCGTTCAGCAGATGGGCGATCCCCCAGACCACGCCCCCTGCGATAATGTCTGCCGTGCGCTGTTTTTCACAATGCAGCACCGTGCCGGACTCGTCCTGCAAACACAGGCGGATATGGGTGGCGCCCATATCCACTCCGGCCACCACGTTAAGCGGTTTTGGCATGGGGCATAACCTCGTCTTTGGCCGCCAGGATCTGCTCGCTCATCACCTGCCAGGCCTCGTCGATGTCCCGGGCGTGGTTAAACAGCCCGGAAGTGCCGACGATAAACACATCTGCCCCGGCGGCCATGAGTCGTTCATAGGTTGCCGCGTTGCAGGAACCGTCAATTTCAATCTCGTAGCTCAGCCCTTCGCGCTCGCGCCAGGCTTTCAGCTCGGCCACTTTGTCCAGCATTTCCGGGATAAACGGCTGGCCGGCAAACCCTGGGTCAACGGTCATCACCGTCACCTTGTCCGCCTTATGAATGTAGTACTTCATCGCCTCAACCGGCGTTTCCGGGTTCAAAATCAGGCCAACTTTCATGCCGTGGCGGCGAATCTCTTCGATGAGGCGGAAGGCCTGGCCGTTAATGGTTTCCGGGTGCAGGGTGATAATGTCCGCCCCGGCCTCCGCCAGTGGGACGATGTAATCCTGCGGACGGGTGACCATTAAGTGGCAGTCCAGCGGCTTACTGGCAAGCTTCCTGACCTGGCCGACGAAGAACGGGGACAGCGTCAGGTTCGGCACAAAGTGACCGTCCATAATGTCGATATGGAAGTAGTCCGCGTGCAGGTCGATAAACGCAATCTGTTCCTGGAATTTTGCCAGATCCATGCACATCAACGAGGGGGAAATTTTCATTACAAGCTCCTGTAAATCTATGGATTTCTGACAGCGGGTGCGGCCAACGCATCTGCCGTTCTTATTTACTGATTAACCGATCCAGGGCCACCGCAGCGATGATAAGCCCCCCCATCACCACCAGTTGGTAATAGGTTTGTACCTGGAGAATATTGAGCCCGTTGTTGATGGTGCCGATGATCAGGCCGCCAATCACCACCGAGAAAATCCGGCCCTTGCCGCCGAAGAAGCTAGTGCCGCCGATGATGGCGCTGGCGATGGCGTAGGTTTCAAACCCCATGCCTGCCAGCGGCTCTGCCGCACCAAGACGCGCGGTTGAGACCACGCCCGCCAGCCCGGCGCAGATGCCGGAGATGATGAACACCACCAGCATGTGGAACTTCACGTCGATGCCGGAGTAGAACGCCGAGTTCTTATTGCCGCCGAGGGCGTAAATATTGCGGCCCAGGCGCGTGCGGGTGGTCAGGAACCACAGTATCCCGGCGACAATCAGCGAGAAGATCACCGGCACCGGAATGCCGAGCGGCGTGGCGGCGAAGAAGTTCACGAAATCGAACGAGAAGCCGTACACCGAGTTGGCATCAGAGATAACCAGCGTGATGCCGCGGAAAATGGCGTTGGTGCCGAGGGTGATGATGAACGGATGCAGCCCCGTCCAGTTCACCAGGCAGCCGTTAATCGCCCCCAGCAGCCCGCCGACAATCACGCCGCCAATCAGCGCCGCAAGGAACGGATCGACGCCCGCCAGCATCAGTTTGGCGGTGACCATGCCGGAAAGTGCCAGAATCGCGCCCACCGACAGATCGATCCCCGCCACCAGAATGGCGAAGAACTCCCCCATCCCGATAAGCACCGTCACCGAGCTTTGCACAAAGATGGCGCTGATGTTGCTGGCCGTCAGGAAGTACTCAGCGGAGAGCGTGCCGAAGATGGCGACGATAATCGCGAGGATAAAGAAGGTGCCGTATTTGTCCCAAAACTGGGCGAAATTGAACGGTTTTTTCTCGCTTTCTTCGCGTTTCATTCTTGTGGTAATGCCCATGCCATAATCTCCTCTTCGCTGATATCGTCGCGATTGGTCAGGATTTGCGTCAGTCGCCCTTCGCAGAACACGGCAATGCGGTCGCAGACGGCGATAATTTCGGGAAGCTCAGACGACACCATCAGGATGACTTTTCCGTCATCCGCCAGCTGGCGCATCACTTTGTAGATTTCGGCCTTCGCGCCGACGTCGATGCCGCGCGTAGGCTCATCGAAAATGATCACTTCCGGGTTGCAGCACAGCCACTTAGAAATCAGCACCTTCTGCTGGTTGCCGCCGGAAAGCTCGGTAATGTTCTGGTCGACGCTGTGGCACTTCAGCGCCAGCAGCTGGCGCTGGGCTTCGGCGGTCTGGCGCTCCTCGGCTTCGTTAAACAGGCCCATCGCGCCTTTGTAACCGCCGCGCTTGAGGCTCTGGCTGACGGCCATGTTCTGCGCGATGGAGAAGTTGGCGAAAAAGCCATTATCGCGGCGGCTTTCGGTGATGTAGCCCATGCCTTTTTTCAGCGCGTCCATCGGTGAGCTCGGCGAGATATTTTTGCCGTTAAGCAGAATTTCCCCGGACGAACGTTTGTCCACGCCAAACAAACAGTCCATCAGCTCGGTACGCCCGGAGCCGACGAGGCCGGAGAAGCCCAGGATTTCGCCCCGGTTGACGCTGAACGAAATATCTTTCACTTTTTTTCGGTCGCGGCTGCTGACGTTCTTCACTTCAAACACCACGTCAGGCTCTACGTTCCCGGCGCTCTCTTTCATCGCGCTAAAGCGGTTTTGCAGCTCGCGGCCAACCATCAGGCGCACAATGTCATCGTTGGAGACGTCGCTGACCAGGCCGCTGCAGACGCTGCTGCCGTCTTTCATTACCGTGTAGCGGTCGCAGATGCGGCGGATTTCGGCGAGTTTATGGGAGATGTACACCATCGCCGTGCCTTCTTTCCGCAGCTGGTTCATGATGAGAAACAGATAATCGACTTCTTTATTGGTTAAAGAAGAGGTCGGCTCATCCATAATAATGACTTTGGCGTCCAGCATTAATGTTTTGGCAATTTCTAACATTTGCTTGTGACTGATGGATAAATTACCCACCTTTTCATCGAGATCCACTTTTAAGCCGACACGTAAAAGCATCATCGCGGCGCGAATGCGCATCTCTTTCCAGTCAACAATATTAATCCCGAAGACTTTTTTAGTGGTATGGCGGCCAATATAAAGATTTTCTAAAACTGTTAATTCATCAATAACGCTGAGTTCTTGATAAATAATCCCAATGCCGAGCTGTGCCGCTAATTTATGATCAAGTTTTTCATAATTAACGTCATTAATCGTAATGGTGCCTTTGGTCGGTTCGTGAATACCCGACAGGACTTTCATCAGGGTTGATTTACCTGCACCGTTTTCCCCGAGCAGCGCGTGAATTTCGCCGGGAAATATTGTTAAATCAACCGATTTTAATGCGTGAACCGGACCAAAGGATTTGCCGATCCCCGCCATTGCAATGTATGGCGTGACCATGACGAGCCTCAATCATTTTTAGCGAAGGTTTCCCCTCACCCTAACCCTCTCCCCACAGGGGAGAGGGGACGGTACCGAACTGATGTTGGTTTTCTCTCTCATCCCGAAAGGGAGAGGGAATAACTGCTGCCACTGCTTTTCTTTTAGTACTCTTTTCGCCCCTTTGCCTGCGGGAGAGAGCTACCCTTTTTTCACGTTCTCCCTGCGGGGGAGAGCTACCCCTTTCTTCACTTTCTCCCTATGGGTGAGGGGATAAAGCCACTCAAACCTTAACTATTTCGTCACCAGCACCGAATCCACCAGGCTAAACTGCGGGGCCTTATCCAGCGCAATCACCTTGCCGGTTTTCGCCGCATCTACCAGTAGCTTCAGGCCTGTCGCGCCGATATCCGCCGGGTTCTGCGCCACGGTGGCGGTCATCTGCCCGTCAGCCACCATCTTGCGGGCTTCCGGGATACCGTCGGTGCCGACCACCAGAATTTTCCCGGTCTTCCCGGCGTTAGCCACCGCCTGAGCGGCACCCATTGCCATGGTGTCGTTCGCGCAGTAGAAGGCTTTCAGATTCGGGTTACGCTGCAGCACGTTGGTGGCTACATCGAGCGCTTTGATGCGGTCCCAGTCGGCGGGCTGGCTGGCAACCAGCTTAATCTGGCTGGCTTTCTTAAAGGCATCGCTGGCGCCTACGCGGCGGGCTTCGCCGGAGGCGTTACCTGCTTTGCCTTCGATGATGGCGACGTCGCCGCCTGCGGCACCGAGCTTATCGATGATGAAGCCTGCGCCCTTCGCGCCGACCGCCACGTTATCGGTGGTGACAAAGGCTTCGACGTTGCCGCCGGCTTTTTTCAGGTTATCCATATCGATTTTTTCATCGAGGTTGACCAGGTAAATGCCTTTTTTCCATGCATTCGCGACCGGCACCACGAGGTTGACCGAGGAGAGCGGCGCAAAAGCGATGCCTTTGTATTTCTTATTGGTTAAATCTTCAAAAAGCTGTAATTGCGACTGGAAATCCCCCTCCGAAGGTGAAGCAAAAATATCTACGCTAACGCCCAGCGTTTTGGCTTCATCTTCAATACCTTTTTTCATATCCACCCAATAAGGGTTGGATAATGTTTTTAATACCACCGCATAATCGGCAGCCGCAAAAGCGCTGGTGGATAACATCAGGCCCATAGCAGCGCCGCTGAATATTTTCAGATATTTATTCATAATAATATTCTCAGTGTAGGGTACAGTCAGATCCCGCTGAGGCGGGATCTCTTTTTTACTTCAGCGCCCCTGGGGAAAAGAAATCCACAATTGCGCCGGTTTTTTGCATATTTAATGTTGCCTGTTCAATATTTTGCTGTGCGACTGAAACAAAAAATGCATCGAGTAACGTTAATTGTAATATACGCGCCGAGGCGTTACGGCCCAATAAAGGTGTCTCCGGCGCGGGCGAACAAATAATAAAGTCAGCCAGCCGGGCAATCGGCGAATGATAGCTATGAGTAATACAAATTATTTTGGCGCCGTTCTTTTTCGCCAGCTCCACCGCCGCTTTTAAATCACCGGTTCGCCCCGAATGGGATACCACCAGCACCACATCACCTTCTTTTAGCAGAGAGGCCGACATCATCATGATGTGGGCATCCTGGTAAGCCTGGCAGCGCACGCCGATGCGCAAAAACTTATGCTGAATGTCGTTACAAATGGCGTTTGAACCCCCCACGCCGTACAAATCCCGCTGTTTTGCCTTCGCGAAGTAGCGCGCCGCGCGGTGGATTTCGTCCACGTTGACGATCGACTGCCCTTCCATAATGGTGCGCAGGGTGATGTTAAACACCTTGTTGACCACATCCTGCGGCGCTTCGTCGAAGGCAAGCTCGGTGGGCAATACCTGCTCTGACTCGGAAAAGTAGGTGACCAGCGCGCTGCGCAAGTTACGGAAGCCGCTGAACCCCAGCAGCTTCGAGACTTTAACGATCATCGCTTCCGACACCGCAAGGGCTTCGGCAACGTCTTTAATGGCCGGGGCATCGCTCAGATTACCGGGCTTCAACAACCAGTCGACGATGCGGCTTTCGTTGTCCGTCATCCCCTCCTGCTTCATGCGCAGCCAGGGGGCAAGGCCGATGCCGAACGGCGGCTGTGAATCAATATCTGACTGACTCATCCTGTTCTCTCGTGTCCGTAGAGTGAAGACGCCACTATAACACCACAGCATGTGCAGAAAATATGCTGCATACTTCACAAAAATAATTAATTCATAAAGTTTTACTTTTTGTGAAGTAAGGTGAATGCGTAAGTTTATTTATTTGCATGAAAAATAATGAATTAATTTAATTTTTCTCGTTAGTGGAAGTCGTTTTATGACGCCAGGGTGACAAGTTGATGCATTGTGTTGTGAAGAGAATCGGTGTAGAAATGGCCACGAACCCGGCAGTTTTGCCGATTAATTGGGCAGTGAACCGGTCTTAAATCACGAAAGCTGTCGGGTTCGTAAAGTAACGGCAACGGTGAGGATAAAATGAAAAAAATTGCATTTGGCTGTGACCACGTAGGCTTCCTGCTGAAGGCGGAGATTGTGGCGCATCTTCAGGAGAAAGGGATTGAGGTGCTGGATAAGGGGACCTGGTCCGGTGAGCGCACCGATTATCCGCTCTACGCCAGCGCGGTGGCAGAAGCCGTGGTGAATGGCGAAGTCGAGGGCGGCATTTTAATTTGCGGCACCGGCGTGGGGATCTCGATCACCGCCAATAAATTTCCCGGTATCCGGGCGGTGGTCTGCAGCGAACCTTATTCCGCGCTGCTTTCCCGCCAACACAACAATACCAACGTGCTGGCTTTCGGCTCCCGCGTGGTGGGGCTGGATTTAGCTAAAATGATCGTCGATGCATGGCTAAGCGGGGAGTTTGAAGGCGGGCGGCATCAGGCGCGAGTCGAGGCCATTGGCGCGCTGGAATCGCCGAGAATTTGAGATTCCTCCGCTACTGCATATGAGGCCGCCTGATTACGCTGAGGCCAGTCCATCCTGGAGACTGACCGATGAAATCTTATGCCGCCGCGCTGCTGCTCGGCACGCTGTACCTGGCCTCGCCGTTCGCGCAGGCCGACGTGATTGATGACGCGATTGGCAATATCCAGCAGGCGTTTAGCGATGCCTACAAGCCGGGCAGCGACCGCGTTTATCATGATGACAGTGATGATTCGGCAGATCAGCGTCGGCTCAGCCGCCAGGACGAAGCCCGCTATCGCCAGCTGGAGGACAGACGCCGCAGCCTTGATGAACGGCAGAATCAGCTCGACCGCGAGCGCCAGCAGTTGGATGACGAAGAGGGCCGCCTGCAGGACGACGACGATCGCTAGTCCAGCACGATCTCCATGCCGTCAAAACCGGCTTCAAACCCTTCAGGCAATACGTTGTGCATCAGCCATGCATCAAACTGGTGGCTGATGTGGGTCAGCACGACTCGCGGGCTGCCAATCTGCTCGTTCAGGGCGATCACCGTGGTTAGGTCGCAATGATTTTTGGGCGTGTCAGGCCGGGGTTCGCGGCTGCAATCTATCACCACTACTTCCGGGCGGTTGGCGGCCAGAAACTTCAGGGTTTTGTCCGGCAGCCCCGCCGTATCGCTCAGCCAGGCAAGACGGCTGTAGGCCGTTTCAAACAGATAGCCAAACGTCAGCTTTGAGTGCAGCAGCGGCAGCGGAGTGACGCGCAGCGCCTGCAGAGTGAAGGCGACAAACGGCTCGACGGTATGGCTAAAGTCCAGCAGGCCGGGGTGCTTGAACAGATCGTCGCAGCCTTGCTCATCCGGCGGGCCGTAAACCGGGATTTTCCCGCCCACGCCCCAGCGCAGCGGAAACAGCCCCTGGACATGATCCATATGGTAATGGGTGAGCAAAAACTGCTGAAAATCCTCCGGCTGCCAGCTGTCCATCAGGTCGGGCAGCCCCGCGTCTATCAGCGTAATCGCATCGTTATATTTGAGTACCGCGCTGCACGGGCGGCGGCGGTGGGCTGGATTGGTTCTGGCTCGTGAACAGGCGGCGCAGCGGCAGCCCCAGGCCGGGACAAGCTGCGCCCCGCCGGTGCCGCTAAGCGTTAGCGTGAGCGTCATCAGGTGTCTCCACCGGTTTGGTAAAGCGGATATGGGTGGCGCGGTAGCCTTCACGCTCGTAAAAACGATGGGCGTCTTTGCGGCTGGTGCTGGTCGAAAGCTCCGTCAGCTCCGCATCGGCTTTGCGTGCTTTTGCTTCTGCCCAGGCAAGCAGCTGTTTGCCTACGCCGTGGCCGCGGGCTTCTTCCAGCACCACCAGCTCCTGGATTTCGCCGATGCGGCGGGCGTGATGCAGATGGTATTGCAGGTGCAGGCTGATCATCCCCACGGCTTTATTCCCCAGCCACGCCAGCTGATAAAAGATATTCGGATCGCGCAGGTTCTCCGTGAAGCAGGCGTTAAAGCCGGGGCGGTCGGCCTGAGCCTGTTTCAGCTCGCAAATCATGCGGTAAACGGTGTCGCTGTCTTCGATAGCGGCGGCTTTCAATTTAACAACATCAGACATGGCGGGGCTCCTTGCGGTGAAGAGGGATAACGTTCGAGCGGTGCTGGGCTAACAGTCGCATAAACAATGCGGCAGACTGTAGCAGACTCCCGTCGTTGTTGAGTATCAGGCAATCGCCTCCCTCTGGCGAATAAAGCGCGGCCCGCTGCAGCCGCTGCTCGATTTGCTCTGCGTTTTCCCGCCCTCTCTGTTCCAGCCGCTGGCGCAGCACGTCCGACGAAACCTGCAGGCAGATGGGCACCAGCCCATCGCCATAGCGTTCCCGCGCCTGTTTCAGGTGCTGGCGCGAGCCGTTCACCACCACGTCAAATCCGGCTTCGAGCCATATATCCATTTCCACGCCGACCCCGTAGGAGTGCTCATGCGCCTGCCAGCTCAGGGCAAACAGCCCCAGCTGCTGTCGCTGCTCAAACTCGTTTGCGCTTAGCGCAATGTGGTTCTCGCAGCCTGCGTCGGCGGCGCGGGTAATGTACCGGTGCGCCACCAGCAGCCGGGCGTGCTCCTGCTGGCGCAGGGCGCTCAGCAGGCTGTCTTTGCCGGAGCCGGACGGGCCCATCAGCCAGATTAGTTTACTCATCAGAACACCCGAATTCCCTGGCGCCAGACGTGATCGACATGGATATGGTCGCCGTGCATGTGCGCCAGCACCAGATCCGCTCGTTTCCCTTCTGCCAGCGTGCCCCGGTCGGCCAGGTTCAGCGCCCGTGCCGGGTTGCGAGTCACCAGGTGAATCGCCTGCGCCAGCGTGAAGCTGTTACTGTCGTCGTGCGCCACGCGGAAGGCCGCATCCAGCAGGCTTGCGGGGTAGTAATCCGAGGAAAGGATATCCAGCAGCCCGGCCTGAGCAAGATGGCTGGCCGCCACGTTGCCGGAGTGAGAGCCGCCGCGCACGATGTTTGGCGCGCCCATCAGCACGCTCATGCCGTGGCGACGAGAGGCTTCGGCGGCTTCTTCCGTGGTCGGGAATTCGGCGATCACGCTGCCGATTTCGTGGGACTCCACCACGTGGGCGGTCGTCGCATCGTCATGGCTGGCGAGGGCGATATTGCGGTCGCGGCAGCGGGCGGCGATGGCCTGGCGGTTTGGCTGCGACCAGCGGGCCGCCAGCGTCAGCTGTTCTTCTTCAAAGCGATCCATCTGCTCGTTGGTGAGATGGTATTTACCCTGATAGTAGTCGCGGTATTTGGACAGCTCTGCGTACTGGCGCTGGCCCGGCGAGTGGTCCATCAGCGAAACGAGGGAAACCAGTTCGCGGTCAACCAGCTTGTCGAACAGCGGCAGCGTGGTGTGGTGCGGCAGTTCGCAGCGCAGATGCAGGCGATGTTCGGCGCGGTTGAGGCCGCGCTTTTGCGTATCCTCCACGGCGTTGACCATTTTTTCGAGGTTTTCCAGGCGGTCGCCACCGTCGCGCACGTCGCCGATGGCAACGGCGTCCAGCACGGTGGTGATGCCGCTCGCCACCATCAGCGCGTCGTGGCTGCTCATGGCGGAGTGCGCCGGCCAGTCAACCTTTGGCCGTGGGGTAAAGAATTTATCCAGGTTGTCGGTGTGCAGTTCAATCAGCCCCGGCAGCAGCCAGCCGCCGCCGCCGTCGTGCGCGCCCGGCAGCTGGCTTTGGGTCTCGGCAAAGTTGCGAATCACACCGTCGGCCACTTCCAGTGAGCCACTGACCACTTCTTCTTCCAGCACCAGGCGAACATTATTGATAATCATGTTGGGGCTCCATCGCGGACATCGTATGCAGGCGGTCGGCCACCTGTTCACGTACAGCTTCATCGTGGAAGATGCCGACAATGGCCGCTCCACGCGCTTTTGCTTCCTGAATCAAAGCCACCACGGCGGCGCTGTTTTTGACGTCCAGCGAGGCGGTAGGCTCATCAAGCAGTAAAATGGGGTAATCAACAATAAAGCCGCGGGCAATGTTCACGCGCTGCTGCTCGCCGCCGGAGAAGGTCGACGGGGCAAGGTGCCACAGGCGCTCAGGTACATTGAGCCGGGTCAGCAGGCTGGCGGCTTTTTCCTCGCACTCTTCGCGCGACACGCCCAAATCCAGCAGCGGCTGCATGACGACTTCGAGCGCCGAAATACGCGGGATAACGCGCAGAAACTGGCTCACCCAGCCGATGGTCTGGCGACGTACCGCAAGCACTTCGCGCGCCGGGGCCTGCACGATGTCGATCCATTCGTCGTTGTGCTTAACCCAGATGTGTCCTTCATCCGGCAAATAGTTGGCGTAGAGCGAGCGCAGCAGGGTGGATTTCCCGCTGCCGGAGTGGCCGTGCAGCACCACGCATTCACCGCCTTTGACTTCCAGCGAGGCGTTGGCCAGCACCGGCAGGCGAATGCCGTGCTGATGGTGCAGGACAAAGGTTTTGCTCAGGTTTTCAACCCGTATTCTGGTCATAGCGAGTACCTAATTCTGAAGGACGGAGGACACCAAAAGCTGGGTATACGGGTGATGCGGGTCGTCCAGCACGCGGTCGGTCAGCCCACTTTCCACCACTTTGCCCTGTTTCATCACCAGCAGGCGGTCGGCCAGCAGGCGAGCCACGCCCAGATCGTGGGTGACTATCACCACGGCCAGGTTCAGCTCCACTACCAAACCACGCAGCAGGTCGAGCAGGCGCGCCTGCACGGACACATCCAGCCCGCCGGTCGGTTCATCCATAAACACCAGCTTCGGATGGGTGACCAGGTTGCGGGCGATCTGCAGGCGCTGCTGCATCCCGCCGGAAAACGTGGTCGGCAGGTCGTCGATACGGGCCGACGGAATCTCAACTTCTTCCAGCCAACGCTGGGCGGTGGCGCGAATGTCACCGTAGTGGCGCGCCCCGGTGGCCATCAGCCGTTCGCCGATGTTGCCCCCGGCGGAAACGTGGCGGCGCAGGCCGTCCATCGGATGCTGGTGAACCACGCCCCATTCAGTGCGCAGCAGGCGGCGGCGTTCGCCTTCCGACATGTCATACAGCGAACGGTCGAGGTAAATCACTTCCCCTTCCTGCGGCGCAAGGCGGGCGGAAATGGCTTTCAGCAGCGTCGTTTTGCCGGAGCCGGACTCGCCCACAATGCCCAGCACTTCTCCGGGCCAGAGGTCAAACGACACGTCCATAAAGCCTTTACCGGGCGCATAGAGGTGGGTGAGGTTATTCACCGAAAGTAACGGGCTGGTCATGACTGAGAGGCCTCACTGTTCTGGCGGCAGTAGTCGGTATCGGAGCAGACGAACATGCGGTTGCCCGCGTCGTCGAGCACCACTTCATCAAGGTAGCTGTGGCGTGACCCACAAATCGCGCACGGCTCTTCCCATTCCTGCACCTGGAAGGGATGGTCGTCGAAGTCGAGGCTCTCTACGCGGGTAAACGGCGGCACGGCGTAAATGCGTTTTTCGCGTCCGGCACCGAACAGCTGCAGCGCAGGGGACATGTGCATTTTTGGGTTATCGAATTTCGGGATCGGCGACGGGTCCATCACGTAGCGATCGTTCACCTTCACCGGGTAGGCGTAGGTGGTAGAGATATGGCCGAAGCGGGCGATATCTTCGTACAGTTTCACCTGCATCACGCCGTACTCTTCCAACGCGTGCATGGTGCGGGTTTCCGTTTCACGTGGTTCGATAAAGCGCAGCGGTTCAGGGATCGGCACCTGATAAATCAGGATCTGATCTTCTACCAGCGGCGTTTCCGGGATGCGGTGGCGGGTCTGCACCAGCGTCGCGTCTTCGGTACGTTCGGTGGTGTTCACGCCGGTCACCCGCTTGAAGAAGTTGCGGATTGAGACGGCGTTGGTGGTGTCGTCCGCGCCCTGGTCAATCACTTTCAGCACGTCAGACTCGCCAATCAGGCTGGCGGTCAACTGAATGCCGCCGGTGCCCCAGCCGTAAGGCATTGGCATTTCGCGGCCGCCAAACGGCACCTGGTAACCTGGAATCGCCACCGCTTTTAGCATTGCGCGGCGGATCATGCGTTTGGTTTGCTCGTCCAGATAGGCAAAGTTATAGCCGCTCAGGTTAGCCATTGGCTCGCTCCTTTATCAGGCGGTTAAGCAGCTCCAGTTCGGCCTGGAAATCCACGTAATGAGGCAGTTTGAGGTGGGACACAAAGCCTGCCGCTTCCACGTTATCCGCGTGGGATAACACGAACTCTTCGTCCTGCGCGGGGCCGGCGACGTTTTCGTCGTAGTCCGGGGCCTGTAGCGCACGGTCAACCAGCGCCATCGCCATGGTTTTGCGCTCGCTCATGCCAAACGCCAGGCCATAGCCGCGGGTGAAGTGCGGCGGTTCGTCTGCCGGGGCAACAAAGCCGTTCACCATTTCGCATTCGGTCATCAGCAGTTCGCCGATGTTCACCGCAAAACCTAGCTCTTCCGGCACAATTTCGATGTCTACGTAGCCGCTGCGGATCTCGGCGGCAAACGGGTGGTTGCGCCCGTAGCCGCGCTGGGTGGAATAGGCGAGCGCCAGCAGGTAGCCTTCGTCGCCGCGCACCAGTTGTTGCAGACGCGAAGAGCGTGAGCACGGGTAGACCGGCGGGTTGCGGGTGATGTCGTCCGGCTGTGCGCCATCGTCTTCTTCGACTTTGGCCAGACCCTGTTTCGCCAGCATGCTGAATACATGCGGGGCAGGGGCGCTTTGCTCGTCGGCCTGTCCGGCGTCAGGGACTTCACCGTTAGCCAGCAGCGTGAAGTCCAGCAGGCGGTGCGTGTAGTCGTAGGTTGGGCCCAGCAGCTGGCCGCCAGGGACGTCTTTATAGATGGCGGAGATACGGCGCTCGAGGCGCATTTCGGCGGTGTTCAGCGGCTCACTGACGGCAAGACGAGGCAGCGTGGTGCGGTAAGCACGCAGCAGGAAAATCGCCTCGATCATGTCGCCGCTGGCTTGCTTGATGGCCAGCGCGGCGAGTTCCCGGTCGGCGATGCCGCCTTCCGTCATCACGCGGTCCACGGCCAGGCCAAGCTGCTGCTCAATCTGCGCGACGCTAAGCTCTTTTAGCGTTTCATCGCCGCGTCGGTTGCGCTCCTGCAGGGCGTGGGCGGCGGAGATTGCCTTCTCGCCCCCTTTGACGGCAACGTACATCAGCACACCTCCACGTGGGTGGTCCGTGGGATAGCCAGCAGGCGATCGCCACAGGTCAAAATCAGGTCAATACCCAGCGGGAACGGGTGCGGGCGTTCGGTCAGTTCGTGCAGAACGCATTCCGGCAACTGTGGGGCAATCATGCGCTCTTCGTTGATGCCCGCGCCGGTCAGGCGAAGCATGCGCCCGCCGCTCAGGCTGGACACCTGCAGAATCAGCGTCGCGCTGGTATCGGGGGCGATGTCGCAGCCCTGAGCCAGCAGGTTTAACTGTTCGGAAGAGATTGCGTCGCTGGCCACGGCGAACTGCGCGTGGTCAGGCTGTTCGCACAGCGGCGCATTGGTATGAAAACGAATGTTCTGCGCGGCAATATCATTGCCCAATGTGGCGTCTATCCACACCGGCGTGTCGTTATCGGCCAGCGTCAGCAGCACGCTGGTGGTCGCCACATTCAGCGGTAGCCAGCCCTGCTGCAGCGAAGTCAGCGCGACAATCACGCCCGGCTCGCTCATCGCTTTGAGCAGGCGACGAAAACTCTGCTGGGCATCCTGCACCGGAAGGGTAAAAGCGGTCATTAAAGTCATGCGTTGTCTCCGCGTACCAGCGTGAAGAAGTCCACGCGGCTGCTGTTAACTTCCGCACGGCGAGCGGCAAGGCGTTGTTCACGGTTGGCCGCCAGCGGTGCAATTAGGGTTTCTTGTAGCGTGTGAAAATGCGTCGCTTCCTGCATCAGGGCGTCGATCACCGCGCAACATTCGGCGTGCTGTTTGTCGCGGCCAAGCAGGTAGCTGTAGCCGTAGGTGCCGCTCGCCAGCTTGACCACCGAGCGGGTCAGCGTGGCGTCGCCGGTGAAAAAGCGTTGGCCGGTGCCGCCCATGCGTGCCTGCACCTGAACCAGGCCGATTTCCGGTGCGCGAATAAGCGTGTAGTCCGCCTGAATATTCAGGCTGCGCCAGCGCTCAAGAAGCTCCTGCGGCTGGCTGTGTGACAGCACCGCCATCCACTCGCGGCGCTGCTCATTGTTGAAATGGCTGGTGTCCATTTAGTGCTCCATGGTGAATTCAATCATGTCGGCGCGGGTCAGGCTGACGGAGTATTCCGTCGCTTTGGCCTCGCCTTCACGGTGGTTAAGGGTGCGAACACAGAGCAACGGCGCCATGTTGGGAATTTCCAGCAGGCGGCTCTCTTTGGCCTGGGAACGACGGGCGCTGATGCGGGTTTGGGCGCGGGTCAGGGCAATACCTAACTCGGCCTGAAGGAAATCGTGCAGCGATCCGTGGCTGAAGGTTTGCAGCGCGGGCCACCAGGACTGCTCGGCGAAGTAGTGGTCGATGATGCACACCGCGATACCGTTCACCCGGCGCAGGGTGCGCAGGTGAATAACGTTGTCCCCTTCGGCCAGCCCCAGCGCATCCGCCACGTCCTGGGAGGCCGGGCGAATTACCGCCAGCAGGCGTTCACTGGTGGGATGGCTGCCCTGATCCAGCAGGTTCTGGCTAAAGCGCGCCTGGGCGTTCAGCGGGTAGTCAAACGGGCGCATCAGCACCAGGACGCCGACGCCCTGGCGGCGCTGAACCCAGCCTTTATTAACCAGCTCGTCAATGGCGCGGCGCAGCGTGTGGCGGTTGACTTCGTAGTAGGCGGCCAGCTGAGTTTCGGCAGGCAGATAGTCGCCACAGCGGTAGTTGTTGCGCAGCTCCTGCTCGAGCCGGGCGGCTATCTCCTGATAGCGCGTGGGGTAACTGGTCGGATGTCTGGACAAGTGCATAACAGTCAAAGCCTCTCAAATCAGATAAAGCGAATGCGCACGCACGGCGGCTGGGCTGTGCATAGGTTTTGCTTGATGAGGTGAAGAGTCGTTTGCATCACGGGCCTCCTTCAAAAGTTGCCTCATGGTGCCGGGGGAAAGTGACGGTTTTGTTAATGATTGGTTTCTGTACGATGAAGAGTTGAAGTTTGCGGTTGGCTGGCTGCCCTGTTTTTCGTGGAATCAGGGAGTTGCCTTGTTAAAGCGAAAAAACCGGTAGATGGCGGGGAAAGGTTAAGTCAAAGCGATCGTCAGCAAACAATGTTTACGCGCGCTTGCAATTGATCATCTAATATATTCTATATCCTGGTGATGGTTCTCTTTAAATATATTGTCTTATTCCTGAAATAATATGCTTAGACTCGGAATGATTAATTTACCGGTTATACCGATTGCGTGCTGGCATGTTGGCTCTTTTTGTCAGGAATAAATTCTTTAAAAAGGAATAATGAAATGGCATCAAAAAAATGAATATATAAGCTGCTTTGATTTTCTTGAATTTTTAACCATTGGTAAAAATAAAGGGCCCGGATTAGCGGACCCAAAAAGAATAAAAGAATATGCCTCTTTATCTTTCGACGTTGACCATCCACGGAATGCCGAACTTATCCGTCAGTGAGCCATAGCCTTTTGCCCAAAAAGTTTCGCTCCAGGGCATGGTGACGGTGCCGCCAGCGGAGAGTGCGTCAAACCAGCGTTTACCCTCTGCCGGATCCTGGCTGGCAAGGCAGAGTGAAAAGCCGCTGTGCTGTGGTTTTTCCCCGCTCATGCTGGCGTCGGTCATCATCAAATCGTTACCGGCTACCCGCAAATTTGCGTGCATAACGCTGTCGTCAGAATAGACGCCCGCGCCGCTACAGCCCTCGGCATTGGTTGCTTCTTTGGGCATTTCACCGAAGGTAATTTTGAACGTCAGTTCGGCGCCCAAAGCCTGTTGGTAAAAGGCGATGGCCTCCGCGCAGCGACCGTTTAATGAGATGTAGGGTCCTAAAGGCATAACCGAATCCTCTGTAAGGAGAGTGCAGAAGAAGTGTAGGTTGTGCGGGGCAGGTAAGCCAGGCGGGGCAGGCGGCAAGACCACCTGCCGGGGGAGATTAGTTCTTTTTCACAAACTCGGACTTCAGCTTCATCGGGCCAAAACCGTCGATTTTACAGTCGATATTGTGGTCGCCCTCTACCAGGCGAATATTCTTCACTTTGGTGCCGATCTTTAACATCGAAGAGCTGCCTTTGACCTTCAGATCTTTCACGACGGTAACGCTGTCGCCGTCGGCCAGCAGGTTGCCGTTGGCATCTTTTACAACCAGCGCGGCGTCTTCTTCGCTCGCCGCGGCCGGGTTCCATTCATGAGCGCACTCCGGGCAAATCAGCATGCCGTTGTCTTCGTAGGTGTATTCGGAATTGCACTTCGGGCAATGAGGGAGTTGCATTATCTGATCCTCAAGGTGAGATAAAGTAATGAAAAATAGCGATTTGGCCGTAAAAATATGCTGAATCGCGAAAAAGTGCTGAGATTATACATCAAATCCCTACATTTGCAGGGATTATTGCCGTAAACCTATGCCCGGCGGGCTTTCTGGCCGCCATAAAGTGCAAAAAACCTTTCATTCAAAGAAATAAGCACCAAATTTAACTTAAAGTTCAGGCTTTAATTGCCGTTAAATAAGGCTAATTTAACTTAGTTTCACTTTGCTTCGAGCAAGTCTGCCAGCAGGGGCTGCTGCGCTATACCTGTTTGAAAAAATAAAAAAAAGCGTATTGCGCTGACACCTCCTGTCACTTGACAGGGGTATGGTTGGGCCTATGGATGTACCGATACAGAGGCAGGAACCGATGAGAATGAAAGGCGCGAAAGTAAAAGTTGCAGATCGACTGGCCGAAATCGTCTTAAGTCTTTATCAGGGGGAAACCCTTTCCGCTGATATTATCCGCCAGCGTTTTGATGTAGATATGCGAACTGCGTATCGTGATTTGAACCGGCTTGGTGCTATTCTGGAGGACGTCGGCGAGGGGAAAAAGCGTCTCTCTTCGCATTTAAAAGGACAGTTTAACGTAAACGACCTGTTACGCATTACTAAACGCGTAGGGCTTGCTGCGTTTTATCCATGGTACGACATAAAGAGCCATAATCAATATATTACGCTGCGCGCTATTCCAGATTTATTGGTTGTAGGGTATGAATATGAAAATAGCCCACAGCGTAAAGCTATTTTTTATCCATTATTTGACGATCGGGATGATCCTGGTGGGGAAAGGGTAAAAACGGAAGTGCTGTTACAGGTTTCGGCGCAGGCGGCTGAACATTTTAAACAGCGCAAGCTATTACCTTTTCAAAAAACCGTCAGAGAGCTTGATAACGGAGAGTTACTTCTGGCGAGTCATATTGCTTCGCCAGAACAATTGTTTCCGCTGGTGCAGTATTGGATACCGCATCTCACCATTATTTCTCCGCAGGTCTGGCAGAGCGACTTAAAAGCCAGGATCGCGGCATGGTGTAATGTTAATTAATAAATTATTTCCCTCACGTAATTATAAAAACCGGTATTGCCATGATTACAACTAAACGATGGCGGTGATAAAGCCGGGTAATTTGAGTTAAGGAAAGATTTTTTATGCACACACAAACTATTTTTGAATTGAGTCAGGAAGCCGAGCGGCTTTTGCAATTAGCGTTGCAAAACCTTAGCGCTTTAAAAGTCGCTCCGCTGGCTTTGCAAAATGAACAAAATAGCGCTTTAACGAACCCTGTGGCGACGGTACATCCATTGAAATTTAGCCCACGCGGAATCGAACTGCAGAAAGATATGCTGCAAAACGAAAGGCGTAAAATAACCCAACATGAAATGGTTCTGGCGATTGTCGGCACCATGAAGGCGGGGAAGTCGACCACCATTAATGCCATCGTGGGCACGGAGGTTCTGCCTAACCGCAACCGGCCCATGACGGCGCTGCCGACGCTGATCCGCCACACGCCGGGTCAGCGCGAGCCGGTGCTGCATTTTCCCTATGTGCAGCCGATAGAGAGCCTGATGGGGGAGTTGCAGGAGAAACTGCTGATCACCAGCCGGGAAGCGCTGGCGCGCAAGCTGGAAGTGGACCGGGATATGGAGGCGCTTATCGCCCGGATCGCCAACGGAAAAGGTTTTGAACGCCATTATCTCGGCGCACAGCCTATTTTCCATTGCCTGAAGAGCCTGAACGATCTGGTGCGCCTGTGCCGGGTGCTGGATGTGGCTTTCCCCTTCAAAGCCTACGCCGCTATTGAGCATGTGCCGGTGATTGAGGTGGAGTTTGTGCATCTGGCCGGCCTCAAAAACGGCCACGGCCAGCTGACGCTGCTGGACACGCCTGGGCCGAACGAAGCGGGGCAGCCGCACCTGCAAAAAATGCTTAAAGAGCAGCTGGCGCAGGCTTCTGCCGTGCTGGCGGTGATGGACTATACGCAGCTTAAGTCCATCTCCGACGAAGAAGTCCGTGAGGCGGTGCTCGGCGTCAGCAAATCGGTGCCGCTGTATGCGCTGGTGAACAAGTTCGATCAGAAGGACCGCAACGGCGACGATGCCGCTCAGGTGAAGGCGATGATCGCCGGGACGCTGATGAAGGACAGCATTGCGCCGGAAAACGTGTTCCCGGTATCGAGCATGTGGGGCTACCTTGCCAACCGCGCCCGCTATGAGCTGGCCACGCATGGCCGTTTGCCCGACCCCGAAGAGCAGCGCTGGGTGCAGGACTTTGCGGAAGCGGCATTAGGCCGGCGCTGGCGCAGCGCGGATTTGGCGGATATTGAGCATCTGCGCCATGCGGCGGACTTGCTGTGGGAAGACTCGATGTTTGAGTCACCCATTGGGACTATCCTGCATACCGCGCACGCCAACGCTTCTCTCTACACGCTGCGCGCGGCGTGCCACAAGCTGCTGGACTATGCCGAGGGCGCTGAACGTTACCTGAGTTTCCGCTGCCAGGGGTTGCAGGTGGCTAACGACAGCCTGCAGGAGAATATTCGGCAACTGGAGCAGGATATTCAACTGCTGCTGCAGACTCAGCAGTCGGTGAGTGCGGTGATTCAGCGGCAGGTCAGCGATGCCCTCGCCGGCATAGGCGATTTTGTGCAGCGCTTTGAAACGCAGATTCATAGCGACCTGAAAACTTATTTCCGGGAAGGGCGGCTGGGCGCTGAGAAGCTGCATCCGTTATACCCGCATACCTTAACGCGAAACGTGGATTTTTCGCCGGGCAGCGACAAGCTGATGGGCGAAGATGAAGCGACGGCCCGCACCCTGCTGCACAAGGTTCGCGCGTCCAGTGAAAGCATTTTATTTGCCGCCCAGCAGACGCTAAGCGGGGAGCTTGGGGCGCTGCTCAGCAACCTTGAGGCGAGCCTGGGCTATACGCTGCAGTCGGCGTTGAAACCGATTGAACAGCGGGTAAGCGACGGCCTGAAAGTAGCCGGCTTCCGCGCCCAAATCAGCCTGCCTGCGTTCCAGGCCAGCCAGCTTAATTTTAATACCCACTCGGCGTTCACCAACGTTATCGAAAACCAGGAAGTGGCGATGTCGGAAATGCAGCCGCAAAACGGGATGCGGGGCGTGCTGGCGCGCTGGCTGAACGGCGTGGACTGGGGCTGGGAAGATTACGCGGCCACCCATAGCCGCTACGTGATTGATCTGGATAAGTTACAGCAAAAGCTGCATGACCATGTGTCGACTTTCCTGGGCCAGATAAACCAGGCCATTACCGCGCAGGTGGATATTTCCGTCACGGCCGGGATGGCGACGTTTTTCGCCGATTTTGCCGGCGCACTGGACGCTATTCACAGCAATTTACGCCAGAGTCTTTCCGCGAAGCAGCAGAACGACAGCGTGCTGTTTTCTCTCCAGAGCAAGCTGGAACAGAGTGTCAGAACGGCACGTTACATTCACGAGGATACTCGCCTGTTGCGCGATGATATCCAGACGCTTTTCTCAGCGGAGCAATGATGAGCAGTGTATTAATGGAAGGGCCAATAAGAACCCTCAGCTGTCTTAGCGAAAAATTTGTCGTCGATTTTGCCATGGGGATTGATGTTGCCCGCCAGCCGTGGAGCAGCCCACAAAGCCAGGCGTTTTATGAGCAGCTTCTGGCGCTGTTCGTCGTCGTGGCCCGGCGACAGGCCGGGATGGCTGGAACACCGCCGCAGGACGAGCTTGACGCGTCGCTGATAAGCCTTGGCCAGCTGTCGGCAGATCTGGCAAAAAGCTACTTAGCCAACAGCCAGATAAGCGAGAGAATTGCTCAGCTGGAGCCGGTTTCCGCCCGCACGGCACACCATTCGGCAGCGGCTCGCGAGCGGCTTCAGGCCCTGCGCGAGCACTTTTCTCAGCGGCTTACCCGGCTGGAAGAAGAGTTTCAGCACAGCGATCTTGTTCGTCAGGGCATGGTCCACAGCGAGCAGATTTTTTCCCGCTGGCGCAGCGGGCACTACTTTTCATTTTCTCCGGCGGCGCGTTGCTACGTCGCGCTGGAAGAGCTGCGCTGGGGCACCTTTGGTGATGCTGTTCGTCTGGGGACGCCCGAGCAGGCGGAGGCGTTGATTGAGCATGTGCGCAGCCTCGCCATCAGCCGTCTGGCGGAAGAAGTGAATGCTTCCCCCCGCACCCGCCACTATTTCCATGACTGGCTGGCGACGCCAACGTCTCCGGGGTTGCTGGAGCATAAAGATGCTTTAACCTGGCTCGGCGCCGGCTGCGACATTGAACGCCAGCCGATCTGTTACTCGGTGACCCAGAGCTGGCAGGGCGTGGCGCTGGGGATGCCGCGTATTTGTTCGGCCATGCGCCTCGGCAGCGCGCTGGTCGATGAAGTTTTTGGCTAACTGATTTAGCGTTCTCAGGGAAGAGACAGTTCCATCTCACCGGCATTCTCCCTCATCCATTCGGCGAGTGAATCCAGCGTTGGGCGCAGAGATTTACCGAGCGCGGTGATCTGATATTCCACTCGCGGCGGGACTTCCGCAAAAACTTGCCTCACCACCAGGCCGCGAGCTTCAAATTGACGAAGCTGGCGGGTGAGCTCCTTCTGCGTAATGGGGCTGACCGCCCGCTGCAGGTCGCTAAACCGCACCGGATCGTTGAGCAGGATCAGGCGGTACAGAATCGGAATGGCCCATTTACCTGAAATGAGGTTCACAAAATTCACCATCGGGCAGTCGCTGCCCGCCGGTGGCAGGGCTGAAAAATTTTTTGTCATGCTGGCTCCCGGCACACGCTAATGCGTCCCTTGTGGTTCCTTAGTATCCATTTGGTGCCTACTATCTAAAGGATACTATAGCGGAAATAATGCCCTCACCAACCCTTTATAAGGACACGACAATGGGCAGACTTAATGGCAAGTACGCCTTAATTACCGGCGGTACCAGCGGAATTGGACTTGAAACGGCGCGGCAGTTTATTGCCGAGGGCGCAACGGTGGCGATCACCGGGCGGAGCGAACAGGGGCTACAGGCAGCCAAAGAGGTTTTGGGCAATGTGCACCTGATGAAAAGCGATGCGGGCGATATCGCCGGGCAGCGTACGGTGGCGGCAGAGTTGAAGCAGCTCTGGCCGCGGCTGGATGTGCTCTACATTAATGCGGGGGATGTGACTCACCATTCGCTGGAAGACTGGGACGAACAGGCGTATGACCGACTGATGAACATCAATCTCAAAGGCCCGTTCTTCCTGATCCAGGCGCTGTTGCCGCTGCTGGCTAACCCGTCTTCGGTGATTCTGTGCGGTTCGGTCAGCGCTCGTATCGGCCTGCCGCAGACTAACGCCTATGCGGCGAGCAAAGCAGGGATCCTTTCTCTGGCTCGTACGCTTTCCGGGGAGCTGCATCCGCGTGGCATTCGGGTGAACGGCCTGAGCCCTGGCCCGACGGAAACCCCGGCGCTGGGCAAACTGGGCAATGGCGTAGCCGCCGACACGCTGCGGGAAGCTATCCGCGATCTTGTGCCGATTGGGCGTCTCGGCACCGTGCTGGAGCTGGCAAAAGCCGCTGTGTTCCTGGCGTCTGACGAATCAGCCTTCGTGGTCGGCACCGATCTGTTGGTCGACGGTGGCGTGGGGAGTTTGTAGCTCTTTACCCTCACCCTAACCCTCTCCCTGGAAGGGAGAGGGGATAAATAAAACAGGCTGAAGCTGCTGTTCCCATTTGATGATGGAGTGAGGGAATAAACCTTGTTATCTGGCACTTGTTTTCCCCTCTCCCTCTGGGAGAGGGCCGGGGTGAGGGCATGGTGCAATACTAAGATGAACGTCTGCCTGTGACCGCCCCACCATTCTCGTGAATAAAACCGCGCTAAAAGACGAACGCCACCAGAAAAGTAACATTCTTATCCGTCTGTTTATTATTACTTTTAATGTAAGTTCTGGCGTTCATTCGCCAAAAGTACCAGCCGCTAAAAGCAAATCTGTGCCCACCCTCACTTGTGGCTTTTTTCACCGCTACCCAGAATATATTTGGCCGCATACCGCGGACACTGCATTGATTCTCTGAGGGAAAAGTGATGAAAAAAATCTTCTTATGCTGTGCTGCGGGGATGTCCACCAGCATGTTAGTGGAAAGAATGAAGCAGTCCGCGCAAAGCCGTGATGTGGCGGTGGAAATCACCGCCGTGCCGGTGTCCGATTTTGACCAAATTATCGAGGAGGCTGATGTCATCCTCCTCGGGCCGCAGGTGAAATTCCAACTGCAAAACCTGAGCGCGGCGGCAGCGCCCCACGGCGTTCCGGTAGCGGCCATCGACATGATGCATTACGGCTCGATGCAGGGTGACAAGGTGTTGGATCACGCACTGTCGCTGCTGAAAACTGCTGACTAGGGGGCCGTATGAAATACCGCTTTCCTGAAAAATTTTGGTGGGGTACGGCGACCAGCGCCACGCAGTCAGAGGGGCGAGTTGAGGGCGATGGTAAGGGGGATAATATCTGGGATTTCGCCTCGCATGAGTTTAACGCCCGTTTTTATGACGGCGTCACCTCCGACGAGACTTCCACGTTTTATCAGCGCTGGCGGGAAGATATTCAGCTGGCGAAAAACATTGGCCTGAATGCTTTCCGTACGTCGATTTCCTGGTCTCGCCTGATCCCCGACGGCGACGGGGAAGTTAATCCTTTTGCCGTGCAGTTTTACAACGATGTGATTGATGAGCTGATTCGCCAGGGCATTGAGCCTTTTATCAATCTCTACCATTTTGATATGCCGCTGGCGCTGCAGGCCAAGGGCGGGTTTGAGAACCGGGAAGTGGTGGACGCTTTCGCTCGCTACGCGGGGATTTGCTACCGCCTGTTCGGTGACCGGGTGCGCTACTGGTTTACCTTCAACGAGCCGCTTATTCCCGCCGAAGCGGGCTATCTGCATCCTCGCCATTATCCTTACGTGACGGATTTCCGCCGTGCGGCTCAGGTGCTGCACCACATTGTTATCGCCCACTGCAAAGCGGTCGCCGCCTGGCGCGAGCTGGATCTTGAAGGGCAGATTGGCATCATCATGGATGTCATTCCCGTGTACCCACGCAGCGACAGCCCGGAAGATCTGCGGGCGGCGGAGATGGCTGACCTGTTCTATACGCGCAGCATTAACGAGCCGATGCTGCTTGGGCGCTACCCTGCCGAGCTGGTGGCGTTGCTGAAAGAATACGATGTGCTGCCGAAGACGGCGCCAGGGGATTGCGAGCTGATTGCCGCGACCCGCATCGATTTGCTGGGCATCAACTATTATCGCCCGCGCCGGGTTAAAGCGCGTGAGACACTGCTTGAAGAACCCCACGGTTTTGTGCCGGAGCGCTTTTTTGAAGAGTACGTGATGCCGGGGCGGCGGATGAATACCTCGCGCGGGATCGAGATTTACCCGCCTGCGCTGTACGACATCGCTATGCTGGTGAAAGAGCGTTACGGCAACCTGCCGTGGTTTGTCTCCGAGAACGGCATCGGCATCATGGACGAAGAACAGTTCATGGTGGACGGCGAAGTGCAGGACGATTACCGCATTGAGTTTCTTCAGGAACATTTGACGTGGCTGCACAAAGCGATGGCGGAGGGCAGCCAGTGCCTGGGCTACCAGATGTGGACCTTCATCGATTGCTGGTCGTGGCAGAACGCCTATAAAAACCGCTACGGCTTCTACCGGCTGGATTTAGCCACCCAACAGCGTTCGCTGAAAAAGTCCGGGCGCTGGTTCCGGGCCGTGATTGAGCACAACGGGTTTGAGGGGGCAGATCATGTCGGGCTTCGATAAGTTAGCTGAAAAGCTGATGCCGGTGGCGAACGCTATTGGCAACCAGCGGCATATGCAGGCGATTCGCAACGGGCTTATTTCGATTCTGCCGTTGACCATCGTCGGCTCTTTCTTCGTGATTTTGCTGAATATCCCGATTAAGGGCTACATGGATTTTATTGCGCCGTGGCGCGATATGCTGGACGTGCCGTTCCGCTTTACCGTCGGGCTGATGTCGCTGTATGCCGCGTTTACCATCGGTTCGTTCCTCGGCAAAAGCTACAAGCTGAATGACATTACCAGCGGCCTGCTGGCGATGCTGGCGACGCTGCTGATGATTGTGCCGGTGAACATTAAGCAGGGCGTAACCGTGTCGGGTGAGGCGGTGGCGGGGCGCTACATCCCCATCACTTCGCTGAGTTCTCAGGGGCTGTTTGGCGCGATTATCTCTTCGCTGATTGCCATTGAGATCTACCGGTTTATCAAAGTTCGCAATATTGAAATTAAAATGCCCGCGGGCGTGCCGCCGGTGGTCGCCAGCTCGTTTTCGGCGCTGTTCCCGACGCTTGCCGTGGTGCTGGTGTTCTGGATCCCTCGTCATTTTCTGAACATCGATATCAACGCCATCATCAGCTACATCATTATGCCGCTGAAGGGCTTTATGACCGGCACCAACCTGTTTGGCGGGATTGTGACCCAGTTCTTTATCGATGTGTTCTGGGTGCTGGGGATCCACGGCCATGCGGTGATGGGGCCGCTGATCCGCCCGCTGTGGGATCAGGCCATTGTGCAGAATATGGAGCTGTTCCAGTCCGGCGTGAGCGCCTATGAGCTGCCGAACATTTTCACCGAGCAGTTCTTCCAGTGGTATGCGCAGATGGGTGGCACCGGCTCAACGCTTGCGCTGGTGGTGCTGTTTATCCGCTCGCGGGTTATCTACCTGAAGCAGTTGGGTAAACTGTCGTTTATCCCGGGGCTGTTTAACATCAATGAGCCGATGATTTTCGGCGCGCCGATCGTAATGAATCCGATCCTCGCGATCCCGTTTATTCTGGCGCCGATGGTGAATACCGTGGTGGTGTATCTGTTCACCATTAGCGGGCTGATCCCACGGATGATGGTGAAGCCACCGTTTACCGTTCCGGCGCCGCTAGGGGCGCTGATCACCACCAACTGGAACCTTATTGCCTGTGGGCTGGTGTTTATCTGCTTCTTTATTTCGCTCGCGATCTATTACCCGTTCTTTAAGGTGTATGAGAAGAAGATGCTGGAAACCGAGCTTCAGCAGAAGGAAGAAGAGGAGAGGGCTAAGGCGCTGGCCGAGGCTAAGTAAATTTTCTGTGGCCCTTCAGCCCCTCACCCTGACTCTCTCCCCAGGGGAGAGGGGGAATTTAGGTAAGTGAGTGGTTTTTATCCCCTCTCCCTTCCAGGGAGAGGGTTAGGTTGAGGGTAAGATCTAGAACGCCGTCTCTAACTCATCCAGCACGTTATATTCGTCATCCACCAGCAGCAGCGCCTTCCACTTATCAAACGTCAGGCACGGGTGAGAAGTGCTGAACACCAGAATATCCCCAACCTGCACGTCCGCACCCGGCTTGAGTTTTAACATGGCATGCTGATCCATAATCCCGGTGGCTTCGATGGTTTCCGACGGCGAAGCCAGCGCCTTGCCCTGGCGATAGTGGGCTATCGGCTGCGGCAGGCCGGCATCAAACGCGCTGTCGCGCTTGCCAAAATTCACAATCGCCCGATCGCTTTCCGGTACCGACTGCACCATTGCCACCAGCTCCAGCGCGGAAACCAGATCGCCACCGAGATCGCAGGCGATCCGATCTCTCGCCATCAGCTGATCCTGGGCTTCCTGATAAATTCCGCCATCGTGGGTAATGTAACAGCCCGGGCGGATCGCAATGCGGCAGTTGGCCGGTTTTGCTGCGGCGAGCCAGATATTGCACACTACGTCGTACCAGACTGAACCCGCGCCGGTGAGCAGGAACTCGCCGTCAACATAGCGTTCCATCTGGCAGGCTAACGCGGCCGCCTCTTGCAGCAGCGCTTCTATTTTTGGCTGCGGATTGTCGCCGTGCAGCACGCCTTCGTACAGCTCCAGGCCGCGTAAATTCAGGCCGGGTAATTCTGCTACCCGCTTTGTCAGCGCCAGCGCTTGTTCCGGGTTACGACAGCCGCAGCGTCCACCCGGCACACCAAGCTCAATCAGCACGTCGAGGGTTTGCCCCTGTTGGCTAAAAAAGTCTGACAGGGTACGGGCGTTTGCTTCGCTGTCCACGCAGCAAATGTAGTCGACGGCGGTATGTTTATGCTTTAGCTGCGACACCAGCGTGATGTTCGCTTTGCCCACCAGTTGGTTAACCATCAGCACTCGCTCGATGCCCGCGGACATCGCGATGCTCGCCTGCCATGCGCTGCCTACGCCGATGGCCCACGCGCCCGCTTTTTGCTGCTTCTGGAAGATCCACGGCGTCATGGTGGTTTTCCCGTGTGGCGCCAGCGAAACGCCGCGTGCATCGGCGTAGGCCTGCATCCACCGGATGTTGTTCTTCAACGCAGATTTTTTGATCAGCGCGGCGGGTAAACAGACGTCTTCGTTGAGGACATTGGCAGGGGAATGCATGAGGGCGGACTTATGGGGTACAAGGTTAATTTCCTGGTATTTCATAACGTATTTCCTCCGGGATTATTCTTTCTTTCAGATTGAGTATCAATTTTAACTTGATGTTATTTATATTAATTATCCAATTATCTTGAATTTTATGAATAAAAGTATCATTGATTTGCAAGGATTTTGTTTAGTTTTTCACTGTTTTTATGGCTTGTAAATGGTTAACTTGCACGCAGATTATGACTGGCGTGAGGCGCAGATGAAGTTCGATTATCTCTTCAGGAATGTCACCGTGATTGACGGCTCCGGCGGTGCGGAATACCTGGCCGATGTGGCGGTGCAGGGTGACCGAATAGCCGATATTGCGCCGGGGATTTCCAGCGAGGCCGTGCATGAGATCGACGGCAGCGGGCGGGTATTAGCGCCGGGGTTTATTGATGTTCACACCCATGACGACATTAACGTGATCCGTTTTCCTGAGTATCTGCCGAAAATTAGCCAGGGCATTACTACGGTGATCGTCGGTAACTGCGGCATCAGTGCGGCGGGGGCGACCATCAATGCGCTGGTGCCCGACCCGATGAATTTGCTGGGTGAGGCGCACCAGTTTGTTTATCCCACCGTCGAAGCGTACGCCCATGCCGTGGAGCAGGCTCGCCCGGCGATTAACGTGGGTACGCTGATAGGCCATACCGCGCTGCGTAACAACCAGATGGATGATTTGTTCCGCCCGGCGACGGAAGCGGAGATTCTCGCCATGCGCGGCCAGCTAAAACAGGCGCTGCAGCAGGGGGCGCTTGGGCTGAGCACCGGCCTGGCCTATGCCAGCGCGTTCCAGTCCACCACCGAAGAGGTGATGGCGCTGGTGGAGGAATTAGCGGCGGAGAAGGGGATTTACACCACCCATTTGCGCTCCGAGTTTGAGCCGATTCTTGAGGCGCTGGATGAGGCTTTCCGCATTGGCCGCCACGGGAAAGTGCCGGTTGTGGTGTCGCACCACAAATGCGCCGGGGCGAAAAACTGGGGCCGCACGGTTGAAACGCTGAAGTTGTTCGACAAAGTACGCGAGCAGCAGGATGTCTCTTGCGACTGCTATCCGTATTCCGCCAGCTCTTCAACGCTGGACATGAAACAGATCACCGACGAGTTCGAGATCGTGATTACCTGGTCTGAACCGCACCCGGAGGTCGCCGGGCGGTCGCTGAAGCAAATTGCTGATGACTGGTCGATGTCACTTCACGAAGCGGGAAAATTACTGATGCCCGCAGGGGCGATTTACTACAACATGGACGAGCAGGACGTGCGGCGTGTGCTGCGCTACCCGGCGACAATGGTCGGGTCAGACGGGCTGCCGAACGATCCGATGCCGCATCCCCGCCTGTGGGGCGCATTTCCCCGCGTGCTGGGGCACTACAGCCGCGACGAGAAGCTTTTCCCGCTGACGCAGGCGGTGCATAAGATGACGGGAATGTCGGCGGCGCGGTTCCAGTTGCCCGAACGGGGCCTGGTGAAGCGCGGTTATTATGCTGACCTGGTGTTGTTCGACCCGCTGACCGTGCGCGACGTCGCGAGCTTCAATAACCCGAAGCAGCCTGCGGCGGGTATTGAAGCGGTGATGGTGAACGGCGTGATGAGCTATGGGTTCGAGCAGAAGGTGACAGGTCGCGCTGGGCGATTTCTGCGTCGGCAGAAGTGAATTTAGACCCTCTCCCCAGAGGGGAGAGGGGGAAAACAAGCGTGAATTTGGGATTAGATCTTTTCTTTTTCCTCACTCTGGCCCTCTGCCCAATGGGGAAAGGTGAAGCCGTTCCCGAGCTGGACGTTTGTCCCCTCTCCCTTCCAGGGAGAGGGTTAGGGTGAGGGTAAACCGATCAACAAGGAGCAATGATGAGCATTAAACGTTATGGCGTGGGCGGCAGTACCGGCACCGGCGGGCAGCCGCTACCTTTTGCCAAAGCCGTAGAAGCGGCCGGGTGGCTGTATGTGTCCGGCCAGACGCCGATGAAAGACGGCGAAGTGGTTGAAGGCGGGATTGTCGACCAGTCGCGGCTGGCGATTCAAAACTGCGTGGATATCATGACCGAAGCGGGCTACACCCTCGCTGACGTGGTCCACGTGAAGGTCTACCTGACTGACGCCCGCTACTTCCAGTCCTTCAATAAAGTGTTCCGGGAGTTCTTCGGTGACCACCCGCCGGCCCGCGTGTGCTGCGTGGCGGACCTGGTGGTGGACTGTAAAGTTGAAGTGGATGTGACCTGCTACCGCGCCGACCGGGGTTAATCGCCTAGCGGCTGCCTGTCTGCCCCGCCTCGATGGCTGTCCAGCGCCAGCTTGATGCGGCGCAGCCGGTCCTTCGCCTGGCTTTTGTTGGCCATCGCCAGTTCGGTGGCCAACACATCAATCATCGCCAGCATGGCGTAACGCGAAGTGCTCGGCTTAAAAATGTAGTCGTTCTCACGAATAATCAGCGGTAATACGATATCGGCCTGTTCAGCCAGCGGTGTTCCCTGCGGGGTAATGGCGATGATCTTTGCGCCGTACTGGCGGGCAATCGCCGCGCTCTCCACCACTTCCGGCGTGTAGCCTCCCAGTGATAGCGCCACCACCACATCGTTGGAGGCCACCGACGCCGCCATCATTCTCGCCAGCAGGCCATCGCTTTGGCTCACTACCGGCAGGCCCAGACGAAAGAGACGAAACTGTAACTCCTGCGCGCAAATGGTTGATCCGCCGCCCATGCCCAGCGCCAGGATTTGCCGCGCGTTGCTCAGCCAGGTCACGGCCTTGTTGAGTGACTCCGGGTTTAGCGCGCGGCGGTTGATATCCAGCACGTTGATGATGGTTTCGTAGATCCCCTGCACGCCTTCGAGGTCCGGCACGTCGAGAATAAAGCGCTGCCCCACCGCCAGCGACTGGGCGAGTTTGACCTTCAGTTCGCGCACGTCCTTGCAGCCGATGGCGCGGGCAAAGCGGGTTATCGACGCCTGGCTGGTTTGCGTCTGGCGCGCCATTTCCGAAATGGGCAGCGCCGCGGCGGTTTGCACGTCGTCCAGAATAAACTGCGCAATGCGCTTTTCAGTGGCGGTCAGCTCAACGAAACGGTCGGTGATGCAGGAGATAATATCGATGGTGTAGCTCATGGCGCGACCCTGGTACTTGTGCAAAAAAGAGAAGGTACTTTGTACCATAAAACCGTTGTCAGGGTCGCTTCACGTGGATTCAGAATGGCTCACTAATCGCTTCCATACGTCGTTGCTTGATCGTGGCCCGAATAAACGCGGCGATGAAGACCAGGGCAGAAAGCACAACGATGGTCGGCGCGGGGGCGCTGTCGATAAAGAAGGAAAGGTAGACGCCAAGAAACGACGTGACGATAGCCTGCCCAAGCGCGACCAGCATCATGCCTTTAAAGGTACGGGTCAGCAGTGAAGCGATAGCGCCTGGCGCGATAAGCAGGGAAATCGCGAGGATAATCCCCACCGCCTTCAGCGCCGCGACGATGGTCAGCGAAACCAGGCAGAGCAGGCCATAGTTCAGCAGCTTCACGTTCAGGCCGGAGACCTGGGCCTGAATCGGGTCGAACGCATGCAGCAGCAAGTCCCGCCATTTTAGCCCCACAACAATTACCGTTAGCAGCACGATAGCGCCCGTTTGCAGAATATCGCTGCCGCTGACGCCCAGCATGTCGCCGAAGAGAATATGGTCTAGATGGATATCTGGCTTCAGGTAGACGTAGAGCACCAGCCCGGCGCCAAACATGCCGGAGAAGACGATGCCCATCACCGTGTCGCGCTTGATGCGGCTGTTGTCCTGCAGGTAGCCGGTGGCGAAGGCGCAAAACAGCCCGGCTACGAACGCGCCGAGGCCCAGCGGCAGGCCGACCATCCAGGCGATCACCACGCCGGGGAAGACCGCATGGCTCATGGCATCGCCCATCAGCGCCCAGCCTTTTAGCACCAGGAAGCAGGAGAGCAGCGCACACGGAATGGCGACCAGCGTGGTCATGGTCAGAGCGTTGATCATAAAGCCAAACTGGAAGGGCGAAAGCAGCGTGTCTAACAGGCTCATGGCGTTTGCTCCAGGCTCAGGCGCGCGCGCCGACGGTTAGCCAGCAGGCCGTGTTTGGGGGCAAACACGAAGGTCAGCAGGAAAATAAGCGTTTGCAGCACCACGATAATACCGCCGGTGGCGCCATCGAGGAAGTAGCTTATCCAGGTGCCGAAGGCGCCGGTAAAGGTGCCTAACGTGACGGAAATGATCAGCAGTTTCGGGAAACGGTCGGTCAATAGATAAGCCGTTGCGCCCGGCGTGACCACCATGCAAATCACCAGAAACGCGCCAACGGTTTGCAGCGCCGCCACGGTGGTGGCCGACAACAGGGTGAAGAATAATCCTTTGAGCCACAAAGGGTTAAGGCCAATGGACCGCGCGTGGTTTTCGTCGAAGAAGGTCACCATCAGGTCTTTCCACTTCAGCAGCAGAATCGCCAGTGAGACAAAGCCGATGATCGCCAACTGCACGATATCCGACGGGGCGATGGCGAGAATATTGCCGAGCACGATGGTCTGGATGTTTACCGACGTCGGATTGAGCGACACCATAAACAGCCCGAGGCCAAAGAATGACGAAAAAATAAGGCCAATAATGGTGTCTTCGCGCAGGCGTGTGCGCTGGTTTAAAAACAGCATGGTGCCTGCGGCGAGGCCACCGGAGAAAAACGCGCCGATGGAAAACGGCAGGCCGAGCATATAGGCTCCGGCTACGCCAGGCACGATGGAGTGGGAAAGGGCGTCGCCGATCAGCGACCAGCCTTTCAGCATCAGGTAGCAGGAAAGAAAGGCGCACACGCCGCCGACCAGCGCTGATACCCAGATGGCGTTAAACATGTAGCCATAGCTAAACGGTTCGAGCAGGACGGACATTACGGCTCCCCTTTTAACGGCGCGCCGTGGATAAACGGCCTCTCGTCGTCGGTGAGGACGCTGGTTTCTTTCCCGGTTAAGGTGACGTGGCGCAGTACGCCGCTGAACGCCAGTTCCAGGTTTTCTTGCGTAAAAGTGACATTGGTCGGGCCGCAGGCCAGCACGGTGCCTTTCACCAGCACGGTATAGTCGCAATAGTCTGTGACGGCGCCCAGGTTGTGGGTTGAAACCAGCATCGTGCGGCCTTCGTCCCGCAGCTCGCGCAGCAGGGCGATGATCTGCTCTTCCGTTTTCACGTCCACGCCGGTGAACGGTTCGTCCAGCAGAATCACCTGGCCGTCCTGGGCAATTGCCCGGGCGAGGAACACGCGCTTTTTCTGGCCGCCGGACAGCTCGCCGATTTGGCGTTTGCGGAAGTTGCTCATGCCGACGCGGGCGAGGGCGTTGTCTACCGCCTGTTTGTCGGCCTTGCCGGGAATGCGCAGCATTCCCATGTGGCCAAATCGGCCCATCATCACCACGTCTTCCACCAGCACCGGGAACGTCCAGTCCACGTCCTCGGACTGCGGCACATAGGCCACCAGGTTGTGGCGCAGTGCTTTTTTCGTGGGCATATCCAGAATCGAGATGCTACCGCTGGCCAGGCGCACAAAGCCCATGATCGCTTTAAACAGCGTGGATTTCCCTGAACCGTTGACGCCGACCAGCGCCGCAATGGTGCCGGTCGGGATTTCAAAGCTGGCCGCCCGCAGCGCGGTGTGGCCATTGCGATAGGTGACGCTGGCGTCCTGAACGACTATGCCGGGACGACGACTCATTTTTTCAGCCCTGCATTGATGCCGTTCACGATGGTGCTGGTGGTGACGCGCAGCAGATCAAGATAGGTGGGTACCGGGCCGTCTGCGGCACTCAAAGAATCGACATAAAGCACGCCGCCATAGTGTGCGCCAGACTCCCGCGCCGCCTGGCGAGCAGGTTTGTCGGAGATGGTGCTTTCGCTGAAGATCGTTGGGATCTGGTATTGGCGAATGCTGTCGATCACTTTGCGCACCTGCTGCGGGGTGCCCTGCTGATCGGCATTGATCGGCCACAGATAGAGTTCTTTCAGGCCAAAGTCGTTGGCGAGGTAGGAAAAAGCGCCTTCGCTGGTGACCAGCCAGCGCTTATCCGCCGGAATTTTTGCCAGTTCGTTGCGCAGCGGCTTGATGGTCTGCTGAATTTTCTGTTTGTAGGCTTCGGCGTTGCGGGTATAGGTCGCCGCGTTGCCTGGATCGTATTTGACGAACGCATCCCGGATGTTATCGACGTAGATCAGCGCATTTTGCGGGGACATCCATGCGTGAGGGTTAGGTTTACCGTTATAAGGGCCTTCGGTGATGCCCGTGGGCTGAATGCCGGTGGTGACGACGACTTCGGGCACGCCTTTCAGATGTTGATAAAACTTCGCGAACCAGAGTTCGAGGTTCAGCCCGTTGGTCAGGATCAGCTGAGCGCCCTGCGCCCGACGAATGTCTCCCGGCGTCGGCTGGTATTCGTGAATTTCCGCTCCGGGCTTGGTGATAGACTCCACGTCTGCCGCGTCACCGGCTACGTTCTGCGCCATATCGGCGATGATAGTAAAGGTGGTGATCGCCTTAAATTTTGCCTGCGCCTGAGCGGCACCCAGCAACATCGCCAGCGCGGCGGCGGCAGCGACAATACTTTGCGTTAACTTCAGTTTCCCGGGCATCGTCTTCCCTCACGAGTGATTATAGATTCGGCGTTTATAGCAAGTGCTATAAAACATAGCTGCTGCTATAACTAAATGCAAACTATTATCATTTGTGTGATTTAAAAGAGGGGGGCTTGTTCTGGTTGTTTCTTCATAACAAAGCTCTCGGTCTATGCCGGACAGGCTAAGGTCCGTTCACTTCTCCCCCTGTTTTATATACAGCCACCGTATCCGTGAACGGCTCGGGGGAGCCACCGTCACTCCCCCGAGACCCCGGACTCCCGGCGAAATAAATCGACCGCTGAAGCGGCAGACCTCCGTTTTATCTCCCAGTCCTGGGTCGGCTGAGATGCGTTCCCGACGCTCTCAGCCTCCGGCCGTTCCCGACGCCCGGACCCTGGCCAGTCGGAGAGAAAACAGAGGCGATTTAAGCCGGAACCGTGCCTCGCTTTTAACCTACAGCAACGTTTAAACGTTATATTCGCTTCAGATCTCAAAGCCACGCCCTTGTCCCCGGCTCTCATCGCCCCCGGTGATGACCCAACTCAGGCGGGGTTGAGCTGTCGGGAACAGCGAAAGAGAGCGATCGTCGGGAACGAATCGCGAACGACCCCGAATGTTTGGGTGATAGCCGGTGGGTTTACCGCTTCAGCGGCGATGAGCTCGCCGGGCGCCGGGGCTGTTCGGGGGATGGCGTTATCCCCCGGACACGTTCACCGTGCCGGGAACGTTCAGGGGAAAGCGATCTATTGGTGAACGGAAAAACTACGATATGAAATAGATCCTCCCCCTTCCCGAGAGAGGATTGGTGTGAAAGGCCTACAACCCTAATGCATCAAAATCTGAAGCATTGTGGCGCTCGGCCAACTGCACATTGCCCCAGGTGCGGTTCACGATGCGGCCACGCTTCACCGCCGGGCGGTTAGCCACTTCATCGGCCCAGCGGCCAAAGTGTTTGTAGGAGGCTATGTCGAGGAACTCGGCGGATTCATACAGGCCGCCTTTCGCCAGCGCGCCGTACCAGGTAAAGATAGCAATGTCGGCGATAGTGTAATCATCTCCGGCGATAAAGCGGTTTTTCTCCAGCTGTTTATCGAGCACGTCCAGCTGACGCTTGGTTTCCATCGCGAAGCGGTTGATGGCGTACTCGATTTTGACCGGGGCATAGTGGTAGAAGTGGCCGAAGCCGCCGCCCAGATAAGGGGCGGAACCCTGCAGCCAGAACAGCCAGTTCAGCGCTTCGGTGCGCCCGGCGATGTCCTTCGGCAGGAAGTGGCCGAATTTTTCCGCGAGATAAAGCAGGATGTTACCGGACTCAAACACGCGCAGCGGCGGCGTGACGGAGTGGTCAAACAGCGCCGGAATTTTAGAGTTTGGGTTCACTTCCACAAATCCGCTGGAGAACTGGTCGCCTTCGCCGATGCGAATCAGGTGCGCATCGTATTCTGCCCCGCTGATGCCCAGCGCCAGCAGCTCTTCCAGCAGAATCGTGACTTTCTGCCCGTTCGGCGTACCGAGCGAGTAGAGCTGCAGCGGGTGTTTGCCGACAGGCAGCGTTTTTTCATGAGTCGGGCCGGAAATTGGGCGGTTGATGCTGGAGAACTGACCGGCTTCGGTCTTGTTCCAGGTCCAGACTTTTGGGGGCTGGTAGTTGTGTTCGGACATCGCGTGATCTGCCTTCTTTTCAGGTTAGTTATCTGATGAAACTATCTTGAAGTGTAGCAAGAGGGAAGAGCCTGCCGGGCTATACCGCCAGAAAAGCGAAAGCCCGGCGTGGCATCAGGCTGGTTTCAGCCCCGGTTCAACGAGGCCGTAAACCTGGTGATTCAGGTGGGAGGATTTTGCCAGTTCTGCGACGTGCGCGGCGACATCGGCCCGCATGACCATACCGTGAATTTCGGGGGTCTGGCTCAGCACAGCTTTGCCGGTGGGTTCACCGTGAAGCAGGCCACCGGGGCGAACAATAGCAAAGTTCAGCGTGCTGGTTTGCAGCCAGCTTTCGGCGAGGGATTTTTCCCGTACCGCCTGACCAAAGGCCGCTTTTGCCCGGTCGGATAAATAAGCCCAGCTTTCTCCGCAGCCTAAAGAGGTGACCAGCACCATGCGTGAGATCCCGGCTTTTTCGGCGCAGTCGATAACTGTCCGGTGCGCCTGGTAATCCTGTGAACCGCCCATCGTCGAAATGACGGTGGCGTCCTTGCCCGCCAGGCGGCAGACTTCTGCGACAGCGTCTGCGTCGCAGGCGTCGCCGATAATAACCTGGGCACCTGCCTCACGCAGTTTTGCGGCGGCCTCTTCGTTACGCACCAGTGCAACAACGGGGCGATTTTCTGCCAAAGCCAGCTTCGCGGTTAGCGCGCCTACGCCCTTGCCCCCGGCCCCAAAAATTAACCATGGCGTCATGCAATATTTCCCTTAAGTGTCTCTGCCAGCGCACGAAAAGCTGCCAGCTGGTCTGCCAGTAATTGGCGGTGATCGTCGCGCCCGATGAAGATTTTCAGCATCGCGCTGCCCGCCTGATTGAAGAACAGAATCGAGGCGGTGTCCATCCCCATAAACTTGCGCTCCACCAACGCGATGTGGGTGCAGTTGGCCGCTTTGATATGCCCCGTCATGCCTTTTTTGCCGCGCAGGTTGAAATAGCCGTGGCGGTGGAAGCCGGAGGGCAGTTCCCCGGAAAATTCAATAATCACATCGGCGGTGTGTACCAGCGTGGTGACGCTGCCCCATTCGACAACGGTGTCCCAAACGGTGTCGAACTGCTCGCCGCTAACCAGCGCCTGGGCGGGGAGCTGGGAGACAACATCCAGCAGGGTGACATTATATTGTGCGGCAATAGATTCCAGCGTGCCGTCCGGCTGGGTTTTTAAGTAATCGGCGAGGGAAACGGAAGTCATAGCGTTGCTCCTTGTGGTTTTTTGTCCGTTGTTATGGGGGTATTGAGGGCGGCAACCAGCGTCTGCAGCGACTGGAAGATATTGCTGGCCCAGAAGCGGCCTTCGTCGGTCAGACGCAGGCAGGTTGAGTCATCCCGGGTCAGGCCGGAGTCGTGCCATTGGGTAAGCAGCGGCTGGAGCAGATGCGCATCGGCGGTTAACTCGTCGAGAGGCACGCGGGCGGTTTCAATGCCTGCCTGGAGGCGATGCCGCCAGCGGTAGCCTGGGTCAGTGGTGCGGGCCATCATCATCAGCGGTTTTTTTCCGGCGGCGACGGCGGCGTGCCAGGTCTCCAGGTTGCGTTCAACCATCCAGGAGTAGCCGTTAACCGAGCCGCCCGCGCCGGAGCCAAAGGCCAGGCAGTCTGCCCCCTGTTTAATCAGCAGGTTGTAAAGGTTGCGTTCCCGCGTGGTGCGCGCCCAGTGGCTGTTGCTGATGCAGCGCCAGCCTGCGCTGTCCATGAAGTCGCAGCCCTGCAGGTACAAATCCCTGCGTTCGGCTGGGGAAGGCAGCGTGACGCGTCCGTTTTCTACAGCTTTACCCAGCGGCGTTTGCGGTAGCAAATTCAGGGCATAAAGATCGACCCCGTCGAGGCCGATGTCCCGCGCGATAGCCAGGTCTTCGGCCCACAGCTTTTGATCCTGCCCCGGAAGGCCAAACAGCAAATCGCAGACCACGGCGGCACGATCGCGTTTGCAGAGGTTTTCCATAAAGCGTCGGGCGGTGGGGCCGTCGGAGGTGCGCGCCATTTTTTTGCGGATTTTGCTGTTAAACGACTGGATGCCGATGGAGAAGCGGTTGGCTCCGGCGTCGAGGCAGGCGTCGATGCGCTCATCATTAAAATTCAGCACCCGGCCTTCAATGGTGATTTCGCAGTCCGGGGCCAGCGGCAGGCTGCGGCGCAAGGCGGTAATGATCCGCGCTAAATCTTTAGCTGACAGCGCCGAAGGCGTGCCACCGCCAAAGTAGATGGCGTGAATGGGGGCCGACTGGTGCAGCGGGCTGCTGGCCTCCAGCTCGATTTCCCTGAGCAGCGCGTCGGTGTAGCGTTCGCAGTGGTCTGCTTCATAACGATTCTGGTAAAAACCGCAGAAGGTACAGTGCGTTGCGCAGAAGGGAATATGGAGGTAAACCAGCCTTTTGCCGGGAGGCGTTGGGCTGGTAATCACCTGTTGCCAGGTGTGCTCCAGCTGTTCTTTGGCGATGGGCATTGCGCCGCGCCACGGCATGGTAGCGTGACGATCCTTAAAGGGTTGCCCGCCGGGGAGCGCAAAGTGCGCCTGGAGATCCAGTTCAGGTTTCATGTTCAACATCGCTCATTTCAAAGTAATCCTTAATCTTTCTGGCCGGACTCGGGCCAAAACTGGTGATGCAGCAGTTCCACGGCCTCTGCGACGCGCGGGCCCATGCCCAGAATCAAAGCCTGATCGATAATGACTATCCGCTTGTTTTTCCAGGCGGAGGTATGGGTGATCCCGGGAATGGCCTTCAGCGCTTCGGGGTTGCCCTGGGTCATTTGAGTCGTCGCGACGATGACCTCAGGGTTGGCGGCGATCATCGCCTCGGTGCTGTAGCTCTGGTACTGACGATGCCGGGCGATATTTTTTGCTCCGGCCATGCTAAGGATGGAGTCGGCCACGCTGCCCGCGCCGGCAACCTGCGGCACGCTGCCGCCTGCGGAGAGAATAAACATCGCTTTGACGGGGTGTGGCTTCAGCGCGTTACGTTTGCTAATCACCTCCAGCCGCTGTTTAAGGCTGGCAATCAGCGCCTCTCCCTGCGGCTGGCGCTGTAAGGTCATCGCCAGAGTTTGAATGTTGGTGTACATCTGCTCGACGGTGGCGGGCACTCGCGGGAGCTGCAGGACATTCACCTTTGCCTTTTCCAACTGCCCGATGACGATGTGCGGCCCGGCGTCCTGCCAGGTAATGAAGCGCCCGGGGCGCAGCGACAAGATGGATTCACTGCTGAGCTGCATCCAGGAACCGATGTGCGGCAGCTTTGCCGTTTCCGGCGGCCAGGTGGTGGTTTCATCTACGCCAACCATCTGGCTACCCGCGTCGAGGGCATAAACAAGCTCGCTCAGGGAGCCGCCAGCGACGACCAGCCGCTCGCTAGCCTGGCTGGAAAAAGAAGTCGTCAGCGCTAGCAGTGCGGCAAAAAAATGTCTCTTCATCAGAATTTCCACCCAAAGCCGATGGCCGTGTTGAAGCCCGCTTCCGGGATAGATTCGTGGGCGGTCTGGTAGCGTTTGTTGGTCAGGTTGTTCAGCGCCAGGTTGACCAGGTACTGGTCGTTGTCACCAAACTCGGCGTTGACGGCCAGGTTTAACGTGGCCCAGCCGGAGTAGCGCCTTTCACTGTCACCGGTGTTTTCTTTGGCACGGGAGGCCGCGCGAATAAAGGCGTCGGAGGTGATATTCATGGCGTTAAGCATCAGCGTATGTCTGACCCCGAAGCGGCCATTGACGACAGGTTCGCCGGTATCCCAGGTTTTTAGCGAGTCGCTTTCATACTGACGACGCAGGAGATTGCCGCTCAGGTAAGGGGAGACGGCCCAGCCGTTGTACTCCGCGCTCAGCTCAATGCCGTAGGTTTTGGCCCGGTTGATGTTGTCATAAAAGCGGTAGTTGGCCCGGGAACTGCCGCTGTTCCCCAGACAGAGGGCTTGCCCTTCGCAGGCTCGTGATGCGACGTAATCTTTGGCTTCGGAATAGTAGACCGTGCTGTCAATCAGCCACAGGTTGCCTTTGTAGCGGGCGCCAATTTCGTAGTTGTTGGAGTGTTCCGGGCGCAGATCAGGGTTGCCGTAAGTCACGCCGCCGCCGGCGGAAGTCTGCATAAACTGCTGCACCAGCGTCGGGAAGACGTAGCCCTGGGCAAAGGCTGCACGCAGCTCGATATCTTTAAACCCGGAGTAGTTCAGGCTGGTCGCCGCCACGAACTGGCTATCGCTGGCGGATTTGTTGCCGGTTGCGGTGTGGGTTGTAACGCCGCCTTCGGTTTTTTGTGTGCTGCTATCAATGAGTTTGGAGGAGAGCCAGTACTGGCGGGCGCCCGCCGTCCATGTCCAGTCATCGGCCAGGTGCCAGGCGTTCTGCGCAAACAGTGAGGTATTGCTTTGTTCCGATTTGTCCTGCGACTGGCTGTGGGTTTCAATATCAAAGATCCCGGTTTTGGCCGTCTGCCGCGTGTAGCCGCTGCCGCTCTGGTCTACCTTGTCGTGCTGATACTGCGCCCCAAGCACCAAATCGTTCCCGGCGGGCAGGGAGAAGTTTGTTTGCAGCGTGACGCCCTGGGTGTACTGCTTGTCGTTGGTCTGGGTCTGATTTTTTACGCTTAGCGCCTGAATGGCCGGCGAAGGAATCACCTGTGTAGTCGCGACTTCATTGTTAAACCGGCGTTCGACGGTTTGGCTGTAGGCATCCAGATGGATTTTTTTCAGGTAATTTCCGTCGACATCAAGGTCGTAAAACAGCCCGATTTTTTCCCGCGTCATTTTCGGGATCCTGACGCTAAAGGCGTCGAACTGTTGGTCTGGATCGTTGTACCAGGTTTGCGTGGCGAGGCTGTAGCGGTCGAGAGACAGGCCAATTTTCTGACGATCGAAACGGTAACCCAGCCACAGTCCCTGGCCGTTATTGCGGAAGTGCGTGTTATCCAGCCGCCCATCCGGGGTTTTTCTGTTGCCCTGGTCCGAGTAGCTGCCGTTGATGCGGTAGTCTAACTGGCCGATGCTGCCCCAGGCGGCGGCGGATTCCTCCCAGCCTGCGGTGGCGGAGTTCCAGGTTGCTTTGACCAGCCCGGCCAACGGCTTATCACCGCCTTTTTTGGTGATGAAATTCACCACGCCGCCGATGGCCTGTGAGCCGTAGAGCACGGAATAGGGGCCTTTAATGACTTCAATACGCTCCAGAGCCGATTCATCCACCAGCAGCCCCGCGCCGTAGTCCTGCCCGGCGCGTTGGTAGGTGACTTGCTGACCATCAATCAGAATCAACACGCGCGATGAGGCTTCGCCCCGGATGCGGATTTGCTTGCGGCCCGCGAGCGCGTTATCGGTGACTTCTACCCCGGGAATATCTTTGAGGTCGTCTGCAATGGAGACGCTGGTGGAGTTTTCCAGCGTTTTGCTGTCAACCACCTGGACGGTAACCGGGCTGTTCCAGAGGTTGGTTTCCGTGCGGCTGGCACTGACGATAATCGTGTCATCAGGCGCGGTGTTTGTCTCGGCGAAAGCGCTATCCGGTGCGGTAAGTGCGCCGGCAATCAACAGAGGTACGACTGAAAAGGTTGCGTAGGTTTCACATTTCCCTGGCATAAACCCATCCTTGTGAACGTTAATGATATTTATTATCGTTCGCCTTTATAGCCAGGAGTAGCGTACATATCCACCGTTTAACCTGCTAACCAGATGCAACTTTGATTTTGGTCAAAGGAGATGGGCCCGTGCGCGGTGAGCCTGCCAAAGAGGGGTAACTTTCTGCGCCCGGGCGCAGAACGTATCACTTTTATGTTGCTAACCTGTTTATTTCCTCAACGAACCTACAAAAAAAAGCAGTGAGTCTGGAAAGAGGAATGCCGTTTATTTTCCATTGCATTGGCGCTTTGTAATGTCCTGTGGTGGGAAAATATTATTATCCCGAATGTGTTTCCGATGAGATACAGCCAGAAACAATTAGCCAATTTATGTAAAGGGGTGATGTTTATATGTTGCAGCACAGGGACGGGAAAATACTCCTTTTATTTATTAGTTTCCTTATTATTTATCTGCTACCGGGAATATACGGCCATACGCCGTGGAAGCAGGATGAAAACTATACCTTCGGCGTCATTCAAACCATGTATGAAACGGGCAATTGGTTAGTGCCTGTGAACGCCGGTGAGCCGTTTATGGAAAAGCCGCCGCTTTATTACTGGACGGCAACGCTAATGGCGCATTTATTTTCCGGTATGATGCCGCTCCACGATGCTGCCCGAAGTGCGACGCTTTTGTTTTCAATTATTAATTTTTCCTTCTTTATTCTGCTGGCGAGAAGAGTATTCCGCAGTGAAAGCCTGGTAGATTACCGTATCTGGCTGGCCTTCGCCGTTTATATCAGCGCCCCGGGCATCCTGCGCCACAGCCATGATATGTTCAGCGATACCGCGCTCACCGCAGGCGCAACCATGGCGCTGTATGGCATTGTCGGGTTGATTCGCCAGGAGAAAGTGGCCGCCTCGGCGGTATGGTTAGGCCTGGGCACAATAGCAACGATGTTATCCAAAGGCGTATTTATTCCCGGCGTATTATGGATAACTTTATTTTTAAGCGCTTTCTTTTTTACACAATGCCGGACTAAAGCATTTTGGTATCCGGTTATTCTCTCAGGACTACTAGCGCTTATTTTTATTCTTCCCTGGCCAGTGTTGCTTTACAGTAAACATCCCGACCTTTTTATGGCGTGGTTTTGGGAAAATAACATTGGCCGTTTTCTTGGCTTTTCCGTTGCTAAGCTGGGCGCGAAAGCAAACCTGATGCGTGTGCCTGAGGCCGTTGCGCTTTTTGCTCTGCCAGCCGGGATGTTGGCGACAGTTTATTTTCTTCGTCATCCACTTCAGCGGTTGAGAAGCCCGGATGAGTTTGTGATTACGCTTTTTCCGTTGCTCGGCATTATTATTCTGCAGATGTCGGCCACCAGTCGCGCTTTATATTTAATGCCCTTTGTGGCCCCGATGGCTATATTGGGATCCCAGCTTTTACCTGCAATAAAAGAGAAAGCACTGCGTTATTTCTCCTGTTTTGCCGTCGCGTTATGGTCAGCTTCGCTTGCGGGGGTTTGGGGCATTTATCTGCTTAAGGTGGGTGGCGATCAAAAAGGCTGGCTGGCTCCGCTTGAGCGCTGGCTGCCGGCGAGCTACGAGCTGCATTTATCCTGGCCGCCGTTTGTGTTTGCCCTGGTCGTTACCGCGCTGTGGATCTGTCGGGGGCGTTTATCTGCGGCACTCAACCCGGTGTTGCGCGCAGCATTCAGTTGGGGGTTAGGCGTGACCGTTGTCTGGAGCGTGGCGTTCACGTTAATGGTGGGCTGGTTCGACTACAGCAAAGGTTATGCTGGGGTATTTAAGGATCTCAAAAGCCATCTGGCGGGGCAGTACCTGGCGGATGACTGCATGGCTTCTTACCGGCTGGGGGAGTCAGAGGCGCCGATGCTTTATTACTTTGCCGGGATCCTGCATCAGCCACAAACAACCTTCCGCCAGCCTGAGCGCTGCCGCTGGCTGATTGTGCTGGGCGACAAGCTGCAGCCCGCGCCGAAGGGAATGGTTTTTTTCTGGGAAGATAATCGCCCCGGTGAGAAGCGTAACAACCTGATGGTGTACCGGGACGTTTCAGAAAATAACGACTAAAAACCTGGGCCGGGTTTACAAGGCTCAGCCAGGCAGGCCTTCTACAATAGTGATCATCGCTTCTGCGACGCTGGCCCTTTCCTGGCGAGCGCGCTGGTATTCCGGTGAGTGGTAGCAGGCCAGCGCCGTCTCCATATCGGCGAACTCAATGACGACATGCCGGGCGAAAGCCGCATCACCCTCTACAACTTCCGCTTTGCCGCCTCTCGCCAAAAAGCGGGCGTTGTAGCGCGTAAAGGCCGCCGGGGATAAATCGATATAGTTTTGATACTGCTTAGGGTTGTGAACGGTGACGTGGGCAATCCAGTATGCGGCCATGCTTTGCTCCTGTAGGGGGGAAGGCTGTTTGTCAGCCAATCTAGCACAGCGGTGAACGGCCGTGTTGCCGGAAAGAGGCGGCATGCTGTGGTGGCTCATCGCTCAATTTGACGTTGTACATTTCATTACACGCCGATACCAATCACTCACTGAAGAGTTTGTTCCACGCGCCTATAGTTCATTTCAACGGCCCCGCAGTGGGGTAAACACGAAAACAAATTCGAGGATGTCGAAATGAAAAAAGTATTAGCTCTGGTTGTTGCCGCTGCTATGGGTCTGTCTTCCGCCGCTTTCGCTGCTGACACTACCGCTACCGCACCAGCTGCTGCGCCGGCAACCACCGCCGCTGCGCCTGCTGCTAAAGCGCCAGCGGCAAAAGTAACGCACCACAAGAAACACAAAAAAGCTGCCGTTCAGAAAGCACAGGCCGCTAAAAAGAAACACAAAAAAGCCGCTAAGCCAGCCACCGAGCAGAAAGCTCAGGCTGCTAAAAAGCACCACAAAAAAGCAGTAAAACCAGCTGCGCAGAAGGCTCAGGCTGCTAAAAAGCACCACAAAAAAGCAGTAAAACCAGCGGCACAGAAGGCTCAGGCTGCTAAAAAGCATCACAAAAAAGCAGTAAAACCTGTTGCTCAGAAAGCGCAGGCTGCTAAGAAACACGTGAAAAAACATCACAAAGTTGCTGCAAAACCGGCTGTTAAGCCAGCTGCATAAGTTTGACGGGGCAACCCCGTTAGCTTGAAGCGTTAACACAAACACCCGGCTTGCCGGGTGTTTCTTTCTGGAGTTCAGATAATGTTGCGACGCTACAGTTTCGAATTAATCCTCACCGCGCTGCTGACCTGCGGCCTAATCACGCTGAATTTTTGGCTTCAGTAGATTCTGTTCTTCCTGAGTTCTAAAAAACCACCAGCCCCTGCTTTACTCAGAAATACAGGCCAGCGCCTGGTTGAGATACTAGTGCAGATTAGCGCTGTAGTTTTTATTTGGCTCTGGAAAAGTGGTTGGAAGAGGGCGATGTCGATGCAGTCGAGTAATCGTTCAGTTCGATGTAGAGTCCGTATCGCCAAAAGCAAAAAAACCGCCATAGGCGGGTTCTTCTAAATAGTGGTGCCCGGACTCGGACAAAAACGTCAGGAACGTTTTTGAACAGCGCTTGCGCTGGCCCCTTATGGGGTGAGTCTCAGGGATGAGACGAATACTAAAACGTCAGGAACGTTTTTGAACAGCGCTTGCGCTGGCCCCTTATGGGGTGAGTCTCAGGGATGAGACGAATAATCGACTTTCAGTTCGATGCAGAGTCCGTATCGCCAAAAGCAAAAAACCCGCCATAGGCGGGTTCTTCTAAATAGTGGTGCCCGGACTCGGAATCGAACCAAGGACACGGGGATTTTCAATCCCCTGCTCTACCGACTGAGCTATCCGGGCAACGGGCCGCATTAAACCGTAAAGGCCGCCAGGCGTCAACGGCTTTGTCATAAAAATTACCTAAAACTATGCTGATTGCCTGCTTTTCAGTCAAAGACAGCAAAAAGACGTGCTTCAGGTTAATGCCCCGCCGGTGCGGCACAGCGCAAAGCGCAGAATATCTTCCGCAAGGGTTCTGGCCGTGTCGATATCAGCCTGGCTACGCTTCACCAATAGCTTGCTCAGGCAGCCTTCCAGCACCAATTCCATTTGGTGCGCGACCATGGTTGGGTCGTCCACTTCCATTTGTGTGAGCAGCTCGTGCGTGTATTCCCAGGCCGCTTTTTTCTGCTGGTCAGCCAGTTGATGAATCGGGTGCGCGGCATCAGGGTAGAAGGTGCAGGCGGCAATAAACAGGCAGCCGGGATAACGCTGATTGCTCACGCATTCGGTCAGGGCGTGGTAGCGCTTAAGCAGCTTTTGCTCCGGCGTTAACTCTTCGTCCAGCATCAGCTGACGCCGCCAGACATCCACCTGCGAACTTAAGTAGCGCAGGGCGTCGTACAGCAGGGCTTCGCTGTCGGGCCAGAACTGGCGAATCTCAGCGAGCGGATAATCGGCTTCTTTCGCCACCATCTCCAGCGTCGTGCTGGCAATGCCTTTACGTTCAAGGACATGCAGGGCGTGCTCTAAAACTTCTTCGCGTTGCACGGTTTTCTCCTTACGTTTCCCAACGGATCAAGTGTTGTTTACTGGCTGCGATTGCGCAAATGCTCGCTGAACGCGGAGGCGTCCATAAAGCCTGTTACGCGGTCTGCCGGTTGTTCAACGCCGTTAGCATCAAAGAATAAAATGGTTGGCAGGCCAAGCACCTGTAAATGCTTCAGCAGGGCTTTGTCGTCGGCGTTATTTGCCGTGACATCGGCCTGCAGTAAAACGGTGCCAGACAGCGCTTTTTGCACCTGCGGATCGCTAAAGGTGTATTTCTCAAACTCTTTACACGCCACGCACCAGTCGGCGTACAAATCTAACATCACCGGTTTGCCTTTCGCCCCGGCTAGCGCGGCGTCGAGCTGCTCAACGTTGGCTATTTTGTTAAAGCTGAGGTGAGGGACGGATTGAACGGATGCCGGAGAGCCAAAAGCCCAGTCCTGCAGCGGACGAGCGGACACCAGCGCGGCACCCAGAAGAATAATTTGCAACACGCGTAGCCAGGGCTTCTTCGCTCCAAGGCTGGTGATAAATGCCCAGCCGAAGAAGGCGACGCCCAGCAGGCCCCACAGCCTCAGCCCCCAGATGTCGCCCAGCACGCGTTCCAGCAGGAAGACCGGCAGCGCCAGAATCGCAAAACCAAAGGCGGTTTTGACGCTTTCCATCCACGGCCCGCTTTTCGGCAGCAGGCGATTACCGAAGACGGTAATCAGGATTAGCGGCAGGCCCATGCCCAGCGCGTAAAGATAAAGCGTGCCGCCGCCGAGCCACATATTTCCGCTTTGCGCGATGTACAGCAGGATAGCGCTAAGCGGCGCGGTGGTGCACGGCGAGCAGATAAGCCCGGCCAGCGCGCCCATAGCAAAGACGCCGCCCGCCGAGCCGCCCTGCTGGCGGTTGCTCATCAGCGCCAGGCGCGTTTGCAGCAACGAGGGCAGCTGCAGCGTGAACAGACCGAACATCGAGGCGGCGAGCAGGATAAAGAGCGCCGACAGGCCAATCAGCACGTATGGGTGCTGGAGTGCCGCCTGGAACTGGAGTCCTGCGGCGGCAACGACAAGACCGAGTGCGGTGTAGGTCAGCGCCATGCCCTGGACGTATACAAAAGCCAGCAGCAGCGCCCGGGCAGTGGACAGGCGTTGTTTACCACCTAGTACGATGCCGGAAATGAGCGGGTACATCGGCAGCACGCAGGGCGTGAAGGCGATGCCGATGCCGATCAGGAAGGCCCACAGCGCGGAGAAGGGGAGCGATGCGGGGGCGGAGCTGTCTGTTCCCCTCACCCCGGCCCTCTCCCCAGAAGGGGAGAGGGAGGAAGAAATATTGGCCTCGTCTCTTGATGGGGAGAGGGAGGAAGACACATTGGCATCATTAGCCGACGCAGCAATAGCACTCAACGGCACAACGCGCGTTTCCGGCGGATAGCAGAATCCGGCTTCGGCGCAGCCCTGGTAAGTGACGCTGACGGACGAACCTTTATTGGCGGCATTTACCGTAATGGGCAGAGTTAGCTGCTGGGTGAAGATCTCCGTTTTGCCGTAGAACTCATCTTCGTGCCAGGTGCCTTTAGGCATAACCAGGGGCGTAATGTCCGCGCTGGTGGGCACCACTTTGATCTGCTGGCGATAGAGATAATAGCCGGGTTTTATCTGCCAGCTGAGCGTCAGCTTGTGCTCGGCCTGCTGAAAGTCAAAGGCAAAAGCCTGGTCGACCGGGACAAACTGCGTTTTATTCTGGGCGTCAAACAGCCCGGCGAAGGCCTGCGAACTGCATAACAGCAGGACTAGCGTAATGATGCGTAGAGCCATGAGAGATATTCACTGTTTCCGTGTGCAACTGGCAGAACCAGTAGTTCTGGCGTTTGATAAGGGTGATGGGTTTTCAGGCAGGCAAGCAGTGCCTCCTGGTGTTCCACGTCGCTCTTGAGCAGCATTTGGACTTCGTACTCCTGCTCCAGCTTTCCTTCCCAGTAATAGAGCGAAGTTGCGCCCGGCAGCAGCGTCACGCAGGCGGCAAGTTTCTCCGCCAGCACTTTCGCGGCCAGATCCTGCGCGGTGGCTTCATCCGGGGCGGTACAGAGTACAACGACAGCCTGGGTCATCGACATCGCAAACCTCATCTGAGAAGAAAGTGCGATGACTATAACATGAGCAGAAGAAAACGGGCTGCATTGCAGCCCGCGTCTGGCGGAGATTTACAGTACGATCCCGCCGATGATAAAGCCGAGGATAACGCACAAAGTAATGGCAATGACGCCGGGGATCAGGAAGGCGTGGTTGAACACATATTTGCCGATACGGGTTGAGCCGGTGTCGTCCATTTCGACCGCTGCCAGCAGCGTCGGGTAGGTTGGCAGGACGAACAGCGCAGATACCGCTGCAAAAGAGGCGACGGCGGTTAATGGCGTGACGCCGAGCAGCAGGGCCGCAGGCATCAGCGCTTTCGTTGTGGCTGCCTGGGAATAGAGCAAGGTGGCCGCGAAGAACAGCACCACAGCCAGCAGCCACGGGTAACCGTTCAGCAGGTCACCGGCAACCGCCTGAATGTCGCTGATATGGGACTTAACGAAGGTATCGCCCAGCCATGCAACGCCGAGTACGCAAATACAGGCGCTCATGCCGGACTTAAAGGTGCTGGCGTTCAGCACTTCGCCAGTGTCGATTTTACAGGTGATGCTAATCAGCGTGGCGATGGTGAGCATAAACACAACAATCGCTTCGTTACGCGGCAGAACCGGGTTCTGAATCAGGCCGACGGTGTCGCTGATCGCGGTGGCATAGAACATCACGGCGACAATACCGATCAGGAATAGCAGCACCGAACGCTTGGCGTGCGGCTTCAGCTCGAAGACCTGGCTACCGCGCAGCTTCACTTCGCCTTTGGCAAGACGTTCCTGGTAAACCGGATCGTCTTTCAGCTCGCAGCCGAGGAAGTTACACACCACCGCGGTTAGCATCACGGCAATCAGCGTGACCGGGATACAGATACCTAGCAGCGTCAGGTAGCTCACGCCCATCGGCTCCAGAATGCCGGCAAAAAACACCACTGCAGCGGAAATCGGCGATGCCGTAATGGCAATTTGTGAGGCGACAACGGCGATAGAAAGCGGGCGAGAAGGGCGAATGCCCTGCTCTTTTGCCACTTCGGTAATCACCGGCAGCGTGGAAAAGGCCGTGTGGCCGGTCCCGGCCAGAATGGTCATAAACCAGGTGACCAGTGGCGCAAGGAAGGTGATGTATTTCGGATGGCGGCGCAGCATGCGTTCCGCAAGGCTGACCAGGTAGTCCATGCCGCCCGCGACCTGCATGGCCGCAATCGCGGCGATCACCGCCATGATAATTTCAATCACGTCGAAGGGGATTGCCCCCGGTTTGATCTGGAAGATAAGGGTAAGCACCAGCACGCCGAGACCACCGGCAAAACCAATACCGATCCCTCCCAGCCTTGCCCCGAGATAGATCGCCAGCAGGACGACCACGAGTTCAGCACCAAACATAATTGCATCCTTGAGATTTAAATGAGATGAAAATGAAATGTTATGTTTTCGTATACCGTTAAAATGAAAAAGGCACGTCCGACTGGACGTGCCTTTTGGCGTTTATGTGGATGAGTTATTGTTCGCTTTCATCGGTATAGCGCTTAGCTTTGTAGACCGGGTGCATCAGGTTGTGGACGGAGAAGATATCGTCCAGCTCGGCTTCGGTCAGCAGGCCGCGCTCTAGCACGACCTCGCGCACGCTCTTGCCGGTTTCTGCGCAGATCTTGCCGACGATGTCGCCGTTGTGGTGGCCAATGAACGGGTTCAGGTAGGTCACGATACCGATGGAGTTGTACACGTAGCTCTCACACACTTCTTTATTCGCGGTGATGCCGTTAATGCATTTTTCCAGCAGGTTGTAGCAGGCGTTGGTCAGGATATGAATGGATTCGAACATTGCCTGGCCAATCACCGGCTCCATCACGTTCAGCTGCAGCTGACCTGCTTCGGATGCCATGGTCACCGTGGTGTCGTTGCCGATGACTTTGAAGCAAACCTGATTCACCACTTCCGGGACAACCGGGTTCACTTTGGCCGGCATGATAGAAGAACCCGCCTGCAGTTCTGGCAGGTTGATTTCGTTCAGGCCAGCGCGCGGGCCGGAAGAGAGCAGGCGCAGGTCGTTACAGATTTTGGACATTTTCACGGCCAGGCGCTTCAGGGAGCTGTGCACCATTACGTATGCGCCGCAGTCGGAAGTGGCTTCAATCAGGTCTTCTGCTGGTACGCAGGCCAGGCCGCTGACTTCTGCCAGTTTCTGTACGGCCAGCTGCTGGTAGCCATCTGGCGTGTTGAGGCGGGTACCGATGGCGGTTGCGCCAAGGTTCACTTCCAGCAGCAGTTCAGCGGTGCGCAGCAGGTTTTTAGTCTCTTCAGTCAGCAGCACGTTGAACGCGTGGAACTCCTGACCGAGGGTCATCGGAACAGCGTCCTGAAGCTGGGTGCGGCCCATTTTCAGGATCTCAGAAAACTCAACCGCTTTACGCTGGAAGCCTTCGCCCAGCTGATTAATGGCATCGATCAGTTTCACGATGGAAGCATAAACTGCGATGCGGAAGCCGGTTGGGTAGGCGTCGTTAGTGGACTGGCATTTGTTGACGTGGTCGTTCGGGTTCAGGAACTGGTATTCACCTTTCTGGTGGCCCATCAGTTCCAGACCGATGTTAGCGAGGACTTCGTTGGTGTTCATGTTGACGGAAGTACCGGCGCCGCCCTGGTAGACGTCTACCGGGAATTGATCCATGCATTTGCCGTTGTTCAGGACTTCATCACAGGCCTGAATGATGGTGTTCGCGATGCTCTTAGGAATGGTTTGCAGTTCCTTGTTCGCCATTGCCGCCGCTTTTTTTACCATCACCATACCGCGTACAAATTCCGGTATGTCACTGATTTTACTGTTGCTAATGTAGAAGTTTTCAATCGCTCTCAGAGTATGAACGCCGTAGTAGGCATCCGCTGGCACTTCCCTGGTACCCAACAAATCTTCTTCGATACGAATGTTATTTAACATGTGAACCTTCTTAGTAAAGCTGCAGATAAATGCACTGTTTTATTCACACACACGAAATGTGGTTGTGAGCTTAATAGGCCGACGATTATGTCCATATTCGACCGCGTTGACGTGATGATATGCTGATGATAGCGAAAAGCAGTAACCTGGATCACTTATTAAAAGCCGCCACGCATAACAATTATTAATATGTGATATAGGTCAACAGTTGAAAATTTCCAGAAAAAATTCACGCAATAAACATTGATCTTTGTCTACAGCGTCGCCATCTCCCTCCTATGCGTAATTGCTAATCTATTTTTCGCGAGACCATTTACGGGCTCGCCCGATGACAGGAGCGTATAGTGCGCTGGATCCCTCTTATTGCCGTTTTCCTTTATGTTTACATCGAAATTTCGCTGTTCATACAGGTGGCACACGTTTTGGGGGTCTTTATGACCCTGATTCTGGTCATTTTCACTTCGGTGATTGGCCTTTCTCTGGTGCGTAACCAGGGCTTTAAAAACCTGATGCTGATGCAGCAGAAGATGGCGGCAGGCGAAAGCCCTGCGGCGGAGATGATCAAAAGCGTTTCGCTGATCATGGCCGGTATTTTGCTGCTGTTGCCGGGCTTTTTTACCGACTTCCTCGGTCTGCTGCTGCTGTTGCCGCCGGTGCAAAAGCACCTCACGCTCAAGCTGATGCCGCATTTGCGCTTCTCCCGCATGCCTGGCGGCGGTTTTAGCGCCGGTAGTGAAGGGGGCAATACATTCGACGGTGAGTTCCAGCGTAAAGACGACGCGCCAAAGCGCCTCGACGACCAGCACCGGGATGATCGTTAAATTTTAGTTTTTTTTGTTTTCCCCCCTTGAAGGGGGGAAAGCGCATCCCCATTAATCAGGTCACCAGCCGATTACCCCTGTGGGACGGCGTTACCTAACTATCTGATACTGACTTTCTCAAAGGAGAGCTATCAATGAGCATTCGTCCATTACATGATCGTGTCATCGTCAAGCGTAAAGAAGTTGAGTCCAAATCTGCGGGCGGCATCGTTCTGACTGGCTCCGCAGCGGGCAAATCAACTCGTGGCGAGATCATCGCTGTCGGTAAAGGCCGCATCCTGGAAAACGGTAGCGTGCAGCCGCTGGACGTGAAAGTGGGTGACATCGTTATCTTCAACGATGGCTACGGCGTGAAGTCCGAGAAAATCGACAACGAAGAAGTGCTGATCATGTCCGAAAGCGACATCCTGGCAATTGTTGAAGCGTAATTTGACGCACGAACCTGAACGAATTTGAGGAATAGAAGAAATGGCAGCTAAAGACGTAAAATTCGGTAACGACGCTCGTGTAAAAATGCTGCGCGGCGTTAACGTACTTGCAGATGCAGTGAAAGTTACCCTCGGTCCTAAAGGCCGTAACGTGGTTCTGGATAAATCTTTCGGTGCACCGACCATCACCAAAGATGGCGTTTCCGTAGCGCGTGAAATCGAGCTGGAAGACAAGTTCGAAAACATGGGCGCACAGATGGTGAAAGAAGTTGCCTCTAAAGCGAACGACGCTGCAGGCGACGGTACCACCACCGCAACCGTACTGGCTCAGGCTATCATCACCGAAGGTCTGAAAGCCGTTGCTGCGGGCATGAACCCAATGGACCTGAAACGCGGTATCGATAAAGCCGTTGTTGCCGCTGTTGAAGAGCTGAAAGCGCTGTCCGTGCCGTGCTCTGACTCTAAAGCGATTGCTCAGGTTGGTACTATCTCCGCTAACTCCGACGAAACCGTAGGTAAACTGATCGCTGAAGCGATGGATAAAGTCGGTAAAGAAGGCGTGATCACCGTTGAAGACGGTACCGGTCTGGAAGACGAACTGGACGTGGTTGAAGGTATGCAGTTCGACCGCGGCTACCTGTCCCCATACTTCATCAACAAGCCAGAAACTGGTGCTGTTGAGCTGGAAAGCCCGTTCATCCTGCTGGCTGACAAAAAAATCTCCAACATCCGTGAAATGCTGCCAGTGCTGGAAGCCGTTGCGAAAGCAGGCAAACCGCTGGTTATCATCGCTGAAGATGTTGAAGGCGAAGCGCTGGCTACCCTGGTGGTTAACACCATGCGTGGCATCGTGAAAGTGGCTGCGGTTAAAGCACCAGGCTTCGGCGACCGCCGTAAAGCTATGCTGCAGGACATCGCTACCCTGACCGGCGGTACCGTTATCTCTGAAGAGATCGGTATGGAGCTGGAAAAAGCGACCCTGGAAGACCTCGGCCAGGCTAAACGCGTTGTGATCAACAAAGACACCACCACCATCATCGATGGCGTGGGTGAAGAAGCCGCTATTCAGGGCCGCGTTGGTCAGATCCGTAAGCAGATCGAAGAAGCAACTTCTGACTATGACCGCGAAAAACTGCAGGAGCGCGTAGCGAAACTGGCAGGCGGCGTAGCGGTAATCAAAGTTGGTGCGGCTACCGAAGTTGAAATGAAAGAGAAAAAAGCTCGCGTCGACGATGCCCTGCACGCTACCCGTGCTGCGGTTGAAGAAGGCGTGGTTGCTGGTGGTGGTGTAGCGCTGGTTCGCGTTGCCGCTAAACTGGCTGGCCTGACCGCTCAGAACGAAGACCAGAACGTGGGTATCAAAGTTGCGCTGCGCGCGATGGAAGCTCCTCTGCGTCAGATCGTTTCTAACGCCGGTGAAGAGCCATCCGTTGTCACCAACGCGGTGAAAGCGGGCGAAGGTAACTACGGTTACAACGCCGCGACCGAAGAATACGGCAACATGATCGATTTCGGTATCCTGGACCCAACCAAAGTTACCCGTTCTGCTCTGCAGTACGCTGCTTCCGTGGCGGGCCTGATGATCACTACCGAGTGCATGGTCACCGACCTGCCTAAAGGCGATGCTCCTGACTTAGGCGCTGCTGGTGGTATGGGCGGCATGGGTGGCATGGGCGGCATGATGTAATTCGCCTTAGCACCTTGTGTTAAAGAAACCCTCAGTCAGAAATGTCTGGGGGTTTTTTCTTTTGTTCACACTCTGGTATAAGTGCTTACCGGGCAATAACGGCTCAATACCTTGATTACGGGGAATAACATGCGCATGAAAGTCTCATCAGGAGTGGTTGTGGCAGCGCTGCTGCTGGCAGGATGTAGCACGGGCAATCAGCTCAGCTCCAGCGGCCAGAGCGTTCGTTTTGTTGAAGACAAACCAGGAAGCGAATGCCGTCTATTAGGCACCGCGACCGGGGAACAGAGCAACTGGCTGTCTGGCCAGCACGGCGATGAAGGCGGGTCTATGCGCGGCGCGGCAAACGCACTGCGTAACAATGCGGCCGAAATGGGCGGCAACGTGCTGTACGGCGTGAGCAGCCCAACCCAGACGCTGCTCTCGAGCTTTGCGCCAACGGCCAGCCAAATGACGGGTCAGGTTTATAAGTGCCCGAACTGATTCGGTAAGTATTACCCTCACCCCGGCCCTCTCCTTCAGGGAGAGGGAGAAAAACGGACGTGCTTTTACTGATAGATCGAGGAAGGACTTGCGGTTCCCTGTCACTGGTAAGGGATAAAGTCGTGGGGCTTTTTCTACAGTTGAAGGCAGCACTAAGCGGTTCCCTCTCCTGGGGGAGAGGGTTAGGGTGAGGGCGTTAAGCTCTCACTTTTGCCGTAGCTGCAAATCCAGCGGCGTCTTACTTGGCTCCCCGCCTATTTCTCTCGCCAGCTTCGGCACCATATAGCCAGAAACCAGCGTCAGCAGCTCACGCATAATCGCCCGGGCCTCTTCGTCTTCTACCATAAAGTGCGCCGCACCTTGCACTCTGTCGAGCACGTGCAGGTAATACGGCATCACGCCCGCATTAAACAACGCATTACTAAGGTCGGCCAGGGTTTGTGGGTTGTCGTTCACGTCGCGCAGCAACACGCTTTGATTCAGCAGCGTGACGCGCGCCAGGCGTAGCTTTGCCATCGCCGAGCGGAAATCGTCGCCAATTTCCTGGGCGTGGTTAATATGATTAACCAGCAGCACCTGAAGCGATGAGCGGGCGATTCTTGCTGCCAGCCCATCGGTAATACGCGCCGGGATGACAATCGGCAGGCGGCTGTGAATGCGCAGGCGTTTGATATGAGGAATGGCCTCCAGCTCGCTCATCAGCCAGTCCAGTTCATGATCTTTGGCCATCAGCGGATCGCCGCCGGAGAAAATAATTTCGTCCAGCTCAGGATGTTCGCTGATATACGCCAGCGCCGTTTGCCAGTTGCGTTTGTTGCCCTGGTTGTCGGCATACGGGAAGTGGCGGCGGAAACAGTAGCGGCAGTTTACGGCGCAGCCACCTTTCACCAGCAGCAAGGCGCGGTTGCGGTACTTATGCAGCAGCCCTGGGACAACGCTGTGTTGCTCTTCCAGCGGATCGGTGGTGAAACCGGGCGCGGCAACGAACTCCTGTTTTGCTGTCAAAACCTGACGCAGTAACGGGTCGTTGGGGTTACCTTTTTCCATGCGCGCGACGAAAGCGCGAGGGACGCGCAGGGCAAAAAGACGCCTTGCTTCACGCCCGGCAAGCAGTTCTTCATCGTCAGCTACATTTAAAATGTGCAGCAGTTCATCAGGATCGGTTATAACATCGGCAAGTTGCGTTAACCAATCTTCTCTGTGAGGGGGATTTAGGGTTACAATGTGTGCCATTTTTTTGGCTAAGCTACCAGTTAACAAATTCAGAGGGCCTTATGGCGACTTATTCTAGCAACGATTTCCGTGCCGGTCTTAAAATCATGATGGATGGCGAACCGTACGCGGTTGAAGCCAGCGAATTCGTAAAACCGGGCAAGGGCCAGGCATTCGCGCGCGTTAAGCTGCGTCGTCTGCTGACCGGTACCCGCGTTGAGAAAACCTTCAAATCTACTGACTCTGCAGAAGGCGCTGACGTTGTCGATATGAACCTGACTTACCTGTACAACGACGGTGAGTTCTATCACTTCATGAACAACCAAACCTTCGAGCAGCTGGCTGCAGACGAAAAAGCCGTTGGCGAAAACGCTAAATGGCTGCTGGACCAGGCTGAGTGCATCGTGACCTTGTGGAACGGTCAGCCAATCTCCGTTACCCCACCGAACTTTGTTGAGCTGGAAATCGTTGAAACCGATCCAGGTCTGAAAGGTGACACTGCAGGGACCGGCGGCAAGCCAGCAACCCTGAGCACCGGCGCTGTGGTTAAAGTTCCGCTGTTCGTCCAGATCGGCGAAGTCATCAAAGTTGACACCCGTTCTGGTGAATACGTTTCTCGCGTGAAGTAATTCTCGTGAAGGTTCGCGGCGCGGTGCCTGAGGCTCGCGCCGCCGCTTTGTCAGGGCAGGGAAGATGAAACGTTTGTTGAAACAGATTCTTTTTATCTCGCTGCTGGCCGCTGCGCTGTCGGGTTGTAATACCACGCGTGGGTTTGGCGAAGACTTGCAACATCTCGGCGGCGCCATTGAGCGCGTAGCCAATAAATAGTCCCTGCCAGTTATCCGAAATCGCCTCGCTTTTCCTTCGTTGTTCATTTTTTTAGCTATGCTTAACAAGCTATACACAAACAACATAGTTATAAGGAAAAGCTCATGATTAAGAAAACCATTGCTGCGTTTTTCTCTCTCGTCGTTCTTTCATCCTTGTTGACCGCCTGTAACACCACCCGCGGCGTGGGCGAGGATATACAAAGCGGCGGTAAGGCTATTTCTGGTGCGGCAACAAAAGCGCAGGAATAATACTGTTCGGTACGGTGCTAGTGCCGTACCGTTATTCTAAAACAGCCTCCGGAATATTTAAAAAAAGCGATAATCTATTGTCGGCTCCCAGCTTTAATCGAATGTTTCGCTTATAGGTGTAAACCGTTTTTACGCTTATTTCCATCACTCTGGCAATATATTCGTTATTCGCCTCTTCCTTCCAGAGTTTTAATATTCTCTCTTCGCGTAAGGTCAGTAATGGCGTAATATGTCGTTTCACTTCACGGAATGGCGGGCGGGTCGCAATAGTCTGCTGAATCAATGCCGTTAATGCCGACAATGATACTGACTTATCCCAAATATCGTTAGTGCCTTGCGCCGCGCAGTACTCAGCAATGGTGGGGTGTTGCCCGCTTTGCAGCAGCAGCAGGCGCGTCGTATCGCCACAGGCAGAATAAATAGTCGAAAGCTGTTGGATATTATGCAATGCGGTTGAGAAACTGTTGAAGTCGGCGATCACCATATTCGGCTGCCATTTTATAATTTTTTCACGGGCGAGAAGTAAACTGTCTGTCTCTGAAATACTCACTGCCGTAGCCAGATTATTTTTCTGATTGAGCAAGTGCGTCAGTCCCTGACGGCTGAAGTAACACCTATCAACCAATAATATTTTATACATTTTCACGCTTCACGTTAATCATTACTGCGGCGTTTGCAGGCTGGCAAACCACGTTTTATCATATGAATAAAATTGCCAAAATGAATCACGGAAATACGCGCGAATTCGCTGTCAATTCCAGGCTTAGCAAGGCCCGGCGAGTGAAACGATTATTTCATTGCGTAGCATTTGGATACGGATTTTCAGGCAGCCGTTTGGGTGCTAAAATCAACTTCTCACCTAAGCCTTACGGGACGACCCGCAAGCGCATCTCACACCGGGGACGGCCCCATTTCTACTGGAGCTGTTATGGCCTGGATCGTACTGTTAATTGCCGGATTACTGGAAGTTGTTTGGGCGGTAGGACTGAAATATACCCACGGCTTTAGCCGCCTGTGGCCTAGCGTTATCACCATCGTCGCGATGGTTGTCAGCATGGCTTTGCTCGCCTGGGCGATGAAAACCCTGCCCACCGGCACGGCCTACGCGGTGTGGACCGGGATCGGTGCCGTCGGCGCGGCGATTACCGGCATTCTGCTGCTGGGAGAGTCGGCTAACCCGATGCGTCTGGCTAGCCTGGCTCTGATTGTGGTCGGGATCATTGGCTTGAAACTTTCCACGCATTAACTGCCTGGTTGTTTCACCCAAATCAATTTATCCACCGCAAAGCCCTGGCGAGCGGCGATAGCCAATAGCTGTTGCTTGAGATCGTGGTTGATGGTTGGTGTGCGGGACAGGATCCACAGATAGCTGAGATCCGGCCCGCATACCAGCGCATGGCGATAGTCTTTATCCAGCGCAATCACGTTATAGCCGCCGTAAAACGGGCCAAAAAAGGAGACTTTCAGCGCAGCGACGCTCGGGTCTCCGGTGAAATAAGCCTTCCCTTCTGCCTGCTGCCACATCTGCCTGTCCGGGTTGAATCCCCGGTTTATCACGCGCAGGCCGCCGTCATCCATAAAACTGTAGGTGGCCGTGACCTGATTCAGGCCGCTTTCAAAGCTGTGGTCCATTCGCGCAATTTCATACCAGGTGCCGATAAAGCGTTTTGCCTCGAAGTTTTGCACGACCGTGACGCTGGGGGGAGGAGTTGGTGAGCTACAGGAGACAACGAATAATGCGACCGCAAGCGCGGTGAAAGCGGGCCAAATGCGCATAGCAGATTCCTTCCGAGGTTTTTTAGCTAAGTGTAGATGGCGACAGGAAATAAAGTGTGAGCGAAGCCGGAAATAATACGGCCTGTGTTCAACAGGCCGTGGTCATTTTTATTGCAGTGCTTCAAGAATGGCGTAAGCGGCTTTTACTCGCTCGGTGTTCGGGTAGCTTTTGTTGGCCAGCATTACGATACCCAGCTGTTTTTCTGGGATAAAGGCCACGTAGCTACCAAAGCCGCCTGTCGACCCGGTTTTATGTACCCATGAGGCTTTCACCGCAGGTGCTGGAGGCTCAATCAGCGTTGCCGGGTGCGGCGCAAGGGCGATCTTGTTGTCACTGCCATCAATAATCGTTTTCCCCTTCACCGGCCAGTTCAGCATTTCCCAGCCAAGCCCCTGATACATGCTACCCACGCGCCAGTAACGTGACTGCGCGAGCTGGATACCCTGAGCTAACGTTTTGTCTCCCAGACGATCGGGGGCCATATTCGCCTGCACCCAATGGGCCATATCTTCGATGCTGGATTTCACGCCGTAGGCTTCTGCATCCAGCATGCCCGGCGAGACGCGCACGGCTTTGCCGTCCCGGTAGCCCCAGGCGTAGTGGCTGTCTTCCGTCGCCGGCACGTTAATCCAGGTGTGTTGAAGATTCAGTGGCTCAAAGACGCGTTTTAACATCGCCTGTTCAAAGCTCATGCCTGACGGTTTCACCATCAAGGCTCCGAATAGTCCAATACTTGCATTGGCGTAGAGGCGCTGTGTGCCAGGTGCCCACTTCGGCTGCCAGTTCTGGTAAAACTTCAGCAGGGCATCGCTGTTGGTTACCTCGTCCGGCACCTGCAGCGGCAGGCCACCGGCGGTATAGGTGGCAAGCTGCAGCAGGGTGATCCCTTTCCACTGCTTGCCGTTCAGCTCAGGCCAGTATTTCTGCGCCGGGTCGCTAAGGCTAACTTCGCCGCGAGCCAAAGCATCACCGCCCAGTACGCCGGTAAAGGTTTTACTGACCGAGCCCAGTTCAAACAACGTTTGTTGCGTTACCGGCACGTTGCGCTGCACATCGGCTTTTCCCCAGGTGAAATACAGCGGGTAGCCTTTGTAGATAACGGCCACCGCCATGCCGGGGATCGCCTGCTCTTTCATTAGCGGGGCAACGGTGCGGTTCACCAGCTTTTCAATCTGCGGTGCAGTCAGTTCTTTTTGTGCAGCAAAGCTGGAGCATGAGGCGGCAAGCAGCAGCGTCAGGCAAAGGGTTTTTTTCATGATGGATAACCTTCCTTAGAGAGATGATAGCAGTCCGGGCCCGTCAGACGAGGCAAGTTTGTTGGATTTGACACCCGATGACAAACGATTAAATTTGGCATTAGGCTTAAGATTTTCTAACAGGTAATGTCATGACCCGCAGCTATATCCCGCTAAACTCTCTGCGCGCTTTTGAAGCCGCAGCCAGGCATCTTAGCTTTACCCATGCTGCCATCGAGCTGAATGTCACTCATTCTGCCATCAGCCAGCAGGTGAAAGCCCTGGAAGAACATCTGCGTTGCCAGCTGTTTGTGCGCGTTTCTCGTGGGTTGATGTTGACCACGGAAGGTGAAAACCTGTTACCTGTGCTAAACGATTCCTTTGACCGCATTGCCGGGGTACTGGATCGGTTTTCGGGCGCGCAAGCGAGAGAAAAACTTAAGCTAGGTGTGGTGGGCACTTTTGCAACAGGCTTTCTGCTGCCGCGCCTTGAGGCGTTTCGGCGTCGCTATCCGCATATCGATCTTCAGCTTTCGACGCACAACAACCGGGTGGATCCGGCGGCGGAGGGGTTGGACTATACGGTGCGATTTGGTAGCGGAGCCTGGCACGGAACAGACGCGATTTATCTGTGTGATGCCCCGCTGTCACCGCTTTGTTCTCCTGCGCTGGCTTCTGAACTCCAGCGCCCGCAGGACGTGCTGAATCATACGCTCCTGCGTTCCTACCGGCGTGACGAATGGGCGGCATGGTTGCAGGCGGCGGGCGAGGCGCCACCGTCGCCAACGCATCTGGTGATGGTTTTTGATTCTTCGGTAACTATGCTTGAAGCCGCACAGGCTGGCGCGGGTGTTGCCCTTGCCCCGGTGAATATGTTTACCCACTTGCTGAACAGCGAGCGGATTGTTCGCCCGTTTGAGGCTGAAATCAGTCTCGGCAGTTACTGGCTGACAAAGCTCCAGTCCAGGGCGGAAACGCCCGCCATGCGAGACTTCTCCGGCTGGTTAGCCGGAGAGTGTGAGAAAGCGTAGGGCCTGATTGCCAGAACCAGGGCGGGTTATTTTACCAGCCCAAACAGGTCATTAAGCGCTTCGCTCATGGTAGGGTGCGTGAAAATTTGGTCGCGCAGCGTGGTGTAGGGCAGCCCGGCATCCATGACGGTTTTAATCAGGTTAATGATCTCATGGGAGTCAGGGCATAGCAGCGATGCGCCGAGGATCTCCTGCGTTGAGGTATCCACGATAGCTTTGAGCAAGCCGCGAGTGTCGCCCATGACTCTGGCCCTTGGAATTGCCGCCACGGGAAGCGTAACGATCTGAATGGGTTTACCGCTGGCCTGGGCCTGTTCTTCAGTCATGCCAATGCGAGACAGCGGAGGGGTCATAAACACGGAATAAGGCACATTTTTTCTGTCCCCGGTATGGCGTTTACCTTCGCCCAACAGGCTGTCACGCACGATACGGAAGTCATCGAGCGAGATATAGGTAAACTGTAGCCCGCCGGTTACATCCCCCATTGCCCAGATGTTGTCTGCAGAGGTACGCAGGTATTTATTCACCACGATGGCCCCACGAGCATCGACATCAATCCCGGCATTTTTCAGGTTCAGGGTATCCGTAGCGGGTTTTCGCCCTGAGGCAACAAGCAGCGCGTCAACCGTGTAGACACTATCGTTCGTCTGCAAATGCACCCTGTTGTCATGGGATTCAACGTGCTGAACTTTAGCGTTTAGGATGAGCTCCACGCCTTGCTGCTGAAGTATGTTGGCGACCGCTGCGGCTACGTCACGGTCCTCACGCGGCAAAAAATCTTCGGCGGCTTCGAAAATGGTGACCTTGCTGCCGAAACCGACAAACATTGAGGCAAACTCAACCCCGATGTAGCCGCCGCCCAAAATACCGAGGTGCGTTGGGAGCGTGGTCAGATTAAGCAGCCCGGTGCTGTCATATACCCCAGGCGTAGCCGTCAGCCCGTCAATCGGCGGCAGAACGGACTGCGCACCGGTGTTGATAAAGATTTTCTCTCCCTGCAGTTCAATAGTTTCACCGTTCTGCATCACGCGAACAGTATGCCGGTCGATAAACTCTGCGTGGCCGTTGATAACGTCCACATTATTCAGGTCGGCCAGCAAGTGGTAATTCTTGTCCCGCAGGAAACTGACAATTGAAGACTTACGTGCGATGGCTGTCGTAAAGTCCTGATGCTGTTCTGCATCGTGGACCAGCGCTTTGGTGGGAATGCAGCCAATGTTAATGCAGGTACCGCCGTACATTTCGGCGGATTGCTCGATGATGGCGACTTTCCAGTTTTGTTTTGCCAGGGTTGCCGCCAGGGTTTTACCTGCTTTACCAAAGCCAATAATGATTGCCTGATAGGTCTGCATGGAGGTTCTCCGTCAGTGAGCCAGCCGTTAAGTTAATGGCAATCATTGTGTATGCATGGCGTCAATGTGATTTCTTCAGGTATCTTTAAGTCCTGTCTTATCGTCTGATTTTTTGGAGTGAGCGATGGATCCCCTCAGCCAGTTGATGGCGTTCAGCGCCCCGCAGGGTTCGATTGATAAAAATTGCCTGCTCAGCTCGGGCTGGAGCCTGCCCCATGCGGCGGGATCGCTGGCGACCATTCGCTGGCACACCGTTACGCAAGGTGCCGCATGGCTGGAGCTGCCTGCCGGCGAAAAGCTGACGCTACTGCCTGGGCAGGTGGTTGTGCTGACGCAAAACTCTGCGCACCGAGTGCGGCAGAAGGGGCAGGAAGAGACCTGGATCGTTTGTGGGAGCCTGCATTTATCTTCGGCTTCCCGTCATTTTTTGACGGCGCTGCCGGAGGCCCTGCTGATGGCGCCCGAACAAGACAGCCCCGAACATACATGGCTGTTGGCGGCCGTTGCGCTGCTGCAACAGGAAGCGGAAGTGCCACAGCCTGGTATGGCGGCGGTATGTAGCCAGCAATGTGCCACGATGATTGCCCTGGGCTTGCGGCAGTGGCTACGGGTGAATATTCAGGATAAAAGTCAGTTGAACCTGCTGCTGCATCCACGACTGGGTGTGGCAATCCAAAGCATGCTGAATGCACCACATACGCCGTGGACCGTCGCCTCGCTGGCTGAACAAGTGCATATGTCTCGCGCCAGTTTTGCGTTGCTGTTCCGCGAGGTGAGCGGCACCACCCCGCTGGCAGTGCTGACCCGAATCAGGCTGCAAATTGCCGCACAGCAACTCTCGCGTGAAGCAAGTTCGATTATCACTATCGCCGATGCCGTGGGCTACGCCAGCGAATCGTCATTCCATAAGGCTTTTATGCGGGAGTTTGGCTGTTCGCCTGGGGAATACAGAAAGCGGGTGAAGGCGTTGGCCATGGAATAAAAAAGGCCCGCGCGATGGCGAGCCTTGGTGTGTGCTGAGTACTTAGAGCGTCAGCAGGCCAATAATGGTCACCACCGTCAGAATAGCGGCCAGGCCGTAGAACACCCATTTTCCGGCCGGCACGTGGATCTTCAGGTCATGCATCGCATGGTGGATACGGTGCAGGCCACACCACAGCGGCAGCACAATCATCAGCAGCAGGAACAGGCGGCCAATCCAGCTGTGGGCGAAGGCATAAACGCGGTCAAAGCTCAGCGCATCGCCGGGGAACAGGCCGAGCGGCAGCATAATACCAACCAGCAGCACGATAACCGGCGCGAAAATCGCCCCCCACATGCCACCTGCGCCAAACAGGCCCCAGAATACCGGCTCGTCGGAACGTTTTGGATTTTGGTTAATCACCTCAGCCTCCTTACCAGAACAGTGCTACAAGCAGCACAACGACAGTCACCAGTGCAGTGACAACCCACAATCCCTTGATGACCGGCTCCGGCCCCATTTTCTCGCCCTTAACGATGACGTTAGCGGCCTTTGGTGCCAGCTCAAACCAGGTTTTGGTGTGCAGCACGGCGGCGGCAAGCGTAATGAGATTGAGGATGACAACCACCGGGTTTTGCAGAAAACCGACAAAGCCCGCCCAGCCTTCTACGCCGTGTTTCAGCGAGAAAAGACCATAAATCAGCACGATGCTGAACCAGACTGTCGGAACCGAGGTGCCTTCACGCAGCATATAAAAACGGTAGAAGCCCAGCTGCCGCCACCAGGTTGGCGCCATGGGACGGACATAAGGCTTACGTTTCGTGGTCATGGTGCACTCCTTAGCGTGGTTTCAGGGTGGCAATCAAAAAGTCTTTCGAACTTTCGACTTTGCCCTGCTGGATGGCCGCGGCCGGATCGACGTGTTTTGGACAAACTTCGGAGCAGTAGCCAACAAAGGTGCAGCTCCACACGCCGTTTTGCCCGTTGAGCTGCGGCATACGCTGTTTCTTGCCGTGGTCACGGCTGTCCAGGTTGTAACGATGGGCGAGGGTAATCGCCGCCGGGCCGATAAACTCAGGGTTCAGGCCAAACTGCGGGCAGGCGGCATAGCACAGCCCACAGTTGATGCAGCCGGAGAACTGATGGTATTTCGCCATCTGCGCGGGCGTCTGCGTGTTTGGCCCCTGATCCGGCGTGCGCGGGTTGCCGATGATATAAGGCTTAATCGACTCCAGGCTTTCGATAAAGTGGGTCATGTCGACCACCAAATCGCGCTCAATCGGGAAGTTTGCCAGCGCTTCGACCTTGATGCCGTTGGTGTATTCGCGCAGGAACGTTTTACAGGCCAGCTTCGGCACTTTGTTGACCATCATGCCGCAGGAGCCACAAATCGCCATGCGGCATGACCAGCGGTAGCTGAGGTCCGGTGCGAGGTTATCTTTGATATAACCCAGCCCGTCCAGCAGCGAGGTTTGCTCGTCAAACGGCACCTCGTAGATTGCGCTATGCGGCTGGCTGTCCGTTTCCGGGTTGTAGCGCACAATCTCAATCTTCAGGGTTTGCATCTCAGCCATTTGCCTTCTCCTTTTTCTTCTCAGCATCTTCCGCTTCAGCGCCGTATACGCGTTTTGCTGGCGGCAGCGTGGTGATCTTCACATCGCTGTAGTCGAGGCGAGTTGTGCCGTCGGCGTCGCGGAAGGCCAGAGTGTGCTTCAGGAAGTTGACGTCATCGCGTTCGGTGCAGCCTTCATCCAGACGCTGGTGGGCGCCGCGGGATTCTTTACGTGCAAGGGCGGAGTGCGCCATACATTCGGCAACGTTCAGGCCGTGGCCCAGTTCAATGGTGTACAGCAGGTCGGTATTGAAGACGCTGGAGGTATCGGTGATGCGCACGCGCTTGAAGCGCTCCTGCAGCTCTGCCAGCTTGTCGACGGTTTTCTGCATCAATTCCGGGGTACGGTAAATCCCGCAGCCTTCCTCCATAGAAAGCCCCATTTCGTCGCGGATTTTTGACCAGTTTTCGTTGCCTTCCTGGTTGACTAGCTGCTTCAGGCGGCCTTCAACATCGGCGGCCTGGGCGTTCAGCGCGGCATCGTTAGCCGGTTGCGCTTGTGCGGCGCGCTCCATTGCCTGCTCGCCCGCCAGGCGGCCAAAGACCACCAGTTCTGCCAGCGAGTTAGAGCCCAGCCGGTTGGCACCGTGCAGGCCAACGGAGGAGCATTCGCCCACTGCGAACAGCCCTTTGATGCGGGTTTCGCATTGGGTATCGGTCTCGATGCCGCCCATGGTGTAGTGCGCCGTTGGGCGAACCGGGATCGGCTCTTTGACCGGGTCAACGCCCACGTAGGCTTTGGCCAGTTCGCAGATGAACGGCAGGCGCTCGAGCAGTTTTTTCTCGCCGAGGTGGCGCAGGTCGAGGTACACCACGTCGCCGCGTGGGGTGGAGATCGTGTTGCCTTTGCGCCATTCGTGCCAGAAGGCCTGAGAGACTTTGTCGCGCGGGCCGAGTTCCATGTATTTGTTCTTCGGCTCGCCGAGCGGGGTTTCCGGCCCCATGCCGTAATCCTGCAGGTAGCGATAGCCGTTTTTGTTCACCAGAATGCCGCCTTCACCGCGGCAGCCTTCGGTCATCAGGATGCCGGAACCCGGCAGCCCGGTTGGATGGTATTGCACAAACTCCATGTCGCGCAGCGGCACGCCGTGGCTCAGCGCCATGCCCATGCCGTCCCCGGTGACGATGCCGCCGTTGGTATTGTAGCGATAGACTCGCCCTGCACCGCCGGTGGCCATCACCACCGCATTGGCACGGATCTGCACCAGCTCGCCTTCCATCATATTCATAGCGACGACGCCGCGCGCCTGGCCGTCATCGACCAGAATATCGAGCACGAAATGCTCGTCGAAGCGTTGAATTTGCGGGAACTGAAGGGAGGTCTGGAAGAGTGTGTGGAGCATATGGAAGCCGGTTTTGTCGGCGGCGAACCAGGTCCGTTCGATCTTCATCCCGCCGAAGCGCCTGACGTTGACGCTGCCGTCCGGGCGGCGGCTCCACGGGCAGCCCCACTGCTCAAGCTGGGTCATTTCGGTAGGGCAATGGTGAACGAAGTAGTCAACCACATCCTGCTCACACAGCCAGTCGCCTCCGGCAACGGTGTCGTGAAAATGGTAGTCGAAGCTGTCGTGATCCTGCGCGACGGCTGCGGAACCCCCTTCGGCAGCAACCGTGTGGCTGCGCATCGGGTAGACTTTGGAAATCAGAGCGATTTTTGCCTGTGGATTAGCCTGGGCCGCCGCAATGGCTGCTCGTAGGCCTGCTCCGCCGGCGCCTATAATGGCGAGATCGGCTTGAAAGGTTTGCACGACATTCCTCCAGATTTTAGTAATTCGCAAAGCTATACGACCAAAGGGTATTCACTGCCTGAAAGGCGGTGGCTGCGAAAGGTGTATCCCTGCTCCTTTTTAGGTAGGGAAAGTATAACCGGAGGGATTTTAGGGAAATTTGATTTGTTCGATTTTTTTGCTGTTCTACAGGGCGATTAATTACCGCTCTTAATGAATTGCGTCACAAAAATGAATGTTTAAATGGTGTAATGCGAACAAAAAGCGGCGAAAAATAGTCGTCTGTTTTTCGGTTGTTGCCGCCCCGGCTGGAGCTCAGAATCTTTTCCATTCTATAAAAGCAGGGGATAAAAATGAGCTTCAGTCAGATGCATTATCAGAGCACGCCATTGCTGCTGGCTAACGTTTGGGATGTCAGCAGCGCTCAGGCGGCACAGGACGCGGGTTATCAGGCGCTGGGCACCTCAAGCGCGGCAATTGCCGATATGTTGGGCTACAAGGATGGCGAAGCGCTGCCATTTTCTGTACTTCTTGCCCTGGTGGCCCGCATACGTGAGCGCGTCAGCTTGCCGCTTTCCGTCGATATGGAAGCCGGATATGGGGCTGAGACCGAAATGGTTGTGAGCCAGGCCATTCAGCTGGCACAGTTGGGCGTTGTCGGCATTAACCTTGAAGACAGCAAAGTTGAACAGGGAACGCGTCGTTTACTGGATGCAACACACTTCGCTGTCCGCCTGAACGCGATCAAAGCAGGGCTGGATGCCGCGAAAACGCCGCTCTTTATCAATGCCAGAACCGATGGCTTCTTGCTTGGTGAATTAGATGCGCTGAATCAAACGATCGCCCGCGGCAGGCTATATCAACAGGCGGGGGCTGACGGCTTCTTTGTGCCCTGCGTGACCTCACCTGAAGATATTCAGGCGATTGCCGGCGCAGTTGATCTGCCGCTGAATGTGATGTGCATGCCGGGTCTGCCCGATTTTGATCAACTGGCGGCGCTGGGGGTGAAACGTATTTCAATGGGGAATTTCGTGCACGCCGCGCTGAACCGTAAGTTACAGCATCTGTTGTTTAGCCTCCGCCAGCAGGGCGCATTTGACGAGATCTTTGCCGATGAAAATCCTTGATATCGAGCAGTGCAATACCTGGTACGAGGCGCTGGTGGCGCGCTCTTCCGAGCATGTCGGCGTTTTTTTCGTGGGCGTGAAAACCACCGGCGTGTTCTGCATTTCCAACTGCCGCGCCCGTAAGCCTAAGCGGGGTAACGTTGAGTTTTATGACGACTTCAAATCCGCGCTTCACGCGGGCTTTCGTCCCTGTAAGATCTGCCGCCCCACTGAAAATGCCTTCTCTGCGCCGCCCATAGTCGAGCAGGCCATTGCCCTTTTCAGGGCGAGCAGTGAGAACCGGGTCAGCGATGGTGAGCTGCGTGAGCACAACATCAGCCCTGAACGTCTCCGGCGCTGGTTTGTGCAACACCACGGGATGACTTTTCAGGCCTGGCAGAGAATGCTGCGTGTGAATGTGGCGTTGCAGGAGCTCAGGCGTGGGAAAAGTGCGACGGATGCGGCGTTTAGCAGCGGCTACGACTCGCTGAGTGGGTTTGGCTATACCTGCAAAAAGCTCACTGGCGATGCCCCCAGTCGGGCGGCAGATATCATCATTATTCACCGTTTTACCACGCCCATCGGGCCGATGTTTGTGTGCGCCACCGAGATGGGCGTCTGCCTGCTGGAATTTGTTGACCGACGCGCGCTGGAGCGGGAATTTGACGATCTGCAGTCGCGGCTCAATGCCCGTATCATCGCCGGGGAAAATGATCATACGCGGCAGGCGGAAAAAGAGATCGGGGAATACTTTGCTGGAAAAAGGCAGCAGTTCACCCTTGCACTGCAGACGCCGGGCAGCGCGTTTCAGCAAAAAGTCTGGCAGCAGCTTGGGACCGTGCCTTATGGCGAAACGTCCCACTATCAGGCGCTGGCGATAAAAATGGAGAATCCAGATGCCGTGCGTGCGGTGGCCGGAGCCAACGGCGCGAACCGGGTTGCCATCGTCATTCCGTGCCACAGAATCATCGGTAAAAACGGGACTATGACGGGATACGGTGGCGGCATTGCACGAAAAAAATGGCTGCTTGAGCACGAGAAAAAGTTTGCGTAACGCGGGCCATAAAACGCTCAGAACAAAATTCTCTGCACAAAATTTGTCTCCTTTCTGTGATGCGGGTAGACTTCTCGGCCTTGCATAAATACGGAGACTTTCTCATGAGCGAAACGGCCACCTGGCAGCCGAGCGCATCCATCCCCAATTTGTTAAAACGCGCCGCCATTATGGCGGAGATTCGGCGCTTCTTCGCCGACCGAGGCGTTCTGGAGGTGGAAACACCCTGCATGAGCCAGGCGACGGTAACCGATATTCATCTGGTGCCGTTTGAAACCCGTTTCGTCGGCCCAGGTCACTCTCAGGGCATGAATTTGTACCTGATGACCAGCCCGGAATACCACATGAAACGCCTGCTGGCGGCGGGCTGTGGCCCGGTGTTCCAGCTGTGTCGCAGTTTCCGTAATGAAGAGATGGGGCGCCACCACAACCCGGAATTCACCATGCTGGAGTGGTATCGCCCGCATTACGACATGTACCGCCTGATGAATGAGGTGGACGATCTCCTGCAGCAGGTGTTGGAATGCGGCGCCGCAGAAAGTTTGTCTTACCAGCAGGCCTTCCAGCGCCATCTGGATATCGACCCACTGTCTGCAGACAAAGCGCAGCTGCGTGAAGCGGCGGCGAAGCTCGACCTGAGCAACATTGCCGACAAAGAAGAAGACCGGGACACGCTGTTGCAGCTGTTGTTCGCGATGGGCGTCGAGCCACAGATTGGTAAAGACAAGCCGACCTTCGTGTATCACTTCCCGGCAAGCCAGGCCTCTCTGGCGCAGATCAGCACCGAAGATCACCGCGTGGCGGAGCGCTTTGAGGTTTACTTCAAAGGTATCGAGCTGGCGAATGGCTTCCATGAGCTGACAGATGCCCGCGAACAGCAGCAGCGTTTCGAGCAGGATAACCGCAAACGCGCGGCGCTTGGCCTGCCGCAGCAGCCGGTGGACATGAACCTGCTGGCGGCGCTGGAAGCGGGCATGCCGGACAGCTCCGGCGTAGCGCTGGGCGTTGACCGCCTAATTATGCTGGCGCTGGGGGCGGAAAGCCTTGCCGATGTCTTAGCCTTTACGGTGGACCGCGCTTAACGCCCGAAGAAAACTGGCCCCTATGCGGGGCCATTTTTTTTATCTGCTGGCGAACGGTTAGCGGCTCGCTTTAGCCATCAGTTGGTGGAACAAGTTTAAAACGGTCTCGTTGCCTATCGGCAGCATGTTGTCGCCTACATACCATTCCGTTTTACACCAGCCCGGTACTTCGGCCTCTTCCAGCGCATTGAACAGCCAGTATCCCTCCTGCCTGGCTATTTCATCCCTGGCGCTGAGTAATGTTTCTTTATCCGCATCGAAATAAACATGCAGCATGTTGACCTGAGGTCTGCGGGGCAGGATACGAATGCCCGGCACGGCCTCCAGGCTGGCGGCGAGACTGAGGGTGCGCTGATAGCAGCTCTCAAGGATGGTCAGCCGTTTTTCTAAGCGCATTGCCGTGGAAACCACCGCGGGACTTTGCGTCACCACGTTACCGCCTAATCGTCTGAGCCAGACGCGAGCCTGGCGGATAAAGTCTTCATCGCCAGCGAGTAACGAACCTGAAATACCCCCGAGGCCCTTGTAGACGGAAACATAGACTGAAGAAAAACCCTCAGCAATTTCAGCCCAGGTGCGCTGGTAATACGCCCGGCTCTCCCAGAGGCGAGCCCCGTCCATATGCAGCGGCGTGCCAGCTTCTGCGGCTGCGGCTTTCAGGGCTTCCAGCTCGTCCCACTCCGGGAGTTGTCCGCCAATCTCACGCGCGGGAAGTTCAACCACAAGGCAGCTTAAAGGCTCCGCTATGGCGGTAAAATCACTGGCAAGGATAGGCCGTAGTTTATGACCTACGACGACGCCATGCATCTTCACCAGGGCCTGAAAAGTTTGCTGTTCATGAATCAGCAGGTGCGATGTCGCGTGCGTGCCAAAGCGAGGCAGGCGGTTACGTTCGCTCCAGATAATGACCGCTATCAGCTGCGCCATCACTCCGGTAGGAATAAATATTGCCGCTGGTTTACCTAGTAGCTGAGCGATTTTGGTCTCAAAACCCGCGATAAAATCCCCAACGCCGTAGCTGTCATGGGCGAATTCATTTTCCCTGGCCCAGTCGGCCATCTCCCGGAATTGCTCCGCAGGTGTCATTTCTTTAAATCCTCTCAGCTCGGTTTTACAGGCAAGCTTAAGAGCGCGTCGTTGGGCATCGATATCTGGCATCAAAGCAGAGAACCTCTATCTGGACGGATTAAGTCAAAGGGGAACGTAGGGCATTAGCGCAATGTGAATAAGCTACCCGAAATGGCGATCGTAAAGTGTATACATTTGGTAAACTGCGCTCATGCTAACGATAAAACGAATTACCGACCGCAGCTCCCCGTATTTTGAATGCGTGGACGAGCTGTATGAAAGCGCCTTTCCGCGCCATGAGAAACGCCAGCCCGCCGCAAAAATTAGCGCGCTTTCTCACCCGAATTACAGCCTGCAGGCCTGGTTCGACGGCGAGCAGTTTGTCGGCATGATCGGCGCGTGGGATTTTGGCGATTATGCCTATATTGAGCACCTCGCCGTGAACGGCCAGCTGCGTGCGCAGGGCTACGGCAAGCGAATGCTGAGCCAGTTTTTGCGGCTTTACCCGCAAACTATCCTCGAAATCGATCCGCTCACCACTGAGATCGCTCATAAGCGGCTGCGTTTTTACCAAAGCCTAGGCTTCTGCGAAAACGACTATGTGCATCACCATCCGACTTACCATGCGGATATCCACGATCATCAGCTGATTGTGCTGAGTTATCCGCAGCCCATCGGTGACGCTCAGTATGGCCGCTTTTTTGACGATCTCTGCCACATCGTGATGGAACGCCCGCTTTAATCTAAACGTTTTTAAAGTACCCGGCAGGCAGTCGCCGCCGGGCGCTAATCTATTTTTTACCAGGACTTAATAGATGGATATCACCACGCTGTTTCTTTACGTCATCGCCGTTAGCGCGGTTATGGTGACGCCAGGCCCGTCGATGCTTTTAGCGCTCAATAACGGAGCCACCTACGGAATGCGCATTGCGGGCTACGGCTTCCTCGGTGCGGTGCTGGCGGACCTGCTGCTGATTGGCGCGGTGGGCTGCGGCCTGGGCGCGTTGTTGCAGGCTTCTGAACAGCTGTTTGCAGTGGTGAAATGGGGCGGTGTGCTTTACCTGGTCTATCTGGCTTACGTGCTGTGGCGCGCACCTGCTAAGGCACTAAGCGTGAGCGCTTCGGCGGCAGTGGCCACGGGCAAAACGGCGTTTCTGCGATCGCTGATGGTCGGCTTATCCAACCCCAAAGGGCTGCTGTTCTTCTCGGCATTTTTACCGCAGTTCATCCGCCCGCAGGAGCCGGTGGCGATGCAGTACATGATTCTGGCGCTGGTCAGCGCGATTATTGACTGCATCATGATGACGATTTACGCCTGGGGTGGCCGCCACGCGATGCGTAAATTCTCCGCCAACGTGATGCGCTGGGTGAACCGCAGCTGTGCGGGTATGCTCGCCGTGCTGGCGGTGGGCGTGGCGCTGTATCGACGCAGTAATTTGACCTGAGAAAGGTCAGAGGAAATTGAGCGCTGGCCGGGGAAAAAACAGGCCAGCGCTAACGTCTTAGCTTTCCTGCTCTTCGGCGAGTTCGCGAAGGTAAGAGAAGATCTGACGGTAGGACTTAGGCGGCTTATTGGCCGCTTTTTCTTTTTGCGCGTTACGGATCAACACGCGCAGCTGCTGGCGGTCCGCCTGCGGATAAAGTCTCAGGACTTCGCTCATCGCGTCATCGCCTTCTTCAACCAGGCGGTCGCGCAGGGCTTCCAGCTTGTGGAACAGCGAAACCTGCTGGTTGTGGCGGTTCTTCAGCTTGTCGAGCGCCTGACGGATTGGATCCATGTCGCGGGAACGCATCATCTTGCCGATCAGCTGCACCTGGCGGCGGCGGCCTTCTTTCTTGATGCGCTGCGCCAGCTCAATGGCGGCACGTAAATCATCGTCGAGCGGGATTTTTTCCAGGGCATTTTTGCCCAGTTCCATCAGCTCAACGCCCAGGCGTTTTAGCTCTTCGGCGTCGCGCTTAATCTCACTTTTACTGACCCAGATAATTTCATCATCTTCGTCTTCATTTTCATCATCGGGCACGTCGTCGAGCCAGTCTTCGGGCTGCTTGGTCATATTAGGCTCCTTAAAAAGTTGACGCGGATATTACCAGCAATGGGCCTGCACTGCGAAATTGTTCTGATCCTGTTAGACTTGAACGACTCACCTTACATTATGGCAGTAGCGATGAAAGTAAACACGCAAGTAGCACAACAACGTCAGGTTCTGGAGCAGGCGGTTTCACAGGCGCTGGAGCTGGCAAAGGGCAAGTCAGACGGCGCGGAAGTGGCGGTCAGTAAAACCACCGGTATCAGCGTCAGCACCCGCTACGGTGAGGTGGAGAACGTCGAATTCAACAGCGATGGTGCGTTGGGCATCACCGTTTATCACCAAAACCGCAAAGGCAGCGCTTCGTCCACGGATCTGAGCCCGGACGCCATTGCCCGTACCGTACAGGCCGCGCTGGACATCGCTCGCTATACCTCGCCGGACCCTTATGCTGGCGTGGCGGATAAAGAATTGCTGGCCTTTGATGCCCCCGATCTGGATCTCTTCCACCCAACGGAAATTGACCCGGAGCGCGCCATTGAGCTTGCCGCGCGAGCGGAAAACGCGTCCCTGAACGTGGACAAACGTATTACCAATACCGAAGGCGGCAGCTTTAACAGCCATTACGGCATCAAAGTTTTCGGCAACAGCCACGGTATGCTGCAGAGCTACTGCTCCACCCGCCATTCTCTTTCGAGCTGCGTCATTGCCGAAGAAAACGGTGATATGGAGCGGGATTACGCATACACCATCGGTCGCGCGATGGAAGACCTGAAATCACCTGAATGGGTCGGGGCCGACTGCGCGCGCCGCACGCTGTCTCGCCTGTCTCCGCGTAAACTGTCCACCATGAAAGCCCCGGTGATTTTCGCTAATGAAGTGGCGACCGGGCTGTTTGGTCACCTGGTCGGCGCGATTGCGGGCGGTGCGGTGTACCGCAAATCAACTTTCCTGCTGGATTCCCTCGGCAAGCAAATTCTGCCGGACTGGCTGACCATTGAAGAGCATCCGCACCTGCTGAAAGGCCTGGCTTCCACGCCGTTTGACAGCGAAGGCGTGCGTACCGAACGCCGCGATATCATCAAGGACGGTGTGCTGCAGCAGTGGCTGCTGACCAACTATTCCGCACGTAAGCTGGGGCTGAAAAGCACCGGCCACGCGGGCGGGATCCACAACTGGCGCATTGCTGGCCAGGGCCTGGGCTTTGAGGAAATGCTGAAACAGATGGGCACCGGGCTGGTGGTGACCGAGCTGATGGGGCAGGGCGTGAGCGGCATTACCGGCGACTATTCTCGCGGTGCGGCGGGCTTCTGGGTTGAAAATGGCGAGATCCAGTATCCGGTGAGCGAAATCACCATCGCCGGCAACCTGAAAGACATGTGGCGCGAGATAGTTACTATTGGCAACGATATAGAAACACGTAGCAACATTCAGTGTGGTTCAGTCTTACTTCCGGAGATGAAGATAGCCGGTCAGTAAAGCAATGTGGCGCGTCCTGCCGCGCCCGTTTCTCATATAAAAAAGATAAGGTGAGTAAATGCGTAAGCAACTGATTGCAATGTTAGCCGTATCATCCGTGTTACTGTCCGGCGCTGCGTTTGCCAAAGATGTCGGTGACGACATGGACATTATCGCGAAAAACTACAAGACCGTGCTGAGCACCAAAGATGCCGCCGAGCTGAAAACCTCACTGGGCAACATGCGTGAAGCGGCTCTGGATGCGCAGAAAGGCACCCCGCCTAAGCTGGAAAATGAGGCTGCCGACAGCGCCAACATGAAAGAGTACCGCCACGGGTTTGATATTCTCGTGGGCCAGATTGACGGTGCCCTGAAGCTGGCCAACGAAGGCAAAGTGACAGAAGCTCAGGCTGCTGCCGCAGACTTCAAAACCACTCGCGATACCTACCACAAGAAGTTTCGCTAAGATTTAACAACGGGCGGGATATTCCCGCCCGCTTTCTTTACCGCAGTTCTCCCACCGCCTGCTCCAGCGCAGCAATATCGTTATTGCTCAACAGGGGCCGAATAGCCTGAAAGTGCTCGTCGCTTAGCTGGTAAATGTGCAGCTTCAGCAGCCGCTCAATCACCTCGGGTTCGAAACGCAGGGCGATTGGTTTGGCCGGGTTACCGCCGACGACGCTGTAAGGCGCGACGTCTTTCGTCACCACGCTGCCAGCGGCAATAATTGCGCCTTCACCGATGGTTACGCCGGGCATGATGATTGCCCTCATGCCTATCCAGCATCCGTCTCCGAGCGTCGTGTCGCCTTTGGCGCGGTAGGCGTCTTTGATGGTTTCGATAAAGGGGTAAAGAGAGAACCAGTCGCCTCTGTGCGTGTGGTTGCCGCCCATCAGGATCACCGCCTCGGCGGCGATACAGACGTAATCCCCTATCCACAGCTGGTCAAGCTCGCCAATGGGCTCCCACTCCCGGCTCACCGCGTCACCCTGCAGGTAGCGCACCACGCTTCGCTCAAAACCGCTATCCCAGCAGTCGCTGTAATAACTGTGCTGGCCTTTAATATGAATATTGGGGTTGGTCACCGTTTCGTGCAGGTGCTCGACCTGAGACCAGTGCTTTTCAGTCTTTGACATGTTTTTTCTCACAACAAAAGTGTGCCCACGGAACAAGGTTCCGTTTCAAATTGCAGACGGGAATGTGTGAGCGCGCTAAGCGATGCGCGGCTGTTTTAGCAGAGGATTGTTGAGTACGGCGACGAGCAGCATGACGTTAAAACCTGTATTTAAGACTCGCCAACCTTAACATCGGGGGCAGCGAAGTACACCTTTTTCCTCCTTCATCCGCGTAGCGCACCCTGGCCATCTTCGCCTTCTACCTCGATCACAAAACGATAAACCCATTATTACTCTAAGGCTAATGATTAACGCCTGAGCTTAATTGATAGCCAACCCCGCGTGGCGCACACTTTTAACCAGACTAAAGCCAATCAAAATGATGCGCTGAATCAGGAGGTTAATAATGAGTGCTAGCCAAACGCCTGCCCGCGTCTGGAACACGCGTCGCACCGAGAAGCAGCGACGTATGGCGTCCAGTAACGTACAGGGCAAGGTGATCCCGACCGGGGACCTCGTCGAAGTGATGGAAAAGCTGATTGCACCGGGCGACCGGGTAGTGCTGGAAGGAAATAACCAAAAACAGGCCGATTTTCTCTCCCGCATGCTGGCAGAAGTCAGCCCGCAAAAAGTACACGATCTGCATATGATCATGCCGAGCGTCGGCCGGAGTGAACACCTTGATATTTTTGAAAAAGGTATCGCCCGCAAGCTTGACTTCTCTTTCTCCGGCACCCAAAGCCTGCGTATTTCTCAACTGCTTGAAGACGGGCTGTTAGAAATTGGCTCGATTCACACCTACATCGAGCTTTATGCGCGCTTGTTCGTCGATCTTGCGCCTAACGTCGCGCTCATCGCCGGTTATAAAGCCGACCGCAAAGGAAACCTGTACACCGGGCCGAGCACTGAAGATACGCCTGCATTGGTTGAAGCTGCCGCCTTCCATGACGGGATTGTTATCGCCCAGGTTAATGAACTGGTGGACGATGACTGCGATTTGCCGCGCGTGGACATTCCCGGATCCTGGATTGACTACGTGGTGGTTGCCGACAAACCCTTCTTTATCGAACCGCTGTTTACCCGTGACCCGCGCCTGATCAAGCAGGAACACATCCTGATGGCGATGATGGCCATCAAAGGCATTTACGCCGAACACCAGGTTCAGTCGCTGAACCATGGGATCGGCTTTAACACCGCCGCCATTGAGCTGCTGCTGCCGACTTACGGCGAACAGCTTGGTCTGAAAGGTAAAATCTGCAAACACTGGACCCTGAACCCGCACCCGACGCTGATCCCGGCGATTGAAAGCGGCTGGGTCGAGAGCGTGCACTGCTTCGGCGGCGAGCTGGGCATGGAAGAGTACATTCGCGCCCGCCCGGATATCTTCTTTACCGGTGCCGACGGCTCTATGCGCTCCAACCGAGCCATGTGCCAACTGGCCGGGCAATACGCTGTGGATATGTTTATTGGTTCCACCCTGCAGGTTGATGGCCTGGCTAACTCTTCAACCGTGACGCGTGGCCGCTTATCGGGCTTCGGCGGCGCGCCAAATATGGGACACGATCCGCACGGTCGTCGCCACGCCACGCCGGCTTGGCTGAATATGATCACCGAGCCCGATCCGATGCAGCGCGGTAAAAAGCTGGTGGTGCAGATGGTCGAAACCTTCCAGGCGGGCGTGAAGCCCACCTTTGTGGAAACTCTGGATGCCGTAGAGGTGGCCAAAACCTCCGGGATGCCGCTGGCCCCGGTAATGATTTACGGCGACGACGTCACCCACGTGCTCACTGAGGAAGGCATTGCGTATCTCTACCGTGCGGAGAGTCTGGAAGAACGCCGCGCGATGGTAGCGGCGGTCGCCGGTATCACCGACATCGGCCTGGGCGTGGACGCTAAACGTGTCGCCGCACTTCGCCAGAGCGGCAAAGTGGCTTACCCGGAAGATATGGGGATCCGCCGCAGCGAGGCGACCCGTTCTCTCCTGGCGGCAAGCAGCGTGGCCGATCTCGTCGAATGGTCCGGCGGTCTTTACAACCCGCCAGCGAAATTCCGGAGCTGGTAATGAAATTACATCCACAGAAAGGCGTCGAGGCCGAAGCGGGCTGGCTGGCAAGGGCTGCGACCCAAAGCCTGATCGAAGAAGCCCGCCTGAGCCCGAAACCCGGTCTGGTGGACAGCCGGGGGAATGGCGCCCATCACGACCTCAGCCTGGCGCTGATGGAGCGATCGGCCCTCAGCCTGACCCCGACATTTCATGCTCTGGCATTACAAAGCTGGGAACGTCCGGCAGACATCGCGCTGCGCCAACTGATAGGGCGCCTGGGTCGCGAAGGTGAGCAACAGATGATGGCGGCGACCGGGGGAGTGAATACCCACCGGGGAGCCATCTGGGCGCTCGGCCTGCTGATTTCCGCCACCGCTATGCACGGTATGAATGGCAGCAGCGTGGAGATCGCCGCTACGGCAGCGCGACTTGCAGCACTTCCTGATGAAGCCGCGCCAAAAAGCTTCAGCAAAGGGTTAAGAGCCACAAGACGCTATCGCGTGCCGGGTGCACGAGAAGAGGCCCAGCAGGGTTTCCCTCACGTGATGCGCCTTGCGCTGCCCCAGCTTCGCCGTAGCCGCCAGTCCGGGGCAACGGAAAGCGAGGCCAGGATTGACGCTTTGATGGCGATTATGACTTCACTTTCAGATACCTGTGTACTTTCTCGTGCCGGTTTACCTGGCCTGGAAACAATGCAGAACGGTGCCCGCAGCGTGCTGATGAACGGGGGGATTTCGCGCAAAGAAGGCCGTGATGCACTGGATTTGCTCGACCGCAATATGCTGGCGCTGAATGCCTCTCCGGGCGGCGCGGCTGATTTGCTCGCCGCCACGTTCCTGCTGGACCGCATCGATAACGATGCCACTCCGCTTCACTCACTTAATTAACGAGGGCGTTATGGAACACATTACGTTGTCATTTCCGGCAACCCGCACGGCCACAGGCAAAGCTCTGGCTGGCGTGGTGGGCTCCGGCGATATGGAAGTCCTGTTTACTGCCGCACAGGGGCAGATTCTGACCATCGACATTACCACCTCCGTCGATAACAGCGAAAAACGCTGGAAAGCGCTTTTCGAGCGCCTGGCCGCGCTGAGTCAACTGCCTGCCGGGCAAATGCACATTCATGATTTTGGCGCGACGCCGGGCGTGGCGCGTATCCGCATTGAACAGGTTTTTGAGGAGGTGGCTCATGCGTGACGACAGCAGTTTTATTGAATTAAGAGCACGCGAGCGTGCCCGTCTGCTGCTTGATGAAGGCAGCTACCGCGAACTGCTCGATCCTTTTGAGGGCATTATTTCGCCATGGCTGGGGCCTCAGGGCATTGTGCCTCAGTCCGACGACGGTATGGTCGTGGCCAAAGGTACGATCAACGGTGGTCCGGCGGTGGTGATTGCCATCGAAGGCGCATTCCAGGGCGGCAGTATGGGTGAAGTCTCCGGGGCGAAAATGGCCGCCGCGCTTGAGCTGGCGGCGGAAGACAACCGCAACGGTATTCCGACGCAGGCGGTGCTTTGCCTGGAAACCGGCGGCGTGCGCCTGCAGGAGGCTAACCTCGGCCTGGCGGCGATTGCCGATATTCACGCGGCGATTGTCGATCTGCGTCGCTATACCCCGGTGATTGGCGTTGTCGCTGGAACCGTGGGTTGCTTTGGGGGGATGTCGATTGCCGCTGCACTTTGCAGCTATCTGATTGTAACTCGCGAAGCGCGCCTGGGCCTCAATGGTCCTCAGGTTATCGAGCAAGAAGCGGGCATTGAGGAATACGATTCCCGGGATCGGCCGTTTATCTGGAGCATGACCGGTGGCGAAGTTCGCTACCAGAGCGGGCTGGTGGACGCGCTGGTTGGGGACGGCGTTCACGCAGTCAAGCAGGCGGTCAACAAAGCCATCGCCAAAGGCGTTCCGGCACTGCATCGCACCGATAACTACGCGTGGTATCTGGATCGCCTGACCCATTTCGACACCAGTCAACAGGCTGATGCCGAACAAATCAAACAGCTTTTTGGGGAGAAACGCTAATGAGCCAGAAACTGAATCGTGCCGCTGTTTGGCTGGACACTCTGGTCCCGGATGCACCACGTATGGCGGGACTGTGCGCCTCCGTACAGGTCGCCGACGGTAACGTTGACGGAAAACCTGCACGCTTTATCGCTGTGGTGCCCGATGCCAATAACCATTACCCCCGGGCTGCTGGCGGCGAAGTCGGGCTGTTAGAAGGCTGGACGCTGGCAAAAGTGGTCAGCGAAACCATCGCTGAAGATGCCGACAAAGCTGAAAAGCGAGCCATCATCGCCGTTATTGATGTCCCTAGTCAGGCCTATGGTCGCCGCGAAGAGGCATTCGGTATTCACCAGGCGCTGGCAGGTGCCGCAGGCGCTTACGCCAACGCTCGTCTGGCCGGGCACCCTGTTGTGGGCCTGATTGTCGGCAAGGCGATGTCCGGGGCATTTCTCGCTCACGGCTACCAGGCTAACCGACTGATCGCTTTTAACGACCAGGGCGTAATGATTCACGCGATGGGGAAAGAGTCCGCCGCGCGGATCACCTTACGCACCGTCGAGGCGCTGGAAAAACTGGCCGCGACCATTCCTCCAATGGCCTATGACATCAGCAATTACGAAACCCTGGGTCTGCTCTCGATGCTGCTGGATATCCATAATCCGGATGAGCCGAAGAGTGACGATGTGACAAAAGTACAGGCTGCCCTGAGTACGGCAGTGAAAGAGGCTCGGAGCGATACTTCGCTGAAATGTCGTCTGTTGGCGAAAAATCGCCACAGTTCGGCGCTGGTTCGTGAACGCATGCGCGCCAGCTGGTAAGAAAAAAGACAGACCTGCCGGATGCTATAACCAGACACGGCGCGCCGTGTCTGAATAAAAAGACGTCCGAAAAATAATAAATATCGCGACCGTGCTAACTCTCTTTATTGACTCAAGGTGAAGTTATGACTTACGTGATCGTTCATGCTCTGGCCCCTATTTTTGTCATCATGCTGCTGGGATTTTTCGCCGGCAAAGCGAAAATGGTCGATAACAAAAATGTCTCGCTGCTTAATATTTTTGTCATGGACTTTGCTCTACCCGCCGCGCTGTTTAGCGCGACAGTACAAACGCCGTGGCTTGGCATTGTTCAGCAGTCACCGCTAATCGTGGTGCTGGTGCTTTCGATGTGGATTACCTATGCGGCGATTTACTTCCTGGCGACCAGCGTATTTAAAAAGTCGCCGCAGGATGCCGCCGTGTTGACGCTTACCGTGGCGCTGCCTAACTATGCCGCGCTTGGCCTGCCGATTTTAGGCAGCGTGCTCGGGGAAGGCTCCTCGACTTCGCTTTCCGTCGCGGTGTCGATTGCCTGCGGCTCCGTCCTGATGACGCCGTTCTGCCTGCTGATTCTTGAACGTGAAAAAGCACGTGCGGCAGGGGAAAACACTGGCTCAACGCTGACAATGTTGCCTGTACTGATGTGGCGTTCGGTGAAAAAACCTATCGTGTGGGGACCGTTGCTGGGGGTTGTACTGTCGGCTGTCGGTGTCCGGATGCCTGACTTGCTGCTGGCTTCTATTAAACCGCTGGGCCTGGCCGCTACCGCAGCCGCATTGTTCCTGACCGGCGTGATCCTGTCTGCGCGTAAGCTGCAGATCAACACTATGGTTATCACCGCGACCGTTACCAAACTGCTTATCCAGCCGTTTATCGCCTGGGGCATCGTGCTGGCGCTCGGCCTGACTGGCCCGGTGGCCATTACCTCCATTCTGATGATTGCCCTGGCCGCCGGCTTCTTTGGCGTAGTTTTTGGCAACCGGTTTGGTGTGCAATCGCCGGATGCGGAAGCTGTGTTGTTGCTGAGCTCGGTACTCTCTATCCTGTCGCTACCGCTGTTTATTACGCTGACTTCAGGAATTTAACCTATGCCGACATTGCGCCCCCACGATCTCCTTTGGCTCACCGACCGCGAAGCACTGGAGGGGGTTCGCGAGGAGTGGATAGCCAGCCAGTGGCGTCCTGCGCTGCCGGTAGTGGTACGGCGTGATGTCGAACGTGACGGACGTGTGCCGGTAGGCGTGCGGGGGATGCGACGCGATCAGCGAGCAGCGGGCTGGGTAAGTACGGCGAGCGTTAAACGCGTTGTTAGCCCTGAAGCGTTATCCAGCCGTGAGCTGCTGCTCAATTCCCCGTTTGTTTCCATGCCGCCGGTGCAGGGCGCTATTCAGCTGGCCAGCCGCCCGTGGGCATGGTGCTGGGGTATTACCGGGAGCGTAGGTTACGCGCTGGCAACAGAAATGCCGGTGATGCATGCCGAGAGCGATCTGGATGTGCTGATTCGCAGCCCACAGCCGATATCAAAAGAGGCGCTGACAGAGTGGCAGAGCCTGACCGGGCGACTGCTGTGCAGGGTTGATACGCAAATCGAAACGCCTTACGGCGCTTTTGCGCTGGCGGAATGGCTAAGAGAAAAACGCGTGTTGCTGAAAACGAATCAGGGGCCGCTGCTTGTGATCGACCCCTGGTTGCCGGAGAAAAACGGATGAAAATACTTTTTACTTTTCCCGGGCAGGGAACCCAGCGTGTGGGCATGCTACAGGATCTACCCGAGCGCGACGCCATCCTGACGCAGGTCAGGGCGGTCTTAGGGGACGAAGCAGGCCAGTTAGATAGTGCTGCTGCGCTGAGGCATACTCGTGCCGTACAGCTTTGCCTGCTAATCGCAGGTGTCGCCTGGGCGCAGGAGCTTGAGCGTAGCGGCGTAAAACCAGACATGGTCAGCGGACTGTCTATCGGCGCGTTTCCGGCAGCCGTAGTCGCCGGCGTTATTCCCTTTTCAGATGCGCTGCGGCTGGTGGCGCTTCGCGGCGATCTGATGGAGCAGGCTTATCCTGAAGGCTACGGCTTAACGGCTATCGTCGGGCTGCGTCTGGAACAGGTGGAACTCCTGGTGGCGGGCAGCGGCACTTACATCGCGAATATTAATGCTGAACAGCAAATCGTCATCGCCGGTAGCGAGGAGGCTATGGCGAAGGTTGCGGGTAGGGCGCTTGAGCAGGGGGCTCAAAAAGCCCGGCAGCTGGCGGTTAGCGTGCCCTCTCACTGTGCCTTGCTGAATGCGCCTGCGCAGAAGTTAAAACAAGCATTTGCTGATGTGGCGCTAAGTCGTCCCAACTGCGCTTATCTCAGCGGCAGCACGGGCCGGGTACTTTGGCTACCAGAGCTAATTGCGGAAGATCTGGCGCTGAATATGGCCCGCACGGTGCGGTGGCGAGAGGCGATGATTGCTGCCAACGAGCGAGACGTGCGGCTGGCGATTGAAATGCCGCCGGGTAGCGTGCTTTCAGGTCTGACGCGGCAGGCGTTTCGTGAGGGGATCACCGTTTGTCGCGAACAAAACAGCGTGGCGGCCATTGTCCACCTTGTGGAAAAAACTAGGGCGGCGCGTTAGGCGTATCGATGAACGTGCGGGCGTACATTCGCCCCTCGGCGGCCAGCGCCAGTAGGTTCGGGTCATGTTCACGGTTGCGGGCAAAGACGATAGCGATGGTTTGTTTCATCTGATATTGCTCGGCCAGCCTCAGCAGCTGCACTGAATTTTCATACACCTTCTTCATTCTTCCGGGCATCAAGGTTAGCCCTACACCCGCCTGTACCAGGCTGACCATTGAGAAAATGTCGTTTACCCGAGTAACGATTTCCGGCTCGAAACCGGCGACGTTAAAGGCTTCCTGAAATCCCGCATAGGTGGCAAAGCCTTCCGCCAGAGAAACGAATTTCTCCGCGTGGAACTCACGCAGATCTGCCGGGTGTGAGGTGTCCAGCGGGAAGCTGGCCGGTGCTGCCAGGAAAATATCGTCTCTAAACATGGGCAGGACTTCCAGCCTCGAGCGATCCACTTCACCTTCAGAAATGGAAATCAAAATAGCGTCCAGTACGCCGTCTTCCAGCATATTTAGCAGCACCTGGTTTGAGCCCATGGTGAGATCCATTTCCAGCTCCGGCCGCCTGAGCTTCATGCCCATGATAAGTTTCGGAACGGTTTCGAGCGTCAGGGAATAGAGGGTGCCGATACGCAGTCGCCCCTGGCCTACGCCTGCCGTCTGGCGGGTTTCATCGATGCCGCGCGCCATCAGCGCAACCACTTCTTTGCTGTGCTCCAGCAGGGTAAATGCCGATTCGAGCGGTACCAGGTTGCGCCCTTTATGAATAAACAGCGGGCAGCGCACACCTTCCTCCAGGGTATGCAACGCGCGGTGCACGCTAACCCCGCTAATACCCAGCGCTTCGGCGGTGCGCGCAATGTTCCCTTTCTCCATAAACTCCATGAATATCTCAAGCTTGCGGAAAGTGATTTCAGCGTCGATTTTCATTACCCGGCGATAACCCCAGTCGGAAAAATTATGCCATTAAGGTATAGCAAACGAGACCAGACGGCACTGATGAGCCGCAATAAGCAGCAGGATTTACCGTTGCGCCACGAACGTATCCATCATAAGCAACGCCAATGATGGCGCTAAAACGGTCCTTTCATCACACTTTCAAACAAAAAGCGCCGCTGGAAAAACGGCCTTTTATCACTCGGTTATGTGAGCCAATTCACGGTAAGCCAGCGGAAAAGCGCTATTCCGGCTCTTTATGTGGAACAGATCACTATTGCCGCCGCGATTTCCACTTCGAAGTGGAAAACAACTCGCTACAAACCTTTCCCCCCGCCAGGTAGCTTAAAAAACAGATTAGTTAACGAGGTACCCAAGGTGAATAACGGAGCGGTAATGGTTAATGAAGCCGAGGAGTTAACGGCGCGTATTCAGGGTTTTATTGACGCGCTGTTCAAAAGTAAGCACATCACGCCTAACGGGGTACAGGAACAAATGCTGGCCTCTCACGTGAAGGCGATGATTCATCGCTCTCTGACCGGAGAGCCTTTACCAGAAGTGGAAGAGAGCTTGTTCGAGGAGATCTCCGCGGAGTCGATGGAAATGGCGCAGGCGGTGGTCGATCAGTTCGGAAATCTGCCGGTAGAAGAAGCGTGGTTGCTGTCAGTGCATTTCGAAGTGGCGAAAGACAATCTTTGAATAATCAGGAGAAAACAATGGAACAAATTACCGTAGTCATTGGTGACCGTCTGGGCAAAGGCCAGAAAGTTGCAGCAGGGATCGAAAAAGCGGGCGGTCGCGCCGTGGTTATTCCAGGCGTCGCCGCCGACATGAAGCTGGGCGACGTGATGAAAGCGGAGAATGCCACCTTTGGTATCTCCTTCTGCGGCAGCGGCGGCGCAGGTGCTATCACCGCACAAACCAAACACGGCTACAAAGCTAAGTACGGCATGCGCTCCGTTGATGAAGGCGTGACGGCGATTAACGAAGGCAACAACGTGCTTGGCTTTGGCTTTATGGACAAAGAAGAGCTGGGTGAGCGCCTGGTACAGGCGTGGAACAAGAAGTACGGCAGTTAAGTATGAAAGAAAAATTCGCTACCACGGTGCGAGTTAGCGGGCGCGGCGATACCAAAGCCAAAGCCTTTTCCGACGCCCTGAATCACGTTCAGGGCACGGTGCTTAAATCCACCAACCACATTCTTCTGCGCATTGAGCCACAGGACGTGCAGGTTGTTCAGGCGCAGGTCAGGGTGCGCAAAGAAGCTTTTCTGTTCTTCTTCCTGCGCCGGGAAAGGCGGAGCTACAGCGTGGAGCTGGATGTTTCCGTCAACGTGACGGCTCTTAACCTCGATGAGGTGGATTTCGTCGCACAATAAAATAACACTAACAAGGGCAGACTCATGTTCTTAATCATATTATTCAAATCACTCATTATCGGCGGCCTCGTCGGTGTGGGCGTTGGTGCCGGGGCCGCGCGTATGTTCCATGCGCCGACCTCCCAGGGCATGGGCGCATTTCGTACACTCGGCGAGCTGAACTCCTGTGAAGGGGATCCGGCTTCTCACTTCTCCTTTGGGCTTGGCTTCTTCTTTAACGCCTGGGCGTCTTCCGTCGCGGCGGGGGCATTCACCCAGGACGTTGACCACCGCATCATCCCTAACTGGGGCGCGGCTGCTCTGATGGTGAAGAACCGTAACGTGGCGGAAACCCTCCACGACCCGAAAAAAATGGCTATCGCCTGCGGCATCATCGGCATGATCGTGGTGGCGTTCCTGAACTCTACGGCCTCTGCGGTGCCGGCGGCACTTCAGGTCACGGCAGTCAAAGTGCTGGTCCCTGCGGCTAACCTGCTGGTGAACACCGTGATGCCGGTCATTTTCTGGCTGGCGGCTATCGACGCGGGCAAAAAATCCGGCTTCTGGGCAACCATTTTCGGCGGCGCAGCGCAGCTGATCATGGGCAACGCCGTGCCGGGACTGGTGCTGGGTATCCTGATCGGTAAAGGCGTTGAAGAAAGCGGCTGGCACCGTGTCACCAAAGTGATGATGACGGCTATCGTGGCCCTGTTTGTGCTGAGCGCCTTCTTCCGCGGGTTCGACATGAAGATGATTGAGTCTTTCCACATGACCGTGCCGAACTGGCTGGATCTGCTGCATAACTCGCTGAGCGGCAAATAAGGGGATAACGCATGGAACAGAATAAAGGCTTTTGGTACGCGGACTGGTCATTCCCGATCTTTGTCGGCCTGCTCTCCTCCGGCGTGTTTGCCGGGACACACATGTACTACCTGTACGGCATCGGCGCGTTTAACGAAGTCGCCTTCGTGGCGATGCTGAAGTCCGGGATTGATACCGGCGTTTACGGCGCGGTGGCGGCGTTTGGCGCCAGCTTCCTGTTTGCCCGCATCATCGAAGGCTCTCTGGTCGGGATCCTGGATATCGGTGGGGCGATTCAAACCGGCGTAGGCCTCGGCGTTCCGGCGCTGCTGCTGGGCGCGGGCTTTGTCTTCCCGGTGGCAAACTTTGCCGCATCGCTGGTGACTGGCCTGGTGATTGGTCTCGCCATTGGCTACATCATCATCCTGGCACGTAAGTTCACCATCAATCAGAGCGACTCGACCTACGGGGCGGACGTCATGATGGGCGCGGGTAACGCCTCCGGCCGCTTCCTTGGGCCGTTGATTATCCTCAGCGCCATGACGGCTTCGATTCCCATCGGCATCGGCTCGTTGATCGGCTCTCTGCTGTTTTACCTCTGGGGCAAACCGATTACCGGCGGGGCGATCCTGGGCGCAATGATTTTAGGTTCCATTTTCCCGGTAGCGTTGTAAGCAGTATTTCCAGGGCGGACGGGCTGTGGCTCGCCCGCCAGTTAAGGAGAAAGATATGTTTGACCTGATCCTGCGCCAGGCGCGGCTGGTGGACGATACCGTAATCGATATCGCCCTGAAGGACGGCAAAATTGCCGCCTTAGGCAAAATAACCGGCGAGGCAACTGAAGAGCGCCAGCTGAACGGCGAATACTACGTCAGCGCCGGCTGGATTGACTCCCACGTTCACTGTTACCCCAAGTCCCCTATTTACCATGACGAACCTGACAGCGTAGGGATTCATACCGGCGTGACAACCGTCGTTGATGCCGGAAGCACCGGGGCCGATGACGTCGACGATTTCTATCAAATCACCCGCAGCGCAGCGACCGAAGTTTATGCGCTGCTGAACATCTCCCGCGTGGGCCTGATTGCCCAAAACGAACTGTCCAATATGGCGAATATTGACGCTGACGCCGTGCGCGGCGCGGTGAAGCGCCACCCGGACTTTATCGTGGGCTTAAAAGCGCGCATGAGCAGCAGCGTGGTAGGTGACAACGGCATTACGCCGCTGGTGCGCGCCAAGGCTATCCAGAAAGAAAACGGTGATTTGCCGCTGATGGTGCATATCGGCAATAACCCGCCGGATCTCGATGAAGTGGCTGAGCTGCTGACCAGCGGCGATATCATCACCCACTGCTACAACGGCAAGCCGAACCGCATTCTCAATCCGGCCGGGCAACTGCGAGCCTCCGTGGCGCAGGCTATCCAACGTGGGGTGCGCCTGGATGTCGGGCACGGCACCGCCAGCTTTAGTTTTGACGTGGCGCGTGTCGCTATCCAGCAGGGCATTCTGCCGCACAGCATCAGCTCGGACATCTATTGCCGCAACCGCATCAGCGGCCCGGTGCATTCACTCGGCGCAGTGATGTCGAAATTCCTCTCCATTGGCCTGTCATTGCCTCAGGTGATCGACTGTGTGACCGCGCACGCTGCGGATGGATTACGTCTGAAAAATAAAGGCCGCCTGGCCGTGGGGCTGGATGGCGATCTGACCGTCTTTGAACTGCGCCGCCAGCCAACGGTATTTACCGACGCAGAGCAGCAAACGCTGACGGGTGACCAGGCGCTGGTGGCGCTGGCCGCAGTGCGCGCCGGGAAATGGTTTACTACAGAACAAGGGAAAGCTGAACATGTCTTCGATCTATGAAAAATACAATTTAAAACAGGTGATTAACGCATCTGGCCGCATGACCGCTCTTGGTGTGTCTACGCCTCGCCAGGAAGTGGTGGATGCGGTCACCACCGGCATGAATCACTACTTCGAAATGAAGGATCTGGTCAACAAGACCGGCGCCTACATTGCCGGACTGCTCGATGTTGAAGCGGCGACCGTGGTGTCCTGCGCTTCTGCCGGTATTGCCCAGTCCGTAGCTGCGGTGCTGGTTAAAGACAATCAATGGCTGATCGAGAACCTACATGCGGCCCCATTGGAGAACAACGAGATCGTGCTGCCGAAGGGCCACAACGTTAACTTCGGCGCGCCGGTCGGCACGATGGTGAACCTGGGCGGCGGCAAAATCGTTGAAGCGGGCTACGCCAACGAATGTTCGGCGGACCAGCTGGCCGCAGCTATTTCTCCGCGCACGGCGGCCATTCTGTACATCAAATCCCACCATTCGGTGCAGAAAAGCATGCTCAGCGTTGAGCAGGCCGTTGTTGTGGCGCGTAAGCACAACCTGCCGCTGATTGTTGACGCTGCGGCGGAAGAAGATTTGCAGTGCTACTACCGCGCCGGGGCAGACCTGGTGATTTACAGCGGGGCTAAAGCTATTGAAGGCCCAACCAGCGGGCTGGTGATCGGCAAAGAGCAGTACGTCGAGTGGGTTAAGCTGCAAACTGGCGGTATCGGACGTGCGATGAAAGTTGGCAAAGAAGGCATTCTCGGTCTGACCTGCGCGATTGAACATTACCTGAGCGCAGCCAAAGAGAGTGGGGCCGAAATGGTCGCCAAAATGACGCCGTTTATCGACAGCCTGAACACGCTGAATGGCGTTACCGCGCGCGTGGTGTGGGACGCCGCTGGCCGCGATATCGCCCGCAGCGAAATCAAGTTCGATGAGGCGACCGTTGGCATCAGCACCGGCGAGCTTGTCGGTAAGCTGAAGCAGGGCGAATACGCCATCTACTTCCGTGGCTATAAGGCCAACGAAGGCATTATTGAAGCGGATGTGCGCAGCGTAAGCGCGGCACAGCTGGAGATTATTTACCGCTGCATCAAAGCGCTGGTAAGCAAGGAGAAATAAGCATGAAACTGACCCCGAATTTTTACCGCGATCGCGTGTGCCTGAACGTCCTGGCTGGCTCCAAAGAAAACGCCAAAGAGATTTACCAGGCGGCGGAAGGTCACGTGCTGGTTGGCGTGTTATCCAAAAACTACCCGGATGTAGCAAGCGCGGTCGCCGACATGCGTGATTACGCGGCGCTGATCGACAACGCGCTGTCCGTTGGCCTTGGTGCAGGCGATCCCAATCAATCTGCCATGGTGAGCGAAATCTCCGGCCAGATTCAGCCCCAGCACGTCAATCAGGTGTTTACCGGCGTGGGCACCAGCCGCGCGCTGCTGGGCCAGACTGACAGCGTAGTTAACGGCCTGGTTTCGCCGACCGGCACCGTCGGGAGGGTAAAAATCTCCACTGGCCCGTTAAGCTCTGGCGCGCCGGACGGCATCGTACCTGTCGAAACGGCCATTGCGCTGCTGAAGGATATGGGCGGCAGCTCAATCAAATATTTCCCGATGGGCGGGCTGGACTGCCGTGAAGAGTACCAGGCGGTAGCGGAAGCCTGTGCGAAGCATGACTTCTGGCTGGAGCCGACAGGCGGTATCGATCTTGAGAACTACGAGGAGATCCTGAAGATTGCGCTGGATGCCGGCGTCAGCAAAGTGATTCCGCATATTTACAGCTCAATTATCGACAAGGCCAGTGGCAATACGCGCCCGGCGGATGTTGCCACTCTGTTGGCGATGACGAAGAAGCTGGTGGGGTAAAGTGCTCGCTGTTTCCCCTCACCCCGGCCCTCTCCCCAAAGGGGAGAGGGGGAAAAGAAAGGCCGGTTCTCCTTCGAGGGAGAGAGAAGGACTGATGTGAAAAAGAAAGATCCCCTCTCCCTTTTAGGGAGAGGGTTAGGGTGAGGGTATAATCCTCATCAACCACACTTCGAGGACAAACGCATGTCTGCACGCACTCTGCTTGTTGCTTCATTTGCCTTACTCGCCGCCGGCAACAGCGCGGCGCAAAGCCACTATGCCTGGGTTGGCACCTACAACCCCAACGGCGAAGGGCTTTACCGCTTCCAGGTTGACGCCAAAACCGGCGCGCTTAGCGAGAAAACGCTGGTCAGCTCGCTGCCGAATGCCGCACAGCTCACCGCGTCGCCGGATGGAAAAACGCTATACGTAGCCAGCGAAGCCGAGAAAGGCGTGGTATCGGCATTGCGTGTGGGTGATAACGGAAGTGTGACCGAACTGAATCAGGTCTCTTCCGGGGGCGCTGGCCCGGTCTATCTGTCCCTGACGCCGCAGGGTAAGCACCTGCTGGTGGCTAACTATGTGAGCGGTTCAATCGCCGTATTGCCGATTAATGCAGACGGTAGCCTGCAGGGAGCCAGCGACAAGCATCAGGACAGTGGTGAGCCGGGCGCGGCAAAACCAGAAGCTGCGGTAGAAGGTAGCTTTGCCGCCAGCGACCATAACGGCCCGCATGCCCATATGATTGCCGCCGATCCGAGCGGCAAGTTTGTCTTCTCCACCGATCTTGGCCTGGATCGGATCTACCAGTATCGCTTCGATCAAAGCAAAGGCGTGCTGGAGCCAAACGATCCGCCGTTTATCGCCGCCTCTTCAAAAGGCGCGGGGCCACGCCATTTTGTCTTTGCCGCAGACGGCGCGAGCCTGTGGTTGATTAACGAAGAAGCTTCTACGCTTACCCATTACAAGCTCGACCGTGAGAAAGGCACGCTGACAGAAGGAAAGACGATTTCTTCCCTGCCAAAAGGCTATAAGGGCACAAGCTTTGCCGCGGGCCTGGTACTCAGCCACGACGGCAAGCAACTGTATGTGGCCAACCGCCTGCATAACAGCATCGCGCATTTTAGCGTGGGCGCTAACGGCGAGCTTACGCATCAGGACGACATCTGGACCAGAGGCGACTATCCACGAGGCCTGACGCTGGATAATACCGGCAAACATCTTTATGCCCTGAACCAGCGCAGCGACAACATTACTCGTTTTAGCGTGGCCCCGGGCAGCGGTAAATTAACTTTTATCGAGGATTATACGGCGGTGGGAAGCCCGTCACAGATGGTCTTCACCCCGTTTAAGTAAAGCAGGACGGGGCGCTTAAACGCCCCGATAACCAAAGGAAGCGGTAGTGAGATTCCCCAATCAACGGCTGGCTCAGCTTTTTGAGATGCTGCAAAACGAAACGCTGCCCCAGGATGAACTGGCGCGGCGTTTGTCCGTTTCTACTCGTACGGTTCGGGCCGATATCACGGCGCTTAATGCGCTGATGTCAGGCTTCGGGGCTCAGTTTACGCTTACCCGCGGTGCGGGCTATCAACTGAATATCGAGGATACTGAGCGTTACGGCGAGCTGGTGCAGCATCGTCCGCGTCAGCTTCGTATTCCTCGTACTTCGCCAGAACGCGTGCATTACCTTGTGGTGCGTTTTTTGACGGCGGCGTTTTCACTGAAGCTGGAAGATCTGGCCGAAGAGTGGTTTGTCAGCCGGGCCACGCTGCAAAGCGATATGGCCGAAGTACGGGAGTGGTTTAACCGCTATCATCTGACCATTGAGACACGCCCGCGCCACGGCATGAAGCTGTTCGGCAGCGAAACGGCTATACGCGCCTGCCTGACTGACCTGCTGTGGCAGTTAACCTTAGAGGACAGCGAAAATCCGTTATTGACGGAAGAAGCGCTGAACGCGGGTGTCCCGGAGTTGCTCGCCGGTTCGCTGCACGATTGTTTTACCCGTTGCCACATCCGCCTGACCGATGAAGGCGAGCAGTTTATTCGCCTCTATTGTTCGGTAGCGGTTCGTCGCATCAGCGAAGGCTATCCGCTACCGGAATTTACGGCGGATAGCGTTGATGTCCAGGTGAAAGAGGCAGCCAGACAGATTGCCGCTCTTCTTCAGCAACTGGCGGGGAAGCCGCTTTCCGAAGCTGAAGAGCAGTGGCTGCAGGTGCACATCGCCTCGCGGCAGGTGCAGGAAGTGGCGCCGAGCGCGATCAGCGCCGACGATGATGAGGCGCTGGTTAACTACATTCTGCGCTACATCAACACCCACTATAACTACAATCTTCTCAGCGACGAGCAGCTGCACGCCGACCTGCTGACCCATATCAAGACAATGATCACCCGGGTGCGCTACCAGATAAACATCCCGAATCCTCTGCTGGCTAACATCAAACAGCATTACCCGTTGGCTTACGACATGACGCTGGCAGCGGTCTCAAGCTGGGGAAAATATACCCCTTACGCTATCAGCGAAAACGAAATTGGTTTTCTGGTGTTGCACATCGGTGTGGGTCTGGAGCGCCATTACAACATTGGCTACCAGCGCCATCCTCGCGTGCTGCTGGTTTGCGATACAGGGAATTCGACGGTGCGTATGCTGCAGGCCATGCTGCTGCGTAAATATCCGCAGGTGGAAGTGACCAACATTATCTCTCTGCGCGATTATGAGCAGCTTGAAACCGTGGATGAGGACTTTGTAATCAGCACGGCGCGCATAAATGAGAAAGAAAAGCCGGTGGTGGTGATGGCACCGTTCCCGACGGATTATCAGCTCGAGCAGCTTGGTAAGCTGGTGCTGGTGGACAGAACAAGGCCTTACATGCTGGAGAAATTCTTCGATGCCAGCCATTTCCGCATTATCGATCAACCTATGACTCAGCAGCAGTTGTTCCTGACGCTCTGCGAGCAGCTGGAGCGGGAAGGCGTGGTTGATGCAGACTTTCACCCGTCGGTGGTGGAGCGTGAGGCCATTGTCAGCACCATGCTGGGCGAAGGCATTGCGCTGCCGCACTCGCTGGGCCTGCTGGCGAAAAAAACGGTGGTTTACACCGTGCTGGCGCCGCACGGTATTAGCTGGGGGGATGAGACGGCGTACGTGATCTTCCTGCTGGCGATTAGCAAAAGCGAATACGAAGAGGCGATGGCGATTTACGACCTGTTTGTGACCTTCCTGCGTGAGCGAGCGATGGTTCGGCTGCGCGAGAGTAAGGATTTTGACAGTTTTAAAGCCGTGGCGATGGAGTGCCTGAGTAAGCTGTAATCACAGTTGACCCTCATCCAGGAAGGGAGAGGGAGAATTCTGTGGGCAACGTTTACTTCGCCAGAATGAAAACTGGCGGAAATTCAATCGACTGGCTGGTGTTATCCCCTCTCCCCTGTGGGGAGAGGGTTAGGGGCATTATTTCAGGATCGTGAACGCGGTGGTGACGTGTTTCACGCCGCTAACCCGGCTGGCAATATCCGCCGCGGCTTTACCTTCACGTTCGGTTACCAGGCCGAGCAGAAATACCTCGCCATTCTCGGTGGTGACTTTCACGTTAGACGATTTTACCTGGTCGCTGGTGAGCAACTGAGATCGAACTTTTGTGGTGATCCACGTATCGCTCGATGCGACACCCAGGCCGACCGGAGCCATAATTCGAATCTCGTTATAGACTTCGGTTGCGCCGTCTACGCCCAACGCAATTTGCTTCGCACGAGAGGCGAGGTCTGGGTTAGGAGACTGACCAGCCAGCAGCACTTTGCCCTGGTAAGCCGTCACGTTAATACGCGCTTCTTTCTTGATCTGCTCATCCTTGTTGAGCGCGCTGTTCACGCGTAATTCAAGCGTGCCGTCATCAACCTGCGTCCCGACTGTGCGTGGGTCTGTCGCAGTTTTTGTCGCTACGGCGGCGCTTCCCACAACAACGGCACCGACGCAGCCCTGCAGCAACAGCGCGGAAATAAGAACTGCGACTGGCGTAATGGCCTTCATGTTCATTCCTTCTCCTTTCTCAAAATTAGCTATTAGCCATCCTGGTGGGGAAATAGCGTATTGTCGATCAGATCGCATAAACAGTTCACCGTCAGCATATGCATCTCCTGGATGCGGGCGCTGCGATGAGAAGGGATTCGGATTTCAACATCCTGTGGCCCCAACAGTCCTGCCAGTTCGCCGCCGTCATAGCCCGTCAGCGCGACGATGGTCATGTCGCGGGTGACAGCGGCCTCAACCGCTTTGACAATATCACGGCTATTGCCTCGGGTGGAAATCGCCAGCAAAACGTCCCCGGCGTGGCCCAGCGCACGAACCTGTTTGGCATAAACTTCTTCATGCAGACGGTCGTTAGCGATCGCGGTTAAGACCACATTATCTGCATTAAGTGCAATGGCCGGTAAACTAGGGCGCTCTGTTTCAAAACGGTTGATCATGCTGGCAGCAAAATGCTGTGCGTTGGCGGCGGAGGTGCCATTGCCACAACAGAGGATTTTGTTGCCGTTCAGTAAAGACTGAACCAGCGTCATCGCTGCACGGGAGATGGCGTCCGGCAGGGCTTCCGCTGCGGCAATCTGAGTTTGAATACTTTCCGTGAAGCAGACTTTGATTCTTTCGAGCACGTTGATTCTACCTGGAGTTTTTTAGATATCGGCGGCAAACGCGTTGGTCAGCCACGCTATTTCATTGCCGGTGAAAGCTAACACATCGAAACGGCAATCTACAGTATCAAAACTTTGACCTTTGCCGCTAAGCCAAACCTGAGCGGCATGCAGCAGGCGCAGCTGCTTGCTGCGCGTCACGCTGGCGGCGGCTCCGCCGAACTTATCGTTACGCCGAAAACGCACTTCCACAAAAACGATAACCTGCTGCTGTTGCATAATAAGGTCGATTTCGCCGCCGCGAACATGCACGTTCGCGGCTACGAAGCGCATTCCCTCGCGCTCAAGATAACGACGCGCTTGCTGTTCATAGCGCGCGCCGCGTTGCTTGCGGTTCAGGATACCGGAACGATCTGGCCCTGACTGAATTGCAGCCAATTTAACTTCCTGTTAATAACGCAGTCCTGGCTGGCGGTCAGCTGCCCGGTGTTGCCGTTTACCTGATAACCCGGCACCTGGCGTATCTGCGAGAAGTGGCTTGCCAGCGTCCAGGCATCAACGCCCATGGCATACAGACGCGCCAGCGAGTAGTCATTATTGACGCTGCTTAAGGCCTGCTGCATCAGCTGTGGATTACCGCCGGAAAGCATCGGGATTTCGCTAAACTGCAGGCCTTCCATTTCCAGTCGGTAGTCCGGGCCGTTCACGCCCTGCGAGCTGCGCGAGCTGGCATACAGCTGAGCGCTGCCGCGGCTGCCGGTGCGCATCGCAATCATCGGTTTGATCAGCGCCACTTCTTCGGAGGTCGCAATGATGTAGACCGCGTCTACGTTGCCGCTGCTGCCTGCGGTAATTTGCGCATCCGTAGGTGCTGCCGGAATAGTCAGTCCGCCAATGGTAACGCCTGGCGGCGTATTGGACGGCGTACTTACCGGGGTGCCGGTCAGGGCGATGCCGGAGCCGCTGTTAATCCCGCGTTTCAGGTCGCTCACTGAACCAAATTTCTGCTGCAGAACCAGACCGCCGCCGAGTTTCTGCCATTCGGTGGCAAAGGCTTTCGCCACACGGTCGCCCAGAGCGTTAGAAGGGATCAGCATCAGCGGATTGCGGTGGCTTTGCTGCCAGATGTGATCCGCGGCGTCACGGGCTTCGTCTTCTGGAGAAAGTGCGAAATAGCAGATGTTAGGGCGATTCTGCACGTTTTCAGGCTGGTTAAGCGCCAGAATATTTAACGGGCTGTTGGTGCTGGCCAACTGGTCAACATTGTTTTTTAGCAGCGGACCAACGACCAGCGTGGCGCCGTCCTGCTGCGCCTGAGCCAGAACCTGAGAGAGCGGCTGGCTGCTGGTGTCGTAAATCTTAATGTCTGCCGAAGGGTTCGCGGCAACAGATGGCGCGGTTTGTGCGTCTGGCTGGGCAGACGGCGTTGCTGGGGCTGCGGTTTGCGGCGTTGCGGCTTGTGCCTTCTGGTCTGTTAAATCGCTGACGGACGCACTTGCCGGGCTCACTGCAGCATTAGGATCTGCAGGGGCCTGGGACGCTTGCGGCTGAGGCACTTCTTGAGGCGGCGCAGCCTGTGGTTGCGCATTAGGATCTCCGGGCTGGGCGGCAGGCTGAACGGCTGCAACCGGCGCGACGCCGTTGTTTTTCGCCGCTTCAAACCCTTGCTCAATCGCGCGGCCAAACACCGCAGCCTGGCCGTTGAGCGGCAGCAGGAGAGCGATTTTACCGGTTGAGGCCGGTTTGAAGTTTTGAACATTCGCCAACTGAGTCGGCAGCGTTTTTGAACCCGGATTATTCGGGTAGCGCGTTTGCCAGTCCTGAATCCCGGCTTTTAGCATGTTAGGATCGTTACGGTTATCGCTCCAGACGTGCTGCAGGTCCAGCCAACCCTGCAGGGTATTTTCGTCGGCGTTAATCACCAGGCTGTTCATTTGCTCTGGGGAGAACTGCGACAGAACCTGCCAGGTGCCATCAATGTTCTTTTGATGTGCATCGCCTTTCAGCAGCGGTTCCTGAGCAATGTACGCGCGCAGCAGCGCTAAAGACGGGCGTCCCTGAGAAGCGTCAATCACAGCCTGGTAATAACGGCTCTGTTGGCCCTTGTCGAGTGCGCTCGGGTCAATCTTTTCCAGCAGGGCAGAGGCGGCGCTGAAATCTTTCTGCGCAATCTTCACTTCCGGCACCAGCAGTTGTTGTTCACGCACTTGAGCATCGTTGAGCTGCTGCGGCAGTTGGTTATACAACGCCACAGCCTGCTGAGGTTTGCCTTCCTTTAGCAGGGAACGAATGGCGAGTAATTGCCAGTTGGTCTTGCTATCATCTGCACTTTGCTGCATTTGCTGCAGATAATAAGCGGACCCGGCGGTGGTGTCGCCCTGCAGCAGCGTGGCGGACTGATCTGGTGCCTGGGTTGAACAGCCGGCAAAAATCAGCGCCGCGAGCAACACAGGCAGGCAGCGCCCGGCTTTTGAACGATTCAAGGTTGAGGGTAGCATTCTGTATCCAGTGGTTTTATTTCCCAATGTACAATATTAAATCGGCAATACGGATGAAACAATGAAACAACACGAAACGGCGGCGATTTCAGCCAGTACGCTTTACATCGTCCCGACGCCTATCGGCAACCTCGGGGATATCACCCAGCGGGCCCTCTCAGTGTTGCAAAGCGTTGATCTGATTGCCGCAGAAGATACCCGTCATACCGGACTTTTGCTGCAGCATTTTGCGATTAATGCGCGACTCTTCGCACTTCACGATCACAATGAGCAACAAAAATCTGAAACGCTACTGGCGAAGCTGCAGGAAGGCCAAAGCATTGCGCTGGTGTCCGATGCCGGTACGCCGCTGATTAACGACCCTGGCTACCACCTCGTGCGCACCTGCCGCGAAGCGGGGATTCGCGTCGTGCCGTTGCCTGGCCCTTGCGCCGCTATTGCTGCACTCAGCGCAGCTGGCTTGCCGTCTGACCGCTTTTGCTATGAAGGTTTTCTGCCTGCAAAATCCAAAGGCCGTCGCGACGCGCTGAAGGCGATTGAACAGGAACCGAGAACGCTGATTTTCTATGAATCTACCCACCGCCTGCTCGACAGTCTCGATGATATCTGCACGGTGCTGGGCGAATCCCGCTACGTAGTGCTGGCGCGCGAGTTGACCAAAACCTGGGAGTCGATTCACGGCGCGCCCGTAGGCGAGCTGCTGGCATGGGTGAAGGAAGATGAAAACCGCCGCAAAGGCGAAATGGTGCTGATTGTTGAGGGCTTTAAAGTCCAAAGCGATGATGAACTCCCCGCCGAAGCGCTGCGTACGCTGGCGTTGCTGCAGACGGAGTTACCGCTGAAAAAGGCTGCAGCGCTTGCCGCTGAAATTCACGGGGTGAAAAAGAATGCCTTGTACAAATATGCGTTAGAAAACAGCGAGAAATAGTTTTCTCGAGCCGGCTCCTGGTTTTCATATCGCAACGCGGTTAGCGTTTAAAAAACGAACTCCCTGGTGTTAATTTATGCATGACCGAATGACTTTAAGGGAGTTAAAGTTTATGCCGGTATTGATACCAGGAGATTCGAATATGGTTGTGATGCCTTTTTCCTATAGCACGGCGTCGATAAAACGCTCGTTCGAGGTGATTGAAGAACTGACGTTTGCAGGTCAGCATTTCCTTATCATTTTTGACAGGTCGACCCCGAGGGCTGCAATCATTAAGGCCGAGCCTGAAGGAAATGAAAAAGATCGCCGGCACGCTGTCGTCGCCATGCTTGAGCTCAAAAATCAAAAAACGATTGGTGACAACGTTATTTCAGTAGATCGTTTTTGGGAGGATCAAAGCGTTCTGCAGGTTGAAGGCGTTTGCGTCGAGAAGCCGCTCCAGGAAGCTGGCTTAGCCACACAGCTATATGAGGCGCTGGTGCTCAAGTGTGGCGTGATTTTAATGAGCGATAATATTCACTATGCCGGGGGCAAGGCGCTTTGGCAGAAAATAGCCAGAAACTCCACTCAACTTGCGGTTTTTATTCTGGATTCAGATGATGGACGATTCTATCCCTTTGACGGTACGAAGGCCGCATACGATGGTGTCAGCATTCCGGCAGAAAAAATCTGGAGCACGCACCCTGATAAAGAGCATTTTGGCATTATCCTGATTGCCGAAGATAAAAGGCGGGTTGCTGCGCTAACATCAGGTAGGTGAAACGCTGTTAAGAAGCGTAGAAAGAACGAGCCTTCTACGCTCCATCCTCGTTTAGTTGACCGGCGTGGCCTCAATCACCAGCGTTTCCAGCGGTTTCAGCGTCACAACCAGCGGCTTACTGTAGTCGTTGGTTACGGTCTCGTTCTTGCCGTAAATTTGCTTCAGCGTAAAGCGCGTGGCCTCGCCGTTCGGCACTTCAAAGCTTTTGCTCAGGTCGAGATAGTAGCTTTGTGATTTATCCGACGGGTTACGCAGGCCCAATATTGCTTTCTCTTTACTCCACGATGCCCAGCCGTAAACCTCAAGCAGCGTCGGGTCGCCGCCAACCCAGTGGCTATCGACCAGCACGTTGCTGTTCGCCCGTGACCATTTCGCCGCGTCGGCAAGCGTGTCCCATTTGGCGTTGTTCAGCATTGACGGCGTAATGTACAGCTCCTGCAATTGCGTGCCGGTGGCGAAGTAGCTCCAGGCCTGATCGGCAAAATCCTGGTCCGTTTGGACTTTCTCCAGCCCAAAGTAGGCATGTTCCGCGCTGACAATGCCGTGGTACATCAGTGAGTTAATCGGGAAAAGTGGGCCTTTACGCACGATGGAGCGATAGGTTTCCGCGTCGCGATAGGTTATCCACTGCTGCACCGGCGAACCTTTGCCATAAACGTTGATGTCATCGCCCTGGCGCCAGATGGAGTCGGCGTAGAACAGCCAGGACGGGCTGGCGTTGGTACCGGTCGTCAGGTTGATAAACAGATCTTTGTTGGCGGCCCGCATGTTTTTGATTAACTCAATGGAGGCATCAAAGTCAGAGGCGTAGGGGCTGCCTTTGATGTACGAGTTGGCGTTGCCCATACCGTCGAGCTTAAACGAGGTGATATGTTCGTTTTTGATAAGCCCGATAATTTGCTGATTAAAATTGTGGAAGTAGTTGGGGCCTGAGAGGGCAAATTTGCCATCCACGGTTTCAAAGCCGTTCTCTTTGGCGTGTGAAACGCGCACGTCGCGTGGTTTGTTGTAGCCACCCCACGGTGAGAGCCACAGCCCCACGGAAGTATGCAAACTGTCCGCTTTTTCTTTGATAACACCAAAGCCATGCTTAAACGCCGGACTAAACAGCCATTTCCCGGTCAAATCGTCCCAGCCGTCATCCAGCAGGAAGCCGTCGAGCTTCACGCCCCGCTTGCTTATCAGTTCGCTGGCGTATTCATCCATGCGGGTCAGCACGTCCTTCTCGGTGTAGGGCGTAAAGAAACCGATGTCCATCCAGCTGTTGTAGTGCAGGTAAGGCTGGTAAGGGCGCGGGCGCATGGCGTTGATAAATTCATTAAAGCTACGGCGAAGCTGGTCTGTTGCTTCAAACGTGCCGAAGTAGACCGTGTAGGTCACCGGGGCGTCGGTTTTAATCGGTGTTTTGAGCTCAACGTTCAGGTTGGTGGTGGTTTCGTAGGCGTAGGTATTCACGATCGGTTTTTGCGGCAGCATATAGAAACAGTCCGCCACGATGGGGGAACTGTTGATGGCGCCGTTGACATAAGGTGCCTGAGCCTGGCCTTTGGTCGGGAAGAAGGTGATCTTTGTGACATCACGAGGCTGGCCTTTTGCCTGCAGCGTATAGTCCACAGCCGCATACTTGCCCTTCAGCAGCTTCAGGGTAACATTGACCGAGAAGTCGTCTCGCTCGTAATCAATCTGAATGGCGTCTGCGGTTTTGCTGACGTTTTTGAGTTTAAAGTCGGCGGTATGGATAACTTTTTCGTCCGGCAGCGTCAGGAAAAACAGCTCGATGGGCGCCAGTTTGTGGTCGGATAGCCGGTCTTGCACTACCACCGCCGAGCCTGAATCGTCGAAAGAGACGGCAAGGTTGGTATTTTCCAACTGGTACTGAGCCGCCAGCGCTGCGTTGCTCATGAACATAATAAGCAGGGAGCTTTTTATTATTGTCTTCATCAGATCTCCTTACACCAGAGAGTTAAAGCGCCGCTTCTGATTCCGGCAGCAACTTATTCGCCGAGCCGCATACAGCGACTTTGCTACGCACCACTTCTTTCATCGCGTCCATGCCGACGCGCATGTAAAAGCGTGGGTCGTTGCCTTCCGGGTTAGCGCCAAACCATTCTTTCACCGCGGCGGCGAAGGCGATTTTTAATTCCGTCGCGACATTCACTTTGCAGACCCCAAGCTCGATGGCGCGGCGTACAAACTCGTCAGGCACGTCACTCGCGCCGTGCAGCACCAGCGGGACGCTGACGACGTCGCGGATCTCACCCAGCCGTTTGAAGTCTATTTTCGGGCGTTTGGTATACAGGCCGTGTGCGGTGCCAATGGCAACCGCCAGGCTATCGACGCCGGTGAGCTCAACAAAGCGGCGGGCTTCCTGCGGATCGGTCAGAAAAGCGCTTTCTTCATCCACATCCATGTCGTCTTCCACGCCGCCGAGCCGGCCTAGTTCGGCCTCGACGCTGCAGTCGTTGCGGTGGCAAAACTCGACCACGGATCTCACCAGCTTCACGTTGTCAGCAAAGGGGAAATGGCTGCCGTCAATCATGGCGCTGCGCACGCCTGCGTTAACTTTGCGGCTGATGTCCGCCAGGCTTTCGTGATGATCGAGGTGCAGCGCTAGCGGTATGCCGTAGCTTTCGGAATAGGCGTGACACAGTGCGTAAATCTCTTCGAAAGCGATATGTTTAAAGGTGCCCGGCGTGCCGGCAAGGATCACCGGGGAATGCATCTCTTTGCACACTTCAAGAATCGCCTGGATGGTTTCGGCATTGTGGATATTAAAAGCCGGTACCGCATAGCCTCTGGCCTGCGCGTCCTGAAGCAGATACTTCGTGGAGATAATGCTCATGATGAACCTCTCAGCCTTTCCAGGGATGAATAACGACGCCTTTAACTACGCGATTAACCGTGCCGCTGGCGGAGGGCGTGTCCGGCGTAATGCCTGCTTTAACGGAGGAGGTGAGGGCGAAAACCTGGGCATACATCAGGAAGCAAAACGCCTGCTCAACGTCGAGGAACGTCCGATCTGCCGCAGGCAGGAGGATATGCGGGCCTGATGCGATCTCGGGGCTGGAGGAGGCTGAAATGGCGATCGTTTGCATAGCCAGACTGTCCCGGCGCAGCTCCGCCAGCAGATCCAGATCGTACTGGCGAGTGTAAGGATCGCTGGAGACCAGCACGATCGCCAGCGTCTTACTATTGACCAGGGATTTTGGGCCATGCCTGAAGCCGGTTGGTGTGTCATAAAACGCCGCCAGCTTGCCAGCCGTGAGTTCAAGCACCTTCAGAGAGGCTTCTCGTGCCACGCCCTGCAAGCCACCGCTGCCCAGGTAGACCACGCGTTCGTAGGGAAGATCGCCAAACGGAATCTCTCTGAAATCGCCCTGTGAATGAATGATTTGGGCACAGCGGTGAGCGACATCCTGAAATGACTGCGTATTGATGACGTCCGGGGCGAAAACCGCAAGGCAGCTTGCCATCATGGTCGTGATGCTGCTCGTCATGGCAAAACCGCGATCGTGCGTTTCCGCAGGCATCAGCAGCGGCAGTGAGCGGTTGTCCTCCAGCGCGCTGCGGTAGAGGCTACCGCCCTCGTTACAGGTGATGGTGATGTGATAGCAGGATTTCACGAGCTGGTTGGCAAGTTCCACCGCAGCGACGCTCTCGGGGCTGTTACCGGAGCGAGCGAAGGAAACCAGCAGTGTGGGCTGTTCAGGGGAGAGATAGTCCAGCGGATTGGTCACCAGATCCGTGGTGGGCACGGCAACAAACTGTTTGCCGGTGTGGCGAGACAGCCACGGTGCAATGATATCGCCGATAAACGCCGAGGTTCCAGCGCCAGTAAGGATAATTTTTAACTTGTCGTTCGCAAGTAGTGGATTCAGGAAGGCGGAGATCTCATCGCGCGCGCGGTCTATCTGTTGCAGGGAACGGATCCAGCTCACGGGCTGCTGACGGATCTCTTTTTCAGTCCAGGTCGTGTGGCTGCGATCTGTGGCCGTGGAAGTTTCACTCATGACTCAGTCCTTAGCATTACAGCGTCAGATGTCGGCTTTTTATCGCCCATAATCTTTCGTTTTGTTTCATTTAATGGTTTTTAGTGCTTTATGAAAATTTATAGAAAGGAATCGACAATATCAATATGAAAAGTGAAATAAAACGAAAATCATGATGTGGATCTTTGTTTATGCATAACGCTTTGTTTTATTTTGTTTTCATTGAAAATAAAACAATTAAGAAAAGAAAAAGAAAGGCCCATGGCGGATCTCGCCACAGGCCAAAGTGATGCATAATGAAAGCAGCAGGAGCCGCCGCCTGTATTAAACGGGGTTCGAAACTGGAGATAAGCAATCCGGTCTTTTACTTCAGATGCCTTCTTCGCTGGCTTCCGTTGCCCGGTGGCGCGCCATTTCGTCGACCAGGCTGGTAAGGCCGCGATGCCCGCATTCCAGCGCCATCTGGCGAAACTCGCTGCCGTTTAGCCCTTCGCGCTCGAGTACCATCTCCAGCAGTAGCTGCAGATTGACGCCAGTAACGACTTCGCGTCCCGGCTTCTCAAGCGCCAGCGTGGAGGCGACACGGAAAGGCGTACCGCCCAGCAAATCCGTCAGAAACACTAAACCTTCGCATTCATCCAACTGGCCGATAGCGGCTTGAAATTGTTCCGTCAGCCGTGCCGTGGAGGAGGTTTCTGGGAAGTCGATGGCAATAATCTGCGGCTGCTCGCCGAGGATCTGTTTCATTGCCTGCTCCATCCCGCTGGCAAAACCTCCGTGGCCGCTCAAAATGATGCTCAACATCTGCTTTTCTCCTTAGAGGAAGTGAAGGAACTTCCCAACAACGGCTAAAACGACGGTGATGCAAATCAGGCGCAAGGGGCTCCAGCCACGGCGGACCAGGGCGAACATTGCCAGGGTATAGACCAGCGGCAAAAACGCAGGCATCAATTTGTCGATGACGTCAGCCTGAAGCTTAACCACCGCATCCCCGGCCGTAATTTCAAGCGTAGTGGACAGGCGAACATAGGTGGCAACGAGAGCGCCGATAACGGTCATCCCGACGATGGAAGCGGCATGCCCTACTTTACGTGTATTAGCCTTAATTAACGGAATAGCTGCCACGCCCATGCGGTAAGCGTAGTGCGCCAGGCCGAAACGCAGGCCCAGATGCACCACGTTAAATAGCACGATAAACACGATGGCACCGAGTATCGACCCCTGAAGCGCCAGGCTGGCGCCGATACCGCCGCAGATTGGCAGCAGCGTCAGCCAGAACATCGCATCCCCGATGCCACCGAGTGGGGCACCAACGGCAATTTTTGTGCTCTGGATACTGTTTACATCCTGCTTCGAACGTTCCATCGCCAGAATAATGCCGATCACAAAGGTGACCAGGAAAGGATGGGTATTGAAGAACCCCATGTGCCCCTGCATCGCCCGCGCCAAATCGCGTTTGTTGGTGTGGATCTTTTTCAGGGCGGGTAGCAGGCCATACAGCCAGCCGCAGGCCTGCATACGCTCGTAGTTAAATGAGGCCTGCAGCAACATCGAACGCCATGCTACGCGGTTGATATCTTTTCGGGTTAGCTCTGCGCCAATGGTCTGATCTTCATAAATCGTATCATTGGCAATGATGTTCTCAGACTCAATGGCCTGTGAAAGCGTTTGGGTATCAGATGCCATCTTCGAATTCCTCTTTCTGGACGCGAGCGGGCTGCGGTGGAGTAGGGTCTTTACGCATCAAATCCATCAGGGCCAGCGCTAGCGCGGCGGCGGCAATTGCCAGCACCGGTAATTTCAACCAGGCTGCGCCAACAAAGCCGATGATGAAGTAGGGGATATAAACGTTTTTCATCATGATTTTCAGCAGTACGGCAAAACCGATAGCTGGCATGATGCCTCCGGCGACGCCCAGCCCGTCAATCAGCCGCGCGGGTAACATATCGATGGCTGTTTTGGCATGTTCGGCCCCAAAATAAATGGGTAAGAAGGCGCAGAGAAAATAGAAGATGCCGAGTGCGAGCATCGCCAAATAGTTAATGCGCTCAATGCCATTGGTGTCGGCGTTCGCCGCCATGCGGTCGGCACGTGCCATGACGCCGGACATCACGGAGAACAAGAAGGTGATGCCCATCTGTACCGCAACCGCAAAAGGCACTGCGACGCCGACGGCGACTTCGGGCTTCACGCCGGTGGTAATGGCAAAAGTCGTGCCCACGATGGTGCCGATAATGACGTTAGGCGGCTGCGCGCCGGCGAGCGGAGCCAGGCCCATCCAAACCAGTTCCAGCGTGCCGCCGGTGAGAATACCGGTGTGTAAATCGCCAAGAATAAGGCCAACCAGCGGGCCAAGGACGACGGGGCGGTGCATATGGGTCAGGCCGTTGAACATATCCAGACCGGCGATAAAGGCCAGCAGGCCCAGGGCTATCGCTTGCAGTAAGCTGATTTCCATAGCAAATACCTCAGAGAAGTTTATAGAGATCCTGAGCTGATTCCGTCGGTACGCCTTGCACAAAACATTCGACGCCGGCCTGTTTCAGGCCGGAGAAGGCGGCAATGTCTTGTTCATCAACCGACACGGTTTTAGCCACCTGCTTTTTGCCTTCGACGTAGTGCATGTTGCCCACGTTGATGCGCGTTACCGGCACGTTGCCGTTCACCAGGGTGAGGAAATCCCGCGGGTTTTTACAGACCAGCAGGATCTTCTGGCGATCCGCCGCGCGGTGAATGTTGTCGATGACTTTTTGCAGCGGCCAGAAGCGCACCGCAATTCCTTCTGCCAGCACCATCTCCATCAGGTTCTGTTGGATGGGATCTTCCGCCACCTCATCATTGGCGACCAGAACCAGGTTTGCGCCGGAAAACCCGACCCACTGCACGCCAACCTGACCGTGGATCAGGCGCTCATCAATGCGGCTTAAGACAATATTTGGCATGGTATTTCCCTTATTATCATTGTGTTAATGAGGAGATGACTCACCGTGACAGGCCGCGTGATACTGGCGCAGCACATCCTGAATATGGTCGATAATCAGCTCATGAGGTTTGGCTGCTAGCTGTGCTTCCCGCACTTTGGCGTACTGAAGCGGCAGGTACTGGCTGATTAACGGCAGCGGAATAGGTTCGTGGGCAAGGTTCCTGACCAGCACATCGTAAGCCTCATCGATATCGCGATCCGGCCAGTAGTAGCGCACCCGGTCAGAGTAGCTATAGCCGCGTGCCAGACGTAGCGCATCGCCGTTGCCGTGATAGTGCTGCTGCCAGTGCTCTGGGTGGTCAAGCATCACGCTTTCCAGGACGTCCCTCAGGCCGGAGCATTTGTGTGCCGGGAGCAGTTCTCGCTCAATGGCTGAGAGGGAAAAAAGGGCCTCACGCAGGGCAAAAGTCAGGGCCGGGCCGACTTTTAGTATCGCAAAGTGATCTTCCACTAACTGATGCAGCGCCTGCGTTGTCTGGTAATCCGTTGAATGTGCTTCAAAAACCATCGTCGGCGAATCTGAAATGAGTTTGCTTAGCGCCCGGGCTTTTTCTGGCTGGTAGTCAATCACCTGGGTGTGGTCGAACTCGACGCCGGGTTGAACAACAAGGCCAATAATGCGCGGCCAGATTTCACTTAGCCCCTGTTCTGCAAAGGCCTGGCGGTGAGCTTCCAGCGTAGTGTTTGCGGCCTGCGGCGTAGTGACGGCGAGTTCGGCGAGAGTTTCATGGGCACCGCCAGGGACCGGTACTTCGGTGCCGATGATGTACACCAGATCGGCATGGCCAAAGTGGTCGATACAGGTTTGCTCAGCAATCAGCGCCAGCCTGGCTGCTCGCCCGGCAACGACGTGATCCGTGAGCGGCACGGGATCGTCCACACAAGACATACTGCAGTCGAGGTGTATTTTCTTGAAGCCTGCGGCGACATAGCTACGGATCAGCTCTTCGGCATGGGACATCGCCTCTTCGGCTGGTCGGGTTTGCCAGCGGTTTGGCCCAAGATGATCGCCGCCGAGTATCAGGTTGGCATAAGGAAAGCGGTGTTGTTCCGCGAGTTGATAAACGAAACCGCAGAAATCCGCAGGCGTCATTCCGGTATAGCCGCCGTACTGGTCCACCTGGTTAGAGGTCGCTTCAATAAGCAAGCTGGTGCCAGCTTCGCGAGCGTGGCGCATGGCGGCCTCAAGCACCAGCGGATGCGCGGAGCACACGGCAAAGATCCCGTGCTGGTTGTTCCGTTTGTGGTTAGCGACAAATTCGATCAACTGTTTCACTTTCCTCTCCACGGCGATGGGTTAAAACATTTTCTTTCGATTCATTTCATTTAATCGTGCCTGAATGGCGTTTGAGAATAAAAAGAAAGATACTGGAATTGCGATCTGTTTCGCAAAAGAAACATAATGAAAGGCGTTGGTGTGCTTACCGCGCCTTTTGAACGAAGATTTCTGGGGCTTGCTTTCTGTTAAAAGAAAGGTGTTAATAGGCAAATAGAAATGAAACGAAAGATATATTGAAAGGTTACTCTATGAGCAACAGCGATACCGCAACGGACAAACGTATTCCGGGTACCAGCGAAAGGCGCGAGCAGATTATTCAGCGCCTTCGCCAGCAGGGAAGCGTACAGGTTAATGATTTATCTTCTTTTTTCGGTGTTTCTACCGTCACCATCCGCAACGATCTCGCGTTTCTTGAAAAGCAGGGCATTGCGGTTCGTGCCTACGGCGGAGCGCTGATTTGTGAGCCCGGCAGCGTGGTAGCAGAGCCTTCGGTGGAGGATAAAAGCTCGCTGAATACTTCACTGAAGCGCAGCATCGCGCGTGTGGCTGCGGACTTGATCCAGCCCGGGGACAAGGTGATTCTGGACTCCGGCACCACAACGTATGAAATCGCCCGGCTAATGCGCCAGCATAAAGAAGTGATCGCCATGACCAACGGCATCAACGTGGCTAATGCGTTGTTAGAAGCAGAAGGGGTTGAGGTGCTGATGACCGGCGGGCATTTGCGCCGTCAGTCGCTATCGTTTTACGGCGACAGCGCGGAACAGTCGCTGCAAAATTATCATTTCGACATGCTGTTCCTCGGGGTGGATGCTATCGATCCGGAACGCGGCGTGAGCACCCATAACGAGGATGAAGCTCGCCTCAACCGCAAAATGTGCGAAGTCGCCGAGCGCATTATCGTGGTGACAGATTCCAGTAAATTTAACCGCTCCAGCCTGCATAAAATCATCGATATCCAGCGCATTCACCGAGTAATCACCGATAAAGGTATTCCGGCAGATAGCCTGAGCGCGCTGCGTAAGAGCGGGATTGAGGTTGTGCTGGTGGGCGACTAGCTTTTCGTTTCTGGCGGGCCCGCGTGACAGGGGGGATGAAACCCTCTATACTGCGCGCCGAAGCTGACCAGACAGTCGCCGCTTCGTCGTCGTCCTCTTCGGGGGAGACGGGCGAGGGGGAGGAAAGTCCGGGCTCCATAGGGCAGGGTGCCAGGTAACGCCTGGGGGGGAAACCCACGACCAGTGCAACAGAGAGCAAACCGCCGATGGCCCGCGCAAGCGGGATCAGGTAAGGGTGAAAGGGTGCGGTAAGAGCGCACCGCGCGGCTGGTAACAGTCCGTGGCACGGTAAACTCCACCCGGAGCAAGGCCAAATAGGGGTTCACATGGTACGGCCCGTACTGAACCCGGGTAGGCTGCTTGAGCCAGTGAGCGATTGCTGGCCTAGATGAATGACTGTCCACGACAGAACCCGGCTTATCGGTCAGCTTCAACTTCTTAATAAACGCCCCGCAGGTGGAAGCCTGTGGGGCGTTTTGCATTCAGAGACAGCAAGATGAATGACTGTCCACGACGCTCTTCATGAAAAGAAAGCGACTTATCGGTCAGCTTCAACTCATTCATATCGAAACTCCCCGCACAGTGAAAGCTGGCGGGGCGTTTTGCATTCAGAGACAGCAAGATGAATGACTGTCCACGACACTCTTCATGAAAAGAAAGCGGCTTATCGGTCAGCTTCAACTCATTCATATTGAAACGCCCCGCAGGTGCAAGTTTGCGGGGCGTTTTGCATTCAGAGACAGCAAGATGAATGACTGTCCACGACACTCTTCATGAAAAGAAAGCGGCTTATCGGTCAGCTTCAACTCATTCATATTGAAACGCCCCGCAGGTGCAAGCTGGCGGGGCGTTTTGTATTCAGAGACAGCAAGATGAATGACTGTCCACGACACTCTTCATGAAAAGAAAGCGGCTTATCGGCCAGCTTCAACTCATTCATATCGAAACGCCCCGCAGGTGCAAGCCCGTGGGGCGTTTTGTATTCAACACATACTATTTCAGCGTTTTAAGCATGCAGATCTCACAGCTGTTGTGGCCGGTGTTGCCCAGGCTGCCATCCAGGTGTTTGAAACCGAATGCTTCGTAGAGTGAGACCGCCGAGCTAAGTTCGTCGAGCGTTTCCAGGTAGCAGTAACGATAGCCGAATGCTTCGGCCTGTTGTATCGCCAGCGCCATCAGGCGTCTTCCCAGGCCTATGCCCGTCACGCTGCTGTCCAGATAGAGTTTCTGTAATTCACAATATTCTTCACCTGCGCCCTGCAGCGGGGCGATGCCAACGCCGCCTAAAATCTTGCCTTCGTGTTCAACTACCCAGTAGCCAGACCCGGGTTTTTGGTAGGCGCTGGTCAGGTCATTCAGCGCCGGATCGTGCAGGCTCACGCCTTCGAGATGATCGATTTTATTATCGCGGAAGCTTTGGCGGATCACGTCGGCAATAGCGAGATTGTCCTCTGGGCGAATAGGCCGGATCTGAACCTGGAGATCCCGCTGGCTGCGGGCATTTACCAGCGCCCGGGTCAGCGATTTGACCGACTGATAGATCTGCTGCTTTTCGCTGTCTGATGCCAGAGAAAGGGCCTGGGCCGTGAAGTCGTTGGCGTGTTCGGTGAGATCTTTAAGCGCGACAACGCCCTCGTGGCTCAGGTTGAACACAGTGGCTCTCCCGTCGCTTTCATCCTGCGTTTTTGCCAGCAGATTGGCACTTTCAAGGCCGCGAAGCGTTCTGCTGATGCTGGATTTTTCCACGCACAGGCGGCGGGCAAGCTCCGTTACCCCGGCGGGCTCGCGATCGAGTTCGATCAAAATATGGCTTTGTAACGGCGACAGATCGGTCCCGCTGCTTTTCCTGTTCAGCATGCCCAGCTCGCGCACCATCTCGCGCAGCGCGGCGCGGAATGCTTCAATTTCGTTGGTCTGCATAGCAACTCACATCAATGAGGGAAATGTATTTAGTTAACACTGTTAACTAGTTTGTGTATCATACCGAAATTCAACAGGCAGGCAAGTGACCAGGAGGGCAGGATGCAAAACGGAGAACCGGATACAACGGACAGAAGGATTGTGATCGGCACGATCGTTGCCGTGCTGTGCTTTTACATTGTGATTGCAGTGGGATCGCTTTGAGCCTCTGGCGGCAAATAAGTGCGCTTTGGCGAGTATTTGCCATAATGGCCCACAAGTTTCACTGTGGCGAAAAATCATGATCAAATCCCTCTACATCGACAACTACCGTTCCGTGCGCAAGCTTTCCATTGATTTGGGCAGGCTGAACGTGGTGTTTGGGCCCAACGGGTGCGGTAAGTCTAATATTTATAAGGCGATCCATCTGATCCACGGTGCGGGGAGTGGGCAACTGTCCCATTGGCTTTCTGATGAAGGCGGGATCCAGAAAGCGATGTGGGCGGGCGATCGCGCCCGCGGCTACGCCAGCGCGCCGCGCAGGCTGACGCTGGCGGTAGAAACGGATACGTTTGAATATGAGCTGCAGGTGGGCTTTCCCGAGCCGCTGCCGTACCCGACGATGTTTGGCCTCGATCCCATTGTTAAAGAGGAGCAAATCTGGCTCAGCGGCTACCGGCGGCGCCCTTCGTCGTCGGTCATGCAGCGGCGTAATCAGACGGTTTTCCTTAATAACGTCAACGGCGAAAAGGTGACTCACGCCGCCACGCTGTACGAAAATGAATCCCTCTTTGGCCAGCTTGGCGAGCCGCATTTGTACCCGGAAGTCTCCAGCGCCAGGGAGACGCTTCGTAACTGGCGTTTCTACCACGAGTTCGATATTTCCAAAGGCGCTGGCCTGAGGTTACCGCAGGTGGGCTACCGGTCCCCGGTGCTGTCCGGCGATGGCCTGAACCTGGCCGCCGCGTTTCAGACCATCGTCGAAATTGGCGACAGCGAGCTGATGTTTACCGTGCTGGAGCAGGCTTTCCCGGAATGCAAGTTTTTCTGCGATAACAGCGGCGGGCGCTTCCAGATGATGATGAACCGACTGGGGATTAATCGCCCGCTGGAGTCCGCGGAGTTTTCAGATGGCACGCTGCGTTTTCTCTGCCTGACGGTGGCGCTGCTCAGCCCGAGACCGCCGCAGTTTATCGCCCTCAATGAGCCTGAAAATAGCCTGCATCCGCAAATGCTCCCGGCGCTTGCCCGCCTGATTGCTGAGGCAAGCCGCTACACGCAGATTTGGCTCACCAGTCACTCGCCTGAACTGGCTACCCTTATCGAAAAATATACGGCGTTTACGCTGTACGAGTTAGGTATTGAGAAAGGGGAAACCACGATGACCCAGCTGGCCTGACGCCGTTTTCCCTTCCCCGCAAGGAGAAGGGAAACGTAAGGTTACAGGCTACCGGCAATGGTGATGTAGTCGGTATAAAGCTGTGGGGCGCCGGAGAACGAAGCCAGTTCGCGCCATTCGTCGTACATCCTTTCGCTTTCCTGATGATCCTTCACGAACTGCAGCGATTTCTCCGTGGAGACATCCAGCTCCGGGTGGAAAGAGTTTAGCGAGGCCAGGCTTTCTATCTCGAGCATCACCAGATATTGCTCAACTCGATTGCCGCCGGTGCCTTTCAACATATGGAATTTCCAGCCCGGGTAGTCGTCGATACGGTGAACGTTGTCGCGGATAAACGTATCGAAAGTCTTCGGGGAAACACCTGAACGCAATGCCAGATTATGCAGCCCGACCACGCGTTTAATCGGTTCTTGTCCGTCGCGTAGCTGGTAGTTTGGCCCTTCTGCCAAAGAGCTATGTTCGTTTTCAGCGAGCTGCTGATAGGTGGAGAAAATCGTTGGCAGCTCGCCAAACGTCGCGAAGGTTTTCCAGGTGTTGATAAGCTCAATGCCTGCAGGATGATCGCGCCAAAAAGCACGCGCCTGTTCCGTTTGTTCCCCCTGACTATCAATATAGCGCGCGTAGCTGTCGGCATTTTCTGCTTCGTACAGCATCAGATATTGGTTCAGACGCTCGCCGCGCAGGCCTTTCAGCAAGGTCCAGCGCCAGCCCGGATAAGCCGGGATGTGCACGCCTTTGGCCTGCACAAAGGCTTCGAACGTCTCTTCGGTGACGCCCTTTTTCAGGTTAAGACCTACATAGTGAAGGCTGAATACTGCCGGTGATGAGTGACTCATACAAACTCCTGTTTCATTAACGCTGGCGAGAAATAAACGGCGAACCTGAAGCCACAAACAAAAGCAGCAACAGGGCACCGCTGAAGGTCAAACTGAGCCCAATGTGATGGGCGATAAAGCCAATCAGCGCAGGTCCCGCGAGCAGGCCGCTGTAGCCAAAAAGCGTGACGGCAGGGATCGCGAAATCCGCTGAAACCCCCGGCTGGTTACCGGCGGAGGTGAAGAGAATGGGAATAATGTTGGCGAGCCCGGCTCCGGCCAGGATAAACCCCGGCAAGGTGCCCCAATGGGTGAAGACGAGCAGGATAATCCCGATGCCAGCAATAGCGCAGCCGAGGAGCAGCACGAGTTTGCCGCCCAGGGCGCTGACCAGACGATCGCCGCTGAGCCGCCCAAGGGTGACGGTGATGGAATATAAGGTGTAGCCGAAGCCCGCGAGCGAAGCGCTCATGCCGCGTTCCGAGGTCATAAATACCGCCGACCAGTCCAGCATGGCGCCTTCAAGCATGAAGACGAAAAAGCAAAGTATCGCGATGGCCAGCACGGGCGGATGGCTCAGCACGCGTAACGTCTCGCCTTTGCTGCTCGTGGCTTTATTTTGTTTGGGCAAAATGTTCCGGGCAGAGGCGGCGAGCAGTAAAGTCAGAAAAACAGTGATGGTGCACACGGCAAGCAACGGTGTAGCCCCCAGCCACAGAAAGAAGCTGACGAAGCCTGCGCCGGCAATGCTGCCGATACTGTAAAAGCCGTGAAAGCCGGACATTTTTGCCTGCTCGCTCTCCTGTTCGACGACCACGGCGTGAGCATTCATGGCGACGTCGAGCATGCCGTTGAAGGTGCCGAACAGCAGCAAAGCCAGCGCCATGGCTTCACGCTGGTCAAACAGCATTAGCAGCGGTAAATCCGCGGCAAGCCCCAGCACGCTGAGGATCATCAGGCGACGGTAACCAAAGCGAGCGATCAGCCGGCCGGTAAACGGCATGACGAGCATCGAGCCTGCGGCGATGCAAAAGAGCAGCAGCCCTAAAGCGCCGTCGTTAATAGCCAGCCGCGCTTTAGCGAAAGGAATTAGCGGGGCCCAGGACGACATGGCTAAACCGGCCATAAAAAATATGGCGCGTGTGGCATGCTGTTCCCGCGACTGTACGTCCGCCAGGGGTGGTGTTGAGTTAATCGTCATAGTAATTTTGTGACTCAATGTGTGAATTCACTCGCGTGAATGCGTCGTGCCCGGTCCTTCGGGCACGCGCGGCGGTAAGCGTTAATTGAGGCTTTCTGCTACCGAGAGGTAATCGGTATAGATTTGTGGCGACCCGGAAAACGAGGCGAGTTTTTTCCATTCCTCGTACATTTGTTTGGTATCGCGGTGCGCCTGGGCGAATTTGGCCGCTTCGTCGGTAGCGATATCCGGTTCGGGGTAAAAGACATCCAGCGCCTCCAGGCTGGCGATTTCCATCAGCACCACATACTGATCGAGCCGGTTACCTCGCTCCCCTTTCAACAGCCGGAATTTCCAGTCCGGGTAATCTTCAATCCGGTGATGGTTGCCCTCGATAAAACGTTCAAACTGTTCGGCGCTGACGTTGGGGCGCAGCGCGAGGTTGTGAATACCAATCACCCGAGCAACCGGCGGTTGCTTCTGGTAGCGGGGACCCGGCTGGACGGTGCTTTTCTGATTTTCGGCCAGCAGGCGATAATCGGTGAACAGCGTTGGCAGTTCGCTGAAAGTGCCGTAGCTGCGCCATTCGGCCAGCAGCGCTTCCGCTTCAGGATGCTGCCCCCAGAACTCGCGGGCCTCTTCGGTCTGGTTGCCGTCTGCGGCCATATAGCGATCCCGCATTGCCGCATTTTCGATTTCAAACAGCATCAAATATTGCCCGGCACGTTCGCCGCGTAGCCCGCGAAGCAGCGTCCAGCGCCAGCCCGGATAGCAGGGAATATGTACGCCTTTATTTTGCACAAAGGTTTCAAACGCCTGCTGGGTGATGCCCGCTTCGGTGTCGATGGCGATGTAAAACAGGCTGAAAACCGGCGTGGTTGAAGAGTGGCTCATCAGTTACTCCTGTTCTGCGTCGGCTGAGATGAATTGGGTGTTAATGATGGCTTCAACCAGCGTGACGCCGATGGGCGTCAGCGTGACCACGCCTTGATCAATCACCACGAGTTCTTTTGCCTGCAGCTTTTCCAGCGTTGGTTTGATGATGCGGTTTTCAAAAAAGCTGTTGCCGTTGAAGCGTGTCGCGAACACGGTATCGTCAACCGGAATGAGCGTGGAGAGGGCCATTTTGAAGGCGTTAACTTCGCGCTGTTCCGGTGAAATACCGTGGCTTTCTTCGATAGGCAGGCGGCCTTCATCGAGGAACTGCTTGTATTGCTTATAGCCGGTGATGTTAATGGCTTCGGCGCGGGTGCATTTCGAACTGCCGCCCAGGCCGATGGCGACCTCGGGATATTGTTTGTCCAGATCGGTAATCAGCCCTTTCCACTTTTCCGCTTCCAGGTGGTTCTGGTGGAAATACATCGTGGGGTGTTCGCGATAGCCCTCGGTGAGGTATTTCTCGACCAGCTCGCGCATTTGATATTGCTTGCCCAGCCCAGGGAACGTCATGTTGTTCATGTTGATCAGCCCTTTTTTCTGCCACAGGCTTTCACGTTCGCCGGATACGCCGGTGCGCGTTTTCATGAACTCTTCCATGTGCAGCTTGGTGCAGACGACGTGGGAGAGATCCAGCGCCAGGGTGCGCTCCATGTCGTACTTCACGTCATCCACGGTTTGACCCAGCATGCCGTAGATAAGATCGACGCTGACCCAGTCAATGCCCTGTTCCCGCGCGCTGCGTATGGTTTCTTCACACTCGTCGGCGGTGTGCTGGCGGCCACAGGCGGCAATAATAGCGTCGTTAAAAGATTGGGTGCCGAAGCTGATTTTGCTGAAGCCCAGCTCTTTCAGAATGCCGATGTATTCGCGGTTTAATGTCCCAGGTTCGCCTTCAAAGCGAAGCGTTGCCGCCGAGAAATTAAAGTGGGTGTAATAGAAGTCCATCAACCGACGCAGTTCCGGCTCCGGGAGCAGGGAAGGCGTGCCGCCAAAGATATTGAATTCTCCAATTTCCGCTTTTGACAGGCTCGGTACTTTTTCCAGCCACATCTTCGCTTCTTTGATGTTGTAGTCCACCAGATCCCGGAAGACGCCTTCCGCCGAAGGCGATTTCGGGTTGAGAATCACCGTTGGATACTGGCAGAAGTGGCAGCGGTAGCGGCAGGTGGGGATATAGGCCCACAGATGGATCTGTTTCGCAGCCCGAATGTCGTGCTCCATATCGGCAAAGAACGACGCCAGCGGGTAGTGCTCAATGTCACCGGGAAAAACATGGCAGCCAAAAGGATCTTTATGGACGTAGTCCAGAAAAGCCTCGTTCTCCGGCTGGGAGAGGAAACCGTAAACTGCCGGAACCGGATAGGCCGGGTCGAGATCTTTTAAGGATGCGAGAGCTTCGGTATTCATCAGAAAACACCTCCGTTGGCAAAGTAGTTGTGGGCTTCACCGGACTCGCGATCTTCACAGAAGTACCAGACAAAGCGTTCGAAATCTTTTTCCGCGACGCTGTCAAAGCAGGCCGGAAGCGGTGGTGCAAAGCCAATGTCCTCCCCGACGGCGTTGCGCAGCGCGGTGAATATCTCGTGGCGGAACTCGAAATAGAGCCGGTAGGCTGGCGTTTTGTAGCTATGGATCGGCTTAAAGTCGATGATGCTCATTTCATGCTTAATGGCGTGAATGCGCTGGTAAAGCCGCTCTGCAACCTGCGGTGAGAAAAAGGCACGTACCCGCTCGTTCTCCAGCAAGATGTGCGGATTCAGCAAGGCTGGAAGAACGATGTTTTTCGGGATGTAGTCTTTGATGGAGTATTCCCAACCCTGCCGGGCCTGCTCTTCGGTGAGATCAATCAGCGTGTTTTTTTGGATTGAGACGTCCGGGCGCACATCTTTCATGATGATGATGCCGTCGCTGCCGTAGGCGATGCCGCTGATCACATCGTCAATAATGGTGTCCACGCGGCGGCTGTTGATTTCCACAAAGGATTCTTTGGCGTAAACCGGCTTGCCGCCGCAGGCGATGATCTTGATGCCGAAATCCCAGTCGTCGGAAAGGTGTTCTACGAAGCGGCCTTTTTCCAGCTGGTAGAAGATCTCGATACCACCAATTTTTTCGTACAGGCCTCGCTCAACAGCGAAGCCTTTGCCATCCGGGAAGCCGCCAAACAGCGAGAACGACACGTCGCGGCAGCGCAGGGTTTTTTGGATTTCACGGAAGAGGTTGGGGCGCTGCTGGAATGCTTCGCGGTCGTAATAGTAATTGCAGGTCCCGAGATCGCCGTCGTCGGCAATCATTTTTTCTATCAGGGTATGCAGCCAGTAAGGGTCCACGGTGCAGTCGGCATCGGCGGAGACAATATAGTGTTTATTGCTTTTGCCCAGCCTGGCATCACGCGCCCTTGAGCGCAGGGCGGCGTAATCCATACCGCATTTACGGGCCGATGAGACACCCTGAATCTTCTCTTGAATAATGTGCACATCCATCGCCGGATGTTTTTCTTTGAAGAGGTTTATCTTTGCCACGGAATCGTCGCGGGAATTGTTATCCACGATGATCACTTCATAAGCGTCATGGGTTACCAATCGGCCATGCGTTTGTTGGCCAAATAATGAGGCTAAAACTTCATCAATTCGGTCGCTTTCATTGTAAACAGGCAGCACTACCGAGACGAAAATGTTATCGCGCATATCTACTCCTGGGGCGGTGATATTCAGAATGTCCATCACGTTGTTAGAAAGGATGTTTTTGCCGATGGCGAAGTTCTTCGCGGCTATACGATCCATTTCAGGTTTATTGGTAAGCAGTAAAAAAACTTCGTTGATGAAGGCTTCGTCAGGCAGGCCGTCTTGTCCGTCTGAAATAGGCATCACTGGGGCTTCAAAGCCGTGCTGGCCGTAGACTTCCGGATAATATTCGTAGCGGGTGGTGATGTAGCAGCGCTGGCTGCTGATCGCCTCCCCAATGGGATTACCGTAGCTGTCGTAGTCCCATGAGGTCAGGAACGACACCAGGTCACAGGAATGGTAGAGATCCTCGATGGTGATTTTTCCCTGGCTTTTGGGCATGAAGTTATGGTGCAGCGGGCCAAGAAACTTCACATAGGGCTTAATGTCCAGCTCCTGTGCCAGTTGCTCCAGCTCGCCTGCATGCGTGGTGTGCTCACGGGTATCACCGGCGAGCAAAAGCCAGACGGTTTTATCAATATTGTGCTTTCTGAACAGGTGGTTAAGGCGTTGTACCAGCAGTACGTCACGGTCCAGACGCTTCTGCGGAATGATGCGCGTCGTTCGGGCAATGACTATGTCATCGGCGGAAATATCCAGGGATGACCGGATGTTTTTCAGCGCCTGTTGGCCGGTAAAGCTGTAGGTATTTTTTACTACGTGAATATCGACTTCCCGCTGGCACCAGTGTTCCAGCTTTTCTTTGAGATCGTTATTCAGCGTTACGTAGCTAATAAAAGGGGATTTGATCGGTTTAATGGCATGGTTGTACGGCGGTAAACCATACTTCATGATATTTTTCTCGCTGTTCCACATGAGGTCGTGATCGCGCCAGATAACAAAATTTCCTAACTGGTGACGGTGGCCGTATTGTTCTATAGCGAGATAAAGTGCGCGGGTATAAATTATATTCTCTGGCAGCGTGCCGTTTTCGACAATCACGGTGCAAATTCGAAGCTGTTTCCATTGAAGTAAAATTCTTTCGGCCAGACTTTGGGCGGAATATTCAACGGCGCGGATTATTTCTGCTTTTTCTTCAAATGAAACAGAAAGCCTTTCACTGATAAGTACGGCGTGTGCTTTTTCAATAAACTCTGGGGAGTAATGAGGTACAGAAGTAATCCCACTGATGCGCGTTAAGGTAAAAGCATCGCGATAAATTTCGGGCTCATGATCGTAAGGTTTATTAAAATTGCCTTTGTCAACCTTAATATCGTACCCAAGATCGAGATAAGAGTTGATACCTTTTTGCTTAAGGCTTTGAGAGACTTTTAATGCTTCCACCGTAATACCTGAGACGGCAACAGCATCAAAAGAGATAAACATGGCATATCTTTGACCATAAACGTCCATGGCAACTACCCCTTTGAAGCGAAACTGCTACGCTTATTTGTTGTAAGCAATTGATACATTCTGAATGGCTTCGCTTTCAATGACGCACGAAGCCATTCAGAACCGGCAAAATCAGAAAACATCGCCAGCAGCCTTACCGGCGCTGACTTTCAAGTGCTGTATGTATCAAAGCGCCTGCAAGAATTAGCTTGCGGGATAGCTAAACGCAGTGGCGTTTATCAATGTAATATTTATATTTATTTTTAGGCCGAGCGCGTTCGCCGGTTTTATTCGTTTCCCGGATTTATACTCTGGCGATTTTCTGATTTTTAATTATCAGTATTTGATTTTTTTATTGATGTTTGTTGGCTTTCCAGAGTGGTTCAAAAGAGAGGTCAATCTTAAACGTCTCCTTTTTTTGCCGTAAAGCGGGAACGTTCCAGTTGGTGAGCGTTATCACACATTCTTATTTTGTTTTTAAACCGGAATTTTTAATAACCAGTCTAAAGTTAATATTCATTTTAGACCTTTTAAATAAGGAGTTGTGTTAGCGTTGAGATGTTTGTTTTGAAACTTTAGTCATGATTGGGAATGTTCCCAAAGCGCCGCGAATTTACTCATTCCGAGTCTTTTATTTTGAGCGTCACAGAGTTTACATATTAAGAAATATGTAACGCGATTTTCCTCTTTACCCTAATAAAAGAGCGCTCTCAGGTATACCGAACCCTTAACTTTGATATGGGAAGAGTAAAACTCACACCAGGTATTCGTAACTCATTATAAATATTAGGTTATTATTTAAGTCATGATAAATAGTAAGGGCTAGAGGAAACGCAGCCCTTAAATATTTACTTACTATATGGGGCTTTTACAGAAGCAGAACTGGTAGTCTACGCGCGCGCTGATTGCAAGATTGAATGATGATTTATCGAAATATTTGAACGAGTTAGCGGTTGCGCCGACCATGCAAGTGAGCATTAACCAAAGTAATAAAGCACCAAAACCAACGAGAATATATCGGGGATGTTATTCGTAGGCATGGCAATATTTGGCCGTATGCGGCTTGTGTCCTGGAGGAGGCGGTTTTCTACAGAATGAATTTTGCGGAGAAATACCCAGGGATAGAAGGATGCTGCCCCTTTCAGGACGAAAGAGGCAGGCGGTAGGTTAGACCGGTAAGTCGATCAGCAGGCCGCGCAGCGGCGTATCGGCGACCAGGGTGATATTCGCCTCATCACGAATAAACGCGCCATCGCCGCATGTGAGCGCTTCTTTATCTTCTGATGGCGTCACCGCATGCACCGTGCCGTGAATTGACTGCAGATAGGCCCGTGGGCCATGAAGCTGGAAGCTTAGCTGCTCGCCCTTTTGCATCTCAATATGGTGGATCCACACCTGCTGGCGGAGCTGCAGGCTGTGATTGCTGCCATCCGGCGAGGCAATCAGCTGATGAGATGTTCCCGCTAACGGGATCTTTTGTACCAGCAGATTTTCACGATCCGGGCAGGCATCCAGCCACAGCTGCATACGCGTCAGCGATTTGTCTTTGCTGAGGTTGTGCTCGCTATAGCTGATCCCCGGCTGGGTGGAAAGCAGCAGGACCTCACCGGCGCTGGCCTGGATATGGTTGCCTTCGCTGTCGCGGTATTCCGCTTCCCCTTCCAGAATCAGGTTGAGGATGTCTACTTTCGGGTAGCCGCGCGGTTGAAACGAGGCTCCAGGGGCCAGAACTTCCTGGTTGAGCACGCGCAGAGAGGCGTAGCCCAGCAGTTTCGGGTCGAAGTAGTGTCCAAAAGAAAAGGTGTAGCGAGCCTGCAGCCATCCGTAGTCAGCTTTACCACACTGTTTGGCTGTTCTTGTCGTAATCATAATTCTTGACCTCTCTTTACACTAAACCCATGTTAAGGGTCTGGACGCTGCATTGTTAGCCAGTTAATCTGCTCGGTATGTTCAAATTTCCTGAATGAGAACGAAATGGCGAAAGAAAGGGCGTTGACGCTGGAAGCGTTAAGGGTCATGGATGCGATCGACAGGCGCGGGAGCTTTGCCGCTGCGGCCGACGAGCTGGGACGTGTACCGTCCGCGCTCAGCTACACCATGCAAAAACTGGAAGAAGAGTTAGATGTGGTGCTGTTTGACCGATCCGGCCACCGCACCAAATTTACCAACGTGGGGCGTATGCTGCTGGAACGAGGGCGCGTGCTGCTCGAAGCGGCGGATAAGTTGACCACTGACGCGGAAGCGTTGGCGCGGGGCTGGGAGGCAAACCTGACCATCGTCACCGAAGCGCTGGTGCCGACGGAAAAACTGTTCCCGCTGGTGGATAAGCTGGCCGATAAAGCTGACACCCAATTATCTATTTTCACCGAAGTACTGGCCGGGGCCTGGGAGCGCCTGGAGCAGGGCAGGGCGGATATTGTTATCGCGCCGGATATGCACTTCCGCAGTTCCTCGGAGATTAACTCCCGCAAGCTTTACAAAGTGATGAGCGTTTATGTTGCCGCGCCGGATCACCCGATTCATCAGGAGCCGGAGCCTCTTTCTGAGGTGACCCGCGTGAAGTATCGTGGCGTGGCGGTGGCCGATACCGCCCGTGAAAGGCCGGTGTTAACGGTACGTCTGTTGGACAAACAGCCGCGCCTGACGGTGAGCTCTATCGAAGAGAAGCGGCTGGCGCTGCTGGCCGGGCTTGGCGTGGCGACGATGCCGTATCCGCTGGTTGAGCAGGATATTGCCGAAGGTCGCCTGCGGGTGGTTAGCCCGGAATATACCAACGAGATTGATATCATCATGGCGTGGCGGCGCGACAGCATGGGCGAGGCCAAAGCATGGTGCCTGCGTGAACTGCCTAAACTGCTGAAATAAAAAACGCGTTGGTTTTTTGCCAACGCGTTTTGCCCTTCCTTGAAATTACAGGCTGCCAGGCGTTCTGGCGGCTCTGCCCGCGGATTTAATCGTCTTACTGCTACGTTGCCCGCCGAGGCTCTCCAGACGCATCTGGAACGGTGGGAACGGCATCTCGATGTTGTGCTCGCGGAAGCCCTGCAGAATCAGCTGGTGGATTTCGTGGCGCAGCGGCATTCGGTGGCCCATTTCCGCCGCGTGAATACGCAGTTCGAAGACCTGGATACCTTGCTGGAGATCAACCAGGAAGGCTTCCGGCGCTGGCGTATCGAGCACCAGCGTGCAGCGGTGTGCGGCTTCCAGCAGGACCTGGGTGACCTCTTCCGTATTTGCTTCTGACGGAGCAGGAATAGTGAGCACCACGCGTGTGACCGAGTCCGAAAGCGACCAGTTGATGAACTGTTCGGTAATAAAGGCCTGATTCGGCACGATGATTTCTTTGCGGTCCCAGTCGCTGATGGTTGTCGCGCGGGTGTTGATTCGCGTGATGGTGCCCGTCAGATCGCGGATGGTGACCGTGTCGCCGATGCGTATCGGCTTCTCGAACAGAATAATCAGGCCGGAGACGAAGTTGGCAAAGATTTGCTGTAAACCGAAGCCTAAGCCCACGCTGAGCGCCGCCACCAGCCACTGCAGTTTGGACCACTCAATCCCCACCATCGAGAAGCCAACCAGCCCGCCAATCAGCAGCAGCAGGTACTTCGTGATGGTTGTGATCGCATAGCCGGTGCCGGGGGTTAAGTTCAGGTGCTGGAGAATCGCCAGCTCCAGCAGCGCGGGCAGGTTACGCACCAGTTGGGTGGTAATAATCAGCACCAGAATGGCAATCAGTACCGCACCAAGCGTAATCGGCTCGATGCTTTCCACACCCTGAACCGTGGAAGTGACATCCCACAGAGTGATGTTGCCGAGGAAGCCAAACGCCGAGTGGATTTCCGACCACAGAACGATCACCGACAGCAGGGCGATCAGCGTCAGAATCGAGCGAACCAGGCGCAGGGACTGGGCGCTGATGGTATCCAGATCGACTTCCGGTTCGTCCACGGTTTCGGCCGATCCTTCAGTGCTGTTGGCATGCGCCGTCTCTTCTTCGCCACGCGCTCGCTGGGCAAGGATTTCAGCCCGGCGGTGTTTGGCACGATCAAAGGCCAGACGGCGGCGCTGAATCAGCATCCAACGGCGAATAATGTGATAAATCACCAGCAGCAGGAACCAGATAGCCACCGAGGTTTCCAGACGCGCCAGTAGCGCCTGAGCCGTCGCCAGATAGCCGACGACAGCCGCCAGAATGGCCATCAGCGGTGCGCAAAGCAGCAGGTTCCAAAGAATGGTATTGACGATGTTGTCGCCATCGCCCTGTTTGTCGAGGTAGAGCGGCAGCCCGGCGCGCTTAAGGCTAAGCGTGACGATAGCCAGCGCGCCGCAAATCATAATGAAGCAAAGCCTGCCCAGAGAGGCAGAAAACTCTCTGTCATTGAGGTTATCGAACATAATCAGCGCCATGATCAGCGGCACAATCAGGCCGATGCTCATGATGTAGTAGCGCATGGCCCGGCCTACGCGCTCGCGCGGCCAGCCGAAATGCACCACAAACAGCCCGGTAGGGCGGGCGAAGGTTGCACAGATCATCACCCCCCAAAGCAGGGGAACCGTGGCGGTTACACCGTCGCCAATCGCCACTGCGATAGGGTAAGGCCATGCCTCCTGCAAACCATAGCCGAGCGTCGCCCACAGTACGGGAAGCGGAGAGGCGACCAGAATCGACCAGAACACGGTGCGCAGCGTCAGGCGGAAGTGATCCTGGGTCACTTTGCCGACTTTGGCGCTGGAGCGCTCCAGGAAGGCGGTGAAGTGTCGGCGCGAGCTAATGCTAAACCCGACCAGAATCAGCGCGCCAAAGAGCGGCAGCAGCGTCTCTTTGCTGGTCACCATCATGATCGCGGCTTTCCCCAACTGACTGAAGGTATCCAGCGAGACCAGACGCCGCAGATCCTGAACGATTTCCAGCGGCCAACTGATGCCGATTGGGCTGACGTCCGATGTCCAGAACAGGTAGCGGTGGGTCGCCTCGTTCACCTCTTTCAGGGCATCTTCCAGCTGGCTGTTGGCCACTTTCAGCTTGGTGAGTTCAAGGATCAGGGTATCGCCGCCCTGCAACAGCGAATTCAGCAGCTCTCGCTGGGTGCGAAGCTGGGCCTGCAGGATCTTATTTTGTTCCGGCGTTAACGGGCTGCCGTCTGCCTGGCGAACCTGTCGCAGTTGAGCATGCTTATTGAGCAAATCTTCATAGTGCAGGCGCTCTACGCGCAGCTGAGCCAGTTCGGTATCCAGCTGCTGCGGTTTGGGCATGTCCGGCAGCCGGGCGACCTGGGCACGAAGCGCTTCACCCAGCACGTTGGAAACGCCGAGCCACTGGGACTGCTCGCGGAGCGTATTCAGCGCCTGGCGGACCTCCAGCGTCTGGTTATTGGCCTGCCGCTGCTGAGAGGCGACCAGATCCATACGCTGAGCTTGCTGGTTGAGTGCCTGGGAAAGCTCGCGGTTATTTTTGAACTGCTCGACGATTTCCGGCGGCAGGTTGGCGCTGGTTTCCGCCAGCAGTTCGGTGCTTTCCAGCGCCTGTTCCGCCTCACGTTGGCGCTGGCTATTGAGCTGATTTCTCAACGCCTGGAGATAGGCATCCAGCTGGGTGCTTTGCTTCTGCGCCAGTTCGGCGCGCATGCGCGAAAGCTCCTGGCGGTTGTTAGCGGAAAGCTGCGCCAGTTCGAGTTCATCAACCTGCGCTTTCAGGCGTGCGGATTCGGCCTGCAGCAGGAAGTGCTGGGCCTGGGCGAGCGGGGTACCGCCGCTTTGTTGGGTACCGGCGCGGCGCTCGATGTCGTTAAGCTGGCGACGCGCATCCGTTTGCTGCTGAGGCAGCTGGCTTAACGAATCGCTGATGTCCCGGGTTCTTTCCTGTTCCTGCTGAGCAAGGCGGCTTTTGTCCAGAAGCTGGCTGCTGACCTGCAGGATCTCCTGGTTCAGCGCGTCGCTGCTCATGCCCGGGGAAACTTCCTCGGGTTCATCGCGCAGGTTGGTCAGTTGCTTACGCAGGGTTTGCGACAGTTTAGGGAAATTATCAATGACTTGTTGGTATTGTTCGGCGCGTTCGAGCGAGGCTTTACGCTCGTCCAGCGCATTCAGTGCCGACTGGAGTGCTTCAACAATTTCTGCTTGGTTAGGCGTGTTTTTGGCGGCCTTAGCCTGCTCCAGTTCTTGCGAGATTTGTTTTGCATCGGGGGCTGTCGCTGCGTATGCCCCCAGGCTGAGGCACCAGGCCATCAGGAACGTGATAATCAGGCGCACGTCAGTTACCTATAACGTTGCTGGAAAAGAGGGAAAACCATGTCTCCCTCTTGGATGTTTTAGCAGAAAATCAATGGGTTGATTTTCGTGGTTAAGTGCTGTGAGCTTGCAGGCTCCGGGGTGACCGGTCGCCTGATTTTAGACGTTATTCTGCGGTTTTTGGCGCTTCGGGTTCGTCTGCTTTGGTGTCCAGCATCTCGGCAGGGATTTCGCTCACCGGAACTTCGGGCTCAATGACGGGTTCGCTTGAGACAGCCAGCACTTCACCGATTTTGGTGACGGACAGATTTTTCAGCTGCTCAGCCAGGTTTACTTTGCCCGGCGCAAAGAGGTTAATCACCGTCGAGCCCAGCTTGAAGCGACCCATTTCCTGGCCCTTAAGCAGTGCAATGGCACCTTCACTTTCGCCTGCAGGCCATGTCCAGCGTTTAATCACGCCTTCACGCGGTGGCGTAATGGTGCCAGCCCAGACGGTTTCAATGCTGCCAACAATGGTAGCACCAACCAGAATTTGCGCCATTGGGCCAAACTCGGTGTCGAACAGGCAGATCACGCGTTCATTACGGGCAAACAGGTTCGGGACGTTTTGCGCCGTCAGGTGATTGACGGAGAAAAGGTCACCCGGAACATAGATCATTTCACGCAGAATGCCGTTACACGGCATGTGCACGCGGTGGTAGTCACGAGGTGAAAGGTAAGTTGTGGCGAAGCTGCCGTTGCGGAACAGGTCAGCCATCAGGTAGTTACCTGCCAGCAGCGCTTCCAGGCTGTAGTTATGGCCTTTTGCCTGCAGGATTTTATCTTCTTCGATGCGGCCCAACTGGCTTATCACACCGTCGGCAGGCATCACCAGCACGTTAGGGTCGGTATTTACCGGGCGTACGTCATCGCGCAGTGGACGCACAAAAAAGTCATTGAAGGTGCGGTAAGCGGCGGTGTCCGGCTTTTGCGCCTCATTCATGTCGACTTTGTAGTATTTGACGAACAGATCGATGACCAGTTTGGTCAGCCAGCCAGCACGTTTGCTCGCGCCCCAGCCCGCCAGGCGAGTCAGCCACAGTTTTGGCAGAATGTACTGCAGCGAAAGTTTAATGTTGTCTAACAAAATAGCCTCCTGGCTAAATGCCCTGCATGTGGGCCGATACAGAAAAGGGGCGATTCTAGCGGCGCCCAGCTTAATTGTCAGTTGTCAGTATCAGAAAAGCTTTTACGCGTTTTTACCTGCGCCATGCTTTCCAGAATTCGGTGGTAGTTTTCGAAACGTGTTTCAGCGATCTGGCCTTGTTCCACGGCTTCTCGTAGGGCACAGCCTGGGTCATTGTCGTGGCGGCAGTCGCGGTATTTACAACGGCCTAAGTAATCATGGAATTCGACAAACCCGTGGGTGATTTGTTCAGGCTCGAGGTGCCAGAGGCCAAATTCACGCACGCCGGGGGAGTCAATGACATCGCCGCCGCCCGGGAAGTGATAAAGGCGGGAAGCCGTGGTGGTGTGCTGGCCAAGACCAGAGACGTCGGAAACGTCATTCACCAGAATTTGTTTATCGGTGAAGCCTAACAGGTGATTCAGCAGGCTTGATTTACCCACACCGGACTGGCCCGCAAAGATGCTGATGCGGCCCACGAGCTCGGCTTCAAGCTCTTTAAGCCCTTCTGCTTTATAGCTGGAAACCATCAGCACGCGATAGCCAATTTTGCGGTAGATATCCATCTGCTCGTTAACGAAGGCCCGGCCTTCATCGTCCAGCAGATCGGTTTTGTTCAGCACCAGCAGTGGCTCAACGTCGAGGGTTTCGCAGGCAACGAGATAGCGGTCGATGATATTCAACGACAGCTCCGGCAGAATGGCCGAAACGATGATGATTTGGTCTATGTTGGCCGCAATCGGTTTTACGCCGTCGTAAAAGTCTGGGCGGGTCAGAACGGAGGTACGCTCATGCACGGCCTCCACAATCCCTTTTTTCGAGACGCCTTCGGCGGCCTCTTTCGCCAGGCGCCAGACTACCTTGTCGCCGGTAACCAGCGAACGAATGGTGCGACGAATGTTGCAGCGATGTACCGTGCCTTCGTGCGACTCGACGTCCGCATGCTGGCCAAAGCGGCTGATGACCGTGCCTTCGCGCGGTTCAACAAACTGGGCATCGTCATAGTCGGCTTTCTCCACGGTTTTTGTCAGACGACGCTGGTGGTTCGCGTTGACGCGGCGCTGCTGTCCTTTGGAGAGTTTATTTTTGCTCAAGCGTACTGGCTCCTGGTCGCCCCTGGGGGGCAAAACCTCTATGATACACACTATTTTATACGAATTAACCCATCGTCAAGGGTGGGCGACGCACAAGAAGGGTGGAAAATAACATGAGTGGAAACGAAAACAATCTGATTTGGATTGATTTAGAAATGACCGGTCTGGATCCCGAGCGGGATCGCATTATTGAGATTGCTACCCTGGTGACTGATGCCAACCTGAACATTCTGGCAGAAGGGCCAACCATCGCGGTACATCAGTCTGATGCACAACTGGCGTTAATGGATGACTGGAACGTTCGCACCCATACCGCAAGCGGGCTGGTTGAGCGCGTGAAAGCCAGCTCGCTTGACGACCGTGCTGCGGAGTTGGCGACGCTGGAGTTTCTGAAGCAGTGGGTGCCGGCGAATACATCTCCAATTTGCGGGAACAGCATCGGGCAGGATCGTCGCTTCTTGTTTAAGTATATGCCTGAGCTGGAAGCCTACTTCCATTATCGATACCTCGACGTGAGCACGTTGAAAGAGCTGGCGCGCCGCTGGAAGCCAGAAATTCTGCCCGGCTTTAAAAAACAGGGGACCCACCAGGCGATGGACGATATTCGCGAGTCCGTAGCGGAACTGGCTTACTATCGCGAGAATTTTATTAAGCTTTAAAAACAGTCCCCTTGCCGAAAAGGTGAGGGGAAAACAGCCAAAGCCGACGATAAAATAATCATCATGGCGATTTAACCAGCAGTCAGACGAAAATCGCGAAAAAAAACGTTTGAGGGCTTGCGACAAAAACGAATTCTCGTATAATGCGCCTCCCGTACCGATGCAGAATTTGCAGCGTTACACAGAGCGGGAATAGCTCAGTTGGTAGAGCACGACCTTGCCAAGGTCGGGGTCGCGAGTTCGAGTCTCGTTTCCCGCTCCAAAATTTGATTTGGCTTTTACAGCCATGCACCACCCAAGCGGGAATAGCTCAGTTGGTAGAGCACGACCTTGCCAAGGTCGGGGTCGCGAGTTCGAGTCTCGTTTCCCGCTCCAAAATTTGATTGGCTTTTACAGCCACGCACCACCCAAGCGGGAATAGCTCAGTTGGTAGAGCACGACCTTGCCAAGGTCGGGGTCGCGAGTTCGAGTCTCGTTTCCCGCTCCAAATTTTCCTTTCAAGCATAAATTATCCACAGCGTCCAGCAAGCGTCGCGGATGGTATTTTGCTGTCTTGCAATACAACTATGAACAGACTTATCCACAGCCTTCTGTCGTTCCTCGCGTCTTCTACAAATGTAATATTTATTACACCAATATTTTAATGCATTGATAATTAAAGTATTAATTTAGTGTCGAAATATTAATGTAATGCTTGCAGAAATTTTGACACTTGAATGACAACGTGTTTTTGAATGTTATGCACACGCTGTGGACATATCACGCGTCGCGCGGAAGCCCTTTCTCAATCACCCTCACCAGACGCTGTTTCTTCGGTAACTGAACCTCAACGGCCTGCTCGCTTCGTCTGGCTAATTGTTGCGCAATCGCCCATTCAATGTGCTCATCCAGAAGTGGGTGCTCACCTTGTCTCTGTTCAAGCGCGGCCAGATTCGCCTCATCCCAGGGCGCGTTGCCCAGCGCAACGGCGATATTACGCAGCCAGCGAAGGTGGCCAATGCGACGGATCGCTGAGCCTTCGGTCACGCGCAGGAAGTGCTGCTCACTCCAGGCAAACAGCTCGATCAACGGCGGAGAATGGAGTGCCTTACGAGGGCTGAAGTCATCTTCTTCGCTAAGCTGCGAGTAGCGGTTCCACGGGCAGATTAGCTGGCAGTCATCGCAGCCGTAGATGCGGTTGCCGATAAGCGGCCGGAATTCTTCCGGGATTGCACCTTCAAGTTCTATGGTCAGATAGGAAATACACCGCCTTGCGTCCACCGTGTAGGGCTCGACGATGGCGTTGGTCGGGCAAAGGGTCATGCAGGCTACACAGCGGCCGCAGCCCTCCTCAACGGGGGAATCAATCGGCAGCGGAATGTCGACCAGCAATTCGCCGAGGAAGAAGAACGAACCCGACTCGCGATTAAGGATTAGTGAGTGCTTACCTGTCCAGCCCAGCCCGGCTTTTTCGGCCAGGGGGCGCTCAAGAAGCGGCGCGGAGTCAACAAAAGGTCTAAAATTCAGCGTGGAGCAGTGGGACTGAATCATTTCCCCCAGCTTTTTTAAGCGGTTACGCAAGACTTTATGGTAATCACGGCCCAGCGCGTAGCGGCTGACGTAACCTAGCTGCGGGTTTTTCAGCGTTGAGGCGAAGGCGGCGTTGGTTGGAAGGTAATTCATGCGAACGCTAATGACCCTAAGCGTACCGGGCACCAGTTCGTGTGGGCGTGCGCGCATCATGCCGTGCCGGGCCATCCAGTCCATTTCACCGTGATATTGCTTGTCGAGCCATTCCTGCAGCTGCGGCTCGCTGGCGGTGAGATCGGTATCGGTAATACCGACCTGCTGGAAGCCAAGATCTTTGCCCCATTGTTTAATGCTTTGCGCTAACTGATTGTAATCGAGGGGCTGTGACATGACGGACCATAACCTGAAAAAGTACGTCAAAAGTATACCACATTCGGTCTGGCCGGCAGACTGGCTGCGTAATGCTGAAAAAGACGCCGCCGATAGCCTGGGCATTACGCTTTATGAACTGATGCAGCGTGCCGGTGAAGCGGCATTTCAGATTGCCCGCACGCGTTATCCTGACGCTCGCCACTGGCTGATTGTCTGTGGGCACGGAAATAACGGCGGGGACGGGTATGTCGTTGCCCGGCTGGCGCAGGCGGCTGGTTTTCAGACAACGTTGCTGGCGGTAGAAAGCGATAAGCCCTTGCCCGAAGAAGCCGCTCAGGCGCGTGAAGCGTGGCTTAATGCGGGCGGCGTTCCGCACGATCCCGATAAAATCTGGCCCGCAGGCGTTGATTTGATTGTTGATGCCTTGCTGGGCATTGGCTTAAGTAGCGCGCCGCGTGAAGGTATTGCTCAACTGATTGAGCATATAAACGATCACCCTGCACCGGTTGTTGCGTTGGATATTCCTTCTGGTCTGCTGGCAGAAACGGGCGCTGTGCCCGGCACGGTGGTTCAGGCGGCGGATACGGTGACGTTTATCGCACTCAAACCAGGTTTACTCACAGGGAAGGCGCGAGATGTGGTTGGTAGATTGCACTATGCCGCTCTGGGGCTTGAACCCTGGCTCGAAAGGCAGATCGCGCCCATTTCCCGGTTTGATGTTCAGCAGCTTGCCGGGTGGATTAAACCGAGGCGGCCGACTTCGCATAAAGGGGATAACGGGCGGCTGGTACTGATTGGTGGCGACAGCGGCACTGCCGGAGCCATTCGTATGGCCGGCGAAGCTTCGCTTCGTGCAGGCGCGGGTCTTGTTCGGGTACTTACTCGTGCTGAAAACGTTGCGCCACTGCTTACCGCTTGCCCTGAGTTAATGGTTCATGAGCTGACGCCACAATCGCTTGATGAGGCTCTGGAATGGGCGGATGTGGTGGCCATTGGGCCAGGGCTTGGGCAGCAGGAATGGGGCAAGAAAGCGCTGCAGAAAGTCGAAAACAGCCGTAAACCGATGCTTTGGGATGCGGACGCGCTTAACCTTCTGGCAATCAACCCGGATAAACGTCAGAATCGCGTGATTACGCCTCATCCCGGCGAAGCAGCACGGCTGCTAAATTGCGCTGTGTCACAAATTGAGAGTGACCGCTTACTTGCAGTAAGGCGTTTGGTCAAACGTTATGGCGGAACCGTGGTCTTAAAAGGTGCCGGCACGCTGGTTGCCAGCCACGATCGGCTGGGCGTTATCGACGTTGGCAATGCCGGGATGGGAAGCGGTGGAATGGGGGATGTGCTGTCGGGGATCATTGCCGCATTGCTGGCACAGAAGCTTACCCCTTATGATGCTGCCTGTGCAGGCTGCGTGGCCCACGGCGCGGCGGCTGATGTTTTAGCTCGCCAGCGAGGCATGCGCGGCATGCTGGCAAGCGACCTGCTTTCAACGCTTTATCTGTTTGTTAACCCGGATTTGAATACCTGAAGCCATGATGAATCGAGTTATTGCATTACCTGAAGAAGCGGCAACGTTAGCGTTGGGTGAACGCCTGGCACAGGCCTGTGAGGGCGCGACGGTGATTTACCTTTATGGTGACCTCGGCGCGGGCAAAACCACCTTTAGCCGTGGTTTTTTACAGGCCCTGGGGCACAAGGGCAACGTTAAAAGCCCAACCTATACATTAGTTGAGCCATATCAGCTTGATAACCTGATGGTTTATCACTTTGACTTGTATCGTCTGGCAGACCCCGAAGAGCTTGAGTTTATGGGGATCCGTGACTATTTCACCAACGACGCAATTTGCCTGGTGGAGTGGCCGCAGCAGGGGACAGGTGTGCTCCCGGACCCGGATGTCGAAATTCACCTGAGCTACGAGGCGCAAGGTCGCGAAGCGCGCATTGCCGCCGTTTCCTCATCTGGTGAAGCGTTACTGGCGCGGTTAGCCAAATAGCAAGGATGACGGGATGATCTATCGCGTGAAAGGTTGGTTGATGGCTGGATTCCTGCTGCTGTGCTGTGCACAAGCGGGGGCGGCGGCGCTGTCTGATATTCAGGTTTCCAACGGTGAAAATCAGGCACGTATCACTTTTAGTTTTATGGGCGACCCGGAATACACTTTTTCACAGGATAATAAGCGAAGCGTTGCGCTGGATATCAAACAAACCGGCGTGATTCGCGGACTGCCTTTGCAGTTTAGCGGCAGTAATCTGGTGAAAAGCATTAGCGCCGGACAGCCAAAAGACGATCAATCTTTGCGCCTGGTCGTCGATTTAACCCAGCCTGGTAAAACCCGCGCGGTGAAACAGCAAAACGGTGCCAACTATACCGTTATCTTTACAATCAACGCTGATGCACCTCCACCTCCACCTCCACCACCGCCGCCGGTTGTGGCTAAGCGCGTTGAACCCGTTGCCCCCGTTCAGGCTCCAGATCCTGCCCGTAATCCCTTTAAGCCTCAGCAGGTCACCGGCGTGATAGGTTCTAATACCGTGACTCGCCCGGCGGCTCGTGCAAAAAACAGTGGCCCGTCGGATACCGTTGTGGTCGCCATTGATGCCGGTCACGGCGGTCAGGACCCCGGTGCGATTGGCCCCGGCGGCACGCAGGAAAAGAACGTCACTATTTCTATCGCGCGGAAGCTGAAAGCCCTGCTGAATGATGACCCGATGTTCCGCGGCGTACTGACTCGCGATGGAGATTACTTTATCTCGGTCATGGGGCGTTCAGACGTAGCGCGTAAGCAGAATGCAAACCTGCTAGTGTCTATTCATGCGGATGCAGCGCCGAATCGCGATGCCACGGGCGCATCCGTCTGGGTGCTTTCTAACCGCCGTGCAAACAGTGAAATGGCGGGCTGGCTGGAGCAGCACGAGAAACAATCTGAGTTGCTGGGTGGTGCGGGAGATGTGCTGGCAAATAGCCAGGCCGATCCCTACCTGAGCCAGGCTGTGCTGGATTTGCAGTTCGGTCATTCTCAGCGCGTCGGGTATGATGTCGCGACCAAAGTGCTGGCTCAGCTGCAGCGCGTAGGCTCTTTGCATAAGCGCCGCCCGGAACACGCGAGCCTGGGCGTGCTGCGTTCACCGGATATTCCTTCTCTGTTGGTTGAAACGGGCTTCATCAGCAACAGTTCCGAAGAGCGCTTGCTTGGCAGCGACTCTTACCAGCAGCAAATAGCTCAGGCCATTTATGAGGGGCTGCGTAACTATTTCCGCGAGCACCCGCTGCAGTCTGCTCCATCGAATGAGCAAACTGCCCGTAGCCAACTGGGTTCGCCGCAGCAGGTCGCGGTGACCAACTAAGGAGATAACATGCCGATTCAGGTTCTGCCGCCGCAGCTTGCGAACCAGATCGCCGCTGGCGAGGTTGTAGAGCGCCCTGCGTCGGTAGTGAAGGAGCTGGTTGAGAACAGCCTTGATGCCGGGGCCACGCGCATAGATATCGACATTGAACGTGGTGGCGCGAAGCTCATTCGTATTCGGGACAACGGCTGCGGTATCAGGCAGGAAGAGCTGGCGCTGGCGCTGGCTCGCCACGCCACCAGTAAAATCGCTTCACTTGACGATCTGGAGGCCATTATCAGCCTCGGGTTTCGCGGCGAAGCGCTGGCAAGTATCAGCTCCGTTTCCCGCCTGACCCTGACATCGCGTACCGCAGAACAAAATGAAGCCTGGCAGGCCTACGCCGAAGGGCGTGACCAGGCTGTGACGGTCAAACCAGCCGCGCACCCCGTTGGAACAACGCTCGAAGTGCTCGATCTGTTTTACAACACGCCTGCGCGCCGTAAGTTCATGCGCACCGAAAAAACCGAATTTAATCATATTGATGAAGTGGTACGCCGCATTGCGCTGGCGCGGTTCGATGTTTCTATCACGCTTAATCACAACGGCAAAATGATCCGCCAGTACCGTGCCGTACAGGAAGGTGCGCCACGCGAGCGTCGCCTGGGGGCCATTTGCGGTACGCCGTTTCTTGAACAGGCGCTGGCCATTGAGTGGCAGCACGGTGATTTGACGCTACGTGGCTGGGTTGCTGAGCCTTCTGCAACCACTTCGGCCCTGGCGGAGATCCAATATTGTTATGTTAACGGGCGCATGATGCGCGACCGCTTAATTAACCATGCGATTCGCCAGGCCTGTGAAGACAAACTGGGCGTGGATCAGCAGCCAGCCTTTGTGCTGTATCTGGAGATCGATCCGCATCAGGTGGACGTTAACGTTCACCCTGCGAAGCATGAGGTGCGTTTCCATCAGTCACGGCTGGTGCATGACTTTATTTATCAGGGCGTGATAAGCGTACTTCAGCAGCAGGGTGAGAACGCCCTGGCGCTGGAAGAAACGGCGGAAACGCCCGTTGAGCGCTGGCAGCCGGAGAACCGTGTTGCCGCCGGGCGCAATCAGTTTGCCACGCCAGCCGTCGCGCGTGAGCCCCGTGAGACTGCGCCAAGGCAGATTTCGTCTACATCTGGCAGCGGTGGTCGTCCAGCCGGGGTCGGAGGTACGCCCCTTTGGCCACATGCAGCGGCTGGCTATCAAAAGCAGCAGGGTGCCCTTTATCATCAGTTGCTTGAGACGCCTGAGGTCGAGCCAAAACCTGTCACTCGTGCTGAAGAGCCGGCTGCGTTAGAGGGCCACTCGCAAAGTTTTGGCCGGGTGTTAACGGTTTTACCGCCGGATAAAGCTTTGCTGGAGCGACAGGGCAAACTTTCGCTGCTTTCGCTGGTGGTGGCCGAACGGTGGCTAAAACAGGCGCAACTGGCGCCGGGGAGTGAAGGTCTGCGTGCTCAGCCGCTGCTGATTCCACTCCGGCTGAAAGTCAGTCGCGAAGAACATGACGTATTGGTTAAATATCAGGCGCTTTTGAAAGAAATGGGCATTGAGTTTGATACCGATGCCCGGCAGATAACAATTCGCACGGTACCTTTACCTTTACGGAAACAAAATTTACAAATCTTGATTCACGAACTGCCAGGATACCTGGCGCAACAGGCGGACGTTTCGGCGGGCCAGCTGGCTTTGTGGATTGCTCGTCATTTGGCAAGCGATCACGAACAGTGGAGTCAGGCTCAGGCGATCACCCTGCTGGCAGACGTTGAACGTCTTTGCCCGCAGTTGGTGAAATCACCCCCCAGCGGTTTATTGCAACCTGTTGATTTACAATCGGCGATGAACGCCCTGAAAGATGACTGAAGATAAAAAAAGGCCACAGGCGATTTTTTTAATGGGGCCAACGGCCTCAGGTAAGACGGCACTTGCTATTAATTTGCGTAAAACTTTGCCGGTAGAGTTGATAAGCGTAGATTCGGCCCTCATCTATCGTGGAATGGATGTCGGTACCGCTAAGCCAACGGAACAAGAGCAAGCCCAGGCGCCTCACCGGTTACTGGACGTACTTGACCCGGCTCAGGCGTACTCTGCGGCAGATTTTCGCCGCGATGCGCTGGCCGAGATGGCTGAAATTACCGCCGCCGGGCGTATTCCGCTGCTGGTCGGTGGGACTATGCTCTATTTTAAAGCGCTGCTGGAAGGGCTTTCGCCACTGCCGTCGGCGGACCCGGAAGTCAGGGCAAGAATAGAGCAACAGGCGGCAGAGCAAGGATGGAATGCGCTGCATCGTCAACTGGAGGAAATCGATCCGGTTGCCGCTGCCCGGATTCATCCAAATGATCCGCAAAGGCTTTCCCGGGCACTGGAAGTTTTTTTCATTTCGGGTAAAACTTTAACGGAACTGACGCAAACGTCAGGAGAAGCTCTGCCGTATCAGGTGCATCAGTTCGCCATCGCCCCGGCGAGCCGTGAACTGCTCCATCAGCGAATTGAGCAGCGTTTTCATCAGATGTTAGCTTCAGGTTTTGAAGCAGAAGTGCGGGCGCTTTTTGCTCGCGGAGATTTGCATACGGAGATGCCTTCCATCCGTTGTGTGGGCTACCGCCAGATGTGGTCTTATTTGGCCGGTGAAACGTCATACGATGAAATGGTTTATCGAGGTATTTGCGCGACGCGTCAATTGGCTAAGCGCCAGATGACCTGGCTGCGTGGTTGGGAAGGTGTTCACTGGTTAGACAGTGAAAAACCTGAGCAGGCATACAGCGAAGTGCTACAGGTTGTTAGTGCGAAGCATGGGTGAATGTGTACAATTGAATCGTCAGCGTGCGCAAATTTTTACGCAGTTTTTCAGAGCTAATCGCTCTTGAGTGACAAACAACAAACATATAAGGAAAAGATAGAATGGCTAAGGGGCAATCTTTACAAGATCCGTTCTTGAACGCACTGCGTCGTGAACGTGTTCCAGTTTCTATTTATTTGGTGAATGGTATTAAGCTGCAAGGTCAAATTGAGTCTTTCGATCAGTTCGTGATCCTGTTGAAAAACACGGTCAGCCAGATGGTCTATAAGCACGCGATTTCTACCGTTGTTCCGTCTCGTCCGGTTTCTCATCATAGCAATAACACCGGCACCGGCGGTTCTGGCGGCTACCATCACGGCGGCAGCGCGCAGGCTGGTTCTGCGCCGCAACAAGACAGCGAAGAAACCGAATAAGGTTGCTTGCTGTTTTCCCGGTCGGGGGACCAGTTCAACTGCGTTCCCCGCTGGTCTTTTTGAGAGGTTATACGCTTGTTTGACCGTTATGATGCCGGTGAGCAGGCGGTACTGGTTCACATCTATTTTTCGCAAGACAAAGACATGGAAGACCTGGCGGAGTTTGAATCCCTGGTCTCTTCAGCCGGTGTCGAAGCGCTGCAGGTGGTAACCGGTAGCCGCAAGTCCCCGCACCCAAAGTATTTTGTTGGTGAAGGCAAAGCCGTTGAGATTGCCGAGGCCGTTAAGGCCACTGGGGCGTCGGTTGTGCTGTTTGATCATGCGTTATCGCCCGCCCAGGAACGTAATCTGGAAGCCCTGTGCCAGTGTCGTGTTATCGACCGCACCGGGTTAATTTTAGATATTTTTGCCCAACGTGCACGTACCCATGAGGGTAAATTGCAGGTTGAGCTGGCCCAGCTTCGCCATTTGGCTACGCGCCTGGTACGCGGCTGGACTCACCTTGAGCGCCAGAAAGGCGGGATCGGTTTACGTGGTCCAGGGGAAACCCAGCTCGAGACGGACCGTCGTCTGCTGCGCAATCGTATTATGCTGATCCTTTCGCGGTTAGAGCGCGTAGAAAAACAGCGCGAGCAGGGACGGCGTTCACGTAATAAAGCCGATGTGCCGACGATTTCATTGGTGGGTTACACCAACGCCGGTAAATCCACGCTATTTAATAGAATTACCGCGGCCGATGTTTATGCCGCGGATCAGCTATTTGCCACACTCGATCCTACACTGCGCCGTATTGACGTCGCCGATGTGGGCGAAACCGTGCTGGCAGATACTGTCGGTTTTATTCGCCACCTGCCTCACGATCTGGTAGCGGCGTTTAAGGCCACTTTGCAGGAGACACGTCAGGCCACGCTGTTGTTACACGTGATTGACGCGGCCGACTTCCGGATGCAGGAAAACATTGCAGCAGTCGATACCGTACTGGAAGAGATTGAGGCGAATGAAATCCCTACGCTGTTGGTCATGAATAAAATCGATGCGCTGGATGAGTTTGAGCCGCGTATCGACAGGAACGACGAGAATGTGCCGATCCGCGTCTGGCTTTCCGCACAGACCGGTGCCGGTGTCCCACTGCTTTTCCAGGCTCTGACGGAGCGTTTGTCTGGTGAAATTGCGCAGCATACGCTGCGTTTACCCCCTCAGGCAGGGCGTTTGCGGAGCCGTTTTTATCAGCTTCAGGCAATAGAAAAAGAGTGGACAGAGGAAGACGGATGCGTGGGGTTAGAAGTTCGTATGCCTATCGTGGACTGGCGTCGCCTCTGTAAACAAGAACCGGCACTCGCGGATTACATCGTTTAGATGTCATCAGACTGGTTCATATACCCTAAATAATTCGAGTTGCAGGCAGGCGACAAGGCCGAGAGTTCCCAGGAGCATAGCCTAACTATGTGACTGGGGTGAGCGGGCGCAGCCAACGCACCTGCGGCTTGAAGTATGACGGGTATAAATGTCCTGAAGACTATTTCCCCCTCGGGGGATATCACCGCACAACAAATATGGAGCATAAACATGGCGTGGAATCAGCCCGGTAATAACGGACAGGACCGCGACCCGTGGGGAAGCAGCAAGCCTGGCGGCGACTCTGGGGGTAACAAAGGAGGGCGCGATCAGGGGCCACCTGATCTGGATGATATCTTCCGCAAGCTGAGTAAAAAACTCGGCGGCCTTGGCGGCGGGAAAAGCGGTGGCAGCGGCGGTGGTAATGCATCGCAGGGGCCGGGCAATCCTATTGGCGGTCGAGTGGTCGGTATTGTGGCTGCAGCCGCGGTCATTATCTGGGCCGCAACCGGGTTCTATACCATTAAAGAAGCCGAACGCGGTGTTGTGACCCGCTTTGGTAAATTCAGCCATCTCGTTGAGCCGGGTCTGAACTGGAAACCGACGTTTATCGACAGCGTTCAGGCAGTGAACGTTGAGTCGGTACGTGAACTTGCGGCGTCCGGTGTGATGCTGACTTCTGACGAAAACGTCGTGCGCGTTGAGATGAACGTGCAGTACCGCGTGACCGATCCACAGCGCTATTTGTTCAGCGTGACCAGTGCAGATGACAGCCTGCGTCAGGCCACTGACAGCGCACTGCGGGGCGTTATCGGTAAATACACCATGGATAAGATCCTCACCGAGGGGCGTACCGTAATTCGTAGCGATACCCAGCGTGAGCTTGAAGAAACCATCAAGCCTTACAACATGGGTATCACGCTGCTGGACGTAAACTTCCAGACGGCACGTCCGCCAGAAGAAGTTAAGGCCGCCTTTGATGATGCGATTGCCGCTCGTGAGAACGAACAGCAGTACATTCGTGAGGCAGAAGCTTACAGCAACGAAGTACAGCCGCGTGCAAACGGCCAGGCTCAGCGTATTCTGGAAGAAGCGCGTGCATATAAAGCACAAACCGTTCTGGAAGCGCAGGGTGAAGTGGCTCGCTTCGCTAAGATGCTGCCAGAATATAAAGCCGCACCGCAGATTACTCGTGAGCGTCTGTATATCGAAACCATGGAAAAAGTCCTTAGCCACACCCGTAAAGTGCTGGTTAACGATAAAGGTGGCAACCTGATGGTGCTGCCGTTGGATCAGATGTTGAAGGGCGGCGCTCAGCAGCCGGCCGCGAAGAGCGATAACAGCGCAGCGAACAATTTGCTGCGTCTGCCGCCGGCGTCCAGCTCAAGCAGCAGTGCCAGTACCTCTTCGTCCTCCTCGAGTGGCGATATCATGGATCAGCGCCGTGCCAACGCACTGCGCAACGATACCCAGCGCGTAGGGAGTGAATAACGATGCGTAAGTCTTTTGTGGCAGTAATTATCATCGTGCTGGTCGTGATCTACACCTCGCTGTTTGTGGTGCATGAGGGCGAGCGCGGCATTACATTACGCTTCGGCAAAGTCCTGCGTGATGATGAAAATAAACCGGTCGTGTATGAGCCAGGTCTGCACTTCAAGATCCCGTTCATTGAAACCGTGAAAACTCTGGATGCGCGTATCCAGACGATGGACAACCAGGCCGATCGCTTTGTAACCAAAGAGAAAAAAGACCTGATCGTTGACTCCTACATCAAGTGGCGCATTAGCGACTTCAGCCGTTACTACCTTGCCACCGGTGGCGGTGATGTTTCTCAGGCAGAAGTCCTGCTGAAGCGTAAGTTCAGTGACCGTCTGCGGTCTGAGATTGGTCGTCTGGATGTGAAAGACATCGTGACCGATTCCCGTGGTCGCCTGACGTTGGACGTCCGTGATGCTCTGAACTCCGGTTCTGCGGGCACGGATGATGAAGTCGCAACGCCTGCAGCTGACGATGCCATTGCTTCCGCAGCGGCGCGTATTACTGAAGAGACCAACGGTAAAGTGCCGGTGGTTAACCCGAACAGTATGGCGGCGTTGGGTATTGAAGTTGTGGACGTCCGTATTAAGCAGATTAACCTGCCTGCTGAAGTGTCCGAGGCGATTTACAACCGTATGCGTGCAGAGCGTGAAGCGGTCGCCCGTCGTCACCGTTCACAGGGTCAGGAAGAAGCTGAGAAGCTGCGTGCAACCGCAGACTACGAAGTTACCCGTACGCTGGCAGAAGCCGAGCGCGAAGGGCGTATCTCTCGTGGTGAAGGTGATGCTGAAGCCGCGAAGCTGTTTGCTGATGCGTTTAGCCAGGATCCAGACTTCTACGCATTTATCCGTAGCCTGCGTGCTTATGAAGCCAGCTTCCAGTCTAATCAGGACATCATGGTACTGAGCCCGGACAGCGACTTCTTCCGCTACATGAAAACGCCAGCTAATAGCTCACGCTAATCGCTGAGTAATGAGAAAGAGCCGGTTTACCGGCTCTTTTTTTATGCCCGCAAAGGATGATTATGAATTCAACAATCTGGCTGGCGCTTGCGCTGGTTTTGGTACTCGAAGGCCTGGGACCGATGCTTTATCCGCGCATTTGGCGGCGAATGATTCTGGCTATGGCGCAATTACCGGACACGCTATTGCGCCGTTTTGGCGGTGGTCTTGTGGTTGCTGGCATCGTTATCTACTACATGTTGAGTCGCGCCAGTAGCTGAGTGAAATTTATCCGGCAGAAACTGATTTTGTATACTAAAAGGGCTGTTCATCTGAGAAACCGATGGTAGAATCCATTTTTAAGCAAACGGTGATTTTGAAAAATGGGTAACAACGTCGTCGTACTGGGCACCCAATGGGGTGACGAAGGTAAAGGAAAGATCGTCGATCTTCTGACTGAACGGGCTAAATATGTTGTGCGCTACCAGGGCGGTCACAACGCAGGTCACACTCTCGTAATCAACGGTGAAAAAACCGTTCTTCATCTTATTCCATCAGGCATTCTTCGCGAAAACGTCACCAGCATCATCGGTAACGGCGTTGTGCTGTCTCCAGCTGCGCTGATGAAAGAGATGAAAGGTCTGGAAGACCGCGGTATTCCAGTACGTGAGCGTCTGCTGCTGTCAGAAGCTTGCCCGCTGATCCTTGACTACCACGTTGCGCTGGACGTTGCGCGTGAAAAAGCTCGCGGCGCGAAAGCTATCGGCACTACCGGTCGCGGCATCGGGCCGGCTTACGAAGACAAAGTGGCCCGTCGTGGCCTGCGCGTTGGCGACCTGTTCGACAAAGCCACCTTTGCAGACAAGCTGAAAGAAGTGATGGAATACCATAACTTCCAGCTGGTGAACTTCTACAAAGTTGAAGCCGTTGACTACCAGAAAGTGCTGGATGATGCGATGGCGGTTGCCGACATTCTGACCAGCATGGTTGTGGATGTCTCTGACCTGCTGGATCAGGCGCGTCAACGCGGCGACTTCATCATGTTCGAAGGTGCTCAGGGTACGCTGCTGGACATCGACCACGGTACTTATCCGTACGTAACCTCCTCTAACACCACCGCAGGTGGCGTTGCGACCGGCTCCGGCATCGGTCCGCGCTATGTGGATTACGTTCTGGGTATTATCAAAGCTTACTCCACTCGCGTGGGTGCTGGTCCGTTCCCAACCGAGCTGTTCGATGACATCGGCGAATTCCTGTGCAAACAGGGTAACGAATTCGGGGCTACTACCGGCCGTCGCCGTCGTACCGGCTGGCTGGATGCGGTTGCCGTGCGTCGCGCCGTGCAGATCAACTCCTTGTCCGGCTTCTGCCTGACCAAGCTTGACGTCCTGGACGGCCTGAAAGAAGTGAAAATCTGCGTAGGCTATCGTATGCCTGATGGTCGTGAAGTGACCACCACGCCAATGGCTGCGGATGACTGGGAAGGTATCGAACCGATTTATGAAGTGATGCCAGGCTGGTCTGAAACCACTTTCGGCGTGAAAGAGCGCAGCGGTCTGCCGCAGGCAGCGCTGAACTACATCAAACGCATTGAAGAAGTCACCGGCGTACCGATTGATATTATTTCAACCGGCCCGGACCGGACTGAAACCATGATTCTGCGCGATCCGTTCGACGCATAATGATGTCACGGGGTGTGGTTTCACACCCCGTATCGCTTTCTTCCCGCCGCTTTATTCATCATTCCAATCAAATAAATTAGCTGGCAACCATATGGCTGGTTTATCATCAATATGTACCTGCTTTAAGGTACAACTTGCCTTACGCAAAGCGTTTCCCCTCCCACCCATGAGGTTGATGTGCAGTTAACGAGTTTTACTGATTACGGTTTACGTGCTTTGATTTATATGGCTTCTCTTCCCGAAGGGAGAATGACCAATATCTCTGAAGTCACAGAGGTGTACGGCGTGTCCCGTAATCACATGGTGAAAATCATCAATCAACTCAGCCGCGCGGGCTATGTTATGGCCGTGCGAGGAAAAAATGGCGGCATTCGCCTTGGTAAGCCAGCGGAAACGATCCGCATTGGCGACGTGGTGCGCGAGCTGGAGCCGCTCTCATTGGTGAACTGTAGCAGTGAGTTTTGTCATATCACCCCCGCCTGCCGACTCAAACAGGCTTTGGCTGAGGCGGTGCAGAGTTTCCTTCAGGAACTGGACAAGCACACGCTGGCCGACCTGGTGGACCAAAACCAACCGCTCTACAAATTACTGCTGGTGGAATAATCACGATTCCATCTGCGGATGACAACGGAGGACCCGAAATGTCAAAAGATCCTTTCCAGGAACGAGAAGCCGAAAAATACGAAAACCCGATCCCAAGCCGGGAGTTTATTCTCGACCATCTCTCAAAACGTGAAAAACCGGCCAGCCGCGAAGAGCTGGCGGAAGAACTAAAAATCTCCGGTGAAGAACAGCTTGAAGCTTTGCGCCGCCGCCTCCGTGCGATGGAGCGTGATGGCCAACTGGTCTTCACCCGCCGCCAGTGTTACGCGCTGCCGGAACGCCTGGATCTGCTGAAAGGTAAAGTGATCGGCCACCGCGACGGATTCGGTTTCCTGCGCGTTGAAGGAAGTAAAGACGATCTCTATCTTTCATCCGAGCAGATGAAAATGTGTATGCATGGCGATCTGGTACTGGCGCAGCCGCTCGGCGCGGACCGTAAAGGCCGCCGCGAAGCGCGTATTGTGCGCGTGCTGGAGCCAAGAACCGGGCTGATTGTTGGCCGCTACTTTACCGACGCAGGCGTAGGTTTTGTGGTGCCGGACGACAGCCGCCTGAGCTTCGATATTCTGATCCCGCCGGAAGCGCTGATGGGCGCCCGTATGGGCTTTGTGGTGGTGGTCGAGCTGACCCAGCGTCCGACCCGTCGTACCAAAGCGATCGGTAAGATTGTTGAAGTGCTTGGCGATAACATGGATACCGGCATGGCCGTTGATATGGCGCTGCGTACCCATGAAATTCCGCACGTCTGGCCGAAAGAAGTTGAAGCCCAGGTTGCAAAACTGAAAGAAGAAGTGCCGGAAGAAGCTAAAATCGGCCGTGTTGATCTGCGCGATCTACCGCTGGTGACCATCGACGGCGAAGACGCGCGTGACTTTGACGATGCCGTATTCTGCGAGAAAAAACGCGGCGGTGGCTGGCGCCTGTGGGTTGCGATTGCCGACGTAAGTTACTACGTTCGTCCCCCTACGGCGCTGGATAACGAAGCCCGCAATCGCGGGACGTCAGTTTACTTCCCGTCTCAGGTAGTACCGATGCTGCCGGAAGTGCTTTCAAACGGCCTGTGTTCCCTCAACCCGCAGGTTGACCGCCTGTGTATGGTCTGCGAGATGACCATCTCCGCGGCAGGGCGCCTGACGGGCTATAAATTCTATGAAGCGGTGATGAGCTCCCATGCGCGCCTGACCTACACCAAGGTCTGGCATATGCTGCAGGGCGATCAGGAACTGCGCGAGCAATATGCGCCGCTGGTTAAACACATCGAAGAGCTGCATAACCTCTACAAAGTGCTGGAGGTTTCTCGTGCTCAACGCGGCGGGATCTCGTTTGAAAGCGAAGAAGCGAAGTTTATCTTCAACGCCGAGCGCCGCATTGAGCGCGTCGAGCAGACCGTGCGTAACGATGCACACAAACTGATCGAAGAGTGTATGATCCTCGCTAACATCTCGGCGGCGCGTTTTGTTGAGAAGAATAACGAGCCAGCGCTGTTCCGCGATCACGATCGCCCAAGCAACGATGCGATCACCGCGTTCCGTTCGGTGTTGGCTGAGCTGGGCCTTGAGTTGCCAGGCGGGCAAAAACCAGAACCGCGTGATTACGCCGATCTGCTGGAATCTATCGCCGATCGCCCTGACCACGAAATGCTGCAAACCATGCTGCTGCGCTCGATGAAACAGGCGATTTACGATCCGGAAAACCGGGGGCACTTTGGTCTGGCGCTGCAGTCCTACGCGCACTTTACTTCGCCAATTCGTCGCTACCCGGACTTGTCCCTGCACCGCGCCATTAAATACTTACTGGCAAAAGAGCAGGGGCATACCGGGAACAGCACCGAATCCGGCGGCTGGCACTACAGCATGGAAGAGATGCTGCAGTTGGGTCAGCACTGCTCGATGACCGAACGCCGCGCTGACGAAGCGACTCGCGACGTAGCGGACTGGTTGAAGTGCGACTTTATGCAGGATCATGTCGGCCAGGTATTCAACGGCATTATTGCCAGCGTAACAGGTTTCGGTTTCTTTGTGCGTCTGGACGATTTGTTTATCGACGGCCTGGTTCACGTCTCGACGCTGGACAACGACTACTACCGCTTTGACCAGATTGGTCAGCGCCTGATTGGCGAATCCGGCGGGCAGACTTATCGTCTGGGCGACCGCGTTGAGGTTCGGGTGGAAGCCGTGCACATGGACGAGCGCAAGATCGACTTCGCGTTGATCTCAAGCTCGCGTGCGCCACGTGGCGAAGGCAAAACGGCAAAAGACAAAGCGAAGCGAGGCGGAAAGGGTGGTGCGCCATCTAAGCGCCGTCAGGCAGGCAAGCGCGTAAACTTCGAGCCGGACAATGCTTTCCGTAAAGAGAAAGACGGAGCGAAAGCAAAGAAAGAGAAGGCTGGAAAGAAACCGAAGAAAGCCAAAGCGCCGTCTGACAAAACCCGTAAAATAGCCGCAGCAACGAAGGCGAAGCGCGCCGCGAAGAAGCAGGCGAGCTGATATTACCCTCACTCTGACGTATTCCCTCCCGGAAAGGGAGAGGGCCGGGGTGAGGGGCAAAATACAGATTATGAACAAACCAACACGGGCGAACCCTCGTCCGCAATGAGTGATATCGATGAGTGAAATTATTTACGGCATTCACGCCGTCCAGGCCCTGCTTGAACGTGCTCCGCAGCGTTTTCAGGAAGTCTTTATCCTGAAAGGTCGCGAAGACAAGCGCCTGCTGCCGCTGATCCACGCTATTGAAGCACAAGGGATCCCGGTGCAGGTGGCAAATCGCCAGTGGCTCGACGAGAAAGCCGAAGGCGCGGTACACCAGGGTATCATCGCCCGAGTGAAGCCGGGCCGCCAGTATCAGGAAAACGATTTGCCTGACCTGATCGCCGAACACGAACGTCCGTTCCTGCTGATCCTGGACGGTGTAACAGATCCGCATAACCTTGGTGCCTGCCTGCGTAGCGCAGACGCGGCCGGTGTGCATGCCGTTATTGTCCCGAAGGATCGTTCCGCGCAGCTGAATGCGACGGCAAAAAAAGTTGCCTGTGGCGCAGCGGAGAATGTGCCGCTGATCCGCGTCACCAACCTGGCCCGCACCATGCGTCTGCTGCAGGAAGAGAACGTCTGGATCGTCGGCACCGCCGGTGAAGCGGACCATACTCTGTTCCAGAGCAAATTCACTGGCCCGATGGCGCTGGTTATGGGCGCAGAAGGTGAAGGCATGCGTCGTCTGACCCGCGAGCACTGCGATGAGTTGGTCAGCATTCCAATGGCCGGGACCGTTTCTTCTCTGAACGTGTCCGTTGCCACCGGCGTTTGCCTGTTCGAAATCGTGCGTCAGCGCGGTTAAGCCACATCATCTGAATGGGGTGGAAACACCCCGTTTGTGATCCCTCTCCGCGCAGAACCCGCATCTCCGTCCATACTTACTGGCATTGCCACAGATGGAGGGAACAGCATGCGCTGGCAAACTCACACCGTTTTTAATCAACCCAAACCCCTCAGCAACAGCAATCTTTTTCTTTCAGACATCCCGTTGCGAGAAGCTGTCGTCCGTGAAGGGGCTGGCTGGGATGTTGAACTGCTGGCCAGCATCGGCCAACAGCTGGGATCTGCAGAATCTCTGGAGCTCGGCCGCCTGGCAAACATCAATCCGCCGGAGCTGCTGCGGTTTGACGCCAGCGGAGAGCGCTTGGACGATGTTCGTTTTCACCCCGCCTGGCATTTGCTGATGCAAGGCCTGTTTGCTAATCGGGTTCACAACCTGACCTGGCAAGAAGATGCTCGTCAGGGCGCTTTTGTTGCCCGTGCGGCTCGGTTTATCCAGCATGCTCAGGTTGAAGCGGGCACGCTTTGCCCGATTACGATGACGTTTGGAGCAACGCCACTGCTGCTACAGCACTTACCCAAAGTATTTGAAGGCTGGCGCAAGCCCTTGCTGAGCGATCGCTATGATGCACATTTGCTGTCGGGTGAACAAAAACGTGGTTTGCTGATCGGTATGGGAATGACTGAAAAGCAGGGTGGATCTGACGTGCTGAGTAACACGACTCGCGCGGAACCGCTGGCTGGCCGAGGGGCCGGTGAGGCTTACCGGCTGGTGGGGCATAAATGGTTTTTCTCCGTGCCGCAAAGCGATGCGCATCTGGTGCTTGCTCAGGCTAAGGACGGACTGTCGTGCTTCTTCTTACCGCGTATTCTGCCGGACGGCCAGCGCAATGCCGTTCGTCTTGAACGGCTCAAGGACAAGCTGGGCAACCGTTCAAACGCCAGCAGTGAAGTCGAGTTCTGTGATGCCACGGCCTGGCTTATTGGTGAGGAAGGCGAAGGCATTCGTCATATTTTGAAGATGGGCGGATTTACCCGCTTCGACTGTGCGCTGGGGAGTCACGGTCTGATGCGGCGAGCACTCTCCGTGGCCTTGTGCCACGCCCTTCAGCGGCAGGCCTTTGGCAAAACGCTTATCGAACAGCCGATGATGCGTCAGCTACTGGGAAAAATGGCGCTGCGGCTTGAAGGCCAGACGGCTTTTCTTTTCCGTCTGGCGCGAGCGTGGGAGTCGCCAGACAATGCTCTACAGCTGGCCTACAGCCGTTTGTTTACCCCGGCCGCGAAATTCAGCATCTGTAAAGCAGGGATCCCTTTTGTGGCAGAAACGATGGAGGTGCTGGGTGGCGTGGGCTACTGCGAAGAGAGCGAGTTGCCTCGGTTATATCGTGAAATGCCTGTAAACAGCATCTGGGAAGGATCTGGCAATATTATGAGCCTTGATGTGCTGCGCGTGTTCGCCAAACAGCCTGCGGCAATGGAGATGCTGTGCAGCGAATTTGATGAGGTTAAAGGGCAAAACCGGCATTTCGATCGCAGCTGGCGGCAGTTGCAGCAGCGTTTGCGGAAGCCTCAGGAGGAGAGAGGCAGAGAAATTACTCAGCAGCTGGCTAATCTCGCCTGTGGGGCACAATTACTTAAATCACTTTCACCCCCGGCAGCGGAAGCCTGGTGCCGTATGATGCTGGATGAACGGGGAGAATCGCTTTTGCCCGAGCAGGTCATCAATGACGTGCTGCTGCGGGCAACGGGAGGCGTGGCTTAATAAAATCGCGGGCCTTTACGCGTAGAGAATGGCCTGCGCTCGCCAGCTATCGGCCAGAGAGTTTTCCTGCATCTGAATAATGCGGTACCAGGAAGCGCCTTGCTCGTCAGCTTTCAGCGCGATCATACGTTCGACGTCCTGAGGGCTGCCGGCAATGTTATTGACCGAAATTAATCCGATTTCATTGAGGCCCGTTACGCAGTCCGCGCTGGCAAACTCGGCGGACTGCGCCAGAGTCGGAATGAGGCCAACAGATAACAGCAGTGTCGTTAAGGCAAGGGATCGTTTCATTGTCAGTTCCTTATCATTTTACCCCGAAGTTACAGGGCAATCCTTCGCTTACTCAAAGCTGACCCCGCTTCCTGAGGGCGAGGTCCATTGTGCATAAGAAACGATCAAGCGGCGAAAAGCTGTGTAAATATCAATAAATAACGGCTATCGGCCTCGGCTATTTTCGATACAAAATAGCCTGTGAATACCACTGGCCTGGGATAACCGTCTCATCATTCATAATGATGAGATAATAATCGGCTTTTGCTGCTGCGGCTTTCTTCTTAATAATGGCTTCTGAGTCCATCGGAGAGCCACGTACCACGGCGGTCACGGTGCCTATTTTTGTTAATTCCGCAGTCTGAGTGCGCTGTACTTCCTGCGGATAATTCGTCGGCGACGGTGCTGGTTGCGGTGTACCCTGAAGCACGCTGCAGGCGCTGAGTAAGGCTGCCAAAAATAGTACGGATAGCCGTGGCATGATGGTTTCTCGTTTCTTGACGATCATAGTGTAGTTCCGGGTTTGGCCGTGCAAAGGGGGAATGTTCCCGATTTGTTATCTCAGGCGCGCTTTTGGCTGACTTTCGAATGAAAATCGCTAGCTTGATCTCATCGTTACAATAATCCCTAATCTGCGTTACTTTCCCTGATATTTCGCCGGAGGAGAAGAGAAGATGATCGAAATTTATAATGAGCGGTTTGCCGATGTTGAAGTGCTGCACGCAGTCCCTGCCAGAATGAAGCAGTCCCCGCTGCCGACGGTTATTTTCTATCACGGGTTCACCTCTTCAAAACTGGTCTATAGCTATTTCGCTGTGGCGCTGGCGCAGCGGGGATTTCGTGTTGTCATGCCTGATGCGCTCGATCATGGCGCTCGATACAGCGGTGACGCTCACGCTCGCCTGCAGAAGTTCTGGCCGATTTTAAAAAACAGTATTGATGAATTCCCGGCTCTCTATCAGGCATTAATCAACTCCGGCGGTGTTGCTGAGGGCAGACTTGCCGTGGGAGGGGCTTCTATGGGGGGCATGACGGCGCTGGGGATTATGGCGCGGCAGCCTGAAGTCCGCTGCGTTGCCTGCCTGATGGGGTCTGGCTATTTTACGACGCTCGCCCAGACGCTGTTTCCACCTTCGGTGGAGGTACGTGACAAGATTATCGTCAGTCTGAAGGATTACGATGTTGGCGAGCAGCTTGAAGCGCTAAGCAACAGGCCGTTACTGCTCTGGCACGGTGAAGAAGATGATGTTGTGCCCGCCGTCGAAACGTTCAGGTTGCAGCAGGCCCTGGGGGCGAACAAGCTGGATAAAAACCTGACTTGCGTATGGGAAGCGGGCGTCAAACATCGCATTACGCCCGAAGCGTTAGACGCCACAAGCCAGTTTTTTGTCCGGTACCTGTAAGCACTAAACCAGGATGACTTTGATGCCACGTTCCTGAAGTTTTAGCACGACTTCAGGATCGGCCTGCTTGCCGGTAATGACCAGATCTATTTGATCTGTGCGGCTGAACAGCATTCCAGCCCGTTGCCCGACTTTGCTGCTGTCAACCAACACCACCAGTTTGCCCACCACTCCCAGCATCTTCTGCTCTGCCATTGCGGTTAGCATATCGGTTTTATACAAACCTTCGGCGGTCAGTCCCTTGCCACTGGTAAACATCCAGTGTCCGGCATACAGCGACGTTTCATTCTCCTGTGGCCCGAGGGTGATAGAGTGGCTTTTATTGTACTGCCCCCCCATGATAACCACGCTGTCATGCTCCTGTTCGATAAGATAATTTGCCAGCGGTAAGTAGTTGGTAATGATTTGTACCGGTTTACTACAAATCTGTTGGCCGAGCAGAAAGGCTGTGGAGCCGCAGTTGATAACAATGCTTTCACCTGGGCTGACCAGCTGAGAAGCCGCGCGGGCAATCCGTACTTTTTCATCATGGTTTTGAGCCTGATGAATGTTCATCGGCGACCAGCGCGGACGCTGCTCACTAACGGCTTCCGCACCGTTGCGGACTTTTTTCAGTTTGCCGCTCTCGTCGAGTTTATTGATATCACGCCGAGCCGTTGCGGGAGAGATTTTCAGCCGGGATATCACTTGCTCCACGGTGACAAACCCCGTTTGTGCAAGCAAATCCAGTAAAATTTGATGTCTTTGCGCTTCCGTCATGAGCAAATCCGATTAAAAGTGATAAGCAAAGATAATATTTAAAATCAGATGAAAATACTAATGTGGACGGAAAGAAATTCCGACGAGCGGCTTGTATTGACCGCTCGCCGGAGACATCTTACAGGAAGGACTTAAAGGGCAGATCGGGTTCCAGGGTGAAGCAGTCATCGAACCCACGTGGATAGTGGTATTCGTAGTTGTCTTTGTCCAACGGCCAGGTGAATTTCCCCCCAACCTGCCAGATGAAGGGCTTAAAGTGATATTTCAGCCGATCTTTCTTCATTTCCCACAGCATGCGGATTTCCTGTGGGTCGGCCTGGAAATTTGACCAGATATCGTGATGGAACGGGATGACCACTTTGGCGTTCAGTGATTCGGCCATACGCAGGATATCCGCGCTGGTCATTTTGTCGGTAATACCGCGTGGGTTCTCGCCATAGGAGCCCAGAGCCACATCGATTTGGTGCTCGTTACCGTGTTTTGCGTAGTAGTTGGAGTAGTGAGAATCACCGCTGTGGTACAGCGTGCCACCCGGCGTTTTGAATAAGTAGTTCACTGCGCGCTGGTCCATCCCGTTCGGCAGCACCCCCGCAGCTTTTTGATCGACCGGTAACGTGATCAGCGCGGTACGGTCAAACGCATCGAGCGCATGGATTTCAATATCTTTTATTTTTATAACGTCGCCAGGTTTTACCATGATGCAGCGTTCTTTCGGTACACCCCAGCCAATCCACAGATTAACGCAGGTTTGCGGGCCGATAAACGGTACGTCATCAGCACAGTTCTGCATGACTGCGGCGGCAACATTCACATCAATGTGATCATTATGATCGTGCGTGGACAGTACGGCATCGATCTGGCGAATGGCGAATGGATCCAGAACAAACGGTGTAGTACGTAGGTTGGGTTGGAGTTTCTTCACGCCCGCCATGCGTTGCATCTGATGGCCTGTTTTCATCAGCGGGTTGCCGTGACTTTGCTTACCTGTTCCGCACCAGAAATCGGTGCAAATATTGGCCCCGCCTTCTGATTTCAGCCAGATGCCTGTACAGCCCAGCCACCACATGGCAAAGGTGCCCGGCGCAACCTGCTCTTGTTCAATTTCTTCATTCAGCCAGCTACCCCATTCCGGAAAGGTACTCAGAACCCATGATTCACGGGTGATCGTGTTCACTTTATTCATCGTTTTCACTCCTTTTTAATTCAAAATAATTCACGGTGTGATTTAATTTGATTTAAAATGGCACTATTTGATTCAGTTTGCAATAGCCTGATATCGGTATTTCGACTTGAAAACGGCAGCGTAAATCTATCTTTATGTTGGTTTGATATCGGTGGGTTTTGGTTATTTAATTGAATTTAATGGTTTATTTTCTTTACTTTGAACGACGGTGATAATCCATTCTCATCCTATGGAAATAATTTGCGTGATGCATCACAATTAATCAAATTTGATCTTTTGGTGATCATTTGTGATTGCTAGAGTGATGGCACCCACCACGAAGGGATTGCCCCTCGCGTTCTTATTTCTGGAGAGAGTTATGGAGATCCTCTACAACGTCTTTACCGTGTTCTTTAATCAGGTCATGACTAACGCCCCGCTGTTGCTGGGTATCGTGACGTGTCTGGGCTACATCCTTCTACGCAAAAGCGTCAGCGTCATCATTAAAGGCACCATCAAAACCATTATTGGTTTCATGTTGCTGCAGGCGGGTTCCGGCATTCTGACGAGCACTTTTAAGCCCGTGGTGGCAAAAATGTCGGAAGTGTATGGTATCAATGGCGCGATCTCTGACACCTATGCGTCAATGATGGCAACTATTGAGCGTATGGGTGATGCCTACAGTTGGGTGGGATATGCCGTACTACTCGCGCTGGCGCTGAACATCATTTACGTTCTGCTTCGCAGGATCACAGGCATTCGCACCATCATGTTGACCGGCCACATCATGTTCCAGCAGGCGGGGTTGATTGCCGTTGCTTTCTATATCTTTGGCTACCCAATGTTGACGACGATTATCTGTACTGCAGTGCTGGTGTCGCTCTACTGGGGCATTACCGCCAATATGATGTTTAAGCCGACGCAGGAAGTGACTGACGGCTGCGGTTTCTCTATTGGCCATCAACAGCAGTTTGCCTCCTGGGTGGCTTATAAAGTCGCGCCGTATCTTGGTAAAAAAGAGGAGAGCGTTGAAGACCTCAAGCTACCGGGCTGGCTTAATATTTTCCATGACAACATCGTCTCTACGGCGATTGTGATGACCCTCTTCTTCGGTGCCATTTTGCTCTCCTTTGGTATCGACGTTGTCCAGGCGATGGCGGGCAGCACCCACTGGACGGTCTATATCCTGCAAACCGGTTTCTCGTTCGCCGTGGCTATTTTCATCATCACTCAGGGCGTGCGTATGTTCGTCGCCGAGCTGTCCGAAGCGTTCAACGGTATTTCCCAGCGTTTGATTCCTGGCGCGGTGCTGGCGATTGATTGTGCCGCTATCTATAGCTTTGCGCCAAACGCCGTAGTTTGGGGCTTTTTGTGGGGGACCATCGGCCAATTGATCGCCGTCGGTATTCTGGTGGGCCTCGGTTCTTCCATTCTGATTATTCCGGGCTTTATCCCAATGTTCTTCTCGAACGCCACCATCGGCGTCTTTGCTAATCACTTTGGCGGTTGGCGTGCTGCGCTGAAGATTTGTCTGGTGATGGGGATGATTGAAATCTTTGGCTGTGTCTGGGCGGTAAAACTTACCGGCATGAGCGCCTGGATGGGGATGGCCGACTGGTCAATTCTGGCACCACCGATGATGCAGGGCTTCGCCTCTGTCGGACTGGTCTTTATGGCCGTCATCATTCTGATTGCTCTGGCCTATATGTTCTTCGCTGGCCGTTGTTTGCGAGCGGAGGAAGATGCGGAAAAACAAACAGCAGAAGTTTCTGCTCGCTAAGGAGTCTCGATTATGACCGTACGTATCCTGGCCGTGTGTGGCAATGGGCAAGGGAGTTCCATGATCATGAAGATGAAAGTGGACCAGTTTTTAACTCAGTCAAATATTGACCATACGGTAAACAGTTGCGCGGTGGGGGAATACAAAAGTGAACTCAACGGCGCGGACATCATCATCGCATCCATGCATATCGCGGGAGAAATCACCGTAACAGGCAATAAATATGTTGTTGGGGTGCGAAATATGCTCTCGCCTGCTGATTTTGGGCCAAAACTGCTGGAGGTGATCAATGCTCACTTTCCACAGGATGTGAAGGAGGGCAGCTAATGAAACTACGTAATTCGCTGGCAGACAATAACACCATCCTTTTACAGGCTGAGGCCCGTACCTGGCAGGAAGCGGTAAAGCTGAGTGTTGATCTGTTGGTTAAGGCTGACATTGTTGAGCCGCGTTATTACCAGGCCATTCTTGATGGTGTTGCGCAGCATGGTCCTTACTTTGTGATTGCGCCAGGGCTGGCGATGCCGCATGGCCGCCCGGAAGAGGGGGTCAAGAAAACCGGCTTCGCGCTGGTGACGCTAAAAACGCCTCTGGTGTTCAACCATGAAGATAATGATCCGGTCGATATTCTTATCACCATGGCGGCCATTGACGCCAGCACCCATCAGGAAGTAGGCATCATGCAGATCGTCAATCTGTTTGAAGATGAGGCTAATTTTGACCGTTTACGTGCCTGCCGCACCACGCAGGAAGTACTCGATTTAATTGATAATGCCACTGCGGCGGCTGTTTAAAAGGAGCATCAAATGTCATTACCAATGTTGCAGGTTGCGCTGGATAATCAATCAATGTCTTCCGCATATGAAACAACCCGCCTGATTGCCGATGAAGTGGACATCATTGAAGTTGGTACCATTCTTTGTGTGGCTGAAGGTGTACGCTCCGTTCGCGATCTGAAGTCGCTCTATCCGCAAAAAATTGTGCTGGCTGATGCCAAAATTGCCGATGCCGGTAAAATTCTTTCCCGCATGTGTTTTGAAGCGAGCGCCGACTGGGTAACCGTTATTTGCTGTGCGGATCTTAACACCGTCAAGGGCGCACTGGATGTGGCGAAAGAGTTTGACGGTGATATACAGATTGAACTGACAGGCTACTGGACGTGGTCGCAGGCGAAGGCGTGGCGTGATGCGGGCATCGCGCAGGTGGTTTATCACCGTAGCCGTGATGCACAGGCGGCCGGTATGGCGTGGGGCGAAGCAGATATCAATGCCATTAAATGTCTGTCTGATATGGGCTTTAAGGTCACCGTAACCGGCGGCCTGACACTGGAAGATTTGCCGCTTTTCCAGGGGATTCCGATTCACGTCTTTATTGCCGGTCGCAGCATTCGCGATGCGGCTGCACCTGCGGAAGCGGCACGGCAGTTTAAACGTTCTATTGCCCAGTTGTGGGGCTAAGGAGCGGTTATGCTGTCGAAACATATTCCGCTCGGCATCTATGAAAAAGCACTTCCCTCCGGGGAGTGCTGGCTGGAACGCCTGCGGCTGGCGAAAACACTCCTTTTTGACTTCGTCGAGATGTCGGTTGATGAAACCGATGCCCGATTGGCTCGCCTGGACTGGCGCAAAGAACAGCGCCTCGCTTTGGTCAATGCGATTGCCGAAACCGGTGTGCGTGTTCCTTCTATGTGCCTCAGTGCTCATCGACGTTTCCCTCTCGGTAGCGAAGACGATGCGGTACGGAACCACGGTCTGGAGATCATGCGCAAGGCGATTCAACTGGCACAGGATGTGGGCATTCGAGTTATCCAACTGGCGGGTTACGACGTTTATTATCAGGAGGCCAATGACGAGACGCGCCGCCGTTTTCGCGAGAGCCTTAAAGAGTGCGTCGAAATGGCAAGCCGCGCGCAGGTGATGCTGGCGATGGAAATCATGGATTACCCGCTGATGAATTCAGTCAGTAAGGCATTGGGCTATGTCCATTACCTGAATAATCCGTGGTTCCAGCTCTATCCTGATATTGGCAACTTGTCCGCGTGGGATAACGATGTGCAGATGGAGCTACAGGCCGGGATAGGGCATATCGTCGCAGTGCATGTGAAGGATGCAAGGCCAGGTGTGTTTAAAAGCGTGCCGTTTGGTGAAGGCGTGGTTGATTTCGAAGGTTGTTTTAAGACCCTCCAACAGAGTGGCTATTGTGGCCCCTACCTGATTGAAATGTGGAGTGAAACGGCCGATGACCCGGCAGCAGAAGTGGCGCGCGCACGCGATTGGGTGAGAGCGCGGATGGTGCGGGCTGGACTGGATGAGGCATCATAATGCAAAAGCTCAAACAGCAGGTTTTTGACGCTAATATGGATTTACCGCGCTATGGCCTGGTGACCTTCACCTGGGGCAACGTGAGTGCCATTGACCGGGAGCGTGGGCTGGTGGTCATTAAACCCAGCGGCATAGCCTACGAGATCATGAGTGTGGACGATATGGTGGTGGTGGATCTGGAGGGCAATGTGGTGGAAGGTAAGCTCCGTCCTTCTTCCGATACGGCTACGCATCTGGCGTTGTATCGCCACTATCCGCGTCTTGGCGGCGTGGTGCATACCCACTCGACGCATGCTACGGCCTGGGCGCAGGCCGGTCTTGCCATTCCTGCGCTGGGCACGACTCATGCGGACTACTTCTTTGGCGACATCCCGTGCACCAGAGCGTTAAGCGCCAGTGAAGTTGAAGAGGATTACGAGCTGAACACCGGGCGGGTGATCATTGAAACGCTGGACGTAATGGAGCCACTGCATACGCCGGGAATTGTGGTGTTTCAACACGGGCCTTTTGCCTGGGGCAAAGATGCTCATGATGCGGTGCATAACGCGGTCGTTATGGAAGAAGTCGCCAGAATGGCGTGGATTGCTCGCGGTATTAATCCCCTCCTTGGCCGCATGGATGATTACCTGATAAACAAGCATTTCATGCGTAAGCATGGTCCGAATGCCTATTACGGGCAAAAGTGAACGCGGGTGTTGGATGTTAAAGCCGCTGTCACCAGCGGTATTGGGGCGTTATCCAAAAAAAGCCCCCGCAAGCGGGGGCAAGTCAAACATGGATTTTTAGGTCGTGGTGTCTTCTCTGGTGTTTACGCGTACTCTCAAACTACCGGTAGATGTCAGCGCTGACGTGCATATTGCCGTTGCTGCCCGGTTCTCTCATGATTATCGTGTGATAAAACTTCGCGTTGTGCTGGTCAGCATCCTGTTGAATGGCCGATTCCGCTTCAGAAACGGTAGCGAAGTTGTGGTTGATGTAAATAACGCCCAGGCTCTGAACGTCGTCCATATTTCTGGCCTGGCGGGCGTCGATTTTTATAGCTGCGGCCGCATTTGCGCTAAAGAGCAGAACAGCGGCAAGGGCAATAACGATATTTTTCATGATGCGCTCCACTACAACAAACCTGAAATCCGTGGTCGTCGCTCCTGTTAATGGCTGTGGCGGCCTGTTACCAATAAGTGTAATTCCTGATGGCTGAATAAAAAGTGACCATTTCTGATGGTCTCTTTCAAAATATTTTGACGATCTGCTGCTTTGTTTTGAAATTCACAGGCTTAGCCATTCCCCCTGTCATAAAGAGAATTTATTTGCCTGCGGCCTTGAGTTTGGCGGCCTGGGTAAGTATGATTACGCGTCAATTTTTCAGCCGCAATTCAAACACGTTCCTTGCTTCCATGGGCCGCGGCTGACCCTGACAGGAGGCTGAATAATCCGTAAGGAGCAATTCGATGCGTCATTACGAAATCGTTTTTATGGTCCATCCTGACCAGAGCGAACAGGTTCCGGGCATGATCGAACGTTACACTGGTGCAATCACTGCAGCAGCAGGTACGATCCACCGTCTGGAAGACTGGGGCCGCCGTCAGCTGGCTTACCCGATCAACAAACTGCACAAAGCTCACTACGTTCTGTTGAACGTTGAAGCTCCGCAGGAAGCGATCGATGAGCTGGAAACTAACTTCCGCTTCAACGACGCCGTTATCCGCAGCATGGTTATGCGCGTTAAGCACGCGGTTACCGAAGCATCTCCAATGGTTAAAGCGAAAGACGAGCGCCGTGAGCGTCGCGATGATTTCGCTAACGAAACCGCTGATGATGCAGATGCTGGGGATTCTGAAGAGTAATTCTGATGATGGCCAACCGCCTGGCGTTGTCTGGCACAGTGTGCAAGACGCCCCTTCGCAAGGTCAGCCCCTCAGGAATTCCTCACTGCCAGTTCGTGCTTGAGCACCGTTCTGTGCAAGAGGAAGCCGGTCTTAACCGGCAGGCATGGTGCCGAATGCCAGTGATTGTTAGCGGGCACGCGAACCAGGCCATTACTCACAGTATAACGGTCGGTACGCAAATCACGGTTCATGGGTTCATTACTTGTCATCAGATGAAAAATGGCCTGAACAAAGTGGTCTTGCATGCCGAGCAGATTGAATTGATAGATTCTGGAGACTAGCCATATGGCACGTTATTTCCGTCGTCGCAAGTTCTGCCGTTTCACCGCGGAAGGCGTTCAAGAGATCGACTATAAAGATATCGCTACGCTGAAAAACTACATCACCGAAAGCGGTAAGATTGTCCCAAGCCGTATCACCGGTACCCGTGCAAAATACCAGCGTCAGCTGGCTCGCGCTATCAAACGCGCTCGCTACCTGTCTCTGCTGCCGTACACTGATCGTCATCAGTAATCGGTCACGGTCCATTAATACGACTTTGAGAGGATAAGGTAATGCAAGTTATTCTGCTTGATAAAGTAGCAAACCTGGGTAGCCTGGGTGATCAGGTTAACGTTAAAGCGGGCTATGCTCGTAACTTCCTGGTACCACAGGGTAAAGCTGTTCCTGCTACCAAGAAAAACGTTGAGTTCTTCGAAGCACGCCGTGCAGAACTGGAAGCTAAACTGGCTGACGTTCTGGCTGCTGCTGCAGCTCGCGCTGAGAAAATCAACGCACTGGAAACCGTAACCATCGCGTCCAAAGCTGGCGACGAAGGTAAACTGTTCGGTTCCATCGGTACTCGCGACATCGCTGACGCTGTAACTGCAGCTGGCGTTGCTGTTGCTAAGAGCGAAGTTCGCCTGCCGAACGGCGTTCTGCGCACCACCGGTGAGCACGAAGTGGACTTCCAGGTTCACAGCGAAGTATTCGCTAAACTGACTGTAAACGTTGTAGCTGAATAAGTTTTTATTCACTGCTCGTAAAAACGCCAGCCTCGTGCTGGCGTTTTGCTTTTCTGAGGCCGGACGCGTTTACTGCGCGCGAATAAAGCTGCCGTTCGGCTGGCGGGTAAACAGCACCTGCTGATCGTTGCCGATATCGATGGTTAAGCCCGTCACCACCCCGTTGGCATTCTGCCTGATCTGCACCATTTGCCCGGTCTGTAGGTTGCTCAGCGGCTTGCTGTCACCTTCTACCTGCGCCATCGCGTAAACGTCCGCTGGCGGTAAATTATGATCGCGGAACAGCTGGGCCATCGTCTGGCCGGCCGCTACGCGATAGGAGCGCCACTGCTGCTCAATATCATTGTTGTCATGGGGAACGGAAGCCTGGGGTTGCTCCTCCACGCGTGGAGGTTCAACCGGTGTCGCTGGAACATTGCTATTGGTTGAAGGCGTCAGTTCAGCCTGCATCGGTGACTGAGATTGTACGGAGAGCTGTGCATCGCGTGAGACCGGGCGACTATCGTTATCTGCCCCTGGCAGGAGAAAGCCGAGAATGACGCACGCGAAGCCAAGGATAATGCCTCGGCGGTGCAGGGGAGGTAACGGATCCAACAAGCGGATATGCTCAGGTGCATGCCAAATCCGCGTAAGCCATGGTTTAACAGCGAATTGCATGGGCAACCCTCCTCAAAAGAATACTTTCCAGTATAGACTCGTCCTGCTTCAAGCTGCCGGTATTGGCTGCAACTCGAATTATTTAGAGTGTAAACGCTAACTGTTTGATGCCTGTGGCAATCCCGGTTTCCGTGACGGTGAACCGCAGTTTTGCGCCCGCTTAAGCTATTGTTCCCGTTTCGTTTGCATTTGTCACCTTTCCTCCAATGTCATTTACCCTGCGGATTGACGCTGTTATGCTTCGGGCTTGCTTTTAAACATCATGAAAGGAAAATCCATGACAACCCCTTCTTTTGACAGCGTCGAAGCGCAAGCAAGTTACGGTATTGGTTTACAGGTAGGCCAGCAGCTGAGTGAATCAGGCCTGCAAGGTTTACTGCCAGAAGCGCTGGTCGCAGGTCTTCGTGACGCGCTGGAAGGGAATGCCCCGGCAGTTCCTGTTGACGTTGTACACCGCGCTCTGCGTGAGGTTCATGAACGTGCGGACGAAGTACGTCGTGAGCGTCAAAAAGAGCTGGCGGTAGAAGGCCAGAAATACCTGGCTGAGAACGCAGAGAAAGAAGGCGTGAGCAGCACCGAATCTGGCCTGCAGTTCCGCGTTATCACTCAGGGTACTGGCCCAATTCCTGCCCGGAAAGATCACGTGCGCGTGCATTACACCGGTAAGCTGATCGACGGCACCGTTTTCGATAGCTCCGTCCAGCGTGGCGAACCGGCAGAGTTCCCGGTAAGCGGCGTTATTGCTGGCTGGATCGAAGCGCTGACCCTGATGCCGGTTGGCTCCAAATGGGAACTGACCATTCCGCACAACCTCGCTTACGGTGAGCGCGGTGCCGGTGCTTCTATCCCACCATTCAGCACCCTGGTGTTTGAAGTCGAGCTGCTGGAAATTCTGTAAAGCGCTCAGAACCCCGCCAGGTGCGGGGTTTTGCATTGCCTAATAATAAACTAGCGTGATTTTATCTTGCATTAACCTGTTTTACGGGTATTTTTGTGAGCCATATCGCGCAGTGAATGCGATTTCACACTCAAATTAAACAAAAAATTAACATTACCCTTGTGCTTATTATTTATCCCACCGATTCTTACCTCGTATCACACAAAACAACATCACGTAAAAACAGTTCACGGGCCAGTAGAGCCTGAAAAAACAGACAGGTACAGGAAAATACAAACATGGTAGATCAGGTCAAAGTCGCGGACGACGCTCAGGCGCCGACCGAGCAGTCGCTGCGGCGTAATTTAACAAACCGCCATATTCAGCTTATTGCCATTGGGGGTGCCATCGGCACCGGCTTGTTCATGGGGTCAGGGAAAACCATCAGCCTTGCGGGGCCGTCCATCATCTTCGTCTACATGATCATCGGCTTTATGCTGTTCTTCGTGATGCGTGCGATGGGCGAGCTGCTGCTATCGAATCTGGAATATAAATCGTTCAGCGATTTTGCCGCAGATTTGCTGGGGCCGTGGGCGGGATATTTCACCGGTTGGACGTATTGGTTCTGCTGGGTGGTGACCGGTATGGCGGACGTCGTGGCGATAACCGCCTACGCCCAGTTCTGGTTCCCCGGGCTTTCCGACTGGGTCGCCTCGCTGGCCGTTGTGCTGGTGCTGCTGAGCCTGAACCTGGCCACCGTGAAAATGTTCGGTGAGATGGAGTTCTGGTTCGCGATGATCAAAATCGTCGCTATTGTGGCGCTGATCGTCATCGGCCTGGTGATGGTGTTGACTAGCTTCCATTCCCCGTCTGGCGTTGAGGCTTCCTTCAACAACCTCTGGAACGACGGCGGCTGGTTCCCGAAAGGCATCAGCGGCTTCTTTGCCGGGTTCCAGATAGCGGTCTTTGCCTTCGTGGGCATTGAGCTGGTGGGCACCACGGCCGCGGAAACCAAAGATCCTGAAAAATCACTGCCGCGGGCGATTAACTCGATCCCGGTGCGCATCATTATGTTCTACGTCTTCTCGCTGATCATCATCATGTCGGTGACGCCGTGGAGTTCCGTGGTGCCGAACAAGAGCCCGTTCGTTGAGCTCTTCATGCTGGTCGGCCTGCCGGCTGCGGCAAGTATCATCAACTTTGTGGTGCTGACTTCTGCGGCTTCCTCCGCGAACAGCGGCGTGTTCTCCACCAGCCGTATGCTGTTCGGCCTGGCGCAGGACGGCGTGGCGCCTAAAGCGTTCGCTAAGCTTTCCAAACGTGCGGTACCGGCGAAAGGGTTAACTTTCTCCTGCATCTGTCTGCTGGGCGGCGTGGTAATGCTTTACGTGAACCCGAACGTGATTGCGGCTTTTACTATGATTACCACGGTTTCCGCGATTCTGTTCATGTTCGTCTGGACCATCATTCTTTGCTCGTATCTGGTGTACCGCAAACAGCGTCCTCATCTGCACGAGAAGTCCATCTATAAGATGCCGCTGGGCAAGCTGATGTGCTGGGTGTGCATGGCGTTCTTCGTCTTTGTGATTGTCCTGCTGACGCTGGAAGATGATACCCGTCAGGCGCTGATCGTGACGCCGCTGTGGTTCATTGTGCTGGGGGCTGGTTGGCTGTTCATCGGTAAGAAACGTCTGGCAAATATCGGTAAGTAAGCGCGCAGTATAAATGTTAAAAAACCTCTCCTTTTCTGGAGAGGTTTTTTTGTAAGGCGAACTACTTATTTTTCCCCGCTCAACGCGCGTGGAAACAGAACGTTATTCTCCAGACTGATGTGGTTCATCAGGTCTTCAATCAGTTCATTAATCCCGTTATACATCGCTTTCCACGTCGTGCAGGCTTCCGGCGGAGGCGTGACGTTATTGGTGGTGTGCTTAATCACCTCCAGCAGTTCGCCCGCATCATCATGCTCGCTTTCCATCACGCTAATCGGGCCGCCGGCCTGAGCGCCCATGCCTTGTTTAATCATCGGGAACAGGATTTGTTCCTCTTTCATCATGTGGCTGCTCAGTTCCTGATGCAGCATGGTGAGGTATTTCGCCAGCCCTTTCGGCACGTTGGGCTTATCGGCATGGACGCGCTCGACTTTGGTTGCCTGCAGAATCAGCTCCGGCAACTGCTCACGGTGGCGGTCGTGGAAGCGCACAATAATGTGGTCGATGATTTCTGCCAGCGGCGCAGCGCGCCAGTCTTTTTCTACCGGCTCTTCGGATAATGCGGTCAGCTGAGCTTCGATAGCGTCCAGATCCAATTCCTTACGCGTTGCCGCGCGCAGCAGCGTCTGTTTCCCGCCGCAGCAAAAATCCAAATCCAGTTTACGAAACAGCGCGGAAGCGCGTGGAATAGTCAGCGCCAGTTCACCTAAAGGTTGATCGCGGTAGGCCATAGCTTGATTCCTCATCATGAAATATAAGATGCATTTTAAATGCATCTTTATGTGGGCACTATAACCCTTTCGGGGCAGCGATCATAGCGAGATGTGGATCACAAAAAATGTTTTCTGCTTAACATACTGAATGATTACAAAAAATCCCCAAAAATGGTGGTTTATTGATGGACGAAGCATAAATAACCAGGAGGTACTGCCGATAGTTAGACGTCGGACAATATCTGCATAATAAAAGGCTATACATGTTTAAAAGAATGAAAGTTATCACCTTACTGGTTACCGTGTTAATTGTGCTGGGGCTCATGCAGCTGCTCTCAGCCACGGTTTTCATCAATGCCCTCAATAACGATAAGAACAACTTCACCGTCTCCCAACTCTCCAGCCAGAACGTGGCTGAATTTACCGATGCCTGGATCGGCCTCAACCAGGCCCGTGTCACGCTGAACCGCGGCATGCTGCGTATTCAGGGCAGCATGGCGAATCAGATCAACGGCGGGCAGCTCCAGGAGTTAGTCGCCACGGCTAATTCACTGCTGGCGGAAGCGCAAAGCCATTTCGAAAAGTATCAGGCGTTACCCGATACCCCAGGTTTACGTCCACACCTGAGCGATGAGCTGGAAGCGCAATACCATAACTACGCTTCAACGCTAGCCAAAATGAACACCTTCCTGGCCGAGGGCAACCTCGAGCAAATGTTCAAGCAGAATGCGGAACAAAAGCAGGTGGCGATGCAGAAGGTCTACCGCGAATGGCGCGATGAGCAGGCCGAGCTGTCCAGCCAGGGCGTGCGCGATAATCAGGCCGACTACCAGCGGATTCTGTGGATCCTCGGCGTCGTCATGCTTGGCGTCATCGGCGTGATTGTGGTGAGCTGGGTCGCGATGCGTCGCGTCCTGCTGATGCCGCTGCGTGAAGTGATGGATCATATTCGTGCCATTGCCGCAGGTGACCTGACCAGGCCTATTGAGGCCGAAGGCAAAAACGAAATGGCCCTGCTGGCTAATAGCGTGAAAGAGATGCAAACCGCCCTGGCAAATACCGTCAGCGTAGTGCGCGACGGGGCCGACACCATTTATACCGGCGCCGGTGAAATCTCTGCCGGCAGCAACGATCTCTCTTCCCGTACCGAACAGCAGGCGGCTTCGCTGGAAGAAACGGCGGCCAGCATGGAACAGCTGACGGCGACGGTGAAGCAAAACGCCGACAACGCACGGCAGGCTTCTCGTCTTGCGCTGGACGCTTCCACGACCGCGAAAAAAGGCGGCAATGTGGTCGAAGGCGTGGTGCGGACGATGGATGAAATTGCCACCAGCTCAAGCAAAATCGCCCAAATCACCAGCGTGATTGACGGTATTGCTTTCCAGACTAACATCCTGGCGCTTAACGCTGCGGTAGAAGCGGCCAGAGCGGGTGAGCAGGGGCGTGGGTTCGCCGTGGTCGCGGGTGAAGTGCGGACGCTTGCCCAGCGCAGTGCCCAGGCGGCAAAAGAGATTAAAGCGCTGATCGATGATTCCGGCGAGCGCGTTAACGCAGGCTCAGATCTGGTGAATGAAGCCGGTAAAACGATGGCGGAAATCGTCAGTGCCGTAACCCGGGTTACCGATATTATGGGTGAAATTGCGTCCGCGTCGGACGAGCAAAGCCGGGGTATCGACCAGGTTGGGCAGGCCGTGGCGGAGATGGACCGCGTGACCCAGCAGAATGCCTCGCTGGTCGAAGAGTCCGCGGCCGCAGCGGCTGCGCTTGAAGAGCAGGCTTCGCGCCTTAATGAAGCGGTAGCGGTGTTTAAAATCAGCCGTCGTGCGCCGAGTCTCGTAAAAGCAGCTCAAGTAAAAACGCCGCAATTAAAAGCCAAACAGGTGATGCCGGTTTCGGATGCGAACTGGGAAACCTTCTAAAAAATCCCGGCGATTTTAAGCCGGGATCTTCTTCTCGCAGGCCGGGCTAAACCCCGGCTTTTTTATGCCTCGGAAACCTGAACCACCGTTGCTTTCTCCGGTTTGGAGCGCACCGCGAGCACCACGCCAATCGTCAGGCACAGCACCCCGCCGAGCGTCAGCAGCGGCGGCCAGCTCTGGCGAATCATAAAGGTGTAAGCCAGGCCGGCTAAGGTCTCAAAGACGATCAGCGGGCCGACAATGACCGTCGGCAGGCGCTGGCAGGCGATGTTCCAGCACAGATTACCCAGCCACGAACAGAGAACGGCAATCGCCAGCATCAGGGTGATAAAGACTTCCGGGCGCGGGCCGAAGGGCAGGGTAAAGCCTGAATCATGACTGCCCATCCAAATGCACACGGCGACATAACCGATAAGCGAGAAGGGCAGCGTGGAAAGCCCCTGAACCGTGGCCCACATCATTGGGTTTTTATCCGGATTTTCCCGAAGCCAGCGGGCATTGCGCAGGGCATACCAGGCCCAACAGGCCACCGAAACAAAGGCCAGCAGAATACCGCTGGCGTAGCGCCACCAGCTGAAATCGGCCTGCTCTCCGCGAAGCTCGGCGGTATTTACCATAATTAACCCGGCGGCAATCACCACCAGCGCCGGGGCAAGGCGTCGCCACGGCAGCTTGCCGTCTCTTTTGCTGTATAGCAGGTTAGCAAAAATGGGGATCACCACCGGCAGCGTGCCGATGATCATCGTCGCGATAGGCGCCCCGGTACGCTGAATGGCGCTTGCCAGGCAGACGTAATAAATCAGGTTCCCGACGCTCGAGAGCTTCAGGGCGGTAAACCAGTCCTGGCGGCTCAGCTCGCGCAGGCGCTTACGCCCAAGCCAGGCAATGGGAATCGCAATCAGCCCAAGGGCCAGATAGCGCCCGGTCGACTGCAGGGCAGCCGGATAGTCCGGGACGATAATTGGCCCTACAAAAATTAATCCCCACATCAGCCCCGCCAGCAGGGCGTACAGCACACCACTTAACATCTTTATTTCCTGCAACAACACAATTTAGCGGCAGTGTAGGGGGATCGTACTGTGGCGTATTGTACCAGGTTGCTGTCTTGTTAGCGGGTGACCTGCTTTTGGTAACGCCCGGGAGTAATGCCATAGCGCTGGGCAAAGGCGCGGGTCAGGTGCGCCTGGTCCGTCAGGCCGCTGGCGGCGGCAACCTGGGCCGCGGGCATGCCGTTAGTGAGGAATTGTTTGGCGTGCCACAGGCGAATCGCCATCAGCATCTGATGCGGGGTGACGTGATAACAGGCTTTGAACTGCCTTTGGAAATGGTAAGGACTAAGGGACACCAGCCCCGCTAAATCTTCAAGGGTGATAGTGTGCATATAGTTGTCGTAAAGGTATTCGCGGACGAGGGCGAAGCGGTTCGCCGCCTCGTGAAGCCCTGGAAGATGGCGGGCATAGGGGCGAAATGCCTCAACAAGATTCAGCAACAGCCCCTGCTGAGTGAGCGTATCCTCGGCCTGCCAAAGGCCCGCAATAAATTGCGAAACCTGGCGGGCGCGGGCGGGATCGTGATTCACGGCGGCGTTAAACCACCAGCTTCTCTCCCCGGTCAGCGACTCCAGCAGGTTAGGATCCAGGTAAATCATGCGGTACTGCCAGCCGTCTTCGCTGGCGGCTTCGCCAGTATGCAGCTCATCCGGGTTCATTAGCACCAGCGAGTCCGTGGGGGCAACCAGTTGCTCGCCCCGGTAGCGGAAGCGCTCTGCACCCCAGGTGATGGCCCCGATGCCGAAGGCTTCGTGGGTGTGTGGCTCAAAGGCGTACTTCGCAATATGGGCGTGATAAAGCTCAACGCCCGGCAACTGCGGCAGATGCCGAAACTGGGCGCTGTCTATCTCATCGCTAAACTGCTCGGGAACTCCCTGCACGCTTTCTCTCCACGCGGATTCTCCCGTTATTATAGAGATGTCCGCGTGCAGGGCTAGTTATTAACCACTTTTTAACAATTAAAGGGCGCTTTTCACGCTGTCGCGTAGCGATGTGGTTGGGCGACCGATCAGTTTGCTGAGCTGGTGGCTGTCGTCAAAAAGACCACCTTTTTCTGCTCCAGCATCTGAATTTGCCAGCAGCGCGGCAAAGCCTTCCGGCAGGCCAGCGCCCTGCAGCGCAGCTTTAAAATCGGCCTCGTTCAGGTTCTGATAAACCACGGGCTTGCCGCTTTGCTGGCTGACTTCCGCCGCCAGTTCGGTCAGCGTCCAGCCGCGATCTCCCGCCAGCTCATAAACTTTGCCTGCCTGGTTATCCAGCGTCATCACTTTAGCAGCCGCTGCCGCGTAATCAGCCCGCGTTGCAGAGGCGATTTTGCCTTCTCCGGCGCTGCCGATAAACACGCCGTGCTGAATCGCAGGCGGTACGCTGGCCAGGTAGTTTTCGGTATACCAGCCGTTACGCAGCAGCACGAATGGAACGCCGGAGGCTTTGAGCTGCTGCTCCGTGACAATGTGTTCTTCGGCGAGGGCCAGTGGCGATTTGTCGGCATGCAGCAGGCTGGTATAGGCGATGAGTTTCACGCCTGCCTGTTTAGCTGCGGCAATAATATTGTTGTGCTGAGCGGCGCGCTGGCCAACCTCGCTGGAGGAGATCAGCAGCACTTTTTCCACGCCCGAGAATGCTTTTACCAGGGCTGACACATCCCCGTAATCTGCCTCGCGAACCTGTACGCCACGGCTGGCAAAATCGTCAACTTTGGCCGGGTTACGCACAACGGCCACGATCTCTTCGGCTTTCACGGTTTTCAACAAATCTTCAATAACAAGGCGGCCCAACTGGCCGGATGCGCCGGTAATCGCAATCATGATCAATCTCCTGAGTGATGTTTCGAACAAGTTGTGCCACACTAGCACCCTAACTAACTTTTAGTAAGTACGTACAAAAAGGTAAGTGTTAAATGAGTGAAATCATCGAAGCGCCCATGACGCTGAGCGAGCAGCTGCGCAACGGCAATCTGTTTAGCGACAAATGCCCCTCGCGGGATGTGCTGAAACACGTGACCAGCCGCTGGGGTGTCTTAATTTTAGTGGCATTACAGGACGGCACTCATCGTTTTAGCGATTTAAGGCGCAAGATGGGCGGCGTGAGCGAGAAAATGCTGGCGCAGACGCTGCAGTGGCTGGAGGCGGACGGTTTTGTGGATCGCAAATCTTACCCGGTTGTACCGCCGCACGTAGAGTATACGCTGACGCCGATGGGCCACGAAATTGCCGAGAAAGTGGCCGCGCTGGCCGACTGGATCGAGGGGAATTTGCCGCAGGTAATGGCGTCCCGGGAGAAACGGGACGCCTGAGGCACTTACTTGCTTAAATCAAGCTGATAGACAGCAAAACCAATGTCGTCGTTAGCGACTTTTTTCATTGGGTATTGGCCTTTTTCTTTGATAAAGGCGGCGGCTTTGTCGGTCGGCGAGGTTTCAAAGCGGATGTCCAGCGGCTGCTTGCTGGCTATAGGCGCCAGACGCCAGTTGTTGTCCGCCGCAGGATGAATTTCGCCCTGAGCACCGATCCAGTTAGCCAGCACCGAGCGGTTCTCATCCGGGGAAGCAAACGCGATGTGGCTGTCGCCGGTGCCGGCAAACTTGCCGCCGTAAGCGCGGTAGTTATTGGTCGCCACCAGGAAGACGGCATTCGGGTCGATAGGTTTACCCTTGAAGGTGAGGTCTTTGATGCGCTCGGCCTTCGGGTTCACCATCTGGCATTCACCGTCGTAGCGAGCCGGCTGGCTGACGTCTATCTGGTAGTTCACGCCGTCGATGACGTCGAAGTTGTAGGTACGGAAGCCGTCCCAGTTGATCAGTTCCTGAGGCTTAGTGCTGTTCACGTCGATCTGGTTGAACTGCCCGGCGGAACACTCCAGCCACTCTTTAACTTCTTTCCCGGTCGCTTTCACCACCACCAGCGTGTTCGGGTAAAGGTAGAGATCGGCGGCGTTGCGGAAGGTCAGCTGGCCTTTTTCAACTTCAACAAAGCTGGCCGGATCGTTTTTACGCCCGCCCACTTTGAACGGCGCGGCGGCGGAAAGCACCGGCAGATTCGCAAGATCCGGGTCGCCCTGAATGTATTTCTCGACGTAGGCCTTCTGCGCGTTATTCACCACCTGAACGGTGGGATCGTCCTGCACCAGCGCCAGATAGCTGTACATGTTGTCAGCCGATTTACCCACCGGCTTGCTGACAAACTCGCGGGTTGCAGTATGATCGTGCTCAAGCACTTTCTTCAGGTTCTGATCTTCTGCCGCCAGCGATTTTTTGGCTACGCTGTCATAAATTGGCCGCGCTTCCGCCTTGCTGCTGGTGACCTTCCAACTGCCAGAATCGTTGTTCAGCACCAGATCCACCACGCCGAGGTGGTCGCCCCACATGCCCGGCATCACGGCAGGCACGCCGTTCAGGGTGCCTTTTTCAATATCGGCCCCTTTAATATTGGCAAAGTCTTTTCCAGGGAATACGGCATGGGCATGGCCGAACATAATGGCGTCCACGCCTGGTACTTGGCTGAGGTAATAAACGGAGTTTTCTGCCATCGCCTGATAAGGCTCGCTGGACAGCCCCGAGTGGGCAATCACGACGACTACATCAGCGCCCTGTTGGCGCATTTCCGGCACGTATTTTTTGGCGGTTTCGGTAATGTCGTTCACCGTCACTTTGCCGCTCAGGTTGGCTTTATCCCAGGTCATGATTTGCGGCGGCACGAAGCCGATGTAGCCGATGCGCAGCGTCTGGGTTTTACCGTCTTTGTCTTTGACTTCGGTTTCTTTAATCAGGTACGGCGTGAACATTGGCTTCTGGGTTTTCACGTCGATGATATTGGCGTTCACGTACGGGAATTTCGCGCCAGCGAGGGCTTTGTGCAGGAAGTCGAGGCCATAGTTGAATTCGTGGTTGCCCAGGTTGCCGACCGTATAGTCGAGCGTATTCAGCGCTTTATAAACCGGATGAATTTCCCCGGCTTTAAGCCCTTTTGCGGCCGCGTAATCACCGAGCGGGCTGCCCTGAATAATATCGCCGTTATCCACCAGCACGCTGTTAATGACTTCACCGCGCGCGGCATTGATCAAACTTGCTGTGCGTACCAGACCGAACTTCTCTGTCGGCGTATCTTTGTAGTAATCGAAGTCCATCATGTTGCTGTGCAGATCGGTCGTTTCCATGATCCGCAGGTCAACGGTGGCCGCATTGACGCTGGCGGCTATCAGCGTCGCCAGAAGCGTTGCGCTAAACTTAATCATGTTTAAATGTCCTTTTTAGAGGTACGCCACAAAGGGCAATGTATATACAGACTGTTGCTTACAATTTTGTGAAGTCTGCCAGAATTTAAGCCCGGTAAACCAGAAATGCTTCACAGATAGCGCATCGTGGTGCAATGAGATATAAGTAAAACAATAAGTTATTCGCTCGATGTAGCGCAGAGACACAACGCGAGGTGGAGAATGTTAGAACAAATTTGCCAGCTGGCCCGCGAGGCCGGGGCCGCTATCATGCAGGTTTATGAGGGAGAGAAACCGCTTCAGGCGACGCATAAGCTTGATGACTCTCCGGTAACGGCGGCGGATCTTGCTGCCCACGACATTATTCTGAAAGGGCTGAAAGCGTTGACGCCGGACATCCCTGTGCTGTCAGAAGAAGATCCCCAGTCGTGGGATACCCGCCAAAGCTGGCAGCGCTACTGGCTGGTCGATCCGCTGGACGGTACAAAAGAGTTTCTTAAGCGTAACGGCGAGTTCACCGTGAATATCGCGCTTATTGAAGGTGGAAAAGCGGTGATGGGCGTTGTCTACGCGCCGGTGCTGAAGATTATGTACAGCGCCGCAGAGGGGAAGGCCTGGAAAGAAGAGTGCGGCGTACGCAATCAGATTCATGTGCGGGATGCCCGCCCACCGCGCGTGGTGGTCAGCCGGTCTCATGCCGCCAACGATAGCGAGCTAAAAGAGTATCTCCAGCAGATGGGTGAGCACCAAACCACGGCCATTGGCTCGTCGCTGAAGTTCTGCCTGGTGGCAGACGGTCAGGCCCAGCTCTATCCTCGCTTTGGGCCAACCAATATCTGGGACACCGCAGCAGGGCACGCCGTGGCGGTCGCTGCCGGGGCGCACGTTCATGACTGGCAGGGTAAGCCGCTGGACTATACCCCGCGCGAGTCGTTCCTGAACCCCGGTTTCCGTGTTTCTATTTACTGAGTAACCCTTGCAGCAGGCTAATCACCTGCTGCACTTCCTGCTGGGTTAACGGGCCATCTTTGGCGAACTGAATTCTGCCTTCTTTATCCAGTACCACGATAGCTGAGCCGCCCTGTTGCAGCTGCCACGCTTTCGCCGCTACGCCGTTGCTATCGACGATAAACTGCGACCACGGAAACTCTTTCTTATTACTTTCGATGCTGCTGCGCACAAACATGCTGGTGCCAACAATTGCGTCGTCGGTGTTCACAATGGTGGTGGTCTGGTACTTATCATGCGGGAATTTTGCCGCTTTGATGGCTTCGACCATGGCCGCATTTTCTTCTTTGGCGCTCGAACGGCCGGCAATATGCTGCAGGACTCTCACTTTCCCAGGCAGCTGCGCGCTATTCCAGTTTTTATAACTAAACTTATTGTTATCCAGCACCAGTTCGCCCTTATCGGTAATGCCAATAGGGGAAACTCGCTGATTATTTTCAAAGTTGTGGGCTGAGGCCATGAGCGGCAGCAGCAGAAGAGACAGCGCCAGCGTTTTGCGCAGGGTCATCGGTGACTCCTTATTGTTGTTAGCAGGTGATCCGACCACTTGGGCCGATGTTTTAAGCATATGTGCTGAATAAGCATCTGTCCCGCAAGCAAAGTGCCAGTTTGCGGGCTGACGCACATAACCCTGAAATTTGAAGGCTTACGCTGCCGTTTTTTACATTTAAAAATATTGTTCTGCAACTTTGTAATCTTTTAGTAAAAAAACTTCTACACACTAGGTGACCTTCGATATCTGGACTATAGTTTTCGAGCACCAAACTTTTTCGCCTCATTTTGTCGGGCCAAATGTAGCTCGCAGAGGCGTTAACATGCAGGAGTAAAGAACAATGAAAATTTTCCAACGTTACAACCCCCTTCAGGTGGCGAAGTACGTGAAGATCCTGTTCCGTGGACGGTTGTATATCAAGGACGTTGGCGCTTTCGAATTTGATAAGGGCAAAATCCTTGTCCCGAAAGTTAAGGATAAGCAGCACTACTCGGTCATGTCAGAGGTCAACCGCCAGGTGATGCGCTTACAGGCGGATATGGGCTAGGCCCAAAAGTTGTAAAAAAAACGGCCCCGAAGGGGCCGTTAGTGTTTATAGACAAAGAGGGAAAAAGCGTGGTTTTTCCCTCTTTGTGGCTATCAGCCGAAAACCAATGCAATGGTTTTCTTGGTTTATGTAGAAACTGCGGCTGACAATACTTCTTTCTGGTTCTGCTGCTCGTTGCCTGAAGCGGCCCCGAAGGGGCCGTTAGTGTTTGTAGAGCTTGCTTACTGCTCCTGAGGCTCTTCGCCATCAGGCAGCTTTGGCGACAGCGCGACAGGCTTATTGTCGATACGCGTTACCAGCAGCTGGTCTATGCGGTAGTTATCAATATCCACCACCTCAAACTTGTAGCCGGAGAACTTCACCGAGTCGGTGCGTTTCGGGATCTTACGCAGCATGAACATCATGAACCCGCCGATGGTTTCGTAGTTACCGGACTGCGGGAACTCATCGATATCCAGCACGCGCATCACGTCGTCAATTGGCGTGCCGCCTTCCACCAGCCATGAGTTTTCATCGCGGGCAACGATTTGCTCCTCCATCCCCTGGCCGACCAGGTCGCCCATCAGCGTCGTCATCACATCGTTCAGGGTAATGATACCCACCACCAGCGCGTATTCGTTCATGATAACCGCGAAGTCTTCCCCGGCGGTTTTAAAGCTTTCCAGCGCTTCGGAGAGCGTCAGGGTGTCCGGCACAATCAGGGCGTTACGCAGATGCACGCCGCTGTTCAGCGCCATGCTTTGGTTGCCCAGCACGCGGTTCAGCAGCTCTTTGGAATCAACATAGCCAACGACGTGGTCGATATCGCCGTTACACACCAGGAACTTGGAATGCGGATGTTCAGCGATGGTGGACTTCAGGCTTTGCTCGTCGGCGTGCAGGTCGAACCAAATCACGTTTTCGCGCGAGGTCATGGAAGACGGCACGGTACGCGATTCCAGCTCAAAGACGTTTTCAATCAGTTCGTGTTCCTGCTTTCGCAGGACGCCTGCCAGCGCACCGGCTTCAAAAACCGCGTAAACGTCGTCAGAAGTAATGTCGTCTTTACGCACCATTGGCAGCTTGAAGATGCGGAAAATAACGTTAGCCAGGCCGTTGAAGAACCACACTAAAGGTCTGAAAACAAACAGACAGAAGCGCATCGGGTTGATAATACGTAAAGCAACCGTTTCGGGAGAAATCATACCGATGCGTTTCGGGGTGAGGTCTGCGAACAGAATGAACAGGCTGGTGACGAGAGTGAATGAGATAATAAAGCTGAGCTGGTCGGCGAGTTCTGGAGCCAGAAAACGCTCCAACAGAATTTTAAACGCCGGTGAGAAAGCCGCATCGCCGACAATACCGCCGAGAATTGCCACGGCGTTAAGGCCAATTTGTACGACGGTAAAGAACATGCCCGGCGTTTCTTGCATCTTTAGCACGCGCTGGGCATTGACGTTGCCTTCATCGGCCAGCAGCTTAAGTTTGATTTTACGAGAGGCGGCAAGCGAGATCTCAGAGATTGAGAAAAAGGCACTAATAGCAATAAGGATAAGTATTATCAAAATACTGTTTAACATAATTTATCTGGCTGTTGTGGCCAGGTCCTCGGAAGGGAAAAGTGGATAAATCTCAGGGGTCAAACACAAGAAATGCTGGCCGCTTTTGTGAACGAGCCAGCAAATTCAAGGGGTAGTATAGCGTAAGGATGGGATGTGCTACCAGAGGCTGTAATTTAACCGGCGGAAAGCCGCGTTTTTATTGAACTGTTTTTTGATTAATGGGATTAACGTTTGGCGCATTGTATAAGCTGCTGTTCTTCTTTTTATCCCCGGAACTTTTCTTCTATTTTTGCCACTCACCTGACCGGTTAGCCCACTATCAGGAGAGCGTTCACATGGTCAATTCCGTTACTTCCGTGCACAGACAGGCGGCGGAGCTTCCTCCCTTACCGGAACACAGCGGCCAGCGACCGGCGTCGATCGCTTCGGGTTCATCTGTGGCCACTTCTGCTGCCGTAAGCGCGCATGAAAGCCTGTATTTCGTGGGTAACAGCGTTTATGGCTCGGCCAATGAAGCCGCGATCCATCACCAGCTTGGCACGCTGTTTGGCAAACATATTAACGGCGATAACCATGCTGAAATGCATGCTCTAATTGAGTCGAGAACCCGTGAATTACACAAAATGGGGGAAACGCCTGCCTCTGTTGAAGCCGTGCTGACTAAAGGGCACCAACTGGACAGGCTAGGGCAAGTTGCGCGAGGTGCTGTGCGAGCTATCCCGTTTGCCGCCGCGTCTGTTGCCTACGATAAAGTTCCGCTGCTGAGCGCTTTTGCCCACACTGCGGCGGAAATTGGCCTCCATGCTGGCCTTCAGTCCAGCATCGCCGACACCATTGGCACCACGCTGCTTAACCGCGCCACGGCAACAAATCCGTGGCTGTCTGCCAAAGACAGCGACCTGCATCCGGTCATGCGTGAAGCGGTAAAAGAGGCAAAAGCGAGCTTGCTGACGACGGTGACAGAAACCGGGTTAGCCATTCAGACCTATTCGGCACGTAACCTGGCGCGCCTGGCGACGGCGGCCACCTTGACGCATTTTGCCGGGGCGAAAGTGGCCGGTGAAGCCGATACGTGGCTGTCCGCAGCGGGCGGCGTGGTGGCGGGTGGTGCGATGAGCGCCATTCTGCATGCGGTGGACGAAAACAAAGGCCGAACCGGGCCCGAGTATTTGCTGGGGCGCAACGACTGGCAGCAGCGGTTCACTGACTTGAAAAATACGCATGTGGTGAGCGATACGCTTAAAAACGCCGCTCAGCGCGTGGCGAAGCTGCCCCTGGACATTGCCACGGATAGCCTGAAAGCGACGGCAAGCGTTCTTTCTGCACCGAGCCTTGGGAAAACGGCGATGCTGGCCGGGGGCTTTGCCGGTGTGATTAGCCTGCGTAGCGCGATTGGCGCAGCTGTCGCCCACGCCTTCCCCAGAGTGAATGCCGCTTCGCTGAGCGCCATCAGCCATTCGACCAACGTCGTGGCCTCTGCCCCGGTGTTCTTCGCCGTACCTGCGGCTGAGATCCTCGCTGACGCCGTGGCGGACAAAATGACACAAACTCTGCAGGAAAAGGTCCCGGCTGCCGTGAACTCGGCGGCAGGCTGGATCGGGCATCAGCTGCAGGCGGCCTTAAATCGCCAGCCAGCAACTTCCCTTAATGCCGCAGAGCAGCAGGTGTAAAGGAACCGATGGGGGAGTTACGTCCACACACAGGCAGTCTATTTTCGGAGCCTGATTATGCATATTAATTCTACGGCAGCGCGACCTTCAGGTCTGCCACCATTCTCCACCACATCCTCAACGGCAGCGGTGAAGGCCGCTTCCTCTGGCCTGCACGCGAGTGATTTACACGGCGATCTCAAGAATTGGACCGCTGCGGCTCCTACAGCGGAAGAAGGCAAAGCCAGAGCGGCGGCGTGTAGCGAAATAATGAATAACTTTCAGTGCCGTGGGGAAACATTAGATCTGAGCGAGCGAGGTCTGACGGCGCTACCTGACTCCCTGGGCGCGCTGACGCACCTTAAACATTTGAATTTGTCCGGCAACCCGCTGCAGACCTTTCCGGCCAAAGCGCTTTTACAGTTGGGCTCCCTGCAAACGCTGCAACTGGCGATGAATCAGCACAACCAGGGCGTACCGTTTCGTCGCTCGCATGAACGTTTTGCGGATGAAGGTTACAAACTGCAGTTTTTTGCCCAGGGCAATAACCGCGCGCAGGTAATTCATCAGCCTCCCCGGCAGAAAACGGCCTTATTCACCACCGACCTGGCACCTTGTCTGGCGGCGATGATTGTTCAGGATGGGAAAAGCCTGGCGCTGCATATGGATAATCCGCAGCGCAGTGGCTCAGGTGGGATCCCTCTGGAGGATATGCTGTCCCGGCATTTGCATCCGTCGGCGCGCAAAACCGAGGTGTTCCTGGTCGGGGCTAACGATCAGGGATCGGCGGGTAACGTGCGGGCGATGCTGGCGGCGCTGAATAAGCATGGCGTGGCAAATAACATCAGCATGGCCAGCCTCGGGAATGGGCATACTTCCGCTACGCTGGATGTGAATAATCAAAAGGCCTGGGTTGGCTTTGGCTAACGACGTTAAAGAAAAAGCCAGTCGGTTGACTGGCTGTATCGCGAAGCTTACTGAGGCGGCAGACAAACGCCGATGCCGCCAATGCCGCAGTAGCCGTGCGGATTCTTGTACAGATATTGCTGGTGGTCGTCTTCCGCGTAGTAGAACGGACCTGCGTTGGCGATTTCAGTGGTGACCTGGCGTTTATCGCCGGCGGCATTCATCGCGGCCTGGAAACGTTCAAGGCTGGCGTGGGCGGCTTTGTCCTGTTCCGGCGTGAGCGGGTATATGGCCGAACGGTACTGGGTGCCGACGTCCCCGCCCTGGCGCATCCCCTGAGCCGGGTCGTGGTTTTCCCAGAACACCTGTAAAAGCTGCTCGTAGCTCACGACTTTCGGATCATAAACCACGCGCACCGCTTCAGCATGGCCGGTCTGGCCGCTGCAAACTTCGCGATAGGTTGGGTTGGGCGTGTAGCCGCCGCTGTAGCCGGCCGCCGTACTGTAGACGCCAGGAATCTCCCAATACAGGCGCTCTACGCCCCAAAAACATCCCATCGCAAACAGCGCGATTTCCATCCCGTCTGGTACATTTGTCATCGAGTGTTCGTTAACCGCGTGAAGCGTGGCGACCGGCATCGGCGTGTTGCGGCCCGGCAGGGCATCGGCCTGCGTCACATTGTGAGTTTTGTCGAAGAATGACATGGTGTTGGATCTCCCGAAAATCGGCAAAAAAGCGAGCGGTTGTCATCAGACCTGCAATTGCAGACAATACATCCGAGTTACAGACTACATTACATATAAGAAAGATTTAGGCTAGTGAGTTATTTTCAACCCTCGATGTTAGGGTTTTGTTAATCCGCGGAGCGGGAATGACGTTTCCTTCCAGGGGTGGGAACAAGGATATTCAGGAGAAAACGTGCCAGTAATCCGTACTTTATGTATTACAAGCCTGTGTGTGGCGAGCGCATGGGCAAACGCCGCGAGCGTGCGTTTGCAGGTTGAGGGACTCAGCGGCGAACTGCAAAAAAACGTCCGCGCTCAGCTTTCAACCATCCAAAGCGATGAAGTGACGCCGGATCGTCGCTTCCAGGCACGCGTCGACGACGCCATTCGCGCAGGGCTAAAGGCGTTGGGCTACTACGAGCCCACCATCAATTTCACGCTTAAACCACCGCCGCAGAACGGGGGGCGTCAGGTTTTGCTGGCACAAGTTGACGCCGGGCAGCCCGTGTTAATCGGCGGCACTGATGTGATTTTGCGCGGCGGTGCGCGGACGGATAAAGACTATCTGGCATTGCTGCCCAAGCGGCCAAAAATAGGTACCGTGCTCGATCACGCTGACTACGATAACTTCAAAAAAAGCCTCTCCAGTATCGCGCTGCGTAAGGGCTACTTCGACAGCGATTTCCGTAAGAGCCAGCTAGGTGTATCTCTCGAAAGGCATCAGGCATTCTGGGATATCGACTACGACAGCGGCGAGCGCTATCGCTTTGGGGCGGTGACCTTTCAGGGCTCCCAGATTCGCGAAGAGTATTTGCAAAATCTTGTGCCTTTCAAGCAAGGGGACTATTACCAGTCGAGCGATCTGGCCGAGCTTAACCGCCGCCTGTCCGCCACCGGCTGGTTTAACTCCGTAGTGGTGGCGCCCGAATTTGACAAATCACGCCAGACTAAAGTGCTGCCATTGCAGGGCGTGGTGACGCCGCGCACTGAAAACACAATTGAAACCGGGGTGGGTTACTCCACGGACGTAGGGCCGCGCGTGAAAGCCAGCTGGAAAAAACCGTGGATGAACTCCTACGGCCACAGCCTGACAACCAGCACCAGCCTTTCCGGGCCGGAGCAAACGCTCGATTTCAGCTACAAAGTTCCGCTGTTAAAAAGCCCGCTGGAGCAGTACTACCTGGTCCAGGGCGGTTTTAAGCGAACCGATCTCAACGACACAAAATCGGACTCCACCACCGTAGCGCTGTCCCGTTACTGGGATATGTCCAGCGGCTGGCAACGCGCCGTTAACCTGCGCTGGAGCCTCGACCACTTTACGCAGGCAGATGTCACCAACACGACCATGCTGCTTTACCCCGGCGTCAGCCTGAACCGTACCCGCTCACGTGGGGGCCTGATGCCTACGTGGGGTGACTCACAGCGTTACTCGATCGATGTCTCTAATACGGCCTGGGGTTCCGGCGTCGATTTCGGCGTGTTCCAGGCACAAAACGTTTGGATACGTTCGCTGTATGAAAAACATCGCTTTGTCGTGCGCGGCAACGTGGGGTGGATCGAAACCAACGACTTCAAAAAAGTGCCGCCTGATCTGCGTTTCTTCGCCGGGGGCGACCGCAGTATTCGTGGCTATAAATACAAATCGATATCGCCAGAAGATAGCAACGGCAAGTTAACGGGGGCCTCCAAGCTGGCAACCGGCTCGCTGGAGTACCAGTACAACGTGACCGGCAAATGGTGGGGCGCGGCGTTCGTTGACTCCGGTGAAGCGGTGAATGACATCAAACGCAGCAACTTCAAAACCGGCGCGGGCGTTGGCGTGCGCTGGCAGTCCCCGGTTGGGCCTATCAAGCTCGACTTCGCCGTACCGGTGGGTGACAAGGAAGAGCACGGTTTACAGTTTTACATCGGTTTGGGGCCTGAACTATGAGTCGCTGGAAGAAAATAAGCCTCGCGGTGCTGGCTGTGATTGTGCTGCTGATCGCAGCAGTCGGTTTCCTGGTGGGGACTACGCCAGGCCTGCATTTGCTGTTTAAAGGCGCTAATCGCTGGGTACCGGGGCTGAATATCGCTCAGGTTGACGGCGGCTGGCGTAATCTGACGTTAAAGAACCTGCGTTATGAACAGCCCGGGGTCGCGGTGCGTGCGGGCGAGGTTCACCTTGCGGTGAAGCTAAACTGCCTGTGGCACAGCAGCCTGTGCGTAAATGATTTCTCGCTGAAAGATGTGGATGTTGCGGTCGACACGAAAAAAATGCCGCCGTCTGCCCCGGTGCAGGAAGAGGACAGCGGCCCGCTGAACCTCTCCACGCCGTACCCGATTACCCTGAGCCGCGTGGCGTTGAATAACGTTAACGTGAAAATCGACGACACCACCGTCTCGGTGATGAACTTCACCAGCGGCCTGACCTGGGAGCAGCGCAACCTGACGCTGACCCCGACATCGCTTGAAGGCTTGCTGATTGCGTTGCCGAAGGCCGCGCAGGTGGCAAAAGAAGAGATTGTTGAGCCGAAAATTCAACACCCTCAGCCGGAGGAAGCGCCGCTCGGGGAAACGCTGAAGCAACTGTTTGAGAAGCCGCTGCTGCCGGAAATGACGGATGTGAATTTGCCGGTAAATCTGAATATTCAGGAGTTTCGCGGCGCACGCCTGCGACTGACCGGCGATACGGATTTGCTGGTCAACTCGCTGCTGCTGAAAGTGAGCAGCATCGACGGCAATCTCAAGCTGGATGCGTTGGATGTGGACTCCTCTCAGGGGCTGGTGAACGCCACCGGCAGCGCGCAGCTACGCGACAACTGGCCGGTTGACTTAACGCTCAACAGCACGCTGAACATCGACCCGCTGAAAGGCGAAAAGGTGAAGATGACCGTGGGCGGCGCCCTGCGCGACGAGCTCAAAGTGGGCGTCAACCTTTCAGGGCCGGTGGGGATGCAGTTGAATGCCAAAACCCGACTTGCCGAAGCCGGGCTGCCGCTCAACGTTGAACTGGACAGCAAGCAGCTTGCCTGGCCGCTGACCGGCGAGAAGCAGTACCAGGCCGACGATCTTAAACTGCGTCTGACCGGTAAAATGACCGACTACAAGCTGGCCTTTAGTACCGCCGTGAAGGGCGATCAGGTTCCACCTGCCACCATCACGCTGGACGGCAAAGGCAACGAACAGCAGTTTAGCCTCGATAAGCTGCGCGTGGCTGCGCTACAGGGGAATACGGATCTGAAAGCGCTGGTGGACTGGAGCAAAGCCATCAGCTGGCAGGGGGAGTTAACGCTGGCCGGCATCAACACGGCGAAGCAGTTCCCGGACTGGCCCGCGAAGCTGGACGGTAAGATCAAAACCCGGGGCAGCCTGTATGGCGGCAGCTGGCAGCTGGATATTCCCGAGCTGAAGCTTGCCGGCAATGTGAAGCAGAATAAGGTCAATGTGGAAGGCACTCTGCAGGGTAACAGCTACATGCAGTGGAAGGTGCCGGGCCTGCATGTGGCGCTGGGCCGCAATACGGTGGACGTGAAAGGCGAACTGGGCGAAAAAGATCTCAACCTGGACGCGAATATCAATGCCCCAAATCTGGATAACGCCTTGCCTGGTTTAGGCGGAACGGCGAAAGGGATCGTGAAGGTTCGCGGCGACGTGAAAGCGCCACAATTGCTGGCTGACCTGACCGCTAACGGCCTGCGCTGGCAGGAGTTGACGATTGCCCGTGTTCTGCTGAAAGGCGATGTAAAATCGAGCGACCAAATTGCCGGGAACCTCAACCTGCGCGTAGAACGTGTTGCTCAGCCGGGCGTGAAGGTTGATCTGGTCACGCTGGACGCGAAAGGTGATGAGAAGCAGCACCAGCTTCAACTGCGCGTTCAGGGAGAGCCTGTTTCCGGGCGCCTCAACCTGAGCGGCAGCTTCGACCGTAACGAAGAGCGCTGGCGCGGCAAGTTAACGGATACCCGTTTTGATACGCCGGTAGGGCCGTGGGCGCTCAACCGCGAGCTGACGCTGGACTTCCGCAATAAAGAACAGAAAATCGCCATTGGCCCGCACTGTTGGGTTAACCCGAATGCCGAACTGTGTGTGCCGCAAACTATCGACGCCGGGGCGAAGGGGCGGGCGCTGGTAAACCTCAACCGCTTCGATCTTGCCATGCTTAAACCAGTGATGCCGGCGGATACTCAGGCCAGCGGCGTGTTTACCGGTAAGGCCGACGTGAGCTGGGACAGCGAAGCTGGTGGCCTGCCGCAGGGCCAGGTGACGCTCAGCGGGCGCGGCGTGAAAGTGGCGCAGGTCGTGAACGGCAATACCTTGCCTGTTGCCTTCGACACGCTAAACCTCAGCGCCGAACTGAAGAATAACCGCGCCCAGCTTGGCTGGCTGGTGAAGGTGGCGAATAACGGGCAGTTCGACGGCCAGGTTCAAATCACCGACCCACAGGGGCGGCGTAACCTTGGCGGCAACGTCAATATTCGCAACTTCTCCCTGGCGATTGCCAACGCCATCTTCTCGAAAGGCGAAAAGGCGGACGGTACGCTGAACGCGAACTTACGCCTCGGCGGCAACCTTGAGCGGCCGCAGATGTTCGGACAAATGCAGCTTAATGGCGTCGATGTCGAAGGCAACTTTATGCCGTTCGAGATGCAGCCTAGCCAGATTGCCATGAACTTTAACGGGATGAACTCCACGCTGCAGGGCGTGGTGCGCACGAAGCAGGGGCAGATTGTGTTAAGCGGTGACGCCGACTGGACGCAAATCGACAACTGGCGGGCGCGCATAGCCGCGAAGGGCAGCAAAGTGCGCATTACCGTGCCGCCGATGGTGCGCCTGGACGTTTCCCCGGATATTGAATTTGTGGCCACGCCAAGCCTGTTTACCCTCAACGGTAACGTTGATGTGCCGTGGGCGCGAATCGTGGTGCATGATGTACCGGACAGCGCCGTGGGCGTCTCCAGCGATGAAGTGATGCTGGATAAAGATCTGAAGCCAATTAACCCTAAATCTGCCGGGATCCCGATCAACAGCAATCTGACGATTCACGTCGGCAACAACGTGCGGCTGGACGCTTTCGGCCTGAAAGCACGTCTGACCGGCGACCTGAAAATGGTGCAGGACAAGCAGGGACTCGGCCTCAACGGCCAGATCAACATTCCTCAGGGCCGATTCCATGCTTACGGGCAGGATCTTATCGTCCGCAAAGGCGAGCTGCTGTTCTCCGGCCCGCCGGACAACCCGTACCTGAATATTGAAGCCATCCGTAACCCGGACTCGACCGAAAACAGCGTGACGGCTGGCGTGCGTGTGACCGGCCCGGCAGATGAACCAAAAGCTGAAATATTCTCGGATCCAGCGATGTCCCAGCAGGAAGCCTTGTCCTACCTGCTTCGCGGCCAGGGCTTAGACACTTCCGGCAACGACGGCGACGCGATGACATCGATGCTTGTGGGTCTGGGGGTTGCACAAAGTGGTCAGGTTGTGGGTAAAATCGGCGAGACGTTTGGCGTAAGCAATCTGGCGCTCGACACCGCGGGGGTGGGTGATTCCTCTCAGGTGGTGGTTAGCGGCTATGTACTGCCGGGTCTACAGGTTAAATATGGCGTAGGTATTTTTGACTCTCTGGCGACGTTAACGTTACGTTATCGTCTGATGCCTAAGCTGTATCTGGAAGCGGTGTCTGGCGTAGATCAGGCACTAGATCTGCTCTATCAGTTTGAGTTTTAGCAATGCGAATATTTGTTTACGGCAGTTTACGACGCAAACAAGGCAACAGCCACTGGATGACCAACGCCCAGTGGCTGGGCGACCACACGCAGGAAAACTACGTGTTGTATAGCCTTGGGCATTATCCAGGCGCCGTGCCGGGTGATGGCGTGGTCTCCGGCGAAGTTTACCGGATAGACGCCTCTACGCTTTCTGAGCTGGACGCGCTGCGCACCAAAGGGGGAGAGTACAGCCGTCAGCTGATTCAGACCCCTTACGGCGGCGCATGGATGTATGTCTATCAGCGTCCTGTCGAGGGGTTAACCCGTATCGACAGCGGGAACTGGCTGGATCGAGAAAAGTATTAATCACACCTAAGCGGCCACGCCAACACGTGGCCGTTTTTTTGCCTGTCTGCCTGATGAGGTGGGAGGCAGAAACAAAAACACCGCCCTTGGGCGGTGTTTTTTCTTTCTGGCGGGCTAACTTACTTCTTAGCTGCGCGTTCGAAAGAAGCGATGATTTCAGCTTTAGCAGCTTCGGCGTTATCCCAGCCGTCAACTTTCACCCATTTGCCTTTCTCGAGATCTTTGTAGTGCTCGAAGAAGTGAGTGATCTGCGCTTTCAGCAGTTCTGGCAGGTCGTTCACATCTTTAATGTGATCGTACTCTTTGCTCAGTTTGGTGTGCGGAACCGCAACCAGTTTTGCATCTTCGCCAGACTCGTCGGTCATTTTCAGAACGCCAACTGGACGGCAACGGATCACGCTACCTGGCTCCAGCGGGTATGGAGTTGGGACCAGCACGTCAACCGGGTCACCGTCCAGAGACAGGGTGTGGTTGATGTAACCGTAGTTGCACGGATAGAACATCGCGGTAGACATGAAACGGTCAACAAACAGCGCGCCGCTCTCTTTGTCTACTTCGTATTTGATTGGATCGGCGTTAGCAGGGATTTCGATAACAACGTAGATGTCTTCCGGCAGATCTTTACCCGCAGGGACGTTGAGTAAGCTCATGTCTGTTTCCTTTAACCTGGTGTATTTCAAGTGCCCGATATTATAGCCAACTGCGGTTAAATGTCTTTTGCTGTTTTTTGACCGCGAACCCCCCGAGGGGGCAAATGCCCCGCTTCAGGCTACTCAAATCTTGAGTCATTTCATTGTCATAATTGAGCTAAACATCATGGCAACAAGCACTTAACGAACGTAAATCACGCAAATTGATTAAACAATTTCCGAAAATTGCCGATAACACGCTCACTACTTTATTCATGAGCCATCGTTAAACCGGGAATTAAGCATGTTGAGAAATTTGTCGATTCGCACGGGGCTGCTGACGCTGTTAGCGGTTATGACGTTCTTGCTGTTGGTTGTAAGCGGCATCGGCATTTATGCCCTGCAGCAAAGTTCCACTTCTCTTGAGCGCATCAACCGCCTGCAGGGTGAGCAAATGGTGCGCATTAGCGATGGCTATATTCTGCTGCTTCGCGCCAGAAACGGGGCAAGCCAGGCGGTACGCCAGATGGAAATTGGCATGCTGGACGACGCGACAAAAGCCACGCAGAAGATCGTGGGTGAAGTTGGGCTGGCGCAGAAAAACCTGAAGTCCGTCATCGACAGCGGCGTGAATGACGACCAGGGTAACGCCCTGCTTACCGGCCTGGCGCAAAGCTTTGGCGCCTATCAGGCACAAGGTATTACGCCGATGCTGGCCGCGCTGCAAAAGCAAAGCCCGGACGACTATTACGACCTGCTGGAAAAAAGCCTGATCCCGCTGGGACAGAAGTTTGATAATGACGTGCAGGCTTTCCAGAGCTGGGGCGAAACGCGCGGAAACAGTGAAGTGGCTGCCGTTCAGCTGCACAAGACCCTTGTTCTGGGCTTTATTATTTTTGCCGCACTGCTGACCGCCGCGATTATTGTGCTGGTCTGGCTGGCGCTGCGTCACCTGCTGTTGAAGCCGCTGGATGAGGCGATTCACCAACTGGAGTTTGTGGCCGATGGCGACCTGACCCAACCGCTTCCGCAAACGGGCAACAATGAATTTGGCCGTCTTGCCAGCGCGATTGTGGCGATGAGAACCTCGCTGGTGGAGTCGGTCAGCCGCGTGCGGGATGCCTCTTCCCAGATTGATACCGGCAGCCGTGAACTGGCGGCCGGCAACCTCAATCTTTCCCAGCGTACGGAGTCCACGGCGACCTCGTTGGAAGAAACGGCGGCCAGCATGGAGCAAATTACCGCGACGGTGAAGCAAAACGCCGATAACGCCGAGCAGGCGCACAAGCTGGCGAAAGTCGTCTCCGATACCGCCGACCGCGGCAGCGAAATGGTGTGCTACGTCATTGAGAAAATGCGCGATATTTCCGGTAGCGCGGGGCGTATCGCCGACATCCTGAGCGTTATCGACGGCATCGCTTTCCAGACCAATATTCTGGCCCTTAACGCTTCGGTGGAAGCTGCCCGCGCGGGTGAGCAAGGCCGTGGTTTTGCCGTGGTCGCCGGTGAAGTTCGTACCCTGGCAAGCCGCAGCGCCGAGGCAGCAAAAGAGATCCGCGCATTGATTTCCGATTCGCAAACGCACGTGGGTGAGGGCAGCGAGCTGGCGCAGCAGGCCGGGGAAACCATGGACGAAATCGCCGAAGAAATTATGCGCATGACCAAACTGGTTCGCGAAATTGCCAACGCGTCTAACGAGCAAAGCCACGGTATTGAGCAGGTGAATATTGCGGTCAGCCAGATGGATGAAGCGGCACAGCAGAACGCGGCTTTAGTTGAGCAGTCCACTGCGGCAACGCATTCGCTTGAAGAGCAGTCGCAGCAGCTGGTCGCCGCGATGGCTTCGTTCCGTTATTGATTGAGTCACGCCTCTCCCTGGAAGGAGAGGCGCATTGTGCAGGGGAAATCAGGCGTCCGGGTATTCGCGAATAAAACGCTCTACGTCATCGACCATGTGTTTTGTGCCGACGAAGAACGGGCGGCGTTGGTGCAGCGTGGTTGGGATGATATCCAGAATTCTCTCTTTCCCGTCGCTGGCTTTCCCGCCGGCCTGTTCCGCGAGGAATGCCATTGGGTTGCCCTCATACAGCAAACGCAGCTTGCCTTCCGGGTGGCTGGCGGTGCTTGGGTAAAGATAAATCCCGCCTTTCAGCAGGTTGCGGTGGAAGTCCGCCACCAGTGAACCGATGTAGCGCGAGGTGTACGGGCGCTTGCTGGCGGCATCTTCTTCCTGGCAGAACTTGATGTACTTCTTCACGCCGGTCGGGAATTTAATGTAGTTGCCTTCGTTAATGGAGTAGGTGTTGCCTCTTTCCGGGAAGCGCATACGTTCCTGACTCAGGCAGAACACGCCGAGAGAAGGATCGTAGGTGAAGGCGTGTACGCCGCAGCCGGTGGTGTAAACCAGCATCGTTGATGAGCCGTAAACCACGTAGCCGGCGGCAACCTGTTGGTTACCCGGCTGGAGGAAATCCTCCTCGGTGACCGGCGTGCCGACTGGCGTAATGCGGCGGTAAATAGAGAAAATGGTGCCAACGGACACGTTGACATCGATGTTAGAAGATCCGTCAAGCGGGTCCATCAGCACGACATATTTTGCCTGCTCGGCACCTTCAAAGACCACGATCTCGTCTTCTTCTTCGGAGGCGATACCGGCCACAATACCGCGCGCTTTTAACGCTGCCTTCAGTTTTTCATTCGCGAACAGGTCGAGTTTTTGCTGCTCTTCGCCCTGCACGTTTTCGGCACCGCTCGCCCCCAGGATATCGACCAGACCGGCCTTATTGATATCGCGGTGGATGATTTTAGCGCCCAGCTTTATTGCCGACAGTAAAGCCGTGAGCTCACCGGTAGCATGGGAAAACTCATGCTGCTTTTCGACAATAAATTCACCTAACGTTTTCATAACACTTTCCCTGCATCATTATGTTGGATAAAGCGATCGCAACAATCTTAACAAATTTTCAAATTGTCGCGCACAGGTGAATCGCGCCAGCAAGATAAGGAATATCCTGAAATGCGTTTCGCCTCCGCAGCCATGCGGTTAGAATGTGCGCCAAACAAAGAAAGGATAGTTTCGTATGCGCATTCATATTCTAGGGATCTGTGGCACCTTTATGGGCGGCCTGGCGATGCTGGCACGCTCTTTAGGGCATGAAGTGACGGGCTCGGACGCCAATGTTTACCCACCGATGAGTACGCTGCTCGAAGAGCAGGGGATCTCGTTAATCGAAGGTTATGACGCAAGCCAGCTCGACCCGCACCCGGACCTGGTGATCATCGGCAACGCGATGACGCGCGGTAATCCGTGCGTGGAAGCCGTTCTTGAGCAGGGCATTCCGTATATGTCCGGCCCGCAGTGGCTGCATGATTTTGTGCTGCGTGACCGCTGGGTGATTGCGGTGGCGGGGACGCACGGGAAAACCACCACCGCCGGTATGGCGACCTGGATCCTTGAAGCCTGCGGCTACAAGCCTGGCTTTGTTATCGGCGGCGTACCGGGCAACTTTGACGTCTCTGCGCGTCTGGGCGATAGCCCCTTCTTCGTTATTGAAGCCGATGAATATGACTGCGCGTTCTTCGACAAACGCTCCAAATTTGTCCATTACTGCCCGCGGACGCTGATCCTCAATAACCTTGAGTTCGATCACGCGGATATCTTTGACGATCTGAAAGCGATCCAGAAGCAGTTCCATCACCTGGTGCGCATCGTCCCAGGGCAGGGCAAAATTATCTGGCCGGAAAACGACGCCAATCTGAAGCAAACCCTGGCGATGGGCTGCTGGAGTGAGCAGGAGTTGGTGGGCGATCAGGGCCACTGGCAGGCGAAGAAGCTGACGACCGATGCTTCTCAGTGGGAAGTTTACCTGGATGGCGAATGCGTTGGCACCGTGAACTGGCAGCTGGTCGGCGAACACAACATGCATAACGGCCTGATGGCTATTGCCGCTGCCCGCCATGTTGGCGTTACCCCAGCTGACGCAGCCCAGGCGCTGGGTAGTTTTGTGAACGCTCGTCGCCGCCTTGAACTGCGCGGCGAAGCGCATGGCGTCACCGTTTATGACGATTTTGCACATCACCCGACGGCGATTCTGGCTACGCTTGCTGCCCTGCGCGGGAAAGTGGGCGGCACCGCTCGCATTCTGGCCGTGCTGGAACCTCGTTCTAACACCATGAAAATGGGCGTCTGCAAAGACGATCTGGCTCCTTCGCTGGGGCGCGCGGACGAAGTGTTCCTGCTTCAGCCGCAGCACATTCCGTGGCAGGTTGCTGAAGTGGCGGAAGCGTGCGTGCAGCCAGCGCACTGGAGCGCAGACGTGGACACGCTCGCGGAGATGGTAGTGAAAACGGCCCAGCCTGGCGACCATATTCTGGTCATGAGCAACGGCGGCTTCGGCGGTATTCATCAGAAACTGCTGGATGGTCTGGCGAAGAAAGCTGAACAGCAGAGTGAGCAGGCGTTTTAAGCGCAGAGCATGATGAGAAAAAGGGCGTGCCTTACGGGACGCCCTTTTTGTTTAGTAGAGTTCAGGGGCCTTAGAATCTGGCCCAAAGCGGTTAGTTCCCGGCGTGCCATCCTGGCAGTTGAATGCCAGAATAATCAACCAGCCGACAATCGGGATTAACAGCAGCAGCAGCCACCAGGCTGAGCGGTCGGTGTCGTGCAGGCGGCGAAACTGGACTGCCCAAAGCGGCAGCAAAACCAGAACGGTATAAATCGTGGTGAGCGCCCCTTCATCCTTGGCGATGTGCAGCCCAAGCATTTTATCCAGCACGCTCAGCACGCCCGCCAGGATGAAGTTCACCAGATGAAACATCCAATACTCTTTGCGGCGAGCCCGCCCGCCAAACCCAATGTAATTTCTTAATGCTTTGAAATACCAATCCATCTAAGGCCTGCCTTGATTATCCGACAATCACCTGAACGGGAAGCGATCGATTCAAGAATAGTCGTGAATGCACAGGCCGTAAATCGTTGTTGTGCTGAATATTCTTAACTCTTCCTAAACCGCTCATCTCGCCCGTGCGGCTCGTCTAAATCTTGTGCAGGGCCGATGGAAATGACGCCGGTTGGGTTGATAGTTTTATGGCTGCAATAATAGTGGGTACGGATATGCGGGAAACTTACCGTTTCACGAACGCCGGGTAACTGATAGATATCGCGCAGGAAGCCGTAAAGATTTGTGTAGTCGCTGAGGCGGTATTTATCGCACTTGAAGTGGGTGACATACACCGGGTCAAAACGCACAAGGGTCGTCCACAGGCGAATGTCTGCCTCGGTTAGCTGCGGGCCGGTTAAGTAGCGATGCTGACCAAGAATTTGCTCCAGGCGCGCCAGGGAGATAAAGACTTTTTCAACGGCTTCATCGTAGGCTTCCTGAGAAGTGGCAAAGCCCGCTTTGTATACGCCGTTATTCACCGTGTCATAAATCCAGCCGTTCAGCTCATCAATCTCGCCTTTTAGCTCGTCGGGGTAATAGTTGCCGGGACGCGCACCCAGGGCATCAAAAGCCGTATTAAACATCCGAATGATTTCTGCGGACTCGTTGCTGACGATCGTCTGGTTTTTCTTATCCCAAAGTACGGGCACCGTCACGCGGCCCGTGTAATGAGGATCGGCCTGCAGATAAAGCTGGTAGAGGAACTCATGGTGGTAAAGCGTGTCGCCGGTTGCCTCCGGGAAATTTTCCGCGAACGTCCAGCCGTTTTGCAGCATCAACGGGTTAACGACGGAAACGGAAATAAAGGGCTCGAGGCCTTTTAGCTTACGCACGATAAGCGTCCGGTGCGCCCAGGGGCAGGCAAGAGACACATAGAGATGATAGCGATCTTTCTCTGCGGCGAATCCCGCTTTGCCGGAGGGGCCTGCTGCACCGTCGGCAGTGAGCCAGTTGCGGAAGGCGGATTCAGAGCGTTTAAAGCGGCCGCCGGTCGATTTGGTGTCGTACCAGACGTCATGCCAGACGCCGTCGATGAGTTGTCCCATTTTTTCTCCTCCTCAATAGCAAAAAAGCGAAGACGGTGTCTTCGCTTTCTCGGTGTTCATCAGTATAGAACGCTTACCATTTTTTATTCAGGACGCGGTCAAGGCTGATTGCGCCTGGGCCGAAGACCGCCAGCAACAGGTAGCCACCTGCGATGGTGAAGTTTTTCATGAACATAATAGAGTTCACGCCTTCAGCAAAGTTGCTGTGGAACAGGAACGCGGTCAGCACGGTAAACAGCGCAGTGATCAGCGCGGTTGTACGGGTCAGGAAGCCGAACAGAATAGCCAGACCGCCGCCGAACTCAAGCAGAATGGTCAGCGGCAGCAGCGCACCCGGCACGCCCATGGCTTCCATGTACTGCTGTGTGCCTGCATAACCGGTGATTTTGCCCCAGCCAGCGGTAATAAACAGGATTGGCATCAGAATACGAGCAACCAGTACGCCAACATCTTCTAATTTTTTCATTTTTCTCTCCAGCGGTTCTTTTTTTCCGGCGTTCTCGGCCAGGGCTTAAAAGGTGTGCAAACTCCAGTGATTACCGATGTTTGCTGTCGATGGGGAGGATAATAGACGGGGTGAAAAAAGATTGTTAGCAAGGAAAACTGTCTAAGTTCTTCAAATATCCTGAGGAAACTAAGTCAGGAAAGTAAAAATACGAGGTATGGAAGAGAAGGGGCAGAAATAAAAACACCGCCAGAGGCGGTGTTTAAGTTTAGCGCGAAGGCGTGTTAAGCGTGTTACGAATCAGCCGCCAGGTGCTCCAGGCGCCAAATCCTCGTTTGGCCCAGCGCATGAACTTACCCGGGTGCTTCACCGTCCAGATTGCCAACACGCTGCTGGCGATCATCGCGTAGCTACGCAGGCTGACTAAGGTGTTCCAGCCGCGATCGTAGGGGCTGGTGACCTGCAGCCAGTCGCGTTTTGCGGCGCTGAGATCGAGCCGCTGCTGCTGAACCTGGCTGAGCAGATAGGCTTTACGTTTATCACGTTCGGCATCGCTCATCGCTTATCCTCTTCCAGCAGGGCCCTGTCGTTTTCCAGCTCGCGCCGGGTGTGGCGCAGCAGGGTTGATTGACGGGACTTCCGCAGCGTCCAGATACCGCCGATCAATGCCAGCGACAGCAGGACGACGGTGGTAGCAATCATGGCGTTAAGACGATACTGCGGATCAACGGCCCAGATAATCAGCACCATCAGGCTCATTAAGCCAAAGGCAGCGAACAGCATGGTCAGCCCCAGCATCAGCAGAAGCTGAACGATGTGCGCTTTTTCCTCTTCCAGTTCGACGACGGCAAGACGCACGCGCGTTTCGACCATGCCGACCAGAATCGTCACCAGCCGCTGGCCAACGCCGAGTACGCTTTTGCCCGGCCCCTGGCTTTGGTGAGAATCCGCCATCTTAGCGACGTGCCAGCAGCACACCCAGCACGACGCCTACCGCCGCACCAATGCCTACACCGGTCCAAGGGTTCTCGCGAACATAATCATCCGCTTTGGCAGCCGCTTCACGGGTCTGTTTGGCGATGGCTTCGCTGGTTTCACCCAGGCGATCCCGGCTCTCTTTTAGCGTTTTTTCCGCTTTGGCACGCAGTTTGTCCAGTTCAGTTTTTGACTTGTCCGTGGACGCACTCAGGACTTCTTCAAGCGTATCTGCCAGGGATTTCAACTCAGCGCGTAAATGTTCTGACGTAGTATCTTTTGACATAGTTCTCTCCGAGTGTTTGAGATGGATCCTTAAAGTCTGCGACTACACAATCAGTAATCACGCTTCTCTAAAGCTTTGAGGCTATCTTCTGCTTCCGCAAGTTTCTTCTCGCGTTTGGTGATTTTGTCCGGGTCACCCTTCTGACGGGCTTCGATGAGATCGGCTTTACGCTCTTCGATTTCCGCTTTTTGTTTGGCTATCTTCTTTTGGTGCTCCGCACGCAGGCTAGTGTCGCTGCAGTTGGTGCGTACTTCACTCAGGGCCTTTTTCAGGCCATCAATACGGTGTTGATTATTATGTTTTTCCGCATAGCCAATCTCGCGTTGAATATCCTGCTCTTTCTCGTTGCACAAGGTATTTGCCTGTGCGGCAGAGGTTAGCGTGAGTAAAGCAAGAGCCAGTACGGTGCGGTAATTCATGGTTAAACCTTCCATTGTAAGACGAATCATAAAAGTATCAGACGATCATACTCCATGCGTCGTTCCAGAGTGTCGAAAAAGCGCAGATAAAGAGTAGTAAAAACAGCTAAAGCATAGTCATGAATCTGCTAAAAACCTAGAAGATGATAGCAAATTCAGACTGAAAGAAGGGGTCAGCCGAGGTGGTTGTGGTCAGGGCGCAGAATAGAGAGCCAGGCTAGCGCGTCTTTATCGCCGTCCTGCTGGGCAATGACATACCCCTGAGGCAGCGTGCGGTTGAGGACTTCTTTTGCCGCCTCACTCTGCGCGCTGGAATCAAACGTGACCAATAGCGTGTTATTGAGCGGCGTAATGCTTTTAAAGCGGATACCGTTGGCATCCAGGTGGTGCCAGACATAAAAGCCGTCGGGAATACTCCCGCCCTGCCGCGAGGCACGAATTTCGAGGGTGGAATCCTTATTCTGCATGCCGGACCACACCATCAGCGATGCAATCGCCAGGGCCCCAACAAGCAGCGCCGCCTTCAGGCGGCGTGTGAACGCTAATTTCATCGAATCCCTCTAACTGCTCTGGCCGCGTTTTTTACGCCAAAGCACGATTAACGAACCGACCAGACCGATGACCAGAAGCACCACCGGGATCAGCATCAGGCATGACATCAGGGCGTCTTCGTACTTCAGGAAGACAGGCGTTTTGCCCAGCAGATAACCCAGGGTGGTCAGAATCAATATCCACAGCAGGCCGCTCATCCAGTTGAAGAACTGAAAACGTGCGCTACTAAGACCTGATAATCCGGCAATAGTTGGCAGCAGGGTACGAACAAAAGCAATAAAGCGGCCAATGAGCAGCGCAGACAGCCCGTGCTTATGGAAAAGCTGATGTGAGCGCTGGTGATAATGGGCCGGCAGGTGCGACAGCCAGTTTTGTACAATACGGGTATTTCCCAACCAGCGCCCCTGGATATAGCCCAGCCAGCTGCCGAGGCTCGCGGCTATGGTCAACAGCGCCAGCGTTTCCGGGAAACCCATCGCCCCTTTAGCGATCAGTACCCCGACCAGTACCAGCAGGCTGTCGCCGGGTAAGAACGCAGCCGGAAGTATGCCGTTCTCAAGAAATATAATCATGAACAGCACAAAATAGAGCATGCCAATCATCGATGGATTGGCAAGCGTTTCAAAATCCTGGCTCCAGAGAGCGGAAAGCAGTTGAGTCAGTAGTTCCATTCAGGGTTCCTGGCACTTCGTTTAGGCCGCCGGTGAAACGGATGAGCAGAATGCAGCATGGTTTTTATTCTTATTTGCTGACAACAACCCACTGCCTGTGCTGCGGTGTCGGACTAATACCACGTGAAACGACAGCGGGATGGCGCTGAGCCCACACAGGCGGTGAAATTGCATCTAATTGTAACAAAACTACGCGTTATACGTCACAGTATTTGCAGTTTGTTGAGGAATGATTTTGCTTACTGGGGGAGAGGCTGGCGAGGGTATTTACAAACGCTGACACTATTTATGGTTTGCTTACCCTCGACCGGAAAAATGACTATTTTTGACCGTTTGCGGCTGTATCAAGGTGAATGACCGGGTTTTCTGCAAAGAAATAGCGGTCGGCATTGAATTCAAAATCATCGCTGGTGGCGTTAAACAGCATTTGACGGGTGTTTTCCAGATGCTGCCACATCGCCAGTTTTGCCGCATGTGGATCTTTACGAATCAGAGCTTTAAGAATCTGATCGTGATCATCACACCAGTTGTCTACCGGGCGCATATCGATGTGTTCGTGCAGTTTCTTCCAGTAGGGGTTGTGGATGCGGTGACTCCACATTTTTTCGACGATGGTCGCCAGCGCGCCGTTTTGCGTAGCCAGTGCAACCTGGACGTGAAACTGCAGATCCCACTCAGAATCACGGTAAGTTTGCTCTTTCCGCGCTTTTTCCTGGATCTCCATCAGTTTCACAATATCTTGCTTGGTGACCTGCGTGGCGGCGAACTCCGCGATATTACTTTCAATAAGCTGCCTCGCCTGCAGCAGCTCGAAGGGGCCATAATTGGCAAACTCAAAACGCTCATCCGGCACGGTCATGTATTTTGCCTGGTTAGACATGACGTGAATGCCCGAGCCCTTGCGAACCTCAACGTAGCCTTCCACTTCCAGCATGATGATTGCTTCGCGGACGACGGTGCGGCTGACGTTTTTCTCTTCGGCGATAAACCGCTCCGCAGGCAGTTTTTCCCCGACCTGATAAACACCGGTTTCAATGCGTTGTTTTAATTCGGCGGCAAGCTGCTGATAAAGGCGGCGGGGTTCTACGGCATCCATAAGTTGCTCCGGAAGAGGGCTGTACGTGAATAAATTTGTTATACCACTTTTCCCGGTGACGCTCTAGCAACCAACGTGAGAATTGCCGCCCGAAGGCGGCGGTTTTTACATCAAGACTGTGTCACGGCCTCCGGGGCGGGAGCAGTGGCTGCGAGTTCGCTGGCAGATTGGTTTTTCAGCACCGTCCAGATAACAATCGCGCCGAGGAGATCGAACACTGCAAGCGCCGCGAAAAGCGGACTGAATCCCATTGTGTCGGCCAGCGCGCCGACGACCAGGGCAAACAAGGTGCTGGCGGTCCAGGCTGCCATGCCCGTCAGGCCGTTCGCCGTGGCGACTTCGTTCCGGCCAAAAACGTCGGACGACAGGGTGATTAACGCCCCGGACAGCGCCTGATGAGCAAATCCACCCACGCAGAGTAAGGCAATCGCCACGTAAGGGCTGGTAAACAGGCCTATCGTGCCAGGCCCAATCATCAGGATGGCCCCCATAGTGACCACCAGCTTGCGAGAAACAATCAGGTTAACGCCAAACCAACGCTGGAACAGCGGCGGTAAATAGCCCCCAAGAATGCAGCCAAAGTCGGCAAACAGCATGGGCATCCACGCGAACATCGCGATTTCTTTCAGGTTGAAGCCGTAGGCCTTAAACATGAACAGCGGGATCCAGGCATTGAATGTGCCCCACGCGGGTTCGGCCAGAAAGCGTGGCAGGGCGATGCCCCAGAACTGGCGGTTACGCAGGATTTTCCACGCCGACATCTTTTTCGTGTTATCGGTCTGGTGCTGGGCTTCCTGGCCGCTAATGATGTACTCACGCTCTTCGCTGGTGAGTTTTTTCTGGTCGCGGGGGTTTTTGTAGAACCACAGCCAGATCATGGCCCAGATAAAGCTCAGTGCGCCGGTTATCATGAACGCCATCTGCCAGCTGTGCATCACAATGGCCCAGACCACCAGCGGCGGGGCAATCATTGCCCCAATGGAAGAGCCGACGTTGAAGTAGCCCACCGCAATAGAGCGTTCTTTGGCGGGGAACCACTCGCTGCTGGCCTTTAATCCTGCGGGGATCATCGCCGCTTCGGCGGCACCGACTGCGCCACGGGCAAGTGCGAGACCGCCCCAACTCCCCGCCAGCGCGGTTGCTCCACAGAAAATAGCCCAGGCGACGGCGAACACCGCGTAGCCCACCTTGGTGCCCAGCACGTCGAGCAGATAGCCCGCGACGGGCTGCATAACGGTATAACAAGCCGAATAGGCGGCGATGATCCACGAGTATTGCTGCGTGGTGATATTCAGTTCGCTCATCAGCGTGGGCGCCGCGACGGCCACCGTGTTGCGGGTCAGATAGCCCAGCACGGTGCCCAGCGTCACCAGCGCTATCATGTACCAGCGTAAACCTTTTATTTTTCGCATTTCTAACCCCATCCCGTCTTTATTGTGAACGTTGTTCCCGATAAATCGGCTCCGTTCCTGCTCTTGTCACCCATGGGCCGGGGCAAGCGTTGCCCGGCAAGAGGTACTGCGACGGTTTGAACGATAACTTGTCATACATCTTTATAAGTTGAGTGATATCACAAAAGCATTTTCGCGTAATGTTGGGCTATACCTTGCTCTCAGGTCAGTATCGGCGCGGGATTTAGTCCGTTTTATGCACATAAAGACGGAAATTATGTGTTTGTTTTGTGACCACTGACGCAAAATTGAGGTCGTTGCAGGGAAATTGGTGTGATAACTTCGTGCCATCATGATGCGAATGCATAGCACCGTTATCTGCAGAGGATATCTCTTATGACCCCCTTTATGACTGAAGACTTTCTTCTTGATACTGAATTCGCCCGCCGCTTGTACCATGACTACGCGAAATCGCAGCCCATTTTTGATTACCACTGCCACCTGCCGCCGCAGCAAATAGCGGACAACTATCGCTTTAAAAACCTGTATGACATCTGGCTGAAAGGGGATCACTACAAGTGGCGAGCAATGCGAACTAACGGCGTGGCTGAGCGCCTGTGTACCGGCGATGCCAGCGACCGCGAAAAGTTTGATGCCTGGGCTGCCACCGTGCCGCATACCCTCGGCAATCCGCTCTATCACTGGACGCACCTGGAGCTGCGCCGCCCGTTTGGTATTACCGGCAAACTGCTCTCGCCGGCAACGGCGGAAGACATCTGGCAGCAGTGTAACGCCTTGCTGGAGCAGGATTCGTTCACCGCCAGAGGCATCATGCAGCAGATGAACGTGAAAATGGTCGGCACCACTGACGATCCGGTGGATTCTCTGGTGCACCACGCCACCGTGGCCAAAGATGGTAGCTTCGATATCAAAGTGCTGCCGAGCTGGCGGCCGGATAAAGCCTTTAATATCGAACAGGCGACGTTTACCGACTACATTTCGACGCTGGCCGCCGTGTCCGACACCGATATTCGTCGCTTTAGCGACCTCCAGGCGGCGCTGAGCAAAAGACTCGAACATTTTGCTGCCCACGGCTGTAAGGTGGCCGATCACGCGCTGGACGTGGTGGTCTTTGCCGAAGCGGATGAAGCCACGCTGGATGCTATTCTTGCCCGTCGTCTGGCTGGCGGCGCGGTTAACGACACCGAAGTCGCGCAATTTAAAACGGCGGTGCTGGCCTGGCTTGGCACGGAATACGCCCGTCGCGGCTGGGTGCAGCAGTACCATATCGGCGCGCTGCGCAACAATAACCAGCGGCAGTTCCGCCTGCTGGGGCCGGATGTAGGCTTTGATTCGATAAACGATCGCCCGCTGGCCGAGCCGCTGTCGAAACTGTTAAGTAAGCAAAATGAAGAAAACCTGCTGCCGAAAACTATTCTCTACTGCCTCAATCCTCGGGATAACGAGGTGATTGGCACGATGGTCGGTAACTTCCAGGGAGAAGGGATGCCTGGCAAAATGCAGTTCGGCTCCGGCTGGTGGTTTAACGATCAGAAAGACGGCATGGAGCGGCAGATGACCCAGCTTGCCCAGCTTGGGCTGCTGAGCCGCTTCGTTGGTATGCTAACCGACAGCCGCAGTTTCCTCTCCTACACGCGCCACGAATACTTCCGCCGTATTCTGTGCCGCATGCTTGGCCACTGGGTCCAGGCGGGGGAAGTGCCTGAAGATATGCCGCTGCTGGGGGAGATGGTGAAAAACATCTGTTTCAACAACGCCCGCGACTACTTTGCCATTGAGCTGAACTGAGGCCGCGATGCGATATATCAGGATCCATGCGCTGGATAACGTTGCTGTCGCGTTGGTGGACCTGCCGGAAGGCGAAGAGATAGGTACTCCGCCGGAAGCTTTCAGGCTGCGCCAGCCGATCGCGCGCGGCCATAAGTTTGCGCTCCAGCCAATTGCCGAAGGGGCAAACGTCGTGAAGTACGGCTTGCCTATTGGTCACGCACTTTGCCATGTCGCCGCAGGTGAACATCTGCATTCCCATAACCTGCGCACCAACCTTAATGACGTCGATGAATACCGCTATCAACCGGAAGTTGTGCCAGCGGCGGAGCCTTTTGGCGACCGGAACGTCAACATCTATCGCCGCAGCAACGGCGCGGTCGGCGTTCGTAACGAGCTATGGATCCTGCCGACTGTTGGCTGCGTGAACGGCATGGCTCGCCAGATGCTGAGCCGTTTCCTGCAGGAAACCAATAACGCCCCGGATATCGACGGTGCCTGGCTGTTCAGCCATCAGTTTGGCTGCTCCCAACTGGGGGACGACCATCTCAACACCCGCACCATGCTGCAAAACATGGTGCATCACCCAAACGCGGGCGCGGTGCTGGTGGTGGGGCTGGGCTGCGAGAACAATCAGATCGCTGCTTTCCGCGAAACCTTAGGTGAATACGACCCAGAACGCGTTCATTTCATGGCGCTTCAGCAGCAGGACGATGAGGTTGAAGCGGGGCTGGAGCATCTCCACGCTTTGTATGATGTCATGCGCTACGACAGGCGCGAACCGGGTAAACTGAGCGAGCTGAAATTCGGGCTGGAATGCGGCGGTTCGGACGGCCTCTCCGGCATTACCGCCAACCCGATGCTGGGTCGGTTCTCGGACTATATGGTGGCGAACGGCGGCACCACGGTACTGACGGAAGTGCCGGAAATGTTCGGCGCGGAACGGCTGTTGATGAGCCATTGCCGGGACGAAGCAACGTTTGAGAAAACCGTGGCGATGGTCAACGACTTCAAACGCTACTTCATCGAACACCAGCAGCCCATCTACGAGAATCCGTCGCCGGGGAATAAAGCGGGCGGGATCACCACGCTTGAGGAGAAATCCCTCGGCTGTACGCAAAAAGCCGGTGAAAGCCAGGTGGTCGATGTTCTTCGCTATGGAGAAAGGCTAAAACAGGCTGGCTTAAACTTGCTGAGTGCGCCGGGTAACGACGCGGTCGCCACCAGCGCGCTGGCGGGAGCTGGCTGCCATATGGTGCTGTTCAGCACCGGGCGAGGGACGCCCTACGGCGGCTTTGTGCCGACGCTAAAAATCGCCACTAACAGCGAACTGGCCGCGAAAAAACCGCACTGGATAGACTTTGACGCAGGCAGGCTGCTGCATGGCAGCACGATGCCCGAGCTGCTGGCGCAGTTTATTGAGACGATAGTTGAGAAAGTGAACGGCGCGCCAACCTGCAACGAGAAAAATGATTTTCGCGAGCTGGCGCTGTTTAAAAGCGGCGTCACGCTATGAATGTCATCTCCCCAGCGGTGAGGGAGAAAACAAGCTTCGGGATACAAGGTTGATCCCCTCTCCCTTTTAGGGAGAGGGTGAGGGTAAAAACCAGAAACGATGCTGCGGTTTAAGTCAGTGCCGAACACCCAGCGTGGCTCGTTGATATTAGCCGCGTAACAAATCGGCCTTCGCCAGACGAGCATCTTCTGCCTGGCAAACGGCGGCAGTAAAGATAACGTCGGTAGAAGAGTTCAACGCGGTTTCGCAGGAATCCTGCAATACGCCGATGATAAAGCCGACCGCCACCACCTGCATGGCAATCTCGTTCGGTATGCCAAACATGCCGCAGGCCAGTGGGATCAGCAGCAGCGAACCGCCCGCCACGCCGGAAGCCCCGCAGGCGCAAAGTGAAGCCACCACGCTCAGCAGCAGCGCGGTCGGTAGATCCACAGGCACGCCCAGCGTATGCACTGCCGCCAGCGTCAGTACCGTAATCGTGATGGCCGCCCCGGCCATATTGATCGTTGCCCCCAGCGGAATCGACACCGAATAAGTATCGCGATCCAGGTTCATCTTCTGGCACATGTTCATGTTAACCGGAATATTCGCCGCCGAGCTGCGGGTAAAGAACGCGGTCACCCCGCTTTCGCGCAGGCAGGCCAGCACCAGCGGATACGGGTTACGGCGAGTGGTCATAAACACCAGCAGCGGGTTGATGATCAGCGCCACGCCAAACATACAGCCCATCAGCACCAGCAGTAGCTGGGCATAGCTCCAGAGCGTGGAGAAACCGGTGGTGGCAAGCGTGGAGGCGACCAGGCCAAAGATCCCAATAGGGGCGAAGCGGATCACCACTTTCACGATAAACGTCACCGCGTCAGACAGGTCGTTCACCAGATTTTTGGTCGTTTCGTTTCCGTGGCGCAGCGCAAAGCCCAGGCCGACCGCCCACACCAGAATACCGATGTAGTTAGCGTTCAGCAGGGCGTGTATAGGGTTGGCAATCACGCTCATCAGTAAACCGTGAACCACCTCGACGATCCCGGATGGCGGCGTAATGTCCGTGGCGCTGCTGGTCAGATGGAGCGTGGAGGGGAACATAAAGCTAACCACAACGGCAGTCAGCGCGGCGGAGAAGGTGCCCAGTAAATAGAGCACCAGGATAGGGCGAATATTGGTTTTTTGGCCCTGCTGATGATTCGCGATGGAAGCCATCACCAGCGTGAGCACCAGCACCGGCGCCACGGCTTTCAATGCGCCGACGAACAGCGTGCCGAGCAGGCCGGTTGCGATAGCGGCAGGTTTTGAGACCAGCGCGAGCAGAATACCCAGCACCAGGCCAACGAGAATTTGTTTTACGAGGCTGCCGCGGGCAAAGCGCTGCAGTAGTCCAGAAGCTTGCGAACTCATCAATACCTTCCTGTGTTTCAGTGATGTCGTGCTGTGCCGCGTGCGTAGTGCGCTACGTCTGTGCGGTTGTAAGAAAATGTGTTTGCCCGGTGAGTATAAGGAAAAGCGTGGAAGGAAAAAGCATTTCAAGCTGGAATTGCGCTCAGTGTTAGATTTTACAACTAATTATTAACATGTGCGTCACATATTCAGCAGTTTGATGCGATAGCGGATTGCCAGAATGAAAAAGGGGCATTACGCCCCTTAATTTGTGATGAGAAGCTGGTCTATTTGACCGGCGTCTTTTGGTCATTACGGTGGTTGACCCACGCATTGATAATCAGCGTTCCCGCCAGAATCCCACCCACCACGCCGAGCGAAACGGCGACAGGAATATGGTAGAAATCAACGATCAGCATCTTGATACCGATAAACACCAGGATCACCGACAGGCCATATTTCAGCATCGAGAAGCGCTCTGCCACGCCCGCCAGCAGGAAGTACATGGCGCGCAGGCCGAGAATCGCGAACAGGTTAGACGTCAGCACGATAAACGGGTCGGTGGTGACCGCGAAAATCGCCGGAATGCTATCTACCGCGAAAATCACGTCGCTCAGCTCGACCAGAATCAGCACCAGCAGCAGAGGGGTGGCGTACAGGAGGCCGTTCTGGCGCACGAAGAAGCGCTCGTTCTCAATTTTGTCCGTCATGCGCAGATGACTGCGCAGCCAGCGAACCAGCGGTTTATCGCCGATGCCACTATCGTCCTCTTTTGCCAGCGCCATTTTCACACCGGTGAAGAGCAGGAAAGCGCCGAACACATACAGCAGCCATTCGAACTGGGTAATCAGCCAACTGCCGCCGAAGATCATGATGGTCCTGAGGATTATTGCGCCCAGCACGCCGTATACCAGCACACGCCGCTGCAGCGCAGCAGGCACGGCAAAGTAGCTGAACAGCATCAGCCAGACGAAGACGTTATCGACCGCCAGCGCTTTTTCAATCAGATAACCGGTGAGGAAGGCCAGCGCCTGAGTATCGGCGACTTCACGGCCAGCGGTGCCGCTGAGATACCACCAGAAAGCGAGGTTAAACAGCAGGGAAAGTGAAACCCAGACCAGCGACCAGACGGCCGCCTGTTTCATCGACATGGTGTGCGAGCCGCGACGGCCCTGAACCAGCAGATCGATCGCCAGCATGATGGCGACCACGACGGCGAAGCTGCCCCAGAGCAGCGGAGTACCGACAGTATGCATAATAAGATTCCTTGAAAACAAAAACGGCCAACATCAGAAGACGCCAGCCGCTTTCGCTTGCAACAGGGATCTCGCCTTCCGGCAAGGTCTCACTTACGACGTTTTCACGTCGCCCGGCAACCGGATGCTTGCGCATCGTAATGACGATTAACCGGCAATGAAGTTACTCCCCTTTGCAGGTAACAAAATATGACAAGCCATGGCTTTGGTCAATATTTGATACCCACTTTTATATGAAATACTTTACGCCGTGGCCTGCTGGTCCACGTCGTCCGCCGGGAACTTTACCCCGGTCTGGCGGCGAATCTCGGTCGCCAGTGCCGACGTAATGCGCGATGTTACCAGTCCGGCGTGATTAACCTCATTCTCTTCCACCAGGCGCGCGAACGTCTCCGCTTCGTAAAGCATGGTGTTGATATGCTGCGGCAGGCTCAGATCCTGCGGTTTGCCGCAGCGCGGGATAAACGTCACCCGCTGGCATTCAGAGATTTTTTCGATCACCAGCGATCCGGCTTCGCCCTGAATTTCGCTTGGGATCGTCGAGTCGCTCACTTTGGAATGCAGCAGGGTAACGTCAAAATCACCGTAGTTCAGCTGCACGGTGCCGTGTGCATCTACGCCGCTGTCCAGCAGGGAAGCCGTGGCGTGAACGGCTTGCGGCTCACCCCACAATGCCGCCGCCGAGGCCAGCACGTAGAAACCGATGTCCATGATCGAGCCGTTAGAAAATGCCGGATTAAAGGTGTTCGGGTTTTCACCGTCCAGGTAGCGCTGGTAGCGGGAAGAGTACTGGCAGTAGTTGAGCAGCACCTTGCGAATTTTCCCCACCTTCGGCAGCGCCTGCTGCAGGGCAATAAAGTTCGGCAGGCTGGCGGTTTTAAACGCCTCGAACAGCACCACCTGATTTTCGCGGGCGCAGGCGATGGCCGCTTCAACTTCGGCCAGATTAGACGCCAGCGGCTTCTCGCAAATAACGTGTTTTTTGTGGCTCAGGAACAGCAGGCTCTGCGGGCCGTGCAGCGAGTTAGGGCTGGCGATATACACCGCGTCGATCGCATCGCTCTGCGCCAGCTCATCCAGCGAAGTAAACAGATACTCCACCGGGTAATCGTTGGCGAAGCTTTGCGCCTGTTCGAGGCTGCGGGAGTACACCGCAGTCAGCTTATATTTGCCGCTCTCATGGGCGGCATCTACGAACTGGCGGGTGATCCAGTTGGTTCCAATCACAGCGAAACGTATCATAAACGGGGGCGTTCTCCGGAAGTCGATAGTCAATAAATCGGGGCTTTATCAAGCCGCGCCGCTCAGCGCCAGCTGGGTAAGCCAAAGTCGTGTATCGAATTCTAACTGGTGATACTGCGGTTCCATATGACAGCACAAGGAGTAAAACGCTTTGTTGTGATCCTTCTCCTTAAGATGCGCCAGTTCGTGAACCACAATCATGCGTAAAAAAGCTTCAGGGGCGGAGCGAAACACGGTCGCCACGCGAATTTCCGCCTTAGCTTTTAATTTGTTGCCCTGCACGCGGGAAATCGCGGTATGCAGCCCCAGCGCGTTGTTCAGCACGTGGATCTTGTTGTCATAGGCGACTTTATTTATCGGGGGCGCATTGCGCAGAAACTGGCTTTTCAACTCCTGAGTGTAAGCATAAAGCGCTTTATCGGTCGCGATGTTGTGCCCCTGCGGGTAGCGTTTTTCTAGCACCGCGCCGAGGCGCTGCTCGCTAATCAGGGTGCGCACCTGCGAGAGCAAATGCTCCGGATAGCCGCTTAAATAAATCAGTTCGCTCATGCTTGTCTCAGGTTGAAGGAAAAAAAGGTATACTCTCGCCCCCGCTATGGGGATATCACCAAACTTTACCATCCAGGAGGGCCGATGAGCCAATTAGACAACGGTTTTCGTTCACTGACGCTGAAGCGTTTTCCGGAAACGGACGACGTAAACCCGCTGCAGGCGTGGGAAGCGGCAGATGACTACCTGTTGCAGCAGGTAGACGAACTTGAGCCAGTCGGCCCCGTTCTTGTTTTTAACGATACCTTCGGCGCGCTGGCCTGCGTGCTGGCCGAACACAAGCCTTACAGCATTGGCGACTCGTACTTAAGCGAGCTTGCCACGCGTGAAAACCTGCGCGAGAACGACATCCCGGAAAACAGCGTCACCTTCCTCGACAGCACCGCGGCTTACCCGCAGGCGCCGGGGCTGGTGCTGATTAAAATTCCTAAGACGCTGGCCCTGCTTGAGCAGCAGCTGCGTGCGCTGCGCAAAGTCGTGACGCCGGAAACCCGCATTATTGCGGGCGCGAAAGCGCGGGACATTCACAACTCCACGCTGGAGCTGTTTGAAAAGATTTTAGGGCCAACCACCACCACGCTGGCGTGGAAAAAAGCGCGTCTGATTAACCCGACCTTCACCCAACCGGAGCTGGCAGATGTGCCGGAAACGCTGAGTTGGAAGCTGGAGGGCACCGAGTGGACGATTCACAACCACGCCAACGTCTTCTCCCGCACCGGGCTGGATATCGGCGCGCGTTTCTTCCTCGAAAGTTTGCCGTCGGACCTGGAAGGCGAGATTGTCGATCTGGGCTGCGGTAACGGCGTGATTGGCCTGACGCTGCTGGAGAAAAACCCGCTGGCGCAGGTGGTGTTTGTGGATGAATCGCCGATGGCGGTGGCCTCCGCGCGCCTTAACGTTGAAACCAACCTGCCGGGCGATATCGACCGCTGCGAATTTATGATTAACAACGCGCTGTCCGGCGTGGAGCCTTTCCGCTTTAACGCCGTACTGTGCAACCCGCCGTTCCACCAGCAGCATGCCCTGACGGATCAGATCGCGTGGGAAATGTTCCACCACGCTCGCCGCTGCCTGAAAATCAACGGCGAGCTGTACATTGTGGCCAACCGCCACCTCGACTACTTCCGCAAGCTGAAGAAGATCTTCGGCAACTGCACCACGGTGGCAACGAACAACAAGTTCGTGGTGCTGAAAGCGGTGAAGTTAGGTCGTCGCCGCTAAATCTCCAGCGCTAAACGGGTGCCCTGCGCAATTGCGCGCCGGGCATCCAGCTCCATTGCCACATCGGCCCCGCCAATTAAATGCACGGCTTTACCCATCGCCTGTAGAGGCTCAGCCAGCTCGCGGCGCGGATTCTGCCCGGCACAAATAATCACGTTATCCACTTCCAACAGCTGTGGCTCCCCGCCGACGGTGATATGCAGCCCGGCATCGTCAATACGCTCGTAGCTCACGCCAGCCATCATTTTCACGCCTCGCGCGGCAAGCGTAGTGCGGTGGATCCAGCCCGTCGTTTTGCCCAGACCTTCGCCCGGTTTGCTGGTTTTACGCTGCAGCAGGAAGATGCTGCGCGGGCTTTTGTGCAGATGAGGCCCTTCCGGGCGCAGGCCGCCTGACGTTTGCAGGCTGGTATCAATCCCCCATTCCACGCAGAACTCGGCGATGCTTTGGCTGGTCGACGCCCCTTCCTGGCTCAGGTACATCGAAGTATCAAACCCGATGCCGCCCGCGCCAATCACCGCCACGCGTTTGCCCACAGGGGCTTTGTCGCGCAGCACATCGACATAGCTCAGCACCTTCAGATGCCCGATACCGTCAATTTCCGGCAGGCGCGGCGCAATCCCGCAGGCCAGAATAACTTCGTCATAGTCGTACAGCATCTCCGGGGTAACGTACTGATTCAGGCGAACGTCCACGCCGGTGAGGGCCAGCTTTCGGCGGTAGTAGCGTAGCGTTTCGAAGAACTCCTCTTTGCCGGGGATCTGTTTGGCGATGTTAAACTGCCCGCCAATCTCCGCCGCAGCGTCAAACAGCGTGACGCTATGGCCGCGCCCGGCGGCGTTGACCGCAAAGGCTAGTCCGGCGGGGCCAGCACCTACCACCGCAAGGCGCTTCGGTTGTGAAACAGGCACAACCGGCATTTTGGTTTCATGGCAGGCGCGCGGGTTGACGAGGCAAGAGGTGACTTTACCCACGAAAATCTGATCCAGGCAGGCCTGATTGCAGCCGATGCAGGTATTGATTTCATCGGCGCGATTCGCAGCGGCCTTAGAAACAAACTCGGCGTCAGCCAGGAAAGGGCGCGCCATCGACACCATATCCGCATCGCCGTCGGCCAGAATCTGCTCTGCGGTTTCCGGGGTGTTGATTCGGTTGGTGGTCACCAGCGGCAGCGCGACGTGGCCTCTCAGTTTTTTGGTTACCCAGCTAAAAGCGCCGCGTGGCACGGAGGTCGCGATGGTAGGAATACGGGCTTCGTGCCAGCCGATACCGGTATTAATCAGCGTCGCACCCGCTTTTTCTATCGCTTTGGCGAGGGTGACGGCCTGCTCAAAGTTGCCGCCGCCTTCGACGAGGTCGAGCAGCGACAGGCGGTAAATAATAATAAATTCTTTGCCAACGCGTTCTCTCACAGTACGCACGACTTCAACGGCAAAACGCATTCTGCGTTCGTAGTCTCCGCCCCATTCATCGTCGCGCTGGTTGGTGCGGGCGGCCAAAAACTGGTTAATCAGGTAGCCTTCCGAGCCCATGATCTCCACGCCGTCATACCCGGCTTCACGCGCCAGGCTGGCGCAGTGGGCAAAGTCCTCAATCAGCGTTAACACTTCTTCGTGGCTGAGCTCATGGGGTTTAAACGGGTTGATCGGCGCCTGAATGGCCGACGGAGCGACCAGCTTAGGCTGGTAGCTGTAGCGCCCGGTGTGCAGGATCTGCAGGGCAATCTTGCCGCCTTCGCGGTGCACCGCCCCGGTCACAATCTGGTGATGCGCCAGCTGGCTTTTGTCGTTCAGCACCGCGCCGTGGGCAACGGTCACCCCGGAGGCCGACGGGGCGATCCCGCCGGTGACAATCAGCGCCACGCCGTGCCGGGCGCGCTCGGCATAGAAAGCGGCAAGGCGCTCAGCGCCGTCCGGCAGCTCTTCCAGCCCGGTGTGCATCGAGCCCATCAGCACGCGGTTTTTCAAAGTGGTGAAGCCAAGATCCAGCGGGGCAAGCAGCGACGAGTAGCTCATAATCGATTCCAGTTTGTAAAATTATTGTTATGTGGTCGGATGAGTTCTAATTTAGCCGTCGCAGGGCAAAAGGGAAAAGGGGAGTGCGGCGAATGTGATGAGAGTCATATTCCCGCCTCCCCGAAAGCAAAATCAGGCGCGAGCCTCCTTCAGCAGATTCTGAATAACCTGCTCCTGCTGCTCGTAATTCCCCTCGCCGAAAGAGACATTGCGCAGCTGTCCGCGAGCGTCGAAGTAATAATGCGCTGGCCAGTACTGGTTTCCGAAGGCATTCCAGATCTGGTAGTTATTGTCGGTGACGACCGGGTACGGCAGCTGCCACTTGGCTACTGCCTTTTTCACCGAATCCAGATCTTTCTCCCACGGGTACTCCGGCGTATGCACGCCAATCACCACCAGGCCCTGATCTTTATACTTGTTGGCCCATTCCCGGACGTGCGGTAGCGCGTGCTGGCAGTTAATGCAATCGAAGGTCCAAAAATCGATCAGCACGACTTTGCCTTTCAGCGCCTCTGGCGTCAGCGGCGGGCTATTGATCCATGCGGTTCCCCCGGAAAGCGGCGGCATTGCGCTGGTGGGCGCGGGATCCACAATAGGCTGCAGCTTAGGCGCTGGCGTGGTGGTGGGGGAGAAGGCCAGCAGGCGCTGCTCCAGCTTCGCGCCGAAACCGTTGGCGTTTTGCAGCACCGCCGTGGTGCCAGATGCGATAAACGCCACCGTGGCAAGCATAGCCACGCCAGCCACTCGACGCAGCTGCGCCATCAGCGCCATTTTCTCACGCAGGCGAGCCAGCAGCCGGTGACCGCAGAACCACAGCAGCGCCAGCATCAGCGCGCAGCCGTTGCCGTAGGCCGCCAGCAGCAGGCCGGTGGTGACAGCCGAAGAGCCGGACAAGCCGAGGCCGAGAATGGCCCCCAAAATCGGCCCCGCGCAGGGCGACCAAAGCAGCCCCACCGCCAGTCCGGCCAGAAAAGCCGACAGCGTGCCGCGAGCGCGGGAGCTTTGGTTGTTGATGGCATTCCCCATCTGCACCGCCGGGCTCATCAGCCGTTCGGCAAGCGCGGGGAAGATGAGTGTGAGCGCGGCAATCGCCAGCATCCCCAGCGCTACCCAGCGGCCAGCCAGCGTGGCGCGCACGATCCACTCCCCGGCAGCGCCGACCAGCAAAGCCACGGCGGTGAACATGGTCACCATGCCGGCAAGCAGGGCGATGATTTGGCTTTTTTTGCCGCGAAATGCAGCGAAAAGCAAAGGAATAACGGGCAGCGTACAGGGGCTTAATAAACTGAGCATACCGCCAAGAAAGGCAATCAGAACGGGCATAACACACCTCACGATTACAGGATGATTTCGGGGTATTTAACCCGCCTGATGTGTTCGTGATGTGTGGGAAAACCGTCCTGATTGTCAGTTTGTTTGTCGGCGACTCGGCGGCATACAGAGCGATACAATCAGGCTACAGGCAGCGTGATGCAGGCCTGCAAACCGCCCTGTGGCCGGTTAGTCAGCGTTAATTTCCCCCCTAACTGGCCGACAAGCTGGGCGGCTATCGCCAGCCCAAGCCCGGTGCCGCCGGTGTCGCGATTTCTGGAACTTTCCACGCGGTAAAAAGGCTGCAACACGGCGTCCAGCTCCTCCTCGGGGATCCCCGGCCCGTTATCGCACACTGCCAGCGTGACCTGGCTGGCTCCCGCCGTCAGGCTGACTTCAGCGGCGGTGCCGAACTTCAGCGCATTATCCAGCAGGTTGGTCAGAATACGGCGCAGCGCCTGGGGGCGGGTCGAAAGCGGGAGTGACACTTCCGGCGCGGCAAACGTCACGGCTTTGCCGACGTCCTGATAATCGCAGGCAATGCTATCCACAAACGCCCTCAACTCAATACGCTGGGGAGCCTCTTCCAGACTTTCCGACGACCTTGCATAAGCGATGCCCTCGCGGACGAGATGCGTCATGTTGTCCAGATCCTGCATTAGTTTGTCGCGCAGTTCCGGCTCGTCGCTCATTTCCAGGCGCAGCTTCATGCGGGTAATCGGCGTCTGTAAGTCATGCGAAATGGAGGCCAGAATTTGCGTGCGTTCTTTCAGGTGCCCCTGGATTCTGGCCTGCATCGCGTTAAACGCTTTGGCCGCGTGTTCCACTTCCAGCGGGCCGCTTTCCTGCATGTCCACGGGGCTTGAGCTGGCGGGTTCCAGCGCTTCAACGGCGCGGGTAAAACGGGTAAACGGCAACACCACCTGGCGCACGGCAAACCATGCGCAAAGCGCCAGCAGGACAAGCTGGATGGCAATCACCACCGGCAGCCAGGTTTCAATCGGCGGCATACGCGGCGTAAGGTCGATGGTCAGCGGCGAGCCGTCGGCCAGCGTCAAATGCGCCTGAATATGGGAGCGCATACCGGGAATGGAGGTGAAATCGAGCTGATAATGCTCGCCCAGCGCCTCTTTCAGAGATGCAATAGCGTCTTTAGAACGTTCGTCGGTGGGTGGTTTGCCCGGTGTCCCTGGCCCAAGAATGTAGTGGTAATTTTCCCGGGCGAGTCGGTCCAGCCAGGCCGGTCGCTCATTGGGCGGTAGCTTGTCGAGGATCGCGACGCTGGTGGCAACATTGTTTTGCAGGTTATCCAGCATCACGCTGCGGGCGCTGTTCATTCTCTCGAGCGTGGTTAGCGCCAGAGTCAGGCCGTTGGCCAGCAGCAGGCCGACGAGAACGATAAGAAACAGCCGGGAAAGCAGAGTTCGGGGCCAAAGCCTCATTCTCGCGCCTCGACGATCGTCACGGGAACGGAAAGCACATAGCCTTCGCTACGCACGGTTTTGATGTAGGCCGGGGTGCGGGCATCCTCATTTAAGCGCTGGCGGACGCGGCTGACCAGTAAATCGATCGAGCGCTCGAATAGCTCTGCATCGCGGCCTTGAGTCAGGTTCAGCAGCTGATCGCGCGTCAAAACGCGCTGCGGGTGATCCAAAAACACGCGCAGCAGGCGATATTCCGCCCCGCTCAGGGCAACGATCGTGCCTTGTAAATCAATCAGATGCCGGGCCGAAGTATCAAGCTGCCACTCGCCAAAAGCGATGATCCTGCCCGCTTCGGTCACCTGCAAATTGGGGGGTAACGCGCGGAAGCGACGAAGGATCGCCTTGATCCGCGCCAGCAGTTCTCGGGCGACAAAAGGCTTTACCACGTAGTCGTCCGCGCCCATTTCGAGGCCGAGGATCCGGTCGCTGTCTTCGTTTCTGGCGGTCAGCATTAAAATAGGCAGATCTTTGTGCTTATCGCTGCGCATCTGGCGGCAGAGCGTCAGCCCGTCGTCGCCGGGCATCATCACGTCCAGCACCACTAAATCGACGTGCTGCTTATCCAGAACGGAACGCATCTCCTTGCCGTTGGCCGCGCCGCTGGCCCGGTAGCCGGATTTTTCCAGATAGCTGACGATTAGCTCGCGAATATCGCGGTCGTCGTCCACCACGAGAATATGATCGATATCTTCCACCTGGGGCTCCCGGCGCTAAAAGTGAAGGCTAAAACTAGCATAGCCGCCCGGCAGTGAACGGCTATGTTTTTCTTTTTTTACTACAACTTACCGGCATCTACCACTGCCTTCACAAACGCCTCTGGCGCTTCTTGTGGTGGGTTATGGCCGATGTTTCCACTGAAGGTTCGGTGTTCATATTTGCCGGTAAATTTCGCCGCATAGGCCGCCGGTGCAGGATGTGGTGCGCCGTTGTTGTCGCCTTCAATGGTGATGGTTGGCACGGTGATATTCGGCAGCGCAGCCAGTTTTTTCTCATCAGCCGCGTACTTCTGCTCGCCGTTTTCCAGCCCCTGGCGCCAGCGATAGTTGCTCAGGGTAATCGCAACGTGGTCCGGGTTATCCAGTGATTTGGCGCTGGTGTTAAAGGTCTCATCGCTGAACTTCCAGCCCGGCGAAGCCTGCTGCCAGATCAGTCTGGCGAAGTCATGGGTGTTTTTCTCATATCCTGCCGCGCCGCGTGGAGTCGCGAAATAGAACTGATACCACCATTGCAGCTCGGCCTGCGGCGGCAGCGGTTTTTTCCCTGCTTCCTGGCTACTAATCAGATAGCCGCTGACCGACACCAGCGCTTTCACCCGTTCAGGGTGCAGCGCCGCCACGATATCCGCCGTGCGTGCGCCCCAGTCGTAGCCAGCGAAAATGGCCTGTTTGATATGCAACGCATCCATTAGCGCAACGGTATCCTGAGCCAGCGCCGCCGGTTCACCATTACGAGGAGTGGAAGGGGAAAGGAACCGGGTGCTGCCGAAGCCGCGCAGATTTGGCACGATAACCCGGTAGCCCTGCTTTGCCAGCTCAGGCGCTACCGTATCAAAGCTGTTGATGTCGTAGGGCCAGCCGTGCAGCAGAATTACCGGCTGCCCGTCTTTCGGGCCGAGATCGACATAGCCGACGTTCAGCACGCCCGCGTTAATCTGTTTTATTTGTCCGGCATCAAAGCCCGCGGCTTCCGCCTGGCAGGCGAAGACGACCGAGAGAGAAAGAGGGGCAATCAGCGCAGACAGGGTCAGTTTGTTGAACATGATGTTTTCTCCAAAGCCATTAGAAAATGTTCGGTTATCACATCACGAGATTGTAGGCGGTGTGTTTTTCAAACCGCCCTTTTTGCATGGCGGCGTATCTGGCGGGGTAGTGGATACAGTGTGATACAAAGTGTTTTTACCCTCACCCTAGCCCTCTCCCTGGAAGGGAGAGGGGATAAAAAACCGCACACTTAACTAATTCTCCCTCTCCCTGGAAGGGAGAGGGGATAAAAAACCACACACTTAACTAATTCCTCCTCTCCCTGGAAGGGAGAGGGGATAAAAAACCACTCACTTAACTAATCCCCCCTCTCCCCTCTGGGGAGAGGGCCGGGGTGAGGGGAAAATTATCCTGCCACTCTCGGCACAAGCCCCGGCGCCTGCCACATCGACGTCGTCAGGCCGCTGTCCACCAGCGTTAACTGGTCGGCATACACTTTTTGCCATTTGCGCTTCATCTCGTCGTAAAGCTCGTGGTGCGCCGGATTTGGCGTGAACTCTCGCTGCCACTGCACCAGACGCTCCCCTGTGCTGGCTAGCGAATCAAAAAGCCCGGCGCCTACGCCAGCGGCAATCGCGCAGCCCAGCGCCGTGGCCTCTTTGACCACCGGCACGCGCACCGGCAGGCCGGTGACATCGCTCAGGATCTGGCTCCACAGCGCGCCTTTTGAACCCCCTCCGGCGAAGACGAGCGAGTCGAACCTCACGCCAGAAAAGCCGGAAATCTGCTCCAGATTACAGGCGGACACAATCGCCGCGTTTTCCTCTAAGGCGCGGAATAGCGTCGCTTTGTTGCACTTCTCAGGGTCGATGGAGAGGTTAATGAACGACGGCGCGGCGTGGTACCACTGCTTGAAATGCATGGCATCAGAGAAAATGGGCATCACCCCGTGGGAGCCCGCAGGTACCCGGCCCGCCATCTCTTCCATTAGCGCATAGGTATCCACGCCGAGGCGCTCGGCCAGCAGCTTTTCTTCCGCGCAGAAGGCGTCCCGGAACCAGCGCATCGTCAGGCCGGTGAAGAAGCTAATGGACTCCGCCTGCACCATGTTGTGGATGACGTGTGGGTTAATGCGGATGTTCATGTCGGGGTCGGTTTTGATTGCCGGCAGGTTCACCACCTGCTGCCAGAATGTGCCGCCCAGCACCGCCGTCTGCCCAGGCCGGACAATGCCCAGCCCCAGGCAGCCAAGCTGGACGTCGCCGCCGCCCATCACCACCGGCGTGCCTTTTAGCAACCCGCTTTCTTCAGCCGCCTGTGGGGTTATGCCGCCCAGCACGGTGCCGGTTTCTTTGACCGGGGAAAGTATGTCGGCGCGCAGCCCGGCCATATCCAGCAGGGCAGGCCGCCAGTCGCGGGTCGATAGATCCAACATCCCGGTCGTACCGGCGTTAGAGGGGTCAACCGCCAGCTCACCGGAGAGTTTGGCCGCCAGCCAGTCGCTGATCATGGTGATGGTGGCGGCTTTGCGGTAGATATCCGGGCGATGGTGTGCCAGCCAAAGCAGGCGGGGCATGGCGCTCAGCGCCAGCGTCTGGCCTGAAACCTGGTACACCTCGGATTCAAACTGGAAGTCGTGGATCTCTTTCAGCTCGCTGACTTCGCGGCTGGCGCGAGCATCCACGTTTGCGCAGGCCCAGATTGGCTCGCCGTGGCGATCGTACAGCACAATCCCTTCCCGCATAGAGCAACAGGCAACGGCACTTATCGCCGAAGAGGAGAGGTTAGCGTTGTGCAGGGCCTCGCGGATGCAGCGGCAGGCCAGCTGCCAGTTAACGGCGAGATCGAACTCCATCGATCCCGGCACATCTGTCACGCTCAAGTGCTTCCATTCGGCCTGGCCAACGGCTATTTGCTGGCCAGAAGTATCGAAGATCACGGCGCGGATACTGCCCGTTCCGGCGTCCAGTGCAAGTAGATAACTCATTCACAGACCTCTTCCGTCGCTCGTTCAATAAATAAACTCTTATCTATCGCGGGCGATTTGACCGATCTATTTGGATGTTTTGTGATCGCTGCACGGTTGCGATGGGCGATCCCTGACTAAGTTTTTGAACACTATCTCTTATTCACTGATGGATCCGGGAGAGAACTTGATGGCAGATCTGGATGATATTAAAGATGGAAAAGACTTCGGTATTGGCCAGCCGCAGGAGAACCGGGCGTTTTACCTGAAGGGAAGCGGGGCGCTGGACTGGGGCATGCAGTCGCGGCTGGCGAGGATTTTTAACCCCAGCACCGGGCGCACCGTGATGTTGGCTTTCGATCACGGCTATTTTCAGGGGCCGACGACCGGCCTGGAGCGTATTGACCTCTCTATTGCGCCGCTGTTCCCTGAAACCGACGTGCTGATGTGTACCCGCGGCATTCTACGCAGCGTGGTCCCGCCTGCCACCAACAAATCTGTTGTGCTGCGCGCCTCCGGCGGCAATTCGATCCTCAGCGAACTCTCGCGCGAAAGCGTCGCCGTGACGATGGAGGATGCATTACGCCTCAACGCCTGCGCGGTGGCCGCGCAAATTTATATCGGCAGCGAGTATGAGCATCAGTCGATCAACAACATCATCAAGCTGGTGGACGAGGGAACGCGCTACGGCATTCCTACGCTGGCGGTTACCGGCGTGGGCAAAGAAATGGCCCGTGACGCGCGCTACTTCTCGCTGTCTAGCCGCATTGCCGCCGAGCTTGGGGCGCAGTTTGTAAAAACCTACTTCGTTGAGGAAGGTTTTGAGAAAGTCGCCGCCAGCTGCCCAGTGCCGATCGTTATCGCCGGAGGTAAAAAACTGCCCGAGCAGGAGGCGCTGGAGATGTGCTTTAAGGCGATAGACCAGGGCGCATCCGGTGTGGATATGGGGCGCAACATCTTCCAGTCTGAAGCACCCCTGGCGATGCTGCAGGCGGTGAAGAAGGTGGTGCATGAGAAAGCATCTGCCCGCGAGGCCTATCAGTTCTGGCTTGAAGCGAAGCATCAGGGAGGTAAGGCATGAACGTCACGCTGGTGGAGATCAACATTAAGCCAGAGCGGGTCGACGAGTTTCTGGACGTGTTTCGGGCGAATCACGAAGGCGCCATCAAAGAGCCCGGTAATTTACGCTTTGATGTGCTGCAGGACCCGGAGGTTTCAACGCGATTTTATATCTACGAGGCCTATCAGGATGAGGCCGCGGTGCTGGCGCACAAGAAGACCCCGCACTATCTCGCCTGCGTTGAGAAGCTGGATGAGATGATGTCTGAGCCGCGTAAGAAGCAGAGTTTTATTGGGCTGCTGCCGTAGGGAATGCCCCCTCACCCTGGCCCTCTCCCCAAGGGGAGAGGGGAAAAAACAAAGGGAGTGGGTTGAATAGGAAAAACCCCCTCTCCCTGTCAGGGAGAGGGGCACTCAGCTTTCCTGCGCCTCTGCCGTCTCATCCTGCGTCACTCTCAGCCTGTAAAGCGCGCGCTTCGCGTACTCAAGCACATGCTCGCACTGCTCAATGGTCAGCGTCAGCGGCGGCTCGACCCGAATGGTTTTGGCATTATTCAGCGTCCCGGCCACCAGCACCTGCTGGCGGAACATCTGGCTGGCAAACTCGTAGCCGATGTCGTTGTCGCAGAACTCAATCGCCATTAACAGCCCCTGGCCGCGTGCCTCAACAACCAGATCGGGGAACTCACGGGCCAGCGCCCGGAAGCCATCCAGCAGCAGTTGCCCTTTCTGAGCCGCCTGAGCAGGCAGATTCTCTTCCAGCAGGTAGTGAATAGTCGCCAGCGCCGCAGCGCAGGCCAGCGGGTTGCCACCAAACGTGGTGGTGTGCAGGAACGGGTTATCAAACAGCACAGAAAACACCTCTTCTGTCGCAACCGTGGCGCCAATCGGCATCACGCCGCCGCCCAACGCTTTGGCAAGGCAGAGAATGTCCGGCTGCACGTTTTCGTGTTCGCAGGCAAACATCCTGCCGGTGCGGCCCATCCCGGTTTGCACTTCATCCAGAATCAGCAGCACGCCGAATTCGTCACAAAGCTGGCGCACCGCAGGCAGGTAGCCAGGCGGCGGCAGGATCACCCCGCCTTCGCCCTGAATAGGTTCCAGGATCAGCGCGGCTACATCATCACCGGTTTTACGACATTCGCTGAACTGCGTGCGTAATGCCTCGATATTGCCAAAGGGTACGTGGCGGAATCCCGGCAGCAGCGGCATAAATGGTTTGCGGAAAGTGGATTTCGCCGTGGCCGAAAGTGCGCCCAGAGACTTGCCGTGGAACGCGCCGCTGGTAGCAATAAAGGTAAATTTCCCTCGTGGCGACTGGTACGCTTTGGCCAGTTTTATTGCGGCTTCCACGGACTCAGTACCGCTGTTGCTAAAGAAGCTGTATTTGAGTTTACCCGGAGTCAGTGTGGCAAGCGTTTTAGCGAGCATCGCCCTCAGAGGGTCGAGCAGTTCCTGGCTGTGCAGGGGCTGTTTTTCAAGTTGATGCTGGACGGCGGAAACAACGACTGGATTACGGTGCCCCACATTAAAGATGCCGAACCCACCCAAGCAATCGATATACTCTTTGCCCTGGGTGTCGACAAGCGTATTCAGGCTGCTCGCTTGCCACTCTACGGCTCCGTAATCCCCGCCGGCGGTAACGGACTTGCGGTACTCAAGAAAACCCGGATTAACGTGCTGCTGGAAGCTATCAACCACCTCCCGGTTTAGCGCCTTCATCTCCTCATGGCTAAGTGACTTCTTTTCAATAATGTTCAGTGCGTGCGCCGTACAGGCAAGGGCCGAGGCGCTGGAAGGTAACCTGTTCAAAATGTGCTCCTGGGTGTGGCGTATCACGCGATACACAAAATAAGTATTGCAGGGATTGCGCCAGGTAGCGCGCCGTAGGTGAAATCGGGATAAACGCCCGCAGGAGTACATCTGTGCAATAATTAATCACAATAGATGACATTTTGCGTGTTTTAATGCTGAGGGTCGATTGCGTGAGCATGACCTTGCTGAGAAGAGATTCGCACCATTTTGGGGCGACATGTTTCCGTATGGCTCAAAAAGGAAAATAAAGATCGGGCTTATTATTGTTTAGCATTTCTTAATGGTTAATAGATGCTTATTTATTCTGAAATACCGTATAACAATAAATGTCCTTATTCGTAAAGTTTTTAATATGGATTGGCCGTTTAGGATTTGTTTAAGTTATGATTCGGCGTGAAAATTAACCCGCGATATTCGTTATCATCAGGTGGTGGATATTAACTTGACCCGTTAAACACAAGGTGTGCATAGCGTGACTATCAATATAAAGGACATCGACAGCTCTTTATCAGAGCTAAATATTGCCATCCGCGATCATTATAACTGGGCAAATAAGTGCCTGCGCCTCAGCCTGCTGGGCGGTGAACCCGATAAAGAAATCAACGATCTTCATTCCCATCAGCATTGTCGTTTCAGCCGCTGGCTGGGGCAGCGTTTGCAGGGGGGGAGTCTGGACCGGGAGTTGATTCTGCTGATTGATAAGCACCACACCGATATGCACGCTGCCGCCCGGGTACTCATGTTATCTATTATCGGCAAACAGGTTAGTGAAGAATTGCTGAATCATTACAATGAAGCGCAGCAAAATTTTATTTCCAGTATCGATCAGTATAAAGAATACCTTTTTTCCTACCGCAATTTGTACGACGCGTTAACCGGCCTGCCGCTACGCCATTTAATGTATCAGGAATTTCCGCTGATACGCTCTCGCTGCGAGCGTGCGGAGCGCAACCTTTATTTGCTGATCATGGATATTGACCGTTTTAAAACGATCAATGACACCTGGGGACACAACGCCGGAGATGATGTGTTGCGCAGCGTCGCATCCATTCTTAAAGGGGCTACGCGTAACGAAGAGCGCATTTATCGCTTTGGCGGCGAGGAGTTTATTATGCTGCTGGAAGCGACCAGTCGTGAGCAGGCAGAGCAGGCCGGGCAGCGCATTTGCCAGCACTTAGCCAGCCAGCCCATCAGCGTGGATGACCAGGCAATCCGCGTGACGGTAACCGGGGGGCTGACCCTCGTCAGTGCGAATGACTCCCTGCACAGCGCCATTGGTCGGGCAGACAAAGCCATGTATTACGGCAAAAACACGGGCCGCAATCGCTGTATTCTGGCTTTGTCTGACGAAGAAATGGTCACGCTGGAATAATGCGTTACGCGTTCGCCATCCTGTGTTCCCCGTTTACCAGCGCAGCACGATCGAAGGTGCGCTCAATCACCCCGTTGGCCATAAACGCCGCCCGGTCGGACATATGCGCAATCACGTCGGCATCGTGGCTGACCAGCAGATAGGTCATGCCGTGCTGCTGCTTCAGACGATTGAGCAGGTTGAGGATCTCCGCCTGGACCGACATATCCAGCGCGGAAGTGGGTTCGTCGAGCAGCAGAATTTTGGGGCGAAGCAGCAGCGCACGGGCAATCGCCACGCGCTGGCGCTGGCCGCCGGAAAGCTGGTGCGGGTAGCGTTTTGCCGCCTCGGACTGCAGGCCGACCTGCTCTAATGCTTCCGCCACTCGGGCTTCAATCTCGCTTTCACCATGGATTTTCAGCGGCTCGGCCAGCGTGCGCCAAATCGTGTGGTTGGGGTGCAGCGAGGCATACGGATCCTGAAACACCATCTGCACTTCGCGACGCAGCGCGCCCTGGAAGCGTTTCCCTGCCGCAATGCGGTTGCCCATCAGCTCCACATCTCCCTTCCAGTCACGCTGTAGCCCGGCCAGCACGCGCAGGATGGTAGATTTCCCGCAGCCGGAAGCGCCAATCAGGCTAAATGTCTCGCCCTGTTCAAGAGAGAAACTGGCTCCGGCGACGGCGGTTTTGATCCCGCCTTTGGCGGCGAACTGCACGCTTAGATTATCAACCTTAACGATCGCCATAGGTTTCTCCTGGCTGGAATTCGATGCGGTTCAGCGTCGGTAGCATCTGCCCGTAGGTGTCGGCATTTGGACGGCAGGTCCAGAGCGTGCGCGTGTAAGGATGCGTGGCCTGTGCCAGTTCGCCTGCCGCCATTTCATCGACTTTTTGGCCCTGGTACATCACCAGCACGCGGTGACAGTGTTCCGCCACCAGCGGCAGATCGTGGCTGATCAACAGCAGCGCCATTTGCCGCTGTTCGCACTGGGCTACCAGCAGCTCAAGGATTTGGTTGCGCAGGCGGGCGTCGAGCGCCGACGTAGGTTCGTCCGCGATCAGCACTTTGGGATTATTGGCGAGCGCAATGGCGATCATCACGCGCTGGCCCATGCCGCCGGACAGTTCGCCGGGGTAACGCATCAGAACCGCATCCGGCAACCCAACGGATTGCACCAGTTCGCGGCAGCGATCGCGGCGTTCGGCAGTGGACAGCTTCTGGTGCAATCGTAGCGCTTCGTCAATTTGCTGCTGCACGCTTTTGACCGGGTTCAGTGCATAGCGCGGGTCCTGCAGCACCATGGCGATGTCACTCCCGCGCAGCTGGTTCCAGCCCCGGGCATTCATGTCGAGCAGGTCGTGCCCCATCACGCTGAGCTGCTCTGCATTCACTTTGCCTGGTTTACGCACCAGCCCCATCAGCGCGCGAGCCGTCATGGATTTGCCTGAGCCGGATTCGCCGACCAGCGCCAGGCGTTCATTGCCCAGCGTGAAGGAGAGGTTGCTGACTACCCGGCTGCCGGGATAGTCGATATTCAGCCCGGAAACGGTAATTCTATTAGTCATGTTGCGGCTCCAGCACGTCGCGCAGGCCATCGCCCAGCAGGTTAAACGCCAGGCTGCTCAGCAGAATGGCGGTGCCCGGAATGGCGGCAATCCACCATTGGTCGAAAATGACCTGCATTCCGTCGGCAATCATCGCGCCCCATTCGGACATCGGCGGGCGGGCGCCTAAGCCGAGGAAACCCAGACCGGCGGCGGCAAGAATAATCCCGGCCAGATCCAGCGCCAGGCGCACAATGGCGGAAGGCAGACACAGCGGCAGAATATGGCCGACCAGCAGCCGCAAGCCTTTGATGCCCATCATTTCTGCGGCCGCAAGATAATCGCTATGGCGCAGGCGCTGTATTTCACTTCTTGCCTGGCGGGCATAGGCGGGCCAGGTGGTCAACGCCAGCGCCAGCGCGCCGTTAACCAGCCCTGGGCCGAGCATTGCCACAAAGGCAAAGGCCAAAATCAGGCGGGGCATCGACATGACTACATCGGTAAAGCGCATCAATATACGCTCCAGCCAGCCGCCGTAATAGCCGGACAGAATGCCAATCAGCAGCCCAACCGGCAGGGTAATAATGGTCACCAGCAGCACCAGGCCCAGCGCCGGGCGAGTGCCGTAGAGCAGGCGAGAAAGCAGGTCGCGGCCATAGCTGTCGGTGCCCAGCAGATGTTGGGCGTTGGGCGCCTGCAGGCGCGCGGCGGCATCCTGCCAGTTGGGATCGAACGGAGCCAGCCACGGCGCAAACAGCGCGATAAGCACCAGCCCGGCAATGATAATCAGCCCGCTAAGGGCCGCCGGGGAGCGCAGCATGCGTCGCAGAAAAATAGAAGACGGCATCAGCGGATCCTCGGGTCGGTGGCGCGCACCAGTATGTCGGTCAGGTTATTGATCAGCACAAATGACACGCCGATCAGCAGCGTGCCGCCCATGATGGCGGTGGTATCCCCGGCAAACAGCGCGGTGGTGAGATAGCGGCCAATACCCGGCCAGGAGAAGACGGTTTCCGTCAGCACCGCACCTTCGAGCATGCTGGTGTAAGCCAGAGCGATCACGGTGAACAGCGTGCCGCGAATGTTGGGCAACACATGGCGCACCAGAATCGCCATGTCGCCTGCGCCCTTCGCGCGGGCGAGCGTAATGTACTCTTTGTTCATTTCGCTCAGGCAGGCCGTGCGGGTCAGGCGGGTGATGCTGGCGAGAGAATAATAGGCCAGCAGCAATACCGGCAGAATCAGGTGGTTAATGGCGTTGAGAAACGCGCCTTTATCGCCGGAAAGCCAGGTATCGATCAGCACGAAGCCGGTTTTGGCCTCGACGCTGTACTGGTAAATATCGTCGAGCCGCCCAGGCCCGGCGCTCCACTGCAGACGAGCATAGAAGAGCGCCAGCATCAGCAGACCCAGCCAGAAAATAGGCACGGAGTTGCCCAGCAGGGTAAAAGTGCGCACCACGAGATCCAGCGGTGAACCGGCGAACCGGGCGCAAAGCACACCAAAAAGTACGCCAAGTACGCTGCCGACGATCAGCGCCAGGGTGGCGAGTTCCAGGGTGGCGGGGAACGCTGAAAGCAAATCATGCAGCACTGGCTGGCCGGTTGAGCTGGCTATGCCTAAATCGCCGTGGGCAAGATTGACCAGATAATGCCAGAACTGCACGGGCAGCGACTGGTCCAGCCCCAACTGGTGGCGAACCTGATCGTAAGTGGACTGGCTGGCGTGGTCGCCGACGATTTGCAGCACTCTGTCCACCGGGGACAGCGCAGACAACGCGAAGGTAATCAGCAGCAGGCCAATCAGGGTCAGAGCAAGGGTAAATATTCCCTGAAGCAGGGTGAGCAGCGGACGCCGCAGGCGCTGCGACGAAGGCGAGACTTCGGACATGGGTAACTCTTTTATGCGCTAATGGTGATTAACCCCCCGACCGGCCTCTTTCACGATGGAAAGGGCGGGGCGAGGGGCCGTTCAGTTATTTCGTGACGTTATCGTAATACACCATATCCGCATTCAGGCCCTGCTGGTAGCCTTTGATGTTATCTCGCACCACAACCTGGGTTTTACCCTGGTCAATAAACACGTACGGGGAGCTACGCTGCAGCTCTTCCTGCAGTTTGGTATAGAGATCTTTGCGCTTGGCCGGATCGGCCTCTGCTACGGCAGCCAGCGTTTGTTTATTCAGCTCCGGGATCTGCCAACCGTTCAGACCGGCCACGGTGCTGGCTTTGCCGTCGTTATAGGCGAAGGCGCTGGCGTTGGAGTGGGCGTCGAAGTAATCCGGGATCCACAGGCGAATGGCGGCCTGGTGCTGTTTCGCGCGTACGCGGGCATACACCTGGCTACCGGCGGCTGGCAGCAGATCAACCTTCACGCCGCCTTGGGCAAAGCTTGCCTGCATGGACTGAGCGATGGTGATAAACGGCGGTTTGTTTTCCACATCCAGCGAGAAATGTGCGTCTTTGATGCCCGCTTTCGCCAGAATTTCTTTCGCTTTCGCCGGGTCAAATTTGAACGGGGTATTTTCCAGCGCGCCCGCGAAGCCGACCGGCAGGAAGCTTTGGTGAACGAAGTACTGGCCTTTCAGCAGATCTTTAGTAATGCCCTGGTAATCCACCAGGTAGCGAGCCGCTTCCCACAGCGCCGGGTTTTTCAGCAGCGGGTTGGCGTTGTTGCCGACGTTAAACACTAAATAGTTCTGCTCGGCTGAAGGAATGCTCAGCACCTTCACGCCCGGCTTGCCTTCCAGCGCGCTGGTCTGGTCAGACCCCAAATCACGGGCGATATCGGCGTCACCCTGCTGAATCAGCAGGCGGCGAGCGGCCGGATCGGGCACGTTTTTAATAATAATGTTCTTCACTTTTGGCGCATCGCCCGGAGAAGTCGGGTTGGCATCCAGCACGATAGCCTGATGTGGCTGATAAACGCGCATTTTGAACGGGCCGCTGCCGGCAGAGTGCATTTTCAGCCATTCGTTGCCGAAGTCACCGGCTTTCACGTTTGGCTCAACCGCTTTTTCATCCACGATGGAGGCGATAGGCGTGGAAAGAATATTCAGCGCAACCGCCGGGCTGACGTCCGCGGTCCAGTGCACTTCCAGCGTGTGGTCATCCACTTTCTTCAACTGGCTGGCAATGTTGTCAGGCTGCCAGCCCAGTACGTTCAGGATAAAGGCCGGGGATTTGTTCAGCGTGACCGCCCGGGTGTAGGAGAAGATCACGTCTTCCGGGCGCAGCGGGTTGCCGGAGGCAAATTTAGCGTCCGGGCGCAGCTTGATGGTCAGTTTCTTATTGGCCGCATCGCCTTGCCAACTGGCCGCCAGAATCGGCACGACTTTGGCCGGGTCCGTGCGGTCTGCCTGCACCAGGCGCTGATAAAGGCTCGGCACGGTCTGAATACTTGAGAGTTCGTTGGCCTCAGCCGGATCAAGGCTGACGATGTCGTCCAGCCCTTGAGCAACCACCAGGGTATCCGGTGGCGTTGCAGCGTGGGAAGCCGCAGACAGCGCAGCCAGCAGCAGTAATGGCAGAACTTTTTTTTGCATGTGTGTACCCTGTAATGGTGTTTTTTATCGACTTTTCTCAGTGTATTTACGTTAGGTGAGTTATCTCAATTCACAAAGTCAAAATTGCGCTTTGCATATAAATATACGATATATCCAATGCGATAAAGTGCTGAGAACCTGACTGCCACTTGCTGTGAGGGAGCGTCAATATCGACGATGATGAAGGTTCGGTTAAGCTTCCGTTCACCGTACCTGTTTTCTCCCTCGCCCCTTTGGGGAGAGGGCCGGGGTGAAGGGCGTGGCGTAATGCCACCTGAGACATTCACATGTCCGGTAGCGGAAGATAAAACTGAACGGAACCCCATCCGCCCTAACACAATCGCTTGTGTTTGCCACGAAGAGGCCGAACAGGAAAAGGCCAAAAAAAAGCCCCCACGCGCTGGTGGGGGCTTCTCTATTCATCCCCTCTCCCGCACGGGGAGAGGGTCAGGGTGAGGGGAAAAACTACTCGTTAATCCTCGGATGCTGATCCACCAGCAGAGCACGTTTCGCCTGCAGCGTTTCGATTTCCTTATCCAGGTCCTCAATTTTCTGCTCGATATTGTCGTGATGCTCCTGCACGATTTCACGCGCCTCGGCAATATCAGACGCCGCAGGCGTCGCGCCTTTCAGCGGCTTATTGGCGGTCTCTTTCATGGTGATCGCGGTAATCAAGCCGATAATCGCCACCACCATCAGGTAGTAAGCCGGCATCATCAGATTTTGCGTACTTTCGACCAGCCATGCGGCAAGCGTTGGCGTCAGGCCGGCAATCAGCACCGAAATGTTAAAGGCGCTCGCCAGGGCGCTATAGCGGATGTGGGTCGGGAACATCGCCGGTAAGGTCGAGGCCATCACCCCAATAAAGAAGTTCAGCACCACCGCCAGCACCAGCAATCCGGCAAAAATCAGCCCAATGGCGCCGCTGTTAATCAGCATAAAGGCCGGGATAGCGAACGCGAACAGGCCAATACTGCCGAGGAAGACAAACGGGCGACGACCAAAACGGTCGCTCAGCAGGCCGATCATCGGCTGCACGAACAGCATCCCCACCATAATGGCGATGATGATCAGCACCCCGTGCTCTTCCGAGTAATGCAGGTTATGGGACAGGTAGCTCGGCATGTAGGTCAGCAGCATGTAATAGGTCACGTTGGTTGAAATCACCAGACCAATACAGACCAGCAGACTGCGCCAGTGCTTAGTAGCAATCTCTTTGAACGAGACTTTTGGCCCTTCGGCCAGGCCTTCACGATCGCCTTGCTCCATTTTCTCAACGTGCTGCTGGAATGCCGGGGTCTCTTCCAGCGCATGGCGCAGATAAAGCCCGATAATACCTAACGGCAACGCGAGGAAGAACGGAATACGCCAGCCCCAGTCGAGGAAGTTTTCTTCGCCAACGATAGCGGTAATCAGCACAACCACGCCCGCGCCGCAGACGAACCCGGCTATCGAACCGAAGTCCAGCCAGCTGCCCATAAAGCCGCGTTTACGGTCGGGAGAGTATTCGGCTACAAAAATAGACGCGCCGGTATATTCCCCGCCGACCGAGAAGCCCTGGGCCATTTTTGCCAACAGCAGCAGGATAGGTGCCCAGATGCCGATAGTGGCGTAAGACGGGATAAGCCCGATGGCAAACGTACTGAGCGACATGATGACAATGGTGATAGCCAGGATTTTCTGACGACCGTATTTATCCCCTAACATCCCGAAGAACAGTCCACCTAGCGGGCGAATCAGGAAAGGAACAGAGAAGGTCCCCAGGGCGGCAATCATCTGCACGCTAGGGCTGGCGTCCGGGAAGAAGACTTTACCCAGAGCGTAAGCAACAAAACCGTAAACACCGAAATCAAACCATTCCATCGCGTTGCCCAGTGAAGCGGCAGTGATGGCTTTTTTCAGACGCGCATCGTCAATGATAGTGACGTCACTGACCTTGATCGGTCTGACTTTCTTTTTCCTTTTTAACATTCTTTATCCTCGTGTTTTCCTTGCGGGGGTAAAAATTCCCTCTGTAAGTGTAGTGCGCCGCGCAATAAGCGCTGGCGAAAACTGCAGCACTCAGATGAGGCGGCAATAAAGCGAAGTGAAAAGTAATAACCCATTGAAACTATGTGAAATGCAATGCTTAAACTAGTCTCATAAATTATGTGGCTAATACTTAGAACTGTGATCAATATCAAATTTTTTAACTAAAGTAAAATTTCGCTACGCCGAAATAACATGCATACCACCAAAGAATTAACATCTGGATAACCTCTCAAAGGGAGTTGCTATGTCCGCCCATGTGCCGGTCACCCAGCGTGAATACACGCTTGATGACGATACGACCCTGATGTCCACCACCGATCTGAAAAGTTACATTACGCACGCGAACGATACCTTCGTGCAGGTCAGTGGCTACTCGCTACATGAGCTAAGCGGCGCCGCGCACAACCTCGTACGGCACCCCGATATGCCTAAAGCGGCCTTTGCCGATATGTGGTTCACCCTGCAGCAGGGCGAGCCGTGGACGGGCATCGTGAAAAACCGCCGTAAAAACGGTGACCATTACTGGGTACGTGCCAATGCGGTGCCGGTGGTGCGTCACGGCAAAACCACCGGCTACATGTCTATTCGCACCAAAGCCTCGCCGGAAGAGATTGCCGCTGCGGAGCCGCTCTACAAGGCGCTGAACGAAGGCCGCAGCAACAAGATCGTCTATAAAGGCCTGGTGCTGCGTAAAGGGCTGTTCGGCAAGCTGCCGACTATGTCTCTGCGCTGGCGTATTCGCGGGTTAATGAGCGGTTTGTTTGTTCTGCTCATGGCCTCGGCGTTTGCCCTCGGGCAAAGCCCGCTGCAGATGTTAGCTATTGCGGCATTTACCGCCTTAGCTTGTGTATTACTGGAATGGCAAATTGCCCGTCCGCTGGAAAACGTGGCTCGCCAGGCGCTGGAAGTGGCCACCGGCAACAGCCACCGCGTGAAGCACCTCCAGCGCAGCGATGAAATCGGGGTGATCCTGCGCTCCATCGGCCAGCTTGGGCTGATGTGCCGCTGGCTTATCAACGACGTCAGCAGTCAGGTCGCGAACGTGCGCAGCGGCAGCGAGGCAATGGCCAAAGGGAATGACGATCTGAATGAACGTACCCGCCAGACGGTGGTTAACGTGCAGCAAACGGTGGCGACCATGAACCAGATGGCGGCGTCGGTGCAGACCAACTCGGAAACCGCCTCGGCGGCAGACAAACTTTCCAGCTCCGCCAGCGACGCGGCGGCGCAGGGCGGGCAGGCGATGGAAACCGTGGTCACCACCATGGACGACATTGCCGACAGCACCCAGCGCATCGGCTCCATCACCAGCCTGATTAACGACATCGCCTTCCAGACCAATATCCTGGCGCTTAACGCGGCGGTTGAGGCGGCTCGAGCCGGTGAGCAGGGCAAAGGGTTTGCCGTGGTGGCCGGGGAAGTACGTAACCTGGCGCAGCGGAGCGCCAGTGCGGCCAACGATATCCGCAAGCTGATTGACGCCAGCGCCAGCAAGGTGCAGTCCGGCACGGTGCAGGTGCATGAGGCGGGGCGCACCATGCAGGATATTGTAGCTCAGGTGCAGAACGTCACTCAGCTTCTCGGGCAGATAAGCCACGCCACGTCAGAGCAGGCGGATGGCCTGGCGGACATTACCCGCGCGGTGGCAGAGCTGAACGCGATAACGCAGAAAAACGCTGCGCTGGTGGAAGAGAGCGCGCAGGTCTCGGCGATGGTGAAGCACCGCGCTACTCGCCTCCAGGATGCGGTCACGGTTCTGGGTTAAGGTGTTTCCGGCGGTTAGCCAGCGCTATCCGGCTGGCTCCGCTTATACAGGCGGCGAGGGTGACCAATCTTGCCGTACAGCATTTCAACGCTGAGAAAGCCTTTTTCCACGCAGTGTTCCAGGTAGCGGCGGGCGGTGGTTTTGCTGAGTTTGGTTTCGCTGACCACGTCGTCTACCGAGAAACAGCGCTGAGCTTCGGCTTCGCGAAACAGGCGCTGGACCAGCTCCAGCGTATTCTCCTCGATACCTTTGCTGCCCGCATCCAGCGGGGCGTTGCGCGCCTGCAGCTCATAAAGCTTATCGACGTTCTGCTGATCCACCACTTTCCATTCGCGCTGCTGCTGGCTGAACTGCACGAAGCGCTCCAGCGAGTGGCTCAGGCGCTTCCACGAGACCGGCTTGAGGATGTAGTCAAACGCGCCGCTGCGAATCGCCTGGCTGCAGGTGTCCATATCGCTGGCGGCGGTAATGAAGATCACCGAGCAGGCGTGCTGTTTTAAAAGGTCGCTGCCAAACAGCGTGATGCCTTTTCCGTCCGGCAGATAGTTATCCAGCAGGATAAGCTGCGGCTGCTTTTCCAGCATCAGGCGCTGGGCGGCCGCCAGGCTGTTGGCTATCCCCACCAGGTGCAGGTGGGGGTGCTTATCTATCAGCTCCGCGTGAAGCTCGGCCAGTTCGCTCTCATCCTCCACGATAAGCACGTTAATCATTTCATTTTGCATACTCAAAAGCCTTACGTTGGGCTGAGGTCGCTCCCCGGAACGACAACATCTGGAATAAATACTGAGAACACTGTGCCGCTCGGCAGGTTATCGGAAACCTCCACCGTGCCCTTCGCCAGCGCGACGTAGCTGGCGATAAGATGCAGGCCGAGCCCGTGGTCGCCGTGGGTTTTGGTGGTGACGCCCGGCGTGAAAATATGGTCACGCAGTTCAGGCGCAATGCCGACGCCGTGGTCGGCCACCTCGATGACCAGCTCCCGGTCGTTTATCACGATATAGACTTCCACCGGCTGGTGCTCGCCTTCGGCGCGCTGGGTGGCCTCGATGGCGTTATCCAGCAGGTTACCAATAATCGAAATCAGCTCGGATTCCGGCACGTTGCTCGGCATTCTCGTCATGCTGCAGGCCGGATCGAACGCCAGCGACACGCCTTTCTCACGCGCTCTGGCGTATTTGCCCAACAGCAGGCCGCACAGCGTGGCGGAACAGAAGCGCGCGGAGACAAAATCCAGCACTTCCTGGGCGTGCTCGGACTGCGCTTTGATATAGCGTTTGGCGTCATCGTAGCGAGCCATGTGCAGCAGCCCGGCGAGCGTTGCCATGCGGTTAAGCTGCTCGTGCCGCATGATGCGTAGGTTGTCCACGTAGCGTTTCACCTGGCTGAGCTGGAAGCTCAGGCTATCAATATCTTTGCGGTCGCGGAAGGTGATCACCCAGCCCTGCAGCACGCCCTCAAGCTCGATACGAACCCGGCTGGCAAGCACGCTGAGATCGTTAAAGGCGCAGATTTCATCGTGGGTATCTCGCGCCAGCATGACTTCGGGATCGAAGAACGTAACCGGCTGGATCACCTCGGCAATCTGCTTGCCGCGGATCTCGCGTGAAGGCTGTTCCAGGCCCAGCAGTTTCTTCGCCGCCTTGTTGATCACCTCGATCTGCGAGCGGCTGTCGATGGCGATCACGCCTTCGTAGATCGACTCCATCATCGCTTTTTGCTGGCGCACCAGCAGGCTGATCTGCCGCGGCTCCAGCGAGAACATCTGCCTTTTGATACTGCGGGTGAAGTACCAGGAAAAGATAAACAGCGCCAGCAGCAAAATGATCGCCGCCAGCAGGATGTTGATCACCTTGCCGGACGTGACGTCATCGAGGTAGCTCTTCAGGTAGCCCACCGACACAATGCCAATCACCTTACCGTGCTGGTCGAAGATTGGGGCTTTGCTGCGCAGCGACAGGCCGAGGCCGCCTTTGCGCAGCGTGGTGATGCTTTTGCCCTGCAGCACTTCCTCATTATCGCCGCCGACCAGCGTTTTGCCCACGCGGTCGGCATGCACGGAATGATAGAGATGAATGCCGTGCTCGTCGCCGATGACGATAAAGCTGGCATCGCTATGTACGACCAGCTTTTGCATAAAGTTGTGTATTGCCGGAATATCTTTTTTTTCCACCGACTCCTGCAGGGTAGGAATTAAGGCAATCTCTTCCGCCTGAATTCTCGCCCGGGTGCTCATTTCCTGATAAAGCTGGCGGCCAACGTCGAAATAGTAATAGGTTCCGAGCATGGCAAAGAGCACGGAAAAAAAGGCAACCAGGTAGATAAACAAGCGTATCTGAAAGGAAACTTTCATAGGCCAGGCGTGTATTCAGTGAGGCAAAATGGCAGCTTAACACCGATGCCCCGCTGGCTGCGCGGCTTTGAACGAAAGTTTGAACAACCTCACGCAACGGCACTTTTCGTTAATTTCAGCCAATTTTTTTGCACTCTCTTAAGGTTTGTCTAAGCCGGGAATAAAAACCATAAAAACCACGAAGAAATAAAAACCATTAACGCCATAGATGCCTTTAAATTAACGGTTTTAATCTGCTACCCCTCACATTACAGGGGTATTTAATCTTTTAGTCTGCCCCGACAAATTAAAAAAAGGGGCTTGATATGAGCACGACCGATGATTCCTACAACATCATTCCTGAATCCATTGATATTAATAAGCCAACGCTCAAAGAGCGCTGGTGGCATATTCTCGACAGCTGGAAAGTGGGAATCATCCCGCTGCCGTTGTTTGTGCTGGCAGGGGCGCTGATCGCCATCGACTGCCTAGGCGGTAAACTGCCGAGCGATATCGTGGTGATGGTGGCGACGCTGGCCTTCTTCGGCTTTGCCTGCGGCGAATTTGGTAAACGCCTGCCGGTGATCGGCAAAATGGGTGCCGCCGCCATCTGCGCCACCTTCATCCCTTCCGCGCTGGTGTACTACGGCCTGCTGCCGGACGTGGTGGTGGAGTCCACCACCAAATTCTATAAATCCACCAACATCCTTTACCTCTACATCTGCTGCATCATCGTCGGCAGCATCATGAGCATGAACCGCACCACGTTGATTCAGGGCTTCCTGCGTATTTTCTTCCCGATGCTGTGTGGCGAAGTCGTGGGCATGATTGTTGGCATGGGCGTTGGTCTGGCGCTGGGCCTTGAGCCGTTCCAGATCTTCTTCTTCCTGATCCTGCCGATCATGGCCGGGGGCGTTGGGGAAGGGGCGATCCCGCTTTCCATCGGCTACGCCACGCTGCTGCATATGGATCAGGGCGTGGCGCTGGGCCGCATTCTGCCTATCGTGATGCTGGGCAGCCTGACGGCGATCGTTATCTCCGGCTGCCTGAATCAGCTGGGAAAACGCTTCCCGCACCTGACCGGCGAAGGTGAACTGATGCCGGGTAAAACCAACGGCGGTGAAAAAGAGCAAACCGCCGCCCTGTTCAACGGCAAAGCAGACGTGACCACTATCGCTTCTGGCGCGCTGCTGGCGGTGCTGCTCTACATGGTGGGTATGCTGCTGCACAAACTGATTGGCCTGCCGGCTCCGGTCGGGATGCTGTTTGTCGCGGTGCTGATCAAGCTTTGCCACGGTGTTTCCCCACGCATGCTGGCGGGCTCGCAGGTGGTTTATAAATTCTTCCAGACCGCCGTGACCTATCCAATTCTGTTTGCCGTGGGCGTCGCCATTACGCCTTGGAATGAGCTGGTTGACGCTTTCACTATTACCAACCTGCTGGTCATCGTCAGTACCGTCAGCGCGCTGGTAGCGACCGGTTTCTTCGTCGGTAAAAAAATCGGTATGCATCCCATCGACGTGGCCATTGTGTCCTGTTGCCAGAGCGGGCAGGGCGGGACCGGCGACGTCGCCATTCTGACCGCCGGTAACCGCATGTCGCTGATGCCGTTCGCCCAGATTGCAACCCGCATTGGCGGGGCGATCAACGTCTCGGTGGCGCTGCTGGTGCTTGGCAACTTTCTTGTCTGACTTTTGATTAACCAGGAACTGTTATGAAACTCGCAAGTTATGTACTTCAGGGCCAGCGGAGCTACGGCGTGGTAACGCCGGAAGGCATCGTTGACCTGGGCCGCCGTTTAGGCTCGCGTTTTGCGGATTTAAAGGCTTTGCTGGCGGCAGACGCGGTGCATGAAGCGCTGGCGTTTGCCGGGCTGAAGGCCGATGTGGCGGCGTCAGACGTTCGCTGGCTGCCGGTCATCGAACGCCCGGAGAAAATTCTCTGCGTCGGCATGAACTACGCTGACAAGCGCAAAGAGTTCGACCAGCACAATCCGGCTCCAACCCTGTTTGTGCGCTTTGCCGACTCCCAGACCGGGCATGACTCCCCGGTGGTGAAACCGCATCACTCCAGCGAGTTCGACTATGAAGGCGAGCTGGCGGTGATCATCGGCAAAGGTGGGGTGAACATTTCTGCGGCGGATGCCCTGAACCACGTCGCGGGCTACAGCTGCTATATGGACGGGTCGGCGCGCGACTGGCAGCACACCTGGTTTACCGCCGGGAAAAACTGGCCGCAGACCGGGGCTTTTGGCCCGTGGATGACCACGTCGGATGAAATTCGCGATCCGCACGATCTGGCGATCCGCACCTGGCTGAACGGGCGCATGGTACAGGAAGACAACACCAGCAGCATGATCCACAAGGTTGCCGAGCTTATCGAATACATCTCGACTTTTACCTCGCTCAGCGCGGGGGACGTGATCATCACCGGTTCTCCCGGTGGCGTCGGCAAAAAGCGCACGCCGCCGCTGTTCATGCAGCCGGGCGACCGCATTGAAGTTGAAATTGAGCGCATTGGCCATCTCAGCAACGTGATCGTTGCGGCCCGCGAGCCTCTGGCTTCCGGGGCGGTGGCGCACTAACGCTATGTTCCAGCCCAACCCCATCGAGTTCAGTACCGTCGATCCGCTGCGGCAGCCGCAGGCACTGGCCGCTATCCGGGATCTGCTGGGGCGGAACCAGCTCGGGCTGGACGGCGACATTCAGCTGTTCGTCGTCGCCCTTTCAGGGGCAAAAATCGTCGGCTGTGCCGGGCTGGCGTGGCGCACCATCAAATGTGTGGCGGTGGATGAAGCCTGGCGTGGGGAGAACCTTAGCGTGCGTTTGCTGGGGGAAATCCAGCATATCGCGATGGAGCGCGGGCAGGCGCATTTGTTCCTGTTCACCCGCCCCTACAACCTCGACCGGTTTCGCCAGAGCGGCTTCTGGCCGCTGGTGCAGGTGGATGAGGCGGCGGTGCTGATGGAAAACACGCCCGTCGGCATCAGCCGCTACTGCGCCGGGTTGGAGAAACTGCGGCAACCGGGCAACCGGATCGGCGCCATTGTGATGAACGCTAACCCATTCACTCTCGGCCACCGCTATCTGGCCGAGCAGGCGGCGCAGCGCTGCGACTGGCTGCATCTGTTTGTGGTACGCGAGGACGCTTCGTTTTTTCCGTTCGAGGAGCGGTGGGAGATGGTTCGCCAGGGAGTGGCCCACTTGCCTAACGTGATTGTGCATCCGGGGTCCGACTACCTGATCTCCCGAGCCACCTTTCCGGGCTATTTCCTGAAAGAGAGCGGGCTTATCGACAAAACCTGGAGCGCAATGGACCTGATGATTTTCCGTGACTACGTTGCCCCGGCGCTGGGCGTGACGCACCGCTTTGTCGGCAACGAACCGTTCTGCGCGGTGACCCGGGAATATAACCAGGCCATGCGCTACTGGCTGGAAGTGCACCGTCACCACAGCGCGGCGTCGATTCAGGTGATCGAGCTGCCGCGAAAATGCCATGCCGCCGGACGAGAGATTTCCGCCTCTGAAGTGCGAGCCTTACTCAAGAGCCAGCAAATGGCCCGCATCCGGGACATTGTCCCGGACAGTACCTTTAGCCATCTCCAGCGGCACTACGCGCGGGATGTGGCCTGAATTTTTTAACCAGGACAAAGCCTTATGAGAATCGTAAAGCAAGCCTTAGCCGGGACGCTGGAGTCCAGCGATCTGCTGGTGAGAGTCGCCCCCGTCGAAGGTGAGTTCAGCCTGATGATACACAGCGAAGTACAAAAGCAGTTCGGGGAGCAAATTCGTCGTGTGGCGGAGCAGACGCTCGCTCAGCTCGGCGTGAAAGAGGGGATTTTTATTCTGGAAGACAAGGGGGCACTGGACTGCGTGATCCGCGCCCGTTTGCAAAGCGCGGTGCTCCGTGCCGCCGATGCCGAACAGATTGACTGGGGAAAACTACAATGAAAAAACTCCGTCGCAGCATGTTGTTCCTCCCCGGCGCTAACGCCGCCATGCTCTCCACCGCTTTTATTTACCGCCCGGATTCGATCATGTTCGACCTGGAAGACGCCGTGGCGCTGCGTGAGAAAGACACCGCCCGCGTGCTGGTGTTTCACGCTCTGCAGCACCCGATGTACCGCGATATCGAAACCGTGGTTCGTATTAACCCGCTCAACACCCCGTTTGGCCTGGCCGATCTCGAGGCCGTCGTGCGCGCCGGAGTGGACGTGGTGCGCCTGCCAAAAACCGACACGCCGGAAGATATCTTCCTGCTGGAATCTCACCTCGAGCGCATTGAGCGTGAGTGTGGCCGAGAGCCGGGCTCCACCAAACTGATGGCGGCGATTGAATCCGCCGTCGGCGTGATCAACGCCGTCGCCATCGCACGTTCTTCCCCGCGTCTGATTGGTATTGCGCTGGCGGCGTTTGATTACGTGATGGATATGCAAACCGAGCGTGGCGACGGCACGGAGCTGTTCTATGCCCGCTGCGCGGTGCTGCATGCCGCGCGCGCCGCCGGGATTGACGCGTTCGACGTGGTTTGGTCTGACGTGAATAACGAGGCCGGGTTCCTGCGAGAAGTCGAGCTAATCCGCAAAATGGGCTTCAACGGTAAATCGCTGATCAACCCCCGGCAGATTGAGCTGCTGCATAACGCCTACGCGCCAACTCAGGACGAAGTCGATTATGCCCGCCGGGTGATTGCCGCCGCCGACGAAGGGGAGCGCAACGGCCTGGGCGTAGTGTCGCTCAACGGCAAGATGATCGACGCGCCAATCATTAACCATGCGCAGGTGGTGCTTGAGCGCGCCGCGGCTTCCGGCGTGCGCCGTTAAGGACAAAACAATGAGTAATATGACCGAACTTTTACACCTTGAGTATCCGCATCTGGCCCATCTGCGAAGCTTCGACGGGGCGCATCAAACCACGCCGTGGCTGGCGGATGCCGAAGCGAAGAAAACCCGCAAGCTTTGCGACACGCTGGAGCAGGCGATTGCCCAAAGCGGGCTGAAGGACGGCATGACCATCTCCTTCCATCATGCTTTCCGGGAAGGCGATCGGGTGATTAATCACGTGGTTGCCACGCTGGCTCGCCTTGGATTTAAAGATCTGACGCTGGCCTCAAGTTCGCTGATGACCTGCAACGAAGCGCTGATTGAGCCCATTCGTAACGGTGTGATCACCCGCATTTACACCTCCGGGATGCGCGGCAAGCTGGCGGAAGCGATCTCTCATGGCCTGATGGCCAAGCCGGTACAAATCCACTCCCACGGCGGGCGCGTGAAACTGCTGCAGGACGGCGAGCTAAAAATCGACGTGGCATTTCTCGGCGTGCCGTGCAGCGACGAATACGGCAATGCCAACGGCACCCACGGTAAATCCTGCTGCGGCTCGCTGGGCTACGCCAAAGTAGACGCCCATTTTGCCCGCAAAGTCGTGCTGTTAACCGAAGAGCTGGTGCCGTTCCCCAATATGCCCGCGAGCCTGATGCAGGATGAGGTGGACTACATCGTGCAGGTCGACACCGTGGGCGATCCGGCCAAAATCAGCGTCGGGGCAGCACGTGTCACCAGCAACCCCCGCGAGCTGATGATTGCCCGCACCGCAGCGGAAGTGATTGAACATTCGGGCTACTTCCGCCCCGGTTTCTCCATGCAGACCGGCTCCGGCGCGGCGGCCACCGCCTGCACGCGCTTTATGGAAGAAAAAATGGAGCGTAATGGCGTCGTCGCTCGCTTTGCCCTCGGGGGGATCACCGGCAGCCTGGTGGATCTCCATGAGAAAGGGCTGATCGAAAAACTGCTCGACACCCAGTGTTTTGACGGCCAGGCCGCTGCCTCTCTGGCGCGTAACCCGAACCACGTTGAGATCTCCACCAACGTTTATGCCAATCCCGGAGCGAAGGCCACGAGCTGCGATCAGCTTGATGTGGTGATCCTTAGCGCGCTGGAGATCGATATAGACTTTAACGTCAATGTGATCACCGGATCTGACGGCGTTATGCGCGGCGCGTCCGGCGGACACTGCGACGTGGCGAGCGCGGCAAACCTGACTATCGTGGTTGCTCCGCTGCTGCGCACGCGTATTCCTACCGTTGTTAAACGGGTGACCACGCGCGTTACGCCAGGTGAAAGCATTGATGTGCTGGTGACGGATCACGGCGTGGCGGTTAATCCGACCCGGCCGGAGATCCGTGAACGGCTTGAGGGTGCGGGGATGAAGATCGTGAGCATAGAAGATCTTTATCAGCGCGCTATTTCCCTGACCGGCGAGCCGAAGCCGATCGAATTTACGCCGCGCATCGTCGGCGTGATCCGCTACCGCGACGGCAGCGTGATCGACGTGGTGCGTCAGGTCAAAGAGGAGTCAGCCCAATGAGTGAAACGCTTGTGGAAGCGGAAGGCGTTACCCTTGCAGCCCTGCTTGAGGCGAAAGAGCGGCGGGCGCACCGGCAGCAAGAGTGGCTGGTTAAGTACCGGCAGCCGGTGCTTTCCCTGACGCTGGTGACGCCCGGCCAGGTAAAGGACAGCATTCGCTACCGCAACTGCATGGCGGTAGCGCTGCAGGCCTGCGACCAGCTGCTGTGGGGCAACCGCTGGCCGGTGCTCGAGCGGCAGGTACTGTGGCTGCCGACCGGGGCCGAAGCGATGTGGAGCGTGGCGCATTCGGCCAGCGAACTTAAGGCGGCAACTGTCGGGCTGGAGCAAACCCATCCGCTCGGCAGGCTGTGGGATGCGGATGTGATTTGCCCCGACAATGGCCCGGTCGGGCGGACTTCGCTGGATTTGGCGGGCCGGCGCTGCCTGGTGTGCAACGAGCCCGCGCATGCCTGTGCACGCTCCCGCCGCCACCCCATGGATGAAGTGACCGCGCGCGTCGAGAGGCTGATAGATGGCTGGTTTGCCAGGGATTAAATCAAGTACTGCCGCCGCCCCGGATGTGCCAGCCCTGGCGCGGCAGGCGCTGCTGGACGAGGTGTGGCTAACGCCAAAGCCGGGGCTGGTGGATGCCGCCAACAACGGCTCGCACCGGGATATGGATCTGCCAATGTTTCTCGGCAGCATTGCGGCCATTGGCCCCTGGTTCAGCACGTTCCACGCTTTAGGGCGTGAACATGCCGGGCGAGGTGCCAGTGAGATGCTGCGGCTCATCCGTCCGGCGGGCATCGCCTGCGAACAGGCGATGTATCAGGCCACTCAAGGCGTGAATACGCACAAAGGTGGCGTGTTTTCGCTGGGGCTGCTTTCTACCGCCGCTGGCCGTCTGCAGGGGCAGGGCAAAGCGCTAACTGCATCGGCGGTGTGTTCCACCGTGAGCGAGATCTGCAGCGGGATTGTGGAAAGAGAACTGGTCGCGGCCCGGAAGGCTTCTTCCGTTGGCGAAAGGCTTTATCAGCAGTTTGGCCTGACCGGCGCACGCGGCGAGGCGGAAAGCGGATTCCTTACTGTGCGCCAGCATGTGCTGCCTTACTGGCAGGCGGAAAGCTGCCCGAAGCGCCGCCTGCTTGCGGCGATGTTGCGCCTGATGGCTGCTAACCCAGACACCAATCTTGTGTCGCGCGGCGGGCTAAACGGACTGCGCTATGTGCAGCGTTACGCTGCGCGCCTGATTCAGCAAGGCTGGCACGAGGACGATCTTCGGCAAATGGATGCCGATCTTATTGCCCGCAACCTCAGTCCCGGCGGGAGCGCGGATCTGCTGGCCGTCAGCGCTGTTTTAGCGGAAATTGCGGTGTGAAGGCAACGCAGCACGAATTTCATGCTAATGAGACCCGTTTTTGTCTAGTCTGAGGTTTTCACTCTTGATAATAAAAGGAGTACCTCATGGCTCAGACCGCAGAGAAAAACCGTCGCTTTGTGCTGGCGAAGCGCCCGCAGGGGATGCCGACCCGCGAAGATATCCATCTGGAAGAAGTGGCTGTTCCGACGCCGGGAAAAGGTGAAGTGCTGCTACGCACGCTTTTCCTCTCCCTCGACCCGTATATGCGCGGGCGCATGAGCGACGCCAAATCCTACTCGGCGCCGATTGCCATCGGTGAAGTTATTGTGGGGGGAACCGTCAGCCGCGTGGAAAGCTCTCAGCATCCTGATTACCAGCCGGGCGACCTGGTTCTGGCCGACTCTGGCTGGCTGGATTATTCACTTTCCAACGGGGAAGGCCTGCAGAAGCTGGAGAAAAACATGTCTCATCCCTCATGGGCGCTGGGACTGCTTGGCATGCCGGGCTTTACCGGCTATATGGGGCTGACGGACATCGGTAACCCGCAGCCGGGTGAAACCGTGGTGGTTGCGGCAGCCAGCGGCGCGGTGGGTTCGGTTGTAGGGCAAACGGCTCGCCTTCGCGGGGCGAGAGTTATCGGCATTGCCGGCGGGGAAGATAAGTGCCGCTATGTGAAGGACACGCTGAAGTTTGATGAGTGCCTCGATCACCGTGCCAGTGATTTCGCTGAACAGCTCGCCAAAGCCTGCCCGAACGGCATCGACGTCTACTTTGAAAACGTCGGCGGGGCGGTGTTTGACGCCGTCTTCCCGCTGCTGAATACCAAAGCGCGTATCCCGGTTTGTGGCATGATCAGCCAGTACAACGGCAACAACAGCGCCTTTGAGCACGATCGTCTGCCGGAGCTAATGGCGACTATCCTGAAAAAACGTATGCGCGTGGAAGGGTTTATCATCAGCCAGGATTACGGCCATCGTTACCCGGAATTCTACAAACAGATGAGCGAGTGGATCGCCGCCGGAGAGATTGAGTTCCGCGAGGATATCGTGGACGGGCTGGAAAACACCGTGGAGGCGTTCCAGGGGCTGCTGGCCGGGAAGAACTTCGGCAAGCTGATTGTGAAGGTGGCGGAATAAAGGGAGGACTCTGGCGGCAGAGTGTCGCCTCTTAGTCAAAATCTTTACGATTATGTAGAGTCGGCTAAGGTTCCGTTCACTTCCAGCCCTGTTTTATATGTAACGCGGCATAGGTGAACGTCTTAGGGGAGTCACCGTCACTCCCCTAAGAACCCGGACTCCCGGCCAAATAAATCGGCCGCGTGAGCGGCAGACCTCCGGCGGGGTTGAGCTGTCGGGAACAGCGAAAGAGAGCGATCGCCGGGAACGAATCGCGAACGACCCCGAATGTTTGGGTGATGGCCGGTGGGTTTACCGCTTCAGCGGCGATGAGCTCGCCGGGCGCCGAGGGTTGTCAGGGGGCATGGCGTAGTGCCCCTGACACGTTCACTGTCTCTGTACCTGTAGGGTAAAAAGAGATACGGGTGAACGGAACTTAAGCCGCTCTCTTTATAGATAACTTGTGTGAACAGCCAACAGTTTCATGTCCCCCTTAAATGAGAATTTTTTTTATTTCCCTGCTGTACTTGCTAAATGCCGGCGGACGTGAGAGATTAGCACCCGGTTTGGAACACAGACCTTATGAAAGCAGTTTTAGTAAAGCAGTCCTCAGTTCAAGCGCTATCTTAGATATCCCTTCTTCTCGAGTCTCCTCCTAAGTGCCCGAATAAGTCCAACTCTGCTGAACAGACCATGTTCGCCGCGTTTAGTGGCTCAAGAAACTGAAAAGGTAATATCTATGTCTAACAAAATGACTGGTTTAGTAAAATGGTTCAACGCTGAGAAAGGTTTCGGCTTCATCTCTCCTACCGATGGCAGCAAAGATGTATTCGTACACTTCTCTGCAATCCAGAGCGACAGCTTCAAAACCCTCGACGAAGGCCAGAAAGTTGAGTTCTCTATCGAGAACGGCGCTAAAGGCCCAGCTGCTGCTAACGTTGTTGCGCTGTAATCCAGCCTGACGTTTCAGAAGTGAAGAAACCCGCTACGGCGGGTTTTTTTGTGCCCGCAGTTTGTAGATGTCTGATATCTTTTGCCCTCTCCTGCCTAATGTTGTGTGTTAAATTGTGATTTTGGTTAACCAATTATCCCTTCCTGATTGACACGCTTGCCGAATTGGCCGAACTTAGACGCTATATCACGCACCTAAAGAGGTGCTTAATCATCAGTGTTTACTGGTCAACCAATTTGAGTTGTGAGGGGATATTATGAAGCAAACCTGGCGCTGGTATGGTCCAAACGATCCGGTTAGTCTGGCCGACGCCCGGCAGGCGGGGGCGACAGGGATCGTCACCGCGCTGCACCATATTCCGAACGGTGAAGTGTGGCCGGTCGAAGAGATACTGAAACGCAAAGCCGTGGTGGAGGCCGCCGGGCTGGGCTGGTCGGTGGTGGAAAGCGTGCCTATCCACGAAGAGATCAAAACCCATCGCGGGCAGTACGATTTGTGGATCGACAATTACTGCCAAAGCCTGCGTAACCTGGCGGAATGCGGCATCTACACCGTGTGCTACAACTTTATGCCGGTGCTGGACTGGACGCGCACCGATCTCGAATACCCGCTGCCGGACGGCTCCAGGGCGCTGCGCTTTGACCAAATCGAATTCGCTGCGTTTGAGCTGCATATTCTGAAGCGCAAAGGGGCTGAAGCTGACTACAGCGCGGAAGAAATTGAACAGGCAAACCGACGCTTCGCGGAAATGCGAGAGGATGAAAAAGCGCGGCTGACCCGCAACATCATCGCTGGCCTGCCCGGCGCGGAAGAGGGCTACACGCTCGAGCGGTTCCGCGCCCAGTTGGACACTTACAAAGATATCGACAAAGCGAAGCTGCGCGAAAACTTTGCCTACTTCCTTGAGGCCATTATCCCCGTTGCGGAGCAGGTTGGCATCAAAATGGCGGTTCACCCGGACGATCCTCCGCGCCCCATCCTTGGCCTGCCGCGCATTGTTTCAACTGTGGAGGATATGCAGTGGATGGTGGAGGCGGTGAACAGTCCGGCGAATGGCTTCACGATGTGTACCGGCTCTTACGGCGTGCGGGCCGATAACGACCTGGTCGGCATGATTAAACGCTTCGGGCCTCGTATCTACTTCACGCACCTGCGCTCAACGCTGCGGGAAGACAATCCTAAAACCTTCCACGAGGCCGCACACCTTTATGGTGACGTGGATATGTATGAAGTGGTGAAAGCCATTGTGGAAGAGGAACAGCGCCGGAAAGAAGCAGGGCAAAGTGAACTGATTCCGATGCGCCCGGATCACGGCCATCAAATGCTGGATGACCTGAATAAAAAGGTGAATCCAGGCTATTCGGCGATTGGCCGTCTGAAGGGGCTGGCAGAAGTGCGTGGCGTTGAGATGGCTATCCAGCGCGCGTTCTTTGGTAAATAGCCCTCGTCGGGCCAGGGAATGGGTCAACCAGTTATGCTATAGTCCGGCTCATTCCCTACCTGCCGTGAGTAAAGATGAAACCGCAAATCCAGGACAAACCTGCCGCGCAGCCGCAGCGGCCTTATCAGGAAGTGGGCGTGATGCTGCGCGACATGATTGCGCGGCAGCAATATGCCCTGGGGGATCGTCTTCCGCCCGAGCGTGAAATTGCGGCGCTGCTGTCGGTGAGCCGGACCGTGGTGCGCGAAGCGCTGATCATGCTGGAGATTGAAGGGCTGGTGGAAGTCCGCCGTGGGGCGGGTATTTTTGTGGTTGCCATGCCGGATAAACTCGTTAACCCTCCAGTCGGCACGAGCCAGTGCAACGATGCCGGGCCGTTTGAGCTATTGCAGGCGCGTCAGCTGCTGGAAAGCAATATCGCGGAGTTTGCCGCCCAGCAGGCCACACGGGAAGATATTCTGAAAATGCGTCAGGCCTTGCAGATAGAAGAACAGGAACTGGCTGCCGGGGATAACGAAAGCGGCGACAGGCAGTTCCATCTTGCCGTGGCCGAGGCCACCCACAACAGCATGCTGGTGGAATTGTTTAAACAATCCTGGCAGTGGCGTGAAAACAACCCGATGTGGATCCAGCTGCACAGCCATCTGGAGAACAACCACTATCGGCAAGAGTGGCTCGCCGACCATAAACAAATCCTTGCGGCGCTGATCAAGAAAGACGCCAAAGCGGCCAAACACGCGATGTGGCAGCACCTGGAAAACGTCAAAAACCGGCTGCTGGAGCTGTCCGACGTCGATGATATTAACTTCGACGGTTATTTGTTCGAGTCCTGGCCGCTGAACGAGCCCGGGCGTTAATTCTCGAAAAGGCCAGCTAATTAGCTGGCTTTTTTTGCTCTGTATATCCTTTCTTTTTTAGAACGGTAGTTTAGCTGGATTGCATTTATATTCATTTAATGAATAATCTGGCATGGATGATTTATTGAATGAATAGCTTGTGATGTTTTTTTATTTTAAATGAGAAGAGTGTCATAAATAATCATCTCTTTGAGAGGTAAGTCTGGTTTATTTTATAAAATATAATTATTATCCATAAATCTTATTGTACTAAGCAATGGATGACTTATGGCTTTACATGGAAAGATGCTGATGAGTAATTCATATTATGCAATGATAAGAAATGCGTTGCTGAGCACAACACCTATTCGTGTGCCTTGTATGAAGTTCTTGATGGCGCGTGGTTGGATTGAGGTCGTGGTCTATGGCGATAACAACACGTGTCCGTAATGTTGAAAAATACTCTATTTTTTAATCTTATCACTGATTATAGGTCGTACAATTGGGAATCCTGAAATATGGTTCGATCATGACCTGGCCACTCAGCTAGGCAACATACTGTATGGTCCCGGAGAGATTGGTGCTGATAATTTTTATGATCTCTATTTTTATATCTCTATCATTACTGATTTATCTGTAACAATATTGATTTATTTTATAACTGTGAAGTTATTCAGAGCTATCAGGAGTGAGTTCTAATGCTAATTACTCACTGTATGAAGTTACCCATCGCTCTCGGATAGATTGAGGTGGTTGCCAGTGGAATTGCCAACGCTTGCCCGTAGATTGCTTAAAACAGGGTTGTTTCTGTTTATTGGCGCAATGGTAATGATACGTTTAGATAATCCAGAAATCTATGTTAACCATCAAGTTGCGAACAAGATCGCCCTGTTTATAGCGGGGAATATCAACGCAGAGTCAATTTATGACGCTTACTTTTATATCGATATTATCTGCGTAGTAGCCATTACCATTGCAGCTTACCTGATATCAATTAATTTAATAATCAAAATAAGGAAATACTAAAACGCCAATTTATCCCAATATGTGGCTTAAAGATGATGGTGGTGCAGATATAAAAGGTTCTGTAGACATTGAAGATGGCGAAGGTAGTTGATAGCTCAACACCTTACCTTTATAAAGCCGCAGCCGCAGGGCAGACACTGAGAAATGCTGAGGTCTGGTTTTACCGGGTAAACGATGCGGGGCAGGAGGTTTGCTACTACACGGTATATATGGAGAATGCAAAAATCACGGGCATTAACTGTGGTGTTCCAAATGTGAAATTGGCTGGAAACGATAAAATGAAGCATAACGAAAGCGTGCAGCCTGCACTATGAAAAAATTACCTGTCGTATTGTTGATGGAAATATTCAGTATACGGACGCCTGGAACGAACGTCCTGGCGCTTAAACGCTTCACTGTAAATGGCCGCGGATGCGGCCTTTATTTCACGCGAACTGCCGCTGCAGCAGCTCGCCGCTTTGCTGTAAATCCTGCTGCGGGTTGCGGCCTATCAGCACATATTCATACCCCTTACTGCGCCACCAGACCAGGTTAAGGCCGCGGCGAACTTCGTGCTTCAGCGTAGGGCTGTCGGCTGCCTTGCTGCGGGAAATACACAGCGCCATCGGCCCGTAGCTGGCGTGCAGGTAGGCCATCTGCGCGATGGAGGTGCTGTCGTAGCGCAGCATCCTGACGCTTTTTAGCTCGGCTTCCGGCAGCTCAACTTCACCTTGCTGCAGCCTGAGGCCGATATCCTGCTGCATACGGTTCAGGCCGTTTTGCAGCGCCTGAGGCGTGACGTTGATGTCCGCCAGCGTTTCGGCGCTGTAAAGCGACATGTACTGCGCAATCAGGTCGCGAATTTCTGGCTCGCCGCTAAGTTTTTGCTCGCCGGGGCGAATAAAGCGCCCGGCCAGCACGCCGACGGCGAGGAAGCTGAGGGAGGCGGCGATCAGGCTGCGGCGGCTAACGCCTTGTGTTTGCGGCTTCATGTTCACCGGCTGATGCAGCAGCACGTTGAGTTTGGCCTGCATTCTATCGACTGGCGCTTCTTCCAAAAGTGGGGCAAAAGCCTGTTCCAGCGGCAGATGGCTTTGCATGAGCGGCTCAACGCGCGCGGCCAGATCGGCGTCGTTATTCAACTGCTGCTCAAAGACGTGGCGTTCATCCTCGCGCATTTCGCCGTCCAGCCAGGCCACGATAGCCTCATCGCTCCACGGAGCGGAGAAGGATTGACGCGTCATTGGAGCTCCTTCTTCATCGTCGGCATCAGGTGCCTGGCCAGCGTCAGGCGCGCGGCGGCCAGGCGGCTCATCACGGTGCCGATGGGAATGGCCAGCGTGTCGGCTGCTTCCTGATAGGTAAAGCCCTCGACATACACTAAAAACACGGTATTGCGCTGGGCTTCAGGTAGCTCGCTAACGTGCTGCAGCAGCGCGTGATACTGGTGCTTGTCTTCGGTATTTTCGCTGTCTGCCAGCTGGCTCAGTTCGTCGCTGTCGACAAAGCCCTGGCCCTGGCGAACGCGCTGGGCGCGAATTTCGTTGATCCAGATAGAGTACAAAATCGCAAACAGCCAGCGGTCTATCCGCGTCCCGGACTGAAACTGACTGCAGCGCTCTAAAGCGCGCACGCAGGTGGACTGAACCAAATCTTCAGCCACATCACGATTGCGGGACAGCACCATGCCGTAACGCCAGAGGCGAGCAAGGTGCTGGGCCAGCTGTAAACGAACTTCGTTGACGGTGATTTTTATGCCCTCAGCCTTAGGACTCCGGGTGCCCGTCAATGGCGGCTTTTAAATCGCGATACTCCTCGCAGCCGGTTCCGCAGAGCGTTTTAATGGTCGCTAACTGGGCTTTCGCCAGGTCAGGGCGGCCCTTAATCATCCACGCTTCGCCAAGATATTCGCGCACTTTGGCATAGTGCGGATCCAGGGCGATGGAGCGCTGATAATAGCCGATTCCTTCATCGGTTCGCCCCAATTTTCTTGTGGCGTAGCCCCGGTAGTTCCAGGCTTCACGCGTGTTGGGCTGCTGCAGGGTATCCAGCAGGTTTAACGCCTCCTGATACCGGCCTGATTTTGCCAGATGGTAAGCATATTGCGTCTTGTCGCTGTCGCTTAACATGCTGCTCTTTTCCACGGTACAGGTTTTGGTTTTGCTGTCGTACACCTGGCCTTTCGGGCAGTCCGGCGTTTTGGCATCATCGTCGCCCATGGCGCTGGCGGTGGCGGAGTAGAAAAGTCCGCTGGTCACGAGGCACAGCAAAGGCAGCAGTTTACGAGTTGAAGGCATGTTCATGGTGTCGTCCTGTAGGTTAACGAGAGTGGCCTTTGCAGGCGGGGAGCATGCGGCGCAGCGTGCCGTCACGCAGAACATAATGATGAAGCAGGGCGGCGGCGGCATGCGCGCCCGCCAGCAGGATCAGCGCCCAGGCCACGTTGTTGTGCAGCATCGCCAGGGTATGGCGCAGCGTTGGATCGATGTTAAACACGTCCGGAACTTCAAAGAGGTTGAAGAACCAGAAGGGTTCGCCCTGCGCCCAGCGGAACAGGAAGCCAAGCGTGACCTGAGTCAGCAACAGGATGTAAAGCACGCCGTGGGTGGCATGAGCGGCGATGCGAAACGCGCCTGGCATCGGCACTTTTTCCAGCTTTCGCGACGGCGAAAAAGCGGCGCTGATGCGCCAGATTAGCCGGACGACCATCACCGCCCCAAGCAAAATGCCGAACGAAATGTGTAGCGATTGCAGGCCCTTGCGCAGGGGCGTGCCGCGTTCAAGGACTTCCCAAACGTGCGCGCTGGCAAACAGAAATATCACGCAGAAGGCGGTTAGCCAGTGGAGGGCCATGCTAAAGGCGTCGTAGCGCTTGTGAGGCGGCGTAGCTTCGGGGGGCAGGTAACTCATGATTGTCTCTTCCTCAGGTTCTTGTAAGGAGTAAACAATCGGGGTGGGGAAATTATTCGGCGAAAACGAAAAAAAGTCAGGCACTCCGCAGAGGCCTGACTTGATCGGGGCTGGAGGGCAGCTTAAAGGGCTTTTTCCCACACGGACTGCGGCAGTAAATAAACCGCTTTTTCAGCGTGCTGGCCGTCGGTCACGATGTGTTTGATGCCGCTTGCCATGACGGCCAGCGTCACGTCGAAGGCGTTCAGGCTGTCGCCGAAGCCGGCGGTCAGGTTCAGCATTGAGCCGTTCGCCATCAGATAAAGCGTTTTGCCGTTAAGCTGGTACGCGTTGATAAACGGCATCACTTCTTCGGTCGGATATTGCTGCAGGTAGCCGCAGTCGATCTCTTCCGCAACGTGGCCCACGTTCAGCACAAACACGCCGTCTTTGGCTTTATCCAGTACCGCTGCGCTGACGACTTTTTTCGCGCCAGTGGCGGTGGCGACAACGTCAGTGGTGGCAATCACGTCATGAATATCAACCACGTGCCAGCCGTCATAGGCGGCCTGCAGGCGGCGGGCCGGATCTAACTCGGCAACCATCACCTGGCCTCCGTAGGCTTTGGCGGCGGCAGCAACGCCCTGGCCCACCAGGCCATAGCCAATCACCAGCACTTTCTTTTCGTGCAGGGTGAGGTGGGTGGTCTGGAAGAAGGTCTGCCAGGCGGTGAGGCCAACCATGTGGCGGTTATGCAGGCCTTCTTTTACCGGCAGGTCGTCCCAGTTAAAAATTGGATAGCCGGGGCGGAGATCCGCGAGGCGGTTGACCCCGGAGCCGGTTGCTTCCAGGCAGGCAACCACGTCGCCAAACTCGCCACGCTGATGCAGCAGCGTGGTGATGTCCGCGCCCATTTCGCACAGATGCGTTGGGCGCCAGGCGATGGCTTTTTCCCACGAGTCGCGCCAGTCGGCGTCGTTCATATTGCGCCATGCGCTGGCTTCCGCCCCGGCGGCGACCAGGTAAGCGACAACGTCATCCTGTACGGTTGTTGGGTTGCAGGTGGTGAGGAAGACTTTGGCATTTTTCTTCAGCAGGCCTTCAACCAGCGGGATCATTTTCAGGTCGAGATGCATATTGCAGGCGATGCGAACGTGGCTTAAGTCGGGCAGCGCCTGAACCTGTTTGAGGGTGCGAACCATGTGGCGAGTAGACCACGCAATCTCTTTGTTAAACATCTCGTTCTGGGTGCTCACGTCTTTTCCTTATTAATTGTTTTTACTGGTTTTTATAGAATATATCATCACGTTAACGGACGTCAGAATAGCAAAACGATGGCCAGTTGTTAATCGCTGAACCCGGCGCGGCAGGCGTGACGTCTGCTTACCAATGTTTTGTTTTTTTCCTCGGTTTCTTCTCTATAGTAAAAGTTTCATTCCCTGATAAAAACGAGAAAAACATGATCAAAAAAGCGCTTGTTGTGTTGCTGAGCAGTGCCTTCTTGACCCCGATGATAGCGAATGCCGACAGCACGATAGTCTTCCTGCGTCACGGTGAGAAACCGGCTAACAATAGCGGGCAGCTCACCTGCAAAGGGCTGAATCGCGCGCTGCAATTGCCGTCGGTTCTGCTGAGCCAGTACGGCAAACCGGATGCCATCTACGCCGCCGCGCCGAAAGAGAACAAAACCGGCAGCTCGCTGCGCCCGTTAACCACCATCACGCCGACCGCGATCCGCCTTTCTCAGGCCATCGACCTGCATTACCACGCGGAGCAGACGGATGAGCTGGCGGATGATTTACTGAAAACTCAGAGCAGCGGCCGCCTGACTTTTGTCTCGTGGGAGCACAAAAACCTGGTGATAGCGGCGCAAAAGCTGGTGAAGAAAACCGGCGGCGACCCAACCGTGGTGCCAAAATGGCCGGGCAGCGATTTTGATTCGCTGTACATCATCAAACTGGACGATCAAAAGCGATTTAAATCTTTCACCCACGGGGCTGAAGGGCTGAATAACGTGCCGGACAGCTGCGCGGGCGCGAGCTGACAGAAAAGAAAAACCCGTCTGGAAGACGGGTTTTTTTATGCACTTAGCAAAAGAGGATTACCACCACACTTCAGCCTGAACGCCAGCCATAAACTCGTTCTTGCTGTTTTCGTTAAAGCGGAAGTTTGACAGCTCGTTGTCCAGAATATTCAGGTATGTGCCGTAGAAACGAATTTCAGGACGCGAGCCGAGCAGGCTTGGGCCAACCTTCAGAGCGTGATAGAGCGTGGTTTTGTAGCCCGACTCTTTCAGGTTAACCCCTTGCTCGGTTTTGTTTTTCTGGGTAAACCAGCTCAGCTCCAGGCCGGTCTGGTTCCAGGTATCCCAAATCCACGCCGGGCGAATCACGGCCCGAATGCTGCTGAAGTCGCTGTGGGCGCCGCTCTCATAGCTATAAATATCGCTACCCTGGGAGTAAACCAGCGCGTTAGCCATGATGATCCTGTCCGCGAGGTACATTTCCCCCTGCGAAATCAGACGCCAGGCCACGCCGTCCGTCTGGTCGCCGTAGTAATATCGGCCCGGTGCCATGGAGTTGCTGGCTCCCGAAAAGTTCGCGAAGCTGCTGGCATAAGAGTTATTGGCCACCTGCAGGGTAAACTCGTTGAAGGTGTCGCGCGGCAGATCCTGGCGCACAATGGCCGTCGCCATCCAGGTATCCTTCAGTTTAAAGAAGGAGCCGTTATTTTCGTTGTCCTTCTGGTCGTCAGTTTTATTGGCAAAGGCGTATTTGCCCATCAGCGAGAGCGAACCTTTTTCCCACAGCGGAATGTTGCGGTAGCGCAGGTCAACCGAGTTGGTGTTCATCTGCGTGGTGTGGCTGAAGTCGCGGGAATAAACGTCGACGTCGTTGCGGCTGAGGGAGGCGTCAAGCTGGCCGACGCCCAGGTTCCAGTTTTGGATCCCGACGGCCGCCGCCACCTGGGTAGTTAAGGATTTCCAGTCGAGCATCTGGATTTCGTACTCAGGCAGCTTGTGCTTCCCGACCCAGAAGTCTGCTTCCGGTGCAAACGGCAGGAAGCCTCTGGTGGTCAGGAAAATATCGCTGAACTGCATGATGTTTTCGTTGCCATTGTTGTCGCCAAACCAGGCGTCGTTATACTGCTCCCCGACGTTACCGTCGTAGGTCACGATGGCGTTGGCGGTTTTGCCGTCCTGGTTGTAGACGCGCTGGTTCAGCGTTAAGTCGAACCAGCCGCTCATTTCGTTGCCGAAACGACCCAGCGACCCGGCGGCGTAGGTTTGAGCCGACCCGCGATTGGCCGCTGCCCAGCCGGAACGGAAATAACCTTCGTAGCTAAAGCCAATATCATCTTTAATGTATTTGCTGATGTCTTTCAGGGTAACGTTTTCTACGGTAGTCTTGCCACCTTCGTTATTGACCACGGCCACTTTTTGCGTGCCTTTCACCGGCGTTGGTGCCGGCTTAGTATCGAGATGATTATTTTCATTCTCGATGTTGTCGGCTACCGGAGAATAAACCGTCTGATTGACCGGGGCCGGGCCAGACTGCACGTTGTTACCGGCTGGCTGCAGTTGGGCGACCTTATCTTTATATATGGACAATTCTTTCTGCGTTTTATTTAATTCTGATTTGTTTTCTGATAATTGTCTTTCAAGTAATTCCAGACGCTGCTCTACCGTTAATTTTGCTGCCATTACGTGGGTTGAGGATAACGCCAGAAGGATGGATGAAGACAATAAGCTAACCTTCAATAAATTTGAATTCATAGAATGTCCCAGAAGTATAATTATTATTTGCCTCCAGTTTTAATAACCGGAGGCGGGTGGAAATTAAATTGCTATCATCGGTTTATTTATTACTGCGCCGCTTGTGCTGCATTTACCTTATTGGCGGCCATAACGAACGGTAAATAAATTAGCGTGGAGATGGCCAGGCATAGCAGCCCGACAATCAATGCCATCCAGTTCCCCCCGGTGCCGAAGAAGGCGATGAGCGGCCCCGGCGTTGTCCACGGTACGGCATAGGCAATTGGTGGAATAATCTCCAGAGTGACGAAGGTGTAGCCCACCAAAGAGTTGACGAACGGCACCATGATAAACGGAATGATCAGGATCGGGTTCAGCACGATGGGCAGGCCGAAAATCACCGGTTCGTTGATGTTAAACAGGCCCGGCACGAAGGCCATTTTCGCCAGATCGCGGTAGTCGGCACGGCGGGAGGCAATAAAAATAGCCAGCAGCAGGCCGAGCGTCATTCCCGAGCCACCGTAGTTGGCGAAGGCGTCGTTGATGCTCCCCCAGGTGATAGGGTATGGCGCCCCCCACGTAGTGCCGTTGGATGCGGCAAAAGAGAGGTTCTCGAGGTTAGCTTCGGAGAAAATAGTCTCGCGAATCGCCGCCGTGGTGTTCGGCCCGTGAATGCCCAGCACCCACAGGAAGTTGGTGACCACGCCAAGTACCAGCACCGCGACGATATTGGTGCCCATGTTTTTCAGCGGGGCCTGAATCAGGGTATAAATCAGTTCGTTCAGGCCATTCGGGGAGATTTTCGTCAGGCAGTAGTTCAGCACCGAGAAGAAGATCATCACGAAGAAGATAGGAATTAAAACTTTAAATGAGCGTGCAACCGCCGGCGGTACGGCGTCTGGCATGGTGATGGTGATCTTCGGGTTACGCGCCAGGCGGCAGAAGATTTCCCCGGTAATCAGCGCGACAATCACCGCCACAAAAAGCCCCTGCGGCCCCAGATATTGCGTGGTCAGATACGACTGCCCGCCCATCATTTGATAAGGGGTATAGACCACGAAGAACGCGCCGATAGCGGTCAGGCCGCACAGCAAGTCGTCCTGCTGATAGCTGATAGCGATATTACGTGCGACCAGGAAGGCAATCATGATCGACATGATATTCACCGACCCATTCATCACCGGGGAGAATATGTTTTGAGCTTCGGCTAAGTTAGGGAATAACACGCCGAGATGCAGCAGTGAAGCAATAAAACCATCCGGTGAAAGGATGGCAAAGTTAATCAGCACGATCAGCGAGCTGGCCATAACGATGGGGAACGACAAAATAAATGCATCGCGGATGGCCGAGACGTGTATCTGAGAGTTTAATTTAATCGCAATAGGAACAAGGAGCTTTTCCATACCGCGCTCAAAGGCATTCATAATACTCATGATGCGCCCTTTATCATTAGAGAGATATTGACTGATGATATAAGTTTATTGGCGAAGCCTCTGCTTAATAGCAGGTCGCGTAACGATAAACCTAATCAATTACCCATTGGGTTGTTATTTTGGCTGGAAAGCTTAGCGTTCACCGAGTAAATTCAGTGCGGAATCAAGAACTGATTTGCCATCCATTTGCCCGTAATACTTCATGTCGATTACCGCTACCGGAATTTTCCCCTGGGCGATTTCTTCTATTTCACTTTTTTGGAAGCGAACCTGAGGTCCCAGCAGAACAACATCTGCTTCATTTCTTTTAATTCTTTCTTTCGCCTCGGCAATCGCCAGTGCATTAATATTGACCGAAATATTTCCCGCGCTGGCGTGATCCTGCATTCTTTTCACCAGCATGCTGGTAGACATCCCGGCCGCACAAACCAATAATATATTCTTCATTTTTCCCCTTAACGCTTCGTAGATAATCAACCAGCGGCTAACTTAATGAATATCAATGCGTTCATCTGCCATTTCGATCACAGTTAGTCATGCCCGAGTGGTGCAGAAAGCAAAGTGAAAATGGACCTGTGTTGCGCTTTTATTATGACTCGAACGGTAATTGACTGTTTTTAAATAAGTTCAGGAGGTTCAAAAGTGGTATACAAAGATGTTGTTAACTTACTAAAAAACAGGATCAGCAGCCCAACTTATCATATCGGCGACATCCTCCCTTCGGAGAAAGAACTGGCTGAGTTCTACAATGTGTCACGTAATACCTTGCGTAAAGCATTGAAAGTGCTGGAAGATGAGGCGTTGATTGAGCGTAGGCACGGCTCCGGCACCTATGTGCGAAATAAACATTTTCAGGCTTCGGTTACGCATCTGGACAGCTTCACCGAGATTGCCCGAAGTGAAGGGAAAAAACCGTCCAGCCAGGTGCTGAGATTTGAGCTGCAGCAGGCATCGGAAGAGATTGCCAGCCGCCTGCAGCTGGCCATCGGCGAACCGGTCTATTACGCCAAACGACTGCGCCACATCGACAACGTGCCGATGCAGCTGGAAGAGACCTGGCTGTCGGTGAACCGCTTCCCCGACCTGACGGTCAACCACATGAAGCGTTCGAAATTTTCCTACATCGAAGATGAATGCGGCGTCAAAATTCACGGCTGCTACGAGGCGTTTCAGCCCATTCTGCCGTCAACCGAGATTGCCAAAATGCTGCACATCAGTACCCGCGACCCGATTATCCGCATGGAAACCCAGTCCGTTGACGCCAGCCACAGCCCGATTGATTACTCGATCCTCTACACCAACGTGTTCGAGTTCCAGGTGAAGTATTTTTTGCCTCGTAAGGCGGGCTAGCCGCTGTGGCTGACCTTGCATTCGCCACGTCGGTCACAGTTCTGCTTTAAAAAGAGGTTCAATAATGTTCATGAAAATGAACCTGTCGCTTCTGAAAGATGAATATCAGCGGTAACTCACTGTATATCATATCTTTTGACAGGTTCAAAAGTTGTTCAATGTGTTATCTCCCTTCTATTGCCTGATGCGCCTCCCATTGATTAAGATTTTCTTCGTTTTCAGAACTGATAATTAAAAATTGAACTCGTCAATTTTTGTATTCCTTTTACCAGGCATGAATATGACCGGTGCGAAATAGTTTCCTCGTTTCAGTGGAAATAAACGATGAGCCGGAAATATGCAGGAGGAATTAGCGTATGAATATCGCCGCATTTGATATCGGTGGTACGGCTTTAAAAATGGGGATCGTCAACTCGCAGGGCGAGATACTGGCTAAAGGCAAAGAGACGATCGACGACAGCGATGGCGAGCAAATTTTACAGGCCATTTTAGCGTGGATTGCCGAGCATCCCGGCTGTGAAGGCGTGGCGATCAGCGCCCCTGGCTATGTCAATCCGCACACTGGCTTTATCGAAATGGGCGGGGCCATCCGCCGCTTCGACAACTTTGCCATCAAAGAATGGCTGGAAGAAAGCACGCAGCTGCCTGTTGCCATCGAAAATGACGCCAACTGCGTCCTGCTGGCTGAACGCTGGCAGGGGAAAGCGGCGGGGATGAGCAACTTCCTCGTACTGACCATCGGCACCGGCATCGGCGGAGCGATTTTCTGCAATAACCAACTGGTACACGGCGCGCGCTTCCGGGCGGGAGAATTCGGTTACATGCTGACCGAACGCCCTGGCCCACGCGATGTTCGCCGCTACACCATGAACGATACCTGCACCCTGAGAACCCTGCGCAAAGACTACGCGGAGTATGTCGGCAAGCCGCTTGAGGCCGTCAGCGGGGAAGAGATTTTCGACCGCTTTGATGCCGGCGACGTGGCGTGCCAGCGTATGGTGAAGGCGTTCTTCAACGATCTCGGCACCGGCCTTTATAACCTCGTCAATCTGTTCGACCCGGAAAAAATCCTGCTCGGCGGCGGCATTGTGGAACGCCCAGGCTTCCTTGCGCTGCTGCGCGAACATCTGGCCTGGTTCACCCTCGACGACTATATCGACACCGTCAGTCACGGCAACGATGCCGGACTCATTGGCGCGGTCTACCATTTTAATCAGCACTATCGGTCGCAGCATGCGATCTCTAATTAAGGGAGAGAATATGTCTGGATTCAAAGAAGGTTTTCTGTGGGGCGGCGCGGTTGCGGCGCACCAGCTGGAAGGTGGCTGGAAAGAGGGCGGCAAAGGCGTTAGCGTTGCGGATGTGATGACGGCCGGCGCCCACGGCGTCTCGCGTGAAATTACCGATGGCGTGTTGCAGGGAAAAAACTACCCTAACCATGAAGCGATCGACTTCTACCACCGCTACAAAGAAGACATCCAGCTGTTTGCCGAGATGGGCTTCAAATGCTTCCGTACCTCCATCGCCTGGACGCGTATTTTCCCGCTGGGCGACGAGCTGGAGCCGAACGAAGCCGGCCTGCAGTTCTATGACGACCTGTTTGACGAATGCCTGAAGCACGGCATTGAGCCGGTGATTACGCTGTCGCACTTCGAAATGCCTTACCATCTGGTCACCGAATACGGCGGCTGGCGTAACCGTAAGCTGATTGATTTCTTCCTGCGCTTCTCGAAAGTGGTCTTCACTCGCTATCAGCACAAAGTGAAGTACTGGATGACCTTCAACGAGATCAACAACCAGGCCAACTACCACGAAGACTTCGCGCCGTTCACCAACTCGGGCCTGAAGTATCAGCCGGGTGAAGATCGCGAGCCGGTGATGTACCAGGCGTCTCACTATGAGCTGGTTGCCAGCGCTCTGGCGGTGCGTGCAGCCCGTGAAATCAACCCTGCGCTGCAGGTTGGCTGCATGATTGCCATGTGCCCAATTTACCCGCTGACCTGTGCGCCAGGCGATATGATGATGGCGATGAATGCGATGCACCGCCGCTACTGGTTCACCGACGTGCACGTGCGCGGTAAGTACCCGCAGCACCTGCTGAACTACTTCGAGCGCCGTGGTTTTGAGCTGGATATTACCGACGAAGATCTTGCGGCGCTGGCCGAAGGCTGCGTCGATTACATTGGCTTCAGCTACTACATGTCGTTTGCCACCAAAGCCAGCGCCGACAACCCGCAGTTTGACTACGACGAATCAAAAAGCCTCGTGTCTAACCCGTACGTGCAAAAATCCGACTGGGGCTGGCAGATTGACCCGGTGGGCCTGCGTTACTCTCTGAACTGGTTCTGGGATCACTATCAGCTGCCGCTGTTTATTGTGGAAAACGGCTTCGGGGCGATTGACGTGGCGCAGGCCGACGGCTTCGTGGACGACCAGTACCGCATCGATTATCTTTCGGCGCACGTCGCAGAAATGAAAAAAGCGGTAGTGGAAGACGGCGTTGACCTGATGGGCTACACCCCGTGGGGCTGTATCGACCTGGTCTCTGCCGGGACGGGCGAAATGAAAAAACGCTACGGCTTCATCTACGTCGATAAAGACAACGAAGGCCACGGCAGCCTGAGCCGCAGCCGTAAGAAATCCTTCCAGTGGTACAAAGATGTGATTGAGAGCAACGGCGAAAAGCTCTGATAACGCCTGTGACTGACTGAACGCTGGTTTAAACACCAGCGTTTTTATTTGCATGTGTTCAACCCCTGAACTGAATTCACTCGGCTACCAGGTTGACGCTATTCCTGTATTTTTAGAATAAAGCGTTAAGTTAAATTATGGCTATCACCTTCTGTATTTAGTTTATTTTGTTCTAAAATATTCTTTTACCGTTTAATGACAATCAAAGTTAGCCTGTATTGAAATACCCGCCTGGATGTTTTTTCACTCCGCATTTTCTTTATATATATTTAATTTATTAACTAAATAAACTTGTCGTGCATGATATTGACGAAATTGATTGCCTCTGGTGTACTAACCTTGAATTTTGTTTTTTGTTACGGTGCTTTATTCACCGAAAAAGTGCTGGCTGAAATTAACCCTGGACACGATCATGAAAAAAATAACACGGCTTATGTTGGCCACCACAGGTTTACTTGTTTCAATGCTTGGACATGCCGAAGCCACAAAGACAGATGCCAGCGAACACCGTATTCCAGCGATAAAATTGATTAACACGGCTGATAATCACTCTGCGTTTGTAAAAGGTTCAATTCCCTCTCTGGCGAAACTTTCTTCTGAAAATCTCTATTTCAGTAATACCTTTGAAGAGTGGCAGAAAGGGGTGCATCCGGCACCGAAAAAGCAGTATGTGGTTACCCTGAAAGGCAAGCTGAAGTTTAAGGTTAGCGACGGCTCTACGTTCATCATCGAGCCAGGTACAGTTCTGCTTGCAGCAGATACCGCCGGCGAAGGGCACAGCTGGGATATCGTTGATGGGAAGGAGTGGGTGCGCGTTTATATCCCGGTGGGAGACGACGATCGCTTCATCGCAGATAAATAAGTCCTGCACAGATAAAACGCTAATTTCAGTCCCGTTAACCACACAATGGAACGGGGCTGCCACTCCTAAAAATAGTAGTTTTAATTCTGTTTAGAACATTAATTCGTTCATTACTTGTCATCTCTTTGTCATTATTTTATGTGGACAGATCATTATAAATAATGGCTAAAGAAGTCTCTCAGGCTGCCGATAAAAAATCGATAATTAAAAAAACACCGTCGCAACCGTTGATGTGATTTCTACCAATTACCTCCTCTTATTGCCTGCGATATAACCATTAAAGCTCAGAGGGATTTATGAACAAACTGAAGAATATGCGCCTTAGTACTATGCTGGGGGCTGGCTTTGCGCTGGTCATCGCGATTGGATTCTTTGTCGCATTATTTGCCAGAATGCAGTTGGTTTCTGTTGGAAATAACCTTAATTATGCTGCCAATGTCCGCCTGGTGAATTTGCTGCTGATCGTAAAGATTAAGGATAATATTACGGACAATGCCCACGATATTCGTGATATGGCGTTGTTCACCACGCTGCCGCATACCGAAGCTGAGAGTCGGGACTACATTACAAAAACCAACCAGGTACTCGAAAAGCGTATCGCGGACAACAACGTCCTCTTGAAACAGCTGGATAAGGCGCTGAGGCTTAAGCATTCTCGCGAGCTGTTCGACAACCTGAACAATGTTCGCCCGGCATATTCCCAGGCGCTTCGTAAGGTGATGAGCGTCAGCGCGGCGGGGCAGTATGATGCCGCCCGCGCGTTAGTCATCAGCGAAGTGGTTGGCCCCCAGGCCAGAGTACTCGATGCGCTCAGCGAGATGATTAGCGATCATTCCGGTAGCACGGTGGGCATGGCCCGTGGCTATGTGGAGGAAGCGCATTTTGCCGGTAACTTGTTGTTGATTATTACGATTATCAGTGCCGTGATTGGCTCTTTGATTGCCTGGAGCATTGGGCGAGCGGTGAAAGGCCAGCTTGGCGGCGAGCCCGTTTATGCCGTCTCCGTGGCAAAACAAGTTTCTGAGGGGCAGCTCAATACCGCCGTTGAACTGAAGCAAGGGGACACCAGAAGCCTGCTCGCGGCTATGGATGAGATGCGTAGCCGTCTGCTCGGGGTGGTGCGTGAAGTGCGAGACAGCAGCCATTCTATCTCCGTGGGTGCCAGCGAGATTGCGGCTGGCAGCACCGATCTCAGCCAACGCACCGAAGAGCAAGCGGCCAGCCTGCAGGAAACGGCCGCTTCGATGGAACAAATGAGCCAGACAATTCAGCAGAATGCCGAGACGGTGCGCACTGCGACTCGCCTGGCCAACTCTGCCAGCGAAACGGCCACGCAAAGCGGGAATGCCGTTAATAATCTGGTGCTGACGATGCGTGAAATTAGCGAAAGCTCACAGAAAATTGGCGACATTATTAGCGTTATTGACGGCATCGCATTCCAGACGAACATTCTGGCGCTGAATGCTGCCGTGGAAGCCGCTCGTGCAGGGGAGTCCGGGCGCGGTTTTGCAGTAGTTGCCGGGGAAGTTCGCTCGCTGGCGCAGCGTTCTGCTTCGGCGGCCAGTGAGATCAAAGCTCTGATTGAGGACAGCATGCGTACGGTAACAAAAGGATCGGATATGGTGAGTTCGGCGGGAACGACGATCGATGACCTGGTGCAACAGTCCCACCGCGTGGCCGGGCTTATTTCTGAAATTGGCGTGACGACGGAAGAGCAGGGGCAGGGGATTGCGCAGATCAACGTGGCGATCACTCAACTGGATCAGGTTACGCAGCAGAACGCTGCGCTGGTGGAGGAGTCTGCCAGCGCCGCTGAGAGCCTCAGCGATCAGGCTACTCGGTTGGTGCAACTGATGAGTATCTTCAATACCGGGCAGGTCATTGCCGCAGCTAACGCCCGTCAGGATAAACCCGCACCGGCTTCTACCACTCGCAGGCCACAGCTTGCCGCGAACGGCGGCCGTTTAGATAACTGGGAGCAGTTCTAAAATCTGCCGTAAGCTGTTTTAAAACTAAGGCCCGAGTTTACTCGGGCCTTACTGTTTTTAGGTTAAATTCACCTCGTTCTGCAAAGTTGATAAAAACAGGTGGGTGGGATATCTTTATTTTTAACATAGTGCCAATCTTATAAATGTTGAGAATATGAAAAGCGAATTATTTAAGTTTACTGAAGAAAATAATAATGGTTATACCTTTAGATGGACAAAAAGACATTATGAGTACTGTGCGGATAATAAGATATTTTTAGGTCACAAAGGCAGGAAGGTTTATAAAGAGAGAAGTTTATTGCGTTTCGTCAAAGGCGATAAAATAAAAATTGATGATAATGTTATCGCCGAAGAGTATTCCACTATGCCGATACGTAATTTTTCCAGCGTGGGCGCGTTTTCATTTCCAAGTTGCCATTTTTCAGGCAATACTGTCATCGGCAGATTCTGCAGTATTGCCGGGAATGTAAAGGTGATGGGTGGCAATCATCCCATGGACAGATTTACCACACATATGCTGACCTACAACGGGGGATTTGATAAATATGCCAGGACTGAATTTAATCGGCAGTGGGTATTAAAACCGTTTGATACGACGCAAAAAAATCCTGTAATAGGCAACGATGTCTGGATCGGCAATGATGTGGTTTTAAAAGGGGGAATTACCATCGGTGATGGTGCAGTTATTGCTGCAAACGCTGTGGTGACAAAGGATGTGCCTCCTTATGCCGTTGTTGCAGGTGTGCCAGCCAGGGTAATTAAATACCGTTATAATGCTGATGTAATTAATGAATTATTACATTTGAAATGGTGGGAATATAACTACCCAGAACTTCCTGATAATAATAAATGTGACGATATCGATTATTTTATTAAAGAGATTAGTGATGGGGTTGCCAGTGGAAGATTGAAGGTAAAAGAGTATAAGAAATTCGATCTTTCTAAAGACTTTAAGACGCTTTAATTTTGCGACTGCTCATTGTCGTGAGGCTTTATTTTTCGTTTCTGCGATCCTCTGGGAACGTTTATCAATCATTGCCTTTCCCGCTCGATATTACAGGCTGGCATGTTCTTCACCATGCCGGCTTTGAGTGATAAAACAACGGAAATAGGGCTGGCGGGAAGCAAAGAACCCTTTGTACTGGTCATAAACGTGACTGACCCTGAAAAAATGAAGTTTGATTAATGGTACATTTGATCTCGCTTGTCACAGTCTTATTGATTAAGTGGTTAATTTTAAGGATAAATTATGCCAACAGCGATTGATAAAGCGTTAGACTTCATTGGCGGTATGAATACCTCGGCCTCTGTGCCGCACCCTATGGATGAGAGCACCGCGAAGGGAATGCTTAGGTATCTGAAGCAATTGGGCGTCCCGGCAAGTGCTGCTGACGTTACGGCTCGTGGTGTTCAGGAGGGATGGAACACCGACTTCACGAAAAAAGTCGCCGGTTGGGCGGACAAGGTTGAGTCCGGTAACCGCCTCGTGATTAAAAACCCTGAATACTTTTCTGCCTACATGAAAGAAGAGCTTCGGGCACTGGTTTAAACGAAATCCCCATGACCCGCACAGCAAAAAGGCTGACGATTTCTCGTCAGCCTTTTTTGTCTGGTGGCCCCTGCTGGACTTGAACCAGCGACCAAGCGATTATGAGTCGCCTGCTCTAACCACTGAGCTAAGGGGCCGTGGCGCTGAATTATAATGTAACTGTCGATGGCAATCCAGCGCTTAAATTACATGTGCTGATTTTATAAACAATGGCTAATCAATCCCTTATACTTCCCGCTCGATTCCTTCAGATGAGAAATGTAATGGTTAGCGATATCCTTCAGCCTGACCTTCGGGTCGTGTTTTGCGGCATTAATCCGGGAAAATCATCCGCTCATCTCGGGCTGCCTTTTGCTCATCCTGCCAATCGCTTCTGGAAAGTGCTTCATCTTGCGGGTTTTACGGACCGCCAGCTCAAGCCTGAGGAGGCGCAGCTCTTGCTTTCCTACGGCTGCGGCGTGACGAAACTGGTGGAGCGGCCAACCGTGCAGGCAAACGAAGTGGCACTGCAGGAGCTGCGTGCTGGCGGGCGAGAGCTGATTACAAAGATGCAGGAGTACCAGCCGGGAGCGCTGGCGATTCTGGGCAAGCAGGCGTTTGAGCAGGCGTTCAGGCAACGTGGCGCGAAATGGGGCAGACAGGAGATTACCCTCGGTGATACCGAGGTGTGGATTTTGCCCAATCCGAGTGGCTTGAGCCGCATCACGGTGGATAAGCTGGTGGAGGCCTATAGAGAGCTGAATGAGTCGCTGTCGGCGCGTGGGCGGTAGGTAAGGTGTTGCCGTTTTCCCTCACCCCGGCCCTCTCCCGGAGTGAGAGGGGAATGAAAAGAGGCTCCAGGAGGGTGAGAGGGAATGAAAATAATCTCCCTGAGGGAAAAGGGGGAATTAAAAGCTGTGTACTGAGAGAGAGAAGTGAAAAAGAGGTGCCTGCGGGAGGCGGGAGAAACCGCAAATTCAAGGCAAAAAAAAGCTCCCTGGCGGGAGCTTTTCAATTTTTGACACCGATTAATCGTCCAGGAAGCTACGCAGGACTTCAGAGCGGCTTGGGTGGCGCAGTTTGCGCAGCGCCTTCGCTTCGATCTGACGGATACGTTCGCGGGTAACGTCGAACTGTTTACCCACTTCTTCCAGCGTGTGGTCGGTATTCATGTCGATACCGAAGCGCATACGCAGGACTTTCGCCTCACGCGCTGTCAGGCCAGCCAGAACATCGTGCGTTGCGGAACGCAGACTTTCGGAGGTGGCAGAATCCAGCGGCAGCTCGAGGGTGGTGTCCTCGATGAAATCACCCAGATGCGAATCTTCATCGTCGCCGATTGGCGTTTCCATGGAGATAGGCTCTTTGGCAATTTTCAGCACTTTACGGATTTTGTCTTCCGGCATCAGCATACGTTCGGCTAACTCTTCCGGCGTTGGCTCACGGCCCATCTCCTGCAGCATCTGGCGCGAAATACGGTTGAGCTTGTTGATGGTCTCAATCATGTGCACCGGAATACGGATGGTACGCGCCTGGTCGGCGATAGAGCGGGTGATAGCCTGACGGATCCACCAGGTTGCATAAGTCGAGAACTTATAGCCACGGCGGTATTCAAACTTATCCACGGCTTTCATCAGGCCGATGTTGCCTTCCTGAATCAGGTCGAGGAACTGCAGGCCACGGTTGGTGTATTTCTTAGCGATAGAAATAACCAGACGCAGGTTGGCTTCAACCATCTCTTTCTTCGCACGGCGCGCTTTCGCTTCACCAATGGACATGCGACGGTTAATGTCTTTTACCTGCTCGATGGTCAGGCCGGTCTCTTCTTCGATCTGCTGCAGTTTCTGCAGGCTGCGGTGAACGTCTTCGGAGACTTCATGCAGCTTCTCAGACCACGGCTTGTTCATCGCAATGGCCGCGTTGAACCAGGTTTCGCTGGTTTCGTTGCCGGTGAACAGCGTGATGAAGTTTTTCTTCGGCATTTTGCACTGCTCAACGCACAGCTTCATGATGATACGTTCTTGGGTACGAACGCGGTCCATCATGACGCGCATGCTGTTGACCAGGTAGTCGAACTGTTTCGGCACCAGGCGGAACTGTTTGAACACTTCAGACAGCTGCAGGATCTCCGCGGCGGCGTCAGCGTGGCTGCGGCCCTTCGCTTTGATGGTGTCGCGAGTCAGTTCGTACTGCTTGCGCAGCTCACCAAATTTTTCGCGCGCCAGTTCCGGGTCGATGCTGTTGTCATCGTCGGAGCTGTCGTCATCAGACTCTTCGTCTTCATCCTCATCGTCGTCCATCTCTTCCTGAGAGAGTTCGGAGCCGACGTGGGTTGCGGTTGGCGCGAGATCTTCTTCCGCGTTAGGGTCAACAAAGCCGGTGATGAGGTCGGACAGGCGTGCTTCTTCAGCTTCAACGCGATCGTACTGCTCCAGCAGATAGGTGATCGCTTCCGGGTACTCGGCAACCGAGCACTGTACCTGGTTGATACCGTCTTCGATACGCTTCGCGATATCGATCTCACCCTCACGGGTTAACAGTTCAACGGTCCCCATTTCGCGCATGTACATACGCACGGGGTCGGTGGTACGTCCAATTTCGGACTCCACGCTGGACAGCACCTGGGCAGCCGCTTCTTCCGCGTCTTCATCGGTGCTGTTAGAGTTTTCAGCAAGCAAAAGATCATCGGCATCAGGGGCTTCTTCCATCACCTGAATGCCCATGTCGTTGATCATTTGGATGATGTCTTCGATCTGATCGGAGTCGACGATATCTTCCGGCAGATGGTCATTGACCTCGGCATAGGTCAGATAGCCTTGCTCCTTACCACGTTGGACAAGAAGCTTGAGCTGTGACTGCGGGTTTTGCTCCATAAGACGGTATCCACACTTCAGTATTAGGGTTGTGTCGGTAGGCGTTGCCGCCAACAATAACGTACGAGGGCTGATTTATTTTTATGCCGCAGCCCGTCCGTGCGGCGTTCGGGGGTGACCCGATCAATGTTCGGCAGTTAAGCCGCGAATCTATTTTTTGGCGCGTGATTGCGTGATCACGCGAACTTCTTCACGTTCCGCAGGGGTCAGCCCCGTCGTTCTGGAACGTGCCATTAATTCTTCAAACCTCAGCTCCAGCGCCGACTCAAAAAGATGATCCAGCGAGTCGGTGAACGTTTTTTCAGCAATGTCCTTATCTGCTATATCGTCCCACGCCGAGAGTTTTTCAAGGGTTGTGGCCTCATTTGTGCCACGATATTGTTCCAGTAGCTGCCCGGTGGTCAGCCCCGGATGCGCTAGGCAAGCGTCAACCAGGTCGCTAAACAGCGTTAAACCCGGCAGCTTTGCGGCATCCAGCCCGCTTAGTGGCGGTACCAGCGGAGCCAGTTCCGGATTCTGTACCAATAACCCTATCAGTATACGCATGGTTGTGCGTTTTAGCTGAGGCGCCGGACGAGGTGTTGCCCCCTCGACCTGTTTGGGCATCAGCTTTTCAAGCTGGCTGTCGTCCAGAATACCGAGCTTGTTGCCCAGCTCCTGGCGCAGATAGATACGCAGCGTTTCGCCGGGTACCTGGCTAATCAGCGGCAGAGCCAGCGTGCTTAGTCGCGCTCTTCCGTCTGGCGTACTCAAATCAACCTGCGGCAGCAGGCTGTTAAACAGGAACGTGGAGAGCGGCTGAGCCTGCTCCATCCGCGCTTCAAATGCGTCCTTTCCTTCTTTGCGCACCAGCGTATCCGGGTCTTCACCGTCGGGCAGGAACATAAACCGCAGCTGACGACCGTCCGTCATATAAGGTAGCGCAGTTTCCAGCGCTCGCCATGCCGCGTCTCGTCCTGCGCGATCGCCGTCATAACAGCAGACGACATTATCTGTCACCCGGAACAGCAACTGAATATGATCGGCGGTGGTGGAGGTACCCAGGGAAGCAACGGCGTAGGAAATGCCGTACTGCGCCAGCGCCACCACATCCATATATCCTTCGACTACCAGAAGGCGTGCCGGTTCCGGCTGGCTCTGCTGGGCTTCATACAGGCCATACAGCTGGCGGCCCTTGTGAAAAATGTCGGTTTCCGGGGAGTTCAGGTATTTCGGCAGGGCATCGCCCAGCACGCGTCCACCAAACCCGATGACCCGGCCGCGTTTATCGCGAATCGGGAACATGACCCGCTCGCGAAAACGGTCGTAACTGCGGCCCTGGTCGTTGGTGACCAGCATGCCTGCGTCCGTCAGCGCCTGGCGGTTTTCGCTGTTGCCGCCAAAGCGTTTAAGCGCATTATCCCAGCCGGGTGGCGCATAGCCGATGGCGAAATGGCTAATGACCTCATCGCTCAGGCCACGCTTGCCCAGATACTGACGCGCCGGTTCTGCGGCGGGCTGCTTCAGGGACTGCTGATAAAAGGCGTTCAGGCCGTCCATCAGTTGATACAGGCTTTGGCGCTGGTGTCGTTCGATCTGGCTTGGGCCATTGCCCGCTTCGTACGGCACTTCAAGGTTGTGCATGGTCGCCAGCTCTTCAACGCTTTCAACAAACTCGAGCTTGTCGTAGTTCATCAGGAAGTCGAGGGCGTTACCGTGTGCGCCACAGCCAAAGCAGTGGTAAAACTGTTTATCACCGTTCACGGTGAAAGAGGGGGTTTTCTCGTTATGGAATGGACAACATGCGTGGTAGTTCTTGCCCTGCTTTTTCAGCTTCACGCGAGCATCGATCAGGTCGACGATGTCGGTGCGAGCGATCAGGTCATTGATAAAAACACGCGGGATTCGTCCAGCCATAGGCCCCATGCTATATCCGTCATCTCTCAGGCGGTGGCCTAAAAGCTCAGGGATATGTCAGTTTATAAACGAGAATAAGCCGCGCATTCCTTTCGGAAGCACGGCCTTATAACTACTACTCAGTCTGATGTTGAGGAGTGAATCCTCAGAAGATTAGTACAGACGAGTGCGGCGTGCGTTTTCGCGAGCCAGTTTCTTCGCGTGGCGTTTCACAGCAGAAGCTTTAGCGCGCTTACGTTCGGTCGTTGGTTTTTCATAGAACTCACGACGACGGACTTCCGCCAGAACGCCTGCTTTCTCGCAGGAACGCTTGAAGCGACGCAGTGCTACGTCGAACGGCTCGTTTTCACGTACTTTAATTACCGGCATGTAACTCTCACCTTTAATAATTCGGTTTGCCGCTGGCATACAGGCCAGCTTAATTCAAAATGGTGCGGAATTTTACTGCAACTCTTGCTGCTTTGTAAAGCACCGAACGACCAGAAACCTGGCTTTTAGGGCCGGTATCTTCCAGGGCCGCAGATTATACACCATTAGTCCCGTCCTGGGGCAGCAAAGTTTTACAAAGGAAGCCACCGGGATTAAACTTCGCGCCGGGCCAAAGAGGTAAAACAAGCCATGCGTGTACTGGGAATCGAAACATCCTGTGATGAAACCGGCATCGCCATTTATGACGATGAGAAAGGGTTATTAGCCAACCAATTGTATAGTCAGGTGAAACTTCACGCTGACTACGGCGGCGTGGTGCCGGAGCTGGCCTCCCGCGATCACGTTCGCAAGACCGTGCCGCTTATCCAGGCTGCCCTAAAAGAGGCTGGATTAACCGCCAAAGATATCGACGGCGTGGCGTACACTGCCGGGCCGGGCCTGGTTGGCGCGCTTCTGGTTGGCGCAACCATTGGCCGCTCGCTGGCGTTTGCCTGGGACGTGCCTGCCGTGCCGGTCCACCACATGGAAGGCCACCTGCTGGCGCCGATGCTGGAAGACAATCCGCCCGAGTTCCCGTTCGTCGCGCTGCTGGTTTCCGGCGGCCATACCCAATTGATCAGCGTCACCGGCATTGGTAAATATGAACTGCTGGGTGAGTCTATCGATGATGCGGCAGGCGAAGCGTTCGATAAAACCGCTAAGCTGCTGGGGCTTGACTACCCAGGCGGGCCGCTTCTTTCCAAAATGGCGGCCCAGGGTACGCCGGGGCGTTTCACCTTCCCACGTCCTATGACTGACCGCCCGGGCATGGATTTCAGCTTCTCTGGCCTGAAAACCTTCGCGGCAAACACCATTCGTGATAACGACGCTGACGATCAAACTCGCGCGGATATCGCCCGCGCCTTTGAAGATGCGGTGGTGGATACGCTGTCGATTAAATGTAAACGTGCGCTCGAACATACCGGCTTTAAACGTCTGGTGATGGCGGGCGGCGTGAGCGCCAACCGCACCCTGCGCGCTAAGCTGGCCGAGATGATGACTAAACGTCGCGGCGAAGTGTTTTACGCGCGGCCGGAATTTTGCACCGATAATGGCGCCATGATCGCCTATGCCGGGATGATTCGCCTCAAAGCAGGTACTTCCGGCGAGCTGAGCGTTAGCGTTCGCCCGCGCTGGCCGCTGGCAGAGCTACCCGCCGCCTGATAAACGAGAAAAAAAGGAGTGGGAACCACTCCTTTTTTATTTGGGCTAGAAAGGCGTTGGGCCCAGCACGGTCACTGCGAGTTGTTCGGCAATGGCCATCAGCTGGTCCATATCCTGAGCAGCAATCAGCCGCAGCGCCTGCTCAACGCCTCCGGGTGTACAGGTCATTAGCAGCCGCATGGGCTTATCGGTTCTGTTGGCCCATGCGTGTGGAATACCTCTTTTTAACAGCAGCGATTCGCCGGCGCTGGCATCAATAACCTTTTCACCATAGGCAATCCGGGCTGTGCCCTCGAGGACAAGGGCATACTCATCTTCGTTGGCATGAACGTGAAGCGGCGTTCCGTCGCCCGGCTGTGAAACGATCTCCACTACCGAGTAAAGTCCACCGGTCTGCTCCGCAGAGACGCGAATCAGGCAAGCTTCGCCCGGCCGCGTTTGCAGCCACTGTGACGATGCTTCCAGCGCCGTTGAGTGCGATGTTGTATTCAAGATGTTGGCCTCAGTAAAAGTGTTTTGCAGGTGAAACTGTTTTTTTGTTCCTCTCCACTTTAAGTTCCCCACATCCCGCGCTGCATCTCTGGAGTGTAATAATATGCAACAAACGAAAGCAGCCTTAGCCCGGTACTTTCAGCTCAGGATCCGGCACTCTAAGGTGATACCCGACTGAACCTGGAGAACCCTGTGTCCGATATCCTCAGCAAAATTATCGCCGTTAAACATGAAGAAATTGCCGCCGCCAAAAAAGCAATTTCCCTGAGCCAGCTTGCCGAACAGGCCGCTGCTCAGAACCACCGTGATTTTGTTGCCGCGCTGCGTCATAAGCGTGATGCAGGCCTGGCGGGCGTGATTGCCGAAGTGAAAAAGGCCAGCCCATCGAAAGGGTTGATTCGCGAGAATTTCAATCCCGCTGAGATAGCCGTTTCTTACCAGCAGGGTGGGGCTGCATGTTTGTCGGTGCTAACCGACGAACAGTTCTTCCAGGGAAGCGCGGCCTATCTGCAGCAGGCGCGAGCTGCCTGCGACCTGCCGGTTTTACGCAAAGATTTTATGATCGATCCGTGGCAGGTTGTGGAAGCCCGGGCGATGGGGGCGGATTGCATCCTGCTTATTGTTTCTGCGCTTGAAGATGGCCAGATGCAGGAGCTTGAGGCGCAGGCCCACGAGCTGGGCATGGCGGTGCTGGTAGAGGTGCATGATGCCGATGAGCTGGAACGTTCGCTCCGGTTGACCACGCCACTTATCGGTGTCAATAACCGTAATTTGCGCACCTTTGAGACCACGATAGAAACCACCATCAGCCTGTTGGCACAGCTGCCGGCGGATCGCATGGTTGTGACCGAGTCAGGCATCGCTACGCGCGAACATGTGGTTCGCCTGCGCGAAGCTAACGTGAACAACTTCCTCGTGGGGGAAGCTTTTATGCGGGCAGATGAGCCGGGCAAAGAACTGGCCGCGATGTTTTTCCCCGCGCGGTAAACGACAGAATACATGTTAAACCAGAGCTAAAGCCCGCTGAGATAGCGGGCTTTTTTATTGATTTTTGCCAGGATTATGTTGATAACTGTCGTGCACTTAAAGTGCATAATAAATGCAATTTATACAATAACGATAATGAGTGGGACAATATGAGCGATAAATGGTTAACAACGCTGATCGCTGACGATCCGCAGGCAGGATATGAACTGGCGGTGACGCTGAGCCGTCGGGGAGTCAAAACCGTACAGCCGGACCCGGAAGTGCTGAAAAAACTGCGTCCGGTCTACGCGAATGATGCCGATGCGCTGATTGCGTCATCTCAGGTCATCGCGATTCATTTCCAGACGATTGCTGCGGCGAATAATTACTGGAAGGATTAGTGCTTAGCTGATTTACCTAAGAAAAAGGAGTGATTTATCACTCCTTTGTTGTTTCTACAGGGCTCGAATAATCCTGTCTTATTCAGACTCGTCTTTTTTCTTTTTCTTTTTAAATCGCGCCCAGATTTTCGTTTCCTGGCCTCGCCACAGGCGCTGAATATTGTCGTGATGGCGCATCAGGATCAGGCAGGAGAGCATTGCCACCGGGAAGGTAAACTGCGGTTTGAACCACCAGACATAAAACGGGGCTATCAGCGCGCTGATAATGGCACCGAGGGAAGAATAGCCGCTCAGAAGTACGCTTAGCAGCCAAGTTCCGGCCATCACGCCGGTTAAATCCCAGCCGATAGGTGCAATGGCGCCAAACGCCGTGGCGACGCCTTTACCGCCTTGAAACTTAAAGAATACTGGCCAAATATGGCCCATGCAGGCGGCAATAGCAATCAGGCCAAGCCAGAAGGGCGTCACACCCAAGGCCCAGGCCGCCCAGACCGGCAGCATGCCTTTCAGCACATCAAAAATTAGTACCGCTACGGCTGCACCTTTGCCGCCAATGCGTAACACATTGGTTGCTCCTGGGTTACCGGAGCCGCTCTCGCGTGGATCGGGGAGACCGGCAATGCGGCACACCAGAATGGCGCTAGAAATCGAGCCGCAAAGATACGCGAGGAGAATCATACCAGGCGCGATTGCACTCATAACGCTGTTCCATGTTGAAAGTGTCGAAGTCTTCTTTGCATCTGTGGATAATACGCATATTTCGCCGGAAGTGGTATCCGGCATGACTAAAAACCGGGCAGGGCGTGATGGACATTGTATTTATAGAGCAACTTTCGGTAATCACCACTATTGGTGTTTACGACTGGGAACAAACCATTGAACAGAAGCTGGTGTTCGATATCGAAATGGCCTGGGATAACCGCAAAGCCGCAGGCAGTGATGATGTCAACGACTGCCTCAGCTATGCGGATGTCAGCGAAGCGGTTATAAAGCACGTGAGCGGGGGGCGTTTTGCGCTGGTAGAGCGCGTTGCTGAAGAGGTTGCGGAACTGCTGCTGACCCGCTTTAATTCACCGTGGATTCGGCTGAAGGTGAGCAAGCCCGGCGCTGTTGCACAGGCCGCTAACGTGGGCGTTATCATCGAGCGTGGCGGTAATCTGAAACAAAGCAAATAATGGGCTGAACGTTAAACCAAACGGCGAAAGGCTGGTCTTAACGATGTATCTTTTTGCGGCAGGCGTCAAACGTGTGCCGTTTTTTTGTGTTCGTTTTCGGGATGAGGGGTAAGTGATGAGCGATTTACCAACGTTGGCGATAGCCGCCATTCTTGGCGTTGTGGAAGGTTTAACGGAGTTTTTACCGGTATCGTCTACCGGGCACATGATCATCGTAGGGCATCTTTTAGGCTTCGAGGGGCAAACGGCGGAAACCTTTGAAGTGGTTATTCAACTGGGTTCTATTCTCGCCGTGGTGGTGATGTTCTGGCGTCGTCTGTTTGGTTTGATTGGTATCCACTTTGGTCGTCCTCCTGAGCATGAAGGGGTAGGTACCGGCCGTCTTTCTCTGATTCATATTTTGCTTGCTATGATCCCGGCGGTAGTGCTCGGCCTTGTCCTGCACGATGCCATTAAATCGCTGTTTAACCCGGTCAACGTGATGTATGCCCTGGTGGTTGGCGGCGTGCTGCTGATTGTCGCCGAGTGCTTTAAGCCAAAGGTACCGCGTGCCGTAGGCGTGGACGACATCACCTATCGTCAGGCGTTTATGATTGGCTGCTTCCAGTGTCTGGCGCTTTGGCCGGGGTTCTCTCGTTCCGGGGCAACGATTTCCGGTGGGATGCTGATGGGCGTTAGTCGCTATGCGGCTTCTGAGTTCTCATTCCTGCTGGCGGTGCCAATGATGATGGGGGCGACGGCGCTTGATCTCTACAAGAGCATCGGCTTCCTGACGATGGGTGATCTGCCGATGTTTGCCGTGGGCTTTGTCACGGCGTTTATCGTGGCGCTGGTCGCCATCAAAACCTTCCTGCAACTCATCAAGCGTATTTCGTTTATTCCGTTTGCGATTTACCGTTTTATTGTTGCCGCCGCGGTGTTCTTTATCTTCACCTAGTGGCAGCGGCCCTCAGCCTTGCGGCTGGGGGCAACTCGCTTCCTTCCAGGCCGCAACGGCCTTAATTCTCCGCTTCGTTAATTCTTCACGGATCGCCGGGCCGCTGAAGCCTGCTTCGATCACTTCTTTATTGGTTACGCTCTGCGCTGCAATCCAGGCCGCGCGTAGCATTCTGCCCTGCGGATAATCGCTGGCCTCAAAGCCGGTGCGCCCGCGAGCATCTGCTTCGCTGGTTAAGGCGATTTGCTCCACGCGCTGCGGCTTGCGCCAGGCGTCAATGGCGTCGAACAGCTTGATCACCGTTTTGGGCTGCAAAATCGGGAAGGTATGGATCAGGTCGTGGAATTCTGCGACCAGTTTAGCCAGATCACGAATCTCGTTTGGTACGCGCAGGCGAGCACAAAGTTGCTCCACAAGCTTAACGCCCGCCGGGCCGTGGCCGTGGTGGCTGGGCCATTTTTCCTTTGGCGTCAGCCCTTTTCCGAGATCGTGACACAGCGTGGCGAAACGCACATCTACCGCCGGGCTAAGCTGCGCAGCAATAGACAGCGTCATCAGCGTATGAATACCGGTGTCGATCTCCGGATGCCATTTGGCCGGCGCGGGGACACCGTAAAGCGCGTCGATTTCCGGGAACAGAACTTTCAGGGCGCCGCATTCGCGTAGTACGGCAAAAAAGACCTGCGGATTGCGGCTGGTCAGCGCATTTTCCGTCTCTTTCCACACGCGTTCGGCGGTGAGATGCGCAATTTCGCCGTTGTCCGTCATGGAGCGCATCAGGGCGAGTGTTTCTGGCGCTATATGGAAATTAAGATGGGCATAACGTGCAGCAAAACGCGCCACGCGCAGCACGCGCAGCGGGTCTTCATTGAACGCCGGTGAAACATGGCGAAGCAGGCGACGCTCGATATCGGCAAGGCCGTTATACGGGTCGATAAGCGTGCCATTCTCATCCTGGGCAATAGCGTTGATCGTCAGGTCGCGACGCAGGAGATCCTGTTCAAGCGTGACGTCCGGGGCCGAATAGCAGGTAAAGCCGGTATAACCCTGGCCCGATTTCCTTTCGGTACGGGCCAGCGCATACTCTTCGTGGGATTGAGGATGCAGAAACACCGGGAAGTCTTTTCCGACCTGCTCGTAGCCTTCGTCCAGCATTTGCTGCGGCGTCGCCCCAACCACAACCCAGTCTTTATCCTTAACCGGCAGTTTTAATAACCCGTCACGAACCGCACCACCGACAAGATAAATCTTCACGCTTTACACCCCAGGCACCGTTATTGAACCACGAATGGTAAGTGTAGATGCGAGGGGGAATCAACGGCTAATGTGCCGTCGCTAGTTCATCCAGCGGTCTTTCTTCTTGCGGCTTGGGATCATGTGCGGAAGCAGCAGGCCAATCAGCAGGCCAAACCCTGCCACGCCGCCGCCGTACATAAACCATTGCATGATGATGGCACGCTGTTTGTCGTCAAGCTGGACGTTGGCGGCATCCACCTTTTTCTTGGCGACGATAAGCTGGTTTTTGAGCTGCTGATTCTCGTCCTTCAGGCCATTAATCACGGTGTCGCTCTGGGCCACTTTCTGCTGCATTTCAGCGGTACGCTGGTTCCAGGTCGTGTCGATGTTGTTCAGCTTGTCTGTCAGCGTTTTGACCTGGTTTTCCAGATCGGGAACGCGGGTACGCAGGCTTGGGGTGGTGCTTAGCTGCGCGAGGGGGATCCAGGAGGTACGCCCGTTGCTGTCACGTACCTGGCCGTATTTGGTTTCTTCGTTGCTTTGCAGCAGCGTGACTTGTTCCCCTGCGTTGACGGTGCCAACCAGGCGGTAGTTATCGCCCGGGCCGCTGCGGACCCAGGTGTTTAATTCATCAGAGACATAACGTTTTTCTTCGGCATGAGCCACGACGGAAACGCTAAGGGAGAGCAAAGTGAGGCAAATCAGGCGTAATTTCTGCATTATTTCGTCGTTATTTTCATAAAGTGTGGAACGATAGTAGTGGCAACAGTCTGACGGCGCAATCCGTAAACCTGAATGAGAATCATCCTGATGTCAATTTGACCACCCGGTGTTCCCGCCCTACCGCAAATTCGCTACCCGACAGGGTATTTTGTCGTACTATTACAGACCTAATCGACGCTATTTAGTTCGCCAGGCGATCGCCTGGTGTGACGTAAACATAAGTAAAGAAGACATGGCCCAGGAAATCGAACTTAAATTCATCGTTAATCCTGTAGCGCTTGACGCGCTGCGCGACAAATTAAATGCCCTGCCGGGCGAGCACAGCGACCCGCGTCAGTTGCTCAATATTTATTATGAAACGGCGGATAACCTGCTGCGCCGCCACGACATGGGGCTACGTATTCGCGGCGATGCCGGGCAATACGAAATGACGATGAAAATCGCCGGGCGAGTGACCGGTGGGCTGCATCAGCGCCCTGAATACAACGTGGCGCTAAGCAAGCCCGAGCTGGATCTTGCTTTACTGCCAGCAGAAGTTTGGCCGGAAGGGCTGGACGTGGCGACTTTACAGGCCGACGTGAAGCCGCTGTTCAGTACGGATTTTGCGCGCGAAAAGTGGGTAGTTACTCACGGTGAAAGCCGCATTGAACTGGCGTTGGATCTGGGTGAAGTGAAAGCCGGTGAGCACCAGACGCCCATCTGCGAGCTTGAACTTGAGCTGCTGAGCGGTGAGACGGTGGATTTACTGGCCCTGGCGGAAAGTCTGGTCACCGAACCTGGCCTGCGTCAGGGCAGCCTGAGCAAGGCGGCACGGGGCTATCACCTGGCCCAGGGCAATGCGGTGCGCGAAGTGAAACCGCTGGGCGTGCTGTATCCGCCGGCTAAAGCCAACGTTGAGCAGGGGCTGGAAGGTGCTCTGGAGCTGGCGCTCGCCCACTGGCTGTACCATGAAGAATTATGGCTTAGCGGCGCGAAAGCGGCTAAGCAGCAGGTGATTGACGCCGTGGGCCTGGTGCGCCATGCCCTCGCGCTTTTTGGCGGCATCATTCCAAGAAAAGCGAGCACCCACTTACGTGAGCAGCTGATTGCGCTCGAAGCACGCTTTGCCGGTGACGAAAAAGCTGAAGTGATTGTCTATAGCGCGCAGGCGAGCAGCGCTAAGCTGGCGCTGACCCGCTGGCTGGTGGAGCGCCAGTGGCAGCCGTTCATTGATGAGAAAGGCCGCGCGAAGCTGGATAGTTCCTTTAAACGTTTCGCGGATACGCATCTTTCCCGCCATGCGGCTGAGTTAAAAGAGACGTTCCAGCGCCCGCTGGGGGATGCATACGCAGACCAGTTACCGCGTCTGGCGCGTGAGACGGATGCTATCCGCCTGCTGGCCGGGGTGTACAGCGATGCGCAAACCCAGCCGTGGCTGGAAAACTGGCAGGGGTTGCGTCACGCCATTGTTACCCGCCAGCGCATAGAAATTGAGCATTACCGAAACGAAGCGATCTCGCAGGCGCCTTTCTGGCTGCACAGCGGGAAATAATAGACTGGTAACGGATACCCACCATGATGGCGCTGACCCCTTTGTTACAGCAGCACCTGCAGGCGTTTTTACCGCGCCTGCCGCAAGAGATTGACTCCCTGACACTGAGCGAAGAAGCTCGCGCGGTGCTGGCGATAAGTGATTTTGTTGGTGACAGCGTGGTGGCGTATCCCGCCTGGCTGCAAACCCTGCAGCAGGACGCCCCTACGGCTGACGAATGGCAACATTATGCCGCCTGGCTGCAGCAGGATCTGCAGGATGTGCACGACGAAGCGGCATTGATGAAAGCGCTGCGGTTTTTCCGTCGCCGTATCATGGTGCGTATCGCCTGGGCGCAGTCGCTGGAGCAGGTGGATACGCAAAGCACGCTGCAGCAGCTGAGCGTGCTGGCGGAAACGCTGATTGTTGCCGCCCGTGACTGGCTTTATGCCGCCTGCTGCCGCGAATGGGGCACGCCTTGCAACGCCGCCGGTGAGCCGCAGCCGCTGCTGATCCTTGGCATGGGCAAGCTGGGCGGAGGCGAACTGAATTTCTCTTCCGATATCGACCTGATTTTTGCCTGGCCGGAAAACGGCTCCACCCAGGGCGGGCGCCGTGAACTGGATAACGCCCAGTTCTTCACCCGCATGGGGCAGCGCCTGATTAAAGTCCTCGACCAGCCAACGCAGGACGGCTTTGTGTACCGCGTGGATATGCGTCTGCGTCCGTTTGGCGACAGCGGTCCGCTGGTACTGAGCTTTGCCGCGCTGGAAGATTATTACCAGGAGCAGGGGCGCGACTGGGAGCGCTACGCGATGGTAAAAGCGCGGATTATGGGCGACAACGACGATGTCTGGAGCCAGGAGCTACGCAACATGCTGCGGCCATTTGTGTTCCGCCGCTACATCGACTTCAGCGTGATTCAGTCCCTGCGAAACATGAAGGGCATGATTGCCCGCGAAGTCCGTCGCCGTGGGCTAACGGACAATATTAAGCTCGGCGCCGGCGGCATTCGCGAAACCGAGTTTATCGTGCAGGTCTTCCAGCTCATCCGCGGTGGCCGGGAGCCTTCTCTGCAGTCCCGTTCGCTGCTGCCTACCCTGGAAGCCATTCAACAGCTTCATTTGCTGCCGGAAGAAGATGCCCAGAAACTGCGTGCGGCTTACCTCTACCTGCGTCGGCTGGAAAACTTACTGCAAAGCATCAACGACGAACAGACGCAGACCTTGCCCGGTGACGATCTAAACCGTGCCCGGCTGGCCTGGGCGATGCAGGCGACTGACTGGGAAGCCCTGCAGCAAACGCTGCAGCTGCATATGAACGACGTGCGTCAGGTCTTTAACGATCTGATTGGCGACGATGAGCCGGAAGCCGGTGAAGATAAAGTTGCTGAAGGCTGGCGCGAGCTGTGGATCGACGCCCTGGACGCCGATGAAAACACGGTGGTGCTGAGTCATTTGAGCGCTGAGGCGCGGGCAGAGTTACTGAAGCAAGTTAGCCATTTCCGGCAGGAGATCGACAAGCGCACCATTGGCCCACGTGGCCGCCAGGTGCTGGATCAACTTCTGCCGCACCTGCTGAGTGAAGTCTGTTCCCGGGCCGACGCGCCGCTGACGTTTTCCCGTCTGACGCCGCTGCTGTTTGGGATCCTCACCCGCACAACCTATCTGGAACTGTTAAGTGAATTCCCCGGCGCGCTTAAACACCTGATTACGCTCTGTGCGGCCTCGCCGATGATTGCCGCGCAGCTTGCCAGCTATCCGCTGCTGCTGGATGAACTGCTCGACCCTAATACGCTGTATCAGCCCACGGCAATGGACGCCTATCGCGACGAACTGCGTCAATATCTGCTGCGCGTGCCGGACGAAGACGAAGAGCAGCAGCTGGAAGCGTTGCGTCAGTTCAAGCAGGCGCAGATGCTGCGCGTGGCGGCGGCCGATATCGCTGGCACCTTGCCGGTGATGAAGGTCAGCGACCATCTGACCTGGCTTGCGGAAGCGATTCTCGATGCGGTGGTGCAGCGTGCCTGGGCGCAAATGGTGGCGCGCTACGGCCAGCCTCGTCATTTGCAGGACAGAGAAGGGCGCGGCTTTGCCGTGCTGGGCTATGGCAAACTCGGCGGCTGGGAGCTGGGCTACAGTTCCGATCTGGATCTGGTTTTCCTGCATGATTGCCCGATGGAAGTGATGACGGACGGCGATCGTGAAATCGATGGCCGTCAGTTCTATCTGCGCCTGGCGCAGCGCATCATGCATCTGTTTAGCACGCGTACCTCAACCGGGATTTTGTACGAAGTTGACGCTCGCCTCAGGCCGTCCGGTGCGGCAGGTATGCTGGTCACCACCGCAGAATCGTTTGCTGATTATCAGAAGAATGAAGCCTGGACCTGGGAACATCAGGCGCTGGTTCGCGCCCGCGTGGTGTACGGCGATCCGGCGCTTAACCGCCAGTTTGACGCCATCCGCCGCGAGATCCTGTGCACGCCGCGTGAAGGGGAAGCCCTGCAGGTAGAAGTGCGCGAGATGCGTGAAAAAATGCGCGCGCATTTGGGCAATAAGCACCGCGATCGCTTTGATATTAAAGCCGATGAGGGTGGGATCACCGACATCGAATTTATTACGCAATATCTGGTGCTGCGCTATGCCAGCGAAGCGCCGAAGCTAACCCGCTGGTCCGATAACGTGCGCATCCTGGAACTGATGGCGCAGAACGACATCATGGATGAAGCCGAGGCCAAAGCGTTGACGCATGCCTATGTCACGCTGCGGGATGAATTGCACCATCTGGCGCTGCAGGAATTGCCGGGCCACGTTGCGCTGGACGCCTTTGCGAAAGAACGTGAGCAGGTGCGTAGGAGCTGGCAAACCTGGCTTGGCGAGCCGCAAACGCACGCGGGAGAGTAATTATGTTATCATCCCGCGCAAAATTTTATCCCTCGCTGGAGAGTCAGGAATGAAAGTAACGCTGCCCGAATACAGCCGTGCAGGCGTCATGGTGGTTGGTGATGTGATGCTGGATCGCTACTGGTACGGCCCAACCAGCCGTATTTCGCCGGAAGCCCCGGTGCCGGTGGTGAAAGTCGATACCATCGAAGAACGCCCTGGTGGCGCGGCTAACGTGGCGATGAACATTGCTTCGCTGGGCGCGAATTCTCGCCTGGTTGGCCTGACCGGCATTGACGATGCGGCGCGCGCGCTCAGCCAGAGCCTGGCCGGGGTCAACGTGAAGTGTGACTTCGTTTCTGTTCCGACTCACCCGACGATTACCAAGCTGCGCGTGCTGTCCCGCAACCAGCAGCTGATTCGCCTCGACTTCGAAGAAGGGTTTGAGGGCGTCGATCCTGAGCCGCTGCACGAACGTATCAGCCAGGCGCTGCCGCAAATTGGTGCGCTGGTGCTTTCCGACTACGCAAAAGGCGCTCTGGCGACCGTACAGCAGATGATTCGCTTGGCTCGCGAAGCCAAAGTCCCGGTGCTCATCGACCCGAAAGGGACAGACTTTGAGCGCTACCGTGGCGCAACGCTGCTGACCCCGAACCTTTCAGAATTTGAAGCCGTGGTCGGCAAGTGCAAAACCGAAGCCGAGCTGGTGGAACGTGGCATGAAGCTTATCGCCGATTATGAACTGTCGGCGCTGCTGGTGACGCGTTCAGAGCAAGGCATGACGCTTCTGCAGCCGGGCATTGAGCCTTTCCATCTGCCGACTCAGGCGCAGGAAGTCTATGACGTGACCGGGGCCGGTGACACGGTGATCGGCGTGCTGGCGGCAACGCTTGCGGCGGGGAACTCGCTGGAAGAAGCCTGTTACTTCGCGAATGCCGCAGCTGGCGTGGTGGTTGGCAAGCTGGGGACATCAACCGTTTCTCCGGTCGAGCTGGAAAACGCGGTGCGCGGTCGCGCGGAAACGGGTTTTGGCGTGATGACCGAAGCCGAGCTGAAAGTTGCGGTTGCCGCTGCCCGCAAGCGCGGTGAGCGCGTGGTGATGACCAACGGCGTGTTCGATATTCTGCATGCGGGCCATGTTTCCTATCTGGCCAACGCGCGCAAGCTGGGTGACCGCCTGATTGTCGCGGTTAACAGCGATGCGTCAACCAAACGCCTGAAAGGGGAAACCCGGCCGGTTAACCCGCAGGATCAGCGCATGATCGTGCTGGCTGCGCTGGAAGCGGTGGACTGGGTGGTACTGTTTGAAGAAGACACGCCTCAGCGCCTGATTGGTGAAGTCCTGCCGGATCGTTTAGTGAAGGGCGGCGACTACAAACCAGAACAGATTGCCGGGAGCAAAGAGGTTTGGGCCAACGGCGGGGAAGTGATGGTACTGAACTTCGAAGATGGCTGCTCCACCACCAATATCATCAAGAAGATTCAAAATAACGGCTAAATTGGCCGTTAAGAAAAAAGCCTCTCGTTTGAGAGGCTTTTCTGTTTCTAGTGCTTCACCAACGTGGCGAAGTAGTACGCCAGCGGAATGGCCAGCAGGTAAAGCCCCACCGGGATTTCACGCCATTTACCGGCAATCACCTTAATGATGATATAGAACAGCAGGCCGCCAGCGATCCCGGTCCCGAAGCTGTTGGCGATAAGCGTGATCATCACCATCATCAGCACCGGCAGACCTTCGGTGAAGTTGCCCAGATCCACTTTGCGCAGGCCGCTGAACATGTTCAGGCCGATAAGGATCAGCGCGGGCGCGGTTGCCTCTTTCGGGATCATCAATGCCACCGGGGTAAACAGCAGCATCAGCAGGAACATTACCGCTGCCGCCAGCGCGGTGAGGCCGGTTTTACCGCCCGCTTCTGCCGCCGCTGAAGACTCAATCAGCGCGGTAGCCGCCGGAATGCCGACCCACGGGCCTAGCGCGGCGGCAATAGAATCCACCATAAACGGGCGGTTGATGTGCGGCATGTTGCCATGTTCGTCCAGCAGGCCAGCTTCGCCACCCACCGCCAGCGTCGTGCCCATGGTGGAGAAAAACTCTGAGGCAAAGAAGACAAACAGGAACGGCAGGAAGGCGATATTCAGCGCGCCGAGCATATCCACGTGCCCCAGCACCGGCGTCAGCGAGTGCGGCATGGCGATAAAGCTTTGCGGCAGGTGAGTGACGCCCAGAGGAATACCGACCAGAGTGGCAAACAGAATCGCCCATAAAATGGCTCCCGGCACGCGGCGAGCCTGAAGCGCAATCGCCAGGAACAGGCCGCACAACGCCACGACAGCGCCAGCAGAAGTGAAGTCACCGAGCGCCAGCGCGTTGGTTTTGGCGTTGGCGAGCACCAGCCCGGCGTTGCGGAAGCCCAGCACCGCAACAAACAGGCCGATGGAGGCCGTCAGCCCAAGCTTGATCGACTGCGGTACCGAGCGCGTGACCACTTCACGCAGGCCAAGGCGGGTAAGCGCGAAGAACAGAATGCCTGACCAGCAGGCGATGCCGAGGCCAATCTGCCAGCCAATATGCTCGCTCCCGGCAAGCGTCACGCCGACCAGCACCGAACCGCCGATGCCCGGCCCGACAATAAACGGCAGGTTGCCGTAAAACGCCATCAGCAGCGTGCCGAGGACAAAAATAACGATCGTCCCGGTGGTTGCCGCGCCTTTATCCATCCCGCCCACGGCCAGCAGGCCAGGGATAACAACCAGCAAATAGGCGGCGGCGAGAAAGCCAGTGATGCCCGCGAGGCATTCGGTTTTCACTTTGCTTTGGCGGCTGCGAAGCTGGAATCGCCGCTCCAGCCAGCTTTCGCTGGCGGCCTGAGACACTGAATTTTCGGCCATTACTTGGCTCTCCGGATTAATGTGTTGTGTGTGCGTCTGCCGGGTGTTCGTGGCATTCAATAAGCGGGTCGACGATCTGGCGAGTACTGCCGTCCGTCAATCCCAGGTCGGTCAAATGTGGCCCGGCGTTACAGGCCAGGCAGGTGCCTTCGATGGCCTTGAAAACTCGGTACGGTGGCTCCCAGTCGGCGACTTTATTGCTCAATTCACGGAGTTGAGCAAACTGCTGCGCCAGGTCGGCGGCGGGCAGGTCGGAGAGCATCCCGGCAATCGGCATTTCTACCTTCGCCAGCATCTGTCCGTTCTGGCTCAGCGCCATCCCGCCTCCACAGGCGATCAGTGCGTTGGCGGCGAGCGCCATGTCCTGCGGATCTCTGCCGAGGACAACGAGGTTGTGCGAGTCGTGTGAATAGGTAGTGGCAATCGCGCCGCGCAGCTCACCCCAGCCTTCGAGCAGCGCCAGCTGTGGTTTTGCCTCATGGCGACCGTGGCGATGCTGAACCCAAATCAGGCTGAAGCCGTCCGGGATCTGAACTTCACCGCGCCGGACTTCTACCTCGACTTCGCTCCACTGGGTGAAGCGAGCACCCTTGATGTGGCGCAGGCGCGCACGGCCATTATTCACTGGCACCTTGAGAACAAAATCGTTCGGACTGAGAGACTGAAGTCGGACGGTGTCTCGCGGGGGAACGATGGACGGTGCCGCGACGGGCTCCAACATTTTTCCCTGTTCCGCGACGAGCTTCCCGGCGACATAAACGGTTTGAGCGCTCAGTTTCTCCAGCGAATCGAAGACCACCAGGTCGGCAGTGCGGCCCGCGGCAATCAGGCCGAGATCCGGGCGTTGCAGGCGCAGCGAGGCGTTCAGCGTGGCCAGGCGCAAAGCATCTTCGGCTTTCATGCCGTGCTCGATGAGCAAGTTCAGCAGGGCAACGATACCGCCTTTCGCCAGCAGCATGTCCGGCGGCACGTCGTCGGTGCAGACGGTGACCTGCGATGACAGATGCGGCAGGCCGTTCAGCGCGGCGACGATCTCTGGCAGCAAATACGGATGTGACCCGCGAATCTCCAGGGTCAGCCCGGCACGCAGTTTTTCCAGCGCGTCGGCGGCGGAAGTCAGTTCATGATCTGACGTCACGCCAGCGGCAAGGTAGGCCTGTAATCCCGCGCCATTCAGGCCGCGGGCGTGTCCTTCAATCAGTTTGCCGCTTTCCAGGCCAGCGTTAAGAATCTCCAGCATTCTTTCGCTGCCGTTCAGCACGCCGTGCATATCCATCACTTCGGCTACGCCCGCCACTTCCGGCCATGAAAGCAGCGTTTCCATCTCTTTCCCGGCAAAATCAGCGCCGGACATTTCCAGGCCCGGCGTTGAAGGCACGCTGGACGGGGCCGCGCAGATCACGCGCAGCGGCAGGTTGCGGCTGGCGTCAACGGCGTAACGCACGCCCTCAATACCGAGCACGTTCGCCAGCTCGTGCGGATCCCAAAAAATCGTTGTGGTGCCCTGGGCTACGACAATTTCCGCATAGCGCGCGGGCGGCAGGTGGGAGCTTTCAACGTGGACGTGGGTATCCATCAGCCCTGGGCTGAGATAGTTTCCGGCGAGATCGTGAGTCTGGGCGGCATCTTCGCGGCTGCTGCGTGGATGTACGCTGGCGATGAGCGTACCGACGATACCGACATCCGCCTCACGGATTTCACCGGTGGCCATATCCACGATCCGACCATTGATGAGCAGCAGGTCGAAAGGCGTTTCGCCGAGAGCGGCTTTCACCGCGCGGCGACGTAAATAAGCAGGAGTCATGACAGGTTCCAAAACAGGGGCTCTGGCGGCTACTCTAGGCAGGGGAATACGCTTTGCCCAGATGATTTAATTTATCAGCCGATAAGAAACGTTTATCCTGTGGCAAACGTTTACCTGGCAACCCTGATACTCCAATGGCTGAACCCTGGCAGCGCCTTCCCGCACTCTCGTTAAAACAGATCCAGTATTTTGTGACGCTGGCCAAACTTCGTCATTTCACCGATACCGCCAACCGGCTGGCCATTAGCCAGCCCGCGCTAAGCAGCGCGTTACGGCAGATTGAGTCCGTGTTGGGCGGGAAGCTGGTTAACAGAACCGCTGCGGCAGTGACGCTGACGGACTTGGGCGCAGCGCTACTGCCCCATGCCGAACGCGTGCTCAACGTCGCGCAGCGCGCGTTTGACGACATGCAGCGCATGGTCCAGGACGGCGGTGACGGCACGCTTCGCATAGGCCTGGTGCCCTCGGTCGGCAGCCTTTTATTTCCCGATATTCCTCAACGTATTGCAGAGGCTTTTCCTCGCCTGCGGGTGGAGTTTCACGACCGCACCAATGACGCGCTGATTGCCCAGCTTGAAAGCGGCCAGCTGGACTTTGGCCTGGGGGCGCTGGACAGCTCGGTGCCCAAAACGCTGGAGATCCATCCGCTGCAGGAAGATCCCTTCGTGGCGGTAGTCAACTGTCACGATCCTCTGGCAGAATCCAGCCACGCGCCGTGGCGAAGCCTGGTGAAGCGGGACATCGCGGTGTTTTCAAAAGGGAATATCAGCCGGCTGGTCGCGGCGATGGCGGAAAGCCAGCGCCTGACGCTGAATGCGCGCTATCAGGTTGATTTTATTGAAACCCTTTATGGACTGGTGCGCTCACAGCTGGCGGTGGCGATTTTACCGCAGCTTTACACCACCTTTTTGCAGGACCCCGAGCTGAAAGTGATTCATTTGCAGCAGCCTTCGCTGAGCCGCACCGTGGCATTGATGCGCAGCACTGAGCCGTTCGCGCCGCAAATAGAAGCCTGCTTCCAGCTTATTGTCCGCCTATTACAACAACGAAAAGTACTCTGACTTTACAAGGAAAACCTGACATGAAAAAGATCCTGCGCGTGGTGGTTGTGCTGCTGATTTTGCTGGTGGCCGCCGTCGCAATCCGCCTGTGGCTGCTGCATCGCCACAGTGATGCTCTGTGGAATATCATCAGCCAGCAGTGCATTCCCAATCAGCAGCAGAACCACTCCCCAGCGCCTTGCCTGAAAGTCGATCTGGCCGGGCGCTACCTGGTATTTAAAGATGCCAAAGGCCCGCTGCATAATTTGCTGATGCCGACGGACAAAATCACCGGTATCGAGAGCCCGAAAATCCTTGAAAACGGTGCGCCAAATTACTTCCTGGATGCGTGGGAGAATCGCCACTATCTGCTGGATGAAACCACAAAAGCGGTTCGGGACGATGATTTGGTGTTAGCGATCAACTCTCGCTACGGACGTTCTCAGAACCAGCTGCACATTCACCTGTCCTGCCTGCGCCCTGAGGTGTATCAATCCATTAACCAGCTTGCCGACAAAGTCGGTGACCAGTGGCAGCCGTTTGGTGCGGAGATCCTTGGCCATAAATATCTGGCGAGAAAAGTCCCGGCAGAGGTGAATCCGTTTACCGTGCTGGCGGAGTACGTGAAGGCTCAGGGCGATGAGATGGAAAACTTTGGCCTGGCGCGAGTGGTGACAACGAAGGGGGATGTGGTGCTGTTGGCTAACCCTCGTCAGCTGCTGGGCGGGAACCAGGGTTCGGCGGAAGAGATGCTGGACTACAGCTGCTCGCTGGCAAACTAAAACAAAATGGCCTCTTAGCAAGAGGCCATTTCAGACTGATGACAAACCTCAAGCGGATAAAATTCTGCAATCTGTCGCCATAGAAATAAACTGGAAAATCAATGCATTGATTTTCGGCTGCTCACCACAAAGAGGGAAAAACCACGCTTTTTCCCTCTTTGTCAGCAACCTCAAATGGCCTCTTAGCAAGAGGCCATTTTTTTGTGCCGTTACGACAGGTAATTCATGCCCTGTTTGAGCACCAGATCGCAGGCTTTGGTTTTCACCTTTTCAGCCAGCGGCGAGTTGCCGATGCTGTTCAGATCCAGCTTCTGGCCGTTGGCCGTGTTCAGTAAGCCCATCAGGCCCTGATTATAGTCCTGCTTGTCGGCAGGCTTGGTGCTGCTTTCCAGCCCCAGCTTGGTCATCAGCTGGTTTTTAATGTTGTCGGTATTGGTGACGGAAGCCAGTTTATTCTTCGCGCAGTACTCCATCACGCCAGCCGCATTGGTCATCGTACTTGAGCTGAGAGATTTGCTGTTGCCGTTCAGCAGGCTGGTCAGTGAAGAGAGAGACAGACCGCCGGTCTGAGCGCCATTGCTGGTAGTAGTGGCATTGCCGCTTTTAGTCAGTTCATTGGCGGCGCTGGAAAGTTGTTCCTGCCAGTTTGCAGCCGTTGCCTGGCCCGTGAAAAAGGCTGCTGCCAGCGCCATTGCGCAGAGCGTTTTATTCCTTGCTTTCATCTTGTGATACTCGCTTTGTTTGCCTGCGGTGCAGGAGATTTCAGGCGTGAGTATAGCGCTTTGGCCGGAAGCAGGGGGATTGAGAGTTGTCTTAAACCGTGGGGGCAGGAGAAAAAGCCGGGTTTCCCCGGCTGTAGCATCAGTTGATGATGTTCAGGGTCACATCAATGTTGCCGCGGGTTGCGTTGGAGTATGGGCAAACAATGTGTGCCGCATCGACCAGTTTTTTCGCTTCGGCAGCGTCCATCCCCGGCAGGTGGATATTCAGCTTCGCTTCGATACCGAAGCCGGTTGGCAGTGGCCCGATACCGACTTCACCTTCGATGAAAGCGTCAGACGGCATGGAGATTTTATCGCGGCCGGAGACGAACTTCATCGCGCCCAGGAAGCATGCGGAGTAGCCCGCCGCGAACAGCTGCTCAGGGTTGGTGACTTCGCCACCAGCGCCGCCCATCTCTTTTGGCAGGCCCAGTTTGACGTCCAGTACGCCGTCGGAAGAGGTTGCACGACCTTCACGGCCACCGGTGGCTTTGGCTTTTGCGGTGTAAACGACTTTTTCTAAAGACATGGCAGGTTCCTCATCTTACATTTAGTATGTGCTATAAAATAGCGTGCGATTTATATGATGTTTTAAAAATCGCCGATAGTATCGACGATTAATTATTACGTATTTAAATTACTGCGCAAAGTTTCCAGCTGCGCTTTCAGCGCCATCATGCTGTCTACGCTACAGGCAGAAGCACAGCGCACGGAGTCTGGAATACCCAGCGCTTTTTCCTGCAGCGCTTTCCCTTCCTGGGTCAGCGTGACTGCCACCTGACGCTCATCTTCGCGGGAGCGCTGACGTAGCAGCAGCCCTGCGCTTTCAAGCCGTTTTAGCAGTGGCGTTAAGGTGGCTGAGTCTAAAAACAGACGCTCGCCGATTTGCGACACCGTGACATCGTCCTGCTCCCACAGCACCAGCATCACCAGGTATTGCGGATAGGTGAGCTGCAGCGGCGTAAGCAGCTGGCGGTAGAGCTTGTTCACCGCCAGATTGGCGGAGTAGAGCGCGAAGCAAAGCTGGTTGTCCAGCAGCAGGGCGTTCGTTTCGGTGGATGTCTTCTTCATGTTTCTCAATATAGATAGCGCGCGATTAAATAGCAAATTTTATTTTACGGCGATTTCGTCTGTGCGATCAGACCCGGGGCTTTTTGCGATAAAGCCACAGCCCCGGCAGAGAGAGCCCGATGGACAGCGCCCCCACGATAAATGACGCTTTCAAGAAGTTGGTCACCAGTTGGATCATCAGCGGATCGCTGTAGCCAAAGTGCGTCAATTTTACCGCCGAGATCATCGCGGTATAGGCGTAGATCCCCGGAAACATAGGAATGACGGCCGCAACGGTAAAGACCTTCGGGTGAGCAAGATACCAGCGTGACCACTGAATACCAATGATGCCGACCAGAATCGACGCCAGAAAAGTGCTCCACTCGATGTTTAAACCCGCCGTCATCATCGCCATACGCGAGCCGTGGCCGATGGCACCGAGAAGCCCACAGTAAGGCAGGGCGCGCTGAGGTACGTTAAAGACTAACGCAAAGCCCACCGCCGGCACGGCAGACAGCGCCATATCCTGAAGCAGGGCCAGAAGAAATTCGATTATGCCCATCCTCTTAGCCCCCATACCGCCATTGCCATCACCACGCCAATGCAGGTTGCCAGCGTGAGCAGGCTGGCCATCGCCCAGCGAGCAAGCCCGGTATTAACGTGGCCTTTAAACATGTCGGCCACGGCGTTAATCAGCGGGAAACCGGGGACGAGTAATAACACGCTCGCGGCCATCGCAATATTGGAAGTGGCGGCAAATGGGCCTTTGGCGATAAGCAGGCCCGAAACGGTAGTGGCGACAAACGCGGTGATGCAGAAGTTGATCTGCGGATGAAGCTGGCGGTGGGTGAGCAGCTGGCGGACATACATCGCCAGTGAGCTGGCGACAAAGGCGACAAACGCCCCGTCCCAGCCACCGTTGTTCAGTTTGCAGAAGCAGCCGCAGGAAAGACCCACCATCAGGACAACCAGCCAGCGTGGGTAACGCAGCGGTTTGATGTGTTCGAAGCGTTTGAGAACGTCCCTGGCATCCAGCAGCTTGTGTTCGGTGAGGATCACGATGTGCTGTACTTCGGTGACGACGTGCATGTTGATCCCGCGATCGTTATTTTTGCGGGTAGTCGTCAGGCACTGATTGTCTTTAATGGTGCTAAGTACAATGGCGTTAGCGGAGATTGAGCTTTCCACGCTGTCCATCCCCAGCGCTTTGCCAAGGCGCGTTGAAAGCTCCTCGACCAGCGCGCTTTCTGCCCCGTGCTGCAGTAAAAAGAGCGCGCATTGAATACATAAACGAGTGACGTCCCGCTGGGAAGCAACATCTGGCTGCATGCTTGATCCTGACTAAAGAGAAGGAAATGCGCTTAACGTTTATCCATTTAACATGAGCGCATCGCTTCATTAGCCGCGTCAGATCAAGCTTTGCGTCACTTAGACGGCAATTACTGGCAGACGTCCACCCATTTGGCGTGGGTGAGTTCGGCCATGCGTTCAGGTGAAATGCGGACGGCGCTGTGAATGGCCCCTGCGGCGGGCAACACTTCATCGTACTGGCGGAGTGAGATGTCGCAGAACACCGCCAGCGGGTTTTCCAGGCCGAACGGGCAAACGCCGCCGACCGGATGCCCGGTCCAGTTCACCACTTCATCGCTGCTGAGCATGCGCGCTTTAGAGCCAAATGCTTCTTTAAGTTTCTTATTATCAAGACGAGCATCGCCCTTCGCGACGATCAGAATAATGTCGTTTTTGACCTTTAATGAGAGCGTTTTGGCTATTTGTCCGGGGGCCACATTGTGGGCGGCGGCGGCAAGCGCGACGGTAGCGGTGCTTTGGTTTAGCTCGATGATGTCTATATCGGGGGCATGGTCGGCGAAGAATTGCCGCACGGACTGCAAACTCATGATTTTCTCCTGATCCAGGTGGCAAATAATTTCGCATAAGCTTGTGCTTTCTGTAAACCGCTTATACTTATCTCATACCCGCCTTGTCAGAAATTTCTGGATCTCCTTCACAATCACTGAAACCGGTTGCAGTAACCGGTTGCAGTAATAAATTCCGCGAGGAATACTGAATCCTGTAACCACCCCCTGTACCTAATAATAAGAGTCGTCTATGAAACGTATCCTTTTATGCTGTGCCGCTGGTATGTCTACCAGTATGGTCGTGAACAGGATGAAACAGGCCGCCCAGGATCAACATATTGAGGTTGAGATCAAGGCGGTGGGTATCGAAGAGTTCACGGATGTTATGCCTGAATTTGATTGCTGTTTACTCGGTCCGCAGATCAAATACCGTCTGGAAGATTTTAAGGCTCAGGCCGCGCCCAAACGGATCCCGGTCACGGTCATTAACTCTATGGATTACGGAATGATGCGCGGCGACAGAATTCTCGCCGACGCACTCGCGTTGATAGCCTGACAGGAGAGCCACTATGTCTTCCAACCATGCTGCTTTTAATTTAATTTTTCGGTTTGTTGAGAACTACGTTAGCCCGATAGCTGGCCGCATTTCTTCCCAGCGTCACGTGATGGCCATTCGCGACGGCTTTATTTCTGCGATGCCATTTATGATTGTCGGCTCGTTCCTGCTGGTTTTTGCTTATCCCCCGTTTTCGCCCACCACGACATGGGGCTTTGCTCGCGCCTGGCTCGACCTGGCGAAGCAGTTTGAAGGGCAGATTTTAACGCCGTTTGATATGACGATGGGCATCATGTCTATCTACATTTGTGCGGCGATCGCCTACAACCTGGGTAAACACTACGTTAAATCGCACGGGCTCGATCCTTTCATGTGCGCCATGCTGTCGCTGATGGCTTTCCTGGTGGTTGCGGCCCCGAAAACCAAAGGCACGCTGCCGGTGGACAGCCTTGGCGGCACCGGGATCTTCACCGCAATCCTGGTGGCGATTTACTGCGTAGAGATGATGCGTTTCCTGAAGGCGCATAACATCGGCATCAAGCTGCCGGACCAGGTGCCGCCGATGATCAAAAACTCCTTTGATCTGCTGATCCCGGTGCTGGTTGTGGTGCTGACGCTGTATCCGCTGAGCCTGTTTATTCAGTCCCAGTTCGATATGCTGATCCCTCAGGCCATTATGGCGCTGTTCAAACCGCTGGTGTCCGCGGCGGATTCTCTGCCGGCGATTCTCCTTGCCGTACTGATTGCTCACCTGTTGTGGTTTGCGGGTATCCACGGGGCGGCGATTGTCTCCGGGATGCTGCAGATGTTCTGGCTGACTAACCTGGGCCTTAACCAGGGCGCGCTGGCTGCCGGTGCACCTCTGCCGCATATCTTTATGGAAGCGTTCTGGACCTTCTTCATCGTGGTCGGCGGTTCCGGGGCAACGATGGGATTGGTTATCTGCTACCTGCGCAGTAAATCTGCCCACCTGCGTTCCATTGGCCGCCTGAGCATCGTGCCAACCTGCTTTAACATTAACGAACCGGTGATCTTCGGGACGCCGATTGTGATGAACCCAGTATTCTTTATTCCTTTCCTGCTGGCGCCAATGGTCAACGCCGTGCTGGCCTGGGGCGCGATGAAGCTGGATCTGATTGGTCGCGTGATTTCCGTGGTACCGTGGACCGCGCCTGCGCCAATCGGTGCCGCCTGGGCGCTGGGCTGGGACTTCCGTGCCGCAATTCTGGTGATTCTGCTGGCCTGCGTGTCGTCCATCATCTACTTCCCGTTCTTCAAAGTGTACGAGAAGCAACTGCTGGAACAGGAGAAAGAAGAAGCTCAGAGAGCGAGCGAGGAAGGGAGCCAACAGCTGGCTTAATGGTTTAGCGGAATGAAGAACGGCGGGGAAACCCGCCGTTTGCTATTTCCCCGCCGCTTGTTATTTGAGAGTGCAGTCGCCGCAGCGCTGGACGTCAGGCAGCTTATAGCGCTGGCAGCAGGTGCGTCTGACCAGAATGCCTTCACGCGAAATGACCGTGCGGTAGAGTGGATTCTCCCGGCCACATGAAAGCTGTTTTTCAAAGAAACAGGTCTGCACCAGCGCCGCCAGGCTCTGTTCATCCAGAAGTGGTTTTAGCTCGCCGAAGAACCAGTTCACCAGGTAGCCGGTGTTGCTCCAGATAAGCCGGGCGTTGATCTCTTCGCTGGCTTCCAGCGCCGCTACGACCGGCATCAAACCTTCAACGATAAACTGCTCTAGCCGCAGATGGAGCGGCAGCTCGCTTGCCCGGCAATCTTCAGTCACGTCAATCCAGAAGCATTTTGCCCGGCCCGTTTCGTGGAACTCGGCCCGCACATACTGGGGGGCAATATTCAGCGCTTTAGGCTGAGTCAGTAACGCCATCATCATCGGTGGCACCAGCAGGCCGATGTACCATTGCGCCCACAAAGACTTCAGCGGTTTGTGCTTGCGGGTAAGTTCAGGCTGGTGACGATAGATATGGTCGCCGTAGGCCGCCATCAGAGAGGTTAGCGTGGTGGGACGCTGCCACTCGCTTAGCGTCATTGCTGTGGCGGGAGCCTGTTCGTTTAATTTGATGATGTCGTTGAAGTACGGGCGGTGCGCGGCAAAATACTCCCGCAGCGAATCTGCCTGCGGGCCTGTCGCTGGGGACCAGGGAAGAACAAAGCAACCGCTGTCATCGCTGAGCTGGAGGGAGTGAAGCGCCATACTTTCGTCAGGGAGTAATCTAAATGATAATGATTAGCAATACTAACGGTGAGCGAAATCTCTGGCAAGGTGAATTCACCGCCACCGCTCGGTGATGGCTGTTTTTGCGATCTGGCGCGTTTCGCCGGGTTAATTCACGGCGAGCATTTCGTTGGTCAGGATGCTGTTTCTTCCTCGGTTTTTGGCCTGATAAAGCGCTTTATCCGCGAGGCTCAGGGCATCATCTATGCTGCCTTCAGTGAATGGCGCAAGCCCGATACTGACGGTAACGTTGGTCGCGACCTGGGTATTAAACATATGCGGGATGTCCAAATCGAAAACGCGCTGGCGGATCCTTTCCGCCGACTGCATCGCGCGTTCCGCGTCGATGTTGGTGAGCATAATCATGAACTCTTCCCCGCCGTAGCGCGTGACAAGATCCCTTGAACGCACGGCATCGCGAATCGCCGCCGAGACCCGGATCAACGCCTGGTCGCCCATCGCATGGCCGTAGTGGTCGTTGTACGACTTGAAGTGGTCGATATCCAGCAGCAAAACGAAGTGGCTGCCGCTGCCGGAGGCCTGAATGTGCTCGAGGCGGTTTTGAAAGCCGCGGCGGTTGTACAGGCCGGTTAAAGGATCGAGCATGCTGAGATCGGTCAGTGTCTCTTTTTCTTCAAGCAGTTTATTCATCAGTCGCTGGGTGAAACGGTCATTACGTTTCTGAATAATATGCTGAATAGCGATCCCGATAGCGGGCAGCGCAATGGAATAAATTACCCTCAGCCATTGGTCAACATTACCCAGCCAAAGTACGACCAGCGCCACGGGCAGGCTGTGCAGCAGGAAAGCCACAATATTATTAATAAATGCAATAGCGCCAATAAAAAGCACCGACATCAGGCTAATCACCAGAAATGAGGTGTCCAGGTCCGCGATGGCCGCGTTTTTAATGAAAATATGCACCGCCCATAATAACCCGAAAAATAACGAGATAATATTCAGGTTAATCAGCTGCTTATTATTCCACATCTGCCAGGCAAGCAAGGCCAGGCTCATCAGCAGAATGGCGACAACGGGCGGCGTTATGCGCACTGTCGAATAGAGCGGAAAGAGAATAGAAAAAGCGGCTGCCAGGGCGTTGAGCAGCAAAAATAAACGTAAAGAAAGCAGCTGCTTTGCTTTGAGTAAGGCTCGCCAGGTTTGGGCTGTCATAGAACGATTGTGTCTTGGGTAAGCGCGTCAGGTGTTGTGTGTGTCGTATTAATGAAAAGCGAGTTATCGACTTTTCTGGCAACTATTGGAATTTTTATAAGGCAAACTAAAGCCGGCGCTCAATCTATCACCTTACTGAAAATCTGTCATTAAATGACACGTCAACCCTGGCTATTTCAGCTATAGGTCGCGCACGTTTTTACGCTGACAGTTGAGAAAATTTATCATATGATATTGGTTATCATTATCATGATGGGGCGTAAAAATGCTGCAACGACGACTCGAAAGTGGCTGGAGTGTAATGGTGGCGGGGCTTGCCGTGGCGCTGCTAGCCTGCCTGGATCTCAGTTTCAGTCAGTGGCGCGTGCTGGTGGTTATCGGGCTGCTTGCCACGGCATTGATGCTCTACCATAAAACGTTAAGACACTTTGTTTTACTGCCATCGTGCGTAGCATTTGCCAGCGGATTGCTGTTGATTGTGATGAATTTGGGATCGATGAGATAAACAAGCTGGGGGAGATAAAGAGGGTCACTTCATAAGAAGTGGTGCGAAGAGAGGGACTTGAACCCTCACGTCCGTAAGGACACTAACACCTGAAGCTAGCGCGTCTACCAATTCCGCCACCTTCGCACAGTTTTCAGATTTGCATCTGAAGAGTTTTGATATCGCCTTCGCATTGGTGCGAAGAGAGGGACTTGAACCCTCACGTCCGTAAGAACACTAACACCTGAAGCTAGCGCGTCTACCAATTCCGCCACCTTCGCGCAGTGCGAACGATATCTTTCGTGGTTGTGTTGGTGCGAAGAGAGGGACTTGAACCCTCACGTCCGTAAGAACACTAACACCTGAAGCTAGCGCGTCTACCAATTCCGCCACCTTCGCATACCTGTAATACCGAAGTATCACAACCACGGAGGCGCATTCTAGATGTTTTCTGAGCTTCGTCAACACTTAATTTGATGCCGCTTTTCCGACTGATGCAAAAAGCGGCACCTTAACGCGTTTAGCGCTTTTTACCCGCCCGGGTCAGCACGGCGCGGTAAACTTTGAAGCGGCCGGTTTGAGCAATAACTTCATGACTACCAAATACTTCGTCCAGCACGTTCGGGTAGGCAAGGAAGGCGTTCGCCACGATGCGCAATTCGCCACCCATATTCAGATGGCGGGCTGCACCGCGAATAAGCTGGTGCGCTGCATCGAGGCTGGTTTGCATCCCGTCGTGGAATGGCGGGTTGGAGATGATCATGTCGAAACGGCCGTTGATTTCCGAGTAGACGTTACTGGCGATCACTTCCCCTTCAAAGCCGTTAGCGGCAAGCGTTGCGCGGCTGGCGGCGACCGCCGGTGCGCTAACGTCGCTAAGCGTGAGGCGAACTTTTGGCGAGTGGCTGGCGAGAGTAATCGCCAGGACGCCCGCGCCGCAGCCAACATCCAGCACTTTGCCTTTGGTGTGCGGCGTCAGCGTGGAAAGCAGCAGTTTGCTGCCGGTATCCAGACCGTCGCGGCTAAAGACGCCCGGCAGGGTTTTCACGGTCATCCCTTCATGAGGGTATTCACCCCACCAGCTGTTTTCATCAAACGCAGGTTGCTGCTCAAGGCGGCCATGGTACAGACCGCAGCGGCGCGCGCTGTCGATTTTTGTCAGCGGGCAAATTTCAGCCAGCATTTGCTCTGCGCTACGCACGCCAGAGCGGTTTTCGCCGACGACAAAAACATCGGTGCCAACCGGCATCAGCGACAGAATATTCATTAGCTGGAACTGAGCTTCTGGCTTGTTTTTCGGCCAGTAGTAGATAAGCGTATTGCTGTCGGCAATGTCATCCGCACTGACCACCAGGCCATATTGTGCGTTCTCACCCATCTGCGCGCTTAATACCTGCCAGTGGTGGAATTGCTGGGTGTGGGCGCGGCTGGCGGCGGTGTCGAAACGCGCCGGCAGGTCGTCTTGCATGTCACCGGCAAACAACACACGGCTCTCGGTAAAATCATCGCTGTGGCGCAGCAGTACTTCACTCGCCGGGGTAAACGCACTCATCAAATAGCTCCTGGAAAATCAGAGCGTGGATTATAGAGCTTTAATGGCGTGGATTCGATGAATTTGCTATATTTGCCGCCCGAATTACGCTCTCAACAGGTTTCGCTATGACTTCCCCTTCCCGACGCGACTGGCAGTTACAGCAACTGGGTATTACCCAGTGGGTGCTGCGCCGTCCGACGGCGTTACAGGGCGAAATTGCGGTTTCTTTGCCCGCGGGCGTGCGTTTAGTGATGGTGGCTGAGACGCTACCAGCCTTGAGCGATCCGCTGGTGAAGGACATTTTACGCAGCATAGCGTTAAGCCCCGACCAAGTAATGCAACTGACGCCGGAGCGCGCGGCAATGATGCCGCCTGACAGCCGCTGCAATAGCTGGCGCCTGGGCGTTGAGCAGCCGCTGACGCTCAGCGGCGCGCAGCTTGCGTCCCCTGCGCTTGACGAGCTTTATCACAATGGCAACGCGCGACAGGCGCTGTGGCAACAGATTTGCGAACATGAACACGATTTCTTCCCTGACGCCGAATGATTTGGCGGACGCGTATGCCATTGAGCTGCGCAGTCATGCTTTTCCCTGGAGTGAAAAAACCTTTGCCAGCAATCAGGGCGAACGCTATTTCAATTTGCGGCTGGACGTTGACGGCAAACTTGCCGCTTTTGCGGTGACGCAGGTCATTCTCGATGAAGCCACGCTGTTCAACATTGCGGTTGATCCAGCGTATCAGCGGCAAGGGCTTGGGAAAGCGCTGCTTGAGCATCTTATTGTCGAGCTTGAAAAACGGGATGTCTTTACGCTGTGGCTGGAGGTGCGTGCCTCTAACGTTGCGGCGAGAACCTTGTACGAAAGCCTGGGCTTTAACGAAGCGACGGTGCGTCGCAATTATTATCCTGCAAAAGAAGGTCGGGAAGACGCGATCGTGATGGCGCTCCCCCTTGGTTAATTTTTAAAAGGTGTGTGGATGAACTGGGACTGGATTTTATTCGATGCGGACGAAACGCTGTTTACCTTTGACGCGTTCGGCGGTTTGCAGCGCATGTTTCTCGATTACAGCGTGACCTTTACCGCAGATGATTTCCAGGAGTACCAGGCGGTAAACAAGCCGCTGTGGGTCGACTACCAGAACGGGGCGATTACCGCGCTGCAGCTGCAGCTCAGGCGTTTTGAGGACTGGGCAGGGCGGCTGAATGTGCCGTCAGCAGAGCTGAACGATGCGTTTTTATCCGCCATGGCCGAAATTTGCGCCCCGCTGCCCGGGGCGGTTTCTCTCCTGAATGCGCTGAAGGGCAAGGCTAAACTTGGCATTATTACCAACGGCTTTACCGCGCTGCAGCAGACTCGCCTCGAGCGCACCGGCCTGCGTGACTATTTCGACCTGCTGGTGATTTCCGAGCAGGTAGGGGTAGCCAAACCCGATCGCCGTATTTTCGACTATACCTTCGAGCAGATGAACCAGCCGCCGCGCGACCGCGTTTTGATGGTCGGCGACACGGCAGAATCTGACATTCTGGGCGGTATCAACGCCGGGATAGCAACCTGCTGGCTTAACGCCCACGGGCGCACCGCGCCGCAAGGCATTGAACCGACCTGGCAGGTCACCTCGCTAAGTGAACTGGAGCAACTGCTGTGTAAGCCATGATTGTTGATTGTTAAACCCGCAATGATGGGTAAAATAGCCGCCAAATAACGTTCACTCGCCGCGTGGCTCAAGGCCGCGCGCACTTACAGAAGATGTAATTATGACTTTGTCTCCTTATCTGCAAGAGGTGGCTAAACGCCGCACTTTTGCCATTATTTCTCACCCGGATGCCGGTAAAACGACCATCACCGAAAAGGTGCTGCTGTTCGGACAGGCTATCCAGACCGCCGGGACGGTAAAAGGCCGTGGCTCAAGCCAGCACGCCAAATCCGACTGGATGGAGATGGAAAAACAGCGTGGGATCTCGATCACCACCTCGGTGATGCAGTTCCCGTATCGCGACAGCCTGGTCAACCTGCTGGATACTCCGGGGCACGAAGACTTCTCCGAAGATACCTACCGTACCCTGACCGCGGTTGACTGCTGCCTGATGGTTATCGATGCCGCAAAAGGCGTAGAAGATCGTACCCGTAAGCTGATGGAAGTTACCCGTCTGCGCGACACGCCGATCATCACCTTCATGAACAAACTGGACCGCGACATTCGCGATCCAATGGAAGTGCTGGATGAAGTTGAGCGCGAGCTGAAGATTGGCTGTGCGCCAATCACCTGGCCAATCGGCTGCGGCAAGCTGTTCAAAGGGGTTTACCATCTTTATAAAGATGAAACCTACCTCTACCAGACCGGTAAAGGCCACACGATCCAGGAAGTGCGCATCGTGAAAGGGTTGAGCAACCCGGAACTCGACGCAGCCGTCGGGGAAGATCTTGCTCTGCAGCTGCGTGAGGAGCTGGAGCTGGTGCAGGGGGCTTCCAACGAATTCGACCATGAACTGTTCCTGGCCGGTGAAATCACCCCGGTATTCTTCGGCACCGCGCTGGGCAACTTCGGCGTCGACCACATGCTGGATGGTCTGGTTGAGTGGGCGCCGGCTCCGATGCCGCGTAAAACCGACACGCGTCTGGTGGATGCGGCGGACGAGAAGTTCACCGGTTTTGTCTTTAAGATCCAGGCCAACATGGACCCGAAACACCGTGACCGCGTCGCCTTTATGCGCGTGGTGTCCGGTAAGTATGAAAAAGGCATGAAGCTGCGCCAGGTGCGTATCGGGAAAGACGTGATTATTTCTGACGCGCTGACCTTTATGGCCGGGGATCGTTCTCACGTGGAAGAAGCCTATCCGGGCGATATTATCGGCCTGCACAACCACGGCACGATTCAGATCGGCGACACCTTTACCCAGGGCGAAATGATGAAGTTCACCGGTATTCCGAACTTCGCCCCGGAACTGTTCCGCCGTATTCGCCTGCGCGATCCGCTTAAGCAGAAGCAGTTGCTTAAAGGCCTGGTGCAGCTGTCTGAAGAAGGCGCGGTACAGGTGTTCCGTCCTATTGCCAACAACGACCTTATTGTTGGTGCGGTTGGGGTTCTGCAGTTCGATGTGGTCGTTGCTCGCCTGAAAAGCGAGTACAACGTGGAAGCGATTTACGAATCGGTCAACGTGGCGACGGCGCGTTGGGTTGAAGGGAATGACGTTAAGAAGTTTGAAGAATTCAAACGTAAAAACGAAGTTCAGTTAGCGCTGGATGGCGGCGACAACCTGACCTATATTGCCCCAACGATGGTAAATCTGAACATTACCCAGGAACGTTACCCTGACGTGACCTTCCGTAAAACGCGCGAGCACTAATTATCAGCCAGAGCGCGGCGTTCGCCGCGCTCTTCACACTTTCCCTGTCTTTTTAATCCCTTGCAGAATCCTCTTAATTTCCCGCGAATCCTGCGTCATTGCTGATTTTTCCATCAACACGTCATGCACTTTTATGATTGTGATCTATATTTAACAAAGTGATGACAATTTTATTGGATTAAAGCTCCGGGAATTAATCATTTTCTGGTGTCTTGTTGGCGTTTCTCATGTCATCTCAATATTAATAGCTGATTTTTTTCAGCTTACGGGAAGCGAGAAAGCTCAAATGATGAGCAAACCTACAGGAATTAATCGATGACTACGACTAAGATTTCAAAAACTCTGCTGGCGGTTGTGTTGGGTTCTGTACTGGCAAGCACCAGCGCCTTTGCGGAAGACACTCTGCTTAATAAAACGGAATCTACCGCCGATAGTGCAGGGAAAAAAATCGATAGCTCCATGACGAAAGTCGGTAATTTCATGGACGACAGCGGCATCACAGCGAAAGTCAAAGCAGCCCTGGTTGACGATAAAAATATCAAAAGTACCGATATTTCGGTCAAAACCGACAATAAAGTGGTCACCCTGAGCGGTTTTGTTGAGAGCCAGGCTCAGGCCGAGCAGGCCGTCGCCACGGCGAAAAAAGTGGAAGGCGTAACCTCGGTGAGCGACAAACTTCACGTTCGCGATGTGAAAACACAGTCGGTGAAAGGCTATGCCGGTGATGCGGCCACGACCAGCGAGATCAAAGCGAAATTGTTGGCCGACAGCATTGTGCCGTCGCGCCATATCAAAGTAGAAACCACTGACGGCGTGGTTCAGCTGTCCGGCGAGGTGAAATCCGCCGCTCAGTCTGAGAAGGCTGAAAGCATTGCCAAAGCTGTTGAAGGCGTGAAAAGCGTTAAAAACGATCTGAAAGTGAAGTAAAGCAGCACCCGAAATGGCTTTCTGGACGCGTGCCGGGAAGCCATAAGCACCACCCTTATACATTATCGCCTGCGGGTTAGCCATTTGGCGCCCGTGAAGAAGCGATAAGATTAACTATGGTTAAGGAGAGTCTATGTTTCGTTGGGGCATTATTTTTCTGGTAATAGCGTTGATCGCTGCGGCCCTGGGCTTCGGTGGTCTGGCGGGTACCGCAGCAGGTGCTGCAAAAATTGTCTTTATCGTCGGGATCATTCTGTTCCTGGTCAGCCTGTTTATGGGGCGCAGACGTCCTTAGCAACGCTCATTGAGTAACATGCCGATACAAAAGAAAAGCCAGTCCTCGTGACTGGCTTTATAGTGTCGACAAACCGCTGTCGACAGAAAAGAACGACCAGACGGCTCGTTAAAAAAAACAGGAAAATCAATTCATTGATTTTCGGCTGCTCACCACAAAGAGGGAAAAACCACGCCTTTTCCCGCTTTGTCAGCAACCTTAAGCCAGTCCTCGTGACTGGCTTTCGCCGTTTTACTTAGCGCGCTATGGGTATAGGGTAGAAATTCACAACAACAGCAATTCAGGAAAGCAGGTGGGAAATCGTATACCCGTAACGCTCGGCAATATTGCGCCGCTGGCGACTAAACCTTTTCGTCCTGGAAAACTCGCTCTGATTTGTGAAGGGGGCGGGCAGCGCGGGATCTTTACGGCTGGGGTTCTGGACGAGTTTATGCGCGCGGAATTCAACCCTTTTGATCTGTTCCTTGGTACCTCTGCCGGGGCGCAGAATCTTTCCGCTTACGTTTGTAACCAGCCGGGATACGCGCGTCGCGTCATCACGCGCTTCACGACGACGAGGGATTTCTTCAATCCGCTCCGCTTTGCGCGCGGAGGGCATCTGATCGATCTCGACTGGCTGATTGAGTCGACCGCCGCCAGACTGCCGCTGTCGATGTCCAGTGCCGACCCGCTGTTTGAACAGGGAAAAGAGTTCTTTATGTGCGCCTGCCGCAGTGATGACTATGCGGCGAATTACTTTTCGCCGACCACGGATACCTGGCTAAATTTGCTGAAAGCCTCCAGCGCCATTCCCGGTTTTTACCGCTCAGGCGTGGATATTGACGGCGTCAGCTATCAGGACGGCGGCATCAGCGATGCGGTGCCTGTGCGGGAAGCGGTTAATCGCGGGGCAGATACGCTGGTGGTCATTCGCACCGTACCTTCACAGATGTACTACACGCCGCAGTGGTTCAAACATATGGAACGCTGGCTGGGCGACAGCAGCCTGCAGCCGCTGTTGAATCTGGTGCAGCACCACGAGGAAAGCTACCGTGAAATCCAAAGCTTCATTGAGAAGCCGCCCGGTAAACTGCGAATCTTTGAGATTTACCCCCCGAAAGCGCTATTAAGCAGCGCGCTCGGCAGCCGCCTGCCTTCATTGACGGCGGATTATCAAACGGGGCGCTTGTGCGGGCGCTATTTCCTGGCCACCATTGGCAAACTGCTGGTGGCTAAACCGCCGTTAAGGCGTCATTTGCCGCGCATTAATACGCCCGGCCCGTTGGTCATTCCTCCTGCTGCGGCGGCAAACGAATCGCTGGTCAAGCCGATTAGCCCTGGCCTGCAGGCGAATGATGCGGCGTTTGATAATGAGGATCTCGCGTGAGTTTTACGTTCTACGACACCCATTGCCACTTTGATTTTCCCCCCTTCACCGGGGATGAAGAGCACAGCCTCGCGCTGGCCGCTGAGGCCGGGGTTCGTAAAATCATTGTGCCAGCAATAGAAGCGGGGCGTTTCAATCGCGTACTCGCGCTGGCGCAGAATTATCCGGCGCTTTATGCCTCCCTGGGTATGCATCCGATTGTGATTGAAAAACATGATGATACGGGGCTGGCCACGCTGGAGGATCTTTTGCGGCAAAAGCCGGAGAAGCTGATCGCCATCGGTGAGATTGGGCTGGATCTTTATCGCGAAGATCCGCAGCTAGACAGGCAGGAGTTTATCCTCAGCGAGCAGCTGAAGCTGGCAAAGCGTTACGATCTGCCGGTGCTGCTCCACTCCCGCCGTACTCACGACAAGCTGGCGCTGCACCTGAAGCGTCACAACTTGCCCAGAACCGGCGTGGTGCATGGTTTTGCCGGTAGCTTACAGCAGGCGGAACGGTTTATTGCAATGGGCTATCGCATTGGCGTCGGTGGCACCATCACCTATCCGCGAGCCAGCAAAACCCGGGATGTGATGGCCCGTTTGCCGCTTTCATCGCTGTTGCTGGAAACCGATGCGCCGGATATGCCGCTGAACGGCTGGCAGGGGCAGCCCAACCGGCCGGAACGTGCCGCCAGGGTCTTCGATGCGCTGTGTGAATTACGCCCGGAGCCCGCAGAAATCATTGCTAATGCCTTGAAAAACAACGCAGACGAATTATTCGCCTTCTAATGAGTCGCCCTCAAAGTGTGATATTCATCACCTTGCTATGTAAATGTTTCTATACATTTCGCCCTACACGTGATTGCTCCGGCACTTTTCTCGCCCCTGTGGTTATAATCCGCGCGCTAAAAAGGGGCTGCTAAAGCCCGAATCTTTCCAGTTGATACACAGGGATACTGTATGCAAATACTCATGGGATTGATCGGCATGGTGGCATTGCTGCTGATCGCCGTTTTACTTTCCAGCAACCGCAAAGCGATCAACCTGCGCACCGTCATTGGTGCGTGGCTTATCCAGATCGGTATCGGGGCGCTGATCCTTTACGTTCCGGTCGGGCGTAAAGTCCTGCTCGCGATGTCTGAAGGGGTGGCTAATGTCATCGCCTACGGCAATTCAGGGATTTCTTTCCTGTTTGGCGGGCTGGTGTCTGACAAAATGTTTGAAGTCTTTGGCGGCGGCGGCTTTATCTTTGCGCTGCGCGTCCTGCCGATCATCGTCTTCTTCTCCTCTCTGATCGCCGTACTTTACTACCTCGGCGTGATGCAGTTAGTGATCCGTATTCTCGGCGGCGGCCTTCGTAAGGTATTGAAAACCTCCCGCACCGAATCCTTATCGGCGACGGCGAATATTTTCGTTGGCCAAACCGAAGCGCCGCTTGTGGTTCGCCCTTACATCTCGACCATGACTCGCTCTGAGCTGTTTGCCGTGATGTGCGGTGGCCTTGCCTCCGTGGCGGGCTCCGTGCTGGCGGGCTACGCGCAGATGGGCGTGCCGCTGGAATACCTGATTGCCGCATCCTTTATGGCCGCACCGGGCGGGCTGCTGTTTGCCAAGATAATGCTGCCTGAAACGGAAACCCCGAACGACACGCCGGAGCTGGAGTCGATGAAAAACGACCCAGATCGCCCGGCTAACGTGCTGGATGCGGCGGCCTCGGGCGCAGCCTCCGGGATGCAGCTGGCGCTGAACGTCGGGGCGATGCTGCTGGCGTTTGTGGCGCTGATTGCCCTGTTGAACGGGATGCTTTCCGGTATCGGCGGCTGGTTCAACTATCCGCAGCTTTCGCTGGAGTTGATGCTGGGCTGGGTGTTCTCCCCGGTAGCTTGGCTGATTGGCGTGCCGTGGAGCGAGGCGATGGTGGCCGGATCGTTTATCGGCCAGAAGCTGATCATCAACGAGTTCGTTGCTTACCTGAACTTCGGCGCTTACCTGAAGGATGATGCCGAAGTGGCTGCGGCGGGCCTGCAGGTGCTGTCCGGCCATACCAAAGCAATTATCTCCTTCGCGCTGTGCGGATTTGCTAACCTTTCTTCTATCGCCATTCTGATCGGTGGCCTGGGCAGCATGGCGCCAAACCGTCGGCACGATGTGGCTCAGCTGGGCATGAAGGCCGTGGCGGCGGGGACGCTGTCTAACCTGATGAGCGCCACCATCGCCGGGCTTTTCCTGGCGCTGTAGCCTGCAATATAAATGTTATAATAATAACATTAAGCGGTAACCGATGGCTGGCGCCCTGCCAGCCATTTTCTTGTGTCCTGGCGCAATTTAGCGCGTTATTTTGTTCCTTTAATCACATATACTCTATGAAAGCTTGCAATTCACGCTTTGGCTTTTGTGAGGCGAGACACAAAATTGCATCGGTGGTGGGTGTTAGAATTCTAACATTGCAACCGGCAATGTGCGGTGAGAAGGATCTCAACGTGAGGGTGACTCAGGTGACCACTCTTCTTCAAGGAACCAAGTCCGCTCCAACGTGTTGAGTTTCCAGGCCGGAGACTTATTTCCCTTTTGTTGGAGAGCGTTATGACCGATTTAACCCAAAGCAGCCTGCGTGCGCTGAAACTGATGGATCTGACTACCCTGAACGACGATGACACTAACGAGAAAGTCATCGCTCTGTGCCATCAGGCAAAAACCCCAGTCGGCAACACCGCTGCGATTTGTATCTATCCGCGTTTCATCCCAATCGCCCGTAAAACCCTGAAAGAGCAGGGCACCCCAGACATCCGCATTGCGACCGTGACCAACTTCCCACACGGTAACGACGATATCGACATCGCGCTGGCAGAAACCCGCGCCGCTATCGCTTACGGTGCAGACGAAGTGGACGTGGTGTTCCCATACCGGGCGCTGATTGCCGGTAACGAGCAGGTAGGCTTCGACCTGGTGAAAGCGTGTAAAGACGCCTGCGCCAGCGCTAACGTACTGCTGAAAGTGATCATCGAAACCGGCGAGCTGAAGACCGAAGAGCTGATCCGCAAAGCGTCTACTATCGCGATTAAAGCCGGTGCCGACTTTATCAAAACCTCGACCGGTAAAGTGCCGGTTAACGCCACGCCGGAAAGCGCTCGCATCATGATGGAAGTGATCCGCGATATGGGCGTGGAAAAAACTGTAGGCTTCAAACCAGCCGGTGGCGTTCGCTCCGCTGAAGATGCTGCGCAGTTCCTGGCTATCGCGGACGATCTGTTCGGCGCCGACTGGGCCGACTCCCGTCATTACCGCTTCGGGGCGTCCAGCCTGTTAGCCAGCCTGCTGAAAGCGCTGGGCCATGGGGACGGTAAAAGCGCCAGCAGCTACTAATTACTCGTCATACTTCAAGCCGCAGGTGCGTTAGCTGCACTCCCTCACCGCAGTCACTTACTTCAGTAAGCTCCTGGGGATGGGCTCTTTTGCCTTCTGCCTGCGACTCGAATTATCCAGAGTAATCTTTAATTGCGGCGGGTTTTCCGCCGCTCTTTACCCGCATTTCCCAGGGGGTTGCCGTGTTTCTCGCACAAGAAATTATTCGTAAAAAACGTGATGGCCTGGTACTGAGCGACGAAGAGATTCGCTTCTTTATCAACGGTATTCGCGACAACACCGTCTCTGAAGGGCAAATTGCTGCTCTGGCGATGACCATTTTCTTCCACGACATGACAATGCCGGAAAGGGTGTCGCTGACAATGGCGATGCGGGATTCCGGCACCGTGCTGGACTGGAAAAGCCTTAACCTCAACGGCCCGATTGTGGATAAACATTCCACCGGCGGCGTGGGGGATGTCACTTCGCTGATGCTTGGCCCAATGGTGGCGGCCTGCGGTGGCTATGTGCCGATGATTTCAGGCCGTGGCCTGGGGCACACCGGCGGGACGCTGGACAAGCTCGAGGCGATTCCGGGCTTCGATATCTTCCCGGACGATAACCGCTTCCGCGACATTATTAAGGACGTCGGCGTGGCCATCATCGGCCAGACCAGCTCGCTGGCACCGGCGGACAAACGTTTTTATGCCACCCGCGACATTACCGCGACGGTGGATTCTATCCCGCTTATCACCGCTTCCATTCTGGCGAAAAAACTGGCCGAAGGGCTGGACGCGCTGGTGATGGACGTGAAAGTAGGCAGCGGCGCATTTATGCCGACTTACGAGCTGTCAGCTCAGCTGGCAGAGGCTATCGTTGGCGTTTCCAACGGCGCAGGCGTGAAGACCACCGCGCTGCTGACGGACATGAACCAGGTGCTGGCTTCCAGCGCGGGTAACGCCGTGGAAGTCCGTGAAGCGGTACAGTTCCTCACGGGGGAATACCGCAACCCGCGTCTGTTCGATGTGACAATGGCGCTGTGCGTGGAAATGCTGATTTCCGGCAAGCTTGCCAAAGACGAAATTGAAGCACGCGCGAAGCTTCAGGCGGTGCTGGACAACGGCAAAGCAGCCGAAGTGTTTGGCCGCATGGTTGCCGCGCAGAAAGGCCCGAGTGACTTCGTTGAAAATTACGCGAAGTACCTGCCGACGGCAATGCTGAGCAAGGCAGTGTATGCCGAAGCGTCCGGGTTTGTTTCGGCGATGGACACTCGCGCGCTGGGCATGGCGGTGGTGTCGATGGGCGGCGGTCGGCGTCAGGCTTCCGACACCATTGATTACACCGTCGGCTTTACCGACATGGCGCGTCTGGGAGAATCTATCGACGGCGAACGTCCGCTGGCGGTGATCCACGCCAAAGACGAAGCCAGCTGGCAGGAAGCCGCGAAGGCGGTGAAAGCGGCAATCAGCATTGACGAAAAAGCACCGCAGGAAACACCAACGGTCTATCGCCGAATCACCGAATAACGGTATACTGATCTGATCCCTATTTTATAGAGCACAAGGTACGGAGAATAATATGAAACGTGCGTTTATTATGGTGCTGGACTCTTTCGGCATCGGTGCTACCGAAGACGCAGAGCGCTTCGGAGATGTCGGCTCTGATACCCTCGGTCACATCGCGGAGGCTTGCGCTAAAGGCGAAGCTGACAAAGGCCGTAAAGGCCCCCTGAACCTGCCTAACCTGACTCGTCTTGGGCTGGTAAAAGCTCATGAAGGCTCCACCGGCAAAGTGGCAGCAGGCATGGACGGTAACGCAGAAGTTATCGGCGCTTACGGCTGGGCACACGAGCTTTCTTCCGGCAAAGACACCCCGTCTGGCCACTGGGAAATCGCCGGCGTGCCGGTTCTGTTTGACTGGGGCTATTTCAGCGACCACGACAACAGCTTCCCGCAGGAGCTGCTGGACAAACTGGTCAAGCGTGCCAACCTGCCGGGCTACCTCGGCAACTGCCACTCTTCCGGGACCGTGATCCTGGACGAGCTGGGTGAAGAGCACATGAAAACCGGGAAACCGATTTTCTATACCTCCGCTGACTCCGTGTTCCAGATTGCCTGCCACGAAGAAACCTACGGCCTGGATAAGCTTTATGAGCTGTGTGAAATCGCGCGCGAAGAGCTGACCGAAGGCGGCTACAACATTGGCCGCGTTATCGCGCGTCCGTTTGTTGGCGATAAAGCGGGTAACTTCCAGCGTACCGGCAACCGTCACGACTTAGCGGTCGAGCCACCTGCCGCCACCGTGCTGCAGAAGCTGGTTGATGAGAAGCAGGGCCAGGTTGTTTCCGTGGGTAAAATTGCGGACATCTACGCCAACTGCGGCATCACTAAAAAAGTGAAGGCAACCGGTCTGGATGCGCTGTTCGACGCCACCATCAAAGAGATGAAAGAAGCCGGCGACGACACCATCGTGTTCACCAACTTCGTCGACTTTGACTCCTCCTGGGGCCACCGTCGCGACGTAGCCGGCTACGCGGGCGGCCTTGAGCTGTTCGACCGTCGCCTGCCAGAGCTGATGGCGCTGCTGAAAGAGGACGATATTCTGATCCTTACCGCGGACCACGGCTGTGACCCAACCTGGCAGGGTACCGACCATACTCGCGAGCACATTCCGGTGCTGATCTACGGCCCGAAAGTGAAAGCCGGTTCTCTTGGCCACCGCGAAACCTTCGCGGATATCGGCCAGACGGTAGCGAAGTACTTCGGTCTTTCCGACATGGACTACGGCAAAAACATGCTGTGATCCCTTTGGGCGGGCGGTTGCCCGCCTGATTGCTAACTTTTAAAATCAAGGAATACACAATGGCTACGCCACACATTAACGCAGAAATGGGCGATTTCGCTGACGTAGTACTGATGCCGGGTGACCCGCTGCGCGCCAAGCACATCGCGGAAACCTTCCTGGAAGACGTGCGTGAAGTGAACAACGTGCGCGGCATGCTCGGATTCACCGGGACTTACAAAGGCCGTAAGATCTCCGTTATGGGCCATGGTATGGGCATCCCATCCTGCTCCATCTACGCGAAAGAGCTAATCACCGACTTCGGCGTGAAGAAAATCATTCGCGTGGGTTCCTGCGGCGCGGTTCGTGCAGACGTTAAGCTACGCGACGTGGTGATCGGTATGGGCGCGTGTACTGACTCTAAAGTTAACCGCCTGCGCTTCAAGGATCACGACTTCGCGGCTATCGCGGACTTCGATATGGTTCGTAACGCGGTTGATGCGGCAAAAGCGCTGGGCGTTGACGCTCGCGTGGGCAACATCTTTTCTGCAGACCTGTTCTACACGCCGGATCCGTCCATGTTCGACGTGATGGAAAAATACGGCATTCTGGGTGTGGAAATGGAAGCTGCCGGGATCTACGGCGTAGCGGCTGAGTTCGGTGCAAAAGCGCTGACCATCTGCACCGTGTCTGACCACATCCGTACTCACGAGCAGACCACCGCCGCTGAGCGTCAGACTACCTTCAACGACATGATCAAAATTGCTCTGGAATCCGTCCTGCTGGGCGACAAAGAGTAAGTTTTTCTTCTCGTTTAAAGGGCGCCTTAGGGCGCCTTTTTTATGCCATTTATCTATTCATTTTATTTCTTATTTTGGGTTAATCCTCTTTACCTATCTGGCATTCAAGACTATAAATAAATTCAAGTATCTATTCATTAATCTATTCACGTGAGCGAACTAGCGGACCTTCTTCTTACCGGGCCTCTTCCAGCCAGAACGCTGGCCCAACGGCTGGGTATCAGCCAGGCGACTTTCTCTCGCCGGGTAGCGCTTGAGCCTGACGTTATCAAATTCGGTTCAGCTCGTGCGACGCTGTACGGATTAAAACACCCGGTAAGGCAGCACCGCGAATTTCAGCTCTGGCAGATTGACGACGTCGGTAAAGCCTGGGTATTTGGTGTGCTTTATCCCGTGTGGCCGAAAGGCAGTTGCCTCGTTGTGCATCACAACGGCGACAGCCGCTGGTTTGACGGGTTGCCCTGGTACCTGACCGATCTCCGGCCTCAGGGGTTTTTGGGGCGGGCCTGGGGGGGTGAGTTAGCTAAAGACAGCGATTTGCCGGAAGATATTCGGCTGTGGCGAGAAGAGGATGTGCTCCTGGCGCTCTCTGTGCAGCGGCAGGAAAATCTGGGTGGCTGGCTGGTGGGCGAAGAGAGTTATCGCCTGTGGACAGAGAATGACGTTCCCGAAGTCATTCCTCATAATGAACGCCTGAAGGTTTACGCTGAGCTTGCTCACAGGGCGATAGACGGTGAAATTGTCGGCTCATCCGCCGGAGGCGAGCAGCCTAAATTCACCTGCTACAGTGAAACGCTTCGCGGGCCACGACATGCTCTTGTGAAGTTCACCCCGGCTATGCGGAACGATAACCAGCGTCGATGGGCGGATCTACTGGCCGCTGAGGCCAGCGCTTTAACGCTGCTAAATGATGTAGGGATTGCTGCCGCACGGTGTGATCTACTTTCGACGGTTAGCGGGCAGTTCTTTCTCGAAGTTGAGCGCTTTGACTGCGTGGGCGTTTTCGGGCGGCGCAGTATTGTCTCTCTTGAAAGCGTGCAAAGTGAATATGCGGCGGGCGTGCTTAGCTGGCCTAAAGCCGTGACGCGTCTAAAAGAAGAGGGGATGGTTGAGGCCGCCACGCTTCGGCAGGTGCAGCGCATTTGGGCGTTTGGCCGACTGATTGGTAACAGCGATATGCATGCCGGGAACCTCTCTTTCTTTCTCTCTGACCGTCCGCTCGAGCTCACACCGGTCTACGATATGCTGCCTATGGCCTGGGCTCCGGGCAGTTCAGGCAATATGCGAACAGGCTGCATTGAGATTAATATTGATGCCGACGTCCCCGGCGAAGTGTGGCTCGAGATGCAGCCTTGGGCGCAGCGCTACTGGCAGGAGCTTAGCCTGAATGTGATGCTGAGCGAGCCATTCCAGCAAATTGCGGCGGGAATGGCTGAGCAAGTCGAGCGGTTAAGCGAGCGGCTTCGGCGGCTCGCTTAACGAACGGCCTGAGCAATCCAGGCTGAAAGCTCTCTCAGTTCGGCTTCCTGTTCCGGGAAGCTGTAAATCAGCGTTTCGCACTCCTGCTGCAGCAAAATACTGCGGTACAGGCAGCCTTTTAACCGGGTGGCCAGCGCTTCAAGCGGGGCAGGATTCAGGCTATCGGTGAACACCTGGGCGCGGGTGATATGCCCTTTTTCGACGTCAAAATGTAGCTCAACGCCCCCCCAGGTAAATCGGTTGTCCAGCAGGTGCGTAAAGGCCGGAGCCTGGCCAAAATTCCACTCCCAGCTGCTCTGGCGGGCAAAAGTCTCGGCAAACCCTGGCAGATTGGGGAGCGCTTCCGGGGAGATATGCTCGGCTTCCACACGCTCGCCGTAGTGGGCGAAAAACGCTGCCGTAATCGCGTCGGCTATCTGCTCGTGGGTCAGGCCTGGCTTGATGTCGCTGAGGTTGGCGACCCGGCTTCTTACGGATGTAATGCCTTTGGCCTGGAGCTTTTTCGGATCGGGATTGAGGTAGTTTGCCAGGCGGCTCAGATCGGCATTCAGCAGCAAAGTGCCGTGATGAAACCCACGATCCAGAGTTTCCCGATAGGCGGAACCTGAAATCTTGCGCGTACCTTCGGCGGTTTCGACCTCAAGGTCGTTGCGCCCGGATGCGGTGGCTTCCAGCCCAAGGCTCGCCAGGGCGTTCAGTACGATAGCCGTGGAAATACTCTTGTCGTATTCGGGTTTGCCGGCCATAAAAGTGAAGCAGGTGTTGCCCAGGTCGTGGAACACCGCGCCACCGCCGCTGCTGCGCCTTGCCAGCCGAACGTTATCTTGCTCCATGCGCCCGGTATTGCACTCTTTCCAGGGGTTCTGGGCGCGGCCAATCACCACCGTATCTGCATTACGCCATAGAAACAGAACCCGCTGAGTGGCGGGCATCTGCCGAAAAATAGTCTCTTCAACGGCCAGGTTAAACCACGGGTCGTAAGAGTCAGAGATTAGCAAACGCAAAGTCGACATAACAAAGATCCTTTTCCCAGAAGAATGGCGTCATCTTAGCATGACGCTATCTCGGCGAATTTACTGAGGGAGCTTTACTTAGGCTCGTCTTCCTCTTTTACTTTCGTATTGGCGGTAAGCAGGAACGGTGATTGCTGCCAGCGGGTGCGCTTGCCGTGCAGCAGCGTGCGGGTCAGCACAATACCGATCGCGACGGCGAGCAGCAGCATCAGGCGCAGAATATTGGTGGTGTTGTCCACTTGCTTAGCTTCGGTGGCAAGCGTGTGGGTATCCAGGGTAATGCGCAGGTAGCCGATAGGCCCGCTTTTATCGGTGATAGGTTCGACGATTTGCTGGTTGAAGTAGCTGCCGGCTTTCTGGCCGTCCAGCGCCAGGCGATCGCGAACCTCAATGTTTTCCCCCGCGCGCGCAATTTGGTCACCTTCGCTGTCGTACACGGCGGCATCCAGAATACGGCTATCCTTAGTCAAAAGGTTAAGCACGGTGGAGATGCGTTTTTCATCCGGATTCTCAGTTTTCATGACGGGAACCAGATTAAACGCGACCTGACGGGAGAGGGTGCGGGCCAGCTCCTCTAACTGAACGTTTCGCGCCTGCTGACTGCCCCGGCTGAACCAGGACGCGCCCTGCATTAGCGCCACCAAAAGTGCGAGGCAGAACAGCACAATCACTGCGCGATGGAGCCGAAATTTAAATTTTACCCGAACCATGATGCACCTTTGGAAAATTGCTTACTTTAATGTTGCCAGAAGCAAGGCGGACAAGGTAGCCTCATGCGTTGTTTTTACCCGGATACCCTGCATTCTTCAAAGGGCAGAAGCTCAGGCTTTACGCCAGCGCGAGGAGAAAAATCCCTTGCCATCAGCCCGCAATCCGACTGCAAAAGGGTATGTTTACTTGATTCTGGAGCCGCAATGCCAAACAGTTTGACCTGGTGCGATTTGCCTAACGATGTTTCACTTTGGCCTGGGTTGCCGCTTTCCCTGAGCGGCGACGAAGTGATGCCGCTGGACTACCGCGCTGGCCGCAGTGGCTGGCTCCTGTACGGGCGTAATCTGGACAAGCAGTGTCTGACCAAATACCAGCGCAAGCTGGGGGCGGCGATGGTGATTGTGACCGCCTGGTGCGTGGAAGATTATCAGGTTATTCGCCTGGCCGGCTCTTTAACGCCGCGCGCGACCAAGCTTGCGCATGAAGCCGGGCTGGACGTGGCGCCGCTGGGCAAAATCCCACATTTGAAAACGCCTGGTCTGCTGGTCATGGACATGGACTCCACCGCCATTCAGATCGAGTGTATCGACGAGATCGCCAAACTGGCGGGAACGGGTGAAATGGTGGCTGAAGTCACCGAACGCGCAATGCGCGGCGAGCTGGACTTTACCGCCAGCCTTCGCCAGCGTGTGGCGACCCTGAAGGGCGCGGATGCTAATATTTTACGCCAGGTTCGCGACGAGCTACCGCTGATGCCGGGGCTAAAATCTCTGGTACAAAATCTCGATACGCTGGGTTGGAAAGTGGCGATTGCCTCTGGCGGGTTTACCTTCTTCGCCGAATACCTGCGCGACACATTAAACCTGACGGCGGTGGTCGCCAACGAACTTGAAATTTGCGACGGCAAGCTGACCGGCGAAGTGCTGGGGCAGATTGTGGACGCGAAGTTCAAAGCGGTCACTTTGAAGCGCCTGGCCGAAAAATATGAAATCCCCGCCGCGCAAACCGTTGCGATTGGCGACGGGGCCAATGATTTACCGATGATCCACGCCGCAGGCCTGGGGATTGCCTATCACGCTAAGCCGAAGGTGAACGAGAAGAGCGAAGTCAGTATCCGTCATGCGGATCTGATGGGCGTGTTCTGCATCCTTTCCGGCAGCCTGATTCAGGAAGAACGTTAACAAGAGGTATAAAGGTGGCGAAAGCTCCAAAACGCGCATTTGTTTGTAACGAGTGTGGTGCGGATTACCCGCGCTGGCAGGGGCAGTGCAGCGCCTGTCACGCGTGGAATACCATTACCGAAGTGCGCATCGCCGCTTCTCCGCAGGTTGCCCGCAACGAGCGCCTCTCCGGCTATGCCGGGAGCGCGGGCGTCAGCCGCGTACAAAAGCTTTCGGACATCAGCCTGGAAGAACTGCCGCGCTTCTCCACCGGTTTTAAAGAATTTGACCGGGTGCTGGGCGGTGGCGTAGTGCCGGGCAGCGCCATTCTGATCGGCGGTAACCCCGGCGCAGGGAAGTCAACGCTGCTGCTGCAAACGCTCTGCAAGCTGAGCGAGCAAATGAAAACCCTGTACGTCACTGGCGAAGAGTCGCTTCAGCAAGTGGCGATGCGCGCGCATCGGTTAGGCCTGCCGACGCAAAACCTCAATATGCTGTCGGAAACCAGCATCGAACAGATCTGTATGATCGCTGAGGAAGAGCAGCCGAAGCTGATGGTGATCGACTCGATCCAGGTCATGCACATGGCGGACGTGCAGTCTTCGCCGGGCAGCGTGGCCCAGGTGCGTGAAACTGCGGCCTACCTGACGCGTTTTGCGAAGACGAAAGGCGTGGCGATCGTGATGGTCGGGCATGTCACGAAAGACGGTTCTCTTGCGGGGCCAAAAGTCCTCGAACACTGTATAGACTGTTCAGTCATGTTAGATGGCGACGCCGATTCCCGCTTTCGAACCCTGCGCAGCCATAAAAACCGCTTTGGGGCGGTGAACGAGCTGGGCGTGTTCGCGATGACCGAGCAGGGACTGCGTGAAGTCAGCAACCCGTCGGCCATTTTCCTTAGCCGGGGCGATGAAGTGACACCGGGCAGTTCGGTGATGGTGGTTTGGGAAGGAACTCGTCCGCTGCTGGTTGAGATTCAGGCGCTGGTGGATCAGTCGATGATGTCCAACCCTCGCCGCGTAGCCGTTGGTCTGGAGCAAAACCGCCTGGCGATTCTGCTGGCCGTACTCCACCGTCACGGCGGCCTGCAAATGGCCGATCAGGACGTGTTTGTGAACGTGGTGGGCGGCGTAAAGGTTACCGAAACCAGCGCCGACCTGGCGCTGCTGCTGGCGATGGTTTCCAGCCTGCGCGACAGAGCCTTGCCGCAGGATTTAGTCGTATTTGGGGAAGTCGGGCTGGCGGGTGAAATCCGCCCGGTACCCAGCGGCCAGGAGCGTATTTCCGAAGCGGCGAAACACGGCTTTAAGCGCGCAATTGTGCCCCAGGCCAACGTACCGAAAAAAATTCCTGAAGGGATGCAGGTCTTCGGCGTGAAAAAACTTGCTGATGCGCTTTCTGTATTCGACGACTTATAATTGAGTAACTTGCGGGAACCGTTCCCGCTTCGGCAGGAGGCAGCGCGTGTCGTCATTCGACTATATTAAAACGGCTATTCGTCAGCAGGGCTGTACTTTACAGCAGGTGGCGGATGCCAGCGGTATGACTAAAGGCTACCTGAGCCAGTTACTGAACGCGAAAATCAAAAGCCCCAGCGCGCAAAAACTGGAGGCGTTGCACCGCTTCCTTGGGCTGGAATTCCCGCGTCGCGAAAAGAAAGTCGGCGTGGTGTTCGGTAAGTTTTATCCGCTACATACCGGGCATATCTACTTGATCCAGCGCGCCTGTAGCCAGGTGGACGAGCTGCATATCATCATGGGCTATGATGAGCCCCGCGACCGAGCGCTGTTTGACGATAGCGCGATGTCCCAGCAGCCAACCACCGGTGACCGCCTGCGCTGGCTGCTGCAAACTTTTAAATATCAGAAGAATATCCGCATTCACTCCTTTAACGAGGAGGGAATGGAGCCTTATCCCCACGGCTGGGACGTCTGGAGCCGGGGGATTAAAGCGTTTATGGACAGCAAAGGTATTTCGCCAGACCGGATCTATACCTCGGAAGAAGGGGACGCCGCGAAGTTTACCGAACACCTCGGGATCGAAACGGTGGTGGTCGATCCAAAGCGAACCTTTATGAACATCAGCGGCACACAAATCCGTGAAAACCCGTTCCGCTACTGGGAATACATTCCTACTGAGGTAAAACCGTTCTTTGTGCGCACGGTGGCGATACTTGGCGGCGAGTCGAGCGGGAAGTCGTGGATGGTGAACAAGCTTGCCAACATCTTCAATACCACCAGCGCCTGGGAATACGGGCGGGATTACGTTTTCTCGCACCTGGGCGGTGACGAAATGGCGCTGCAATATTCCGACTACGACAAAATTGCCATCGGCCATGCGCAGTACGTCGATTTTGCGGTGAAGTACGCCAATAAAGTGGCGTTTATCGACACCGACTTTGTGACCACTCAGGCCTTCTGCAAGAAGTATGAAGGCCGCGAGCACCCGTTTGTACAGGCGCTGATCGATGAGTACCGCTTTGATCTGGTTATCCTGCTGGAAAACAATACGCCGTGGGTGGCTGACGGTTTACGCAGCCTCGGCAGCGATGTGGACAGAAAATCGTTCCAGAACCTGCTGGTGGAGATGCTCAAAGAGAACAACATCGAGTTTATTCACGTCGAAGAGTCCGACTATGACTCGCGCTTCCTGCGCTGCGTGGATCTGGTGAAAGAGATGATGGGCGAGCAGCGGTAAAGCGTACGCTGGCCCTCACTTTAACCCTCTCCCAGAGGGAGAGGGAATAAACAATATTATGTGTCGTTTTTCTCCCTCGCCCTCTGAGAGAGGGCCGGGGTGAGGGGAAAAGTACTACGGGTGAACTCACCATAAAAAAGGCACCGTGAAGGTGCCTTTTGCATTTACTTGGTTACGCGCTTGTACTTGATGCGTTTTGGCTCCAGGGCATCTGAGCCGAGGGTACGCTTCTTGTACTCTTCGTATTCGGTGAAGTTCCCTTCGAAGAATTCGACTTTACCTTCATCCTGGTAATCCAGAATGTGGGTAGCGATGCGGTCCAGGAACCAGCGGTCGTGCGAGATAACCATCGCGCAGCCCGGGAACTCCAGCAGGGCGTTTTCCAGCGCACGCAGGGTTTCGATATCCAGGTCGTTGGTTGGTTCATCGAGCAGCAGAACGTTACCGCCAACCTGCAGCAGCTTCGCCAGGTGCAGACGACCGCGCTCACCGCCGGACAGCTCGCCCACGCGTTTGCCCTGGTCGACGCCTTTGAAGTTAAAGCGGCCAACGTAGGCGCGGCTTGGCATCTCGGTGTTGCCGATACGCATAATATCCTGGCCGCCGGAGACTTCTTCCCAGACGGTTTTGCTGTTATCCATGGCGTCACGGAACTGGTCAACGGAAGCCAGTTTCACGGTCTCACCGAGGGTTATAGAGCCGCTGTCAGGCTGTTCCTGACCGGACATCATGCGGAACAGGGTAGATTTACCCGCGCCGTTCGGACCGATGATGCCGACGATGGCGCCTTTCGGTACGGAGAAGCTCAGATCGTCAATCAGCAGGCGGTCGCCGTAAGATTTACGCAGGTTGTTAACTTCCACCACTTTATCCCCCAGACGTGCGCCAGGTGGAATAAACAGTTCGTTGGTTTCGTTACGTTTCTGGTATTCGGTGTTGTTCAGCTCTTCGAAGCGTGCCAGACGGGCTTTGCCCTTAGACTGACGGCCTTTAGCGCCCTGACGAACCCACTCCAGCTCTTTCTCAATGGATTTACGGCGAGCCGCTTCCGTTGAGGCTTCCTGCGCCAGGCGCTGATCTTTCTGCTCCAGCCAGGAGGAGTAGTTACCTTCCCATGGAATACCTTCCCCACGGTCAAGCTCGAGGATCCAGCCGGCGACGTTGTCGAGGAAGTAACGGTCGTGGGTGATCGCCACCACGGTGCCCTCGAAGTCGTGCAGGAAGCGTTCCAGCCATGCCACGGATTCTGCATCCAGGTGGTTGGTTGGTTCGTCGAGCAACAGCATGTCTGGTTTTTCCAGCAGCAGGCGGCAAAGCGCAACGCGGCGGCGTTCACCCCCGGACAGCTTCTCGATTTTTGCATCCCAGTCCGGCAGGCGCAGGGCATCGGCGGCGCGCTCCAGCTGCACGTTCAGGTTATGACCGTCGTGCGCCTGGATGATTTCTTCATACTTGCCTTGCTGCGCGGCCAGCTTATCGAAGTCCGCGTCCGGCTCGGCGTATTTGGCGTAGACTTCGTCCAGGCCTTTCAGCGCGTTAACCACTTCGGAAACCGCTTCTTCTACGGACTCACGTACGGTGTGTTCCGGGTTCAGCTTTGGTTCCTGCGGCAGGTAGCCGATCTTGATGCCTGGCTGTGGACGGGCTTCGCCTTCGATATCGGTATCGATGCCGGCCATGATGCGCAGCAGGGTGGATTTACCGGCACCGTTCAGACCCAGTACGCCGATTTTGGCGCCAGGGAAGAAGCTGAGCGAAATATTTTTCAGAATATGTCGTTTCGGCGGGACAACTTTGCCGACACGATGCATGGTATAAACGAATTGAGCCACAGTGCGACTTTGCCTCTTTTATCGTGATGTAAGATGGTACTTAACAAAGGCGAAGTGTAGCCGTTTTCACGGTCTAATCCCAGCGGGGTATCGTGCTTCTGCCGCGCAGGGCGCCTTTATACGCTTCATGACCAAAATATCCCTTCCGGACGTGGCGTATTGTGTCTCCCCTGGTTAGCATGAATGCATTCGCTTATTGCAGCGCAGGCATGATGCCGTCAGGAAAATAATGAGGAGAAGGTGTGGTAAAAGCCAAACAAGTCGTATGGCAGTTGCTTGCCGCGGGCGTTAGCCTGGTGATGTTAAACGGTGCGGTACGTGCAGATTCTCTCGATGAGCAGCGCAACCGCTACGCGCAAATTAAACAGGCCTGGGATAACAAGCAAATGGACGTGGTGCAGCAGCTCATGCCCACGCTGCAGACCTATCCCCTTTATCCTTATCTTGAATACCGCCAGCTCACCGATGACCTGATGAACGAGCCGACCGTGGCGGTGGCCCAATTTATCCAGGCGAACCCAACTTTGCCTCCGGCGCGTACCTTAAGCTCCCGGTTTGTTAACGAGCTGGCAAGGCGGCAGGACTGGCAAGGTTTGCTGGCCTTTAGCCCCGAGCCGCCTGCCACTAACGAAGCAAAATGTAATTACTACTTTGCCAAATGGAATACCGGGCAAGCGGATGCCGCCTGGGCCGGTGCGAAAGAACTTTGGCTGACGGGAAAGAGCCAGCCATCAAGCTGTGATGCGCTGTTTTCGGCGTGGCGAGCTTCCGGCACGCAGGATCCGCTGGCTTACCTTGAGCGAATTCGTCTGGCGATGAAAGAGGGGAATACCTCGCTGGTGAACGCGCTGGCGAACCAGATGCCAGCGGAATATCAGACCATCTCCAGCGCCCTGGTCAGCCTGCAAAATAATCCTGGCACGGTGCTGACCTTCGCTAATACGGTGGGGGCGACGGATTTCACTCGTCAGGCGGCCGCTATCGCCTTTGCAAGCGTTGCGCGTCAGGATGTAGAGAATGCTCGCCTGATGATCCCGTCCCTGGCTCAGGCACAGAAATTGACCGAGGAGCAGGTGCAGGAATTGCGTGACGTTGTGGCCTGGCGGTTGATGGGCAGCGACGTAACGGATGAACAGGCTCGCTGGCGGGATGACGCCATTATGCGTTCCCAGTCCACCTCGTTGATTGAGCGGCGCGTGCGCATGGCGCTGGGTGCGGGCGATCGCACAGGCCTGAATACCTGGCTGGCGCGTTTGCCAATGGAAGCCAAAGAGAAAGACGAATGGCGCTACTGGCAGGCTGATTTACTGCTGGAGCGGGGACGTGAAGACGAAGCGAAAGGTATTCTTCGTGCCCTGATGCAGCAGCGTGGTTTCTATCCGATGGTTGCCGCCCAGCGGCTTGGGGAAGAATACCCCCTGCGCGTGGATAAAGCCGAGCCTGTTAATCCTGCGCTGGTGCAGGGGCCTGAAATGGCCCGCGTCCGCGAGCTGATGTACTGGAATATGGACAACACCGCGCGGAGTGAATGGGCAAATCTGGTCACCAGCCGCAGCAAGCAGGAGCAGGCCGGGCTGGCGCGCTATGCTTTTGAGCAGGACTGGTGGGATCTCAGCGTGCAGGCAACCATTGCCGGCAAGCTATGGGACAACCTCGAAGAGCGCTTCCCGCTGGCTTATAAAGACACCTTTGCCCGCTACGTTAGCGGCAAAACTGTGCCACAAAGTTATGCCATGGCGATTGCCCGCCAGGAAAGTGCCTGGAACCCGAAAGTGCGTTCCCCGGTGGGGGCAAGCGGCCTGATGCAGATCATGCCGGGCACCGCCACCCATACGGTGAAGATGTTCAGTATTCCAGGCTACAGCAGCCCGGTGCAGCTTCTGGATCCTGACACCAACATCAATATTGGCACCAGCTACCTGCAGTATGTGTTCCAGCAGTTTGAGAACAACCGTATCTTTGCTTCCGCCGCCTATAACGCAGGGCCGGGGCGCGTGCGGACCTGGCTGGGTAACAGCGCAGGGCGGATTGACGCCATCGCATTCGTGGAAAGCATTCCGTTCTCTGAGACGCGTGGCTATGTGAAAAACGTGCTGGCCTACGATGCCTATTACCGCCATTTCATGGGGCAGCCGGACAAGATTCTGTCTGACAGCGAGTGGCAGCGGCGTTACTGATTGCGCAGAGAGTATGTTATGCTGCCGTACTAGTTAAAGAGTATGGTGGCCTGACATGACTCAGCTCTCTCAGTATTCGGCGGAACAGGCCGAGCAAAGTAATAAAGAGTGGCTCCGCTTTGTGGGGCTGTTACAGCAAGCTTTTGGGCAGGAGCTTCACATGCCTCTGCTGACGCTGCTGTTGACGCCGGATGAGCGTACGGCGTTAGGCACGCGAGTACGCATCATCGAAGAGTTGTTGCGCGGTGAGCTTAGCCAGCGTGAGCTGAAGAATGAACTGGGCGCGGGGATTGCAACCATCACCCGCGGCTCTAACAGCCTGAAAGCTGCGCCGACGGAACTACGGGCGTGGCTGGAAAAAGAGCTGCTGCAGGGTGGCAGCTCAAACCGCTAAATATTTTCCCGGCAGTAAATCTCGTTATGAAATGGACTTAGCGCCAGAATCACCGCCTGATGGTAAACGCTACTACGCGTGAGCTTTCCGGCGGTGAACACCCCAATCGCTCCCTCTTTACGCCCAATCTCATTGATACCCGTATAGTCGGACATCACCGGCCCCAGAGCGTGGCCTGCGCTGACTTTTTGCAGAATGATGTCTGGCAGCGGCAGGGTCGCCGAACGGGCTTCACCGCGCTGCTGCCGATTCTCGATCACCACCCAACTGAAGGTACTCCCTTCGTCGATACCGGCCTCAATAGCGACCCAAAAGTCGGCATCTGGTCTGATCTCCCGGGCATTCGCTACTCTGCATCGTGCGCCAGTTCGCGTTTCCTGACTACCAAAGGGCTGCTCCGGCACGCCACTATCGACGACCACGGGCTCAATATGGCAGGATCCTTCGCCATAAATCTCGCTAAACGCCTGCAGAATCGCCTGAATTTTGGCGGGATTGGTTGTTGCAGCTACGACATGGTTCATAATAAGTCAGAACTCTCGATATTTCGTGACCGGAGTATAACGGAAAAAACGCATGTTACAGGTATACCTTGTTCGTCATGGCGAAACGCAGTGGAATGCTGAGCGCCGCATTCAGGGGCAGTCAGACAGCGCGCTGACTGAAAACGGAGAGCGTCAGGCCTGGCAAGTGGCCGAACGAGCCAGAGCCCTTGGCATCACCCACATTATCAGCAGCGATTTAGGCCGTACTCGCCGCACCGCAGAGATCATCGCCGAAGCCTGCGGCTGCGAGATTATCCTGGATTCCCGCCTGCGTGAGCTCAATATGGGCGTGCTTGAACGCCGCAAAATGGACTCGCTAACCGAAGAGGAAGAGGGCTGGCGGCGGCGCTTAGTTGACGGCACACCGGACGGGCGTATTCCCGAAGGCGAAAGCATGCTGGAACTGAGTAACCGCATGCACGAAGCCCTGAACGCCTGCCGGGAGCTGCCGGCCGGAAGCCGACCGCTGCTGGTGAGTCACGGTATGGCGCTGGGCGGACTGGTGAGTACGATTCTTGGTTTACCGGCGTGGGCGGAACGTCGCCTGCGTCTGCGCAACTGCTCGATTTCCCGCGTGGATTATCAGCACAGCCCGTGGCTGGCGTCTGGATGGGTGGTTGAAACAGCAGGAGACATCTCGCACCTTGATGCCCCTGCTCTGGATGAAATCCAGCGTTAACGGCGAACCGGGATCAGGTATTCACAGCGGATATGCATCGGCACATCCTGATCCCGCGTTTCATCCTGAGGATAGAAACGTTCGATGTCCTGACCTTTACGGCGCGTCAGGTTGAGTGATGGCATGCAGGTGCCATAAACCGTCAGGATAAAGTCCTGCAGCCCGGTGCCCAGCCCTTCGTAGTTAAATTGAACATAATCCCCCCCTTCCAGCACCACCGGATGTGAATCCGGCAGGAAACCATTCGCCAGCTCAGGCGTGAGCGCCGTGGTGTAGAAGACTTCCTGCTCGTCGTCTTTTTCCGAGCTTGGGCGAGGCTCATGCAGGCCGTATAACACCCGCGGGATGGTCGGTGAGTTGCCGAGGAACTGCGTCCAGAACTGGATGCGCATCTCATTACGGAAGTCGGAGATTTGCTCCAGCGTGCAGCTGTAGCTTTGCGTGACCCCAACCAGATGCGTTTCCGGCATCGTGATGAAGTGGGCCTGCGGCGGCGTAAACTCGCCGAGACGCAGCGGCGGGCGCATACCGAAGGCGCTCCAGTCAGGAGAACGACGGTAGAGCGCCGGCGTTTGAGCAAACTGCTTTTTAAACGCACGAGTAAACGTCTGCTGCGAGTCAAAGCGGTACTGAAGCGCAATATCGAGAATAGGGCGCGCAGTCAGGCGCAGAGCAACGGCGGATTTGGAGAGTCGGCGGGCGCGAATATAGGCACCAATAGCGTGCCCGGTAACCTCTTTAAACATCCGTTGTAAATGCCACTTGGAATAACCTGCTTTTGCCGCCACATTATCAAGGGCGAGAGGCTGGTCGAGGTGGCCCTCCAGCCAGCTAAGAAGATCGCGAATGATCCCAGCCTGATCCATAAAATATCCTCATCCATACAAGCGAATGCCTGTTTACTAAGGTAGCGGATAATAGCATTTTTGTAGTTTATGCATTCACCGTTTTTATTTAACAAGTTGTGCCAAATTTGCCGATTATGGAGGCAGGTTTTGCTAATAATGTGATATTCAACGGTTTTTTGTCCAATTGTTGAATAGTCCCGTAGGGTAATTTTTATACAATGGTAACAATATGAAATATAAAGCTTTAGCACTTTGCAGTGCGCTTCTGGCCGTAAGCTACGGTGCGAGCGCGGAGCAGATCGGATCGGTGGACACCGTGTTTAAAGTCTTTGGTCCCGACCACAAGATTGTCGTCGAGGCGTTTGACGATCCTGATGTGAAGAATGTGACCTGTTATATCAGCCGCGCAAAAACCGGGGGTATCAAGGGCGGCCTCGGATTAGCTGAAGACACGTCTGATGCGGCCATTTCCTGCCAGCAGGTAGGCCCGGTTGAGCTCAGCGATAAGATAAAAGCGGGTAAAGCGCAGGGCGATGTAGTGTTCCAGAAGCGAACTTCGCTGGTGTTTAAAAAGCTGCAGGTGGTGCGTTTCTATGATGCGAAGCGCAATGCGCTGGCCTACCTTGCCTACTCTGATCGGGTCGTAGAAGGCTCTCCTAAGAACGCCATCAGCGCGGTACCGATTATTCCGTGGAGTAAATAATCTGTGCACTGGCGCTGAGCGGATGCATTCACGCATGGCCGCATGAGAAGCCTGATGTATTTCTAATGCATCAGGCTTGTCAGTTCTTACCTTCCTTATTAGTGTGTTATGACCGTGCCGTTGCCTTCTAAGGCTTCTTTGATGCAGATCGAGCCTCTACCGCCCCTGAATACCCTTATCGCCTTCGAATGCGTGGCCCGCTATGGCAACATTTCTCGTGCGGCGGAGGAGTTAAACCTGACGCAAAGCGCGACCAGCCGGCAAATTCTGCAGCTGGAAGAGATGCTCGGCTGCAAGCTCTTTACCCGAACCCAGCGGCGAGTGCTGCTCACGCCACGCGGTGAAGCTTATGCCGAGCGGGTCAGGCAGCAGCTGGCGGCCCTGTCGCATGCCACGGCAGAAGTGATGGGCTGGACCGGGTTGCCACAGGTCACTATCGCCTGTACCAGCGCTATGAGTTCGCTGTGGCTGTCATCCCGGCTTTCTGCCCTGCATCGTGAGCTGCCAGATTTGCAGATTCGCATGAAAATTACCGACAACTTCTCGGAGCTGCGCTCATCGGAATTTGATCTGGCTATTTTTTACCTGCGAAGCGTGCCCGTCGGTTTTCACGCCACGCCGCTCTTCGATGAAGTCTGTTACCCCATGTGCTCCCCGGCTTTTCTGTCCCGCATTGGTTCAGACGCACCGGCGGAAGCGCTGCTGCAGCACACGCTGCTGATTCAGGACGATCCCCAGCGGGAGTGGACCGGGTGGAGCGACTGGTTTGCTTCGCAAAATGTTTTGAGCTTTGTGCCAGGGCAAACCTGGCGAGCCAATAACTATCCGTTTTTGGTGGAGACGGCGGTGCGCGGCGACGGGATATTACTCGGCTGGGAAGGGCTGGTGCAGGATTATCTTAACCGGGGCGAGCTTGTCGCGGCGCACTCTGGCAAGCTGGCCGCCGCCAGTAAATGTTTCCTGCTTATCCCCCAGGATCGCTACATGAAGCCGATTGTTCGCCATGTGATGAGCTGGCTACAGCGCCAATCTTTGACGGAATAAGCAGAAAATAGATGTAAATCACATAAGACGATTATTTTAATATTTTGGTCATCAATAAATTATCTGGTTATTTTATTAGCCATAACGTTTTCTTATATAATACGACGGGAAATAAGTGATAAATCACATTTAATCCTTTGGTTTATTTATCGTCTCTAAATCCAAAGGCACTATTTTATTTTTCATCTCTGCGCGTCGACGATAAGAAGTATGCATACCTACAAGTGTGAAAACCAGCCACATCGACTGCGATATTACCGACGCTAAATTAAAATCATGGCTAAGAGAATACAGCCCGCCCACGCAGCCTGCGATGTTGAGTACAGCATAACCATTTGAATCTATTGATATCCTTCGCATTTGGACTAGGGCGTATGCCAGCAGGTAACAAAACACGCCAATTAAACCTACAAGGGTATGCAGTTCCACTTTTTCTTTCCTGATGTGACTCCGTGAACGGGAAATTATCTTTTTTGCCGTGGTTCTGCCGTGCATTTTTTTCATAGTCTGATACGAAAAACTCATGCCTCAGTGTTTAGCTGTTTTGATATAAATCATAAATAGATGTGCTATGGCATCTGGCCGGTGGTCAGACAAACAAATAATAACGGAGAAAAATAAATGAAAGACGATCGTTCAGACGAAAAAAAATACCTGCAGGGCGTGAGCATGAGCCGCCGTTCATTTATCAATACGGCGGCGCTGATTGGTATGGGCAGTGCGTTATCGCTGTCGCCGCTGGCGGGTTTTGCTGCCGAAGCGACGCCTAAAAAAGGGGGCGTGCTGAAGCTGGGCATGTCGGGCGGCAATACCAGTGATTCTCTGGATCCCACGCTCTTTAGCGACTGGGTGCCGCTTAACCAGGCATACATGCTGATGAACGGCCTGGTGGAAATTGATGAGAATAACCAGGCCACGCCGGAGCTACTGGAAAGCTGGGAAGCGAAGCCGGGCGCGCAGGAGTGGACCTTTAAAGTGCGTCAGGGCGTGACCTTCCACAACGGCAAGGCGCTTACCGTGGAAGACATCCTTTACTCGATTAACCTCCACCGTGGCGATCAGTCTCGCAGCGCCATTAAAACGCAGCTGGCGGCCATCAAAGATCTGAAGAAGAGCGGTGAGAACGAAATTACCCTGACGCTGGACAGCGGCAACGCCGACTTGCCGTTCCTGCTGGCGGACTACCACCTCGTTGTGGTGCCGGACGGCTTTACCGACTGGAAACACCCGATTGGCACCGGCGGCTTCGTCTTTGATCAGTACCAGCCGGGCGTGCGTTCCTATTTCAAACGTAATCCGAATTACTGGAAGCCAAACCGCGCGTTTGTGGACGCCGTTGAAGTGCTGGTGATCAACGATGCGACCGCGCGTACCAACGCCCTTATTTCGGGCCAGGTCCACGCCATCAACCGCGTGGACTTTAAGACCGTCGATTTCCTGAAGCGCAGCCCGGCGCTGAACATCGTGCGGGCGGCCGGCGGGCAGCATTTCACCTTCCTGATGGACTGCCGCGTATCACCGTTCAACAACAATGACGTTCGGACGGCGATTAAATACGGCATCGATCGCGAGAAATTACTGGCCACCGTGCTGCGGGGTTACGGCACGCTGGGCAACGATCATCCGATCCCGAAAACCGATCGCTTCTTCAATAAAAGCCTGGAACAGCGCGCCTACGATCCTGACAAGGCTAAGTTCTTCCTGAAAAAAGCCGGGCTAAGCGCGCTGCCGCTTGAGCTGTCGTCCTCTGATGCTGCCTTTGCCGGGGCATTGGATGCCGCCGCATTGTTCCAGGGGGAAGCCGCTGCAGCGGGGATTCAGGTCAGCATCAAACGCCAGCCGGCAGACAGCTACTGGGATGACGTCTGGATGAAAGCGCCGTTTAGCATGGGCTACTGGGGCGGGCGTCCAACGGCGGATCAGATGTTCTCCACCGCCTGGCAGTCCACCGCCAAATGGAACGATACCCACTGGAAGAATGACAAGTTCGACAGCCTGCTGATTCAGGCGCGATCGCTGCTTGATGACCAAAAGCGGGCAGAGATCTACGGGGAGCTGCAAAGCATTGCCCGGGATGACGGCGGCGCGATGATCCCGCTGTTTGGCGACTATCTGGACGCCACCAGCAAAAAAGTCGGCGGTGTGAAACCTCATCCGCTCTTCAACTTTATGGGTGGCCGCCTGGCTGAACGCGTCTGGCTGGAGTCGTAATGAAAAAACAGATCCTTCATCGTTTATTGCTGGGCGTGCTGACGCTGTGGCTGGTTTCGGTTCTGATCTTCGTCGGCACCGAGCTGTTGCCCGGCGACGTGGCGAGCGCCATCCTCGGCCAAAACGGCACGCCGGAAACCATCGCCGCGCTGCGTCTCCAGCTTGGGCTGGATCAGCCGGCGGTTTATCGCTATCTGCATTGGCTGTCCGGCGTCTTGCACGGTGATTTAGGCACTTCGCTTGCCAACAACCAGCCTATTGGCGCCGAGCTGCTGCCTCGTCTGGCGAACACGCTGTTTCTTGCGCTATATGCCGCGCTGATCGCGATTCCGTTGGCGGTCGTATTGGGGATTGCTTCTGCGGTGTGGCGAGGCTCCTGGTTTGACCGCCTGGCGAACACGCTGACGCTGATGAGCATTTCGGTGCCGGAGTTTTTTGTCGGCTACGTGCTGGTGATCTTCTTTGCGATTCGCCTGGCCTGGTTCCCCAGCCTCGCGCTGGTCGACCCGGATGCCAGCCTTCTCGATAGGCTCTATGCCTGTACGTTGCCGATGCTGACGCTGGTGCTGGTGGTGCTGGCGCACATGCTGCGCATGACGCGGGCTTCCGTCGGCGCGGTGATGTCCAGCAGCTACATCGAAACGGCGCTGCTAAAAGGGCTTTCCCGCTGGCGCATTGTGCTCAGCCACGCGCTGCCCAACGCGCTCGCGCCAATCATCAACGTGATTGCTTTCAACCTGGCCTATCTGGTGGTGGGCGTCATCCTGGTTGAGGTGGTCTTTGTTTATCCGGGCATCGGGCAACTGATGGTGGATGCGGTGACAAAACGAGATTTGCCGGTGGTGCAGGCCTGCGGGCTGCTTTTTGGCGGGACTTATATCCTGCTGAATACGGCGGCAGATCTGCTGGCCATTTGGTGTAACCCACGACTGCGGCATGCGAGGTAGGCCATGAAAAATATCAAAATTCGCACGGTGCCGCTGTCGGCAATATTAGGGTTGACCATCATCGCCGTCAATTTGATTGCCGCGCTTTTTGCGCCCTGGCTGGCGCCGCACAGCGAAACGGCTCAGGTGGGTGACATCTGGATGCTGCCGTCGAGTTCGATGCCGTTCGGCACCGACAGTCTGGGGCGTGACATGCTGTCGCGTATTCTGTTTGGCGCCCGAACCACCATTGCGATTGCGCTGGCGATCACCGCTATTTCATTTGTGGTGGGCATTATTACCGGTTTTACCGCCGCGATTTACGGGCGCTGGGTGGACGTCGTGCTCACCCGCATCGTCGATACGCTGATGTCGATCCCGGTGCTGATCCTGGCGCTGATCGTCCTGTCCGTGCTGGGGACCTCTATTCCGGTGCTGGTCGGAACCATTGCGCTGTTAGACGCGACTCGCGTTTTCCGTCTTGCTCGTCTGGTCGCGCAGGGGATCGTTTGCCTTGAATATGTTGAGGCGGCGCGCCTGCGTGGGGAAGGGCTGTGGTGGATCGTCCGTAAAGAGTTTCTGCCTAACGCCATGCCGCCGCTGCTGGCGGAATTCGGCATGCGCTTCTGCTTTACCTTCCTGTTTATTGCCGGGCTGAGTTTCCTTGGGCTGGGCATTCAGCCACCGTGGGCGGACTGGGGCAGCATGGTGCGTGACAACGCGCAGGCCATCAATTTTGGCCAGTTTGCTCCGCTGTACCCCGCTGCGGCGATTGCCCTGCTGACGATAGGCGTCAACCTGGTGGTCGACTGGCTGCTGGTGCGTAACAACCTTTCGCTGGGAGAAGAGGGATGACACAACCGATTTTACAGATGCGTGATTTACGCATTGAAACCGAGCAGGGGCTGCCGCTGGTGAAAGGCGTCTCTCTCAGCCTGATGCCTGGCGAAGTTCTGGGGCTGATTGGCGAGTCCGGCGCGGGGAAATCGACTATCGGTCTTGCGGCCCTGGGCTATGCCCGACCTGGCTGCCGGATTGCGGGCGGTGAAGTACTGGTGGGCGGGCAAAATATTGTGGCGCTATCCAGCAAAGAGAAACGTGAGTTTCGCGGTAAGCGCGTGGCCTATGTGGCGCAGAGCGCCGCCGCCGCGTTCAACCCGGCGCTGACCATCGGCAAGCAGGTTTGTGAAGGGCCGCTTCGCCATGGCCTGATGAGTCCGGAAGAAGCCCAGGCCTGGGCCGTGACGCTGTTTAAAGCGCTTGATCTCCCGGAGCCTGAAGCTATCGGCCAGCGCTATCCACATCAGCTCTCGGGCGGGCAGCTGCAGCGGGCGATGGCGGCGATGGCGATGTCCTGCAAGCCTGATGTCCTGATCCTTGATGAACCGACCACCGCGCTGGATGTAACGACGCAAATCGAAGTGCTGGTGATGTTGCGTAAACTGGTCAGAGAGTTTAATACCGCCGCGCTGTATATCACTCACGATCTGGCGGTTGTCGCACAGATTGCCGACCGCATTATGGTGCTGCGTCAGGGGAGCGAAGTGGAATGCGGCAGCACCGCCGATATTCTGCAGAATCCAACAGAAAGCTACACGCAGCGACTGGTGTCCGAACGCGCCCACGCTTTAACGCCGGTGCATGCCGAAAGTAAACCTGAAGGGCAGCTACTGGCGTTGAATAATCTCTCTACGGGCTACAACGGTAAAACGGTCGTCCACAACGTTTCCCTCAGCATTGCCAAAGGAGAAACGATGGCCATTATCGGCGAGTCCGGGAGCGGGAAGAGTACGCTGGCCCGGGCGCTCTGCGGCCTGCTGACTGACACGAAAGGCAGCGTTACCTTTGCTGACAAGGTGCTGGCCAACCGTTACCCGCAGCGTGATAAAGAGACGCTGCGCCGTATCCAGATGATCTATCAGTTGCCCGATGTGGCGCTTAACCCAAGGCAAACCGTGCTGGAGGCGATTGGCCGCCCGGTAGCGTTCTATTTTGGCCTTGATAAACAGCAGGTTCGCGCGCGGGTTCTGGAACTCCTGAAACTGACTGAACTCCCTGATTATCTGATTGATCGCTATCCTGGCTCGCTTTCCGGGGGGCAGAAGCAGCGCGTGTGTATTGCACGAGCGCTGGCCGCGAAGCCCGATCTTATCATCTGCGATGAAGCAACCTCCGCCCTTGACCCGCTGGTGGCGGAAGAAGTGTTGAAATTGCTGAGAAACCTGCAGGAACAGCTGGGGCTGTCTTATCTGTTTATCACCCACGACCTGAGCACGGTAAAACGCATTGCTCAGCAGGTTGCCGTGATGTATCAGGGCAACGTCGTCGCACAGGGCCCAACCGCGCAGGTATTCAGCGCACCAATGCACAGTTACACCGAAAAACTGCTGACTTCCGTGCCGGAAATGCGCCCTTCCTGGCTGGATGAGGTGCTGGGTCAGCGTCAGTTAAATGCGATGGCAGGAGCTTCATGAAAACTCTTATTACGCAATTCCCTCACAGCGTGAGCGTGACGGAACATTTGTGGATTGTTTTGAAAGACGGAACTCGGCTGGCCGCGCGTATGTGGCTGCCTTTGTCGGCTTCGCAGCAGCCGGTGCCCGCCATTCTGGAGTACATTCCCTACCGCAAGCGCGACGGAACGCGTACCCGGGATGAGCCGATGCACGGCTATTTTGCCGGGAATGGCTATGCGGTGCTGCGGGTAGACATGCGCGGCAGCGGGGATTCTGATGGGCTGATGGCCGATGAATATCTTTTGCAGGAGCAAGAGGATGCGCTGGAGGTGATCGACTGGATCAGCCGCCAGGGCTGGTGCAACGGCGCCGTGGGCATGATGGGTAAATCCTGGGGTGGCTTTAACTGCCTGCAGCTGGCGGCTCGCCGCCCTCCGGCACTGAAAGCCATTATCACCGTTTGCTCGACGGACGATCGTTACAACGACGATATCCACTATAAAGGCGGCTGCCTGCTGAATGACAATTTGTGGTGGGGCGGCATTATGCTGGCCTACCAAAGCCGCCCGCAGGATCCGGAGCTGGTCGGGGAGGGCTGGTATCAGGCCTGGCTGAATCGCCTTGAAAATATGCCTTTCTTCCCGGCGCTGTGGATGGAACATCCGCTGAAAGATGATTACTGGAAGCACGGCTCCGTGGGGGAAGACTGGCAGGCCATTACCTGCCCGGTGATGGCGGTGGGCGGCTGGGCGGATTCCTACAGCAACGCGGTCTTCCGCCTGATGGATAATCTTAACGTCCCGCGCAAGGCGATCCTCGGCCCGTGGGCGCATATTTATCCTCAGGATGGCTCGCCTACGCCGGCCATCGGTTTTCTGCAGGAGGCTGTGAGCTGGTGGGACCGCTGGTTGAAACAGATCGATAACGACGTGCTGGATGGCCCGCGCGTCCAGGCCTGGCTCAACGACAGCCAGCGACCTGATTCGCAGCGGCCGCAGGCCTTTGGGGAGTGGATTGCCATTGAGAACGATACCGACGCTGAAACCTTCCCTCAGCGCTGGCATCTGCAGCCTGGCCGGCTGGTGACATCGCCTTTAGTCGATGAATACCGGCAGGACATCCGTAGCGTGCAGAATCACGGGTTGTTCGCCGGAGAGTGGATGGGCGCGGGTGTGCTGGGGGAAAGCCCAAGCGATCAGCGAATGGATGACGGACTGGCCGAAAGTTTCGACAGCGCCCCGCTGAGCGAAAGCCTGGCGATTTACGGTTTCCCGCAGTTTAACGTCACGCTTTCCAGCGATAAACCTGCGGCCATGCTGTATGTCCGCCTGTCAGACATTGCACCTGACGGAGCATCAACCCGCGTCAGCCACGGCTGGGTGAATCTGAGTCATTTGCAGGGGCAGGAGCAGAACGTGGCGCTGGTGCCGGGCGAAAAGGTCAATGTTACCGTGCAGCTGGACGGCATCGCCTGGCGCTTTGCTGCCGGGCACCGGCTACGGGTTTCTCTCGCGACTACCTTCTGGCCGATGATCTGGCCGATGGCTGAAAATGCGACGCTTAGTGTTGATCTGGCCAGCGCTCAACTGCAATTGCCGGTTTGCCGGGAAGTGAAACCGATAGCTGGCCCGAATCCGCATCCTGAAACGGCAGCCAATACGCCGCTGACAATCCTCTCTCCAGGGCGGGTCGATCGCGAATTGCGCTATGACGTGGTGAAAGACAGCTGGCAGAGCATCACTCAGGGCGTGGGCGGTGTTTTTGGCGAGGGCGTGTATCGGTTTGAGGATATCAATACCACCGTCGATCATAGCCTTAGGCGCCAGTTGACGGTGCAAAACAGCGATCCTCTCTCGGCACATTACCTGCTGACTCAGAACATGAAAATCGGCCGGGAAGGCTGGTGGACGGACACAGATATTGTGCTGGAGATGCGCAGTGATCTGACGCATTTTATCGTCAGTGGAAAGGTGACGGTTCAACACAATGGGGACGTGGTCTTTACCCGGGACTGGAATGAACGCATTTCCCGCTGAAAGACAGGCATAAAAAAGGGCTGACAGATGTCAGCCCTTTTCGTTATTTTTAACCGTTTATTCCTGCAGATCGCCGCAGAAACGGTAGCCTTCGCCGTGGATGGTGGCGATAATTTCAGGCGTATCCGGCGTGGATTCGAAATGTTTACGAATGCGGCGAATGGTCACATCGACGGTACGGTCATGCGGCTTCAGCTCGCGACCGGTCATTTTTTTCAGCAGCTCGGCACGAGACTGAATTTTGCCCGGGTTTTCACAGAAGTGCAGCATCGCACGGAATTCACTGCGCGGCAGCTTATACTGTTCACCGTTCGGGCTAACCAGAGAGCGGCTGTTGATGTCCAGCTCCCAGCCGTTGAATTTGTAACTTTCAACGGAACGACGTTCTTCGCTGATGGCCCCTAAATTCATGGTGCGGGACAGCAGGTTACGTGCACGAATAGTCAATTCACGCGGGTTGAAAGGTTTGGTGATGTAGTCATCCGCACCGATTTCAAGACCGAGAATCTTGTCTACTTCGTTGTCACGACCCGTCAGGAACATCAGCGCCACGTTAGCCTGCTCGCGCAATTCACGCGCCAGCAGCAGGCCGTTTTTACCCGGCAGGTTGATGTCCATAATGACGAGGTTAATGTCATTATCGGCAAGGATTTGATGCATCTCTGCGCCATCGGTCGCTTCAAAAACATCATAGCCTTCCGCTTCAAAAATGCTTTTAAGCGTGTTGCGTGTTACTAATTCGTCTTCGACGATAAGAATGTGCGGGGTCTGCATGTTTGCTACCTAAAATTGCCAACTAAATCGAAACAGGAAGTACAAAAGTCCCTGACCTGCCTGTTACATGCCATAAATTAACATGCCGGGCTTAACATGACTAAAGTACGTAATTGCGTTCTTGATGCACTTTCCATCAACGTCAACAACATCATTAGCTTGGTCGTGGGTGCATTCCCTTTGGACCCGACGGTGTCAAAAACGGCTGTTATCCTAACCATTTTAACAGCAACATAACAGGCTGACGCGCTTTAGACACCTGATAAAACTACGCTTCGTTGACATATATCAATTTCAATTGTAGCACGTTAACAGTTTCAATAAATCATCGTAGCTCAATGCTAGCTTTTGTCACAACTTTTTAATAATCAAGATCGTAAAGCGTCAAATAAAGTACGCTGAATCTGGCCTGCAGCTGTGTTTCTCTTGTGGGGAAATAAACCATGATAAACAAGTGGATATAACCCGTGTTTCCCCTATTTTCATGGTATATAATCACGTAAAAGCATAAGCTTAAGTTATAAGTCCATCAGAAGTTATAGTCACAATATATGTTGCAACAAAGTAAATTTGCGATGCGTATTATCCAAATTTGTGCATCACTTCGCACGTTTTAACGAATTTTAGAAGAGAGTTCCAATGCGTTTGCCAATTATCCTGGTTTCACCGGCCAGAGCAGAGAACGTCGGGGCCGCTGCCCGGGCGATGAAGACCATGGGGTTTACGGAGATGAGGATCGTAGCCAGTGATGCGCATCTCCAGCCCGCCGCGCACTGGGTTGCGCACGGCGCGGGCGATATTCTTGATGGAATTCGCCACTTTGACACGCTCGCGGATGCTCTGAGTGACGTGGATTTTTCCATCGCCACAACGGCCCGCAGTCGGGCGAAGTTTCATTACTATGCGACGCCGCAGCAGCTACTGCCTATACTCGAAGAGAAACGCCAGTGGGTAGAATGCGTGGCGCTGGTTTTTGGCCGTGAAGATTCCGGGCTGACCAACGAAGAGCTGGAGTTGGCGGATGTGTTAACCGGCGTGCCGATGGTCGCGGATTATCCGTCGCTTAACCTGGGGCAGGCCGTGATGGTTTATTGCTACCAGCTTTCCGCTTTGATGCAGCAACCGCCTGTGGAAAACGTGGCCGGTGACGGGCAGCAGTTGAATGCGCTGCGTCTGCGAATGGAAGCGCTTTTGCATCGTCTTGAGGTTGCGGGCGACCAAAAAATGGTCGATTGGGTCCAGCAGCGTTTGGGGCTACTGGAGCAGAGAGACACGGCAATGCTTCACCGTTTGCTTCATGACATCGAAAAAAAATTACCAGAATGAAATGTTTTTGAATGACTCTTTTTGAGACGTTCATCTAACTTATTGCGCTATTTACGCGCTTTTACTCCCATTTTTGGTGAGTTTTTCAGCTCGACCGGGCAAGGCGATTTTTTGTGACAGAACTAAAAAAAATTGACTTGGTAAAGGGATTGCTTTAACCAATAGAGCTATTACAAATTTAGAGCACACAACATCCATGTTTCGCTTCAGCCTGATTACCACAATTATCACAACCACCATTACCACAGGTAACGGTGCGGGCTGACGCATACAGGTAAAAATGAAAAAAGCCCGCACCTAAACAGTGCGGGCTTTTTTTTCGGGAAAAAATCAAGGGGTCACAACAATGCGAGTGTTGAAATTCGGTGGTACTTCGGTGGCAAATGCGGAGCGTTTCCTTCGCGTTGCCGATATCCTGGAAAGTAATGCCAAACAGGGGCAGGTGGCGACCGTGTTGTCTGCTCCGGCAAAAATTACTAACCACCTTGTGGCGATGATTGAGAAAACCATCGGGGGCCAGGACGCTGTGCCGAATATCAGCGACGCAGAGCGTATTTTTGCTGAACTGCTGAATGGTCTGGCAGAGGCGCAGCCGGGCTTTCCGCTGGCTGAACTGAAAGGGTTAGTGAATCAGGAGTTTGCTCAGCTTAAACATGTTCTGCACGGGATCAGCCTGCTTGGCCAGTGCCCGGACAGCATCAATGCGGCGATCATTTGCCGGGGCGAGAAGCTGTCTATCGCTATTATGTCGGGCGTGCTGCAGGCTCGTGGCTACCAGGTGACCGTGATCGATCCGGTCGAGAAGCTGCTGGCGGTGGGGCATTACCTGGATTCCAGCGTGGATATCGCAGAGTCAACTCGCCGCATTGCCGCCAGCCGCATTCCTGACGATCACATGATCCTGATGGCCGGGTTTACCGCCGGGAACGACAAAGGCGAGCTGGTTGTTCTGGGCCGCAACGGTTCCGACTATTCTGCCGCCGTGCTGGCTGCTTGTCTGCGAGCCGACTGTTGTGAAATCTGGACTGACGTCGACGGCGTTTATACCTGCGACCCGCGCCAGGTGCCTGATGCCCGACTGCTGAAGTCGATGTCTTACCAGGAAGCGATGGAGCTTTCCTACTTCGGCGCCAAAGTACTTCACCCTCGCACCATCACCCCGATTGCCCAGTTCCAGATCCCTTGCCTGATTAAAAATACCGGAAACCCGCAGGCGCCAGGTACGCTCATTGGCGACAAGAGCGATGACGAAGGGCTGCCGGTGAAAGGCATCACTAACCTGAATAACATGGCGATGTTTAGCGTTTCAGGGCCGGGCATGAAAGGCATGGTCGGCATGGCTGCACGCGTGTTTGCCGCGATGTCCCGTGCCGGGATCTCCGTGGTGCTGATCACCCAGTCCTCCTCCGAGTACAGCATCAGCTTCTGCGTTCCGCAGGCCGATTGCGGCCGCGCTCGCAAAGCGATGGAAGACGAATTCTATCTCGAACTGAAAGAGGAGCTGCTGGAGCCGCTGGCGGTCACCGAACGCCTGGCGGTTATCTCCGTCGTGGGCGACGGCATGAAAACGTTGCGCGGTATCTCCGCCAAGTTCTTTGCTGCCCTGGCCCGCGCGAATATCAACATTATCGCTATCGCACAGGGTTCTTCCGAGCGTTCTATCTCCGTTGTGGTCAATAACGACGATGCCGTGACCGGCGTACGTGTGACTCACCAGATGCTGTTTAACACCGATCAGGTTATTGAGTTGTTCCTCGTGGGCGTTGGCGGCGTGGGCGCGGCTCTGCTGGAGCAGGTTAAACGCCAGCAGGCGTGGTTGAAGGAGAAGCATATCGACCTGCGCGTTTGCGGCGTGGCGAATTCTAAAGCCCTGCTGACTAACGTGCATGGCCTGGATCTCGAGAACTGGCAGCAGGCGCTGGAGCAGGCCAAAGAGCCGTTCAATCTTGGCCGCCTGATCCGCCTGGTGAAAGAGTATCATCTGCTAAACCCGGTAATTGTGGACTGCACTTCCAGCCAGGCCGTGGCGGATCAGTACGCTGATTTCCTGAGCGAAGGTTTCCACGTGGTGACGCCAAACAAAAAGGCCAACACCTCGAGCATGAATTATTACCACCAGTTGCGTAATGCCGCAGAGAGTTCTCGCCGGAAGTTCCTCTACGACACCAACGTGGGGGCAGGCTTGCCGGTTATCGAAAACCTGCAAAACCTGCTGAATGCGGGCGATGAGCTGCAGCGTTTCTCGGGCATTCTTTCCGGATCGCTTTCTTACATCTTCGGGAAGCTGGATGAGGGAATGAGCTTCTCGCTGGCGACCAGCACTGCGCGTGAAATGGGATATACCGAACCGGATCCGCGTGACGATCTTTCCGGTATGGACGTGGCGCGTAAGCTGTTGATCCTGGCACGTGAGACCGGGAGCAGTCTGGAGCTTTCGGATATCGAGATCGAATCCGTACTTCCGGAAAATTTTGATGCAAGCGGAGACGTCGAGTCTTTTATGGCACGCCTTCCTCAGTTGGATGATGAGTTTACGGCTCGTGTGAGGAAGGCGCGTGACGATGGGAAAGTGCTACGTTACGTCGGCATTATTGAAGAAGACGGCAGCTGCAAAGTGAAAATCGACGCCGTAGACGGCAACGATCCGCTGTATAAGGTGAAGAACGGCGAAAATGCCCTGGCCTTCTACAGCCACTATTATCAACCGCTGCCGCTGGTACTGCGTGGCTACGGGGCGGGTAACGACGTTACCGCCGCCGGTGTCTTCGCGGATCTGCTTCGCACCCTGTCATGGAAGTTAGGAGTTTAAGATGGTTAAAGTATATGCCCCGGCTTCCAGCGCCAATATGAGCGTCGGTTTTGATGTGCTGGGCGCGGCGGTGTCGCCGGTTGATGGCTCGCATTTGGGTGATTACGTCACGGTTGAAGCGGCAGACAGCTTCAGCCTGACCAACCTTGGGCGGTTCGCCAGCAAGCTGCCGGATGAACCGCGCGAGAACATTGTTTATCAGTGCTGGGAGCGTTTCTGCCAGGAAATTGGCAAGACTATTCCCGTGGCGATGACGCTTGAGAAAAACATGCCCATCGGCTCCGGACTGGGATCCAGCGCCTGTTCAGTGGTGGCTGGCCTGATGGCGATGAATGAATTTTGCGGTAAGCCTTTGAGCGACACACGCTTGCTGGCACTGATGGGCGAGCTGGAAGGGCGTATTTCCGGCAGCATTCATTACGATAACGTCGCGCCTTGTTTCCTTGGCGGCATGCAGTTAATGATCGAAGAAAACGGCATCATCAGCCAGCAGGTGCCAGGCTTTGATGAGTGGCTTTGGGTGCTGGCGTACCCTGGGATTAAGGTTTCAACCGCCGAAGCGCGTGCGATTTTACCCGCCCAGTATCGCCGTCAGGACTGCATCAGCCACGGTCGCCATCTGGCCGGTTTTATTCATGCCTGTCATACCCGCCAGCCTGCACTTGCGGCGAAGCTGATGAAGGATGTGATTGCTGAACCTTACCGCGCCAAACTGCTGCCGAAGTTTGATGAGTCCCGTAAAGCCGTGGCGGATATCGGCGCCTTGGCGAGCGGGATTTCGGGTTCTGGCCCGACCTTATTTGCACTGTGCGATAACACCGATACCGCGCAGCGCGTGGCTGACTGGCTCAGCCAACATTATTTGCAGAACCAGGAAGGTTTTGTACATATTTGCCGTCTGGATACGGCTGGCGCACGAGTTTTGGGATAAGACATGAAACTGTACAACCTTAAAGATCACAACGAGCAGGTCTCCTTTGCACAGGCGGTTACCCAGGGCCTGGGCAAACAGCAGGGCCTGTTTTTCCCGCATGACCTGCCTGAGTTTGAACTGACTGAAATCGACGCCATGCTGGAGATGGATTTTGTCAGCCGTAGCAGCAAAATTTTGTCCGCATTTATCGGGGATGAGATCCCGCAGGAGATTCTGGAAGAGCGCGTGCGTGCGGCCTTCGCGTTTCCTGCACCGGTGAATATTGTTGAGCCGGACGTGGGCTGCCTGGAACTGTTCCACGGCCCGACGCTGGCGTTTAAAGACTTTGGCGGGCGCTTTATGGCGCAGATGCTGACCCACATCAGCGGCGACAAGCCTGTAACCATTCTGACCGCAACATCCGGCGATACCGGTGCGGCGGTGGCCCATGCGTTCTACGGCCTTAAGAATGTGCGCGTCGTTATTCTTTATCCGCGTGGGAAAATCAGCCCGCTGCAGGAAAAACTGTTCTGTACCCTCGGTGGAAATATCGAAACCGTGGCGATTGACGGCGATTTTGATGCCTGCCAGGCGCTGGTGAAACAGGCATTTGATGATGAAGAACTGAAGGTGGCGCTGGGGTTAAACTCGGCAAACTCCATCAACATTAGCCGCCTGCTGGCGCAGATCTGCTATTACTTCGAAGCGGTAGCCCAGCTGCCGCAGGAAGCCCGTAATCAGCTTGTGGTCTCCGTGCCGAGCGGTAACTTTGGCGATCTGACGGCTGGCCTGCTGGCAAAATCCCTCGGCCTGCCGATTAAGCGCTTTATTGCGGCGACTAATGCCAACGACACCGTTCCGCGTTTCCTGGCTGAAGGCCAGTGGGCACCTAAAGCGACCGTGGCCACGCTGTCCAACGCCATGGATGTTAGCCAGCCGAACAACTGGCCGCGAGTGGAAGAGCTTTTCCGCCGCAAAATTTGGCGTCTGACCGACCTTGGCTATGCTGCCGTGACAGATGAAACCACCAAAGACACGATGCGCGAGCTGAAGGCGATTGGCTACGTTTCTGAACCACACGCGGCGATTGCTTACCGTGCTCTGCGCGACCAGCTGCAGCCAGGTGAGTTTGGGCTGTTCCTGGGGACCGCGCATCCGGCGAAGTTTAAAGAGAGCGTGGAAGAGATTCTGGGCGAAGCGCTGCCGCTGCCGGAGGAGCTGGCCTCCCGCGCCGATCTGCCGCTGCTGTCCCACAACCTACCAGCTGATTTTGCCGAACTGCGTAAGTTCATGATGGTTAAAGCGTAATTCTGAAGCCCCATTTTGCTTGTCAGACTGGGGCGTTTTTCCCTGTAAATCAGGGAGAAAATAAGCAGGCATTTAGCAGGAAAAAAGGAGAAATTCCCATAAAATGCGGGTGCTTAGAGATTAGGATTGCGGAGAATAACGCGGGTGTGATTTCCGACATAAGCTCATCTTAACGGGCCCACTGGGCCGGCTTAAGAAGTAAGGAGCAAATTATGTTGAAATCCATTTTTCTGGCGTTGTCCCTGCTGGTGGTGACGCCGCTGGCGGTACAGGCGGGAGAAATCACGCTGGTGCCTGCCGTGACGCTGCACTTCGGCGATCAGGATAACCACGGGCGCTACTGGGACGGCCATTACTGGCGAGACCACGACTGGTGGGTAAGACACTATGAGTGGCGTGAACATCGTTGGCAGCGCCACGCAAGGTTTGATGGCCCGCCACGGGAACATCATGATAATCGCTGGGACAGGTAACCGGCGCGAGTTCAAAGTAAAACGCCAGCTTAACGCTGGCGTTTTTTTATTGCTCGTGGCGCTTAAACACCAGTTCGTTTTTCTGGGACGCTTCTTCATCAAAGAAATAGCCGTCGGTATTAAACGCTCTGAGTTGTTCTGGCTTCGTCAGGCGATTCTCAATGATGTAGCGGCTCATCAGCCCGCGCGCTTTTTTCGCGTAGAAGCTGATGACTTTAAACTTGCCGTTCTTCTCATCGAGGAAGACGGGCTTGACGATCTCCGCGTTCAGCTTCTTCGGCTTCACCGCTTTAAAGTATTCATCAGACGCCAGATTGACCACGATATTGTCGCCCTGGGTGGCCAGCACCTGATTGAGCTTCTCGGTGATCGTATCGCCCCAGAAGTGATACAGATCTTTGCCTTTTGGGTTTTCCAGGCGAATGCCCATTTCCAGCCGGTAAGGCTGCATTAAATCCAGCGGGCGCAGCACGCCGTACAGCCCGGAAAGCATACGCAGATGCTGTTGGGCGAAATCAAAGTCGGCTTCACTAAACTCTTCGGCCTGCAGGCCGGTATACACATCGCCTTTAAAGGCGAGAATAGCCGGGCGCGCGTTTTGTGGCGTAAATGCCGGATGCCACTCATGGAAACGGGTTTCGTTAAGAGAAGCCAGCTTATCGCTGATGCTCATCAGGGAGGCAATTTGCGGTGCGCTAAGCTTGCGGGCAACGCTGATTAACTGCTGTGAATATTCCAACAGTTCCGGCTGTGTATAGCGGTCCGTCGGCAGCTCGCTTTGGTAATCCAGCGTTTTGGCAGGTGAGATAAGAATTAGCATGTCCACTCCTTGCATAGTTTGGCCGTTACTTTAGCAAATTTCCTGCCTGTCGCGGCCTATGGCTGCAATCAGCTAAGGTTTTTTTTCCACGTCTCTGTCCCAAACGCCGGGGGCAAGCTGGGTCTTAATCTCCGGGAAACGGTTGGGGTTGAAAATAGGCGATATGCCCAGCTTTTGCTGGCGCAGATAATCTGCCGCTATCGTTTTCACCACCGGAGAAAGCAGCAGGATCGCCGTGATATTGGTTAACGCCATAATAGCCATCGCCACGTCTGCCAGCTGCCAGACCAATGGCAGCGCGGCCTGCGTACCGAACATCACCATAGCGAGCACCATAAAGCGCAGTAAAAATTTCAGCGCGCGGCTGTCCTGGTTCAGGAACAGCAAATTGTTCTCTGCGTAGGTGTAATTCGCCATGATAGACGTGAAGGCGAACAGGAAAACGATAACCACGATAAAACCGCTGCCCCAACTGCCTACGGCTGAGCTGAGCGCTTGCTGAACCAGAATAATGCCGCTGCGTGACGTTTCTGTGCCATCCATCATGCCGGACATCAGCACAATGGCGGCAGTCGCGGTGCAGATGATCACCGTATCGATTAATACCCCAAACATTTGCACCACGCCCTGAGTGGCCGGGTGTGGGGGCCATGCGGCCGCCGCTGCGGCTGCGTTAGGCGTGGAGCCCATGCCAGCTTCGTTAGAAAACATCCCGCGCTGGAAGCCATTGGTGATGGCCTGGCTGACGGTATAACCCAGCGCGCCCGAAGCGGCTTCGTGCCAGCCGAAGGCGTGGCTGAAAATCAGCCGGATGACTTCGGGGAAACGTTCAATGTGCAGCCCCACAACATACAGGCTCATGCATACCCAGAGTAATGCCATTAGCGGCACCAGCCACTGGGAGAGGCGAGCAATGGTCCGCATTCCTCGCCAGATGACCAGCGCGGTAACCATAACCAGGAATAGGCCTACCCAGATTTTTGGCACGTCAAACGCGTAGTGAGTGGCAATCGCGATGGAGTTGGCCTGTACGGCGTTGAACACCATGCCGAAGGCAACGATCAAAAAGACGGAAAACAGCACTCCCATCCAGCGCATGCCAAGCCCACGCTCCATATACCAGGCCGGGCCGCCGCGGTAGTTTCCTTCTTTGTCGCGGGTTTTATAGAGTTGGGCGAGGGAGCACTCTGCGAAGGCAGTGGCCATGCTGAGCACGGCGGCAACCCACATCCAGAACACCGAACCGGGGCCACCTGCTGAGATGGCCAGCGCAATGCCCGCAAGGTTACCGCTGCCGACGCGCGCGGCAAGGCTGGTGCAAAGTGCCTGGAATGAGGATATTCCGGAAGGATCCGGCGAGTCGCTGTTGCGCAGGAAAAGGCGCAGCCGGGTAAAGTAACGGAACTGGACGAAGCCGCTGCGGAAGGTGAACCAGATGCCCGCGCCAATAAGCAGCCAAAGTAGGACCGAGCCCCAAAGTACCTCATTGATAAAAAATAAAAAATCTGTCATTAACGTCCCTCTTGTTAATGCGTGATGGCGGCGAGGTTGACGGGCCCGGGCCATGCAATCCATTACGTTACAGATAAAATGGCGGTCGAGTTTAGCATATTCTCGTCCACTGGACGGACAGCACTTGTCGCGGTTGCACCTGATGGGCGGCGTGATATCATCAAGCCAGACCGGTTACATCTCCCTAACAAGCTACACCTGAAGAGAAATACTCATTATGACGGATAAATTGACTTCTTTGCGTCAACTGACCACCGTGGTTGCTGACACCGGAGATATCGCGGCGATGAAGCTGTACCAGCCGCAAGATGCTACTACCAACCCTTCTCTGATCCTTAACGCTGCGCAGATCCCTGAGTACCGTAAACTGATCGACGAAGCGATTACCTGGGCTCGTAGCCAGAGCAACGATCGCGCTCAGCAGGTGGTTGACGCTTCCGACAAGCTGGCGGTAAACATCGGCCTGGAAATTCTGAAGCTGATCCCTGGCCGTATCTCGACTGAAGTGGATGCTCGCCTTTCCTATGACACTGAAGCCAGCATCGCGAAAGCCAAACACCTGATCAAGCTCTACAACGACGCGGGCATCAGCAACGATCGCATCCTGATTAAACTGGCTTCTACCTGGCAGGGCATCCGCGCTGCAGAGCAGCTGGAAAAAGAAGGCATCAACTGTAACCTGACCCTGCTGTTCTCCTTCGCTCAGGCTCGTGCCTGTGCTGAAGCTGGCGTGTTCCTGATTTCTCCGTTCGTTGGCCGTATCCTTGACTGGTACAAAGCTAACACCGACAAGAAAGAGTACGCTCCGCAGGAAGATCCAGGCGTGGTTTCCGTGACCGAAATCTACCAGTACTACAAGCAGCACGGTTACGAAACCGTGGTGATGGGTGCAAGCTTCCGTAACGTCGGTGAAATCGTCGAGCTGGCTGGCTGTGACCGCCTGACCATCGCACCTGCCCTGCTGAAAGAGCTGGCAGAAAGCGAAGGCGCAATTGAGCGTAAGCTGAGCTACACCGGGGAAGTGAAAGCGCGTCCTGAGCGTATCACCGAGTCCCAGTTCCTGTGGCAGCACAACCAGGATCCAATGGCCGTAGACAAACTGGCGGACGGTATCCGTAAGTTTGCTATCGACCAGGAAAAACTGGAAAAAATGATCGGCGACCTGCTGTAATCATTCTCGTGGCCGGCTTCCGTCGGCCACGCTTTTCACCGCTTTCCCTGTCTGCAACGCCTTTCCCCGTGTATCATTCCTCTCAGACTTGCTGATTTCCGGGATTGATATGAATACCTTACGCATTGGACTCGTGTCCATTTCAGACCGCGCTTCTAGCGGCGTTTATCAGGATAAAGGCATCCCTGCGCTGCAAGAGTGGCTTGAGCAGACGTTGACGACGCCGTTTAAAATAGAAACCCGTCTGATCCCTGACGAGCAATCCCTCATTGAACAAGCACTTTGCGAGCTGGTGGATGAGATGGCCTGCCATTTGGTGCTGACCACCGGCGGAACCGGGCCGGCGCGTCGTGACGTAACGCCGGACGCTACGCTCGCCGTCGCCGATCGGTTAATGCCCGGCTTTGGCGAACAGATGCGTCAGATCAGCCTGCATTTTGTCCCGACAGCGATCCTCTCGCGTCAGGTGGGCGTCATTCGCAAACAGGCCTTGATCCTCAACCTTCCGGGGCAGCCAAAATCTATTCAGGAAACGCTGGAAGGCGTGAAAGATGAAACCGGCAAGGTTGTGGTGCCGGGAATTTTTGCGAGTGTACCGTATTGTATACAGCTGCTGGATGGACCTTATGTTGAAACGCATGACCATGTGGTAGCAGCTTTCCGCCCTAAAAGCGCTCGATGCGAGACAAAACCCTGAATAATTAGCTTTTGTGACATAAGATCGAATTGGTATGGAGTGTGAACATTTTATCGTTATAGTAACTCTGGCTTTACAGCTAAACGGAAAAAATAATTAACACTCCTCTTTACAAGCGGTCCCCTATGTCAAAACAGCACGCCAGACCTCTTAACCGGCAGGATTACAAAACCCTGACGCTTGCAGCCCTCGGTGGCGCCCTCGAATTCTACGACTTCATTATCTTCGTCTTCTTTGCGGCGGTGCTGGGAGAGCTCTTCTTCCCGGCCGATATCCCGGAGTGGCTGCGCCAGGTGCAGACATTCGCTATTTTCGCGGCCGGTTATCTTGTGCGTCCGCTGGGCGGGGTTGTGATGGCGCACTTTGGCGATCTGGTTGGCCGCAAAAAGATGTTTACCCTCAGTATTCTGCTGATGGCGGTACCGACATTGGCCATAGGTTTGTTGCCAACGTACGCTTCATTAGGCATTGCGGCTCCGCTGTTGCTGCTGCTGATGCGTATTCTGCAGGGGGCGGCCATCGGCGGCGAAGTGCCGGGCGCCTGGGTGTTTGTCTCTGAGCATGTGCCGGATAAGCGGATTGGTATTGCCTGCGGCATTTTGACGATGGGGCTGACCGTCGGGATTCTGTTGGGCTCCGTGGTGGCAACCATTATTAATACTTCCATGACCCAGCAGGCGATTCATGACGGCGGCTGGCGCATTCCTTTCTTCCTTGGCGGGATTTTTGGTCTGGTGGCGATGTACCTTCGCCGCTGGCTGCGTGAAACGCCGATCTTCCTCGAAATGCAGCAGCGTAAAGCGCTGGCCGAGGAGATGCCGCTTAAGTCAGTCGTGGTTGGGCATAAAAAAGCGGTGGTGGTTTCTATGCTGCTGACCTGGCTGCTCTCCGCCTGCATCGTGGTGGTGATATTGATGTCGCCGATCTGGCTGCAAAAACAGCATGGGATCGCGCCTGCCTTAACGTTGCAGGCAAACAGTATCGCCACGATTATGCTGTGCGTGGGCTGCCTGCTGGCAGGGCTGTCGGCTGACCGCTATGGCTCAGGGAAAACCTTTACCGTCGGCAGCATCTTGCTCGCCATCTGTAGCTGGATGTTTTATCACCTGAGTGGGACGCATCCAGAACATCTCTTCTTGCTGTATGGCCTGGTCGGGCTGAGCGTGGGCGTGGTTGGCGCTGTACCATTTGTTATGGTGCGAGCCTTCCCGGCGCAGGTACGATTCACCGGAATTTCGTTTTCTTACAATCTGTCCTATGCCATTTTTGGCGGCCTGACGCCGATTGCGGTCACCATGTTAATGGGCGTTTCGCCGATGGCTCCGGCCTGGTACGTGCTGGCGCTTGCCGTTGTGGGTTTGGTGATGGGGATTTGGCTAAGAAAGGATATTCATCATCAGGACAAGATAGAAGAAAGGGCGCTGACGCCTTCCTGAATAAAAAAACGCGGAGCAGGGCTCCGCGTTTTGTTTTCCGCTAAAGGAAGATTAGTGCTTTTCGCCGATAGGCAGCACGGTGCGGCCAAACTGCTCGTTCAGCACTTCACCCATCGCCAGGTAGATAGCGCTGGCGCCACAGACCAGGCCAATCCAGCCCGCGACTTTCACCATACCTTCGTTATCTGCCAGGTGGCCTATCGCCAGCAGGGCAAACAGCACGGTCAGGCTGGCAAACACGAACTGCAGCATACGTGGGGCCTTCAGGGTGCCGAAGAACATGAACAGGGTGAAAACACCCCACAGGCCCAGGTACGCGCCAAGGAAGTGGCCGTTGGCCGCATCGCTGAGGCCCATTTTAGGCATCAGCAGAATCGCCACCAGCGTCAGCCAGAAAGAGCCGTAGGAGGTGAAGGCGGTTAAACCGAAAGTGTTCCCTTTTTTAAACTCCAGCAGGCCCGCGAAGATTTGTGCGATACCGCCGTAGAAAATCCCCATCGCGAGGATAGTAACGTCAAAACCAAAAATACCTGCGTTATGCAGGTTGAGCAAAATGGTGGTCATGCCGAAGCCCATTAAGCCCAGGGGAGCTGGATTAGCCAACTTAGTGTTGCCCATAGTTCCTCTGAAAAATTCATCTGAAATGTAGTGTTAATTAAGGCCCCGCAGCCGGGAGTCCGGTTGCGGGCGCGGCATAATAATCAGGCAGCACGTCGGCGTCTATGATCTGAGCGGGGGGAAAGCAGAAAATTTTTTTTCACCTGCCCCTTGATGGCAAGCGTTGCGACCCCATCTTGTATGCAACCGCAGTTGGCGGACCTGAAAAAAAACGCTTCGGGCAGTTGAAACAGACGCTTTTGCCCGCATAACAGGTTCACAACCACATGATGACGAATTTTTAGTGGAGACGTTTAGATGGGTAAAATTATTGGTATCGACCTGGGGACTACTAACTCTTGTGTCGCGATTATGGATGGTACAACTGCTCGTGTGCTGGAGAACGCCGAGGGCGACCGCACCACGCCTTCTATCATTGCTTACACGCAGGACGGCGAAATCCTGGTAGGTCAGCCGGCTAAACGTCAGGCAGTGACTAACCCGCAAAACACTCTGTTTGCGATTAAACGCCTGATTGGCCGTCGCTTCCAGGACGAAGAAGTGCAGCGTGATGAAGCCATCATGCCTTACAAAATCATCGGCGCTGACAACGGCGACGCATGGATTGACGTAAAAGGTCAGAAAATGGCACCGCCGCAGATCTCTGCTGAAGTGCTGAAGAAAATGAAGAAAACCGCTGAAGATTACCTGGGTGAGCCGGTAACCGAAGCTGTTATCACCGTACCTGCATACTTTAACGATGCTCAGCGTCAGGCAACCAAAGATGCTGGCCGTATCGCAGGTCTGGAAGTGAAACGTATCATCAACGAACCAACCGCTGCCGCTCTGGCTTACGGCCTGGATAAAGAAGTCGGCAACCGTACTATCGCGGTTTACGACCTCGGTGGTGGTACTTTCGATATCTCTATTATCGAAATCGACGAAGTTGACGGCGAGAAAACCTTCGAAGTTCTGGCAACCAATGGTGATACCCACCTGGGTGGTGAAGACTTCGACAGCCGTATGATCAACTACCTCGTTGACGAGTTTAAGAAAGATCAGGGCATTGACCTGCGTAACGATCCGCTGGCAATGCAGCGCCTGAAAGAAGCGGCAGAAAAAGCCAAAATCGAGCTTTCTTCTGCACAGCAGACCGACGTAAACCTGCCGTACATCACTGCAGACGCGACCGGTCCAAAGCATATGAACATCAAAGTGACTCGTGCGAAACTGGAATCCCTGGTCGAAGACCTGGTCAACCGTTCTATCGAGCCGCTGAAAGTTGCCCTGCAGGATGCTGGCCTGTCCGTTTCCGATATCCAGGACGTTATCCTGGTCGGCGGTCAGACTCGTATGCCAATGGTGCAGAAAAAAGTTGCTGAGTTCTTCGGTAAAGAGCCGCGTAAAGACGTTAACCCGGACGAAGCTGTTGCTATCGGTGCAGCGGTTCAGGGCGGCGTGCTGACCGGCGATGTAAAAGACGTGCTGTTGCTGGACGTTACCCCACTGTCTCTGGGTATCGAAACTATGGGTGGCGTGATGACTGCGCTCATCAGCAAAAACACCACCATCCCAACCAAGCACAGCCAGGTGTTCTCTACTGCGGAAGACAACCAGTCTGCGGTAACCATCCACGTGATTCAGGGTGAGCGTAAACGCGCATCCGATAACAAATCACTGGGTCAGTTCAACCTGGATGGGATCAGCCCGGCACCGCGCGGTATGCCACAGATCGAAGTCACCTTCGACATCGATGCTGACGGTATTCTGCACGTCTCCGCGAAAGACAAAAACAGCGGCAAAGAGCAGAAGATCACCATCAAAGCATCTTCTGGCCTGAACGAAGACGAAATCCAGAAAATGGTTCGTGATGCAGAAGCTAACGCCGAAGCTGACCGTAAGTTCGAAGAGCTGGTTCAGACCCGTAACCAGGGTGACCATCTGCTGCACAGCACCCGTAAGCAGGTTGAAGAAGCAGGCGACAAACTGCCGGCTGACGACAAAACCGCTATCGAGTCTGCGCTGACCGCGCTGGAAGCGTCCCTGAAGGGCGAAGACAAAGCGGACATCGAAGCTAAAATCCAGGCTCTGGCTGAAGTATCCCAGAAGCTGATGGAACTGGCTCAGCAGCAGCACGCTGAGCAGCAGGCTGGCAATGCCGCAGATGCAGGCCACGCCAACGCCGGCAAAGACGACGATGTTGTTGATGCCGAGTTCGAAGAAGTTAAAGATAAAAAATAATCGCCCTGATGCAGGGTAATTAACCGGCACGGGCGCGGAGTTTACTCCACGCCCGTGCTCGTATGTTAAGGGCAGAAAAAAGAGATGGCGAAGAGAGACTATTACGAGGTTTTAGGCGTTCCGAAGTCAGCGGAAGAGCGTGAAATCAAAAAGGCTTACAAGCGCCTGGCGATGAAGTTCCATCCGGACCGTAACCAGGGCGATAAAGAGGCCGAGGCGAAGTTCAAAGAGATCAAAGAAGCCTACGAAATCCTGACTGATGACCAAAAACGTGCGGCCTACGATCAGTACGGTCACGCTGCGTTTGAACAAGGTGGTATGGGCGGCGGCGGCGGCTTTGGTGGCGGCGGTGCCGACTTCAGCGATATCTTTGGCGACGTATTCGGCGACATTTTTGGTGGCGGGCGCCGCCAGCGTGCGTCCCGCGGTGCAGACCTGCGCTACAACATGGACTTAACGCTTGAGGAAGCGGTTCGTGGCGTCACCAAAGAGATCCGTATCCCGACGCTCGAAGAGTGCGAAGTTTGCCACGGCAGCGGCGCGAAGAAAGGATCTTCCCCGCAGACCTGTCCAACCTGTCACGGCCAGGGCCAGGTGCAGATGCGCCAGGGCTTCTTTACCGTGCAGCAAAGCTGCCCGCACTGTCAGGGCCGCGGCACTATCATTAAAGATCCGTGCAACAGCTGCCACGGTCACGGCCGCGTAGAGAAAACCAAAACGCTGTCGGTGAAAATCCCGGCAGGCGTGGATACCGGAGACCGTATTCGTCTGTCTGGCGAAGGCGAAGCGGGCGAACACGGCGCGCCATCAGGCGATCTGTACGTTCAGGTTCAGGTGAAACAGCACCCAATCTTCGAACGCGAAGGCAATAACCTCTACTGCGAAGTGCCGATCAACTTTGCGATGGCTGCGCTGGGTGGAGAAATTGAAGTTCCAACCCTGGACGGTCGAGTTAACTTGAAGGTTCCGGGTGAAACGCAAACCGGCAAGCTGTTCAGAATGCGCGGTAAAGGCGTGAAGTCCGTACGAGGCGGTGCGCAGGGCGATCTGCTGTGCCGTGTCGTTGTAGAGACGCCAGTTAGTCTGAACGAAAAACAGAAAAAGCTGCTGCGTGATTTAGAAGAGAGCTTCGGCGGCCCTACCGGGGCGAATAACAGCCCGCGTTCGAAGAGCTTCTTCGACGGGGTGAAGAAATTCTTTGATGATTTAACTCGGTAATTTCTTCCTGTTGGTATGCTTCAAAAAACCTGAACTGCTTCATTCGGTTCAGGTTTTTTTATGCTTTTTGATATGGGTCGGTTTTTTCGATCTTTTTTTGCCATATAAGCTGTTTTTAACGATGTGTCATTGTCGCTATTCTGGCTACCCTATTAGTGTTCAGGATGAATACGCTACTTAGAGAGTTGGGTGAAATAATGACTAAAAATATGCAACGTTTCTTTCAGAATGATGCCGCTGGCGGTATTTTTTTGATTGTTGCTGCGGCACTGGCAATGCTACTGGCAAATATGGGATCGACCAGCGCTGGCTATGAGGCTTTTCTTGCCACACCTGTTGAAGTGAGAATTGGGCCGCTGGATATCAGTAAAAATCTGCTGCTGTGGGTGAATGATGCCTTGATGGCGATTTTCTTCCTGATGATTGGCCTTGAGGTAAAGAGGGAAATGGTTATCGGGTCACTGGCCGATCGCCGTCAGGCTTCATTCCCGGTCATTGCCGCCCTGGGTGGGATGGTGGTACCGGCTCTGCTTTATCTGGTTTTTAACTATGCTGATCCTGTAACCCGTGAAGGCTGGGCGATACCTGCGGCAACCGACATTGCCTTTGCTTTAGGGATCCTTGCGCTTCTAGGCAACCGTGTCCCGCTGGCGCTGAAGGTTTTCCTGATGGCGCTGGCAATTATTGATGATCTTGGCGCAATTGTGATTATCGCGCTGTTTTATACCAGCGATCTTTCGGTGATGTCGCTAGGTGTCGCTGCCGTGGCCATTGTGGCACTGGCATTGCTGAACCTGTTTAACGTGCGTCGTACCGGAGTCTACATTCTGGTGGGCGTAATATTGTGGACTGCGGTACTGAAATCAGGCGTGCATGCCACGCTTGCAGGCGTGATTATTGGCTTCTTCATTCCACTGAAAGAAGAAAAGGGACGCTCGCCAGCTCAGGACCTGGAGCATGTGCTGCATCCGTGGGTCGCCTTCCTGATCCTGCCGCTGTTTGCTTTTGCTAATGCAGGGGTTTCCCTCAGCGGAGTGACCATGCAGGGGCTAACGTCGCTTCTGCCGCTGGGTATTATGGCCGGGTTGTTCATCGGTAAGCCGCTGGGTATCAGCCTGTTTTGCTGGCTGGCGCTGAAGTTTAAGCTTGCCTCACTGCCTGAGGGAACAAGCTTCAGGGATATTATGGCGGTAGGCGTGCTGTGTGGCATAGGGTTTACGATGTCCATCTTCATCGCTTCACTGGCCTTTGGCGACGTTGACGCGGAGCTGATTACCTGGGCGAAACTGGGCATTTTGCTGGGGTCGTTACTCTCTGCTGTCGTCGGCTTCATGATGCTAAAAGTACGATTGCCTAAGGCGACTTCATGACGTTACTGGCTGCCGGGTCATCGTCAGATGACCCGATAATGGATTAATTCTCAGGGAGTGAAGGGTATGTCCCATATCAATTACAATCATCTTTATTATTTCTGGCACGTTTGCAAAGAAGGGTCGGTTGTCGGTGCGGCTGAGGCATTGTTCCTGACCCCACAAACGATCACCGGGCAAATCAAAGCGCTTGAAGAGCGCCTGCAGGGCAAACTATTCCGCCGTCAGGGCAGGGGACTTGTCCCTTCGGAGCTGGGGCAACTGGTGTTCCGCTACGCCGACAGAATGTTTACCCTGAGCCAGGAAATGCTGGATATCGTTAACTACCGTAAAGAAGCTAACATTTTGTTTGATGTTGGCGTGGCGGATGCGTTATCCAAGCGTCTGGTTAGCGGCGTGTTGGATGCGGCCGTGGTCGAGGATGAGCAGATCCACCTGCGCTGTTTTGAATCAACCCATGAAATGCTGCTGGAGCAGCTTAGCCAGCATAAGCTGGATATGATCATCTCGGACTGCCCGATTGATTCTACTCAGCAGGAAGGGCTGTTCTCGGTGAAGCTCGGTGAATGCGGTATCAGTTTCTGGTGCCAGGGACCGAAGCCTGAACTGCCTTTCCCCGCCTGTCTGGAAACCAGACGTCTGCTTATTCCCGGGCGTCGCTCAATGCTGGGCCGCAAACTGCTTAACTGGATTAACATCCAGGGACTGAAGATTGAGATTCTGGGCGAGTTTGATGATGCCGCGCTGATGAAGGCGTTTGGCGCCGCACATAACGCTATCTTTGTGGCACCGACGCTGTATGCGCAGGATATCTATAGCGATGACGATATCGTCGAGATAGGCAGAATGGATAACGTGCTGGAGGAGTACCATGCCATTTTTGCCGAACGCATGATTCAGCATCCTGCGGTGCAGCGCATCTGCAGCAAGGATTACTCCGCGCTGTTTAAAGTTGACTGAATGACAGGCATAAAAAAACCGGCGTTAGCCGGTTTTTTTATCAAAGCTCACAGCAAAAAAGCGATTAAGCCAGTTTGTTGATTTGCGCAGTCAGGTTTGCTTTATGACGCGCAGCTTTGTTTTTGTGGATCAGACCTTTAGCAGCCTGACGGTCCACGATTGGTTGCATTTCGTTAAATGCTTTCTGTGCAGCAGCTTTATCGCCAGTTTCAATCGCTGCGTATACTTTCTTGATGAAAGTACGCATCATAGAGCGACGGCTTGCGTTGTGCTTACGAGCCTTTTCAGACTGTACGGCACGTTTCTTAGCTGATTTGATATTAGCCAAGGTCCAACTCCCAAATATGATCTATGTGGACAATTCAAAGGCCGAGGAATATGCCCCGTTAGCCTTCTTTTGTCAATGGATTTGTGCAAATAAGCGTCGTTAAATTTCCGACACCTCTTACGTGTGATGGCGCGGATTCTACCAGCATCAGGCTTCGGAATACAGTCTTTCGCATCAAAATTCGTCAAGACAAATGCGAAGTCTGCTCAAAGCCCTTCCCAGTACAATGAATTCATTCAAGCTTTACGTTAAAGGCGCTAATCGCCGGTTAACCTTAATCGCGGTAGTTGGTATAATCCGCCAATTTCCACTGTTTTGAGCCAGCCATGAAGCTGATACGCGGTATACATAATCTGCGCCGGGAGCACCACGGGTGTGTACTCACCATTGGTAATTTCGACGGCGTGCATCGTGGCCACCAGGCGCTATTAAAGGGTCTGTGCGAAGAGGGGCGTGCGCGCAACCTTCCGGTAATGGTCATGATTTTTGAGCCTCAACCGCTCGAATTGTTTGCACCGGAAAAAGCCCCTGCCCGGTTGACTCGCCTGCGAGAAAAGCTGCGCTACCTGGCCGAGTGTGGCGTGGACTACGTGCTGTGCGTGCGCTTTGATCGCCGCTTCGCCGCGCTGAGCGCACAAAACTTTGTGAGCGACCTTTTGGTTGATCGACTCGGGGTAAAATTCCTCGCGGTGGGGGATGATTTCCGCTTTGGCGCTGGTCGCCAGGGGGATTTCTTGTTATTACAGAAGGCTGGCCGCGAATACGGGTTTGATATCACCAGCACCCAAACGTTTTGTGACGATGGGGTGCGTATCAGCAGTACCGCGGTGCGCCTGGCGCTGGCCGATGATGACCTGCAGCAGGCAGAAAACCTGTTAGGGCATCCGTTTATGATCTCCGGCCGCGTTGTGCATGGGGATGAACTGGGTCGTACTATTGGCTTCCCGACGGCAAACCTGCCGCTGCGTCGCCACGTTTCCCCGGTAAAAGGGGTTTATGCGGTGGAAGTCTCAGGCCTTGGTAAAAAGCCGATTGCCGGCGTGGCAAACATCGGTACTCGCCCTACGGTGGCGGGAATACGCCAGCAGCTTGAAGTCCATTTACTGGACGTTGTAATGGACCTTTATGGTCGCCATATAGAAGTAGTGCTGCGTAAAAAGATACGTAATGAGCAGCGATTTGCTTCACTCGATGAGCTGAAGGCGCAAATCGCCAGAGATGTGGTGTCAGCCCGAGAATTTTTTGAGTCAAATGCCTGAAAGGCTAACCGAAATACGGAACCGAGAATCTAATGAGTGACTTTAAATCTACCCTAAATTTGCCTGAAACAGGGTTCCCGATGCGCGGCGACTTAGCCAAGCGCGAACCGGGTATGCTGGCGCGTTGGAATGATGACGATCTGTACGGCATCATCCGTAATGCGAAAAAAGGCAAAAAAACCTTTATTTTGCATGATGGCCCTCCTTATGCGAACGGTAGCATTCACATTGGTCACTCAGTTAACAAGATTCTGAAAGATATTATTATCAAATCTAAAGGGCTTTCCGGCTTCGACTCGCCGTACGTGCCGGGCTGGGACTGTCACGGTCTGCCAATCGAGCTTAAGGTTGAGCAGGAATTTGGCAAGCCGGGCGAGAAATTCACCGCAGCAGAATTCCGTGCAAAATGCCGCGAATACGCCGCTAATCAGGTTAACGGTCAGCGCGAAGACTTCATCCGTCTGGGCGTGCTGGGCGACTGGTCGCGTCCTTATCTGACCATGGACTTCAATACTGAAGCCAACATCATTCGTGCGCTGAGCAAAATCATCGGCAATGGCCACCTGCACAAAGGTGCTAAGCCGGTTCACTGGTGCGTGGACTGCCGTTCTGCGCTGGCGGAGGCCGAAGTTGAGTATTACGACAAAACATCCCCGTCCATTGACGTAACGTTCAATGCCGTTGATGCCGATGCGGTGAAAGCTAAGTTTGGTGCTTCTGCCGTTAATGGCCCGGTCTCTCTGCTTATCTGGACCACAACGCCGTGGACGCTGCCAGCTAACCGCGCTATCTCTCTGGGCGCCGAGTTCGATTACGTACTGGTGCAGATTGAAGGCCAGGCGCTGATCGTGGCGAAAGACCTGCTGGAAAGCGTGCTGAAGCGTGCTGGCGTAACTGATTACCAGGTTCTCGGTACCGTGAAAGGCGCTGAGCTTGAGCTGCTGCGCTTTAAGCACCCGTTCATGGGCTTTGACGTCCCGGCTATTCTGGGCGATCACGTTACCCTGGACGCGGGTACAGGTGCGGTTCACACCGCCGGTGGTCACGGCCCGGACGACTACACCATCAGCCAGAAATACGGCCTGGAAATCGCGAACCCGGTTGGCCCGGACGGGAGCTATCTGCCAGGGACCTATGAAGGTCTGGATGGTGTTCAGGTGTTCAAAGCGAACGACCTGATCGTTAACATCCTGCGTGACAAAGGCGCTCTGCTGCACGTTGAAAAACTGCTGCACAGCTACCCACACTGCTGGCGCCACAAAACGCCGATCATCTTCCGTGCAACGCCACAGTGGTTTATCAGCATGGATCAGAAAGGCCTGCGCGCGCAGTCCCTGAAAGAGATCAAAGGCGTGCAGTGGATCCCTGACTGGGGCCAGGCGCGTATCGAATCCATGGTGGCAAATCGCCCTGACTGGTGTATCTCGCGTCAGCGTACCTGGGGCGTGCCGATGTCACTGTTCGTGCACAAAGATACCGAAGAACTGCACCCACGTTCGCTCGAGCTGATGGAAGAAGTCGCTAAGCGCGTTGAGCAAGATGGCATCCAGGCGTGGTGGGATCTCGATCCGCGCGACATCATGGGTGATGACGCAGACAACTACGTTAAAGTGCCGGATACCCTGGACGTTTGGTTCGATTCAGGATCTACTCACTCTTCCGTTGTTGACGTGCGTCCAGAATTCCACGGCCACGCGGCGGATATGTACCTGGAAGGCTCGGATCAGCATCGCGGCTGGTTCATGTCCTCCCTGATGATTTCCACGGCGATGAAAGGCAAAGCGCCTTACCGTCAGGTACTGACCCACGGCTTTACCGTGGATGGTCAGGGCCGCAAGATGTCCAAATCTATCGGCAACACCGTTAGCCCACAGGACGTGATGAACAAACTCGGCGCGGACATTCTGCGTCTGTGGGTGGCATCTACCGATTACACTGGCGAAATGGCCGTTTCCGACGAGATCCTGAAACGCTCCGCTGACGCTTACCGCCGTATCCGTAACACCGCCCGCTTCCTGCTGGCCAACCTGAACGGCTTCAATCCTGAAACCGATATGGTGAAACCGGAAGAAATGGTGGTGCTGGATCGCTGGGCCGTTGGCTGTGCGCAAGAAGCTCAGGCGGATATCATCGCCTCTTACGAAAACTACGATTTCCACGAAGTTGTGCAGCGCCTGATGCGCTTCTGCTCCGTGGAGATGGGCTCGTTCTACCTCGACATCATCAAAGACCGCCAGTACACCGCGAAAGCGGACAGCGTGGCGCGTCGCAGCTGCCAGACCGCGCTGTACCACATTGCTGAAGCGCTGGTCCGCTGGATGGCGCCGATCATGTCCTTCACCGCCGATGAAATCTGGGGCTACCTGCCAGGTTCTCGTGAGAAGTATGTGTTCACCGGTGAATGGTACGAAGGTCTGTTTGGCCTGGCGGAAAGCGAAGCGATGAACGGTGAGTTCTGGGACACGCTGCTGACCGTTCGTGGTGAAGTGAACAAGGTTATCGAGCAGGCTCGTGCTGATAAGCGCATCGGTGGTTCTCTGGAAGCAGCAGTGACGCTGTACGCTGACGCAGAGCTGGCGGCCAGGCTGAACAGCCTGAGCGACGAATTACGATTTGTCCTGTTGACCTCCGGGGCTGCGGTTGCCGATTATGCGCAGGCGAGTGAAGACGCTCAGCAGAGCGAAATCCTCAAAGGGCTGAAAGTGGCTCTGCGTAAAGCCGACGGTGAGAAGTGCCCGCGTTGCTGGCATTACACCACCGATATCGGTCAGGTAGCGGAACACGCAGAAATCTGCGGCCGCTGTGTCAGCAACGTAGCCGGTGACGGCGAACAACGTAAGTTTGCTTGATGAAACCCATTTTCTCTACCGGATTGCGCTGGCTGTGGCTGGTGGTGGTAGTGCTGATTGTGGACCTGGGCAGTAAATATCTGATCCTCCAGCATTTCATGCTGGGGGATACGGTATCCCTGTTCCCGTCCCTGAATTTGCACTATGCGCGTAACTATGGCGCAGCGTTTAGCTTCCTGGCCGACAAAGGCGGCTGGCAGCGCTGGTTCTTCGCGGGTATCGCTATCGGTATCTGTGTAGCGTTGGTGTGGATGATGTATCGCGCTAAAGCCAGCCAGAAACTGAATAACATCGCCTATGCGTTAATCATTGGCGGTGCGCTCGGGAATCTGTTCGATCGCCTGTGGCACGGTTTTGTCGTCGACATGATCGATTTCTACGTTGGCGACTGGCATTTTGCCACCTTCAATCTGGCCGATACCGCAATTTGTATCGGTGCGGCGCTGATTGTGCTGGAGGGATTCTTTGTTTCCTCCGACAAGCCCGCGAAGCAAAAAGGGTAATCCATGGCTGAGTCCGTACAAACCAACAGCGCGGTGCTGGTGCACTTTACGCTTAAGCTTGAGGATGGCTCCACCGCGGAGTCAACTCGCGCTAACGGCAAGCCTGCGCTATTTCGCCTTGGGGATGAAACATTGTCGCCGGGCCTGGAAGACCAACTGGTTGGCCTGAAAGCTGGCGACAAAAAAGCGTTCTCGCTGGCGCCAGAAGCAGCTTTTGGCATTCCAAGCCCGGATATGATCCAGTACTTCTCGCGCCGTGAGTTTGTCGAAGCGGGCGAACCGGAGCCGGGCGCTATCATGCTCTTTACCGCAATGGATGGCAGCGAAATGCCGGGCGTGGTGCGTGAAGTTAACGGTGATTCTATCACCGTAGACTTTAACCATCCGCTGGCCGGGCAGACTATCCATTTTGATATTGAAGTGCTGGAAGTTGATCCGGTCCTGGAGGCGTTGAATGCAGATCCTGTTGGCTAATCCCAGAGGCTTTTGCGCTGGGGTCGACCGCGCTATCAGCATTGTGGAAAACGCGCTGCAGATTTACGGCGCGCCTATCTACGTTCGTCATGAAGTGGTGCATAACCGCTATGTGGTGGACAGCCTGCGCGAGCGCGGAGCGATTTTTATCGAGCAAATTAGCGAAGTGCCGGACGGCGCTATCCTGATTTTCTCCGCGCACGGTGTTTCTCAGGCGGTGCGTAACGAAGCGAAGAGCCGTGAGCTGACAGTTTTCGATGCCACCTGTCCGTTAGTGACTAAAGTGCATATGGAAGTGGCTCGTGCCAGCCGCCGTGGTGAAGAGTCTATTCTGATTGGCCATGCTGGCCACCCGGAAGTGGAAGGCACCATGGGCCAGTACAGCAACCCGAAAGGCGGCATGTACCTGGTGGAGTCACCGGACGATGTCTGGACGCTTGAAGTCAAAGACGAAAGCAATCTGTCGTTTATGACCCAAACTACGCTTTCCGTCGACGATACCTCGGATGTGATTGACGCCCTGCGTCAGCGCTTCCCGAAAATTATCGGCCCGCGTAAAGACGACATTTGTTATGCCACAACCAACCGTCAGGAAGCGGTTCGGGCGCTGGCCACGGAAGCTGATGTTGTGCTGGTGGTAGGCTCCAAAAACTCCTCAAACTCCAACCGTCTTGCCGAACTGGCGCAGCGGATGGGGAAAGCCGCCTGGCTTATTGATGATGCTTCTGATATTCAGGAGTCCTGGCTAAAAGACGTGAATTGCGTCGGTGTTACCGCCGGGGCCTCTGCGCCTGATGTATTGGTGCAAAACGTCATTGCTCGCCTGCGCGAACTTGGCGGGAGCGAAGCTAAGGAGCTGACAGGGCGCGAAGAGAATATCGTCTTTGAAGTGCCGCGTGAACTGCGCGTGGACATCCGTGAAGTGGATTAGCGTCGCGGGTTTCCGTTTATGAGAAGATGCCAGCTGGTGTACGCCCGCTGGCATTTTTTATGGAGAACAGCATGACCAGAACCCCGATTATTCTTGATACTGACCCCGGTATCGACGATGCGGTTGCCCTTGCCGCGGCTTTATTTGCACCCCAGCTAGATTTGAAACTCATCACCACCGTGGCTGGAAATGTCTCGGTGGACAAAACCACGCGTAATGCCCTTCAACTGCTGGAGTTTTGGCAGAAAGAGACGCCCGTGGCGAAAGGGGCTTCTGTCCCGCTGCTGCGCCCGCTGCGGGATGCTGCTTACGTGCACGGCGAGTCGGGAATGGAAGGGTATGTCTTCACCGAAACATCTCGTCGTGAACTGCCAATTCCCGCATTCCAGGCCATGTACGATTGTCTGAAAAGCAGCGATGAGCCGGTGACTCTGGTTACCATTGGTCCACTGACTAACGTTGCCATGCTGCTGACGCAGTACCCTGAATGTAAGACGCGTATTAAACGCGTGGTCATGATGGGCGGCTCTGCGGGGCGGGGCAACTTTACGCCGACGGCTGAATTTAATATGGCCATTGATCCCGAGGCGGCAGCACGCGTCTTTGACAGCGGGCTGGATATCGTCATGTGTGGGCTGGATGTGACAAATCGTGCAATGCTTGCGCCTGAATTTCTGGCTCAGCTGCCAGCCTTAAATCGCACCGGGAAGATGCTGCATGCGCTATTCAGTCATTACCGCAGCGGCAGCATGGATACCGGGCTGCGAATGCATGATTTGACCGCCATTGCGTGGCTGGTGAAGCCTGAGCTGTTCCAGACATTCCCCTGCTTTGTCGCGGTAGAAACGCACGGTACTTATACCAGCGGAACGACAGTGGTGGATCTCGAACATCGTCTCGAACGTCCGGCCAATGCACAGGTTGCGCTGGATATTGATATCCCAGGTTTTCAGGCGTGGGTTGCTGAAGTTCTGGCGTTGGCACCGTGAATAATTATCCCATTAAAAGCAGGGGAATTATCTGCGTTGTTGATAACTGCCGGGCCATGACAGTAAATTCTAATTATGGGTGTTTTCGGCTGGCGGCCTGCTAGAGGGCTGGTTAACCTGATAACGTTTTTACGAATTATTTAACCAAAGAGTAATGATATGCATGATGCACAGATTCGCGTAGCCATCGCGGGCGCGGGCGGCCGTATGGGGCGCCAGTTAATTCAGGCGGCTTTACAGCTGGATGGCGTTCAGCTTGGGGCGGCGCTTGAGCGTCCGGGTTCTTCCCTGGTCGGTAGCGATGCGGGTGAGCTGGCCGGCGTGGCAAAAACAGGGGTGCTGGTAAGCGATAACCTGGATGCGGTCGCTAACGATTTCGACGTTTTTATTGATTTTACTCGCCCTGAGGGAACGCTGGCTCACCTGGCATTTTGCCTCAAGCATGGCAAAGGCATGGTCATCGGCACGACGGGTTTTGATGAGGCCGGCAAGCAGGCCATTAACGATGCGGCGCGTGAGATCCCGATTGTTTTCGCGGCAAACTTTAGCGTGGGCGTGAATGTCATGCTGAAGCTGCTGGAGAAAGCGGCAAAAGTCATGGGCGATTACACCGATATCGAAATCATCGAAGCGCACCACCGCTACAAGGTGGATGCCCCGTCAGGCACCGCGTTGGCGATGGGTGAAGCGATTGCTCAGGCGATGGACAAAGATCTTAAAGATTGTGCAGTTTATTCCCGCGAAGGCCATACCGGTGAACGTGTGCCTGGCACTATCGGTTTTGCCACCGTGCGTGCGGGCGATATCGTCGGGGAGCATACCGCGATGTTTGCAGATATTGGCGAGCGGGTAGAGATTACCCACAAGGCGTCCAGCCGTATGACGTTTGCTAATGGGGCAGTTCGTTCAGCTTCATGGCTTAAAGGTAAAAAGAACGGTATTTTTGATATGCGAGATGTGCTAGATCTCAATAATTTGTAGTTAAACGTATCCTTATAAATGTGGTTTGTTGTTTTCAATTGATTGATTTTAGGGTGATTAATTTCACCCTTTTGTTTTTTTAAATGTTTGATATTAATTTATCTATGTAATTCATTAAATTGGTTGCTATCCTCTGTTTTTGTGTTGTTGTAATGTTAATTTTGACCACTTGGTCCACTTTTTCACTGTTCTCTCTCCACTTTCCCAGTATTCATGGTCAGCAACCGATTACTTTCCCCAGGTTAGTTGGCTATTTTGACCTTCAAATCAGATATTTTTACTCTGAGCGGCAAAAGAGACATAAAAACTTCGTCTTGAGGTAGACTTTTACCCGGCTTGTCTCTAGAATGCCGCCGTTTGCCAAAAATCCGTAGGGCAGACGCTTTTTGCATTTGATTCAGGCGTTAGTTTTGAATTAATATGCGAATAAATTGAATGTTTATTCCCTGGAGGACGTTTTGATTAAGTCAGCGCTGTTGGTTCTGGAAGACGGAACCCAATTCCACGGTCGGGCCATTGGGGCATCGGGTACGGCAGTGGGTGAAGTCGTTTTCAATACCTCATTGACCGGTTATCAAGAAATCCTCACTGATCCTTCCTACTCCCGCCAGATCGTCACTCTTACTTATCCTCATATCGGTAATGTCGGCACCAATGAAGCCGACGAAGAATCCTCCCAGGTTCATGCGCAAGGCCTCGTCATTCGTGACCTGCCGCTGATTGCCAGCAACTTCAGAAGTCAGGAAGACCTTTCTTCTTACCTTAAGCGCCATAACATCGTGGCGATTGCCGATATTGATACCCGTAAGCTGACCCGCCTGCTGCGTGAAAAAGGTGCCCAGAACGGCTGCATCATCGCGGGCGATAACGTAGACGCGGCCCTGGCGCTGGAAAAAGCGAAAGCATTCCCTGGCCTGAACGGCATGGATCTCGCTAAAGAAGTCACCACGAAAGAAGCTTACACCTGGCAGCAGGGGAGCTGGACGCTGGAAGGCGACCTGCCAGAAGCGGCAAAAACCGAAGAGTTACCTTTCCACGTAGTGGCTTATGACTACGGCGCGAAACGCAACATTCTGCGTATGTTGGTGGACAGAGGCTGCCGCCTGACGGTGGTGCCTGCTCAAACGCCAGCGGAAGAGGTGCTGAAGATGAACCCGGATGGCATCTTCCTTTCTAACGGCCCTGGCGACCCGGCACCTTGCGACTACGCCATCAGCGCAATCAAATCCTTCCTGGAGACAGACATTCCTGTCTTTGGCATCTGCCTTGGCCACCAGCTGTTGGCGCTGGCCAGCGGTGCCAACACCGTAAAAATGAAGTTTGGTCACCACGGCGGCAACCACCCGGTAAAAGACCTGGATAAAGACTGCGTGATGATCACCGCGCAGAACCACGGTTTCGCGGTTGATGAGGCCACGCTGCCTGCTAACCTGCGCCTAACCCACAAATCACTGTTCGATGGCACCCTGCAGGGGATTCATCGTACCGATAAAGCCGCGTTCAGCTTCCAGGGGCACCCTGAGGCGAGCCCGGGGCCGCACGACGCTGCACCGCTGTTTGACCACTTTATCGATTTGATTAAGCAATACCGTTCTACCGCTAAATAATCAGGAGCCGAGAAGACCATGCCAAAACGTACAGATATAAAAAGCATCCTGATCCTCGGTGCGGGCCCGATTGTTATCGGCCAGGCCTGTGAGTTTGACTACTCTGGCGCGCAGGCTTGTAAAGCGCTGCGTGAAGAGGGTTACCGCGTTATTCTGGTGAACTCCAACCCGGCCACCATCATGACCGACCCGGAAATGGCGGATGCAACCTACATCGAGCCAATTCACTGGGAAGTGGTACGCAAAATCATCGAAAAAGAGCGTCCGAATGCGGTGCTGCCAACCATGGGCGGCCAGACCGCGCTGAACTGCGCGCTGGAGCTTGAGCGTCAGGGCGTACTGGAAGAGTTCGGCGTCACCATGATCGGCGCTACCGCCGATGCTATCGACAAGGCTGAAGACCGTCGTCGCTTCGACATTGCGATGAAAAAAATCGGTCTCGACACCGCTCGTTCCGGTATCGCGCACAATATGGAAGAAGCGCTGGCGGTTGCGGCAGACGTGGGTTATCCGTGCATCATTCGTCCATCCTTTACCATGGGCGGCACCGGCGGCGGCATCGCCTATAACCGCGAAGAGTTTGAAGAGATTTGCGAGCGCGGCCTGGATCTCTCCCCAACCAAAGAGCTGCTGATTGATGAGTCGCTGATTGGCTGGAAAGAGTACGAGATGGAAGTGGTGCGTGATAAGAACGACAACTGCATCATCGTCTGCTCTATCGAAAACTTCGACCCGATGGGGATTCATACCGGGGACTCCATCACCGTGGCACCAGCGCAAACGCTGACCGATAAAGAATACCAAATCATGCGTAACGCCTCGATGGCGGTACTGCGTGAAATCGGCGTGGAAACCGGCGGCTCAAACGTTCAGTTCTCCGTGAACCCAAAAACGGGCCGCCTGATTATTATCGAGATGAACCCGCGCGTGTCCCGTTCCTCAGCGCTGGCGTCTAAAGCTACGGGCTTCCCGATTGCTAAAGTTGCCGCGAAGCTGGCAGTCGGTTACACCCTTGATGAGCTGATGAACGACATCACCGGTGGCCGTACTCCGGCATCCTTCGAACCGTCCATCGACTATATTGTGACGAAAATTCCTCGCTTTAACTTCGAGAAATTTGCTGGCGCAAATGACCGTCTGACCACCCAGATGAAATCCGTGGGTGAAGTCATGGCTATCGGTCGTACTCAGCAGGAATCACTGCAGAAAGCGCTGCGTGGCCTGGAAGTGGGCGCTACCGGCTTTGACCCGAAAGTCAGCCTGGATGACCCGGAAGCGCTGACCAAAATCCGCCGCGAGCTGAAAGACGCTGGCGCAGAGCGTATCTGGTATGTGGCTGACGCATTCCGCGCGGGCCTGTCCGTAGATGGCGTGTTCAATCTGACCAACATCGACCGCTGGTTCCTGGTGCAGATTGAAGAGCTGGTGCGTCTGGAAGAGCAGGTGGCTGAAGTGGGCATCACCGGCCTGAACCACGACTTCCTGCGTATGCTGAAGCGCAAAGGTTTTGCGGATGCACGCCTGGCTAAACTGGCTGGCGTGCGTGAAGCTGAAATTCGCAAACTGCGCGAGCAATATAACCTGCACCCTGTCTACAAACGCGTAGACACCTGTGCGGCAGAATTCGCTACCGACACCGCTTATATGTACTCCACGTATGAAGAAGAGTGTGAAGCGAACCCGAACCATGACCGTGACAAAATCATGGTGCTGGGCGGCGGACCAAACCGTATCGGCCAGGGCATCGAGTTCGACTATTGCTGCGTACACGCCTCGCTGGCGCTGCGTGAAGATGGTTACGAAACCATTATGGTTAACTGTAACCCGGAAACCGTGTCTACCGACTACGACACCTCCGACCGCCTCTACTTTGAGCCTGTCACCTTTGAAGACGTGCTGGAAATCGTCCGCGTTGAGAAACCAAAAGGTGTCATCGTACAGTACGGCGGTCAGACTCCGCTGAAACTGGCTCGTGCGCTGGAAGCGGCGGGTGTGCCGGTTATCGGTACCAGCCCGGATGCTATCGACCGTGCAGAAGACCGTGAGCGTTTCCAGCACGCCGTTGAGCGCCTGAAGCTGAAACAGCCTGCTAACGCCACCGTAACGGCTATCGAGCAGGCGGTAGAGAAAGCCGTCCAGATTGGTTATCCGCTGGTGGTTCGCCCTTCCTATGTGCTGGGCGGCCGCGCGATGGAAATCGTCTACGACGAAGCAGACCTTCGCCGTTACTTCCAGACCGCGGTTAGCGTTTCCAACGACGCGCCGGTGCTGCTTGACCGCTTCCTTGACGATGCGGTCGAAGTGGACGTGGATGCCATTTGCGACGGTGAAACCGTGCTGATTGGCGGCATCATGGAACACATCGAGCAGGCGGGCGTTCACTCCGGTGACTCGGCATGTTCTCTGCCGGCTTACACTTTGAGCCAGGAAATTCAGGATGTGATGCGCCAGCAGGTGCAGAAACTGGCCTTTGAGCTCCAGGTGCGTGGCCTGATGAACGTGCAGTTTGCGGTGAAGGACAACGAAGTTTACCTGATTGAAGTGAACCCACGTGCCGCGCGTACCGTGCCGTTCGTTTCTAAAGCGACGGGCGTGCCGCTGGCAAAAGTTGCCGCTCGCGTTATGGCAGGCAAAACGCTGGTTGAGCAGGGCGTCACCAAAGAAATCATCCCGCCTTATTACTCGGTGAAAGAAGTGGTGCTGCCGTTCAACAAATTCCCGGGCGTTGACCCGCTGTTAGGGCCAGAAATGCGCTCTACCGGGGAAGTGATGGGCGTGGGGCGTACTTTCGCAGAAGCTTTCTCTAAAGCGATGCTGGGCAGCCAGTCCACCATGCGTAAGCCAGGCCGCGCGCTTCTCTCCGTGCGTGAAGGTGACAAAGAGCGCGTAGTTGACCTGGCCGCGAAGCTGCTGAAACAGGGCTTCGAGCTGGATGCGACCCACGGTACAGCGATTGTGCTGGGCGAAGCGGGTATTAACCCACGCCTGGTGAACAAGGTGCATGAAGGGCGTCCGCACATTCAGGACCGTATCAAGAATGGCGAATACACCTACATCATCAACACCACCGCGGGCCGCCAGGCGATTGAAGACTCCAAGCTGATTCGCCGCAGCGCACTGCAGTACAAAGTGCATTATGACACCACGCTGAACGGGGGTTTCGCCACGGCGATGGCGCTGAATGCCGATGCTACCGAGAAGGTGATTTCGGTGCAGGAAATGCATGCCCAAATTAAGGGTTAAGCTTTCTTGTCCTGAAAGAATGTTCCGAAAATAACGCCAACGGCCTCTGAAAAGAGGCCGTTTTATTTTATACCCAGCGAGATAGTCTACAGTTAACCAGCACACAACTGAAAATGACTAAACACGCTGGGAGAACACCATGCAGAAACGAACTTTACTTGCTTCCCTCTTCACTGCCGCAGCGCTGCTGACCGTGGCGGGCTGCTCGTCCAATCAGGCAGTTAAAACCAGTGATGGCAAAACGATCGTGACCGACGGCAAACCGCAGGTCGACAAAGACACGGGCCTGGTGTCATACAAAAATGCCGAAACGGGTAAAACCGAGCAGATCAACCGCGATCAGGTGAAAGAGATGAGCGAGCTGGATAACTAGTTAAGAAATATCCAACAACACGCTCAGCAATATTGACTATTAGCCTGTCGATTAACTGACTAAACTCACTGTCATTACAGGCAGTAGTGAAGACAGGCTTAACAATGATTCTTATAATCTATGCGCATCCCTATCCCCAGCATTCCCATGCCAACCGGCAAATGCTCGATCGAGCCAAAGCGCTTCCGGGGGTAGAGGTTCGCTCCCTCTATGAACTTTATCCCGACTTTAATATCGACATTGCCGCTGAGCAGCAGGCGTTAAGCCGCGCTGATTTGGTTATCTGGCAGCATCCCATGCAGTGGTACAGCGTGCCGCCGCTGATGAAATTGTGGATAGACAAAGTGCTTTCGCACGGCTGGGCATACGGCAAAGGTGGGAATGCCCTGCACGGTAAAGAGGTGATGTGGGCCGTGACAACCGGCGGCAGCGAAAAACACTTTGAACTGGGCGATCACCCTGGATTTGACGTTCTCGCCCAGCCTCTGCAGGCCACGGCGCTCTACTGCGGAATGCAGTGGCTTCCGGCCTTCGCGATTCATTTCACCTTTGTTTGCGATGAATTGACGCTTGCCCGCCAGGCGGATGACTACAAGCAGCGCTTAATTGACTGGCAGGAGGCTCACCGTGGATAGCCATAGCTTAATTCAGGCATTAATTTACCTCGGTTCTGCCGCGCTGATCGTGCCTATCGCCGTGCGGCTCGGATTAGGTTCCGTGCTGGGCTACCTGATTGCCGGCTGTATTATTGGGCCATGGGGGCTGGGGCTGGTTACCGACGCCGAAACTATTCTGCACTTTGCTGAAATTGGCGTGGTGCTGATGCTCTTTGTTATCGGGCTTGAGCTTGATCCTCAGCGGCTATGGACGCTTCGCGCCTCGGTGTTTGGCGGCGGTTTTCTGCAAATGGCGGCCTGCGGGCTGGCGCTCGGCGCATTTTGTATCGTGATGGGGCTCAACTGGAAGATCGCCTTGCTTATTGGCCTGACGCTGGCGCTCTCATCCACCGCGATTGCTATGCAGGCGATGAACGAACGCAACCTGACCGTCACGCCGATGGGGCGAGGCGCGTTTGCCGTGCTGCTGTTCCAGGATATCGCGGCGATCCCTCTGGTGGCAATGATCCCGCTGCTGGCGAGCAGCGGCGGGACGATGACCTTTGCGACGTTTTTAATTTCCGCGCTTAAGGTAGCGGCGGCGCTGGCTCTGGTTGTACTGCTTGGGCGCTATGTCACCCGGCCAGTGCTTCGATTTGTGGCGCGCTCGGGGTTACGTGAAGTGTTCAGCGCCGTGGCGCTATTTCTGGTGTTTGGCTTTGGTCTGCTGCTTGAAGAGGCCGGGCTTTCGATGGCGATGGGGGCGTTTCTTGCCGGGGTGCTGTTAGCCAGCTCCGAATATCGTCACGCGCTGGAAAGCGATATTGAGCCGTTCAAGGGCCTGCTGCTGGGGCTGTTCTTTATCGGGGTTGGGATGTCTATCGACTTCGGGACTTTGCTCGACAACCCGCTGCGTATTCTCGTCCTGCTGGTCGGTTTCCTGGTCATCAAAACGCTGGTGCTCTGGCTGGTCGCTAAGCCTTTAAAAGTGCCGCGTAAGCAGCGACGCTGGTTTGCCGTTTTGCTGGGGCAGGGAAGTGAATTTGCTTTTGTTATCTTCGGCGCGGCTCATATGGCTCAGGTGCTGGACGACGACTGGTCGAAGTCGCTGACGCTTGCCGTGGCGCTATCCATGGCGGCCACGCCTCTGTTGCTGGTGCTGCTGAACAGGCTCGAGAAAACGGGCAGCGAGCAGGCCGGAGAGGCCGACGAAATTGATGAAGAGCAGCCCCGGGTTATCATCGCGGGCTTCGGACGCTTTGGGCAGATTGCCGGTCGTCTGTTACTGAGCAGCGGAGTGAACGTGGTTATTCTGGATCACGATCCTGACCATATAGAGACGCTGCGAAAATTTGGCACCAAGGTCTTTTATGGGGACGCCACCCGCGTTGACCTGCTTGAGTCAGCCGGGGCCGCAGGCGCTGAAGTGCTGATTAACGCCATCGACGATCCTGAAGCCAGCATGCAGCTCACTGAACTGGCGAAGGAGCACTTCCCGCATCTGCAGATCCTTGCCCGCGCGCGCGATATTAATCACTACATCCGCCTGCGCCAGGCGGGAGTCGAGATGCCGGAACGTGAAACGTTCGAAAGCTCGCTGAAGATTGGCCGTCGTGCGCTGGAGGGATTGGGCGTCGGCAAATACGAAGCGCGCGAGCGGGCCGACCACTTCCGCCGTTTTAACCTGCAAATGCTTGAAGAAATGGTGCCGACTGATGATAAGACCGCCGAGCGCGCGGATGTCTTTAAGCGCAACAGCGCGATGCTGACAGAGGTTATTAACGAGGATCGTGCGCACCTGCACGTTATCCAACGTGATGGCTGGCAGGGAACAAAAGAGGGTCTTCACAGCGGTAAACTTTCCGATGAACCCCCGGTCAGGCCAGCAGAGTGAACTTGCTGAAAAATATTTACTTTTCCTTATAGTGAGCGGGGGTTAACGCTAACCCCTTGTTCCATATCCCGCAGTTGAAAATCAGGGCGCGATGGCCGCAGCAGAATAAAAAAAATTCTCGTTACGCCCATCGCCTGCTGTCGACGAAAGATTGCGCTTTCCGTATAGTGGCGGCAATTTTTTTCATCATCCTTAGGTTATATAAATGATCAGTCTGATTGCTGCTTTGGCGGTGGATCGCGTTATCGGCATGGAAAACGCCATGCCATGGGATTTGCCTGCCGACCTGGCCTGGTTCAAGCGCAATACGCTCAATAAACCTGTTGTTATGGGGCGCCTGACCTGGGAGTCTATTGGCCGCCCGCTGCCGGGACGTAAAAACATCGTTATTAGCAGCCAGGCCGGAAATGACGATCGCGTTGAGTGGGTGAAATCGGTGGAAGAGGCTATTAAAGCCTGCGGTGATGCCGAAGAAATCATGGTGATTGGCGGGGGGCGCGTATACGAGCAGTTCCTGCCCAAGGCGCAGCGTCTTTACCTGACCCATATTGATGCGGAAGTGGAAGGGGACACGCATTTCCCGGATTACGATCCGGATGAGTGGCAGTCAACCTTCAGTGAATTCCACGATGCCGACGAGAATAACTCCCACGGTTATTGCTTCGAAATTCTGGAGCGTCGTTAAGTTTTACCTCTCTCTCGACAGAGAGAGGGGTAACTTCTAAGAGGCGGCAGCGGTTTGATCTTCGCCGCTATCCTGCTGACGATTTGAAGGCTGTACGAACCAGGCTTTATCTTCCCAGCGCAGGCAGGTTAGTTCTCCCCCCCAGCAGCAACCCGTATCCAGCGCATAGATCCCTTCCGGCGTGCCTTTCCCTTCCAGCGATGCCCAGTGACCAAAAGCCACAGAATATTCGGCGGTAACGGGGCCAGGAATCGCAAACCAGGGCTTCAGCGGCGAAGGCGCTTTTTCCGGCGTGTCTTTGCAGTACATATCCAGCTGGCCGTTAGGGAAGCAATAGCGCATGCGGGTGAGCGAGTTAGTGATGAAACGCAGGCGTGCCAGCCCGGAGAGATCGCTGGACCAGTTGTTGGGCATATCGCCATACATTGCATCCAGAAAAAGCGGGTAGCTGTCGCTGGAGAGAACGGCTTCGACATCACGCGCGCAGGCCAGCGCGGTATTGATATCCCACTGAGGCGTGATCCCCGCATGAGACATAACAAGCTTTTTCTCTTCATCCACCTGAATGAGCGGCTGACGACGAAGCCAATTGAGAAGCTCGTCGGCATCAGGCGCTTCCAGCAGTGGCGTAACGCGGTCTTTAGGTTTGTTGCGGCTGATGCCCGCAAAGACGGCTAAAAGATGCAGGTCATGGTTACCGAGTACCACTCGTACGCTGTCACCGAGACTGCGAACATAGCGCAGCACTTCCAGAGAATCTGGCCCACGAGCCACCAGATCGCCCGTCAGCCACAGCGTATCTTCTTCAGGGTTGAAATTAACCTGCTGCAGCAACGCGATCAGTTCATCGTAGCAGCCGTGAACATCGCCAATCAGATATGTAGACATGGTATCAGTGAATAAAAGTTGGAATGGCCAGACGGAAAACGGGGATCTCGACCCTGAAGGCCTCTCCCTGCGCATCGACCATTTCATAATGGCCCTGCATGGTGCCGAGCGGCGTTTCGATAACCGCTCCGCTGGTGTACTGGTAGTCGTTGCCCGGTTCAATATGCGGCTGTTCGCCGACGACACCTTCGCCCTGAACCTCGGTTTCGCGGCCGTTACCGTTGGTAATTAGCCAGTAACGGCCAAGTAGCTGAACTGCTGTTCGCCCCAGATTGCGAATAGTGACTGTGTACGCAAATACGAAACGCTCATCCTCAGGCGAGGACTGCGATTCAATATAAAAGCTTTGTACCTGCACGCATACGCGGGGCGAATCAAGCATAGTTTAGCTCTCCGACGGCTGTTGTGGGTTGTCAGCCAGATAGTTTGCAAGCTTACAGTACTGCTCAACGGAAATGTTTTCCGCACGCAGCGTCGCATCGACGCCCAGCTCCGCCAGCACGTCGGCACTGAACAGATGACCAAGGCTGTTACGGATAGTTTTACGACGCTTGTTAAAGGCTTCCGTGGTGATACGGCTCAGCACGCGCAGATCTTTCACCGGGTGCGGTAAAGTCGCGTGTGGTACCAGACGCACAACGGCAGAGTCCACTTTTGGCGCAGGCGTAAACGCCGTTGGCGGGACTTCAAGCACAGGAATAACGTTACAGTAGTACTGCGCCATCACCGACAGGCGGCCATAGGCTTTACTGTTTGGCCCGGCGACTAAGCGGTTAACCACCTCTTTTTGCAGCATGAAGTGCATGTCTGCAATGGCATCAGTATAGCTAAAGAGATGGAACATCAGCGGCGTAGAGATGTTATACGGCAGGTTACCGAAGACGCGCAACGGCTGGCCGATTTTCTGCGAAAGATCGCCGAAATCCATGGTCATGGCATCCTGCTGATAAATTGTCAGCTTGGGGGCCAGGAACGGGTGCGTTTGCAAACGTGCGGCAAGATCGCGGTCCAGTTCGATAACGGTCATTTTATCCATGCGTTCACCCACAGGCTCGGTCAGTGCACCAAGGCCTGGACCAATTTCGACCATTGCCTGGCCTGGCTGTGGGTTAATTGCGGAGACAATACTGTCGATAACGAACTGGTCATTAAGGAAGTTTTGTCCAAAACGTTTGCGGGCAAGGTGGCCCTGGTGGACTCGAGTATTCATTGACTATTTACAATCATTTTAATGGCGAGATTAAGCGCCGTAATAAAACTGCCGACGTCGGCTTTCCCCTGGCCTGCCAGCTCAAGAGCCGTGCCGTGGTCAACCGAGGTACGGATAAAAGGTAACCCCAACGTGATATTTACCGCGCGGCCGAAGCCCTGATATTTCAACACGGGCAGACCCTGATCGTGATACATCGCCAGTACGGCGTCAGCACTATCGAGGTATTTAGGCTGGAATAGCGTATCTGCCGGTAACGGGCCAGAAAGGTGCATCCCCAGAGCGCGCATCTCATTTAACACCGGGATAATAGTGTCTATCTCTTCGGTGCCCATATGGCCACCTTCCCCGGCGTGTGGATTGAGACCGCAAACCAGTACATGCGGCTGCGGGATACCAAATTTGGTTTGCAGGTCATGATACAGGATGGTGACAATCTGGCGTAGTAAATCCGGCGTAATGGCGTCAGAAATTGCTTTCAGCGGCAGATGCGTTGTGGCCAGCGCAACGCGCAGCTCTTCCGTGGCCAGCATCATCACCACTTTTTCGCTGTGTGAGCGCTCTTCGAAGAACTCGGTGTGACCAATAAACGGAATCCCGGCATCGTTGATAATGCCTTTGTGTACCGGCCCGGTAATCAGCGCGGCGAATTCTCCGTTCAGGCAGCCATCGCATGCCCGAGCGAGCGTCTCGACGACGTAAGCACTGTTACGCACATCCAGTTGCCCTGGAATGACCGGCGCACGTAGCTCAACGGGCAGCACGGTTAACGTACCTGCAGCCTGTGGTTTTGCCGGTTGATTTGCCTCGAAAGGCTGGAGCGTCAGGGGGAGACCGAGCAGAGAGGCTCTGGCAAGTAGCAATTCTGGAGAAGCGCAGACGACCAGTTCAACGGGCCAGTCGCGTTGCGCTAACGCGACGACCAGGTCGGGACCAATCCCGGCGGGTTCGCCGGGAGTGATGGTCACACGAAAGATGTTAGCCATTGCTGCCTATGATTTTCACGTAAGCGCTGGCGCGCTGTTCCTGCATCCAGGTTTGCGCTTCTTCGGAGAACTTGCGGTTGAACAGCATGCGGTAGGCACGGTCTTTTTGCGCCGCATCGGTTCTGTCGACTTTACGCGTGTCCAGCAGTTCGATCAGGTGCCAGCCGAAGGAAGAGTGCACCGGGGCGCTCATCTGGCCTTTGTTCAGCTTCTGCAGTGCATCGCGGAAAGCAGGATCATAAATATCCGTTGCCGCCCAGCCCAGATCGCCACCCTGGTTCGCTGAACCTGGATCGTCCGAGAAGGATTTCGCTGCTGCGGCAAAGGTGGTTTTCCCGCTCTTAATGTCAGCGGCAATTTGCTCCAGCTTCTGGCGCGCCTGAGTATCGTTCATGATAGGCGACGTTTTCAGCAGAATGTGGCGGGCGTGAACTTCGGTCACAGAAATATTCTGGTTCTGACCGCGCATATCGTTAACTTTCAGGATGTGGAAACCAACGCCTGAACGAATAGGCCCGATAATGTCGCCCTTCTTCGCCGTGCTCAATGCCTGGGCAAAAATAGAAGGCAGTTCCTGGATGCGACCCCAACCCATTTGGCCGCCTTTCAGCGCCTGCTGGTCGGCAGAATAGCTGATCGCGAGCTTGCCGAAGTCTGCCCCGTTGCGTGCCTGATCGACAACGTTACGTGCCTGTTTTTCTGCGTCATCAACCTGAGCAGAGCTTGGGTTTTCTGGCAGCGCAATCAGGATGTGGCTCAGGTTCAGTTCGGTACTGCTGTCGTTCTGATTGCCTACCTGTTGTGCAAGGGCATCAACTTCCTGCGGCAGGATTGAGACGCGACGACGAACTTCATTGTTACGCACTTCCGAAATCGTCATCTCTTTACGGATCTGACTGCGGTAGGTGTTGTAGTTCACGCCATCATAGGCCAGACGGCTGCGCATCTGATCCATGGTCATGTTGTTCTGTTTTGCAATGTTGGCGATGGCCTGATCGAGTTCATCGTCGGTGATCTTCACGCCCATCTTCTGGCCCATCTGCAGGACGATTTGATCCATGATCAGACGTTCAATGATTTGATGGCGAAGCGTCGCGTCGTCAGGAAGCTGTTGCCCCGCGTCGCGTGAGTTCATTTTGACGGACTGCATTAAGCCGTCAACATCGCTTTCAAGGACTACGCCGTTATTGACTACGGCAGCTACTTTGTCGACAACCTGCGGGGCTGCAAAAGTTGTGTTCGCTACAAGTGCGACACCAAGAAGCAGCGTTCTCCAGTTCTTCATACTTTTTCCATTTTACTTAGCCGCAAAGCGGATTATTTAGAGAATTCGTCAAAGTGAATTACATCGAACTTTGGTATGGCAGAATGTTAGTACGCAGCATCTGCGGAATACCCAGGCCATAGTTGGAACTCAGGCCACGTAACTCGATGTTAAAGCCGATTACGTTATCGTATTTACTCATGTTATTTTCCCACCCGTTGATCTTACGCTCGACGCCAACACGAATGGCATAACAGCAAGAGCTGTACTGCACGGCGAACATAGAGTCAGCGGACTGTCGGGCATTGGTATCGTAGTAGTAGGCCCCGACAACGGACCAGCGATCCACGATTGGCCAACTGGCGACCATACCGACCTGCGAGATCCCTTCTTTATACTGATCGGCGGTTGAATATGCTGGCAGCGTAGCCTGAATATACTCCGGGCTGGCATAACGATAGGTCAACTGTGCCATACGATCGGCATCGCGACGGTACTCAATGGCGCCGCTGCCGTTCGCTACGCTACCCAGGCGAGCATCATACTGTACCCCGCCGCGCAGGCCCCAGCGATCTGTCATACGCCAGTAGGTGTCACCGGCCCAGACCATGGAGCCCGTTTTCTTATCTTTCTCCCAGTTAATGTTGTCATCCCCGGTACGGGACTGGGTGAAATAGTAGATTTGACCCGCGGATACGTTAAAACGTTCAACAGATGCGTCATCATAAACCCGGGAAGTTAAGCCCGTCGTGACCTGGTTTGCGGAAGCAATGCGGTCCAGGCCACCATAGGTGCGGTCGCGGAACAGGCCGCTGTAGTCAGACTGCAGCAGAGATGAGTCGTAGTTGTTGATAGCACTTTGGTTGCGATACGGCACGTACAGGTACTGAGCGCGTGGCTCAAGCGTCTGTGTCCAGCCGGCAACGGAGTCCATATCACGGTCAAAGATCAGCTTGCCGTCCATTTTAAACTGCGGCAGCGTGCGGTTGACGGTGTTTTCTAATGTGCTGTTGGCGTTAATCTTCTGCTTATATTCATCAAGATTACCTTGCTGATAGTGAGTCATCATCAGCTTGGCTTCGGTGTTCAGGCTTGCCCAGCCGTTGGAGACAGGCAGGTTGATCACCGGTTCAAGGTGCAGACGCGTTGCATCAGGCATGTTGTCATTCACGTTAGTGAATTTCACCGCCTGGCCATAAATTCGGGTATCAAACGGGCCCACGTCGTTCTGGTAGAAGTTGACGTCCAACTGCGGCTCTGCGCGGTAGGAGCTTGTGCCTGCGCCCAACTGGTTGGCAAAGACCTGGAATTGTTTAGCGGACAGCGTCGCGTCAAAGTTCTGATTAGCGTAGCCGACGCTGAATTTTTGCGTAGCGTAGCCGTCGGTACTGTTACCGTAGGGGGAGCTAAAGTCGTTGAAATAGCGTGAGTCGCTAACCTTGGTGTAATCGACGTTGAAGCGCCACACCTGGTCCATGATCCCGCTGTGGGTCCAGTAAAACAGCCAGCGGCGATCTTTTTCGCCCGGCGCAACGCCCGTCTCGTTTTTGTATTCGTCATCCGACGGGAGATAGTCAAACTCCATCAAGCCTGAACCTGCCTGGGTCAGGTAGCGGAATTCGTTCTGCCACTGGATACCGCCACGCTTATCAATATAGTGAGGCGTGATAGTGGCATCGAAGTTTGGCGCAATGTTCCAGTAATAGGGCAGCGCGAACTCAATGCCGCTGTTGGTGCTGTATTTAGCGCTGGGGATCAGGAAGCCCGAACGGCGTTTATCGCCAATAGGCAGCTGCAGGTAAGGGCTGTAGAACACCGGTACCGGGCCCAGTTTAAAGCGGGCGTTCCAAATCTCCGCCACTTCTTCCTGCCTGTCCTGAATCACTTCAGTACCAACCACGCTCCAGGTGTTGGAGCCCGGCAGGCAGGAGGTGAACGTCCCGTTTTCGAGAATTGTGTAGCGGTTGTCGCCGCGCTGTTTCATGAGGTCTGCAGTACCGCGACCCTGGCGGCCAACCATCTGGTAATTACCGTCCCAGACGTTAGTATCTTTGGTGTTTAAATTTGACCAGGCTTTAGGACCTTTCAGGATGACCTGATTGTCGTCGTAATGCACATTACCTAAGGCATCTACGGTGCGGACGGGATCCGTTTGACCTTCGACCAGCTTCTGGTGAAGCTGAACTTCGTCTGACTGCAGGCGGCTGTTGCCCTGCTGAACGTCAACATTCCCGGTAAAAACGGCATTGTCCGGGTAGTCACCTTTGGCGTGATCGGCCTGGATTGTTACCGGCTGGCTATTGCCGTCGTCCTTAACCAATGGACGATTGTAGCTTGGGATACCCAGCATACACTGCGAGGCAAGGTCGGCAGCCATACCTTGTTGGCTATAAAGGGCTGAACCAATCAGTGTGGCCAGCAAGGTGGGAATACGTTTTTTCATACGTGTTATTTGTTGTTCCGTCATCAGGGTATAGCGAAGGCAAACGGTCAGAGACTAACGTACTCATCACCACAGCGCTAGTGTTAATCCAGCCCATTAGCAGTATGCCGTTAGGCAGCGCTATCAATGGCGGGTATGATAAAGCAAATTCTAGACGACAGCATGATGATTTGGGGAGTATATGCAGTATTGGGGAAAAGTACTCGGTGTTGCTTTGGGGTTAATCTCAGGCGGCGGCTTTTGGGGTGTGGTGATAGGTTTTCTTATCGGCCATATGTTTGATAAGGCACGCAGCCGTCGCGGGGCCTGGTTTGCTAACCAACAGCAGCGTCAGGCGATCTTTTTTTCTACCACTTTTGAAGTGATGGGGCACCTCACCAAATCGAAAGGTCGGGTAACGGAAGCTGATATTCAAATAGCGTCTTTATTGATGGACCGAATGCAGCTTCATGGTGAGGCGCGCGCCGCCGCTCAGCGAGCATTTCGCGCGGGGAAAGAAAATAACTATCCGCTCAGAGAAAAGATGGGGCAGATGCGAAGCGTCTGTTTTGGCCGCTCTGACTTAATTCGGATGTTTCTGGAAATACAAATCCAGGCTGCGTTTGCGGATGGCTCGCTGCACCCAAATGAGCGTCAGGTGCTGTATGTGATTGCCGAAGAACTGGGGATCTCGCGTGCCCAGTTCGACCAGTTCTTGCGCATGATGGAAGGCGGCCAGCAGTTCGGTGGTGGCCAGTACCAATACCAGCAATCGCAAGGCGGCTTCGCGCAGCAACAAAGAGGCCCGACGCTGGAAGATGCCTGCAAGGTGCTTGGGGTAAAAAGCAGCGATGAGCCAACGGTTATCAAGCGCGCGTACCGTAAGTTAATGAGTGAGCACCATCCTGACAAGCTGGTGGCAAAAGGCCTGCCGCCGGAAATGATGCAGATGGCGAAGCAAAAGGCCCAGGAGATTCAGGGCGCTTACGATCTGATTAAAACCGCAAAAGGGTTTAAGTAGAAAAAGGCCTCTCAGTTGAGAGGCCTTTTTTAGAAGTCCGCCGGCGCTTTAAACGTCATTGGCGTACCGTAGCTCGGGTGCGTGATGGTGAGCATCTCGGCATGGAGCTGAAGACGCGGCGCCATGGCAAGCGCTTCTGGCGTCGCGTAGAAGCGGTCCCCGAGAATCGGGTGCCCCAGCGCCTGCATATGCACACGAAGCTGGTGCGAACGCCCGGTAATCGGCATGAGCTGTACACGAGCGGTATTATCCGCCGCGTATTCCAGCACCTGATATCCAGTCTGCGCAGATTTCCCTGTCTCGTAGCATACCTTCTGCTTTGGTCTGTTAGGCCAGTCGCAAATCAGCGGTAGATCCACCAAACCTTCTTCCGGCTGTGGATGTCCCCAAACGCGAGCCACATACTGCTTTTTCGGCTCGCGTTCACGGAACTGGCGCTTTAGCTCGCGCTCTGCCGCTTTGGTCAGCGCCACCACGATCACGCCGCTTGTTGCCATATCAAGTCGATGGACCGATTCCGCCAGCGGAAAGTCGCGCTGAATGCGCGTCATCACGCTGTCTTTGTGCTCGTCAAGACGTCCCGGAACGGACAGCAGGCCGCTGGGCTTGTTAACCACCATGATGTGCTCATCCTGGTACAGGATAACCAGCCAGGGATCGAGAGGCGGATTGTAGGGTTCCATCAGCATTTACTCTGCATCCTTCAAGCTGCAGCCGCGTTGGCTGCTCTCACTTATCCCAGTCACTGACTTTAGTCAGCTCCTGGGAATTCTCTCTTTTGCCGCCTTGCTGCAACTCGAATGATTTGAGTAAAGCGACGCATATTTACTGGTGCGTCACAACGATCAAACGCAGGGCATCAAGACGCCAGTTAGCCTGGCTCAGCGCTTCCATCACCTGCTGGCGATTGGTTTCGATAGCTGCAAGCTCGTCGTCACGAATGTTTGGGTTAACGGCTTTCAACGCTTCCAGACGGGACAGCTCAGCGCTCAGCTTCTCATCGGCTTCTTCACGAGCTGCGTCGATCAGCGCCTGTGCCGCATCGGCAACTTTTTCTTCCGCCACCTGCAGAATAGCGTGCACGTCGGACTGCACCGCATTCACCAGTTTGCTGCCGGTATGGCGGTTAACCGCGCTGAGCTGGCGGTTGAAGCTTTCAAACTCCACCTGCGCCGCGAGGTTGGTGCCGTTCTTATCCACCAGCATGCGCACCGGCGTCGGCGGCAGGAAGCGATTGAGCTGCAGCTGTTTAGGCGCTTTGGCCTCAACAACGTAAACCAGCTCCAGCAGCAGCGTACCCACCGGCAGCGCTTTGTTTTTCAGCAGAGACAGGGCACAGCTACCGGTATCGCCTGACAGGATCAAATCCAGGCCGTTGCGGATGATCGGGTGTTCCCAGGTCACAAACTGCGCGTCTTCGCGGGACAAGGCGACGTCACGCTCGAAGGTGATTGTGCAGCCGTCTTCCGGCAGGCCCGGGAAGTCAGGGACCAGCATATGGTCGGACGGAGTAATGACGACCATGTTGTCGCCGCGATCGTCCTGGTTAATGCCGACGATATCAAACAGGTTCATGGCAAAGCTAACGAGGTTAGTGTCGTTATCTTGCTCGGAAATGGCTTCTGCCAGCGCCTGCGCTTTTTCACCGCCGTTGGAATGAATTTCCAGCAGACGGTCGCGGCCCTGCTCAAGCTGCTGCTTCAGGGCATCGTGCTGCTCGCGGCACTGCTTGATCAGCGCGTCAAAGCCTTCGGTATTTTCCGGTGCCGCGAGATATTCGATCAACTGCGGATAGACGTTGTCATAAATGGTGCGGCCGGTCGGGCAGGTGTGTTCGAAGGCATCCAGGCCAGCATGGTACCAGTCCACCAGGACCGACTGAGCGGTTTTTTCCAGGTACGGAACGTGGATCTGGATGTCGTGCGCCTGGCCAATACGGTCGAGACGGCCAATACGCTGCTCCAGCAGGTCCGGGTTAAACGGCAGGTCAAACATCACCAGCTGACTGGCGAACTGGAAGTTACGGCCTTCTGAGCCAATCTCTGAGCACAGCAGGACCTGAGCGCCGGTATCTTCTTCCGCAAACCAGGCTGCAGCGCGGTCTCGTTCGATGATGGACATGCCTTCATGGAAGACGGCTGCGCGGATGCCTTCGCGCTCACGCAGAACCTGCTCAAGCTGGAGTGCCGTCGCGGCCTTGGCGCAGATCACCAGCACTTTCTGCGAACGGTGGCTGGTCAGGTAGCCCATCAGCCATTCAACGCGTGGGTCGAAGTTCCACCAGGTGCCGGTGTCGCCTTCGAACTCCTGATAAATCTGCTCCGGATACAGCATATCCCGGGCGCGATCCTCCACGGACTTACGCGCGGCCATAATACCGGAGACTTTAATCGCCGTCTGGTACTGGGTTGGCAGCGGCAGGCGAATGGTGTGCAGTTCGCGTTTCGGGAAACCTTTCACGCCGTTACGGGTGTTACGGAACAGCACGCGGCTGGTGCCGTGTCTGTCCATCAGCATGGAAACCAACTCCTGGCGCGCGGCTTCACTGCCTTCGCGATCGCTGTTGGCGGTTTGCAGCAGTGGCTCGATATCCTGCTCGCCAATCAGCTCACCCATGGTATTCAGCTGCTCATCGGTCAAGCGATCTCCTGCCAGCAGCAAGGCGACGGCGTCTGCAACCGGGCGGTAATTCTGCTGCTCGTCGACGAACATGGCGAAATCATGGAAGCGATTTGGGTCCAGCAGGCGTAAGCGCGCGAAGTGGCTTTCCATGCCCAGCTGTTCAGGCGTGGCGGTCAGCAACAGGACGCCAGGAACATGTTCGGCCAGCTGTTCAATGGCCTGGTATTCACGGCTGGGCGCATCTTCGCTCCACACCAGATGGTGAGCTTCATCGACAACCAGCAGATCCCACTCCGCTTCACAGAGGTTTTCCAGGCGCTGTTTATTGCGGCGCACGAAGTCCAGCGAGCAAATGACCAATTGTTCGGTGTCAAACGGGTTGCTGCTGTCGTGCTGGGCTTCCGCGTAACGTTCATCGTCAAACAGCGCGAAGCGCAGGTTAAAGCGGCGCAGCATTTCGACCAGCCACTGATGCTGCAGTGTTTCCGGCACCACAATCAGCACGCGCTCGGCGCTACCGGCCAGCAGTTGCTGGTGGATGATCATCCCGGCTTCAATGGTTTTACCCAGGCCAACCTCATCCGCGAGCAATACGCGCGGCGCATGGCGGCGGCCAACATCATGAGCGATGTTTAGCTGGTGAGGGATCAGGCTGGTGCGCATCCCGCGCAGGCCGCTCCAAATCTGGCGCGACTGTTCGCTCTGATATTTGCGGGCGCGGAAACGCAGCGCAAAGCGGTCCATACGGTCGATTTGCCCGGCAAACAGGCGATCCTGTGGTTTGCTGAAGACCAATTTGCTGTCGAGAAACACTTCGCGCAGCAGGACGTCAGACTCTTCGGTATCGAGACGGGTGCCGAGGTAGGCGAGTAAACCCTTTTCTTCCTTAACTTCATCAACTTTCAGCTGCCAGCCTTCATGGCTGGTAATCACATCGCCTGGGTTAAACATCACGCGGGTGATCGGGGAGTCATTTCTGGCGTACAGACGATTTTCACCCGTTGCCGGGAAGAGCAGGGTAACCATACGCGCATCCAGCGCCACCACGGTTCCCAGTCCCAGTTCGCTTTCGGTATCGCTGATCCAACGTTGACCAAGTGTAAAAGGCATAAGTTTTCGGCTCTATTTCAGTGACTTAAATTTGCAGGCAATAGCATGGCAACCGCGCACAGGCGGCGCAGTTGTTTAAAATTGGGTCTAAGGATTCGAAGAAAGGGCGCTATGGTACTGGATGGCAACGGATTCGTCACGCACTCGTCATGCTTCAAATTACGGCGGCGCTGGCTGCGCGCTCTTAGCGCCTCGCCGTAAGCTGAGTTATGTAGAGGGTTTTTAAAATAGCCCCATCTGCCCCGTCATCAGTGTAGCAAAGTCGTCCTCAAGGAAGGGCAAAATCCCCTCGGCGACGGGCTGCAGCTGGCGAGTCAGGTAGTGGTCATAATCCAGCGGAGATTGCTGATAATCAACCGGCTCCGGGCCGCTCAGGGTCATGACATATTTTATCGTGCCGCGATTCTGGTATTGCGCCGGCCTGCCCAGACGTTGGTTATGTTCATCGGCAAGCCTGGCCGCACGAACGTGAGGCGGCACGTTTTTCTGGTACTCGCTTAACGGGCGACGCAGGCGTTTGCGATAGATCAGCTGTGAATCCAGCTCGCCCGACATCAGGCTGGCAATGGTCTCACGGATGTAGTCCTGATAGGGCTCGCCGCGGAAAATTCGCCAATAGAGCGTTTGCTGGAACTGTTGGGCGAGGGGCGTCCAGTCGGTGCGCACTGTTTCAAGCCCTTTAAATACCATGCGCTGTTCGTCGCCCTCCTGAATAAGCCCGGCGTAGCGCTTTTTGCTGCCCTGGTCCGTTCCCCGGATGGTGGGCATCAGGAAGCGGCAGAAGTGCGTTTCGTACTCCAGCTCCAGGGCGCATTCCAGGCTCTGCGTCGTTTTCAGGTGTTCGCGCCACCAGCCGTTTACGTGTTCAACCAGCTTCCTGCCAATTTGTGCGGCGTCCTTTTCGCTGCGGGCCTGTTTCAGCCAGACAAAGGTTGAATCCGTATCGCCGTAGATAACGTCATAGCCCTGGGATTCAATCAGCGCTTTTGTCTGGCGCATGATCTCGTGACCGCGCATGGTGATCGACGAAGCAAGGCGGGGATCGAAAAAGCGACAGGCACTGGTACCCAGCACGCCGTAAAAAGCATTCATGATGATCTTGAGCGCCTGGGAGAGCGGCTTGTTGCCGTGGCGTTTTGCCTCGTCCCGGCCATGCCAGATCTGGCTCACGATCTCGGGCAGGCAGTGTTTGTCGCGGGAGAACCAGCCGCCAATAAACCCTTCAACGGAGTGCGTCACGTCCGGCTGGGCTGTACCTTCGACGAGGCCGACCGGATCGATTAAGAAGGTACGGATAATCGACGGATACAGGCTTTTATAATCGAGCACCAGCACCGAGTCATAGAGTCCAGGACTGGAATCCATCACATAGCCGCCGGGGCTTGCCTGCGGCGGAACCTCGCCCAGATTGGGGGCGACATAGCCTGCACGATGCATACGCGGGAAATAAAGGTGGCTGAAAGCCGCTACCGAGCCGCCGTGTTTATCCAGCGGGAGCCCGTTGACCGTCGCCCGCTCCAGCAGGAAAGGCATCAGCTCAGTCTTGTGGAAAATACGCGTGACCAGCTCGCAGTCTTTGAGGTTATAGGTAGCCAGCGCGGGTTTGTCTTCGGCAAAGCGGCGGTCGATCTCATCCATACGATCCCAGGGATTATCAATCGACTTCCCTTCACCCAGAAGTTCACGGGAGACCGCTTCCAGCGAAAACGAAGAGAAATTCCAGAACGCCGATTTTAGCGCTTCGATGCCGTCGATAATCACCCGGCCCGCAAGCTGGGCAAAGAAAACGCCCTGCTTAAAGCCGTGCTCACGCCATTCTAGCAGGCTGTTACCCCTGCCCAGACGGAGCGGAACCTGGTAGCGTTCGGCCATTTTTTGCAGCACGCGCAGGTCAAACTGCACGACGTTCCAGCCGATCAGGACGTCGGGATCGTGCTCGGCAAACCAGCTATTCAGCTTCTCCAGCAGCAAAGGGCGGCTGGCGACATATTCCAGCGTAAAGTCCTGGCCCGCAGCATCGCCGTTTTCAGGCCCCAGCATATAGACGTGGCGCTGCCCGCAGCCTTCCAGGCCGATGCAGTACAGCTCGCCGTGTCGATTCGTTTCGATATCCAGCGAGACCCATTTCAACGGCGGGCGGTATTCCGGGGCGGGCTTCAGGCGGGTATCCAGCAGCACTTCGCCCTGAGGATGGCCGCTAAACCAGACCGGCGCGGTAATAAAGCGTTCCATCAGGAAGCGCTCCGGGGGGCGAATATCCGCCTCATAGACCGTCACGCCGCCGTCGCGGAGCAGTTTCTCCAGCCGCATTAACTGGCGGTGCTGCTGGCAATACAGGCCCGCCACCGGCTGGTGATGGAAGTCTTTGAGTTCAAGCGGCGTAAGGCGGAATTGGTTTTCACCGGCTAGCAAACGCTGCGCCTGGGCTAACTGCGCCTGGGGAATAAAAGCGACGGATTCCTGCGGCGGCAGGCGCACCTTAAGCGGGCCATCGTCCGTGGCCAGCCAGAAATCGACTTCGGTACCGCGCGGGGTGTCTCGCCAGTGCCTGGTCAGCAGAAACCCCTGACGAGCTTGAGACACGCTGCATTCTCTCTCAGGAAAAGTGTTTCGATTATAGCGCAAACAACCGTTACTTACTGCATTTATATACAGTGTTGTTGGCCGGGTGTGCGAATTGTCCGGAACTTTACCGTCTATTCTTTATTCATAGAAATGAGACCTTGACGCCTGTCACGTTAATTCTGGAGAATCGCCCGCTCGCTCATCGACGGAAAGCCTATGGAAGCCTTACTGGAACACTTTATTACACAGTCAGTTGCATATTCGCTTATCGCGGTGATGCTGGTGGCCTTTTTTGAGTCGCTGGCGCTGGTCGGACTGATCCTGCCGGGCACGGTAATGATGGCCGGACTGGGGGCGCTGATCGGCAGTGGCCAGGTGAATTTCTATTATGCCTGGGGCGCCGGGATCGTCGGCTGTCTGCTGGGGGACTGGATCTCGTTCTGGCTTGGGCAGCGTTTCAAAGGGCCGCTGCACCGCTGGTCATTTATGAAGAAGAATAAAGCTCTGCTGGATAAAACCGAACACGCGCTGCATCAGCACAGCATGTTTACGATCCTGGTGGGGCGCTTTGTTGGCCCTACGCGCCCGCTGGTGCCGATGGTTGCTGGGATGCTGGATTTACCGCTGGCGAAGTTTTTGCTGCCGAATATCATCGGCTGCCTGCTCTGGCCGCCGCTCTATTTTCTGCCGGGGATCCTTGCCGGAGCGGCCATAGATATTCCTGCGGACATGAAAAGCGCCAGCTTCAAGTGGCTGCTTTTGGCGGTGGCTTTACTGCTTTGGCTGGCTGCATGGCTGTGCTGGCGTTGGTATCGCAGCGGTAAGCGTGGCTCAGATCGCCTGGCCAGCTATCTATCGCAGGCCCGACTAAACTGGCTGGCTCCGTTGATGCTGGTGGCGGGCATTGGCAGTTTTGCCGCCTTGCTGCAGCATCCCTTGATGCCGGTTTACTGGGATATCCTGCGGAAGGTGCTGTCGCACTAACTACCGATCCCTAACAGTGCGGAGGCGCTTGCCTCGCCGCTGAGCAACCTGCCCGTTTCGCCGTCCCATGCAATGCGCCCGTCTTTTATCACGATGCTACGGCTGGCGATGCGGGCGGCATCTTCAATACTGTGGGAGACCATCAGCAGCGCCAGCCGTTGCTCCCGGCACAGCTCGTCGAGCAGCTGTAGCATCTCTTTGCGCAGTGCCGGATCGAGCGCTGAGAAAGGTTCGTCCAGCAGTAAAACGGGCTGCTGACGAACCAGGCAGCGGGCCAGGGCGACGCGCTGCCGCTGTCCGCCGGAAAGCTGAGACGGCAGACGGTCCAGCATGTCAGTTAACCCCACGCGTTCCGTTATTTCCTGCAACCGCAGCTTCTGGGCTTCATCAAGTTTCATTCCCGGATGCATGCCCAGGGCGATATTTTGCCGGACGGTCAAATGGCTAAACAGATTATTTTCCTGGAAAAGCATGGAAACCGGGCGAGCTGAAGGCGGTGTCCGGGTGTGATCCACGCCGTCGATGACGATGCTGCCGCTGGCAGGCGCCAGGAACCCGGCGACCAGGCTCAGTAACGTACTTTTCCCCGCCCCGCTTGGCCCCAGGATGGCGATTCGTTCCCCCGCCGCAACCTTCAGGGAAAAGCGCATGGGTAAGTGCTGATACAGCCAGGTTACATCAGTCAGAGTTAGCATCTTGCCCCGGAAGTTTTTCAATCAAGGTAAACAGCAGAAAACAAAGCAGCAGCAGGAGCAGCGCTGTGACTGCGCCGTCCTGGCTGCGGTAAGAGCCGATCTGCTGATACAGCCAGAAGGGCAGCGTGCGGAAATCTTCATTACCGAACAGCGCCACCACGCCGAAATCGCCAATCGACAGGACGCAGGCAAAGGCCAGCGCCTGGGCTATTGGGCGTTTCAGCGCTTTTAACTCAATAAATCGCAGGCGATTAAAGCCGCTGATATCCAGCGACTGGCAAAGCTGAGAGTAGCGTTCCGCCACGTCTCGCATGGGGTTTTCGAGCACCTTTAAAGCGTAAGGAATCGCCATCAGCGCATTGGTAAAAATAACAATGCCGTCGGCGGATTGCGGCAGGCCCACGGTATTGTTTAGCAGCAAGAAGAAGCCGGTGGCGAGGACGATGCCCGGCATCGCCAGAATCAACATACCGCTAAGTTCAATGGCCTGCCCGGCGAAGCGTTGGTTACGCAGCCGAAGTTCACGCGAACTCCAAAGCAGCATCAGCGTCAGCGTCACGCTGACAAGCCCGGCGGCAATGGCAATTCTCAGTGAAGTCCAGAGCGCGTTCCAGAGCGCTGGCTGCCGCAGCACGCTGCCCATGCTGCCGTTAATCCCATCGACCATCACCGCTAGCAGCGGTGGGAGAAGCAGCAGCAGGGCGAGCACAATAAGCAGGCCATCACTAAGTTTTCGGCGCAGAGAATCCTGTGGATCGCGCCAGCCCTGAAGCTGGCTGACGCCGACGGGAATCGCCTTGCTTAACTTCTGACTCAATAACACCAGGCCAAGGCAGCACGCCATTTGCAGCAGAGCCAGCAATGCCGCTTTGGCGGGATCGTAGTCGTAGCTTAATGCCTGAAAAATGGCCAGCTCGATGGTGGTTGCCTGCGGGCCGCCGCCCAGAGAAAGCACGGTGGCGAAGCTGGCGAAGCAAAGCATAAAAATCAGGGCGCCAACCGGGAGTAGCTGGCGGCGCAGCCAGGGCCACTCGACGAAACGGAAGAAATGCCAGCCCTGCATCCCCAGCTGTGCCGCCAGCTGACGCTGTTCCGAAGGGATATTGTTCAGCGCCTGCAGCAGAAGACGAGTCGCCATCGGCATATTAAAGAAGACGTGCGCCAGCAGAATGCCCTGCAGGCCATAAGGGGAAAAGTGCCATTCAACGTCCAGCCAGCCGCAGAGCGTGGCCAGCCAGCCTTCTCGCCCATAAACGGAAAGAATACCAAAAACGGCGACCAGCACAGGTAGCACCAGCGTCATGGCGCACAGCCTCAGCAGCGCCAGTCGGCCAGGAAAGCGGCGGCGGTAGAGCGCGCGGGCTAAAAAGATGGCCGGGAAAACGGAAAGTGCGGCGGAAAGAAAGGCCTGCCAGAAGGAAAAGCGCAGGACGTGCCAAAGATAGTCGTCCCGCAATATGGCAAAGACATCCGTCTGCGGAGCGTTAAGCCACAGCGCCAGAAAAGCCGCCAGGGCTACCGCCACGACCAGCGTTGCGGCAAAGAGCCCTGGATACAGCCAGCCTGGTATTAGCGGCTGACGGCGCGTTGCCATTCATTGATCCATTCTGCGCGCTGGGTGGCCACCTGCTGAGGGAGAAATTCCAGCGTGGTTTGCGGCTTCACCAGGCTGTCGAAGCCCGCAGGTAATGCCACGTTGGTCACCGGATACATCCAGTTGCCGGTAGCAATGGTGTTCTGGAAACCTGACGTGGTGATGAATTTGATAAATTTCTCGGCGAGTTCAGGCTGCTTGCTGTTCGCCAGCCGGCCTGCAATTTCAACCTGCAGGTAATGTCCTTCGCTAAAGTCCGCGGCGGCGTAGTTGTCTTTCTTCTCTTCGATGATGTGGTAGGCCGGGGAGGTGGTGTAGCTCAGTACCAGGTCGGCTTCCCCTTTCAGGAACAAGCCGTAAGCTTCGCTCCAGCCTTTGGTGACGGTGACGGTTTTTTTCGCCAGCTTTTGCCAGGCTTCCGGGGCTTTGTCGCCGTACACTTTTTGCATCCACAGCAGCAGGCCAAGCCCTGGAGTGCTGGTGCGCGGATCTTCGTAAATGACCTTCCATTTTTGATCGCTTTCAACCAGCTCTTTCAGGCTTTTTGGCGGGGTTTTTAGCTTGTTCTTGTCGTATACAAAAGCAAAGTAGCCGTAATCGTAAGGCACGAAGGTGCTGTTCTTCCAGCCGCCTGGCACCTGAAGGACGCCGCTTTCAATATTAGAAGGCGCAAACAGTTTGGTTTGCGTGGCGGCCTCTACCAGGTTGTTGTCCAGCCCCAGCACGACATCCGCTTTGCTGTTCTTGCCTTCCATGCGCACGCGGTTCAGCAGAGAAACGCCGTCTTCCAGTGCCACAAATTTCAGCTCGCAGTTACAGTCGGCCTCAAAGGCTTTTTTCACCGCCGGGCCAGGGCCCCAGTCGGCGGCGAACGAGTCGTAGGTGTAAACGGTTAATACAGGTTTAGCGAAAACGGGCATGGCGGCCAGCGCCAGCAGCGGCAGAAATTTTTTGAACACTTTGCACCTCAGTAAAAGGGGGCAAAGGAATTGAGTTGAGTGTCTCAAATCCCTTCGCCGGCGTTATCCGGATCAGGTTCGACGGGTATTATCTCAGCGCGGACAAACTGTCCTGGCACCCCGTTGAGCAGGGAGGATTCTACTGATTTCCTTTGGGTTACGGAAGTCATGTTACGAAAGCGTTATGGGCCCGGTGGGGCAAACCAGGCTGATTTGAAATCAAACCAGCCTAGCGTGTTCATCCTCACCCCACGCATACTGCGCTGGCCTTCAATGCGCAACCAGTGGTGAATCAATGGGATAACGTCATTGCGCTCCAGCATTTGCTTGCACCACTCAGGCAGGGCCAGCGTTTTGCTGTGCCAGCGACGGGCATCGCCCTGCCAGTCGCCAGGGATGCATTTTTGAATCAGCGGGACTTCGTAAAGCTGGGCAAACAGAGAGTATTCCAGCGGCATGGTGAAGTTCACGCTGTTCAGCCAGATGTCGCTTTCGGCCTCGCCCTGATGCCACTCAGCATAGTCTATCTCCTGCACAACCAGCTTCACGCCCTGCTCTGCCAGTAATTCGGTCATGATGCTACTGATCACCCGGTGCTCTACGTGGTCGCGGTAGTAGGTGAGCGTTATGCTCTCCAGGCCGGCAGGTTTAGGGAGCAACGGCCCGGGCCTCGAATGGTGCCAGCGGGGGAGCAAACCATAAGCCGGGAACCAGTACTGCTGATACTGCTCTGTAGCGCGGTAGATAAGGTTAACCGGGGAGAGAATATGCCCAATCCACTGGCGCACGCTTTCGTCAACGCCAAGGCTGGATCGGCTGTCGAACAGCAGATAGTAGCAACCTTCTTCCGGGCGGCTTTCCACGGCTTTTTCGCTGTCCGGCATGCCCTGGAGCTGCACGCCGCAGCTGGACTCCTCGCCAACTTCCGGTAGTACCCAAAAGTTGACCTCGTCAATGAGTGCCCGGAAGCCAAAGTAATCATCAAAGGCGTGGATCTTCAGCTGGTTGCGGTTGTTCCGAGCCACGGAATAGGGGCCCGTGCCGATGGGCTGGCTGGCGAAATTTGTCATCGTTGTCCATTCGCGCGGCAGGATCATGGCGTTCACGCTGCCCAACAGCCACGGCAGCCAGTCATCCGGCTGACTAAGGTGGATATCCAGTGTCCAGATAGTCGGCGAGGTGATTTGCGTGATATGGGTAAAAAGCGGCAGGGCGTTGATGCGCTGCAGGGAAGAGATGATATCGAGCATGTCCAGCTCGCGACCGTGATGGAAATGGATGCCTGGGCGCAGGAAGAAGCGCCAGCGTAAAGGGGAAATTTGCTGCCAGTGGTGAGCAATGTCCGCTTCGAGTTCCCCATTTTCCTCATTTATTCGCGTCAGGCCGCTAAAAATCTGGCGGGCGATGTGGGTTTCGGAGCGCCTAAGCGCCGAGCCGGGCAGCAGATTTAGCAGCGGGCGATAGTAAAGGACACGCAGAATGTGTCGACCCTGGCGAAAGCTGCGGCCAAGATGAGAAATCAGCATCTGGCGGACAGCGGCTTTGTCGCCGACGATTTGAACCAGCTGATCGATGCGATCCTGCTCCAGCAGATCTTCCGCCCGCTGCTGCTGAAGCGCCAGCCCGGTATAGAGGAAAGTGAGCTGCGAGCGCTTGCCTCGTCCGGCTTCCGCCTGCCAGCTTAGCCAGCCCTTTTCCTGCATCGCATTAAGCAGCGTACGCATATGGCGGCGGGAACAGCTCAGCAAATCTGCTAAATCATTCAGCGTGGTTTCCTGAGGTTTGCCTTCGCAGCATTGCCACAGGCGGATGAATTGTTGTTGCAGGCGTGACGAAGACATAAAAGAGGAACTCCTGGCGGAAACTCATCAATTTAACTCTCCCTATATTACGTCAATAATGATTCCCGATGAAGCGAGGAGGTGTTTATGAAGCGGTCATCACCTGCGAAGTTTTTCCAACAGTACTTTGCCGCAACACAGTTTGTTTGCTCTGGATGGCTGGCTCGCCTGACGGTGGAGCAAAGACTAAGGATGCTCGAAGACTTGATGCAGTGGGAGGTTACAACCCCGATGCCCGAGAACGCCAACGCGCCGACTCATGTGTGACTGAGTATTGGTGCTTTTCACCGGCCAGCAGCTGTTTACTGCTGGCTTTTTTCGTTTAATCTTTATGCATTTAACAAATACCTCTGACGACATCTCCTTTTAAGGACATTCCATGCTCTGGTTTTTGACCCGCGCACGCCGTTTTAACCCTGTTTACGCTGCCTTCATGGCCGTCTCTTTTATGATTGGCGTGGCCGGGGCGTTGCAGGCACCGACGCTTAGCCTGTTTTTAACTCGAGAAGTCGAAGTGAGGCCGTTTTGGGTCGGCCTGTTTTACACCGTTAACGCGATTGCCGGGATTGGCGTCAGTTTGCTGTTGGCCAAAAGGTCGGACAGTCGGGGCGACCGGCGAAAACTGATTATGGTTTGCTGCGCGATGGCGGTGGCAAACTGCGTTCTGTTTGCCTTTAATCGTCATTATCTGACGCTGATTACGCTTGGCGTGATGTTTGCCTCAATAGCCAATACCGCCATGCCGCAGATTTTTGCCCTGGCGCGTGAGTACGCCGACCGTTCTGCCCGCGAAGTGGTGATGTTCAGCTCGATCATGCGGGCGCAGCTTTCTCTGGCGTGGGTTATCGGGCCGCCACTCTCTTTTATGCTGGCGCTGAAATATGGCTTTACCACGATGTTTCTTATCGCTGCCGGGATATTCGTTATTTCACTGGCGCTGATTATTTTCGCGCTGCCTTCCGTGCCGAGAGTTGAGCAGCCCGCAGAGGTGGCAATAACGCAGGTCAGCGGCTGGAAAGACAGTAACGTGCGGATGCTCTTTATCGCTTCGATGCTGATGTGGACCTGCAACACCATGTACATCATCGATATGCCGCTGTGGATAAGCCATGATCTTGGGCTGCCGGATGAGCTGGCGGGGTTATTAATGGGCACGGCTGCAGGGATTGAGATCCCCGCGATGATCCTCGCCGGCTACTACGTGAAACGCTTTGGAAAACGTAACATGATGGTGGCGGCGGTTGTTGCTGGCATCCTGTTTTATGTTGGGCTGATTCTGTTCCACTCTAAAACGGCATTGGTGATCTTACAGCTGTTTAATGCGGTGTTTATCGGGATCATTGCGGGGATAGGCATGCTGTGGTTCCAGGATTTGATGCCTGGAAGACCGGGCTCTGCAACGACGCTATTCACCAACAGTATTTCAACGGGCGTGATTCTGGCTGGGATACTGCAGGGCGCGTTGGCGGAAGGTTTTGGTCACTATTCTGTTTACTGGCTGATGGCGGTGCTGGCGGTGGTTGCGCTGTTCCTGACTAGCCGGGTTAAGAACGTTTAAAATTTTCCCCTCTCATGAGTGAGAGGGGAAAATGAATTACCGCATAAACGCTGGCAGTTTTTGCTCGTAGCCAGAAATAGCGGCTTCGTGCTGCAGCGTCAGGCCGATGCTGTCCAGGCCGTTCAACATACAGTGACGGCGGAAGCTATCCAGCTCGAACGAATAGCTTTTCTCACCCGCCTGAACCGTCTGGGCTTCAAGGTCGACGACAAACTTAATGCCGGGCTGGGCATCGACCAGCTTGAACAGCTCATCAACCTGCTCATCGCTCAAGATAACCGGCAACAGCTGGTTGTTAAACGAGTTGCCATAGAAGATGTCCGCGAAGCTTGGCGCAATGACCACTTTGAAACCGTAGTCGGTTAATGCCCACGGGGCGTGCTCGCGCGAAGAGCCGCAGCCGAAGTTTTCACGCGCCAGCAAAATAGAGGCGCCTTTAAATTCCGGGTAGTTCAGCACGAACTCCGGGTTAGGCACTTGCCCGGCATCGTCCAGAAAACGCCAGTCGTTAAACAGGTGGGCGCCAAAACCGGTGCGGGTGACCTTCTGCAAAAACTGCTTCGGGATAATGGCATCGGTATCGACGTTCGCCGCGTCCAGCGGAACGACCAGGCCGGTATGTTGGATAAATTTCTCTGCCATGGTAGTTCCCCTTATTTCAGTGTACGAATATCGGCAAAATGACCGGAAACAGCGGCGGCGGCTGCCATCGCCGGGCTGACCAGATGAGTACGCCCGCCACGTCCCTGACGACCTTCGAAGTTACGGTTGCTGGTGGAGGCGCAACGCTCGCCTGGATTCAGGCGGTCATTGTTCATGGCCAGGCACATGGAACACCCAGGCAAACGCCACTCAAAACCGGCTTCAATGAAGATCTTATCCAGCCCTTCAGACTCGGCCTGAGCTTTAACCGGACCTGAGCCTGGCACAACCATGGCCAAAACGCCTGGTGCGACTTTGCGACCTTTGGCGACTTCAGCTGCTGCGCGCAGGTCTTCGATACGCGAGTTGGTGCAGGAACCAATAAAGACTTTATCGATAGCCACTGCGGTCAGGGGAATACCCGGTTGCAGGCCCATATAGGCGAGCGCTTTTTCTGCCGAAGCACGTTCTACCGGATCGCTGAAAGACTCCGGAGCAGGAATATTATCGGTGACGGAAATCACCTGGCCTGGGTTGGTTCCCCAGGTCACTTGCGGTGCAATGTCGGCGGCGTCTATGGTGACGATGGTGTCAAATTTAGCGCCATCGTCGGTGCTGAAGGTTTTCCAGTACTCGACGGCTTCATCCCAGTCCGCGCCTTTAGGGGCGTGCAGACGACCTTTCACATAGCTGAAGGTGGTTTCATCCGGCGCAACAATCCCGGCTTTGGCCCCCATTTCGATCGCCATGTTGCACAGCGTCATGCGGCCTTCCATGCTCAGGGCACGAATAGCGTCGCCGCAGAATTCAACCACGTGACCGGTGCCGCCGGCGCTGCCGGTTTTGCCGATGATAGCCAGCACGATATCTTTGGCCGTGATCCCCGGAGCCGCTTTGCCCTGGACTTCAATTTTCATGGTTTTCGCACGACCCTGTTTCAGAGTCTGCGTTGCCAGGACATGCTCAACTTCGGAAGTCCCAATCCCAAAAGCCAGTGCGCCGAATGCGCCGTGAGTGGCAGTATGGGAGTCGCCGCACACGATGGTCATGCCCGGCAGGGTGATCCCTTGTTCTGGCCCCATAACGTGAACGATGCCCTGATAAGGGTGGTTCAGATCGTACAGCTCAACGCCAAACTCTTTGCAGTTCTTCATCAGTTCCTGCATCTGAATACGGGCCATCTCGCCGGAGGCATTGATGTCCTTAGTTTGGGTCGACACGTTGTGGTCCATTGTGGCGAAGGTTTTCCCCGGCTGACGAACCGGGCGGCCATGGGCGCGCAATCCGTCAAAGGCCTGCGGGGAAGTCACTTCATGCACCAGGTGGCGATCGATATACAGCAGCGGTGTCTCTTCCGGGGCTTCATACACGACGTGGGCGTCGTACAACTTCTGATATAAGGTCCTGGCCATGATTATTTCCCCTGAGCGATGTAGCGGGCAATGATATCGCCCATTTCGTCGGTGCTGACTGCGTGACCATCGCGGGCTAAATCCCCGGTACGGTGGCCTTCTTCTAACGCGCGATTAATGGCGCTTTCGATAGCCTGCGCGGCTTCCTCGGCATCCAGGCTATAGCGCAACAGCAGCGCCAGCGACAGGATCTGCGCGATAGGGTTGGCAATGTTCTTCCCGGCGATATCCGGTGCTGAACCGCCCGCAGGTTCGTATAAGCCAAAGCCTTGTTCGTTGAGGCTGGCAGAAGGCAGCATGCCCATAGATCCGGTGATCATGGCGCACTCGTCGGACAGGATGTCTCCGAACAAGTTGGAGCACAGCAGAACGTCGAACTGCGATGGATCTTTAATTAACTGCATAGTGGCGTTGTCGATATACATGTGGGACAGCGACACATCCGGGTATTCTTTAGCGATTTCATTGACGATTTCACGCCACAACAGTGAGGTTTGCAGCACGTTTGCTTTATCAATGGAGGTTACTTTGCTGCGGCGTTTGCGGGCAGATTCAAAGGCGATGCGTGCAATGCGCTCGATCTCAAAGCGGTGGTAAACCTCGGTATCGAAGGCTTTCTCGTGCATACCGCTACCTTCACGGCCTTTCGGCTGGCCGAAGTAAATCCCGCCGGTCAGTTCGCGAACGCACAGAATGTCGAAGCCGTTAGCTGCGATGTCGGCGCGCAGCGGGCAAAACTCTTCCAGCCCCTGATACAGACGCGCAGGACGCAGGTTGCTGAAGAGTTTAAAATGTTTACGCAACGGCAGCAGGGCACCGCGTTCAGGCTGTTCTGCTGGCGGCAGATGTTCCCATTTCGGGCCACCTACAGAGCCGAACAGAATCGCATCGGCCTGCTCACAACCTTCGACTGTGGCCTGCGGCAGCGGGCTGCCGTGGCGATCAATCGCGGCACCACCGACGTCATAGGAGCTGGTGCTGATGCGGATATCAAAGCGATTGCGAACTGCATCCAGTACTTTCAGGGCCTGAGCCATCACTTCCGGGCCAATACCGTCACCCGGCAAAACTGCAATATGGTAATTTTTCGACATTACACGGTTTCCTGATTTTGTTCTTTATTCTGATGTTGAGCTTTGCGTTGCAATTCTTTTTCGACTTCACCGGCACGCCAGATGTTGTTCAGCACGTGGACCATGGCTTTGGCTGATGATTCGACGATGTCGGTTGTCAGCCCTACGCCGTGGAAGCGGCGGCCGTTGTAATCCACCACGATATCTACCTGGCCCAGGGCGTCTTTGCCTTGCCCTTTGGCGGTTAAGCTGTATTTCACCAGCTCAATGTTGTAATCGGTGATGCGGTTAATTGCCTGATAGACCGCATCCACCGGGCCGTTACCGTTTGCTGCTTCAGCTTTGACCTCTTCGCCGCAAACCAGCTTCACGGATGCCGTCGCGATACCGTTAGAACCCGACTGCACGCTGAAATAATCCAGGCTGAAGTGCTCAGGCTCTTCCTGCTGCTTGTTGATGAAGGCCAATGCTTCCAGGTCGTAGTCAAATACCTGGCCTTTTTTATCTGCCAGCTTCAGGAAGGAGTCGTACAGGTTATCCAGATTGTAATCAGCCTCTTTGTAACCCATCTCGTCCATGCGGTGCTTCACCGCGGCCCGGCCGGAGCGTGAGGTCAGGTTCAGCTGTACCTGATTCAGGCCGATGGATTCTGGCGTCATGATTTCGTAGTTTTCGCGATTTTTCAGCACGCCGTCCTGGTGAATACCGGAGGAGTGGGCGAAGGCGCCGGTGCCGACGATAGCTTTGTTGGCCGGAATTGGCATGTTGCAGATTTGGCTAACCATCTGGCTGGTGCGCCAGATTTCCTGATGATTGATATTGGTGTGCAGGTTCATGATGTCCTTGCGCACCTTGATAGCCATGATGACTTCTTCCAGTGAGCAGTTACCCGCGCGTTCACCGATACCGTTCATTGCGCCTTCCACCTGGCGAGCACCCGCGTGAACTGCCGCCATGGCATTCCCTACGGCCAGCCCCAAATCGTCGTGGGTGTGCACGGAAATAATCGCTTTATCAATGTTCGGCACGCGCTCATACAAACCGGTGATGATGTTGGAGAACTCAAACGGCATGGTGTAGCCGACGGTATCCGGGATGTTAATGGTGGTTGCGCCTGCGTTGATCGCGGCTTCGACTACGCGAGCCAGGTCGGCAATCGGCGTGCGGCCAGCATCTTCACAGGAAAATTCTACGTCATCGGTGTAGTTACGAGCGCGTTTCACCATATAAATAGCGCGCTCAATGACTTCATCCAGCGTACTGCGCAGCTTGGTGGCGATGTGCATTGGAGAGGTGGCGATGAAAGTATGAATACGGAACGCTTCAGCGACTTTTAAGGATTCAGCGGCAACATCTATGTCTTTTTCAACGCAGCGAGCAAGGCCACAAACGCGGCTGTTTTTGATATTGCGGGCAATAGTCTGTACGGATTCGAAATCACCGGGGGAAGAGACAGGGAAGCCGACTTCCATGACGTCGACGCCCATCCGTTCCAGCGCCATAGCGATCTGCAATTTCTCTTTTACGCTCAGGCTTGCCTGTAAAGCCTGTTCGCCGTCGCGCAATGTGGTATCAAAAATAATGACTTGCTGGCTCATGGTTCGGTCCTTTATCTCTTTGGGTGCCTTCGCGACGAGCATAAAAAAACCCGCGCATTGGCGCGGGTTTTTTCTGTCTGAAGGCTTGAATCAACGCTGATTGTCGCCCACCAGTCTACCGCGCAAATAAGATGCGTTTAGTAGTAGACCAAGTAGGCGGACGGTGCGATTCATGTTTCAAGCCCTGTGCAATTTCGTGATGTATTTATTGGTACTTGATCTCAACGCAGGTGTCAACCTTTAGGCCGGTTGTGGCATCGCTGGGCCGATGCGTTCGTCGTGTTTGCTCAGTGAAAGATACCGAGAAAATGTCTTTTCTTAATATATTAATTAAGATTAAAAGGCGTAATATCGTCTGAGAACAGACTGAATTTAAATAATTCATCTTATGAATATGATAGAACTGATGTATTGTTCACGGGCTGACAGATTTCTTATTACCCATCCGGTGACTTACTGGTTTTTATTGAGTGGTTTTATTGCTTCAGTAATAACTGTTCTGGTTAATTGAGTTGTTATAAATTCTTGTCAGAAAGATATTAAAATTAAATTTCAAACTTATGCATTGTGGAAAGGCACTCTATTTATTACTGGAGTAAAAATGGATTCTAAAATACATAAGAGTCGGGAGACTCTGGATGCAATAAGACCTCTGTTACGTAATGTAGACTTAAACCTGCTGACTGTTTTTGACACGGTAATGAGGGCACAAAGTATTACCGGTGCAGCCAGATTGTTGGGGATGTCTCAGCCAGCCGTCAGCAACGCCGTGTCCCGGTTGAAAACCACCTTCAAGGATGAGTTATTTGTTCGCAATGGGCGGACGATACAAGCAACAGCCAGAGCTTTTCAGCTTTATGACGTGATTCGTGACGCCTTACAGATGGTCCAGAATGAGCTACCGGAAGGGGACTTTGATCCTCTGAGGAGCAAGCGGCAGTTTACGCTTTGCGTTGCCAGTCCTTTAGACAGTAAAATAATGTCAAGTATTTTAGATACGATGAAATATAAAGCGCCTAACGTTCAATTAATTTTTAAATCTTCTTTTAATGAGGATGTTGAGCGGCAGCTACGCTATCAGGAAGTTGATTTTTTGATTTGTTATGATCAAATCTCTCGGCCTGAGTTTAAAAGAATCCCACTGTTTGAGGATGAAATCGTTTTAGTCACTGGCCAGGAGCACCCTGGTTTTTGTTCTCCGCTAACGACGCGTGATTTCTATAATCAGCAGCATGCGGTGGCTTCTCCAGAATGTTATGGCTCCTTCAGTTCACCGTGGTATGACACGTTGAATAAGCAAAATGCGATTGCCTATCAGGGAATGGCAATGACCTGTGTATTAAATGTGGTTTCACAAACACGGCTTGTGGCACTTGCACCACGCTGGTTGGTTGATAGTGTTCCTAATGAATTGAATTTAAGAGTGTTTCCTGTGCCTTTTATCAAAAGAAAGCGTACTTGTTATTTATCCTGGTATGGCTCAGTCGGGCAAGAAAAGGGGCATTTGTGGATGAAAAATCAGATAGCAAAAAGCTTATGTCAATAACGTTACCAGTATTATGGATGCTCGGGCCTGAACAGCCCGTTTCCACTTTTTTATGTTAGAAAGGCAGTATTTTGTACTTTAGCATTTTCTGGTGGCCTCTTCCTCACAGCTTAATAATGCTAAATTAATACATAACGCACTGTGATTCCCCGCATCTTTGGCATATTCGTCATTAGTCACCCTCTCTATTTAGTCGATCGCTCCGCTATGTCTGATTTTTATAGAGGTGAGTGCAATTTCTTCTCTTCAGGTTGCTCTGGCGGGTAATTGCCTGACGGATCTTGAGCGGTTATGTTAATGGGCTAAACCTATAAAAATGATACAGGCAGAGACACAACCTGTCGCAACGACGGTGCGGAAATGACTTCTGCATGCCGTCAAAAACGTGAGCCTGGAGGCAAAACCATGGAGATGTTGTCAGGAGCCGAGATGGTCGTCCGGTCGTTAATCGATCAGGGCGTAAAACAAGTATTCGGCTATCCGGGAGGCGCAGTACTCGATATTTACGATGCGCTTCATACTATGGGTGGGATCGATCATGTGCTGGTACGCCATGAACAGGCTGCAGTGCATATGGCCGACGGCCTGGCGCGTGCTACGGGAGAAACCGGTGTTGTGCTGGTGACTTCAGGGCCTGGCGCTACAAATGCTATTACCGGCATTGCAACCGCCTACATGGACTCCATTCCGATGGTTGTGTTGTCCGGGCAGGTCGCAACTTCATTGATTGGTTACGACGCCTTTCAGGAATGTGACATGGTCGGTATCTCCCGACCAGTCGTTAAACATAGCTTCCTGGTAAAACAGGTCGAGGACATACCTGGGATCATCAAAAAGGCATTCTGGCTTGCGTCCAGCGGCCGCCCAGGGCCGGTGGTCGTTGATTTACCCAAAGACATCATGAGTCCGCTGAATAAGCTGCCGTATGCCTGGCCAGACGCCGTTAGTATGCGCTCTTACAACCCAACGACGCAGGGCCACAAAGGGCAGATCAAGCGCGCCCTGCAGACGCTGATTGCGGCTAGAAAACCGGTGATGTACGTAGGCGGTGGGGCGATCAATTCAGCCTGCGAGGCAGAATTGTTGACGATTGCCGAAAAGCTCAATATTCCGGTTGTCTCATCGCTGATGGGGCTAGGTGCATTTCCGGCTACACATCGGCAGTCGCTGGGTATGCTGGGCATGCACGGCACCTATGAAGCCAACATGACGATGCATCATTCGGACGTTATCTTTGCCGTTGGCGTTCGCTTTGATGACCGAACCACTAACAATCTCGCTAAATACTGCCCGAATGCAACAGTGCTGCATATTGATATCGACCCTACGTCTATCTCCAAAACAGTTGCGGCGGATATCCCAATTGTGGGGGATGCGCGTCAAGCTCTGACGCAAATGCTGGACTTGCTTGCTCAGGAAGACGTTCAGCAATCCGGGGATGATATTCGGGACTGGTGGCAACAGGTTGGACAGTGGCGCGCTCGTCACTGCCTTGAGTTCGATCGCCATAGCCAGGCTATCAAGCCGCAGGCTGTTATTGAAACCGCTTATCGCCTGACGAACGGTGATGCTTATGTCACCTCCGATGTGGGCCAGCACCAAATGTTTGCCGCGCTCTATTATCCGTTCGATAAGCCACGCCGTTGGATAAATTCCGGTGGTTTAGGCACGATGGGCTTTGGTCTTCCTGCCGCGCTTGGCGTGAAGATGGCGTTGCCGGATGAAACGGTCATTTGCGTCACCGGCGATGGCAGTATTCAGATGAATATCCAGGAGCTTTCTACCGCACTGCAGTACGGCTTGTCGGTTCTGGTTTTGAACCTTAACAACCGTTACCTCGGCATGGTGAAACAGTGGCAGGACATGATTTATTCAGGCCGCCACTCTCAGTCTTATATGGAGTCGCTCCCGGACTTTGTTCGCCTGGCTGAAGCTTATGGCCACGTGGGGATTAGTATCACTAAGCCAGAAGAACTGGAAAGCAAACTTGCCGAAGCGCTGGAAACCGTGCGCGGCGGGCGACTTGTTTTTGTCGATGTCACAGTTGACGGTACTGAACACGTTTATCCGATGCAGATTCGCGGTGGCGGTATGGATGAAATGTGGCTAAGCAAAACGGAGAGAACCTGATTATGCGCCGGATATTATCTGTATTACTGGAAAATGAATCAGGTGCGCTGTCCCGGGTCATTGGTCTGTTTTCCCAGCGTGGTTACAACATTGAAAGCCTTACCGTAGCGCCTACGGACGATCCCACGCTTTCTCGTATGACAATCCAAACCGTGGGTGACGAGAAGGTACTGGAACAGATTGAGAAGCAGCTGCATAAGCTGGTGGATGTGTTACGCGTCAGTGAGCTGGGGCAGGGGGCCTACGTTGAGCGTGAAATCATGCTGGTGAAGGTACAGGCCAGCGGATACGGGCGGGAAGAGGTGAAGCGCAGCACGGAAATTTTCCGTGGGCAAATCATTGATGTGACGCCAACGCTTTACACCGTCCAGCTTGCCGGGACCAGCGATAAACTCAATGCGTTCCTTGATACGATCCGTGATGTTGCGAAAATCGTCGAAGTGGCCCGTTCGGGTATTGTTGGCGTTTCGCGTGGCGATAAGATCATGCGTTAGTCCCGAATGTGATCTAATTCACATGCCCGGTAATCACTGCCGGGCTTTTTTTTGCAAATAAGAAAACAAGCGCCTGCAAAAGCGGTTGCCGGAGTTATTATTCTGCGCTTAGATGTGAATGTCGTTAACCATAACCAGAGCATGGGTATGGATCACCTGGAGAGTAAGGGGCTACAGTGAAATTGGATGAAATCGCGCGTCTGGCTGGCGTGTCGCGCACCACGGCAAGCTATGTTATCAACGGAAAAGCAAAACAGTATCGCGTCAGCGATAAAACCGTTGAGAAAGTCATGGCGGTGGTACGCGAGCATAATTACCACCCTAATGCGGTAGCCGCTGGGCTACGTGCAGGACGCACGCGTTCTATTGGGCTGGTGATCCCAGACCTGGAAAACACCAGCTACACCCGTATAGCAAATTACCTTGAGCGTCAGGCTCGCCAGCGCGGCTATCAGTTACTGATCGCTTGCTCTGAGGATCAACCCGACAACGAAATGCGCTGTATTGAACATCTTCTGCAGCGGCAGGTTGATGCCATTATAGTGTCTACCTCGTTGCCGCCGGAGCATCCTTTTTATCAGCGTTGGGCAAACGATTCGTTCCCGATTATTGCGCTCGACCGTGCGTTAGACCGTGAACACTTTACCAGCGTTGTCGGTGCCGATCAGGACGATGCAGAAATGCTGGCTGAAGAGCTGCGGAAATTCCCTGGTGAAAATATCCTTTACCTTGGTGCATTACCTGAACTGTCCGTGAGTTTCCTGCGTGAGCAAGGGTTCCGTACTGCCTGGAAAGACGATCCTCGTACCGTCAATTATCTCTACGCTAACAGCTATGAGCGTGAGGCTGCCGCTCAGCTTTTTGAAAAGTGGCTGGAAACTCACGAGATGCCTGATGCGCTGTACACAACGTCCTTCGCACTGCTGCAGGGCGTGATGGATGTCACGCTGCGCCGTCAGGGGCGGCTGCCTTCGGAGTTGGCGATCGCCACCTTCGGCGATCATGAGCTGCTGGATTTCCTGCAGTGTCCGGTATTGGCGGTCGCACAGCGTCACCGCGATGTTGCCGAACGCGTACTGGAACTGGTGCTGGCAAGCCTTGATGAGCCACGTAAGCCGAAGCCTGGGTTGACCCGAATTCGCCGCAATCTTTATCGTCGGGGTAGCTTAAGTCGTTACTGATAAAGAGATCATTATCAGCCACTTAAAGTTAATTAAGATTTTTCCCGTATATTTACCCTTATTTTTTAAGGCAATTAATTAGGCGGGAAAAATCGGGTAAAAAAATCTCCATCGAGAAATAAATCTCTTCTTTGTATTATTTTGTTACACACCAGCAGCTAAGAAATGTTGGATTATTAATCATTAGCAACCTCTCTTTACTTCTGCCTCGCGCAGAGCCAGCGCCAGACGGGCATCTGGCGCTGTTCACTCGCTTTGAAATACCTTAAAATGCCGCCCGCGTCGCAAACTGAGTACTTAATATTTCTCCAGACAAGTATTCGGTCGTTTTAACGCTGTTGATGTTTATTGGTCTTTTTCTTTCAAATATTCATAACGTTAATTTTGCCTCGCTATTGCGGGCTTTTTCACGCCAGCCATTTATCAATCGCTTAGGCGCGGGAATTTATTCCCGTAAGCGGCCTGGCTGGCTTGACAAGGTTTTCCTCCCCTCCGTAAACTCCTTTATGTGGGAATTTGTGGGTTAAAGTGGTGAAATGGGTCATTAAAGGGTGAGGCTGGCATGTTCCGTGGGGCAACGTTAGTCAATCTCGACAGCAAGGGGCGGCTCGCCGTGCCTACCCGTTATAGGGAAAAGCTGATCGAAACCTCAGAAGGTCAGATGGTTTGTACCATCGACATCCATCACCCCTGCCTGCTGCTTTATACCGTTCCTGAGTGGGAAATCATTGAACAAAAGCTTGCCCGTCTGTCGAGCATGAACCCCGCAGAACGCCGCGTACAGCGTCTGTTATTGGGGCATGCCAGTGAATGTCAGATGGATAACGCCGGGCGATTGCTGTTGGCGCCCGTTTTACGGCAGCACGCCGGGCTTACCAAAGAAGTCATGCTGGTCGGCCAGTTCAATAAGTTTGAGCTGTGGGATGAAGCGACCTGGCATCAACAGGTCAAGGAAGATATCGACGCTGAGCAGGGTTCGACAAACACCTTGTCGGATCGTCTGCAGGACTTGTCACTTTAGAAATGATGGAAAATTTTAAACACACTACGGTGCTGCTGGACGAGGCCGTGAACGGCCTGAATATTCGTCCCGACGGCATCTACATTGATGGCACTTTTGGTCGCGGTGGCCATTCACGCCTGATTCTGTCCCAGCTCGGTGAGCAAGGACGGCTGCTGGCGATCGACCGCGATCCGCAGGCGATTGCTGCGGCTGCCGCTATCGATGACCCACGCTTCTCCATCATTCATGGCCCATTCTCTGCGCTTGCAGATTACGCACGTGAGCGCGAACTGGACGGCAAGATCGACGGCATTTTGCTGGATCTCGGCGTCTCTTCTCCTCAACTGGATGATGCAGAACGCGGTTTCTCGTTTATGCGTGATGGGCCGTTGGATATGCGTATGGACCCAACGCGAGGTCAATCTGCTGCTCAATGGTTGATGACGGCGGAAGAGGCTGATATTGCCTGGGTTATTAAAACCTTTGGTGAAGAACGTTTTGGTAAGCGCATTGCACGCGCCATCGTTGAGCGTAACCGGGAAGAGCCGATGACGCGTACCAAAGAGCTGGCGGCCGTCGTCTCTGCCGCTATGCCGGTTAAAGATAAGTTTAAGCACCCGGCTACCCGAACATTTCAGGCTATCCGGATCTGGATCAACAGCGAGCTGGATGAAATTGAAAAAGCGCTGAATGGCTCGCTGGAGGCGTTATCTCCCGGTGGCCGTTTATCGATCATCAGCTTCCACTCTCTGGAAGATCGCATTGTTAAACGCTTCATGCGTGAAAACAGCCGTGGGCCACAGGTCCCAGCCGGTTTACCGATGACGGAAGCACAGCTGAATAAGCTGGGTGGCCGCCAGTTGAAAGCGCTAGGTAAGCTGATGCCAGGGGAAGAAGAAGTGGCGGAAAATCCACGCGCCCGTAGTTCTGTTTTGCGGATTGCGGAGAGGACTAACGCATGATCAATCGGGTGACAGAAACCCTCAGCAGAGTGACGCAGCTCGGCAGCAACGAGCGTCATGCGCTGCCTGCCGTGATTGGTGGCGATCTTCTGCGCCATGGGAAACTGGCACTTTGCTTGTTCGTTGCCATTATTGTGACCGCGGTTTCCGTGGTCACGACGGCGCACCATACTCGTCTGCTCACTGCACAGCGCGAGCAGATGGTACTCGAGCGTGATGCGCTGGATATTGAATGGCGCAACCTGATTCTTGAAGAAAATGCGCTCGGCGATCATAGCCGGGTAGAACGGATCGCGACGGAAAAGCTGCAGCTGCAGCATGTCGATCCTTCACAGGAAAACATCGTAGTTCAGCAATAAGGAACAGTGCGGCAGATGAGAGCAGCGGCAAAAACGCTTAAACCAAAACGTCAGGAAGAACAGGCCAACTTTGTGAGTTGGCGTTTTGCGTTGCTCTGCGGTTGCATTCTGTTGGCGCTGGCTTTCCTTCTGGGCCGTGTTGCCTGGCTGCAGATAATCAACCCGGACATGCTGGTACGTCAGGGTGACATGCGTTCATTGCGCGTGCAGGAAGTGTCTACTTCCCGAGGGATGATAAGCGATCGCGCGGGACGCCCTCTTGCGGTTAGCGTACCGGTAAATGCCGTCTGGGCCGACCCGAAAGAATTGCATGACGCTGGCGGAGTCACGCTGGACAACCGCTGGAAAGCGCTAGCCGATGCACTAAAAATGCCTCTCGACCAGCTTTCATCCCGCGTGAACAGCAACCCCAATGGGCGGTTTATTTATCTTGCGCGTCAGGTTAACCCGGATATTGGCGACTACATCAAAAAGCTTAAGCTTCCGGGAATTCACCTTCGCCAGGAATCTCGTCGCTACTACCCATCCGGCGAAGTGACTGCTCACCTCATCGGCTTCACCAACGTGGACAGCGAAGGGATCGAGGGGGTGGAAAAAAGCTTTGATAAATGGCTCACCGGTCAGCCTGGCGAGCGCATTGTGCGTAAAGACCGCTACGGGCGCGTTATCGAAGACATTTCCTCTACCGACAGCCAGGCCGCCCATAACCTGGCTTTGAGCATTGATGAACGCCTGCAGGCGCTGGTTTATCGTGAACTGAATAACGCCGTTGCCTTCAACAAAGCCGAATCGGGCAGTGCCGTTTTGGTTGATGTTAATACTGGTGAAGTTCTGGCGATGGCGAACAGCCCGTCCTACAACCCGAACAATCTAACCGGCACGGCAAAAGACGTAATGCGTAACCGCACCATCACCGACGTCTTCGAGCCGGGTTCCACCGTTAAGCCGATGGTGGTAATGACCGCGTTGCAGCGTGGTGTGGTGAATGAAAATAGCGTATTGAATACGATTCCGTACCGCATTAATGGTCATGAGATCAAAGATGTGGCGCGGTACAGCGAATTGACCCTTACCGGGGTATTACAGAAGTCGAGTAACGTCGGTGTTTCTAAGCTGGCGTTAGCGATGCCCTCCTCAGCGTTAGTAGATACTTACTCACGTTTTGGACTGGGAAAAGCGACCAATTTGGGGTTGGTCGGGGAACGCAGTGGCTTATATCCTCAAAAACAACGGTGGTCTGACATAGAGAGGGCCACCTTCTCTTTCGGCTATGGGCTAATGGTAACCCCGTTACAGTTAGCGCGAGTCTACGCAACGATTGGCAGCTACGGCATTTATCGCCCGCTGTCGATAACCAAAGTTGACCCGCCGGTTCCCGGCGAGCGTATCTTTGCTGAATCAACCGTCCGCACCGTGGTGCACATGATGGAAAGCGTGGCGCTTCCCGGCGGCGGCGGCGTGAAGGCGGCCATTAAGGGCTACCGTATTGCGATTAAAACCGGTACTGCGAAAAAAGTCGGGCCGGACGGTAAATACATAAACAAATACATTGCTTACACCGCAGGCGTTGCGCCAGCCAGCCAGCCGCGATTTGCGCTGGTGGTGGTTATCAATGACCCGCAGGGCGGTAAGTATTACGGCGGTGCCGTATCTGCACCTGTGTTCGGTGCCATCATGGGCGGCGTACTGCGCACCATGAACATCGAGCCGGATGCGCTGGCAACCGGTGAGAAAAGCGAATTTGTAATTAATCAGAAAGAGGCATCAGGTGGCAGATCGTAATTTGAGCGACCTTCTTGCTCCGTGGGTAGCCGGGCTACCTGCGAGAGCGCTGCGAGAGATGACACTCGACAGCCGCGTGGCGGCTGCGGGCGATCTTTTTGTGGCCGTGGTCGGTCATCAGGCGGACGGGCGTCGTTATATCCCGCAGGCGATAGCACAGGGTGTGGCTGCCGTGATCGCAGAAGCGGACGGTGAAGCGGCGGATGGCGAAGTTCGCGAGATGCACGGCGTACCGGTCATTTACCTGAGCCAGCTGCATCAGCGCCTGTCTGCATTGGCTGGCCGTTTCTATCATCAACCTTCTGAATCCTTACGTCTGGTTGGTGTCACCGGCACCAACGGCAAAACGACAACGACTCAACTGTTGGCGCAGTGGGCGCAGCTGCTGGATGAAACCGGCGCAGTGATGGGGACCGTAGGCAATGGCCTGCTCGGGCAGGTTGTGCCGACAGAAAATACCACGGGTTCTGCGGTAGACGTGCAGCACGTGCTGGCGAGCCTGAAGGCTCAAGGTGCAACCTTTGGTGCCATGGAAGTTTCATCCCATGGTCTGGTTCAGCATCGCGTGGCGGCGCTGAAGTTTGCTGCGTCAGTGTTTACCAATTTAAGCCGCGATCACCTTGATTATCACGGTGATATGGCGAATTACGAAGCTGCTAAGTGGCTGTTGTTTTCCGAGCATGACTGCGGTCAGGCGATCATCAACGCCGATGACGAAGTGGGTCACCGCTGGTTGGCGCGCCTGCCGGATGCCGTGGCGGTCACAATGGAAAATAACCTTGAGCCGGGGGCGCATGGGCGCTGGCTGAAAGCGGATGAAGTGGTTTATCACGATGGTGGAGCGACGATTCACTTCAGTTCATCGTGGGGCAATGGCGAAATTGAAAGCCGCCTGATGGGCGCGTTTAACGTCAGTAATCTGCTGTTGGCTTTAGCCACGCTGCTGGCGCTGGGTTATCCGCTCGAAGCATTAATTGCCACAGGCCCGCGTCTACAACCTGTTTGTGGGCGAATGGAAGTGTTCAGCACTACCGGCAAACCTACCGTGGTAGTGGATTATGCCCACACGCCGGATGCGTTGGAAAAAGCGCTACAGGCAGCTCGTCTGCACTGTTCCGGCAAACTGTGGTGTGTATTCGGCTGTGGCGGCGATCGCGATAAAGGTAAGCGGCCAATTATGGGCGGTATTGCCGAACAATATGCCGATGTGGTGGTGGTAACCGATGACAACCCACGCACCGAAGAACCGAAGGCCATCGTCGACGATATCCTGACCGGTATGCTGGATGCAGGCCGTGCGCACGTTGTGCTGGGCCGCGCAGAAGCGGTGACTAACGCGATTATGCAGGCCAAAGAAAATGATGTGGTTCTGCTGGCGGGCAAAGGCCACGAGGACTATCAGATTGTTGGCAACCGTCGTCTGGATTACTCCGACCGCGTTACCGCAGCGCGCCTGCTGGGGGTTGTGGCATGATTCGCGTCTCCCTGAAGCAACTGGCATCCATTCTTAATGGGCAGCTACATGGCGCAGACGCCGACATTATTGATGTCACAACGGATACCCGTAAGCTGACAGCTGGCTGTCTGTTTGTTGCGCTGAAAGGCGAGCGTTTTGATGCCCATGACTTTGCCGCCGATGCGGTGAAAGGCGGGGCAGGCGCATTATTGGTTAACCGTAAGCTGGATATTGATGTTCCCCAACTGGTTGTGGCCGATACCCGCCTTGCATTTGGCGAGCTAGGTGCGTGGGTTCGCCAGCAGGTGCCTACTCGCGTTGTGGCGCTAACCGGCTCTTCCGGCAAAACCTCCGTGAAGGAAATGGCGGCATCTATTCTGCGCCAGTGCGGCAACACGCTTTATACAGCTGGCAACCTGAATAACGATATTGGCGTGCCGATGACGCTGCTGCGCCTGACGCCGGAATACGATTATGCCGTTATTGAGCTGGGTGCAAACCACCAGGGGGAAATCGCCTGGACCGTAGGGTTAACCCGCCCGGAAGCGGCTCTGGTAAACAACCTGGCGGCTGCGCATCTTGAAGGGTTTGGTTCCCTGGTGGGCGTGGCAAAAGCCAAAGGCGAGATCTTTACCGGCCTCGCGGCAAACGGTACGGCGATCCTTAACGCAGATAACAACGACTGGCTGAACTGGCAGGCGATCATTGGCGATCGTAAAACCTGGCGCTTCTCACCGAACGCTGCCGGAAGCGATTTCACCGCAACGAATATCCATATCACCTCCCACGGTACCGAATTTACTCTGCATACGCCGCAGGGCGATGTTGATGTCATTCTGCCTTTGCCGGGTCGCCACAATATTGCTAACTCGCTGGCGGCTACCGCATTAGCGATGTCCGTTGGCGCGACGCTCGAATCCGTAAAAGCGGGGCTTGCTGAGCTTAAAGCCGTGCCGGGCCGCCTGTTCCCTATCCAGCTTGCAGAGAATCAACTGCTTCTGGACGACAGCTACAACGCTAACGTGGGTTCAATGACCGCGGCGGCACAGGTTCTGTCAGAAATGCCGGGTTACCGTGTGATGGTAGTTGGCGATATGGGCGAGCTGGGTGAGGAAGCCGAAGCTTGCCATCGTCAGGTTGGCGAAGCGGCAAAAGCCGCAGGTATTGACCGTGTTTTGAGCGTTGGCGTGTTAAGCAAAACGCTGAGTGACGCATCAGAAGTTGGTGAACATTTTGCCGATAAACAGGCCGTGGTGGCGCGTTTGAAAGCGCTTATCGCGGAACATTCAATTTTAACCATTTTGGTGAAAGGTTCACGTAGTGCGGCCATGGAAGAGGTGGTTCGCGCATTACAGGAGAAACAAGCATGCTAGTTTGGCTGGCCGAACATTTGGTCAAATATTATTCCGGCTTTAACGTCTTTTCCTATCTGACGTTTCGCGCCATCGTCAGCCTGCTGACCGCTCTGTTTATCTCCCTGTGGATGGGACCGCGGATGATCGCTCGTTTACAGCAACTTTCCTTCGGGCAGGTTGTACGTAACGATGGTCCAGAGTCGCACTTTAGCAAGAAAGGGACGCCAACCATGGGCGGGATCATGATCCTGACCGCCATTGTGGTGTCCGTGCTGATGTGGGCTTATCCCTCGAACCCTTACGTCTGGTGCGTGCTGTTCGTACTGATCGGCTTCGGGATTGTTGGCTTTGTCGATGACTACCGCAAAGTGGTTCGTAAGGATACCAAAGGTCTGATTGCTCGCTGGAAATACTTCTGGATGTCGGTGATTGCACTGGTCGTTGCTTTCACAATGTATGCAGCCGGGAAAGGGACGCCAGCAACTGAACTTGTTGTGCCGTTCTTCAAAGACGTGATGCCGCAGCTTGGTTTGTTCTATGTACTGCTGGCGTATTTTGTAATTGTTGGTACCGGTAATGCGGTAAACCTGACGGATGGTCTTGATGGCCTGGCGATTATGCCTACCGTGTTTGTCGCTGCAGGTTTTGCGCTGGTGGCATGGGCTACGGGGAACATGAATTTTGCGGGCTACCTGCACATTCCTTACCTGCGCCATGCGGGTGAACTGGTTATCGTCTGTACGGCGATTGTCGGCGCAGGCCTGGGCTTCCTGTGGTTCAACACATACCCGGCTCAGGTCTTCATGGGCGATGTAGGCTCGTTGGCTCTTGGCGGGGCGCTGGGGACTATCGCGGTACTGCTGCGTCAGGAGTTCCTGCTGGTGATTATGGGTGGCGTGTTCGTCGTTGAAACGCTTTCGGTGATCCTGCAGGTGGGCTCGTTCAAGCTCAGAGGGCAGCGTATCTTCCGTATGGCGCCCATTCACCATCACTATGAATTGAAAGGCTGGCCGGAGCCACGCGTGATTGTGCGCTTCTGGATTATTTCGCTGATGCTGGTGCTTATTGGCCTGGCTACGCTGAAGGTTCGCTAAATATGGCAGATTACCAGGGTAAAAATGTTGTCATCATTGGACTGGGCCTGACGGGCCTGTCCTGCGTGGATTTCTTTATTGCGCGCGGCATTACGCCACGCGTAATGGATTCCCGTATCTCCCCTCCTGGTCTTGATAAGCTGCCTGAGAACGTTGATCGTCATACCGGTTCGCTGAATGAGGACTGGTTGCTGGCGGCGGATTTGATTATTGCCAGCCCTGGCGTGGCGCTGGCAACTCCAGCCTTGAGTGCGGCGGTGGATGCCGGGGTCGAGGTTATTGGTGATATAGAGCTGTTTTGCCGAGAGGCCCAGGCGCCGATTGTCGCGATTACCGGCTCCAACGGGAAAAGTACCGTCACCACCCTGGTGGGAGAGATGGCGAAAGCCGCGGGGGTGAACGTGGGCGTTGGCGGAAATATTGGTCTGCCGGCGTTGATGCTGCTGGACAAAGGCTGTGAGCTTTATGTTCTTGAGCTATCAAGCTTCCAGTTGGAAACCACCCATAGCCTGAAGGCTGCGGCGGCGACCGTTCTGAACGTGACGGAAGATCATATGGATCGCTATCCGTTCGGGATGCAGCAATATCGTGCGGCAAAACTGAGCATCTATGAAAATGCCAAAGTTTGCGTGGTCAACGCAGATGACGCATTAACGATGCCGGTACGCGGCGCGGACGAGCGCTGTATCAGCTTCGGTGTGGACGTCGGCGATTATCATCTTAATCGTCAGCAGGGTGACACCTGGCTGCGGGTGAAAGGGGAGAAAATCCTCAACACCAAAGAAATGAAACTGGTTGGGCAGCATAACTACACTAACGCGCTGGCAGCGCTGGCGCTGGCGGATGCGGTGAATCTGCCTCGTTCCAGCAGCCTGAAAGCGTTGACCACCTATACTGGCCTGGCTCATCGCTTCCAACTGGCCTGGGAACGGAATGGCGTTCGCTGGATTAATGACTCTAAAGCCACCAACGTCGGCAGTACTGAAGCCGCGTTAAACGGTCTGCACGTTGAAGGAACTCTGCATCTTTTGTTAGGCGGAGACGGCAAGTCTGCCGACTTCTCACCTTTAGCTCGCTACCTGCAGGGTGATCGCGTACGCCTTTACTGCTTTGGTCGTGACGGTGCTGAACTGGCTGAGTTACGCCCGGATATTGCCGAGCGTACAGAAACCATGGAGCAGGCGATGAAGCTTGCCTCGGCCCGTGTGGAATCTGGCGATATGGTGCTGCTCTCTCCAGCCTGCGCGAGTCTCGATCAGTTTAAAAACTTTGAACAACGCGGCGACATGTTTACTCAATTAGCGAAGGAGCTAGGCTGATGCGTTTATCTCTCCCTCGCCTTCGCGTCCCCCGTATTCCAGGGTTTGGTATCCTGGCCTGGGTCGCTTCGGCGTTAAAAGGGTGGGTAATGGGCTCCCGTGAGGCCGACGCCAACAGCATGGTGCTGTATGACCGCACGCTGCTTTGGCTGACCTTAGGCCTTGCTGCGATCGGTTTTATTATGGTGACCTCGGCGTCGATGCCGGTAGGCCAGCGCCTGGCAAACGATCCATTCCTGTTTGCCAAACGCGACGGGCTCTACATCATCGTCGCGTTTGTGCTGGCGATGGTGACGCTGCGCTTGCCGATGGATTTCTGGCAGCGTCACAGCACGGCCATGCTGCTGGCTTCGATCGTGATGCTGCTGATTGTACTGGTCGTCGGTAGCTCGGTTAATGGGGCATCGCGCTGGATTGCTTTCGGCCCGCTGCGTATTCAGCCCGCAGAGTTTTCCAAGCTGTCACTGTTCTGTTATCTCGCCAACTACCTTGTGCGCAAGGTGGATGAAGTTCGAAATAACCTGCGCGGCTTCCTGAAGCCAATGGGCGTGATTCTGGTGATGGCCGTTCTGCTGCTAGCCCAGCCTGACCTTGGTACCGTAGTTGTGCTGTTTGTCACTACGCTGGCGATGTTGTTCCTCGCAGGAGCAAAGCTGTGGCAGTTTATCGCGATCATCGGGATGGGGATCTCGGCAGTTATCCTGCTGATCCTCGCCGAACCTTACCGTATTCGCCGCGTAACGTCGTTCTGGAACCCGTGGGAAGATCCATTCGGCAGCGGCTACCAGTTAACGCAATCACTGATGGCTTTTGGGCGCGGTGAATTGTGGGGACAAGGGCTTGGGAACTCGGTTCAGAAGCTGGAATATCTGCCTGAAGCGCACACTGACTTTATCTTCTCGATCATCGGCGAGGAGCTGGGATATATCGGTGTGGTGCTTGCACTTTTGATGGTATTCTTCGTCGCTTTTCGCGCGATGTCCATCGGCAAGCGCGCGCTGGAATTGGATCAGCGTTTCTCCGGTTTCCTGGCGTGTTCTATCGGGATCTGGTTTAGCTTCCAGGCGCTGGTTAACGTTGGCGCTGCGGCGGGGATGTTGCCCACGAAAGGCCTGACGCTGCCGCTTATCAGTTACGGCGGTTCCAGCCTGTTGATTATGTCCACGGCAATCATGCTGTTGTTGAGAATAGATTATGAAACGCGTCTGGCTAAGGCTCAGGCGTTTACACGGAGTGCCAAATGACGGGCAAAGCGAAGCGATTGATGGTGATGGCGGGTGGTACAGGTGGGCATGTTTTCCCAGGCCTGGCCGTTGCCCATCACCTTCGGGCGGAAGGATGGGATATTCGCTGGCTTGGTACTGCGGACCGTATGGAAGCCGATCTGGTGCCGAAAAACGGGATTGAGATCGATTTTATTCGCATTTCTGGCCTGCGCGGCAAAGGCGTAAAGGCCTTGTTGATGGCTCCTGTACGTATTTTTAACGCGTGGCGCCAGGCTCGCGCCATCATGAAAGCTTGGAAGCCGGATGTTGTGCTGGGCATGGGCGGGTATGTTTCCGGACCCGGTGGTCTGGCTGCCTGGTCTCTTGGCATTCCGGTTGTCTTGCATGAACAGAACGGCATTGCCGGTCTGACGAATAAATGGTTGGCAAAGATCGCCACCAAGGTAATGCAAGCCTTTCCCGGTGCATTCCCTGAAGCGGACGTTGTTGGCAATCCGGTGCGGACAGATGTGCTTGCTTTACCGCTGCCGCAAGAGCGTTTTGCCGGAAGAGAAGGTCCGGTTCGCGTGCTGGTTGTCGGCGGTTCTCAGGGCGCTCGAGTGTTGAACCAAACCATGCCGCAGGTCGCGGGGCGTTTAGGTGAATCCGTGACTGTCTGGCACCAAACCGGAAAGGGTGGTCAGGCGGTTGTGCAGCAGGCTTACGCTGAAGCAGGGCAGCCTCAGCACAAGGTCACCGAGTTTATTGATGATATGGCAGCAGCCTACGAATGGGCTGATGTTGTGGTTTGTCGCTCCGGGGCGTTAACCGTGAGTGAAATCGCGGCTGCAGGGTTACCAGCCTTGTTCGTTCCTTTCCAGCACAAAGATCGGCAGCAGTACTGGAATGCGCTGCCGCTGGAAAAAGCGGGCGCCGCGAAAATACTGGAGCAACCGCAGTTTACCGTGGATGCCGTTACCCGTACCCTGGCCGGATGGGACAGAGCAACGCTGCTGGCAATGGCCGAGCGAGCGCGCGCTGCCTCCATTCCTGATGCAACTGAACGTGTAGCAAACGAAGTCAGCGCCGCAGCGCGCGCGTAATACTTGTGGGTGGCAAATTGTCGCCCGTAAATTTGATGTAATGGCGGCATGCCGCTTGCAGGTTTAGAGAATGAATACACAACAACTGGCGAAACTGCGTTCAATTGTGCCTGAGATGCGTCGCGTCCGGCACATTCACTTTGTTGGCATCGGCGGCGCCGGTATGGGCGGTATTGCTGAAGTATTGGCTAACGAAGGTTACCAGATCAGCGGTTCCGATTTGGCGCCGAACCCGGTCACGCAGCAGTTGTCGGCACTGGGTGCCACGATTTATTTCAACCATCGCCCTGAAAATGTGCGCGAGGCAAGCGTGGTTGTTGTTTCTACGGCAATTTCTGCGGATAACCCAGAAATTGTTGCTGCCCACGAAGCGCGTATTCCGGTCATCCGTCGTGCTGAAATGCTGGCTGAACTGATGCGTTTCCGTCACGGCATTGCGATTGCGGGGACGCATGGCAAAACCACGACAACGGCGATGGTATCGAGCATTTATGCCGAAGCGGGCCTGGATCCAACGTTTGTAAATGGTGGTCTGGTGAAAGCCGCAGGTGTCCATGCCCGCCTGGGCAACAGTCGCTACCTGATTGCAGAGGCTGACGAAAGCGATGCTTCGTTCCTGCACCTGCAACCGATGGTCTCTATTGTGACCAATATCGAAGCCGATCATATGGATACTTACCAGGGCGACTTCGAAAATTTAAAGCAGACGTTTATTAATTTCCTGCACAACTTGCCGTTTTATGGACGTGCGGTGATGTGCGTAGACGATCCGGTGATTCGTGAGCTTCTGCCGCGCGTGGGTCGTCAAATCACCACATATGGCTTTAGCGACGACGCGGATGTGCGCGTTGAAAATTATCAGCAAAAGGGCGCTCAGGGCTTTTTCACCATTGTGCGTCAGGACAAGCCTGAGATGCATGTGGTACTGAATGCGCCAGGCCGCCATAACGCGCTGAATGCGGCTGCCGCGGTTGCCGTGGCGACGGAAGAGAGCATCGAAGACGACGCTATTTTGCGTGCGCTCGAAAGCTTCCAGGGGACGGGGCGCCGTTTCGATTTCCTGGGCGAATATCCGCTGGCACCGGTAAACGGCAAAGCGGGCACCGCTATGCTGGTGGACGACTATGGCCACCACCCGACGGAAGTGGATGCCACCATTAAGGCGGCGCGCGCAGGCTGGCCGGATAAAAATCTGGTGATGATTTTCCAGCCACACCGCTATACGCGTACGCGTGATTTGTATGATGACTTTGCTGGGGTGCTGTCCCAGGTTGACTCCCTGGTGATGCTGGAAGTTTATCCTGCAGGTGAAGCACCCATTCCTGGTGCGGATAGCCGTTCTTTATGCCGCACCATTCGCGGCCGTGGCAAAGTTGACCCTATTTTAGTTTCCGATCATGCGGAAGTGGCGGAAATTTTAGCCCCTGTGTTGACGGGAAATGATTTGATCCTCGTTCAAGGTGCCGGGAATATCGGCAAAATCGCCCGAAACCTGGCTGAAATCAAATTGCAGCCTCAAACTAAAGAGGAAGGGCGTCATGGCTGATAAGATCGCCGTTCTTCTGGGAGGAACCTCTGCCGAGCGCGAGGTCTCTCTGCAATCCGGCAGCGCGGTGCTGACCGGATTAAAAGAAGCGGGTATTGATGCACATGCTTTTGATCCACAAAGCGAGTCTGTACTTGAGCTCAAGGCTCAGGGGTTTGACAAGGTTTTTATCGCGCTGCACGGTCGCGGTGGTGAAGACGGGACTTTGCAAGGGCTGTTGGAATTCCTTCAACTGCCTTATACCGGCAGCGGCGTTATGGCTTCGGCGATAACGATGGATAAGCTGCGCAGCAAACTGCTGTGGCAGGGGGCAGGTTTACCCGTTGCACCATGGGTTGCCGTCAACCGTCAGGATTTTGCAGCTGGCCTGAGCGCAGCGCTGGTTGAGCGTGTTACTGCATTGGGTTTACCGGTTATCGTCAAGCCGAGCCGTGAAGGTTCCAGCGTAGGTATGTCTAAGGTGGACAGCGTAGATGTGCTGCCAGCCGCGCTTGAGCTGGCCTTCGAGCATGACGAAGAAGTGCTGATTGAAAAATGGTTGAGTGGCCCGGAGTATACGGTTGCGATTTTAGGCGAGGAAATTTTACCGTCTATTCGCATCCAACCCGCTGGAACCTTCTATGATTATGAAGCGAAGTATCTCTCTGATGAAACTCAATATTTCTGCCCCGGTGGATTAATTGAACAAAGAGAGCAGGAATTGCAGGCATTAGTTCTGCAGGCCTGGCAGATTCTCGGCTGTAGCGGCTGGGGCCGGGTCGATGTGATGCTGGATAGCGATGGTCAGTTTTACCTGTTAGAAGTGAACACTTCTCCGGGGATGACCAGCCACAGCCTGGTGCCGATGGCGGCTCGCCAGGCGGGAATGAGCTTCTCACAATTGGTTGTACGTATTTTGGAACTGGCGGACTGATATGTCGCAGGCTGCACTGAATGCGCGTAATCGTGCCGAGGAAAATGCCAGCGCTCGGCGCAGCAACGGCTCCCGTCTGGCAGGGATGATTTTCCTGGGCGCGGTATTGTTGAGCGTGTTTATCGGCGGTTGGATTGTGGTGGGCTGGATGGAAGATGCCCAGCGTTTACCACTCTCCAGGCTGGTGGTAACCGGGGAGCGGCACTACACACGTAATGATGATATACGCCAGTCAATTCTGGCCCTGGGGCCTCCGGGTACTTTTATGACCCAGGATGTGAATATCATCCAACAGCAGATAGAACGCTTGCCCTGGATCAAGCAGGCAAGCGTTAGAAAGCAGTGGCCGGACGAATTGAAGATTCATCTGGTTGAATATGTGCCGATAGCACGTTGGAATGACCAGCATATGGTTGACGCAGAGGGAAATTCCTTCAGCGTACCAGCAGAACGCACCAGCAAGCAGACTTTGCCGATGCTTTCCGGCCCGGAAGGCAGCGAAAACGAAGTTCTGCAAGGTTACCGTGACATGGGCGTGGTGCTGGCAAAGGATAAATTTACGTTGAAACAAGCGGCTATGACCGCTCGTCGCTCCTGGCAGTTGACGCTGAATAACGGAATTAAGCTCAACCTTGGTCGGGGCGACACGATGAAACGTCTGGATCGTTTTGTAGAACTGTACCCGGTTCTGCAGCAGCAGGCGCAGGCTGATAACAAACGGATCAGTTATGTCGACCTGCGATACGATTCAGGCGCCGCGGTAGGTTGGGAGGCACTTCCTCCTCCGGTACCTAATCCGAATCAGCAACAGAATCAGGCACAGGCAGAACAACGATGATCAAGGCGACGGACAGAAAACTGGTAGTTGGACTGGAGATTGGCACCGCGAAGGTTGCCGCTTTAGTAGGGGAAGTTCTGCCCGACGGTATGGTCAATATTATTGGCGTGGGCAGCTGCCCTTCGCGTGGTATGGACAAAGGCGGAGTAAACGACCTTGAGTCGGTGGTTAAATGCGTTCAACGGGCGATTGACCAGGCTGAATTGATGGCAGACTGCCAGATATCTTCAGTTTACCTGGCGCTGTCCGGCAAGCATATCAGCTGCCAAAACGAGATAGGCATGGTGCCGATTTCGGAAGAGGAAGTGACGCAAGAAGATGTTGAAAATGTGGTGCATACGGCAAAATCAGTGCGTGTTCGCGATGAACACCGCGTTCTGCATGTGATTCCGCAGGAATACGCTATTGATTACCAGGAAGGGATCAAAAATCCGGTAGGCCTGTCCGGCGTCCGTATGCAGGCGAAAGTGCATCTGATTACCTGCCATAACGATATGGCAAAAAACATCGTTAAAGCGGTTGAACGTTGTGGTTTGAAAGTTGACCAATTAATTTTCGCCGGTCTGGCCGCAAGCTACGCGGTACTGACCGAAGATGAACGCGAGCTGGGTGTCTGTGTTGTGGACATCGGCGGTGGTACCATGGATATGGCGGTGTATACCGGCGGTGCGCTGCGTCACACCAAAGTTATCCCTTATGCAGGGAACGTGGTTACCAGCGATATCGCCTATGCGTTCGGAACGCCACCGAGCGATGCTGAGGCGATTAAAGTTCGCCATGGTTGTGCCCTGGGATCTATCGTCGGCAAAGACGAGAATGTTGAGGTTCCGAGCGTGGGTGGACGCCCACCACGCAGTCTTCAGCGTCAGACGCTGGCTGAAGTGATTGAGCCTCGTTACACCGAGCTGCTCAACCTGGTCAATGAAGAGATTTTGCAGTTACAGGAACAGCTTCGCCAGCAGGGTGTGAAACATCATCTGGCGGCGGGGATTGTGTTAACCGGCGGCGCGGCACAAATTGAAGGCCTGGCAGCCTGTGCTCAGCGTGTGTTCCATACGCAGGTGCGTATCGGTCAGCCGTTGAATATTACTGGCCTTACTGATTATGCCCAGGAGTCGTATTACTCGACCGCAGTAGGGTTGCTGCACTACGGGAAAGAGTCACATCTCAGTGGTGAAGCAGAAGTGGAAAAAAGGACCTCTGTTGGCTCATGGTTTAAGCGACTGAACAGCTGGCTGAGAAAAGAATTTTAATTTTTATAAGAGACCGGAGACAATTAGCGGTCTCAGGCGACAGGCACAAAACGGAGAGAAACTATGTTTGAACCTATGGAACTGACCAACGACGCGGTGATTAAAGTCATCGGCGTCGGTGGCGGCGGCGGTAACGCCGTTGAACACATGGTGCGTGAACGCATCGAAGGCGTTGAATTCTTTGCGGTGAACACTGACGCTCAGGCACTGCGTAAAACCGCTGTCGGCCAGACGATCCAGATCGGTAATGGGATCACTAAAGGTCTGGGCGCAGGCGCAAATCCAGAAGTGGGTCGTAACGCTGCGGAAGAAGACCGCGAAGCTTTACGCGCTGCGCTGGACGGGGCAGACATGGTGTTCATCGCTGCTGGTATGGGCGGTGGTACCGGTACGGGTGCTGCTCCTGTTGTTGCCGAAGTAGCTAAAGATTTGGGTATCCTGACCGTTGCCGTCGTGACTAAGCCTTTCAACTTTGAAGGCAAGAAGCGTATGGCTTTCGCGGAGCAGGGTATCGCCGAGCTGTCTAAGCACGTTGACTCCTTGATCACTATCCCGAATGACAAGCTGCTGAAAGTGCTGGGACGCGGCATTTCTCTGCTTGACGCATTTGGTGCGGCAAATGACGTACTGAAAGGCGCCGTGCAGGGTATTGCCGAGCTGATTACTCGTCCGGGCCTGATGAACGTTGACTTCGCGGACGTGCGTACGGTTATGTCCGAAATGGGCTATGCCATGATGGGCTCTGGCGTTGCCAGCGGCGAAGACCGTGCTGAAGAAGCGGCAGAAATGGCTATCTCCAGCCCGCTGCTGGAAGATATCGACCTGTCTGGCGCTCGTGGCGTGTTGGTTAACATCACCGCTGGCTTCGACCTGCGTCTGGATGAGTTCGAAACCGTGGGTAACACCATTCGTGCGTTCGCATCTGACAACGCAACTGTGGTTATCGGTACTTCTCTGGATCCAGAGATGAACGACGAACTGCGCGTAACTGTTGTTGCTACTGGGATCGGCATGGACAAACGTCCTGAGATTACCTTGGTGACTAACAAGCAGGTACAGCAGCCGGTGATGGATCGCTACCAGCAGCACGGTATGGCTCCGCTGACGCAAGAGCAAAAGCCGGCCGCTAAAGTGGTGAACGACAACACACCGCAGACGGCGAAAGAGCCTGATTATCTGGATATTCCAGCGTTCCTGCGTAAGCAAGCTGATTAAGAATAAACCGGAAGTTGGGAATATTCGCTCTTTGTGCTAAACTGGCCTGCCGTTAGTGATATACACTCTCGGCTAGCTTAGTAATTTGGCGGGATTATACGATGATCAAACAAAGGACACTTAAACGTATCGTTCAGGCGACTGGCGTCGGTTTACATACCGGCAAGAAAGTCACACTGACGCTGCGCCCTGCGCCGGCAAATACCGGGGTCATCTATCGTCGCACCGACTTGAATCCTCCGGTAGATTTTCCGGCTGATGCCAAATCCGTGCGGGATACCATGCTCTGTACTTGTCTGGTCAATGAGCATGATGTACGGATTTCTACCGTAGAGCACCTCAACGCTGCCCTGGCAGGGCTGGGTATCGACAACATTATTGTTGAAGTCGATGCGCCAGAAATCCCTATTATGGACGGCAGTGCGGCGCCGTTTGTCTATCTGCTGCTTGATGCAGGGATTGACGAATTGAACTCGGCCAAGAAATTTATACGTCTGAAAGAGACGGTTCGCGTGGAAGATGGCGATAAATGGGCTGAAATGTCACCGTTTAATGGTTTCTCGTTGGACTTTACCATCGACTTCAACCATCCGGCGATTGATGCAAGCACCCAGCGCTACACCATGAACTTCTCTGCTGAAGCATTTATGCGTCAGATTAGCCGTGCGCGTACCTTCGGTTTTATGCGTGATATCGAATATCTGCAGTCCCGCGGCCTGTGCCTGGGCGGCAGCTTCGATTGTGCCATCGTTGTTGACGATTATCGCGTATTGAACGAAGACGGCCTGCGTTTTGAAGATGAATTCGTTCGTCACAAAATGCTGGATGCTATCGGCGATCTGTTCATGTGTGGCCACAACATTATCGGCGCGTTTACCGCCTATAAGTCTGGTCATGCCCTGAACAACAAACTGCTGCAGGCTGTTTTGGCTAAACAGGAAGCCTGGGAATGGGCGACCTTCGAAGACGAAGCCGAACTTCCGCTGGCGTTTAAAGCAGCTAAACTGGTGCTGGCGTAACGCTTAAATTAGCGATTACGACTGGTTTTGCTGGTACCCTCTCCGGCCAGTGAAGCCAGTCGTTCTATTGTTGCTCTTAATTTCTCCGGGCTACGTTTAGCCACCTCTCTCAACGCTTCTGCACTCTGCTTACTCAGTTGACGATTCACTTCGTATTTCTCAGTCTCTGTCTGAGTGGTGTTTTCTTGAACAAATTCCTGCCCTTTTGCCGCCAGCGAAGGATTAATCCTGATGTCGATTGATGTCAATGATGGTAAGATTTGGGCGCGTAATGCACTCAGCAGCGTGGCTTGTTCATAGCGTAAGCGCATCAGCCAGCTGGCATTTGCGGTTTCAAGGACGAGAATGCCCTGACGGAAGTTGGCCACCCGGCACCAGGGATGCAGTGGAGCAGGCAAAATGCTTTTCACTGCCCGGTTAAGACGCAGCAAAGCGACGGCACGTTGCTGTACGTTCTGTAGCATGCTTTCCTGACCGGCTTCGTCAAACAGATTTTCTAAAGATTGCGGGCGACTGTCGCGCATACATTAAGCTCCGGCGGAAAAAGTGATTGGTATTCTAAATCGTTGGCGACAATTTGGCAGACGTTATTTCTGGCCGCATCTCCTGTTGGGGATGGTCGCGGCGAGTTTTGGCATGCCTGCGCTCAACGGTAACACAGAAACCGGTGTGCCCGCTGAAGCTTCCGCCAGCCGTCACGATTCGGCACGGCAGCTGCGTTTCGATAGCCTTGTTCAACTGCAAGAAAGCACTCGCCGTCCTTCTTTTAGTGTGGACTACTGGCACCAGCATGCAATCCGCACCGTTATCCGTCATCTTTCCTTTGCTATGGCACCTCAGGCTTTGCCTGTGGCACAGGAAAGCGTGCCGCTTCAGGCACAGCACCTTGCCCTGCTGGACACGCTTAGCGCGCTGTTAACGCAGGAAAGTAAACCCCCCGTTATTGTTCGCCAGACTGCGTTTAGGGCATCTCCTGTAGGAGACGTTTTCAGTACCGTGGCGTGGATCCGTCAGGTACAGGGCATCCGCGCAGGCCCGCTTTGCCTCAGCTAATTCATCTTCCAAACTAACAACAATTTATTGACCGTACTGACGGCAGGCGTTTGAGAATTTATTATGCTAATCAAATTATTAACTAAAGTTTTCGGTAGTCGTAACGATCGTACACTGCGCCGTATGCGCAAAGTGGTTTCCGTGATCAACAGCATGGAACCGCAGATGGAAAAGCTCACGGATGATGAGCTGAAGGCTAAAACCGGTGAGTTCCGCGCGCGTCTGGAAAAAGGTGAAGTGCTGGAAACGCTAATCCCGGAAGCTTTCGCTGTTGTTCGTGAAGCAAGTAAGCGCGTCTTCGGCATGCGTCACTTCGACGTGCAGCTGCTGGGCGGTATGGTCCTGAACGATCGCTGCATCGCGGAAATGCGTACTGGTGAAGGTAAAACCCTGACGGCAACGCTGCCAGCTTATCTGAACGCACTGAGCGGCAAAGGTGTGCACGTTGTTACCGTGAACGACTACCTGGCCCAGCGTGACGCCGAAAACAACCGTCCTCTGTTTGAATATCTGGGGCTGAGCGTAGGTATCAACCTGCCAGGCATGCCAGCGCCGGCTAAGCGTGAAGCTTACGCAGCAGACATCACCTACGGTACCAACAACGAATACGGTTTCGACTACCTCCGCGACAATATGGCTTTCAGCCCTGAAGAGCGCGTGCAGCGCAAGCTTCACTATGCGCTGGTGGATGAAGTTGACTCCATCCTGATCGACGAAGCGCGTACGCCGCTGATCATCTCCGGCCCTGCGGAAGACAGCTCTGAGCTGTACAAACGCGTGAACAAAATCATTCCGCACCTGATGCGTCAGGAAAAAGAAGACTCTGATACCTTCCAGGGTGAAGGCCACTTCTCCGTGGATGAAAAATCTCGCCAGGTTAACCTGACCGAACGTGGTCTGGTGCTGATTGAAGAGCTGCTTGTGCAAGAAGGCATGATGGAAGAGGGCGAGTCGCTGTACTCACCAGCCAACATCATGCTGATGCATCATGTGACCGCGGCACTTCGCGCCCATGCGCTGTTCACCCGCGACGTTGACTACATCGTTAAAGATGGCGAAGTCATCATCGTTGATGAACACACGGGCCGTACTATGCAGGGGCGCCGTTGGTCAGATGGTCTTCACCAGGCCGTTGAGGCAAAAGAAGGCGTCGAAATTCAGAATGAAAACCAGACGCTGGCGTCCATCACCTTCCAGAACTACTTCCGTCTTTACGAGAAGCTGGCAGGGATGACCGGTACTGCAGACACCGAAGCGTTTGAATTTAGCTCTATTTATAAGCTCGACACCATCGTTGTGCCGACCAACCGCCCAATGATCCGTAAAGATATGCCGGATCTGGTTTACATGACCGAACTGGATAAAATTGGCGCGATTATCGAAGACATTAAAGAGCGTACCGCGAACGGCCAGCCTGTGCTGGTGGGGACCATCTCCATTGAGAAATCTGAAGTGGTTTCCAATGAGTTGACCAAGGCCGGTATCAAACACAATGTTCTGAATGCCAAGTTCCACGCCAACGAAGCGGCTATCGTTGCTCAGGCGGGTTACCCAGCCGCGGTAACTATCGCGACTAACATGGCGGGTCGTGGTACGGATATCGTGTTGGGCGGGAGCTGGCAGGAAGAGATTGCCGAGCTGGATGAGCCAACGCCAGAGCAAATTGCTCAGATCAAAGCGGACTGGAAAGTTCGCCACGATGCGGTACTGGCTTCAGGTGGTCTGCATATCATCGGCACCGAGCGTCATGAATCCCGCCGTATCGATAACCAGCTGCGTGGCCGTTCTGGTCGTCAGGGTGATGCCGGTTCTTCCCGCTTCTACCTGTCGATGGAAGATGCCCTGATGCGTATCTTCGCCTCGGATCGCGTATCCAATATGATGCGTAAACTGGGTATGAAGCCGGGCGAAGCCATTGAACACCCTTGGGTAACCAAGGCGATTGCCAACGCACAGCGTAAAGTCGAAAGCCGTAACTTTGATATTCGTAAGCAGCTGCTGGAATACGACGACGTCGCAAACGATCAGCGCCGCGCTATTTATACCCAGCGTAATGAGCTGCTCGACGTTACCGACGTGAGCGAAACCATCGCCAGCATTCGTGAAGACGTCTTCAAAGTCACCATCGATGCGCATATTCCGCCTCAGTCTCTGGAAGAAATGTGGGATGTAGAAGGTCTGGAAGAGCGTCTGAAAAACGACTTTGATCTCGAGATGCCAATCAAAGAGTGGCTGGATAAAGAACCTGAGCTGCACGAAGAAACGCTGCGTGAGCGTATTCTGCAGACGGCGATTGAGCTTTATCAACGTAAAGAAGAAGTCGTGGGTGCAGAAATGATGCGCCACTTCGAAAAAGGCGTGATGCTGCAAACGCTGGATTCCCTGTGGAAAGAGCATCTGGCCGCAATGGATTACCTGCGTCAGGGGATCCACCTGCGCGGTTATGCGCAGAAAGATCCGAAGCAGGAGTACAAGCGTGAATCCTTCTCTATGTTTGCCGCGATGCTGGAGTCACTGAAATATGAAGTGATCAGCACCCTGAGCAAAGTCCAGGTCCGCCTGCCGGAAGAAGTTGAAGCGATGGAACAACAGCGTCGTGAAGAATCCGAGCGTCTGGCACGTATGCAGCAGCTTAGTCATGTGGATGATGAAACTCAGGCCGCACAGGCGCTGGCAGCAGAAACTGGCGATCGTAAAGTGGGTCGGAACGATCCTTGCCCTTGCGGTTCCGGTAAGAAATACAAACAGTGCCATGGCCGTCTGAGCTAAGGTCTGACAAAATCGAAAAGGCGCAGCTTGCTGCGCCTTTTTTACGCATGGAGTTTGAGAGTATGAAGCAACTGCAAATCGCTGTCGGCATTATCCGTAATCAACAGGGTGAAATTTTTATCACGCAGCGCGCAGCCGATGCGCACATGGCGAATAAATGGGAATTTCCCGGCGGGAAGATTGAGGCAGGTGAATCCCCGGAACAGGCCGTTATCCGGGAATTACAGGAAGAAACCGGTATTGTGGTGCAAAGTGCCAGCCTGTTTGAAACCCTGGAGTACCAGTTCCCGGATCGTCATATTTCCCTGTGGTTCTATCTGATAGAAAGTTGGGAAGGTGAACCCTGGGGCAAAGAAGGGCAACCCGGGCGTTGGGTTGCTCAAGGGGAACTCATCGCCGACGAGTTTCCGCCAGCCAATGAGCCCGTCATTTTAAAGCTGCTAAACGATTAGCGTTCCTGTTCTTCGCTCCAGCCTTCGCTTTCAGAGAGGTCGCCGCTGCTGGGAATACGTTTTTCCTCAGCGGCCCACTCGCCCAGGTCGATAAGCTGGCAGCGCTTACTGCAAAATGGTCGGTATGGGCTGCTTTCGTTCCAGATAACCGCTTTGCCGCAGCCAGGACAATTAACGATGGTTTCTTCGTTCATGTTGTTTCCTTAGCAGCAGGCCAGCTCAAAGTCGAGGCGTTCAGGCACCAGGCCATTCTCTGAATCCAGCGGCATAAAACGAATCGCAAAGCGGCTTTTGTGGCCGGAAATCTGTGGATAAAGCTGATCGCCGAGAGTGAGATGAAGACGAAGCAGGTCGGCATCGTCGCCATTGTCCTGGTAGAATCCATTGAGGCTGGTTTGTTTCCGGAATGGCGCAGAATTGCGGATGATGTCCAGCAGAAGATCGAGCGACTGTTTCACTGGTTCGAGACTGTTTAGCCAAAAATGAACCTGAGCATCGCGTTGTTCCTGCGGCAGATAAAGCCAAATGTGCAGGGTAGGCAGGTCAAAGCTACAGCAGCCGCCTGGGATGCTAAGCCGCTGGCGTACCAGCGCAATAAGGCGATCTTCTCGCAGAATTTGCCCGATGCGCGGCGCGGCCATCAACACGCTGCCGCAGCTCTCCAACTGGCTTCGCAGCGAGTCGATGCGCTGCATATCAACCCCCGGGACTTCTGACCAGCTCAGCAGTTTACGCTGCTGACGGCTTATCTCTTTGAGAATATCGGTGCGAATTTCGCCCCTTTCAAACACATCCAGTAAGTCACCGACGTTACGAAAAAAATGCAGCGCCTTTGCGCTGTCATTGATAGGAAGTGCTGACTGCATCTGTTGGATCAAAAACTCAATACGCAGCCATGTGCGCATTTTCTCATTCAATGGGTGTTCGAAAAGAACCTGAGTGTTCATCATTCTGCTTCCTGTTGTGCGGCCAGACCAGCCAGTTTCAGGTACTGGCGATGCAGGCGGTCAACATGCACGACAACGTCCTGGGGACTGCCGTCATTATTAATTACATCATCTGCCACGGCGAGGCGAGCTTCCCGGGACGCCTGAGCGTCCAGAATCTGCTGGGCGTGTTCGCGGGAAACATTGTCCCGCAGCATAGTACGCGCAATCTGGGTCTCGGGGGAAACATCCACCACTAAAATCCGGTCCGCCTTTTGTTGCAGATTGTTTTCTACCAGCAGAGGGACTACCCACAACACGTAAGGTGAGGTAGCACGAGCAATCTCATCACGAGTTTGCTGCTGGATAATAGGATGTAGCAGGTTATTAACCCATTGCTTTTGCTGCGGGGAGCTGAAGATCGTTTCTCTCAACGCTCGACGGTTTAAAGAACCATCTTCCAGAAGGATCTTTGGGCCAAAATGTTGAGAAATGAGAGCTAACGCACGTTGGCCTGGCTCAACAACCTGACGGGCAATTACATCTGCATCTATGACGGTGACTCCAGCGCGGGAAAAGGCTTCGGCGATGGTACTTTTACCACTGCCAATGCCGCCCGTAAGTGCAACCGTGTAAACCATAAATAACCGATCCTGATGCTATATTTATCAATAAGATAAAAAGTCTTTGGTGGCGTGATTTTAGGTGATTTTGTATCACGTAAAAATCGGGTATTCGCCGTCTGCGGGCTTTTTACCGTTTACCAGGTAAATTTAAACGATTGTAGCGTAAAAAAGTCGGTTTTCGCAGTCTTGCGGAGTCATTATTACTGCGTATGATAGCGTCACTGGAGTTGGCTGTTGTTTGCTCGTTTTACTTTAAGCCACAGGTACGTTTTCCGTGCTTGCTCACCCCAGTGTCTGATTTCTGTATATCTGGGTTCCGGGCTTGCCGTTGTTCTCTGTCTTGAGTAATGAAGAGCCTACCGCCGATCGCGTTCATCGCCATTCGACCCAGGGATCTGCATCATGCGTATTGAAGAAGATTTGAAGTTAGGTTTTAAAGACGTTTTAATTCGCCCAAAACGCTCCACCCTCAAAAGCCGTTCAGACGTTGAGCTGGAACGTCAATTCACATTCAAGCATTCCGGTATCACCTGGTCTGGCGTCCCTATTATTGCTGCGAATATGGACACCGTAGGCACTTTCGCGATGGCGCAGGCGCTGGCCTCATTCGATATTCTTACCGCCGTGCACAAACACTACTCTGTAGAAGAGTGGAGCAACTTTATTCGTTCCGTGCCTGAAAACCTGTTGCGCCATATCATGGTCTCAACCGGCACTTCTGATGCAGATTTTGCCAAAACTAAGCAGATTCTGGCTCTGACTCCTGCACTGAAATTTATCTGCATCGACGTGGCGAACGGCTACTCTGAGCACTTCACCCAGTTCGTCAGCAAAGCCCGCGAAGCATGGCCTGATAAAGTTATCTGTGCGGGTAATGTGGTTACCGGTGAAATGTGTGAAGAGCTGATCTTGTCAGGGGCCGATATCGTGAAAGTTGGCATTGGCCCAGGCTCTGTATGCACCACGCGCGTTAAAACCGGCGTGGGCTACCCTCAGCTTTCCGCCGTCATTGAATGTGCTGATGCAGCTCACGGCTTAGGCGGCCAGATCGTCAGCGACGGTGGCTGTACTGTGCCGGGCGATGTAGCTAAAGCCTTTGGTGGTGGAGCTGACTTCGTTATGCTGGGCGGTATGCTGGCAGGGCATGAAGAAAGCGGTGGTACCGTTGTTGAGCAGGATGGCGAGAAGTTTATGTTGTTCTACGGCATGAGCTCCGAGTCTGCCATGACCCGCCACGTAGGCGGTGTTGCGCAGTACCGCGCTGCAGAAGGCAAAACCGTTAAGCTGCCTCTGCGCGGGCCGGTGGAAAATACCGCTCGCGATATCCTTGGCGGCCTGCGTTCTGCCTGTACCTATGTAGGTGCCTCTCGCCTTAAAGAGCTGACTAAACGCACAACTTTCATCCGCGTAGCGGAACAGGAAAACCGCGTTTTCAATAGCCTCTGATGAGCATCGATGACGCAGCTCAGGCTGCGTCATCCTCCTCCCATGGCATCCCCCATCTGGAAAATAGGTAGATACATGGCTATCACCAGCGTGCCAATGATCAAGCCAATGACCAGCATCATGACTGGCTCCAGCGTGGCGGCAAGATTTTCAGCCAGCTCCTGCGTTTTCTCATAATGCCAGCGCGCCAGGCGCTCAAGCATCAGATCCAGAGAACCGGATTCTTCACCAATTCGAACCAACTGTTGGCAAAGTGGTGTGAAATACCCCGACTGCTCCAACGCCTGCCAGAGGGGCTTTCCCTCGGAAACCCGATCGCGTACTTCAATAATTTGCCGTTGCCAGAACGTTTGGGCCAGCGTTTTTTCAACCGCTTCAAGACCCTGTAACAAGGGGACGCCAGAGTGCTGAGACAGCGTTAGTACGGTAAATATCTGGCTGAGTAGCTGGCCTCGCCTCAAGGGAGCAATGACAGGTACTTTTAACAGCAGTAATTGTTCTTTTTCTCGAATGACGGATTGGGTGCGGCGAAGCCACCAACCTATAACGGCTAAGAGCATAGCGGTTAAAATCCACCATCCTCCTTGAGACGTTGCCCACTCTGAAAGACTCATAACGGCCTGGGTGATCGCGGGCAGAGGCGCGTTAAAAGAACGATAGATATTGGCAAACTCAGGCAGAACAAACCCAACCATGCCTGCGGTTACCAGCAGTGCAACAATCAAAATAAAGAGCGGATAACGCAGGGCTTTCACGACCTTTTTGCTGAGTTGGTAGTGTTGTTCTTGTTGTTCTGCCAGCCGCTGGCAGCACTCTGCAAGCCTTCCCGTCAGCTCTCCGGTATGCAGTAATGCAATAAACAGGGGCGGGAAGATATGGGGCCATTGCTTAAGCGCTTCGGAAAACGGTATGCCCTGCGCTACCTGTCGTTCTATGTGCTGTAATAATGCCGACCATGCAGGTTTGGGATGCTGTCGGGCTATGAGCAACAGCGCGTCAGTTAAGGCGATACCGGCATGGATCAGCGCTGCAAGTTGCCGGACAAAGTCAATTTTGTGCTGAATATGCCAACAGGATCTCCCTGACAGCGATGATTTTTTAACGGACAGGAGCTGAAGCTGCTGCTGAGCAAGCTCCTCCTCAAGAGAAGCGCGCTCGCCGGCAAGTGATTCACCATTTTTTAATTGGCCTTCGTGGTCTATGGCTTCCCATAGCCAAAGCAGAGGTTTAGGCATGTGGCATACCCAGCACGCGGTAAACCTCTTCCAGCGTCGTATGGCCTTGTGCTACGGCAACGCAGCCATTTTCGAAAAGCGTACTCATCCCTTGCTCTCTGGCGAGACTTTCAATGTTACTTGCGGATTTGCCTTGCGTGATGGCTTGTCTTAGAGCGGCGGATAGCGGCAGGATTTCAAATAACGCTGTTCGCCCATAATATCCTCCGTAGCAACGTTCACATCCTGTCGGATGCCAATTGGGCAGCGCGGAAGGCCAAATGTGTCCAGGTAATGTTATGGCTGGTTCGTGGTGTGTTTTGCAGTGAGGGCAAAGCTTTCTCACCAGCCTTTGAGCCACGATGATATTCAAGGCAGATGCGATCATCCAGCGAGGAATGGCCATTTGCTCCAGGCGGACAAGCGTTTCAACGGTGGAGTTGGTGTGCAATGTCGATAAAACCAGGTGCCCGGTCTGGGCAGCTTTGATGGCAATTTCTGCTGTTTCACCATCCCTGATTTCACCGACCATAATGACGTCTGGATCCTGCCTCAGTAATGCGCGTAGGACGTGCTGAAAGGTGAGACCAGCCTTAGGGTTTATCTGCGTCTGGTTCAGCCCTTCCTGAGGAATTTCTATGGGATCTTCTACGCTGCAGACGTTGATACCCGGTTGGTTAAGCGCCGCCAGGGCGCTATACAGCGTAATGGTTTTTCCGCTCCCTGTAGGACCGGTTACCAGAATCATCCCCTGCGGGGCCTGGAGTGATTGCTGAAGTTGTTTTTTTTCATCCTCTGACATCCCCAGAGAATGAATGTCCATATGCTGTTTGCCCTGCTGAAGAAGCCGTAAAACGACCTTCTCGCCGTATCGACAAGGCAGCGTCGAGACGCGAAATGACGCTTTCACCTCCTCGGCGAGGTAGTCCATTTGTCCGTCCTGAGGCAGCCGCTTTTCCGCGATATCCAGGTTAGCCAGAATTTTGAGCCTTGCAGTGACGGACGCTGCCATTGCCTGAGGCAGTAGCGGTTGACATTGCAGCACGCCATCAATGCGAAGCCGAATTCGATAGGCATTTTCGAAGGGCTCAAAATGGATATCGGATGCACGCTGCTGTACGGCGGTGGCAAGTGTTGTATTCAAAAGTGCGACCGCTGAACTGCTGCGGTCGTGCTCCGAAGGCTGAGAGGGCTCCAGCGTTTGCCATTTCTCGAGCCGTTCAATGGGCCAGATCTCTACATCAATGTGTTTATCACAAAGAAAGCGGAGCGCCTCGTACATTTGCTCGTTTGGGGCTTCAACAGCAGCAATTCGTACCGCTTCAGGCGTTTCCTCTATCAGTATGGCGTTGTAGTGCTGGCATAGAGCGTTAAGCTGTTCTTTTGTGCTCATTTGCCAGCCCCCGCTTGCGCTTCGTTAAAACGGAATACGTCTTCACAGGCTTGTTTCAGCGGCGAGCCGTTTTCCGCAGTGCAGACCCTTGTCCAGCCGGTTACCCCGTTAGCATCGTTCCACTGAGGGGTGAACGCAACCGCCAGCCCGTTCAAGGACTCCTGGCCGTTGAGCGTCACAATCCCGCTGGTAACGCTCATTGAATTGATGTAGCGCGTCGTTTTGGTTTCAGCGATGCCGTTACTGCCGGCATTGCAATCGGAGATCCCTCCACGCTCGATGGCACAAAGTTCGACGGCGGTACGATAGGGCAGGAAGGTTTGCAGCATATCGGTCAAAGCTGCTTTACGAAGGTAGTTTTGATATCCAGGAATGCCGATGGCGCTCAGAATGGCGATGATGCCTATCACCACCATAAGCTCAATTAGCGTAAATCCTTTTTGCTTGTTCATCTGTCGCTCCTTTTGGTTAGAGGGCAACACTGTGCTGAACAGGCTAAGCAATAGCGAACAGGGAAACGGACATTCGGGAAATGCTTTCCGTGTTAGTTAACGCAGTTGTATGTATCGACAATAAAAATGGAAGTCAGTACGCAAAAAAGCGGGCGCAGTAATGGCTGGCCCGCCGTGGTGTTGCATTAGCGGAAGCGCATAGACAAGTCGAGGGCGCGTATGTGTTTAGTCAGAGCACCTACGGAGATGTAGTCCACGCCGGTATCAGCGAATGTTCTAAGCGTCTCTTTGGTCACGTTGCCAGAGACTTCCAGGCGCGCTTTCCCTTGGGTGAGTGCCACGGCTTCACGCATTTGCTCAACGGTAAAGTTGTCCAGCATGATGATGTCAGCCCCAGCTTTGAGCGCTTGTTCCAATTCATCCAGTGACTCAACTTCCACTTCTACCGGCACGTCAGGGTGCATCCAGAATGCTTTCTCCACTGCCTGACGAATAGAGCCGGAAGCAATAATGTGATTTTCTTTGATCAGGAAAGCATCGGAAAGGCCGAGGCGATGGTTGCTGCCCCCGCCGCACAGCACGGCATATTTCAGCGCGGTGCGCAGGCCAGGAAGCGTTTTACGGGTATCCAGCAACTGCGTTTTAGTGCCCTCAAGCAGCGCCACGTAACTGTGAACTTCGCTGGCTACGCCTGAGAGCGTTTGCACGAAGTTCAGCGCCGTTCTTTCTCCGGTCAAGAGAATACGGGCCGGGCCATTAAGCTCAAAAAGTGGCTGATTGATGGTGACTTCAGCGCCATCTTCGACATGCCAGGTCACCGTCACGTCGCCGCCAAGCTGAATAAAGACTTCTTCTACCCAGCGTTTACCGCAAAAAATGCCCTTTTCGCGGGTGATAACAACCGCATGCGACGTGTTTTCTGGGGGTAATAATTGTGCCGTGATGTCGTTGTTTGGGTCAACTTCGCCGCCCAGATCTTCTCGCAGCGCCTGGGCTACGGCGAGAGGGATATCGAGGGTAATTCGTTCGAGCAGCTCGTCACGTCGGCGGTCAGGATTATAACGGCGGGGCGGCATGATTAAACTCCAGAATGAATAAGTTAATATTGTTTCATGCTACTCTGAAGCGACTTCAAGTACCACTCTAAGGAGAACCTCTCATGCAGCTTAAAGACGGCTGGCTGGTGGGGGTAAAACATCTGCCATCCCCGCATTGTGACGGCCGACCGGAAGAGGAAAATCCCTCATTGCTGGTGGTGCACAATATTAGTTTGCCGCCGGGGGAGTTCGGTGGCCCCTGGATTGATGCGTTATTTGCCGGAACGCTCGATCCTGCAGCGCACCCTTACTTTGCCGGTATTTCGCATTTGCGCGTGTCAGCCCATTGTCTGATTCGCCGGGACGGCGAAATTGTTCAGTACGTCCCTTTCGATAAACGAGCCTGGCATGCGGGCGTCTCGAGCTATCAGGGAAGAGAAAAGTGCAACGACTTTTCTATCGGTATTGAGCTGGAAGGTACCGATACGCTGGCCTATACCGACGCTCAATATGAACAGCTCAGCGTTTTAGCTAACTTACTGATTCAACACTATCCTGATATGGCGAAAAACATCACGGGCCACAGCGATATAGCACCTGGTCGGAAGACCGATCCAGGCCCTTCGTTTGACTGGCCGCGCTTTTGGGGTGCGGTTGAAGAGGCAACTGACAAGGAGAGCACATGACCCTGTTTACCCTGCTGTTAGTCCTGATGGGCGAGCGATTGTTCAAAATGGGCGAACACTGGCAGTTAGATCATCGTCTTGAAGTCCTGTTTGGACGGGTTAAGCATTTTTCTCTGTTAAGAACGCTGTTAATGACCGCTGCATTTATGGCCGTGGTTTTCCTGATTCTCCGTGCTTTGCATGGGTTACTATTCAACGTCCCACTGCTGGTGTTCTGGATTGCGCTGGGTGTGCTTTGCATCGGGGCCGGGCAGGTCAGGCTGCATTATCATTCGTATCTTAAAGCCGCCAGCCATGATGATGAACATGCCCGTGATGCAATGGCTGCAGAGCTTACATTGATTCATGGTGTTCCGCCTGAGTGCAGCGAGCGTGAATACCTGCGCGAGCTACAAAACGCGCTGCTGTGGATTAACTTCCGTTTCTATCTCGCGCCGCTGTTTTGGTTTGTGGTGGGCGGAACATGGGGGCCGGTTACGCTCGCAGGGTATGCTTTCCTGCGCGCATGGCAGACATGGCTTGCCCGGCATCATACGGCACACGAGCGCTTGCTCGCGGGAATTGACGGCATTCTTCATATTCTTGACTGGGTGCCCGTGCGTTTGGTGGGTGTCGCTTATGCCCTGTTGGGCCACGGTGAGCGAGCGCTTCCGGCCTGGTTTGCATCCCTTGCCGACAGGCATACCTCTCAATACCAGGTTCTCACACAACTGGCACAGTACTCGCTGGCGAGAGAACCCCATCAGGATAAGATGAAAACGCCTAAAGCTGCGGTATCACTGGCGAAGAAGATTTCATTGGTGATTGTGGCGGTTGTGGCGTTAATGACGATTTACGGCACTTTGGTTTAGGGCCGGAAGGCTGTAATAAAACGCCCCGCATTGCGGGGCGTTTTTTTTATCAGGCTTTCACTGCCTTCAGGTTCTTCTGCTTCAGGAAATAACCGACGCCCAGAATCGCAATCCACACTGGGATCAGGTAAACCGAGATGGCCATACCCGGGGTTATCAGCATGATGACCAGTACGCCAACCATAAACAGCAGGCAGACCCAGTTTCCTAACGGATAGAACAGGGCAGGGAAGCGGGTTTTCACCCCTTGTTGCTGCTTAGCACGGCGGAACTTCATGTGAGCCAGGCTGATCATCGCCCAGTTGATCACCAGAGCTGAGACAACCAGCGCCATCAGCAGGCCGAAAGCGGATTCCGGTGCCAGATAGTTAATCAGCACGCAAAGGGCGGTAAAGCCTGCGGAAACCAGAATCGTGTTCACCGGTACACCGCGCTTATCGACGCTTTTCAGCATCTTCGGCGCGTTGCCCTGCTGCGCCAGGCCGAACAACATGCGGCTGTTGCAGTATACGCAGCTGTTGTAAACCGACAGGGCGGCGGTGAGCACCACGATATTCAGGGCGTTGGCCACGAAGGTATCGCCCAGCTCATGGAAGATCAGCACGAACGGGCTGGTGTCTGCGGTCACGCGTGTCCACGGCAGCAGGGACAGCAGAATTGCCAGCGAACCCACATAGAAAATCAGAATACGGTAGATAACCTGGTTGGTCGCTTTTGGAATGCTCACTTCCGGGTTGTCTGCTTCAGCGGCGGTAATACCGACCAGCTCAAGCCCGCCGAAGGAGAACATAATGATAGCCATCATCATGACCAGCCCGGTGATGCCGTGCGGCAGGAAGCCACCCTGATCCCAGAGGTTGCTGACGGACGCCTGTGGACCACCGTTGCCACTAAAGAGTAACCAGCCGCCGAACAGAATCATGGCGATAACCGCCACCACTTTAATAATGGCGAACCAGAACTCCATTTCGCCAAAGACTTTAACGTTAGTTAAGTTGATGGCGTTGATAGCAACGAAGAATACCGCCGCCGTAGCCCAGGTTGGGATCTCCGGCCACCAGAACTGGATGTATTTGCCGACGGCCGTCAGTTCAGCCATGGCGACCAGAACGTAGAGTACCCAGTAGTTCCAGCCTGAAGCGAAGCCCGCGAAACCACCCCAGTATTTGTAAGCAAAATGGCTGAAGGACCCGGCTACCGGCTCCTCAACGACCATTTCACCCAGCTGGCGCATAATTAAAAATGCGATAAACCCGGCGATAGCATAGCCGAGAATAATTGCCGGACCTGCGGACTGGATGACGGATGCGCTGCCCAGAAACAGGCCCGTCCCGATAGCTCCACCCAGCGCGATAAGCTGAATGTGGCGGTTTTTAAGACCGCGCTTCAGCGTGTCGCCGTGCTGTTGACCTTCCATCATGTAACCTCGTAGTGGTTAATGTCTGCGCTACATTGACGCGGATGTAATTGTTGTATTCCGTAATGTGTAGTCTTTTTTTTACGGTTATCAATTATGAATTTTGCGGATAGGGCTACCGCATCGCAAAGAATAATGTTAAGCGCAGGCCTTTGCACCTGCTTTCTGCCACTGCTCTGACGAGTTGGGCAAAAAGAAACCATTTGTAAAAAAGAGGGAAGGACAAGGTGAGTCGGGAATACTTCTTGAGCGGCCGTTTTGCGTCACAAAAATGACATACATTCACCGCGTCTTTCGGTTGTTTTTGAAAAATATATCGTTTCATAAACGTTAACTTACCGCTTTGTGGGTAAACGCGAGTTAGTGCCCAAGTTATGGTTTTGAAAATCCCTTCTTTTGTTATTGTTAAAATGTGCCTGCTTTCATGATTTCAATCAAAACCAATATGGACAGAAGGTGAATACTTTGTTACTTTTAGCCTCACGAACGTGAAATTGGTCTTACCAATTGACTCCGGGCTAATGGCAGAGATAGGGAACGATGGCCTACAGCAAAATCCGCCAACCAAAATTATCCGATGTGATAGAGCAGCAGCTGGAGTTTCTCATCCTTGAGGGCACTCTACGCCCGGGCGAAAAACTTCCACCTGAACGCGAACTGGCGAAACAATTTGATGTTTCCCGTCCTTCGCTGCGCGAGGCCATCCAGCGTCTCGAAGCCAAGGGTTTGCTGCTTCGTCGCCAGGGCGGCGGTACTTTTGTCCAGAACAGCCTTTGGCAGAGCCTGAGCGACCCGCTGGTCGAACTGCTCTCAGACCATCCCGAATCCCAGTTTGATCTGCTTGAAACCCGCCATGCGCTTGAAGGTATTGCTGCTTATTACGCGGCGCTGCGCGGAACCGAAGAAGATCTCTCGCGCATTGGTGATTGCCATATTGCCATCCAGCAGGCTCAGGAGTCCGGTGATTTAGACGCCGAAGCCGATGCCGTCATGCAGTATCAAATTGCCGTAACCGAAGCCGCGCATAATGTTGTGCTTCTTCATTTATTGCGCTGCATGGAGCCTATGCTCGAACAGAACGTTCGCCAGAATTTTGAATTGCTCTACGCGCGCCGCGAGATGTTGGCGCAAGTGAGCAGCCATCGCGCCAGCATTTTTGCGGCGATTATGGCTCGCCAGCCGGAGCAGGCGCGAGAAGCGTCGCACCGTCACCTGGCGTTTATTGAGGAAATATTGCTGGATCGCAGCCGTGAGCAGAGCCGTCGTGAGCGCTCTCTCCGTCTCCTTCAGCAACGTAAGGATTAAGCGCCAAACTTTTAGCGCGCGGCAACTAAACACAGAACCTGTCTTATTGCGTTCTTTTCTTCAGTTACCCGAATTCATTCGGGCAAGAGCGCAATGGGACAGGTTCCAGATAAATCAACGTATTAGACAGATAAGGAATACCCCCATGTCAGAACGTTTCCCAAATGACGTGGATCCGATTGAAACTCGCGACTGGCTACAGGCGATCGAATCGGTTATCCGTGAAGAAGGTGTTGAGCGTGCACAGTATCTGATCGATCAGCTGCTGTCCGAAGCCAGCAAAGGCGGTGTGAAAGTCGCTGCTTCTGCAGGTGCTCGCAACTATGTGAACACCATTGCCGTTGAAGACGAACCGGAATACCCGGGCAATCTGGATCTGGAACGCCGTATCCGTTCTGCTATCCGCTGGAACGCCATCATGACCGTTCTGCGCGCATCCAAGAAAGATCTGGAACTGGGTGGCCACATGGCATCCTTCCAGTCTTCTGCGACCGTTTACGAAGTGTGCTTCAACCACTTCTTCCGTGCAGCCAACGAGAAAGACGGCGGCGATCTGGTGTACTTCCAGGGCCACATCTCTCCGGGCATCTATGCACGTGCTTTCCTTGAAGGCCGCCTGACCGAAGAGCAGATGAACAATTTCCGTCAGGAAGTTCACGGTAAAGGTCTGTCTTCTTATCCGCACCCTAAACTGATGCCAGAATTCTGGCAGTTCCCGACCGTTTCCATGGGGCTGGGCCCAATCGGTGCGATCTACCAGGCTAAATTCCTGAAATATCTGGAACACCGTGGCCTGAAAGACACCTCTGAGCAAACCGTTTACGCCTTCCTGGGCGACGGTGAAATGGATGAGCCAGAATCTAAAGGCGCGATCACCATCGCGACCCGTGAGAAGCTGGACAACCTGTGCTTCATCATCAACTGTAACCTGCAGCGTCTGGATGGTCCGGTCACCGGTAACGGCAAGATCATCAACGAACTGGAAGGCATTTTCAGCGGTGCTGGCTGGAACGTTATCAAAGTGATGTGGGGCGGTCGTTGGGATGAGCTGCTGCGTAAAGATACCAGCGGTAAACTGATCCAACTGATGAACGAAACCGTTGACGGTGACTACCAGACCTTCAAATCCAAAGACGGTGCCTACGTTCGTGAGCACTTCTTCGGCAAATACCCTGAAACCGCAGCGCTGGTTGCAGACTGGACTGATGAGCAGATCTGGGCCCTGAACCGCGGTGGTCACGATCCGAAGAAAGTCTACGCTGCACTGAAAAAAGCGCAGGAAACCAAAGGTAAAGCGACCGTTATCCTGGCCCACACCATCAAAGGTTACGGCATGGGCGATACCGCAGAAGGTAAAAACATCGCTCACCAGGTGAAGAAAATGAACATGGACGGCGTGCGTTACATCCGCGACCGTTTCAACGTGCCAGTGACCGATGAGCAGGTAGAAAACCTGTCTTACATCACCTTCCCAGAAGGCACTGAAGAGCACAAGTACCTGCACGAACGTCGTCAGGCGCTGAAAGGCTACCTGCCTGCTCGTCAGCCTAACTTCTCCGAAAAACTGGAACTGCCTGCGCTGGAAGACTTCTCTCAGCTGCTGGAAGAGCAGAACAAAGAGATCTCCACCACCATCGCCTTCGTTCGTGCCCTGAACGTGATGCTGAAGAACCCGTCTATCAAAGACCGTCTGGTTCCAATCATCGCCGATGAAGCGCGTACCTTTGGTATGGAAGGTCTGTTCCGTCAGATCGGTATCTACAGCCCGAACGGCCAGCAGTACACCCCGCAGGACCGCGAGCAGGTTGCATACTACAAAGAAGACGAGAAAGGCCAGATTCTGCAGGAAGGGATCAACGAACTGGGTGCTGGCGCATCCTGGCTGGCGGCTGCGACGTCTTACAGCACCAACAACCTGCCGATGATTCCGTTCTACATCTACTACTCGATGTTCGGTTTCCAGCGTATCGGTGACCTGTGCTGGCAGGCTGGCGACCAACAGGCTCGCGGCTTCCTGGTCGGCGGGACTTCCGGTCGTACTACGCTGAACGGTGAAGGTCTGCAGCACGAAGATGGCCACAGCCACATTCAGTCTCTGACTATTCCTAACTGTATCTCTTACGATCCGTCTTACGCGTACGAAGTGGCTGTCATCATGCACGACGGTCTGACCCGTATGTACGGTGAAGCACAAGAGAACATTTATTACTACATCACCACCCTGAACGAAAACTACCACATGCCGGCTATGCCAGCAGGTGCCGAGGAAGGTATCCGTAAAGGTATCTACAAACTCGAAACCGTTGCAGGTAGCAAAGGTAAAGTTCAGCTGCTGGGCTCCGGTTCTATCCTGCGTCACGTGCGTGAAGCAGCACAGATCCTGGCGAACGACTACGGCGTGGGCTCTGACGTGTACAGCGTAACCTCCTTCACCGAACTGGCTCGTGATGGCCAGGATTGTGAGCGCTGGAACATGCTGCACCCAATGGAAACTCCGCGCGTACCTTACATCGCTCAGGTGATGAACGACGCTCCGGCGGTTGCTTCTACTGACTATATGAAACTGTTCGCTGAGCAGGTTCGTACTTACGTACCAGCTGATGATTATCGCGTACTGGGCACCGACGGCTTCGGTCGTTCTGACAGCCGCGAAAACCTGCGTCACCACTTCGAAGTTGATGCTTCTTACGTGGTCGTAGCAGCCCTGGGCGAACTGGCTAAACGTGGCGAAATCGATAAGAAAGTGGTTGCTGACGCAATTACTAAATTCAACATCGATGCAGAAAAAGTTAACCCGCGTCTGGCGTAAGAGGTAAAGAGACAATGGCTATCGAAATCAAAGTACCAGACATCGGCGCTGATGAAGTTGAAATCACCGAGATTTTGGTCAAAGTTGGCGACAAAGTTGAAGCTGAACAGTCGCTGATCACTGTAGAAGGCGATAAAGCCTCTATGGAAGTTCCGTCTCCACAGGCTGGCGTCGTGAAAGAGATCAAAGTCTCTGTCGGCGACAAAACCGAGACCGGCAAACTGATCATGATTTTCGATTCCGCCGAAGGTGCAGCAGACGCTGCACCTGCTAAGGCAGAAGAGAAGAAAGAAGCCGCTCCGGCCGCAGCACCTGCTGCCGCGAGCGCAAAAGACGTTAACGTGCCAGACATCGGCGGTGACGAAGTAGAAGTTACCGAGATCATGGTGAAAGTGGGCGACACCGTTGCTGCTGAACAGTCTCTGATCACCGTAGAAGGCGACAAAGCTTCTATGGAAGTCCCTGCGCCGTTCGCGGGCGTGGTGAAAGAGATCAAAATCAGCACCGGCGACAAAGTGTCTACCGGCTCTCTGATCATGGTCTTCGAAGTGGCGGGTGCCGCAGGTGCTGCCGCTCCAGCACAGGCTGCTGCTCCGGCTGCTGCCGCAGCACCTGCGGCTTCCGGCTCTAAAGAAGTTAACGTCCCGGACATCGGCGGTGATGAAGTTGAAGTCACTGAAGTGATGGTGAAAGTGGGCGACAAAGTTGCCGCTGAGCAGTCACTGATCACCGTAGAAGGCGACAAAGCTTCCATGGAAGTGCCTGCACCATTCGCCGGTACCGTGAAAGAAATCAAAATCAGCACCGGCGACAAAGTGTCCACCGGCTCCCTGATCATGGTCTTCGAAGTAGAAGGCGCTGCACCTGCTGCGGCTCCAACTGCTGCTGCACCAGCTCCAGCCGCTGCGGCACCAGCCCCGGCAGCCAAAGCCGCTGCACCTGCTGCTAAAGCAGAAGGTAAATCTGAATTCGCTGAAAACGACGCGTACGTTCATGCGACTCCGCTGATCCGCCGTCTGGCTCGCGAGTTCGGTGTTAACCTGGCGAAAGTGAAAGGCACCGGCCGTAAAGGTCGTATCCTGCGTGAAGACGTTCAGGCTTACGTGAAAGACGCTGTTAAACGCGCTGAAGCAGCTCCGGCTGCGACCGGCGGTGGTCTGCCAGGCATGCTGCCATGGCCGAAAGTTGACTTCAGCAAGTTCGGCGAAATCGAAGAAGTGGAAATGGGCCGCATCCAGAAAATCTCTGGTGCTAACCTGAGCCGTAACTGGGTGATGATCCCGCACGTTACCCACTTCGACAAAACCGATATCACCGATCTGGAAGCGTTCCGTAAGCAGCAGAACGACGAAGCCGCTAAGCGTAAGCTGGACGTGAAGTTCACTCCTGTAGTGTTCATCATGAAAGCCGTTGCGGCCGCGCTGGAGCAGATGCCTCGCTTCAACAGCTCCCTGTCCGAAGATGGCCAGAAGCTGACGCTGAAAAAATACATCAACATCGGTGTGGCGGTTGATACCCCGAATGGTCTGGTTGTTCCAGTCTTCAAAGACGTGAACAAGAAGAGCATCACTGAGCTGTCTCGCGAACTGATGGCTATCTCCAAGAAAGCTCGCGACGGCAAGCTGACCGCTGGCGAAATGCAGGGCGGCTGCTTCACCATCTCCAGCCTGGGCGGTATCGGGACTACTCACTTCGCGCCGATCGTTAACGCGCCAGAAGTGGCTATCCTGGGTGTCTCCAAGTCTGCGATGGAGCCAGTCTGGAACGGTAAAGAGTTCACGCCGCGTCTGATGATGCCGATGTCTCTTTCCTTCGACCACCGCGTAATCGACGGCGCTGATGGAGCTCGCTTCATCACCATCATCAACAACATGTTGTCTGATATTCGCCGCCTGGTGATGTAATTGAAAAGCCGGCCAATCGGCCGGCTTTTTTCTGGTAATCTCATGGTGTTTGTGAGGTTATTGGCGAAAGCGACAATTCGTGAGCCGTTTGTTGTTTCAAAATTGTTAACAATTTTGTAAACTGCGGGCGGATAGAACGACCCGGTGGACGACGGGTATAAATTAAGAGGTCATGATGAGCACAGAAATCAAAACTCAGGTCGTAGTACTTGGGGCAGGCCCGGCAGGTTACTCCGCAGCGTTCCGCGCCGCGGATTTAGGTCTGGAAACCGTCATCGTAGAGCGTTACAGCACCCTTGGTGGTGTTTGTCTGAACGTCGGCTGTATCCCTTCTAAAGCGCTGCTGCACGTTGCTAAAGTTATCGAAGAAGCAAAAGCACTGGCCGAACACGGCATCGTTTTCGGTGAGCCGAAAACCGATATCGACAAAATTCGTACCTGGAAAGAGAAAGTTATCACTCAGCTGACCGGCGGCCTGGCGGGTATGGCCAAAGGCCGTAAAGTGAAAGTGGTAAACGGTCTGGGTAAATTCACCGGGGCTAACACCCTGGAAGTGGAAGGTGAAAACGGTAAAACCGTGATCAACTTCGACAACGCTATCATCGCGGCGGGTTCCCGTCCGATCGAGCTGCCGTTCATTCCTCATGAAGATCCACGCGTGTGGGATTCCACGGATGCGCTGGAGCTGAAATCCGTACCTAAACGCCTGCTGGTAATGGGCGGCGGTATCATCGGCCTGGAAATGGGCACCGTATACCATGCGCTGGGTTCAGACATTGACGTGGTTGAAATGTTCGACCAGGTTATCCCTGCCGCAGACAAAGACATCGTTAAAGTCTTCACCAAGCGCATCAGCAAGAAATTCAACCTGATGCTGGAAACCAAAGTGACTGCCGTTGAAGCGAAAGAAGACGGCATCTATGTTTCCATGGAAGGCAAAAAAGCCCCTGCAGAACCACAGCGTTACGACGCGGTTCTGGTGGCTATCGGCCGCGTGCCGAACGGTAAAAACCTCGATGCAGGCAAAGCCGGCGTTGAAGTTGACGACCGTGGCTTTATCCGCGTTGACAAACAGCTGCGCACCAACGTGCCACACATCTTTGCTATCGGCGACATCGTCGGTCAGCCAATGCTGGCACATAAAGGTGTTCATGAAGGCCACGTTGCCGCAGAAGTTATCGCCGGGATGAAGCACTACTTCGATCCGAAAGTGATCCCATCTATCGCTTACACCGAGCCAGAAGTTGCATGGGTTGGTCTGACTGAGAAAGAAGCGAAAGAGAAAGGTATCAGCTACGAAACCGCCACCTTCCCGTGGGCTGCTTCTGGCCGTGCTATCGCTTCCGATTGCGCAGACGGTATGACCAAGCTTATCTTCGACAAAGAGACTCACCGCGTTATCGGTGGGGCGATTGTTGGGACCAACGGCGGCGAGCTGCTGGGCGAAATCGGTCTGGCTATCGAGATGGGTTGTGACGCAGAAGACATCGCGCTCACCATCCACGCTCACCCAACGCTGCATGAATCCGTTGGCCTGGCGGCTGAAGTCTTCGAAGGCAGCATCACCGACCTGCCAAACGCGAAAGCGAAGAAAAAGTAACTTTCAGCGTCTGATAAAGCGGCCCTTTGGGGCCGTTTTTTTTGTCCGTAAAAGGCCGCCCTTGCGAGCGGCCAGTAGCTTAATTGCCCAGGTTCAAAACGAACTGAACGGTAATGTCTGAAATATTCCAGTCACTTTGGCTCAGCGAAAGCAGTGAACCTAACAACAGAAGCAGCGCGTACAGCAAACGCATTTCCATTGCGTGTATACCCTTTGGGCTACGGCGATTCCTTCTTCACCGGGAAAGGCAGAATCAGGCAAGTGTTTGAGGCTTGCCACGTAGAGCGGTAGATCTGCTCCCATGCCCGGCGACTGGCTGCTACGCCAGCGAAGCAGGCCAAGAGTAACGTTACGGTAGATCGCTTGAACGCTGAATCATCATTTTTAATTTGCAGTAAGTTGCAGTTGTTTTTATAACGTTGTACGCAAAAGGTACAATTCATCTTGCCGTGATTCATTTTCAAATGCAGAATAGACAGCGTTTGGGGCTTGCCACAAAACATTTCCTTTCATCGTGTGCTACCACTTTGTCAGGGCAAACGAACCGCCGAAAGGCGGTTTTTTTGTGTCTGAGGATCATATCAAAAAGTAATCTATTCCCCCTTAACGATTCAGCAACGTTTTAATGTTGCTTTTTTGTAAACAGATTAACACCCCCTGAAAATCCTGCTATGCTGCCCGACGCGGTACCGGGCATTTACCCTACAAACTGCTGTCTCACAGGAGCGTGAAGAGAGAGATCCGGTGTCGCCAAATGACAATGAGAGCGAGGAGAACCGTCGTGCTAGAAGAATACCGTAAGCACGTAGCTGAACGTGCCGCAGAAGGGATTGTTCCAAAACCCTTAGATGCCACCCAAATGGCCGCACTGGTTGAGCTGCTGAAAACCCCACCAGCAGGTGAAGAAGCATTCCTGTTAGATCTGATTACTAACCGTGTACCGCCGGGCGTTGATGAAGCCGCCTACGTGAAAGCCGGTTTCCTTGCTGCCATTGCCAAAGGCGATGCCACTTCCCCGCTGATCTCCCCTGAAAAAGCCGTTGAACTGCTGGGCACCATGCAGGGTGGCTACAACATTCATCCGCTGATTGACGCGCTGGATAACGAAAAGCTGGCGCCGATTGCCGCCAAAGCGCTGTCCCATACGCTGCTGATGTTTGATAACTTCTACGACGTAGAAGAGAAAGCCAAAGCGGGCAACACCTACGCTCAGCAAGTGCTGAAGTCCTGGTCCGAAGCCGAGTGGTTCCTGTCTCGCCCTAAACTGGCCGAGAAAATCACCGTTACCGTCTTTAAAGTCACCGGTGAAACCAACACCGATGACCTGTCCCCGGCCCCGGACGCATGGTCCCGCCCGGACATCCCGCTGCACGCCCTGGCGATGTTGAAAAACGCCCGCGAAGGCATTGAGCCGGATCAGGCTGGCGTAATTGGCCCTATCAAACAGATCGAAGCGCTGCAGAAAAAAGGTTTCCCTCTGGCCTACGTGGGCGACGTTGTAGGCACCGGTTCTTCCCGTAAATCTGCCACTAACTCCGTGCTGTGGTTCATGGGCGATGACATTCCGAATGTGCCAAACAAGCGCGGCGGTGGCGTTGTGCTGGGCGGCAAAATCGCCCCCATCTTCTTCAACACCATGGAAGATGCTGGCGCACTGCCGATCGAAGTTGACGTTAACGATCTGAATATGGGCGATGTGATCGACATTTACCCGTACAAAGGCGAAGTGCGTAACCACGAAACCAATGCGGTGATCGCCAACTTTGAATTGAAAACCGACGTGCTGCTGGATGAAGTCCGCGCCGGCGGCCGTATTCCGCTGATCATCGGCCGTGGCCTGACCACCAAAGCGCGCGAAGCACTGAGCTTGCCACATAGCGACGTATTTGTTCAGGCGAAAGACGTTGCCGCTAGCACCCGCGGTTACTCGCTGGCGCAGAAAATGGTTGGCCGCGCCTGTGGCGTGGAAGGTATTCGCCCTGGCGCTTACTGCGAACCGAAGATGACTTCCGTAGGTTCCCAGGACACCACCGGGCCGATGACCCGTGATGAGCTGAAAGACCTTGCCTGCCTTGGTTTTTCTGCGGATCTGGTGATGCAGTCCTTCTGTCACACCGCGGCGTATCCTAAGCCGGTGGACGTGACAACGCACCACACGCTGCCTGACTTCATCATGAACCGTGGCGGCGTGTCTCTGCGCCCGGGCGATGGCGTTATTCACTCATGGCTGAACCGCATGCTGCTACCGGATACCGTCGGCACCGGCGGTGACTCCCATACCCGTTTCCCAATCGGGATTTCCTTCCCGGCAGGTTCTGGTCTGGTGGCGTTTGCCGCGGCGACCGGCGTTATGCCGCTGGATATGCCTGAGTCCGTGCTGGTTCGCTTTAAAGGCGAAATGCAGCCTGGCATCACTCTGCGTGACCTGGTACATGCGATCCCGCTGTACGCGATCAAACAGGGCCTGCTGACCGTGGAGAAGAAAGGCAAGAAAAACATCTTCTCTGGCCGTATCCTGGAAATCGAAGGTCTGCCGACGCTGAAAGTTGAGCAGGCGTTTGAGCTGACCGATGCTTCCGCAGAGCGTTCTGCCGCAGGGTGCACCATTAAACTGGATCGCGAGCCGATCGAAGAGTACCTGAATTCCAACATCGTGCTGCTGAAGTGGATGATTGCCGAAGGTTACGGTGACCGTCGTACGCTTGAGCGCCGTATTCAGGGCATGGAAAAATGGCTGGCAGATCCGCAGTTGATGGAAGCCGACGCTGATGCAGAATATGCGGCAGTGATCGACATCGATCTGAACGATATCAAAGAGCCAATCCTCTGTGCGCCAAACGACCCGGACGATGCTCGTCTGCTGTCCGACGTGGCCGGGGAGAAGATCGACGAAGTGTTTATCGGTTCCTGCATGACCAACATCGGTCACTTCCGTGCGGCGGGTAAACTGCTGGACAGCCACAAAGGTCAGCTGCCAACTCGCCTGTGGGTGGCGCCGCCAACCCGTATGGACGCGGCTCAGCTGACGGAAGAAGGCTATTACAGCGTGTTCGGTAAGAGCGGGGCCCGTATCGAAATTCCAGGCTGCTCCCTGTGCATGGGTAACCAGGCTCGTGTGGCAGATGGCGCGACGGTCGTGTCGACTTCAACCCGTAACTTCCCGAACCGTTTGGGAACCGGCGCAAATGTCTTCCTGGCGTCTGCTGAGCTGGCGGCCGTGGCTTCCCTGTTGGGTAAACTGCCAACTCCTGACGAATATCAGACCTTCATGACTCAGGTTGATAAAACGGCGGTAGACACTTACCGTTATCTGAACTTTGACCAGCTGTCTCAGTACATCGAGAAAGCGGACGGCGTCATCTTCCAGACTGCCGTTTAAAGGCTAAATACCCTCACTCTGTGCTCTCTCTCCCTGTGGGAGAGGGCCGGGGTGAGGGCTCCAGACCCTTCTGCGTTTCTCCTTTTTATTTCTCGTCCTTCTACTCGCCACGCTGTTTTCCCCTGACTTTGCTGCGATAATTAAGCCTATAGGCGTGGGTGAGGATTTCCCCCGCGATGTAGAGGAAACAGCGATGGACTATGAATTTCTGCGTGACATCACCGGTATGGTGAAGGTGCGTATGTCAATGGGGCACGAGGTTGTCGGCCACTGGTTTAATGAGGAAGTGAAGGGTAACCTGGCGCTTCTGGATGAAGTCGAACAGGCCGTGCTTTCCGTGAAAGGCAGCGAGCGGCAGTGGCAGCGTGCCGGGCACGAATATACGCTGTGGCTGGACGAGGAGGAGGTCATCGTCCGCGCTAACCAGCTGGAAATTTCCGGGGATGAGATGGAAGAGGGAATGAGCTACTACGACGAAGAGAGCCTCTCTTTTTGCGGCGTAGAGGACTTCCTGCAGGTGGTACACGCTTACCGGGAATTCCTGCAGCAGCGTTAACGCGCTGGGGCTGATACCGCCCCGACCTTGTTTGGTCTTAGAGCCAATGACCGTGGTTTCACGGTCATTATTTCAGGCCAGGCGGGGAAAGCGTTATTTAACGTAGGCCAGCAGGCTTAAGGAATCGCGCGCCAGAGATTTGCATTTTGTTGCCGTGGGGATGGCAATACCGCTCAAATCTTTGTAGCTGTCTTCACCTAATGCTTTCATGTTCCAGCTATCGTAGTTGCTGAGATCCCATTGATTTTGTTGGGCAAAAAAGACCAGCGCGCGTCGGATCTGGCCGTTAGGGAGGTTTTGGTAGCCACAATCATTTTTTAAGAACACAAATACCGCAGTCAGATCGGCCATATCTTCTGCTTCAGACTCACTCAGCGCCAGGCTGCTGGTAGAAAAAGCCAGCAAAATGCCCAGTAATAACGCCCTAACTCCCATCTTCATCACGTCTACCACTTTTTCTCAGATACGAAACGTTAACACAGTTAAATGGGCGTCGACGATATTTATTATGAGCTTAAAACTTGACCTTACCGTTAGGGAAAGGTTTATGCTCGCCGACAAGTATGCCAACTAAAGGAACTGACTATGCATCGCCGTAATTTTCTAAAATATACCGCGGCGCTGGGGGCTTTCAGCGCGCTGCCACTCTGGAGCCGTGCCGCGCTGGCGGCCGATCGTCCGGCGTTGCCTTTCCCACCTTTGCTTGCCCCGGATGCCAAAAATAGCATTCGCCTCACCGTAAACGCAGGAAAGAGCGTTTTTGCCGGGAAATCTGCCACGACCTGGGGCTATAACGGTGCTTTGCTTGGCCCGGCGTTAAAGCTAACGCAAGGGGAAGCGGTCACGGTCGATATCCATAATAACCTGGCAGAAGAAACCACGCTGCACTGGCATGGGCTTGAGGTCGGCGGCGAAGTCGATGGCGGCCCGCAGGGCGTTATCGCCGCCGGTGCAAAACGCAGCGTCACCTTTACGCCGCAGCAGCGTGCGGCGACCTGTTGGTTCCACCCGCATCAGCATGGTAAAACAGGGCATCAGGTGGCCATGGGGCTTGGTGGCCTCGTATTGATTGAAGATAACGAAAGTGCCCAACTGATGCTGCCGAAGCAGTGGGGCATCGATGATATTCCGCTGATTATCCAGGATAAACGTTTCGGTAAGGACGGAGAAATTGACTACCAGCTGGACGTCATGAGCGCGGCCGTAGGCTGGTTTGGCGACACGCTGCTATGCAACGGCGCCGTTTATCCCCAGCACACCAATCCGCGCGGCTGGCTGCGCCTGCGTTTGCTTAACGGCTGTAATGCCCGCTCGTTGAACATTGCTGCCAGCGACAATCGCCCGCTCTATGTCATCGCCAGCGACGGCGGACTGCTGGCCGAGCCAGTCAAAGTCACGGAGCTGGAAATTCTGATGGGGGAACGGTTCGAGGTGCTGGTCGATACCCGTGACGGCAAGCCTTTTGATATTGTCACCCTGCCGGTGAAGCAAATGGGCATGACCGTGGCACCTTTCGACAAACCTGCCCCGGTGGTTCGCATTCAGCCGCTGATTATCGCAGCCTCTGGCACTTTGCCGGACAAACTGGTCAACGTACCTGCGCTCCCGTCGCTGGAAGGCGCAACTGAACGCTGGCTGCAACTGATGATGGATCCGATGCTCGACATGATGGGCATGCAGGCGCTGATGGATAAATATGGCATGCAGGCGATGGCGGGCATGTCGATGGACGGCCACGGTGATATGGGCGGTATGAGCCATGGCAGCATGAAGAACATGGACCACGGCAGCATGGGGAAGATGAATCACGGCGGTATGAGCCACGGCTTTGATTTCCACAATGCCAACAAAATCAACGGCAAAGCTTTCGATATGGCAACCCCGGCGTTTGCTGCACAAAAAGGGAAATACGAGAAGTGGACGATATCCGGGGAAGGCGACATGATGCTGCACCCGTTCCATATTCACGGCACCCAGTTCCGTATCCTGTCCGAAAACGGCAAACCGGTGGCGGCGCATCGTCAGGGCTGGAAAGACACGGTGAAGGTGGAAGGTGCGCGCAGCGAAGTGCTGGTGAAGTTCGATCATGCTGCACCAAAGGAAGCGGCCTATATGGCGCACTGCCATCTGCTGGAGCATGAAGATACCGGAATGATGCTTGGTTTTACCGTCGCATAAAAGAAAGAGCGGGTGGCCTGAGCCACCCGCAATGTTTTATTTTGCGTCGTCCGGCAGAGCGTACGCCACAATATAATCCCCCATCTTCGTGCCGAAGGAACCGTGGCCACCTGCGGAAATCACCACATACTGCTTACCGTTCACTTCATACGTCATCGGCGTAGCCTGTCCACCGGCTGGCAGACGTGCTTCCCACAGCTGTTTCCCGTCACGCATATCAAACGCGCGCAGGTAGTTATCTGCGGTAGCACCAATGAACATCACGTTACCGGCGGTGGAGATCGGGCCACCCAGCATCGGCATCCCCATGCGGAATTTCATTGGAATACCGGTTGGGAACGGCATGCTGTCTTCCACGGTACCAATACGTTTCTTCCACACGATTTCGTTGGTTTTCAGGTCAACGCCAGAGATGTAGCCCCAGGCCGGCTGTTTACACGGCAGGCCGAACGGCGACAGGAACGGGTTCAGCGTGACGCCATACGGCACGCCGTACTGCGGCTGAACGCCGGATTCAGTGCCTGAGCCTTTCGCATCTTTTGGTGGTTCCATTGGGTTACCCGGCCCGCGTGGAATCAGCTTAGACACGAACGGCAGCGCCATTGGGTTGGTCATCGCGACCTGATTATTTGGGTCAACGGAGATCCCGCCCCACTCGAACATGCCCAGGTTGCCCGGGAACACCAGCGTCCCCTTTTCGGAAGGCGGGGTAAAGATGCCTTCATAGCGCATGCTGTGGAACATCACGCGGCAGACCAACTGATCGAACATGGTCGCGCCCCACATATCCGCCCCGCTCAGATCTTTCTTCGGACGGAAGGTCAGCTCGGAGAATGGTTGGGTAGGGGAAACATGGTCGCCTTTGGCGGCACCCTGCGGAACAGGCTGCTCCGGGGCTGGCACCACTAATTTACCGTCGCGGCGGTCCAGAACAAAAATGTTGCCAGTTTTAGCCGGAGCGTACACCACCGGCACTTTGTTGCCGTTTTTGTCGGTGATATCCGCCAGCGTTGGCTGGGCAGGCATGTCCATATCCCACAGGTCGTGGTGGACGGTCTGATAGGACCAGGCCAGCTTACCGGTGGTGGCATTCAGCGCCACGATGCTGCTGGCGTAGCGTTCCTGCTCAGGCGTGCGGTTGCCGCCCCAGATGTCTGGCGTGGTCACGCCCATCGGCAGGTAAACCAGATCCAGTTTTGCATCATATGCCGCCGGAGCCCACGAGTTCGGCGAGTTCAGCGTGTAATGATGCTCGTCATCCGGGATAGCGTTTGGATCTTTCGCGCCAGGGTCAAACGCCCACAGCAGTTTACCGGTATTAACGTCAAAACCACGGATAACGCCGGAAGGCTCACGGGTAGAGAAGTTGTCGGTCACTGCCCCGGCAATCACAATCACCTTGTCGGTCACGATAGGCGGTGAAGTCGGCTCGTACATACCTGGCGTAGTCACCGGCTGGTTGGTCTGCAGGTTCAGAATACCTTTGTTTGCAAAGCTCTCACACAGCTTGCCGGTATCGGCGTTGAGCGCGAACAGGCGGCCATCGTTCACCGGCAGAAGGATGCGGCGAGGACAGTCGGCCACTACATCCGCAGGGGCGTTATCCGCGGTGGCTTCGTGGTAAGAAACGCCACGGCAGGTCACGTGCTGGAACGAAGGGTCGGTATTTAACTGAGGGTCAAATTTCCACTTTTCTTTCCCGGTGGAGGCATCCAGTGCGAACAGCTGCTGGTGGGCGGTACACAGGTAAAGCATATCGCGGATTTTGATCGGGGTGACTTCGTTGGTGATTTCACCCGGGTCGGTAGCACGCTTCACGTCGCCGGTCTGGAAACGCCAGGCTTCCTTCAACTGGCCCACGTTCTGCGTGGTGATCTGCTTGAGCGGAGAGAAACGCTGCCCTTCCTGATTGCGGCCATAAGCTGGCCAGTCGGCATCAGGAATGGAAGACTCAGCGGTAGCTGCGGCATTATCCAGATTCAGCGTGCCGTTGATCTCTTGCGGGTCGTTAAAGCCCGCCCAGACCAGCACAACGGCGGTAATCAGCAGGGAAACCACCAGCGATGCTGCCGCGCCGCTTGCTGGAATCACCAGGCGGCGATACACAAACGGCAGCAGAAGCCAGACGCCGAAGAACACCAGCACGTCGCAGCGCGGCGTCAGCGCCCAGAAGTCGAAGCCGACTTCCCAGACGCCCCAGGCCATCGTACACAGCAGCAGGGCCGCGTAGAGCCAAAGCGCGGAGGCTTTGCTCTTCCACAGCAGCCAGGCGACGCCGAGCATCACCAGGCCGGCGATCGGGTAATACCACGACCCGCCTATAGCCACTAACCATATCCCGCCAAAGAGTAAATAGAGCCCGCAAAGTACAGCAAAGAGGGCCGAGAGGGTCACAAATAGTTGCGATCCGGTTTTATTTATTTTCACAATTATCACACTCATAAAGTTTTGATAGCATTTAATTATAGTTATTAACAAGTGTGATGGTTGTCACATTTATGGCTTTTTTTTGAAGTGGGGATGTGAAGGCGATTTGCTGGTATACTCCACGCCTCACTATTTTGTGTTGGCTGCAGGTGAACCAGCATTAAATGATTTGTTTTTAAATCATATGGTTAGAGATATGAAACATACTGTTGAAGTGATGATCCCGGAAGCGGAGATCAAAGCCCGTGTCGCTGAACTGGGTCGTCAAATCACCGAACACTATCGCGACAGCGGCAGTGACATGGTGCTGGTGGGTCTACTGCGTGGTTCATTTATGTTTATGGCGGATCTGTGCCGTGAAGTTCAGGTTTCCCATGAAGTCGATTTTATGACCGCTTCAAGCTACGGCAGCGGCATGTCCACCACTCGCGACGTGAAGATCCTGAAAGATCTGGACGAAGATATCCGTGGGAAAGATGTGCTGATCGTGGAAGATATCATCGACTCCGGCAACACCCTGAGTAAAGTGCGCGAGATCCTGAGCCTGCGTGAACCCAAATCTCTGGCCATTTGTACGCTACTGGACAAGCCGACGCGCCGCGAAGTGAATGTTAACGTTGAATACGTTGGCTTCTCTATCCCAGACGAATTCGTCGTTGGCTACGGCATCGACTATGCCCAGCGCTATCGCCACCTGCCGTTCGTTGGCAAAGTGGTGATGCTGGACGAGTAATCAATCGTCGTAAGCTAACAAAAAAGGGCCTTAAAAGGCCCTTTTTGCTATCCACATTTCACGGAATTATTGCGAAGCTGCGCGATTCCGGTGGCTATGGTGGGTATTCTTCAGGTTGGCTATGCCGCTGCGGTAGCCCTGCTCGAGTGACTCGCGGCTGGTGGCCGTCACTTCAAGGTCGCGCAGGCGCCCGTCGTGAATACCGTAGACCCAGCCGTGAACCGTGACTTTCTGGCCGCGTTTCCAGGCAGACTGCATGATGGTGGAATGGCCGATGTTGTATACCTGCTCCATGACGTTCAATTCGCAGAGCGTGTCCATCCGCTGTTCCGGTGCCAGTTCCCCTAAGAGCGAACTATGCTTGAACCACAGGTCGCGAATGTGCAGCAGCCAGTTGTTAATTAGGCCCAGCTCCGGGTTTTCTACCGCAGCCTGAACGCCGCCGCAGCCGTAGTGACCGCAGATAATAATGTGCTCAACTTCAAGGACGTCTACAGCGTACTGCACAACGGAAAGGCAATTCAGATCGGTATGAACAACGAGGTTTGCCACGTTACGGTGAACAAAGAGTTCGCCTGGCTCCAGGCCGGTAAGTCGTTCGGCGGGAACACGGCTGTCGGAGCAGCCAATCCAGAGAAAGCGAGGTTTTTGTGCCTGGGCAAGTCTTTCGAAGAAACCGGGGTCTTCCTCAACCAGCATTTTTGACCAAAGTTCATTATTGCTGATAAGGGAATCAATGTCTTTCATGTGAGGTTAACGCCTGTCACCCGAGAAGTGCGATGGGGTAATATAGGGTAACTCAACGAATTTTCAAACAAGTACCGAATAAGGTAAGCGAATATCCATGACAATTGCATTGGAACTGGAACAGTTAACGAAAACCTATCCCGGTGGCGTCCAGGCGCTACGTGGCATAGATCTTCGCGTTGAAGCGGGTGATTTCTATGCGCTGCTCGGCCCTAACGGTGCGGGAAAATCCACCACTATCGGCATTATCAGTTCGTTGGTGAATAAAACCTCCGGCCGCGTGCGGGTGTTTGGCTACGATCTGCAAAAAGACGTGGTCAACGCCAAACGCCAGCTTGGCCTGGTTCCCCAGGAATTCAACTTCAACCCGTTTGAAACGGTGCAGCAGATCGTCGTGCACCAGGCTGGCTACTACGGCGTTGAGCGCAGCGAAGCGATAGCGCGCAGCGAAAAGTATTTAAAACAGCTCGATCTGTGGGAAAAACGCAACGAACGTGCGCGGATGTTATCGGGAGGGATGAAGCGTCGCCTGATGATTGCCCGTGCGTTAATGCACGAACCTAAGTTGCTGATTCTGGACGAGCCTACTGCCGGCGTAGACATCGAGCTGCGCCGCTCTATGTGGGGCTTCCTGAAAGATCTCAACGACAAAGGCACTACCATTATTCTGACTACTCACTATCTGGAAGAAGCCGAAATGCTGTGCCGCAACATCGGCATTATCCAGCGTGGTGAATTGGTAGAGAACACCTCGATGAAATCGCTGCTTTCCAAGCTGAAATCAGAAACCTTCATCCTGGATCTGGCCCCTAAAAGTCCACTGCCTAAGCTCGACGGTTACCAGTATCGGCTGGTGGACACGTCCACGCTGGAAGTCGAAGTTTTGCGTGAACAGGGGATTAACAGCGTGTTCAGCCAGCTAAGCGCGCAGGGGATTCAGGTACAGAGTATGCGTAACAAAGCTAACCGTCTCGAAGAGTTGTTCGTGACGCTGGTAAACGGTAAACAAGGGGATCAGGCATGATGCAGCTGTACTGGGTGGCGCTGAAAAGCATCTGGACCAAAGAAGTTCACCGCTTCGCCCGTATCTGGATCCAGACCCTGGTTCCGCCGGTCATCACCATGACCCTGTATTTCATTATCTTTGGTAACCTGATTGGCTCGCGTATCGGCGAAATGCACGGCTTCACCTATATGCAGTTCATCGTGCCGGGCCTGATCATGATGGCGGTGATCACCAACGCCTACGCCAACGTCGCTTCCTCATTCTTCAGCGCGAAGTTCCAGCGCAATATCGAAGAGCTGCTGGTGGCACCGGTACCCACGCACGTGATCATCGCGGGCTATGTTGGTGGCGGCGTCGCGCGCGGTCTGTGCGTGGGGATCCTGGTCACGGCGGTGTCGCTGTTCTTCGTCCCGTTCCAGGTGCATTCCTGGCTGTTTGTGGCGTTGACGCTGGTACTGACGGCTATTCTGTTCTCGCTGGCCGGTCTGCTGAACGCCGTCTTTGCCAAAACGTTCGATGATATCAGCCTGATCCCGACCTTCGTGCTGACGCCGCTGACCTATCTGGGTGGGGTGTTTTACTCCCTGACCCTGCTGCCTCCGTTCTGGCAGGCGCTCTCGCACCTGAACCCCATCGTCTACATGATTAGCGGCTTCCGTTTTGGTTTCCTGGGCATTACCGATGTGCCATTGGTGACCACCGTCGGTGTGCTGGCAATCTTTATCGTCGTGTTTTACTTGTTGTGCTGGTATCTCATCCAGCGCGGTCGCGGGCTCCGGACCTAATAGTTCCTGATTAAATCCCCCTCTTTAGGGGGATTTTTTTACGCCAAATTGATACGCATCAGGCTACTTATTCAGCGTTCTGGCACACTGTCGCTCCATAAACAGGAGAGACTTTATGCTTGGCTGGGTCATTGCCGGACACGACGACTACGCACAAAAGATACTGGATGCTCTCGAGCAGCGCTTTGGGCCGCAGCCTCAGTGCTGTGCGGTGAATTTCTGGCACGGGTTAAGCACCAATATGCTGAGCCGGATGATGTGCGATGCTCTTCACCACTGCGATTCGGGCGACGGCGTTATCTTTCTGACCGATCTCACCGGGGCGGAACCTTACCGGGCAGCGGCATTGATGAACCATAAGCATGAGCATTGCGAAGTTATCGCCGGGGTAACGCTGCCGCTGCTTTTAGCGATGCGTGAGCAGCGGGAAAATATCTCCAGCGAAGCCTTTCGGCAGCTTATTGTGGAACAGGGCGGGGAGGCGGTGACCAGCCTTTGGCATCAGCAGCAAAAGAACCCGCCGTTTGTATTGCTGCACAATTATTAAGGGTATGTATCTATTGAGGTTGGTATTCCTCTGTCTTTTGCTAAACTAATGACTTCCTTCCGTCTTTCCGACAAAAACTGACTAATTTGCCATGTTAACTCGCCTTGTTTATTGCGTCATGCTGGTCATCAGCATCGGAACTGCTCAGGCTAGCCTGCTCAGTAGCCATGACACTCCCGCCCAATATATGCAAACCACCGAAGATGCCGATATCTGGGCGCAGGTGGGTGATAATGTGATTTCCGTCGGCCGTATCGGCCAGGGGCAAATCCTGGCGGTGGTGCCGACGGCCGCAGATTACTACGAGTTTAATTTCGGCTTCGGTACCGGGTTTATCGACAAGGCGCATCTTGGCCCGGTAAAAGGCAAGCAGCGAGTGGAAGACCGGCTGGGGGATCTCAACAATCCGTTGAGTAACCAAAACTTGATCACCTTCCGCGACGTGGCTATCTATAGCGAGCCGGCCACTTCGTCAGCGGTGTTCGGCACGCTGGCAGATAACCTGCGTTACCCAATCATCGGCAAGCTCAAAGATCGCCTGAACCAGACCTGGTACCAAATTCGCATTGGCAATCGCCTGGGCTACATCAGCAGCCTGGACGCGCAGCCGGATAACGGCATTCCGGTTCTGACCTATCACCACATCCTGCGTGATGAGGAAAATACGCGTTTCCGCCATACGTCGACGACCACCTCGGTGGTTGCGTTCAGCAACCAGATGACCTGGCTGCGTGACATGGGCTACACCACGCTGACGATGTATCAGCTGGAAGGTTATCTGCGTAACCGTATGAATCTCCCGGCTCGCTCGGTGGTGATCACCTTTGATGACGGGTTGAAATCAGTCTACCGCTACGCGTTCCCGATTCTGAAACAGTACGGCTTTAAAGCGACGGCTTACATTATCTCGTCGCGCATTAAGCGTCATCCACAGCCGTGGAATCCAAAGTCTCTGCAGTTTATGAGTATTTCTGAGCTGGAGGCGATTCAAAGCGTGTTCGATATTCAGTCGCACACGCATTTCCTGCATCGCGTGGATAACTACCGCCGCCCGATTCTTCTGAGCCGTAGCTACCACAATATCCTGTTTGATTTTGAGCACTCGCGCCGTGCGCTGTCGCAGTTCAATCCGCACGTGCTTTATCTCTCTTATCCGTTTGGCGGCTATAACGATATTGCGGTAAAAGCGGCGAACGATGCAGGATTCCATATGGCGGTAACCACGGTGCGTGGGAAGGTGAAACCGGGCGACAACCCGTTCTTGCTGAAGCGGCTTTATATTATGAGGACGGATTCTCTGGAGACGATGTCGAGGACGATTACCAATCAGCCTGAATCGTGAGTACGTGAGCTAAACTGGGGTTGTTCGATCCCTCTCCCGCGTGGGGAGAGGGTTAGGGCGAGGGCGGTTGTTACGCGACCTGAACCGGCACGGCTTTTGCGAGACGCTTCATCTCATTCTCACCGTCAAAGTAGGCCACTTTTGGCTGCCAGCTGCGCGCCTGCTCATCTGGCATAGTAACGTAGCTGGCGATAATCAGGATGTCACCGACGTCGGCGCAGTGTGCCGCCGCACCGTTAACGGAGATGATTTTAGAGCCACGTTCACCGGCGATAGCGTAGGTAGAAAAACGCTTCCCGTTGGTGACGTTGTAGATGTCGATGGCTTCATATTCCAGAATGCCTGCCGCCTCAAGGAAGTCCTGATCGATGGCGCAGGAGCCTTCGTAATGCAAGTCCGCCTGAGTCACTTTGACGCGGTGTAACTTGCCTTGCAGCATGGTGCGAATCATAAACTTGAACCTTTGTTACTGGGCTTAAAAAGCGCGGATATCACCCGCGCCGTGGATATTCGAGGCAGTATTGCCCTTTTTATTTAGGCTGTCTACTGCGCCAGATCGACGGTGACGTTATCAATCAGTCGGGCCTGACCGAGCCAGGCCGCCATCAGGATCACCGCACGTTTGCTTTCCGCTGACAGCTCCAGCAAAGTGTCCGCATCGCGGATTTGCAGGTCATCAGAACGGAAACCTTTTTCGTTCAGTTCTGTGGCCGCGAGGATCAGCATCTCTTCGGTATCACGGTCGCCTCCGCTCAGTTTTTCCGCCAGGCCGTTCATGACCTTGCTCAATCCCGGGGCGATTTTACGCTGCTCTGCAGTCAGGTAGCCATTACGTGAGCTGAGCGCCAGGCCGTCTTTAGCGCGCACGGTTGGTACGCCAATAATCTCAATGTCGTAGCCCATATCGGCGACCATTTTGCGGATCAGCGCTAGCTGCTGATAATCCTTTTGGCCAAAGCAGGCAACGTCGGGCTGAACGAGGTTGAACAGTTTGCTGACAATGGTGGAAACACCACGGAAATGCCCTGGGCGGCTGGCGCCTTCCAGCATGGTGGAGATGCCCGGCACATCCACAAATGTCTGTGTGTCGAGGCCCTGAGGGTAAACGTCAACCGGCGCCGGGGCAAAGACCATATCCACCTTGCGGCGGTTCAGCTTTTCGCAATCTTCCTGCAGGGTGCGCGGGTAGCGGGCTAAGTCGTCCGGTCTGTCAAACTGCATCGGGTTCACGAAAATACTGACCACGACCACATCAGCCACGGCTTTGGCTTCTTCCACCAGCGTCATGTGCCCATCGTGCAGGTTGCCCATGGTCGGCACCAGGGCGATGCGTTTTCCTTCCTGGCGCCAGCGGCGAATCTGCTGACGCAGCAGCGGTAACGTTTCGATAATCAGCACAACCTATCTCCTGTCAGTAAAAACTGTGTTCGTTGCCCGGATAACTGCCGGATTCGACTTCACTAATGTACTGGCGCACCGCGGTGCGAATATCGGCGGTCTCAGCAAGGAAATTCTTCGCAAACTTAGGAATATGGCCGCCGGTAATCCCAAAGGCATCATGCATCACCAGAATCTGCCCGTCCGTGACGTTGCCCGCGCCAATGCCAATCACCGGGATAGAAAGCGCTTCGGTTACGCGTTTAGCCAGCTCAACGGGAACGCACTCCAGCACCAGCAGCTGGGCGCCAGCGGCTTCCAGCGCCAGAGCGTCATCCAGCAGCGTTTGCGCGGCCTGTTCGTCGCGGCCCTGAACTTTATACCCGCCAAAAATATTGACCGACTGCGGCGTTAATCCCAAATGACCACAAACCGGAACGGCGCGCTCCGTCAGCATTTTCACCGTGTCAGCCAGCCAGCGGCCGCCTTCGATTTTCACCATGTTAGCCCCGGCACGCATTACCTCTGCGGAGTTGGCAAACGCCTGCTCCGGCATGGCGTAGGCCATAAACGGCAGGTCAGCCAGCAGCAGGCAGTTTGGTGCACCGCGGCGAACCGCACGAGTGTGGTAGGCAATGTCTGCCACCGTGACCGGCAGCGTAGAGTCGTGGCCCTGAACCGTCATGCCCAGCGAATCGCCAACCAGCAAAACGCCGACGCCTTCGTCAGCAAACAGCTTAGCGAAGCTAAAGTCATAGGCGGTAAGGGTGGCGAATTTCTTTTTATCCTGCTTGAGCTTACGCAGGGTGGAGGTGGTAGTGGGTTTCATCATCATCCCCGGAGAAAGGTTAGAACAGGATACGGGCGCGCTGTTTACCAGCGGGTGATGCCCTCCTGGGAGAGGCTAGCCAGTATCGCGGCAACAGACTGCCCGTCGGGAAAGCGGCATTCCGGTGCTATTTCCAGCAGAGGAACCAGCATAAACGCGCGGTTCTTCATGTCGTAATGAGGCACAGTCAGGCGTTCGGTGTGCATCACCTCATCGCCAAACAGCATAAGATCGAGATCTAACGTCCGCGGCCCCCAGCGCTCTGCTTTGCGCACGCGGCCATGCTCCAGTTCAATACGTTGGGTATGGTCCAGAAGGGCTTCGGCAGACAGGTCGGTGTCCAGCACCACGGCAGCATTCAGATAATCTGGCTGATCCTGCGGGCCGAGCGGGGGGGTGCGGTAAAACGAAGAAGTGGCCACCATTCGGCTTTGTGGAATGGCGGCCAGGGCGTCAAGGGCAGATGAAACCTGCTCCAGCGGCGACGCCTGGTTACTGCCCAGCGCGATATACGCGAGGGTCATGAATTACCTTCGCGACGTGGCGCGCGTTTGCGTGGGCGACGCGTGCGGCGGCGAGCTGCAGGCTCATCGCCAAGGTCGTTCAGCATATCTTTTTGCATTGGCGGCGCAGCGACCTGGAACTCGCCCCACCATTTGGTCAGACGCAGCAGTTCCTGATTGTTCTCGACTTCCGCGCGCAGCGCCAGCAGGTCGTAAGACGCCCGGAATTTAGGATGCTCCATCAGCTTCCAGGCGCGTTTACCCTGGCGGCGGGACAGACGAAGCTGCAGGCCCCAGATATCGCGCACCAGCGTAGTAATGCGTTTTGGAATCGCCAGCGCACGGCAGGCTTCATCCAGCACTTCATTCATCGCCAGCGCAAAGGCGTCGTAGTAGGCGAGGCCGCTTTCCTGGGCAATCTTTTGCGCCATTTCCAGCTGTGGATACCAGAACATCGCCGCAAACAGGAACGCCGGATTTACGCGCATATCGTTATGAATGCGGGTATCGGTGTTCTTCAGCACCAGCGCAATAATGCGTTCCATCGGGCTGTCGCCCTGCTCGGTGAAATAGCGGGTGATGATCGGGAACAACGGCTGGAAGAGCTGATATTCACGCAGCAGCTGGTAGGTTTCAAACCCGTATCCGGCCTGCAGAAGTTTGAGCGATTCTTCAAAGAGACGCGCCGGGGGCACATCGTTCAGCAGCGTGGCAAGGCGAGGAATCGGCTCGCCGGTTTCCGGGCTGATGGTCATATTCAGCTTGGCGGCAAAGCGCACGGCGCGCAGCATTCGCACCGGATCTTCGCGGTAACGCGTTTCCGGGTCGCCAATCAGGCGAATAATGCCTTTGTTCAGATCGTTCAGGCCGCCGACGTAATCCCGCACGGAGAAATCGGCCACGCTGTAGTAAAGACTGTTGATAGTGAAGTCGCGGCGTTGAGCATCTTCTTCGATAGAACCAAAGATGTTATCACGCAGCAGCATGCCGTTCTGGCCACGCTGCGAGGTCTGACGGTCGGCAGACTGCTGCTCTTCATGATGGCCGCGGAAGGTGGCCACTTCGATGATTTCAGGCCCGAACATCACGTGAGCCAGGCGGAAACGGCGGCCAACCAGGCGGCAGTTACGGAACAGTTTGCGAACTTGTTCTGGCGTCGCGCTGGTGGTGACGTCGAAATCTTTCGGTTTTTTGCCCAGCAGCAGGTCGCGGACGCCGCCGCCGACGAGGTAAGCCTCGTAGCCTGCTTTGTTTAAACGGTAGAGTACCTTGAGGGCATTTTCACTGATATCTTTGCGGGAAATAGCGTGCTGATCGCGCGGGATAACAGTAATGTGCGGGAGAGTTTCGGTCTCCTCGACCACGACGTCATCGCGGTTAAGCACCTTGCGGCAAAAATTAGCGACTCGGGTAAAAATAGTCCACCTCGGCAGTGTCAATCATAGGGACAAAAAAAACAGCGGCTAATCATAGCTCAGTGTGGGGCATTTGAGAATGATGTATTCACCGGCACACTATTAAGCGACCAGTTCATTACGGCTTGCTCCAGCAGCCTTTCCAGCGTCAGATCGTGCCAGCCGTCCGCTACTTGTTGATTTAAAAAGCGCAACGCTTCCACCAGCAGCGGGCGAGGATCGCCCTGCGGCAGCGCGGGCGCGTGATTCTGCTTCGAAAGCTTAGAACCCTGCTCGTTGAGCGCCAGTGGCAGATGAATATAGCCGGGAGCGGGCCAGCCAAACTGCTGATATAGCGAGATTTGCCGTACCGTCGGCTCTATCAAATCTGCACCGCGCACGATCTCCGTCACGCCCTGGAAGTGGTCATCCACCACGACAGCAAGATTATAGGCGAACAGACCGTCACGACGGTGAATGATGAAATCTTCCCGCGCCAAAGACTCATCGGCATGCAATTGCCCGCGCAGGCCGTCCTGGAAGCTCAGCACCGGGTTGTTTTGCACCAGGCGCATTGCGGCGTTTTGTGGCCCGTTGCCAAGGGTTCTGCAATGCCCATCGTAGAAACCGCCGATCTGCTGAATACGGCTGCGAGTGCAGGTGCAGTAATAGCTCAGCCCTTGCTGCCGGAGCCAGTTCCGCGCGGCGCGATAGGCCTCATGGCGGTGGGATTGCCATAGCACATCGCCATCCCAGTGCAGGCCGTAATGCTCAAGCTGTTTGAGGATGGTGTCGGCGGCGCCGGGAACTTCGCGAGGAGGATCGATATCTTCGATGCGTACCAGCCAGCGACCCTGTTGAGCGCGAGCCTGAAGGTAGCTGCCAAGAGCGGCAATGAGTGAGCCAAAATGCAGTTCCCCGGAAGGTGAGGGGGCAAAACGGCCAATGTAGAGTTGAGCTGACATTTTTTGGGGTGCAATAAAGTAATATGGCGGGAGAGTCTCCCGCCATAGAGGTTTGGCATTTCCGAGGGCCGTTAGCCGGCCATCTGTTTTTCGCGGATTTCTGCCAACGTTTTGCAGTCGATACACAAATCAGCGGTCGGACGTGCTTCAAGGCGACGAATACCGATTTCTACACCGCAGGATTCGCAGTAGCCGAAATCTTCGTCTTCCACTTTCTTGAGCGTTTTTTCGATCTTTTTGATCAGTTTGCGTTCACGATCGCGGTTACGCAGTTCGAGGCTGAACTCTTCTTCCTGGGCCGCACGGTCTACCGGGTCCGGGAAGTTAGCCGCTTCATCCTGCATGTGCGAAACGGTGCGATCTACCTCGTCCCTGAGCTGATTACGCCATGCTTCAAGAATAAGCTTGAAGTGCGACAGCTGGGCTTCGTTCATGTACTCTTCGCCCGTTTTCTCCTGGTATGGCTCCACCCCAGCGATGGCGAGAATACTCAGGGACGACGTTTTACGCTTTTGCCCTTCTTGCATGTTGCTTCTCCTTAACACGCACTTATCGGTCCCCTGTCGGGGTAAAATCAGGCCGCTATAAATAGCAGATGCTTTTCAGGTTGGCAATTATATAAACTCCTCTCTTGACAACCGTGTGAAGAAAAGCTTATTTGCGAAACGACCCGACTATAAAAAAGACAATACGTTATCTGTCCTTAACCAGATGCTGATTATAAATAGACAGGCAACGGCGTAGTTAGAGTGATCCTCTCGGCAGAAAGTTCTGCTTTCCAGGCGATAATTTCAACCCCACACTGCTGTGCCTCGGTTAACAGCCGCGCATATTTCTCATCAATGTGGCGGGCTGGCGAGACGCTATTTATAGCAGAATGTAAAACCGCAAACAGTAGCACCGCGCGCTCTCCTTGCTGAACCACATTCATCAACTCTCTTAAATGCTTCTGGCCCCGCAGGCTAACAGCATCGGGAAAATAGCCTTTATCCTGCTGGAGCAACGTGACTGATTTCACTTCAATATAGCAGTTAACCTTGTTACTCGCTTGTAACATAAAGTCAATTCTGCTGCGTTCTTCACCGTATTTTACTTCGGCCTGAAGGCTGTCATAGCCCGCCAGTTGTGTCGGAGGATATGTCGTCAGCATCTCTCTGACCAGAGTGTTTGCTCGTAACGTATTGACGCAAATTATCTCACCCTTTTGTGTTTGAGTAAGCTCCCATGTATGGGGGTATTTGCGCGTTGGGCTGGCCGATGTGGAATACCAAACCGTGTCGCCCGGCGTGGCACAGCCTGTCATTGCTCCGGTATTGGGGCAATGCAGCGTCATGGTTTCGCCGTTGGCGGTTACAACGTCCGCCAGAAAGCGTTTATAGCGTTTAATTAGCGTGGCGGGCTGCAGCGCGGGTGAAAACTCCATCTACTCTTCCTTATTAGTGAGCGACCAGCGCTCCAGCGCCTGATAGCGGGTTCTACCCTGTTCAAAAACGGACTCGTACAGCGAAAATTCATTCACCTGAAATTGCCAGCTAAAGCCCGGGGCGGGGATCGCCACGGAGCGTATGGCATTGCGATAAAGCGTCACGTGGGGATGAAACGGCTGCGGAGACTGATAGCAGCCGCTGCGAGCGGCCTGGGAGCGTAGCATATTGGCCAGTTGCAGCAGGCCGCGCGGAGCCTGGCGTGGCCCCAGCCAGACGACGCTTGAGCGAAGCCATTGCCCGGCATCGTCCAGGCGCAGCGTAAAGCCGGGCTGGTTAATTCTTCCGGCGAGGCGACACAGTGCCTGGCGTTTTTCTTCGGAGACCTTCCCCAAAAACGCCAGCGTGAGGTGCAGATTGGCCGCGACTACCGGTCGGCCAGCATCCGCCGGGAACTGGGCGGCTCGCCAGTGAATGATTTGCTGCTGAACCTCGGACGGTAACGTCAGGGCAAAAAACAGGCGTCGATTTTCGGCCATGCTTGTCTCTCGGTTATGGTTTGGCGGGATGCTACAATGCGCGACTGCCGATGTTAACCCTTTGGAGCCATTTGTGTCCTCATTACCGGTTGCGGCCGTACTGCCGGAAGTGCTGAAAGCGCTCGAGTACGCCCCGCAAGTATTGCTCAATGCCCCTACCGGCGCAGGTAAATCTACCTGGCTGCCGCTGCAAATCCTTCAGCAGAGTAAGCTGGAAGGCCGCATTCTGCTGCTTGAACCTCGTCGCCTTGCCGCCCGCAATGTTGCTCAGCGGCTGGCCGAATTATTGAGTGAGAAACCGGGTGAAACTGTCGGCTACCGGATGCGAGCTGACAGCTGTGTGGGGCCAAACACCCGGCTTGAGGTGGTGACCGAAGGGATTCTAACGCGGCTTATCCAACAGGATCCCGAGCTCAACGGTATTGGGCTTGTGATCCTCGATGAATTTCACGAGCGCAGTTTACAGGCCGATCTCGCCCTGGCGCTGCTGCTGGACGTGCAGGCCGGGCTTCGCGATGACCTTAAAATTCTGATTATGTCGGCGACGCTGGACAACCAGCGTCTGCAGCAATGCCTGCCGGATGCACCGGTGATTACCTCTGAAGGTCGTGCTTTCCCGGTTGAGCGCCGCTACATGGCTTTGCCAGCGCATCAGCGCTTTGATGACGCAGTTGCCGCTGCCGTGGCCGGGCTGCTGCGTGAAGAGTCAGGATCGCTGCTGCTGTTTTTACCCGGCGTGGGTGAAATTCAGCGTGTACAGGAACAACTCAAAGAGCGAGTGCCGAGCGATGTTCAGCTTTGCCCGCTGTACGGCGCTTTACCTCTGAGCGAGCAGCGTAAAGCGATTCTGCCCGCTGCGGCAGGAACCCGAAAAGTAGTGCTGGCGACTAACATTGCTGAAACCAGTTTGACCATTGAAGGTATCCGCCTGGTGGTGGATGCAGCGCAGGAGCGCGTCGCTCGCTTTGACGCTCGTACCGGGCTGACCCGGCTGGTCACTCAGCGTGTGAGTCAAGCCTCAATGACCCAGCGGGCCGGACGCGCCGGGCGTCTGGAGCCGGGTATATGCCTGCATCTGATCGCCGCCGACCAGGCCGAACGTGCGGCGGCCCAGAGCGAACCGGAAATCTTACAAAGCGATTTATCCGGCCTGTTGCTGGAGCTATTGCAATGGGGCAGCCAGGACGTGCGCCAGCTAACCTGGCTTGATGCGCCGCCGGAGGTCAACCTGGCGGCAGCTCAACGTCTGCTACGTCAGCTAGGGGCCGTTGACGAGCAGCAACGCCTGACGGCAGAAGGGCAAAAAATGGCGAAAATGGGTAACGATCCGCGTCTTGCCTCAATGCTGGTGACGGCCAAAACGCCGGATGAGCAGGCCACAGCCGCGTGGCTGGCGGCAATCCTGGAGGAACCGCCGCGTACTCAGGGCGGCGGCGATTTGCGGTCACTTTTCGACAGCAGGAACGGTAACTGGCGGCAGCGCGCCGCTCAGCTGCTGAAAAGAATAAATGCCCGAAGCGGGGAGCCGGATATCTCGCTAGCCATGCCGCTGTTGGCAAGCGGGTTTAGCGACCGTATCGCCCGGCGGCGCGGGGCAGAAGGTCGCTATCAGTTAGCCAACGGCATGGGTGCGATGCTGGAGCAGGATGACGCCATGACGCGGCATGAATGGATGATAGCGCCGCTTTTGCTGCAGGGCAGCCAGTCGCCGGATGCCCGCATCCTGCTGGCGCTGCCGCTGGATGTTGAAGAGCTTGTCGTTCGTATCCCGCATCTGCTGACGGAAAGTGATTCGGTGGAGTGGGATGAAGAGCGGGGGGCGTTAAAAGCCTGGCGGCGGCGTCAGATCGGCAAATTAGTGGTGAAAACTCAGCTGCTAGCGAAGCCTTCCGAAGAGGAAATGCAGCAGGCGATTTTAAACGGCATTCGTGAACGCGGGCTGGGCCTGCTGGAGTGGTCCGTTCCAGCCCAGCAGCTGCGGTTGCGCCTGAGCTGCGCGGCTCGCTGGCTGCCGGAGCAGAAATGGCCTGCGGTGGACGATGACTCCCTGCTGGCAAAGCTCGAAGACTGGCTGCTGCCGGAAATGCGCGGCGTGCATTCGCTACGTGCGTTGAAAAATATCGACCTTAGCCGGGCGCTGGGCAACTTGCTTGACTGGCCAATGCGTCAACGGCTGGATAGTGCCCTGCCAACTCATTACACTGTGCCGACCGGAAGCCAGATTGCGATTCGCTATGACAGCGAAAATCCGCCGGTACTGGCGGTGCGTATTCAGGAAATGTTTGGTGAAGCACAGACGCCTTGCATCGCCGAGGGGCGCGTTCCGCTGGTGCTTGAGCTATTATCTCCGGCGCAGCGGCCGTTGCAGATCACCCGTGATTTAACGGCGTTCTGGAACGGGGCCTGGCGCGAAGTGCAAAAAGAGATGAAGGGACGTTACCCGAAGCACGTCTGGCCGGACGATCCGGCGAATACTGCCCCGACGCGCCGGACGAAAAAGTATTCCTGATACCTTCTTCCAATGGGAGAGGGAGCAAGCATGAAAAGGCATTCTTGAAAAGAATGTCCGGTTGTTTTTTTTTGAGAGATTTCTTCTTTCGTATTACGCGGAAGAACGGAGAATCGGGCCTTTGCGCCTGAACTTTTGTGGAGAAGATGCATGGCGGGGAATGACCGCGAGCCTATTGGACGTAAAGGAAAACCAACGCGTCCGGCGAAAGAGAAGGTGAGCCGTCGTCGACTCAAGGAAGAGGAGTATGACGACGAGTACGAAGACGATGATTACGAGGACGAAGAACCTATGCCGCCGCGGAAAGGAAAAGGTAAGGGGAAAGGCTCGGGCCGCCCGTCGAAAAAACGCCGTTTCTTCTGGCTGTTGGTGAAGCTGGCGATCATCTTCTTTGTGGTGCTGGTTATTTACGGCGTGTACCTCGATCAGCAGATCCGCAGCCGCATTGACGGCAAAGTCTGGCAGCTTCCGGCGGCGGTCTATGGCCGCATGGTAAACCTTGAGCCAGATATGCCTTACAGCAAAGCGGAGATGGTGAAGCTGCTGGAAGCGACGCAGTACCGGCAGGTGTCGAGCATGACTCGCCCGGGCGAGTTCACCGTGCAGGGGAACAACATCGAGCTGATTCGCCGCCCGTTTGACTTCCCGGACGGTAAAGAAGGGCAGATTCGCGCTCGCCTGGTGTTCGACGGTGGCCATCTGGAATCTATCCAGAACATGGATAATAACCGCAGCTTCGGTATCTTCCGCCTCGACCCGCGGCTGATCACCATGCTTTCTTCGCCAAACGGTGAGCAGCGCCTGTTCGTGCCGCGTTCCGGCTTCCCGGATCTGCTGGTGGACACGCTGATTGCTACCGAAGACCGCCATTTCTATGAGCACGACGGGATCAGCATTTACTCTATTGGCCGCGCCGTTGTCGCTAACCTGACGGCCGGGCGAGCGGTGCAGGGCGGCAGTACGCTGACTCAGCAGCTGGTGAAAAACCTCTTCCTGAGCAACCAGCGTACGCTGTGGCGTAAAGCCAACGAAGCCTACATGGCGCTGATCATGGATGCTCGCTACGACAAAGATCGCATTCTTGAGCTGTATCTGAACGAGGTGTACCTCGGCCAGAGCGGCGACGATCAGATTCGTGGCTTCCCGCTGGCCAGCCTGTATTACTTCGGCCGCCCGGTGGAAGAGCTTAGCCTCGACCAGCAGGCGCTGTTGGTAGGTATGGTGAAAGGGGCATCGCTGTATAACCCATGGCGAAATCCGAAGCTGGCGCTTGAACGTCGTAATCTGGTCCTGCGCCTGCTGCAGGAACAGAAAGTTATCGATCAGGAGCTGTACGACATGTTGAGCGCGCGTCCTCTGGGCGTGCAGCCTCGCGGCGGCGTGATTTCGCCACAGCCAGCCTTTATGCAGATGGTGCGTCAGGAGCTTCAGGATAAGCTGGGCGACAAGGTGAAAGACCTGTCCGGCGTGAAGATCTTCACCACCTTTGACTCCGTGTCTCAGGATGCGGCAGAAAAAGCAGTGACCGAAGGCGTTCCGGTGCTGCGTGCTTCCCGTAAGCTGAACGACTTGGAAGCGGCGATGGTCATTGTTGACCGCTTTACCGGTGAAGTTCGCGCGGTCGTCGGCGGCGCTGAACCGCAGTTTGCGGGCTTTAACCGTGCGCTGCAGGCTCGTCGCTCCATTGGCTCGCTGGCAAAACCGGCCACTTATCTGACGGCGTTGAGCCAGCCGGATAAGTTCCGCCTGAACACCTGGCTTGCCGATGCCCCGATTGGCATCAAACTGTCGAATGGCCAGGTCTGGTCGCCGCAGAACGATAACCACCAGTACAGCGGGCAAGTGATGCTGGTGGATGCGCTGACGCGTTCGATGAACGTGCCAACCGTAAACCTGGGGATGACGCTGGGCCTGCCGGCCATTACCGATACCTGGACCAAGCTTGGGGTACCCAAAGACCAGCTTAATCCGGTGCCGGCGATGATTCTGGGGGCGCTGAACCTGACGCCTATTCAGGTTGCGCAGGCGTTCCAGACGATTGCCAGTGGCGGGAACCGCGCCACGCTTTCCGCGCTGCGGTCGGTGATTGCTGAAGACGGCACCGTGCTGTATCAGAGCTTCCCACAGGCGGAGCAGGCGGTGCCTGCGCAGGCCGCTTATCTGACGCTGTTTGGTATGCAGCAGGTGGTGGCTCGCGGTACAGGCCGTGCGCTGGGCGGGAAATACCCGAACCTGCATCTGGCCGGGAAAACGGGGACCACCAACAACAACGTGGATACCTGGTTTGCCGGCGTTGATGGCCGTGAAGTGACCATTACCTGGGTAGGACGTGATAACAACCAGCCAACCAAGCTGTATGGTGCCAGCGGCGCAATGTCGCTGTACCAGCGTTATCTGTCAAACCAGTCTCCGATCCCGCTGGATCTGACCCAGCCGGAAGATATCGTGGACATGGGCGTCAACGGCGCGGGTTACTTCATGTGTAGCGGCGGTGGTGACCGTGTGCTGCCTGTCTGGACGACGAACCCGAGCGCGCTTTGCCAGCAAAGTCAGCAGGAAGAGCAGTCGGCTAATCCATTCAGCCAGGCGCCAGCAGGCCAGCAGCCGCAGCAACAACCGCAGCAGCAGCCTCAGCAGCAACAGCCCGCTCAGGAACAGAAGAGCGACGGCGTTGCCGGCTGGATTAAGGACATGTTCGGCAGCAATTAAGCCTCGCTTCACTTACAAACCTCTCCCTAACCGGGGGAGGTTTTTTTTTGCTTTTTTGTCCGCCATAACGCGTTTCTTATCTTAAATTTCACGCCCAATTAACACCACATAAACCATCTGGTTATTTCTTATTCCCTTAATAAGCCTGAGGGTGTGAGGCGCTTGCTATGCAGCCAGCGTTTCGTCTATTATCCTGCGGGCATAATAATAATTATCGTTTACGTTATCATTTACCACTTCACCAGAGAAAATATCATGGCGCGTTCACTCCCAGGTCAGCCAGCCAAAAACCCTGTCCGTAAGCTTGCCCTGTTTGTGGCGGCGGCGGTGGGCACCGTCAGCGTTAATAGCTTCGCGGCGGACACCGGCACGACCAAAAAAGAAGACACTATCACCGTTTCAGCCGCCGCAGTGCCTGCCGAAAGCGCATGGGGGCCATCGCCAACCATCGCCGCTAAACGCAGCGCCACGGCGACCAAAACCGATACCCCCATTGAAAAGACCCCGCAGTCTATTTCGGTGGTGACCAGCGAAGAGATGCAGATGCATCAATTCCAGTCTGTGAAAGAAGCGCTGGGCTATACGCCGGGCGTAACGGTTAGCAGCCGTGGTGCTTCCAATACCTACGACTTTGTCATTATCCGTGGTTTTTCATCCGTGGGCCTGAATCAGAATAACTATCTGGATGGCCTGAAAATGCAGGGTGATTTCTATAACGACGCGGTCATTGACCCTTATATGCTGGAGCGCGTGGAGCTGATGCGCGGTCCAACTTCCGTGCTGTACGGCAAAAGCAGCCCGGGAGGTATTGTGAATATGGTCAGCAAGCGACCGACTACCGAGCCGCTGCATGAAATTCAGTTCAAAATGGGCACGGACAACCTGTATCAGACAGGCTTTGACTTCAGCGATGCCCTGGATGATGCGGGTGTTTATTCTTATCGCCTGACCGGCGTTGCGCGCTCTAATAACGAGCAGCAGGATAATGCCAAACAGAAACGTTATGCCATTGCACCCTCTTTCTCATGGCGTCCTGACGACAAGACAAACTTCACCTTCCTGTCTTACTTCCAGAATGAGCCTGATACAGGCTATTACGGCTGGCTGCCGAAAGAAGGTACCGTTCAACCGTTGCCAAACGGTGGGCGTCTGTCGACCAGCTTCAACGAAGCGGCAACTAACAATAGCTATTCCCGTAACCAGAAAATGGTGGGCTATAGCTTTGAACATGGTTTCGACGACACCTTTACCGTGCGTCAAAACCTGCGTTTCTCTGAAATGAAAGTTGCTCAACAAAGCGCTTATGGTACCGGGCTGTGCAACAACAGCATGAATGCTTTCAATGTCTACTGTCAGGCACTGACTGCAGAGCAAAAAGCTCACTATTTAGGGCGTGGTACCGTTGTTGATAATGAACGTCTGCAAAACTTTAGCGTAGATACTCAGCTACAGAGTAAATTTGCAACCGGAGCTATCGATCACACGCTGTTAACCGGTGTGGATTATATGCGCATGCGTAATGACATTAGCGCTCTGTTTGGTAATGCACCTGCCCTCGATCTAAACAATCTGCCCTCAATGAGCGATGTCGATTTTGGCAGCGCTGTGCCTTACCAGATGAACGAAAGTAAGCAAACGGGTCTTTACGTGCAGGATCAGGCGGAGTGGAACAAGTGGGTGATGACGCTGGGTGGACGCTATGACTGGTCTAAACAGGCAACCACAGTTCGCAGTGATAACGGTTATATAGACCGTAATGATCACCAGTTTACCTGGCGCGGTGGAGTTAACTACCTGTTCGACAACGGAATCTCTCCGTACTTCAGCTACAGCCAATCCTTTGAGCCGAACGCGTTCAGTCTCTACAGCACACCTCGTGTGGCCTATCAGCCATCCAAAGGTGAGCAGTATGAAGCTGGTGTGAAATATGTGCCTAAGGATATGCCGATCGTTGTGACGGGTGCAGTTTATCAGTTGACGAAAACCGATACCCTGATGACTGATCCGACGAACGCTCTGAATCAGGTTCCGGCGGGCGAAGTCCGTGCGCGTGGCGTAGAGCTGGAAGCGAAGGCGGCGTTGAACGCCAACATTAACGTGACGGCTTCCTACACATACACCGATGCGCAGTACACTAAAGACACGACCCTTCAGGGCAATAGCCCGGTTCAGGTTCCTAAACATATGGCTTCCCTGTGGGGGGATTACACCTTCAACAGCGGCATCCTGAGTGGCCTGACGCTGGGGACTGGTGGACGCTTTATCGGCTCCAGCTACGGTGACCCGGCTAACACCTTCAAGGTGGGCAGCGCTGCGGTTATGGATGCGGTCGTGAAGTATGACCTCGGTCGCTTCGGCCTGAACGGCTCCAGCATTGCGGTCAACGTGAATAACCTGCTTGACCGTGAATACGTTGCCAGTTGCTTCGACACCTACGGTTGCTTCTGGGGCGCTGAGCGTCAGGTGGTTGCTACCGCGACCTTCCGCTTCTAACTTGTCTCCCGGGCACGGTTCGCCGTGCCCTTCACTAAGATGGCTACCATGCAGGATAAACAGCTTCATCCCGACACGACTTTTAGCCTCACTGATGTCACGTTTCGCGTGCCCGGCCGCACGCTACTCCATCCGCTGTCTATCACCTTCCCGGTGGGCAAAGTCACTGGCCTGATTGGCCATAACGGCTCCGGTAAATCGACGCTGCTGAAAATGCTGGGTCGCCACCAGAAACCTTCTGAGGGTGAAATTCTGCTGAACTCACAGCCGCTGGACAGCTGGGGCAGCAAAGCTTTTGCCCGGCAGGTGGCCTATCTTCCCCAGCAGCTTCCTGCCGCTGAGGGTATGACGGTGCGTGAGCTGGTGGCGATTGGCCGTTACCCGTGGCATGGGGCTTTAGGGCGCTTTGGCGTGGCTGACCGTGAGCTGGTGGATGAGGCAATCAGTCTGGTAGGGCTGAAGCCGTTTGCGCATCGTCTGGTAGACAGCCTGTCCGGCGGCGAGCGCCAGCGGGCATGGATCGCCATGCTGGTGGCGCAGGATAGCCGCTGCCTGCTGCTGGATGAGCCGACGTCTGCGCTGGATATCGCGCATCAGGTGGACGTGCTGGCGCTGATCCATCGCCTTAGCCAGGAGCGCGGCCTGACGGTGGTTGCCGTTCTGCACGACATTAATATGGCTGCGCGGTACTGCGACAATCTGGTGGCGCTACGCGGTGGCGAAATGATCGCGCAAGGGACGCCGGAAGCCTTAATGCAAAGTGATACGCTGGAGCATATCTACGGTATTCCGATGGGCATCCTGCCGCACCCGGCGGGGGCTGCGCCGGTGAGTTTTGTTTATTGATGAGCCGTATGAATGACTTTATTTTAACCCGTCGCCGCCTTTTGGCGGCGATGGCGCTTTCACCGCTGCTGCTAAAATTACCTGCCGCGCAGGCGGCGGTGCCGGATGCAAAACGCATCATCGCCCTGGAATGGCTGCCCGTTGAGCTGATGATGGCGCTCGGCGTCACGCCGATGGCCGTCGCCGACATCCCTAATTACCAAATCTGGGTGAACGAACCTAAGCTGCCGGAAGGCGTGATTGATGTTGGCCTGCGCACCGAACCTAACCTCGAGCTGATGGCGCAGCTAAAACCATCGCTGATTCTCTATTCTGCGGGCTACGGCCCTTCGCCGGAAAAAATCACCCGTATCGCCCCTGGGCTTGGGTTCAATTTTAACGATGGCTCCGGCAAGCCGCTGGATATTGCGCGTAAATCGCTCATTCAACTGGGGGATACGCTGGGTATGCAGCAGGCCGCCAGTCGGCATCTGGCCGAATTTGATGCGTTTATTGCCAGCATGAAGCTTCGCTTTGCCGCGCGCGGCAACCGTCCAGTGCTGCTGATGTCATTTTTGGATAATCGCCATGCGCTGGTGGTGGGCAAGCACAGCTTGTTCGAGCAGGTGATGGATTTGCTGGGGGTGAAGAATGCCTGGCATGAAGAAACGAACTTCTGGGGGACGGCGGTCGTTGGGATTGAACGCCTGGCGGCGATAAAAGACGCCGATGTGCTGTGCTTCGATCATAAAAACGAAGCGGTGGCCCGCCAGGTGACGGCCACGCCGCTGTGGAAAGCGATGCCGTTTATCCGCCAGAACCGTTTTCAGCAAGTTCCCGCCGTCTGGCTTTATGGCACGACCATGTCGGCTATGCACTTTGCCCGCGTGTTGGACGACGGCCTGAGGAGCCTGGCCCGATGAGACGTCACGTTATTTTCCCCGCCAGCCTGCTGCTGGTGCTATTTGTTTGTGCGCTGTGGCTGACGCTGCATAACATGCATGGCGTCTTACCCTCTTCGCAGTGGCGCAGTGCTTTTATCCAGCCGGACATCGACAATGTTCAACAGATGCTGTTTCACTTCAGTCTGCTGCCGCGTCTCGCAATATCGCTGTTGGTTGGTGCCGGGCTGGGTCTCGTCGGCGTGCTGTTCCAGCAGGTGCTGCGCAATCCTCTGGCGGAGCCGACAACGCTTGGTGTAGCCAGCGGGGCTCAGCTTGGCGTCACGGTTGCTACGCTTTGGGTGCTGCCGCTGGCTGCCCAGCCGTTTGCGGCGCTGATTGGTGCGGCGGTCGTTGGCCTGCTTGTTTTTGGCGTCGCCTGGGGCAAGCGGATGTCGCCGGTCACGCTGATTCTTGCGGGCCTGGTGCTGAGTCTTTATTGCGGGGCGGTCAACCAACTGCTGGCAATCTTCCACCATGACCAGCTGCAGAATATGTTCCTGTGGAGCACTGGATCGCTCAATCAACAGGACTGGAGCAGCGTTGAGAGTCTGTGGCCACGCCTGCTGGGCGGCCTGCTGCTAACGCTGCTGCTGCTGCGTCCGTTGACGCTGATGGGACTGGATGATGGCGTGGCGCGTAATCTGGGCCTCGCGCTTTCGCTGGTCAGGCTGGTGACGCTGGCGCTGGCGATTGTGATCAGTGCTCAGCTGGTTAATGCGGTCGGGATCGTTGGTTTTATCGGGCTGTTTGCGCCGCTGCTGGCAAAAATGCTGGGGGCTCGGCGCCTGGTTGCTCGTTTGTGCCTGGCTCCGCTCATTGGGGCGCTGATTCTCTGGCTGTCTGACCAGGTGGTAGTTTGGCTTTCCAGCGTGTGGGGTGAAGTCTCTACCGGGACGGTCACTGCGCTGATTGGCGCACCTATCCTGCTGTGGCTGCTGCCTCGTCTGCGTACCAGCGGTGCGCCGTCCATGAGCGCCGGAGATCATGTTCAGGCTGAACGCCAGCGTGTGCTGCTTTGGGTGGCCACGGGACTTGTCATTCTGCTGCTGGTGATTGCCGCCGCGCTGGCACTGGGGCGTGACGCACACGGCTGGCGATGGTTAAGTGGTGCGCTCTTTGACGATGTGCTGCCGTGGCGCTGGCCGCGCGTTATGGCGGCTTTGACCGCAGGCGTGATGCTGGCGGTTGCGGGCTGCCTTATCCAGCGGTTAACCGGCAACGCGATGGCAAGTCCGGAAGTCTTGGGTATTAGCTCCGGCGCGGCCTTCGGCGTGGTGTTGATGCTGTTTATTGTGCCGGGGAACGCGTTTGTCTGGCTGTTGCCGGCGGGCAGTCTTGGTGCGGCGGTAACGCTGCTGATCATCATGATGGCTGCCGGACGAGGCGGGTTTTCTCCTCAGCGTATGCTGTTGGCCGGGATGGCGCTCAGCACCGCCTTTACCATGCTACTGATGATGCTGATGGCAAGCGGCGATCCACGTATGGCGACGCTGCTGACCTGGATTTCTGGCTCGACGTATAACGTTACAGGCGAGCAGGCAGTCAGAACGTTGGGTGTCATGGTTGGGCTGTTAGCCATCACGCCGCTACTGCGCCGCTGGCTGGTAATTTTACCGCTGGGCGGTGCCACCGCACGGGCGGTGGGAATGGCGTTAACACCATCGCGCTTTGCGCTGCTGTTGCTGGCGGCAACGCTTACCGCCACGGCGACGTTAATCGTCGGCCCGCTGAGTTTTGTCGGGCTGATGGCGCCACATATTGCTCGCATGCTTGGCTTCCGCAGGGCAATGCCGCAGATAGCGATGGCCGGGATTTTTGGCGGGATGTTAATGATTCTGGCGGACTGGTGCGGCAGGATGATTCTTTTCCCGAATCAGGTGCCGGCGGGGCTGCTGGCAACATTTATCGGTGCGCCTTATTTCGTTTATTTGCTGAGAAAGCAGGGGCGGTAACCCCTCACCCTAACCCTCTCCGCAAAGGGGAGAGGGAACTGAAAAGAGCATAAATCTGCTGTTTTCCCCCTCGCCCTTCCAGGGAGAGGGCCGGGGTGAGGGTAAAATTACAGCTTCGCAAACACGCGGCGTGCCGCGTCGATGGTCCGCTGAATATCTTCTTTGCTATGCGCCACGGACATAAAGCCCGCCTCAAACGCAGACGGCGCAAGGTATACACCTTCTTCCAGCATCAGGTGGAAGAAGCGCTTGAAGCGCTCTACATCGCAGGCAACCACGTCTTTATAGCTGGTGACGGTTTCGGCATCGGTGAAGAACAGGCCGAACATGCCGCCGACGTTATTCACCACCAGTGGGAGGTTTTCTGCTTTAGCCGCATTCAACAGGCCGTTAGCCAGCATTTCCGTCAGCTCGGTCAGGGTCTGATGAACGCCGGGCTGCGACACTTCTGTCAGGCAGGAGAAGCCCGCCGCCATGGCGATAGGGTTCCCGGAGAGCGTGCCCGCCTGGTAAACCGGGCCCGTTGGTGCCAGCGCGTCCATGATTTCGCGACGGCCACCGAAGGCGCCGACTGGCATCCCGCCGCCGATGATTTTGCCGAGGCAGGTCAGGTCTGGTTCGACGTCGTAGTAAGACTGGGCGCCCGCCAGCGCCACGCGGAAGCCGGTCATCACTTCATCAATAATCAGCAGTGCACCAAATTCGTCGCACAGCGCTCGCAGGCCCGGCAGGAAGTCCGCATGCGGAGGAATACAGTTCATGTTGCCCGCGACGGGTTCAACGATGATACAGGCCACGTCCTGAGGATATTGCTCAAAGGCTTCGCGCACGGAGGCCAGATCGTTATAGGTGCAGGTCAGGGTGTGCTTCGCAAAGTCAGCCGGCACGCCTGGAGAGTTTGGTTGGCCGAGCGTCAGAGCCCCGGAACCGGCTTTCACCAGCAGGCAATCCGCGTGGCCGTGGTAGCAGCCTTCGAATTTGATGATTTTATCCCGGCCAGTGTAGCCGCGAGCGAGGCGGATAGCGCTCATGGTGGCTTCGGTGCCGGAGTTCACCATACGAACCATGTCCATGGTCGGCACCAGCTCACAAACCAGCTCCGCCATTTTCACTTCCATTTCGGTTGGCGCCCCAAAGCTCAGGCCGCGCTCAACGGCTTCAATGACCGCGTTGCGGATCGCCGGGTGATTGTGGCCGAGCACCATTGGGCCCCATGAGCCAACGTAATCGATATAGGCTTTACCGTCTGCGTCATACAGGTAAGCCCCGTCCGCACGCTCGATAAAAAGAGGCACTCCGCCTACGCCGGTAAAGGCGCGTACCGGAGAGTTAACGCCGCCGGGAATGACCTGGCGGGCTGCGGCGTACAGGTTTTCAGACTTACTCATGAATCGGCTCCTGATTCGTGGAAATGGTGACAGCGGGCTATTCTATGTGAAACCTGCCTCGCGTTGAAATATTTGCCCAAATCAAACGTTACGGTTTATTAGCTAATTTAATAAGACGAAGGTCTTTTCTGTGGGTAAAATGCCCGCCTTATTTGTATGACTAACCGGTTCGGAACCATGAATTTAGCCCATAACTCTCTCGATCAGGCGCAAAGCGTCCAACAGCGTCGCGGAGCGATTCTGCGTCGTCTGATTGGCCAGGATAAAATGCCGCTAATGATTTTGCTGATGGCCGCGGTGGTTGGCACGCTAGCGGGCCTGGTCGGCGTGGCGTTTGAGAAGTCGGTTAACTGGGTGCTTCAGCACCGTATCGGTATGCTGGCGCAGGTCGCGGACAGCGCCTGGCTGGTGTGGCCGCTGGCGTTTATCAGCTCGGCGCTGCTGGCGATGGTCGGCTATTTTCTGGTGCGTCGTTTCGCGCCTGAAGCCGGTGGGTCGGGCATTCCTGAAATCGAAGGGGCACTGGAGGATTTGCGGCCGGTGCGCTGGTGGCGCGTGATCCCGGTGAAATTCATCGGCGGGATGGGCACGCTCGGCGCGGGAATGGTGCTGGGGCGTGAAGGGCCGACCGTACAGCTTGGCGGTAACATCGGGCGTATGGTGACGGACATTTTCCGCATGAAAAGTGCGGAAGCTCGTCATTCGCTGCTGGCAACTGGCGCTGCTGCCGGGCTGTCTGCGGCATTTAATGCGCCGCTGGCCGGGATCCTGTTTATCATCGAAGAGATGCGTACCCAGTTCCGCTATAACCTGATTTCGATAAAAGCGGTGTTTATCGGCGTGATTATGTCGAGCATCGTGTTTCGGATCTTTAATACCGAAACCACGGTGATTCAGGTGGGCAAACTTGCGGATGCGCCGGTCAACACGCTCTGGCTGTATCTGATCCTCGGCATGATTTTTGGCATTGTCGGCGTGGTGTTTAACCGGCTGGTGATCGGCGCTCAGGATATGTTCCAGCGCATTCACGGCGGCAACATTAAGAAGTGGGTGCTGATCGGCGGGCTTATTGGCGGGCTTTGCGGTGTGCTGGGGCTTATTCAGCAGGCGGCGTCCGGCGGCGGGTTTAGCCTTATCCCGATTGCGGCCGTGGGGAATTACACCATCGGCATGCTGCTGTTCCTGTTCATCGCTCGGGTCATCACCACTTTACTCTGTTTCTCCTCCGGTGCACCGGGCGGTATTTTTGCCCCGATGCTGGCGCTGGGCACGCTGCTTGGCACCGCGTTTGGCACGGCTTGTGCCGCCTGGTTCCCCGCGTATCATCTTGATATGGGCACCTTTGCGATTGCCGGAATGGGAGCGTTACTCGCCGCCTCACTGCGTGCACCGCTCACCGCTATCGTGCTGGTGCTTGAGATGACGGATAATTACCAGCTCATTCTGCCAATGATTATCACCTGTCTTGGGGCGACACTGTTGGCACAATTTTTGGGCGGGAAACCGCTATACTCGGTGATTCTGGCAAGAACTCTGGCAAAACAAGAAGCTGAGAAAGCGCGTGCGGGCGAGCAGGCTTCCGCCGGGCAGAATACTTGAACGAATTACTCGGGTATTAGATAATGCCGCAAAAGTGCGGGTTGTTTTCTGCCCGACTTGTTAATTGTTGGGAGCAAAAAATGAGTGATGACGTAGTAGCGCTGCCGCTGCAGTTTACCGAAGCCGCAGCCAATAAAGTGAAAAGTCTGATTGCAGACGAAGAGAACCCGAATCTGAAACTTCGCGTCTATATCACCGGTGGTGGTTGCAGCGGCTTCCAGTATGGCTTTACCTTTGACGACCAGATCAACGACGGCGATATGACCATAGAGAAGCAGGGCGTTGCCCTGGTTGTGGATCCAATGAGCCTGCAATACCTGGTCGGTGGCGCGGTGGATTACAGCGAAGGCCTGGAAGGCTCCCGCTTCGTGGTGACTAACCCGAACGCGAAAAGCACCTGCGGGTGTGGTTCCTCCTTCAGCATCTGATAAGTTGCTGAAATAAAAAAGCCGCGTATCAAACGCGGCTTTTTTATCGCTATTGTCGGTCATTTAGCGCAAAGGTCGGCAGTTTAAGGTGCCAGTAGATGGCCGCCAGGCGAATCGCCAGCGTGACCACCATACCAATCATACTGGCCTGCTCCAGCGGGACGTTAAAGGTGTGGTAAGCCGTGGCGTGGACAATACCGCCAATAATACAGGCGGTGGCATAAATCTCGGTGCGCAGAATCATCGGGACTTCACGAGCCAATACGTCGCGGATGATCCCGCCGCCTACGCCAGTGATTACGCCCATGCAGATTGCAACCAGCGGGCTGGCATGGGCCAGAAACGCTTTATTGACGCCGATGCCAACAAACACGGCCAGGCCGACGGCATCCAGCACGGGAAGTACCCACTTAGGCAGGCGTCGCGGCTGGCGAACCAGGACGATCGTCAGCATACAGGTCACCATGGCGACGACAAGGTCCGTGGGATCTTTCACCCAGAATACCGGGCCGTTGGCTAACGCCATATCGCGGATGGTTCCCCCGCCTACCGCGGTAACTACCCCAAGCACCAGCACGCCAAAGGGATCCATCCGCAGCTTTCCGGCCAACAAAACGCCGGAAATAGCGAACACGGCGGTACCGACAATATCCAGCCAATAGACCAGCATTTATGACCCTCAGAGCATGACGTTAAGCTTTCGCCAGCTCTTCGCAGAGCTGTTTTGCGGCGAGGATAATACGCGGGCCCGAGCGAGTAAACCAGTCATCATTCACGGCAATAACCGGAACTTTCAACTGATTACTCCAGAACTGCTGCACCGACGGAATATTGCTCGCATCGCCCGAGATAATAATAGCCTGCGGCTGGCGCGTCAGAACCTGCTCGCGACTGACCTGCGGCCAGGGAACCCGGCTGTCAGCGAAAATATTGCGTCCACCGCAAAGCTCAACGACTTCGTTCTGAATGGAATCTTTGCTGGTGGTAAACAGCGGCTGCTGGCTGAACTGCAGGAACACTTTTTTGCTTTGGGTATGGCTGTAGCGAGTTTTTAGCTCTGCAAACTGCCGGGATAGCGTCTCTGCGGCTTTGATTGCCTTTTCTGGTGTTGGACTGAGCGGGGCTAGCTGACGCAGCGCGGCCTCAACGTCGGCAACACTTTTAGGATCCAGCCAGATGACCTTAATGCCCAGCGAAACCAGTTGGTTTACCTGCCTGTCCGGGTTACCACCTCGCCAGGCGAGGACTGCGTCCGGTTTCAGGGCAACGATGCGCTCGAAGTTCACGCCCTGCCAGTTGGCTAACTGTTCAATCTGCTTTGCCTGCGGCGGGTAATCAGAGTAAGCGCTCACCGCAATAGGGGTGATACCGGCGGCGAAGGCCAGTTCTGTATTAGCGGGAGAGAGGGAGATGACCCGAGGCGCCGCAAACAGCAGCGCCGGGAGGCAAAGGAGCAGGGCGGTCGCCCCGCGCCAAAGGATGAGCTTAGCCACGAGCCAGGTGCTGAACCAGTTTTTCCACCATCAGGGTGGATTGCTTGGCGGCGACGGCCAGGAATTCTTCGAAGCTCAGGTGGGACTGCTGATCGGCCACGTCGGAGATGGCGCGTACAACCACAAACGGCGTGTTGAAGTTATGGCAAACGTGGCCGATGGCCGTCGCTTCCATTTCTACCGCCACGGCCTGCGGGAAGTTGTGGCGAATTTTTGCCAGCGCCACTGAGCCGTTAATAAACGCATCGCCGCTGACGATCAGGCCGCGAACCGCGTGCAGATCCAGCTCTTTAATGCAGGTTTCTGCTGCCTCAATAAGCTTTTTATCGGCAATGAAAGCTGCCGGGCAGCCCGCCATCTGGCCATATTCGTAACCGAAAGCAGTGACGTCAGCATCGTGATAACGCACTTCTTCAGATACCACGATATCACCCACTTTCAGCGTCGGCGCCAGGCCACCTGCGGAACCGGTGTTGATGATCACGTCTGGCTTGCAGTGTTCCAGCAGCAGCGTAGCACTCATGGCCGCAGAAACTTTGCCGATGCCGGACTTCAGCAGCGCGACTTCAACGCCGTTCAGCGTCCCGGTATAAATTTCGCAACCGGCGATGCTCAGAGTGTGACGGTTTTCGATTTTGTCACGCAGCAGCGTAACTTCTTCTTCCATTGCACCAATAATGCCTGCTTTCATAGAGATACTCGCTAATGTGGTGGAACATGACTCAATTTTCGGGGCATAGTCTATCATGGCATACAGTCTCCTTATCAACGGAACAGGAGTGGGCATGAGCGAAATAGACTTCCGCAAAAAAATTAACTGGCACCGACGCTTCCGCTCGCCCGAAGGAGAGAAGAGCGAACTTGAGATCCTGCGTATCTTCGAAAGCGATCGCGGCAGGATCATTAATTCTCCCGCAATTCGCCGCCTGCAGCAGAAAACGCAGGTCTTCCCGCTGGAGCGTAATGCTGCCGTGCGCACCCGTCTTACCCATTCGCTGGAGGTGCAGCAGGTCGGGCGCTACATTGCCAAAGAGATCCTTAGCCGCCTGAAAGAGCAGAAGGCGCTGGAGAAATATGGGCTGGATGAGCTAACTGGCCCGTTTGAAAGCATAGTGGAAATGGCCTGCCTGATGCATGACATCGGCAATCCGCCGTTCGGGCATTTTGGCGAGTCGGCGATTAACGACTGGTTCCGCCAGCGTCTGCAGCCGAAAGACAGCGGCGGACAGCCACGCAGTGACGATCGCTGCAAGGTGGAGGTGCTCCGGCTGCGCGAAGGCGAAGAGGGATTAAATACGTTACGCAGCAAAGTTCGCCAGGACTTGTGCCATTTTGAAGGGAATGCGCAAGGCATCCGGCTGGTGCACAGCCTGCTGCGGATGAACCTGACCTGGGCGCAGGTCGGCTGCATTCTCAAATACACCCGCCCGGCCTGGTTTGCCCAAAAGCCGCCAGCAAGCCACGCTTATTTGATGAAGAAGCCGGGCTTTTATTTGTCGGAAGAAGGATACATCGAGCGCCTGCGCAAAGAGTTGAACCTGGGCGAGTACAGCCGTTTTCCGCTAACCTGGATCATGGAGGCAGCGGACGATATTTCTTACTGCGTGGCGGATCTCGAAGATGCCGTTGAGAAACGTATTTTCAGCGTCGAGCAGCTTTATCAGCATCTGAGCGAGTCCTGGGGCGAGCAGAAGAAAGGCGATCTCTTTGAGCTGGTAGTCAAAGATGCCTGGGAGAAATCCCGCACCAACCAAATGCGCCGCAGTGCGGAAGATCAGTTCTTTATGTACCTGCGCGTCAATACGCTAAACAAACTGGCGCCGTATGCCGCCCAGCGTTTTATCGACAATTTGCCTGAGATTTATTCCGGCGAGTTCAATCATGCGCTGCTGGAGGACGACAGCCCGTATGCCCGACTGCTGGAGCTGTACAAGCAGGTGGCCGTGCGGCAGGTCTTCAGCCACCCGGATATTGAGCAACTGGAGCTGCAGGGTTATCGGGTTATCAGCGGTTTACTGGATATTTACAGTCCCTTACTCGAGCTTTCAACGGAGGACTTCACGGAGCTGGTGAGCAAGGAAAGCCTGCGTCGTCTGCCTATTGAATCAAGACTTTTCCACAAACTTTCAACTAAACATAGGCTTGCCTATGTAGAAGCGGTGAGCGCTTTGCACCCGGCAAGCCTTGATTTTTCCGTGTGGGAATACTATTTCCGTGCAAGGCTTATTCAGGATTACATCAGTGGAATGACCGATTTATATGCCTGGGATGAGTATCGACGCCTGATGGCGGTGGAGTGAGTTTTCTCGGGAGTTTTGTAAAGATAGAGAATAAATTTTTACTTTTTCCATGCACTTAAGCGCTGAACTTAGCGCGTAAACTTCACTCTGAATGGTGTACCAACACAGCAATTTTGCGTTATTTGAAAGTTGAGATGATTCCATGAAAAAAACCACGTTAGCAATGAGTGCGCTGGCTCTTAGTCTGGGTTTGGCGCTGAGTCCGATGTCTGCCTCCGCCGCTGAGACGGCCTCTTCCGCATCTGCTGCGCAGCCGCTGCCAAGCCTTGCGCCGATGCTGGAGCAGGTGATGCCTTCAGTGGTGAGTATCAACGTTGAAGGGAGCACAACGGTAAATACTCCGCGTATGGGGCGTAATTTCCAGCAATTCTTCGGCGACAATTCCCCGTTCTGCCAGGACGGTTCGCCGTTCCAAAGCTCACCTTTCTGCCAGGGCGGTGGTGCTCAGGGCGGTGGTGGTGACGGAGGCAGCCAGCAGCAGAAATTTATGGCCCTGGGCTCTGGGGTAATTATTGATGCGGCGAAAGGCTATGTCGTGACCAACAACCACGTGGTGGATAACGCCACCGTGATTAAAGTTCAGCTAAGCGATGGCCGTAAGTTTGACGCCAAAGTGGTGGGTAAAGACCCACGCTCCGATATCGCGCTGATTCAGCTGCAGGATCCTAAAAATCTGACGGCGATTAAAATTGCCGACTCCGACGCGCTGCGCGTAGGTGATTACACCGTAGCCATCGGTAACCCATATGGCCTGGGCGAAACCGTGACCTCCGGTATCGTTTCTGCGCTGGGCCGTAGCGGCCTGAACGTGGAAAACTACGAAAACTTTATCCAGACCGATGCGGCGATCAACCGCGGTAACTCCGGCGGGGCGCTGGTTAACCTGAACGGCGAGCTTATCGGTATCAACACGGCGATTCTGGCCCCGGACGGCGGCAACATCGGTATCGGCTTTGCTATCCCGAGTAACATGGTGAAAAACCTGACCGCTCAGATGGTGCAGTACGGTCAGGTTCGTCGCGGCGAGCTGGGGATTATGGGCACTGAGCTGAACTCCGAGCTGGCGAAAGCGATGAAAGTCGACGCTCAGCGTGGCGCGTTTGTCAGCCAGGTCATGCCGAACTCTTCCGCGGCTAAAGCAGGGATCAAAGCAGGAGATGTGATCACCACGCTGAACGGCAAGGCGATCAGTAGTTTTGCCGCACTGCGCGCAGAAGTGGGTTCTATGCCAGTGGGCAGCAAAATCTCGCTGGGTCTGCTGCGTGATGGCAAGCCAGTGACGGTGAGTCTGGAGCTGCAGCAAAGCACTCAGAATCAGGTTGATGCCGCCACTATCTTCACCGGTATTGAAGGTGCGGAGATGAGCAACCGCGGCGGTAAAGACCAGAAAGGCGTGCAGGTCACCAGCGTGAAGCCAAATACCCCGGCCGCGCGTATTGGCCTGAAAAAAGGTGACATTATCGTCGGCGTGAACCAGCAGGCGGTGAACAATATCGCTGAGCTGCGTAAAGTGATGGACAGCAAGCCGTCGGTGATGGCGCTGAGCATCCAGCGCGGTGATGCGCAGATTTACCTTCTGATGCAGTAATCTTCGTGTAGAGCTGAAAAGGGCCGCGTTTGCGGCCCTTTTTTTATTGAGTTCTGCACTACTTATTGCGAGTCAGTTTTTCCAGATCGGATTCAATTTCGCTGATCTTGTTGGTCACCACGGACTCGAGGTGGCGCAAATCGTCGAGGATCTTACGCTTAAGATCGACTTCGGTGCGGTCACGCTGGCAAAGCTGATCGAGTTCATCGATCACATAGCGCAGGTTGGGGCTGATCTCCTGCACTTCTTTGTAGCCCTGGCCTACGCCATCGGCCACCACGGTTTTGCGCTGGCGTGGGTATTTAAACTTCACGCTTTTGGCAAAAAACTCGCCCTTATCCTTCTGGAAATAGACTTTCAGGATATCGTTGTTGGCTTCCTGCCGGAGGCTGTAACGATCGATTTCATCAGGATTGGTAATACCCAGACTTTTTAAATTATCGTACATAAGCGGTACCCTTCAATATCAATAACCATTAGAGAGTTAACGGAAAATTCCTTTTCCGCTAGTGCCAGATGCAAAAAAGGCGGGATAACCCGCCTTTTGGTGCAAAAAACTTAGTCGATGGTACGCAGCAGTTCGTTGATGCCCACTTTACCGCGGGTTTTGGCGTCTACTTTCTTCACGATCACCGCACAGTACAGGCTGTAAGAGCCGTCTTTTGAAGGCAGGTTGCCGGAAACGACAACGGAGCCTGCTGGCACGCGGCCGTAGTGGACTTCACCGGTTTCGCGATCATAGATGCGGGTGCTTTGGCCGATGTAAACGCCCATGGAGATCACGGAACCTTCTTCAACGATCACGCCTTCAACCACTTCGGAACGCGCGCCGATGAAGCAGTTGTCTTCGATGATGGTTGGGTTAGCCTGCAGTGGTTCCAGTACGCCACCGATGCCGACACCGCCGGACAGGTGAACGTTTTTACCGATCTGCGCGCAAGAGCCCACGGTTGCCCAGGTGTCGACCATGGTGCCTTCATCAACATAAGCACCGATATTGACGTAGGATGGCATCAGCACGGTGTTACGTGCGATGAACGCGCCCTGGCGTACTGCCGCCGGTGGCACAACGCGGAAACCTTCTTTCTGGAAGCGCGCTTCGTCGTAGTCGGCGAATTTCATCGGGACTTTATCGAAATAGCGGCTTTCTGCACCTTCGATAACTTTGTTGTCGTTAATGCGGAAAGAAAGCAGTACCGCCTTCTTCAGCCACTGGTGAGTAACCCACTGGCCATCAATTTTTTCAGCAACGCGCAGCGCACCGCTGTCGAGCAGGGCAATCACCTGATTTACCGCTTCGCGGGTCACGGTATCAACATTTGCCGGGGTGATCTCGGCGCGACGCTCGAAAGCGGTTTCGATTACATTTTGTAGCTGCTGCATGATGAACATTTCCTGATTGTGACTTACCTTTCAACTTTTGGGCGACAATCAACTTGACTGTCGCTTTCGGGCTAAAAAGGTAAAAAATAAAAGACCGTTATTTATCGTTTGGATTAAGGGCCGCTGTCAACCGTTGCTGCACTTCCTGCTGGAGCACATTATTAAGTGCACGCCGGTCTGCGGTGGCGATTATAAATAAATCTTCTACTCGCTCACCAATTGTCGTAATTCTCGCCCCGTAGAGCGAAATACCGAGGTCGGCGAACACTTCACCCACCCTGGCCAAAAGACCCGGCTGATCGAGCGCAATCAGCTCAAGGAACGTACGCCGGTCGGTGTGCGTTGGCAGGAAATTGACTTCGGTATCGACGGTAAAGTGACGCAGTTTTGCCGACTGACGGCGTGGCTGCGGTGGCTGCCAGGTCGTCTGGGTGATCGCCTGTTCGAGGCTGTGGCGAATAATATTGTGTCGGTCAATGGACAGCGGGCTGCCATCGGGCTCGAGCACGATAAAGGTGTCCATCGCCATACCGTCGCGGGTCGTGAAGATCTGCGCGTCGTGAACGCTGAGATTACGACGGTCGAGTTCGGCGCAGACGGCGGCAAACAGATAAGGCCTGTCCGGGCTCCAGATAAAGATCTCCGTGCCGCCGCGCGTTGCCTGCGGGCTCAGCAGGATCATTGGCTGACTAAGATCGTGCTTCAGCAAATGCCGGGCATGCCACGCGATCTGGTTTGGCGTATGGCGGACAAAGTAGTTTGCCCGGCAGCGCGCCCAGATGTGATGCAGCGCTTCCTCATTAATGTTGTCCATCCGCAGCAGGGCAAGCGCCTGAAGCTGGTGGTGACGAACACGTTCGCGCATATCCGGGCTGTTCTGCATCCCGCGGCGCAGCTGTTTCTCGGTGGCGAAGTACAGCTCACGCAGCAGGCTTTGCTTCCAGCTGTTCCACAGCGTTTCGTTGGTTGCGCAGATATCCGCCACCGTCAGGCAGACCAGATAGCGCAGGCGGTTTTCGGTCTGCACCTCTTCGGCAAACTGTTTAATGACTTCAGGATCCTGAATATCACGGCGCTGAGCGGTGACGGACATCAGTAGATGCTGACGGACCAGCCACGCAACCAACTGAGTTTCGCGGGAGTTAAGGCCATGAAGCTCGGCAAATTTCAGCACGTCCTGCGCGCCCAGCACTGAATGATCGCCGCCTCGCCCTTTGGCGATATCGTGGAAGAGAGCGGCGATTAAAATCAGCTCAGGATGGGAAAGGCGCGGCCAAAGATCGACGCACAGCGGGTGCTTAGAGCGAGTTTCTTCTTTCGCGAAGCTTTCCAGCTTTTGCAGGACGCGAATGGTGTGTTCATCCACGGTGTAGGTGTGGAACAGGTCGAACTGCATCTGACCGACAATATGCGACCACTGCGGCATATAGGCCCATAGCACGCTATGGCGATGCATTGGCACCAGCGCACGGCTTACCGCGCCAGGATGACGCAGCATCACCAGAAACAGCTCGCGCGCTTCCGGGATGTAGCAGAGCGGCTGGGTCAGGTGACGGCGGGCGTGACGAAGGTGGCGCAGCGTCGTGGAGTAAATGCCGGTGATGTCGCGGTTACGCACCATCATGTAAAACATGCGCAGTATAGCCTGCGGCTCGCGCATAAACAGGGTTTCATCCCGCAGATCGATAAGCGTGCCGCGAAGCTGGAAGTCATCATCCAGCGGGCGCGGTTTTTCGCTGGCATCGAGCGCCAGAATGGCTTCATCGAACAGTTGCAAAAGCATCTGGTTCAATTCGCCCACGCGGCGAGTGACGCGGTAGAAGTCCTTCATCATGTGTTCGACCGGCTCGTTGCCTTCGCCGCTGTAGTGCAGGCGCTGGGCCACGCTAAGCTGGCGGTCAAACAGCAGCCGGTTGTCGTAGCGATTGACTTCCAGATGCAGGGCAAAGCGAATGCGCCACAGCAAATGCTGGCATTCATCCAGCTCTTTACGCTCTGCTTCAGTCAGGAAACCAAAGTCCACCATTTCGCCCATGGAGGTGGCGCCGAAGTGACGGCGGGCAACCCACTGCAGCGTGTGAATGTCACGCAGGCCGCCAGGACTGCTTTTGATGTCGGGCTCAAGGTTGTAGCTGGTGCCGTGATAGCGCTGGTGACGCTCGTTTTGCTCTTCGACTTTGGCGGCAAAGAATTTGGCCGACGGCCAGAAACCTTCGCTGAAAATGTGTTTCTGAAGCTCAAGGAACAGGGCGACATCGCCAATTAACAAGCGAGATTCGATGAGGTTAGTGGCGACCGTCAGATCGGACAAGCCTTCCAGCAGGCACTCTTCCAGCGTACGTACGCTGTGGCCCACTTCCAGCTTCACGTCCCAAAGCAGGGTCAGCAACTCGCCGATACTCTGCGCCTGGGCGTCCGTTAGCCGTTTTCTACTCAGAATCAGGAGATCGATATCCGACAGCGGGTGAAGCTCGGCGCGGCCATAGCCGCCCACGGCAACCAGCGCGGCTTCGGGAACATCGGCAAAGCCGTAGGCAATCCACAGCCGCTGCAGCAGCTGATCGATAAATTCGGTGCGGGCATCTATAAGCCGTTCAGCGGAAACGCCGCTATCGAAGGCTTTACCCAGCCATTTCTGAAAAGTGTCTAAGTGCGACTTGATGTCTGCGCAGTTAAGTTCGGCTTCCTGCCAGCTGTTTGGATAGTCCGGCTGGCCGGCGATCTCGGGTTCGGTGGTGTTGGCAAACTGCTCTGGCAAAGCTGGACTCATTGTGCGCTACCCATAAAAAAAGCCGGCTCAGGGCCGGCTTAGATTGCTGACTGACGTCAGGGCATCATTCGTTATGCGAAATCACTGCCGGGATGGTGTCATCTTTACGCAGGGTCATAATCTCGCAGCCGTTCTCCGTCACCACAATAGTATGCTCGTATTGAGCAGACAAGCTGCGATCTTTGGTTTTCACCGTCCAGCCGTCTTTCATAGTGCGAATGCGGTAATCACCGGCGTTAACCATCGGTTCAATAGTGAAGGTCATGCCCGGCTGAAGCACTACGCCGCCGTCATCTGCGTCATAGTGAAGTACCTGAGGTTCCTCATGGAATACGCGACCAATGCCGTGGCCACAGTACTCACGTACGACGGAGAAACCTTCTGCTTCAACAAACTTCTGGATTGCCGCGCCGAGCGTGCGCAGGCGGATGCCCGGTTTCACCATGCGCAGCGCGAGATACAGGCTTTCCTGGGTGATGCGGCACAGGCGTTCGCCGAGAATCGTCGGCTTGCCCACGATGAACATCTTAGAGGTGTCGCCGTGGTATTCGTCTTTGATAACGGTCACGTCGATATTGACGATATCACCGTCTTTCAGCACTTTTTCATCATCTGGAATGCCGTGGCAAACCACTTCGTTGATAGAGATACAGACGGATTTTGGGAAGCCGTGATAGCCCAGACAAGCGGAAATAGCCTGCTGTTCATTCACGATGTAATCATTACAGATGCGATCCAGCTCGCCGGTGGTAATGCCCGGTTTAACGTGGGATTCGATCATTTCCAGCACTTCGGCAGCCAGGCGGCCAGCGACGCGCATTTTTTCGATTTCTTCAGGTGTCTTAATTGAGATAGCCATATCAGATCCGCAGATGTCGATAACGTCGACATGAAATGAGCAGGGAAGTTGCTGTAATGGTATCAGGGGGGGCGTCTCCCTGCAAAATTGAGAATCATCAAGTGCGTATCACGGCAACAACTATTGGAGTCTGGGCGCCATTTATGGTATAAAGCGCGCCGGACTTGTATTCCGATTTTTCGGGTACAGCCAAATACGCTCACTTTGTGTAAATAACACACACGTATCGACACATATTCCGGGGTGCCCTTTGGGGTCGGCAATATGGGATACGTGGAGGCATAACCCCATACTTTATATAGAGGTTTTAAAACATGGCTACTGTTTCCATGCGCGACATGCTCAAGGCTGGTGTTCACTTCGGTCACCAGACCCGTTACTGGAACCCGAAAATGAAGCCTTTCATCTTCGGCGCACGTAACAAAGTTCACATCATCAACCTTGAGAAAACTGTACCAATGTTCAACGAAGCTCTGGCTGAACTGAACAAGATTTCTTCTCGCAAAGGCAAAATCCTTTTCGTTGGTACTAAACGCGCTGCAAGCGAAGCGGTGAAAGACGCTGCTAACAGCTGCGATCAGTTCTTCGTGAACCATCGCTGGTTGGGCGGCATGCTGACTAACTGGAAAACCGTTCGTCAGTCCATCAAACGTCTGAAAGACCTGGAAACTCAGGCTCAAGACGGTACTTTCGACAAGCTGACTAAGAAAGAAGCGCTGATGCGCACTCGTGAGCTGGACAAGCTGGAAAACAGCCTGGGCGGTATCAAAGACATGGGCGGCCTGCCGGACGCACTGTTTGTTATCGATGCCGATCACGAGCACATCGCTATCAAAGAAGCAAACAACCTGGGTATCCCAGTATTTGCTATCGTTGATACCAACTCTGATCCGGACGGTGTTGATTTCGTTATCCCTGGTAACGACGATGCTATCCGTGCTGTTAGCCTGTACCTGGGCGCTGTAGCTGCAACCGTTCGTGAAGGCCGTTCTCAGGATCTGGCTTCCCAGGCGGAAGAAAGCTTCGTAGAAGCAGAATAATAAGGCACGCTCGCTAGAGCCCTTATTTAACCAGGTAGTATCTAGTTTGGTTAGGGGCCTTTTTATGGCCCCTTTTTCACTTTTAAGCCCGTCTGGCCAATGCGCCGGGCAGGCAACATCTCCGAGGATTTTAGAATGGCTGAAATTACCGCATCCCTGGTAAAAGAGCTGCGTGAGCGAACTGGCGCTGGCATGATGGATTGTAAAAAAGCGCTGACCGAAGCCAACGGCGACATCGAGCTGGCAATCGAGAACATGCGTAAATCCGGTGCGATCAAAGCGGCTAAAAAAGCAGGCAACGTTGCTGCTGACGGCGTGATCATCACTAAGATCGACGGCAACTACGGCGTGATTCTGGAAGTTAACTGCCAGACTGACTTCGTTGCTAAAGACGGCGGTTTCCAGGCATTTGCTAACAAAGTTTTGGATGCAGCAGTCGCGGGTAAAATCACCGACGTTGAAGTTCTGAAAGCGCAGTTTGAAGAAGAGCGCGTTGCACTGGTTGCTAAAATCGGTGAGAACATCAACATCCGTCGCGTTTCTTCCCTGGAAGGCGAAGTTCTGGGTTCTTACCAGCACGGCGCACGTATCGGTGTTCTGGTTGCCGCTAAAGGTGCTGATGAAGAGCTGGTTAAACAGCTGGCCATGCACATCGCTGCAAGCAAGCCTGAGTTCGTTAAGCCTGAAGACGTTTCTGCAGAAGTTGTAGAGAAAGAGTACCAGGTTCAGCTGGACATCGCGATGCAGTCCGGTAAACCAAAAGAAATCGCAGAGAAAATGGTTGAAGGCCGCATGAAGAAATTCACCGGTGAAGTTTCTCTGACTGGTCAGCCGTTCGTCATGGACCCAAGCAAAACTGTTGCTCAGCTGCTGAAAGAGCACAATGCTGACGTAACTAACTTCATCCGCTTCGAAGTGGGTGAAGGTATCGAGAAAGTTGAGACTGACTTTGCAGCAGAAGTTGCTGCCATGTCCAAGCAGTCTTAATGGTTTAAAAGGAACCGCCAACCGGCGGTTCCTTTTTATCCAGCCTTACAATTTCAGAGCGCTCCGTTAGGCGAGCGGGCTGAAATGCGACAGAATGTCGCCAGAATTAACCATCCCCCATTCGTTGACTGTTCTCAGGAAAGAAACATGGCTACCAATGCAAAACCCGTCTACAAACGTATTCTGCTCAAACTGAGCGGCGAAGCTCTGCAAGGCACAGAAGGCTTTGGTATTGACGCGAGTATTCTGGACCGTATGGCTCAGGAAATTAAAGAGCTGGTGGAACTTGGCATTCAGGTCGGGGTGGTAATCGGCGGTGGCAATTTATTCCGTGGTGCAGGCCTGGCTAAAGCCGGCATGAACCGCGTCGTGGGCGACCACATGGGCATGCTGGCGACCGTAATGAATGGCCTGGCGATGCGCGATGCGCTCCACCGCGCCTATGTGAACGCCCGCCTGATGTCCGCTATTCCATTGAATGGCGTTTGTGATAACTACAGCTGGGCTGAAGCGATCAGCCTGCTGCGCGCTAACCGCGTAGTTATCCTGTCTGCCGGTACCGGTAATCCGTTCTTTACCACTGACTCTGCGGCCTGCCTGCGTGGAATCGAAATCGAAGCAGACGTGGTACTGAAAGCCACTAAAGTGGATGGCGTGTTTACTGCCGATCCGGCAAAAGATCCTGCTGCAACCATGTACGATCAGCTGACCTACAGTGAAGTGCTGGATAAAGAGCTGAAAGTGATGGATCTTGCCGCGTTCACCCTTGCTCGTGACCACAAATTGCCGATCCGCGTGTTCAACATGAACAAGCCGGGTGCGCTGCGTCGTGTGGTAATGGGTGAGAAAGAAGGCACTTTAATTACTGAATAATTTCAGTTGCCCGGTAATCAGGGTAAGATTTGGCTTTATCTACAGCCAGGAATAAACAGGGCTATACTTAGCCTGCGGCGTTGCAGCTGCAGAGAATAAGCGTGGTCTGCCTTAAACCAGTTTTCAAGGATTCGTAACGTGATTAGCGATATCAGAAAAGATGCTGAAGTGCGTATGGATAAATGCGTCGAAGCGTTTAAAAACCAAATCAGCAAAATCCGTACCGGCCGCGCTTCTCCAAGCCTGCTGGACGGCATCGTCGTAGAATACTACGGCACACCAACGCCGCTGCGCCAGCTGGCCAGCGTCACCGTTGAAGATACCCGTACTCTGAAGATCAACGTCTTCGATCGTTCTATGGGCCCGGCGGTAGAGAAAGCGATCATGGCCTCTGACCTTGGTCTGAACCCAAGCTCTGCGGGCACCGATATCCGTGTTCCACTGCCTCCGCTGACCGAAGAGCGTCGTAAAGACCTGATCAAAGTGGTACGTGGCGAAGCCGAAGGCGCACGCGTGGCTGTTCGTAACGTTCGCCGCGACGCTAACGATAAAGTTAAAGCGCTGTTGAAAGACAAAGAGATCAGTGAAGATGACGATCGCCGTTCTCAGGACGACGTGCAGAAGCTGACTGATGCTGCTATCAAGAAAGTGGATGCGGCTCTGTCTGAAAAAGAAACCGAGCTGATGCAGTTCTAATCCACAATTTCTGTGGAAAATTCGCCGCCCAGTAAGCCCTCGCGCACCGCGAAGCGTTTACGGGCGGCGTTTTGCTTTATAAAAACGTCAAGTAAAGGCGTAGACAATGGGCGTCCCGCGCCGCAAACTATTGCGCCATTAATCCTTCATTTTACGACCCCGAGTACCTCATGAAGCAGCTCACTATTCTTGGTTCCACCGGCTCTATTGGCGTCAGCACGCTTAGCGTCGTTCGTCATAATCCTGAAAAATTTGCCGTTACGGCTCTGGTTGCGGGCACTAATGTCGGGAAAATGGTGGAGCAGTGCCTGGCGTTCTCGCCGAAGTATGCGGTCATGGCCAGTGAGTCTGCGGCGGCGGAAGTCCGTCGTACCCTGAAAGAGCAGGGGAGTAAAACTGAAGTCTTGGCCGGTGAGCAGGCCGCTTGCGAAGTTGCTACGCTTGACGAAGTGGATCAGGTGATGGCTGCTATTGTGGGCGTGGCAGGGCTGTCTTCAACGCTTGCCGCTATCTCCGCCGGTAAGCAGGTTCTGCTGGCGAACAAAGAGTCGCTGATTACCTGCGGGCGTTTGTTTATGGAAGCGGTTGCTCGTAGCAAAGCGCAGTTGTTGCCTATCGATAGCGAACATAACGCCATTTTTCAGAGTATGCCGGAAACAATCCAGCGTAACCTGGGATACGCTAGCCTCGAAGATAATGGCGTGTCGTCTATTATCCTCACCGGATCGGGTGGCCCGTTCCGGGAAACGGCTTATGCAGACCTGGCGGCGATGACGCCGGATCAGGCATGCAGCCACCCGAACTGGTCGATGGGGCGTAAGATTTCCGTCGACTCTGCCACTATGATGAACAAAGGTCTCGAATACATTGAAGCTCGCTGGTTGTTCAACGCTTCAGCTGCACAAATGGAAGTGCTGATTCACCCTCAGTCTGTCATTCATTCTATGGTTCGTTACCGCGATGGCAGCGTGCTGGCTCAGCTTGGTGAGCCCGACATGCGTACGCCTATTGCCCATGCGATGGCTTACCCCGCGCGCGTAGAATCTGGTGTTACACCACTCGATTTCTGCAAAATCGGTTCGCTGACTTTCATGGAACCTGATTTTGAGCGCTATCCATGCCTTAAGTTAGCCATTGATGCCAGCGCGCAGGGGCAGGCGGCGACAACCGCACTAAATGCGGCAAACGAAGTGGTTGTTGAGGCGTTCCTGAATCAGCAGGTCAGATTTACCGATATCGCCGTGCTGAACCGCAGCGTGCTGGATCAAATGAATTTAACTGATCCACAAAGTGTGGATGAAGTGCTTAGTGTGGACGCTGTTGCTCGTGAAATCGCCAGGAAACAAGTGATGCACCTCTCAAGCCGGTGATAATTCATCCGGCTGAAGTACCGCCATTTGTTCGCTTTGTGCTTCAGTGATATAGTCTGCGCCACTTAATCGCCAGATGTGACTGAGCGTTGAGTGGAAAGCCGTGTCACAACACGGCTTTTTTATGCACCAGGCTTCAATATTCCTGAGTACCGCTTAATTTTTTTCAGGGAATCATTACGCGTTATGTTGTCTGCTAATCAACAATTAAGCGAATCCTTAACTACGCATGGCGCCCGCCATGTTGCCATCATCATGGATGGCAACGGCCGATGGGCTAAGCGTCAGGGTAAAATGAGGGTTTTCGGTCATAAAGCTGGCGCGAAATCGGTACGCCGCGCTGTGACTTTTGCAGCGAATAACGGTATCGATGCGCTGACGCTTTACGCTTTTAGCAGCGAGAACTGGAACCGCCCCGCTCAGGAAGTGACCGCGTTGATGGAGCTGTTCGTCTGGGCATTAGACAGTGAGGTGAAAAGCCTGCACCGTCATAATGTTCGCTTGCGTATTATCGGCGATACCAGCCGATTTAATCTCCGCCTGCAGGAAAGAATCAAAAAAGCTGAAGCATTAACCAGTGAGAACACTGGGCTGACGCTCAATATCGCTGCGAATTATGGCGGGCGTTGGGATATCATTCAGGGAGTGCGACAGCTTGCGTCGCAGGTGCAGGAAGGCTTATTGCGCCCGGATCAGATAGATGAAGAACTGCTCGGTCAGCAGATCTGCATGCATGAGCTGGCTCCCGTAGATTTAGTAATTAGGACAGGAGGAGAGCATCGCATCAGTAACTTCCTCATCTGGCAAATTGCCTATGCGGAACTTTATTTTACCGATGTTCTTTGGCCTGATTTCGATGAACAAGACTTTGAAGGTGCGCTAAATGCTTTTGCAAACCGAGAGCGTCGTTTTGGTGGCACAGCACCTGGTGGTGAATAAGCCTGTTGGGGGTCACTTTTGCTGAAGTATCGCCTGATTTCCGCGTTTATTATGATTCCCGTTGTCATCGCGGCGCTGTTTTGGCTTCCGCCAGTAGGATTTGCGATTGCTACGCTGGTGATTTGTATGCTGGCCGCATGGGAATGGGGGCAACTCGCCGGTTTTGTTGCGCGTTCGCAACGTGTCTGGTTGGCGGTGCTATGTGGTCTGTTGCTTGCCGTCATGCTGATTTCGTTGCCGGAGTATCGGCATTCGGTGCATTTGCCGATAATCGAATTCTCACTCTGGGCATCGCTAGTGTGGTGGGTAGCGGCGCTGTTGCTGGTTCTGTTCTATCCGGCTTCTGCGGCGCTGTGGCGTAATTCCAAACCGCTTCGCCTGGTCTTTGGCCTGCTGACCATTGTTCCCTTCTTCTGGGGCATGGTAGCGTTGCGCAGCTGGCATTATGATATTAACCACTACAGCGGCTCTGTTTGGTTACTGTATGTGATGTTCCTGGTCTGGGGCGCAGACTCTGGCGCTTATGTCTTCGGGAAGATGTTTGGCAAGCATAAACTTGCGCCAAAGGTTTCTCCTGGCAAGACCTGGCAAGGGTTTATTGGTGGCCTTGCGACTTCTGCCGTCATCTCGTTGTTGTTCGGCATGTGGGCGAATTTGAACGTGGCACCTGTTGTTCTGCTAACCTGTTCCATTGTTGCCGCGCTGGCTTCCGTTTTAGGTGATTTGACCGAAAGTATGTTCAAACGCGAAGCAGGGATTAAAGATAGTGGTCACCTTATCCCGGGACATGGTGGTATTCTTGACCGCATTGACAGCCTGACAGCGGCAGTGCCGGTGTTTGCCTGTCTGCTGCTTCTGGTATTCAGGACGATTTAACGGAAGGTTTTATGTTGAGCATACTCTGGAATTTGGCTGCGTTTATCGTTGCACTGGGTGTTTTAATTACCGTGCACGAGTTCGGCCATTTTTGGGTTGCTCGCCGCTGTGGCGTTCGTGTGGAACGCTTCTCCATCGGGTTTGGTAAGGCGCTTTGGCGTCGTACTGACCGTCAGGGAACCGAATTTGTTATCGCGCTGATCCCGCTGGGTGGCTACGTTAAAATGCTGGATGAACGCGTTGAGCCGGTGCTGCCGGAGATGCGTCATGCTGCTTTTAACAATAAAACGGTTTCTCAGCGAGCGGCGATTATCGCCGCTGGCCCAATCGCTAACTTCATCTTCGCTATCTTTGCCTATTGGCTGGTGTTTATCATTGGCATTCCCAGCCTGCGTCCAGTGATCGGTGAAATAACCCCCAACTCTATCGCGGCGGAAGCACAAATTAGCGCCGGCATGGAACTAAAAGCGATAGATGGTATCGAAACGCCTGATTGGGATGCTGTTCGTTTAGCTTTAATCGGTAAGATTGGCGATGCGAGCGCGAGAGTGTCTTATGCGCCGTTTGGGACAAATCAAACGCGTGATGTCACCCTTGATCTAAGCCATTGGCAGTTTGAGCCTGATAAGCAGGATCCGGTCGTATCACTTGGATTCAGGCCCCGTGGTCCGCAAATTGAAAACGTGCTGGACGAAGTTCAGCCGCAGTCCGCGGCCAATAAGGCAGGTTTGCAAGCGGGGGACAGGATCGTTAAAGTCAACGGTCAGCCACTCCTTCAATGGAGTGAGTTTGTTAACCTGGTGCGTGACAATCCAGGTCAACCGCTAGCCTTAGAGATTGAAAGACAGGGGAGCCCCTTGTCTTTGACGCTGATACCGGATACAAAACCGGGTAAAGCGAAGGCAGAAGGGTTTGCAGGGGTAGTACCTAAAATTATCCCGCTGCCCGACGAGTACAAAACAGTGCGTCAGTATGGGCCGTTTACCGCTGTAGCAGAAGCCACGGATAAAACCTGGCAACTGATGAAGCTGACGGTCAACATGCTGGGGAAATTAATAACCGGTGATGTAAAACTGAACAACCTCAGTGGGCCAATCTCCATAGCTCAGGGGGCAGGTATGTCGGCGGAATATGGGTTAATTTACTTTCTGATGTTCCTGGCGCTTATCAGCGTCAACTTAGGGATCATTAACCTGTTTCCTCTTCCCGTCCTTGACGGCGGGCACCTGCTCTTTTTGGCGGTTGAGAAACTGAAAGGCACTCCGGTTTCCGAGCGAGTTCAGGACTTCAGTTATCGCATTGGCTCTATTTTGCTGGTGCTATTAATGGGGCTTGCACTTTTCAATGATTTCTCTCGTTTATAGAGAGAATTAGGTTAGGAAGAACGCATAACAACGATGGCGATGAAAAAGCTCCTCATAGCGACGCTGCTGTTTAGCAGCGCCACCGTATACGGTGCAGACGGGTTCGTGGTGAAAGACATTCATTTCGAAGGCCTGCAGCGAGTCGCCGTCGGTGCGGCCCTCCTCAGTATGCCGGTGCGCGTAGGCGACACCGTCTCTGACGAGGATATCAGTAATACAATCCGCTCACTGTTTGCCACCGGCAACTTTGAGGATGTGCGAGTTCTGCGTGATGGTAATACGCTGCTTGTGCAGGTCAAAGAGCGTCCAACCATTGCCAGCATCACCTTCTCCGGCAACAAGTCGGTGAAAGATGACATGCTGAAGCAGAACCTTGAAGCTTCCGGGGTACGCGTGGGGGAATCCCTCGACCGCACGACCCTCGGCGACATCGAGAAAGGGCTGGAAGATTTCTACTACAGCGTCGGGAAATACAGCGCCAGCGTCAAAGCTGTCGTCACGCCGCTGCCGCGTAACCGTGTTGACCTAAAACTGGTGTTCCAGGAAGGCGTCTCCGCAAAAATCCAGCAGATCAACATCGTCGGTAACCACGCGTTTACCACGGATGAGCTGATCTCCCGTTTCCAACTGCGTGATGAAGTGCCGTGGTGGAACGTTGTCGGCGATCGTAAATACCAGAAGCAAAAGCTGGCGGGGGACCTCGAAACCCTGCGTAGCTACTATCTGGATCGCGGCTATGCGCGTTTCAATATTGACTCCACGCAGGTTAGCCTGACGCCGGATAAGAAAAGCATTTATGTGACCATCAACATCACCGAAGGCGAGCAGTACAAGATCGCCGGCGTGGATGTGAAAGGCAATCTGGCCGGGCATTCTGCGGAAATTGAAAGCCTGACTAAGATGCAGCCGGGTGAGCTGTATAACGGCACCAAAGTCACTAAAATGGAAGACGACATTAAGAAACTGCTGGGTCGCTATGGTTACGCCTATCCGCGCGTACAGACTCAGCCAGAAATTAATGACGCTGACAAAACCGTGAAGCTGCACGTTAACGTCGACTCCGGTAACCGTTACTACGTGCGTAAGATCCGCTTTGAAGGCAACGACACCAGTAAAGATGCCGTTCTGCGCCGTGAAATGCGCCAGATGGAAGGGGCGTGGCTGGGCAGCAACCTTGTTGATGCCGGTAAAGAACGTCTGAACCGCTTGGGTTACTTCGAGACCGTCGATGTGGACACCCAGCGCGTATCCGGCAGCCCGGATCAGGTTGACGTTGTCTATAAAGTGAAAGAGCGTAACACCGGTAGTTTCAACTTCGGTGTTGGCTACGGTACTGAAAGCGGTGTGAGCTTCCAGGTCGGTGTTCAGCAGGATAACTGGTTGGGTACAGGCTACTCGGTTGGGATCAGCGGCACCAAAAACGATTACCAGACCTACGCGGAACTGTCAGCGACCGATCCGTACTTTACGGTGGATGGTGTTAGCCTTGGTGGTCGTATCTTCTTCAACGACTTTAAAGCTGATGACGCGGACCTGTCTGACTACACCAACAAGAGCTACGGGCTGGATACAACACTGGGCTTCCCGGTGAATGAATACAACACGCTGCGCCTTGGTTTGGGTTACGTGCATAACGATCTGTCGAACATGCAGCCGCAGATAGCTATGTGGCGCTACCTGGATTCTGTGGGTCAGCACCCAACTATGAATGCCAACGACAACAGTTTCTCGGCAGATGACTTCACTCTGAACTATGGTTGGACATACAGCAACCTTGACCGCGGTTACTTCCCGACGGATGGTTCTCGCGTCAACCTGAATGGTAAAGTCACCATTCCGGGTTCCGATAACGAGTTCTACAAAGTGACGTTAGATACGGCGAGTTATTTCCCGATCAATGACAATCATACGTGGGTTGTGCTGGGTCGTACCCGTTGGGGTTACGGCGATGGTCTGGGTGGTAAAGAACTGCCGTTCTACGAGAACTTCTATGCAGGTGGTTCCAGCACCGTGCGTGGTTTCCAGTCAAACAACATTGGTCCAAAAGCCGCTTATTACGGCCCGAACCAGCGTAACTGTGGCACTGGTACTGTGTGTAACTCTAACGATGCGGTGGGCGGCAACGCCATGGGTGTGGCCAGCCTTGAGCTGATTACCCCGACGCCGTTCCTGAGTGAGAAGTACGCAAACTCTGTTCGTACTTCCCTGTTTGTCGATGCAGGTACCGTTTGGGATACCAAATGGGAGAACACCGACGCGACCAGAGCGGCAGGTATACCTGATTACAGCACGCCAAGTAACATCCGTATGTCTGCAGGTATTGCGCTGCAGTGGATGTCGCCTCTGGGGCCGCTGGTCTTCTCTTATGCTCAGCCGTATAAGAAATATGATGGAGACAAGGCAGAACAGTTCCAGTTTAACATTGGTAAAACCTGGTAATTTGTTCTGCGCGATGGAACGCAACAGCAGTGAGGCGCTGCACCTGTTAGCCGTTTAGTCAGTTGGCAGGTGCTCGCAAAAAAACAGTGTCTTCGGACGCCTATGGGATGGTAAGGAGTTTATAGTGAAAAAGTGGTTAGTTGCCGCAGGTCTCGGGATTGCTATGGTTGCTTCAGCCGGCGCTCAGGCTGCCTCCAGCATCGCAGTAGTTAACATGGGCAACCTGTTCCAACAGGTCGCACAAAACACCGGTGTTTCTAAAACCCTGGAAAATGAGTTCAAAGGCCGCGCCAGCGAACTGCAGGGAATGGAAAACGATCTGCAATCCAAAATGCAGCGCCTGCAGCGCGATGGTTCAACCATGAAAGCTTCAGATCGCAGCAAAATGGAAAAAGACGTCATGGCTCAGCGCCAGTCGTTCTCCGAAAAAGCACAGGCTTTTGAGCAGGATCGTAACCGTCGTTCCAACGAAGAGCGCAGCAAACTGGTTACTCGTATCCAGGCCGCTGTGAAGAAAGTTGCAGACGATAAAGGCTATGATGTTGTTCTGGATGCAAACACCGTTGCTTACGCAGGTAACGACGTTAAAGACATCACTGCAGACGTACTGAAACAGGTTAAATAAGTAATGTCTTCAATTCGACTGGCTGAATTAGCCCAGCAGTTGGATGCAGAATTGCACGGTGATGGCGATATCGTCATCACCGGCGTTGCATCTATGCAAACTGCCCAGTCTGGCCACATTACGTTCATGGTTAACCCTCGCTATCGTGAACAGCTGGCTGTCTGCCAGGCTTCTGCCGTCGTGATGACCGAAGCCGACCTTCCATACGCTAAGAGCGCGGCGCTGGTAGTGAAGAATCCCTACCTGACCTATGCCCGTATGGCGCAAATTCTTGATACCACGCCTCAGCCTGCAAGCAATATTGCGCCAAGCGCAGCTGTTGATGCGACCGCGAGGCTTGGTCAAAATGTTTCTATCGGCGCAAATGCCGTTATCGAATCAGGCGTTGAGCTGGGCGATAACGTGGTGATCGGCGCTGGCTGCTTTGTAGGAAAAAATACCAAAATCGGCGCGGGTAGCCGTTTATGGGCCAATGTCTCCATCTATCACAACATCGAAATCGGTGCTCAGTGCTTGATTCAGTCCAACACGGTGATTGGGTCAGATGGTTTTGGCTACGCTAACGATCGCGGTAACTGGGTGAAAATTCCTCAGCTAGGCCGGGTCATTATTGGCGATCGCGTTGAAATTGGTGCCTGTACGACAATCGATCGCGGCGCCCTGGATGACACGATCATCGGCAATGGTGTTATCATTGATAACCAGTGCCAGATTGCACATAACGTTGTGATTGGCGACAATACTGCGGTTGCGGGTGGCGTTATCATGGCGGGCAGCCTTAAAATTGGCCGTTACTGCATGATTGGTGGTGCCAGCGTAATCAACGGCCATATGGAAATCTGTGACAAGGTGACCGTGACAGGAATGGGAATGGTGATGCGTCCAATCACTGAACCGGGAGTTTACTCTTCGGGGATCCCGCTCCAACCGAACAAAGCGTGGCGTAAAACCGCCGCCCTGGTGATGAACATCGATGAGATGAGCAAACGCTTAAAAGCCATCGAACGTAAGGTCAATCAACAAGACTGATCGTCGCCTGCTCCCTGCGCTGCCGTGTTTCCGGCCATTAGGGCTGGAGCGTAAGCCGCGCTTTTTGATTTGCGGCCTGCTGGCATTCTTTGATTGCCGCAGGCCGTGTTATTATTGTCATTTAGAATATTTAGACAGGAAGAGTATTTTGACAACTGACACTCATACTCTGCACATTGAAGAGATTTTAGAGCTTCTGCCGCACCGTTATCCGTTCTTGCTGGTTGATCGCGTGCTGGATTTTGAAGAAGGTCGTTTTCTGCGCGCAGTAAAAAATGTCTCTGTAAATGAGCCGTTTTTCCAGGGGCACTTCCCTGGTAAGCCGATTTTCCCGGGCGTATTGATCCTGGAAGCGATGGCACAGGCTACCGGTATTCTTGCATTCAAAAGCGTGGGTAAACTTGAGCCGGGTGAACTGTATTACTTTGCTGGCATCGATGAAGCGCGCTTTAAGCGCCCTGTTGTGCCTGGCGATCAGATGATTATGGAAGTGACCTTTGAGAAAACTCGTCGTGGTTTGACGCGTTTCAAAGGCGTCGCAATTGTTGACGGCAAGATTGTCTGCGAAGCGACCATGATGTGTGCACGCAGCCGGGAGGCATAATACGTGATTGATAAGTCCGCCTTTATTCATCCAACCGCTATTGTGGAAGAAGGTGCCGTCATTGGCGCTAACGTTCACATTGGCCCGTTTTGTCTCGTAGGTCCAAACGTTGAAATCGGCGAAGGCACGGTGCTGAAATCTCATGTTGTCGTCAATGGTCACACCAAAATTGGCCGTGACAATGAGATCTACCAGTTCGCGTCTATCGGTGAAGTTAACCAGGATCTGAAATATGCGGGTGAGCCAACTCGCGTGGAAATTGGCGACCGCAACCGCATTCGCGAAAGCGTCACCATCCATCGCGGCACGGTGCAAGATGCTGGATTAACGAAGGTGGGAAGCGACAACCTGCTGATGATCAATGCGCACGTTGCGCATGATTGCCAGATTGGCGATCGCGTTATCCTCGCGAACAACGCAACGCTTGCGGGTCACGTACAAATCGGGGATCACGCCATCATCGGTGGAATGACTGCGGTGCATCAGTTCTGCATCATCGGTGCCCACGTGATGGTTGGCGGCTGTTCCGGCGTTGCTCAGGACGTTCCACCTTACGTTATCGCACAGGGCAACCATGCGACGCCGTTTGGTGTGAACATTGAAGGCCTGAAGCGTCGCGGTTTCAGCAAAGAAGCGCTGCACGCTATTCGCAACGCCTACAAGATCCTCTATCGCAGCGGCAAGACGCTTGAAGAGGCGAAGCCGGAAATTGCTGAAATTGCAGCTCAGCATCCGGAAGTGAATGCATTTATTGAATTCTTTGCCCGCTCCACGCGCGGTTTGATTCGTTAAATGAAGCCTGGTCGTCCCCTTACGATTGCCCTGGTCGCCGGAGAAACCTCCGGCGACATTCTTGGTGCCGGACTTATTCGCGAACTGAAAGCTCGCGTGCCTGATGCTCGCTTTGTTGGCGTGGCCGGGCCGCTTATGCAGGCTGAAGGTTGTGAAGCCTGGTATGAAATGGAAGAGCTTGCGGTCATGGGCATCGTTGAAGTGCTTGGCCGTTTACGTCGCCTGCTGCAGATCCGCAGCGATCTCACGAAGCGCTTCACCGAGCTGCAGCCCGACGTCTTTGTCGGCATTGATGCGCCGGATTTCAATATCACGCTTGAAGGCAACCTCAAAAAACAAGGGATCCGTACGATCCACTACGTCAGTCCGTCCGTTTGGGCATGGCGACAAAAACGCGTTTTCAAAATTGGTAGAGCGACCGATCTGGTATTGGCTTTTCTGCCTTTCGAAAAAGCGTTTTACGACCGGTTTAATGTACCGTGTCGTTTCATCGGGCATACCATGGCGGATGCCATGCCGCTCGATCCGGATAAAAACGCTGCGCGTGCGACGTTAGGCATTGCGGCAGATGCAAAATGCCTGGCGTTGTTGCCCGGCAGTCGCGGCGCTGAAGTCGAAATGCTTAGCGCAGACTTCCTCAGAACAGCGCAACTGCTTCGCAAGCGTTGGCCTGCACTGGAAGTCGTGGTGCCACTGGTGAATGCAAAGCGTCGTGAGCAGTTCGAAAAGATTAAAGCTGAGATTGCCCCCGAACTGCATGTACATCTTCTGGACGGAAAAGCACGTGAAGCGATGATTGCCAGTGACGCGGCGCTTCTGGCCTCCGGCACGGCTGCGCTTGAATGTATGTTGGCCAAATGCCCGATGGTGGTTGGCTATCGCATGAAGCCGTTCACGTTCTGGCTGGCGAAGCGGCTGGTGAAAACCGATTACGTTTCCCTGCCAAATTTACTGGCAGGCCGCGAGCTGGTTAAAGAGCTGCTGCAAAACGAATGTGAGCCTATCGGGCTTGCCTGTGCGCTGGAGCCGTTGCTGGAAGACGGTGCCGTCAGCCATCAGATGCATGACACCTTCCGGGATTTGCATCAGCAGATCCGTTGTAATGCGGACAAGCAGGCGGCGGACGCCGTGCTGGAGCTGGCTCAATGATCGAATTTGTTTACCCGCATACGCACCTTGTCGCCGGCGTGGATGAAGTAGGGCGCGGGCCTTTGGTCGGCGCCGTTGTTACTGCAGCTGTGATCCTCGATCCGGCAAAGCCGATTATCGGGCTGGCGGACTCGAAAAAATTATCTGAAAAACGCCGTCTGGCGCTGTATGACGAAATTGTCGAAAAGGCATTAAGCTGGAGTCTGGGCCGTGCCGAGCCGCACGAGATCGACAATATCAACATTTTGCATGCCACGATGCTGGCCATGCAGCGTGCGGTTGCGGGCCTGAATGTTGTGCCTGAATATGTGTTGATTGACGGCAACCGTTGCCCTGTGTTGCCTATGCCGTCGCTGGCGGTTGTTAAAGGCGACAGCCGGGTGGCAGAAATCAGTGCGGCGTCAATACTTGCCAAAGTCACGCGCGATCGTGAAATGGCCGAACTGGATCTCAGCTTCCCGCAGTACGGTTTTGCTCAGCACAAGGGCTACCCAACCGCTTTTCATCTCGAAAAGCTGGCCGAGCATGGTGCCACTGAGCACCATCGCCGCAGTTTTGGCCCCGTCAAACGCGCGCTTGGGCTCGTCTCCTGAGCCTTAGTAGCTGATACAGAGTAATTGGTGAGAGATGGCTGAACCACGTTTCATTCACCTTCGGGTGCACAGCGACTATTCCATGATTGATGGGCTGGCGAAGACCGGGCCGCTGGTAAAAAAAGCCGCGGCGCTGGGAATGCCTGCTCTCGCTATCACCGATTTCACCAACCTCTGTGGGTTGGTCAAATTCTATGGTTCCGGCCATGGAGCCGGTATTAAGCCGATCATCGGTGCGGACTTTAACGTTGCCAACGAGCTGTTAGGCGATGAGCTTAGTCACTTGACGGTGCTGGCTGCAAACAATGAAGGCTATCAAAACCTTACCTTACTGATCTCTCGTGCCTACCAGCGTGGCTACGGCGCAGCGGGCCCGATTATTGACCGAGAGTGGCTGGTAGAGTTAAACGAAGGGCTAATTCTGCTCTCCGGTGGGCGCATGGGAGATATTGGCAAAAGCCTGCTTCGTGGAAACCAGCCGCTGGTCGATCAGTGCCTGGAATTCTGGCAGCAGCATTTTGCCGATCGCTTCTATCTGGAACTGATTCGCACCGGTCGGGTGGATGAAGAAAACTATCTTCACGCCGCCGTGGCGCTGGCTGACGAACGCGGCTTGCCGGTGGTTGCCACCAACGATGTCCGCTTTATTGATGCCGGCGACTTTGATGCCCACGAGATCCGAGTGGCGATCCACGATGGCTTCACGCTGGACGATCCTAAGCGCCCGCGTAACTACTCCGCCCAGCAATATATGCGTAGCGAAGAAGAGATGTGCGAGCTGTTTTCGGACATCCCGGAAGCGCTGGAAAACAGCGTTGAGATTGCCAAGCGCTGTAACGTGACCGTGCGCCTGGGTGAGTACTTCCTGCCGCAATTCCCGACGGGAGAGATGACCACCGAAGACTTCCTGGTCATGAAATCCAAAGAGGGGCTGGAAGAACGTCTTGAGTTCCTGTTCCCGGACCCGGAAGTGCGTGCGCAGAAACGCCCTGAATACGACGAGCGCCTGGATATCGAGCTGCAGGTTATCAACCAGATGGGCTTTCCCGGCTACTTCCTGATCGTGATGGAGTTTATCCAGTGGTCGAAGGATAACGGCGTGCCGGTCGGGCCTGGGCGTGGTTCAGGTGCGGGGTCGCTGGTGGCCTATGCGCTGAAGATTACCGACCTCGACCCGCTTGAGTTTGACCTGCTGTTCGAACGTTTCCTTAACCCGGAACGTGTTTCGATGCCTGACTTCGACGTTGATTTCTGCATGGAAAAACGCGACCAGGTGATCGACCACGTTTCCGAGATGTATGGGCGTGAAGCCGTTTCGCAGATCATTACCTTTGGTACGATGGCGGCGAAGGCGGTTATTCGCGACGTAGGTCGCGTACTCGGTCACCCTTACGGTTTTGTCGATCGCATTTCCAAACTGGTGCCGCCGGATCCCGGCATGACGCTGGCGAAAGCCTTTGAGGCGGAGCCGCAGCTGCCGGAGATCTACGAAGCTGACGAAGAAGTTAAAGCCCTGATCGACATGGCGCGCAAGCTGGAAGGCGTCACGCGTAACGCCGGTAAGCATGCCGGGGGCGTGGTTATCGCCCCAACCAAAATTACCGATTTTGCGCCGCTTTATTGTGATGACCAGGGGCAGCATCCGGTTACCCAGTTCGACAAGAACGACGTTGAATATGCGGGCCTGGTGAAGTTTGACTTCCTGGGGCTGCGTACGCTGACGATCATCGACTGGGCGCTGAAAATGATCAACCCGCGTCGGGCAAAACAGGGGCTGGAGCCGATTGATATCGCCGCCATTCCGCTCGACGATAAGAAAAGCTTCGACATGCTGCAGCGCTCGGAAACCACCGCGGTCTTCCAGCTTGAATCCCGCGGCATGAAAGACCTGATTAAGCGTCTGCAGCCTGACTGCTTCGAAGACATGATCGCCCTTGTGGCACTTTTCCGTCCGGGCCCGCTGCAGTCGGGGATGGTAGATAACTTCATCGACCGTAAACATGGCCGCGAAGCGATTTCTTATCCGGATGTGGAATGGCAGCACGAAAGCCTGAAGCCGGTACTGGAGCCTACCTACGGCATCATCCTGTATCAGGAACAGGTTATGCAGATTGCCCAGGTGCTTTCCGGTTATACCCTCGGCGGCGCGGATATGCTGCGTCGTGCGATGGGTAAAAAGAAACCGGAAGAGATGGCCAAGCAGCGCGGCACCTTTGAAGAGGGCGCAATCAAAAACGGCGTCGACGGCGAGCTGTCGATGAAAATCTTTGACCTGGTAGAGAAATTTGCCGGGTACGGATTTAACAAATCTCACTCTGCCGCCTATGCTTTGGTTTCGTATCAGACGCTGTGGCTGAAGGCGCACTACCCGGCAGAGTTTATGGCGGCCGTAATGACCGCCGATATGGATAACACCGAGAAAGTGGTGGGCCTGGTGGATGAGTGCTGGCGCATGGGGCTGAAAGTCCTGTCGCCGGATATTAACTCTGGCCTTTACCATTTCCACGTTAACGATGACGGGGAAATTGTTTACGGCATCGGCGCGATAAAAGGCGTGGGTGAAGGCCCGATTGAAGCCATTATCGAAGCGCGTAATCAAGGCGGGCATTTCCTCGATCTCTTTGATTTGTGCGCGCGTTCCGATATCAAAAAGCTTAACCGCAGGGTGCTGGAAAAACTCATTATGTCCGGGGCTTTTGACCGCCTTGGGCCTCACCGCGCGGCGCTGATGAATGCGCTGGGTGATGCGTTAAAAGCAGCTGATCAGCACGCGAAAGCGGAAGCTATTGGCCAGGCAGATATGTTCGGCGTTCTGGCCGAAGAGCCTGAGCAGGTCGAAAAGTCCTACGCCAGCGTGATTCCCTGGCCTGAACAAGTGGTGCTGGAAGGGGAGCGTGAGACGCTCGGACTGTATCTTACCGGTCACCCGATCAACCAGTACCTGAAAGAAATCGAGCGCTATGTCGGTGGCATGCGCCTGAAAGAGATGCACCCGACGGAACGTGGTAAAATGACCACGGCTGCGGGTCTGGTGATTGCTTCGCGGGTTATGGTCACCAAGCGAGGTAATCGCATCGGCATCTGTACGCTGGATGACCGCTCTGGTCGTCTGGAAGTGATGTTATTCACAGATGCGCTAGAAAAATACCAGCATCTGCTGGAAAAAGACCGTATCCTGATCGTTAGCGGACAGGTCAGCTTTGATGACTTCAGCGGAGGGCTTAAAATGACGGCCCGCGAGCTGATGGACATCGACGAAGCCCGTGAAAAGTACGCGCGTGGGCTTGCTATCTCGCTGACGGACAGGCAAATTGATGACCAGCTTTTAAACCGTCTCCGTCAGTCTCTGGAACCCCATCGTTCGGGGACAATTCCAGTACATCTCTACTATCAGAGGGTGGATGCACGAGCCCGGTTGCGCTTCGGTGCGACATGGCGTGTTTCCCCTAGCGATCGTTTACTTAACGATCTGCGAACGCTGATTGGTTCGGAGCAGGTGGAACTGGAGTTTGACTAAAACAGGAATATTATGAGTCTGAATTTCCTTGATTTCGAACAGCCGATTGCAGAGCTGGAAGCGAAAATCGATTCCCTGACGGCCGTTAGCCGCCAGGATGAAAAACTGGATATTAATCTGGACGAAGAAGTGCAGCGTCTGCGCGAGAAAAGCGTTGAGCTGACCCGCAAGATCTTCGCTGATTTAGGTGCATGGCAGATTGCGCAGCTGGCGCGCCATCCGCAGCGTCCGTACACCCTGGATTACGTTCGTCTGGCTTTTGATGAGTTCGACGAACTGGCCGGCGATCGTGCCTATGCCGACGATAAAGCTATCGTGGGCGGTATTGCTCGTCTGGAAGGTCGTCCGGTGATGATCATTGGTCATCAGAAAGGGCGCGAAACCAAAGAGAAAATCCGTCGTAACTTCGGTATGCCGGCACCAGAAGGCTACCGTAAAGCGCTGCGTCTGATGGAAATGGCTGAACGTTTTAACATGCCGATCATTACCTTCATCGACACGCCGGGTGCTTATCCGGGCGTTGGCGCCGAAGAACGTGGTCAGTCTGAAGCGATCGCCCGCAACCTGCGTGAAATGTCCCGCCTGAAAGTACCGGTCATTTGTACCGTTATCGGTGAAGGTGGTTCCGGTGGTGCGCTGGCCATTGGCGTGGGTGACAAAGTAAACATGCTGCAGTACAGCACTTACTCCGTTATTTCCCCGGAAGGCTGTGCGTCAATCCTGTGGAAGAGCGCGGATAAAGCCCCGCTGGCCGCAGAAGCGATGGGGATCATTGCTCCTCGCCTGAAAGAGCTGAAGCTGATCGATACCGTGATCCCAGAGCCGTTGGGTGGTGCGCATCGCAATCCAGAAGTGATGGCTGCTTCCCTGCGTGCACAGCTGCTGGCCGATCTGGCGGATCTCGACGTGTTGAACAAAGATGAATTGTTAAACCGTCGTTATCAGCGCCTGATGAGCTACGGCTACGCCTGATTTTGAGTTGTAAAATAGCGATAAGGGTCGGATTTTCCGGCCCTTTTTGCATTTATTGCTTCATGGAAAATCCCATTGCGCTATGCTTAGCCAGGTGATTTCCAGGAGGTGAACATTGAATACCATTGCGATTATGGGGCCGCACGGCGTTTTCTACAAAGACGAACCTATTAAGGAACTGCATCGCGCGCTGGAGCTGCAGGGCTTTCAGCTCATCTACCCCACCAACAGCACTGACCTGCTTAAGCTGATTGAGCACAACCCTCGTATCTGCGGCGTGGTCTTTGACTGGGACGAATACAGCCTCGACTTGTGCAGCGAAATTAACCTGCTGAATGAAGATCTGCCGCTGTATGCATTCATCAATACACATTCCTCTCTAAACGTTAGCGTGAATGAAATGCGCATGGCGCTGTGGTTCTTCGAGTATGCGCTGAGCGCGGCCGACGACATCGCCCTGCGTATTCGCCAGTACACCGACGAGTACCTGGATACGATTACGCCGCCGCTGACCAAAGCGCTGTTCACCTATGTGAAAGAGGGAAAATACACTTTCTGTACGCCAGGGCATATGGCCGGTACCGCCTACCAGAAAAGCCCGGTCGGCTGCTTGTTTTACGACTTTTTTGGCGGCAACACGCTGAAGGCCGACGTGTCGATTTCGGTTACGGAGCTGGGTTCGTTGCTAGATCATACCGGCCCTCATCTGGAGGCGGAGGAGTACATTGCCCGCACCTTCGGCGCCGAACAAAGCTATATGGTGACTAACGGGACTTCGACGTCGAACAAGATAGTCGGCATGTATGCCGCGCCATCCGGCAGCACAATTCTGGTCGATCGTAACTGCCATAAATCGCTGACCCATTTGCTGATGATGACCAATCTGGTGCCAATCTGGCTGAAGCCAACGCGTAACGCGCTGGGGATCCTGGGCGGTATTCCGCAGCGTGAATTTACTCGTGAAAATATCGAGAAAAAGGTCGCTGAAACCCCGAATGCGCAGTGGCCGGTGCACGCGGTTATCACCAACTCGACCTACGACGGGCTGCTGTACAACACCGATTTCATCAAGCAAACGCTAGATGTGCCGTCGATTCACTTTGACTCCGCCTGGGTGCCCTATACCAACTTCCATCCGATTTATCAGGGAAAAAGCGGCATGAGCGGTGATCGAGTACCGGGGAAAATTATCTATGAAACCCAGTCGACCCATAAGCTGCTGGCGGCGTTCTCCCAGGCTTCGCTGATTCACATTAAAGGTGATTACGATGAAGAGACCTTTAACGAAGCCTACATGATGCATACCACCACTTCCCCGAGCTATCCGCTGGTGGCCTCGATTGAAACGGCCGCGGCGATGCTGCGCGGTAATACGGGGAAACGGCTGATCAACCGTTCCGTTGAGCGTGCCCTGCATTTCCGCCGTGAAGTGCAGCGCCTGCGCGAAGAGTCAGAAGACTGGTTCTTCGATATCTGGCAACCCGATCATGTTGATGAGGCCGAGTGCTGGCCCATTGCCCCCGGAGAGGAAGACTGGCATGGCTTCAGGGATGCCGATGCCGAACACATGTATCTCGACCCTATCAAAGTCACTATTCTGACGCCGGGCATGAGCGAGTTGGGTGAAATGGCAGAAGAGGGGATCCCGGCGGCGCTGGTGGCCAAGTTTCTCGACGAGCGGGGCGTTGTTGTTGAGAAGACCGGTCCGTACAACCTGCTGTTCCTGTTCAGTATCGGTATTGATAAGACAAAAGCGCTAAGCCTGCTGCGCGGGCTGACGGAGTTTAAGCGGTCTTACGATCTTAATTTGCGTGTGAGGAACATGCTGCCGGATCTTTTTGCGGAAGATCCGGACTTTTATCGCAACATGCGCATTCAGACGCTGGCGCAGGGGATCCACAAACTGATTAAGCAACATAACCTGCCCGATCTAATGTTGCGCGCTTTTGATGTCCTGCCAGAAATGCGTATGACGCCGCATGAGGCTTATCAGCAGCAGGTGAAAGGCAACGTAGAAACGGTAGAAATAGAGGAACTGTTGGGCAGAGTTTCAGCCAATATGATCCTGCCTTATCCGCCAGGCGTGCCGGTGGTGATGCCGGGAGAAGTGATCACCAAAGAGAGTCGGGCGGTGCTCGACTTCCTGCTGATGCTGTGCTCTGTGGGGGAACATTATCCGGGCTTTGAAACGGATATTCACGGGGCTAAACTCGGTGAGGACGGCGTCTACAGAGTACGAGTCTTAAAAGAGGCTTGAGCGCTTGCTTTGCAGGGAAGCGATGATTACCTTGCCTGAAGTGACTAAGGAGATTTTATGCTGGGTTTAAAGCAAATTCATCACGTCGCGATTATCGCGTCGGACTACGAACGCAGTAAGCAATTCTATTGCGATGTGCTGGAGTTTACGCTGGAAGCGGAAGTTTACCGCAAAGAGCGGGACTCCTGGAAAGGCGATCTGGCGCTAAACGGCCAGTACGTTATTGAGCTATTCTCTTTTCCGTTTCCGCCAGTACGCCCAAGTCGCCCGGAGGCCTGCGGGCTTCGTCACCTGGCATTCAGCGTGGAAAACATTGACCAGGCGATTACGCACCTGGAAAGCCACGGCGTGAAATGCGAGCCCATCCGCATCGATCCCTATACCAACAAACGTTTCACCTTCTTCAGCGATCCCGACGGCCTGCCGCTGGAACTTTATCAGCAGTAAACCTTGCCAGCGCCGCGAATGCCCGGTAATTTGCCGGGCAAACCCCTCGTAACGACAAACTATGACTAGCCGCGAACTTCAGTCTTTTCTGCATCCTCACCGCCAACTGCTGGTGGCGTTTAGCGGTGGGCTGGATTCGACGGTTCTGCTGCATCAAGTCGTTACCCTGCGAGATACTCTGCAACCTGGCCTGAATATCAGGGCAATGCATATCCACCATGGACTCAGCCCGAGAGCAGACAGCTGGGTGGAACATTGCCGGGCAATTTGTGAGAAGTGGAACGTGCCCTTCGAAGTGGCTTATGTTCAGCTTCCCTCCGGCGGCCAGGGGGTTGAAGGGGAAGCGAGGGCGGCCCGCTACCAGGCGCTTTCTGACTCGCTTTTGGCAGGTGAAGTGCTGCTGACGGCACAGCATTTGGACGACCAGTGTGAGACCTTCCTGTTGGCGCTTAAACGCGGCAGCGGCCCGGCCGGGCTGGCGTCGATGCCTGCGATTTTGCCTTTTAGCGACACATTATTATTGCGCCCGTTGCTGGCAACTTCACGGGCACAGCTTGAGGAGTGGGCTGGCGTTCACCGGCTAAGCTGGATTGAGGACGAAAGTAATCAGGACGATAAGTATGACCGGAATTTCCTGCGTCTGAGAGTCGTTCCTCTGCTGCAGCAAAGATGGCCCCATTTTTCCCGCAGCGTTGCCCGCAGCGCTGCGTTATGCGGCGAGCAGGAACAGCTGCTTGATGAACTGCTTGCCGAACAGCTGGATAACTTGATGTCACCCGAGGGCGCGCTGCATATTGAGTCGATGCTGGCGATGAGTGAGGCACGGCGATTTGCCCTGCTGCGGCGCTGGCTCTCCTGGCATCGGGCTGCGATGCCGTCCCGGGCTTCTCTTCAACATTTATGGCAGGAAGTCGCTTTAAGTCGGGAAGATGCCAATCCTCGCCTTCGCCTGGGCGAACATGAAATCAGGCGTTTTCAGGGGGAACTGTATTGGGTTCCGCTGCTGACCATCGATCGGGAAAAAAGCTATTTATGGCCCGCACCTTATCACCCCATGAATCTCCCTGGGCTGGGAATGATTTTACTCAGCGAGAAGGGAATGCCGGTGCGTGCGCCAGCAGAGGACGAAATTGTTAGCCTGCGTTTTAAGGCTTCGGGTTTGCTGCATATTGTCGGCCGTGATAAAAGGCGAACGCTGAAAAAAATCTGGCAGGAATTGCGCATTCCGCCATGGGAACGTGACGCCACGCCGCTGCTGTTTTATGGCGAGCAACTTATCGCTGCGCCGGGTATTTTTGTCACTCGTGAAGGACAAGCTACGGAACATTCATGCTGGCACATAGACTGGCAAAAGGGAGTTGAGCAATGAAAAAAGTCGTATTGCTGCTTGGGCTGATAGTCTGCAGTTTACCTGCTCTGGCGAAAGGCGATCCCCAGGCCGGGGAAGCGAAGGCCATGACCTGCGTTGCCTGCCATGGCATGAGTGGGAAAGCTTCTGCGCCGCTGTACCCAAACATTGGCGGGCAGAGCGAAGCTTATCTGGAGCATTCGCTTCAGGCTTATAAAAAAGGGGAGCGCAGCGGTGGGCAGGCAGAAATCATGAAGGCTTACGTCAGCGGGCTTTCAGACGAGGATATCTCTGATTTAGCGGCCTACTACGCCTCAATGAAGCCGTAAACAAAACGGGCAGCCTCGATAGCTGCCCGTTTTGTTTGAGATGGGGTGATCAGATTTATTCGACGCTCACCACGATAGTGCCGATTTCGGGGTGGCTAAAGCTGTTAATTTTATCGAGGCGTAGCTCACGCGTAGTGCCAGCGTTATCGACAACCAGGTATTCGACGTTTTTACGAGAAACCAGATCGCTCGCTTTGGCTTTCAAAACCTCCCCGTCTTTTAACTCCAGCGTCAGTAACAAATGATGCTGGCAGGCGAGCTCGAGATTGTCATAATCATCACAGTTGATGGGTTGATACGCATCATTCATTGACATAATCGCTCACCAGTAAGTTCGCGGCAGCATAAGCCGCCTGTTCCCTGACCGACTCCGATACGGCCTCGCTGGAGGCAACTTCGTTCAGAGCCTTCAATACGCATCCTAAGGCATCAGGAATATAGCCTAAATCGCCGCTGGCAATTTCCGCATAGCGTTGCCGAACTAATTCACAATACTTTTCCACATACCCTCCTCTCAGAGTCCCGACTTCAGACCTACTCGTGGGGTCAAGTCTAAGCCTACGAAGATAAACTCTGTTTAGCAAGGTGACTATACCACAGCAATGTAACCGATATCAGCCACGCAAATATACCCGTCATACTCAGAGCCGAAGGAGTGTTATTTCGCTACAATAGCGCGCAATTGTGTATGGAGAAGTGTGATGGCGTTAAAAGCGACAATTTATAAGGCGACGGTGAATGTGGCCGATCTCGATCGTAATCGGTTTCTGGACAGCAGCCTGACGCTGGCGCGTCATCCCTCGGAAACGCAGGAGCGCATGATGCTGCGCCTGCTGGCATGGATTAAATATGCGGATGAGCGTCTGGAATTTACCCGTGGCCTCAGCGCAGAAGACGAGCCGGAAATCTGGCGTAAAAACGATCACCTTGGCATTGATTTGTGGGTAGAACTAGGGTTACCGGAAGAACGTCGGGTCAAAAAAGCCTGCAGCCAGTCGGCTGAGGTGGCATTGTTTACCTATAATAGTCGGGCGGCGGAAATTTGGTGGCAGCAAAACCAGACCCGCCTGAGCCAGTTTAAAAACCTGTCCATCTGGTATCTGGATGACGCACAGCTGGCGAAGCTAAGTGAGTTTGGTACGCGCACCATGAACCTGCAGGCGACGATTCAGGATGGCGCAATCTGGCTGTCCGACAGCGAGAATAATCTGGAAATTCACTTTACGGCCTGGCTGCAACAATGATTTCCGTGTCGCGAACGGTCGTTATCCCGGACAATGAAGTCACGATTACCGCGATTCGTGCCCAGGGGGCGGGCGGGCAGCATGTGAATAAAACCTCAACGGCGATTCATTTGCATTTTGATATTCCTGCCTCTAGCCTGCCGGAGTCGTATAAGATACGTCTGCTGGCGGTAAGTCACCATTTGATCACGCCTGAGGGCGTGGTGGTGATTAAAGCCCAGGAATACCGAAGCCAGGAGATGAACCGCGAAGCGGCGGTGGCTCGCCTGGTTTCATTGATACAAGAACTCACCGTAGTGCAGAAGAGCCGCCGTGCCACAAAGCCGACGCGGGCTTCTAAAGAGCGGCGTCTGGCCTCAAAGGCGCAGAAATCGACAACCAAAGCACTACGCGGCAAAGTTCGTCGTCATCCGGAGTAGCGACGAACATTGGGACAACGGCATAAGGAATGAAGCATGAAGAAGAGTCTTCTGGCTGCGCTGGCAGCGCTCAGCCTGTTCACGCTATTTGGCTGTAATAATCGTACGGAAACGCAAACTTTGATCCCGGCTCAGGCGGCGGAATTGAAACCGATGCAGCAGAGCTATCGCGGCGTAGTGCCGTGTGCGGATTGTGAAGGGATTGAAACCTCGCTGTTCCTGGAAAAGGACGGCACCTGGGTGATGAATCAGACTTACCAGGGTAAAGGAGCCTCATTTGCCAGCTACGGTAAATGGGCGCGGACTGCCGATAAACTGGTCTTAACCGACAGCGAAGGCGAGAAGCAGTATTACCACCCTAAAGGCGACAGCCTGGTGATGCTGGATCGTGAAGGCAATCCGATTGATTCGCAGTTCAACTACACGCTAAAAGCGGTGGATGCGAAGCTGCCGTCAACGCCAATGCCGATGAAAGGCAAGTATAAATACATGGCTGACGCGGCGGTATTCCAGGACTGTGCGACCGGTAAAACCTTTGCCGTTGCGGATAATGCCGAGCTCGAAAGAGCCTATGCGGCAGCACGCGGCAAGAACAGCGCGCCAATCCTGCTGGTGGTAGAAGGGCACTTTACGCTGCAGGCTTCTCCAGACAGTGGGGAGTTACAAAAAGCGCTGGTCGCGGATAAGGGTGCGAAGTTTAAGCCCGGCAAAGAGTGTAACGACTAAAACGAAAAAGCCCGTCCAGATGGACGGGCTTTTTTATGCTCAGCGGTTAATTAGCCTTTGATCTGCTTCACCAGGAAATCAACGATCTCGTTGGTTTTGATCATCTGCTTCTCACCGGCACGGCGATGTTTGTATTCGATCTCTTCGTTGTCGAGATTGCGGTCGCCGATAACGATAGTGTGAGGAATACCAATCAGCTCCATGTCGGCAAACATCACGCCTGGACGCTCTTTACGATCGTCCAGCAGCACGTCGATGCCCTGCGCGCGCAGCGTGGTATACAGCTCTTCAGCCAGCTGCTGCACGCGGAATGACTTGTGCATGTTCATTGGCAGAATCGCAACGTGGAACGGGGCGATAGCGTCCGGCCACAGAATACCGCGATCGTCAAAGTTCTGTTCAATCGCAGCCGCGACCACGCGGGTAACACCGATGCCATAGCAACCCATGGTCAGGGTCTGGTTACGGCCATCTTCACCCTGAACCGCGGCTTTCAGCGCTTCAGAGTACTTGGTACCCAACTGGAAGATGTGACCCACTTCGATGCCGCGCTTGATCATCAAGGTGCCTTTGCCGTCCGGGCTTGGATCGCCGGCCACAACGTTACGGATATCCGCAACTTCTGGCAGCGCAACATCGCGTTCCCAGTTAATGCCGATAAAGTGTTTGCCGTCGATGTTTGCGCCAGCGGCGAAATCACTCATTGCCGCAACGCTGCGGTCAATCACAACTGGAACAGGCAGATTGATTGGACCCAGGGAACCAGGACCGGCTTTCACGATGTCGCGAATTTCTTGTTCGGTGGCGAATGTTAGCGGACTTGCTACCTGCGGCAGTTTCTCAGCCTTCACTTCGTTCAGCTCGTGATCGCCACGAACCAGCAAAGCAACCAGCGGATAAGCGCTGCCTTCGGTGGCTTTCACCAGCAGAGTCTTAACCGTTTTCTCGATTGGCAGGTTGAACTGCTCAACCAGCTCGGCGATAGTTTTTGCGTTCGGGGTGTCGATTTGGCTCATTTCAGCGGTTGGCGCTGCGCGGCCTGCTGCCGGCGCTAAAGCTTCAGCGAATTCGATGTTTGCCGCATAGTCTGAGCTGTCAGAGAAGATTACATCGTCTTCACCGCTTTGGGCCAGTACCTGGAACTCATGGGAAGCGCTGCCGCCAATAGAGCCGGTATCTGCCTGAACGGCACGGAAATCCAGACCCATACGGGAGAAAATCTTGCTGTAAGCCTCATACATCTTGTCGTAGGTTTCCTGCAGGGATTCCTGAGACGTATGGAACGAGTAGGCGTCTTTCATCAGGAATTCGCGGGAACGCATTACGCCAAAACGTGGGCGCACTTCGTCACGGAATTTAGTCTGGATCTGGAACAGATTCAGCGGCAGCTGCTTGTAGGAGCTCAGTTCGTTGCGAATCAGGTCGGTGATCACTTCTTCGTGGGTTGGACCCAGCACGAAAGGACGTTCGCCACGGTCAACAAAGCGCAGCAGCTCCGGGCCGTATTGTTCCCAACGTCCACTCTCCTGCCACAGGTCGGCGGGTTGAACCACCGGCATGCACATTTCGATAGCACCGGCGTTGTTCATTTCTTCACGCACGATGTTTTCGACTTTCTTCAGGACGCGCAAACCGGTTGGCAGCCAGGTGTATAAACCGGAGGCCAGCTTGCGGATCATCCCGGCGCGCAGCATCAGCTGGTGGCTGACTACTTCAGCGTCGGCAGGTGTCTCCTTCAGAGTGGAGAGCAGGTATTGGCTAGTACGCATGTTGTTACGGTTCCATTTGAACGGCAGAGCGCAGGCCAGCGGCGGCCTGCTTCAAAAAAAGTGGTTTAGTTTACCAGTGTGGCAGAGATGTCAAAAGAGAGAGGGCTAAATTAACTCGTTTCGAGAGCGAACACTTCAAAACCGTGTTCTGTGATGCGCCAGCGAACGTTAAAGTCCAGCAGCAGAACGGCGTAAGTTTTCCCGACATCTTCACCTTTACGATAGGCAGGACGAGGGTCCTGAGCAAGCACCTGACTGATAAAACGCGCAAGATGCGGATAGCGTTTTTCCAGCCCGGTCAACTGATGCTGCACTTCTGGTGTAAACATCACAGGCATGTCCGCCTGCGGAGCCTGCTGTGCATAGCCAGCACGTGCGTCCGGCACGGCTTCTGCAAATGGCAGGTACGGTTTGATATCTACAATGGGCGTGCCATCCACCAAATCCAGACTGCCGAGCTGTAAGATCACTTCATCTTTTTGGCAACGAATACCTTTAAGCTCAACCAGCGACATGCCGATTGGATTCGGGCGAAACGTGGAACGCGTAGCAAACACGCCCATTCGCGCGTTTCCGCCAAGCCGGGGAGGACGTACGGTTGGGCGCCAGCCGCCTTCCATCGTTTGGTGAAAGACAAACAATAGCCACAGGTGGCTAAACTCTTCCAGCCCACGAACGGCATCGGCCTGGTTGTAAGGCGCAAGCAGACGCAGTTCACCGCCGCCGTCTTTGATCAGACCGGGCTGACGCGGGACGGCGAACTTTTCTTTATAAGGGGAGCGAATAACGCCTATTTGTGCAAATTGAAATGGGGTCATTGCGCCGAAACTTGCAGCGCGGAGCCAACGCAAACAGCCTGACGGTAGCACCCTGGCGTGCCGGTGGTGATGTCGCAGCTGTGCTGCAGGACCGCATTGGCTTTCATTTTGGAGGCATTAATCTGCATGCGTTTACGTGCTGTCGGGATATTCGGGGGAGAATCCTGATTGCTTGCCTGGCAAGACTCGCCGCTGACTTCGCCTAAATCACGGAACGGTTTACCCACCAAGTCTTCTGCGTTGGTGTAGATTCTGACCGGAACAGGGCGAGGCGCTTTCGGTTTCTCTGTTTCTGTCTTCGGCGCAGCTGCCGTGCTTTGAACGGGTTCTACTGGGGATCTGCTTAGCATTGAACAGCCGCTCAGCGCGAAGGCTAATAAACAGATCGGTAAAGCACGCATAATATTTCCTCAATGAATGTAAAACGGGGAACATTGAAGCAAGCTCGAACCAAAATAACAAGGCGGGCTTGCGCCCGCCTTTAATTATTTACGTAAAACTGAAGAATGGAAACTTACCAGCCTTTAACCGCGCCGCCGTTAAAGACTTTGTTAGCCGCTTCGTTCACTTCATCAGACTGATAGGCCTGAACGAACTTCTTCACGTTTTCTGCATCTTTGTTGTCTTCACGAGAAACGATCAGGTTCACGTAAGGCGAGTTTTTGTCTTCAACGAAGATACCGTCTTTCGCTGGTGTCAGGCCAATCTGGCTAGCGTAAGTGGTGTTGATGATGGCCAGAGCAATCTGCGCATCGTCAAGAGAACGCGGCAGTTGCGGTGCTTCCAGCTCAACCAGTTTCAGATTTTTTGGGTTCTCGGTGACATCCAGCACGGTTGGCAACAGACCAACGCCGTCTTTCAGTTTGATCAGACCTTCTTTCTGCAGCAGCAGCAGAGAACGGCCGAGGTTAGTCGGGTCGTTTGGCAGTGCTACCTGAGAACCCGGCTGCAGTTCAGCCAGTGATTTGATTTTTTTGGAGTAGCCGGCAATTGGATAAACAAAGGTATTGCCTACGGAAACCAGCTTATAACCACGATCTTTGATCTGCTGATCCAGGTAAGGTTTGTGCTGGAAGGCGTTAACGTCGATATCGCCTTTGCTAAGTGCTTCGTTTGGCAGGACATAGTCGGTAAAGGTCACCAGCTCAACATCGAGGCCATACTTCTCTTTAGCCACTTTCTGAGCCACTTCCGCAACCTGCTGCTCAGCGCCAGCAATCACGCCGACTTTAATGTGGTTTGGATCTTTCTCTTCCTGACCGCAACCCACCAGGGCCAGAGAGCCAATCAGAGCGCCGACCGCGGCGAACGTTTTAAAGTTAAAAGCCATGTCCTTTTCCTTGTATGAATGCAGTTGTGTTTATTTGTGTGTAACAGCCCGGACGATACGATCGCCAGAGAATTGAATTAAGTAAACCAGCACGACCAGCAGAACCAGTACGGTATTCATTACGGTAGCGTTGTAGCCGATGTACCCGTACTGATAGCCAATCTGCCCCAAACCACCGGCACCGACGGCACCACCCATAGCAGAATAGCCCACTAAAGTGATAAGGGTAATCGTCGCGGCATTGACCAGGCCTGGAAGCGCTTCTGGAAGCAGTACTTTACGAATGATTTGCAGCGGCGTAGCGCCCATCGCGCGTGAAGCTTCAATCAGGCCGGTTGGAATTTCCAGCAGGGCATTTTCAACCATACGCGCAATAAACGGCGCGGCACCAACGGTCAACGGAACGATAGCCGCTTGCAGGCCGATAGATGTTCCTACGATGACGCGAGTAAAAGGGATCATCCAGACAAGCAGGATAATGAATGGAATAGAACGGAAAATGTTAACGATCGCCGAGAGGCTGCGGTAAAGCTTCGCATTGGCGCTGATTTGCCCAGGACGAGTGATGTAAAGCAGCACGCCGACTGGCAGACCGAGCACAAATCCGAAGAAACCGGAAACAAAGGTCATGGCCAACGTTTCATATACGCCGCGAGCCAGTAACCAAATCATTGCTTCAGACATAACCCAGCACCTCTACTTTCACGTGTTGCTCCTGCAGCCAGGCAATAGCCGCTTGCGTATCTTTTGGCTCGCCGTGCATTTCACACAGCATGATGCCGAACTTCACCCCACCGGCATAATCCATCTGCGCGCTAATAATGTTGCTGTTCACGTTGAAGGTACGTGCTGTTTCTGAGAGCAGTGGGGCATCGACCGACTGGCCAGTGAACTCCAGGCGTAATAAAGGTACCGCATTTTCTTTATGCTCTGCGTTCAGACGCTGCGCGTAATCTTCCGGCACGTCGAGGTGCAGTGTGGACTGAATAAACTGCTGCGCCAGAGGCGTTTTCGGATGGGAGAACACTTCGCTCACCGTATCCTGCTCAATAAGCTCGCCGTTGCTGATCACGGCCACGCAGTCACAAATACGTTTGACCACATCCATCTCGTGGGTGATAAGCAGAATGGTCAGGCCCAGGCGGCGGTTAATGTCTTTCAGCAGCTCCAGAATAGAGCGGGTCGTGGCTGGGTCCAACGCGCTGGTAGCTTCGTCACACAGCAGGACCTTTGGATTGCTGGCAAGCGCACGAGCAATCGCGACGCGCTGCTTCTGACCGCCGGAAAGGTTTGCAGGCCAGGCATCGTGCTTTTCACCTAAACCTACTAAGTCCAGTAGCTCGGTAACGCGACGTTTAATCTCTTCTTTTGGCGTGTTATCCAACTCGAGCGGCAGAGCGACGTTACCAAAAACGGTACGCGAAGAAAGCAGATTAAAGTGCTGGAAGATCATACCGATCTGGCGGCGGGCTTTGGTTAACTGGGTTTCAGAAAGCGTTGTCAGGTCCTGACCGTCAACCAGAACTGAACCTTCGGTTGGACGTTCAAGCAGGTTTACACAGCGGATAAGGGTGCTTTTCCCCGCACCGGACGCGCCAATCACGCCATAAATTTGCCCGGCAGGTACGTGCAGACTGACATTGTTCAATGCCTGTATGCTGCGGTTTCCCTGCTGGAACACCTTGGTGATATTTGAAAGTTTAATCATTGAGTTATTTATTATCGTATCTGTATTAGCCGTGGAATTTTCTGCTACCAGTAACCAAAGTTACCGTAATCGATATGGATGTTAAGGCATCCAGACGTCTAAATCAATCAGCGAGTGAAGGACTGTTCTCTCCTTATTACTAAATCATGCGATACTAAACGTCATTAACCCGTTTCAGGAGTTCTCAAGTGGCACAGTCCGTACCCGCTATTTTTCTCGACCGCGATGGCACCATTAATGTCGATCATGGCTATGTATATGAAGTTGACCGGTTCGAGTTTATTGATGGTGTTATAGAAGCAATGCGCGAATTAAAAGAGATGGGCTTTGCTCTGGTGCTGGTGACTAACCAGTCCGGCATTGCGCGCGGGATGTTCACCGAGGCTGACTTTGAAAACCTGACCGAATGGATGGACTGGTCGCTGGCGGACCGCGGCGTCGATCTCGACGGCATCTATTATTGCCCTCATCACCCGGATGGGAGCGTGAAAGAGTTTAGCCAGACTTGTGACTGTCGTAAGCCGCAGCCTGGCATGCTGATTTCTGCCCGTGACTTCCTGCACATTGATATGGCTTCTTCTTATATGGTCGGCGATAAAATTGAAGATATGCAGGCTGGTGCTGCCGCAATGGTGGGGACTAAAGTGCTGGTTCGCACCGGCAAACCAGTGACAGAAGCAGGTGAGGCGGCCGCAGATGTGGTTATTAATAGCCTCGCAGACCTGCCAAAACTCATCAAAAAGCGCTAAAAATAAGCATTTCGCCTAAAAAATAGCCTGTCAGAAAGTTTTTTCAAATTAGGGGTTGTCAGGCTCTGAGAACTCCCTATAATGCGCCTCCACTGACACGGCGAAGCGGCTTCGAAAGCGGCTTCACAACCCGGTAGTCAGTCAGACGAAAGCGAAAATAAACGCTTGACTCTGAAAGAGGAAAGCGTAATATACGCCACCTCGAGTTAGCAAGCGAAAGCGACTGACTCACTGCTCTTTAACAATTTATCAGACAATCTGTGTGGGCACTCGCAGGATTGATATCTCAGCATCTCCGGATGCAAACAAATATCAAGTCTTGAAGAGTGACTACTGATTTTATAAACAGTTTTAATTCTTTGAGCATCAAACACTTTTAAATTGAAGAGTTTGATCATGGCTCAGATTGAACGCTGGCGGCAGGCCTAACACATGCAAGTCGAGCGGTAGCACGGGGAGCTTGCTCCTGGGTGACGAGCGGCGGACGGGTGAGTAATGTCTGGGGATCTGCCTGATGGAGGGGGATAACTACTGGAAACGGTAGCTAATACCGCATAACGTCGCAAGACCAAAGAGGGGGACCTTCGGGCCTCTTGCCATCAGATGAACCCAGATGGGATTAGCTAGTAGGTGGGGTAATGGCTCACCTAGGCGACGATCCCTAGCTGGTCTGAGAGGATGACCAGCCACACTGGAACTGAGACACGGTCCAGACTCCTACGGGAGGCAGCAGTGGGGAATATTGCACAATGGGCGCAAGCCTGATGCAGCCATGCCGCGTGTATGAAGAAGGCCTTCGGGTTGTAAAGTACTTTCAGCGAGGAGGAAGGCATTAAGGTTAATAACCTTGGTGATTGACGTTACTCGCAGAAGAAGCACCGGCTAACTCCGTGCCAGCAGCCGCGGTAATACGGAGGGTGCAAGCGTTAATCGGAATTACTGGGCGTAAAGCGCACGCAGGCGGTTTGTTAAGTCGGATGTGAAATCCCCGGGCTCAACCTGGGAACTGCATTCGAAACTGGCAAGCTTGAGTCTTGTAGAGGGGGGTAGAATTCCAGGTGTAGCGGTGAAATGCGTAGAGATCTGGAGGAATACCGGTGGCGAAGGCGGCCCCCTGGACAAAGACTGACGCTCAGGTGCGAAAGCGTGGGGAGCAAACAGGATTAGATACCCTGGTAGTCCACGCCGTAAACGATGTCGACTTGGAGGTTGTGCCCTTGAGGCGTGGCTTCCGGAGCTAACGCGTTAAGTCGACCGCCTGGGGAGTACGGCCGCAAGGTTAAAACTCAAATGAATTGACGGGGGCCCGCACAAGCGGTGGAGCATGTGGTTTAATTCGATGCAACGCGAAGAACCTTACCTACTCTTGACATCCAGAGAACTTTCCAGAGATGGATTGGTGCCTTCGGGAACTCTGAGACAGGTGCTGCATGGCTGTCGTCAGCTCGTGTTGTGAAATGTTGGGTTAAGTCCCGCAACGAGCGCAACCCTTATCCTTTGTTGCCAGCGGTTCGGCCGGGAACTCAAAGGAGACTGCCAGTGATAAACTGGAGGAAGGTGGGGATGACGTCAAGTCATCATGGCCCTTACGAGTAGGGCTACACACGTGCTACAATGGCGCATACAAAGAGAAGCGACCTCGCGAGAGCAAGCGGACCTCATAAAGTGCGTCGTAGTCCGGATTGGAGTCTGCAACTCGACTCCATGAAGTCGGAATCGCTAGTAATCGTAGATCAGAATGCTACGGTGAATACGTTCCCGGGCCTTGTACACACCGCCCGTCACACCATGGGAGTGGGTTGCAAAAGAAGTAGGTAGCTTAACCTTCGGGAGGGCGCTTACCACTTTGTGATTCATGACTGGGGTGAAGTCGTAACAAGGTAACCGTAGGGGAACCTGCGGTTGGATCACCTCCTTACCTAAAAGATACAACCCGCGTAGTGCTCACACAGATTGTCTGATAGATGTAGAGAAGCAAGGCGTCTTGCGATTGAGACTTCAGTGTCCCCTTCGTCTAGAGGCCCAGGACACCGCCCTTTCACGGCGGTAACAGGGGTTCGAATCCCCTAGGGGACGCCACTTGCTGGTATGTAAGTGAAAGTTGCGTGCCGAACTATCTCAAAGCTGACTTGAAAGAGTCATGTTTGAGATATTTGCTCTTTAACAATCCGGAACAAGCTGAAAATTGAAACGACATGTCGTCTTATTCTTCCGTAATAAAGAATGAGGTTAAGACATGTTCGAGTCTCTCAAATTTTCACAATATCGATTGTGTCTTACGAGACACCTTCGGGTTGTGAGGTTAAGCGACTAAGCGTACACGGTGGATGCCCTGGCAGTCAGAGGCGATGAAGGACGTGCTAATCTGCGATAAGCGTCGGTAAGGTGATATGAACCGTTATAGCCGGCGATTTCCGAATGGGGAAACCCAGTGTGATCCGTCACACTATCATTACGTGAATACATAGCGTAATGAAGCGAACCGGGGGAACTGAAACATCTAAGTACCCCGAGGAAAAGAAATCAACCGAGATTCCCCCAGTAGCGGCGAGCGAACGGGGAGCAGCCCAGAACCTGAATCAGTTTGTGTGTTAGTGGAAGCGTCTGGAAAGTCGCAGGGTACAGGGTGATACTCCCGTACACTAAAATGCACATACTGTGAGTTCGAAGAGTAGGGCGGGACACGTGGTATCCTGTCTGAATATGGGGGGACCATCCTCCAAGGCTAAATACTCCTGACTGACCGATAGTGAACCAGTACCGTGAGGGAAAGGCGAAAAGAACCCCGGCGAGGGGAGTGAAAAAGAACCTGAAACCGTGTACGTACAAGCAGTGGGAGCCTCTTTATGGGGTGACTGCGTACCTTTTGTATAATGGGTCAGCGACTTATATTCTGTAGCAAGGTTAACCGTATAGGGGAGCCGCAGGGAAACCGAGTCTTAACTGGGCGTTAAGTTGCAGGGTATAGACCCGAAACCCGGTGATCTAGCCATGGGCAGGTTGAAGGTTGGGTAACACTAACTGGAGGACCGAACCGACTAATGTTGAAAAATTAGCGGATGACTTGTGGCTGGGGGTGAAAGGCCAATCAAACCGGGAGATAGCTGGTTCTCCCCGAAAGCTATTTAGGTAGCGCCTCGTGAACTCATCTTCGGGGGTAGAGCACTGTTTCGGCTAGGGGGCCATCCCGGCTTACCAACCCGATGCAAACTACGAATACCGAAGAATGTTATCACGGGAGACACACGGCGGGTGCTAACGTCCGTCGTGAAGAGGGAAACAACCCAGACCGCCAGCTAAGGTCCCAAAGTCATGGTTAAGTGGGAAACGATGTGGGAAGGCACAGACAGCCAGGATGTTGGCTTAGAAGCAGCCATCATTTAAAGAAAGCGTAATAGCTCACTGGTCGAGTCGGCCTGCGCGGAAGATGTAACGGGGCTAAACCATGCACCGAAGCTGCGGCAGCGACACTATGTGTTGTTGGGTAGGGGAGCGTTCTGTAAGCCGTCGAAGGTGAACTGTGAGGTTTGCTGGAGGTATCAGAAGTGCGAATGCTGACATAAGTAACGATAAAGCGGGTGAAAAGCCCGCTCGCCGGAAGACCAAGGGTTCCTGTCCAACGTTAATCGGGGCAGGGTGAGTCGACCCCTAAGGCGAGGCCGAAAGGCGTAGTCGATGGGAAACAGGTTAATATTCCTGTACTCGGTGTTACTGCGAAGGGGGGACGGAGAAGGCTATGTTAGCCGGGCGACGGTTGTCCCGGTTTAAGCATGTAGGCGGAGCGTTTAGGTAAATCCGGACGCTTATTAAACGCTGAGGTGTGATGACGAGGCACTACGGTGCTGAAGTAACAAATGCCCTGCTTCCAGGAAAAGCCTCTAAGCATCAGGTAACATTGAATCGTACCCCAAACCGACACAGGTGGTCAGGTAGAGAATACCAAGGCGCTTGAGAGAACTCGGGTGAAGGAACTAGGCAAAATGGTGCCGTAACTTCGGGAGAAGGCACGCTGTCATCAGGTGAAGCCCCTCGCGGGTGGAGCTGAAGGCAGTCGAAGATACCAGCTGGCTGCAACTGTTTATTAAAAACACAGCACTGTGCAAACACGAAAGTGGACGTATACGGTGTGACGCCTGCCCGGTGCCGGAAGGTTAATTGATGGGGTTATCCGCAAGGAGAAGCTCTTGATCGAAGCCCCGGTAAACGGCGGCCGTAACTATAACGGTCCTAAGGTAGCGAAATTCCTTGTCGGGTAAGTTCCGACCTGCACGAATGGCGTAATGATGGCCAGGCTGTCTCCACCCGAGACTCAGTGAAATTGAAATCGCTGTGAAGATGCAGTGTACCCGCGGCAAGACGGAAAGACCCCGTGAACCTTTACTATAGCTTGACACTGAACATTGAGCCTTGATGTGTAGGATAGGTGGGAGGCTTTGAAGCGTGGACGCCAGTCTGCGTGGAGCCAACCTTGAAATACCACCCTTTAATGTTTGATGTTCTAACGTAGACCCGTGATCCGGGTTGCGGACAGTGTCTGGTGGGTAGTTTGACTGGGGCGGTCTCCTCCTAAAGCGTAACGGAGGAGCACGAAGGTTAGCTAATCACGGTCGGACATCGTGAGGTTAGTGCAAAGGCATAAGCTAGCTTGACTGCGAGAGTGACGGCTCGAGCAGGTGCGAAAGCAGGTCTTAGTGATCCGGTGGTTCTGAATGGAAGGGCCATCGCTCAACGGATAAAAGGTACTCCGGGGATAACAGGCTGATACCGCCCAAGAGTTCATATCGACGGCGGTGTTTGGCACCTCGATGTCGGCTCATCACATCCTGGGGCTGAAGTAGGTCCCAAGGGTATGGCTGTTCGCCATTTAAAGTGGTACGCGAGCTGGGTTTAGAACGTCGTGAGACAGTTCGGTCCCTATCTGCCGTGGGCGCTGGAGAATTGAGGGGGGCTGCTCCTAGTACGAGAGGACCGGAGTGGACGCATCACTGGTGTTCGGGTTGTCATGCCAATGGCATTGCCCGGTAGCTAAATGCGGAAAAGATAAGCGCTGAAAGCATCTAAGCGCGAAACTTGCCCCGAGATGAGTTCTCCCTGACCCTTTAAGGGTCCTGAAGGAACGTTGAAGACTACGACGTTGATAGGCTGGGTGTGTAAGCGTAGCGATACGTTGAGCTAACCAGTACTAATGATCCGTGAGGCTTAACCTTACAACACCGAAGGTGTTTTGAGAGACGAAAGATTTTCAGCTTAGTTCAGGATTAGATTGATGGTTATATGGAAATATAACGGTCAATAACAGAATTTGCCTGGCGGCCGTAGCGCGGTGGTCCCACCTGACCCCATGCCGAACTCAGAAGTGAAACGCCGTAGCGCCGATGGTAGTGTGGGGTCTCCCCATGCGAGAGTAGGGAACTGCCAGGCATCAAATTAAGCAGTAAACCGGGGCAACAAACCGGTGGTTGTAGAAAAATTCGGTGGAGCGGTAGTTCAGTCGGTTAGAATACCTGCCTGTCACGCAGGGGGTCGCGGGTTCGAGTCCCGTCCGTTCCGCCACTTATTTAAGCCCTGAGTCTTAGACTCAGGGCTTTTTTGTTTTTAAATTTCATCACACACGGCGGCATTGTTGCTGATTTAGCAAAAATCTTCTGCATTTATCTGCCTTTTTCATCAAAGTTCTCCCCTGCATACTCTGCCTCATACAAACGCACACCCTATAATGAGGTTAATAATGGCAATTCCTGCATTCGGTCTGGGCACTTTCCGCCTGAAAGACGACGTCGTCATCGCATCGGTTAAAACTGCGCTGGAACTGGGCTATCGCGCAGTAGACACTGCTCAAATCTATGATAATGAAGCGGCTGTTGGTCAGGCCCTGGAAGAAAGCGGTATTCCGCGTGATGAACTGTTTATCACCACCAAGATCTGGATCGAAAATCTGAGTAAGGACAAGCTGATCCCGAGCCTGAAGGATAGCCTGGCGAAACTGAATACTGATTATGTCGATCTGACCCTGATCCACTGGCCATCACCAAACGACGCCGTACCGGTTGCTGAATTTATGCAGGCGCTGTTGTCGGCGAAAGAAGCGGGTCTGACTCGCCAGATTGGGATTTCGAACTTTACGGTTGAGCTGATGCAGCAGGCCATTGACGCCATTGGCGCTGAAAACATTGCGACTAACCAGATCGAACTGTCGCCATACCTGCAAAACCGTACCGTTGTTGAGTGGGCAAAACAGCATAACATCCACATCACGTCTTACATGACGCTGGCGTATGGCAAGGCACTGGCAGACGAAACGATTGGCCGCATTGCACAGAAGCATCAGGCGACCCCTGCTCAGGTGATTCTGGCGTGGGCGATGGCTCTGGGTTACGCAGTCATTCCTTCATCTACCAAACGTGTGAATCTCGAAAGCAACCTGCAGGCGCTGAACTTGAAGCTGGATGCAGAAGACATGGCGGCTATTGCTGCTCTGGAATGCAATGACCGCCTGGTGAGCCCGGAAGGTCTGGCACCAAAGTGGGATAACTGATCCTGATTAAGGCCCTGCATGGGGCCGTTTTACTGCGTCACTCAGAAAATCAATAAATGCACGAATACGTGTACTGACCGCCCGGTCGCTATAGTACACCGCACTGAAAGGCATATTGACCGGCAAAAGTTTATCGGCCAGCACCTCAACGAACTCTCCGCTCTCAATCTCTTTATCAATCATAAAATCCGACAGGCAGGCAATGCCGTTTCCCGTCAGGCAGAGCTGCTTAAGTGTCTCGCCACTATTCGAAGATAACCCAGGCTTGATCTCAAAAAGCTGCCCATCCGCTTGTGAAACAGGCCAGCGGTTAAGAGATGACGGCTCGGTAAAGCCCAGGCAGACATGATTCATCAAATCGTCAGCAGTCTCCGGCACACCGTGTGCCGCCAGATATTCAGGTGATGCAATAATCTTGCGATAACTGCTAAAGAGTGGGCGGGCACGTAAGCTTGAGTCGGTTAAATTGCCCACGCGGATCGCCACATCGACTTTGCGTTCGATGAGGTTAATGAAGGTTTCTGAAGAGACTAGCGAGAGCGTCATTTCCGGGTAGCGTTCGCGGAACGGTTTTATCAGCGGCATCAGTAAATGCAACATTACCGGCGTTGCGGCATCAATGCGCAATAATCCCCGCGGCGTTTGCTTACTTTCCATCACTTCATTTTCGGCTGCGGCCATCGCCTGCAGAATCTGCTGCACGTTACGGAAGTAGCGTTCACCTTCCTCCGTCAGGCTCAGCTGCCGGGTTGTGCGGTTGAGCAGGCTTACTCCCAGCTTCATCTCCAGCTTTTTAACCGTTCTGCTTACCGCAGAGTTAGCCTGTCCCAGCTGTTCTGCTGCGCGGCTAAAACTCCCGCTTTCTACTACGGCAACGAAAATCGCAAGTTCTTCCGATGTAGCCTTCATTGTTGCTCCACAAGCAAAATTCTATTGAGATTTTACATATTTTTGTTATTTAAGCATCCCGCCATACTGCGTGTCATCAAAAGACACCTGTTATGGAGTAAATTATGCCTCTGGCGCTTCTGGCACTGACAATCAGTGCTTTCGCAATCGGTACTACTGAATTTGTGATTGTCGGGCTTGTGCCGACCATCGCTGAACAACTCGCGATCTCCGTGCCGTCGGCAGGATTGCTGGTTTCTATCTATGCCCTGGGCGTAGCCATTGGCGCGCCTGTCCTGACCGCTTTAACGGGTAAATTGCCGCGTAAACAGCTGTTGATCGGGCTTATGGCTCTCTTTACAGTGGGTAACGTTATTGCCTGGCTGTCGCCTAATTACGAGACCCTGGTTGTGGCACGTCTACTAACTGGCCTGGCGCACGGCGTGTTTTTCTCTATTGGCTCGACGATTGCGACAAGCCTTGTGCCTAAAGAGAAAGCTGCTTCGGCCATTGCCATTATGTTTGGTGGCCTGACGGTAGCGCTGGTGACCGGCGTGCCATTAGGCACTTTCATCGGGCAGCATTTTGGCTGGCGTGAAACCTTCCTCGCGGTATCGGCTATTGGCGTGATCGCGTTAATCAGCAGCATGATCCTTATCCCGAAAGATATTCCTAACCGTGCGATGGCGGGAATAAAAGAGCAATTACAGGTCCTGACGCATCCGCGTCTGGTACTGATCTATCTGGTTACTGCTCTGGGCTATGGTGGCGTGTTCACCGCCTTCACCTTCCTTGCTCCAATGATGCAGGATCTGGCCGGCTTCTCACCTTCTGCGGTTAGCTGGATCCTGCTCGGTTATGGCGTATCGGTGGCTATCGGTAACATCTGGGGTGGGAAACTGGCGGATCGTCACGGTGCGGTGCCGGCCCTGAAGTTTATCTTTGCTGCTCTGGCTGCGTTACTTCTGGTCTTCCAGGTCACAGCGCATTCACATGTTGCTGCCTTGCTGACGATTTTGGTGATGGGTGTTTTTGCTTTCGGCAATGTGCCGGGATTACAAGTTTATGTTGTCCAAAAGGCTGAGCAATACACGCCCAACGCGGTAGATGTTGCCTCTGGGCTCAACATCGCGGCCTTTAACGTAGGGATTGCCCTGGGCTCCATCATTGGCGGTCAGACTGTACAGAACTTCGGCCTGGCGCAAACGCCCTGGATTGGCGCCGTGATTGTTGTTGTGGCACTGCTGTTAATAGGCTTAAGTGGCCGACTCGATAAGCAATCACGGGTTGCCATCGGTTAAGTTTTATCCTTCCGGAGCGTGATTGTTTACGTTCCGGAAAGGCAATGGTTTGTAATGGTCGTTGAAAGTCTGCGCTAAAGTCCCTATAACTGAAAGATAGCCTGCGAGCTGCGGGCAAGTTGAGTTACTGAGGTCGTTAGCCAAACGTGCACAAGAATACCTATGCCATGAGATATGTAGCCGGACAGCCAGCAGAGCGCATTCTGCCTCCTGGCTCGTTCGCGACTATCGGCCAGGCATTACCCCCCGGTGAACCTTTACCCGGTCAGGACACAATTCGCGTTCTGGTGTGGAACATCTTTAAGCAGCAGCGGGCCGACTGGCTTTCAGTGCTGCAAACCTTCGGCAAAGACGCACATCTGATGTTGCTCCAGGAAGCGCAAACGACGCCTGAGCTGGTCAGGTTTGCGACTTCTAACTATCTGGCTGCCGACCAGGTTCCTGCCTTTGTTTTACCCCAGCATCCTTCTGGCGTGATGACGTTGTCTGCAGCCCATCCGGTATATTGCTGCCCGCTGCGTGAACGCGAGCCGATCCTGCGCTTGTCTAAATCAGCTTTGGTCACGGTCTATCCGCTGCCAGACGGACGCATGTTGATGGTGATTAATATCCACGCCGTCAATTTTAGCCTCGGTGTCGATGTCTACAGCAAGCAGTTGGGGCCTATTGGAGACCAGATAGGGCATCACAACGGGCCGGTGATCATGGCCGGTGATTTCAATGCCTGGAGCCGTCCACGCATGAACGCGCTCTTCCGCTTTGCCCGCGAGATGACGCTCAGGGAAGTCCGCTTTACTGACGATCACCGCCGCCGGGCGTTTGGTCGCCCTCTTGATTTTGTGTTCTATCGTGGCCTGAACGTCACCGAAGCTTCGGTGCTGGTGACTCGTGCATCAGACCATAATCCGCTACTAGTTGAATTCCGTCCCGGCAAGCCTGAGCTGAAATAAGGTTCGTCAGGTCTGCCGTTGGGCAGACCTGTGCGCTGCCCTTTTTCTCACTTAACCGCAAGGACATAACGATGACAACGCAATCCCATCACGACAAAGTCGGCCAGCAGTTTGGATCTCAGGCCAGCGCCTATTTGACCAGTACGGTTCATGCTTCCGGGCGCGATCTGGAGCGGCTTAGCGCAAGGCTGAATGACTTCCCTCATGCCACGCTCCTGGACATGGGATGCGGGGCAGGGCACGCCAGCTTTATTGCCGCGGCTAAAGTGAAATCGGTGGTGGCTTATGATCTGTCCGAGCAGATGCTGGCGGTCGTTGCTGAAGCGGCAACAACGCGCGGAATAGCGAATATCGCGACACGTCAGGGATACGCGGAATCATTGCCGTTTGACGACGGTATTTTTGACGTGGTGATCAGTCGCTACTCAGCGCATCACTGGCACGATGTTGGTCAGGCGCTGCGCGAAGTAAAGCGCGTGCTTAAGCCCGGTGGTATTGCCATCTTTATGGATGTGACCTCGCCAGGCCATCCGGTTAAGGATATCTGGCTGCAAACGGTCGAGGCGCTGCGAGATACCTCGCATGTGCGTAATTATTCCAGCGGAGAGTGGCTTAGCCTGTTCAATGAGGCGGGCCTGGTCACGCACAGCGTGTTGTGTGACAGGTTGAATCTGGAATTTACCAGCTGGATCGCCAGAATGCGCACGCCGATAGTGTTATCGGACGCAATCCGCGCCTATCAAAAAAGCGCCTCGGACGAGGTGAAACAATACTTTGAATTGCAGCGGGACGGCTCATTCACCAGCGATATCATCATGCTGGAAGCGCGAAAGGCGTGAGGTAAAAAAGAAAAGGCACCGTAAGGTGCCTTTTTTGTTCTGGCTATCAGGTATCCGGCGAGCTGTTGCCGCTGACAAACAGCGTCAAACGGTCACCCGGTTTCAGGTCATCGGTACCATTGTTCCAGCGCATCACATCTTTGATGTTCACGCCGTGACGTTTAGCAATACTCGACAACGAATCACCTTTACGCACCTGATAAGTGATGCTGCTGTTATCAGCCAGCTGTGTGGCGCCACCTTTCACGCTGAGCGTCTGCCCAACTTTGAGGTGCGAACCGCGCAGGTTATTCCAGCTCTGCAAATCCTTAGCATTCACACCGAGGCGTGAAGCAATGCTGGACAGAGTATCCCCTGAACGCACTTTATAGGATTTGTTGCCACCCGCGTTGAGACGGTTATCCGCCACCAACGTTGGCTGTAAAGCATCGATTTCCCCAGAAGCCAGAGAGGCTTTCAGCTGCTCGGCATGCTTTTTCGGCACCATCACATAGCGCTGATTTTTTCCAACGGTGGTGCTTTTCACGCCGGCGTTGAAGGTCTTCAGGTTGGTGAGCGACATGCCTGCCATTTCGGCGACCTGCGTTAACTCAACCGGACTGCTTACTTCAACACGCGCCAGCGCGCGGCTTTCATCCGTTGTCGGCAGACGTACGCCGTACTTCTGACTGTTTTTGAGTATGTCACTCAACGCCAGCATTTTCGGTACGTAGATCTTTGTTTCACGTGGCAAAGCCAGCGACCAGAAATCGGTAGGTTTACCCCGCGATTTGTTCGCTTTAATAGCATTCAGCACGCGGCCTTCACCGCTGTTGTACGCCGCCACGGTCAACAACCAGTCGCCGTCAAACATCTTGTTCAAACGCTGCATCATATCCAGTGCGGCAGTGGTGGAAGCCACTACATCACGGCGTGCATCGTACGCTTTGGTCTGCTTCAGACCGTAATTGCGCCCCGTACTTGGGATAATCTGCCAAATGCCTGCGGCATTTGCACCAGACGTCGCGTGGGGGTCAAAAGCGCTCTCCACTATGGGTAGTAGTACTAGTTCCATTGGCATGTTGCGTTTCTTAACTTGCCCGGCAATCCAGTACATATACGGCTCTGCCCGTAATGTTACATCGTGGAGATAGCTCTTATTACTCAGGTACTTCTGTTTCTGTTCGCGGATACGGATGTTTTCCGGTATCCCCATCTTTAGCTCGTTGCCGATGAAGTTCCACAGGTTTTGATCTTGCGCGAGGAAGGTTCCATCATCCATCCATCGCGCGGAGGTCACTCGACCCGTGTACTTTCCTGCTTCACCTTGACCAGCTGCAGACAGACTCTGTGCGTGCTGTTGAATGTTGGCATCATGCTTTGACGCCTGGCACCCGACAAGCAAGACAGAGGCGAGTAGTATCGCTTTTGCCTTCATGTGTGTGTCAATGGTTGCTTAAAAGACGAGCGATGATACCGTCGCCTTTTCGACAACACAACCAGAATATTCAGAAGCTGTCCTTCTTTGTCCTTAACCAGGCGAATATCTCATGGGGTTGTTGCAAGTTTGTTTCTTTTTTTATTTCTTCTTTTAAAACAACATCTTCAGTGCGTAAAAAAATATTTATTTTACGTTCAGTTTGCAGGGAAGACGGCAATGTTGAATGATTTTTTGCGCGTAACTCCTTAACTTTTCGATAGTATCCCGTTAAATGCTCATCATGGGGTAGAATACTTAAGGCAAACTTTATGTTCGATTCCGTATACTCATGTGCGCAACAAATCAGTGTATCGGCGGGGAGTTCATTAAGCTTTTGAAATGAATTAAACATCTGACCTGCCGTGCCTTCAAAAAGCCTTCCACAGCCGCCTGAAAACATTGTGTCGCCGCAAAATAGATAAGGAAAACTAAAAAAGGAGATATGTCCTAAAGTGTGACCAGGTGTTGCTATCACGCGAAATTCACGCCCAAGCAGACTAAACTTATCCCCTTCGCCCACGATCTGAGTGGCGCCTTTCTGCCGGGTTTCCTCCGGGCCGTAGACCTTAATCTTCGGAAACTTGTCCTTTAATTGCTGAACGCCACCCACATGATCGGCATGATGATGGGTCAGCAGAATGGCCTCTGGCTGCCAGCCGTTTTCCTCTATTCCCCTCAATACCGGTGCGGCGTCGCCAGGGTCAACGATCACACATTTTCCCTGCTCGTTATTAAGCACCCAGATGTAGTTATCCTGGAAGGCACGAATACTGTTAAGATTCATAGTTCAACCTCTCTATGGCCATTAAGAAGGTAGTGATGAAACCGGCAAGGATACCTGAGATTATCACTTCCCCCCATCATTGGGCGCAGCTGCGGTGGGGAGAACACTATCGGGATGCGCTCGAAGAGCAGCTCCGCCCGTGGCTGGCGAAAATGTTCGGCTTTCACTTATTGAAAATTGGCAACCTGAGTGCGGAAGTGAACACCGAAGCGTGTGCGATTTCGCATCAGGTTAATGTGGCCCTGCAGGGTGAGCATCTACAGGTTAATGCCGATCCTCTGCACTTGCCTTTTGCGGCGAAGTCGGTGGATGCTTGCCTGTTGGCCCACACGTTACCCTGGTGCCCTGATCCCCACCGCCTGCTGCGGGAAGTGGATCGTGTCCTGATCGACGACGGTTGGATCGTGCTCAGCAGTTTTAATCCCATTAGCTTGCTGGGGCTGGGGAAAATGGTCCCGTTCCTGCGTAAGCGTGTGCCTTATAATAGCCGAATGTTTACCCCCATGAGGCAACAAGACTGGCTGTCGTTACTGAATTTTGAAGTGATGTACCGGCGCAGTTTTCAGGTCCTGCCCTGGCATAAGCAAGGTGGGCGTTTGCTGAGTACGCATCTGCCGGCGCTGGGCTGTATGCACGTTATCGTGGCGCGAAAACGCACGCTGCCGCTGACGCTGAACCCAATGAAAAGCCGCAAAGCGAAAAATCAGATTCGCTCGGCGGTAGGGGCCACGCGGCAGTACCGCGAAGCCGTTGCTAAGGTGCCGCCGCGTCCGGCTGATAACCCACATCCTCATGAGTAGGGCGGGAGGCTGCGTTGCGCGCCAGTTCGTCGCAGCGTTCGTTTTCCGGGTGGCCAGCATGCCCTTTGACCCATTCCCACTTAATCTGGTGATGGCTCAGGGCTGCGTCCAGGCGCTTCCATAAATCGACGTTTTTCACCGGCTTTTTATCTGCCGTCTTCCAGCCGCGTTTTTTCCAGTTGTGGATCCACTGGGTAATGCCCTGGCGGACGTACTGGCTGTCGGTGCTGAGGACCACATCGCAGGGTTCGATCAGCGCCTCAAGCGCGACGATAGCGGCCATCATTTCCATGCGGTTATTGGTGGTGAGACGAAACCCTTCGCTGAAGATTTTCTCGTGCTGCTTGTACCGCAAAATTGCCCCGAAGCCGCCCGGCCCTGGATTCCCCAGGCAGGAGCCATCGGTGAAAACTTCTACCTGTTTACGCATCTCTGGTAGACTTCCTGTGATGAAAACGTCAAGTCTGACACAAACGAGCGCGATGAGCACAGCTATATGATTTCTACCCCCACCAGACAAATAGTCCTCGATACCGAAACCACCGGTATGAACCAGATCGGTGCTCATTATGAAGGGCATCGCATTATCGAGATCGGTGCGGTTGAAGTGATCAACCGTCGCCTGACGGGCAACAACTTCCACGTCTACCTCAAGCCCGACCGGCTGGTGGATCCGGAAGCCTTTGGCGTTCACGGTATTGCGGACGAGTTCCTGGCGGATAAGCCGACCTTCGATCAGGTTGCAGACTCGTTCCTCGACTATATTCGCGGCGCCGAGCTGGTCATTCATAACGCCTCGTTTGATATCGGCTTTATGGACTACGAGTTCAGCAAGCTGCGGCGCGACATTCCTAAAACGGATACCTTCTGTAAGGTAACCGACAGCCTGGCAATGGCCCGTAAGATGTTCCCGGGCAAGCGGAACAGCCTCGATGCGCTCTGCTCTCGCTATGAAATAGACAACAGCAAACGTACGCTGCACGGCGCATTGCTCGATGCCCAAATCCTGGCCGACGTTTATCTGATGATGACCGGCGGGCAAACGTCACTCAAATTTTCTATGGAAGGTGATGTGCAGCAGCAGCAGGGCAGCGGCGGCATTCAGCGCGTGGTGCGTCGTGCAACAGGTATGCGGGTGATCCACGCCAGTGATGAAGAGCTGGTGGCCCATGAATCGCGCCTTGATTTGGTGCAGAAGAAAGGCGGCAGCTGCCTCTGGCGCAGCTAAAAATAGCCAAAACGAGTTAAAAATCACCACTCAGGTGATTTTTGCGGCAAACGGTTAATTTTATGATAAAAAGCGTTGACGGTTATCGGGGCAATCCGTAATATCCGCTTCGTTCCCGACGGGGAACAAAACGCGGAGCGGTAGTTCAGTCGGTTAGAATACCTGCCTGTCACGCAGGGGGTCGCGGGTTCGAGTCCCGTCCGTTCCGCCACAATTCAGAAGGCCTGAGTCAGCAATGACTCAGGCCTTCGTCTTTTATGTCTTTCTTAAAAATTCACCTAACCCTCGCGCCGCAATCGCGCGAGGGTTGGCTGAAACCACCTCTAGTGCCTGCTGGCCAACGCCACACCTACTAAAATAGTCGCAATCCCGATGATATGGAAAAGATGCAGCGTTTCGCCGAGAAACACCAGCGACAGCACTACGCCAAAGACTGGGATCAGGTGAATGCTAAGCCCGGCACGCGCGGCACCGACGGCTTCCACGCAGCGTCCGTACAGCAGATAGGAAACAAAAGAGGGGAATGCACCGAGGAACACGACCGCTGAAATCGTCATGGTATCCCAGTGTGGCACAGCCCCGGTGCTCATTTCATGCAGCCACAGCGGCAGCGTCACCACCAGCGCGATAGCCACCTGAACGCCCAGCAGCCCCATGCGGCTAATATCGGAAGGAATTTTTCGGATCCACAGCGTATACAGCGCAAAACAAGCCATGGCCGCCAGCAGCATCAGGTCACCCGATGAAAACGCCATTTGCAGCAGCCCGTGGATATCGCCCTTAAAGATAATGAACAGCACACCGCAGCAGGAAATTGCCAGGCCCACCACCTGCTTAACGCTGAGCTTATGCCCAAAAAATAGCGCGCCAAACAGCATAATCAGCACCGGTATACAGGAGTTAAGCAACAGCGCGTTGGTGCTCGAAGTGTGGTGCAGGCCGATATACACCAGCAGACTGAAACAGACGATCCCCGTTACCGAGACGGCGACAATCCAGCCCAGATACTCCCGGTAGCGACGAAAGTCTCTTTTTATATAAGGCAGCGCAAACGGCAGGATCACTATGAGCGCCACCAGCCAGCGCATAAAGGTGAGCCCCACCGGGGGAATATCATTGCGAACGGCTTTGCCGACGATGTAATTGCACGCCCAAAGCAGCGGCGGAATGGTGAACAGGAGCAAAACATACCAGGCCGACGGCTTATGGGGGACAGCCTCAGTGGCCGACTTCTTACTGCTGAGCAAGGGACTCTCCTTTGACACGGGATTTTGCTGGAAAGGTCGAAGGGAGAATATATCACTCGTGCTGGGCCAGCCGTCGTCTCAGAGAAGAAAAAGAGTATGTCTGGAAATGAAAAAGCCTGAACCCCTTCGGGCCCAGGCCTCAATGTTTACTCTTTGGAGGTGGCGACGCGGCCAGCAAAACCGGCAGCAACGCTGACTTTTTCACTACGAGCCAGCCAGCGGTAGCAGCTCAGGCCGAGGAACACGCCGATAAACCAGCTGAAGTTGGCGACTTCATGCAGCGAAGGAATAAAGCTGATGGTCAGGCAAACGGCAACCGAAGGCACCAGGGCGATGATCGCTTTCGGGTTAAAGCCGTGGCTGTACCAGTAGCGGCCTTTCGGCGTGTCGTTAAACAGATCGTCGACGTGAATTTTACCGCCTTTCACCAGGTAGAAGTCTGCCAGCAGGATGCCGAACAGCGGCCCAATGAACGAGCCCAGCACATCCAGCGTGTAGTGGATAAGTTCCGGGGACTGGAACAGGTTCCACGGCGTCAGCAGCACAGAACCCACCGCGGCGATCATCCCACCCGCACGGAAGCTGATCTTCTGCGGCGAGCAGTTAGAGAAGTCGAACGCAGGAGAAACAAAGTTCGCCACAATATTGATCCCGATAGTCGCGGTGATCATCGTCAGCAGGCCAATTGCCATCGCGAGGCTGTTGCCGATATGGCTCACGGTCTCGATCGGGTCGGTGATCATCTTGCCGAACAGCGACTGAGTACCGGACACAATCACCACGGTGACAATAGAGAACAGCAGGAAGTTAAACGGCAGGCCCCAGCGGTTGCCGCGGCGGATCTCATTCATGCTTTTACCGTAGCGAGAGAAGTCGCCGAAGTTCAGCAGCGGGCCGGAGAAGTACGACACCACCAGCGCGGTGGCGGTGATCATCTGCCACACCTGCTCGCCGGAGCTAAGCTGTTTGCTGGCTAAGGTAAAGGAGATGCCATCGAAGCCAGTCTGATACAGGATCCAGCCTGCCAGCGCCATCATCACGATGTATACCGCAGGGCCCGCGATATCAATAAAGCGCTTAATCGCATTCATCCCGTGCCAGAACACCATCGCCTGCAGCACCCACATAATACCGAAGCAGATCCAGCCGAGCTGAGACAGGCCGAGGAAGCTGACGCTGGTCATCGGCGCAAGCGTTGGCCAGAACTTCAAGAGCACCAGCATTAAGGCGTTAGCGGCCAGGTAAGTTTGTATCCCGTACCAGGCGAAGGCGATAAGCCCGCGGATCACCGCCGGAATATTCGCGCCGAAGACGCCGAAAGCCTGGCGGCAAATCACCGCGTAAGGCACGCCCGCCATCTGGCTGGGTTTGGCGACCAGGTTGGCACAAAACTGCACGATGCAAATCCCTGCCAGCAGGCAAATCAGTACCTGCCAGCTGGCAAGCCCGAGCGTAAAGAAGCTGGCTGCCACCACGTAGCCGCCCATGCTGTGTACATCTGACATCCAAAACGAAAAAATATTATACCAGGACCAAGTCTGGTGGCGGGTTGGGGCCAGGTCATCGTTGCACAGGCGCGGGCTGTAGCCGGCGTTGGCACTCTCTTTCATGGCTGTTGCGTTGTTCTCTATACCTGGCATGGGATCTGCTCCTATAAAAACAGAAGATGGATTACGTCTGCCATAGGTATTGCAGGAACCAGGCCAGGTTTGCATTTCTTGTATTCAATTATCAATGATATTGTATACAAATATAGGGTGCCTGGTGCTAACAGGAGAGGTGAATGAAACGTGATTTCGGGGTGACAGCCCCAGCAGAACTGCATGATAAAGAAGCCGTTATCTGGCAATCGCTGATGACGGCGATGGTCGAACACCAGCTGCCGCCGGGCAGCAAACTGCCGGAAGAAGCGCTGGCGGACGTTTTTGGCATTAGCCGAACCGGGATCCGTAAAGTCTTAACGCGCCTCGCAACGGTGCAAATGATCACCCTGCTGCCCGGGCGTGGTGCATTTGTGGCGATGCCGGACGTCGAAGAATCAAAAGCGATCTTCCAGACGCGCTCCCTCCTCGAATGCGCCAACCTGCCTCATGTCCTCGAGCATCTTCAGGCGCCGCACCTGGCCGCGCTGCGTAAAATCATCCAGCAGGAAGAAAAAGCGCACCGCGACGGAGACGGGCCGGCGGCCATCCGCCTTTCAGCGGCGTTTCATATTCAGCTGCAGGCTATCTCCGGCAATGCCGTGCTGACGGAAATGGTCACCAGTTTGACGCACCGCTCCTCGCTGGTGATCGCTGCCTGGGGCGCGCCGTGGCAGCGGGGCTGCCGCTGTGACGATCATGAACACCTTATCGATCTGCTGCGCAAAAAAGACATTGAGCCGCTGACCCTGGCGATGAAGCACCACTTCGATCACATTGTTTCCAGCCTGCATTTTGAGCGCAGCGGTGAAACCACCCCAGACTTCGCCCGCCTCTTTGGCACCCGACAGGAATAACCATGCCACAGCCTATTATTCAAGTGATCAACCCCAACACCAGCCTGGCGATGACGCACACCATTGCAGAAGCCGCGCGTAGCGTTGCCGCCCCCGGTACGCAAATCCTCGCGACCTGCCCGGAGCAGGGCGTGGAGTCAATAGAAGGGCACTTTGACGAAGCCATTGCGGCCATCGGTGTGCTGGAACAAATTCAGCAGGGCAAAGCGCAGGGCGCGAGCGGGCACGTCATCGCCTGCTTTGGCGACCCTGGGCTGCTGGCGGCGCGTGAGATAGCCAGCGGGCCGGTGATTGGCATTGCCGAAGCGGCCATGCATATGGCCACGATGGTCGCCACCCGCTTCTCTATTGTCACCACGCTGCCACGCACGGTGATCATCGCCCGCCATTTGCTGCAGCAATACGGCTTCGAGCATCACTGCGCGGCGCTGCATGCCATCGATCTGCCCGTGCTGGCGCTGGAAGACGGCACCGGGCTGGCCCAGCGCATGGTGCGTGAGCGCTGCATTCAGGCCAAAAAAGAAGACAACAGTGGGGCGATCGTGCTGGGCTGTGGCGGCATGGCAAACCTGGCGAAAGAGCTGACCGAAGAGATCGGTATCCCGGTTATCGACGGCGTCACCGCGGCGGTGAAGCTGGTGGAGTCGCTGGTTGCGCTGGGGATCGGCACCAGCAAATTTGGCGATCTCGCTTATCCGAATAAAAAGCCGCTTTCCGGCTCTTTTGCTCGTCTGGGTTAAGGTTAAAAGAGGCCAACTATGACGGAAGAACAAAAGCCTAATCGCTACCCTTTTACCGAAAACTACCCGCGCGATCTCGCCGGTTATGCCGGCAATCCTCCCCATGCGCAGTGGCCGAACGGCGCGCGTATTGCGGTTCAGTTTGTCCTGAACTTTGAAGAAGGGGCGGAAAACAACGTGCTGCACGGCGACAGCGGCTCGGAACAATTTCTCTCCGACATCATCGGGGCGGCCAGTTTCCCGGACCGCCATATGTCGATGGACTCCCTGTACGAATACGGCTCCCGGGCAGGGTTCTGGCGTATCCATAATGAATTCCAGAAGCGCGGTCTGCCTCTGACGGTCTTTGGCGTCGCCATGGCGCTGGCCCGCAACCCGGAGATTGTGGCCGCGATCAAAGCCGCTGACTACGACGTGGTCAGCCACGGCTGGCGCTGGATCCATTATCAGAATATGGACGTTGCCACCGAGCGCCAGCACCTGCATCAGGCGATGGAAATCCTGGAGGATTTGTTTGGCTCCCGCCCGCTCGGTTGGTACACCGGGCGCGACAGCCCTAATACCCGCAGGCTGGTGGTTGAGCACGGCGGTATCCTGTACGACAGCGATTACTACGGCGACGATCTGCCCTTCTGGAGCAAAGTGGCCTGCGAAGACGATAGCACCAAACCTCACCTGATCGTGCCGTACACGCTGGATACCAATGACATGCGCTTCGCCACCGCGCAGGGGTTCAATACCGCCGAGCAGTTTTACACCTACCTGAAAGACAGTTTTGACGTGCTGTATGAAGAAGGCGACACGGCACCGAAGATGATGTCTATCGGCATGCATTGCCGCCTGTTAGGGCGACCGGGCCGTTTCCGGGCCTTGCAGCGTTTTCTGGATTACGTGCAGCAACATGAAGGGGTGTGGATTTGCAGAAGGCAGGACATTGCTGAGCATTGGGTGAAGACGCACCCGTTTGTTGAATGATGTTATTGGCCTTCCCATTCTTTTGTGGATGCCATTTTTATACAGATATGTCTTTGAGGCTCGTTTCTGAGATATTTGTTACTTTGTTGCTGTTCCGTTCACCCGTATCTCTGCTTCCCCTGCACGTTCACCTGTATGGTGGCAACATATGAAGCGGTATTTAAGGTGAACGGAACACGACATGGGCTTTCATAAACAGAAGATTTTTATGGTGAAGAAACAGACTATCACCCCATTAAACTTACATGCGCCGCCACAATCTTCCAGCCTGAGGCAAACCGGACCCAAGTCTGCATCTGGCGGCCAATCTTATCGCTGTCTTCTCGGGTAAATTCTGTGCTCGCTACCGCGAGGTCGTCGCTGAAGGTGGTGATAACGGTATTTCTCAACTGGCGATCCAGCCCCTTCGGCGAACGCCCGTTGCGGAAAGCGCGGATCTGCTCAATGCCATAAAGGTTTTCCGTTGCGCCAAAACGCACGGTGCGAGCATCCTCCCAAAACAGCTCATCCAGAACGGCGACATCATTGGTAATCAGCGCCTGCTCGTAGCGATAAAATGCCGCAGTGACTTCATTTAAAACGGCCGGGCGGTCGATATTATCTCGCATCATTTAACTTACCTTCGTCTGTAAAATACCCTGAGATTCCAGGCGGCGAGCGGCCTGCAAACACACGTCTTCCCGCCAGGGTGCGGCAATTAATTGCACGCCAATCGGTAAACCGCTGGCCGCGACCAGCGGGGCGCTGACAACAGGTAATCCCAGGAAAGAGATTGGCTGCGTCAGGATGCCCATGCTGGCTTTGACCGGGATATCTTGCCCGTTGATATGCATGGTTTGCTGCCCGATAAGCGTGGCGCAGCATGGCGTGGCGGGGGCAACAAGCAGATCAAAATGGTCAAACAGCGGCAGCGTGCGATCGCGGAACCAGGCCCGGAAGCGCTGAGCCTGGGTGTACCAGGCCGACGGCGTCATGGCCCCCGCCAGCAGGCGTTCGCGCGAGTTAGGTTCGAAGCGCTCAGGGCTGGTTCGCAGTGCGGGCAGGTACTGATTTCCCCCTTCGGCGGCGGTCAGCAAAAAAGCCGCCGAACGGGCGAGTTCGGCTTCCGGCATAGAAACTTTTTCCGTAGCCTGGAGCGCTTTGGCTACCCGGCTAACGGCTTCTTTGGCATCCGCGTCACACCAGCTTTCAAAGAAACCCTCCAGCACCGCCACGCGAAGCGGCGTATCACGCTCAAGCGCTGCGCAAACCGGCTCAATGGCGCGCGAAGTCTGAAAAGGATCGCTACTGTCGTACCCTTGCAGCACATCGTAAACCGCCGCGACATCCTCCACGCTCCGAGCCAGCGGGCCGATATGGTCGAGGCTGGCGACAAAAGGATGGCTGCCGCCGCGCGACAGGCGGCCAAAAGTCGGCTTCAGGCCCACGAGCCCGCAAAGTGAAGACGGGACGCGAATGGAGCCGTTGGTGTCGGTGCCAAGGGTGAAGTTCACCATGCCCGCAGCTACAGCTGCCGCTGAGCCGCCGGACGAGCCGCCCGCAATACGCGACAGATCGTGCGGGTTTTTGGTGGCTCCGTAATAACTGTTTTCCGTGGTGAAGCCGTAGGCATAGGCATCCATATTCAACGCCCCGCTTAGCATTCCCCCCGCTTTTTGCAGCCGTGTAATAGCGAAGGCATCTTCAGAGGCCGCGGGTTGCCCGGCAAACAACTCCGCACCTGCAAGGGTTGTTACCCCTTTAATGTCGAAAAGATTTTTTACCGCGTAAGGCACGCCCGCGAGCGCTGGCAAAGGGCTGCCGCGACCGATCAATTGGTCTACCGAGGCCGCCTCCTCCAGAAGACGATCCTGGGTGATTTCGGTAAAGGCATTAAGCTGCGGGTTTCGCTGCTCAATCTTTGCCAGCGTTTGCCGGGCCAGTTCGGTAGCTGAAAAATCTTTGTCCCGCAGTCCCTGCTGGATCTGTCGGATAGAAAGGGCGGTCATAGCGTATAAACTCCGGCGGTTTCCTGGCGATCGGCAAGCGGGAAGGCCATCAGCGGTCCAGCCATGGCCGCAATGCGTGTCAGCTGCAACTCCAGCTCTTTGCGGCGCTCGTCGGTCAGCGGCACGGCGAGTAGTTGCTCCATCAGGACAATGTAGTGCTGCCAGTCAAAAGAAGATTGGTTCATTGGTATTTTCCTCAAAAGCCTGCGGCGCTGCCGTTGCTGCGCGGATCCCACGCACCTTCGAGCATGCCATTGGTATGTCTGACGATGGCGCCGGCGTGGCCGACGATCTCGCTGAAGGCGGGGACTGTTTCTACCTCGTGTCCGAGGGCTTCAAGCGCGTTGACGGTGTCCTGGCTAAAGCGGCTCTCAAGCTTGAGGCTGTCGGAAACTTGCCCCCAGGTGCGGCCCAGCAGCCAGCGCGGCGCGCAAATGGCCTCCTGTAAACCGATGCCCTGAAGTACATAGCGGGTAAAGATTGTCGCCTGCGTCTGCGGCTGGCCGTCGCCGCCCATCGAGCCGTAAACCAGCGTTCTGCCGTCGGCGAGCCTGGCTGCTGCCGGGTTCAGGGTGTGGAACGGTTTTTTGCCCGGCGCCAGCGCCAGCAGATGCTCTGCATCGAGGCTGAAAGATGCCCCGCGGTTTTGCCACAGCACGCCGCTTTGGGGTAGCACAACCCCGCTGCCGAATTCGTGATAAATACTTTGAATAAACGACACGGCCAGGCCATTCCCGTCAATGACGCCCATCCAGACCGTGTCGCCGGGGCCTTTACCTTTGCCCCACGGAGCGGCGCTTTGGTCATCAATTTTTGCGGCCAGCAGATCCAGCGCCTCGGGATCTAACAGGTTTTGTATTGAGGTCGCGATCAGGCGCGGGTCGGTGATGTGCTTGTCGCGCAGCGCAAAGGCTTTTTTAGTGGCTTCCACGATGCGGTGTACGGTCTGAACTTCACTGGCGTTTGCCATCGACAGGCGGTCGGTAATGCCGAGGATCGCCAGCGAGACCAGCCCTTGCGTAGGCGGGGCGAGGTTAAAAACTTCCCCGGCCTGGTGCTCAAGGCGAAGCGGTTTGCTGCGGGTTGCCCGATGTGCGGCGAGGTCAGCCGCGGTGATTGGCAATCCCAGTTCGGCCAGCTCTTCGGCAATGATTGAAGCCAGCGGGCCGCGATAGAAACTGTCCAGGCCTTCTACGGTCATTCGCGTCAGGGTCCTGGCCAGCCGGGGCTGCGTGAAACGACTCCCGGTCGCGGGCACTTCACCGCGCTGCAGGAACGTGTCGGCAAAACCTGGAATATCAACCAGCTCGGCGTATTTGCTTTGTGTCGCGTTCGCCTGAGAGGCGGTGACCGGGATCCCGTCCGCCGCATAGCGAATAGCATCGGCCATCAGGCGGGAAAGCGGCATCTGCCCGCCGCCAAGCTCCGATGACACTTTCAGTGCTTCTGCCCAGCCGCTCAGCGTGCCGGGCACGGTCAACGCAGCACGGGTGCCGCGATGGGGAATTGCGCGTTCTCCCCGGTAGAAATCCAGTGACGCCAGCGATCCGGCGGCCCCGCTGGCGTCGATGGCCACAGGTTCCCCCTCAGGCGGAACAATCAGCCAGAATCCATCCCCGCCTATACCGTTCATATGGGGATAAACCACCGCGATAGTGGCGGCTGCGGCGACCATCGCTTCAACGGCATCACCGCCCTGGCGCAGCACAGACAGCGCACTTTCAGAAGCCAGATGATGGGGCGTCACCGCCATGCCTCCGGGGGCCATATTGCTTTGCATATTTTTCTTCTCTTGCAGGAAATCCGCTCGGGTAGGGGAGTCAGAAGCAAGAGATGTTCCAGGTTGACGAAGATCGTTTCACTGTGTCAGGCTTTGATGAAACAAAAGTTGCAGGAGTCGGCATGAAACAGTTAGACGAGCGGTTGCGGGCGTCATGGGCGCTCTTTTCCCCGCAGGAGCAGCGCGTGGCCTCGTTCATCGTTGACCACTTTGATGACTTGATCAGCTACAACAGCGCCGAGTTGGCGCGGCTTTCAGGTGTGTCCAAGGCCACCGTGAGCCGCCTGTTTAAGCGCTTAGGTTACGAGCGCTACAAAGATATGCGCGAAGAGCTGCGGACCCTGCGCCAGAGCGGGATGCCGCTGACGGAAAACCGCGATGCCGTGCAGGGCAACACGCTGCTGGCGCGTCATTACAAGCAGGAAATGGCGAACCTTACTCAACTGGTGAATCAGCTGGAAGCGGGCCCGTTTGCCGAAGTGGTCAAGGCCCTTGTGACCGGAAAACGGCTGTTTATCATTGGGATGCGAAACTCCTGGCCGGTGGCGATGCACTTGCGCCAGCAGCTTTTGCAGGTGCGCAGCGGCGTACATCTGCTCCCGCAGCCGGGGCAGACGCTGGCGGAAGAGCTGGTGGATATCGGTCCGGAAGATTGCGTCGTCACCGTGGCGTTTCGCCGCAGGCCGCGCATTATCAAGCCACTGCTCACCAGTTTACAGCAGCGCGGTATACCGCTGGTGATGCTGAGCGAACCGGGTTCGGCGGTGCTGGCAAGTTATCCTGGCTGGCATTTGAGCGCGCCGCTCGACAGCGTTTCGGCGTTTGACAGCTACAGCAGCGCCATGAGCCTGGTGAATTTACTGGCTAACGCGGTGCTGCATGAATCATTGACCAGTGGGCGTCAGCGTATCCATAATATCGCTGAATTGTATACAGAGCTGGACGAACTCGAACAGCGTTAATGCTCCTCGACGGTGCAACTGCACAGTTCGGGTGAGCCAAAAGAGTTCATCGTTTTTACCCAAACCTGTTTTTCCGCGCTGGCTTAAGCCTGTCAGCCGGAAAAAATTTTGCCTGCGGCTGGCACATTAGTTGCAAAAGATGATTATAAGAATCTTTTGTTTCAATCTCAGACTCAAGGAATCGCCATGTTTGATATTCAGCAGTTTTCCCAGATCAACCCGCCGCACCGTTTGCTGATGGGGCCAGGCCCGATCAATGCCGATCCGCGCGTGCTGCGTGCCATGGCGAGTCAGCTTATCGGCCAGTATGACCCGGTGATGACGGGATATATGAATGAGGTGATGGTGCTGTACCGCGAGCTCTTCCGCACCGAAAACAAATGGACGATGCTGGTGGACGGCACTTCCCGTGCCGGGATCGAGGCCATTTTGCTGTCGGTTATTCGCCCTGGCGATAAAGTGCTTGTGCCAGTGTTTGGCCGTTTTGGTCACCTGCTGTGTGAGATTGCCCGCCGCTGCCGCGCCGAAGTGCACACCATTGAAGTGCCGTGGGGCGAAGTATTCAGCCCGCAGCAAATCGAAGACGCCATCAAAGTGGTAAAACCTCGCCTGCTACTGACCGTGCAGGGCGATACTTCCACCACGATGCTGCAGCCGCTGGCCGAACTGGGGGAGATCTGCCGCCGCCACGGCGTGCTGTTCTACACCGATGCTACAGCATCGTTTGGCGGGAACGAACTGCTCACCGATGCCTGGGGACTGGATGCCGTTTCCGCCGGATTGCAGAAGTGCCTGGGCGGCCCGTCAGGCAGCTCACCGGTCACCCTTAGTCCGAAAATGGAAGAGGCCATTCGCCGCCGTAAATGCGTGGAAGAAGGCATTCGCACTGCCGCCCATCAGGACGGGGACGAAGAGATGATCTACTCCAACTACTTCGATCTGGGCATGATCATGGACTACTGGGGGCCGGAACGTCTGAATCACCACACCGAAGCGACGAGCATGCTGTTTGCTGCCCGTGAGTGCGCCCGAGTGATCCTGGAAGAAGGTCTGGACGTCGGTATTGCCCGTCATGAGCTGCACGGCAGGGCGATGGTGGCGGGGATCCACGGCATGGGGCTGGAAACTTTCGGCGATCTTGACCACAAGATGAACAACGTCCTCGGCGTGGCTATCCCGGCGCAGGTTCACGGCGAAGAGGTTCGTAAGCTGCTGCTGGAAGATTTCCATATCGAGATCGGCACCTCCTTCGGCCCGCTACAGGGCAAAATCTGGCGCATCGGCACCATGGGCTACAACGCACGCAAAGACTGCGTGCTGCAAACGCTCACCGCGCTGGAAGCGGTGCTTAACCGTCTCGGCTTTAAAAGCGTGCAGGGTGAAGCGATGCAGGCCGCGTGGAACGTTTACGCGCAGGGGGCCCGCTAATGGGCGCGCCGCTTATGGATGCTAACTATGCCGCGGTTGCCGCCCAGCGCGTCATGGACAGGGCTGACCAGCTAGCTGCTATCAGCGAAAGCGCGGGCCAGCTGACCCGGGTTTACCTTTCGGTGCAACATTTGCGGGCGAATCAGCTGGTCGCTGGCTGGATGGAACAGCTCGGCATGACGACCTGGCAGGACGCTGTCGGCAATATTTGTGGGCGTTACGAAGGCAGGCAAGAAGGCGCGCAGGCGATTTTGCTGGGGTCCCATCTTGATACGGTGCGCAATGCGGGCCGCTACGATGGGATGCTCGGCGTGCTGTGTGCCCTGGAAGTGGTCGCGTACCTTTATCAAAACAATATCCAGCTCGAGCAGGCCATCGAAATTGTCGGTTTTGGCGATGAAGAAGGCACCCGCTTTGGGGTTACCCTGCTGGGGAGCCGAGGCATCACCGGCAGTTGGCCGGCGCATTGGCTGAGCTGTGAAGATGCCAGCGGCGTCAGCGTGGCGCAGGCCATGACGATTGCCGGTCTGGATCCGACGCGTATTGCCAGCGCGGAGCGGCCAAAAAGCGATTTCAGCGCTTACCTTGAGCTGCATATCGAGCAGGGACCGGTGCTGGAAGAGCAGGGCCTTGCGCTGGGCGTGGTCACGGCCATTAACGGCGCCCGTCGCCTGAACTGCAGCTTTACCGGCCATGCGGGCCATGCGGGGACGGTGCCAATGGCGCTGCGTAAAGATGCGCTGGCCGCCGCTGCCGAATGGATGACATTTATTGAATCCGCCACGCGCCGCCACGGCCCCGACGAAGTTGCCACGGTGGGAACGTTAAGCTGCGCGCCAGGCGCGGTGAACGTCATCCCTGGCGACGTTCAGCTTACGCTGGACATTCGCAGCCCGCGTGACGAAAGCCTGGCGAGTTTGTTAGGCCAGCTTCTTGCCGAAGGGGAAGCGATTGCCGCCCGTCGCGGTATGCAGTTTAACGCAGAAGCCTACTACGCTATTCCGGCCACGCCGTGTGATGCGGCGTTGCAGGCAACGCTAACGCAGGCGGTGAGCGAAGTTCAGGGGCGGAGCCTGTCGTTGTCAAGCGGCGCAGGGCACGATGCCATTGCCATCGCCGAGCGTTGGCCGAGCGCTATGCTGTTTGTTCGCTGCGAGAAGGGTATCAGCCATCATCCGGCGGAATCCGTCATGGAAAGCGACGTGGCCCTTGCCGTCCAGGCTTTCACTCGCGCCGTGACTGTGCTGGCGGAACAATAAAAAAACCGGCCTGAATAGGCCGGTTTCTGCATACTTTCATTCTTAAAGGCTGAAAGGATCGGCATCCTGCCAGGCCGGGAATTTCTCCCGGTACTCCCGCAGCGCAATCAGCGAAAGATCGGCATCAAGTCGTGCCGCCTGGTGAGGTTCAACGCTCGCCAGGATCTCGCCCTGTGGACTGATGATCCGGCTGTCGCCCCGGTAATGGTGGCCGTTGCCGTCGGTGCCCACGCGATTGCAGCCTGCCACATAAGCCTGGTTCTCAATGGCGCGCGCCTGCAGCAGGCTTTGCCAGTGCAGAGAGCGCGGCGCGGGCCAGTTGGCGACGTACAGCGCCAGATCGTAGTCGTTGCGATTGCGGGACCACACCGGGAAGCGCAGGTCGTAGCAAACCAGCGGTAAAATACGCCAGCCCTTCCACTCAATAATCACGCGTTCTTCCCCGGCCTGATAATGATGATGCTCATCGGCCATGCGGAACAGGTGGCGCTTATCGTAGAAATGCACTTTGCCGTCCGGCTGAACCAGCAGGAAGCGGTTCACCGGCCCGCGTTCGGTTTGCAGAGCGGCGCTGCCGGCGATCATCGCCTGCGTTTGCTGGGCTTTGAACTGCATCCAGTCAATCACTTCCTGTTCCGGCATTGACTGCACGGCAGCTTCCATCGCAAAGCCGGTGGTGAACATTTCCGGCAGAATAATCAGGTCACGCCCGCGCACGCCCTCCAGCAGCACATCAAAATGACGCAGGTTCGCGGCACCATCCATCCAGACGAGCGGTTGTTGCAGAACGGAAACTTTCAGACCAGACACCATCGGCAGCCTCTTAGCAGAATATTTCATCCACTGTAGCACGAGAAAACGTGCTTTTGTTGGCAATAAAAAACCCCTCATAAGAGGGGTTAATGGTCAGGCGGCTTCAACCTTTCTGTGCTTTTCCGGCACCTTCACCGGCTGTGTCGCCAGCGCCTCCGGATCAAACTCATCCACGTTGATGCTGCGCAGGCGGCTGGCTTCCGCTTTGGTCAGAATCGCCGCTTCATCGGCGGTGATCTTGCCTTCACCCAGCAGCTGCTTCGCCAGCTCATCCAGGCGAGTGAACGGCAGATTGCGCTTCAGCTCTTTGCATACGCGCTGGTGGATTGGCTCGGCGGCCATAATATCCAGCAGAGCGGCTTCCAGCAGGCCAGCAGGGTTATGCTCGCTTGGCGTCAGGTACTGACCGCGGCCAATACGCGACCGGGTTGCGGACGGCACCTGCAGGATTTTCGCCAGCTTGTGGTCCAGCACATCGGACGGCGCATCGTAGCGGCGACCCAGCGGGAAGATAACCAGCCGCAGCGTACCGGCCACAAAGCGGTTCGGGAAGTTGCGCAGCAGGTCATCAATCGCCTGTTCGGCCTGGAACAGCGCATCCTGCACGCCCCAGTGAACCAGCGGCAGATCGGCTTCGTTACGCCCTTCATCTTCGTAGCGTTTCAGCACCGCCGTCGCCAGATAAAGCTGGCTCAGCACATCACCCAGACGGGCAGAGATACGCTCTCTGCGCTTCAGGCTACCGCCCAGCACGGCCATGGAGACATCCGACAGCAGCGCCAGGTTGGCGCTCAGGCGGTTGATGTACTGGTAGTAGCGTTTAGTTGCATCGCGGGTCGGCGTGCTGCTGCCGAGGCCGTTGGTCAGGCCCAGCCACAGGCTGCGCATTTTGTTGCTGCCCACGTGGCCGATGTGCTTGAACAGCAGCTTATCGAAGGCATTCACGTCGTTATTCTGCGCCGCGGCCATCTCTTCCAGCACGTACGGATGGCAGCGAATTGCGCCCTGGCCGAAGATGATCATGCTGCGGGTCAGAATGTTAGCGCCTTCAACGGTGATGGCGATCGGCGCGCCCTGGTAAGCACGGGCCACGAAGTTAGCGTCGCCGAGCATGATGCCTTTCCCGCCGACGATATCCATCGCATCAAGAATGGCGCGCTGGCCACGGTGGGTACAGTGGTACTTAACAATCGCAGACAGTACGGCGGGTTTCTCACCGAGCACGATGCCGTAGGTAATTAAAGAAGCTGCGGCATCCATGACATACGCGTTACCGGCGATGCGTGCCAGCGGCTCTTCAATCCCTTCCATTTTGCCGATAGAGATTTTGAACTGACGGCGGATATGCGCGTAAGCACCCGTTGCCATCGCCACGGATTTCAGGCCGCCGGTAGCGTTAGACGGCAGGGTAATGCCGCGACCTACGGACAGGCACTCAACCAGCATACGCCAGCCCTGACCGGCCATTTTTGGACCACCGATAATAAAGTCGATAGGCACAAAGATGTCGTTCCCACGGGTTGGGCCGTTCTGGAACGGCACGTTCAGCGGGAAGTGACGTTTGCCGATTTCCACGCCAGGCGTGTGGGTTGGGATCAGCGCACAGGTAATGCCGAGGTCTTCTTCGCCGCCGAGCAGGCGTTTCGGGTCAGACAATTTGAACGCCAGGCCCAGTACGGTGGCGATAGGGGCGAGCGTGATATAGCGTTTGTTCCAGGTCAGGCGCATACCGAGCACCTGTTCACCCTGCCATTCCCCCATGCAAACCACGCCGCTGTCCGGGATTGCGCCAGCATCGGAACCGGCTTCCGGGCTGGTCAGCGCGAAGCAAGGGATTTCCAGGCCGCGAGCCAGGCGAGGCAGGTAGTGATCTTTTTGCTCTTCGGTGCCGTAGTGCTGCAGCAGTTCGCCCGGGCCTAAGGAGTTAGGCACGCCGACGGTAATCGCCAGGATCCCGGAAACGCCGGACAGTTTTTGCAGCACGCGAGCCTGAGCATAGGCTGAGAACTCGAGGCCGCCGTACTCTTTCTTGATGATCATCGCGAAGAAGCGATGCTCTTTCAGGTAAGCCCACAGCTCAGGGGGCAGGTCGGCCAGCTCATGGGTGATCTGGAAATCGTTCGCCATGCGGCAGGCTTCTTCCACCGGGCCATCAAGGAACGCCTGTTCCTCTTCGGTCAGCTTTGGCTGTGGGTAGTTATGCAGTTTTTGCCAGTCCGGCTTGCCGCGGAACAGATCGCCTTCCCACCAGGTCGTCCCGGCGTCGATGGCTTCTTTTTCGGTGCGGGACATCGGCGGCATGACTTTTCGGAAGCCACGGAAGATCGGTGCGGAGATCAGCGATTTACGCAGCGGCGTGACCAGCAGCGGCACCAGAATTACCGCCAGCGGAACCAGCATCCAGAAAGACCAGATGCCAGCGAAGCCCAGCGCGGCGGTCCACGCGAGCAGAAGCACGCTGCTAAGCAGCAGATTTGCCTGGTGATAGAACAACACACCCAGCAGAACAACGGTAAGGACAATGCTTAAAATCAACATAAAGAAAGCTCCCTTGCTTGTAGGAGGTCTGACCACTTGTGATGTATTGGTTGTAGTGGATGTTGCTTTCTTTAGCAATGTGTTTACAAAATAATTACAACCTCGCTCACATTGTTGCCGCACTTCCAGGGAAAACCCCGGCTTTACACGCGGGGTTACGCTTCTCGCTTTCGGCGCTATCCGGTACACTGCGGGATGTGAAATTCACTCAAACCTCAAGGACCTCCTCATGTACCAGGATCTTATTCGTAGTGAGCTAAATGAAGCGGCGGAAACGCTGACTAACTTCCTTAAGGATGAAGCCAACATTCATGCCATCCAGCGCGCAGCGGTGCTGCTGGCAGACAGTTTCAAAGCGGGCGGCAAAGTACTGTCCTGCGGGAACGGTGGCTCACACTGCGATGCTATGCACTTTGCGGAAGAGTTAACGGGCCGCTATCGTGAGAACCGCCCGGGCTACCCGGCGATCGCGATTTCTGACGTGAGCCACATCTCCTGCGTCAGCAACGATTTTGGCTACGACTATGTCTTCTCTCGCTACGTTGAAGCCGTTGGCCGCGAAGGCGACGTGCTGCTGGGGATCTCCACGTCCGGCAACTCCGGCAACGTCATCAAAGCGATTGAAGCTGCCCGCGCGAAAGGCATGAAAGTCATTACCCTGACCGGCAAAGACGGCGGCAAAATGGCCGGTACGGCTGACATCGAAATCCGTGTGCCGCACTTCGGCTATGCGGACCGCATTCAGGAAATTCACATCAAAGTGATCCACATCCTGATTCAGTTAATCGAAAAAGAAATGGTTAAAGCTTAGCCCGTAATGCCCCAGCTCCTCCCGGAGCAGGGGCATTCGTTGTGGGAGAGAAGAGATGTGCGAATTGCTCGGGATGAGTGCCAACGTACCGACGGATATCTGTTTTAGTTTTACCGGACTGGTGCAGCGCGGAGGCGGAACAGGCCCCCATAAAGACGGCTGGGGTATAACCTTCTACGAAGGGAAAGGCTGCCGCACGTTTAAAGATCCGCAGCCGAGCTTTAACTCGCCCATCGCCCGCCTCGTCCAGGATTACCCAATTAAATCCTGCTCGGTTATTGCGCATATTCGCCAGGCAAACCGCGGCAAGGTTGCGCTGGAAAACACCCATCCGTTCACCCGCGAACTGTGGGGCCGCAACTGGACCTATGCCCATAACGGGCAACTCAAGGGCTATCGCACGCTGGAGACGGGGACGTTCCGCCCGATTGGCGAAACGGACAGCGAGCAGGCGTTCTGCTGGCTGCTGCACAAACTCACGCAGCGTTACCCGCGCACGCCGGGCAATATGGAAGCGGTATTCCGCTATATCACTGAACTGGGCGCAGAGCTTAGAGAAAAGGGCGTGTTTAACATGCTGCTGTCGGACGGGCGCTACGTGATGGCGTTTTGCTCGACGAACCTGTTCTGGATCACCCGCAGAGCGCCATTCGGTGTCGCTAAGCTGCTGGATCAGGACGTGGAAATTGATTTTCAGGAAGAGACCACACCGAACGATGTGGTCACGGTCATCGCAACTCAGCCGCTGACCGCCAACGAAACCTGGCACAAAATTGAGCCAGGCAAGTCGGCGTTATTTTGCCTCGGTGAGCTTATAGTTTGAAGCCAGCTGCGGTTGAACTGGCGTCATCACGGCAGGTTTGCTGATAACGTAGTTCCCGCTGACCACGGCCACGCCCGGTGGTTGATGGTTAGCCGCGAAGTAGTCATAGCCCGGTTTCAGCTCTTTCCAGAAGTTGATGTAGGTGGAGTACTTGTGGCGTTCCATATTGGCGTCGGTCATGCGGAACGGGAAGATACTCACCTGTACGCGCGGCTGGCCAAACACCAAAGCCCCGGTCACAAACTGGAAGATTTCGTCGATGCCGGAGTCGGTCATGGCATAGCAGCCAATCGACACGCAGGCGCCGTGAATCATCAGGTATTTCCCTTCATAGCCGTGAGCGCGGTCAAATTCATTCGGGAAGCCAATATTAATGGCTTTATAGAAGCGGCTGTCCGGTTTTAACTGACTGCGATCAACGCTATAAAACCCTTCCGGGCTTTTAAAATCGCCCTGACGCTGTTTTGGCCCCAGGCCGCCGGAATAGTTACAGATGCGGTAACTGTTGAGGAGCTGGTACTGCTCGCCCATCTTCACCCACAGTTCCAGGGTGCGCTCTTCTTTAAAGATTTGAATATAAACCGGGGAGCCCATTAGCTGCTGTCTGCTATCTTTGCCGACAGGGGCGGCGACACCGCTGCTGTTAAGCAGGCTGGCGAAAGAGAAAAACGGCATAGAGAGCATCGCAATAATCAGTGCGATCTTACGCATACTGCTTGATTCCTTGATAAACCTGAAACTAACAGCCAGGACGGCTAAAGGGACCCGAAATCAGAAAATTCTGTACAGGATTGCGCTCACATTAGCATCGTGGCTAATTTTCGCAAGCGCCAGACGCGGGCGTTTACACATTTTATTGGAATCAATTGGAGTTTTTGCGGTGTGTCACTTTATGCCCGAGGTGATGCCACTCGCAGGGAAAGATTTGTTGGCCTGCGACAATTTCCTCATTTTGAAAATTAGCTGTATACTTATCCAGTGTTATTTTTCTGGTTGAGTGGATATGCGCAAAATCATTCATGTCGATATGGACTGCTTTTTTGCCGCCGTTGAGATGCGTGATAACCCGGCCCTGCGCGATATTCCCCTCGCTATTGGCGGCAGCGCCCAACGGCGAGGCGTGATCAGCACGGCGAACTATCCCGCCAGAAAATACGGCGTGCGCAGCGCGATGTCGACCGCGATGGCGCTAAAACTCTGTCCGCATCTCACGCTATTGCCGGGCCGGTTCGACGCCTATAAAGAAGCCTCCAACCATATTCGTGAAATCTTCTCCCGCTATACCCCGCTGATTGAACCCTTGTCGCTGGATGAAGCTTATCTGGACGTTACGGACAGCGAACACTGCCAGGGTTCAGCCACGTTGATCGCCCGCGAAATTCGTCAGGCCATTGCCGACGAACTGAACCTGACCGCCTCAGCTGGCATTGCGCCGATAAAGTTTCTGGCAAAGATTGCCTCCGACCTCAATAAACCCAACGGCCAGTATGTCATTACGCCCGAACAGGTACCGGACTTTTTAGCGACGCTACCGCTCGGGAAAATTCCCGGCGTGGGCAAAGTCACGGTGGCAAAGCTGGAAACGCTCGGTCTGCGAACCTGCGCTGACGTGCAAAATGCTGACCTGGCCATGTTGTTAAAACGCTTTGGGAAATTTGGCCGGGTGCTGTGGGAGCGCAGCCAGGGCATTGATGAGCGCGAGATCAGTAACGATCGTCAGAGAAAGTCGGTGGGGGTAGAGCGGACGCTCGCGGAAGACATTCATGAATGGCCAGAATGCGAAGAGATTATTGAACGCCTGTACCCGGAGCTTGAGAGGCGACTTGCCAAAGAGCGGGCCGACCTGCGTATCGCCCGGCAAGGCATCAAGCTGAAGTTTAATGACTTTCAGCTGACGACCCAGGAGCACGTCTGGCCGAAGCTGAACAAAGAAGACCTGATTGCCACCGCCCGTAAAACATGGGAAGAACGGCGGGGAGGGCGCGGCGTCCGGCTGGTGGGGCTGCATGTGACGCTGCTCGACCCGCAACTGGAGAGGCAACTGCTGCTGGGGTTGTGAATTAGACCCTCATCCCGGCCTTCTCTCTGGAAGGGAGAAGGGGAAAAACACGTTTTCGCTGAAAGTGAGGCAGACGAAGAAAATCCCCTCTCCCTTCTAGGGAGAGGGTTAGGGTGAGGGTAAAACCTACTTCGCCGGAATCGCCTTCAGCAGCTCGGTCAGCAGCTTCCAGTACTGGCCAACGCTCTCAATATGTACCTGCTCGTCCGGGGAATGTGGGCCGGTAATGGTTGGCCCGATGGAAACCATATCCATCTCCGGATACGGCTTTTTGAACAGACCACATTCCAGGCCCGCGTGGATAACCATGATGTTCGGCGTCTGGTTGAACAGCTTCTGGTAAGTCTCGCGTACCAGGGCCATCACCGGAGACTTAGCGTCCGGCTGCCAGCCAGGATAGCTGCCTTTCGCCACGGTTTTCGCCCCGGCCAATTCACCCAGGGACTCCAGCACGCTAACCACGTAGTCTTTACCGGAATCGATCAGGGAACGAATCAGGCAGATAATTTCTGCACTGTCGTCGCTCATGGTCACGACGCCCGCGTTCAGGGAAGTCTCAACCACGCCTTTCACTTCGTCTGAGTTACGAATCACGCCGTTTGGCGTTGCGTTCAGCAGATGCAGGAAGGTATCGCGAGTTTTAGCGGTCAGCGCCTGTTTGTCAGACGTTGTGGCTTCCACCAGCACGGTAATGTTCTTCTCGACCGCAGACAGTTCATTTTTCAGAACGGCCAGGTAAGCGTTAGCCGCAGACTTCAGCTCGGCCGCTTTCGCCGCAGGCACGGCCAGCGTGGCGAAGGCTTCGCGCGGAATGGCGTTACGCAGGGTGCCGCCGTTCAGGTCGAGCAGACGTGCGTCCAGTTCCGCGGCATGAGCCAGCAGGAAGCGAGCAAGCAGCTTGTTGGCGTTCCCCAGGCCCAGATGAATATCTGCGCCGGAGTGGCCGCCTTTCAGCCCTTTGATGGTCAGCTTGAAGGTGTCAAACCCAGCCGGAACGGCTTCACGCTGCAGCGGCAGCGTAGTGATAAAGTCGATCCCGCCCGCGCAGCCCATGTAGATCTCACCTTCCGTTTCGGAGTCGGTGTTGATCAGGATATCTGCCTGCATCCAGCCCGCCTGCAGGCCAAATGCGCCGTCCATCCCGGCTTCTTCGGTCATGGTCAGCAGCACTTCCAGCGGGCCGTGCGCCACGCTGTCGTCAGCCAGCACCGCCAGCGCGGACGCCATACCGATGCCGTTGTCTGCGCCCAGCGTGGTGCCGCGCGCTTTTACCCACTCGCCGTCGATGTACGGCTGGATAGGATCTTTAGCGAAGTCGTGAACGGTGTCGCTGTTTTTTTGCGGCACCATGTCGAGGTGCGCCTGAAGCGCCACAGGTTTGCGGTTTTCCATGCCCGGCGTAGCAGGCTTGCGAATCAGGATATTCCCCACCTGGTCACGTTCGACGTGCAGGCCTTTTTCTTTTGCCCAGGACAGGATGTGTTCCGCCAGCGCTTCTTCATGATAGGACGGATGCGGAATAGAACAGATTTTGGCAAAAATATCCCACAGCGGCTGTGGCGATAATTGAGACAATTCAGACACGTTGAGTCTCCCTGGAGTCGTTTTTTTGGCTGACCGGTTACGTTTTTAGCCGGGTTCAGATACACCACAAGCACGGCTTGCGCGATGTTCTGAGAATACCACTTTCTTTTGTTGCGTGAAGGCTGAATACGAGCAAAATCCGCTGCCAGTGGCCTGCGGCACTGGTTTTTAGTGCGCCAGATCTCTATAATCTCGCGCAACCAAAACTCCTTCGAATACTTTTTAAGCCGTTATTTACAGGCCGGGACACTTCACATGAGCGAAAAATACGTCGTCACCTGGGACATGTTGCAGATTCACGCCCGCAAACTGGCTCAGCGTCTGCTGCCAGCCGAACAGTGGAAAGGCATTATTGCCGTTAGCCGTGGTGGCCTGGTGCCGGGCGCGCTGCTGGCTCGTGAACTGGGTATTCGCCATGTTGATACCGTTTGTATCTCCAGCTACGACCACGACAACCAGCGTGAGCTGACCGTGCTGAAGCGTGCGGAAGGCGACGGCGAAGGTTTTATCGTGATCGATGACCTGGTCGACACCGGCGGTACCGCGGTAGCCATTCGCGAAATGTATCCGAAAGCTCACTTCGTCACTATCTTCGCTAAACCAGCCGGTCAGCCGCTGGTGGACGATTACGTGATTGATATCCCGCAGGACACCTGGATTGAGCAGCCGTGGGATATGGGCGTGGTGTTTGTGCCGCCGTTGGCTGGCCGTTAATCCCTCCATGATTTGAGCTTTGTCATTTATTTGGCGCCCGGCATAGCCGGGCGTTTGTGTTATTTGGACCGTATCAGGCTACAATAGCGACGTTTCTCGTATTCATGGAGGCAGTGAAACGATGTCGCAGGCCAACCTCAGCGAAACCCTCTTTAAGCCAAGATTCAAACACCCGGAAACGTCCACGCTTGTTCGTCGCGCACGGCATACCGCCACGCCCGCGATCCAGTCCGCGCTGGACGGCAAAAACGTGCCCCACTGGTACCGCATGATCAACCGCCTGATGTGGATCTGGCGCGGGGTCGATCCGCGTGAAATCCTCGAAGTCCAGGCCCGGATTGCCTGCACCGAGGCTGAACGTACCAACGACGACCTGTTTGATACCGTGATGGGCTATCGCGGGGGGAACTGGATCTACGAATGGTCGAAGCAGGCGATGCTCTGGCAGCAGCGTGCCGGCCAGGAAACGGACGAAGAGAAAATCGGCAAATGCTGGCTGCAGGCGGCTAACCTCTACAGCATTGCGGCGTACCCGCACCTGAAAGGGGACGCGTTGGCGGAGCAGGCCCAGGTGTTGGCTAATCGGGCTTACGAAGAGGCGGCTCCCCGGTTGTCCGGCGGGCTGCGCGAGCTTGAATTCCCGATGACCGGTGGCGGCACCATCAGCGGCTTCCTGCACATGCCTAAAGGGGCAGAAGGGCCATTCCCGACCGTGCTGATGTGCGGCGGCCTCGATGCCCTACAGAGCGATTATTACAGCCTGTTTGAGAAATATTTTGCCCCACAGGGCATCGCGATGTTGACCATCGACATGCCGTCAGTCGGTTTTTCCTCTAAGTGGAAACTGACCCAGGATTCCAGCGTGCTGCACCAGCACGTGCTCAAAGCATTGCCCAACATTCCTTGGGTTGACCACACGCGCGTCGCAGCATTTGGCTTCCGCTTTGGCGCCAACGTTGCCGTGCGCCTGGCCTACCTCGAAGCGCCGCGCCTGAAAGCCGTTGCCTGCCTTGGGCCGGTGGTTCACGCCCTGCTGAGCGACCCGCAGCGCCAGGCCAACGTGCCGGAAATGTACATTGACGTGCTTGCGAGCCGCCTGGGCATGACCAGCATCTCCGACAGCGCGCTGAGCGTGGAGCTGAACCGCTACTCCCTGAAAACGCAGGGGCTGCTGGGTCGCCGCTGCCCAACGCCGATGCTATCCGGCTTTTGGGAGAACGATCCGTTCAGCCCGGAAGAAGAATCCCGTTTAATCACTTCGTCATCTGCCGACGGCAAATTACTCCAGATCCCGTTTAAGCCGGTGTATCAAAATTTTGACAAAGCGCTGCAGGAAGTTACCGGCTGGATGAAACAAAGATTACGTTAAATATTTGCTAAATTACGGCGGTTTGCTAAAACAGTTGCTTCACAACAGGAGATCGTAATGACGTTACCGAGTGGACACCCGAAAAGTAGACTGATCAGAAAGTTCGCCTCGCTTGGCCCGTATATCCGGGAAGAGCAGTGTGAAGACAACCGTTTCTTCTTCGATTGCCTGGCGGTGTGCGTTAACGTAAAGCCCGCGCCGGAGAAACGCGAATTTTGGGGATGGTGGATGGTGCTGGAAGCCCAGGAAAAGCAGTTTACCTACACCTGGCAGTTCGGCCTGTTTGATAAAGACGGAAAATGGACGGCGACCCCGGCAAAAGATAAAGAAGTGGATGAAAAACTGGAGCAGACGCTGCGCGGTTTCCACGGACGCCTGAAAGATTTACTCGCCACCCTTGAGCTTGGGCTGGTGCCTGCCGAGAACTTTGCGGAAAAGTCGCTTAAACTCTCCGCCTGAAAATAAAAAATCCCCGTCAAGCTGACGGGGATTTTTTTATCCGCAGTATCGCGAATTAGAACTGGTACACCATACCTACCGCAACAACGTCGTCGTTGTTCAGCTTCAGCTTGTTGTTGTCGCTCAGCTGGTTGATTTTGTAATCAACAAACGCAGACATGTTTTTGTTGAAGTAATAGGTGGCGGCCACGTCGATGTATTTCACCAGATCCGCATCACCAATGCCTTCGATGTCTTTCGCTTTAGACTGCACGTAGCCCAGGGATGGACGCAGACCGAAGTCGAACTGGTACTGAGCGATGGCTTCGAACGCCTGGTTTTTGTTAGCAAAACCAGACACGCTGCTGCTGGTGCCCGCCAGGGAACCCGGAACGCTGATTGGGTTCATGTTACGGGTTTCAGCGTAGATAGTTGCCAGGTACACGTTGTTTTTGTCGTACTTGATGCCGGTGGTCCAGGCTTCAGCTTTATCGCCTTTACCGTAAACGGAGGCTTTCTGCGCGTTGGTACGGTTAGAGTTGGCGTATGCTGCGCCCACGCTCAGGCCGGTGTCAGCGATGTCGTAGGACAGGCTGGTACCGAAGCCGTCGCCGTTCTGGCGAGAAGTATCGGAACGGGTGTTCGCGCTGTCAGCCCCGTTTTTGCCCTGGTATTGCAGAGCCAGCTTCAGGCCGTCAACCAGACCGAAGAAGTTGTTGTTGCGGTAAGTCGCCACGCCGGTCGCACGGCCGGTCATGAAGGTGTCGGTTCTGACGAAAGAGTCATCGCCGAACTCTGGCATCATATCGGTGTAAGAGGCGATGTTGTACAGCACGCCGTAGTTACGACCGTAATCGAATGAGCCGTAGTCACCGGCTTTCAGGCCCGCGAACGCCAGACGAGTTTTGGTGCCGGTAGAGTCGTTCTCTGCTTTGTTACCCGCAATCTGGTATTCCCACTGGCCGTAACCGGTCAGCTGGCTGTTAATCTGAGTTTCACCTTTAAAGCCCAGGCGAGCGTAAGTCTGGTCGCCATCGGAACCGGTGTTGTCGCTGAAGTAGTGTTCAGCTTTAACGCGGCCATAGATGTCAACCTTGTTGCCGTTTTTGTTATAAACTTCGGCTGCCTGAGAAGCAGAAGCAGCCACGATACCCATTACCACTAATGCCAGTGTGCTCTTTTTCATTTGTTATCCCAAGAATGATGAACGCTTGCAAAATTGATCCAGGAGTCGGGCTCCTGCTAAAAACAGGAAGGGTTTTATCGTTCTCAGATTAAAGATTTATGACAATTTAGGAGAAAGATTAAATAAACGTAATAAAGTTTATATGTCATAAAAATGTAAAATATATCCGCTATCCTCAGCGATCCTTTCTGGCTTATTAGCCCTTTTCCCACGCCGCCTGTTGGCAAGCCGCGCGACTCCTGTTACAACGTCATCTGGCTTTTTAATTTCCCCTTATTTGTAGAAACGGCAGAGAATCATGAGTGACAGCCAGACGCTGGTCGTAAAACTAGGCACCAGCGTATTAACCGGTGGCTCCCGCCGCCTGAACCGCGCCCATATTGTTGAACTGGTTCGCCAGTGTGCCCAGCTGCACGCGGCGGGGCATCGTATTGTGATTGTGACTTCCGGGGCGATTGCCGCCGGGCGTGAACACCTCGGCTACCCCGAACTCCCCGCCACCATCGCGTCCAAGCAGCTGCTGGCCGCGGTAGGGCAAAGTCGCCTGATTCAGCTCTGGGAACAGCTGTTCTCTATTTACGGCATTCACGTCGGGCAGATGCTGCTGACCCGCGCCGATATGGAAGATCGCGAACGCTTCCTTAATGCCCGCGACACGCTCAGAGCGCTGTTAGATAACAACATCGTGCCGGTCATTAATGAAAACGACGCCGTGGCGACGGCTGAGATCAAAGTCGGCGACAACGACAACCTTTCCGCGCTGGCCGCGATTCTGGCCGGGGCCGACAAGCTGCTGCTGCTCACCGACCAGCAGGGCCTATACACCGCCGACCCGCGTAACAACCCGGCAGCGGAACTGATTAAAGAAGTGCACGGCATCGACGATGCGCTGCGCGCCATTGCGGGCGACAGCGTTTCCGGCCTCGGCACGGGCGGCATGGGCACCAAGCTCCAGGCGGCCGACGTCGCCTGCCGCGCGGGTATCGACGTCATCATCGCCGCAGGCAGCAAGCCGGGCGTTATCGGCGACGTCATGGCCGGCAACCCTGTGGGGACACGCTTCCACGCGCAGCAGTCGCCGCTGGAGAACCGCAAACGCTGGATCTTTGGCGCTCCGCCTGCCGGCGAAATCACCGTGGATGACGGCGCGCTGTCCGCTATTCTGGAGCGCGGTAGTTCATTGCTGCCTAAAGGCATCAAAAGCGTGAGCGGCAACTTCTCCCGTGGCGAGGTGATCCGCATTCGCAGCCTGGAAGGGCGCGACATCGCCCACGGTGTTTGCCGCTACAACAGCGACGCGCTGCGCCGCATTGCCGGGCATCACTCCCAGCAAATCGACGACATCCTCGGCTATGAATACGGCCCGGTGGCCGTGCATCGCGACGACATGATTGTTAATTAAGGAGCAGACTAATGCTTGAACAAATGGGCAAAGCGGCAAAAGAGGCCTCTTACCAGCTGGCACTGCTCTCCGGCCACGAAAAGAACCGCGTGCTGGAAAAAATTGCCGACTACCTTGAAGCGCGTTCGGAGCAGATCCTGACCGCCAACCAGCAGGATGTAGACGAGGCGCGTAAAAACGGCCTCAGCGAAGCCATGCTCGACCGCCTGCAGCTCACCCCGGCTCGCCTGAAAGGCATCGCCGACGATGTGCGGCAGGTATGCAGCCTCGCTGACCCGGTAGGGCAGGTGATCGACGGCGGGCTGCTGGACAGCGGGCTGCGCATCGAGCGCCGCCGCGTACCGCTCGGCGTGGTGGGCGTAATCTATGAAGCTCGCCCGAACGTGACCGTGGACGTCGCCTCCCTGTGCCTGAAAACCGGCAACGCCGCCATTCTGCGCGGCGGGAAAGAAACCTGGCGCACCAACAACGCCACGGTGGCGGTGATCCAGCAGGCGCTGGAAGAGTGCGGCCTGCCGAAAGCGGCGGTTCAGGCGATTGAAAACCCGGACCGCGCGTTGGTCACCGAAATGCTGCGCCTCGACCGCTACATCGACATGCTGATCCCTCGCGGTGGCGCGGGCCTGCATAAACTCTGCCGTGAACAGTCGACGATCCCAGTGATTACCGGCGGCATCGGCGTGTGCCACATCGTAGTGGACGACACCGCCGAGATTGAACCGGCGCTGAAAATCATCGTGAACGCCAAAACCCAGCGCCCGAGCACCTGCAACACGGTGGAAACGCTGCTGGTGCACCAGGCAATTGCCGACCGCTTCCTGCCTGCGCTGAGCAAGCAGATGGCGGAGTCCGGCGTAACGCTGCATGCTGACGAGAAATCGCTGCCTGTGCTGCAAACCGGCCCGGCGGCGGTGGAAGCGGTGAAAGAGGCGGATTACAACGACGAATGGCTGTCGCTGCACCTGAATGTGAAAGTGGTGGCGGATCTCGATGATGCCATCGCCCATATTCGCGAGCACGGTACCCAGCATTCGGACGCTATCCTGACCCGCACGCTGCGCAACGCGAATCGCTTTATTAACGAAGTGGATTCCTCTGCCGTGTACGTCAACGCCTCAACCCGCTTCACCGACGGCGGCCAGTTCGGCCTCGGTGCGGAGGTGGCGGTCAGTACCCAGAAGCTGCACGCCCGCGGCCCGATGGGGCTTGAAGCCTTAACCACCTATAAGTGGATCGGTTTTGGCGACGACACTATTCGTGCGTAATTGAAGACAGGGTGATGCAAAAACCAGCAGTTAGTTTGATAAGTGGTTGACGCATCACCCAATCTTCCTTAACCTTTTACACCGCAGCCACGCTAGTGGCGCGTCCGGAAAGCCGATATAGCTCAGTTGGTAGAGCAGCGCATTCGTAATGCGAAGGTCGTAGGTTCGACTCCTATTATCGGCACCATTTCAAATTCTTCTCAAGCCTATATGTAAGTACTCCCCTTTTTGCACCACACATTTTTGAAACTTTCGGGTTTTGAGCTATCAGCCGGTACTCTTCCTGTGTAAGGGGCAGCAAACCATTTTCACTGACCGCTATACAAGCGTTTTAAATATTATTGATGAAATAAAAGCGATAATCTGAGCGTATTACGATTTATCATGTAAAAATGATGCAGCTCAGCTATTTTTCGAAAAATCATTGCATTGATATAATAAGTCAAAATAGTTCAGGACTAAATATGATTTCTGGGGCTGTAAGATAGATATTCTGCTACGATGTCAATTTAAATGGCCAGGTAGTAATTTTTATAATATCAAAACTCACTGCGAAAATTGATGCTGTAATTAAACACATTCTTATGAATGTGTTTTCATTTTAAAGACCGGATGAATGATAATTATTAAGTATTTCAGCATGTTGTGCACCCCAGTCACGCATTTCTTTTAAAATATTCTCCAAAGTACTGCCATATTTTGTTAATGAATACTCAACGTGAGGTGGTGAACTTTCTATAACAACTCTGATAATAATTCCATCTTCGACAAGTTCCTTCAACTGTGAAGTTAACATTCTCTGTGTGATACCATCAATCATTCTTCTCAGTTCATTAAAACGACATACTCCGTTTTCCATTAAATGGAACAGGATCACGGGCTTCCAACGGCCGCCGATAACTTTCAAAGTCGTTGTCACTGAACATCCATACGGTGCATTGTAGTCCACTATTTATTCCTCAAGGTATACTTTATAATACTTGGTATCATAAAACTGCGTTCTTACAAACTTAAAATCTGTTATGTATGATGCACCTTTTCGCGTTAATAAAAAAGGGGAAAAGATGCAAGCAATTATCATTAGAGAATTTGGCCCGGCAAAAAATATGGAGTATGTAACACTACCGACACCAGAAGTTAGTGCTGACGAACTTCTGATAAAAGTAGTCGCTACGTCCGTTAATCCTGTAGATATTCAAACAAGGCGCGGTGATTATTCTGCTGATATTAACCTTCCAGCTTGTTTAGGTGTGGATATATCTGGTGTCGTAGAGAAGGTCGGTTCAGATGTGACCAATTTTAAAATTGGTGATGAAGTTTATTATGTACCAAGGCTTCTTGCCAACGAGGGAAGCTACGCTACACACCATGTTGAAAAATCATCTATTGTTGCACTTAAACCTAAAAACTTATCTCACCAGGATGCCGCTGCACTGCCGTTAGCCGCAGGAACTGCCTGGGAATGTTTGGTGGAACGAGGACGATTAGTAAAAGGAAATAAGGTGTTGATTCATGGAGGTTCTGGAGGTGTTGGCGTCTATGCCCTTCAAATCGCGAAACTTTTTGGCGCTCATGTCGTGACAACTTGTTCTCCTGGTAATTTCGAGTTTGTCCGTTCCCTGGGAGCACAGAGTTGTTACAATTACAAAGATTGTGACTTGTATTGTAAAATAGCTGAAGATCATCTTGATGGATTCGATATTATACTCGACACGGTAGGCGGGAATACAATTCAAAATAGCTTAGGGTTGCTTTCGAATAAAGGAAGAATCGTCTCTATTGTTGATCAATCTATTCCTCAAAATTTATTAGGAGGTTGGGCTGTAAATGGAGAGGTTCACTTTGTCTTCAATACTCAGTCGGCAGAAAGATTAAAAGAAATTGCAAGTGCAGTTGAAAAAAAATTAATTGTTCCTGTTGTTGAGAAAGTCATGCATATTGATGAAATTATTAAGGCCCATACTATTATGGAGTCCGGTGGTAGAAAAGGGAAAATCGTAATATTAACCTGATTTATTGGGTGGCAATAATTAACAATTTAATAATTAAATGGTTTCGTTGATAAAAGGTATAAGGCAGGAAGTGTTAAGGTCCCGCCTCATTATCATGGCCCATGAAAAGCGTTTTACTGACAGCCAGCGCCATGCGGAAGCAAACCTCGGCCGGAACGCCGGCGGCATTGTAAATAGACCCGTTCCGGGGCTATGGGACTGTATGAACTGGCACATAGGTAACACTTTAAACCGGGCACATGGGTAACAGGTTATAACTGGTACGGTAAACTGAGTGAGGAGGTTTATCGTGCCCTGGCTTGAGACTGTTACCATGCAACGAATGCAATTTGTCATGGCATGCCTTGTAGACGGATTATCTGTCAGCGATGCCTGTCGCAGATTCAATATCAGCCGTAAAACGGGCTATAAGTGGTTAGCTCGTTTTTCAGGCGAAGATGTTAACTCTCTGGCTGACCGTTCCAGGGCACGCCATCATCAAAACACCATTCCTGAGTCGATGGTTCAGTTGCTGCTGAAAACTAAAAAGCAGTACATGCTGTGGGGGCCAGAAAAAATCAGGCAATATCTGATCAATCTGGATACTCCCGGTGTCCCTGCCGCAAGCACTGTCGGCCAGATATTCAAGTCTCATGGATTGGTAAAAGCACGCCCCCCTGTTCGATTCAAGCCGACACAGCCCCATGTTCTGTATGAGGTCAAAGAGCCCAATGATGTCTGGAGTGCTGATTTTAAAGGGAAATTTAAACATGCTAACGGGAAATGGTGTTACCCGCTCACGCTGACGGATAACTGCAGCCGGATCATCCTCGCCAGTGAGGCGACCTATTCCCCTAATAATGCCTTTGTCGTTTCCTGCCTCGAGCGCATTTTTATTGAAAACGGCATGCCCCAATTATTACGGACTGATAACGGTGCACCCTTTGCCGGACATGGGGTGTGGGGGTTGAGTGTCATGTCCGTCTGGTTATTAAAATGTGGCATTATTCCTGAACGTATCCGGCCAGGTAAACCGACTGAAAACGGGCGTCACGAAAGAATGCACCGGACAATGAAGGAAGCGCTCAACCAACATTGCTCATTTTCTTCTCTGGAAGAACAGCAACAATGGTTTGACAGATGGCGAAAGGAATTCAACGAGATAAGGCCGCATAAAGCGCTTCAGGGTAAAACGCCGGCCTCGGTCTGGAAACCTTCGGAAAGACAGTTTACGGGGCCACGAACAGAAATGCCTGTCCCGGATAATGCCAGAATGTTGAGAGTCGCGCAGAGAGGAGATTTATGGTTCAACAGTACCCGAATATTTCTGAGTGAAGCGCTACGAAATGAGTGGGTCTGGATGAAACCGTTGAATGAGCAATGCGACGAAATAGGATTTGGTGAACTGATACTGGCGCATTACGACAGAATCAATCACCGTATCCTGAGGTTAGATTGAGAGAAAGGTGTAACCCATGTGACCGGTCAGTTCTGTAACCCATGTGACCGGTTCATACAGGACTTTAGCCCCAGCGTCTATAATCCGGGCAGAGATTTGTGCCGCGAATGCCGTGGCTAATCGTCCGTTGAGATAGCATACAACCTTGCGGCATCCGGGCTCCCTGTGCCGCGAGCGACCTACATTCACAAAGGTTAATATGAAACAAATTACGTTCAGCGATCTACAAAAACAAAGCGAGCAGGCCGCAAACTCCCCTCGCTTACGTGCCAATCGTAATCTCCATCCTGAATTGAGCGATCCTGTTCAGCGCCTGGCTATTGCTATGGAGCCGGGTACCTATGTGCGGCCTCACCGCCATCCGCACACGTTTGAGCTGCTGACACCCCTTAGCGGGCGCTTTTTGGTATTGCATTTTGATGAGAATGGCAACGTGACCCAGCGCGCAGTGTTAGGTGAAGACTGCAAGGTGCTGGAGACGGATGCCGGGACCTGGCATGCGGTGTTATCGCTGGATAAAGATGGGGTTATTTTTGAGGTAAAACAGGGGGCGTACCAGCCCGTAGCTGAACAAGATATGGCCCCATGGGCACCCGCTGAAAACGAGCCGGGAGCGGCTGAGCTGATGAAATGGTATGCCGTAGCGCAAGTGGGTGACGGCGGTTTTTCCCTGTAATATTCCCGCACTCTCTCGACCTCTTTCCTGACCTCACGAAATAAACGTAAAGCCGTCTACAACGGCTTTAGCCCGTTACTTTGGTGTTTGCGGTGTGTGTGGCCCTGTTGCTCAAGGTGGGGGCAGGGAACGTCATCGAGTTTATTGAAAAAAAATGATAACCAGAGTACCAGGTGCGCCGGTAACAACGGGTAAGATCTCTGCGAACTGGATTTAATGGGCGCCTGAAATATGAATGATATGGATTATTTTGACCCTGACTCGTCCGGGGCGCCGATCGATGTCCTGTTTCTCACCGCACCAGATTTAGCATTCGACGTGCCGCTGCATTCTCACCGGCGCGGCCAGCTGGTTATGCCGGTGACCGGGTCAATGACCTGCGAAGTCGAGGATGAAATATGGATGGTGCCCAGCGAGTCAGCCATGTGGATCCCCGCCGGTCTGCCGCACAGGAATACCCCGGCTGCTTCAGCCACGTTCTGCTTTGTGTTTATTGAAACGTCGCGGGCCGCCATGCCGGAAAAAAGCTGCACGCTCGCGGTCAGTCCCCTGATACGGGAAGTGATCCTTCATTTAGCCAGGATATCACCGGCAGAGGCGGGGCAAGAGCAGACGCGTCAGTTGGTTAATCTGCTGTTTTTCATGATGGCGCAAATGCCAGCCGAGCGGCTGAACTTTCCGCTGTCCAAAGACGCCAGGCTCAGGCAAGTGGCGAGCATGCTGCTGGCCGATCCCGCGGACAGAAGAACCGCCAGGGAATGGGCCGCTTTTCTTGCCCTGAGTGAAAGAACGTTCACCCGGCTGGTGGTGAAAGAAACCGGGCTGACATTTGGCCTGTGGCGGCGGCAGCTGCATATTGTTGTGTCGCTTCAGCGTTTGCTGGCGGGGGGCAGCGTGCAGTCCGTCTCAGAGCAGCTGGGCTATGAATCCGTGAGCGCGTTTATCACCATGTTCAAAAAGGCGCTGGGGAAGTCTCCGAAGCGCTATATCGGCCAGGCTTGACGACAGCCCTCTGGTTTCATTTGACCGTTTTTAGCAATTATTAGTCAGTTGTTCTAAATTTTTACGGCGCCTGAGTCAGTACACTGGGGGAATTAATCCGGCAACATTAAAGGCATGTCCGTGTACCCTGGCACAATTATTGATGAATTACGGCAAGGTGAAGTCAAAGAGTTATTCTCGGTCAAGACCGGGATTGATAAGCACCCGACGAACAGTGTTCAGGTCACCCTGACCGGTTTTAGCGGCGACCAACAGGCCGAAACCTTCCATGGTGGGGAGGAGCGGGCAATTCTGCACTATGACTCTGCGCATTATGCTTCTCTGGCCAGCCGATTCCCGGGTTCCGGTTCGTTGTTTGTTCCGGGCGGATTTGGTGAAAATCTGGTCACCAGCGGAATGAATGAAAGCAATATATGCGTCGGGGATATTGTTCGGGCTGGGACGGCAATCCTCCAGGTCACTCAGCCAAGGCAGCCCTGCTTTAAACTTAATCACCGCTTTAAACAACCTACGCTCTCCCGATTTGTGCAGGATAACGGTAAAACAGGCTGGTTTTACCGCGTCCTGAAAGAAGGGACGATTCATGCCGGCGATCCCATCGAGGTGATCGTGCGTGCCTGGCCGCAGTGGAGCATCGCGCAAATACTGCACTACCTCTATACCGAAACTGACAACCTGGCGGTAACCGGGCAGCTGGCGAAGCTGGAGCCGCTGGGAAACGAAGTCAAAAGCGTCTTTCAGCGCCGCCTTGACAATAATGACGTTGAGGATTGGGGGGGAAGGCTGTCGGGCCGCAGCGGCGGGCTTGAAATGCGCATCATCAACATTGTGGATGAGTTTAAAGGGATTAAGCGTTTTATTCTGAGCCGCGTTGACGATGGGGCATTACCTGAATATTCGGCGGGGGCGCATATTATTCTCCAGCTCCCCAACGGCCTGTCGAGAGCCTATTCCCTGTGTGAATCATGGGCTGAAAACGAATACCATATTGCGGTCAATCACGCCCCGAATAGCCGCGGCGGCTCTCAGTATTTACATCAAACCGCCAGGCCAGGGGATATTTTAACGGTCTCTGAGCCCGCGAACTGTTTCAGCATGGCCCGGGATAAACATCATATTTTTATTGCCGCCGGGATCGGTATCACGCCATTTATTCCGATGATAGAGGAAGCCCTGGCCCGGGAAGAAACCTTTGAGCTTCACTATTGCGTGAGTGATGTGGGCAGCTTTGCCTTCAGGCCGCAGCTGGAAAAATATGTAGAACATGTTCTGATTTACTCGCTCGATAACCCGCTGGACATCAACCAGCTGCTGGACACTCACGCGAGAGGGACGCACGTTTATACCTGCGGAAGCCCCGCTTTTGTGCAGCGAGTGAGAGAGAGTGCCAGCCACTGGCATGCTGACTATGTCCATTTTGAAAACTTCGCCGCCGAAGAGCAAAGCGGGGAGAGCGCTTTTGTCGTCACAGTCAGAGAAACGGGGCAAAAAATTCAGGTGGAGCCGCAGGAAACTATGCTCCATGCGCTCAGAAATCACGGCATTCAGCTGGAATCTGCCTGTGAAACCGGCGTCTGCGGCAAGTGCAGGGTAGATTATGACGGCGAAGTCGATCACCGGGATTCGGTGTTAAGCCAAAGCGAGCGAAAAAGCTGTATGACACCCTGTGTTTCCAGGGCGAAGCAGGCTGAGCTGACTATCTCGTTGCCTAAGGTGAATCCATAGCATCTCACCCTGAATACACACTGTCTTACGACTGTAAGACAGTGTTAGAAAGTGCATAAATATCTGCCACCGCTTATTTAAAGCTTTGTGTGCGCTGTGTCTGACTGTGGGATTAAAGGCGAGCATATTATTGTCGAGGCGTCAGGTAGGGTGCCATCGGAGATCTGGCTTAGCCGCTATTACGACAAAATGGGCAACCTTATCGAACGACAGAAATTAATGCGTTTGCACAGCCTATAAGACAACCAGAGGCATAGCGTTTAATTCGACCGCTATACCTCAGCTAGACATTAAATCTTCGGGCCTTCCAGGTGGCATTGGTACGCGGTGCCGCCGTGTTCGGCCACAAACCAGTCAACCGCGCCACCTGTAAGGCGGTTGATTTCCACATTGGAAACCAGGCCCCAGGTTTTTTGGTCCCGTGAACCTTCGATTTTATAGGCGATCTCTTTGTCATTGACGACCGGCTGCACTACCCGGAACCAGGTATCGTCGCGGCCCTGCGGTTCACCGCCGATGTCCACGATCACCGCTTCGGTCATCCACTGGGTTGTCTGGCCGTTACCCACGCAAGTGCTGCCTTTATCTGCCTGCATATTGAAACACAGCTGGCTGTTATCCAGATAAGGTGCGGGCCAAATCTCAGAGGAAGTCGTTGAGCTCTTATCTTGTGGCTCGCAGACAATGAGCGAAGGCTTAGCCGCTATGGCAGGCAGGCTAAGGAATAGAGCAAAGGCGAGGTATTTGCGTTTCATTACCGACAGTCCATATTCGTAGTAAAAGGGGGAACTAACATGAATGCCGTTAATTTAGTGAGTGCCGTTGACTTAAGCAACAAGATTATATTGTTATTAAATAACGGCTCGGGTGCTCTATAATCCCGGCATTAAAAATACCTCAGGGAATTTATAATGAGGTCAATTCTTGCTGGCAGCGCCATCGTTGGGCTGCGCTTAACGTTTCATCCTTAATTACTTCCGGTCCGGTTTTATTTAAGAGTGAAAATATTATTTCCGTCACCGGCGATGCAGTGAAACTCGGTAACATCTACGATGAGCACAAAGTCGTCTCTGCGAACTGATTTTTGGTGACAACGTCTCGAATCAGGAGTTTTTGGCGCAGGCTAATGCGGATGATTATAAAGTCGCCTTTAAAGACCAGCTCACCGAGCTGGCATATTTAGTTAATAAGGGCAGCAAAAAAGAAGATAATACGACGGCAGAGAGCCAGTCTCTGACGGCGGCGGCCTAATTAAAAATTACCACTACAGTAAGGTACCGCCGCGAGTACCAGCCGGTATTCACCCTGGTGCTTGGGACGAAAACGGTTGATTTACCGGTTGGCACGCATCTGTACGCCAAATCTGTTGAATCTGTGGATGCCTTCTTGAAGGAGCAAAAAACACTTTTTGACTCAGCGCTGTATCTCAAAAAGTAGGCCTTTCAGTAGGATAAAGCCCATTGAAACGGGCTTTAATCGCACTTTTAGCTCTGGTTTCTAAACCTATTATTCTTGTAAATCTTAGCGCCGGTTCTCAGGGTAAGCGCCACTCACGAGATCCATTCGGGACAGGGCGTAGTTAATTTGAATAGCTCTGTCGTAATGAATGAATACTCCGCATTGCTTATTTATGCATAATATATGCATACGGCAGGGGTTTGTTAATTCCCAGTCTGCCAAAAAATAAGGGATCTGAGACAGAATGTTCTATTCCTGTCCGCAAATAATGCGAATAATAGAATCATTTTTATAAATCGAATGACATTTTATGTCTGGGGTTGTTGAAGTCCACGAAAAACTAACGCATCTAACTCCTCGCGGAGCACCGGCTTCGAAATATAATACCCTTGAAATAAACTGACGCCCATTTGCTTTAACATGAGGAATTTTTGCGGGTTGTCGACACCTTCCGCCACGCACTGGCTGCCTGTTACGCTCGCATAATAGATTAAGCCATCAATGAGATGTTTATCATCTAGATTGCTCGTAAAGTTTTCTACGATATAGCGGTCCAGCTTATAGCTATTAAATTTTAGCTGCCTGACTGGAAACGTGACGCTATTTTTAGCGAAGCAATCATCCAGCGCAAGCTTTATGCCCAGCCCGGCAAGCTGATTTAATACCGTGACCGTTTTAGACTCGTAGCTTAAATCCACATTTTCGTTAATATCCAGCACCAGGCGGCTTATCCAGGTCGGATCAAGCAGCTGAGCTTTGGCCGTCTCAACTATTTTAAACAGAGCAGCACTCTCGGTGAGAACCCGTGGGATATTGACCGAAAATTCCAATTTCCCCGCATAGTTATTTATATTCACCACGGCTTCTCTGATGATGTAGGCCGTGAGCATGATCCACGTTTCTCGCGTCCTGATCTCATGGAAAAAGTCTCTCGGCAACAATACGTTGCCGTTAGTGTACCAGCGGCAAAATATCTCAAAGCCCGCTATCTGCATCTCGCCGTCTACAATGGGCTGGAAAACGGGGAAGATCAGGCCATGCTGCAGGGCATGGGTAATTTTCCTCTCCTCGCTGCTGAGCATTCTGGTCGTTAATCCCCTGGGCTTCGACTGGCGCTGTGCTTTGCGATGCCGGCCCGGCAGCAGTCTGGACATCATCGGGTGAATGGCCGCCAGCTTTTTTAACCCACTTGAACGCAGGTTATAGAGCGTTTTAGTACTGAAGCTTTTTATTGCCGCGGTATCTTCATGGCCGGACGGGCTAAAAAGCTCCAGCAGCGTATTGACCTCATGGATAGTGAGGCCTTCGTGGCGCAAACCGCCGTTGCGTTCTTCCTGTCTGGCAAGCGAGACAAGCGTGGGAATGTTTTTAAGGTCTTTATGCAGCGTATTTCTGAGTTTAACCACGCTGGTAAAAATGCTGACTACTCTGATGGTACTGAGATTCGATTTTCGCGGCATCACATTTTTAAAATAACTAAACAGCCAGGACGACGATAGCCCACTTATGATCAGGACATTTATCTTATGGTGATGCATTTGTAATAGCGATATCAGGCTCTTCAGCGTCATCAGCATCTGAAAGGGATCTTCAGGAATAAAAACTATCAGATGGTTAAATTCATCGTTTTCATTATTTTTAGAAATAAGTTGGCTGCTTTTCTCGGGGCTAATCAGTTTTGTATTCATTCCCTTTTCATGAAGCAACTCAGAAAGACCCGTTGCGGAAAAATGACAGGCAGAAAGTATATGATAAACAAACTCAACGTGGGAATGTTGAGGTGGCACAGGCAATAACGGTGAGGTTATATTCATATCAATTGTCCATTAGTCATTATTTTCTATACCCGATGCAATAGGTTTTATTGCGTGGTATATCCTCGCCAGAGGTTTTTTTGATATGTGAAAGCCCGGCCTACGCAGCATGAAAGATGTTTGCGTCAGGTATTACTTTTTAAATGTGCAAACTAAGATTTGCGGCTGATGCCAGATTAACGCTGCATATTAAGTTCCTTTTAATAAATTCTGGATGATTATTCGTCTGTAATATTAATGATAAATTCAATGCAATGAATGTTTTATAATTATTTTAAGCGAAATTATCCCTGTTGTTTTTTATGTGTAGTCTTTTTTTTGAATTTTTAGTCAACATTCCTGTTTCTTCTCTAGTTTCTTTACAACGTGTGGAATGTCAATAGAAATTAATTTCAAAAGCGCTATTGAGAATAAATTTAGGGAAAAATCCTAATAGGATGAAATATAAAAAACATTTAAAATCAATGCAATGTGATGATATTGATGTTTTGTTAAATATAATTTCAAAGACGACTCGGGATACTTTATTAATATTTCACCCCGGCTCCCACCAATATTGAGAGGGTAGCTCTCTTAGGGGCGAGCTTATGTGAATAGGCGATCGTTTCGTGAAGCTGAAACATAGGTCTTATGGAAGGCATAGCGACTGCCGGTTCTGATTCGTTTTAGTGAAATTGTTTAAAGGAATAAATTATGAAAATCAAAAATCTGGCTCTCGTTGCACTGTCAGCCCTCTCTTTGAGCTCGGGTGCGGCTTATGCCGTGACGGTTAACGGTGGCACCGTTCATTTCAAAGGTGAAATTGTTAACGCAGCTTGTGCCGTTGATGCGGGGTCGGTGGACCAGACTGTTCAACTGGGCCAGGTTCGTTCTGCCCGACTGGCTGCGGCAGGTAGCACCAGTTCTGCAGTAGGTTTCAACATCCAACTGAACGATTGCGATACCACTGTTTCCACCAAAGCCTCCGTTGCGTTCTCTGGCGTTGCCGTCACCGGCAAGACCGACACGCTGGCAATTCAGGGCCCTGCGGCGGGCAGTGCGACTAATGTGGGGATTCAAATTCTCGACAACACCAGCACACCGCTGGCACTGGATGGGGCAACCTTCAGCGCCAAAACCACGCTGAACGATGGCACCAATATTATTCCTCTGCAGGCCCGTTACATCGCGCTGGGTGCGGCTACGGCCGGTACCGCTAACGCGGACGCGACCTTTAAAGTTCAGTACGAGTAATCAGTCAGTCATACAGGGAAATCACTCGGGGCCAGGGACGGCCCGTCATCTACTACGGATTTGAAGGTGATAATGATGAGAGGAATCAAGCTGATTCTATTGAGCGTTCTCCTGCCATCCCTGGCGCTGGCCGGTAACCGAACGCATGTGATGCTGCCGGGCGGCAATATGCGCTTCCAGGGCACGATCGTTGCCGAATCCTGCCGCGTGGAAGCGGGCGACCGCCAAATGACGGTCGAAATGGGCAGGATCAGCAGCAATCGCTTCCACGCGCCAGGCGAAGACAGCGACCCGGTGCCTTTCGCGCTCCACCTTCAGGACTGTAATACCAATGTTAGCCGGCACGTTGGCGTGGCGTTTATGGGCGTGGCCGACGGTAAAAATCCGGCGGTACTTTCGGTGGGCGAGGGACCGGGCATAGCTGAAGGCGTGGGCGTTGCCCTTTTTGATGCCGAGGAGCGCCAAATCCCATTGAATGCCCCTGCAAAGGCCTGGACCCGGATATACGCCGGGCCAAACACTCTCCATTTTATCGCCAAATATCGCGCCACCGGGCATCAGGTTACCGGCGGGCTGGCTAATGCCCAGGCCTGGTTTTCTTTGACCTACCTGTAGCCAGAATGAGGGCGTAGTGGACACAAACAACAACGACAAGGACAAAGGTGCGAGCGTGACAAAAAGCTTACTAAGAGGTCGCGGTTTACTGGCGGCGATGATGATAGCTGCGACAATCGGCTTTATGGCTCCTGCAGAGGCGGGTGTAGCGTTAGGGGCGACTCGCGTTATTTATCCTGAAGGGCAAAAGCAGGTTCAGCTGGCGGTAACCAGCAACGATGAAAAAAGTACTTACCTTATTCAGTCGTGGGTAGAAAACGCTAATGGCGATAAAGACAGCCGGTTCGTGATTACCCCGCCGCTGTTTGCCATCAAAGGGAAAAAAGAAACCACGTTACGCATTTTAGATGCGACCAATAATCAGCTGCCGAAGGATCGGGAGAGCCTGTTCTGGCTGAACGTGAAAGCCATTCCATCCATGGAAAAATCAAAGCTGAATGAGAACACGCTCCAGCTGGCGATCATCAGCCGAATTAAACTTTATTACCGCCCGGATAACCTGGCGCTGGCCCCGGAGAAAGCGGCAGAAAAGCTGACCTTTAGCCGCAGCAACGGCCAGCTGACAGTAAACAATCCCACCCCGTATTACCTGACGGTGACGGATATAAATGCCGGCACCCGCGTGCTGGACAATGCGCTTGTCCCACCGATGGGAAAAACCTCCGTGAAGATACCGGCCGATGCCGGGGCCAACATCACTTACCAGACCATTAACGACTACGGGGCGCTTACGCCACGGATGCAGGGCGTTATGCAGTAATTCAGGACAGGCCGTCCTGCGTTAAATAACAACGAAGAACTGACTGCCGGGCGAATGCTGACCGGAGGGACAATGTCACATCTAAAATATGGATTAGCGCGTTTCGGCTTCCGTCGTCCGCGGCGCAAATTAGCTTCTTTTTTTACTCTGGTACAAACGCCGCTGGCGCTTTTCATTGCTATGCAAGCCTGTTCCGCCCATGCGGATCTCTATTTTAACCCGCGCTTTTTAGCCGACGATCCCTCTGCGGTGGCTGATTTGTCCAGCTTCGAAAGTGGGCAGGAAGCGCCGCCGGGGACCTATCGCGTCGATATTTATCTCAACGAGGGATTTGTCGCCACGCGGGACGTCAAATTTGATGCGGCAAAGAGCAGCAGCGGCCTGGCTCCCTGCCTGACGCGTGAGCAATGGGCCGGAATGGGCGTCGATGTGGCGGCCATTGCCGGCATGAACGCCCTGGCGTCGGACGCCTGCGTCCCGATGACTGAACTTATTCCTGAGGCGACCGCCGGGTTTGATGTTGGTCTCCAAAGGCTCAACCTGACGGTGCCGCAGGCGTTTATGGGCAACCGGGCCAGAGGCTATATCCCGCCTGAACGCTGGGATAACGGCATTAACGCCGGCCTGCTGAATTACAACTTTACCGGCAATAGCGTGCAAAACGATCGCGGTGGTAACAGCAATTATGCCTGGCTGAACCTTCAGAGCGGGATCAACCTCGGGGCATGGCGACTGCGTGACAACACCACCTGGAGCTACAACAGCGGCGGCGGCAGCTCAGCGAACGAAAACAAATGGCAGCACGTAAACACCTGGCTTGAGCGCGATATTATTTCCCTGCGCTCCCGGTTAACGCTGGGCGACAGCTATACCGACAGCGATATTTTTGACGGGATCAATTTCCGGGGGGCTCAATTAGCCTCCGACGATAATATGCTGCCCGACAGCATGAAAGGCTTTGCGCCGGTGATTCGCGGTATTGCCCGGGGCACGGCGCACGTCATCGTCAAACAAAATGGCTATGAAATCTATCAGGGCACCGTTCCGCCAGGCCCTTTCACGATTAACGATCTCTACGCTGCCACTAGCGGCGGCGATCTGCAGGTCACTATCAAAGAAACCGACGGCAGCAGCCAGATCTTCAGCGTGCCGTGGTCATCCGTGCCTGTTTTACAGCGCGAAGGGCGCACGCGTTTTTCACTGACGGCCGGGGAATATCGCAGCGGCAACCGCCAGCAGGAAGAGCCTAAGTTCTTCCAGGGCACGGTGCTGCATGGTTTGCCCGATGGCTGGACGCTTTATGGCGGCAGCCAGCTGGCTGACCGTTACCGCAGCTTCAACCTGGGCGTAGGGAAAAACATGGGGGCGCTGGGGGCGCTGTCGATGGACGTCACTCAGGCCAACGCCAGGCTCGCCGATGACAGCGAACACCAGGGGCAATCGCTGCGTTTCCTCTATAACAAATCGCTGAATGAACTGGGCACCAACATCCAGCTGGTGGGCTACCGGTATTCAACCAGCGGCTATTTTACCCTCGCCGACAGTGCCTACAGCCGGATGAGCGGTTACCGCGTGGAAACGCAGGACGGCGTCATTCAGGTTAAACCTAAGTTTACCGACTACTACAACCTCGCCTACAACAAGCGCGGCAGGGTGCAGCTGAGCCTGACCCAACAGTTGGGCAGAACAACAACGCTTTATCTCAGCGGCAGCCACCAGACTTACTGGAACAGTAGCAGCGCCGACGAACAGATGCAGGTGGGGTTAAACACCGCCGTGGATGACATCAACTGGACGGTCAGCTACAGCCTGACGAAAAACGCCTGGCAGGAAGGGCGTGACCAGATGCTGGCGGTAAACGTCAATATCCCGTTCAGCCACTGGCTGCGTTCCGACAGCAAATCCGTCTGGCGTAATGCCAACGCCAGCTACAGCGCCTCACACGATCTTAATGGCCGGATGACCAACCTGGCCGGGCTGTACGGCACGCTGCTGGAGGACAATAACCTGAGCTATAGCGTGCAGACCGGCTATGCGGGCGGCGGGCACGGGAATAGCAGCAGTACAGGTTATGCCGCACTGAACTACCGCGGCGGATACGGCAACGCGAACGTGGGCTACAGCCGCAGCGACGGCATGAAACAGGTTTACTACGGCGCGAGCGGTGGCGTACTGGCGCATGCGGATGGTGTGACCTTCAGCCAGCCGCTGAACAGCACGGTCGTGCTGGTGAAAGCCCCCGGAGCCGGGGACGTCAAAGTCGAAAACCAAACCGGGGTTCGTACTGACTGGCGCGGTTATGCCGTGCTCCCGTATGCCAGCGATTACCGCGAAAACAGGATCGCGCTGGACACCAACACGCTGGCTGACAACGTAGACCTTCAGGATGCGGTCGCCAACGTGGTGCCCACCCACGGCGCCGTGGTGCGCGCGGAATTCAAGCCACAGGTTGGGGTGAAAATGCTCATGACGCTGACCCACAACGGCAAGCCTCTGCCTTTCGGGGCGGTTGTGACCGCCGAAGGCCTGCAGGTGAGCAGTATTGTGGCCGACGGCGGGCAGGTGTACCTGAGCGGAATGCCGCTGGTGGGCAAGGTGCTGGCCAAATGGGGAGACGGGCCGGGTGCCAGCTGCGTGGCGGACTACCGTCTGGGTGAAGAGAGCCAGAAGCAGATGCTGAGCTCGCTTTCGGCGCTGTGTCGCTAAGGAATAAGCATGACTAAATCTCTTTATATCGTCGGCATCGCCCTGTCACTGTTCGCCGCCGCTGCGGATGCGGCAGACAGCACCATTACGATTAGTGGCAATGTTCGGGACAACGCCTGCGCGGTTGCGGCGGAGTCGAAAGATTTCATCGTCGATCTGATGAATAACCCGGCCAAACAGTTTTCTGCGGTGGGAGCCACCACCGCGCTGGTGCCTTTTCGCATCGTGCTTTCCCCGTGTGGCGGCCTGGCTACCGCGGTGAAAGTGGGCTTTACCGGCGTGGCGGATAGCGTCAACACCAGTTTATTAAAGCTGGATAGCGGCGCGGCAGCGGCTGCAGGCATGGGGATACAAATCCTGAACAGCGCCCGGACGCCGATGCCGATCAACGCGGGATCGTCGGCAATTCAGTGGACCACGCTGGTGCCCGGCCAGACCAACGTGTTGGGTTTTTATGCGCGCCTGATGGCAACGCAGCTGCCGGTCACCGCCGGGCACGTAAATGCGACCGCAATATTCACACTTGAATTTCAGTAACCGGAGGCGGACATGAAATGGATTCTACCCGGGAGGGTGCTTGCCGGAGTGCTGCTGGTGCTCTCTGCCACGGCAAAGGCGGATGACGTCACCATTACCGTGAACGGCAGAGTAGTGGCGAAGCCCTGCACGATCTCGACCCCAACGGCCACGGTCGATCTGGGCGATCTCTATACCTTTAGCCTGGTGCAGGCCGGTGCTTCATCCGCCTGGCATGATGTTGTCCTGAGCTTGACCAACTGCCCGGTCGGGACCTCTAAAGTGACCGCAACGTTCAGCGGCACGGCGGATGCGACGGGGTATTACGCCAACCAGGGCACGGCGCGTAACCTCCAGCTCCAGCTGCGGGACATCGGCGGGGCAACGCTGAATAACGGTGCCAATAAAACCGTGCCGGTGGATGCCGGCAGTCAGGCGACGAGTTTTCCTCTGCAGGTCAGAGCGATAACGGTCAACGGCGGGACTACCCAGGGAACCATTCAGGCGGTGATCAATGTCACTTACACCTGGTCCTGATCGCAAGGAGGATGGAATGAAAAAAATCATCGCGTTATTGGCCACTCTGGCCGGGCTGGGATGGTCAACCGCAGGCCAGGCCTTTACCTGCCAGTCGCTGGGGACATCCATCAGCGGCTCCGGCACCGTGAACGTCAATGTTAATCTTGTGCCGTCCATTTCGGCAGGGCAAAACTTAGTGGTCGATCTTTCCCAGTCGATTCAGTGCAAAAACGATGCCCCAAGCCAATATACCGATCCGGTAAGGATCCGGTCCGGCTCGGCGTATCAGGGCGTGCTCTCTGCTTTCAGAGGATCATTAGGTTACTTCGGGGTGCAATATCCTTTCCCGACCACAACGGAAACCGCCTGGGTGAACCACACCTGGGGGGATTATCGTGGCTGGCAGGCGGTGCTGTATTTAACGCCTATCAGCACCGCCAGCGGCGTAGTGGTTAAAGCCAACACCATGATTGCCCAGCTTATTCTGGAAAAAGAAGATTCCATTAACGGGAATCGCCAGATCATCAACTGGAATATCTACGCCAACAACGATGTTGTGGTGCCCACCGGTGGCTGTGACGTATCCGCCCGTAACGTGACGGTGAATCTGCCGGATTACCCTGGCACGGCGCCTGCGCCCGTCACCGTGCGCTGCGCGCAGAATCAGAGAATCGGTTACTTTTTGTCTGGCAACACGCTGGGCAGCGATAACTCCATTTTCACCAATACGTCTTCCAGCTCGCCTGCTCAGGGAATTGGCGTTCAGCTTTTGCGAAATGGTGCCGCTTTGGGGGCCGGCAGCGCTAACACCGTTTCGCTGGGAACGGTAGGGACGACCCCCGTTAGTCTGGGGCTGACTGCGACCTACGCGAGAACGACCGGGCAGGTTACGGCGGGTAATGTGCAGTCGATCGTTGGGGTGACGTTTGTTTACCAGTAGCGGCGCACCTGGAAAAGTAAGCGAGCGCGTGACCTACATTCTCTCGCCCTGCAACATGATGGCGTGCGGGCTTGAGAATCTGTTAGCCGCAGGTCAAACCCGGGCGGTATTTTTCCCAGGCTCAGGGGAAGAAAGTTTGCAGGAAGAGAGCGGGGCACGGTTTGTGGTCTATCTGCCCGATCAACCTTACTGGCTGCTTGTCGTCTTGCGGCAGGTAGCGCAGCTGCTCGATCGCCATGATGGCCAACTCCCCATGCTCATTTTGAGCCGAAGTTCAGCCTCATGGATCTGGCGTTCGCTGCAGAAATTAGTGAAAAAAGACGGTTATCTTGGCGGCGTGCGGGTGGTGCCGTCCGATCTGCCCTGCGCCAGCCTGGCCGCGCTGCTGCACGGGGACTGGGATAACAGCGTCAGCCTCAAAAAACACGCCCTTGAAGAGGAGCTGGTGAGCCAGATCCGGCCCGAAGGTTTGACCCGAAAAGAGCTGGATGTGCTGGTGGACTCTCTCGCCGGGCAGACGATTCAGGAGCAGGCGAAACAGCGCGGCGTCAGCCATAAGACGCTGTATGTGCAGCGAATATCCGGGTTAAAAAAAATGGTTCATCCGCTGCTGCATGAGAAGGCGCCGATGGCGAGTAATCAGCAGAAAAAAGGAGACTCGGCGGGGATGCTGGCTGCCCTTTCACCGTTTGAAAGGGAGCTGGTTTATGCCATCCACAACCGCCAGATTTACCCGGTATTCCAGCCTATTGTGAACGGCGGGCTGCAGCTCAAAGGGCTGGAAATCCTGGCCCGCTGGCATCGAAATGGGCAAACCCTACAGCCCGCAGAGTTTCTGCCGCAGATCCGCTCCAGCTATACGTGGCGGCTGTTAACGGCCTTTATGCTGCAAGAGGCGGTGGGCGGCATTAATCAGTACCAGGGGGAGTATTATTTCGCGGTGAATATTCCGGCCGCGGTTTCAAACAGTGAAAGTCTGTTCGGCATTATTAAACAGTTGAGTACCCGACTGATAAATCCATTCTGGACGGACAGGCTGGTGCTGGAAATCTCAGAAGATCTGAATTTGAATCAGCATCAGGAGAGTCGATTCTTTATTACCCAGCTTCAGCACCAGGGATACCGGGTGATGCTTGATGACTGCTTTTCGCAGAGCAGCGTTTATTTCCCGGTGCGGGCGGTGCGGTTCAACGATTACAAACTGGATCGCAAAGTCGTGGCCGACGCGCAGTATGAACCTCACGCGCTGGCGCTGATCAAAAGCCTGGCGTACTACTGTGAATTAACGGGAAGTTACTGCGTTGCCGAGGGGATTGATAGCCGCGAGAAATTAAGGTTGCTGCTGGCATCCGGGGTGCATCTCTTTCAGGGGTTCAGTATCTCTCAGCCCGTTTTTAAGTTTGAACTGCGGCAAATGATCGCGGCTTTGAAAAAAAGAGAGACGGTGCAGCCTATAGCCTGAATGAGCGCTATTACCCTCACCCTAACCCTCTCCCTGGAAGGGAGAGGGCCGGGGTGAGGGGTTGAACTGTTCCCGTATGTTTGAGTGAGACCGCTCATAACCGTGACTAGCGATTCTCTTCAATATAACGCGCCAGATCCGCCGGGGTTTTCAGCACGGTGGCGACTTCCGTCGGCGGGATCATGCAGCCGTACACATCCTGCACTTCCAGCACCAAATCAACGGCCAGAATAGAGTCGAGAATGTCGGACTCGATCAGTTCATCGTTAAAACCGACCTTGCGGGATAACACTTTTTCAAACAGGGCGAGAATTTCTTGTTCCATCTTATTTTCCTGGGTCATTAATTCGTGCGAGCCTGGGTATCCAGCAGCTTGCGGTCGATTTTGCCGTTAGGGTTCAGCGGCAAAGCGTCTTTAATAATGATTTGTGAAGGCACCATATAAGGCGGGATCACCTTCGCGAGCGAAGTCTTGATCGCCTCCGGGGCAAGGCCAGTGACGCAGAACGCTGCAATGCGCAGCACGCCACCGCCGGACTTCATCAGCGGCAGTACCACGGCTTCGCTAATACCGGACATCGCCAGCAGGCGGTTTTCAATTTCGTTGATTTCAATGCGGTAGCCGTTCAGCTTGATCTGGCTGTCGTTACGGCCCTGGCAATACAGTAGCCCGTCTTCGTAGCCGAGATCGCCGGTGCGGTAGCCGCGGTATTGCTCGCTTTCGCGGTGCAGCAACTTAGCGGCGTTTTCCTGCGGCAGGCCGAGATAACCGCGCATGACGTTTTTCCCCCAGATAATCAGCTCACCTTCGGAGGTAATCTCCATGTGGGATTCCGGCATCATGGTGCCCACCGGCAGCACGTCGTTTTCGCTGTGCAGGATCTCGTCGGTGATTTCAATCACCGTGGTGGCGATGGTGGCTTCCGTTGGGCCATAGGAGTTCAGGATTTTGGCCTGCGGGAAACGGCGGCGCAGTTGCCTGACTAGCGCCTTATTCAGCACTTCACCAATAAACACAAACACGCTCAGCGCGGGCAAATACTCGGCGCTGAACTGAGGGGAAAGTAGCTTCTGGTAGGCAAAAGAAGGCGTGGAGACCCAGGCCGAAACTTCGTTGGTTTTCAGGCGATCGAGCCAGTTTTCAGCGGCAATATCTTCCTTGGCGTTCAGCACGATGTGCCCGCCGGTGGCGAGATTCGCCAGCAAAGGAATAAGAGACAGGTCGAAGCTGAATACCGCGTGGTTCATTAATACCGGCACGTCCGGCAGCGCAAAGTCATCGCGCACCCACTTCATGAAGTGCCATAGGCTCTCGCGGCCAATCTGCACGCCTTTCGGTTTCCCGGTGCTGCCTGAGGTAAACATGATGTAAGCCAGATCGGGCTCGGCCAGCACGCTGCCGGTTTCGCCGGTCGCGACAAACTGCTTCGCCACGACGTCGTAGTAATAAGGGGCGCTGGCTAGCTGGCAGATCTCTTTCAGCCGCTCCTGCGGGTAGATGCAGTCCACCGGAATATACGGGATGTTGTGCAGCAGGCAGCTGTAAATTGCTACGGCAAATTCGGCCTGCTGATGCCCGTATAAAACCACCGGCGTGCCGGCGGGTTGTTCGCACTGCGCGTAGCGCTGCGCCCAGTCGGTTGCGGCGACGGAAAGCTGTTGCCAGGTCAGGGCGATATCGCTGCCGCTGATGGCTAACTGGCTGGGGCGCGCGGGGTCGAGTAATGCCGCACGCAGAAAATCCTGCAGTTCCTGAAGCTCTGGATGAAGGTTCATAGAGGTGACATTCCACTAAAGATGTAGAGGGAGACCGCGGCGCTAGCCAGCGTCAGAATTCGTCCAAAAAACGCGATAACCGGATGGCGTAAGCCGTTACTCAAGGCCGGGCTGCGTTTGGCTGACCAAAGCAGCATGTTATGGGCAACGGAAATGGCGCCGAACAGCGCGCCGCTGATGACGTAGTGTCGTTCAAGCCCGTTCCAGGCCCCCATGCAAAAGAGCGTGCAGAAGATGCCCACGTTCTGTGCCAGGGTTTTGTTTTGACGGAAGAAATCGAGCTTCATCAGATTCATGTAAATCGGCATAAAGACCACGTCGCGCAGCCACTCAGACAGGCTGATGTGGAACCGGCGCCAGAAGTCCTGCGGGTTTTTGGCCAGAATCGGCATATTGAAGTTGGCCGGAATATTCAGGCCAAACAGCCGCCCGGCGCCGATAGCCATGTTGCTGTAGCCCGCAAAATCAAAGTAGAGATAGGCGCTGTAGGCGACCGACATCACCACGCCGACGGTGAGCGTGAACGGCCGGTGGCTCCAGGACTCAATCACCAGATTGTCGATAAGCATCGCAAACAAAAACTTTTGCACGACGCCGGTGACGATTTGCTCCACGGCCAGTAAAAACTGTTCGCGGGTCAGCCTGAATACCGGCTTATTAATATCGCCGACCCAGGTTCGCCAGCGGTACATCGGGCCGGCGAGAATAATAAACGGCATAAACAGATAGCAGAAATAATGCAAAAAGTTCTGGCCATCTTTTTTGCTGCGGTAAAGCAGCACGTCAATGGCGCGGAAGGTCATAAACGACAGGCCAATCATGCCCCAGTGATTATTCAGGTGTAATTTCACCAGCAATAGCGGGAGCAGCGTGAGGGTGACCGCTTGCCAGGTTTTTAACCAGCCTTTCTCTTTCAGGGTGACAAGAAGATAAAACGCAAAGAATACAGCCACCGGAACCAGGTAATCGCCCTGGAAAATATATCCCCATGCCAGCGCCGCCAGCACGGAGAATGCTGCTAAATAGGTCAGCCGGTAATGCAGTACGCGGTTAACCAGCGCAAATAGCAGCGCCGATGAAAACAGAAAGAAAAAAAATGCCCCGGAGCTATACATCATTCATCCTTCAGAATTTTTGATATTCAAAATGCACTTTGATACTCATGCTGTCGTCCACGGAAGACCATGCGATCACCGTGATGGCCAGCAAGAGGTAAAGCACAAACAGGCGAACGGCAGTTTTCATCGTGTAAAGCTCTCGGCAATAAAGCGGTCCATAGCAACCCACGCCAGCTCGGTGGGATGCAGGCGATCCCAGTTCCAGCCGTTTTGATAAGGCTGGGCGTACATATCGAAATAGCGCACCTGGTTTTGCTCGAGATACGCCCTGATCTGGCGGTCAACGGGCTGGAATTTTTGCGTGTTTTTCAGCGCCCACGGGTTAAGCGGATCGACGATCACCACGAACTGGGCATGGCGAGATTTGAGCAGATCGATGGTGGCCTTGAAGGCTTCCATCTGGCGGTTTACCACCGGCGTTTCATACCATTCTTCCGCCGTTTTTCCGTCTTCATAAACGCTTTTGTCCATCCACAACGTGGCGGCACTTTGCTGGCGAACCTGATTCAATACGCGGGCATGGGCCAGCTGTTCGTTCCAGTCTGGCGCGGCGTACTTATCAGCGGGAGCGGGCCATGGGCGGTGAGGTTCAGGCGCAATGCGCAGCCACGCCAGCCAATGGTTTTTTACCAGGGTGCAGAAGTTAGCAAACTCATAATTAATAGACTGCCAAATTACTTTTGGCCGCCAGCCATATATTTTCATTTCTCCCAGGGTTAAATGGCTGATGTCCTCTTCATCAATATGGTGTAAGTAATTGACCAGGAAAGGACGGGCTTTTTCATCCGCCATCAGTGGGTTAAAAATAGCGGCCGGGAAATGATCGGCAAAAATAGCCGGAGGAATAGTGTCAAAATAAAAACTGTCCGGGGCAAACAGCAGAACAATTTTACTGTTGGCATTTATATCGTTTTTAAAACGTGAGAGCAGCAGGAATTGTGTGATGTTATCGACATAACTATCCCCGTAAGCCACCACCGGCTGATGTAATTGCTTATTAAAGTAATTATATACAGCGTAATGTTCATCTTCCGATGTCGACACCTCAGAAGCGCCGAGGAAAAATAATGCATTACCCTGTAATGCATGGGAAATTGTCGCTATTTTCTCTGATTGCTCTTTCGCTGTACCGTCCATGCTTTTAATCAGCGGCTGGAATGTTAGCGGCGTGAACAAGCCCGTCACCAGGGCCGGAACGCATAAGACCAGAACGGCAAGCAGCGCCATCAGGATATGTAGGCAGAGAGTATTCTTGATTTTCATTATTAATATGAGGTTACATGACTACCATTTGTTTAAAATTTGTTATTTTTTATCAACACAACAAATCATCCCTGTGCATCGCTGCACTATATACCAGCCTTTCACCGATGATGAGCGTTGCTGTGTAACGGTATGTACAACGAAGTACGTATTGTAATAATTCCCGCTACGCTTTGATGACGGGGGAAGTTGTATGGCCAGGCCGCGAAGGCTTATGGACTTACGTCAGGTATTTTTCTGTCAACATCCCGCCACGTTTGGGAATTTCCTCTGCGTTTCGTTAAAAGTAGCGGATGACTCAGTACGCTCTTGATGAAAATAATCTCGCGCTCCTGAGTGAGCGCAGAATTCGAACTGAATATAAAAACTTCCCCCGGCAGGGCTATCGGCAAGAAAGATTCAATGACAGTATCTTGAAAGAAAAATAAAGCCATAATCCTAAAATAGACCTGTTGCCCGTAAGGGCATGGAGTTTGCGATAAAATACAAGCTGGCAATTATTTGGAATGGCTGAATATGTGCGTAATTAACTGGGATTTTATTGATAAAATTGTCTATATCAATCTGGCGAAACGTCAGGATAGAAAGGCTGAAATTATCGCGGAGTTAAAGAAGGTTCAGGCTCCGGAAGAAAAAATTATCCATTTTCAGGCCATTGAGGAAGAAGAGGGCGCGCTGGGCTGCGCAAAGTCCCACCTGAATGTCCTGATCATGGCGCAAATAAATGGCTGGAAAAACGTCCTGATTCTTGAAGATGATATGGTGTTCGATGAGGATCCCCAATCTATTGAAAGAGCTAATATTTTTCTGGGTGAGTTAGCACGCACTGACTGGGATGTGGGGTTTCTTTCGGCCAGCTATTACATCATTAAAAAGGTGAGTTCCGCTTTTTATAAAGTCGAGTTCGCTTTTCTGGCAAACAGTTATCTGGTGAACAGGCCTTATTATCGAACGCTGATGCACAATTATTCTCGGGCCATTTATCGAATGGAGCAGGGCGAAGCGCGCAATAAAGCCGGACTGGATACCAACTGGTTAAAACTGATGGCTCAGGGAAACTGGTACGGCGTATATCCCTGCATCGGGCATCAGCGGCCCGGGCTCAGTGATATAGAAAATACGGTCATGGACAGACGAGAGTATTTTAAACGGCCAATTGAAGACATTAAACGCTACGGCTCATTTTAATCCTGGCGAAGAATGAAGGGGCTGAAGCATCAGCCCCCGAAAAGAAGGGATGCTTCAGCGGGAGGGTTATTCGCTTTCGCCGAGGGGCGCTTCCAGAGGAACAAAGCTGTTAATAATCCGGACATAATGTTTACGCTGTGCTTCGGTGAAATCATTATTTACGGCCAGGGTAAACACCAGCAGCTTACGTTTATTCGGGTTCAGCACCGGGTGCCCCGGAAGCGTAATGATAGACGAGACCTGGCGGATCCAGGTGCCGTCCTCGAGAAACTTATTCGCGGTTTGCAGGACCGGCAGTTTGGCAGGCCCGATCTCATGCCTGAGGTTCTTCCCTTCGACCTCGAATCCCGGGACGAAGCGTTTCATTTTATCCCACTGTTTTTCACAGAACTGATCAACGGTCTGCTCTTCTTCAAGAGTGGTGCGGTTGATCAAGATGTTATAGGGATTGTGATCCTCATCCATGTAGCGAAGGATATTGATCGACTGATCCTCCTGCGGATTCAACGTCACGAAACTGCCCTCATTGAGGGGGTAGGTCACAGGTTTGTTACTCATAAGCGACTCTCTCAATCCTTGTAGTCTTGCATAGATAACGGAATGATTTCGACGCGGCGGTTTTGCGCGCGTCCTTCCTGGGTGGCGTTACTGGCTATCGGGCGAGAGTTGCCCGCGCCTTCAACGATAAACTGGCTGGCGGCCAGGCCCGAGTGTTCCACCAGCCAGTCGCGGATAACGCGAGCGCGCTCTGTGGACAGGGCCATGTTGACAGTGGCAGAGCCGGTGTTGTCAGAATGGCCGATGATCAGATACATCTGCAGCGGGTTGCGCGCCATCTCAGGCACCAGCTGCGTCAGAATGTGCTGGCTTTCCGGCATCAGGTTACTGCTGCCGTTCTCAAATAAAGGCGCGTTGTTCACGAGCTGCAGGAATGCCGATGCATCGGATTTGTCATTTATTCCCAGTAGCCTTTGGATCGGCTTTATCTGGCTAATCTGGCCGCGAATTTCCACCGCATCCTGCTGTATGGCGTAGCCAATGCCGCCCGCGAGGCACAGCAGCAGCAGGGCGGCGAGTGCTTTAGGCCAGCGTCGGCGGCGTGGGATCTCCACCGGCACTGGAATCGGCGCAGGAGAGGGGGTAGGAGGCGGCTCTTCAACCGGCGGCAGGGGAATCTCCGGCAGCGGAGGCAGGGCGATAGAAGCCGACAGGCCTGGCAAAATACCGTATCGCTCTGAAAGCCACAGGGACCAGGCCCCATGCCGGGTGAATCCATGGCCGTGATCGGCGAGAGTGATGCCGGCAAAGTCGAGCTGGGTGCTGTCAAACAGGGTCTGTAACACGTTCATGATACGGCTTTCAGCCAGCCAGGAGAGCAGCGTGCTGGCTACCGCGTGGCGCTGAATGGCGTAGAGATCTTTCCCGTCGTCATTAGCTTCCAGCTCGGCCAGCAGGCTCGCCCACTGATGCTCAAGCTTGAGGTGGCCGTAAGGCGGCTCGGCAAGCCCGCCGGTCCAGATAGCCCGATCCGGATCGTGGGCGGAGCGCTGCTGGCTGAGCCGGGTGTAGAGCCCCAGCATGCAGGGTAAAGGCTCAGAAAGGCGGATGGATGAAAAGGCGTATTGCCAGGCGGTAATTTGCTCGATCATGATGCTACTGCTTTCAAAGCCGTCGGCAAGCAGCGGGAAATAAGCCATCGTAGCAAGGGCGATGTTATTTTTCTTTAAATACGCCATCCGTTTGGCCAGGCCGTTGGCGTTCTCCTCAATCACCCACAGGATCCCATGCTCGCTGCCGGATGACAGGTTTGACTGGCTGAACCATTTTCCAGCAAACGGCCCGATGACGAAGATCATTAAGCGCGGGGATCCTGCCGCCCCGGCCCGCGGGCTCACCCAGGATGCCGTTGCGTGTTCCGAAGGAGGCGTCTCTGCCCGGGCGCGTGAAAAATAGCGGGCGCGTTTAGCCGCCCGCAGCGAGACCAGGGCATCGGTACTGCCTTCAATTTGCATCACCAGCGTCAGCAGCTTCCAGGCGTAGCGAAAAATGATCTCGCTGTCGGCGTTAAGCAGGGCATCCAGCCGGGCGGAAAGGGGGAGCGCTTCCTCGCTGTCAACAAAGCCATAGAAATACTGCACCAGCGAGTAGCGTTGCCAGGACAGAGAGTTGTTTTGGGCATTGCTGCTCAAGCGCTTATCAAAATAATCACACAGCGCCCGGCATAGCGCCTCGCTTTCTTCAGGCGCCTGGTTTTCCACCAGCAGCGCCTTGTTGAACTGCTCAATCAGCGAGATCAGCCTGAGCTGAAAGTCCGGCGCAGAGGGAATAATGCCGTCAAAAGAAAACAGGGTATCCACGCTGACTAATCGACAAAAAAGGGCTTCACTTTTCACCATGTCTTCTCCGTGACGGTGCCCCAGCCCAGGCTGTCTGACCAGGTGCACAGCCTGATCGAGCCTGGTTTACTTAGGCTGGTGGTTTTAAATTCCACCGGAAGCGAGATGTCTTCCGAGGACGTTTTTTGGCGTAGTTCATGCAGTTCGCTGCGGGTGAGCGTTTGCCTGTGGAACAACTCGTTCTGTTGGGTATAGACGCTGATATGCAGTGCGCTTACGTCGCCGTTGTCTGCTTCATAATCAGTCTTGCTCAGCGTAAGGGTCTTCTTATGCCAGGCATATTGCCGACGTAGCCATTCGGCATGGTCGGCGGGCGGGTCGGAGAAGAAATTCACTTTATCCTCGGCCATGACTTCCGGTAAAACTGTGCCGTTTTTCAGGCAAATACCTGCCTGATATTCAAACTGTGCCAGCGTTCTGATCTTTCCCAGCCCATAGGGGGCCAGGCCGCCTTTGGGCTCGCTCTCCAGACCCAGCACGGTTCTGACTCGCTTTTTCGACGCGGCATCGCGCTCCCACCAGGCCTTCTCAACGGAGCCCTGTTCTTTGGCCTGATTCGTGTGGTCGCCCCAGACCTTGCTGTGCTCTTTGCGCTGATAGTAGTGCCATAGCAGAGGCTTATGGGGATGGTAGATATCGTAGCCGTGGCTAAACGCGCGCACGGCCATGGCTATTTCCTCACCGGCGAAGAAAATCTGTGGGTCGTTGGGGATCTCTTTTACGAAGTCCCCGCGGGTAAAAATAAATCCTCCGGCCAGGTAGCTGCCCCTGACGGGCTCGGGAGATTCAAAAGGCGTGGAGCTGAACATCGGGAGCCCCTGCGGGTTGAACTCCCGGAAGATTAAGCGGCTCACATAACGTTTTTTACTGGCTTCTTCGTCTTCTCCGGGAACAAACGCAGGCGGGTAGGATGAGAGCACTGGCCGGGGAGATGTCGCCGCTAGCTGGCGCAGCGTGGTTATCATTTCGTTATCCCAGCCGGGGATAAACCGGCAGTGGGAATCAATTTGCAGAAAATAGTCTGCTGCCTCAAATAGCGATTCCGCGAGGCTCCGCGCCCAGCAGGCCCCCTGGCTGGCATAGTAGTGCACGCTGATGAGTTCGATTCGGGCCTGCTGGAAACTGAAAATAAACGCCTCATGTCCGGCAACATGCCGGCTGCCCATGGGGACGAAGCCGTGTCGCGTAAAGAGGCTGAGATCCTCATCGTCCTGCCAGCACACGGCAATGTGCAGCCTTTCAGGCTGGCTGGCGTGGCGCAGCATATCCTGAAGCGTCGGGATCAGCTGCGGATCCCGATAGCTGGCAATGCTGATAAAAATTGTTGCGGGGTTGCCCATATTTCCTTATTCCCTGGCTTACTGAATACTAAAAATAATTTCTGCTTTTGCCGTGAACAGGCCACCGGCAGGTGCCGTACCGTTGCCCTGGAGCAGCGTCGCTTTCCAGGCAAATTCAGCCGGACCCTGGCTGGTGATAACCCGTGAGGATTCAGAGGTGGATCCATCGACTTTCATGGTTTTGTTGTCGCCGTCGGTGATGCGGATTTTCAAGCGATCCATATTGCCGTCAGAGTCTTTGATACGAATAAAACCGCCGTCTGCCGTAGGGGTATCGGTAATCATCGACGCGGAGGCCGAGTAGGATCCATAGTCACTCTTACAGACGATGGCGAAGTCCAGGCTTCGGGTAACCCCGGCTTTTAGCAGCGTGGGCGTCACGTCGTTAAAGTCGATAGTTTTAGCGTTATCCGCAGTGCAGGCCGGGGTACTGATAATTTTCATTTCCCCGATAGAGAGGCTATGGGTGAACGACGCGGGGTTATCTGACAGGATATAGTTGTAGCCAATTTGTCCGGCGGGCAGGATGGTATCCCCCGTCGCGGCATTGGCCAGGCGCAGGTTATTGCTGAGTTTATAAAACTCAATTCGATAAAAAGACTGCGGTGGAATATCGAGTGAACCAACCGAGCTGCCATTTGAGAAAGTCAGATAACTGGTCGACGGGAAATTACCAAACGCCGAGCCGTTGCTCGCCAGCATTTTGATGCCAATGCCCGGAATGTTGGTCGCATAAATTTTTGTGGATGTATCCTGCCCGGACAGCGACACGGCGCGTTTGCCGTACTCTGTTCCCTTTATACAGTCGTCATAACCTACGCCAGCGCCGCCTACCGTCGGGCTGTCATATTGGGCTATTGGCGTAGAAGTACTCACCGGCGCATCAGCGGAAATAATGATTGTCTTAGCGTCAATGGTGAGCGGCGTGGGAGTCCCGCGCGCCAGCGTACAAACGGCCCATGCGCCAGGCGACATCAGCAGCCCGGAAATCAGAAGGGTGAGTATCCTTAACATTGTTTATTCCTTTTCCTGGTTCAGCATTGCGATAACTTCTGGGGGATACATTTTTTGCAGCTCGGCGAAGCTCTTGCCTATGCTTTCCTCCGCGTATTTCAGCACCGGCACCAGCGGGCTGCTTGGCTCTGCCACGGCAAACCAACTGCGGATTTCCTGCAGGCGCTGGAGCGCTTGCGCGCGCGTATTAACCCCTTTTTGCGGTTCATGCCGCGCAGGACGAGGCACCGGGACAGGAGGCTGCCAGGCCGCTTCGTCAGCCGGGACGGCTACCTGACCAGGGGGCTGCGTGGGCAAAGGCTCCGGCACGCTTTCGGGGGCTTTTTCCAAAGGGAGATCTCTGGCGGGCATTTCGCTGCCAAACTCGCGGCTAAACATGCCAAGAATGCCGGACAACAGCGGCAGCTCAGGTGCCTCGTGCCCCAGCGTCTCCGCCAGGATCTGTTTTATCTGCTGCACAAAGTAATGGGCCTGCGTTAGCGGGCGAATCTCTTCTCGTGCGCTGGTGTGCCATTCGCGAATGATGGCGGCGACGGCCTCGTCCGACAGCGCACCTTCTTCTCTCGGCAGCTGATGGGCTTTTTCAAATTCTTTAACGGTAATTTGCAGCCCGGAAGCTTTGGGCAGCGGTTGGTTGCGCAGATCCGTCAGTAGACCACCGATATCCTCCAGCTCGGCGAAGGCGTTTGCCCGCAGCATTGGCTCGAACTCCCCTTCGTCAAGCAGCTGTGGATGAAGGTCGTCCGGCCAGCTTTGTAGCAGGGCAAGCAGCGCCTCCGCGCCTTCGGCCAGCGCAGACAGCCCGCGCTTACGCAGGCGGCAGCGCATCAAAATAACCACCAGGCGAACATCTTTGCTTTTTTGCAGCAGGGCCTGGCAGTCGCGTTCGGTTTCCGTCCAGTTCACCGGCTCAGCGGCTTCAACGAAGTCGCCGTATTCGGCCCCAAGCTTTGGCTGCAGGCGCGACTGCAGCATGATAAAAGCAGGATCGTAATCGAGCGCTTCGCCGCAGGGCGAGTCGCCCTGAAAGGGCTGCATCAATGACTGGTAATAGTCCGAGCAGGTCAGGCTTTCGTATTGATTCATGTGCGTGTCTTTTCATCCATGGTTACGTTCTCTTCCAGGCGAAGGGCTACCGGCGGTACATCTCGGGCTCAAAGCTCATCCCGAAAACGGGGGTTTCGCTGGCCTCTCTTTCCAGCCAGCTCGCATAACCCAGCTGGTGGCTGCCGTCTAACGTGGCCCGGGGCACCTGATCGGCGGCAAGCACCAGCTGCACATCCCAGGCATACTCAAAGCCGATAAAACTTCGAACCAGCTCGCGCAGCACCGCCATATCGCTGCCCCAGGGGCTGAACAGCATGTATTGAGCCAGCGTGAGCGGGCCCATCATCAGCTTGAATTTATGCTGCCGGTCGAGGACTGTATTCCCGAGGATGGCCCCGTCGCCCAGCAGCGCGGCGTAGCGGTCGTCGCCCAAAGCGGTTTGATCTTTTCCCTCAAGGAAAATCCACTGCAGCTCAAACTCTTCCATCTGCACCGGAACCTGGAAGTAGTACTCCATGGCGCCTAGCAGGCCATCAGGGTTACGTGCTTCTCGAATCAGGTGCGCGGATGACGCCAGGCGGGCGTGAATCGGCAGCGGGGCGGGATCGAGCTCGGAGGGATCCAGCCCCACCAGGCTGCCCACGTAGAATGAAAAACGCTCGTCTTCTTTACGATCGAGCGAGGCGGTGTCCTGCGATAAGAACCAGGCCCGATAAAACTGGCTCAGCGCCCGGTGGTGGAAGATATCCACGAAATCAATCAGCGTCGGGTCGTGCTGTTCGTAGCGGGAATAAGCCAGCTCAGAGAGGTGCAGCGGCATTGCCCCCTGAGCGCCCCAGATCCCCAGCCCAAAAAGCTGCAGTTTGATTTTGTCGTCCTGCTGATGGATGGCCGCTATCTCTCGAGGGGAGAAGGCCATGCTGGAGATCTGGCCGAGCCTGAACCGCTCCTGAGAGGGGAGAGCGGCCTTACCCGGCGGCGGCAGGGACGGCGTGCGGGCGGCAATAGCCCGCATAATGCTGATAAATCCCGCATCCCAGGGGGCGCTGGGATCGAACCAGTTTTCCAGCCCTGGCGGTAATGACGAGGCCTGTGGCAACTTCGGGAGGGTCATAGCGCGCCTCGCCTGCCCGGGCGCGCTTTCCAGCGTGCGACAAGGCCTCGCTGCATCGAGTGCAGCTCAGTTTCGGTAAAAATATTGATGGCGGCATGCCGCGACAAATAGTTCTCCATAATCAGCCCAAACAGATAAGGGCTGACCCCGGAGAACCCTTCTTCGTCAACCGTCAGGCTACAGTTCACGCCGCGCCCGTAAACCAGCAAGCCCTCATCCGAGAGGCGGCGAACCACCGGGCGGGTCTGGCAGCCCACGAGACTGTTAATTTGCGCCATGGACTCCAGATCGGAGGCGGTAGTGAACAGCCGCAGCATATTACGCAGTGCCTCGCCCCCTTGAGCATGGTCCATATCCGACAGCGGCAGATAGTTGAAGCTCAGCTGACGAATCAGGCGCCAGGCCGTTTCACCGAGAGCAAACGGTGAGCGGGGCGCGCTGGGCGAACTGACAAAGCGCGCGCCGTGAATGGGAACCGAGTCCGACATTGTCAGATCGAGGCTGCCGCTGCTGGTCAGCAGGCGGGGCAAATCACGATTGGTGACCATCGCATCGACCAGCAGATAGCGAATATGCTCGCCGTAAGGCGCTTCTTGCTGATCAACCAGCGAGATGAAGATTTCAGTCCCGCTGTAGGGCGTGCGGGTATCGTATTTTCGGCTGCTGGACTCTTTGGTTCTCACCGTGCGGTTGACGGAAAAATAGCGGCCAAAGTTGCCGGTATCGCTATGGCGGGTCTGATAGAGCGGGTTAAAGGTCAGCTCTTCGCTGGTTTCGGCCTGCAGACCAAACACTTTATTGACCGAGAACACCTCATAGTCGAGAGGACGGCTGCGGTCCGGCACGATATGAAAGTTATTGAGCGCCCGGTTAACCTCAATCCTGTCGACACGTTTAGGGAAAAGGTTAATGACGGGCGTGCAGAACAGCAGAAAGCGCGATGCGTCCAGGTGGGCGACTAAATCCTGCGGTAACTTATTCAACAGGATAATTATCTCTACTTCATTGGTGTTATTATCCGCAAAGGATTCAGCCAGCTGCGTGAGTGAGAAAAAATAAAATCTTTCACGGCAGGAAATATATTCCTGAATCAGCGTATGGCCATGAAACATATTCCACTGTAGCGGCAATAAGCTCTGATCTGGCGCCATGCCTTCAAATTTCAGCGGCTGTTCATTGATGACATGATAACGGTTTTTTTCCCGTTCTCCGCTGCGTACCACCATCGCAACGTGACTGCCGTGAAGCAGTTCGAACGTATGAGAGACGATACGCTCATCGCCCTGGATATATATCGGCAGTTCATTCAGCCCCTTCAGTTCAGAAAAGACCAGCTCTCCCTGCAGCTTTAGTTTAATTCGCAAAGCACCTTTTAATTGATGATGCTTAATGCGGTAATGTTCAAGGTTAGGGATATCCGGGGGGATTGAGGTCAGGCGTACCTCGGCAATTTCCAGCGGCCAAAGCGTCACATCCTGGTTATTTCTGAACTCGCAGCGGGTCATCTCACCGGGCAAAATGCGGCTATAAAAGGCGCTTTGTTTTGGGATCCTGTAGCCCTGGGTGAGATCGCCTTCGCTGAGGTTAGGCTCCAGCTGCACCACCCCCATCGAGGGGGTTGGGGAGTTATAGTTCGGATAGACAATGTCCAGCAGGCGCTGGGTAAATTTGGGAAACTCAGCGTCCAGCTTTATCTGTGTTCTGGCGGATAAGAAGCAAAACGCCTCGATTAAACGCTCAACGTAAGGATCGGCAATCTCAATGCCGTTCATCCCCAGGCGCCCGGCAATCTTGGGATGACGTTCGGCGAACTCTTGCGCCATTTCTCTGACGAAAGTTAGCTCCCGGTTGTAGTAATCCAGAAAGTTGTGTTCCACTTGTCACCCTGTCAATTATTACAGCAAATATGTTTTTGCCATGCTGGAGATAAATATTTGAAGACAGAAAAAATCTTTTTTTGTCGGAGGCGTTCTTCTGTTTATGAACCCGATTCTAAAAGTAAACGTTAAATTTTCGTATGCCTGCATCATGCGTTTTAGAGAATTTAAGAATGACTTCCGGGCGTAATTCTTAAAACCCGTGATGTTGGCCGGCAAGGGTTTTTATTTCAATTTTTGTTAATTACTATGCCCTCCAGGTAACGTTCCGTGATGCGCTTAATGCGTTGTTTCGGCTCTCTGATCCACGTGGATAAGTGGATGAATAAAACAATCGAATAATCGAATTAAAACAGGGCGAGTTTTATCGTGGCGATAACCAGAAAAAACCTATTCGGTAAGCTAAATACCATCTTGTTTAAAGGCGTAGAGAGCGCCACAACGCTGTGTAAATTACGCGGTAACCCTTATGTTGAACTGGTGCACTGGTTAAATCAGATATATCAGCAGCAGGATAGCGATATTCGGCACATCATTCGGCACTTCGAGCTTGATGCGGAAATGCTGGAGCGTGATTTTTCTCAGGCGCTGACTCGCCTGCCTGCCGGGGCCAGCGCTATCTCTGATTTCTCCTATCACATTGAGCTGGCCATTGAGCGCTCGTGGGTATTTGCCAGCCTAGAATGCCATAACACTTGCATCCGCAGCGGCCATTTGCTGATTGCCCTGCTGACGACGATGGAGCTGCGCCGCGCGCTGTTCGCTATCTCTCCGGCGTTTGAAAAAATTCCTCTCGAACATTTAAGTAAGGATCTCGGGTACATCACCCGTGAGTCGGCGGAACAAAATGATTTAGCCGGTGGCGCAGCGGTGTCCGACGAGGCCGGGGTGCCTGGCGAAGCCAGCCACGCAATGGGCAGCGCTCAGGGCGGTGGGCTGGCGCAGTATTCTACCGATCTGACGGCGCTGGCGCGGGAAGGAAAAATTGATCCTGTGCTGGGGCGCGATAAAGAGATCAACACCATGGTCGATATCCTGCTGCGCCGTCGCCAGAATAACCCGCTGCTCACCGGTGAGGCCGGGGTAGGTAAAACGGCGGTTGTGGAGGGGCTTGCTCTGGCGATTGCGGCCGGGGATGTGCCGCCTTCCCTGCAAAAAGTTCGCCTGCTTACGCTGGATGTGGTTGCCCTTTCCGCAGGCGCCAGCATGAAAGGTGAGTTTGAAGCTCGCCTGAAAGCGGTGCTGGAAGAAGCGGTCAATTCGGCTGAGCCCGTCATCCTGTTTATTGACGAAGTTCATACGCTGGTGGGGGCTGGCGGTAACGCCGGAACCGGCGACGCCGCGAACCTGATGAAGCCGATGCTGGCCCGTGGTCAGCTGCGCACTATTGGCGCGACGACCTGGAGCGAATTCAAGCGTCATATTGAGAAAGATCCTGCGCTGACGCGCCGCTTCCAGGTTCTGCAGGTTGAAGAACCGTCAGAAGCGCTGGCGATTGCGATGGTGCGAGGCCTGCTGCCGGTGCTGGAGAAGCATCACGGCGTGTGGATCATGGATGAAGCTATTCGCGCCGCCGTCAGGCTCTCACACCGGTATATTCCGGCCCGCCAGCTGCCAGATAAAGCGATTAGCCTGCTGGATACCGCCTGTGCCAGGGTTGCCGTGGCACAGCACGCGCCGCCGGCCGAGCTGCAGATGCTGAAGTTCCACAGCGAGTCGGCCCAGGCCGAGCTGTCGCTGCTGGAAAAAGCCATCGGCTTTGGCAAAGAGGACGATAAGCGCAGAGAGCCTATCCAGAACGCGATTTCTGAACACGCCGAAAACGCTAAGGTTCTGGACAGCCGCTGGAGCCAGGAATGCGAGTTAGTCTCCAGCATTATCGACACGCGTAAGCAGCTTCTTGCGGCCACGGTTGAAGATACCGAAGTATCAGAAACGGAAAAGGTGGCCTATCTGCAGCAGCGTTTAGGAGAGCTTGAAACCACGCTGAGCGAAATTCGCGGCGAGCAGCCGCTGGTGCAGGCCGAAGTGAATGCCGACGTGGTGGCTTCGATTGTGGCGAACTGGACGGGGATCCCGGTCGGGCAGGTGCTTAAAGATGATGTCAGCGCGGTGATGGAGCTGCCGCAGCGTTTGGCCGAGCGCGTTATCGGGCAGCAGTACGCGCTGGACTGCCTGAGCCAGAGCATTCAGACCGCTCGCGCAGGACTGGCGGATCCGAAAAAACCGTTTGGCGTCTTTATGCTGGTGGGGCCTTCCGGGGTGGGGAAAACCGAAACGGCTTTGGCCATTGCCAGCCAGCTGTATGGCGGTGAGCAAAACCTTATCACCATTAACATGAGCGAATACCAGGAAGCCCACACCGTCTCTTCCCTGAAGGGCTCACCTCCGGGCTACGTTGGCTACGGCGAGGGGGGCGTATTAACCGAGGCCGTCAGGCGTAAACCCTACAGCGTCATTCTGCTGGATGAAGTGGAAAAGGCGCACTCAGACGTGCACGAATTGTTTTTCCAGGTCTTTGATAAAGGATCGATGGAAGACGGTGAAGGGCGGCAAATCGACTTCCGTAATACCATTATATTGCTAACAAGTAATACGGGGAGCGACATTATTAGCAGCGCTTGTGCGGATCCTGAAACCCTGCCGGGCGAAGAAAGTTTGCTGAAGGTTATTCAGCCTGCTTTGCTGAAAGTCTTCCCGGCAGCATTTTTAGGTCGAGTTACCGTAATACCTTATTTACCGCTGGCAACGTCTTCACTCCAGCGCATTGTTAATATTCATCTTAATCGTATTGCCGAACGTGCTAAGGCGAATTATGACCTTGAATTAAGCTTCAGCGAAGAACTGGTGCAGCACGTTGTGGAGCAGTGCCCGGTGGCGGAAACCGGGGCAAGGATGCTAATCCGCTTTATTGAGAAAAACATTTTGCCGAAAGTTGGCGTAGCTATCTTAAATTCGACTGGCGCAGCTGCTACACAAAATAAAAATGTGGCCATGCGTGTGGCTTATTCACATGAGAAAGGCATTGAACTTATCCATCAAACGGAGGAATTGCCGACGACGTAATTTAAGAAAGTTGCACCAGGAATTATGTATCTACTGTTTATAAAGTTTTTACTTACTGAAATATAGGGAATTATATCATGCGCAATTTTAAAATGACGCTGTGCGCCATGGCTTTGGCTGCGGTATCAACTTCTGCCCTGGCGGCGGATGAAACGCAGGGCACCGTCACCTTCAACGGTCAACTGATTGCCGAAACTTGCACCATCGCCAGCGATTCTGTCGATCGCCAGGTTCAGCTGCCAAAGGTGTCTATCCAGACCCTGAATGCCTCCGGCACAACCGCGGGTTCTAAAGGTTTTGATCTGAACGTTGAAAACTGCCCTACCGGCATCACTCAGGTGGCTGCGCATTTCGAAGCCGTCGGCAGCAGCGGCGTAAACAGCCAGACCGGTAACCTGACCAACAGCGCGACCACCGGTGCCGCAACCAAAGTTGAAGTTCGTCTGTACAACTCCGACGAGCAGCAGCTGAAACTGGGCGAAACCGGTGCTCCGGCCCCTGTAACTGGCGGTAAAGCGACTATGCGTTACTACGGTGGTTACTATGCGACCGATGCCACTACCGCAGGTTTGGTTCAGGCGAAAGCTAGCTACACCCTGGCATACCCATAACAGGTTTGCTTCTAAATGAAGTGCGGGGCGAGCAATCGCCCCATTCTTAAAACCTGCTTTCATTATCAGGTAGATGTTATACGCGCAGGGCCGTGCTATGAAATATCAATATGCAATATTCTCAAAACTGACAGCTTTATTTATTCTCCTGCTGGCCGTCTCCCAGTCGGCGTTTTCTGGGATGACGATATCCGGTACCCGGATTATATTTCCCGGCGGTGAAAGAGAGCAGACGGTGCGTACGACAAATAAAGGCCCGTCGCCTTTGCTGGTACAGGTTTGGGTCGATGATGGTGGTAAAAATGACGACATTAATAAGATAAAAGTTCCTTTTACCACTACGCCGCCCGTGTATCGTGTTGATCCGGGCAAAGGGCAAAGTATCCGTCTGATATACAATGGCATGAATCTGCCTCAGGATCGAGAATCTGTATTTTGGTTCAATATGTTAGAGATCCCACCAATGAAAGAGGGGGCCAAAGAAACGGACCATCTGGAGCTGGCCTTCCGCACCCGAATTAAAATATTTTACCGTCCGTCGGTCTTGAAGAGCAGCAGCTCTCAGGAGATTGGTAAATTGACCTGGGAAAATCTGGGGGCAGGAAAAGGCATAAAAGTGAACAATCCTACGCCTTACCATTTCTCTTTTGATAGCGCATCGCTGATGTCCGGGACGGTAAAGCAGCCATTGGCAGTGGATATGATCGCGCCCTTTAGCAGCAAAGTGTTTTTACCAGAAAATAAAGGTTCTGTATCGGGGGCTATTAGCGGTGCAGTCGTTCGTGTCATTAATGATTATGGCAGCGTAATTGAATATCGCTTAATTCCCGCCTCGGGAAATACCTTAACAATAGAAAGAAAGTTGCAATAAATTTCATCGGTTTTTCAACTGAGCCAGAAATGCTTTTTATTTAAGGCCGGATAGCCACGCTTTGTGGTCAGGGAGTCAGGGACGTGAGACTAAAAGAAAGCAAGAAATATGCACGACGAGTCACGCGCGAATCGAAAGTCGCGTTTGCTGTTCGCCATATCCTTATGGCTTCTTTAGGAGCTAGCTTTTCCGTACTGGCTCAGGGAAATACCGCCAGCCTGCCGACCAGAAATGAACAGAGTTCTCGCCCGGAAAGCGTGAAATTTAACAGCGCCTTTATCCATGGGCAGAGCGTTGATGTCTCTCGGTATTTTGAAGGAAACCCTGCTCCAGCCGGAGAATACAGCGTACAGGTTGCGGTCAATGGAGAAGGGCGGGGCCAGTACAAGGTTCTGTTCAAGGACGTAAACGGCAGCGTCGGGGCTGTGCCCTGTTTTAGCCAGGAGCAGCTGGGTCGAATGGGCATTAAAGTGTCACATAACCCGCTCGACGGCGCGGCGCATACCGCCGGAGATGACGGAGACAAACAGTGCGCCACGCTTGACCGCTGGGTTGACGGAGCCAGCGCCAGCTATCAGCCCGGCGACTTCTATCTCGATTTGACGGTTCCCCAGGCCTCCACGGTTCAGTACCCAAGGGGCTATACCGACCCCAATACGTGGGATTCTGGCGTACCCATTGGATTGTTGGATTACAACTCCAACGTCTATGTGCAGCAGACTAACAATCGGTTTGACAGCAAAGACGGGCATTCCGTAAGCGGTAATCTTGGCATGCTGGCGGGACTTAACTTTTTCGACTGGCGGCTGCGTAAACGGTTCAATACCAGCTGGAGCAACGATCAATCGTCCCACAGCCAGTCCCTGTTTACGTATCTTCAGCGCGATATCCCGGTGTTAAAAAGCCAGCTCACGCTGGGCGACAGCACAACCAGCGGCGATCTGTTTGACAGCATGACGGTGAGAGGCGTCCAGCTCCAGTCCGACGATCGTATGCTGCCGGATGGGCTTCGCTATTACACCCCGCTGGTGCGTGGCTTTGCGGAGACCAACGCCAAAGTTCAGGTCAGGCAACGAGGGCAGGTCCTGTATGAAACGACCGTGCCACCTGGCGCGTTTGAACTGAGCGATATCGGGGCTATGGGCTATGGCGGCGATCTGCAGGTTACCGTAACCGAGGCTGACGGGCGCCAGAGAACCCAGCTCGTACCGTTTTCCTCACCGCCGATGCTGCTTCACGATGGCGTATCACGCTTCGACGTCACCGTGGGCAAATTGAAGGATGACTCGCTGAAAGAAGAGCCGGGGCTGGCGCAGGGATTTTACCAGTACGGCATCGGCAACATGTACACGTTATACGGCGGCGGGCAGCTGGCCGATAACTACAGCGCGCTGGGGATTGGTCATGCCTTCAACACGCCGCTGGGCGGGGTTTCGATGGATATTACCCGCGCACGCAGTGAGCTTGGTAATGGCAGAGTCTCCACCGGGAATAGCTATAACGTTGGCTTCAGTAAATATCTGGATACGACGTCTACCGACGTTACGCTTGCGGCTTACCGCTACTCTTCGAAAGGGTTCTATAGCCTGAGGGACGCGGCGTTAGATCGCTATGGGGCCAAAAGCGATAATTTTATCGTCGATTACCGGACCAAAGAGCGCTTTACCGTGAACGTCGGGCAGCCGCTGTGGAATGGCGCCAGGCTGAATTTGTCCGGCAACTTCTATAGCTACTGGGACGACAGGTCTTCCACCAGCCAGTACATGCTGTCGTACAACAAATCCGAGCGCTATTTCTCCTGGGCGGTGTCTGCGTCCCGGGCCTATAACAGCGACGGGGAGAATATCGATAGCGTGATGCTGTCCGTCAGCGTGCCGCTGGGCCGAGCGAGCATGACCAGCAAACCGCTGTTTAACTCACTTTATTCCTCGGTCAGCCACGATAACCAGGGCGGCAGTGCGGTACAGATGAACGCCATTGGCAGCCAGGGCGAGCAAAACGAACTGAGCTACGGCGTCGGGACTTCCGTTAACAAAGCGAGAAACGCGGGGACGCGCAGCGCGTTCAACGGCAACGTGAACTACAACTCGCCGTTTGGCCAGTTCGGATCAACGGCCTCCGTCGGGAATAAATCGAACCAGCTCTCGTTCTCGGCCAACGGTAGCCTGGTGGCGCACCAGGGCGGGATCACTGCCGGGCCTCGCCTGGGCGACTATCCGTTTGCCCTCGTTGAGGCGGAAGGCGCCAAAGGCGCGAGAATGCTGAATGGCTATGGGTCGCAAATTGATGGCAATGGGTTTGCCATTGTGCCTTCGCTGACGCCTTACCGGGAAAATATTGTGGCGGTGAATACCCGCGGCCTGCCGGACACGGTAGACGTCCTGGAAAGCGAGAGCACGGTCATCCCGCGCATGGGTGCGGCGGTAAAAGTGAATGTGAAAACGCTCGTCGGTGAGCCGGTTGTATTGATTGTGAAAGATAGCAAGGGTGAGCCGCTGCCAATCGGGATGGATGTTTACGATGAGCGTGACGCCAGCCTCGGTATTATTGGTCAGGGAGGCATGGCCTTTATTCGTGGCTGGCAGGCTGAGAAAAATAATCTGTATTTAAAAAGTGCTTCCGGTCAGCGACTTTGCACTATTTATTCCGATAGCAATATTGCAAATAAAATGAAGGGCGCGCGTGGCTCTATTACTCAGGTAGAGGTCTTATGTCATTGATGAATACTCTTGCCGCCGGGCGAGGCACTTTCCGTGGCCTGTGCTATGCGGCCCTGGTGGGCGCTCAGTTTTTCGCCGCGGCGAACGCCTGCTCAACGAATTGTTCGATAGATGTTTTCTTTACCGGTAATTACACCGATGAAACCTGCAGTGTGGCGATCAATAACGCCAGCAGCAATGAAATTGTGACGCTCCCACGTGTCGCCGTGGCCTCGCTTAGCCGCGACGGCAATGAGGCCGGCAGCGTTCCGTTCGATATTACGCTCAAGGATTGCCCGGCCAGCAGAACGATAACGGTATTTTTTAATAGCACCATTTCTGCAGCTGATACCGAAACGGGAAACTTAGTGAATAGCAGCGGAACGGACTTAAGCCGCGGCGTTCAAATTAGATTGCGTAAAGAAAATAGTTCGCAGGTCATTATTGATAGTGCTGATTCAGGGCAGGATTACGTTATTTCCGCCACGGCCGAACCATTGAGCCACAGATTTACAGCGAGCTATTACGCAAAAGGGAACTCGACCGTCACCGCGGGCCAGGTTCACGCCGTGGCGGGGGTCGAGCTTGTTTATAAATAACAGGGAGGCTTGCTGATTATTTGAACGTTGACCATCCGACAAGCGACGGTTTATCCATAAACGGTTATTAAAGAGTATTGACTACTATGAGCAAAAGCAACTCGCAAAAATTCATCGCACGAAACCGTGCTCCGCGCGTACAGATTGAGTACGACGTGGAAATTTATGGCAGTGAAAAGAAGATTGAACTGCCGTTTGTTATGGGCGTTCTGGCGGACTTGTCCGGCAAGCCACTTGAGCCGCTTCCCCCGGTCGCCGACAGAAAGTTCCTCAGCATCGACATCGATAACTTTGACGAGCGTATGAAGGCTATGCGCCCGCGCGTGGCGTTTGCAGTCCCGAATACCCTGACGGGCGAAGGGCAGCTGATGGTTGATATGACCTTTGACAGCATGGACGATTTTGCCCCCGACGCCATTGCACGCAAAGTCGATTCGTTATCCCAGCTGCTTGAAGCCAGAACCCAGCTTGCCAACCTGCAAACCTATATGGACGGTAAAGCCGGGGCGGAAAGCCTGGTGATGAAAGTGTTGAACGATAAGTCGCTGCTGAACACGCTGGCTTCGTCGCCAAAGCCAAAACAGGCTGATGAAGCCGCGTCCCAAAAGTGATGAAGAGAGATAATAATGGCTACTCAAGCAGAAACAAATAAACAGGCAGCCCCGCAGGCCGCCACCCAAAGCGACTTTAACGCTTTGCTGACCCGTGAATTTAAACCAAAGTCCGATCAGGCGAAAACCGCGGTCGAAATTGCCGTAAAAACCCTGGCTGAGCAGGCGCTAAGCACCTCGATCACCATGGCCGATGACGCCTATAAAAACATTGCCGCGATCATCGCCGAGATCGACATGAAACTCTCCGAGCAGATCAACCTGATTCTGCATCACGAAGAGTTTCAGCGCCTCGAAAGCGCATGGCGCGGTTTGCATTATCTCGTCTACAACACGGAGACGGATGAAAAGCTGAAACTGCGCTTTATGGACATCTCTAAAAACGATCTGCGCCGCAACATGAAGCGTTACAAAGGGATTGCCTGGGATCAGAGCCCGCTGTTCAAGCAAATTTACGAAGAAGAGTATGGCCAGCTTGGCGGCGAGCCCTACGGCTGCCTGGTGGCGGATTACCATTTCGACCACAGCGCGCCGGACGTAGATCTGCTCTCGTCCATCGGTAAAGTGGCGGCTTCCGCCCATATGCCATTTATTACCGGCGCGGCGCCGTCCGTTATGCAGATGGATTCCTGGCAGGAACTGGCTAACCCGCGCGATCTGACGAAAATCTTCACCCAAAACCTGGAATATGCGGCCTGGAACTCGCTGCGCCAGTCGGAAGATTCTCGTTACATTGGCCTGGCGATGCCGCGCTTCCTGGCGCGTTTGCCTTACGGCATCAATACCAATCCGGTGGATGATTTTAACTTCGAAGAAACCACCGACGGGGCCGATCACGGCAAATATGTGTGGTCTAACGCCGCTTATGCGATGGCGGTGAACATCAACCGTTCATTCAAACATTACGGCTGGTGCACCATGATCCGCGGCGTAGAAAGCGGCGGCGTGGTGGAGGATCTTCCGTGCCACACCTTCCCGACCGATGATGGCGGCGTGGACATGAAGTGCCCAACCGAAATTGCTATCTCTGACCGTCGTGAGGCCGAGCTGGCCAAAAACGGTTTTATTCCGCTGGTGCATCGCAAAAATACTGACTATGCGGCCTTTATTGGCGCCCAGTCGCTGCAGAAACCTTCCGAATATTACGATCCGGACGCAACGGCGAACGCCAATTTGTCCGCACGTCTGCCTTACCTGTTCGCCTGCTCGCGTTTTGCGCATTACCTGAAGTGTATCGTGCGCGACAAGATCGGCTCCTTCAAAGAGCGTGAAGATATGCAGCGCTGGTTGAACAACTGGGTAATGAACTATGTGGACGGTGACCCGGCAAACTCTTCTCAGGAAACGAAAGCTCGCCGCCCTCTGGCCGCGGCCGAAGTGGTGGTTGAGGATGTTGAAGGCAACCCGGGTTATTACCAGGCGAAGTTCTTCCTCCGTCCACACTTCCAGCTGGAAGGTTTGACGGTGTCACTGCGTATGGTAGCCAAATTACCTTCGCTGAAAGACGTTGCCTGATAAGGCAATTTAAAAATGGTTGTCTGATTCAGGCAATTTAAATAAAGAATAATCACTTCATTATTCTTTAAAGGTGCGGCCGCGCCGGGGATTCTTGCGCGCCGAAAATGTTGTAGAGAATTTTCATCATAATGAAATTGCTTCTACGACTTAATTTTAACGTTGCACACTGTGTGACACTCTTAAATGAGAGCTGAAAAGGAAATATTATGGCTCAGGATATGTTTATTAAAATTGATGGCATCGAAGGCGAGTCTCTGGATGCTACCCATAAAAATGAAATTGAAGTGCTCGCATGGCGTTGGGCCAGCTCACAGCACTCAAATATGCACAGCGGCTCCGGCGGCGGTTCCGGTAAAGCTACGGTGGACGATTTCTGCTTCGAGCACTATGTCGACAAGGCCAGCACCAACCTGCTGAGCTACTGCCTGTCCGGTAAGCACATCAAAGACATTCAGTTTGTTATTCGTAAAGCCGGTGGCGATCCGCTGGAATACCTGACGCTGAAATTCACCGATGTGATTATTACTCACGTTGAAACTGCGGGCTCCAGCGAAGACGAAACGCGTCCACGTGAGAAGGTGACCTTCGCCTTCACCAAACTCACTCAGGACTACGTGATGCAGAATGCAGAAGGCGCTAAATCCGGCGTTATTTCTACCAGCTACGACGTTAAAGCTAACCTGCGCAGCTAATACTGCCGGGTTATCAAGGGTTTTGCCGCTTCGGCGGCAAAACTTTCTCCAGGCGGGGGAGCGGGATATGTCGCTCCCTGCGCGGGTCGCGCGTTAATTCGATACACATCGTTCAGGAAATAAAGTGCGTGGATAGGGATATGTTTTGCAAAACAGAAATAAAGAATTGCCGGGTAGCGCTTGTGAAGTGTCTGCTGATTATTGGGCTGGGGACTTTGTTATTTTCCTGCAGCAGCAGTAACGATAAGCAGCCTGCTGGCAGTGAAATAAAAATTAATCTGGTTGCAGACAAAGATATTAATCCTAACGATGGCGGCCATCCGGCACCGCTCAACATATTTATTTATAACGTCAAAGAGCGGGATGTTTTCACCAATGCCGATTTTTTTGAAATTGTAGAAGGAAATAATAAAACCCTGCAAACCGCTATATCAAAAGAGTACGAGGCCATCCTTCAGCCGGGTGAGTCGCGTAGCGTCACAATTAAGCCTGATGGTGACGGCAGAACCCTGGGGTTTATTGGTGCTTATCGTGACCTAAATAATGCTATCTGGCTGGCGACATGGACGCGACCGGAAAAGGAAACATCGTGGTGGCGGAACATGTTCAGCGACGACTCGCTGACCCTGCAGGCACATTTCCAAAAAACAGCAATTACAATTAAAAAAATGGATTAAACCATGAGAACAAATAAAGTCGTCTGGAGTGAAGGGCTGTTTTTGCGCCCGCAGCTTTTTCAACAGCAAGAACGCTACTTTGAATATTTTGCCCACAAAAGAGCGTCGACGCTCAGCCCTTTCTTTTGGGGGTTCTCTCAGTACGAAATCGATCGTGAGGCATTGTCATACGGCAAACTGGTGCTGCGCACCGCGCGCGGCGTCCTGCCCGACGGCACGCCGTTCGATGTCCCCGATCATGCCGATTTACCTGAGCCGCTGACGATCCTGCCTGAACATCTGGGCAAAATGATCTATCTGGCGGTGCCGCTGCGTCTGGATAACAGCGATGAAACGATCTTCAGCCAGCATGACGCCAGCTCGCTGGCGCGTTTCCGCGCTCAGGAAGCCGAACTCTGCGATACCAACGCCATTCGCCAGGGGCCAAAACCCGTACAGATTGCCCAACTGAGGCTCAAGCTGGTCTCTGAAACTGAAATGACCGAATCCTGGATTGGTCTTCCGCTGACGCGGGTGAAAGCGATTCAGCCAGACGGGAGCGTGCTGCTTCACACGGATGACTACATCCCGCCGGTGACCGGCTATGCGGCGAATCCTTTGCTGGGGGAATGGCTGACGCACCTTAATGGTCTGGTAAAAATGCGTGCCGGCATGCTGGCTAATCGCCTCTCCTCCTCCGACGGCAAAGCCAGCGCCAGCGCCGAAATTGTTGATTACCTGCTGCTGCAGATCTTCAACAAGTACGAGCCGATTCTCGACCATTTACGCCACATACCCGAGCTACCGCCCATTGTGCTTTACGAAGAGCTGGCCAAGCTGGCAGGGGAGCTTTCGACCTTTGTTCGAACCAAAACGCGTCGGCCAAAACCTGCGCCGGGATACGATCATGCGCGGCTTTATCCTTCGATCCGTCCTCTGGTCGATGATGTACACGATTTGCTGAACCAGATTCTGGTTCGTGCGGGCCAGCTCATTGACCTGCAGGCGAAAGGCAACGGCGTATGGGCGGCTTCCGTGCTGCCGAACGAGCTGCGTTCCTTCTCTAACCTGGTGCTGGCCGTTCACGCGCAGCTGCCGATGGATGTGCTGCATCAGCAGTTCCAGGCCCAGGCCAAAATCAGCGCGCCACAGCAGCTGCACGAGCTGGTGCGCTCCCACCTGCCGGGGCTGGTTCTGCAGGGGCTGCCGGTACCGCCGCGGCAGATTCCCTACAGCACCGGGTACGTGTATTTCGAGTTGCTTAAAAACGGACCTTTCTGGGAAAAAATCTCGGCAACCGGCGCGCTGGCGCTGCACGTTGCCGGTGAGTTCCCTGGCCTGAAAATGGAACTTTGGGGAATCCGGACCTGATGAAAGACGAGATTAATCAGCACGCTACGCCAACGCCGGGGGGCATGCAGGATGACGATACCTCTCCTCAGGCGCTGGGCCGTTTTCTTCTTGATGAGCAGGGGGACTGGATCCAGGAGCCGGAAGCCACGCCGACTGATCAGGGCCGCGCCGGGGAAAATAGCGAGACCAGGACAGGCGATGACCGGGCGTTAAGAAGCGAAAGCGTTCAGCAGCGCATGATCAAGGTCAGCGCCGCTGAGAATCCGCTGCTTGAAGCCGCTCAGCCGCTGCTGCGTGCGCTGAGCGATATGCCGGAGCAGATTGGCGATTTAACGCACGTTGAGATCCTGAAAAATACGCTTAAGAGCCAGATTAATCTCTTCGGCATCGTCTGCGATGAAGTGAACATCCCGTGGAAAAAAATGGCGATAGTTCGCTATTGCCTGTGCACCGCGCTGGATGAAGCGGCACACACCGCGCCGTGGGGGCTCGAGGCGGGCTGGTCTCAAAGCAACCTGCTCAACCACTTTGAAGGGGATAACGATGGCGGGAACAAGTTCTTCCTGCTCATCGGTCGCCTGTCGATGAACCCGACCGAGTTTGCTGACGTCCTTGAGGTCCTGCTGCGCATCCTTGGCCTCGGCTTCGAGGGCCGATACAGCATCATTGAGGACGGGGATCGCCAGCTCACCAAGATCCGCCAGCGTCTGCTGACCCTGGTACAAAGCACGCGCAACACCACGCCGCCTGCATTGTCACCGCACGGGCTTCAGCCTCATGGCCCGGCCCGGCGGGAAAGGCTGATTGTACCTGTCCGGCTGACCGCGCTTTGCGCGGGCATTCTGGTGGCCTCGGCCTTTATCTGGTGTAAGTACTCGTTGCTGGTGAATAGCACAAGAATCATCAGCGATATCAATGCGATGAAGAACATTAAGGTCAGCGCGCCGCCGGTGAAAATGCGGCTCAGGCTGAGCGTTTTGCTCCGCAATGAAATTCAACGGCAGCTGCTTAGCGTCGATGAAACGCAAAAGCAAAGCAAAGTCGTGTTGAAGGGCGATTCCCTGTTCTTATCCGGCTCAACCAAAGTCCAGCCTGAGATGATCAACGTGATTGAACGCGTGGCCCGTGAAGTCCGTCGCGTTAACGGCGATCTGGTGATTGTCGGCCACACCGACGTCACGCCGATCAGCCGGCCGGGCTTACCCAACAACGTAGTGCTTTCAGAAAAACGAGCCGCCGAAGTGGCCCGCTACTTTATTGAGGCGGGCGTGCCGGAGAGCAAAGTGAAAGTTGAAGGGGTGGGCAGCAGCCAGCCGGTGGCCTCTGATGCTACCGCTCAGGGACGGGCGAAGAATCGCCGCGTAGAGTTTTTTGTCACGTATTAACGAGAGCGACAATGTCTTATTTGAATAGAGTCTTCGCGGCGCGGTTTTTGAAGACGCTGCTGATTATGTGCTGTATCGGGCTATTGGTTGCCGCTATATGGTTCCTGGGGCCGTTCTTTGGATTCGGTGAGTCGCGCCCGCTGCTTAGCGTTGAGTCACGCATTATTTTTATCCTGCTGGCGGCATTTTGCCTCGCCGGGATCTGGCTACGCTGGCCGGTCTTCATCATGGTGATTGCGGCACTTTGCGTGGTGGTCTGGGTGCTGGGGCCGTTCCTCCTGGTGGGCGAAAAACATCCGCTGGAGCCGGTGAGCATCAGGCTGATGGTCATTGCAGTTATGCTGTTTTTGGCGCTGCTTTACGGCCTGTGGTTGCTGCTGCTGGCGCTGAAAGACAACCCAAAACTGCTGGATAAACTCACCCGCGGCAAGACGTCTACGGTTGAAAATGATACGTCAGAAGCGGCTGCCGCCATTGGCAACGCCGTCGACTATGTGAACAAAAATCGCAGTACGCTCTCTTTTTTCCAGCGTGTGATTTTAGCGCGTAAGCCGCTCGATCTGCTGCCGTGGTACATGGTGCTCGGCACTGATGATGCCGGGAAAACTTCGGCGATTCTGGCTTCCGGACAGAACTTCCCGGTGCCGGAGCAGCTTAATCAAGTGGGCAAATCCGCCGTGCAGACGCGTAACTGCAAATGCTGGTTCGCCAATGACGCCATCTATGTGGATACCGCAGGCAAGTACGTTAGTGATCCTGAGCAAAGCCTTAGTGAGTGGCGGGCCATACTCAAAGCGTTAAAAAAACACAGGCCGGTCAAAGCGCTGAATGGCGCCGTCGTCACTTTTTCCGCCGCCGATCTCCTGGGGCGAAGCACCGCCGAACTTTTTGAGCTGGCGGCGAGCCTGCGTGCCCGAATTGAGGATCTGCGCCAGACGCTGGGCGTGCGTTTCCCGGTTTATGTCCTCGTCACCAAACTCGATCAGCTTCCCGGTTTTGCCGAGTATTTCAGGATCCTGACCGAGCAGGAGCGTGAGCAGGTCTGGGGCGTGACTTTCCCTTACGGCGAGGCGCGCACCGAGCCTGTATCCGAGCTGAGCGGGCAAATCAGAGACGAACTGGCCCTGCTGGAAGAGAGGATCGAGCGTGACATGATCGTTCGTCAGCAGGAAGAGTACGACAACCGCGATCGCAAAAAAATGTATGCCCTGCCGCAGGACTTCCATTTGCTCTCCGGCCTGGTGGCGGATGTGGTGCATAACATCTTCTTTGCCTCCCGCTACAACGAGTCGCAGAGCTATACCCTGCTGCGCGGGATCTATTTCTGTAGCAGCCATCAGCCGGTCGACTTTAGCCTGGTGAATAACCAAAGCATCATGCGCAAGTGGTTCAACTACGTGGAGCATAAAACGCCGCCGGTGATGGCCACCCTGATTGCGCAGCCAAAAGACAGGGACTTCCTGATAAGCGACGTTTCATACGGGCGTCAGTACTTCCTTAAGCAGTTGTTCAGTGACGTGATCGTCAAAGACAAAGACCTGGCGCGCCATAACCTGGCGAATGAATCGAAGTTCCGTTTACAGCGTTTGCTGGGCCACACGCTTAGCGTTGTTATCGCCTTTATTCTGCTGAATGGCTTCTACAACAGCTACGGGAACAACAGCGAATACCTCGCCGAGGTGAAGAGCCGGGTTGCCGTTTTGGGCGGCGAGGTCAATCGATTCGTCAGTTCGGCAAACGATAATTTGCTGCCGCGTACCTTAATGCTGGCGCAGTCTCTGCCGGAGTATGGCTCTCTCGACGTCTTTAACCCGACCCTCGACTGGCGCTATGGCTTGTACACCGGCACGGATGTGGTTGAGGCCTCGGGTTCGCTGTACCAGTATTTCCTGCAGCGTCTGCTGCTGCCGCAGATTGAACAGCAGGCTACGCTGGCGTTACAGGAAGCGGTTGATGGCGGAAAACCTGAACGTATCTATGACCAGCTGAAGCTGTATCTGCAGGTTTTTGGACAGGGCAAATTCGATCGTCAGTCTCTGACGGAGAGCATCACTAACCTGTGGGAGGCTCGCGGCAAGCTTCAGCCTTACGAGGAGCGCCAGATCTTTGTTTCCCATCTGAGAAATCTGCTTTCTTCTCCAGAGTGGCGCCGCTATGGCCAGCCCGCTGACGACGGGCTGGTGAAATATGCGCGCGCCATACTGCAGCGTCAGGACCTGGCCAGTCGGCTGTATGAGCGTCTCAAAGACGCCGCCGCTCAGGATGCGCCTGCTGATTTAACGCTCAGTGACATGGCGAAGTCACGCAGCGGTGAGCTTTTCTCCGTGATTGATGAACACGCTGAAATCGCCATTCCCGGTCTATTTACCCGTTCGGGTTACTACGACGTGTTTAAAAAAAAAATGGATCCAGGCCTGATGTGGCTGGAGCGTGAGGATGCCTGGGTGTCCGGGAATGGGGAAGAGCAGGGCAGCCAGGAGGCAAAGCCGCAGGTAAAAATGGCCGGCAACGGCGTGCTGGTTAATCCCATACAGCAGCAGGTTCTGGCGCTCTATCTCGATGAGTACACGCGGCACTGGCAGGATTTTCTCAGCAATATTCGTATCAAAACGGACGTACTGCCGCTGGGCTACGGCAGCGCGGGAGTGGCGGCAGATATTTATATGCTGCGGGCGCTGAGCGCCTCTGATTCTCCGCTGGCAAGCCTGGTGACCCGGGCGGTGCGGGAAACGACGCTGGTCGGGAAAGAGGATAAATCGCTGCTCGATAACGTCCCGAATAAAGGACGGATCCTGAATGCCGCCGCTAAGGTCAGCCTGGCCTATGCCGCGATGGAAAAAAAGCTGCTGCGGGAGCGGGTGGATGACCACTTTTCTCCACTACGCGAGTTTGTGACCGGCAGCCGTGAACCGGCTGAAGGAGAGCGTAACGCGGGGCCGGGGGCGGAGTTGAGCAAGCTGCTTGGCGCGTTAAGCGAGCAGTACACGCTGTTCGTTATTTACGATGATGCGCTGAAGAACGGTAATGCCGTGGCGTTATCCGGCACGGCCAGAAAAATTGGCGCAGAGTCGCAAACCTGGCCCGATCCGTTACCGAATGTGATTGCCCCTCTGCTGGATGGGGCATGGACGCGGGCCAACCAGGAAGCCATCGCCAAAAGCAGCGAAGGGATAGATGAAAACCTGGGGCGCGTTTGCCGCGCAACTTTGCAGGGGCGTTACCCGTTTGCCTGGAGCCAGCGTGACGTAAAACCGTCTGATTTCGAACGCTTCTTTGCCGCGGGTGGCCTGGTGGATGAGTACTTCAAAAAGAACCTGGCGGACAAGGTGGATACCTCTTCGCATCCGTGGCGCTTTAAGGGTGACGTCGAGGGCAACGAAGACACTCTGGAGGTGTTTGAGCAGGCCGCTGAGATTCGCGACGCGTTCTTCCAGTCTGAAGGCGGGCGCAAACTTTCCCTCACCTTCGACATTGCGGTGCCTTATTTGGATCCGGCCATTACGCAGCTGAACATGAATTTTGACGGCAAACAGGTGAGCTATGCCCACTGGCCGGTTGCCCCTGTTTCTCTCGTCTGGCCTGCCTCGCGCATGACGTCAAGGGTCAGCATCAATGCGACTCCGCGCGTGACGGCGGGCACCTCGTCCCTGAGCTTCAGCGGGCCGTGGGCATTGTTCCGCTGGATGGACAGCGCCGACGATATGGTGGCCAGCGAAGGTGATGACACGGTGCTGGTTTATAAGCTGGATTCGCGACGGGCAAATATTCAGGTTTCAGGCCTGACCTATAAAGACATCCCCGTCCGGGATCTCTTAAAAGCGTTTCGCTGCCCCGGAGACGCATAGCCGTCTCCACCATTCGCCAGAGGAAAATATGTTGCTACGCCTGTATTTACTTGTTGATGAGTCGCGGGCTGGCCTGTTTCGCAGAAGAGGGAAAAAGCAGCGAGAGGTGCGCTCCATTATTACCCAACAGATTCTGCCGGGCATTGGCTCCTCATTACCGGACGACTATTTACCTGAGCACTATCCGTGGTCGTTTGTTATTTCGTCACCTTCGTCGCGAGGGCACGACGCTTATTGCGGTGCTTTTATGCTGCGGCCTGGAAAAGGAGGCGTTCCCTCGCTGGTCATTATTTATGGCGAAGCGCCCTGGCCGTGGCTGAAGAAAAATTTGCAGGATGAATGTCCACTGCCCTTTTGGGCATCAAGGATTTTAAACAATGTGCCCGATAGCGACGTGGCCGGGCAAAACTGGCGCCCGCTGTGGCAGTGGGTTAAAGCGCTGAGGCGAGCGTATTCGCCGCTCTGGGAGAAGCTGGTGCTGACGCCAGCCTGGCAGTTCAAAAATCATTCTCAGGTGTTACTCAGGGAGGGGTCACAGGAAGATTATCGCATTCATAACCGTGATGGTGTTGAGGCTATGCCGTGGAAGAACTGGCCCGACTGTATTGAGCAGGAGGCGGGTATCTGGATTTGGCGGCAAAGCCGGCACAGAAAAATAGTGGATTCTCAGAGGATCCCTTTACGACGCGCTGAGGCTAAACCGCCCGACGCATCCTTCTAAGTTATTGACAACGCATCGGGTGATTACATGTCACGCACTATTAGATTAAGCAGCCCGGCGATGCCTGTGCTGCTTGGGGAACCCGCGCTGGTTATCTCGAAGCTGGAAGGGGAAGAGTCACTTTCCTCTCTCTACAGCTACGCGATTACCGCTAAAACGCCAGCCAATCCCCAAATACCCTGGCAGTCAGCTTCTAATGTCGACCTGAAGTCGCTGATTGGTAAAGAGATGACGGTTCATATTGAACTCGACGGGAATGGGTTGGGAGACGTTCACGGTGTCGGTCAGGAGATTCGTGAAATTTCCGGCATGGTTCAGCGTGCCCGCTATGTTGGCCGCGACGGCTATCAGGCGTTGTATGAAGTTATTATTCGCCCCTGGCTGCACCTCGCTGAGCTGACGGCTGACTTTAAAATTTTCCAGCAAAAATCGGTGGTGACCATTATCGATGAGGTGCTGGGCGACTATAACTTCCCGTTTGAGAAGCGCCTTGCAGGGAATTATCCGCTTCTCGATTTCCAGGTTCAGTATGGCGAAACGGATTTCAATTTTATTGAACGCCTGATGGAAGAGTGGGGGATCTATTGGTTCTTCGAGCATAGCGAGGGCAGTCATAAGCTGATCCTCGTGGATAACGTGGGCGCGCATAAGCGATTCTCCAGCGAGGCTTATCACGTTATTCAGTACGCTTCAGACCGTCCAAAAATGGATCAGGAATACGTCAGCCAGTTCCATTTCCAGGAGACCATTACTTCCGGGAAATGGGTAACGAATGACTACGACTTCACCAAATCACGCGCCGATATCATGGCGCTGGACAGCAAACCTCGGAAGACCAGCTTCAACCAGATGGAGATCTTCCACTGGCCGGGAGATTACGAACAGCCGAGCATCGGGGAGCAGCTTGCGCGCGTCCGCATGGAAGAGCGTGGCGCCTTAGGCTCCCGCTGTGAAGGTTCCGGTGAACTTCGTGGGATTGTCTGCGGCTGCGACTTTGAGCTTGTTAACTATCCCGTTGAAAAGGCCAACCGTGAGTACATGGTGCTGCGTAGCCATTTGCTGGTTGAGGAAATCGATCAGCTCTCGTCGCACGATGAATTCCTTTATAGCTGTAACTTTACCGTTCAGCCGACGACCAAGATTTATCGTCACCCGATGACGGTGGCGAGGCCAAAAACCAGCGGTCCACAAACGGCTATCGTCGTTGGCCCTCCGGGGGAAGAGATCTGGACCGATGAATATGGCCGGGTAAAAGTCCGTTTTCTTTGGGATCGCTACGGCAAAAACCGTGAATCGGACTCCTGCTGGCTGCGAGTGAGCCAGGCCTGGGCCGGCAACAATTTCGGTGGGATTTACATTCCCCGCATTGGTCACGAAGTGATTGTTGATTTTATCAATGGCGATCCTGACAGGCCGCTTATCACCGGCAGCCTCTACAACAACGTCACCATGCCGCCCTGGGATCTCCCGGTTAACGCCACCCAGAGCGGGCTGGTTAGCCGGACCGTAGGCGGCGGTCGCAGCAACTTTAACGGGATCCGTTTTGAGGATAAGCCGGGGCTGGAGCAGTACTGGGAGCAGGCTGAACGCAACATGAGTCGCCTGACGAAACAGAACGAAGACCAGACCATAGGCATGAACTCTAACGTGAATGTTGGCCTGTCGCGCAACCTCTTTGTCGGGGCCAACTACATGTCTGACGTTATCGGGAACAGCAGCGCCATTATCGGTGCGGCGCTGGCAATCCAGGTGGGCGGCAGCCAAAGCGACAATGTTTTAGGGGCAAAAGGCATCAACGTCGGCGGCGCATTTATGACTGCCGTTGGGGGCTACCATTCGCTTTCCGTTGGGGGCGCACATCAGGTCAACGTAGGCGGTTACCATTCCCTGGCCGTGGGGGGCGCGAGCACCATGGTGGCCGGCGGGGCGATGACGCTTTCCGCGGGGGGCGAGCTGGTTATTTCCGCGAAGAAAATCAAAATCGTCGGCTCAGACCAGGTGATTATCCAGGGCGGCGAAGTGGATATTAACCCTGGCGACTGCGGTGACAACTGCGGAGGCGGCGGTGGCGGTGGCGGCGGTGGCGGTATGATTGGTTTGCCGGGGCTGCCGGCTATTACGGCTCTGTTTGGTGTGGTTATTCCTTTACCACCGCTGCCAACGCCAGAGCCGCCGCCGCCTACGATAACGCCAACTCAACCGCCGACGGAAACGCCGACGGAGACACCGACGGAAACGCCAACGGAGACACCGACGGAAACGCCAACGGAGACACCGACGGAAACGCCAACGGAAACCCCAACGGAAACACCGACGGAAACACCGACGGAAACACCGACGGAAACACCGACGGAAACACCGACGGAAACACCGACGGAAACGCCAACGGAAACGCCAACGGAGACGCCGACGGAAACCCCAACGGAAACACCGACGGAAACACCGACGGAGACACCGACGGAGACACCGACGGAGACACCGACGGAAACGCCGACGGAGACGCCAACGGAGACACCGACGGAAACGCCGACGGAAACGCCAACGGAAACACCGACGGAAACGCCAACGGAAACACCGACGGAAACGCCAACGGAGACACCGACGGAGACGCCGACGGAGACGCCAACGGAAACACCGACGGAGACACCGACGGAGACACCGACGGAGACACCGACGGAGACGCCAACTGAGACACCAACGGAGACACCGACGGAAACGCCAACGGAGACACCAACGGAGACGCCGACCGGAAGTGAAACAATAGAGCCTTAACATTCAAATGATTACGGCGGTGGTTCGTTTGCCTCCGCCCTGACTGTTTTATTAAGGAGTGCGAACGATGCAAAACGCAGGACGAGTAGGCGATGCGACCGCGCATGGCGGAGCATTATGCAGTGGATCGGGTGATGTTTATATCAACGGATTGCCGGCGGCAATGGCTGGTATGAGCGTCGCGCCTTGTGCTTTGGGGCACGGGGCAGCCCCCGTAGCGACAGGCTCCGGGTCGGTCTTTATCAATGGTTTACCGGCAGCACGCCTGGGGGACGTGACCGGCTGCGGCGCGGTTGTCGCCACAGGTTCCGGCGATGTCTACATAGGCTAAGCCGTGAATATTCACTTTGAATGGCCTGCTTCACGCCCGCCTGTCGCGCTGCCCAGAAACCTGACGGCCGAGACGGCTGCCGTGTTTGATGTAGCCAGTGGCTGTTTCGGCATCCATAACGCCCATTCCGGGCAGGATGCCGTCATCTTCTACTGGCATCTGGCAAGACCGGTGATGTTAAGCCTTTGCTTGCACCATGTGTGCCTGCTTGATGGCTGCGAAGTGGCCTATGGGTGCAGCCAGCCGCTGAACGATAAAAGCCAGCTGCAGCTAGGCCACTTCAAACTGGGCTTTGTCAGCCAGGACAGCACTGACGTCGATGAGCAAACTTTCTATCGGCTGATTTACCCCGGCGGTGCATGGCAGTCTGCGGATAAGGTGCCTGAGGTTGAAGATATCCTGCCCAACGGCGGGCATTACATCAACGACTTACGCTATTTCAATGACGTTATCCTCGCGCAGGCCAGGGGCAATGATGTGCTGAAAACGCTTGAGGTTGAATACAAGCGTTTTCTCATCTGGCGCGAGCAGGATGGCGGCTATTCAGGTGGAATGGCTCAGCATGCCGATTACATCATCAAAACGGATCTCCGATTTGATGATGTCAACGCGCAGATCAAAGGCAAGACGCTGACCGAATGTATTGTTGCTAAAGATTTTCTCATGGAGAAGGTGTGGCCAGAGCTGGAACGCGGCGAAGCGGCGGATGACATTTTTAGCGAGGAGGAAAAAACCGACTTGCTGCTTGCCCTGTCGCCCGAGCACATTGCGGCCAAAGGAAAAAATACGGTGCCTGAGCTGGTATTTCAGGACTTCAATAAAGTGGGTCTGGACTCTTATTACTAATTAAAGGAATTGTCATGATGCAGGATTTTACTTCACTTACCCAGGCGCTTAAAAACGCGTCATTGAATGCGCTGCTAGAGCAGGTGCTGGCGCAGGTTAAAACGAATCCACAGGATCTTAAAGCTCGTGAAGTGCTGTTTAAGCTCTACTGCGTCGAGGGGAGCTGGGACAAGGCGCTGTTGCAGCTGCAAACCCTGGCGCTGCTGGACGATGCCCTGCACAAGCAGACAGAGCTGTATAAAAATCTGGTCTTCAGCGAAATGCAGCGTTTGCAGGTTTTAACCGGTGAGCGGCAGGCTGCGACGCTGCAGGGAGAAATGCCGTTATGGATGGAAAAGCTCCATCAGGCGAACGTCGAGCATTATCAGGGGCAGACCCGACTGGCGGCGCTTTCTCGCGATGAGGCTTTTGAGCTTGCACCTGAAAGCGCAGGGCAAAGCGACACGCTGGCGGCATTCAAGTGGATAGCCGACAGCGATGGCCGCCTGGGGCCGGTCTGCGAATTTATTTGTGCAGGAGGCTATCGTTGGCTGCCGTTTGCCTCAATACAAACGCTCAGCGTTTCCACCCCTGGCGATTTGCTTGATCTGATTTGGCTGCCTGCAACCATCAAGGTTGCCGATGAGGTATACCACGGGTATATCCCTGCCCGTTACCCCGTAGAACCTCAGGACGATCAGCAAAAAAAACTGGGACTGAAAACAGAGTGGATAACGCTGTCTGAAGATCTTTCGGCGGGTACCGGGCGTAAAGTGCTGGTGACCGATATTAGCGATCGTTCAATAATGGAAGTTGGCGACATTGTTTTCGAATAATCCCTCAGAACGAAAGCAGCAATATCTTCCCACGCTGCTACAGCGCCTGCAGGACGATGAACCCAAAAGTCCTCACGATCGCGCGAGATTAATTGACATAAAGGGGATGCGGAGTCTGGTTCAAAAGGAGATTGTTGATCTTATTAATCATACCAATATAGAAGATAGACTAAATGAGCAGCAACATAAGCTAATTATGGCTTCTGTTCTCAATTATGGGGTGCCGGCCTTGATAGGCACCCAGGAAAATCACAAGAATTGGAGTGTTATAGAAAAAACGATTCGTAACACTATTTTACGCTTTGAGCCAAGAATTATTCCTGAGACGCTTATCGTCCGCTCACTGCAGGATAAGGAGGGTGTAGCCCGGCATGCCGTTATACCGTTCGAAATCCGCGGGCTCATATACTGGCAGCCCAGGCCGGTTGATTTGTGCATGAGCGGGCGTTATGACTTTGAGTCTGAAAAAGTCGATTTGAAGTTGCTATAAGTGCATCACAGATTTACTCTTTGGGGTATGCCCATTTCTGGGTGTTCTTATCTTTAAGAAATGTGGTCGGGCTTTTTTCCTGGCTACTTATCTCAAAATATCCTCATTAGCTAAATCCCCATGCTTCCTGTGTAATAAATTGCTGCGCATTATATTAATGTGCGCGGCTGTTTTTATTGTTTGTAGTTTAAAATACTATATTTTAGCCTATTATCTAGACGATAATTTTGAAAAAACGCATGTTAATGATATATTTGATCGTTTTATGGGTTGAGGGTAAACTTAAGTCCGACTTCCAACAAAGTCTTAATCTAAGAATAGGAGGGGCGTTTATCCTCCTGCACCAATTTTTGTGTCTCATTAAAATTAGTCTCTATCTCTGGTTGGTTTAATCACATAGGCTGTTTTTCTATCTTTAACAGTATGTTAGCTTAATCTTTCTCATCTTCGTATGGAGGAAAATATTTAAGGAAGGCATTACGTCAGGGGCCGGATAGGTTATGTCTGAATGGCTTAACTTACCATAAGTTGTTTCTATTCGCTCACTTTGTCTTTTCTGACAAGCATTTCGTATGCCCTGGAGTAGCTGCAACTTGGATGGGAATCGCAACACATGGGTGTGAAGTATGTTGAACATATTATTATTGGATTCTAACTATTACCAGACATCGGGACTGAGCCTCTTAATTACTAACCAACTTGCTGATGAAAGCCTCGGTGAGGTCTGTTTTTTATTACCGTCCGAAGAAATGAGTTATGACATCGCTAACATTATCTTTCAGGATGACAGAGTAACGATTCAAATTAATAACCAACGGAATAATGAAGTTTCGTTTGATGGCGGATACAAGGAGAATGAAAAAATAATTGTCCATGTTCCATTTTTAACCAGAAACCAAACGCTTAACGACATATCCATGAAGATCGGCAAGATACTTGCGATTGCGCGTTCGGATTATAACCTGCTCATCAACAAGGAAGAGGCCTACTGGAGCCTGGGGCTAAAGAAATATGCACAGCTCTCTGATACTGAAAATAATGTAATGATTCTGATTGGTCGGGGGTACAACAGCACCGATATTTCAAGGATCCTTAATCGCTCAAGAAAAACCATTAGCACGCATTATCGTAACGCCAGCCGAAAAATGGGGGCGGCAAATAGAGCCGAATTTTATCGGTTCGCATCATTTATTGCCCGCTGCGGACGCGATGAAAGAAACACCCTTTGCCTGTGAGGCAATGATCAACTTAAAAGGAATTGAAAATGAAGTATAAAATATACATCAAATGGAGATTAAACCCCTTACTGCCCCAACGGCTGTGTATTTTAAGCGTACTTGCGGCTGGCTGTTCGCCCGCGTGGGCGGCCAATAATGACACGATTATTATCAACGGCGGTAATAGCACCCTAAGCAACACGACGTTGAATAATGAGGTTACAGGCAATTTTATTGTCCAGGCGCGAAATAATGCGACCGTCTCCGCCTCTCAATTGGTTCTTAATAGTTCCGGAAAGAATGGGGGAGGCGCATGGATAGATAATAGCGAATTCAACGTGCAGGATTTGCAGGTCAACGTGACCGGCAGGGGCGGCAGCGGGGTTTACTTTGCCAATGACAGCCTTGGAACATTAGATAAATTTAACATTACCGGGCAGGACAACGCGCTGGGTCTGGTACTGGACGGTTACTGGACGGCAAACCAGGGAACGTCGGTGGTGCAGGCATCCAATGGGGCGATCGCCACACAGGGCGGCGATGCTATCAGGGTGATGGCCGGGGAGCTGGCGCTGAATAACGTCTCTGCCAGTACTGAGGGCGATCACAGCTATGCGGTTAACGCCAATTTAGCCGCAAAAATTGCGATTGAAGGCGGCACTTTCACTACCGAAGGCGCATACAGCGATGCCGTCTGGGTGGCATCCAGGGACTCCTCCGTCGTAGTGAACAACGCGAAAATCACCACAAAAGGGGATAACGCTATTGCCGTTAATGCCCAGCGGGGTGAGGCCCGGATGACCCGCAGTACCATTGAAACGTTGGGCGATAATGCCCACGGTTTGTACAGCGAATACCTGATTACCGGCGATAACCTGTCTGTCACCACTTCGGGCAAAGGCAGCGTGGGCATGTTTACCGCACGCGGTGGGCAAGGCAGCTTAACAAATAGCCATATCTCGACGTCGGGCGAGCTTGCCCCGGGCCTGCTGGCCTACCCCAATGCGCAAATCAAAGCGGACCATGTGCAGATCGAAACCACGGGAAAAACAAGTTTTGGCCTCTGGAGCCAGGGGGGAGAGCTTGACGTCAGGCACAGCACGATTTCTACCACAGGAGAGGGCGCGAGCGGCCTCTATGTGAATGGCAGCTCATCGTCAACGGCAATCAGTAACACCGTGACGCTGGAAAATGTGGGGCTGAATGCCGCCCAGGCTCGGGCCATTGACGTTACGGCTACCGAACTGCTGCTGAACGTCAAGGATTCCGACATCAGCGGTGGCAACGGCCAACTGATGTCGGTGCAGCACTATGATGACGGGGCCAGCGGCGTCAACAACGTCTACAGCAAGGTGACATTTAATGCTGCCAGCAGCGCGCTGAAAGGTGACATTGTGGTGGACGATCCGGCCAATAGCGTGGCGGTAAATCTGACATCCGGCTCCGTGCTGACGGGAGCCGTGACCCATGCATCCTCGCTGATGCTCGACGAGAGCAGCCGCTGGAATATCAATAACCGCTCCGTCGTTGGGCAACTGACCAATAATGGCACGCTCGTTTTTACCGACGAGAACAATTTTGACTCGCTTACGGTAGCAGGCGATTACGCCGGTGATGGCGGGCAGATGGTGATGAACAGCGTGCTTGGCGACGATAATTCTCCGGCGAATAAGCTGATAGTTCAGGGCGACGTCTTGCCCGGCACAACGCACGTTAGCGTGAATAATTTGGGGGGGCACGGGGCCAGTACCGTGGAAGGCATCGAACTGGTTGATGTGCAGGGAACGTCCCAAGGCAGCTTCGTTAAGGCGGGCCGTATTGTTGCGGGAGCCTACGACTACGATCTGGTTCGGAAAAACGACAGCTGGTATCTCACCAGCCAGCTTACCCCGGTGGATCCCGAACCTACACCCGAGCCAGATCCTGAACCTACACCCGGGCCAGATCCTGCACCTACACCCGAACCGAAAGTCGATCCTATCGTTCGACCTGAGGGCGGGAGCTATACGGCTAACCTCGCGGCAGCGAATAACCTGTTTATCATGACCCTGCATGACCGACTCGGAGAGACGCAATTTATTGATGCGTTAACCGGCCAACGGGAGGTGACCAGTCTTTGGCTACGCCAGGTTGGCGGCCACAATGTCTGGCGCGATGGCAGCGGGCAGCTAAAAACACAAAGTAACCGTTACCTGACGCAGATGGGCGGCGACGTGGCTCGCTGGAGCACGGACGGCACCGACCGCTGGCATGTTGGGGTTATGGCGGGTTACGGGAAAAACAGCAGCACGACGGAGAATAGTTCCAGCGGCTATCGTTCGAAAGGCACGGTGGACGGCTACAGTATTGGCGGCTACGGCACCTGGTACGCTAACGAAGAGGATCGCACCGGCGCATGGCTGGACAGCTGGCTTCAGTACGGCTGGTTTAATAACGAAGTGAAGGGCGATAGCCTTGCGACGGAAGCCTATAAGTCGCATGGGATAACCGCCTCGCTGGAAGCAGGTTATGCCTGGAAACTGGGCCAGTTTTGGGGCAGCCAGGGTACCGTCAACGAATGGTTTGTGCAGCCACACGCCCAGGCGGTCTGGATGGGCATTCGCGCAGACAAGCATCAGGAAGAGAACGGCACCCGCGTCCGTCAGGAGGGAGACGGCAATGTGCTGACCCGCTTAGGGGTTAAAACCTGGCTCAAAAGCCACCACGCACGTGATGGCCATAAGCAGCGTGAGTTCCAGCCCTTTGTTGAGCTGAACTGGCTGCACAACACGCGCAGTTTTGCAACAACCCTCGATGAGGTTCGCATCGGCCAGAATGGCGCGACCAATATTGCAGAAGCCAAAGTTGGGCTCGAGGGGCAGATCAGCGCCCGGGTGAATCTGTGGGGTAATGTCGGCGTGCAGATAGGGGATGCGGGCTACAGCGACGCTGCGGCGATGTTTGGTATGAAATACAATTTCTAAGCCCTTAAATTCGGGCAGGTTAGCGCCTGCCCGAATGCTTTTTATGGGTTGAGGTGATGACGGATATGAGAATCGTTGCAAAGGAATGTTTTTATCTGGACGGATTGTTAACGCTGTTAGAAAGAATGCATCTCGACTACACCGAATGGGGTATCTGGATCACCGGACAGCGTTTTATCCCGTTTTTTATTTTTACAGAAAATAACGCCTACGCGCTTTATAACAGCGCGTTTCGACACCGAATACCTTCGCCGTCGATCATATTTTGTTCCGACCGGGCGAAGACTTTCCTTCAGGATATTTGGTACAGGGAAGAAATCTATTTTATTTCGTTGAGCGATGATTGTTATACGATCGGCGGAAAAATCAACTCAGCCATTGCGAAAATACTGTACCCTAAAAGGCAGCGTATCGTGCCTTCCTGCCCGTACTGCCGTTTAGACTGCGATGAAATAAATGTTATTCGCTTTTTGTTAAAAGGCTATAGGCCCGCCATGATTGCAGACTCTCTCAACATAACGATTCGGCAGATCAGCCTCCATAAGCGTTCAGCAATGAGTAAGCTCCAGGTGAAAAGCTTCGCTGAGCTCTACTTTAAGGTTAAGTTATTAGACGCTATCGCTTAAATTCAAATTTTGATGGCAAAAATCTTCTTTGTTGGGGGAAAGGCATGAGTATGAAAATGCGTAAAGCAAGGCTGGAAGATGTGCCGCTCTTAGCGACGTTGGGGAGCGAAAGTTATCGCCATCACTTTGAGCGACACTGGGTTTCTGCTGAGGAGCTTCAGGCTTTTATTGAAGAGGAATACGCTCCACAGACGCTGGCCGAGAGCTTGGTCGACTCCGGGGTCAGCTGGTTTATTGCTGAGGTAGAAAAGCCGGTGGGATTTGCCAAAATCAGCTGGAACCTGCCGGTGCCGGAGCATTCGTTTTCCGGCGCCCTGCTTAATAAGCTCTACCTTGCCCCAGGTGAGACGGGGAAAAACTACGGTCAGATGATTTTCGAAGAAATGCTTCGGCTGGCGCAGCGGCGAGAACAGCATTATCTGTGGCTACAGGTTCTGGAAGGGAACGAAGGCGCCCGGCGCTTTTATGAGGCCCAGGGCATGCGCCACTTAACAAACGAGACGTTTTCCAGCGCCACGCAGACCAGCACTTTATACATTCTCGGCAGAAGTATTTAGCCCGGTGGAATCAGGTTTTAAATCTATGGCCCAACGTCTGGATGATAGAGGCTGAGTTTCTAACCTGCTGTCTTCTATTTTTGCCCTTCATTCCTATAAGCCTGTACGTGAGCCTGTATAAAGTTCGGGGGATTGTTATTTTTATTTCTGCCCCACGCGTATCACATCAGGACACACTCAGTTCATTATTTTTAATCCAGATGCGGGCGAGGTCGACCCAGCCATAGCCTGCCAGCCCGGTGCCGTGCAGGCGATGGTTTGCCGTGTAGCCCACTCGCTCATGGGACAAAGGCAGCAAGATGCCTTCGGTAATCAGCCAGTCCGCCAGCGCTTTGCACTTTTCCTGCCTGGATTGCTCGTGGGGATCGGTTCTTATCTGCGCGAGCCTGTCATGCAGGCGTTCGTGCTCCGTCTTAGTCATGCCCGCACTCAATAGTTTTGAGCTGTGGAGCCACTCGTAAATGTCGTAGGCACTGCGGTGGTAGAGGATTTCACTCCCCATGATCAGGTCGGCCTCGCTGAGCCACTCTTCCGGGCGAAGAAAAGCCTCGCTTCCAAGGATGATATGTTCAGCCCTTATGCCTGCGGCGGTAAGAACCTGCTGCAGGCGGGCAAACAGCGTAGTGAAGCACGGCAGATCGTAAGAGTAGATTTTTAGCGTGCCGGTTATGTCTGGCGGCGAATTTTGCCTCAAAGAACGTGGGCTTTCCCAGCCGGGGATAATGCTGAGGGCTGGCGTTCGTTCCGCGTTGTTTGCCGGTGGAAGCGCGTTGCTCAGTAACCCCAGTATCGCCTGGCGTTCTCCCACTGGGATGAGCTGACTGCGGGTGCTCACTATCAGATAGGTGCACCCGTTCTGAACATCGGTTTGCTGAGTTGCAGCCCCCGGATCAAAGGTAATGTCTGTCACGGGATCGGGGGATTCCGGCAGGGACCAAAACTCAACTTTTTCAATTAAAGCGCGTGTGCCGTAGTAGCGATCGAACGCCCGCAGCACAATGCGCTGCTTGCTCTGTTGCTCCATTTGGAATGGACCGCTGCCGATGGGCCGTCCGTGCCGGGACGAAGGAAGTGTGATAGAGGCGGTCGCCGTCGCCAGTTTGTGGGGCCACAGCCAGTCGGTGTGCGTGAGATGGCAAGTCAGTACCTCGCTGCTCAGAACTTCAACACGATCTAACGACTGAAAAAGGCCGGCATAGTGTCCCGGCGGCTCTTTCAGCCGCAGCAGGCTTTGCGCGACGATACTTGCGTCCAGGCGCTCTCCGGTGTGAAACGTGACGCCGGGCCTCAGCCAAAATGTCCAGGCCGTGGCCTGAGCATTTGTTTCGAAGTGGTGGGCAAGGGCGCCGGTGATTCGCTGGTTTATTTCATCGTAATCCACGAGCCTGTCGTAAATTTGCCGGACCAGATATGACTCAATCCTGTTTTTGATGCGCCGTGGATCCAGGGTGGCTGGCAGGGTTGGAATGGCGATTCTGACCTCTTTGCCCACCACGCCAAGATGGCTGCTCAGATCGGCAAGTAGCCGGTTTCTCTGCGGCGACGTCAGGTGCGCGAAGGCGGCCTCCAGCTGCCCTTTGGCGACCAGATCCCTGAGCCGTAACCATTCAATTTGCTCCGGGCTGGTCACCAGCCGTAGCGTCGAGCGTTTTCCTCGCCCGATACCGGGCTGCCAGTCAATCCAGCCCAGCTCGCGCATTTTAGTCAGCTGAATACGGGCATAGCGTTCGCTGCAATGCAGTAAGTCTGCCAGTTGCTCTAATCCCGGCTGGGCCGGTGCATCCCCGAAGCGTCGGTATAACACGTTGAATTTATCGATCAGCGCCATGACTTTTCTCTAAAAAGAGGAATGAATTTAACCTTTATTCATCCATTTTTGTGTTCCTCTTTTTTATCTATAGTGAATTCCTCTTTAGCCGTCAACGGAATTAAAAAAATGTCAGGTCGGGTTTTAACCGTTTATTTTCTTCTGGCGTCCTCATTTTTATCCTCTATTTCCCGGGCGATGATTGCCCCTGTTTTAGTACTTACGCTCGGTAAGAATTTACATATTTCATTCGAGTCTGCGGGACTTCTGCTCGGCGGCGCGCTGCTGGTTTCTTCCGGGCTGGGCGTGTATGGCGGATACTGGCTGGACAGGCTGTCACGCTCGCTTATTTTAAGGCTTTGTGGTTTGATGATGGCCGTTGGCTGGCTGCTGCTTGGCTGGATGGAAAGTCTGGCTGGCGTGCTGTTCGTATTGACCCTGAGCGAGGTCGCGAATACGTTTTATGCCATTGGCGTTAAGGCTTCCCTGAGCGATTTGGTTCCTCAGGGCGAAAGAACCAAAGTATTTTCTCTTCGCTATACCTTAATTAATGTCGCCTGGGCGACAGGCCCGTTATTGACCACGTTTGTATTATCCCCGAATGTTGAAAGTGTCTATTTGGCCGCGGGAGTCTGCTCGTTGCTGGGGGTGTTATTCCAGCCTCGTTTTAAGAATGCATTCACAGGCAACCGGCCTGAATCATTTTTAAAGACGCTGTCCGTGCTGGCAAGAGATCGTGTCTTAATCTGGTTTACCCTGAGTAGCGTATTTGCGTGGGTGGTAATGGGGCGTTTCTCTGACTACCTGCCGCTCTGGTTCTTAACCAGCATGGGCAAGCCCGAAGCAATGCGCTTTGTTTCGGTGCTCATTAGCTGTAATTCTCTGACGGTGATACTGCTTCAATATCCTGTCAGCCTCTGGCTGCTGCATCGCAGGCCGTTAATTAAACTGATTGTGGTGGGCTTTGCCCTGCTGGCGGCCGCTATTACTGCGATGGGCGAGCTGGATACGCTGCCGGGGCTGTGTGTGGCGATGTTTGTTTTCAGCCTGGGTGAAATTATTCTGATCCCCAGTGAATACATCTACATCGACGACATCGCGCCTGAGGCGCTGAAGGCCAGCTATTATGGGGCACAAAATCTCTCCTCACTGGGCAGTAGCCTGGGGCCAATGGTGTTCTCTTTAGGGCTGATGGCCGGGCTGGACAGAGGGATATTTTTGCTGATGGGCGCGCTTTGCCTGGCCGGTATGCTGCTGGCACTTTACAGCGAAAGAGTGCGTCTTCGGCAGGCGCCGGGCACGCTCACCGCAGGCTGTAGTTGATTTCGTGATTTGTTATGTTATAACGTTTTCTTTTTCGTGTAAGGAATACACAGGGGAACAGTATGATCATGAAAAAATCGGCGTTTATTCTGGGCATGGGCGTGTTACTGGCTAGCCATCAGGCGCTGGCGCACGGCCACCATCACGGCAAACCGCTCACGGAAGTGGAACAAAAGGCGAGCGAAGGGATCTTTGACGACGTTAACGTGAAAGATCGCGCGCTGTCCGACTGGGACGGGATCTGGCAGTCGGTCAATCCCCTGCTGCTCAGCGGCGACCTCGATCCGGTGCTGGAGAAAAAAGCCAAAAAGAGCGGCAAAAGCGTGGCGGAGTATCGGGCGTATTATCAAAAGGGCTATGCGACTGACGTGGAGATGATAGGGATTGAAAATAATGTCATCGAGTTTCACGTCGGCAAAGCGGTGCAAAGCTGTCATTACGACTATGCCGGGCATAAAATCCTGACCTATGCCTCGGGAAAGAAGGGCGTTCGCTACCTGTTTGAGTGCAAAGATGCGCAGTCCAAAGCGCCAAAGTTCGTGCAGTTTAGCGACCACATCATCGCCCCGCGCCAGTCGCAGCATTTCCATATCTTTATGGGGAGCGAATCACAAGATGCTTTGCTGAAAGAGATGGACAACTGGCCGACGTATTACCCGTACAACATGACCAAAGCGCAGGTTGTGGACGAGATGCTGCATCACTAACAATGTAAAAGGGCGGCCCGGTGGCCGCCTTATTGTTAGAACAGGTAGCGAGCACCCAGAGTGAACTCGCTGGAGGCCAGGCGAGCTTTCATCTGCTCATCCTTCAGGCCGCGCACGTTCCCGAAGGTGTTATAGCCGCTTTCCACTTTCCCCATATCCACGTAGCGATAGCCCACGTCGAAACTCAGGCGAGCGATCGGTGAGTAGCTGATGCCCGCGCCCAGCGAATAAGCGAGATTGTTTTGCGTGCTGTCGGCGTATTCACGGGCGGCGTTGCCCTGCCAGCCACCGGCCTTCACTTTCGCAATACCTAAGCCAGCGGTGCCAAACAGCGACAAGCCATAGCCAATGTCGTAATCGCGATAGACGTTCAGCATCAGCCGCTCGGTGTTCAGCTTCAGGTGGTTCAGGCTGGTCGGGAAGGCGGTTGAGCCGCTGGTAAATTCAGTTTTCTGGCGGAAAGTGTATTCTCCTTCGGTGCGCCAGCCGTTGCCGTACTGGTAGCCAGCCGCCAGTGACGCGCCGCCGAGCCTGTCTTTCTCTTTACCGCCAACAAACTGGCCGACGCCGGGACGGCTGCTGGTGTCCTGGTCACTGGCGCGCTGCTCGCTGTGTACATATTTCGCCGAAGCGTAGTAGCCTTCATCGCTGGTGGCTGCGGCGGCATGGCCTGCGCTCAGCAGAAGCGCCAGCGTCAGTAAGCTTTTCTTGTCATGCATGTCCTGCTCCTTGTGGTGTTATCCCGCGTTCAGTTCTTTCTCAATATTGTTTAAGCCTGCCAGGGCACAGGCCTGATCCAGATGGCCGCCCGGTGCGCCGCCGACGCCGACCGCGCCAATCACCTGTTCACCCGACTTCACCGGCACGCCGCCCGCCAGCAGCAGGAAGCCTGGAATATCACGCAGGTTGGCCGCGCCCGCATTGGACTGGGAACCCTTCATCACGTTGTCGGTTGGGTTTTTGGTGGTCAGCGAGGTGAAGGCCTTCATGCGGCTGGCTTCCACGGTATGCGGCCCGGCGTTGTCCATGCGCTTCATCACCAGCGGCGTGCCTGAACGATCGACTACGGTGACCGCCACGTTGTAGTTGTCTTTGGCACAGGCCTGAAGGACGTTTTGCGCCAGCTTATCGGCGAGGTCGAGGGAGATGTTTTTTTGGCTCAGTACGCCGGTGGCGGCGCTGGCCGTGGAGACAAGACCGCCCAGCAGCAGGGCGCTTAACAGAAGACGTTTCATGATGTTGCTCCAGAGTTGTTGGCTATGGGGCAATACTATGCAACGCGGAGATAGCGGGAAATTGGCGCGAACACCTAACTTTCCAGGTAGTTTTACTTAGTCTCTCTGGCGATGTCGCCGTAGGTTTTCAGCAGTTTGGGCAGCGAGTTGACTTCCAGTTTGGAGAAAATATTGGCGCGGTGCGCTTCCACGGTGCGCGGCGACAGCGAACACAGCTGCGCGATCTCCTTACTGGAATAGCCCTGAATAAGCTGCTTCAGCATCTCTTTTTCCCGCGCGGTGAGCGTGGCTAGCTTTTCCTGTAGCGGCTGCCATTGCTGCCGGGCTTCAACTTTCGCTTTCTGTTGTTCCATTGCGGTACCCACGACCTCGAACAGCAGATCGGCATCAACCGGCTTGGTCAGGAACTCAAAGGCACCGTTCTTAAAGGCGCGGCGGCATAAATCGATGTTGCCGTGTCCGGTCATGATAATCACCGGCAGCGCCAGGCCCTGCTGCGTCCACTCCTCCAGCAGCGTCAGCCCGGTTTTCCCTGGCATGCGGATATCGAGCAGCATACAGCCGTCGAGCTGGCTTAAGTCACCGGCGTTTTGCTGAAACGCCTGGGCGCTGTCAAAAGCCAGGGTTTGCCAACCGACGGTGGCAAGCAGCAGACTCAGCGAGTCACGAATGGCGGCGTCATCGTCAATCAGCCAGATACATGGTGCCATTATTTCTCCTCATCCTTAAGCGGGAACCACAGGCGGAAGCAGGCTCCGCCCGCTGATGTGTTGCCGGCCTCAATGGTGCCGTTCAGGCGCTGTACCAGCGTGTCGGCGAGCGCCATCCCCAGCCCGACGCCCTGCGCTCGGGTGGTGAAGAACGGAATAAAGACCTGTTCCAGCGCCTCAGGAGAAAGCCCCGGCCCGCCGTCGGTTACCGTCAGCGCGATGCCGTTATTATCCGAGCTTGCCTCCAGGTGTACCCAGCCTGCGCCGTTGGTTTGTGCCTGAATCGCGTTGCTGGCGATGTTATGCAGGATTTGCTCAACCCACAGCGGCGGGGCGATGAGCGGCGGCAGGTCGTCGGCAAAATGGCTGGTGACGCGGATTTTGCTGTGGCTCAGTTCGTTATCCAACAGTTTGCACACGCGCTGCCAGAGCGACGGGAGATCGACCCGCTGGTGCTCGGCGCGTTCGCTGGTGAGCTTCTGGCGAAATTGGCTAAGCAGGCCGTCGATGCGCTTTATCTGCAGCACGGCGGCGTCCAGCAGTTCTGGTACCTGAGCCGGATTATCCTGTTTAATCAGCCGTACTGCTGCCTGGTTATAGCTCATGATGGCGCTCAGCGGCTGGTTCAGCTCGTGCACCATGCCGGCCGCCAATTCTCCCATGGTATTGAGGCGCGTCAGTTCGGCGTAGCGGGCGCGCAGGTCGGCAATGTCCCGGCGGCGTTTGTTGGCCTGATATTGCGTCAGCAAGTAGATCGCCAGCGCCCAAAACAGCGCCGGGGATGCTATCAGCCACCAGGGCAGTTTCGCCCATGCCGGGCTGTCGCTGGCCGAAACTAAAAACGGCTGCGTCGGGCTGGCGACGGTTTTATCCCACTGCCAGTAACCCTTGTTGGCGGTGCCCTGTTCGCAAAGAAGAGTGTTATTCCAGCTGATGCTGAGGTGTTGAAACGTCTTTTTCTCGCCCAGCGTGTCGAGCAGCGTCGGGAGATCGATCAGCAGAGAGAGGTTAGGGCGGTTCAGCCAGTAGCGGCCATTGGCTTCTGGCACAATCGCCAGGCGAGGCTCCGGGTTGTCATGCCGTCGCCACTCGACGATCTGCGGCAGAATGTGCTGCACCTCAACGGCGTTTTGGCTGACGGGCAGCAGAGGAATGATGGCATCGTGCTGGGACAGCTTAACCGTGATTTCGCGGTAAAGAATGCGGAAGTCGGCGGATTTATCTTCGTACTGCTGCTGTAAAAACCAGGCGCCAAGTCCCGCACAGCTAAGCAGCGTGAGCAGTAGCCAGCTGATTATCCTTAACATGTGAAGTCCTTGCGTTGGCGTTGGCTGAAATGTGGCCTCAGTATGGGGTAACTTTGGGGCAAAAAAAAGCGGGCACCGTAGCGCCCGCCTTATTATCCGTATTCACTGAAATCAGTGCTTGTTACAGCCCGCGCACTGTTTGTTCTGGATCTGCTGGAAGAAGTCGTTGCCTTTGTCATCCACCAGGATAAACGCCGGGAAGTCTTCCACTTCGATTTTCCAGATGGCTTCCATACCCAGCTCAGGGTATTCCACCAGTTCAAGGCTCTTGATGCTGTTTTGCGCCAGCACAGCCGCCGGGCCACCGATGCTGCCCAGGTAGAAGCCGCCGTGTTTGTGACAGGCGTCGGTCACTGGCTTGCTGCGGTTGCCTTTGGCCAGCATGATCATGCTGCCGCCGTTGGCCTGCAGCTGGTCCACGTAGGAGTCCATGCGGCCTGCCGTGGTTGGGCCCAGGGAACCGGAAGCGTAACCTTCCGGCGTTTTAGCCGGGCCAGCGTAGTAGATCGGGTGATCTTTCACGTACTGCGGCAACGCTTCGCCGTTATCGAGGCGTTCTTTCAGCTTCGCGTGGGCGATGTCGCGTGCCACGATGATGGTGCCGCTAAGCGACAGGCGAGTGGACACCGGGAAGTCGGACAGCTGCGCGAGGATCTCTTTCATCGGGCGGTTCAGGTTCACTTTCACCGCTTCGCCTTCTCCGGCCTGGCGCAGCTCTTCCGGGATGTATTTGCCCGGATTGCTTTCCAGCTTCTCAATCCAGATGCCGTCTTTGTTGATTTTCGCCTTGATGTTGCGGTCGGCGGAGCAGGAGACGCCCATGCCGATTGGGCAGGATGCGCCGTGGCGTGGCAGACGAACGACGCGGATATCGTGGGCGAAGTATTTGCCGCCGAACTGCGCGCCCAGGCCAAGCTCCTGCGCTTCTTTCAGCAGCTCTTGCTCAAGCTGCACGTCGCGGAACGCCTGGCCGTGCTCGTTACCTTCGGTTGGCAGGCCGTCGTAGTAGTGGGTCGACGCCAGCTTCACGGTTTTCAGCGTGGATTCTGCGGAGGTGCCGCCAATCACAAACGCGACGTGATACGGCGGACAGGCCGCGGTGCCCAGCGTGCGCATCTTCTCAACCAGGTAATTTTTAAGCTTCGCCGGGGTGATCAGTGCTTTAGTTTCCTGATACAGATAGGTTTTGTTGGCAGAACCGCCGCCTTTGGCGACGCACAGGAATTTATATTCATCGCCGTCCACGCTGTAGAGGTCAATTTGTGCAGGCAGGTTGGTGCCGGTGTTCACCTCTTTGTACATATCCAGCGCGGCGTTCTGGGAGTAGCGCAGGTTATCTTCGATGTAGGTGTTGTACACGCCCTGAGACAGCGCCGCTTCATCGCCACCGCCGGTCCAGACGCGCTGGCCTTTTTTGCCCATGATGATGGCGGTGCCGGTATCCTGGCAGGTCGGCAGAATGCCCTTGGCCGAGATGTCTGAGTTACGCAGGAACTGCAGCGCGACGTACTTATCGTTTTCGCTGGCTTCCGGGTCGCTCAGGATATCCGCCACCTGCTGCTGGTGTGCCGGACGCAGCATAAACGCCGCATCGTGAAACGCCTGCTGAGCGAGCAGGGTCAGCGCCTGTGGCTCAACTTTAAGGATGGACTGGCCTTCAAATTCGCTGACGGAAACGTGGTCGCGGGTTAACAGGTAATATTCGGTGTCGTCATGCGCCTGCGGGAAGGGATTTTGGTAAACAAAAGGTTTGTTCGACATAGCTCGTTACTCCATAAAAATAAACCGCCGGAGGTTGCCCTCCAGCGGCTTTAAATCAGAACATCAGGGACATCCACGGATAACCAATCACCAGCAGCGCGGCCAGGAACAGGCCACCGAAGATGGTGCCCAGGCGCCAGTAATCTTTAGTTGGCAGGTAGCCGCTACCGTAGTAGATAGGGCTTGGGCCGGTGCCGTATGGAGTGATGATGCCCATGATACCCAGCGAGGTCACCATCAGCAGACAGAACACTTCCATATTCATGCCCGGAATGGTGGAGGCGATGGTCAGCATCGCTGGCAGCAGCGCGGTGGTGTGCGCGGTGGTGCTCGCAAACAGGTAGTGCAGCAGGTAGAACGCCAGCAGCAGGACAATGGTCGCGGTGCCTGGGGCGATACCGGTCATCAGCGCGCCGCCTTCTTTACCCAGCCAGGAGATGAAGCCGGTAGAAGACAGGCCATCGGCCAGGGCAACCAGGGTGGCGAACCAGACGAAGGTGTTCCACGCCGCTTTGTTATTGGTGATGTCGTTCCAGTTCAGAACGCCGGTCCACAGCATCAGCACGATAACCAGCAGGGCCGCAAGCGCAGGTTCAATCCAGCTTGCCGCGAAGATCCACATCACCAGCGCGGAGCAGACGAACACCAGCAGCAGGATTTCGTTGCGGGACAGTTTGCCCAGTTTTTCCAGTTCACGGCTCGCCCATTTTGGCACTTCGTCGTTCACTTTCACTTCAGGCGGGTAGAGCCAGTAAGCCAGCAGCGGCATGGTCAGCAGTAACAGCAGGCCCAGCGGCAGGAAGGCGAGGAACCACATGCCCCAGGAGATGTTGATGCCAACGATGCTTTTCACCAAAGCCAGTGCCAGCAGGTTAGGGGCCAGCGCAGAGAGGAACATTGAGCTGGTGATACAGGCTGCGGTGATAGCCACCCACATCAGGTAAGAACCGATTTTACGCGCGCTTGGGTCGTTAGGTTTTGAGCCATACAGCGGCGGCAGGTTAGCGATAATCGGGTAGATGGTCCCGCCGCTGCGTGCGGTGTTGGACGGGGTAAACGGTGCCAGCAGCAGGTCGGCGAAAGCAATGGCGTAGCCCAGCGTCAGGCTGCGGCGGCCAAGGTATTTCACCAGAATCAGCGCCAGTCGGCGGCCAAACTGGGTCTTATCGTAACCGGCAGCAAACATAAATGCGCCGAAGATAAGCCAGACGGTGGAGTTCCCGAAGCCGCTGACCGCCCATTTAAAGGAGGCTCCCGCCAGCTTGAATTTCGGGTCGGCCATTTGCTCCGGGCTGAACAGCAGCCACTGACTGCCGAGCGAAATGACGACGATCCCGGTCAGGCCGATAACGGCGCCCGGCAGCGGTTCGAAGATAAGCCCGACGATAACGCCGACGAAGACAGCGAAGAAGTGCCAGGCGTACGGCGGCAGGCCGTCCGGGACCGGAACCAGCATCAGCAACAGCGCCACAATGATGGGCAGGGCCATCATCAGCCAACGTTTGTTGTTGCCTGCTTTTTTATTGCTCTCTTTGAGCGGCGGTAGATTGGTGGTTATTACACTCATAATGACACCGTTATAAGGAGTTAAGGATTCGTTTTATATTTCCGCTTACTTTAGTTTTTAAACTTACTTTATTAATTAAACGCTCTTGGTTAGCGGTTGCGGAAATAGGTATTCATCGCTTTTTATCGGCGGTGAATTAAATTTTATGGATAGTTATATATTGCGCTTTCGGGGTATATGACAATTGATCGAGATCAAAAAAACAGATTCTGGTTATTCTTTTCGTAAAAAATAATAGTTCGTGTTTTAGCAGGGTTATTTACGGCGAAAAGTTATCAGTTTGATCATTAAAAAAGCGGCGCTCAGGTCATTTTTGATGTTTTTTGCTGACTCGATTCCGCTTGCCGCATGGTCTGGCGCGTGTTCACGGCGTGCATCCGGTAGGTAACTAAAATGTTATATTAATTTAATAAGCTGTTATCTTTTATATTTTAATTAATAACACGTTGTGGGTAATTGTGTTATTACGGTTCTTCAATAGTTTTTAAACTAACGTAAATAGTTTGGTAACTAAAAATAGTCTTATATTGTTGACATGCGAAATGGCCAATAACCAGAACGAAAATAGTGCCAGCAACCGAATTCTCAGTTTTAAATTTTAAAGTTTGGAGTCGACATTATGAGCACCGACAAAAACATGTTAAGCCCATTTACTTTACCTAACGGTACGGCGTTAAAAAATCGTCTGCTAATGGCACCGATGACTACCTGTACCGGGTATTTTGATGGCACCGTGACCGAAGAGCTGGTGGAGTACTACCGCGTCCGCGCCGGGAGCATCGGTACCATCGTGGTGGAATGCTGCTTTATTGACGATTTAGGCCTGGCCTTCCCTGGCGCTATCGGGATAGACACCGACGAAAAAATTGCTGGCCTGGCGAAAATCGCCGCCGCGATTAAAGCTGAAGGCTCCAGAGCCCTGCTGCAGATTTACCACGGCGGCCGCATGGTCGACCCTAAACTCATCGGTGGCCGCACGCCGGTTGGCCCAAGCGCGCTGGCCGCACCACGCGACGGTGCTGCAACACCGCGTGCCCTGACCACAGAAGAAGTGGCGGGCATGGTGACTAAATTTGGTGAGGCCGTTCGCCGCGCCATTCAGGCTGGTTTCGACGGTGTGGAAATCCACGGCGCGAACACCTATCTGATTCAACAGTTCTACTCCCCGAACTCAAACCAGCGTGATGACGAATGGGGCGGCAGCCGCGACAACCGCGCTAAGTTCCCGCTTGCCGTGCTGGATATCACCCATCAGATGGTGCGTCAGTTTGCTGACGATGCATTCATCATCGGCTACCGTTTCTCCCCGGAAGAGCTTGAAGTGCCAGGGATTCGTTTCGACGACACCATGTACCTGCTGGAAAAACTGGCCGAGCGAGGCCTGGACTACCTGCACTTCTCTCTGGGTTACTCGCTGCGTCCGTCCATTAACGACACCACCGACCCGACGCCGCTGATCAATAAATACTGTGCAATGCGCTCCGACGCGCTGGCGCAGATCCCGGTGATGGGCGTGGGCGGCATCGTGAATGCTTCCGACGTGGAAACCGCGCTGGAGCACGGGTATGACCTGGTGGCCGTAGGCCGCGCCTGCATTGCCTACCCGGACTGGACTGCCCGCATCGCCAACGGCGAAGTGCTGGATCTGTTTATCGACAGCACCAAACGCGAAGAATTGACCATCCCTGAGCCGCTGTGGCGCTTCTCGCTGGTCGAGGCGATGATCCGTGACATGAGCATGGGCGGAGCCTCTAAATTTAAACCGGGGATCTTCGAAGAAACCGTCAGCGATGACGTCAACCAACTGGTGATTAACGTCAGCCTCGACAGCGATCGCATCGCCGATATCGCGCTGGCCGCTGGCCCGCAGGACGACGTGGAGTTCACCACTAACTTCGAAGAAATTCGTACCCGTATCCTGACCGCCAACTCGCCGTTTGTGGATGCCATTTCCGGCGCGACTTCCCAGAGCGAAGCGGTGAAAAAAGCCGTTTCTAAAGCGATGGTGAAATCCAGCAAGCAGCAGGCGTTTGAAGAAAGCGGCGGCGTTAGCGCCCCGCAGAACTACGACGTCGTTGTGGTCGGCAGCGGCGGTGCCGGTCTGGCGGCGGCGATTCAGGCTCACGACGAAGGTGCCAGCGTGCTGATCGTTGAGAAAATGCCGTCCATCGGCGGGAACACCGTTAAGGCATCTGCCGGGATGAACGCGGCGGAAACCCGCTTCCAGCGCGTCAAAGGTATCTTCGACAGCAAAGAGCTGTTCTATGCCGAAACCCTGAAAGGCGGCTACAACAAAAATAACCCAGAGCTGCTGCACCGCTTTGTGGAAAACGCCCCGCAGGCCATTGAGTGGCTGGCGGATCGCGGCATCATGCTGAACGACATCACCACCACCGGCGGGATGAGCATTGACCGCACCCACCGCCCACGTGACGGCTCGGCGGTCGGCGGCTACCTGATCAGCGGCCTGCTGCGTAACATCAACAAACGCAGCATCGACGTGCTGATGGAAACGGCGGTAACGGAAATCCTGTTTGACCAGGGCGCAGTCAGCGGCGTGGCGCTGCTGACGGACGAAAACGAAGCGCTGACCATCCACGCGAAAAGCGTGATCGTGGCGACCGGCGGCTTCAGCGCCAACAGCTCGATGGTGGTGAAATACCGCCCGGATCTGGAAGGCTTTGTCACCACTAACCACAAAGGCGCCACGGGCGGCGGTATCGCGCTGCTGGAAAAACTGGGCGCAGGCACCGTGGATATGGGCGAAATACAGATTCACCCAACCGTGGAGCAAACCACCTCGTACCTGATTTCCGAGTCCATTCGCGGCGGCGGTGCCATCCTTGTGAACCAAAAAGGCAGCCGCTTCTTCAACGAAATGGAAACCCGCGATAAAGTGTCGGCGCAGATTATCGCGCTGCCGGAGAAATACGCTTACATCGTGTTCGACGAGAACGTTCGCACTAAAAACAAAGCGGCAGATGAGTACATCGCCAAAGGCTTTGTGGTCAGCGCCGAAGGGCCTCGCGAACTGGCGGAGAAACTGGGAATGGATTACCACACCTTCCTCGCCACGCTTGAGCGTTACAACGGCTTCGTGGAAAATCAGTACGACGAAGATTTTGGCCGTAAAACCGCGCTGCGCAACCCGATTAAAGATGGCCCGTTCCACGCCATCCGCATCGCCCCTGGGGTGCACCACACCATGGGCGGCGTGACCATCAACGCCGAAACCGAAGTGCTGGATAAACAGCATCAGGTTATCCCTGGCGCGTTCGCGGCGGGTGAAGTGGCCGGTGGTATTCACGGCGGCAACCGCATCGGCGGTAACGCGGTGGCGGATATTATTGTCTTTGGTACCCTGGCGGGCCATCAGGCGGCAAGCTGGGCAAAACGCTAAGCCCAACTGCGCTCCGGCCCTCGCCGGGGCGCAACCTTTTCAGCAAAAGGAGCCCGCTATGTCGCAACCCGAAGGTGTTTATGGCTACTCTGCCGTTTTAATGGGCTCGCCCATTCTCCTCAAGCTGTTCGAACCCAACGAAACTCTCGCCTCTCAGGTGTTCCGCCTGATCAAACAATACGAAGATCTGCTCACCGTGAACCGGGCCGAATCCCAGGTGATGAGCATTAATCACGCGGCGGGCAAACATCCGGTTGCCGTCAGCCGTCCGGTGTTCGAGCTTATCAAATGCGCCAAAGCCGCCAGCCTGTTCCCCGACAGTATTTTTAATCTCGCCATTGGCCCGCTGGTGAAGCGGTGGAAGATTGGTTTCAAGGGCGATAGCGTTCCGCCGGCAGAAGACATCGCCGCGCTGCTGCCGCGCACGCAGCCGCATCAGGTGGTGCTGGACGAAGCCGAAGGCAGCGTTTATCTGGCACATAGCGGGATGGAAATAGACCTGGGCGCGATAGCCAAGGGCTACATTGCCGACCGGGTACGCGACTTCCTGCAGCGGCAGGGCGTGGCGCAGGGGCTGATTAACCTCGGCGGCAACGTGCAGACGCTGGGCTCGCCGGAAGGCGGCTGGTCCATCGGGCTGAAAAAGCCGTTTAGCGGCCCGGAAGAGATGCTGGGCGTGATTGAGGTGGCGAACAAATCGGTGGTGACATCCGGCGTTTACGAGCGCTATTTCGAGCTGGACGGCAAACGCTATCACCATATTCTCGACCCGCGCACGGGCTACCCGCTGGATAACGACCTGGATAGCGTGACGATCGTCTCGACTGACTCGCTGGATGGGGACATCTGGACGACGTTGATTTACGGCATGGGATTAGAAAAGGGCGGCGCCGTGCTGGCGAATCGCCCCGATATCGAGGCGATTTTTGTCACCAAACAGCGAGAGATTATTCTCTCTTCCGCCAGCAGCCAGTTCCGCTTTACGTTACTGGATGACAGCTACCGGCTGATTACTGGCAGTACTGCTTGAGCAGGCCAAGCTGTTCGGCCTGCAGGCGATAGCGGTACACCGGGCGGCCGGTCATGCCGTAATGAATGCTGGTGAACAGGATATTGATCTGCGCCAGCCAGATCAGATACTTACGGCATGACACGCGAGAGATATTCACCGCCGCCGCCAGTTCGTCGGTGGAGAACTCTTCCGTCGGGTGGGTGTCGATCCACTGGCAAATGGTGCGCAGCGTTTGCGGCGTCAGCCCTTTCGGCAGGCGCTTGGCGTCCGCGACCACCGGGGAGCCACCGTGCAGCAGTCGGTCAACGTCCGCCTGCTCGTAATATTTGTGGGTGCCCATCAGGTTTTTCTTTTCGCGCCAGTTGGTTAACGCTTCTTCAAAGCGCGGGAACTGGAACGGTTTGATCAGGTAATCCACCACGCCGTAGTGCATCGACTTCTGGATAGTCGCCGCGTCCGCCGCCGAGGAGATAACGATCACATCGATGGTTTTTCCCGCTTCACGCAGCGTCGGCAGCAGATCCAGGCCGTTATCCTGCTGCATATACACATCCAGCAGGATCAGATCTATTTTTAGCTCCGGGTTGCTGACCATCTCCCGCGCCTGTTTCAGCGTGGAGGCGGAACCGCAGCAGCTAAAGCCCGGGATTTGGCTGACGTAGGCGCGGTTAAGTTCCGCAACCATCGCATCATCATCAACAATTAAGACATTAATCACGCATTGTTCCTTTCACTATCCCAGGGTAACTGCACAAAGAATTGGGTGAAGACGCCGGGTTCTGACTCCACCTGAATACTGCCGCCAAGGCGCTCAAGCTGCTGCCTGGCAAGGAACAGCCCCACGCCACGCTGCTCGCCTTTGGTGGAGTAGCCTTTGTCAAAAATAGACTGAATATGGTCCGGCTCTATACCCGGTCCGTCGTCGCTGACTTCCACGCTTAGCACGCCGTTCTGGTAGTGCAGCAGCACGCCTACTTCGCCATCAGGCTGGTCGCCCATCGCGTCCAGCGCGTTTTCAATCAGGTTGCCCAGCGCGGTAATCAGCGCCATCACCTGAAGTTCGTTCGGGTTGTCCGGCAGCTGGCATTCGTCGGCAAGCGCCAGATGGTGGCCCGCTTCCCGCGCGCGGTTAATCTTGCCGATCAGGAACCCGGCAATCACCGGCGACTTAATTTTGCTCTGCAGCGTGCCAATTTCCGTCTGGTAATTGCTGGCGGTTTGCAGAATGTACTCTTCAAGCTTGTCGTAATGCTTAAGCTGCAGCAGGCCAAGAATGACGTGCAGCTTATTCATAAATTCGTGCGAGCGCTCGCGCAGCGCGTCGACATAATTCACCATGCCGTCTACACGCTGGGTCAACAAATTGATTTCAGTCTTGTCTCGGAAGGTACTGATGGCGCCGATCACCTGATTATTTATACGAATTGGCACCGCATTACACAAGACCAGGCGGCCATAGCTGATGATTTGCCGATCCTGAATCGGCGTGCCGGTGTGCAGCACTTCGCACAGCGTGGCCACCAGCGGCCCCGGCGGCACGGTTTTACCGAGGCGGAAATCGTCCGGGGAGAGCAGCATTTTGCGCGCCGCGTGGTTGATAAGCGTCACGCGGCCTTCGCGGTCAACGGCGATAATGCCCTCTTTAACGGACTGCAGCATAGCCTGGCGCTGCTCGAACAGCGCGGAGATTTCATACGGCTCGAAGCCGAACAGAATGCGTTTCAGCACCCGCACCAGCACCCAGGTGCCGAGCGAGCCGAACAGGGCGCTGAACAACACCGTCCAGAGCACGCTCCAGCGGCTCTTGCTGATCTGCTCGTCCACTTTGCTCAGCGAGATGCCGATGGCGACTACGCCTATCTGCTTATGCTGTTCGTTATAGACCGGCGTAAAGACGCGCAGGGCTTCCGCCAGCACGCCGTGGTTGATCGACACATTCTCTTTGCCTTCCAGCGCCGGGAAAATGTCGTCGCCAATAAAATGCGAGCCAATATTGCCGGGTTGGGGATGTGAATAGCGAATGCCGTTCATGTCGGTCACCACCACGAACAGCAGGTCATTACGCTCCTGTACGCGGGTAGCTACCGGCGGAATAATGTCTTTGCTGTGGGGCTGCGTCAGGCCGTATTTGATCGTCGGATCGTCGGCCAGGGTTCTCGCCACCGCCAGCGCGGTGTCTTTCAGGCCGCTGCGGGTGGCGTTGCTGATCTGGATAAAGTACAGGGCGTAAACCACAAGCAGCACCGAGCCGATAACGGCGCACAGCATCAGCGTCACCGAGGTGCTGAGTTTCATCGGGCGCTTGGCCGTCGTTTGCGGGGGCTTCGTGTCGCTCATGGTTGTTCCGGTCCGGGGCGCAAACGGTGATTATCGCCGATGGAACCGGATTGTAAAAGCCGTGTCAGAGATAGCGGCCAATATACCTCTGCGGGGAAACGCCCAGCTTTTTCCTGAACATAGCGATAAACGCGCTGCTGCTGGCGTAGCCGAGCGTGCTGGAAAGATTGCTGATGGTGGTGCCGCGCGCAAGGTGGCAGACGGCTTCCACCAGGTGCATTTGCTGCCGCCATTCGGTAAAGCTGAGCTGCGTCTCTTCCCGGAACAGCCTCGCCAGGGTTCTTTCGCTTGCGCCGACCCGTTTTCCCCACCAGGCCAGGGTTTCCCGCTGGGAAAGGTCGCTGCACAGCGCATCGCAAAGCTGGCGAATACGCCTGTCGTGGGGAAGGGTGATATGGCACAGGGCAATATCCTGCAGGCGCAGCAGCTCGTTGTGCAGCAGGTCGTGCAATAGCTGGCTTCGCTGCGGGTCGGCGGGTTTTTCCAGGCCAGCGACGGTCAGGGACTGAAACAGCGGCGTGACGGCCAGGCTGCGGCTGTGGCGGCTGAACGCGGCAGAAGCCGCTGGCGTCATGTAGAGATTGTGGGTGACCACGTTGCCGATGGCTTCCAGGCCGTGAGGCAGGCGCCCCGGCAGCCAAAGCGCGTGGCCAGGGGCGACGACCCAGACGTTTTGCTCGCTGCGGATTTTTGCCACGCCGCTGACCGGGTAAATCAGCTGGCCCTGCTCGTGGGCGTGAAACGGCTCCTGGCTTCCTGCGCTATAATGGAGTTCTCGTACTTCCAGAAACGCTTCCTGCGGACTCTGCTGTGTGAATTGCTTTATCATTTGTTGCCTGCCGTTCGTCCGATTCTCGCCATTTCATGATGCAGTAGCGCGTTAAGACAATCTCTGTCCGCTTTGCGATATCCCGTCAACCGATCGCGCTATTCTGCCACGGGTGCTCTTCTCTTTTAAAGGTGAATAATTATCATTTCGATCCTCTTCTTATAACATGATACGGTCGATATGAAACAGGGCGGATGGGTAAACGGGAACATGCCTTTAAAGGCGTTAAGTTGTGCGGTCTTTGCGGCGTGCGCGGGCTTTGCCCATGCAGCAGACAAACCGGCGGCACAGGACAGCACGATGGTTGTTACGGCCACGGCACCTTCTTCTTCCGGGCAGGAAGATGAAACCAATGTGGTGGCACATGAGGCGGTGGCTGGCACCAAATCCAGCTCGCTGATTAGCCGCACGCCGCAGAGTATTTCGGTGGTGACACAGGCGCAAATCGCGGCCATGGCGGCAAAAAACATTCCCCAGACGCTGCGCTACGTCGCGGGCGTCTCCTCGGAAGATGCCGGCCCGGATACCCGCTTTGACACCATCATGGTGCGTGGCTTTGAAGCCGACGAATATCTGGACGGCCTGCGCCTGCCGCGCGAAGCCTGGTGGAGCCGCCCGGCGTGGGATCCGTTCCTGCTCTCCCGCATTGAAGTGGTCAAAGGTCCGGCTTCGGTGCTCTACGGCCAGGCCAACCCCGGCGGCGTAGTGAATCTTGTCAGCAAAACGCCGCAGGCCCAGCCGGGCGGCCAGGTTTACGTCAGCGCCGGGAATAACAGCCAGTTTGGCACCGGCTTTGACGTCACCGGCCCGCTAACCGACAGCAAAGAGTGGCTTGGCCGCGTGGCGGGCACCTTCTTCGACACCAAAACGCAGGTCGATCATACCCGCTACCAGCACTACGACATTGCGCCGTCCGTGACCTGGCAGCCAAACGATCGCACCAGCCTGACGCTGCTGGCCCAGCTGCGCCAGGATCCTGACACCGGTTTCTACAACATGCTGCCGGTCAAAGGCACGCTGGTGAACAACCCGAACGGTAATATTGGCACCCACTTCTACGGCGGCCAGCCGGGCTTTGATACCTACACCCGCAGGCAGGGCAGCATCGGCTATCAGTTCCGTACCGAATTGAGCGATAACATTACGCTGCGCCAGAACGTGCGTTACATCAGCAGCAGCGCCGATTACCGCATGGTGTACCCGTTCGGGACGTACCCAACCCAGCCGCTGGTTGACCGCTACTCCATGAACCTTACCGAAACGATGAGTAACTTTGCGGCGGATAACCAGGGCGAGTTCCGCTTTGATACCGGCCCAGTGTCGCACACCGCGCTGCTCGGCGTGGATGTGATGCACTCCTCGGTGCGCAGCCAGGCGGGCTACGGCGACGCTGTGCCGCTGAATTACCTCAACCCGGACTACAGCACGCCGGTCGAGATCCCGGCGTTTACCAGCAACAGCCATTCGACGATGGATCAAACGGGGCTTTACCTGCAGGATCAGCTGACGCTGGACAACTGGGTGATGAGCCTCGCCGGGCGGTATGACAGCGCGCAAACCAAAGCGACCAACCTGCTGGACGGTTCTCACCAGACGCGCAATGACTACGCCACCACCGGCCGTGCGGGGCTGTTGTACCACTTTGATAACGGCATTGCGCCGTACATCAGCTATTCCACCTCGTTTGTGCCAAGCGCGGGTACCGGGTTTAACGGCAATGCGTTTAAGCCAACCAAAGGCAAGCAGACCGAAGTTGGGCTGAAGTACGATCCGGTCGGAATGGACGCGCTGTTTACTCTGGCACTGTTCGATCTGCGCCAAACCAACGTCGCCACGCCGGATCCCGATCATGTGAATTACAGCGTGCAGACCGGAGAGATCCGCTCCCGTGGGATCGAACTGGAAGGTAAAGTGAACGTCACGCCAGCCTGGCAGATCCTCGCATCCTACTCGCTGACCGACCCGGAAGTGCTGCAGGCGAACGACGGCAGCGAAGGCAAACACCCGATGGGCATTTCCCGCAACCTGGCCAAGCTCTGGAGCCAGTACGCGTTCAGCGGCCCGCTGGATGGTTTCTCCCTCGGCGGCGGCGTGCGCTATGTCGGCCCAAGCTATGCGACAACGGATAACTCGCTGCAGGTGCCGGGCGCCACGGTGTATGACGCCCGCATCGGCTGGCAGTACCGCCAGTGGCAGGTTGCCCTTAACGCCGCTAACCTGACGAACAAAACCTACCTTGCAGCCTGCCAAAACAACGGCTGTGAGTACGCGGTTAAGCGTCAGTACGTGGCAACGTTAAGCTACCAGTGGTAAGCGAATGCTCTCCCGCAGACGTTTACTGACCTTTGCGCTGGCCGCCCCGTTTATCGGGGCGGCTGGTGCCGTTTCCGGGCCTCCGCAGCGCCTGGCGGTGCTGGACTGGGGGCTGACTGAGCTGATTCTGGCGCTTGGCGTGACGCCGCAGTCGGTATCGGCCCCCGACTGGTATCGCAAGCTGATAGGCACGCCGGAACTCCCCGCCAGCGTGGTGGATATCGGCCTGCTGTTTCAGCCAAACCTCGAAACCCTGTATGCGTTGAAGCCCGGTCTGATCGTTATCACGCCGGGTCATGCGCTTCTTAAGCCTCAGCTGGATCGTATTGCGCCCACGCTGACGCTGCCAACCGGCAGTCTCGCCGAATGGCAAATTTCCCTCGATAAGCTGGCTGTTGTACTCCAACGCCAGGTGCAGGCTCGTGCGGTCACGGCGGCTTTTGAGCAGGCTGCGATTCGAGCCAGAGAATCCGCTTCTGCTTATCAACGTCCGCTGTTTATCGCCACGCCGGTAGACGCGCTGCATATGCGGCTTTACGGCACGGGCAGCCTCGCCGGAGATGTGCTGTCGCGCTGCGGTTTCAGCAATGCCTGGCGCGGCGGCGTTAACGCGCAGGGCGAGGCTATGGTCGAGCTGACGCGCATTGGGGCAGACAATGCCGGGCTGATTCTTTTGCCGGAGGACGGGCAATGGCCGCAGATCCAACGCTGGCAGAGTTCACTGCTCTGGCAGCGCCTGCCGCTCACTTCTCAGACTCAGTTGGCTTTCCCGGCGCAAAAATTCAATTCCGGTGGTGCGCTGGTGACGGCCACGCGCATTGCCGAAGCATTGGGGCAAATCGTGGCGGGGTGGCAGCATGGCTGAGACGGGAAAAACGACGGCTTCCTGGCTGCCGATCGCCGGGCTTTGGCTGGCGAGCATCGTCATGGCGCTGCAAAACGTCGCGCAGCACGGCGGGCTTCTTCATGGCCTTAACGTGCTGTTTAGCTCGAAAATGGCCGACGCGCAGGCGGTGATCCTGCACTCCATGTGGTTCCCGCGCCAGGTGATGGCCTTACTCGGCGGCGCCGTGCTGGCCCTTTGCGGCTGGCTGATGCAGCGGGCGCTGCGCAATCCGCTGGCGGAACCGATTACCCTCGGCATGACTTCCGGCGCAACGCTGGCTTTGGGTGTGGCGTCGATGTGGTTCCCGGCGACGCTGCTCTCTGCACGAACCGGCATAGTGATTACCGGGGAAGTTGTCGCTTTGCTGCTGGTGTTGCTGCTTTCCTGGCGGCAGCGTCTGTCGCCGCTGGTGATGATTCAGGCGGGGATGTTGGTCAACCTGTGGTGCGGCTCGCTGACGATGATCATGGCGGTGATCAACGACCGTTTTCTGCTGTCGGTGCTGATGTGGGGCGGCGGTTCGCTGGCGCAGCAGGACTGGAGCGGCGTGACGGCGATTCTGCCCTGGCTCGGGCTGTGCGGCCTGGCTTTGCTGTTGTTGCTGCGCCCGCTGGCGCTGCTCAGGCTCCCGGAGGCGATGGTGAGCAGCCTGGGGGCTTCTCCGCTGCTGATCCGTTCGGTAGCGATGGCGCTGGCGCTGGTGATGAGCGCCTTAATCATTAACAGCGTCGGGGTGATTGGTTTTATCGGCCTGGCCGCCCCGCACCTGGCGCGCTTAGGTGGGGCGCGTACCACCCGGCAAATGCTCAGCCACTCGCTGCTTATTGGGGCCGGTTTGCTGTGGTTCACCGACCTGTGCGTCAGCCGTATCACGCTGCTGGACGGGCAGCTGCTGCCGGTGGGGATGTTAACTGCCCTGACCGGCGGCCCGCTGCTAATCCTGCTGGCGGGCAAGGCCCGGCACCAGGTACTGGATACCACGCCTTCAGCTTACGAAGGCGAAGCGGGCGGCGTGCGCTTCCCGGCGGGCATGGCTTCTGCGCTGCTGCTGGTGGCTGTTGTGCTGTCGCTGTTTGTCGGCCAGGGGCTGCACGGCTGGCACTGGACGACCCTTGCGGAGCAACCCGCTTTGCTGCCGATGCGCCTGCCGCGCCTGCTGGCGGCATTGAGCGCCGGGGCTTTGCTGGCGGCGGCGGGCGTGTTGATGCAGCGCGTCAGCGGTAACCCGCTGGCAAGCCCGGAGATCCTCGGCATTGGCGGCGGGGCGGCGATGGGCGTGACGGCATTTCTGCTGCTGTTCCCCACGGGCGGAACGGGGCTGATGATCCTCAGCAGCGCCGCCGGGGCGCTGATCAGCCTGCTGGTAACGCTGTGGAGCAGCCGCCAGAGCGCCTTTAACCCGCAGCGGGTGCTGCTGAACGGTCTGGCGCTGAACGCGCTGTTCCAGGCCATCGCCAGCATTGTGATGCTGAATAACCGCCAGGCCAGTTCGATGCTGCTGCAGCTGATGACCGGCAGCACCTACTACGTCAATAACGGCATCGCCATCGGCGTGTCCTTCGCCATGTTGCTGCTGTTGGCGGTTTCTCCGCTGTGCAAACGCTGGCTACTGCTGCTGCCGCTCGGGCAGGTGAGCGGTTCGCTGGGCGTGAATGTCGCCAGGGCGAGGATCAGCGTGCTGGCACTGGCCGCATTGATGACCGGGCTGGCCACGCTGATCGTCGGGCCGGTGTCGTTTGTCGGGCTGCTGGGGCCGCATCTGGCGAGAAAAGCCGGTGCGAAACGCCCGATGGCACAGCTGTTCACCGCCGCGCTGCTGTCCGCGCTGATTATGGTGCTGGCGGACTGGATGGGCCGCAATTTTCTCTATCCGCGTCAGCTGCCCGTGGGGCTGGTGGCGTCGCTGGTCGGCGTACCGCTGCTGGTATGGCCGCTGATCCGTAGCCGGGCGCATACACATCAACAATAGCGCCGGCAGAGTAATGTCGAAAAGGAAGTAACAATGTCTCTGTTAATGATGCTGTTCCGCCTGGTGGGCGGCTGGCTGGTGCTGGCGGCGTTTGCCAGCGTGGTCAGCGGGTTAAGCAACGCCTCGCTGCTGGCGGTGATCAACCATAGCCTGACGCTGCCGCCCGGCGGGCTGGCCGACGTGGCGCTGAAGTTTGTGTTGCTGGCCGCGTTAATGCTGGGCACCCGCGTGCTGGCCGAAACGCTGTTTATGTGGCTCGGGCAAAAAGTGAAGGCCACGCTGCGCAAAGACGTGGTGGATCACGTCAGCGAAACCGCCTGGGCGCAGCTGGAGAAAACCGGCATGGCAAAAGCGGTGTCCATTCTGACTCAGGATCTCGACACGCTGGTGGTCTTTTTCGTCAGCCTGCCGGGGCTGCTTATCTATGGGGCGGCGATTGTCGGCTGCCTGATTTACCTCGGCACGCTGTCGTGGCAGGTCCTGCTGCTGGCGCTGCTGGTGCTTGGCCTGGGGGCGATGGGCTACCGCGCCGCCCACGGTAAAGCGTTGGGGCTGTTGCGTAGCTCGCGGCAGCGGGAAGATACGCTGATTGCCCAGTGTAAAAAACTGTTCGATGGCGGGCGCGAGTTTCGCCTGAACCCGTCGCGCAGGCGGCATTTTGTCGACGGACCGCTGAGCGAGAATATCGAGGCGGTGCGCATCGAACGCACTCGTGGGTATGTGTTTTACGGCCTGGCGAAGAGCTGGGGTAGCGTGCTGTTCTTCGCGTTTATCGGCGTGGTGCTTTACTGGCTGCGGGAGTCGCTGGCGCTGAGTTCGGCGGTGATGACCGGCTACACGATGATTTTTCTGTACATGATTGTGCCGGTGGAAGGCGTTTTGTCGGCGCTGCCGACGGCGACCAGCGCCCGCATCGCGCTCCAGCGAATCGCCCAGCTTAAAACCGATCTGCCGCAGGAAAAGCTGCTGCCGCTGAAAAGCCCGCCGCGTTTTGACGGCCTTGAGCTGGCCGATATTCGCTACGAATATCAGGGCGAAGAGGGGGAACGTTTTACTCTCGGGCCGCTTAATCTTCGTTTCACTCAGGGCGAGCTGGTCTTTCTGGTGGGCGGCAACGGCAGCGGGAAAACCACGCTGGCCAATCTGCTGGTGGGCCTTTACCCGCCGGACAGCGGCGACCTCCGACTAAACGGCAGGCTGATAACGCCCGAGCAGCGTGAGATCTACCGCCAGCATTTTGCCGTGGTATTCAATGATTTCTTCCTGTTCGATGACGTGGATAACGTCCACGAGCGCACGGCGGACCAGGTGAACAAGCTGCTGCACCTGCTGAAGCTCGACCACAAAGTGGCCTTCCGGGGCGGGCGTTTCTCGACCACCGCGCTTTCTCAGGGGCAGCGTAAACGTCTCGCGCTGCTGCAGGCGTGGCTGGAGAATCGGCCTTTTTATCTGTTTGACGAATGGGCGGCGGATCAGGATCCCGGTTTTAAAGAGGTGTTCTACAAAGTGCTGCTGCCGATGCTGAAAGCGGAAGGCAAAACGGTGCTCGCCATTACCCACGACGACCGCTATTTCCCGCTGGCGGACAGGCTGATCAAGCTGGAGTCAGGGCAGGTGGTGGCAGACAGCGTACTCAGGCCGCTGTCTGCCTGAATCACAGAGCTACACCAAATGACACGCGACGCGATGAGCATCGCCCACTTCCCGCAGCGCCGGGACCTCCTGGCGGCAGCGGTCGGTGACCAGCGGGCAGCGCGAGGAGAAGCGGCAGCCGGAAGGCGGGCGAGAAGGATCGGGGATTTCGCCCTGAATGGCGGCCACCGGCTCGCTGTCCGGATCCAGCGTCGGAACCGCGGCTAACAGCGCCTGCGTATACGGGTGCAGTGGTCGGCTGAACAGCGTGTCGCGGCTGGCGGTTTCCACCAGTTGGCCGAGATACATCACCGCGACGTCGTCGCAGAGGTGCTCCACCACGCCGAGATCGTGCGAGATAAACAGAAACGTCACGCCGCGTTCGTCGCGCAGATCGGAAAACAGGTTGATGATCTGCGCCTGAATGGAGACGTCGAGCGCCGAGATCGGTTCGTCCGCAATAATAAAATCGGGGTTAAGGATCAGCGCGCGGGCAATACCGATGCGCTGGCGCTGGCCGCCGGAAAACTCATGCGGGAAACGGGTGTAATGCTGCGGTGCCAGCCCGCAAATCTTCATCACTTCCAGCACCTTGTCCCGCAGTTCGGCGCGGGTGCACAGCTTGTGCTCCAGCATCGCTTCCCCGATGGCATCGCCCACGCGGATGCGCGGGTTTAAAGAGCTGTAAGGATCCTGAAATACCAGCTGGATTTGGGGGCGCAGCGCCCGCGATTCTTTGGCGCTCAACTCACTCAATTCTTTGCCGCGATACTTCACGCTACCGGCGGTTTTGTCATACAGGCCAAGCAGGGTGCGGCCAACGGTGGTTTTTCCGCTGCCGGACTCGCCCACGAGGCCGAAAATCGTGCCCTGGCGAATGTTGAAGCTGACGCCGTCGACCGCGCGCAGCTCACCAGTTTGTTGGCCAAAAAGCCCGTCGCGCAGCGGGAAGTGTTTTTTGAGCCCTTCGACTTCAATAACGTACTGAGTGTTCACGATGCGGACTCCGCTAACTCACTGTAAAAACAGGCGGCCTGGCGCTGCTGGCCGAGCAGCGACGGAATGCCCTGGCGGCAGCGCTCGGTGGCACGTTCACAGCGATCGGTAAAGGCGCAGTAGGGCGGCAGGGCGGCTAAATCGGGCACCTGGCCGGGGATCGAATAGAGCCTGCGGCGGCGTTCGCCGGGAACAGGCCGGGAAGAAATCAGCCCTTTGGTATAAGGGTGCAGCGGATTGCGGAGCACCTCCGCCGTTGGCCCCTGCTCAACGATGCGTCCGGCATACATCACCACGACGTGTTCGGCCATCTGGGCGATAACGCCGAGATCGTGGGTGATCAGCATCAGCGCCATACGGTGCTGGCGAGCCTGATCCCGCAATAGACGTAGGATCTGCGCCTGAACGGTGACGTCCAGCGCCGTCGTCGGCTCATCGGCGATCAGCAGCTTTGGCCGACAGCTCAGCGCCATGGCGATCATCACGCGCTGTAACATCCCGCCGGAAAGCTGGTGCGGGTAGCTGGCCATCAGGCTTTCCGCTCGCGCCAGCCCGACGTCGGTCAGCATTTGTGTCGCCAGCTGCCAGGCGGCCTTGGGCGTTTCGCCCCGGTGGCGGATCAGCGGCTCGCAAAGCTGGTCGCCGATAGTCAGCACCGGGTTCAGGGCGGTCATCGGCTCCTGGAAAATCATCGCCAGTTCGTTGCCGCGCAAATCTGCCATCTGCGCGGGCTTCAGGCCCAGCAGATTTTTCCCCTGAAACAGGATTTCGCCGCCGTCGATACGTGCCGCCTGCGGAGGCAGCAGCCCCATCAGCGACATGGCGGTCACGCTTTTGCCGCAGCCTGACTCGCCGACGACGCCGACGGTTTGCCCGGCGCGAACGGTAAACGACACGTCCTGCACGGCACGCACGCGCCCATGCTCTCCGGCGAAGGAGAGGGAAAGGTTATTGAACTCAATCAGCGCTTCGTTCATTTCGCGCCTCGCTTCATTTTCGGATCCAGCGCATCGCGCAGGCCGTCGCCCAGCACGTTAATGGCGATCACGGTGATAAAAATGGCGATACCCGGCGGCATCCACAGCCACGGGCGGCGCTGGAAGTCGATCAGGCTGTTGGCGCTGTCCATCATGTTGCCCCACGAAGGCGTGGGCGGCACGACGCCGAGGCCGAGGTAGCTCAGCGCGGACTCCATCAGAATGGCGTTGGCCACCGCCATCGTCGCCATCACCACCAGAATTGGAATGGTGTTCGGCAGCAAGTGCCCGAACAGGCGGCGGCGGGCGGAAAGGCCTAATACGCGGGTCGCCAGCATAAAATCGCGCTCACGCAGGGAGAGAATTTGCCCGCGCACCAGGCGCGCCAGCTTCGGCCACTCCAGCAGGCTCAGCATGATAACCACCATGTAAATGCGCGAGTCCGGCGAGAAGTCGAGCTCCGACAGCATCGCGCCCGCGACGATCAGCAGCGGCAGGCTGGGAATGGTCATCACCAGATCCGCCAGGCGCATAATCAGTTTGTCGGTCCAGCCGCCGAGATAGCCGGAAATCGCGCCGAGCAGGTAGCCGAGGGTAACCGAGAGCAGCATGGTCAGCAGGCCGATAATTAATGAGATGCGCCCGGCCAGCAGCAGGCGGGTGTAGACATCGCGCCCGAGGAAGTCGGTGCCCAGCCAGTGGATTTCGCCAGGCGGCTTGTTGATCATCAGGGCGTCGGTGGCGTCGTCCTTCCACGGCGACCAGAGCGGCCCCAGGGCGCACCAGATTGCCATCACTATCAGCAGAATCAGGCAGAACATCGCCAGGCGGTTGCGCCTCAGCGCCTGCCAGGCCTGATGCCACGGGGAAGGCGTCACCTGTGCCAGCGCCGGAATTTCGGCTTTGCGCAGGCGGCGATTGGTAGAAAACAGAGAACTGAGCATCACGACCTCACCCGAATGCGCGGGTCGGCCCACGCGTAAAGCACGTCGGCAATCAGGTTGCCGAGGATGGTCAGTACCGCCAGAAACAGCGTGAAGCCCATCAGAACCGGGTAGTCACGGGCGGCGAGGGAATCAATATGAATGTGGCCGGCGCCCGGCCAGTTAAAGACCTTTTCGGTAATGATTGCCCCGGAGAACAGCCCCGGCAGCTCAAAGCCCAGCAGGGTGATGATCGGCAGCAGCGCATTGCGCAGGGCGTGTTTAAGAATAACGGTATGCTCGCGCAGCCCCTTGGCGCGGGCGGTGCGGATAAAGTCCATTTTCACCACGTCGAGCATACTGGCGCGGAAGTAGCGCGTCAGGCTGCCCGCCTGCAGCATCACCAGCGCGAGTACGGGCAGCACAAGGTGGGCGGCAACCTGCACGACGTAGGCCCAGCCGGTGGCGTCGCTGCCGGTGTTGGTCATGCCGCCGACTGGCAGCCAGTGCAGGTCTACCGCGAACCACTTGATCAGCAGCAGGCAGAGGAAAAAGGTCGGGAAAGACATGGCGGCGAACACCAGCACGCTGACCAGATGATCAAACAGCGAATTGGGTCTCATGGCCGAAACAATCCCCACCGCCAGACCAATCCCCCAGTAAAACACCAGCGCAATGGCGGCCAGCAGGAAAGAGTTCCAGATGTACTGGTTCAGCAATTGGCTAACGGGGATTTGATATTGCAGAGAGAAGCCCAGGTCTCCCGTCAGCAGTTGCCCAAGCCAGTGAAGGTAGCGGGTGAACAGCGGCTGGTCGAGGCCGTAAATTGCTTTGAGCTCGGCAGCGCGGGCGGCGGTCAGCGTAATATTGCCGTCGATAAAATCCCCGGGCGTTTTTGCAAACAGCATAAAGATAATAAACGAGGCGAGCAGCAGCATCGGCAGGGTTTGCAGCAGGCGGCGCAGAATAAAATTTTTCATCACGTTCTCACTGCCGCCGCCCCGGTGAAAGGGTGGCGGCAAGGGTTACTGCGTTACTTAACGATTTTCACATCCGGCAGGCTGCCGGTCAGGCCGTTGTAGATGTCTGGCTTAAAGCCGGTGACGCGGGCGCTGCTGGCGGACAGGATTTTGCGGTTGCCGAGCAGAATCGCCGGGGGATCTGCCGCCAGTACTTTATACAGCTCGTGGTAGATTGCCTTGCGCTTTTCTTCGTCGAGGATGGCATTGCCTTCGTTAATCAGCTTGTCCACCTGCGGATTGTTATAGCCGGATTCTTTGGCTTCGGTGCTGTAGTAATCCCACACGCCGTCGTGCGGATCGTTCAGCGTGCTGGTGCTAAAGGAGGCCAGATCGTAGTTGCCCGCTTTACGCTGCGCCATCAGGGCATTGAAGTCGACAACCTGCGGCTTCAGCAGCACGCCGATCTGCTGCCAGTTCTCTTTGGCGATAGGGATCAGCGCGTCGTTCAGCACTTTTTTGCTGACCAGCAGCGTCAGCTCCAGGCGCTTGCCGTCCTTCACGCGGATGCCGTCCGGGCCAGGCTTCCAGCCTGCTTCATCCAGTAGTTTTTTCGCCTGCGCCTGATCGAATTTATACGGGTTCACGCCCTCCGGGTTATAAGCCCAGGAAATCGGCGAGATCGGCTCGTTGGCGACCGTGCCGTAGCCCTGGTAGACCACGTCGATCAGTTTTTGGCGATCCAGACCGTAGATCAGCGCCTGGCGAACTTTTACGTCCTGCAGCGCCGGGCGGCGAACGTTGAATTCGACCTTGCTGTAGTCGCTGGAGCCGTAAAGGTTGATATTGGCGAAGCCCAGTAGTTTTAGCTGCTCAATATCATCCGGGCGGGAAGTAAAGGCGTCGTAATCCGTCTCGCCGGTCTGGAACAGCTGGAAGTTGGTGGACGGGTTAGTCACGCGGTAAATAAAGCGCGGCGTTGGCGGGGTGCCGCGATAGAAATGGGTGTTGGCGTGGAAGCGAATTTCCTGCCCTGGGATGTATTTCTCATACACATACGGGCCGTTGCCCAGCGGTTTGCCGTGCAGGGTACGCAGGTAATCCAGGTTGCCGCGCTGGTAGCCTTTGCCGTAGTACGCCTTCGATAGCACGGGGCCGCCGATTTTGCCTGGCGTGGTCGCACCCGGCTGGGTGGTGGTGACCTGCAGCGTGAGCGGGTCAATCACCTTCAGGCCGCTGACGCTGTCGGCTTTCCCGGCTTTGTATTCGGCACCGCCCGCGATGTTGGCGAGCGTGATGTCGGTATCGCCATCATATTTCGGGTCATACAGCACGGTGAGCGTGAACGCGACGTCTTCGGCGGTCAGCGGGGAACCGTCGCTAAAGGTCAGGCCAGGGCGCAGTTTGATGGTATAGACTTTGCCATCCGGGCTGACCGTCCAGCTTTCGGCGAGGCCAGGGACCAGATTGCCATGGCTGTCCCAGTCGATCAGGCGTGAGAAAATGACGTTGGTGACGTTTTCATCCCAGCCGTTAACGAAGAAGTAAGGGTTGAAGATCCCCTGAGGTTCGGAAATCCCGGCGACCACGGTGTCTTTGCGCAGCTTGGCCGTGGCCGGGATTTGACTGGCGTCGGTGGCGGGCGTGATGCCCTCTTTTAAGAGGTCATCGGCCGCCGCCGCGCCGGAGAAAGCCACCACGCTGCTAATCAGGGCTGCCTGTAAGGCCAGGCGAAAGCGCGTGGGTTTTGTTTGTAATGCGTCAAGTAACCTGGCCAATAGCATTCCCTCAAGATTTTTTGCTGTAAAATTTACAAATCATGACGAAAGATAAAAGCCCAGATCTTGCCTGTCTAATAACGAAACGCTATGCCTTATACTCGTCATTCTTCAAGCTATACCCGCGTTGACCGCACCTGTTATTCGGCTTATCCATGAGCCTCACCCTAAAGGGCCGCTGCGAGCAGCGTTCAAATCCGTTCCCGACGGATTTGTCACCCCAGTCACATAGTTTAGCTATGCTCCTGGGGATGACTGGCCTTGCCGCCTTGTTGTAGCTTGAATTATTTAGAGTATTTAACTTTTTACTTCCGTAGCCCGTACAAAGCGTATTAGTTGTGCTGGAGCAAGTCCCAGCGGTTGCCGTAGAGATCTTCAAAGACGGCAACCGTGCCGTATTCTTCCTCTCGTGGAACTTCGCAGAAATGCACGCCGTTGGCCGTCATCATGGCGTGATCGCGCCAAAAATCATCGGTGTGAAGGAAAAGGAAAACCCTGCCGCCGCACTGATCGCCAATAGAAGCCTGCTGGCGTTCGTTGGTGGCTTTGGCTAACAGCAGGTGGCAATCACTTTCCGGGTTTGGCGTGACCACAACCCAGCGTTTTCCCTCTTGAGGCGTGTCCTCCACGAGCGTGAAGCCCAGTTTTTGGGTGTAGTATTCAATCGCCTTGTCGTAATCATCCACGACGATAGCCACGCAGCCCAGCGCCCGTTTTTGCGTTTTCAATGCCTGCTCCTTTCCTCCGGTGATAAACGGGCGTGAGCATAACATTCACCAAGGATTATTTCCGAAGTGTAACCATTCCTTGCCACTCTTAGCTTCAGGTGTTAAAAGGTGCCCCTTTGACAAATCACAAAGGAGCAGGGCGTGAAAAACACGTCAGTCGCCTCTGAGCCACAGGGCCAGAGTGCGGGGCCGGAGGATGGCCATCAATTACAGCGCGGCTTGCAGAATCGCCATATTCAGCTGATTGCGCTGGGCGGTGCGATCGGCACCGGACTCTTTCTCGGCATTGGCCCGGCGATCCAAATGGCGGGGCCTGCGGTCCTGCTGGGCTACGGCGTGGCGGGGATCATTGCATTTCTGATCATGCGCCAGCTCGGTGAAATGGTGGTTGAAGAGCCGGTTTCTGGTTCGTTTTCGCATTTTGCCTATAAATATTGGGGGCCGTTTGCCGGCTTCCTGTCCGGCTGGAACTACTGGGTGATGTTCGTGCTGGTCGGCATGGCAGAGCTGACCGCCGGCGGCATTTATATGCAGTACTGGTTCCCGGACGTGCCGACCTGGACCTGGGTGGCGCTGTTCTTCGTGGTGATTAACGCCGCGAACCTCGTGAACGTGCGCCTTTATGGCGAGATGGAGTTCTGGTTTGCGCTGATTAAGGTGCTGGCGATTGTCGGCATGATTGGCTTCGGCATCTGGCTGCTGGCTTCCGGCCACGGCGGCGAGCGCGCGGGCGTGAGCAACCTCTGGCAGCACGGCGGCTTCCTCGCCACGGGCTGGCACGGGCTGATTTTGTCCCTCGCGGTGATTATGTTCTCGTTCGGCGGGCTGGAGCTTATCGGTATTACGGCGGCCGAGGCGCGTTCGCCACAAACCACCATCCCGAAAGCGGTGAACCAGGTGGTGTATCGCATTCTGCTGTTTTATATCGGCTCGCTGGTGGTGCTGCTTTCGCTCTACCCGTGGCTGGAGATCAAGTCCAACAGCAGTCCGTTTGTGATGATTTTCCACGAGCTGAACAGCAATGTGGTTGCCTCGGCGCTCAACTTCGTGATTCTGGTGGCTTCGCTGTCGGTTTATAACAGCGGCGTGTATTCCAACAGCCGGATGCTGTTCGGCCTCTCCGTGCAGCGCAATGCGCCAAAATTCCTGGCGAAAGTCAGCCGCGGTGGCGTGCCGGTGAATTCACTGCTGCTGTCTGGCGCGATCACTTCGCTGGTTGTCGTCCTCAACTATGTGCTGCCGCATGACGCCTTTGGCCTGCTGATGGCGCTGGTGGTGGCAACGCTGCTGCTGAACTGGATCATGATTTCGCTGGCGCACATCAAGTTCCGTCGCGCGATGCGCCGTCAGGGGCATGAAACCCGCTTCAAGGCGCTGCTTTACCCGTTCGGTAACTACCTGTGCATCGCCTTTATGATGATGGTGCTGGGGCTGATGTGTACCATTGACGGGATGCGCGTGTCTGCCATGCTGCTGCCGGCCTGGATAGTGTTCCTCTTTATTGCCTTTAAGCTGCTGCGCCGTAAAACCCACTAAAGTCCCCCCCAATAACGCCAGCTGCTTTTAATCGGGTTGGCGTTATTTATAATTAAATATTAATTAAGTTTTTATTTTATATTCTCCAGTGGCAATTTATCTCCTGGTTTGAGAGATTATATATAATCGAGAGGGGTTTGTTTTATGAGTTATTATATTTAATGATGTGATGTCTGGGTAATATAATTATGATGAATGAAACAGGTGACTGCATAAATTAAATCTCATCTATTGAACAAGGAGTGTAAAGCGATGAGCAAGCGGAGTGATATAATTGGTGGAGAGGTTGCTGTTGATATCTCCCATGGTCTTATTTATACAGAAGTACTGGGATGGGTCGATTTGGGCCACGCTCAGGGGACCGATATACGAAATTTGTTGCGGGACATTGACTCGGGGGAAAGGCAGGAAAAGGAGTATTACGATGTAGCTTATTCACAGGCTATGACCAGCCCGGGCCGACTGATTAAAATGGGCAAATTTATTAAATGGCGGATTAAACGTGGCCGCACCCCACTTGAGCGCAGAAGTATTGCGCTGGCAATGATGATGTCGTTGGCGCGCAAGTTCGAAGGGCTGCAGGCGTCATTCCCCGTTAGCCTGGTGACGGACAGCGGATTTAGCGGCGAGGATCTGGTGTCAAATTTGCTGGGGTTCTATCGGGTTGTTTCTATCCCAAAGCCATTTGGCATGTTACGTGTAGTCAGCCGAGAAAAAGCGCTTAAACGCTGGGATCATTACGGCAAAATTGGCGGCTGGAAAAACGAATCGTTCCGGCCGCTGCTGTTTCCCGACCCCGATATCTTCCCCAACGCCAGACCTTACAAGGGCAACTTGCCTAACTTTATGCAAACCGTCAGGCCGTGGAGCGACTTCCGCTCAGGTATTGTCAGGGTCGTCAGCGCCGATGGCTCATATATCGATAATGGAAGAAACGGGGTACTACCTTATGCGTAACGCTTTAAAAATTTTTACCGCGGTCGTTGTGGTGATTGCCGCCGGGCTGGTGTGGGCGTGGCCTTATATAACAATGGAGTTCGCGGGTAGCGCCCATTACACCGAGCAGGACAAACGGGAATATAAATTTTATACCCCCGATATTCTGCGAGAAATGCCGCGGATTTCCCCCCGGTACGACTTTGACTATGTGAACGTTACCGGGCCTGGGGCATTTATTCATGCGATCCGATTCTATGATGTTGCTGACTCCAGCAGAATAGATACCTATCTGGATGTAAAAGGGTATGTAAAACAAAATGATTGCTTTATAGAAGCTGCTTGCTGGCAGGGGAGCGATCCCGAGGAGACGATCACAGTAAGCCATTTGGCAGAAAAAAATATTATCCAGATCGCCGTCATTTATGACTACTGATTGCCGCTACTTTTGCTGTACCGGAAGTTGCCGATAGCAACGTCCGTCTCCTTCCCGGATTTAGGATAACTTTATGCAAACCGCCAGGCCGTGGAACGATTTCCGTACAGGCATTGTCAGGGTCGTCAGCGCCGATGGCTCATATATCGATAAAGCAAAGGGAGGGACGTTGCCTTATGCGTAACGCTTTAAAAGTGCTTATCGCGGTCGCTGTGGTGATTACCGCCGGGCTGATCTGGGCCTGGCCCTATATAGAGATGAGCTTTGAGGGTAGCGCCCATTACACCGAACAGGACAAGCGGAAATATAAATTTTATACCCCCGATATCCTGCGACAAATGCCGCGTATTTCCCCCCGCTACGACTTTAATTATGTGAATATTACCGGACCTGCCGCATTTATCCATGCAGTCAGCTTTTATGATATTGATGACTCCAGCAAAGTTGATCTTTATCTGGAGGAAAAAGGATATACAAAACAGGATGATTGTTTTATCGATGGAACGTGCTGGAAAGGAAGCGATCCCGAGGAGACGATTACGGTTGCACACCACGAGAAAAAAAAATTCATTCAGGTAAGTGTCATTTACAATCTACGATAGCCGCTGATTATGCCAGGCCGGAGGTGGACAACAGCAACGTTCGGCAACTAATCCTCCCTGATTTACGCTATCATGCTGCGCTAAAGAAACGGGTGTTAAAAGGGCAGGGGAATGAGCGTTAGTCGGAAAGGGATGCTGTATGTGTTGTTTGCGGCGGTGCTGTGGGGAAGCTCCGGGGTTTGTGCGCAGTACATCATGGAGCAAAGCCATATTTCCTCGGCGTCACTGACCATGCTCCGACTGCTGTTCTCCGGCCTGATTCTGCTGATGCTGTCGTTTATGCACGGGGACAAAATCTTCGCCGTGTTTAAGCAACGAAACGACCTGATTTCCCTGCTGATTTTTACCCTCTGCGGCGCGTTGACGGTGCAGCTGACCTTCCTTTTGACCATCGAACAGTCAAACGCCGCGACAGCGACGGTGCTGCAATTCCTTTCGCCGACCATTATCGTGGCCTGGTTTGCCTTTGTGCGGAAAAAGCGTTCCGGCAAACTGGTTTATGCCGCGATTGGCACCTCGTTAATCGGGACGTTTGTGCTGGTGACTCATGGCAACCCAGCGTCGATTACCATTTCCGGCAGCGCGTTGTTCTGGGGTATCGCCTCCGCGTTTGCCGCAGCGTTTTACACGACCTATCCCTCGAAGCTGATTGCTCGCTACGGCACACTGCCCGTTGTGGGCTGGAGTATGCTGCTGGGCGGCGCGGCGCTGCTGCCGTTTTACGCCAGCCAGATCGGCAGTTTCACCGCCACCGGCGGCACGCTGCTGGCCTTCTTCTACCTGGTGATAGTCGGCACGGCGATCACTTTCAGCCTCTACCTGACAGGGGCGCAAATGATTGGCGGGCCAAAGGCCAGCATTCTTAGCTGCGCGGAGCCGCTGAGCAGCGCATTGCTCTCGGTGCTGCTGCTGGGCATTAGCTTTACGCTGCCGGACTGGCTGGGGTCGCTGCTGATTATCTCTTCGGTGGTGCTTATCTCTCTGGATTCCCGGGGCAAGCTGCATTCACACTAAGTCGCTACATTTTGCAAGGTTTAATTACCGGCAGAAATATCATATTTTGAGGGGTAGAAGTTGCCGTTGTGATACGGTAAAAAGTGCGCTTCCCGGCGCAAGTCTGCACCTCCGATAAAGGTATTTCAGTGTGATGATTGATAATCTGATTGAGCGAATCTCTTCCGCTTTAGACGCCGAATACACCCTGGAAGGTTTGGTCAGACAGCTGCTGGAAATGCTGGAGCTGGTGACTAACATGGAATCCACCTACCTGACCCGCATTGATGCGGAGGGTAGCCAGCAGCAAATTGTTTTCTCCCGCAATACCAAGGCGATGAATATTCCCGAAGGGCTTTCCGTGCCCTGGGAAGACACGCTATGTAAACGCGCTTTAGACGAAGGCCGCCGCTATACCTGCGATGTCGCAAAAGTATGGGGTGACTCTGAAGCGGCAAAGGCGCTGGGGATTGTGACCTACGTCAGCACGCCCGTGACCCTTGCCGATGGTTCGCTCTACGGCACGCTCTGCGCCGCCAGTTCTGAACAGCGCGAGCTGACCGATCATAGCGAACAGGTCTTGCAGCTGTTTTCTCAGCTGATTGCACAGCAGATTCAGAATGAGCAGCTATTGAAAAAGCTTCAGCAGGCCAACGTCGCGCTGACGACCGCCAGCTACACCGATGAATTAACCGGGTTGCCTAACCGCCGCGCGGTCTTCGATCAGCTGCCTCGTTTGTTCTCGCGCGCCAAAGATGACGCCCGCTACGTGCTGGTGGCCTTTGCCGATCTGGATGGATTTAAACAGATAAACGATCTGCACGGGCATGAAACCGGGGACGATTTCCTTTGCGCCATCGGCCAGCGGCTGAAAGAGGGCGTGAGGGGGGACGAAATATTAGGTCGCCTGGGCGGCGATGAGTTTATCGTTGCCGGTGCGGGGCCCACGGAATACAGCGAAGCTCTGCGAGCGACCATGGCTTTTCGTGCCAGACTGGCAGAGCTGCTGAGCGGCGAGTACCAGCTAAAATCCTGCGTGATTGATTATGCGGGGCCCAGCATCGGGGCTATCGCCGTGAATCCGGCTACTATCACGCCGGACGATGCGATACGCGAGGCGGACACGCTTATGTATGTGGATAAGAAGCGCCGTAAAAATGGCGCGGCGGTAAGCTAAACGCCGCGCGCAATCCTCAGGATGCCGGTGTTACTACAGCCTTATTACCGCTAAGTTCAGTCACCAGATCGTTCACGCCGTCGCTCATGTTAACGAAGCGAGTCAGCGGCGAGCGTGTGACCACCACAAAAACGCCCACGTTATTCTGCGGCACCATCGCCATATAGGTAATGAAGCCGCCGCCGCCGCCGGTTTTCTGAATAATGCCCGGGCGGCCCTCTTTCGGTGACATCCAGACCCAGCCCATGCCCAGCGCGTCGGCTTTTCCCGGCACATCCATGCCAATGACCTTATGCAGCTGGCTGCGCTGATAAATCAGCGTTTGCATTCTGTCTGCCTGGCCGCCGCGATGATGGAAGTCGGAAGAGAGGAATTGCTGCATCCAGCGCATCATATCGCCGGGGGTAGAATAGACGCCGCCGCTGCCCACCGCCGCCAGCGTGTTATCGCAAGGGCTGGCGCCTTTCTCGGCAATCATCAGGCGCTTGCACTGGTCTGGTGACGGGGTAAAGGTGGTGTCTTTCATCCCCAGCGGGCGAGCGATTTGCTCATCGAACAGGTCGGCATATGGCCTGCCGGTTGCACGGGACAGGGCATCAGCCAGCAGGTCAAACGCCAGGTTTGAATAGGCGGCCACGGTACCCGGGGCGGCTTTCAGCGTGGCCTGCGAGAGCCAGTTCCAGCGCTGATCCCGCGTCGGCCAGGTGAACACCGTGCGGTGCGCTGCGCCGCCGGGCTGTTCGCGCGGCAGGGAACTGGTATGAGTGGCCAGGTTAATCAGCGTAATCGGCTGGCCGTTAAAGGTCGGCACCCGGGCGCCGGGAGGCGCATATTTGCTGAGCGGATCGTTGAGCTGAACCTTCCCCTGATCGAGCATTTTTACCAGCATTTCGCTGGTCATCAGCTTTGTCAGTGAGGCGATGCGGATCACGGAATCCAGCTGCGGGCGAACGTTATTGCCTGGCCGGGTATCGCCGAAGCTGCGAAACACCCGCTGGTTACCGTCAATCACCACGATAGCCATGCCGGTGGCTCCGCTGCCGTAATAAATATGGTTGGCATAGCGATCGACAACGTCGGCGGCAAATTCAGGTGCCGGAGACGGTTGCGCAAAACTGAGCGCCGGTAGCAGCGCAGCGGCCAGCAAAAGAAGACGAGGAAGACGAGTTTTCAACGCAAAAATCCAGTTTAAAAAATAAGGCGGTATAGCAGGTATTTATACTACTCCGCGCCCTTATGCAAAGCGTCAATTCAGCCTTTACGGCCTGAAAAGCGTAACCGTGCGTTACATCACCAGATGACGCACAAAAGTTTGTCAGTTGCGGTTTAATAAAGCATTTTTTGCCTGTTTTTACACTCAGGCTGGCGCTGTTGCCCGGCGACCATAAAGAAAGATCTTAAATAAGATTAAAGACCGATGATTTCGCTACGCTGCTTTAGCAAAAAGTGCGTATTATCCTGCTCGTTATTAACGGTCTGAGTGCAACTATTTCTGAACCCCGGAATCTTAGTAACGGCTTAAGGCGTACCGCGATTGATTCAATTCTTTATGCGATACATCATCCCCTCGCATTAAAGAAGTGAATATGTCTACTAACCCGCTGTTTTATAAGTGCCTCCTGCATCCTCGCTATTGGCTAACCTGGTTTGGGCTGGGTGTGCTTTGGCTGTGGGTTCAGCTTCCGTACCCGGTATTGATGAAAATGGGCGACCTGATTGGCCGTTTCTCGATGCATTTTCTCAAGCGCCGGGTCACCATTGCCCGCCAGAATCTTCACCTTTGCTTCCCGCACTACAGCGAAGCGCAGGTTGAGGCCACCGTGCGGCAAAACTTTGCCTCCCTCGGCATGGGACTGATTGAAACCGGTATGGCCTGGTTCTGGCCGGATGAGAGAGTGCAAAAATGGTTTGATGTTCGTGGCCTCGAGCACATCAATGCCGCCTGCGACAAAGGCAAAGGCGTGATGGTTATCGGCGTGCATTTTATGTCGCTGGAACTGGGCGGGCGCGTCATGGGGCTGTGTCGCCCGATGATGGCGATGTACCGGCCGCACAACAACAAAGTCATGGAATATGTGCAAACCCGTGGGCGCTCGCGCTCCAACAAAGCGATGCTCGACAGGCGTAACCTGAAGGGAATGGTGAAAGCGCTGAAATCCGGCGAGGCGGTGTGGTTCGCCCCGGATCAGGACTATGGTCCGAAAGGCAGTTCTTTTGCGCCTTTCTTCGCGGTTCAACAGGCCGCGACAACCAACGGTACCTTTACTATTGCCCGTCTGGCAAAACCCGCCATTCTGACCACGGTTTTGATCCGCAAGCCCTGTGGGACGGGCTACCAGCTGGTCATCGAGCCGGAGTTCTGTGATTATCCCGGCGAAGATGAGCAGGCCGCCGCAGCCTATATGAACCGTAAAATTGAGCACGAAATTATGCGCGCGCCGGAGCAGTATCTGTGGCTGCACCGCCGTTTTAAAACCCGGCCTTTTGGCCACGCCAGGCTTTACACGATTTAATCTTCAGGCAGGCGTGCCACGTTTTTGAAGTGCGTTGGCAGGCCTGAACCCCGCCTTGTGGTAGCGGGGAAGGGGCACAACGGTCTCCTGGCCCCCGCATAAAAACGGCCGAGGCCTGTCTCCAGGGCTGGCGCCAGCTTATGTAAGCCTCTCTCACTCCTTGATACAACATTCTGCAAGCATTATCGTAGAACGTTCGCTATAACCGGCAGATATAACAACAAAAAGTCGTCCCAGGAGTGTTGTCATGTTCAAATCTTTCTTCCCGTCGCCGAAGCTGTTTTTTCTTTCGGCGGCAATATGGGGACTACTCGCAGTCATATTTTGGCAGGCCGGCGGCGGCCTCTGGTTGGAAAACCTTGCGGGTGCCAGCCAGCAAATACCGATCAGTGCGGCACGTTTTTGGACGTTAAAAGCATTTGTTTTTTATGCTTTTTATGCTGTCAGTGTGGGCCTTTTTGCCGGTGTATGGGCACTGGTGAGTCCGCATCCGTGGCAGCGCTGGTCAATTCTCGGCTCTTCGCTTATCGTCTTTGTGACCTGGTTTATGGTCGAACTGGGCGTGGCGATCAACGCCTGGTATGCACCGTTCTTTGACCTTATCCAAACCGCGTTAGCGTCCCCGAATAAAGTCCCGCTGCAGCGATTCTATAGCGAAACCGGCGTGTTTCTTGGTATCGCGCTGATTTATGTCACCGTCGGCGTGCTGAACAGCTTCTTTATCAGCCATTATGTGTTTCGCTGGCGCACGGCGATGAACGACTACTATATGGAGCACTGGCAGAAGCTGCGCCATATCGAAGGGGCTGCCCAGCGTGTGCAGGAAGACACCATGCGCTTTGCCTCAACGCTTGAGGATATGGGTGTGAGCCTGCTGCAGTCGGTGATGACGCTGATTGCTTTCCTGCCGATTCTTGTCGCGCTGTCTCCACACGTGAAAGAATTGCCGATTGTCGGGGCGGTGCCTTATGGCCTGGTGATTGCGGCGATTATCTGGTCGCTAATGGGAACCGGCCTGCTGGCCGCGGTCGGGATAAAGCTGCCGGGGCTGCAGTTTAATAACCAAAAAGTTGAGGCCGCCTACCGTAAAGAGCTGGTTTACGGGGAAGACGACGGCAGCCGTGCTACGCCGCCAACGGTTAAAGCGCTGTTTGGCGACGTGCGGCATAACTATTTCCGTCTCTACTTCCACTACACCTACTTTAATATTGTGCGGATTCTTTATCTGCAGATAGACAACGTGTTTGGTCTTTTCCTGCTGTTCCCTTCTATTGCCGCAGGCGCGATTACCCTGGGGCTGATGCAGCAGATCACCAACGCTTTTGGCCAGGTGCGCGGCTCGTTCCAGTACTTGATCAGTTCCTGGACCACGCTGGTTGAATTGATGTCTATCTACAAACGTCTGCGCAGCTTCGAGCGAACGCTGCAGGATGTGCCGGTGCCGGGCACCGAAGAAGCCGTCTGAGGCGAAAAGAAAAGGGATGGCGTAATGCCATCCCTTTTACTGGTTCTTTCTGATCAATGCCCTGCGGAAGGGGCACCCGGCGCTCCAGCCCGTATAAACGGCGGACGGGCAAACCAAATCACGACAATCAGCGCCATAAAGCCCCAGCCCAGCAGCCAGAAGTAGTCGATGGTCGACATCATATAGGCCTGCTGCTCAATGGTTTTATCCACCACGGCCAGGTGCTGCTGCGTGGCGCCGCCCATCTTGTGCAGGTAATCCACCGCCGACGGATTGTAGGCTGAGACGCTCTCCGTCAGGTTGGCATGGTGATAAACCTCGCGGCGCGACCAAATCCAGGTGGTCAGGGACGAAGCAAACGACCCGCCAAGCACGCGGAAGAAGGTTGCCAGCCCGGAGCCTTCCGCGACCTCAACGCCGTGCAGGTTCGACAGCACAATGGTGGTGATCGGCATGAAGAAGAACGCCACGCCGATCCCCATAAACAGCTGCACTTCGGCGATGGTGCGGAAATCCACGCTGGTATTAAACTGCGCGCGCAGCAGGCACGAAGCGCCCATGGTCAGGAACGACAGTGTGGCCAGCAGGCGCATATCAACCTTATTGGCGTAGCGCCCGACAATCGGCGTCAGCAACAGCGGTAACACACCCATCGGCGCGGCGGCCAGCCCGGCCCAGATGGCGGTGTAGCCCATCTGGGTTTGCAGCCACTGCGGCAGAATAATGTTGATGGCGAAGAACGCGGCGTAGCCCAGCGTCAGCGACAGCGTGCCGATGGCGAAGTTGCGGTCGGCGAACAGCCGCAGGTTGACTATTGGGTGACGCTCGCCAAGCTCCCAAATGACAAACGACACCAGTGAAACCGCGGAGATAACCGACATGGTGATGATCTCCGGCGAGGCGAACCAGTCGAGATCGTTCCCTTTATCCAGCACCACCTGAAGCAGCCCCACGCCCAGCACCAGCAGCGCAATCCCGATGTAGTCGATAGGGGCGATGGTGGTCGTTTCTTCACGCTCGCGCAGCTGCGTCCAGACCACGATGGCGGCAAAGATCCCGATCGGCACATTGATGTAGAAGATCCACGGCCAGGAATAGTTATCGGTGATCCAGCCGCCGGTGATCGGCCCGACAATAGGCGCGACAACCGTCACCATCGACAGCAGCGCCAGCGCCATACTTCGCTTGCTGGACGGGAAGATAATCAGCAATAGCGTCTGGCACATCGGGAACATCGGCCCGGCGAAAAAGCCCTGCAGCGCGCGGAAGATAATCAGCTCGGTCATGCTGTGGGCAAAGCCGCACAGGAACGAGGTGAGGGTGAACAGCGCCACAGAACCCACAAACAGCTTGAGCTGCCCGAACCGGCGGGTAAACCAGCCGGTCAGCGGCAGGGCAATGGCGTTACACACCGCGAACGAAGTGATAACCCAGGTACCCTGGTCGGCGCTGACGCCGAGGTTACCGGCGATCGTCGGCAGCGCCACGTTAGCGATGGTGGAGTCCAGCACCTGCATAAACGTCGCCAGCGACAGCGCGATCGTCGCCAGCAGCAGGCTGGGGGGCGTAAACGCCGCCTTATCTTGCATAACGTCTCTCTTAGCGGTTGGCTGACGCTACCGGCTGGCTGTTGTCATGAAGGATTTTGGTGACCAGTTGGTCGGCTTCGTCCAGCGCGTTCTGGTAAACGTCGGTGGTAAAGCGCGGCGCGGCGACGGTTTTTTGCGGCAGCAGGTGGCCGTCTGCATTGCGAATATCAACGCGAGCGAACATCGACAGGCCTACCCGCAGCGGGTGTTTCTGCATGTCGTGCGGATCAAGCGTGATGCGCACCGGCAGACGCTGAACGATTTTGATCCAGTTCCCGCTGGCGTTCTGGGCCGGTAACAGCGAGAAGGCGCTGCCGGTGCCGATGCCGAGGCTTTCAATGGTGCCGTGATACTCCACGTCGTCCCCGTAGAGATCGGCGGTGAGCGTTACCTTCTGCCCCAGGCGCATGTCCTGCATCTGGCTCTCTTTGAAGTTGGCGTCAACCCAGACCTGGTCCAGCGGCACAATCGCCAGCAGGGTGGTGCCGGAATCAACGCGCATTCCCAGCTGAACGGCGCGTTTAGCGACAAAGCCGCTCACCGGAGCAACGATGGTACTGCGGGCGTTATCGAGGAAGCGCTGGCGCAGCGTGGCTACGGCGCTTTTAATTTCCGGATGGCTGTCGATAACCGTGTCATCCACCATCGCTAAATTAGTGCGTAATGCCTGCTGGGCGGCGGTGAGATCGCTTTGCGCGCTGGTCACGGCATCGCGGTAATGGGACAGGTCTTCAGCGGCGATAGCCCCGGTGGCAAAAATCTTCTGGCGGCGAGCGTAGTCGCTCTGTGCCGTTTGCAGTGCCACCTGCTTCGCTGCGACCTGAGCCCGGTAGTTATCCGCGGTGCTGTAAAGTCCACGTACCTGACGCACGGTATTCGCCAGGTTGGCTTCTGCCTGCTGGAGCGCGATTTCGGTGTCGCTTGGGTCGAGCTGTACCAGCGGCTGCCCTTTTTCGACGTAGTCTCCTTCATCGACGCTGACCTGCGTTACCGTGCCGCCGATTTGCGGCGTCAGCGTGACCTGGTTGCCGTTGACGTAGGCGTCGTCGGTGGTTTCGTAGTAGCGCGCGTAAAGCATATACCACGCCACGCAGCCGGCGCCGATCAGCAGTAGGATAATGAGAAAAATGGCGAAGTTACGCTTGCGCTTGCTCGGCGCGCGTTCAACCTGCTCGGTAGAGGTTTGCATTTTGTATGTGGCCTTAATCAGAAAGCTTAGAGGTGGCGCTCGGTGATCTCATCCGGCAGCATTTTGATCAGCAGTTCATTGAGCTGCTTTGCTTCTTCAGGCGTCAGGCGCTCGGTAAGGGTGCCGATGATCGACGCCAGCGCATCGTTCTGGAAAGCTTCGCACAGCTCTTGCCCTTTCTCAGTCAGCGCCAGAATGACCTGGCGTTTATCTTCGGGATTCACGTTTCGCACGATCAGATCTCGCTTCACCATTCGTTCAAGCATGCGGCTCATGGCGCCGGTATCCATCACCAGGTTTTTGCTGACTTCTACCGGGCTGTTAAAGCCCTTAAAGATGCTTATCAAGACTTTAAATTGCGCACCGGTGATGCCCATCGGCGAAAAGTACTGGGTGATGAGCTGGTCTTTGAACTGGTTCGACAGGTGAATCAGCAGGCCAAGGTGCAGTTTGGAATAGGGATTACCCGTAGTATTACTCATGGTATTTGCCTGGTCAGTAGTTGCAAATGAAATTACTGACCAGGCATCTAGTTGTCAATCGGTGATTTCCAGTAGCGCACAAACTGAAAAACAGGCAGGGTGGTGCGGTTGATGATGAAAGGGAAAGGATATTAACATGGTGGGTTCTCTCTCTCCGGCCCGGCGGCTTGCCGTGCCGGGGCTGCTGGCGCTGCTTGTGCTGGCCGGCTGTGCAACTAAAACCACAACGCCGGGTACCACGACAACGGCGGCAAAACCGGTAGATATCGAAACCCTGGCCCAGCGCAAAATCCCTGACGGGGTGAAGGACCGCGCGGGGCTGGCAAAAGATCTGCTGACGACCCTGAAAAGCCAGAACCTCGAGCAGAGCGAAGAGAATATCTGTTCGGTGCTGGCGGTGGCGCTGCAGGAGTCTAATTTGCAGGCCGATCCGGCGGTGCCGGGGTTGAATAAAATTGCCTGGAAAGAGATCGACCGCCGCGCGGAAAAAATGCACATCCCGCTGCTGCTGGTGCACACCGCGCTGCGCATTAACTCCCCCAACGGCAAAAGCTATAGCGAGCGGCTGGATAACGTCAAAACCGAAGGGCAGCTCAGCGCTATTTTCGATGATTTCCTGACGATGGTGCCGATGGGGCAAAAGCTGTTCGGCAGCTTTAACCCGGTACGTACCGGTGGCACGATGCAGGTCAGCGTGGCGTTTGCCGAGAAACATACCGATGGCTACCCGTGGAAAATAGAGGGGACGGTGAGGCAGGACGTTTTCACCCGCCGCGGTGGGCTTTGGTTCGGGACTTACCACTTGCTGAATTACCCGGCTAACTATACGAAACCGCTTTATCGCTTCGCCGACTACAACGCGGGCTGGTACGCCAGCCGCAATGCGGCTTTCCAGAGCGCAGTGAGTAAGGCGACGGGCGTGAAGCTGGCGCTGGACGGGGATCTGATCCTTTACACCAGCGATAAACCGAGCAGCACCGAAATGGCGGTACGTAAGCTGTCGAAACAGCTGGATATGAGCGACAGCGAAATCCGCCGGGCGCTACAAAAAGGCGACAGCATTGGGTTTGAAAAAACCAGTCTTTACAAGCAGGTCTTCGCGATAGCGGAGAAAAAAGCGGGGCAGCCGCTGGCCAGAGAAGTGCTGCCGGGGATCGTGCTTGAAAGCCCTAAAATCACCCGTAATTTGACCACGGCCTGGTTTGCAAAACGCGTGGACGACAGGCGGGCAAGCTGTATGCAGAGGTGACGATGGCGGGCGGAAGCGGCATAGCTTCCGCCTTTTTGATCAGTAATACCAGGCGGAGTGGCGGCGGTTTCTCAGGCGTATCGTCAGGGCGACAATGCCGATGGCGACAGCGCCAAGCAGGAAGGGAATCAGCCCGAACACGGTGCTGACCGCCAGGCCCATCTCAATGCGTGGGCGGCTGGCATCGTTGCCTTGCGCCAGGTATTCCAGCAGGCCGGGCGCCTGCACAATAAGATTCAGCATTTGGGTGGCCACCCAGAAGCAAAAGAGAACGAACAGCGCATAGGCGATATTGCCCGGCACCGATCTTTCTGATTTTGCTGTCATTATGACCCGAGTAGCCGGAATAACGGCTTTCGACAATGAAATATCAGGCATCACGACCTCCCGTAAAAACGCAATCTGAACCGAATGTGTGGCATCTCATGGCGTGAATTTTGGCAGGTGATAAGCGTTGTCAATATCAGATTGCTGGTAATTTGGAGGCCAGAATCCTCCTGGATTTGCATTTTTTGCTCAAGTTCACATTTTCGTAACCTAAGGTAAATCTCGTTAACATTATGCTAGCTGAGTGCGTGGCAACCGCGCGTTTCTCTGCCGCCGATGTGCGACAATGCCAGCAGGCTTATTTTTGAATGCGTGAGGCGGCTATGTTAACCCTGAAAATGCGTCGGGACTGGCACTACTATGCGGTGGCGATTGGGCTGATTTTTATTCTGAATGGCGTGGTCGGCCTGCTGGGCCTGGAAACGAAGGGCTGGCAGAGCTATGCGGTGGGGCTGGTGACCTGGGCGATCGGTTTTTGGCTTGCGGGCTTTATTATCCGCCGTCCCCGGGAAGAGTCGGGCACGGCGGAGCCTTAAGGATTACGAAGTGATCGAGCTTTTCAGCGCGCAATCCTGCTGGTGGCGCTCAAGGGCAAGCTCAATCAGGCGGGTTATCAACTCCTGGTAGCTGATACCGCTGGCCTGCCACAGCTTGGGATACATGCTGATGTTGGTAAAGCCCGGCAGCGTGTTGATCTCATTGATGATCACGTCGTTAGTTTCCGTCAGGAACACGTCGACGCGGGCCATGCCGCTACATTCCAGCGCCTGATAGGCACGAACCGCAATTTTACGGATTTTGTCGTTAACGTCGGCGTCGAGCGCCGCCGGAACGACAACCTGTGCCGCCTGCTCATCAATGTACTTGGTGTCGTACGAATAGAACTCGCTGTTCACCACGATCTCGCCGCAGGTGCTGGCCTGCGGGTAATCATTCCCCAGCACGGCGCACTCGATTTCACGGCCTTTAATACCGGTTTCAACCACCACTTTATGGTCAAACTCAAAGGCTAACGCCACCGCCGCGTGATATTGCTCTTCGGTGCTGGCTTTGCTGACGCCGACGGAGGAACCCTGGTTGGCTGGCTTGACAAACAGCGGCAGACCCAGCTGTTTTTCAACCTCGGCGAAGCTGATTTTGGCGCGGTTAGCGCGGGTTAGCGTGATGAACGGAGCCACGTTCAGGCCCGCATCGCGCAGCAGGCGTTTGGCGACGTCTTTATCCATGCTGACCGCTGAGCCCAGCACGCCGGAGCCGACGAACGGCAGATTGGCGACGCGGAGCATGCCCTGCAGGGAACCGTCTTCGCCCAGCGTGCCGTGCACAATCGGGAAAATCACGTCAATTTGGGAAAGCTGTTCTGCGGTGCTGGTTTCAATCAGCTGGTGTTCGGTCTGGCCGGGGACCAGCGCCACGTTTTTCTCTGACCGGTTCAGGGCGATAAGCGCCGGATTGTTGGCGTTCAGCAGGTAGCTGGACGCATCGTTGATATGCCACTGGCCCTGTTTATCAATCCCCAGCAGCACAACATCAAACTTCGACTTATCAATGGCGTCGACGATATTTTTTGCCGACTGCAGCGACACCTCGTGTTCTGCCGATTTTCCACCAAACACGATACCAACCCGCAGTTTTGCCATGCCTTTAATCCACCCATAAACTTTACGAAAGAGGACAACATAGCACGCTCATTCCGGGGATTCATGTGGTTCCTGCAACAACCTGTCCGGTCGGGCAGGATATGTGCTTTAGTAAGCAATCATGTCTGGATCGTAATGACAGCGCCGGGGCGCTGACGGCAATATTCATTAGTGTGATAAGCTTTCCAGAAATCGTTCTATTCTGGTTGCATCCCCTTTGAAAAAGCGCGCTATGGAGTCCTGGAAGGTCAATCTCATTTCGGTCTGGTTCGGCTGTTTTTTTACCGGCCTTGCGATCAGCCAAATTTTGCCTTTTCTTCCGCTCTACGTTGAGCAGCTTGGCGTCACTTCCCACGAAGCCCTTTCCCTTTGGTCCGGCCTGACGTTCAGCGTCACGTTTTTGGTTTCGGCTATCGTTTCGCCGATGTGGGGCAGCCTGGCCGACCGCAAAGGGCGCAAGCTGATGTTGCTTCGCGCCTCGTTTGGTATGGCGGTGGCGATTCTTCTCCAGGCCTTTGCCACCAACGTCTGGCAACTGTTCCTGTTGCGCGCGGTAATGGGGTTAACGTCGGGTTATATTCCTAATGCAATGGCGCTGATTGCCTCTCAGGTGCCACGCGAGCGCAGCGGCTGGGCTATCAGTACGCTCTCAACCGGGCAAATCAGCGGCGTGATTGTGGGCCCGCTGCTCGGCGGTTTTATGGCGGATCATCTTGGGCTAAGGCCGGTATTCTTTGCCACCGCGGGGCTGCTGATGGTCAGTTTCCTGGTGACGCTGCTGCTGATAAAAGAGGGCGCTCGCCCGAAAATCAGTAAAGATGATCGCCTGACCGGGAAAGAAGTTTTCGCCACGCTGCCTTATCCCTGGCTGATCCTCAGTCTGTTTATCACCACGCTGGTGATCCAGCTCTGTAACGGCTCGATTGGCCCGATTCTGGCGCTGTTTATTAAACAGCTGGCCCCGGACAGCAACAATATTGCGTTTATGAGCGGATTTATCGCCGCCTTGCCGGGCATATCCGCGCTCTTTGCCGCACCTAAATTGGGCAAACTGGGCGACAGGATTGGCACTGAACGTATTTTGATGGCGACGCTGTGCTGCGCCGTGGTGTTATTCCTTGCCATGTCCTTTGTCACCTCGCCGATGCAGCTTGGCATCTTGCGCTTTTTGCTGGGTTTTGCCGACGGGGCAATGTTACCGGCGGTGCAAACGCTGTTGCTCAAATACTGCAGCGACCAGGTCACCGGGCGTATCTTCGGTTATAACCAGTCGTTTATGTATTTGGGGAATGTCGCCGGGCCTTTAATGGGGGCAGGGGTTTCCGCAATGGCCGGTTTTCGTTACGTTTTTGCGGCAACCGCCGTGGTTGTGCTGTTCAATGTCTGGCAGCTGGCGGTGGCTTTTAAGCGCAAGAATGCCCGTCAGGCGCTGGCCAGTAAAAGCACTTAGCCGCCAGCCAGTTTCTCTGTGTGGGATATTATTGAGCAAAATATGAAGATTGATTTCGACTTATTATTCATTTAGTCGCTACCACAGATTTAGAGAATAATATTCCATTATTCTTTTTTTGTGGTGCAAAAAATTCGTTGTCGGGATTATTATCAGACGGAATCATTTTAATATTGCTGCTATTTGCTGTGACGCACATATTTAACCTGAGATATTGCTCTCAGGTGGATCTGAGTGTTAACGTCATGCCTTAACCCCGCAGGGACTGAGAAAATGAAAAATCTTATTGCTGAGTTATTGGTTAAGCTCGCCGAAAAGGAAGAAGAATCGAAAGAGTTGGTTGCTCAGGTTGAAGCGCTGGAAATAGTGGTCACAGCCTTATTGAGACGCCTTGAACAGGGAGAACGTTCGGCGCTGGTTGCCAGCATTGAAGGGGCGTTAGATGATGCCTCCCCAAAGACGGCAGTGCCGGTCCAGGATACCGAATTACTCCGACAATATTTAAAAAAGCTCCTTATCTATCCTCGTAGTTGAATCAAATTTTACTGTCATATTAGTGTCATAAGTCATTTTTATACTCGCTCTGTTTTTATTTATATTCAGTAGTTACTACATGGAGAAAATAAAGTGAAACAGAGCGTAATTATCGCCAGCCTGCTGCCTTTGCTGCTTGCCAGCGCCCCATCAAAATCACAAGAAACATCCTCTTCCCCTCTGGAAAATCGCGCCGCTCAGGGAGATTTAACTCAGCCGGGCGGTGCTCGCCGTATTACAGGCGATCAAACTGAAGCGATCCGTGCCTCGCTCAACAATAAAACAGCGAAGAACATTATTCTGCTGATTGGCGACGGAATGGGCGATTCGGAAATTACCGCCGCCAGAAACTATGCCGAAGGGGCTGGTGGTTTCTTTAAAGGAATTGATGCCTTACCGCTGACCGGGCAATACACCCATTATTCTTTAGACAAGAAAACGAAAAAGCCGGATTACGTCACCGATTCTGCGGCTTCCGCCACGGCGTGGAGTACCGGCGTGAAAACCTATAACGGCGCGCTGGGCGTGGACGTCGACGGGAAAGATCACGTCACCATCCTCGAACTGGCGAAGGCGGCCGGTAAGGCGACGGGTAACGTATCCACGGCGGAAATTCAGGATGCCACGCCAGCGGCGCTGGTTTCCCACGTGACGGGGCGTAAATGCTATGGCCCAAGCGCCACCAGCGAAAAATGTGCCACTAACGCGCTGGAAAACGGGGGCAAAGGCTCCATTACCGAGCAACTGCTGAATACCCGCGCCGACGTGACGCTTGGTGGTGGGGCAAAAACCTTTAGTGAAACGGCAAAAGCCGGTGAATGGAACGGGAAAACGCTGCGCGAGCAGGCCGATGCCCGTGGCTATCAGTGGGTGGATAACGCCGCCGGCCTTGCGTCGGTGACAGAAGCTAACCAGCAAAAACCGCTGATCGGTATGTTCGCCGACGGCAATATGCCTGTGCGTTGGGAAGGGCCGAAGGCCACTTACCACGGGAATATCGATCAGCCAGCCGTGACCTGTACGCCTAATCCGAAGCGCGACAGCAGCGTGCCGACCCTGGCGCAGATGACCGAAAAAGCTATCGACCTGCTGAAAGGAAACGAGAAAGGCTTCTTCCTTCAGGTCGAAGGCGCTTCTATTGATAAACAGGATCACGCCGCTAACCCATGCGGGCAGATTGGCGAGACGGTCGATCTCGATGAAGCCGTGCAAAAAGCGCTGGAGTTTGCCCGTAAAGATGGCAATACCCTGGTTGTTGTCACCGCAGACCACGCCCATTCCAGCCAGATTGTGGCGCCGGACACCAAAGCGCCTGGCCTGACTCAGGCGCTGAACACCAAAGATGGCGCGGTGATGGTCATCAGCTACGGCAACTCCGAGGGTGAATCTCAGGAGCACACCGGCACCCAGCTACGCGTGGCGGCCTATGGCCCACATGCAGCCAATGTGGTGGGGCTGACCGATCAGACCGACCTGTTCTACACCATGAAATCAGCGATGGCGCTGGAGTAAAGGTGAGCTTGCGTAACAGGTAAGAAAAAAATGCGGCGGAAACGTCGCATTTTTTTTGCCTTAGGCCAGACTTTAAACGTCACAATAAAAAAGGAATAAGGTATGAAATTTTCATTATTAGCGGTGTTACTGGTAGGGCTGGTTGGGTCAGCAACGGCGGCGGATAAAACGATGACGCCGCAGCAGCAGCGTATGACGACCTGTAATCAGCAGGCGGCTTCGCAGTCTCTGAAAGGGGACCAGCGTAAGAGCTACATGAGCAGCTGTCTCAAAGGGGAAGCGCCTGCCGCGGCGGGGAAAACCCTGACGCCTCAGCAACAAAAAATGAAGGACTGTAATGCGGACGCGGCGAAGCAATCGCTGAAGGGCGACGCCAGAAAAACCTTTATGAGTAATTGCCTGAAGAAAAAATAAGTTGTTTTGAATGACCCTCACCCCGGCCCTCTTCCTGAGAGGGAGAGGGGGGGACGGTCGATTTATGCTCGATTCAGAGCCCTCTCCCCTCGGCAGAGGGCTTTTATTTTGGGTTTTAATGAGGGGATTTATGCTCGATCTAATCCCCTCTCCCCCGGGGGGAGAGGGTTAGGGTGAGGGGCTATATCAAAATCAGGACTTCCCGAGCAGCTCTGACTTCGCCATACACTTCACCATCGCTTCCATCACGGCAGCGCGGAAACCTTTCTCTTCCAGCACTTTGACCGCTTCAATGGTGGTGCCGCCAGGGGAACAAACCATGTCTTTCAGCTCACCCGGATGGGTACCGGTTTCCAGCACCATCTTCGCCGAGCCCATCACCGCCTGAGCGGCAAACTGATAGGCCTGTTTGCGCGGCATACCGCCCAGCACGGCGGCATCGGCCATGGCTTCGATAAACATAAATACGTAAGCCGGGGCAGAGCCGCTGACGCCCACGACCGGGTGGATCATCGCTTCGCTTACGACTTCGGCCTGGCCAAAGCTGCGGAAAATGCTCACCGCATCGGCAATGTCTTCCGGCGTGACTAGCGCGTTTGGCGTGACCGACGTCATGCCCGCGTTCACCAGCGCAGGGGTATTCGGCATTGCACGGATAATTTTCCGGTCATGGCCCAGCACTTTGGCCAGGGTTTCCAGAGTGATACCCGCGGCAATGGAGATAATCACGGTGTCTTTGTTCAGGTCGGAGTTAACTTCACTCAGCACCTTAAGCATGATGTTTGGCTTCACGGCACCAAAGACGATGTCGGCTATCTGCGCAACTTCCTGCGCGCTCTGCGCCGGGTTAATGCCGTATTCTTCGCACAGGGCCTGAACTTTGTCCGGCGACGGGGTGTAGATCCAGATATTGCCGGCAGGCACAAGGCCGCTGGAAATCAGGCCGCCGAGGATGGCTTTGCCCATGTTACCGCAGCCAATAAACCCTATTTTCTTGTCCATAGCATGACTCCATGGTGATGTGTTTTGTTATTTGATGGTAATAGCTTAACCAGACTTCTGACAAATCTAATGGGGATAAAATTCTGCAACGTGTCGCCATAAAAATAAACTGGAAAATCAATTCATTGATTTTCGGCTGATAACCACAAAGAGGGAAAAACCACGCTTTTTCCCTCTTTGTCAGCAATCTCTTAACGCGCTTTTTACCGCTTAGCCTATGTTTGCACGCAACGGCGAACGGCCGGGGTGGAAACAGATAAATTTTGTCATTCGGCAAAAGCACGGCAAAATCGCCCCCATTCCCACCGAAAGTCAGGAGCCATAATGCAAATTTGGGTGGATGCCGATGCGTGTCCAAAAGTCATCAAAGAGGTGCTGTTTCGCGCGGCAGATCGCGCTCAGGTTATGGTCACGCTGGTGGCCAATCAGGGGATGAAAACGCCGCCGTCGCGGTTTATTCGCAGCCTGCAGGTTGCCTCTGGATTTGACGTGGCGGATAACGAAATTGTGCGTCGCTGCGAGAAAGACGATTTGGTTATCACCGCCGATATTCCGCTGGCGGCAGACGTGCTGGAGAAAGGGGCGGTGGCGCTGAATCCCCGGGGCGAGCTTTATACCCCTGCAACCATTCGTGAACGCCTGACGATGCGTGACTTTATGGATACTCTGCGCGCCAGCGGCGTGCAAACCGGCGGGCCGGACAGCCTGAGCCAGCGCGACCGCCAGCAGTTTGCCAATGAGCTGGAAAAGTGGCTGCTGAAGGTCGCGCGGGCGCAAAAGTCTTAGATAAAGCTGTCGTCGTCGTCGTCGCCGTAATCGTCGCCGCCAAAATCATCGTTACCGTAATCGGTATTGTCCTGCGACTGCCAGCCGCCCTGGTTCTGGAACTGACGGTCATCGACCTGGCTGTAGTCGTTGACCGAGTCGAATGAGCTGTTGTCGAAGGTCGGCGCCGGTTCATTGATAATATTGACGATCTCTTCCGGCTGGCTGCGGTGGAACATGCTGGTCAGCATTTCTGCCACCACGACACCACCGGCTACGCCCGCTGCGGTTTGCAGCGCGCCAGATAAGAACCCGCCTCCGGCACGTGGGGCGCTGGCCGGGGCAGCCTGTTGCTGTGGTGCACCATATCCGCCCTGTTGTGGCGCGCCGTAGCCTGGCGCAGAAGAGGTGCCATAGTTCTGGCTACCCGGAATCGGATCGGAGCCACGCGCAGTATTATTACTGCTGCTGCCGCCGCCGAACAACCCGGCAAGGAAACCACCGCTGCTTTGCTGCTGGCGAGATTTCTGCTCCAGCTCGCTCACCTGCGCTTCCAGGGCCTGAATTTTGCCATTCAGCTGCTTCATGGCCGCTTCCTGGATAAGGATCGTCTGCGTCATGTAGTAGGCGGCACCCGGCTGCTGGCTGAGGTGTTGCGCAATCCGTTGTTCGGCGGCCGCATCGCGGGTGGCACTTTGGCTTTCGGCCTGTTTCAGACGGTCAAAAAGCCCGTCAATAAGACGCTGCTCTTCAGCTTGCATGGTTCATACCTCTGTCATGATGAAATCTTAAAACGAGTCTGGATCACATTCAGCGTAGGTGAAACGCCTTAATCGTAAAGCTAACCATAAATGTGTTACCGAATCTCAGATTAAGGGTTGTCATTGGCCTGGCGTTTAAAGTATTGTGGCGCAGTTAGCAGGTGGTGGATTTAGTTTACACTTGTTACGCATCAGTTAATGCCGTTATAGCTGGGTTTTAAGCGACAGGTTTCATTTTTTGTAATCATTGGTTTACACTTGTCGCGTACTAGTTTAGTGGTATTATCGCATTCTGTTTTCCTGCTTTTACCCCTTGTGGCCTCAGGCCCGCATTTCCGAGGATTATCTTTGATGACTCAACCCCTATTCTTAGTCGGCGCTCGCGGCTGTGGTAAGACGACCGTCGGTCAGGCATTGGCGAGAACGCTGGGTTACGCCTTTGTCGATACCGATAGTTTTCTGCTGAACCACACCGGCAAGAGCGTGGCGGAGATTGTGGCCGAAGAGGGTTGGGAAGGGTTTCGGGCTCGTGAATCCGATGCGCTGCAGCGCGTGACGGCCCCGGCGACCGTGGTGGCAACCGGTGGTGGCATGGTGCTGGCAGAGGGCAATCGGCAGTTTATGCAGGAAAACGGCATCCCCGTTTGGTTACATGCCCCGGCGCAGGTTCTGGCTTCACGCCTGACCGCCTCTCCGGAAGAAGGGCAACGCCCAACGCTCACAGGGAAAGGCGTTACCGATGAAATCGTTGACGTGCTCGCCGCTCGCGAAGGGCTCTACCGGCAGGTTGCCCGCCACATTGTGGACGCCACTCGCTCTCCTGATGCGGTAGTGGAAGCAATCCTCAGCGCGTTACAAATGGCCCGCGCCAGTTAGCCTATACTTAACGCTCATCCATAAGAAATTAAGGACGAGCGATGGCCATTCAGCCACTTTTCGTCGAGAGCCTGACCGGCAGGATCAGGCGTACGCCGCGCGTGCGACCTTCTTCCTAAGAGAAACTTTTATCTCATTCATTTAGCTAAAATATATTCCTTAGAGATGTTGCTCAGTAGTTGATGTTTCGTTAAGGATTTCGATGTCGCTCTGGTTGTATGCTGCGGATTGTGGCGATCAAAAAATGATCGACACGGCGGAGTTATTTCATAGCGGACGTGGAGCAATGCAGCGAAGAGGGCGGTAACTGAGTAATAGCGGAGCGAAGCATGAAACCAACTGTAGCCATTCTCACCGTCGGCAAAGTGTCAGTCAGTGAGGTTTTACCTTTTTTAACTGAACATATCTCTGAACAACAAATCTCTCAGGTCAGCCTGTTGGGCAATCTCTCCCCCGGTGAGGTTCGCCGTCAGTTTTCCCCGTCCCCCGGTGAAGAAACGCTGCTCACGCTATTGGCGGATAACACCATTACGTCAGTCGGGCGGGACAAAATCTCCATTGCGATGCAGGGCATCATCGAACAGCTGGATAATCAGGGCTACGAAGTTATCCTGCTGATGAGCACGATGCCGCTGACGGGGTTAAGCGCCCGCAATGCCATTCTGCTGGAGCCTGAGCGCATCATTCCTCCGCTGGTAGCGTCGATTGTGGATGGTCATCAGGTAGGGATCATTCTGCCGGTTGCAGAAATGATTAAGTTTCAGGAGCTGAAGTGGCGCAAGCTGACCCATCCGCCGCTTTATTCGCTTGCGAACCCGATCCACGGTAGCGAAGCCGAGCTGCTGGAGGCCGGAAAAAAACTGATGGCTGAAGGGGCGGATGTTCTGGTCCTCGACTGCCTTGGCTACCATCAAAAACACCGGGATTTATTGCAAAAGCAGCTGGATGTGCCGGTGCTCTTATCCAACGTACTGGTGGCCAGATTAGCCGCAGAATTGCTTATCTGAACGGAATTAACAATTTGCGTGACAGGTCGGAGAGTTCGCCTCTATAGTGGTTTTTTCACTAATGTCGATAAAGGGCCTGTCCATGCTTCAGAGTAACGAGTACTTCTCCGGGAAAGTAAAATCCATCGGTTTTACCAGCAGCAGCACTGGCCGTGCGAGCGTTGGGGTGATGGCGGAGGGGGAATACACCTTCGGGACCGCCCAGCCGGAAGAGATGACCGTAGTGAGCGGCGCTTTGCACGTTTTGCTGCCGGGGGAAACAGAGTGGAAAACCTATGCTGCGGGCGAAGTCTTTAACGTTCCGGGCCACAGCGAGTTTCATCTGCAGGTTGCTGAGCCAACGTCCTACCTTTGCCGCTACCTGGCCGATAAATAACTGACTTTCAGGCCCCTCGTTTCACCGCGAGGGGCTTTTTTTATGCGTCAGCCACGGCAATTAACGCTGTGCTTCTCCGCCGAGGGCTTCCACCAGGTTGGTAATCAGCGCCGACAGCTCGCCGGTCATCAGAATAAAATCGGCGTCGAAACGCCCGCCAAAATCTTCCCGGTCGATATCGTCGTTCTGTTCGCGCAGGATATCGGCAAACTTCAGGCGTTTGACTGAGCCATCGTCCGCCAGCACGAACTGAATACGCTCCTGCCAGTCCAGCGCCAGCTTGGTGACCACTTTGCCGGTTTCAATGTGCGCGGCGATTTCATCGCATACCAGCTCTTGCTGCTTGCAGCGGATCACGCCGCCGCCTTCAAGGATTGCCTTGAGCTCAGCTTCGTCCATCAGCGCAAAGCCTGCCGGAACATCCCCTGAACGTACCCACTCGGTCAGCGTCAGTTCGATAGGGTTTTCCAGCGCCAGCGGGACCACCGGCAGAGAACCCAGGCTTTTACGCAGCAGGGCCAGCGTATCTTCCGCTTTTTTGGCGCTGGCGCAGTCAACCATGATCAGGCCGTTGACGGTGTCTATCCACATCATAGTCTGGCTAAAGCGGCTGAAAGCGCGCGGCAGCAGGGAGTGCAGCACTTCGTCTTTGAGGGAATCTTTCTCGGTCTTCTTCAGCTTGCGGGCCTGTTCCGCTTCGAGCTTATTGATTTTGGCTTCAAGAGCCTGTTTGATGACCGGAGCGGGCAGAATTTTTTCTTCTTTACGGGCGCAAATCACAATCTGGCCGTTGGCAACATGGGTTAATGCATCGCTGTGCGAGCCCATCGGCGACACCCAGCCGGTTTTGGCCATGTCCTGGCTGCCGCAAGGGGTGAAGGTGAAGGCGGCTAACTGTTTTTCCATTGCATCCGCCGTCAGCGTGATGTCACGGCTTAAACGGTAAACCATTAAATTTTTAAACCACAGCATGATTCTGTCCCAGGTTGTCAGTTAAACGCAGCGGGCATGATAACGAATTGACGGCCTCGTTTCATTGTCTTTGCTTGGCCTGCATTTTAGGTAGTTGATAATTATCACCAAATGAGGAAGTTCTTGTGCGCATAGGTATCGATCTCGGTGGGACTAAAACAGAAGTGATCGCGCTGGCAGACGACGGTAAACAACTTTATCGCCACCGTTTGCCCACGCCAAAAAACGACTACCAGGCCACCATCAAAAACATTGTTGAGCTGGTGCGGCTGGCGGAAGAAGCCACGGGCGAGACCGGTACGGTAGGGCTTGGGATCCCGGGATCGATCTCCCCTTATACCCGAGTGGTGAAAAATGCGAACTCAACCTGGCTGAACGGGCAGCCGTTTGACAAGGATCTTAGCGTGGCGCTCAAGCGCGAAGTCAGGCTGGCGAACGATGCTAACTGCCTGGCGGTGTCGGAAGCGATTGACGGCGCTGCCGCAGGGGCGCCGATCGTCTTCGCGGTGATCATCGGCACCGGCTGCGGCGCGGGCGTGGCGATCAATGGCCGAAGTCTGATCGGTGGCAACGGCACCGCGGGCGAGTGGGGGCATAACCCGCTGCCGTGGATGGATGAAGACGAACTGCGTTTTCGGAAAGAGGTGCCGTGCTACTGCGGCAAACAGGGCTGTATTGAGACTTTTATTTCCGGCACCGGATTCGGCACGGACTACCAGCGCCTGAGCGGGAAAACGCTGAAAGGGCACGAAATCATCAGCCTGGCAGAGCAGCAGGATCCATTGGCAGAGCTGGCTATCAGCCGCTATGAGACGCGTCTGGCGAAGTCGCTGGCGCATATCGTCAATATTCTGGATCCGGACGTGATCGTGCTGGGTGGCGGGATGAGCAACGTGGAGCGTTTATACCGGACGGTGCCGCAGCTGATCAAACCGTGGGTGTTTGGTGGCGAGTGTGAAACGCCCGTTCGCAAAGCGGTGCACGGGGATTCCAGCGGCGTTCGAGGTGCGGCGTGGCTGTGGCCGATAGAGAAGTAAATCGCCCCTCACCCCAGCCCTCTCCCCATAGGGGAGAGACGGAAAACAGATGCCGGAAACGTGGTTTTTTCCCTATGCCTCTGGGAGAGGAGTAGGGGGAAGGGAAAAACCAGTAGCGACAGCGTAGTTGAAGTTAGTACCGGGTTTAAAGCGAAACACGGTTCCGGCTTAAATCGCCTTCGTTTTCTCTCCGACTGGCCAGGGTCCGGACGTCGGGAACGGCCGGAGGCTGAGAGCGTCGGGAACGCATCTCAGCCGGCCCAGGACTGGGAGATAAAACGGAGGTCTGCCGCTTCAGCGGTCGATTTATTTCGCCGGGAGTCCGGGTTCTCAGGGGAATGACGGTGATTCCCCTGAGACGTTCACCGATGCGGTGGTGACATATGAAACCGAACTGGAAGTGAACGGAACCTTAACCGTTCCTTCATAAGCGTACTTGTGACTTAAAGAGCGTTCCCTTTGGTGAGAGCCTGGCAAGGATCACTCCACCGCGAAAGCCTTATCCAGCCGGCTGACACCTAACCCGTTAATCTTCTTCACCTTAATCTGCACCGGGATCCGCTCCTTCATCGCCTCAACGTGACTGATCACGCCGATGGTTTTGCCGCTGGCGTTGAGCGTATCCAGCGCGTCGAGTGCGGTATCCAGCGTCTGCGCGTCCAGGGTGCCAAAACCTTCATCCAGGAACAGGGAATCAATCCGGGTTTTATGGCTGACCAGGTCGGATAACGCCAGCGCCAGCGCCAGGCTTACCAGGAAGCTTTCGCCGCCGGAAAGCGTGCGGGTGTCACGTACCGCATCGGCCTGCCAGGTATCGACCACCTGTAATTCAAGCGCTTCGCTGTCTTTACGCTGTAGCAAGTAGCGCCCGTGCAGGCGATTGAGCTGATTGTTTGCCAGCCAGACGAGGTTATCCAGCGTCAGACCTTGTGCAAATTTGCGGAATTTATCCCCTTCTTTGGAGCCGATAAGCGCGTTGAGGTAGCCCCAGTCTTCCGCCTGTGCTTCACAGGCTTTTATTTCCTGCATCAGCGTTTGCTGGCGAACCCGGTTTTCCTCGTCGTGCCGCAGCTGCTGGGTAATTTGACCCTGTTGTGAAGCATTCTCACGCAGCTGGAGGGCAAGCGCCGAGATTTGCGCCTCCAGTGCGCCAGGATCTGTTTCTTCGTGCAGATTGTCTGGCCGCGCCGATAAGTGTTGAGTCAACGCACTTTCCGCCTGTTCCAGCAGAGTGACTTGCTGCTGATGCTGGCGCTCCAGAAGCTGTTTACGCTGTTCCAGCTCAAGGCGCTCGGTCTCTTCCAGCAGAGCGCGGCGGAAATCGGCTTCGTCGCTGAACTGGCTGGCCGAAAGCGCATTCCTGAACTGTGTCTGCGCCTCCGTGGTTTCTTCTTCGCTTTGCTTCAGCTGCTGTTGCAGGGACTGGCGCTGCCCTTCCAGCAGGTTGCAATCGTTATGCAGCGTTTGCCAGTTTTGCAGCGCCGCCTGGTGCTCGTGTTCATCCAGCGGCTGCGGGGCGGAGCCATCGTCCGCAAGGGTTGAGAGCAACATGTCGAGAGCGGAGAGCTGCTGGCGAAGCTGCGGCAGTTTGTCCTGCTGGTGCTGCCATTGCTGAGATTCCCTTTGGCGAGCCTCCAGCCAGGTTTGCTCTTCGCCAGGCTCAGGATGCTGGAGACCGGCCTGCTCCAGCCCCGCTTGCAGCGACGCGCGCTGTGCCAGGTAGTCTGCTTTCAGTTTTTCATGCTGCTGGCTGTCGCGTTGATATTGCGCCTCCAGCGCCTGCCGCTCGCCAAGCTGGCGCAGCTGCAGCTCGCGCTGTTCCTGATCGTCAAGCCAGGCGCTGAGATCGTCCTGAGGCGTTAAAGCGATGGCAAGTTCCGCACACTGCTGCTGCCAGCGGGCTGACAGTACAGTTTTTTCTGCCTCAATGGCGGTGCTGGCCTGCGCCAGTTTTTCGCGCTGCTGGCGCTGGGTATCAAGCTGACCTTTAAGGGCAAAGCCAAGCTCTGCGAGTTTAGCCACTTCTTGCTTAAGGGCGGCCAGGCGCTGTTGGTTCTCCCCAGGTTCGAGAGCCTTATACGCCTCTACAGCCGGGTGTTGGGTTGAGCCGCAAAGCGGACACGGCGAGTCAGGCTGCAGGCGTGCGCGCTCGGCTTCAAGGCTTTGGATGCGCTTTTCCTGTTCGACGACTTTTTCCAGATCCGCTTCGTGCTGGCGTTTGTCTTTGTACTGCTGGCGCTTTTGCCCCAGGTCAACGTCTCGCTCGGCAATCTGTTTCTCCAGCTCGGCAAGCTCGCGCCGTTGCTCGGTTTTGCGTTTCTCCAGCGTGGCAAACTGCGGCTGCAAAGTAGCCAACAGCTGGCGGGCAGGCCGGGTTGCCAGCATCCGCTGTAAATGAGCGCTCACTTCATCAGGAGAAAGGCTAAGCTTTGGCTCCGGCAGCACCTGCAGCTTTTGCCGACTGGCCTCGAGCGCCTGCTTTAGCTCGGTAAGCTGTTTTTCGTCGCGCTGCTGCTGCGTGAATGCCATGCGCCAGCCCGTCAGTTCGGCAGACCAAAGTCGATAACGGTCATTCGCCGCGAGCCAGTCTTCGACCTGCTGAGCTTCTCTCTTCAGCCGCTGAGCCTGTTCGGCGGCCAGCATTCGGGTTTGCTGCCGGCGGACGGAAAGCTGCTGTAAGCGGGTATTCACTTTCTCCGCCGCCTCGCTGTTTTGCTTCAGCGACTGCTGCTTTTCCTGCAGCCGCTGCCAGTCAGGGCGAAGTTTTTCGGCGGGCAAAGCTCGGGTCAGTTTCGCCAGCATGGGCTCTGCGTCTTTGACCGCCTGACTGGCTGTGCCCAGCGCCTGCTGCTTTTGGACTTTGTCGGCAGAAAGCCGGGTTAGCTGAGCGAGCCATTGCTGGTGCTGCTGCTGCTGTTGGTGCTCCACGGAAAGCTTTTTCTCTTCCAGAGTGAGCGCCTGCAAACTCTCGGTAAGCTGCTGTTGCTGCTCAGCAGTTAGTAGCGCGACGCCGGAAGCCTGAGCCAGCAGGTTTTCAAGGCGGCTTTTGATTTGCTTATGATTTTCAAACACCGCGGCGGAAACGGTGCCGTAAATCTCCGTGCCGGTCAGCTCTTCAAGCAGCGAGGCGCGGTCGTTGGCATCGGCGTTTAAAAAGGCGGCGAACTGCCCCTGGGAGAGCATCATTGAGCGGGTGAAACGGTCGTAGTCCAGCCCGGTGAGCGCGGCGATAATCTCCAGCTTGTCTTTGATTTTATCCGCCAGGATTTTGCCGTCGCTGATTTGAGCCAGCTCCACGCGCGGCGCCTGAAGGTTGCCGTTTGCCGCGTTGCGGGCGCGGTTCTGGCTCCAGAAGGCGCGATAGCCCGTACCTTTTACCTCAAACTCGACTTCGGCCAGGCATTCTGCGGTGTCGCGGGTCATCAAGTCATTTTGCGACTGCGACACGGTGCTGAGGCGCGGTGTCTTGTGGTACAGCGCCAGGCAAATGGCATCCAGCAGGGTGGTTTTGCCCGCGCCCGTGGGGCCGGTGATGGCAAACAGCCCGTTGCTGGCGAAAGGCTCCTGGGTGAAATCAATTTTCCACTCGCCTTTCAGGGAGTTAATGTTTTTTAACCGCAGGCTGAGGATCTTCATGCCTGTTCCTCCCGCTGGTGCAAATCTGAAAGGGTTTGGGCAAACAGCGTTCTTAGCCTGGCGGCGCGCTCCTCGCTGGTTTCTTCCTGACTCAGTCGCCGCTCAAAAACTTCTTCAACGCTTAACTCGCTCAGCGTCTCTTTATGCTGGCTGGCAATCACCCGCTCGCGCTGTTCGCGGCTGCGGCGCAGCAGAACGACTTCAACCGGCAAATCGTCTGTGAGCGCCTGCACCTGGCGCTGCATGTCGTGCAGATATTCGTCGGTGGCGATTTCGATATCCAGCCAGACTTTGGGTTCAGCAGGCGCGTTTCGCCACTGCTCTAGCTGCCGCTCGATTTCACTCAGCGACCCTTTCACGATGGCCAGCGGCTGGCTGATGGGGACTTCCAGAGGCTCGACGCTGGTTAGCGCTCCGCCGCTGAATGTCACCAGAAAAACGGTTTTTGCTTTGCCGGTTTCGTCGAAGCTCAGCGGAATCGGCGAGCCGCTGTAGCGAATATGCTCCGTGCCGCCAATTTTTTGCGCGCGATGAATGTGCCCGAGCGCAATGTAGTCGGCGGGCGGGAAGTGCTGCGCCGGGAAGGCATCCAGCGTGCCAATATAAATGTCACGCACCGCATCGGATTTCGTGACGCCTACCGTGGTCAGGTGCCCGGTGGCAATTATCGGCAGCGGCTGGTCACCGCGAAGCGCCACGGCGGCGGCATAACATTGCTGGTAATGTTCGCTGATGGCTTCCATTAAAGAGCGCTGTTTTTCATGGCCGGACAGCCCCGCCTGGCTGCTTTGAATGTCGCGAGGACGCAGGAAAGGAATTGGGCAGAGAATCGCCCCCGGCGTGCCGTCTTTTTGATTGAGCAGCAGCGCCTGTTCGTCTTTGTTATGGCGGGCGCTGGCAATGACGCGGGTGTTCAGGCAGGCCAGCAGCTCCCGGGATTCATTCAGGGTAGCTACGGAATCGTGATTCCCCGCCAGCACCACGAGCTGGCAGCCGGTGCCCTGCAGCTGCACGACAAAACGGTTATACATTTCACGGGCGTAGCTCGGCGGCGAGCCGGTATCAAAGATATCTCCCGCGACGAGGATCGCATCCACCTGATGCTCGACCGCGGCGTTTAATAGCCAGTCGAGAAAGGCCTGATGTTCAGAAACCCGGCTTTTGGTATAGAAGTTTTGGCCGAGGTGCCAGTCTGATGTGTGGAGAATGCGCATAACCTGTCCCATGGCAAAGAGGCGAATTACCGATTATAAGCTATTGAGCTGGCAGCGTAACCGCCAGTAAAAATCCATGGCTGTCATAATTCAAAAAGGTGAAATATCTTGCCGTCATCTTTTTCATAAATCTGTCACAAATCTGACGCATACTGGCGCACAATTAATAAGAGATGGTCTCTTTTCAACAGGGTAAATCATGGCGAGACGCATTTTAGTCGTAGAAGATGAAGCTCCGATTCGTGAAATGGTGAGCTTTGTGCTCGAGCAAAATGGCTTCCAGTCGGTAGAGGCGGAAGATTATGACAGCGCGGTTAACCTGCTGATTGAACCTTTCCCCGACCTGATCCTGCTGGACTGGATGCTGCCAGGCGGTTCCGGGATCCAGTTTATCAAGCACCTGAAGCGTGAAGCGCTGACCCGCGAAATCCCGGTGATGATGCTGACCGCGCGTGGCGAAGAAGAAGATCGCGTGCGTGGCCTTGAAGTCGGTGCCGATGATTACATCACTAAGCCGTTCTCGCCTAAAGAGCTGGTGGCGCGTATTAAAGCGGTGATGCGCCGTATTTCCCCGATGGCGGTGGAAGAAGTGATTGAGATGCAGGGGCTGAGCCTGGACCCGTCCTCACACCGCGTGATGACCGGCGAAGATCCGCTCGACATGGGGCCAACTGAATTTAAGCTGTTACACTTCTTTATGACCCACCCGGAGCGCGTTTACAGCCGTGAACAGCTGCTCAATAACGTGTGGGGAACGAACGTTTACGTTGAAGACCGTACCGTAGACGTGCATATTCGTCGCCTGCGTAAAGCGTTGGAAACAAGTGGTCATGACAAAATGGTGCAAACAGTTCGCGGCACGGGTTATCGTTTTTCAACCCGTTTTTAATATGCTGACAGGAGCGTGACGCGTGCTGGAACGGCTGTCATGGAAAAGGCTGGTACTGGAGCTGGTGCTCTGTTGTATGCCAGCGGCAATTCTCGGATTGATTTTTGGCCACCTGCCGTGGTTTTTACTGGCGGCGGTGACCGCCCTGTTAAGCTGGCATTTCTGGAATTTACTTCGTCTTTCCTGGTGGCTGTGGGTTGACCGCAGCATGACCCCGCCGCCCGGGCGGGGAAGCTGGGAACCTCTGCTGTACGGGCTGCACCAGATGCAGCTGCGTAATAAAAAGCGCCGCAAAGAGTTGGGCAACCTGATCAAACGCTTCCGAAGCGGAGCCGAATCGCTGCCCGATGCGGTGGTGCTGACCACCGAAGAAGGCACCATTTTTTGGTGTAACGGCCTGGCGCAACAGCTGCTTGGCCTGCGCTGGCCTGACGACAGCGGCCAAAATATCCTCAACCTGCTGCGTTACCCTGAATTCTCGCAATACGTGGCGAAGCAGCAGTTTGGTCGCCCGCTGACGCTGATACTCAACAATGGCCGTCATCTTGAGTTCCGCGTGATGCCCTACGCCGACGGGCAGTGGCTGATGGTGGCGCGAGACGTCACGCAGATGCACCAGCTTGAAGGCGCTCGCCGCAATTTCTTTGCCAACGTTAGCCATGAGCTGCGCACGCCGCTGACCGTGTTACAGGGTTACCTGGAGATGATGCAGGATCAGGCTTTGGAAGGGCCGTTGCGGGATAAAGCCCTGCATACCATGCGCGAGCAAACTTCACGCATGGAAGGGCTGGTGAGGCAATTGTTAACGCTGTCGCGCATAGAAGCCGCGCCCACGCTGTCGATGAATGAGAAAATCGACGTGCCGCTGATGCTGCGCGTGGTGGAACGAGAGGCGCAGACGTTGAGCCAGCAGAAGCAAACGCTCACTTTTAACGTTGAGCCAGGGCTGCAGGTTTACGGTAACGAAGAGCAGCTGCGCAGCGCGATCTCTAACCTGGTGTATAACGCGGTGAATCACACGCCTGCCGGGACGCACATCACCGTCACCTGGCGCAGGCTGCCTCACGGCGTAGCGTTCAGCGTGAAGGATACCGGGCCGGGGATCTCCGCCGAGCACATTCCGCGCCTGACGGAGCGTTTCTACCGAGTAGACAAAGCGCGTTCCCGGCAGACCGGAGGCAGCGGGCTTGGGCTGGCCATCGTGAAGCATGCCCTTAGCCATCATGATGCGCGGCTGGATATCGAAAGCGTACCGGGGCAGGGTTCGACGTTTTCGTTCATCCTGCCCGAGCGCTTAATCGCTCCTGAGTCAGCGGTGGCTGCACATTAATTCACCGCAACCGTCAAGTACACTTTCCACAGGCCAGTTTTCTGGCCTTTTTGTTTGTATTTTCACCACTCGTTAAGCGATGAATATCGAATTGATGCTTTTTTGTCCGCATGATAAGCCATAACAAAAGCGTATAATCAACTTTATTCACTGGTTATGCGTATTTTTAAAGGATATATTTCTGGTTTCCCGATCCCTTCTTGTCTTCAAACGCTATAAGCGTTTTAATTGCCCCCCTGTTATTACCAGACCGACTGAAATTGCGTGGTAATTCGACTAACTATTCTTCGCCACCGATCCGGAGAAGCATATTCCGCTGTCGTTACCGGTAATAACCGCGTTTTTACCGAACGTTATTTGGACTGAACGTCGGTTTAAAAATTTGAGCATTTTCAACACCACACATCCACAGGCTGCTTTATTTTATGACCTATCATTTGAAATCTCGTGACATCATCGCTCTGGGCTTTATGACCTTTGCGCTGTTTGTCGGCGCGGGCAACATTATTTTCCCTCCTATGGTTGGCTTACAGGCTGGCGAGCACGTCTGGACGGCGGCGCTTGGCTTCCTGGTCACGGCGGTAGGTTTACCCGTTCTGACTATCGTGGCGATTGCCCGCGTCGGCGGCGGTATTGACAGCCTTAGCTCGCCGATTGGCCGCCGCGCCGGTATTTTGCTGGCGACCGTCTGCTACCTGGCCGTAGGGCCGCTGTTTGCCACGCCGCGTACCACCACCGTTTCCTTTGAAGTGGGAATTGCTCCGCTGACCGGTATGGGCGATATGCCGCTGTTTATTTACAGCCTGGTGTACTTTGCGCTGGTGATCGGGATTTCTCTTTATCCGGGTAAGCTGCTGGACACCGTGGGCCACGTGCTGGCGCCGGTGAAAATCATCGCGCTGCTGATCCTGGCGGCCGGGGCGGTGCTGTGGCCAGCCGGTGGCCTGAGCACGGCGACTGAAGCCTACCAGAACGCGGCGTTTTCTAACGGCTTCGTGAACGGCTACCTGACGATGGACACGCTGGCTTCGCTGGTGTTCGGGATTGTTATCGTGAATGCCGCGCGCTCTCGCGGTGTGACCGAATCTCGCCTGCTGACCCGCTACACGATTTGGGCTGGCCTGATTGCCGGTATCGGCCTGACGGTTATCTACCTGGCACTGTTCCACCTCGGTTCCGATAGCGCGAACCTGGTCGATCAGAAAGCCAACGGCGCGGCTATTCTGCACGCTTATGTGGCGCATACCTTTGGCGGGGCCGGTAGCTTCTTCCTGGCGGCGCTGATCTTCCTGGCTTGTCTGGTTACCGCCGTGGGCCTGACCTGTGCCTGCGCGGAGTTCTTTAGCCAGTATCTGCCGCTCTCTTACCGCTCGCTGGTGTTTATCCTCGGCCTGTTCTCGATGGTGGTATCTAACCTGGGCCTGAGCCACCTGATTCAGATTTCGATCCCGGTACTGACGGCAATCTATCCACCTTGTATTGCCCTGGTGGTGTTGAGCTTCACCCGTCCGTGGTGGAACAACTCCACCCGCGTTATTGCCCCGGCGATGCTGATAAGCCTGCTGTTTGGTATGATTGACGGCATTAAGGCATCGGCCATCAGCGACATGCTGCCTGGCTGGGCGGCGAAATTGCCGCTGGCGGATCAGGGACTTGCCTGGCTGCTGCCGACCGTTGCGATGGTGGTGATCACCGCTATCTGGGACAAAGCAGCGGGGCGTCAGGTCACCTCCGCCGCCCACTAATTTTTTGATTGCTAAGTAACCACGGAGTCGTCCTCCGTGGTTTTTTTATTGTAAAGCGTGGAACCTGGATTCATGGAAAACACCAACAAGCTCAAGCGCGGTTTGAGCACCCGGCACATTCGATTTATGGCGCTGGGGTCGGCGATTGGCACAGGGCTGTTTTACGGTTCGGCGGACGCCATCAAAATGGCGGGGCCGAGCGTTCTGCTGGCGTATATCATCGGCGGCGTGGCGGCCTATATTATTATGCGCGCGCTGGGCGAAATGTCGGTGCACAATCCCGCTGCCAGCTCGTTTTCTCGCTATGCTCAGGACAACCTTGGGCCGCTGGCTGGCTATATTACCGGCTGGACCTACTGCTTTGAGATTTTGATTGTTGCCATCGCCGACGTGACCGCGTTCGGGATCTACATGGGTATCTGGTTCCCGGCGGTGCCGCACTGGGTCTGGGTGCTGAGCGTGGTGCTGATTATCTGCGCCATCAACCTGATGAGCGTGAAGGTGTTCGGCGAGCTGGAGTTCTGGTTCTCATTCTTCAAAGTAGCCACCATCATCATCATGATTATTGCCGGGATCGGCATTATCGTGTGGGGGATTGGCAACGGCGGCCAGGCGACCGGTATCCACAACCTGTGGAGCAACGGTGGCTTCTTCAGCAACGGCTGGCTGGGCATGATCATGTCTCTGCAGATGGTGATGTTTGCCTACGGCGGGATTGAGATTATCGGCATCACCGCAGGCGAAGCGAAAGATCCGCAAAAATCCATTCCGCGCGCAATAAACTCCGTGCCGCTGCGTATTCTGGTGTTCTACGTGGGGACGCTGTTCGTCATCATGTCCATTTATCCCTGGAACCAGGTGGGCACCGAAGGCAGTCCGTTTGTGATGACCTTCCAGCATATGGGCATTACCGCTGCAGCCGGTATTCTGAACTTTGTGGTTATCACGGCTTCGCTCTCGGCGATTAACAGCGATGTGTTTGGCGTGGGCCGCATGCTGCACGGCATGGCCGAGCAGGGTAGCGCGCCTAAAATCTTCGCCAGGACTTCCCGCAACGGTATTCCGTGGGTCACAGTTGTGGTGATGGCCTGCGCGCTGCTGCTGGCGGTTTACCTGAACTACATCATGCCGGAAAACGTCTTCCTGGTGATTGCGTCGCTGGCAACGTTCGCCACCGTTTGGGTCTGGATAATGATCCTGCTGTCGCAGATTGCCTTCCGCCGCCGCCTGTCGCCGGAAGAGGCGAAAGCGCTGAAATTCCCGATCCCCGGTGGCGTAGCGACGACCGTCGTGGGCCTGGTGTTCCTGGTGTTTATTATCGGGCTGATTGGTTACCACCCGGATACCCGTATTTCGCTGTACGTGGGCTGCGGCTGGATTGCGCTGCTGCTTATTGGCTGGGTTGTTAAGCGCCGGGTTAAGGCGCAGTCGTTGCCAGTGTAGTGGCTGATTCGGTTAGAACGCGGTATCTGGTTTTACCCTCACCCTGACCCTCTCCCTGGCAGGGAGAGGGGATAAATAGCGTTCTCCTCATTCGTTTTTCCCCCTCGCCCCTTTGGGGAGAGGGCCGGGGTGAGGGGAATAATTTCTCCCGTCTCCACCCCTCCTGTCCTCCCCTAAATTAACCCGGAATGATGAGTGATAAAGCCTTATGCTGTGGCAAGGTGGCGTCATTTTTAAGCGATGGGAAAGTTACTATGTTGAATGCCTGGCACCTGCCGGTGGCGCCGTTTATCCAGACGCGGGAACGCAGTCTTGTCATTACCCTGTGGCTGGCGGGGGATGACTTGCCGGAAAAAGTGATTCTGCGCGGCGAAAAAGATAACGAAGAGATTTCTCTGGGCATGGTGCGCCAGAAACAGGCTCCCCTTGAGGGCGTTGTCGCCTGGAAAGTCACCCTCGATACCGCCGAAGGGCAGCCGCGCCGTCGCTACAGCTTTAAGCTACTCTGGCAGGACAGGCAGCGCTGGTACACACCTCAGGGCTTCCAGACAACGCCGCCGGCCCGGCTGGAACAGTTCGCTTTTGATACGCCGGATGACGGCCCGGATTGGGTGCAGGACCAGGTGTTCTATCAGATCTTCCCGGATCGTTTTGCGCGCGGGGCTAATCGCCAGCCGGTGCAGGATAACGTTTATTTTCATCATGCGGCCGGGCGGGATATCGTCCGCCGGGAGTGGCATGAGCCTTTAACCGGGGAAGCCGGAGGATCGACGTTTTACGGCGGCGATCTGGACGGGATCAGTGAAAAGCTGCCGTACCTGAAAAAGCTCGGCGTGACGGCACTTTATCTGAACCCTATTTTTACCGCGCCCAGCGTGCATAAGTACGACACTCAGGATTACCGGCAGGTAGACGAGCAGTTTGGCGGTAATGCCGCTTTCCTGCGGCTGAGGGAAAATACGCGCCGGCAGGGGATGAAGCTGATGCTGGACGGCGTTTTTAACCACAGCGGCGATACGCACGGCTGGTTTGACAGGCATCAGAACGGTGAGAATGGCGCCTGCCATCACCCACAGTCTCCGTGGCGCGACTGGTACAGCTTTTCTGACGAAGGGTTGGCGCTGGACTGGTTGGGCTATTCCAGCCTGCCTAAGCTGGATTATCGCTCGGCCACGCTGGTGGATGAGATCTATCGCGGCGAGCAAAGCATTGTGCGGCACTGGCTGCGGGAGCCCTGGGGCATTGACGGCTGGCGGCTGGACGTAGTGCATATGCTGGGAGAGGAAGGCGGGGCGAAAAATAATCTTCTGCACGTCAGCGGCATTACCCAGGCGGCAAAAGAAACCAAACAGAATGCTTACGTCCTCGGCGAGCACTTTGGCGATGCCCGGCAGTGGCTGCAGGCCGATGCCGAAGATGCCGCCATGAATTATCGCGGTTTTACTTTCCCGCTGTGGGGATTTTTGGCAAACACCGATATCTCTTACGAGCCGCAGGATATTGACGCCCAAACCTGTATAGCATGGATGGAAGAGTACCGCTCGGCACTTTCCCATCAGCAGCAGCTGCGCATGTTTAACCAGCTCGACAGCCACGATACCGCCCGTTTTAAGTCGATTCTTGGTAAAGATGTTGCCCGCTTGCCGCTGGCTGTCATCTGGCTGTACGCCTGGCCCGGCGTGCCCTGTATCTATTACGGCGATGAGGTGGGGCTGGATGGCAACAACGATCCTTTCTGCCGCAAGCCTTTCCCGTGGCAGAAACAGGATCAGGATTTAGATCTGCTGGCGCTTTATCAGCGGCTCGGCAAGCTGCGCAAGCAAAGCCGGGCGCTTCGTCACGGTGGTTGCCGGGTCATCTACGCTGAGCAGGACGTCGTAGTGTTCGTGCGTGCTTATCAAAACGAACGTGTTCTGGTGGCCATCAATCGCGGCAGCGAGGTTCAGGCCACGCTCCCGTGGGATGCCTTGCTGAGCGGCAGAGCCTTGACGCAGATCGAAGGCGAGGCGGCGCTCAATAACCGCGAGCTGAACTTGCCTGCCGTCAGCGCCGCGGTCTGGCGCAGTCTTTAGGTCGATGACCCGGCGGGGAGAGGTTTAGCTCTCCGCCGGGGGCTGATAAAGGGCGTTGACCAAATCCCCTTCAATGATCTTTTCTCGCCACCAGCGTGCGGCCAGGCCTTCACCCCGGTTATGCCAGCCGATGTAGGTCACGTCCGTCTGACGGAACGATACAACCGGTTTTTCAATTAATTTGCCGCTGTTCAGGAGTGGCTGGGCGATGTGGCGGGGTAAAAATCCGCAGGCCAGGCCCGAGACTAAAATAGCGACCTTGCTAGGGAAGTCGAACACCACCACGCGTTCTTGCTCTTCAATGTAATTGGTGTTGATTGGCTGGCAGTAACGTGCCGTATCGCCAATGATGGCCGCACGATGGCGGCAAACTTCGTCGCTGGAAAGCACATGTTCCGCTTTTGCCAGCGCGTGCTTGGGGGAGACGACAAACACGTTGTCCAGCGTGCCCAGCATCTTGTAGGCGTATTCGGATGACGTCGGCGGCTCGTTAATGGCGCCGAGAATAATGTTCGCGCCGTTGTGGGTCAGTTCTTCCCAGGCTCCTGCCAGCGTATGGTGGGTAAAATTAAGCGTGGTTTGCTGGTCGAGGGCGTAGAACTCCTCCATCAGCGGCAGCAGCAGGTGGAAGGGAAATGAACCGTCCAGCGCAATGGTAAGCGTTTTTTCCCAGCCGGAGGTGGAGCGCAAAGCCTGGCTTTCCAGATCCTTCGCGGCGCTGAGCACCATCCGCCCTTTTTCCAGCACAATCCTGCCGGTGTCGGTAAATTTTGCCCGATGGCCTGAGCGATCCAGCAGTTTAATATTCAGATCGTTTTCTAGCTTCTGCACCATATAACTCAGCGCCGCAGGCGTTTTAAACAGCGATTCAGCGGCGGCGGCAAAACTGCCGTGCTTATCTAAGGCATCAAGAATGAGCAGCACATCTAAATTTACACGCATAGTGATAATCCGTTCGGGCTTTGGCCTTGCAAAAGTCTATCACCAAAAAATTAAATAAGACGTTAGAAAATTCCGGCTATCAACCCTGCGGCTGTATGCAGAAAATAAAGGCGTCATCCAGAGATGGATACCTTAATAACTCATTGATAGCTGAGGGAATAAAATGTCTATTCGTGAACTGATTGACCCAACTAACTCCGCCCTTATTTTTATCGATCACCAGCCGCAAATGGCTTTCGGCGTGGCGAATATCGATCGCCAGACCCTGAAAAATAACACCGTGGCGCTGGCAAAGGCGGGCAAAATATTTAAGGTGCCGACGATTTATACCTCCGTCGAAACCAAAAGCTTCAGCGGCTATATCTGGCCTGAATTATTAGCCGTTCATCCTGACATTAAGCCCATTGAGCGCACTTCCATGAACTCCTGGGAAGATAAAGCCTTTGTTGAGGCGGTGAAGGCGACGGGCCGTAAAAAACTGATTATTTCAGCGCTGTGGACCGAAGTGTGCCTGACCTTCCCGGCGCTGATGGCGCTGGAAGAAGGCTTTGAAGTGTATGTGGTGACCGATACTTCCGGCGGGACTTCTGTGGATGCCCACGAACGCTCCATTGACCGGATGGTGCAGGCCGGTGCCGTGCCGGTGACCTGGCAGCAGGTTCTGCTGGAGTACCAGCGCGACTGGTCACGCAAAGAAACTTATGACGCGGTGATGAACCTGGTTCGTGAGCACAGCGGGGCTTACGGCATGGGCGTCGACTACGCTTATACGATGGTTCACGGCGCGCCGGAACGTAAAGCCTGATGGATCACACTCGGGGCGGGTTCGCCGCTCCGTTTTTCCTCCCTATTCTGACTCAGGAATTGCGGCATGGCCGACAACAATACCGTTACGCTGGTGATCACCCACGCAATCCGGCCAGGCGAGGCCGCTCGCTACGAACAATGGCTGGAAAAGATCATGCCGACCGCCGCTCGTTTCCCCGGTCACCTTGGGGTGCATGTGATTCGCCCCACGGCCGGGAACGACACCTATAACGTGGTGATTCGCTTCGACACGCTCGAGCATCTCAATGCCTGGACTGACTCCCCTGAACGCCATCGCCTTGTGGCAGAGATCAAATCCTCTCTTGCCGATGACGACAAAGTGCAGGTGCACACCGAAACGGCCTTCTGGTTTACCCCGGAAAGTGCGACGGTGAAACGCCCGCCGCAGTGGAAGCAGTTCCTGATCACGCTGCTGGTAATCTTCCCCAGTACCAACCTTGTGCCGTGGGTGACGGGCATGTTGTTCCCAGGTTTACGCGGCACGCTTCCCGGGCACTTGCTTAACGATGCCTGCGTGGTAGCGCTGGTGGTCTGGCTCTGGATGCCGATGGTGACGAAGCTGTTTGCCGGTTGGCTAAAAAAAGCATGATTTCTCAGGAGTCCCTGATTATGTCTCAACATGCCTCACTGATTTTAACTCATGGCCAGTTTCACACGCTGGATAAAGAGAATCCGCTTGCAGAAGCGGTAGCGATTAAAGACGGTAAAATTCTGGCAGCGGGCAGCACCGCCTATGCGATGAGCTTTGCCGGAGAAGGTAGCCAGGTCGTCGATTTGAAAGGCCACACGGTGATCCCCGGCCTGAACGATTCGCACCTGCACCTGATTCGCGGCGGGCTGAACTACAACCTTGAGCTGCGCTGGGAAGGCGTGCCTTCGCTGGCCGATGCCCTGCGCATGCTAAAAGAACAGGCGCTGCGCACGCCGTCTCCGCAGTGGGTACGCGTGGTGGGGGGCTGGACAGAGTTCCAGTTTGCCGAACGCCGCATGCCTACCATCGAAGAACTTAACGAGGCCGCGCCCGATACGCCGGTATTCGTTCTGCATCTGTACGACAGAGCTTTGCTCAACCGCGCCGCGCTGAAAGCGGTGGGCTATACCAAAGAGACGCCAAACCCGCCGGGTGGCGAGATTGTCCGTGACGGCAACGGGAATCCGACCGGAATGCTGGTGGCGAAGCCTAACGCGATGATCCTTTATTCCACGTTGGCAAAAGGGCCGAAACTGCCGCTGGAGATGCAGGTGAACTCAACGCGGCAGTTTATGCGGGAGCTGAACCGCCTGGGCGTGACCAGCGCGATTGACGCGGGCGGTGGTTTCCAGAACTACCCTGAGGATTACCAGGTTATCGACGAGCTGCACAGTAAAAAGCAGATGACGGTGCGCATTGCCTATAACCTGTTTACCCAGCGCCCTCAGCATGAGCTGGAAGATTTTGAAAAATGGACCGACATGTTGACGCCGGGGCAGGGCACCGACTTCTACCGCGCCAACGGGGCCGGTGAAATGCTGGTGTTCTCGGCGGCAGACTTTGAAGACTTCCTGCAGCCACGCCCGGATTTGCCGGACGGCATGGAACAGGAGCTGGAGCGTGTGGTGCGCCATCTGGTTGAACACCGCTGGCCGTTCCGGCTGCATGCCACCTACAACGAGTCCATCAGCCGCATGCTGGACGTGTTCGAAAAGGTCAATCGCGATATTCCGTTCAACGGTCTGCACTGGCTGTTTGACCACGCAGAGACGATTACCGAACGCAATATCGACCGGGTTAAGGCGCTGGGCGGTGGGATTGCGGTTCAGCACCGCATGGCTTTCCAGGGCGAATACTATGCGGAGCGCTACGGGATTGAGGCGGTGAAACAAACGCCGCCGGTGGCGAAAATGCTAGCCGCAGGTGTGCCCGTGGGGTTAGGCACCGACGCCACGCGCGTGGCGAGCTACAACCCGTGGACGGCGCTTTACTGGCTGGTGTCCGGGCGCACTGTGGGCGGTATGCAGATGTACGACGAGAATAACCGTATGTCCCGCGATGTCGCCCTTGAGCTATGGACCGCAGGCAGCGCCTGGTTCTCTAACGAGCAGGGCAAGAAAGGGCGGATTCAGGCGGGGCAACTGGCTGACCTGGTTGTGCTGTCTCAGGACTACTTCAGCGTGGCGGAAGAGGCTATCAAGGGTATTGAATCGGTGATGACCGTGGTGGATGGAAAAGTGGTTTATGCCACCGGAGCCTTTACGCCTCTGGCACCGCCAGCCATTCCCGTTGTGCCTGACTGGTCGCCTGTGGTGAACGTGCCGGGGCATTACCGCTCCGCGCCACCAGCGGCGGCAAAAGTGGGGATGATGGCATCGGTGCATCAGTGCTGCGGGAGCTGTAACGTCCACGGGCATCAGCATGATGTGGCGCTTAATTCCTCGATTCCCGTCGGCGATGAGACGGCGTTCTGGGGCGTGATGGGCTGTTCCTGCTTCGCCTTCTGACAAAAACAAAAAAGGCCGCAATCGCGGCCTTTTCTTCGAACTTGCTTAGCCATTACAGCTTAGCAATGTTCTCGCTCAGGTACTTAGCAACGCCGTCCGGAGACGCGTTCATGCCTTCTTTCCCTTTTTCCCACTGAGCCGGGCACACTTCGCCGTGCTCTTCGTGGAACTGCAGCGCGTCAACCATACGCAGCATTTCGTCGATGTTACGACCCAGCGGCAGATCGTTCACAACCTGGTGGCGAACGATACCGGCTTTGTCGATCAGGAAGGAACCGCGCAGCGCAACGCCCGCTTCCGGGTGTTCGATGCCGTAGGCTTGCTGGATTTCACGTTTGATATCAGCAACCATCGCGTATTTCACTTCGCCGATGCCGCCTTTATCAACCGGGGTTTTACGCCATGCGTTGTGAACGAACTCGGAGTCAAAAGATACACCAACGACTTCTACGCCACGTTTCTGGAATTCTTCGTAACGCTTGTCGAACGCGATCAGTTCAGACGGGCAAACGAAGGTGAAGTCCATCGGCCAGAAGAACACAACGGTTGCTTTACCGTTGGTGTGTTTTTTGAAGTTGAAGTTTTCAACGATTTCGCCATTGCCCAGAACGGCAGCAGCGGTAAAGTCAGGGGCTGGACGAGTAACCAGGACCATATGTACTCCTGTTAATTTTGTTAAAGTGAATGTTAACGCAACGGGGGGAGTATAGGGGCTCCATTCCATGTAGCTCAATGGCATCTTGCCAATCAATCAGATAGGTTTTGGCTATCAAAAAGACGCATATCTTGATGCCGATAACCAAGATAGCCCTTTTTTCGAAAAGGGCAAGTTGTTCTAACGTGAACCGGGAACGATCACAAACTTTTTTGTTCCGCCATCACCATCATGCGTGGGTAGAACTGCCAGAACAACTCCTCCAACTGGTCATAATGGGCGTCGAGATCGTGCCAGGAGGCTCGCAGGGCATCAAGTTTTGGTCTACGGCTTGCCATCCCATTGAGAACGTTAGCAATAAAATCCATATCCTGATAACGCTCCAGCCAGCGTTCACGCCATAAATAGTTATTAAGGTTAATGAAGCGCGGCGGCGTGTCGTTAAGCTTGGGCACAATCTGCCCGCGAGCATAGGCGATAAAATCCTCGAGCCCGATATCCGGGCAGACTTTATGCCAGTGGCGCGACAGGAAGTGGTCCCACATGACATCCAGAGAAATCGGCGACACTCGCCGCGTCTCTGGGCTGAACCAGCCGCGCGCTAGAGCCACCTCCGGCAGTCCGTCCGTCAGGACATCGACTCTGCGGTGCATATAAATGCCGGCCACGACCTCGGGCGAAAAGCTGTCGTCCGGGCTGCCGCGCACGAAATCCGCCAGCAAATTTCCCAGCAGTGAACTTTGGGCCAGATGTGCCAAATGCAGGTGGGCGAGAAAATTCATCGAATAGTTATTCCATTTATGGCGTTAAAACGGCCTGAGCAGGGTAAACGTGTTGCAGGGAAAGCCCCCTGCCACTAGACTAAGCCGCCTGTTTTTAAGTCTGAGTGCTATACCATGCGCGTTGCTGATTTTTCCTTTGAACTGCCTGAATCCCTGATTGCTCATTATCCGCAAGCCGAGCGCAGCAGCTGCCGCTTGCTGTCACTTGACGGGCCGACGGGCGCATTGGCGCATGGCACTTTCACCGATTTGCTCGACAAGCTCAACCCCGGCGACCTGCTGGTGTTCAATAACACCCGCGTAATCCCGGCTCGCCTGTTTGGCCGTAAAGCCAGCGGCGGGAAAATTGAAGTACTGGTCGAGCGTATGCTGGATGATAAACGCATTCTGGCACATATTCGCGCCTCTAAAGCGCCAAAACCCGGCGCCGAGCTGCTGTTGGGCGATGATGAAAGCGTACACGCCACCATGGTTGCGCGCCACGATGCGCTGTTTGAGGTCGAGTTTAACGACGAGCGCGCCGTACTGGATATCTTAAATAACATCGGCCATATGCCGCTGCCACCGTACATCGACCGCCCGGATGAAGAAGCCGACCGCGAGCTTTATCAAACGGTTTATAGCCAGAAGCCGGGGGCGGTTGCTGCGCCGACAGCAGGTCTGCACTTTGACGAGCCGCTGCTGGAAAAACTGCGCAATAAAGGTGTCGATATGGCGTTCGTCACGCTGCACGTCGGGGCGGGGACGTTCCAGCCGGTGCGCGTGGACAGCATCGAAGACCACATCATGCACTCTGAGTATGCCGAAGTGCCTCAGGACGTTGTGGACGCAGTGCTGGCCTGTAAAGCGCGTGGCAATCGCGTTATTGCGGTCGGAACTACGTCGGTACGCTCCCTGGAAAGCGCCGCTCAGGCTGCGCAGAACGACCTGATCGAGCCGTTCTTCGGCGATACCCAAATCTTTATCTATCCGGGCTATCAGTACAAAGTGATCGACGCGCTGGTGACGAACTTCCACCTGCCGGAGTCTACGCTGATTATGCTGGTCTCCGCGTTTGCCGGTTATAAAAACACAATGCACGCTTACCACGAGGCGGTGAAAGCGGAATATCGCTTCTTTAGCTACGGCGATGCGATGTTCATTACCTGTAATCCGCAGGCGATAAACGAACGCCCGGGGGCGTGATTGCCCCTCACCCTGGCCCTCTCCCCGCGGGGAAAGGGGATAATAAGGGATGTATCCTCTCTCCCTCGTGAGAGTATTGGGTAACAGAGAAAGTATTCTCCCTCTCCCTTCCAGTGAGAGGGCCGGGGTGAGGGTAACCCACCCCCGCTTATTCCGCCGTGAGCACCGCCCACGGCGTTAATTGACTCACCAGACTGTTTCTCTGGTGCTGGAGGAAATGTGAAATTTGAATTAGATACCACCGACGGACGCGCACGACGCGGTCGCCTGGTCTTTGAACGTGGCACCGTCGAAACCCCGGCCTTTATGCCGGTGGGTACTTACGGCACCGTAAAAGGGATGACGCCGGAAGAAGTTGAAGCCACGGGCGCGCAGATTATCCTGGGCAATACCTTCCATTTATGGCTGCGTCCTGGCCAGGAAATCATGAAACTGCACGGCGACCTGCATGATTTTATGCAGTGGAAAGGCCCAATCCTGACGGACTCCGGTGGTTTCCAGGTATTCAGCCTGGGCGATATCCGTAAGATCACCGAAGCGGGCGTGCATTTCCGCAACCCGATCAACGGCGATCCTATTTTCCTCGATCCTGAAAAATCCATGGAAATTCAGTACGATCTGGGGTCCGATATCGTCATGATCTTCGACGAATGTACGCCGTACCCGGCGGACTGGGATTACGCTAAACGCTCCATGGAAATGTCCCTGCGTTGGGCGCAGCGTAGCCGCGATCGCTTTGATTCCCTTGGAAATAAAAATGCGCTGTTCGGCATTATCCAGGGCAGTGTTTACGAAGATTTACGAGATATCTCGGTAAAAGGTCTGGTAGAGATTGGCTTTGATGGCTACGCTGTCGGCGGCCTGGCGGTAGGCGAGCCGAAGGAAGACATGCACCGTATTCTGGAGCACGTTTGCCCGCAAATCCCTGCCGACAAACCACGTTACCTGATGGGCGTAGGTAAACCGGAAGACCTGGTTGAAGGGGTTCGTCGCGGTATCGACATGTTCGACTGCGTCATGCCAACTCGTAATGCGCGTAACGGTCACCTGTTCGTGACGGACGGCGTAGTGAAAATCCGCAATGCTAAGCATAAAGATGACACCGCCCCGCTCGATGCCGAGTGTGATTGCTATACGTGTCGCAATTATTCACGTGCCTACTTGCATCATCTTGACCGTTGCAACGAAATACTGGGCGCGCGTCTTAATACCATTCATAACCTGCGCTATTACCAGCGTTTAATGGCTGGTTTACGTCAGGCCATTGAAGAGGGTAAATTAGACCACTTCGTGACGGATTTTTACGAGCGGACAGGTAAGCCGGTTCCACCTTTGAACGTTGATTAATTTAATAATGAGGGAATTTTAATGAGCTTTTTCATTTCTGATGCGGTAGCTGCAACAGGTGCTCCATCGCAGGGTAGCCCGTACTCTTTGATTCTTATGCTGGTGGTGTTTGGCCTGATTTTCTATTTTATGATCCTGCGTCCGCAGCAAAAGCGTACCAAAGAGCATAAAAAACTGATGGACTCCATCTCCAAGGGTGATGAAGTGCTGACCAACGGTGGCCTGGTTGGCCGCGTGACCAAAGTAGCTGAAACTGGCTATGTTGCTATCGCGCTGAACGATACCACCGAAGTGGTTATCAAACGTGATTTCGTAGCTGCCGTTCTGCCGAAAGGCACCATGAAGGCGCTGTAATTTTCGTTTTCCCTAAGGGAACTACACGTGTTAAACCGTTATCCTTTGTGGAAGTACATCATGCTGATCGCCGTACTGGCGATTGGCCTGCTGTATGCGCTTCCCAACCTGTATGGTGAGGATCCGGCAGTTCAGTTAACTGGCGTGCGCGGTGCCGCCGCCAGTGAACAAACGCTGATCCAGGTCGAAAACACCTTAAAACAAGAAAATATCACCGCTAAGTCTGTGGCGCTGGAAGAGGGCGCTATTCTCGCTCGCTTCGACTCTACCGATACCCAGCTCCGTGCGCGTGAAGCGCTGATGAGCGTGATGGGCGACAACTATGTCGTGGCGCTTAACCTTGCTCCTGCTACCCCTCGCTGGATGTCGACTATCGGTGCGAACCCGATGAAGCTCGGCCTTGACCTGCGCGGCGGCGTCCACTTCCTGATGGAAGTCGATATGGACACAGCGCTGGGCAAGCTCCAGGAACAAAATATCGATGGCCTGCGCAGCGACCTGCGTGACAAGGGCATTGCTTACACCAACGTGCGTAAAGCCGACAATTACGGCGTAGACATCGTCTTCCGTGATTCTAGCGCGCGCGACTCAGCAAGAGATTACCTCTCCTCCCGCCATCGCGATCTGGTGTTCTCCAACCTGGGGAGCAATACGCTGCGTGCCGTGATGAGCGATGCTCGCCTGAGCGAAGCGCGTGAGTACGCGGTCCAGCAGAACATCAATATCCTGCGTAACCGTGTAAACCAGCTTGGCGTCGCCGAACCACTGGTGCAGCGTCAGGGTGCTGACCGTATCGTGGTTGAGCTGCCGGGTATTCAGGACACCGCACGTGCGAAAGAAATCCTGGGTGCAACCGCTACGCTGGAATTCCGCCTGGTGAACACCAACGTGGATGCCTCTGCGGCAGCCTCTGGCCGCGTGCCGGGTGACTCCGAAGTGAAGCAGACTCGCGAAGGTCAGCCGGTTGTGCTGTACAAGCGCGTGATTCTGACCGGGGACCACATCACTGACTCCACGTCCAGCATGGATGAATACAACCAGCCTCAGGTAAACATTTCCCTGGACAGCGCTGGCGGTAACATCATGTCTAACTTCACTAAAGACAACATCGGCAAGCCGATGGCAACCCTCTTTGTGGAGTACAAGGACAGCGGTAAGAAAGACGCGAATGGCCGTTCCGTCCTGATGAAAGAAGAAGAAGTTATCAACGTGGCGAACATTCAGTCTCGCCTGGGTAACAGCTTCCGCATCACCGGGATCAGCAACCCGAATGAAGCTCGCCAGCTTTCTCTGCTGCTGCGTGCTGGTGCGCTGATTGCGCCGATTCAGATTGTTGAAGAACGTACCATCGGTCCAACCCTGGGCCTGGAAAACATCAAGCAGGGCCTGGAAGCGTGTCTGGCGGGTCTGGTGGTCTCTATCATCTTCATGCTCTTCTTCTATAAGAAGTTTGGCCTGATTGCGACCTCTGCGCTGCTGGCTAACCTGGTGCTGATTGTGGGGATCATGTCCCTGCTGCCGGGGGCGACGCTGACCATGCCGGGTATTGCGGGTGTCGTCTTAACCCTTGCGGTAGCGGTGGATGCCAACGTACTGATTAACGAACGTATCAAAGAAGAACTGCGAAACGGACGTTCGGTACAGCAGGCAATTGATGAAGGCTACAAAGGCGCGTTCAGCTCCATTTTCGATGCCAACATCACCACGCTTATCAAAGTTATCATCCTGTATGCCGTGGGCACCGGGGCGATCAAAGGGTTTGCTATTACCACCGGTATTGGCGTTGCGACCTCGATGTTTACCGCAATCGTCGGCACCCGTGCCATCGTGAACCTGTTGTACGGCGGCAAACGCATCAACAAGCTGTCTATCTAAGGAGTGCGTTGTGGCACAGGAATATACTGTTGAACAATTGAACCACGGCCGTAAAGTCTATGACTTTATGCGCTGGGACAACTGGGCCTTCGGCATCTCCGGCATCCTGCTGATCCTTTCCGTCGCGATTATCGGCGTGAAAGGCTTCAACTGGGGCCTGGACTTTACCGGCGGTACGGTTATCGAAATCGGGCTGGAAAAACCAGCCGAGCTGGACACCATGCGCGCCGCGCTGCAGAAGGCGGGCTTTGAAGAGCCGCTGGTGCAGAACTTTGGCAGCAGCCGTGACATCATGGTGCGCATGCCGCCTGCTAAAGGCGAAACTGGCGGCCAGGTGCTCGGCAGCAAGGTTGTGAGCGTGATTAACGAAGCGACCAGTCAGAATGCGGCAGTGAAGCGTATTGAGTTTGTCGGCCCAAGCGTGGGTGCGGATCTGGCTCAAAACGGTGCGATGGCGCTGCTCGTCGCGCTGTTGTCGATTCTGGTGTACGTTGGGTTCCGCTTCGAGTGGCGTCTGGCTGCCGGTGTGGTTATCAAGCTGGCGCACGACGTGGTAATTACCATGGGCGTGCTGTCGCTGTTCCACATTGAGATTGACCTGACCATCGTCGCGTCGTTGATGTCGGTTATCGGCTACTCGCTGAACGACAGCATCGTGGTTTCGGACCGTATTCGTGAAAACTTCCGCAAGATCCGCCGCGGGACGCCTTACGAGATCTTTAACGTCTCCCTGACCCAGACGCTGCAAAGGACCTTGATCACATCCGGTACCACCTTAGTGGTTATCCTGATGCTGTATCTGTTCGGTGGGGCGCTGCTGAAAGGCTTCTCCCTGACGATGCTTATCGGTGTCACCATCGGTACCGTGTCTTCTATCTACGTCGCCTCTGCGCTGGCGTTGAAACTGGGCATGAAGCGCGAGCACATGCTGCAGCAAAAGGTAGAGAAAGAAGGGGCGGATCAGCCGTCCATTCTGCCGTAATAGCGTTAAGCGTTTGATAAAACCGCAGCCTTCGAGCTGCGGTTTTTTTTCGCCTGGTGTTTTTCTCCTGACAGTATGGTGTCAGGAGGGGGCCAGTAGACTCGTGGTTACTGACAACACAGGAGAAAAACAATGAGCACACTCATCAACTGGTTTGAGATCCCCGTTACCGATATGGCGCGAGCGGTCGCTTTTTACCAACGAGTACTGAACGCTGAATTTCGTCGCGAAACGATAGCCGGCGTGGAGAATGCTGTATTTTCGTATAACCAACCGGCCACCGGTGGTTCTTTAGTGAAAGGGGAGCGGTTTGTGCCTTCTGCGACTGGCGCGGTGATTTATCTTTATACGCCCGATATTGTTAAAGCATTACAGCAGGTAGAGATGGCGGGAGGCCGGCTGGACTTTGGTCCTCAGGTGCTGCCCTATGATATCGGCACGATTGCGTTAATGATCGACAGCGAAGGCAATCGCGTTGGGTTGCATCAGCCTGTTTAAGCCTCAATACTGACGCTAAAGCCTGCCGCTCGGGCAGGCCTTATTTTTTCCGGAACATCCATGAGCCGAAGAGCCGATCGATTATTTCAGATAGTGCAAATCCTACGCGGCAGGCGCCTGACGACGGCTGCACAGCTTGCCGAACGGCTGGAAGTCTCAGAGCGGACTGTCTACCGCGACATTCAGGATCTTTCCCTCTCCGGCGTGCCGATAGAAGGGGAGGCTGGCTGCGGCTATCGCCTGCTGGCCGGGTACGATCTTCCACCGCTGATGCTGACGACCGGAGAGGTGGAGGCGGTGATTGCGGCGTTAAGAATGGTGCAAACCTGGAGCGGAGAAACGCTGGCGAAATCTGCCGAGTCCGTGCATGAAAAGCTTCTCGCAGTGCTCACCCCGGAAAAGCGTCGGGTTGCCGAACGCAGCCGTATTATCTCGCCAAATTTTAACAAGTTTCCGCAGGTGAAAGCCCGGTTCGATCTGTTTCATTCCGCCATCGACAAATGCCAGGTTGTTCATTTGCTGTATGAGGATGAAAAAGGGGAATTGACGGAGCGGGATATTCACCCTCTGGGGCTGTCATTTTGGGGAGAGGTCTGGCTGCTGGTGGCCTGGTGCGAGGCTCGGAATGATTATCGTAGCTTCAGGCTGGATCGCTGCCGGGATATTCATTTAACAGGAAATGTGTTTCAGGAGCGACACGATCGTTCTCTGCAGGCTTTTATTGCCCTTCAGAAGGCCAAAGGTTACCTGCCTGAGAAATAAAAAAACCGGCCAGCGGGCCGGTTTTTTACAAGTGGTGGTGATTAGAAGTTGTAACCGACAACCACGTAGTAGCCGAAGCCGGTCGACTTCACGCGTTCGTTCATGAAGAACGGCTGCTCGCCATCTTTCCACTGGCCGCCGTTATGGAAGTAACGGGCCACGAAGGAGTAGTGCAGGTGATCGTAGTTCAGCGACAGGATGTGGCTGGACGCAACGGAGTTATTGGTACGGTACTGCTCGTTGCCCAGGTCAGAGTCCCAGTCAACGTTGGTGAAACCGATATAGCTCAGCTTACCGCCCCACAGGGAGGTAATCGGCACGAAGTATTTCACCTTGAAGCGGTAGCCATCCCACTCGTTTTCGTTAGACGCACCGTAGTTCTGCCACTGGTACTTGGCATACACGTTCATCGACAGGCTCATTGGCAGGCCGGTATCGATGTCGGTACCCAGACCCATGTACCAGGTGCTCTGGCGATTAGCCTGGTTACGACCCATGTCGTAAATGTAGTTGTTCGCGAAGTACCACTCTTTGAACGGACCAAAGCTCAGGTCGGTCCCGGTCAGCTTGTCGATGGAGAAGCGAGGTTCGATTTCCATAAACAGTGGGGAGCCGTGGTTCCAGATCCCTTTCGCCTGAGTGTTGCCGCCGAAGAAGACTGGCGCATCCACGTAGCCGTAGAAATCGAACCAGTCTTTTTTGGCGAACGCTTCATATTCCAGGTAGGTATCGTTGCGCAGCTGCGGCCCGAAACGGGTGTGATAGCTGCCGACAACGTTAACGCTCTGGTGCCACCAGTCGGAGAGGTATTCGCTGTTTTTTGCTTCTTCTGCGCTGGCAGAGAAAGAGCTGGAAAGTGCCAGAACGGTGCCGGCTGCCAGAATAATTTTTTTCATATTTTTAGCCACTGTTTACGTAATTTTGGTGCGATGCGGATGTGAGATGTCATCCCTGGCCGCCGGTCTCAGGGAAGGACCTTTGCAGCGCGACTATTATAGAAATCCCTGCTCACAAAAATATGTTCTATTTCACATTCTTCTCATATGCGTAATCGATTGCGTTCACGTTTGCGCACATTAAAAACGGCGTGATTGTACCTGCTTCGACAAATTACGCAAACGTATGCCCAGTTGTTACATGTAAGTGTGATATGGATCACTATAAAGACGAGATGATAACAGGGGGTTTGCTTCACATATTGTGCGGGGGGTGTGAAAGAGTGTGACAGGCGCGCCTCGCCGGAAAATGTCTCTTAGTCATCTTTTGCTTTCACATTTTTGCGGATGAGTGGGGTGACTTCAGCCCTCACCCCGGCCCTCTCCCGGAGGAAGAGGGGGAAAACTGCCGATGATTTATTCCCTCTCCCTTTTAGGGAGAGGGCCAGGGGGAGGATAAGAAGCGAAGCTGTGGTTGAAGCGAGCGGCGGATAAGGGGGCGAAAGAATTATTGCGCGGGTGCTGGCTGCGCGGAAGAAACTGGCTGGATATCATGGACGCGCACAAACCCTAATTGATCGGGCGTGATACCGGACAGGCGAAGCGGAATCGACACGTCGCTTGGGGCGAGAATGCTGGCCGGGGCGTCTATGGACTGCGTTTGCACGTTAACTTCCTGGAAACTGTCGGTGGTGCCCTGGATCTGCCCCCATTCTACTTTGCCGCTAAATGCCGGCAGCGGATCGTTGGATTCTCCCTGAATCAGCAGCGTGGCGCGGGTGCCGTTGGCTTCAGCCGCAACGTTTGTCAGCGACATTTTCAGGTTACCTATCTGGCTGTTGAGGCGCGCTGCCGTGTTTGAACCCGGTAGCAGATAAACGCCGCTGGTCGACTTCGCGTTCAGGGCATTCTGCTGGGTCAGCTTCACCGTTTGCTGGCTAAGTTTAGTCATTTCCTGATTTAACGAACCAATTTGACTGCGCATCTGGCGCACTTCAGTTTGCTGGGCACAAGCGGTCAGGCTTATCAGGCTTGAAACCAGGATAATTCTTAAGTAAGTCTTTGTCATGGTTAGTTTTTCCTTGCTAAGGTTCGCTGATTTAAGCGTAGTTCTTCGCGCTTGAAAAGTCATATTTGATGTTGCAGTGTCGGCGCTGTCTTTGTACTCCCGCAACTTCGCGGTAAACTATTGTTCATCTTTATAATCCCAGCAGGAAACGCTATGCATTGCCCATTCTGTTTCGCCGTGGACACCAAAGTTATTGACTCTCGCCTGGTGGGTGAAGGTTCCTCCGTACGCCGTCGGCGCCAGTGTCTGGTCTGTCACGAACGCTTCACGACTTTCGAGGTTGCGGAGCTGGTGATGCCGAGAGTGGTGAAGAGTAATGAGGTGCGCGAGCCGTTTAACGAAGACAAACTGCGCAGCGGCATCCTGAAAGCGCTGGAAAAACGTCCGGTCAATTCTGACGACGTGGAAATGGCCATCAGCCATATTAAGTCGCACCTTCGAGCAACCGGCGAACGCGAAATCCCGAGTAAACTCATCGGTAACCTGGTGATGGAGCAGCTCAAAAAGCTGGATAAAGTCGCCTATATTCGCTTTGCTTCGGTCTACCGTAGCTTTGAAGATATCAAAGAATTTGGTGAAGAAATCGCCCGTTTACAGGATTAATGCTGATGTCCCTTGATGAACAGTTTATGGCTCGAGCGCTTGAGCTGGCTAAGCGCGGGCGTTTTACCACTGCACCGAACCCGAATGTCGGCTGCGTGATAGTTAAAGACGGCAATATTGTGGGGGAAGGGTTCCACTTTCGCGCCGGGGAACCTCATGCGGAAGTTCACGCTTTGCGCATGGCAGGCGAACAGGCCCGGGGCGCAACGGCCTATGTCACCCTCGAACCCTGCAGCCACCATGGCCGCACGCCACCGTGCTGTGATGCCTTGATTGCCGCAGGCGTTTCTCGCGTGGTAGCCGCCATGCAGGATCCTAACCCGCAGGTTGCCGGCCGGGGCCTCTACCGCTTGCAGCAGGCGGGCATTGAAGTCAGCCACGGCCTGATGATGAACGAAGCTGAAGCGCTGAACCGCGGGTTCCTCAAGCGTATGCGCACGGGTTTTCCATTTATCCAGCTTAAGCTTGGTGCTTCGCTGGACGGCCGTACCGCGATGGCAAGCGGAGAGAGCAAATGGATTACCTCTCCCCAGGCGCGTCGCGATGTGCAGCGCCAGCGCGCGCAAAGTGCCGCGATTCTTTCCAGCGACGCGACCGTATTGGCAGATAACCCGTCATTAACGGTTCGTTGGGATGAGCTGGATAGCGCCAGCCAGGCTATTTATTCCCAACAGGATTTACGTCAGCCGATTCGCATTGTGCTGGATCGTCAAAACCGGGTAACGCCACAGCACCAAATTATTGCCAATCCGGGGCAAACCTGGCTTGCCCGCAGCCAGGCGGATGAACAATCCTGGCCGGAGGACGTCGAGCAACTGCTGGTGCCTGAACATAATGGGCATCTTGATTTGGTCGTGTTAATGATGCAGCTTGGCAAACGCCAGGTGAATTCTGTCTGGGTTGAGGCCGGGGCAACGCTTGCCGGGGCGCTGTTACAGGCAGGCCTGGTGGATGAACTGATTGTCTATGTCGCACCTAAATTATTAGGCAATGATGCCCGCGGTTTGTGCGAGCTTCCTGGCCTTGAAAAACTTGCTGATGCGCCGGCGTTCAGCTTTAGCGAAGTCCGCCAGGTTGGCCCCGATTTGTGCCTGCATTTGACGCCCATTTACGGACGCCAGTAAAACGTAAGCAGTCACGAAAAGATTATGATAAAATCCGCCCCCCTGCGGGGCTAAACAGAACCCGTAAAGGAAGATTATGAACATTATTGAAGCTGCTGTTGCTACTCCTGACGCTCGCGTCGCCATCACCATCGCGCGTTTTAACAACTTCATCAATGACAGCCTGCTGGAAGGTGCTATCGACGCCCTGAAACGCATTGGTCAGGTGAAAGACAAAAACATCACCGTAGTTTGGGTGCCGGGCGCTTACGAGCTGCCGCTGGCCGCTGATGCACTGGCTAAAACCGGTAAATACGATGCTGTTATCGCGCTGGGTACCGTGATTCGCGGAGGCACTGCACACTTCGAATACGTTGCCGGCGGTGCCAGCAACGGTCTGTTAAGCGTAGGCCAGGACAGCGGTATTCCCGTTGCCTTCGGCGTGCTGACCACTGAAAGCATTGAACAAGCCATCGAACGTGCTGGCACCAAAGCCGGTAACAAAGGTGCAGAAGCTGCACTGACCGCGCTTGAAATGATTAATGTATTGAAAGCCATCAAGGCCTGATTTTTGTAAGGGGAAATCCGTGAAACCTGCTGCTCGTCGCCGCGCCCGTGAGTGTGCCGTCCAGGCGCTCTACTCCTGGCAGTTGTCTAAAAACGACATCGCTGATGTTGAATACCAGTTCCTGGCGGAACAGGACGTCAAAGACGTTGACGTTGTCTATTTCCGCGAGCTGCTGAGCGGCGTGGCTACCAACAGCGCGTATCTGGATGGGCTGATGAAGCCTTACCTGTCCCGTCTGCTTGAAGAGCTGGGCCAGGTGGAAAAAGCGGTACTGCGCATTGCGCTGTTTGAACTGTCCAAACGTGATGATGTGCCATACAAAGTGGCCATCAACGAAGCGATTGAGCTGGCGAAAACCTTCGGTGCCGAAGACAGCCATAAGTTCGTTAACGGCGTTCTCGACAAAGCTGCTCCCGCTATTCGTCCCCACAAGAAGTAATCTCCTGGCCGGGTTTTCCCGGCCTTCTTTTTTCCTGCAACTGACATTCCTGAGGTATCACGCATGGCATGCGGTGAGTTTTCCCTGATTGCCCGTTACTTCGATCGCGTTACAAGTTCTCGTCGTGATGTGGAAGCCGGTATTGGCGACGACTGTGCGTTGCTGTCGGTACCCGAAAAACAACTGCTGGCGATCAGCACCGATACGCTGGTGAGCGGTAATCACTTCCTGCCGGATATCGACCCGCGTGATTTGGGCTACAAAGCGCTGGCGGTGAATTTAAGCGATCTGGCCGCAATGGGCGCAGATCCGGCCTGGCTGACGCTGGCGATCACGCTCCCGGAAGTGGATGAAGCGTGGCTGGAGGCATTCAGCGACAGCCTGTTTGAACAGCTGGATTATTACGATATGCAGTTGATTGGCGGCGACACAACCCGTGGCCCGCTCTCTTTGACGCTGGGTATTCACGGCATGATCCCGGCTGGCCGGGCGCTGAAGCGCAGCGGTGCAAAAGCAGGGGACTGGATCTATGTCACCGGCACGCCGGGCGACAGCGCGGCTGGTCTGGCAATTCTGCAGAAGCGTCTGCATGTTGCGAATACACAGCATGCGGATTATCTGCTTAAGCGGCACCTGCGCCCAACGCCGCGTGTTTTACACGGGCAGGCGCTGCGCGATCTGGCCAACAGTGCCATCGATCTTTCAGACGGGTTGATTTCCGATCTCGGTCATATCCTGAAGGCCAGCGACTGCGGGGCACGTATCGATCTCGATTTGCTGCCGTATTCCGAAGCGTTGCGCGAGCACGTTGAGCCAGAGCAGGCGCTGAAATGGGCGATGTCCGGCGGCGAAGACTATGAGCTGTGCTTCACCGTGCCGGAGCTAAATCGCGGGGCGCTGGAAGTGGCTATCGGCAATCTGGGCGTGCCTTATACCTGTATCGGGCAGATTGTTTCTGCCTCTGAAGGACTGCAGTTTACCCGTGAAGGGAAGCCTGTGACGCTGGATATGAAGGGTTACGATCACTTTTCCTGGTAGCTGGTCATGACCCTCACCCCAACCCTCTCCCTAAAAGGGAGAGGGAGCAAAACCCAAAGTCGAAAGAGTGAACCTGCGAGGGCGATTATTTATATCCCGCCACGGGATGCCGTTGATACGGCGTCTCCAGCTCGGCAATCTCCTCGGGTTTCAACGTTAAATCTACCGCACCAAGCAGGTCGTCCAGCTGTTCCTGCCTTGATGGGCCAATAATTGGTGCGGCAATACCCGGTTTGCTAAGCAGCCAGGCCAGCGCTACCTGCGCGCGTGAAACGCCCTTATCTGCGGCGATATTTGCCAGCCGCTCGGCGATAAGCGCGTCGTTTTCGTTATTGGTCTGGTACAGCGATTTGCCCACTTCATCCGAGACAGATCTTGCTGTGGTATCTCCCCATGGACGAGTCAGTTTGCCGCGTGCGAGCGGGCTCCAGGGGATCACCGCAATTTTTTCTTTGTAGCACAGCGGGAGCATCTCCAGCTCTTCTTCACGGTAAATCAGGTTGTAGTGATCCTGCATGGTAACGAATCTTGCCCAGCCTGCCTGAGACTGCAAAGTCAGGGCCTGAGCAAACTGATCGCTGCGCATTGAAGAGGCGCCGATATAACGTGCTTTCCCGGCCTTAACCACGTCGTTAAGTGCCTCTAGCGTCTCTTCAATAGGCGTGCTGTAGTCCCAGCGGTGGATTTGTAGCAAATCGACGTAGTCGGTGCCGAGCCGTTTCAGGCTATCGTCGATCGAACGCAGGATCTGTGGGCGGGAGAGGCCCTGAGGCAGATCGCCAACTTTGTTGTAAACCTTAGTGGCAACCACAACGTCCTGGCGGCGAGCGAAGTCGCGCAGCGCGCGGCCTAAAATCTCTTCGCTGCTGCCGTCGGAGTAGTTATTTGAGGTGTCGAAGAAATTGATGCCGTTTTCCAGCGCGCGGCGGATTATTTCCCGGCTGCTCTCTTCGGGAAGCGTCCAGGCATGGCTGCCGCGATCCGGCTCGCCAAAGGTCATACAGCCGAGGCAAAGGCGGGAGACGCTAAGGTCGGTGGTGCCTAACGGGTTGTATTGCATGATATCGCTCCTGCTATGTAGGAATATCTATTAAGCATAGCAGGCCGTACACGTCATCCTTCAAACCACTGCGGTGTTGGCGGCGCTCTCATACCCGAATCACTTACCTGAGTAAGCTCATCGGGATATGCTCACTTGCCGTTGTGCTGTGGGTTGAATTATTTAGTGTACGGATGAAGTTAATCCACCCAGCTCCGAATCTTAGCTTCGATCCCGGCCGCATCAAGGCCAATCGCCTCACGTGCTTCTTCCTGGGTGCCCTGAGGAATGAAGAAATCAGGCAGGCCGAGGTTAAGCACCGGAACCGGTTTACGGTGAGCCATCAGTACTTCGTTTACGCCGCTCCCGGCCCCGCCCATAATGGCGTTCTCTTCAATCGTCACCAGAGAGTCGTGGCTGGCGGCAAGTTCCAGAATCAGGGCTTCATCCAGTGGCTTAACAAAACGCATATCGACCAGCGTGGCATTCAGCGCTTCGGCTACCGCTGCGGCTTCTGGCAGCAAAGTGCCGAAGTTGAGCAGCGCAATTTTTTCGCCTTCGCGTTTCACAACGCCTTTACCTATCGGCAGCTCCACGAGCGGTTCCAGCTCTGCGCCTGTTCCGGTCCCACGCGGGTAACGCACGGCGCTTGGGCCTGCGCTGTAGTGGTAACCCGTGTGCAGCATCTGGCGGCATTCGTTTTCGTCGCTTGGCGTCATGATAACCATGTCTGGGATGCAGCGCAGGAAGGAGATATCAAAAGCGCCCTGGTGCGTCTGGCCGTCAGCGCCGACAATGCCTGCGCGATCGATGGCAAACATCACCGGTAGCTTCTGAATCGCTACGTCGTGAATCACCTGGTCGTAAGCGCGCTGCAGGAAGGTGGAATAGATCGCAACCACTGGCTTATAGCCGCCAATCGCCAGGCCCGCCGCGAAGGTCACTGCGTGCTGCTCGGCAATCGCCACATCAAAGTACTGGTCAGGATACTGGCGCGAGAATTCCACCATGCCGGAGCCTTCACGCATGGCAGGTGTAATTGCCATCAGCTTGTCATCGTGGGCTGCGGTTTCGCACAGCCAGTTGCCGAAAATCTTCGAGTAACCTGGCAGGCCTCCGGTGCTTTTCGGCAGCGTCCCGCTCTGCGGATCGAACTTAGGTACCGCGTGGAAGCTGATCGGATCTTTTTCCGCTGGCGCGTAACCGCGTCCTTTTTTAGTCATGATATGCAGGAACTGCGGGCCTTTCAGGCTGCGCATGTTCTTCAGCGTATTGACCAGACCAATCACGTCGTGGCCATCAATTGGCCCGATGTAGTTAAAGCCTAGCTCTTCAAACAGCGTGCCCGGCACCACCATGCCTTTGATATGCTCTTCGGTACGCTTCAGCAGCTCTTTGATTGGCGGCACGCCGGAGAAGACTTTCTTGCCACCTTCGCGCAGTGTCGAATAAAGCTTGCCGGAAAGCAGCTGCGCCAGATGGTTGTTCAGCGCGCCGACGTTCTCGGAAATAGACATTTCATTGTCGTTAAGCACCACCAGCATGTCCGGGCGGATATCGCCGGCATGGTTCATCGCTTCGAAGGCCATCCCGGCGGTAATGGCGCCATCGCCAATCACGCAAACGGTTTTCCGGTCTTTCCCTTCCTTTTCAGCGGCAACGGCGATCCCGATACCCGCGCTAATGGAGGTGGAAGAGTGGCCCACGCTCAGCACGTCGTACTCGCTTTCCGCGCGCCATGGGAACGGATGCAGGCCGCCTTTCTGTCGAATGGTGCCAATTTTATCGCGGCGGCCAGTCAGAATTTTGTGCGGGTAGGCCTGGTGGCCGACGTCCCAGATGAGTTGATCGAACGGCGTGTTATAGACGTAGTGCAGCGCCACGGTCAGTTCGACCGTGCCGAGGCCGGAGGCAAAGTGCCCGCTGGAGCGGCTTACGCTGTCGAGCAGGTAACGGCGCAGCTCATCGCAAAGCTTAGGTAAGCTCTCTTTAGGCAGCACTCGCAGATCCGGGCTGGCATCCACCAGAGCGAGGGTCGGGTATTTGGCGATATCAAAACTCATCAGAAATCTAAACTCATCGTTGTTATACGTTATTTATCACGGTGGATAATGTAGTTGGCTAACGCTTCCAGTGCCGCCGTGTCCAGCGACAGCTCGGCAAGTTCGACCAGAGCCTGCAGTGCTTCCTGATAGAGATCCTGCGCTTTTGCCTGCGCCTGTTCAAGTCCCAGCAGCGCCGGATAGGTACTTTTGCCTAACTGCTGGTCGGCACCCTGGCGTTTGCCTATCGTAGCGGTATCGCCGACAACGTCCAGGATGTCATCCTGAACCTGGAAAGCGAGGCCGATGCTTGCAGCATAGCGGTCCAGAATTGGCAGAGCTTTTCGGCCTGCTTCACCGGCGCTCAGCGCGCCCAGGCGAACGGCGGCGCGAATCAATGCTCCGGTTTTATGGCGGTGAATGCGCTCCAGGGAAGCCAGGTCAACTTGCTTGCCTTCGGCTTCTAAATCCAGCGCCTGGCCGCCACACATACCTGCCACACCGCTGGCGGTGGCTAATTCCAAAACCATGGCTAAGCGATCGGCAATATCAACGCCGGGCATTGGCGCATCACTCAGTATAGAAAACGCCAGCGTTTGCAGGGCGTCTCCGGCCAAAATGGCGTTCTCTTCGCCAAATTTTATGTGGCAGGTCGGCTGCCCACGACGTAAATCGTCGTTATCCATGGCCGGTAAATCATCGTGAATCAGGGAGTAGGCGTGAATGCATTCCACTGCCGCAGCAGGCGCGTCGAGCGCTTCGTCGGCGACGCCAAACATTTCGCCGGTGGCGTACACCAGGAACGGGCGCAGGCGTTTACCGCCCAATAGTGCGCCATAGTGCATCGCTTCAACCAGTGGACTGTTCTGAAACGGCAGCGGCGCCAGAAAGCGCGCAATAGCGTCGTTAACCCGTACAACGTGGGCCTGAAGCTGTTGATTAAAATCCATATTACTCGGCGTCCGGGGTAAAGGGAGTCAGAGGGGCGTCTTCGCTGTCGCTCAGTAAGATCTGTACGCGCTGCTCTGCCTGCTGGAGTTTCACTTGTCCCTGGCGAGCCAGCTGCACGCCGCGCTCAAATTCGTTTAACGCCTCTTCAAGGGCAAGATCGCCGCTTTCCAGACGAGTAACTATTTGCTCCAGTTCGACCAGTGCGGTTTCGAAGCTGGCCGGAGATTCGGTTTTTTTCGGCATGGTGAATGTCTGACTCTGTTTTAATTCGACGCCGACATGGTAGCGGAGTCAATGTGATTATCAAGCTAGCTCGTGCAAGTCGGTTAAGGTGCGCAGTCTTTGTGGGATGGTGATATACTTGCGCGCCTCGGATGCAGGTGGCATGACGCCGCTGCAAGTACTTCTTTCTATGCCCGCGTGCTGCGCAGCCAGCCCGGCTGACTAAACGAACCCTTACCGCCATGAAGTTTATCATTAAATTGTTCCCGGAAATCACCATCAAGAGCCAATCTGTGCGCATACGCTTTATTAAGATGCTCACCGGGAATATTCGTAACGTTTTAAAACACTACGATGAGAGCCTGGCGGTTGTTCGCCACTGGGACAACATTGAAGTTCGCGCCAAAGATGAAAACCAGCGTATCGCCATTCGTGAAGCGCTGACCCGCATTCCGGGTATCCACCACATTCTTGAAGTTGAAGATGTGCCGTACACCGACATGCACAATATCTTTGAGCAGGCGCTGGAGCTGTACCGCGACAAGCTGGAAGGTAAGAGCTTCTGCGTGCGCGTAAAACGCCGTGGCAAACACGAATTTAGCTCCATTGAAGTTGAGCGCTACGTTGGCGGCGGCCTGAATCAGCACATCGAATCCGCGCGCGTTAAGCTCAACGATCCGGACGTGACGGTTAACCTTGAGATCGAAAACGATCGCCTGCTGCTGGTTAAAGGCCGTTACGAAGGCATCGGCGGTTTCCCAATCGGGACTCAGGAAGACGTACTGTCGCTGATTTCCGGTGGTTTCGACTCCGGCGTGTCCAGCTACATGCTGATGCGTCGCGGCTGCCGCGTGCATTATTGCTTCTTCAACCTGGGCGGCGCTGCTCATGAAATCGGCGTGAAGCAGGTGGCACATTATCTGTGGAACCGCTTCGGCAGCTCTCACCGTGTGCGTTTTGTTGCCATTAACTTTGAGCCAGTGGTCGGCGAGATCCTGGAGAAAGTGGAAGACGGGCAGATGGGCGTGGTGCTGAAACGTATGTTTGTGCGCGCCGCCTCTCAGGTTGCCGAGCGCTATGGCGTTCAGGCACTGGTGACCGGCGAAGCGTTAGGCCAGGTGTCCAGCCAGACGCTGACCAACCTGCGCCTGATCGACAACGTTTCCGATACGCTGATCCTGCGTCCGCTGATCTCTCACGACAAAGAGCACATTATCGATCTGGCCCGTGAAATCGGTACCGCTGATTTCGCTCGCACCATGCCAGAATACTGCGGCGTGATCTCGAAAAGCCCGACCGTGAAAGCTGTGAAGGCGAAGATTGAGGAAGAAGAGCAGAAGTTTGACTTCTCGATTCTGGATCGCGTGGTTGCCGAGGCGACCAATATCGATATCCGCGATATTGCGACCCAGACGAAGCAGGACGTCGTGGAAGTCGAAACGGTTAATGCGTTTGGCGCCAACGAGGTATTGCTGGACATTCGCTCCAACGACGAAGTGGACGAGAAACCTTTCGCGCTGGAAGGCGTTGAGGTTGTGGCGCTGCCGTTCTACAAGCTGAGCACTAAGTTCGGCGATCTCGATCAGAGCAAAACTTACCTGCTGTGGTGCGAGCGTGGCGTGATGAGCCGTCTGCAGGCTCTGTATCTGAGCGAGCAGGGCTTTAAGAATATTAAGGTTTACCGCCCATAAAGGACTGACCCTCACCCCGGCCCTCTCCCTAAAAGGGAGAGAGTTCTGGTTAGCTCGATTTCTCGAAAGAAGAGGGAGTGCACCGTCCTGGTTCCCTCGCCCCTCTGGGGAGAGGGTTAGGGTGAGGGGTTCTTACTGATAATCCCTGAAGCTATAAATCCCCGCCGCCAGCACCAGCTGCTGCGACACTTCATGAGCCTTTTCGCGGCTCACCAGCAAATCGATAATCTTCAGTGCAAAATCAATCGCGGTTCCTGGCCCCTGGCTGGTGAGCAGGTTAACCCGTGGGTCCCAGACAACGCGTTTATCCTGCCATTGCCCTTCGGGAATGGTGTCCTTCAGGCCTGGAAAACCGGTCATGTTGCCTATCGGGAACAGCTCGTGCGGGACCAGAACAGTGCCTGCCGCCGCACAAATGGCGGCAACGATGCGGCCTGACAGATGAAACTGGCGCACGGTCTCGACCAGCAGCGGGCTGTCGCGGAAGCATTCGGCACCTTTCAGGCCGCCGGGGAGCACCACGATGTCAAAATCGCCGTCGGCCACTTCAACCAGCGGTGCATCCGCCAGTAATTTCACGCCGCGTGAGCAAACAATTTTCAGGTCGCCATCGGGAGCAACGCTCGCCGTCGTCACCTTGATCCCGGCGCGGACCAGCAGATCGATAGTGGTAACCGCTTCGGTCTCTTCAGTGCCAGGTGCCAGGCAGACCAGCGCTTGTGCGCTCATATTCATTCTCCTTACGTTTAACCTGCTCATAGAGCCGGGCATTCACAGGCACAGGGACGCCGTGAGCTCTCGCTCTGCGCAGCAGGTAGCCGGTGATATAGTCAATTTCCGTGTGGCGCTCCAGGCGGATGTCCTGCAGCATCGATGAGGTATTTTCTGCCGTGCTTTCTATCACCTGCCCGACATAATCCAGCAGGTTTTCGGGTGAGGTATGGTGGCCCTCGCGCGTCATCACCTGGGCGACTTCTTCACAAATGCTGGTCACCTCATCGAGATGATTCTTCAATTCGCCGTTAGTGCAGTTGTACAGCGCGGTCAGCGGGTTTATCACGCAGTTTACCGCGAGTTTGTTCCAGCTCGCCGGCTGGATATTGTTGTGCCAGGCTACATCGGGCAGCGCGGCATGGAGTGTATCTGCAAGGTAGCTAAAGTCGCTGGCTTTAGCGTTCCCCGGGCCAACGTGAGTGATGCCGGAAGCGACGTGCACAATCACGCTTCCGTCTCTTTTCGCGGCCTGAGTGGTTAATCCGAGCAACAAAGGTTGGGGCAATCCGTTTAGCTCATCCAGCGTCCCCATCCCGTTATGCAGCAACAATATCGGGCAGCGCGAAGGCAGTTGGGCTGCCAAAGTGCGCACGGCATCAGATACCTGCCACGCTTTGAGCGTCACCAGCAGGAGGTCGCTGGTGGCGAGAAATTCGGGATCGTTAGCCGTGAAGGACTCGTTAAAGACGCTGCCATCGGTGGTATCGAGCAGATTGACGTGGCAATACGGCTGCGGCACACGCAGCCAGCCCTGAAGCTCATGCCCTTGCTTGTGAAGTGCGGTCAACCAGAGCTGACCCAGCGCACCGCAACCCAGCACGGTGATTTTCATTATTGCCTCCCCCATTCGCACACTGCGCGAATGCTAAACTTACTTTCTATTATAGCGTTATCGGCTTCCCGGCTCTTTAACAGGTTGTTTTGCGCAGCCCAGCGGGTATTATGCAACGCAAACCAGAGAGGGAGAAAACACATGCCATCTTTTGATATCGTTTCTGAAATCGACCTGCAGGAAGTAAACAACGCGGTAGAGAACGCCGAGCGCGAGCTGGCGACCCGTTTTGACTTCCGTAACGTGCCGGCAAGCTTTGAACTGAATGAAAAAAATCAGACCATCAAAGTTGCCAGCGAATCTGACTTCCAGGTAAACCAGCTGCTGGATATCCTGCGCGCCAAGCTGCTTAAGCGCGGCATCGAAGGCAGCTCTATTGATGTGCCTGAAGAGTTTGTTCACAGCGGCAAAACCTGGAGCGTGGAAGCTAAGCTGAAACAGGGTATTGAAGCAAGCGTTGCGAAGAAAATCATTAAGCTGATTAAAGACAGCAAGCTGAAGGTTCAGACCCAGATTCAGGGCGAAGAGATCCGCGTGACGGGTAAAGCCCGCGATGATTTACAGGCCGTAATGGCGCTGATTCGTGGCGGCAATCTGGGGCAGCCGTTCCAGTTTAAGAACTTCCGCGACTGATTCACGCCCTCTCCTGAAACATGAGAGGGCATGCTGCTTAATCCCTCACCGCATCAGGTGAGGGATGTTCTATCCTTTCACCACCTGCTCAATCTCATATCTGTTCGTCAGCTTGCTGTCGATTTTCACATACGCGCTGCGTTCTTCTGGAATGATGTTCGCTTCACTCACGCCTGGCTGAGCCAGCAGCCTTTCACGCAAATGTTCGTCGTTCGCACTGCTTTCCGGCAGCTCAATGCGCAGGCTGCTGACGTAAGGCGGCTCCTGCATTGTCCAGCTGACGAATAGCCAGATCATCGCCAGCACCGCGCCTGCCAGGAAGACGGTTTGCGAATCAAACAGCCCGTTCAGCCAGCCGCCGAGCGAGCCGCCGATGGCTACGCCGATAAACTGGCTGGTGGAGTAGATGCCCATGGCGGTGCCTTTGTAGCCCGCCGGAGATTCTTTGCTGATAAGCGAAGGCAGAATCGCTTCCATCAGGTTAAAGGCGAGGAAGAACAGCTGCACGCCAATCACCAGATCCCAGAAGTGCGGGCCCGCGCCCCAAAGCACGATCTCAGCAATCAAAAGTACCGCCACGCAGCCGACAAAGACGTGCTTCATGCGGCGTTTAACTTCGGCATAAATAATAAAGGGCACGACCGAAACAAACGAAATCAGCATGGTGCAAAGATAGACTTTCCAGTGCTGAGCCGCCGGAAAGCCTGCCTGTTCAAGCTGGCCCGGTAGGGCGACAAAGGTGGACATCAGCATGATATGCAGGCACATGATGCCGAAATTCAGCTTCAGCAGCTTTGGCTCCATCATCACTTTGCGGAAGCAGCCTTTGACCATTCCCGACTCGCGGTTAAGCACGTGCGTTTTGCTATTCGGGACCAGCCAAATCGTAATCAGAATGCCGCAGCTGGCTAAGACGGCAATCATCCAGAACAGCGCCTGCAGGCCAAGCGCCTGAGTAATGATCGGGCCGAGCACCATCGCGATGGCGAAGGTTACCCCGAAGCTGACGCCGATAAAGGCCATCGCTTTGGTTCGGTTCTGTTCACGGGTTAGATCGGAGAGTAACGCCATAACAGCGGCGGCGATTGCGCCGGAGCCCTGCAGCGCGCGGCCTAAAATGACGCCCCAAATGGAGTCGCTCAGGGCGGCAATAACGCTGCCAAGCACAAAGATAGCCAGCCCGCCAACGATAAGCGGCTTGCGGCCAATACGGTCAGAAAGCAGGCCGAAAGGGATCTGGAAGACGGCTTGCGCCAGGCCATAAATGCCGATTGCCAGGCCGATGAGCGCTTCGCTTGCGCCCTGCAGCGCCATACCCCAGGTGGTAAGAACCGGCAATACCATAAACATACCCAGCATACGCAGGGAAAAGACAGTGCCTAAACCCCACGTCGCACGCAGCTCGACGGGCGTCATTTTGTAATCGTTCATTACCACCTCAGATAAAAAGTCGGCCTTAGTGTAGTGCGAGGGCAGGGGAGGGTAAATCGTTAGTTATTTAGCAGATATTACAGGGCAGGTGCTTTGATGATACTGATAAAAAAGGGCACCGAGGTGCCCTTTTATGCTTTTCGCGACTTACCAGACGTAAGTCAGCAGATTATGTGAGTCTGGCACCATAAAATCGACCGACATCATGACGCTCAGCGAGGTAATGGCCACGATAGAGAAGATGAACAGCTTGCGCGCCCAGACCTTATCGTCTTCCACTTTATAGCCCCGCAGCGCCATACCCAGCCACCAGACGCTGACCGCCGCGGCGACGATCAGGTATTTGTATCCGGCATAGCCGCCCAGAGAAAGCATCAGCGTCGCCACCGCAAAAGCGATGATGTACAGCGTGATGTGGTTCTTGGCGACGGAAATGCCTTTTACCACCGGCAGAACCGGAATATTGGCGGCCTGGTAATCTTTAAAGCGGAAGATGGCAATCGCATAGGAGTGCGGCATCTGCCACAGGCTAAAGATAGCCAGCAGGATAGCGGCGCCGGTGTCGAACTCGTTGGTTACGGCGCAGTAGCCGATAACCGGAGGAGCCGCACCGGACAAGCTGCCGATGAGCGTGCCGTAGACCGAGTGGCGTTTCATGTAGAGGCTATACACCCCGACATACACCACGAAGCCCATCACGGCCAGCCACATCGCCAGCGGATTAGCACCAAACCACAGCAGCATGAAGCCAGCAATACCCAACACGGTGGCGTACACCAGCGAAATTTTCGGTGAAATCAGGCCTTTAACCAGCACCCGATTTTTCGTTCTCTCCATCTTCTGGTCGATATCACGGTCGATAAAGTTGTTGTAAACACAACCTGATGCGACCACCAGTGATACGCCAACCAGCGTATAGAGGAACAGCGGGTAATTAATGCTGCCCTTCGAGGCCAGTAAAAATCCCCCAATGACAGAAATTAAATTACCGAAAATAATTCCTGGTTTCGTTACTTGCAGGTATTGCTTAATCATACATGCCGCTCTTAGTGAACCATCATGTTCAGGTTGAGGTTCCACATAATCCAGATCGAGCCAATCACCAGAATGGCAATAATCAGCACCGTAAAGGCGAAGGCCACCAGGTTCCAGCGCTCACTCGACGAGGTGTTCAGATGCAGGAAGCACACGAGGTGCACCAGAATCTGGACGACTGCAGTCACCAGGATCACGGCAAGCATGGTGCCGTGAGAGGCCGTGCCTTCCATTACAATCCAGAACGGAATAGCCGTCAGGATGATAGACAGGATAAAACCTGTCATGTAGGTCTTCACGCTACCGTGGTGGGCGCCGCTATGTTCAGTTGAATGACTCATTACATTGCCCCCATCAGATAGACTACAGAGAATACGCAGATCCAAACCACGTCAAGGAAGTGCCAGAACAGGCTCAGGCACATCAGACGCGCACGGTTGGTGCTGGTCAGGCCGCGGCGGGAAACATGAATCATCATGAATGCCATCCACACCAGACCGGAAGTGACGTGCAGACCGTGGGTACCGACCAGCGCGAAGAACGCTGACAGGAAGCCGCTGCGATCCGGGCCGAAGCCTTCTTTGATCAGGTGATGGAATTCATAGATTTCCATCCCAACGAAGCCTGCACCGCACAGGAAGGTCAGCGCCAGCCAGGAGATAACCTGACTTTTGTTGCCTTTATTCATGGCGATGATCGCCATGCCGTAGGTGATGGAGCTCACCAGCAGCAGGGCAGTTTCAACGGCCACGAACGGCAGCTCGAAGATGTCTTTCCCTGCCGGGCCACCTGCGGTGCCGTTCACCAGAACGGCATAGGTCGCGAACAAGCAACAGAACAGAATGCAGTCGCTCATCAGGTAGATCCAGAAACCAAAGACCTTATTGGTTCCCGCATCGTGGTGCCCGTGCTCCGCGGCGTGGGCGTTATTTACAGTCTCAGTTGCCATTTTTCAGCCCTGCTTTGGTGAGTTCTTCGAAATGCTGATTTTCCAGTTTTTCGACTTCAGCCACCGGAACATAGTAATCCACATCTTCGTCGAAGCTTTTCGCAATCCAGGTGATAACGATGCCGGCAAAGCCAACAATCGCCAGCCACCAGATGTGCCAGATCATGGCAAAGCCAAACACGGTGCTGAATGCAGCGATGATGATACCGGCTGCGCTGTTACGCGGCATATGAATCTCTTCATAGTGCGCAGGCTGCTTGTACGCTTCACCTTTCTCTTTCATCTCCCAGAATGCATCACGCTCGTGAACGTGCGGCAGGTGGGCGAAGTTATAGAACGGAGGTGGGGAAGACGTTGCCCACTCCAGCGTACGGCCACCCCATGGGTCACCGGTCAGATCGCGGTTCTGCTCGCGGTCTCGGATAGAAACGTAGAACTGAATCAGCTGGCACAGAATGCCCAGAGCGATCAGCGCCGCACCACAGGCTGCAACAACCAGCAGGGTGTGGAACTGTGGATCGATCTGCTGGCTCAGACGACGGGTCATGCCCATGAAGCCCAGCACGTACAGCGGCATAAATGCCACGAAGAAACCGATAATCCAGAACCAGAAGGCGCGTTTGCCCCAGGTTTCGTTCAGCGTGAAGCCGAACGCTTTTGGCCACCAGTAGGTCAGACCTGCGAAGCAACCGAAGACCACGCCGCCGATGATAACGTTGTGGAAGTGTGCAATCAGGAACAGGCTGTTGTGCAGCACGAAGTCCGCGCCCGGCACCGCCAGCAGAACACCGGTCATCCCACCGATAGAGAAGGTGACGATGAAGCCAATGGTCCAAAGCATCGCGGAGTTAAAGACGATGCGGCCCTGATACATGGTGAACAGCCAGTTGAAGATCTTCACCCCGGTCGGGATGGCGATAATCATGGTGGCAATACCGAAGAAGGCGTTTACGTTCGCCCCGCTGCCCATGGTGAAGAAGTGGTGCAGCCAAACGATGAACGACAGAACGGTAATCGCGATGGTCGCCCACACCAGGGAGGTGTAACCGAACAGACGCTTTTTAGAGAAGGTTGCAACCACCTCAGAGAACACACCAAACACCGGCAGCACCAGGATATAAACTTCCGGGTGGCCCCATGCCCAGATGAGGTTGATGTACATCATCATGTTGCCACCCATATCGTTGGTAAAGAAATGGGTGCCAAGGTAGCGGTCAAGGGTCAGCAGCGCGACGGTCACGGTGAAGATTGGGAACGCGGCGATAATCAGTACGTTAGTACACAGCGAAGCCCAGGTGAACACCGGCATTTTGAACATGGTCATACCCGGGGTACGCATGTTCAGAATGGTCACAAAGAAGTTAATACCGGTCAGTGTCGTACCGATACCGGACAGCTGGAGACTCCAGATCCAGTAATCGACCCCGACGCCCGGACTGTACTCAATCCCCGATAGCGGTGGATAAGCTACCCAGCCGGTCTGAGCGAATTCGCCCACGCCCAGTGACAGGTTAACCAGCACCACGCCGACAACGGTGAACCAGAAGCTCAGGTTGTTCAGGAATGGGAAGGCAACGTCACGCGCGCCAATCTGTAAAGGCACAACGATGTTCATCAGGCCGATAACAAATGGCATCGCTACGAAGAAGATCATGATAACGCCGTGGGCGGTAAAGATCTGATCGTAGTGGTGAGGCGGCAGGAAGCCTGCTTCGCCGGCGGAGGCCAGTACCTGCTGGCTACGCATCATTACCGCATCGGCAAAGCCGCGCAGCAGCATGACGATAGCGACGATAATGTACATCACGCCGAGGCGTTTGTGGTCAACGGAGGTTAGCCACTCTTTCCATAAATATTCCCACTTACCGAAGTAAGTGATAGCCGCAAGCAGCGCCAGTCCCCCGACGATGATTGCCGCAACCGTAACCATGACAATTGGCTCATGGTACGGGATTGCATCCAGTGTAAGTTTTCCGAACATCGTATTATTCCTCGGCCCCTTAGTGAGAGGTTTCCGCGTGACTCATGTCCATGCCTTCCATACCTTCCATGCCTTTCATATCGTCATGGGAAGCCTGTTCACCTTCCGGCTTGGTCATGTGCATGCTCCCGTGTCCCATAAATTTGTTAATCACGTCTTTAAACAAATCAGGTTTAACACTGGAGAAGTATTCGACTTTGTTGTATTCGCTTGGCGCGGCCAGTTTCTCGTAGGTCGCCATATCGTTCATGACTTCAGGAGACTGTTTCGCTTTAGCAACCCATTGGTTAAAGGTGTCCATGTCCGGCGTGGCGATAGCCTTGAACTTCATGCCGGAGAAACCTTTACCGCTGTAGTTTGACGAAATACCGTCGTAGGTGCCGGCTTCATCGGCAATCAGGTGCAGTTTGGTCTGCATACCTGCCATTGCGTAGATTTGGCTACCCAGGCGCGGAATAAAGAAGGAGTTCATCACCGAGTTAGAGGTGATTTTGAATTCCACTGGGGTATTGGCCGGGAAGGCGATTTCATTCACCGTAGCGATACCCTGCTCCGGATAGATGAAGAACCATTTCCAGTCCATGGCGATAACTTCGATGGTCACCGGCTTCGCTTCATGTTCCAGCGGGCGGCTAGGTTCAAGAGAGTGAGTGGTTTTCCAGGTCAGTACCGCGAGGAAGATAACGATAAGGATAGGAATCGTCCAGACTACAGCTTCCACTTTGTTCGAGTGCGACCAGTTAGGGCTGTATTTGGCGTCTTTGTTGGATGCCCGATACTTCCAGGCAAAACCGATAGCCATTGCAATTGCAGGGATAACGACAATCAACATCAGGCCGATGGCCGTCAGTATCAGTGAACGTTGTTCCAGTCCGATCTGTCCTTTGGGATCCAGGAGTGCAGAATCGCAGCCACTGAGTAAAAAAGCGCCTGCGATTAATGACAACCATCCCAAACTTTTATTGTATTTCCTGAGTCTCATTTAACGACCTCAATTCCAGGGAGCTCTATTGTCGTTTAAAGTGTGCCGGCATTTTACGGGAAGGTTACATTACTGTAAACATGAATGGCGCAGTGTCAGTAGGGTGTTACCGGGTTCTGCCTACGATGTCACACAGAATGCAACAAACTGTAAAATCTAGCGTTGGTGCGCGGGCTCCGCAGGTTATAACGAAAACCTATGTTGGCGGAAATAGTCCGGGGAAATGAGTATAACCAGTCAAATTAAAATACATTTAATTAACAATGCGGCAGCATTTGTCACATGTTTCCAACAAATATTAATTTCTCACCGGGCTGAATCGTTAAGGATAATCTTTTAATGCTTATTGAACAAAGTAATTAAAGAAAACTGTATTTAATTACGATAAATAGTCCTCGACGGTAACACTTTATGGCCTGGGTAATTAATAGACAAAAAAAGTAACTATCCGGTATTAATTACATTTTCTTAATCACAAAGCAGGTGAAAACGACAGGGTTAAGGGCGTTAAGTAGCCACTTTATAATCAGGGATAAGATCATGGCAGGAGATATTTCACCCATTATTGGTATCGATCTCGGCACATCCAATAGCGCCGTGGCCTGGTTTGGTGCTGCGGGGACAACGTTAATTTTGGGCCGCCGCGGTGAGCGTTTAACCCCTTCCGTTGTCGGGCTGGATGACGATGGGCATCTGCTGGTTGGCGAGGCGGCAAAGGCCCGACTGGTTAGTCATCCTCATCTCACTGTCGCCAGTTTCAAGCGTTATATGGGCACCGATAAAACCTTCACTCTTGGCCAGCAGTCATTTCGTGCTGAAGAGCTTGCCGCGTTAGTGCTGAGAAAATTAAAAGCGGATGCCGAGGTTACGCTTGGCTGCAGCGTCACGCGTGCGGCCATTACCGTACCGGCTTACTTCAACGATACCCAGCGTAAAGCGGTGAAAGCTGCCGGGCAGATGGCCGGCCTGGACGTTGAGCGCCTTCTTAATGAGCCCACCGCAGCCGCGCTGGCCTACGGGCTGGCCGACAGCCGTGAGCAAAAATTCCTGGTCTTCGACTTAGGCGGCGGAACGTTTGATGTCTCCATCGTCGATATGTTTGAAGGCGTCATAGAGGTGCGCGCCAGCAGCGGCGATGCCTGGCTGGGGGGCGATGATTTTACCGAAGCAATCCGCCAGTGGATGCTAAGCCACTATCCCCAGCTAACGCTTGATGACCCGGCGTTTGCCGCAGAACTGACCCGCCAGGCAGAATCGTTAAAACGCCAGCTCAGCAATCAGGAAAAAGCCACTGCGAAACTGACCTGCGGTGGTGAGGAATACGGCTGGGATATGACCGAAGAGGCTTTCCAGGAATGTTGCAGTGGGCTGCTGTCCCGCCTGAAAAAACCGGTGGTTCAGGCGTTACAGGATGCGCAATTTGACGTTGCGCAACTCGACCACGTTATTTTGGTGGGCGGCGCAACCCGCATGCCGCTGGTTCGTCAACTGGTGACCCGCATGTTTGGTCGCTTCCCTCGTAATGAACTGAATCCTGACGAAGTGGTGGCGCTGGGCGCCGGCGTTCAGGCCGGACTTATAGCGGAAGACAAAGCGCTGGACGACGTGGTGCTCACCGATGTGATGCCTTATTCATTGGGGATCGAAGTGGCCCGCCGGCACGGGGACAAAATAGAAGAAGGCTTTTTCTCGCCGCTGATTGAGCGCAACGCCTTCGTGCCGGTTAGCGTGATGCAGACCTTCAGCACCATGAATGATAACCAGCGCAAGATCGATATTGAGGTTTATCAGGGAGAATCCCGCAAAGTCAGCGACAACCTGCGCCTGGACAGCATGTCGATTCAGATCCCGCCGCGCAAAGCGGGGGAAGTTAGCGTGGACGTGCGTTTCACCTATACCCTTGACGGCATCCTGGAAGTGGAATGCAGGGTCAGCGGCGAGCAAACCGCGTCCACAATGGTTATCGAGAAATCGCCGGGCATGCTCAGCGCTGAGGATATTGCAAACCGCTTAAAACAGCTGGACGCGCTCAAACAACATCCCCGGGACGTGCCTGAAAATCGCCAATTGGCTGCCGAAGCGGCAAAACGCTATGAGCAGACGCTGGGAGACAGACGCCAGATTATCGATCATTATGCGACGCAGTTTGAACAGGCGCTGGACCGCCAGGATCTGCGTGTTATTGCTGCCGCGCGGGACGACCTGCGTCGGGTGTTAGACCAGCTTAACGACGGACTGTAAAGATGGCGACGATATGGGATGTGCTGGGCATTGAGCCTACAAGAGATGAAAGCGAAATTCGTCGGGCTTATGCCCGGGAGCTAAAGCTACGGCGGCCGGACAAAGACCCGAAGGGGTTTCAGGCGTTGCGCGAGGCGTTTGATAGCGCCAAACGCTATGCCAGTTCGACGGTTGTTCTGAACGACGAAGATGAGCATTTCCCGGATAAACCTGAACCTACGCCGATGATGGATTATGTTCGGGAACTGATGCAGGAGCAGACCTCTCAGCCACAAACACTCTGGAGCAAAAATGAACTCTGGGAACAGGCGCAGTCAGTTTCGACTCTGTTAATCAGGGATGAACTTGAAGGATTGGGGACGCTGCATCGTTACCTTGATAATGAAATCCCCGATGCACTTGAAGCCCGACACGTGTTTAGCCTGATGCTCGCCGAAGCACTAAGCGAGCAGAAGTGGCTTAACCGCAGCCTGTTAAATGAAGTCTCTGCGGTGATGGACTGGCAGATTGACAGCTACCGCTCATCTCAACTTCCTGACTGGCTGGTACATGCCCTCGAACAGCAGATTGCGATAACTAACCGGGAGAACTACTGGCAGTATCTGGCCAGGCAATATGGAGGCAATCGTTATGCTCAGTTGAAATGGCGACTGCTGACGGAAAAAGGGATGGCGATTCCAGGGTGGGTAAGGCTGGTTCCCGATCTGCTGTCGCAGCTGGCGAAGCAGGTGGGGGAATTACGCCAGCAGTCGCCCGCATTGTTGGAGCGCCTTAATCCTTCACTCCTTGAGGTGCTGCAAAAACCAACCCTGGCGCTAAGCTGGGGCGCCATCATTGCCGTAGTTTTCTGGGGGTATACGGCCTGGCTAACGGGCCATGAGTCACCGAAAGCCGCGTTTCAGTCAGGCGTCATGCTGGCCATAGTGGCGACTTTTCTCTGGGGATATCCGTTTCTTGAACGCCGATTTAAATCCGGAGGAGCGGCAAGCAAATGCGTCCATACTGTTTTCTGGCTGGCATCGTGGCTGCTTCTTGCGATGGCATTTTATAGCGCATGGCGTGGAGCGAGCGCATGGCAGGGAAAAGATGTCATAACGATGCGGGCGCTGGTTATCCTGCTCTTCCTTGTTATCCCGGTGGGATGGGCGCTTTGGCAAAGACGTGGCGACTGGCGTAACTTACCTGTCAGGATTGTGGTTGTTGTCCTGATGTTCCCGGTTTTATTTATCCGTCAGCTTCCTCCCCTGGTGAATCTATTGGGCATGATATTGCTGCCTATGCTTTATGGCATCACCATCGAAATGGTTTACTTCATAAAATAAAAAAGCCCCCGGTTTATACCGGGGGCTTTTGCATCAAACGTTGTGCATCAGAACATCAGCACCATCCACGGGTAGCTGATAAGCATCAGCGAACAGAGGAAGATAGCGCCAAAGATGGTACCCATTCGCCAGTAATCTTTGGTTGGCAGGTAGCCGCTGCCGTAGTAAATCGGGCTTGGACCGGTGCCGTAAGGGGTGATGATCCCCATCACGCCGAGTGAAGTCACCATCATCAGGCAGAAGACAGGCATATTGATACCCGGAATGGATGCGGCGATGGTCAGCGTGGCCGGCAGCAGCGCGGTGGTGTGCGCCGTGGTGCTGGCAAACAGATAGTGCAGCAGGTAGAACGCCACCAGCAGCATCACCGCCGACACCTGCGGGTCGAAGCCGTGCAGCAGCGCGGCACCTTCTTTACCCAGCCAGGCAATAAAGCCCACGCGAGCGAGGCCATCGGCCAGCGCCACCAGGGTGGCAAACCAGGCAAAGGTATTCCAGGCCGGTTTATTGCTGATAATGTCGTTCCAGTTCAGCACGCCGGTCCACAGCATCAGGATAATAACCAGCAGAGCGGCCATGGCAGGCTCAATCCATGCGGCGGCAAAAATCCACATCAGCAGGGCGCTACAGACAAACAGCAGCAGCAGGATTTCGTTGCGCGACAGTTTGCCCAGTTTTTCCAGCTCTGCGGCAGCCCATTTCGGCACTTCGTCATTCACCTTCACTTCCGGCGGATAGAACCAGTAAGCCAGCAGCGGCATGGTGAGGATCAGCAGCACGCCCAGCGGCAGGAAGGCAAGGAACCACATGCCCCAGGAGATCTCAAAGCCGATGATGCTTTTCACCAGCGCCAGCGCCAGCAGGTTCGGTGCCAGCGCGGAGAGGAACATCGAGCTGGTGATACAGGCGGCGCTGATCGCCACCCACATCAGGTAAGAGCCAATTCTGCGTGAGCTTGGGTCATTGGGCAGAGAGCCATACAGCGGCGGCAGGTTAGCAATAATCGGGTAAATCGTGCCCCCACTGCGCGCGGTGTTAGACGGAGTGAACGGGGCGAGAAGCAGGTCGGCGAAGGTGATCGCGTAGCCCAGCGTCAGGCTGCGTCGGCCCAGGTACTTCACCAGGATCAGCGCCAGACGGCGACCAAACTGCGTTTTGTCGTAGCCGGCGGCAAACATAAAGGCGCCGAAGATCAGCCAAACGGTGGAGTTGCTAAAGCCGCTGACCGCCCACTGGAAGGACTGGCTCGCCAGCTTAAATTTAGGATCTGCCAGCTCGGCCGGGCTAAACAATAGCCACTGGCTGAACAGCGCGATAACCACGATGCCTGTCAGCCCGATAACTGCGCCTGGTAAGGGTTCGAAGATTAGCCCGACAATCACCCCGACGAAGATGGCGAAGAAGTGCCATGCGTAGGGCTCTAATCCGGCCGGAACCGGAAGCAGTAATATAATGATGCTGATAAGGATAGGTAAAAATAGCAATATCAAGCGCTTTTTATTCCCCGCGTCCGGGGGCGATGCTTTCGCTGTCGCGCTTATTGGTGAGGTGTTAGTCATAGCCTGTGCCTTAAAGTTATCATGATGAATTCGATTAATATTCCCTGCAAAACCTGTTTCCCGACTTTTATTTCCACCTCATCTTTTATAGGCGGAATTTTATACATTCATGATAGTTTTTTTAACCGGTGCAAATCTGACCACCCATCGCACCTGCTCCCTGCCTCCATTTAACCTCATATTTATTGAGTGATAAGAGATTGTTTCTTGAATCCTTCATCATACTGAAACAATGGGATATTATCCCTTCTTTTGCGCTCCTGCTGGCCGTGTCAGGTATTTGATTTTGGTTTCTGTATAGCAAAAAGCCAACGATTTTATTTAACTAAAAAAATCCGCTTCATTTATATCCATAGTCTTTAAGTGGTTAAAGATCAAATCGTAACCTGATGTAAATAAGCCGCTTCGCTGATTGCCATCGACTATTCAGTAGAAGCAAAGTGATATAAAACCTTTTGTTATTTATGGTTATTATTTGTATTTGCTTTTTTTAAGGCGTTGACTAACATTCGAAAAATATATTCCGCAAAATTGCCGTTTCTGTTCTCTAATTCAAATTACGTTACTCCCTGATAATTGTGTTGCCTGCCGGGGCTATTCATTGAGTGCCGGACAATGTCGACCTCACCTGCTGGAATGATAAAGAATGAACTCCAAAACTCCGATCCTGAAGCCACTCACCTTGCCCAACGGCGCGGTGCTGAAAAACCGCCTGATCATGGCGCCGATGACCACCTGTACCGGTTTTTACGACGGCAGCGTGCCCAGCGATTTGGTTGAGTATTACCGCGAACGCGCGGGCACCATCGGCACCGTTATCGTCGAATGCTGCTTTATCGATCCTAAAGGCCCTGCTTTCCCCGGTGCTCTGGCTATCGACAGTGACAACAAAATTCCTGGCCTGGCGCGAATTGCCAGCGCGATTAAATCCCGTGGCTCTAAAGCCATTCTGCAGATTTATCACGGCGGCCGAATGGTTGAGCCGGAGCTGATTGGCGGCAAGAAGCCCGTCGCGCCGAGCGCCATTGCCGCACCGCGTGAAGGGGCCACCACGCCAGAAGCCCTGACCGCCGAAGAAGTGGATGTGATGATCACCAAGTTTGGCGATGCCGTGAACCGTGCAATCAAAGCCGGATTCGACGGCGTGGAGATCCACGGCGCAAACACTTACCTGATTCAGCAGTTCTATTCGCCAAACTCTAACCAGCGTGACGATAAGTGGGGCGGCAGCCGCGACAACCGCGCCAGGTTCCCGCTGGAAGTGCTCGAAATCACCCACAAAATGGCCAGCCGCTTCGCCGATGCTTCCTTTATTATCGGCTACCGTTTCTCGCCGGAAGAGATTGAGGTGCCGGGCATCCGCTTCGACGACACCATGTACCTGCTGGAAAAGCTGGCGGAAAGGGGCGTTGATTACGTGCACTTCTCCGTGGGCTACTTCAAGCGTGCGTCGATCGTTGATACCAAAGATCCGACCATGTTGATCAACAAGTATCTGGCGATGCGGTCTGAAACGCTGGCGAAAGTGCCGGTTATCGGGGTGGGTGGGGTCGTTAATCGCACTGATGCCGAAGAAGCGCTGGGCCTCGGGTACGACCTGATTGCCGTCGGGAAAGCCTGTATTGCCTACCCGGACTGGGCCGATCGCATTCTAAAAAATGAAACGCTGGATCTGTTCATTGACAGCACCAAGCGTGAAGAGCTGCTGATCCCTGAGCCGCTGTGGCGCTTCTCGCTGGTCGATGCCATGATCCGCGACACCAGCACCACTGGCCGCAAATACAAAGCCGGGGTCTTCCAGGAAAAAGTGGAGGCCGAAGCGCTCAAGCTCAAAATCAGCGTCACGCTCGACACTGACCGTATCACCGACATTACTCTGGTGCAGGACGATTCGGTGGATGTCGATTTCACCCCAAGTTTCGAAATTTTGCGCTCGCGTATGCTGGTGGCCAACAGCCCGTATGTGGATGCGGTGACCGGGGCAACGGCACAAAGTGAGGCCCTGAAGAAAGCGGTCTCCCGCGCGATGACCACCTCCAGCAAAGAACATGTGATTGAAGAAGGCGGCAACCCGGATGCACCTCAAAGCTACGATGTGGCGGTGATCGGCAGCGGCGGTGCAGGCCTGGCGGCGGCTATTCGTGCTTCCGATGCCGGTGCCCGCGTGGTGATCATCGAGAAGATGCCAACCATCGGCGGCAACACCATCAAAGCCTCCGTGGGCATGAACGCCGCGGAAACGCGCTTCCAGGCGATGAAGGGCATCAAAGACAGCAAAGAGCTGTTCTACGATGAGACGCTGAAAGGCGGTAAATTCAGAAACAATACCGAGCTGCTGAAAGAGTTCGTCGAGCGCGCGCCAGGCGCCATTGACTGGCTGGCAAGCCTGGATATCGTCCTGAACGACATTACCATCACCGGCGGGATGAGCATTGACCGTACACACCGCCCGGCAGACCGCTCGGCCGTTGGTGGCTTCCTGATAAGCGGCCTGGTCAACAACGTCAACCAGCGCAGCATCGACGTACTGCTGGATACCACCGTGGAAGAGATTCTGCATGAAAACGGCGTGGTAACCGGGGTTAAGGTCGCGAACGAATATAACGAACACCATATTCTGCTGGCGAAAAGCGTAGTTGTGGCTACCGGTGGCTTCAGCGCCAACCGTAAAATGGTGGTTCACTACCGCCCTGAGCTGAAAGGTTTTGTGACCACCAACCATAAAGGTGCGACCGGGAGCGGTATTGCCCTGCTGGAGAAGATCGGCGCCGGTACGGTGGACATGGATCAGATCCAGATCCACCCGACCGTGGAGCAAACGACTTCTTATCTGATCTCCGAGTCCATTCGCGGCGGCGGGGCTATTCTGATCAGTCAGGAAGGGCAGCGCTTCTTCAATGAGCTGGAAACCCGTGACAAGGTTTCCGCAGAGATTATCGCTCTGCCGGAGAAAAGTGCCTGGATCCTGTTTGATGAGCAGGTACGCCAGAACAACAAAGCGGCGGATGAATATATTGCCCGTGGGTTTGTGATCAGCGCGCCAACGGCGGAAGAGCTGGCGGTGAAGCTGAATATGGATGCGCACGCGCTGCAGCAAACGCTGGATCGCTACAACGGCTTTGTGAAGCAGAAAAAGGACGAAGACTTTGGGCGTACCACCGGGATGCGTTTCCCACTGGACACCGGGCCATACTACGCGATCCGCATTGCGCCAGGGGTTCACCACACGATGGGCGGTGTCACTATTAACACCAGCGCAGAAGTGGTGACCGAACAGCATCAGGTGATTCAGGGCGTCTGGGCCGCAGGTGAAGTGGTGGGCGGCATTCACGGTGCAAACCGCATCGGCGGCAACGCCGTCGCCGATATCATCATCTTTGGTACACTTGCCGGGCAAAACGCGGCAGCGCACGCGCTGGCTTAAGGCGATAAAAAAGCCGGCAGGGTGACCTTGCCGGCTTTCTCAGACCGGGCGTTTATCCGCCCGGTTTTTTTATTCTTATCAGATAAGTGACGTTTTGCGCAGGGCGAGGAAGTCCAGCAGGCCGCCAAACAGAATCCCACCGATGGCGAACAAAGCGCCCCATTCCAGCAGCTGTAAACCAAATGCCCATTCGGTCAGCCCAAGCGCATTGCTGATAATAACCAGCAGCCACGCCGCCAGCAGCAGGCAGCCAAAGCCCAGAATACGCAGCGCCAGGCGGTAAGCCGGAGCAAATTCACTGCGCGTCATGAAGGTTTCGTTTTGCTGGGTGAACTCCAGCGTGCGCTTACAGACCAGTAATAATAGGATCCCCGGTACAGCGGCGACTACGGAGAACAGGTAGAACGTCGGCCAGCCGTGGGCTTCCACAAACCAGCCGGCAATCGGGCCGACATACACGCGGCCCACGGCGGAAAGCGCGGAAAGCAGCGCAAACTGGGTGGCTGAGAATGACTTGTTGCACAGCGTCATCAGCAGCGCCACGAAGGCTGCAGTGCCCATGCCGCCGCAGAGGTTCTCGAAGAACACCGCGCTTGCCATGGTAATCATGTCTTTATCCGTTACCGACAGCAGCCAGTAACCGGCGTTGGACACGCCCTGCAAAATGCCGAAGATCAGCAAGGCGCGGAACAGCGTCAGCTTTTGCATCAGCATTCCGCCAAGCAGCGCGCCGAAAATGGTGGCGCACAGCCCCAGCGTTTTATTCACCACGCCGACTTCACCGGCATCAAAGCCAACGCCACGGATCAGGAACGTGGTGGTCAGGCTCATGGCGAAGGCATCGCCCAGCTTATAAAGCACAATCAGCAGCAAAATCAGCCAGGCATTGTTGCGGCCAAAGAAGTCACGCAGCGGTTCAACGACGGCGCGCTCCAGGCTTTTAGGGACGGGGACGGCATCTGTAGGCTCTGGCGCCAAAAGCGTGGCGATAATACAGGGCACAAGCAGGGCTGCCATCAGCCAGTAGGTGGCCTGCCAGCCTAAATAGCGGTCCGCCAGCCAGAGCGCGAGACCGCCGGAAACCAGCATTGCCAGGCGGTAGCCCAGCACGCTGATGGCGGCACCGGTCCCGCGTTCCTCGGCAGACAGAACGTCAGTTTTCCAGGCATCAAAGACGATATCCTGGGAGGCAGAACAGAAGGCGATGATCACCGCCAGGGCAGCCATCCAGCGCAGCTGCGAGGAGGGTTCAAGGAACCCCATGGCGGCGATTGCCACCAACAACAGAATTTGCGTGATTAACAGCCAGCCACGACGACGCCCGAGCAGTGGCGGGGTATAGCGGTCCATTACCGGCGACCAAAGAAACTTAAAGACGTAGGCCTGGCCCACAAGCGAGAAGAAACCGATGGTTTTCAGGTCGATGTTTTCGACGGTCATCCAGGCCTGAAGCGTACCTGAAGTCAGGGCTAGAGGCAGGCCGGACGCAAAGCCCAGAATCAGTAAAATGGCTGATTTTGGCTGCTGAAAGATGCGCAGATAATGATTGGACATAGGGGAATTGTACAAACTCTGTTGTTGGCCCGCGTGAGCAGGCCAACGGGGTAAAAATTAACGAGCGTTCTGCTTAACGAAGTCGTGAACGCTGGTGTCCTGAGCCATATCCGCAATGGTATCGGTCAGCACGGAGTTAACCGCGTCAGCGATATTTTTATTGGTAGCCTGGAACGCGCCTTCAACGTTATAGCTGGAGCGGTAGTTCTTGGTCATCTTGTTACCGTTCTTCGCGGTAGCAATGATGGAGATATCCGCTTTAGTGGCGATGTTGTAGCGCACGTTACCCTGGGAAACGTCTGCATACAGCTGGTTAACGATGATCTGCAGATCAACCGGGCTGTTTGGCCCAATCATATAACCGCGGGCGGTCATCTGCTTCTCCAGCACTTCCTGCAGCAGGAAGCGCAGATCGCGGGATGGCGTCAGCGTGACTAGCTGATTGTCGCGGGTCACCTTCGCCAGCGCCTGGCTGGTACGCTGATCGGCACCGTTGATGCTTAGCGTCACGCCCATCAGGCTTGGATCCTGCTGTGGCAGGGTGATCTTTGGTGACACTTCAATGGTGGTTGGCGGTGTTGCGCAGCTGGCCAGCATAAACATGGCAACCAGCGGGAAAAGTAATTTTTTTAACATGTTCGCTTTCTCAATGTACTCAAAGGGCAGGCTGATAAAAAATCACGCCATCATAACACTGCGGTCGTGCAGGGGAAGTGCTTAACGCACGGAATTTCATCGCGTTGCCATTTTTCTGGGCTTCAGCAAAACCTTCTGACACTTTTCATTCGGTTTAGTGCCTTAACCCTATGAACGTTCTGATAACCGGGTGAAGAAAGGCCCGAGAAAGTTAAATTTTTGTTGTGTTCAAAGCAAAATCTGGCTAAAAGCGGCTAACATTTAAAGGGATGAGTGGCATCTCTACGTTGTCGAGGAGAAAGTTCATGCTGATACGCGAGCAGATAGAAGAGAAGTTAAAAGCCGCCTTTACCCCCGCGTACCTGGAAGTCGTGGATGAAAGCTATCGTCACAATGTCCCGGCGGGCTCCGAAAGCCATTTTAAGGTGGTGCTGGTTAGCGATCGTTTTACCGGCGAGCGTTTTTTAAACCGCCACCGCATGATTTATGGCACATTAAGCGAGGAACTGGCAGGCCCGGTACACGCGCTGGCGCTGCACACTTACACCGTCAAAGAGTGGGAAGGGCTGCAGGACACGGTGTTTGCCTCCCCGAACTGCCGTGGCGCGGGCAGCATTGCCTGATTAACCGCTAAGCGTTTGCAACTAAGGGAACTTTTCCGTTATGTTGCGGTATGTATACTGCGTTTCCCAAAACGGCCTGCGGGCCGTTTTGTTTTGTCCGTCTCTTTAAGGGAGCGGGCAAAGAAGAATAAATGACAAAGAAGTGTGAAAAAGGCCGCAGCCGAGCGCTATTGCCGTTCTCGACTCACCCCAGCGATGCCGCTATAATGCTGCGTCTTATTTTTTGAATGTCTTCGGGATGATTCTGACGACAGGGAATGTGTTTCTGATTCAGAGAACATCCTGGTTCTGTGAAGCCACCAGGGCTTCCAGAGTTGACCGAGCACTGTGATTTTTTGAGGTAACAAGATGCAAGTTTCAGTTGAAACCACTCAGGGCCTTGGCCGCCGTCTCACGATTACTATCGCTGCAGACAGCATCGAAACCGCTGTAAAAAGCGAGCTGGTCAACGTAGCTAAAAAAGTACGTATCGATGGCTTCCGTAAAGGCAAAGTGCCGATGACCGTCGTTGAGCAGCGCTACGGTGCTTCCGTTCGTCAGGACGTGCTGGGCGAGCTGATGAGCCGCAACTTTATTGATGCGATCATCAAAGAGAAGATCAATCCGGCTGGCGCACCTAACTATGTGCCGGGCGAATACAAACTGGGCGAAGACTTCACCTACGCGGTAGAGTTTGAAGTGTACCCAGAAGTTGAGCTGCAGGGTCTGGAAGCCATCGAAGTTGAAAAACCGGTTGTTGATGTGACCGACGAAGACGTTGATGCGATGCTGGACACCCTGCGCAAGCAGCAGGCGACCTGGAAAGACAGCGACGCTGCAGCGACTGCAGAAGATCGCGTTACCATCGATTTCACCGGTTCCGTTGACGGCGAAGTGTTCGAAGGCGGCAAAGCCTCTGACTTCGTGCTGGCAATGGGTCAGGGTCGTATGATCCCTGGCTTCGAAGACGGCATCGTTGGCCACAAAGCGGGCGAAGAGTTCACTATCGAAGTAACCTTCCCGGAAGAATATCACGCTGAAAACCTGAAAGGGAAAGCGGCGAAGTTCGACATCGTGCTGAAGAAAGTTGAAGCGCGCGAGCTGCCAGAATTCACCGAAGAGTTCATCAAGCGTTTCGGCGTTGAAGATGGTTCCGTGGCTGGCCTGCGTACCGAAGTGCGTAAAAACATGGATCGCGAACTGAAAGGCGCCGTGCGTAACCGCATCAAGTCTCAGGCAATCGACGGTCTGGTTAACGCTAACAACATCGACGTGCCAGCTGCGCTGATCGACGGCGAAATCGACGTTCTGCGTCGCCAGGCTGCACAGCGTTTCGGTGGCAACGAGAAACAGGCTCTGGAACTGCCACGTGAACTGTTCGAAGAGCAGGCTAAACGTCGCGTTGTTGTTGGTCTGCTGCTGGGCGAAGTGATTCGTACCCACGAGCTGAAAGCTGACGAAGAGCGTGTTAAAGGTCTGATCGAAGAAATGGCTTCTGCCTACGAAGATCCGACTGAAGTCATCGAGTTCTACGGTAAAAACAAAGAGCTGATGGACAACATGCGCAACGTTGCGCTGGAAGAGCAGGCTGTTGAAGCCGTTCTGGCTAAAGCGAAAGTGTCCGAAAAAGCGACCACTTTCAGCGAGCTGATGAACCAGCAGGCGTAAGTGCTTTTTGGCTGATTAGCCAAAAAACGCAGCATCGGGCCCGTCACCTTTTGGTGGCGGGCTTTTTTATTGCTAAATCACACGATAAGCCATCAATAAAACCCCATTTCAGGGTTAGCGTAACAACAAAAGGTTGTTATGCTTGAAACAGGGCAAATCATCCCCATTATTCGGGTGAGGTTCCATTAACAATCCCTGACTGACTCCGTCCAGAATCGGCGCAAGGAACATAGTCAATATCCTGCGTCTCAAGTAGAATCAGTACAGTAGGCTTAATTACTCCAGGAGACGGACATGTCATACAGTGGCGAACGAGATCAATTAGCACCCCATATGGCCCTGGTGCCGATGGTTGTTGAACAAACATCCCGCGGCGAACGTTCATACGATATCTATTCTCGTCTGCTTAAGGAGCGCGTCATCTTCCTGACCGGTCAGGTAGAAGATCATATGGCTAACCTGATTGTGGCGCAGATGCTGTTTCTGGAAGCAGAAAACCCGGAAAAAGATATCTATCTTTACATCAACTCTCCGGGTGGCGTAATTACGGCCGGGATGTCGATTTACGACACCATGAAGTTTATTAAGCCTGACGTCAGCACCATTTGTATGGGCCAGGCTTGCTCGATGGGCGCATTCCTGCTGACCGCTGGGGCAAAAGGTAAGCGTTTCTGCCTGCCGAACTCCCGCGTCATGATTCACCAGCCGTTGGGCGGCTATCAGGGCCAGGCGACGGATATCGAAATCCACGCTAAAGAGATCCTGAAAGTGAAAGCACGTATGAACGAGCTGATGGCGGAACATACGGGCAAATCGCTTGAACAAATCGAGAAAGACACCGAGCGCGATCGTTTCCTCTCCGCAAGCGAAGCGGTAGAGTACGGTTTAGTTGATTCGATCCTGACTCACCGTAACTAATGCCCGAAGCTTTAGGCCGCTATACTATAGTCAACGTCGCGGCCTGACTTAACGCTTCACTATCGGCTGCGCCGTAGAATGGCACTTGTGCTACCGGTGGTAGCACACAGAAACAGAGAAGAGGTTTTACTGATGACAGATAAGCGCAAAGACGGTTCAGGCAAACTGCTGTACTGCTCTTTTTGCGGCAAAAGCCAGCATGAAGTGCGCAAGCTGATTGCCGGGCCGTCAGTGTATATCTGCGATGAGTGTGTCGATTTATGTAACGACATCATTCGCGAAGAGATTAAAGAAGTTGCGCCGCACCGTGAACGCAGTGCGTTGCCAACGCCGCACGAAATTCGCCACCATCTTGACGATTATGTTATCGGCCAGGAGCAGGCGAAGAAAGTGCTGGCGGTTGCGGTTTACAACCACTACAAACGTCTGCGCAACAGCGACACGTCCAACGGCGTTGAGCTGGGTAAAAGCAACATCCTGCTGATCGGCCCGACAGGTAGCGGTAAAACGCTGCTGGCAGAAACGCTGGCTCGCCTGCTGGATGTGCCATTTACCATGGCCGATGCAACCACGCTGACCGAAGCAGGTTACGTGGGCGAAGACGTTGAAAACATCATTCAGAAGCTGCTGCAGAAATGCGACTACGACGTACAGAAAGCCCAGCGCGGCATCGTGTATATCGATGAGATCGATAAAATCTCCCGCAAATCTGATAACCCGTCCATCACCCGTGACGTGTCCGGTGAAGGTGTACAGCAGGCGCTGCTGAAGCTGATTGAAGGCACCGTGGCTGCCGTTCCACCTCAGGGTGGCCGTAAGCATCCGCAGCAGGAATTCCTGCAGGTTGATACCTCCAAGATTCTGTTTATCTGCGGCGGCGCATTTGCAGGCCTGGATAAAGTGATCGCCAACCGCGTGGAAACGGGTTCTGGTATCGGCTTTGGCGCAACGGTAAAAGCTAAGTCTGAGAAAGCCAGCGAAGGCCAGCTGCTCGGACAGGTTGAACCGGAAGATCTGATCAAGTTCGGTCTGATCCCTGAGTTCATTGGTCGTCTGCCGGTGGTCGCAACCTTAAGCGAACTGAGCGAAGACGCGCTGATTCAGATCCTGAAAGAGCCGAAAAATGCGCTTACCAAACAGTATCAGGCATTGTTCAACCTGGAAGGCGTAGAGCTGGAATTCCGTGATGAAGCGCTCGACGCGATTGCGAAGAAAGCGATGATCCGTAAAACCGGTGCTCGTGGCTTGCGTTCCATCGTGGAAGGCGCGCTGCTGGACACCATGTACGATCTGCCATCTCTGGACGACGTGGAAAAAGTGGTGATTGACGAGTCCGTAATCGCTGGCCAGTCCAAGCCGCTATTAATTTATGGTAAGCCGGAAGCTCAGCAGGCATCCGGTGAATAATTCGCCAGAATAACCAGTCAGTTAATAAGAAAATGGGGGATTTTATCCCCCATTTATTTTTCCTGCATTCCCACAGTTGAATGTCCGGGAAACAGCCCCATATACTGATTTACTTGTTGGTGGAGCGGAAGCGTTCACCAAATCACCTGGCGGACATTAAACTAAGAGAGAGCTCTATGAATCCTGAGCGTTCTGAACGCATTGAAATCCCCGTATTGCCGCTGCGCGATGTGGTGGTTTATCCGCACATGGTTATTCCACTGTTTGTCGGGCGTGAAAAATCCATTCGCTGCCTGGAAGCTGCAATGGACCATGATAAGAAAATCATGCTGGTGGCGCAGAAAGAGGCTTCGACGGATGAGCCAGGTGTTAACGACCTGTTCACTGTAGGTACCGTTGCTTCAATTCTGCAGATGCTGAAACTGCCCGACGGTACGGTAAAAGTACTGGTAGAAGGGCTTCAGCGCGCGCGTATCTCCACGCTGTCTGACAACGGCGACCACTTCTCTGCGCAGGCGGAGTACCTGAACTCGCCGGCGATTGAAGAGCGCGAGCAGGAAGTGCTGGTTCGCACCGCAATTAATCAGTTTGAAGGCTACATCAAGCTGAACAAAAAAATTCCACCAGAAGTGCTGACGTCGCTGAACAGCATCGACGATCCTGCACGTCTGGCCGATACCATTGCCGCCCATATGCCGCTTAAGCTGTCGGACAAGCAATCTGTGCTTGAGATGTCCGATATCAACGAGCGTCTGGAATACCTGATGGCGATGATGGAGTCGGAAATCGATCTGCTGCAGGTGGAGAAACGCATTCGCAACCGCGTTAAAAAGCAGATGGAAAAAAGCCAGCGCGAGTACTATCTGAATGAGCAAATGAAGGCGATTCAGAAAGAACTGGGCGAAATGGACGACGCGCCTGATGAAAATGAAGCGCTGAAGCGCAAAATTGACGCGGCAAAAATGCCGAAAGAAGCGCGCGAGAAAACCGAAGCCGAGCTGCAGAAGCTGAAAATGATGTCGCCGATGTCTGCGGAAGCTACCGTCGTGCGCGGCTATATCGACTGGATGGTTCAGGTTCCTTGGAACGCGCGCAGCAAGGTCAAAAAAGATCTGCGTCAGGCGCAGGAAATCCTCGATACCGACCATTACGGTCTGGAACGTGTGAAAGATCGCATTCTGGAATACCTCGCAGTCCAAAGCCGTGTCAACAAGCTGAAAGGGCCAATTCTTTGCCTGGTTGGGCCGCCGGGGGTAGGTAAAACCTCTCTGGGCCAGTCCATCGCTAAAGCCACGGGTCGTAAATACGTGCGTATGGCGCTGGGCGGGGTGCGTGACGAAGCGGAAATCCGTGGTCACCGCCGGACCTACATCGGCTCTATGCCGGGTAAACTGATTCAGAAGATGGCCAAAGTCGGCGTCAAAAACCCGCTGTTCCTGCTGGATGAAATCGACAAGATGTCTTCCGACATGCGCGGCGATCCTGCTTCTGCGCTGCTGGAAGTCCTTGATCCAGAACAGAACGTGACGTTTAACGATCATTACCTGGAAGTGGACTACGATCTCAGCGACGTGATGTTTGTGGCGACCTCTAACTCCATGAACATTCCGGCGCCGCTGCTGGATCGTATGGAAGTGATTCGCCTGTCTGGCTATACCGAAGACGAAAAGCTGAACATTGCCAAACAGCACCTGCTGCCGAAGCAAATTGAGCGCAACGCCCTGAAAAAAGGCGAGCTGAAAGTGGATGACAGCGCCATTGTGGGCATCATTCGCTACTACACTCGTGAAGCGGGCGTCCGTAGCCTGGAGCGTGAAATCTCCAAACTGTGCCGTAAAGCGGTGAAGCAGCTGCTGCTGGATAAATCGCTCAAGCACATCGAAATCAACGGCGACAACCTGAAGGATTACCTTGGGGTGCAACGCTTTGATTATGGCCGTGCCGACAGCGAAAACCGCGTAGGCCAGGTGACCGGGCTGGCGTGGACGGAAGTGGGCGGCGATTTGCTGACCATCGAAACCGCCTGCGTACCGGGTAAAGGCAAGCTGACTTATACCGGCTCCCTCGGTGAAGTTATGCAGGAGTCTATCCAGGCGGCGCTGACCGTTGTCCGTGCTCGTGCTGAAAAATTGGGTATCAACGGTGACTTCTACGAAAAACGTGATATTCACGTCCACGTGCCGGAAGGGGCAACGCCAAAAGACGGCCCAAGCGCCGGTATCGCAATGTGTACCGCGCTGGTGTCCTGCCTGACAGGGAACCCGGTTCGTGCCGATGTGGCAATGACCGGTGAAATTACCCTGCGTGGCCAGGTATTGCCGATTGGTGGCCTGAAAGAGAAACTGCTGGCAGCGCATCGTGGCGGCATCAAAACCGTGCTGATCCCGGACGACAACAAGCGCGATCTGGAAGAAATTCCGGACAACGTGATTGCAGACCTGACGATTCATCCTGTGAAGCGTATTGAGGAAGTTCTGGCCCTCGCGCTGCAGAATGAGCCTTCCGGCATGCAGGTGGTCACCGCAAAATAGTGACCTGACGCAAATACAGTCAATAAAATTAGGGCTGGTAAGTGAATTGTCACTTGCCAGCTTTTTTTTGTGTCGCTAATTTAGTTGCTGGCTGAGCTTATCGTCCACAACTCCTGTTGTAAGGGCATGACGAGCCTGTTATAACTGCTGCGCGGTCGCGCCTGAGGGATATCAGGTGCGATATAAATTATAAAGAGAGGAAGAGAAGAGTGAATAAATCTCAACTGATAGACAAAATTGCCGCAGGTGCTGATATTTCTAAAGCCGCGGCTGGACGTGCATTAGATGCTGTTATTGCTTCTGTTACTGAATCTCTGCAGTCCGGGGAAGACGTAGCACTGGTAGGTTTTGGTACCTTTGCTGTTAAAGAGCGTGCTGCCCGTACTGGCCGCAACCCTCAAACCGGTAAAGAAATCACCATCGCCGCAGCAAAAGTACCAGGCTTCCGTGCTGGTAAAGCGCTGAAAGACGCTGTTAACTGATTTATTGGCCCCGACTGACTGGGGTAGATGGTGTCAGGTATCGCAGGGGCGCATCATTTGATGTGCCTTTTTTATTGCCTGAAGCCGAATTTTACGCAGGTGTTGATGATTTGCAGCGGGTTTCTTGTCACAATACGCCCTTGCGCGCAGCACAGGGCAGCTTGAGTCATTAAGGATGCCAGCTTAGCGCCTGCGCAGGTTTACCAAGTCATACTACAGCGGAGTGTTGTTACACCATGATGGACAATTTACGAGCGGCGGCTAACCATGTCGTGCTCAAGATCATTCTGGGTTTGATTATCTTGTCATTCGTTCTGACTGGCGTGGGTAGCTACCTGACTGGCGGTAACAATAATTATGCCGCAAAAGTAAATGGCCAGGAGATTGGCCGTGGCCAGTTCGAAAATGCCGTAGCGAACGAACGTAATCGTCAGCAGCAGCAGCTGGGCGACCAGTTTTCCGTTCTTGCCGGTAACGAAGGCTATATGAAGCAAATGCGCCAGCAGGTTCTCAACCAGCTGATTGATGAATCGCTGCTTGACCAGTACGCCAAACATCTGGGCCTCGGTATCAGCGACGAGCAGGTAAAAATGGCTATCTTCAGCCAGCCTGCCTTCCAGACTAACGGTAAGTTCGATAACGCTCGCTATAACGCCATCATCGGCAACATGGGATTAACTGCCGACCAATATGCACAGGCGCTGCGCAATCAGCTCACCACCGACCAGCTGATCAAAGCCGTGGTCGGCACCGACTTTATGCTCACCGGTGAAACCGACGAGCTGGCGGCATTGGTCTCCCAGCAGCGCGTCGTGCGTGAAGCCACAATCGACGTGAAAGCGCTGGCCGCGAAGCAAAACGCTTCCGAGCAGGAAATCAACGCCAACTACGAGCAGAACAAAAACCGCTACATCACCCCTGAACAGTTTAAGGTTAGCTACATCAAGCTGGATGCGGCTTCCATGCAGGAAGAGGCCAGTGATGCGGACGTTCAGGCTTACTACGACCAGCACAAAGACGAATTCACCCAGCCGCAGCGTAACCGCTACAGCGTGATTCAGACGAAAACCGAAGATGAAGCGAAAGCGATTCTCGACGAGCTGAACAAGGGCGGCGATTTTGCTGCACTGGCGAAGGCTAAGTCTGCTGACATCATCTCTGCCCGCAACGGCGGTGATATGGGCTGGCTGGAAGCCTCTACCACGCCTGACGAACTGAAAAATGCCGGCCTGAAAGAAAAAGGTCAGCTGTCCGGCGTCGTTAAATCTTCCGTTGGTTTCCTGATCGTTCGCCTGGATGACATCCAGCCTGCCGTTGTGAAGCCGCTGGCGGAAGTTCGCGATGGCATCGTGGCTAAAGTGAAGCAGGAAAAAGCCGTTGATGCTTACTATGCGCTGCAGCAGAAAGTGAGCGATGCCGCGAGCAACGACAACGAATCTCTGGCAAGCGCTGAGAAAGTCGCCGGGGTTAAAGCGGTTGAAACTGGCTGGTTCGGCCACGACAACCTGCCGGAAGAGCTGAACTTCAAACCGGTTGCCGACGCTATCTTCAGCGGTGGTCTGGTGGGTGAAAACGGTTCGCCGGGCAGCAACTCAGACATTATCACCGTCGATGGCGATCGCGCTTTCGTCCTGCGTGTTTCCGAGCACAAAGCTGAAGCGGTTAAACCACTCACCGAAGTGCGTGACCAGGTGATTGCCGCCGTGAAGCAGCAGAAAGCGGAGCAGCAGGCGAAGCTGGATGCTGACAAACTGCTGAACGCGCTGAAACTGGGCAAAGGCAGTGACGAACTGAAAGCAGCGGGCCTGAGCTTCGGCGAAGCGAAAACCCTGAGCCGTACCGGGCAGGATCCGATCAGCCAGGCCGCCTTTGGGCTGCCTCTGCCGGCGAAAGACAAGCCGAGCTATGGCGTCGCCAATGATATGCAGGGCAACGTTGTGCTGCTGTCTCTGGATGAAGTGAAAGCAGGCTCTATGCCGGACGAGCAGAAAAAAGCGATGGTGCAGGGGATCACCCAGAACAATGCCCAGATTGCTTTCGAAGCGCTGATGTCCAACCTGCGCAAAGAAGCGAAGATCAAACTGGGCGATAGCATCGACCAACAGCAGTAATCCTCGCAAATTTTTGCAACGCAGTGTAATACCTGAAGGCCGCTTTCGCGGCCTTTTCCACATTTTAAATCCGGCGTTTGTTCCTGATTTTTATCCTCGCTATGGTGACCGGGCTGTCAACATACATGGAGGACACAGCATGACATCAGGCATTAAAGCATTTTCACTTTCCCTCGTTCTGGCTGGTTTACTTGGCTGCGCCCCGGCACATGCCGCCGCAGAAAAAGCCGGTTCGGCCTCGGTCAGCTCGGCAGCGACGCAGCCTAAAGCCGCCTCCGCCAAAACGGCAGAGCAAGGGGAGGGGCTGGTGAGTATCAATAGCGCCCCGGCGGAAGAACTTGCCCAGAAAATGAATGGCGTGGGATTGAAAAAGGCGCAGGCCATCGTCAGCTACCGTGACGAGTTCGGCCCGTTTAAAACGCTAGATCAGCTGCAGGAGGTCCCGGGCATTGGCGCATCGCTGGTAGAACGTAATCTGGCTCGCATAAAACTTTGAGTTTATGTGCTCAGGCTTCCACCTGAAGAGAAAAGTTTGCTACGCTGAGTTAGAGGTCATACCAGTTGTCGGGGTATGGCCTCGCTTACCTTCACCTGATGACAACAAGAACAGAACAAGGGCTTCGCGCTATGCAGACACATATCAAAGTTCGTGGATACCACATGGACGTCTATCAACACGTTAACAACGCCCGTTATCTTGAGTTCCTCGAGGAGGCCCGCTGGGAAGGGCTGGAAAAAACGACGGGCTTCCAGTGGATGACGGAACACAACATCGCTTTTATCGTGGTGAACATCAATATTAGCTACCGCCGTCCGGCGGTACTTGGGGATCTGCTGCGCATTGACAGCAAACTCCAGCAGATTAACGGTAAAAGCGGTGTGTTGAGCCAGGTGGTGACGCTGGAGCCTGAAGGCGAAGCCGTGGCCGACGCGCTGTTGACCTTCGTCTGCATTGATTTAAAGACGCAAAAGGCCGTTCCGCTGGAAGGTGAACTGCGTGAGAAACTGGAACAGATGATGAGTGCCTAAAATCGCCGACAAAGAGGGAAAAGCCTGGTTTTCCCTCTTTGTTATTATCAGCCGAAAATCAATGAATTGATTTTCCGGTCTTTTTTACGAACTGTCCGGTATTTCTTCTATCGACAGAGGCTTGTGACCACGCCGTTATGTTTTATTTGAGGCCTGTTTTTTGCTTCATTGCGGCCATGACTGCGGGTTTATTGGCCAGATAGTGGTTCAGGCCCTTAGCTCGCAGATTACAGGCGGCGCATTCGCCACAGCCGTCGCCCTGGATGCCGTTGTAGCAGGTCAGCGTCTCCTGGCGGACCGTTTCCAGGCTCTGCCAGTAATCGGCCAGCGCCCAGGTTTCCGCTTTGTCAAGCCACATCAGCGGCGTTTCAAACCGGATATCTCTTGCCATCCCGAGGCTTACCGCATGGTTAAGTGCTTTGACAAACTCGTCGCGGCAGTCCGGGTAGCCAGAGAAGTCCGTTTCGCAGACGCCGGTTATCACGGATTCCGCTTCAACCTGATAAGCGTAAATCGCCGCCAGGGTCAGGAACAGGATATTGCGGCCTGGGACGAAAGTGCTTGGGATGCCTTTGTCCTCCGGGTTGTAACCCGGCACCGGAATGCTGTCTCGCGTCAGGCTGCTCACCGCGAGTTCGTTCAGCAGGGTAACGTCCAGGACTTTATGCGCACGGGCGCCAAGCTTCAGCGAGAGCTTTTGGGCCACGTCAATTTCTGCCCGATGGCGCTGACCATAATCAAAGGTCACACAGTGGACTTCATCGTATTGCTGTAAGGCCTGAATCAGGCAAGTGGTGGAGTCCTGTCCGCCGCTGAAAACCACGACTGTACGTTTCATTCTCTATCCTGTCGTTCATTAGGGTGTCTGGAAAAGGCTATGGTAACGTCCCGCCAGGGCGTGAGCCAGCTTCTTCACGTCATTCCCGGCGGCGGGAGCCAGGCTTCGCAAAAATCAAACCAGCCCCAGGCATTCAGTTCAATGCCGTTCACGCCGGGTGGGGCGCTTATCTGGTAGCGATAATTAAACAGCGGTGTGACCACGGCCTCCCGCATCAGGCCATGAAAAACGTCTTTCAGCCCTTCATTGCGTTCATAAGAAGGAGGGGAAGCCTGCACGGCATCCAGCGTGGCCTGCAGATGGGCATAATGGCCGGCGCTTAATAAATTGGGCCACAATACATCGCTGCGCAGCCATTGCTCCAGGGTGTATTCCGGCGCTTCGCCAATCAGCCTGTCGCCCATCACGATATCGGCCTGGGCTAAATCTTCGCAGCCAGCCCAGGTTTTAGCGTCGTGAAAAATGACCGTCAGTTCGCAGCCGCGCTCTGCCAGATAGTGCCTGAGCTGAAGAGCCATCGCATGAAGCTCGACCGGCAAATGGTAAACCAGGGTCAGTTTTTTCGGTAACGTGACGGCTGTGTGCGCATCCCAGCCGGGAATCTGCCAGCCAGGGATCATCTCCCTATTGGGCGTGATCAGCTCACTGTTAAGCGGCAGCGAGCCTATCATCTCTGGCTCCCGGACAATCTGCATGATTGTTCTGGCCTGCTCTGCGCTGAGCCTTCCCTGTGGCCTGATGCCTAAATAGCAAAAGCCCAGGCTGATACTATTACTGACCGGACGCAGGTTCTCCAGCTCATCCTGCTGGCCGATGGCGATTTGCACCGGATGCAGGCAGCTTGTGCCGAGCGTGGTTTCGAAGAGCTGCGGGGTGATCCAGTATTCGATGGCTTTCAGCAGCGGGTGTTTCAGATGATAACTTTCAAAGCTTTCCAGCCGCACCAGGTTCGGCTTGAAGCTGACAATGCGGAATGGGCCGCAGCCCAGTTGTGTATCCTGCGGATGGGCCAGGCGGCTGCAGTAGCTCGCCAGGCGATGCGCGAGCCAATAGTCCGGCCGATGCAAAATAAAGCGCAGGCACTGTGCGTGAGGGATCTCAATACGCTTGACGCTGATAAACAGCCGCCGCAGGGCGGGCAGCTCGAGCAGCATCATCAGCCGCTGTTGAAGCTGATGGGTTTCTACGGGCTCACCGTTGTGCCAGTGCAGGGTTGAGCGAATAAAAAAGTCCCAGCACAGGCCATTGTTTGATATTTGCCAGTGGTGGGCGAGGTCAGGCTGGGGCTCCGGGCTTTCACGGGTAAAGCGCGTGAGGCCGGAAAACACCTGCCCGGCGAGGTGCTGCTCGGCCCGACCCGGCAGAAAACCAGGGGCAACGGGATCGAGAGGTCGATAATAAGGAATACGCAGCGTGGGGACGTCATTTTGCCACTGGCCGCCGAGGAACGGTTGTAATAACTGGCGAAGCTGTTCCGGCGCAAGCTGAGCCAGCTCCAGCGCATTCTGATGCTGGCCCTTATCCAGAACCTGCTCCATCATGCCGGAACGCACGTTTTCCGGCGAAACCAGAAACGTCAGGTCACCGCGTTTACCGCGGCCAGACTGTGCACGCCAGCGCAGCCAGCCCGCGTCTTCAAGCTGATTAAGCAGCGTCCTGACGTGGCGATCGCTACAAAAACAGCGCTCGGCCAGCTCGGCAACGGTCACCTGCTGCGGTTCCCCGCCGGAAGGCTGCCATAAACGCTGGAATTGATTGAGCCGATTCAGAAGTCGCATAATAAACCCGGAACATTTTTTTCCAAGTATTCACTATTAGTTCCGCATATTCCAGAGGATACTTTTGCCTGTCACGATCACTTCTGGAGTAACCATGGCTCGTCTGGCTGCATTTGATATGGACGGCACGCTGCTGCTGCCCGACCATCACCTTGGGGAAGCAACCCTGAATACGCTGAAGCGCCTGCGTGAAGAGCGCCAGATAACCCTGGCTTTTGCAACCGGCCGCCACGAGCTGGAGATGCGCCATATTCTCGGCAAGATCGATCTCGACGCTTTCCTGATCACCGGCAACGGCACGCGCATTCACAGCATGGAAGGTGAGCTAATGCACCGCAACGATCTCTCGCCGTGGGCGGTAGAGACGGTGCTACACGGCCACTGGGATACCGAAGCGAGCATGCATGCCTTTAACGATTCAGGTTGGCTAACCAGCCATGAAATCCCGGAAATGCTTCATGCACACGTATACAGCGGTTTCCGGCCACATATCGTCGATCTTCGTCGTTTACCGGCTCACGAGGTCACCAAGATCTGCTTCTGCGGCGATCATGACGATCTGTGCCGCCTGCGCATTCAGCTCAATGAAGCGCTGGGCGATCGCGCCTTTCTTTGCTTCTCGGCAATGGACTGCCTGGAAGTGCTGCCGGTGGGCAGCAACAAGGGCGCAGCGCTTGATGTACTGAGTGCCCACTTAGGTTTGACTCTGCAGGATTGCATGGCATTTGGCGACGCGATGAACGACCGCGAAATGCTCTCGGCGGTTGGGCACGGCCTGATTATGGGCAACGCCATGCCGCAGCTAAAAGCGGATTTACCCCATCTGCCGGTTATCGGCCACTGCCGTAACCAGGCGGTCTCGCACTATTTGACGCACTGGCTGGACACTCCACATCTCACCTATTCCCCCGAATATTGAGACCTTACAGCGCCGGGCATTTCGCCCGGTTTTTTTATTTAATCAGACGGCCAATCTCAGCCTTAAATGGTGAGAGATCGCCGATATGATCGTTGACCCAGGCTGAATTGTAGTAGGACTCAAGGTAGCGTTCGCCGCTGTCGCAAAGCAGCGTCACGATAGAACCACTCCGGCCTTCCTCACGCATTCTCGCGGCAAGCTGCAATACGCCCCACATATTGGTGCCGGTTGAGGCCCCCACTTTGCGGCCAAGCTGGGATTCCAGCCATTGCATGGTGGCGACGCTGGCGGCGTCCGGCACGCGCATCATCTCGTCAATCACATCGGGAATAAACGAAGGCTCGCAGCGCGGGCGACCAATTCCTTCGATTTTGCTGCCCACCGCGCTTTTCAGGCCACAGTCGCGCTGCTGCCAGTAATCAAGAAATACTGAGTTCTGCGGATCGACGACGACCAGCTTTGTGTCGTGGCCCTGGAAGCGAAGATAACGACCAATGGTGGCTGAGGTGCCGCCGGTCCCCGCGCTCATCACGATGTAATCCGGTACCGGATTCGGCTCATGGGTCATCTGGCGGAAAATACTGTCGGCGATATTGTTGTTCCCGCGCCAGTCGGTTGCCCGCTCAGCGTAGGTGAACTGATCCATATAATGGCCGTTCAGCTCGCGGGCAAGCATTTCCGAAGCGGCGTAAATTTCGCAGGCGCTGTCTACAAAGTGGCAGCGGCCGCCGTAGAATTCGATCTGTTCAATTTTGCGTTTTGCGGTGCTGGCGGGCATTACGGCAATAAACGGCAGGCCAAGCAGACGAGCAAAATAGGCTTCTGACACCGCCGTTGAGCCAGAGGAGGCTTCGATAATCGTGGTGCCTTCTTTAATCCAACCGTTACACAGCCCGTACAGGAACAGGGAGCGCGCGAGGCGGTGCTTCAGGCTGCCGGTCGGGTGAGTGCTCTCATCCTTCAGATACAGCTGAATACCCGGAAATGCGGGCAAAGCCAGGCGGATCAGATGCGTATCCGCAGAGCGTTGATAATCGGCGTTGATCTCGCTGATGGCGTTGGTCACCCAGGTACTGGTCATGGAAAATTCTCATTTATCAATTTGTGCTTAGCGTAATCCAAAGTCAGGATAAAAAAGTTGCCATTTTGCCTGTTTAGCGCTTCCATTAGAGAAAATATTTCTCTCCGGTGGTCTCATGATAGATAAAATTGACCAAAAGCTGCTTGCGATGCTGCAGCAGGACTGTACCCTGTCTTTGCAGGCGCTGGCGGATGCCGTTAATCTGACCACCACCCCGTGCTGGAAACGCTTAAAACGTCTGGAAGACGAAGGCTATATTCGCGGCAAAGTGGCGCTGCTGGACCCGGAAAAACTCGGCCTGGGCCTGACGGCGTTTGTGCTGATTAAAACCCAGCAGCACAGCAGCGAGTGGTACTGCAAATTTGTCTCGGTGGTGGAAGCCATGCCCGAAGTTCTGGGGTTCTGGCGCATGGCCGGCGAATATGACTATCTGATTCGGGTTCAGGTCGCCGACATGAAGCGGTACGACGACTTTTATAAGCGGCTGGTGAACGGCATCCCGGGATTAAGCGATGTCACTTCGAGTTTTGCCATGGAACAGATAAAATACACCACAGCATTACCTCTAACTTCCTGATTCCGCAATGTGCGGAACAGTAGCCTCTACTCTTTTGCCCTGGCCGGCAGGCAGCATTTCAGGATCTAAACTTCGTGCGATTATTTGCTCAATTAAGCTGGTACTTCACCCGCGAGTGGCGACGCTACCTCGGCGCGGTGGCATTGCTTATTATCATCGCTATTTTGCAGCTCGTGCCGCCAAAAGTGGTGGGCGTGATTGTGGATGGCGTGGTGCAGCAGAGTCTCTCCTCTCAGCAGGTGCTGATGTGGATTGGCCTGATGCTGCTTATTGCTGTGGTAGTTTATCTGGTGCGCTACGTCTGGCGCGTCCTGCTGTTCGGGGCGTCTTACCAGCTTGCGGTTGAGTTGCGGGAAAACTATTACCGCCAGCTAAGCCGCCACCATCCTGAATTTTATCTCCGTCACCGTACCGGCGACCTCATGGCGCGCGCGACTAACGATGTCGATCGCGTGGTATTCGCCGCGGGGGAAGGGGTGCTAACGCTGGTGGACTCGCTGGTCATGGGGTTGGCGGTGCTGATAGTCATGTCCACCCAAATCAGCTGGGAGCTCACATTGCTGGCGCTTCTGCCGATGCCGATTATGGCCGTGGTGATTAAACGTGACGGCGCGCGTTTGCACGATCGCTTCAAAGTGGCGCAGGCGGCATTCTCAGCCTTAAACGATCGTACTCAGGAAAGCATGACCAGTATCCGCATGATCAAGGCGTTCGGCCTTGAAGACAGGCAGTCGGCGCTGTTTGCCGCAGAAGCTCAGGATGCCGGGGCGAAAAACATGCGCGTCGCGCGCATTGATGCCCGCTTTGACCCCATCATTTATGTGGCAATTGGGGCCGCAAACCTTTTAGCCATCGGCGGCGGAAGCTGGATGGTTATCGAGGGCTCGCTTACCCTGGGGCAGCTCACCAGTTTTGTGATGTACCTCGGCCTGATGATCTGGCCGATGCTGGCGCTGGCCTGGATGTTCAATATTGTCGAACGAGGAAGTGCGGCCTACAGCCGTATCCGCGCGATGCTGGAAGAAGAGCCGGGCGTGGTCGACGGTGATAAAATGCTGCCGGAAGGGCGGGCTGAACTGGTGGCTTCGATTCGCCAGTTCCACTACCCGCAGACCGCTCAGCCGACGCTGCAAAACGTCAACTTCACCCTTAAGCCGGGTGAAATGCTTGGCCTGTGCGGGCCAACGGGGTCCGGTAAAAGCACGATTCTCGCGCTGATCCAGCGTCATTTCGACGTGGAAGAGGGCGATATTCGCTACCACGATATTCCGCTCACGGCGCTGAAAATTGACGGCTGGAGAAGCCGTCTGGCTATCGTGAACCAGACGCCGTTCCTGTTTTCTGACACCGTGGCCAGCAACATTGCGCTGGGTAAACCGGGTGCCACCCAGGAGGACATTGAGCGTGTCGCTCGCCTGGCCAGCGTTCATGAGGATATCCTGCGCTTGCCGCAAGGGTACGACACCGAAGTGGGTGAGCGTGGGGTCATGCTTTCCGGCGGGCAAAAACAGCGTATCTCTATTGCGAGGGCGCTGCTGCTTGATGCCGAAATCCTGATTCTGGATGACGCGCTTTCCGCAGTAGATGGCCGCACCGAGCACCAAATTCTGCACAACCTGCGCGAGTGGGGTGAACACCGCACGGTCATTATCAGCGCCCACCGCCTGTCTGCATTAACGGAAGCTAGCGAGATCCTGGTGATGCAGCACGGGCATATCGCCCAGCGTGGCAGCCATGATGCGCTCGCGTCTCAGCCGGGCTGGTATCGGGATATGTACCGCTATCAACAGCTGGAGGCCGCGCTGGACGAAGCCCCGGAGCAGGAAGATGTCAGGGAGAGCGCCAATGAGTCGTAAACAACAGTGGCCTACCATTAAACGCCTGCTGGCTTACGGATCGCCGTGGCGCAAACCGCTGGGTGGGGCGATGCTGATGCTCTGGGTTGCGGCTGCCGCTGAGGTTTGTGGCCCGGTGCTGGTGAGCTATTTTATTGATAACCTGGTGGCGAAAAACCAGATGCCGCTTGGCCTGGCGGCCGGACTGGCGGTGGCTTATATCCTGTTGTCGATTAGCGCTGCCGGGCTGCACTACCTTCAGGCGCTGCTGTTTAACCGCGCGGCGGTAGGTGTGGTGCAAAAACTGCGTACCGATGTCATGGACGCTGCGCTGCGCCAGCCGCTGAGTGCGTTTGACACGCAGCCGGTAGGGCAATTGATCTCGCGCGTAACAAACGACACCGAAGTGATCCGGGACCTGTATGTCACCGTTGTGGCAACGGTGCTGCGCAGCGCGGCACTGATCGGCGCTATGCTGGTGGCGATGTTCACGCTCGACTGGCGCATGGCGCTGGTGGCGATCACCATCTTCCCAGCGGTTATCGCCGTGATGTTTATCTACCAGCGCTACAGCACGCCGATTGTGCGCCGGGTGCGCAGCTATCTGGCGGACATCAACGACGGTTTTAATGAAGTCATCAACGGCATGAGCGTGATTCAGCAGTTCCGACAGCAGGCCCGCTTCGGCGAACGCATGGGGCAGGCAAGCCGCTCTCACTACCTGGCGCGGATGCAAACCCTGCGGCTTGATGGCTGGCTTCTGCGGCCGCTGCTTAGCCTGTTTTCGGCGATGATTCTGTGTGGCCTGCTGATGCTGTTCGGCTTTACCTCGCGCGGCACCATCGAAGTTGGCGTGCTATATGCCTTTATTAACTACCTTGGCCGCCTGAACGAACCGCTGATTGAGCTGACCACCCAGCAATCCATTCTGCAACAGGCGGTGGTGGCCGGGGAACGCGTGTTTGAGCTGATGGACGGCAAACGTCAGGATTACGGCAATGACAACCGGCCCCTCGCCAGCGGCGCGATCAGCGTCGACAACGTCTCATTTGCCTACCGTGGCGATCGCCTGGTGCTGCAGGACATTAATCTGGAAGTGCCTTCGCGGAGCTTTATTGCCCTGGTCGGGCATACCGGCAGCGGAAAAAGCACCCTGGCCAACCTGCTGATGGGCTATTACCCGTTAATGAAAGGCGAAATACGCCTCGATGGCCGGCCGCTGGACTCCCTCAGCCATGAAACGCTGCGCCGCGGCGTGGCGATGGTGCAGCAGGATCCGGTAGTGATGGCCGATTCGTTCTTTGCCAACGTAACCCTGGGGCGGGACATCAGCGAAGAGAGGGTCTGGCAGGCGCTGGAGACGGTTCAGTTGGCCGAACTGGCGCGAGCGCTGCCGGAAGGTATCCATACCCGCCTGGGCGAGCAGGGGAACAATCTCTCCGTTGGCCAGAAGCAGCTGCTTGCTCTGGCGCGCGTGCTGGTTGAAGCCCCGCAGATCCTGATCCTCGACGAAGCCACGGCGAATATCGACTCCGGCACCGAGCAGGCTATTCAGCGGGCGCTGGCGGCAGTTCGTCAGCACACAACCCTAGTGGTGATTGCCCACCGTTTGTCTACCATCACCGATGCCGACACGATTCTGGTGCTGCATCGCGGGCAGGCCGTGGAGCGCGGTACGCACAGTGAACTTCTGGCGCAGCAGGGCCGCTACTGGCAGATGTATCAGCTTCAGTTAGCCGGTGAGGAACTGGTCGCCGCCGCGCAGGAAGAATCGCTCACGGCCTGATGCACCACAACCATGCAACGCGTCGCATAAAAACCTTCGCTTCTCCGCGTTGGTGCAAAACAAAAACGCATCCTGCACTGCAGTGGTGCGTTTTTTCTTTTCAGACTAATCCCGCCCGATCCGACGCCTTCATCTGGCTTTCCGGTAACCCGCCTGAAGCCTGAAAACGTGCTGAATATCCCTGTTTTTTTATTCCTGGCATGGGCTTTGCTTTGCTCTCTACGTGCAGGTAACGACCTAATTCTGAGTGGAGAGAATTTATGAAGCTGGTAACCGTGGTAATCAAACCGTTCAAGCTTGAAGACGTGCGTGAAGCGCTCTCTTCAATCGGTATTCAGGGGCTTACCGTGACCGAAGTGAAAGGTTTCGGCCGCCAGAAAGGCCATGCGGAGCTTTACCGTGGCGCCGAGTACAGCGTCAACTTTCTGCCGAAAGTAAAAATCGATGTTGCTATTGCTGACGACCAGCTCGATGAAGTTATCGACGTGATCAGCAAAGCCGCCTACACCGGCAAAATCGGTGATGGGAAAATCTTCGTTGCAGAACTGCAACGCGTTATTCGTATTCGTACCGGCGAAGCCGACGAAGCCGCTCTGTAACTGCTGGCAAGCCTTGATTGGGATGGGAAAAATGAAAAAATTAGCTGCACTCCTTGGTTTAGGCGCCCTGGCATTACTGCCGACGCTCGCCTTCGCTGCGGACGCGCCTGCGGTCGCGGACAAAGCCGACAACGCCTTTATGATGATATGCACCGCGCTGGTGCTGTTTATGACCATCCCTGGCCTTGCGCTGTTTTACGGCGGTCTGATTCGCTCTAAAAACGTGCTGTCGATGCTGACGCAAATCTCCGTCACCTTCGCCCTGGTTTGCGTGCTGTGGGTCGTGTATGGCTATAGCCTGGCGTTTGGCACCGGCAATAACTTCTTCGGCAGCTTTGACTGGGTGATGCTGAAAAATATCCAGCTGAAAGCGCTGATGGGCACTTTCTATCAGTATATTCATGTGGCGTTCCAGGGTTCTTTCGCCTGTATTACCGTTGGACTGGTGGTAGGGTCTCTCTCCGAACGCGTGCGCTTCTCTGCAGTGGTAATTTTTGCTGCCGTCTGGCTGACGCTCTCTTATGTGCCGATTGCGCACATGGTCTGGGGCGGCGGTATTCTGGCTACGCACGGCGCGCTGGACTTCGCGGGCGGTACCGTGGTGCACATTAACGCCGCTGTTGCTGGTTTAGTAGGTGCTTACCTGGTGGGTAAACGCGTTGGCTTCGGCAAAGAAGCGTTCAAGCCGCACAACCTGCCAATGGTGTTTATCGGCACCGCAATCCTCTACTTCGGCTGGTTCGGTTTCAACGCCGGTTCTGCAAGTGCGGCCAACGAAATCGCTGCACTGGCGTTCGTGAACACCGTTGTCGCCACTGCGGCGGCGATTCTCTCCTGGGTCTTTGGCGAGTGGGCGCTGCGCGGTAAACCTTCTCTGCTGGGTGCCTGTTCCGGTGCTATCGCGGGTCTGGTGGGTATTACCCCGGCGTGTGGCTACGTTGGCGTGGGCGGTGCGCTGCTGATTGGTCTGGTTGTTGGTCTGGCTGGGCTGTGGGGCGTGACGACGCTGAAAAAATGGCTGAACGTGGATGACCCATGTGATGTGTTCGGCGTGCACGGCGTCTGCGGCATCATCGGGTGCATCATGACCGGTATCTTTGCGGCAACTTCTCTGGGCGGCGTGGGTTATGCAGAAGGCGTGACTATGGGGCATCAGCTTCTGGTTCAGCTTGAAAGCGTGGCAATTACCATTGTCTGGTCCGGCGTGGTGGCGTTCATCGCGTTCAAGATTGCTGACCTGACCGTAGGTCTGCGTGTTCCAGAAGAGCAGGAACGCGAAGGCCTGGATGTGAACAGCCACGGCGAAAACGCGTACAACAACTGATTCGTTATCAAAACCTCGCCCGGTTGGACGAGGTTTTACTTCTCTCAGAATGCCACCTGTCACGCAGGTGGTTTTTTTATTTCAGCGTTAACTACCCGCGATGGCGCATGACGCCTTCCTGAACCGTCGACGCGACCAGCACGCCATCCTGCGTATAAAACTCTCCACGGACAAAGCCGCGAGCGCTCGACGCGGAGGTGCTTTCCACGCTGTACAGCAGCCATTCGTTCATGTCGAACGGACGATGGAACCACATTGAGTGATCGATAGTCGCGACCTGCATCCCCGGTTCCAGGAAACCTACGCCATGCGGCTGTAGGGCGACTGGCAAGAAATTGAAATCTGAGGCATAGCCGAGCAGATACTGATGCACGCGCAGATCCTGCGGCATGTTGCCGTTCGCGCGGATCCAGACCTGGCGGGAAGGTTGATCGACATGGCCTTTCAGCGGGTTGTGGAATACGGCCGGGCGAATTTCCAGCGGCTTTTCGCTAAGAAACTTCTCTTTCGCATGCGGCGGGAGGAATTTTTCCAGCGAGCGGGCGATGTCCGTTTCGGACGGTAGGCCATCCGGTTTTGGCGCTGGGGGCATCTCTTTCTGGTGCTCATAGCCAGATTCAGGGGCCTGGAATGACGCGGTCATATAGAAAATCGGCTTGCCGTTCTGCACCGCAGCAACGCGGCGGGCGCTAAAACTGTTGCCGTCGCGCAGGGTTTCTACGTCATAAACAATGGGCTTTTGGCTGTCGCCCGGGCGTAAAAAATAGCTGTGGAAAGAGTGAACAAGGCGCTCTTCCGGTACGGTTTCTTTAGCTGCGTAAAGCGCCTGGCCGACCACTTGCCCACCAAACACCTGACGCAGGCCTAAATCCTCGCTTTGGCCACGGAACAATCCCTCTTCAATTTTTTCCAGGTTAAGTAACGCCAATAAATTGCTGAGCGCCTGACTCATAAAATGTCCTCAATAAAAGGGAATGCGGCAAATTTTCTCGATTATAACATGCCCGTAAACAGCGTATTTGATGCACTGCCGCTGGGAACATTCCTGGTTTTCAGCAGAATTCAGTGATCTGTGCCACACTTAAGCCGTTAAGCGCGTTTTTCAACGGGGTTAGTCCCCGGCGCGACATTGATAATAAGGAGAAAAAATCAATGAAACTTGTGCCTATGTTAAGTGCTTTGGCTATCGCGGTTGCTGTTGCAGGTTGCGCACACAAGAGTGCTGATGTGCCTACTCCTGCGCCGAGTGCATCCGCCGGGGCCGCATCTGCCCAGCAATCTAACATCGCAATGCCTAACGTATCCGGTACGGCATGGATCCGTCAGCGGGTTGCTCTGCCGCCAGATGCCGTGCTGACGGTGACCGTCTCCGACGCTTCGCTGGCCGATGCCCCTTCCAAAGTCATTGCCCAGAAAGTTACGCGTACCGAAGGTAAACAGGCGCCTTTCAGCTTCGTGATTCCGTTCAACCCGGCTGACATTCAGCCGAACGCGCGTATCCTGCTGAGTGCCGCCATCACCGTGGACGGTAAGCTGATGTTTATCACCGATACCTTCCAGCCGGTGATCAACCAGGGCGGGACGAAGGCAGATCTGACGCTGGTGCCGGTACAAAATACGGCGATTCCAGTTCAGCAAGGCGGTGGGGCGGCAACAACGGTGCCATCCACCTCGCCGACTCAGGTGACGCCATCTTCAGCGGTGCCTGCGCCAACAACTTACTAAAGCGAAACGCCCCCAAATTGGGGGCGTTTTAATATTTCCAGCGGTAACGCAGCATATCAATATGACCGTCGCCTGACACCATCACTCCTTCAGAAAGCAGCGCCTGCCGCTGACGCTGGAGATCGGGTCCTGTCAATGAAATCACACCCTGCCGGTTCACCACCCGATGCCACGGTAAACGGCTGCCTTCGGGCAGACGCTTGAGTACGCCACCCACCTGGCGGGCAGCCCGGGGCGACCCGGCAAGCGCGGCAATTTCGCCGTAGGTGGTCACGCAACCTTCGGGAATGGCGGCAACAATTTGGTAAACGCGCTGTGGAAAGGAATCGTGCTTATCCATAGAGAACTCCTGGAAAAATCGCTTCTAAGGATAATCGGCGACGGAGAAAGCACCAAGTTAAACCGTTGGTGCGCAATAAACCAACACCTGACCGCCGCTGGCTTGCAATTCGCGGGGGGGATGTGGATAATGCGCCAGCGCGTTGGATAACAACGCTCTCAATGGGGGCCCTGTTGGTTCTCCCGCAACACTAACTTGTGAACTCGGTCAGGTCCGGAAGGAAGCAGCCGCAGCAGGCGACGTGTGTGCCGGGATGTAGCTGGCAGGGCCCCCACCCAATTCTGGCTACCCCTTAGCCAGCAATGTTTTAGTCATGCGCTTTTCTCCCCATCCTAAGTTGATCCCAGCCGCTGCCAGCAAAATCATCACGCCACCGATAAACTGAATCGGGCTCAGACTGTGATGGAAGACGAAGCGATCCACGATCACCGCCACGATGGGGTAGATAAACGAGAGTGAGGCGGTAATCGACGTCGGCAGCTTTTGGATCGCGCCATACAGCAACTGGTACATAATGCCGGTATGCACTATGCCCAGCGTGGCGACAATTCCCCAATGCGTGAATGTCATATGCGACTGGAAATCTACCAGTGGCAGCAGTAGCAGCGTGCCGACGGCCACCTGAACGAGTGCGATTTGCTGTGGAGGAATGCCCCTCAACTGGCGTGTGATAAGCGCCGTCAGGGCATAAAAGAACGCTGCGCCCAGCGCCAGCACGATGCCCAAAAGCCAGCCACCATTCCCGTCATGATTTAGCCCGCTTGAGAGCACAAGCAGCATGCCGATAAAGGATGCTCCCAGCCAAAGCCACTTGCTGCGGCTGACTTTCTCTTTCAGGATAAAAACGCCCATCCCGACCAGCATCAGCGGCTGCGTATTGTACAGGACCGTGGCAAGCCCAATGGACGTTCGTGAATAGGCGGCGAACAGCAGCAGCCAGTTGACGACCAGCGCCACGCCGCCGAGGGCGGATATCGCAACGACCCTGCGGGTCAGATGGCTGCGCCAGTTACCGCTCATCAGGCCCAATATGAACAGCGTAATAGTCGCAAACACGCAGCGCCAGAAAACGACGTTGGCGATAGGCTGCTGAGATATTACTACGAGGGCGCCGATGGTGCCGGAGATGAGCATCGCCACAATCATTTGCAGGCTGCCGGTTCTTATCTCGCGAATCATTTTGTCTCTCCAGAATAAAGAACTTTATTCTGCGCACTGCTGCGAACTCGTTGAAGTGTAAAAATTAGGTTATAAGATACTTTTGCCTTTATAAATGAGATAAAAATGAGTGATTACCTTCCCGATGATATCGACAGGCATATTCTGACTATTCTTGCGGCGGATGCGCGTATCTCCCTGAAAGTGCTTAGTGGAAAAATTGGTCTCTCTTCACCGAGCACGGCAGAACGAGTAAAGCGGCTGGAGGAACGCGGCGTGATTAACGGCTACACCATGAACGCCAATCTCACGGCTCTGGGTTACACCCTGCAGGGACTGGTTCGCATGAAACCGTTACCGGGTATGCTGCATAAAGTGGAGAAGATGATTCAGGCGATTCCCGAGTGTATAGAATGCGACAAAATCACCGGTGAAGATTGCTTCATCATCCGGCTGGTGATCCGCTCTATTGGGCAACTTGATGAAATTCTTGATGAGCTGGCTGAGTTTGCCCAGTGCAATACGTCTATCGTCAAAAGCACGCCGGTGAAACGCAGGCTGCCGCCTTTGTAAATAAATAAACCTGATATATTTTCCGGGTATTTGAATTATGACAGAAATATTAAATTTATCTCACTGGCTGGATCTTATTTATTCTCTATAGTATTAAACACCAACCTCTGTTTAAGCACTAAGGATTTGCAATGACGACGGCTACGCTGAACGTAAAAATAAGCATCGAGTTAAAAGAGAAGATTCGTCACTATGCGGAAGAGAATAGTGAAACCCTGGCAAGCGTAACGGAACGACTTCTGTCCAAAGCCTTTGACGAGCTCGACAGCGACGTGGGCGTCGATGAAGATGATGTGGACAGTCAGCATACTTCTGAGGCCCGCGTGACGCCATTAAACGATCGTGAGATCAAGGCATTGCGTAAACTGTTGAAGAAGAAAAAATGAACGCCGGTACGGACAGTACCGCCTACAGCTATCAGCAAGCCTGTGAGTTATTGCGTTCAGGTTACCTGAAAAAAGTGAAGCTTGGCTGGAATATTGGCAGCGATGAATTTTTCCGCATTGCTTCAGACTGGTGCGATACCGGGGCCAGTATTAAAAAAGAGGGTGAACATTTCACCATCACCCTAAAAGGGTTCGCTATTCCCAGAATTTCACAAAACTAATTTATTGCATCGCCTTATTGCTGTGCTTGCAGAATAATATTTCCCTCTTTTATTTTAGAGGGAAATATTTCGCTTTCTAAAATACCATTCCCCGCAGACTTTCATTTCTTGTTGCCGCCAGGTGATGCCAAAGCGGCTGTAGCCGCTGCAGGGCAAGCTGCATCTCTGCGGGTTCAAGGCTGAAGGGAAGGCGTAAAAAGCGCTCAAAAGCCCCATCGACCCCAAACCTTGGCCCGGCACCGATCCGAATGCCCTGACTCTCGGCGGCGGCGGCAAAAATCGTGGCCAGCGGTTTCGGTAATTCCACCCACCACGACAGGCCGCCTTCCGGGGGAGATGTTTGCCAGTCCGGGAACAGCGCTTGCATCGCGGCGAAGCTGCTTTCGCAGCGTTGGCGCAGCATCTCTCTGCGCTGAGGCAAGAACTGCGCCGCGTCGGCAAACAACTGCGTGGCAGCCAGTTGCTCCAGCAGAGGCGTCCCTAAATCAAAGGTATTGCGGATTTGTATCAGCGAACTGATGGTTTTGCCTGAAGCCCTTATCCAGCCGAGGCGCAGCCCGCCCCAGAAACTTTTCCCGGCGGAGCCGAGCGAGATGGTGTGTTCTTCCGGGCCAAAAGCCGCCAGGGGAGGAGGAGGAGGGGCATCAAACCAGAGATCGGCCATCGTTTCGTCCACAACCAGCGTGGTGTGGCTGCGGGCGGCTATCTCGTTCACCCTTTGGCGCGTGGCCGCGTCCATACAGCGGCCAGTTGGGTTATGGAAATCTGGAATCAAGTAAGCCAGCCGGGGAGAAGTCTGGGCGATAGTCGCCGCTAAACCGTCAACATCCCAACCGCTTGCGGGCAGGCTGACCGGCACGGGGCGGCAGGAGGCGCCGCGAATCGCCGCCAACGCCATCGGGTAAGTGGGATGGTCTACGACTACGCGATCGCCCGGGCCGGTGAACAGTCTAAGTATTAGCCCCAGTCCGCTGACGGCACCGTTGACCACCATGATTTGGTCAGGCGTCGTGGGTAATCCCCGTGACGCATAATGCCGCGCAATTGCTTCTCTCAGCTCCGGCAAGCCCTGGCTGTCATAGCCGGTTGAGGACAAATGTTCCGGCAGGAAAGTGAGCGCGGTGGAGTATGCCCGATGAATTTCCGGCCCGGCGCTGAGGGCGGCGGTGGAGAGATCCAGTACCGGAGCATTGCCGGGCAAGGGGGAAATGGCCGGGCTGCTTTCGGGCAGCATGGTGACAGAGCCTGAGCCCTGGCGGCTCAGCAGATACCCTTCCTCCCGGAGCTGCGCCAGCGCAGAGGCCACCGTGGTGCGGCTCACGCCCAGCGCGCCAGAAAGCTCTCTTTCCCCTGGCAGCCTGCTGTCGAGTGGTAAGCGGCCATCCAGGATCAGCAGCCGTAGCCCGTCCGCCAGTTGCCGATAGACAGGCGAGCGGGATGAGGCCTGATGCCAGTGGCCCAGCAGGCGTGTTAAAGATGAAATTCCGATTCTGCGCAGCGTCATAGCAGTCCACTTTCTGATAACTGGACCTTAATACTAGGTCCATTTTGCGAGAGGGTATAGCCATAAAAACACACTGAGGATCTTTGTCATGATGGCTCGTCGCCTGCTGCAGCTTTATACCGGCCTGGTCTTTTACGGCATTTCAACCGCTATGTTCGTGCGTGCCGATCTGGGCGCGGACCCGTGGAACGTTTTCCACCTCGGCGTGGCCAGGCTTTTTTCGCTCAACCTCGGGCTGGTGATGATTATTGTGGGGGCGCTGGTGTTGCTGCTGTGGATCCCGCTGCGTCAGCGTCCAGGCCTTGGCACCATTAGCAACGTGATTGTGTTGGGGCTGGCGGCGGATGCCACGCTGGCGCTAATGCCGCCGCTGGAATCGCTTTTTGCGCGATCCGTTTTGCTGGTCGGTGCTTTGATAGTGAATGCCCTTGCGACAGGCATGTATATCGGCGCTGGTTTTGGTGCCGGGCCGCGAGATGGGCTGATGACCGGGATCCATGCCAGAACGGGCTGGTCGGTGCGCAGCGTACGTACCGCCATCGAAGTGACCGTACTGATCTCCGGCTGGCTGATGGGCGGTAGTTTTGGCGTGGGCACCGTGCTTTATGCGTTAGCTATCGGGCCTCTCATTCAGCTTTGCCTGCCGTGGTTTCGCGTTAAGCCGTTGAATAACACAGCGACTCCTGCACAGGAAGCTACATTCTGATGCCGTAGCTGTGCTAAACAGTATCTTCCGGAGAATAATAATTGCTTAAAACGGGAGAGAGTATGCGGCACGAGATTGTGAGTAAACCCGCGCTGAACTGGAACAGCTTTCAGCTGGCAGAGATATTAACCCACTGTTTTGAACAGTACGTGGTGCCTTTTCGTCTGGAAGGGGAAACGTTCGGCTGGCGTTTTGCCTCAGAAGATCTTTTCCCAGGCGACAGCCCTATCTGGCTTTACCGTGGAGAGCCCAAAGCAATGGCGCTGGTGACACGACGCGGGCAAACCTGCCGCCTGGCCGCGTTTGCGATTCGCCCGGAACTGCGCGGGCAGGGTTTAGGCAAGATCTTCATTCAGCAGCTTATTGATGCCGCGCGCGAGCGCGGGGATAAGCAATTTTATCTGGAAGTGATTTTAGGCAACGAAGGCGGGCTGGCGCTCTATGAGCGAATGGGCTTTGTGCCCCAGCAAACGCTGGTGGGCTTCCAGTCTGCAGGTGTTCCTGAAGGCGAGGCCGACGGCGAACTGCTGGAAATCGATCCGCTGCAAATGACCCATAGAATGATGGCCGCTAACGATGCGCCGCTGCCGTGGCTTTGCGCGGCTGAAACGCTGTATAAGCTGCCCGGTAAGGCTTTTGTACTGGATGAAGTGGCTTATGCGATGGTCGTTCCCGGCGAAATACCGAAGCTCAGAGGGCTGTTTGTTGAGCCGTCTGCGCGACGATCCGGTAAGGCAAAAAAGCTGCTGGCTTTACTTCAGCGCCAGTTCCCCCGATTAGTGACTATTCCCAGCCTGCCCGAAACCGTTTCGCCGGTGTTTTTAGGCAGCGGCTTTACCCTGGATAAGATTCGGCAATACGAGATGAAGCTTACCTTGTAGGCAGAGAAGGTGAGGGCGAAGGCCCTCACCCTGCAAGTTACAGCACGCCCTGAGCCAGCATCGCGTCCGCAACTTTTACGAACCCGGCGATGTTCGCGCCTCGAACGTACTGGGTTTGTTTTCCTTCGCCACCGTAATCCACGCAGGCCTGATGAATATCAAGCATGATGTGGTGCAGGCGAATATCTACTTTTTCGGCCTTCCAGCTCAGACGGGCCGCATTCTGCGCCATTTCCAGCCCGGACGTTGCTACACCGCCTGCGTTTGCCGCTTTACCCGGCGCGAACAGCACGCCAGCTTCCACAAACAGGTCCGTCGCAGCAATCGTGGTTGGCATATTTGCCCCTTCGGCTACCGCTTTCACGCCGTTGGCGATAAGCGTTTGGGCAGCATCGACGTCCAGCTCGTTCTGTGTAGCACAAGGCAGAGCGATATCGACCGGCACGCTCCACGGCTGCTGGCCTTCCAGATAAGTCAGGCCAAACTCTCGGGCATAGTCGGCGACGCGGCCATCGCGGCTGGCTTTGATTTTGCACAGGCGGGCCAGTTTCTCTGCGTTAAAGCCTGCTTCATCTACCACGGTGCCGTTGGAGTCAGACGCCGTGACCACGCGAGCGCCGAGCGACATGGCTTTTTCAATCGCATACTGAGCGACGTTCCCGGAGCCGGAAACCGCCACGCGCAGGCCTTCAAAGCCCAGGCCGTGGCGCTGCAGCATGGCATCGGTGAAGTAGATCAGGCCGTAGCCGGTCGCTTCAGGGCGGATCAGACTGCCGCCGAACGACAGCCCTTTGCCGGTAAACACGCAGGCGGTGTTGTTGGAGAGCTTTTTCATCATCCCCGCCATGTAGCCGACTTCGCGGCCACCAACGCCGATATCCCCTGCCGGAACATCGGTGTCCGGGCCAAGGTGGCGATAAAGCTCCAGCATCAGCGCCTGGCAAAAGCGCATGATTTCGCCTTCGCTTTTGCCCTTCGGATTAAAGTCGCTGCCGCCTTTGCCGCCGCCCATTGGTAGCGTGGTGAGGGCGTTTTTAAAGGTCTGCTCAAAGCCGAGAAATTTGAGGATCGACAGATTAACGGAAGGGTGGAAGCGCATGCCGCCTTTGAACGGGCCAATGGCCGAGTTGAACTGCACGCGCCAGGCCCGGTTCACCTGCACCTGATTGTTGTCGTCCACCCAGGCGACGCGGAACTGAATCACGCGCTCTGGCTCAACCAGACGTTCGAGCAGCGCCTGCTGGCGGTATTGCGGATTGTTTTCCAGAAACGGCCACAGCGTGCTCATCACTTCGCGAACCGCCTGAGCGAATTCTACCTGGTGCGGATCGCGGGACTGTACTGAGGTTAAAAAGCCTTCGAGGGATAATGCTTGAGCCATCAGAGGTAACTCCTTGTTGAAAATTATGTTGTCTGTCTTTTTTTGGGTGATTTTTCGACTATAACATTTTCTTATGAACGGGCATCAAGCGATTTTTTCACCGGAAAGGCAATAAAGAAGGGAAGCGTTTAGTCGGGCTATTAACCCTAAAAAAATCTAAATTTCGGTCTAATAACAGACAATAAATTGTCTTCTCTGTTTTTCGGCCGTTGGCGATCAATTTGGGAGGCTTATTAGCCTCCCGAACCGAGCTTAGAAGTGTGTATTGACGCTCATGTAGTACGTGCGGCCAGGCTCGTTGTAGGTCTCCGCGCCAGCGCCGTACATGTAGGATTTGGTCGTGTCATTCCCGGTGGTCTGGGCGTTACCTGCGCGCCAGTGGCGCTTATCCAGCAGGTTGTCGATCCCGGCGGTGAAGCTGACGTTTTTGGTCGCGTCCCAGGTCGCGCTCATGCCAAGGATGCTATAAGGGCTGACCTCGTTGGTGTCGCTGCCGGTGACAGGAACTCCCTTATAGTTGTACTTCTTCGGTGCCTGTTTGCCGTACCACGTCAGGGTGCTTTGCAGCGAAATGTCCGGGCGAACCTGCCAGCTAAGCGTGGAGTTAAGCGTGTATTCAGGGATGATCGACAGGCGATCGCCGGTTTCCTTATTTTTACTTTGCAGCATGTAAGTCAGGTTGTTATTCCAGCTTACGGTCTCCGTCAGCGGCAGATTAATCGTACCTTCAAGACCTTCCACCACCGCTTTAGGCACGTTGCCCCACTGGTAGATGTCGGTTTTCTTGCTGTTAGAGGCAATAGGTGAATAGCCGGATTCAATTTTGTTGCGATAGTCGTTCCGGAACCAGGTGATCCCTGCCTGATAGCCGTCACGCTTGAACTCCAGGCCAATTTCTTTGTTGACGCTGGTTTCGGCTTTCAGATCCTCATTCCCCATCAGATAACACGCCCCGCCGCTGGCTGCACAGCCCTGACCGCGGCTGTAAAGGATGTAGTTCGGGTTGGTCTGATACAGACTTGGCGCTTTATAAGCCCGGGCAATACCGAGCTTCAGCGTCAAGTCTTCCACCAATTCCTGGCTCAGATTCAGCGACGGGCTCCAGTTATCCCCCACGATGGAGTGATGATCGAACCGAAGACCCGGCGTCAGCATGGTGCTGCTGGTTAGCTCCATATTGTTTTCGGCAAACAGAGAGAAGATCTCCGCTTTGGAATAAGGGCTTCGGCCGGTGGATGAGAGCCCCGGAATCGGCCCGCCTTCGCTTAACGACTGGGTGTTGGAGGTGCCGTCTTTCATGCGCTGCTGATTCCATTCGCTACCGACGGTGAGGTTTTGATTCACCAGCAGGGTAAACGGAATGCTTGCTTCGCTGTGCAGCATGACATCGCTGAGATCGATATCTGAGAACTGGTTGTTGGAGAAAATCCCCTCCGTGCCGCCCGCCAGGCCCTCATTCATGCGCGAGTTACGGGTGTGTTCGTATTGCGCATAAGTGTTGGTGGTGACGCCGTTATCCCAGCCGCCGGTCCAGGTCACGGAATAGGTCTGGCGGTAGAGACGATTGGTCTCTTTGCCGTAGTTGTCCTTCACCAACTGGCTGGTATTCGTATTCTGTGTATCACCTGAATAGAGATTCCCCTGGCGACTGTAGCCGGTTTCAAACTCCAGCGCCTGCATCGGGGCAAATTCCCAGCGGATCATTCCGTTCAGGTCTTTATGGATTACGCCTTCTCGGCCCGCTGGCAGCGTGTTGGCGTAAGACCCGGTGCGCAGTGACTGGTGCCCCTGGTTGATGTCCCAGGCGTCCGCCTGCGTTTTATCGAGGTTGCCGTAGAGACGGAAACTCACGTCGTCACCGAGCGGCCCGGTCAGGCTGAAGTTGGTGCGTTTCGTTGCGCCTTCATCTTTGTGCTCCGGGGCATTGAAATAGGTGTTCCAGCTGCCGTGGAATTCGTTGCTGCTGCGTTTGGTGATGATGTTCACCACGCCGCCAGCCGCCCCATTGCCGTAGCGGGCTGCTGCCGGGCCGCGCAGGACCTCAATGCGTTCGATCATTTCCGGTGGAACCCAGGAGGCATCGCCGCGGGTATCACGCTCGCCGCGCCAGCCCAGGCGCACTGAATTGCGGCTGGTGACGGGTTTACCGTCAACCAGGATCAGCGTGTTTTCTGGCCCCATACCGCGAATGTCGATCTGGCGGCCGTTGCCGCGCTGCCCGCTGGTGGAGTTGCCGGTCAGGTTAACTCCCGGCATGGTACGAATGATTTCAGAGACATCGCGCGCGACCGGGTGCTTCTTTAATTCCTCGGAAGTAATCACCGACACGCCGGGTGCCTGCAGCGTTTGCTGGGCTGCGGTGACGACGAGCGTGTCTTCGTTTTCAGCGGGGGTTACCTCTGCTGCTGCCGCTGAAAAAGCGGTGCCGTAGAGGCCCAGACTCACCAGTGTGGCGAGGGAGTACGATAATGTATTGTTCATTATTTATCCTGAGTGTCACCGCCTGCGTCCCTTAAGTTCCTTTCCCAAACGAGGAAGGACGCGGCAAAAGTGCCTGGAGTTGAAAGTGCGGAAACACGCTATTGCAAATGAAAACAATTATCAATGTCTTTATCAATTGCATTTTTGCAATCTATTAAAGCCGCTAATTAATCAGCCTGGGTTATTACTCCCCGTATCAATCATTCATTAACCTGATGCTCCACAATTGACCTTCCGCTGTTACGGTTCCGATACATATTTAGGTGATCTCATTAACAAACTGAGGTAAATGCCCCGTGTTTTGCCCCCTTCCGATTGTGAGAATCGCTATTCCAGGCTAGAAACAAAATGTAACAACTCTCGGTATCCACTTAGAAAACGGACAAAATTGATGGATAGATTTGGGAAACACCTCGTCTGGGTCGTGCTCGCTTTGATCGGCGCATTCGCCCTCGGCTACATCGCACTGAATCGCGGTGAACAGATAAATGCGCTGTGGATTGTTATTGCCTCAGTTTGTATCTACCTGATTGCCTATCGTTACTACGGTTTGTTTATCGCTAAACGCGTGCTAACGGTGGATGCCACGCGCATGACGCCTGCCGTGCGAAACAATGACGGCCTTGATTACGTCCCAACGGATAAAAAAGTGCTGTTTGGCCACCACTTTGCCGCCATCGCCGGGGCGGGGCCGCTGGTGGGACCGGTGCTTGCCGCGCAAATGGGTTACCTGCCTGGCATGCTTTGGCTGCTGGCAGGCGTGGTGCTGGCGGGCGCCGTGCAGGACTTTATGGTGTTGTTTGTCTCCACGCGTCGCAACGGGCGTTCGCTGGGGGAGTTAGTTAAAGAAGAAATGGGCAACACTGCGGGGGTTATCGCACTGGTCGCCTGCTTTATGATCATGGTGATTATCCTGGCCGTGCTGGCAATGATCGTGGTGAAGGCGTTAACCCACAGCCCGTGGGGGACTTACACCGTGGCCTTTACCATCCCGCTGGCGCTGTTTATGGGCGTCTACATTCGCTATTTGCGCCCGGGGCGTATCGGCGAAGTGTCGGTGATTGGCCTGGTGATGCTGGTGTTTGCCATTATTTCCGGCGGCTGGGTAGCGGAGAGCCCGACCTGGGCGCCGTACTTTGATTTTACGGGCGTGCAGCTCACCTGGATGCTGGTAGGGTACGGTTTTGTGGCCTCGGTGCTGCCGGTGTGGCTGCTGCTGGCCCCGCGTGATTACCTCTCCACCTTCCTGAAAATCGGCACCATCATCGGGCTGGCTATCGGCATTTTGATCATGCGTCCGACGCTGCAAATGCCATCATTAACAAAATTCATTGATGGCACCGGCCCGGTCTGGAGTGGGGATCTGTTCCCGTTCCTGTTTATCACCATCGCCTGTGGGGCCGTTTCCGGCTTCCACGCGCTGATTGCTTCCGGCACCACGCCAAAAATGCTGGCGAACGAAAATCAGGCCTGCTTCATTGGCTACGGCGGCATGTTGATGGAGTCCTTCGTCGCGATCATGGCGCTGGTGGCAGCCTGTATCATCGATCCGGGCGTGTACTTCGCGATGAACAGCCCGATGGCTGTATTGGCGCCTGCTGGCACGGCGGATGTTGTCGCTTCTGCCGCGCAGGTGGTGAGCGGGTGGGGCTTCCATATCACTCCGGAAACGCTGACCAACATTGCCAACGAAGTGGGCGAACAGAGCATCATCTCCCGCGCCGGTGGGGCACCAACGCTGGCCGTTGGCATGGCATATATTCTGCACGGCGCGCTCGGCGGGCTGATGGACGTCTCGTTCTGGTACCACTTTGCCATCCTGTTTGAAGCGCTGTTTATCCTGACGGCGGTGGATGCCGGGACTCGTGCGGCACGTTTTATGCTGCAGGATCTGCTGGGCGTAATCTCTCCGGGACTGAAACGGACGGACTCGCTGCCGGCCAACCTGCTTGCCACCGGGCTTTGTGTGCTCGCCTGGGGTTACTTCCTGCATCAGGGCGTGGTCGATCCGCTGGGCGGCATTAACACGCTGTGGCCGCTGTTCGGTATCGCCAACCAGATGCTGGCGGGCATGGCGCTGATGCTGTGCGCCGTTGTGCTGTTCAAAATGAAGAAGCAGCGCTATGCTTGGGTGGCGCTGATGCCGACCGCCTGGCTGCTGGTGTGCACGTTAACCGCAGGCTGGCAGAAAGCGTTCAGCTCGGATGCAAAAGTGGGCTTCCTCGCCATCGCCAATAAGTTCCAGGCGATGATTGACAGCGGTAATATTCCGGCGCAGTACACGCAGTCGCAGCTCAGCCAGTTGGTGTTTAACAACCGCCTGGATGCGGGGCTGACCATCTTCTTTATGGTGGTGGTTGTGGTGCTCGGCTGGTTCTCGCTGAAAACTGCGCTTAAGGCGCTGAAGTCTGAGCAACCGACGTCGAGCGAAACGCCGTATGAGCCGATGCCTGAGAATTACGAACAGATCGTGGCGCAGGCGAAGAGCGTACATTGATTTTTACCCTCACCCTAACCCTCTCCCTGAAAGGGAGAGGGCTGGGGCGAGGGGCAACCCACTGGAGGTACCATGTTCGATAGTCTAGCCAAAGCCGGGAAATACCTCGGTCAGGCCGCGAAGCTGATGATTGGCGTACCCGACTACGACAACTACGTGCAGCACATGCGCCTGACGCACCCTGAGCAGACGCCAATGACCTATGAAGAATTTTTCCGCGAGCGGCAGGATGCCCGCTACAGCGGTAAAGGCGGCGGACGCTGCTGCTAAGACTTAGCATTTAACAAAAATGTGACATTTAGCTCGTTTTTTAGCTGACGGTAAAAATCCTGTTGTGCGAAACCAGCGAGTATGATTTTATCAATATCGACTTTTAATCTTGATTCAGGAAACCCATGACTCATTCCCTGCAGACTTCGACCCTACTAGTTACCGCGCTACCAGCCGCGGTGGTCGTCGTGCGTGTGGTGGTGGTCGTCGGCAATGCGCCGTAGGGACTGAATCAACGCATCGATTCCAAACCCCGCCGGCGCAAACCGGGCGGGGTTTCTTGTTTTAAGTGCCTGCCCAGAAGCGAACCGGCTAATTAGAAGGACTGGAGCATGGCAATTTCGGACACACCCGCACAACGCATCACCGGCGCCCAGCTGATTGTAAAAATGTTGGAGCATCATGGCATTACAACGGTTAGTGGCATTCCCGGTGGCACCGTACTGCCGCTCTACAATGCCTTGAGCCAAAGCCCCCGCATTCGCCACGTTCTGGCTCGCCACGAGCAGGGCGCGGGATTTATGGCGCAGGGCATGGCGCGTACCAGCGGCAAACCGGCGGTCTGCATCGCCTGCAGCGGGCCGGGGGCCACAAACCTTGTCACCGCCATTGCCGACGCGCGTCTCGACTCTATTCCGCTGGTTTGTATCACCGGCCAGGTCCCCACTTCGATGATTGGCGCCGATGCTTTCCAGGAAGTGGACACCTACGGTATTTCGATTCCTATCACCAAGCATAACTACCTGGTGCGCAGCATTGACGAGCTGCCGCAGGTGATTACCGACGCTTTTCGTATCGCACAGTCCGGCCGCCCAGGGCCCGTCTGGATCGATATTCCTAAAGACATTCAGACCGCTGAAATCGACATTGCCGAACTGCCTGCGGTAGCCGCGCCTTCCGCTGCCCCGGCCTTTGACCATCAGGACATCGCCCGTGCGGCAGCGATGATCAACGAAGCCAAACGCCCGGTGCTTTATCTGGGCGGCGGCATTATCAGCGCGGGTGCAGCGGAGCAGGCGCGAGAGCTGGCGGAGCGTGCCGGGCTGCCGACAACCATGACGTTGATGGCACTGGGGACGATCCCCGCCCGACATCCGCTCTCTCTGGGAATGCTGGGAATGCATGGCGCGCGGAGCACCAACTTTATCCTGCACGAAGCCGATCTGTTGATCGTGTTGGGCGCACGCTTTGACGACCGTGCCATTGGTAAAACCGAGGAGTTTTGCCCGAATGCCAAAATTATCCACGTTGACATCGATCGTGCCGAGCTGGGCAAAATTAAGCAGGCCAACGTGGCGATTCGCGGTGACGTACGTGAAGTGCTGAGTCAGCTTATTCCGCAGACCAAAAACGCCCGGCGCAGCGAGTGGCTGCAGACGGTGAGCGAGTTGCAGCGTGAGTTCCCATTTGCCACGCCGGGAGCAGATAATCCGCTGATGCCTTATGGACTGATCAAAGCCGCAGCGGCCTGCGTAGACGATGAGGCTATTGTTACCACCGACGTAGGCCAGCACCAGATGTGGGTGGCTCAGGCTTATCCGCTCAACCGTCCGCGCCAGTGGCTGACGTCCGGCGGCCTGGGCACCATGGGCTTTGGCTTACCGGCTGCGGTTGGCGCGGCGCTGGCCGAACCTGGCCGTAAAGTGCTGTGCTTCTCCGGCGACGGCAGCCTGATGATGAATATCCAGGAGATGGCGACGGCGGCGGAAAATAATCTGGATGTAAAAATCATCCTGATGAACAACCAGGCGCTGGGGCTGGTACACCAGCAGCAGACGCTGTTCTATCAGCAGAATATCTTCGCCGCGACTTACCCCGGCATGACGGATTTCCTGACCATCGCCCGTGGCTTTGGCCTGGCAACCTGCGACCTGAACCAGGCGGAAGATCCGCAGGCCGCGCTGCAGGAAGCGATTTCTCGCCCTGGGCCTTGCCTGATCCACGTGCGTATCGACGCCGATGAAAAAGTCTACCCAATGGTGCCGCCGGGTGCCGCCAACACTCAGATGATTGGAGAGTAAGTCATGCAGCAATCTATCACTAAACAATCCACCGTCATTCTGGAACTCACGGTGCGCAACCACCCGGGCGTGATGTCACATATCTGCGGCCTGTTTGCCCGCCGCGCATTTAACGTGGAAGGCATTCTCTGTTTACCGCTGCCGGAAGGCGATCAGAGCCGCATCTGGCTGCAGGTAGCAGACGATCAGCGGCTGGAGCAGATGGTCAGTCAGGTCGATAAGCTGGAGGATGTGGTGCAGATCATTCGCCACGCCGATGACCCAGGCATCTTTAACCGCCTGACCGCATTTGTGCAGTAAATAAACCAGGGGCTTTCAGGCATATTTTTGAAAGCCCCGCGCCAGGATGAATAACTCCCCGGAAGCCGTGCCGCAAACCCTGCATACCAAAGAACGATTTCAACCAACCTCAAGCAAGAATTCGTTAGCCTGCCCTGAGAAAAATAAGTGCGATTAAATTTTGTTCGTGCTTGCCCGTTGCTTTAAAGCTACACTTAGGGAGTCAGGGATGTACATGATTACGTTCTTCAAAACGACAGAAGGAAAAACGCCGTTCAAAGCCTGGCTAAAGGCGTTAAAAGATGCGAGGGCAAAAACCAAAATAGTCATGAGGATCGACCGACTTTCCTTTGGTAACCCTGGCGATCATAAACCCTGTGGACAGGGCGTATGGGAAATGCGCATCGATGAAGGGCCTGGCTATAGGGTGTACTACGCCCAGGACGGCAAAGCAGTCTGGCTGCTACTGGCGGGGGGAGATAAACGCAATCAACAGGCGGATGTCGAACGTGCAAAAGAATGGTGGCTTGAACATCAAGGGAGAAAAAATGAAATTTAGCGAATTTGATCAAACGGTTATTGATATGCTCCGCGACGATCGTGCCTTCGCCGTGGAGTACCTGAAAGAAGCTTTTATTGGGCTGGACGGTGACGACGGCGAAGCGGTGTTTCTCATTGCCATGCGTCGGCTGGTAGAAGCCAGAGGTGGCTTTACGGAGATTGCCAGAGCGGCAAACCTAAACCGTGAAACGCTGTACCGCACGCTGTCGGAGCGTGGAAACCCCACCATCAAAACCACCAAAAAGGTTCTGCACGCGGTGGGGATTCATTTTTCAGAGATTGCGGGCTGACCGTACGCTATAAACCCTGGCGAACCAGCAGGTCAGGGGTGATTTCGGCAATGGACTTCGCGCCGGTGAGCGTCATCGCCACGCGCATCTCTTTCTCCATTAAGTTCAGCAGATTGCTAACGCCAGCCTCACCATGAGTGGCGAGTGCATACAGGAAAGCGCGCCCCAGCAGCACAGTGTCAGCGCCAAGCGCAATCATACGTACCACGTCCAGGCCATTGCGGATGCCGCTGTCCGCCAGAATGGTAAGATCGCCTTTTACCGCGTCGGCAATGGCGGGCAGGGCGCGGGCGGAAGAGAGCACGCCGTCCAACTGGCGGCCACCGTGGTTAGACACCACGATCCCGTCGGCGCCGAAGCGCACCGCATCGCGAGCATCTTCCGGGTCGAGGATCCCTTTAATCACCATCGGGCCGTCCCAGAATTCGCGGATCCACTCCAGATCTTTCCATGAAATGGACGGATCGAAGTTATTGGCCAGCCAGCCAATATAATCCTCCAGCCCGGTTGGTTTACCGAGATAGGTGGAAATATTGCCCAAATCGTGAGGGCGGCCATTTAGGCCAACGTCCCATGCCCACTGCGGGTGCGTCATCGCCTGGAAATAGCGGCGCATCGCGGCATTAGGGCCGCTCATGCCTGAGTGAGCATCACGATAGCGCGCCCCTGGCGTCGGCATATCGACGGTAAATACCAGCGTGGAGCACCCGGCGGCTTTCGCTCTCTCCAGCGCGTTGCGCATAAAACCGCGATCTTTCAAAACATAAAGCTGGAACCACATCGGGCGGTTAATCGCCGGTGCGACTTCTTCAATCGGGCAAACGGACACCGTCGACAGGGTAAAAGGAATGCCTTTTGCTGCGGCAGCTTTTGCGGCCTGAACTTCTCCCCGTCGGGCGTACATCCCGCAAAGCCCCACAGGGCCGAGGGCGACGGGCATAGAGAGTGTTTCGTTAAACAACCGGGTTTCCAGGCTCAGCGCCGACATGTTTTTCAGCACGCGCTGCTTCAGCGCCACCTGCGCCAGATCTTCCACGTTGCGCTTCAGCGTATGCTCGGCATAGGCTCCTCCGTCAATGTAGTGGAATAAAAAAGGCGGCAGAATGCGCTCGGCGGCGGCACGGTAGTCGGTTGCTGCGGAAATAATCATCGTTTCTTTTCCCTTATTTCATCACTTGCTTCGTCCGGGAGGCGGGTAATGCGTGCCTGACGGGCTTCGTCTTCCTGCAGAGTTTTGATAGTGGTGTGGACGTAGCCGAGGTGCGACTGGGCGGCTCGCCTTGCGCGCTCGGCGTCTCCGGCCAGAATCGCCTGCAATAATTCGTCATGCTGCTCGGTTAGCCCGGCAAAAATGGCCGGGACGGTGTACATGCGCTGGCGGCTGTGCAGCACCGAAGATTGCAGCAGGTCGAAGAACCCGCGCATGGTCTGCAGCAGCACGATATTGTGGGAGGCTTCGGCAATCGCCAGGTGAAACCTGACGTCGGCCTGGGCGGCTAAATCCGGGTCATCGCTCTCTTTAAATTTGAGCGTGGCATCGAAGCAGGCGATCAGCTTTTCTTTGTCGGCCTGCGTCGCCCGCATGGCGGCGTACCAGGCCGTACTGCCTTCAATGGAGTGCCTCGCTTCGAGGATATCCAACTGGTAATTGGGATCGCCCTCAACCAGCGTTTTCAGCGGCTGTACGATGCGCTGTTCCGACCATTGTTCGGTCTGGTAACGCAGATAAGTGCCGCCGCCGCGCCGGCTGGCCAGCACGCCTTCGCCAATCAGCTTTTGAATCGCCTCGCGTAAAATCGAGCGCGAACAGCCCAGTTCGGCGGCCAGCTGGCGTTCGGCGGGCAACCGCATGCCCGCCTCCAGATTACGTTCTTCAATCAGCGCCTTAACACGCTCAACCATCTGGTCGGCAAGGCGCGGCACAGCTTGGGTCATGGGATCATCCAGGTTAAAACATAGGCCTGCAGCGTGGTAATCACTCCCACCATGCAGGTGAAAATCAGGCTGTGCTTCACGGTGAAGCGGAACAGGTCTGACTCTTTCCCGACCAGCCCCACCGCCGCACAGGCAATGGCTATCGACTGCGGTGAAATCATCTTCCCGGTCACGCCGCCGGTAGTATTGGCCGCCACCAGCAGAAGGTCCGACACGCCAATCTGCTGGGCGGTCGTGGCCTGCAGCGCGGCAAACAGCGCGTTAGACGAGGTGTCCGACCCGGTGAGGAACACGCCCAGCCAGCCAAGGAACGGCGAGAAGAAAGTAAAGGCGTGGCCGGTATGCGCCAGCGCCAGGGCCAGCGTCGCCGACAGCCCGGAATAGTTGGAGATAAAAGCAAACGCCAGCACCATGCCAATGGAGTAAATCGGCAGCGCCAGCTCCTTGAGCGTTTCACCGAAAGTAACCAGCGCCGCTTTCGGTTTCATGCGCAGGTAAACAATTGAGATCAGCGCCGCGACCAGGATTGCCGTGCCGGTGGCTGACAGCCAGTCGAACTTAAACACCGCGGCGTAAGGCGCACTGGCGGTAACGACCGGCGGCATTTTGGCGACAAGGTTATCCAGGAACGGCACGGAGAAATTATAGACCCAGTCCGCCATCGTGCCGCCTTTGGCGAACAGCGCTTTAAACGGCGGAATGCTCCACAGCGTAACCGTGGCCGTTAAAAACAGGAACGGCATCCAGGCTTTGACAATCTGCCCGGTCGTGTATTTCTGCGCAGTCTGCGCCTGCACGGTTGCAGCCGCGTTCTCGCTATCAAAGCGGAAAATGCGCACCGGCTTCCAGACCCGCAGGAACGCCGTCAGGCACACCAGCGACACCAGCGAAGAGATAATGTCCGGCAGCTCGGGGCCGATAAAGTTAGAGCTGAGATACTGGGCGATAGCAAACGAGCCGCCTGCTACGATTACCGCCGGCCAGGTCTCTTTGATTCCGCGCCAGCCGTCCATAATCGCCATGATCCAGAACAGCACAATGATCGTCAGGAACGGCAGCTGGCGGCCTACCATCTGGCCGATTTCGAAGCTGTCCAGGCCGGTAACCTGCCCGGCAACGATAATGGGGATCCCCATCGCGCCGAAGGCCACCGGCGCGGTGTTCACTATCAGGCACAAACCTGCGGCGTACAGCGGCTTAAACCCGAGGCCGACCAGCAAGGCTGCGGTAATGGCAACCGGCGCCCCAAACCCGGCAGCCCCTTCCAGAAAGGCGCCGAAAGAGAAACCGACGATCAGCATTTGCAGGCGCTGGTCCGGCGTGATCGACAGGATAGAGGAGCGAATAATGTCGAACTGCCCGGTTTTGACCGAAATTTTGTAGACAAACACCGCGGCCACAATAATCCAGGCGATGGGCCACAGGCCGTAGAAGAAGCCGTACACCACCGAGGCAAGCGCGCGATCCACCGGCATGCGGTATAAAAACAGGGCAACCAGCAGGGCGAGAAATACCGTGATCGTTGCCGCTTTGTAGCCCTTCATCCGCAGCTTAATCAGCGCGAAGAAGAAAAACAGAATAGGGAGCGCGGCAATCAGGCTCGACAGCCAGATATTCCCGAGCGGGTCGTAGAGTTGGGGCCAGACTTGCATGCAGGTGTTCTCCAGGGTGAGGCGTTTATCGTTTTTTATTAGATTGGTAGGACCAATTTTGCTTTGTAGAGCAAATGATGGCTAATGGTTAATCTTGTGTTAATGAAAGGCAACGGCCCGACGAGTGTTTATCAGCGTTTTGTAGAAAAGGGCACGTTTTTAGTCAGATTGGTAGGACCAAAAAACGGCTCTCCTGGCGGGAGAGCAGTGAAGGGAGAAAGCGATTGCCGGGGGGATGACAACGCAGGTTTTGCGGCTTATTTTTTGTATTGCTCGTCACTGACTTTTTCCAGCCACTCAACGGGGCTGCCGTTTAAGGACTCCGCTATGGCGATATGCGTCATTGCCGTCTCCGGCGATGCGCCATGCCAGTGTTTAACGCCTTCAGGTATCCATGCGATATCGCCCTGATTCAGCTCCTGAATTTCTTCGCCCCATGCCTGAAGCCAGCCTCGCCCCTGGGTGACTATCAGCGTCTGGCCGAGGGGATGAGTATGCCAGGCCGTGCGTGCCCCCGGCTCAAAGGTGACAATTGCTCCGCCAACGCGGGCGTTTTCAGTGCCACTAAAAGGTGAATCAATGCGTACTGTGCCGGTGAAATAACTTTCCGGGCCCTGCTGTGAAGGTTGTGAACCGCTGCGGATAATTTTCATCAAATGCTCCAGTCGAGAAGGTCATCGTTCGTTCTCATACGGTAGTCCCGAACGCTGTAGAGAACTAGCCAGGGAAAAGTACAAGAGCTTATGAATCCAGTTCATTAATCTCGCTATACTGGGAATATTCTGTTCCTTAGTGAGGCTTGTTTCGGCCATGCTGAAAGAAAACTTCAACGATCTAATGTCATTTATCGAAGTGGCACGCGAGCGCAGCTTTACCCGAGCAGCGGCAAAGCTTGGCGTGTCCCAGTCCGCGCTCAGCCACGCGATTCGTGGTCTTGAGGAGCGTCTTCAACTGCGCTTACTGACCCGCACCACGCGCAGCGTCGCGCCCACTGAAGCCGGTGAAAAGCTGCTTGCCAGCCTGTCGCCTCGCTTTGCCGATCTTGAAAACGAGCTGGTTGCGTTGAGTGAAATGCGTGCGCGGCCGGCGGGCAATATTCGACTCAATGCGGCCGAACACAGCTTGCAGTCGGTTTTATGGCCGGTGTTGAAAACTTTCCTGGTCGACTACCCGGACATCAATGTAGAAATCAGCGTGGATAACGCCCTGACCGATATTGTCAGCGGGCAGTTCGACGCCGGGATTCGTCTCGGCGAGCAGGTGGCAAAAGATATGGTGGCCGTGCGCGTTGGCCCGGAGCTTACTATGTCGGTCATTGGTTCTCCGACCTATTTTGCGAAACATGGCTACCCGGCGACGCCGCAGGATCTCCAGCAGCATAATTGTATCAATATGCGGCTGCCTACCCTGGGAGGACTGTATGCGTGGGAATTCGAAAAGGACGGGCGTGAGCTGAAAATTCGCGTGGATGGGCAACTAACGTTCAACAGCCTGAGCCAGCGCATTGATGCCGCGCTGCAAGGTCTCGGCCTGGCATTTGTGCCGAGCGACACGGTTTCCGATGAGCTTGCCGAAGGGCGGCTGGTCCGGGTTCTGGAGTCCTGGTGCAAACCGTTCCCAGGTTATTACCTTTACTACCCCAGCCGTAAGCAGCACACGACCGCGTTCTCCCTGCTGGTGGATGCGCTGAGATACTCTTCCTGAGCCGTTGGTGATAAGCGGATTTTATTCTGGTTCAGCGACATCAAAGCCCGAAGACGCGCAGACCCTTTTCCTGGCCCACTTCGTAACTCATTGATTTATCCATTCAGCAGAGTCGTGTCCCAAAAAGGACAGGAAGGAGAAAAGAGACAGCTTTATCAGTTTCAACAAGGCGTTAGCTGTGAAAAGCTCTGTTCACTGCCGTACAGGCAGCAGGCGAGGCGCGATAGATGAAGTGCCTCGCCTGTTTTTCTCATACCAGCCTCAGAACCCAGTCCAGCGACCAGCGGCCAGCGCCACGGGCGATAACCAGCAGCAGTAATCCGCCCCAGATCAGGTGCGTGGGCCATGCGTCCGGGTAGACAAAAATTTCAATCACCAGGGTCATAAACAGCAATCCCGTTGCAGCGAAGCGTGAAAATAATCCCAGCACCAGCAGAACAGGGAAAGTATGTTCGGCCAGCGTGGCCAGGTGCGCGGCGATATCATAGGGGATAAGCGGCAGCGCATATTCGGTGCGGAACAGCTCGTAGGTGGACGGTTTTAGCGTCATAAACCCCGTGACTTTTGTGCGGCCAGAAAGGAAGAACACGGCGGCAACGCCCACGCGGGCTATCAGCAACAGCAAGTTGTCGCCGACGCCTCTCTCGATGCGATCCCAGAGTCTATTCCATAGCGCTCTCACGCCTTGTTCTGTCATGTGTTGTTCAGATACTTTCATCATTTAGCCTCAAAAGGTGTGATTAAAATGCGGCGAACACGCCGCGACTAAGCAGGTTGCTGAAAAAAGGGCCGAGGGCGAGGGCTGGCTCGGCAGCCAGGGCCTGTTCGCTAGCCTGATCGAGGGTTGCCCCCAAGCGGCAGGCAGTCAGGAAGACCGATCCGCCCTGGCTTAAGGGTTCGGCAAAAATGCGCTGCTGGCAGCGAACCAGCAGAGCGCCTTCGCCCTGCCAGTGAATCGTCTCCGGCGCGGCGGTTTGTTCGCGGTTGAACGCCCAGAGCGTGAACACCGGCAGCGTGGGGTGCCAGTACCAGCGAACGCTGTCCCGCAGCCGTAATGATGTGGTGCCCAGGGTATCCGCCGTGGTGCTTGCCAGTGCATGCACGTCCAGCGGGGCCGAGGCCGGGGCACAAAACACCTCCAGCCACAGCTTGTCCAGCTCGGCCACGGCGCTTAAATAAGTCAGTTCTCTGGCCGGAGGATAAGCGCTAATAAAGGCGGGGAAGGCGTCGCCATAGCGAACCAGTTCACCTTCGTATGGGGGGCGTTCAAGCGCATAGCCGCGCGCCATTTGACGGAAAAAATCTGTTCCGGTAAGCCTGGATACGCTGGGGAAGTTAGCGTCCAGGGCGTCAACGCAGGCTTTGATCACGCTGTTGCGATAAACGGCAAGGCCGGGCTGAGTCTGGAAATGGCTAAGTTCGGGGCGAGCTTCGCCATATAACAGGCCAATAAATGCCTCGTGGTAGCGGCTTAACTGAGTGCTCATACGGCGGCTCCCATTGTGTCGAGGATGCGCTGGGCACGCTGCTGTTCGGCCAGCAACACGTTAAACACAGGCAGGTTGTCATCCCGTTCAATAAGCGTGGGTTTTGCTCCCGCCCGCTGAATCAGTTGCGTATACAGCCGCCAGACCTCCTCGGATATTGACTGATCGTGGCTGTCGATCAGCAAATCGCTGCCCCCTTCGTCGGGGCTAAAGCCCGCCAGGTGGATCTCAGTCACACGTTCGACCGGGAAACAGCTCAGCCAGGCTGCGGCCTCAAAGCCGAGGTTGTGGGCGCTGAGCCAGACGTTGTTCAGATCCAGCAGTAGGCCACACCCACTCCGGCGGCTGACTTCGTCGAGAAATTCGATTTCATCCCATTCGTGTTCCGGCATCTGCAAATAGTGCGTAGGATTTTCCAGTGAAATCTGGCAGCCCAGCGTGTCCTGCGTGCGGTTAATGTTGTCAATAACGCGGTGCATCACCCGCGTTGTCCTCGGCACCGGCAGCAGGTCAGGATAATAAATCCCGTTCCAGCGCGACCAGGCGAGGTGCTCGGAAACAAGCGCTGGCTTGATGTCAGTCACTAGCGCTTTTAGCTGCGCGAGCAGTTGGGCGTCCGGTGGCTCGTCACCGGCCAGTGAAAGCGAAACGCCGTGCAGCGAGATCGGGTGTTGCTGGCGGATGGCCGCCAGCCACTCTCTGCGCGGGCCACCCGCCATGAGATAATTTTCACTGTGAACCTCGAACCAGAGAGAGGATGGACTGGCCCAGGCGTCGGCGTAATGCTCGGGCTTAAGGCTTAATCCGGCGCCTAAAGAGTGTGTCATCGTCATGGGAGTGGCCCTTTGATTAGCCTTCGGTCAGCGAGCCGTGGCCATTCGGCGTCTGGATCGCGGTGCAGGTCCCCGCTGGCACCATTTTGTAGGCATTTTTCTGGTAATCGACTTTGGAGGTTCCCGCGCAGGTGGTACCGGCGCCGGCCTTACAGTCGTTGTCTGCGGCTTTGGCAATGCCAAAACAGCGCTCAAGGTTTGGCCCGGTTAATTCAGCGGCAAAGGATGCCGCGCTGAAAGAAACCAAAGACAGGGCAATCGCGGACATAGCAATACGGTTCATCGTGTTCTCCAGATAATTAAAATGAATTTAGGGACGGCAATCATCGGCTATTTATTGAGAGCGTTATTTCCTCCTCATTGAATAAGACGCATTAATTTCCCGACGTAATATTCACGGCTTTAAATATCGTGCGGGCGACATTTTTCGGGTCATACAGCATCGGCACATGGCTGACCGGTAACTCGGTGACGTGGGCGTGAATTTTCTTCGCCATCGCTCGCTCCAGATCCGGGTTGATCATCCGGTCATTGCTGCCGACCAGGAACCAGCTCGGTTTCTGCTGCCAGGCAGCGGTGGTCACTTTTTCGGTAAAGCTTGCGGCGGCGATCGGCATCTGGGTGATGCCAATAATGTTCTGCGCTTCAGGCGTCGCATCCTGGGCAAAATCGGTGGCGACGGCCTTCGGATCGAGGCTCAGAAAGCCGTCCGCACCCTTGATGATTTTTGCGCTGCCGGGCGGGGCCGGGAAGCTGTTGGCCAGATCGGCCGTGGACTGACCCGGCGATGGTGCAAAGGCATTGATGTACACCAGGCCTTTCACTTTCGGATCGTTACCCGCCTCGGTAATCACCGTCCCGCCCCAGGAATGACCTACCAGAATAACGTCGCCTTTGGCACGGGCGATGGCGCGTTTGGTCGCCGCCACGTCGTCTGCGAGTGAGGTTAATGGGATCTGCGCGGTGATGATTTCGTAATGGCGCGTTTGCAGAACCGGGATCACCTGCTCCCAACTGCCGGTCGCGTCGGCGAAGGCGCCGTGCACTAACACGATGGTGTGCTGAGTTTCCGCCTGGGCGGCAAATCCGGTCATCAGGCCAGCCGCAGCCAGCGCCAGCAGCGTTTTACGCGTGGGTTTCATCTTCTTTTCCTGTTTTAGGGGGAGGGAATAAATCAGCGGTAAATATCGGCGCTGCCGAAGTAGCTGTTGTTGCCGCCGGCGGAGACCACTCGCCAGGCGCTGGCCCCGGCTTTTTCAGCTTTTGCAGCCAGTTTTTCATTGAGCTGATCGAGAGACAGCGTGGTGCTATCGCTTTCTGTGACGGTGCCAATTTTGACCAGGCCCTGAGCGCTGTGGACTTCTTTGGCAGCAAAGGCAGGCGCTACAGCAGCGGCCAGGACGAGCGGGAGAATAACGGTGCGGAACAGTTTCATCATAAGCCTCACATATCGGGTCGTTGAATACGTTGCCGCCTGAAGGTGGCGGATGCGCTTATTTAACGCCTGGTTTGTATGTGGGCTGTGTCAGAGGGAAGGGGATTTGTTTTGTTGTTTAGCCGTGGGCGGTGTGGATACAAAACAACACAATTCTTTTGTGCTGAGCCTGGATAACCCCTCTCCCCGAGCGGGAAGAGGGGAAGCGTGGGGTTAGTTTATGCCTTCCCGGCTCTCTTTTTTGGCTTCTTCAGCCTCGATGGCGCGATACCAGCGCGGGTGGTGCTTCTTCGCCCATCGGCGGCTGACTTTGCCAATGACCATGCCTTTAATCGATCCTTTCACCCAAAACGCCATGTACATATGGATCAGGATGGCGTGGATCAAAATAATGGCTGAAGCGGCGTGGATAAGCAGGCTGTAGCGAATCATCCACATTGGGAAGTAGTGCGCAAACCAGGGCCGCCAGATAATAATCCCGGTCACCAGCAGCACGAAGATCATGCTCATGATGCTCCAGAACATCATCTTCTGCCCGGCGTTGTACTTGCCCACGTCCGCCACTTTATGCTCGTTGCCTTTCAGCACCTCAACAATGCCCTTCAGCCAGGGGAGATCCTGCTTGTCGGGAATGTTGTGATGCACGAAGCGCACGAACATAAACATCAGCGCCACAAAGATAGCCACGCCGAAGAACGGGTGAAGAATGCGCCCCATCTGCGGCGTGCCGAAGGTTTCCGTCAGCCATTGCAGCGTCGGGAAGAACAGGGCAATGCCGGACAGCGACACGAGGAAGAAGCAAATCACTACCGTCCAGTGGCAGGCACGGTCGATGAATTTGGTTCTGACGATCATCTTACTCATGCTTGTCCTCCTCATCTTCGTCCACCTCTTCGTTCGGCCCGATCCCGACATAGTGGAAAATCAGGGCCGCGAAGGTAGCAACAAACCCGGCAGCCGAGAGCGGCTTCAGAATGCCTTTCCACAGGTTGATTGGGGTATCAATCTTCGGCTCTTTCGGCAGGTTGTGGTACAGCTCCGGCTGGTCCGCGTGGTGCAGCACGTAAACGACGTGTGTGCCGCCCACGCCCTGCGGGTTGTAAACGCCCGCCTGTTCAAAGCCGCGTTTTTTCAGCTTCTCAACGCGCTGCTCTGCCATGTCCAGCATCTCTTTGCGAATACCAAAGCGAATCGCACCTGTCGGGCAGGTTTTCACGCAGGCAGGTTCCTGGCCTACGCTAACGCGGTCAACGCACAGGGTGCATTTATACACGCGGTTATCGTCTTTGTTCAGGCGAGGGATGTTGAACGGGCAGCCCGCGATGCAGTAGCCGCAGCCGATGCAGTGCTCGGACTGGAAGTCCACGATGCCGTTGGCGTACTGAATAATTGCCCCAGCGGACGGGCAGGCCTTGAGGCAGCCCGGATCTTCGCAGTGCATACAGCCGTCTTTGCGGATCAGCCATTCCAGCTTGCCGTTTTCACGGGTTTCTGAAAAACGCATCAGCGTCCAGGACTTGGCGCTCAGGTCAGCGGGGTTGTCGTATACCCCCACGCAGTGGCCGACTTCGTCGCGGATATCGTTCCACTCCGAGCAGGCCACCTGGCAGGCCTTGCAGCCGATACAGCTTGTGACATCGATGAGCTTGGTGACTTCTTCCTTGAAGTCACGTGCTTGCGGCGGCGGGGTGAATCTGTTGGTCGCCGAGCGTTTGATAATATCCTGAGATTGCATGGACATTGTTTCCTCCCTTACGCCTTCTCAATGTTGACCAGAAACGCCTTGTACTCCGGCGTTTGCGAGTTGGCGTCACCCACCGACGGCGTCAGGGTGTTGGCGAGATAGCCCTTGCGGGCCACGCCTTCAAAGCCCCAGTGCAACGGGATCCCGATGGTTTCGATTTCCTGGCCGCCCGCCTGCAGGGTTTGCAGGCGTGGCGTCACCACGGCCACGGCTTTAATAAAGCCGCGTTTGCTGCTGACTTTCACCCGATCGCCGTGCGCAATGCCTTTCGCTTTCGCCAGCCCTTCGCTTATTTCTACGAACTGTTCCGGCTGCACGATGGCGTTCAACCGCGCGTGCTTGGTCCAGGTGTGGAAGTGCTCAGTCAGGCGATAAGTGGTGCCGACATACGGGAACTGCTTCCTGTTACCCATGCGTTTAGCGTCCGCTTCGTACAGGCGCGCCGCCGGGTTGGAAACCACTTTCGGGTGCAGCGGGTTGGTGCCCAGCGGCGTTTCAAACGGCTCGTAGTGCTCCGGGAACGGCCCTTCGGCAAGTTTGTCGAGGGCAAACAGACGGCCCAAACCTTCCTGCTGCATGATGAACGGCCCGACGCCGCTGTCCGGGGCGGCAGTGCTGAAGTCCGGGATATCGTTCCCGACCCATTTCGTGCCGTTCCACTCAATCAGCATACGTTTGGCGTCCCACGGCTTGCCCTGCAGATCTGCCGAGGCGCGGTTGTATAACACGCGGCGGTTCATCGGCCACGCCCATGCCCAGCCCAGCGTATTACCCAGCCCGGACGGATCCGCGTTGTCGCGGTTTGCCATCTGGTTGCCTTTGCTGGTCCAGCTTCCGGCGTAAATCCAGCAGCCGGAAGCCGTGGAGCCGTCATCACGCAGCAGCGCGAAGGAATCAAGCAGTTGGCCTTTTTTCGCCAGCAGGTTGCCGTTGGCGTCAAACAGATCTTCCAGCGCGTAGCCGTTGCTCTCCTGAGCGACTTCTTCGGACTCGGGATGATCGGGCTGTTCGTAGTGCCAGCGCATTTTCATCAGCGGCTCAATACCTTTACCGCCTTCGGCCTGGTACATCTGGCGCAGACGGTAGTAAAGTCCGGCAAGGATCTCCCCGTCATTCAGCGCTTCACCCGGCGCATCCGCGCCTTTCCAGTGCCACTGCAGCCAGCGGCCCGAGTTGGCGATGGAGCCATCTTCTTCCGCAAAGCAGGTGGACGGCAGGCGGAACACTTCGGTCTGGATTTTCGCCGGGTCAACGTCGTTCATCTCGCCGTGGTTTTGCCAGAAGTTGGAGGTTTCCGTCACCAGCGGGTCGATAACCACCATGTACTTCAGCTTGCTCAGGCAGGCGACAACCTTGTTTTTATCCGGGAATGAGGCGACAGGGTTAAAGCCCTGGCACAGGTAGCCGGTGACGAGGTTGCGATCCATCATGTCGAAGTACTTCAGCACGTCGTACGCCTGATCCCACTTCGGCAGCCAGTCAAAGCCCCAGCCGTTCTCTTTCTGCGCGTCGTCGCCGTAGAAGGTTTTCATCAGGCTGACGAAGAACTTCGGATAATTCCCCCAGTAGTTCACCTGGCCCGGCAGCGTCGCTTTTGGCGTGTTGGCGGCCAGGTAACCGTCGAGCGTGGTTTGCTTGTCGGACGGTAAAGAGAGGTAGCCCGGCAGGCTGGTGGACAGCAGGCCGAGGTCGGTCAGGCCCTGAATGTTGGAGTGGCCACGCAGCGCGTTGACGCCGCCGCCCGCCATTCCCATATTGCCGAGCAGCAGCTGGATCATCGCCATGGTGCGGATGTTTTGCGCGCCCACGGTGTGCTGAGTCCAGCCCAGCGCGTACAGGAACGTAGTTGTGCGATCGACTGCGCTGGTGGAGGCCAGCACTTCACAGACTTTGAGGAAATCTGCCTGCGGCGTGCCGCAGATATGCTCGACGACGTCCGGCGTGTAGCGGGAAACGTGCTCTTTGAGCAGGTTCCAGACGCAGCGCGGGTCGGTTAGCGTGTCATCTCGCTTCGCAAAGCCGTTTTCGTCGAACTGATAATTCCAGGTGGTTTTATCGTACTGGCGCTTTTCTTCGTCGTAGCCGCTGAACAGGCCATCTTCGAAGCTAAAGTCCTCACGCACCAGCAGGGCCGCGTTGGTGTAGTGTTTGACGTATTCGGCGTTGATTTTGTTATTGGAGATCAGGTACAGAATCACGCCCGACAGGAAGGTAATGTCGGTGCCGGAGCGGATCGGCGCGTAAATGTCCGCCACCGATGCCGTGCGGGTGAAGCGCGGATCGACCACGATCAGCGTGGCGTCGTTGTTGTTTTTGGCTTCCATCGCCCAGCGGAAACCGACCGGGTGGGCTTCAGCGGCGTTACCGCCCATCACCATCACCACGTTGGCGTTTTTGATATCAACCCAGTGGTTGGTCATCGCACCGCGACCAAATGTTGGAGCAAGACTTGCTACCGTTGGTCCGTGTCAGACGCGCGCCTGGTTATCTACCGCCAGCATGCCCAGCGAGCGGGCAAACTTCTGGGTTAACATGCCGGTTTCGTTGCTGGCCGCCGAGGCGCACAGCATCCCGGTAGAAAGCCAGCGGTTAACCGTCACGTTCTGTTCATTTTTCTCGATGAAGTTGGCATCGCGGTCGTCTTTCATCAGGCGGGCAATACGGGAGAACGCCTCGTCCCAGCTGATGCGCTGCCATTTGTCTGACCCAGGCGCACGGTATTCCGGGTAACGCAGGCGATTATCGCTGTGAATGTAGTCCAGCAGCCCCGCGCCTTTCGGGCACAGCGCGCCGCGGTTGACCGGATGATCCGGGTCCCCTTCAATATGGAAAATGCTGGATTTGGCATTTTTCGAGCCATCCCCGAGGCTATACATCAATAAACCACAGCCAACAGAACAGTAAGTACAGCTATTGCGAGTCTCTTTTGCACGCAGCAGCTTGTAGTTGCGCGTTTCCGCCAGCGCGGCTTTTGGGACAAAGCCCAGCACCGCCGCCGTTGTACCTGCCATTCCGCCGGCGCAGATTTTGAAAAACTTCCTGCGACTGACGTTCATCGTCACCTCATTGTTATGACGTTTTTAGTACGGGCGAAAATAGCAGCTATAGCCATTCAGATATTGCGTGAAATCAATTCGATAAACATTGGGTAGGTGATTACCCCTTTGGTATTAGTGGTTATTTGACGGAGATAACACTGGCGTGTGCCTGGGGCAGAGAAAAGGGGAGTAAAGCGGCGTGGTTAGAGGCGGTGCCGTTTATCAGGGAAACGGCACGAGGCAGGCGTTGAGTCAGATGCGGGTGATTGTGAACCACCGGCGCCAGATAAAGCGCAGCAGATAATATTCAATGGTGCCCAAAGCGAGGAACCAGATGCAGAACAGGATCACGTAAAGCTGGCTAAGGTCGACCAGGTGGAAAGTGTCTATCAGCTTTTGTGCCAGCGTCAGCGTTAACGCCGGGGCCGGGAGCAGCAGGCATGACAGAAAGGCCAGCAGCAAAATGCCGCCCGCGCTCAACAGCGCTTGATGTGGATGGTTCATGACGTTGTTAGCCTGAAGTTAAAAGGCTATTGTCCGGGAAAGTGCACCCAAGTGTAAACCATTTGAGAAAGGGTAAAAAAGCGGCCCCTGCGAACAGAGGCCATCATCATCAGTTAAAAACGTTTTGCAGCAGCGTGTACATCTGGGTGAAAGCGCGTTTTGCCACTTCCGGGTGGTATTTCGCGACGCCTTCAACGTTCGCGCCCGGGTCGGTAAACGAGTGCACGGCACCGGCGTAGCTCACCAGCTGCCAGTCTACCGATGCGGCGTTCATTTCGCTGACAAACTCGCTCAGCTGCTCGCGCGGCACCAGCGGATCTTCCGCACCGTCCAGCACCAGAATAGAGGCTTTGATCTCTCCGGCGGCGTGGGTTTTTAGGGTATTCAGCGTGCCGTGGAAGGAAACAGCCGCTTTAATATCCGCGCCGCTTCTTGCGAGCTCCAGCGCGCAGTGCCCGCCGAAGCAAAAGCCCGCTACCGCCAGTTTGCTGCCGTCGACGGCGGCAATTTTCTGCGTGGCAAGCGTGTCCAGCGCGGCCTGCATACGGCCTACTTCCGCCGGGGTGTCCTTCACGCCCATCATCAGGGCACCGGCTTCATCGGCGTTGGTAGGGCGCTTGCCCTGGCCATAGAGATCGGCGACTAGCACGACATAGCCCTGGGCGGCGATCCCTTTGGCCTGTTCAACCGCTCCAGTGCTCACGCCCATCCAGTTAGGTGCGATCAGGACGCCGGGCCGCGCAGCGCTCTGGTTTTCCTGGTAGACCAGTACGCTTTCAAAGGTTTGATTCTCGACTTGATAAGTAACGGGTGTTGAAATAATTTCTGACATCAGAATTAACCCCTAAATAAAATTTATTGGTCGGCAGGTGAAGTCTAATTAATTTCATAATGCTAACAAATTAGCAATTTATTAAATTTACAAGCGCATGAAATGCTATTTAATTTAATTTAAAAAACGTTTATTTGTTAGCGATAAATAATTTATGTGAATAATTGTAATTAACGATGTTCGGGCAGGGAATATCCATTCTATCTCCAGGCCTTATTCACATTAGGGCATCACGCTGCGTCATCGGTAACAGGCGAGAGTCTTCCAGCGCCGCCGTGCGATGGCCAATTCCCTGCATACAGGCTTCATTATTCGCGAAGGCCAGAAAAGCTTCGGCACTGCTCTGCCGCACGAGCATGGCGCAGTCCCAGCGTTCATCCTGCGGGCCAATCAGCCAGCTGTCTGCGGCGCCAAAGAAAATAATGTCCCCGCCGCTTTGGCGTAAAAACGGCAGCGTGTGCTGTATATAGCGCTGAAAAGCTTCCGCGCCGCTAATCGGGCTAAGCGGCATTAATTCCGGGGTGGCTGAGTAATCCGCCATTGCCCTAAAACGCAGGAGGTTGAGCATATAAACCTCCCCGTAAATTTGTTTCATCACAAAATGTCGCGCGGCCTGCGGGGTGGGCTGCAGGTAAGGAGTCGTGTTTGAGGACGTGACCATAATTATTCCTGTTATTTTCCAGCGGCAAAATGAGCGAGAAGCAGAGAGGCCACGTCTTCTTCCAGCGCAGGAGGAATTTCATGCCCCATGCCTGCAATGAGCTGCAATTTTGCGGCGGGGATCGTCTCGGCAATGTCCTGCCCGGCTTCTACGGGGAAGAGGGGATCGTGAGTGCCGTGAAGCACCAACGTGGGGGCTACGATCTGTTTTATCTCCTGACGAAGATCGCCTGTGGCCGCCATCGCTGCAATCTGACGCAGCATGCCTGGCATAGAACTGGCGCGCGCCAGCGAGGTTTGTAGCAGCGCCGTGTAGTACTCCTCGTCAAACGGGAGGTGCGTTGAGGCAATGCGCCTGAAGAACGCGAGTTGCTGCTCAAGCCAGGCGCTTTGGTGCGAATGCGGATCGGGCTTAGGCCCCATTAGCATTGCCATCACATCCGGGGCCGGAGGCGGAAGCTGAGGATTGCCTGTGCTGGACATGATAGCGCACAGAGACAGCGTTTTTTGCGGATATTGCGCGGCAAACAGCTGGGCAATCATGCCGCCCATAGAGCGCCCAGCAATGTGCGCCGCCGGAATACCGGCGTTGTCCAGCGTGAGGGCAACGTCCGCCGCCATGTCCCGGAGTGTATAGGCGATGGGGATCCTTTGGCCCTGGGAGAGCGCCTGCAGGTCGGGCACGCCCGCGTGGTTCAAGGAGGGGGACAGCCCGCAGTCACGATTATCGGCCCGTAAAACATAGAAACCAGCGTCGGCCAGCCGCTGGCAAAAACGCTGCGACCAACTGATGCTCTGGCTTCCCAGCCCCGGCAGCAGGACTATTGCCGGGTGCTTTTTATCACCGAAGCTGTCGAAGTAGAGGGAGACCGGCAGGTTAGTCGCTGTGTTCATGGGCGATCCTCATTTTTTTCTGCCAGGCTTCCAGCAGATTTTCCAGCGCGGCTTTAACGTTTTGCTCATCCGGCTTGACCTTTTCAAGCACGGTGAACTCGAAAGCGGACTCACCATACTGGTTCCAGGCCAGCTGCAGCGCCTTATTGCGGTGCTGCCCGAACTTCAGTTCAAACAGATGGCGGTTTAACACGCCCTGAGCGTTTGCGGCGCTGGCGAGCAGCTTATGGCCGGTTTGCGTATTGGCTATCAAATAGATGCCCGCCGTGGTCGGGCTGTCTTTATAGCTCTGCTTCAGATCTTTTTTGCTTAGTGTCTCAGTCATTTTTTGGACTCCTGCTTGCCAAAAGCTAACGTTGCCGCATAGCGGCGAATATCCTGCGGCCAGCCTTCCATCGCGGCGTTGAAGGCCGTTTCGTCATCGGCAAACAGCGCGCGCAGGCAAGTTTCATACTCCGGCAGATCGCCCGCCACCTCGTGCATAAACTGGTAGGCGCTTTCGTGCCTGCGGCGCTTGTTGTCCGCCGGTTCGCTGGCTTTTCTGGCCTGTTCGATCAGTCGACGTAAGGTTGCAGAAGCGCCGCCCGGCTGCGTGGCCAGCCACTCCCAGTGGCGGGGCAGCAGGGTGACCTCCTTCGCCGATACGCCAAGCTTAGGCCTGCCGCGAGTTTTAACCGCAGCGGTCTCTTCGGTTAGCTGTTCGGCCAACTCGGGGTAAGCCGCAATGGCGCTGGCTTCGTCCCCGTGGACGTGGATATCCAGCCGTTTGCCGGTCTGGTCATGGAAGATAAACACCGGCTCGTTACCGATTGGCGTGGCCTTTAGCTGCCGCAACAGTTCGTTCAGGCTGCCGTGGGCAATCAACTGCCGCTGCATAAAGGCGGTAAGGGTGACAGAAGACATGGGTGACCTATTTTATCCGGGTAAAAATAGTAGCCTATCGGGGTAGCCCGACCTTGTCAATTATACCCGGGTAAAATAGGTGGGTGAGGTCAGGCCTGGTGCATCAAGTCCTGATACAGCTCTGCGAGCACGCCGCCGGGGCGAAATTGCTGTTTGATCCAGCGAGTAACCTGACCCGTCGCCGCGTGCTGTGTGGCAAGCAACATGCGGGAATGCTGGCGTGGGTTATGGACCTGGCGGGTCACCAGCAGGCCGTTTTCTACCTCGCGACGCGCCATGTAATCCGGCAAAAAACCAATGCCGTCGCCTAAAATCTGGCACTGGCATTTGGTCGGGAAGTCCGGTACCACCAGGGTTTCCTGGCCGTGCAGCAGCCAGCCCACTTTTTTATTAATGGTGGAGGCGGTGTCTTCCACCATGATATTCGGATACAGCCTGAGCTGGCTTTCGGGGATTGGTTCCTGTGCCGCGGCGAGAGGGTGATCTGGCGCGATAGCGAACGCCCAGCGGATAACGCCAATCTCCGTGTAGTCAATGCCGCCCCCGCCCAGCAGCGCATCCGGCGCGCCGATGGCAATATTCACCTGATTGTTGAGCACCGCATCCCAGACGCCGTTGTACACCTCGGTGGTGACGGCAATCTGGCAGCCGGGAAACTGCTTTTTCAAAATATTCAGCAGTCTGGCCGTGTGCTGAGGCGTGTACAGCAGATGGTTAATGCAGATCCTGACTTTCGCTTCAATGCCCTGCGAAATGGTCTCAATGCCCCGCCGGATCCCTTGAAAATCATTCAACAAGTCGCTGGCCTTGCGGTAGAGATAGATCCCGGATTCGGTCAGCTCAATGCTGCGGGTGTTGCGGATAAACAGCGGCGCATCGAGCCACGTTTCCATACGTTTTATGGTGTAGCTGATGGCGGAGGTGGTCACGCCCAGCTCTTCGGCAGCCCGGCTGAAGCTGCCGTAGCGGGCGGCGCAGGTGAAAGCCTGCAGGTTCTCTTCGGTAAAGATGGAGTGCATTCCGGGCTCCCTTCGATGACGCGTGATGCGGGGAGTTTGACACATTCTGAAAAAGATTATTAAAACACATTCAACAATAGCGGCATCAGCGATGAATCTTTTTTAAGCGGATGTTTTTCCCGCCAGGGCGTTGTTATTCTCGAATTTCGACCATAACCGCGAACGACAGGAGAACATGATGTCTGACAACGAGCTGATAACCGGGTTTTTGACGGCGGCTTTGAACGGGGACGTGTCAACGCTGAAAGCATGCGTGGCGCAGGGCGTGGATATTAACGTCACCAACCGGCAGGGCAGAACGGCCATCACCATCGCCAGTCTGAACCAAAAATATGACTGCGTGGCGCTGCTTATTGAGGCGGGTGTGGACATTAATCAGCAGGATGAAACCTGCTTTAATCCCTTCCTGATTAGCTGCCTGAATAACGATCTCAAGCTGTTGCGCCTGTTGCTACCCGCGAAGCCTGACCTGACTCGCTTAACGCGTTTTGGCGGGGTGGGTATTACGCCTGCCAGCGAGAAAGGCCACGTCGAGATTGTGCGCGAGCTGCTGGTGCATACCGAGATTAACGTCAATCACACCAACTTCCTCGGCTGGACGCCGCTGCTTGAGGCTATCGTGCTGAACGACGGCGGCAAAAAGCAGCAGGAGATTATCTCGCTGCTGCTGGAACACGGCGCCAACCCGCACATGACGGATAAATACGGTAAAACGCCGCGGGAACTGGCCGAAGAAAAAGGCTACCGCGAAATCGCTCAATTGCTGAGAGAGGCGGGCGCTTAGCCGCTGTATGCCTGACAACCACCATCACACTCTGGGTAGAAAAATAATAATGACTGAGATTGAGAAAAGCCGTCGCGACTTTATTAGCGGAGGCGGCAAGGTCGCCGCAGCCTGCGCGCTGTTTGGGGCTAGCGGCACCGCAGCCTGGGCCGTGAAAACACCTGCAACCGCCTGTGAGAGCAGCCACCAAATGAATGCTATCAGCGAAAAACACTATTACCTCGACAATGTGCTGCTGGAAACCGGGTTTAATTATGAAGGCGAAACCGCCGTCAGTACCCGCACCGAACTGCACACGTTAGAAATCAAAGACGGCAAAATTGCGGCAGTTCGTGCCAATAAATCGCACCCTGACGGCACGCTGCACAGCTATGACGCCGGGAGTAAGCTGTTGCTGCCGGCGATGCGTGATATGCACATCCATCTGGACAAGACGTTTTATGGCGGCCCGTGGCAGGTACATAACCGCCCGGAAGGTACCACCATCATGGATATGATTGCCTGGGAGCGTAAAATTCTGCCGGAGCTGCAGCCCTACACCCGCGAGCGCGCCGGCAAGCTTATCGATCTTATCCAGTCCAAAGGGTCGACGATTGCCCGTAGCCACTGCAACATTGAGCCGGTTTCCGGGCTGAAAAACCTTGAAAACCTGCAGGCGGTGCTGGCGGAGAGAAAGTCAGGTCTGAACTGTGAAATTGTGGCGTTTCCGCAGCATGGCTTGCTGCTTTCAAAATCTGAACCGCTGATGCGCGAAGCGATGCAGGCCGGGGCCCACTACGTAGGGGGGCTGGATCCAACCAACGTGGATGGCGCGATGGAGAAATCCCTTGATACCATGTTCCAGATAGCGCTTGATTACGACAAAGGCGTGGATATTCACCTGCATGAAACCAGCCCGGCGGGCGTGGCGGCGGTGAATTACATGGTGGAAACGGTTGAGAAAACCCCGCAGCTTAAGGGAAAACTGACCATCAGCCACGGTTTTGCACTGGCGACCCTTACGCCGCAGCAGGTGGATGATATTGCCACGCGCATGGCTGCCCAGCAGATCAGTCTCGCTTCTACGGTGCCCATCGGGACTTTGCATATGCCGCTGAAGCAGCTCCAGCACAAAGGCGTGCTGGTGATGACCGGCACCGACAGCGTGATCGATCACTGGTCGCCGTACGGGCTAGGCGACATGCTGGAAAAAGCCAACCTGTATGCGCAGCTCTACGTTCGCCCGAGCGAGTTTAGCCTGTCGCGTTCGCTGGCCATTGCCACCGGCAATGTTTTGCCGCTGGATGATAAAGGTAAACAGGTGTGGCCGAAGGCGCAGGATGAGGCGAGTTTTGTGCTGGTGGATGCATCATGCTCAGCGGAAGCGGTGGCGCGTATTTCGCCGCGTACCGCGACCTTCCATCAGGGCAATTTAGTCTGGGGAAGCGTGATTTAATCCGAGGTAGAATAGCCTGCAAAAGCAGGCTATTTATTGACACTTTACCGAACCACAAAGACCGGGAAGCGGGCATGGCGAATAATGCTGGAAGCGTTGGAGCCGAGCAGGTGGGTGGAAATAGACGGGTTCTTCGAACCTACAATGATCACATCCGCATGAATGTCCTGTGCGACTTCGTTCACTTCGTCCCTCACCGAGCCGTAGCGAATCTCCAGCACGACGCGTTCTTTAGGCAGTGAGAAGTGCCCGCGCAATTCTTCCATCTTTTCTTCGGCGTTTTTCTTCAGGTATTCGTCGAATTTACGGATGTCAGAGGAAAAACCGTGGGTATTAAACAGCGGGGATTTAGGCAGAACGTACAGAAGGTGGATTGTGCCCTCAGACTCTTTCGCCAGATATTCGGCATGGCGAATAGCTTTATCCGTGAGCTCCATTTCAAAAACATCCACCGGCATTAAGATGGTTTTATACATCGTTCAGCTCCTTTTGGTAACGTTTCAACCATTCTGGCACTAACGATGCGGTTTCGCCGTGATCTGGCGGGGAAATAAGGCATTTATCCCCTCGCCCTGGAAGGGAGAGGGGATAACCAATGTTTCCCAGGCTTTTATTTTCTCCCTCCCCCTTTGGAGAGAGGGCTGAGGTGAGGGGCGATCGCGCCTAGTTACGACCCGCCATCACGCCGCCGTCAACGTCCCACAGGGCGCCTGTCACCCAGGTGGTATTGTCGGACAGCAGGAAGCTCACTACTTCGGCAACGTCGCGTGGTGTACCTACGCGGCCAATCGGGTGGAAGCTATCAAAGCTGCCCATCACGCCCGCCACATCCTCTTTAGGAATGAAGCCTTCATAAATTGGCGTATGCACCACGGCCGGAGAAACCGCGTTGACGCGAATACCGTGCGAACCCAGCTCAATGGCAAGATTCTTCGTCAGCGCATGCAGACCGGCTTTCGCCATGGAGTAGGCGGAAGATGGTGTTGCGCCGATGGCCTGCTGCGCCCACATGGAACCGATGCTGACGATTGAGCCTTTGATGCCGGCGGCAACCATGTTTTTCACCACTTCGCGGGTAATGAAGAAGGTCGCGCGGTTGATGTTCATGTACATGTCGTAATCCGCCTCTTCGTGTTCGGTAAAGGCTTTCGGGAAGAAGACCCCGGCGGCGTTCACCAGCAGGCTGATGTCGCGGTGCTCGGCGTTAATCACGTCCATCACTTTATGCATCCCTTCGCTGCTCATCAGGTCTGCGACGATGACGGACACTTCCCCGAGGGCAGACAGCGCCTGGCGTGCCTGTTCGGCTTTCTCCGCGCGATTCCCGACCAGCACAACTTTCCCGCCGTTTTCCAGCACCTGACGGGCGCTTTCCAGACCCATACCGCTGGTGCCGCCAACAACTAAAAGTTTCTTACCTGCGAATGATGTAGACATGATGACCTCGTTTCTCTTTGCTTAATAAGGTGAAGCAGCCTGCCTGGCGCTTCGGAATGGCGACAGAATGCCAAACCTATTTCGGCCTGGCGAAGCATAAGAACTTGCATATCGAGAAAGAAAAACTATCTTGTCGGTATGTCGTCCTTGTCGAAGAGAAAATATGAGATCGCTGAATCGCCTGAAATGGCTGCACGCCTTTGAAGCCACGGCGCGCCACGGCAGTTTTACCGGCGCGGCGGAAGAGCTGGGCGTAACGCCCGCCGCTGTGGGGCAGCTTGTTCGTTCCCTGGAAGAGTGGGTCGGCCATCCGCTGCTGCACCGCACGCGCAGCGGAAAAGAAAGACTTACGCTGGTGGAGGAAGCAAGGGAGGCGCTGCAGGACATTACCGTTGGGCTGGACAGCCTGGAGCAGGGATTGAATAAGCTGCGAGGTGCCAGAGCCCGCGCGGTGGTGGTGATTACCGCTTCTCAGGTACTGATGATGAACTGGCTGATGGAGCGCCTCAACCGCTTTTCCGAGGAGCATGACAGCATCGACCTGCGCCTTAACGTCACGGAAAAACTGACCGATGTGCTGCACGGCGAGGCCGATGTCGGCCTACGCTGTGGTCCCGGCAGCTGGCCCGGTTTACAGTCAACGTGGTTAATGGACGAAGAGGCGGTGATTGTCTGCAGTCCGCATTTGCTGACTGGCGTCACCGAAGCTGACTGGCTGTCGAAACAGAAGCTTATTTATGATGATACACCGCATCCCGGGGCGAATTTCCCGGAGTGGGAAACGATTTCTCAGGACATTGGCGTGGCGTTGTGTGAGCAAAACGGCCTGCACATTAACTCTACGTCGGCCGTTATCCTGGCAGCCCTAAGCGGGCGTGGTGTGGCGGTGGTGCGCAAAGCGCTGGTCCAGCAGCTAATCGATCTTGGGCAGCTGCGCCAGCTTTTCCCGCAGCACAAATGGCCGCTGACCTGGTCCTATTTTATCGTGCGTTCAGAGCGCTCCAGTCGACGCCCGGAGGTGACGCTGTTCCATGACTGGCTGGTGGCAGAGACGGGCGCTACGCTTAAGTAATGGAAAAACTCATCGAATTAAAGCGCGCCAAACGCCTGGCGCTCTCACTTTTGCTGATTGCCGCCGCGACGTTTGTCGCCACTTTGTTCTTGCCCCCTAATTTCTGGGTGAGCGGCCTGAAAGCAATTTCTGAAGCGGCGATGGTCGGCGCCCTGGCCGACTGGTTTGCGGTGGTGGCGCTGTTTCGCCGCGTACCGATCCCGTTTATCGCCCGGCATACCGCCATTATTCCGCGTAATAAAGACCGTATCGGCGAGAATCTCGGCAAGTTCGTGCAGGAAAAGTTTCTGGATACCCAGTCGCTGATTGACCTGATTCGTCGCCATGAGCCGGCGCAGATGATGGGGAGCTGGTTCCGGCAGCCCGAAAATGCTCAGCAGGTAGGGCGGCATATGCTCAAGGTGATGGAGGCTTGGCTGTCTCTGACCGATGACACGCGGATTCAGGGGCTGATTCGCCGGGCGGTGCACAAAGCTATTGATAAAGTCGACCTCAGTTATTCCAGCGCGCTGCTGCTGGAAAGCCTGACCAAAAACAACCGTCATCAGGCCTTGCTCGACTCGGTCATAGCTCAACTGCTGGCGCTGCTCGAGAAACCGGCCAGCCGGGAATTTATTGCCCGCCAGATCGTCCACTGGCTGGAAACTGAGCACCCGGTTAAGGCCAGAGTGCTGCCCACCGAATGGCTGGGCGAGCAAAGCGCAGAGCTGGTGTCCGACGCCGTTAACTCTCTGCTGGATGACGTGAGCCAGGACAAAACGCATCAGCTTCGCCGGGCATTCGATCGCGCCGTGCAGCGGCTTATCGACAGCCTGAAAAATGACCCGGAAATGGCGGCTAAAGCGGAAACGATCAAAAGTTACCTGAAGGAGGATGAGAAGTTTAATCTCTACCTCGGCGAGCTTTGGAATGACCTGCGGGGCTGGCTGAAAACAGATATCGCCCGCGATGATTCGCGGGTGCAAAAGCGCATTGCCGAAGCGGGGCAATGGCTCGGGGAAACGCTAACGGCCGATGCTTCGCTGCGGGCCTCGCTGAATGAGCACCTTGAGCAGGCTGCCCGGCATATCGCGCCGGATTTCTCAGCTTTTCTCACCCGGCACATTACCGACACGGTGAAAAGCTGGGACGCAAAAGACATGTCGCGGCAGATTGAACTCAACATCGGCAAAGATCTGCAGTTCATTCGCATTAACGGCACTCTGGTGGGGGGCTCGGTCGGACTGGTGCTCTATTTACTTTCACAATTGCCGGGCGTGATTGAGGGCTGGGGGCTGCGGTTTTAAGGCACAGGGCGCAAAGCCCTGTGCAGCGTGGTTAGCCCTGATGAGGCATCAGTTTTGGGTCACCGGCAAAAGCGGGTTTACTGCTGCTTAGAGCCTGTTCGTCAGCGCCTATCGAACCGCTGTTATCCGCCCAGACACCTTCCTGCGTTTTGCTGATGGCCTGATGCTGGCCGTTAAGGTTTTGCCCCATGGCGGCGATGTGCTGGCTTTCTGTTCCACCGCTGTTGTCGGCCCAGGGAATGACGGGGTCGGCCGCTGCGGCGAATAAAGGCAAGCAAATCGAGCTGGCAAGCAGCATTTTGATGGCTTTATGCATGTTATTCACCTGCTGACATTAGCGTTTTGGGTGCCAGCTCCGGAGGAGATGGCGGTACCGATAAGTCTACTGCGGCGAGAAATATGCGCTGGCGAGGAAAAGTAAAAGAGCGTGTCATTTGCCACAATTGCTTACCGACGATATCAAACTATTCAATAAGATAGACAGTGAATATGTTTCTTGTGAAATAATTAATTCGCTAATGATAATGGCCGTTATTTATTAAGTGACTGAACCGCCCAATAACCCGGCAGGACCCATGAACAATTTTTAGGTATCATTTCGTCTTATTTTCAATGGGATATTACTGCGGTAACTGATGACCCTTAACCATTTCTGCTATTGTCTTCTGATGTTCGCCGCGCTGGGCAGCACTTTTATGCCTCACTCTTTGGGCATGTGGTTTGTACTGGTGAATGTGCTCACGCTGCTGGTTTACGGTGCTGACAAACTGGCTGCGGTAAAAGGCTGGCGGCGCGTGCCGGAGGCAACATTGCTTCTCTTTGGGCTGACGGGCGGTTGGCCCGGGGCGATTCTGGCTCAGCAAAGTTTTCGCCATAAAACTCAGAAACAGCCGTTCAGACGCTGGTTTTTTATTACTGTGATAATAAATTTAATTGCCGTTATTGTCGTGGCATATGAGTTTTATTTACCCAGGTAATATTAATTTTGTATGTTCATGAAAGCGATAAACGCCGGGGATGAGGTGATGTCAGGGCAGTTTAGCTGCCGGGGGAAGCATTACATCTGGCCGAATGCCGAAAAAGCGGATGACGTGGCAAATACCTGTCTTGTTCGCGGAAAGCAGAATCAAAACAATATTATCTACGTTACGCCCGGATGTGTATATTTTTAATGTTGCCGGTGAATGTTTTCGGTTGAAGCATAAAGCAGGATAAATTAAGAAAGCTAAATGCCATGTGGATAATACATGGCATTTTTATCTTTCTTGCTGCAGGGAGCGTATTGAATGAATGCGCGTTGATAAATATTCATAATCTGAACACTGAGAAACCCTTAACGCTATTTAAATTAAGGGTTTTTTTGAGTGTTATTTATTAATTAAATTCCATCTTCCATTTTCAATAGCAAGAATTTACTTTTCAATCCTTCTATTTTGGCTGATAGCGCATACAGTTGCGCCGGTGGTATCTGCCTGTCGTTATCTTTTAAACGTTGGATCTGATTGAGCTGATTCTCTACCATAGTGCTCTGCCGGTAAACTGTTTCACGTAATTGATATATTGCCGTTTTTAACTCGGAAATAGTCATATAGGAGGTTCGTTTTTGTTCCGCCTCTAAAAGTCGTTTTTCAATGGCTGTAAGCTGTGAAATCAACTCTTCATAGGTTGTATTAGCCGGCGCAGATTTGCTGGCAATTTCCTGCTTGTTTTTCCATTGAGTGACCAACGGATTATCTTGCCAGATGCTGTTGGTCACTCGCAGTACGTCTGGATTATCGGCACTTTGGTAGAGGGACAAAATGGAAAGTGCAAAGGCTGCGCCAGCTGCACTCCAGCAAAGCTTATTGGGCCAGGTTAATGGCCGGGATTCGGGGAGCTGCAGGTGTGTTATCGTGGGTTCCAGCTTTGGCGCTGCCGGTACGGCGGGTTTGCTCTGCTGGGTTTGCTGCTGGAGCATTTTGATGTTCATCTCCAGCCACAGTGAGAGCTGCCGAAAAACATCTCCCTGGGAAGATTGCAGCTCAACGGCCTGGGCTTCTAACATCCCCGATGACATTAGCAACTGTTCCATCGCCGGGATGTTGTCCGTCTGTAGCGGAAGGCAATAAATTAACGGCGTTAGGTACCGGCAGTAGCTATCGATCATTTGGCGACGCAGATCGAGCGCTGACAGGGGAGGCCAACAGGGAGGATGCTGTTTGGCAAAACCACTGGTAAAGACCTGGGTTGCACTGGCAACACCTTTCCAGCCATTTCGCTGACAGGCAATCAGGCAGTACCACATCCCAATTTGAAGGTCGTAGCCAAATTTTTGGAATAGCTGATTGCAGTCCTTTTCCCGTTCTCTCCACCAGTTACCGTCGTCTGAATAAATCTTCCAGCGGTGCATGTCGTTGCTGAACTGGAGAAAAGTATGATGGCCACGCGGATCGTGGCTGTTAATTTTCAGCGTGCGGGTATGCTCAGAATGGATGGACTCGCTCATGTTGTGACCTTCTCTGCGCGCAGGGTGAGGACTTTTTTACTGACGTCGATTCTTAAGGGGATTCCCGGCGCGCCATGCAATGCGCTGTCGGCCATCAGCGGGAGCAGATGCTGATTCAAAACCTGATCAATATCGCGGGCACCACTTTGAGCCACTCGGCAGCGCTCGGCAATCCAACTGACGGCTCGTTTGCTGTAACCCGGCTGCGCGGAGGCATCTGCTGCTTTCTGGTATCGCTGGCACAAACGCTGCAATTTAAGACCAATGATTTCATTCATCGCGTCAGAAGAGAGCGGCAGATAGGGCGTCAGCGTCATGCGCCCCATGAGTGCCGGGCTAAATACGCGTTCAAATTCCGGGCGAATGGCATTACACAGCGCCTCAGGGCTGATTTCCCCTGAATCATAGGTTGCCATCAACGTTTCGCTGGCGAGGTTGGACGTCATAATAATCAGCGTATTGCGGAAGTTGATCTGCTGGCCTTCTGCGTCCTCGATCTGGCCCTTATCAAAGATTTGATAAAATAGCTCCATAACGTCCGGGTGGGCTTTTTCTACTTCATCAAGCAAGACGACAGAGTAGGGATTGCGACGAACAGCTTCAGTAAGTACGCCACCCTGGCCGAAGCCGACATAGCCTGGAGGGGAGCCTTTCAGGCCGGAAACTGAATGCGCTTCCTGGTATTCGGACATATTGATGATCACCATGCTTTCCTCACCGCCAAACAGCAATTCGGCCAGCGCAAGCGAGGTTTCCGTTTTTCCCGTGCCGGATGGACCTGCCAGCATGTAGACCCCCATTGGCTTGAGCGGGTCCCCCATACCTGCCCGGCTGATTCGTACCTGCTGCGCGATCTGTTTGAGAGCGTGATCCTGACCAATCACTCTTCCGGCCAGTCGCTCAAATAAAGCATCGATTTGCTGATGCTCTTTCTCCAGCATTCGCCCTAGTGGAATGCCCGTCCAGTCGGCCACTACATCTGCAATGCAGGTCGCATCGACACATTCAAATACCATGGCATGTTGCTGATGTCTGGCCGACAGTCTCTCCCGGCCGTGGGAAATAAATGCGGCATCTTTGCTGTTCAGCAATTGCTGAACCAGGTCATTTTGTTCCCTCCATTCCTTGGTAAGGGCTTCAAGCTTTTGCGTTAACTCTGTGGTTTGCCGCGTCAATATTTCAAGGCGCTTTGGCGCTGTGTCTTCTCGTCTCAGGGCTTCACATTCACTGCTAATCGCCCGTAGCTGGACGTTGAGCGCTTCAATTTCTTTGGGTTCGTGGGTTTGAGACACGGCGACTCGGGCACAGGCCGTATCCAGCAGACTGACGCACTTGTCCGGCATTTGCCGCCCGGCGATATAGCGATTGGAAAGAGTAACCGCCGCATGGATCGCGCTTTCTAATACGGGCACACCGTGGTGTTGCTCCATTGCCGGAGACATTGCTCTGAGCATGGTTGTCGCATTTTCGATATCAGGTTCTGCGACTTTGACAACCTGGAAGCGGCGGGTTAATGCGGCATCTTTTTCGAAGTACTTTTTATATTCAGCCCAGGTAGTGGCGGCAATCACGCGCAGTTCGCCGCGAGCCAGGGCGGGTTTCAGGAGATTGGCCGCGTCGTTCTGACCCGCCTGGCCACCGGCGCCAATCAGCATATGGGCTTCATCAATAAACAAAATAATGGGTTTGGGGGCACGCGTGATTTCTTTTAGCAATGCCTGAAGACGGTTTTCAAATTCTCCTTTTACGCTGGCTCCGGCCTGCAGCAACCCAAGATCCAGGGTCAGAACTTCCATCGCTCTCAGTTCAGGCGGCACCGTGCCCTCGGCAATCCGTAGCGCCAGCCCTTCGGCGATAGCTGTTTTACCCACGCCCGGTTCGCCCGTCAAAATCGGGTTGTTTTGCCGGCGTCGCAGCAGGATATCGACCATTTGCCTTATTTCAGATTCACGTCCGAGCACGGGATCCAGGGCACCTTTTTGGGCCAATTCGCTCAGATTGCGGGTATATTTTTTCAGTGAAGACTGCGTGGCAAGGTGGTCATTATTTGGCTGGGAACTGGCTGGCGAAGAAGCACGAAGAAGTTCATTAACTTTGTCCGATTCGCAGTGCAGGGCATCCTGAACCTGTTTAGTGAAAAGCGGTTTAACTATATCGCTGAAAGCGCTGGCAATTAGCGCTTCAGGCGTTAGTGTGCCGCTTCCCCACCGTGCGCTGGCCAGCATCCACCCATTCGTTAACCACTCTACCAGCTCGGTGGAAAATACCGGCGTGGGCACCTGCGCTTTATTCGCCTGGGTCAGCGCATGTTGCAGCGCACTGAATAACTGGCTGACGGGTAAACCTGTTTGCAAACTTAGCGTTTCAAATAAGGTGCTTTGCTGCTGAATGATAGCCAGCAGCAGGTGCTCTGGCGTCACCTCCGTATGCTGCTGGGAGGCTGCATGACTAACGGCAGTATCGAGCGCGGCTCGGGTATCGGTATTAAGTCTGCTGATAATAGATTTTAAATAATGGTTCATCATTTCTCCCATCAGGTATTAATTGCACTGAGCGATATCGCCGGGCAGCGCTGAAATAGGGTTGCTAAGTTGTGTTTCTGAACGAAAGGCAAGGTCGGCAATTTGCGTGTTAAGACTGTCAATGTTTTGCGCCAGGGCATCCCAGCTTTGCCAGGCCGTTTCCAGTTGGTTCGTGTCGGAGAGGGCAAACCGCACCAGCAGATGTTTGATTCCGGTCTGTTTGAGCAAGTCTTCATCGTCGCCAAATTCATCGCTTTGGAATAATGCTTCGCCGGAATTAAAGCGGCGAATGAAGGCCGGCCAGGCGTCTTCGCCATAAAGGCGATGGTGGACGGTGAACCCAGGGAAAATGACGCTGACAGTGACGTCGGTACACTGGCCGGGCTGCCAGCTAAAGTCATGTTTGTCGGCAAAGTTCATGCTGAGAAATTTCTGTTCACCCTTCTGGCAGCTCAGCGTTAGCTGCGTACCGGTAGGCACTAGCTGTGCGCCACCTGGCACGGAGGCTGGCATACTGGCGACATTGAGCTTCCAGATTTTTTTCGACAGCGTGGTTTGTTCGCCTTCCAGGGTGGCCACTTTTGCCACCAACGCCGCCATTTGGTCTCCGTCTCGCGTTGATTGCCGGTCCTGAACTTCCAGAAGCTTTTCTGCCGAAAAATTGTGCCTGACGAGATGAATAAACTCCTCGGTCAGAGGAGCCTGTATGCCGGTAAAACTGACTGCCCCCAGGCCGTTTTTAGCTTTTGCGAGGAAAGGGCTGGCGGGGCCACGCAAAAAATCGCCTACCAGCTGTTGGCTTAGCGCCTGCTGCTGTTCGTAGTCACGGGTTTCGTTATTTTTCCCCAGGGGCCAGATGACAGATCGTTTCCATTGTTCATTAAGCCAGCAGGCGCTCTGATGGATGGCATTCGCCGCTAAGCGGCGGGCATCATTTTGATAAAACAGCCATACGGCGTTGATTCCTGCGTCGGTATTCTGAGGTGTCAGGTGTTCCTGAAGCGCGGTGAGAGCCGGTAATAAATCGGTTAGCGGATTACCGTCACCGTTATCATTTTTTGCAAAAAGGGCTCGGGTCAGGTGTGCGTCAGGGATCCCCTGTGATACGGCCTCTTTGACGGCTTTGTTTCGAACGTCCTGCCAGTGAAGCCATGCCCGATCGGCGGGCGCGGAACCGCCGGGGATGTTGTTATCTTTTCTGCCTTGTAGCCAGGCGATAAAAGACTGGCGAACCTGCCTGTCTATTTGCCTGGTACGGCGTACCATGGCACTGGTGTTTGCATCGGCTGACAGTTGCTGAAGCTGGCGAAGCGTTTGCAGCCATGGCTGCGCCTGGGCAGCCGTTATGCCCTGAAGTTCGTTCAGTGTGCGGTGCATAAATTGCATCGCCGCACTTTTATTTTGCCCCATTGCGATGAGATGCGGATGCGACACCTTTGAGGGCGTTGTAGGAGACAAATGGGCGCTCACCTCAATCAGATATCGCTGCCAGGCATCCTGTCGCCGTGCCGGCCATCGCATTTTTTCCTGCGTAAGAATAGGCAGGGGATGAGCGACCGCTTTTTCCAGGGTATTTATCCACCCGAAATAGGTTTTTTCACCCTCGAGTGTCCAGAGACTTGAGAGCGCTATCGAATCGGAGAGCGACGGCCACCAGGCCGCTGCCTGAAGTGGGGATGGCATAGCGCCAGGTGCAACGAGCCACTGCAGAGCTGGATCGTGATTCACTAAACTCTCCAGCAGCCGTTGGGCCGTATGCAGCCACTTTTCGCCGTCCGGGCTGCGCATGAAGTGGCGTTCTATCGCCATAACAGTCAGCGGAGAGAGCGTTTGTGGGTAATCACGCTGCAGCAAGGCTTCTTTTACCGATGCGTTTTTTTGCAGTTCATCAAGCGTGGCGCCAGCCCGCATTTGCTGCCAGGTAATTACCGCATTGGCCAGGGAGAGGATAAGAGCTCGCTGCTCTTCAGGGGCCGCACGTAATACCTGCCATTGATAGGCATCCAGAGCAGCCTCTGGTTGACGTTTACTGGATGGCGACTGCACTAAACGTGTTTCTGCTTTCTCTCGCCGCTGCTCAAGTAAAGGCAAAAACGGCAGATAGCGAGGGGAAAGAGAATGTCGCGCTTCATCTTTGGCTAAAAATGCCGCCAGGCTATCGGGGGACTGTTGGGGGGCTTTGGCGTTTAGATAGTCAAAGCTTAGCCACGCGCTGGCCGTGATCCAAACTGCGATAAATGCGATTGCAACGGAGCATATTTTTCTGGCATGGGAGCGCTGGAACCAGTGTTGATTGCCCCGACGCAGGCCAAGATCTTTTAAATGGTGGGCCAGTAGATGATGAATAAAAAGCCCCGTCCGGCGGCTGCGATTTTCCTCTAAAGGTTCCGTCGCACAGAACCATATGCTGCTGAGAGTGGTGTGTCGAAAATACGCGTTGGGTTCGCACAAAGACGCCACGGTATAGCAAAGTGAAGGCTCCAGCCGGGAGAACGCTTCCGGGAAGTCGAGTAGCGTGGCGTATTCAGTTGCCGTGAGACCGTCAGAGCGCCCCATGCTGAGCCTGATGTGTGACATACCCTGTCTTAACGCTGAAAACAGCGGTTGCAGGATCTGCTCATCTTGCCCATCTATATGCGGGGGTTGGCTCCATGTGTAGCCCAACGGCTGTAGGCGTTGCTCAGAGGAGAGCTGCTGAGCCCAAAGGCTGAAGCCGGGAAAACGATCGCATTGGGTAATTAAAATATGCAGCGGCAGCTGTTCACCAAAACGACGAACCAGCGGCTCGAGAAGCGCTCTTTGCTGGCGGATAAGTGAATGCAATGCGCTAAGATCCTGGTTTAGCAGCGAAGTTACCGGAATCGCAATAATCACGCCTGCGGGGGCTGGCATGCTTGTGCACCATTGCACCAGCCTTTTCCATGCCTGGGCGATAGCTGGTGAACCGGAGAGAAAATTACTGGAGACGTCCAGGACGCAAAGTTGGCGGAAGAACCACCAGCGCAGCGTTCTGGTTGGTCTTATCTCGGTATCATCGGCGCTATTATAAAATGTTGGCAAACCAGCGCTGGCCAACAGCGTGCTCTTTCCGCAGCGATCGCCCAATATCAAATATAGCGGGACTGTCTCTCGCTGACGGCGTGCCCCTTTGATAATGCTGGCCCCGGTTTTCCAGTGCGCTTTCAGCACAAATTCACGGCGGGAAAGACGATATTTTTCAAAGAGGCGTCGCCCTTTTTTGCCCTTTATTATCAGAACAAGGCCATGCCCAGCGCACCATAACAAGACGGTAATGAGCAGCATTGACAGGCAAAAGACCAGTATTGAGGTTGTACTCCAGTTTTGCCATAAGCCGAGGGTAAAGCTAAATAAAACCGAGAAACAAAGAACCAGCAGCCAGCCGGTAAAACACGCTAATTTTTTAAGCATAGTATTCAGGACATATCGTAAAGGGCGAAAAAGAGAATCGAATAAAGCAGGAATACGACCAGCGCGGCCAAAAGAAGCGGGCGCAGCCGCTGGGAGATGGAGGTGGATTTTGGCATTCGTTCCGGCATGATTTCCGCCTCATTCGGCCATTTTTGCCATTTTTCGGGCAAGCAAAGTTTTCGCTGTTCTTCGATCACGATATGAAGAGGCTGTTTGTCTTCAGACGTGCTGTACTGGCCCTGAAAACCTTGCTGCAGGCAAAAGAGAAACACTTTGCGTGCCTGGCCATACGCGGGGTTAAGCTTCTCAAGCTGAGTAAAAAAAAGTTCTCCTGCCGTTGTGATATTTAAATACTTACGCTGCAGCAGCTCACTTCTCCAGTGATGCCGCCAGGGAATGTCAGAACTGAGAATGGCTTCATCCAGCCAGGCGATAACGGCGATACGTGCCGCTTCTTTTTCATCCCCGCAGGTATCCTGTAACGCAGCGTCCTGTTCTGCTTTTTCGAACAGCTTGATGCAGAGCTGACGGCTTTGCTCATAGTCGGTCAGCTCGTTTCCCCCCGTGATATGTAATACCTGCTTGAATACCGGAAGATAGCTGTCAAGGAGCTGCATTATTCCGCCCCCATAAAAATCACCTGAACCACAAGATCGTCGGGAGCGTCATCCCAGTAAAAAACAATATTTTTTTGATTTTCAATGCTTTTCCATAGGTCATCTTGCTTTTGTATCATGAAGTAGAAAGCATCTTTACGGTTAGGTACGCCTCGTGGGGTTGGCGTTAGCCGGGAAACTGGAATGCCCGGTAGGGCATGCTGAATCAAGGTGTGAATGGCCGATTTTGCGGCAACTTTAAAGTTTGAACTGTCCGGGTTGGACGCGGTTTCTGAACTCAGCATTAAGAGAACATTGCCGGTTTTTTCCCACGGTAATGCCTGCAAATCGCCGTAAAAAACGCGCTGCTCGTCTGCAACTAACGACACCCAGGTGTTGTCTTCTAACGTCAGGTTATTCAGAAGGGCAAGAATGAATTTTCTGGCGCTGGTGAAGCAGGCGCAGAGGTTGAAATGGTCGTACGGCAGTAAAGGGGTTTCACCTTCCCACTCACCGTTGAAAGAACACTGCTCGCTAAAGCTGGAGAGCTCACCGATAAGCTGCAACAGCTGCCCATAAATGTGCCATGGATGCATGGAGGATACGCGGCAGCAATGCTGTAACAGAGGAAGAGCGCGGTTTAATGAACGCATGACCAGCAGTTGAGTCATGTCCCCCGAGCTGGCGTTTTTGAGCTGATCCGAACGTTTGTACTCCGCTAGCTGGTGCGCGCGATTAGCCAGTTCAGCATACAGACCGTCCAGGAGCGTTTTTAGCGCCGGCGACCCATTCAGCGTGATTACGGGAGGAGCAAAGTTTGGATCGATGACTACCCTGTCATTTTCATAGCGAAGCCTTAATAAAGGTAAAAATTCACAGTCGACGACGGAGGCTTTTTCATCGTCACTAAGGATCTGAACATTATATAAAATTCGGGATACGCTACATTCCGGGCCGTTGAAGTAAACGTCTTTCATGACATCTTCCTGGCGAGGTTTTAGCCATCGACTGTTGGGGGAGTCCCCAACATTGACATGGCCTGGATCGAACCGGCGTAAAGCTAGCCAAAGCGTGAAGGGTTTTTCAATTTGCTTCCAGGCTTCACGGAACATGCGAGGCTGTAAAAAGCAATTTCCGGGATATTCGAGATAATCACCGGACGGCAATATAGCCTGCAATCGGTCTATCTTGAGGGTGAAGTCCACCAGTGTTTCAGGATTGAAATCACAGTGAATAAGGCCGGTGTTCCAGGGTTGCGACAGCTGGCGATGCCGCGCCAACATATAGTTGTGGTGTAAATCGACCGACTGTAGATGCTGTGGCTGAAGGTACACGCCGGAGTACCAGTAGATCTGTTGAAGTTCTGGATACACGTTATTCTCCTGTGTCCGTTGGCGCGGTGTTATTGAGCGTGAAGGGGGCTTTTTCTGCCCCGGAGAACTGGCTAATACTGTCGCTGCCAAGCCGAATATTCAGCGTGACGGGGGTCAGATGTGCTTGCCAGCCAGGCCGCAACCAGCCTGATTTTGTGCTGGTGACGGGCACGGGTACGAGGGCCATATGCTGACTCTGTGGAAAGGGGTAATACCCCGCCACGACGGCAAAAAAGCGCGTATTCTCGCTGCGGTCTATATGCAGAGTGGCGTTTTGCCCCGGCATGGCGGCGTAGCGATCTATCTTGAGAATGTCGTTATGGCTGCCGGCGGCACGGAACAGGTTTTTCAGCGTCAGGGGCGTTGAAAATAGCTGTGTTAGCGTCTCAGCCTTGTTTGCCTGAATAATCAAAACGGTGCAGCTGTTTGCAATCCCATTCAGAGAATTGAGATCCGGATCCGCCTGAAGTTGCACCGTGATGGCCCCGGATGAAAAAGGTGCTTTAACCTGCTCTATAGCCAGTTTTTCAGATGCCTGTGAGTCGGCATCGGCAGCGCAGCCGCTTAGTAACACGACGGAGAGGAGCGCGATTAACATGGTTGCTCTGCGCATCAGTCCACTTTTCCTGTCAGTACATTATTGATTTCCCTGATACTGCTGCTGTCTTCGATCATTTCCTGCAGCCAGTCAGTTAGCGTCATGTTTGCCCAGCGTGCGGCTCTTTCCATCAGGAAAGGAACCGGGCTGGAGGGTTCTGACTGGCGAAAATAGGCCGCGATCGCCAACATTTGGCTGATGGCAAGCTCACGGCTCATTGCCTGTGGTGAATGGCGCACTGGCGCTTCTGTTGACTGCGGCGGAGAGTCTTCAAGAACTTGGGTAAGCGTGAGGGCTTCATCAGGAAGTGGGATCGCACGCTGTGTCAGGCGCTGAAGGTAGTCTCTAAGATCGCTCAGCGTTTGGCGGGTTTGGGTAAATAATTCCCCCTCCTGATCCTGGCTCAGCGAGGCATAGCGACTTTCCAGCGATTTCAATAGGGTGGTGATTTGTTCTACCCGAGCGGCCTGCTGACTGATTTCAATGGAGGAAAATGCGGCGGCCTGTTTGTCAAAGGTCGCCATCGTCAGATCCCCCTCTTGCTCTATCAGCGCATCAAGGGACTCCGGGTTGCTATTGATTTTGTGTTCAAAGGCGAGGATTTGCCGCCATTTTGCCAGGGTGGTGTTGGTCTGGCGCAGCATCGGCTGGGTAAATAAAATTTGATTGAGCTCGCGATCCAACCGCACCAGCTTGCTACGGCGGATGGTGAGACCTTCTTCTTCCAGCGACGGCCAGCATTGATACCAAAAGCGAGTCATGAACTCACTCAGAAAATCAATACTGCCCAGCAGGCCTTCCAGCCCTTTCTGGTGGCATGTTGCTTCGACAAACCAGCACGCAAGCTGCAGGTCTTTACTTTGTTCCGCCAGCGCTTGTTCACTCAAGGATTGAACAAGATGCCAGTCCGCCTGGCGAGGCTCGCTAACGGCCCAATCACCTTGGGGAAGATCGTCCTCATCGCTTTCTCGCGCCTGGCGGATTTGGTCGAAGACGGGTTCATACTCGAGGTGATTTCCCATAGGGTTGTCGAGCGATATTGGTGCCAGCAGAGTTGAAAAATCTGACTGCATAGAGAACCTCAATTATCCAATTAATACTTTGGGACATCCGGCCACGATGGTGCCGCCGTGGGCACAGCTATCGCCCATACGCGCTGCTGGTTTTTTGCCGATCAGCACCTTTGTGCTGCCCATCACAATGGAGTCCACCGGGCCTACGCAGGTTGCCATTGAACCTACCGTCGCCGCGGGTAGCCCACCGATCAACACGGTGGGAGCGCCGGGGGGTAAAATGGGGCCGCCTACATGAGGCAGAGGCGGGAGACCCGGAGCGACCATCGGGCAGACATGCATGTCAGAGACGCGGGCTGCAGGTTGAGCCATCAGGAAGCCTCCTTAGTCAGGCATCGCTGTATAAGGTGACGAGCGCCTTCAACGGGAGTTTCTCCCAGCTCGACGGCCAGCATAACGAGCGCGCACTCAAGCATCCGGGAGGAAAGCTGCGGCTCGGGATACACCGGGGGCAGATCGTCTGGGCTCATGCTACCGTTGGCCCAAAACAGCGAAAGTGCCAGGGCACCTGTGGGGGAGTTAAGGTCCTGGCTTTGAGCCTGTTCAAAAATACGCCATCTGCGCGCGTTATCGTACTGGCTAAACTGCTGATTCATCTCGCTAAGAAGTGGATGTAGGCTCGGCGGAACGGCTTCGCGAAGCAATGCGACGAGCTGCGAACCGAGTCGATTGGCGGGCAGGGAATGTGCCCAGCATGTTAGAGCCTCCTCCCACCGACCTTCCTCCAGCAGCTTGTCTGGATTGAATTCGTTCTGTGTCATGGTTTGTTTTTATCCAATGTTGATAATGCCGCCAGAGATAGTGGTCATGCCGCTGCCAGAAACGGTGGCCATCGCGCCTTTAAGTTCGACGGTTCCGCTGCCTTCAACTTTCACCATGGCGCCTTTCAATTCAGCGCCAGCGCTGCTTTCAACCTTGAATGCTGCACCGTTGATGGTGATGCCACTGGTTGAAATGGCTATCTTGTTGTTGCCGACTTTTAGTTCGATAGACTGTGTGGATTCAATGCTTAGCGCTTTCTCCACTTTGACGCTGCCACTGCCGCCTGCGACGTCCAGGATGTAGTGGCCATTTTTAATTTTGGTGGTGATGTTCCCGCTGATTTCCTGTTGCCAGTTCCCTTTTTCCAGGGTGAGGTTCAAATTTCCCTCTTTCAGCAGCAGCAGGTCATTACCTTTGGTGAGTTCGGTGCTGCGGTTGGCTGCGATGGTGCTGGTAACATCATTTTTAACGGTCAGCTCGAGATCCTTCTGAGCGACAATGGTCATTAACTCTTCGCCCTTTTTGTCGTCGAAGCTCAGGCGGTGCCCGTCTTCGACGCTGCCTTTTGTTGCACTGCGGGTCACGAATCCGCTCTGTGTTTTTTGCGCCGGCAGGTCGAAAGGTGGTTTGTTTTGACCGTTGTAGACCGTACCGGTGACCAGGGGATAATCGGGATTTCCCTGGATAAAGCTCACCAGAACTTCGCTACCGACTCTGGGAATAAACTGCGCCCCAAACTTCCCACCGGCCCAGGTTTGCGCCACGCGCACCCAACAGGAGCTGGCATCGTCGTTTTTGTTTTCTTTATCCCAGGGGAACTGGATTTTGATACGGCCATACTCATCGGTGTGGATCTCTTCCGAGTCGGGGCCGACGACGGTGGCCGTCAGAATGCCTGGGATTTGAGGCTGCTGGTGGAGAAAAGGGGGATGCCAGGGCTTGTCGGCGTGGGTGGCTTCAATCTGGCATTGGCTACTGCTGCTGTCATCAAAATTATTGCTTACCACAATGCTTATCGCGTGGATAAGGTATGCCTGGTCTCCGGCTGGATGTTCTTTAAGATCAAACGTTTCCCCTGCATTTAACCAGTGAGCCTGCACTGTTGCAGAAAAGAACTGATTATTGGCTTCACAGGCCGCAAGGGTGTTTTTGGCTTCCTGAGTAATCAGCGCGCGTTCACCCTGCGGGGTGATGTCGACAAACATGACGGACTCGTTGTTAGCCGCTTTGCCGCTGGTTTTTTGTAGATCTTCAATTGCAGCAGACTGCTGCATATTGACGCCATGCAGCGCCACGCCTCCAGGAAGCAGCGTTGCCGAGGACTCAAGTTTGGTGATGGTGCCCTCAGAAATCACATCGCCATGATGGTGCCAGAGTAACGCTTTTCCAGGCGTCGGCTTATGGCCGGCTGCGTGATCGGTCAGGACTAAGGTGTGCCCGCTTTCACTGTGTTTGAAGTAGTAGTAGATCCCTTCGTCTTGCAAAAGCCGCTGAATAAAGTCAAAGGCCGATTCGCGGTATTGCACGCAATATTCGCGTTTGTCATACGTGCCGTTGAGCTGAAGGTCTAGCTGGCTAATCTTGTGTTCATTGAGCAAGTCATGAACCAGATCCGGTACGCTGATATTTTGCCAGACGCGCATTCCCCGGCCGTGTTTCAGCTGAGAAAATGCAGGCTCCAGCGTCAGGATGCATTCGCCTTCTTCAGATGTGCGTTGGGCATAGCGAATCCGGGTCACAACGCCATGCAAAACGCGCTGGGGGAGTTCATTACCGCCGCCCCCTATCTGGCAGGAAACTTCCTGCCCGTGCCAGCGCAGTAATTCCGCTTCCTTTTTATGCGTCAACGAATGGAGTTCGTATTCATAAGGAACGAACAACGACTCCTTTCCAGCCAGAGAAACGAGGCGCAGGTCGTTGGCAATATCCCCATTCCACCGAATGAAGTGGTTTTCCTGATCCGTTTTAAGTTGATTGCTATTTAACATGAAGTACATCCTGATGAGAGGACAGGGGCAGGGAGCCGTACCAGATGCAAGTGCGACTCGTTATTTTGTCCAACGCAGAGATCTAACCCTAAGGCACTCATACCAAGCCCACGCGGCGCCAGGTTGGCGCTACTGATTACCAGAGAGACAGAGAAATCCACCACGGGACCGACATAGTCCCGGATGCAAGACCAGACGGCCTCTCTGGCCTGGCCTGAAGAGGCAAACTGGCGTGATACTTCTGGTGACATGGGGCCAAGTATCACGTCGAAATGGGAATGGACTTCGAGGCGCGCGCTTCCAATCATTGGCGCCGTGGATAATGTTTGGGTTGGGTTATTTAGTTGGCAGCGCTCTTCTTTTTTCACTTCGCGCCATCCGCCAGTGAAGGGCACGATGCTGGCCTCAACGCCAAATCTTTGGCTAAGCCAGCGCTCAAGATTCACCATTGATCTCACGGGGGATGAAAAAAGAGGGGCATGCATTGTTAGCGCCTGCGCGTTAGCTTCAGCCAGCAGGCCTGTTAACGATAGCAGCGCAAGCTGCAGCGGTTTTTCCTCTTGAGATTCTGCCTGGGCGCAAAGGTGATGCTTTTGCCATGCCAGGTAATCAAGGCAGTAAAGGCGGTGCCCGAAGAGATCGATAAAGGCTTTAGCGCTGAGATCGCTGTAACGGTACTGGCGTTCAATCATCCATTCCGTATACGCCGTCGGAAGTGCACCCATTGCACCCGTTAATCCGTTGATCCAGGTACTAACTGCGATGGGGGCATCATCAGAGGCCTGACTCAGGGCTTCGACTTGCCCATCGGGTGCATCCATCGAAAGCGTGGAGGTTATTCGCAGTTTTTTATCAAGCAGCTTTTCATCAGGAATATTGCCCTTTCTCAGCTTACGTAGCAGCAAGCGGATCTGCTGGTACCAGTTGAATTTGCTGATAACGGGGATCATAGCCATGACAGTCTCCCCGCTCTCACGGGCCAGATGCGCGTGGTTTGTGATTCTTGTTCAATGACGGTTGTCAGGCGGGTGAAGCTGTTGACCGGTGCGTAAAGCGCCAACAGGCGATCGAGTAAGCAGCAAAGCAGGTAATAATCGGGTTCTCCCAACGCATCGTGGCAAAACGTCAGGGATATTGATATTCCCCGTGCAAGCGAGTGAGGATCGTTGCTAATCAGCCTGGCCGTCACGGGTTCACAGGATAAGTGCTTTATCATATTGACCAGGCGGGCTTTTTCGGTGTCTCCTGCAATATTGTAAAGTGCCAGCATATCTTTCAGGCGTTGAGCCCCATGCACGCCATCCAGCAACTGATGATTGAGTGAAAGCTGTGAAAGGAAACGCCAGCGCAGAGCGCTTTTTTCCAGTGGGCTTATCGGGCTGGTAGGGTGCGTGAGGCAGGTAATCTTCAATCCTGCAATAGGGGCTGAGGAGTCAAAATCGCCCTCATGATGGCCATACTGCAGTTGATGTGGCAGCGCGTGGTTAGTACAGGTCGTGTTGATGGTAATAATTTCTGGGCTTTCAGAAGGTTGACGCGTTTTGTGTTCGCTAAATGCGATAAAATGTTTTAATTCCAGACTGTTTCCGGTGGGGAGTTCACGACGTAATACCTGCCAGCTAAGTCCAGCGTCCTGCTCGTTGGCGGAGGCAACGTGGCTCTCTAAGAGAGGCTGCACGGGCAGATGTTCAATACTGTTATTCACTTTCCGCTGCAGGGAAACTTGATGCACTGCCCACACATGAATCTGATTTTGATGACGAGCATCGGGCACAATGGGATAGTCTGGCTGGCTATTGGTCAGCGTGATCGGTTCTGCTCGCTGCGGAAATAGATTAATGGCTGGCGTGCAGTTGAGGCGGAAAAAGTTTTTGTCGACTAATTCGGCCAGTTTTTCCAGACGTTCAGTTAATGCATTCCGTTTTATTACTGCCTGTAATTCAAATACCCCATTGCCCTGTACACTGAAGCCATCAGGAAGCTGGATGTCGATAAAAGAGAACTTCTGTGGAAACCAGAAATAATCCATTAATAAGATATGAATGGGGGCGATCCGGGGATCTGGCGTGAGCAGCGCTTCACCAGCATCAAATCCCACTGAGGACAATACATGGGGCTCTAAAGATATGCTGATATCATTTTGGCGGAGAAATAACCTTTCAACCTCAGAGCAGAGTAAAGTGTAAAGCGTATTTACGGCATTAACGGGACCATGCAGATAAATACGCACTCGCTCGTTAGCCAGTTTTGCTCCAGGCCAAACCTGGAAAAGTAATTGTAGCTTCCAGCTTAACGCATCGCTGTCAAAACTAAGTTTTGCCTCGTTAACAGACAAAGGTAACAACGTTACCGGATAGATTGTTTGAAATTGATAAGGTAGCTCTGGGCTTTGTCGTGTAAAAAGAGACGTACCTGCATCAAACCTATTTTTGTCAGTAATTCCGGAACGCAAAGTATCCGGCGTGATCGTTACAATACACGTTGACGGTAATGTCCGTAGAAATTGAGGTGCAAGGGTGTTGAGTAATGCATCAACAACTTCGGGGATGTCATCATCCAGCCGTTGATGGATGCGGGATGTTAATAGTGCAAAAGACTCAATGAGGCGACTGATATGAGGGTCTTCTGACTCACCTTCAACAAATCCGAGACGACGCGCGATTTTCGGAAAACGGTATGCAAAAACCTTTCCGTGTTCCTTTAAAAACCGAAGTTCTTTCTGATAATAAGAAAGTAATTTATTCATGGAGATAAAATCTTCCGTTACAGTCGTCCCATTCCAGCTCGAAGAGCACAGGGGATTGATCGTAATATCCTTGCAGCGTGAAAATAATGTTTTGGTTATTGCCCGTATGGCTTGCTACCGAAATGCTTGTCAGACGAGGTTCAAATCTGTCAATAGTATTCATTAAGCGTTTTTCTATTGTTGATTTACGCGTATTTACTTCATGTACTCTGCTGAATGATTCGTCTATGCCATAATTTAATATCGATGCGTTAACATACTGGACCGTTTCAATGTCCGGAGTGCGTGAGCGGGAAGTCAGCAGCATCATCAACTCTTTTAATAATGTATCCTCTGGCCTTTCTTCACAGTGGTAATCATCCTCAAATTCAAAAGGATGATTATCACTGAGTCTGGAAAGAAGCGAAGGTATCATTATGGCGTTCCTGTTCCCACCCATAGGGACTATGGGCGGGAGAATTTTATTTCAGCACTTTTTCTGGAATGCTATATTTAATCGGCCCAATCTTATCGAGGCCTGATTCTGTAGCATTGGCAACGTTAAAGACAACTTCAACCATTCCTTCAAATGAGAAGGTCAGGTTAATGAAAAGTTGGTCACGCATTTCAAAGCTAAGGCTTTGAATTGTACAAGTGGAATATACAGCGCGCTGTATTTCATAGTCCGCGTCAAATTTATCAGAACCACGGTGTACGATGGTAATCGTTACGTCTTTGTGACCTCTTTTTAGATAGTTTTCAAATATCTTGCTGGTTTCTTTCGTTACCAGAATAGACATCTGAACGGAGTCAAAATAGGTTCCGTCAGGGCCAGAAAAAGTATTCAGACCAGCAGGGGCGTAGCCCTCCATCCATTTGCTGTATTTCTTCTCTTCTGAAGAGCCTGCAATGGTTTTTCCATCAATCTTAACTTCAATAAATTGGCAGTCTTGCAATTTAGCCATAAAAAACTTCCTCTAGTGGTGATATTAACAACATGAAATAATTAGCCCGCAGCAGATGGCAATTCAGCTACCAGGCGTAGAGACATACTTAATCCCTCAAGTTGGAAATGAGGTTTTAACCATGCAATTGCTTTGTAGGTACCCGGTAATCCTGGTACTTCTACAACATTAATTTGGGCTTCACGGAGTGGAAAACGTGCTTTGGTTTCAGGGCCTGCATTATCTGAGGCGACGACATATTGCATGATCCACTTCTGCAAATATTCCTCACATTCACTGCGGGACATAAAGCTACCGACTTTGTCCCTGACGATAGATTTGAGGTAATGCGCAAAACGGGATGTCGCAAGCAAATAAGGTAGCTGGCTTGATAAGCGAGCGTTGGCATTTGCTTCATCGGAGTTGTAAAGACGCGGTTTATTAATAGACTGTACGGCAAAAAAGGCCGCATAGTCGGTGCCTTTACAATGTACTAAGGGAATAAAACCAAGATCGGACAGTTCTTTTTCGCGACGATCGGAAATGGCTACCTGCGTTGGGCACTGCAAAGTGTGCTCTCCGCTTTCAGAAACATAGGTATAAGCCGGCAGTGACTTAACCAGTCCGCCGCCTTCTACACCACGAATGGATGCACACCAGCCATATTCTTCAAATGATTCAACAATACGACCCGCGAGCTCCCACGCGGAGTTAATCCAGAGGTAATCCTGTCCTGCGGCATCTTCCTTGATGGACTCTTCAAAAGTGAAAGTTTCCGCCGGGATTGTTTTTGTACCGTAAGGGAGTCGGCCAAGGACGCGAGGCAGCGTAAGGCCAATATAGCGACTGTCGTCATTTTGACGGAAAGAACGCCAGCGGGCGTAGTCGGTGGTGTCGAACATTTTTGCAAGATCGCGCGGGCGTGGGATCTCCGAGAAATCATTCATTGACAGCATGCCAGGGGCTACGGCGCTAAGGAACGGTGCATGTGCCGCAGCGGCAACGTGCGAAATTTGCTCCAGTAAAGAGATGTCCTGAGGGGTATTGTCGAACTGGAAATCACCGACAAAGGCAGAAAAAGGTGTGCCACCAAATGTGCCATACTCACTTTCGTAGACACACTTAAAGAGCATCGACTGGTCAAAATCACTGGCGGATTTAAAATCTTTAATCAGATCCTGCTTGGTACATTGCAGCAAGCGAACCTGCGTATTTTCAGTTACGCTGGATTGGATGAGTTTATGCAAACCGCGCCAGGAAGATTCTTTTTTCTGAAACTCTGGAGCATGAATAATTTGGCTCACTTGTTCAGACAACAGGACGTCAATAGCGGCAATTCGCTGTTCAATACTGCCAATCAGATCGCTGGATATAACAACTTCGCCGGAAAGGACTTCGGACAGGAAATTATTCAGCTGAGACTTCATGCGGTCGCGGTCGGACTCACGACGAATAGCCTGGGTATTATCGATAACCTGATTAAGATAATCATCGTTAAACGAGGATTCTACCACTGCTTCCTGCATTTGTTCGGTGCTCATTCTTGATCGTCCCCACCTATCTCAGTTTTACCTGCTAAGGTATTTTGCTCTTTAGCCATTTCCAGGAGTTGTTCTTTTAGACGTTCATTACTTGCAGCCCGATTTTTGAGATCGCTAAGCTGCTCACGTAAATCCATGAGCTTTTTAAGCGGTTCTACCTGGCGTACAACATTGTCTGGAGAAAAATCATCAATGCTATTGAAGGTCAGCGAAACGGCCAGTTTTCCATCCGTACCCGTAAGCGTGTTATCCACCAAAAACTCAGCTTCAGGTTTCATTGAACGCATAACCTCATTAAAGTTGTCTTTATCAACATTAATGAATTTACGATCTTTCAATGTATCGGAACTTTGGGTGAAATCACCCATCACACCCACAACCAAAGGGAGTTCCTTTGCCGTTTGTGCATCACCTATTTCAACATCATAGGTAATTTGTACTCGCGGTGGGCGAGCTTTATCCAATTTATGTTGTGTATTGCTCATAAGTTTATCCATTAAATAAAAGATTGAGTGTTAAAACATTATTTAGCAAAAAAAAAGCCATGCAGTTAGCGTCAAGGCCGTTGGAAGCCATTTCTTAAATGTGGTGTTATGAAAGAAAACACCGATGACAAAAAATATTTAACAACTCTACTGAGGTTTTTATAGCTAAATCCTCACAATCAGAATCATGAAATGATATTGCTATGATCCTTATTATTTATCATGTCTGTGACCGGCAAGTGCAATCGCCATTATCTGTTAGTTGAGAAATTAGACAGGAAGGTGTATTTCATAGCAATGAAAATGTTATTAATTAATCATTATTAATCAAAACAGTAAAAGTGAATGGGTAGGAAATTAAATTTCCGGTCTTAATTAAGATGGGCCTTAACTTGTTTAGCTTTTTGTCTTTGTGTTAAGATCATTATTTGGGTATGGTCCTTTCTCCGGTACTGTTGCCTATTGTGGTTTCTCATAATTGAATAGTACACGGAGTTGAATACATGCCTATTGGAGACTAAGGATAAGTGGAAATGGAGCAGTGTAGCTCAAGTGGTTCATATAACTATATGATAAATGATGAGATAATCTTCAATCCTGATAAGCGAGTTTTGTATCGTGTGGATGACGAGGCCAATGTTGAAACTCTTAATACCCCCACAACAAAATGCTTTCTTTTGCTAATATCACGCAACGGAATCGTTGACCAGGCAACTATATACTCATATGTCTGGGGTGAAAATGAGAGCATGATCACACCCAACAATCTATATCAAAATATTTCGCTCATTCGCCGCGCGCTATCAAAGTTAAGTCCAGGTATCAATTTAATAAAAACAATCCCCAGAATAGGTTTTTCGATAGATACCGAGATAAAAGTTGAAAAAATTCCTTCGGAGAAAGTTGAGTATGATGAAAGCCATGAGCGCCATGAAAATCCGATAGAGGTAAAAAAAGAGCCAGCTCCTGGTGTTAATGTTGCTCCAAACGACGTTGTAAAAAATAAAATACTCCATCCTATGGTCATCATTTCATTGGCTGTCTTGACTACCATTGCCTCGGCGTTATTTGTTTCCAGTACATCACGTCAGTCTTCGTACTTTCTTAGCTATCATGCGTACCTTAATAATGATGGTTGCAATATATATACCTCAGTAACGACACAAAGAGATATCAAGTTTGTTACCGATAAGTTAATCAGCAAATGTGAAAGAACGCCATGGAATTATGTTTCCTACAGTAATCTATTTTCTGATATTTCTGTTATTTCATGTGCGCAGCCGCTGGGAAGCAATAAAAAAAATAGTTGCAAGTCAGCTTATTTTTTTGTGGGGAGTTGATGTGTGAATAATAGACGATATTTAATGATGATATCATTTCTTGTTTTTTTACTTATTGTTGTCATCTCGGTGGGCGTGCTACGGCGTTATCATGCCAATCACTTTAGCTGTAATGGGGTATATTCTGTATCTTACAATGACGTTGTGCTTCATGCTAATGCGCGAATGACATTTTCCGGCAGTGAAGGAACGGCTGTTCTAAGTGGAGTACTCGAAAGTGATTCAACTAAAGTCAGTAATATTGTTATTTCTACAATGTTTGATGTTAAGAGGGTTAAAGAATCATTTGTACTGACTGCAACAAAAAATACAGTTGAACTAAGTGATGAAAAAGAAAAGATTGAAAGGATTTTGCCGGAGTTTTATTATAACAAAGGGTCGAGTGTGATTTATGATATTCTTCCTCAGGGAGACGATTACCTTTTTTTAAGAGGAGGGATTCCGGTATTTTTCTGCAAGCGATAATATAGCTCCATTCATTTATAGTTCAGGCTTTCTTAAAAAAAACACGTTATGCCACCTCAAGCGTGGGGTGGTCTTTTCCTATATATTTAATTTTTATTTAATAGGGATGAAATGGTGTTGCTTAATGTTAAATTAGAATGTCATTGTTATTCAGTGAATGCCATTTTTTTTGCATTGATCTATTTATTTAGTTGACCTGGATGGTAGTGTCTTCTAAATTGATACCGGCGCACCAAAATAGTATCCTTGCATATAATTTACTCCGCATTTATGAAGTAAATCTCTTTGGTTTTTTGTTTCAACACCCTCAGCAACAAGTATGGTATTGACCAGAGAAGATAAATAAACTAACGATTTTATCGTACTTTCATAAATCAGACTGTTACCATGAGTTAGAGACAATTCCCTGTCGAGTTTGAGCATATAAAACCCCATTGCTTCAATGTATTTTATGGATATGGAGTTGTTGCAAAAATTAATTGCAATATCTATATTGTTTTCTGACAGTGATTTTATTGCATCAATCATGCTATCTGTCAGTATTGCTCCATTGCCTTCCACCAGCGCCAGAACGAGTTTTATGTCTTCTCTTATCTTTTTCCTGAACGAGAGCAAATACTTCATGAAAGAGGTGGACAATAGTTGATTGGGAATAATATTGAAGCTGATGAAGCCATCAGGCGGTAGCTTGTCAGTGATCTCCTCTATTCGCTCATTGACATGTCTCATTAAGGATATCGTCAAGTGGTTGTATTCTACGTTTGACTTGAAGATGTGTACCAGTGAGTCTGGTGATAGGTATTTTTTAATGGGCGTTTCCTTCATCACCCTAAGTAATATTTCAAAGCCAATAATGCGGCCTGTGTTACAGTTTGTCACTGGCTGTGAATACGGTTCTATAATATATTTAAACACTGTAAGCCTTTATAAGTGTATTGAATCTAATAGAAAATAATACCGCATAATTTCCCTTCAGATAATTTCAGGTGAAGTTGTTATTGATTGTCTTCAGTCTTTTTGATGTTTTTTTAATGATTGGCTCCTTTTAATGACCCTAAGCAGGGCTAAACTTTAACGATAAAATTGTTATCTGTAAATAAATACAAACTTAATTTTCCCTGTTTAGTCTTAAGCACCTGGTGGAACAACGTGAGGGTGTTAAAAATAATTCTTATTTTTTTATCATCGAAAAAAAAGTCTTAATGGGGCGATTTATGCGCAGTAGTCCGTGAAAAAGAGAACTTCGCCGTTTGCTATGCATAAAGGCTTACCGTCGGTATTTTTTCATCGAGTTTACTAGCCGTTAGGACTGAAAAAACGGTTATTTTTACTAAAAACAGATGCATGTCCCTTGGCTTGCTTTACACTATGTGGCAAACAAAGAGCTGCGTCCGATAGGAAAAAAGATGGCGACATTGAAAGACATTGCGGTTGAGGCGGGCGTTTCGCTGGCGACGGTTTCACGGGTGTTGAATGACGACCCCAGCCTGAATGTGAAAGAAGAGACCAAGCGGCGGATCCTTGAAATCGCGGAAAAGCTGGAATACAAAAACAGCAGTTCGCGCAGAATGCTGGCTAATCCCGTGGGTCAGCATCATTTTTTGGCTCTCTACAGCTATCAGCAAGATCTGGAAATTAACGATCCCTACTATCTGGCTATTCGCCACGGTATTGAGACGCAATGTGAGAAACTCGGGATCGAACTAACGAATTGTTATCTCGGGCATTCTTTGCCTGAGATGAAAAAGGTGACCGGCGTCCTGGTGGTGGGCCAGCCTTCCGACGCGACGCGCGAAACCTTGCGCGCGATGACAGATAATCTCTGCTTTATTGACTTCCATGAACCGGGTAGCCAGTACGATGCCGTAGACATTGACCTGGTGCGTATTGCTAAAGAGGTGATCGATTTCTTTATTGCCCAGGGCATGTCGCGCATCGGTTTTATTGGCGGTCAGGATAGGCCGGGAAAAGCCGATATTCGTGAGATAGCATTTGCTGAATATGGCCGCCTGAAGGGAGTGGTGTCCGAGAACGACATCTGGCGCGGTGGTTTCTCGAGCTCATCAGGTTACGAACTGGCAAAAGCGATGCTCGCCCAGGAAGATTACCCCTCTGCGCTATTTGTGGCATCTGATTCCATTGCGATTGGCGTATTACGTGCCATTCACGAGCGCGGACTAAAGATCCCGGACGATATTTCGCTGATCAGCGTGAACGATATCCCCACCGCACGTTTTACCTTCCCGCCGCTTTCCACGGTGCGTATCCATTCCGAAATGATGGGCAGCCAGGGCGTTAATCTGCTGGTTGAAAAAGCCCGTGATGGCCGAGCCCTGCCGCTCAATGTCTTTGTTCCCAGCGTGCTTAAACTACGCGGTACCACGCACTAGCTTACTTTCACGCCGGAGAACAATCGTTTTCCGGTGGTCTCCCTGGTCTGTCGATATCCCCCTGTCCTGAACGCTCATTTTGTGATCGAGTTAAAGCAAATCGCCTTCGCTCGTTTTATTTAGTAAAAATTTTACTAAAATTAAGCGTAATTATTTAGTCAGTACAGGGAGGCGAGATGAATCGCTGGGAAAATCTGCAACTTACTCATGAAAACAGGCTGCCGCCGCGCGCCTATTTCTTCGCTTATGATTCACTGGCGAAGGCCCGCTCGTTTGTACGTGAAAACAGTAGCCACTTTTTGTCCCTTAGCGGGCAGTGGAACTTCCGTTTCTTTACTAATCCGCTCTTAGTTCCAGAGGCATTTAGCACAGAGTTGATGGCGGAGTGGGGCACGATTACCGTGCCGGGAATGTGGCAGATGGAAGGCCACGGCCAGCTGCAGTACACCGACGAAGGTTTTCCTTTCCCTATTGATGTGCCGTTTGTGCCGAGCGATAACCCAACGGGGGCGTACCAGCGGATGTTTACGCTGGGCGAAAACTGGCAGGATAAACAAACGATTATCAAATTTGATGGCGTAGAAACTTACTTTGAAGTCTACGTGAATGGCCGGTACGTTGGGTTCAGCAAAGGGAGCCGCCTGACGGCCGAGTTTGATATCAGCGCGGCGGTGAAAACCGGCGATAACCTGCTGGCTGTCCGCGTCATGCAGTGGGCGGACTCGACCTATATTGAAGACCAGGACATGTGGTGGACGGCGGGGATTTTCCGCGATGTTTACCTGGTTGGGAAGCATCCCCTGCATGTTCAGGATTTCACGCTGCGTACCGATTTCAGCGACGACTACCGCAACGCGACCCTTGCCTGCCAGTTGATGCTGGAAAACCTCACAACCCAGGCTGCAGGAGCCACGCTGGAATACACCTTGTTTGATGGCGACACCGCGCTTTATCGCGGGGTGAAAGAGCATTTAACGGTTGATCGGCAGCTCAATATCGACTTTTCGATTGACGTCAAAGCACCTCAGCAGTGGTCGGCGGAAAATCCTTATCTTTACCAACTGGTGATAACGCTCAAAAATGCGATGGGTGAGGTGCTGGAAATCATTCCCCAGCGCGTGGGATTCCGCGATATCAAGGTGCGCGATGGCCTTTTCTACATCAACAATCACTATGTGATGCTGCACGGCGTTAACCGCCACGACAATGATCACCTCAAAGGCCGGGCCGTGGGGATGGATCGCGTTGAAAAAGACCTGCAGCTAATGAAGCAGTACAACATCAACTCAGTGCGAACGGCACATTATCCAAACGATCCACGTTTCTATGAGCTGTGTGACATCTATGGCCTGTTCGTCATGGCGGAAACGGATGTGGAATCGCACGGTTTTGCCAACGTCGGTGACCTGAGCCGCATCACGGACGACCCCGCCTGGGAGCACATCTACGTAGAGCGCATTGTGCGTCACGTCCATGCCCAGAAGAACCACCCGTCGATCATCATCTGGTCACTGGGAAATGAATCTGGCTACGGCTGCAATATTCGCGCGATGTATCGCGCCACAAAGGCGCTGGATGACACCCGGCTTGTGCATTACGAAGAAGATCGTGATGCGGAGGTCGTCGATATTATCTCGACCATGTATACCCGCGTTCCGCTGATGAATGAGTTTGGCGAATATCCCCATGCCAAACCACGCATTATCTGTGAATACGCCCACGCCATGGGCAACGGGCCCGGTGGGTTAACGGAGTACCAGAACGTCTTTTATCAGCACGAAAGTATCCAGGGGCATTACGTCTGGGAATGGTGCGATCATGGTATCCAGGCCACCGATGAAACTGGCGCGGTGCGGTACAACTACGGCGGTGACTATGGGGATTACCCTAACAACTATAACTTCTGCCTGGACGGGCTGATTTTCTCCGATCAAACGCCCGGGCCGGGGCTGCAGGAATACAAACAGGTTATTGCGCCGGTTAAAGTCCGGGCCGAAGATCTTCCGCGCGGCTTGCTGCACGTTGAAAATAAACTGTGGTTCTCAAGCCTGGACGATTACACCCTGAACGTCGAAGTGCGCGCCGAAGGCCAGACACTTTCCAGCCAGCGGCTAAAAGTTGAGGGGCTGGCGGCCAACAGCGGCCGCGATGTAGCCATAACATTGCCGGCGCTCGACGAACGCGAAACCTTCGTCAATATCACCGTGACCAAAGACTGCCGCACGCTCTATAGCGAAGCCAACCACCCGATTGCGGTTTATCAGTTCCCGTTAAAAGCGAGCACGTTGGCAAAAGTACCGCACTGCAATACCAGCGCGACGCCGCTGCAAATCGTTGATGACCGCCTGAGCTATCGTGTCATCGGCCACAATTTCCAGGCTGTGTTCTCAAAAGTCAGCGGCAAGCTTACGGCGTGGCTGGTCAATGGGGTCGAACAGGTGACGCGTGAGCCGAAGATTAACTTCTTCAAGCCCATGATAGATAACCACAAGCAGGAGTTCGAGGGGCTGTGGCAGCCGGCACATTTGCCGATTATGCAGGAGCATTTACGCGGATTCAGCGCTGAAATGCACGGCGATGCCGTGACGATCGTTACGCAGACTATCATCGCCCCGCCGGTGTTTGATTTTGGTATGCGCTGTACCTACCGCTGGCAGGTCACCCCGCAAGGGCATATCAACGTCGAAGTGCAGGGCGAGCGCTACGGTGATTACCCGCATATCGTGCCGTGCATTGGCTTTACGTTAGGGATTAACGGCGCCTTTGAACAGGTGGATTATTACGGCCGTGGCCCGGGCGAGAACTACGCCGACAGCCAGCAAAGCAACATCATTGACCTCTGGCATACCACCGTGGACGACATGTTCGTCAATTATCCCTTCCCACAGAATAACGGCAATCGCCAGCACGTGCGCTGGGCTTCATTGACCGATCGCCACGGCAGCGGCCTGCTGGTTGTGCCGCGCCAGCCTATCAACCTCAGTGCCTGGCATTACACCGCTGAAAATCTGCATGCCGCGCAGCACTGCAATGCGCTGCAGCGCAGCGACGACATCACGCTAAACCTTGACGTTCAACTGCTCGGACTCGGCTCCAACTCGTGGGGAAGCGAGGTGCTGGACAGCTGGCGCGTGTGGCTCCACGCCTTCAGCTACGGTTTTACGCTGTTGCCGCTGGAAGGCGGGCGTAACACCTCGCAGGCGCTGGTTAATCACGATTTCGGCGCAGATTTCTTTTCTCCTGTTTCACATAGCGAGGCTGAACAATGAGAGTTCTCGAGAATTTAGAACAGTTTAAGCAGATCTATCACAGCGGCCGGAAGTGGCAGCGCTGCGTGGAAGCTATCAATAACGTCGACAACATTCGTCCCGGCGTGGCCCATTCCATTGGTGATTCCCTCTCATACCGGGTGAGTACCGACAGCTGCACCGACGCGCTGTTTGTGGGGAGTCGTCGCTATTTTGACGTGCACTACTACCTGCAGGGTCGGCAAAAAATTGAGTTTGCGCCGAAAGAGCAGTTGAAAACGGTGGCCTGCTACCGGGACGAAACCGACCGGGAATACCTGAAAGGCATCGGCGACATCGTGACGGTGACCGAAGGGCAGATGGTGATCTGCGACCCCGAGGAAGCTTACCGTTTCATCAGCGATGAGTGGGTAAAAAAAGTGGTCCTCAGAGTCACGATTGAAGACGGCTATTTCCTTAATAAATAACGCCAGTTTCGATGCGTACCACGGCCAGCGGTATACTCCGCTGGTCTTCCCTGTACCCTCCCCATGACGGGGATGTGAATTTTCGGAGGACGTATGTCCACATCCATTCGGGCAAAAATAGGCAAGTTTGCCCTGCTGTCGATGGCGTTTACGGCGGTCTTTAACGTACGAAACATCGTCAATAACAACATTGAGTTAGGCCTAAGCTCGGCGCCGATTTTCTTATTTGCGACGGTGGTGTACTTCATTCCCTTCGTCTTTATCATCGCCGAATTTGTTTCGGCGAATAAAAATTCTGAATCAGGCATGTACGCCTGGCTGAAACAGCCGCTGGGCACGCGGGCGGCCTATCTGGGGTCGTTTCTTTACTGGTTTGTGAACCTGTTCTTTTTCCTGTCGCTGCTGCCAAACGTGGTGGCCTATGCCTCCTACGCCATCATGGGCTACGCCATTCCGTTCTCACCGATGATCACGTCGTTGATTTCGATTGTGCTGTTTGCGATGGCGACGCATATCTCGACCAAAGGGGCGACGTGGCTGGGGAAAATCTCAGAGTGCGTGGCCTATGGTGTCTTTGCGCTGTTTGCTATCTACGTGGTCGGGGCATTAACGGCGTTGGGCAGCGGGCACGTTCCTGCGCAGCCGATCACGCTGGAAGCGATGGCACCAACCATCAACTGGGCCACCTTGGGCATTATGTGCTGGATTTTTCAGGCGGCAGGCGGGGCAGAAACCGTTGCGGCGTATCTGAATGACACCAAAGGGGGCCAGAAATCCTTCATCAAAGTGATCATTACCGCCGGAGTGCTGATTGGCGGCATGTACGCGCTGGGCTCGCTGTTGGTGAACGTTTTTGTCGCGCGGGAAGATCTCACTTATGCGGCCGGTATGGTAGAAATCTTCACCGGCCTGGGCGCATATTTCCATGTTTCTGAAGCATTAATGGGGCGATTTGTCGGCATTATTCTGTTTATTGCCATTTTCGGCAGCATGATGATGTGGACTGCCGCGCCGGTCAAAATCCATTTCTCGGAAATTCCGGAAGGCATTTATGGCAAGAAAACCACTGAGCTGAATGAGCACGGCGTGCCGGTACGGGCGGCCTGGTGGCAGTTTGTCTTCGTACTGTTAATGCTTATCGTCAACGGCTTCGGCTCCGCCAGCGTCCAGCAAATGATGAACACGGCCATTAACCTGACGGCGGGCACGGCCATGCTGCCGCCAATATTTATTATGGCGGCTTACTTTGTCTTCCGTTGGAAACACGATGACACGCCGCGAGATTTCCGTATGGGGTCAAGAAAAGTGGGGATGGGCGTTGTCTCCATGCTGATGCTGATCTTTGTCGTCAGCATGACCGCCTCGGCATTCCCACCGGGGGTCGATCTGGTCAACGCGTTCTTTATTAACGTCTTTATGACGGCAGTATTCTCGGGCCTGGCCTGGTGGTGGATCAGTCGCTTTGAGAATAAACAGAAGGCAAAGCGGCAGAGCAGCCCGGATTTCGCCTCCCGACCATCGAAATAATTCCGCCCCTGGCCAGCCGTTTTGCGGCTGGCTAAGCCTTCACCCTCCCGCCATTTTCGCGATGGGGTTAAAGCAAACTGGTTTTTTGTTTTTTACTAAATTTTTACCAAAATAAATTCTAAAAATTAACGTCCTCTTCCCTACAAAAGAACGCAGCCCTGAAGACTGCGTGGAGATGTGTTATGTCTGAGACGAAGCGTAATACTATCGGTAAATTCGGTCTGCTCTCCCTGACGTTCGCGGCCGTGTACAGTTTTAATAACGTCATTAATAACAATATCGAGCTTGGGTTAGCGTCGGCGCCGATGTTTTTCCTGGCCACGCTGCTTTATTTCATTCCGTTCTGTTTAATCATCGCCGAGTTTGTTTCGCTGAATAAAAACTCGGAGGCCGGGGTTTATGCCTGGGTTAAAAGCGCGCTGGGGGGGCGCTGGGCTTTTATTACGGCCTACACTTACTGGTTTGTTAACCTGTTCTTTTTCACTTCTCTGCTGCCGCGTGTTATCGCCTATGCATCCTACGCGTTCCTCGGGTATGAATACATGCTGACGCCGGTCGCCACCACGGTGCTGAGCATGGCGCTGTTCGCCTTATCAACGTGGGTTTCAACCAATGGGGCAAAAATGCTGGGGCCAATCACCTCGGTGACATCTTCCCTGATGCTACTGCTGACGCTCTCCTATGTCTTATTGTCAGGGGCGGCGCTGGTGGGCGGTATTCAACCGGCAGACCCCATCTCCGTAGAGGCGATGATTCCCAACTTTAACTGGGCATTTCTTGGGATCACAACCTGGATATTTATGGCGGCGGGCGGGGCCGAATCGGTGGCCGTGTACGTCAACGACGTGAAAGGCGGGTCTAAATCCTTTGTGAAAGTGATAATCCTGGCCGGAATATTTATCGGCGTACTGTATTCCGTCTCCTCGGTGCTGATTAATGTTTTTATCAGCAGTAAAGAGCTGAAATTTACCGGGGGATCGGTACAGGTTTTCCACGGCATGGCGGTCTATTTCGGTCTCCCGGAAATCGTGGTCAACCGCTTCGTGGGCCTGGTGTCATTTACCGCGATGTTTGGGTCGCTGCTGATGTGGACGGCAACGCCGGTGAAAATCTTCTTCTCGGAAATCCCCGGCGGTATTTTTGGTGAAAAAACCGTGGCGCTAAATAAAAACGGCGTGCCCGCGCGTGCCGCCTGGATTCAGTTCCTGATTGTGATCCCGCTGATGATTATCCCCATGCTGGGCTCCAGCACCGTCCAGGATTTAATGAACACCATAATCAACATGACAGCCGCTGCTTCCATGTTACCCCCGCTGTTCATCATGCTGGCGTATCTCAATTTACGCCGTAAATACGATCATCTGCCGCGTGATTTTAAAATGGGATCGCAGAGAACCGGCATGGCCATCGTCTCAATGCTCATTGCGATTTTCACCGTCGGTTTTATCGCCTCCACGTTCCCAACCGGCGGCAATATATTGACGATCGTTTTCTATAACGTGGGGGGAATAGTGATTTTCCTGGGCTTCGCATGGTGGAAATACAACAGATACATCAAAGGATTAACTACAGAAGAGCAAGTAAAGGAAGCCAGGCCGGTGGTGCATACGGTCTGATCTCAACGGCACGTCATCGCAGACGCTGGTTTCCATAAAGGCTGGATGCCCCCGGCCAGAATAGCCGGGGGCGGTTTGAAATACTGGGTCGGAACATCATTAATCAAAACTGACAAACCGGCAGGGCAAACAAAACGGCAACCGCCCGGCCGAAGGCTCAGTAATAGCAACGACTTTACCGGCAAGTAACTTCATAACGTTCCCCATTTCATTCATGAAATTCCGAATCTCAATATGAATCTTTCTGTTAATTTTCCTGATGTGTGTCGTCGGATGATTTCAACGGGTTATCCGTAAGCCTGTGTTCGGGTTGTGCAATAAAAACCCTGGTTCTTGCTTTTTAATTCAATGCCGGGTGGGTAAGAATGGAAACGTCTCACTCTCCTTCAGAACGGAAACATATAGGTTGCTCTAAGAGGAAAATTTTCGCCTTAAATAGGGGGGCAGGCTTGAGCCTTAACAAGGCCATGCAGCAGGACGTTCTGGCAAAAAAGAATGGACAATGCGGTGGTGGTGTTGTTTCACAGTGACTTGCAACAAGGGAGCCTGAACGATAATGGGGCAGAGAAAAAAAAGAATTCAGTAGAGGTGTGTTGACGTCAAAATGGTACGCCCTACAGGGTTCGAACCTGTGACCTACGGCTTAGAAGGCCGTTGCTCTATCCAGCTGAGCTAAGGGCGCACGGAGTAATGCAGAGAAACATTACGGCTTGATGCGGGGTGGATTATACGGTCAGCACCTCTTGAGTCAATGGCTTTTCAACCACCTGCGCGACAAATGAGCATAAACCTACATCAGTGCCTGACAGCGGGCCGCGCATCTGACAAAATAGCAGCAACCCCCTTCCTTTAAGTTTACAGATGGAATTCTCTCTCTGATGGCAGCAAAGATTATTGACGGTAAAACGATTGCGCAGCAGGTCCGGCTTGAAGTTGCTGAAAAAGTAAAAGCCCGAGTTGCTGCAGGAAAACGTGCCCCTGGTCTGGCCGTTGTATTGGTGGGAGCGAACCCTGCGTCCCAGATTTATGTCGCGAACAAACGCAAAGCCTGCGAAGAGGTTGGTTTTGTCTCCCGCTCTTATGATTTGCCGGAAACCACCAGCGAAGCGGAGCTGTTAGGGCTGATCGATGCGCTAAACGCGGACGCCGAGATTGACGGCATTCTGGTACAGCTGCCGCTGCCTGCCGGGATCGATAACGTCAAAGTGCTTGAGCGTATCGACCCGGACAAAGACGTGGATGGCTTCCATCCATACAACATTGGCCGCCTGTGCCAGCGTGCGCCGCGCCTGCGTCCGTGTACCCCGCGCGGTATCGTGACGCTGCTTGAGCGCTACAACATCGACACCTACGGCCTGAACGCGGTCATCATTGGCGCGTCCAACATCGTGGGTCGCCCGATGAGCATGGAACTGCTGCTGGCCGGTTGCACCACGACCGTAACGCACCGTTTCACCAAAAACCTTCGCCAGCACGTTGAGAACGCCGACCTGGTGATTGTCGCCGTGGGCAAACCTGGCTTTATTCCGGGTGAATGGATTAAAGAAGGCGCTATTGTGGTGGACGTCGGCATCAACCGTCTGGAAAGCGGGAAAGTGGTCGGGGACGTAATTTATGATGAAGCAGCCGCCAAAGCCTCGTATATTACGCCGGTTCCGGGTGGCGTAGGCCCAATGACGGTTGCCACCCTAATTCAGAATACCTTGCAGGCCTGCGAGGAATATCATGATGTTGATGGAGAGTAATAATGGCGACCTTCTCATTAGGTAAACACCCTCACGTTGAACTGTGCGACTTGCTCAAGCTGGAAGGCTGGTGTGAAAGCGGCGCGCAGGCAAAAGCGGTGATTGCCGAAGGCCTCGTGAAGGTGGACGGTGAAGTTGAAACCCGCAAGCGCTGCAAAATTGTGGCGGGGCAGACCGTCGTCTTTGAGAGCCTGAGCATTACCGTTCAGCCTTAATCGCGCGCGCCCTTTTCAGAACGAAAAGGGCTGGCATCAACTCTCCTTGCCGTTTGGGTGAAGGAGAGTTGCAGAGCCTTTCCCGCCTCAGAACCAAATTACCTTATCAATACCAGGCTTAAAAACCTGCGTCACTTCAAATATTCGATAACAATATGGCAACAGCGCAGAATTCAGTTGCGGGGCAAAAACCGTTTCGGCACTCTAGGTAGAACGTTCTACTAGAACGTTCTACCTACCATAAAAACGCGTGAACAGACAAAACGCGGTTACTGCGTCTGCACCGGGGGAAACGTCCATGAGTCTGTTGTCCAGTGTTGTTAAATCGTTATCAAAGCTTTCCATGATTGGCCGTGCGTTAATGCTGCCTATCTCTCTGCTGCCTGCCGCAGGTTTACTGCTGGCGTTCGGCGATAAGTTTCACTTACCGCTGATGATGAATGCGGGCGGGGTTATCTTCGATAACCTGCCAATGCTGTTTGCCATCGGTTCTGCCGTGGGTCTTGCTGCAGAATCGGGTATTGCCGCGCTGTCGGCGGCGGTGTCGGTGTTTATCATCAACATTACCATTGGCACCGTCATGCACATCACGCCGGAAATGGCCTCTGCGGGCGGGAAATATGCCATGGTGGTCGGCATCCCGACGCTGCAAATGGGCGTTTTTGGCGGGCTAATCTCCGGTATCCTGGCGGCGTGGTGCTACAACAAATTCCACACCATGCAATTGCCGGAATTCCTCGGCTTCTTCTCCGGCAAGCGTTTTGTCGCCATCGCGACGGCGTTTCTCTCCTTCCTGTTGGGGATGGTGTTGCCGTGGGTGTGGTCGTACATTCAGTCCGGTATTGATGCGCTGTCGGTGGTGGTTAATGGGGATAATCAGGCCGCATCAACCTTTATCTTCGGGCTGGTTGAGCGCGCTTTAATCCCGCTGGGTCTGCACCACATCTGGTATCCGTCCTTCTGGTACTCCTTCGGGGAATACACCACCCATACAGGGCAGGTGATTCACGGCGACCAGACGATTTGGTTCAAAATGCTGGAAGAGGGCGTGAAGTCCTTCAGCAGCGACAGCTACCAGAATGCGGGTAAATTCATGCAGGGCGAGTTCCCGCTGATGCTGTTCGCGCTGCCTGCGGCCTGTCTGGCGATGTACCATGAAGCCAACACCAAGAATAAGAAAATTGCCTCCGGTATTCTGTTCTCCGCGGCGCTGACCTGCTTCCTCACCGGGATCACCGAGCCCGTTGAGTTCACCTTCATCTTCGTGGCTCCGATTCTGTATGTGTTCAACGCGGTGATGGCCGGCCTGTCTTATATGTGCATGTACCTGCTGCATGCCCATATCGCCAAATCGTTCTCCGCCGGGATGATCGACTACATCTCCTTCGGGATCCTGCCGTCGTTCAACGGCTACCAGACTAACTTCCTGATGGCGGTGGTCGTGGGCGTGCCGATGGCGCTGATTTACTACTTCACTTTCCGCTTCGTGATTCGCCGTTTCGACGTGAAAACGCCGGGCCGTACCGAAGTCACCGCTAACGCGGGAGACAAAACCGACACCGAACTGGCGGGCGATATCATCGGCCTGCTGGGCGGGGCACCAAACATCAACTCTGTGGGCTCCTGCATTACCCGCCTGCGCCTTGAAGTGGACGACAGTTCGATGGTCGACAAGGACGGCCTGAACAGCCTGGGCGCTCGCGGCGTGGTATTCGTCGGCGATTCGGGTATCCAGGTCATATTTGGTGCCAGAGCGCAATTTATTGCACAGACAATGTCGACGATGATCGGTAAATAATGTAATACCTTTCGGCCTCCTGTATGTTTCAGGGGGCTGAAATTTATGGATGTGCGGTTACAGGGGTGGAATGAAAAAGGTCAACATCATTGATGTCGCTGAGCTTGCGGGCGTATCGGTTTCGACGGTTTCGCTGGTGCTTCGCCAGAAGGGCAAGATCTCTGAGGCGACCATTGATAAGGTCAATGCCGCTATCAAGGAACTCGGCTATGTGCATAACGTTGCCGCCGCCAACCTTCGTTCCAGCACCTCTAACCTGATTGGCCTGATTATTCGTGACTTTAACAACTCTTTCTCCGTCAACGTCACCGCGAGCGTTGTTCAGCAGCTCGAAAAACAAGGCTACATGGTGTTTCTTGGCCAGCCGCGCGACGGAGAGCAACAGCTGCGCAACTGTCTGACCTCGTTTAGCCAGCAGGGCGTAGCCGGGGTCATTTATCTGGCCGCCGACTGCCACTCCGCTGAGGTTCCCCAGGCCATTACCGACTGCCCTCTGCCCACGGTGGTTATCTCTGAATCAACCATTACCAGCACCCGCGATGTGATTGGGCGGGATAATCGTCAGGCCGGTAACCAGGCCACGCGTTTTCTCATTGAGCGCGGCCACCGCAATATTGCCTGGCTGGGAGGCACAAAAAGCTGTCTCATCCGCGCCGAGCGGCTGTCTGGCTACCGCAGCGCCCTGCAGCAGTATGGCTTGCCGTTCAGAGAAGAGTGGGCGCCGGAATGTGCGGACGACACATCGGCTTCGGCTTTTGCCACGCGCCTGATGCTGGAAAAGAGCAACCAAATTACCGCCATGCTGTGTCATTCTCCGGCGGCGATCATTGGCGCCATCACCGGTATTCAGCAAGTGGGTCGTACCGTTGGGAAAGACGTTTTCTTAACGCAGCAGGTCTCGCTGATTGGTTTTGAGGATATGATGTACATTAATCTGACCTCGCCGAGCTTTACCTATGTTTCTGCCTCCAGTGAAGAGACCGGGCGACAAGCCGCCGCATTAATTGTCAGCAAAATTAAACAGCCGGAACTTCCTGCCCAGAGAATTATCATTTCTGGTGAACTGGTGCCGCGCGAATCTGCATAACGGGAAGTATATTATCCGTCCGTTATTATTATGCTATTAATCCCTTCCACCCACATTAATGGCATATTATTAACGCATTATTTTCATTTTTATTTCAATTAATCATGAAATCAGCCTGAGATTGCAAACCGCATATATTCTGGTCAGAATAGTCGCTTCTCTTTCAGAATTTTCTCTTAAATATGCTCAAGCGAATTCTTCTCTCTCTATTATTAATGCTGGGTTTTTATACCGGAAACGCGCTGGCGGTTGATTGCCAGCGAGCGGCCAGGCCGCTGGAAAACACCATCTGCAATAACGACACCCTGCACTGGCTGGACAGCACGATGGGCGCCATTTATCGCTCTATGCTGGTGAAGGGTAATGGCGCGCAGGTGCATAAAGACTATCTGGAGTGGGAAAAATCGCTTGAAAACTGTACCACCGACGGCTGTATTGAACGAGCCTACTATGAAGGCATCAGCCGAATTTCCGGGGTGAAAGAGGGCTTTGACTGGCAGGGTACATGGTGGAACATCACGGCAGCTAATCGAAGCGGGGGCAAATTAACCTTTAGCCGTAATGCAGAATGGTCATTAACCCTTGATATCAGAGCCTGGGCTGGCATAAACCATGACGACTTCACCGCTGAGGCCCAGAAAATATACGGCATGGTGATAGTGGAGAAAGTACAAAGCACCAGTAACTGTAAACTGCTGCTTATCCCGAGGCAGAATGGCTCAATCCAGGTGCACAGTAATGGCGAATGGGGCTGTAAATTGTCGATGCCGGTGGGGGTATTTGTTGACGGACGCTATGTGAAAAGCGCCAAGGACCCACGTCCGAAAGCCACGTTGCTGTCCATTGGTATATTCCCGGATGTTGAAACCGACAATCGCTTCAGAGAGATGGTGGGCAATGACTACCAGAATTTTGTGGATGCCGCAAATGTCTATATCTATCAGGATGATATAGATAATATTGGCGCGAAGGTGATTGCCATGTGGGTACGGGGTGAAGCCAATCGCCATACGGCAATTATCATGTACACCCCGGAAGGTAAAATGTGGGCGGCGCGAACGTCGCCGGGTAAAAAAGGGGGGCAGGAAGCCAAGTTTTACCGCTCGAAGAGCAATGAGGCAGACCCGCTGCCGCGCACTATCCGGGGCTGGAAGCTGCGGTTTTTAGATAAGTAGCTTTGCTCAAGCCGCCACTTCTTTCAAACTTAACGTCGCTTCAGGTCGTTACCCTCACCCTGGAAGGGAGAGGGCCGGGGTGAGGGGGAAATCACCCCAATGTCCCGACAATCTTCAAATCACTGTCGTCCGGCACCTCGTTATAAGACAACACATGCAGCCCGGTGCTAAACAGGCGGCCATAGCGCGCCAGAATCGGGCGAAGCTGTGGGGTAACCAGCAGCAAAGGCGGCAGGCTTTTCGCCCTCATCTGCTCGTAAATCATCGGCATGGTATTTTGCAGCTGCGACAGAATATTGGGGTCAACCGGGAAGCTGTCCAGTGCCACTTTCCCGGCCTGTTGGGCCTGATTCAGGGCGTTCAGCAGCAGGTTTTCCAGCTCGTTATCCATGGTGTAGGCGGCAAGCTGACCGCGGTCGCCGTTGATGTTATGCAAAATAGCGCGCCGCAGGGCGTAACGCACATCGGCACACAGCAGCTGCGGATCTTTGGTCACCGCGGCGCTTTCCAGCAGCGTGGCGGCAATGGTGACAATGTCTTTCAGCGACACCTGTTCCAGCAGAAGCTGCCGGTACACTTTCAGCAACTGGCTGAAATTCAGCGCAGCATTTAAGTCTTCCGCAAGCTTGGGAGCCTGCAGCGCCAGGCGCGCATGGAGATGCGTGATATCGTCATAATTAAACAGATCGGGCAAATGCTGGCGCGCCACTTTGTTGACGTGCGTGGCCACCACGCTGGCGCAATCCACCACCTGATAGCCAAGATTTAACGCCCGCGCTTTTTGGTCGGGATCAATCCAGACGATAGCCATGCCGTAAGCCGGATCGGTATCCAGCACGCCGTCAATCTCGCCGTACAGTTCGCTGCCGGGGATCGCCATCAGTTTTTCCGAGTTCACTTCCCCCAGCGCCACTCGAATACCATTGATGTGGATGGCGTACTGGGCGGGTTTGAGGCGGAAGTTCTCACGGATGCGGATCTCTGGCAACAGCACGCCGCAGGTCTCAGAGATAACCTGTCGCGCCCCGCGAATACGCTGCGAAAGCGGGCTGCCTTTGGCGGTATCCACCAGCGAAACCAGCTTGTAGCCAAGGTTCAGACCAATCGGCTCGACCAGCGGAATGCTGTCCCAACTGACGGTAGGTTCCGTGTCGGGGCTGAGCGCCTCCTGAATCGCCAGAATGTCATCATCCTGCTGCTGCGCAGGCTGTACCACTTTGCTCTGCCGCCAGGCGGCAAACAGCAGCAGAGCGGTAAAGCTCAGGAAGGCGATATGCGGCATACCCGGCACGATGGCCAGAATAAACATCACGAACGCAGCGGTATAAAGTACGTTCGGGCGGGCGAGCAATTGCGTTTTAATTTCGTGGCTAACGTCGGCGTCGTCGCTTACTCGGGTCACGATAATAGCGGCCGCAGTCGCCAGCAGCAGGGATGGGATCTGCGCGACCAGGCCATCACCAATCGTCAGCAACACGTACTGCTGGAAGGCGTGGCTGGCATCAAGATCGTATTTAAAAATACCAATACAAATCCCGCCGATCACGTTGATGATAAGCACCATGATCCCGGCAATGGCGTCGCCGCGCACGAACTTTGAGGCCCCGTCCATCGCGCCGTAGAAATCGGCTTCGTTGGCAACGTCTTTACGCCGGGTTTTGGCCTGTTGCTGATTGATTAATCCGGCATTCAGGTCGGCATCGATCGCCATCTGTTTGCCGGGCAGGGCGGCAAGGGTAAAGCGGGCGGACACTTCAGAAATACGTTCTGCGCCTTTGGTGACCACCACGAAGTTAATTATGGGGGCGGTCACCGAAGAAGAGCGGAAAGAGATTGTCTCTTTGCTTAACAGCGACTCGCTGTTTGACGGCATGTCCGGGATGCCGATTACCCAGCTAAACGGCTCCGGAGGCAGCGTTACTGTTCTGGCCGGGAAGCCAAAGCCGGATGATGCCAGCCAGGCTATTCAGCAGGATGTTGCTGCGCTACAGGCATTGACCAATGCGGCAAGCCAGGGGGAAAGTCTGGAAGACGTGAACCGCCGCTCAGAGCAGGAAATTGAAGATTTGGCCCGGGTGATCATGAAGATCACTTCAGCCTATGAGGCGCAGTCTAATCTGCAAATCGAGATCGTGCCGCAGGGGCTGCGTATTCTGGTGCAGGATGATCAAAAACGAGAAATGTTCCAGCGCAGCAGCGCCATTCTGACTCCCTTTTTTAACCGCCTACTGACGGAGTTTGCTACGGCGCTGAACGCCATTGACAACAAAATTATTATTACCGGACACACCGATGCGACGCGTTTTCGTGACCAGGAGCTTTACAACAACTGGAACCTTTCCGGCGAGCGTGCCATGCAGGCGCGCAAAGCGCTGGCGAAGGGCGGGCTGGATACCGGAAAAGTGCTGCAGGTTAGCGGGATGGCTGACCAGATGTTGCTCGATCCTGACCATCCGCTCAGTTCGGCCAACCGCCGTATTGAAATCATGGTGTTGACCCATTCCGCTAGCGCTTCGCTGTATCAATTCTTTGGTCAGCATGGCGAAAAAGTGCTTAAGCCGCTGGCCGAGCGCGTGGCGCAGCAGCCCTCCGCGGCACGCTAAGTTTTCAGGTATTTGTGTTGCTTAAGTCTATTTCCACCTCAATTGTCTCCACTTTTTCGCCTGCGTCCGAACTCTCCCGGCGTAGGGCGGGATTTTTTTTTCTGCTGCTATTCGTCCTGTTTTCGTCCCAGGCCTGGGCTTCACCCGCGAAAAAGTCTAAAGCAAGCGTGAAGCGCACACAGATCGCGCAGCCGCAGAGTAAAGAAGCCCGTGAACGGATGAAAAATCGTGCAAGGCTGCTTACCCGTGCCAAAAATCGCCTTGCAGTTGTCCCGCCTACGCCCGAACAGAAAAAGCGTCAGGCTGCTGAAAAACTGGTCGCTCGTGCCCTGAACCGTGAGCAGCTCGCCATGCACACTCGCTGGCGTCCTGGGCTGATGGGGGGCTCAGAAGGTCTGTGGCCGTTGGCGACCGAAGCGCTTATGGCTGAGATGGTAAGCCCGCGTGTGGAAGCCACTCTCCACAAAGTGATAGCGCGGCTCAAGCAACAGTTGGGCAAACCCTATGTCTGGGGTGGACAGACGCCCGAGCAGGGCTTCGACTGCAGCGGGCTAATCTATTACACCTATAACAAGCTGCTTAGCCAAAAGCTGCCGCGTACCGCCAACGGTATGTTTCAGGATCGGCGATTAAAGCGAATAAGTCAGCGCCAGCTTCAGCGTGGCGATCTGGTGTTTTTCAGTATCAAAAGCCAGGATCGCGCCGATCACGTCGGGGTTTATTTGGGAGAAGGGCAGTTTATCGAGGCGCCCAGAACCGGGCTGAATATCCGCATCAGCCAACTGGCAGACAATTACTGGCAGGATCATTACCTGGGGGCGAAGCGTATTTTGACCGAGGAGGCGGTTCTGTGAGGTCAGACCCCTCACCCGGCCCTCTCCCAGAGGGAGAGGGGGAAAATAACAGGGCGGGACAGGACGCAATCTTTCCCCTCTCCCTTTTAGGGAGAGAGTTAGGGTGAGGGTAAGAAGCCGTCCCTCCCGAAAGAGAGACCGCAGCCGCGAATTGAATTAGCGATGAAATTCACCGGCAGATTCAGGCTGGTAATGCAAAGCGAGCACTTCAAGGTGAGTCTGACTGCCGTTTGGCAACGTCCAGTTGATACTATCGCCAACCCGCAGGCCGAGCAGCGCGGCACCGACTGGAGCCATAACAGAAAGCTGGTTATCGCTGTCGGTCAGGTTCGCCGGGTAAACCAGCGTGCGTACGTGGACTTCCTGAGTGCTTAAATCGCGAAACTCTACGCGGCTGTTCATGGACACCACATCCGACGGCATCTTCTCCGGGCTGCACATCTCCGCGCGATCCAGTTCGGCGTTGAGCGCCTCTGCCACCGGGGCTTTGGCGTACTGCGGCTGTTCCAGCAGGCGGTCAAGGCGTTCGGCGTCTAGTTCGTTAATGATGATGGCAGGTCTGGACATAGTTCTCTCCGTGTAAAAAAGCAGGGCACTCATGTGCTGAAATCGTACAAAGAAAAACCCCCACCGAAACCGGCGAGGGTTGTTCACGTAGGACCGATGATACTGAGCTTAGCCCGGAGTTGAAAGCGAGATCAGTCACATTTTGACTTCCCCCGATTCCCTTACAGAATCACGCTCCCCAGCGCCGCCAGCAGGAAGGCGATGGTGCCGATCAGCGTTTCCATCACGGTCCAGGTTTTCAGCGTCGTTTTCTCATCCATTTCCAGGAAACGCCCCACCAGCCAGAAACCGGAGTCATTCACGTGAGACAGGACGGTAGCGCCCCCGGCAATCGCGATAACGATAAAGCACAGGTCAAACTGGCTCAGGCCCGTGGTGGCTTCGACCATCGGTGAGACCAGCGCGGCGGTAGTAGTCAGGGCAACGGTGGCTGACCCTTGAGCAACGCGAAGCGCAGTCGAGATAACAAAGGCGGCAACGATAACCGGCATGCCGGTGTCTGAGAGGACGCCAGCCAACGCGTCACCAATGCCGCTTGCGCGTAGCACGCCGCCGAACATACCGCCCGCTCCGGTCACCAGGATAATGCCGCAAATCGGGCCGAGTGCGCCGTCACATACCTTTTCAAGATGCTGGCGGCTATGTTTGCCGCTGAAGACCATCAGGGCAAAAAAGACGGTAATCAGTAGCGCAATAGGCGTTTTGCCCAGCATGCGCAAGAAGTTCACCAGCGTATTGTCGGCGCTGACCCAGCCGAGCACAGTGGCGGTGTTGAGGCCGGTATCGAGGAAGATCAGCACCAGCGGCATCAGTAAAATTGTCATGACCATGCCGAATGACGGCGGCTGGTGATTCTGATCCACTTCGACTTTACCGAGGAAAGAACTCGGCAGAGGAATATCGAATTTCTTCCCGGCATACAGCCCGAAGAGATAGGCCCCGAGATACCAGGTCGGGATGGCGATAATCAGCCCTACCACAACCAGCAGGCCGATGTTCGCCCCCAGCAGTTCGCTGGCGGCCACCGGGCCTGGATGCGGCGGCAGAAGCGCGTGCATCACCGCAAAAGCACCGGCCGCCGGGAGCGCATATTTCAGCGTTGAGCCGCCGAATTGCTTGGCGACGCTGAAGATGATCGGCAGCATCACCACCAGACCCGCGTCAAAGAAGATCGGGAAGCCAAAAAGCAGTGACGCGACGCCAAGGGCAAAAGGTGCCCGGTGAGCGCCAAAGGTCCCAACCAGGGTGTCCGCCAGCACCTTTGCGCCGCCGGAAATTTCCAACAGGCGGCCAATCATGGCGCCGAGCCCAACTAATAAAGCGACGCCTGCCAGGGTGCTGCCAAAGCCACCCAGGATCGTGGGTACAATTTTGTCGAACGGCACGCCTGTGACGAGTGCCACAATGACGCTGACCAGGGTCAGCGCCAGGAAGGCATGTACGCGAAAGCGCATGATCAATACGAGCAGGAGCACGACGGAACAGGCGGCAATACCCAGCAGGCTTCCTGCGCCTAAACTTGTTGTTATTTCGGTCATTTTATTTCCCCAGTGGCAAATTCTCAGATGAATGCACCAAAAGCGTGTTATTGGGTGATGCTGATACCGGTAACATGATATCGGTAACATCCGGTTGCCTGTAAATGAACTCTGTAATGTTTGTTAACATTCTGGGACGAAGTTCAAACAATCAAAATAATCAGTGCGAAAGGTGAGCGGGGGAATTGTTTGGCTGGGAAAAGTCTGACACGCGCCTGACTTACACCATCAGGGAGCGAAATACTGCGGGGGCCACCGTGTAGCACGGGGCCCGGCTGCTTTTAACGAGCAGGGTGTTCCGCTATCGGCAACAAGAGCTCTTTGAGAATTTCATAGCGCTGCTGCGGCGAGAGCCAGATAAACCCCAGCAGTTTTTGCTGGCTGCCTTCACGCTCGAACTGCGCCCTCAGCTGCAGTAAGTACCGTTTTGTTCTGTTCATGGTCACCTCCAGGTTCGTTACCTGAAGGCTATAACCAAAAAACCGGAACAAATAGTGATGCGATTAATTTTTGACTTCAGTATTTATTCTGTCAGTAGCCAACTGCGTCCAGGCGGAAGCTCTTCCCGCAGTTGCCGGGGTGTTTTTGCGGGGCAAAGGAGGCAGTTTGCAGTGGTTGGTTAATCTTGTCTGCCAGCAGGGAAATCTGCATTTCCGTGAGGTAGGCGGGATTACCGTCACAGGTTAGCTTGATAGCATTCACCGCATCGCTGCCCCAGGTTTGCTTCACGGCTTGGTTAAACGCCTTACGCGTCACCACCTGGCCGTAGTGCTGAGCCAGGAACTGGCCAAAAGCGCTGTGTTTCACTTCTCCATTCAGGCGCACCATCGTGCCGAAGTAATCGTCGGGGTTAAAGCCAAAGCAAACGCCATGCTTGGCGTATTCGTAGCGCTCCAGGCAGGATTGCCCCCCGGCGCCGGGCATCACGCCGGCCAGCTTTGAGGCCATTTCAACGGAAAGCCCGGTATCCGGCGCGGCGCATTTGTTTGAAGCCCTGGCTTCGGCCATATTCGGCACCGGGCGAGTGGCGCAGCCGTAGCGCATCCAGCGTTTTTCATCGACGCCGCGTGACGCGACAGATTTTGGCAGACCGGGCCAGAGGCCGTGAACGGTCAGGAAGGCACTTTTATCCGCCTGTTCCTGCTGGGCTTTACACTCCGCAGGTTCGTTGCGATTGTGGTCGTGCATGCTCTGACAGAAGCCGGTTTGCCAGGAGAGCGCCAGTACGTAGCGATCAAAATCCCCGTACTGGCTGGGCTGCAGGGCGTCGGCAAACGCAAGTGGACTAAGTAAAAGCGGCGTGCAAAGCAGTAAATGTCGCGGTGTGAAATTCATCATTATTCTCTTATCTGTCCTGGAGGCGGGCTTATTATAGGCATAAAAAAAGCGCCTGATGCAGGCGCTTGAAACAATGATTGCTGCGGGTTAGTGAACGATCGCTGCTGCAGGAACCAGAATCTCCGTGGCGATAATCACCACAATAAGACCGACGGCGACCGGCACAGAGGTACGCTTCACCACTTCGAAAGGTGAGATTTTTGCCATCCCGGCAACGGCCACTACCACGCCGGAAACTGGAGAAATGGTGCGGCCCAAGTTGGAAGCCTGCAGCATCGGAATGGTCAGGTATGCCGGGTTAATCCCGGAAGAGTGAGCCAGTTTCGGGATCATTTCGACGAAGGCATAGAACGGTGCGTTACCGGAGCCGGTGGTCATGGCCGCCAGCATGGTCAGCACCACCAGCACCAGCATCAGAATAATGCTTGCGGAACCAAACGAGGTGGCAATAGAGATCAGGCTTTGAATAAAGCCGATGGTGCTTAAGCCCTGGGCAAAAACGCCGGCGGCAACCAGCAGCATCACCACGTTGGCAAAGGCGTCCGCCATGCCGCGATAGCAAACTTCCATCCCGGAGAAGACGTGCTGCGTATTGAAGCTGCGGAAAAACTCAATCAGCGCGGCAATCAGAATACATATCACCAGGATAGTAATGATATGCAGCTGCGGGCCCCATTTGCCGTCGAAAATGAGTACCCCGACAATCGGCGTAAACGGCAGGATGGCGTAGAAAGCGGGCGCGGAAGTCTGAATTTCACTCACGTCCAGCATTTCGTGGTTGATGTGCTCTTTCTTGTCGAGATAGCGCTGCCAGAAGAAATGCGCGATGGCCATGCTGATGATGGCAGCGATGGAGATAGGAATGGTCGTTTTAAAGGCAAAGTCGACCAGCGACATTTCAGAAGCCTGAGCGGCCAGCACCACGTCTCCGGACGTTGGAGCCAGAATAATCGCCGCCGGAGAAGCGCAAATGGCTGCGGCAGCTCCGCGGCTGATACCGACATTGACCATGACCGGGAACAGCGTAGCCATTAACAACACCCCAAGCCCGGTTGCGGAAGAGACCGCCAGCGACATCAGGCAGGCGACGAAGTAGGCGGCAATCATCAGTAAGTAAGGCGAGTTGATGAATTTCAGCGGCTTAGAGGCCAGTTTGACCACCACATCGTTGGCGCCGATATGGGTCATGTAGGCGGCAAACCCGCAGAGCATCATGATCATCATGCCAAGATCGCCGCCGCGGCTCATCAGCAGGATTTTGACGTATTCAAAGATGTCCGTGGCGGTGTAGCCGGTGCTTTCCACGCTGGCGGGCAACACTTTATGCCCCATCAACGCGCTGACGATAAGTAACAATAACCCGCCGACGAACAGCACGCCGGTGGCGGAATAGCCTTTGATGATGTAGCGGGCAACGCCCACAATCACCACGACCCCGATAATAAGTTCCAGAATGGTAAGCATGATATCCCCTGATACGCTAAGGCGCTCTTCGGCGTCCTTACGCTTGCGGCTGTAAGTGGTTTTCTCTCAGAAATTAAAATAGTGATTTTTTACAGGCGACTGTAAAGGGCTAAGAATTTGCCTCAGAACCCGTTTGGAGTTTCTGATAAGCATCAACTTTCGTTGCAACGGATCAACTTTAGGCAAAGCTTTTGTTGGCTGCATTACATTTATCGACGTGGCCGATAAAAAATAAGGCATAAAAATTGTGCGAGTTTTGGCGGTATAACCGGCGATCGGTTATGTAAAAACAATGATTGTTTTGCCTGATTGTTAACGAATGGCTTTTTCGTAAAGCAGTTAAAAAAAACTTTAAAACGCGACAGGCTGCCGCCTATACTGCCGATCTCTTTTATGTCGGGGTTTTTATGCTGCACACCTCCCTCTGGTCGACAAGCCGCTGGCGCTTTATCAGGAAGCATCTTTTGATGCTGCTGTTGGCGTTGGGCTGGTTTTTTGTCAACAGTCAGGTGGCGATAGCATCCTACGATTGCCCGGTTGATATGACCGCTGGCCCCATGGCAGCCCCGCATGCCGACACCATGCAGATGCCTGACAAGGCGATGCAGGCGAAACTCAGTAACCCGCTGTGTGAAAAACACTGCGTGCCTGACGTAATGCAAAAAGACAACGGGCATAGCTCGCTGGTGGCGTTACCGGTTGCAGATACCCTTGCGCTGGTTGAGCCTCAGTGTTCAACGGTCGTTGAATCCGCCCCTTATGTTACCCCTCCCGCAACAGGACCTCCGGCAACCATTCGTTTTTGCCGCTTTAGAGAATAACTCCAGCACCGTCAATGTTTTGGGGCTTTGCCCATTCCCTTTTTGACTGTGTTTTGGAGATAAATCATGTTTAACGCTATTCGTTCTGCTGCGGCCGGTGCGCTGCTTGTTGTTGCCGCTTTCCCTGCTTTTTCCGCTGAAACTTCCCACGATATGTCCTCTATGAAGGGGATGTCTGACATGCCTGGCATGACGATGTCTTCTGATGCGAGTTCGGCGATCAAGGTCTACAAAACCGAAGGCGTGGTGAAGACCATCACCGCCGATAGCGTGTCTATTGCCCATCATCCCGTCGCCGAGCTTGGCTGGCCAGCCATGACGATGACGTTCACTTTGCCGAAAGACGGTTCGCTGCCGGCGTTTAAGGTGGGGGAGAAGATTGCCTTCTCTTTCACCCAGCATGCGGCCGGGTATCAGCTGGCTTCCGCAACCCCGCTTAACTAACCGAGGTTGCTATGAAACAACACACCCTGAGCCTCTGGCTTGGTGGAGTGCTGTTGGCTACGTCTGTCTCCGCCGCTCAGGCGGCGGAGCTCAGCCTGCAACAGACTCTGCTGGCCGCCGAGCACTATTCTGCGGCGCTGTCCGCCAACCGTAATCAGAGCGATGCGCTGAACGCCATGGCTGACTCTGCCCGGCAATTGCCCGATCCAAAGCTGAAGTTTGGTATCGAAAACGTGCCGGTGGGGGGAAGTAATAACCATCGCTTTAGCCGTGACGGCATGACCATGCAGCGTATCGGCATCATGCAGGACTACGTCAGCGAAGATAAACGCGACCGTAAAGCGGACACTATTCTGGCGCAGTCGGCCAGTAGCCAGGCCAAAGCGGAGGTGATTCGCGCCAACCTTCAGCGCGATACCGCGCAGGCGTGGCTGGATCTTGCTTTATCTGAGCGAGTGCTGACGGCTGCCCGTAAGCTGGTGAGCGAAACCGAGCGGCAGATTGGCGTCCAGAAAGCCACCGTGGCCAGCGGCAGCTCTCCCGCTTCCGGCGTGGTAGATATTCGTATGACGCTGCTCTCCATGCAGGACAAAGTCACGCTTGCCGAGCGGGATGTCACCCTGGCGCAGACCCGGCTTCTGCAGCTGACCGGGCAGACGGTCGATAGCGTGGTGGGGACATTGCCCCGCTACCAGCGGTTACCGGCCGATCCGGCAGTGCTTGAAGAAGGCGTGATGCAGCATCCGGAGGTGATTGAAGCCGCCCGTGAAGCCGACGTTGCTCGTGCGAAATCAGCCCAGTCCGCCGTAGCCGCTAAACCTGATGTTGGGATTGAGGTGTATTACGGACGCCGCGCTGAAGGTTATGACGATATGGCGGGCGTGATGTTCACCGTCGATCTGCCTCTGTTTAAGCCTCAGCGGCAGGATAAAGATTACTCCGCCGACGTTTCCCGTGCGATGGAAGCGAACGATCAACTGGCACTGGCTCGTCGGGAGCGTGTTGCGCTGGTTCACTCGCTGGTGGCTAATTACCAGGCTGCGCAAAGCGTCTGGCAGCGGCAGCAGGATCAGGCTTTACCGCTTCAGCGCCAACGCCTGTCTCTGCTGGCGTCGCAGTACCGCGCCGGACAATCCTCTCTGACTGAGCTGCTGGCCGCTCGCCGGGATCTTCTGGACACCGAGCTGACCGCCAGCAGTGCGGAAAAAGCCGTGGCCACCAACTGGGCGGCGATCCGCTACCTTACGCCTCAGGACGTTAACCAATGAAAAAATCACTCACTTTTTCCCTGTTAGCAGGGGCGGTTGTTGCCGCGCTGGCCGCGGGATATTACGCCGGGAAGCAGCCAACCTTTCACCAACATGCCGAAGCTCAGCCCCAGCAGGAAAGCGGCCGCAAAGTGCTTTATTGGTACGATCCTATGGTGCCCGGTCAGCGGTTCGACAAGCCGGGGAAATCGCCGTTTATGGATATGGCGCTGGTCCCGCGCTATGCCGATGAAGTGGCCAACGATGGCGGCGTGACGGTCAGCAACCGCCAGCAGCAAAACCTGGGCATTAAGACTGCCGCCGTTGAGCGCAAGGCTCTGAGCGTGCCATTCGCCGCTTTTGCCACCGTAACGCTGGACGAACGCAGCGTACAAATCATCCCGGCCAGCGCTAACGGTATTGTGGAAACGCTGTATGTCAAAGCCCCTCAGCAGTACGTGAAAGCCGGGGAACCGTTGGCGCAGCTGTGGTTCCCGGAATGGACCGCCGCACAGCAGGAGTTTCTGGCGGTGCGCAAGCTTGGAGACAGCGCTTTAACCGCGGCGGCCAGAGAGCGGCTTCAGCTGCAGTTTATGCCCACGGAAGTGATTCGCCAGGTTGAGCGTAGCGGCAAGCCGCAAACCCGCGTTACCGTTCGCGCAAAGCTTGCCGGGTATGTAAATAAACTGGAGGCGCGGGAAGGGCAGCAGGTGACCGCGAATGCCCCGCTGTTCGAAGTGGCAAGCCTTGATTCCGTCTGGATTGTGGTGGATTACCCGCAGTCTCAGGCTCAGGCATTGCAGCCGGGAAGCGAGATTGTGGCGACCGCCGACAGCTGGCCTGGAGAGGTATTCCACGGGCGAGTAAGCGAACTGCTGCCGAACCTCGAAACCACCACCCGCACGCTGAAGGCGCGCATTGTGCTGGATAATCCGCAAATGAAGCTCAAGCCCGGCATGTACCTCAGTGTGCATCTGGCAAATCAGCAGCCCCGCGCCGCGGTTCTGGCCGTGCCGGAGGAGTCGCTGATTGAAACCGGAAGCCAAAGCCGCGTGCTGGTTGCCGAAGACGGCGGCCATTTCCGCCCGGTGAACGTGGTGCCGGGCATCAGCGACAAGGGCTGGGTGGAGATTCGTTCCGGGCTGAATGAGGGCGAGAAAGTGGTCACTTCCGGCCAGTTCCTTATCGACTCAGAGGCGAGCCTGCGCAGCGCGTTGCCTGAAACAGACGCTCAGCCAAAAGCGTCGCCTGCAGCAAAAACCTACGACGGCGAAGGCGTGGTCAAAGCGGTGAGCGCGGACGCTATTACTATTGCCCATCATCCTATCCCCGCGCTGAACTGGGGCGCTATGGTGATGCCTTTCGCGCTGACATCGCCGACCAGCCTGAAACCGGGTGATGCAGTCATGTTCAGCTTTACAATGGATGATGAAAAAGGGGCCGTTATTACTCACCTGATGCCGATGGCGGGGGCGCACAAATGATTGCCGCCGTTATTCGCTGGTCGCTTAAAAATCGTCTGCTGGTGGTGCTGGCCGCCATTATTATGGCGGCGTGGGGGCTTTGGTCGCTGCAGAGAGCGCCGCTGGATGCGCTGCCGGATCTCTCCGACGTGCAGGTGATTGTGCGGGTCAGCTACCCGGGCAAAGCGCCACAAATCGTGGAGGATCAGGTCACCTATCCGCTGACCACCACCATGCTGTCCGTTCCGGGAGCCAAAACGGTACGTGGCTTCTCCATGTTTGGCGATTCTTATGTCTACATTCTGTTCGACGATGGGACAGATCCTTACTGGGCGCGCTCCAGGGTACTTGAATACCTGAGCCAGGTGCAGTCTCAGCTGCCGCCGGAGGCTAAAGCCTCGCTGGGGCCAGATGCTACCGGGGTTGGCTGGGTATACGAATATGCGTTGGTGGACAGAACCGGCAAGCACAGCCTGGCGGATCTGCGAGCTCTTCAGGACTGGACGCTGAAGTTTGAGTTGAAAACCGTGCCCAACGTCTCTGAGGTGGCAAGCGTCGGCGGCATGGTGCGTCAGTACCAGATTGTGCTCGATCCGGAGCGCATGAAGGCGCTGAATATTACCCATGAGCAGATTATTAACGCGGTGAAAAGCGCCAACCAGGAAGGCGGCGGTTCGGTGATCGAGATGGGCGAAGCCGAGTATATGGTGCGGACCTCTGGCTATCTCAAAAATCTGGATGACTTCAAGCAGGTTGTTATCACCAGCCGGGACGGCGTGCCGGTGCTGCTTTCCGATGTCGCTTCCGTGAGGCTTGGGCCTGAAATTCGTCGGGGCGTGGCGGAGTTTAACGGTGAAGGCGAAGTCGCGGGTGGCATTATCGTGATGCGCTACGGCAAAAACGCCCTTGAAACGATTAACGCGGTAAAAGCAAAGCTGGCTCAGTTGCAGAAGAGTTTGCCCGCCGGCGTTGAAATTGTGCCGGTGTACGACCGCTCGCACCTGATTGAAAGCGCGATTGAAACGCTCTCCCACAAGCTGCTGGAAGAGTTTATCGTGGTCGCCATTATTTGTTCGCTGTTCCTGTTCCACTTCCGCTCTGCGCTGGTGGCGATTATTACTTTGCCGCTGGGGATTTTAGGGGCGTTTATCGTCATGCATTACCAGGGCGTGAACGCCAATATCATGTCGCTGGGCGGGATAGCAATTGCCATTGGCGCGATGGTCGACGCGGCGATAGTGATGATTGAAAACATGCACAAAGTGCTTGAGCAGTGGCGGCACGATCATCCGGGAGAGCAGCCGCGCAGCGAAGATTACTGGCAAATTTCCCAGCAGGCGGCGGTAGAAGTGGGGCCGGCATTATTTTGCAGCCTGCTGATTATTACCCTGTCGTTTATCCCGGTGTTCTCTCTTGAAGCGCAGGAGGGAAGGATGTTTTCGCCGCTGGCCTTCACCAAGACTTATTCTATGGCGGTGGCCGCGGGGCTGGGAATTACGCTGGTGCCGGTGCTGATGGGCTGGTTTATTCGCGGCAAGATCCCCGATGAAAAGGCCAACCCGATTAACCGCTGGCTGATTGCGGCCTACGAGCCTGTACTGGAAAAGGTGCTCGACAGGCCGAAAACCACGCTTGCGGTAGCCGGTGTGTTGCTGGTCGCCACGCTTTGGCCGCTGAGCAAACTGGGCAGCGAATTTATGCCGCCGCTGGATGAGGGGGATTTACTGTATATGCCTTCCACGTTGCCAGGTATTTCGGCGCGTGAGGCAGGACGATTGCTGCAGCAGACCGATCGCCTGATCAAAACGGTGCCGGAAGTTGAAACCGTTTTTGGCAAAGCGGGACGCGCCGAAACGGCCACCGACCCTGCGCCGCTAACAATGATTGAAACCACCATTCGCTTTAAGCCACGCGACCAGTGGCGGCCGGGAATGACGATGGACAAGCTGGTGAATGAGCTGGACAGCGTGGTGAAGGTGCCGGGCATTGCCAACGTGTGGGTGCCGCCTATTCGTAACCGACTGGACATGCTGGCCACCGGGATTAAAAGTCCGGTAGGGATAAAGGTGAACGGCAATAATATTGCCGCCATTGAGTCGGTTGCCGAGCAGATTGAACATGTGGTCAAGCAGGTGCCGGGTGTGACGTCCGCGCTGGCTGAGCGCCTGGGCGGCGGGCGCTATGTGGACATTGACATCGACAGGCGTAAAGCGGCGCGCTATGGCGTTTCGGTTAAAGAACTGCAGTCGCTGGTTGCCACGGTTATCGGGGGGGAAAACATGGGTGAAACTATCGAAGGGCGTGAGCGTTTCCCAATAAATGTGCGCTACCCGCGTGAACTGCGCGATAACCTGCAGAAACTGCGTGATTTACCGGTTATTACCTCCAACGGCAGCCAGGTGGCGCTTTCTGAGCTGGCAAATATTGCGATTACAGAAGGGCCGCCGATGCTGAAAAGCGAAAATGCGCGTCTTTCAAACTGGATCTATGTCGATCTGCGTGGCCGTGATTTGAAGTCCGCCGTGGAGGATATGCAGCGTGCGGTGGCCGAGCAGGTGAAATTACCAGAAGGCGTTTCTCTTTCATGGTCAGGGCAGTTTGAATACCTGGAACGTGCGACGGCGAAATTAAAAGTTGTTCTGCCTTTTACCTTGTTAATCATATTTGTACTGTTATATGTCACCTTCTCGCGAGTGAAGGATGCGCTATTAATTATGGGGACTTTACCGTTCTCGCTAATTGGCGGCGTGTGGCTGCTTTACCTGTTGGGATATAACCTGTCGGTGGCCGGAGCCGTAGGCTTTATTGCCCTGGCGGGGGTTGCCGCTGAATTTGGCGTGATCATGGTACTTTATTTAAATCAGGCACTGACTAAGCATCAAAAAGCCGATGAGGTACAGGATGACGGTATGCTGCGGCGTGCCATTCACGAGGGGGCTGTCCTGCGCGTCAGGCCGAAGGTGATGACGGTGGCCACTATTATGGCGGGTTTACTGCCGATTATGTGGGGCAACGGGACCGGATCGGAAGTGATGCGACGTATTGCCGCCCCGATGATTGGGGGGATGGTGACGGCGCCATTGCTGTCGATGCTGGTTATCCCTGCGGTATATATGCTGATTAAAAAACGGAAATAAGTGTTGTTCGCCGGAGCGGATATAGTTATGCGCTCCGGCTTGCAATTTTATTCAACGTTGTCTGACATCTATTTGGGAATTCAGCGTATTGACAACAGGCAGTGGACAATTTTCTTTACAAGTCATGTGCTGATTTAGCTTTCATTGAGATATAATTCAGTAAGGTACCTGTCGAATTTTAATATGGTAATAAAGACGTGACTTACGCAAATAAACTGTTCTCAATTTTGATTTTTGTTTGCACGCTTGGGTTGAGCGCTTCTGCCGCTGCGGAAGGCGGCTTTTTCAGCAATGCATGGGAAACTTTCTCGGGCCAGGTGTCTAAAACCTGGAGTGAGCCAGAACACTACGATCTTTACGTGCCGGCGATTACCTGGCACGCCCGCTTTGCCTATGACAAAGAAAAAACGGATCGCTACAACGAGCGGCCGTGGGGCGCGGGTTTTGGCCAGTCCCGTTGGGATGAGAATGGTAACTGGAACGGCATCTATTTGATGGCGTTCAAGGACTCCTTCAATAAGTGGGAGCCAATCGGCGGCTATGGTTGGGAGAAAACCTGGCGCCCGCTGAGCGATGATAATTTCCATTTAGGGTTGGGGTACACCGTCGGGGTTACTGCTCGCGACAACTGGAAATACATCCCAATCCCGGTAGTGCTGCCGCTGGCGTCTATTGGCTACGGCCCGGCAACCTTCCAGATGACCTACATTCCAGGCACCTATAACAACGGTAACGTCTACTTCGCGTGGATGCGTTTCCAGTTCTGATTTTGTCGGCCTGAAGCCGGTGAAAACTGAGGGTTTTTATACCCCTTAAAAAACAAGGTGTAATGCGCAAGCTAGTAAAAAGTTAGCGACTTTTATCACTTTTTAGCAATTCTGGACTGGACAAAAGCCACCACAATTGTTGTACTGATGCCCGACACAGCATTTGTGTCGTTTTTTCATGTAAAGGTAATTTTGATGTCTAAGATTAAAGGTAACGTTAAGTGGTTTAATGAATCCAAAGGCTTCGGCTTCATTACTCCGGAAGATGGCAGCAAAGACGTGTTCGTACACTTCTCTGCAATCCAGAGCAATGGTTTCAAAACCCTGGCTGAAGGCCAGCGCGTTGAGTTTGAAATCACTAACGGTGCCAAAGGCCCTTCTGCTGCAAACGTAATGCCTATCTAAGTCATTACCAGTAGAATATAAAAACCCGCCAAGGCGGGTTTTTTTTTCCTGTGATTTTAGGCAAACAGATAAGTTTTCAAAAACAGCCCAACGATAACGACGCTTATCAGCACGCTCGCCCAGCCGGTTATTTGCTCTTTCATTGCCCGCTCCCCCAAAGATATGGCTGGGATAGTGGCAGAGAAAAATTAAGCTAACATTAACGCTTCAGGGCTTATTGGGTCACGAAGAGAGAAACCAGCCAAAATGCGAGCGCGGTCATGATAAACGAGCCGGCCAGGTTGAGCAGGGCGTTCATGCTGGCCCACATCAATCGCCCATCCTGCAGCAGCAAAATCACTTCCGCAGAAAACGTCGAAAACGTGGTCAGGCCGCCGCAGAAACCGGTGGTTATCAGCAGCTTCCACATCGGATCGACGTTGCTGAAGCGGCTGAACAGCGCCAGCCCAAGGCCGATGATAAACGCCCCGGTCAGGTTAGCGATTAGCGTCCCGATGGGGATCCCCATATGCAGGGGATTGAACTTCATACTAAGAAACCAGCGTGCTACGCTGCCCATCCCGCCGCCGATAAAGACGGCGAATAGCATCTGAATCACGGTTAATCCTTATTAAACATCAACAATGGGAAAAGTGTAGCGTTCAGGTCGGGAGATTTATACCCAATGTGCTGTAATTAATCCTTTGAACGGCGAGGCGAATATGAAGGTGGCGGTCGGGCAGTTTGTGGTGGGGCCAGTCTGGCAGGAAAATGCGACGACCTGCGTCAGTCTTATGGCGCAAGCGGCGGCCAAAGAGGCCGATTTGTTAGTCTTACCCGAAGCGGTGCTAGCCCGGAGTGATACTGACCCGGATATGTCAGTCAAGTCCGCGCAGAAGCTGGATGACGGCTATGTACAACAGCTGCGGGCTGAAAGCCGGAAGAACGAGATGACAACGGTGCTAACGCTGCATGTCCCTACCCGTGATGGACGGGCGGCAAACACTTTGCTGGCCATTCGTGGCGGTGAGATTGTGGCGAACTACCAGAAGGTTCATCTGTATGACGCTTTCAGCGTGCAGGAATCTAAGCAGGTGGATGCCGGAGCAAGCCTGGCCCCCTTGATTAAGGTTGCCGGCATGAACGTCGGGCTGATGACCTGCTACGATCTTCGTTTTCCTGATATGGCATTGAGCCTGGCGCTTAGCGGAGCAGAAGTGCTGGTTTTGCCTGCAGCGTGGCTAAAAGGCCCGCATAAAGAGGCTCACTGGGCGACACTGCTCGCCGCTCGCGCGCTGGATTCAACCTGCTACATGGTTGCTTCCGGGGAGTGCGGCAATAAAAATATCGGCCAGAGCCGAATCATTGACCCGCTGGGCGTGACCGTTGCGGCTGCAGCCGAGGTGCCTGCGCTGATTTTTGCCGAGATGACAGCAGAGCGAGTGCTGGACGTAAGGCAAATGCTGCCGGTGCTGCGTAACCGGCGGTTTGCGCCACCGCAAATGTTATGATGTTTTTTTAATCAAATCTTGATTCACCTTGTTACAGATTGCTATTGTGTCGCGCGGACAAATGTCCGTTAATGCAATCAGGTCTTTTATTCGCCGTTGCCACGGCACGCATCACAAAAGAAGGTAGGTATGGGAGAGATTAGTATTACTAAGCTGCTGGTTGTCGGCGCGCTGATCGTATTGCTGTTTGGTACCAAGAAGCTGCGCACGCTGGGCGGCGATCTCGGTTCTGCCATCAAAGGCTTTAAGAAAGCGATGGCTGAAGACGACAATGGCAAAAAGCCCGATACCGAAGCTGAAGCCGCTGCAGAGCAACGCATCGTTCATAAAGACTGAACGACGACGGCAAAATAAAAAAACCGGCTCAGAATGGCCGGTTTTTTTATGAATGTCAGTTTATAAGTAACAAGATGTAACCAGTCTTACTTCACTTCCATCCCTTTTGCCTGCAGGTCCGCATGGTAAGAGGAGCGAACAAACGGGCCACAGGCGGCGTGAGTGAAGCCCATTGCCAGCGCTTCGGCTTTCATCTCTTCAAACTCATCCGGGCTAACGTAACGCTGTACCGGCAAGTGGTGACGACTTGGCTGGAGATACTGGCCCAGCGTCAGCATGGTTACGCCGTGACGACGCAGGTCGCGCATCACTTCGATGATCTCTTCGTTCGTTTCACCCAGGCCCACCATCAGGCCGGACTTGGTTGGAATATTCGGATGAGCTTCTTTAAAGCGCTCAAGCAGCTTCAGAGACCAGTTGTAGTCAGCACCTGGGCGAACGTTGCGGTAGACGCGCGGTACGTTTTCCAGGTTGTGGTTGAACACGTCCGGCGGCGTTGCGGTCAGAATATCCAGCGCACGGTCCATACGCCCACGGAAGTCAGGCACCAGCGTCTCGATTTTGATGGTCGGGTTCTTTTCGCGAATAGCGCGGATGCAGTCAGCAAAGTGCTGGGCACCGCCGTCGCGAAGATCGTCCCGGTCAACGGAGGTAATTACGACGTAACGCAGACCCATATCGGCGATGGTCTGTGCCAGTTTTTCGGGCTCGTTAGCATCTGGCGCAACAGGGCGACCGTGTGCGACGTCGCAGAATGGGCAGCGGCGGGTACAAATGGCGCCCAGAATCATGAAGGTCGCGGTGCCGTGGTTAAAACATTCAGCGAGGTTAGGGCAGGAAGCTTCTTCGCAAACGGAGTGCAGACCATTTTTGCGCATCGCCGCTTTAATGCCCTGGATACGGGTTGAGTCAGACGGGAGTTTGATTTTCATCCATTCTGGTTTTCTCAACAGCTCCTGGCGCTCTGTCGCCACGTTTTTAACCGGGATCAGAGCCATTTTATCGGCGTCGCGGTATTTAACGCCGCGTTCCATCACAATGGGTTTGCTCATAGGGTGCGTGTTCCAGTTGCGGATAATGAAGTCAGGCTAATTCAAGCTAAGTTAGGATCTATCAACTATTTTTGAATTAATGGCCGGAAGTATATCATCACGGCCAGGGAGAATCAGTATACCCCAACGTGAAATGGAGAAAGAATTGTAAATGGGTTGTTGTTTTGTGCTAAATACGAGGTTAACGGGCATGGTGTTCACCTCTGAAACGTCCGGCAAGAGGTGAAAACCACTGAGGATCAAGCGAACTCGGTGTGAATGGCTTTGATTATCTCCTGCAGAACCGTGTCCCGGATGCTTAGCTTGTTAAAATGCATGCTGGTTTCCATTGTTTTATCAGCAAACAGATCGCAGTCAACGGCTCGCAGGTTCCAGGTCTCTTTGAACATTTCGTACAGCCGCCAGGGCATGAAGCCCAGCAAATCGCTGCTGCCAAGTAATGAAGACAGGGTGACATAGTTGTAGCTGCTAAACGCTATCTGCCTGTTGGGCAGCCGCTCGCTGATCTCCTGGCGTAGGTCGCGCAGCAAATCATCCTGCATGATCAGGAAGGTGTGCTCCATGTTTTGCAGATCTTCGCGAGTGAGCCGCTGTTCAAGACAGGGATGACCTTCCCGGCAGACCACGGCGATACTTTCCTGATACAGCGGCACGCTGGTGATGGTGCGTGCATAGTGGCGACTGGTGTCAATAATCAAATCGGTTTGAAACTGGCTGAGCTGGGACTCACCATCGTTAATGGGCACATTGCGAATAAGCAGATTTGGATTGACCTTGCGGATCGCCGAATAGACTTTGGGGATAACTAAAGCCCCAATAGACGGCTGGGTGGCAATGGTGATGGTGCGCTGCTGGTCATTGCTGTTGTTGAAATCCAACGCGCCGAGAATGGATTCCAGGCCCTGGCTGATATATTCGTGCAGGTGTGCCGCATACGCCGTCGGCGTGACGCCCTGGCCTTTGCGAATGAATAAAGGATCGGGAAAAATATAGCGCAACTTTTGGATAGACTGGCTGATAGCCGAGGGCGTGAGATTTAGCACTCTGGCTGCATTGACGATGCCTTTATGAATGTAGACAGCTTCAAAAATGGTCAGCAAGTTTAAATCTATGTTGCGTAATGTCTTGAATACGGGATAGTTGTTTTCACCATCGCGATCCACGATTTTTTTCTCAGACAGTGGGTTTTGCCCCATGTCAGGTCTCCGCTAAAAAATAAAGAATATTATATTTATAGATACAAATAGACCGTTTGGGGGAATTAGCATAGTTATTTTGCCAACCCAAGCACGAATGAGAAAAATTAAGCCTCAGAAGCTATTCCCAGCTGTCATATTATTTAAATAATGACGTTTCTGAATTATCCAATTAGTGATTATAACCGATGGGCGAAAAAGTGATAAAAAGACAATATCAGGCCTGCGGGAGGCAGGCCTGACGTTTACTCCACTTCGCGGTATTCGTATGGCGGATGGTTTAGCAGGGAGATAAAGTTTTCTACCAGCCGGGGCTGGATATCCGCTACGGTGATGCCTTCTGCAAAATGGCTGACCTGGGTCATCTCCAGCCCGGCGTAGCCGCAGGGGTTAATCCGCAAAAAAGGGGATAAATCCATGTTGATGTTTAACGCCAGACCGTGGAAGGAACATCCCCTCCGAATACGAAGCCCCAGAGAGCAAATTTTGCGTCCGTCGACATACACGCCCGGCGCGTCGGCGCGGGGGTAAGCCTCAATATCATATTCTGCCAGCGTGTTCACCACGGTCTGTTCCAGCATGGTGACCAGTTCCCGTACGCCCAACTTGCGTCGTTTTAAGTTCAGCAGGAAATACATAACCTGCTGGCCAGGGCCGTGAAAGGTCACCTGGCCGCCGCGATCGCTTTGCACAACGGGAATATCGCCCGGCATCAGGACGTGCTCGGCTTTACCGGCCTGGCCCTGGGTGAAAACCTGAGGATGCTCAACCAGCCAGATCTCGTCGGCCGTCGTCTCATCACGGGTGTCGGTAAAGTCATGCATTGCCTGCGAGACAGGTTCATAAGGCTGCAGGCCAAGGGTGCGGATCAGGATAGTGTCTTGAGACAAAACAACGTCTCCGGGAGAAAAGGGTGGCGGGAAGTATATCACAGCTAAAACCCGGCCTGAGCCGGGTTATCAGATTACAGCACCATACGAACGATTTCGATGTTGCCTAATTCTTCATACAGGGTTTCAACCTGCTCAATGTGGGTGGCATTGATGGTAATAGAAACTGAGTGGTAGTTCCCTTTGCTGCTTGGTTTAACCTGCGGCGTGTAGTCACCAGGGGCGTGGCGCTGCACCACCTCAACGACCAGATCAACCAGCTCCGGTTTCGCCAGGCCCATTACTTTGTAAGTAAAAGAGGTGGGGAATTCGAGCAGTTCGTTCAGTTTGGTTTTCATGGTAGCTCCAGCGTTACGGCAATAAAAATAATAACTCCCGCCGGCGGGCGGGAGTTGCTTTGATGCTAAGTATATGGGGTCAGGTTCGACACTTTCAAGTGTTCAATAATTAACCGAACCAGTGGTGGAACATCAGCTTGATGTAATCAATGATTCGGCTGAAGAAATTCCCTTCCGGCATTTCCTGCAACACAACTAACGGACGCTGCTCGATGGTTTTACCGTCCAACTGGAAGTTGATGGTGCCCACAACCTGGTTTTTCTGCAGCGGGGCATGCAGTTCAGTGGTGGTCAGCACGTAGCTGGCTTTCAGATCTTTCATGCGGCCGCGAGGAATGGTCAGGTAAACGTCTTTATCCACGCCGAGAGAAACACGGTCGTTATCGCCAAACCAGGCTGGCTCAGAAGCAAACTCTTTGCCGGCTTTCAGCGGAGAAACCGTTTCAAAGAAGCGGAAGCCCCAGGTCAGCAGCTTTTTGCTTTCTGTTTCACGGCCTTTGTAAGTGTGCCCGCCAAGAACCGCAGAGATCAGGCGCATCTGGCCTTCGGTAGCGGAAGCCACGAGGTTATAGCCTGCGGCATCGGTGTGGCCGGTTTTAATGCCGTCAACGTTGAGGCTGGTATCCCACAGCAGACCGTTACGGTTGGTCTGACGAATGTTGTTGAAGGTGAACTCTTTTTCTTTGTAGATAGCGTATTCGTTCGGCACATCACGGATCAGCGCCTGGCCGATCAGCGCCATATCACGCGCGGAGCTGTACTGACCTTCAGCGTCCAGGCCGTGCACGGTCTGGAAGTGGGTGTTTTTCAGGCCCAGGGCAGAAACGTAGCCGTTCATCAGGCTTACGAAAGCATCCTGGCTGCCGGCGACGAAGTCGGCCATCGCCACACAGGCGTCGTTACCTGACTGCAGGTTAATACCGCGAACCAGTTTGTTGACCGGTACCTGCATACCCGGCTGCAGGAACATCAGCGAGGAGCCTTTAAACACCGGGTTACCGGTGGCCCAGGCATCTTTGCCGATGGTGACCATCGCATTGTCGTCGAATTTACCGGCTTTCATCGCCTGGCCAATGACATAGCTGGTCATCATCTTGGTGAGGCTGGCCGGGTCGCGGCGTGCGTCAGCATTTGATTCGGCCAGCACTTTGCCTGAGTTGTAGTCAATCAGGATATACGCTTCTGCATCAATCTGCGGGACGCCCGGGATCATAGTTTTAATGTTGAGGTCGTCAGCTTGAGCAGAGGCCATAGCCGCAAGAGCGAAAGCCGAGGTGAGCGCCAGGCGCTTAACAAAACGTGCAGAAGGAGCTGTATTCATGATGGAACTACGACGTCCGTGATGGAATTAAAAAAAGTGCCTTACTATAGCAAAAGCATTTTTGACTGGCATCTGACTTTGCGCGTGAGTTTGTTAATGGTCTTTACACAAATTTACGGGCAAGAAACAGGCCAGTCATAGCTTTACATAGCGGGAGCGTTGGTCACAAATGACTGCTGTTGCGCTTCCGACATCAGGCGCTGCTGAAGGGCGGTGGCTTCAGTGCGGCTGCTGAACGGGCCAAGCTGAACGCGATACACGGTGCCGTTATGAGACACTGCGCCCGGCACGCCAAACTGCTGGCTTAACTTTTGCTGCCACTGGCTGGCGCGTGCGCCGTCGCTCACGGCACCGACCTGAACAACGTAACGGCCGCTGCTTGCGGGTACGCTTGCTGTAGCTGCACTGCGCTGAACGTGACCTTGAGTTGAACCAGGTGCGGTGACTGGCGCAGAAACGGCAGGCGCTGGCTGCTCAACGATCGGCGCTGGCTGTGGGGCTACTGGCGGAGTAGGCGCCACGGCTGGTGCCGCGACAGGTTGCTGCGTCGCGGGGGCTGCTGCAGCCGTGGCCGGAGCATCAGGTGTTTCTATCACGCCTGCCGCAAGTGGCGTAGGAGCACCGAGAAAACCGCTGCTCTGAACAGGTGCGCCGGTGGTATCTGCGCTTTGCAGCGTCGAGTTGCTGATGGCGCGCACATCGCCCTGTGGTGCCGCTGGCTGAGAAGGGGAGGAGGCGCTTCCCATGCCGCCGCTAAGATCCGGACGGGCCGGCAGCGCATAGGTCTGTTTGGCGATAGTCGTACAGGCCGTACCTGGACCGGACATGGTGCCATCCTGTGCAACGATAATAGGGTCGATACGGACTTTAGTATTGTTTGAGGTGTTCAGCCTGTCTGCTGCCGCGCGAGACAGCGAGATCACCCGATCGTTGCCGTAAGGGCCGCGATCGTTGATGCGAACCACAATCATGCGGCCATTCGCGAGGTTAGTGACTCGCGCATAGCTTGGAATAGGCAGCGTTGGGTGTGCTGCGGTCAGCGCATTAGGATCGAACGCTTCGCCAGAGGCGGTCAGGTTGCTGCCCGGTTCGGCGTCGTAGATAGCCGCGAAGCCTGCCTGGCTGAAGTTTGCCGGATTCTGAACAATTTTGTAGCTTTTGCCGTTGTTCTGGTAATCCTTGTTAACTGACGGATTCAGCGGCTCGTAACGTGGCTCGGCGCCGCTGATTTCCACGACTGGACCGTTGCACACGGCCGGCTGTGGCGCCTGATTAACCGGCTGCTGACTCTCATCATTTGACGAACATGCTGCCAGTAACGCTGCTGCGATGCAGACGCCAGCCCACCGTTTTTGCTTACCCATTGCGCACCTCATCCAGTTACACGCTTTTTGATAACATTTTTCTGTGAGTATGTATCGACATGACGATACCAAACCCGGCCATCAGCACGATTAGCGCCGACCCCCCGTAGCTGACGAGCGGCAGCGGTACGCCGACCACCGGTAAGATACCACTAACCATGCCAATATTTACAAATACATAGACGAACAGGATCAGCATCAGCCCGCCGGCCATTACGCGGCCAAAGGTGGTCTGTGCCCGAGCGGCAATAAACAGGCCGCGCATGATCAGCAGCAGATAGAGCGCCAGCAGCACCAGAATGCCGACTAAGCCTAGCTCTTCCGCAAGCACCGCGAAAATAAAGTCCGTATGACGTTCGGGCAAGAACTCTAGCTGCGACTGCGTGCCGTGCAGCCAGCCCTTGCCGCGCAGGCCCCCGGAGCCGATGGCGATTTTGGACTGAATTATATGATAGCCCGCGCCGAGCGGATCGCTTTCTGGATCTAACAGCATCATCACGCGCGCACGCTGGTAGTCATGCATCAGGAAGAACCACAGGATCGGCACGAAGGCGGCTACCAGCAGAACGGCAACCAGAATAAGTCGCCAGCTCATGCCGGAAAGGAACAGCACAAACAGGCCCGATGCGGCGACCAGAATGGAGGTACCCAGGTCCGGCTGGGCGGCGACCAGCAGGGTCGGCATGAAGATCAGGACGAGCGCAATGCCGGTGTTTTTCAGCGTGGGCGGGCAAACGTCGCGGTTAATAAAGCGGGCAACCATTAGCGGAACGGCAATCTTGGCGATTTCCGAAGGCTGGAAACGCACGAAGCCCAGATCGAGCCAGCGCTGGGCCCCTTTTGAAATGGCCCCGAAGGCATCAACCGCCACCAGCAGAATAATACAGAAGATATAGAGATAGGGCGCCCAGCCTTCGTAGACGCGAGGCGGAATTTGCGCCATGACGACCATGATCACCAGCCCCATCAGGATCTGGCCGATTTTACGCTCCATCATGCCCATATCCTGGCCGCTGGCGCTCCATACCACCAGGGCGCTGAACACCAGCAGCGCGAGGATGGTCACCAGGAAGGTCGGGTCGAGGTGAACCTTATCCCAAATTGTTTTTTTATTAGGATTGTCAGTCATGCTTATTGATCCTCTGCGGCCGAGGCGGCCGGTGCTTCCGACGGCAGTACCGTGTTGTTATCCCCTAACATGACGTGGTCGAGGATCTGACGCATGATGCTCCCGACGGCCGGGCCTGCACCGCCGTTCTCCAGAATCATGGTCACGGCGTACTGTGGGTTGTCATACGGCGCAAATGCTGTCATCAGCTTGTGGTCACGTAGGCGTTCGGCAATTTTATGCGCGTTATACGTTTCGTTGGCTTTCAGGCCAAAGACCTGCGCAGTACCTGATTTTGCTGCCACTTTATAAGGCGCATTCGCGAAGTATTTATGTGCAGTACCGTTAGGCCTGTTGGCTACGCCATACATCCCATCTTTGGCAATTTCCCAATAGCCCGAGTGGATGTCGCCCACCGGCGCTTCAGTCGGCTGCTGCCAGGGAACCTGTTTACCGTTTTCGGTGGTGCTCATCAGCAGGTGCGGAACGCGAACGATGCCGTCGTTGATCAGGATCATCATCGCCTTGCTCATCTGGATTGGCGTGGCCGTCCAGTAACCCTGGCCGATACCGACCGGAATGGTGTCACCCTGATACCACGGTTTTTTAAAGCGCTTCAGCTTCCACTCGCGCGTCGGCATATTGCCCGCGCGCTCTTCTGAAAGGTCGATGCCCGTCAGGTGACCGTAGCCAAACTTACTCATCCATTCGCCAATGCGGTCGATCCCCATGTCATAGGCGACCTGATAGAAGAAGGTATCCGCCGATTCTTCCAGGGATTTTGTGACGTTCAGGCGGCCGTGGCCCCATTTTTTCCAGTCGCGGTAGCGTTTTTCCGAGCCGGGCAGTTGCCACCAGCCGGGGTCAAACAGCGAGGTGTTGCGGGTGATCACTCCGGCGCTCAATGCAGAAACTGCCATATAAGGCTTCACGGTAGAGGCCGGTGGATACACACCCTGAGTCGCACGGTTAATTAACGGCGTGTTCGGGTCGTTTAGCAGGCCAGAGTAGTCTTTGCTGGAGATACCGTCGACGAACAGGTTCGGGTTATAGCTTGGCATAGAAACCAGCGCCAGAATGCCGCCCGTACGCGGATCGGTAACGACCACCGCAGCACGACTCCCTGCGAGCAGGGTTTCGATGTAGGTTTGCAGTTTCAGATCGAGGGTCAGATAAATGTCATGCCCGGCCTGAGGCGGCACTTCTTTAAGCTGGCGGATGACGCGGCCACGGTTGTTAACCTCAACCTCTTCGTAGCCCGTTTGCCCGTGCAGGACATCTTCGTAATAGCGCTCGATACCGAGCTTGCCGATGTCGTGGGTCGAGGCGTAGTTGGCCAGCTTGCCTTCTTTATCCAGGCGCTCAACGTCTTTGTCGTTGATTTTAGAAACGTAGCCAATGACGTGGGTTAGCGCGGAGCCATAAGGATAGAAGCGGCGTTTGTAGCCTTTCACTTCCACACCCGGGAAGCGGTACTGGTTTACGGCAAAGCGGGCAACCTGAACTTCCGTCAGGTTAGTTTTGACCGCAATGGAGGTGAAGCGGTGCGAGCGGGCACGCTCTTTCTTGAAATTCGCGATGTCGTCATCGGTCAGGTCAACCACCGGGCGCAGCGCCTCCAGCGTATCCTGAACGTTATCGACTTTCTCCGGCATCATCTCGATTTGATAGATGGTGCGGTTTAGCGCCAGCGGGGTGCCGTTACGATCGTAAATAATGCCGCGGCTGGGCGGGATGGGCACCAGCTTGATGCGGTTTTCATTGGACCGCGTCTGATAGTCGTTAAAGCGAACGATTTGCAGATTATAAAGGTTGGCGATCAGCACGCCGGTAAGCAGCAAAATGCCGATAAAAGCGACCAGCGCCCGGCGCACAAAGAGCGCAGACTCAGCAGTATAGTCGCGAAAAGAATTCTGTAATTTCATTCGCTGCTTAGTATTACCCGCTCAGGTTTACTCACGATGGTAAGGGTGGTTGGTGGTAATGCTCCACGCCCGATAGAGACTTTCCGCCACCAGCACTCTGACCAGCGGATGAGGCATGGTTAGCGTGGAGAGCGACCAGCTTTGCTCGGCAGCGGCCTTACAGGCTGGTGCTAATCCTTCGGGGCCACCGATTAACAGGCTGACATCGCGGCCATCCTGCTTCCAGCGCTCGAGCTGCGTGGCAAGCTGGGGGGTATCCCACGGTTGACCGGGAATATCCAGCGTCACGATTCGATTACCTTTGCCCGCGGCGGCCAGCATCATTTCACCCTCTTTTTCGAGGATACGTTTGATATCGGCATTTTTGCCGCGTTTTCCAGCCGGAATTTCTACCAGCTCAAAAGGCATATCTTTCGGGAAGCGACGCAGGTACTCGGTAAAGCCTGTCTGCACCCAGTCAGGCATTTTGGTTCCAACGGCCACCAGTTGCAGCTTCACCCGTTAGCTCCAGAGTTTTTCCAGTTCGTACAGCTGACGGCTCTCTTCCTGCATGACGTGAACGATAATTTCGCCAAGATCGACAACAACCCAGTCGGAAGCGTTGATGCCTTTCACGCCCATCGGCGACAGGCCAACTTCGCGGGAGGACTGCACAACGTGTTCAGCAATTGACATGACGTGGCGGTTGGATGTCCCGGTGCAGATAACCATGCAATCGGTGATGCTGGATTTGCCTTTAACATCAATTGCGATGATGTCCTGGGCTTTGAGGTCGTCGATTTTATCGACAATGAAATCCTGAAGTGCTTTACCCTGCAAGTGTTCCCCCTGAGAGAATGAGAGTGTTTGGTTTAGCCCGTAATAACCCTGGACCAGCAGGGCAGGCGGCTTTGGCTGAAAAATTGGCCGACCAGCGTGAATCGCGGGCTATCATCCCATTGCGCGCCGGAGTTTGCATTGCCATTTTTGTAAAACTATTTCAGAAAAGCCGGATTACGGGCAGGAAATTATGGCAGCGGAGCATAACAGCCTGAGAAGTGGTGTCAATGGCTGGCTTTCCCGGTGAATCATAATAGCGTAATCCAGTGCGCTTCACTGTTCTCCTCCCGTAATTTAGACGAGCCCAACGCTTAGCGATAAAGCCCGTGCTGGAGAATAAAAGCCAGTACATCAGGCGGGAGCAGATCGTCGCAGGGCTGATTGCTCTCAAGCCGATGGCGAATGGTGGTTGCGGAGATATCGTAGAGCGGGGTTGGGGCTAGAAAGACTTTCCCGGCGGGCTGCTGGTGCAGCGTTACGACTGAATCAGTGACGTTTTGCGCGAGCCACGTTTGCTGTTCGGGCGTTTCCATGGTTAGCGGATAGCCGGGCCGCTGGGTGACCAACAGGTGGCACAGCGTGAGCAGCGTTTCCCAGCGGTGCCAGCGGTGCAGGCTGAGCAATGAGTCCTGGCCAATAATAAAGGCCAGCGGCTGTTTTGGCCCCAGCTCGGCGCGAATCTGCTCCAGCGTTTCCACGGTCCATGACGGTGTCGACCGGCTAAGCTCCCGGTCATCCAGCGTGAAAAGCGGGTTGCCTGCTATTGCTAGCTCAATCATCTCTTTGCGCTGCGCGCTGCTCGCTTCCGGCTGTGGGCGATGCGGCGGCACATTATTGGGCATGATGGTGACGCTTTTCAGCTTCACCAACCTGGCAAGGGCTTCAACGGATTTCAGATGACCGTAGTGGATAGGATCAAAGGTGCCGCCATACAGCGCCAGAAGAGATGAATCAGGCATCAATAAAGATTTCCGGTAAGGCTTTATGGCAGATCAGCAGAGAAAGGCCTTCGAGTTCGTCCCAGACTGACTGCCCGTAGTCCTGCTTCAGCGTCAGTTCGATACGCGTCAGTAAACGAACGGCCTGATAAAGCTGTTCCGAAGAAACGCGATTGAGCGCTTCAGTAACCAACTGGCGGCGGTTTTGCCACACGCGTTGCTGATCGAACAGCGTCCGTAAGGGCGTCGTTGCCGACTGACGTTTGAGATTGACCAGTTGCAGCAGTTCCCGCTGCAGGGTTCGCAGCAGAATGACCGGCTCGCTGGCTTCCAGACGAAGCTGCTGCAATATATGCAGTGCTCGTTTGCTCTTTCCGGCAAGCAGCGCATCTACCCAGTGAAAAGGCGTGAAATGGGCGGCATCGTTTACGGCTTGCTCAACGCGCGGTAGCGTCAATTTACCGTCTGTCCAGATGAGCGACAGCCTCTCTAATGCCTGAGAAAGCGCCAGCAAATTGCCCTCATAGCAGTAGCAGAGCAGCTGATTAGCAGCCTCGTCCAGCGTCAGATTCATCTGTTTTGCGCGCTGAGATACCCAGCGGGGCAGATTGGCCTGTTCTGGCGTCTGGCAGGTCACCAGCACGGAGCGGTTTGCCAGTTGGGTAAACCAGGCGGCATTTTCCTGCGCTTTGGTCAGTTTGTTGCCGCGAACCAGTAACAGAATATCGTCGTGAAGCAGGCTCACCAGCGTTTCTAGCTGAGCGTTAATGGCGGCATTTGGGCCGTTTTCCGGCAGCAATAAGAGCAGCGTCTGGCGGCTGGCAAACAGACTGAGCGCCTGGCAAATAGCAAACAGAGCCTGCCAGTCAGTGGAGGCATCTATCTGAACGGCGTGATGTTCTTCAAAGCCGTTTTGCTGGGCGTGTTTGCGCACCGCATCCTGGCTTTCCTGTAATAAGAGAGGATCGTTACCTAACAGCAGATACGCCGCGCGCAGCCCTTCATTGAGCTGCGCGTGGAGTTGTTCCGGATACACTCGGATCATTTGCTACCAGAGGTTGACGGCAGAGTGGTGGACACCCGGCCTGCAGGTACGGCTGGTTTCTCTGCGCTAACGGGCTTTACTTCGTCTTTCGTTGCTGCAAGATCGGCCGCGTGTACTGCCATCAGTTTACGGATCAGCTGTTGGGCAACGTTGGTGTACATCTCTTTGATAATCAAATCCTGCTCGGCGTCTTTTGCCAGGGCAGTCAGTGGGTTATCAAAGAACGAACGGTAGGTCTTCGCGCTGATCGGATAAATGTCGTGCCCTGGGATCAGGACCTGAGCATTAACAACCATCACCATCTGGTATTCCGCGGTCTGGCCGTTCTGGAATACTGAAGCGGTGTCCTGGCTAAGACCGTAGGCGCCCACGCGCAGGGACGGAATATCCTTACGCACGCCAGTGCCGGTATCGTCAACAATCGTGACGCCGTTTAAGCGCAACTGTTTACGAATTTCACGCGTTAGCGGACCGTTAGGATCGCCAGAGTTGAGGATCAGCGTCTTCATCTCTGAGGGGACCTGCGTGTTGCCACGCAGGTGAAAACCACATCCAGCGGTGACCAGCACCGCCAGGGTTACTAACAGGGTGATAAAGGGATGTCGCACGCTTCCTCCTGCGCTTAGCCCACAACCAGGTTGAGCAGTTTACCCGGAACGTAAATCACTTTACGTACGGTTACACCCTCAAGATATTTCGCGACCAGATGTTCCTGACCGGCGCGCTCGCGCACTTGTTCTTCAGTGGCATCGGCAGGTACGGTGACTTTACCGCGTACTTTACCGTTAACCTGAACGACCACCAGGCGAGAGTCTTCGACCATTGCCTTTTCGTCAGCCTGCGGCCACGGCGCGTTATCCACATCACCTTCACCGCCCAGAGACTGCCACATATCGAAACAAACGTGCGGGGTGAACGGATACAGCATACGTACAACGGCCAGCAGCGCTTCGTTCAGCAACGCACGATCCTGTTCGCCGTCCTGCGGTGCTTTTGCCAGTTTGTTCATCAGCTCCATGATGGCAGCGATGGCGGTGTTGAAGGTCTGACGGCGGCCGATATCGTCGGTCACTTTAGCAATGGTTTTATGCACATCGCGACGCAGGGCTTTTTGATCTTCGCCCAGGGCAGCAATGTCCAGCGCTGGCGCAGCACCACGGTTGGTGTGTTCGTAGACCAGTTTCCAGACGCGTTTCAGGAAGCGGTTGGCGCCTTCAACGCCGGATTCTTGCCACTCAAGCGTCATGTCTGCAGGTGAAGCAAACATCATAAACAGACGCACGGTATCCGCGCCGTAGCGTTCAACCATGACCTGTGGGTCGATGCCGTTGTTTTTCGACTTCGACATTTTGCTCATGCCAGCATAGACCAGTTCACGGCCTTCTGCGTCACGGGCTTTGACAATGCGGCCTTTATCATCGCGCTCAACGATAGCGTCGACCGGGGAAACCCAGTTACGCTCGCCGTTAACGCCGGTGTAATAGAAGGCGTCCGCCAGCACCATGCCCTGGCAAAGCAGCTGTTTGGCTGGTTCATTGGACGTCACCATGCCCGCATCGCGCATCAGCTTGTGGAAGAAGCGGAAGTAAAGCAGGTGCATGATGGCGTGTTCAATCCCGCCGATGTAGATATCCACCGGCAGCCAGTAGTTAGCAGCTTTGGAATCCAGCATGCCTTTGTCGTACTGAGGGCAGGTGTAGCGCGCGTAGTACCAGGAGGACTCCATAAAGGTGTCGAAGGTGTCGGTTTCACGCAGCGCAGGCATGCCGTTGACGGTGGTTTTCGCCCACTCAGGATCGGCTTTAATCGGGCTGGTGATACCGTCCATGACCACATCTTCCGGCAGAATAACCGGCAGCTGATCTTCCGGGGTTGGCATCACTGTGCCGTCTTCCAGGGTGACCATTGGGATGGGGGCGCCCCAGTAACGCTGACGGGAAACGCCCCAGTCGCGCAGACGGAAGTTCACTTTACGCTCGCCCACGCCTTTAGCGGCCAGCTTATCGGCAATGGCGTTAAACGCCTGCTGGAAGTCCAGACCGTCGAACTCGCCAGAGTTAAACAGCGCGCCTTTTTCGGTCATTGCGGAGGCGGAAAGATCCGGCTCGCTGCCGTCGGCATTCAGAATTACCGGCTTGATTGGCAGGCTGTATTTTGTGGCGAATTCCCAGTCACGCTGATCGTGGCCTGGAACGGCCATCACGGCACCTGTGCCATATTCCATCAGCACGAAGTTGGCCACCCAAACCGGAACGCTTTCGCCGGTCAGCGGATGAATGGCGTTAATGCCGGTGGCGACGCCTTTCTTCTCCATGGTCGCCATGTCGGCTTCGGCTACTTTGGTGTTACGGCATTCTTCAATGAATTCGGTAAGGGTAGGGTTATTGACTGCAGCCTGCTGCGCCAGAGGGTGACCGGCGGCAACGGCCAGATAAGTCACACCCATAAAGGTATCAGGGCGAGTTGTGTAAACGGTCAGCTTCTCGGCGCTGTTTTGTACGTCGAAGGTGATTTCCACGCCTTCGGAACGGCCAATCCAGTTGCGCTGCATGGTTTTAACCTGATCCGGCCAGTGATCCAGCGTATCCAGGTCGTTCAGCAGTTCGTCGGCGTAGGCGGTGATTTTGATGAACCACTGCGGGATCTCTTTGCGCTCAACTTTGGTGTCGCAGCGCCAGCAGCAGCCGTCGATAACCTGCTCATTCGCCAGCACGGTCTGATCGTTCGGGCACCAGTTAACCGCGGAGGTTTTTTTGTAAACCAGACCTTTGTTGTACAGCTGAGTGAAGAACTGTTGTTCCCAGCGATAGTATTCAGGCGTACAGGTAGCCAGTTCACGGCTCCAGTCGTAACCGAAGCCCAGCGTTTTCAGCTGGTTCTTCATGTAATTGATGTTGTCGTAGGTCCACGGGGCTGGCGCGGTGTTGTTTTTTACCGCGGCGCCTTCAGCCGGCAGGCCGAAGGCATCCCAGCCGATCGGCTGCAGGACGTTTTTACCCAGCATACGCTGGTAGCGTGCGATAACGTCGCCGATGGTGTAGTTACGGACATGGCCCATATGTAGTCGGCCGGAAGGATAGGGCAACATGGAGAGGCAGTAGTATTTCTCTTTGCCTTCGTCTTCGGTCACTTCAAAAGTACGGTTCTCTTGCCAGTGTTGCTGGACATTGGATTCTATCTCTTCCGGGCGGTATTGCTCTTGCATGGCAGCCAGTAGTCCTGTGTATGAAAGACGGCTACGAAACGTAGCCTTTAATGAATTCGAGTTTAGATCGCCATAGCATAGCCGATTCGACAGCGGCAAAACAGCCTTTCAACGCCCTCAGTAACCATTTCACCGTTCCGTAACGCTTGCAGTTTTTTACCCAGGGTGTGGCTAATCTAACAAAGCGTTGCCGGATTAACGTCTACTATTAGAGTCAGTTACCACGCCGCAAACGCGGGAATCCTTCAAGGAGGCAGGCTAACGATGAACAAGGTTGCTCAATTTTATCGGGAACTGGTCGAATCGCTAAGTGAACGGCTACGCAAGGGTGAGCGCGATATTGATGCGCTGGTTGCCAGCGCCCGTAAGCAGATGAATGATACAGGCGAGCTGACCCGAACGGAGATAGAAGAGGTAACGCGTGCGGTGCGCCGTGACCTTGAAGAGTTTGCTCGTAGCTACGGGGAAAGTCAGGAAGAGTTCACCGACAGCGTTTTTATGCGGGTGATTAAAGAGAGTTTATGGCAGGAGCTGGCGGACATTACCGACAAAACGCAGCTTGAGTGGCGGGAAGTGTTTAAAGATCTCAGCCATCACGGGGTGTATCACAGCGGGGAAGTTGTTGGGTTAGGCAATCTGGTGTGTGAAAACTGTCATCATCACATTGCGATTTACACGCCTGATGTGCTGCCGGTTTGCCCGAAATGCGGCCATAATCAGTTTCATCGTCGGCCGTTTGAGCCTTAAAAAAAAGCCTTCCGTAAGGAAGGCTTTCAGACGAATGGCAAACCTCTGGCGAGAGAAAAAACAGCCGGCGGCTCGTTAAACAACTGGAAAATCAATTCATTGATTTTCGGCTGATAACCACAAAGAGGGAAAAACCACGCTTTTTTCCTCTTTGTCATCAACATTAAAGCCTTCCGCAGGGAAGGCTTTTTACTGTGGCGTGTTACGTTTAGTGCAGGATTTTCGCCAGGAAGTCTTTGGCACGTTCAGACTGAGGATTATTGAAGAAGTCGTCTTTGTTTGAGTCTTCGACAATTTTCCCTTCATCCATAAAGATCACGCGGTTTGCCACTTTGCGGGCAAAGCCCATTTCGTGGGTCACCACCATCATGGTCATGCCCTCATTGGCCAGCTCAACCATAACGTCCAGTACTTCGTTGATCATTTCCGGATCGAGCGCTGAGGTTGGTTCGTCAAACAGCATTGCGATCGGATCCATGCACAGGGCGCGGGCAATCGCCACACGCTGCTGCTGGCCGCCGGAAAGCTGCGCCGGATATTTATCGGCGTGTGCGGCCAGCCCTACGCGCTCAAGTAATTTTAACCCTTTGGCGCGGGAAGCGGCTTTATCACGTTTCAGCACTTTGACCTGGGCAAGCGTCAGGTTTTCGATAATCGACAGGTGAGGGAACAGCTCGAAGTGCTGGAACACCATGCCAACGTGGGAGCGGAGCTGCGCCAGATTGGTTTTCTTGTCGTTCACCTGGGTGCCGTTCACCAGGATTTCGCCTTTCTGTACGGGCTCAAGGCCGTTGACGGTTTTAATCAGCGTGGATTTGCCTGAACCAGAAGGCCCGCACACGACGACTACTTCGCCTTTCTTCACTTCGGTGGAGCACTCGGTCAGCACCTGAAAGTGACCATACCATTTAGAAACATTTTTCAGGGTAATCATTACACAGTCCTTTTCTTCAAGTAGCTGACCAACAGCGATGCACTGAGGCTAATCACAAAATAGACCAGGCCGGCAAACAGGATCATCTCGACCTGTGTACCGTCACGCTCGCCAATGGTGGAGGCGGTGCGGAAGAAGTCTGCCAGGCTTAAAACGTACACCAGCGAGGTATCCTGGAACAAAACGATGCCCTGGGTTAACAGCAGCGGCACCATCGCGCGGAAGGCCTGCGGCAGGATGATGAGTTTCATCGACTGCCAGTGGGTCATGCCCAGCGCCAGGGCGGCATTTGACTGCCCTCTGGAAATACTCTGAATACCGGCGCGAATGATTTCCGAATAGTAGGCGGCTTCAAACATGGAGAAGGCGACCATCGCGGAAATCAGGCGGATATCGGTTTTTGGCGACAGGCCAAGCACCGACTGCAGGAAGCCAGGCACCACCAGATAGAACCACAGCAGTACCATCACCAGCGGCACGGAGCGGAAAACGTTCACGTAAGCGGTAGCAAACCACGCGATCGGCTTGAAGCTCGACAGGCGCATGACGGCCAGCAGCGTGCCCCAGACAATACCGATCACCACGGCGGTAACGGTGATTTTGAGCGTAATGACCAGCCCCTGCATTAAGTAAGGCAGGGCAGGAAGAATAGAACTCCAGTCAAGATTGAGCATTATTTGCCCCCCATATTGCCAGGCAGGCGAATTTTACGTTCTACCACATACATCACGCCCATGATGACGGCGTTGATCAGTACATAGGCAAGGGTAATCGCCGTAAAGGATTCATAGGCGTGTGCCGAGTAATCCAGCAGCTTGCCAGCCTGCGCCGCCATATCCACCAGACCAATGGTTGAAGCGATGGCCGAGTTCTTCACCAGGTTCATCATTTCGGAGGTCATCGGCGGCACAATAACGCGATAGGCATTAGGCAACAGCACGTAGCGATAGGCCTGAGGCAGCGTCAGTCCCATTGCCAGAGCCGCGTTCTTCTGGCCGCGAGGCAGGGATTGAATGGCGGCTCGTACCTGTTCACAAACGCGAGCGGCGGTAAACAGCCCGAGGCAAATCATTGACGAGAGGAAGAACTGAATGTTGGGATCCAGCTCGGACTTAAACCACATGCCAATGTTTTCCGGCAGCAGTTCAGGCACCACCAGATACCAGGTAAAGAATTGGACGATCAGGGGAACGTTGCGAAAGAGTTCAACGTAGAGCGTACCTAGCCCGGACAGGAATTTGTTAGGGACCGTACGCAAAATACCAAACAGAGACCCCACCAGAAAAGCAATGATCCATGCGGTTATTGACAGGGCGACGGTGACCTGGAAGCCATTCCAAATCCAGCCCAGATAGGTTGTGTTGCCGAACGGGGCGGGCTGTAAAAAGATTCCCCAGTTCCAGTCTATAGACATAACTTACTCCGAGATAAAAAAAGAGGGTAGCGCAGGCTACCCTCGAAGATTGATGAGAAGCCGGTGCCCTGAAGCAGATCTTTGTCTGCATTTTTGGGCACCTTCACGCTGGTGGGGGAACGACCCACCAACGCATAGTCTGTCCTGGCTTCAGTTCGTCAATCGGGAGGGCGGATTTTTCCAGCCCCTGTGTTTCTAATTAGTTGAGAGCTTTGTCGTTTGGTTCCTTGAACAGCGCTTTCATTTCGTCAGAAAGGTCGAAGTTCATGTTGAGGTTTTTCGGTGGAATTGGCTGTTTAAACCATTTATCGAACCATTTCGCGGCTTCACCGGAGGTTTGTGCCTGCGCAATGGTGGTATCCATCAGCTTTTTAAACTCTGGGTCATTTTTACGCAGCATACAGCCGTAGGCTTCCTGGGACTGTGGCTTGCCGACGATCTCCCAGTTATCCGGCTGTTTAGCTTTCGCACGTTCACCGGCCAGCAGGGCATCATCCATCATAAAGGCAACGGCACGGCCGCTTTCCAGGGTACGGAAGGAGTCACCGTGGTCTTTGGCGCTGATAATACGCATGCCCATTTTCTGCTCGTCGTTCAGCTTGTTGAGCAGGATTTCGGAAGTGGTGCCAGAGGTCACAACAACGGTTTTCCCTTTCAGATCAGGGAAGTCTTTAATTGGGCCGCCTTTTTTCACCAGCAAACGGGTGCCGACAACGAAGATGGTGTCGGAGAATGCGGCTTGCTTTTGACGTTCTACGTTGTTGGTGGTGGAACCACATTCAAAATCGAAAGTGCCGTTTTGCAGCAGCGGAATACGGTTCTGAGAGGTGATAGGAATGAGTTTTACCTGCAGATCGGGCTTATTCAGCTGCTTTTTCACCGCTTCTACGATGGCATTAGAGTAGTCCTGAGAGTAGCCAACCACTTTTTGCTGATTGTCGTAGTAAGAGAAAGGTACAGATGATTCACGGTGGCCGACCACGATAACGCCGTTGGCTTTGATTTTATCCAGCGTTGACTGCTGAGGCGTCGCGTCTTCTGCATGAACCATTGTGGCGCTCATGCCCATCACCAGCATTGCCGTGGCCAGTTTACGTAGTTGCATATCCAACTCCTTAATCTTAGTGCCAGAGGAGGCACCGGTATCCGATGTGAGTGTTGTGTTTTGTTGTTTTTTCATGCTGCTAAAAGCGTCATGCAATGCCCTTTTGTTAGCATCTAACCTAGCTGAATGTAAAGAAATTGCTAATAAGATGTTTATTTTTGCGAAGCGCGCCGCACCATTTAAAGGCAAAGATATGCCAGTGCACTATAACGGTGCTTGCGATGTCGCTTTTTGGTGCATGCATTTTTCACTGCCCGATACAGCCAGGCCACAGGGCGTCTTTGCGCCAGCTATTTGATTTCAACTGTTTATATCTAGCAAAGCTTGTGCCAGAAATGAAAAAGGCCAGCAAATTTGCCGGCCTCTATGAGCGAGAAGGGTGTGCTACTTTTTGCTGCGGTTACGCAGGCTTATCACCAGTGCGGTGAAACCGAATAAAGCGGTCACCATCCACAGCGGCCAGAAGCCGAAGCGTGCATAAGGCGTTAAGCCAGTGGTCGGTGTGACTTTCGCTTCCAGCACTTCGCGAGTGAACTGCGGGATGATATTAGTGATATCACCTTCGGCGTTGACCACCGCAGTTACGCCGTTATTGGTGCTGCGCAGCAAAGGCCGCCCCAGCTCCAGCGAGCGCATACGCGCCATTTGCAGGTGCTGCCATGGGCCGATGGATTTACCGAACCAGGCATCGTTGGAGATAGTTAGCAGGAAGTCAGTGTCTGGCCGGAAATTGTCCCGAACTTGTTCACCCAGGATAATTTCGTAGCAGATTGCCGCCGTCAGCTTGACGCCGTTAGAGAGCAATTGCGGCTGAACATAGGGCCCACGGCTGAATGATGACATGGGCAGATCGAAGAACGGGGCCAGTGGGCGCAGAATCGATTCAAGCGGCACAAACTCACCGAATGGCACAAGGTGGTTTTTGTTGTAGCGATTGCTGCTGGTGTAGCTGTAAGGGCTACCTTCACCGAGCGTGATAATGGTGTTGTAGGTATCGTACCTGTTTTGCTTATTCAGACGCGCATCGACGATACCGGTAATTAATGAGCTGTGTTTTGCCCGCAGCAGGTCATCCATCATGGCGAGGAACTGCTGCTGATTAATTTCCAGATCGGAGATAGCCGATTCCGGCCAGATGATAAGCTTGGCTTTGCCCATCTCCGGCTCTGTTTTATCCAGATAAATTTTCAGCGTGTCCAGCAGCTGGCTTTCATTCCACTTCAGAGACTGGGGAATGTTGCCTTGTACCATCGCTACGTCAACGGAACGCTCTGGCAGAGGCTGGAACCATTGAATGTTGCGCAGTGGCCAGGGTAATAACAGTAAAGCCGCAGAAACCACCGCAGGAGCCCATTTCCGTGCCTGCAGGGCGTACACCAGAAGGCCACTGATAATCATCAGTAGGAAGGTAATGGTGTCGACGCCCAAAATCGGCGCGATGCCTTTTAGTGGGCCATCGATCTGGCTGTAGCCAAACTGCAGCCAGGGGAAGCCGGTCAGTACCCAGCCACGCAGGAATTCGGTAATTTGCCAGACGACCGGCGCGGCAATAGCTACGCGCCACCACGTTGTTTTTGGCCACAGCCTGCTGAGAATACCGGCGAACAAACCTGTGTAGAGCGACAAATAAGCGGCCAGCAGAACCACCAGGAACACGTTCACCGGGCCCGGCATGCCGCCAAACTGTGCGATGCTGACATAGACCCAGTTGACCCCGCTGCCGAACAGCCCAAGCCCCCAGAAGAAGCCAATCGCGGCGCTTTGTACCGGGCGACGGTTAAGCGTCAGGCCCTGCAAGCCAGCAAGAGAAACAATAGCTGCAGGCCAGAAATCATAAGGGGAAAAAGCCAGCGTTCCGCAGGCCCCAAAGAAAAGCGCCAGCAGCAGGCGAACGCGCTGGCGTTGAAGAAGTTGAGCTATAGCCATAGCTGAGTTATTCGTCCAGTTTAGGTTGCGGCGAGTCGTCCGGAATTCTGACATGAACCTGAATAATACGACGGCTATCGGCCATGGCGACTTTGAACTGGTAACCATCTATTTCAATGGTTTCGCCACGGGCTGGCAGGTGCCCAAAGGCTTGCATCACCAGACCACCGATGGTGTCGACTTCTTCATCGCTAAAGTGCGTGTCGAAGGTTTCGTTGAAGTCTTCAATAGAGGCGAGGGCGCGCACCGTCCACGTATGGCGGCTCAGCTGACGGAAATCACCGTCTTCCTCGTCGTCGTACTCATCTTCGATTTCCCCGACAATCAGTTCGAGAATATCTTCGATCGTCACGAGACCTGAAACGCCGCCAAATTCATCAATGACAATCGCCATATGATAGCGCTGCTGACGAAACTCTTTCAGCATGCGGTCAACCCGTTTGCTTTCAGGCACGACAACCACCTGACGTAACACTTTTTCCATGCTGAAAGGCTCAGAGTCGCTGCGCATGAACGGCAGCAGATCTTTCGCCATCAGAATCCCTTCGATGTGATCTTTGTCTTCGCTTATCACCGGGAAACGGGAGTGAGCGGAATCGATAATGACATCGAGGCACTCGTCCAGCGTCTGGTTGTGTTTGAGCGTCACCATCTGCGAACGCGGGATCATGATATCGCGGACGCGCTGGTCGGCGATATCCATCACCCCTTCGAGCATGTCGCGGGTGTCCTGGTCTATCAGAGAGTTTTGCTCAGAATCACGAATAAGCGTCAGCAGATCGTCACGGTTTTTCGGTTCACCGTGAAACAGCTGGTTGAGAATGAGGGAGAAGAATCCCTTTTTGGCTTCCGGCGTGTCACTATTCTGTGAATTGTCGTCGCTCATGGCGTTAGGTTTTAGGCCTCATATAAATCAAAAACTAACAGGCAGCCTGATGGTGCACTGCCTGCGCGTGACGGCGGCAAAGGGAAAGCCCTGAGCCGACTACTCTTTCTCGGCAATGTACGGATCGGCATACCCAAGAGCAAGCATTATCTCTGTTTCCAGCGCTTCCATCTCTTCGGCTTCATCGTCTTCGATGTGGTCGTAACCGAGCAGATGCAGGCTGCCGTGTACAACCATATGTGCCCAGTGGGCCTCCAGCGGCTTCTCTTGTTCTTTGGCTTCCTGCTCAACCACCTGACGGCAGATGATCAGATCGCCCAGCAGCGGAAGCTCGATCCCTGGCGGGGCTTCAAACGGAAAAGAAAGCACGTTGGTGGACTTATCTTTCCCGCGATAGGTCAGGTTCAGGTCGTGGCTTTCGGCTTCGTCTACCAGACGAACGGTGACCTCAGACTCTGGCTGAAACTGAGGAATAACCGCATCCAGCCAGCGCTGAATTTGTGCTTCATCCGGCAGGCCGCTTTCTGCTTCGCAGGCAACCTGTAAATCTAAAATAACCTGACTCATTTGCTCTCCTGAGCGGTAGCCTGCAGGGCAAGGGCTTCGCGTTTACGCTCGGCGGCAAGCTCGTCTTTGCGTTTTTGATCGGCGGCTTCCCAGGCTTCATAGGCGTTAACAATGCGGGCCACAACCGGGTGGCGTACCACGTCTTCGCTGTTAAGGAAGTTGAAGCTGATTTCATCCACCTCGGACAGGACGTCGATAGCATGACGTAAGCCGGACTTGAGGTTACGTGGCAGGTCTATCTGCGTCACATCGCCGGTAATCACCGCCTTGGAGTTGAAGCCTATACGGGTCAGGAACATTTTCATCTGTTCGGTGGTGGTGTTCTGACTTTCATCGAGAATGACAAAGGCATCGTTCAGGGTTCGGCCACGCATGTAGGCGAGCGGGGCCACTTCGATAACGTTGCGCTCAATCAGCTTTTCGACTTTCTCGAAGCCCAGCATTTCAAACAGCGCGTCGTACAGCGGGCGCAGGTATGGGTCAACCTTCTGGCTTAAATCGCCGGGCAGGAAGCCCAGTTTTTCGCCCGCTTCAACCGCCGGGCGGGTCAGCAGAATGCGGCGGATCTCCTGGCGCTCCAGCGCATCAACCGCGGCGGCAACGGCAAGATAGGTTTTCCCTGTCCCTGCCGGCCCTATGCCGAATGTGATGTCGTGGTCGAGAATATTCGCGATGTACTGCGCCTGATTAGGCGTACGCGGCTTAATGACGCCACGCTTAGTTTTAATATGGATAGCTTTACCGTAATCCGGCACGCTGTCGGCCGTTTGCTCCAGCACCCGGCTTTCTTTAATAGCCAGATGAATTTGTTCCGGGTCGATATCCTGGCTTTGGCCGCGCATTGGCGCGGTGTCTACGTACAGATGTCGCAGAATATCCGCCGCGGCGTTAACGGAAAGCTCACGACCGGTGAGCCTGAAGTGATTGTCACGGCGGTTGATTTCAATCCCCAGTCGGCGTTCCAGCTGTTTGATGTTGTCATCAAAAGGGCCGCACAGACTAAGCAGACGGGCGTTATCCGCCGGTTCCAGCGTTAATTCACGTGTTTCGATATTCAAACTTATCCTCTTGGTCACTCGGGGCCAGTTAGAGTAAACGGTCTCGCGTAGCCGAAAATACGGTTCGGCTACAGGGAAATTATTTATCCCGCAGCGTGATGGCGCAAGCGTCACAATTGATATTTGGGTGATGCCTTCAGAATGCAAGTGCAAACAATGAGACAGCCTGCCGGGACGTGGAATTAGCGTTCCGGCAGGCCGTGGAGAGAATTAAGGCTGGTAAGTCCCAACGCCAATGTCATTCTCTTTGCGGGTACGAGCAATAACGGAAGCCGGGGTTTCAGCAATACGCAGGCCCATTTCGCTTTCTGTGCGCACCAGCTTCGCGCGCAGGGAGTTAGTCAGGACTTCGGTGATTTCGACATCCACGAATTTCCCTACCATATCCGGCGTCCCTTCGAAGTTCACCACACGGTTATTTTCGGTACGGCCGGACAGCTGCATAATGCTTTTACGCGAAGTCCCTTCCACCAGAATACGCTGTACCGTACCCAGCATTTTACGGCTCCATTCCATTACCTGCTGGTTAATACGATCCTGCAGGATATAAAGGCGCTGTTTTTTCTCTTCTTCCTGCACGTCATCAACCAGGTCGGCCGCCGGGGTGCCCGGACGAGCGGAGAAAATAAAGCTAAAGCTGGTGTCAAAGTTGACGTCAGCAATCAGCTTCATGGTTTGCTCGAAGTCCTGGCTGGTTTCGCCTGGGAAGCCGACGATAAAGTCTGAGCTGATCTGGATGTCCGGGCGCGCAGCGCGCAGCTTGCGGATAGTCGATTTATACTCCAGCGCGGTATGCGTGCGCCCCATCATATTCAGCACACGGTCGGCGCCGCTTTGAATCGGCAGGTGCAGGAAACTCACCAGCTCCGGCGTGTCGCGGTAGACTTCGATAATGTCATCGGTGAATTCAATCGGGTGGCTGGTGGTGAAGCGAATGCGGTCGATACCGTCAATCGCTGCAACCAGACGCAGGAGTTCGGCAAACGAGCAGATGCCGCCGTCATAAGCCGCGCCGCGGTATGCGTTAACGTTTTGACCCAGCAGGTTAACTTCACGCACACCCTGTTCCGCCAGTTGAGCGATTTCAAACAGAATATCGTCGCAAGGGCGGCTCACTTCTTCGCCACGGGTATAAGGCACCACGCAATAGGTGCAATATTTGTTGCAGCCTTCCATGATGGAGACGTAGGCGGTCGGGCCGTCGGCCTTTGGCTCCGGCAGGCGGTCAAATTTTTCGATTTCCGGAAAGCTGACGTCCACCACCGGGCTGCGGGTGCCGCGAACCTGGTTGATCATTTCCGGCAGGCGGTGCAGGGTTTGTGGCCCAAAGACGATATCTACATAGTGCGCCCGCTGGCGAATTTTTTTTCCTTCCTGAGAGGCAACGCAGCCGCCGACGCCAATGATCACGTCCGGGCGTTTGGCTTTGATATGCTTCCAGCGCCCCAGCAGGTGAAACACCTTTTCCTGGGCTTTTTCGCGAATAGAACAAGTGTTCAGCAGCAGAACGTCCGCTTCATTCGCGTTATCGGTCAGCGTAAAGCCGTGGGTGCTGTCCAGCAGGTCGGCCATCTTCGATGAATCGTATTCGTTCATCTGGCAGCCCCAGGTTTTTATATGGAGTTTTTTTGTCATCGACTTGCCATTGCTCAAGGTGAAGTCAGGAATTAAGCCGGATAGTGTAATGCTTTGCTATGGATGTGACCAGCCTGGGAAAAGCCAGTAGAATCAGCAAAGATGAATGAAGGAAAGAGACTTATGGTAAATCAACCAATTGAAGTAGCCGTTGTTGGCGGCGGTATGGTCGGCGCGGCGGCAGCGCTGGGGCTGGCACAGCATGGTTTCCGTGTGGCGGTGATTGAACATCATGCCCCTGAGGCTTTTGTTCCAGGTAGCCAGCCTGACGTCCGCATTTCGGCCATCAGCAGCGCAACGGTTGGCCTGCTCAAGTCTCTTGGCGTCTGGGACAGCGTTTTAGCGATGCGCGCACATCCTTATCGCCGGCTGGAAACCTGGGAATGGGAGAGCGCACACGTTAGCTTTAATGCCGAAGAACTGGGTTTACCCGAGCTGGGCTTCATGGTCGAGAATAACGTGCTGCAGCGCGTGCTTTGGCAAGCGCTTGAGGCGCATCCGAATATCTCTTTACGCTGCCCGGCGAGGCTGCGGCAAATCCATCGCCAGGCAGCAGGTTGGACGCTCGAGTTTGATGACGGCGCTTCACTCAATGCTGAAATGGTGATTGGTGCGGATGGCGCGAATTCCCAGGTCAGAAAATGGGCGGGGATTGGCGTACATGCCTGGCAGTATCGTCAGGCCTGTATGCTGATTACCGTTAAATGCGAGTTTGAACCGGGGGATAATACCTGGCAGCATTTCACGCCGACAGGGCCGCACGCTTTCCTGCCGCTGTTCGATAACTGGGCCTCTCTGGTTTGGTATGACACCCCGGCACGTATTCGGCAGCTGCAGGGAATGAACATGCCCCAGCTGCAAAAAGCGATTACGGCCGCTTTCCCTCAGCGACTCGGGGCGGTTACGCCGGTTGCCAGTGGGGCATTTCCGCTGACTCGTCGACACGCTTTGCAGTACGTCCAGCCAGGGCTGGCGCTGATAGGGGACGCAGCGCATACGATTCATCCTTTGGCCGGGCAGGGCGTTAATCTGGGATATCGTGACGTGGATGCTTTGCTTGATGTCCTGATCGGTGCCCGTAGCCATGCGGAAGCCTGGGCGAGCGAGGCTATACTGAAACGTTATCAGAGGCGCCGTCAGGCGGATAACTTCCTGATGCAGAGTGGAATGGATCTGTTCTATGCGGGATTCAGCAATAACCTGGGGCCGCTGCGCGTGGTGCGAAATATTGGGCTGATGGCGGCGGAAAGAGCCGGTGGCCTGAAGCGTAAAGCGCTGAAATACGCCCTGGGATTATAATGAAGATGAGCAGGGCGGTTTCCCGCTCTGCTCATGCTAGCTAAATGCCAGATAGCAAAAAGCCCGCTTGCGCGGGCTTTTCAGTGTGTGGCTGGGGTACGAGGATTCGAACCTCGGAATGCTGGTATCAGAAACCAGAGCCTTACCGCTTGGCGATACCCCAACAGGGTGCGCTCACAGAGTGAACGACTTTTGAAATTGGCTGGGGTACGAGGATTCGAACCTCGGAATGCTGGTATCAGAAACCAGAGCCTTACCGCTTGGCGATACCCCAACAATTTTTTTGGATTTATCGAAGTTAATCAATAATTCCTTTGTATGGTGGCTACGACGGGATTCGAACCTGTGACCCCATCATTATGAGTGATGTGCTCTAACCAGCTGAGCTACGTAGCCAAACTCTATCATATTTTTCGATGGCTGGGGTACCTGGATTCGAACCAGGGAATGCCGGTATCAAAAACCGGTGCCTTACCGCTTGGCGATACCCCAATAACCGTCGCGGTGAACCGCATGTATCGAAAAATAATGGCTGGGGTACCTGGATTCGAACCAGGGAATGCCGGTATCAAAAACCGGTGCCTTACCGCTTGGCGATACCCCATCCGTGCAACGCGAGAGATAAATGGTGCGGGAGGCGAGACTTGAACTCGCACACCTTGCGGCGCCAGAACCTAAATCTGGTGCGTCTACCAATTTCGCCACTCCCGCATAAAAAAGATGGTGGCTACGACGGGATTCGAACCTGTGACCCCATCATTATGAGTGATGTGCTCTAACCAGCTGAGCTACGTAGCCATCTTTTTACGCGCTACCTTATCGGCGTTGCGGGGCGCATTATGCTGAGTTGACTCTACAGCGTCAACTAGTTTTTTCCCGAAAACCCGCTCAGAATGCTCGTTTGAATGACTTGCGAACAGCTTGCTTGAAATATCGACAATAACGCACGTTTTTGTTTTTAATTCCGCTTAAAAACAGGGATAAAGCCGCGACAGGAATACAGAAACGACAACGGGCCATAAGGCCCGTTGTTTTAAGCTAAATCAGCGATTAATAGGCGGCCTGGTGCACACCTACCGCGCGTCCTGATGGATCGTTCATGGTTTTGAACGACTCATCCCATTCGATTGCTTTTGCGGAAGAACAGGCTACTGACGGGCCGCCAGGTACGCATTCTGCCGCGCTTTGCAGCGGGAATAGCTCTTCAAAGATTTCGCGGTACAAATAGGCTTCTTTCGAGCCCGGAGTGTTGTACGGGAAGCGGTAGGCGGCGGTCGCCAACTGCTGGTCGCTAATCTGTTCAGCGGCCACTTCTTTCAGCGTATCGATCCAGCTGTAGCCCACGCCGTCAGAGAACTGCTCTTTCTGGCGCCACGCCACGCTTGCAGGCAGGTAGGATTCGAAGCACTCGCGCAGGACATGCTTCTCCATTTTGCCGTTGCCGCACATTTTGTCCTGCGGGTTGATGCGCATTGCCACGTCGAGGAATTTTTTATCCAGGAACGGGACGCGGGCTTCAACGCCCCAGGCAGACATCGCCTTGTTCGCACGGGCACAGTCAAACATGTGCAGAGCCTGCAGTTTACGCACGGTTTCTTCATGCAGTTCTTTGGCATTTGGCGCTTTGTGGAAGTACAGGTAACCGCCGAATACCTCATCAGAGCCTTCCCCGGACAACACCATTTTGATGCCCATCGCTTTAATCTTACGCGACATCAGGTACATCGGTGTTGAAGCGCGGATCGTTGTCACATCGTAAGTTTCGATGTGATAGATAACATCGCGGATAGCATCCAGACCTTCCTGCACGGTGAAATGGATCTCGTGGTGAACCGTGCCCAGGTGGTTAGCGACTTCCTGCGCGGCTTTCAGGTCAGGAGAACCTTCGAGGCCGACGGCGAAGGAGTGCAGCTGCGGCCACCACGCTTCGCTGCGCTCTTCATCTTCTACGCGACGTGCGGCAAATTTCTTGGTGATCGCGGAAATCACGGAAGAGTCCAGCCCGCCGGACAGCAGAACACCATAAGGCACGTCGGACATCAGGTGGCTCTTGACGGAATCTTCCAGCGCCTGGCGCAGCGCGTTTTTGTCCGTGACGTTGTCTTTTACTTCTTCGTAGCTGAACCAGTCGCGCTGGTAGTAGCTGCGAATCTCGCCGTCTTTGCTCCACAGGTAGCTGCCCGCCGGGAACTCTTTGATGGTGCGGCAAACAGGCACAAGGGCTTTCATTTCTGAAGCGACGTACAGGTTGCCGTGTTCATCGTGGCCCATATACAGCGGGATAATACCAATGTGGTCACGGCCAATCAGGTAAGCGTCTTTCTCGCTGTCGTAAAGTGCGAAGGCGAACATCCCCTGCAGCTCATCAAGGAAGTCAGGGCCTTTTTCCTGATACAGCGCCAGGATGACTTCACAGTCTGAACCGGTCTGGAAGGTATAGCGGTCGCCGTATTCGGCGCGCAGAGCCTGGTGGTTGTAGATTTCGCCGTTAACCGCCAGGGCATGAGTTTTTTCGGTGTTGTACAGCGGCTGAGCGCCCGCGTTGACGTCAACGATGGACAGACGTTCGTGCACAAGAATCGCTTTATCGCTGGCGTAAACACCCGACCAGTCCGGGCCACGGTGGCGCATCAGGCGCGATAATTCCAGCGCTTTTTTGCGCAATTCAACTGCATCAGTTTTGATATCCAGAACGCCAAAGATAGAACACATATAACTTCTCCGTACACTTGCCTGAGCGATTTGAGTTGTGGTGCTGCGTTGCCGATTTTTGCTTTTACTGCGGCTTTGCTGCGTTGCTTAGTAATGAAAATGCTCAATCGCTGAAGGGAATGCAAGGCTTTTAGCTTTCAACTAATAAATAGTGCAGTGAGGATTGCTGATTGATGAAAAATGACGATGTTTTGGGCGTTAAAATTAACGGATCGTCAATTTTTAACAATTTGCACTGAGGTTTGTTTCTGCTACGCGGCGATTTTTTATCGATATAAAAATGCCGGCTCTGGGCCGGCATTCTGAATTAGAAGATATCGATTTCAGCCACAGAGGGGTAAATCCAGCTCGGCCTGAAGGGCATATCGTCAACGTTGTTCAGGCTGGAGACGCCAGACAGCACAAGGATGGTTTCAAGACCGGCCTGGAAGCCCGCGAGAATATCCGTCCGCAGGTTATCGCCGACGATAACGGTTTGCTCGGAATGCGCCTGCATTTTGTTAAGCGCCGCGCGGATAATCCACGGGCTTGGTTTGCCGACATAAAACGGCTCGCGCCCGGAGATTTTCTCAATGCCAGCGCAAAGCGCGCCGCAGGCCGGGCTAAATCCGTGGCCGTGGCTGTCAGGGTTGGTGGCAATAAAACGCGCCCCGTTTGCCACAAAGTAAGCGGCTTTATGCATCATCTCCCAGTTAAAAGAGCGGGTTTCACCGACGATGACAAAGTCGGGATTAATGTCGGTAATGGTAAATCCAGCTTTATAGAGCTCGTGAATCAGCGCCCCTTCACCGACGACGTAGGCTTTCTTACCTTCCTGACGACGGAGGAAATCAGCCGTGGCCATGGCCGAGGTGTAAAACACGCTCTCCGGCACGTCGATGCCCGCGGAGGCAAAGCGGTTGGCAAGATCCTGGCTGGTCTGGGAAGGGTAGTTGGTTAGCAGCACCAGCGGCATTTCTTTTTCAAGAATACGTGCCAGAAATTCATTAGCGCCCGGCACGGCGACGTTGTCGTGCATTAGCACGCCGTCGATATCACAAATTACGTTCTGGATGGTGGTCATTAACAACTCTGGCTCACGGAATGAAGTCGGTAACTATAGCGTAAAATGCTGCCTGGGCAGCATTAACTTTCCAGCAAATGCTGAAGCAAGACGCCGTTTAGCATTGAGCGCTTAACCAGCGCAAAGGCGCCAATTGCCGACCGGTCGTCCAGCTTTGAGCAGACGATAGGCAAGTTTTTACGGAAGGCATTCAATACCTGGGTGTTGATGCAGCCTTCGATGGCAGGCAGCAGCACTTTTTCGGCTTCGATTATCTCGCCGGCAAGGACGACTTTTTGCGGGTTAAACAGGTTAATGGCGATGGAGATGGCTTTCCCCAGATGGCGGCCAACATGTTCCAGCACTTCACAGGCCAGCGCATCGCCTTTATTGGCCGCTTTGCAGATGGCCTGAATACTACAATCATCCAGCGTCAGGCGGCTGTTGTAGCCTTGCTCCAGCAAATGGCGGACGCGTTTTTCAATGGCGGCGTTCGCGGCAATGGTTTCCAGGCAGCCAAAATTACCGCAGTGGCAGCGTTCGCCCAGCGGATCGACCTGAATGTGGCCAATCTCACCCACGTTCCCATTACGGCCGATAAAAATCCGCCCGTTTGACAGAATTCCCGCCCCGGTGCCGCGGTGGACTCGCACCAAAATAGAGTCTTCGCAGTCTTGGGTTGCACCGAAGTAGTGCTCGGCCAGCGCCAGGCTGCGAATATCATGGCCGACAAAACAGGTCACCTTGAAACGTTTTTCCAGGCTGTCGACCAGCGCCCAGTTGTTGACGGCGATGTGCGGCATGTAGCGGATCACGCCGCTTTCGGGGTCAACCAGCCCTGGCAGGATGACGGAAATAGCGATAAGTTCGCGGGTTTTACGCTGCCAGGTTTCGATGAAGTGGCTAATGGCTTTAAGCAGCGCATGCTCGAGCGTTTCCTGCGTGCGTTCCGGCAGCGGATAGTGCTCTTCGGCGATGGATTTCGCGCTCAGGTCGAACAGGGTGATAGTGGCGTCGTGGCGACCAAGACGCACGCCAATAGCGTGGAAGTTACGTGTTTCAGTCGTAATAGAGATAGCGCGGCGGCCGCCGGTGGAGGCCTGCTGATCAACTTCTTTTATCAGGCCTCGCTCAATAAGCTGGCGAGTAATTTTTGTGACGCTGGCGGGCGCAAGCTGGCTTTGTTCGGCAATCTGGATGCGCGAGATAGGACCGTGCTGATCAATCAGGCGGTAGACCGCCGCGCTATTCAGCTGTTTTACCAGGTCAACGTTACCAATTTGGGCTTGTCCGCCAGTCGTCATGCTATTTACTCAGTTACGACCTCGTTACCATTAACGATGGTCTTGATAATTTTATAGTCGCGGTTAAACACGGTGAGGTTGGCCACTTTACCGGCTTCGATTGCGCCCAGGTGTTTATCCACGCCCATGGCGCGAGCAGGGTAGAGGGTTGCCATCCGCAGAACTTCATCCAGTGCGATGGCCGCGTGCTCCACCAAATTGCGAACGCCTTGAATCATGGTCAATGCAGACCCACTCAGCGTACCGTTCTCATCTACGCACAGACCGTCACGGTAGTATATTGTTTTGCCAGCAAAAATGAACTGATCGATGTTGGCACCTGCCGGCGCGGTTGCGTCGGTAACCAGGCACAGTTTATCGCCCTTCACACGTTTTGCGGTGCGGATGTTCGCATAATCCACATGTAAACCATCAGCAATGATGCCACAGTAAACGTCGGCTTCATCAAAAATTGCGCCCGCAAGGCCAGGTTCACGGCCGGTAATATAAGGCATCGCGTTGAAAAGGTGGGTTGCGAAGGTGATCCCTGCGCGGAAGCCAATTTTGGCTTCTTTAATCGTTGCATTGGAATGACCCGCAGAAACGATGATGCCTGCTGCCACCAGTTTCTGAATGACTTCTGGCTCAACCATTTCAGGTGCGAGGGTGATTTTGGTGATCACATCGGCATTCTGGCAGAGGAAATCAACCAGCTTCGCATCCGGCTTGCGGACGAAGCCTGGGTTGTGCGTCCCTTTTTTCACGATGTTGAGCCACGGCCCTTCAAGGTGCAAGCCCAGCGCCTGATGGCTGTATTTCGCCAGATAGTCGCGCATGACTTTCACGCCCTGCATCATCAGCTCGTCGCTGGTGGTGATAAGCGTTGGCAGGTAGCTGGTGCAGCCTGAGCGTTCGTTTGCTTTCTGCATGATTTCCAGCGTTTCAACGGAAACGGCTTCTGCTGTGTCGTTAAACTGCACGCCGCCGCAGCCGTTCAGCTGTACATCAATAAAACCGGGGGCAATGACGGCTCCGCCCACATCGCGCGTTTCGATACCTGCTGGCAGTGCATCAACAGGGCAAACGCGCTCAATCAGGCCATCGGCAATAACTACCGCGTGGTCATCCAAAATTTCGTGGCCGGTATAAATCCGACCGTGGATTAATGCATACATATCCTACCCCCGGTAATAACGTCGTGCTTTAAGACTGTAAGATCGCTAATAAAGAGGAAAAGCCGAAACACCTTCCTCTTTATGACTGACTTTAGAAAACCAATGCATTGATTTTCCAGAGCTACTGACGCCCTCAGCGGTTGCCGTTTGAGGCGCATCAGTGGCCGACCAGGCCTTAAAGGCCTTTAATGTTTTCTGCTTCCAGCTCGTTGAAATATTTCAACGTTTTCACCTTCAGCTCCATGGTGGACGGCTCGTCACACACGATCACCGCCTTCGGATGCAGCTGCAGGCAGGTGATAGTCCACATATGGTTAACGTTGCCTTCCACGGCCGCCTGCAGCGCCAGCGCTTTGACGCCGCCCAGCACCAGAATCATCACTTCTTCTGCATCCAGCAGGGTGCCTACGCCAACGGTCAGCGCGTATTTAGGTACCTGAGTCACGTCGCCGCCGAAGAAGCGGGAGTTTGCCACGCGTGTGTCATGGGTCAGGGTTTTAATACGGGTGCGGGAAGCCAGAGAAGACGCTGGTTCGTTGAACGCGATATGACCGTCGTTACCCACGCCGCCCATGAACAGGTGAATTTTGCCGTAGGAGCGAATTTTCTCTTCGTAGCGGCGGCACTCTGCATCAACGTCTTCCGCATTGCCGTTCAGCAGGTTGATATTTTCTGCAGGGATATCAACGTGATCAAAGAAGTTGCGGTGCATGAAAGTATAATAACTTTCCGGGTGTTCTTTCGGCAGGCCGACGTATTCATCCATGTTGAAGGTAACGACGTTCTTAAAGCTAACCTGGCCTGCTTTATGCATCTCAACCAGAGCTTTGTAAGCTTCCAGCGGCGTGCCGCCGGTTGGCAGACCCAGAACAAAAGGACGGTCCGCGGTCGGTTTGAATGCATTGATGCGATTTACAATATGGCGAGCTGCCCATTTGCCGACTTGTGCCGGGGTAGCCAGGGGAATCAGTCTCATCATTCACCTCGTAGTTTAAGAGTAAAAATAGGGTTAGCTGAATCGATCTCGATAAGCATAAGGGTAAACCACTTTTATACTGAACCGACAGGGATCAATCCGCCTCGATTTTTTGAATCATAAAATAAGTTTTCGGAGATAGCCAGTGAAGGGGGAGGGTTGAAGCGATATTTGGTGATAAATATCACAAAAAAGGTGCGTTTAATTTGCGGTACGAATTAATTTTTTTCACACTTCACCGTGTGATGTGAATCGTCGCCGTGTATTCAATGTAAGTAAGACAATAAAAACACTGCTTGAGCGAGCCTTAACGGGGTCTCATAGGGGGAATAAAGTGAGTATTCTAGGTTATCTACAGCGCGTGGGCCGGGCACTTATGGTGCCGGTGGCTACACTGCCAGCAGCAGCAATATTAATGGGGGTTGGTTACTGGATTGACCCAGTTAGTTGGGGTGGAGACAACGCGTTAGCCGCGCTCTTCATTAAATCCGGTTCCGCCATTATCGATCACATGTCCGTGTTGTTCGCCATCGGCGTCGCTTACGGTATGTCCAAAGACAAAGACGGTGCCGCGGCACTGACCGGCTTTGTTGGCTTCCTGGTTCTGACCACCCTCTGCTCACCGGCAGCGGTTGCTATGATCCAGAAAATTCCGGTGGATCAGGTTCCGGCGGCATTTGGTAAAATTGAAAACCAGTTCGTAGGTATTCTGGTCGGTATTATCTCTGCGGAATTGTACAATCGCTTCAGCGGCGTTGAGCTGCCGAAAGCGCTTTCGTTCTTCAGCGGTCGCCGTTTGGTTCCTATCCTCACCTCCTTCCTGATGATTGTTGTTGCCTTCATCATGATGTACGTCTGGCCGATGATCTTCGACGGTCTGGTGAACTTCGGGGAGCACATTCAGAAGCTGGGTTCTGCGGGCGCAGGTATCTACGCCTTCTTCAACCGTCTGCTGATCCCGGTTGGCCTGCACCACGCTCTGAACTCCGTGTTCTGGTTTGACGTGGCAGGGATTAACGACATCCCTAACTTCCTGGGTGGCGCTCAGTCCATCGAAGCAGGTAAAGCGGTTGTCGGTATCACCGGTCGCTACCAGGCGGGCTTCTTCCCAATCATGATGTTCGGTCTGCCGGGTGCAGCGCTGGCCATCTACCACTGTGCACGTCCTGAAAACAAAGCAAAAGTTGCCGGTATCATGATGGCCGCTGCTTTCGCTGCGTTCTTCACCGGTATCACCGAACCGCTGGAGTTCTCCTTCATGTTCGTTGCGCCGGTACTGTACGTGATTCACGCAGTGCTGACCGGTATCTCCGTATTTATCGCAGCAAGCATGCACTGGATTGCGGGCTTTGGCTTCTCCGCGGGCCTGGTGGATATGGTGCTTTCTTCCCGTAACCCGCTGGCAACCCACTGGTGGATGCTGATCCCTCAGGGTCTGGTGTTCTTCGTTCTCTACTACGTGGTGTTCCGTTTCACTATCACCAAATTCAACCTGCTGACGCCAGGCCGTGAACTGGCTGTAGCCGGTGACGAAGCTGATGGTCAGGACGTGAACGTGAGCGGTGACGCAAACCAGGACGTTTCTGGTCTGGCTCGTCAGTACATCTCTGCGGTAGGTGGCTCTGCAAACCTGACCGGTATTGATGCCTGTATCACTCGTCTGCGCCTGAGCGTGAAAGACTCTTCCGTTGTTAACGAAGCGCTGGCTAAGCGTCTCGGTGCGACAGGCGTTATTCGCCTGAACAAAACCAGCGTGCAAATCATCGTTGGCTTTGCGGCAGAAAAAATTGCTAACGCAATGAAAACAGCTGGCACTGTAGAAGCAGCGGCGCCTGTTGCTGCTGCGGCACCGGCTCCTGCGGCTAAACCACAGGCTGTTCCAAACGCGACCAGCACAACTATTGCCGCTTTGGTTTCTCCAGTCACTGGCGACGTGGTTGAGCTGGATCAGGTGCCTGACGAAGCTTTCGCCAGCAAAGCAGTCGGTGATGGCGTAGCCGTTAAGCCAACGGACAAAACCGTGGTTTCTCCTGCCGCCGGGACCATCGTGAAAATCTTCAACACCAACCACGCGTTCTGCCTTGAAACAGAAAAAGGTGCAGAGATTGTGGTTCACATGGGCATCGATACCGTTGCTCTGGGTGGAAAAGGCTTCACGCGTCTGGTGGAAGAAGGGGCCGAAGTGGTTGCCGGCCAGCCGATTCTGGAAATGGATCTCGATTTCCTGAACGCCAACGCGCGCTCCATGATTAGCCCGGTAGTTTGCAGCAACATCGACGACTTCAGCGGTCTGGTTATCCAGGCTAAAGGTCAGGTGGTTGCAGGCCAAACGCCACTGTATGAGATTAAAGGCAAATAATCGCTCCTGAGTAAGCATTTGTGCCTTAAGCGGCTGACGTAAATCGTCAGCCGCTTTTTTATTGCGTGCCGTTAGCCGATATGGATAACCCTAATTTATGCAACTAAAGGTTGTTTCCCGAGGCCGCTTATTAGATCATACGCCGTTAACTAAGGTACACGCTTTGAGGAACCCGCGATGAGTGAGGCTGAAGCCCGCCCAACTAACTTTATTCGTCAGATTATTGATGAAGACCTGGCGAACGGTAAGCACACCAGTATTTGCACCCGTTTTCCGCCTGAGCCAAATGGCTATCTGCATATTGGTCACGCCAAGTCTATTTGCCTGAACTTTGGCATCGCCCAGGATTACCAGGGGCAATGCAACCTGCGTTTCGATGACACAAACCCGGTAAAAGAAGACATCGAATACGTAGAGTCCATCAAGCACGACGTTGAATGGCTGGGCTTCCACTGGTCCGGCAACGTGCGTTATTCGTCTGACTATTTTGACCAGCTTTTTAATTATGCCGTTGAGCTGATAAATAAAGGACTGGCGTATGTTGATGAGCTGAGTCCGGAACAAATTCGTGAATACCGTGGCTCTCTGACTGCGCCCGGTAAAAATAGCCCGTTCCGCGATCGTAGCGTTGAGGAAAACCTCGCGCTGTTCGAGAAAATGCGCAACGGTGAGTTTGCCGAGGGTACCGCCTGCCTGCGTGCCAAAATCGATATGGCCTCGCCGTTCATCGTTATGCGCGACCCGGTGCTGTACCGCATTAAATTTGCCGATCACCACCAGACCGGCAACAAGTGGTGCATCTACCCGATGTACGACTTCACCCACTGTATTTCCGATGCGCTGGAAGGCATTACGCACTCGCTGTGTACCCTGGAGTTCCAGGACAACCGCCGTCTGTATGATTGGGTGCTGGATAACATCACCATTCCTGCTCACCCGCGTCAGTACGAATTTTCTCGCCTGAATCTCGAATACGCCATCATGTCCAAGCGTAAGCTGAACCTGCTGGTGACCGAGAAGATTGTAGAAGGCTGGGACGACCCGCGTATGCCGACTATCTCCGGCCTGCGTCGCCGCGGCTATACCGCAGCATCCATTCGCGAGTTCTGTAAGCGCATTGGCGTAACCAAGCAGGACAACACCGTTGAAATGGCTTCTCTGGAATCCTGCATCCGTGACGATCTTAACGAGAATGCGCCGCGTGCAATGGCCGTGCTGGATCCGGTAAAAGTTATTATCACTAACTACCCTGAAGGTGAAGAAGAGACGGTTACCATGCCGAATCATCCTAACAAACCTGAAATGGGTAGCCGTGAAGTGCCGTTCAGCCGCGAGATCTATATCGATCGCGCTGACTTCCGCGAAGAAGCAAACAAGCAGTACAAGCGCCTGGTGCTGGGTAAAGAAGTTCGCCTGCGTAATGCCTATGTGATCAAAGCCGAACGCGTAGAAAAAGATGCAGAAGGTAATATCACCGAACTTTACTGCACCTACGATCCGGAAACCCTGAGCAAGGATCCGGCGGACGGTCGCAAGGTGAAGGGTGTTATTCATTGGGTGAGCGCGGCACACGCGCTGCCGGTTGAAATTCGTCTGTACGACCGCTTGTTTAGCGTCGCGAACCCAGGGGCTGCGGAAGACTTCCTGTCTACCATTAATGCGGATTCTCTGGTCATTCGCCAGGGCTTCGCTGAGCCTAGTCTGCAGAACGCGGAAAAAAGTAAGGCATATCAGTTCGAGCGTGAAGGTTACTTCTGCCTGGACAGCCGCTATGCGACGGCGGAAAAACTGGTGTTTAACCGCACCGTTGGCCTGCGTGATACCTGGGCTAAAATCGGCGAATAATTGCCGTTTATTGCCTGATGAAAACGCCGCTAAATGCGGCGTTTTTTCTTTTTGATTACCAGTCATTAACCTTATATACACATTCGCGATGCGAATTAATTCTCATTCACATTTCTGTGAAAATTTCCTCACAGGAAGTCATGCCTTCCCCGTAATCTCCTGATGCTTATAATGAAAGCGCTCTCAATGAAGTTTTATTCTTAAAATCAATCGTAATCAGGGTTAATAATCTGCTGCGCAATTTTGTTACAAATGCACATAGATTATGTGCTCTCTGTCATACTCCAGGAAATCTCTGATACAAAGTCATTGATAATTCGCGTCGCGAAAAATAGTCTATAAGCAGCAGTAATGCGGGTGTGTTAGGCAAAAACCGCTTTTAGCCGTCAGGCAATTTTACTTTTTTTCGTCATTGGCGCTTTTCACGTCAGGCGATGATTTTTACGTCAAAGAGGAATTTAACTATGCGTACGTTTAGTGGCAAACGTAGTGCGCTTGCTCTTGCTATTGCAAGCGTTACCGCTCTTTCAGGTTTTGTCGTGGCTCCGCAGGCTAGCGCCGCGGGCTTTGTTGATGACTCCACGCTGACCGGCGGCATCTATTACTGGCAGCGTGAACGTGACCGTAAAGACGTGTCCGACGGTAAGTACAAAACTAACCTGTCGCACTCAACCTGGAACGCCAACCTCGACTTCCAGTCTGGCTATGCGGCCGATATGTTTGGTTTTGATATTGCCGCTTTCACCGCCATTGAAATGGCCGAAGACAGCGCCAGCGGTCACCCGAACGAAATCGCATTCTCCTCTAAAAATAAAACCTACGACGAAGACTACTCCGGCGATAAAGGTGGCATCAGCCTTTATAAAGCGGCGGCCAAATTCAAATACGGCCCGGTTTGGGCTCGCGCAGGTTACATTCAGCCAACCGGTCAAACGCTGTTAGCACCACACTGGAGCTTCATGCCTGGTACTTATCAGGGGGCTGAAGCGGGAGCTGCATTTGACTACGGTGATGCCGGTGCGCTGAGCTTCTCCTACATGTGGACTAACGAGTACAAGGCGCCATGGCACCTTGAAACCGATAAGTTCTACCAGAACGATAAAAAGACCAAAGTTGACTATCTGCACTCCATCGGCGCGAAGTATGACTTCAAAAACGATCTGATTCTGGAAGCCGCATTCGGTCAGGCTCAGGGCTTTGTTGATCAGTACTTTGCTAAAGCCAGCTACAAATTCGACGTTGCAGGCAGCCCGCTGAGCACCAGCTACCAGTTCTACGGCACCCGTGATAAAGCCGCGAACAATACCATCAATGATATCTACGATGGCACCGCATGGCTCCAGGCGCTGACATTTGGCTATAAAATTGGCCAGGTCGACCTGCGTCTGGAAGGGACCATGGTGAAGGCAGAAGGCCAGCAGGGTTACTTCCTGCAGCGTATGACGCCAACCTACGCGTCTTCCAACGGTCGTCTGGATGTGTGGTGGGATAACCGCTCTGACTTCAACGCCAACGGTGAAAAAGCCGTGTTCTTCGGTGCAATGTATGACCTGAGCAACTGGAACCTGCCGGGTTGGGCAGTGGGTGCTTCTTACGTTTATGCATGGGACGCAAAACCATCTACATGGGCGCTTGATGCTTCCGGTAACCGCCAGGATCTCGCTTCTAACAAGATCAAAGAGTCTTCTTACAGCCTCGACGCCATGTATACCGTGCAGGAAGGCCGTGCGAAAGGCACGCTGTTCAAACTGCACTTCACTCAGTACGACAACCACTCCGACATCCCAAGCTGGGGCGGTGGGTACGGCAACATCTTCCAGGATGAGCGTGACGTGAAATTCATCGTGATTGCTCCGTTCACCATCTTCTGATGTGAAACCGGGCGCGCAAGCGCCCGTTTTTTTATAAGGAACCGAACATGAAAAAGATTCTGCTGATTACCGCCGCTGTATTCACGCTGTCTGCCTGCGTTCAACCTCCTGCACCTCCGGAAGATTCACGCCTGAAGCAGGCCTATAGCGCCTGTATCAATACGGCGGAAGGCAATCCGGATAAAATTGAAGCCTGCCAGAGCGTGCTGAACGTACTGCGCCAGGAAAAACAGCATAAAGCGTTTGTTGAGAAAGAGACGGTGAACGTGCTGGATTACCAGAAATGTATCCAGGCAAGAAAGAGCGGCAATGATGAAGCCGCGAAGGTACGCTGCGATAAGATTTGGCAGGAGATTCGCGCCAATAACAGCTGATAGCCTTTTTCAGTCAATAAAAAACCGGCAAGGGAAACCTGCCGGTTTTTGCTTTTAAACGCCACCGAAGCAGCGTTTGTTAATGCGGATTACTTATTTAGGATCGTGGGCCGTGTCGTCTTCGCGGCAGTCACCTTCAGCACAGTGTCCGTACAGATAGAGGCTGTGGTTAGTCAGGCGGATGCCGTGGCGCGTGGCAATTTCACGCTGGCGGGATTCAATAGAATCATCGCTGAACTCGATCACTTTACCGCAGTCGAGGCAGATCAGGTGGTCGTGGTGATGCTGCTGGGTCAACTCAAAAACGGACTTGCCGCCTTCAAAATTATGGCGGGTCACGATCCCTGCATCATCAAACTGGTTCAGCACGCGATAGACGGTCGCCAGGCCGATTTCTTCGCCCATGTCGATCAGACGTTTATATAAGTCTTCCGCGCTGACGTGATGATTTACCGGCTCTTGCAGCACTTCGAGGATTTTTAATCGCGGAAGCGTGACTTTCAAGCCGGCCTTCTTTAATGCGGTATTGTTGTCAGTCATGCGGAAAGTGTCCTGTTGCTTAACGATTCGCTCAAACTGCAGTGAGCGTAAAGAGTAATGCGTCTCATTATAGAACTGCTACTTCTAAATGGGAACCGCAAGTATGGTGCAAAATAAGGCTGAAAAATCGTGGCGGCGTCGCCATTTACAGTAATTATCAGCCAAGCTATCAGGAAGACATTGTACAGGGATGTACGAGAAAGTTACAAACTTGTAGCAATTATTTTCATTGCTACAAGCTATCAAGATGGCGCAAATGCTGTATTTGCGCCAGAGAAATCAGGCGTTAATGATATCCGACAGATTCAGTTCTTCAGAAACCTGTTTAACCCACTTCTCAACGCGCTCAGCGGTCAGTTCCGGCTGGCGATCTTCATCGATGGCCAGGCCGACAAAATTGTCGTCATCCGCCAGGCCTTTGGAGGCTTCGAAGTGGTAGCCCGCGGTTGGCCAGTGGCCCACAATCGCCGCGCCGCGCGGTTCGATAATGTCGCGAATGGTGCCCAGCGCATCACAGAAATATTCCGCGTAGTCTTCCTGGTCGCCGCAGCCGAACAGCGCCACCAGTTTACCGTTGAAATCGACTTCTTCAAGCGTAGGGAAGAAGTCATCCCAGTCGCACTGGGCTTCGCCGTAGTACCAGGTCGGGATGCCGAGCAAGAGAATGTCGAAACCTTCGAGATCTTCTTTGCTGCTTTTAGCAATGTCATGCACCTCAGCAACGTCTTTACCGAGCTGTTTTTGAATCATTTTCGCGATATTTTCGGTGTTACCGGTGTCGCTGCCGAAAAAAATGCCTACGATTGCCATGAGTAAAATAACCTCTTGAAACTTAATAGTATGCTGGCCGTTCAATGCCCACGTATAGGGCAATCATAGCAGAACAGCTCCAGCAGCGGAAACAGCTATCACGCCCGGGTGCACAGTCTGCAACATGGTTTTGCTCACCCTTTTGAGATTTCAGATAACCCGCAGGGTGGCTGAAGGCGTTACCCGAGATTTTTAAGCTGCTCGAGCAGCATCTCTTCGATCAGTTCGCTGCGGCTGATGTTACGGGCGTCAGCCAGCTGGTTGAGGGCATCGACCGCCTCGTTGTTCAGTTTTAGCTCAACCCGCTTCAAACCACGCACTTTATCGCGCTTCAGCTGATTGCGCTTATTGATACGCAATTGCTCATCGCGCGAGAGCGGATTAGTTTTCGGCCGCCCGGGGCGACGCTCGTCCGCGAACAGATCTAATGTAGTACGGTCCGTTTGTTCTTTTGCCATGATTAGAATACTGACAGGAAATTCTGGCTGCAGGGGCAGGGTGCCGGTGCAATTAAGCGCGCCATCATACATCAGCGCGCCATTCGCGCCAACGCGTTAGCGACTTCAGCTGCCCGGTCGGTCTGTTTTTAATCAGTTTTTCTACTCTGCGTCGATAAATCGGTGGATCGCCCGTAGAACGGCATCCGGTTTTTCCGCATGAACCCAATGACCCGCTCCAGCGATGACGTGAGCACGGGCCTGTGGGAACTGACTTAGCAGCGCCTCGCGGTGGCTTTCATCAACATATGGAGAATTCCCGCCGCGAATAAATAGTGCAGGATATGGCCAGGCCGGAACAGGCCGCCAGCCAACGATAGTTTCGTATTGCTGCCAAAGCACGGGCACGTTGAACTTCCACTCGCCGTCAGCAAAGGATTTCAGCAGAAACTGAATGACGCCTTCCTCAGCTACGTGGTCGCGCATGATTTGCGCCGCCTGCTGGCGAGTTTTTACGCCCGCTTCGGTGACCGCGCGAATAGCCGCGAAAATTTCGTCGTGACGGCGAACCTGATAGTTAACCGGCGCAATATCTATCATCACAAGCTTATCAATACGCTGAGGGGCTATTGCGGTAAGCGCCATCACCACTTTGCCGCCCATGGAATGGCCAATAAATGTGGCCTTCTCGATGCCGTATTCGTCCAGCGTGTCCAGAACGTCCCCGGCCATTGCGGCATAGCTCATATCATCACTGCGCGGTGACAGCCCGTGATTGCGCAGATCGATCTGCAGCAACGCATGATCTTTACCCAGATCACGTGCCAGGACACCCAGGTTATCCAGGCTGCCGAACAGGCCGTGGATCAGTACGATAGGGGAATTGCTATTCAATTGTTGCGCAGTTTGCAGGCGAGCATTTAATTTCATGGCAAAGTTCTTTATTTTGGTTCGTTTGGTTAGGGTATCATGTTGGCATTCTCGCGGGCGTGCGGCAAATATTCAGTTTACTCTGACTTTGAGTCGCCTCTCCTGTTCGCTGTTGGGATTTGACCCTATAATCCCAACGACTTGTATTCAGAAAAGATATCGCACTGGATTAAGATGAAAACAATCGAAGTTGATGACGAGCTTTACCGCTATATTGCCAGCCAGACTAAACACATCGGCGAGAGCGCGTCAGACATTTTACGGCGTATGCTTAAATTTACCGCCGGGCAAACACCAGCAGCCACTTCTACGCCCGCTGCGCCTGAGCGCGCTGCGGCTCCCGTTGTTGAAGAAAAACCTGCGAACACGGCTCGTAATCGCGTGCGTGCCGTTCGTGAGCTGCTGCTTTCCGACGAGTACGCTGCCCAGAATAAAGCCGTAAACCGCTTTATGATGGTGCTGTCCACGCTGTATATGCTGGATGCAAAAACCTTTGGCGAAGCCACTGAATCGCTGCATGGTCGCACCCGCGTCTATTTTGCTGGCGATGAGCAAACTCTGCTGGCAAACGGCAATCAAACCAAGCCGAAACATGTTCCGGGCACCCCATACTGGGTGATCACCAATACGAATACTGGTCGTAAATGCAGCATGATCGAACACATCATGCAGTCAATGCAGTTCCCTGCGGAGCTGATTGAAAAGGTTTGCGGCACTATTTAAAAACCTGGCGTCAGTAAGGAAGAGCCAATGGCTAACCACGATCGTGCGGGCCAACCTGCACAACAGAGCGACTTGATTAACGTAGCCCAGCTTACGGCGCAGTATTACGTGCTTAAGCCAGTGGTGGGGAATAGCGAACACGCGGTGAAATTCGGGACCTCCGGCCACCGCGGCAGTGCAGCACGGCATAGCTTTAACGAACCTCATATTCTGGCGATTGCGCAAGCTATCGCTGAAGAACGCGCAAAGAATGGGATCACCGGTCCATGCTATGTGGGCAAAGACACCCACGCGCTGTCCGAACCTGCGTTTATCTCCGTGCTGGAAGTGCTGGCCGCTAACGGCGTGGACGTCATTGTGCAGCAGGATAACGGCTATACGCCGACGCCTGCGATTTCTAACGCCATCCTGGTGCATAACCAAAAGGGCGGCCCTCAGGCGGACGGGATTGTTATCACGCCATCCCACAACCCACCGGACGACGGCGGCATCAAGTACAACCCACCAAACGGTGGCCCGGCTGATACTAACGTCACCAAAGTCGTTGAAGATCGCGCTAACGCGTTGCTGGCCGACGGCCTGAAAGGCGTGAAGCGCATTACGCTGGATAAAGCCTGGGAAAGCGGTCACGTTCAGGCGCAGGATCTGATTCAGCCGTTCATCGAAGGGCTGGTGGATATCGTCGACATGGCCGCGATTCAAAAAGCGGGCCTGAAGCTGGGGGTTGATCCTCTCGGCGGTTCCGGGATCGAATACTGGCACCGTATCGCGAAGCATTACAACCTCGATCTGACCATCGTGAACGATCAGGTCGACCAGACCTTCCGCTTTATGCACCTGGATAAAGACGGCGCAATTCGCATGGACTGCTCCTCCGAATGTGCGATGGCGGGCCTGCTGGCGCTGCGCGACAAATTCGATCTGGCGTTTGCCAACGACCCGGATTACGACCGCCACGGCATCGTCACGCCAGCGGGCCTGATGAACCCGAACCATTACCTGGCTGTGGCTATTAACTATCTGTTCCAGCACCGTCCGCTGTGGGGCAAAGATGTGGCCGTCGGTAAAACCCTGGTTTCCTCCGCGATGATTGACCGCGTGGTAGAAGATCTGGGCCGCAAGCTGGTGGAAGTCCCGGTTGGCTTTAAGTGGTTCGTTGACGGCCTGTTCGACGGCAGCTTCGGCTTCGGGGGCGAAGAGAGCGCCGGGGCATCGTTCCTGCGCTTCAACGGCACCCCATGGTCGACCGACAAAGACGGTATCATCATGTGTCTGCTGGCGGCAGAAATCACCGCCGTGACGGGCAAAAACCCGCAGCAGCATTACGATGAGTTAGCCGCGCGCTTTGGCGCACCGAGCTATAACCGTATTCAGGCACCAGCCACTTCTGCACAGAAAGCCGCGCTGTCCAAGCTGTCACCTGAAATGGTGAGTGCAGACACGCTGGCAGGTGACCCGATCACCGCGCGTCTGACGGCGGCTCCGGGCAACGGCGCTTCCATTGGCGGCCTGAAGGTGATGACCAAGAACGGCTGGTTTGCCGCTCGTCCGTCCGGCACCGAAGACGCCTACAAGATTTACTGTGAAAGCTTCCTCGGCGCAGAGCACCGCGAGCAGATCGAGAAAGAAGCGGTAGAGATTGTCAGCGAAGTGCTGAAAAGCGCGAAGTAATATGCAAAAAGGCTCCCCAGGGAGCCTTTCTCTTTTAACCCAAAGCCACCATCAGTGCGCCGCAGGTGATAAGCGCCACGCCTATCCCGGCAATCAGCGACACTTTCTCACCAAACAGAATCACCGCCAGAATCACCGCGAACACCACGCTCAGCTTATCGATAGGGGCGACCTTCGACACGTCACCACTTTTGATCGCCATAAAATAGAACAGCCAGGACAGCGCCCCGGCCACGCCGCTTAACAAAATAAACAGCAGCGCTTTTTTATCGGCAAACACCGTACTAACAAGATTCAGTTTTCCCTGAACGACGACCACCCCAACTAAAAATAACGCCATGACCACAGCGCGAACGGCTGTGGCGGTATTGGCATCCAGATGCTGCAAACCAACTTTGCCAAAAATAGCGACCAGCGCTGCCGTAGCGGCAGACAACAGGGCGTAGACTAACCATGCGCTCATAACGGGCTCCTCTTGAACGAGCCAGAGATTACTCCTTCAGAGCATAAAACGGTAGCCGATCCCGGTTTCGGTGAGCAGATGGCGAGGGCGAGCGGGGTCGCTCTCCAGCTTCTGGCGCAGGTGGCCCATATAAATGCGCAGATAGTGGCTGTGTTCCACGGCATTCGGGCCCCAAACCTGATTAAGCAACTGGCGCTGGGTCAGGACTTTGCCGTGATTATTCAGCAGGGTTGCCAGCAGGCGGAACTCAATGGGGGTCAGGTGAATTTCCTCTTCGCCGCGGGTAATACGGCGCGAGGCGAGGTCGACCCGAATTTCGGAAAACTGATAAACCGGATCGGGCTGAACGGTGCTGGCGTGGCGGCGCAGGGCGACGCGAAGCCTGGCCTGCAGTTCACCGATGCCAAACGGCTTGCTGAGAAAATCGTCTGCGCCAGCATCCAGGGCGGCAATCTTCGCCTGCTCGTCACTCCGGGCCGACAGGACGATGACCGGCGTCTGGCTCCACTGGCGAAAGTCACGAATAAAATCGATGCCGTCGCCGTCCGGCAGGCCGAGATCCAGAATCACCAGATCCGGCTTGCGGGTGGCGGCTTCAATCAGGCCGCGCTGCAGGGTTTCGGCATCAAACACGCGCAACGATTCATCTTCCAGCGCGGTGCGCAGAAAGCGGCGGATCTCTTTTTCATCCTCAATTATCAGAACCGTTGTCACAGCACCTCAATCATTTCAGGGAGTTCGGGGGGAGGCGATAAAGGTAGCACAACGTGGAAGCTGGCACCGCCTTCCGGGCGGTTAAGCGCATAAATTGTGCCGCCGTGAACTTCAACAATCGCCCGGCAGATAGCCAGCCCAAGCCCAACGCCTGGAATAGCTGACTCTTTGTTACCGCGGGCAAATTTATCAAAAATCAGCAGCTCTTTACCAGCGGGAACCCCCGGGCCGCTGTCCCAAACTTCCAGGTCCAGCTTGTCTGCTGTCGAGGTCGCTTTAATACCGATGTTGGCTTTATAACCGGCATATTTAACCGCATTCTCCAGCAGGTTGATCAGCACGCGTTCGAACAGCGGGCCGTCGACTTCAATCAGCATCAGCGGATCAGGCAAATTAAGGGCGATATGGCGGCCGCCGAGGCCCGGTTCGAGCATCTTCAGCGCGCTGCCGACGACTTCCTCTAGCGTCAGCCACTCCTTGCGAAGGTTAAAACCGCCCGACTGAATGCGGGCCATATCCAGCAGATTATTCACCAGCCGGGTGGTGTTCAGCACATGCTGACGGATTTCGTTGGCCTGCGGGGCATGTTTTGATCCCTCACTGGCGAGATCCAGCGTGAGGATTTCTGCCTGGCCAAACAGCACGGTCAGCGGCGTGCGCAGGTCGTGCGAAAGCGCGGCCAGCAGCGAGTTGCGGATTTGCTCCCGTTCGCTGGAAAGCCGGGCCTGTTCTTCGCTGGCGGTGAGCAGCAGCCTGTCGAGCGCGGTGGCCACCAGCAGGGTAAAGGTTTCCAGCAGGCGCTGCTGTTCGGGGATCATCAGCTGGCGCAGATTCTCCGGCTCAACGACCAGCAGACCCAGGGTCCTTTCCGTGGTGCTAAGCGGCAGGATGCGGTAGGGCACGCCCGGCAGCGTATCCGTTCCGGCACCGGCGGGCTGGCCTTTATCAAAGCTCCAGCGGGCAATCGCTTCATCCCACTGAGCGGGTTCCCCTTCGGCTGCGATACGGCTGAGTTTCCCGTGATCGTCCGGCAGCAGCAGCAGGCTGCGGGCCTGGAAGGTGTTGTTAATAAACTGCACGCTGGTGGCGGCGACGTCCTGCGGCGTGCGGTCATCGGCCAGAGCTTTAGACATTTCATACAGATGACGGGTGCGCTGTTCCCGGTAGCGGGCGATGCGTGCCTGATAACGTACCCCGGCGGTCAGATTACCGATCACCAGCCCGACGGTGAGCATTACGCCGAAGGTCAGCAGATACTGAACATCCGACACGGCGAGCGTGCCTCGCGGCGCAATAAAGAACAGGTCGAAGCTAATCACGTTGATGACCGTCGCGAGGACGGACGGCCAGCGGCCATAAAACAGCGCGACCATCACCACGCCAAGCAGGTAGATCATCACCAGGTTGGCGGCATCAAAGGCCACCAGCCACTGATTGGCGATAAAGGTAATAAACGCACAGAGCACCACCGCCACGGCGCAGCCGCGCAGTTGAATGCGCCATTTCTCGCTTAGCGTTCTGGTGTCCGGTGCTCTGGTCGGGGAGGGGAGCGGTTTTTCATCCAGCGCCACAATCACCAGATCGAGGTCCGGGGCGCGTTTGGCTAACCGGTCGGCAAAAGAAGTACGGTGCCACCAGCGGCGCGTGGTATGGCGGCCAATAATGATTTTGCCGAGATTGTGTTCGCGGGCGTAGCGCAACACCGCTTTTTCTTCATTAGGGTCGGCAAGCGTGGCGGTTTCGGCTCCCAGCTCCTGAGCGAGCCGCAGAGCGCTTAAAATGGTCCGGCGCTGATGTTCCGGCAGGCGGTGAAGCTGCGGCGTTTCGACGTAGACGGCGTGCCAGACGCTGCCGAGCTTGGCGGCAAGGCGAGCGGCGGTGCGAACCAGTTTTTCATTGCCGTTGCTATGGCCGATGCACAGCAGAATGGCGTCCCGCGTGTGCCAGACTTTTTCCTGTCCCTGGTTGTCCCGCCAGGCGCGCATCTGATCGTCAACGCGGTCGGCTGTGCGTCGCAAGGCCAGCTCTCGCAGCGCTATCAGGTTGCCTTTACGGAAGAAGTGCTCGATGGCGCGTTCGGCCTGGCCGGAGATATAAACTTTGCCTTCGTGCAGGCGCTGGCGGAGGTCGTCCGGCGGCAGGTCAACCAGCACGACTTCGTCGGCGGCGTCGAAAATAGGGTCGGGGACGGTTTCGCGTACCTGAATCCCGGTGACTCCGCCCACCACATCATTCAGGCTTTCCAGATGCTGAACGTTAACGGAGGTCAGGACGTCGATCCCGGCCTCAAGCAGCTCTTCCACGTCCTGCCAGCGTTTGGGGTGGCGCGAGCCTGGCGCGTTACTGTGCGCCAGTTCGTCCATCAGAATCAGGGCAGGGTTGCGGGCGAGGGCGGCGTCCAGGTCAAACTCCTGGACCAGACGCCCCCGGTGGTGAATACGACGAGGGGGCTGAATCGTCAGCCCCTTTAACAGTTCGGCAGTTTCCTGGCGGCCGTGGGTTTCCACCACACCTACCAGCACATCGAGGCCCTGCGCCCGCAGGCGCTGCGCCTCCTGAAGCATCGCGTAGGTTTTCCCGACGCCTGCACAGGCGCCGAAGAAGATTTTCAGTTTCCCACGCGGCTGGCGGTTGACTTTCTCCAGCAGCTTATCGGGGTTGGGGCGCAGCGGCTCCTCGGTCATAACACGTCCTTTTTACTTCGCCTGGAGATGGTCCAGCGCCAGGTTCAGCTTAACGATATTCACTACCGGCATGCCGATAAAATTCACCAGCGGCGTGGTGGTGTTTTCCGCCACCAGGCGAGCGATTTGCTCCACCGGCAGATTTCTGGCTTTCGCTACCCGCGGGATTTGCCACGCGGTCGCCTCAGGAGAAAGCTGCCCGTCCAGGCCGCTGGCGGAGGTGGTGACTAAGTCAACGGGTACCGCTGGATTAGCCTCCGGGTTAGCCGCACGCAGCGTACTAACGCGAGCCTTAACCTCTTTGTCCAGCTCCGGGTTGCTGGCCGCAAGGTTGCTGCCGCCGGATGCCATTGGATTATAGGGGCTATCCGAGGTGGCAGAGGGGCGGCCCTGGAAATATTTTGCGTTAGTGAAGTCCTGACCAATCAGTTCTGAACCGCGAACCTTGCCGTCTTCAACGATTAACGAGCCGTTGGCCTGAGCCGGGAACCACCATTGCCCCAGCAGCGTGGCGAGGAGGGGATAAACCCCTCCGGTAATCAGCGTCAGGATAATCAGCAGTAATAAAGCGGGGCGTAACGTAGCCATGTTCTTTTCCTCTTAGACCAGACCGAGTACGGTCAGGATCACGTCAATCACTTTGATACCAATAAACGGCACGACGATGCCGCCCAGGCCATAGATCCACAGGTTGCGGCGCAGCATCGCGGCAGCGCTCAGCGGCTTGTAGCTAATGCCTTTTAGCGCCAGCGGAATGAGGCAGATGATGATCAGCGCATTGAAGATCACCGCGCTCAAGATGGCCGAAGCCGGGGAGTGCAGGTGCATCACGTTCAGCGCGTTCAGCTGCGGGTAAGTCACCGCAAACGCCGCCGGGATAATGGCGAAGTATTTCGCTACGTCGTTAGCAATACTGAAGGTGGTCAGTGACCCGCGAGTCATTAGCATTTGTTTCCCGATGTGCACCACTTCAATCAGCTTGGTTGGGTTAGAGTCCAGGTCAACCATGTTCCCGGCCTCCTTCGCTGCCTGAGTCCCGGAGTTCATGGCTACCGCTACGTCGGCCTGCGCCAGGGCAGGGGCGTCGTTGGTGCCGTCGCCGGTCATCGCCACCAGACGACCTTCGGCCTGATACTGGCGAATCAGTGCCAGCTTGGCTTCCGGTGTGGCTTCAGAAAGGAAGTCATCCACCCCGGCTTCGGCGGCAATCGCCGCGGCTGTCAGGCGGTTATCCCCGGTGATCATCACCGTTTTGATGCCCATCTGGCGCAGCTGTGCGAAACGCTCTTTAATGCCGCCTTTCACGATGTCTTTCAGCGCGATTACGCCCAGCACGTTAGCGCCTTCGGCAACAACCAGCGGCGTACCGCCCTGGCGAGCCACGCCTTCAACCAGCGTGTCGACCTGGGCCGGGAAGTGACCGTTGTTCACTTCTACGTGGCGGCGGATGGCATCCACAGAACCTTTGCGGATCATGCGGTCCTGAATATTGATGCCGCTCATACGGGTTTGCGCGGTAAACGGCACAAAAGTTGCCTGCAGGTTCTGCACGTCGCGTTCACGCAGGTTAAAGCGCTGTTTTGCCAGCACCACGATACTGCGGCCTTCTGGCGTTTCATCCGCCAGTGAGGCCAGCTGCGCGGCATCGGCCAGCTCTTTTTCATCCACGCCAGGGGCAGGGAGGAAGGCGGAGGCCTGGCGGTTACCGAGCGTGATGGTGCCGGTTTTATCCAGCAGCAGGACGTCGATATCCCCGGCGGCTTCTACCGCCCGGCCGCTGGTAGCGATCACGTTCGCACCCAGCATGCGGCTCATCCCGGCCACACCGATGGCGGAAAGCAGGCCGCCGATGGTGGTTGGGATCAGGCAGACCAGCAGGGCTACCAGTACGGTTACGCTAGCCGCCTGGCCGCCGTAGGCAGAGAACGGCCACAGAGTTGCGGTCGCCAGCAGCAGGACGATTGTCAGCGCCACCAGCAGGATAGTCAGGGCGATTTCGTTCGGCGTTTTACGACGCTGGGCGCTTTCTACCATGGCAATCATGCGGTCGAGGAAGGTTTCCCCTGGGTTAACGCTGCACTGGATGACCAGCCAGTCGGACAGAATGCGCGTCCCGCCGGTCACCGAGGCAAAGTCGCCGCCGGATTCACGGATAACCGGGGCAGATTCCCCGGTGATGGCGCTTTCATCCACCGACGCGCCGCCCTCAAGGACTTCGCCATCGCAAGGGATGATGTCCCCGGCTTCCACCAGCACGACGTCGCCTTTACGCAGATCGGCCGCCGGAATGTGGTCCACCTGCGCATCATGCTGCGGGCTGCGCAGTTTGCGCGCCCAACTGGTTTTTTTCACCCCTTTCAGGCTGTTCGCCTGGGCCTTGCTGCGGCCTTCTGCCAGCGCTTCAGCAAAGTTGGCGAACAGCACGGTAAACCACAGCCACAGGCTGATGGCGAGCGTGAAGAGGGCATCCCCCTGCTGCAGGCCGGTGAACATCGCTATCCCGAGCAGGGTAGTGATGATGCTCCCCACCCAGACGATAAACATCACCGGGTTGCGCCACTGCACCTGCGGGGCGAGCTTTTTAAAAGAATCAATTAGCGCCTGACGGATCAGACCAGGTTCAAACAGCGCCTGTTGCTTGCGACTCATGGAAGCCTCGTAATCAGAAATTAACCAGAGAAAGGTGTTCCGCAACCGGGCCTAAAGCGAGGGCGGGGATAAAGGTCAGGGCGCCAACCAGCAGCACTGTCCCAATCAGTAAACCGATAAACAGCGGGCCGTGCGTTGGCAGCGTACCGATGCTGACGGCCTGGGATTTTTTCGCGGCCAGGGAACCGGCAATAGCCATTACCGGGATAATCACCCCAAAGCGACCAAACCACATGCATACGGCCAGCAGAACGTTCCAGAACGGCGTGTTGGTGCTCAGGCCGGCGAAGGCGCTACCGTTATTGTTTGCGGCGGAAGAAACCGCATACAGCACCTCGCTGAAGCCGTGGATCCCAGGGTTTGCCATGCCGCTGCGGCCTGCATCCGTCATCATCGCCAGCGCGGTGCCGAGCAGCACCAGGGCAGGGGTGATAAGAATGGCCAGCGAAGTCATCTTCATCTCCGGCACGTCAATTTTCTTACCCAGGTATTCCGGGGTACGCCCAATCATCAGCCCGGCGATAAACACGGCCAGCAGGACGAACAGCAGCATGCCGTACAGGCCAGCGCCTACGCCGCCGAAGACCACTTCACCAATCTGCATCAGCCACATTGGCACCATGCCGCCCAGCGCCGTAAAGGAGTCATGCATGGCGTTGACCGCCCCGCAGGATGCGGCGGTAGTAATCACCGCGAACAGGCTGCTATTCAGAATGCCGAAGCGGCTCTCTTTGCCTTCCATGTTGATGCTGCTGTTGGCACCCAACTGGATAAAGTGCGGGTTGCCCTGCAGCTCGGCCCACATCACTACCACCACGCAGACCACGAAGATAATGGTCATCGCCCAAAGCAGCGCGCGGCCCTGACGGCGGTCACCCACGGCTTCACCAAAGGCGAAGCAGAGCGCGGCCGGGATCAGGAAGATGGAAACCATCTGCACGAAGTTGGTCAGCGCCGTAGGGTTCTCAAACGGGTGAGAGGAGTTAGCGTTGAAGAAGCCCCCGCCGTTGGTCCCCAGCATTTTTATTGCTTCCTGAGAAGCCACCGGCCCCATCGGCAGCAGGTGCTGAACGCCTTCAATGGTGGTGTAAGGCTGGTAAGCAGAAAAGTTCTGCAGCGAACCCTGGCTGATAAAGAACAGCGCCATCACCAGCGAGATTGGCAGCAGGATGTACAGCGTAACGCGGGTTAAATCGACCCAGGCGTTGCCCAGCGTGCTGGTGGAATGGCGAGAGAAACCACGGATCAGCGCAAACACTACGGCAATGCCGGTGGCGGCAGAAACGAAGTTTTGTACCGTCAGGCCCACCATCTGGCTGAAGTAGCTCAGCGTGGTTTCGCCGCCGTAAGACTGCCAGTTAGTGTTGGAGACAAAACTGACGGCAGTGTTCAGCGCCAGATGCCAGGAGAGGCCCGGCAGATGCTGCGGGTTAAGCGGCAAACTGTCCTGGAACAGCAGCATCGCGAACAGCAGGATCAGCCCAAAAACGTTAAATGCCAGAATCGCCATCAGATAGCGTTTCCAGCCCATTTCTTCACCTTTGCTGCCCATCAGGGACCACAAAATGGGCTCAATGCGGCCCACGATCGGCAGCGGTTCGCCGTCGATCAGTCGTGCCAGCACGGCGCCCAGCGGTTTCGCAAGGGCAAAGAGCACCAGCAGGAAGCTGGCGATCAGTAAAAATCCGGACGCAGCCATTAAAACGCCTCCGCTTTAATCAGGGCATAAACCAGGTAACCCAACAGCAAGAAGACCAGCACGATGCCGGTTATGACGCCTGCACTCACAATCCACCTCCAACGGTGCGTTAAGCATTTCGCGGCAGAATAGGATTTCGGGTGAAAAGATGTCGTAAAAGTCCGGGGGCGGGGTGTAAAAAAAGTATAAAAATGGCAAAAGCCATTAGTTAACTAATGGTTAGTATTTATTTAACCATTTTGTAACTTAATTACAGGTAAAAAGATAAATAGCGCACAAAAAAGTGCATTTATCTGGTCGGAGGAGTAGTAAACTTTCAAACAATGAGATAGTATTTTGACCAGATAACAAGTTTCGATTTTCCGACATGCGGTGTCGGTCACACATTATGAGGAGAAGCCTATGTCTTTATACAAAGAATACCCTGCGCATCAGGTCATCCTGCGTCGCACTTTCGCAGTCGCTGCCGGTGTGCTGGCGCTGCCTGTAATGCTGTTCTGGAAAGATCGCGCGCGTTTTTACAGCTACCTGCACCGCGTCTGGTCCAAAACCAGCGACAAGCCGGTGTGGATGGCGCAATCTGAAGCCGCCGCCTTCGATTATTACTAAAAGCTGAATCGATTTGACGAAAGCTACCTCCGGGTAGCTTTTTTGTTGCCTGCGTCTTGCTACACTGAGTTAACAACTGAGACGCGGGCAGCCAGCGATGTCGCTTAGTCTGGCATTGGTATACTTCTGCTGCCCGGAATAACTTCCAATATTGAACCGTCGCCAACGCGCAATGGCGGCGGTCAGGTAATGAATCCAGGGAGAGTTATGCCTACCCATCTGGTCTGGTTCCGCAACGATCTACGTATTCACGATAACTACGCCTTACACGCCGCCTGCCTTAATCCCGATGCAAAAGTCATCGGATTTTTTGTCGTGACGCCCGAACAATGGCGGCAGCACGTCATGGCACCCAAACAGGTCGAATTTATCTTTGAGCATTTACGGGCATTGGGTCATGCCCTGGCCGGGCGTGGGATTGAACTTCATATCCAACAGGCTGCGGATTTTGCCGCGTCGATAGACTGTATAAAAGCGTTCTGCGTTGAACAAAAAGTCGATGCGCTTTTTTACAACTACCAGTATGAAGTTAACGAGCGTGCCCGTGACGCCGCGCTGGAAAAAGCTCTGAATGTGGACGTTACCGTGCAGGGATTTGATGATAGCCTGCTGCTTGCACCGGGCAGCGTCACTACCGGCAACCACGAGATGTACAAAGTCTTTACCCCGTTCAGCAAGGCGTTTATTCGGCGCTTGCAGGAAGGGCTGCCGGAATGCGTGCCTGCGCCCAAAACCCGTGGAGAGTGCGACTTCAATGAACGCTTTGCGTTTGATATGCCCCGTGAGGCGTTTGACCGCGAACTCTTCCCGGTGGGTGAGCCGGAGGCCATTGGCATGCTGCGTAAATTTTGCCTGCAGCCCGCTGCCGACTACCCGGAACAACGTGATTTCCCGGCGATAGAAGGCACCAGCCGGCTGTCACCTTATCTGGCCACCGGCGTTTTGTCTCCGCGCCAGTGCCTGCATCGTCTGCTAAAAGAGCACCCTAAAGCGCTGGAGGGCGAAGCCGGAGCTACCTGGCTCAACGAACTCATCTGGCGCGAGTTTTACCGCCATCTGATGGTCGCGTACCCAAAACTTTGCCGTCACCAGTCGTTTATTGCCTGGACGGATAAAGTTCGCTGGAGCGGAAATAATGCATGGCTTGAAGCCTGGCAGCAGGGTAAAACGGGTTACCCCATTGTCGATGCGGCGATGCGGCAGCTGAACCAAACGGGCTGGATGCATAACCGTTTACGTATGGTCGTGGCGAGTTTTCTGGTGAAGGATTTGCTGATCGACTGGCGGCAGGGCGAGCGCTATTTTATGTCGCAGCTGATTGACGGAGATCTGGCGGCGAACAACGGCGGCTGGCAGTGGGCGGCTTCTACGGGCACCGACGCCGCGCCTTATTTTCGCATTTTTAACCCGACAACTCAGGGTGAACGCTTTGATGCTGAAGGGGATTTTATTCGCCACTGGCTACCTGAACTGAAAACTGTGCCAGGGAAACAGATTCATTCGCCGTGGGACTGGGCTGATAAACAAAAGCAAACGCTGGACTACCCGCGCCCGATTGTTGACCATAGGCAGGCCCGACTGAATACGCTTGCGGCTTATGAAGCGGCAAGACAATAACCAAAGAGAATAATGATGAAAAACAGTGAACTGGAACGCCTGATTAATGACAAGCTGAACAGCGCGGCAATTAGTGATTACGCCCCGAATGGCCTGCAGGTTGAAGGCCGGGAAGCGATCCGCAAGATTGTTACTGGGGTTACTGCCAGTCAGGCGCTGCTGGACGAAGCTGTGCGCCAGCAGGCCGATGCGGTGATCGTCCACCACGGTTATTTCTGGAAAAATGAATCGCCGGTGATCCGCGGCATGAAGCGCAACCGCCTGAAAACGCTGCTGGCGAACGACATCAACCTTTACGGCTGGCATTTGCCGCTTGATGCCCATCCGCAGTTGGGGAATAACGCCCAACTTGGCGCGCTGCTGGGGATTGAAACGAAAGGGGAAGTTGAGCCGCTGGTCCCGTGGGGTGAATTCCCGACGCCGCTTTCCGGCGTGGAGCTGGCTTCCTGGATTGAAATGCGCTTAGGCCGCACGCCGCTGTGGTGTGGAGACACCGGCCCGGATCAGATCCGCCGCGTGGCGTGGTGCACGGGCGGCGGGCAGGGCTTTATCGATAGCGCGGCGCGCTTTGGTGTGGATGCGTTTATTACCGGCGAAGTTTCCGAGCAGACGATTCATTCCGCCCGCGAACAGGGGCTGCATTTCTACGCCGCGGGTCACCATGCCACCGAGCGGGGTGGGATCCAGGCGCTTAGCGACTGGCTAAACAGCGAAACCGATCTCGACGTTATCTTTATCGATATCCCTAATCCTGCCTGATACCGGAGGAGCTGTGCAACGAGCTCGCTGTTATTTATTGGGTGAAAAAGCGGTGGTTCTGGAGCTGGATCCTCCTGTCAGGCTTGCCAGCCAGCAGCGCATTTGGGGACTGCTGCAGCGCCTGAATACCTCTGACGAGGTGAGCGAGGCCATTCCGGGCATGAATAACATCACCGTGGTGCTGAAAGATCCTCAGCGGCTTGCGCTGGATGGCATTGAATGGCTCCAGCGCTGGTGGGAAGAAAGTGAGGCTGTGATCCCTCCGCCTCGTAAGATTGATATTCCGGTCGTATACGGCGGTGAGGTGGGACCCGATCTTGATGTCGTGGCTCGCCAGAATAACTTAACGCCCGAACAGGTTGTTGCCCTGCATTCTGACGCGGAGTACATCGTCTACTTCCTTGGCTTCCAGCCGGGCTTTGCTTATCTGGGGGGACTGCCTGAAGTCCTCGCTACGCCCCGCCGGGCAGAACCCCGGCTGCAGGTTGCCGCTGGCTCTGTAGGCATTGGTGGCAGTCAAACCGGCATTTATCCGCTGGTGACGCCGGGAGGCTGGCAAATCATCGGCCGCACCTCACTCGATTTGTTTAACCCCAACGGCTCATCACCCACTTTATTGTTGCCGGGTGATACCGTGCGTTTCGTCCCGCAGCAGGGGGGCATATGCTGAATATTATTCGCGCCGGGATACAAACCAGCGTGCAGGATACGGGCCGGGAAGGGCAGCGTCATTTGGGCGTGAGCCGCTGCGGCGCGCTCGATACCCCCGCCATCTCCGTCGCCAATTTACTGGTTGGGAATGCGCCAGATGCCCCCGCGCTGGAAATCACCCTTGGACAGTGCGTGATTGAATTCGGGCGTAGCGGCTGGTTTGCGCTTACCGGGGCAGGCTGCCATGCGGAGCTGGATGGCAACGCCGTGTGGACGGGCTGGCGACTGCCTGTCAAAAAAGGCCAAAGGCTGACGCTGAAAAAACCTACGCACGGTATGCGCAGCTACCTTGCCGTCGACGGTGGCCTGGATGTGCCGGAAGTGATGGGGTCTTACAGCACCGATCTTAAAGCCGGGATCGGCGGTCATCATGGCCGTTTGCTGCGGGATGGTGACCGTTTAGCTTTGCGTAAACCTCAACGTAAATTTCAGCATCCCCGCGGCGTAAAACAACTGCTTTGGGGAAATCGCATTCGCGCCGTGACCGGGCCGGAGTATCAGGAATTCAGCCTGGCATCTCAGGAGAGTTTCTGGCGATTGGCCTGGCAAATTAGCCCGCAGAGTAACCGGATGGGCTACAGGCTTCAGGGGCCAGAGCTGGAGCGGACGACCCAGCGAGAAATGCTGTCCCATGGCCTGCTGCCGGGCGTGATTCAGGTACCGCATAACGGCCAGCCGATTGTGTTAATGAACGATGCCCAGACAACCGGGGGCTATCCTCGCATTGCCTGCGTGATTGAGGCCGATCTTTATCATCTGGCTCAGGTCAGGCTGGGGGAACCCATTCATTTTGTGCCGTGTACGCTGGCGGAGGCGCTCAAAGCGCGCCGCGAACAGGCTATTTATCTCGAGCAGATTGCCTGGCAACTGGCACAGGAAGCATAACGTTTCAGGGAGTTTAGTATGCCGGAAGGACCGGAGATTCGCCGCGCGGCGGACAAGCTGGAAGCCGCCGTGGGCGGGGAGCCGTTAACCGAAGCCTGGTTTGCTTTTGAAGAGCTTAAGCCGTTTGAAGCGATGCTGGTGGGGAAAACCATCGGTCGTATCGAAACCCGGGGAAAAGCAATGCTGACGCATTTTTCCAACGGCTTAACCTTGTACAGTCATAATCAGCTTTACGGCGTATGGCGAGTGGCTGACGTAGGTAAAGTAGCAGAAACGAACCGTGTGCTGCGTGTCAGGCTGCAAACGGCTAAAAAAGCCATTCTTCTTTACAGCGCCTCGGACATCGAAATCCTCGACCAGGGGCAGCTTGAACAACAGCCTTTCTTGCAGCGCGTGGGGCCGGATGTGCTGGATGAAACGCTGACGGTGGATCTGGTCAAAGCACGTTTGCTGTCGCCAAAGTTTCGCCGTCGGCAGTTCAGCGGGTTACTGCTCGACCAGGCTTTTCTTGCCGGTTTGGGGAATTACCTGCGAGTGGAAATCCTTTGGGAAGCGGAACTTGCGCCGCAGCACCGCGCGGAGGATTTAAGCGAAGAGCAGATTGAGCGGTTAGCGACTGCTTTGCTGGCGATTCCACGGCTTTCTTATCAGACGCGAGGCCAGGGAGATGAGAACAAACATCACGGGGCTGTTTTCAGCTTTAGGGTGTTTCACCGGGCGGGTGAACCGTGCGAACGATGTGGAGGGATTATTGAAAGAACCAACTTCTCTTCAAGACCGTTTTACTGGTGCCCTCGCTGCCAGAAATAAAAAAACGCGCCACAGGGCGCGTTTTTTACTCATCAAGTAAGAAATATTACTTTTTGAGATCGGATTTGAAATCACGTTTGTCGTAGCCGGTGTACAGCTGACGTGGACGGGCAATTTTAATGCCGTCGTCGTGCATTTCGTTCCAGTGTGCAATCCAGCCCACGGTACGCGCCATCGCGAAGATAACGGTAAACATGGAGGAAGGAATGCCCATCGCCTTCAGGATGATGCCGGAGTAGAAGTCTACGTTCGGGTAGAGTTTCTTCTCGATGAAGTACGGGTCGTTCAGCGCGATGTGTTCCAGCTCCATCGCCACTTCCAGCAGGTTGTTATCCTTCAGGTTCAGCTCTTTCAGCACTTCGTGACAGGTTTCACGCATCACGGTGGCGCGCGGGTCGTAGTTTTTGTACACGCGGTGGCCGAAGCCCATCAGGCGGAACGAGTCGTTCTTGTCTTTGGCACGACGGATAAATTCTGGAATGTGCTCCACGGTGCTGATTTCTTCCAGCATCTTCAGCGCAGCTTCGTTCGCGCCGCCGTGAGCCGGTCCCCACAGGGAAGCGATCCCCGCCGCGATACACGCAAATGGGTTAGCGCCGGAAGAACCTGCGGTACGCACGGTCGACGTCGATGCGTTCTGCTCGTGGTCAGCGTGCAGGATCAGAATACGATCCATTGCTCGCTCCAGAATTGGGTTAACTTTGTACTCTTCGCACGGCGTGGAGAACATCATGTTCAGGAAGTTAGCCGAGTAGGAGAGGTCGTTGCGTGGGTAAACAAACGGCTGGCCAATCGAATACTTGTAACACATTGCCGCTACGGTTGGCATTTTGGAGAGCAGACGGAATGCCGCGATTTCACGGTGACGTGGGTTATTCACGTCAAGGGAGTCGTGGTAGAAGGCCGCCAGCGCGCCGGTTACGCCGCACAGCACGGCCATCGGATGTGAGTCGCGACGGAAGCCGTGGAACAGACGGGTGATCTGCTCGTGAATCATGGTGTGGCGGGTAACGGTAGTTTTGAATTCGTCGAACTGCTCCTGCGTCGGTTTTTCGCCGTTCAGCAGGATGTAGCACACTTCCAGGTAGCTGGATTCGGTGGCCAGTTGGTCAATCGGGAAACCGCGGTGCAACAGAATGCCTTCGTCACCGTCGATATAAGTGATTTTGGATTCGCAGGATGCGGTAGAGGTGAAACCTGGGTCAAAAGTAAATACACCTTTAGAACCAAGACTACGGATATCAATTACATCCTGACCTAGCGTGCCCTTTAGCACATCAAGTTCGAGAGCATCGTCACCATTAAGGGTGAGGTTTGCTTTAGTATCAGCCATTTACGGTCTCCTTAGCGCCTTATTTCATAAGACTGCCGGGCGTCCGATTTGCATTCGAACCCACAATGGTTGGTTACCAGTTTTTTAATTGGCTCGCGGCTCTGTTTAGAGGAGTACAACCAGGGTACAGAGCGATGGGCGCTTGCAGGTAACACTCGCTTTGGGGGCGAAACTACAGCAAATCAGCGTCTTAGCAATCAGTATCATTCAAACCTGTATATCACTAATAACTGTCCTGATCTCTCGGGTCAATACCCATCCACTGTTACATAACTATTACTCAGGTGAAAGGCTGACCCTATAACTTTTACGAATTATACGGCTTTTCTGGCCCTGTTTGTAACAAGAATGTTTAACTTTTGTCAAATCAGATGATTAAAATTTAAAATAATGTTGTTATCGTGATCCTGCTCACTGTTCCGAGCAAAACCCTTCAAACATTATGTGGGTTAATTGTAATGATTTTGTGAAGAGCCTATACTGCCGCCAGGTCTCCGGAACAACCTGCTACCGGGAGCCACCCAGCGTTGTAGCCAGATCCCTGGCCTCTGTATGTAGCTGTTTTTTGCATGACGCACAGTTATAGAAAGTTAGCGCTGTCTGACCCCGAATGCAGATCCGGAGGAAGGAAACAATAAGAAGAGCATGTGGGCGCTATTCATGATAAGAAACGTGAAAAAACAACGACCTGTCAATCTGGATCTGAAAACGATCCGGTTCCCCGTCACTGCAATCGCTTCCATCCTCCACCGCGTTTCCGGCGTGATCACATTTGTGGCGGTCGGCATTCTGCTTTGGTTGCTGGGACTGTCACTCTCCTCCCCGGAAGGTTTTCTGACCGCGTCCGCCGTGATGAGCAGCTTTATCGTTAAATTTATAATGTGGGGCATTCTGACGGCTCTGGCCTATCACGTGGTGGTGGGTATTCGCCATCTGCTGATGGACTTTGGCTATCTGGAAGAGACCTTTGTAGCGGGCAAACGATCCGCACATATCGCCTTTGTTATTACTGTCGTGCTTTCAATTCTTGCAGGAGTCCTCGTATGGTAAGCAATGCCTCCGCATTGGGTCGCAATGGCGTGCACGATTATGTGCTGGTTCGCGCTACCGCCATCGTACTCACCCTGTACATCATCTACATGATTGGCTTCTTCGCTGTTACCGGCGAGCTGACCTACGACGTCTGGCACGGCTTCTTTGCCTCTGCCTTCACCAAAGTTTTCACCCTGCTGGCACTGTTCTCTATTTTGATCCATGCCTGGATTGGCATGTGGCAGGTGTTGACCGACTACGTTAAACCACTGGCGATTCGCCTTCCTTTACAGCTGCTGATTGTTGTCGCGCTGTTGGTTTACGTCATTTATGGATTCGTTGTGGTGTGGGGTGTGTAATGAAACTGCCAGTCAGAGAATTTGATGCTGTAGTGATTGGTGCCGGCGGCGCAGGTATGCGCGCGGCGCTACAGATTTCCCAGAGCGGCCAGACCTGTGCGCTGCTTTCTAAAGTGTTCCCAACTCGTTCCCATACCGTATCTGCGCAGGGTGGTATCACCGTGGCGCTGGGTAATACCCATGAAGATAACTGGGAATGGCACATGTATGACACGGTAAAAGGTTCCGATTATATCGGTGACCAGGACGCCATCGAATACATGTGTAAAACCGGCCCGGAAGCGATTCTGGAACTGGACCACATGGGCCTGCCTTTCTCCCGTCTGGAAAACGGCACCATTTATCAACGTCCGTTCGGCGGCCAGTCGAAAGACTTCGGCGGCGAGCAGGCGGCGCGTACTGCGGCAGCAGCTGACCGTACCGGCCACGCTTTACTGCACACGCTGTATCAGCAGAACCTGAAAAACCACACCACCATCTTCTCCGAGTGGTATGCGCTGGATCTGGTGAAAAACGCCGATGGCGCAGTGGTTGGCTGTACCGCACTGTGCATCGAAACCGGTGAAGTCGTTTACTTCAAAGCCCGCGCAACCGTGCTGGCAACCGGCGGCGCAGGCCGTATTTATCAATCCACCACCAACGCCCACATCAACACCGGTGACGGCGTTGGTATGGCTATCCGCGCTGGCGTGCCGGTGCAGGATATGGAAATGTGGCAGTTCCACCCAACCGGCATTGCCGGGGCAGGGGTTCTGGTCACAGAAGGCTGCCGTGGTGAAGGCGGTTACCTGCTGAACAAACACGGCGAACGCTTCATGGAGCGTTATGCCCCGAACGCGAAAGACTTGGCGGGTCGTGACGTGGTGGCGCGCTCCATCATGATCGAAATCCGTGAAGGCCGCGGCTGTGATGGTCCGTGGGGGCCACACGCCAAACTGAAACTCGACCACCTGGGTAAAGAAGTGCTGGAATCCCGCCTGCCGGGCATTCTGGAACTGTCCCGTACCTTCGCCCACGTCGATCCGGTGAAAGAGCCGATCCCGGTTATCCCAACCTGCCACTATATGATGGGCGGTATTCCGACCAAAGTGACCGGCCAGGCGCTGACCGTGAACGAGCAGGGCGAAGATGTGGTTATCCCTGGTTTGTTCGCCGTGGGCGAAATTGCCTGTGTTTCCGTACACGGTGCGAACCGTCTGGGCGGCAACTCCCTGCTTGACCTGGTGGTGTTCGGGCGTGCTGTTGGCCTGCACCTGCAGGAATCCATTGCCGAGCAGGGCGATCTGCTTGACGCAACCGACGCTGAAATCGACGCCTCCCTTGAGCGCCTTAACCGCTGGAACGGCAACCGTAACGGTGAAGATCCGGTGGAAATCCGCAAAGCGCTGCAGGAATGTATGCAGCACAACTTCTCGGTATTCCGCGAAGGTGACGCGATGGCCAAAGGGCTTGAGCAGCTGAAAGCAATCCGCGAGCGCCTGAAAAATGCCCGTCTGGACGACACTTCCAGCGAGTTCAACACCCAGCGCGTTGAGTGCCTGGAGCTGGATAACCTGATGGAAACCGCTTACGCCACTGCGGTGTCGGCAAACTTCCGTACCGAGAGCCGTGGCGCGCATAGCCGCTTCGACTTCCCGGAGCGTGATGACGAAAACTGGCTGTGCCATTCCCTGTATCTGCCAGAGACGGAATCCATGACGCGTCGTAGCGTTAACATGGAACCGAAACTGCGTCCGGCGTTCCCGCCGAAGATTCGTACTTATTAATGCGGAGACAGGACAATGAAACTCGAATTCTCAGTTTATCGTTATAACCCGGATGTAGACGAAGCTCCGCGCATGCAGGATTACACCCTGGAAGCGGAAGAGGGTCGCGACATGATGCTGCTTGACGCTTTAATGCAGCTGAAAGAAAAAGATCCTAGTCTGTCATTCCGTCGCTCTTGCCGTGAAGGCGTTTGTGGCTCCGACGGCCTGAACATGAACGGCAAAAACGGGCTGGCCTGTATCACGCCAATCTCAGCGCTCGGCAACGGTAAGCAGAAGATAGTCATCCGTCCTCTGCCTGGCCTGCCGGTGATCCGCGATCTGGTGGTAGACATGGGGCAATTCTATGCTCAATATGAGAAGATTAAGCCTTACTTGTTGAATAATGGGCAAAATCCACCCGCTCGCGAGCATTTGCAGTCGCCTGAACAGCGTGAAAAGCTGGATGGTTTGTACGAGTGCATTCTTTGCGCTTGCTGCTCGACTTCTTGTCCGTCGTTCTGGTGGAACCCGGACAAGTTTATCGGCCCGGCCGGTTTGCTGGCTGCGTATCGCTTCCTGATCGACAGCCGCGACACCGAAACGGACGCGCGTCTGGACGGCCTGAGCGATGCTTTCAGCGTATTCCGCTGCCACAGCATTATGAACTGCGTCAGCGTTTGTCCTAAGGGGCTGAACCCGACGAAAGCTATCGGCCATATTAAGTCGATGCTGTTGCAAAAAAGCGCTTAAGTCAGAAAAGTACCCTCTCCTTGCAGGGGAGAGGGTGCAAATTGCAGGAAATCTTTAAAAACTGCCGACGATCTTCCCTCTCTATATAAGGGGAAGGGGTGAGGGGAAACCCTTAAGACAGTTTCTAAAGGTTCCTTCGCGGGCCGCCCTCCACGGCAACAGGCTCGAAGAAAGTGAACCCTGGAACGTATACCTGTATACCCTACGGTGTGCGTTATAGTTATCCACGGCGAAATAAGCATAAAATGCTTAAGGGATCACGATGCAGAACGGCGCGATGAAGCCCTGGCTGGACTCTTCCTGGCTGGCGGGCGCAAACCAGTCCTACATAGAGCAGCTCTATGAAGACTTCTTAACCGATCCTGACTCTGTTGATGCGCACTGGCGCACGATGTTCCAGCAGTTACCTGGCACCGGAGCCAGACCGGATCAATTCCATTCAAAAACGCGTGATTATTTCCGTCGTCTGGCGAAGGATGCCTCACGTTACTCCACCGCAGTCACCGATCCTGACACCGATGCCAAACAGGTAAAAGTGTTGCAGCTGATCAACGCCTGGCGTTTCCGCGGCCATCAGGCTGCTAATCTCGATCCGCTCGGGCTTTGGCAGCAGGAAACGGTTGCCGATCTGGATCCGGCGTTCCATAACCTGACCGAAGAAGATTTGCAGCAGAGTTTCAACGTGGGATCGTTTGCCATCGGCAAAGAGACCATGAAGCTTGCCGACCTGATCGCTGCGCTGAAGCAAACCTACGGTGGGTCGATCGGTGCGGAATACATGCACATCACCAATACCGAAGAAAAACGCTGGATCCAGCAGCGCATCGAATCGGTAGCCGGGCGTTCAAGCTTTACTCAGGAAGAGAAAAAACGTTTCCTGAGCGAGCTGACTGCGGCGGAAGGGCTGGAGCGCTATCTGGGGGCTAAATTCCCTGGGGCGAAACGCTTCTCGCTGGAAGGCGGCGACGCGCTGGTACCGATGCTCAAAGAGATGATTCGCCACGCCGGTAAGAGCGGCACGCGCGAAGTGGTGCTGGGTATGGCGCACCGCGGTCGTCTTAACGTGCTGATCAACGTGCTGGGTAAAAAACCGCAGGATCTGTTTGACGAATTTGCGGGCAAACATAAAGAACATCTCGGCACCGGCGACGTGAAGTACCACATGGGCTTCTCTTCCGATGTTGAAACCGAAGGCGGCCTGGTTCACCTGGCGCTGGCGTTTAACCCGTCTCACCTGGAAATCGTTAGCCCGGTGGTTATCGGTTCCGTGCGTGCGCGTCTGGATCGTCTGGATAAGCCAGGCAGCAACCAGGTACTGCCGATCACCATTCATGGTGATGCCGCGGTAGCCGGGCAGGGCGTGGTTCAGGAAACCCTGAACATGTCCAAAGCGCGTGGTTACGAAGTGGGCGGTACCGTGCGTATCGTGATCAACAACCAGATTGGTTTCACCACCTCTAACCCGCTGGATGCGCGCTCCACGCCATACTGTACCGACATCGGTAAGATGGTCATGGCGCCGATTTTCCACGTTAATGCGGATGATCCGGAAGCCGTAGCTTTCGTTACCCGTCTGGCGCTGGACTTCCGTAATACCTTCAAGCGTGATGTGTTTATCGACCTGGTTTGCTACCGCCGCCACGGCCATAACGAAGCTGACGAGCCAAGCGCAACGCAGCCGGTGATGTACCAGAAAATCAAAAAACATCCGACCCCGCGTAAGATCTATGCTGACAAGCTGGAGCAGGACAAACTGGCCACGCTGGAAGATGCCACCGAAATGGTGAATCTGTACCGCGATGCGCTGGATGCCGGCGAATGTGTCGTGCAAGAGTGGCGTCCGATGAACATGCACTCCTTTACCTGGTCGCCGTACCTCAACCACGAGTGGGACGAAAGCTACCCGAACAAGGTTGAGATGAAGCGCGTTCAGGAACTGGCTAAGCGCATCAGCACCGTGCCGGAAGCTGTAGAAATGCAGTCCCGCGTGGCGAAAATCTACAGCGACCGTCAGGACATGGCGAACGGCAACAAACTGTTCGACTGGGGTGCAGCGGAAAACCTGGCTTATGCAACGCTGGTAGATGAAGGCGTGTCCGTTCGTCTGTCCGGTGAAGATGCTGGCCGTGGGACCTTCTTCCACCGCCACGCCGTGATCCACAACCAAACCAACGGCTCTACCTATACGCCGCTGGCGCACGTCCACAACAGCCAGGGCATCTTCAAAGTCTGGGATTCCGTGTTGTCTGAAGAAGCGGTTCTGGCCTTTGAGTACGGCTATGCCACGGCAGAACCTCGCACCCTGACCATTTGGGAAGCGCAGTTCGGCGACTTCGCCAACGGGGCACAGGTTGTGATTGACCAGTTCATCAGCTCCGGCGAGCAGAAATGGGGCCGTATGTGTGGCCTGGTCATGCTGCTGCCACACGGCTATGAAGGCCAGGGCCCAGAGCACTCCTCCGCGCGTCTGGAGCGTTACCTCCAGCTGTGCGCCGAGCAGAACATGCAGGTTTGCGTGCCGTCGACTCCGGCTCAGGTTTACCACATGCTGCGTCGTCAGGCGCTGCGCGGGATGCGCCGTCCACTGGTCGTTATGTCACCGAAATCTCTGCTGCGCCATCCGCTGGCGGTATCCAGCCTCGACGAACTGGCCAACGGCACGTTCCAGCCGGCAATTGGTGAGATTGACGAACTGGATCCGAAAGGCGTGAAGCGCGTTGTTCTGTGTTCCGGTAAGGTGTACTACGACCTGCTTGAGCAGCGCCGTAAGAATGAGCAGAAGGATGTGGCGATTGTCCGTATCGAACAGCTCTATCCGTTCCCGCACCAGGCGGTACAGGAAGCGCTGAAGCCGTTCGCACACGTACACGACTTCGTCTGGTGCCAGGAAGAGCCGCTGAACCAGGGCGCCTGGTACTGCAGCCAGCACCACTTCCGCGAAGTGATTCCGTTTGGGTCCGCTCTGCGTTATGCAGGTCGCCCGGCCTCCGCCTCTCCGGCGGTAGGGTATATGTCCGTTCACCAGAAGCAACAGCAAGATCTGGTTAATGACGCGCTGAACGTCGAATAAATTAAAGGATAAATAATGAGTAGCGTAGATATTCTAGTTCCTGACCTGCCTGAGTCCGTAGCCGACGCGACAGTGGCAACCTGGCATAAAAAACCGGGCGACAGCGTCAAACGTGACGAAGTACTGGTTGAAATCGAAACTGACAAAGTGGTACTGGAAGTCCCCGCGTCTGCGGACGGCGTTCTGGATGCGGTACTGGAAGACGAAGGCACGACCGTGACCTCTCGTCAGATTCTGGGCCGTCTGCGTGAAGGCAACAGCGGCGGGAAAGAAACCTCCGCAAAAGCTGACAGCAAAGAGTCTACTCCGGCTCAGCGCCAGCAGGCTTCTCTGGAAGAGCAGAGCAATGATGCCCTCAGCCCGGCTATCCGCCGCCTGATCGCAGAGAACGACCTCGACGCCAGCGCTATTAAAGGCAGCGGCGTAGGTGGCCGTCTCACTCGTGAAGATGTTGAAAAACACCTGAGCGAAGCGAAAGCGAAACAACCTGCGCAGGCGAAAGCCGCCGAAGCCACTCAGGCGCCGGTTGCGCCACTGGCTGGCCGCAGCGAAAAACGCGTGCCGATGACCCGTCTGCGCAAGCGCGTGGCCGAACGTCTGCTGGAAGCGAAAAACTCTACCGCCATGCTCACTACGTTCAACGAAGTGAACATGAAGCCAATCATGGAACTGCGTAAGCAGTACGGTGAAGCGTTTGAAAAACGCCACGGCGTGCGTCTGGGCTTCATGTCCTTCTACATTAAAGCGGTTGTTGAAGCGCTGAAACGCTATCCGGAAGTGAATGCTTCCATCGACGGCGAAGACGTGGTTTACCACAACTACTTCGATGTCAGCATCGCGGTTTCTACCCCGCGTGGCCTGGTGACCCCAGTGCTGAAAGACGTTGATACCTTGGGCATGGCCGACATTGAAAAACGCATCAAAGAGCTGGCGGTGAAAGGCCGTGACGGCAAACTGACCGTGGAAGAGCTGACCGGCGGTAACTTCACCATCACCAACGGTGGCGTCTTCGGCTCCCTGATGTCTACGCCAATCATCAACCCACCGCAGAGCGCGATCCTGGGTATGCACGCCATCAAAGACCGCCCAATGGCGGTGGACGGTAAAGTTGAGATCCTGCCGATGATGTACCTGGCGCTCTCTTACGATCACCGTCTGATCGATGGCCGCGAGTCCGTGGGTTATCTGGTAGCCATTAAAGAGCTGCTGGAAGATCCAACTCGTCTGCTGCTGGACGTGTAGTCGAACAAGACTCTGGCGGGTGCTATGACACCCGCCCCTACAACCAAATCTAACCTTACCCCGAGCATTAATGCTCTTTATCTGGATGGATAGAACTCATGAACTTACACGAATATCAGGCGAAACAGTTGTTTGCTCGGTATGGTTTGCCGGCACCCGTCGGTTACGCCTGCACCACACCGCGTGAAGCGGAAGAAGCCGCCTCTAAAATTGGCGCGGGTCCTTGGGTGGTGAAATGTCAGGTTCATGCCGGTGGCCGCGGTAAAGCGGGCGGTGTGAAAGTGGTTAACAGCAAAGAAGACATTCGTGCTTTTGCCGAGCACTGGCTGGGCAAACGTCTGGTGACTTACCAAACGGACGCTACTGGCCAGCCTGTACACCAGATTCTGGTTGAAGCTGCAACCGACATCGACAAAGAGCTGTATCTGGGCGCGGTAGTTGACCGTAGCTCTCGCCGCGTGGTCTTCATGGCCTCCACCGAAGGCGGCGTGGAAATCGAAAAAGTAGCGGAAGAAACGCCGCACCTGATCCACAAAGTTGCGCTGGATCCGCTGGCGGGCCCAATGCCTTACCAGGGTCGTGAGCTGGCGTTCAAACTGGGTCTGGAAGGTAAACAGGTTCAGCAGTTCACCAAGATCTTTATGGGGCTGGCGACTATCTTCCTCGAGCGCGACCTGGCGCTGATCGAAATCAACCCGCTGGTGATCACTAAGCAGGGCGACCTGATCTGCCTCGACGGCAAACTGGGCGCTGACGGTAACGCGCTTTTCCGCCAGCCGGATCTGCGTGAAATGCGCGACCAGTCTCAGGAAGACCCGCGTGAAGCTCAGGCTGCACAGTGGGAACTGAACTACGTGGCGCTGGACGGCAATATCGGCTGTATGGTTAACGGTGCGGGCCTGGCAATGGGCACCATGGACATCGTTAAGCTGCACGGCGGCGAGCCGGCTAACTTCCTCGACGTGGGCGGCGGTGCGACCAAAGAGCGCGTTACCGAAGCGTTCAAAATCATCCTGTCCGACGACAAAGTCAAAGCCGTTCTGGTGAACATCTTCGGCGGTATTGTCCGCTGCGACCTGATTGCCGACGGTATCATTGGTGCGGTAGCTGAAGTGGGCGTTAACGTGCCGGTGGTGGTGCGTCTGGAAGGTAACAACGCCGAACTGGGCGCGAAAAAACTGGCAGATAGCGGCCTGAACATCATTGCAGCGAAAAGTCTGACGGACGCAGCACAGCAGGTTGTTGCTGCCGTGGAGGGGAAATAATGTCCATTTTGATCGATAAAAACACCAAGGTAATTTGCCAGGGCTTTACCGGCAGCCAGGGGACTTTCCACTCCGAACAGGCGATTGCCTACGGTACGCAAATGGTTGGCGGCGTGACGCCAGGCAAAGGCGGTACTGAACATCTGGGTCTGCCGGTATTCAATACCGTGCGTGAAGCCGTTGAAGCTACCGGCGCGACTGCTTCCGTGATTTACGTTCCAGCTCCGTTCTGCAAAGACTCCATCCTGGAAGCGATTGATGCGGGTATTAAGCTGATTATCACCATCACTGAAGGTATCCCTACGCTGGATATGCTGACCGTGAAAGTGGCGCTGGATGAAGCTGGCGTGCGCATGATCGGGCCAAACTGCCCGGGCGTTATCACCCCAGGCGAATGCAAAATCGGCATCATGCCGGGCCACATTCATCTGCCGGGCAAAGTAGGCATCGTTTCCCGTTCCGGGACGCTGACCTATGAAGCCGTTAAGCAGACAACTGACATCGGCCTCGGCCAGTCAACCTGCGTTGGTATCGGCGGTGACCCGATTCCTGGCTCCAACTTCATTGATATCCTGAAGATGTTCCAGGCAGACCCGAAAACCGAAGCCATTGTGATGATCGGTGAAATCGGCGGGAGCGCAGAAGAAGAAGCTGCGGCCTATATCAAAGAGCACGTGACCAAACCTGTTGTGGGCTACATTGCCGGCGTTACCGCGCCTAAAGGCAAGCGTATGGGCCACGCGGGCGCCATCATCGCGGGCGGGAAGGGGACGGCGGATGAGAAATTCGCTGCTCTGGAAGCCGCTGGCGTGAAAACCGTTCGCAGCCTCGCCGACATTGGCGATGCGCTGAAAGCTATTCTGCCGCAGTAAGCAGATGCCCCCGCGCAAGCGGGGGAAACAGTAATAATAAGTGTTCGACATGGTTGGCCACCCTGGGTGGCCTTTTTTTATGTTTCGGCTTTGATAACCCTGCCTCTTCTTACGTTGTATCGCGCATGCCCACGCACTTATTCTTTTCCTGAATAATTTCTCTCTGCAATATTTTCTCGATGTAACCTTATAAAAAATAATGATTTGTTAATTTAATTTATGTCAAAAGTGAATTATTTGTGAATATTAAAAGGAGGGAGCCAAAACTACGGAAAAAGATGCCCGATAAATAGTGTAAAGATGACCTGGCGTGCATGGGGGAAATTTAAGCTTCAGCTTTAAATATCGGCTTTATGTTGAGAATAAGCGTCATTAAATTAACCTCAAACGAAGCGTTGGAACATATCATTAACAACAAATTCACGATTAATTCTCTATTGAAAAATAATTAACATTGCCAATGTAAATTGTTTTGGATCAATGTTTAAAGCTGGCGTTGTGGGGTATAAAGGGGCAAAATTGCTGCAGATCAAACTGGCTGAATAACGGTGTTTTAGCTATAAATTGATCGCCGTCGTAAAACGTAAAAAACATTAAGCAAAGACCTGTTTATTGTAAGGGAATTGCAGGGTAATATAATTACGGGTTATTTTTGATTTAATTAACGTGTTTGTAACCTTTCACCTTTTGATTTCACATTTGAATAAAGTGGGCGAGAAAAAGGGGACTGGAAGCGAATGTATTTGTATTAGGGCATGCTTGTGGTGAACCACCCGGTGAACCACAGTCGAAGTCTTCATGCGAAGAGCAAGGAGTCAAGATGTTTGATATTGTCGAACTGTCGCGCTTACAGTTTGCCTTGACCGCGATGTACCACTTCCTGTTTGTGCCGCTGACGCTAGGTATGGCGTTCTTGCTGGCCATCATGGAAACGGTCTATGTGCTGTCAGGTAAGCAGATTTATAAAGATATGACCAAATTCTGGGGCAAGTTGTTTGCAATCAACTTTGCGCTGGGGGTGGCAACCGGTTTGACCATGGAGTTCCAGTTTGGGACTAACTGGTCTTACTATTCTCACTATGTAGGGGATATCTTCGGTGCGCCGCTGGCGATCGAAGGCCTGATGGCATTCTTCCTCGAATCTACCTTTGTTGGTCTGTTCTTCTTTGGCTGGGATCGCCTCGGCAAAGTTCAACATATGGCCGTCACCTGGCTGGTGGCATTGGGCTCCAACCTCTCCGCGCTGTGGATTCTGGTCGCTAACGGCTGGATGCAAAACCCTATCGCTTCCGATTTCAACTTCGAAACCATGCGTATGGAAATGGTCAGCTTTGCCGAGCTGGTCCTGAACCCGGTTGCGCAGGTTAAATTCGTACACACCGTAGCGTCCGGCTATGTTTGTGGCGCGATGTTCGTGCTCGGTATCAGCTCCTACTACCTGCTGAAAGGCCGCGACGTCGCTTTTGCGAAGCGTTCCTTCGCGATTGCCGCGAGCTTCGGTATGGCCGCTATTCTCTCCGTTATCGTACTGGGCGATGAGTCTGGCTACGAAATGGGTGACGTGCAGAAAACCAAACTGGCCGCGATTGAAGCCGAATGGGAAACTCAGCCAGCGCCGGCGGCGTTTACCCTGTTTGGTATTCCTGACCAGGATAAACAAGAAAACCGCTTCGCCATTCAAATTCCTTACGCGCTGGGCATCATCGCTACCCGCTCGGTAGATAAGCCGGTTACGGGCCTGAAAGAGCTGATGGTGCAGCACGAAGAGCGTATCCGTAACGGGATGAAGGCTTACAGCCTGCTGGAGCAACTGCGCAGTGGTTCAACCGATCAAAGCGTGCGTGATAGCTTCAACCACGTGAAAAAAGACCTGGGCTATGGTCTGTTGCTGAAGCGCTACACGGAAAACGTCACTGACGCGACCGAAGAGCAGATTCAGAAAGCAACCAAAGACTCTATTCCTCGCGTAGCACCGCTGTACTTCGCGTTCCGTATTATGGTGGCCTGTGGCTTCCTGATGCTGTTCATTATCGCTGTGTCCTTCTGGACCGTGACCCGTAACGCCATTGGTTCGAAAAAATGGCTGCTGCGTGCCGCGCTGTACGGTATTCCACTGCCTTGGATCGCTATCGAATCCGGCTGGTTTGTCGCGGAATACGGGCGTCAGCCTTGGGCGGTGGGTGAGGTTCTGCCGACGGCAGTGGCAAACTCGTCATTGAGCGTGGGCGACCTGCTGTTCTCCATGATACTGATTTGCGGCCTTTACACGCTGTTTATGGTGGCGGAACTGTTCCTGATGTTCAAATTTGCTCGCCTTGGGCCGAGCAGTCTGAAAACAGGGCGCTATCACTTTGAGCAGTCCAACGTGGCTTCTCAGCCGGCACGCTAAGACAGGAGTCGTCAAATGATCGATTATGAAGTATTGCGTTTTATCTGGTGGCTGCTGGTCGGCGTTCTGCTGATTGGCTTTGCCGTCACCGACGGCTTCGATATGGGCGTGGGCATGCTGTCGCGCGTGATTGGCCGTACTGACGTTGAACGCCGCATCATGGTTAACTCCATCGCGCCGCACTGGGACGGGAACCAGGTTTGGCTGATCACCGCGGGCGGGGCTTTGTTTGCTGCCTGGCCAATGGTTTATGCCGCTGCCTTCTCCGGCTTCTATGTCGCGATGATTCTGGTGCTGGCTTCTTTGTTCTTCCGTCCGGTAGGGTTCGACTACCGCTCGAAGATCGAAGATACCCGCTGGCGCAACATGTGGGACTGGGGCATTTTCATTGGTAGCTTCGTACCACCGCTGGTGATAGGTGTCGCTTTCGGCAACCTGCTGCAGGGCGTTCCGTTCCACGTTGATGACTACCTGCGCCTTTACTACACCGGTAACTTCTTCCAACTGCTAAATCCGTTTGGCCTGTTGGCAGGCGTTGTTAGCGTGTCGATGATCGTGGCCCAGGGCGCAACCTATCTGCAGATGCGTACCGTAGGTGAGTTACATCTGCGTGCTAAAGCGGCGGCTCAGATTGCTGCGCTGGTGATGATGGTTTGCTTCGCGCTGGCCGGTGTCTGGGTGATCTACGGCATTGATGGCTATGTGGTGACTTCTGCTCTGGATCATCATGCTGCATCTAACCCGCTGACCAAAGAAGTCGCGCGTCAGGCGGGTGCCTGGCTGGTGAACTTCAACAATACGCCAGCGCTGTGGTTGATTCCTGCTCTGGGTGTTGTGCTGCCGCTGCTGACCATCCTCATGTCTCGTCTGGAGAAAGGCGCTCTGGCGTTTATCTTCTCTTCGCTGACGTTGGCCTGTGTGATCCTGACGGCCGGTATCGCGATGTTCCCGTTCGTGATGCCTTCCAGCACCATGATGAACGCTAGCCTGACCATGTGGGATGCGACATCCAGCCAGCTGACGCTGAATGTGATGACCTATGTTGCCATCGTGTTCGTGCCAATCATTCTTCTCTACACCACCTGGTGTTACTGGAAAATGTTCGGTCGTATCACGAAAGAGCACATCGAAAGCAACTCCACCTCTCTGTACTAATAAGGAGCTGATTATGTGGTACTTTGCATGGATTCTGGGCACGCTTCTGGCGTGTGCATTCGGGATTATTACCGCGCTGGCTCTCGAGCACGTTGAGGCGAGCAAAGCCGGAAAAGAAGAGCACTGATGGAATACGTTATCGCGAAACTGTACGCGGTAATGGACAAGAGCCCCTTGCGGGCTCTTTCCTTAGTGATGGCGCTGGTGCTGGCTGGGTGTATTTTTTGGGACCCGTCTCGTTTTGCCGCCAAAACGAGTGAGCTGGAGATTTGGCATGGCTTCCTGCTGATGTGGGGCGTTTGTGCTGGGATCATTCACGGCGTGGGTTTCCGCCCAACCAAAGTGCTCTGGCAGGGCATTTTCTGCCCGCTGGTTGCCGATTTAGTGCTCATCGCTGGCCTGCTGTTTTTCTTCTTCTGAATGACTGCGTACATTCCCCCGCCTGAAGCAGAAATTATGGGCTTTAACAAGCCCATAAAAATTTACTTAACGTTTAAAACAATCCATTCCAAACCCTCATTCTCTTGCGTATAGTAAGCAGCGTTTAATTGCATTACCGGGATGTAAAGTGAGTACAACGCTGTTTCGATGGCCGGTCCGTGTTTACTACGAAGACACAGACGCCGGTGGTATGGTTTACCATGCCAGTTATGTTGCTTTTTATGAAAGAGCACGCACAGAGATGCTGCGCCAGCACAACTTTAATCAGCATTCCTTGTTGGCGGAGCGTGTCGCCTTTGTCGTACGCAGGATGACGGTTGATTATCTTGCGCCTGCCCGACTCGACGATTTACTCGAAATCCAAAGTGAAATTACATCGATGCGCGGCACTTCTATGGTGTTTACGCAGCGAATAGTCAACGCTGAAAATCAGTTGCTTAACCAAGCTGAAGTGCTGATTGTTTGCGTTGATCCACACCTTATGAAGCCTCGTGCGCTTCCCAAGTCTATTGTCGCGGAGTTCAAGCAGTGACTGACATGAATATCCTTGATTTGTTCCTGAAGGCAAGCCTTCTGGTCAAATTTATCATGTTGATTTTGATTGGTTTTTCCATCGCATCATGGGCAATCATCATTCAGCGAACGCGTATCCTTAATGCCGCCAGCCGTGAAGCTGAGGCGTTTGAAGACAAGTTCTGGTCCGGTATCGAACTGTCTCGCCTGTATCAGGAGAGCCAGGGCCGCCGCGACAGCTTGAGCGGTTCTGAGCAGATCTTCTATTCCGGTTTTAAAGAGTTCGCGCGACTGCATCGCGCCAATACCCATGCGCCAGAAGCTGTGGTTGAGGGGGCATCTCGTGCGATGCGTATCTCGATGAGCCGCGAGCTGGAAACGCTGGAAACCCATATTCCTTTCCTCGGCACCGTTGGTTCCATCAGCCCGTATATCGGCCTGTTTGGTACGGTGTGGGGGATCATGCATGCGTTTATCGCCCTGGGCGCGGTGAAGCAGGCGACGCTGCAGATGGTTGCGCCAGGGATTGCCGAAGCGCTGATCGCGACTGCGATTGGTCTGTTTGCTGCTATTCCGGCCGTTATGGCGTACAACCGCCTTAACCAACGCGTGAACAAACTGGAATTGAATTACGACAACTTCATGGAAGAGTTCACGGCTATCCTGCACCGTCAGGCTTTTACCAGCAGCGAAAAGCAGTAACAAGGGGTAAGTCATGGCCAGACGCGGACGTGGTCGTCGTGAGCTGAAGTCAGAAATTAACATCGTTCCATTGCTGGACGTGCTGCTGGTGCTGCTGCTGATCTTTATGGCAACAGCGCCGATCATCACCCAGAGCGTCGAGGTGGATCTGCCGGATGCGACAGATTCTCAGACCGTCAGCAGTAACGATGAACCGCCGGTCATTATTGAAGTGTCCGGGGTAGGGCAGTACAGCGTAGTGGTTGAAAAAGATCGCATGGATCAGTTGCCGTCAGAGCAGGTTGTTGCCGAAGCGCAGCGCCGTCTGCAGGCGAATCCAAAAACGGTCTTTTTGATCGGCGGCGCAAAAGATGTTCCGTATGACGAGATCATCAAGGCGCTGAATCTGTTGCATCAGGCGGGCGTGAAGTCCGTTGGTTTGATGACACAGCCAATCTGATCCATTTCGCTTAAACCGTTTGGGAACCGAGAGTGTCAAAGGCAACCGAAGAGAACGCTAAATTAAAACGGGCGATCATCGTTTCAGTGGTGCTGCATATCATTTTGATTGCCATCCTGATCTGGAGCTCGTTTGATGAGCACATTGATGCATCCGCTGGCGGTGGCGGTGGTTCTTCTATTGACGCGGTGATGGTTGACCCGGGTGCGGTAGTGGAAAACTACAATCGCCAACAGCAGCAGCAGGCAAGCAGCAAGCGCGCCGCTGAACAGCGTGAAAAACAGGCGCAGCAGCAGGCAGAAGAGCTTCAGCAAAAACAGGCGGCGGAACAACAGCGCCTGAAAGAGCTGGAGAAGGAGCGTTTAGCCGCCCAGGAGCAGGCAAAAGCGCAGGCCGAACAGCAGAAACAGGCTGAAGCGGCAGCGAAGCAGGCTCAAGAGCAGCAAAAACAGGCCGAAGCTGCGGCCGCAGCGGCGAAGGCAAAAGCGGATGCTCAGGCGAAAGCCCAGGCTGACGCGCAGGCAAAAGCTCAGGCTGATGCCCAGGCCAAAGCTGCGGAAGAAGCCGCGAAGAAAGCGGCTGCGGATGCTCAGAAGAAAGCCACTGAAGAAGCTGCTAAGAAAGCAGCTGACGCTGAGAAAAAAGCCGCCGCTGACGCTGCTGCTGCAGCGAAAAAAGCTCAGCAGGATGCTGAGAAGAAAGCTGCAGATGCTTCCGCTAAGAAGGCTGCGCAGGATGCGGAGAAGAAAGCCGCCGCTGAAGCAGCTAAGCAGGCTGCTGCTGAAAAAGCTGAAGCTGCGAAACAGGCTGCTGCAGAAAAGGCAGCGGCAGAAAAAGCTGCCGAGAAGGCCGCTGCTGACAAGGCTGCCGCAGCGAAAGCCGCCGCAGATAAGAAAGCGGCCGCCGACGCGAAGAAAAAGGCTGCTGCTGAGAAAGCTGCTTCTGACAAGGCCGCAGCGCAGGGCGTCGACGATTTATTCGGTGATTTAAGCTCAGGTAAGAATGCACCGAAAACGGGCGGTGGGGCGAAAGGTAATGCCGCAACTGCCGCTGGAAAAGGGAATAATAAGAACAACGGCGCTAGTGGCGCGGAGATCAACGGCTATGCTGGTCAGATAAAGGCAGCGATCGAGAGTAAGTTCTATAACGATCCTTCGTTTGCTGGTAAGACCTGTTCGCTGCGGATCAAGTTGGCACCAGACGGCCTTCTGCTTGATATCAAGCCAGAAGGCGGTGATCCAGCACTTTGTCAGGCTGCCGTTGCGGCAGCGCGTCTGGCGAAGATTCCGAAGCCGCCAAGTGAAGCTGTTTATGAAGTCTTCAAGAACGCACCGATCGACTTTAAGCCTTAACGCGGTTTTCCCCGTCACGACGGGGAAAGCACACTAAGCTGAGTTACAGGGTTTTGGTAGTTTTGTGTATTTGGGTTTGTTAACATTCTGCTAAATTATCGTGGGCTTTTCGCCCGGATAAGGGAGATATGATGAAGCAGGCATTTCGTGTAGCGTTAAGTTTCTTAATGCTGTGGGCAGCAGTGCTGCACGCAGAAGTTCGTATCGAGATCACCCAGGGCGTGGATTCTGCTCGTCCAATCGGTGTGGTTCCGTTCACCTGGGCAGGCCCTGGCGCCGCGCCTGAAGATATCGGCGGTATTGTTGCCGCTGACCTGCGTAACAGCGGTAAATTCAACCCGCTCGACAGATCTCGCCTGCCACAGCAGCCGGGTTCTGCTCAGGAAGTTCAGCCTGCTGCCTGGACCGCGCTCGGTATTGACGCCGTCGTGGTAGGTCAGGTTACGCCAAACGGCGACGGCAGTTACACCGTGGCTTACCAGCTGGTTGACACCTCTGGTGCACCGGGCACGGTGCTGGCGCAGAACTCCTATAAAGTGAACAAACAGTGGCTGCGCTATGCCGGCCATACCGCCAGCGATGAAGTGTTTGAGAAGCTGACCGGAATTAAAGGCGCATTCCGTACCCGTATTGCTTACGTTGTACAGACCAATGGCGGCCAGTTCCCGTATGAGCTTCGCGTGTCTGATTACGATGGCTACAACCAGTTTGTGGTACACCGTTCTCCGCAGCCGCTGATGTCTCCAGCCTGGTCTCCGGACGGCAGTAAACTGGCTTATGTGACCTTCGAAAGCGGCCGTTCTGCGCTGGTTGTGCAGACGCTGGCTAACGGTGCAGTACGTCAGATTGCTTCGTTCCCGCAGCACAACGGTGCACCGGCGTTCTCTCCGGACGGTTCTAAGCTGGCGTTCGCGCTGTCTAAAACCGGCAGCCTGCAGCTGTACGTGATGGACCTGGGCTCTGGCCAGATTCGTCAGGTAACTGAAGGTCGCAGCAACAACACCGAACCGACCTGGTTCCCGGACAACCAAACCCTGGCCTATACCTCTGACCAGGCGGGTCGTCCACAGATTTATAAAGTCAGTATTAGTGGCGGTGCTCCGCAGCGTCTGTCCTGGGAAGGTTCTCAGAACCAGGATGCCGATGTCAGTGCCGACGGTAAAATTATGGTGATGGTCAGCTCCGCAAGCGGTCAGCAGCACATTGCCAAACAGGATCTGGTAGCGGGTGGCGTAACAACTTTATCGTCAACGTTCCTGGATGAAACGCCAAGTCTGGCACCTAACGGCACTATGGTAATCTACAGCTCTTCTCAGGGGATGGGATCCGTGCTGAATTTGGTTTCAACAGATGGGCGTTTCAAAGCGCGTCTTCCGGCAACTGATGGACAGGTCAAATTCCCTGCCTGGTCGCCGTATCTGTGATAACAATATTGATTATTAAAGGATCAAAGAAATGCAACTGAACAAAGTGCTGAAAGGGCTGATGATTGCTCTGCCGGTTATGGCTATCGCGGCGTGTTCTTCTAACAAGAGCGCCAACAATGGTCAGAGCGGTGAAGGTATGCTGGGTGCCGGCACTGGTATGGACGCTAACGGCCACGGCAACATGTCTTCTGAAGAGCAGGCTCGTCTGCAGATGCAACAGCTGCAGCAGAACAACATCGTTTACTTCGGTCTGGACAAATACGATGTTAGCTCTGAATTCGCTGCAATGCTGGATGCACACGCTAACTTCCTGCGTAGCAACCCGTCTTACAAAGTGACCGTAGAAGGTCATGCGGATGAGCGCGGTACCCCAGAGTACAACATCGCACTGGGCGAACGTCGTGCTAACGCTGTTAAAATGTACCTGCAAGGTAAAGGCGTTTCTGCAGACCAGATCTCCATCGTTTCTTACGGTAAAGAAAAACCTGCAGTACTGGGTCATGACGAAGCGGCTTACGCTAAAAACCGTCGTGCCGTACTGGTTTACTAAGAGAATCGCATGAGCAGTAACTTCAGACATCACTTGTTGAGTCTGTCGTTACTGGTTGGCATAGCGGCCCCTTGGGCCGCTACTGCTCAGGCGCCAATCAGTAGTGTCGGCTCAGGCTCGGTCGAAGACCGTGTCACTCAACTCGAGCGTATTTCTAACGCTCACAGTCAGCTTTTGACCCAACTCCAGCAGCAACTCTCCGATAACCAGAATGATATTGATTCCCTGCGTGGTCAGATCCAGGAAAGTCAGTATCAGCTGAATCAGGTTGTGGAACGTCAAAAGCAAATTTTGCTGCAGATGGATAGCCTTAGCGGCGCTGCGGCGGGAGCAGGGCAACAGCCTGCTGCCGGTGCATCCCAGACTGCCACGCCGGACGCAGGGGCCTCTAACGCGGCGCCTGCTGCCCCAGTGCAAGGCGGTGATGCTAATAGCGATTACAACGCTGCTATCGCGCTGGTGCAGGATAAATCGCGCCAGGACGATGCTATCAATGCGTTTCAGTCCTTTGTGAAGAAGTATCCGGATTCAACTTATCTGCCTAACGCCAATTACTGGCTGGGTCAGTTGAATTACAACAAAGGCAAAAAGGACGATGCGGCGTTTTATTTTGCCTCCGTGGTGAAAAACTACCCGAAATCCCCTAAAGCGCCGGACGCCATGTTTAAGGTTGGCGTGATCATGCAGGACAAAGGCGACGCTGCAAAAGCGAAAGCCGTCTACCAGCAGGTCGTTAAACAGTATCCCAATACTGACGGTGCAAAGCAGGCTCAAAAACGTCTGAATGCGCAATAATGCGTGCGGCCTGACCAGATATCGTCGCTTTTCTGGTCTTGCCGTGCGAAACATAAGCAGTTGAGCGATCTGCGTCAAAATTATTGTTGCGTCAAAATCTTAAATCAGTAATATATGCCGCCGTTGCCAAGGGATACTAAACAAACCCAAAGTGACGCAAAAGTGGGTCGTTAGCTCAGTTGGTAGAGCAGTTGACTTTTAATCAATTGGTCGCAGGTTCGAATCCTGCACGACCCACCACTTTAAAGTAGTAAGCAGTAGCAAGGCGTGAAGGGTTCGAACCTGCAGCAGGTTTGAGTTGAGCGAGAGCGAAACAACGTTGTGATAACAACGGCCCGAAGGGTGATAGTCATCCTGCACGACCCACCACTTTAAAGTAGTAAGCAGTAGCAAGGCGTGAAGGGTTCGAACCTGTAGCAGGTTTGAGTTGAGCGAAAGCGAAACAACGTTGTGATAACAACGGCCCGAAGGGTGATAGTCATCCTGCACGACCCACCACTTTAAAGTAGTAAGCAGTAAAGAAGTTTGCAGCAAGCCGCACAGCGGGTCGTTAGCTCAGTTGGTAGAGCAGTTGACTTTTAATCAATTGGTCGCAGGTTCGAATCCTGCACGACCCACCACTTTAAAGTAGTAAGCAGTAGCAAGGCGTGAAGGGTTCGAACCTGCAGCAGGTTTGAGTTGAGCGAGAGCGAAACAACGTTGTGATAACAACGGCCCGAAGGGTGATAGTCATCCTGCACGACCCACCACTTTAAAGTAGTAAACAGTAAAGAAGTTAGTAGTAACCGCATAAAGCGGGTCGTTAGCTCAGTTGGTAGAGCAGTTGACTTTTAATCAATTGGTCGCAGGTTCGAATCCTGCACGACCCACCAGTGTAGAAAGGCGCCCTAAAGGCGCCTTTTTGCTATTCTGAATTCGGGCAGGGTTCGAGCCTGCAGCAGGTTCGACAAAATCGCTTTTTGATTTTGCCCGTCGCTTGCGACGACCCGTAGGGTGAAATCATCCTGCACGACCCACCAGTGTAGAAAGGCGCCCTAAAGGCGCCTTTCTGCTATCTGCGATTTGAAAACCCTGTTATTCCCGGCACTCATTCCCCACTGCTCTGTTTCTCTCTGCGCATCGAGCAATAACCCACGACATTTCGACTAAATTTCGCTATCTTGTTTAGCATATAAAACAATGAGTGCCAAAGATGGCGTAAATTACGTTTGATTTGGCCTGTAATGTTAAGTCAGTAAAACGAGATTGCATGATGAGCGTAATGTTTGACCCGGAAACTGCGATTTATCCCTTCCCACCGAAACCCACGCCTTTGAGCAGGGATGAAAAACAATTTTATCGTGAAAAAATCAAGCGCCTGCTTAAAGAGCGGGATGCGGTGATGGTGGCGCACTACTACACCGACCCGGAAATCCAGTCTCTTGCGGAAGAGACCGGCGGGTGTATTTCTGACTCGCTCGAGATGGCTCGCTTCGGCGCTACCCATCCGGCGTCCACGTTACTGGTCGCAGGGGTTCGTTTCATGGGCGAAACGGCGAAAATCCTTAGCCCCGAAAAAACCATTTTAATGCCTACCCTCAATGCCGAATGCTCACTGGATCTCGGCTGCCCGATTGAGGCGTTCAACGCTTTCTGCGACCAGCACCCGGATCGCACGGTGGTCGTCTATGCTAATACCTCTGCGGCGGTAAAAGCCCGGGCGGACTGGGTCGTGACGTCCAGTATTGCGGTAGAACTGATTGAGCATCTCGACAGCCTGGGTGAGAAAATCATTTGGGCACCGGATCGCCACCTTGGCAGCTACGTGCAAAAGCAGACCGGTGCCGATGTGCTGTGCTGGCAGGGTGCCTGCATCGTGCATGATGAATTTAAAACTCAGGCGCTGGCGCGGATGAAGGCGCTGTATCCGAATGCAGCGGTGCTGGTTCATCCTGAATCACCGCAGGCCGTGGTGGATATGGCCGATGCTGTAGGCTCGACCAGCCAACTGATCAATGCGGCTAAAACTCTGCCTCACCAGCAGCTTATTGTGGCTACAGATCGCGGGATATTTTATAAAATGCAGCAGGCGTGTCCGGACAAAGAGCTACTGGAGGCGCCAACCGCAGGAGAAGGGGCAACCTGCCGCAGCTGTGCACATTGCCCGTGGATGGCAATGAACGGGCTTAAAGCGATTGCTGAGGGGCTGGAGCAGGGCGGGGCCGCACACACGATTGAAGTGGATGCGGCGCTGCGTGAAGGCGCGCTGGTTCCACTTAATCGCATGCTAGACTTTGCGGCAGAATTGCGTCGAAAGATTAAAGGCAACGCGTAACAGTATTACGCTCTGGGGAGTTCATGGATTTTTTTAGCACGCAGAACATTCTCGTCCACATCCCCATTGGGGCGGGCGGGTATGACTTATCATGGATTGAAGCCGTGGGAACGCTGGCGGGATTGCTATGTATCTGGCTTGCCAGCCTGGAGAAGATAGGCAACTATGCCTTCGGGTTAATTAACGTCACGCTGTTTGCCATCATTTTCTTTCAGATTCAGCTCTACGCCAGCCTTCTTTTGCAGCTGTTCTTTTTTGTGGCGAACATTTACGGCTGGTACGCCTGGTCGCGGCAAAGCAGTAACCATCAATCCCTGCTGCAAATTCGCTGGCTACCTTTGCCTAAGGCAATTGCATGGCTGGTGATTATCGTCGCAGCGATTGGGTTGATGACGCTGTTTATCGATCCGGTCTTTGCCTTCCTGACCCGGGTTGCGGTGTCTGTGATGCAGAGTCTGGGGCTGAACGTCACCTTGCCGGAACTACAGCCAGACGCCTATCCGTTCTGGGACTCGTGCATGATGGTGCTGTCGATTGTGGCGATGATTCTTATGACCCGGAAATACGTGGAAAACTGGCTGCTGTGGACGGTCATTAACGTCATCAGCGTGGTTATCTTTGCCCTGCAGGGCGTTTACGCGATGTCGCTGGAATACCTCATTCTGACGTTCATTGCGCTGAATGGCAGCCGGATGTGGATTAACAGCGCGCGGCAGTCCGGCTCGCGCGCCTTCTCCTGATCAATGGTGATGATGGGCATGACCAGCGCTGTGGTCATGCTCATTCAGGTCGCAGTCCGGGCCGTGACAAACCTGATACTCCATCTGTACCGTGGCATGCTCTATCTGATACTCGTGCTCGAGGAAGTGATGTATGCGCGCCAGCAAAGCATCATGATCGTGGGGCGGTACAACCTGAACATGCAGCGTCATCAGCGGTTTTTCACCTACCAGCCAGATATGGACGTGATGCACGTTACGCACTTCTGGTATCGAGCGGGAAAGATTGCGCTTCAGGGCTGCAATGTCGATGGCGCCCGGCGCACCTTCTAATAGCTCATTGACGCTCTCTTTCAACAAACTCCAGGCGCTGCGTAGCACCAGGCAGGACACCAGCACCGACAGGATTGGGTCAATCGGCGTCCAGCCGGTCCAGAGGATCACCACCGCGGCCACAATTGCCCCCACTGAACCCAGCAAATCACCCAGAACATGCAGCGCTGCCGCACGGACGTTGAGGTTTTTCTCTCCGCTGCCGCTGTGCAGGATCCAGAAAGAGACCAGGTTCGCCAGCAGCCCGGCGATCGCAATAGTCAGCATTGCCCAGCCTGCAATAGGTTGAGGATTTGAGAAGCGCTGAATCGCTTCCCAGACGATAAGTATGGTGATAACCACCAAAGCGATAGCGTTTACAAAAGCGGCAAGCGTCGTCAGGCGCAGCCAGCCAAAGGTATGCCGGGCGTTGGGCGGCCGACGAGCAAAATGCACGGCCAACAAAGCAAACAGCAGCGCTGCTGCGTCGGTGAGCATATGGCCGGCATCGGCCAGCAGAGCCAGCGAGCCGGAAAGCAGGCCGCCGATAACTTCGGCAACCATAAAAATTGCCGTGATGAGAAAGGCAAACAGCAGGCGTTTTACGTTGCTATCAGCAGAGGTATTTTGGTGTGAATGCGCCATGATCTCTCGCAAAAAATTAATCCCGGTGGGCTAATTATAACCGCTCCATGGTTTCAACTGGTTGAAAGAGGCTGAAAAATCCTGCGAGTCAAAAATGGGAATGGGACCTTAATTTTCAAAATAGCATTCAATATTGAAAATTTAACATCCTTCAGTGGTAAACATTGAAAAATGGCGTTAATCCATCGATTCTCATTCTGTTTTCACTGTTTTTTTCGAGTTTTCAGGATTAATTTATTAGAAGTGTAAAAGCCCGTTTACACTTGTGGTTATGCGAGTTAGATTGAAAGGATTGCAACGAAGAAAAATATCAGGATGACCCCGGAAATATCATGAATTATCAGAACGACGACTTAAGAATTAAAGAGATCAACGAGCTTCTCCCCCCTGTAGCGCTGTTGGAAAAATTCCCCGCCACTGAAAAAGCCGCCCACACTGTCTCTCAGGCGCGTAAAGCGATCCATAAAATCCTTAAAGGCAGCGACGATCGCCTGCTGGTGGTGATCGGGCCTTGCTCCATCCACGACACCAAAGCCGCCAAAGAGTACGGCGCGCGCCTGCTGGCATTGCGTGAAGAGCTTCAGGGCGAACTGGAAGTGGTGATGCGCGTATATTTCGAAAAGCCGCGCACCACCGTGGGCTGGAAAGGTCTGATTAACGATCCGCACATGGACAGCAGCTACCAGATTAACGACGGTCTGCGTATTGCGCGTAAACTGCTGCTGGATATCAACGATTCCGGCCTGCCAGCAGCGGGGGAATTCCTCGATATGATCACGCCTCAGTATCTGGCGGATCTGATGAGCTGGGGCGCTATCGGCGCGCGTACCACTGAATCACAGGTACACCGCGAACTGGCTTCCGGCCTCTCTTGCCCGGTTGGCTTTAAAAACGGCACCGACGGCACGATCAAAGTTGCGATTGATGCCATCAACGCCGCTGGAGCACCGCACTGCTTCCTGTCCGTAACAAAGTGGGGCCATTCCGCTATCGTCAACACTAGCGGGAACGGTGACTGCCACATTATTCTGCGTGGCGGCAAAGAGCCTAACTACAGCGCGAAGCATGTGGAAGAGGTCAAAGCTGGTCTGGTTAAAGCGGGGCTTGAGCCACAGGTGATGATCGATTTCAGCCACGCCAACAGCAGCAAACAGTTTAAAAAGCAGATGGATGTTTCTGCCGACGTTTGCGGCCAAATTGCCGGCGGCGAAAAGGCTATCATCGGCGTGATGATTGAAAGCCATCTGGTAGAAGGCAACCAAAGCCTGGAGAGCGGCGAGCCGCTGGTCTACGGCAAAAGCGTTACCGACGCCTGCATTGGCTGGGATGATACAGAAGTGGCGCTGCGTCAGCTTGCTGCTGCGGTAAAAGCTCGTCGCGGCTAATGGCCTGATTTGAGCAATAAAAAAGGCGTGGTGCTTACCACGCCTTTTGTTTGCTGACAAAGAGGGAAAAATCTTGGTTTTTCCCTCTTTGTGGTTATCAGCCGAAAATCAATGAATTGATTTTCCTCTTTTTCAACAAGCCTTCTGGTATTTCTTCTATAACCATAGGTTTGTCAGCAGTCTTGGGGCGTGGTGCTTACCACGCCTTTTTTCATGGGCGGAGAATTACTTCGCTTTGCCCTGGTTGGCTACTGCGGCGGCTTTCGCTGCGATTTCGTCAGCGTTGCCCAGGTAGTAACGTTTCAGCGGTTTGAAGTTCTCATCGAACTCATAAACCAGCGGCACGCCGGTAGGGATGTTCAGCTCGAGGATCTCATCTTCGCTCAGGTTATCCAGGTATTTAACCAGTGCGCGCAGGGAGTTACCGTGAGCCGCAACGATAACGCGCTCGCCGGATTTCATGCGTGGCAGAATAGACTCATTCCAGAAAGGCGTTACGCGGTCGATGGTCAGCGCCAGGCTTTCGGTAGTTGGCAGTTCGCTGTCGGTCAGTTTAGCGTAACGTGGATCGTGGCCAGGGAAGCGCTCGTCGTCTTTAGACAGCTCTGGTGGGGTGATCGCGAAGCCGCGACGCCACTGTTTAACCTGCTCGTCACCGTATTTTTCAGCGGTTTCCGCTTTGTTCAGACCCTGCAGGGCGCCGTAGTGACGCTCGTTCAGTTTCCAGGATTTCTCGACCGGCAGCCAGGCCTGGTCCAGTTCATCGAGGATGTTCCACAGAGTGTGGATGGCACGTTTCAGCACAGAGGTGTAAGCGAAGTCGAAAGTGAAGCCTTCATCCTTCAGAAGCTTACCGGCAGCCTTAGCTTCGGTACGACCTTTATCAGACAGATCAACATCATACCAACCAGTGAAGCGGTTTTCGTTGTTCCACTGGCTTTCGCCGTGACGAACCAGTACCAGCTTAGTAACAGCCATGATTTACTCCTTAATGAGCCTGGGATTAATGATAACAATTATCATTATATTGCCGCGCCATAAGCCACGGCAATGATAAACGTTTAACATAGCGAAAAAGCGCGTGGAGTGTAAGATGGTTGTAAAAGGTTGTTATATTTTTGGCTCGATCTGGCGGGAAAGTCAGCGATTTGGTGAGAAATTGCCCTTAATGAAAAGGGCAATGGGTTTTAATGGGGCTGAAACTGGTATTCCGTAATGCTGAGATACGTCTCATCCGGTTTTAACCAGCAGTCCGGCTGCGGCCATTCCGGGTTATTTGGGCTGTCCGGCAGGAAGCCGCTCTCCAGCGCCAGACCGTTCCAGTCGCTGTAGCTTTCTTGATCGCGTGCAGGGGTGCCCGCCAGATAGTTTCCGCTATAGACCTGTAGCGCGGGCGCCGTCGTAAACACGTTCATTTCCAGCGCACCGTCGGTGGACCAGAGTCGTGCCACGGGTTGGCTGAGATCGCCTTTGGCCTGCAGCAGGAAAGCATGGTCGTAGCCTTTGGTGATTTGCTGATCGGCGTCGGCCAGAAAATCTTGTGCAAGCGTTTTAGGTTCACGAAAGTCAAAGCTGGTGTCGACTACTTCTTTCAGGTCTCCAGCAGGCAAGCCGCTGGCGTTGACCGGTAAATAGCTGTCGGCCAGCAATTGAAGTTTATGCTGCCGCACATCGCTTTGAACGCGGTCAAGATTGAAGTAGGCGTGATTGGTGAGACCGACCGGGCACGGCTTATCGACGGTGGCACGAAGCTCGATGCTGATGCGGTTATCTTCCGTTAAGGCATAGCGCGCCGTGGTGTGTAATTTACCGGGGAAACCCTGATCGCCGTCGCAGGAATCCAGCGCGTACGTCACAGCCTGCTCATTTTGCACGGCAATGCGCCAGCGGCGTTTGTCGAAGCCTTCCGGCCCGCCGTGAAGCTGATTTTCGCCCTGGTTAATCTCAAGCTGGAGCATTTCACCGCCAACGGTAAGCTTCCCTCCGGCAATACGGTTAGCGTAGCGCCCGACGGTCGCACCCATAAAGGCACTTTGCTGTAAATACTGCTCAGGCGAAGCGCAGCCCAGCAGCGTTTCCCGCACGCTACCGTCTTTGAGCGGCACCCGACAGGAAAGCAAGGTCGCGCCCCAGTCCATCAGGGTGACAACCATCCCCGCGCTATTGCGCAGGGTGGTAAGCCGAAACGGCTGGCCGTCCGGCGCCAGCTGCGGCGTCTCTTTTAGCATTGACCTGCTCCTTCGGAGGCTTTGCAAACGTAGAAGGTTTCTTTAATCCCGGTTTTGCTCTCGTACTGTTCTTCCACAGCCTGTTTCACGGCCGGAACGAGATCATCGGGCACCAGGGCGACAATACAGCCCCCAAAACCACCGCCGGTCATACGTACGCCACCTTTCTCGCCAATCGTCGCTTTGACGATCTCTACCAGAGTATCGATTTGTGGCACGGTGATTTCGAAATCATCGCGCATGGAGGCGTGAGATTCGGCCATCAGCTGGCCCATGCGAACCAGGTCACCTTTGGCAAGTGCATCTGCGGCTTCCACGGTACGGATATTTTCGGTCAGCACATGACGAACACGTTTGGCAACAATTGGATCCAGCTCGTGCGCTACGGCATTGAATTTTGCCAGCTCAACGTCGCGCAGGGCTTTCTGGCTAAAGAAACGGGCACCGGTTTCACACTGTTCGCGGCGGGTGTTGTATTCGCTACCCACCAGCGTGCGCTTGAAGTTACTGTTGATGATGACTACTGCAGCGCCTTTTGGCATGGATACCGCTTTCGTTCCGAGGGAGCGGCAATCAATCAGCAGGGCGTGGTCTTTCTTGCCAAGGGCGGAAATCAGCTGATCCATAATGCCGCAGTTGCAGCCGACAAACTGGTTCTCTGCTTCCTGGCCATTGAGGGCCAGCTGAGCGCCATCCAGAGGCAGGTGGTACAGATGCTGGAAGACTTTGCCGACCGCGACTTCCAGCGAGGCTGACGAGCTTAACCCTGCGCCCTGCGGCACATTCCCGCCGATCACCATATCCACGCCGGAAAAGTTTTTATCTCGCTTTTGCAGATGCTTCACTACGCCGCGAACATAGTTAGCCCACTGTTGCGTGTTATGCGAGACGATAGGGGCATCAAGGGAGAAGCTGTCCTGTTGATTGTCATAATCGGCGGCAACAACTCGCACGATACGGTCGTCTCGTTTGGCACAGCTGATAACCGTCTGGTAATCAATGGCGCAGGGCAGCACGAAACCATCGTTGTAATCGGTGTGTTCACCAATCAGGTTTACACGGCCAGGGGCCTGAATAGCGTGGGTGGCCGGGTAGCCAAATTGTTCAGCGAACAGACGCTGGGTTTTCTCTTTCAGACTCATAATGACGCTCCTGACTGGCGGAAATGGATATCACTGACGGCACGCAAGCGTTCTGCGGCTTGCTCTGCGGTTAAATCGCGTTGGGTTTCGGCCAGCATTTCATAGCCGACCATAAATTTACGTACCGTGGCGCTGCGCAGCAGCGGCGGGTAGAAATGCGCGTGAAGCTGCCAGTGCTGATTGCTTTCACCGTTGAACGGCGCGCCGTGCCAGCCCATTGAGTAGGGGAAGGAGCACTGGAAGAGATTGTCATAGCGGCTGGTGAGTTTTTTCAGCGCTAACGCCAGGTCAGCACGTTGTTCTGCACTGAGGTCGGTGATACGCAGGACGTGGGTTTTGGGCAGCAGCAGCGTTTCGAACGGCCAGGCTGCCCAGTAAGGGACGACGGCCAGCCAGTGTTCGGTTTCAACCACGGTGCGGCTACCGTCCGACCGTTCACGCTGCACGTAGTCCAGCAGCATTGGGGTGTCCTGGTGGGCGAAATATTCACGTTGTAGGGCATCTTCACGGGCGACCTCATTAGGCAAAAAGCTGTTTGCCCAAACCTGTCCGTGAGGATGTGGGTTGGAGCAGCCCATGGCCGCGCCTTTGTTTTCAAATACCTGAACCCACGGGTATGTCTGCCCCAGCTCAGCGGTCTGCTGTTGCCAGGTTTGTACGACTTCTTCCAGAGCGGGAAGCGTAAGCTCTGGCAATGTTTTACTGTGGTCGGGAGAGAAGCAGATAACCCGGCTGGTACCGCGCGCGCTTTCGCAACGCATCAAGGGATCGTGGTTCGCTGGGGCATCGGGCGTGTTCGTCATCAGCGCCGCAAAATCGTTGGTAAAAACGAAAGTGCCGGTGTACTCGGGATTTTTATCCCCGGTAACGCGCGTATTCCCTGGGCAAAGAAAACAGTCCGGATCGTGTGCCGGAAGTTTTTCTTGCGCAGGGGTTTCCTGCGCGCCCTGCCAGGGGCGTTTCGCCCGATGTGGCGAAACTAAAATCCATTGACCCGTTAGCGGGTTATAGCGGCGATGCGGGTGATCGACCGGGTTAAACTGCTCCATCACATATCCTTAATCTTCATAACCTTGGGGATGGCGTGACTGCCAGCGCCAGGTATCGTCTGCCATTTCCTGCAGCGAACGGCTGACACGCCAGTTGAGTTCTTTGTCGGCTTTGGTGGCGTCGGCCCAGTAGGCCGGCAGATCGCCATCACGACGAGGGGCAAAGTGGTAGTTCACCGGTTTACCGCAGGCTTTGCTGAAGGCGTTCACCACGTCGAGCACGCTGCTGCCGACGCCTGCGCCCAGGTTGTAAATATGGACGCCTGGTTTACCGTTCAGTGCCTGCATAGCGGCGACGTGGCCGTCGGCGAGATCCATCACGTGGATGTAATCACGCACGCCGGTGCCATCTTCGGTTGGGTAATCGTTACCAAAGATTGCCAGCGAGTCACGGCGGCCTACGGCAACCTGCGCGATGTACGGCATCAGGTTATTTGGGATGCCCTGAGGATCTTCACCCATATCGCCCGACGGATGGGCGCCAACCGGGTTGAAGTAGCGCAGCAGCGCAACGCTCCAGTTTGGCTGGGCTTTTTGCAGGTCGGTAAGAATTTGCTCAACCATCAGCTTGCTTTGGCCGTAAGGGCTGGCGGGTTTACCGGTAGGGAAACTTTCTACATAAGGGATTTGAGGCTGGTCGCCGTAAACGGTAGCGGAAGAGCTGAAGATAAAGTTAGTGACATTTGCCGCGCGCATGGCGGCGATAAGCTTCAGGGTGCCGGTCACGTTGTTGTCGTAATACTCCAGCGGCTTATTCACCGATTCGCCGACGGCTTTCAGACCGGCAAAATGGATTACGGCGTCAATACGATGATCGTGGAAAATTTCTGCCAGCAGGGCTTCGTCGCGGATATCACCGTTGATAAACAGCGGATGCTTGCCGCCCAGACGTTCAATTTCTGGCAGTACGCTGCGTTTGCTGTTGCAGAGGTTATCGAGGATCACCACGTCATGACCGTTTTGCAGCAATTGTACGCAGGTATGACTTCCAATGTAACCGCTACCACCTGTGACCAAAACTCTCATTTTTCGCTCCATATAGCCTATGGGTTAAGATAACCATAGCATAACAGATGGCTGAAAAATGTGATATACACCAGATTAGTGGTATCGTTTACACTGCGTCAATAATATGGCTAAAGCAGTATACAAGGTATTGTAAAACAGACAGGTAGAATAAAAGCGTACGGCTATTCCGAAAGTCAGGTCAGGAATAGCCGCCGCGTGTTGCGAGATTATGCGGGAAGAATTTTTTCCAGCTGGTAGCCGTATTTGTCGCCGTCGGGTATGAACGTCAGCCGATGGGTAATGCACTGCGGCGCATCTTCGGCGTGGTGGGACACAAACAGCAGCTGCGTTTCTCCCTCGCCAATCAAAATATCGACAAAGCGGCGTATCAGCTGCCGGTTGAGCGGATCCAGCCCTTGCAGAGGCTCATCGAGGATCAGCAATGTGGGGTGCTTGACCAGTGCGCGGGCGATTAACGCCAGGCGCTGCTGCCCCCAGGACAAACTATGGAATGGCGCATCGGCGGTGGCGTTATCCATCCCTAACATATGCAGCCATTCGCGGGTCAGCTTCTGTTGACGATCCGAAACGGCCTGGTAGATCCCAATGGAGTCAAAATAGCCCGACAGAATAACGTTTCGCACGGTGGTGCTCACGCGGTAATCCAGATGCAGACTGCTGCTGACGTACCCAATGTGCTTTTTAATATCCCAGATTGTCTCGCCGCTGCCCCGGCGGCGGCCAAACAGCGTCAGGTCGTTGCTGTAGCCCTGCGGATGATCGCCAGTGATCAGGCTGAGTAGCGTTGATTTTCCTGCGCCGTTAGGGCCGACAATTTGCCAGTGCTCGCCGGGATTCACTGACCAGCTAAGTTTGTGCAGGATAGGGCGATCGTTGTATTCCACCACGCCATCGTTAAGCACAATACGAGGCTGGTTTTCCGGCAGCGTATAGCGAGCGGACGGATCGTCAGCTTCCGGGAGCGCCACGCCCGCCAGCTTCTCGCTGTGGGCCAACTGAGCGATGAGCGCCTGCTCAAGTAGCGCCTGCTTTTTACCGCTTTCTGTCAGCGTGCAGTCCGCCAGCACGCCGGCAAATTGCACAAAATCCGGGATTTCATCGAATCGGTTCAGGACCAGAACCAGGGTGTAGCCCTGGGCGCTAAGCTGCTCGAGAAGGCTTGCCAACTGCTGGCGGGATTTCACGTCCAGCCCGTCGAACGGCTCATCCAGGATCAGCAGTTCTGGCTCTGACATCAACGCCTGGCAAAGCAGCGTTTTGCGCGTTTCCCCCGTCGACAGGTATTTAAAGCGGCGAGTGAGCAAATGTTCAATGCCAAACAGCGCGGCCAGTTCGCCGCAACGAGCCTCATCGACCACCTCTTCCTGTATAATTTCTGCGGTGGTGCGACCGGTGTCGTCTTCGTCGGCGCTTAGCATATCGGTGTTATTACGCTGCCATTCGTCGCTGACCAGCTTTTGCAACTGTTCAAAAGAGAGATGAGCAATGAGGGTGAAGCCGCAGTGGCGTTCGCCCTTCATGATGGGCAGGCTACCGGCCAGCGCACGGGCAAGAGCGGATTTGCCGCTGCCGTTCGCCCCAACAAAGGCCCAGCTTTCTCCGGCGCGAAGGGTAAGGTCGTTCAGGGTAAGGGTTTTTATGTCGCTAAGGTGAAACGTACCTTGCGAAATTTGCAACGCAGACATGTTTTATCCCATTTTTTGCAGCGATGAGGCTACAGAAATACGGCGTGTCTGCGCTGATGTCAATGAGAAGCGGACTTTTAGCAGAGTGTCGCGACAATCACCCTGTCTGCATTGAAATATGCTGTGACCTTAGCACCTTCTGCCAGCGCCTGTTGTTCTACGTGGATATTCGGCAGGGTGGCGCACAGCGTCTGGCCATCCGCCAACTGAACCAGCACTTCACTTTGTTCTTTGCCCTGCTCAATGCTGCTGATTTTGCCCGGCAACTGGTTATCGGCATTGCCCGCCGCATTAGCATCAGTGGTGACGTCTATCCACGGCGCTTTGATAAGCACCAATACCTCTTTGCCTTCGTCCAGCCCAAGCCGCTCTGCGCTTTGGCGGGTAATCGCCGCTTTCAGACGAGTTTCACCGTCAGCCAGCAGAATATCGACGTGCTGCTGAACCTGTTCGTCATCGCGTTTAAGTACCGTACCAAACAGCTGATTGCGGGCGCTTGTTTGCAGCGAAAAGCGGGAAATGGCGGCGAGCAGACTGTCTAAAGGCAGGGCATCATCCTGCAGAACATCAAAGGCCTTTTGTTGAATTTGCGCGAGCAGATCGTAAAGCTGAATAAGGCGCTCGCCGTATCGTGTCAGGACGGCACCGCCGCCGCCTTTGCCGCCGGTGGCGCGATCAACCAGGCTTGATTCTGCCAACTGGTTCATTTCGTTAATGGCATCCCAGGCGCTTTTGTAACTGATACCCGCCAGTTTTGCACCCTGGCTAATGGAGCCCGTGTGGCGAATTTGTTTAAGCAGCGCAATGCGTCGCGGGTCGGCGAACAGCCGTTGCTGGAGTTTCAGCGTTAATAAAATTTCAGCCTGCATAGTTTCTCCGCGCCGCAAACCGGCTCAGCGTTTCCCTTTGTAATCATGGGGAAAATTATATCAGCTCGCCGCCAGGGGACAAATCGTTCCTGATTGAGCACAGCGATTTCATGGTTACTGTTCGATTATATCGAATTAATAACCAGTTTTTGTCTGTTTATTAGATTTTAATTTTTATTAACCCGGTCTTATTCAGAGATTAATTTCATTAAAAGAATAGTTTCATCGTGTCATTACCTTTATTATCCCTGCCGTACATTGGATGACAGCACAGACATTTGTCGGGATTGGGGGCAACTATGAGTACGTCGACAACAAAAGGAAATGAGGCAAAAGATAACCGCTTACTGAACGGTTTTCTTAACGCCATCGAAAAAGCTGGTAACCGACTGCCGGAACCCGCGCTGATTTTCTTCTATTTTTTACTGGTTGTGATGGGGCTGTCCGCCGTGCTGTCACAGCTGGAGTTTGACATCGTTAATCCGGTAACGCAGCAGGCCGTGCAGGTCAATAACCTGCTTTCCGCCGAGGCGTTAACGCTTACGCTTTCTACGATGGTGACCACTTTTACCAGCTTTGCTCCTTTAGGCATTGTTCTGGTGGCGATGCTGGGCGTCGGCGTTGCCGAAAGCTCCGGCTTTATTAACGTTGCGCTGAAAAAAATGCTGCGCGTTACGCCGAAAAAACTGCTGACGCCGATGCTGATTTTTGTCGCTATGTTTAGCCACGTCGCGGCGGATGCGGGATATGTGCTGGTGATCCCTCTCGGTGCCATTATTTTTATGTCTGCCGGGCGCCATCCTTTGGTGGGGATCGCGGCGGCATTTTCCGGCGTATCCGGTGGCTTTGCGGCCAATATGGTGCCAACGGGGAACGACGCGCTGCTGCAAGGTTTCACCCAGGCCGCGGCTCAGCTGCTCGACTCAACGTATACCGTGAACACGCTGTGTAATCTGTTCTTCGGGATCGGCTCAACAATATTGATTACTCTCGTTGGCTGGTGGGTGACGGAGAAAATCGTCGAGCCCCGGGTCAGTAAAATGGCGGTTGATGGCGACTTTAAGCATGATGAAGATATGTCCAGCGTCACGCCAGAAGAGAGCCGGGCATTCCGTCGTGCGGGGCTGGTGATGCTCCTTAGTTTGCTGGGGCTTGCCGCTGTCGCCTGGCCTGAAAGCTCAACGCTGCGCAGCCCTGAAGGCGCGTTAACCGACTTCGGCGCGCCTATCATGAAGTCAATCGTGCCGCTTATCTTCCTTATTTTTATCCTGCCGGGCATTGTCTATGGTTTTGCGGCAGGTACCTTTAAATCGGGGAAAGACGTCATTGGGGCGATGAACGACTCAATGAGCAAAATGGGTTCTTATATGGTGATGGCGTTTTTCTGTGCGCTGTTTATCAAAGCCTTCAGCGATTCGAATATTGGTACGCTGGTGGCGCTGGCGGGGGCGGACGGCCTGAAAGCCATGGCGCTGCCGGGAGAGGCGACAATCATCGGTATGGTGCTGCTGACGGCGCTGGTTAATCTGCTGATTGGTTCGGCTTCGGCAAAATGGGCGCTGCTGTCGCCTATTATGGTACCGATGCTTATGGCCGTTGGGATATCGCCAGAGCTTACGCAGGCGGCATTCCGCATCGGTGATTCTTCCACAAACATTATCACGCCGATGATGGTGTTCTTCCCGCTGATCGTGATTTACTGCCAGCGCTATGTGAAAGGCGCTGGCGTGGGCACGCTGGTGTCGATGATGATGCCTTATTCTATCGCCTTCCTGGTGAGCTGGAGCCTCTTCCTGCTGGTATGGTGGGGGCTTGAAATGCCGCTTGGTATTGCGGCACCTTATACCTGGTCAGCCGGATAAGCCGAGGCGGGCGGGCAAATGGCACAAAAGGAGAGTGCGTTTTTCTCAACTGACGCTAGAATAATCACTCTCGCTTTTGCCGGAGGCAACTATGTTCGAGTTATTGAAAAGCCTGGTGTTTGCCGTGGTCATGGTGCCGGTTGTGATGGCAGTGATCCTCGGTCTCATCTACGGATTGGGTGAAGTGTTTAACGTCTTTTCAAAAGTCGGTCATCGCGACCAACAGCCGAAACAGCATCACTGATTCCCTGAAGGCCCGGCATTTGCCGGGTTTTCTCTTTCTGCCGCCTTAGCGCCCTCTACATACGCTCTTTCCGTTGATCTCCGTCAAGAACTTTAAAGCCCTTCTTCTTTCTGCCGATAAATTCTGTATCTTCCGCATTGCAATCGTTATATTTCACGTTACATAACGAAACAAACGGAGTGAAAACATGAATCAACGTTGGGTTCGCCTCGCCCTGGGTGCGGCATTATCTGTTTCTCTGGCAGGCCAGGCACTGGCTGAAAGTAGTAAAATTACCGTCTTTGCGGCGGCGTCGTTAACCAATGCGATGCAGGATATTGCCACGCAATATCAGAAAGAGAAGAAAGTTGAGATTGCTGCTTCTTTTGCCTCTTCTTCCACGCTCGCTCGCCAGATTGAAGCGGGGGCGCCGGCCGATCTTTTTATTTCTGCCGATCAGAAATGGATGGATTATGCTGTTGAGAAAGACACCATCAAAACGGACACTCGCGAAACGCTACTGGGTAACAGCCTGGTTGTCGTCGCGCCAACCGCCAGCAAGCAGGGCGACATCACCATTGATGCGAAAACCGACTGGGCATCGCTGCTGAAAGGTGGCCGTCTGGCCGTGGGCGATCCCGATCATGTTCCTGCGGGGATTTACGCCAAAGAGGCGCTGCAAAAGCTGGGCGCATGGGACAGTTTATCCAGTAAACTTGCTCCGGCGGAAGATGTCCGTGGTGCGCTGGCGCTGGTTGAGCGCGACGAAGCGCCGCTGGGCATCGTTTACGGTTCTGACGCCGTCGCTGGAAAAGGCGTAAAAGTCGTGGGCACCTTCCCGGAAGATTCCCACAAGAAAGTGGAATACCCGATTGCGATTGTGAAAGGCCACGATAACCCGTCAGTGACCGCGTTCTATAGCTATCTGAAAGGACCGGAAGCGGCGAAAGTCTTCCAAAAATACGGATTTACGACGAAACAATGATATTGAGCGATCCCGAGTGGCAGGCGGTACTGCTAAGCCTAAAAGTCTCATCTATTGCGGTACTCTTCAGCCTTCCTGTCGGGATCTTCTTTGCCTGGGTGTTGGTTCGTTGCCGCTTCCCGGGCAAAGCCTTGCTCGATAGCCTGATTCATCTTCCCTTAGTCCTGCCGCCGGTGGTGGTGGGCTATTTGCTCTTGGTGGCTTTTGGCCGTCGCGGTTTTATTGGTGCCTGGCTGTATGACTGGTTTGGCATTACCTTCGCCTTTAGCTGGCGAGGGGCGGTGCTGGCGGCGGCGGTTATGTCTTTCCCGCTGATGGTCAGGGCAATCCGCCTTGCGCTGGAAGGGGTTGATCTCCGTCTTGAGCAGGCCGCCAGAACGCTGGGCGCAGGGCGCTGGCGTGTCTTTTGCACCATTACTTTGCCGTTAACGTTGCCGGGTATTATTGCGGGTACCGTGCTGGCCTTTGCCCGCTCGCTGGGCGAGTTTGGCGCGACAATTACTTTTGTGTCCAACATTCCCGGTGAAACCCGAACGCTGCCTTCGGCCATGTATACCCTGATTCAAACCCCCGGCGGAGAAAGCGCCGCCGCACGTTTGTGCCTGATCGCTATCGCGCTGGCGATGGCCTCGCTGCTGGTGGCCGAATGGCTGGCGAGAGTCAGCCGCAAGCGTATGGGGGCAAACTGATGCTGGAACTTAACTTCGTTCAGACGCTGGGTACGCACCGGCTGGAAATCAACGAAACCCTGCCGGGCCAGGGCATCACGGCTGTTTTTGGCGTTTCTGGGGCAGGGAAAACCTCATTAATCAATGCGATTAGCGGCCTGACTAAGCCGGAGAAGGGGCGTATCGTGCTGAACGATCGCGTTCTGAGCGATGCCGAAAAACAGCTTTATCTGCCGCCGGAAAAACGCCGGGTGGGCTATGTCTTCCAGGATGCGCGCCTGTTCCCGCACTACCGAGTTCGCGGCAATTTAAAATACGGCATGGCAAAAAGCATGGCCGGCCAGTTTGATAAGCTGGTGGCATTGCTCGGCATCGAAGAGTTGCTGGAGCGTTTTCCCTGGAGCCTTTCCGGCGGTGAAAAGCAGCGTGTTGCCATTGGACGGGCACTTCTGACCGCGCCGGAACTGCTGCTGCTGGACGAGCCGCTAGCCTCTCTGGATATTCCCCGTAAACGTGAATTGTTACCTTATCTCCAGCGGCTCGCCCGCGAGATCAATATTCCCATGCTGTACGTGAGCCACTCGCTGGAGGAAATCTTACATCTGGCGGATAAAGTGCTGGTGCTGGATGCGGGAAATGTTAAAGCGTTTGGTAACCTTGAAGAGGTTTGGGGCAGCAGCGTGATGCATCCGTGGCTGCCTAAAGAGCAGCAAAGCAGCGTGCTGAAAGTGACCGTGCTCGAGCATCATCCTCATTACGCTATGACGGCGCTGGCGCTTGGCGATCAGCACCTGTGGGTGAACAAAATCGACAAACCGGTGCAGGCCCCACTGCGCATTCGCATCCAGGCTTCTGACGTCTCGCTGGTGCTTCAGCCGCCGGTTAACAGTAGTATTCGTAACGTGCTGCGGGCAAGGGTTGCCCAGTGCTTTGACGACGAAGGGCAGGTGGAGGTTCAGCTCGAAGTGGGCTCCCGCACGCTGTGGGCGCGCATCAGCCCCTGGGCCCGGGACGAACTGGCGGTAAAACCCGGCCAGTGGCTGTATGCGCAAGTGAAAAGCGTGTCGATCGCAACCTGATTACAGCACGTACTTATAAAGCGTTTCGGCGATTCCGGTTTCCAGATTCGTGCCGATAGTTATATCGGCGCGGGATTTAATTGCGTCGTCAGCATTGCCCATGGCCACGCCCATCCCGGCGCTTTCCAGCATGCTCAGATCGTTGTAGTTGTCACCGAACGCAATCACCTGATCCATGGCCAGACCCTGAGACGCTACCCACTGAGCCAGACGGGCGCCTTTACAGTTGCCTCGCTGGGCGACGTCAACCTGATCGTGCCACGACCACTCGCAGGAGAGATCCAGTTCGCGCTCTACCTCAACGGTAAACTGCTTGAGCTTAGGAATATCTGAATCCGTCAGGGCGAATTTCCAGATAGCCTCCACATCCTGAGCCGCCTCTTTGAGTGAAGGCACGCTACGGAAAACCGGCCGCTGCTGTTCAGGTAATGATTGCGCCCAGGTTTGGGTGCGGGCGACGTGGGCCTTGACGTGTTCTGAGCTTTCGAGATAAAGCATCGCATCGTCGACGTACATCAGGCCATGTACCCGGTGAGCTGCCAGTAAATCCACCATTTGTGCGGCCTGCTCCGGGCGAAGAGGATCGGACGCCAGAACCTTTTTTGCATGATAATCATACAAATAAGTGCCATTACAGCAAATTGCAGGTGTATCCAAAGCCAGTGCCTGATAAAAAGGATGTATGGCGACATGATGGCGACCCGTTACGATAACCACTTTCACGCCCGCTTCGCGAGCTTGCTGAAGGGCCGTAATGGACTCCGGGAGAATGGTTTTTTGCGGGGTCAGTAGGGTGCCATCGAGATCGAGAGCAATTACGCGATAACTCATTTAGGGTTCCAGTCATTATTCATAAGGTTCGTTCCGATGGTACACCGCTCACGCTATAGCGCAAAATAGCTCGCGCCGTGAGCCGGCCTTATGATGCTTACTTACGACGTCAGGAGGAAAGTAAAGTCATGAAACAGACAGTTTATACCGCCAGCCCGGAAAGCCAGCAGATCCACGTCTGGACGCTGCATGCCAGCGGTGAAATGACCCTTGTGCAGGTGGTTGATGCCCCAGGGCAAGTTCAGCCGATGGTTATCAGCCCGGATAAACGCTTCCTTTACGTTGGCGTGCGCCCCGAGTTTCGCGTAGTGGCTTACCGCATTACGCCGGATGATGGCTCTCTGACAGAGGCTGGCGTGGCACCTCTGCCGGGCAGCCCAACCCACATTTCTACCGATCGCAAAGGCCGCTTTCTGTTCAGCGCGTCATACAACGCGGCAAACGTGGCGGTGATTAGCCTTGAAAACGATGGCCTGCCGGGCGAAACCGTCGATGTGGTTGAAGGGCTGGACGGCTGCCACTCAGCGAATATTTCCCCGGATAACCGCACGCTCTGGACGCCTGCGCTGAAGCAGGATCGTATCTGCCTGTTCACGCTGTCCGATGACGGCAAGCTGGTGGCGCAAACGCCTGCTGAGGTCACGACGGTTGAGGGCGCAGGCCCGCGCCACATGGCATTTCACCCGAACCAGCAGTATGTGTATTGCGTGAACGAGCTGAACAGCACCGTTGATGTCTGGGAACTGCGCGACCCTCACGGCAAAATTGAATGCGTGCAGACGCTGGACTTTATGCCGCCAGGTTTCACCGGTACCCGCTGGGCTGCCGATATCCACATCACCCCGGACGGTCGCCATCTTTATGCCTGTGACCGCACCGCCAGCATCATTACCGTCTTCAGCGTTTCCGAAGATGGCAGCGTGCTGAATATCGAAGGCTACCAGCCTACGGAAGAGCAGCCTCGCGGCTTCAACGTTGACCACAGCGGTAAGTACCTGGTTGCCGTTGGGCAGAAATCCCATCATGCCGCCGTGTACAAAATTAACGGCGAGCAGGGGCTGCTGGAAGAAAAAGGCCGCTACGCCGTCGGGCAGGGCCCAATGTGGGTTGTGATTAACGCGCACTGATTGTCAGCCATAAAAAAACCTCGCCGCGGCGAGGTTTTTTCTTACTGAACTAAAAATTACTTCTCTTCGACGACCGGGCTGCCTACACCACGGTTATTGAACTCCCACATGCGGTTGAAGCTCGGGTCATTCAGATCGCGTTTGATCGCGCCTTTATCGTCTTTGGTGCCAATGTTGCCCGCGAACGGACGCTTGGACTCCAGCGCATCGCCCCACGGTTTAGCCGTGTTGAAACCTTCGTTGATCACGCTGTCGCGGATCACAACCTGGCCATTTGCGGCCTGGCCTAAATCCCATGAGCGACCCAACTGAGCGTCACCGGCTGCGGTAAAGCGGCTGTTGATTGCCAGGAAGCCGTAGTAGATGTTTGGCAGCGTGGCTGGTGCGAACACGGAACCTTCTTTGGTGCGGCTGTTCACCAGGCGGAAATCAGTGTTATCAAACACCACGGCACCGCGGCCTGCGACCACATCCACATCACCTTCAATGTAGCTGTTGGTTACCAGCGTACGCGGCTGACGATTGGTCAACATGCGGTTCTGAACATCGCTGTTGGTGACGAAGAAGGTGTTCTGGCGGCCCAGCAGGTGAACGTTATTCAGCTGTACTTTATCGCCATCGCTGCGCAGCGCCACGGCCTGGTGATTGCCGGCGTCCACGCTGTCACCCAGGGTGTTCTGGATGGTCAGGTTCTGGAGCTGCAAGCCATTATTCTGTGACCAAACGGCAGCGGAACACATCACGCCCACGGTCGCGCCGCGGCGGCTCTGGCAGTTATCGAACATGTACCAGGCGGGTTTCCCTGGCATGTATTTCCCGCCCGGGTTAACGGTGCGACGCCAGGTTGTCGGGTCGATTTCAGAGTCCAGCGTCAGGCCGATTTTGACATCATCTGCGTTGCCGGAAGTACCGTACAGCGTCACGCTACCGGAAGCCGCAGGAATATACACCGTACCTTCATATTGACCCGGCATGATGGCGATATACAGGCGAGAGCTGCTGTGCTTGATAATAGCAGCGTCCACCGCGGCCTGGACTGATGTGTGGGTGACGCCAGGCGTACCGGCAGGGCCAACCACGAAATCAGGCTGCTGAGGCGTGCGAATCGAGGACGGCGTCCACGGGGCTTCATTTGGGTTCATCGCGGTGAAGTAGCGCGCTGCCACAAAATTCTGTGCTTCGTCAGCCGCCAGGATCGGGCGGGACTGGGTTCCCGGCGCCACCTGAGTAGACGGTTTGTCCTGGGGTGGGGTTGAGCTACATGCACTCAGCGCCACGGCGAAAGCCAGGGCTGCGGCGCGACGAGAAACCGATAATGTGTTCAAGGTTGCTCCTTGCTGTACGGTGGAATAGAGGGTTATTTCAAAACCTGCTTTTTATACTAAGTTGAGCGAAACGGGAAGCCGATTTGTGCAAATCGGCTTCAGAAAGGGGGGTGAGGGTATTTTTCGGCGATGAAAAAGCGATTTGTTATTCTTTTTCTACTTCGTACTGACCGTTTTTTTTGCGAATAATATATTTGTGGTCATCATCGCAGGAGACCGTAAGTGAACCTCCGAATGCGGCGGGGTACACGCTGTTCACGGTATCGCACTGATAACCCGCCTGGCGAATCACTGACTGTGTCTCCGCCTTTAGCTGGGGCGAGCCGGTATCGGCCAGGGCGCTGCCTGCCATCAGGCAGAAGCTGAGTACAACGGTTCTCTTCATTTCTGTCTCTCTGTGATGTGAATCTGGTGAAAGGTTAATCGGCAGCGAGACGGGAAGGGATTAATAACTTAACTGGATTTATTTGAGTAAATTCATTCCAGAAATCGATTAGCGGAAGGGCAGACCAGGCCGGCAAGCGATACCGACCCGGTTGAAACAGAAACTAGTGGAAAAACTCAGGATTTTTTACCGCCTGCGCGACGGCCACAATTAATTTATCCAGCTGTTCAGGGCCGATGATATAAGGCGGCATCAGGTAGATCAGGCGGCCAAACGGCCGGATCCACACGCCCTGTTCGACAAAGAAACGCTGCAAAGCGGCCATATCTACAGGCCGGCGTGTTTCCACCACGCCAATAGCGCCCAGTACGCGCACGTCGGCTACGTTTTCGTTCGCCGTCAGCGGCAGCAAACCTTCCCGAAGCTGCTGCTCAATCGCCAGAACCTGCTGCTGCCAGTCTCCTTCCGCCAGGAGCGCCAGGCTTTCACTGGCAACCGCGCAGGCGAGCGGGTTCCCCATAAAAGTTGGGCCGTGCATAAAGCAGCCGGCTTCACCGTCGCTGATGGTTTCTGCGACATGGCGGGTGGCAAGTGTTGCGGAGAGCGTCATTGTGCCGCCGGTTAGCGCTTTGCCGAGACACATAATATCCGGTGAAATATCCGCGTGGTCGCAGGCAAACAGTTTCCCGGTGCGGCCAAAACCTGTCGCGATCTCGTCGGCGATCAGCAGAATCCCCTCCCGGTCGCACATGCGGCGGAGGCGGCGCAGCCATTCAGGGTGGTAAAAACGCATGCCCCCCGCGCCCTGGACGACAGGCTCCAGAATAACGGCGGCAATCTCTTCGCGATGTGCAGCCATCAGGCGGGCAAACGGCACGATATCCATTTCGTTCCATTCATCACCAAAGCCGCACTGCGGAGCAGGGGCAAAAAGATGCTCAGGCAAATAGCCCTGCCACAGGCTGTGCATCGAGTTATCAGGATCGCAGACTGACATCGCACCAAACGTATCGCCGTGATAGCCATTGCGGAAGGTCAGAAAACGCTGGCGAGGCTGTCCCCTGGCGTGCCAGTACTGCAGCGCCATTTTCATGGCGACCTCAACGGCGACGGAACCGGAGTCCGCCAGAAACACACATTCCAGCGGGTCAGGTGTCATCGCGACCAGCTTGCGGCACAGCTCAACGGCAGGTGGGTGCGTAATACCGCCGAACATCACGTGTGACATGCTATCGATCTGTCGCTTCATGGCCTGATTCAGTCGCGGGTGGTTGTAGCCATGAATAGCCGCCCACCAGGAGGACATGCCGTCGACGAGCATGCGTCCGTCAGCCAACTGCAGCTCACAGCCCGCCGCGGCCACAACGGGATAAACCGGGAGCGGCTGGCTCATCGAGGTGTACGGGTGCCAGATATGTCGCTGGTCGAACGCTAAATCATCAGGGGTCATAGGGTGACTTGTAAACCATTTGAAAAACATTTAGGTTTACGAGTATAACGTCAATCGATTTCCCATAACACCCCTTTTGGAGAGGCCCCATGGCTCACCACGCACGCTGGACAATGTCGCAGGTCACTGCTTTATTTCAAAAACCTTTGTTGGATCTGTTGTTTGAAGCGCAGCAGACGCATCGCCAGCATTTCGATCCCCGACAGGTACAGGTCAGCACCTTGCTGTCTATAAAAACCGGTGCTTGCCCGGAAGACTGTAAATATTGCCCACAAAGCGCCAGATATAAAACAGGCCTGGAGTCTGAACGCCTGATGGAAGTTGAGCAGGTGCTGGACTCCGCCCGCAAGGCTAAAAACGCAGGTTCGACACGTTTTTGTATGGGGGCCGCCTGGAAGAACCCGCATGAGCGCGATATGCCTTACCTTGAGCAGATGGTGCAGGGCGTTCGCGCTATGGGGCTGGAAACCTGTATGACGCTCGGTACGCTAACCAATGAACAGGCGCAGCGCCTGGCCTCCGCTGGGCTGGACTATTACAACCACAATCTGGACACCTCCCCGGAATTTTACGGCAACATCATCACGACCCGAACCTATCAGGAACGTCTGGACACGCTGGATAAAGTTCGTGATGCAGGGATCAAAGTTTGCTCCGGTGGGATTGTCGGCCTGGGCGAAACCGTCACCGACCGCGCCGGACTGCTGCTGCAATTAGCGAATTTGCCAACGCCACCAGAAAGCGTCCCTATCAACATGCTGGTGAAAGTGAAAGGCACGCCTCTGGCGGATAACGAAGACGTGGATGCCTTTGATTTTATTCGTACCATCGCGGTGGCCCGCATCATGATGCCAACCTCCTACGTGCGCCTTTCCGCAGGCCGCGAGCAGATGAGCGAGCAGACGCAGGCAATGTGTTTTATGGCCGGTGCAAACTCTATTTTCTACGGCTGCAAACTGCTGACGACGCCGAACCCAGAAGAGGACAAAGATCTGCAGCTGTTCCGCAAGCTGGGGCTTAATCCGCAGCAAACCACCACCGAAATGGGTGACAACGAACAGCAGGAGCAGCTCGCCGGGCAGATCCTGAACGCCGATACCGACAATTACTACAACGCGGCGGCGGTATGAGCTGGCCACAGCGAATCTCCGGGGCTTTAAGCGAACGGCGGACCAGCGCCAGCCTTCGCACCCGACAGGCCAATACGCTCGGTAACGGGCGTATTTTTTCGGCCAACGGTCGGGAATATTTGAATTTTTCCAGCAACGATTATCTGGGACTGAGTCATCACCCGCAGATTACGGAGGCCTGGCAAAAAGGCGCGACGCAGTTCGGCGTTGGCAGCGGCGGGTCTGGCCACGTCACGGGGTATAGCCGTGCACATCAGGCGTTTGAGGAACAGCTGGCGGATTGGCTCGGCTTTGAGCGAGCGCTGTTGTTTATCTCCGGCTACAGCGCAAACCAGGCGGTGATCTCCGCGCTGGCGCAAAAAACGGACACGCTTATCGCCGATAAACTTTGCCATGCCTCAATGATGGAAGCGGCGATGCAAAGTCCGGCTCAGCTACGCAGATTTCATCACAACGACGTTCAGGCCCTTGCCACGCAGCTCGGTAAACCGCATGAAGGTGAACGGCTTGTCCTGACCGAAGGCATCTTCAGCATGGACGGGGACAGCGCGCCGCTGGCTGAAATAGCACAGGCAACAAGACAAGCAGACGGTTGGTTAATGGTCGACGACGCGCACGGTATTGGTGTCCTCGGCAAAGAGGGGCGTGGCAGTTGCGATCGGCAAAAAATCAAACCGGATATTCTTGTCGTCACCTTTGGCAAAGCGTTTGGCGGCAGCGGTGCGGCGGTATTGTGCGACGAAGACGTTGCAACTTACCTGCTGCAGTTTGCCCGCCACTTGATATACAGCACCGCGATGCCGCCGGCGCAGGCCGTGTCGCTTCAGGCCGCGTTAAAGGTGGTTCAGCATGGCGATGAGTACAGAGCAAGGCTTGCTGAAAATATTCTGCGTTTTCGGCAGGGTGCTGCCCGACTCTCGCTGAATCTGGCGGATTCAGGTAGCGCGATACAACCTCTGATTGTGGGGGAGAATCAGCGCACGCTGGATCTCGCCTCCCGCCTGAAAGAGCGGGGCTTCTGGTTAACAGCCATTCGCCCGCCTACCGTTCCCCCCGGCAGCGCCCGCCTGCGCATCACCCTTACGGCCGCGCATACTTCTGGCGACATAGACGCATTGCTGGAGGCGCTTTATGACGCAGCTTGTTGATAAAGCCGCCGTCGCCGCAGCGTTTAGCCGGGCGGCAGGCAGCTACGAGCGTTTCGCCGAGCTGCAGCGTATCTGCGGTGATAACCTGCTGGCCGAGCTGGAAAACCGCCGTGCCGTAAGCGTGCTGGATGCAGGCTGCGGTACCGGCTGGTACAGCCGAATTTGGCGGGACAAAGGAAGCGAAGTGCTGGCGCTGGACATCTCGAAAGCGATGCTTGAGCGGTGCCAGCAAACCCAGTCGGCGCATCGCTTTCTTGAGGGGGATATCGAGTCTATTCCGCTGGCGGATGACCAGGTGGATCTGGCCTGGAGTAATCTTGCCGTTCAGTGGTGCAGCGATCTGCAGCAAGGCTTATCCGAGCTTTATCGCGTGACGAAACCGGGTGGGTGCATTGCGTTCAGCACGCTTGCGGCAGGTTCACTGTCTGAACTGCGCGAGGCCTGGCGTGGGGTAGACGAACGGGCGCATGCCAACCAGTTTTTATCCCTGGCCGAAATTGACCAGGCGTGTCGCCCATGGCGTTACGTATTAACCAGCCGCACCGTCAGCCAGCGTTTTCCTGACGTCATGAGCGCCATGCGTTCGCTAAAAGGCGTTGGGGCAACACACCTGCACGATGGTCGCAAAAACACTCTGCTGACGCGTGGGCAACTGCAGCGGCTCAGCGAAGCGTGGCCCCGGCAAGACGGGCAGTTCTTTCTTAGCTGGCAGATAATTTTTGGAGTAATTGAACGTGATTAAAAAATGGTTTGTGACCGGCACCGACACTGAAGTTGGGAAGACCATCGCCAGCTGCGCGCTGCTTCAGGCGGCGAATACTGCGGGGTATCGCTCTGTGGGCTATAAGCCTGTGGCCTCTGGCAGTGAAATGACCCCTGAAGGCATTCGCAACAGTGATGCGTTAGCGCTGCAGCGCAATAGTTCGGTTAAATTGCCGTATGAGGAGATCAATCCGTTGGCTTTTCTTGAGCCGACCTCCCCGCACATCATTAGTGCTGAAGAGCAGCGCCCCATTACTTTTTCTGCTATGTCTGAAGGTCTAAAGAATCTTACCGGAAAAGCCGACTGGGTTCAGGTTGAGGGGGCTGGAGGCTGGTTTACCCCGCTGTCTGACACCACGACATTTGCCGAATGGGCCATCAGCGAGCAACTGCCGGTTATTTTAGTGGTGGGCGTGAAACTTGGCTGCATTAATCATGCAATGCTCACGGTACAGGCGGTGCTGGCCGCCGGTTTACCGCTGGCGGGCTGGGTAGCAAACGGTGTTCAACCCGCAGGAAAAAGGCATGCGGAATATCTTGCCACGCTCAAACAGCGGCTGCCGGCCCCGCTGCTGGGGGAAATTCCCTGGCTTAAGGGTATCAGCGATCAAACCGAGCTTGGTCACTACCTCGATCTCTCCGTTATTACGATCTAAGCCGCAAGGCGACTGCAACAAAAGCCAGGCCCGCAGCAAAGCCTCGGGCTGGCTCCCGCTTTAACCTTTTCCCCACAGACAAAGATTCATTCCAGGCTGCAACGTCTATAGAGTATTTCATACTTTTAGTTGTCATATGACAACCTTTTATGAGATGCTTTTTTAGCCGGAGGAGATATGGCCAGAAAACGGCACCCGCAAAAAGAGATAGAGGCGGCATTAAGCTACGCAGAATGCCAGGGTTGGCGGGTCAAAGAGGGCGGTTCGCATTGCTGGGGAAAAATGTATTGCCCCTGGAACGATAAAACATGCCGGTGCGGCGAGTTTTGTATCAGCTGTGTCTGGAGCACGCCTCGCAACGCAGAGAACCATGCCAGACAAATTCGCAGGCTTGTGGATGGATGCGCCAATAGGGCATCACGTAGCGTCCTGCATTAACAAGGAGAAGGCTCCATGGCGGAATACACGTTCACGCTTGTTTTTACTCTACCAGAAGGGAAAAAAGATCCGGAGAAGTGGGTTGCTGCTCTGGGCGCAGGAGGGTGTGATGATGCCCTCGTTGGCATCGGTGTGACGGGGCGTATTGCTCTGAATTTCATCCGCGAGGCCGACACAGCAGAAGAAGCCTTACTGAGCGCGCTGAAGGACGTTTCAGGCATTATTCAAGGCGCGTTATTGGTTGAAGCTGCCCCTGATTTAGTGGGGTTGAGTGACGTAGCGGAACTGCTAGGGGTGTCCCGGCAGTATATTCGCAAAGTTATGGTTTCCCGGGAGGCGTTTCCAGCGCCGGTACATGACGGGAAAACTGCACTATGGAATCTCGACGCTGTTTTACGCTGGATGAACAGTTCTGGCGTGAAGTCCATACCTTCGCCTTTGCTGGATATCGCGAAAGTGACGCGGCAGTGCAACCTGCATCGGGCGATGACGGAGCTCAACCCGGTTTTTCAGGAAAAATTGAAAAATTTGTAGTAGAGACTGCGTTCAGGGATCTAACCAGCCCGCCACGAGCTTGTCGTCCAGCTGGGAGACATTCCCTTGCGCGACATTTCGGCCTTTATGCAACAGGCAAAACTTGTCTGCAACCCGGCGTATAAAAGGCAGCCGCTGTTCGACCAGTAAAATGGTCAGGCCGAAGTCGCGGTTTAAGCGCCGGATGAGGTTGCCCATTTCTGTGATAAAGCGGTGCCCTCCGCCGAGAGTGGGTTCATCCAGTATCAGCAGTCTGGGCTCTAAAACCAGTGCCCGGGCAAGCGCTAACTGTTGCTGCATATCCCCGCTAAGTTCGCCGCTTTTTACCTGCCGAAGGCTATAGAGCTCGGGAAAAAGGTCATCAATCAGCGCAGGAATGACCCGGGGTCGATGATGTCCCGCCATCATCGCTATCTGAAGATTTTCCTCAACGCTAAGCTGGGAGAAGATGCGCCTGTCCTGGGGAACGTAGCCGATCCCAAGCGCAGTTCTGCGCTCCACGGGTTTATTCACCAGGTCTTCAGGCGGCTGTCCCGCCTGTTGCCACAGCATACTGCCGCTTTGTACTGGCAAATAGCCGGTAATGCAGTTTACGAGCGTGGTTTTGCCCTGCCCTGGCGCGCCAAGCACGCAGGTGCATTCTCCCGGGGTCAGCTCGAGGTCGAGGTTCCACAGTATGTGGTGGTCACCGTAAAACTGATTAACAGCACGTAAGCTAAGCATGGCTCATCTCCTGGGTTGGGGAGTCGTTTCCCTCCTGGATATGCTGCAATTAGCTTGCCAGCTTGGTGATAATGCCTGAAAGCATCACGCTATTCAGGATAAAACTGAGTATCGGTTTCCTGAAAGGATAAAGCCGATGCGCAAGATGAGATCTTGCTGCACTCGACGGGTGCTAAAAAGTACGAATTTGGTGCAATAAAATGCCTTTTAACCTCAGGATATATCTCGATTTCGGGATCTTGCTCAATATGGCCGGGTATAGCGAAATCGAATGAATAAAAGCAAAAAAATTAGCGAAATTTTTTTTTCGCCCCTGGCACAGGAAGATCAGGGATTTTTCCGAGTGGCTAAGCAAAAGGGCTTGCTGCAGTTATCCACCATTCCTGTGGATAACCTTGTGCATTAGAGTTAGAAAACTTGACGAAAGCGAGAGCGGGCGCGGCCTGCGGCCAAATTGGCGCGAAACCGGTCTTTGTGAAATATTCATTTGAATTCAAGTTGTTAAATAAAAGCAACAGCTGCAATAAAACTGTCAAACATTCGGCCCGAGGGATCCTTACCTCCCTTGACAAATGTTAAAAGGCGAAAAAATTTGGGGATAACCGGTCGTGGCTGGAGATTTATCTGGTGAAGGGGCAAATTCTGGGCAAACAAAGTGGCAAAAAGCAGTCGTTAGCAGGCGTAGTAAAAATGAGAACTGGTGTTTTATACAGTTTTTATACTGGCAAAAATCCCGCTGCCGGGTAAAATTACTCTCCGGCCCGCTCGTTTCTTCATCAGGTAGCCCGTTCATGAGTAAAGCGTTCAAACTGAATTCCGCATTTAAACCTTCTGGCGACCAGCCTGAAGCAATCCTTCGCCTGAAAGACGGGCTTGAAAACGGGCTGGCGCACCAGACGCTGCTGGGCGTAACGGGATCGGGTAAAACCTTCACGGTAGCAAACGTGATAGCCGACCTTCAGCGCCCCACGATGGTACTGGCGCCAAATAAAACGCTGGCGGCGCAGCTTTACGGTGAAATGAAAGAGTTCTTCCCGGACAACGCCGTTGAGTTTTTTGTCTCTTACTACGATTACTATCAGCCTGAAGCTTATGTGCCAAGCTCGGACACCTTCATTGAAAAAGATGCGTCGGTGAACGAACACATTGAGCAGATGCGTCTGTCGGCGACCAAAGCGTTGCTTGAGCGGCGGGACGTCATCGTGGTGGCATCCGTGTCGGCGATCTACGGTCTGGGTGACCCGGACCTGTACCTGAAGATGATGCTTCACCTGACGAAGGGTATGATCATCGATCAGCGGGCGATCCTGCGCCGTCTTACGGAGTTACAATACACCCGCAACGATCAGGCATTCCAGCGCGGTACGTTCCGCGTAAGAGGGGAGGTGGTCGATATCTTCCCGGCTGAATCAGACGATCTTGCGCTGCGCGTAGAGTTGTTCGACGAAGAGGTTGAGAGGCTGTCGCTGTTCGATCCACTGACCGGGCAAATCGATCAAACTATTCAGCGTTTTACTATTTACCCTAAATCGCACTACGTTACGCCGCGCGAGCGTATTGTGCAGGCGATGGAAGATATCAAAGTTGAGCTGGCCGAGCGCCGCAAGTTCCTGCTGGAAAATAATAAACTGCTGGAAGAGCAGCGAATTGCCCAGCGTACCCAGTTTGATCTCGAGATGATGAACGAGCTGGGTTATTGTTCGGGCATTGAAAACTACTCGCGCTTCCTCTCCGGGCGAGGGCCTGGCGAACCGCCCCCAACGCTTTTTGACTATCTTCCGGCAGATGGCCTGCTGGTGGTGGATGAATCCCACGTCACCATTCCGCAAATTGGCGGCATGTATCGTGGCGACCGCGCCCGTAAAGAAACGCTGGTGGAATATGGTTTCCGCCTGCCGTCGGCGCTGGACAACCGCCCGTTAAAATTTGAAGAGTTTGAAGCGCTGGCCCCGCAGACCATCTACGTTTCAGCGACGCCGGGCAACTATGAGCTGGAAAAATCTGGCGAGGACATCGTTGACCAGGTTGTTCGTCCTACGGGGCTGCTCGATCCGGTGATTGAAGTGCGTCCGGTGGCAACGCAGGTAGACGATTTGCTTTCTGAAATTCGTAAACGTGTGGCCATCAATGAACGCGTGCTGGTGACGACATTAACCAAGCGGATGGCGGAAGACCTGACTGAATATTTAGAGGAGCATGGTGAACGTGTACGCTACCTGCACTCGGATATCGACACCGTGGAACGCATGGAGATTATCCGTGATTTGCGCCTCGGTGAATTTGACGTTCTGGTGGGGATCAACCTGCTGCGAGAAGGTCTTGATATGCCGGAAGTGTCGCTGGTTGCCATTCTGGATGCGGACAAAGAAGGTTTTCTACGTTCCGAGCGCTCGCTTATTCAGACCATCGGCCGTGCGGCGCGTAACGTTAACGGTAAGGCGATTCTCTACGGTGATAAAATCACGCCGTCAATGGCCAAAGCGATTGGTGAAACCGAACGCCGCCGTGAGAAGCAGCAGCGCTACAACGAAGAAAATGGCATTACGCCGCAGGGCCTGAACAAACGAGTCGTGGACGTTCTGCAGCTTGGCGAAGGCATGGCGAAGACCAAAGGGCGGGTTAAAACCAAAGCACGCAGCGTGATTGAAGATGATGAAGTTGTGCTGACGCCGAAAGCGCTGCAGCAGAAAATTCATCAGCTTGAAGCGAATATGCTGGAACACGCGCAAAATCTGGAGTTTGAAGAGGCGGCGCAGATTCGCGACCAGCTTCACAAGCTGCGCGAACTCTTTATCGCCGCCTCATAAGCGGCGAGGTTTACCCGAGCTGCTGCACGGCCTGTTCGAGGGCTGCCCGCAGCAGCTGGCGGTCGTGGCGATACCGAATGTCACTGGCTTCCAGCGGCTGTTGAATAACCAACCTGTCGCCCACTTCGCTGGCCTCAACGTGTGGGCCAACCAGCACGGCATCGATAACGCGTTTTCCGATATGCTGCTCCATCAATTCAAGCTTTTGGCGCAGGGAAAGGCTGGCTGCGGCAGGGCTTAGCTCTTTGCCCAGGTTGCCGATATACACCATCGGCGCTGGCGTGCGGCGCAGCGCCTGATCCATCTCTTCAAGCAGCAAAATCGGCATCAGGCTGGTGTAAAAGCTGCCGGGGCCAATCAAAATTAAATCGGCTTCAGCGATGGCTTCTAAGGCTTCACGCGTGGCCGGGACTTTCGGGTAGACCGCCAGATCCTGCGGTGGATTGAGCAACTGGTCGATACTTACTTCGCCATACACGGCGTTGCCCTGGTCGTCGGTAGCCATTAAATCGACCGGATGCTCCGACATCGGAATCAGCTGCGCATCGACCTTTAGCAGGTTGCGAATTAAATTGATTGCCTCCAGCGGGCGCACGCTGAGGTGATCCAGCGCCTTTAACATTAGATTTCCGAGGTTATGGCCTGAAAGTTCGCCGTTACCGCCAAAACGATACTCAAACATTGTTGATGCCACGCTTGGTTCAGTGATCAGCTGATTCAGGCAGTTGCGCATATCTCCCCAGGCAATCCCGCCCTCAGAGCGTCGAATACGTCCGGTTGAGCCGCCGTTGTCGGTGGTGGTGACGATGCCGGTTAAACGTGAGCCGAGGGATGAAAGGGATGACATGACGCGACCCAGGCCGTGCCCACCGCCCAGCGCGACAACCCGATCAAGATCTGCAAGCGTGCGATTACGCATAGAAAAGATAATCCTTAAGAGGCATACAGGCGCTTAAGGTAGCGTAAAAGCGCCAAAAAGACGATTCTTGCTCTGTGGATAATGATACATATCAAAGTAAAAGTTAGCTTTTTAAGTACTCTGTAGCGAAATTAAGCAATTATCTCGTTATGTATAGATTTATATAGCGAAAACTGATATAGCGCGAAGCCAGATGTCGCGCTACTATCGCAGTAACACACACTCAAGCCATGGTACCTAAGTCACAAGATAAGGTGCCCTGGCCGCAGCCCCTGAGGTTGCCAGGGTGCAGGAAGAAATGACTGCATCTCCCGTATTTGGAAAGGTGTATTCAGTGTCCCAGCTTACCGATGCTTTTGCGCGTAAGTTCTATTACTTGCGCTTATCAATTACCGACGTCTGCAACTTTCGCTGCAGCTATTGCCTGCCCGACGGCTATAAGCCGCACGGCGTGGCCAATAAAAGCTTCCTCAACGTCGATGAAATTCGTCGCGTTACCCGGGCTTTTGCTGCTCTGGGTACCGAAAAGGTGCGCCTGACGGGCGGGGAACCTTCTTTGCGCCGCGACTTTACCGAAATCATCGCCGCGGTGCGTGAAAACACGTCTATTCGCCAGCTTGCGGTGACGACCAACGGCTATCGCCTGGCCCGGGATGTTAACGCCTGGCGTGATGCGGGGCTGACCGCCCTGAACGTTAGCGTCGACAGCCTGGACGCTCGTCAGTTTCATGCCATTACCGGCCAGGATAAATTTCGGCAGGTGATGGATGGCATTGACGCGGCTTTCAACGCGGGGTTTGAGCGAGTAAAAGTGAACACCGTGCTGATGCGCGACGTAAACCACAATCAGCTCGAGACCTTCCTTGCCTGGATCAAACCTCGCCCCATCCAGCTCCGCTTTATTGAGCTGATGGAAACCGGCGACGGCGGCTCGCTTTTCCGCAAACACCATATTTCCGGTAAAACCATTCGCGACCAGCTGCTTGAGCGAGGCTGGGTTCACCAATTGCGTCAGCGCAGCGATGGCCCTGCCCAGGTGTTCTGCCATCCCGACTACAAAGGCGAAATCGGGCTCATCATGCCGTATGAGAAAGATTTCTGTGCCAGCTGCAACCGGCTGCGAGTTTCGTCCGTCGGTAACCTGCACCTCTGCCTGTTTGGCGAGCAGGGAATTGCGCTGCGGGATCTGTTGGCGGATGACGCCCAGCAAAGCGAACTGGAGGGACGTATCTCTTCTGCGCTGGCGCAGAAAAAGCAAACCCATTTCCTGCATGACGGTAACACCGGCATCACCCAAAATCTGTCGTATATCGGCGGCTAGAGCCTGCCCACAAGGAGAATATCGATGAGTCAGGTAAGCGCAGAGTTTATCCCGGCACGTATTGCTATTTTGACGGTGTCCAGCCGTCGTGGTGAAGATGACGACACTTCGGGTCATTATCTGAGTGAAGTCGCCACGGAAGCGGGGCATCAGGTGGTAGACAAAGCTATCGTCAAAGAAAACCGTTATGCCATCCGGGCCGCAGTTTCGCAGTGGATTGCCGATGAGCAGGTTCAGGTGGTGTTGATCAACGGCGGCACCGGGTTTACCGACGGAGACCAGACGCCGGAGGCGCTTCTCCCGCTGTTTGACCGGGAAGTTGAAGGTTTCGGCGAGCTGTTTCGTATGCTCTCCTTTGAAGAGATTGGCACCTCTACGCTGCAGTCACGCGCCGTTGCGGGCATGGCGAACAAAACGCTGATTTTCGCCATGCCGGGCTCAACGAAGGCCTGCCGAACCGCCTGGGAAAATATCATTCAGCCTCAACTGGATGCCCGTCAGCGCCCGTGCAATTTCCACCCACATATTAAGAAGTAAGTTATGTCGCATTTGACCCATATTAACGCCGCCGGGGAAGCACATATGGTGGACGTGTCCGCCAAGGCTGAGACGGTTCGTGAGGCCCGCGCCGAAGCGTTTGTGACCATGCAGCCGGCAACGCTGGCGATGATTGTTGACGGCAGCCACCACAAAGGTGACGTTTTTGCCACCGCACGTATCGCGGGGATCCAGGCCGCTAAACGCACCTGGGAACTGATTCCGCTGTGCCATCCGCTTTTACTGAGCAAAGTAGAAGTGCAGCTTGAGGCTCAGACTGAGCAAAACCGAGTTCGCATCGAGTCCGTGTGCCGCCTGACGGGAAAAACCGGCGTAGAAATGGAGGCATTAACTGCGGCCTCCGTCGCCGCGTTGACCATTTATGACATGTGCAAAGCCGTACAAAAAGACATGGTCATCGGCCCTGTCCGTCTGCTGGAAAAGAGCGGCGGAAAATCCGGCGATTTTAAGGTGGCAAACGATGCTTAATGTTCTGTTTTTTGCCCAGGTACGCGAACTGGTCGGCTGCGACAGCCTGGCGCTGGATGAAGCCTACGGCGATGTGGAGCAACTGCGTGCGGCATTGGCCGACAGAGGCAGCCGGTGGGCGCTGGCGCTGGAGTCCGGCAAGCTGCTGGCCGCGGTCAATCAAACGCTGGTGAGCTTTGATCATCCGCTGGCGAAGGGTGACGAAGTGGCCTTTTTCCCACCGGTGACCGGAGGTTAAGTGGACAGCACCCGTATTATTGTTGGCCGCGAGAATTTCAACGTCGGCGAAGAGTATCAGTGGCTTTCTCAGTGCGATGAAGACGGTGCGGTCGTGACCTTCACCGGTAAAGTTCGCAATCACAACCTTGGCGACAGCGTTAGCGCCCTGACGCTTGAACATTATCCGGGCATGACCGAAAAAGCGCTGGCTGAAATTGTCGCCGAGGCCAGAAGCCGTTGGCCGCTGCAGCGCGTGACGGTGATTCACCGCATCGGCGAACTGTGGCCAGGCGATGAAATTGTCTTTGTCGGCGTGACGGGCGCGCACCGCAGCTCAGCGTTTGAAGCCGCCCAGTTCATCATGGATTACCTGAAAACTCGCGCCCCGTTCTGGAAACGTGAAGCGACCGCCGAAGGCGACCGCTGGGTCGAAGCCCGGGACAGCGATAAGCAGGCGGCTAAACGCTGGTAGGCTACGCGGTCTGCGGGATGTGTTAATCTTAAAGCGGGTGAGCCAAACAGCTCGCGTCAGAAGTTTAATTCACAACACAGAGGAAGCATCATGGACCGATTCCCGCGTCCCAATGAGACTATCGTGCAGCGTGCCAATACGGGCCTTCAGACCTTTATGGCGCAAGTTTACGGCTGGATGACCTGCGGTCTACTTTTAACCGCCTTTATCGCGTGGTACGCGGCGAATACCCCGGCGGTGATGGAGTTTGTCTTCTCCAGTAAAATCACTTTCTTTGGTCTGATCATCGTTCAACTGGGGCTGGTCTTTGTGCTCTCCGGCATGGTGCACAAGCTGAGCGCTGGCGTGGCGACGTCGCTGTTTATGCTTTACTCGGCGCTGACCGGGTTGACCATGGCGAGCATTTTCCTGGTTTATACCTATTCGTCCATCGCCAGCACATTTGTGGTGGCAGGCGGGATGTTTGGTGCCATGAGCCTCTATGGCTATACCACCAAACGTGACCTGAGCGGCTTCGGCAACATGTTTTTTATGGCGCTGATCGGGATTGTACTGGCTTCGCTGGTTAATTTCTGGCTGAAAAGCGATGCGCTCATGTGGGCCATCACCTACATCGGCGTGGTGGTTTTTGTGGGCCTGACCGCATACGACACGCAGAAACTGAAAAACATCGGCGAGCAAATTGATACCCGCGACGCGCAAATGCTGCGTAAGTACTCAATTCTGGGTGCCCTGACGCTGTATCTGGACTTCATCAACCTGTTCCTGATGCTGCTGCGTATCTTCGGTAACCGCCGCTAATCTATATATTCCCTCCCCTTCGCGGGGAGGGAGTTTTCCCCGCAGTTTTGCTTTTCCTCGCGCGACTTTTACCTGCCTGAACGGAAATAAATTGCAATATCTGTCACAAAAAGGGGGCGTATTGAGGAAATTTCCGTACACTTGCGTACTCTGATTAACAGGAAGAAATACTCCAGGAGATAAAGCATGAAGTGGCAACAACGTGTAAGAGTGAGAACCGGACTGGGTTGCTGGCAGATTATGCTGCATCTTGCGGTGGTCGCTGCGCTGCTCGTTGGCTGGAAAACCGCGACCCTGATCCCCGTGGGCGTAGGGCTGTGCCTGCTTTATGTCGCCACTGTGGTGCTGATGTTTATCTTCCAGCGTTTTCACACCGGTTTGCTGCGCGATATAGGTGATTTTCTTGAAGAGCTGACTACTACATGGTATTTCGGCAACGCAATGATTGCGCTGTGGCTACTGTCTCGAGTGGTACAGAGTCACCTTCTTCTGGCGCTCGCCGGCCTGGCAATGCTCGCCGGGCCAGCTATCTTCTCTCTGCTCGCGAAAGACAAATCACGCAATCTTACGCCTAAACATCCAGTACGCCGCTGAACCCGTTGTGGCCGCAATCACCAGCAGCGGCCACAAACTCTGCCAGACAATCCCAAAGCTCGCATCCTTCAGGTAAATCTGCTTGGTGATATCGGTAAAATGACGAATCGGGTTTATCCACGTCAAATCCTGCAGCCACACCGGCATGTTTTCCACCGGTGAGACATAGCCGGAGAGCAGGATCGCCGGCATCATAAAGACAAACACGCCAATAAACGCCTGCTGCTGGGTTGAGCAGAGGGCGGAAATCAGCAGCCCGAACCCCACCAGAGACAGCCCGTAGATAATCATCGTGAAGTAAAACAGCAGCAGCGAGCCGGAGAAGGGGATGTGGTAGCCCCAAATTCCTACCGCCAGCACAATGGTGGCCTGCACCAACGCGACAATCTGCGCGGGAACCGCTTTGCCAATAAAGATTTGCCAGGTGGCCAGGGGCGAAACCAACAGCTGATCGAGCGTGCCTTGCTCGCGTTCCCGGGCCACGGAGAGGGACGTTACAATCATCACGCCGATGGTGGTAATCATCGCAATCAGCGACGGCACCACAAACCATTTGTAATCGAGGTTAGGGTTATACCAGTTGCGAATAGTCAGCTCGCTGTTGTTGGGTTTTGGCAGGTCGGTCATCAGCTCTTGCTGATAGTTATTGACGATTTGCTGGAGGTAATTCGCGGCAATCTGCGCGCTGTTTGAGTTACGCCCGTCGAGCAGAATCTGCAGCTTCGCCGGATTCTGACTGGCAATATCGCGCGAGAAATTTGCCGGGAAACGAATCAGCAGCAGGGCTTTTTGGTTGTCTATCGTCGGCTGTATTTCCTGCGGGCTTTTCAGCAGCAGCACGTGGCTGAAGGCGCTGGCACGGGCAAAGCGCTGGGTCAGCTCAATCGAATGGTTACCGTTGTCTTCGTTATAAATAGCGATGGTGGCATTGGTGACCTCAAGCGTGGCGGCAAACGGGAACAAAAGCACCTGCAGCAGCACCGGCAAAATCAGGATGGCGCGGGTCTGCGGCTCGCGTAGCAGCGACTGCAGCTCTTTGCGAATCAACGTCCATAAACGATAAAACATGCTTTCTCCCTAATCGAGCCGACGTTTGGTTTTCAGCGCCGTCAGGCCGATAAACATCACCGCCGAGGCAATCAAAAACAGCGTGTTGACGATCAACACCGAGGTGATATTCCCCGCCAGGAACAGGCTTTGCAGGGTGCTGACGAAGTAGCGCGCCGGGATGACGTAGGTCACCGCCCTGATAATCGCCGGCATACTGTCTATCTGGAAAATAAAGCCGGACAGCATGATGGACGGTAAAAATGCGGCGTTCAGCGCGACCTGCGCGGCGTTAAACTGGTTGCGTGTAATGGTGGAGATCAGCAGCCCCATGCCCAGCGTGCTAAGTAAAAACAGGCTGGTGATCAGAAACAGTAGTAACAGCGAGCCGCGCCACGGTACGCCGAGAATAAACACCGTCACCAGCATACAAAGCAGCATGGCTAACATCCCCAAAACATAATAGGGCACCAGCTTGCAGAGCAGCAGTTCAGTCTTTGTCACCTGCGTGGAAAGCAGAGCCTCCATGGTGCCGCGCTCCCATTCCCGGGCCACGACCAGAGACGTCAGTATTGCGCCAATGACCGTCATGATGATGGTCACCGCGCCGGGAATAATAAAGTGCTGGCTGATGGCAGCGGGGTTAAACCAATAGCGCAGCTGCACCTCGATTAAAGGCTCAAAGTGCTCCCCGCGATCTTCCGCCCGCTGTTGCTGCCAAAGCTGCCAGATCCCCTGCATATAGCCCTGAACAAAGTTAGCCGTATTGGGCTCGCTGCCGTCGGTGATCACCTGAATCGGGGCCGTTGCGCCGGGGCGGGCCATGTTCTGCGCAAAGTCGGGCGGAATTGTCACCATGCCGCGAATTTTCCCGGCCTGCATGAGCTGAATCAGCTGCTCGCGGTTATCGCTGATGGTGGGCTCAATAAACGGCGAGGCGCTGATGGCGTGGGTGAAATCCAGCGCGTCTTCGCTCTGCTGCTCGATCAGCACGCCGACGTGGAGGCGGCTGGAATCGAGATTAATGCCGTAGCCGAAGATAAACAGCAGCAGAAGCGGGATAACCACGGCGATTAACCAACTGCTGGGGTCGCGCACGATTTGCCGGGTTTCTTTCACGCACAGGGCGCGGACGCGGCGCCACGATATCCTTTGGCTATGTTCGCTCATCGCTGTGCTCCTTATCCCACTCGTGAATCAGCCCGATAAACGCCTGCTCCATGGTGGGGTCGGGCGTGTCGTCATCCGCTATCTGCTGTTTTAGGTCGTCCGGCGTGCCGCTGGCAATCAGCTTGCCTCGGTAGACCAGCCCGATGCGGTCGCAGTATTCTGCCTCATCCATAAAGTGAGTGGTCACCATCACCGTCACGCCCTTCTCTACCATGCTGTTAATATGCAGCCAGAACTCGCGGCGGGTAATGGGATCCACGCCGGACGTTGGTTCGTCGAGAAACAGAATATCCGGTTCATGCATCAGCGAGCAGGCAAGCGCCAGCCTCTGCTTAAAACCCAGCGGCAGAGAATCTGTCGTGCTATTGGCGATAGGCTGCAGCGCAAACGCCTCGCTCATGCGGGCAATTTTGTCCTGCTGAACGCGCCCGCGAAGGCCATAAACACCGGAGAAGAAACGGAGATTTTGTGCCACCGTCAGGTTGCCGTAGAGGGAGAATTTTTGCGCCATGTAGCCCAGGTGTTGGCGTGCTTTGCCGGAGCTGGTTTTCAAATCCATGTCCAGCACCAGTGCTTTGCCCGAAGTGGGGACTAACAAACCACACATCATCTTGAAGGTGGTGGACTTGCCGGCGCCGTTAGGGCCAAGCAGCCCGAAGATTTCACCGCGCTTAACGGCAAAGTTAACGTGGTCGGTGGCGGCAAAGTCGCCGAATTTTTTGGTTAGCTCTTCGGCCTGAATCACCGTCTCACCTGACTTGCCGTCAACGGTATGAAGAATATCGCCCAGCGGCGATTCGTTCGCGGCGGCGCCACCCAGTAAATCAATAAACGCGTCTTCAAAGCGCGGGTCAGTTTCTTTCAGGCTGGACTCGGGCACGTGCAGGGCATTTGCCAGATCGTTCACTTTCGCCTCTTTGGCAAGGATCAGCCGCACAGAGCGCCCCTGAATCACGCCGTCGCTGACCTGCGGCAGCTTCAGCGCGCGCTGAAGTAGCTGGCGATTATTCTCCTGCTCGTGGCTGACCAGCAGTGAACGCCCGGCCATCTTCTGCGTCAGCGCTTTCGGCGCACCGTGATAAAGCAGCTCGCCTTCGTTCATCAGCAGGATTTCTCGGCACTGCTCGGCCTCATCGAGATACGATGTGCTCCAGAGGATCAGCATGCCTTCGCCCGCCAGCTCGTGCACCATTTGCCACAGTTCACGCCGGGATATGGGGTCTACGCCTACGCCAGGTTCATCCAGCAAAAGGACTTTCGGCTGGCCGACGAGCGTACAGGCGAGACCAAGCTTTTGCTTCATTCCGCCTGAGAGTTTGCCCGCCAGCCGCTCGGTAAACGGCCCGAGAGAGGTGAATTCCAGCAGTCGGGCAAAGGTGCTTTTACGCTGCTCCCCGGTCACGCCGCGCAGGTCGGCATAAAGCATCAGGTTTTCCATTACCGTCAAATCTTCGTACAGGCCAAATTTCTGCGGCATGTAGCCCAGTTCAGCGTGCAAAGCGCGATCGTCTTTAATCGGGTCGAGGCCGATCACCGAGGCTGCGCCTTCGCTTGGCTGCAGCAATCCAGCCAGCATCCTCATGAGCGTGGTTTTCCCCGCGCCGTCCGGGCCGACCAGGCCGGTGACTGCCCCGGCATGAATTTCGCAATCCAGGCTGGCGACGGCCGGTTTTTCAAGGCCAGGGAAACGCTTCACCAGCCCCTGCAGATGAATGACCGCGTCATTGCTGCTCATGCTGACTTCCACCGTTGAATTTCACCGTAACGGGCATGCCCTGACGCAGCGCGTCATCTGCATCGGTCACGATAATGCGTAAGCGGTAGACTAAATCCGTGCGCAAATCGGGAGTTTCAACCGTTTTTGGCGTGAACTCCGCCGTTGGAGACACAAATCCCACTTTGCCGTGGTATGGCTTGTCCGGGCGGCCATCGGTGTAAATCAGCAGTTCGCTGCCGGGTTTGGCCTGCCCGAGGTTGGTTTCGTCGATATAGGCGCGAACCCACACCGGGCGAGTGAGCGACAGGGTGAGTACCGTGCTGCCTGCGTTAAGCATGCTGCCGGGTTCAACGGCACGGGTCAGCAACGTGCCGTCAGAAGGCGCAATCAGAGTGGTGTCCTGCAGATCTAGCTGCGACTGAGCCAGCTGTGCTTTGGCTTGCTGAAGGCTGGCCTGCGCCTGAGCGATTTCCTGCGGGCGGTTGCCGCTGCGGTACTGACTGAGCTTATCCTGGGCCGCTTTCAGCGTGGCTTTTGCCTGGTCGCTGGACGAGCGGGCGTTGGCTAAATCATTCGCCGAGATGGTTTTGGTCGCCCACAATCCCTGCTGGCGCTGGTAGAAGTTTTGCGCGTAATCATAGGCCGCCTGCGCCTGGTTAACCTGCGCTGCAGCCTGGGCTATTTCTTCGTCACGGTAGCCCGCAATAATCAAATCGTACTTAGCCTGGGCGGCCGCAACGTTGGCTTCGGCCTGGCGCAAAGCGTTTTCATACGGTGCTTTATCTATCAGCCCCAGCGGTTCACCGGTTTTGATTGCATCGCCTTCATCTACCTCAAGCGCCGCGAGTCGCCCTCCCACGCGGAAGCTAAGGTTAACGGTGCGGATATCCACGTTGCCGTAAAGCGTTAGCTCGCTGTTTTGCTGGCTCTGATACCATTTCCAGCCGCCAAACGCCGCGGCCACGAGCACTAGAATCACAATGACGGCAATCACCGGCTTCTTATTGTTCATCACTAGCTTTTCCTCTGTTTACGGATAATCCCTGCAGGATGAAATCAACGTGGCTCAGCACCACGCGGCTTATTTGCTGCACTTTGGCCTGGTCAAACTGAGGCCAGCCGGTGCGCAACAGAATCGTTTCTCGCCCAAGCCGGAAGGCCAGCACCTGGCCGAGCAGCGTGTGGGTATGCAAAATAGTGTCGGTATCAAAAGGATCTCGCCCGGTGTAATGCGCCACCAGCGTGGTCAGCAGAGTGTGCATCGGGTCGATAACCTGCTGGTGAATAAGCTGATAAGCGGCGGTCGGGGAAAGTTGCTCGCGGGAGATAAATTTGCTCAGGTTGAGCGTGTCGTCGGCGGTCAGCAGGGCGATCATTTGCCCGAGCGCGGTATGAATAAGATGACGTATTTTCTCTTTGTCCGGTTCGGGCTGGCAAAGAAGGGCTTCTGCGTGGACAACATGCTCGTGAAAGTTACCGCTGATGAAATCGGCAATCCACTGAGCGGAAGCCATATACAGCGCTTCTTTGGAGCCAAAGTAGTAGGTGATCGCGGCAATATTTTGCCCAGCCTGGGCGGCGATATCTCGCGTGGTGGCGTGCATGCCATATTCAGCGAACTGCGCGATGGCGGCGGTGATGAGCGTATTTTTAGCCTGCTCTCCGCGGCTGGTGACCGGCGTCGGCGAAGGTGTCATACCGACCTCTTAAAATGTTAATCAATCGATTGATTAAGAGTAAGCAAAGTTATCAACCCTGTCCAGTACAAGGCTTTATTCTGCTTGCGGAGAGGAAAATGAGAATTTATGCGGAAGATCACAAAAACTGCTACACTGCACGCGAACGGCGCCGTGGTTTGCGCCTCCTCTCTTCGCCAGCTTAGCGCTGGCGCGTGATGTTCCCCCTGGAAACTACACCGCACAATGCGGTCAGGGCGGTTCTGGAGTTCCTATGTCTTTTGATTCTCTCGGCCTGAATGCCGATATTTTGCGTGCGGTGGAAGAGCAGGGCTATCGTGAGCCTACCCCAATTCAGCGCCAGGCAATCCCGGTAGTCTTATCAGGCCGTGACCTGATGGCCAGTGCCCAAACCGGCACCGGCAAAACCGCAGGCTTTACCCTGCCGCTGTTACAGCGTCTGACCGACAGCGCGCCTCACCTGAAGGGCCGTCGCCCGGTGCGTGCGCTGATCCTCACCCCAACCCGCGAACTGGCGGCGCAGATTGGTGAGAACGTCCGCGACTACAGCAAATATTTAAATATCCGCTCGCTGGTTGTCTTTGGCGGCGTGAGCATTAACCCGCAGATGATGAAGCTGCGCGGCGGCGTGGATGTGCTGGTAGCAACCCCAGGCCGTCTGCTGGATCTTGAGCATCAGAATGCGGTGAAACTCGATCAGATCGAGATTCTGGTGCTGGACGAAGCCGACCGCATGCTGGATATGGGCTTCATTCATGACATTCGTCGCGTATTGGCTAAACTGCCTGCACGCCGCCAGAACCTGCTGTTCTCCGCAACCTTCTCCGACGACATTAAAGCGCTGGCTGAGAAGCTGCTGCACAACCCGGAAGAAGTGGAAGTGGCTCGCCGCAACACGGCGTCTGAGCAGGTCACGCAGCACGTTCACTTTGTGGACAAAAAGCGCAAGCGGGAACTGCTGTCGCAGATGATTGGCGAAGGCAACTGGCAGCAAGTGCTGGTGTTCACCCGCACCAAACACGGCGCTAACCATCTGGCAGAGCAGCTGCAAAAAGACGGTATCACCGCGGCGGCAATCCACGGCAACAAGAGCCAGGGCGCTCGTACACGCGCGCTGGCGGACTTCAAAAGCGGCGGTATTCGCGTGCTGGTGGCGACTGATATCGCGGCTCGCGGCCTGGACATTGAAGAACTGCCGCACGTTGTTAACTATGAGTTGCCGAACGTGCCGGAAGACTACGTGCACCGTATTGGCCGTACCGGTCGTGCGGCAGCCACCGGTGAAGCACTTTCTTTGGTGTGCGTGGACGAGCATAAGCTGCTGCGCGACATCGAGCGTCTGCTGAAGCGCGAGATCCCACGTATCGCATTGCCAGGTTTTGATGTTGATCCATCCATTCCGGCCGAGCCAATCGTCAACGGTCGTCAGCAGCGTGGCGGCGGTGGTCGTGGCGGCCAGGGTGGTCGCGGTGGTCAAAGCCAGGGCCAGCGTCGCAGTGGCAACGGCGGAAACGCGAATGCTTCCGGTGAGCGTAACAACGGCCCGCGTCGCAGCGGTAAACCGCAGGGCGAAGGTGCTGCGAAGCCGGCAGGGGATAATACCCGTCGCCGTCGCCCACCGCGTAAACCAGCGGCAGCGCAGTAAGTTTCATACCCTCACCCTAACCCTCTCCCTTAAAGGGAGAGGGGATTAAAGACCCCCGCATTTCTTCTGCTTCTTTGAAGGTGGGAACTAGCGGAATCCCAGGTTTTCCGCCTCTCCCCTCTGGGGAGAGAGTCGGGGCGAGGGGAAAACTCCACACATATTATCGGATGCGTCATGCGTGTTCTTCTTGCCCCGATGGAAGGCGTTCTCGACTCGTTAGTTCGCGAACTTCTTACCGAGGTTAACGACTACGATCTCTGTATCACCGAATTTCTTCGCGTGGTCGATCAGCTGTTGCCGGTTAAATCTTTCCTCAAACTTTGCCCCGAGCTCGATCATGGCAGCCGCACGCCATCCGGTACGCTGGTTCGCGTCCAGCTTCTTGGGCAATACCCGCAGTGGCTGGCTGAAAACGCAGCTCGTGCGGTCGAACTCGGCTCCTGGGGCGTGGACTTAAACTGCGGCTGCCCGTCAAAGCTGGTTAACGGCAGTGGCGGCGGGGCGACTTTGCTCAAAGATCCCGAGCTCATTTACCGCGGCGCGAAAGCCATGCGTGAGGCTGTGCCAGCGCATTTGCCGGTCACGGTAAAAATTCGCCTCGGCTGGGACAGCGGTGCGCGTCAGTTTGAAATTGCTGATGCCGTGCAGCAGGCGGGGGCGACAGAATTGGTGGTTCACGGACGTACTAAAGAAGACGGCTACAAAGCGGAGCTTATCAACTGGGGTGCCATCGGTGAGATTCGTCAGCGGCTGTCGATCCCGGTCATCGCCAACGGCGAAATCTGGGACTGGCAAAGCGCACAGGATTGCCTTGCGGCTACGGGATGTGATTCGGTGATGATTGGGCGCGGGGCGCTGAATGTGCCAAACCTGAGCCGGGTTATCAAATACAACGAAGCGCGAATGCCGTGGGCCGAGGTTGTTACGCTGTTGCAAAAATACAGCCGTCTCGAAAAGCAGGGCGATACCGGGCTGTATCACGTGGCAAGGATTAAACAGTGGCTTGGTTATTTGCGTAAAGAATACGCCGAAGCAACGGAGCTGTTTACCCTCATTCGCACGTTAAAAACGTCCGGTGAAATCGCCAATGTTATTGGCGCGTTAAAATAATTTCTTTTAGATAACCCGTTAATTGAACTTTTAATTGGCGGGCATTTTCTCTAAATTAATTTATCTTCTTTCATTATTTCCTGAATAGAGTTCACAAAATTTCATTTTTATTTTATTTAGTGCTGGAGCTGGTTTCAGCATGATGCCACTATAGCCCCGAAAATTACACCAAGGATTGCTACTGTTTAACAGGCAAAACCTAAATTCATTCTCCGCGTGTCGGGAAATGAATTTAGGTTTTTTTTTGCTTTTTTTTATTAAAACAAGGGACGTTTATCATGTACTCACGCACAAAAATAACCGGTGGCATGATGCTGCTGTTTGCCTTGGGAGGTATGCCCGATGCGTTGGCGAGCTATGCTCACTATGACAGTGGCCTGCTGACGAACAGCCATCTCGATGCCACCTTAAAAAATGTCTGGATGTTGAATACAACCGATGCAATGGCGGACCAGGGGATTGGCGATCAGAACGCCTGGGCTCAGGCGGTGCATCTGGACTGGCAAAGCGGCTGGCTGTGGGATCACGTAGGGGTCGATGCCTCGTGGTATGGCGTAGCGAAGCTGTACGCCAACGATGCCTTCTATGGCAGAGACTTGTTGCGGGACAAAAACGGCAAAGCGCAAGGCTTCAATAAGCTTGGGCAACTGTACGCCAAAGCGCGATGGGGCGACGCTGAGCGGCATCTCTCTCTTTGGGCTGGCTGGCGTCAACTCTATAAATTCGGCGCGTTAAACGTCACCCGCAGCCGTGCCGCCCCCAGTACCTGGGAAGGCGTTAGCGCCGAGTTTGCGTGGGACGATTTTAGCGCAAAGGCCGCCGTTGTGAACCGCTTTTCTGAGCGCGATGAGCCAGAAAAACGCCGCTTTCGTACCCTCAAAACTAACAAGCAAATTGACTACATTGCGACCAGTGAACTGAGCTGGTCTCCGGAAAAAGGTAGCAAAATCAGCTACATTGCCGCCGAGAGCGACAGCTATCTTCTCCGCCACGGGCTTGAAGCGAATGCCGTGGTGCCGCTTAGTAAAGATTTCAATCTCCTGGCACGAAGCACTTACTACTATGCTCGGGGCCTCAGCGATTGGGAGGGGGCTCGAGGGTTCAGCCGCAGCGCACAACATCTTTTTGCCCTTGTCGGCTATCAATACGGACGAGCGGAATCTGGCCTCGGTTGGTCATACACCCGAGCGCCGCTGGATAACGGCTTAGGTCATTTTTATTGGCACTTTGGTAAAAACACCCGGGGTGCCTTTAATAGCAAAGCCGATGGCGAGGGCAATGACTACATTAATGACGGTGAACAAATGCTGTATTTATACAGCCAGTATCAGATCTTGCCTGAATTATTAGTGGGCATCTACGGCAATTACGGTTTTGGCATGCAATACAAAGGTGTTGATTTAAAAGAGTGGGAGTATGGGGGTTATTTTCTCTGGCATAGCCCGCAGGTTAAAGGTCTGAACGTATTCGCCGGATTTGGGCCGAGCTATAGCTGGAAATTAACGCCTGGTAGAATGCCATCCCTGGACGAAAACAATCATAGTTTCCGCCGTGCGAAAGGCGTAGGGGGAAGCGTACGCGTTGAATATCGGTTTAATTTATTTTGATTACGTCATAAATAAGGAGTGAATATGAAAAAGAACATCATCGCCGGGCTGGTGCTCACGTTAGTTGCAGGTTCCGCTTTTGCCGCTGAACGCCCCATGCGTATTCTGGTCGTCAATGATGATGGCTGTGAGTCGGTTGGGACAACCTCACTGCAGGAGAAGCTGGCGGCCAAAGGATATGACGTCTGGATGGTGGCACCGTCCACCAATCAAAGTGGTATTGGTTCGGCCATTACCTTTAAGCCGAATAAAATATTCGACGTTAAAAAGGTGGCCGACAAGCGCTACTGCTTCCCTGGCACCCCCGCCGACGCCCTTGACTTCGGCGTGCTGGGCGTGATGAAAGATACGCCACCGGACCTGGTTATCTCCGGCGTGAACGACGGTCCCAATACCGGCGTTGCGCAGCTGAACTCTGGCACCATCGGTGCCGCAGCCCGCGCGGTTCGGTATGGTTATCCGTCGATTGCCGCCAGTATTGGCTATATTCTCAACGAGCAGGAGATGAAGGCCGGGTGGCCAAGTACGCATAAATTCTGGCCGGACTCAGTCGACTACGTGGTTGGCCTTGTGGATACGCTCGCGAAAACCTGGCAACCGGGTCAGCCGCTGCTACCCGCCGGTTCGGGGTTAAGCATTAACTATCCGCCGTTAGAAAAGCAGGCCATTAAGGGCATGAAATTTGTTGAAAATGAGCAAAATCCGGTGCCTCAGCACTACTACAAACTGTTGCCTGACGGTAAAGCACAGCAAATCATGAGTGAGAAAGTGTTGACGCCGGTGGACGCAGATACCGATACCGGCTGGCTAAACCGTGGATATATTACCTGGACCGTCTTTGACGGAGAGTGGAATGCGCCGCAGTTTGACGAACAGTATCGCAAACTGTTTGCAGCAGAAACCGCGGCTAACTAGTCAGGCAGTGTCGCGATCGCTATCACGGTTTTCGCCCTACGAGCTTGAGCGATATATCCTCCGTGATAGAGTGCATATGTTGGATTGTTACTGCGCTTAGCAGGCAAAACCTGATCATCTGGCTCTGCCAGAGGTCAGGTTTTTTTGTTTCTGGGGTAACCATGGAAATCGCCAAGATACTGAACAATAACGTAGTGGTTATTCTCGACGAGCACCAGCGCGAACAGGTGGTGATGGGGAAGGGGCTGGGCTTCCAAAAAAAACCAGGAGATAACCTCGATCGCAGCCAAATAGAAAAAGTATTTGCCCTGCAAAGCGATGAGCTGGTGGCGAGATTAAGCGAGCTGCTAAACCAGATCCCACTGGAGGTGATGACCGCCTGCGATCGTATTATTCAACTGGCACGCGAACGCCTCGGTAAGCTACAGGAAAGTCTCTATATTTCGCTGACGGATCACTGCCACTTCGCGATTGAGCGGCAGAAAAAAGGCATGGCGATACGCAACGTGCTGTTGTGGGAAATCAAGCGGTTATATCCCAAAGAGTTTGCTCTCGGGCTGGAAGCCATTGGCATTATTCACCGGCGTCTCGGCGTACTGCTTGCTGAAGATGAAGCGGGGTTTATCGCGCTGCATCTGGTGACCGCCCAGCTTGAAGGCGAAATGCCGGAGGTGATGGATATCACCCGCGTAATGCAGGAGATCCTGCATATCGTGAAGTACCAGCTGCAAATTGAATACCAGACCGAGAGTCTGAGCTACCAGCGCTTTGTCACGCATTTGAAGTTTTTTGCTCAAAGAATGCTGAACCGCACCACCGTGGCGGATGATGATGAAGCTCTGCATGCGGCGGTGAAAGATAACTACCCGTTGGCGTGGCGCTGTGCAGAGAAACTTCAGCGGCATCTGGCCAAAAGCTACCAGCGCGAGCTGACCAACGAAGAAATTATGTTCCTCGCTATCCATATTGAGCGAGTGCGCAAAGAGAGCCGCAAGGCTTAAATAACAAAACGGATTGTGACTGCTTCGGCAGGCAAAACCTGAGCGTTAGCTTCCCTGCGGGGCGGCTGGCTCAGGTTTTTTTTTAACTTTACTCAGCAGACATCGCCCGCGGGCGGGACGTAAAAGGAACAGGGTTATGGACTATCAAGGGCTGGCGCAGGCTATCCTGAAACATGTCGGTGGCAAGGAAAACATCGTCAGTCTGGTGCACTGTGCGACCAGGCTGCGTTTCAAACTGAATGACTCCTCGCTCGCAGAGCCTCAGGCGCTGAAGAGCAACCCGGGTGTTATCACGGTGGTGGAGAGCGGGGGGCAATTCCAGGTTGTGATTGGCAACCACGTTCACGATGTTTATACGGCGGTCTGCGTTGCGGCAGGCATCAGCGAAGAGGCCGTAACAAAAGAAATACAGGGCGAAAAAAGCAACTTATTGAACCGGCTTATCGATATCGTCTCGGCAATTTTTACCCCTTTCCTGGGCGTGATGGCCGCCTCGGGTATCCTGAAAGGGATGCTGGCGCTCAGCGTTGTTTGCGGCTGGCTAAATGCCGAGTCTGCGACCTATAAAATCTGGTTCGCTGCCAGCGATTCGCTGTTTTACTTCTTCCCGTTGGTACTCGGTTACACGGCCGGGAAAAAATTTGGTGGCAGTCCCTTTTTGACCATGGCCATCGGGGGCGCACTTACGCATCCGCTGATTATGCAGGCTTTCGAATCTGCCTCTCAGTCTGAACGTTTTCTTGATCTGCCCGTCACCTTTATCAACTACAGCTCCTCGGTGATCCCAATTATCTTTGCCGCCTGGGTGAGTTGCTGGCTGGAAAAACGTTGCAATAAGGTATTCCCGGCAGCCATGAAGAACTTTTTCACGCCTCTGGTTTGCCTGGGCGCCGTAGTGCCGCTGACTTTCCTGATTATTGGGCCGGCAGCAACCTGGCTGAGCCAAATGCTGGCCCACGGCTATCAGGCCATTTATGCCTTTGCGCCGTGGCTGGCGGGCACCGTCATGGGGGCTATCTGGCAGGTCTGCGTGATCTTTGGCCTGCACTGGGGCCTGGTCCCTATCATGATCAACAACCTCAGCGTACTGGGGCAGGACACGCTGATGCCGCTCCTGCTGCCGGCGGTAATGGGGCAGGTAGGTGCCGCGCTGGGGGTCTTTCTCTCTACGCGTGATACAAAGCTCAAAGTTCTGTCGGGCTCAGCGGTGACTGCGGGGATCTTCGGTATCACCGAACCTGCGGTGTATGGCGTGACGCTGCCTAACCGCCGTCCCTTTATTTTTGGCTGCATCGCCGGAGGTATTGGCGGGGCCATTGTCGGCTTTAGCCAAAGCCATCTTTATTCCTTCGGGCTGGCGAGTATTTTCAGCCTGGCGCAGATGCTTCCACCGGGCGGCATGGACAGCACCGTGTGGGGGGCCATCATCGGTACTCTGTTATCACTGCTGCTGGCCTGCGCGCTGACCTGGGCTTTTGGTCTGCCGCGCAGCGCGCCAGCTTCATCATCACCCACGGCCATTGCCGGAGATGAAGACATTCTGTCACCGATGAGCGGCACGGTACTGGCGATGGACCAGGTCCCTGATGCTACGTTTGCAGAGGGGCTGTTGGGTAAGGGCGCGGCCATTATTCCACTGACAAACGAAGTCCGAGCGCCGTTTTACGGCGAAGTCGCCTCGCTATTTCAGACCCGGCATGCCATTGGCTTGCTGAGCGACAGTGGCATTGAAGTATTAATCCATATTGGCATCGACACGGTGAAGCTGGAGGGGCAGCACTTCACTGCCCACGTCCAGCCGGGAGACAAAATTAAACCCGGCGATCTGCTCATTACCTTTGACCGCGAGGCCATCCTCGCCGCCGGGTACGACCTCTCTACGCCGATAATTGTCAGCAATAGCGAGGATTACCGGGCAGTCACCCGTGTGACGCAGCAGTCCAGCATCAATTCAGGTATGCCGTTCCTGACGGTAGAACGTTAAGCAAAGGAGAGTGACATGACAGCATTTCCGAAGACATTTCTGTGGGGCGGGGCTATCGCCGCAAACCAGGTTGAAGGCGCGTGGCAGGAGGGCGGAAAGGGCATTTCTACCTCGGATGTCATGCAGCAGGGGGTATTTGGCCCATTGAAGGAGCGCGTGCCGGGAGACAGCGGCATTAAAGATATCGCCATCGATTTTTACCACCGCTACCCGCAGGACATTGCGCTGTTTGCCGAAATGGGGTTTAGCTGCCTGCGTATTTCCATCGCCTGGACGCGCATTTTTCCGCAGGGCGACGAGTCTGAGCCAAATGAAGCCGGGCTGGCGTATTACGACAAACTGTTTGATGAGCTGGCGCAGCACGGGATTCAGCCGATGGTGACCTTGTCTCACTACGAAATGCCGTGGTGGCTGGTGAAGCAATACGGCGGCTGGGGCAATCGCAAAGTCATTGACTACTTTGAGCGTTACGCCCGCTGTGTTTTCACCCGCTATCAGCATAAAGTGAAGCTGTGGCTGACCTTCAATGAAATCAACATGTCGCTTCATGCGCCGCTGACCGGCGTCGGGCTGGAAGGCGAGCCGAACAAAGGCGAAATTTATCAGGCTATCCATCATCAGCTGGTTGCCAGCAGCCTGGCGGTGAAAGCCTGCCACGAAATTATCCCGGATGCGAAAATCGGCAATATGCTGCTGGGCGGCCTGATGTACCCGCTCACCTGTAAACCGGAAGACGTGCTGGAAACGCTGCAGGAAAACCGCAGCTGGCTGTTCTTCGGCGACGTCCAGTGTCGGGGCCTTTATCCTGGCTATATGCAGCGCTATTTCCGCGATAACGGCATTCAGCTTGAAATCAGCGAGAACGACCGCGAAATTCTGAAAAACACCGTCGATTTTATCTCATTCAGCTATTACATGACCGGCTGCGTGACGGCAGATGCAGAGCTTAACGCGAAATCCCGCAGCAATATTCTCAGTATGGTGCCAAACCCGCATTTGCCAGCGTCTGAATGGGGCTGGCAAATTGACCCGACCGGCATGCGCATCCTGCTCAATATGCTGTGGGATCGCTACCAGAAACCGCTGTTTATTGTCGAAAACGGCCTGGGGGCGAAAGATAAGCCCGAAGCTGACGGCACGATCAACGACGATTACCGCATCAGCTATTTGAACGATCATCTGGTGCAGGTGGGCGAGGCGATTGAGGACGGCGTAGACGTGATGGGCTACACCAGCTGGGGGCCAATCGATCTGGTTAGTGCGTCGAAAGCCGAACTGTCGAAACGCTACGGGTTTATCTACGTTGATCGCGATGACCAGGGGCACGGCACGCTTGCGCGATCGAGAAAGAAAAGCTTCCACTGGTATAAAGAGGTGATTGCCACGAATGGCGGCAGCCTTAAGCGCTAAGCCGCGGAAATAAAGCCAGTTTGTCGTCAGACTAAAAGAGGGAAAATACGTTTTCCCTCTTCCCTTTCTGCTCTATTACGCCACATTCACCAGCCGCTGAATAAACCCGCGCAGCCACATCAGCGCGGCATCGCTGTTATGGCGCTGATGCCACAATAAAGCAACCTCAAACGGCGGAACGTCTACCGGAACCGGGCTTGCAGCCAAACCCCAGGTTTTCTGCCAACTGGCTGATAATCCTGCCGGCACGGTTGCCAGCGCGGGCATTTGCATCAGCAATCCCGGCAGCGCAGCAAAATGCGGGGTGGTGTAGCTGATATGGCGTGTCTGCCCGAGCTTTGCCAGCAGGGTGTCTATCTGGCTGCTGTTGGCTTCACGATAGCTGACCAGCACGTGCTGATGGGCGACATATTCTTCCAGCGGCAGCGGTGCACTGGCCTCGATGTGCTGTGGGTGCCAGAGCGTCACAAAATTCATGCTGGTCAACACTTCACGCTCCAGCCAGCGGGCGCTTTGGTTCGCCACGCTGATCGCCATATCCAGCTCGCCACCTTCCAGCCTTTGGGCGTCGGTAAACGGGTCGCTGGCGACAACGTTAATGCGCATTCCCGGCGCGTCCTGCTTCAGCGCGGGAATGAGTTTTGGCATCAGCCACATTTCCACCCAGTCGGTCATGCCGATGGTCACGGTCGCTTTGGCGCTGGCCGGGCAAAACTCAGCCTGCTGGAAAAGAGCGCTTTGCAGCTGCTCCAGCAGAGGCATCAGCTCGGTGTGCAGTTCGCTTGCGCGCGCGGTGGGCTGCATGCGGTGGCCGCTGCGAATAAACAGCGGGTCGTCGAACATATCCCGCAATCTTGCCAGCGCGCCGCTGACCGCAGGCTGCCCGAGGTGCAGCTTGTCGGCTGCCAGCGAGACGCTTTGCTCGCGGAACAGCACGGCAAAAGCGATCAGCAGGTTGAGATCGATTTTGCGGAAATCATTTTCTTTGATAGTCATCATTTCTCCAATCAATTGGCGTGATGATACGCCCGACGGGATACTGGCGGCAAGTTGAACACCTGCCTGGAGAATAAAATGAAAACTTTCCTCATGTTGCTAACGCTTTTAGGCGGCACAATATCCGTTTCTGTCCTTGCCACGCCGCAGGCTATAACGCAGCAGCAATCGCCTGGATATTACCGCATGATGCTGGGGGATTGGCAAATTACGGCGGTGTCGGACGGCACAGTAGTCGTACCGCTGGATAAACTGCTGACGCATATCACGCCGCAGAAGTTACGCGAGCGTATGGCGGAGGACGCAATGACGCCCGCCGCAGAAACGTCGATCAATGCCTTTGTTATCAATACGGGGCGCGAACTGATTCTGGTTGATACGGGAGCCGGGGAATTATTTGGCTCTGCGGGTGGGCACCTGCTGGAGAATTTACGGGCGGCAGGTATTGCCCCTGAAGATATTTCTCTGGTGCTGCTGACCCATATTCATGCCGATCATTCCGGCGGGGTGGAATACCGCGGCAAGCCTGCTTTCCCCAACGCGAGGGTTCGCGTGGAGCAGAAAGATGTCGATTTCTGGCTCAACCCCGCACACCTCAGCGACGTTGAGCCGGGCCAGCGGCACACCTTTGCTGAATCTGAACGTTCGCTTCGCCCGGTCATTGACGCCGGTAAACTCACCACTTTTCATGCACCCACTGAAATCCTTCCGGGCATCGAAGCCATTCCTGCCGCAGGGCACACGCCGGGCAGCGTGATTTATCGTGTTAGCCGTGGCGGCCAAAACATGCTGATGTGGGGCGATATTATTCATGCTAAAGCGGTGCAGATGCCCGATCCCGAAGTGGCGATTCATTTCGATGTTAACCAGCAGCAGGCGGTTGCCACGCGTGAGAAAGTGTTAAAACTGGCGGCTCAGGAAGGCGACTGGGTCGCGGCGGCGCACATTGCTTTCCCGGGAATTGGTCATGTGAAACAAGAAGGCAAAGCCTGGCGCTGGGTGCCGGTAAACTACAGCAGCCGATCGGATTGATAACTAAAGGCGCCACAACAACGTGGCGCCACGCGTTTTTAAAAGATCATTTTGAATACGCCGGTCACCACCAGCAGACCGATGAGGAAGATAATCAGAATGGCCCATAAAATAATTTTCATTAGCGCTCCTTACCTTTTAGTTGGTTCTTTTTGAGTATAGGCAAGGATACGAAGACGGGGGAGTTGCCTCCCCGTAGACGGAATAATCGAAAAAAAGGGTACGACTGCGCTTTAGCGTTGGGGTTTACCTGCCGCGAGCAGGAAGATCATTGGCCGTTCGGCCTCTTCTGCCAGCCCGGGGTTGAGGGCAATTTGTTCGGCTTCCGGGCCCCATTCGTCGAGCTTTTCAATCACAAAGCCGCTTTCAATCAGGGCATTAATCCAGGTGGCCAGCTTGCGGTGCTGCTTCTTCACGCCTTCGGCAAACCAGTTGCTGAGACGCTCGCCTTCCTGCTGATAATGATTCACCGGCCAGCTGCGTTGCCCGGCCCGATCCTGCAGCCAGGCCTGCGTCGCGGGGGCGGTATAGATCGGGTGCTCGGCGGTAAAGACCAGCTTGCCGCCCGGCATCAGCGCCTGTTCAAGCGTGGCAAACAGCGGGCGAATGTCTTCCAGGTAGTGAAGCGCCAGCGAACTGTAGGCCAGATCGAGACTGTTTGCCGGCAGTTGCAGGGCGGAAAGATCCTCCAGGCGATATTCGATCCCGGGGCCTTCGGTCATTTCACGAGCTTTGGCGAGCATGAGCGTCGATACATCCAGCCCGACCGTTTTTGCCGCGCCGGCATCTCTTGCATAGCGGCAAAACCAGCCGTAGCCGCAGCCTAAATCCAGCACCTGCTTGCCCGCCAGTGGCGGCAGCATCGCCTGAACTTTTGCCCATTCAGGCGCGCCATCCAGACCTTTAACAGAGCGGTCCAGCGTGGCATAGCCGGCAAAAAAGGCCGGGTCGTCATAGATATTTTGCGTCATAAATCCTCTTAATCACTGAGGCCATCATTGGCCAGCAGGAATTTTAGACGCGACGCCGCCGGAAAGAAAACCGGCTCCGGCGGCAAAACCGTTAAAAACCGAAATGACTGAGCTCAGGATGATCGTCCGGGCGGCGGCCCTGCGGCCAGAAAAAGGCACGCTCGCTCTCTTTGATTGGCGTGTCGTTGATACAGGCGTGGCGGTTAATCATCAGGCCCTGTTCATCAAATTCCCAGTTTTCGTTGCCAAAGCTGCGGAACCAGTTGCCGGAATCATCGTGCCATTCGTAGGCGAAGCGCACCGCAATGCGGTTCCCGTCGTGTGCCCAGATCTCTTTGATCAGCCGGTAGTCCAGCTCCCGCTGCCATTTGCGGGTTAAAAAACCGACGACGGCTTCACGGCCAGCAACAAACTCGGCGCGGTTGCGCCAGTGGGTATTCAGGGCGTAAACCTGCGAGACGCGTTCAGGATCCCGGCTGTTCCAGGCGTCCTCCGCCAGGCGAACTTTTTGTTTTGCCGTCTCGAGCGTAAACGGGGGAACCGGGGGTTTTACTGTCATGGTCTGCTCCTGTGAAATGTAGACAGGTCTGTCTACTCTTCCAGGTTACCCTGGGTAGACAGATTTGTCTACATACGTCATGATAGATTTTTAACAGGAGAAATCATGCCTACTGCTGCGACCCCCGGCGCCCGCGACCGTATTTTGCACACCGCGCACGACTTGTTTTACCGCGACGGTATTCGTGCCACCGGCATAGACCGAATCATCAAAGAAGCCAGCGTCACCAAAGTGACCTTCTACCGGCATTTTCCGGCCAAAGACGACCTGATCCGTGCCTTTCTGGACTACCGCCATCAGCGCTGGATGACGTGGTTTAGCCGCACGCTGGAAGCGCAAACCGGAGAAGGGAAAGGGGTGATGGAAGCGTTAGCGGCCACCTTGCAAAACTGGTTTGACGACGAGGCATTTCGCGGCTGTGCGTTTATCAACTCGGCGGTGGAAATGGCCGAGGCGCTGCCGGATACGCTGCCGATTGCCCGGGCCCACAAGCAGGCGATGGTGGAATGTCTGGCGGGTTATTTGCCCGATAATGCCGAGGGCAGGAAGCAGGCAGCAATGCTGGCGCTGGTGATTGACGGGGCGATAGTCAAAGCCCAGCGCGATGGCCGCGGCGAAGAGGCGCTTCTGCTGCTGCGGGCGTGGCTGGCGCTGCTGCCCGCAGCAGAGGGTTAATCCTCTTTTTGCCGGTACTTGAACCACAGGCGGACGGCCACGACCAGCACCACGGCAACAATAAGCCAAATCCAGTGGCGCAGGTGCGTATCCAGGCTGTGCAGCCACGGGCCGACGACTTCACCGCCGAGATAGCCAAGCGTCGTAAACAGCGTGGCCCACAGGATAGCCCCGCAGATATTCAGCGGGATAAACAGCTTTGGCGGCAGCTTGCTGGCGCCGATGATAATCGGCCCGACGATGCGAAACCCGTACATAAAGCGGCTGCCAATCACGAACAAATAGGGATGGCGGTTGATCAGCGCCTGCGCCTTGGCCACTTTCTTTTGATGCTTCTTAAAGCGAGCCAGCAGGGCGCTGCCGAAATGCCTGCCGACCAGGAACAGCACCTGATCGCCAATCATGCCGCCCAGTGCGACAGACAGGACGACTAATGGGAAGGTTAAAAGCCCCTGATGCGCGGCCACGCCGCCTAGCAGGGTAATGGTTTCCCCCTCTGCCATACTGCCGATAATCAGCGCGGCGTAGCCATACTGTTCTATTAAGCCATTGATATCCATTAAGCTGGACTCTCCTCCATGTATACCCGTCATACTTCAAGTGGCAGGTGCGTTGGCTGCATCCGCTCACCTCAGTCACATAGTTAGCTATGCTCCTGAGGATTCCCGGCCTTGCCGTCTTCCTGCAACTCGAATTATTTAGGGTATGAAATTTTCCCTAAAGCATACAACTCATCGCCGCCAGGCTAGTACAGAATCGGAGATATTTTTCGTCTGGTTAAATAATAACCTGAAGGTGAATTATACTTGGAGTATCGCAAGCATTTGCGCCGCAGGTCCGGAGGTTGTATGAGCCATGTCTGGGGATTGTTTTCCCATCCTAATCGGGAAATGCAGGAAATTAAGCGCGAGAACGAATCCGTCTCGCATCACTACACTCACCATGTGCTGTTGATGGCGGCCATTCCCGTCATCTGCGCGTTTATCGGCACCACGCAAATCGGCTGGAACTTCGGGGACGGCACCTACGTTCAGCTCTCTATGTTTACCGGCCTGTATCTGGGCATTCTTTTCTACGCTCTGATGCTCGGCGGCGTCGCGGTGATGGGCCGGGTTATCTGGTGGATGGCGCGTAACTATCCGCAGCGTCCGTCGCTTGCCCGCTGTATGGTTTTCGCAGGGTACGTGGCCACGCCGCTGTTCTTAAGCGGGATTGTGGCGCTTTATCCGCTGGTCTGGCTGTGCGTGGCGGTAGGCGCCCTGGCGCTGGTCTACACCGGCTATCTGCTCTACGTTGGCGTGCCGGACTTCCTCGGCATCGACAAAGAAGAGGGGATGAGTTTTTCCAGCTCAACCCTGGCCATTGGCGTGCTGGTGCTAGAAGTACTGCTGGCCGTCGCGGTGATTCTGTGGGGTTATGGCTACCGTTTGTTCTGACGGGGCGAATTAACAGAAAGTTTTGATATAACGTTACGATTCTTAACTGGCAGTCAAGCGGGGCGGCGGAGTATGATTCCGGCGCCCCGCACGTTTATGTCATCCCGATGACGCTTAGCGGTGAGCCTCTACTTTTCCGGAATCATTACAGAAGTGTCACCATGCCGACAAAAATCCGTTTATCGTTGTTCAGCCTTGCGCTGATGATGACTGTGCCTTTTGCCCCGCAGGCAGAGGCCAGTAAGGTCGCCACCCACGCGGCCAGCGCCGGTCAGGAGATTGCCTCCGGCAGCGCCATGATTGTCGATCTGCAAACTAACAAGATTCTCTATTCCAGCCATCCGGATCTGGTTCGTCCTATTGCCTCCATCACCAAGCTGATGACCGCGATGGTGGTGCTGGACGCCCATCTGCCGATGGATGAAATGCTGAAAGTGGACATCAGCCACACGCCTGAAATGAAGGGCGTTTACTCTCGCGTTCGCCTGAACAGCGAAATCAGCCGCAAAAACATGATGCTGCTGGCGCTGATGTCGTCAGAAAACCGTGCGGCGGCGAGCCTGGCACATCACTACCCTGGCGGCTACGACGCGTTTATTCGCGCGATGAATGCGAAGGCGAAGTCCCTCGGCATGACCCACACCCGCTATGTGGAGCCGACCGGCCTGTCGATTGAAAACGTCTCAACCGCGAGCGATCTGACCAAACTGCTGGTGGCGACGCAGAAATACCCTCTGCTGGGCCAGCTCAGCACCACGCATGAAGATATGGCCACCTTCCGCAACCCGGCTTATACGCTGCCGTTCCGCAACACCAACCATCTGGTGTACCGTGAAAACTGGAATATTCAGCTGACGAAGACTGGCTTTACCAATAACGCAGGCCACTGCCTGGTCATGCGCACGGTCATCAACGGCCGCCCAGTGGCGCTGGTGGTGCTGGACGCGTTCGGGAAATACACCCACTTCGCCGACGCCAACCGCCTGCGTTCCTTCCTGGAAACCGGCAAAGTAACCCCTGTTCCGGCGGCGGCGTTAAGCTACAAGCGCTCTAAAGCGGCGCAAATGGCCAGCAACACCGCAGCAGGTTCAGAAGAAGAGTAATCAGTCCGGCAGCGTCCCGTCTCCACCGTTGAGGGGGCGCTGCATCATCACCGTGTCCCGCCAGTCTCCCAGCTTAAAGCCAACGCTTCGCAAACATCCGACGGTTTCAAACCCGTGCTGGCTGTGTAATTTGCACGATCCGGTATTATTTTCCCCGTCGCCAATCACCGCAATCATCTGCCGCCAGGGCCCTTTTTCACACAGCGCGATGAGCTGGCTCAACAGGGCTTTGCCAATGCCGCGTCCGGTCATTGCGGCGTCGATATACACCGAATCTTCTACCGTGTAGCGGTAGCCGGGGCGAGGGCGGTACACCGTAGCGTAGCAGTAGCCCACCACTTGATTGTCAATCACTGCAACCAGCCAGGGCAGGCCATGAGCGCGAACCGCCGCCAGCCGCTCGGTCATCTGTTTTCCATCAGGCGGGGTTTCTTCAAACGATCCTTTGCCGTGCAGCACGTGCCAGGCATAAATCGTTGTCATCGCGGGGATATCGTCGGGGGTGGCTTCCCTGATGAGTACGGCAGGGAAAGGCAGAGTTTCTACTGCGGACATCTTTCGCTCCTTGGGCAGAAAAAGGGTGAAGATAGCCTTCACCCTGCGTCATTAATCTATGCCCAAAAAAGCGTGAAACATAGTTTGCCCGTCATAGGAGAAACTTATCTCTGTCAGCCGTGCTCCTGCACGCTGTCGTCTTCGGCCCAGCTTTTACGCCGGGTTGTTTTGCCAATTCCAGGATTCATGCTGTTGGTCGGGTCGTTGGCCTTGTAGAACTGCTTCAGCGTTTCCGGCGCTTTGTAGAGATGGCCTACGTTATGCTCGGCGGGGTACTGCGCCCCGCGTTCGTGCAACAGCGCCAGCATCTGCTCTTTCAGCTCGTGCACGTCCACGCCTTTTTTGACGATGTAATCCTGGTGGAAGACATGGCACATAAAGTGGCCGTAATAGAGACGGTGGATCAGCTTATCGCCGATCTCCGGCGGCAGCTCTTCGAACCAGTCTTCGTCGTTGCGGCGCAGCGCGATATCCAGCGCCAGAATATCTTCTACTTCATCCGCATGCACGGCGTGATAGCGGATGGCGGCCCCGGCGGCGGCAAAGCGGTGCAGGAAGGCTTTGCTGCCTTCCTCCGCAGTACAAACGAAGAAGTCGCCTTCGGCGGTTTTAAAATATTCGCTCAGCCATGCTTTGGCTTCATCGATCCCGTCCCCGGCCATTTTCAGCAGCAGGTGGTGAGGATATTTATCCCGCCAGGTTTTCATCCGTTCCGGCAGGTGCGCCGGGAAAACGCCGCCGAGTTTCTGCATAAAGCGGTCGGTAAAGTGCGGCTTAAACAGCGACACCTTATCGAGCATCGCATCGGTGCGTCCTTTCATGGTGAAGAAGAACGGCATTTTGTCGGTGCCGAGCTTGTCGATCATCAGGAACGTGTCTTTGCCGTACTTCTCCGCGATGTCGTAAATATCGCGGTGCATATACTCCCCGGCAACCGGCAGATTTTCGAAGTTGGCCAGAATATGGCGGCGGATTTCGCCCAGCACGCGGGGCTGGTTGGTGCCGATGTAAAACACCTGCTGGCGCTTTTCCGCCTGGAAGGTGTCGAGGCGGACGGCGAAGACCGCCAGTTTGCCCGCGCAGCCGGAGGATTCAAACAGGCGGTCCGGATCTGCGTTATAACGCGCGGGCGTGTCGGCCTCCACGTCGCGCACGCGGGTGACATAATCGTGGTCGTGAGCGTGGCGGCCATCGTGCTGCACGTCGCTGTCTTTCACGCGCTCATCGTCGAGCGCGCCAAGAATTTGTTCCGGCGTGGTGCCAAGGTTAATCCCCAGATGGTTTACCAACTGCAGCTTGCCGCTTTCATCAATGCGCGCGAAAAGCGACATCTCGGTGTATGCCGGACCGCGCTGCACCAGCGACCCGCCGGAGTTGTTGCAAATCCCGCCGATTACCGAAGCGCCAATACAGGATGATCCAATCACCGAGTGCGGCTCGCGCCCGAGCGGTTTCAGCGCTTTTTCCAGCGAGTAAAGCGTGGTGCCTGGGTAGGCTAGCACCTGCTCGCCCTTATCCAGCAGATGCAGCTTGTCGAGGCGCAGCGTGCTGATAATCACAATATCGCGATCGTAATCGCTGCCGCTGGGCGTTGAGCCTTCGGTCAGGCCGGTGTTGGCGGCTTGCATAATAATGATTTTATCCGCCGCGACGCAGGCGCTTAATACGCGCCACAGCTCCAGCAGAGAGCCGGGGAAGACCACGGCCAGCGCTTCCCCCAGGCCGGAACGGAAGCCTTTGCGGTAGCGGGCCGTTTTGGCCGGGTCGGTTAAAACATGGTGCGAGCCAACGTGGCGAGAGAGTTCGTTTATCAGCGTTTTATTATCGGAAGTCATCAAAACAGACATGGATCCACTCCTTGTGATGGCATCAAAAAGCCTGTCGTTAAGCATAGCGCCGAAAAACGTGAGCGTAACGAGGAAATCTCCACGAAATCAGCAGCCAGGTTTGGCTACGCTCTTCTTACCGTGATGGCGATGTGGCAAACTGCACGCCTTAACAAAAGCTTGTGAGAGTGAATCCGATGAAATGGCTCTGTTCTGTAGGGATTGCCGTAAGCCTGGCGCTGCAGCCTGCGCTGGCCGACGAAATGTTTGGCCCGCACCCTTTAACGCCGGAAGCGCGTGATGCCTACGTCACCGACCTGCTGAAAAAAATGACCACCGATGAAAAAATCGGTCAGCTGCGTTTGATAAGCGTCGGCCCGGATAACCCGAAAGAAGCCATCCGCGAAATGATCAAAGCCGGGCAGGTGGGAGCCATTTTCAACACCGTCACCCGCGAAGACATTCGCATCATGCAGGACCAGGTGATGCAGCTCAGCCGCCTGAAAATTCCTCTCTTCTTCGCCTACGATGTGGTGCACGGCCAGCGTACCGTTTTCCCGATAAGCCTCGGCCTGGCGTCCTCGTTCAACCTTGATGCGGTCAAAACCGTGGGCCGGATTTCCGCCTATGAAGCCGCCGACGACGGCCTGAACATGACCTGGGCGCCAATGGTGGACGTCTCGCGCGATCCGCGCTGGGGCCGCGTGTCCGAAGGCTTTGGTGAAGACACCTACCTGACCTCGATGATGGGGCGCACCATGGTGGAAGCGATGCAGGGCAAAAGCCCGGCGGATCGCTACTCGGTGATGACCAGCGTGAAACACTTCGCCGCCTATGGCGCGGTCGAGGGCGGGAAAGAGTACAACACCGTCGACATGAGCCCTCAGCGCCTGTTCAACGACTACATGCCGCCGTACAAAGCCGCGCTGGACGCGGGCAGCGGCGGCGTGATGGTGGCGCTGAACTCTCTGAACGGTACGCCGGCTTCCGCCGACAGCTGGTTGCTGAAGGATTTGCTGCGCGACGAATGGAAATTCAAAGGCATCACCATCTCCGATCACGGCGCGATTAAAGAGCTTATCAAGCACGGCGTAGCCAGCGACCCGAAAGACGCGGTGCGCATTGCGCTCAATTCCGGCATCAACATGAGCATGAGCGACGAGTATTACAGCAAGTACCTGCCGGAGCTGGTGAAAAGCGGTGCGGTGCCGATGAAAGAGCTGGATGACGCCGCTCGCCACGTGCTGAACGTCAAATACGACATGGGGCTGTTCAACGATCCGTACAGTCACCTGGGGCCGAAGGATTCTGACCCGGTCGATACCAACGCGGAAAGCCGCCTGCACCGCAAAGAAGCGCGTGAAGTGGCGCGTGAGAGCATGGTGCTGCTGAAAAACCGCCTGCAGACTCTGCCGCTGAAAAAGACCTCCACCATTGCGGTGATTGGTCCCCTGGCGGACAGCAAGCGTGACGCGATGGGCAGCTGGTCTGCCGCAGGCGTGGCCGCGCAGTCTGTCACCCCGCTGGAGGGCATCAAAAATGCCGTCGGCCAGCAGGGCAAAGTGGTGTTTGCGAAAGGCGCGAACGTTACTGATGAAAAAGATATCGTCGAGTTCCTGAACCAGTACGAACCGGCGGTCACCGTTGACCCGCGCACGCCGCAGGCGATGATCGACGAAGCGGTGAAGACGGCGAAAAACGCCGATGTAGTCGTGGCCGTGGTCGGTGAAGCCCAGGGCATGGCGCACGAAGCGTCCAGCCGCACCAACCTGACGTTGCCGCAGAGCCAGCGTGACCTGATTGCCGCCCTGAAGGCTACCGGTAAACCGCTGGTGCTGGTGCTGATGAACGGTCGTCCTCTGGCGCTGGTGAAAGAAGATCAGCAGGCGGACGCAATGCTGGAAGCCTGGTACGGCGGCACGGAAGGCGGTAACGCCGTCGCTGATATCCTGTTCGGCGACTACAACCCGTCCGGCAAACTGCCTATGTCCTTCCCACGCTCCGTGGGGCAAATTCCAACGTACTACAGCCACCTGAATACCGGCCGCCCGTACGATCCGGAAAAACCGAACAAATATACCTCCCGCTACTTCGATGAAGCCAACGGGCCGCTGTATCCGTTTGGCTACGGCCTGAGCTACACCACCTTTAAAGTCGGTGATGTGAAGCTTTCCGCCCCAAGCATGAAGCGCGACGGCAAAGTTGAAGCGTCGGTTACCGTTACCAACACCGGCGACCGCGCAGGGGAAACCGTGGTGCAGATGTACCTGCAGGACGTGACCGCTTCCATGAGCCGCCCGGTAAAAGAGCTGAAAGGCTTTAAGAAAGTGGCGCTGAAAGCGGGTGAAAGCCAGACGGTCAGCTTCCCAATCGACATCAGCGCCCTGAAGTTCTGGAACGCGAAGATGAAGTACGATGCGGAGCCGGGCAAGTTCAACGTGTTTATCGGCCTCGATTCTGCCCGCGTGCAGCAGGGTGAATTTGAGCTGAAATAAAGCAGAGCATTATTAGAATGCAGCCACCTTTAAAGGTGGCTGTTTTTTTAGGTGTAATCAATGCTTCGCTGAAGATTAGCGTATTCCCTGATTATTTTCGCTGGCAAGATTTAGCTCGTTTAATACTGGCGCAACAGAATAGAATGAGCCGCAAACGACAATCACATCGTCGGCACTGGCGTCAGCTTTAGCCGCTTCCCAGCCGGATAAAATATCCGGGAAGTTTTTTGCCTTCGGTAAATACTGAGCAATATCTTCAGCTTTAGAGCTTCTGGGGCCCGCCTGAATACCACAGCAATACCACTCTCCGTTGAGATCTTTTAACTGTTCAATAGTGCCGTTGATATCTTTATTAATAAGCATACCGATTACAAAAAGGCACTTTCCCTTTATGGGGAAGTTACGCAATCTTTCCGCTAAATATGCCGCAGCATGCGGATTATGCGCCACATCTAAAATCACCGTCGGTTGATGGCTAATGACTTGAAAACGGCCCGGCAAATTGGCTTTATCAATGACGTCACTCAGCGCGGTAAGATCAAATTTAAGCCCGCTGACGCGCAGAGCCGCTAGTGCGGTAGCCACGTTATCGCGTGGCATTTTAGGCTGGCTCAGCGGCGCAATTTCGCCGAGGTTATCGCTAAACGCCCATGCATCTCTACGGTCTGTTACTTGCCAGTTGACTCCACGCTGATGGGGAATCGCGCCAATCTGTTCCGCATAGCGGAGCAATGATGCCGGTGCCTGAACTTGCCCAATCACCGCCGGACGTCCACTACGGAAGATGCCCGCTTTGATTTCGCCGATGGCTTCGGCGCCTTTCCCCAGCCAGTCTTCATGGTCCAGTGCCACGTTGGTAATCACAGAGACATCCGGCGTGAGAATGTTGGTCGCATCGTCCCGGCCGCCCATGCCGACCTCAATGATGGCGACATCAACCTGAGCCCATTTCATCAGGCAAAATGCGCCTAGCGTATTGAACTCGAAAGGCGTGAGCGTCGTGGCCTCGCGCGCTTTTTCAATTTCAACAAAAGCAGCAATGTGGGCGGCGTCCGACAGCTCCTGGCCCTGAATGCGCACGGTCTCTTTATAATGCATCATGTGGGGGGAGCTGAAGACGCCCACTTTGTGCCCTGACAGCATCAGCACTTTTTCAAGGGTATGGCAGGTGGTGCCTTTGCCGTTGGTCCCGCCGACCAAAAAGACAAAAGGGGCGGGCCGTAAGACATTCAGTTTGGCTGCCACGTCCCTGATTCTGCCCAGGCTCATATCAATGACCTGCGAATGAAGGCTGTCGATGTAAGCCAGCCAGCGGGGTAAGTCTGCGGTGAGATCGGGTATGTTGGCGCGGTTGCTCATCAAATATTCCTTGGTTAAAACTAAACTCTGCGGGGTGGGGTTGCCGCTTTAGCTGGCCGGGTTCAGGACGAAATTGAAGTCCAGGGTGCAGAAAGATTGCGGGCAAAACGTACCGTCAGGCGCTATGCCCGGCGCGTGCTTAACCCAGTCGGCAATCAATGAGGCTCTGACGCCAAATACGCTGTCCGAAGTGAGGTATTCATCCTCTTTATTAAAGACATGCGTAATTAAACGCTGGTATCCCTCGGCATTGATCATGAAGTGCAGATGCGCCGGGCGCCACGCGGCCCTCCCCTGGGCGGCGAGCAGGCTGCCAACCGGACCGTCGCTGGGGATCTCGTAAGCCTCAGGAACCACTGTTCTAAAAAAGAAGTTTCCCTGTAAATCCGCTTTCATGACGCCGCGGCACCGAAGTCCGTGAATATCCGCTGCCTGCACATCGTATTGGCCCTCGCCGTCGGCATGCCAGATATCAATCGTTGCATTGGCAACGGTTTCCCCGCCGATCCCGGTTACTTTGCCTCTTACAAACCACGGTGTGCCCGGCGCGCCCTGTGAAAAATCTTCTCCCGGTTCAAGCCGTGGGGCTTCTGCCACATGAAAAGGCCCAAATACGGTAGATTCCGTGCATCCGGCGGGTTTGCGATTATTTTGCGCAATGACCAAAGAAGATAATCCCAGCACATCGGAAAGCAAAATAAACTCCTGGCGCTCGGGGCTGCAATATTTTCCAACCTGGGTAAGAAACTCGATGCCTTTCTCCCACTCCTGCTCCGTCAGCTGGACATCCCGGGCAAAAGAATGCAAATGCTCGATCAGGCCAGTAAAAATCGTATGCATACGGTCGTCGGTGGGAATTGAAATTTTGGAAAGCACTTCTTGGGTAATATTTTTATCATCAATGTTTAACATTTTATTATGTCTCGTTGCCACGAGGAGTAGGGTAGGGACACACAATGTGACACTGACTTTTTAAACTTTAAATATCTTCTTCTGGAAATAATGTAATCAAGTGTATTAATTTTGGTTTAATTATTTTTGTGGGGTTATTAAGAACTTAGACATCTAACTTCACGAGCTTGTCTGGTTTTTATAGTTTATTGCATCAACAAAAAATTAATAAAAATAAATATGAATAAAATGCGACAGTGAAACGTTAGCTGAGTATGTCCGCTACCGGAAATACTCCATGCTTCGTATTCTTCTCAAAATAATCCTCGGGCTGTCGATTAGCCCCTGGCTTTATGCCGCGCCGGAAAGCTACAGCGTCCTTACGCCGCAAACGGCGATAGAACTTTCATGGCGCGCGTTTGGCGGGACTTCTCAGGCGCACCTCGACGGCGTCACTGGCTCACTTTTGCTGGATGCAGGGAACGACATGCACGACAGCATCAGCGTACGCATCCCAGCCGCAACGCTGCAGGCTTCAAACAGCCTGCTGACTTATCAACTGCAGAGCGGGCTATTCTTTGATACCGCACATTACCCGACGCTCTCGTTTAGCAGCACCAGGGTTGTGGCCCAGGGGGCCGGGCGTTACCGGATTTTCGGTCTGCTGCAGGTAAAAAATGTTCAGCGTCCGGTGGTTTTGGAAGCGAGTCTGGATAACGCCCCCGCATTAACTTCAGGCCAAAATGCCCTCTCATTACGTGCCACAACGGTTATCTCCCGCGCCGCCTTTAATATGGATAAATTTGAGGCCGTGGTGGATGACAGTATTGCGATTGAGATTAAAATCCGCGCGAGGATTAGCTAGGTTTTTTAATGTAAGTATTTGTTGTATTTGTATTTAATTGCTTATTCTTTGAGGTGGTTGGTGTCCCTATTTTAACCTTTCAATTTTCCGTTCACCCGTGGATCGATTTCCCATATACGCTCAGATCACGGTGAACGTGTCAGGGGGCACTACGCTGTATGAACTGGCACATAGGTAACACTTTAAACCGGGCACATGGGTAACAGGTTATAACTGGTACGGTAAACTGAGTGAGGAGGTTTATCGTGCCCTGGCTTGAGACTGTTACCATGCAACGAATGCAATTTGTCATGGCATGCCTTGTAGACGGATTATCTGTCAGCGATGCCTGTCGCAGATTCAATATCAGCCGTAAAACGGGCTATAAGTGGTTAGCTCGTTTTTCAGGCGAAGATGTTAACTCTCTGGCTGACCGTTCCAGGGCACGCCATCATCAAAACACCATTCCTGAGTCGATGGTTCAGTTGCTGCTGAAAACTAAAAAGCAGTACATGCTGTGGGGGCCAGAAAAAATCAGGCAATATCTGCTCAATCTGGATACTCCCGGTGTCCCTGCCGCAAGCACTGTCGGCCAGATATTCAAGTCTCATGGATTGGTAAAAGCACGCCCCCCTGTTCGATTCAAGCCGACACAGCCCCATGTTCTGTATGAGGTCAAAGAGCCCAATGATGTCTGGAGTGCTGATTTTAAAGGGAAATTTAAACATGCTAACGGGAAATGGTGTTACCCGCTCACGCTGACGGATAACTGCAGCCGGATCATCCTCGCCAGTGAGGCGACCTATTCCCCTAATAATGCCTTTGTCGTTTCCTGCCTCGAGCGCATTTTTATTGAAAACGGCATGCCCCAATTATTACGGACTGATAACGGTGCACCCTTTGCCGGACATGGGGTGTGGGGGTTGAGTGTCATGTCCGTCTGGTTATTAAAATGTGGCATTATTCCTGAACGTATCCGGCCAGGTAAACCGACTGAAAACGGGCGTCACGAAAGAATGCACCGGACAATGAAGGAAGCGCTCAACCAACATTGCTCATTTTCTTCTCTGGAAGAACAGCAACAATGGTTTGACAGATGGCGAAAGGAATTCAACGAGATAAGGCCGCATAAAGCGCTTCAGGGTAAAACGCCGGCCTCGGTCTGGAAACCTTCGGAAAGACAGTTTACGGGGCCACGAACAGAAATGCCTGTCCCGGATAATGCCAGAATGTTGAGAGTCGCGCAGAGAGGAGATTTATGGTTCAACAGTACCCGAATATTTCTGAGTGAAGCGCTACGAAATGAGTGGGTCTGGATGAAACCGTTGAATGAGCAATGCGACGAAATAGGATTTGGTGAACTGATACTGGCGCATTACGACAGAATCAATCACCGTATCCTGAGGTTAGATTGAGAGAAAGGTGTAACCCATGTGACCGGTTCATACAGCGTAATGCCCCCTGACACGTTCACGTGCTCTGAAAGTACAAGGGAAACTGAATTATCGGTGAACGGCATAACTGCGGAGCGAAAGATATCTGTGGAAGATTTGAAAGAGAAATGTGATTAAGCAACAACGCCAATCCCCCAAGAAATCTCGCCCAATGAAGCCAAACTCACCAGAACTTACTACAGTTAGTAAGGGCCTCCCCTTAAGGTATCAGGTGACGTTATGGCGCTTTATTCCATCGGAGAAGTGGCTGTGCTTTGCAATATTAATCCGGTAACCCTCCGGGCCTGGCAGCGGCGTTACGGGTTGCTCAAACCTAAGCGAAGCGACGGCGGGCATCGCCTGTTTGATTCCGCCGACATCGAGCGGATCCGCGAGATCCAAACCTGGATCGAGCAAGGCGTGCAGGTCAGCAAAGTCAAAGGCCTACTCAGCGGTGAAAACCGGGAAAAAGAACACGCCTGGGGAGAGCGGCAGGAAACGCTGCTCCGCCATCTGCAAAGCGGCAACCCCAACCTGCTCCGCGCCTGGATAGCCGACATTGGGCGTATCTATCCGGCGCACACGCTGGTGCAACATCTCTATCTTCCGCTGCGTCGCCGCCTTTACGGGCAGCAAATTGCGCTGTGCGCGCTGCTTAGCCTGCTGGACGGCGCTCTGATCAACTATATCGCGATGTGTATTGCCGCCGCGCGCAAGCAAAATGGCAGAGATGCTTTAGTCGTGGGCTGGAACGTGCAGGACACAACGCGGCTGTGGATGGCGGCGTGGATTGCCAGCCAGCAAGGCTGGCGGGTCGACGTGCTGGCTAATTCGCTGAGCAGCCTGAAACCGGAGATTTTTGACCGGCAAACGCTGCTGGTCTGGTGCGGTGACTGCCCCGGAGAACGGCAAATAGACCAGATTGAATCGTGGCGCAGCGCAGGGCTGCCCGTTTTTGTGCTGGGTAACGTTGAGCGCAGACAGCCCACGGACTGACGGCAATAAAGAGTGAAAATGGCCTTTTTCCCTCTTCGTCACAATCAAAGGTTCATTAACAACCCCGCTTCCCTTTATAATCGCTTCGTTAACAAACGGAGCAACGGATGAAACTGTCAAAAATGGCCCTTGTGGGCGGAATGCTGGTTATGGCGATCGGCGGCATTGGCGGCGTGATGCTGGTCGGCTACATCGTTATTTTGCATGGCGCGTGACGTAACTTTCCAGGCGCTCAAACAGGCGGTCAGTAACAATTGCCGCCAGCGCCACCAGCACCGCGCCCTGAATCACATAGGCGGTATTAAAGCCGCTTAGCCCGATAATAATCGGTGACCCGAGCGTGTTAGCGCCCACGGTAGACGCGATCGTCGCGGTGCCGATATTAATAATCACCGATGTCCTGATGCCCGCCAGAATAACCGGCGCGGCGAGCGGCAGTTCCACTTTCCGCAGCATTTGCCCGCGGCTCATACCGATGCCAAGCGCAATCTCGCGCGCGGATTCAGGCACCGCCCCAATCCCCGCCAGCGTCCCCTGTAAAATCGGCAGCAGGCCGTAAATCACCAGCGCGATGATCGCCGGTTCTTGCCCGAACCCCATCACCGGCACCGCCACGGCTAAGACGGCCACCGGCGGAAAAGTTTGCCCGGCGGCGGTAATGGTCTCCACCAGCGAACGAAACTCTTCCCCCGCCGGACGCGTGACCAGAATCCCCAGCCCCACGCCAATCACCACCGCAACCACGCTGGAAATACCCACCAGCGTTAAGTGCGCCAGCGCCAGAGAGACAAAGCTGTCCTGCTGGTACATCGGCCTCGTCAGCTGCGGGAACAGCCAGCTAAACAGCCCGCTGGTGTAGGGCAGCAGCACCAGCAGCGCAGCAAAAAGCGCGATAAGCCACAGCAGAGGATCACGCAGCAGGCGCATGTTCTCTCCTCCTGACCAGGTCGCTAAAGTGCAGCACGCCGCAGGGCTTATTCTGGGCATCCACCACCGGCAGTTTTTCGCACTGACGGTCGATAAACAGCGAGAGCGCTTCGCGCAGCGTCATGTCTGCCCGGATAGGTTCCCCTTCCAGACGTTCATCGGCGCGAATGCTGTCTGCGACGTGGCGCAGTGAAAGCAGCCGGACGCCAAGCTCACTGCGGCCAAAGAAATCACGCACAAAGTCGTTGGCCGGGTTGGTCAGCAGCTCCAGCGGCGTTCCCTGCTGGATAACTTTGCCGCCGTCCATCAGCACGATGTTGTCGGCAAGCGTTAAGGCCTCGTCAATGTCATGCGTCACCAGCACGATGGTGCGCCCCAGCAGTTGATGAATGCGGATCATCTCCTGCTGCAGCGTCGCGCGGGTGACCGGGTCCAGCGCACCAAAAGGCTCGTCCATCAGCAGCACCTCCGGGTCGGCCGCCAGCGCACGGGCCACGCCCACGCGCTGCTGCTGCCCGCCGGAAAGCTGGTGCGGATAGCGGTCGCGGAACTGCGCGGCGTCCAGGCCTAACAGCTCCAGCAGCTCGTCGATACGTTCGGCCACTCTCGCCTTCGGCCACTTCAGCAGCTCAGGCACCGTGGCGATGTTCTGCGCCACCGTCCAGTGCGGGAACAGGCCGATGGACTGAATGGCGTAGCCCATGCGGCGGCGAAGCGCCTTCGGGTCAAAGCTGCGGATTTCTTCCCCGGCAAAGCGAATGCGCCCTTCGTCGTGCTCTACCAGGCGGTTGATCATCTTCAGCGTGGTGGACTTGCCTGAGCCGGAGGTGCCGATCAGCACGGTGAATTGCCCTTCAAGGATGTTCAGCGTCAAATCACTGACCGCCGCTTCGCCGTGGAAGTATTTGCTGACGCGATCGAACTCGATCATTATTTTGCCTCCAGCAGAGAAATAAACAGCTTAAACAGCGCGTCGACGATCACCGCCAGGGCGATAACCGGCATCACGCCAAGCAGAACCAGATCCAGCGCGCTGCTCAACAGCCCCTGGAAAATAATCGAGCCAAATCCACCTGCGCCAATCAGCGCGGCGATAACCGCCATGCCGATAGTCTGCACGCAGACCACACGCAGGCTGCGGAGCAGCACCGGCAACGCCAGCGGCACTTCCGCTCGCCAGAAAATTTGCGCCCGCGACATGCCCATGCCCAGCGCGCTTTCCACGATGTTGCGCGGTACCTGCTGCAAACCCGCCACCACGCCACGCACCAGCGGCAAGAGCGCATAAAGCACCAGCGCAATCAGCGCAGGCGCGACGCCAATCCCGCTCACGCCCATTTTCCCCAGCCACGGCAGCCAGGCGGCAAGACCCGCCAGCGGCGCAATAAGCAGGCCAAACAGCGCCACGGAAGGCACCGTCTGGATCACGTTGAGCAGAGAAAACACGCCAGATTGCCAGGCCGGGCGGCGATAGCAAAGAAGTCCCAGCGGGACGCCAATCAGCAGCGCCGGAGCCAGAGTACCCGCCAGCAGGGCCAGGTGGCGGCTCAGGGCATCGTCAAACACGTCCTGGCGGTTGACGTACTCCTTCATCAGCGAAAGATCGCTGAAGTAGCCGGTTGCCAGCAGCGCGACGGGGACGACCCAGACCTGGAGATTCAGCAAGAGCCGCCACAAAGGGCTGGCCGTGAGTCTGTTAGCCGCATCGGCGCAAAGCAGCAGGCAAACCGCCAGCATCAGCCACAGCCCGCTGCCGGGGGAAGTACGCGCGAGGGAACTGCCCTCCAGGGCAAGCTGGCTCGCGGTGTGTCCCAGCAGTAACAGCAGGCCGATAAACAGCAGCTCGCCGCTGGCAATAATCACCAGCTGAGTGATGGCGCGGGCGGGGGCCAGCGTCAGGCCAGCCAGCATCAGAAAAGGAATCGCCAGCCAGTAATACAGCGTGCCGGGCAACTGGGTGATGCCCAGCGGCTCGCCGGAAACCAGGCGGTTAGGCGCGTTGTTGATGATCGGGAGTAACATCAAGGCGGCCGCCAGCAGTAACACCAGCAGCAGCAGTACCCTGTTATGAATTTTTAGCAAACGTCATTCCAGCAGATTGATGACAAACAGCCGACAACCGGCGTTGTCGACTGTTTGAGGCAGACCAAATAACGACGTGCATTTCGGGCTTTGAAGCACAATGCACGCCGCCAGCAGGCTATTTAACAAAGCCTTTTTGCTTTAAATAATCAGCGGCTACTTTTTTGGCATCCTGACCTTCCACGGCAATCTTAGCATTCAGTTGCTGCAGCGTTTTCTGGTCGAGGGAAATAAAGACCGGTTTCAGCCAGTCGCCAATTTGCGGGTACTCTTTCAGCACGGCCTCACGCACTACGGCGGTTGGCGCAGAAACGGCCTGCACGCCTTTCGGGTCGGTGAGCGTTTCCAGGCCCAGGGCCGCAACCGGGCCATCGGTGCCGTAGGCCATCGCGGCATTAACGCCGGAGGTTTGCTGTGCCGCTGCTTTAATGGTTACTGCGGTGTCGCCCCCGGCCAGGGAAAGCAGCTGGCTTTGTTCCAGCTTAAAGCCGTAGGCTTTTTCGAAGGCCGGCAGCGCGTCGGAGCGCTCGATAAACTCGGCGGAAGCCGCCAGCTTAAAGGTGCCGCCCTTTTTCAGGTATTCGCTAAGATCCGCCAGGGAAACCAGGTGGTTTTTCTCCGCCAGGTCCTTACGTACCGCGATGGTGTAAGTGTTGTTGGCCGGGGCCGGCGTCAGCCAGACCAGGTGATTTTTGTCGTAATCCAGTTGCTTAACTTTTTCATAGCCCTTCTGGGCATCTTTCCAGGCCGGATCGTTTTCAGTTTTAAAGAAGAACGCGCCGTTGCCTGTGTATTCCGGGTAAATATCCAGCTCGCCGGAGGTAATCGCCCCGCGCACAACCGGGGTGGTGCCGAGTTGGACTTTATTCACGGTTTTTACATCGTGGCTTTCCAGCACCTGCAAAATAATATTGCCGAGCAAAGAGCCTTCGGTGTCAATTTTAGAGCCGACTTTCACCGATTCCGCCGCCTGCGCGCCTGTTGCCAACATCACTAACCCTGCCAAACCCCAACGTGTTGATATGTTCATAGTTATTCCTCGTTGTTCTTTACTTAAAAATCATGCAGTAAACAAAGAATAGCCGAGTTTGAATCGGCTGGGGAAAGCACTAAGCGGTATATGATATGCGAACTCGTTTGGACAGGCGGACAGCCGCAGGTGCCGGGCTAAATCCCCACACTTATTGCCATTTATACTTTTTTTACCCACCGCCTGGGCTTTTTTACCTTCTTTTTATACGCCAGTGAATATGCTCTTTTCGTCGCCGAGAGGCTTAGAAAAAGACCGCCATGAACTCACTCATTCACCACTCACTCGTTAAAAACATTTTTACGCTTTTCGCTTTGCCGCAGGCTTCATCCAATGAAGAATCCGTCGGCCAGTCAGTGGGGCAAAAGCCAGCGGCGGAGCGAGCTAAAGAGTTTGCCGAAGAGGTACAGCGCTACCTGCAGCGTCACCCCGACACAAAGCACGTTGATATTTACCTCAATGACGTCAACGGAGCTTTTCGCGGCAAGCGCATCGCGGTAGACAGCCTGCTGTCGCTCTCTGCCGGCTGCTATTTCCCGCAGTCCGTTTACGCGATGGATCACGAGGGTAAACCTTTTAGCCAGGCATCAGCCAGCGTGGAATACGACGAGCCCGACGGGCTTTGCCTGCCAGTGGCGGGGACGCTGCGGCCCTGCGCCCACGACCCGAAGCACAACGCGCAGCTGCTGTTAACCATGAAGCAGAGCGACGGCAGCGGCTACGCGATGGAACCCAGAGTGGTGCTGGAAAATGTCCTGCAGAAGTTTCATTACCACGGCCTGTACCCGGTCGCCGCGCCGGAAATAGAGTTTTACCTGGTCAGCAAAGCCCAGCAGGACGTGCCGGCCCAGGGCTGCTTTTATATGCCCGTCCCTTCCGATTACACCGCTTTTATTGAAGCGCTGGAGCAGGCCGCCGCCGATCAAAAGCTGCCGCTGAGCGGTATCGTCTGCGAAGCGGAAGCCGGGCAGTTTGAGCTGAACCTGAAGCATGGCAAAGACATCGTCGGCGTGTGCGAAAGCGTGCTGGCGCTACGCCGCCTGACCAGCATCGTGGCCGATAAGTTTGGCTATCAGGCCAACTTTATGGCGAAGCCGTTTTCGCACCTGGCCGGAAACGGCCTGCATTTTCATATCAGCCTGAACGACCGCAAAGGCGACAACGTTTTTGCCTCCCCGGCGGAAAATCTGAACGAAATGACCCAGCTCTGCCTGGCGGGGATGCTGCAAACAATGCCCGCCGCCGTGGCCATTATTGCCCCGCACGTCAACTCTTTCAGGCGGCTGCGCAAAAACCTTACCGAGCCGCTGTTCAGTTCCTGGGGCTACAACAAGCGCAGCGCCGCCCTGCGCATTCCCTGCTCTGACGACGGCAACCGCCGCATTGAGTACCGCCTCGCCGGGGCCGACGTGAACCCGTATCTGGCGATGGCCGCCATTCTGACCGGCATGCTTTACGGCCTGGAAAATATCGACAGCGATACCCTGAAAAATTCAGCCCTGTTTGCCCCTGAGCTGCCGCTGTTCCAGCACGTCGCAATCGATGAGTTTCAGCAAAGTCATTACATGGCCGAAAGCCTGGGGGAAGCGTTCTCCCGCCAGTGGGTGACCCACAAGCTGTCGGAACTGGCGTGGTTTGAAACTATCGTGACCCAGGAAGAAGCGGTGCTGTCCCGCTAACGCCCGTGTGCTCTTAACCTGAATGCTAACCTGAGGTGATGTATGTCTCGTCTTATCATGCTGTCTAATCGCTGCGAACCAGAACGCGGGCAGCGCGGCGATCCTCTGCTTCCGGTACTTCATGCCGTTCTGAAGAAACATTCGGGCCTGTGGTTTGGCTGGAACGGTGAAATAGCCGCAGGGAGCAAGCAGAGAAAAGAGCGTTTTTTCAGTCAGTCGGGCTACCAGCAATACAGCTGGGCGCTGACCACCAACGAGTATGACAACTTTTACCAGGGCTATATTCATCAGGTGCTGTGGCCGGTTTTCCACAATCGCCCGGATTTGATCCACTATAAAAAAGAGTATTTCACCACCTGGAAAAACTATAACCATGACGTGAAAGCGCGGGTGGCCGCCAAAATCGAGCCTGACGATCTCGTCTGGGTGCAGGACTACCATCTGTTGTTCACCGGCAAGATGCTCAAAGAGGATGGCTACACCAACCGCTGCGGCTTTTTCCTGCATCAGCCCTTCCCGCCAGGCGATGTGCTGCGTTCGGTACCTGAACACGACAGCCTGATGCAGGCGCTGTTCAGCTACGATCTGCTCGGCTTTCAGTCGAGCGGAGATGTGAATAATTTCCTCGCCTATGCGCTGCGGTTTTACCGCGTGGAGCGGCTGGCGGATAATCTTATTCAGCTCAACGGGCACATTATCCGGCTGGGGATTTTCCCCTGCGGCGTGGATAAAACTCTGCCACCGCTTTCGCACACCAACGCCGAAGCGGTGCGGAACTACCCTCGCCAGATTGTGATCAGCAACGACACGATCAGCGATATCAGCGGCGTGCACTGCCACCTGAATACGATGGAAACGTTTCTAAGTTCGCACCCGGAGTACCTGCGTGACGTCAGCCTTTTGCAAATTTCTGACGCTTCAAGGGGCTATTCTTGGTCGGCGCGGGATCTCTGCGACCAGCTGGAACACCAGTGCGCAGAAATTAACGCTCGCTTTGGGGATGCGACCTGGTACCCCATCAACTATATTCGCAACCATCTTTGCCACTCCGATTTGATTCACGCGTTTTACCGTAACGCCCACGTGGCGATGTTCACCCCACTTTCTGAGGGGATGAGTCTGGAGGCGAAAGCTTTTGTTCTCGCGCAGGATGCCGAAGACCCCGGCGTACTGATGCTGTCGGCCCTGACCGGCACGGCGGAACAGCTGACGGATGCGGTGTTGATCAACCCCTACGATGCCAACGAAGCAAGCCATGCGCTTTATTCCGCGCTGACGATGCCGCTGCACGAGCGGAAACGCCGCCACCAGCAGCTGCTGGCCAAAGTGGAAAGGTACGACAGCCAGTGGTGGGCCAGAGCTTTTATTGATTCGCTCAGCGCTGCGCCTGCCCCAGCGCCTGCCACAGTGATTCCTTTACGCACTTCCCACCACGGGATTTTTACGCCGCAGAATTTGTATTGATGGTTTCCGGTCAGGCTTATGGCAGCAAATACCCGTGATTATGCAGGGTCGGCTAAGGTCCCGTTCACTTCCAGTTCGGTTTGATATGCCATCACAGAGACGGTGAACGGCTCGGGGGAGCCACCGTCACTCCCCCGAGACCCCGGACTCCCGGCCAAATAAATCGACCGCTGAAGCGGCAGACCTCCGTTTTATCTCCCAGTCCTGGGTCGGCTGAGACGCGTTCCCGACGCTCTCAGCCTCCGGCCGCTCCCGACGTCCGGACCCTGGCCAGTCGGAGAGAAAACGAAGGCGATTTAAGCCGGAACCGTGCCTCGCTTTATACCCGCAGCCACACGGAACGTTAACGTTGCTTCAGGTCTCAAAGCCACGCCCTTGTTCCCGGCTCTCAGCGCCCCCGGTGATGACCCAACTCAGGCGGGGTTGAGCTGTCGGGAACAGCGAAAGAGAGCGATCGTCGGGAACGAATCGCGAACGACCCCGAATGTTTGGGTGATAACCGGTGGGTTTACCGCTTCAGCGGCGATGAGCTCGCCGGGCGCCGGGGGTTGTCAGGGGGCATGGCGTTGTATGAACCGGTCACATGGGTTACAGAACTGACCGGTCACATGGGTTACACCTTTCTCTCAATCTAACCTCAGGATACGGTGATTGATTCTGTCGTAATGCGCCAGTATCAGTTCACCAAATCCTATTTCGTCGCATTGCTCATTCAACGGTTTCATCCAGACCCACTCATTTCGTAGCGCTTCACTCAGAAATATTCGGGTACTGTTGAACCATAAATCTCCTCTCTGCGCGACTCTCAACATTCTGGCATTATCCGGGACAGGCATTTCTGTTCGTGGCCCCGTAAACTGTCTTTCCGAAGGTTTCCAGACCGAGGCCGGCGTTTTACCCTGAAGCGCTTTATGCGGCCTTATCTCGTTGAATTCCTTTCGCCATCTGTCAAACCATTGTTGCTGTTCTTCCAGAGAAGAAAATGAGCAATGTTGGTTGAGCGCTTCCTTCATTGTCCGGTGCATTCTTTCGTGACGCCCGTTTTCAGTCGGTTTACCTGGCCGGATACGTTCAGGAATAATGCCACATTTTAATAACCAGACGGACATGACACTCAACCCCCACACCCCATGTCCGGCAAAGGGTGCACCGTTATCAGTCCGTAATAATTGGGGCATGCCGTTTTCAATAAAAATGCGCTCGAGGCAGGAAACGACAAAGGCATTATTAGGGGAATAGGTCGCCTCACTGGCGAGGATGATCCGGCTGCAGTTATCCGTCAGCGTGAGCGGGTAACACCATTTCCCGTTAGCATGTTTAAATTTCCCTTTAAAATCAGCACTCCAGACATCATTGGGCTCTTTGACCTCATACAGAACATGGGGCTGTGTCGGCTTGAATCGAACAGGGGGGCGTGCTTTTACCAATCCATGAGACTTGAATATCTGGCCGACAGTGCTTGCGGCAGGGACACCGGGAGTATCCAGATTGAGCAGATATTGCCTGATTTTTTCTGGCCCCCACAGCATGTACTGCTTTTTAGTTTTCAGCAGCAACTGAACCATCGACTCAGGAATGGTGTTTTGATGATGGCGTGCCCTGGAACGGTCAGCCAGAGAGTTAACATCTTCGCCTGAAAAACGAGCTAACCACTTATAGCCCGTTTTACGGCTGATATTGAATCTGCGACAGGCATCGCTGACAGATAATCCGTCTACAAGGCATGCCATGACAAATTGCATTCGTTGCATGGTAACAGTCTCAAGCCAGGGCACGATAAACCTCCTCACTCAGTTTACCGTACCAGTTATAACCTGTTACCCATGTGCCCGGTTTAAAGTGTTACCTATGTGCCAGTTCATACAACGCCATGCCCCCTGACAACCCCCGGCGCCCGGCGAGCTCATCGCCGCTGAAGCGGTAAACCCAGCGGCTATCACCCAAACATTCGGGGTCGTTCGCGATTCGTTCCCGACGATCGCTCTCTTTCGCTGCTCCCGGCAGCTCAACCCCGTCTGAGTTGGGTCATAGCCGGGGGCGATGAGAGCCGGGGACAAGGGCGTGGCTGTGAGACTTACAGCTACCCAAACGTTCAGAGTGGCTGCGGGATTGAAGCGAGGCACGGTTCCGGCTTAAATCGCCTGCGTTTTCTCTCCGACTGGCCAGCCTCCGCGGCCGGAGGCTGAGAGCGTCGGGAACGCATCTCAGCCGACCCAGGACTGGGAGATAAAACGGAGGTCTGCCGCTCACGCGGTCGATTTATTTTGCCGGGAGTCCGGGTTCTTAGGGGAGTGACGGTGACTCCCCTAAGACGTTCACCGGTGCGGGGGCTGCATATAAAACAGGACTCAAAGTGAACGGAATATTAGCCAGTCTTTCATAACGCCTATTTATGACTAAGAGACAGCTCTGGACCGGCTTAATCCTCGAAGTACCAGTACCCCTGGTTAATCAGCGCCGTCAGCTGGCGGATAAATTCGTCATCCTCCACGGCGGCACCCAGCTCCGTTTTGGTCAGCCGGGTATAGCGGCACATTGACACGGCGGCGGCCTGATGGCTAACGTCCAGCGGTTCACTGTTGACGAAGAAACCCTCGCCAACCTGCAATACCCGCAGCCCGCTCAGGCGAATCAGCTCTTCTCCGCCAGCCAGCGCTGCGGCCACTTCTTCAGGCTCGTAGGGCGGCTCTGCAGATGCAATATCCAGCTCGTGCCGCGGCGTGGTCACAAAGCTGCCGAACCACTGGTTGAACGCTTCCGGCTGGCTAATCAACGCCGTCATCATGTCGCGCAGGCGTTCCAGCTCGTAGTTTTCTACTTTGCCAGGGTTTACGCGGCAGGTGAGATCCGGGTCGCTGTAGTGATCGCCGCCGAGGTCATTTTCCAGCACGTAATCGGCAAAGCTGCTGATTAAGTCGCGGCTGTTTGGCCCGCGGAAGCCAACCGAATAGTTCAGCGCCGTTTCATGGGTAAAGCCGTCGTGCGGGAAGCCAGGCGGAATGTAGAGGATATCGCCGGGGGCTAAATCTTCATCGATGATCGGCGTGAACGGCTCAACGTGCAGCAGCGCTGGGTGCGGGCAAAACTGCTTCAGCGGCAGCTTATCGCCCACGCGCCAGCGGCGGCTGCCCATCCCCTGGATAATAAACACGTCATAGTTGTCGATATGCGGGCCAACGCCGCCGCCCGGTACGGAAAACGAAATCATCAAATCATCCAGCCGCCAGTCCGGCAACACGCGGAAAGGGCGCACCAGCGCGGCGGCGGGTTCGTGCCAGTGATTAACGGCCTGGGCCAGCAGCGACCAGCCGGTCTCGCCGAGATTATCAAAGTGTTCAAAGGGGCCATTGCTGGCGTGCCATTTTCCCTCTTTAAAACTGACCAGCCTGCTGTCGACTTCATTTTCCATTGCAAGGCCGGCAAGTTCGTCGGGCGTTATAGGGTCGACAAAATTAGGCAGTGCGTTTTTGAGCACCACCGGCTTTTTCTGCCAGTACGTTTCCATAAACGCTGGCCAGTTGAAATTAAGTTGATAATCCACGGTTATTTACCCCTGTGCGGAAGGAGGCCGATTATAGAGAGCGGCGTCCGCCGCCGACCTTGTCATGGGTCAATCTGCCGCTACATTCCCGCTTTTTCTCCGGCCAGAAAACGCCGGGGCTATCGGTTTTTTCTGATTTTATTTTAACGTTCAACCGGGCTGCTGCCCTTGCTGTGGCTGGTTTTTTCTGGTTTTACACAGAGTTAAAGAAAATTTAGCCTGGAACCGGAACTGAATTCTTACCACTGACTAAGCGGAGAACGTGTTTGACTGTTAAGGGGTAACAGCATGGGATTAGGAATATCGGCTTTTATCAAGCCAGGGCGAGCCATTAGCGACCGTGAAATTACCGATTTACAGCAGGGGCGGTCACGCGCCTCAGCGATAAAACAAAGCAAAGCGCCGCCCACGCAAATCGCGTCGGGGTCACTGCACGCCGAGGCCGGAGCTACGCTGCCCCCCGGTGGACTAAGGCAGAGTGCGGCAAATACGCAGACGCCGCAAAAAGGAATGTTCAGCCGTTTTTTAGGACGGCATCGCAACGGACAAGATGCCGCGCAAATTACGATTCCCGCCACGGCAAGCGCTTCTCGCGCCAGCAGCCCAAGTCTCTATAGCCAGGCCAGCGCTTCTCGTGCCACTAGCCCAAGCCTTTACAGCCAGCCCAGTGCCAGTTCCGCCAGCGTTTATAGTCAGCCGGATGTGTCCGACCCGAACGCAATCCCCAGTAATGAAGTCGGAACGCCTGGCAGCCACTTTGCCGAGCTGCCGCTGGAGATTGAGCCTGAAAAAAACATGCTGCTGGAAACCCGGCTATCGCTCGATAAAAAAGGGCGGCTGGAGATCGATACGCCCGCAACCTCTGCGCCTCTACATGCCCTGATGGAAAAAACCATCGGCCATGACCGCCTGCGTTATCAAAATCACCTGGCCAGCGACGACGGCCATCAGCATGTTTTGCTGGATAAAGAAGGGCGGTTGATGACGCTGCGCAGCCAGCCCGGCGTGTTTATTGCCCTCAGCCACAGTCAGCAAAAAGTGGAGTGGCGGGAAGTACATCCTCCCCATCGGGGATTTATGCGCCGCCAAAGCCTGGCGCCCGCCGGGCAGCATCTTTCCTGGCACGACCGCCAGACCGTCGAGATTGGCGGTGAGAAAGTGCGTCTGCCGGAAACGGGCATCCGCGACCGCCTGACGGACAGCGTTACCGACGGCGACGGCACGCGTTACCGCCTGCACGACAAAAAACTCTTTAGCTTTGACAGCGCCGCCAACGCCTGGCAATCGCTCTCCGGCGAGGACGATAAACTCTCCTCCCTGTCGCGCCAGAGTGACGGCATGCTGTGGCGAGTGAACGACGACAAACAGCTTGGCAGCGCCGTGGGTGACACGATCAAGGTCAATTTTGAGCACAAAATCGATCACTATGCGGTAGGCCCGAAGCGCGATGCTCTGGTGCTGCTGAGCGACGACGAGAAGAAGCCGCAGGTGGCCTATGTGGCCAACCTGGCGGCAACCGATCCTCAGCCTAAAATGCTGACGCTGCCCGAGAACATGACGCTGAAGAAAACGGCGCTGCACGGCCCGCTGCTGTTTGCGCTGGACAACAATGGCCGGCTGCACTGCGGCGACAAACCTGATGCACAAAGCACGGCGCTGACCTTTGGAGAAGCCCGGCACAAGCCGCTGCTGGATAACATCACGCAATACGTGGCCGCGACCGTTGAAGATGGCGCGCGAATCGAAGATATGCTGGCCGATGAAACCGATCGCCTGCACCTTATCGTGAAGGATAAGTACGACCAGAAGCACGCCATTACCTTCCACTGGCACGGCGGCGACCTCAAGCCGCAGAGCAGCTGGAACCTCAGCGACAGCCTGGTGCTCGACTACCAAAAAGGGCTGCCGCAGGTCACGCCTGCCGCCCATGATGTGGTGGATCTCGGGCGGCTCGGCAAGCTGGCTTTGCACGACGGCAAAGTGCACTACTTCAACGAAACCACCGGCCTGTGGGCCGCTTCCGACGAAAAAGCGGACAAGCTGCAGTGCGGCCTGGACGGCCAGCCGTGGCTGATGAAAGACGGCGAGCTGAAGCGCCTCAAGGTCAACCTGAGCAGTAACAAAGTTGACCACGGCAGCAACGTCTTTGCGCTGCCGCAGGTGACCAAAAGCGTAAGCGCCGATCTGGCCACGGCCGGGTTGGACAAAGCCGAGAAAGCGCAGGCATTCACGGCGATCGACAGCCGCCGCTATCTGGCGGTGAACGAAAAAGGCGATATCGGCTTCCACCACATAGACACCACCACTCGCCGCAATCAGCGTGCTACCCAGACGCTCAGTCAGGCGGCTCTGCAGCAGCAAATTGAGAAGCTGGTACTCGGCAGCGCGGGGAAAGAGGATGCGGCAAAAGTCAGCGATCTCGCCCTCGGTGAAGACAAGCAGCTTTGGCTGTTAAGCAAAGAGGGGAGCCTGTTCAGCCTGCCGGAAAACGGCTGGAACAGCGGCAAAGCCGACGGGTTAGCGAAAGTCACTCTGCCGGCAAACGAGGACGGCAGCCAGCCTGAACTCACCGCGCTGCAAACCTCGGCTAAGGGGCAAGTCAGCGCCCTCGACAAGCAGGGCAATACGTTTGTCTTCAAAGCCGGAGCCTGGGAAAAAGGCGACCCGGCGACCGCGCCGGTGGCGGAACCCAACATGGCTCGCCAGCACTACGAGCGCCTGACGAAAGCGTCAAAAGACTGGCGCCTGCCGGGTACCGGGATCACCTTCAAACGCGAGGTAAACTTCCTCGGCCAGACCGGGCAGGACGGCAAGCAGGTTCGGACCTCGTTCCGCACTCGTCTCAGCACGTTTGTCTTCCGTCCGTCGCTGGAATGGCCGCGCCCGATAAAAACCGCCGCCTATTCTATTCAGCACCGCTACGCCGGGCGTGAAGGGTTGAAAGACGTCTACCAGCAGCAGGGGGATTTGACCCAGCGGCTGAAGGCGCTCTCGCAGCAGCCGGGCAGAGCGGCTCCGCGCCCAGGCTTAAGCCAGCGTCTCGAAATCATGAGCGGGGAAACGGCGCGCCAGTGGCAGCCGCAGGAAAAGGCGCTGCTGGAAGAAATGAGCAGCTTTGCACGCCAGCTTTCCGACAGCAGCACGCATTACTGCGAGCAAATCGGCCAGCACTATGGCGTGCGTGACGAACGCCGCCAGGAGGCCACGCCTTCTCGTTTTGGGCTGAACCATAGCCAAAGCGGGGCGCTGAACCCGTCGAGCAGCCGCCAGGATAACCTGACCGGGCAACTGAACGAATTGCTGCGGCGCTATCCGGCCGATAAAAGCAACCACGCCGGGGCGATTATTGCCGAGCTGGAAGCGCGGAAAATAACCCTTAACCACCAGAAAGAACAGGTCCCGATGGGGCGCCAGCGCGATATCCATGACGATATCGGGCTGGTGAAATCCAGGGTAATGCTGGACGTGCTGGCGCTGAAATCCCTGCATGATTCGGTGGATGAGCTGCAGCAGGCCTCGTTGCTGGGCGAACCTCAGCGTTCAGCCAAAATGACGGAAATTGCCGCCAACGTGGCCCGGCTAAGGGACAGCGAATGGGGCGGGAACGTGATTAAAACGGTCACCACTCAGGGCTTCGGCAACCACAAGTCGCTGGAGGCCAACTATGACGCCATCAAGGCAATGACCAAGGCGTTCAGCAAAGAAAACCACGGCGTTAACATCAATACCAAAACCGTGATGCAGGCGGAAAACCAGCGCGAAATGCAGGACAAAATGGTCTCCACCGTGCTCTCGCTGGAGAGCGGCGAAAACCTGGCGTTCAGCCGCACCTATGGGGCGTCTGCCACCGCCACGGTGGCGCCGGGCACTCAGGTTGTGGCGGGCGTTGGCGGCAAAGTGGGTGCAGATCGTGGCTACACCATGAGCTTTTCACGCGGCGATACGGGAATTAACGTCAGCTTCGGGCGCACCGGTGCCGTGTCGGCAACCGGCATCGTGGGCGTCGGCTACAACGTGCTGACCGACTACAACAAAACCCACAAAGTCTATCTCGACGGCGACCATAAGCACCCGCTGTCGCAGGGCGTTCGCCTGGGCGGCGGCGTCACGCTGGGCGGGCAGCTTCAGTCCCAGCACGGTGTCTCGTTTGAACTGGCGGAGCACGAAATCCCCGGTTTTATCGAACAGCTGAGCAGCGGCACGCTGGATCCGCTGGAGTTTTTGAACCGGGGTGCCAACCACAGCGTGAAAAGTGGCGCAACCCAGAGCTTCAGCGTGGACATCAACGCCGCCGCGCTGGCGAGCGTTGGCTTCCCGTTTACCGACAGCCACGAGAAAGATTTCCCGACCAGCGCCCGCCTCGGCGGCGGCGTCTATGCCAACACTAATCTGCTGGCGGGCAGCCGCGAACGAACGGACTCACGCAACGCCGAAGGGCAGGGCGTCAGCCACAGCGACCACCGCCTGAGGGCATTTAACCAGATGAGCGCCGGGGCTAACATCGCCATTCCGGTCAGCACCACCCTTCAGCCGAAGCACAAAGATCCCTTCTCGGTGGGCGTCGGCGTCGGGGCCAGCGTGCAGCTGTCAATCAACAACCGGACGACGCACAGCCTCACCGTAGACTTAAAAAATGCCCAACCGGTGGAGGGCGTTCACCTGGAAAAACTGATGACCACGCTGGGCAAGCAGTTTACCGACAGCGCCTCCACGCAGCTGCTGGCCAAACTGAAAGAGGAGCCGAAAGAAGGGGAACTGCCGATCTCCGTGGCCGATAAGCTCAGCCAGCTGGATGCCCATTTTACACGCTGGTATCCGCCTGCCGATAACGCGAAGGCGCGCCGTCCGCTGCTCGACACGCTGCAGCAGCTGACCGCCCGGCAGCAGCAGGCCGACTCGCTTTCCGTGCAGAATACGCAGCCCGAACCGACCAATGCCGAGGTGGATGCGCTTATCACCGGGCTACGCGGCGAGTTTACCGACCTCGCCAGCCGCCAACTTCTGGATGAACTCACGCCGGCGGAAGGGGCTCCACGCCTGCCGATGTCAGCCGGAGAGCGGCTGGGCAAGCTGGAAACCCACTTTGCCCGCTTTATTCCGCCGTCGCGGCACCACGAGCTGACGGGCAACGGCCCGCAGGCGGCGCTACAGTCGCTGCAGCAAACCGTGCGCCAGCAAAATGCGGTGCTCAACCAGCAGCAGCTGGTGAACAAGGCGGAATACCAGTCCACCTATAAGAACCTTTCGCGCATCGACAACAACGGCTTGTTCCACTTTATGCGCCACTTTATGGAAGGTGAGTTTTCGCCGAGTAACGCCGACCGCATTACCCAGATGATGGGCGAGGATTACCGGCTGAAAGCGCTCCTGCGCGGGCTGCAGGATAACAGCAGTTCCCAGGCGGTGGTCTCCCTTGAGCTGAAAACCAAGCCGCGTGAAAAGCTGGTCGACCAGTGGGCAAACCATACGGTCACCCAGGACTCGATTGTCGATCTGTTAAAAGATCGCGACAAACTGCGACTGAAATCTATCGCGTTTACCAAAACGCAGAGCAAATCCGATGGGTTCTCGACGCCGTCATTTTTACTCGGCGGCTCTAACGGCGTGTCGCTGTCGATGAACGAAAATCTGGGCACCATCAACTTTAGCTACGGCGATGACGACAGCGCGCCGCTCAGCTACACCGTGGACGGTGGCGTGGCCCAGGCAGAAAAAGAAGTGAAATCGGCGCTGCAAGACGCCGCCGAGGCGGGATTTATGGTGAAAGGAGGATAAGGAAATGACGATGCAACAGCAGCTTCAACAGTGGCTTGATGCCTGGGGAAAACAGCACAAGATCTCGCTGCGTCTGGAAGAAGGCGTATGCCTGCTGACGGATGCGCAGCAGCAAGAGGCGGCGGTGATTGAACTGCCGCCGGACAGCAGCGCGGCGGTGCTGCACTGCCGGGTAGGGGAATTAACCGGGCAGGATGCGGCGCTGCTGCCGAACCTGCTGGCGATGAACTTTGAAATGAACGCGATGCGTGGCTGCTGGCTGGCGCTCGATGGGGAAAATGCCATTCGGCTTTGCACTCAGTGCGAAATGTTTGTCCTGGACGCCGAGCGGTTTGCGGGTTGGTTAAACGCCTTTATCAGCCAGAGCGGCGAGGTCAGAGCATTTATTGCCGAGCTGCCTTCGCTGCTGGAGGCCGCCACGCCGCGCTGATATTGATAGAAATAAAAAACCGGGAAATGTCCCGGTTTTTTTATTGGCCTGCAGCCTCGTTGCTGGCAAACAGATCCTCTTCACGCCGCGCGGGCTGCTGCTTTTGCAGGATCTTATAAATACGCTGGACGTCATCCGCATAGCGGCTTCGAAGCTGGCGGCGCTTTTCCGACGGGCCGGTATTGTACATGCCGACGGTATTCCAGGAGCGGCCATACTGGCGGAACAGCCCGTGTAACACCCACGCGCCGGTGGCGATGCAGGTACAGGGATCGTGCAGCAGGTTGTCACGCGTCACGCCCAGCTGCTTCAACCGGCCAAAATGCACGCTGTTCACCTGCATCATGCACACGTCTTCGGTGTGGTTCGAGTTGGCGGCGTTCACCGACGAGAGACTAAATTTCGACTCTTTCCAGGCGATGGCCTCCAGCAATGCGGGAGCAATCCCAAAGGCATGCCCCACGCGGGTAAAGCATTCGGCCTGGGCGAGGGCCGGCAGGCTAAGCAGTAAAAGTCCCCAGCGCCATTGTTTAGTCTGCATCGCGTTATCTCCTCTAATTCTTACAGGCAATGTGTGGCGAAAAGCGCACTTGGGTTCCCATTTTTTGCCATGTAAGGAACTCTTTACCCCTGCTTCTCACTCAGTTGAACATTCCGGGCGTGGGTAAAACTAAGCGTCATTGCGCGGTTAAGCGGCGGCCGGTTATTGCTACTGGGTATCACTTAGGGAGTGTGTTGTATGCAGATATCATCAGGACCGGGCGGGTTCTCACCGCTTTTGCCGGAAAACCATTTTCCAGGCCTGGACGGGGCATCACCTGACTCACAGAACGGCAGTAACAGCATTACCGCCAAACTGCTGCTGAATAACGGCGGGAACACGCTGGCGATCCCGCTGGCGCTGAACTTTGCCAACACGGGGGCGGCAGACAAGCCTTCGGCGATTAACTTCGGCGACTCACCGGCCAGTAATAACAGCCCGGCAACGAACCCGGCGAATGCTTCGTCAAGCAGCGGCAGCGGTTCCGCCGACAGCATGATGCAGGAACTCCAGCAGATGCTGCAGCAGTTCCTGAAAGAGCTGATGCAGCTCTTCCACATGAACACCGGGCAAAGTAAGGGTGACGACGATTCCTCTTCACCGGCGAGCGGCATTGGTTCCGGCTCCGGTTCTGGCATGGACAGCGGCAGCAGCGATGGCGCCGGGGATGCTGGCCGTCCGCTGAATAACCTCGCGGCCGCGCCTTCTGGTGGTCCATCCGGTGCGTCCGGGCCGTCTGCGGATAGCCTGCCGCCGGGCGACACCAGCCTGAAAACGAGCGATCCAACGCTGCAAAAAATTGTTTCCCAGTTCGGGGGAGAATATGAAAAAGCCTCCGCTGAAACCGGCGTTCCGGCCAAGCTTTTAGCCGCGCTGACGATGCAGGAATCCGGTGGGGACGTAAACGCCAAATCCACCAACCCGGGTAACGGCCTGACCGACAGCGGCATGAACCAGATCAACCCGGACACTTACCGGGAGATGCAAAGCAAATACCCGGACAAGCTCGGCAGCGACATGAACTCTCCGGCCAACCAGATCATGTGTTCGGCGTTGATGCTTAAAGAAGGCAAAGAGAAATTCGGCAGCTATGATGCCGCGCTGCGCGCCTATAACTCCGGCGACGATCAGGTGAACCTGCACAACCTGTCCAGCGTCTCTTTAGGCGACCCTAACTACGTGAACGAAGTGAACAGCCACATGGCGAAATTCGCCTGATTGTGGAGCGGTAATTTTTGCCTGTTTCTTTACAAAATGGGGTAATTCAGTGGCCACGTCTCCAAAGAGGGTGGCTGCTTTTTTTAGTTACAAAGCAGTTTATTTCTTTGACAAGCTAAAATAGCGTGATTAATCGCAGTAAATGCGTCCAGGAATGTTCCCAATTAAACATAAATACTAAAAGTGAAATATATTTCAAAAAGAAAAGGGTGTTTCAATAGCGACCTCTCAATGTAAATAATCGTAAATATATATTATCGGCTTTGCGGATTGTGAGGAAATCCTGTCGGAGAATCCGTCGGGCTTCATACGTGAGTCGGGCAAAAATTCATTTTTTGGTCGCAACAGGGTAAAAAATTAACGGCCTGTCTATTTTTATTTAATTTATTCATTAAAATCATTTATTTAGTTTAATAGCGATATATTTAGATTCTTATTAATACATTTGGAAATATTCAGCGAATCTCACATTTTTTTTCAGTCGGCTTCACGAAATGAATCTCAGCAAACGCTATCGGCTGACGATTTTATTCCGCTCAAAACAACCTGCTATCCAGACATCGGAACAGTTAAACCTGAATTCTTATGTAGGGATATTCCTACATGAGGCTAAAATTTTGTCTGATTGTGAAACCGCGGCTCGGTGATAGGTTGTTCCTGCTTCTCATAAACAAAACTCATTTATTTAGCGTGCTACCGTATTTTATTCACGGCAGCAGGCGGCAATTATTTTGTGGTTCACGTTTATGGTTCATAAGTGGGACTCATACGCCAGACCTTGAATAAGCCAGGCAGCGGGGGATTTATGAAAGAAAACAGTTCGAATCATTGGGAGATAAAACATATTCCGGTCGATATCGACTTGAATATGCCGCGGTCCGCAGCCGCATTACCCGCGTCTGAAAATGTGCACGATGGGCTGGATATCTGGCTGCAAACGTTAGCCCCTCTGAAGGTTGATTTGGTGCTGGAAGGCGAAACGGGCACCGGGAAAGACACCTTTGCACGCCGTATCTACGACCATTCCGGCTGTCGTGGCGCTTTTGTGCCAATTAACTGCGCGGCGATCCCCGAAACGCTGGCAGAAAGTGAACTGTTTGGCGTGACGGCGGGGGCCTACACCGGCGCGACACATTCGCGTGCTGGCTACATTGAAAGCGCCAATAATGGTGTCCTGTTTCTGGATGAAATTGACAGTATGTCCCTGAGCCTGCAGGCCAAGCTGCTGCGGGTGTTAGAAACCCGCACCGTGGGGCGCCTGGGCAGCACGCAGTCTATTTCGCTTAATCTGCGGGTGATTGTGGCCTCGCAAAAGCCCCTTGCCCAGCTCATGGAGCAAAAGCTGTTCCGCCAGGATCTCTTCTTCCGCCTGACGACGGTCAAAATCTCGCTTCCGGCGCTGCGTGAGCGCGTGGAATGCATTATTCCCCTGTTCCGCCGTTTTGCGCAGGAGTCTGCTATTCGGCTGAATCGCCCAATGCCGCCGATGCCGCAGCACCTCAGCGAAGCACTGTTGATGCACCGCTGGCCGGGGAATATTCGTGAACTGAAAGGCGCTGCCGAAAGGTTTGTGCTGGGGCTGCCGGCCCTGGGGCAGGTGGCGCACCCGGAGATGCGTTCCGTTCGGCTGCGCGAACGCCTGCGGCGGATAGAATACAGCCTGATAGAAGATTGCCTTTCGCGGCATGAAAATCGGGTTGTCAGCGCCGCACATGAATTGGGTATTCCAAGACGAACGCTGTACCAGAGAATTAAATCTTTGACTGAAAAGGAAAATTAATTTTTTAAATTTCTTTGGAACTGCCGCTTACGCCGCGCCACTTAATCCGTGAATGACACAACATTTGCTGTTTAATTAACGAGGAGTAAACATCATGGCATCAGTAAACACCGGTAACAACGCGGGCGCAAGCAGCAGCCTGGCAGATAGCTTCCAGTCCCAGATGGACTCTATCGAAAACAAATCCATGCAGGACTCTCTGGACAAAGCTGAACGTGACCGTAAGAACGCCTACGTGTCCGGCTACCAGAACTCCGCCACCACCATGATCAGTTCTCTGGCACAGAACAAAATTTCCTTCTAATGCTAATCAGGGATTCGCCCCGGCGTGAATCCCTGATCTTCACTTCTGCTGGCGGAAACTCTCTTATGCACATTCTTAATCCTGCGACAGGTATGCCTTTGCCAGAACCCGAGTCTCTGGGCGCTGCATCCAGCCCGGCCACTCAGTCTTCCATCCCATTCGGCAACAGCGTCGCGAATCAAAGCGATGCCGCTTTCTTTTCAGCCGCGCTGCAGCAGCCGGAAGCGGCCTCGGCGATGGGCGGCGTGGGCGGGAAACCTGCCGCAATGTTTGAAAAAGCCTCCGGCATGTTCAAGCAGATGGAAGGCGACCAGAAACAGATGAATAACGTGCTGCGTAAAGCCGCGCGCTCCACCGATCCGCTGGTGCTTAACCAGGTGGACGACCAGCTCTCCAACTATTACCTGGAGAGCATGATGAACGCCAAGATTGTCTCGAAGAGCATTTCGGGGCTCGATAAACTGACCAACCTGCAGTAATCCATCATGCAACGACGCTGGCGAAAAATCCTGCAGCCCTGGCTGCTGGTCCTGCTGCTGGCAGGCTGCGACTCACAGGTCATTCTGAACACCGGCCTGACGGAAAACGATGCCAATGACATCATTTCCGAACTCTCGAAATACAAGATTGAAGCCGACAAGCAAATAGATAAAACCGGCGTCACCGTGCTGGTGGCTCAGGACAATATTGAACGCTCCGTCCGCATTCTCAACGCCAACGGGTTGCCGCACAAAGCGCGGACCAACCTGGGCGAGGTGTTCCAGAAAAACGGCATTATTTCCAGCCCGCTCGAAGAGCGCGCCCGCTATATCTATGCGCTTTCCCAGGAGCTGGAGTCCACGCTTTCACAGATTGACGGCGTGGTGGTGGCTCGGGTGAACGTTGTCCTGCCTGAGCGCGTGGCGCCCGGCGAGCCGGTGCAGCCCGCATCGGCATCGGTGTTTATTAAATACACCCCGGAGATGGACCCAGACAGCATTGAGCCCAGGATCCGTCGACTGGTCGCCGCGAGTATTCCGGGGCTTTCCGGGAAAAATGACGGGGCGCTTTCCGTGGTGTTTGTGCCCGCTGCGGCCTATCACGACCGCGTGGAACTGGTGACCTTAGGGCCTTTCCAGCTGACGCTTTCGCAGTATGCCACGGTCAGGACGCTGTTCTTCTCGCTGATGGGCCTGTTGCTGCTGCTCGGCGGGATCTTCACCCTTTTACCGAAGCTAAAGGCGATGAAGCGCGGTAAAAACTCAGGCTCGACTGGACTGGCCGTTGTGCCCTCAGAGCGGCGGTAACGCCAGTGGTTGCCTGGGACTACGCGCTCGCGGCGAACTGGCTTCGCTGGTGGCAGGAGGGATTCTGGCGGCAGGCGGATGCCAGCTGGTTCGGGCTGCCCTGGTTCAGCCTGGACGAGGCGCGACGCCAGAGCCTGATGCTTAAATCGCCGCAGGCCGTGCCGGCTATGCTGGCGCTGGAGGAGTCTCTGCCGGAAACGCCCGACGCCCGCCTGCTGGCGCTGGTTTCGCTTGACTTAGCCCAGCGCGAAACGCTTTTTGCGCTGGTGGCTGAGGTTTGTCAGCGTGGGAGCGGGGCGGGGCAGCTCACCGAATCTCAGCGGATCTGGTGCGAACGTCTAACCCGGGGGCTACGCCCCGGCGTCTGGCTGCCCGCAAGTCTTAGTTTTAGCGGAGAGCCGAGTTTCGCCGTGCTCTGCCTGCTGCGCCCGATTTTGACGCCAGCTGCCTGGCTGCGGCTGCGGCTCAGTTTCCCTCAGCCTGTGATTGTGCGATGTGAAGCGTGGCTGGCGGATGAACCTGTGCCGCTAAATCGCCTGCAGGCGCTGTGGGATGGCGCGATCTGGCAGGCTCAACGTTCGGCGATGCCAGCGCTGAATGATTTTTCACGGGAGCAATAAACCATGTGGGTCGGCCGTAAACTTGCCTTAGAAGAGAACGACCAGGTGATTGAAGGCGTACTGTTGCCGCACTCCGCTTTGCAGGAGCAGCAACAGGCTCAAAGCCTGGTAGAACAGGCCATGCGCAAGAGTGAAGCCCTGCTGGAGGAGGCTCGTCAACAGGCTGAGCAGATGCTCGCCGAGGCGCAGGTCGATGCTGAACGGCTGGTCGTTACACGCTGTGAAGAGGCAGAGCGGGAATTCTGGCTGCGGGTTGAGCCCTTTTTTAGCGAATGGCGGGCCGAGCGGGACGCGCAAAGTGCCGAAATCGTCGGCCAGGCGCAGGCGCTCATTGCGGCCGCGTTTGAACAGCTGTTTGGCGGCCTGAGCGACCAGCAAAAGCTCACGGCGCTGCTGACTCAGCTTCAGAGTTCAAGCGCTCGGGCAACGGACGTCACGCTGTATCACCCCTCACAGTATGAAGCGCCGCTGGCAAGCTGGCTGGCCGCGCGCCCTCAGCTAGGCTGGACGCGCTGCATCGACGACGCGCTGACGGCCGAAACGCTGTTGCTGCAAACCGCCCAGGGCGAGTTCAGCATTAGCTGGGCTTCGCTCCAGCAGCATTTGCTGCGCCTCGCCAGCTAACCCACTGCCAAAAACGTCCCGCCGGGAAGTTAATTTTCCCGCGTCGGGAACTGCCGCCTTTCTGCCGCCACTTATCATGCGATTTCAACGCGAGGAGAAACGTATGAGCAATTCCTTTGATATTCAGCGCAATCTCGACAGCCAGCTGTCCCGTCTGCACCACTCGGTTGCCGAGCTGGCGCAGAGCACGCTTGGCCAGCCCGCGCCAAGCATGGGCGACATGGTGGAATTCAAAAACGCCCTGATGAAAGAGGCGGCGGCGACCTTCACCGACAGCCAGCTGGGGTCGCTCAAGCATAGCCTGAGCAAGGAGATTATCGACTCTATCAACTAGTTATGCCGTCAACGGCTTATTCGTATCGATAAGCCGTTGTTTAACGCAGTTTGCACCCCGGATGGCTACCGTTTTATGCCGTCGATTACAGGAGAAGAGTCGTTGAATCAGCACGTACGTTTACTGCGCTCAGCCATGTTTGCTTTGGCCGCTACCGCTGGTTGCTTCAGCGCAACTGTTAGCGCTCAAACGCCTGCCGACTGGCAAAATGGCGCCTATGCCTATTCTGCCCAGGGCACGCCGCTGCGCACTGTCTTGCAGGATTTCGCCAGCAGCCACGGCGTGAATTTGCGTTTAGGGGATGTGCCCGACAGCGTGGTGGATGGACGCCTGCGTTCCGACAGCGGCGTGGCCTTCCTCGATCGCCTGGCGCTGCAGTACCGCTTCCAGTGGTTTGTCTATAACGGCTCGCTGTTCGTCAGCCCGCAGTCGGCAGAAACCTCAAAGCGCATCAGCGTGTCAGCCGATGCCGCGCCGGATCTCAAGCAGGCGCTGCGTGATGTCGGGCTGCTGGAAGACAAATTCGGCTACGGCGAGCTGCCGGACGACGGCGTGGTGATTGTCACCGGGCCGCCGGAGTACGTCGCGCTGGTGGCGGATTTTAGCGCCAAAGACAAAGACAAAAAGCAGAACAAAGAGATGATGGCGTTCCCGCTGAAGTACGCCTCGGTGGCTGACCGCGAGATTAAATACCGCGAGAAAACGCTGCTGGTGCCCGGCGTGGCAACCATCCTTAACGAATTGCTGGGTAAAAAGAGCACCCGCTCTTCGCAGGGCATTGTACCCGGCGGAGAAGGCAGCTCGCGTGAAGCCCTCAACAAGTCATTCCAGGAACAATCGGACAATATTCTCTCCGGGCTGATTCAGGGCCAGGACAGCCGTCTGCGCGGCGCAGGCGGTGATGACGAAGGGGAAATGAACCCGCTGGTGTCTGCCGATGTGCGCAACAACGCCCTGCTGGTGCGGGACGATCCTAAACGCCGCGAGCAGTATCAGGCGCTGATTTCCCAGATCGACGTGCCGCAAAAGCTGGTGGAAATTGACGCCATGATCATTGATGTCGATCGCCACGCGTTTTCGAAGTTCTCCAGCAACCTCAGCGGCACGTTCGGCAACATTACCGCCGGTTCTTCCATGCTGCAGGGGGCAGGCACGTTATTCGTGACCGACTACAGCCGCTTCTTTGCCCAGATCCAGGCGATGGAAGGCGAGGGCAACGCCTCTATCGTGGCTAACCCGTCGATTCTGACGCTGGAAAACCAGCCCGCAGTGATCGACATGAGCGACACCGCTTTCATTACTGCGACCGGCGAGCGCGTGGCGACCATTGAACCGGTGACCGCCGGAACCAGCCTGCAGGTAGTCCCGCGCGCCATCGGCAACGGGCCAACCAGCACGGTGCAGTTAGTTGTGGATGTGGAAGACGGCAAAGTCCAGGTCAACGATGACGGCGTGGCAACCGGCGCGAAGCGTGCCACGGTCAGCACTCAGGCGCTGGTGCAGCAGAACGGTTCACTGGTGATGGGCGGCTTCCATTCCCGTGAAACCGGTGACACCGACCACCGTATTCCGCTGCTGGGCGACATTCCTTACCTGGGGAAATTCTTCTCATATACCAGCCACGAAACGTCGCAGCGCGAGCGGCTGTTCATCATCACGCCGCATCTGGTGGGCGATCAGGTGGACCCGACGCGCTACATCGACGAGCAGGATCGCCAGCAGCTTTCTTCGGCGATGAATGAAGTACAGCTCCGCCAGCGCTACAGCTCGATGAAAGGCGACATCGAAAACGCCATGCGGGATCTGGCGGAAGACAAAGTCCCGACCGGGTTCCAGGCAGGCGGTGAAGGCGTGAGTATTGGCCAGCTGTGCAACGTGGGGCCAGGGCTGTCATCGGACAGCTCCCATAGCCAGTGGTACAGCAATTCATCGGTGCAAATCAGCGTCGGGCTGATCCGCAATATCAGCGGCAAGCCGCAGCGTTTTGACGAATCCAACTGCCGCGATGATGACGTGCTTGCCGTGGCCGCCTGGCCGGGCGGAAACCTTGCCCCAGGCCAGTCGGCAGAAGTGTATATCGCCTACCGCACGCGGGGAGAAGGGCGCCGTAGCCGCCAGTCGCTGCTGAGCTCTGCCTCGTCATTGCCGGTGAATTCATCCAGGTCGCGCAGCTATCTTCTGCCGCCGCGCCCCGTACTGCATTAAGGATCCACGATGAAACCTTCAATTTTGATACTGATGGCGCTGGCGTTTGTGCTTAGCGGCTGTGCCACCCGCAATGACAACGGCTGTGACAACGTGACGTGTCGTCCCCTGTCAGACAGCCACCACCTGACCATCTGGTGGCCGAACGATATGCGTAACGGCGTGCAGGATTACACGCAGATGCCGGTGCGCTGAGTGCCAGAGCGGGCGTGGCTGTTTTCACGCCTGTTTTTAAAAAATCATTTTTTTCCTGATGTTAGGCAGTTTTGTGGAACCGAAGCCGGTTTCTTTTCACTTAACAGGCGTCTTAATACTGCGACCCAGCAGGGCTGGTCGCCTGTATCAACCCCGTTGTCATGGTGAGGTAATCGAATGAGTACGATTGGAAATATGCTGAATCTGGCCACTGCATTACCGCAGCTGGCGCTGAACGCAACCCCAGAAGGTATGGCCGCTAACCTGTTGAAAAACGTTGGCGATCAGATGGTGAACGACATTGCATCCAAACTGACCAACCTGCTTTTCTCCGGCGGCATGAACGGTAACAATAACAACACCTTTATGTCTCCGCAGAGTCAGGGCGGCGCGAGCATGGGCAACACGCTGGCAATGAGCAACATGCAGCAGATGCTGCAGCAAGTGATCCAGCAGATGGGCGTGAATTCCCAGAACACGCCGTTCAACAGCCAGGCGGGGGCGGGCAACATGAACGCTTTCAACAGCGGCATGAGCAACGGCCTGCAGTCACCGTCTACCGGCATTGGCCTGGTCCAGCTGCCGCTGTCCACCACCAGCGCCAACAGCGCGAACAGCTTTAACCAGCTGGGTAACAACATGGGCAGCCAGTTGGGCAGCAAAATGGGCCTGCAGGCGCTGGACGACGTGAAGTCAGACACCAGTGGCCTGTGTGGCGCGCTGGGCGGCGGCGGTAAAGTTGACGGCGGCTCAAAAGAGACTCGTGCTGAAATCGGTAAATATATGGATCAGCACCCGGAAATCTACGGCAAGCCGCAGAGCGCGGGCGCCGGTATACCGGGCCTGGTGCACGTTGGTAAAGGCCCATCCAGCTGGGAAGACGCGCTGAAAAACAGCAAGCCGCTGAGCGGCGATTCGCTGAAAGCCTTCCAGTCCGCGAAAAACGATCTGAAAACCTCCATGGTGGGTGGCTCTATCCCGGGTTCCGCCACGGCACCGGGCAACGGCTCTTCCAGCCTGCTGATGAATGCTGACGCACAGCTGTTTAACGGCAATATCATCAAAGATGCCCTGAAGCACCACCACGGCGCGCTGATGGGCCTGGCCAGCGCCGTGCTGGCCTAAGAGATTGGGTTGTAATCCACAGATGTTCTTTTGACGCGTGGTGCGAGGTAACTTCGCCACGCGTGTTTCGCGAAACTCTTCTTCGCCCTCTATTTGACCGGTTTTTCTGCGCTAATCGCGTGGGATACCGGTCTTTTTTGTCTCGATCATGCCCGTGTATTTCCAGTACAGAATAATTATTCGACTCTCTCCCTAAGAGCTGTCTCTTAATCAAAAATCTCTGCGATTATGTAGGAGCGGCGAATATTCCGTTCACTTCCAGTTCTGTTTTATATGTCACCACTGAACTCGTGAACGGCTCGGGGGAGTCACCGTCACTCCCCCGAGACCCCGGACTCCCGGCCAAATAAATCGACCGCTGAAGCGGCAGACCTCCGTTTTATCTCCCAGTCCTGGGTCGGCTGAGACGCGTTCCCGACGCTCTCAGCCTCCGGCCGTTCCCGACGTCCGGACCCTGGCCAGTCGGAGAGAAAACGGAGGCGATTTAAGCCGGAACCATGCCTCGCTTTACGACTAACATTTGCCTTAGCTACAAAGTCGCTGGTTGTTTTACCCTCACCCTAACCTTCTCCCTATAAGGGAGAGGGCCGGGGTGAGGGGCCGAGTTGTTCACTAATATTTAGGTGATAGCCGGTGGGCTTGCTGCTTAGCGTTTCTGAACATGCGGGGAAAAAAGATCTATAGGTGAATGGAATAACTGCAGAATGACAGATATCTCCTGGAGGATTCGCAAGTAAAATGTGGTTAAGAAAGAACCCAGAGTAAGGGAAAATCGTCCCCGTTACTCCTCAAACTCAATCGTTTCACCCTTCAGGCGGCCCTCGAGCTTGCGCAGCAGGCGGTAAATAGCGGCCACCGCTTTTAGCGTGTCGCGTGGGATATAGGCACCTTCTTCGGTGGTGCGGTAAAGATTGCGGGTAAGCCAGACGTAGCGCACCACCGGGATATTGGCGGCGTGCGCCAGTTTAATCAGCGCTTTGGCGTCTTCGTCCTGCGCTTTAAACAGCAGCACCGGCAGCGGCGTTTCGTCCGGGAGATAGCGCAGCCCCACGGCGTAGTGCGTCGGGTTCACCAGCAGCACGTCGGCTTTTTCCATCTCCTGCGGGGTGACTTTTTTTGCCGGTGCGTTGAGGATTTCGTGGGCGACGTGTTTGCGGTGGCCTTTGGTGTGCGGGTCACCTTCCATCTGCTTGTACTCGTTTTTCACGTCCTCGTGGCTCATGCGATTCTGCTTGAGGAAGAAGTATTTCTGCAGCGCGAAGTCGGCTACCGAAAACACCAGCATCACGCCGACGATGGTGTGGGCGAGGGTTTCCAGAATCGCCACGCCCGCATGCCAGAAGCCGTCCAGCGTGCCGCCTGAAAGGTTGGCCATTTGCGACAGACGGGGTTTGATCAGCAGCCAGAACACCACCGAAAGGGTGATGGCCTTCAGCAGGCTGTTGAGGATCTGGATAAACTGCTTTACCGAAAACATCTCTTTGAATTTATTCAGCGGGTTGAGCGCCTCAAGCTTTGGGGCCAGCGCGGCGATGGCAAACAGCGGACCAAACTGGATCCAGCCTGCGGCAATGCGCAGCAGGATTACGGTGCCCACCGTCATCATAAAAAACACCCCGACGGTCAGCAGCGCGGCACCGCCAACTTCCCCTAACGCCTGATTGAAAGGGCTGCTGAGGCGCATCAGCGGCAGGAGCATCAGTGCCTGCAGCTTTGCCATGCTGGCCTCCATCATGGAAAAGATCAGCTGCAGGACGCCGAACATGATCAGCAGTTTGGGGATGTCCTGGCTCTGGCTCACCTGGCCTTTTTTGCGGGCCTCCTGAAGTTTATGGGGGCTGGCCTTCTCTGTTTTTTCACTCACGGCTTGGCACCCTCCGAAGCGGCGTTACCAGGTGGTTTGACGGGCGGGCAGAATATCCGCCAGGTGCGGGATCATATCGCGCAGGCCGCTGAACTGGTGGCCGGCGAAATACTCCAGAGTGGGCAGGTAAAAGATAAAGAACAGCAGCCCGGCGATGCATTTTAGCGGCACGGTCAGTACCGTGGCCTGCAGCTGCGGACTGTAGATGCTGAGCACGCCAACGGCGAAATCGAGGAACAGCAGGAGCAGCACCAGCGGGCCAGCGTACAGAATGGTGTCGATAAACATCTGCTTTACCTGGCCGAGAAACACCAGGAACCCCTGCTCGCGGAAGTCGGGCAGCCAGCTGTCCACCGGCCACAGCCGGTAGCTGTCCCAGATAACCTGGGTGGCGAGGGACAGGCCAAAGTTGACGATCAGCACCATCATCGACCACTGCAAAAGCATGTAGCCGAGCGGCGTTTCGTCTGCGCCCAGGGCCGGGTTAAGCTGGCCGCCGCTGAGTGCTCCACGCTGGTTATCAAACAGCACGCCCACCGACTCAAACAGCCAGAAGGGTAGCGCCAGCAGGTAGCCAAGAAAAATCCCCAGCACCACTTCTTTCAGCATCATGGCGACAATGCCCCACGGCGTGTGCGGGGCGTGGGTCAACATCGGGACAATAGTCGGCGTGACAAAAAGCGCCAGCGGCACGACAACCGCCGTGCGGATCATGCCTTTCAGGGCAGAGAACGCAAACAGCGGCGTCAGCAGCACGCACGGGTAAATGCGGGCGATTGCCAGCCCCAGCCCCAGCATGCCGTTGAAAATGGGCGTCAGTTCGGCGGCGATCATCGCAGGGTTCCGGACGCGGCCATCATGTTGAAGGCGGACTGCGCCAGCTCCACCATTTGCAGGCCAATCCAGCGGCCGCTCAGCGCCAGCGTGGTACCCACGGCCACCAGTTTGATGGCGAAGGGCAGGGTCTGATCCTGGAGCTGAAACACCGCCTGTAGCAGGGACACCACAATGCCCACCAGCACGGCCACCACCAGCGGTGGCGCGGAGAGCACAACCACCATCAGCACCGCCTGCTTAAACATGTAGATCATGTCCATAACGTCCTCACATATAGCTGTAGAACAGGCCGTCCAGCAGGCGCGTCCAGCCGCTCACCATGACAAAAAGCAGAATTTTGAGCGGCAAAGAGATGGTCATCGGCGACACCATCTGCATCCCCAGCGCCAGCAGCACGTTGGAGACAATCAGGTCCACCACCAGGAAAGGGATAAATATTAAAAAGGCAATTTTGAAGCCGTTTTGCAGCTCGGACAGCACGAATGCCGGGATCAGGATCAGCAGGTTGTCGCGCTGGTGGACGACCTTCTCCGACAGATCTTTCGGCCACATGCGCTGGCTGTTTTCCATCAGGTGTGTTTCAAGGTCCGGGTCGCTGTTGCGCAGCATAAAGTCGGTCAGCGGCTTAATGCCGTACTGTAAGCTGTTCTCTAAGCGCTCTGCGCTGGTGGTATCGAGAGGCTTCTCTTTGAAGCGGGTTTGCATCCCGTCGAATACTGGCGCCATCACGAACAGCGTGGCGGCCAGTGCGATGCCGTAAAGCGCCATGTTGGGCGGCGTTTGCTGCACCCCGATGGCGTTTCGCGTCAGCATCAGCACCATCGAAATCTTGAGAAAGCTGGTGGTGATCATCAGCAGCAGGGGCAGCAGCGAAATGGCTCCCAGCAGGATGGCCAGCGCCAGCGGATTGAATGAGCTGATATTCTCGGCCATCACACGGGTTCCATGGCCGTACCCGTCTGGCGCAGCATGCGGGTGACCTGGAAGCCGAGCGTGCCGTTAACGTCCACCAGTTCACCTTTTGCCAGCAGGCTGTTGCCGTGGCACAGCAGCGCCTCGCCCGGCGTGACGTGCTGAACCAATACCGTTGACCCCGCATCCAATTGCTGGAGTTCGCCGAGCGTCAGCTGTAGGTTGCCGCAGCGGATGGTTAAATCCAGCGACAAGTCGTCGAAACTCCCCCGTGTTGTTTGCCATTCCCCGGCGGGTACCACTTCTTCGCCGTCCTGCTGATCGTCGTACTCCAGGGGGGCGTTCGGGTAAGTCATGGTTAGCTCCTCGCTAAACGTAATGTGTAGTAAGTCTCTGTGAGTGGTTTCGCTCGCCAGTTCCAGGTGAACCTGAAATTGTCGCCTCGCCAGCGGCATAACGCCGTGTCCTTCCGGCGAGAAGAACGTCTCTGAGGGCAAAAGCAAATCTCCGCTAACCAGACGGCGGGCGGCACCGGCGGAAAGCTGGAGCTTGCCAACGGTCAGCGGTAACTGGAGTGGGAGTTCAGGGTTTAGCGGGGCCATCAGCCGCTGCCAGGCCGGATGCTGAGCAAGCCGATGCAGCGTGGCCCAGGAGAGCGACAGCAGCGTGCAGGCCTGGGCTTCGCCGAGAAAAACCTCAAGGCGCAGCGTGACGTCAGGTTTTTGCCGTTCTTCTGCGGGCTGCAGAAACTCAAAGAGTTCGGCCAGTTCAGGGCTGAGCTGTTGACTGAAATAGCGCCAGTACCAGGCATTGTCCTCGGTGGAGACGCCTGGAAGCGCCGGGCAATCGGCCAGCAGCCCCAGCACCGGCAGCGGGTCGCTAAAAAGCAGCGTGCCAGCCGCGCAGTGAAAAGCTTCACCCGGCATATCTGGCTGGATCAGCGCTCGGGAGGGCAGGAGGCGAAGTTCTCCGGCTATTGCTTCCCGGAAGAAAGGGAGCCGCCAGCCGCTTCCGGTCCAGCGCCGCAGGCGGGCTTCATCCGGTGACTGAGCGGCAAGCGCCAGGCGTTTCATACCGCCTCCCGCCGCTTAAAGCGCAGGCGAACTTTTTCCCCCAGACGGCGGCTGAGCGAGCCTTGTCCATCCTGTTCAAAGCCGCGAACTTTGTCCCAGGCCTCGGCGGAAAAGCCGAGGGCAATATCCAGCCCATCGCCATTGGCCGGGGTAACCTGCGCCACCACTTCGCCTAAATCCGGCAGCAGCAGGCTAAAGCGGGCGGGCAGGCTTTCCTGCTGTTCAATGCCCTGTATCAGGTGCGATTCCAGCATCGCCCGCAGGGCGGAAGACGGGGATTCACTGGCCTGCTGCGGCTGTTCCGTGCCGCCGAGCGAGCCATCAAACAGGTTAAGCGCCAGAATGGGCATCACCGGGTCGGGCTCATCGTCAGACAGGAGATCGCTGAACTCTTTTTCATCCCGCGACAGCTTCTGGCGATCGCTGGCCCGGCCGGACGAGGACGTGCTGCGAGCGGGCATCTGCGGCATGAAGGGCGTGTTATTTCCCGGCGTGCGCGGTGCACGAGGCGTGGGTGCCTGCGGGGCGTTCTCGGGCTGGTGATGCGGCTGCGGGGCCGGATGGGCCTGCTGCCAAAGCCTGGGCTGCGGGTGAGCGTTTTTTAGCGCGTGGTGAATCATAAAGCGTTCCCCTGATTTTGGTTGAGCAAATACTCCATTTTTTCGATGTCCCGCTGGCAGCGCTGTACGGCTGACTGCGCGGCGGTCAGCCGCTCCTGCTGCTGTTGCACCTCTTCCTGTAGCTGGTGCGTGTGCTGAATTTGTTGAATCACGCCCGCGCGGCTGGATTTCTCAACGTCCAGCGTCTCCCGCAGGTCGTTAAGCGGCTGCGTGACGCCCGCGTGCTGCGGCACGAAATTATTGCGCAGCTGCAAATAGCCGATTTTCTGCTCTGCCAGCTGCTGCTCGCCCTGCTCGACGGCCTGCCGGCAGCGCCGGAGCTGCTGCTCATGCTGGCGCTGCTCGCTTTCACAGCGGCGTAAGCGTCGCCGCCGGATGGGCAGTAAGAGCGTCAGCACTTGTTCCAGAGCAACCTGCTGCGGGTCCGGTGAAAGCGGCGTTTCCGCCTCGCTATAACGGCGCATAAGCAATCACCTCCTGTAGCTGCTGGCGGGTGTCGACGAAGTCGCTCGGGGCGTGGTTGGCCTGGCGTAAAAACGCGTTGATGGCCGACTGAGATTGCACTGCGGCGTCGGTCATCGGGTCATTTCCCGGCTGGTATTCCCCGAGGCGGATCAGCATTTCGACCTGCTGGTAAGCCGACATCATCTGGCGCAGCGTGCTGGCTTCGGCAATGTGTTCTCGTGGGACGACGTTGCTCATGGTTCGGCTCAGGCTGGCCAGCACGTCCACGGCAGGGTAGTGCCCGCGCTCCGCCAGGCGGCGGGTCAATACGATGTGGCCGTCTATCAGCGAGCGGACTTCATCGGCCACGGGATCGTTCATCGAGTCCTGTTCGATCAGCACCGAATAAAGGGCGGTGATGGAGCCGCGTGAGGTTTTCCCGGCGCGCTCGAGCAGCCCCGGCAGCAGGGTATAGACCGACGGCGGCAGCCCGCCCCGGCCCGGAGGTTCGCCGAGCGCCAGGCCAATTTCACGCTGGGCGCGGGCAAAACGCGTCAGCGAGTCGATAATCAGCAGGACGTTTTTGCCTTTGTTACGGAACGCTTCGGCAATGGCCGTGGCGGTAAACGCCGCGCGGGCGCGTTCCATGCTGCTGCGGTCAGAGGTGGAGCACACCAGGACGGTGCGTGAGCGCAGTTCGGCATCCAGCTCGTGGTCGAGGAATTCGCGGAGTTCGCGGCCACGTTCGCCAATCAGGCCAAACACAATGGCATCGCACGGCGTGTTGCGCGCCATTTCAGCGAGCAGAGTCGTTTTGCCGCAGCCAGCCCCGGCGAAGACGCCCACGCGCTGGCCTACGCCAATCGTCAGCACGCCGTCAATGGAGCGAATGCCCGTCGGCAGCGGAGTATCAATGCGCGGCCTGTCCGTGGGCGGTGGCGCGTCGCCGAGCACGCCCCGGGCGTCCGGTGTTTCGCTGGCCAGCGCAAAAGCCGACAGGCTGTCTTCGTCGATGGCGCGGCCAAAGCCGTCCAGCACGCTGCCAAATAAGCTGTCCGACACGCTAATAGAATGGGGCTGAAACAGCGGCGTGATGCGAGCGCCCTGGGCGATGCCGTCCAGCGGCCCCAGCGCGGAAAGCAAAGTGTGGCGGGGGTTAAAGCCGACCACTTCGGCCATCACTTCGGTGTCGCCGCTGCGGCTGATAAGACACAGGTCGCCGATGCGTGCCTGCGGCAAGCTGCTTTCCAGCAGGATGCCGCTGATGCCGGTGATGCGCCCGTAGGCGCTGACGGCGGAAAGCTGGCTCAGGCTGCTATGGCGCTGGGCAAACCAGGCGTTGAGGTCGGACTGATAGTGTCCCATCACCATTTCACCGCGATGTTTTCTTTGCCGCCAAACTGCACGCTGTCGCCGGTAATGCCGGTCAGGCGCAGGCCGTTACGTTCGTCCCCGACAAACAGGCGCTGCCCGTCCTCGGTCACGATGTTGGCGTGAGGCCCGGCGGTAATTTGCACGATGTGGAAGGGCAGCACGGCCTCGCGCACTTTGGTTTGGTTTGTGAGCGCCACCTTGAGCTGATAATCGCTGCGGATGCTGTCCACCATGCGGCTGACAATCGGCAGCTGGTTTTCCTGCAAATCCCCGGTGAGCGTAATGCCCTGCGGCGTACTGGTCAGCAGCACTTTGTTATAGAGCTCCCGTTCGCGCAGATCCTGTTCCACCAGGCTGCGCAGTTCGTTGCTATTGGTAATCGCCGGTTTAATTTGCGGCTCATCGTCGCTGTTTTGCTGGGCGATGCCGGGCTGCAGCACCCAACTGAAGATGGTGAAGGTCAGCAGCATCAGGCTGGATAAGGTGAAGATTTGCGCCCAGCGGGGCAGGATCCTTGCCAGCAGCGAACGGCGCGCGGTCGGCGCTGGTTTGCTTTGTGTCCCGCCGACGGGTTCGCGTATAGCGGATTCTGGCTGACTCGGGCTGACAGCAGGCAACGGCGGTGGCGGGCGGTTATCCCATTCGTCGTCAGCGGCGGCAAGCGTCAGCCAGACGCCGCCGACGGCGAAGATTTCACCGGGCTGCCAGAGTTGCTGCGCGCTCAGGCGTTCGCCGTGGCGGTGGCAAACGGTGCCTTCCATCGGCGTGAGCATCCAGCCTTCGGCGCTGCGGCTTAGCAGCGCGTGGCTGGCTTTAATACCGCCATCGTTGAGCTGCAAATCGCTGTCGGCGGCGTTGCCCAACTGCCAGCGTTCGCCGCTTAACGGCAGCGCCGCGCCTTCATGTAATCCGTTTAATACTCTCAGCTCATACATGGCAGCACCCTTTATGCAGTGAAGGCGTCAAGCGCGTTTTCGTGAATATCAATGCGCCCCAGCACGTTGACCGGCAGGTTAAATTGCAGCTCGGCGAAGGACAGCACCGGGACGTGATGGAATTCGTCCTGGATAAGCAGGCGCAGCGGGCTACGTAAATCCTGGGCGGACAGCAGCACGCTGGTTTGCCGCTGGAACAGGGGGAACACTTCCCGGAGCTGGTCCAGCAGCAGGGCGTGTTTGTCCTGGCTGAGGGCGAAGAAGGTTTCGTTCTGCGTCTGGCGCAGGCTGTCGCGCAGGATCTCTTCGGTTTCCGGCGTCAGCAGCCAAACCTGTATCCCGCCGTCGTGGCTGTACTGGTGGCAAATGTGTTCTTTGATGTCGATGCGAACCTGGTCGACCAGCAGGCCCACATCGCGCTCGTGCTGGCCGTGCACAATCAGCGATTCGGTGATGCTGCGCACCGAACGCAGCGAAATTCGTTCGGCCACCAGGCGCTGTAGCACGGCGCTCAGACGGGTGATCGGGAAGATGCGCTGGAATTCCTGCGCCAGCTCCGGCAGGTCCATCTCCAGCCACGAGATAATGGCGCGGGTCTCCTGCAGGCCGATAAAGCGCGGGCCGCTGGCAAAGAGCGCTTCTTCCATTCGGGCCAGCAGCAGCTGGTGCGAACTCCAGGACTCCATCTGGAATTTATCCAGCAGCGGATCGTTTTCTTCCAGCCACGCCCAGCCTTTTTCCTGCGGATAGGTTTCCGTGCTGAGTTCGGTGCCGGTCTCTTCCTGGGCCAACAGGCGGTAGTCCAGCGCCCGCTTGCTTGAGCTGAAGGTGCCAATCACTTTCGGCACTTCATACACCAGAAAACGAAATTCATCGTCAGGCTGGTACGGCGAGAAATCGATGTTGAAGACCGGCAGCGTGAAGCCGTACTGGTTCACAATGCGGTTACGCAGGCGGCGAATGTCTTCGATAAGCGCCATGGCCGCCGGGTCACCGGCGCGAGCCGACGAGAAGCTGAGGACAAACAGGCGGCTGGGGTTGAAGGTACGAATGTCTTCTTCGCCGTTGGCTTCCGGGGCGACAATTTCGCCGCCGGTGGTGGTGGCCGCCGCGCGTTTGGCGCGCCACAGCTGAAACAGCCCCGAGCCCAGGGTGATTATCCCGAGCACGATAAACACCGCCGTGGGCATGCCCGGCAGCAGGCTGAAGCAGAACATGCCGATGGCGGACATAATCCACGCCTTAGGCTGGTTGGTTAGCTGGTCGCTGATTTCTCGGCCAATGTTGTTGTTGGGAATGTCTTCGTTGGCCGACACGCGGGTGATCATCATCCCGGCGGTCAGGGAGATAAGCATCGCCGGGATCTGGTCAATCAGGCCGTCGCCGATGGTCAGAATGGAGTAGACATTGGCGGCGTCGCCTGCGGCCATGCCCAGCTGCAGCACACCAATACAGAAGCCGCCCACCATGTTGATGCTGAGGATCACGATCCCGGCAATGGCATCGCCTTTCACGAACTTCATGGCGCCGTCCATTGCCCCGAAAAGCTGGCTCTCTTTCGCCAGATCTTCACGTTTGCTTTTGGCCTGCTGGACGTTAATCAGCCCGGCGCGCAGGTCGCTGTCGATAGACATCTGTTTGCCCGGCATGGCATCGAGGGTAAAGCGGGCGGCCACTTCGGCGATGCGCTCTGAGCCTTTGGTGATCACCAGGAAGTTCACCACCGTCAGGATCAGGAACACCACCAGCCCCACCGCCAGGTTGCCGCCGACCACAAAGTTGCCGAAGGCGGTGACGATATGCCCGGCGTTTTGCTGCAGCAGGATCTGGCGCGTGGTGGAGATAGACAGCCCGAGGCGGAACATGGTGGTCAGCAGCAGTACCGCCGGAAAGGTGGTGAACGCCAGCGGTTTGGGCAGGTACATCGCCGTCATGATAAGCAGGCATGACACGCTGATGTTGACCGCAATCAGGACGTCAATCAGCCCCAGCGGCAGCGGGATGATCAGCATGAACACCACCGCCAGCGCGATGAAAGCCCCGACGACTTCGGAGCGTTGCATGGCGGTTATTGCCAGCCGGTTTAGAAGGTTAAACAAAGCGTTCATGGGCTATTCAATCCTGGTAAAGTCCGTTTACTGCGCCAGCTGGCTGCGTTTTTCCCACGCGGCGTATTCGCCGTTGAGGGTGCGGAGCAAAAGCAGGGCGTTGCTACGGGTTTCATCGTTCCCGCCCCAAATTTTCTCCGGCAGCGCCTGGAGCAGCGTCAGCAGCCCGTTGAAAAAGAGAGACTGCTGCAGGGGTTTTTCGCCCACCACCTGCAGCCCAAGCTGGGTCAGGTCGCGGGAATAGAAGCCGTTGCGGCACATGCTGAGCAAGGAGCGCGTCATGACATCGGCCCCCATCGTGACGTGGGAATATTTGCTCTTCAGGCGGTCGAGGAACTGGGCGACTTCCGACAGCGTGTGCGTAATGGCGCGGGTGTCGTTCAGCCCGGAAAGCAGGCGGCGTAGGGCCGTCGGCGGGGCGGAAGGGGCCAGGGCGGCGATGTCATCGGAAAGCGCGCGCTGCAGCGTACGTAATGCGGGCACGAAGCCATCGACGCCAAACTTGTCCAGCAGCACGTCCATGATGTTGTCGGCAGACTGCTGGTTGATCACGCCGCTGTAATAGAGCTTGCGCATTTCGCGCTTCTGCGCCGGATCGCTGCTGAAGGCGGCAATTGCAGGAGCGGTATTCACCCCGGCGTTAATTTTTTCCGGGTGCTGCTGCTGCAGGTCGGCAAGCATTTGCTCGACGCGTGCCGCCAGCGCCGGGTTGCTGCCGTTGCGCAGGCGCATCGCCATCAGCCTGAGGGTGACAAATGCAGAAGCCGGGTCGTGATTGGCCTGTTCGAGCAAATCATCCAGCGTCGGGTTTTTTCCGCCGCCACCTGACAGCATTCGTTCAAAAGCCGATTCCTGCTCGGCCTGCTCTTTCCCCGACGGGCTTTCTAGCAGTTTCCCCAGCTCTACAAGGTGAGTGACCTTGATTGCCGCCACGGAGATACGGCGCAGCTGGGTGGCCTGCGTGCGCTGTTCCTCATGTTTGATTTTCTGTTCGATGCTTTCCGCAAAAGTTGACGCCATCGACTCCTGAGCGGCCCCGGGCCGCTGCGGCGCGGGCGCTGCACGAGTGGCGGACGAGGAACTGCTCGCCGCGCTCTTATCGTTATTAGTGTCGCTGATTAGCTCATCGACCAGGGCGTCCGCCTGTTCGGTTTCAAGACGCAGATTGTGGTGATGGTGGTGCTGGGGGATTCTCATGTTCATTGCGGTGTGCCTTACCCGATTCGCCTGTCAGTGTGTGGGCTAAGGCCTGGGGCGGTTCCCCGACAAATAAAAAATTTCCGCCGCTGGGGATGTGTAAAAAGTTGCACAAACCCGTTTTCGGGCTGTGTGTGTTTTTGCTCATATTTATCTGATTAATAAAAATTAATTGTTACTAATCAATGTGTTGGTTTGATGTTTTTCGCTGGCACGGCGCTTGCTATAGGACGAACTCCTGAATCTATTCCATAAAAAGGTGTTCACTATGTCAGCAATGTTTGATTTCGAATCACAGGTTTTCCCGGATGCGCAGGCTGCTTTTGTGCAGGGCGAGTTTCCGGTGGTTAACTGGGAGCGCGTGATGCGCGACAACGAACAGCGGCTGTACAATTTTATTCGTAAACGCGTGGCAAATTTTGCCGATATAGAAGACCTGGTGCAGAACACCTGGTATGAAGTGATTCGTAACAAGCACAAGTTTTGCGGCACGTCGCGCCCGGAAACCTGGATGTTCGGGATTGCGGTAAACCTGGTGAAAAATCACTATAAATCCGTCAAAGTGAGCTACCTGCACGATGAGTTAAACGATGATGTGCTCGGTACGCTGCTGCATTCGGAGCAGCCGGAAGGGGTCACTGAGGGTAAGGACATCCTGTCGAAAGTGTTGCAGCGCATTGCGCAACTCCCTGAAGATTATCAGCAATTATTACAGCTGATCGTTGATCACGATATCAGTTACCAGGAAGCGGCTGACCGGATGACTATTCCTATCGGCACCGTGCGTTCCCGTCTTTCCCGTCTCCGACAGTCTTTGAAACAGGATCTGGGGTGGGACAGCCTGAACTGAGCGAGCGGTGCTTCGTTACTCCCTGAACGAGAAGAATCACACTCTATGAAACAAGACGGCGGGCCGCACCCACGGCCCAATGATACTCAGGCATTGCTGAGCGCCGCTTTCAATAGCATGCGCGAGCTGGTTTTCATTGTTGACAGGGATTTCAATATTGTTTTTGCCAACCACAAGGCGCTCAGTCTTTGCCTGCCGGAAGGTGCCGGCCAGGCAAGGGCCGGGCATCTGGTGGGTGAAAATATTTTTACCCGGCTGCGGGGCTATGGCGACCTGCCGCTGCTGGCGGTGGTTGAGCAGCAGCTGGATCGGCCAGAACATTCGCCTTACGGCGATAAAATTAACGCCCGGTTTCAGGCGGCAACGCAGGCTATTCCGGTCGAGGTTTGCCCGAGCCGCTTCGAGTTTCAGCGGCAGAACTGGGTGATGATGGTGGTGTGCGATACCCGCTATCGCAATGATATTCATCGTTTTTACTACGATCGTGAAAACGAACTTCGCGACATTCTGGACAATATGCCGGATGCGATTCTGCGCGTGGACAGTGAACAGCGGCTGCTCTATGCCAACGAAACGGCGCTGCAGTGCATGCCCAAGAGCGCGGCGGCCATCGGGCTGAAGATCAACTCGCTTATCGGCGATTCGACGCTGATGGAGCAGATCGGCTGGTCGCTGCAGCTGGTGCTGAGTAAGCATATTCAGCTGGAGGCCGTGCTGCACGGCATGCGATCCGACCTGCGGGTGTCGAGAATCTACCAGGCGCGTTTTATTCCTGAATTTACCCAGCAGCAGACGCTGAAGTCCGTGCTGGTGATCGCCCGTCCTGCCTCCCGGCAATATTTTGCCGAACAGCAGGTGCGGCAGACTCACGAACAGCTGCGGCAGATGACCCAAAAGCTGCAAAGCAGCGTCGAAAACGAGCGCAAGCATATGGCGCGGGAAATCCATGATGAGCTGGGCCAGCATCTGACCTCGCTGCGGGTGGGGATTTCGCTGTTGGGCCAGAATCATCCTGCGCTGCAGCATGAAGTTGAACCTTTGACGCAGCTGGTGGATGGCACCATCAAAGTGGTGCGCGATATCGCCACCCAACTGCGCCCGGCGGTGCTGAACATGGGGCTGAAACCCGCGCTTATCTGGCTGCGGGACCAGTTCAACAAGCACCGTTCCGGCGTGTGTACGCTGACGATTCAGCCGCTGCCGGTGTCGCTGTGTGACGATGAGGTCACCGCGATTTTTCGCGTGGTGCAGGAGTCGCTCACCAATGTGCAGCGGCATGCCAAAGCGCGGGAAGTGGAGGTGAAGGTACTTACAAAGGGCAAAGTCGTGCTGATTTGTATCAATGATGACGGGCAGGGGTTTGATCCGGGCCAGGTCTCCGACGGGGCCTTTGGGTTATTGAGTATGCGCGAACGCTGCATGATGAAAGGCTGGACGTTTAACATCCACAGCACGCCGGGCAAAGGGAGCTGCGTGCATATCGAGATCCCTTATGCCCTGCCGGCCCCGGCTAAAGTTTATGATAGCGAATAGCAAACTTGATGATGTCGGCGTTGTTGTCGAACTGCATTTTTTCCATCATCCGGGTCTTATGGGTGCTGACCGTTTTGTTGCTGATGCTTAGGGTTTCTGCGATGCCATTGATGTTTTCGCCGCTGCTCAGCAGGCGAAGGATCTGCTTCTCACGCTGGGATAGCGTGGCGTAGCGGCGAAGCTGGTCGTTTTCCTGGGTTGAAAAGACGATGGCTTCCGCCAGGGAGGGATCAATGTAGCGCTGGCGGGAGGCGACGCGATGAATGGCGTGCAGCAGCGTTTGCGGGGCCTGGTCTTTAGTAATGAAGCCGTGGGCGCCGCTGGCGAGGACCATTTGGGCGATTTGCGGCTCGTTGTGCATGCTCAGCACCAGCACCGGCAGCATCGGCCACAGGCGGGTGATTTGCTGCACCAGCTCCGGCCCGGAGTCGCCGGGCATGGAGAGATCCAGCAGCAGGACATCGACGTCAATTTCCGTCAGCAGCGACAGCACCGTTTTGCCACAGCCCGCTTCCGCCACCACTTTAATTTTCTTATCCAGTGAAAAAATCTGTTTCAGGCCCTCGCGCATCAAAATGTGATCGTCCGCGAGGAGGAGTCTGATTGCCATACCGTCTGTCATCCATAATTTATAGTTATTAAATCGTTCTTTTTTATAAGAATAATCATCGCGCACGAATTGCAAAGACGCGTGTTAAATGAACATAGCAGCCTCGCTGCGGCGAATCTAGCTTTGCCGGGGGCGATAAGGTTGCAGCTTGTTACAAGTTCCCCCTGGAACCCACTTCGCCTGCCGCTCACTCACGCCCCATGTTCCTGACCGAGACAGGTGAAATCATGGTGATTGCCGAGCAGCTCTACCACAAACTCCAGCCGCTGTTTAAACAGCTGAATGCGCCTGGCATGGTGTACAACGCCCAGGGCTACTACTCGTTAACCCTCGACGGCGGCCAGCAGGTTTTCCTGGAGCTGACGGAAAACCTGACGCTGGCGATGATGGGCCTGCTGGCGCTGCCGGATAATCCCGGCGAGGCGCTGCTTCTCGAGCTGTTACAGGCCAACCTGAACATTGACCAGCAGCCAGCCATCACCGTTGCCGCCGATAAAGAGCGTGCGCAGCTGGTGGTCTGGGCGGCGTTACCCCTGGACGAACTGCATCTCGACACGCTGCTGCCTTTGTTGGAGCGGTTGAGCTGGACGCTGTCGGTGATTGGCCGCTGGTGCCAGCCTGCCGCGCCGCGTGAGCGCCAGGCTGCACCGGAGACAGAAAAAGATCGGCTTCAGCGCCGCCAGATTGAAGCGCTGATGCTGCGACGTTAACGTCCAACCAAGGGGAAAAGATGAGTACGATTTCTGCCAGCCATGTGGCGCCACATATCGCCATTGAATATCACCGCCCGGAAGACTATCTCGCTGCCGAAAGCGCTTTGCATAAGCTGCTCAGTCGGCCCAATGGTCGAAGCCTGGTGGGCGAACTGCGTAACCTCAGTACCCAGGGCCGGTACGTTAAGGTGAAAGTCACGGCGATGGCGAATACGGTTGCCCGCCCGGTGCTGACCGACTCTCAGGTCCGCCGGTTTCACCTCTCCGGCAGCGAGTACGATAAGGCGCACAATAAAAAAGCGACGCAATTAGCGCAAAAACAGCCGCTCGGCAAAAAAGGCGAGGGGACCAGCGTCAGCGTCGACTGGAACCCGCGGCAGTCCGTGGCTATCGATGCCCACGGCCGCCCAAGCCTGCTGGACGATCCCTCGCTGGCTTTTGTGTCGCTTGCCCATGAGCTGGTTCACGGCTATCGCATGATGAAAGGGACATACACCGGAGGGACTTCCGACCGCTACGATACGGGCTCGCCGGCCGGGCAGGAGGAATCCCGCGCGGTGGGCATCGGCAAGTATGCGGGGGAAGCGCTGTCCGAAAACGGTATTCGCCATGAGCACGGCCTGCCGCTGCGCGGGCAGTACGCCGCAGGGTAAATTCTTCCGCAGCAGGAACCACCGCGCCGCTCTCCCCACATAACCTGTTGACGCAACAACTAAAGTGGGGAGATATCATGCCGTTAAACAACGTTGATACCAGCCTGAGGGTCGATCCAGGCCTGATAAGAGGTAACTCAAACCGACGGGTTTCCATGCGCCTCGCGCTGGAGCCTAATAATACTCAGCATTTCGATTGCACCGTGAACGTGTCGTCGCGCCGGGCTGACGCGCTCTATTACGCCAATAAGGCAATAGATGATACCTGGCGCATTCTGGACATGGGGTCGGGTAACCAAAAAAACCATGTTCGCGCCACGATGGCCGAATCCTATAAGCGAACGCTTCTGTCGCAGAAGGAAACGGGCAACGGGGACTACACCGTGCGCGCCTGGGAGGCCTCTAAGTTTCGAGCGGGAAACTGCGGCGAAATGGCGGCGGTGAATGCGCTACTGCTGGCGAACTCCCGCGTCAAACAGCCGGTTTCCGTAGTGCATAACCGCGATGTCGACCACGCTTTTGTGATCATCGGCGATCCGCGGGAGAACGGGCGGTCTGTGGTGTCCGACCCCTGGCCGGAATTTGGCCGAGCCATGCGGATAGAAGACGCGAAATTCGGCGACAGTTACCACGTACTGCATACGTATCCTGTTGGCCACCGGGACGATGATGTCCGCGAGAAGCTGCTGCGTGGCGAGAAAGCGACGCAGGCGGAAGTGGATAAAGCGTTCCGTAAGGCCGCGCCAAAACTCGCGAAGCTAAGCCCTGAAAAGCTGCGGGACTCGGTGGTGGCGGGGCCAGGATACGTGCAGCGGCACGCCTCCAACAACCTGGGTATTCAGTACGATGGCACCGACAGCCGGGGCGTTGTGCAACATTTTGACCAGTCGCTGTCCGTCGGGCAGATGCGTTCCCGAATGATCGGGCCTCAGGCTGCGGTAGATGCGCAGCAGCGTGGGACACCTGCGCCAACGTTCACCAGTAACGATCGGCCTCGTCAGCGCACGGAATCGTTCGCCGCGGAATCTTCTTCCCGTGGCCGCCGCCCGAGAACGGCATCCAATGCGGTTCCCCCCGCAGCCCCTCGTCGCCGGGCAAACTCCGTCGATATTCGTCCGGCCCCGATGCCCATTTATGCCCCACCGCCTCCCGCGCCTGGAGGGATGTACAGCACGGTTCCGCTGCCGGGTCATGCCCCCGCGTTCAACTACGGCCCGCCGCCAACGGCTGCACCGGTTTATAGCTACGGCCCACCGCCAGCTGCAGCGCCGGTTTACAGCTATGGCCCGCCGCCGGTGCACGCCCATGCGCCCATGCACGCGATGGCAAGCCGACCGGTTTACCGTGAGCCGCCGGTTATTCCGCCGGATGTCTACGGCACTGCACCAGCCCCGGCCCGAACCCGGCCTCGATCTAACTCAGTCACTGCCGCTTTCCGGCGAATCATAGGTAACTAACGATGCCCGCACCTTCAAAATTAGCGCAAGTTTTGCAGCCGCTGTTGACCGATGAGCTGGGGCAAAGAGTCGAGCTTGAGAACGCAGAAGGCTATTCCGTTGAGCTTGGCGAGGGCGTGACGCTGGAGATCAGCGAATCGCCGGTTGGGCACCTGCTGCTGAGCTGCATGCTGCCCGTTCAGCCCACCCGGCTGAGCGATACCGACACGCTGACGGTGCTGCTGCAGGCTAATCTGCTGGGGATGGATTATCCCCCGGTGCTCACCGGGCTGCTGCCCGACCAGCAGCAGGTGGTGCAGTGGAGCAGTCTGCCGTTCCATCAGTTGGAGCCGGAAGTGCTCAAGCGGCTGTTTAACCGCTTTGCGCAGCAGGCCGAAAAGCTGGCCGCGTGGTTGGTTTAACCGCGATCCTCACGTTTTAGCCGCCTCCGTGCGGTTAAAACGTTTTTCTGAATGAACCTCCAGGAAGAGGCAAAAAACGGCAGGGTTAGGGGAGTAAAAGTAAAACAATAGTGGCTGTTTATACAGTATCTCGTCATAATTCGGGCCACAGACGCCGTTCTGTGACTTAAATTATCCAGAGAAAGAAGTGATGTTATGGCTTTGTCGTCGGCGCAAAAAGCGCAAATAGGTGCCTGGTATAAGGCGCTACAGCAGCAGATCCCGGATTTTATTCCGCGAGCGCCTCAGCGGCAGATGATCGCCGAGGTGGCGAAGACCCTTGCCGATGAAGAAGGGCGGCATCTGGCTATTGAAGCGCCGACCGGCGTCGGCAAAACCCTCTCTTACCTGATCCCCGGCATTGCTATCGCCAGAGGGGATCAAAAAACGCTGGTGGTCAGCACCGCCAACGTGGCGCTGCAGGATCAAATTTACAGCAAAGATCTGCCGCTGCTGCGCAAAATCATTCCTGACCTGAAGTTTACCGCCGCCTTTGGCCGCGGGCGTTACGTGTGCCCGCGCAATCTGGCCGCGCTGGCGACCGATAACTTTACGCAGGGCGATCTGCTGGCGTTTCTGGACGATGAAATGTCGCCGACCAGCAAAGCCGAACAGCAGCGCTGCGCCAAACTTAAAGCCAGCCTCGACGGCTATAAATGGGACGGGCTGCGGGATCACACCGATGAGGCGATTGACGACGATCTCTGGCGACGGCTAAGCACCGATAAAGCCAGCTGCCTGGGGCGAAACTGCCACTGGTATAAAGAGTGCCCGTTCTTTGTGGCCCGCCGGGAAATCGACGAGGCGGAAGTGGTCGTGGCCAACCACGCGCTGGTGATGGCGGCGCTGGAAAGCGACGCGGTGCTGCCTGAGGCGAAAAATCTGCTGCTGGTGCTGGACGAAGGCCATCATCTGGCGGACGTTGCCCGCGACGCGCTGGAGATGAGCGCGGAGATAACGCCGGGCTACAGCCGCCTGCAGCTCGACCTGTTCAGCAAGCTGGTGGAAACCTGCATGGCGCAGTTCCGGCCCAAAAGCCCGCCGCCGCTGACCGTGCCTGAACGTCTGACCAATCACTGCGACGAGGTGTATGAGCTGCTGCAGTCGTTTAACGCGATCGTTAGCCTTTGGCTGCCGGGGGAACGGGAAGGCGAACACCGCTTTGAAATGGGCGTCCTGCCCGAAGAGATCATGGTGATTTGCCAGCGCCTCGCGAAGCTGATGGAGGCGCTGCGCGGCCTGTCGGAAGCGTTGCTCAACGATTTGAGCGAAAAAACCGCCAGCCACGATATCGTGCGCCTGCACCGGGCGCTGCTGCAAATGAACCGGGCGCTAGGCTTTTTTGAAGCGCAGAGCAAGCTGTGGAAGCTGGCGGCGATGGAGCAGGCCTCCGGCGCGCCGGTGTCGAAGTGGGTGACGCGTGAAATCCGCGAGGGGCAGCCGCATCTGTTCTTCCACTGCGTGGGGATCCGCGTCAGCGATCAGCTGGAAAAAATGCTGTGGCGCAAAGTGCCGCATGTGATTGTGACCTCCGCCACGCTGCGCTCGCTCAACCGCTTTGATCGCCTGCAGGAGATGAGCGGCCTGCGTGAGAAAGCGGGCGACCGGTTTATCCATCTGGACTCGCCGTTTAATCATATTGAGCAAGGGAAAATCGTTATCCCCAAAATGCGCTTTGAGCCGCTGATGGAGCACGAGGCGCAGCATATTGCCGAGATGGCGGCCTTCTTCCGGGCGCAGCTGGCGCAGGGCGAGCATAAAGCGATGCTGGTGCTGTTCGCCAGCGGCCGCGCCATGCAGCAGTTTTTAACCCACGTCACCGATCTGCGGCTGATGCTGCTGGTGCAGGGCGATCAGCCCCGTTACCGTCTGGTAGAGCTGCATCGCCAGCGCGTTCAGGCCGGGGAAACCAGCGTGTTGATTGGCCTGCAATCTTTTGCCGAAGGGCTGGATCTGAAAGGCGAGCTGCTGACTCAGGTGCACATCCATAAGATTGCCTTCCCGCCGGTAGACAGCCCGGTGGTGGTCACCGAAGGGGAGTGGCTGAAAAGCCTCAACCGCTATCCTTTTGAAGTGCAGAGTTTGCCCAGCGCCTCTTTTAATCTGATTCAACAAGTTGGGCGTTTAATTCGTAGCCACGCCTGCTATGGTGAGATAGTCATTTACGACCGCCGCCTGCTGAGTAAACGCTACGGCGAGCGTCTGCTGGCCGCGCTGCCGGTGTTCCCGATTGAACAGCCCGACGCGCCGGAAGCAAAAGTGATAATAACGACGCCGAAACACACTGTACGGCGCAAACGTGTGAGCAAGAAATAGCAAGGAGAGTCTGGATGGACTATCGCAAAATCATTAAAGAAATTGGCCGCGGGAAAAACCACGCCAGAGATCTCGATTTTGATACGGCGCGCGGGCTGTATAGCCACATGCTGAAGGGCGAAGTGCCTGACCTTGAGCTGGGCGGGGTGCTGATTGCCCTGCGTATTAAGGGCGAAGGCGAAGCGGAGATGCTCGGTTTTTATGAGGCGATGAAGCAGCATGTCATTACGCTCACGCCGCCGCCCGGCAAGCCGATGCCGATTGTCATTCCTTCCTATAACGGCGCCCGCAAGCAGGCTAACCTCACGCCGCTGCTGGCGCTTTTGCTCAACAAACTGGGTTACCCGGTTGTGATCCACGGCGTGAGTGAAGATCCCACCCGAGTGCTGACGGAAACCATCTTTACGCTGCTGGGCATTGAGCCGACCCGCCACGCCGGACAGGCACAGGCGAAGCTTGAATCTCATCATCCCGTCTATCTGCCGATTAGCGCGCTTTGCCCGCCGATGGAAAACCAGCTGGCAATGCGCTGGCGCATGGGGGTGCGTAACAGCGCGCACACGCTGGCGAAGCTGGCCACGCCGTTTGAGGAGGAGGCCGCGCTGCGTTTGGCCAGCGTTTCTCACCCGGAATATGTGCCGAAAGTGGCGAAGTTTTTTGCTGATATCGGCGGGCGGGGGCTGTTAATGCACGGCACCGAAGGTGAAGTGTACGCCAACCCGCTGCGCTGCCCGCAAATAACGCTGATTGATGGACAGGGCACCCGCATCGTGAGCGAACGGCAAGCCGAACACGAAGGCGTCGTGCTGCCATCAGGCAAAGATCCTGAAGTCACTGCCCGCTGGATTGAGCGCTGCGTGGCGGGCGTTGAGCCGGTCCCGCAGTCGCTGAAAATTCAGATGGCCTGTTGCCTAGTTGCTACCGGAGAGGCTGCAACGCTTGAGGCCGGCCTGGCGCGGGTTGCCGACGTATTCTGAATGCTAAACAAAAAAAAGCCCGCGACAGGCATCGCGGGCAAACAAGGGTAACATCAGGGTTAAACAAGGGTAGTGGTATCAAGGCCGATGAGGGTACCAGCCTTGATGAGGGTATTACTTGAGCGCGGGATTATTTGTAGATAACCGCGGTGCCGCTCATTTGGCCTTCGGTGTTGGCAGAAGTAATCGCGTAAGAGCTTGCGCCAGCGGCTTCTGCTTTAGCGGCCAGTTTTGCTTCCAGGCCATCCAGAGTTGTTGCGCCAGTGGCGGAAACAACGCCAATTTTATTCAGGTTCTGCGCCTGGGCTTCGTTTACGGATTGGGCAGCGAAAGCACCGAAAGACAGAGTAGAAAGAGCAATTGCAGCTACAGCATATTTGATGGTTTTCATGGCTAAATTCTCGCAGGTTGTTCTGTTAAGGTGACGTTGTTCCGTCGATGTGATTATGGTCACACTTTTTTGTGGAAGAATAAATCGAAGAGAATTGACGACCTTAATCAAAAAAATTGAATTAGTTATAACGTATTGAAATAAAAGATAATTACGGAGTAAATAGTTTCGTTGCGTGACGTTAACCCTAGAAACACTTAGTTTGCGCACATTTTGCTACTCTTTTTGCCAGCGCTGGTCTTACCTGATGTGCAATCGCTTGCGCCTCTTTTTCAGCCTGACTTTGATGATTTGCGCAGTAAGCTGACAGGGAAGCTTTTATACTGTTCTCTTTCCTTTTTAACCCGACGGATGAGGTTCGATGGAGATAAAGCTGCACTCCAACGCCACAACAACGCCGCGTACGCGAAAGTACATTCAGGAGTCCGCGAAAACGGACGGCGAGCTGGCGGAGGAGCTGAACATTTCGGTCGATACCGTCCGGCGCTGGCGTAAACGCGCCGACTGTTACGACAAATCTCACCGGCCGAATACCATTCATCGGGCGTTAAGTCACGAGCAGGAATCGATGCTGATCTTCCTGCGCGTGCGCCTGGCGCTTTCCCTCGATGAACTTCTCGAAGCTGCTCGCTTACTGATTCAGCAGGGGATTTCCCGCGCAAGCGTCAGCCGTATGCTGCAAAACTGGCAGCTGTCGCGCATGGCTAAGCCAACGCTCAGCCAGACGCCGGGCCATTTTACGCTGGATACCTTCTCGCTGCCGGAGACGATTAGCCATAAGCAAGGTGAACTGCTGGTGTTCAGTGAAAGAACCTCCGGCTATATGGCCGTTGCGCTGCGCGAGCGCGGCAGTGAAGAGGTGGCTGAGCCGCTGGTGGGCTTTTTGCGGGAAGGGTTGCCGCTCGCCGTACTTTCTTTAACGGCAAAATCTTGCTCTTTTACGCACAAGCTTGCAGGGGAACTGGGCGTGCCTTTACAGGCTGTGGAGCAGGAAGCTTGGCTGGAAAAAGCCGGGCAGGGCAATTACCACCAGGCGCTGGAAGCGCTGCTGAACGGCGAGCGCTTTGATAAGCGGCTGGGGCTGGGGGCGGTGCTGCTGGAGTTTGAAGATCTGCTCAATAAAAGGATTATCCGCAGCAGGCTGAAAAACCTGACGCCCGAGGCGTGGCTGAAACTTCATCATTCCCATCGTTAAAGCGCCCCATTGGGGCGTTTAAGTCATGGCAACGCTATTTCCCTTCACACAGCGACAAGAAATACTGCGTCAGCAAATGTGCCGGGCGGCCGCTGGCCTGGGTGAATTTCCCACGCGACAGCGCGGTGCCGCTGACGTCCAGATGTGCCCACGGACGCTGGGGGCAGAACTTACTCAGGAACTGGGCGGCGGACACCGCAATGGCGGCGTTGTTGGGTGGCGTGTTGGTGTAGTCGGCAATGACGCTTTTGACCTGACCGTCAAAGCTTTCGTCCAGCGGCAGCGGCCAGACGCGATCCTGTGTCAGGCTACCTGCCTGCTGCAGGCGCTGGCTTAGGGCTTCATTGTTACTCATTAAGCCCGAAATATCGTAGCCCAGCGCTTTGACCACCGCGCCGGTCAGCGTGGCGACGTCGATCATTTCGGCGGGCTTAAAATGCGCTGCGGCGTAGCTGAGCGCGTCGGCGAGAACCAGCCGCCCTTCGGCGTCGGTATTAATAATTTCGACGCTGGCCCCCGAGTAGGAGCGCACGACGTCACCCGGCATCATCGCCGTGCTGCCGGGCATGTTTTCCGCCAGCGCCATAAGGGCCACGACGTTAATAGGCAGCTTAAGACGCTTCACCGTTTCCATCATGCCGAACACCACTGCCGCGCCGCACATGTCATATTTCATGGTGCGCATGCCTTCACCTTCTTTCAGCCACATTCCGCCGGTATCGAAGGTGATCCCTTTCCCGACGAGGGCGTAAACTGGCGCTTCTTCGCTGGCACCCTGCCAGCGCAGCGTCACCAGCCGGGGAGGGTTGACGCTGCCTTTTCCCGTGGCGTGCAGGCAGCCGAGTCCGTGGTCAAAAATGGCCTGCTCGTCCAGAATCTCGCACTGGGTTTGCGGGTGTTGGCGGGCCCAGGTTTCCGCCCGCAGCGCCACATCCTGTGGCCGACAATTCAGCGCGGGTAAATCCGCCAACTGGCGAGAGAGCAGCATGCCCTGCGCGATGGCTTCGGCCTGGGAAGCCAGACGGCGAGCCAGCGCATTATTGGGTTCGGTAATCAGCCACAGCTCGCCATTGCTTTGCGGTTCGTCTTCGCGATAGCCCAGCTGCGGCAGCTGATAGAAGCGGTTGAGGAGGGCAATCAGCAGCGTGCGCAGGCGAACAAAGGTGGTTTCATCCGCCAGATTAAAGCCCGCGAGATCCAGCGCCACGGGCTGCAAAACAGGGGAGGGCAGCAGCGCTTCGGCGGCGGAAAGCAGCTGGCGAAGTACGGCTGGCTGAGTGATTTCTGCTGAAGGCAGCAGCGACAGCCGCGCACAGATACCCCGTAAACCAAAGGTGGTGGTTTGCGGTTCATCGTGGGTTGACATCTCTTCCAGCAAGGATTGCAGGGCGTTTGGCCAGCGGCTTAGGGAAGTGTCCCACAAGATAAGATGAGCGTTGTTAAAGGCTGCATCGGGTGAAACGAGTATACATTTCATTGGATTACCTCCGCGGTGATGCGCTGCTTATAGGCGTCCAACCACTCGCGGTCTGCCGGGCGGATGACCGTGCGGTTGCCGTCCCTGGTAGTGAGAAACACCTGGGCGGGCTGCGCTGGAGTGGCAACAGAGAAGGAGAAGTTGTCGATGGTTGTCGCCGCGCCGTATTCGCCCCGGTTGTTCATGCAGACGACGGACAGGTCGCCTGCCCGGCCGTAGCGGGCAATCAGTCGGGCTTCAAGATCGTACACGGCGGACTCAGCCGCGCGCTGGGGAGACATGCCGCGCGCCATGCGGCTGACGATTTCATAGCTGATACAGCCTTTCATCAGGTCTTCCCCGAGGCCGGTCGCCGTCGCGGCACCCACTTCGCTGTCGGCGTAGAAGCCGGAGCCGGAGACCGGGGAATCGCCCACCCGGCCAGGGCGTTTCATAAACAGGCCGCTGGTGGAGGTGGCGACCGACATTCTTTGCTGGCCGTCAAGGGCGATAACCCCCACGGTGTCGTGCCCGGTGTACGGGCTTAAGCCGCGATCCAGTGTTTCGCGCTTGCGCTTCAGGTAATGGTTGTACGCGCGCTCGGTCAGCATGGTTTTGCTTTCAAAACCCCGATCTTTGGCCCACGCTTCGGCACCCTGGCCGACCATAAAACTGTTGAAGCGCTCTTCGCTCAGGGCTTTGGCCACCAGAATCGGATTGGCAATATTTTTTACCCCCGCCACGGCACCGAGCGCGAGGCTGGTACCGTCCATAAAGGCGGCGTCGAGTTCGACTTCGCCTTGTTCATTCGGCAGGCCGCCATAACCGACCGATTTATAGAAGGGGTAATCTTCCACGCATTTCACCGCGTGCACGACGGCATCGCTCGCCGAACTGCCTTGCTGCAGCCGTTCAGCCGCTTCACCTATCCCTTCCCATGCCATACGCCAGGTGGCGATCGTTCCCCAGTTTGCTGCTAACGTCATGTTTAACTACTCCGTGGCGGGTTTACGTTCAGTCACTTGAGCCGGTGATTCATTGGCCCGATATTGCCGGTCGACCACTTTCAGGAACGGCAGATAAATCAGCGCCCCGATGCACAGGTTGATTATCTGGATAACCGCACCGCTCAGGTGGCCGGTGACGATAAATCCGCTTAATACCGGCGGCAGCGTCCAGGGGATATACACCCCGGTGGTGGTGGCTACCATGCCAATGGACATCGCGATGTACTGCACGGTGACCAGCACCAGCGGCACAAGGTTGAACGGGATCAGCATGACGGGGTTCATGATGACCGGCAGGCCAAACAGCACCGGCTCGTTAATGTTGAAGATGGAGGAGCCGACGGCCAGGCGCGAAACGTTTTTGATGTGCTGGCTGCGGGCAAACAGCAGCATAGCAATCACCAGAGACAATGTAGCGCCCGCGCCGCCCATCCAGATCATGTCGTAGAACTGTTCCGTCACTACGTGCGGGGGAGGCATCCCGGCCTGCGTGGCGGCCAGGTTATCCATTTGGTTTTCCATCCAGAACGGACGGAGGATGCCGTTGACCATCGAGCCGGAGTTGATCCCCACCGACCACAGGCTGGTGATGCTGAAACAGGTGAACAGTGCGCCAATGTAAGAGGTGCCGAAGTGGCGAATCGGCGTCGCCAGCACTTCATACACGAACTGGTGAATGGTGTGGTAGTCGGTTTTGGCAAACAGCACGCGAACCGCCAGGGCGACAATCAGAATCAGCAGCGAAGGGATGAGGGCGGCAAAGGATTTTTGCACCGCCGGTGGGACGCCATCCGGCATTTTGATCACCCAATTCTGGCGCAGCATCCAGGCAAAAAGCTCCGTGCTCGCCAGCGCTCCTAGCATCGCCACAAACAGCCCCTTCGATCCCAGCCATTCCATCGGGATCAGGTTGCCGACGTCCGGGTGCTTCGCAAAAGGCGTGAGGATCAGAAAGCAGGAGAGGGACAAAATGCCCGATGACATTCTGTCGATGTCGTAGCGTTCCGCCAGCCGGTAGGCCACCAGAAAACTGATAAACACCGCCATCGTAGAGAAGATGGCGTTAAAAGGGATCTCAACGGTGGCGGACCACCCCTCACCAAAAACAGAAGCCATAAACCGCTGGTAATGGGTACTTGGGAAGGACGAGATTACCAGCAGAATGGAACCAACGATAATAAACGGCATGAACGAGATATAGGCGTCGCGAATGGCGCCTAGGTGGCGCTGCTGCGCCATTTTGGCAGCCAGCGGCATCAGCCGGGCTTCTAATGCGGCCATCAGGTTTTTCATTTTACCGCTCCGTAAGTAATCACAAGAGACAATTCTTGCGTGCTTCTACCTTAGTGGTTGTTCGGGGCTAATAAAGTGAGTTAATTCACAGATGAGCCATATAAGTATCATATGATTGCTTAAATGGTTTGAGGGTAAAGGTGCCATAAAAATGCCCCGCAAAGCAGGGCATTATGTTGGCCGGAACGCGGGCTATTTGTAGATAGTGGCGGTGCCGTACAGGCGGTTATCGCCGCCGGCGGAGTTAATTACATAGCCGGTTGCACCCTGTTCCTTCGCTTTTTCAGCCAGTTTAGCCTGGAGATCGTCAAGGTTAGACGCTTTGGCGGTGACGGTACCAAAAGGTTGCATCTGTCCGACGTTTGCGTTACTCATTTCCTGGGCTGCCATGGAGGCAAAAGGCAGTGCAGCAAGAGAGATAACCGCAGAGAAATACAGCAGTTTTTTCATCTTTACATCCTCTTGAGCGTTGAGAGCAAAACACCTTTTTGTTGTCTGACAATTACAGTCTAGTTCCCCTTTGGGCAGGCGATGGCGCAAAAAACTGATGGACTTGTGCGTGTTTTTTGAACGATAAAACTTGACCAAATGCTGACAAAAAAGCCACAACCAGGTGGCTGATTTTATTTGTTTTTTTTCTGGTTTAGCGCGCGTCGGGGCGAACCAGGTCAAAACGCTGTGATTCATCAACCGTGTAATAGGCGGTTGGCCCTCCGGCCCGCAGCACGGGTTGCGCCAGCGCGGTCTGGTAGATGCCGTCGATAAGCAGGTGTTCGTCGATGTGTACGGCAACCACTTCCCCCAGCACCAGCCAGCTGTTCAGCTCGTCGCCGTCGGCAGAGGTCAGGCGAATGCACTGCGACAGGCGGCATTCAAAGTTGACCGGGCTTTCAGCCACCAGGCTGGCGCTGACCTTGGTGCCTGCTATTGGCGTCAGGCCCGCTCGCTGGAACTCATCTTCTCCTCTGGGGAGCGTGACGGAGGTTTCATTCATCTGTTCTGCCAGCGGGCGCGTGGCCAGGTTCCAGACGAATTCTTTGGTGTCGAGGATGTTCTGGACGCTGTCTTTCCAGCCGGTGCTGGAAAAACCAATGATCGGTGGGCGATAGTTAAAGCAGTTAAAGAAGCTGTACGGCGCGAGATTGCGCTGGCCCTGCAGGTTGCAGGACGAAATCCAGCCGATTGGGCGCGGCCCGACAATGGCGTTCAGCGGATCGTGTGGTAAACCGTGGCCTTCCGAGGGCTCGTAGTAATAACGTTTTTTACTCATTACGCACCTGAATTCATGTTGGAAAGGTCAAATCGTCAGCGATGTATTTACCCGACGCGGAGAGCAGAGTATCTTACGCGGCCACACAAGGAGAAGCCCCCAATGAAAACCCCTGCCGACACCAAACCTGGTTTGCACCCGCGTAACCGTCACCGTAGCCGCTATGACTTTGCCGCATTAACCGCGAGCAGCCCGGCGCTGGCGGAGTTTTTACGCCCGGGGCCGCACGGCGACACAACCGTTGACTTCGCAAATCCGCTGGCGGTGAAGGCGCTGAACCAGGCGCTGTTGGCGCATTTTTATCAGGTTAAGCAGTGGGATATCCCCGAAGGGTACCTTTGCCCGCCAGTGCCGGGCCGGGCGGACTATATTCACCATCTGGCCGACCTGCTGGCGGAAGGCAACGGCGGCGTTGTACCTGCCCAGGCTTCCGTCCTGGATATCGGCGTCGGCGCGAACTGCATTTATCCGCTCATCGGGCAGCACGAATACGGCTGGCGCTTTACCGGCTCTGAGCTGGACGGCGATGCGTTTCGCAGCGCGCAGCAAATTGTAGACGGCAATTCTGGGCTTAGCCGCATGATCCGTCTCCGTCGCCAGAAAAATGCTGGCTGCATTCTGGACGGCATCATCCACAAAAATGAAACCTATGATGCCACGCTATGTAATCCGCCATTCCACGATTCAGTCGAGGCGGCCCGCAGCGGCAGCGAGCGTAAGCGCCGCAATCTTGGCCAGGACGCAAGCGCCGCGCTGAACTTTGGTGGTCGTGAGCAGGAGCTGTGGTGCGAGGGTGGCGAAGTGGCCTTCGTCAGCCAGATGATCAAAGAAAGTAAAGCGTTTGGCCGCCAGGTGCTGTGGTTTACGTCGCTGGTTTCAAAAGGTGAAAACCTGCCTGCGCTGTACCGCGTGATGCAGGAAAACGGCGTGGTGAAAGTGGTGAAAAAAGAGATGGCACAGGGGCAAAAACAGAGCCGTTTTATTGCCTGGAGCTTTATGGATGATGCCCAGCGCGCACGCTGGGCGAAAACCCGCGGGAAATAATTAGTTGGCTGTGCTGGTGGGCGGCAGCGCGCCGGCCGCCGCCTCTGTCGCCTGTAGCGCCTGTGCTGCATCGACACCCGGCTGCATGACCTGCACGGTTTGCACCGGGGGCCTGATGCCCGCTTCATCAAAGTGTTTTTTGACCATTCCGTCGAGCGCGTAGCGCACCGTCCACTGTTTTAGCGGCAGGGTGGTAAAGGTCACGCGTACTGTGAAGGCCTGGTTCGTCAGCCCCACAATGCCTGAGAACAACGGCTCGCCAATGACCAGCAGACGAATATCTTCCTGGCCCATCAGCGCGTCCACGGCTTCTTTCAGTACCCGGTTGGCGTTGTCCACGTCCTCCTGCCTGTCGACGTCGTAGTTCGCGACGAAAGAGCCAATCCCGCGGACAAAGTTGGCAAAGGTCGTTATCGATGACCACGGAATAATATGGTAAGCCCCCGTATCCTGGCGTACGCCCACCGAACGAATCGACATTTTCTCGACTGTGCCTGTAATCGCGCCGATGGTGACGTAGTCGCCGGTATTCATCCCATTTTCAAACTGAATGAATATCCCGGTAATAATATCCTTCACCAGGGTTTGCGAACCAAAGCTTATCGCTAGCCCCAGCGCCCCCGCCCCCGCCAGCAGAGGTGCGATGTTCACGCCGATTTCAGAAAGCAAGATCATGATGGTGATGGTGCTGATCACCACGGCCAGCGCGTTACGGAACAGCGTTAGCAGCGTGCGGGCTCGCGCGCTTGGCATCGGGCGGCCGTGGATATCCGACGCAAGGCGGTTTTCGATCAGGCTTGCCAGCAGCGTCCAGCCTACCGCCGAGAAGAAAAGGATCAGTACAATGCGGATCAGTATATCGACGGTTTTTTCTCCGGCACCCTCAGTGAGCCATTGCCAGACATCGAAAAGCCCCCAGGCGTCCAGCAGCAGCATGACTGCGACGCAAACGGTAAGAATACGTGCCAGCTTCAGCGAGACGGAGATCCAGCCATTAAGACGCTTTTGCAGCTCGGGGTAATTGCGCTGCACCTGTGGAGAAAGGGTGATGGTTTTTGCTATCCAGCGCGAAAGCATGCCGGAGATAAACGCCGCCACGCCGATGATGGTCAGGCTGTGCAGTGAGGCGCCCATCATAAATTTCAGGCTGTTGCCTGGATCGAAAAGCGAAAGGAAAAACAGCACCACAAAATAGAGACAAGCGAGCCAGTGCCAGATGAGCGCAAAAGCACGAATAAACAGGCTAAAGAAGCTCATTGAGCGATCTGCCAGGTGAATCAGGCTTTGCTGGATGGCGCGTTTGTTGTGAAAAATCAGATATAGCGCCCAGACGGTAATCAGTAGCATGACCACCACGTTAACCATGGCGCTGATCTGGGCGTTGACCTGATTGGCGAGAATCGGCACCACCACCAATAACCCATAGCCGATGATGGTACTTAGCCAGGAAAGGCGAATACTCCAGTAGCGGGCGCCCTGGTCGCCGATGGGGAAGGGGCGTAGCGCCGGGAAACGCGGGCTGAAAATGAGGCGCAGAACAGCCTTGAAGAACTCGATAAGCCCAAAGGCATTAAGAAATAGCCCCTGCTGGCGCGCGATAGTGGCGTTGCCTGCGTTCATTTTGTCACTCAGGAGCTGCCCGACGAATAGCGTTAACGCCAGCAGCAGGATGTCCACCGCAAAGGCGCCGAGGATGGTCACCGGCAGGTGAAGCCAGTTGGTATGATCGCGGTTTTTTCTTCGTCCCCAGTCGCCCATTTTGGCCCACAGCGGCCTGACGCCGGCGCGAAGCAAGAAATAGAACACAAAAACGGCGCTGGCGAGCATCGCGAAGTGGCTCAGCGCATTGAAGAAAGTCTGCTGGTTAAAGGCTTTCCTCGGTGCGCTGGCGATATTTTGCTGGAGCAGCTCAAAACGCTGCGTAAGTTCTCCCCCATAGCGGCGGCTGACGTCGGTGACGTTTTCGAGCACGGTTTTGTCTTCAGTGAGCGTATCCGGTGGGGCAATAACCGGCATGGTGTGTGAGGTGCCGTCAGCGGCGACTTTGCGAAGCTGCTCGATGAGTTCACTCCGGGACTTTGGGTTGTCCAGCACGTCGGCGAGCGCCGAGTACGCTTTTTTCTTTTCTTCTACGCTGGGTTCTGTTTGTGCGGCGCTGCCCTGGGATGCCGAGGCGGCAACGGCGGCAGCGGGTAAGGTGACTGCATGGCCGGGCAGGCTCATCAGGTTAAACAGTAATATCAGGATCCATCGCACAGCGCTCCTCCGGACTGAGAAAATCTGACAAAGGAGTAAGTATAGTGGCTGAGATTTTGGCGAGGAGAAAAGCGGGATGATTCCAGAAAAATCAGGGCGGCTGGAATTTGCCGCCCTGAGTCAGGCGTTATGCGACGTGCTGCAGAAACTCGCGCAGACGCGGGCTCGGCGGGTTGTCGATAAGTTCTTGTGGGTTGCCGTCTTCCGCCACGCGACCTTTGTCGATAAAGATCAGGCGAGAAGCCACTTTCGCGGCAAAGCCGACTTCGTGGGTCACGATCACCATGGTCATGCCTTCTTCGGCCAGGTCCTGCATCACTTTCAGCACTTCATGACGCAGTTCCGGGTCGAGGGCCGACGTTGGTTCATCAAACAGCATCATCTTCGGCTTCACGGCAAGGGCACGGGCAATAGCCACACGCTGCTGCTGGCCGCCAGAAAGCTCTGACGGATAGTGATGCGCGCGTTCCGCCAGGCCAACCTTCGCCAGCAGCTCTTTCGCCAGCTTCTCAGCGGCGTCTTTTTTCATGCCGCGGACGCGAATCGGGCCGAAGGCGACGTTTTCCAGCGCCGTCAGGTGCGGGAACAGGTAGAACTGCTGGAACACCATGCCAGCTTCCTGACGGATCAGGCGATCGTCTACCTTCGGATCGTTCACTTTCAGGCCGTCAACAATCAGGTCGCCGCTGGTGATCTCTTCCAGCTTGTTGATGCAGCGCAGCAGGGTTGATTTGCCGGAGCCGCTTGGCCCGATAATCACCACCACTTCACCCTGTTTGATGTTCAGGTCAATGTTGTGCAGCACCTGGGTTTGGCCAAAGTGCTTGGAGACATTTTTAAATTCAATCACAGGATTTTCATCCTTCTTTCAAGGCGACGCAGCACGAAGCTCAGCACCAGGGTAATAATCAGATAGAAGACCGCAACGGCGCTCCAAATCTCCAGCGCGCGGAAGTTACCGGCGATAATTTCCTGACCCTGACGAGTCAGCTCTGCTACACCGATAACGATGAACAGCGAGGTGTCTTTGATGCTGATGATCCACTGGTTACCCAGCGGCGGCAGCATACGGCGCAGCGCCAGCGGCATAATCACGTGACGGATGGTTTCACGTTTTGACAGCCCAAGTGCAAGGCCCGCTTCCTGGAAGCCTTTATGAATTGAGAGCACAGCACCACGGGTGATTTCCGCGATGTAGGCTCCGGAGTTGATCATGATGGTGACGACCGCTGCGCTGAACGGATCGATACGCAGATCGGTAAAGGCCATCGGCAGGGCGAAGTAGATAAACATCACCTGCACCACAATTGGCGTGCCGCGAATCACTTCGATGAAAACAAGCGCTACGTGGTTGGCAATCCAGCCGCCGTAGGTACGAGCAAAGCCCGCCACTAAACCAATTACTAAACCGCCGCAAAGACCCAGGATAGAAATCCATAGGGTCATCTTAGCGCCTTCAAACAAGATGGGAATTGCAGGCCAAATGGCGCTCCAGTCAAACTGCATGATGTGTTCCTGTTGTCTACCGTGGTTCACCTCTTCGGGCTTCAGGCCGGGGCCTTGCAGCGTGAGAGGCGTTTAATAATAAGAGGGGCGAAAGGCGCCCCTCAGGTCTTACTCATACTTAGAATTATTATTTAGGCTCGGTACCGAACCATTTTTTGTAGATTTCGTTGTACGTGCCGTTCTCTTTCAGGGTTTTCAGCGCGCCGTTGATTTTGGTGCGCAGTTCGTCGCTGCCTTTAGGCAGGGCGATACCGTACTGCTGAGCTTCCAGAGACTCACCTACCGCTTTGAACTGACCGTTGCCGGCGGTTTTGATGAAGTACAGGATGTTTGGCGTGTCGTGCAGAACCGCGTCAGCGCGGTTGGTGCCCAGTTCCATGTAGGCGTTATCGATGTTCGGGAACTGACGCAGGTCTTTGGTTTTGATGTTAGCTTTTGCGTAATCAACGGAGCCGGTGCCGCCTTTAACAGCAACCACTTTACCGTCCAGATCTTTCACGCTTTTGATGTCGTTGTTATTGGCTTTGACCATCACCAGCAGGCCGCTTTTGTAGTAGCCGTCGGAGAAGTCGATCGCTTTTTCGCGCTCAGGAGTGATGGTGATCCCGGCCAGTGCCAGGTCCACGTTTTTGGTTTGCAGGGCAGGGATGATGCCGCTGAAGTCCATTGGCTTCAGGGTATAGTCCAGCTTCAATTCTTTGGCGATAGCCGCCCACAGATCCACGTCAAAGCCGACATACTGATCGCCTTGTTTAAATTCAAAAGGAACGAACGCGGTGTCGGTCGCAACGACCAGTTTTTTATCAGCGGCATGGGAAGATACAGCGAAAGCCAGGGTAAGTGCAGCCAGTGAAACTTTCAAAATCGACTTCATAGCATTTCCTTTGTTAATCCACGGGGCGATCCCCTGCGTCAGCGGCGACTCATGAAAGAATCGTGCCAAGTTTGCAACTTACTGTTTTGCAAGGATGTGATTATTTAACATTGCACATTGAGCGTTGCAAGCAGGTCATAACGCACCGTTATGGTGCACCATTTTGGTGCGCAAAATGAGCCGGCAGGGTAGGGGTTAGTTTTACCGCGAAATCAGTGGACAAAACAATCATTCGTTAACGATTGTGTGAGGTGATTATTACATTTGATTAACTTTGGGCTATGAATTAATCGATGGTCTGCGCTGTTTTGGTGCAGGCTCCGCCCCCGGGCGGAGGAGGAGCCATAGGAAAATGCTCTGGTTACTCGATATTGGACTCAATGAACCACAGGAATTTGTCCAGATCGCGGGAAGCGGCGGTGAAAATATCTGCGGTATCTTCGTCTTTTGCTTCACCAATGGCTTTACGCACATCGTTCGCCACGATGGCAAAGCGATCGGCCAGCTCTTTCAGGTGCTCCTGAACGGTGTGAATGTCCAGCGGATAGCTTTTCAGCGGAGTTTTGCTGTTGATCACCTGAGTGGTGCCCAACGCCACGCCGCCAAGCTGCACGGCACGTTCTGCCATGGTGTCCAGGTGCTCGGTCAGCGCCGTACGGAAGCCGTCCAGCATTTCGTGCACGGCAATAAAGTTAGCTCCGCGCATATTCCAGTGAGCCTGCTTGGTAATCAGCGACAAGTCGATGAACTGGACGACCTGGCGATTCAGCAGCTCGATGGTGGCTTTTTTCTCGCTGTCTTTTACATCATTGCGGGTATATAGCAGGTTTGTAGATTTAGTTTTTACCAGTTTAGCGGTACTCATAATCTTTCATCCTCTTGATGTTGGTGTCCCAATGAATTACCGGGGATAAGTATAGCACCACTTTTTTACTTTGCTGGTGAGGGTAATACCTATCAAACCGATAGTAAGAGAAAAATGGAAAAGATTAATTTGTTATTTAACAGCTGGTTATTGAGTGTTCTTAATTTATGTCAAAAATCATGAATAAATATGACGGCGAAAAGAAAATAATTCTTATTGAGTATTACAGTTGACGGGAATATAAGTGCTTGATTACGGATACATCATTTAATGCGGCAATTATCACCGCATTAAATGCAGGGCAACAGATTAATTTATGTCGACGTTTTTAATCTGTGCTTCGCGTTTCATGGTCAGCGTTGATCCCACGGATGCCGCGATAATGCAGAGCAATGCCAGCCACTGTGTTAGCGTCAGATGCTCCCCGAGGAACAGCATACCTGACAGCGCCGCAAGGCCCGGCTCGAGGCTCATGAGTGTGCCAAAGGTGCGGGTAGGGAGTCGGGTTAACGCAATCATCTCCAGCGAATAAGGCAGCGCCGTGGAAAGCACGGCAATGGCCAGGCCGACGGGCAGCAGCGACCACTGCAGCAGCGAGCTGGTGGCTTCCCAGGCGCCCAGGGGGACAAAGATAACGGCAGCAATCAGAGAACCAAACGCGACCGTGGCGGGGCCGTGCTCAGCGCCCGCTTTTTGCCCGGCAATAATGTAGATAGCCCAGCAGGCACCGGCCCCGAGGGCGCAGGCAGCACCGGTCAAATCTACCTGGGAGATGTCCTGGCCGAGGGGAAGCAGGAACCACAGTCCGGCCACCGCCAGCACCACCCAGATAAAGTCCACGGCACGGCGTGAGCCAAAAAGCGCCACGGCAAGCGGCCCGGTAAACTCCAGCGCCACCGCGATGCCCAGCGGTACCGTGCGCAGAGAGACATAAAAGAGGTAATTCATGCTGCCCAGCGCCAGCCCATAAAACAGTAAAGGCAGGCGTTGCTCTGGCTTAAAACGCAGGCGCCAGGGTTTAAAAATCACCGCGAGAATAAGAGTGCCTAAAAACAGGCGCAGCGAAGTGACGCCCTGGGGACCGATTAGCGGGAATAATGATTTCGCCAGCGAGGCGCCGCTTTGAATCGAGGTCATGGCGATAAGTAAAACTACGATCGGCAGCCAGCGCGGCATATTACGGGAGGTTTGCGGCATCCTGTACCTTGTCAGTATTTGTCTATGTTTGGTCAAGAAAATAAAAGTCTGCCCAGTCTAAAGGATTAAGTTATGGCTGGTTGAACTTTCATTAAGAAAAATTCTCATGGCGTGGAGTACGATCCGGGGGCTTTTGTCAGTTTGTGTCAAAAATAATTCCAGAATTATCTGAATGACGATGTTATTAAAGGGATTAAAATTTGCCGTCGTGAAGCGGTATTTTCCTGATTTTTTAGTGGTTTAGCATGTAGTGGAAATGTTATGTTACAGGAAAAAGATCGTTAGACAACACAATTGGCGAAGAGTTTCTGTCATGGTTTTGTTATATTTAAAACTTAGGACTTACTTGAAGCACATTTGAGGTGGATATTATGAAAAAAATTGCATGTCTTTCAGCTCTGGCCTGTGTTCTGGCCGTCTCCGTAGGTACCGCATCTGCAGCAACCAGCACCGTAACCGGTGGCTATGCTCAGAGCGATATGCAGGGCGTTGCTAACAAAGCTGGCGGTTTCAACCTGAAATACCGTTACGAAAATGATACCCCGCTGGGCTACATCGGCTCCTTCACCTACACCCAGAAAAGTGACACTTCTAACGACGTGTACACCAAAGGCCAGTACTACGGCATCACCGCTGGTCCTGCTTACCGCATCAACGACTGGGCAAGCATCTACGGTGTAGTGGGTGTTGGCTACGGTAAATTCCAGGCGACTCAATTCCCAGGCGCTCACGATTCCGTTAGCGACTACGGCTTCTCCTACGGTGCTGGCCTGCAGTTCAACCCAATCGAAAACGTTGCTCTGGACTTCTCCTACGAGCAGAGCCGTATTCGTAGCGTTGATGTTGGCACCTGGATCGCTGGCGTAGGTTACCGCTTCTAATATCCCTTTCGGGATAGAAATAGAAAATCCGCCCAAGTGGCGGATTTTTTTTATCGGTTAACCGGCAAAAGTTAACGTGTCCTGGTCTCAAACATATCCGTCTGCAGATGAGTATAGTCCACTTTCTTCAGGTTGAAGTTGGTTATCCAGACGGGCCCGGCCTTTTGCTCGGAAATAAATTTGTACTTCGGCGTAAGCTCTTTCGCCTTAATCCCCGTCCACGCAGAGAAGAAGTTGAGGAAATCATTGGCGCTGCGGCGTGCTTTGATTAGCCGGTGCGCGGTGTCATCGCTCGACAACACCATAAATGGCACCTGGAAATTTTGCTGGAACTTATCGTCGTGCGCCAGATATTGCACGTCGGTGCCGCGCTCTTTGAACGCCAGGCCGTGGTCGGAGAAATAGACCATTGAGAAGCTGTTCCCGGTGTTTTGTAACTGCAGATAAAGCTGTTTTAGCAAGTCGTCGGTTTGCGTCATGCTGTAGAGATAGCAGGATGTCTCTTTAGACTGCACAAAATCTTTGTATTTCCCCTGAGTGCGATCGCAGGCCTGCGGGTGCGAACCCATCAAATGCAGCACAATCAGCTGCGGCGTGTTGCGCTGAGTAGCAAACACCTGGGCCGTCATTTTTAACAGGGCTTCATCGCGAGTGTTTTTATCCGCCTCAAAATCCCCATTTTTCAAAAACTGCACTTCGTCAGCGCGTTTGGCGATGCTGGCGATGGCGGTATCGTATTCGCCGATTTGGCCCTGGTTTGAGAACCACCAGGTCTGGAAGCCCGCGCGGTTTGCCAGGGTAACAAAATTGTCCTGATACTGGGGTTTGCCGTCCACGACCCGGTTCAGCGTCAGCCCCAGCGATTTTTGCGTTGAGCCGCTGGCGGAGACGTAGTCCATAAACAGATTGCCTTTGACCTGGCTTGCAAAGGGCGTGTTGTCCCAGTGGCCGCCAAAGGCTCCCAGCGCATCGCGGCGGGCGCTCTCGCCAATCACTACGACGTAGGTATGGTATTTAGGCTGCACCGACACTACGTTCCAGGAATCTTTTTGCTGCGACAGTTCTTTCATGCGCGCCTGCTCCTCGATAACTTCGTGGTTGTTGACCACGACATCTTTCACGAAGCGCACCACCGGGTAGCCAGTATCTTTAAATTTAAACACGCCGCCGTAGGCAAGGTTGGTTACCGGTGTGACAAAAAAACAGACCACGCTGACGGCGAGACATAAGCTATCGAAATGACCCCAGGCGCGTTTTTCTTCACGTTTGCGGCGCAGCGCCATCACGCCAAGGGCGAGAATAAAGAGAGAAACCACGTAGCTGTACCACGGGAAGATGGTCATGATTTCCGTGGATTCTTCAAAGTTGGTTGAATGCAGCGCCAGCAGAGTATTGAAGTTGGGCGAGCCGTAGGCCTGGCCGAACGGGAAGTACATGGCTGCCACGAGGCTGCAAAGCCCAAGCAAGATTTTCTGGACGCTGGGAGCGGTGCGCCACAGCAGCATAAGGACGCAGCTAAAGGCAATGGCGTAAAGCAGGCTGAAGGCATAGCCCAGCGCGAAGTTTATCAGCAGAGACTGCAGAAAATAGAAACCAGCCCACGGATTCAGCGCGATTCCGCGCGCAGTCAGGGTATCTTTAACCGTTACATTCATCTTTATTATGGTCTTGCAAAACGCCATGCGGTGACCCTGGCGATAAGGGCAGAGCCTGCCTGACAGACGGAAACGAAGGGGAATTGCACCGCATCTGCGAGCCGCTTCATGTGCAGGGCTGCAAGAAGATAGAGCCGTAAGATAAGAATATCAACTGATAACAGAGCGAGGTTTTGCGAAGCTGATTGCAAATCCGACAAATGATGGGGTTAAAGCTCGGCCAGAATAGCCATTAACGGGGATTTTGCAGGGGAATTGTGACAAAAGGATGATCGTTCGCGCGGAACGCTGAACAAAGTCGCCAGGCGACGTGGCCTGGCGTTATTGTTGTTTTTCTTCTTTCTGCTGGGGTTTACCGGCAACCCAATCACAAATCATGTTCAGCAGCATTAAGCGTACCTGGAAGGGAGATTGTGTAAACACGTTGATGCACCTCTTAAATTCGTTCATAGCGTCCTCCTGTTAGCCGTGCGACCGTTTTTCCGTAAACAAGCCTGACTGCATTACATACAGGTATAGCACAGGCTATATTTTATAGCCATGGCTATTTCGTTAATTTTTTGTGGATGAGCAATGCTGGTTTACAATAAAGCCTTCCGTCGTCAGATGACGACGCCGCGCCACTGGAAGAGGAAGCACTATGAGCCGTCGGGCAGGGCAAAAGAACAGCGAAAAAGTGACGCCATTACCGAATATTGAAGAGCATGTTGAGGGCTTCAGGCAGGTACGCGAGGCGCACCGCCGCGAGTTAATTGATGATTATGTTGAGCTGATTTCGGATTTGATTCATGAAGTGGGTGAGGTTCGCCAGGTAGATATGGCGGCCCGGCTCGGCGTTTCCCAGCCGACGGTTGCCAAGATGCTAAAACGCCTGGCGTCAGTCGGGCTGATTGAGCAGATCCCATGGCGCGGCGTCTTTTTAACGCCGGAAGGTGAAAAACTGGCGCAGCAGAGCCGGGAACGGCACCAGATTGTTGAAAACTTCTTCCTCGCGCTGGGCATCAGCCCGGAGACCGCGCGTATTGATGCCGAAGGTGTGGAACACCACGTCAGCGAAGAGACGCTGGAGGCTTTCCGCAAATTCAGCGCAGAGCGAGGCATCGGTTAAACATGCTGCTGCGTCTTGCGCAGCCGTTCCTGCGCGATCGATTCCTGCATTTATTGTTGTTAATCGGCGTCGCCCTGAGCCTGGCGGTGCCGTTCCGCCCGGCTTTATGGCCCGCCGCCATAGACTGGCACACCATTATTACCCTGGCCGGGCTGATGATGTTGACCAAGGGCGTCGAGCTGAGCGGTTATTTCGAGGTGCTGGGCCGCAAGATGGTGGCGCGGTTTGCCAACGAGCGGCAGCTGGCGCTGTTTATGGTTACGGCAGCGGCGGCCCTGTCGACCTTCCTGACTAACGATGTCGCGCTGTTCATCATTGTGCCTCTCACCATCACGCTGAAAAAACTCTGCTCGGTGCCGGCCAGTAAGCTGATTATTTTTGAGGCGCTGGCGGTCAACGCCGGCTCTTTGCTCACGCCTATCGGTAACCCGCAGAACATCTTACTGTGGGGGCATTCCGGGCTTTCTTTCGGCGCTTTCACCTGGCAGATGATGCCGCTGGCGCTGGCCATGACCGCCAGCTTGCTGGTGTTGGCATGGCTTTGTTTCAAGCCAAAACCGCTGCGTTACCACGGCGAAGTGAATGACAGCCGCTGGCAGCCTAAGCTGGTCTGGTGCTGCCTGGCGTTTTACATCGTCTTTATTCTGGCCCTGGAGCTTAAGCTTGAGCTTTGGGGGCTGGGGCTGATTGCGCTTGGGTTCCTGGGGCTGGCGCGCAAAGTGCTGCTCAGTATCGACTGGAGCCTGCTGGTGGTATTTATGGTGATGTTTATTGATGTTCACCTCATCACCCAACTTTCGGTGCTGCAGCACTCGCTTCAGGGCGTGGCGCAACTCTCTCCTGGCGGGGTGTTTGGCCTGGGTATTTTGCTGTCACAATTCATCAGCAATGTGCCTGCCACCATTTTACTGCTGAACTATGTGCCTGCTTCGCTGCTGTTGGCCTTCGCGGTCAATATCGGCGGTTTTGGCCTGTTGCCGGGTTCGCTGGCGAACTTGATTGCCCTTCGTATGGCCAACGACCGTCGGATCTGGTGGCGGTTCCATCTCTATTCTCTCCCTATGTTGCTTTGGGCCGCGCTGGTCGGCTACGGCTTATTATTGCTTTTACGCTAGCGCCCACTCAGGCAGAAACAGGCAAGGAATGAGCAGAAATCCCCCATTCCAGAATCGCGGGCGACGCGTATAACTGGCAGTCCGCACTCTTCCTTCCTGAAATCCTGAACATGAGGTACCGCTATGCGTTATAAAAAATTAGGAAATACCGGCCTGTTTGTTTCAGAGCTTTGCCTGGGCACCATGACTTTTGGTGGTGAAGACGGTATATGGGGAAAAATAGGCCAGCTTGCGCAAAATGATGCCGACAAGCTGGTTGGACGCGCGCTGGAGGCCGGGATTAACTTTATTGATACCGCCAATGTTTACTCCGGCGGGCGTTCGGAAATCATCACCGGCCAGGCGCTGAAAAACCTTAATGTGCCGCGTGAGAATGTGGTGGTGGCCACCAAAGCATTCGGCGAAACAGGCACCGCCGGGCCGAACTCTCGAGGTTCATCGCGTTTTCATCTGCTAAATAGCGTCAAAGAGAGCCTGCAGCGGCTACAGCTCGACTATATCGACCTGTACCAACTGCACGGTTTTGACCCCGCGACGCCGCTAGAGGAAACGCTGCGGGCGCTGGATTCGCTGGTACAGCAGGGGCTGGTTCGCTACATAGGCGTTTCCAACTGGGCGGCCTGGCAAATCATGAAGGCACTCGGGATTTCCGAACGCCTGGGACTGACACGTTTTGCCTCTCTGCAGGCTTATTACACCCTTGCCGGGCGCGATCTGGAGCGAGAGCTGGTGCCGATGATGCAAAGTGAAGGCGTCGGCCTGATGGTGTGGAGTCCGCTCGCGGGCGGGCTGCTCAGCGGCAAGTACGACCGCGACGGGAAAGCCGAAACCGGCAGCCGCCGCCTGGAGTTTGATTTTCCACCGGTAAACAGGGATCGCGCGTTTGATTGCGTGGATGTGATGCGTGACATAGCCGATGCCAAAGGCGTTTCTGTGGCGCAGATTGCGCTGGCCTGGCTGCTGCATCAGCAGGCAGTGACGACGGTCATCGTGGGCGCGAAGCGCATTGAGCAGCTTGAGGATAATATCGCTGCGACGGGGGTTCAGCTTAGCGCGGACGAGCTTGACAGGCTGAATGCGGTAAGTGAGCTGCCGCGCGAATATCCGGGCTGGATGCTTGAGCGGCAGGGTGAGTATCGCCGGGAACAGCTGAAGAATCAGTCATAAATCGGGAATAATTTAGCCCTCTCCCGGAGGGAGAGGGGGAAAACAAGCGATGCGATAAAACTATCGTTTCAGCTTCAAATGCAGCAAAGGGAAAGGATTCCCTTCACCGTCGAGTTCAGACCGCCCGGTTTGTGCGAACCCCATATGAAGATAAAAGCCCACGCCCTGCGGGTTCTGCTCATTCACATCCACCTCATCGACCTGCAAATGTTCAATGGCATACTGCAGAAGCTGCTTGCCCACACCCGTGCCACGGCTTTCAGGCGAAACAAACAGCATTTCAATCCGATTTTCGTGGCAGCCGATAAAGCCCAGTGGCTCGCCGGTGTCGCTGGCTGCCAGCAGCATCGGGATCTGTGGCATGTAGAGTTCGCGTACCTGCGGCTTTAACGCCCTGATATTTTCTTCAGGTAAAAAATCATGCGTGGCGCGAACGGACGCCTCCCAGATTTTCGCCAGCGCATCAAAATCCGCCGGGTTTGCTTGTCTTATCGTTAACATTCTTGTTCCAGAGGTCGTTAGTTAAACGGCGCTTCTTTCTTCAGGATCTTGTCGATCGCATCCAGCACGCCTTGTTGATTGCAGTGCCCTGCCTGGTAGCTGGCAATGCGTTTGATTTTGTCCGGGGCGTTGGCCATCGCAAACCCGTATTGCGCCTGAGTCAGCATCTCGATGTCGTTGCCGCCGTCGCCAAAGGTCACCACTTCGCTGTCCTGGATGCCCCATTTTTCCTGCAGGATCCGCAGGCCGTTAGCCTTATGAATCCCCGGAATAATCAGGTCGATAGAGCCGTGCCCGCTGGTGACCGGCACCATAATGCCTTCCAGCGCTGCGCCCAGGGCGTCCATAGTTTCATCGAGCTGGCTGTCCGGCAGGTTCAGGGCGAACTTGAAGAACACGTCGTCGAGGCCGGAGAAGTTTTCCACGTGCTCAAGGCGGTGATAGTACTTCGCCGCCAGCGCTTTAAAATCGTCACTATAGCCGTTGAGGGTATAACCGTTATGCTTGCCGCAGGCGATGATCTCCACGTGCGGCAGGGTCAGCAGGTGATCGACCACCGTGTTGAACTCTTGTCTGGTCAGCTCGCCGTTGAACAGATCTTCGCCTTCGCTGACCACCCAGCCGCCGTTATCGGCGACAAAAGAGATCTCGTGGGCAATCTCCGGGAAGAAGGAGATAAGCTGGAAATACTGGTTCCCGCTGGCCACCACAAAGCGGATGCCTTGCTCTTTCATCTGCTGATATTGCGCGGCAAAGCGTTCGCGGTTGTAGGTTTTTTCATCATTAAGAAAAGTGCCGTCCATGTCTACTGCAATCAGTTTGATGCTCATTGAACTCTCCATTATTCAGTTTCTAAAGCCTGGCCGGAAGATTGCCCCGGTTTGGCCACGGCGCGGGCGACCAGCGCCGCAATCACCATTAGCGTCAGCACAACTAACATGGCCTGGCGCAGCCCGTAATGCTCGCCGAGGAAGCCCAGCAGCGGCGGCCCGACTAAAAAGGCGACATAGCCCGAAGCGGCAACGACGCTGACGCGGCTGGCCGGATCGGGGCCGGTATCACCCGCCGCTGAAATGGTCAGCGGGAAGCCTAAAGAGGTGCCCAACCCCCACAGAATCACCGACACGCCGGCAAGGAAGGCGTTGTCGACAAACACAATGGTGCCGATGCCAATAATGCCCATGATCGCACAGGCGCGGACCACAATAACGCGGCTGTAGCGGTCAATAAACCAGCCGCCGGTGAAGCGCCCGACCGTCATGCCGAGGGTAAAGCCTACGTAGATAAGCGACCCGGAAGTTGGGCTAAAGCCGTGCCCGTCCACCATCAGCAGCGGCAGCCAGTCGTTGGCCGAGCCTTCGGCAAAGGCCATCGCCAGCACGACAAAACCAATCAGCAATAGCTGAATATCTTTGTAAAACGGTCGGTGCGGCTCGTGGGCTTCGGTGTTCTCCGGGTTATCTTTGCCCACGCCGTGCGGCACGGCGATAAGCGCGATGGCAATCGGCGCAATGGTCAACAGACCAATCAGCAGCAGGTGCCCCCAGGACACGACGTTCCACGCGGTTAACGTCAGGCCAATCCCGGCGCCAACGAGCGTGCCGAGGCTAAAGAAGCCGTGCATCATCGGCAGCACAGTTTTCTTCATCAGGCTCTCGATAATGGCCCCTTCGACGTTCATAGCCACTTCTGATGACCCCATCCCGCTGCCGAGCAGCGCCAGGCCGAAGGCAAACAGCACCGGGGAGGCGAGGTACAGCGCGAAGCTCATCATTAACATTCCGGCGACCATCAGCGTCATGCCGCTGCGAATAATGGTACGGGTGCCAAAGCGTTTCACCAGCCAGCCGGAACAGAGAATACCGCCCATCGATCCTATCGACAGGCCAAATAATACGATGCCCATTCCGGCCGTCGAGACGCTGAGCGTATCGCGGATGGCGGGCGTGCGTGTGGCCCAGGATGCCATCACCAGGCCCGGAAGGAAGAAGAAGGTGAATAACGCCCAGGTACGGAGCTGCAGGGCTTTTCTCTGTGAAACAGACATGAACAACAACCAGTGAAAGAGAAACAGGGGAGCAGACTAGCAAGCTTGTGTACATTTGTACACATCCCGGTATAGACTCTTTGTCATACTCTAAATTCAGGTAGGTAATGATGAGCAAAGCCCCGCGCCGGAATGACCCCGAACGTCGATCGCGTATTTTGCAGGCGACGCTGAATATGGTGGTAAAGCACGGCATCAGCGATATCACGCACCGCAAAATTGCCGCTGAGGCTGGCGTTTCGCTGGGGTCAATGACCTACTATTTTGCCGGGATTGAATCGCTGCTTTGCGAAGCGTTTACCCTGTTTGCCCACCAGATGTCGGACAGCTACCGGGAGCGCATGCAGCAGGCCACCAATCGCGATGAGGCCTGCGAAGCGATTGTCGATATGATTTGCGGCGGCTGCGTGGCCACGCCGTATAACATGCAGGTGATGTACCAGCTTTATGCTTATGCCAGCTGTAATCCGCAGCTAAAAGATATCATGCAGGAGTGGATGATTCGCAGCCAGCAGGCGCTGGAGCCGTTTTTCGATCCGCTAACCGCCCGGGCGCTGGATGCTTTCCTGGAAGGCATGACGCTGCACTATGTCACCGATCGCGAACCGATGGGGCGCGATGATATGCGGGTGATGGTGCGCAGGATTGTAGGGACAGGGGATGCAAAATAAAGCGAGTGGAGGGGTTAGTAAGCGTTTGTTATTGAAGCCCTAAAAAATAAAAACCCATCAACCTTGAACCGAAAGCGGCGGGGTTGATGGGCTCCACAAATTGGGGACATCAAAGAAAAGCAGTGGCACTAATTCAGACTGACGTCCCGAAAGAAAGTTCGCTCAGGCATAAAAAAAAAGTATTTTTCTTTGTCTGTGGTTGCGATCACAAACCTGGCCATATCACGACAATTAATGTACCGGCCAGTGTTAACAACACGTTAGCGATAGCGTAGGTGCCGGCGTACCCCAGCGCAGGAATGTTGCTGCGGGCGGTGTCGCTGATGATTTCCATCGCTGGCGCACAGGTTCGTGCCCCCATCATCGCTCCAAACAGCAGAGCGCGGTTCATTCGTAGCACATAGGCGCCGAACAGGAAGCAGATAATCACCGGCACCAGGCTCACGATAAGCCCGGAAATCAGCATCTGGCCGCCTACCGCACCGAGGCCGTTGCTGATGCCACTGCCGGCGCTCAGGCCAACCCCCGCCATAAATACCATCAGGCCGAACTCTTTCACCATATTTAGCGCCCCCTGCGGAATGTAGCCGAAGGTGGGGTGGTTGGCGCGCAGGAAGCCAAGCATGATGCCCGCAAACAACAGGCCAGCGGCGTTCCCGATGCCGAAGCTGAACGAGCTGAACTGGAAGGTGACCATGCCCACCATCAGGCCAATAACAAAGAAGGCGCAGAAGGCCAGCAGGTCGGTTATCTGGCTGTGAATGGAGATAAAGCCGATGCGCTCGGCAACGGTTTTCACGCGTCTGGCATCGCCGCTGACCTGCAGGACATCGCCTTTGTTCAGCACGATATTGTCGTCGATGGGCATTTCAATCTGGCTGCGGATCACGCGGTTCAGGAAGCAGCCGTGGTCGGTGAGCTTGAGCTGCGCCAGGCGACGGCCCACGGCATTGTGGTTTTTCACCACAATTTCTTCGGTGACGATGCGCATGTCCAGCAGATCGCGATCGAAAACCTCTTTGCCGTTTCTGAAGCTTGGGTCGAGGCGCGAGTGAGAATCCGGGTAGCCCACCAGCGAGATTTCATCGCCCATTTGCAGCACGGCATCGCCGTCCGGGTTAGCCAGAATGCCGTTGCGGCGAATACGTTCGATGTAGCAGCCGGTCTGGCGATAAATACCCAGTTCGCGCAGATTTTTACCGTCGGCCCAGGCAACCAGCTCAGGCCCGACGCGGTAGGCGCGGATCACCGGGAGATAAACTTTGCGGCTCGCGTCGGTATCCAGACCGCGCTCGCGGGCAATTTGCTGGGCGCTGGTCTGCAGATCCTGATGCTGCAGCTTCGGCAAATAGCGAGCCCCAACAATCAGACTGACCAGGCCAATCAGGTAGGTCAGGGCATAGCCGAGGCTCAGATTATCCAGCGAGGTCGCAAGCTGCGCGGCGGGGATGCTTGAATGGCGCAGGGTATCGCCCGCGCCGACCAGCACGGGCGTGGAGGTCATGGCGCCGGCGAGCATACCGGCCGTCAGGCCAATGTCCCAGCCAAACAGTTTGCCCAGCCCCAGCGCAATCAGCAGGGCGCTGCCAACCATCACCAGGGCCAGCATCAGATAATTTTTGCCGTCGCGGAAGAAAATAGAAAAAAAGTTTGGCCCGGCTTCGACGCCTACGCAGAAAATGAACAGCATAAAACCCAGATTTAGCGCGTCGGTATTGATCGAGAAATGCTGTTGCCCGAGTAATAAAGAGACCACTAAAACACCAATGGAATTACCCAGTTGCACCGGACCGAGGCGTAATTTCCCCAGGCAAAGTCCGAGCGTTAGTACAACAAATAACAAAAGGATGTAATTCCCGTTTAACAAATCTGCGACGTTTATATTCACGAAGGCTAACTTCTTGTTTACCAGTAAGCTGTTGAAAGAGATAGAGTTATGCGCTAAGGTTTTGACGGTTCCGTCAGCGACGACCGGCAAATTATCACGCATATAAATATCTCACGCGACGACCGAATTTCTGCCGCTAGTTTAATCTTTCTCTGTATCAGCGGCTAGTAAGAATATTGTGCTAAATGTGGCAATGCTTTATCGGCACGGATGGCCAGGCATTATCAAATCGGGTAAAGACGCTGCTGAATTTTCCGGCAGGGTATTTTCGAGCAAAAGCAGATGTCAGGAGGTAAAATGCACAGACGTGCGCAAAAGTGGTTAGGAATTACCTGCTGCTTCGTGCTCTTTATTCTGGTTTTTCTTTCTCTGCGCCTGAACGTGATGGGGCGGTTTATTGCCACCGGGCACTATGAGCTTGGGCTGCTGTTTTTCCTTCTCCCGGGTGGCGTGGCCAGCTTCTTTTCCCAAGGAGATCGAGTGGTCAAACCGCTGGTGGGAGCGATGCTTGCTTCGCCGTTCTGCCTGTTGATTGCCCACCTGTTTTTCCCCGTCACACGCTCGTTCTGGCAAGAAATGGCCTGGCTACTGAGCGCTGTCTTCTGGTCGTCCCTCGGTTCGCTGTGTTATCTGCTATTTTTTATGTGTAAGAACCGGAATCGCACGCATAAAAAAACCGACTACTGAGAGTCGGTTTTCTGCATTCGTAAAGTTTACTGTGCGGTCTGGAACAGGTTCAGATGTTCTTTTGCGTAAGCTTCAAAATCGGTGCAGCCACCAATGTGCTTCTGATCCAAGAAGATCTGCGGCACGGTTTCAACCGGTTTACCCACGGTTTTTTCCAGATCAGCTTTGGTGATGCCTTCTGCGTGGATGTCAACATAGCGGAAGTTGAAGTCATCACGCTCGGCGGTCAGTTTCTCAGCCAGTTCTTTAGCGCGAACACAATATGGGCAGCCAGGGCGTCCAAAAATTACTGCAAACATGCTCTCTCCTCAGTTTTTATGGCCGATACGAACCGGCGAATGCGCTTATAATGCCGATATCCGTCACATTTTTAAAGAAGGTCGTGCCTGTTAGTTCGATGCCCGTAGGCTATCTCCTTTCAGTGGGAGGGGCGCGGACTCGATGATAGCTGGCCTGAACACAGGAGGTGCCGCTATGCGCGCGGTCGGATCGTTACCCAAATCGGTGATTGTGCTGGAAGCGGTGGGGATAGGTTTTTTGGCGCTAGCTTTTCTCTCGCTGCAGGGATACCTGACGCTGCCCGCACCTGTGGCCACTGCAACGGCGGCCATAGTCATGGTATTTATTGGCCTTGGGCTGATGCTGCCGGCGGCAATCATCATGACGTGGCATATTGCTAAACGTCTTGCCCCGCAGCTGATGCAGCCTGATTCTGCTTCAAAACTCTCTGATATAAAAAAGCCAAAGGAAAATCGCGATGACGCCGACCATTGATCTGCTTCGTTCCCACCGTTCCATTCGTCATTTTACCGGGGAACCTATTACCGACGAGCAGCGCGAAGCCATTATTGCCAGTGCACAGGCAGCTTCTACTTCCAGCTTCCTTCAGTGCAGTTCAATCATTCGCATCACGGATAAAGCGCTGCGCGAGCAGCTGGTGCCGCTGACCGGCGGGCAAAAGCATGTGGCGGAAGCCGCCGAGTTTTGGGTGTTCTGCGCCGACTTTAACCGCAATCTTCAAATCTGCCCGGACGCCCAGCTTGGGCTGGCGGAACAGCTGCTGCTTGGTGCGATCGATACCGCGATTCTGGCGCAGAATGCGTTTACCGCCGCAGAGTCTCTGGGGCTGGGCGGGGTCTATATTGGCGGCATACGCAATAACATTGAAGCGGTGGGAGAGCTGTTGGGCGTGCCGAAATACGTGTTACCGCTGTTTGGCCTTTGCCTGGGCTGGCCTGCTGCCACGCCGGATATCAAGCCGCGGATGCCCGCTGCGATGCTGGTGCATGAAAACCGCTATCAGCCGCTGAACAGGCCGCTGCTGGACGAGTACGACGAGGAGCTGGCGCAGTATTATTTGAGCCGGGACAGCAATACACGGCGCGACACCTGGAGCGACCACATCAGCCGTACCATCATTAAAGAAAGCCGGCCTTTCATTCTGGATTACCTGCACAAGCAGGGCTGGGCGACACGCTAATTCACGCGGCTGCCAGGCCATCAAATCGGCGATCGATACATTTTCAGTATTAATCGTGGCCTCAAACGGTATTGGTTTCATCCGTCGGTGAGTCGTTATAACTGCTGAAGTTATAACGACAATCTGACAAGGAACCTTCTATGCCAACCTCTGCTTTTGATAATTCGCCTTTCTACGCCGCCGACATTATTCGCGCCCGCATTAACGGTCTGGTACCTCGCATCGCTTTCATTCTGGGCTCCGGGCTGGGGGAGCTGGCGGAAAAAATCGACTCCCCTGTAACATTTTCCTACGAAGAGCTGCCCGGGTTCCCCGTCAGCACCGTCCACGGCCATGCGGGCGAACTGGTCGTCGGCACGCTGGCTGGCGTGCCTGTAGCCTGTATGAAAGGGCGGGGGCACTTTTATGAAGGGCGTGGAATGTCGGTGATGACCAGCGCAATTCGCACTTTTAAGCTGCTGGGATGCGAAATTCTGTTTTCTACCAACGCCGCCGGTTCTCTGCGCCCGGAAGTGGAACCTGGAAGCCTGGTGGCACTCAGCGATCATATTAATACGATGCCGGGCACGCCGACCGTTGGGCCAAATGATGAGCGGTTTGGTGAGCGCTTTTTCTCGCTGGCAAACGCCTATGATGCCGACTATCGCGCTGTACTCCAACAGGTTGCACATGAGCAGGGGTTCCCGCTGCACGAGGGAGTATTTGTTTCTTATCCAGGGCCAAACTTCGAAACCGCAGCGGAAATTCGCATGATGCAAATCATTGGCGGCCACGTGGTGGGGATGTCGGTTGTGCCGGAGGTGATCAGCGCCCGCCATTGCGGCCTGAAGGTGGTTGCCGTCTCGGCGATTACCAACCTTGCCGAAGGGCTGGGGAGTATTCAGCTTTCCCATGAACAGACGCTGAAAGCGGCTGCGCTGTCGCGGCAGAACTTCATTAACCTGATTTGCGGTTTCCTCGGCAAACTGGCCTGATCCTCACTGACCAAAGCAGGGAAAACAGATGGCGATTAAACTCCGCTTAAAAATCATGCTGTTTTTACAGTACTTCATCTGGGGGGCGTGGCTGGTCACTTTGGGATCTTACATGATCAATACGCTCGGCTTTAAGGGGGCAGATGTTGGCATGGTTTACAGTACCAAAGGGCTTGCGGCGCTGCTGATGCCGGGTCTTATCGGCATTGTGGCCGATAAATGGCTCCCGGCCAATCGGGTGTACTCTCTCTGCCATCTGGTGGGGGCGGGGATGCTGGTCTGGGCGGCCAGCATCGACCAGCCGGGGTTGATGTTTTGGGCAATGCTGGGTAATGCCCTGGCCTTTATGCCGACCATTGCGCTGTCCAATACGGTGTCTTACGCCTGCCTGGAAAAAAACGGACTGGATACGGTGACGCATTTCCCGCCTGTGAGGGTGTTCGGTACCGTGGGCTTTATTGCGGCGATGTGGACCGTTAGCCTGATGCGCATAGAGCTGAGCAGCATGCAGCTCTATATTGCCGCAGGGGCTTCCGGTCTGCTGGCGCTGTATGCGCTCACATTGCCGACTATCCCGGTGATAAAAAGCCAGGCCACGCGCAGCTGGGTGAGCCGCCTGGGGCTGGACGCGTTTGTGCTGTTCAAAAAGCCACAAATGGCGGTTTTTTTCCTGTTCGCCATGCTGCTTGGGGCGGTGCTGCAAATCACCAATACTTTCGGTAACCCTTTCCTGCATGATTTTGCCCGTCAGCCTGAGTTTGCCAGCAGCTTTGTGGTGCAGTATCCCTCGATTTTGCTGTCCGTCTCGCAGATGTCGGAAGTGGTCTTTATTTTGACGATCCCTTTCTTCCTGCGGCGTTTTGGCATTAAACAGGTCATGCTGATGAGCATGGTCGCCTGGGTGCTGCGCTTTGCGCTGTTCGCCTGGGGCGATCCTTCTGTCTTTGGTTTTGTGCTGCTGTTGCTGTCGATGGTGGTGTACGGCTGCGCCTTTGATTTCTTTAATATCTCCGGCTCCGTGTTTGTTGAGCAAGAGGTGGAGTCACGTATTCGCGCCAGCGCTCAAGGGCTGTTTATGACGATGGTGAACGGGGTTGGGGCGTATTTCGGGGCGATTGTCAGCGGTTATGTGGTGGATTATTTTACCACCGATGGCGCCAAAGACTGGCCGACTATCTGGCTGGTTTTTGCTGGCTATGCGCTGGTGCTTGCCGTCGTCTTCCACTTTAGCTTCCACTATCACCACCGTCAGCAGAGTGATTCTTCGGCATCGCTCGCACATTAAGGCTCCTGGCCTTACAGCAAGCGTAAGCGATGGTAATTTATGAGGCTTGCCACTCAGGGAGCCTCATGAATACATCTCAGCGTATCTATCGCACCGATCTTAAGCTGCTGCGCTATTTTCAGGCCGTAGCCGAGGAACTGCACTTTGGCCGGGCCGCCGCGCGGCTGAACATGTCGCAGCCTCCCCTGAGCTTTCATATCAAAGAACTGGAAGCTCAGCTGGGGACGGTACTGTTTATCCGCCATTCCCGGCACGTGGCGCTGACTCACGCAGGCGAAGTCCTGCTGGAAGAGACAAAACAGCTGCTGAACAACGCAAGCCTTGCGCTGGCCAGGGTTGAGCAGATTGGCCGTGGTGAAGGCGGTCGAATTCAGCTAGGGATTGTTGGCACCGCCATTTGGGGTGGGCTGCGGCTTGGGCTACAGCGGTTTATTGCGCACTATCCCGCCATTGATGTGACCTTCCGCGAAAAGTCCCCGGGGGATCAGCTTGCTTTGCTTGAACGTCACGAGATTGATGCCGGGATCTGGCGGATGGAAACCAGCCCGCCCGGTGGCCTTAAGAGCGAAAAGCTGCATGAGGCGACATTTATGGTCGCGCTGCCGGAGCAGCACCCGCTAGCCCGGCAGCAAACGGTGGACATTACCCAACTGCGGCATGAGGCGTTCGTGACGATGACCGCCATTCACTCTGACTGGACTTTCCTGCAACGTGTTTGCCGTGAAGCTGGTTTTACCCCGAGGGTTGTCCGTGAGGCGGTGGAGCCGCAAACCGTCCTGGCGCTGGTGAGCATTGGTTTCGGGCTAACCATCATCGCCGACAGCTACGCACAGATGAACTGGCCTGGCGTGGTGTTTCGCCCCCCGGCGAGGCCGATACCCGCCGACCTGTATGCCGTTTTTGATCCGGTCCATCTCACCTCGACCACAAAGCAATTAATTGAGGCACTTAAGATGTCTCCCACCGATTAGTCCGTCGTTGAAAGGTGAAGGCAGTGGTATGATTAGCGGGCGGTTAATTTTGGTCTGGTTGCTCAGAGGTGCAGGTTGAAAATCGCTATTTTATCCCGGGATGGAACGCTCTACTCATGCAAGCGCCTGCGCGAGGCGGCAACGCGTCGTGGTCATCAGGTGGAGATCATTGATCCTCTTTCTTGCTATATGAACATTAATCCGGCCGCGCCTTCCGTGCATTACAAGGGGCGTCAACTGCCGCATTATGACGCGGTTATCCCGCGTATTGGCTCGGCTATCACCTTTTACGGCACGGCGGTGCTGCGCCAGTTCGAAATGCTGGGAAGCTACCCGCTGAATGAGTCGGTGGCGATCACCCGCGCGCGGGATAAGCTGCGTTCGCTGCAATTGCTGGCGAAGCAGGGGATTGATTTGCCGGTGACGGGGTTTGCCCACTCGCCGGACGACACCAGCGATCTTATTGATATGGTGGGTGGCGCGCCGCTGGTGGTGAAGCTCGTTGAAGGTACGCAAGGAATTGGCGTGGTGCTGGCTGAAACGCGGCAGGCGGCGGAAAGCGTGATTGATGCGTTTCGCGGTCTTAACGCCCATATTCTGGTGCAGGAATACATCAAAGAAGCGAAGGGCAGAGATATTCGCTGTCTGGTGGTGGGGGATGAGGTTGTGGCCGCCATTGAACGGCAGGCCAAGCCCGGCGATTTCCGCTCAAACCTGCACCGTGGCGGCGTCGCGCATCAGGTCACAATTACCGATCTTGAGCGAGAAGTGGCGCTAAAAGCGGCCAGCACGCTGGGACTGGATATTGCCGGGGTGGACATTTTACGCGCCGAACGCGGGCCGCTGGTGATGGAAGTGAACGCCTCGCCGGGGCTGGAAGGCATAGAAAACACGAGCGGGGTCGATATCGCCGGGCTGATGATCAAATGGATAGAGCGGCAGGCCCGCCCTGGGTACTGTCTTAAAACCGGGGGATAATTACCAAATCGGCGCTAATGCATAGTATGACGTGTCATTTTTGCGTAAGATGGCACGTTAATTTTTGAACAGGTAATGAGGTTTTTGCGTTTATGGATTCACTCGTGGTCCCGACTCTGGACACTTTACGCCGCTGGCTGGATGAAACTGGCGTAACCTTTTTCGAGTGCGATACCTGCCAGGCATTGCATTTGCCCCATATGCAGAACTTCGATGGCGTATACGACGCGAAAATCGATCTCGTGGACAACATTATTCTGTTTTCCGCATTGGCAGAAGTTAAGCCGTCGGCGCTGCTGCCGTTGGCGTCCGATCTCTCCTCGATCAACGCCAGCTCGCTGACGGTGAAAGCGTTTCTCGACATCCAGGATGATAACCTGCCCAAGCTGGTGGTGTGTCAGTCGTTGTCTGCCTCCGTGGGCATTACCCGCGAGCAGTTTGCCGCCTTTGTTCAGCAGAGCGAAGAGCAGGTTTCGATGGTGATCCTCGAGGCTTGCGCTAATCAGCTGCTTTTTGTGGCCGAAGAAGAAGAGCGCGACGGCACAATTATTCACACCCACTCTCTGCACTGATCCTTTCTTTTTTTAACGCAGCGGCCACCAGCGCCGCTGCGTTCTGCATGTTTTTATTCTGTCATAAAGCCGTCACAGCCAGACAAATCCCTGCCATAAGGCGCGTTTTTGCCGCCTGAATAGACGAAAGATGTCTAAAAAGTTGATAAAAGGCGTTTTTTCATCCGGGCTATAGTCGCCAACCCTGGCTACAGTTATTCTTGCTTGGCCGTAAAAACGAGCAACGTCTGCGTGAAGATTACCCAAATTCTTTTTCAGCAGAATGAATAGAGATGCATGAATTTTGCATGCTAAAAAAGCGTGCGGTCAATGCGGATAAGCCACATTGCGTAAATTCGGCTCATTCGAGCCTGGTTTGGCCTTTATTCAGAAGGAATGAAATTATGCTCTACCTACGTAAAAAAGGGTTGTTGGGGATGGTTGCTGGCGCGCTGATGGTGGCTTCTGCCGCCAGCTCTGCCGCCGAACAAAAGACGCTGCACGTTTATAACTGGTCTGACTATATAGCCCCGGATACCCTGGCAAACTTCACGAAAGAGACCGGCATCAAAGTGGTCTACGACGTGTTTGATTCCAACGAAGTGCTGGAAGGGAAGCTGATGGCGGGCAGCACGGGCTATGACCTGGTGGTGCCGTCTTCGCAGTTCCTTGAGCGCCAGGCGCAGGCCGGCATCTTCGAGCCGCTGGATAAAAGCAAACTGCTGAACTATAAAAACCTCGACCCGGAAATGCTCAAGCTGGTGGCGCAAAACGACCACGACAACAAATACGGCATTCCGTACATGATGGTGACGACCGGCATCGGCTACAACGTCGATAAAGTGAAAGCCGTGCTGGGGAAAGACGCACCGGTGGACAGCTGGGATCTGATCTTCAAGCCGGAAAACCTTGAAAAACTGAAAAGCTGTGGCGTGTCGTTCCTGGACGCGCCAAGTGAAATTTACGCGACCGTGTTGCACTACCTGGGCAAAGATCCGAACAGCACCAACGCCGCGGACTACACCGGGGCGGCTAACGATCTGCTGATGAAGCTGCGGCCAAATATTCGTTACTTCCATTCGTCGCAGTACATCAACGACCTTGCCAACGGTGACATCTGCGTGGCGATTGGCTGGTCCGGGGATATTCTGCAGGCGGCAAACCGCGCCAAAGAAGCTAAAAATGGCGTGAATGTTGCTTATTCCATTCCTAAGGAAGGCGCGATGGTCTACTTCGATATGTTTGCCCTGCCGGTAGATGCGAAGAATAAAGACGAAGCGTACCAGTTCCTGAACTACCTGATGAAGCCGGACGTTATCGCCAACATCAGTAATCATATTTACTACGCTAACGCCAACAAAGAAGCTACACCGTTACTGAGCGAAGAGGTCCGCAGCAATCCGGGAATTTACCCGCCGGCGGATATTCGTGCCAAGTTGTTCACACAAACGGTGATGCCAGCGAAGATTGACCGGGTTATCACCCGCGCGTGGACTAAGGTTAAAACAGGCAAATAGTCCTGTGACACCCTGCACCGGGCGGTTGCACCAGAGTTGTGCAATCGCCCCAGCCTGAACGGAAGCCCTTGTTTCCAGAATGGCGAAAAGTACGGCAACCGGGCCGTATCTTCTTTTTGCTTTTGCCGGAGAGCAACAGAATTGAACGACGCAATCCCTCGCCCGCAGTCCAAAACACCCAAAGCGCTGACGCCGCTGCTGGAAATTCGTAACCTCACTAAATCTTTTGATGGCCAACATGCCGTGGATGACGTCAGTCTGACCATCTACAAAGGCGAAATTTTTGCTTTGCTGGGCGCCTCGGGCTGCGGCAAATCCACGCTGCTGCGCATGCTGGCGGGGTTTGAACAGCCAAGTGCCGGGCAAATCATGCTTGATGGCGTCGATTTGTCGCATGTGCCGCCTTACCAGCGCCCAATCAATATGATGTTCCAGTCCTACGCGCTGTTCCCGCACATGACCGTGGAGCAAAACATCGCCTTTGGCCTGAAGCAGGACAAACTGCCGAAGGCGGAAATTACCAGCCGGGTGGCAGAAATGCTGACCCTGGTACACATGCAGGAGTTCGCCAGGCGCAAGCCTCACCAGCTGTCCGGCGGCCAGCGTCAGCGCGTGGCGTTAGCCCGAAGCCTGGCCAAGCGTCCCAAATTATTGCTGCTCGACGAGCCGATGGGGGCGCTGGATAAAAAGCTCCGTGACCGGATGCAGCTGGAAGTAGTGGACATCCTTGAACGCGTCGGCGTGACCTGCGTGATGGTGACCCACGATCAGGAAGAAGCGATGACCATGGCCGGGCGAATAGCCATAATGAATCGCGGCAAGTTCGTGCAAATTGGCGAGCCGGAAGAGATTTATGAGCACCCAACCACCCGCTATAGCGCGGAGTTTATCGGGTCGGTAAACGTCTTCGAAGGGCTGCTGAAAGAGCGTCAGGACGACGGGCTGGTGATAGACAGCCCCGGACTTGTGCATCCGCTGAAGGTGGATCCTGATGCTTCCGTGGTGGACGGCGTACCGGTCTTCGTTGCGTTGCGCCCGGAAAAGGTGACGCTTTGCGAGGAGCCGCCCGCCGATGGCTATAACTTTGCCGTAGGAGAAGTGGTGCATATCGCCTACCTCGGCGATCTCTCCATCTACCACGTTCGGCTGAAAAGCGGGCAGATGATCAGCGCCCAGCTGCAAAATGAGCACCGCTACCGTAAAGGAGCGCCTACCTGGGGGGATGAAGTTCGCCTGTGCTGGGATGCCGACAGCTGCGTGGTTCTGACGGTTTAAGGGGGCAAGATGACAACACTTTCTGAAGGCCCGGCAGAGACGGCGGTTCCTCAGCCCTCGGGCGTGAAGCGTTTGCTTGCCCGTTTGCAGATGGCGCACGGGCGCAAGCTGGCGATCGCGCTGCCCTATTTGTGGCTGATCCTGCTGTTTATGCTGCCGTTCCTGATCGTCTTTAAGATCAGTTTTTCGGAAATAGCCCGGGCGATCCCGCCTTACAGCGATCTGGTGAGATGGGCCGATGGCCAGCTGTCGATCACCCTGAATCTGGCGAACTACTTCCAGCTGACGGACGATCCGCTCTACTTCGAGGCTTATCTGCAATCTTTGCAGGTCGCGGCGGTGTCAACGCTGTGCTGCCTGGCGCTGGGCTATCCGCTCGCGTGGGCGGTGGCACACAGTAAACCCTCAACGCGAAACATCCTGCTGTTGCTGGTGATCCTGCCTTCATGGACCTCGTTCCTGATCCGCGTGTATGCGTGGATGGGCATCCTGAAAAACAACGGCATATTGAATAACGTGCTGCTTTGGCTCGGGGTTATCGACCAGCCGCTGACGATCCTGCACACCAACCTTGCAGTCTACATCGGGGTAGTTTATGCCTACCTGCCTTTCATGGTGCTGCCGATTTATACCGCGCTAACGCGCATAGATTATTCGCTGGTGGAGGCTTCGTTAGATCTCGGCGCGCGGCCGCTGAAAACGTTCTTCAGCGTGATTGTGCCGTTGACCAAAGGCGGGATTATTGCCGGTTCGATGCTGGTGTTTATTCCGGCGGTAGGGGAGTTTGTTATCCCGGAACTGCTCGGCGGGCCGGACAGCATCATGATTGGCCGCGTCCTGTGGCAGGAATTCTTTAATAACCGCGACTGGCCTGTGGCCTCAGCCGTGGCGATTATCATGCTTCTGCTGCTGATCGTGCCGATCATGTGGTTCCACAAATACCAGAACAAAGCGGGGGAGGACCACGCATGAACAACTTACCGGTTGTGCGCTCTCCGTGGCGTATTTTGATTCTGGTGATTGGCTTTACCTTCCTGTATGCGCCCATGCTGATGCTGGTTATCTACTCGTTTAACAGCTCTAAGCTGGTGACGGTGTGGGCCGGCTGGTCAACGCGCTGGTACGGGGAGCTGTTCCGGGATTCGGCGATGATGAACGCCGTTGGCCTGAGCCTGACCATTGCTGCGGCGGCCGCCACGATGGCCGTTATCCTGGGGACGATTGCTGCCGTGGTGATGGTGCGTTTTGGTCGCTTTCGTGGCTCAACCGGCTTTGCCTTTATGCTAACGGCACCGCTGGTGATGCCGGATGTGATCACCGGGCTTTCGCTACTGCTGTTGTTCGTGGCGCTGGCGCACGCGATTGGCTGGCCGAGCGACAGGGGAATGCTTACCATCTGGCTGGCGCATGTGACGTTCTGCACCGCCTATGTTGCGGTTGTCATTAGCTCACGCCTGCGGGAACTGGACCGCTCCATTGAAGAAGCGGCAATGGATCTGGGGGCGACGCCGCTGAAAGTGTTCTTTGTGATCACCGTGCCGATGATCTCGCCTGCCATTATCTCCGGCTGGCTGCTGGCGTTCACGCTTTCGCTTGATGACCTGGTTATCGCCAGCTTCGTGTCCGGGCCGGGTGCGACCACGCTGCCGATGCTGGTGTTCTCGAACGTGCGCATGGGGGTTAACCCGGAAATTAACGCCCTGGCGTCCATTATTCTCGGCGTTGTGGGCGTTATCGGCTTGATTGCATGGTGGTTTATGGCGCGGGCAGAAAAGCAGCGGCTGCGCGATATCCAGAGTGCAAGACGTGGTTAAAACGCCTAAAATCTGCAATGATGTGCCTCCGGTGCCGCGCTTGTCGCGGCACCGTGACGTAAGGAACGCGAGGTTGTGGAAATTATCAGGAAACAGCGGTCATCCCATGCAAAATTAAACGTCCCCACGCTGGTGATGGTGGCGGCTATCGGCATCGTCACTACCCGATGCCTCGACCTGCTGCTGCTGTTTAATATGCTCGGGGTTAGCGGGGTGATGGATTTTGTCCATCGCAGCGTGCAAACCTGGCCCCTGACGCTGGTTTTTCTCGGCAGCCTGTTGATGCTGTTTGTCGAACTGCGTTGCGCGTTCGTCATCGTCAAAGGGCGTAACTGGGGACGCTGGCTGTTCCTGCTGACCCAAATTATTTCCGTGACCTGGTTGTCTCTGTCCTCCCTGGGCTGGGGATACCCTGAATTATTCAGCGTTGCAGGGGGCACTAAGCGCGAGATCTTCCGTTCGCTGTTTACCCAAAAGCTGCCCGATATTCTGGTGCTGATTTTGCTGTTTATCCCCGCCCGCAGCCGGCTTTTTTTCAGACTTCAGTAAGCGCGGAGTGCTACAATCTGCGCCCTCGTTTTTTCTCAGGGTTTTTCTATGCAATGCGCGCTCTATGATGCCGGCCGCTGTCGTTCCTGCCAGTGGATTGAACAACCGGTGGAAGACCAGCTTCTCGCTAAAATGACCGATCTCCGGCAACTGCTGGAAGGCATTGCCGTGGGCGAGTGGTGCCAGCCGGTCAGCGGCCCTGAGCAGGCATTTCGCAATAAAGCTAAAATGGTGGTTAGCGGCAGCGTGGAAAAACCGCTGCTGGGGATGTTACACCGCGACGGCACGCCCGAGGATTTAACCGACTGCCCGCTGTATCCTGTTTCATTTGGGCCTGTTTTTGCGACATTGAAGCCCTTTATTGCCCGTGCGGGATTAACGCCCTACAACGTGGCGCGTAAGCGTGGAGAGCTGAAGTATCTCCTGCTGACCGAAAGCCTGGCGGATGGCGGCATGATGCTGCGCTTTGTGCTGCGTTCGGAAAGCAAGCTGGGGCAGTTGCGAGCGGCGCTGCCGTGGTTACAGCAGCAACTCCCTCAGCTCAAGGTGATTTCGGCCAACATTCAGCCCGTACACATGGCGATTATGGAAGGTGAGCAGGAAATTCTGCTGACCGAACAGCGTGCGCTCGAAGAGGTTTTCAACGGCGTACCGCTCTATATTCGTCCGCAAAGTTTCTTCCAGACTAACCCTCAGGTTGCTTCCCGGTTGTATGCCACCGCCCGTGACTGGGTGCGCGCGCTACCCGTCAACCATATGTGGGATCTGTTCTGCGGCGTGGGAGGTTTTGGCCTGCACTGCGCCACGCCGGAGATGAAGCTTACCGGGATTGAAATTGCCCCGGAGGCGATAGCCAGCGCACAGCAGTCGGCTGAAAAACTGGGCCTGCATAATATTCATTTTCAGGCGCTGGATTCCACTCAGTTTGCCGTCGCCCAGCAGGATATCCCGCAGCTGGTTTTGGTGAACCCGCCGCGCCGTGGGATCGGTAAAGCGCTGTGCGATTATCTGACGCAGATGGCTCCGGCGTTTATCGTCTACTCAAGCTGCAACGCGCAGACCATGGCGAAGGATATTCAGATGCTGCCGGGTTATCGCGTGGTGCGTACCCAGCTGTTTGATATGTTCCCGCATACTTCGCATTACGAAGTGTTGACGCTGCTGGTCCGGGACTAACATTTGGGAAGCGGAAGCCGCCGGGTTGGTGCCGTCACGATGCGTGTTTCCGCTTTTATATGTAGCCGTTAAGACTGTCAGAAGCCAGTGATCATGATATCACCCAGCCTGTGTTTAATGACGCTCATCTCGTTGATAAATAATGTGTTCCAATTTTTTGAACCATCTTTAAACAACTTAGCAACTTGCTGACGCAAGGGCAGCTCAGGCATTTCCGTTTCAGAAATTTCAATAGCGTTGCTGAGCATTTTGTTATTTTCAAGCATCAGTCCCAGTTCCCATGGGCTGGCGAAATGAACGGGATTGGTCGCTTTGTCGCTATACCAGATGCTAATGCTGCCTGTGGGTGAGGAGGCCAGAGCCTGCATGCCCTGAAGCACAATTTTTAGATAACGGCGGGTAGCTTTTAATACCACCGACTGATTCATTTTTTCCTCTAAATTTTTCAATCGCAGGGAATCATTGGTGAGTGGAAGCTGCCTGAACAAAATGTCATGTGCCTTTGAAACATAAGTTTCCTGCGAGGATATGGCTTCAATCAATGCGGCCAGCGTTAAAGATGTATCGATAACGTCAGGTTCAGTAGAAACATATTTGTCGAGCGCCGCGTCAAGTTTTTCATTTACTTCCAACTGGTAGATAAAGTCTCTTGTAGCGGCATGACTGCTGAGATATTTGGTGTTGGCCAACTGTTCGTTGTGTCCTTCAATAGGCAGTACCAGCAGACGGGATTTACATGGAGTATTACGATGTAAGTAACTGAATTCTCCGTTGGTACCAGCCCCTGCGGTGGTAATGCCATCAGCATCGGCCAGGTAGGCCAGATGCAGTGCGTTATAGTTTCCAACTGCTTTTGCACCGCAGAATAAAAATATGCGCCGGGAATAATGCTCATCGTTCTGACTGATTTTAGACAGAACATGCTGGGCAATGAGATTGCTTTTCTTATGCGCGTAAATATAAACAATGTTGCGTAGAGCCATGTTTGCCATGCATCTGCTCCCTGCTATCACTCCCGCAAAGAGAGCACCGCTCCCTAAGGCACTCGCGACCGCATTCAAGGGGAGAGCGTGAGCCTGCAGCAATTGAATAATTTTCGTATGTGCTTCTCTTATTCCGCTGGCGGAGGTGATCCGCAGCATGTCGGCGGTAGATTTGACCGAACTCAGCGTATTTTTTTCGCCAAGGGATATATGAGAAATATTTTCGAAAGTACCGCCCAATACCTTTGCTAACAACGCATATTTTGGCAGTAAGTTCATTGCCGAATTTTTGGGATCCAGCAGAATGGCGTGATTTTGCTGATCCAGACGGTGTATAGCCGGCACGCCAGCTTTGGCGGCTGATTTTTGCAGGGAATAATCCATATCAGTAAGTACATAGATACGTTTTTGAAACGCTTTTATGTCGAGATATTTTTTCAGATGGCTAAAAAGATCGGCGCTTTCAATAACGGGAAGTTTATTGATGTCGAGGATATTGCTAAGAAACGTTTCCGGGGATAGGGTTCGCGTACGATGAGATATATCAGGTAGTAAGGCGGGACGATTGTTGCGATATCGTAAAGGGTTACTGGCCAGTCTTTCAAGTATTTTTGCATCGTCTGACCCTCCAGTTTTATCATCCAGATAACCGTAGACGGGCTTAGTTGACTCTGTCAGTAAGACGTGAATTCCTCGGCTTGCCAGCTTATTTGCAAGCGTCTGCAGTTCTCCCCGGCGCTGGACATTCTCCCAGGCGGGAGGTGCATGAAATATTACTATGGAGTCTTTAGGTAGCGTGTCTTGCTGAAGGGCATGATCGATTATTTGTAATAGTCGACCGGTATGCCCTCCACCCGTAGGCGAATAGCCGACGATTAGGAGCTTTGTTGTTTTTTCCAGATTAAATTGAGTTAATAGACGCGAAAGTGAGGATGCAGCAAGTGGCATAATTATCGTACCTCATCGATATTTCATTGTGGGCGCATTCCAGCCGGTGTACCGGTCGGAATTAGTCATCATTAACGATTCACTGAGCGGGCGATTCGGCTGTAGGTATGCCTGACTCCTCTGATAGCTATCCCGTAGGCGAAAATATTTTCTGGCAGCGCGATCCCCATATAACCGGTATCGCCAATATGATGCAGGTCGGCACCGGCCATTTTGCTCATCAAGGCTATCTGGCGAACGGTATCCCGATCGGCACCTTCCTGAGAGGTACCAATAGCCGTCATTGCCATCATGCCGGCCGAGTGTGCGCAGCGAATTAGTGAGCTGGCTGCCTCAATACTCATGCCCGGTACAGTACCCGGGGCTGGGATCAGCGCAATATCAACGCCCTGGCGCGCAAATTCATGGAGATCGCTTTCATTTATAATGGCTGCACCGCTTTCCTGAACCACGCCCGCACCGTGCATTTTTCCACTGATAATGACGGCCTCGTCGCCAATGGCACTGCGGATTTTTCCTGCCGACTGAGCCAGAGCCATATTGCTGACGCCATTGTTTGGGTTACCAGTAAGAACTAAAATTTTTGCCCCCATCTTTACCAATTTGCGGGCATTCTCAGGTGTCGCCGCACGGCCTGGCTTCATTTTCCATAACTCATCATGTTCCGTAGCAAACCGTGGATCGACGGCTTCGAGATTGACGCCAATTACGCGGCCGGTTAGCTGTTGGAGCACATGTAAGGTCTGTGCCGGATCAATATCACCCGGCATGCCCTGTATCAAAGGTTGTTGGCAGTCGAACATATTGATCAGCAGAATATCGGCACCCTGAGAGGCTGCAAGTTCAGCATTCGTGATGTTCGCGAGCAGAGGTTGAGTGATGGCGATGGTTTCACTGACCATGACCCGACCCTCGCTAGCGCGGATAGCGTGAAGTAGCTGCGGTTTGGTGAGCGCAGCCAGCTCAGAAGCGCTGCAGTCGAGTAAACGTTTCGATGTCATCATAGATTTCCTCATTGGCGCAGTAGTTAACGAAATCCTCCTGCGTTCTGCAGGGTATTTGTGTGGGAAAAAAACGGTATTTCACCGTAATAAACGTTCCTGCATAAAAACCATTTGCAAATTCAAATGTTCACTATGTACCGGTTGTGTACCACTTGTGTACCATAATGGTAATGAGGGGAATTTTCATACTTATTTTGTCTTTTTTGTGATCTTGTACGGCTCTTTAGATCGCCAGAACGATCAAAAATCACGTCGTTGATATTTGTGTTGTTAATAAGTGGTATAGTTGAATCGCTACCTGGTAAACTGGACGTCAAGAGAATGAAGTTGTTGCAACCTGCTGATTTAAAAATCGATGGTTCAAATGCCATGCCGCTGTATCTGCAACTGGCGAATGAGATCCAGCGCGTGATTGATGAAGGTCAGCTTCGCCCTGGAGATGCATTGCCTTCAGAGCGCACGCTGATGGAGGCGTTAGGTATTTCTCGGGGTACCACCAGAAAAGCTATTGAGCAGCTTATCGAGGATCGAAGCCTTGTCCGAAATCCTGGCTCCGGGACCTATGTTGCTCCTCACGTTCGCCAGTCATTAGTCCAGCTGGAGAGCTTCAGTGAAATAGCTTTTGCCAGCGGGGGGGAGGCACAAAGCGAATTGGTGGGCTATGTTCGTCGAGCTGCGACTGAAAAAGAACAACAATTTTTACAGCTCGCAGAAAGTCATAAAGATATTGTCGAGCTGACGCGCCTGCGTAAAATTAGTGGCACCGTCGTTTCGGTGCAGAGGGCGATATTACCCGCGCCGTTGCTGAATAAAATCAACGAATTGAATGAATCGCTCTATCGCTATCTTGAGGAAAAAGGCATCCCGGTGTTATCAGCCACCCAAAAATTTAGCGCAGTTGCCGCAGATAAGCACTTGGCCTATTACCTGAATATCTCGGAACGCGATCCTATATTATTGGTCACCCGTATCGGGTATAGCCATAATAATATTCCCGTGGAATATACGCAGACATGGTGTCTGAACGAATATTACGATTTCAAAATTGAACTCAAAACGACAGGTAAATAATCCATCAGGAAAATAAAATGCTACCCTAGCGCCAGCATAATGTTATTTTTTTAAAATTACCTGATGAATAAATATTATTTATCCAGAAGGGGATTTTATTATTCAGATTATGTTTTTGTATTCAGAATAACTAGCGTCGAGCATGTGGCTTGCCGATTAGATGAGTGTCGGCTCGCAGATGTGAGCAGGGATAAACCTGAGAGTGTGTTGCACCCTCTCAGGTTAGAAGAATAGCTAATATAGATCAGGCTAATACCCGGGTACGAAATGCCATCATTTTATAATGAATACAGGAATTATCAGCCTGGGAACCACTGAGTGCTGATCTTCTGGTAAGTCCCATCCGCTTTAATCGCCGCCAGCGCGTCGTTTAGCTTCTTCAGCAGGGCCTGATTATCCGCGCGAACCGCAATCCCTAAACCGGTGCCAAAGTACTGTGCGTCGGTCACATGCTTGCCCACGGTGCCCAGCTGCGGATTGGTCTTCAGCCATTCGTTCACCACGGCGGTATCGCCAAACACGCCATCAATACGGCCATTTTTCAGGTCAATAATCGCGTTCTGGTAACTGTCGTAGGAGACGGTTTTGATCTCAGGATGTTTATCCTGCAGGTATTTCTGGTGCGTGGTGCCGTTTTCCATCCCGATACGTTTGCCTTTGAGATCGTCCAGCGAAGCAAACTGGCCTTTTTTCGCAATCACCACCGCCGAGTTGGCGTAGTAAGGGTTGGTAAAGGCGACCTGTTTGGCGCGCTCAGGTGTGATATCCATCCCGGAAATCACCGCGTCGTATTTACGAAACTTCAGGGAAGGGATCAGGCTGTCAAATGCGTGGTTGGTGAAGGTACATTCTGCCTGCATTTGTTTGCATAATGCTTTGGCCAGATCGATATCGAAACCGACGATCTGATTGCTGGCGTCCAGAGATTCAAAAGGAGGATAGGTTGCCGAAGAGCCGAAGTTGATTTTCTCCGCTGCGGCCGCGCTGAATGCGGTTGTAGCGAACATGGCGGCTAACAGTAACTTTTTCATGCGTGTTGCTCCTGTCTGTCAATATTGTTTTAAGTCGCCGTTTCCCGGCGTCAAACCACCATGCCAAAGAGTGAATTTATATGCAATAAAAATGTATATTTATAATTAAATGGGCGTAAAAAAAGCGGGTTGCCCCGCTTTGTCTGTTAGCTTGTCTAGCTGCGGTGTTCAAAGGCCAGTGCCCGGCGTTCAATCAGGCGCATCAGCAACGTAAGCAGCCCGTTGACGATGAGGTAGACCAGACCGGCTGCGCCGAAAACCGCCACATCATAGGTGCGGCCATACAGAAGCTGCCCGTAGCCCATCACTTCCATCAGCGTAATGGTGTAGGCCAGCGAGGTGCTCTTGAACACCAGCACGACTTCGTTCGAGTAAGAAGAGAGTGCGCGCTTGAAGGCGTACGGCAACAGGATGGCCAGCGTATCTTTCTTGCTCATCCCTAAGGCGCTGCAGGACTGCCACTGACCTTCCGGTATAGCGCGAATTGCCCCGTAAAACAGCTGCGTGGTGTACGCGGCGCTGTTCAGAGAGAGCGCAATCAACGCGCACAGCCACGGTTCGGAAAGCAGATGCCACAGCACCGGATAATGCTGAAGCGACGGGAACTGCCCTGGACCGTAGTAAATCAGGAAGATCTGCACCAGCAGCGGCGTGCCGGTAAACAGCGTGATGTAGGCGCGCACAATATGCACCAGCCCCGGCGTTTTCAGCGTCAGAACAATGGTGAACAGCAGCGACAGCACGAGCGCAACGGCAATGGAAGCGGCGGTGAGCGTCAGGCTGGTGTGCAGACCCTTCATCAGCTCCGGTAAATACTCGAGCATCAGCCAGGTCTCCGTTCAAAGCGCGTGGCGCGCAGGTCAATGCGCTTCAGGATGTACTGACTCAGCAGGGTGATGACCAGATAAATCGCCGCCGCAATCACGTACCAGGTAAACGGCTCCTGGGTGCGCGTGGCGATACTTTTGGTTTGCAGCATCAGGTCATTCACGCTGATAAGCGACACCAGCGCGGTGTCTTTCAGCAGCACCAGCCACTGGTTACCGAGGCCCGGCAGCGCGTGACGCCACATCTGCGGCATGACCAGCCGGAAGAAAATCGCAGTTTTGGATAAACCCAGCGCCTGGCCCGATTCCCACTGCCCAACCGGCACCGCTTTCAGCGCGCCGCGCAGCGTCTGTGACGCGTAGGCGGAATAGAGCAGGGAGAGGGCAATCACGCCGCAGAGAAACGGGCTGACGTCAAAGTTCTCAATCTCCATTTTGACCGGGATCGCGGTAAAACCGAGGTTGAGGGTGAAGCCATCAGAGAGTATCAGCAGCAGCTGGGAGGAGCCGAAGTAGATAAACAGCACCACCAGGATTTCAGGCAGGCCGCGGAAAAGCGTGACTACCCCGGAGCCTATCCATGCCACCGGGCGCCATTTGGCGGATTCCCAGACGGCAAAAATCATCGCCAGCACGAGGCCGACGATGAGGGCACAAACGGCAAGGCCGACGGTCATCCCGGCGGCGCTTGCTAATGGAAACAATTCGTTCATCGAGTCGATTACTTCTGGAACCATTTGTCGTAGATGGCTTTGTAGGTGCCATCTTGTTTCACTTTATCCAGCGCGGCGTTGAATTTGCTCTGCAGGTCAGTGTTGCCCTGGCGCAGGGCGATGCCGAGGCCGGTGCCGAAGTAATCTTTGTCGGTCACTTTGTCACCCACGGCAACCAGTTCAGGGCTGGCTTTCAGCCACTCGGTCACCACGGCAGTGTCGCCGAAGACCGCGTCGATACGACCGTTCTGCAGATCCAGCTTAGCGTTCTGGTAGCTGTCGTAAGGCACGGTGGTGATTTCCGGGTGTTTGTCGGTGATGTATTTCTGGTGGGTGGTGCCGTTCTGGATGCCCACTTTTTTGCCTTTCAGCGCGGCAATATCAGCGTACTTACCCTTCACGCCAACGAACAGCGCGGAGTTGTCATAGTAAGGTTTAGTGAACAGTACCTGTTTTTCACGCTCAGGGGTGATGTCCATCCCCGCCATTACCGCGTCAATACGGCGGAATTTCAGGCTTGGGATCAGGCTGTCGAAGGCCTGGTTGGTGAAGGTACAGGTGGCATCGATCTGCTTGCACAGGGCGTTAGCGAGATCAACGTCAAAACCGACGATCTTGTTGTTGGCGTCGATAGACTCAAACGGAGGGTAAGAGGCTTCGGTAGCAAAACGGATAGTCTGTGCGGCGGTAGCAGAAAGGCTCAGAGTGGCTAAAAGAGTGGCCAGCAAAACTTTTTTCATTGTCGTTTTCCCGTTCAACATCAGTGAGAGAGATAGAATTTAAACGCATCGGTTTGCGGGTTAGCAAAGCAGCTGGCATCACCTTGTTCGATGATGTGGCCGTTTTCCATATACACCACGCGGCTGGCGGTTTTACGCGCCACTTCTACTTCATGGGTCACGATGACCTGAGTAATGTTGGTTTCCGCCAGTTCGCGGATAATGCTGACGATCTGCGCGGTGATTTCCGGATCAAGAGCGGCGGTAGGCTCATCAAACAGCAGAATCTGCGGCTCCATCATCAGGGCGCGGGCAATGGCAACACGCTGCTGCTGGCCACCGGAAAGGTGCAGCGGATAGCGGTCCATGTAGGGCTTCAGGCGCAGGCGTTCAAGCAGTTTATCGGCGCGTTCACGCGCCCGATCTTTGCTTAATCCGAGCACGCGGCACGGCGCTTCAATCAGGTTTTGCAGCACGGTTAAATGCGGCCACAGATTGTATTGCTGGAAGACCATACCGACGTTCTGGCGCAGATCGCGAATCGCTTTGTCGCTGGGGGCTTTGGCGAAGTCGAAAGTCGTGCCCGCAATGCTCAGCTTACCGGAACGCGGCATCTCAAGCAGGTTAAGGACGCGTAGCAGAGAGCTCTTGCCGGCGCCGCTCGGGCCCAGCAATACCAGCGTCTCGCCCTGCGGGCAATGTAGTGTGATATCGAACAGCGCCTGATGGGCACCGTAAAAGCAATTAATGCTGTCTAGTTGAATACTCATGCGCTGAAGTTGAATAGCAATTGAGGCCGCAAAGGGTACCTTTAACAGAATAGTTATGCAATCTTTGTGCGTTAAAACTTATAAGCAACCACTTACCTTGCCTAAAATTAGCACAAAATAGCGAGGCGGGTGGTGGCTAAGTATAAAAAACCGGGATCCCTGAATATACCAGACTATTTACAGGGGTTACGTTTCTTCCACCCGCATAGCGTAAGCATAAATTGCCGCTATTTGCCTTCAACTGCCTGACGCAGCGTGCCGGTTGGCGCATGGCTCGCCGCGCCGAGGTAACGCACATCGTCCACCGCCCAGCATTGGCCTTCACGGACCATCAACACTTCATCTTTCCAGGTCTGGCTGCCGCGGGTCAGCTCGACGCGCAGAGGAATATTTCGCGCATCGGTATTCGGGATAGTTGACGCCGAAGTCACGCTGGCTTTGTCAGGGCCTTCAGACTGGCTGGAGAAGATATCGCTGCGGGTAAACGCGCTTTGCGCCGCCGGAGAGGTGCTGGATTTTTGCAGAAGCTGGAACAGGGAATCGCTCAGATAGGGGCGCAGCGCGGCAACGGAACTCAGGCCTTCGCCCTTGTGCGCGATACGGTAATCATAGAACTGCTGGGCGACGTCATCCGGGCCGCCGCTGACGCAGGGGCCGCTGCGGGTGCCGATGTCTTTGAAGGCCGGGGTGACGGTGGTACAGGCCGACAACACCAGGGCACAGGGGAGAAGAGCCAAAGCCGAGCTGCGCATTTTTATTTCCTTATTTTCTCAGGAGGACTACCTTAGCATAGCGTATTGGCTCAAAATCGCGTGGCGATTGCCGGGCTAACATGTTGATGGCAAAGAGAGGAGAACGTGATGCAGTTTACAACGACGCCAGGCCTGGAAGGCCACACCATTACTGAATATTGCGGCGTAGTGACCGGGGAAGCTATCCTGGGTGCCAATATTTTCCGCGATTTTTTCGCCGGGGTTCGCGATATCGTCGGCGGCCGCTCGGGGGCTTATGAAAAAGAGTTACGCAAAGCGCGGGACATCGCATTTCGTGAAATTCAGGAACAGGCCGAAAGCCTGGGCGCTAACGCCGTGGTCGGGATTGATATCGACTATGAAACCGTCGGCAAGGACGGCAGTATGCTGATGGTTTGCGTCAGCGGGACGGCGGTGAAAACGCGCAAATGAAAACCAGGATCTTAGCGCTTGCCCTGGCGCTGTTACTGGCGGGCTGCGCCGGGCAAAAAGGGATTGTCGATCGAGGCAGCTATAAAGTGGACACCCTGCATCAGGCTCAGGCCGCTTATCCGCGGGTGAAAATTCTGGTGATCCATTACACGGCGGATGATTTTTCAAGTTCGCTTTCCACGTTGACCGATCGTAACGTCAGCGCCCACTATCTTGTTCCCGCCGAGCCGCCGCTGTCCGGCGGGAAACCCGTTGTCTGGCAGTTGGTGCCGGAAGAGCAGCTGGCCTGGCATGCCGGGGTCAGTTTCTGGCGAGGGGCTACGCGGATTAACGACACGTCCGTAGGTATTGAGCTGGAAAACCAGGGCTATACCCGGGTTGGCGGTGTTCAGCGCTTTTACCCCTTCAGCCAGCCGCAGATTGCGGTGCTTGAGGATTTAGCGAAGCAGATTATTGCGCGCTATAACATCGCGCCGCAGAACGTGGTCGCTCATGGGGATATCGCGCCGCAGCGCAAGGTTGATCCTGGCCCGCTGTTCCCCTGGAAGCAATTTGCGGAAAAAGGGATTGGCGCATGGCCGGACGCCGCTAGAGTGGCGTTTTATCTTAACGGCCGCGGCCCGCTGCAGCCCGTGGATAAATCCGAGCTGCTGGATGTGCTTTCCCGGTATGGCTACGAAGTGCTGCCGGGCATGACTGAGGCGCAGCAGAAAAGAGTGATTACCGCCTTCCAGATGCACTTCCGCCCGGCCAACTACAGCGGCGAGGCGGATGCGGAAAGCCTGGCGATCGCCGAGGCATTACTGGAGAAATACGGCCAGGGTTAGCCCCGGTGCAGCGTGCCGTGATCTTTCAACCACAGCGCGGTACGGCGAATGCCTTCATCAAGGGTGACGATAGGCTGATAGCCCAGCTCCGTTTCCGCACGCGTGGTGTCCAGCGTTAAATCGAAGTTCAGCTTGGAGACGCCGTAGTGCGTGAGCACCGGCTCTTTGGCAGACTTATTGCCAAAGTGCTCCAGGCTGCGGGCGATGATATCCAGCATCGGGTACGGCACCGAGCGAATGCGGCATTTAATGCCCAGCTCGTCGATCAGCTTCTGCACGATGGTCCGCAGCGGGCGGGCTTCCATGTTGGTGATGTTGTAGGCGCGGCCAGAAGGTAAATTCTGTTTCTGTGTCGCCAGCCACATCGCGTGTACCGCGTTTTCCAGATAGGTCATATCCACCAGCGCATCGCCGCCGCGCGGCAGCAGCACGCTGCCGTAGTGGCGCATCATCTGCACAAGGCGCGGGAAAAACACTTTGTCGTGCGGCCCAAACAGGCTTTGCGGGCGCAGAATGGTAAAACGGGTGTTCGGGTTGGCCTGCGCCAGCAGCTGAATCACCTCTTCGCTGGCGGCTTTGCTGCGGGCAAATTCGTTGGCGAAGCGCACCGGGCGAAAATCTTCGCTGATGTTGCGGTGGTGGTGGTAGTCGAAGTAGAGCGACGGCGACGAGATATGAATAAAGTCACGCACGCCCCAGGCCACGGCCCATTCGCCCAGACGGCGTGTGGCGCGGACGTTGGCGAGGTCGAAGGCTTGCTGGGTTCCCCACGGCGAGGTGAAGCTGGAGCAGTGCCAGAGCGTGTCGACGTCCGCAAGCATCACTTTCGCCTGGGAAGAGACCAGCTCCGTCAGGTCGGCATGGACAAATTCAGCGCCCATTTTCTGCAGCAGTTTGCCCATCGCTTCGTTGCGCCCGGTGGCCCGAACGCTGATGCCTCTGGCGCGTAAATACTCGACCGCGTTTCGGCCTAAACCGCTGGTGGCGCCCGTGACCAGTACCTTCATGTGACCAACTCGTTATGTTTTGGATTAACGCTGCGCATTTTTCCGTGAAACGGCAGCGCATGCAATGGGAATACTGAAAGATTAGGAGCTAACTTCTCTTTTTGATCGAGTTTTGTTCCGCTAAATGAACAATTCGCCGCGCCATTCCCCTAAAGATAAATAAATGGGCGGGGATCATCGCCAGCCAGTAGATCAAACCGGCGCAGCCGTGAGGATGCCACCAGGCTCTGACGTCCAGCCGACGCTGCTTGCCATCATCCTGCAAGGTGAACGACAGCCGCCCCAGGCCTGGGGCCTTCATACCAAACAGCAGCGTTAGCTCTTTTTCTGGTTCAGCGATAATCACTCTCCAGCTATCGACGGTGTCGCCCACTTCCAGCGTGGCTTTATCAGGCCGCCCTTTAGCAAGCCGATGCCCGACCAGCAAATCCATCAGCGCCCGGGTTTTCCACAGCGCATTGCCAAAAAAGTAGCCTTCTTTACCGCCTAGCTGGTTGATCACCTGCCAGAGCGAAGAGAGTGAGGCCTGGGTGGCCAGCGTGCAGCCCGCCTGTTTAGCAAAAAAACCGTAGTCAGGTCGCCAGCGGGCAAACGCCTGGGCATCGTAGCCCCAGTCCTGGGAGTTGGCGAGCCGGTGTTCGTTGGCCAGCGTCAGGCGCACGGCGTCGTCAAAGCTGATGAGCTGCTGCGGGATGCGTTCGCGCAGGCTACGGTCATCCGCCAGCAAATCGTGTTCCAGACCCTGAATCAGCGCCTTAGCAATACCGGGCGGCACCGAGGTAATGACATTCAGAAACCACACGGAAATCCAGCTGGTGGGGAGTGGCACGGGGATCAGCGGGCGGCGGCGGCCGCTGATAGCCATAAAGCGCTCGAACTGCTGCTGATAGCTCAGAACTTCCGGTCCGGCGGCTTCAAACAGGCGATGTTCTGTGGCCGGCTGGTCCAGCAGTGCGACGAGGTAGTGCAGCAGATTATCCAAAGCAATGGGTGAAGTACGGGAGCGAACCCAGCGCGGCGGCGTCAGCACCGGCAGGTTGTACACCATATCCCGCATGACTTCGAAGGCCGCCGAGCCAGCGCCAACAATAATCCCCGCGCGCAGTTCTGTGACAGGCACGCCGGAATCTCGCAGGATATCCGCGGTGATTTGCCGGGCTTTCAGGTGCTTTGAATGCGTTTGCCCGCTTTTGGCCTGCAAAGAGCTAAGGAAAATGACCTGCTTGACCGGATGTTCGGTCAGCGCGTCGCGCATGTTCAGCGCCGCCTGGCGTTCGAACTCCATAAAATTATCGCCGTCGCCCATGCTGTGGATCAGATAGTAGACGGTATCCGCCCCTTCGAGCAGGGCACCCAGGCGGTGCGGCCAGTGCAAATCTACGTGCCGGCACTCTACGCCTGGCCAGGGCTGTTTTTTTAGCCAGTCAATGCGACGGGCTGCGGCGGTGACGTGATGTCCCGCCGCCACGAGTAACGGCACCAGATGCTGGCCAATGTAGCCGCTGGCGCCGAGGACCACTATCCTTTGAGGTTCTGCCATCGTCCCTGAGTCCCGTTAGTTTTGCAGGAAGCTGCGCCAGTGGGCGACGACTTCAGCCAGCTGGCTGCGGGTGACGTCCAGATGGGTGACCAGCCGAGTTGCCGGACCTGCGCTGAGGATGATGCCGCGCTCACGCATGTAGGGCCCTAAATCTTCTGCTTCTTCCGCCGTCATGCGCACAAAGACCATGTTGGTGTCCTGACGCATCACATCGACGCCGATTTCGCGCAGCTCGCCTGCCAGCCAGTGGGCGTTGTCGTGGTCTTCTTTCAGCCGCCCGACGTTATTTTTCAGCGCATACAGGCCTGCCGCCGCCAGAATACCGGCCTGACGCATACCGCCGCCGGTCATCTTGCGCCAGCGTACAGCGCGCTTGATGTACTCTTTACTGCCCACCAGCAGGGATCCCACCGGCGTGCCAAGACCTTTCGACAGGCAAATGGTGAAGCTGTCGCAGTAGCGAGTAATTTCTTCCAACTGGCAGCCGTAGGACACCACGGCGTTAAAAATACGCGCGCCATCTACGTGCAGAGCCAGATTGTGCTTGCGGGTGAATTCCCAGGCCTGCTGGAGATATTCGCGCGGCAGCACTTTGCCGTTATGGGTGTTTTCAAGGCTCAGCAATTTAGTGCGGGCGAAGTGAATGTCGTCCGGTTTAATTTTTGCCGCTACTTTATCCAGCGGCAGCGTGCCGTCACGATCCGCTTCAATGGGCTGAGGCTGAATGCTACCCAGCACCGCTGCGCCGCCTGCTTCGTAGAGGTAGTTATGTGCGGCCTGGCCAACGATGTACTCTTCGCCGCGCTCGCAGTGGCTGAGCAAAGCTACGAGGTTGGCCTGCGTGCCGGTAGGTAAAAACAGGGCAGCTTCTTTCCCGCTGATTTTTGCCGCGTATGCCTGAAGCTCGTTAACAGTGGGGTCATCGCCGTAAACATCATCCCCGGTCGGGGCGGCCATCATTTGCTCCAGCATGGCGCGGGAAGGGCGGGTAACGGTATCGCTGCGTAAATCTATCATGACGGGTCCTTTATCGAGAGGCTGCGCCCGGACGGTTATCCGGGCGCCTGAGGCAACCTTCTTTTTTACCGGAACCAGTTGGTTTTCGCCAGCTCGATCACTTCATCTCCTCGCCCGCTGATGATGGCGCGCAGCATATACAGGCTGAACCCCTTGGCCTGCTCCAGCTTGATCTGCGGCGGGATAGCCAGCTCGTCTTTGGCGACGACAACATCGACCAGCACCGGGCCATCGATGCTGAAGGCCCGTTCCAGCGCAGCGTTCAGCTCCTCAGGTTTTTCAACGCGGATGCCGGTAATGCCGCAGGCCTCGGCGATACGGGCAAAGTTGGTGTCGTGCAGTTCGGTACCGTCGGTGAGGTAGCCCCCGGCTTTCATCTCCATCGCCACGAAACCGAGCACGCTGTTGTTGAACACCACGATTTTAATCGGCAACTTCATTTGTGCTACGGACAGGAAGTCGCCCATCAGCATGCTGAAGCCGCCGTCGCCGCACATCGCCACCACCTGGCGATCGGGCGCGGTGGCTTTGGCGCCCAGCGCCTGCGGCATAGCGTTAGCCATTGAGCCGTGGTTAAACGAGCCCAGCAGGCGGCGTTTGCCGTTCATTTTCAGGTAGCGCGCGGCCCAGACGGTGGGCGTGCCCACGTCGCAGGTGAAAATGGCATCATCGGCGGCGTAATGGCTTATTTGCTGCGCCAGATATTGCGGGTGAATTTGCTTGCCTTCCGAGGGGTTGGCCAGTTCATCCAGCCCTTCACGCGCTTTGCGATAATCCTCCAGCGCTTTGTCGAGGAAACTGCGATTGGTTTTCTCCTCCAGCATCGGCAGCAGGGCGGACAGCGTGGCTTTGATATCGCCCACCAGCGCAATGTCGACCTTGCTGTGCGCGCCTATGCTGCCGGGGTTGATATCAATCTGGATAATTTTTGCGTCCGTCGGGTAGAACGCGCGGTAGGGGAACTGGGTGCCGAGCAGGATCAGCGTGTCGGCGTTCATCATCGTGTGGAAGCCGGATGAGAAGCCTATTAATCCGGTCATGCCAACGTCGTAAGGGTTGTCGTACTCAACGTGTTCTTTGCCACGCAGGGCGTGAACAATGGGCGCTTTCAGGGTTGCCGCCAGCTGCACCAGCTCAGTATGTGCCCCAGCGCAGCCGCTGCCGCACATCAGGGCGATATTGTCGTTGTAACGCAGAAGTTGGGCGAGTTTTTTAAGCTCATCGTGAGGGGGAACCACGATGGGCGGCGGTGCAGGATACCAGTGCGTCGTGGCATGCTCTGGCGCGGGTTTGAGCGCCACGTCGCCGGGCAGTACCACCACGGAAACGCCCCGGTTCAGAATGGCTTTGCGCATGGCAATCGCCAATACTTGCGGGATCTGCTCCGGGTTAGAAACCAGTTCGCAATAGTGGCTGCATTCGCGGAAAAGCTCTTCGGGATGCGTTTCCTGGAAGTAGCCGCTGCCAATTTCGCTGGAGGGAATATGGGCTGCAATGGCGAGAACGGGCACGTGATTGCGGTGGCAATCGTACAGGCCGTTAATCAGGTGCAGGTTACCTGGCCCGCATGAACCGGCGCAGACAGCAAGCTCGCCGGTGAGATGCGCTTCGGCCCCGGCGGCGAAAGCGGCCACTTCTTCATGGCGAGTTGGCATCCATTTAATCGTGCCCATCCGGTTGAGGCTGTCGCTGAGGCCGTTCAGCGAATCGCCGGTGACGCCCCAGATACGTTTCACGCCCGCGCTCTCAAGGGTTTTGGCCAGCCAGGCCGCTACGGATTGTTTCATCGGTTTTCCTTGTCCAGTGTGATAGCGCTTACAAGCTTAGTTCAATTCTGTGTAACGGCAGGGAATGGCCTCCCTAAAATTGGGGCTATTTGTTAGCAAATATTAAGCGTAAATTATTCTCGTTATCATTTTAAAAGGGTGGCAATTCATATGGTTACTAAATTGTTAAATGCAGTGAATGGCGCGCTAAACAAAGACGATCTGGGAAAATTGTTACTGCGTCTGGCGGTAGGCGGCCTGATGCTGTTTCACGGCCTGCACAAGCTGTTTGGCGGCGTGGACGGGATTAAGGGAATGCTGGCGGCGCATGGCATCCCGGAGTTTGTCGCCTATGGCGTGCTGCTGGGTGAGGTGCTTGCCCCGCTGCTGATTATTTTAGGGATCCTCACTCGCCTGTCCGCGCTTGGGCTGGCGTGCACGATGATTGTGGCCTGGCTGCTGGTGGGCGTGGGGGAAACCTTCATGCTGGATAAAACCGGGGCCTGGGGCGTTGAAAGCCTGATGTACTTTTTCCTCGGCGCGCTGGCGATAGTCTTTTGCGGCGCAGGGCGTTACGCGTTTGGCAAGTCGGCCTGGCGATAGAAAAAGAAAAGGCACCGTGAAGGTGCCTGTTTAGATCAGGCGAGCACCAGGTCGCTCTGTGGATGGCAGGAGCAGGCCAGCACGTAGCCGCTGGCAATTTCTTCTTCCGTCAGCGTCATGGTGCTGGAGACTGTATAGTCGCCAGAAACCACTTTTGTTTTACAGCAGCCGCAAACTCCGGCGCGGCAGGCGGCATTCACAGGCACGCTGTTGCTCTCCAGCGCGGCAAGCAGCGTGCTGCCCACCGGTGAGTAGAACTCACGCATCGGCTGGAGCGTGGTGAACTTCAGGCCGCCCGCTGAGGGTGCAGCGGCTGGCGTGAAGAACACTTCCCGATAAAACGCCGCGACTCCCAGCGCTTTCACTTCTTTCTCAACCATGTCCATATAAGGCGCAGGCCCGCAGGTCATAACCGTCCGGCTGGCGATATCCGGCACCGCGGCCAGGATCTCGCGAGTCAGTCGCCCGGCGATAAAGCCGTGGGTGGCGTTGTTTTCTGCCACCAGCGTGACCGGGTAATGCCGCCATTCGTCAGCAAAAATCACGTCCTGCGGGGAGCGCACGTTGTAGATGACCTGCACGTCCACTTGCGGGCGGTGTTTTGCCAGCCAGCGGCGCATGGCCATAATCGGCGTGACGCCGCAGCCCGCCGCCAGCAGCAGATAGCGCTCCGACACGATGTTTTCACAGCTGAACTCGCCCTGGGCTTCAGACAGCCACAGGTAGTCGCCGATTTTCACTTCTCCGGTCAGCCACTCTGAGCCCGCGCCGCCGTCGATGCGCCGTACCGTCAGCGTGATGAACTCACTCAGACCCGGAGTGGAAGAGATCGTATAGGCCCGCAGCGTCTCGCTGCCGTTGCGAATGCTCACCAGGGCATATTGCCCGGCTTTGTAGGGATAGAAGTCGTGGTTGATCAGCGACAGCGTCCAGACATCCGGCGTTTCCTGGTGAATATGGTGTACCTGCATACGGTGCGGGCACAGCGGCGTTGGCATGGTCATGGCTGCTCCTTACGCGCTCATTAACTGTTGGATGTCTTGCTCAACGGTGGTGATGGCGCGCAGGCCAAATTTCTCGTTCAGCACCGCCAGCAGGTTTGGCGTCAGGAAGCCCGGTGCGGTCGGACCGGTCACGATGTTAGTCACGCCGAGCGACAGCAGCGTGAGCAGAATTACAATCGCCTTTTGCTCAAACCAGGAGAGCACGAGGCTCAGCGGCAGGTCGTTCACGCCGCAGCCCAGTTTCTCGGCGAGGGTGACCGCCAGAATGATCGCTGAATATGCATCGTTGCACTGGCCGGCATCCACCAGGCGCGGCAGCCCTTCGATGTTGCCGAAATCCAGCTTGTTGAAGCGGTATTTACCGCAGGCCAGGGTCAGGATTAGGCAGTCCTGCGGCACGCTGGTGGCGAAGTCGGTGAAGTAATTACGTTCTCCGCGTGCGCCGTCGCAGCCGCCGACCAGGAAGATGTGGCGAAGTTTTTCGCGGCTAACCAGATCGATGAGCGTGTCTGCCGCACCCAGTAACGTCTGGCGGCCAAAGCCGACGGTGATCAGGTGTTCGATTTCGCTGTACGGGAAACCGGCCATTTGCTGGGCCTGGGTAATCACCGGGCTAAAATTGTCGCCTTCGAGGTGGCTGACGCCCGGCCAGCCGACGATGCTGCGGGTCCAAATTCGGTCATCGTACGAGCCCACGGTTGGGTCGATGATGCAGTTGGAAGTCATGACAATAGGGCCTGGGAAGCGGGCGAATTCCGTTTGCTGGTTCTGCCAGCCGCTGCCGTAGTTGCCGACCAGGTGTTTGAATTTCCGCAGTTCTGGATAGCCGTGCGCCGGGAGCATTTCACCGTGAGTGTAGACGTTCACGCCGGTGCCTTCGGTTTGCTCGAGCAAGTTATAGAGATCTTTCAGGTCATGGCCGGAAATCAGGATGCACTTCCCGGCGACCGGGCGTACGTTAACCTGGGTTGGGGTTGGATGGCCGTATTTGCCGGTTTCCCCCTGATCCAGAATGCTCATCACTTTGAAGTTCATCTGGCCGATTTCCATGGAACAGTCCAGCAGCGCGCCCATATCCGCAGGCCAGGTGCCGAGCCACGCCATGATGTTGTGGTACTGGGCGTAAATATCGTTGTCGTACTGGCCCAGCACATGTGCGTGTTCCATATAAGCGGCGGCGCCTTTCATGCCGTACAGGCACAGCAGGCGCAGGCCGAGAATATCTTCGCCAATGTCGGCTTTGTCACGATTTGGCGTGAATTCAGCGGCCTGGCGCTGAAGTTCACCGAGGTCACTGCTGACCAACTGAAGCTCTGCCATCGGGTGAGTGACGATGGCCGCAGGATCGACAGCCAGCGTACGGATTTTCAGATCTTCGCGCATGGCAATGGCATCTCGGGCATAGCCAACGATGCGGCCGGAGTCGAAGTTCACGTTGGTCAGCGTTGAGAAGAAGGCGCGGGGAGCAAAGTTATCAATCTCGTGGTCGATAATACCGCGTTCGCGTGCGGCAACGGCCCAGGCGGACAGCCCCTGCAACGTCGCGATCAGCAGATCCTGTAGATCGGAAGTCTGGGCCGTTTTACCGCAGACGCCCTGGGCATAGGCGCAGCCGTCGCCGGCCGGGGTACGAATGGTCTGTTCACACTGCACACAAAACATGATGTCACCTTAAAGTTATATTTTAAATACATGTTTAAGGTTAGGCTCCGGCTCAACAGGTTAAAAGGACTTTTTGGTGCAACTTAAAGGGAGATTGATATAGCTCAACTTTGGCGGCAGCAGGCTACCGCCAGAGAGGTATCAGGCGGCGAAGAAGGCAATGAGCAGCGGGGTCAGCAGGCTAAGAATAAATCCGTGCACAATGGCGGCAGGCACGATTTCCACACCGCCGCTGCGCTGCAGCACCGGCAGGGTAAAGTCCATCGAGGTGGCGCCACAAAGGCCCAGAGCCGTTGAGCGGCTGCGGCGCACCAAAGCCGGGATAAGCATAATAGCCAGTAATTCCCGCACCAGATCGTTAAAGAAGGTTGCGCTGCCAATCACCGGCCCGTAGGACTCGGTCATCAGGATCCCGGACAGCGAATACCAGCCGAACCCAGAGGCCATAGCCAGACCTGTTTTTATCGGCAGGCCAAGCAGTAGGGCGTTGATCGCCCCGGCGACCATTGAGCTGAAAACGACCACAATGGCGACAATAATGCCGCGACGGTTGAGAACGATTTGCCGGAAGGTCATGCCGCTGTTGCGAAGCTGGATCCCGACCAGCAGCAGCAGGAAAATAAGCGTATATTCGCTGGCCTCTGTGGCGTATTTAAGCACCTCAAATCCGGTCAGCCCCAGCAGGAAGCCCAAAGCCACTACCCCGCAAAGCTGTAAGGACTCCAGGGCCATCGCCAGGCGCGAGGGGAGTTTTTCCTGTTTGTGCTGATGCCGCCACGGGAGAGCACGTTCCAGCAGCAAGAGGCCGGCGATGTTACACAGCAGGATCACCCCGACGCTTATCACCGAGTAATGCAGGATAGTCAGCAGGTTGCTGGCGAGATTATCGAGGAACGCCAGGCTAATGCCCATCAGGAAGAGGATCACGTAAACAATCCAGCCCAGCAGGCGGTGAATCAGCCTGAGCAGGTGGATTTGTTTCAGCGGAATCAGGTAACCGACGAGCAACGGCACCAGGATAATAAGTAATCCTGACAGCATGGGAGGGACAGTCCTTGTAGTTAAAATGTTACGACGGATGTCACACTACCGAAAGAAAGGAATTGAGTCGAGTAGGGGCGAAGAAAAAGGTTTATGCGGGGAAAAGAAAACGGCAGGCTTACCCGAGTAAGCCTGCCTCGGGGCCTAGCTGCGTTTTTCCAGCAGGGTGCGGTAAATAATACCGCCCAGAATCCCGCCAATAATAGGCATCACCCAGAAAAGCCACAGTTGATCCAGCGCCCAGCCGCCCTGGAAAATAGCCACTGCGGTACTGCGCGCAGGGTTTACTGAGGTGTTGGTAACCGGAATACTAATTAAGTGAATTAAGGTTAATGCCAGGCCAATGGCTATTGGCGCAAAACCCGGTGCAGCAAATTTGTCCGTTGCACCGTGAATAACAATCAAGAATCCACAGGTTAATACGATTTCAATCACAATGGCGGACAGCATGGAATATCCACCCGGAGAATGTTCGCCGTAGCCGTTAGAAGCAAAACCGCTGGCTGCGGCATCAAAGCCTGCTTTACCGCTGGCGATTAAATAAAGGATAGCGGCAGCGACAATCCCGCCAATCACCTGGGCAATAATATAGCCAATCACTTCTTTAGCCGGGAAGCGGCCACCGGCCCAGAGGCCAAGTGTGACGGCCGGGTTAAAGTGACCACCGGAAATATGGCCGACTGCAAAAGCCATGGTCAGCACGGTTAAACCAAATGCCAGCGCGACGCCGACAAAGCCAATGCCTAATTCCGGGAATGCTGCCGCTAATACTGCGCTACCACAGCCACCAAATACCAGCCAGAATGTCCCGAAGAACTCGGCTGCTAATTTTCTAAACATAACCACCTCTGATAAAAGCCAGAAACAATGCAAGGTTCACGCGCTAAATCACATGACCCTGACTGTCGCTAATTCACCGTCATCAAGTGAATGACGAAAGTAATATTAAATGCGCGTTAATATTAGGTATTTCGCCATTTCGCCACCAGTACAATAAATTCTAGTTTTTTGATTTAGGGCAATGAGGTGTTATTCCTTTTCTGAGGAGAGGTAGCAGAAGTATAGGTTATCTTTGAATGAAGTAAGAATATTCCGGATAATAAAAAAATACGCCTCAGCACGAATTGATTATGGTAAAGGCGGCGTGCGTTTATCGCGTAACGCTTTGACATTGTGTGGTTACATTGCCTTCCGGGTTGCCGCTATACTCGAAAAGGACGCTGGATGAAAGCGGATGCACAGGAGGCGGTATGTTTCTCGAGCGAGTTGAGATGGTTGGTTTTCGCGGTATTAACCGTTTGTCGTTAATGCTTGAGCAAAACAACGTGCTGATTGGCGAAAATGCCTGGGGTAAATCCAGCCTGTTAGATGCGCTGACTTTGCTACTTTCCCCGCACCGGGAGCTGTACCATTTTGTTCGCGAAGATTTCTATTTTCCCCCCGGCGAGCTGCATGGCCGTGAAAGTCACCTGCAAATCATCCTGACCTTCCGCGAGGCGGCGCCTGGCCACCATTTAGGGCGGCGGTATCGTAACCTTTCCCCGGTTTGGGTGGCGGGGAACGACGGCTTCCATCGTATTTATTACCGTCTGGAAGGAGAGCTTGGGGATGAAGGGACGGTTTTAACGCTGCGAAGCTTTCTCAATGCCCACGGCCAGCCGCTGGCGCTGGACGAAATTGACGATATGGCGATGAATATCACGCGGCTGAACCCGGTGCTGCGCCTCAGAGATGCCCGATTCATGCGGCGGCTGCGCAACGGAAGCATGCCCGAAATGCCGGAAACGGAGCTGACCGCGCGCCAGCTGGATTTCCTGGCGCGAGAGCTGGTATCAAGGCCGCAAAACCTCACCGATGCGCAGCTGCGGCAAGGGCTGTCGGCCATGGTACAGCTGCTTGAACACTATTTCTCTGAGCAGGGCGCGATAGCCCACCAGCGCCTGATGCGGCGGCGTTCTCATGATGAGCAGCGCAGCTGGCGCTATCTGGATGTGATCAACCGGATGATCGACAAGCCAGGCAGCCGTTCGCACCGCATGATCCTGCTGGGCATGTTTTCCACGTTGCTACAGGCGAAGGGCAGCATTGCGCTCGACAGGGACGCTCGCCCGCTGCTGCTGGTGGAAGATCCTGAAACCCGGCTGCATCCGATTATGCTGTCTGTCGCCTGGCACCTGCTGAATCTGCTGCCGCTACAAAAAATTACCACGACCAATTCCGGAGAGCTGCTCTCTCTGACGCCGGTAGAACAGGTTTGCCGGCTGGTGCGTGAATCCTCCCGAGTGGCCGCGTGGCGGCTTGGACCGGGCGGTATGAACGCGGAAGAGAGCCGGAGAATTGCTTTCCACATTCGTTTTAATCGCGCGTCGTCACTCTTTGCCCGCTGTTGGCTGCTGGTGGAAGGCGAGACCGAAGTGTGGGTGATGAACGAACTGGCGCGCCAGTGTGGGCACCATTTTGATGCCGAAGGCGTGAAGGTCATCGAGTTTGCACAATCTGGCCTGCGCCCGCTGATTAAGTTCGCTCGCCGGATGGGCATTGAATGGCATGTGCTGGTGGACGGGGATGATGCCGGTAAAAAATATGCGGCAACCGTACGCGGCTTGCTGGACAATGACCGGGATCAGGAGCGCGATCATCTTACAGCGCTGCCTGCGCTGGATATGGAACACTTTATGTATCGGCAGGGATTTTCGGATGTGTTTCATCGCGTGGCTCAGTTGCCCGAAAATGTGCCGATGAATTTGCGCAGGATTATTACGAAAGCTATTCATCGTTCGTCAAAGCCGGATTTAGCTATCGAAGTGGCTCTGGAGGCGGGGCGTCGCGGCGTGGATGCGGTTCCGCCGCTGTTTCGTAAAATGTTTTCTCGGGTGCTTTGGCTGGCGCGTGGCCGGGCGGATTAGCGCCCGGCTGGAAATGCAGATCTAGAAATGACCGTTGATGCTGTTCATCATGCCGTCGAGCAATTCATAACGGCGGCGATATTCTGCACGTTTTTTGCTGGCAATGTCTTCCAGCGGTTTGCGTTCCACGCTGGATGGCAGGGTAAACAGGCCGTCGGCGCGAGGTTCACCGCTCATAGACTGCCAGAAACTGTCATAGTCCGCATGTAGACTGTCTTTTTTCTTCTTCTCGTAGCGCCATGAACGGTAAATATGCGTACCGTTGCCGACGGCCAGAATGCGCTCTGCGTCGAGAAGCTTCGCCAGTTCACAGGCAACCTCAAGCAGCATGCGTTTCGGGAACAGCCCGTGGCAAGCCTTTGTGGCAGCCTGAATGGCTTCATGAGGCACCCAGGTTTTGGCTCCCTGCAGGCAGCCAATAAAGAAGGTGTTCTTGCCTTCAAACTGGTTGAGAGTAAAGGTCATACGCGCCAGGGGAACGCCTTCTTCATTACAGAAGTTCAGGAAAGCTTCGCCTTCTTTACCTTCAATATCGTGAGAGGTGAGATCGATAAACATCAGCTCGTTGTTTTTACCCACCAGCGTGGCCAGGCGGTAACCTTCTGCAGAGAAATGCCCGTTAAGCATTTTTTTCGGCATTTTCTCGGCAATTTTCTGGTAGTGGTAAGCGATAGTATCCCGCGTATGCTTGCGTTTTAGCGGCAGCGCAAGGTAAGGGCGATGCAGGCGGCAAGGCAGACCAGGCTGAGCGTTCAGCATGCTGGCAAGATGAGGCTGGCTTGCGAGGTTGTTCATCAGGCTGACGGTGTGCAAAGGCATCGCCAGTGAGCGTAAAATAAACTTGCGGCGGTAAGCCTTCTTGCCCCAGGATGCTCCCGGCTGCCATTCCCCCGTCGCGAGGGAAAGGAAGAGTTTCCAGCCTGTTTGAGGCAGGGCTTCGGTAACATGCGCGGCAGCGATCTGGGACATAATAACAACCTGATATTCGGGAAAGATGGCACTATTTCAGCACGCCGGATGTCAACCGACGTTCAATAACTGTTACATATCTTCACATTGTGCAGTTTGTTTAAGAACCGTTTAATCATGCGCTAGCTATTTCAGGATTTATATGAAAATTAAGGGAAAATTTAAAAAACGTTATTGGCTTTACGCGCTGCTGGTGGTGATATTTTTCCTCTGGCTTTGGCAGTTTTTGCATGTGCCAGCCCCACAATATCAAACGATGATCGTGCGTAAGGCTTCGCTTCAACAAAGCGTTCTGGCCACCGGAAAGCTCGATGCCGTGCGCAAAGTTGACGTCGGGGCGCAGGTGAGCGGGCAGTTAAAAACGCTGTCAGTTAGCATCGGCGATAAAGTAAAAAAAGATCAGCTTTTGGGGGTTATCGATCCCGAACAGGCAGAAAACCAGGTCAAAGAGGTTGAGGCCACGCTGATGGAGCTGCGTGCCCAGCGTATGCAGTCCGAAGCTGAAAGTAAGCTTGCCGCGGTGACACTTTCCCGCCAGCAGACGCTGGCAAAAACTCAGGCGGTGCCCCGCCAGGATCTTGATAAAGCGGCAACCGATTTGGCGGTAAAACAGGCTCAGATTGGCACCATTGACGCCCAAATTAAGCGCAATCAGGCTTCTTTGAGCACCGCGAAAACTAACCTCGAGTTCACCCGTATCGTCGCGCCAATGGCGGGGGAAGTGACGCAGATAACGACGCTGCAGGGGCAAACCGTGATTGCGGCGCAGCAGGCGCCAAATATTCTGACGCTGGCGGATTTAAGCACGGTGCTGGTGAAAGCGCAGGTCTCTGAAGCCGATGTTATCCATCTCAAACCGGGCCTGAAAGCCTGGTTTACGGTACTTGGCGACCCGATGACGCGCTATGAAGGCGTGCTGAAAGATATCCTGCCGACGCCAGACAAAGTCAATGAGGCCATTTTCTATAATGCGCGTTTTGAGGTGCCGAATCCGAAGGGCATTCTGCGCCTGGATATGACCGCTCAGGTGCATATTCAACTCGGCAGCGTAAAAGATGTACTGACGATTCCGCTGGCCGCGCTGGGCGAACCGATCGGTGATAATCGCTATAACATCACGGTGTTGCGCAACGGGGAAACCAAAACCCGTGAAATAACTATCGGGATGCGAAACGACACCCAGGTTCAGGTCGTTAATGGGCTGGAAGAAGGCGAAGAGGTGGTGACTGGTCGCGCCAATGCCGGGAGTAGCAAATGACGGCGCTGCTTGAATTAAAGGACATTCGCCGCAGCTATCCTTCTGGTGAAGAGCAGGTTGAGGTCCTGAAGGGCATCAGCCTGACGATTGAAGCCGGGGAAATGGTGGCGATTGTCGGTGCGTCCGGTTCCGGTAAATCGACGCTAATGAACATCCTCGGTTGCCTGGATAAACCCAGCAGCGGCAGTTATAAGGTCGCGGGCGTGGATGTGTCGGGGCTGGATAACGATGCGCTGGCGACGCTGCGTCGCGAGCATTTTGGTTTTATCTTCCAGCGTTATCACCTGCTTTCTCATCTGAATGCTTCGCAAAATGTTGAAGTCCCAGCGGTGTACGCCGGGACAACGAGAGCCCAGCGTCAGCAGCGGGCGCATGAGTTGCTTGGGCGTTTGGGGCTAAAGGAGCGGGTGGAATATCTGCCGTCACAACTTTCGGGCGGGCAGCAGCAGCGCGTCAGTATCGCCCGTGCGTTAATGAACGGCGGGCAGGTGATTCTGGCGGATGAACCCACGGGTGCGCTGGACAGTCATTCCGGCGAAGAAGTGATGGCCACGCTGAAGCAACTGCGCGAGCGCGGGCATACGGTGATTATTGTGACTCACGATCCGGCCGTGGCGGCGCAGGCTCAGCGTATTATTGAAATTCGCGACGGAGAAATTATCAGTAATCCTCCGCCGGTTCATCAGCCTGCGGCGCGCATGGTTGAAAATCAAACGCTGCGAAGCGGTTCGTCGATACAGCAAGTCATCAGCAGTTTCCGCGAGGCGCTCGGCATGGCCTGGCTGGCGATGGCCGCGAACAAGATGCGCACGCTGCTGACTATGCTTGGCATTATTATTGGCATTGCCTCGGTGGTCTCCATTGTCGTGGTGGGCGATGCCGCCAAGCAGATGGTGCTGGAGGATATTCGCTCCATCGGCACCAATACGATCGATGTCTACCCCGGTAAAGATTTTGGTGATGACAATCCGCAGTTCCAGCAGGCATTAAAATATGATGATTTGCTGGCTATCGGCCAGCAGCCCTGGGTAAGTTCGGCCACGCCTTCTATTTCCAGCAATTTACGCCTTCGCTACGGCAACGTGGATGCGGCGGCCAGCGTCAATGGCGTCAGCGGCGACTATTTTGATGTTTACGGTATGACTATGAGCCAGGGCGCAAGCTTTAACGACGAGCAGATGAAGGGTCGTGCTCAGGTTGTGGTGCTGGACGCCAATAGCAAAAGGCAGCTTTTCCCGAACAAAAGTGATGTTGTCGGGGAAGTTGTGCTGGTGGGGAATATGCCGGCCACGGTGATTGGCGTGGCGGAAGAGAAACAGTCGATGTTCGGCAGCAGCAAAGTGCTGCGCGTCTGGCTGCCTTATAACACGATGGCCGGGCGCGTGATGGGGCAAAGCTGGCTCAACTCAATAACCGTACGTGTTAAAGAAGGGTACGACAGCCACGAAGCCGAGCAGCAGCTTAATCGCCTGCTGTCGCTGCGTCATGGCAAGAAAGACTTTTTCACCTATAACATGGACGGGCTGTTGAAAACGGCGGAAAAGACCACACGTACTCTTCAGATGTTCCTGACGCTGGTAGCGGTTATTTCGCTGTTGGTTGGGGGGATTGGGGTCATGAATATTATGCTGGTGTCGGTCACTGAACGTACCAAAGAGATCGGTATCCGTATGGCGGTGGGCGCCCGAGCCAGCGATGTACTGCAGCAGTTTTTAATTGAGGCGGTGCTGGTTTGCCTGGTCGGTGGCGCGCTGGGGATATCGCTGTCGCTGGTTATCGCGTTCACGCTGCAGCTGGTGCTGCCGGGCTGGCAGATAGGTTTCTCGCCGCTGGCACTGCTGACCGCGTTTGGCTGCTCCACGGCCACGGGGGTGCTCTTTGGCTGGTTGCCGGCCAGAAACGCGGCGCGCCTGAACCCCATCGATGCACTGGCTCGTGAGTAATCCCGGCGGTTGGTCATAAAAATGCCAGCCTTATGGGCTGGCATTTTATTTGCGGGATGTACACAATTAATGGGGAACTACGCGACCGCTTCCGCCTCGTGGGGAACGATCAGGCTGGCATGGTTGCCTTTAGGTCCCTGATGCACATCAAACCTGACAAGCTGTCCGGCTTTTAACGTTCTGTACCCGTCCATTTGAATGGTGGAGTAGTGAGCGAAGATGTCTTCGCCGCCGCCTTCCGGGCAGATGAAACCGAACCCTTTGGCGTTATTGAACCATTTAACAGTACCCGTCTCCATGCTTCGACATCCTTCGTAACTCTTAATAGTGAGATGGAATCAACCGGTGGGTAAGGGCGGGCTGTTCAAAACCTCGCCAACTCACCCCGCTACAATGTAGATATTTTATACACTGCGTCAAGCGTCTGGCGGGGCAGGTAAGGCAACAATGAGTCAAAAATTTGAAGCAGTTAACGCTATTGCTATTAATGTGATGTAGCTCGCTTACGGAGATTCGTTACGGGATCGAATACGTTGTCATACGTTTGCGAAAAGCGTATTACACTCAATATAAGGCCTTGCCTGACAGTATGTTGGGCTTCAACAAACGATGATAAATCGCAATGGGTAAGACGAACGACTGGTTGGACTTTGACCAAATGGCGGCGGATAAACTGCGCGAAACGCTAAAACCGCCCTCCATGTATAAAGTTATACTGATGAACGATGACTACACGCCAATGGAATTTGTTATTGACGTACTGCAAAAGTTCTTTTCTTATGATGTTGAACGTGCCACGCAGTTGATGCTCACGGTTCACTATCAGGGTAAAGCTATCTGTGGCATCTTTACTGCAGAAGTAGCGGAAACCAAAGTGGCGTTAGTGAACCAGTATGCAAGGGAGAACGAGTACCCGTTGCTGTGTACGCTAGAAAAGGCCTGACAAGGCCGATAATTTGGGGAGGTGCCTATGCTCAATCAAGAACTGGAACTCAGTTTAAACATGGCTTTCGCCAGAGCGCGCGAGCACCGACATGAGTTTATGACCGTCGAGCATCTGTTACTGGCATTGCTCAGTAACCCATCTGCCCGCGAAGCGCTGGAAGCGTGTTCTGTGGATATGGTGGCGCTGCGGCAGGAGCTCGAAGCCTTCATCGAACAAACTACGCCGGTCCTGCCACCCAACGTTGAAGAGCGCGACACGCAGCCGACGCTAAGCTTCCAGCGTGTGCTGCAGCGAGCGGTGTTCCATGTGCAGTCCTCCGGGCGCAGTGAAGTGACCGGCGCCAACGTGCTGGTTGCCATTTTCAGCGAACAGGAATCCCAGGCAGCCTACCTGCTGCGTAAACATGAAGTAAGCCGCCTCGACGTGGTGAACTTTATCTCTCACGGCACGCGCAAAGACGAACCGAATCAGTCATCGGGTTCTGAAAATCCGGTCAACGAAGAGCAAGCAGGCGGGGAGGAACGTATGGAAAACTTCACCACCAATCTTAATCAGCTTGCGCGCGTGGGCGGGATCGATCCGCTGATTGGCCGCGATAAAGAGCTGGAGCGTGCTATCCAGGTTCTGTGCCGTCGCCGTAAAAATAACCCGCTGCTGGTCGGTGAATCTGGCGTGGGTAAAACGGCTATTGCCGAAGGGCTGGCGTGGCGAATTGTGCAGGGCGATGTGCCGGAAGTGATGGCCGACTGCACCATCTACTCGCTGGATATCGGTTCTCTGCTGGCCGGTACCAAATACCGCGGCGATTTTGAAAAACGTTTTAAAGCGCTGCTGAAACAGCTCGAGCAGGATCAAAACAGCATCCTGTTTATCGATGAAATCCACACCATTATTGGCGCGGGCGCGGCTTCCGGTGGCCAGGTCGACGCCGCTAACCTGATTAAACCGCTGCTCTCCGGCGGTAAAATTCGGGTGATTGGCTCGACGACTTATCAGGAGTTCAGCAACATCTTCGAAAAAGATCGTGCCCTGGCACGCCGCTTCCAGAAGATTGATATTACTGAGCCAAGCGTTGAAGAAACGGTGCAGATCATCAACGGACTGAAACCGAAATACGAAGCGCACCACGACGTTCGCTATACCGCGAAGGCGATTCGCGCGGCGGTTGAGCTGGCGGTGAAATACATCAATGACAGGCATCTGCCGGATAAGGCTATCGACGTCATTGATGAGGCGGGCGCACGTAGCCGCCTGATGCCGGTCAGCAAGCGTAAGAAAACAGTTAACGTGGCGGACATCGAAACCGTGGTCGCTCGCATTGCGCGCATCCCGGAAAAAAGCGTTTCCGCGAGCGATCGCGATACGCTGAAAAGCCTGGGCGATCGCCTGAAAATGCTGGTGTTTGGCCAGGATAAAGCGATTGAAGCGCTGACCGAAGCGATCAAGATGAGTCGTGCCGGTTTGGGTCAGGATCATAAACCTGTCGGTTCGTTCCTGTTTGCTGGCCCTACCGGGGTTGGTAAGACGGAAGTCACCGTGCAGCTGGCGAAGTCGCTGGGCATTGAGCTGCTGCGCTTTGATATGTCCGAGTATATGGAACGCCATACCGTGAGCCGCCTGATTGGCGCCCCTCCAGGCTATGTTGGTTTCGATCAGGGTGGGCTGCTGACGGATGCGGTGATTAAGCATCCACATGCGGTTCTGCTGCTTGATGAAATCGAAAAAGCGCACCCGGATGTCTTTAACCTGCTGCTGCAGGTAATGGACAACGGTACGCTGACCGATAACAACGGACGCAAGGCGGACTTCCGCAACGTGATTCTGGTGATGACCACCAACGCCGGGGTGCGGGAAACCGAACGTAAATCTATCGGGCTTATCCGCCAGGACAACAGCACCGATGCAATGGAAGAGATCAAAAAGATCTTTACGCCGGAGTTCCGTAACCGTCTCGACAACATTATCTGGTTCAACCACCTCTCTACCGAGGTGATTCATCAGGTGGTGGATAAGTTTATTGTCGAGCTACAGGTTCAGCTGGATCAGAAAGGCGTTTCGCTGGAAGTGAGCCAGGAAGCGCGTGACTGGCTGGCAGAGAAGGGCTATGACCGCGCGATGGGCGCTCGCCCAATGGCGCGTGTTATCCAGGACAACCTGAAAAAACCGCTAGCCAACGAACTGCTGTTCGGCACCCTTGTTGACGGTGGGCAGGTTACGGTTGCGCTGGATAAAGACCAGCAGCAGTTGACCTTCAACTTTGCGAGTGCGCAGAAGCACAAGCCGGAGGCCGCGCACTAGCGCTGGCTGAGGATGTAAAAAAGGCCGGGCATTGCCCGGCCTTTCTATTACAACGAACACTCAACGCCGCCCATCTCAGGCCGCGGAATAAAAACTATCAACGGCTACGGAAGACAATGCGGCCTTTGCTCAGGTCGTACGGGGTCAGCTCAACGGTGACTTTGTCGCCCGTCAGAATGCGGATGTAGTTTTTGCGCATTTTACCGGAGATATGAGCGGTAACCACGTGCCCGTTTTCCAGCTCAACGCGGAACATGGTGTTAGGTAACGTATCAAGTACGGTACCCTGCATTTCAATATTGTCTTCTTTGGCCATCTAATCCTCTGGGGTATCACTACCGTAGTTTGAACCGGCAAGATAATGCCGAAGTTCGCTTATCATGTAAAGAATTGTTGGTGAAATCACCAGTGAAAGTGCATTTTGCTTATTACCCGCCGGTTAGCAGCTTGCCGCATGGCAACGTCTGCGACGAAGAACGCAAGGAGATAAATGAGAGGGTATTCCCTTAAACAATAAATCCCAGACAACGGCGGGGTAGCAGGCAAAAGCCACTTAGCGGCGCTAATTATAACACCCTCACATAAAATGTGTTGTTAAACATTATTGCTCAGCATCTGCGGAACCCAGCAATGAGAGCCCAAGTGCTGGAGGCGAAGTTCCGCTAATGCCTGGAGATACTCTCTACGAGGAATTTCAATCACGCCCAGCGAAGCCGTATGCTCATTTAATACCTGGCAGTCGATCAATTTACCGCCATGGCGAATAAAGTGCTGACAGAAAACCAGCAGCGCCGTTTTGGAGGCATTCACCCGGCGGCTAAACATAGATTCGCCGCAAAATAATGCTCCCTGTGCCACGCCGTACATGCCGCCTACCAGCTCTTTTCCTTCCCATACTTCAACGGAGTGGGCATGGCCTAATTCATGCAGGCGCAAATAAGCTTCTACAATGTCTGCGGTGATCCAGGTGCCTTCATTTCGGTCGCTGGCGCAGCCATAGAGTACGCGCTCAAAAGCGTGGTTGAGCGTGACGGTATAAGGCGAAGTGCGATGAAAGCGCTTCATGCTGCGGCTAAGATGAAACTGCGCCGGGTAAAGAATGGCGCGGGGATCGGGCGACCACCACAAAATAGGATCGCCGGGAGAAAACCACGGAAAGATACCTCGCTGATAGGCCATCAGCAGGCGTGCGGGGGTCAGGTCGCCGCCAAGCGCCAATAACCCATTAGGTTCACGCAACGCGCCTTCCGGCGAAGGAAAGGCAATCGAGTCACGAGACAGCTGTACCAGGCGCATGACGACCAATACTCCAGAGCAATAGAGCAATAATAAATTGATAATAGTCTATTCAGAACGCCTACAGGCGCTGGCGAAATTGATAATAACGTCCGCCGGACGCCATTAATTCAGCGTGATTACCTTGCTCAATTATTTGCCCGTTGTCCATCACAATTATGCTGTCAAAAGCGTTCAAACCGCGCAGGCGGTGAGTGACCATCAGCACCGTTTTATCTCTGGTGACTTCAGCCAACAAATCAAGGATTTGGCGCTCTGTTTCTGCATCCAGGCCTTCGGTAGGTTCATCCAGCAGCATAAGAGGGGCGTTATGCAATATTGCCCTGGCAATCGCAAGGCGACGAAGCTCCCCGCCGGAAAGCTGACGACCACCTTCGCCAAGCCAGCTATTAAGCGCGCCGTCTTCAAGCAGTTTTTCAAGTCCTACCTGAGTCAGAGCGGTGCTGAGTTGGGCATCGCTGGCCTCTGGAGATGCCAGTAAAAGGTTATCGCGAAGCGTGGCGCTAAACAGGTGTACGCGCTGAGGGACAACGCTCGTTGCTTTGCGCAGAGTGACTTCATCAAAAGCGCTAAGGGCGATGCCGTTAAGTTGAATTTCGCCCTGCTGAGCATCCCATGCGCGGGTCAGTAATTGCAGTAAAGTGGATTTACCGCAGCCGGTTTTACCGAGGATCGCTATTCTCTGCCCGGCGCTGACAGACAGTGAAATGTCTTTCAGTGCAGGCTGACTCTGGCCTGGATAAGTAAAACTCAGCTCACGAATGTCCAGAGTTGCCCGCCGTTGCTCGGGCTGCGTTGCTTCAGGAAAAATAACTTCAGGTGTCTGGCTGGTGATTTGCGTCACGCGCAGCGCTGAGGCAATGACCTGGCCAAGATGCTGAAAGGCGCCGGTAACCGGGGCCATCGCTTCAAATGCCGCCAGGGCACAAAAGACGAACAGGGCAATCAGCGCGCCGGGAGATTGGCTTTCGCCTACGCCTGCGGATGCCATCCACAGCATCGTCAGTACGGCAATACCACTGATAAGCAGCATGACAGCCTGCGACAGGGCAGTTAACCCGGCCTGGCGACGTTGCGCTTCCTGCCAGCTGTTTTCCGTGGCATCTAACTGTTCGCGCGCGCGGTTTGCAGCGCCGAAAATGGTTAATTCCGCGTGGCTTTGCAGCCAGGAGGTGAGCTGCTGGCGATAGTTACCGCGTTGAACGGTTAGCGCTTCCCCGGTTGGCTGCCCGGCGCGGTAGAACAGTGGCGGCAGAAGGAGCAGAGTCGCGAGTAAAAATCCGCCAAGCGTTAAGGCAAGGGAAACATCAAGGAAACTCAGGCCAAAAGTCACCACCAGGATAACGACAAAAGCGCCGACGAGCGGGGAGATAACCCGTAAATAAAGGTGATCGAGCGTATCGACGTCTGCCACCACGCGATTGAGCAATTCTCCCTGGCGAAAGCGCGCCAGCCCGGCAGGGGAGAGGGGCAGCAGCTTGCTAAAGGTTGACACGCGTAAATGCTGCAGGACGCGGAAGGTAGCATCGTGGCTGACCAGACGCTCAAAATAGCGACCCGCTGTGCGGGTGATAGCCGCCCCGCGAACGCCTGCGGCAGGCAGCATGTAGTTAAAGCTGTAGAGTCCTGCAACGCCCACTACGGCCGAGGCAGAAAGGAACCAGCCGGAGAGCGTTAACAGACCAATGCTGGCAAGCAGCGTGATAATCGCCAGAACAACGCCTAAAGACAGTAACCATTTGTGGCGGCGATAAAGCGCCAGATAAGGCAGCAATGCGCGCATTAGATCTCCTCCTGGCGACTGGCCAGTAATAGAGCAAAGGGGCCTTCTTCAACGGAAAGCTGTTCGAAGTTTCCCTGCTGAACAATCAGCCCGTTCCGCATCACCCAAATTTGATCCCAACTGCTGATGTAGTCCAATTGATGAGTCACCATCAGTGTGGTTTGTTTCTGGGACGCTTCCGTGAGCGCTTCCATTACACGCTGTTCGCTGTGGGCATCCAGGCTCGCGGCAGGCTCATCCAGCAATAAAACACCGCAAGGGGAGAGTAAGGCTCTGGCTACGGCCACTCGCTGTGCCTGACCCACGGATAAACGGGTAGACTGATCGCCGATTGGGGTGTCGATACCTTCTGGCAGCTGCGACAGAAACTCTGTTACCGAGGCTTTATCCAGAGCTGCCTGCAAACGAGTGCCGTCCGCTTCTGGCATCCCAAGAAGTACGTTGTCACGTAGGGTAGCCGCCGGTAGCTGCGGATTTTGCCCCACCCAACTAAGCTGTGTGCGCCACCATTCAGGTGAAAGCTGTGCCAGCTCGACGCCATTGACCAGCAACTGCCCCTGATAGGGCAGGAAGCCGGACAGGACATTCAGCAGGGAGCTTTTGCCCGCACCGCTTTGGCCCACCAGTGCCACGCGTTGCCCGGCAGGAAGCATAAAATTCAGCGGCCCGGCCAGCACTTTCCCCTCTGCGGACAGAATTGTCATCTCTCGGGCTTCAAGAGTGAAAGTTCCGTTGCCCGAAAGCTGCACGGTTCCCTGCTCAGGGTGTTGCAGCGGCGCGTCGAGGAAGGTCTTCAGGGTCTCTGCCGCGCCTACGGCCTGAGCCCTGGCGTGATAGAAGGTGCCCATATCACGCAGCGGCTGGAAGAATTCAGGGGCAAGAATGAGCGCCAGGAAGCCAGCGAATAAAGAGACTCCAGCACCATAATGGCCGAAATTCAGCTCGCCAAGGTAAGAGAAACCGAAATAGACGGCCACCACGGCGATAGATAACGAGGCGAAAAACTCCAGCACGCCGGAAGAAAGAAAGGCCATGCGCAGCACTTCCATGGTGCGCTGACGAAAGTCCTGGCTTGCCGCGCGAATATTTTCAGTTTCCGCCGCGCCACGGTTAAATACACGAAGTGTTTCCATCCCGCGAAGACGATCGAGGAAGTGTCCGCTGAGCCTTGCCAGTGCCTGGAAATTACGGCGGTTCGCATCGGCTGCGCCCATGCCTACCAGCGCCATGAAAATAGGGATAAGCGGCGCGGTGCCCAGCAAAATGAGTGCGGCTGCCCAGTTGATCGGGAAAATGGCAATAATAATCAGCAAAGGCACCATGACCGCCAGCGACATCTGCGGCAGGTAGCGCGCGTAGTAGTCGTGCATGTCTTCTATTTGTTCAAGAACCAGCGTAGCCCAGCTCCCCACTGGTTTGCCCTGAATCCAGGCTGGGCCTGCCTGATGTAATCTGTCGAGTACCTGGCGGCGAATTTCCTGGCGAATGTGCAATCCGGCGTGGAATCCGACCTTTTCGCGCAGCCACACGATCCACGCGCGCAGCACAAATACCAGAACCAGCAAAATAAACGGCATGAGCAGTGCTTCACGCGGAATATTTTCCATGATCATGTGCTGGAGAATGCGGGCGAGCAGCCAGGCCTGGGCCACAATCAGTAAACCACTGACCAAACCGAGCAGACGTGACAAGCCGAGCCAACGGCGAGAGATAAGACTTTGCTGTTTTAGCCAGAGGCTAAGTTCTTGCTGACGGGTTTTATTCATCGCGTGCCAGATTCTGGTAGAAGAAGGAATTCTCAGGCAATTTTGACAGGCAATGTTACATGGCAGAAACAAGAAAGGCGACCAGCAAGGCCGCCTTTTTTAACATCTTAAGATTATTTACACTGTTCGGCCAGGCCGTCGAGATAGCGCTCGGCGTCCAGAGCGGCCATGCAGCCGGTTCCGGCAGAAGTGATGGCCTGACGATAAATATGATCCATCACATCGCCTGCGGCAAATACGCCTGGAATACTGGTCTGGGTAGCGTTGCCGTGAATACCGGACTGCACTTTAATGTAGCCGTTTTCCAGCTCCAACTGGCCGTTGAAGATGGCGGTGTTCGGGCTATGACCGATAGCCACGAACAGCCCTGCAACTTCCAGTTCTTCGGTAACATCGGTGTTTTGCGTGTCGCGCAGGCGAAGGCCGCTGACGCCCATTTGATCGCCTGTGACTTCTTCCAGCGTGCGATGGGTGTGCAGCACAATGTTGCCATTCTGCACTTTATCCATCAGACGGTTAATCAGGATCTTCTCCGCGCGGAAGCTGTCGCGACGGTGGATCAAATGCACTTCTGAAGCAATGTTTGCCAGATAAAGCGCTTCTTCAACTGCGGTATTCCCGCCGCCGATAACCGCGACTTTCTGGTTGCGGTAGAAGAAACCGTCACAGGTGGCGCAGGCAGAAACGCCGCGGCCTTTGAAGGCTTCTTCGGAAGGCAGGCCAAGGTAGCGTGCAGATGCGCCGGTCGCGATGATCAGCGCGTCACAGGTGTATTCGCCGCTGTCGCCCACCAGGCGGAAAGGACGGTTCTGCAGATCGACGCTGGTGATGTGGTCGAACAGAATTTCAGTTTCGAACTTAGCCGCATGCTCGTGCATACGTTCCATCAGTAACGGACCGGTCAGGTCGTTAGGATCGCCAGGCCAGTTTTCGACTTCGGTTGTGGTGGTCAGCTGACCGCCTTTTTCCATCCCGGTAATCAAAACCGGTTTTAAGTTGGCGCGTGCAGCGTAGACCGCTGCTGTATAGCCCGCAGGGCCGGAGCCAAGAATAAGCAGCTTACTGTGTTTAGCTGTGCCCATGAGATCCTCATTGAACGTTTACAGACAATGGGGGGGATTGTAGGGAATTCGTTGCAGTAAAAAAAGAGTGCAGCAATGTTGTTAACGATGTGTGTCATTGATGCTGCCTATAAGCCCAATGAATATCGCCGTCATGTGCATAAATAATCATTGTAATAGCACGGTAATCACGGTGCGAAAATGATGAATAATCATCAGCCAAAAGGAATATCTGGCACGTTCCACTAAAAATAGATGTTTTGCTTTGACAATCCCCTAAGCATTTGCGAAAACATTCGAGGAAGAAAAACATTTGGTGATGTGGAAGCCGCGTGCTCTCGCGCAAACCTGATGCAAATTTACCGAGTTATTGAAATTTACGCATGACGTGGACAGACGCTATGCGTGATGTCGATAGCAGCCGCAAGGCATCGGTCTTCTCACGTACACCCTGAACATTGACGTCACCAGGGTTATGGCAGGTGAAGGAAGGAATAGAGAGAGACAATAATAATGGTAGATAGCAAGAAGCGCCCGGGCAAAGATCTCGACCGTATCGATCGCAATATTCTCAACGAATTGCAAAAGGATGGGCGCATTTCTAACGTTGAGCTTTCAAAGCGTGTTGGGCTTTCGCCGACGCCGTGCCTTGAGCGCGTTCGTCGTCTGGAACGTCAGGGTTTTATTCAGGGCTATACGGCGCTGTTAAACCCGCATTATCTGGATGCCTCGCTGCTGGTATTTGTTGAGATTACTCTGAATCGTGGCGCCCCGGATGTGTTTGAGCAATTTAACGCCGCAGTGCAGAAACTTGAAGAAATTCAAGAGTGTCATCTCGTATCCGGTGATTTCGACTACCTGTTGAAAACACGCGTGCCGGATATGTCGGCGTATCGTAAACTCTTAGGTGAGACCCTGCTGCGTCTGCCGGGCGTGAACGACACCCGTACTTATGTTGTCATGGAAGAGGTCAAACAGAGTAACCGTTTGGTCATTAAGACCCGTTAATACGGGCCAGGTGCAAAATTGGCGTATTTTGGTTACACTCCTGGGAATCCATACAGCAACAGCTCCGGCAGGCCGCCGGTGCTGTTGTCTCCATTGAGTTTAAGGACCTGGAGAGCCTTTCTTGAGCCAGGAATATACCGAAGATAAAGAAGTAACATTGCGGAAACTGAGCAGCGGGCGCCGTTTACTCGAGGCGTTGCTGATCCTTGTTGCCTTATTCGCCATCTATTTGATGGCAGCCTTGCTAAGTTTTAACCCCTCAGACCCCAGCTGGTCGCAAACCGCGTGGCATGAGCCCATCCATAATCTGGGTGGTGCGCCGGGAGCGTGGTTTGCTGATACGCTGTTCTTCATTTTTGGCGTGATGGCATACACCATTCCGGTGATTATCATCGGGGGCTGCTGGTTCACCTGGCGCCAGCGCGACAGTGAAGAATTCATCGATTATTTTGCCGTTTCGCTGCGCCTGATCGGCGTACTTGCGATGGTGCTGACCTCTTGTGGCCTGGCGGCCATCAATGCGGACGATATTTGGTACTTCGCTTCGGGCGGCGTGCTGGGTAGCTTGCTTAGCACCGCTATGATGCCGCTGTTGAACAGCAGCGGCGGCACAATTGCGCTGCTTTGCGTTTGGGCTGCTGGTCTGACGCTGTTCACCGGCTGGTCCTGGGTCAGCATTGCTGAGAAACTTGGCAGCGCGGTGCTGACCGTGCTGACTTTTGCCAGCAACCGCACCCGCCGGGATAACACCTGGCAGGATGAGGACGAATACGAAGAAGAGCATGACGAAGACGAAGCGCCGCAGGTTTCTGCTGAGAAACGCGAATCTCGCCGGGCGCGTATTTTACGCGGGGCGCTTGCGCGTAAGCAGCGCTTATCGCAGAAGTTTGCTAATCCTAATGGTCGCAAAACGGATGCGGCGTTGTTCTCCGGCAAGCGTATGGATGACGCTGAAGACGATGTGTTGTTCAGCGCTCGTGGTGTAGAAGCAGATCCGAACGATGTGCTGTTCTCCGGGCATAAAGCGACTTTGCCAGAAGATCAGGAATACGATCCGCTGTTCAGTGGACACTCTGCCGTTGAGCCTATTGCAGCGGCTGCCGCGGCAACAACCGTTCACCAGTCGTGGGCTGCACCGGTACCGCCGGTTGCTTCAATGCCTCCAGTATCAACACCGGCACCTGCCGTTGACGCTGAGCTTGCTGCCCCAGCGATTGCCTGGGAACCGGCACCGACAACGGTCACGCCAGAACCGGTTATTGCGCCTGCCCCGGATCATTACACGTCGCCGCACCCGGCAAGCATACAACAGCAGGTTGTGCCTGAGACGCATCAAAGCTGGTCTGAACCCGTTGTGCCAGTGGCTCAGCCAGCCGTTGAACCACAGTCCGTGCCTGAGCCGGTAGAAGAGGTGAAATACGTTCGCCCGCCGATGTACCACTTTGAAGAAGTGGAAGAGAAGCGAGCCCGGGAACGTGAACAGCTTGCGGCGTGGTATCAACCAGTCAATGAGCCAAAGCCTGATCCTTACAGCTATGCGCCAGTAAAATCCGCTAGCCCGGAACCGGTTCAACCTTTGATACCGACATCTGCGCCCGCTTCCACGCCGTTATTGGCACCAGAAATGCCAGTGCCGGATATAACGCAGACTGCATCTGGCATTCAGCAGGCAGTAAAAGCTGGGGCTGCAGCGGCAGCATTTTCACCCGTGTTCAGTATCGCCAGCGATGCGCCACGTCCTCAGGTAAAAGAAGGTATTGGCCCTCAACTGCCACGTCCAAACCGGGTACGCGTTCCGACTCGTCGTGAACTGGCGTCCTATGGCATAAAACTGCCTTCCCAGCGAATGGCAGAAGAGCAGGCGAGACTCGCCGAAAACCAGCAGTCTGAAGACTATTACGGCGATGAAGGCGATGCGCTGCAGCAGCACGAACTGGCCCGCCAGTTTGCAGCCCAGCAACAGCAGCGCTATGGCGAAGAGTACGAAGACGAAAGCTGGTCTGGAGAACAGCAGGCCGAGGAGGAAGAGGCGGAACTTGCGCGTCAGTTTGCTGCACAGCAGCAACAGCGCTATAGCGAGCAGCCACAGCAGAATAATGCGCCGTTCTCTCTTGACGACTTTGATTTCCAGTCATCGTTGAAGGAACTGGTGGATGATACGCCGAGCGAGCCGCTGTTTACCCCGAGCTTTGAACCGGCCCCGCAGCCAGTTCAGCACAGTCAACCCGCTGCACAGCCTTCTCAATATGCTCAGGCGGCTCAGCATCAGCCTGCTGCGCCAGAGCCAAAAGAGAGCCTGATCCACCCGTTCTTGATGCGCAATGGTGACGACCGCCCGCTTCAGAAACCGACCACGCCGCTGCCGTCGTTGGATCTACTGACTTCTCCTCCAACTGAGGTTGAACCGGTAGATACCTTTGCAATGGAGCAGATGGCGCGCCTGGTTGAAGCGCGTCTGGCGGATTACCGCATTAAAGCGGATGTAGTGGATTATTCCCCTGGCCCAGTCATTACCCGCTTCGAGCTGGATTTGGCTCCGGGTGTGAAGGCTGCCCGCATCTCTAACCTTTCCCGCGACCTGGCGCGTTCGCTCTCCACCGTCGCCGTGCGTGTGGTTGAGGTTATTCCGGGTAAACCTTACGTAGGCCTTGAGTTGCCTAACAAAAAGCGCCAGACCGTTTATCTGCGTGAAGTGCTCGACTGCGCTAAATTCCGCGACAACGGCTCTCCGTTGACCGTGGTTCTGGGTAAAGATATCGGCGGTGAGCCTGTCGTTGCAGACCTGGCGAAAATGCCTCACTTGCTGGTAGCCGGTACAACGGGGTCCGGTAAGTCGGTTGGCGTAAACGCCATGATCATCAGCATGTTGTATAAAGCAACGCCGGAAGATGTTCGCTTCATTATGATCGACCCGAAAATGCTTGAGCTGTCGGTGTATGAAGGCATTCCGCATCTGTTGACCGAAGTGGTTACGGATATGAAAGACGCCGCGAATGCGCTGCGCTGGAGCGTGAATGAGATGGAGCGCCGCTATAAGCTGATGTCCGCGCTGGGCGTGCGAAACCTTGCGGGCTACAACGAACGCGTGCTGGAAGCTGAGCGCATGGGGCGCCCAATCCCTGACCCGTTCTGGAAACCTGGTGACAGCATGGAAGTGAGCCACCCGATGCTGGAGAAACTGCCGTATATCGTGGTGCTGGTGGATGAATTTGCCGACCTGATGATGACGGTAGGCAAAAAAGTAGAAGAGCTGATCGCCCGCCTCGCACAGAAAGCGCGCGCCGCAGGTATTCACCTTGTTCTTGCAACCCAGCGTCCATCGGTTGACGTCATTACCGGCCTGATTAAAGCTAACATCCCAACCCGTATCGCGTTTACGGTGTCGAGCAAAATTGACTCACGCACAATCCTGGATCAGGGCGGCGCTGAATCACTTCTCGGCATGGGGGATATGCTTTATTCCGCGCCAAACTCCACGACGCCGATTCGTGTGCACGGTGCCTTTGTGCGTGATGAAGAAGTGCATGCGGTGGTGCAGGACTGGAAAGCACGTGGCCGTCCGCAGTACATCACCGGCATTACCGATGATGAAGGCAGCGGTGACGGCGGTGGCGGCGGGATGGACGGTGACGAAGAGCTGGATCCGCTGTTCGATCAGGCAGTCGCTTTCGTGGTAGAGAAACGCAAAGCATCCATCTCCGGCGTGCAGCGCCAGTTCCGTATCGGCTACAACCGAGCCGCGAGAATCGTGGAGCAGATGGAAGCGCAGGGGATCGTGAGCCCACAGGGGCATAACGGTAACCGAGAGGTTCTTGCGCCACCTCAGTTTGAGTAATCCGGCCGAGCGCTAGTCCATTGAGCAAAAAAGAGCCGCGCCTGCGGCTCTTTTTGCAAAGATGGGTAAATTACCGGAAAATCAGCTTATTCTTCTGTTGCGGTAGCCGAAGACTTCACTAGAGTGAGCAGCAGACGCGCCATCGTCAGGTGGTCAATGAATCCAGAGGGAACATAATGAAAAAAATCGTAATTGCCTGTGCGCTGTTAGCCGGCCTGACCGCAACCGGAGCCTGGGCTGACGCAGCCGGGGATTTGCAAGGTCGCCTTGATAAAGTTGGCAGCTTCCACGCCAGCTTCACCCAGAAAGTCACCGATGGTAGCGGCGCTGCCGTGCAGGAAGGCCAGGGGGATCTGTGGGTTAAGCGCCCAAACCTGTTCAACTGGCACATGACTCAGCCCGATGAAAGCATCCTCGTTTCCGACGGTAAAACCCTGTGGTTCTACAACCCGTTCGTTGAGCAGGTTACGGCTACCTGGCTAAAAGACGCCACCAGCAATACGCCGTTTATGCTGATTGCCCGCAACCAGTCCAGCGACTGGAAGCAATACAACATTAAGCAGAACGGCGATGACTTTGTGCTGACGCCAAAAAGCAGCTCGGGTAACCTGAAGCAATTCACCATCAACGTCGGCCGAGACGGCACTATCCATCAGTTCAGCGCCGTAGAGCAGGATGACCAGCGCAGCAGCTATACTTTGAAGGCTCAGCAAAACGGCGCAGTGGATGCCGGTAAGTTTACGTTCACCCCGCCAAAAGGCGTCACGGTGGACGACCAACGTAAGTAGAGGCTTGAGTGAGCAATCTGTCGCTCGATTTTTCAGAGAATACCTTCCAGCCGCTGGCCGCGCGTATGCGGCCAGAAAATTTGGCGCAGTACATCGGCCAGCAGCATCTGCTGGCTGATGGAAAACCGCTGCCCCGAGCCATTGAAGCAGGTCATCTGCATTCCATGATTCTTTGGGGGCCGCCGGGCACCGGTAAAACAACCCTCGCCGAAGTGATTGCTCTCTATGCCAGCGCGGATGTTGAACGTATTTCTGCGGTAACCTCAGGCGTGAAAGATATTCGTGAGGCCATCGAACGTGCGCGGCAGAACCGCAATGCCGGGCGCCGCACCATTCTTTTTGTCGACGAAGTTCACCGCTTCAACAAAAGCCAGCAGGATGCCTTCCTGCCGCATATCGAAGACGGCACCATTACTTTTATTGGTGCGACAACCGAAAACCCTTCTTTTGAGCTCAACTCGGCGCTGCTTTCCCGTGCCCGCGTGTATCTACTGAAATCACTGACCGTGGCGGATATTGAGCTGGTGCTCGATCAGGCGATGAACGATAAAGCCAGGGGCTACGGCGGGCAAAATATCATCCTGCCGGACGAAACGCGTAAAGCCATTGCCGAGCTGGTAAACGGCGATGCGCGCCGGGCGTTAAATACGCTCGAAATGATGGCGGATATGGCTGAAATTGACGCCAGCGGCAACCGGATTTTGCAAACCCAATTGCTAACGGAGATTGCTGGTGAACGCAGTGCGCGTTTCGATAATAAAGGCGATCGTTTTTACGATCTGATTTCAGCGGTACATAAATCAATTCGCGGTTCTGCCCCGGATGCCGCTCTTTACTGGTACGCGCGTATTATTAGCGCAGGTGGCGATCCGCTCTACGTTGCGCGGCGCTTACTGGCGATTGCCTCTGAAGACGTTGGTAACGCGGATCCCAGAGGTATGCAGGTGGCCATTGCCGCCTGGGATTGCTTCACCCGCGTAGGGCCAGCGGAAGGGGAGAGGGCTATTGCTCAGGCGATTGTTTATCTGGCCTGCGCCCCGAAAAGCAACGCCGTTTATACCGCGTTCAAAGCTGCAATGGCGGATGCGCGCGAACGCCCCGATTATGACGTGCCCGTCCATCTGCGTAACGCCCCAACGAAATTAATGAAAGAAATGGGCTATGGCCAGGAATACCGTTACGCCCATGACGAGCCCAATGCCTATGCCGCCGGGGAAGACTATTTCCCACCTGAAATGGCGCAAACTCGCTACTATCGGCCGACCAACAGAGGTCTGGAAGGGAAGATTGGCGAAAAGCTAGCCTGGCTGACCGAGCAGGATCAGAAAAGCCCCACAAAACGCTACCGCTAATGCAGGCGTTGCGGTAAGGTTAGCAAGACTATCAAAGCGGTCGCAGGCTGTGGCCGCACTCCTATAAATTCAATTCGATAAGCACAGGATAAGCATGCTCGATCCCAATCTGCTGCGTACAGAGCCAGACGCAGTCGCTGAAAAACTGGCACGCCGGGGCTTTAAGCTGGATGTAGATACGCTGCGCTCTCTGGAAGAGCGTCGTAAAGTACTGCAGGTCAAAACGGAAAATCTGCAGGCTGAACGTAACTCGCGATCGAAATCCATCGGCCAGGCGAAAGCGCGCGGAGAAGACATTGAGCCGCTGCGCCTGCAGGTTAACCAGCTGGGTGAAGAGCTGGATGCAGCGAAAAACGAGCTTGATTCTCTGCTGGCAGAAATTCGCGATATCTCGCTGACATTGCCAAACATTCCTGATGACTGCGTGCCATTGGGCAAAGACGACAGCGAAAACGTCGAAGTCAGCCGCTGGGGCGAGCCGCGTAAATTTGATTTCGAAGTACGCGATCACGTCACCCTGGGCGAAATGGCAAAAGGCCTGGACTTCGCTGCGGCGGTTAAACTCACCGGTTCCCGCTTTGTAGTAATGCAGGGGCAGGTGGCGCGTATGCACCGTGCGCTGAGCCAGTTTATGCTGGATCTGCACACCGAGCAGCACGGTTACATGGAAAACTATGTTCCGTATCTGGTTAACCAGGACACGCTGTACGGTACCGGCCAGTTGCCTAAGTTTGGCGGTGACCTGTTCCATACTCGTCCGCTGGAAGAAGAAGCGGACAGCAGCAACTATGCGCTGATCCCTACCGCAGAAGTGCCGCTGACCAACCTGGTTCGCGACGAGATCATCGACGAAGATTCCCTGCCGCTGAAGCTGACTGCGCACACGCCGTGCTTCCGGTCTGAAGCTGGATCCTATGGCCGTGATACTCGCGGGCTGATTCGTATGCACCAGTTCGACAAAGTTGAGATGGTGCAGATCGTTCGCCCTGAAGACTCTATGGATGCGCTGGAAGAGATGACCGGCCATGCGGAGAAGGTTCTGCAACTGCTGGGGCTGCCATACCGTAAAGTGCTGCTTTGCAGCGGTGATATCGGTTTCGGTGCGCGCAAAACTTACGATCTGGAAGTCTGGCTGCCGGCACAGGATACGTACCGTGAGATCTCTTCCTGCTCCAACTGCTGGGACTTCCAGGCTCGCCGCCTGCAGGCTCGCTGCCGCAGTAAAGCAGACAAGAAGACTCGCCTGGTTCACACCCTGAACGGTTCTGGTCTGGCAGTTGGCCGTACTCTGGTCGCCGTCCTGGAAAACTACCAGCAGGCTGATGGCCGCATTCAGGTACCAGAAGTGCTGCGTCCTTACATGAATGGCCTGGAATACATCGGGTAATCCGCCGTTTGTGATGTATTGAAAAAGCGCCTAAGGGCGCTTTTTTTATACCCTAATTCCGAGGTTTTACGTCAACACCGCCTTTCTTGATACCAGACAATAACCCCTACTCCTAAAGAAGTATTATTGCTCACCGGAAGCGGGTGATGATTGTTCAATTAAAACTTACATCTAATCATCATTTGACGGCCGTGCTTCACAAGGCGTGACGCGGCCAGGTCAATCCTTCAATAAAAATATTCCGGACACCCCTTTCACCCTTTAGCTGCACAACGGAATGTGGGCTCTCAACCCGCGTGACCGCTGTCGGCTTATTTCAACTGTGAGCAAAACAAGTAGGTCACTATGACTGATAAAACCCCTAACGCGATCCTCGCGGCAGAGGTCAGCCGTCGTAAGCTGGTCCAAACCACGGCAATCGGTGGTTTAGCTGCTGCAACTAGCGCCTTCTCACTCCCCTTCTCCCGGCTCGCTTTTGCCGCTCAAACCGTTAATCCCGGTAGCAGTGAAAAAGTGGTCTGGAGCGCCTGTACGGTGAACTGTGGCAGCCGCTGCCCGTTGCGTATGCATGTGGTGGATGGCGAAATTAAATATGTCGAAACCGATAACACCGGCGATGACGATTATGAAGGTTTACACCAGGTTCGGGCCTGCCTGCGTGGTCGCTCTATGCGTCGACGGGTCTATAATGCTGACCGCCTGAAATACCCGATGAAACGCGTTGGCGCGCGTGGCGAAGGGAAGTTCGAGCGCATTAGCTGGGATGAAGCGTTTGATACCATTGCCCACAGCATGCAGAGCATCATTAAAGAGCATGGTAACGAAGCTATTTATCTGAACTACGGTACCGGTACGCTGGGTGGAACCATGACGCGTTCCTGGCCGCCGGGTTCCACGCTGATTGCTCGCCTGATGAACTGCTGCGGGGGCTACCTCAATCATTACGGGGACTATTCCACCGCACAGATTGCCGCCGGTCTGAATTATACCTACGGCGGCTGGGCGGACGGCAACAGCCCATCCGATATTGAAAACAGCAAGCTGGTGGTGCTGTTCGGCAATAATCCGGGCGAAACGAGGATGAGCGGTGGCGGGGTAACTTATTACCTCGAACAGGCTCGCCAAAAGTCCAATGCCCGAATGATCATTATTGACCCACGTTACACCGACACCGGCGCAGGCCGGGAAGACGAGTGGATCCCCATTCGCCCTGGCACCGATGCGGCGCTGATTTCCGCACTGGCGTGGGTCATGATTGACGAAAACCTCGTAGATCAGGCCTTTCTGGACAAATACTGCGTGGGTTATGATGAAAAAACGCTCCCGGCCGGTGCGCCGCGCAATGGCCACTACAAAGCTTATATCCTAGGTCAGGGAGCTGACGGCATTGCCAAGACGCCTGAATGGGCTTCGCAGATAACCGGTATTCCGACCGATCGTATTATCAAACTTGCCCGGGAAATTGGCAGTGCTAAACCGGCCTTTATCAGCCAGGGTTGGGGGCCGCAGCGTCACTCCAACGGCGAGCTGGTTTCCCGCGCAATCGCCATGCTTTCTATCCTGACCGGTAACGTCGGTATTCACGGGGGCAACAGCGGGGCGCGTGAAGGCTCTTATAGCCTGCCATTTGTGCGAATGCCTACGCTGGAAAACCCGGTTCAAACCAGTATTTCCATGTTTATGTGGACCGATGCCATCGAACGCGGCGCGGAGATGACAGCCACCCGCGACGGCGTGCGTGGTAAAGAGAAACTGGATGTACCGATTAAAATGGTCTGGAACTATGCCGGGAATTGCCTGATTAACCAGCATTCTCAGATCAACCGCACGCACGACATTCTGCAGGATGATAAAAAATGCGAAATGATCGTGGTGATCGACAACCATATGACGTCCTCTGCGAAATACGCCGATATTCTTCTGCCGGATTGCACGGCCTCTGAGCAGATGGATTTCTGCCTCGATGCTTCCTGCGGCAACATGTCTTATGTGATTTTTGCTGAACAGGCCATCAAGCCGCGTTTTGAATGCAAAACCATCTATGAAATGACGACCGAACTGGCGAAGCGTATGGGTGTGGAGCAGCGTTTCACGGAAGGACGGACGCAGGAAGGCTGGATGCGTCACCTGTATGCTCAATCTCAGGCAGCGATCCCTGAGCTGCCGAGCTTTGATGAGTTCCGCCAATTGGGGATGTTTAAAAAGCGTGACCCGGAAGGGCATCACGTCGCCTACAAAGCCTTCCGTGAAGATCCCCATGCCAACCCATTAACGACGCCGTCAGGGAAAATTGAGATCTATTCCGCTCAGCTTGCGGATATTGCCGCCACCTGGGAACTGCCGGAAGGGGATGTCATCGACCCGCTGCCGGTGTATAGCGCTGGTTTTGAGAACGTTGGCGATCCGCTGGCGGAGAAATGGCCGCTGCAGCTGACCGGCTTCCATTACAAAGCGCGGACGCACTCGACCTATGGCAACGTTGACGTGCTGAAGGCTGCCTGTCGCCAGGAGATGTGGATCAACCCGCTTGATGCAAAACAGCGCGGCATCGCCAATGGTGATGAAGTCCGTATTTTTAACGACCGCGGGGAAGTGCGCATTAGCGCCAAAGTGACGCCACGCATCATTCCTGGCGTTGTCGCCTTAGGGGAAGGCGCCTGGTATAGCCCCGATGCCAATAAAGTCGACCGCGGGGGCAGCATCAATGTGCTGACCACTCAGCGACCATCACCGCTGGCAAAAGGCAATCCATCCCACAGTAACCTGGTCCAGGTTGAAAAGGCGTAAGGAGCAGTAAATGACAACCCAATATGGCTTTTATATCGACTCCAGTCGCTGCACCGGCTGCAAAACCTGCGAACTGGCGTGCAAGGATTTTAAGAACCTGAGTCCGGAAGTTAGCTATCGCCGCATTTATGAATATGCGGGCGGTAACTGGCAGGAAGATAACGGTGTTTTCCACCAGGATGTTTTCGCCTACTACCTTTCTATCTCCTGTAACCACTGTGAAGATCCGGCCTGTACTAAGGTCTGCCCGAGCGGCGCCATGCACAAGCGAGAAGATGGGTTTGTGGTGGTGAACGAAGAGGTTTGTATCGGCTGCCGCTACTGCCATATGGCGTGTCCGTACGGTGCGCCGCAGTACAACGAAGAGAAAGGCCACATGACCAAGTGCGACGGCTGTTATGAGCGCGTTGCCGAGGGGAAAAAGCCGATTTGTGTGGAATCCTGCCCGTTGCGAGCGCTGGATTTAGCGCCTGTCGACGAATTACGCAAAAAGTACGGGACTCAGGCCGCCATTGCGCCGCTGCCTGCATCGCACTTCACAAAACCAAATATCGTGATTAAACCTAACGCCAACAGCCGCCCAAGTGGGGATACCAGCGGTTATCTGGCCAACCCGAAGGAGGTGTGAGATGGGAAACGGATGGCATGAATGGCCGCTGATGGTCTTTACGGTGTTAGGCCAGTGCGTTGCGGGCGGGTTTATCGCTATGGCATTGGCGCTATTGTATGGCGTGAAGGACAAGGCGGTTCGCAAGCGCGCCGAATTGCTGATGGTGGTGCTATGGATCCTGATGGGCATCGGCTTTATTGCCTCAATTCTGCATCTCGGTTCGCCGCTGCGAGCGTTCAACTCCCTGAATCGCCTCGGCAGTTCAGCGCTGAGCAATGAAATTGCCAGCGGATCGGTATTCTTTGCGGTGGGTGGTTTCTGGTGGCTTTTGACCGTGCTCGGAAAAATGCCTCAGGCACTCAGCAAAGTCTGGGTCGTAATCACCATGATTCTGGGCGTGGTATTTGTCTGGATGATGAGTCGGGTTTACCTGATTGACACAGTTCCGACCTGGTTTAGCGTCTGGACGCCGCTGAGCTTCTTCCTGACGATGTTTATCGGTGGTCCACTGCTGGGCTATTTGCTGCTTTCTGCAGCCGGGGTTAGCGGTTGGGGGATGCGTATATTGCCTGTCGTCTCACTGCTTGCTTTGCTGGTTAGCATGGTTGTTGTGCTGATGCAGGGGATGGAACTGGCTACGCTGCATAACTCTATTCAACAGGCATCTGCGCTGGTGCCGGAGTACGGTTCGCTGATGGCCGGGCGGATGGTTCTGCTGGTGATTGCTCTGGTCGGCTGGATTGTACCGCAGCTGAAAGGCTCTCGGCCTGGCGTCGGTCTGCTGACGTTGGCGATGGTCTTGATGATTGCAGGTGAACTTATCGGTCGCGGCGTTTTCTACGGGCTGCATATGACGGTTGGTATGGCGATAGCGAGCTAACATTTCATCGAGTTATAAGCGCGTCTGAGGGCGCGCTTTTTCATCTTCTCGCATAAGAAAATTTCACCTGAATATCCATGAAATTTTTGATTGCTCATTTTGACCTGCTTCCCGCTATATCGCATCAAAAACAGCGAGATACAATTTACGTGACTCCGGTCACTTATTAACAGGATAAGTTTTTCAAATCGTACCCGCTCAAACCCTCCATACCCCCCATTATTGCTGGATTGACAATCAATTTACCGGTGGCATGATGCGCACAAATTTCCTGATTTCCTCACGGTTTGATACCCATGACCACCTATACCCGTCCCGTATTGCTCCTGCTTTGCGGGCTTTTGCTGCTGACTCTGGCGATGGCGGTTTTAAACACGCTCGTCCCGCTTTGGCTGGCTCACGATAATCTTCCTACCTGGCAGGTCGGGATGGTGGGCTCCGCCTACTTTACCGGCAACCTGGTCGGGACATTGATTACCGGATGGGTGATTAAGCGTCACGGGTTTAACCGCAGCTACTATCTTGCCTCCATTATCTTTGCCGTGGGCTGTATTGGCCTCGGGCTGATGGTTGGTTTCTGGAGCTGGATGGTCTGGCGCTTTGTGGCCGGCGTGGGCTGCGCCATGATTTGGGTTGTGGTTGAAAGCGCCCTGATGTGCAGCGGGACTTCCCGCAACCGTGGCCGTCTGCTGGCGGCTTATATGACCGTTTACTACATCGGGATGGTGGTCGGCCAACTGATGGTCAGCAAGCTTTCTACAGAGCTGATGAACGTTCTGCCCTGGGCTACCGCGCTGGTGCTGGCCGCTATTCTACCATTGCTGTTTACCCATATCGTGAGCGACGGGGATGAGCATCGGGATAACACGCCGGTCTGGCCGATGCTGCGTCTGCGCCAGGCTCGACTGGGCGTGAACGGCTGCATTATGTCAGGTATCGTACTCGGCTCTCTGTATGGTCTGATGCCGTTGTATTTGAACCATCAGGGCGTGAGTGACTCCGGTATTGGCTTCTGGATGGCGCTGATGATCAGCGCGGGTATTGTTGGTCAGTGGCCTATGGGGCGTCTGGCGGACAAATATGGCCGTCTGCTGGTGCTGCGTGTGCAGGTGTTTGTGGTGATTCTCGGCTGTCTGGCGATGCTCAGCAACGCCGCCATGGGGCCTGCGCTATTCGTTCTGGGGGCTTTTGGTTTCACGCTCTACCCGGTGGCGATGGCCTGGGCTTGCGAAAGGATTGAGCGTCATCAGCTGGTGGCGATGAATCAGGCGCTGTTGCTGAGCTACACCATCGGGAGCTTAATTGGGCCGACAGTGACTGCGCTGCTGATGCAAAACTACTCTGATAACGTGCTGTTTATCATGATGGCCGCAGTGTCATTTGTTTACCTGATGATGCTGCTGCGTAAGGCGGGCCATCATCCAACCCCGGTGGCTCACGCTTAATCAGCTTGCCGCGTCTATAGACCCGATCTCATGGGCGTTTGTGGCTGGTTGAGCTATGTGAGGCCCTGCTGAGAAGTGAGCGAGCCGAAAGAAAAATATACGTGCTCCCACAGAGGGGAGCACGGTTCGAATCAGTACATCACTTTATGGCCGTACTGCTCCAGAATACCTTTCACCCGCTCCATCGTTTCCTTCTTCGGCGGGTGCACGCCATCCAGCTTGTATTCTTCGCCCATCGCCACCCACTTGTGTTTGCCCAGCTCGTGGTATGGCAGCAGCTCGATTTTTTCAACGTTGCCCATATCGCGGGTAAATTCCCCGAGTCGATGTGCAGAGTCGTCATCGTCAGACCAGCCCGGTACAACAACGTAGCGGATCCACACTTTAATGTCTTTTTTCGACAGATATTGCGCAAATTCAAGCGTGCGGTGGTTTGACACGCCCACCAGGTTTTGGTGGATTTCGTCGTTCATCTGCTTGAGATCGAGCATTACCAGGTCGGTGACTTCCAGCAGCTCATCAATCACCGGATCGTAGCGGCGAACAAAGCCGTTGGTGTCCAGGCAGGTATGAATCCCCTCTTTACGGCAGGCGCGGAACCAGTCACGTACGAACTCGGCCTGCAGAATAGCTTCGCCGCCGGATGCGGTAACGCCGCCGCCCGAGGCATTCATGAAGTGGCGATAGGTAACAACTTCTTTCATCAGCTCTTCTACCGTCACTTCTTTGCCACCGTGGGTGTCCCAGGTGTCGCGGTTGTGGCAGTAAAGGCAGCGCATCAGGCAGCCCTGAAAGAAGGTGATAAAACGGATACCGGGGCCGTCCACGGTACCGCAGGATTCAAAAGAGTGAATTCGTCCGATTGCTGACATTGCGGTGATCTCTCCAGATGTGGCCCGTCCAGGGCCTGTGTCGTGCACAGCTCAAGCCGGCTGTGTTAAGTCTGTTTTGACAGATACCCAGAGTATAGATAGCTGGCAAAGCAGGCTGAGGGTAGGGAGGTGAGTAAAAAGGCCCCACGGGAGTGGAGCCTTTATATAGTACGCTTCTTCAGTCTGACAAGGAATTAGATGGACTGAGTGAAGGTACGGGTAATAACGTCCTGCTGCTGCTCTTTAGTCAGCGAGTTGAAACGAACGGCATAACCGGATACGCGAATGGTCAGCTGAGGATATTTCTCAGGGTTTTCCATCGCATCCAGCAGCATTTCACGGTTCATTACGTTGACGTTCAGGTGCTGACCACCTTCGATGTTTGCTTCGTGGTGGAAGTAACCATCCATCAGACCTGCAAGGTTGGTTTTACGCACGTCATCGTCTTTACCCAGCGCGTTTGGCACGATGGAGAAGGTATAAGAGATACCATCTTTCGCGTAGGCAAACGGCAGTTTAGCGACGGAGGTCAGAGAGGCAACGGCACCTTTCTGGTCACGACCGTGCATTGGGTTAGCGCCTGGACCGAACGGAGTACCTGCACGACGACCGTCTGGGGTGTTACCGGTTTTCTTACCATAAACCACGTTAGAGGTGATGGTCAGAACAGACTGGGTCGCGATAGCGCCACGGTAGGTGGTCAGTTTCTGAATTTTCTTCATGAAACGTTCTACCAGGTCAACGGCGATGTCATCTACGCGAGGATCGTTGTTACCGAACTGTGGATATTCACCTTCGATTTCGAAGTCGATAGCCAGACCGTCTTCGTCGCGGATAGGTTTCACTTTCGCGTATTTGATTGCAGACAGGGAGTCAGCCGCAACGGACAGGCCAGCGATACCACAAGCCATGGTGCGAACAACGTCACGGTCGTGCAGAGCCATCAGAGACGCTTCGTAGCTGTATTTATCATGCATGTAGTGAATGATGTTCAGCGCGGTAACGTACTGTTTAGCCAGCCAGTCCATGAAGTGATCCAGACGATCCAACACATTGTCGTAGTCCAGAACGTCGGCAGTGATGGGGGCTTCTTTAGGACCAACCTGCATTTTCAGTTTTTCATCAACGCCGCCGTTGATAGCGTACAGCATGGTTTTCGCCAGGTTTGCACGAGCCCCGAAGAACTGCATTTGCTTACCAACGATCATCGGGCTTACGCAGCATGCGATAGCGTAGTCATCGTTGTTGAAGTCAGGACGCATCAGATCGTCATTCTCGTACTGCAGAGAGGAGGTATCGATGGAGACTTTAGCCGCGTATTTTTTGAAGTTCAGTGGCAGTTTTTCAGACCACAGAATGGTGATGTTTGGCTCCGGAGAAGGCCCCATGGTGTACAGGGTGTTCAGGAAGCGGAAGCTGTTTTTGGTCACCAGAGTACGGCCATCAACGCCCATACCGCCGATAGATTCGGTTGCCCAGATTGGGTCGCCGGAGAACAGCTCATCATATTCAGGGGTACGCAGGAAGCGAACCATACGCAGTTTCATGACCAGGTGGTCAATCATTTCCTGAGCGTCTTGCTCGTTGATTTTGCCTGCTTTGATGTCGCGCTCGATGTAAGCATCCAGGAAGGTGGATACGCGACCGAAGGACATTGCAGCGCCGTTCTGAGATTTAACCGCAGCCAGGTAGCCGAAGTAAGTCCACTGAATAGCTTCCTGAGCGTTGGTAGCAGGACCGGAGATGTCGTAGCCATATTTGGCGGCCATCTCTTTGATCTGACCCAGCGCGCGGTGCTGTTCGGAGATTTCTTCACGCAGACGGATAGTCGCTTCCAGATCTTCACCGTTTTCCAGTTTGGTTTGCAGTGAGTTGAACTGAGCGAACTTGTCTTTCATCAGGTAGTCGATACCGTAGAGCGCAACGCGACGGTAGTCACCGATGATACGGCCACGGCCATAGGCATCTGGCAGACCGGTAATAACACCGGATTTACGGCAGTTCAGGATGTCTTTGGTGTAAACGTCAAACACGCCCTGGTTGTGGGTTTTGCGGTATTCGGTGAAGATCTTTTTCAGCATTGGGTCGAGTTCGCGACCGTATACTTTGCAAGAACCTTCGACCATTTTGATGCCGCCGAAAGGAATGATGGCGCGTTTCAGAGGAGCATCGGTCTGCAGACCCACGATAGTTTCGAGGGACTTGTTGATGTAGCCCGCATCGTGAGCGGTGATGGTAGACGCGAGGTCGGTATCGAAGTCAACTGGCGCGTGAGTGCTGTTTTCCAGTTTGATGCCTTCCATCACGCTGTCCCACAGTTTGGTAGTTGCGTCGGTAGCACCTGCCAGGAAGGACTCGTCACCCTCGTACGGGGTGTAGTTTTTCTGAATAAAGTCACGGACGTTAACTTCATTCTGCCAGTCGCCTTTAGCAAAACCTTCCCAGGCTGTGGCTAACTTTTCATTTTGCTCGGACATGTAACACCTACCTTTAATGTGGAGTTCTTAAACCTGCGTACTGACGGAGCTTAGTGCTTGTCGCCACCGCGCAGATAAATTACCCAGTATGTCAACCCAACCAGTAAACCTCCGCCGATGATGTTTCCGATGGTGACTGGAATCAGGTTATCGGTGATGAAGTTCAGCACGGTCAGATGCGAGAAACTTGCCGGAGAAGACCCTACGGCGGTCCAGAATTCCGGGCTGGCAAAGTCACGAACCACGATAGCCATCGGGATCATGAACATATTTGCGATGCTGTGCTCAAAGCCGCTGGCAACAAACATGGCAACCGGAAGGATCATAGCAAACATTTTGTCCATCAGGCTGCGGCCGGAGTAGCTCATCCAGACGGCGAGACACACCATCAGGTTTGCCAGAATGCCAAGGCAGACGGCCTCAACAAATGTGTGGTGCATTTTATGATCTGCGGTTTGCAGGACATTCAGTCCCCATGCGCCGTTGGCGGTCATATACATGCCGGACAGCCAGATCAGCAGCACAAAGAGTAGAGCACCGATCAGGTTACCGATGTAGACGTTAGCCCAGTTACGCAGTAGCTGGCCCCAAGTGATACGGCCGCTGGCTTTGGCTACGACGATAAGCACGGTGGAGGTGAAAAGGTCAGCACCGCAGATAACGCAAAGAATTAAACCCAGTGAGAAGCATGTGCCGCCAATCAGCTTGGCAATCCCAAACGGGATCGTGGATGTGCCTGTGGTGGCGGTGATGTAGAACACGAAGGCAATCGAAATGAAGACGCCGGCGGTAATCGCTAAGTAAAAGGTCGTTAGCGGTTGTTTCGTTGCTTTATAGACGCCAGCATCTTCGGCAATTTTTGCCATCGCTGGTGGAAGTACTAGATCAAAAGGGTTGTCAGCTTTCACACTAACTCTCTCTTATTTAATTCGGCGAGGAGATACTAACAAAGCATTATAGAGTAAAAATTGATGTGGATCATATCTCGCCAAGCTAATAGGCACTGAAAAAGCAGGTCTTTACCTGTTTTTCATCTTAATTTATTGATTATAAATGAAAAAATAAATTTTAATAATTATAGATAAAATTGAATTAAGCATCTCCCTTACGCGAAATTGGTTAATTATAATGGGGTATTTTTATATTTTGATAACATTATTGCCGCTGTCAAAAAATAACTATTTACCTGAAGTTAACCAAAAAATTACATAATAAATTATTATTGTTGCAATAATAAAAAGGGGCGCAAAAAGCGCCCCGTAATATAGCTCAGACAAGGTGCCGTGCGCACCAGGAAGTTGTCAGGAAATTACTTTACCTGCCAATATTTGGCTTTAGCGCGCTGTAATTTTTCGTACGCGGCAAGCAGCGCCTGATGCGCCGGGAAAGCTTTCAGATCTTTATCCACTGGCTGCAGCCCATAGAAGGCCGCTTCACCGCTCATTGCCGCGCTGGCGGCATCCACGGCTTCAGCCCCGTACATACGGACGAAAGCGTTCAGGTATTGCAGAGGCTCGCGCTCTTCTTCCTGTGACAACAGAAGCAGAGTTTGCAGGCAGCGGTAGTAGTTGGCACGCTCAGGACTAAAGATGGAAGCGTTGAACTCCATGGTCCATTCGGTCCAGATCAGTGCCTGCTCAAGATCGCCGCCCGCTAGCGCCAGCATGGCTTTCAGTTCGCCAATGCGCAGCGTGTACCAGCCGTTATCTTTCCCGGTAGCCAGGCCCAGTAATTCACGCACGCGGGTGAAATCATCGTGGCCTTCGTCGTCCAGTTGGGCAATCAGATCGAGGTAGTCTTGCTGCTCCCATTCGCTGTCCGGCAGCGCAAGAATTGTTTCACGCAGGTGGCTGCCCATGCTGTTGTTGGCCAGCAGCAGGTCGTCGGCAGGGTAAATATCAGACATGCCTGGGACGATAATACGGCAGGCGTAAACGTCTAAATGCTCGTAGTCGGCGATATACACTTCTTTATCTTCCGACTTGAAGATAGCCATCAGGGTAGCGAACTCTTCTTCCGTTGTGCCAGCAAAGCTCCAGTCAGCAAACGGGTAATCTGCATCCTGCTTGAACATATCCCAGGAAATCAGGCCGCTGGAATCGATGAAGTGTGTTTCCAGGTTCGCGTGTTCAGCGACTTCTTCATCGTCGAAGGTTGGCGGCGTAAAGACATCCAGATCTTTCAGACCGCGCCCCTGCAGCAGCTCGGTGACGGTACGCTCGAGCGCTACGCCAAAATCAGGGTGCGCGCCGAAGGAAGCGAAACAAGTTCCGTTGGCCGGATTGAACAGCACGACGCAGATAACCGGGTACTTACCGCCCAGAGAACCGTCGTACGCAAAAATAGGGAAGCCTTCAGCTTCAAGCGTTTTAATGGACTCCACGACGCCTGGATAGCGGGCCAGCACATCCTGTGGGATCTCTGGCAGGCTGATGCTTTCTGCGATAATGCGGTTTTTGATATGACGCTCGAAGACTTCAGACAGACCCTGGACCCGTGCTTCATTAGCCGTGTTGCCCGCAGACATGCCGTTGGAGACGTACAGGTTACCAATGATGTTCATCGGGATATAAACAGTTTGCAGGTCTGACTGGCGGGTGAACGGCAGAGCACAAATACCGCGCTCTTCGTTCCCGGACTGCAGATCGATCAGCATCCCGGCGCCGACTTCGTTTTCCGGGTCGTAGAAAGCGCGCAGACGATCGTCGAGGATGCCCTCAGGCAGTTGGTCATCTTCCGGCAGCGGGAACCATTTCTCGTTCGGGTAATGCACGAACGGGCCGTTCGCAATCGTATCGCCCAGCCAGAAGTCGGCGAAGAAGTAGTTAGTCGACAGACGTTCAAAATATTCACCCAGCGCGGATGCCAGCGCGGCTTTTTTGGTCGCACCTTTACCGTTGGTGAAGCACAGGGCGCTGTCTTTGTCGCGGATATGCACTGACCAAACGTTGGGTACCGGGTTAAGCCAGGAGGCTTCTTCGATATTAAAACCGAGATCGGTCAGCTTTTTCTGGAAGCGAGCGATGGAGTCTTCCAGGGCGGCATCTTTGCCGGGGATAAATGTCTGGGTCATGGGGTTCACTTTAATGGTACGCAAAACGCGCAATGATACGGGTTTTACCGGGCAGACGCTATCCTCCGCACGGTGCAGGCGACGCTAGCATAACAGGCTATGCCTGCTTACAGTAACTCGCTGTTATGGTAGTAAAATGACTGGCCGCCATTGGGCATGTCCGTCGTATTGCCTTGCCGTCGGAAATCGGGCAGTTTTTTCGCTTGCCGGAAGATTGTGTTGTGTGATTTTGCTCACATTGGTCTTCCGCGAGGGATTAACCATTGCAACACTGCGCCGCTGAATGATAAAACCGATAATGTAATAAAAACTTATTGCTCGAGGCGTGGTGAGGGGAAATGACACAGGTATACAATTTTAGTTCTGGTCCGGCGATGCTGCCGGCTGAAGTACTTCGTCGTGCACAACAGGAGCTGTGCGACTGGCACGGCTTGGGTACTTCCGTAATGGAAATTAGCCACCGTGGTAAAGAGTTTATTCAGGTCGCTGAAGAGGCGGAAAAAGATTTTCGCGATCTGCTGCAAATCCCCTCCAACTATAAAGTTTTATTCTGCCACGGCGGCGGGCGCGGTCAGTTTGCAGGCGTGCCGCTGAATATTCTCGGTGACAAAACCACCGCCGACTACATTGACGGCGGCTACTGGGCAAATAGCGCAATTAAAGAAGCGAAAAAATACTGCCAGCCGGTTGCCCATGACGTAAAAATCACCGTGGACGGTAAACGTGCTATTAAGCCAATGAGTGAATGGCTGGTATCTGATAACAGCGCGTTTCTGCACTATTGTCCGAACGAGACAATTGACGGTATCTCAATCGACGAAACCCCAGATTTTGGTGATACCGTTGTTGCCGCCGATTTCTCTTCTACTATTTTGTCTCGCCCTATCGACGTTAGCCGTTTCGGCGTTATCTATGCTGGCGCACAGAAAAACATCGGCCCTGCCGGCCTGACGCTGGTTGTTGTTCGTGAAGATCTGCTAGGCAAGGCGCACAAAGCGTGTCCGTCGATTATCGATTACACCGTGCTGAACGATAATGACTCAATGTTTAACACGCCGCCGACTTTTGCCTGGTATCTGGCAGGCCTGGTCTTTAAATGGCTGAAAGAGCAGGGCGGCGTTGCCTCGATGGATCGTATCAACCAGGCCAAGGCTGAGTTGCTGTACGGCGTGATTGATAACAGCGATTTCTATCGTAACGATGTTGCGGCTTCTAACCGCTCCCGGATGAACGTCCCGTTCCAACTTGCGGATAGCGCGCTGGACAAAGTGTTCCTTGACGAGTCCTTCGCTGCGGGCCTGCATTCCCTGAAAGGTCACCGCGTTGTGGGGGGGATGCGCGCCTCGATTTACAACGCGATGCCGCTCGATGGCGTCAAAGCGTTGACTGACTTCATGGTGGACTTCGAGCGTCGCCACGGTTAATTAATGCAGTAGCACTTCGCCCCGCGGCCCGTCTGCGGGGTTTTTATTCTGTTTGAGTTGAGAGTATTTTTCCCATGCTGGAATCCCTGACGTTACAACCCATCGCGCTGGTCGACGGCACCATTAATCTGCCAGGTTCAAAAAGCGTGTCTAACCGCGCGCTGCTCCTGGCCGCGCTGGCCAATGGCACCACGGTGCTGACCAATTTGCTGGATAGCGATGATGTCCGCCATATGCTTAACGCGCTGAAGGCGTTGGGCGTGAGCTATACGCTTTCGGCGGATCGTACCCGTTGTGAAGTCACCGGCGTGGCCGGCCCTCTGCAGGCACAAGGTGAGCTGGAACTCTTTTTAGGGAATGCTGGCACCGCTATGCGTCCGCTGGCTGCAGCGTTGTGCCTCGGCAGTAACAACATTGTGCTGACCGGCGAGCCGCGCATGAAAGAGCGCCCAATCGGCCATCTTGTCGATGCGCTGCGCCAGGGGGGAGCGAACATTGAGTACCTTGAGCAAGAAAATTACCCGCCGCTGCGTCTGCGTGGCGGCTTTGGCGGCGGCAAGGTTGAAGTGGACGGCAGCGTATCCAGCCAGTTCCTGACCGCGCTACTGATGACCGCCCCTCTGGCTGCACATGACACTGAAATCACCATTAAAGGCGAGCTGGTTTCCAAACCTTATATCGATATCACGCTGCATCTGATGAAAACCTTCGGCGTGGAAGTTGAAAACCGCGACTATCGCAGTTTCCTGATTCGCGGCGCACAGCAGTATCAATCCCCAGGGGCTTACCTGGTAGAAGGTGATGCCTCCTCCGCCTCTTACTTCCTGGCCGCTGGGGCAATTAAAGGTGGCGTGGTCAAGGTTACCGGCATCGGGCGGAACAGCGTGCAGGGCGATATTCGCTTTGCTGATGTACTTGAGAATATGGGCGCGAAAGTGACCTGGGGCGATGACTTCATTAGCTGTGAACGTGGTGAGCTAAACGCTATCGACATGGATATGAACCATATCCCGGATGCGGCAATGACTATCGCGACCGCGGCCCTGTTTGCTAAAGGCACGACCACGCTGCGTAACATCTATAACTGGCGCGTAAAAGAGACCGATCGCCTGAGCGCAATGGCGACGGAATTACGAAAAGTCGGTGCAGAAGTTGAAGAGGGCGAAGACTATATTAGCGTTACGCCACCGGCTAAGCTGACGTTTGCTGAAATCGGTACTTACAACGATCACCGTATGGCGATGTGTTTCTCGCTGGTGGCGTTGTCCGATACGCCAGTGACGATTCTTGACCCAGGCTGCACGGCAAAAACCTTCCCGGATTATTTCGAGCAGTTAGCTCGCATCAGTACGCCTGTATAACGTTTGTAAAACCGCATCGTCTGATGCGGTTTTTCTTTCTCTCTACGATTCCTTACAACGCCCGTTGCGCAATTCTTCTACACTCAGCCTGATTCCCGTGGATATTTGCCTGGAAAGATAACAGTCCTGACGGTTGCGGCGTATAATGCGCGGCGTTTACCACCCGCGAATCCAGCGATAGAGGAGAAAACGATGACGGCATCCGCCCCGGTAATAACGATTGATGGCCCAAGTGGCGCCGGTAAAGGCACGCTTTGTAAGGCCATGGCCGAAGCGCTGCAGTGGCATCTGCTGGACTCTGGTGCGATTTATCGCGTTCTGGCGCTCGCGGCGTTACATCACCATGTTGATGTGGCTTCCGAAGACGCGCTGGTGCCCCTTGCGGCCCACCTGGACGTTCGGTTTATTTCCACCGACGGCAATTTGGAAGTGATTCTCGAAGGGGAAGACGTTAGCGCTGAAATTCGCACTCAGGAAGTGGCAAACGCGGCTTCTCAGGTGGCCGCTTTCCCGCGTGTGCGCGAAGCCTTGCTGCGCCGCCAGCGCGCTTTTCGTGAAGCGCCGGGTCTGATTGCAGACGGCCGCGATATGGGGACCGTTGTGTTCCCGGATGCGCCGGTGAAAATTTTCCTTGATGCCTCCTCTGAAGAGCGCGCCCACAGGCGCATGCTACAGTTGCAGGAGAAGGGCTTTAGTGTTAACTTTGAGCGCCTTTTGGCCGAGATCAAGGAACGCGACGATCGCGACCGTAATCGGTCTGTAGCGCCGTTAGTGCCTGCTATAGATGCTTTAGTTCTGGATTCAACCAGTATGAGCATTGAGCAAGTGATTGAAAAAGCGCTACAATACGCCCGCGAAAAGCTGGCGCTCGCTTGAGATAGCGACCCATTTTGTAGTACCCCCGCTGCAATGGAGTGTGAGCGGGTATGTAAAACAACCCCATCCGGCATGAGGCCAGATGGACGTTAATCTAACTTTTGAAGATTAAACATGACTGAATCTTTTGCTCAACTATTTGAAGAATCCCTTAAAACAATCGAAACCCGTCCGGGTTCCATCGTTCGTGGTGTTGTTGTTGCTATCGACAAAGACGTCGTTCTGGTTGATGCGGGCCTGAAATCTGAATCTGCAATTCCTGCAGAGCAGTTCAAAAACGCAGCCGGCGAACTGGAAATCCAGGTTGGTGACGAAGTTGACGTTGCGCTGGACGCAGTAGAAGACGGCTTCGGTGAAACTCTGCTGTCCCGTGAAAAAGCTAAACGTCACGAAGCTTGGATCACGCTGGAAAAAGCTTACGAAGAAGCTGAAACTGTGGTTGGTGTTATCAACGGCAAAGTTAAAGGTGGCTTCACTGTTGAGCTGAACGGTATTCGTGCGTTCCTGCCAGGTTCCCTGGTTGACGTTCGTCCAGTTCGCGACACTCTGCACCTCGAAGGCAAAGAGCTTGAGTTCAAAGTGATCAAGCTGGACCAGAAACGCAACAACGTTGTTGTTTCCCGTCGTGCGGTTATCGAGTCTGAGAACAGCGCAGAGCGCGATCAGCTGCTTGAAAACCTGCAAGAAGGCATGGAAGTTAAAGGTATCGTTAAGAACCTCACTGACTACGGTGCATTCGTTGACCTGGGTGGCGTTGATGGCCTGCTGCACATCACCGATATGGCATGGAAACGCGTTAAGCATCCAAGCGAAATCGTGAACGTTGGCGACGAAATCACTGTTAAAGTGCTGAAGTTCGACCGCGAGCGTACTCGTGTTTCCCTCGGCCTGAAACAGCTGGGCGAAGATCCATGGGTAGCTATCGCTAAGCGTTATCCAGAAGGTACCAAACTGACTGGCCGCGTGACCAACCTGACCGACTACGGCTGCTTCGTTGAAATCGAAGAAGGCGTTGAAGGCCTGGTTCACGTTTCCGAAATGGATTGGACCAACAAAAACATCCACCCATCCAAAGTTGTTAACGTTGGTGATGTAGTGGAAGTTATGGTTCTGGATATCGACGAAGAACGTCGTCGTATCTCCCTGGGTCTGAAGCAGTGCAAAAACAACCCATGGCAGCAGTTCGCGGAAACCCACAACAAGGGTGACCGTGTTGAAGGTAAAATCAAGTCTATCACTGACTTCGGTATCTTCATCGGCCTGGACGGCGGCATCGACGGCCTGGTTCACCTGTCTGACATCTCCTGGAACGTTGCGGGCGAAGAAGCAGTACGTGAATACAAAAAAGGCGACGAAATTGCAGCCGTTGTTCTGCAGGTTGACGCAGAGCGTGAGCGTATCTCCCTGGGCGTTAAGCAGCTCGCAGAAGATCCGTTCAACAACTACGTTGCGCTGAACAAGAAAGGTACTATCGTTACTGGTAAAGTAACGGCAGTTGACGCGAAAGGTGCTACAGTTGAATTAGCAGATGGCGTAGAAGGCTACCTGCGTGCTTCTGAAGCTTCCCGTGACCGCGTTGAAGATGCAACTCTGGTTCTGAACGTTGGCGACGACGTTGAAGCTAAATTCACCGGCGTTGATCGTAAAAACCGTGTTGTTAGCCTGTCTGTTCGTGCTAAAGACGAAGCTGACGAGAAAGATGCAATTGCGACTGTTAACAACAAACAGGAAGAAGGCAACTTCTCTAACGCAATGGCTGAAGCATTCAAAGCAGCTAAAGGCGAGTAATCGTCCGAGCGTTGTATCCCGGCTTCTGCCAGGGTATAAAATCAGGGCGGCTTCGGCCGCCCTTGTTCGATTGAGAGCTGTAAGCTAATTTTCCTGAAAGGAAACCGGAGGAATCATGACCAAGTCAGAATTGATCGAAAGACTTGCAACCCAGCAATCTCACATCCCTGCAAAAGCAGTAGAAGATGCGGTGAAGGAAATGCTGGAGCATATGGCCTCTACGCTCGCCGAGGGTGAACGTATTGAAATCCGGGGTTTCGGCAGTTTCTCCTTACACTATCGCGCTCCTCGCACCGGACGTAACCCGAAAACCGGCGACAAAGTGGATCTGGAAGGTAAATACGTTCCACACTTTAAGCCAGGCAAAGAGTTGCGTGACCGCGCCAATATTTACGGCTAATTCCTTAGAGTTAGCAAAAATGGCACCTCAAATGAGGTGCCATTTTTTTTACTGATTTTGCTATTTTGCGAGCGCCTTCCTGAAGGTTAACGCAATATTGTTAAGCCGGACTCATCGGAGTTCAGGCCATCACGTATTTCTCCAATTGCTTCCTGATTTAATCTCAAGATTCCCGCACACTTCCTGTAACAAGGAGGTGAATGTGTTTTCTATTCCTGCCGTTGCTGGCGCCGTTCTGATTAGCGCTTTACCACTGTTATGGCTGTCGGTTATTCCAGAACAAAATGGGATTTTACTGTTCGTGGCGGCTGCACTGACATTGGCCTGTTTTTGGGGCCGTATCGTTTGGGTGCGCTATCTGGTGCTTTGCCTTTTTTTCTTGAGCTGGAACCTGTTGGGTGCGCGGCAAATGCTGGATATGTTCTCTGAGTTTGGGGAGAAACCGCTGACCGTACAGGTGAAAATTACGAGAAGTGATGGCGAAAAACGGCATGAACTGCGGATAGTCAAACGGGATGATCGTTACCTGTTTCCTGCGCCAGGCGTTGTATTGCGAAATAGCGTATTGCCTGAGCCTGTTTGTGAGGGGCAAACATGGTTAATGACGCTACGCCTTCGCCCGGTACATGGGCGTCTTAATGAAGGTATTTTTGACGGACAGCGCTATGCGCTTTCGCAGATGCTGCCGTTTAGTGGTCGGGTGTTGAAAGCAAGCCTTCTATCGGGCGGCTGTAATCTTCGAGGTAAATGGCTCCAACAAGCCAAAAATGCTACCGCTAATCTCCCGTGGCAGGGTGTGATTATCGCTCTGGGCTTTGGGGAGCGAATAGATGTCAGCGAAGACGTCAAAAAAATCATGCGTGATACCGGGACTGCACATCTGATGGCCATTTCTGGGCTGCATATTGCGTTAGCCGGTGGGATTGGCTGGCTGTTTGCTCGGGTTCTGCAATTTTGCCTGCCAGCTTCGATGATAGGGTTTCGTTTTCCCCTGGGGATGAGTTTTAGCGTCGCGCTATTTTACACCTGGCTGTCAGGGATGAATCCGCCGGCGGTCAGAACCCAGGTTGGAATGGGCATTTGGGCAATATTACGTCTGAGCGGCAGAAAGTGGTCATCCTGGGATGTGTTGTTGTGCTGCGTCGCGGGCATTGTGTTTAGCGAACCGATGGCTATTTTGTCTGAAAGTCTTTGGCTTTCCGCGCTTGCGGTATGCGGGCTTATCTTTTGGTACCAGTGGGTGCCGCTGCCTCGCATGACGATAAATCGCTGGCTTCGGCCTTTTGCCGATCTGCTTTATTTGCAAACAGGCATTACGCTGTTGCTCATTCCACTTCAGGTGATTTTATTTCACGGCATCAGTATGACTTCGCTGGCCGCTAATCTCTTCGCTGTGCCGTTGATTACCTTCGTTAGCGTGCCTTTCATTTTAGCCGGTATGGTGTTCGGAGAAGTCCCTGTCATTGGCGAGGTGCTTTGGTCACTGGCCGATAAATCACTTGCAGGCGTATTCGGGTTACTGGCTGGGTTGCCGGATGGGTGGAAAGAACTCGATCGCCGTTATCAATTTCTGGCGTTCATTGCCTGGTGGACCATAGTGATATGGCGATTCGGTTTTTGGCGAAGCTCTTTCGCTACCGCCGCAGCAGTGTTGCTTATGATGATGTTTCCCTTTTGGCGTAAGCCGGAGGCCAATAGCTGGGCCGTCCATATGCTTGATGTGGGCCATGGGCTTGCCGTGGTTATTGAGCGTGAAGGGAAAGCGTTACTCTACGACACGGGCAACGCATGGCCAGGGGGAGACGCGGCTAAAACCGTGATTATTCCCTGGTTAAAATGGCGAAATCTTCATCCAGAGCAGGTCATTATTAGCCATGAACATCTTGATCATATCGGCGGCTTGAAAAGTCTTAAGCAGCAGTGGCCTGCTTTAAATATTCGTAGTCCTTTACGCTGGAAGGGACATGAGCCTTGCTTTCGTGGTCAACAATGGGCATGGCAGGAGATTCAATTCGATGTGCTGTGGCCACCCGAAGAGTATGAGGGAAGCAGCAACAATCGCTCTTGTGTGGTTAAAGTTAGTCACGGAGGATTCAGCCTTTTGCTTACGGGGGACCTGGAGGCGAATGCAGAATTGGCTATGCTGAGAAAACGGTGGCAAACGCTAGAAGCAAACGTCCTGCAGGTTCCACATCACGGGAGCCGAACTTCGTCCAGCGGCCCTTTACTGAGAGCCGTTTCAGGCAGCGTGGCACTGGCTTCTGCTTCCAAGTTTAACGCCTGGCGCTTACCGTCTTCAACAATTATTCATCGTTACCGGCAATACGGTTATCAGTGGCATGACACGGCACAATCAGGGCAGCTGACAATTGAAATAAAAGGTGATAAATGGCAAATCTCTGGCTTCAGAGAACAAATATTGCCCCGTTGGTATCATCAGTGGTTTGGCGTCACCCGAGATAATGGGTAGAATATGCGGCTATTTCATAAAAGGCTGGTTCGACTTAATGCAGAACGATAAAGATCTCTCCACATGGCAGACTTTCCGCCGGCTCTGGCCGATGATTTCCCCCTTTAGAACGGGTCTGATTGTGGCTGGGATAGCGTTAATCCTCAATGCGGCGAGTGATACCTACATGCTTTCGCTGCTTAAACCATTACTGGATGATGGTTTTGGTAAAACGGACTCTTCTGTACTGCTATGGATGCCAGTGGCCGTGATTGCGTTGATGCTGCTGCGCGGCGTGACCAGCTATGTTTCAAGCTACTGTATTTCATGGGTGTCAGGTATGGTGGTCATGAACATGCGTCGCCGACTGTTCAGCCACATGATGGGGATGCCGGTTTCATTCTTCGACCAGCAGTCCACCGGGACGTTACTCTCCCGTATTACCTATGATTCTGAGCAGGTTGCCTCTTCCTCTTCCGGCGCGCTGATCACCGTTGTCCGTGAGGGAGCATCAATTATTGGCCTATTTATATTGATGTTCTGGTACAGCTGGCAGCTTTCAGTGATCCTGATCGTGTTGGCACCGGTTGTGTCTTTTGCCATTCGCTTTGTCTCTAAGCGCTTCCGTAATATCAGCAAAAACATGCAGAACACCATGGGGCAGGTGACAACCAGCGCAGAGCAGATGCTGAAGGGGCACAAAGAAGTGCTTATTTTCGGTGGCCAGCAGGTAGAAACCGACCGCTTTGACAAGGTCAGTAACCGCATGCGTAATCAGGGGATGAAGCTGGTTTCAGCCTCTTCTATCTCTGATCCGATTATTCAGCTTATTGCTTCCCTTGCGTTGGCCTTTGTGCTTTATGCCGCCAGCTTCCCTAGCGTGATGGAAACCCTGACAGCCGGCACCATTACCGTGGTGTTCTCCTCCATGATTGCGCTAATGCGTCCGCTTAAGTCACTGACTAACGTCAACGCTCAATTCCAGCGCGGGATGGCAGCGTGCCAAACGCTGTTCTCTATCCTTGACTCTGAGCAGGAAAAGGACGGTGGCAAACTGGTCATCGATCGTTCTAAAGGTGACGTTGAATTCCGCAATGTGACCTTCACCTATCCAGGCCGTGATGTCCCGGCGCTGCGCAATATCAACCTGACCATTCCAGCAGGAAAAACCGTTGCGCTGGTAGGGCGTTCAGGTTCGGGTAAATCGACGATTGCCAGCCTGATCACGCGTTTCTACGAGCAGCAGGAAGGTGCCATCCTGATTGACGGGCACGACATACGCGAATACACCCTTGCGTCTCTGCGTAATCAGGTGGGGCTGGTGTCGCAAAATGTTCATCTCTTTAACGATACCGTGGCGAATAATATTGCCTACGCCCGTACCGGCGAGTATTCCCGTGAAGATATCGAAAAGGCCGCGCGCATGGCTTACGCGATGGACTTCATTAGCAAAATGGACAACGGGCTGGATACCATTATCGGTGAAAATGGTGTGCTGCTGTCTGGTGGCCAGCGTCAGCGTATCGCTATCGCTCGCGCGCTGCTGCGTGACAGCCCCATCCTGATCCTGGATGAAGCAACCTCTGCGCTCGACACTGAGTCGGAGCGCGCGATTCAATCTGCCCTGGATGAACTGCAAAAAAACCGCACATCACTGGTGATTGCTCACCGTCTGTCGACGATTGAGCAGGCTGATGAAATCGTGGTGGTGGAAGATGGTTGTATCGTCGAACGCGGGCCTCACCTGGAGCTGCTGGCCCATCGTGGCGTCTATGCCCAGCTACATAAGATGCAATTCGGCGAATGATAGAGCGTATCTGGTCGGGAAAATCACCTCTCTACCTGCTGCTGTTGCCGCTTTCCTGGCTTTATGGCCTGGTGAGCGGCGTTATTCGCCTGTCTTACCGTATTGGTCTGCGTGCCATATGGCGTGCCCCTGTACCTGTGGTGGTCGTTGGAAACCTGACGGCGGGGGGAAACGGGAAAACCCCCGTTGTTATCTGGCTTGTGGAACAGCTACAGCAGCGTGGCGTGCGAGTTGGCGTTGTGTCCCGGGGCTACGGCGGAAAAGCGGCAGCGTACCCTTTGCTGCTTGACGCAAAAACCACACCTTCCGAAGCGGGAGACGAACCGGTACTTATTTTTCAACGCACCGGAGCGCCCGTCGCCGTTGCGCCAAAGCGTAGCGAGGCTGTAAAAGCCCTCATCGCGGCTGAAGCTCCGCAAATCATCATTACCGACGATGGCCTGCAGCATTATGCTCTAGGGCGTGATAAAGAAATCGTTGTGATCGACGGGGCCCGCAGGTTCGGTAATGGCTGGTGGTTACCTGCCGGGCCAATGCGCGAAAGAGCCGGGCGTCTGCGCAGCGTGGACGCAATTATCGTCAATGGTGGAGAACCGCAGGCTGGTGAAATCGCCATGCGCTTGAAGCCCGGGCTCGCCATTAACGTACTCACCGGTGAACGCCGGCCGGTCACTGATTTTACTGACGTTGTGGCTATGGCCGGTATTGGCCATCCGCCGCGTTTCTTTGCCACGCTTGCGCAATGCGGTATTACGCCGGTGAAAACAGTGGCGCTGGCCGATCATCAGGCAATTACCGAACAGGATATGTTGGCTATCGCGACGGCGGAACAAGTCGTACTGATGACGGAAAAAGATGCAGTAAAATGCCGTGCGTTTGCCGGGGGGCATACAAACTGGTGGTATCTGCCGGTTGATGCGCAGCTTGCTTCACCTCTCGCGGAAACTCTCCTCAAGCAATTACTGGCACTGGTGCGTTAATCTCTGCGGCACCGGTTTTTCGTTCGTTGATTACAGGTGTGCCATGACCGTTTCACAACTTTCATTACGAGCAGCCCGAAATCTCCACCTTGCGGCCCAGGGATTACTTCAAAAGCCTCGTCGTCGTGCACGGCCCTCTGACGTTGCCGACGCGATTTCCCGCATGTCGCTGCTGCAAATTGACACCATTAATATTGTTGCCCGCAGCCCTTACCTCGTCTTGTTCAGTCGCCTTGGTCAGTATGAATCTGGCTGGCTTGATAGTGCCCTGGTGAGCGGTGAGCTAATCGAATACTGGGCGCATGAAGCCTGTTTTTTGCCGAAAAAAGATTTTGCGCTCATTCGCCACCGGATGCTGAGCCCTGAAAACATGGGCTGGAAATACCGTCCCGAATGGATGAATGAGCATGCGGAAGATATCAGCCAGCTGCTCGCTTATATCAAAGACAATGGCCCCGTCCGTTCAGCTGATTTTGAGCATCCACGCAAAGGCGCGAGCGGCTGGTGGGAATGGAAGCCACAGAAAAAACATCTTGAGGGGTTATTTACCGCCGGACAGGTGATGGTGACGGAACGGCGTAATTTTCAAAGAGTTTACGATTTAACCCAGCGCGTTATGCCGCACTGGAACGATGCCTTGCATCTGATTGAGCAGCCCGAGGCTGAGTTACTCATGCTGGAAAACAGCGCCCGTAGCCTGGGGATCTTCCGTCCGGAATGGCTCGCTGATTACTACCGACTGAAAAATATTGCGTTAAAGCCCCTGATAGAAAGCTGGCTTTCATCGGGCAATGTCATTCGCGTCCAGGCCGATACACTGGGCGATATGCTGCTGCATCATTCGCTGCTACCGCTGCTTGAAAAAGCGCAGCAAAATCAGCTTAACGCTACCCACAGCGCCGTGCTTTCACCGTTTGACCCGGTCGTTTGGGATCGTCGCAGAGCAGAGGTGCTGTTTAACTTTTCCTATCGACTGGAATGCTATACCCCAGCGGAAAAGCGTCGCTATGGTTATTTTGTTTTACCGCTGCTGCACAAAGGAGCGCTGGTGGGCAGGATAGACGCCAAAATGCACCGTAAGCAGGGGGAGCTGGAGGTCATAAGCCTCTATCTGGAAGAGGGCATAAAAATCACCGACGCCTTGCAGGCAGGTCTGCGTGGTGCACTGACGGAATTTGCGCGCTGGCAATCCGCGACGCATCTTACCCTGGGTATTTTGCCCGCAGAATTAAGAGAAAGCTGGGGTACTGGCTGGGAAATGGCCCCGGCTGGCTAGTCATTTATGCTATTCTGGTGCCGTTGATGGCACTCATCTGGAGTAATTATGGAAAGTCGTTTACTTGAAATCATTGCCTGCCCGGTCTGTAACGGCAAGCTCTACTATAACCAGGAAAAGCAAGAGCTTATCTGCAAGCCTGATGGCCTGGCATACCCGCTGCGTGATGACATTCCAGTTCTGCTGGAAAGTGAAGCCCGGACGCTGACTTCAGACGAGACCAACCCATGAGTTTTGTCGCCATTATTCCCGCTCGCTATGCGTCCACGCGTCTGCCGGGTAAGCCTTTAAAAGAGATTAACGGCAAAGCAATGGTGCTGCATGTTCTGGACCGCGCGCGCGAATCAGGTGCTGAGCGTATCATTGTCGCGACCGATCACCCGGAAGTTGCACGAGTCGTCGAAGCTGCGGGAGGAGAAGTCTGCCTGACCAGCCCCGATCATCAGTCCGGCACTGAACGCCTGGCAGAAGTTATTGAGAAATGTGGCTTCAGCGACGACACGGTGATCGTGAACGTGCAGGGCGATGAGCCAATGATCCCGCCGGTGATTATTCAGCAGGTTGCTAACAACGTCGCGAACAGCAAAGCTGGCATGGCGACCCTCGCAGTACCCATTGAATCTGCGGAAGAAGCGTTTAATCCGAATGCGGTAAAAGTGGTCATGGATGCGCAGGGCTACGCGCTTTATTTCTCACGCGCCACAATTCCGTGGGATCGCGAGCGTTTTGCCGCTTCACGTGAAGAGATTGGCGATACCTTCCTGCGTCATATAGGTATCTATGGCTACCGCGCTGGTTTCATCCGTCGCTACGTCAGCTGGGCACCGAGCCAGCTTGAACAAATCGAAATGCTTGAACAGCTGCGCGTCTTGTGGAACGGCGAAAAAATACATGTTGCCGTGGCGAAGGCCATCCCAAGTATTGGTGTGGATACGCCCGAAGATCTTGAACGCGTCCGTCTCGCAATGCGCTAATTCACCTTCAGTGTGAACAATCAAACCGGCTAACCAGGCCGGTTTTTCTTTTTCTGAAACCCAATTGATCTGGAGTGGTGACAACTTCGCCTGGTGCGCTCATTATTAAATCAACAGTATTACCAGGGGAAATCGGTATGGAATTGCTGCGTAAGGAGCTAAGTCACCTGCTGGGTGAGAAGTTAAGCCGTATTGAGTGCATTAGCGAACATGCGGAAACTGCACTTTGGTCGCTCTATGACAGCGGCGGCCACGCAATGCCGCTGCTCGCCAAAAGCTTTACCTCGCCGGGCCTGGCGACTCAGTTGGCCTGGAAAATGTCGATGCTGGCGCGTTCAGGCACCGTCCGCATGCCGGTGGTCTACGGCGTGTTGACTCACGAAGAACATCCTGGCCCGGACGTTTTACTGATGGAGCGCCTGCGAGGGGTTCCCGGTGAAGCACCAACCCGAACGCCTAACCGCTGGGAGCAGCTCAAAGACCAGATTGTTGAGGGGCTCTTAGCCTGGCATCGCGTGGACAGCAGCGGCTGTGTGGGAAACGTCGACAGCACTCAGGAAAACATCTGGCCGCACTGGTACCGCCAGCGAATCGAAGTGCTCTGGACTACGCTCAATCAGTATCAGAACACCGGGTTAACCATGCAGGATAAACGTATTCTGTTTCGTACCCGAGAATGTCTGCCGCGTATGTTCGAAGACTTCAGCGATAACTGCGTGCTTATTCACGGCAATTTTTCCCTTCGCAGCATGCTCAAGGATTCTCGTAGCGATCAATTGCTGGCGATGGTTAACCCCGGGGTAATGCTTTGGGCGCCGCGAGAATATGAGCTGTTTCGCCTGGCAGAGCCAGGTCAGGCCGAAAGCCTGCTTTGGCACTATTTGCAGCGCGCCCCGGTTGCCGAATCTTTCCTCTGGCGGCGCTGGCTATATGTGCTGTGGGATGAGGTAGCACACCTGCTGCAAACCGGCCGACTGAACCGGCCGGTGTTTGACAACGCCTCTAAGTCATTGCTGCCCTGGCTCTCCTGAAGGGCCTTTCAGCCACTGCCACAGGCGCCCGAGGGTTTCATAGCCCACGCGCTCGCTGTGCATCAGCCATACCGGGTCGGGGATAGCCTTTTCCCACGGACTCAGCGGAGAGGTTATCGCCAACTGGTTAGCTGGGGCAGGGAGAGGATGCAGCCCGGCCCGGGTGAAGAAGATCATCGCCCGTGGCAGGTGAGAAGCTGACGTCACCAGAATAAACGGCTGCTGGCCTATCAGCTTCGCGACGGCATGGGCTTCCTCTTCTGTGTCTTTTGGTGTGTCCAGCGTAATGATGTCGTCTCTGGCAACGCCGAGGCTTTCCGCAACCCTGGCACCAGCTTCTGCGGTACTGACGGGGTTGGTCATTGCTCTGGCTCCGGTAAAGATAAGTTTTGCCCCCGGATTGAGCTGTTTCAGACGAATCGCTTCGGCGAGTCGCGGTAAACTGTTGTCGATCAGATTTGAGCTGGGGGCCCAGTCCGGGTTCCAGGTATAACCGCCGCCCAGCACAACGATGTAGCGGGCGTTGTCTCCGTGTTGGCGAGTGGCGTAGGTGTCTTCGATAGGCTTTAGCATCCAGTCTGCGACGGGCTGCAGGCTAATCAGAAAAAGCACCAGCCAGCTGGCCGTGAGTAACCCTTTGGCCGTTTTTTGCCAGCGGGTAAACCACAGCAGTGCCAGAGCCACGCCCATGGTTAACAGCAGGAATGGCAGGGGAAGCAGCAGCCCGCCAATGATTTTTTTCAGTATAAAAAGCATGAAATTCGGATCCTTTTTAACCATCCAGCAGGTAAACCCCCGTGATATTACACCAGATGGGTTCATTCTCGTCCCGCCTGTGCCAAAATAGCGGTTTTGTCAGATGACCTCTTTTGCCACGGAGCTGTACCCATGGGTGACCGCAATTTTGACGATATTGCCGAGAAGTTTTCGCACAATATCTATGGCACAACCAAAGGCCAGTTGCGGCAGGCGATTCTCTGGCAGGATCTGGATGCTTTTCTGGCGACACAGCCCGCAACCTTAAAGGTGTTGGACGCCGGAGGTGGGGAGGGGCAAACGGCCACCCGTTTTGCTGAGCGAGGGCATGAGGTCGTGCTTTGCGATGTGTCCGCCGAAATGATTGCGCGTGCAAAAATGCTCGCTCAGGAGAAAGGTGTGAGCGACAACATGCATTTTGTACAATCTGCCGCTCAGGATATGGCTCAACATTTGGAAAGCCCGGTTGATCTGATATTGTTTCATGCGGTGCTTGAGTGGGTCACCGATCCTCAGGCCGTGCTAAAAGCACTTTGGGATTGTTTGCGTCCCGGCGGCACTTTGTCGCTAATGTTCTACAATGCAAACGGCCTGCTGATGCGAAACATGTTTGTCGGAAACTTCGAATATGTACTGCAGGGGATGAAAAAAAATAAGCGCAAAACCCTTTCGCCCGACAATCCGCTGCAGCCAGAACAGGTTTATCACTGGCTGGAGCAAATTGGCTGGCAAATTACCGGTAAAACCGGCGTGCGGGTGTTTCACGATTACCTGCGAGATAAACACAAACAACGAGATGGTTTTGACGATTTGCTGACGCTGGAGACGCGTTATTGTCGGCAGGAGCCGTTTATCAGTCTCGGCCGCTATATTCACGTAACCGCGTTTAAGCCGCAGAGCCAAGGATAAATTATGAGTGATTTTTCCCAGACAGTGCCTGAACTGGTTGCCTGGGCCAGGAAAAATGATTTTTCGATCTCGCTACCGACGGAGCGCCTGACGTTTTTGCTGGCCGTGGCCACCTTAAACGGCGAGCGCCTTGATGGCGAGCTGAGCGAGGGAGAACTGATTGATGCGTTTCGTCACGTCAGCGATGGTTTTGAACAAACGAGCGAAACCATCAGCGTGCGCGCGAACAACGCCATCAACGATATGGTCCGTCAGCGTTTGCTCAATCGTTTTGTCAGCGAGCTAACCGAAGGCAATGCCATTTATCGCCTGACGCCTCTGGGGATTGGCATCACTGACTACTACATTCGCCAGCGTGAGTTTTCCACGCTGCGTCTGTCTATGCAGCTTTCTATCGTTGCGGGCGAGCTTAAGCGCGCCGCTGATGCGGCCGATGAAGATGGCGATGAATTTCACTGGCACCGCAATGTTTATGCGCCGCTCAAATATTCCGTGGCGGAGATTTTCGACAGTATCGATCTTACCCAGCGCATTATGGACGAGCAGCAGCAGCAGGTAAAAGATGACATTGCCCAACTGCTGAACAAAGACTGGCGGGCGGCGATTTCAAGCTGTGAACTGCTGTTGTCAGAGACATCCGGCACGCTACGTGAACTGCAGGATACGCTCGAAGCCGCGGGGGATAAGCTGCAGGCCAACCTGTTGCGCGTTCAGGACTCAACCCTGGGGCGCGACGATCTTCACTTTGTAGACCGCCTTGTGTTCGACCTGCAAAGCAAACTCGACCGCATTATCAGCTGGGGCCAGCAGGCCATTGACCTGTGGATTGGCTACGACCGCCACGTGCATAAATTTATCCGTACCGCTATCGATATGGATAAAAACCGCGTCTTTGCTCAGCGTCTGCGCCAGTCGGTGCAAAGCTACTTCGATGCGCCATGGGCGCTGACCTACTCCAGCGCCGATCGCCTGCTGGATATGCGTGACGAAGAGATGGCACTGCGGGATGAAGAGGTCACCGGCGAGTTGCCAAGTGAACTCGAGTTTGAAGAATTTAACGAAATTCGTGAACAACTGGCGGCGCTGATTGAAGCGGCGCTGCAGGTCTACAAAACCCAACAAGCTCCTCTTGATTTGGGCGTTGTGGTACGTGACTACCTCGTGCAATACCCGCGCGCGCGTCACTTCGACGTGGCGCGTATTGTTGTAGACCAGGCGGTGCGTCTGGGCGTAGCGGAAGCGGATTTCACAGGATTGCCGGCTAAGTGGCAAACCATTAACGATTACGGAGCCAAGGTACAGGCGCATGTCATCAACAAATATTGAACAAGTGATGCCGGTTAAACTGGCACAGGCGCTGGCTAACCCTCTTTTTCCTGCGCTCGACAGCCAGCTGCGCGCCGGGCGTCATATTGGCCTCGAAGAGTTGGACAACCACGCCTTCTTGATGGATTTCCAGGAATATCTGGAAGAGTTTTACGCGCGCTATAACGTGGAACTCATCCGTGCGCCAGAAGGATTTTTCTATCTGCGTCCACGTTCCACCACGCTAATCCCTCGTTCTGTGCTCTCCGAGCTGGATATGATGGTGGGCAAAATTCTGTGCTACCTCTATCTCAGCCCGGAACGTCTGGCCAACGAAGGGATCTTCACCCAGCAGGAGCTTTATGACGAGCTGCTAACGCTGGCGGATGAAAACAAGCTGCTGAAGCTGGTGAACAACCGCTCCACCGGGTCCGACCTTGACCGACAAAAGCTGCAGGAGAAAGTTCGTGCTTCACTGACTCGCCTGCGCCGTCTCGGCATGATCTGGTTTATGGGCCACGACAGCAGTAAATTCCGCATCACCGAATCGGTCTTCCGCTTCGGCGCCGATGTGCGCACCGGCGATGACCCGCGCGAAGCTCAGCTGCGCATGATTCGCGACGGCGAAGCCATGGCGGTCGAAAGTCGCCTGCAGCTCAATGATGAGAGCGATGAGCCACAACCAGGACTGGATAACGCGGAGGATGAACAAGAATGATTGAACGCGGAAAATTTCGCTCGCTGACGCTGGTTAACTGGAACGGTTTCTTCGCGCGTACCTTCGATCTCGATGAGCTGGTCACCACGCTTTCCGGGGGCAACGGGGCGGGTAAGTCCACCACTATGGCGGCTTTCGTCACGGCGCTTATCCCGGACTTAACCTTGCTGCACTTCCGCAACACCACGGAGGCGGGGGCCACCTCAGGCTCTCGCGATAAAGGTCTTCACGGCAAGCTGAAAGCCGGCGTGTGTTACTCCACGCTGGACGTCATCAACTCGCGCCATCAGCGCGTTGTAGTGGGGGTTCGTCTGCAGCAGGTCGCCGGGCGCGACCGTAAAGTCGATATTAAACCCTTTGCAATTCAGGGCTTGCCAACCTCGATTCAGCCGACACAGTTACTGACTGAAACGCTGAATGAACGTCAGGCTCGCGTACTCAGCCTGCAGGAGCTTAAGGATAAAGTTGAAGCCATTGAAGGCGTGCAGTTCAAACAGTTCAACTCCATTACCGACTACCACTCGCTGATGTTCGATCTGGGCATTGTTGCCCGTCGTTTGCGCAGCGCCGCAGACCGTAGCAAATACTATCGCCTGATTGAAGCCTCGCTGTACGGCGGTATTTCCAGCGCGATCACCCGTTCCCTGCGTGATTACCTGCTGCCGGAAAACGGCGGCGTGCGTAAAGCCTTCCAGGACATGGAAGCGGCGCTGCGTGAAAACCGCATGACGCTGGAAGCGATTCGCGTCACCCAGTCCGACCGTGATTTGTTTAAGCACTTAATCTCGGAAGCGACTGACTATGTGGCGGCAGACTACATGCGCCACGCCAACGAACGACGTATTCACCTGGATAAAGCGCTGGAATTTCGTCGCGAACTGTTGATTAGCCGCCAGCAGTTGGCCGCCGAACAATATAAGCACGTTGATATGGCGCGCGAGCTGGGTGAACACAGCGGTGCGGAAGGCGATCTGGAAACGGATTACCAGGCCGCAAGCGATCACCTGAACCTGGTGCAAACGGCGATTCGCCAGCAGGAAAAGATCAAGCGCTACGAAGCTGACCTCGACGAGCTGCAAATTCGTCTTGAAGAGCAAAATGAGATCGTTGCCGAAGCGCACGAGCAGCAGGAAGAAAACGAGGCCCGGGCCGAAGCCGCCGAGCTGGAAGTGGATGAGCTGAAGAGTCAGCTTGCCGATTATCAGCAGGCGCTGGACGTGCAGCAGACCCGTGCGATTCAGTATCAGCAGGCGCTTCAGGCGCTGGAGCGTGCTCGTGAGCTTTGCCATCTGCCGGATTTAACCGCCGACAGCGCTGATGAATGGCTGGACACTTTCAAAGCGAAAGAGATCGAAGCAACCGACAAGCTGTTGTCTCTTGAACAGAAAATGAGCGTGGCTCAGGCGGCGCATAGCCAGTTCGAACATGCTTACCAACTGGTAACGGCGATCAGTGGCCCGGTGAGCCGCAGCGAAGCCTGGGACACCGCGCGTGAATTACTGCGCGACAGTAGCAACCAGCGCCATCTGGCCGAACAGGTCCAGCCGCTGCGTATGCGTCTCAACGAGCTGGAACAGCGCCTGCGAGAACAGCAGGAAGCTGAGCGCTTGCTCGCTGACTTCTGTAAACGCCAGGGCAAACAGTTCGATCCGGAAGAGCTTGAAGCGCTGCATGAGGAGCTGGAAGAGCGCATCGGCGCGCTGCAGCAAACCGTAGCCGAAGCAAGCGAGCAGCGCATGGCGCTGCGTCAGGAACTGGAACAAATTCAGGCCAGCATCAAAACGCTGAACCTGCGCGCGCCAAGATGGATTGCGGCGCAAACCAGCCTGACTCAGCTGTGCGAGCAAAGCGGCGAGCAGTTCGAAGCCAGCCAGCAGGTGACTGAGTACATGCAGCAACTGCTGGAGCGCGAGCGCGAATCCACCGTTGAGCGTGACGAAGTCGGGGCGCGTAAACGTGCCGTAGATGACGAAATTGAACGCCTCAGCCAGCCTGGCGGTGCCGAAGACCCGCGCCTCAACGCGCTGGCCGAACGTTTTGGCGGCGTGCTGCTGTCTGAAATTTATGACGATATCGGTCTCGAAGATGCACCGTACTTCTCCGCGCTGTATGGTCCATCCCGTCACGCCATCGTGGTGCCCGATCTTTCTTTAGTACGCGAACAGCTGGAAAATCTGGAAGATTGCCCGGAAGACCTGTACCTGATTGAAGGGGACCCGTCTTCGTTCGATGACAGCGTGTTTACCGTTGAAGAGATGGGTACGGCGGTACTCGTCAAAACCGCTGAACGTCAGTGGCGCTATTCGCGTCTGCCGGAGCTGCCGCTGTTTGGCCGTGCCGCGCGTGAAAACCGCCTTGAAGCGTTGCATAACGAACGTGAGTCACTGGCCGAGCGCTTCGCCACGCTTTCTTTCGATGTGCAGAAAAACCAGCGCCTGCACCAGTCGTTTAGCCGCTTTATCGGCCAGCATCTGGGCGTGGCGTTTGAAGACGATCCTGAGGCGGAAATTCGCCACCTCAACAGCCGTCGCGGCGAGATTGAGCGGGCGATCAACAACCACGAAAATGACAATCAGCAGCAGCGCCAGCAGTTTGAGCAGGCAAAAGAGGGCGTGGCCCAGCTTAACCGCCTGTTGCCGCGCATTAGCCTGCTGAATGACGAAACGCTGGCCGATCGCTGCGATGAAATCCAGGAGCTCCTGGATGAAGCCGAAGAATCCGCTCGCTTTATTCACCAGCACGGCAACCAGTTAATCAAACTGGAAGGCGTTGCCAGCGTGCTGCAGAGCGACCCTGAACAGTTCGAGCAGCTTAAAGACGACTACGCTCACGCGCAGCAAATACAGCGTGATGCCCGTCAGCGCGCGTTTGCGCTGACCGAAGTCGTGCAGCGTCGCGCCCACTTCAGCTACAGCGATTCTGCCGCTATGCTGGACGGCAACAGCGACCTGAATGAGAAGCTGCGCCAGCGTCTGGAACAGGCTGAAGTGGAGCGGACGCGTTCCCGTGAAGCGCTGCGCCAGCATGCCCAGCAGTTGGGTCAGTACAACCAGCTTCTGGCGTCGCTGAAAAGTTCGTTTGATACCAAAAAAGAGCTGCTGACGGATCTGCATAAAGAACTGCAGGATATCGGCGTCCGCGCAGATACCGGGGCGGAGGAAAGAGCACGTGTGCGCCGCGATGAGCTGCATACTGCGCTCAGCAACAACCGCTCGCGCCGTAATCAGCTTGAGAAGCAGCTGACTTACTGCGAAGCGGAGATGAACAACCTGACCCGCAAGCTGAAGCAGCTGGAGCGTAGTTACTTTGAAATGCGCGAGCAGGTTGTGACGGCGAAAGCAGGCTGGTGCGCCGTCATGCGTATGGTGAAAGACAACGGCGTTGAGCGCCGCCTGCATCGTCGTGAGCTGGCTTATCTCTCCGGGGACGATCTGCGCTCCATGTCGGATAAGGCGTTGGGTGCACTGCGCCTGGCGGTGGCCGACAACGAACATCTGCGTGACGTACTTCGTCTGTCGGAAGATCCTAAGCGCCCTGAACGTAAGATCCAGTTCTTCGTCGCGGTTTATCAGCATCTGCGCGAGCGTATTCGCCAGGACATCATTCGTACCGACGATCCGGTTGAAGCCATCGAACAGATGGAAATTGAACTGAGTCGCCTGACGGAAGAGCTGACTTCACGCGAGCAGAAACTGGCGATCAGCTCCCGCAGCGTGGCGAATATTATTCGCAAGACGATTCAGCGCGAGCAGAACCGTATTCGCATGCTCAACCAGGGCCTGCAAAGCGTCTCCTTCGGCCAGGTGAAGAGCGTTCGTCTGAACGTCAACGTGCGCGAGGCTCACGCAACGCTGCTGAACGTACTTTCCGAGCAGCATGAGCAGCATCAGGATCTGTTCAACAGCAATCGCCTGACCTTCTCCGAAGCGCTGGCGAAGCTTTATCAGCGCCTTAACCCGCAGATCGACATGGGCCAGCGCACGCCGCAGACCATCGGCGAAGAGCTGCTGGATTACCGTAACTACCTGGAAATGGAAGTTGAGGTAAACCGTGGTTCAGACGGCTGGCTGCGTGCAGAGAGCGGGGCGTTGTCCACCGGGGAAGCTATCGGGACCGGGATGTCTATCCTGGTGATGGTTGTTCAGAGCTGGGAAGATGAGTCGCAGCGCCTGCGTGGGAAAGACATTTCCCCTTGCCGCCTGCTGTTCCTTGACGAAGCGGCGCGACTGGATGCCAAGTCCATCGCCACGCTGTTTGAGCTGTGTGAACGTCTGGAAATGCAATTAATTATTGCGGCTCCAGAAAACATCAGCCCGGAAAAAGGCACCACCTATAAGCTGGTGCGTAAGGTCTTCCAGAACAGCGAGCACGTTCACGTTGTTGGCCTGCGTGGCTTTGCAGCCCCGGCGCTGCCAGAGCCGCAGCAGGGTTCGGAAACGGCTGACGCCTCGTAAACCAGCGCTACTGGATGCGATATTATCAAGCGGGCTAAGGCCCGCTTTTTCTTTGTCGCGAACAGTCTTAATCTTTAATTTTCTTTACATTTTGTCAGGCAAATGGTTTTTACTGTTTATATACTAGTGGTGAATACTTCCCGCCTTTGACGGTGAGCACAGTAATAAACAGGGGGCAAGGGATGTTGCTTAGAAAAGCTAAAGATTTTCGATTATCGGCAGTCGGTTACTGCCTGGCGCTCAGTTTCGCTCCGCTGTTTGTGGCCCAGGCCGACGAGCCTGCCGTCGTTCCCTCCGACAGTTCTGCTTTCCAGACCGATCGGCCCACGGAACTCAATCAGCCTTTGGCGCAGTCTACGGCGACGGCCACGATGGCCGGAACTTTGCCAACAAACACCTCCACGATGTCGGCGGCACAAAGCCGGTCGCAGCTTATTGCGGGCCTGCCTGCGGGCTACACGCCGGTTTATCTCAACGCCCTGTCGGCCTTCTATGCTGCGCGTGACATGAAGCCGATGTGGGAAAACCGCGATGCGGCTAAGGCCTTTCAGCAACAGCTGGCGGAAGTGGCCATTGCCGGAATACAGCCGCAGTTTAACCAGTGGGTTGAGCTGTTGACCGATCCCGCAGTGACCGGTATGGCACGCGATGTGGTGCTTTCCGACGCCATGATGGGTTACCTGCAGTTCGTTTCGGGCATCCCGATTGACGGCAATCGCTGGCTTTATAGCAGCACGCCTTACAAGTTAAAAACGCCGCCCCTGTCGGTGATTAACCAGTGGCAGGTCGCCGTTGATCAGGGCTCTCTGGTGAACTTTATCGACAGCCTTGCGCCTCAGCATCCGCAGTATGCCCAGCTGCATCAGTCGCTGATTCATCTGTTGGCTGATACCCGTCCGTGGCCGCAGATGGCCGGCAAAGAGACATTAAGGCCAGGGCAGTGGAGCAACGACGTGGGGGCGCTGAGAGAAATTCTTGCCCGAACCGGCATGCTTCAGGACAAGCCATCGGGGGTGACCAGCGTGGCTGATGTCACCGTAAGCCCGTCCGCGATTAACGTCGAGGATGCGTCTCCTCAGGCTGGCAAGAAAAAATCTCAGGTTGCCGCCCGCGGCGTTTATAGCCGAGACCTGGTCGATGGCGTGAAACGCTTCCAGCAATGGCAAGGGTTAGGCTCGGACGGTGCGATTGGCCAACTGACGCGCGACTGGCTTAACGTCACGCCTCAGCAGCGTGCAGCCCTGGTAGCATTGAATATTCAACGTTTACGCCTGCTGCCGGATAAACTTGAGACCGGCATTATGGTGAACATTCCTAACTATTCGCTGGTGTATTACCTTAACGGGAACGAGGCGCTGGCTTCTCGCGTTATCGTTGGGCGCCCGGATCGTAAAACCCCGATGATGAGCAGCGCGCTGAACAACGTTGTGGTTAACCCACCGTGGAACGTGCCGCCAACGCTGGCGCGAAAAGATATTTTGCCAAAGGTTCGCCAGAATCCGGGTTACCTGGAACAGCACGGCTATAGCGTGATTCGCGGCTGGAGCAACAATGCGGAGATGATCGATCCGTGGCGCGTAGACTGGTCGACGATCACCGAGAATAATCTGCCGTTCCGCTTCCAGCAGAAGCCCGGCACGCAGAACTCGCTTGGACGCTACAAGTTTAATATGCCGAGTTCTGACGCCATCTACCTGCATGACACGCCCAATCATAACCTCTTCCAGAAGGATGCAAGGGCGCTGAGTTCAGGCTGTGTACGCGTCAACAAGGCGTCTGAGCTGGCAAATATGCTATTGCAGGATGCCGGATGGAATGATTCCCGTATATCCAGTACCTTGCAGGAAGGGAACACTAAATACGTCAATATCCGGCATAACATTCCGGTTAATCTCTACTATCTGACCGCATTTGTCGGAAAAGATGGCCGCACCGAATTTCGTACAGATATTTACAATTATGATCTCACCGCGCGATCTGGCGCACAAAACCTCGCAAAAGCCGGGTTATTAATCCGCTAAACGCAACATTTCTAATGAATTAGTGGTCGTATAAAATGTAAAACGCAGCCGGGCCCTCTGCAGGGCCCGCCGTTGCTGGGTTTTATCGTGCCTTGACTCCCCGGATTCGGGCAGCTATGGTGCGATGGCTGTGCGCAAAAGTGCATATTAAACCATCATTTTATTACCTGTAGACCTGGATATCATGGACAAATTTGACGCTAATCGCCGCAAGCTACTGGCTTTGGGGGGCGTGGCTTTCGGTGCCGCTCTCATGCCTTTGCCGTCGTTTGCCACCCTCTCGACACCACGCCCGCGTATTTTGACTCTCAATAACCTGCATACTGGAGAGTCACTGAAAGCTGAGTTTTTTGATGGCAGAGGCTATATTCAGGATGAATTAGCAAGGCTTAATCATTTCTTCCGGGACTACCGGGCGAACAAGATTAAATCCATCGATCCTTCCCTGTTCGACCAACTCTATCGCCTGCAGGGGCTTTTGGGGACTAACAAACCGGTCCAGCTGGTTTCCGGCTACCGTTCCATCGACACCAATAATGAACTCCGTGCTCACAGCCGAGGCGTGGCGAAAAAAAGCTACCACACCAAAGGCCAGGCGATGGATTTCCATATTGAAGGCGTTTCGTTAAGCAATATTCGCAAAGCAGCATTATCTATGCAGGCAGGTGGTGTAGGATACTACCCCAGCAGCGACTTTGTGCATATTGATACCGGGCCGGTAAGGCACTGGTAAAACAACGGAATCCGGCTTTGTTGTCGGTAATGGAGCAGCATGAACTATCACATTATTCCGGTCACGGCTTTTGCCCAGAACTGTTCTCTTATCTGGTGCGAGGAAACGCAGCAGGCAGCGCTGGTGGATCCCGGCGGCGATGCGGCGCGCATTAAGCAAGAAGTGGCGCAAAAAGGCGTGCAGATTAGCCAAATTCTGTTGACGCATGGTCATCTCGATCACGTTGGCGCGGCGGCTGAGCTGGCGGCACATTACGGCGTGCCCGTTGTGGGGCCGGAAAAAGAAGATGAGTTCTGGCTGCAGGGACTGCCGCAGCAAAGCCGGATGTTTGGCCTCGACGAGTGTCAGCCTTTGACGCCGGACCGCTGGTTAAACGAAGGGGAATGTGTTTCCGTAGGGAATGTAACTTTACAGGTGTTGCATTGTCCGGGGCATACGCCTGGCCATATCGTTTTCTTCGATGCGGCCTCTCGTTTACTGGTTTCGGGCGATGTTATCTTTAAAGGCGGAGTGGGGCGCAGCGATTTCCCGCGTGGTGACCATGCGGCGTTGATTGATTCGATCAAACGTAAGCTGCTGCCGCTGGGGGATGATGTGACCTTTATTCCCGGCCACGGCCCAATGTCTACGCTGGGTTACGAGCGCCTGCATAATCCGTTTTTGCAGGATGAGCAGCCGGTCTGGTAAAACGGGTTTCAAATAAAAAAAGAGCCGCTTATGCGGCTCTTTTGCTATGCGTGGCTATTACAGCACGGCAACGATGGCTTCGCACAGCGGCGCCATGTTATCCGGCGTCATGCCCGCCACGTTAACACGGCCAGATGCGACGGCGTAAACGCCGAACTCTTCACGCAGGCGGAGAACCTGTTCTTTGGTCAGGCCGCTGAACGAGAACATCCCGTTCTGGTTAATGATGAAGCTGAAGTCGCGGTTGGCGCCTTTCTCCTGCAGGGTATTCACAAACAGCTGACGCATGCGGTGAATACGCTGACGCATATCGGTCAACTCTTGTTCCCACATGGTACGCAGCGCATCGTTGCTCAGAATAGTCGCCACAACGGAGGCACCGTGTGCCGGTGGGTTGGAGTAGTTGGCACGAATAACCGATTTCACCTGGCTGAATGAACGGTCAGCGGTGTCGGCATCGGCGGCAACCAGTGTGAAAGCACCCACGCGTTCGTTATACAAACCGAAGTTCTTGGAGTAGGAGCTGGCCACCAGCAGTTCTTTGTGGCCGGCAGCGAAAAGACGCAGGCCTTCGGCATCTTCTTCCAGACCACGAGCAAAGCCCTGGTAAGCAAAGTCAAACAGCGGCAGCCAGCCTTTGGCCAGCGACATCTCCGCCAGCGTTTTCCACTGTTCGGCGGTAGGATCGATCCCGGTTGGGTTATGGCAGCAGCCGTGGAACAGCACCACGTCACCGGCTTCCGCCGCCTGCAGGCTGGCCATCAGGCCATCAAAGTCCAGGCTGTGATTTTCCGCATCGTAATAGGCGTACTCTTTCACTTCCAGGCCAGCGGCGTTAAACACGCTTTTGTGGTTAGGCCAGCTTGGGTTACTCACCCAGACGCGTTTTGCTGAGGTGTTTTTCGCCAGGAAATCAGCGGCAACGCGCAGCGCACCGGTCCCGCCTGGGGTTTGCGCCGTACGGGCGCGTTTGTCGGCAATAAGCGCGTTGTTTTTGCCGAACAGCAGCTCTTGCGTGCAGCGGCCAAACTCTGGAATACCATCAATGCCCAGATAGTTTTTGGTGGTCTCATTTTCCAGCAGATAAAGTTCAGCTTTCTTCACGCTGGTCAGGACAGGGGTTTTACCGGTCTCGTCCTTATAGACCCCGATGCCGAGGTTAATTTTGGTTGGACGGTCGTCGGCGCGAAACAGGTCAGCCAGACCAAGTATAGGATCGGCAGGGGCAGCGGTAATGTTCTCAAACATGACGGGTTCCATTAGTGATATCGGGGGAAATCGCTTTCAGGTTAACTGCTGTTTTACGAATTGCCAACCGTTTGCGACAAAAAGAGACGGTTAGCGATAACATCGGGTTTATTCTACTTTTTTGCCACAAAAAAACAGGGCCGAAGCCCTGTTTTTAAACATTTCAGACAAACAAATGGCTGAAATTAGAACTGGTAAACAATACCAACCGCAACGGTGTCGTCGTAACCTACACCCAGCTTGTTGTTTTTGTCGAGCTGGTTGATCTGGTAGTCAACGTAGGTAGACATGTTTTTGTTGAAGTAGTAGGTTGCGCCGATATCAATGTAGTTGATGTAGTCTTCGCTGCCGATACCTTCAACATCTTTCGCTTTAGATTTGTAGTAAGCGATGGATGGACGCAGGCCGAAATCGAACTGGTACTGTGCCACAACGGAGAAGTCCTGAGTTTTGTTCAGGTAGCCTTTTGTGCCGTTGATTTTCAGGCGAGTTGCGTTGTGGGTTTCACCGTACAGCGCGGCCAGGTAGATGTTGTTTGCGTCATATTTCAGACCGGTTGCCCACTGCTCAGCTTTACCGTTGCCGTTGCCGTATTTCAGATTGTTCTGCGTTGCCAGACGGTTAGCCGCGCCGTATGCGCCGACAACACCGAAACCATCAGCGGTGTAGCTTGCGGAGGTCGCCCAGCCGTCACCGTTTGAACGGATGATATCGTCAGCGCTGTTGTTTCCACGATCGTTTTTACCCAGGTACTGAACGCCGAAGTCCAGACCGTCAACCAGGCCGAAGAAGCTGTGGTTACGGTAAGTGGCCAGGCCACCGTTACGGCTGGAGAAGAAGTTGTCGCTATTGGCGGTATCACCACCAAATTCTGGCAGCATATCGGTCACGCCGATTGCATCGTAAACCAGGCCATAGTTACGACCGTAGTCGAAGGAGCCTGCGTCACCGAATTTCAGACCAGCGAAGGCCAGACGAGTTTTGTTGTCAGCCTGAGAGTCAGTACCGCCTTCAGAGTTGTGGCCGCTGAAGTTATATTCCCACTGGCCGTAGCCGGTCAGCTGGCTGTTGATCTGGGTTTCGCCTTTGAAGCCCAGACGAGCGTAAGTCTGGTCACCATTGCCATTTGGGCTATGTGCGCCATTGTCTTTAGCGAAATAGTGCAGACCTACCGCTTTACCGTACAGATCAACTTTGTTGCCGTCTTTGTTGTAGATTTCTGCAGCGTTAGCTGCACCGGCTACCAGCAGAGCAGGGATAACCACTGCCAGAATATTGCGCTTCATCATTATTTATTACCCTCATTGTGGTTTTTATGGACACCTGCCACTGCCGTCAATAATTCTTTACGGAACTATTGATGATAGTTTGGTGTCTTTCTGTATCTGTCAGGCATCTTTCCATCCATGAAACCGTTTCGCTAGCCTGAAAGTGCTACAAATGCGCACATTGAGTTTCAAAAAGAAAATATGTGTAACTAAATATTAATTTTAGGGAACTTTGTGAACCATTTCAAATTTCATTCTTAGCGCAACAAAAATGATTCGCTTGTTAACATATATATATGAATTACTTATGTTTAATCCGCATAAGCTCAGTGAATGGGTATTTCTTGCTCACAATTGTTCATTTTTTGACTTGTTTTTGGATGTCCAGATGTCTGTGTGAAAAGTGAACGATTGTGCTATGCCCAGCACCGATTTGAAATGCGAGCAAACTTAAGCGCAATTTTTGTTAAAGAGTGTGAGATAGAAACAGTTGGTAACCGGGTAGTCGGGAATGGAGGTTGAAATTGACGTTTGCTTAATGAGCGTTGAAGAAAATAGACCTTTTATTCTCAAATGTAAAAAAGGCCAGCGGAGAGCTGGCCTTTGGTTTTGTTGGCTTAGAAGCTGGCGTTACGCGGGGTACGTGGGAACGGAATCACGTCGCGCACGTTCTGAACGCCGGTAACATAGGCGATCAGACGCTCAAAGCCCAGGCCGAAACCGGAATGCGGCACGGTGCCGTAGCGGCGTAGGTCGCGGTACCACCAGTAATCTTCTTTATTCAGACCCATTTCAGCCATGCGCGCATCCAGCACATCCAGACGTTCTTCACGCTGGGAACCACCGATGATTTCACCGATGCCTGGCGCCAGGACGTCCATCGCGGCAACGGTCTTACCGTCTTCGTTAAGGCGCATATAGAAAGCTTTGATGTCTTTCGGGTAGTTTTTCACCACCACCGGTGCCTTGAAGTGCTGCTCGGCCAGGTAACGCTCGTGCTCGGAGGAGAGATCGACGCCCCAGTAAACCGGGTTTTCGAACTTATGCCCACAGTTCAGCAAGATGTCGACCGCATCGGTGTAGTTCACCTGGGCGAAGTCTGCGGAGATGAAGCGTTCGAGGCGCTCAATGGCCTCTTTGTCCACGCGCTCGGCAAAGAACTTCATGTCATCCATGCGTTCTTCCAGAACAGCCTTAAAGACGTACTTGAGCATCGCTTCGGCCAGACCGGCAACGTCGTCCAAATTGGCAAAGGCAACTTCCGGTTCCAGCATCCAGAATTCCGCCAGGTGGCGGCTGGTGTTGGAGTTTTCTGCACGGAAGGTTGGCCCGAAGGTATAAACCTTGGACAGCGCGCTCGCGTAGGTTTCGCCGTTCAGCTGGCCGGAAACGGTCAGGAAGGCTTCTTTCCCGAAGAAGTCTTTATCAAAATCGACTTTGCCTTCTGCGGTGCGAGGCAGGTTTTCCAGATCCAGCGTTGAAACGCGGAACATCTCACCGGCACCTTCGGTGTCCGAAGCGGTGATCAGCGGAGTAGAGACCCAGAAATAACCATTTTCATGGAAGAAGCGATGCAGCGCCTGAGCCAGCGTGTGACGAACGCGAGCCACGGCACCAATCATGTTGGTACGCGGACGCAGGTGAGCAACTTCGCGGAGGTATTCGATGCTGTGGCGTTTGGCCGCCATCGGGTAAGTATCCGGATCGTCAACCCAGCCGGTCACTTCAACTTTGGTAGCCTGAAGTTCGAATGCCTGGCCCTGGCCCTGAGACTCGACCACCTTGCCGGTCACAATCACGGAGCAGCCGGTGGTCAGGCGCAGCACGTCTTCATTGTAATTGGGCAGAGAATTATTAATGACGGCCTGTACAGGATCAAAGCAGGAACCGTCGTAGACGGCGAGGAAGGAGATACCAGCTTTTGAATCTCTTCGAGTACGTACCCACCCGCGCACGGTGACTTCGCTGTCAACGGCGGCACGGCCCTGGAGTACGTCGGCTACAGGCACAACGCTCATAGTTTTCTCTCTATTAAATGGTCAATGACAAAAAAAATAGTAACCCACAGATGGGGGTTATCTATGTTACCTGTCGCGCGCCATCAGACAAGCAGAATTCGCGTTACTAATGAAGAAATAAAGGAATGAGAGAAGGGCGGTGAATAGCGAAGCGGCTATTCACCGATTATCGCTGAATCAGCTGGCTTTTTTAACCAGCGGAAGGTCAAAGGCTTTGCGCAGTGCCCGAACAAAGGCTTTGTCGTGGCAGATGGTTTTTCCCGGGCTATCCGAAAGCTTAGCCACCGGCTTACCGTTGCACTCCACGAGCTTAATCACGATGTTCAGCGGCTTAACCTGTGGAATGTCGCAGGTCAGGCGGGTGCCGATACCAAAGCTGAGGTTAACCCGGGATGAGAAGCGGCGGTACAGCTCCACGGCTTTGTTTAAATCCAGGTTATCGGAAAATACCAACACTTTGCTTAACGGATCGATACCCAGCTTCTGGTAGTGGGCAATGGCTTTTTCTCCCCACTCAACCGGGTCACCTGAATCGTGGCGTAGCCCCTGGTAGCGCGTGGCAAACTCCTTGCCGAAATCACGCAGGAAGGCATCCATGGTGATGCAGTCAGTCAGGGCTATTCCTAGCTGGTCGGGATATTCGTCCAGCCAGGCCTGCAGCGCCGCGCGCTGGCTGTTCGCCAGGTCCGGGCTTATCTGCTGATGCGCCTGGAACCACTCGTGGGCCTGGGTGCCCATCGGTGTAAGATCAAGCCGGCGGGCCAGATCGTAGTTGCTGGTGCCGATAAACCACGGCTCCTGCTTGAGGCGCTCGACAATCGCCTGCTGCACTTCCCGAGAGAAACGGCGGCGGGTGCCGAAGTCCATCAGGCGGAAATGGGAAAGATCCAGCCCGGCGGTCAGTGTGTTAAATTCCTGCAGCTTAGTTTCCAGGTGATCCAGCGCCATTTTTGGCGTCACGCCGGGGGCGCGATGCTGGTGAACGACTTCACTGATTACCGCCAGCAGGGGAACTTCCCACATGATGACTTCCCGCCAGGGGCCACTTAGGCGGATATCCAGGTGACCATGATTATTGGTCACCTGAACCTGAGCAGGGTCATAGCGGAAGTCACGCAGCCAGTCGAGGTAATCGGCTTTGAAAAAGGGCAGGCTTTTCAGCCAGTGAAATTCTTCGTCGCTGAGGCGCAGGTGCTGCATAGCCGCGACCTGCTCACGAATAGCCTCGGCATGAATGCCCAGCAGGTCGTCGCCGCGGCAGCGGAATTCCGCTGCGACATTTACGTCGTAATAGCGGTGATAAACCGCTTGCTGCATATGAAGCTTATAGGCGTCAGTATCCAGAAGCGTTTGCAAAATCGGGGAAGCGTGTCGTGTCATGGCGCGTTTCAGCATCCTCTCACAGGAGCGTTTCCATCAGTCCGGGCAAATTAAGACGCGGGAGTATACCCTGATTATCTGTTTATTGAAGCAGGATCACAACATTAGACGGGCAGGCTCTGGGGCAGTTTATGAAATGTTTGGCGCTATAATAGAGTTCAATACATTGAATTAAATGGTGTTTAGAGTACTAAACAAAACGTGCGACATCCTTTTCTCGGTGAAATCACCGGCGGCGAATGGCCGCCGATGTTTACTGGCAGCTAACGAATGCGAAGACTGCCGTTCTCCGCTTTTTCACGCAGGGTGTGATTCAGCGATTGAAGTTGCTCGAGCGTCATCCTGCCCATATTCGTTGTGCCTGACCCGAGCAGCGCGTGACTGAATCTGGCGAGTGCGGATGCATCCAAATACAGCGCCTTCAGCCCGTGCTGTTTTTTTTCATTCGGGGTTGGGTTGATACGAATTAGCGCGTCTTTCGGTAACGCGACGTTTTGTACCCTACAGGCAAGCGTCAGCGTGGCAAGATCGGCCAGGGATTTCACTTCAATTTCTTTGAGCTTGCCGCCGTTAGCTGTCCCGCTCAGGGGATGGTTTTCAGCCTGGTAGTTAAACATCGAGGCGGTGTTGCTCAACGAATTATGGATGGTATGGGTTTTCAGGTTGTTCACTTTACTGAAGCCAAACACCAGCGGCAGGGTTTGCCCATCGTTGAGCAGATTCAGGAACGGTAATTTTCCGCCGATCATTTCATTTTCAATGCGCTTAAAGGCGTTACCGATCAGTTTCCGCGTTTGTTCCCCGGAAGGCGGGTGGCTGTTATCCACGAATTTGATATGAGCCGGGACGCCGGTTTGCTGCAGGATTTGCTCCGGCGTTTCCTTTTTTAGGCGATAGCCGTTATTCGACAAAAGACGCACCAGGCTGTCATAAACCGCCTCTTCCAGATTATTGCTGCTTTTTAGCGTCAGCGTTGAGGCCGGGAAATGGCTGGCAGAAGAAGCATGATTGATGGCTTTGCTCAATACATACAGATTCGAGCGCGTCTCCACCGTGGTGGGCTTGATGCCCAGTCCTTTGGCGTACACGCGCGGTTTCTGGCGAAGGTTCTCACGCGTTTCAAATTTGTTGCTCGACTCCCGAGTTCGATCTGAGAAAAACACTTTTCCCTCCAGCGACTGTGAACCGCCTTTAGGATCGTTCACGCCGCCTTTCAGCGCGCCGCTGCGCAATATTTCAAAGCCCCAGGGAGAGCCATGAAAAGCTTCCGGCTTGATATAGCCCGACGGCGCACTGGGATTCAGCGAAGCCAAAAGGCTGTGGTAAAGCCGCGCCCGCGTAGTGCCGTCAATATCACGGCGGTTAGCCAGCGCATCCAGCGGTGAGTTTCCATGCTGGTCCAGAGCGACGGGTTTATAACCCTGCTGCCTTAGCTTCTGGATGGTAGCAATATCGTTTTGGGCAACGGCCTGATGAAAAGCCATGGGGCCGGAAGGAGGAATACGCATATTAAGTTCTCTCAGGAGGAAGGGGCTGCATTGAGTGGCGTAGGAAAAGGAAGAGTTCCGTGCCGGAAGGTGCAGGAGAGAAAGCGTAATACCGCATAAAGCGGTAAAAAATTTGGGCTATCGGCCGCCAAAGATGAAGATTCTGCGTAGCAACATTCCGGCAACAGGAATAGACTGAAGTTCGTTATCTTACGGACGATGTATAAGGTTTTTTATGACACAACAGCCACAAGCCAAATATCGCCACGACTATCGCGCGGCGGATTATACGATAACCGATATCGATTTGACCTTTGACCTTGATGCCGCAAAAACTCAGGTCACCGCAGTCAGCAAAATTGTCCGTCAGGGCGAAGCGGGCGCTCCGCTGCATCTTGATGGTGAAGACCTCACGCTGGTTTCCATTGCCGTAAACGGTAGCGCCTGGCCGCACTATCGCCAGGAAGATGGCGCGCTCATTCTGGAGCAGGTTCCTGACGCCTTCACGCTGACGATTGTGAACGAAATTAGCCCGGCAACCAACACCGCGCTTGAAGGGCTGTATCAATCCGGGGAAGCGTTATGTACCCAATGTGAAGCTGAAGGCTTCCACCACATCACCTGGTACCTGGACCGCCCGGACGTCCTGGCGCGCTTCACAACCAAAGTCATCGCCGACAAAAACAAATATCCGTATCTGCTGGCTAACGGCAACCGCATTGCCGAAGGCGAGCTGGAAAATGGCCGTCACTGGGTGCAGTGGCAGGATCCGTTCCCAAAACCTTGCTACCTGTTTGCGCTGGTGGCGGGTGATTTTGACGTCCTGCGCGACAGCTTCAAAACCCGTTCCGGCCGTAACGTTGCGCTGGAGTTGTTTGTTGACCGCGGGAATCTGGATCGCGCTGACTGGGCGATGACCTCGCTGAAGGCGTCCATGAAGTGGGATGAAACCCGTTTCGGCCTGGAGTATGACCTCGACATCTATATGATCGTCGCCGTCGACTTCTTCAATATGGGGGCGATGGAAAACAAAGGGCTGAATATCTTCAACTCGAAGTATGTCCTGGCCCGCGCCGAAACTGCGACTGACAAAGACTATCTCGACATTGAACGCGTCATCGGCCACGAGTATTTCCACAACTGGACCGGTAACCGCGTCACCTGCCGCGACTGGTTCCAGCTGAGCCTGAAAGAGGGGTTAACCGTCTTCCGTGACCAGGAGTTCAGCTCCGACCTGGGGTCTCGCGCAGTTAACCGTATTCAGAACGTGCGTACCATGCGCGCGATGCAGTTCGCCGAAGACGCCAGCCCGATGGCGCACCCGATCCGCCCGGACAAAGTTATCGAAATGAATAACTTCTATACCCTGACGGTGTATGAGAAGGGCTCAGAAGTGATTCGTATGCTGCACACGCTGCTGGGCGAAGAAAACTTCCAGAAGGGCATGCAGCTTTACTTTGAACGCCATGACGGCAGCGCGGCGACCTGCGATGACTTCGTGCAGGCGATGGAAGATGCGTCCAACGTTGACCTGTCTCATTTCCGCCGCTGGTACAGCCAGGCCGGGACGCCGGTTGTCACCGTGCGTGACGACTACAACCCGGAAACTGAGCACTACACGCTGACTATCAGCCAGATGACGCCGCCGACCGCTGAACAGCAGGAAAAACACCCGCTGCATATCCCGTTTGATATCGAGCTTTACGATAACGAAGGGAAGGTCATTCCGCTGCAGAAGGACGGTCACCCGGTGCACCACGTGCTGAACGTGACCCAGGCCGAACAGACCTTTGTTTTCGACAATGTCTACTTCCAGCCGGTGCCGTCTTTGCTGCGCGAATTCTCTGCGCCGGTGAAGCTCGAGTACAAATGGAGCGACCAGCAGCTGACGTTCCTGATGCGCCACGCGCGGAACGACTTCTCCCGTTGGGATGCGGCGCAAAGCCTGCTGGCAAACTACATCAAGATCAACGTGAACCGCAGCCAGCAAGGGCAGCCGCTTTCTCTGCCGCTGCACGTGGCTGACGCATTCCGCGCCATTCTGCTGGATGAGAAGATCGATCCGGCGCTCGCCGCGGAGATCCTGACGCTGCCTTCGCAGAATGAAATTGCCGAGCTGTTCCAGACCATCGATCCTATCGCCATTGCTGAAGTTCACGGGGCGCTGACCCGCACCCTCGCAGCAGAGCTGGCCGACGAGTTCCTGGCTATCTATAACGCCAATAAGCTCGACAGCTATCGCGTGGATCACGGTGATATCGGCAAGCGCGCGCTGCGCAACACTTGCCTGCGCTATCTGGCGTTTGGCGACGTTGAACTTGCTGAGCAACTGGTACGCGAGCAGTATCAGCAGGCGGACAATATGACCGATTCTATTGCCGCACTGTCCGCCGCGGTGGCCGCGCAGCTGCCATGCCGTGAAGCGCTGCTGGCTGAGTACGATGAGAAATGGCACAAAGATGGCCTGGTCATGGATAAGTGGTTTGTGCTGCAGGCGACCAGCCCGGGCAGCAACACGCTGGCGAAGGTTCGCGAGCTGCTGAACCACCGTTCTTTCAGCCTGGGTAACCCGAACCGCGTACGTTCTCTGATTGGCGCGTTTGCTTCAGCCAACCCGGCCGCGTTCCACGCCAAAGACGGCAGCGGCTACCAGTTTATGGTCGAGATGCTGACCGAGCTGAACAGCCGCAACCCGCAAATTGCCTCTCGTCTGGTAGAGCCGCTGATTCGCCTGAAGCGTTATGACGCCGAACGTCAGGCTAAGATGCGTGCCGCGCTGGAGCAGTTGAAAGGGTTGGAAAACCTGTCCGGGGATCTGTTCGAGAAGATTGCCAAAGCGCTGGCGTAATCTTTGCCCCTATCCCTTTCAGGGATAGGGTATTAAATCAGCCGGTGCGCACCTGGCGCGCCGGCTCCTCAGAACCTCGTTTCATCACTCTGGCAAGCACTTCAGCCTCCAGCTCCGCTAGCTTCACCGATCCCAGGCGGCGCGGACGCGGTAAATCAACCGTCAGATCCAGGCCAATTTTCCCTTCTTCTATAAGCAACACGCGGTCGGCCATGGCGACGGCTTCGCTGACATCATGAGTGACCAAAAGCACTGTAAAGCCATGTTCCTGCCACAAAGAAACAATCAGCTCCTGCATCTCAATACGCGTCAGGGCATCCAGCGCGCCCAGCGGTTCGTCGAGCAACAGCAGGCGCGGACGATGAATGAGCGCCCTTGCCAATGCCACGCGTTGCTTTTGCCCGCCGGAAAGTGCCGCTGGCCACTCATTGGCCCGATTTTCAAGCCCAACGGCGGTGAGCGCCTGAAGAGCTGCGTCTCGCCAGTTATTTTTCAGCCCGAGCCCGACGTTATCTATCACCGTTTTCCACGGCAGCAGCCTGTCGTCCTGAAACATCAGCCGCGTATCATCCTGGCTGTCCCGCAGCGGTGCACTGCCTGCGAATAGCGCGCCGTGATTGGGCGTTTCCAGCCCGGCAAGCAGGCGCAGTAGGGTACTTTTGCCGCCGCCGCTGCGGCCGACCACCGCCACGAACTGCCCGGCGGGGATACGCAGCTCAAGCTGATTGAGAATGCTTTTATCGCCGTAGCGTTTGCTGACGCCGTTGAGCCACAGCGGCGTGCCCTGGTTCAGACGAGCAGTTGTCATACCGTCTCCTCCTTTAATTGATAAGCCGGATGCCAGCGTAACCAGACGCGTTCCAGCAGGCGGGCGCTGACATCGGCGAGTTTGCCCAGCAGCGCATACAGCACGATGGCCACCACCACCACGTCGGTTTGCAGGAACTCCCTGGCATTCATCGCCAGATAGCCAATCCCTGAATTTGCCGAGATCGTTTCGGCGACAATAAGCGTCAGCCACATCAGGCCTAAGGCAAAACGTACGCCGACCATAATGGACGGCAACGCACCCGGCAGAATGACGTGCACGAACAGGCTAAACCCGGAAAGGCCGTAGCTGCGCGCCATTTCCAGCAGGCCACGATCGATATTGCGGATGCCGTGCCAGGTATTGATGTAAATAGGAAACAGCGTCCCGAGCGCCACCAGAAAGATCTTGGCCGTCTCATCGATACCAAACCACAGGATCACCAGCGGGATCAGCGCCAGGTGCGGAACGTTGCGCAGCATCTGAATAGAGCTGTCCAGCAGGCGTTCGCCCCATCGCGACAGGCCGCTAATCAGACCTAAGATCAGGCCCAGCGATCCGCCGATGCTGAAACCAATCACGGCACGCCAGGAGCTGATAGCCAGATGCTGCCAGAGTTCACCGCTGGCTGAGAGGCTCCAGAAAGCCAGCACGACGCCCTCGGGAGAGGGCAAAATACGGGTGGAAAGCCAGCCTGCAGACGAAGCTAATTGCCAGAGAAGCACAATCGCCACCGGCAGCGCCCAGGGGGCCAGGCGCAGCAAGACTTTGTGCACGGACGCTTGCATGGTGCCTCCCTAGCTCTGCGCCACTTTACGCGGGATAAAATCGTTGGCGATAACTTCGCCTTTTTCCTGAACCTGTCGCGGCTGAGGAATTTCTGGGATCGCCACGTCAAGGTGAGGGAACAGCAGTTCGCCCGCGCGGTAGGCTTCTTCCAGATGCGGATAGCCGGAAAGAATAAAGCTGTCGATGCCCAGGTCGGCGTACTCGTTTATGCGGGCCGCGACGGTTGGCCCATCACCCACCAGCGCGGTGCCAGCCCCACCACGAACCAGACCGACACCGGCCCAAAGATTAGGGCTGATCTCCAGCTTGTCTCGCTTACCGCCGTGCAGGGCGGCCATGCGCTGTTGCCCGACGGAGTCGCTGCGGGCAAAAGCGGCCTGTGCCTTGGCGATGGTGATGTCATCGAGGTGAGAAATAAGCCGGTTTGCCGCCTGCCACGCTTCTTCGTTGGTTTCGCGCACAATAACGTGCAGGCGAATACCAAAGCGAACTTGCCGCCCCCGCGCTTCAGCTTTCGCCCGAACTTGCTCGATCTTTTCTTTTACCAAATGTGGAGGTTCGCCCCAGGTCAGGTAAAGGTCAACCTGCTCGGCCGCAAGATCCTGAGCGGCATCGGACGATCCGCCAAAATAAAGCGGTGGGCGAGGTTGCTGTACCGGGGGATAAAGCAGCTTCGCGCCTTTGACCTGGATGTGTTTGCCGTCATAGTCGACGGTTTCACCTTCCAGGACGCGTCGCCAGATGTGCGTAAACTCTGCAGAGGCCTCATAGCGCTCTTCATGGTTTAGAAAAACGCCTTCCGCAGCCAGTTCTTCAGCGTCGCCCCCGGTCACCAGGTTAAACAATGCTCGCCCGTTGGAAAGGCGATCCAGCGTGGCGGCCTGGCGAGCGGCAAGAGTAGGGGAGACAACGCTCGGGCGCAGTGCGACCAGGAACTTAAGCCGTTGAGTGACCGGGATCATTGAGGCCGCCACCAGCCAGGCATCCTCGCAGGAACGCCCGGTCGGGATCAGCACGCCGGTGAAGCCGATGCGGTCTGCAGCCTGAGCTATTTGCTGCAGGTAGCCATAGTCGACCGGACGCGCTCCCGTGTCGCTGCCAAGATAGTGCCCATCCCCGTGTGTAGGTAAGAACCAGAACAGATTCAGACTCATGACTTAGCTCCTTGTGTCGTGCCGGCGGGTTGCCAGATGCGGGTTCGGATATCGACTTTCTTTGGAACAAGGCGATTTTCATAAAACAGGTCGGCGGTATTTTGCTGTTTGGCGGCAGTCGCTTCGTTGACCGGCGTAATTTCTGAAGGAGGGCGATGGTCAAAATAAGTGGCGATGACTGCTTCAGGCAGGCCCATCGTTTTGGCGAGAAGCGCTACGCTTGCTGCCCGCTGTGTGCGGGTGAGCGCGTCGGCGTCGCTAAAGGTTTTCAGTACCTGTTGAAGAAACGGGCCGTTCGCTTCTGCATAAGGGCGGGAAGCTAAATAGAACGACCCGGTTTGATTCAGCTCGCTGCCGTCCGTTAAGACGCGAACGCCGCCGTTTAACAGTGCCGCCGAATAGTACGGATCCCAGATAGCCCAGGCATCGACGTTCCCCTGCTGAAAGGCCGCGCGGGCATCGGCGGGGGTCAGGTAAGCGGGTTGAATATCGGAAAACTTCAGTCCGGCTTGTTGCAACGCGCGCAGCACCAGGTTGTGTGAGCTGGAGCCTTTCTGGAAGGCAATCTTATGGCCTTTTAAATCCGCCACGGTTTTCAGGGGGCTATTTTCGGGGACCAGAATCACCTCTGCTTTCGGTTTGGGCGGCTCGGCACCTACATACAGCAGATCCGCTCCGGCGGCCTGCGCGAAAATAGGCGGGATATCGCCCGTGCTGCCCAAATCGATGCTGCCGACGTTCAGTGCCTCCAGCATTTGTGGCCCGGCGGGAAACTCAATCCACGAGACTTTGGTATTCGGGTATTGCTTCTCCAGGAGCTGGTGGCTTTTGGCTAACACCATACTGACGGAGCCTTTTTGGTAACCAATGCGCAGCTGTTCCGGGCCGCTGTCCGAGGCGTTGCTATAGGTTGAAAAAGCAAGCAGGCCGGCAAAAGCGAGCCATGGAGAGCGGCGTTTAAGCAAATTAAACATGGCTCACCCCTCGGGCGTTAAACGGCGAAGGTACCGCAAAGTCACGGCGGTGGAGCGCCTGCCAGAAGGTTTCCAGCGCTTCGTCCAGACGTTTTTGTAGGTTAGGCGTGAACTGAGGTTTGTGCTGGTAATCGGCTATCTGGCCGTCGTCGGCGAAAACGCCGTGCAGGATCTCCTGTGCTTTGAGCGCATTCAGCACCGGTTTAAGGGCATAGTCCACGGCGAGCATATGCGCCACGGTACCGCCGGTGGCGAGAGGCAGAACAACCTTCTTCTCTAAGGCGCGTTCGGGGAGCAAATCGAGCAGCGTTTTTAGCGCGCCTGAAAACGAGGCTTTGTAAACCGGCGTGGCGATAATCAGGCCATCGGCAGTGCTGAGTTGTTCGGTGAGCGCCAGCAGCGCCGGGCTGTCGAACCTTGCATAGAGCAAGTCTTCAGGCGCGAAGTTCTGTAAGTGCCAGTGATAAACTTCAACATCAAGGGCGCTCAGCTTCTCCCGCGCATACTCCAGCAGCGAGCTGGAACGGGACGGGTAGCGAGGGCTTCCGGCCAGGGTAATCACACGCATCACGACTCCTTATAACTAATTGTTTGCTTTTATCTAATATTGATAACAATTAGCGTGATACTCGCAGAGATGATTTCCATGGCTAAGTGATTTTTCCGGGATAGATTTGCGAAAAAGCGCATATTGCGCGCCGGGAAAGAAAACGTTTGCCTCTATTCAGGCTTTTTTGCGACAGGTCAATTCCAATCATCCCCCGGATCGTGAATAATAACGCCCCGGTCTGCACACCGGGAATCCAGGAGAGTTCATGTACTACCCCTTCGTTCGTAAAGCCCTTTTTCAGCTCGATCCAGAGCGCGCTCATGAGTTAACTTTTCAGCAATTACGCTTTGTCACCGGAACGCCGCTTGAGTGGCTGGTGCGTCAGAACGTGCCGTCAAAACCTGTGACCTGCATGGGGTTAACGTTCAAGAATCCGCTCGGCTTAGCCGCGGGCCTGGATAAAAACGGGGAATGTATCGATGCCTTCGGTGCGATGGGCTTTGGCTCCATTGAGATTGGCACCGTGACGCCGCGTCCGCAGCCGGGGAACGACAAGCCACGTATCTTCCGTTTGGTGGAAGCCGAAGGGCTGATTAACCGAATGGGGTTTAATAATCTCGGGGTGGATAACCTGGTCGAAAACGTAAAAAAAGCGCATTTCGACGGCGTGCTCGGGATTAATATCGGCAAGAACAAAGATACCCCCGTTGAAAAGGGGAAAGACGATTATCTGATCTGCATGGATAAAATTTATCCATATGCTGGCTATATTGCGATCAATATCTCATCACCGAATACGCCAGGGCTGCGTACTTTGCAATATGGTGAAGCGTTGGACGATCTTTTAAGCGCCATTAAAAATAAGCAACAAGCGCTGCAAGAGATCCACCATAAATATGTTCCCGTGGCGGTGAAGATCGCGCCGGATCTTTCTGAAGAAGAATTGATCCAGGTGGCAGACAGTTTAGTTCGCCATAATATTGACGGGGTCATTGCAACCAATACTACTTTAGACCGCAGCCTTGTTCAGGGCATGAAACACTGCGATGAAACCGGGGGCTTAAGCGGGCGTCCTGTACAATTAAAAAGCACGGAAATTATTCGCCGCCTGTCTCAGGAATTAAATGGCCGCCTGCCGATTATTGGCGTAGGAGGGATTGATTCCGTGGTTGCCGCTCGCGAGAAGATGGCGGCTGGCGCTTCGTTGGTTCAAATATACTCAGGCTTCATTTTTAAAGGCCCACCGCTGATTAAAGAAATCGTTACCCATCTCTGATCATTTACCTTTTACAGACAACCAGGGCTTTATTTTCGGTCCTGGTTGTTTTATATTCCGCTACTGTTGCTTATTTAAACATATTGGTCTTTTATTAATATGGTAAGAATTTGAGTGGCAATTCAGCAGCGGGATAAATGAAGGGTAAGCATTATGCGAATAAAACCGGATGATAACTGGCGTTGGTATTTCGATGAAGAGCACGATCGAATGATGCTCGATTTGGCCAATGGTATGCTTTTCCGTTCGCGCTTTCCTCGTAAAATGCTAACCCCGGATGCCTTTGAAAATTCAGGTTTTTGTGTTGATGATGCGGCGCTTTATTTCTCCTTTGAAGAAAAATGCCGTGATTTACCGTTAGGGAAAGAGCAGCGCGCCGAGCTGGTGCTCAACGCCCTGGTAGCGATTCGCTTCCTCAAACCGCAGATGCCAAAAAGCTGGCATTTTGTCTCCCACGGCGACGGCTGGCAGCCAGAAGTAGGGGAAGGGGCCTGCGTGTGGCTAAGCGAGAATATGCAGCAGGTGAACCTGCTGGTGGTGGAAACCGGCGACAATGCCGCACTTTGCCTGCTTGCTCAGCAGGGGCTCACGTTAGCTGGCCGCACGATGCAGCTTGGGGATGCCATTAAAGTGATGAATGACCGGCTGAAACCACAGCCTTTAAGCAGCGGCCTCAGTCTCGATCAGGCCGTTTAGCGCGACGCCACGCTCACATTCCCTGTAGGCACGCAGCTGCAGCATAAAATGGTGCCGTCCGCGCCAATGGCGCCTTTCTTCAGTGCTTTCACTTCGCCATCCAGCAACCTAACCCGACAGCTTCCGCATATCCCGGCCCGGCAGGAATAGGGGACGCGAATCCCTTTGTTTTCCAGCTGTTCCAAAAGAATCTGTTGGTTATTGCCCCGGAACGTCGTGCCTTCCCAGTCGATGCTGACGCTGCTTTCAGGCTGGCTCTGAGGTTCGAGGCTTTCCACCACTTCGCCGGGGCCATAAACATTCGCCGGCCTGTGGGCCAGCACCTCCAGCTCGTCGCCCACGCGAATAACTCCGCTGTTACGGGCAATCAAATTCTGACCAAAATCGACTGCGCCGCTATTATCCTGCGCGGTGCGGAACCCCTGCAGCGTTTTGAGCGGTTCTCCACTCGGATGTTTCAGGCCGCGTTCCGGGCTAACCGTCGTAAAAATACAGCGGCTGCAGGGTTTAGCCACGTCGAAAGTGACCCCGCCAATACGCACGACTTTCCAGGTATCCTCCGCCCACGCAGAGGCACCGGTCACCACGATATTCGGGCGAAACTGGGTCATTTTAACGCTGGCGGGGCAGCGGTTTTGCAGGTCGCGCAGCGAAGCTTCGTTGGTCAGCAAATAAGGGAAACCGTCGGCAAAAGAGAGCGGCACTTCTTCGTGGCGTTTCACCCGGCGGGTGGGCTGCTCACCAACCCAGCGCAGCTGCACCGGGCGAGAGAAGAACCCGCTCAGCCACTGATTAATTTCATCGGGCGCAATGAGCGCGGTAAAGTGCGTGCCCCAGACTTCTGTCGGCTCAGGCGTTGCGGCGAAATCAGCAAAGCGAATGCTGGCCGAGCTGCCGTCCGGGGCGGATAAATAAAGGCCGTCATGCACGAATGCGGGAGTGAACAGCACCATCTGCGGATGCTGGCGGGCGGTAATAAAGGTGCCATCCAGCTCGGTAATCATAAAGATGCGATCAAAGGCCAGGCCGCTGGTGGTTGCCTGCGCGTGGGAGAGCGCCAGGCCGCGCATAGATTTTACCGGGTGAATAAAGAGTTGAGACAAAGTAATCACGGCGCCCTCCGTGGGAAGTAAATATAAGAGGGCAACTTTATGACATGCGTTGCGGATTAGCTATAATGCGCCACAATTTTCTTTTTACCTGATAAGTGACGATATGAATTCTCTGTTTGCCAGTACGGCGCGTGGGCTTGAAGAGCTGTTAAAAACTGAACTAGAAAACCTGGGGGCCCAGGGCTGCCAGGTGGTTCAGGGCGGCGTACATTTCCAGGGGGATACTCGTCTACTCTATCAAAGCCTGATGTGGAGCCGCCTGGCTTCGCGCATTTTGCTGCCGCTCAGCGAATGTAAAGTCTACAGCGATCTTGATCTTTATCTCGGCGTGATGGCGATCGACTGGCCGGCGCTGTTCGGGCCGGGCGCAACCTTTGCCGTGCATTTTAGCGGCCTGAACGAAACCATTCGCAACAGCCAGTACGGGGCGCTGAAGGTAAAGGATGCGATCGTTGACTCCTTTACACGTAAAAACCTGCCGCGGCCGGATGTCGATCGCGAGCAGCCGGATCTGCGCATTAACGTCTGGCTGAATAAAGATACCGCCAGCATCGCCCTGGATCTCAGCGGCGAAGGCCTGCACCAGCGCGGCTACCGCGATGCAACCGGCGCGGCCCCTATTAAAGAGACGCTGGCAGCGGCTATCGTGATGCGCTCCGGCTGGCAGCATGGCACGCCGCTGTTGGATCCGATGTGCGGCTCCGGCACCTTGCTGATTGAAGGGGCGATGATCGCCACCGATCGTGCGCCGGGTCTGCACCGTAAGCATTGGGGCTTCCTGAACTGGGCGAAGCATGATACCGATATCTGGAAAGAGGTGGTAACCGAAGCCCAGGTTCGCGCCCGTCGCGGCCTGACTGAATATCAGTCTCGCTTCTATGGTTCAGATAACGACAGTCGCGTGATTGAACGCGCCCGTGCCAACGCCCGCCGTGCGGGTCTGGCTGACGTGATCAGCTTCGACGTTAAGGATGTGGCGAACCTGGTCAATCCGCTGCCGGAAGGCCCGGCGGGGACGGTTATCAGCAACCCGCCATACGGCGAACGTCTGGAAAGCGAGCCGGCGCTGATTGCCCTGCACAGCCTCTTGGGTCGCCACCTGAAAAACCAGTTTGGCGGTTGGCATCTGTCGCTGTTCAGCGCCTCCCCTGAACTGCTGAGCTGCCTGCAGCTGCGCGCTGACCGCCAGTTTAAAGCCAAAAACGGCCCGTTGGATTGCGTACAGAAAAACTATCAGCTGGCGGCAAATCCTGCCGGCGTTGCCGCGGCCAGCGGCCAGATTGCCGAAGATTACGCCAACCGCTTGCGTAAAAACGTCAAGAAGCTCGACAAGTGGGCGCGTCAGGAAGGCATCGAATGCTATCGCCTGTACGATGGCGATCTGCCTGATTACAACGTGGCGGTTGACCGTTACGGCGACTGGGTTGTGGTGCAGGAGTACGCGCCCCCGAAAACCATCGATCCAAACAAAGCCCGCCAGCGTCTGTTTGACGTCATCGCGGCAACGCTTGCTGTGCTTGAGCTGCCGACGAACAAGCTGGTGTTAAAAACTCGCGAACGTCAGAAAGGGAAAAGCCAGTACCAGAAGATGGGTGAAAAGGGTGATTTCATGGAAGTGAGCGAATATGACGCTCGCCTGTGGGTCAACTTGACCGACTATCTGGATACCGGCCTGTTTCTCGACCACCGCATTGCCCGCCGCATGCTGGGGCAGATGAGCAAAGGCAAAGACTTCCTGAACCTTTTTGCTTATACCGGTACTGCAACGGTACACGCGGGGCTGGGTGGGGCGAAAAGCACTACTACGGTAGATATGTCCCGTACCTATCTTGAATGGGCAGAGCGCAACCTGCGCCTGAACGGCTTGACCGGCCGCGCCCATCGGCTGGTGCAGGCGGATTGCCTGGGCTGGCTGCGCGACAGCGACGAACAGTTCGACCTGATCTTTATTGACCCGCCGACGTTCTCTAACTCCAAGCGTATGGAAGACTCTTTCGACGTGCAGCGTGACCACCTTGCGCTGATGAAAGATCTGAAGCGCCTGCTGCGTCGCGGCGGTACCATTATGTTCTCCAACAATAAACGTGGCTTCAAAATGGACTTCGCCGGCCTGGCGGAGCTGGGCCTGGTTGCACAGGAAATTACACAAAAAACGCAGTCGCAGGACTTTGCGCGCAACCGCCAGATCCATAACTGCTGGTTAGTCACTCACGAATCCCGGGATTAATAGTCATGTCATTAATTAGTATGCACGGTGCCTGGCTGTCGTTTAGCGACGCGCCGCTGTTAGATAACACCGAATTACACATCGAAGAAAACGAACGCGTCTGTCTGGTCGGCCGTAACGGCGCGGGCAAATCAACGCTGATGAAGATCCTCAACCGCGAAGTCCCGCTGGACGATGGCCGCATGGTTTATGAGCAGGATCTGATCGTCGCTCGCCTGCAGCAGGACCCGCCGCGTAACGTTGCGGGTACGGTGTATGACTTTGTAGCGGAAGGGGTGGAAGAGCAGGCGGAATACCTGAAGGCCTACCATGATATCTCCCACAAAGTAATGAGCGATCCGAGCGAGAAGAACCTCAACGAGATGGCTCGCATTCAGGAGATCCTCGATCATCAGGGCCTGTGGCAGCTTGATAGCCGTATTAACGAAGTGCTGGAGCAGCTTGGTCTTGAAGCTGATACCGAGCTGTCTGCGCTGTCCGGCGGCTGGCTGCGTAAAGCCGCGCTGGGGCGTGCGCTGGTCAGCTCTCCGCGCGTATTGCTGCTGGACGAACCGACTAACCACCTCGATATCGAAACCATCGACTGGCTGGAAGGCTTCCTGAAAGAGTTCCAGGGCAGCATTATCTTTATCTCCCACGACCGTTCGTTTATCCGCAATATGGCCACCCGCATTGTCGATCTCGATCGCGGCAAGCTGGTGTCTTACCCTGGCGATTACGATCAGTATCTGCTGGCGAAAGAAGAAGCCCTGCGCGTGGAAGAGTTACAGAACGCCGAGTTTGACCGCAAGCTGGCGCAGGAAGAAGTGTGGATCCGCCAGGGCATCAAAGCGCGTCGCACCCGTAACGAAGGGCGCGTTCGTGCCCTGAAAGCGATGCGCCGCGAACGCGGTGAACGTCGTGAAGTGATGGGCAGCGCGAAGATGCAGGTGGAAGAAGCGAGTCGCTCAGGCAAAATTGTCTTCGAGATGGAAGACGTTAACTATCAGGTTGCCGGTAAAACGCTGGTGCGTGATTTTTCCGCGCAGGTGCTGCGTGGCGATAAAATCGCGCTGGTAGGGCCGAACGGCTGTGGCAAAACCACGCTGCTGAAGCTGATGCTGAGCCAGCTTCAGGCCGACAGCGGCCGCGTACACTGCGGTACCAAGCTGGAAGTGGCCTACTTCGATCAGCACCGTGCCGAGCTGGATCCTGACCGTACCGTGATGGATAACCTGGCGGAAGGTAAGCAGGAAGTGATGGTGAACGGCAAGCCGCGCCATGTGCTGGGTTACCTGCAGGACTTCCTGTTCCATCCCAAACGCGCGATGACGCCGGTGCGTGCGCTTTCCGGTGGGGAACGCAACCGTCTGCTGCTGGCGCGTTTGTTCTTAAAACCTAGCAACCTGCTGATCCTCGATGAACCAACCAACGATCTGGACGTCGAAACCCTGGAGCTTCTGGAAGAGCTGATTGATGGTTACCAGGGCACCGTGATGCTGGTCAGCCACGATCGTCAGTTTGTCGACAATACCGTGACCGAGTGCTGGATCTTCGAAGGCCTGGGCAAAATTGGTCGCTATGTCGGTGGCTACCATGATGCCAAAGGCCAGCAGGGTTCCGCTCAGCCGCTGCGTCAGGCTGCTGCGGCTAAATCCGAGAAGGTCGAATCGCAAAAAGCAGAACCTGTTAAACGTGCCAATAGCAAACTAAGCTATAACCTGCAGCGCGAATTAGAGCAGTTGCCTCAACGGCTTGAGCAGCTTGAAGCCGATTTAGGCACGCTGCAGGCGAAGGTCGCCGATGCTGATTTCTTCAACCAGCCGCACGATGTGACCCAAAAAGTCCTGGCGGAAATGGCCGCGGCGGAACAGGCTCTGGAAGAAGCATTTGAACGCTGGGAGTACCTGGAAGCGCTGAAAAACGGCTCGTAATCTAAGGAGAGTTACGATGTGTGCCACGCACCACCATCGCTCGCATATTTTGTGTCGACAATGTGATTTGCTGGTGGCGCTGCCCGCCCTGCAGGATGGCCACAAAGCCTCCTGCCCGCGCTGTGGCACTCCGTTAGTCACGCAGTGGTTTTTGCCGCGTCAGCGGCCAACGGCTTACGCCTTGGCGGGGCTGTTTATGCTGCTGCTGGCTAACCTGTTTCCTTTCATCAATATGAAGGTGGCCGGGATCAGTAGCGAAGTCACGCTGATGCAAATTCCCGGCGTGATGTTTTCCGAAGATTACGCCAGCCTCGGCACCTTCTTTCTGCTTTTTGTTCAGGCGGTGCCGGCTTTTTGCCTGATAACCATCCTGCTGTTGGTCAACCAGGCAAAATTGCCTTTTGGGCTTAAACGCTGGCTGGCGCGAGTGCTGTTTCAGTTGAAAAGCTGGGGCATGGCGGAAATCTTCCTCGCCGGGGTATTGGTTAGCTTCGTGAAGCTGATGGCCTATGGGGACATTGGCGTGGGCAGCAGCTTTATTCCCTGGTGCCTGTTCTGCATTTTGCAGCTTCGAGCCTTCCAGTGCGTGGACCGGCGCTGGCTTTGGGATGATATTGCGCCCATGCCGCCAGTGCACCATCCGTTAAAAGTTGGCGTGTCGGGGATTAAGCAGGGGCTGCGCTCCTGTTCCTGCTGCACGGCTATCGTTGAGGCGGATACGCTGGTCTGCCCACGCTGCGGGACACACGGCCACGTTCGCCGCAGGCACAGCCTGCAGTGGACGCTGGCGCTGCTGATCACCTCCATTATGCTTTATCTGCCGGCAAACATTTTGCCGATCATGGTCACCGAAATGCTGGGCAGCAAATATCCTTCCACCATTTTGGCCGGGGTGATCCTGCTCTGGAGTGAGGGATCTTATCCGGTGGCAATGGTGATTTTTATCGCCAGTATCATGGTGCCTACGCTAAAAATGATCGCCATCGCCTGGCTGTGCTGGGATGCAAAAGGGCACGGCAGGCGTGACAGCGAGCGAATGCACCTGATTTATGAAGTTGTTGAGTTTGTCGGCCGCTGGTCGATGATCGACGTATTTGTGATTGCCGTTCTCTCCGCGCTGGTGCGCATGGGCGGGCTGATGAATATCTACCCGGCTATGGGGGCGTTAATGTTTGCCTGTGTAGTGATTTTGACGATGTTTGCTGCGATGACCTTTGACCCTCGCTTGTCATGGGATCGCGCTGACGATGTAACTGATGAGGAGTCTTCCGAACATGGAAAATAAGCACGGCGAGGCGAAAGTGCAGAAGGTAAAAAACTGGTCGCCGGTTTGGATCTTTCCCATCGTAACGGCGCTGATTGGCGCCTGGATCCTGTTTTATCACTACAGTCATCAGGGGCCGGAAGTGACCCTGATTACCGCCAACGCAGAAGGGATTGAGGGCGGTAAAACCACCATCAAAAGCCGTAGCGTAGACGTTGGGGTAGTGGAGAGTGCACAGCTAACGGACGATCTACACCATGTAGAAATTAAGGCGCGGCTAAATTCCGGGATGGAGAAGCTGCTGCACAAAGATTCCGTGTTCTGGGTGGTAAAACCGCAGGTGGGGCGCGAAGGGATCTCCGGGCTCGGCACGCTGCTGTCCGGCGCCTATATTGAGCTGCAGCCGGGGACCAAAGGCGAGCAGCCCGAGAACTATGCTCTGCTGGATGCGCCGCCGCTGGCGCCACCTGATGCCAAAGGCATTCGCATTACGCTCGACAGTAAAAAAGCGGGACAGCTTACCCCTGGGGATCCGGTGCTGTTCCGCGGCTACCGCGTAGGCTCGGTGGAAACCAGCACCTTTGATACCAATAAGCGAGCGATTAGCTACCAGCTGTTTATTGCGGCGCCAAACGACAGGCTGATTACCAGCAACGTCCGTTTCTGGAAAGACAGTGGCATCGCCGTGGATATGTCTGCCCAGGGGATGCGCGTGGAGATGGGGTCGTTAACCACGCTGTTTAGTGGGGGCGTCAGCTTCGACGTGCCTGAAGGCTGGGAGTGGGGCAAGCCGGTTGAAACGGGTGCTGACTTCCAGCTGTTTGACGATCAGAAAAGCATTCAGGATTCGCTGTATACCAACCATATCGATTACCTGATGTTCTTCAAAGATTCTGTTCGTGGTCTGCAGCCAGGTGCGCCGGTGGAATTCCGCGGCATTCGTCTGGGGACGGTGGCACAGGTTCCGTTCTTCAACGAAAAAATGCGCCAAAGCCTGAATGACGATTTCCGCATTCCGGTGCTGATCCGCATCGAGCCAGAACGCTTGAAAAATATGCTCGAAGATGGCGCGGATATCTCGACCAACCTGCAGGTATTGATCAAGCGCGGGCTGCGTGCCTCGATGAAAACCGGGAGCCTGGTGACCGGAGCGCTGTTTATCGATCTCGATTTCTATCCGAAAGAGAAAGCGCTGGGCGATCTGCCTCAAATCGCGGGCTACCCGCTTATTCCAACGGTGAGCGGCGGCCTGGCGCAAATTCAGCAAAAACTGCTGGAGACGCTGGATAAAATCAACAACCTGCCGATTAACCCGATGCTGGAACAGGCCACGAATACGCTGGCTGAAAGCCAGAAAACGATGCGCCACCTGCAGCAGACGCTGGACAATCTGAACAAGATTACTTCCAGTCAGTCGATGCAGCAGCTACCGGAAGATATGCAGAAAACGCTTCGCGAGCTGAACCGCAGTATGCAGGGCTTCCAGCCGGGCTCGGCGGCCTATAACAAGATGGTGGCGGATATGCAGCGTCTTGATCAGGTGCTGCGCGAGCTGCAGCCGGTATTGCGCACGCTGAACGACAAGAGCAACTCGCTGATATTTGAAGCGAAGGATAAAAAGGATCCGCAGCCGAAGAGGGCACAACCATGAAAAAGTGGCTCACGCTAGCCGCCGTCTTAGCGCTTTCCGCCTGTAGCGGGAGCGACAATGGCAAAACGTACTATCAGCTGCCGCAAACTTCACAGCCTGCTATGCAGGCCGTGAGCCAGCCTGGAAGCCACTTACTGTGGGTCGATCAGGTCACCGTGCCTGATTTCCTCGCCGGCACAGGGGTGGTTTACCAGACGACCGATGTGCAGTATGTCATCGCCACCAGCAATCTTTGGGCCAGCCCGCTTGACCAGCAGCTGCGCAATGCGCTGGTCAGTAATCTCAGCAGCGCATTGCCAGGCTGGGTGGTTGCCTCCCAGCCGCTAGGCCACGATCAGGATGCGCTCAGCGTGAATGTGACCGGTTTTCACGGCCGCTATGATGGCAAGGTCATTGTCAGCGGAGAGTGGCTCCTGAAGCGTCAGGGCGAAATTATTAAGCGCCCGTTCCATATCGAACTGAAGCAACAGGATGACGGCTACGATGCCATGGTGAAAACCCTGGCTCAGGGCTGGCAGCAGGAAGCGAAGAGTATTGCTTCGGCGCTCACACGCCTTAATTGATAGGTAAAATGATTGGTACAAAAAAGCTGCGATTTTCACCTTCGGGTGGTCGCAGCTTTTCTTTTTTGCTGAACCGGTTAGCGACAGGCGCGCCTCAGTTTTTGTCGAAAAGATAACCATAATATCGCGGAAATGTGACATTGGCGTGAATTTTGCGCATTGACGCTCACTGAATTTCGCGTTATTGCTTATCCGTGGTTGCACATTTTGTAATCACTGTTTTCTTTTCCACCAGACAATGTAATGAGGGAAACGAGGCATGAAGAGACAAAAACGAGATCGCCTGGAACGGGCACATCAACGTGGTTATCAGGCAGGTATCGCCGGACGCTCAAAAGAGATTTGTCCATATCAGACTCTGAATCAGAGGTCCTACTGGATGGGAGGCTGGCGAGAAGCCATGGAAGACAGGGCGGTTACTGCGTAATCACTGTCTCTTTAGAAAAAGAAACCTCCGCATCGCGGAGGTTTCGCCTTTTTGGACGTGTGTAACATCGATCAGGGTTTAGGGAAAATCCAGACGTGCTGCTCTGGCAACTGGAGATGATGCGGCTGAGCATCACGCATATCATTGCCGTAGGCGCGAATCACGAAATCATCTCCAGAGGTTCGGAAGAGATATTCCCAGCGATCGCCAAGGTACATGCTGGTTAACAGCGGCAGCGTCATGCCGTTTTCCCCCGGCAGATCGGCAATCCGTACGCGCTCCACGCGAATCACCGCCGTCCCTTCCTGCCCGGCCACGACGCCAGCCCCAGCTTTGCCCCAGAGCGCCCAGCCGCTGCCCTCAATGCGTGCTTTACCGTCGCGAACCTCAGTCACTTTACCGTTCAGGCGGTTATTGCTGCCCATAAACTCGGCGGTGAACAGCGTTTGCGGTGAGCCATACATCTCTTGCGGGGTGCCCTGTTGCTCAATTTTGCCGTTATTCAGCAGCAGAATACGGTCAGAAATGGCCATCGCTTCGTTCTGATCGTGGGTAACCATTAACGCCGACAGCCCTAGTTTGATAATCAGTTCTCTCAGGAAGACGCGGGCTTCTTCGCGCAGCTTCGCATCCAGGTTGGAAAGCGGTTCATCAAGTAAAATCACCGGCGGGTTATAAACCAGCGCCCGGCCAATCGCGACGCGCTGCTGCTGCCCACCGGATAGCTGATAAGGGTGGCGCTGGCCGAGGTGCCCAAGCCCCAACTGATCCAAAACGGCCTGTACACGCTGGTTGATTTCCGCCGTCGCCACTTTACGCAGCTTGAGCGGGTAAGCGACGTTTTCAAAGACGGTTTTATGCGGCCACAGGGCATAAGACTGGAAGACCAGGCCAAGATTACGTTCTTCGGCCGGGATCTCTTTGCGGGATGCGCCGTCGTAAACGTTGCTTTTGCCGATAACAATTGTGCCCTGGGTGGGTTTTTCCAGCCCGGCGACGGCGCGCAGCAGCGTTGTTTTGCCGCTGCCGGAAGGGCCAAGCAAAGACACGACTTCGCCGCGCTTCAGCTCCATGGAAACGCCTTTCAGCACGGGGTTGTCGCCGTAGGTTAAGTGCAGGTTCTCGACCGATAACTCAATCATGTAATTTCACTCCAAAACGAAGGGCAATGCCGAGCCCTAACACCACGAACAGAATATTAATAAAGGAAAGTGCGGCGACAATATCGATGGCGCCCGCGGCCCACAGCGAAACCAGCATGGAACCGATGGTTTCCGTACCGGGGGAAAGCAGGTAGACGCCGGTAGAATATTCACGCTCAAAGATCAGGAACATCAGCAGCCAGGAGCCAATCAGGCCGTAGCGCGACAGCGGGATGGTGACGTGGCGGGTAATTTGCCCACGGCTTGCCCCGGTGCTGCGGGCGGCCTCTTCCAGTTCCGGCCCAACCTGCAGCAGGGTAGACGAGATAAGGCGCAGGCCATAGGCCATCCACACGACGGTATAGGCCAGCCAGACGCTGAATATTGTGCTGCGCAGCGAGCGTAGCCAGACGATAAGGTTATCCCGCAGCCACTGGGACCACGGCATACCGGAAAGCCAGCCGGACTTCAGCGCGTTATCCAGCCACATCGGCAGGAATAAAAACACCCACAGGAAGGCCAGACCGGCCAGCAGGCCAGGCACGGCACGAGGTACCAGCACGCTGTAGTCCAGGAAGCGGGTCACGTTGTCTGGTTTTCTGTGCATGGCGATGCCGATAAACAGGTAGCAAACCACCGCCAGCGCGCCGCCGATGACCCCTATCGCCATTGAGTTGACGATGGCCCGCAGCAGGTTGGGCTGTTCCCAGATAGTGCGGAAGGTATTGAGCGACAGTTCATCCCACAGCGAAACGCCCACGCCCCAGTTGGAGATAAAGGACCGCAGGATAACGCCAATCAGCGGCACCCCGATGGTAACGGTCAGCCAGAACGCCACGACGGCGCCTGCGACCCAGCGCCATTTACCCAGAGGCAAGGCGCGAGCCTGAGAGGCTTTGCCTTTGACGGTGACAAAGCGGTTTGCCGTGCGCATCAGTCGGCGCTGCAGCATGACCAGCGGGATAGTGATACAAATCAGCACCACGGCGACGGCAGCCATCAGATGATAAGACGGCGTCCCGAGCTTATTGGTGAGCTTGTAGAGATACGTTGCCAGCACCATGTTACCTTCCGGGTCGCCCAGCACGAGCATCAGACCGAAAACTTCCAGCCCGAGGAAGAACAGCAGCACGGTGGCATATAGCATTGCCGGACGCACCATCGGCAGGCTGACGGCTGTCATCACCTGAAGCGGCGTTGCACCTGCGGTGCGAGCCGCTTCCTCTACGTCGGAACCTACGCTGCGCAGAGCCGAGGAGATGTAAAGATAGGCGTGGGGCACATGCGTCAGGCCTGCGATCACCACGATGCTCGACATGTCGTAGATATTCCACGGCACGAAACCAAGCAGCGACTGCGCCCACAGGGAGAAGAAGCCAACCGGGCCTGCGGCCACCACATAGCCAAATCCCAATACCATCGGCGACACAAAAATAGGCACCAGAATCAGCGGCTCGATGATGCGTCTGCCCGGCAGGTCAGTACGCACCATCAGGAAAGCCAGAATGCCGCCCAGCGGGATGGCAATCACCACCAGGCCAAAGGCCAGAATAAAGCCGCTCTTCAGCGCCAGGTAAAAATCTGAGTCGGTGAAGATAAATTCAAAAGATTCGAGGCTCCACTCCTTCGACGGGGAGAAGAAGGGGGCCGAGAGAAAACTCTGTATAACGATAAACGACAGCGGAATATAGATAACCAGCGCAGTTATCAGCACCACAATGCCGCGCGGCAGGCTTTGCCACTTTCTGCGTAATGCATCCATGTAACGATCCCTCAGGTCAGTTAGCCTGAATAGCCTAATGTGTTCGGGTTAAGCGAGGCGCAGCCGGACGGCACGCCTCATCAAAGGATTATTTCGCGGCGGCTTCGCGCCACTGCTTGATGTAGTCCAGGCGTTTTTTCTGCTGCAGGTATTCCAGCAGGGTTTCATCCACCGGAATCGGCTTCAGGGCGTTGCCGAGTTTTTTGGTCATGCCGTCGATGTCGTTGTTACCGTCGATATCATTGCGGATGGAAGGAATATCCGCCTGATTAGCGAGGATGTTTTGCCCTTTTTCAGACAGCACGTAGTCAATCCACAGCTTCGCCGCGTTGCTGTTTTTCGCTTCATTGCTGATAAAGGAGACGCGTGACAGCACCAGGGTGTAGTCCTTCGGATAAGCGATACCGAGGGAGGTGTCCGTTTTGGCACGGGCTTCGGCGTAAGAGCCCAGAATGTTGAAGCCAATCAGGTTTTCACCCGAGGAGACTCGCTCCATCATGGTGCCGGTTGAGGACTGAACCGAAAGGCCGCCTTTGGCTACATCGGCGAGCGTTTGGAAGTAATTTGGATCGGCCTTGTGATCCTGTACCGAAAGCATAAAACCGAGACCGGATTTTTCAATATCGTAAGTGGTGACTTTTTTGCTGAATTTTTCGGGCTGGCTGGCGATAAGTTTGGCCAACGCTGCATGGCTGTCAGGCACTTCATTGGCCGGGATCAGGCGTTTGTTATAGATAAAAATGACCGGCTCATAGGTGGTACCGTAGGCCTTGTCTTTCCAGACTGCCCACTTCGGCAACTGGCCTTGCTCCGGGGATTTGTATTCCTGGGCATAGTCGGTGGCGAGCTTTAATGCCGTGTCCATGGAAGAACTCCAGACCACGTCACCGCTGGTACCGCCGGCGGCCTGTTCGCTGATATAACGGTTGTACAGCTCGGTGCTGTTCATGTCGTTATATTCTACTTTGATGCCCGGATATGCGGCCTCAAAGCCCTGAATAAGCGGGGCCGCGGTTTTGGTGTCGGTGGTGGAGTAGAGCACCACTTTGCCTTCTTTGGTCGCGGCATCGATGATTTTTTGATAATCCGCCGGATAGCCCTGAGGCACAGCAGAAAATGCAGAGGTAGAGAGCAGCACGGCAGAAGCAAGGCAAGATATACGTAACTTATTCGACATTATTGTTAACCTCTAGTTACATTTGAGAAACTAAAAATCAACATAACGCATAACGTTTTCCAGGCAAGAGGGGGCGTTTTTTATCTTCACAATTTGTGATTTCGAACGTTGTTTAAGCAATTAACGCCATAAAAACCACGGCAAGAAAGCATCATTCAGGCGGGCGATAGAAACAAAAAAGCACCCACTGCGAACAATGGATGCTTTCGAGGTAAAGCCAGATGAAACGGTATTAGAAAGCAGACGTGTCTTTGAAAAGACCCACTTTCAGGTCGGTTGCGGTGTAGATCACACGGCCATCAACCAGTACTTCACCGTCAGCCAGGCCCATGATCAGGCGGCGATTCACAACGCGTTTGAAGTGAATGCGGTAGGTAACTTTCTTCGCGGTAGGAAGAACCTGACCGGTAAATTTCACTTCGCCCACGCCCAGCGCGCGGCCTTTGCCTTCGCCACCGAGCCAGCCGAGGTAGAAACCAACCAACTGCCACATGGCATCAAGCCCCAGACAGCCAGGCATCACCGGGTCACCAATAAAGTGGCAACCAAAGAACCACAGGTCAGGGTTAATATCCAGCTCGGCTTCCACGTAACCTTTATCAAAGTTACCGCCGTCCTCGGTCATCTTGACTACGCGGTCCATCATCAGCATGGAAGGTGCAGGCAGCTGCGGGCCTTCAGCCCCAAACAGTTCGCCACGCCCTGAGGCAAGAAGATCTTCTTTCGTATAGGATTCGCGTTTATCTACCATGTCTACAGTAAGCCTTTTTATAATGAAGCACGCAGGTTAGCTAACACGTGTACGCTCAACAAGTCCGATCAGTTGTGGTTGAACCAGTTGAGCCAGCGTAGCGGCCACGGAAAGCGCTGGCGAACATCCGGCGCCGAGGCCTGAGCAATACGCTCCTGCACCGCACGCATCAGGGTGTTTTGCCCTTCGCCATCCCACGGGAGATTGGTCAATAACGGCAGGGCATCAGCCACGTCGTCAATTGCCCAAATCGAGAATTTATTTTGCTCGACGGCCTCCAGTACATCTTTATGCAGCGACAGGTGACGTACGTTCGCCAGAGGAATAATAACACCCTGGGCACCGCTAAACTCACGCTGCTGACAAATGCGGAAGAAACCTTCCACTTTTTCATTCAGCCCGCCAACGGGCTGTACACGGCCGAACTGATCCACAGAGCCGGTGATCGCAATGTGCTGATAAATAGGGACGTTAGCCAGGGCACTTATCAGGGCGCAAAGCTCAGCCATGGAGGCGCTGTCGCCGTCAACTTCGCTGTAGGATTGCTCGAAGGTAAGGGACGCCGAAAACGGGATTTGCTGGTCAAGCTGCAGCTCTGACATCAGAAATGCCTGCATGATCATCATCCCTTTGGCGTGAATGTTACCGCCGAGTTCTGCCTTGCGCTCTACGTCCGTAAACTCCCCATCACCGACGTGAACCACGCAACTGATACGGGAAGGTTCACCAAACGCCCGTGGATGACCCGGGAATTCAATGACCGACAGCGCGTTAATCTGGCCGATCATTTCGCCTTCGGTTTCAATCAGGATTTGCTCCATCAGGATTTCATCCTGCATGCGCTCGGCCAGGAAACCTTCGCGCCATTCACGCTGTTCGAGCATTTGTTGGAGTTGTTCGGCGTTAAAGCTGTCTGCTTCGGTAAACGGCGCGACTTCACGCAGCTGGCGTGAAATCCAGGAAGGGCAGAGTGGCAGCATTTCCTGATCGCCCGTGTAGCGGACGGCCTCACGAATCAGCGGTTGCCAGGCATCGGCTGCAGGTGTTGGCAATGACTTCTCAGCGGCGATGGCATAGATCCACTGACACCAAAGCGCCATTTCATCGGCAGAAGCAATTTGCAGATTGTCTTCAAATTCACTGTAGATAGCGGCTGCAGCCAGATCCATCTCCATTTCTTGGAAATCGGCCAGCGAGTCGCGCTCGCCAACCAGGACCAGTTTGAAATCCAACGCTAATGACGGAATTTTTACCGGCAGCGGACGAGTTTCGTCAGGTGAAATCCAGTCGAAACGCCCCTGAGTCATGATTTGTTTCAGGCGTAGCCACAGCAGCGGCTGGGCAAGGACGCTACGCATCGACAGCACCAGGACGCCGCCGTTCACGCGATGGATCAGGCCGGGCTCCAACGACACCTCGCCCGCAAACTGCCGCACGCAGCCGAACAGTTGCTCCGGTTCAACCCAGTCAGCGGCAATAACTTCTCCGCTGGACGCAAAGTTATCGTCAGCGTTCCCGGCCGGGCGCAGGGTGACCCGATTACCTTCAATGAGATAATGTCCGCCGATGATTTCTTCGGCTTCATCATGGGATGCTTCAACGGCCGCGGCGATAAGATCCAGATACTCTTGTTCTTCCGGGGCTTTTATCAGCATTAGATCGACGGAAGAAACGGAAAGGTTGAGTTGCTCAATCCCGTAAACTAAACGAGGTTGAACCGCAGAAAGAGGGGCGGAGTCGGTATCATAAGGCTGTGCAAAAATTTCCTGATAGTTTTCGGTATCAGGCACCAGGGCACGCCAGTCAAGTCGATTAGTCGTCAAAGTCGCTATATTTTTTAATGAGATGTCAAAGGCGCGATTATACAAGAATCGCTCGGGTAGCACACGGATAAAGCAGTAACACAGTTTTATCCCTCTCACAGCTTTGATTTTCAGTTCAGCGAATGGCGGAAAAACTGTTATTCTGAACTAAGTTACACGGTCACACTGAGATCACAATGAAATATCAACAGTTGGAAAATCTCGAGAGCGGCTGGAAGTGGAAGTATCTGGTTAAGAAGCATCGCGAAGGGGAATTGATCACGCGATACATTGAGGCCAGCGCAGCCCAAGAGGCGGTAGAGCAGCTCCTGACGCTGGAGAATGTGCCGGTTCTGGTTCAGAGCTGGATTGATCAGCATATGAACCCGGCGCTGCATAACCGCATGAAGCAAACGATTCGTGCACGGCGTAAAAGGCATTTTAACGCTGAGCACCAGCATACCCGCAAGAAATCCATCGATCTGGAATATCTTGTCTGGCAACGTCTGGCCGGGCTTGCTCAACGTCGCGGCAATACGCTTTCGGAAACGGTTGTTCAGCTGATTGAAGATGCGGAGCGCAAAGAGAAGGTGGAAAGCAAGATGTCGACGCTTAAGCAGGATCTGCAGGCTATGCTCGGTAAAAAATAAAGCACTGAAAGCGTGCACGACCTCGCCATCGCGAAGTCTCAGACAATAAAAAACCCCGCCATGGCGGGGTTTTTGTTCAAGGAAGGGTAACTTATGCCGCAGGCTGAGTTACAACTTCTTTGATACCTTTAACTTCGATCTCAACGCGACGATCTGGAGCCAGGCAGTCGATCAGTTTAGCTTTAGGCGCTACTTTGTCACAGGTGTTGCCGGTAACTGGGTTAGCTTTGCCCATGCCACGTGGAGAGATTTTGTTCGCTGGGATACCTTTAGAGATCAGGTAATCAACAACGCTCTGTGCACGTTTTTCAGACAGTTTCAGGTTGTACTGCTCGGAACCGATACGGTCGGTGTAGCCCAGAACAACAACGGAACCATCTTTAGGATCCAGGTTGCTCAGCTGGGTGTACAGCTGATCCAGTGCCTGCTGACCTTCTGGTTTCAGGGTTGCTTTGTTGAAGTTGAACAGGACGTCAGACTTCAGAGTGAAGTGTTTGGTCTGTACTTCAGGAGCTGGAGCTGGAGCCGGAGCTACAACTGGTGCAGCTTCTTCCTGCTGGCCAAAGCGGTAGGAAACACCTACGCTCAGCATGCCGTTGTCAGGACGAACGCCAACGGTCTGTGCATCACCGATGTTGTTAACCCACTGGTATTCCAGACGGGTAGCGATGTCACGGGTAACTGCCCACTCAACACCACCAGCGAATACTGGGGAAACACCGGTGTCGTGGTTTTTACCAGCGATGGTGTTTGTAGAGTCTGCACGCCATACCATGCCGCCCAGACGGGTGTAGATGTCCAGGTCGTCAGTGATTGGGTAACCCAGTTTAGTGGTCAGCTGTACGCCCTGAGCTTTGAAGGCACCGCTAGTTACGCTGCCTTTGTAAGGCATACGGCCAAGCCAGTCGTAACCCATTTCAAAACCAACGTACGGGTTAACCTGATAACCACCGAAGGCACCAGCGCCCAGCTGGCTTTCGTGGGTGTTACCGTTGTTTTGCAGGTCCTTGTTATACCAGCCGGTATCGTGGAACTGAGACCAGCCCAGTTTACCACCTGCATACCAGGTGTTATCTTTCGGTGCGGCCTGCGCTACGGTAGCGAAGCCAGCCAGTGCCACTGCAATCGCGATAGCTGTCTTTTTCATTTTTTGCGCCTCATTATCATCCAAAAGGCCATGAGCTCTAAACCAATTTAAAGCCCAGGGTTAAATCCTTCGCCCGGGTTTACGCTCAATTGTTACTCTACCGATATATCGGTGTTATGAAGAGCAACCCTGGCGAGGTAAAGTCTACAACGTAGTTGGAAAGTTACAAGTGTGAAGTCCGTCAGGCATATGAAAAAAAACGACTTGCATACATATTTTTTTACAGAATGGACTATTTTTTGAGCGGCGCACCTATCCAATAAACCCCGTCAAACCGCCATATGACGGGACTTTTTGAATCATGACAGCGGATTATATGGCATACGTAAAAAATTCCAGGATTTCTCCTAAATTTACTTAATGATACAAACTAGAATGAATTTTTAGGCCATTTCGTGGTCTTGAACCGGATGTTCCTGTGCTGGTTGGACGCATAATAAAGCCCATCGCATTGCCAGCTTCGGCTGCTATTGTTAGCCGTAAATGTTCTTCATCTGTTAATTCTTCCGTAAGCCAGCCGATGACTACGCTGTAATTTCCCGTCTGCAAAGCTTTCACCATGGCATCAACGGTGCAGAGAGGATCTAACTGATTTGCCTGCATCACTTTTGCCAGCGGCAGCCCAGCCGCCTGCAGCCATGTACGGCTGAGTTTTTGCTGCGGCGTTAGCCATAGCTGCCAGCGGGATTGTTGTCCCAACTGCTGTAATAAAGGTAGCAGAATAAACTGCGTAACCCATGGGCTCTCTTCGCTGTAGACCACTTCACTGATTAACCCCTGTACGCTGTTATCAGAGAGAGACTGCGCCGGGGTGTGCGCAGTAACTGCAACATGACGAAAGTGAGTTTGAGCGTTATGTGAGTGCATAGTGAGTCCCGCCTAATGGGTTACTGTATACATATACAGTAATGTCTGTGCGAACAAAGATCAACCGGAATTTCGGAAAGTGTCTCGCATTTTCCGTACGCAAAAGCGACACCGATGAAATTGTCGTTGCCATTAGCTTTAACCTTACTTATTTTCAGGGATTAAGAGGATGAGTAACTAAAGAAGCTATTTACCAGTTGATATATAAGGACATATTATGAAAAAGGTGACATTTCTTAGAATTCATAAATCACGGAAATATCTTTCGTCACTGGGTAAAATCGGCTACAGACCGTTATTTGGCGGCTATAGTCTGACCGTCGACGGTGTGGTTTTTGCTATGGTGGCGGAAGGTGAGCTTTACCTGCGAGCTTGTGAACAGTGCGCGGAATATTTCATCCAAAAATCGGCCCCACCGCTGATGTACAGTAAACGGGGGCTCCCAGTCGCACTGAATTACTATCGTGTCGATGAAGAGCTTTGGGAAAATCCCGATAAACTCGTCCAGCTCTCTTCCCTGGCTTTACGAAGCGCCCAACGGGAGAAGACACAAATTAAGATACGTTCTCGCCGCCTTAAGGATCTCCCCAATCTTTCCCTGAATATTGAAGTTATGCTTCGTGAGGTGGGCATTAATGATCCACAAACGCTTCAACTCTTTGGGGCAAAACGGTCATGGCTAAAATTACGCAGTACCCGGAAAACGGTAGGTATTAAAGTACTGCTCGCGCTTGCAGGCGCTATTCGTGGTGTTCATGAGGCTGTACTGCCTGCTGATGTTCGCAAAGAATTGACGGACTGGTGGCGCCGCTATGAGCAGCGGCGCTAGCCTTATTCTGAGCACTGAGAGATTTGTTGCTGAAGACGAGAGATCTCTGGCAGAAGCGCAATTAATAACCCAATTTGTTGCAACACCAGGGGTTCTTTTGTGTCTGCCCGAGTCTCAAGCTGCGAGATGCGGGCGGAGAGCCCTGTCAGAGCAGCCTGAACGCGTCCTTCATCGACAGGCAAGTGATGCAGTGCGTCATCAACGTAGCAGACGGCGTCATCAAGCAACATTAACGTATCGCCGTGGTTGAGTTTTTCCCTGTGCGCACCTAATGCAGAGATATAGCTGTTAAACGAGTGGTTCAGGCAAAGCAGACGGAACGCCGCTTCACGCATCTCAGCGGAGACTCGAGGCTCGGAAGACATATTTGAAACCACGGAGGCCAGCTCGGCGTCTCTGTTATGGGCATCCCGCCGGGCAATGCGATATTCCAGGCGGTTATCACGTCCCTGATGGTACTGCTCAAGAATCGCATCCAGATAGCGACAATTGGCGTTGAACGCACGTTCAACGACCCGTGAAAGCCGGCGGAATTGCCAGTCAGGCCAGATGAAACTCACCGCCGCCCAGGCTATTGCGCAGCCTAAGAGGGTATCAATCACGCGCGGGAGAGCGACTTCAAAACCTTCTCCTAGCAGATTAAAACACAGTAATACCAGCAGAGTAATAAACATGGTGGCGTGGGCGTATTGCACATTGCGGAAAGCGAAGAACAGCACGCCAGTAATGACGATCAGTATCAACTGGCCTTCGAGAGACGGGACAAGCCAAAGTAAAGGCAGGCCAACGGCCACCCCAACCAGTGTGCCGATGATACGCAGGGCTAAGCGTCGCCGGGTTGCACTGTAGTTGGGCTGGCAGACAAACAAGCTGGTCAGAAGTATCCAGTAACCATGCTGCAAACCCGTAAACTGAATAAACGCATAGCCCACACAAAGCACCAGGGACATCCGCACCGCGTGACGAAAGAGTGCGGATTCAGGCGTGAGGTTAAGCTTCAGCCGCTGCCAGATATCATCGAAGCCGGTCAGCTTGTCGTCGGCCAGACGATTCTCGGGATCGTTCTGCGGCTCAGCAATCGCCTGTTCTGATTCAATGTTTGCCAGTTGCGCATCAATTGCCCTCAAGTTTGTAATCAGAAAGCCTAACGCTTTTATCTCAGACGTGGTTGCATGGCTGGCACGAATTCGGTCCAGAGCGGAGTCCAGATGGGTAAATGCGCGTTCAAACCGTGGGTCGTGCTGATAAGGGACTCGCAGCAGGATTGATCGAGAGAGCTGCTGGCAGGCATGAGATTGCATCGTTAGCAGACGCTGAAAGCGGAACATCACGTCGCTATAGCGAAACTTATCGCGTAAGGCCTGGTACTGAATATGAGACGAGCTCGCCCGCTCGTGAATATCCTGGGCTACGAAATAATAGTGAAGTGTTCGACGAGTCCCTCTCTGCCCCCGATCGCCGCGGAGGCGAGTCAGTAATGAGCTTTTCGTCTGGTTTAGCGTGGTGACTAACTGGCTGTTAGCCATGGCCAACTGGAGCATTGGAGCCTGGCTTTCTTCTTCGATATCAGGATCAAACAGTGCGGCTTTAATTTCCAGAAAGCTAGCGAGGCTTTCATAACAGCGTGCCAGGTTGTCCTGCAGGGGCCGAATCGGGAAAATTAAATGGCCTGCTAAGGTCAGGAGGTTATACCAGACGGCGCCGGCTAAAAGGAACAGTGGTTGCTGATACCAGTGCTCGTAGAGGGAAATACCGAGCATCGTGTAGATAGCAATCAGTAATGCACCAAAGGCAATGGTGGCATAGCGTTGGCCCAGCCCTCCAAGGAGGATAAATCCGCTGGTGGAGACCGTTAAGCCCACGGCAAACAGCCACGGCCAGGGAAACAGCAGCTCAACAGACGCTGAAGCAATGAAAAAGCTGACTAAAGTGATCAGTAAATTTCGTAGCCTACCACTTACCCGGTCGTCGAGATCGGCCAGGGCGGCAGCCACAACGCCAAGCGTGAGGGGGATCGTCAGCTTGACTTCACCGAGCCACCACGGCAGTGCCGCAGTGCCTGCAAGGGCAATAAATATGCGCAAGTTGTAAAGCCAGGCGCTGTTCCAGGTGTAACGACGTACCAGTGGGCTTAGGGTCAGCACAACGGCTCCTTACTGGAAACGGCGACGTGCATTGGATTCGCGTGCTGCTCTTGCCACTTCGACTGGAACAACCCGGCGACCAACGGGCCATAACGCAATGGCAGCAATCTTGAAGTTCGCAATTCCTACAGGGATCCCAATTACGGTAATACACTGCGCGATGCCCGCCATGATATGCATAATGCACAGCCACCAGCCGAAGAAGATCAGCCAGAGAACATTCAACAGGGTCCCCCCCGTATTTAGCAGCGTATTTTTACCCTGTGGATTAAGCTCATCCACATGAATGGCTTCATTGCCGTAGGGCACAAAGGAAAGCTTGGTGATTTCCCAGCAGGAGCGAGTCAGTGGCAGGGTGAAAATCAGCACAATACTCACCAGCGTGGCAAATAGCCAGGAGAGGGTGGTCAAGAAGCCACCCAGCACGAAGTTCAGAACATTAAGTACGGTACGCATAGTGACGCTTCCCTGACAGAAAAATAAAGAGTGATTAACCGCAGAAATTATAACGCGTTTTTACTCTGGAGCGTCATTCCATCGGCAGTTAAACTTGAGCCATAACTCTTACATTGGATCGGGCAACGTAATGGAACTCAAAGCAACTTCTCTTGGCAAGCATTTGGCTCAACACCCTTATAACCGGGTCAAACTGCTGCCTGCCGGCGTTGAGGTTAAAGGCGATCGCCACGAATATCTTATTCCATTCAATCAGTTAATCGCGATTAACTGTAAGCGTGGCCTGGTTTGGGGAGAGCTTGAATTCGTTCTTCCAGATGACAAAGTGGTTCGCCTGCACGGTACCGAATGGGCGGAGACCCAGCGCTTTTTCCATCATCTGAGTTCGCTCTGGCTCAACTGGAGCACGGAGATGAGTGAAGTTGCCGCCGAAGTATTAACCGCTCAGCGAGAGGAGATTGCGCAGCGCACTCGCAAGGAGGTGTGGTTCCGGAGAAGTGATATGCAGGCGTTACAGGATAACCTCCGCGCAGCTATTTCAGCCCTCCCGCTACCGCATGCCCGACTTGGTGAGTTCGAAAATTGCCGGGAAGCGTGGGCCATATGTAAAGCCTGGCTTGAACAGGGTGAAGAGCGCCGACACCAGCGTAATAGCGCTTATACCGAACGGATGCTGGAAAAATATGCCGCTTTCTTTGAGCAGGTTGAAAGTTCGCCGCTGAATCCGTCTCAGGCCAGGGCCGTGGTGAATGGAGAAGATTCGCTCCTGGTGCTGGCTGGGGCCGGTAGCGGCAAAACCTCCGTTCTTGTGGCGCGTGCCGGATGGTTGTTACAGCGCGCTGAAGCAACAGAGGAGCAAATCCTGCTGTTAGCCTTTGGCCGTCAGGCCGCGCAGGAAATGGATGAGCGTATAGCCAGCCGCCTTAATACCGAAGCGATTTCTGCCAGAACTTTCCATTCACTGGCGCTACACATTATTCAACAGGGGAGCAAAAAAGCCCCTCGAGTCAGTGAACTTGAGAGCGACACAGCGGCTCGCCATCAGTTGCTGATCGACAGCTGGCAGCAGCAATGCCGGGAAAAGAAGGCGATGGCCAAAGGCTGGCGGCAATGGCTTAGCGAAGAGCTTGAGTGGGATGTTCCAGAAGGTGAATACTGGCAGGACAAACGCCTGGCGAAGCGGCTTGCCAGCCGGCTCGACCGCTGGCTCGGCCTGATGCGGATGCACGGAGGTTCACAGGCTGAAATGATAGACAGCGCGCCAGAAGAGGTCAGAGAACTCTTCACTAAACGTATTAAGCTGATGGCGCCATTGTTAAAAAGCTGGAAAGCCGCCCTGAAAGCCGAAGAGGCGGTAGATTTCTCCGGGCTGATTCATCAGGCAATTAATGTGCTCGAAAAGGGGCGTTTTATCAGCCCGTGGAAGCATATCCTTGTCGACGAGTTTCAGGACATTTCCCCCCAGCGGGCCGCCTTACTGGCTGCTTTAAGACGGCAGAATTCCCATACTTCGCTTTATGCCGTGGGAGATGACTGGCAGGCAATCTATCGATTTAGCGGAGCAGAAATGACGCTCACCACTGCATTTAGCCACCATTTTGGGGAGGGTGACAGCTGCGCTCTGGATACTACGTATCGTTTTAACGACCGAATCGGCGAGATTGCTAACGGTTTTGTACAGCAAAATCCGTATCAACTGCGTAAGCCGCTCAATAGCCTCTCTAAAGGGGACAAAAAAGCGGTAACTCTGCTTGCCGATGACAGGCTCGATGATTTGCTGGACAAGCTTAGTGGGTACGCCTTGCCCGAACAGCGAATTTTGGTGCTCGCGCGGTATCACTATTTGCGTCCGGAAAGTCTGGAAAAAGCCTCCACGCGATGGCCTAAGCTCAACATCGATTTTATGACTATCCACGCCAGCAAAGGGCAGCAGGCGGACTATGTGATCATTCTTGGTTTGCAGGAAGGAAAAGAAGGTTTTCCGGCACCCGCGCGGGAGTCAATCATGGAGCAGGCGCTCCTGCCACAGCCGGAGGATTTCCCGGACGCAGAGGAGCGGCGTTTACTTTATGTCGCGCTGACGCGAGCACGTCATCGGGTCTGGCTTATGTTCAACAAGCAGGAACCTTCTGTCTTTGTTGAGGCACTTAAGCGGCTGGGTGTGCCCGCGGCTAATCGCCCGTGATTATTTCAGGCGTTCATTCAGATAGCGTTGGTAATCCGGAATAAGAATATCCACGCTCTCATTGAAGCCCGGAGAGTGAATAATAAAGTCTGCGGTAGAAAGGTTGGTGGCGACCGGGATATTCCAGACGGTCGCCAGGCGCAGCAGGGCCTTAACGTCGGGATCGTGAGGAACGGCATTGAGCGGGTCCCAGAAGAAAATCAGGACATCAATTTTACCTTCGGAAATTAACGCGCCTACCTGTTGGTCGCCCCCCATTGGGCCACTGAGCATGGCGTTGACTTCAAGCCCTGTTGCTCGCTGAATTAAATTACCCGTTGTCCCGGTGGCATAGAGAGTGTGGTTGGCAAGCGTTGCTTTGTGGCGCTGTACCCACTTCAAAAGCGCGTCCTTACAGTGATCGTGGGCAACCAGTGCGATATGTTTTTTTACCGCAAGGGTGCGGGTTGTTAGTTCCATTCTCTTTTCCTGGGTAGTTTTAGGCTGCTAACAGATTACTAAAAGCGCCCGGGGCTGCAAGAGCAGAACGTCAAAAAAGCGAGGCATCTCGAGGCATTGCTATGGGTTGTGGGTCTCATTTGCCCAGCGTAGAAAACGCGCCCGTGTCGGATTATCGGCCTGACTGAACCAGTATCTCAGCCGTTGCTCTGTTAGCACTTCAGACTGCGCCGGTGGAAGATCTGGATTAGCCTGGGCAAAGTGCAGAATACCTTCGTTGGCCATGCGGTTTGCGAATCCGGGCATTGACGCTTTTTTTTCTGATTTGTTATAGCGCTGTGTCTCTTCTTCATAATCCGTTCCGGTTGGATCGGGTTTGATCTCCAAAATATCGGTTCGGATGGGAATGGAATGCCCCTGTCCGTCCTGCAGCTTAATTTGAAAGGCGGCTCCAGAATGATTGGGATCTTTTAGCGGTAGAACAATATTGACCTGATCTATCTCTTTGGTGTCAAAACTGATCACCGTCGGGGGGGAAACCCCAGAAGACCGGCTGCGTGCGTTGTTTATTTTTTTTTCAACGCGCAGAACCAACTGATGTGGCCCATTATCTATTTCAATGCTGTCCGCCCCTTTAAGGAGCGAGCTGGAAACTCTTTTACCATCCAGAACCAGTAAATCCACATCGGCGGAAAGGCGCAGCGTGGTTCCCCATACCAGGGTTGGCAGCATCAATATTAGCCCTGCAAGTGGCAGACCTGCTCTCATTTCACTCTCCCTGGTGAACATGCTGAGTGGATATTTCAAAGTTTTTCCTGAGACCTGTTTATTAACATATAGACATATTTTCAGAAATTGCGCGCCTGAGTATCCAGTAGAAAGATGGCTGGGTGACGGGGTTTGGCATACACTTCAGACAACATCTTAGGGGGCGCTATGAAACAAAGTGATATCGAAAATATCCTGAAAACCACCCGTACCATTGCGCTGGTGGGGGCCAGCGACAAGCCCGATCGTCCGAGTTATCGGGTGATGGATTACCTGCTCAAACAAGGTTATGAGGTTATTCCTGTGTCGCCGAAGGTCGCGGGTAAAACGCTGTTAGGGCAGCAGGGCTATGCCACGCTTGCGGACGTACCGAAGAAAATTGATATGGTCGATGTGTTCCGTAATTCTGAGGCCGCCTGGGGCGTAGCGCAGGATGCCATCGCCGTGGGAGCGAAAACGCTATGGATGCAGCTTGGCGTGATTAATGAGCAGGCTGCGGTGCTGGCACAGAATGCGGGATTAAGCGTTGTGATGGATAAATGCCCGGCGATTGAAATCCCTCGCCTTGGGCTGGCGAAATAAGAAAAACCCCGCATCGGCGGGGTTTTTAATCAGTTACGCAGGCGTGGGGCCTGAAGCTGTTGGCGTATCGAGGCAGCCAGTTCGTCCATTGACGGCTGTTCAGGGTGCTCGTCGTCATCTTCAGAACTGAGCTGAGCTTCGGCGAGATAGGTATGAATCGCCTGGCCATCCTCATCTTCCATGACAACGTGGTACCACGGCGCCGCGCGGAGTGCGCTATTGTCGGCCAGATCGTCTTCCTGCGGCTCATCGAGCGAATACTCGGGGTCAATGTCGACCACTACGCCCAGATAGCCCAGTAAAGAATGGCGAACCTGCTGGCCAATACCGAATTTGCTGGCAATCATAGTCACCTCCCGGGAACATTACTCTGCATACGAATATGCGGGCAATTTCCGCCTTTTCAAGCTACATGACTCGACAGGCAAACCCTTTCAGATACAGCCCTTCCGGGTAGGTTGCGATCACCGGGTGATCGGCCGCCTGGCGGAACTGTTCTATAAATTGTACATCACGCCCGGCATCTACGGCGGCATCGGCGATGATTTTCTGGAATAAATCTGTGGTCATCAGCCCGGAGCAGGAGAAAGTCATCAGAATGCCGCCAGGGTTCAGTAACTGAATCGCTAACATGTTGATGTCTTTATAGCCCCGGCAGGCGCCCGCCAGCTGGTTTTTGTTTTCAACAAATTTAGGCGGGTCCATGACGATGACGTCGAATTTCTCGCCCTGGTCGCGATATTTGCGCAGCAGTTTGAACACATCGTCACGAAGAAACTCGGCTTTGCTGAGATCAAGCTTGTTCAGCTCTACGTTTTTTCTGGCGATATCCAGCGCGTCCTGAGAGGTATCCACGCTTACCACCTGGCTGCAGTTACCCATCAACGCAGAAACGGCAAAACCACCGGTGTAGGAGAAGCAGTTCAGGACGCGTTTATTATCAACGTAGCGGCGAGTGGCGAAACGGCTGTCGCGCTGATCGAGGTAATAGCCCGTTTTATGCCCGCCCTGAATGTCTACCAGCAGCTTCATACCGTGTTCTTCGATAGGCAGCAGGGCAGGAGGCAGTTCACCGCTGACCGGCCCCTGAGTCAAAGCCATGCCTTCTTTCTTACGCACGGTCACATCGGAGCGATCGTAAACAGAGCATTCAGGGTAGAGAGACTGCAGGGCGGCAACGAGTGCCGGGCGCTGATATTCTGCGCCGGCAGACAACAGCTGCAGCACCAGGAAGTTGCCAAAACGATCGATAGTCACGCCCGGTAAACCGTCAGATTCACCGGCGATCAGTCGGTAGCTGTCCAGCCCATCACGCTTAGCCAGCCAGTCTCTCCACTGCTGGGCCTGCTGCAGGCGGCGAGTAAAGAAGGCGATATCGATACTTTCAGCCTGATCAAAGGTCCAGACGCGGGCGCGGATTTGCGATTCAGGGGAATATGCCGCTCGGGCTAGCCATTTGCCCTGGCTGTCCACCACATCAACCGTTTCACCGAGACTGGCCTTGCCTTCCAGGCGTGCAACAGCCCCAGAGAAAACCCATGGATGACGGCGCAATAATGACTTCTCACGCCCTTTGGCTAACACTAAACGTACGCTCATAATTTATTTGCTGCTTCGCTAAGAAATGGGCGCCATTTTCCGGTTTAGGGCCGCTAATTGCAATTTATTCACGTGAAAGCCTCACAGAGTGGGTTACTGCCAAAGAAAAAAACACGGAGTTTGTTAGACTTAGAACTGTTTTGAGCGTTCAGGCGGAGGCAATGATGAGTTCAGACAAGCAGTGCGTGAAGTGTTGGGTACACGGCATGGTTCAGGGCGTGGGCTTTCGTTACAGCACTCAGCGTGAGGGGGAAAAGCTTGGCTTAACCGGCTATGCCCGTAACCTGGATGATGGCAGCGTGGAGGTGGTGGCCTGCGGAGAGGCGGGGCAGGTTGAAAAGCTGCTGGCGTGGCTAAAAGCCGGCGGGCCACGTAGCGCCAGGGTTGATAAAGTTCTGACTGAACCGTATCAACCCGAACGCGAATGGATCAACTTTGGTATCCGCTACTAGATACACTTCACCGGTTTTGGCAGACCAGCGATTTTTGTGGCCTGTTTGGCGGGGCCTTTCGGGAACAGGCGATAAAGATAGCGGCTGTTGCCTTTCTCTTCGCCGAACTTGTTCGCCATAGCCTTAACCAGCATGCGAATGGCCGGGGAGGTATTAAACTCCAGATAAAACTCGCGTACGAAGCGAACCACTTCCCAGTGCTCTACCGCCAGGGTAATGCCTTCTTTGGCGGCAATCTCTTCCGCCAGCGGCTCGCTCCACTCTTGGCTATTTTTCAGGTAGCCATCGGCATCTGTCTCTATTTCTCTGCCTTCAAAGGTCAACATAGTTATCCGCTATTTACGTCAAATCGGGCGAAGTGTAGCAAATTTTCTCTGTGGGCTTAAGGGCGGAATGCGGCAGGATTGAGGGCAAAAAAAGAGAATGCACAAGGCATTCTCTTTTAGGGATTACGGCATCAGTTAGTCGCGGCTGGCAAAACCAAGGATGCTCAGCAGGCTAACGAAGATGTTGTAAAGAGAAACATACAGGCTTACGGTCGCGCGGATGTAGTTTGTTTCACCGCCGCGGATAATGTTGCTGGTCTCAAACAGGATGGCGCCAGAAGAGATCAGGATAAACACCGCGCTAATCGCCAGGTGCAGAGCCGGGAGCTGCAGGAAGATGTTTGCCACCATACCAATCAGCACAACCACCACGCCCGCCATCAGCATGCCGCCGAGGAAGGACATGTCTTTACGGGTTGTCAGCACATAAGCAGAGCAGCTAAAGAAGACCAGTGCGGTACCACCCAGCGCCAGGCCAATAACATCACCCATGCCTGCGGACAGATACGCATTCAGCATTGGCCCCAGGATATAGCCCAGGAAGCCGGTAAAGGCGAATGCAGACAAAATGCCCACTGGTTTATCCGCAGTTTTGTAGGTCAGGAACATCAGGCCGTACATGCCGACCAGCGTCAGAATCAGCCCTGGAGAAGGCAGCATCAGTACGGTGCTGGCGGTTGCCGTCAACGCGGAAAATGCCAGCGTTAAACTCAGCAGGAAATAGGTATTACGTAGCACCTTGTGGGTGCTGAGCAGTGACGAACGGTCACGCGAGGAGGTAATAATGCGATCCATTCTAAACTCTCTCTTTTACAGGTGTTTTATGGTCATGAGCATAATGCCCGCCTTTATTAGACAAAAGCCTTTTTACCCATCTTTACCTCGTGCAGTTTATCACATTGTAAAAAATTAATGCCATAACACCCACTTATAGGTGGCTGAAAAATATTGCTTTATTACCTAAAGCCGACTAAGAGTGTTAGCCGTACCGTCGTTAAATAACATTAATAAGGCGTAGGTCATGAAAGCAAACAACAACACATTCTCAAAATCATTGGTTGCTCTGGGTCTGCTCAGCGCTATTTCCAGCGCATGGGCAGCAGACGTTCCGCCAGGAACCGAGCTTGCAGCCAAACAGGAGCTGGTACGTAACAACGGCAGTGAACCGGCGTCGCTGGATCCCCACAAAGTGGAGAGCGACGTTGAAAGTAATATTATCGGCGACTTTTTTGACGGCCTGATTCGCGTCAAAAACGATGGTTCTATCGAACCTCATCTGGCCGAAAAATGGGATAATCAGGACAACAAGGTCTGGACATTCCATCTGCGTCCGGGAATTAAGTGGTCCAACGGTGAACCTATCACTGCGCAGGACGTGGTCTGGAGCTGGAAGCGTTTAGTCGATCCTAAAACGGGCTCCCCTTACGCAACTTATCCCGGCACGATGCATATCGAAAATGCCAATGACATTGCCGAAGGCAAAAAGCCGGTCGATAGCCTGGGTGTGAAGGCGCTGGATGCCAACACCGTTCAGGTAACGCTGGACCAGCCAACGTCGGCCTTCCTGCTGATGCTTGGCCATACGTCTATGGTACCGGTGAGCGAAGCTGCGGTAGAAAAATTTGGGGATAAATGGACCCAGCCGGCCAACTTCGTGAGCAGCGGTCCGTATAAGCTGTCGCAGTGGGTGGTGAACGAGAAAGTCGTCGGCGAGCGTAATAAGCAGTACTGGGACGATGCTCATACGGTGATTAATAAGGTGACTTATCTGCCTGTGACTTCCGGTACAGCAGATATAAACCGCTATAAAGCGGGTGAGATCGACATCACCTATACCGTGCCGGAAACGCTGTTTGCCTCACTGAAAAAATCGATTCCGGACCAGGTCCATATCACGCCTTATCTGTCCACTTACTATTATGAATTCAATACCACCAAAGCGCCGTTTAACGACCCACGCGTTCGTCTGGCATTAAACCTGGCGCTGGATAAAGATATCATCGCCGGTAAGGTGTTAGGGCAGGGGCAAAAGCCTGCGTGGCTGGTAAGCCAACCTAAAATTGGCGGGATAACGCTTAAGCCTGCGGAGTACGGTAGCTGGAGCCACGATAAGCGTGTCGCTGAGGCGAAGAAATTGCTGGCAGAGGCGGGTTTTAACGAATCTCATCCGTTGCAGTTCAACCTGCTTTATAACACCTCTGAATCTCACCAGCGCATTGCCATTGCGGCCAGTTCAATGTGGAAGAAGAACATCGGCGTCGAGGCGAAGCTCCAAAACCAGGAATGGAAAACCATGCTGGATACCAAACGTACCGGCAATTATGACCTGGTGCGCTACGGCTGGATTGCCGACTACGATGATGCGGCGACCTACCTGAATAACTTCCGTACCGGCGATAGCCAGAACAGTTCCAAATACAGCAATCCTGCCTACGATGAGATCATCGCTAAAGCTTCACAGGCCACTACCCAGGAAGAGCGTGCGAAGTACTATCAGCAGGCCGAAGATATTCTTGCGAAAGACGTCCCGACCATCCCTATCTACCACTATGTGAAGGTTCAACTGGTGAAACCTTACGTAGGAGGTTATGCACCGAGCACGCTGGGCAAATATTTAACCCAGGATCTCTACATCAAAAAGCACTAATGCTGACGCTGCCCTCTCCGGAGGGCAGAAAAGCGGCTTGAAACTGAGCATGTTGCTGCTGTTTCAGGCAAATAACACAAATATGATGAAATTTCAGGCGATTGAACAAAATCGTGCTTTACATGAAGTATGGGTATGTTTATAGTTCGCCTCGTTGGAAGTGTGGCCGAGCGGTTGAAGGCACCGGTCTTGAAAACCGGCGACCCGAAAGGGTTCCAGAGTTCGAATCTCTGCGCTTCCGCCAACATTCGAAGGGGTTGCCGAAAGGCGACCCTTTTTGTTTTTGGGGTGTTGGTATATTCACTTGGTATATTCTTGTTCTTAGCCCTCTCATTTTCTCTCTGTTTTGCTCAGTACCGGTGCTGCGAGTGTTGGTGAAATTTTCACTTTTCGGTCATACGTCGTAACCTGACTTTCCGTTTTATGGCCTGAGAAGAGTTGCTTGTCTCTGCTGCTCCCTTCGTAATCTGAAATAGCCTTGGCCTTAATGTCGTGGAATATTCCAGGCACAGCGTGGCCCAGTTTTAAAGCTGCGGCTTTCTTTGCCTTATTCCACCAGGTGTTGAACGTTTTCTTATTCATGGCGCCCCCTGATGGCCCTACATATGAGATATAAATTTTTCCTTTTGGCTATCCTGTGCATCAGTCTGGCAGGCTGCACGACACTTTATTACCGATAACCATTATGAGAAAGCTAATACCTGCTGTTGTGCTGCTGCTAAGTGGCTGCATAAATGTCTATGGGCCAGTAAAGCCAGGCGCTCAGGGAGACTCTACTCAACCAAAAGCTCCGGGTATGGTGACCTGCTCCCCGTTGATTAATCCACGCCTAGATTAATCTTAGTAAATAAATGGAGCACTGAGATCGATTAGCAGAAACAGGCATCAGCCACTCTGCCAGAGTTAGGGGATTTGGGGCACGGACGGTTAGTACTAAGCGCAAGACAGTGCATGTGAGACGCTTACATATCGGATTACTGACTGATTGAACTGGAGTCTCTTCCCTTCGCTAACAAAAGCCGCATTTCTGCGGCCTCTATTTACTCTAACGCCTTGCATGCGGGCGCGTATCACTGCACCGGCATTGCATAACCACCGATGATAAACCATGCCAGTAGCAATACAGCAGAAACGATGATGGCAACTGGGAACAGATATCCTATTTTCATGGGCTGTGACTTCCTGTTAGTTGTTATGGCTACTGGCGCTATTCTGGTTTCTCGTCAGTCTATTATGCTTTGAAATTGTATAGATAAATGGGAGAGGGAATAACCTGGCGATTTAATCAGTGTGAGGCGCTACTGCCATATAGACGGCTGTCACGCCACGGATGAGGATGTTCATCGCCTGTTCACCCATGTGCGCTTTCTGCAGGCATTAGCATAGATGTATACAATTTGTCCCATAGCCGTTTAAGGATTGTCAAATTAAGTGGGAGGCGAGGTTTGGCAATATGTGTTTCATCAAACGTTTTAGCACCAACCCATGATCAGTCGGCAGAAAAATTCACAGTAAGGCAATCGGTATTAATAGCCATTTTGCCTGAATCCAACAGGCGATGTGAGCAGGCAATCAGAAGTAAAACATTGTTCCCGAACATTATGATTAACGGATTACTGATAACTCGGGCTCCAGCAAAAGACTCATATCAAAACCAGTTATCCTAAAACCAAACTCTTTATATAAATTTAAAGCCCTTTGGTTGTCCGGTGATACTCTTAGCTCCACCTCAAACGCACCCTGACTAGCCAACTCATTCAGGAACGCACGGATAAAATCCCTGCCCATTCCCTTCCCCTGAAATTCTGGAATAAGCATTATATCTGATAAAAAAGCTGAGTTATCTTCCAGGCTGAACCACAGATATCCCACAGCCTGACTGTCATGTTCATAAGTTCTAAAGTGGTTATTTGGAGTAAGCATACCCGCAGGCAAAGCTGTTTTAAATGATTTCGACGCCTCTACTTGAGCTTTTTTACGGCTGTACCGATGATTTGTCATCAGGTCTTCAACATAGTCATTTGAAGATAGGTCTGCCCAGAGGTCAAACTCGTCGCAATGCATGGGCCTATAAATTGATTTAAGAATTTTTGATTGTTTTGTTTTCAATCTACTCTCTCACTCTTACTAATAAAGCAAACTCAGTACTACTCTACCGACTTAACCATCAATCCACTATGAAAAAAATGTAACATATAGCTTTGCCAACTTAACGTAATCCTGCTGACGCCGAAGTCTGCTCCTGGATCATAGCGGACCTCAGCGGTATTAAAAGTGTTACCATTGAGGTTTTCCACTAGCAATAGGATGTTGAATACACTGAGGTAAAAAATAGGATTAATGGCTAAATGTTCTCCCCAAAACTAGAAATAACGATAGCGGTTTCGGCAAGTTAGTGCATGATGATTTTGGCGTAAAACAAAAAGTTGGCAGTCAGTAATAATCAATAAAAAACATTATCTTATGATTATTTTTTGTATGTGGTGCTGCGTCATTAGTATCGTCCTAGGCCACGAATATGAACTAGGTATATCAAGTCACACAAAGTCAGTGGTAAGGATCTGGTTTTCAGTGATTATTTGGTCTGCATGAGAGTCTGAACGTGCGACCCCCGATGACGGATGGCAGTAAAGTGTTGGTATATTAAGTGTTTATAAGTCGGTAACTTGTTGATTTTTAGCATTGCTATTTTTTCTGTTTATACCATGCCTACAAGTTAGCTTATTGATTTAATGTAATTATAGTGCGGTCTTGAAAACCGGCGACCCGAAAGGGTTCCAGAGTTCGAATCTCTGCGCTTCCGCCAACATTCGAAGGGGTTGCCGAAAGGCAGCCCCTTTTGCTTTGGCGCTGTAGCAACGCGCTGCAAGTGCAGGCTTTGTACATCACCCTCGTATACCTTTAGCCTTCCTGTAAGTTCCTGGCGACATCTTAAAGCTGCGGGTAAACAGCCGGTTAAAGCTCTGCTGTGAGTCAAAGCCGTACTTCACCGAAATATCGACGATTCGCTCCTGGGTATTTTTGAGATCCTGTGCCGCCAGCTGTAATTTTCTGATTCTGATGTATCGGCCAATACTTTCGCCTTTATAATATAAAAAAATTCTCTGGAAGTGCCATTTAGAGTAGCCAGAATAGCGAGCAATATCCTCTATTCGTAATCGACGATGAATATTATTATCTATCCAGCCGGTGATGGTTTCTATGACTTTGGCGGAAATCTTCATGCTGATATCTCTCAGTGTTAGTAAATGCTTAGTTACGCGTTGAACGCTGCAGTAGTGATTTAATGAAATTTCTAAGATGGCAGGATAAAATATAACGATCGATGTTTTTTGTTTTATCTGAATGGCAACGCCTGACGTTGTTTTTATATAAGGGTGATTTCGGAGGGTGTTTTGAATGTATGCTTTTAACGTCTGTATTATTACAGACGTTAAAATCACCCTTTTCGTACAGGCACGCTTTAAAATCATGAACTCCCGTGGAGGAGAGAAATGCCACGAAGGTGAAAATCACAATAAGCTCGATCTTCATAACGGTGCTTCGGCCTGTTGTTGTAATGAATACACAATGGCAAAAGAAATCAGAAAGTATAATTGATGGCAAGCATACCGGTCGTACCGTCTTTTCTCATGACGATGGGGCTGTTGGAGGCTTTCTTATCAAGCCAGGCATAGCTCAGGCTAAACAAGCCTCCCCAGTGTTCGCTGAACTGATGGATCAGCATCAGGCTGGTATCCGTGCCGTAAAACCCACCGGCGCTACTGTAGCGCGAGAAACCTGATCGGTTGTGCTGCTGTTCGTTGACGCCGTACCAGGTATTCATATAACGGGCATCGCCAAATAATGCGCTGGCCTGAAATGTGAGCGTATTAACTTCGTTCATAATCGGGATATAATTTATTGCTGTGGAATAAGATACGCCCTGACCATCATTTAACGGCAGCGTTGTTTTACCTTCAAAAACCAGCCAGGGGGCGACGGCCCAGCCAAGCGCAATACCCGAATTGACCGTAGACGAAATATCCCCCATGCCTTTAAGTTTATTCGAGCCTTTTCGCCAGCCTGAATTTTTATCCGTGCGGCCTGAATCGTAACCCAATGTTGGCTCGAAATATAAACCATTATCGCTTTGAAGATGAATGCCAAGCCCATTCATGGAATCAAAGAAGATATTACTCATCTGAATGTGTATCAGTGGAATAACACTGGTGTTTTGTTCATTAGCTCCGCTGTATCGCGGAGAGGATATAGCTCCAAGGCCAAAGGTTGTCACGGTTTGATCAGAATTAAATTCACTTGCATACGATGATGAAATACTGGAAATTATCAGCGGTGCAATTATGTATTTTGTGCTTTTCTTCGTTAACATAATGATTCTCATCGTCAGGTGTTTATATTTTTTGTGCATACTTAGCTCAGTAAGTAAAAGGATTATGCTGAGGGCTTATCAATGAACGACCAGGGATTTGTGAAGAAACTGTCAAGGTAACATTAAATGAAAAATAAACGGGTCCTGGTGATTGAAGACGACGCTGATGCGGCAAATGTGTTGGAGGCCTATCTTAAACGCGAAGGATATAGCGTTTCGGTGGCCGGGGATGGCCTGGCGGGCATGAACACGGTGGTTACCTGGAAGCCCGATCTTATTTTGCTGGACGTCATGCTCCCCGGGATGAACGGCACGGAAATTCTTGCGGCCGTCAGGCGAAAGGGCAATACGTCCGTCATCATGATCACCGCCATGGGCGAACCCTATGACAAGATCGGCGCTTTACGCTATGGCGCCGATGATTATGTGGTTAAGCCCTACAATCCCGGCGAAGTCATGGCCAGGGTGCAGGCCGTGCTCAGGCGCAGCCAGGCCAGCCAACTCCCCGCAGAGGATGTTTTACGCTGGGGTCCACTGGAGGTTGATGTCACCAATTTGGCGGCGCAGGTGTTGCATGAGGGGCATCCTCCCCTGCGCCTGGATTTAACGCTCACCGAGTTTTCTATTTTGAAAACGCTAATGCGTGCCTCGACGAGGCCGCTCAGCCGCCAGTTTTTGCTCGAAGAGTGTCTCCCGGAAAGCGACGCTCTGGAGCGAGTGGTGGACACGCATGTCTATAACTTAAGGAAAAAGCTTGAGGCGGCGGGAGTTGATAATCTCATTCTGAACGTGCGTGGCATTGGCTACAGGTTCTGCAAACCATGAACAACAAAAAGAGCAAATCGCTCCTGCTGTGGATATCGATTCGTATCATCGTGGTGGCCGTCAGCGTACTGTTTTTCATCGTGCTGGCGATGTGGAGCATCTACGCGGTTCAGTATTACTGGGTTGTGCATCACATGTCGCCTGCCGCTTACCAGGAGTTTCTGACGCTGCGGGCGAACCCTGACTTAGACATTGTTCGTTTTCATCAAATTGTGGATGCCCGCTGGGGAATTGAATACAGCACGCCTTCCATCAGCTCTCTCAACTGGGGCTGGCTGTTTATCTTTATTTCCATGGCGACCCCATTTGTGATCGTCAGCTGTTTACGCGCCACGCGTCCGCTTGCCGCGCAGTTTCGCAGCCTGACGGACGTCGCGGAGATAGTGGCTCAGGGGGATTTCAATCAACAGGCAAAACGGGTGGATGAATGCCCGGCGGAGGTGACTCGCTTTGCCAGCAACTTCAATAAAATGATTAGCCAGCTGGCGCTGTACGAACGCGAGCTTAAGGCCGCGCACGTCGCGGCCGCACATGAACTGCGCTCACCGCTTACCGCCGCTATGGGGCGGCTGCAGGGCATGATCGACCATGTGTTTCCGGCGGATGAAAAACAGCTGAATATGGTGATGACGCAGCTAAAAAACCTCAGCCACCTGACCGATGATTTGCATTTCCTTTCCCTGGCGAGCGCGGGGCAACTCTCGCTCCAGCACGGCGTATTCTCGCTTTCTGAAGTCCTGAATGAACGAGTAGCATGGCTAAAACCCCAGCTGGAAGCGGCCGGGATGTCCGTCTGGGTGGAGGCGGAAGATGAATTCTATTACTCAGGAGATGAAGCCCGACTGGGGCAGGTCTTCACCATTATCATTGAGAACATGCTTCGCTATTGCAGCAGGGGCGATCTCATGTCCATTCGCTTTCGCCATCTTAAGCAGGGCATTGAAATCCAGTTTCTTGATACCGGGCCTGGCGTCGCCGGGGATTATCTGCCGCATATTTTTGAGCGTTTCACCCGCGGGGAGCGTTCGCGGGCAAGAGATTCAGGCGGCAGCGGGCTGGGGCTTTCTATTGCCAGAGAAATCTGTCATGCGCACCACGGGGATATCCACGCCAGCCTGCCTGCCGAGGGCGGGTTGCTGATGACGATAAATTTGCCCGTGCCGCTCAGCGAAGATGAAACCTGACTTACTCGTACTGCTGGCGAACTCGCTGCTAATCGCGCTCGTACAGGCGGCGCTGCATTTCGCATTCGAACAGGAATTCAAGCCCTTCAAGCTGACGACGTGCTTCGGCGACGTCTTTGCCCCAGCAGGTCAGGCCGTGGCCACGCAGCAGGAAACCGTATTTCAGGGGAGCCTGTTCGGCATGCCGTTCAATGCGTTTTGCCAGCGCATCGATGTCCTGATCGTTATCGAAGATAGCAATTGGCACCGTGTCGAGGTGCGTCTGCTGGCCAGTCAGGGTTTTTTGCATTTCATAGCCGCTGATGTTCAACGCCGGGCCTTTTTCAATCCGCGACAGCACGGTGGCATTCACGGTGTGGACGTGCAGCACGACGTTTGCTTCAGGAAAAAGCCGATAAACCAGCGTGTGCAGTCCGGTTTCGGCGGAGGGTTTACGCCCCGACGGCGCCTGATTCGTGGCAATGTCTACCTGCAGGAAATCCTCGCTGGTCAGGCTGCCTTTGTCGCGCCCGGATTCGCTCAGCCAGCACCACTCGGCATCCTGGCGAATGGACATATTGCCGCCGGTCGCCGGAGCCCAGCCTTTAGCGCCAATCCAATGACAGGTGCTGACCAACTGCGCGAGCCTTTCTTGCCACATACGGTATTCCTCAATGCTTTTTAGTTTAACTGTCTAGCCGTCTAAATGGCTGTTTACATGATGCTATCATTGTGTGAACACTCGGGCAACACTTGCCGGGTGATAAGATATATCGATCCAATCAGCGGTTTTACACCGAATTTTCTCCGGTGATCGGGCGGGTTCGCTTTTCGGCAAAATGTCGCTTTGCACAAATGAGTTTTGTTATGTTATAACGTAACAAAATTACAGCAAAACGATGTACAATATGACGGTCACTCCAATGTTATGCCCCAAAATGCTGCCTGATATTCAGTCACTCAGAAGCCACGATTTCGACATGGCCCTGTCCTGGGTTGGCATGGAACAAATCGACCTTCCGGTGGAGGTGGCGGGGCGCCCGCTGACGGCGAAAGTCAACGCCGGGATCAATCTTCTCCGTTCCCCGGAAGCGGAAAAGGGCATTCATATGTCCCGGATCTATCTGCTGCTGGACGAGCTAACCCAGGGTGAAATTACGCCGGCGGTACTGCGCCGTTTACTGGGCGAATTTTTGGTTTCGCACCAGCGCAGCAGCGACCGCGCCAGCGTGGAAATCACCGGCGAACTGCTGCTGTCCCGCAAATCTTTAACCTCAAACAACTTTGGCTGGAAGGCTTACCCCATCCGCATCCTGGCGGAGCGCGGGGAAGGTTTTGCGGTCACGCTTCGGGTGGGGATCCCGTATTCATCTACCTGTCCGGCCTCGGCGGCGCTGAGTCGCAATCTCGCGCAGCAGCAGTTTCAGCGGGACTTTGGCTCGCGAAAGGAGGGTGTGTCCGTCGAAGAAATGCTGGCCTGGCTGGGCGAGAAGGGCATGCCGGGTACGCCCCACAGCCAGAGAAGCTGGGCGTGGGTTAGCTGCCAGCTGAAGCCGGATGTTGCTACGTTGCCTTTCGAGGAACTTATCGACCGCTGCGAGGCCGCGCTTGGCACGGCGGTGCAAACGGTGGTTAAGCGTAGCGACGAGCAGGCCTTCGCCCTGGCCAATGGCCAAAATTTGATGTTTTGCGAAGACGCCGCTCGCCGCCTGAACAAGGCGATGCAGGACGCGCCTTTTAGCACCGCTTTTACCCTCCGCGTTGAGCATCAGGAAAGCCTCCATGCGCACAACGCGGTGGCCCGTATTCATTGGACAGGAAATCACCATGCTGCGTAAAAACCCTTCAGGCCATCTGCCACAGGTCTCTCCCAAAGCGTACATCGATCCCACGGCGGTGATTTGTGGCCGGGTCATTATTCATGACTATGTTTATGTCGGGCCTTACGCGGTGATCCGCGCCGATGAGCTGAACGCCGAAGGCGACATGGATCCTATCGTGATCCATTCCCATTCGAATATTCAGGATGGCGTGGTTATTCACTCGAAAAGCGGGGCGCCGGTGACCATTGGCAGCGGTACGTCGATTGCGCACCGGGCGATTGTGCACGGCCCTTGCCGGGTCGACGAGCGGGTGTTTATCGGCTTTAACAGCGTACTTTTTAACTGCCACGTACAAACCGGCTGCGTCATTCGCTACAACGCGGTGGTTGATGGGGTGACACTGCCGAAGCAAACGTATATTCCGTCCACCGAGCGCGTGGGGCCCGACTCTGATTTAAGCCAATATTCACGGGTTGACCCCGCTTCGGTGCAGTTTTCTGAAGAGGTGGCCAACACCAACGTCAAGCTGGTGGAAGGTTACCAACTGCTGCGCAACGAGTTCTGAGCATGCCTTTTTCCCCCGGAGAACCAGCAGCCGAGCTAAGCGTTTCCCTGCGGGCGATTGCCCGTCCGCAGGGCGCAGCCTGGCCGGTGGCGATTAATTTTCACCTGAGAAAAGGTGAGCGGCTCAGCGTGATTGGGCCAAACGGCAGCGGCAAAACGTCGCTGCTGCGGGCGCTGAGCCAGGAACTAAAGGCCGAGGGGGAAATAACGCTGGCGGGCCGCCCCTTAAATAAGCTCAACCCGCAGCTGCGGGCGAAGCTCGTGGCGGTCATGTCGCAAAACGATCTCCCCGATTTGCGTCTCTCCATTGAGGATTATGTCGCGTTAGGCAGGCTCCCGTTTGCCCGTGATATGCCGGAGCCAGAACATCGCTGCATTGTGTGTGGGGCGATGAAAGAGGTTGGTGTGCTCGGGATGCGGCATAAATCGCTGGCCTGTCTGTCCGGCGGGGAAAGGCAGCGGGCAATTCTGGCGCGAACGCTGGCGCAAACCTCCCGGTTGCTGTTACTGGATGAGCCGACTAATCATCTGGACCTGGCGGCACGGGAAGAACTGTTAGCGCTGGTGAAAGCTCGCGGCACAACGGTTATCGCCGTCCTGCACGATCTCAACTTAATCGAAGGGTTTGCTGACAAGGTCCTTATTTTGTCGGCGGGGCAACAGCAGGCTTTTAACGTGCCCGACGCCGCGCTGAATACCGAAACACTTCGCCCCATTTTCGGCCTCGACAGCTTTACCGTTGACCATCCAGGCCAGCAAGGCAGACGAGTCCGTTTTTTTGAACCTTCACGCCCACGGTAAATTTTCAGGGATCGCTATGATGTTAAAAATCGCTACCGGCTTCTGGCTGGCCTTTACCTCCTTTACTGCCTTTGCCTCCGGCTTCCCGGTGACCATTGAGAGCTGCGGTAAACCCATTGTCTTTACCGCAGCACCAAAGCGGGCGGTAATCAACGACCTGAACATGTCGGAGATGGCTTTTGCTCTGGATTTACAGCCGCAGATTGTGGGTCTGACCGGCATCTCCGGCTGGTACAAAATGACGCCCGAATTTAAGCGACAAATGGGGACGATCCCCGAACTTGCGCCCAAATACCCCTCGCTTGAAACGCTGCTGGCCGCCGATCCAGATTTCTTTTTCGCGGGCTGGAATTACGGCATGAAAGTGGGGGGCGACGTTACACCCCAAAGTCTTGCCAAATACGGCATCAAAACCTTTGTGCTCAGCGAAAGCTGCGCGATTTCCGGGGAAAGCAAAACCAAGGCGACCCTGGGTCTGCTCTATAACGATGAGCTTACGCTTGGCAAAATTTTTGGTAAGGCGGAGGTTGCTCAGAAGCTGGTTGACGGCTGGAAAGCGCGGCTGGCCGCCCTCCCCAAAGCACTGCCGGGCGCAAGGCCACTGAAAGTCTTTGTGTATGACTCCGGGGAAGACAAACCGTTTACCAGCGGAAAATACGCCATGCCGCAGGCCATTATCGAGGCCGCTGGCGGTAAAAACGCCATGGAAGGGCTGGACACCAGCTGGGGGACAACCTCCTGGGAAAATGTTGCGTCGGCCGAGCCGGATGTCATCATTCTTCTGGATTACCAGACCGGCGGGGGCGCTGATTCGCTCCGCCAGTTCCTTGAGCGCCACCCGCTGATGAAGCTCACCCCGGCGGTGAAACAGCACCGCTATCTTAAGCTGCAGTACGCCGAGTTGACGCCCGGCCCGGCAAATATCGCCGCGGTTGAGAAGCTCGCTCGCGTTCTGTTCGCGGCACAGTGATGGTTTTAGCCTGGAGTTACCGCCGGGCCGCATGCCTGGCGGGGTTTCTCGTCATATTGTTTGCGGTGCTTAGCTTAACGGAAGGCTCGGTCCGGCTCAGCCTGAATCAGGTGGTAAACGCGCTGCAACCCACGGCAACGGACATTTCACCGATGATTCGTGGGATCGTGCTGGACATCCGGCTGCCCAGAACGCTTCTCGCCCTGATGACCGGCGCGGGGCTGGCGGTGGTGGGCGCGCTGCTGCAAACGGCCACGCGCAATGAGCTGGCGGACCCTTTTTTGTTCGGGCTTTCTTCGGGCGCGTCTGCCGGAGCGGTGCTGGTTTTTACCCGCTTCGGCGACTTCTTCGGCGTCTGGACGCTACCGGCGGCCGCTTTTGGCGGCGGGCTGCTTTCTTCGGTTGCGGTGCTGTCTTTATTCCAGCTCAAACGCGATCGGGGTGCCGAAACGCTGATTATTTGCGGGCTGGCGGTCTCTTTCTTGTTCGGGGCGTTAACCAGCTACCTGATATTCGCCGGTGACCAGCGTACGGCCAGCTCGGTTTTATTCTGGTCGCTCGGCGGCCTGGGGTTGGCGCGATGGGATAACCTGGGATTTGCGCTTGGCGGTTTGCTGCTGCTGGCCGCATTTTGCCTGTTGAGATGGCGATCGCTGGATGGATTGCTCGCGGGGGATCGCACCGCATTTTCGCTGGGCATTAACGTGACCCGCCTGCGCACCGAAATTTTTCTGTGCTGCGCTTTTTCGACCGCCATTTTTGTATCGCTGACCGGCGTGATTGGCTTTGTCGGGCTGATGGTGCCGCATCTTTGCCGCCATTTTTCCGCCATTAAGCACGCCAGGCTGCTGCCTTTGTGTGCCCTTGTCGGGGCCTGTTTGTTGTGCGGCGGCGATCTGGTCAGCCGGGTGCTGGTTGCGCCGCAGGAGCTGCCCATCGGCATTATTACCGCCGGAATTGGCGGGCTGTTTATTGTTGTGATGGTTGCCCGACGCTAGCGCAGCCTTTTTAAGCCGGAGAAAACGACTAATGAAACCTCTGTTACTGACCAACGCGCTGATGATGAATGAGGATCGGCGTTACCAGGGCGATCTGCTCATCGTGGACGGGCGAATTGAAAAAATAGCCGCTGCGATCCCGGCTCGCACCACGTGGAATGTGCGCGATCTTGCCGGGAAGTGGCTGCTGCCGGGCATGATAGACGATCAGGTACATTTTCGTGAACCGGGGTTGATGCATAAGGGCACGATTGCCAGCGAGTCACGCGCGGCGGTGATGGGCGGGATCACCAGCTATATGGAAATGCCCAACGTTTCGCCGCCGACCACCACCAGACTGGCGCTGGAAGGCAAATTTCAGCGGGCCGCCGAAGGTTCACTGGCCAATTACAGTTTCTATTTCGGTGCCACCAACGACAATCTGGAAGAACTTAAGGCGCTGCCAGCCGATGCCGCCTGCGGCGTAAAAGTGTTTATGGGTGCCTCCACCGGCAACATGCTGGTGGATGACGAACGCATTCTGGAGGCTATTTTCCAGCATGCGCCGGGGCTGGTGGCCACGCATTGCGAAGATACGCCGACTATCAAACGTAATGAGGCGCTGTGGCGAGAGCGATATGGGGAGCAGATCCCGGCCGCAGAACACGCAGCTATTCGCTCGGTTGAGGCCTGCCTGCTTTCATCTTCCCGGGCGGTCGCGCTGGCGAAAAAGCACGGCACGCGGCTGCATGTGCTGCATATCACCACGGCCGATGAGCTGGCGTTGTTTGAGCCCGCGCCCACGCTTGAAGCCTTACGCAGAAAAACGATCACGGCGGAAGCCTGTATCCATCACCTCTATTTTAATCAGGATGATTACGCGGCGTTGGGGCACAGGCTGAAGTGCAACCCATCGGTGAAGGGCCAGGAACACCAGCGGGCGCTATGGCAGGCAGTTAAGACTGGCGTGATTGATATTATTGCGACCGACCATGCGCCGCACTTGCTGGCGGAAAAGCAGAATGATTATTTCTCGGCTCCGTCGGGATTGCCGCTGGTGCAGCACGCGCTGCCTGCGCTGCTGGATATGTGTGCCAGAGGGATTTTCACGCCTGAACTTATCGTCAGAAAAACCAGCCACGCGGTAGCCGAACGTTTTCAGATTAAGGATCGCGGCTATATCCGGGAAGGTTACTGGGCCGATCTGGCGGTGATCAACCCCTGGAAACGCGCCAGCATTGAGGGCAGTAATATTGCCTACAAATGCGGCTGGTCACCCTTCGAAGGGCACACCTTGCAGGGCGGCGTGGTTGAAAGCACGCTGGTGAACGGGCACCTCGTCTGGGACGGCGAGTCAGTTGCCGAGGGGATTTACGGCCAGGCGCTGGCGTTTAACCGCTAGCGTTCGCGAGGTTTGAACAAATCTTCGATGTAGTGCATCAGCTCGGACATTTGTTGCAGGATATTGGCGCTGTCCACAATCAGCGCTCCCCAGAGCACAATCAGCGCAGCAACCATGCCTGCGGCTGAATAGTAAAACAGTTTCATCACAGCATCATATTGGCAGGAATTTGCCTCATTATAGCGAGACATGGCGGCCAGTAAATGATGGGCAGATGCCGGCGACATCTGCCCGGGAAAATTAGCGGGCGTAGCGAGGCGCTGGCTGCCCTACGCCTGCTGCATCAAACATCGCCTGCGCCGTAGTGGCATAGGTTTCCCACAGGCCGAGATCGTGCAATGGCGGGATGGTGACAGCTTCCCCGCTGTCCAGTCCGGCCAGGGCGGAATCCACCAAATCATCCACTTTCATGACCGCACCTTCCGGCAATGAGTCCACCGACACGCCCGCACGATCCCAAATTTCGGTTGCCGTAGCCGCGGGCAGCACCGCCTGAATACGAATGCCGGTGCCGGCAGCTTCGGCCTGCAGAACTTTCGTCAGGTTCAATACATAGCCCTTTGTGCCGCTGTATACCGCGCTGCCCACCCAGCTCTGTACTGCCAGAATCGACGAGATATTGATCAGCGTGCCGCTGTTCTTTTGCTGGAAATTAAGCAGGGCGGCATGACTCAGGCGAGTTAACGCCGTGATGTTCAGCGTGATAAGTGCCTGATGTTGTTCCACGCTGGCGGCGGTAAACGCTGCGCTGTGGGCGGTGCCCGCGTTGTTAACCAGCACGCTGATGCGCGGATCTTTCAGGGCCTCCTCAACGGCGGCAATGTCCTGGTCGTTAACCAGATCTGCTTTTAGCGTAGTCACGGTTATGCCGTGGCGGGCTTCAAGCTTCGCGGCCAGATCGCGCAGGCGATCTTCGCGCCGGGCAACCAACAGCAGATCAAAACCTCGGGCCGCAAAACGATCGGCATAAACCGCACCAATACCGGAAGATGCGCCGGTAATGACCGCAATAGAACGAGAGTTAGCCATAAAACACCTCACATGAAGGAGAGTAACGTTAATGTGGTTTCATAATGAAACTGTGAGATGAATGTAGATTTGTTGGTTTTATTATGCAACCAATATGAGGGCTGTTTTTTCGTTATGCGCAGGAATTGCTAAAGGAAATATTAATAAGCACCTGAATAACAGATGCTTATTGGTCAGGAGGAGGAACGTGCCTGAGTGATTATTTCGTCCGGTTTTAGCTCACGACCATCTTCGGCCTGTAAGGTTAGCTTGCGGATAGGGCGATGCTGCTGGCTGTCGACGAGGACGCTGCGTGTCTCATCTTTGGCGTAGAGGTTTTCGCAGCCCCACTGTGAAAGAGCCGCTAAAACGGTCTGCAGCGCCCGGCCTTTTTCCGTCAGCACATACTCGTGCCAGGCGCTGCCGTCCGACGCCGGGCGAAGCTCAAAAATACCGTTATCGACGAGCTGTTTCAGGCGAACGGTCAGCATATTTTTGGCGATGCCGAGGTTTTTTTGGAACTCACCGAAGCGAGACATGCCGTTCAGCGCATCGCGCACGATCAGCAACGACCACCAGTCGCCGATCACGTCCAGCGTGCGGGCAACCGAACAGACGCTGTCTTCAAGGCTCTTACGTTTCATCATTCCTCCGATGGGTTTGCCGGGTTCTATTATAAAACTTTTTGTATGAGAGGCTGAGCGGTAATTTCAATGATACCAGGCGGCCAGCGTACGGCGCAGGCTGTCTATCAGACGCTGTTTCCATTCCACGGTGGAGGTCCGGTACTGCAAAAACAGGCTACCAATAGCCTGGTCGCCGGACAGCGGCAGCGTAAAAAGCTGGGCTTTGTTATTCAGGGTATCAAACCATGGGGCCGGCACGATAGCCATCAGCGGGGCATTGCGCAGGGCGGGAGCGAGCTGGCCGTAGTCGCTACAGGTAAAGGCCAGGCGGCGTTCGAGCCCGGCACGTGCCTGCTGGCGATCGAGCTCGTTAATGCCCTGCGGCCAGGGGTGACAATAGAAATGATCAAACTGCGGCAGTTCGTCAAAGGCCAGAGTTTCACGCCCGTTAAGTCTGGAGGACAGTGGTTCGCCGAAAACAGCAATCAGGCGCGTGCTGCCTACGCGTTCATAATGCAGGGCACTGACGCGTTTTTGATGATCGCCAATCGCAATCAACAAATCTATTCGTCCCTCCAGCAGCTCATCACGCCACGCACGCCGTTCAAACGTCAGGCATTCAATAATGGCCCCGGCCTGATGCCCTTTGCGGGCGAGTTCCGGCGTGAGCAACACATTCAGCGCCGGGGGCAGAACCAGACGAAATCGGCGCTCCTCCGCATGCTCTTCGCCAAATAATTCTTCATTCAGGGACACGAAGAGCGGGATCAGGCGTTCTTTAATACCGAGTGCGAAAGATGTGGGAACCTGGGCATTGCCTTCCCGACGAAAAAGCGGATCGCCCAGGGCATCACGCAGGCGGGCGAGAGCATGGCTGACGGCGGACGGGCTAAGCGCCAGCTTTTGCGCCGTTCGGCTGGTCGAGCCGGTGGTTAACATCACGTACAGCACCTTCAGCAGATTCATGTCTAATTGCAGGATATTCACGCCATCATTTCTCAATTGCATCGGACTAAATTGCCCGGCAGTATACTGCGCCTCCTGACCAAAAGGAGCCACCTGTGAACCGTTATAGTCTGTTATTTACCTGCATGATTTCAGTCTTCTCTGCCGGCAGTTCTGCGGCATTAAATCCAACCCAACCGCTGTCTGCCGCGCCGCCTTATTCGCTTTTTGAAGGCTGGGCCAAACCGGTCAAACCGTTCCGTATGGCAGCGGACGTCTGGTATGTCGGCACCGAAAATCTCTCGTCCATTCTGATTACCACGCCTGAGGGGCATATCCTCGTCGACGGTGCGCTGGACGCAAGCGCCAGGGGCATCAAAGAGAATATTGCTTCTTTGGGATTCGACATTCGCGACGTGCGGTTCATCCTCAACAGCCATGCCCGGCTCGATCAGGCCGGGGGCATTGCCAAACTGAAAAAGTGGAGCGGGGCAAAGCTGGTTGCCAGCAGGGAGAATGCTGACCAAATGGCGCGGGGAGGCAAAGAGGATTTTGCGCTGGGAGATGCGCTGCTCTTTCCACCGGTCACCACGGATAAAATCATTCATGACCACGAGACGCTAAAGCTGGGCGGCGTAACCGCGACAGCGCTGCTGACACCAGGGCATCTGCCGGGCAGCACGTCATGGCTGTTTGCGCTGCCAGGTGGGTACACGCTTATTTACGCCGACAGTCTCGCCACGCCGGACTATTATCTGGTGGCGAACAAGAATTACCCGACGCTGGTGAACGACATCCGCCACAGTTTTGCCACGCTCGCGGCACAAAAAGCGGACATTTTTGTGGCGAACAAAGGGGAACGCTTTGGTCTGGCGGAGAAACAGGCCCGGCTTGCCGCCGGAGATAGCAACGCCTTTATCGACAGAGACGGGTTACAACGCTATGTGGATCTCTCTCGCCAGCGCTTTGAAGCGCAGCTGAAACAACAAACGGAATAATAGGGCTTTTTGCGATCCGTCAGGCAGGTCGGCTGTCATTTTTCTGTCACAATATATTCTTCACATTTTATTAATCACTCCCTGAGGAATAAGTAATGAAGAAAAAAATTGTTGCCTCATTGCTGGCCGCCGCCTGTCTTGCCCCAGGTCTGGCGAAAGCGGACGCCGTGCCGGACGGCTACCAGCTGCAGCAGGTTTTGCTGATGAGCCGTCATAACCTGCGCGCGCCGCTGGCCAACAACGGCAGCGTGCTTGAGCAGTCTACCGCGCAGGCATGGCCGGAGTGGGATGTGCCGGGCGGGCAGCTCACCACCAAAGGCGGGGTGCTGGAAGTCTATATGGGGCATTACATGCGTGAATGGCTGGCGAGCCAGAATCTGGTAACCAGCGGCGAATGCCCGGCACCGGAAAGCGTTTATGCCTATGCCAACAGCCTTCAGCGCACCGTCGCTACCGCGCAATTCTTCATTACCGGGGCTTTCCCTGGCTGCGATGTGCCGGTACATCACCAGGAAAAAATGGGCACCATGGACCCGGTGTTCAACCCAGTGATCACCAACGACTCGCCGGAGTTTAAAGCCAAAGCCGTTCAGGCGATGGAAAAACAGCGCACTGAATACAAGCTGGCCGACAGCTATAAACTGCTGGAGCACATTGTCGGCTATAAAAACTCGCCAACCTGCAAAGAGAAGCAGCTATGTGAGCTGAACGGGCCAAAAGACGTCTTTAGCGCCAATGCGACTCAGGAGCCGGGCGTTAACGGCTCCCTGAAGGTGGGCAATGCCCTGGTCGATGCGTTCACGCTGCAATATTACGAAGGTTTCCCGATGGACCAGGTCGCGTGGGGAAAAATCAAAACGGCGGAACAGTGGCGCGTGCTTTCCCAGCTCAAAAATAGCTATCAGGACACGCTGTTTACTTCCCCGGAAGTGGCCCGCAACGTCGCGGCTCCGCTGGTGAAATACATTCAGAACGCGTTAACGTCCAAAGAAGCCGCCTCCGGGCCGAAAGTGACGCTAATGGTGGGGCATGATTCGAACATTGCGTCGCTGCTGACCGCGCTGCAGTTCAAGCCTTATCAGCTACCGGGCCAGTACGAGCGCACCCCGATTGGTGGCAATATTCTGTTCCAGCGCTGGCACGATAAGACCAACAACCGCGACCTGCTGAAAGTGGAATACGTTTACCAGAGCGCCGAGCAGCTGCGCAATGGCGATGTATTAACCCTGAAGCACCCGCCAAAGCGTGTGACGCTGGAGCTGGAAGGCTGCCCGACGGACACCAACGGCTACTGCTCATGGGATAAGTTTAGCGAAGTGCTGAATGAAGCCGTGAAGTAAGAAGAGGCTGCCCCCGAAAGGGGGCAGCAGAAGTCTTAAACGTTTTTGCGCTCGATGGTCTGTTCGCCCCAGAAGAGCGAGTCCTTATCGGTTTTAGCAAAGGCGAGCGCCAGGACTTCATCGCTCCCTTCTTCCCAAATTTTTTCGGCCAGCTTTTCGTCATACTTCGCCAGCTCAAAAATGGCTTCTGCAATTTCTGGTGAGGTCTGGCGAAGACTCGCCAACGTGGTGGGCTTTTGCCTGGGATGTGGTCATCACTCCTCCTTTAACCTTTCAGTTTAACCGCCAGGCCTGCGACGTGCTCTCCCTGATAGCGGGCGATCGCCAGTTCTTCCTGACTTGGCTGGCGTGAGCCGTCGCCGCCGGCAATGGTTGTTGCGCCGTAAGGCGTGCCGCCGCGAACCTGAGAAACATCAAACAGCTCCTGTGCCGCATAGCCGATAGGCACAATCACCATCCCGTGGTGGGCGAGCGTGGTCCAGGTGGAGGTGATGGTCTGCTCCTGGCCGCCGCCGGTGCCGGTAGAGCTGAATACGCTGCCCAGTTTGCCGTAAAGCGCGCCGGAAGCCCAAAGGCCGCCCGTTTGATCGAGGAAGGTGCGCATCTGGCCGGCCATATTGCCGAAGCGGGTAGGGGTACCGAAGATGATAGCGTCGTAGTCGGCCAGCTCCTGCGGCGTAGCGACCGGCGCGGTGTGGGTTTTGCCCCCGGCTTTAGCAAAGACTTCCGGGGACATGGTTTCGGGCACGCGCTTTATCGTCACTTCCGCCCCATCGACTTTCTGTGCACCTTCCGCCACGGCTTTAGCCATAGTTTCGATGTGTCCATACATTGAATAATAAAGCACCAGTACTTTAGCCATCTTGCTTCACTCCTCAGTTGAACTGCAGTTTTACTGCACTCCTTTAAAGATATGACCTGTGGCGCAGAGTGCAAACCTGAATGGCCTTTCCTTGATACATCACAAGCGCAGATGAAATTTTGACCCTGTAGCATTAGCTAACATTTTACTGGCTGTTTTTTGACCATGTAGAAGAGGGGCTTATCGCGCCGCAGTGGAAGGATAAAAAGATAAGCTCACCGGCATGTTTCTGGATATGTCTGAACAGAAGCCCGACCGCGCCGGTGCACTAAGCTTAGAGCCACGCGGTAACGTTGGCGGCAGGCCCGCCTGGCCGCGTGGCAAAAGCGTTCTCTTTTATTGAATGCAATATGATGTCCTAAATCCGGAGGTTAGAAATGGCAAACCATCGTGGTGGTTCAGGTAATTTCGCTGAAGACCGTGAAAGAGCATCAGAAGCAGGTCGTAAAGGTGGCCAGCACAGCGGCGGTAACTTTAAAAACGATCCGCAGCGCGCCTCAGAAGCTGGTCAAAAAGGGGGTAAAAACAGCCACGGCAGCAAAAATAAATAGCCGTGACTTTGTGAAGCGCAGGGCGAATTAACGCTTGCGCCGAAATACCCCGACCGCCGGTTAGCCGGCGGTTTTCTATTTTCCCATTGCAACAAAATGTGACTGGAAGCACTATAGCACATCGACTTTCACCCTGATTTTTCCGGTCTCCCTCATGTCTGCGCCATTAAGCCGTTATAAATTCTCCGTTAAGCCGCAGGAAGCGCTGCTTATCCTCATCACCATGTTCTGGGGCGGCACATTCCTGGCTGTGCAGTACGCCATGACGATGAGCGACCCGTTTTTCTTTGTTGGTCTGCGCTTCGCCACCGCCGCCATTGCCGTGGGCCTGCTGTCGCTGAAATCTCTGCGCGGGTTAACCTGGCTGGAAATCAAAGCGGGGGGGCTGATCGGCGTGGCGATTGCCATCGGCTACAGCATGCAGACCTGGGGACTCCAGACAATTCCCAGCAGCAAATCCGCCTTTATTACCGCGATGTACGTGCCCGTTGTGCCGCTCCTGCAGTGGATTTGCCTTGGCCGTATGCCGGGGCTGATGTCCTGGATTGGCGTCGTGCTGGCCTTTGTTGGCCTGATTTTTCTTGCCGGGCCGGAAGGCACCAGCCTCTCGCTGGGGGCCGGGGAAATCATTACGCTTATCGGTGCCGTGGCGATTGCCGCTGAGATAATCCTGATCAGCGCCTGGGCGGGGAAAGTGGATATCAAACGTGTGACTGTAGTACAGCTGGCCACGGCTTCGCTCGTGTCGTTTGCAGCGATGGTCCCTGCCGGGGAAAGCGTGCCGCATTTCAGCCCTGGGCTGGTGATGATTGCCCTGGGGCTTGGGATTTTCAGCGCCATCATTCAGGTGACGATGAACTGGGCGCAGCGCAGCGTGTCGCCGACACGAGCCACGGTAATTTATACCGGCGAGCCGGTTTGGGCGGGGATCTTTGGCCGCATGGCGGGCGAGCGCCTCCCGCTGCTTGCGCTGGTGGGTGGGGCGTTGATCGTCCTCGGGGTGCTGGTTAGCGAGCTGAAGCTCAAGCGCAAGAAAGCGGCAAACGCGAAGCGCGACTGGCAGGAAGATACCGAAGGCGAGGGCGTCTGAGCTATACTTCAGGCCAGCGAAAAAAAGGAGAACTCGCATGGCCGCCACCGACATCAAAACCCCTGGACGCCGATCGAAAGCCGTCGCCGCCAAAAAACAGGCCATTCTTGACGCTGCGCTGGCGTTTTTTTCGCAATACGGCATCCACGGCACCAGCCTTGAGCAGGTTGCAGAGCGGGCCGAAGTGTCAAAAACTAACCTGCTTTATTACTACCCTTCCAAAGAAGCGCTCTACATCGCAGTGCTGAAGCAGATCCTGGATATCTGGCTGGCGCCGCTGCGTGCCTTTCGGGAAGATTTGCAGCCGCTGGTGGCGATTGGGGAATACATTCGCCTCAAGCTTGAAGTTTCAAGGGATTATCCGCAGGCGTCGAATCTGTTTTGCCTGGAGATGCTGCAGGGGGCGCCTTTGCTGAAAGGCGAGCTGACGGGCGACCTGAAGGCCCTGGTGGATGACAAATCGGCGATCGTTGCGGGTTGGGTAGCCAGCGGTAAACTTGCTGCCGTTGACCCGCATCACCTTATTTTTATGCTTTGGGCCACGACCCAGCACTACGCGGATTTTGCCAGCCAGGTTGAGGCCGTTACCGGCAATACGCTGCAGGATGAAGACTTTTTCCGCCGCACGGTGGAAAACGTGCAGCGGATGATTATTGAGGGGATTCGGGTGCGCTAATCGCGCTTACTTAGGGGGCAGGACGCAGCTTACGTCGCCCTCTTCGCACTCCAGCGTGCCCTTCAGCAGCTCGGTACGTTCCAGCGTTTTATCCGCCAGGCAGTTGGCACGTACCATCGGGTAGACCGAACCTTGTTCCGCGCCAGAACTCATAAAATCACAGTCCGCATCGCGGAAGGCAATCCACGCGTTCTGCGCCTTTTTAAGCAGTTCTTTTTGCTTGTCGGTTGCCCGGGACATCACTTCTTTATAGGTTTTATTCAGCCGCTCGTCCTGCTTTTTATACTCTGCGGCATAGCACTGGTTCATATCGGCCTGGGTGGCGGCGGAATCACAGCCATCGGCCAGGGCGGCCCCGCTCAGCAGCAGCCCGCCAACAAGTAAACACACGCGTTTCATTCTGGTGTCCTCATCAAAAAAAAGGCTCTCATGACGAGAGCCTTTGTATCCTGACAGACTGTTAACCGATTGTCATCAGGCTGGCGTTGCCGCCAGCGGCAGCGGTGTTCACGCTCAGAGAACGCTCCACGTAGAGACGCTCAATCAGGATGTTACTTTCCCCGCGCGCGAAGCCCTGAACGGAAACAATCGCCCCGGTGCGAGCCGCGACGGCTTCGCAAAGTTTGCGCAGCTGGTCGGAGTCGCCGTGGTAAATCACCGCCTCAAACGGCTGCTTCAGCAGATCTTCCGGCTTGGCAAAATCAACCTGCTGCTGCACGGCTTTAGGCAACTGCTTCGCCAGATCGCGATGCAGGCTGTCATCCGCCCATAGCACGCGGCTGCCCACGCTGGTTACCGCCGCCAACTGTACTAGCGCATCGCGCTCATCGTCGGCGACGCAAAGAATGCGTTCACGCGGCAGCAGAGCATATGTATTGCGCTCTCCGGTTGGGCCAGGCAGCACGCGCAGCGTTCCGCTTTGCGCCAGCTCACCAAACTGCTGGCAAACGGCTTTCAGCTCTTCGCGGTTGGTCGCCCACTCGCTCAGTGCCTGATGGGCAACCTGCAGATCGCTCTTCAGGGAGGCATCCACCGGGATTTCCGCATCGTGGCGGTTGAAAGTGGTTTGCAGCGCATTTTCAGGGCGATTCGCCAGCAGGCGGTACAGGTACAGCGGACCACCGGCTTTAGGGCCGGTACCGGACAGGCCTTCGCCGCCGAAGGGCTGAACGCCAACCACGGCGCCGACCATGTTGCGGTTAACGTACATGTTGCCGACGTGGGCGGAGCCGGTGACCTGGGCAATCGTCTCGTCGATTCGGGTATGCACGCCGAGCGTCAGACCATAGCCAGCGGCATTGATCTGCTTAATCAGCGATTCAAGATTGTTGCGGCTGTAGCGCACCACGTGCAGCACCGGGCCGAAGACTTCTTTCTTCATCTCGTCGAAGCTTTCCAACTCGATAAGGGTTGGCGCTACAAAGGTGCCGGACTGCCATTCGCGTGCGTCCACGCTGTTTTCACGCACGGCCTGGAACACGGTGCGGCCTTTGGCACGCATCGCCTGGATGTGCTTCTCAATATTCTGCTGCGCTTCGGCGTCAATCACTGGCCCAATGTCGGTGGTCAGGCGGCCTGGGTTACCCATGCGGCATTCCGCCATGGCACCACGAAGCATTTGCAGCGTGTGGTCAGCCACGTCTTCCTGCAGGCAGAGTACGCGCAGGGCGGAGCAGCGCTGCCCGGCGCTGTCGAAGGCGGAGGAAACCACGTCCACCACAACCTGTTCGGTTAGCGCGGAGGAGTCCACGATCATCGCGTTAAGGCCGCCGGTTTCCGCAATCAGCGGCGTTGGGCGGCCCTGAGGATCGAGGCGGTCGGCGATATTGCGCTGCAGCAGAGACGCGACTTCAGTTGAGCCGGTGAACATCACACCGCGTACGCGGGAGTCGCCTGTGAGCTGCGCCCCGACGATTTCACCGCGGCCGGGCAACAACTGGAGTACGCCCGCAGGTACGCCTGCTTCAAGCAGGATCGCCACGCCCTGGGCGGCGATCAGTGGAGTTTGTTCCGCAGGCTTGGCCAGCACGCTGTTCCCGGCGGCAAGCGCGGCGGCAATCTGGCCGGTAAAGATAGCCAACGGGAAATTCCACGGGCTGATACAGACCACCGGGCCAAGAGGACGATGCGTTTCATTGTCGAAATCGTCACGCACCTGGCCTGCGTAATAATGCAGGAAGTCCACGGCCTCACGCACTTCGGCAATGGCGTTGCTGAAGGTTTTCCCGGCTTCACGCACAAGGATGCCGATCAGCTGCTGCATGCGGCTTTCCATCATCACGGCGGCGCGTTCGAGAATAGCGGCACGCTCCTGCGGCGGGGTGGCAAACCAGATTGGCGCGTGGTTGACGGCATTCTCAAGCGCGAGGGAAACCTCTTCGCTCGTGGCTTCACGGGTGTAGCCCACAATGTCGGTTGGCTCGGCCGGGTTTTTCACCGGCGTTAATTCGCCTTCAATAACCGGCTGTTCCAGCACCGGTGTGGCGTGCCATTTCTGTGCAGCGCTGTTCAGCAGGGCGGAAGAAAGCGACGCCAGGCGGTGTTCGTTAGCTAAATCAAGGCCGCTGGAGTTGGCGCGTTCCGCCCCGTAAAGCGCTTTCGGCAGGGCGATTTTAGGATGTGGCAACCCTGGCTGGCCTTCTTTTGCGGCCATGGCTTCCACCGCGCTCACCGGGTCCGCAACCAGCTCGTCCAGCGGCAGGGTGGCGTCGGCAATGCGGTTGACGAAAGAGGTGTTGGCGCCGTTTTCCAGCAGGCGACGCACCAGGTAAGCCAGCAGCGTTTCGTGCGTACCCACCGGGGCGTAAATGCGGCAAGGGCGGTTCAGTTTTCCGTCTGCGACTTTCCCCACCACCTGCTCATACAGCGGCTCACCCATGCCGTGCAGGCACTGGAACTCGTACTGGCCTGGGTAGTAGTTCTGCCCGGCCAGATTATAGATAGCAGCCAGCGTGTGGGCGTTATGGGTCGCAAACTGCGGATAGATCAGGTTCGGCACGGCCAGCAGTTTCTTGGCGCAGGCGAGGTAGGAGATGTCGGTGTACACCTTGCGGGTATAGACCGGGTACCCTTCCAGACCGTCGACCTGGGCGCGTTTGATTTCGCTGTCCCAGTAGGCGCCTTTGACCAGGCGAATCATCAGGCGGCGACGGCTGCGGGTGGCCAGATCAACCAGGTAATCAATCACAAACGGGCAGCGCTTTTGGTAGGCCTGGATAACAAAGCCGATGCCGTTCCAGCCCGCCAGCTCAGGTTCAAAGCAGAGTTTTTCCAGCAGATCGAGGGAGATCTCCAGGCGATCTGCCTCTTCGGCGTCAATATTAATGCCAACGTCATACTGGCGAGCCAGCAGCGTGAGGGACTTCAGGCGCGGGTACAGCTCTTCCATCACGCGGTCGTACTGCGCACGGCTGTAACGTGGGTGCAGAGCGGAAAGCTTGATGGAAATACCCGGGCCTTCATAAATCCCGCGGCCGTTGGACGCTTTACCGATGGCGTGAATCGCCTGCTGGTAGGAAACCATATAGGCCTGCGCGTCGGCGGCGGTCAGCGCAGCTTCGCCCAGCATGTCGTAGGAGTAGCGGAAACCTTTCTCTTCCAGCTTGCGGGCGTTAGCCAGCGCTTCGGCGATGGTTTCGCCGGTCACGAACTGCTCGCCCATCAGGCGCATCGCCATGTCCACGCCTTTACGCACCAGTGGTTCACCGCTTTTGCTGATGATGCGGTTCAGGGAGCGGGAAAGGCTGGCTTCGTTATGGGTGGACACCAGGCGGCCGGTAAACAGCAGGCCCCAGGTTGCCGCGTTCACGAACAGCGACGGGCTGCGGCCAATGTGCGAGTGCCAGTTCCCGTTGCTAATTTTGTCGCGGATCAGCGCGTCTCGGGTGGCTTTATCCGGGATACGCAGCAGCGCTTCCGCGAGGCACATCAGCGCCACGCCTTCCTGGGAAGACAGGGAGAACTCCTGCAGCAGGCTCTGAACCATGCCCGCGCGGCCGGACGCCGTTTTCTGGTTGCGCAGCTTGTCGGCCAGCTGGTAGGCCAGCTTTTGCGTTTGTTCGGCGATGGCCGGGGCCAGGCGAGCCTGCTCAAGGATCATCGGGACTGCGTCGGTTTCAGGGCGACGCCACGCGGCGGTAATCGCGGCCCGGCTGACGGACTGCGGCAGGATCTGCTCGGCAAAATCGAGGAACGGCTGCGCCACTTCTTCAGGCTGCACCGGAGATTCTTCGCTCTCATTGGCCGCCCCGGCCAGCAGGGCTGGTAGCTCAGGCAGCTCATCGCTGCTTTCCAGGCGCTCGAGATAATTAAAAATCGCCTGCTTAATCAGCCAGTGTGGGGTGCGGTCAATGCGTGAGGCGGCTTCTTTAATGCGGTCGCGCGTCGCTTCATCCAGTTTTACGCCCATCGTGGTGGTGCCCATACGACAGTCTCCAGGTTAATGATGATTCGGGGTTGTGCTTTGTTAGCCAGCAATATCTATGAAGTTGCAACTTTGTGCAACCTTGTTAAATCGAAGCCGATAAAGGGCCCGCAAAAAAGAGGAATTGTTACCAGTAAGATAAGAAAATCGTCTGACGGAGCGGGAAGCGGAACGCTAGATTTATTGATGAAGTTAACACTTTTTAACGGTGCAACCGCTAAAAGTGTGAGTAAGTGCAACCTGGTGAAAAATGCTTACCTAAGGCAGATGCAAACGATGTAAATGCCGTGTTAAATCGTTTGTGAAAAATAAAGGGTTCCGGCAGGATGCATTCCCCATTACATCACGATAACAACACAGCGCCTCGTTCCGGCGCGAAGCAGCCTGGTCAGAGAGAGCAGGCGTAATAGCTATGGAGAAGTCTGAATGACAATTAGCACACCGATGCTGGTGACCTTCCTCGTTTATATCTTTGGCATGATTCTCATCGGCTTTATCGCCTGGCGTTCAACCCGCAGCTTTGACGACTATATTCTTGGCGGCCGTAGCCTCGGGAGCGTGGTGACCGCGCTGTCGGCGGGCGCCTCGGATATGAGCGGCTGGCTGTTAATGGGGTTGCCGGGCGCGATCTTTATCTCCGGGATTTCAGAAAGCTGGATCGCCATCGGCCTGACCTTAGGGGCGTGGATCAACTGGAAATTAGTGGCGGGGCGCCTGCGCGTTCACACGGAATTGAACAACAATGCGCTGACGTTGCCGGATTACTTTACCGGGCGTTTTGAAGACTCCAGTCGCCTGCTGCGGATTATCTCGGCGCTGGTGATCCTGCTGTTCTTCACCATTTATTGTGCTTCCGGCATCGTGGCCGGGGCGCGCCTGTTTGAAAGCACCTTTGGCATGAGCTACGAAACGGCGCTGTGGGCCGGGGCGGCCGCTACCATCCTCTATACCTTTGTGGGCGGGTTCCTGGCGGTGAGCTGGACGGATACCGTGCAGGCCAGCCTGATGATCTTTGCGCTGATTCTGACGCCGGTGATGGTGATCATTGCCGTTGGCGGCCTCGATGATTCCCTGATGGTGATTAAGCAAAAGAGCATCGAAAACGTCGATATGCTGAAAGGGCTGAACTTTGTCGCTATCGTTTCGCTAATGGGCTGGGGCCTGGGCTACTTTGGCCAGCCGCATATTCTGGCGCGCTTTATGGCGGCGGATTCACACCACACCATCGTGAACGCACGGCGCATCAGTATGACCTGGATGATCCTCTGCCTGGCGGGTGCCTGCGCGGTGGGCTTCTTCGGGATTGCCTACTTTAACAACAACCCGGAGCAGGCCGGGGCGGTGACGCAAAACGGCGAACGGGTGTTTATCGAGCTGGCGCAAATCCTGTTCAACCCGTGGATTGCCGGGGTATTGCTCTCCGCGATTCTGGCGGCGGTGATGTCCACGCTGAGCTGCCAGCTGTTGGTGTGCTCCAGCGCGATTACCGAAGATCTGTACAAAGCTTTCCTGCGTAAAGGCGCGAGCCAGAAAGAGCTGGTGTGGGTAGGGCGCATGATGGTGCTGGTGGTGGCGCTGGTGGCGATTGCCCTGGCCGCTAACCCGGAAAACCGCGTGCTGGGCCTGGTCAGCTACGCCTGGGCCGGTTTTGGCGCGGCGTTTGGCCCGGTGGTGCTGTTCTCGGTGATGTGGTCACGCATGACCCGCAACGGGGCGCTGGTAGGGATGATTGTCGGGGCGGCAACCGTGCTGGTCTGGAAGCAGTTTGGCTGGCTGGGGCTGTACGAAATTATCCCTGGTTTCGCTTTCGCCAGCCTGGCGATTGTGGCGGTGAGCCTGCTGGGGAAAGCACCTTCAACGTCCATGCAGAAGCGTTTCGCCGAAGCCGATGCGGTTTATCACACCGCGCCGCCGAGCAAGCTGCAGCCTGAGTAACAGGTGATCTTTTACAGGGCCGGTTAATCCGGCCCTTTATAGGTTGCTGACAAAGAGGAAAAAAGCGTGATTTTTCCCTCTTTGTGGTGAGTTGCCGAAAATCAATGAATTGATTTTCCTGTTTTTTTTAACGAGCTGTCTGATATTTCTTCTCTCGTCAGAGGGCTGCCATCAGTCTGAAGGGCCGGTTAATCCGGCCCTTTATAGGTTGCTGACAAAGAGGAAAAAAGCGTGGTTTTTCCCTCTTTGTGGTGAGCAGCCGAAAATCAATGAATTGATTTTCCTGTTTTTTTAACGATCCGTCTGATATTTCTTCTTTCGTCAGAGGCTTGCCATCAGTCTGAAGGGCCGGTTAATCCGGCCCTTTTTACATCTGGTCATAAATATGTAATCCCCGTCTCTTGTTTTTCTTTTCAGCGCTAATGATAATCACAATCGTTATGGTTTACTTTTCTTTACGTCAATTGACTTGTATTCACATCTGAGGTGTCAGGCATGTTTGTTCCGTTTCTCATCATGTTACGCGAAGGGCTGGAGGCAGCGCTCATCGTTAGCCTGATTGCCAGCTATCTGAAGCGTACCCAGCGCGGCCAGTGGATAGCCGTGATGTGGATTGGCGTTTTTGCCGCCGCTGCACTTTGCCTGGGCCTCGGTATCTTCATCAATGAAACCACCGGCGAGTTCCCGCAAAAAGAGCAGGAGCTGTTTGAGGGGATCGTGGCGGTTATTGCCGTGTTTATTCTGACCTGGATGGTGTTCTGGATGCGTAAAGTGTCCCGTAACGTCAAGGTGCAGCTGGAGCAGGCGGTGGATAACGCGCTGCACAGCAAAGGCAACCACGGCTGGGCGCTGATCATGATGGTCTTTTTCGCCGTCGCGCGTGAAGGTCTGGAGTCGGTGTTCTTCCTGCTGGCGGCTTTCCAACAGGACGTGGGCATTTGGCCACCGCTGGGGGCGATGCTGGGCCTGGCCACCGCCATCGTTTTAGGCTTCCTTATTTACTGGGGCGGGATTCGCCTCAACCTGGGCGCGTTCTTTAAATGGACCAGTCTGTTTATTCTGCTGGTGGCCGCAGGCCTTGCAGCCGGTGCCGTGCGCGCATTTCACGAAGCCGGGCTGTGGAACCACTTCCAGGACATCGCGTTTGATATGAGCAACACGCTCTCCACCCATTCGCTGACCGGCACCTTGCTGGAGGGGATTTTTGGTTATCAGGAAACCCCAACCGTGAGCGAAGTGGCGATGTACTTCATCTATCTGATTCCGGCGCTGGTGCTGTTCTTTATGCCGCCACGCGTGAACAACCAGGCGACCAATACGGCTCGTTAATTGATTTCCGGCGGGGCGACTCGCCGTTCAGTGATAACTACTCATTGTTTAATAGGGATAGGTCATGACCAAACATTTTCGTCTGAAGGCACTGCACGTTGCGCTGCTCGCGCTTGTCTCTTCCACGTTTGCCGCGCAGGCGGCGGACATTCCCCAGGTAAAAGTCACCGTCACGGATAAACAATGTGAGCCGATGAATGTGACCGTGAACGCCGGGAAGACCCAGTTCATTATCCAGAATAACAGCCAGAAAGCGCTGGAGTGGGAGATCCTGAAAGGGGTGATGGTAGTGGAAGAGCGTGAAAACATCGCGCCGGGCTTCTCCCAGAAGCTAACCGCTAACCTGCAGCCGGGTGAATACGACATGACCTGCGGTCTGCTGACCAACCCGAAAGGCAAGCTGGTGGTGAAAGCGACCGGCAAACAGGAAGCGCCTAAATCCGATCTGCTGGCGCTGACCGGTCCAATCACCGAATACAAAGCCTACGTGACCGCTGAAGTGGCTGAGCTGGTGAAAGGCACCAAAGCCTTTACTGACGCGGTGAAAGCCGGCGATTTAGAGAAAGCCAAAGCCCTGTATGCGCCAACTCGTCAGCATTACGAGCGTATTGAGCCGATTGCTGAGCTGTTCTCAGACCTCGACAGCAGCATTGATGCCCGTGAAGACGACTTCGAGAAAAAAGCGGATGACCCGAAATTCACCGGTTTCCACCGTCTGGAGAAGATCCTGTTTGGCGACAACACCACCAAAGACGCCGCGCAGTTTGCCGACAAGCTGAACGCCGACGTGCTGGATCTGCAGACTCGTGTTTCCGAGCTGGCCTTCCCGCCGAGCAAAGTAGTTGGCGGTGCAGCTGGCTTGATTGAAGAAGTCGCTGCGACCAAAATCAGCGGGGAAGAAGACCGCTACAGCCACACTGACCTGTGGGACTTCCAGGCGAACGTCGACGGCGCGCAGAAAATCGTTAACCTGCTGCGTCCTCAACTGACCAAAGAGAACCCGGCGCTGCTGGCGAAAGTGGATGCCAACTTCAAGAAAGTTGACGCCATTCTGGCGAAGTACCGCACCAAAGACGGGTTTGAAACCTACGACAAGCTGACGGATAACGATCGCAAGGCACTGAAAGGGCCGATCACGACGCTTGCGGAAGACCTGTCTCAGCTGCGTGGCGTGATGGGCCTGGACTAAGCATCATGAGTGATAAGGACAACACCGGCGCGCACCAACCGGCGCGCCGCCAGCTGCTGAAAACACTGGGCGCCCTTGGGGGCGCTTTTGCCGTGGGCGGCGGGTGCCCGATGGCGGCCCATGCGGCGAATCCGGCCTCTTCGCCGGGCACGCTGCCGCCGGATGGTCGCCTTGAAAGCCAACCGCTGTATGGCGAACACCAGGCCGGGATTCTGACACCCCAGCAGGCCGCCATGATGCTCGTGGCGTTTGACGTGCTGGCCAGTGACAAAGCCGACCTCGAACGTCTGTTCCGCTTGCTGACCGCCCGCTTTGACTTCCTGACCAGCGGCGGCCCGGCACCGGAAACGCCAAATCCACGGTTACCGCCGATGGACTCTGGCATTCTTGGGGCGGAAATATACCCGGATAACCTGACGATCACGGTGTCTGCCAGCAGCTCGCTGTTTGACGAGCGTTTTGGCCTGCAAAAGCAGATGCCGAAAAAGCTACAGCCAATGACCAGTTTCCCGAATGATTCGCTGGATGCCAGCCTGTGTCACGGCGATTTGCTGCTGCAGATTTGTGCCAACACCAACGACACTGTGATCCACGCGTTGCGCGATATTATCAAGCACACGCCAGATCTCCTCAGCGTGCGCTGGAAGCGGGAAGGGTTCATCTCCAACCATGCGGCGCGCAGCCGAGGGAAAGAGACGCCCATCAACCTGTTAGGCTTCAAAGACGGCACGGCCAACCCGGACAGCCATGATAAGCCACTGATGGACGACGTGGTTTGGGTAACGAAGCAACAGCAGGAGCCAGCCTGGGCTACCGGCGGAAGCTATCAGGCCGTGCGCATTATTCAGTTCCACGTTGAGTCCTGGGACCGTACGCCGCTGAAAGAGCAGCAGACTATCTTCGGGCGAGAGAAACACAGCGGTGCGCCGCTGGGTATGACAAATGAGCATGATGTGCCGGACTACGCCGCCGATCCGGACGGCGATGTGATTGCGCTGGATGCCCATATCCGCCTTGCAAATCCAAGGACCAAAGAGACGCAGTCGGGGCTAATGATGCGGCGGGGCTACAGCTATTCACTGGGCGCCACCAAATCCGGTCAGCTCGACATGGGGCTGCTGTTCGTCTGCTACCAGCATGACCTTGAAAAAGGCTTCCTGACGGTGCAGGGCAGGCTGAACGGCGAGGCGCTGGAAGAGTACATCAAGCCGATCGGCGGTGGGTATTTCTTCGCGCTGCCGGGCGTGCCGGATAAACAGCATTATCTGGGGCAGGGGATGATTGAGGCGTAATTATTGCCGTACCGGTGATGAGAGCCGGGAACGAATCTTCCCCTCACCCCGGCCCTCTCCCCACAGGGGCGAGGGAGAAAACAGTCGACGGGAGCATTATTTATTCCCTCTCCCTGCCAGGGAGAGGGTAAATCCAGAAGCGACATTGTGACTGAGGGAAACCTTAGCCGTTCTTATCGAGAGTGGTTTATGTAGATTTTCATTTGCTAACAATTCGCTCCCCCAATTATTCATTACAATTCCCTATGACTATCCCGCTGATATATTTCTGTAATATTGATGTGCGAAAACGGTACACAGCAGCGGATTGCGATTAAACGTTACTTAAAAGTGAAATTTATGTTGCATTTTGGGTGATGTTTAGTGTACTTAAAGCATGAGCGGTAGTTCCCTGCTGTGACGTTTAATCACTACGGAGATCGCGAATGGTTGGGTCCTGTACTGGACGGTTACTTAAACACTTTACCCGCACTACCCAGCGCGGAGGCCTCTCCTCCGGCTTCGCTATCTTCACCGCTAAATTTCCCCATTCAGAGTCAAATCAGCGTCCTAACGGTGCGTCAGGCAACGTTTCGCGTTCGCTTAACGCACCCTCTCAACCGGCAGTTAATGGCTTACAAGGAAGCCAAACCTCATCCGTTAGTGGCCATAATCGCGCCTGTCCAGACGGCGCGGGAAATGAAACCAACTGTAAGGTGCCATCCATGGGAAGACAGAAAGCTGTGATCAAAGCTCGTCGCGAAGCAAAACGTGTGCTGAGACGGGATTCGCGTAGCCACCGGCAGCGTGAAGAGGAATCGGTCACCACGCTTGTGCAGATGAGCGGCGTAGAATCTATAGGCATGGCGCGCGACAGCCGCGACCATTCACCTATCGAAGCGCGGAATGAAGCTCAGGCGCACTATCTTAATGCCATCGAGAAAAAGCAGCTGATATTTGCTACCGGCGAAGCCGGCTGTGGCAAGACGTTCATCAGCGCGGCAAAAGCCGCTGAGGCCCTGATACATAAGGATGTTGACAGGATTATTGTTACCCGTCCGGTGCTGCAGGCCGATGAAGATCTCGGCTTCCTCCCCGGTGATATCTCAGAAAAGTTCGCCCCGTATTTCCGCCCGGTGTATGACATCCTGGTGCGACGTTTAGGGTCGTCTTTTATGCAGTATTGCCTGCGGCCTGAAATTGGTAAGGTTGAGATTGCGCCGTTCGCCTATATGCGCGGACGCACTTTTGAAAATGCCGTGGTTATTCTGGATGAGGCGCAGAATGTCACCGCAGCGCAAATGAAGATGTTCCTCACCCGCCTCGGGGAAAACGTGACGGTTATCGTCAATGGCGATATCACGCAGTGCGATTTACCTGCAGGCGTACCGTCCGGTTTAAGCGATGCGCTGAACCGTTTTGAAGAGGATGACATGGTCGGCGTTGTTCGCTTTGGTAAGCAGGATTGTGTGCGCTCGGCCCTCTGCCAGCGCACGCTGAACGCCTACGACTGACCGCCTTCAACGATTTAGACAAAAGCCCAAACTTCGGTTTGGGCTTTTTTATTTGCGCGAATTATTTGGCCAAACTGTGAAGGGGGTCATAACACCAGGTCAAGGAGAGACAATTTATGAGGCATGAGAATTATCTCTCTTCAGAATGCATGCCGTATACTTTCCTCAAGCAGAGACAATAGTCTCTCTCCACAAACCCGCTTTGGAACAGCAACAATACGCCACGGAAGTCCGTTACAGCGTATTGAGACTTGAGGAACAACTTATGCAAAAGAAAAAAATTTACCTGTTCTGCTCCGCTGGGATGTCAACCTCGCTGTTAGTGACCAAAATGCGAGCGCAGGCCGAAAAGTATGAAGTGCCGGTAGAAATTGAAGCTTTCTCTGAGTCTTTGGCCAGCGAGAAAGGGAAACATGCGGACCTGGTATTGCTCGGGCCACAAATTGCCTACATGCAGGCAGATATCAAGAAATTGTTGCCCACCAAGCCTGTAGAAGTTATCGATTCTGCTCTGTACGGTAAAGTCGATGGGCTGGGTGTGTTGAAAGCGGCTGTGGCAGCAATTAAGAAAGCAGCGGCCGAGAGTTAATTTTTTATTCTTGTTTTGTTTAATTTTCCGTCAAAGAGCGACTTACACCTACAGCCGTAAGTAATTACGGCTTTCAAGGATATTTATAATATGAGTAAAGTCATTGATTCACTTGAGAAGGTTCTCCTGCCTTTTGCTGTAAAAATAGGAAAGCAGCCTCACGTTAATGCCATTAAAAACGGTTTTATTAAATTAATGCCATTAACCCTAACGGGGGCAATGTTTGTTCTGATCAACAACGTATTCCTGAGCTTTGGCGCAGGGTCATTCTTCTACTCGTTAGGCATCCGTTTAGACCCCGAGACCATTGAAACCCTGAATGGGTTTAAAGCTATCGGCGGCAATGTGTACAACGGTACGTTGGGCATAATGTCGCTGATGGCGCCTTTTTTCATTGGCATGGCATTAGCTGAAGAAAGAAAGGTCGATCCTTTGGCCGCGGGCTTATTATCCGTCGCAGCCTTTATGACCGTTACGCCATATAGCGTAGGCGAAGCCTATGCCGTAGGCGCTAACTGGTTAGGCGGCCAGAATATTATTTCCGGTATGATTATCGGTCTGGTTGTCGCGGAGCTGTTTACCTTTGTTGTGCGCCGGAACTGGGTAATTACCCTGCCGGACAGCGTACCGGCCTCAGTATCCCGCTCGTTCTCGGCGTTAATTCCAGGCTTCCTGATTCTGTCTATCTTCGGGATCATCTCCTGGGCGCTGTCTCACTACGGCAGCAACTTCCACCAGATCATCATGGACTCCATTTCGACTCCGCTGGCGTCAATGGGGAGCGTGGTTGGCTGGGCATACGTGATTTTCAACTCCTTGCTGTGGTTCTTCGGTGTTCACGGTTCCCTGGCGCTTACCGCTCTGGATAACGGCATCATGACCCCATGGGCGCTGGAAAACGTGGCGCTGTACCAGCAGTACGGTTCTGTTGAAGCCGCTATCGAAGCGGGCAAACAGTTCCACTTCTGGGCGAAACCAATGCTCGACTCCTACATCCTGCTGGGGGGTTCCGGTGCGACGCTGGGTCTGATTATCGCTATCTTCATCGCCTCTCGCCGCGCCGATCACCGTCAGGTGGCTAAGCTGGCGCTGCCGTCAGGCATCTTCCAGATTAACGAACCGATTCTGTTTGGTCTGCCGATCATCATGAACCCGGTGATGTTCATCCCGTTTGTGGCGGTACAGCCGATTCTGGCCGCGATCACCCTGATTGCGTACTCCATGGGCATTATCCCGCCGGTCACCAACCTGGCACCGTGGACCATGCCTACCGGCCTGGGCGCCTTCTTCAACAGTAACGGCAGCGTCGCTGCACTGCTGGTGGCGCTGTTCAACCTGGGTGTTGCAACGCTGGTGTACATGCCGTTCGTTATCCTGTCCAACAAGGCACAGGCGGTTATTGAAGAAGAAGAAAGCGAAGAAGATATCGCTAACGCACTGAAATTCTAAGTTCAGCCGGGGGAGGGCATGCCTCCCCCGTTTTCAGAATCCGGGGAGCACGCTTATGTTTGATTTAGATAATGTTGTTGAAACTGAAGTAGAAGTGGACGATCTCGAAGAAGTGGTGATGGGCTTAATCATCAATTCAGGCCAGGCCCGCAGCCTAGCCTACGGCGCGCTCAAAAAGGCCAAGCAGGGTGACTTCGCCGGGGCTAAAGAGATGATGGACCAGTCCCGCACGGCGCTGAACGAAGCGCACCTGGTGCAGACTAAGCTGATTGAAGGCGACCAGGGCGAAGGCAAAACCAAAGTGAGCCTGGTGCTGGTACACGCGCAGGACCACCTGATGACTTCGATGCTGGCGCGTGAGCTGGTCACCGAGTTGATTGAATTGCACGAGAAAATGGACAAGTAGCAGGTCAGCATATGCAGCCAGAGATAGACAATATGGAAATTAACATTGTTCGTGAAAGCCAGCTGTTTAACGGCAAGTGTTTCCATGCGTTTATCTACACCAAAGAAGAGAGCGTGAGCGGGCTGCACCAGCATGACTACTACGAATTCACAATCGTGTTGACCGGGCGCTACTACCAGGAAATTAACGGTAAGCGCGTACTGATGGAGCGAGGCGATTTTGTCTTTATTCCGGTCGGTTCCCATCATCAGAGTTTCTACGAGTTTGGTGCGACCCGGTTATTTAACGTGGGGATCAGTCAGCAGTTCTTTGAACAGCATTATATGCCGCTGCTGCCGTCCCATTTGGTGGCCTCACAGGTTTACCAGATTAAGGATGAATTCCTGGCGTTTATGGAATCGGTGATTGCCTCGTTTAATTTCCGCGAAGGGGAATTTAACGAGTTCCTCGAAATGGTGAGTTTTTATGTCGTCAATCGACTGCGCCATTATCGGGAGTCGGAAAATCAGGATGATATCCCATTGTGGTTAAAATCCACCGTTGAAGGGATGCACGACAAAATGCGTTTTGGTGACAAAGCCTTATTAAACATGGTCGCGCTTTCGGGTAAGTCGCAGGAATATTTGACGCGCGCCACTCAGCGCTATTATGGCAAAACGCCGATGCAGATTATTAACGAAATCCGCATTAATTTTGCCAAGAAGCAGCTGGAGATTACTAACTCATCGGTGACCGATATTGCCTTTGAGTCCGGCTACAGCAGCCCCAGCATGTTTATTAAGAACTTTAAAAAGGTCACCTCTTTTACGCCAAATAGTTATCGGAAGAAATTGTACAGCATTAATTAAGGTGCTGGTTAATTACCACGGTCAATATTGCGTTTTTATTAACTTATTCAATTTTCTAAATACGGCGCGTGGCGCTGTACGGGAGCCTGTATGACTAAGAAATTAAAAGTTGTTACTATCGGTGGCGGCAGCAGCTATACCCCAGAATTACTTGAAGGTTTTATTAAGCGCTATCATGAACTACCGATTACCGAACTTTGGCTGGTGGATGTCGAAGCCGGTAAAGAAAAGCAGGATATTATTTTCAATCTTTGCCAGCGCATGATTGAGCACGCCGGTGTGCCGATGACGGTACACAAGAGCCTCGACCGCCGTGAAGCGCTGAAAGACGCGGACTTCGTGACCACCCAGCTGCGCGTGGGCCAGCTGAAAGCGCGCGAGCTGGATGAGCGTATTCCGCTGAGCCACGGTTATCTTGGCCAGGAAACCAACGGCGCGGGTGGCCTGTTCAAAGGGCTGCGCACCATTCCAGTGATTTTCGACATCATCAAAGACGTGCAGGAAATCTGCCCGGATGCGTGGGTTATCAACTTTACTAACCCGGCCGGGATGGTGACCGAGGCGGTATTCCGCCACACCAACTTCAAAAAATTCATCGGCGTGTGCAACATTCCTGTTGGCATGAAGATGTTTATTACCGACGTGCTGAAGCTGACCCCGGAAGATGACCTGGGGATCGATCTCTTCGGCCTGAACCACATGGTGTTCATCAAAGATGTGCTGGTGAACGGCGAATCCCGCTTTGCTGAACTGCTGGACGGCGTAGCCAGCGGTAAACTGAGCGCTAACTCGGTGAAAAACATCTTCGATATGCCGTTTAGCGAAGGGCTGATCCGTTCTCTGAACCTGCTGCCGTGCTCTTACCTGCTGTACTACTTCAAGCAGAAAGAGATGCTGGCCATCGAAATGGGCGAGTTCTACAAAGGTGGCGCGCGTGCTTCCGTGGTGCAGAAGGTCGAGAAACAGCTGTTCGAACTGTATAAAGATCCTAACCTGGACGTGAAGCCGAAAGAGCTGGAGCTGCGCGGCGGGGCTTACTACTCTGACGCCGCATGCGAAGTGATCAGCGCTATCTACAATGATAAGCAGACCGAGCACTACGTGAACATCCCGCACCATGGGCACGTGGACAATATCCCGGCGGACTGGGCTATCGAAACGACCAGCATCATTGGCCGTGATGGCGCAAGACCGCACCCGCGCGTGACTCACTTCGACGAGAAAGTGATGGGCCTGATTCATACCATCAAAGGCTTCGAAGTGGCGGCGAGCCAGGCGGCGCTGAGCGGTGAATTCAACGATGTGCTGCTGGCGCTGAACCTGAGCCCGCTTATCCACTCTGACAAGGATGCGGAAGTGATTGCCAAAGAGATGCTGCTTGCCCATAAAGCCCATCTGCCAAACTTTGCGAAAACTATCGAAAAACTGGTGTAATGCCTTGCCCTCCCCGGACGGGGAGGGCCACTCAAGAGGGATGCTATGGACCGCTTACTGATTATCAACGCCGATGACTTTGGCCTGAGTAAGGCGCAAAACTACGGCATCATCGAAGCCTTTCACCACGGTGTGGTGACGTCAACCACCGCGATGGTTAACGCTGAAGCCATTAAACACGCTGCCGGGCTGTGCGCACGCTATCCGGGGTTGGGGGTCGGCATGCACTTCGTGCTGACGCTGGGACAGCCGCTGACCAACATGCCGGTGCTAACCCGCGAAACGGGCGTACTGGGTAAATGGATTTGGGAGATGGCCGAGCAGGGGCAGTTGGATCGGGACGAGATCAAACGCGAACTGGAAAGCCAGTATCAGCGCTTTATCGAGATTTTTGGTATTGAACCAACCCATCTTGATAGCCATCATCACGTGCATATGATTCCGGAAATTTTCCCCATCGTTGCGGCGTTTGCCAGCGCGAAAGGGATCCCGCTGCGTGTCGATCGTGATGCCGCAGCCCGGGACAACATTTCCCTGGATGGCGTGCGGACTACGCAAGGGTTTAGCAGCGAGTTTTACGGCGATTCGATTTCTGAAAGCCTGCTTCTGGAGTGCGTGGATGCTTCGGCTAAGCGAGAGGAAGCCTCGCTGGAAGTGATGTGCCACCCGTCATTTGTGGATAACACGCTGCTGAAAAGCAACTACTGCTACCCGCGCCTTGCGGAGCTGGAAGTGCTTACCTCCGCGGCGTTGAAGTACGCGATTGCCGAGCGAGGCTACCGTCTGGGCACGTTCCGCGATCTCTAACCCCTATTCGTACTTCGGCCTGCTGTCGATAAGGTGTATTATTGCTGCATCTTATCGACAATCATTGACCGGACGTTTGTACCGGTTAACGAGGTGCAGCTATGTCCGGAAAACGCATCCAACGCGAAAAGCAAACCATCGCTAAAATGCTCGCCCTGTACGAGCGCAAAAACCCAGCTGCCAGCCCCGATCCAGACCACTACTCACGGCTATACGACTACGCTGCCAAAAGGTTGGATCGCTGCGCTTTTGGCGAAGAAAAGCCCGCCTGCAAGCAATGTCCCATCCACTGCTATCAGCCCGCAAAACGTGAAGAAATGAAGCGGGTGATGCGCTGGAGTGGTCCCCGAATGCTGTTTCACCATCCGATTCTGACCGTGCTTCATTTGATGGACGATCGCCGTCCGGTTCCGCCGCTGCCGGAGAAATACCAGCGTAAGAAAGAGTGACGGAGTCAGTCATGCCGGTTTCATCTTAATCGTGTATAAACGCTGACAATAACGCGGCGTTATGCCCGGAGGGTAGGCGATGGGATACGTGGAAGAAATGAGGGCGCTGGTAGGCCACCGGCTTTTATTACTGGCCGGGGCGAATGTCATCATCACCGATGATCAGCAGCGCATTTTGTTGCAGCTGCGGCGTGATGGCGGCTGGGGATTGCCCGGCGGTTTGCTTGAGCCCGGTGAAAGTTTTGAAGAAACGGCTATTCGTGAAGTGAAAGAAGAGACGAATCTTGATGTTCACGACCTGACTTTACTCGGCACTTTTTCGGGTTCGGACTATACGTTTACGCTCGAGAATAAAGACAGGATTAACGTCATTACTTCACTGTTCGAAGTGACAAGCTGGTCAGGCCGTATGATTAGTGACCCTACAGAAGGTCTGGCGCTCACCTTCTTTGCGGAAAGCGAGATCCCGGCAGAAACAAAGGATGAATACAGGGGTTATATAAACTACTACCTGGCGCAAAGAGTTGCTAAAAAGTAACTGCAGGTTATATTCGAACCCAACCCTTATAGTGAAACATGCGAAAAAAAAGCCCGCATTTGCATGCGAGCTCTGCTTTAAATATGGCGGTGAGGGAGGGATGATTCTCGCGCTGTCCATGGCGCTCGCCCTACGGGTTGCCGGAGGCAATGCAAAACGGCCATCCTGCCGTTTTGTCGAACCCTGTCGAGGGTTCTCATCCGTCCCTCAAGGGGTTACGGGTAATAAAAAAGCCTGAACGTGAGTTCAGGCTCTCTTATCGAATATGGCGGTGAGGGAGGGATGATTCTCGCGCCGTCCATGGCGCTCGCCCTGCGGGTTGCCGAAGGCAATGCAAAACGGCTGTCCTGCCGTTTTGTCGAACCCTGTCGAGGATTCTCATCCGTCCCTCAAGGGGGTACGGGTAATAAAAAAGCCTGAACGTGAGTTCAGGCTCTCTTATCGAATATGGCGGTGAGGGAGGGATTCGAACCCTCGATACGTTGCCGTATACACACTTTCCAGGCGTGCTCCTTCAGCCACTCGGACACCTCACCATATTGTTTTGCTGCACACCTTAGGTGGGCAACGGGGCGCTACTATAGGGAGTCAGCCCTCTTCGGTCAAGCCTAATTTATGGATTATGCCGCGTTCGGTTAAGGTGTGAGCGGTTGAGGCGGTTTTAAGGCAAATTCGTCGAAAAAAGCTCCCGCTCGGGTAATTCCTGTGGGCGGGAGAGGGTTAATCATCGCGCTAGCTGGCATTACCTCCCAGCGACTGCCAGAGCGTAATGCGGTTCTCCAGCGCCGTTTGCTGCAGTGAAATAAGCGAGTGGAGAGCGCTCCATAGCGTGCGCTGCGCCGTTAAGGCTGTCAGATAATCGCTGATGCCAATCTGCTGCTGTTTTTGCACTATCTTCAGTGAGGCTTCCGCACTGGACATCGTCTGCTGTGCCAGCTCAAGGCTGCTGGTTTTTAACCTGCTAAGGTTTTCTTGTCGGAATCAAATCAAGGTCGACGTACAAATATTGGGTGAATTGTGAAGGGTATATGGCGGTGAGGGAGGGATGATTCTCGCGCCGTCCGTGGCGCTCGCCCTGCGGGTTGCCGAAGGCAATGCAAAACGGTCATCCTGCCGTTTTGTCGAACCCGGTCGAGGGTTCTCATCCGTCCCTCAAGGGGTTACGGGCAATAAAAAAGCCTGAACGTGAGTTCAGGCTCTCTTATCGAATATGGCGGTGAGGGAGGGATGATTCTCGCGCCGTCCGTGGCGCTCGCCCTACGGGTTGCGAAGGCAATGCAAAACGGTCATCCTGCCGTTTTGTCGAACCCGGTCGAGGGTTCTCATCCGTCCCTCAAGGGGTTACGGGTAATAAAAAAGCCTGAACGTGAGTTCAGGCTCTCTTATCGAATATGGCGGTGAGGGAGGGATTCGAACCCTCGATACGTTGCCGTATACACACTTTCCAGGCGTGCTCCTTCAGCCACTCGGACACCTCACCATATTGTCGCTCCAGCGCTGCTGGAACGGGCGCTAATTTAGGGAAAATGGGCTTCGCCGTCAATGCTAATTTCATGTTTTTGGTGCGTTTAGCCAAACTTCGTCCAACTTGATTCTTAAACCACCACAAGATGCTGCTTTTTATTACTTTGGGGCTTGCATGGCGAGTCGATTCGCGCAAGCCTAAGAAAAAAAGGAGGCAGTATGGACATTATTTTTCATCACCCCACTTTTGACACCGAGTACTGGCTGAATCGCCTTCAGCTGGCTTTGCCTGGCGCTCGCGTTCGCCAGTGGAAGCAGGGCGACCAGCAACCCGCAGACTATGCCCTTGTCTGGCATCCTCCGGTGGAAATGCTTAGCGGCCGTAAAGGGCTAAAAGGCGTATTTGCGCTGGGAGCGGGCGTTGACGCTATCCTCAGTAAACTTCAGGCTCATCCTGACATGCTGCCTGACGGCGTGCCGCTGTTCCGCCTCGAAGACACCGGCATGGGGCTGCAGATGCAGGAGTATGCGGTCAGTCAGGTGCTGCACTGGTTCCGTCGTTTTGACGATTACCAAAAGCAAAAACAGCAGGGGCAATGGCAGCCGCTGGACGATTATCGTCGCGAGGATTTCACCATTGGGATCCTCGGTGCAGGCGTGCTGGGCGGTAAAGTCGCTGAAAGTCTTGTGGCCTGGGGCTTCCCGGTTCGCTGCTGGAGCCGCAGTAAGAAAGATTTCCCTGGCGTAGAAAGTTTTGCCGGTGGCGAAGCGCTGCCTGCCTTTTTAAGCGGCACCCGCGTGTTGATCAACTTGCTGCCTAATACGCCGCAAACCGTCGGCATCATCAATCGTGAATTGTTGAGTCAATTGGCTAAAGAGTCCTACGTGATAAATCTCGCGCGCGGGGTTCACCTTGTCGAAGCCGATCTGCTTGCGGCGCTGGATGCCGGGCAGCTCAAGGGGGCAATGCTGGACGTCTTCTCTAAAGAGCCGCTGCCGGAAAATAATCCGCTATGGGCACATCCTCGCGTGGCAATTACGCCGCATGTTGCAGCGGTAACTCGTCCTGATGAGGCGATTGCCTATATAGCAAAAACGATTACTCAACTGGAAAACGGTGAAGCCGTTTCAGGTGAGGTCTCACTTCAGCACGGCTATTAAGCATCAAGCCCGGCCCTGGCCGGGCTGATAACGTTCCAGAAGCAGGCTAAAAATTGTCATAGATTGCTGGTATCCTTACTTCAAAATAGAAAAGGAGAAAGCCATGTATCCCGTTGACCTGCATATGCATACCGTTGCCAGCACCCACGCCTACAGTACCCTCCACGATTATATTGCCGTTGCGAAAGCCAAAGGTATCAAGCTGTTCGCCATTACCGACCACGGCCCGGATATGGCGGATGCGCCGCATTACTGGCACTTTATTAATATGCGTATCTGGCCACGACTGGTCGATGGCGTCGGCATTTTGCGCGGTATTGAGTCGAACATTAAAAATACCGCCGGGGAAATAGACTGCACCGGCCCGATGCTGGACGCGCTGGATTTAATTATCGCGGGCTTCCATGAGCCGGTGTTCCCGCCCAAAGATAAAGCCACCCACACCGAAGCGATGATCGCGACGATGGCGAACGGCGACGTACATATCATCAGCCATCCGGGGAATCCTAAGTTTGAGATTGATATCCCAGCTGTTGCGGCGGCGGCGGCGAAGTATAACGTCGCGCTGGAGCTGAATAATTCTTCGTTTACCCATTCGCGTATTGGCAGCGGCCCAAACTGCCGCGCTATTGCCGAAGCCGTGCGCGATGCAGGTGGCTGGCTGGCGTTAGGATCCGACTCTCACACTGCCTTTACGCTGGGGGATTTCACCGAATGCCGTAAAATCCTCGACGAAATCAATTTCCCGGAAGAGCGGATCCTTAACGTCTCTCCGCAGCGCCTGCTGGGCTTCCTGGAAGCCCGTGGTATGGCGCCAATTGCTGAATTTGCCACACTGTAATTAACACCCGTAATGGATAGAGCCAGTCATGAATGAATTTTCAATTATTTGCCGCGTACTCGGATCGCTTTTTTATCGCCAGCCGCAGGATCCCCTGTTGGTGCCTCTTTTTACGCTGATCCGTGAAGGGAAGCTGGCGGCAAGCTGGCCACTGGAGCAGGATGAGCTGTTGGGCCGGCTGCAAAATAGCTGCGATCCGCAGCTGCTGGCGGGCGACTTTAACGCTTTGTTTGTTGGCGAAAAATGCAGCGTGCCGCCATTCCGTTCCGCCTGGGAAGAGGGCAGCGATGAAGGCGAAGTGCGCCAGTTCCTGAAGCAGCGTGGCATGCCGCTGGGTGAGTCCCCGGCCGATCATTTTGGGACGCTATTGCTGGCGGCCTCGTGGCTTGAAGACCAGTCTCAGGAAGATGAGTTTGAAGCGCAGGTGACGCTGTTTGATGACTACCTGATGCCGTGGTGCGGGACTTTCCTGGGCAAAGTTGAAGCCCATGCCACAACGCCATTCTACCGCACGCTGGCGGCGATCAGCCGTGAGGCGCTGCAGGCCATGCGCGATGAGCTGCAGGAATCAGAGGATGAGTAATTGTGATGTTAATCACAATTAAAATGTAACGCTGATTTCTTATTTGCAAAAAACGTGCGCCAGATCGTAGTGGTTGGCCCGGCCTCTGCTATGATACGGCGCCATGAAGACACTTATTCCATTAGCAATCACCACCGGTATTCTCTCCGGCCTTTGGGGCTGGGTGGCGGTGAGCCTCGGCCTGCTGGGCTGGGCCGGTTTCCTCGGCTGTACCGCTTATTTTGCCTGTCCGCAGGGCGGTATGAAGGGGCTTTTTATTTCCCTGTGTACGCTGTGCAGCGGCGTGCTGTGGGCGCTGGTAATTATTCACGGCAGCGCGCTGGCGCCGCAGGCGGAAATCCTGGGCTACATCATGACCGGCGTAGTCGCCTTCCTGATGTGTATTCAGGCGCGCCATATTTTGCTCTCGTTTGTCCCCGGGACGTTTATCGGCGCCTGTGCAACCTTTGCCAATCAGGATGAGTGGCACAACGTTGTACCTTCGTTGCTTTTAGGCCTGGTGTTTGGCTTTGCCATGAAAAACAGCGGGTTGTGGCTCGCTGCCCGGCGGGACAAGCCAAAACCGAAAGCCAGCTCATTGCTAAGCGAATAAAAAAACCAGCGAAAGCTGGTTTTTTTATCGATGCACAGAGCCTCATGAAGCGGGCGGCGTTGAGAGCTGTTTGTATTTCACCAGCACCGGATTGTTAATATCGGCCGGGTTCTGTAGATCCCAGAGTCCCCGGTCGATACCATCGTTGACCAGATAGATGACCCCCGTTTCAATGGCGGACATCAGGCACAGCATGACCGGCTCGTTGCTGGTATAGCCCACTTCACCTTCCAGCAGACGCTGATAATCAATAAACCGGAAGACGCCGGCTTGCACCTCGTATGACAGGATCGTTTTGCTGGTGTTGACGGACGACATAACTTCGCCGGTGCTGACGTCCACCACCCTTAAATTAACGGCAATTTGATCAAGCTGGTACTGCGTGTCGGCCCCAATGCCAAAGTAGCGAGCGCCCGCGCCACCCGACTTGACGTTACTCTCGTAGCCAATGATCGAGCCTTCAATCATCACATTGGCCGCCATCAGAGAGTGCAGCGGGGCGCGGTTATTATCGGCCACGGTGCCATTTTCCTGGGCGGCACGAATAATTTTGCGTTCGTTAAGCAGGTTTTGCAGCCCCTGGCGTTCAAGGGGGATAAACCAGCGGGAATCCTTCAATGCCGTGACCAGCATAGACGTCGCGCTCTGCGGTACGGCGGTAGAAAAGTTGCTGGCAGGATAGGGCTTGAACTGGCCCGTTTCGTCCTGAATGTTATACACCGAGACATAAAGCTTCCCTTTTGCTTCCGGCAAATGCGTCAGGTCGAGATAGCTTTGCGCGCGCGGTAATAACGTTGGTTTGGCGGCCTCTTTTGGCGGAGCCGTTAAACAACCACTTAATAAAAACACCGCCATAATCAGAAGTATGCGCTGCATGATAGTGATCCTTTCAGAGGTTAAGCCACTAAAAATTCGTAGAATTCGCCTGCAGGCCGGATACCTGAATGGTTGACGTTTTGCCGGTTTTGCGGTCGGTGACGTTGAGCTGAAGCTGGCCGTCAGTGTTGGCAATATCGACGATAAAATCATTGGTGACCATGCGCCCTGGTTTACCGGTATTAATATTGGTCAGCAGCCCGCCCAGCACCTGCGACTGCAGCGCCTGGGTGAAGTTATCCAGCGCGCTGGGCATTTGAATGCCTAGATCGCTGCTGTAGCTGGGATCTTTATAAGAGTTTTGCGCCTGGGCCGAATTTAACAAATAGGCGCCGTTATTGGGGTTACCGCCAAAATTGGGGTTCACAAACTGGAAAACCATATTCCCGCCCCAGGCCAGCGGCGTAAATAACAGCACGGGCAGTACGGCATGATAAATACGCATCATCGTCTCCTAGAATTCATCGTGGGTTAAATCGCTGGTGCTCAAGAGTTGCTTATCGATCAGCCTGCGTTTAAGCGCCTCACCGGTATGGACCAGTGCAACGTCAACGTTTTTGTCAAAGTCGCGCTTTGTGGGGAAAAGAAAAGCCTGATAAACAACATCCTGGCCTGCGGTAATCGTTATCCAGCTCCCCCAGCGGGCGCTGGGGCGCTCGTTGATGGTTAAATTACCGGTATAGTTGCTTTCCCATTTATCGCTGAAGGCGCGATAAAAGCTGTGGCCAACGGAGGTGACGGTATGGTCTGTCAGCAGTCCAGGGATCTCGACTTCTTCGGCCAGGACACTGCTTATCAGGCAGCAGCAAGCTGCCAGCGTAAATGCAGCTGAACGTTTCATGGGGCTATCGCCGAAGATTATCGTTGGCCCAGGAAACCGCCTGAGTTCGGTTCTTGACGGCTATCTTTCTGAACAGGTTATACAGGTGCGTTTTGACCGTGTTCTCGCTGATAAACAGCGAACGCGCGATTTCAACATTGGAAGAACCAACGCGCAGCTTATTCAGTATTTCCTTTTCGCGCTGCGTCAGGCGGGATGACTCGGCGTTGTTAAACCGGTAGTTGCCGGAGTGGTTGATCAGATAACTGGCCAGTTTCTGCGAGAAGTAACATTCGCCAGCCAGTACCCCGCGCAGTCCCTCGATGACTTTGGGCTCTTCTACAGCAAGATAAAAAACGCCATTGATGTGCGGCCAGCTTTCAATCTCCCGGAAGGGATACTCCTCCGGCGTATTGAGTAACAACAATTTTATCTGACAGTTTTTACGACTTAGTTTATCCTGCCAGAACAGAATGGTCTTTTTATCTGTTTCCGCCATATCAAATAAAATCAGAGCATTACCGGGAAATTCATCCAGTGGCCGTTGAATATTATGAATACGGCCATTTATTTCTAACGAGGCGCGCAGGTGCTGTAATAAGGCTGAAGCCTGGAGAGAGGGTTTTGTCATTAACAATAACGTAGGGCCCTGAAGGGCATGGACTTCATTATACATGATGAAACTCCACCTGGTTTATGTCGCTACCTTTTGAATTAATAAGAATTAATTCTCTATAACGTGACGAGTGCCGCGACGGTGCTGTATGTTAAATATTTTTAATCGCCGAAATGATTTTATTTCGGTCAGCAAAAGAAAATTAACTAAAGAAGTGGTAACTGTTTCCAATTTAGCGATTGGATATTTTAACGCAAGTGTTAACTATGTAACCAAATGTTTCTTTGGATATTAAAATGTTTCAATTGAGAGTGTTCGCTATTTAATTTTAAGCAGAAAGTTGTACGTTTTTTGCTTTCTGTATAGAAAATTAATTTCGATTTTTAATTTTAACTAATTGTATTTTATGTATTTTATTTTTTATTTTTTTGTTTTACTCACTCTATTCATAATTTTAAAAACCGCGTTCCCAGCATTCAACCGCTTCGCTTAAGAAAACTGAGTGTGATGACGAAGTTTTCTCATAAACTGACTAAGTATCGCTTAAGTTGTGCTAAGTCAGTGAGAGTTAAGGTGACTTTAAATAAGTGTGCTAATGATTATCCGATCCCTGGAACAGGGGGATGTAATAGTGATGATTGTCTGTTTTTATTTCGTATTAATACTTTGGTGTGAATTTTATAATGCAAAATACCACCCCGGCATGAGATATTTTTAATTGTTGCCGTAACATACTCATTTGCGTAACGATGCAATAACACATTATTGTTGGTCCGTTATACTTGACCTGAATGTTACGCGTCATATTGTTCCGGCATTATCTGGTTCAGGGTGACAGAATGAAAAAATATTTTATTTCTATAATGTTCGCTGGCCTGGCGAGTCATTGTTTTGCGGCGAGTAACGATCTCGCCACTGCTGAGTATAATTTTGCTGTCAATGAATTGAGCAATCCTCAATTTAATCAAACGGCCATTATTGGCCAGTCTGGTAGCAATAATAATGCTGCAGTAGTTCAGCGGGGTCAGAAGCAACTTTCTGAGGTTACGCAAAGCGGAGCAGGCAACCGGGCAAACATCGAACAATCAGGCAGTTATAACCTGGCTTATATCTCGCAAGAAGGTAACGCCAACGAGGCGGGTATTAAGCAGGATTCATTTGGTAATGCGGCGCTTATTATCCAACGAGGTTCTGGTAATAAAGCAAACATTACCCAGTACGGTACCCAGAAGTCAGCAGTTGTTGTGCAAAACCAGTCACAAATGGCGATTCGCATTATTCAGCGATAAGCAAAATATTTGGGCTGAAACTATCAATCCGATGGGGATTTTAGTATGAATCTTTTCAAAGTGGCAGCATTAGCAGCACTGGTTGTTTCCGCAGGTGCAATGGCGACCTATCCGCAGCAGGCTCAGCACTCGACCTTGAAAATATATCAGCAGGGTAACGGAAATAATGCCACAGCGCTGCAGTCGAATGCGTTCTATTCGAAGACTGAAATTAAACAGCTGGGCACGGTGAATGGGGCAAAAGTTGGCCAGGGCTCTGACAGCAGCGATATTAAACTGCTGCAGGATGGCTACGGTAACAATGCCACCATCAGCCAGTGGAACGGGAAAAACGCGCAGATTGATGTTCAGCAGTTCGGGACCAACAACGGGGCAGTGGTTAATCAGACGGCATCCAGCTCTCTGGTGTCGGTCACCCAGTTCGGCAACGGTAACCACGCCACTGCGTCTCAGTACTAAAGCGACCTGGCTATCGCGTGGAACAGGGCCGACGGCCCTGTTTTTCTTTGGAGGTTGTATGCATACCCTGGTATTGCTTGCCGCACTCTCAAGTCAGCTGACGTTTAATACCCGGCAGCAGGAAAACATCTACACAATAACGCCTGTCGCGACGCTGGCGGCGGATTGCCAGTGCACCTTGACGCTGGTGGCAACCAAAACCGGCCCGTCGGGGAAAAGCTCCAGCCACCAAAGCAGCGAACTGTTTATAAAAGCACATCAGGCCGTCGATCTGTCGCAGCTAAGTTTGAATATTGACCCCGGAGACAGCGTCACGGTCACTGTTACCCTGAGCGACGGAAAAGCCTTTCACCTTGAGCAACAGTGGCAAAAGCCGGGGAAGTCTTGACCGCAAACAAATATATGTGACGGAAGTATTGCAAGAACAAAAAACATGGATCACTGTTTAATTATCTTTGATTTTCTGCCGATAACCTTCAGGGACGACAGCAATCGAGGAGTAATAAACGTGAAAGCAAGTTTTCAGCAGTATTTGCTTTGTCTGGCGCTGGGCATCGCGGTTTCACCGCTTTCTCAGGCTGCATCCTCTGGCATCATTCATTTTCGAGGTGAAATAGTAGAAGGCGGCTGTCAGTGGACATCGGCCAGCTCCAATGTCGCCATGACCTGCACCGAAAAAGGCAAACCCGTCACTCAGACCGTTGCCCTTAGCTCTCTGGATGGTATTACCCTTCATAATGACAGTACGATGCAAACCCGTGTGAAATACCTCGACCCACAGCACAAAACAGCAGTGCTGTACGTTACCTATCAATAACGCCACGGCCCGTTTAACGCGGGCTGTGTATTTTTGGTTTCTGACCACATAGCAGAGTAAACTAACGCGGATCGATTTCAGTTGAACGCATAGGGTTATTGCTGTGAAAAAAAGTTTGCTCCTTTCTCTTCTGCTGGTGGCGCAGGTGACCGGGGCGGTAACGCTGGATGACATCCAAAAGCGATTTGCCGCCGTGCCGGTAATGCGGGTGCAGTTTGAGCAGGAGCGCCAGATAAAAGGCATGGCGCAGCTGCTGCATTCCAGCGGGCGGATTGTGGTGACAAAGCATAAAGGGCTGTGGTGGCAGCAGCGTCAGCCTTTCCCGATGGGACTGGTTGTTGGGGAGAATCGGATGGTTCAGGTGATGGGTAACCAGCCGCCGCAGGCAATCACCGCGGAGAACAATCCGCCAATGTTTCAGTTCAACCAACTGCTGCGTACGCTGTTTTATCTCGATCGAAAAGCGCTTGAGAAAGACTTTATCAGCGAGTTTTCCGACCTGGGGGAGGGAAAATGGCGGCTGGTATTAATTCCCTTTGAGAAAACGCTCAGCGGGCTGTTTCGCTCGATTACGCTTTATGGTGAGAAGTCGCTGGACCGAATTGAGCTGAATGACGTGGAGGATGACGCCACGGAAATAACGTTTACGCACCATCAGTTTGAACCCCGCAGACTTAGTCAGGAAGAGCGCAAACGCCTTGTCTTCTAAATAATGCCCGGCCGCTAGCTGAGTTTTTGATTGCGTTGGCGGCGGCTGGCGGCATAATGTGTAAAACTTAATTAGAACGATAACTATTGCTATTTATATGGACGTTTCTTTAAGCCGCCGACGCCTGCTGGCGCTAGCCTCCCTGCTGCCTCTGGCGGCCATTCTTCCCTGCCAGGCTGATGCCCGCCGCTTTGATGTCGCACGTATTATTGCCCTGGAATGGCGACCGGTTGAAATGTTGCTGGCGCTCGGGATTATGCCGTTGGCGATTGCCGATAAGCGTAATTATCACCGCTGGGTAGGGGAGCCAACGTTGCCTGAAACCGTCGTTGACGTTGGGCTGAGAAACGAGCCTAACCGCGAGCTGATGCAGCGTCTCACTCCTTCTCTTTTTCTCATCTCCAAAGGCTTCGGGCCGGCTGAGTCAGATTTAACATCTATCGCTCCCTGCTGGTCGACGGCCTTTAATGATGCCTCTGGCCGCCCGCTGGCGCTGTTGGAAAAAGATCTTCTGAGGCTCGGGCAGTTTTTAGGGCGGGAGCAGCAGGCTACCGAACATCTGGCCCATTTTCACCAGCAGATGGCCGCCACCCGCGCAAAGCTGCCGGGTAATCCCAACCCGCTGGTGATGTTTTCATTTCTTGATAGCCGCCGGGTGATGATCTTTGGCCGCAACAGCCTGTTTAACGACCTGCTGGAACGGCTGGGGATGCGTAACGCCTGGGACGGGAAAACCAATGCCTGGGGAAGCGCCATTGTGGGCATTGAAACCCTGGTCAGGCTGGAAAACGTCACGGCAATTTGCTTTATGCACGGCGATGACGATCCGGTCAAAACGGTGGCGAAATCTGCGCTATGGCAGGTTATGCCTTTCGTGCGCGAGGGCCAGTTACACCTGCTGCCAGCGGTATGGTTTTACGGCGGCAGCTTCTCGGCGCTGCGTTTTTGCCAGCTCCTGCCGGAGGCACTGTGCGCATAATCCTGCTTATACTCTGTGCCTTCACGCTGTTTTTGACCGGCTACAACTTCCAGCAAATGCTGCCTGCCGGGCTCTGGTGGCAAGCGATAACGCTGCCTCAGGTGACCGATGTTTCGCAGATGCTGTTTCACTACAGCCTGCTGCCGCGAACCGCGCTTGCGCTGCTTACCGGCGCCGGGCTGGCGCTGGCCGGCTGCCTGTTTCAGCATATTCTGCGTAATCCTCTGGCCGAACCGGCCACCCTTGGCGTTGCGGCTGGGGCACAGCTGGGGCTGACCCTTGCGACGCTGTTTTTGGCGGGGGCAGGGGAAACCGGCAAACAGCTTGCGGCGCTGGCTGGCGCAATGGCCGTAGGCAGTATTGTGCTCGGGGCTGCCTGGGGTAAACGAATGTCGCCGGTTACGCTAATCCTTGCCGGCCTGGTATTGGGACTTTATTGCGGGGCCGTAAAAAGCTTCCTCGTATTGTTCAACCATGAGCGCCTGCAAAATCTGTTTATCTGGAGCAGCGGGATGTTGAACCAGTACGACTGGGCTGGCGTGGAGTTTCTTTGGCCGAGGCTTCTGGCCGTGCTGGTACTCATCGTACTGATGATTCGCCCGCTGGGTATGCTGGCCCTGGATGACACCGTATTACGTGGACTGGGGATGAAGCTGGCTTTAGTGCGCGTGGGCGGGCTAATTTTGGCCCTGCTGCTGAGTTCGATGCTGGTCAGCGTGGTGGGCGTGATCGGATTTATTGGCCTGTTTGCTCCGGTCCTGGCCGGCATGTTTGGCGTGAGACGTCTGCTGCCTAAACTCCTGGCTTCGATGGCGACGGGGGCATTGCTGCTGTTACTGAGCGATCAACTGGTTCTGTGGGTTGGACGCTATTGGCAAGAACTGCCCACCGGCGCCGTGACGGCGCTGGTGGGGGCACCGTTAATGCTGTGGTTATTGCCACGCCTGCGCCATCAGCGTTTGGCGGCTTCTGATGATGCCAGCGCGATTGCGGAACGCCAACTTTCCCCCGCTACGGTATTGCTGATTATTGCTGTTTTGGCGCTGGTTGCCTTGCTCGCGCTGGGCGTTGGGCGGGAAAGCGCAGGCTGGTTTATCGGCATACAAGAAATGTGGCAGTGGCGCTGGCCGAGGGTGCTGTCGGCGCTTGCCGCGGGCGCAATGCTGGCGGCGGCCGGTACGCTGGTACAAAAAATGACCGGTAATCCGATGGCCAACCCCGAGGTGCTGGGCGTGAGTTCCGGCGCGGCCTGCGCCATCGTGTTATTGATATTTCTCGTCCCCGGCGACGTCAGCGCCTGGCAACTGCCGGCGGGCTTTGCCGGCGCGGCGCTCACGCTGCTGGTGATGCTCGTTTTAGCCCGCTCCGGGCTGGCTCCGGGAAGGCTTTTACTGACCGGTGTGGCGCTGAGTACCGTTTTCGCCACGCTGCTCACGCTTTATCTGGCCAGCGGAGATCCGCGCAGCGGGTCGGTGCTGACGTGGCTGTCCGGCTCCACCTGGAAAGTAACCGGGCAGCAGGCGCTGGTGAGCGGGGGCATGGCGCTGGCGCTGATTGGGCTTACGCCCCTGGTGCGCCGCTGGCTCGCTATACTCCCGCTGGGCGGTGAGACGGCTCAGGCCCTGGGCATTGCCCTGAGTCAATCGCGCATCAGCATTCTGGTGCTGTCAGCCGGACTAGTTGCTGCCGCAACGCTCTGCGTGGGGCCACTAAGTTTTGTTGGGTTGATGGCACCGCACATGGCAAGAATGCTCGGCTTCCGCCGCGCAATGCCCCAGCTTATCGTGGCTATTGCTATCGGGGCCGGGCTGATGCTGCTGGCCGACTGGCTGGGCCGAAGCCTTATCTTCCCGTTCCAGATCCCGGCAGGATTGTTAGCCACGCTCTGCGGGGCGCCGTACTTTATCTGGCTGTTACGCAAAGCGTGACAGGCCTTAAAAGCAGGCTCGTTCCGGGCGTGCCTGCTGTTTGAGTTCCTCTCTATTTACGTGGCCAGGCGTTTTTACTGGTCAATCTCCCTCTGGGCATTTTTCTTGCAATTTCTAATGATGAAACGATAATCACGATCAAAATCATAATCGTTCTCATTAATTGTTTTTATTTTACCAGGAAATTTCAATGCCTCACCAACCACCTCGCCAGGCCGGGTTTAAACCGCGCCTGATCGCAGCGTTGATCGCTGCCGCCTGTATGCCCGTTGCCGCTGCGCCACAGGAAAATCCTCAGCAAAAAGCTTTAGTTAAAGAAGAGACCATTACCGTCACGGCGACCCCAGATACGCAGTTCCGCGAAGGCGGTAACGAGCTGGTGCCTGCTTACCTGGACGGGCAGGTGGCCAATGGCGGTCGCCTGGGCATGCTCGGTGAGCAGGATGCGCGCAACGTGCCGTTTAACGTCATCGGCTATACCTCCAAAATGATCGAGGATAAGCAGGCCAATACCCTCAGCGACATTGTCCGTAATGACGCGACTATTCAGCCCGTGCGCAGCTACGGTAACTTTGGCGAGTCGTACCGCGTGCGCGGTTTCCTGTTAGACGGGGATGATATTTCTTACGGCGGTCTGTATGGCGTATTGCCGCGGCAGATCACCAGCACGGCACTTGCGGAACGCGTCGAGGTGATTAAGGGCTCCACGGCCTTCCTGAACGGTGTTCCTCCGGGCGGGTCTGGCGTGGGCGGGGCCATTAATATTGAGCCCAAGCGTGCAGGCAGTGAACCACATACCCAACTTGGCGTGGATTACACCGGGCGTTCGCAGATTGGAGGCTCTTTGGATACTGGCCGCAGGTTTGGGGATAACGACCAGTTTGGCGCCCGCGTGAACCTGCTGCACCGTGAAGGCGAGAGTGAGGTTCGCGAGCAGAAGAACAGAACATCGTTGGCAAGCGTTGGGCTGGATTACAAAGGCGACAGGCTGCGGACGTCGTTCGACGGCGGCTACCAGAAGATGACGGTACACAATGGCCGTATCGGGGTGGGGGTTGGCGCTATTACGCAGATGCCTGATGTGCCGGATAACCGCACAAACTACGGGCAGCCGTGGGTTTATTCAGACATGAGCGCTCGCTTTGCTGCGCTGCACAGCGAGTATGATGTGGCGAACAGCTGGACGCTTTATGGCGCGCTGGGCACCAGCGAAACCGACGAAAGAGGCAATTACAGCGTGCCTAAGTTTGTTGATAACAAGGGCAACACCAGCCAGACTCGTTTGTCTACGCGATACATCGCCGACGCTTTCTCCGGCATGGGCGGCGTGCGGGGGAAATTTGATACCGGCTTTATCGGCCACAGCGTGAACCTCGGCTATTCCGGCGTTTACCGTAAAACCCGCGCGGCCTACACCATGTCATCCAGCAAAACCGCCGTTGGGAATAATATCTACGATCCGTCTTATCTCGACCTGAGCCGTTTCCCGACGGTCGCTTCCGGTAGCAATATGGACGATCCGACCCAGCGGAGCCGCACGATAACAAGCGGGGTTTCGCTGTCCGATACGCTCTCCGCGCTGGACGATAAGGTGCTGTTGACCGTGGGCGCTCGCCGCCAGGACGTGCGGGTTCGTAACTACAGCTATACCGGTGTGGAAGACCCTAAAACACGCTTTGATGCTTTCAAGGTTACGCCGGTTTATGGCCTGGTAGTGAAGCCGTGGGAGCCGGTTTCTTTTTATGCGAACCACATTGAAGCGCTGCAGCCTGGGCCGACAGCAACCTCTAAAGCAACCAATGCCGGAAACGTGGTCGGGGTTGTGCAGTCGAAGCAGAACGAAGTGGGCATGAAGATGGACTTCGGCCGCGTGGGCGGTAGCCTGGCGCTGTTTGAGATCGAAAAGCCGGTGGGGATGCTCGACAGCAACAATCTTTACGGCCTGTATGGCGAACAGCGCAGCCGCGGTATGGAACTGAACGTCTTTGGTGAGCCACTGTACGGCGTGCGCCTGTTGGGAAGTGCCCTTTGGCTTCAGCCAGAAATGGTGAAGACTAACGGCGGGACAAACGACGGTAAGGATGCGATCGGCGTTCCGCGTTACTCCTGGTCCGTGGGCGGCGAATGGGATCTGCCTTGGGTGCAGAACCTGACTGCGACGGGGACGCTAATGCGCACCGGGTCACAATACGCCAACGCCGACAACAGCATTAAGCTAAACGGCTGGACTCGCCTCGATCTCGGCGTGCGCTACAGCACGAAGGTTAACGAACAGACGCTGACCTGGCGCGCCAACGTCGAAAACGTGACTAACGAAAAATACTGGGCTTCTGTCGACGACAGCGGGGCGTATATTACGCAAAGTGACCCACGTACCCTGAAACTTTCCATGACTGTTGATTTCTAATCCAATAACGAAGGCCCCGTGAAGGCGGGGTTTTTTGTGGCTGATATCCGGAGATTTTCAAAAGTTGAAATGTCCGGAAACGATAATAGTCATGTACGCGCCCCGTCTGACGAGAATAGACTACGGCAAAGTACAGTTGGAGAATGGTTAATGAGTGAACGCATACAGGTCGTCCAGGGAGACATCACGCAGATTGAGGTCGATGTGATTGTCAACGCGGCAAACCCTTCGCTGATGGGCGGTGGGGGAGTGGATGGGGCGATACATCGCGCCGCCGGACCTGCGCTGCTGGAAGCCTGTAAAGCGGTACGCCAGCTGCAGGGCGAATGTCCCCCGGGTCAGGCGGTGATTACCGAGGCCGGGAACATTCCGGTAAAAGCGGTGATCCACGCCGTGGGGCCAGTCTGGCACGGCGGCGAGCAGAACGAAGCCGAGCTTTTGGAACTGGCCTACCGTAACAGCCTGGATTTAGCCGCCGCTAACGGCTACCGCTCAATTGCTTTTCCGGCCATCAGCACCGGCGTGTATGGCTTTCCAAAAGCGCAGGCCGCACGCATAGCGTGGGATGTTGCTTACAAATACATTGGTCTGCGCCCGCTGCCGGAGCGCGTGGTATTTGTTTGCTTTGATGATGAGAACACGCAGATTTATCAGCAGATTGCGGCTGAGTGTCATAAATAAATCACGACAGCTTCATAAAACTTCAATCTGTGGCCGCTAAGATTTCTGTCGCAGAGATAAAAAAGGCCGGTGTTCATACCCGGCCTTTAGTGTGTTATCCCGCAAATGATTGTGGCGTCGCCGCCTTCTCCTTCGGCTTGCCTGAAAACAGGAAACGAAGCAGGGGAATGCGCAGGTGCAGCTCGTACAGCAGCAGCGCGATGCCGACTACAAAGACCAGCCCGCTGAAGAAACCTAAAATATTGGACGTGATATGCGGCGTGATAAACGCGCCGAAGAAAAGCGTGAGCGGATGGTGTACCAGATAGATAAACAGCGATGCATTAACGAAATAGGTCACTCGCGCGGATTTAAAATTCAGCATTTTATAGCCCAGCGAAAACACGACGTTGACCATCCATAGCCCCATCAGCATGGTGATCACGCTTTCCGTTTCGTACATCCAGGCATCGCCGCTGCCGTAGCGCTGGTTTAATAAATAGGCGGCAAACGCAAAGACCGCGCCCACCTGACTCCAGCGTGAAGGCGTGGTGAACAGGATTTTCAGCGACTCGCGTTTGAAAGTCAGCGCACCAAGCATAAAGAACGGCAGATAAAACAGCGTTTGCATCACCACGAAATTAAACAGCCCGTCGCTTAATAACGGCGCGTGGATAATAAAAATAGTCCGGCGAATAGCGGCGTATAAAATGCCGAAGCCGAGAAATAAAAGTGAGAGTTTTCCCAGGGTAATTGGTGAATTATTATTCTGTTCGTTTCTAATTATAAAATTATTAATTTTTTGAAACAAAACCATGCCCAGGGTCGTTAATATCACCAGGACCAGTAAAAACCACAGGTGAGACACAAGCTCCCACACCAGCGTATTGTATTTTTGATAGCCGGTGAGCGTATGCCACAGGCCAGTTTTGTCGTTGATGTACTGCAGCATCATGAACTGAGGCAGCGTCAGCAGCGGTATTGCGGTGAGCATCGGGATGCCGACGCGCTCTACGCGCACTGTCCACCAGCGTTTCAGCGGGTAGCGCAGAAATAACATGTAGGAAAAATAGCCAGAAATAACGAAGAACACCTGCATACGAAACGCGTGAATAAAATCATTAAACAGCGTCAGGCTCGCGGAGGGTTCTGCGCTATTGACGTGCCAGTGATGGCTCGAATAGATGAGCGAAATGTGGAATGGAATGCCCAACAGCATCAGCCATGCACGAATAGAATCCAGGAAAAACTCACGTTGTTGCGGTGCGTTACTCATAATACTCCAGACATTTTCAGACTATTCGTCTTATCCTTAAGACCCTATCCCATCAGGCTAAAAGTCCAGTTCAGTCTACATATTCGTGGCAACCCTACACTAAGCATGTCATCCTGTCGCCAGGATGAACTCTTAAAGCGTAAGCAGTTGTCTTTATTTTGCTTAAACCCTGAGCCAGTACGCTGAACAAAGCGGTGATTTGGTTGTCGGAAAGCAAAACTTTCCATTAAAATGGATAGATTGATTTAAGCACACAAAGGGGGATGTGCTGGTTAATATGAAACATAAAGCAAATATGATGAAAGTGTCCTGGCTTGGCGCTGCGGTAATGTTGTCCCTTTATACCACCTCGGTTTGGGCGTTCACTATCGACGATGTCGCAAAACAGGCGAAAACCTTAGCGGGCAAGAGCTACGAAGCACCGAAAAGCAACCTGCCTTCGCAATTCCGCGAGATGAAATACGCGGACTACCAGCAGATCCAGTTTAATCACGACAAAGCTTACTGGAGCAACATCAAGACCCCATTCAAGCTCGAGTTCTACCATCAGGGTATGTACTTCGACACGCCGGTAACCATCAACGAAGTGACCGCCACCGCGGTGCACCAGATCAAATACAATCCGGACTATTTTAACTTCGGTGATGTAAAGCACGATAAAGATACCGTAAAAGATCTCGGTTTCGCCGGGTTCAAAGTGCTCTATCCGATCAACAGCAAAGATAAGAACGACGAAATTGTCAGCATGCTCGGAGCGAGTTACTTCCGCGTAATTGGCGCCGGCCAGGTGTATGGCCTGTCTGCCCGAGGACTGGCGATTGATACTGCTTTACCGTCTGGTGAAGAGTTCCCTCGCTTCCGCGAATACTGGATTGAACGTCCGAAGCCAACGGATAAAACGTTAACCCTGTATGCACTGCTTGATTCCCCACGAGCGACCGGGGCTTATCGTTTCGTTATCACCCCTGGGCGCGATACCGTGGTGAACGTGCAGTCGAAAGTTTACCTGCGTGACAAGGTAGGCAAGCTGGGCGTTGCGCCGCTGACCAGTATGTTCCTGTTCGGGCCAAATCAGCCTTCACCAACCACCAATTTCCGCCCGGAACTGCATGACTCCAACGGCCTGTCTATTCACGCCGGTAACGGGGAATGGATCTGGCGTCCGCTGAACAACCCGAAACACCTGGCCGTTAGCTCTTACGCTACGGAAAACCCGGTCGGCTTTGGCCTGCTGCAGCGTGGCCGTCAGTTCTCCCGCTTTGAAGATTTAGACGATCGTTACGACCAGCGCCCTAGCGCGTGGGTTGCACCGGTCGGGGATTGGGGTAAAGGCCGCGTAGAGCTGGTTGAAATCCCAACCAACGATGAAACGAATGACAACATCGTTGCTTACTGGACGCCTGATCAGCTGCCGGACCCAGGCAAAGAGATGAACTTTAAGTACACCATCACCTTTAGCCGCGACGAAGACAAAATGCATGCGCCGGATAACGCGTATGTGTTGCAAACTCGCCGTTCTACCGGGGATGTGAAGCAGTCTAACCTGATCCGCCAGCCGGACGGCACCATTGCGTTTGTGGTAGACTTTACCGGGGCAGAGATGAAAAAACTGCCAGCCGACACGCCGGTCACCGCACAGACCAGCATTGGCGATAACGGTGAGATCGTTGACAGCCAGGTGCGCTATAACCCGGTCAACAAAGGCTGGCGTTTAACGCTGCGCGTGAAGCTGAAAGACGAGAAGAAGACGACGGATATGCGTGCTGCGCTGGTTAACGGCGAGCAGACATTGAGTGAAACCTGGAGCTACCAGCTGCCTGCCAATGAATAAGTCTACTGAATTCTCGCCTGACTACATCGAAGCACTCCCGCTTTCTGCTGAGCAGAAGGCGGCTTTGCCTGCGTCCGATCTTCAGGCGGTGCATGAGGCGCTTGATGCGCAGCATCACCACTTTGAACGAGCGGATGATTCTCCTCTGGCTTCGGTAAAAGCTCGTCTCGAGGCGAGCTGGCCGGGGTCTCTCGGCGGCGAACAGCTGATCGCCGATGATGAAGGGCGCACCCAGCTTCAGGCGATGCCGAAAGCGACGCGTGCTTCTATGTTCCCGGACCCGTGGCGTACCAACCCGATTGGCCGCTTCTGGGATCGCCTGCTTGGTCGCGAAACGAAGTCTAAGTTCGCGTCTAAAGAAGAAGAGGCCTCTGAGCAGAAATGGCGTACCGTCGGCACGATTCGCCGCTACATTCTGCTGATCCTCACGCTGGCCCAAACCGTGGTCGCAACCTGGTACATGAAGACGATCCTTCCGTACCAGGGCTGGGCGCTGATTAACCCGGCGGACATGGGGGGACAGGATCTGTGGGTCTCCTTTATGCAGCTGCTGCCGTACATTCTGCAAAGCGGCATCCTGATCCTGTTTGCCGTGCTGTTCTGCTGGGTCTCTGCCGGTTTCTGGACCGCGCTGATGGGCTTCCTGCAGTTGCTGATGGGCAAAGACAAATACAGTATTTCTGCGTCAACGGTGGGGGATGAGCCCATCAACCCTGAGCACCGTACCGCGCTTATCATGCCGATTTGTAATGAAGACGTCGATCGCGTGTTTGCCGGCCTGCGTGCGACGTGGGAATCCGTCAAAGCCACCGGGCAGCAGGCGCACTTCGATGTGTATATCCTGAGCGACAGCTACAACCCGGATATCTGCGTTGCGGAGCAAAAAGCCTGGATGGAGCTGATTGCGGAAGTGCAGGGCGAAGGGCAGATCTTCTATCGCCGCCGCCGTCGCCGCGTGAAGCGTAAAAGCGGCAACATCGATGACTTCTGCCGTCGCTGGGGGAACCAGTACAGCTACATGGTGGTGCTGGACGCCGACTCCGTCATGAGCGGTGATTGCCTGACCAACCTCGTGCGCCTGATGGAAGCGAACCCGAAGGCCGGTATTATTCAGTCTTCGCCCAAAGCCTCCGGCATGGACACGCTGTATGCACGCTGCCAGCAGTTTGCTACCCGTGTCTACGGGCCGCTCTTTACTGCGGGCCTGCACTTCTGGCAGTTGGGGGAATCCCACTACTGGGGCCACAACGCCATTATTCGCGTGAAGCCGTTCATTGAACACTGTGCGCTGGCGCCGCTGCCGGGTGAAGGTAACTTTGCCGGGTCGATTCTTTCCCATGACTTCGTCGAAGCCGCGCTGATGCGCCGTGCCGGCTGGGGCGTGTGGATTGCTTACGACCTGCCTGGCTCATACGAAGAACTGCCGCCGAACCTGCTGGACGAGCTGAAACGCGACCGTCGCTGGTGCCAGGGTAACCTGATGAACTTCCGTCTGTTCCTGGTGAAAGGGATGCACCCGGTTCACCGGGCGGTGTTCCTGACCGGCGTCATGTCCTATCTGTCTGCCCCATTGTGGTTTATGTTCCTGGCGCTCTCTACCGCGCTGCAGGTTGTACACGCTCTGACCGAGCCGCAGTACTTCCTCCAGCCTAGACAGCTGTTCCCGGTCTGGCCGCAGTGGCGTCCTGAGCTGGCGATTGCGCTGTTTGCCTCGACCATGGTTCTGCTGTTCCTGCCTAAGCTGCTGAGCATCATTCTTATCTGGTGCAAAGGTTCTAAAGAGTATGGCGGCTTCCTGCGAGTGACCTGTTCACTGCTGCTTGAAGTGCTGTTCTCCGTGCTGCTGGCACCGGTGCGTATGCTGTTCCACACCGTGTTTGTGGTCAGCGCGTTCCTGGGCTGGGAAGTGGTCTGGAACTCGCCGCAGCGTGACGATGACTCCACGCCGTGGGGTGAAGCCTTTATGCGCCACGGCTCTCAGCTGCTGCTGGGCCTTGTCTGGGCAGTGGGCATGGCCTGGCTGGATCTGCGCTTCCTGTTCTGGCTGGCACCGATTGTCTTCTCGCTGATCCTGTCGCCGTTCGTCTCCGTGCTTTCAAGCCGGGCGAGCCTCGGCCTGCGCACCAAGCGCTGGAAGCTGTTCCTGATCCCGGAAGAGTATTCCCCGCCGCAGGTGCTGGTGGACACCGAGAACTATCTGGAGCTGAACCGCAGCCGTACGCTGGACGATGGCTTTATGCACGCGGTATTTAACCCGTCGTTTAACGCCCTGAGCACGGCAATGGCCACGGCTCGTCACCGTAAGAGTCTGGTGCTGGAGATTGCCCGCGACCGTCACGTTGAACAGGCGCTGAACGAAACGCCGGACAAACTCAACCGCGACCGCCGCCTGGTTCTGCTGAGCGACCCGATGACCATGTCGCGCTTGCATTACCGCGTGTGGGCGAACCCGGAGCGTTATTCTTCCTGGGTGGAGAGCTACAGAAAGCTGCAGCTAAACCCGCTGGCGCTGACGGCAAAGTAAGGCCTTAAAGAAGTGATAATGCCGACCTCAGGGTCGGCATTTTTTTGCCTTTTATTCGGCGATGGTTATACTCAGCGCGTTCTGAACAGGAGTGCATGTGTGGGTAAAATAATTGCGGTACTGATGATGGCGTTTCTGCTAAGCGGCTGCGGCAGCATTATTAGCCGGACGGTGCCGGGGCAAGGGCACGGGAACCAATATTACCCCGGCGTGCGCTGGGATGTACGCGAGGGCGCATGGCGCTATATTACCGTGCTCGACCTGCCGTTTTCGCTGATCTTTGACACGTTGCTGTTGCCGATTGACGCCAGCCACGGGCCGTATGAATAACGGCTAGCGCTCATCCCACTCGTCTGCCGCCGTGCGACCTTCTTCGGTGTCCAGCGGCGGCTCGAGCTGAAATTCACCTTCGTCCCATTCGTGCAACGTATTCTCTTCCAGCCATTCCTGGCGCAGTTCAATCTCATCGAAATCACCGTCAAACACGCTTTGCGCCGCTTCCCCACTGAGCATCGGCAGGCATTCGCCTTCCTCGCTGTCGTCGGTAAAGAACTCGGCCTGCCACATGATGTCACCATCCTGCAAAACGTACTTCTGGAAATTGAATTGCTCGACGCTGGCGCTCTCTTCATCCACGCTCGGGTTATCGGCAAGGTACTGCTCCCGCGCGGCATCAATGGCTTCTTCCAGGGTTGCATACATGCTCATGGTTATCTCCTTGTGGCAAAGGTCGGGGAGCGGCTGCTCCGTTACGATTTCCAGTTAATTGTTGACGCTGTTGGCAAATCTGCAAGTCGGAGATTTATTCCCCCGGAATACGGAGTCGTTCGGCAGGCTGGCGCAGCGTCATCCATGAGTAAAGGGCGTTAAACAGCACCACGCTGGCGGTGACCAGGAATACGGTGCGGAAGCCGTAGCTGGCGGAAACGGCGGCGCCGAGCAGCGGGCCGGTGACGTTGCCAATATCGCGGAAGGACTGGTTGTAGCTGAAAATCCGGCCCGAGATTTGGCTGGAAGAGTTATAGACCAGTAGCGTTTGCACGGCGGGGAGCAGCGCCCCGTCGGCGGCACCGAGCAAGAAGCGTAAGACCCCGAGCTGCCACGGGTTTTGTACCAACGACATCGGGATGAGCAGCAAAACGGAAATTACCAGCGCACCAATCAGGATCTTTTCCGGCCCAATGCGATCGCCCAGCTTGCCGAGTCTTGGGGCACTGATCAGCGCCGCTACGCCGGGCACGGAAGCAATCATCCCGCTAATAAACGCCAGATTGCTGACGTTACCGGCCAGATCGCGCACGTAGAGCGTCAGGATAGGTGCGATAGAACCGGTGGCAACCTGGATGATCATCGTGGTGACAAACAGACTCAGTACCAGGCGGGGATTTTTTAATGAGGTGAGTACCTGGCGGGCGTGCAGCATGTCTTTTTTGGAAACGGGCGTGAACGACTCGCGAATAAAAAACAGCGTCATCACGAAGCAGATAAACAGCACCAGCGAGGTGATGAAGAACACCGAGCGTAGCCCGTAGCTGTCCGCCATCAGGCCACCCATCAGCGGGCCTAGCAGCGCGCCGCTGACCGCTCCCGTAGACAGCGTGCCAAGTGCCCAGCCGCTTTTATGGCGCGGTATCTGAGTGGCTATCAGCGCGTTGGCATTCGGCACAAACCCACCCAGCAGGCCAAGTAAGGCCCTAAGCGCCAGAAATTGCCAAATGTTTTGTGCGAGACCCATCAACAGCATGACGACAGACATGCCAAGCGCGGAACGCAGCAGCATAAGTTTTCGGCCTTTACGATCGGCAAGCCCACCCCAGAAAGGGGATGCCACGGCAGAAAACAGGAAGGTAATGCTAAAGACCAGCCCGGACCACATGTTCAGCTGGCTATGGCCGGTGACGCCGAGTTGCTCAACGTAAAGCGGGAGGAACGGCATGACCAGGCTGAATGCCGCGCCGGTCAGGAAGCAGCCAACCCAGACGACGGCCAGATTACGCTTCCAGTTGATAGTGCTGTCAGGGGGAGTCATACCGCTCCGAAGTTGCCAGTGCCAAAGAGAAGAGAGGGAATTATTACTCTGCTAATTATGCGCCTGTTGGCATTGGGCTGGCAAATCAAAGGGCTTTTTCGATCAAACTAAGGCAAAAAAAACCGCCTTAAAAGGCGGCTGTTAAGCATTATTGGTAACGGTCGGGCATACCTTCCGGGCGCGTCTTAAAGCGGCGATGCAGCCACATATACTGCTCCGGTGCCATCAGGATGCACTTCTCTACAATTTTGTTCATCCAGCGTGCCGTTGCTTCCGGGCTGTCAAGAGGTGGGTTCAGCTCTGGCTGAATAATCGTCAGCTCGTAGCCTTTGCCGCCCGGCAGGCGACGCGGAACAAACGGCACGGCGCAGGCGCCGGAGAGTTTGGCGAGCGTGTAGGTTCCCGTGGTGGTCGCGGCTTGTTCAACGGCAAAGAACGGTACAAACTCGCTGCCTCTCGGGCCGTAATCGTGGTCCGGGGCATACCAGATGATGTCGCCATTTTTCAGCGCGCGGATCATGCCTTTCAGATCTTTGCGGTCAATCATGCTCTTATTGGAGCGCATGCGCCCCCAGGTCTGCAGCCAGTCCAGCAGTGGGTTGTCGTTTGGGCGGTAAACGCCGATGCCCGGCGTTTTAATGCCGAAAATACGGGCGCCCAGCTCCAGCGTCAGGAAGTGAATGCCAATCAGCAAAATGCCCTGGCCCGTTTTCTCGATGCCTTTAACAATATCCACGCCTTCGTAGTGGCACCATTTATTGATGCGCTCCGTAGACCAGAACCAGGCCATGCCGGTCTCAATCAGCCCCATACCGACTGACTCGAAGTTGGCGATCACCATCTGCTCGCGTTTTTCCTCGCTCATGTCCGGGAAGCAGAGTTCAAGATTGCGGTAGGCTATTTTCGCGCGACGTTTCATCAGGCGTTTTGCCAGCCGGCCCAGCCCGCAGCCGATGCGATAAAGCACCGGGTAGGGGAGCTGCACCAGCAGGTATAAAAAGCCGATGCCCAGCCAGGTGAGCCAATAGCGCGGGTGCAGTAATGCACGGGAGAATTGCGGTAAGTTCGTCATGTAAAACCTTTGTGACGGCAATTGCCGGATCTTCTAATCATTCCATTGTGGCATTTTTTAGCGCAGAGCCAAAATACGCGGCGTCGGAGTGCCTGATATTTCATCGATTGTTGCCGCAGATGCCTCTGAGTGAGCAAAATGTAGCGTAAAACGTGGGGATGTAAATAAGCGTTATTTGCTTTATGATGCAGCCCACTTTTTTTCAACGATTGCGAGCGAACACCATGCCAGTGTTACACAACCGCGTATCGAATGAGGAGCTGCGCGAGCGCATGCTTGCCGAAACCGAGCCGCGCACGACCATCTCATTCTACAAATATTTCACTATCGAAACGCCGCAGGCGACCCGTGATGCGCTGTATCAGCTATTCCTGAGCCTGAACGTGTTTGGCCGCGTCTATCTGGCGCATGAAGGGATCAACGCTCAGATTAGCGTCCCGGAAAGCCGCGTTGATGCCCTGCGCGAAGCGATTTATGCCTTCCACCCGGCCTTAAATAATTTGCGCCTGAATATTGCTCTGGAAGATGACGGTAAATCCTTCTGGGTGCTGCGCATGAAGGTACGCGACCGTATTGTTGCTGACGGTATTGATGACCCTACGTTTGACGCAAGTGACGTGGGGGAATATTTGAAGGCTGCGGAAGTGAACGCCATGCTCGACGATCCGAGCGCGGTATTTATCGATATGCGTAACCACTATGAATACGAAGTGGGGCATTTCGAGGACGCCGTCGAAATTCCGGCCGACACCTTCCGTGAGCAGCTGCCGAAAGCCGTGGATATGATGCAGGATGACAAAGAGAAGAAAATTGTCATGTATTGCACCGGCGGCATTCGCTGTGAAAAAGCCAGCGCCTGGATGCGCCATAACGGCTTCAAAAATGTGTATCACATTGAAGGCGGGATCATTGAATATGCGCGCCGCGCGCGTGAGCAAGGATTGCCGGTGCGCTTTGTCGGTAAAAACTTTGTTTTCGATGAGCGTATGGGAGAGCGTATATCTGACGATGTGATCGCCCATTGCCATCAGTGCGGAACGCCGTGCGACAGCCACACCAACTGCAAAAATGACGGCTGCCATCTGCTGTTTATTCAGTGTCCGGCCTGTGCTGAGAAATTCTCTGGCTGCTGCAGTGAAGTATGCCGTGATGAGCTGGCGCTATCTCCAGAAGAACAGCGCCGCCGCCGGGCAGGCCGCGAAAACGGGAATAAGATCTTTAATAAATCTCGTGGGATGCTGAATACCACGCTGGGTATTCCTGACCCCGAGAAGTAATAACATTCCCCCGGTTCGCCGGGGGAGTCTTTTTACTGACGCACGCCTTCGACAGAAATAATCAGATCAACGTCCTGAGAAGCTGGCCCCAGATCCTGAGTAATATTGAAGTCCTTCAGCTTAATTTTACCTTCGGCCTCAAAACCCGCGCGCACGCCGCCCCACGGATCGTTACCCTGACCAATCAGCTTAGCCTTCAGCGTAACCGGCTTTGTCACGCCGTTCAGCGTCAGGTTGCCGATAATATCTAAAGCTTCACCGTCTTTTTTTACTTCCGTTGAGGCGAAGGTAGCCTGCGGGAACTTAGTCACGTTGAGGAACTCTGCGCTACGCAGGTGTTTGTCGCGTTCGGCATGGTTGGTATCCACGCTGGTGGTGTTGATGGTGACGTTGACTTTATCTGCCGAAGGGTTTTTCTCGTCGAAGGTAAAGGTTCCGTCAAAATCACGGAAGGTACCGTACAGCCAGCTATAGCCGAGATGCTGAATACGGAAATTCACAAACGCATGCTGACCTTGTTTATCAATTTTATAGTCAGCGGCCACGGCGGAGCCGGTGGTGAATAACAGAGCGCCTAAGGTGGCTCCCAGCAGGATTTTCTTCATTGTCTTACTCTCCATAGTTAACGGGATGCTTTCCCCAGCATGCGCTTGAGGGTGGCATCTTTATCTAGAAAATGGTGCTTTAAGGCCGCAAGAGCGTGTAGAACGGAAACAATCACCACGGTCCACGCCAGCCAGAGATGAACTGTCCCGGCAAGGTCGGCCTGCGCCCCGAAGTCGGTTAGCGTGGCGGGCACATCAAACCAGCCAAACACGCTAATGGGTTTACCGTCAGCCGTTGAAATCAGATACCCGCTCAGCAAAATGGCGAACAATAATGCATACAGCAAAATATGTGCGGTAAGCGCGCCGATGCGCGTCAGACGTGAATAACTTTTTAACGGTGGCGGCGGAGGCGATATAAAGCGCCAGAGAATACGAATAGCCAGAGCTGACATTAACAAGATGCCGATGCTCTTATGTATTTCTGGTGCTTTATGGTACCAGACGTCGTAATAGCCCAGCGTCACCATCCAGAGTCCGAGTGCAAACATACCGTAAACCGTGGCGGCAACCAGCCAGTGAAGGAGAACCGAAAAATGTCCATAGCGTTCGGATGAGTTTCGCCATTGCATATTTATGCGTCCATGTATTTTCTAAAGAAGCTAAAACATAGGCGTTCTGTTAACAGCAGATCAACATAAATATCCGTATTTCGATATATATTTATTGTATGTCTGTTTTTTTGAATAACACTCGCGGCAGGCGTTCAGTAGAGTCGAATGAATATGATCGTTTTTGATTGAGAAGAGTATTTATTGACGGTTAATTATTTGCGCTAAAACTATATTTAATTAATTTTACGTCAATAATTGTCAATATAACAGGAGTCTGAATAATCAAAAGAAATAGATATAAGCCAGATCGAGAAGTGCAAGTATTGCCCAGAGAAAAAGATACAGAATAAAGTGTTCGCGAATATTGTTGGTTAAAAATTGAAAAAAGCGAATCATGATGGCCCCAAGGAAAAGTGGCGGAAATGCCCGCCACTCGGGGATTCTACGCCGTTTTGAAGCGAGAAAGTACAAACGGGGATAAATCAAAGGCAGGTTTTTGACCCAAAGCAAACTGGCAGGCAATTTCGCCTAAAACAGAGGCGAATTTGAACCCGTGTCCGCTCAGCCCGGTAATGATCAGGGTGTTGTCATGGCCGGGGAGAGTATCAATGATGAAATCTTCATCCGGCGAATTGTCATAGGTGCAGGCTTTACCGTGCAGGCAGCAGCCGATGCCGGGTAAAAATTCGCGCAAGAACGGAAAGACTTCAGACCCATCGCTGGCGACGGCGCCAAAGGGTTTACGCTGCTCGGGGGAGTCAATCAGCTGTCCGCCGTTGTGCTTGCCCAGCTTCAGTTCGTTGTCTTCCGCCGGGAAGCCGTAATACTGATCGCCGTTGGGTGTTTCTGCGGTAAACGCCGGGAATTTGTTGTTCTCGCTGTAGCGCCCATCGGCCTGGTGCCAGGCAAAGATTTTGCGAACCGACGCGATCGGCAGGTCAGGCAGCAGTTTGGTAACCCAGGTCCCCGCGCTGACCAGCAGTTTGCTCCCGTGATATTCACCTTCTTCAGTCACGACGGTGACACCTTCGTCGCCGTGGCGGATCGCCGTCACCCTACAGTTAAAAAGCTGAGCGCTGCCGCCTTGCTTAGCAAGGTTGATGTAGGTTTCGATGGCCAGCTCGCTTTTCAGCACGCCTGAGTCCGTCTCAAACAGGCCGACGTAGTTTTCAGGCACAGCAATCTCCGGCCAGCGGGCGGCAATGGCGGCGGCGTCCAGGGTTTCAACCGGCAGGGAAAATTTCTCTGCGCTGGAGGCGACATTGCGAATAAAGGGCGAATCAGATGGCCCCAGGTTAATGACCCCGGTGCGGTGGAAGAGCTTCTCACCGCTGGCTTCCGCCAGGGCATCCCACAGTTTTTGTGCTCGCAGGACCAACGGGACATATTTTTCACCTTCGCCATAAGCATGGCGCATCAGGCGAGTGTCGCCGTGGTGGCTGCCCTGGTCATGCGGCGGGTGGCCGCTGTCGATCATCAGTACCTTCAGGCCCGAGTGTGTGGCATAGCAGCCTGCGGCGGCACCGACGGAGCCGCTGCCGACAATGATGAGGTCGTAGTTCATAAGCTTTTCTCTGTGGAAAATTATCTGTAGCAGGGTAATTAATTCACCGGAACGATGCAATTGACGGTGACGCTTAAAATAAAAAAGGCACCCCGTTGGGTGCCTGTGGCCATTGTTAAGCATGTGTCGTCAATGCTTGCGATAATCGCTTTCCTGGTAATCACTGGATTCAATTTTGGCTATCCCGGCCTCAAGGATGGAAATAAATTGCCGGGCGACATCGGTGGTCAGCCAGAGGGTCTGACCGATTTCGGTTTCATCGTGCTTCTGATTATTGGATGTCAGGTAATGCAGGCGCAGCATCATGGCGTCGTAGCTGTCGACGGTGCTGATATCCCATCCGACGAGGGGATGAGTCTGAATAACATCACTATTTTTTTCCATCATAACCCCTTTTATACGTGTTTAAAGACAACGACTAGTGAGGTTCATGCGTGATTTATGGTGAAGCGACTTAAGTATATCAACACTCTTGCGGTCATGGGGATGAAATAATTACCTGGTAACACTTTTTCCACATTATCCGAGAAAAGCGAACAATAAATCGACAGGCTATTCCGATGTAATCGGAAAGAAAGGCAGGAAAGACTTTAGCGGCGTTTAAAAAATAATCAAATCGGCGAGGGAAATAAAAAAAACCGGATGGCGACACCCGGCAAAAAGTACCAACATACTTGAGGGTATTAGTCGGCAGAGAACCAATCGTCAGCGCTTTCCCAGGTTTCCTGGAGGATCTCGCTGATTCGCGTTTTGTCTTCTTTGGCACCGCCCAGCACGGAGAGGTTATTGCCGGAGGCATAACGTACCTGCACTTCGCTGCTGGTGTCGGGGAAATGTTGATTGATACGGCGGGAAAGCTCACTGGCAAGGGCATCGATAGCCCCGGCTGGTAATGGTGTGGTTTTGGCTATAGTGACTTCAATACGCATAACGACCCCCTGTACAATATACTGGATATTTATACAGGCTTAATTTCCAGTAAGCAACAGGGGGCGTTGAAAAATTTAGCCTTTAACGGACCAGACGACCTCTTCACCCGCCAGGAACGGCACGATGCTGTCGTCGCCGGCTTCAATCAGTTCTGGCATTTTCTCAGCGACGCGAACCAGCTCGATGTGCTCTTCATTGACCGGCAGGCCGTAGAAGCGCGGGCCGTTCAGCGAAGCGAAAGCTTCAAAATGCTGCAGCGCGTTCATTTCTTCAAATACCGTCGCATAGGCACCGAGCGCGGAAGGCGCGTTGAAGCAGCCGGCACAGCCGCAGCTGGCTTCTTTGCGATGACGCGCATGTGGCGCAGAGTCGGTGCCGAGGAACACGCGATCGCAGCCGCTGGCGACCAGCTCGCGCAGTGCTTCCTGGTGGATGCTGCGTTTCAGAATCGGCAGGCAATAAAGGTGAGGACGAATTCCGCCCACCAGCATGTGGTTACGGTTAAACATCAGGTGCTGAGGCGTGATAGTCGCGCCAATCAGCGAGTTGCCTTCTTTCACATACTGGGCGGCATCTTTGGTGGTGATATGTTCAAACACCACTTTCAGCTCAGGCAACTGGCGACGCAGCGGCTCCATGACGGTTTCAATAAAGCGTGCTTCGCGATCGAAAATATCGATATCAGCATGGGTGACTTCGCCGTGCACCAGCAGCGGCATGCCAATTTTCTGCATACGCTCAAGCACCGGCAGAATGGCTGCGGTGCTGGTTACGCCGTGAGCGGAGTTGGTTGTGGCGTTCGCCGGGTAAAGCTTGGCGGCGGTAAACACGCCTGCATTGAACCCGCGTTCGATTTCGTTGGGATCCAGCGTGTCGGTCAGGTAGCAGGTCATCAGCGGCTCAAACTTTTGCCCGGCCGGAACCGCATCAAGGATACGCTGGCGATAAGCGATAGCGGCTTCCACGCTGGTAATAGGGGGCACAAGATTGGGCATGACAATCGCGCGGCCATAGGTCTGGCTGGTGTAAGGCACCACGGTTTTCAGCATCTCACCGTCACGAAGGTGAATATGCCAGTCATCTGGGCGGCGGATTTTTAATACCTGAGGTAATGCGGTCATCAATGTGCTCCGGCGTGAGAGGGAAATCAGTCATCAAGGGCTGGTTTTATGCCGGGCACTAAGGATAAGGGGAAACGTTATCGTTTGCACCCCTTATGTTGCTCATGTTGTACAAAACCCTCAGAGCGCATGAACGGCTCTGAGGGGCAGAGGCTATTCCGTTAACGGAATGATTATCTCACCGGGTTTTACTTCAATGCCTTTGGCATATTTCTTCGCCAGCGACTCGCCGGTGCTGCGGTCTTCGCTCAGGATATAAGCAGGCTGCTGATTGAAGTAGCTGCGCAGGGACTGGTTAAGGTAAGGGATCATGGTCTGCAGTACGGTCTGCATTTTTTGCGGCTCGACCTGAGCGTCAACCACCTCCATTTCCTGCAGGTAGATGGCGCCTTGCTCTTTATTGAACACCGGCAGTGCTTTCAGCTTGAGCTTCAGGATGGCTTTTTGGTTACCAAACAGGGATGTCATGTCGAGATTGGCATCGCCGGTCAGGGTAATTTTATTCGGCTCTTCCCGTCCTATCTGACTGACTAAATGGGTTAGCACCACATGGGCTTCAGCCACGCCGGGCAGGCCAATATCCTTCGAGAAGTTATTGTGTTTTTCCAGCGACTGGTTGATTTCCTGTTCGCTCACGCTGTACTGCGTTAACTGGTTGCATCCTGAGAGCAGGCCGCTAAGCATCAATGCTGCGGCAAAAACAATCTTCTTCATAGGCTTCCTCAAAATAGCGGCTCCAATGCCGTGCCTTGCTTTATCAGCATAATGCGGCACGGCGGGAGCGGCTACCGGAAAAAGATGATACGCGAAAATTATCCCTGCCCGCCAGGTTCCAGCATCGTTGGCTCAACGGGTCTAAGGCTAAATTGCCACCACAGGGCGGCAAGGGTGATACAGCCGATAATGCCGAGCATGGCCCAGGGTAATTCCGGCTGCTGCAGGGCTTTACCTGCGTCAAACAGCCAGCCACCGCCGGTGTAACCTAGTGCGCCGCCCAGCGACAGGCCCAAACGGCTGAACCCCATGTAGCTGCCGCGAGCGCGGGCATCCGCCAGCGAGGCGCTGAGCGTTTCCCGGGCAGGCTCAGCGATGATTGAGCCGATGTAGAAGGTACAGATCAGGGCGAAAAGTTGCTGCAGGTTGGAGGCCAGGCCAATAGGCATCAGGCTCACCGTCATCAGCACCAGGCCTGCCATTAAGCGTTGCTCCAGGCGGAAGCGCCTTTCACTCCAGCGGGCGATAGGGTAGAGCAGCGTCAGCGAAAGCGCGGCTTCAATGGCGTACATCCATTTTACCGCCGACGCGGTACCGGCAATGTCGTTGACCATCAGCGGCAGCATCAGCATGACCTGCACCGCCAGCATGTAATAGCCGGTGAGCGTCAGAACATAGGTGATAAAGCGTTTATCTCGAAACACGCGCCCCATGCCTTCGCGCATTGGGGTGCGGATCGTTGAAAGCTTATAAGCGGGCAGCAGCCAGGCATTAAGCGCGGCGCACAGGACAAACATTACGGCACCGACGGCGCATACCAGACGGAAGTCGTACTGCAACAGCCAGCTACCCAGCAGAGCGCCGATCACCGCGCCCGCGCTGTCCTGCATCATCAGGATGGAGAAGAAGCGGCCGCGGTGCTGAGGGCGAACCAGTTTGACGACCAGCGCCGAGCGGGGCGGATCAAACAGCGTTCCGCCAATGGCGGAGAGCAGGCAGGAAAGCCATAGCATCCAGGGTTCCGTGGCGATGCCCATGGTGGCAAAACCTGCGGCCCGCAGCAGCATGCCGGTGACAATCATCGGTTTAGCGCCCAGCCTGTCGGCAATCGCGCCGCCGAAGACACCGAGCCCCTGCTGGATAAACTGACGCAGACCCAGGGCAATCCCGACCATTAAAGCGGCCCAGCCCAACTGGTCAACGAAGCGAATGGAAATCAAAGGGAAGACAACGAAAAAGCCTAATACCACTAACATGTTATCAAGCAGCAGGAAATATTTACCCAGGCTCCTTGCCTGCGCCACCCGCGACATCTCCCCTCCAGGGAACTTAATTAAACGCGACAAGTCTTTATTCTCGCTTGGCATTCGGGCTTTTAATACCTGATGCAGGACAATATTTTTTTATCGTGCAACGAGTTTGATTCAAGGCTTTAATCGAAAAAAGTGATGTCGCTTCATGTTGTTGTTTTCACACGGCGGTCAGGCGCAGGTATAGTAACAAGATGAGCCCCGTTAACCGGGATGAAGGAGTGGGATAAACATGTTTGGCTACCGCAGTAACGCACCAAAAATTCGCCTGGTGACTGACCGTCTGGTGGTGCGTCTGGTTCATGAGCGAGATGCCTGGCGCCTGGCGGATTACTACACGGAAAATCGCCTGTTTCTGAAACCCTGGGAACCCGTTCGGGATGAGAGCTACTGCTATCCTTCGGGCTGGCAGGCAAGGCTGGGCATGATAAGTGAAATGCACAAGCAGGGTAGCGCGTACTACTTCGCGCTGCTCGACCCGGAAGAAAAAGAGGTTATCGGCGTCGCCAACTTCTCCAACGTGGTGCGTGGCTCCTTCCATGCCTGCTTTCTCGGGTACTCCATCGGTGAAAAGTGGCAGGGGCAGGGACTAATGTACGAGGCCTTGGCCAGCGCCATTCGCTATATGCAACGTAGCCAAAATGTGCATCGCATTATGGCCAACTATATGCCGCATAATCAGCGCAGCGGCGACCTTCTGGCGCGCCTGGGCTTTGAAAAAGAAGGCTATGCAAAGGATTATTTGCTGATTGACGGCGTATGGCGGGATCACGTTCTCACCGCGCTGGTTAATCAAGACTGGACCCCAGGTCGTGGAGTTTAAAAGATGAAGTATCAGTTAACGGCGATTGAAGCCCGCGTTATCGGCAGCCTGCTGGAAAAACAGCTCACTACGCCAGAGCAATATCCGATGTCCGTCAACGGCGTGGTGACCGCCTGTAATCAGAAAACAAACCGTGAACCGGTGATGGAGCTGAAAGAGCATGAAGTCCAGGACTCGCTGGACGGGCTGGTCAAAGGCCATTATTTGCGAACCGTCAGCGGGTTTGGCAACCGCGTGACGAAATACGAGCAGCGTTTTTGCAACTCCGAGTTTGGTCATTTAAAGCTAGCGCCAGCGGAAGTGGCTGTGGTTACGACTTTGCTGCTGCGCGGCGCGCAAACGCCGGGTGAGCTGCGCAGCCGTGCCGGGAGAATGTTTGAGTTCACCGATATGGCGCAGGTAGAAGCGACGCTGGAAGGGCTGGCTGGCCGTGAAGATGGGCCGTTTGTCGTGCGTCTGCCGCGTGAGCCGGGTAAACGAGAAAGCCGCTATATGCATCTTTTCAGCGGTGAGGTTGAGGCGTCAGTGTCCCCGGAACAAAGTATCAGCCCGGTTGCAGACGATCTCAGCGCGCGAGTGGCCGCGCTGGAAACTGAAGTCGCCGAACTTAAACAGCGTCTGGATTCCTTATTGGCGCATTTGGGAGATTAAGGATGACGAAATTACGTATTGGCGTCGTGGGGCTGGGCGGGATCGCGCAGAAAGCCTGGCTTCCGGTTCTGGGGGCATCCGACGACTGGTCGCTGGTGGGCGCATTTTCACCGACCAAAGCGAAAGCGCTGCCGGTGTGTGAAACCTGGCGTATGCCGTATATCGATTCGCTCAGCAATCTGGCGGCGCAGTGCGATGCTGTTTTTGTGCATAGCGCCACCAGTTCCCACTACGCGGTGGTGAATGATCTGCTCAATGCGGGCGTCAGCGTCTGCGTGGATAAGCCGCTGGCGGAAAATCTGGCTGACGCCGAAAAGCTGGTGGAGCTTGCAGAGCGCAAAAAACGCACCCTGATGGTGGGCTTTAACCGCCGTTTTGCCCCGCGTTACCAGCAGTTAAAGGCAAAGCTGTCTGCCGGGGCATCCTTGCGGATGGACAAACACCGCAGCGACAGCGTCGGCCCGGGGGATCTGCGCTTCACGCTGCTTGATGACTATCTTCACGTCGTGGATACCGCACTCTGGCTTGGCGGCGGCAGTGCCCAGCTGCAAAGCGGGACGTTGCAAACCAATGAATCAGGGCAAATGCTGTACGCCGAACACCATTTCAGCCAGGGCAACCTGAGCGTGACCACCAGTATGCATCGCCGCGCCGGAAGCCAGCGAGAGTGGGTGCAGGCGGTGACTGACGGCGGGCTGTATGAGGTAACGGACATGCGTCAGTGGCGCGAAGAATGCGGCGTCGGTGTGGTGGAACAGCCCATTCCCGGCTGGCAAACCACGCTGGAACAGCGCGGCTTTGCGGGCTGTGCGCGTCACTTTATCGACTGCGTGGCGAACCAAACTGTCCCGGAAACCTCCGGCGAGCAGGCGCTGCTGGCGCAGCGTGTCGTCGAGAAGCTCTGGCGCGAGGCAATTAGCGAATAAGCTGTAACATATCGCGGTAGCAATTCAGCGCCGTATCGGTAGACTATGCCGACTTGTCATCATCCATGTACGCCTGCATTGCAGGCGTTCATGTTTGTGGAATAACAGAATAAATGAACCTTTTAAAATCGCTGGCAGCCGTCAGCTCGATGACCATGTTTTCACGCGTGCTTGGTTTCGCGCGCGACGCCATTGTGGCAAGGGTATTTGGGGCAGGGATGGCGACGGATGCTTTCTTTGTTGCCTTTAAGCTGCCGAACCTGCTGCGCCGAATCTTTGCCGAAGGCGCGTTCTCCCAGGCGTTTGTGCCCATTCTGGCCGAATACAAAAGTAAGCAGGGCGAAGATGCCACGCGCGTCTTTGTCTCATACGTTTCCGGGCTGCTGACGCTTGCGCTGGCGCTGGTCACCGTCCTCGGGATGCTTGCGGCGCCCTGGGTTATTCTGGTCACTGCGCCGGGTTTTGCCGACACGGCGGATAAATTTGCGCTAACGTCGAGCCTGCTGCGCATTACCTTCCCGTACATTTTACTGATTTCGCTGGCGTCGCTGGTGGGGGCAATTCTCAATACCTGGAACCGTTTCTCTGTGCCAGCCTTTGCCCCGACGTTCCTTAATCTCAGCATGATTGGCTTCGCGCTGTTTGCCGCCCCGCACTTTAATCCACCGATTCTGGCGCTGGCCTGGGCGGTAACGGTAGGGGGCGTATTACAGCTGGCCTATCAGCTGCCGCACCTGAAGAAAATTGGCATGCTGGTGCTGCCGCGTATCAGCTTTAAGGATGCGGGCGCAATGCGGGTTATCAAACAGATGGGGCCGGCTATTCTCGGCGTTTCCGTCAGCCAGATTTCACTGATCATCAACACCATCTTTGCTTCGTTCCTGGTGTCCGGATCGGTTTCCTGGATGTATTATGCCGACCGCCTGATGGAGTTTCCGTCTGGGGTTTTAGGCGTGGCGTTAGGCACTATTCTGCTGCCGTCGCTGGCGAAGAGTTTTGCCACCGGCAACCACGATGAATACTCCCGCCTGATGGACTGGGGGCTGCGCCTTTGCTTCCTGCTGGCGCTCCCAAGCGCGGTGGCGCTGGGAATTCTGGCAAAACCGCTGACCGTCTCTTTGTTCCAGTACGGTAAGTTCTCAGCTTTCGATGCCCTGATGACCCAGCGGGCGCTGGTGGCGTATTCGGTCGGCCTGATGGGGCTTATCGTGGTTAAGGTTCTGGCGCCAGGCTTCTATTCCCGGCAGGACATTAAAACCCCGGTTAAAATCGCTATCGTGACGCTGATTTTGACGCAGCTAATGAACCTCGCGTTTATCGGCCCGCTAAAACACGCCGGACTTTCCCTGTCGATTGGTTTGGGGGCCTGTATTAACGCCTCGCTGCTTTACTGGCAGCTGCGTAAGCAGGATATCTTCCAGCCACAGCCCGGCTGGACGGCATTTCTGCTGCGTCTGGTCGCCGCCGTGTTGGTGATGTCTGCGGTACTGATTGGGATAATGTATGTTATGCCTGCGTGGGATCTGGGCAACATGCCTTATCGCCTGCTGCGGCTGATGGCGGTGGTGGTGGCCGGCATCGTCGCTTATTTTGCGACATTGTTGCTGTTGGGCTTCAGGTTGAAAGATTTCGCCCGCCGCACAATTTGATTTTTTCTGGGTGGATGACGGTTTCGTCACGCCGCCCTATTCTTTATATGTTGAAAGGTTAATTAGGTGACAGAGCGATGAGAGGAATAATCACAACCTGGTTCGAAGAGAAGGGCTTCGGATTTATCAAAGATGAAAACGGTGAAAACCGTTATTTCCACGTGATTAAAGTCGCCAACCCGGAACTTATCAAAAAGGACGCGTCGGTGACCTTCGAGCCGGGAACCAATAATAAAGGGCTGTCGGCGTTTGCTGTGAAAGTGGAGCCTGAGAGCAAGCATCTGTTTATTGCGGGCGAGCGGCTTAAAATCACCTCGATCAAATCTTTCGTGGTGTACAGCGAAGAAGAGCCCGCGGACGGGAAGATTGATAAAGAAAATGCGGTGCTGTCGGTTGGGTTGCTGATGAACAGCATTCGCCCGAAGGCAGAGAAAAAAGAAGGGGAAATGCGCACGGTGAAAAAACTGGCCGTGACCACCTTCCAGGGCGAAACACATCTGTTCTCAGAGGATGAGATTGATATTGAGGCGACGGTAAAAGTCTTGAAATCGCTGAAATAAGCAAGCAGCTGGTCAAGGAGAGCGTTGACCAGCTGTTTTCATTGGCGAGGAGAATCAGATCGTGATTTTTTTGCCGCCGCGGCTGCCCTGCGCCGTTGCCTGCCCATCGGCACCATAGAAGTCCGGTGCCTGATGCGGTTTTAACACGGCAATAGCCTGCTCATTGCGGCCCATCTGGTCTTCCAGCAACCAACCGTTATGCTGATTAATGTCCCGCAGGTGCAGGGTTTTTTGCGTGATCGTCTGCCAGCGCTGGCTAACGTCCAGGCTGGTGACCGCCCCGGCGTTTTGTTCCGCGCGACGCTGTTGCTCCAGGTAATCCAGCGTAGCCAGCAGCGAGCTTTTATCTTCAGTTATACGTTGCAGCGCATTGCTGTTTATCTGGCCTGCGGAAAGCTGCAGCTGTTCAGCGTCCATCACCTCTTTAAGTGAATTCAGCACTGCGGTCATTTGGTCCAGCACTTCTAACAGACGACTCACCGTTATTTACTCGACAAATAGCTTTGGGCTTCCTGGAGCAGCGCGTCGGCGATCTTGCCGGTATCCATCTTCAGGTCGCCGTTACGAATGGCCGTCTTCAGCGCTTCAACGCGTTCCATGTTGATATCGCCGGTGCCGGGCTGCATCAGTTTGGCCTGCGCATCACTCAGCTTTACGCTGGTGCTGTTGGCGGTAGTGGATTTTTCAAGACGGCTTTTCAGCGTCTGTGGATCGCTGGTTTCACGTGGTTGAACAGTGCTTACCGGTTTCAGTGGCGACGTGCGATCAATGCTCATTGTTCTCTCCTCATCGAGGGGCTCGCGGCGTAAGAGCCAGTCAGTATCATTTGTTGATAGTACTATCGGCAGTCGCCGCGGAATCTTTAAAAAGATTATAGATTAATCAGAATATTCCCATCAGCATCCACCGTCCCGCTCACCACCTGCCCTGAGGACATGCGAACGCGGGCATTTTGCGCGACGGCGGCGTTATTAAGCGCTTTGCCTTCTCCGTTGACGCTAAAGCCTTCGCCGGAGGCAATCACCTGAACCTGCTGACCGGCTTTTACTCGCCAGGCCTGGCGTACCATCGTCTGAATCACCGGCTGCCCGGGGGCAATATCCCGAAGTGAAACGGCGTCCGTCGCCTGGCCGAGATCCAGCATAGTCCGTGGCGGCAGTTGGTCAAGGCGCCCCTGGGTTAACTGCACGCTACTGGCATCGATCCTTGCACCACGGGAGATAGGGCGGCTGGCAACCACATACTGGCCCGTGGCAATCACCTGAACCTGGATAAACCGTTTGTCGCTGCCGCAGCGGGCCATGACGCTAACGTTGCCCCATAGTTTGGCATTGCCGGGCGTTGAGAATTCTGGCTGAGGGCAGGCTGGAAGCTGAGCCTCTGGCGTTTTCACCTTGACGCTGACGTCATCGCTGATCCCCGCCAGTCGCTGTTGAAAATACTCAGTCAGCGGCTGATCGAGTGCGCTCGCCATAGCCAACTGGCCGAACAGCAAACTGGCTATACCGCTCAAGATTTTCAGACTTCTCATCGCGCTTCTCCGTATTCAGATTGCGGTGATTTTAACCGCGAGTCGTTTTGATCAAGGCGATAAATAGCGACGTATTTTGCGTTTATTCCACCCATCGCGTACGCGTAAGGGGATTTAAGCTTTCGGACGATTCCTAATTCTATGGACCATGGAGGAAGCATGCTCGATAAACTGGACGCCGCACTGCGATTTCAGCAAGAAGCGCTTAATTTGCGTGCTCAGCGCCAAGAGATTCTGGCCGCGAATATCGCCAATGCCGACACGCCGGGCTTTCAGGCGCGCGATATCGACTTTGCCAGTGAAATGAAAAAAGTGATGGAGCGCGGACGCGTTGAAGGAGGCGGCATGTCTCTGGCGCTCACTTCGGCACGCCATATCCCGGCAGAAACCCACTCCACTCCGTCGCTCGATCTCCTTTACCGCGTACCTGACCAGCCCGCCATGGACGGTAACACCGTCGATATGGACCGTGAACGTACGCAGTTTGCCGATAACAGCCTGAATTACCAAACAAACCTCACGGTGCTTGGCGGGCAAATCAAAAGCATGATGTCGGTGCTACAGGGATAATCGATGGCCTTACTCAATATTTTCGACATCGCCGGTTCGGCTATGACGGCCCAGTCCAAACGCATGAACGTGGCGGCAAGTAACCTCGCCAACGCCGACAGCGTCACCGGACCAGACGGTCAGCCTTACCGCGCAAAACAGGTCGTTTTCCAGGTGGATGCCGCCCCTGGCGCGGCGACCGGTGGCGTTAAAGTGACCAAAGTGATTGAGAGCGATGCGCCGGACAAGCTGGTTTTCCAGCCGGGTAACCCGCTTGCGGACGCGCGCGGCTACGTGCGTATGCCAAACGTTGATGTGGTCGGGGAGATGGTCAACAGCATGTCCGCTTCCCGTAGCTATCAGGCCAACGTCGAAGTGCTCAACACCGTGAAGGGCATGATGATGAAAACGCTCACTCTCGGTCAGTAACAGGAGCCTATATGTCCATTGCAGTCAAAGTGAACGATCCGACTAACAATGTTGATCCTACGGCTGGTGCATCGAAAAACAGCCTGACCGGCAACAGCGCCGCAGACCTGCAGGGGAGTTTTCTGACCCTGCTGGTGGCGCAGTTAAAAAACCAGGATCCGACCAACCCGATGCAGAACAACGAACTGACCACGCAGCTGGCGCAGATCAGTACCGTTAGCGGCATCGAAAAACTTAACACCACGCTGGGTTCCGTTTCCGGCCAGATCAACCAGAACCAGTCTCTGCAGGCCAGCGCCCTGATTGGCCATGGCGTTATGATCCCGGGCAATAAAATCCTGGCGGGGACCGATTCAAAAACCAACACCATCAGCACCACGCCGTTTGGCGTCGAGCTGCAGCAGGCGGCGGACAAAGTCACGGCCACCATCTCCGATAAAGACGGCAAAGTGGTGCGTACTATCGAGATTGGTGGACTGAGTGCCGGGGTGCATACCTTTACCTGGGACGGCAGCGCCAACGACGGCACCAACGTGCCGGACGGCTCTTATACCGTGGCGATCAATGCCACGAATGGCGGGACACAGCTGGTGGCTCAGCCGCTGGGCTTCGCTATGGTGAGCGGTGTTATCAACGGCAAAGATGGCCTCAAACTGGATCTCGGGACCTACGGTTCTACGACCCTCGATGCAATCAGGCAAATTATTTAAGCCTATAACCTAAGCAGGAGTAAGACATGGCGTTTTCTCAAGCGGTCAGCGGCTTAAATGCTGCGGCCACCAACCTGGACGTGATTGGTAACAACATTGCCAACTCCGCCACCTACGGTTTTAAATCAGGTTCGGTCTCTTTTGCCGATATGTTCGCAGGCTCTAAAGTGGGCCTGGGCGTTAAAGTCGCGGGCGTGACCCAGAACTTTGGCGACGGGACTACCACCGGGACCGGTCGTGGCCTGGACGTCGCTATCAGCCAGAACGGCTTCTTCCGCCTGGTAGACAGCTCCGGCTCGGTGTTCTATAGCCGTAACGGCCAGTTCAAGCTGGATGAAAACCGTAATTTGGTGAACATGCAGGGCCTGCAGCTGACCGGTTACCCGGCAACCGGCACGCCGCCAACCATTCAACAGGGCGCCAACCCGGTAGGCTTGTCGATCCCGAACACGCTGATGCCGGCGAAGACCACCACCACTGCGTCCCAGCAGATCAACCTGAACTCTACCGATAAGATCCCGACCGTAACGCCGTTCGATCCTACCAATGCGAACAGCTACAACAAGAAGGGCACGGTCACCGTTTATGACAGCCAGGGTAACGCCCATGGTATGGATGTTTACTACGTTAAGAGCGCGGATAACGCCTGGCAGGTTTACACCAAAGACTCTTCCGTAGCGGGTTCTACGGCAACGTCCGCCGGGTTTATGCGTTTCGACAACAACGGCAACCTGCAGGGGATTACTGCCAATGCCGCCGATCCGATTCCAAACCCGAACACGCTGCCAACCAGCATCAACGTGACCACCGGCGTCACCAACGGCGCGACACCTGCGACCTTCGCGCTGAGCTTCCAGAACTCCATGCAGCAGAACACCGGGTCTAACAACATCGTGGCGACCAACCAGAACGGCTACAAGCCGGGTGACCTGACGTCTTATCAGATTAACGACGATGGCACCGTGGTCGGGAACTACTCCAACGAGCAGACCCAGCTTCTGGGGCAAATCGTGCTGTCCAACTTTGCGAACCCTGAAGGTTTGCAGTCCCAGGGCGATAACGTCTGGACCGCAAGCAACTCTTCCGGTGTTGCGTTGCTGGGCCTGGCGGGCACCGGTAACTTCGGAACCCTGACCAGCGGCGCGCTGGAGTCTTCGAACGTGGATCTGAGTAAAGAACTGGTCAACATGATCGTCGCGCAGCGTAACTATCAGTCGAACGCGCAGACCATCAAAACCCAGGACCAGATCCTCAACACCCTGGTTAACCTGCGCTAAGCGCCTGAAGGGACGGCTTAATGGATCATGCAATCTACACCGCCATGGGCGCTGCCAGCCAGACGCTGAATCAACAGTCAGTCACGGCGAGCAACATGGCGAACGCTTCCACACCGGGCTTCCGCGCGCAGCTTAATGCTTTGCGTGCTGTCCCGGTGGAAGGGCTTTCTCTGCCAACTCGTACCCTGGTGATTGCCTCAACGCCAGGGGCTGATATGACGCCTGGTCAGCTGGACTACACCTCGCGCCCGATGGACGTTGCTTTGCAGCAGGATGGCTGGCTGGCGGTGCAGACGCAGGACGGCGGAGAAGGCTATACCCGCAACGGTAACATTCAGGTCAGCCCTGCCGGTCAGTTGACCATTGGCGGCCGGCCCGTTATCGGTGAAGGTGGCCCGATTGCGGTGCCGGAAGGTTCGCAGCTTACCATCGCCGCGGACGGAACTATCTCCGCGCTGAACCCGGGCGACCCGCCAAATACCGTGGCGCCGATTGGCCGACTGAAGCTGGTGAAAGCCACGCAGCAGGAGGTGGTGCGCGGGGATGACGGGCTGTTTCGTTTGAACCCCGCCGCCCAGGCGACACGCGGTGCCATCGCGCAGGCCGACCCAACGATTAAGGTGATGTCCGGCGTACTGGAAGGCAGCAACGTCAAACCGGCAGAGGCGATGGCGGATATGATCGCCAACGCCCGTCGTTTTGAGATGCAGATGAAAGTTATCGCCAACGTTGATGAAAACGAACAGCGCGCTAACACGCTGCTGCAAATGACCTAACGCCCGGCTTACTTATTACAGGATTCAAACATGATCAATTCTTTATGGATCGCCAAAACGGGCCTTGATGCACAGCAAACCAATATGGATGTGATTGCCAACAACCTGGCAAACGTCTCCACCAATGGTTTCAAGCGTCAACGCGCCGTGTTTGAAGATTTGCTTTATCAAACCATTCGCCAGCCGGGGGCTCAGTCTTCTGAGCAGACGACGCTGCCGTCCGGTTTACAGATCGGGACCGGCGTTCGTCCGGTGGCCACCGAGCGTCTGCACAGCCAGGGCAACCTGTCTAAAACGGACAACAGCAAAGATGTGGCCATCAAAGGCGAAGGTTTCTTCCAGGTTCTGCTGCCGGACGGTACCGCCGCCTATACGCGCGACGGTTCTTTCCAGGTTGACCAAAATGGACAGCTGGTGACGGCGGGCGGTTTCCAGGTACAGCCTGCGATTACCGTGCCGGCAAACGCGCTGAGCCTGACTATCGGCCGTGACGGTGTGGTGAGCGCAACTCTGCAAGGGCAGACCGCGCCGGTGCAGGTAGGGCAGCTGAACCTGACGACCTTTATGAACGATACCGGCCTGGAAAGTATTGGTGAAAACCTTTACACCGAAACGCAGGCATCCGGTGCGCCAAACGATTCCACACCGGGATTGAACGGCGCAGGTCTGCTCTACCAGGGCTATGTTGAGACCTCAAACGTAAACGTTGCTGAAGAGCTGGTAAACATGATCCAGGTTCAGCGCGCTTACGAAATCAACAGCAAAGCGGTCAGCACCACCGACCAGATGCTGCAAAAACTGACGCAAATGTAAGGCGTTTGCCGACGCGTGAAAGCGCGTCGGCTGCCGTGACCTGAAGATGAAAGCAATGCAAAACCCAATGGTGCTCCGTCCTGTTCTCCTGAGTCTGGTGTTTGCCGTAAGCGGCTGCGCCTTAGTGCCTAGTAAACCGCTGGTTGAAGGGGCCACGACCGCGCAGCCGGTGCCTGGTCCTTCGCCAACGATTAACGGATCAATATTCCAGACCGCACAGCCGATGAACTACGGCTATCAGCCGCTGTTTGAAGACCGTCGTCCACGTAATATCGGCGATACTCTGACCATCCAGCTTCAGGAAAACGTCAGCGCCAGTAAGAGCTCCTCGGCGAACGCCAGCCGCGATGGAAAATCGGCCCTCGGCTTCGACACGGTCCCGACTTTTGCTTCGGGGCTATTGGGAGGAGGAAAAGCTGACCTGAGCGCTTCTGGCAGCAATGGCTTTAACGGTAAAGGCGGCGCCAACGCCAGCAACACCTTCAGCGGCACGCTGACGGTGACGGTCGATCAGGTGCTGGCCAACGGAAACCTGCACGTCGTAGGTGAGAAACAGATTGCCATCAACCAGGGGACGGAGTTTATCCGCTTCTCTGGCGTAGTGAACCCGCGCACCATCAGCGGCAGCAACACCGTTGCGTCGACCCAGGTGGCGGATGCCCGAATTGAGTATGTCGGTAACGGCTACATTAATGAAGCGCAGAATATGGGCTGGCTGCAGCGCTTCTTCCTTAACGTATCGCCGATGTAAGCGAGGGTACCATGGTGAAATATTTATTCGGGTTGGTTGTGCTGCTGACAGCGGCTTATGCATCAGCTGACCGCATTCGCGATCTGACCACCGTGCAGGGCGTGCGTGAAAACTCCCTGATTGGCTATGGCCTGGTGGTTGGGCTGGACGGCACCGGTGACCAGACGACGCAAACGCCGTTTACCACCCAAAGCCTGAACAACATGCTTTCCCAGCTGGGTATTACCGTACCGACCGGCACCAATATGCAGCTGAAAAACGTGGCGGCGGTGATGGTGACGGCAAAATACCCGGCGTTCGCGCGAGCAGGGCAAAACATTGATGTTGTTGTTTCGTCCATGGGTAATGCGAAGAGCCTGCGCGGCGGGACTCTTTTAATGACGCCGCTCAAAGGCGTGGATAATCAGGTTTATGCCCTGGCGCAGGGTAACGTGCTGGTGGGTGGCGCGGGCGCTGCTGCCGGTGGGAGCAGCGTGCAGGTGAACCAGCTTAACGGCGGGCGTATCACCGGCGGCGCGGTCGTAGAGCGTGAGCTGGCCGGGACTTTCGGCAACGGCAACACCCTCAACCTGCAGCTTAACGATGATGACTTCAGCCTGGCCCAGCGGATCACCGACACCATTAACCGCTCCCGCGGCTTCGGCAGCGCAACTGCGCTGGATGGCCGTACGATCCAGATCCGCGTGCCAAGCGGCGGTAGCTCTCAGGTTCGTCTGCTGGCGGATATCCAAAACCTTGAAGTGAGTATGCCGGTGCAGGATGCGCGCGTGGTGATCAACTCTCGCACGGGTTCCGTGGTGATGAACCGCGAAGTGACGCTGGATAACTGCGCCGTTGCGCAGGGGAACCTGTCGGTGACCGTAAATCGTCAGAATCAGGTCAGCCAGCCGAATACGCCATTTGGCGGCGGCCAGACCGTGGTGACGCCGCAAACGCAGATCGACCTACGTCAGAGCGGTGGCTCGGTACAGCGCGTTAATTCCAGCGCCAACCTGAATAATGTCGTCCGTGCGTTAAATGCGCTGGGGGCCACGCCTATCGATCTGATGTCTATCCTGCAATCCATGCAAAGCGCAGGCTGCCTGCGTGCAAAACTGGAAATCATCTAATGCTGACTGACGCCCGTTCACTTGCCAATGCCGCGTTTGACGCCAACTCGCTAAACGATTTAAAGGCGAAGGCCGGACAAGATCCTAAGGGCAACCTGAAAGAGGTGGCTCATCAGGTGGAAGGGATGTTCGTGCAGATGATGCTGAAAAGCATGCGTGAGGCGCTGCCGAAAGACGGTCTGTTCAGCAGCGAGTCCACGCGGATGTACACCAGCATGTATGACCAGCAGATAGCTCAACAGCTGAGTGCGAAAGGGCTGGGGCTGGCGGATGCGATGGTTAAGCAAATGAGTAACGAGCAGGTCGAGCCATCGGAAACGGCAGGTCAGGTACCGATGAAACTCGACCCGCAAACGGTCACCAGCTACCAGAACCAGACGCTAACGCAAATGGTGCGTCAGGCCGTGCCTCGCGCACCTTCTAATGAAGAGCCGATGAGCGGAGACAGCAAAGACTTCCTGGCGCAGCTTTCGCTGCCGGCGCGTCTGGCCAGTGAGGCCAGCGGCATTCCGCACCACCTGATTCTGGCGCAGGCCGCGCTGGAGTCCGGCTGGGGCCAGCGTCAGATTCGCACCGAAAAAGGGGAACCGAGCTTCAACCTGTTCGGCGTTAAGGCAACGCCGGGCTGGAAAGGAGCGACGACGGAAATCACCACCACCGAATTTGAAAACGGTGAGGCGAAGAAGGTGAAAGCGAAGTTCCGCGTTTACAGCTCTTACCTGGAAGCGCTTTCTGACTACGTTGGCTTGCTGACGAAAAACCCGCGCTATGCTGCCGTGACGAATGCGTCTTCAGCAGAGCAGGGTGCTCAGGCGCTGCAAAACGCCGGTTATGCCACGGATCCAAACTACGCACGTAAGTTGACCGGCATGATCCAGCAGCTGAAAGCCATGAGCGACAAGGTTTCCAAAGCCTACAGCACTGATTTGTCGAATTTGTTCTGAAGAGACTCAAGTCCCGTGGCCTGCTGCCGATAATAGGTAGCAGAACCTTTGACCACACGCTATCAAGGAACCTTCATGTCCAATAGCCTGATTAACAGCGCCATGAGTGGCCTGAGTGCTGCCCAAGCGGCATTAAGCACCGTCGGCAATAACATTTCGAACTATAACGTAAGCGGTTATACCCGCCAGACGACGATTCTGTCCCAGTCAAAAAGCACCCTGACCGGCGGCGGCTATATTGGCAATGGCGTGTATGTCAACGGCGTGCAGCGTGAGTACGACTCGTTTATCACTAACCAGCTGCGTGCGGCCCAGACGCAAAGCAGCGGGCTGACAACCCAGTATCAGCAGATGTCAAAAATCGACAACATTCTGTCCGGGACGACCAACTCGCTGTCAAAAACCATGCAGGATTTCTTCTCCGGCCTGCAGACGCTGACCAGTAATGCTCAGGATCCTGCGGCTCGTCAGGCGCTGCTGGGCAAAGCGGATGGTCTGGTAAACCAGTTTAAGGTCACCGACCAGTACCTGCGCGATCAGGACAAGCAGGTTAACCTGTCGATCAGCAGCAGCGTGGACCAAATCAACACCTACGCTAAGCAAATTGCGAATCTGAACGACCAGATCTCACGCCTGAAAGGTGTGGGCGCGGGTTCAGCGCCAAATGACCTGCTGGATCAGCGCGATCAGCTTGTTAGCCAGCTAAACCAAATTGTTGGCGTAGACGTCAGCGTGCAGGATGGTGGTACGTACAACGTATCTATCGGCAATGGTATTAGCCTGGTGCAGGGCGACACGGCTAACCAACTGGCGGCGGTTAACTCCAGCGCCGATCCTTCCCGTACGACAGTCGCTTTTGTCGATCCGATTGCCGGTAAAGTGGAAATTCCAGAAAGCCAGCTGAATACAGGTTCTCTGGGTGGGCTGTTTACCTTCCGTACTCAGGATTTGGACAGCGCTCGTAACCGTCTGGGCCAGATGGCTCAGGCCTTTGCGACGGCCATGAACAGCCAGCACACCCAGGGCTATGATGCCAACGGCGACAAAGGCACCAACCTGTTTACCGTCGGTGGCCCAACAGTCCTGAGCAACAGCCGCAATACCAGCGGCACGCAGCTCACCGCGACCACCACCGACAGCAAGCAGATTCAGGCCAGTGATTATAAGGTTGAGTTTGTGGGCGGAAACTGGAAAGTGACCCGTCTGTCGGACAACGCCAACATTAACCCCGGCGCGACAACGGACGCAAGCGGCAACGTCAGCCTTAACTTTGACGGGCTGAAAGTTGGCGTGAGCGGCACGCCTGCCAACAACGAGAGCTTCACCGTTAAACCGGTATCCGACGCGGTAGTGAACATGAGCCTGGCCGTGAAAGATGAGTCGAAACTGGCGCTGGCAAGCGATCCTACCGCCGGCAAGAGCGATAACCGTAACGCTCAGGCCATGTTGGATCTGCAGAACTCTAAGCAGGTCGAAGGCAACAAGTCGTTCAACGATGCGTATGCCACTCTGGTCAGCGACGTGGGTAACAAAACTGCAAGCCTGAAAGTGACTAGTACGACTCAGGGGAATGTGGTGACGCAGCTCACCAAGCAGCAGCAATCTATCTCGGGGGTTAGCCTCGATGAAGAGTATGGCAACCTGCAGCGTTACCAGCAGTACTATATGGCTAACGCCCAGGTCCTTCAGACTGCATCATCGTTGTTTGATGCGTTGCTGAACATTCGCTAACGGGAGCCAGCGTCATGCGTATCAGTACCCAAATGTTATATGACCAGAACATGCGCGGCATTAGCGACGCGCAGAGTTTATGGCTGAGTTATGGCGAGCAGATGAGCACCGGTAACCGCGTTAACCGGCCATCAGACGATCCTGTTGCAGCGTCTCAGGCGGTGGTGCTTTCCCAGGCTCAGTCGATGAACGACCAGTACAAACTGGCGCGTACCTTTGCGACGCAGAAGGTTTCGCTGGAAGAGAGCGTTTTGCAGCAAACGGTCTCTTCAATTCAAAGTGCTCAGGAGAAAGTTGTTTATGCTGCCAGCAGCGGAACGTTGAGTGATGACGACCGTGCCTCGCTGGCAACCGATCTCGAAGGTATTCGCAACCAAATACTGAACCTGGCGAACAGTACCGACGGGAACGGTCGTTATATTTTTGCCGGTTATAAAACTGAAGCAGCACCGTTCACCGGTGGGGCAGGTAGCATCACCTATCAGGGAGGAACGCTCCCGATTACCCAACAGGTTGATACCTCCCGAACCATGACAATTGGGCATACCGGCAATGATGTTTTCAATCGCATCTCCAGTAACGCCACGCCGGAACCCGATGGCTCGCCGAGCGAGACCAACATCTTTAATATGCTGGACTCTGCTATCGCGGCCTTGAAAACGCCAACGACCGGGTTGGACGACGCAGGTAAGAAAGCCCTTGATGCCGCCGTCGCGAAAACAAACCGTGGGCTGAGCAATGCCCTGAGCAATGTCTCTACCGTGCGCGCTGAGTTGGGTACCCAGCTTAATGAGCTGAGCAAGCTGGATGACCTCGGTAATGAAAGAGCGCTGGCGCAAACTGACCAGATGAGTCAGCTGGTCGGCGCCGACTGGACGGCAACCGTCTCTAACTATGTTCAGCAGCAGGCTGCGCTACAGGCTTCTTATAAAGTCTTCACCGATTTGCAAGGCATGTCACTGTTCCAGCTTAACAGCCGATAGCCTTCAACGTTTTGGGCGCGTGATGAAACTGAACGCGCTTTATATGCCCGCTCCCGCACCCCGGAGCGGGCTTTTTTTTGTGCATTTCACCAGCCGCAAACTTCGTGTTCATCTTCCGTGTCATAAGCGCGGACGGTGTTGACCAGCTCTTTGACCACTTCGGCAGCGACGTCCGGGATCAGCAGCGTCATTGGCGTTTCGGTCTCATAATCGACCGAGACGCCGTTACTGTTGTTGGTGACGCTGACGGTATAAGTTGCTTTGCCCATCATGATTACCTCTGGCTGTTGACCACTTTACCCAGGCCGTTGCCTTCCAGTTTTGCTTCAGGAGAGGCGAAGAAGTCGATATTGAAATAAGTGTCGTCGGTCAGCAACTCAATGCGGTGCCACTTCTGCGGCGGAGAAATGGCAAAGGCGCCTGCCTCAATAACGATTTCCACGTCAGGTGTTGTTGAATCGGCGTCGGGAAAACCAAAATATTTCACTGCGCCCTGCATCACTGAGAGGCGGCCAAAGACGCCCGCTTTGGTGTTGTGGTGGGTAAATAAAGCGGCAGGGGCGGTCTCTTTAGTCCAGAACGGCGTGGCGCGGGTATGTAGATAGTTTTTGGGAATAGTCAGCATAATTAGATTCCTTCTGTCATGACATGGAGCGGAGCACTTCCGGGGCGACAAAAAAGTCGATGTTAAAGACGGCATCGTCGGTGAGCAGCTCGAGGTGATGCCATTTCTCTGGCGGGAATACGCCGAAGTGACCCGCTTCAACAATCAGTTCTGTTTCTGGCTCTGGCGAGGTGGCATCGGCATAGCCCAGGTAGCGAACCTTTCCTTGCATGACGCTCAGGCGAGGGTACACGCCGGGGCGCGTGCCTTTATCGAGATGTCGCTGAAACAGGCCCGCGGGGGCGGAGTTTTTATCCCAGAAGGGAGAAGAGCGGGTGTGAATGCAGTTCTGCGGTACAGGGAGCATGGTGCGTTTCTCCTCAATAAGTTCTGCAAGCATTACATCATACAATTAGCCACAGTGTTTACCATAAAGTGCATTTTAAATGCATCTTAATGGTTGGCGATTGTTTCGCTTATCGATCAGACTGGGGAAATAAAAAAGCCGGTCAGGTGACCGGCTTTTGACTTAGCGCTGAAGATTACTCCACGCTTTGTGGGCGAGTGGCTGGCGCTGTAGCCTGGTGGCTGGCGCTGTGCCCGCCGGCAGAGCCTTTCCCGCTGAAGCCGAAGTCCGGGCGAACCCAGTCGCTTTGGCGAGGCGCCTCAGGCGTGTATTCCGGTGCCGGAGCGCGGGTCATTGGCGCCGTGGCGTGCTTAGCGGCAACAGAAGATTCGGTGTTAACCTCCGGCGTCACAGGTGTTGCTTCAACCACAGGCGCTGCTTCAACAACAGGTTTTACCTCTTCAACTACTGCAACCGGCGCTTCTTCAACCGCTGGAGCCTCTTCAATCGCTGGAGCTTCTTCAATCGCTGGAGCTTCTGCCGCTACCGGCGCTGGTTCGCTGACTTCTGCGATCGCCTGAGCAGTTTCTTCCTCTGCAGGCGAAACCTGTGCCACGATCTCTGCGACAGGCGCTTCATCCACTTCGGCAACCGGCTCCGACTGTTCAGCCACCGGTGCTTCAATCACTTCTGGATGAGCTGTTTCCACCAGGGCAGGTTCAATAACGGTTTCCACCGCTTTCACCGGCTCGATGACCTGGCCGTCTTCAACAGGGGCTTCTACTGCTGCAGCCTCAGCGACGTTGACGTGCTGAACGTCTTCGTGAGCCTGGAACGCCTCTTCCTGAGCAAGCTGATCGTGTGGACGGGCAACAGGGTAGGTGATGAACACTTTCCCGGATGCCAGCTCTGGAGAGGCGCATGCTGCTGCCAGTGGCATCGGGGATACCGCCGGGTAACGCTCATCACGATAGCGACGACGGCGCTGGCCGCTGACACGCAGGTGACGAGGAGAGCGACGTGAACGACGCGGCATACCGGCAGAATCGCGGTTTTCACCGTTTTCATCCTGCTGTTCTGCATTTACCGGCGCTTCTACAACCGCAGGCAGTGCAATCGGTGCCTGCTCGGTGCTGGCCTGCACAACCTGAGTTTCTTCTACTGCAGGAGCATCGGCAGATTCAAAGCGAACTTTCTGGCTCAGCTGGCGCGGTTTACGGCGCTGCATAACCTGAGTGCGTTCTTCCTGCTCGGCATCCTGCTCGACAACATTGTCCTGCTGCAGTGCTTTGACTTCCTGCTGTGCCTGACGTTTTTCATCAGAGCGACGGCGGTTACGCTCGCGACGTGGCTGTTGCTCGTCACGGGACTTCTGCTGTTTTTCAGCATCGTCAACGGCAGCAACAACGTTCTGGCGTGATTCACGAACTTCCGCATTTTGCTGTTGACCGTTACGACGGTTGCGACGATTGTCGTCACGACCTTCACGCGGTTCGCGAGCTTCACGGGCTTCATTGTTGCGGTCATCGCGGTTGTTGCGATTATCACGGTTGTCGCGATCGCGGTTGTTACGGTCCCCACGGTCATTGCGATCGCCACGATCGCGGCGGTTGTTCTGACGGCGGTTATTGTTACGACGATCCTGACGCGGATTTTCAGCGTCGGTCGCTTTCTCTTCCTTCACTTCTTTCACTTCAGCGGCAGAGGTGTCGCCGGCGAAGAGTTTTTTCAGTGCAGAGAAGAAGCGGCTAACCAGGCCCGGCTGTGCAGCGGCATCAGCTTTTGGCTGAGCGGCTGGTTTCGCGGCGACAACAGCAGGTTTCTCCGCCGTGGTTTCCTGTGGCGCAGGTGGCACTTCTGGCATGACAAAGGTGGCCAGTGCAGGCTGCTCAGGGCGCTTACGCTCGGTGTACTCTTCGTCAGACGGCACCGCCATCTCTTCTTCATGCAGCTTAGGCAGCATGTAGCTCAGCGTCTGGGTTTCTTCGCCTTTACGCACGCGGAGTACGGAGTAGTGCGGGGTTTCCATCTGATCGTTTGGCACGATAATCGCGCGCACGCCGCCCTGGCGTTTCTCAATGGCGCTTACTGCATCACGTTTTTCGTTCAGCAGGTAAGAGGCGATTGGCACAGGAACAATGGCGTGAACTTCTTTGGTGTTCTCCTTCAGCGCTTCTTCTTCAATCAGACGCAGAATGGAGAGCGACAGGGATTCGTTATCGCGAATGGTGCCGGTACCGCTACAGCGAGGGCAGACGTGGTGGCTGGACTCGCCAAGAGAAGGGCTCAGACGCTGACGCGACATTTCCAGCAGGCCGAAGCGTGAGATATGGCTGATCTGGATGCGGGCTCTGTCTTGACGCACGGCTTCACGCAGGCGGTTTTCAACCGCGCGCTGGTGGCGAACCGGCGTCATGTCGATGAAGTCGATAACGATCAGGCCGCCGAGATCACGCAGGCGCAGCTGACGGGCAATTTCATCGGCCGCTTCAAGGTTAGTGTTGAAAGCGGTTTCTTCGATATCGCCGCCGCGGGTTGCACGCGCGGAGTTGATGTCGATGGCGGTCAAGGCCTCGGTAGTATCAATAACGATAGAGCCGCCGGACGGCAGACGGACTTCGCGCTGGAAGGCGGACTCAATCTGCGACTCAATCTGGTAGTGGCTGAACAGCGGAATTTCACCGGTGTAGAGCTTAATTTTGCTGCTAAAATCCGGGCGACCCAGAGCAGCGATGTGCTGGCGAGCCAGCTCAAGCACTTTCGGGTTGTCTATCAGGATTTCGCCGATGTCCTGGCGCAGGTAGTCGCGGAAGGCGCGAACAATAACGTTGCTCTCCTGGTGAATCAGGAAAGGAGCAGGGCGGTTTTCAGCGGCTTTCTGAATGGCTTCCCAGTGCTTCAGGCGGAAGCTCAGATCCCACTGCAGCGCTTCTGCAGATTTGCCCACACCCGCGGTACGTACGATAAGACCCATACCGTCCGGCAGTTCAAGGGAAGAAAGCGCTTCTTTTAATTCGGTACGGTCATCACCTTCGATACGACGAGAAATGCCGCCGGCGCGAGGGTTGTTTGGCATCAGAACCAGATAGCTGCCTGCAAGGCTGATAAAGGTGGTTAAGGCTGCGCCTTTGTTACCGCGTTCTTCTTTATCAATCTGGACGATCACTTCCTGGCCTTCGCGCAGAACATCTTTAATGTTTGGGCGACCGTGGGAAGCGTAGTTCGAAGGGAAGTATTCGCGAGCGATCTCTTTCAGAGGGAGGAAACCGTGTCTTTCTGCGCCATAATCAACAAACGCCGCTTCCAGACTTGGTTCAATACGGGTGATTTTGCCTTTATAGATGTTTGCTTTTTTCTGTTCGTGCCCTGGGCTTTCAATATCCAGATCGTACAGACGTTGCCCATCTACAAGGGCGACACGCAACTCTTCTTGCTGAGTTGCGTTAATTAACATTCTTTTCATCGTAACTTACTCATTATTCTTACATTGGCGACAGAGCTGCGGGCATGGTGACGCTAACCGGGAGTGAACCGATGGCCTCGTGACTAAACGCGTGTCGCCAACCTCACGGTTGTCGTTTGCTGAGAGGCGCAAAGTGTCGGTTGCCTGTATTTCATACGGAAATACAGCGCAATTATCGTGGGAATAACCTTAGAATATTTCTTAAGAGTTGATTCCATATTACCGGTCAGGCTGCAACCCGCAGCCCGCTAACTGCCTGAAAGTACAATACGTCTTACGCCATTGCTGCGTGGATGGACGTTCAGGCAAAATGGGTATTCCGCAAACTTTCTTGTTCTAACAAGATTCAACACGGAAAACCGCAACATTATTCCACTGCTAACCTTGTTATAGCAAGATGACTTTTGCTATTAGCGTCCTGTTTCTTACAGTTTTTTAACCGCTATTTTAACCTCGCCACAAAGGGGATGAAAAAAGGCGGTCTGGACGGTTTAAAACAGAACAGATTGTCAGTTAAGCACATAAAAATGAGTGGCGCTATGCGCCAGGGCTATTTAGAATCGCCGACCATGAAAACAGAGACTCCATCAGTAAAAATCGTTGCAATTTCCGCCGATGAGGCCGGGCAGCGTATCGACAACTTTTTGCTCGCCCGCCTGAAAGGCGTGCCAAAAAGCATGATTTATCGCATCGTGCGCAAAGGTGAAGTGCGGGTGAATAAAAAACGCATTAAGCCAGAGTACAAACTTGAAGCAGGTGATGAAGTGCGCATTCCGCCGGTGCGCGTTGCCGAGCGTGAGGAAGAAGCCGTTTCTCCGCATTTGCAAAAAGTCGCTGCGCTGACCGATGTCATTCTTTATGAAGACGACCACATTCTGGTGCTAAACAAGCCTTCCGGTACTGCGGTACATGGCGGTAGCGGCCTGAGCTTCGGGGTGATTGAAGGGCTGCGCGCCCTGCGCCCGGAAGCGCGCTTCCTTGAGCTTGTGCATCGCCTTGACCGCGATACGTCCGGCGTTCTGCTGGTCGCTAAAAAACGCTCTGCGCTGCGCTCGCTTCATGAACAACTGCGCGATAAAGGCATGCAGAAGGATTACCTTGCGCTGGTGCGCGGGCAATGGCAGTCGCACGTAAAAGTCGTACAGGCGCCGCTGTTGAAAAATATCCTGCAAAGCGGGGAGCGCATCGTGAGAGTGAATAGTGAAGGCAAGCCTTCTGAGACTCGCTTCAAGGTGGAAGAGCGCTACGAATTTGCGACGCTGGTTCGCTGCAGTCCGGTTACCGGGCGCACGCACCAAATTCGTGTGCATACTCTCCACGCGGGCCATCCGATCGCCTTTGACGATCGTTACGGTGACCGCGAGTTTGATAAGCAGCTTGCGGGCACCGGGCTCAACCGTCTGTTCCTCCACGCTGCCGCGCTCAAGTTTACCCACCCGAATACCGGGGAGGTGATTCGCATTGAAGCGCCGCTGGACAATCAGTTAAAGCGCTGCCTGCAGGTTTTACGCAACGCTAAATAAAGAAAAATGCTCCGCTTTGACGGAGCATTTTTTATTACGCCAGCAGCGGGTTACACTCTTCGTTGCGCAGCATTTCGCACAGGCTGATGAGCGGCAGCCCGATTAACGTATTGGGATCTTTCCCCTCAAGCCTTTCAAACAGCGTGATGCCCAATCCTTCGCTTTTAAAACTCCCGGCACAGTTGAGTGGCTGCTCTTTTTGCACGTAGCGGCGAATTTCATCCTCCGTCAAATGACGAAAATGAACATCAAAAGGCTCGCACAGCGTTTGTAGCTGCCCGTTGGCAGAATTATACAGAGCCAGCCCGGTATAAAAGGTCACGATAGTGCCCCGGGCCAGCATCAGCTGCTGTACGGCATTCTCTACCGTGTGTGGTTTTCCCGTGATGTGGTTATTCAGAACACAAACCTGATCGGAACCGATAATAAGGTGGTGCGGGAAGCGTTCTTTTAATGCCTGCGCTTTGGCCTGGGCGAGACGGGTCACTAAATGGCGTGCATCTTCTCCCGGGTATGGCGTCTCATCGACCTCTGGTGACGCAGTGATGAAAGACATGCCGAGCTTTTCAAGCAGGCTGCGGCGAAACGGGGAGGTGGAAGCCAGAACAATCGGTTTCATATTTTTTTCATTAAAGATAGCGAATTGGATGAAGGCATTTTAAACTGTGCCACCGCAATGTGTGCGAATATACCCGTCATATTTTAAGCCGCACGGGCGTTACCTGTACTCACTTAGCTGAGCTGGGCGTCTGCCTGCAACTTAAACTATTTAGGGTAGAAATGGCAAAAGGCGCTGTTTCCAGGCCTTTTTCTTTGACTCTATGACGTTACAAAGTTAATATGCGCGCCCTATGCAAAAGGTAAAATTACCCCTGACTCTTGATCCGGTTCGTACGGCTCAAAAACGCCTTGATTACGAAGGAGTGTATGCTTCCGATCAGGTTGAGCGTATCGCCGAGTCTGTAGTCAGTGTGGATACTGATGTAGAATGCTCCATGAGATTCGCTATCGATAACCAGCGCCTTGCGGTCTTGACCGGCGATGCAAAGGTGACGGTAACGCTCGAATGCCAGCGTTGCGGGAAACCGTTTGTGCATCATGTTCACACAACGTATTGTTTCAGTCCGGTCCGCTCTGACGAACAGGCTGAAGCACTCCCGGAAGCGTATGAGCCGATTGAGGTTAACGAATTCGGTGAAATCGATCTGCGGGCGCTGGTGGAAGATGAAGTTATCCTCTCCCTGCCTGTAGTTCCGGTGCATGATTCTGAACACTGTGAAGTGTCCGAGGCGGACATGGTCTTTGGCGAACTGCCTCCAGAGGCGGAAAAACCAAACCCATTTGCCGTATTAGCCAGTTTAAAGCGTAAGTAATTGAGGAGTAAGGTCCATGGCCGTACAACAGAATAAACCAACCCGTTCCAAACGTGGCATGCGTCGTTCCCATGACGCGCTGACCACCGCCACCCTGTCCGTGGACAAAGTTTCTGGCGAAACTCATCTGCGTCACCACATCACTGCCGACGGTTTCTACCGCGGCCGCAAGGTTATCGCTAAGTAATCTGGCGCAACCTTGAGACGTCTAACCCTAGCGTTAGATGCCATGGGTGGGGACTTCGGTCCTTCCGTGACAGTGCCTGCAGCTTTGCAGGCACTGGACTCTAACTCTTCGCTTAATCTTCTTTTAGTCGGCAATCCCGACGCAATCACGCCATTACTTGCCAAAGCTGATTTCGAGCAACGCTCACGTCTGCAGATTATTCCTGCGGAGTCGGTTATTGCCAGTGATGCCAGACCTTCTCAGGCGATCCGTGCCAGCCGGGGATCGTCAATGCGCGTTGCGCTGGAGTTGGTTAAAGAAGGGCGGGCAGAGGCTTGCGTCAGTGCCGGGAATACCGGTGCGCTGATGGGGCTTGCGAAGCTACTGCTCAAGCCGATAGACGGAATAGAGCGCCCTGCGCTGATGACGGTATTACCTCATCAGCAAAAAGGTAAAACGGTGGTGCTTGATCTCGGCGCCAATGTTGACTGCGACAGCACGATGCTGGTGCAGTTTGCCATTATGGGTTCCGTGATGGCCGAAGAAGTATTGGGTATTTCTCGCCCGCGCGTTGCGCTGCTGAATATCGGCGAAGAAGAGACGAAGGGGCTGGACAGTATCCGCGACGCCTCTGCATTATTAAAAACAATGCCTTCATTGCACTATATTGGATACCTTGAGGCCAACGAATTGCTCACCGGCAAGACGGACGTTCTGGTCTGTGACGGTTTTGTCGGCAACGTCACACTCAAGACGATGGAAGGTGTTGTCAGGATGTTCCTTTCACTGCTCAAATCGCAGGGGGAAGGAAAAAAAAGGTCGTGGTGGCTGATAATATTGAAGAAGTGGCTACAAAATCGTCTGATAAGGCGATTCGGTCACCTCAACCCCGACCAGTATAATGGCGCCTGTCTGTTAGGATTGCGCGGCACGGTGATTAAGAGCCACGGTGCGGCCAATCAGCGAGCGTTTGCTGTCGCGATTGAACAGGCAGTGCAGGCGGTGCGGCGGCAAGTTCCCACCAGAATTGCTGCCCGCCTGGAATCTGTATTACCCAAGAGTGACTGAGCGTAAATGCATACGAAGATTATTGGTACCGGCAGCTTCCTGCCTGAACAAGTGCGTACTAACGCTGACCTGGAAAAAATGGTTGATACGACCGACGAGTGGATTGTCACCCGGACTGGTATTCGCGAGCGTCGTATTGCGGGCCCGAATGAAACCGTTTCGACCATGGGTTATGAAGCCGCGCTTCATGCACTGGACATGGCCGGCATTGATAAAAATGACATCGGCCTGATTGTTGTAGCAACAACCTCTTCCACGCACGCTTTCCCAAGCGCCGCCTGTCAGATTCAGGCGATGCTGGGAATTAAAGGCTGTCCGGCGTTTGATGTGGCGGCGGCATGCGCAGGCTTTACCTACGCGTTAAGCATTGCCGATCAGTACGTGAAATCTGGCGCAGTGAAGAATGCGCTGGTTATCGGGGCCGATGTTCTGGCACGTACCTGCGATCCTGAAGATCGCAGTACCATTATTATTTTTGGCGACGGCGCGGGCGCCGTTGTGCTAGGGGCGTCTGAAGAGCCTGGTATCATTTCTACCCATCTGCACGCAGACGGTAGCTATGGCGATCTGCTGACGCTGCCGAACGTCGATCGCGTGAATCCTGAGAATTCAGTTCACCTGACGATGGCCGGGAACGAAGTGTTTAAAGTCGCGGTGACCGAACTGGCTCATATCGTCGACGAAACCCTGGCTGCGAATAACCTTGATCGCACCGCGCTCGACTGGCTGGTACCGCATCAGGCTAACCTGCGCATCATCAGCGCGACCGCGAAGAAGCTCGGTATGCCGATGGATAATGTCGTCGTGACCCTGGATCGCCATGGCAATACCTCTGCTGCATCCGTCCCGGCTGCGCTGGATGAAGCGGTACGCGATGGCCGTATTAAACGCGGTCAGCTGGTGCTGCTGGAAGCGTTCGGGGGCGGTTTCACCTGGGGCTCTGCACTGGTTCGTTTTTGATTAAAGGAATTTTCGACATGACGCAATTTGCTATGGTGTTTCCGGGACAGGGTTCCCAGTCCGTTGGCATGCTGGCCGATCTCGCGGCAAGCTATCCGGTGATTGAAGCCACGTTCCGCGAAGCCTCTGACGCGCTGGGCTATGACCTGTGGACGCTGACGCAGCAAGGGCCAGCGGAAGAGCTGAACAAAACCTGGCAGACTCAGCCGGCCCTGTTGACGGCTTCTGTCGCTTTGTGGCGCGTTTGGCAGCAGCAGGGCGGTAAAGCACCTGCGCTGTTAGCAGGCCACAGCCTGGGCGAGTATTCCGCGCTGGTGTGTGCTGGCGTAATTGATTTCGCCGATGCTGTTCGCCTGGTTGAGCTGCGCGGCAAGCTGATGCAGGACGCCGTTCCGGAAGGGACTGGCGCGATGTCTGCCATTATCGGTCTGGACGATGCTTCTATTGCCAAAGCCTGTGAAGAGTCAGCGCAGGGGCAGGTTGTTTCTCCGGTGAACTTTAACTCTCCGGGCCAGGTTGTGATCGCGGGTAACAAAGAAGCCGTTGAGCGTGCAGGCGCTGCGTGTAAAGCCGCGGGCGCAAAACGTGCTCTGCCATTGCCGGTTAGCGTGCCGTCCCACTGCGCACTAATGAAACCTGCGGCGGATAAGCTGGCGGTAGCGCTGGAAAATATCACCTTTAACGCACCGGTAATTCCGGTTGTGAACAACGTTGACGTGAAGTGTGAAACCGCGGCAGACGCTATCCGTAGCGCGCTGGTACGTCAGCTCTATAGCCCGGTCCAGTGGACTAAATCCGTAGAGTTTATGGCGGCACAGGGCGTTTCCCAACTGCTGGAAGTGGGTCCGGGTAAAGTATTGACCGGGCTGACCAAACGTATTGTTGACACCATGACGGCAACGGCCATTAATGAGCCTGCAACGCTGTCAGCGGCGCTTGAACAATAAAACGAGGAAAACCATGAGTTTTGAAGGAAAAATTGCGCTGGTTACCGGCGCTAGCCGCGGTATCGGCCGCGCCATCGCAGAGACCTTAGTGGCTCGCGGGGCAAAAGTTATCGGGACTGCGACCAGCGAAAGCGGCGCGCAGGCCATCAGCGATTATCTGGGCGAAAACGGCAAAGGCTTCATGCTGAACGTGACCGACCCGGCTTCCATTGAAGCCGTGCTGGACAGCATCCGTAAAGAGTTTGGTGAAGTAGACATTCTGGTGAACAACGCCGGTATCACTCGCGATAACCTGCTGATGCGCATGAAAGAAGACGAGTGGAACGACATTGTCGAAACTAACCTGTCATCTGTTTTCCGTCTGTCAAAAGCGGTAATGCGAGCTATGATGAAAAAGCGTCATGGGCGTATTATCACTATCGGTTCTGTGGTTGGTACCATGGGAAATGCTGGTCAGGCTAACTACGCTGCGGCGAAGGCTGGTTTGATTGGCTTCAGTAAATCGCTGGCGCGCGAAGTCGCGTCTCGCGGTATTACTGTGAACGTTGTTGCTCCGGGCTTTATTGAAACGGACATGACGCGTGCGCTCTCTGATGAACAGCGTGCGGGTATACTGGCGCAGGTTCCTGCGGGTCGCTTAGGCGACGCAAATGAAATCGCCAGTGCAGTAGCATTTTTAGCCTCTGACGAAGCTGGGTACATCTCTGGTGAGACCCTGCACGTCAACGGCGGAATGTATATGGTTTAATCACGGTGAAAAATATTTGCGTTATTTGGGCGAATGCCCGCAAAATAGCGTAAAATCGTGGTTTGACCAGCCGGGATTTGGTTGCATCTTTTTCAACATTTTATACACTACGAAAACCATCGCGAAAGCGAGTTTTGATAGGAAATTTAAGAGTATGAGCACTATCGAAGAACGCGTTAAGAAAATCATTGGCGAACAACTGGGCGTTAAGCAAGAAGAAGTAGTGAACACCGCTTCCTTCGTTGAGGACCTGGGCGCTGATTCTCTTGACACCGTTGAGCTGGTAATGGCTCTGGAAGAAGAGTTTGATACTGAGATTCCGGACGAAGAAGCTGAGAAAATCACCACCGTTCAGGCTGCCATTGATTACATCAACGGCCACCAGGCGTAAGTGAACATCTCCAGGCGGTCATTCGACCGCCTGAGTTTTATCTGAATTGTCCCACTAGTATTTTTTCCCTCCCTGGAGGACAAACGTGTCTAAGCGTCGTGTAGTTGTGACCGGACTGGGCATGTTGTCTCCTGTCGGCAATACCGTAGAGTCTACCTGGAAAGCTCTCCTTGCCGGTCAGAGTGGCATCAGCCTGATCGACCATTTCGATACTAGCGCCTACGCAACGAAATTTGCTGGCTTAGTAAAGGATTTTAACTGTGAAGACATCATCTCGCGCAAAGATCAGCGCAAGATGGATGAATTCATTCAATATGGAATTGTTGCTGGCATTCAGGCCATGCAGGATTCTGGCCTCGAAGTAACGGAAAAAAACGCGGCCCGCATCGGCGCTGCAATCGGCTCTGGTATCGGTGGCCTGACGCTTATTGAAGAGAACCACTCTTCTTTAGTTAACGGTGGCCCTCGTAAAATCAGCCCGTTCTTCGTGCCTTCAACCATCGTCAATATGGTGGCAGGTCACCTGACCATCATGCTGGGTCTGCGTGGTCCGAGCATTTCCATTGCCACGGCTTGTACCTCTGGCGTACACAACATCGGCCATGCGGCACGTATCATTGCCTATGGTGATGCAGACGCAATGCTGGCAGGTGGTGCAGAAAAAGCCAGTAGCCCGCTGGGCGTTGGTGGTTTTGGCGCGGCGCGCGCACTGTCTACCCGTAACGACAATCCGCAAGCGGCAAGCCGTCCGTGGGATAAAGATCGTGACGGCTTCGTACTGGGCGACGGCGCAGGGGTCATCGTACTGGAAGAGTACGAACACGCGAAAAAACGCGGCGCGAAAATTTATGCAGAAGTTGTTGGCTTTGGTATGAGCAGCGATGCGTACCACATGACTTCTCCACCAGAAAACGGTGCAGGTGCTGCGCTGGCGATGGAAAACGCACTGCGCGATGCAGGGATTTCTGCAGGGCAGGTTGGCTACGTCAACGCCCACGGTACCTCTACACCGGCAGGTGATAAAGCTGAAACGCAGGCGGTTAAGTCTATCTTTGGTGCCGATGCAAGCCGTGTGATGGTGAGCTCAACTAAATCGATGACGGGCCACCTGTTAGGGGCGGCGGGTGCGGTAGAGTCTATCTATTCCATCCTTGCGCTGCGCGATCAGGCCGTGCCACCAACCATCAACCTCGATAACCCGGATGTTGGCTGTGACCTGGACTTCGTGCCACACGAAGCTCGTCAGGTAAGTGGCCTGGAGTATACTTTGTGTAACTCCTTCGGTTTCGGTGGTACCAACGGTTCGTTGATCTTCAAGAAGATCTAACCGTTTCTGAAAGGGCCCGCTTGCGGGCCCTTTTGCTGTTCAGAATTCCCCTCTTGTCGCCCGTAAATCCCTCTGGCAACCTTGTGTCTCCGTATCCTGAGGAACCCCTATGTATCTTATTAATGGTCAGTGGCAGAAAACGCTGCCGGCAAACGACCGGGCGATTCAGTTTGGCGACGGCTGCTTTACTACCGCCCGTGTTATTGATGGTGGGGTTCGCTTTCAGGCAGATCATCTTCGCCGCCTGCAGCAGGCCTGCGAAGCGCTGATGATAGGGCCGGTTGACTGGGCCATGCTCAGTGATGAGATGGACATGCTGGCGACCTCTGAAACCAAAGCCGTGCTCAAGGTGATTATTTCTCGCGGGGCGGGCGGGCGCGGTTACAGCGCATCGAACTGCACACAGCCTACGCGAATGCTCTCTCTGTCGCCTTACCCTGACTTTTATCCTGCCTGGCGCGAGCAGGGGATTAGGCTGGCGCTCAGTCCTGTGAAAATAGGCATTAATCCTTCCCTGGCGGGTCTTAAGCATCTTAACCGGCTTGAACAGGTTCTTATTCGTACGCATCTTGAACAGACGGCGGCCCAGGAGGCGCTGGTTCTTGACAGTCAGGGGAGCCTGGTGGAATGCTGTGCGGCTAATTTATTCTGGCGCAAAGGCTACGACGTTTATACGCCTTGTATTAACGGTGCGGGCGTGAATGGCACGATGCGCCAGCGCATCATTGCGTGCCTGACGGATTCCTCCTGGCGGCTGCATGAGGTCAGCGAAGGTCTGGAAACCCTGGCCGATGCGGATGAAGCGATCGTTTGCAATGCGCTAATGCCGGTTGTACCGGTGAACCAGGCCCAGGACTGGGACTACACATCGCGTGAACTTTACTGTTTTTTAGCCCCACTTTGTGAGTAACCGATTACCGATGAAAAAAATGTTTCGTTTCTTTCTGGTTTTGCTGATTGTGCTTGGCATCGCCGCCGGTGCAGGCATGTGGAAGGTGCGCCAGCTGGCAAAAGCGCCGTTGCCGATCAAACAGGAAACCATTTTCACCCTGAAGCAGGGCACCGGACGTTTAGCTCTGGGCACTCAGCTTTATGAAGAGAAACTGATTACACGCCCGCGTGTTTTCCAGTGGCTGCTGCGCGTCGAGCCGGATCTGGCCAAATTTAAGGCTGGCACATACCGCCTCACGCCAGGGATGACGGTCACCGATATGCTCCGACTGCTGGCCAGTGGGAAAGAGGCGCAGTTCCCGCTGCGTTTTGTGGAAGGTATGCGCCTGAGCGATTTACTCGAGCAGCTGCGAGATGCCCCATACATCCAGCACACGCTAAAAGACGACAGCTATGCGACCGTGGCGGAGACGCTGAAATTTGAGCATCCTGAATGGGTCGAGGGCTGGTTCTACCCGGACACCTGGATGTACACCGCCCACACCACGGATGTTGCTTTGCTTAAGCGCGTGCATCAAAAAATGGTTAAAGCCGTGGCGCAGGCCTGGGAAAGCAAAGTTGATGGCTTGCCCTATAAAACCGAAAACGACCTGGTGACCATGGCCTCGATCATCGAAAAAGAAACAGCGGTCGCGGCCGAGCGTGACCAGGTCGCCTCGGTGTTTATTAACCGCCTGCGTATTGGCATGCGCCTGCAAACCGACCCCACCGTTATCTACGGGATGGGCGACAGCTATAATGGTAAGCTAACGCGCAAAGATCTCGAGACTCCCACGCCGTATAACACCTATGTGATTAGCGGCCTGCCGCCGGGCCCGATTGCGGTGCCGAGCGAAGCGTCTCTGCAAGCGGCGGCGCACCCGGCAAAAACGCCGTATCTCTATTTTGTTGCTGACGGTAAGGGTGGTCATACCTTTAGCACCAACCTCGCCAGCCATAACAAGGCGGTGCAGGTCTATATCAAAGCTCTTAAGGATAAAAATGGACAGTAAATTTATCGTCATCGAAGGCCTGGAAGGCGCCGGGAAAACCAACGCCCATAACGTGGTCGTGGCGACCTTAAAAGAGCTGGGTATCAGCGAGCTGACCTTCACGCGTGAACCCGGTGGCACTCCGCTAGCCGAGCGCCTGCGTGAGTTAACGCTCAACAATGCCGGGATCGGTGATGAGAAGGTGACCGATAAAGCCGAAGTGCTGATGTTCTACGCGGCGCGCATTCAACTGGTAGAAACGGTGATCAAACCGGCCCTGGCGCGTGGTAGCTGGGTCATCGGCGATCGCCACGATCTCTCTACCCAGGCCTATCAGGGCGGCGGGCGTCAGATTGACCAGCAGTTATTGATGGCGCTGCGCAACACCGTGCTGGGCGATTTTTATCCTGACCTGACGATTTATCTCGACGTGACGCCTGAAGTGGGGTTAACCCGCGCCCGCGCCCGGGGTGAACTTGACCGCATTGAGCAGGAATCTATCGACTTCTTTAACCGCACACGTGCGCGTTATCTGGAACTGGCAGGCCGCGACAGCCGTATTAAAACCATCGACGCAACGCAGCCGCTGGATGACGTCTCGCTGGCCGTGCGTGAAGCCGTGCTGAGCTGGTTCCGGGAGCAGCAATAGTGAAATGGTATCCGTGGCTTCGCGGCGCGTTTGAGCAGCTTATCGTCCAGTATCAGGCCGGGCGTGGGCATCATGCGCTGCTGGTTCACGCGCTGCCGGGCCTGGGGGACGACGCGTTAATCTACGCCCTGTGCCGCTGGCTGATGTGCCAAAGCCCGGAAGGCAATAAAAGCTGCGGCCATTGCCATAGCTGCCAGCTGATGCAGGCGGGTACGCACCCTGACAGCTACTCCCTTGAAGTAGAAAAAGGCAAATCCAGCCTCGGAATTGATGCCGTGCGTGACATCACCGAGAAGCTTTATGGCCACGCCCAGCAGGGCGGGGCGAAAGTCGTCTGGCTGAAAGATGCCGATCTGCTGACCGAGGCCGCGGCGAACGCGTTGCTGAAAACGCTGGAAGAGCCGCCAAGAAATACCTGGTTCTTTCTGAGCAGCCGCGAACCCGCGCACTTGCCCGCAACGCTGCGCAGCCGTTGCCTTTATTGGCACCTTGCGCCCCCGGATGAGCGTTTTGCTCTGGCATGGCTGGGCCGCGAGACAACGGCCTCTGCGGAAGAGCTTCAGGCCTCGCTGCGGCTTAGCTCCGGGGCTCCTGCCGCCGCGCTGGCGCTTTTGCAGCCCGAACAGTGGAAGGCCCGGCAGCAGCTTTGCGAGAAGCTCACTCAGGCTGGGGAAGCGAACAACCTGCTGGCGCTTTTGCCGGCATTAAACCATGAGGACGCTGCCCGCCGCGTCCACTGGCTTTGCGCGCTGCTGGTTGATGCCCTCAAGTGGCAGCAGGGGGCAGGGGCGTGGCTCACCAACGCGGATATGCAGCCGCTGGTGGCAAGCCTCGGCGGGCGTTATTCCCCGGCCGTGCTGCAAAGCCTGCTTCACCACTGGTTTACCTGCCGCGATGCCTTGCTTAACGTGGTAGGTGTTAACCGTGAGCTCCTGCTCACGGAAAGTCTTCTTACGTGGGAGCGTCTGGCTCAGCCCGGCGCACTGCTTCACTCACATCATCTCTAAGAGTATTACTATGTTTCTGGTCGACTCACACTGCCATCTCGATGGCCTGGATTATCAATCCCTGCACAAAAACGTTGATGACGTTCTGGAAAAAGCGGCCGCCAGGGACGTGAAGTTTTGCCTGGCTGTGGCGACTACCCTTGACGGTTATCGGGGAATGCGTGAGCTGGTCGGGGAGCGTAACAACGTGGCCTTCTCATGTGGCGTACATCCGCTGAACCAGGATGAAGAGTACGACGTTGAAGAGCTGCGCCGCCTGGCCGCCGAACCTGGCGTTATCGCAATGGGGGAAACCGGGCTGGATTACTTCTATACGCCGGAAACAAAACCGCGTCAGCAGGAATCTTTCCGGAACCATATCCGTATTGGCCGCGAGCTGAACAAGCCAGTGATCGTCCACACCCGTGATGCCCGCGCCGATACGCTGAGCATTCTGCAGGAAGAAAAAGTGACAGAGTGCGGCGGGGTACTACACTGTTTCACGGAAGACAGAGAAACGGCGGGTAAACTGCTTGATATGGGGTTTTACATCTCTTTTTCCGGGATAGTGACCTTCCGGAATGCCGAGCAGCTGCGTGACGCCGCGCGTTATGTCCCGCTGGACAGAATGCTGGTGGAAACGGACTCCCCGTATCTTGCACCAGTGCCACATCGCGGGAAAGAAAACCAGCCTGCTATGACGCGTGATGTTGCCGAATATATGGCCGTACTGAAGGGCGTTTCGCTGGAAGAACTGGCTATTGCCACCACGCAGAACTTTGCTGATTTGTTCCACGTCCCCTTATCCCGCCTGCAATCTCTCTGAAATTCATAGTTATTTTAAAGCTCGTAATTAATAGCCTAAGCGAGTAAAGTGCACCGCCATAAAATGAGCGGTGCACGCTCGTTTTGAACCATTTGTAAGCGTGTTATGTAAATTAATGAAAGTTTTTCGCGCGATCGGCTGAGAAACGTGATAGCCGTCAAACAAAGTTTTCGTTATTTATTTTACTCTGCGTAATAAATAAAAGGACACTTAGATGTCCTGTTTATGAACCGGTTCTCCCCCCGGTTCGATGCGTAAATGCGTACAAAAAAAGCACAAATACTCAGGAGCACTCTCTATTATGTTTAAGAATGCATTTGCTAACCTGCAAAAGGTGGGTAAATCGCTGATGCTGCCAGTCTCCGTACTGCCTATCGCAGGTATCCTGCTGGGCGTCGGGTCTGCAAACTTCAGCTGGCTGCCGGTCGTTGTCTCTCACGTTATGGCGGAAGCGGGCGGTTCAGTCTTCGCCAACATGCCGCTTATCTTCGCTATCGGTGTGGCACTGGGCTTCACTAACAACGATGGCGTATCTGCCCTGGCGTCGGTTGTTGCCTATGGCATCATGGTGAAAACCATGGCCGTGGTCGCGCCTCTGGTCCTGCACCTGCCTGCGGAAGAAATTGCAGCTAAACACCTGGCGGATACCGGCGTGCTTGGCGGTATTATCTCCGGTGCAATTGCGGCATACATGTTCAACCGTTTCTACCGCATCAAGCTGCCTGAGTATCTGGGCTTCTTCGCCGGTAAACGCTTTGTACCGATTATCTCCGGTCTGGCGGCTATCTTCACTGGCGTAGTGCTGTCCTTCATCTGGCCACCAATCGGTACGGCTATCCAGACCTTCTCTCAGTGGGCTGCATACCAGAACCCGGTTGTTGCCTTCGGTATCTATGGCTTCATCGAGCGCTGCCTGGTACCGTTTGGTCTGCACCATATCTGGAACGTTCCATTCCAGATGCAGATCGGTGAATACACCAACGCTGCGGGCCAGGTGTTCCACGGCGACATCCCTCGCTACATGGCAGGTGACCCGACTGCGGGCAAACTGTCCGGCGGCTTCCTGTTCAAAATGTACGGCCTGCCGGCTGCGGCCATTGCTATCTGGCACTCTGCTAAACCAGAGAACCGTGCAAAAGTGGGCGGGATCATGATCTCCGCGGCGCTGACTTCGTTCCTGACCGGTATCACCGAGCCAATCGAATTCTCCTTCATGTTCGTGGCCCCGATCCTGTACATCATTCACGCGATTCTGGCGGGTCTGGCATTCCCTATCTGTATCCTGCTGGGCATGCGTGACGGGACGTCCTTCTCTCACGGTCTGATTGACTTCATCGTGCTGAGCGGTAACAGCAGCAAACTGTGGCTGTTCCCGATTGTCGGTATCTGCTACGCGATCGTGTACTACACCATCTTCCGCGTACTGATTAAGGCACTGGATCTGAAAACCCCGGGTCGTGAAGACGCCACCGCAGAAACCACCGCTGGCGTAACCAGCGAAATGGCACCTGCTCTGGTTAGCGCTTTCGGCGGTAAAGAAAACATCACTAACCTCGACGCTTGTATCACCCGTCTGCGCGTTAGCGTGGCCGACGTGGCAAAAGTTGACCAGGCTGGCCTGAAAAAACTGGGTGCAGCAGGTGTGGTTGTCGCAGGTTCCGGCGTTCAGGCTATTTTCGGCACCAAGTCCGATAACCTGAAAACCGAAATGGATGAGTGGATCCGTAACAACTAAGTTTGTTCGGGGAGCGATAAGGGAGGCGAAAGCCTCCCTTTTTTGTTGCAGACAAAGAGGGAAAAAGCGTGGTTTTTCCCGCTTTGTGGTTATCAGCCGAAAATCAACGCATTGATTTTCCCGTTTTTTGACGCGTCGTCTGGTATTTCTTCTCTCGACGGCGGTTTATCAGAAGTCTAAAGGGAGGCGAAAGCCTCTCTTTTTTGTTACTGAAAAAAGACGAATTTGTTTTAAAGGCCAGCACTTAACGAAAGAAAAGCGTGCAGAAGGTTGAGTCAAATGAGCGCCTCGCTCATACTCCCAACACCGTTTTCTCCTTCAAGGAACAGCTCATGGCCGAAGAAACTATTTTCAGTAAAATTATTCGTCGTGAAATTCCGGCGGATGTGGTTTACCAGGACGAACTGGTCACCGCGTTTCGTGATATTTCCCCTCAGGCACCCACCCACATCCTCATCATTCCAAACGTGCTTATCCCAACGGCCAATGACGTTAAAGCTGAACACGAGCTTGCGCTGGGGCGGATGATGACCGTTGCAGCTAAAATTGCAGAACAGGAAGGGATTGCCGCTGACGGCTACCGCCTGATCATGAACTGCAACCGACACGGTGGGCAAGAGGTGTACCATATTCACATGCACCTGCTGGGTGGCCGTCCGCTTGGCCCAATGCTGGCGCATAAGGACTGATCCTATGTCGCGCTTTTCCCTGAGTCTGTTAGCGCTGCTGATGGTGGCGGGCTGTAGCTCTAGCCCCGCCATTCCGGTGAACAACGATCAAACCCTGGTCATGGAATCTGCGGTGCTGGCGGCCGGGATTAGCGCGGAAAAACCGGATATCTCTCAACAGAATGGTGCCACGGTGGCCGAATCATCGCTGTATAATGAGCAGCATAAGCCGGTCACGCTGTACTACCGTTTCTACTGGTACGACAAAAAAGGGCTGGAAATCCACCCGCTTGAGCAAGTGCGTACCGTTACCCTCCCGGGGCAGTCTTCGCAGCGTATTGACTCGACTGCAGCCTGGCCGGGAGCCAAAAAAGTACGTCTTTCTCTCTCTGTAAGGAGCGAATTTTGATTAGGGGACTTCATCGTTATCTGGCCGTCACTGCGGTGGCGCTGATCCTGACCGGGTGTATTAATCGCGGCGAACAGCCTGCCCCGGTAGAAGAAGTTAAACCTGGCACAGAGCAGCCTGCTCAGCCGGAGCCTACCGTGCCAACGGTACCGACCGTGCCGACGCAGCCTGGCCCTGTGGAACAACCAGAGCCTACTATTCCGCCTCAGCCTAAGGTTCGCACCTATGACTGGAACAGTGCCATGCAGCCGATGGTCAGCAAAATGCTGCAGGCGGATGGCGTGACGCCGGGTAGCGTGTTGCTGGTGGACAGCGTCAACAACCGCACCAATGGCAGCCTGCAAACCAGCAGCGCGACTGAAGCCTTGCGCGGCGCGCTGGCCAACAACAACAAGTTCACGCTGGTTTCTGCGCAGCAGCTCTCGATGGCTAAGCAGCAGCTTGGGCTTTCCCCGCAGGACAGCTTAGGTACGCGAAGCAAAGCGATTGGCATTGCGCGTAACACCGGCGCCCAGTACGTGCTTTACACCAACGCCAGCGGCAACGTGAACACGCCCACGCTGAAAATGCAGCTGATGCTGGTGCAAACTGGCGAAATCATCTGGTCGGGTAGCGGTGCTGTTCAGCAAACCAACTAAAGCATCGCTCGATGCGGCAGTGACTCGATACCTTCCGGCGGCTCAGGCCGCCGGTTGTGTTTCTGCGCTCGAGGGACTGAGCGGCACAAGCTACCGCGTAGAGACAGAAGCCGGCAGCTTTACGGCAAGAAAGCTGCCCGAACAGCGCTTGCCGGGGATTTCCCTTCGGCGGCATCATCGCGCGCTCAGGCAGTTGCCCGTCGGCATCGCGCCCGAGCCCTGGTGTCTGGCGGAAGGCTGGCTGTTCACCCGCTGGCTTGACGGCGAGGTTTTGCCGAACCTGGCCCCGCTCACTGAATTAACGGGCTTATTGTATTATCTTCATCGGCAGAAACCGTTCGGCTGGCGCATAAGCCTGGTTCCGCTGCTTGAGTTTTACTGGCAGGAAAGCGACCCAAACAGGCGAACCCTGACCTGGCTGCGTGAATTAAAGCGCCTGAAGCGGCGTAGGGAGCCCAGGCCTCTGCGGCTGGCCCCTCTGCATATGGATGTTCACGCGGGAAATCTGGTGCGGCAACCGGGCAATCGCCTGGGGCTTATTGACTGGGAATACGCCGGGGATGGCGATATTGCGCTGGAGCTGGCCGCCGTGCTGGCGGCAAACACCGTCGACAGTAAAGCGCTGCTGGAGTTGTATGCTGCCCAGGCTTCACTCAGCCTCGACGTCCTCAATCGCCAGGTTGCGTGCTGGCGGCCGTGGATAGCGTTACTTATGGCGTCCTGGTATGAATGCCGCTGGCGGCAAACCGGGGAGCAACATTTTATTACGCTGGCAGACGACGCGTGGCGCGCGCTGCGGGCGAGCAAACATCAGGAGAGAGTATTGTGGGCCCAGTAATGTTGGATGTGGCCGGCTTTGAGCTGGATGCGGAAGAGCGTGAAATTTTGCAGCACCCGCTGGTGGGCGGTTTGATTCTTTTTACCCGCAACTACCACGACCCGGAGCAGCTACGTGAACTGGTGCGCCAGATCCGTGAAGCTTCGCACCATCGTCTGGTTGTTGCCGTCGATCAGGAAGGCGGCCGCGTGCAGCGCTTCCGCGAAGGGTTTACCCGTCTGCCTGCGGCACAATCTTTTGCGGCACTCCGCGGCCTGGAAGAGGGCGGCAAGCTGGCGGCTGAAGCTGGCTGGCTGATGGCGAGCGAAATGATCGCCATGGATATCGACATCAGCTTTGCGCCGGTGCTGGATATCGGGCACATCAGCGCGGCCATTGGGGAACGTTCTTACCATGAAGATCCGGCCAAAGCGCTGGCAATGGCCACGCGTTTTATCGACGGGATGCATGCTGCGGGCATGAAAACCACCGGTAAACACTTCCCTGGCCACGGGGCGGTCACCGCCGACTCGCACAAAGAAACCCCGCACGACCCGCGCCCGAAGGCGGAAATCCGCGAGCATGACATGCGCATTTTTGCCTCACTGATTCGCGAGAATAAGCTGGATGCCATCATGCCTGCCCACGTTATCTATGATGAAGTCGATCCGCGTCCGGCTAGCGGCTCTGAGTATTGGCTAAAAACGGTCCTGCGCGGCGAACTGGGCTTTAATGGTGTGATTTTCTCCGATGATTTGTCGATGGAAGGCGCGGCTATCATGGGCAGTTATGCCGAACGCGGTCAGGCATCGCTGGACGCCGGTTGCGATATGATCCTCGTCTGCAATAATCGTAAAGGGGCGGTGAGCGTGCTTGATAACCTGTCGCCGGTCAAAGCAGAGCGTGTTACAGGTTTGTATCATAAAGGGTCATTTACCCGCGATGAGCTGCGTTCATCCGATCGCTGGAAGCAGGTGAACCAGCAGCTGGAAGCGCTGCACGAGCAGTGGCAGGCGCATAAGGCGGGCTAATATTCAGGTAATGAGGATGCCATGATAATCTATTTGCACGGTTTTGACTCAAACAGTCCCGGAAACCATGAAAAAGTGCTGCAGCTTCAGTTTATCGATCCCGACGTGCGGCTGATCAGCTACAGCACGCTGCATCCGAAGCACGACATGCAGCATCTGCTGAAGGAAGTCGACAAGATGCAGCAGCTTACCGACGACGAACGTCCCTTAATTTGCGGCGTGGGTCTCGGCGGATTCTGGGCGGAGCGCATTGGTTTTCTCTGCGATATGCGGCAGGTTATTTTTAACCCGAACCTTTACCCCCATGAAAACATGGAAGGGAAGATCGACAGGCCGGAAGAGTACGCGGATATCACCACCAAGTGCGTGCCAAACTTCCGTGAGAAGAACCGCGATCGCTGCCTGGCTATTCTCTCGCGCAACGACGAAGCGCTGGACAACCGGCGCACGGCTGAAGCGCTGCATCACTACTATGAAATCGTCTGGGACGAGCAGCAAACCCACAAATTCAAAAATATCTCCCGGCATTTGCAACGCATTAAAGCCTTTAAAACCCTGGGCTAAATTTTCCCGTCATACTTTAAGCCGCAGGTGTGTTGGCTGCACCTGCTCACCCCAGTCACATAGTTAGCTATGCTCCTGGGGTTTCTCAGCTTTGCCGCCGTCCTGCAACTCGAATTATTTAGGGAAAATGTCATGGCCAGCCTCGCGCTGGCCTTTTTGTTTATCTTTTCGGCATAAAAATTGATGTACATCAATTTTGGTATGACCAATGCACCCTTCATGTTATTCTCGATAAAGTTTGGCGTTAAACGTGCAGTAACCCTTTGTTAATTAAAGGTTATTTAGATAACTTTTAATTAACAATTGGTTAATATTTTAGGGGGTCAAGTTGACTACACCATTGAAAAAAATAGTGATTGTTGGCGGCGGCGCTGGTGGTCTGGAGCTGGCGACTCAGTTGGGTAAAAAACTGGGGCGTGGCAAAAAAGCCAAAATTACGCTCGTCGACCGTAACCACAGCCACCTGTGGAAACCGCTGCTGCATGAAGTGGCTACCGGTTCGCTGGATGAAGGCGTGGATGCGCTGAGCTACCTGGCCCACGCGCGCAATCATCATTTCCAGTTCCAGCTGGGTTCCGTGGTGGATATCAACCGCGAAAGCAAAACGCTGACCATCGCCGAACTGCGCGATGAAAAGGGCGAGCTGCTGGTGCCTGAGCGCAAGCTGCCATACGACACGCTGGTGATGGCGCTGGGGAGCACCTCCAACGACTTCAACACCCCTGGCGTGAAAGAGAACTGCATCTTCCTCGACAACCCGCATCAGGCGCGTCGTTTCCATTCCGAGATGCTAAACCTGTTCCTGAAATACTCCGCCAACCTCGGCGCAAGCGGCAAGGTTAACATCGCTATCGTTGGTGGTGGCGCGACGGGCGTTGAGCTGTCAGCTGAGCTGCATAACGCCGTTAAGCAGCTGCACAGCTACGGCTACAAAGGGCTGACCAACGAAGCGCTGAACGTCACGCTGGTGGAAGCCGGGGAGCGCATTCTGCCTGCGCTGCCGCCGCGCATTTCTGCCGCCGCGCACAGCGAACTGACCAAGCTTGGCGTTCGCGTGCTGACGCAAACCATGGTGACCAGTGCCGAAGCGCATGGCCTGAACACCAAAGACGGCGAGTTCATCGAAGCGGATCTGATGGTCTGGGCGGCGGGCATTAAAGCGCCAGACTTCATGAAAGATATCGGCGGCCTTGAAACTAACCGCATTAACCAGCTGGTGGTTGAGCCAACGCTGCAGACCACGCGCGACCCGGATATCTATGCTATCGGCGACTGTGCATCCTGCGCTCGCCCGGAAGGTGGTTTCGTGCCTCCTCGCGCTCAGGCCGCGCACCAGATGGCTTCCCGCGCGCTGACGAACATCCTTGCGCAGATGAAAGGCCAGCCGCTCAAAGCTTACAGCTATAAAGATCACGGCTCGCTGGTTTCATTGTCCAAATTCTCCACCGTGGGCAGCCTGATGGGTAACCTGATGCGCGGCTCGATGATGGTGGAAGGCCGCATCGCCCGCTTCGTGTACATCTCCCTGTACCGTATGCACCAGATTGCGCTGCACGGTTATTTCAAAACTGGCCTGATGATGCTGGTGGGCAGCATCAACCGCGTGATTCGTCCACGCCTGAAGCTGCACTAAGTTTTATTTCCTTCCGAAACCCGGCCCCCGTGCCGGGTTTTTTATTGCCGGGAAGCAGCATAACATTCGGCATATTCCTGGCGGATTGCTCGGAGTTGTCTTAAACACACGTTTTCACCGCACGATCCCGCACTTTTGATCCGTTGTCTGATTTCTCAATATTGTCACTGCAGTGCAAAATTAGGTTAACAACAAGGTCAGGAGGATGTCCTGTGAATAAATCAATGTTAGCGGGTATAGGTATTGGCGTGGCCGCTGCGCTGGGCGTGGCTGCGGTAGCCAGTTTGAACGTGTTTGACCGTGGTCCCCAGTATGCACAGGTGGTGTCAGCGACGCCAATCAAGGAAACGGTTAAAACACCGCGTCAGGAGTGCCGCAATGTGGCCGTGACGCACCGCAAACCTGTTCAGGATGAGAACCGTATTTTAGGTTCTGCTCTGGGCGCGGTGGCCGGGGGCGTCCTTGGTCATCAGTTTGGCGGTGGACGCGGGAAGGATGTTGCCACGGTCGTGGGCGCGCTGGGCGGCGGCTACGCCGGGAACCAGGTGCAGGGCGCGATGCAGGAGGGGGATACCTACACCACCACCCAGCAGCGCTGCAAGACTGTGTATGACAAATCAGAAAAAATGCTCGGTTATGATGTGACCTACAAAATCGGCGATCAGCAGGGCAAAATCCGCATGGATAAAGACCCTGGCACTCAGATCCCGCTGGACAGCAAAGGCCAGCTGGTGCTGAACAAAGCCTGATGCCGAGTCTTAAAATATAAACCCGCCTTTCGGCGGGTTTTGTGTTTCTAGTGCTCGCCGCGCAGCGTTTGCTGCAGCGTCAATAAGACCCTGACTTCCTGAATTCTGCGGCGGGTTAAGGCGGGAATCGTCTCAGGAGCCTGCTCAAACAGTGTTTTACCGGCAAAAATGACCTCTCCGAGGCAGCGGTCGTACAGCGGCCCGCTGATATCCAGTTTTACCTCGTCGTCAACGCTCAGGGTTTCATTTACCCCGCGTCTGTCGACGGCAATCACTCTGCCATCTTTCAGCACGATATTAATACCTTTTTGCCCCCCGGCGGGCCCGGCATATTTGTTCAGCTGCAGCACGCAGGGGATGCCGCCCATTTCCCCGCGCAGCAGCGCCTGGCCCTCTGCCGTGGTGACATCGCCGGGCACAATGCCGTTGCCGAGCCGGTCTTTGGCAAGCAGCAACTCCAGCTCCAGCGCTTCGTCAGCGCCCGCCTGCATCAGCGTTTCGCGCATCATCGCCAGCACATGCGTGCCGATGTCCACGATAACGCCGTCCGGGTGGTGCAGCGCACGAGTATCAGGCTCGCCGGTGGCAAAATTCAGCGCAATCGGCTCTCCGGCGGCATTAAACCCGCTGGGCTCCAGCAGGAATCCCTCGATACGGTCGATATCTTCGAGGCGGTCGATAAAACGTGCCGCATCGGTTCTCACCATCCAGTGATCCAGGGCGAGCACCCGCGCGGCAATGGCCGGATCGCTCAGGAATGATGTCAGTTCGTCCAACTGCTGTAGCGTTGCCGCGACGGGTTTTTCCACTACGACGGGGAGCGAACTTTGCTGTAGCACCAGCTTCAGGATCGGCCAATGCTGGAGCGATGACGTGGTGATAAACACCAGGTCAAGCGGCAGCGCCAGAAGCTGGGTTAGGGAGGGGAGAAGCGTGATGGCATCAGAGCGGTAGCGTGGGGCGGGATCAAACCCATAGCAAACCACATCGCGCCGGGCGAGTCGCTGAATAGCTGGCAGGTAAGCCGTTTCTATTACGCTGCCCACGCCAATAAACCCAACTTGCATATCGTCTCCGGTCATAAGAGAGGAAAATATCCCTTATTTTTAAAAGACTATTTTACGCGGGTCGAGGGATAAACTGTTAGGAAGGGTAAGCGTGTGAACTTGCCCGGCAACTGCCGGGCAAGGAAGAGGCTTAGAACAGCACAGAGTAGTTCATGCCGAAGGTGCGACCACGGCCTTTGTAGTCATACAGCGAAGCAGGGCCGTAGCCCGGGCTGTAGTACAGTGGCGCACGCTGGCCCCAAACGGTGGTGTAATCACGGTCAAAGACGTTTTCGACGCTAAAGCTGAGTTTACCCACCGGAAGCTCGTAGCTGCCCAGTAAATCAACAGTGGTGTAACCGTCGATGCTGTAGCCTGCCGCGTCGCTTACGTTAAACGACGTTGTGCTCTGCACGCGAAGGCTCCACGGATCTGGTGCCCAGCCAATATAGGCGGTCGCTTTCGACGGGCTGGCGACTTTCACGTCATATTTCTGCCAGCTGCCGTTAACTTTTGACTCGGTTTTTAAGACGTTGAAGTTAGCGCCAGTGCTCCAGTTGGTGTCCGGAATAAAGTAGTCCACCGCGCCTTCCACGCCGTAAATACGGCGCTTGTCGTCAACAACGCTGATGGTCAGGTCTTTATTCGCCAGCACGCTCTTATCGGACAGCGAGTAGTAGGCGGCAATCTGCGTGCGCAGGCTGTCGCCGGTGTAGCGCCAGCCCAGTTCGTAGGAATCAACCTTCACGCCCTGCAGCTTGCTCGCGCCGACGTTGACGCTGTTGGTCAGCGGCAGGTGGCCGTTAACCGCCGCGCCATAGGTGCCACGGCCGTAGTATTTACCCGGATCCGGCAACTCTACGCCCTGGGAGAAATTCAGCCAGGCCTGTTGGCGCTCGGTGATGTGCATCAGCAGGCCGGCGTTGAACAGGAAGTTGTCGTAGTCGGTGGAGCCGCCAGGAATGGCGTCAGCAGATTTTGCCGTGCCGGCCGCGATTTGCTGCTGCTGCGCGTAGCCGATGAAATCATCAATCTTGTTCTCGGTGTACTGGTAACGCACGCCGCCGCTCAGGGTAAAGATCTCGTTGATGTCATAGCTGGACTGCAGGAACGCCGCCATGTTGCTGATGTCATACGCCGGGTAACGTCCGGTTGTATAGATTTTCTGGTTGTTCAGGCCACCGGAGGCGCTGGCCTGTGCCAAATCGAAGAACATCTGGTTGGAGGTGAAGCGTTCGTGGTCCGCGTCCAGGCCGTAGGTCAGCTGCCAGCCGTCGAGCGGCTTGCTGTTCAGCGTCAGCTTCGCGCCGTACTGATTAGTATCCTGCTGGGAAGAGGAGAACGCCGTGGCTTTTTTGTTGGCGTTTACCGTCGGGAACGGATAGAACAGCAGCGATTCATCGCGGTAGTAAACCTGGCCCACCAGCTCCTGACCGAGGAAGTCGCTGTTGGAATACTGCATGCTGATCAGGTGGCGCTCTGTGCCCGGAACACGGTCAGAGTTCAGTCCTTTGCTCACGTACGGGCTGCTTGTCCCGCTGATGGCAGAGAAGTTTTTCCCGAGGTTCAGGCCGTAGTCGTCGTCGCCCTTACTTTTGTAATACTGGGTAACGAGCTGCAGCTGCTGGTTTTCATCGATATTCAGCGTGCCGGTACCCATCACGTCCAGGCGGTCGGAATACTGTAACCCGGTCTGGGTGTTGTCGAGCAGGGTGGCATCACCGTTGCCGTCAAACCAGCCGCCGAATTTCTGATAGGCCACTGACGCACGGCCAGAAATATGGTCGTTCCCGCCGGAAATGGCACTGGCGACGCGCTCATCGTGATCTTTACTGCTGTTAAAGCCGCTCTTGATCCCGGTCTCAAACTCTACCTGTGTATCCTTCTGGCCTTTTTTGGTCACGATATTAATCAGACCGCCGGTACTGCCGCCGCCGTACAGGGCGGTCGCGCCGGAAATGACTTCAATATGATCGATGTTGAACGGATCGATAGAGTCCAGCTGGCGACTGTCGGTACGGGAAGAGTTGAGACGCACGCCGTCAACCAGCACGACCAGCGGGCGACCACGGACGTTCATGCCGTAGTTGGTACGGCTCTGGCTGCTGACGTCGAGGCCGGGGATCAGCTGGGCCAGCGCATCTTTAAACTCTTTGCCGCCCTGGATCTGCTGCTCCAGTTCGGCTTTCTCGATCACCCAGGTGGTTTGGGCCATCTCGGCGACGGTGCGGTTGCTGCGGTTGGCGGAAACCACCATCGTCTCGTCACTGGTTTGCTGTGCCACTGCCGGCGCCATCATGGCGAGCAGTAACGGATTGAGCGCCCAAAGCGTTTGCTTTTTGGTTATCATCATTGTTCCTTCATACGGGCTGACAAACATCGGCCCAAATATGCTGTGTCCTCGTCATTCTTCAATTTGACGCGGGGTTAACGGTTACCCCCGTCCCGCAGTGGCCTGCGTTCCGGGGGATAAACTCAGTTAGCGCCGGGCTGCATTTCGAATGATTTTGAGGAGTAGTGAGTTAAGGACGCAGCGCTGTGCTGCGGTTTTTCCCGGCTGCCGCTGCGCCATTGGATCAGCGCGGGCGGCGTACTGAGATCGAACAAATCACGCCCCAGCGCGCGATTCAGAATTTTGGCGGAGCGCCACGCCATCAGGCTCAGCTGCGGCTCGGCAATGCCGTGGGTTTGCATGCTGGCGTTGACCGCGAAGATGTTATTTCCGGCCGGGCCATTCCACTCCAGCGTAAAGTCGTCGCGCACTTTGAAGTTGCACTCATCCAGCATCGTCATGCGTGACATTAACGGCGAAAGCATTTGCGGCAGCGTAGGGCGGTAGCCGGTGGCGAAAATCACCACGTCGCTGTCCAGCGTGTCATAGCCCTTGTCCAGATGGTGTTCCAGCAGCAGCTGCCAGCCCTGGCCACGGCTTTCAAGGCCTGTTACAGAGCGGCTTGGCAGCAGGCGAGCATTGCGCGGCAGCCCGAGCACTTCAAAGCGGTGATACAGCTCGCGGTAGATGGTCAGCAGCGAATCGGCGGTAATGCCATCGGAGGTCATCTTCTGCTCATCGAGCATTTTCTGCCGCGCGCCTTCATTCAGGCCCACAAAGCCGGTGACGTATTCCGGCGTGAAGTATTCGTTGGCAAACGCGGCTTCATCCAGCGCGTTAAAGTTATTGCGGCGTGAAACCCAGTTCACTTCGGCAACTTCGCCCCAGGCGCCACGGAACGCATTCAGGAACAGGTCGGCACCGCTTTGCCCGCCGCCAACCACCGTGACGCGTTTCCCGGCCAGATTCGGCAGACGCAAGCTCATTTCGCTGGCGTGGAAGCAGGTTGGCGTGGCGGCTTTTACGCACGGCGGCAGGTGAGGCTGCTTGCCAATGCCGAGGCAAATGTTGCGCGCCAGCGTTTCCCCCTGGCCGGTCTGCACCACAAACAGCCTGCGCTGCTCGTCGAAATCAACGCGCTCAACCGTCTGGTTAAACTGCAGGTTGTTCATGCCCTCTGCGGCCCAGCGCAGGTAGTCCGAAAACTCATCGCGCGAGACGGTGCGCAGCTCGGTGGTCAGAAAACGGTAGAATTTTTTACGTTTCACCAGGTAGTTCACAAAGCTGAACGGGCTGGTGGGGGCCACGGCGCTGACCAGGTCTTTCAGGAACATGGTCTGCATATGGCAGTCCGGCACTAACATGCCCGGGTGCCACGCAAAGTCAGGGCGGCTGTCATAGAACTGGCTGCTAAATCCCTCTGCTTCGTGAGACAGCGCCGCAATGCTCAGGTTAAACGGGCCGATACCTACGCCAATAAAATCAACAGTGTTTGTCATAATTCAATCCCTGGTTACCAGCCACAGCGGGTTTTGCAGATCCTCGAGGTAATTCGGCAGCATGCGGCTGCCGCCGTCCTGGTCAGGCCAGGTCAGTTTTACCGGGTTCAGCACAACGCGGATGATTTGTGGCTTAAAGAGTGAGAAAAGCGCAAAACGCGCCGACATTTGCGGGTGTTCCTGCATGTAATCACTCAACACTGCGGCCAGCAGCTGATAAAAGCGTCTCTCCGGCACGCCAAGGCGGGCCATGAGCGGCGAAACAAAACGCAGCACCGTCACAAAATGGCCGGTCTGCAAATCATGAATTAAATAGTCGGCGCTCAGACGGGCGGTCACATCCCGCACTTCCTGAGGCAGGGAGTCCATCTCCGGGAACTCATCCTTCACCAGACGCATATCGCCCTGAAAATCTTTCAGCAGCACGCGCTGCGGCACGCCGTCTTTCATGGCGAGCGTAATATTTTGTCCATGGGCGATCAGCGCCACGCCATAGCGGCAGAGCAGGTGATACAGCGGCACCACCACCACGCGGAACATCTGCGTCAGCCAGGCTTCTGCATCCATGCCGGAGCGGGCAATATAGGCCCCGATCAGCGGCTGATTGTTTTCGTCGCACTCCATCAGGGTCGCCATCAGAATCGGCGTCTCGTCAGGCTTCAGCCAGCGGGTCGGGTTCTCGCGCCAGATAACGCCCAGCATCTCCTGGTAGCGATAGGGCGCCTGAGCCAGCGCGGCGTAACCTGCATGAGAAACATAGCCGGCAGCCGGTTCGCCGAGGATCACCGCCCCGGTTTTCACCAGCGTGCTGTCGGTAGCAAAGACGTTCTGCAGCCAGCGGGAAGCCAGCGGCCCGGCGGCAATGTACTTGCCCGGAATACCGCGGTAGCAGGAGGTGTTGTAAATCGTCAGCGGCAGCTTGATGTCTAACCCGCCCTGGCGGCTGGCGTTGGTCAGGGTGCGCAGCGACTGCTGGGCCAGCCACTGGTCACCAAATTCGCCCAGAGACACCATCTTGCCTTCGGCGAGATCGGCCACGAAATCCAGCGCAATTTTCTGCTGCCACTGCCACGGATGCACCGGCAGCGGCAGCCAGTTATCATCCAGGCCATTGTTCTGCCACGCCTGCGTAAAGCGGGCCAGCTCCTGCTCGTCCATCGCGGCGGCGATAAGCTGCTGAATATCCAGTTCGCTATCGCAGCGCCAGACCATATGTTCGCGTTTAACCGCCAGCCAGTGCAGCTGGAAGGTATTGGCATACTCCGGCGCATAGCGCTCCAGCGCCTCTTTGCCCCAGCCGCGACGCCCTTTGTTAAAGGCAAATTTCGGGTGGCCGCTCAGCAGGCACTGCAGGCGGTCAGCGTCGAGATCGATCAGGTTATCAGCGCTCATGCCGCGGCGCGCTTTCAGCAGCTGCAGGTCGCCCAGCAGCGTGGCGTACAGATCCTGCATATGCTCGGCCACGGTGGCGTCGCTCATCGACAACACCGGCTTGAGCTGCATGAGCAGCGTCTGCGCTAGCACAGGCTCGTCCGCACAGCGCAGCGTTTGCGCGTCTACCCACAGCCAGCCCCAGATGCCGCGCTCGGCGTTAAAATGCCACTCGGCCCCGGCTAAGCTGATGCAGTAGCGATTTTCGCCCAGCGATTCGGCCTGAAAAACCTGCTCGTACTCCAGCTCAGCCAGCATTTTGGCTACCAGCTGGCGGTTAACGAAATCCCAATCCTTGCGATTCATTACAGGCCTACCTCGCTAAAGAAGTTGTGGCGGTCAGCCATGACCAGGCGTGAACGCTTGTGCGGGAAGTCAAATTCCTTGCGCGTCACATAGCCCGCAGGCTCCAGATGCTTGAACAGGCGCTGGTTGTCGGCGCGCGGCTCCAGCACGGTGCGCTGCGTGCGCGGCTCGTCCAGCAGAAGGTAGTGGGTTAAGCCACGCAGCCAGCTTTGTACATAGTGCGCGCCGCGCCACTGCTGCTCGCCCACCAGCAGATGCAGGCCGCGATCAAACGGCTGCCACGGGTAATGGCGGCCGATGCGATCTTCCGCTGCCCAGTAAATTTCGAAGTAGCTGAACGGCTGGTCATCAAAGCAGCCGATCAGCGGAAACGCATGTTTTCCGGTGAGCTGGCGCTCCAGATACGCGGTTTGTACCTCCCGCGAGCCGCTTTGCTCCCAGAAATAGTCCACGCGCGGATCGTTCATCCAGCGGGTAAAACGTTCTGCGTCCAACGCCGGATCGGCCACGCGGAAGCTCAGCGTTTTGCGAACGCGCGGATCGTAGCGGCGGTAAACTTCCCCGTACGGGCGGGCAGGGCGCAGCGGGAAATAGATCTCGCGCTCAGCGTCAAATACCATTTCGCCGGAAGCATGCTTCGCCGGAGCGCTGAGCCACAGCGGTTGCTGCCAGAAGGTTGCGCGGTGAACGATGTCGCTTTTCAGCAGATCGAACAGCACCAGCGCCTGCGGTTCTTCGCGCCATTCGGCGTAAGGCAGCACGATGGAAGTAAGCTGCGGTGCCGCGACGAACATCTGATCCAGCGCATCGCGCAGCCAGCCTGCAGGCAGTTCGCCCGGCCAGTACAGGACCGCGCCGCCGTCCTGGCCCCAGCTCAGATTCAGAGGCTTATTGAGCTTTTCACAGCGCAGCCCGTGGCCGCCGTGAACAATAGATGCCTGAAACATTCAGCCCTCCTGAGCCAGCAGCGGGTTTACAAAGTCGAAATAAATCACCGAAGGATCGACGATGGTGTTTTCGTTATGGTCGTGCAGGTAGCAGAAGAAGTTCCCCTTCACGTTCCAGTGCGGGCTTTCCAGCACGTAGTCGAGGCAGGTTTTATGCGTCACCTCGTCACGCACGGCGCTAAGCGCGCTGCGTACACGGCTCATCAGGTTCACTTCGCTATCCAGCCCCGCAGCACCCAGCGCGGCGGTCACGGCGAAGGTCGAATTGACCAGCAGGTAGTAAGGGAAGTAGCGCAGCAGCTGTTCGCGGGTGAAGACGTTTTCCGCCTGTGCTTCGCCAATCATGTCGAGCCAGCCTGCGGCATGCGGCATAAAAGCGCTGCCCTGGCAGTCGCGGTAGATAAGCCCGACCGGCAGATCCTGCTGCATCTCCACCAGAATATTTTGCTGGTGAGCGAGGAGAACCAGGCCGTAATCCGCTTCGGCGGTAAACAGCGGTTTCAGCACCTGCTGGCAATAGGCGTCGACCCAGGCGTGTGCAGCCTGTTTCGGCGTGATCCTAAGGCGAGAGCTCAGGCGGTTCACGGCGGCAACCAGCAGGGAATCTCCGCCGTCCGGGGCTGACTGGGTCAGGGAAACCAGGACGTTAGTCTGGCTCTGCGGCTGCTCAACCAACAGGTTTTCGCGCAGGGCAAACAGGCTTTCTTCCATGATGTTGCCGTGGAGATCGCGCAGTCCGGCCCAGCCGTCTTCCTGCATCACGCGGAAGGTCGGGAAGCGGGCCTGCAGCGTTTGCCAGCGGTCAGTTTGCGCCAGGCGCGCCAGGCGCATGCCGCGTTTAACTTCTTTTACCGACAGCGTACGCACGGAGTTGGTCAGGCGCACGCTCAGAGAAAACTTGATCATGTCGCGGCTGGTGGCGCAGTAAAGCGAGCGCGAAGAAGTGGTCGGCAGCCATGGTGCACCGGCTTCGCCTAAATCTTTCACCAAACCTTTGGCGACCAGCTGCTGGCACCAGTCCTGCTCCAGCAGATAGCCGGCCTGCCACGGATGCAGCGGGAACAGCCATTGATTGTCGCTGAGCTCGCTCAGCAGCTGCGGCGCATTTTCAGCCGCAAAGCGCGTCAGGCGCTGCTGCAGATTGAGGTGCAGACTTTCGCCCGCCAGGTAGCTTTTATCTACGGCGAACCAGCGCAGCGGGAAATGCGGGGCGAAGTCAGGCAGATAGCGCTCGGCTTCCTGCTGGTTAAACGGTTCGTGGGATTTTGGCGCCGGGTGGAAGGCGTGTCCCACCAGCAATGCCTGCTCGGCTTCGCCAAAATTCAGCGCTTTTTCGCGCAGCCCATTCCAGTCATGACGGGCTTCAATCGCCTGCTGCGTGTGGGCATGGCTTTCCATTACGCGCTGATAAAACGCTTCGCAACCGGTGGCTGGCAGCATCTGCTGGTGCTGGAGTTTATCGACAATCAGCTGGGAAAGGGTGGCGAAGTCTATCGGCTGACTGCCGGTGGCAGTGACCAGACGAGCCGGGAATTCGAAGCGGTGATGCTGGGTGGGAGAGAAATAGGCCACTTTGAAGTAGAGCGCCTGCTGTTCCCCCAGGGGGATAATGAGTTCGGCTGGGTGGCTGTCGGTCAGTCGCCAGTCGCTGGTTTCACGGACAAGGGAATTAAGAAAGCACTGTGCGGCCACATCCCAGGCCAGAGTTTTATTTGGCAAAGTCATCATCAAACAGTTTCCACGCGTTATGATAATGCGAATTCTGCCGATAACGTTTCTCATTATCAATAACAATTGTTAGAATAGATAAAATTAATTTTACAAATACGCACAATAACCACACGGGTTAGTAACATTTTGACATCGCTAGAACTGGCGGATTCGCCGCAAAAATCCCTTTCATGTTGGCCACTTGCGCTGAGCGCCGGGCTACTTGGCGTCGGACAAAACGGCCTGCTGGTCGCGATCCCGGTGCTGGTGATGCAGACACATCTGAGCCTGTCCGTCTGGGCGGCATTGCTAACGCTTGGGTCGATGCTGTTTTTACCGTCCTCGCCGTGGTGGGGGAAACAGATTGCGCGCCTCGGCAGTAAGCCCGTGGTGCTTTGGGCGCTGGGAGGCTATGGCGCAAGCTTTATGCTGCTCGGACTTGGTTGCCTGCTGCTGGCCACGGATGCGGTCGCGGGTTACGTCGGATTGGGCATATTGATTGTGGCGAGGATTATCTACGGCTTGACCGTGTCGGCGATGGTTCCGGCCTGCCAGGTCTGGGCGCTGCAGCGTGCCGGGGAAGGAAAGCGCATGGCGGCGCTGGCCACGATCAGCTCCGGGTTGAGCAGCGGGCGCTTGTTTGGCCCGCTTTGCGCCGCCGGCATGTTAGCGATTCATCCGCTTGCCCCGTTGGGACTTCTGATGGTCGCCCCGCTGCTGGCGCTGGTGATGCTGTTGCGTCTGCCGGGCACGCCGCCGCAGCCCGCAGCCGAGCGTAAAAGCGCTCGTCTTCGGCCCGATTGCCTGCCTTATCTGCTGTGTGCCTTGCTGCTTTCGGCCTCGGTCAGCCTGATGCAGCTGGGGCTCTCTCCGGCGCTTGGCCGCCAGTTTGCCACGGATACCGCCGCAATTAGCCATCAGGTTGCCTGGCTGCTGAGCCTGGCCGCGGTGGCTTCGCTCTCCGCACAGTTTGGCATTCTCCGGCCACAGCGCCTGAAGCCAATGGCGCTCCTGTTGAGCGCCGGGCTGCTGATGATCGTTGGCCTGGCGATGATGATTTCCGTCCAGCTGTGGCTGTTTTACGTCGGCTGCGCGGTACTGTCGTTTGGGGCCGCGCTGGCGACCCCGGCCTATCAGCTGTTGCTGAACGACAAGCTTGCCGATGGTGCAGGGGCCGGCTGGGTCGCGACCAGCCACACTCTGGGCTACGGGCTTTGTGCCATGCTGGTGCCGCTGGTATCAAAAACGGGCGCTGAGGCAGCGCTGATTATGGTGGCCTTTTTAGCCGCCGTGTTATTTACCGTGGTGTCCGGCGTTATCTGGCGCAGCCGCCACCGTTCACGTCATTCTGTAATTTAAGCGTAAGGAAAAGTTATGGCTGGAGTTCAGGGCTATCGTCTGTTTAACGTTCAACTGGCGCGGAAAACGGCCGTGTCGCCTTCGCTGTTGAGCCTGGTATTTAGCGGGCCTGATGTGGCGCAGATGAAATGTGACTCGCCTGATCAGCGTATTAAAATGCTGTTTCCGTCCGAAGACGGAACGCTGCCGTCGCTGCCTGCCGAAGGGCAGTGGTATCAGATTGCCCAGGGGATGCCAAAAGAGAAGCGCCCGGTGATCCGCACCTATACGCTGCGCCATGTCGATCCTGCCCGTCAGGAAGTGACGGTGGAGTTTGTCAGCCACGGCACTGAAGGCCCGGCCTCCGCATGGGCGATTAATTCTGTTCCCGGCGATGCTATCCAGATTGTGGCCCCGAACGCCGCCCACCCGGAAGACAGCGGCGGCTATGAATGGACGCCGCCTGCCGGGCTGCGAAACGCGCTGATTATCGCTGATGAGACGGCTTTACCCGCCGCACGAGGCATTCTGGAAATGCTGGCTCGCCAGGCTCAGCCGCCAAAAATACAGGCCTTTTTTGAGGTGCCGGACGAAGGGGACTGCGTGGACTTAAGCGCCTATGGCTTCGCCGAGATCAACTGGCTGCCGCGCAAAACCGTCTCTGCCACCCACGGCGAATGCCTGATTCAGGCGGTAAAAATGCAGGCGAGGGTGCCGGAAAGCGGCCATCACGAAGCCGTCCAGGAAGAGGCCGAAGGCGAACTGCTGTGGGATAAAGCCACCACCGGTAGCAACGAGTTTTACGGCTGGGTAGCGGCGGAGTCGACGGTGGTTAAGCTGCTGCGCCGCCATTTGATTGGCGAACGTGGCGTTGAGCACGAAGCCATTAACTTTATGGCCTACTGGGCGAAAGGGCGAGTTCGCTAGTGAAAAGGGCGGCCATTGGCCGCCCTGGATCAGATCTTCTTCAACTGCGGCATCAACATCACCGTGGTTTTCACAATCTGCATTAACTCTTCATAGCTGGCGTTCTCGCGGGCGCTGACCGACATCCCCTGAATGATGCAGCACAGGTATTTTGCCAGGCAGCGAATGTTACGTTCCGCCGGGATCTCGCCTTTTTGCTGGCGCATTTCAAGGAAACGCACCAGCGTTTGTTCCTGCACGGCATGGCGGGCTTTTATCGTTGCGGCGATGTCTTCCGACGACGCCGCCAGCACGGATGAGGTGCAAATGATAAAGCAACCAGCGGGCGTGCTCTTGTCGGTAAAACATTGTGCGACCGCGGAAAGATAGTTCTCCAGCGCGGCTTCCATGGTCTGCTCTTCACAGAACAGGCAGGCCTCGTGCTTCGCCGCAAAGCGCGCGATATAGCGATCCAGCACCGCGCGGAACAGGCCTTCTTTGTTGATGAACTCCGCGTAGAGCGTTGGGGCCTTTGCCCCGGTGGCTTCTACCAGATGCGCCATGGATGTTGCTTCATAGCCATGCTGCCAGAAGAGTGTCATGGCCTTGTCGAGTGCAGCTTCCCTGTCAAACACTTTTGGACGGCCACGGCTTTTTTTGCTGCAACTTAAAGTCTCGGTTGCCATACCTGCCGTTTAACCTCTGTCTAATTAGTGAACACTTATTATAAAAATAATCGGCGGCGGTAGCCAGTGCCACGTTATGAAAAATAATTATTTCTTATCACAATGAAAAATAGCGCTTTTTTTAATTAATTAACGGTCGTTATTAAAATGTGTTGACGTGTGATGTGGATCACGATTATGATTTACTTATCGATCGTTAACTAATTAAATTTAACGACCTAACGTTCACCTGCTTAGGACCTGAATCATGAAAACCTTAACTACTCTGTTCGCTGCCGCTGTGATTAGCTCACTCTCATTTGCAAGCTTTGCGGCGGTTGAAGTTTCTGCTACCCCTGCTGGTCAGCAAAAAGTTGGCACCATCAGCGCCAATGCGGGCAGCAACCTCTCTTCCCTGGAAGAACAGTTGGCCGCGAAGGCCGATGCAATGGGCGCTAAATCGTTCCGTATTACCTCCGTTAACGGTCCGAACACCCTGCACGGTACTGCCGTCATCTATAAATAAGCCAGACGTTAACCCTCAATACGTTTGACCTTATTCGTTATATGCCACTGCAAGCAAAAGGCCCTGTCTTTCGACAGGGCCTTTTTTTACGCATAAAACCTGAACTCAGATTTCGTTGTTCGGCTGGTCAGCCGCATGAGCATTGACGTTGACCGGCATCCCGGAACGGTGCTCCATGGCCTGTTCCATCACCTGCGCATCGGTTTTAGGTGCGTTGCGGAACTGCGTCATCTGCTCGTTTAGCACAATCGGCAGAACTTTCGGGTCATCATCAATCGCTTTGGACAGCGGCTGGTGAACTTCAACCAGGCGGGAGCCATCCGGCTCAACGGACGCTTTGATTGGCGTGTTGATGATGCGCACTGAAGTGCCGACCGGAACCGTGTTGAACAGCGCTTTGATATCGCCGTCGCGCAGGCGGATACAGCCGGAGCTGACGCGCATACCGATGCCGAAGTCGGCGTTGGTGCCGTGCAGCAGGTAAACGCCGCCGAACGCTGCCAGGCGAATCGCGTGGTGCCCCATCGGGTTATCCGGCCCCGCAGGAACTACGGCCGGGAGCTTAATGCCCTGCGCCAGGTAACGCGCCCGAATATTGGCCGTTGGTGTCCAGGTCGGGTTGGCCCGTTTGTCGGAAATTTTGGTCACCATCGTCGGGGTCAGCGTGTCTCCGCCCAGCTGGCCAATGCCAATCGGATAAACGGTGACGCTGTTTTTCCCGGCAGGGAAATAGTACAGACGCAGTTCGGCGAGGTTAATCACGATGCCCTCGCGTGGGACGTCCGGCAGCAGCATCTGGCGCGGGATGGTCAGCACGCTCCCGGCGCGGGGCACATAAGGATCCACGCCCGGGTTGGCCTGCAGCAACGCCAGGAAACCGACGTTGTACTTTTTGGCAATGGCCTCCAGCGAACCGCCGTCGTTTTCAACCTGATGGAACAGGTTTTTGCCGATCAGGCGGCTGTTAGCGGCGGGAAGCGGATAATCGTTAGCGCTGGCGGGCAGCGCCATGGCCGCGGCACCCAGTAAGGCGGCGGCGGTAAACCAGCGGCGGAAAGACAAAGTACGCGAAGCAAACATAGCTTAAACCCTGCGATTTTAATGGTTAATTTTTGAGGCAGATAAACGCCAATTATCGCTGAGCTGCGTGTCGGGAAGTCCTGGGGATTGCAAAGAGTGTGTAAATGTCACAGAAAATTGCGCCTTACCGGGCGGTAAGGCGCAGAGGCGTCAGGCCGCGGCGTTTTCCGCCAGGCTGCGCATAAAGTTACGCACCCATTCCATGCGCGTTTTTCTGTCTTCAAGCTCCTGGAAGAACTTCAGTCGGGTAGGGCCGTCAAGGCGGTAATGCTGCGGCTGCTTCTGCAGCAGGCCAATCAGCCACACAGGATCAACGTGGTTTTTCTCCGCGAACTCGATGGTGCCGCCTTTTTCATTGCCCTCAATCTTACGCACGCCCAGCCTCTGTGCCTGCTGGCGCAGCGCGGCGATGTCCAGCAGATTGCGTGCCGCATCCGGCAGAAGGCCAAATCGGTCTATCAGCTCAACTTTCAGCTCGTCCAGCTCGTGCTCGCCTTTGGCGCTGGCGATGCGTTTGTAGAACGACAGGCGCGTATTGACGTCGGGAATAAAATCATCCGGCAGCAGGGCGGGCATTCGCAGCTCGACCTCTGTCTGGCTGTTGGTGAGATCTTCCAGCGAGGGCTCGCGGCCCTCTTTCAGCGCATCGACGGCGTTTTCCAGCAGCTCCATGTACAGCGAGAAGCCGATAGTTTCCATCTGCCCGCTCTGATCTTCCCCCAGCAGCTCGCCCGCGCCGCGAATTTCCAGGTCGTGGGTGGCTAACGCGAACCCGGCGCCTAAATCTTCCAGCGAGGCAATGGCCTCCAGGCGTTTTTGCGCGTCCGTGGTCATTGCCTTCGGGTGCGGCGTCAGCAGCCAGGCATAGGCCTGGTGGTGAGAACGCCCGACGCGGCCACGCAGCTGGTGAAGCTGCGCCAGGCCAAAGTGGTCGGCCCGCTCGATGATGATGGTATTGGCGGTCGGAATATCGATCCCGGTTTCGATGATCGTGGTGCACACCAGCACGTTAAAACGCTGGTGGTGGAAGTCGTTCATCACCCGCTCCAGCTCGCGCTCGCGCATCTGGCCGTGGCCGATGGCAATACGCGCTTCTGGCACCAGTTCAGCCAGCTTATCGGCGGCTTTCTGAATGTTTTCGACGTCGTTGAAAAGGTAATACACCTGGCCACCGCGCAGCACTTCACGCAGGATGGCTTCCCGCACCACCAGATTGTCGTACTCGCGCACGAAGGTTTTCACCGCCAGGCGGCGTGCCGGAGGCGTGGCGATAATCGACAAGTCGCGCATGCCGCTCATTGCCATATTCAGGGTTCGCGGAATAGGCGTTGCGGTCAGCGTCAGAATATCCACGTCGGCGCGCATCGCTTTGATGCGCTCTTTGTGGCGCACGCCAAAACGGTGCTCTTCATCGACAATCAACAGCCCAAGATCGCGCCATTTCACGTCGGCCTGCAGCAGCTTGTGGGTGCCGATCAGAATATCGATTTTCCCTTCGCTGGCCTGTTCCAGAATTTGAGTCTGTTCTTTGGCGCTGCGGAAGCGGGAAAGCATTTCAATGCGCACCGGCCAGTTGGCGAAGCGGTCGCGGAAGTTGTCGTAGTGCTGCTGAGCCAGCAGGGTCGTCGGCACCAGCACCGCCACCTGTTTGTTGTTCTCCACTGCCAGGAATGCGGCACGCATCGCAACTTCGGTTTTACCGAAGCCCACGTCGCCACACACCAGCCTGTCCATCGCCAGCGGGCGACACATGTCACTCAGCACGGCGTTGATGGCCTGAGCCTGGTCCGGGGTAGTTTCGAACGGGAAGCTGTCACAGAACAGCTGGTACTGCTCGCGATCGTGCTTAAAGGCAAAGCCTTCTTTGGCGGCGCGCATCGCATAGATATCCAGCAGTTCAGCGGCGACATCGCGCACTTTCTCCGCTGCTTTTTGGCGGGCGCGGGACCAGGCATCGCTGCCCAGCTTGTGCAGCGGCGCATTTTCGTCGGCGCCGCCCGCGTAGCGGCTGATCAGGTGCAGGGACGAAACCGGGACGTAAAGTTTGGCGTCGCCCGCGTAGGTCAGCATCAGGTATTCGGCGGTAATGCCCCCGGCTTCCAGCGTGGTCAGCCCGGCGTAACGGCCCACGCCGTGTTCCAGGTGAACCACCGGCTGGCCCGCATGCAGCTCGGCCAGGTTGCGGATCAGCGTGTCCGGATTAATGGTGCGGCGGCTGTCCTGGCGACGGCGGCTGACGCGCTCGCCCAGCAGGTCGCTTTCGCAAATCAGCGCCCGGTTGCGCAGGGTATCAATAAAGCCGTGCTCGCTGGCGCCGATCATCAGATAGCGGCCGTTATTTTCGGCTTCTTCCAGGCGGTAAATGCGTTTTGGTGCGATTTTGATGCGGCCCAGCAGTTCGCCCAGCGCTTCACGGCGGCCTTCGCTTTCGACAGAGAAAATCACCGGCCCGGTGAAGGACTCGAGGAACTTCCGCAGGCTGTCCAGCGGGGCTTTTTGCTGCGCCTGCACGGCCAGATCCGGCAGTGCCTTGTAACCCAGATTCACGTTGGCGGCTTTCTTCGCCAGCGAATCCGTTTTGAGCTGCACGCGCGGCCAGGCTTTCAGCTCGCTAAACAGCGAGTCGGTTTTCAGCCACAGATCTTCCGGCGGCAGAAGAGGGCGCATCGGATCCACGCCGCGATTTTCAAAGCGGGCGTTTGCGTCCAGCCAGAAGCGCTCGGCGCTGGCTTCCAGATCGCCGGTGTTCACCAGCAGCGTGTTGGCCGGGAAATAGCTAAACAGCGTCGGCAGCGGTTCGCTGAAGAACAGCGGCTGCCAGTATTCGATCCCGGCAGGCAGCGTGCCTTTGCTCACCTGCTGGTAGATATGTTCGGCGTCGCGCTTGACGTCGAACTTGTCGCGCCACTGGCTGCGGAACAGCTCAATGGCGTTTTTGTCGGTCGGGAATTCATGGGCCGGCAGCAGATTGATGGCGTCCACTTCTTCCAGCGTGCGCTGAGAATCCACGTCGAAGACGCGCAGGCTGTCGATTTCATCGTCAAAGAAGTCAATGCGGTACGGTTGGGCGCTGCCCATCGGGTAGAGGTCAAGCAGGGCGCCACGGGTGGCAAATTCGCCGTGCTCCATTACCTGATCGACGCTGCGATACCCGGCCTGTTCCAGCTGCGCGCGCAGGTTATCCCGCGACAGGCGCTGGCCTTTTTTCATCACCAGCGCGTGGCCGTGCAGGTAGCTGTGCGGGCAAACGCGCTGCATCAGCGTGTTCACCGGCATGATCAGCACGCCGCGCTGCATGGTCGGCAGCTGGTAAAGCGTGGACAGGCGCGAGGAGATGATTTCCTGATGCGGCGAGAAGCTGTCGTACGGCAGCGTTTCCCAGTCGGCGAGATTGACCACCAGGTTGTCGGTGAACTGGGTGATTTCATCGTGCAGGCGCAGCGCGTTCTGCATATCCGGGGCAATCAGCACCACCGGGCCGCTATGGCGTTCAACGATTTCGGCGACTTCGGTCGCGCAGGCTGAACCGGTCAGCTCGCCCAGCAGGCGTTGTTCTGCGGGTTTACTCGGTAGGTCGTAACGGGCATGTTCAGGCATAGTCAGCGCGCGTTCTCCAGAAAGCCGTGTTTTCACGGTAATAATATAAATTTTCTCTACTTATTATCCGTGATGGCGGCGCGAGTGCAACCGCTGAAAATAGCGATAGATGCGGTTCAGAGCATTTGTCGTTTCTGCTGGCTGAGCTTGCGATATTGCTGGGGTGACATACCGACGTAGCGGCTGAAGGTGCTATAGAATCGGCTACTGGATCGGAACCCCGCGGTCATCGCCACATCGAGGATGGTTTTGTCGGTGTCGCTGAGCAGCGCGCGTACGTGATTAACGCGCATCACCGTAATGTACTGTTTTAACGTGAGCTGCATGACGCGCTGGAAAATACCCATTGCATAGTTGGCATTGAGTTTTACGTGATCTGCGACGTCGTTGATGGTCAGCGCCTGATCGTAATTATCGGCAATAAAGCCCAGCATCTGGCTGACATAGAATTGCGCGTGACGGGAGACGCTGTTCTTGTGGGTGCGCGAGGTTTTGTTAAGCAGGATAGGCTGCCATCCCGAAAGGCTAAAGCGCTTAAGCATCAGACCAATTTCATCGATCGCTAACTGCCGGATCTGCTCGTTCGGGCTGTTGGCTTCCTGCTGCCAGCGCAGGACTTCAAAGGTGCTGAGCTGCTGAGTCTCGAGTGATTTCACCACCATGCCGTGAGTCACGTGGTTAATGAGTTCGCGATCCAGTGGCCAGGAGAGAAAGAGGTGCATCGGCAGGCTCAAAATCGCCATTTGCCGGCAGTTGCCCGGGCGCGTTAACTGATGCGGCGTACAAGCCCAGAACATCGTGATATGGCCCTGTTTGATCTGCACCACTTCGTTGTTAATCAGATATTCCACGTCGCCATCAAACGGCACGTTAACCTCCACCTGGCCGTGCCAGTGGCTGGCGGCCATAGCATGCGGTCGACGGAGCTCAATATCCATACGCTGATATTCAGAATAGAGTGACAGCGGACTGCGAGTCTGCTTCTCATCGCCGTTGCACATATGCGGGTCAGGCGGCAGAAAGGTAATTGGCTCATCGATCATTGTCGCTCCATTTCCTGAATTATCAGAATCATGCCATCAGTACGGATTCAGCCTCCGCCTCTCCAATTGATATTAGCCTGGCTAACAGGCCGGATACTCTGCTTTTCCGTCTATTTATTCCCAAAAACTCAGATTTTGTAGCGATCGACATCAGATCTGAGTTTCCGGGAATGCTCCATGGGGAAGATGGAGGTTTTTGCCGGGGGCGCGTGCCACGATGAAGACGTTACCTACTGTTCTGGAGAGTGATAATGACAGCCCCAAAAATTACCTTTATCGGCGCGGGTTCGACCATCTTCGTCAAAAATATTCTGGGCGATGTTTTTCATCGCGAAGCGCTCAGGTCGGCACACATTGCGCTGATGGATATTGACGAGACGCGTCTGGAAGAGTCACACATCGTGGTGCGCAAACTGATGGATTCCGCCGGGGCATCCGGCTACATCACCTGTCACACCGATCAAAAAACAGCGCTGCAAGGGGCGGATTTCGTGGTGGTCGCGTTCCAGATTGGCGGCTACGAGCCTTGTACCGTTACCGATTTTGAGGTTTGTAAGCGTCATGGGCTGGAGCAAACTATTGCCGATACGCTAGGCCCTGGCGGCATTATGCGCGCCCTGCGCACCATCCCGCATCTGTGGCGGATCTGCGACGATATGACCGAAGTGTGCCCGAATGCGACGATGCTCAACTACGTTAACCCGATGGCGATGAACACCTGGGCAATGTATGCCCGCTACCCGCATATCAAGCAAGTGGGCCTCTGCCATTCGGTGCAGGGTACGGCTGAAGAGCTGGCCCGTGATCTGAACATTGACCCGGCCACGCTGCGCTACCGCAGTGCCGGGATAAACCATATGGCGTTCTACCTTGAGCTGGAACGCAAAACTGCGGAAGGGCTTTACGTCAACCTCTATCCAGAACTGCTCGCAGCTTATGAAGCGGGCCAGGCCCCGAAACTGAATATTCACGGCAATGAACGCTGCCAGAATATTGTGCGCTATGAGATGTTTAAAAAGCTGGGCTATTTTGTCACCGAATCGTCAGAGCACTTTGCGGAATATACTCCGTGGTTTATCAAGCCGGGGCGTGAAGATCTGATTGAGCGCTATAAAGTGCCGCTGGATGAGTACCCGAAACGCTGCGTCGAACAGCTGGCTAACTGGCATAAAGAGCTGGAAGAGTACAAAACGGCGGAACGCATAGATATTAAGCCGTCGCGCGAGTATGCCAGCACGATTATGAATGCCATCTGGACCGGTGAGCCTAGCGTAATTTACGGCAATGTCCGTAACGACGGGCTTATCGATAACCTGCCGCAGGGGAGCTGCGTTGAGGTCGCCTGCCTGGTGGATGCCAACGGGATCCAGCCCACCAAAGTTGGCGGGATCCCATCGCATCTGGCCGCCATGATGCAAACCAACATCAACGTGCAGACGCTGCTGACCGAGGCCATTCTGACTGAAAATCGTGACCGCGTTTACCATGCGGCGATGATGGATCCTCACACAGCGGCAGTTCTGGGCATCGAAGAGATTTATGCGCTGGTGGATGACCTGATCGCCGCGCACGGAGACTGGCTGCCAGCCTGGCTGCATCGCTAATAAAAAACGACGCCGGGTATAAGTCCCGGCGTTGACCTCTCTAATAACAGAAGGCGGGCGCTGGTAACGGTGACCCGGTACCCTATGAGCATCTCTCTGACAACAAAACTCAGTTACGGATTCGGTGCATTTGGTAAGGATTTCGCCATCGGTATCGTCTACATGTACCTGATGTACTATTACACCGATGTCGTAGGTTTATCGGTGGGGGTGGTAGGAACCCTGTTCCTGGTGGCAAAAATCTGGAACGCGTTTAACGACCCGGTGATGGGCTGGATTGTGAACGCCACGCGATCGCGGTGGGGCAAATTTAAGCCGTGGATCCTGCTCGGCACGCTCACGAACTCGCTGGTACTGTTTTTACTGTTCAGCGCGCACCTTTTTGAAGGGACGACCCAGGTGGTGTTTGTCTGCGTGACCTACATCCTCTGGGGGACGACCTATACCCTGATGGATATTCCGTTCTGGTCACTGGTGCCAACCATCACGCTGGATAAGCGTGAACGCGAACAGCTGGTGCCGTTCCCGCGTTTTTTTGCGAGCCTGGCTGGATTCGTGACTGCCGGGGTAACGCTGCCGTTTGTGAACTATGTGGGTGGGGCTGACCGCGGGTTTGGTTTTCAGATGTTCACGCTGGTGCTGATCGCGTTCTTTATCGCCTCCACGATTGTCACACTGCGCAACGTCCATGAGGTTTTCTCGTCAGACAACGAGGCCACGGCGGACAGCTCCCGGCTGTCGCTGAAATCCATACTCGCCCTCATCTACAAAAATGATCAGCTTTCTTGCCTGCTGGGGATGGCGCTGGCCTATAACGTCGCCTCCAATATTATTACCGGCTTTGCCATTTACTATTTCACCTATGTCGTCGGGGATGCGGATTTGTTCCCGTACTATCTTTCCTATGCCGGGGCGGCAAACCTGCTCACCCTGGTGCTGTTCCCGCGTCTGGCGAAAGCGCTGTCCCGCCGTATCCTGTGGGCGGGGGCTTCGATTCTGCCGATGGTCAGCGGGGGCGTGCTGCTGGTGATGGCGCTGACGGGCTCGGCTAATGTGCTGGTCATCTGCCTTGCGGGCGTATTTCTTAACGTCGGGACCGCGCTGTTCTGGGTGCTGCAGGTGATTATGGTGGCGGATACCGTTGATTACGGTGAATACAAGTTTAACGTTCGCTGCGAGAGTATTGCCTATGCGGTGCAGACGATGGTGGTGAAGGGCGGCTCGGCGTTTTCAGCCTTCTTTATTGCGGTCGTTTTAGGCGTCATTGGCTATGTGCCGAACGTCGCCCAGTCGGCTGAAACAATACTCGGGATGCAGTTCATCATGATTGCGCTGCCGACGTTATTCTTTGCCATCACTCTGGTGCTCTATTTCCGCTTCTATCGTCTGAACGGCGACCGGCTTCGCAAAATCCAGATTCACCTGCTGGATAAATATCGCAAAGTGTCGTCCCCGGCAGTGCCGCAGGAAACAGCGGCCATGCCGATAGCCGTTACTCGTGATGTACGGGCTTAATCTACGGAAAAGCAACCCGCTCAGGCGGGTTGCTGAAGCACTTACCGGCTGGCGGCGATTTGCGCGGGAGGAGAGAAAAACAGATCGCCGAACAGCGCGACCGAAAGCTTGCGGAAACCGAGGCCAACCAGCGTACAAATGCCCAGGCTAACAAACGGGTAGACCAGCAGAATCGCCAGCACCAGCGTGTCAGAAAGCCCACCGCTGTTGATTTTAGCCAGCATCACCAGGCTTATCGCCTCGATCAAAATGCGGTGCGTGGTGTAAATGGCAATCGTATTCGAGCCCACCACGTTCAGGAAGCTGTCTTCACGTGCTTCGCGCCAGCCGTTCAGCAAATAGAACCCGCGCAGGATAGCTACGATAGACACCAGTGAAATCACCAGCGGCACGTTGACAAAGTAAAGCGCCAGCGATCCCAGGGCTATGCCTGCGCAGACAAACGGGTGTTGCGAAAAGCGGAAGTCCTTCATCCAGGCCATCAGCAAAGGGCCAAACCAGGCGCCGAGGCCGTAATACACCATATTCCGCACCACGCTGTTCAGCCCCCACCACGGCAGCGGTGCAAAGGCGATAACAGCGTTGATGCCCATCAGCGCCAGCAGCACCGGGATGCGGTAGCGGCGCAGAGCTTTAAACATCACAAAGTAAACCAGCAGGGCGTAGAGATACCACAGGCTGGTGCTGGCCTTTGCCATGCTAAGAGCAAAGTGCCCCAGCGAGTCGGCGTAGGCGGCGTTGGACGTCGGGTTACGCTCAAGGTCGGGTGCCAGCCATTGGTTAAGGTGCGTCAGTGCGATCCACTGGATCAAGCCCCACAGCAGTAACACGTAAAAAATGTTCCACAGCCGCTTATCCACGCTGTCGCGCCATTTCACTTCATGGATGTAGCGGGTGATCAGGTAGCCGGAAATAAAGAAGAACACCGGCATTCGGAAGGGCGCGAGGTAGAGATTAAGGTAAACCCAGAGTTTGGCGACATACAGATTCAGGCCGGGCCCGAGAGATGTGAGGTGAGGGTAGAAGGTAATCACCGAATGGTAGATAACCACCAGGCAAATGCATAATCCTTTGATTTGGTTGATCCAAAGTTGCTTTTTCTTCATGCGATATCCGCGTCGTGACGGGCTCCAGTTGTCATGGGCCTGCTATCCTGGTGTCAAACCGATGCGATCTCGACCTCAATTGTCTGTTTTTGGCGCTGATTTGGTAAATTTAGGAAAAGGTGCAGGCACTTGAGATGTAACGGGAATAATTTAGTCGACGGAATTCATTTGGCCGGGGAGGTGTCGTATACTTCCCGGATCTTTGCTTAGGCAACCCGCAACAAGACGGATTTCATGTATCAACCTGTCGCGTTATTTATAGGCCTGCGCTACATGCGTGGGCGAGCAGCGGACCGCTTCGGCCGCTTTGTCTCCTGGCTGTCGACGATTGGTATCACCCTAGGGGTGATGGCGCTGGTCACGGTCCTTTCGGTGATGAATGGCTTCGAACGTGAGCTGCAAAACAACATCCTCGGCCTGATGCCGCAGGCGTTGATCACCTCACCTTCCGGCTCTATTAATCCCCAGCAACTTCCCGCCGATTCCCTGAAGCTTCAGGGCGTGACGCGTATTGCGCCGCTGACTACCGGTGACGTGGTGCTGCAAAGCGCCCGCAGCGTGGGCGTGGGCGTAATGCTGGGCGTGCAGCCGGACGAGAAAGATCCGCTTTCCCCGTACCTGGTGAACGTTAAGCAGGCCGATTTGGTGGCCGGGCAGTACAACGTCATCCTCGGCGAGCAGCTTGCCGGTTCACTGGGCGTTAAGCGTGGGGAAACCATCCGCATTATGGTGCCGTCTGCCAGCCAGTTTACGCCGATGGGGCGTTTGCCGAGCCAGCGTCTGTTCACCGTGATTGGTACCTTCGCCGCCAACAGCGAAGTAGACGGCTACCAGATGCTGGTCAACCAGCAGGACGCCTCACGCCTGATGCGCTACCCGGCGGGCAATATCACCGGCTGGCGTTTGTGGCTGGCTGAGCCGCTCAAGGTCGATGTGCTGAGCCAACAAACGCTGCCGCAGGGCACCGAATGGAAAGACTGGCGCGAGCGCAAAGGCGAGCTGTTCCAGGCCGTGCGCATGGAGAAAAACATGATGGGGCTGCTGCTGAGCCTGATCGTGGCCGTCGCCGCTTTTAACATCATTACCTCCCTTGGCCTGCTGGTGATGGAAAAGCAGGGCGAAGTGGCGATTCTGCAAACCCAGGGGCTAACCCGCCGCCAAATCATGACCGTGTTTATGGTGCAGGGCGCGGGCGCGGGCGTGATTGGCGCGCTGCTCGGGGCCTTGCTCGGGGCGCTGCTTGCCAGCCAGTTGAATAATTTAATGCCGATCATCGGCATCCTGCTTGATGGCGCGGCCCTGCCGGTCGCCATCGAACCGGTACAGGTTGTGGTGATTGCCATTGTGGCGATGGCCATTGCTTTGCTGTCCACGCTTTACCCTTCGTGGCGCGCCGCCGCGACCCAACCCGCTGAGGCTTTACGTTATGAGTAATTCTGTCCTGTTGCAGTGTGACAACCTGTGCAAACGCTATCAGGAAGGCAAAGTGCAAACGGATGTGCTGCACGATGTCAGCTTCAGCATCAACGCGGGTGAACTGATGGCGATTGTCGGCAGCTCTGGCTCCGGCAAAAGTACCTTGCTGCACCTGCTGGGCGGCCTGGACACGCCGACCTCCGGCGACGTGGTGTTCAACGGCCAGGCGATGAGCAAACTCTCGTCGGCGGCGAAGGCGGAGCTGCGTAACCGCGAGCTGGGCTTTATCTACCAGTTCCACCACCTGCTGCCGGACTTCACCGCGCTGGAAAACGTGGCGATGCCGCTGCTCATTGGCAAGAAAAAGCCGGAAGAAGTGCAGAAGCGCGCGCTGGAGATGCTGGCCGCCGTGGGGCTGGATCACCGCAGCAGTCACCGCCCGTCGGAGCTGTCCGGCGGCGAACGTCAGCGCGTGGCGATTGCCCGTGCGCTGGTGAACAACCCGCGTCTGGTGCTGGCGGATGAGCCGACCGGCAACCTGGATGCGCGCAACGCCGACAGCATTTTCGAGCTGCTGGGCGAACTGAACGTGCGTCAGGGCACCGCATTCCTGGTCGTCACCCACGATCTGCAGCTGGCGAAACGCATGTCCCGCCAGCTGGAAATGCGCGATGGCCGCTTAACCAGCGATCTGACCTTGATGGGAGCGGAGTAATGGCTTCCCCGCTTTCTTTATTGATTGGCCTGCGTTTCAGCCGTGGGCGACGCCGCAGCGGCATGGTGTCGCTGATCTCGGTGATCTCCACGTTAGGCATCGCGCTGGGCGTGGCGGTGCTGATCGTCGGCCTGAGCGCGATGAACGGCTTCGAGCGCGAGCTGAAAAACCGCATTCTTGCCGTGGTGCCCCACGGTGACATTGAGCCGGTGAACCAGCCCTTTACCAACTGGCAGCGGGCGCTGCCCGAGGTGGAAGGCGTCAAAGGCATCGTGGCCGCCGCGCCGTATATTCGCTTTACCGGGCTGGTGGAAAGCGGGGCGAATCTGCGCGCCGTTGAGGTGAAGGGCGTTGATCCGGTGCAGGAAACGCAGCTGAGCGCTCTGCCACAATACGTCCAGAACAATGCCTGGGCGAACTTCAAGGCCGGGCAGCAGCAAATCATCATGGGCAAAGGCGTGGCGGACGCGCTGAAGGTGAAGCAGGGCGACTGGGTGTCGATCATGATCCCCAACAACGACGGCGGCACCAAACTGATGCAGCCCAAGCGCGTCAGGCTGCAAATCGCCGGTATTCTATCCCTTAGCGGCCAGCTGGATCACAGCCTGGCGATGGTGCCGCTGCAGGATGCTCAGGGCTACCTGGACATGGGCGATAGCGTCACCGGGATAGCCATCAAGGTGAATGACGTGTTTAACGCCCGGCAGCTGGTGCGTGACGCGGGGCTGGCAACCAATTCTTACGTGCGTATCAGCAGCTGGATTGATACCTACGGCTATATGTACCGCGACATCCAGATGATCCGCGCCATCATGTATCTGGCGATGGTGCTGGTGATCGGCGTGGCCTGCTTTAACATCGTTTCCACGCTGGTGATGGCGGTGAAAGACAAGAGCAGCGACATTGCGGTGCTGCGCACGCTGGGGGCCAAAGACGGCCTGATTCGCGCTATTTTCGTCTGGTACGGGCTGCTGGCCGGGCTGCTGGGCAGCGTCAGCGGCGTGGTAGTTGGCGTGCTGGCTTCGTGGCAGCTGACCAACATTATCGGCGTGATTGAAAAACTCATCGGGCACCATTTCTTGTCCGGTGATATTTATTTCATTGATTTCTTACCTTCTGAGCTGCACTGGCTGGACGTGGTTTACGTTCTGGTGACGGCGCTGGTCCTTAGCCTTCTGGCTAGCTGGTACCCGGCCCGGCGCGCAAGCAATATCGATCCGGCAAGGGTGCTAAGCGGACAATAAATTCAATTAACTATAATTTGCCCTACATCATTCGAGCTGTGACCCGGCAGAACCCAGGCGCAGCTTGAGGCACAGCGGGCATTGGGAGCAGCGATGTATTACGGATTTGATATCGGCGGCACTAAGATTGCACTCGGCGTTTACGACCAGCAGCGGCGTTTACTTTGGGAAGCCCGGGTTGCTACTCCTCATGACAGTTACGAAAATTTCCTCGACGCGGTGGTCGGGCTGGTGGCGCAGGCCGACGAGAAGTTTAACTGCCGCGGCTCGGTCGGCATTGGCATTCCGGGTATGCCGGAAACCGACGACGGCACGCTGTATGCCGCTAACGTTCCGGCTGCCAGCGGCAAACCCCTTCGTGCAGACCTCAGCGCCATGCTTGAGCGCGACGTGCGCATCGACAACGACGCCAACTGCTTCGCGCTTTCCGAAGCCTGGGACGACGAGTTCCTCAACTACCCGGTGGTGATGGGCCTGATCCTCGGCACTGGCGTCGGCGGCGGCATCATCATCAACGGCAAATCTATCACCGGCCGCAGCTACATCACCGGCGAATTCGGACATACCCGCCTGCCTGTGGACGCGCTGGAAATCCTTGGGCGCGACATTCCGTTTACTCGCTGCGGCTGCGGTAAAAACGGCTGCATCGAAAACTACCTCTCAGGGCGCGGTTTTGCCTGGCTGTGGCAGCACTTCTACCAGGAGCCGCTGGACGCGAAAGAGATCATCTCCCGCTACCGCCAGGGCGACGAGCAGGCCATCGAGCACGTGGACCGCTTCCTGGAGCTGCTGGCCGCCTGCCTCGGCAATTTATTGACCTCAATTGACCCGCATCTGGTGGTGATTGGCGGAGGATTGTCTAACTTTAGCGATATCTACGCCCAACTGCCGGAACGCCTGCCGAAGTACCTGCTGCCGGTTGCTGCAGTGCCGCGTATTGAACAGGCGCGCCACGGTGACGCAGGCGGTATGCGTGGCGCGGCATTCCTCCACTACACGGAGTAAGTCATGCTTTCTCGTCGTCAGCACCGGCTGAGCCGGTTTCGGAAGAACAAACGCCTGCTGCGCCAACGTTTGCGTCAGCGCATCTTTTTCAGAGACAGGACAGGGCCGGAAGCGATGGACAGACCAAGAGTTGTTGTACTGACCGGGGCGGGGATCTCCGCTGAATCAGGTATTCGTACCTTCCGGGCCGCCGACGGGCTGTGGGAAGAGCACCGCGTTGAAGACGTGGCGACGCCGGAAGGCTTCGCCCGTGACCCGGCGCTGGTGCAGCGTTTTTATAATGACCGCCGCCGCCAGCTTCAGCAGCCGGAAATCCAGCCCAACGCCGCACACCTGGCGCTGGCGAAACTGGAAGAGGCGCTGGGCGACCATTTTGTGCTGGTCACCCAGAATATCGACAACCTCCACGAGCGGGCGGGCAGTAAAAACGTCATCCACATGCACGGCGAGCTGCTCAAGGTTCGCTGCGCCAGCAGCGGCCAGGTGCTGGACTGGCAGGACGACATTACCCCGGAAGACCGCTGCCATTGCTGCCAGATTTCCTCGGCATTGCGCCCGCACGTCGTCTGGTTCGGCGAAATGCCGCTTGGCATGGACGAGATTTATCAGGCGATTGCCACCGCAGATTACTTTATTGCTATCGGCACCTCCGGGCACGTTTACCCGGCGGCAGGCTTTGTGCACGAGGCCCGTTTGCAGGGGGCGCACACCGTGGAGCTGAATCTGGAGCCAAGCCAGGTCGGCAGCGAGTTTGAAGAGAAGCATTACGGCCTGGCGAGCCAGGTGGTGCCGGAGTTTGTGGATAAGCTTTTAAAGGGATTGTAGTTCTTCTGAGCCCCTCACCCTAACCCTCTCCCCAAAGGGGAGAGGGAACTGGATCGAGCATAAATCAATTGTTTTCTCCCTCTCCCTTCCAGGAGAGGGCCGGGGTGAGGGTAAACCTACCGCCCCGCCTTCAACCGCTGATAATAAGACTCATACAGCGCGCTCGCGTCACCCACATCATTCTGCCACTCGCCAGCCTTAATCACCTCTGCATCCGGGTACAGCGACTTATCTTCCGCCACGTTCTTCGGCAGCAGCTTGCGGGCTTCGAGGTTTGGCGTCGGGTAGCCGATGGTTTCCGCCACCTGCTTAGCCACGTCCGGACGCAGAAGGAAGTTGATCAGCTTCAGCGCGCCGTCGACGTTCTTCGCGTTGGCCGGAATCGACAGGTTATCCATCCAGAAAATCCCGCCTTCCTTCGGCCAGACGATCTCCAGCGGCGTTCCGGCCTGACGAGCCACATAGGCCGAGCCGTTCCACACCATACCGAGGTTCACTTCACCTTCCATATACGGGTTGGCCGGGTTGTCGGAGTTAAACGCCGCCACGTTGGGCATCAGCTTTTGCAGCTCGTGGTACGCGGCCTCAATCTCTTTCGGATCGGTGGTGTTGCCGGACAGGCCAAGCTTGCGCAGCGCCATCTGGAACACTTCGCGCGCGTCGTCGGTCAGCAGCAGGCTTTGCTTATACTCCGGCTTCCACAGGTCGGCCCAACTGGTGACGCTCTTCGGATCGATAGCATCGCTGTTCACGCCAATTGCCGTGGCACCCCAGATATACGGGATGGAATAGTCGTTATTCGGATCGAACGGCTTGTTCAGCATATCCGGGTCGAGATTTTTAAAGTTGCTGAGCTGGCTCTTGTCGATCTTCTGGATCATCCCTTCTTTGCGCATCTTCGCCACAAAGTAGGTGGATGGCACCACTAAATCGTACGCGCCGTCTTTGTAGGTCTTGAGCTTGGCGTACATGGTTTCGTTCGACTCGTAGGTCGAATAAATCACCTTGATGCCGGTCTCTTTGGTGAACTGCTCCAGCAGGCCCGGCGGCACGTACTCGGTCCAGTTGTAGAAATAAAGCGTCTTGCTGTCGTCGGCATGTGCAGCGCCGAAGCTGAGCGCCAGAGCGCCCGCAGCAAGCAGGTGGCGTGGCCATTTTTTCATTTTAACGTCCCCTGAGGTTGAGTTTTATCGCGAAGAATCAGCTGGCTGGCGATCACCAGCAGCAGTGAAAGTAACAGCAGAATAGTGGCCAGGGCGTTCACTTCCGGCGAAACGCCGACCTTGACCATCGAGTAAATTTTTAGCGGCAGGATCTCGTAGCTCGGCCCGGTGACGAACGAAGACACCACCACATCGTCCATCGACAGGGTAAAGCTCAGCAGCCAGCCTGCGGCCACGGCGGGCATCGCCAGCGGCAGAATAATCTTGCGCAGAATAGTCAGCTCGCTCGCGCCCAGGTCACGCGCCGCTTCCAGCATCTTCACGTCGAACCCTTTCAGGCGCGAGTAAACGGTGACCACCACAAACGGCAGGCAGAAGGTGATGTGGGAAAACAGCAGCGACCAGAAGCCAAGCGACACTCCCAGCAGCATAAACAGCACCAGCAGCGAGATAGCCATCACGATGTCCGGGGACATCATCACCACAAACAGCATCCCGCTGACGAACGGCTTGCCCCGAAAGCGATAGCGGTACAGCGCCACGGCGGTAAGCGAGCCGATAAGCGTGGCGGCGCTGGCAGAAAACACCGCCATCGTCAGCGAATGCTTTGCGGCCTGCAGCAGGCTGTCGTTATTCATCAGCAGGCTGTACCAGTGGGTGGTGAACCCCTGCCAGTTAATGCCGAAGCGAGAGCTATTGAACGAGTTCACGATCAGGATGATGATCGGGATATACAAAAAAGCGTAAATGGCGGACATAAAGCCGCCGCGAAGCAGGCGTCCGATCATTCCAGTTCCACCTTCTTGTTAAGCAGGCGCGCCGCGCGCCAGTACACCAGCAGCATCAGGCCCATTACCAGCGTCAGCGTAATGCTCGTCGCCGCGCCGAACGGCCAGTCGCGAATGTTGAGGAACTGGCTCTTAATCACGTTGCCGATCAGCAGGTTCTTCGCGCCGCCCATCAAATCCGACACGTAGAACAAACCCATCGCCGGCAGCATCACCAGCAGGCAGCCGGCGACAATCCCCGGCATGGTCAGCGGCAGAATAATGCGCACAAAAGTTTGCAGCTTGCTGGCGCCTAGATCCCGCGCCGCCTCAAGCAGCGGCTTGTCCAGCTTCTCAATGCTGGAGTAAAGCGGCATCACCATAAACGGCAGCAGGATATACACCAGGCCGATAATCACCGCGCTCGGGGTGAACATGATGCGGATCGGCGTATCAATAAGCCCCAGCCACAGCAGGAACTCGTTGAGATAGCCCTTGGTGCTGAGGAAAATCTTCAGCCCGTAAATGCGGATCAGCGAGTTGGTCCAGAACGGCACAATCAGCAGGAACAGCAGCAGCGGGCGCACCTTCTCGGGCAGCCGCGCCAGGAACCAGGCGAAAGGGTAGCCGATCACCAGGCAGGCCAGGGTGGCTATCGCCGCCATGTTCAGCGAGTGCAGCAGCACCTGGGCGTACAGCGGGTCGGCCAGCCGGGTGTAGTTATCCAGCGTAAACACCAGGCTCACGAAGTTGTCGTTATCGCGAGTCAGGAAGCTGGTGACGATGATCATCAGGTTGGGCAGGAAGACAAACAGCAGCAGCCAGCCCACCACGGTAGCAATCACCACATTCTGGAATTTACGCGAGCTCTTCATCTGCCAGCACAACCTCCCAGCTTTCTACCCAGGTCACCGCCATTTTTTGATCCAGCGTATGGTCGAAGTCCGGGTCGTCTTCATTAAAGAACTCGCTGACCATCACCATCTTGCCGTTTTCCAGCTCGACGGTGGACTCCAGCGTCATGCCCTTGTAGTTGCGCTCGCGTACGTAGCCAATCAGCCCGTCCACTTCCCGGGCGTCGTTTACCTCTTCCACGCGCAAATCTTCCGGGCGCAGCAGCACCTTCAGGCTTTGCCCGACGGTCACCGGCTGGTTCACGAAGATGTGGCATTCGCGGCCTTCCACGTTCGCCCGCACGCGCTGCTCGTCGATGCGTTCGAGCACCGTCGCGTCAAAGATATTGATCTCGCCGATGAAGCTCGCCACAAACAGGTTCTTTGGCTCTTCATAAATTTCTCGCGGCGTGCCGTCCTGCTCAATCTTGCCGTCGCGCATCACCACGATTCGGTCGGACATAGTGAGGGCTTCTTCCTGATCGTGCGTGACGAACACAAACGTAATGCCGAGCTTGCGCTGCAGGGCTTTCAGCTCGTTCTGCATCTGCTTGCGTAGCTTGTAGTCCAGCGCCGACAGCGACTCATCAAGCAGCAGCAACCGAGGCTTGTTCACCACTGCGCGGGCAATGGCCACACGCTGCTGCTGGCCGCCGGAAAGCTGGTTCGGCTTGCGCTGGGCGAACTCTTCCAACTGCACCATTTTCAGCGCTTCGGTCACGCGCGGCGTGATTTCCGCCGCCGGCGTTTTCTGCATCCGCAGGCCAAAGGCGACGTTTTCAAACACCGTCATGTGCGGAAACAGGGCGTAGCTCTGGAAAACGGTATTCACGTGGCGGTGCTCGGCAGGCACATGGGTAATGTCCTGATTATCGAGCGTGATTTGCCCGGCATCGACGGTTTCTAACCCGGCGATAAGGCGCAGTACGGTGGTTTTGCCGCAGCCGGAAGGGCCGAGCAGCGTCAGGAATTCACCATGATTAATGGTGAGGGAGAAGTCAGAAATTACGGATTTACCATCAAAGCGCTTGGCGACTCCCGCCAGGTTGACCAGCATGGAGTGCGAACGAGGCTGTTTTTTCAATTTTTTACGCTGTCCCATAAATGACGTATCCGGAGCGAAGGATACGGGGTTTGTGATTAACCACCTTGGGTTTTGGCACGTTGAGTAAGGGCTGGCATTCTACGGCAAAGCGACGGGATCGCCAATCCCGATGGCCAGAAACCGTGGCCGTTATCGTCTACGGTTAAAGGGATACTTTACTGAGACCGGGTCAGGTTGTGCGAAAACTATTTTTTTCCGTAACCGACTAAAAGTGACCTGACGCAATATTTGCCCGATGCGGCTTATTGATAATTGATGTCACTAAAAACGAGGGTGGCTAAATGGATAAATTACTTGAGCGCTTTTTGCAGTATGTCTCTCTGGACACGCAATCCAGGCCCGGCGTTAAGCAGGTGCCGAGCACCGAAGGGCAATGGAAGCTCCTGCGCCTGCTAAAAGAGCAGCTGGAGCAGTTGGGGCTGGTGGACGTTACGCTCAGCGACCACGGCACGGTGATGGGCACGCTGCCGTCGAACGTCGGGCACGCTGTCCCGGCCATTGGCTTTATCTCCCACGTTGACACCGCGCCGGACTTCACCGGCAAAAACGTGAACCCGCAGATCGTCGAGAACTACCGCGGCGGCGACATTGCGCTCGGCATCGGCGATGAGATCCTTTCCCCGGTGATGTTCCCGGTGCTGCACCAGTTAATGGGCCAGACGCTGATCACCACCGACGGCAAAACCCTGTTGGGCGCGGACGACAAAGCGGGCGTGGCGGAAATCATGACCGCGTTGGCGGTATTAAAAGGCAAAAACGTGCCGCACGGCGATATCCGCGTGGCCTTTACCCCGGACGAGGAAGTCGGGAAGGGCGCACACTTCTTCGACGTCGACGCCTTTAACGCAGAATGGGCCTACACCGTGGACGGCGGCGGCGTGGGCGAGCTGGAAAGCGAGAACTTCAACGCTGCCTCCGTGACCATCAAAATCGTCGGCAACAACGTGCACCCCGGCACCGCCAAAGGCGTGATGGTGAACGCCCTGTCGCTGGCGGCGCGCATCCACGCCGAAGTCCCGGCGGACGAAAGCCCGGAATGCACCGAAGGCTACGAAGGCTTCTACCACCTGAACACCATGAAAGGCTCCGTCGACCGCGCCGAGATGCACTACATCATCCGCGACTTCGACCGCGAGCAGTTCGAAGCCCGCAAGCGCCGGATGATGGAGATCGCCAAGAAAGTCGGCAAAGGCCTGCACCCGGACTGCTATATCGAGCTGGTCATAGAAGACAGCTATTACAACATGCGCGAGAAGGTGGCCGAGCATCCTTATATTGTCGAAGTGGCCCAGCAGGCAATGCGCGACTGCGACATAGAGCCGATCATGAAGCCGATCCGCGGCGGCACCGACGGCGCCCAGCTTTCCTTCAAAGGCCTGCCGTGCCCGAACCTGTTCACCGGCGGCTATAACTACCATGGCAAGCACGAGTTCGTGACCCTGGAAGGAATGGAGAAAGCTGTGGCGGTGATTGTGCGGATTGCTGAGCTGGTGGGGAAGAAGGGGTGATGGCGCTTTGCTTTGATTGAGTGAAAGGGAAGGAGGCGAGAGCCTCTTTTCTTTTATCACTATTTTCATATCTACAGGAGGAATGAGTTCTCAACCAATATTCTCTATGTGAATGTTAAAGGCATTTCAGAAACCAGGACGATACATTGCATATAAATAAAGGATGATTTTATGTTGAAAAGAGGCGGTTTAAGACTGCTAACAACCGGCGAGATTGCACTCGCACAAAGTATTTTCAGATCTTCAATTCGTTATCATCGAGTCTGGATTCATCACGGGAGTTATCTTCCTTTTAATATTCAGGATAACAATACAGCCATGACGCCTAACGGCGAAATATGGTTTGAAACCAATGTGTACCGGGATGATTATTCCGTTGCTGCTATCGACTCACAACATCTTTTTTTACATGAAATGATGCATGTGTGGCAGCATCAGCGAGGCATGATGGTCAGAACCAGGGGGCTGTTTTCCTGGGCGGTTGATTATTACTACGATCTTAATGGCAAAAAGTTATCCGACTATGGTATGGAGCAACAGGCCGGGATAGTCAGTGATTATTGGCTGTTATTGAACTATGGTTTCTCTAACTATATCCGAAACATCCGATATAAAGATTACGACCGCCGAGAAAACGTCAGAAATCTTATCCTGAAATACAAACGCGTGCTTGGGAGTTTTCCATTATGAAATATATTGTAATTTTATTGGCGCTGATGCTTTCTGGCTGTGTTGGCGACCGACTTGATTTCAGACACGCCGGGAGTATTTTTAAAAAAAATAATGACTACATCTGTGTTAACTCCAAAAGAGGCGATGTTATTACCTATTACATTTTAAGTTCATCAGCCGATACCTATAGAGAGCCTTTGTTTTTTGCCGATAATATCGCTAAACAGTACCCGGATCATTGCTTTAATCTGACGCTTAAGAAAGGTGTTACCTATAACCTGCTCTATGAAATGAATGATGTTAAGTATAGAGTTAATTTTGCGTTAGATGATGATGGGAGAATAAAGCAGGGTGTGAATAACCTGTAATGAGCGAGGAATGTGATGCATCGCATATTGGGATGTGTGGTGTGTCACATTTTTTGAGGAAGGATATAACTAACTGTGTGTTTTACGTGTTACGGAATTTCTCTTACGGGTATAAAGGTAGAATTACTGATTATTCAATAAGGCCTAAAATATAAAGGCAGAACATCTTTTAAAAAAGGAACCTATTTATCATGAAGAAAAGACTTCTGATTCTGATAGGGCTAATTTCGGGCTGCGTCGGCGACCGGCTGGAGTTTAGAAACGCGGGCACTGTTTATCAAAAGAACAGAGACGTAATTTGCATTAAGTCGAAAGAAGGTGATGTTATTACCTACTATCTTTTAACCTCCTCAGAAGATACCTATCGGCAGTCTTTGTTTTTTGAAAACTATGTTCAAAAGAAATACCCGGATCATTGCTTTAACCTGACGCTTAAGAATGATGTGACCTATAACCTGCTCTATAAAATGAACGATGTTAAGTATCGGGTTAACTTTGCGTTGGATGGTGTTGGGGGGATAAAGCAAGGGGTTAATAATCTGTGAGCAGTGTGGGAGTGTATTGGGGTAAGTGATATATCACATTTATTGGCGGTGGGATAAAACTGATCCTAAATTTATTGTGCGGTGGTTCTATTGTAGTAACTGAATGGGTTGATAAGGTAATTATTTAAATCGAAGCGGTGATTTAATAATATTGAGAGGGAGGGCTGTAATGCCCGCTCTGTACCAGAAGCGGACATTACTCGTTTTTCTACACTAAGCATAGTGCTCAGTTGAAATAAGACACTGTTTATCTTATCCCTTGGCTACGTATTTTTTTAGTCAGAAGAGTTCAAATCCATAAAATGAAAAATTCCATTTCATCATAGTTCTTAATAATGGCACGGATCTCTTTTGTATAATCACTTAAATAATCTAATAAATTATCCCATTCGCTTTGTTTTTTCCCAAATCCGTATATTTTCTCAATATCCCCTGACTTCCAAATATATATCCCATCGCTCTTTAATTTATCATCAATAATTTTGTATAAAAATTTAGCTCTTGTGAGCTTTTGTTGAAAATTTCCAATGTGAAATGAATCAGATAATAAACAACCTAATAAAACCAAATCAAAATTATCACCCCCAAATGCAACTCAACCCCCCAGTTATCACATTTCCGCGATCCCCCTCGAGTTTTTTAGGTTTCCAATAATTTTAAACCAAACCACTGTTGACTTATCCAGTATAAAAACAGAAGTTAATACGCAAGAAGCAATCAAAGGTAACAGAAGAAAAAATTCGCCCCCGAAAGGTGCGCCAACACCAGACGAGGGCTAACCACAACGTAACTTGCATAAGGAGTCACATCATGGCTAACGCCGATAGTAACACATTCGCGTACACGGAAATGACGAAGGATCAAACGATTATTGCTAAGGACATCGCAGCGTTATTAAAAATGCCGCTGGGCGCAAAGAACGATTTATTTCATGTGCTGCATACTTGCAGCTGCTGGATGGATGAATTAGCCGAAAGACATAGCCACGCTGAATATATCGCGCTGGTGGGGCGTTTGCAGGCGGGGTTTAACGTGCTGAGGGTGGTCTTAACGCATCCGCTGCCGCAGCACTTAATTGAGCGGTTAACGGTGGAAGAGGGGCAAGCGGCGGCGCCCTGCACCGTGTCGGAGGCCGATTCCGATGTGCTCTGCGAGTATTGCAGCGCCGTAACCCAGGTGCTGCTGGGCCAGCAGCTGGGGCAGGCTCAACAGGTGCAGATGACGGATCTTCTCAGCCAGCTGTTCAGCCTGCTGGAAGAGAATTTAACCGCGCCACGCTTCGTGCGCACGAAGAAAGGGCTGGCGTGGACTAACGGCGAACTGGTGCAGGGTCTGCACTAAATAAGCGGCGGCCGCCTTCGCTGTGACAAAGCACGGCGAAGGCGGGCAGGGAAAGTTAGTTTCAGTGTGGTTGTATCTTAAAGCGAACCTGCGTGGCATCGTCAGATATCGACAGCACCTTCCCGCTGTAGGCGACTGAAATAACGTTTTTATCATCCACCTGAATGTCGGTTATCGTGCCATAGCCGACAACGATCGGTGTCGCAGTACTTAACTGGCGGGCAATATCGCTGTCGTCGCCACTTAATTGACTGCTCAGGTAGTAGCGCCAGGCGACAGGGACGGTTGCGCCGCTGCTGTTTTGTTCTGTCATATACAGCCAGGTATTGTGGTTAACCTGATATGTCCGTTTCAGGGGATGGATCGGGTTTGAGGGGCCGAAGTTCATCCAGGCATAGCCAATCACAACCATCAGCAGGAGGGCCGTTAAAAGCAGGTGGAGCCATTTAATAGTCAGCATGTATTTATGTCCTTATAAATCCACTCTCCATGTGGAGGGTAAGGACTAAGGCATCCCCATTCAACGCAGCAGTGATAAGGAAAGTCCTGAATAGTCAGTAAGTGTTAAGCCGCTCCAAAATTCAGATTCACTTAAGACGAAAACTCATCGTCATCGTCCAAAGCTTTCGCCCGCTGCTTCATAAAAACAACTTCCTGCGGGCTGGAAAGGTTCACTTCATTTTTGCGCAGCAGCTTGAGGATATTAAACAGCAGCTCGCTTTTGCTGGAGCCGACCATACGCGGGCTGGCGACGTAGCCGGTCACGCTCAGGATAATGCCTTCCGGCCCCAACTGGCTAAAGCGCACATAGGGCGCAGGCGTCGGGAGGATCACCTCATAGTCCTGGTAGGCGCTGAGCAGCAAATCGCGCACCAGCTCCGGGTCAATGTTGGTCGGGAAGGTCAGGGCGATGGTGACCACGCCTTGGGCATTGCCCATTGTGGCGTTACGCACGTTCTGGGAAATCAGCTGCGAGTTGGGGACGATCATCGTCGAGCGGTCGCTGAGCTGGATCTCCGTGGCGCGCACGTTGATTCGCCGCACGTCGCCCTCAATGCCGCCGATGCCGATCATATCGCCGACCTTGACCGGGCGTTCGGTCAGCAGGATCAGGCCGGAGATAAAGTTCTTCACAATCTCCTGCAGGCCAAAGCCGATCCCCACCGACAGGGCGCTGACAATCCAGGCCAGGTTGTTCCACTGAATGCCCAGCGCGGCGAGGGTGATGAGGATCAGCAGCACGTAGCCGACGTTGGTAAACAGCGTAATCAGCGACGCGCGAATGCCGATATCGGCAATGGTTTTGGGCAGCAGCTCCTGGCTGAGCCAGCGCTGGGTTACGCGCAGAATGTACAGGCCAATCACCAGGCAAAGTACGGAGTTCAGCAGGTTGCCGGGCACGATGTGCAATTGCTTCAGCCCGTCGCCGCTTAAAATCGTCACCAGCTTGCCGATCAGCAGGCTCGGCGTGGTGGTGCCGAAGGTGCCGTTAAACAGCGCGATGATGGTCATGAGTATCAGCGCGCACTTGGTGAAGGCGGTAAACACCACGGCCAGCTGTTCAAGGTGCCGGTCTTTAAACCGCAGCGACTTTTTCATTGCCTGGCCGGGGGCGGTGTGCGGTGAAAACACGGCGGCGAAAAAGTCGGTGGCGAAGGTCACCAGATAATAAAACGCCACCAGCACCATGCCGAACCAGATGACCTGGTAAGTCAGGTAGCGTGCGAAGGCGATGTAGCCGACAAGCAGCGAAGCCAGAATCGCCAGCGAAGCGAGCATGACCAGCAGGCAGACTAAGGCGTCGATCCGGGAGCTCTTCTCGGCAGGCTCGCCATTTTTTTCCAGCCGCCGGTGGGCGTGCTGCACGCGCAGCATCATGGTCAGCAGCACGCTGGCCATAACGGCAGCAATCAGCCCGTTGGCGCGGATCGTGGTGCCGAGACTGGCGCCAATCGTATTATTAATCAGGTCGAGGCAGCCAATGAGCAGGCCGAGAATGGCCAGCAGCGGTGGAAAGTAACGCACGCTTTCGGCCACGCTGTCGTCGAGTTGTACGAGCCGCCATGAAGGGCGGTTCAGGGAAAGAAACGCGCGGCCAGCGCCATAAATCAATGAGCAGAACACGGCCAGCTGCACAAAGCCGTCGACAAAATCGTTCACCTGGGGAGAGAACTCCGTCCCCCGGGAAAAGGCGCTTTTCACAATGGAAAGTGCCAGCGCGATAGTAAACATGGTCACTAACGTGCTGGCCAGCGTATTGAAGCTGCGGCGCAGGCGACCATCCGGCAACCAGGTGATGGCGATCCAGACCAGCAGCCGCTCAATCAGGTAGCAGCCAGCCAACACTATCGCGGCGGCAGCCACGAACAGCCAGAAGGTGCCCCAGAACAACTCGGGTTCCCACGCCGCCTGCCAGGTTTCCAGCAGCTGCTCGCCAAAGGCATTGAAGCGCTGGATATCCACGGCCTGGGTGTCAGCTTCCTGCAGCCAGAAGGTGGCGCTCAACATGCTCCCGCTGTTCGACGCCAGCTGGGATTTAAAATAGGTGCGTCGGAGATCGTTTATCTGGATACCCAGCGCCCGGATGTTGGTTTGCAGGTTTTGCGAGGTGCTGATGGCCTCATCAATCTGCTTTTTGTCGCTGTTCAGCGCGTTGCGCTGCCGGGACACGCTGGCGGTTTCATTCCCCGCAGCGGTCTCCGGGGCAGGCCCCAGCACCTGCAGCTGAGCCTGCACTTTGTCGTGCATCGGCTGCAGCAGCGCGGTCAGGCTATCCACCTCCACGCCGAGCTTTTGCGTGGTGTCGAACAGCTTAATCAGCCGGCTGTCGGTGTTGGTCTGCGACACCTGCTGCTTAATGTTGTCTATCTGCGTCTTGTATTGCTTTAGCTGCCCGGCAATCTCTTTCAGGCTGGGCTCCTGGTCTTCGGTCGGGGCCGCCAGGCTGCTTTGGGCCGTCAGAAACAGGCCGACAAATAACAGGCAGGAGAGGAGGAAGGTATGCAGCGATTTGCTCATGGGATGGCGCTCAATGTCCCTATTAACGTTCACCCAAGTATGGGCAGGCGCTAATCAGATTGCCATCTTTTATCCTCGGGTGGCCAGATAGGGGGCTTCTCCCGCCAGCCTGAAGCTTCTTCTTGTCCGGGGCTGGGCATACTCATATGGCACTTATCTTTTCAACTGCCGTGCCCCTCAATTTTTTCAATAAACTGCATTAGAAAAGTATTAGCCCCCGAATGGGGTGGCTTACACCAGACGGGGGCTAACCACAATGTAACCCTTCCAGGGCGGAGACGTTAAGCAGGTGCCCACCCCCTTCAAGAGTCAGCCAGGCTTGCTCACAGTATTATGCCCGGCCATCCTACGGCCGGAAGCAATCAGGCTAATAGGCATGCTCCTTTTTGAACTGGTAATCTTTTGCCGGGGAGGAATCATTAAAGATACCGTCGAAGTAGGAGTCGGTCTCATCGATGGCTTTCCCTTCATATTTATCGAGGAAATCATCGACCCGTTTCTTGAAGGTGGGGTTGCTAAAGTACTCTTCAATTTTGAAGGTACCGCCTACGGTATTGACCCCGAACTTGAGGTTCACCTCATTGTAAGAGCCGCATGAAGTGGCTATTTTCTTTTGCGCCTGGCTGAAATAGGTGCCGTAGACCAGGAAACTGGGCTTATAGAAAATATTGCCACTGTTGTCTTTGAATAAATCGTGAGTGGAGTAAGCATACAGGTAATTGTAGTCGGCGGTGGTCTTATTCATTTCTGCGCTAAGCCCGTCGCCAAAGCCTTTCAGGAAGGCAGCAAAAGCAGAAACATTCCCCGCGATAACGCTGCAGGCAAATTCAATCACCGTTTTGGCTATTTCAATTCCTTTGACCGACGTGTCCAGGCTTTTATCGCCTGAAACCGGATCGGTAAAGAAGGCGTTTAGCAGCTGCTGGGTGACTTCTTTCCACTCTTTATAATTATATTTATCGGCACTGTTAGGGGCTTTTTTATTTACCGCTGCGCTGGCAACGCCGACGAAGCGTTCCATTAATACGCGGCCAGCCTCCACCTGTTTTTTTAAATTAGCGGGGGCATCATTGAATTGATACGTTTGATATTGTACGGCGCCATCCTGAGACAGGCCGGGAACGAGCGGGGGTTTGTCACTCAGGAGTTCAGCCCCTTTCAAGCCGTGGATTTGACTAAAGTACGCTTCTGCCGCGTCGATCGCTTTTTCATTGAACATAACAACGTTCTCCACAATGGATGTTTATGCTGTGTGTCAAATAAAAACGGAATATTCCATATAATATATTTATTTGACCGGGGGTAAATAAAATAAATATATGCAATATGTTACTTGCTGTGTTTAACGCTTTGCCAAACACCCGATGATTATAGCAACCAGATAAATGCACATGATTTTTATATGTGTCTGATGCAGGTTTTGGCTTATTTGTTATTTGGTTGATATAAAACATCATGCTCGCGTAATATATAATGTGTTGATTTTTTATTTTTTAAAATAACAAGGTTGATGCTGTTAATTTAATTTAAGGCAATATGTGACCAATCAAAAACAGTCCGTTATTTACCGGGATTAATAATGTTTTCCTCCTGTTAGGGCTATTAAGCGCTACGCTTAACGTGCCTCAGGCCAGCCAGCTGCGGTGCCAGTCCGGCTTCGGTCATACTCTTGTCAGATTCGGCTGGTTTAATCGTCGCAACGGAAAAAAGGGACATAAAATGATGAAAAAACATGTGTTGTTGACGGTGATGCTGGCGGCAATGAGTGCTTCTGCTCTGGCAAAATCCACCTTAACGCTTTACACCAGCCAGCCCAATGAAGATGCGCAGACCACCGTCAGCGCCTTCGAAAAAGCGAACCCGGACATCGAAGTGAAATGGATCCGCGACGGCACCAGCAAGCTGACCGCCCGTTTACAGGCGGAAATGGCGGCCGGGGGCGCAGCGCCGGACGTGCTGCTGATTGCCGACAGCGTGACCATGGAATCCCTCAAGCAGCAAAACCTGCTGGCGGCCTACAAATCGCCGGAAGCGGCGCGCTTCGATGCTCAGCTCTATGACAAAGATGGTTATTACTACGGTACCAAACTGATTACCACCGGCATTGCTTACCACAGCAAAGCCCCGGTCAAGCCCACTTCATGGCTCGATTTGCTCAAGCCCGAGCTGAAGAACATGACCACGCTGCCAAGCCCGCTTTACTCCGGTGCGGCGCAGATCCACCAGGCCGCGATCATGGGCGCGCCGACGCTGGGCTGGGATTACTACGAAAAACTGAAGGCTAACGGGGCGATGCCGCAGAGCGGCAACGGCGCGGTAATGAACGCCATTGCCTCCGGCAGCAAAGCTTACGGCGTGCTGGTCGATTACATGGCGATCCGTGAGAAAGCCAAAGGCGCGCCGATTGAGTTTGCCTTCCCGACCGAGGGCGTGAGCATTGTCACCGAGCCTGTGGCGATGATGAAGGGCGCTAAAAATCCCGAAGCGGCAAAAGCGTTTATTGACTTCGTGCTCTCCAAAGCGGGGCAGGAGCTGGTGCTGAAACAGGGCTATCTGCCTGCCGATGCCAGCCTGCCGGTGCCGCAGGGTTTCCCGCCGCGCGACAGCATCAAAATCATGCCGTTTGATGCCGCCAAAGCGCTGGCGGACACCGACGCCAACAAAAAGCGCTTTGCTGACCTGTTTGGTAGCCGCTGATTGATGCTCAGCCCGGCATTGTCCCGCCCTAACGACGGCAGCCTGATGAAAGGGCTGCTGCGCCTGCTTGTCGTCGTCATTGCGCTCTTAAGCCTGCTCCCCAGCCTGCAGCTGCTGGTCTCCGCGTTGGTGGACTGGCGGCTGGGCGGCCAAAGTAGTCTGGGCCGCGTGCTCAGCAACCCGAATACCTGGGTCGCACTATGGAATAGTGTCTATACCAGCGGCCTGGGGGCGCTGCTTTCCCTCCTGCTGGGCAGCCTGTTTGCCTTTTGCCTCGGCCTGATGAACATCCGGGGCCGTCAGGCCTGGGCGTTTCTCTTTATGCTGCCGATGATGATCCCGCCGCAGGTCACGGCCCTGAGCTGGCTGCAGCTTTTCGGCCCCGGCAGCGTGCTGCTCAACAGCCTCGGCCTGGCGCCGGGGTTTGGCAGCCCCAATCCGCTTTATTCGGCGGAGGGGATCGCCTTCCTGCTCGGCATCCAGCACGCGCCGCTGGTGTTCCTGACCCTGCGCACCCAGCTGCAAAGTTTGCCGCAGGAACAGATTGAGGCGGCGAGGCTGAACGGCGCTTCTCTTGGGCGAGTTTTCATCGACATTATTCTGCCGCTGTGCCGACCCGCGCTGTGGGCCGGGGCGGCGCTGGCCTTTGTTTCCGCCCTCGGCAACTTCGGCATCCCGGCGATGCTCGGCATCCCCATCTCTTATTTCGTGCTGCCCGTGTACATCTACCAGACGCTCTCCAGCTTTGGCCCGTCGATGCTGAACGAGGTGGCCTCGCTCTCGGTGCTGATGGGCGTCCTGGCCGTCGCCATTGTGACGCTGCAGGGCATCATGCAGCGGCGTTACGCTTTGCCGCTGATCGGCATGGCCGGGCGGGCGGCAAGTATTGCGACAGGGAAAGGGCGGCTGGCGGTGGAGATCCTGCTCGCGCTCGTGCTGGGCGGGATGCTGGTGGCCCCGCTGCTGGCGCTGATCGCCACCTCGCTGGTGCCAACCCTGGGCGTGCCGCTCAACGGCGACACGCTGACGTTTGCCGCATGGACTGGCATTTTTGATGAGCAAAGCGCCACCTGGCGGGCGCTGAGCAACAGCCTGCTACTCTCCGTCAGTGCCGCCGCGCTACTGATGGCGCTGAGCCTGCCGCTGGCCTGGCTGCTGGTGCGTCGCCCCAGTCGGCCTTTGCGCTGGCTGCACAGCCTGATCGACATTCCCTATACGCTGCCCGGCGTGGTGCTGGCCATCGCCTGCATTCTGCTGTTTGCGCGCCCGCTGCCGCTGCTGAACGTCAGTCTCAGCGGCACCTTGACGATTATCTTCTTCGCCTACCTGGCCCGGTTTCTTACCGTCTGCCTGAAGCCAGTTCACACCAGCATGCTGCAGCTGGATCCGGCGATGGAAGAGGCCGCGAGCCTGGCAGGAGCAGACGCCTCCCAACGGTTACGCCACATCGTGCTGCCTCTGCTGGCCCCGGCGGCCTTTGCCGGGGCGCTGCTGGTGTTTCTCACTGCGGTAAACGAACTGACCGTCTCTGCGCTGCTCTGGAGTGCGGGAAAAGAAACTCTCGGCGTGGTGGTGTTTAACCTCGACGAAAGCGGCGACAAAGTGATGGCCTCGGCGATTTCCGTGCTGGTGGTGGGGCTGGTTGCCGTGGTGATGCTGTTACTCGGCGCGCTGGGCCGTTATTTACCGAAAGGAGTTATTCCATGGCAGAGCTAAGGCTGGACAAGCTCAGCAAATTCTTTGGCGAGCAGGCCGTGGTGAAGGATCTCAGCCTGACGATCCCGTCCGGGGCGTTTACCGCCCTGCTGGGGCCGAGTGGCTGCGGCAAAACCACCACGCTGCGGATTGTGGCCGGGCTGGAATCGCTGAGCGGTGGTCGCCTGTGGCTGGGTGATAAGCTGCTGGCCGACAGCGGCACCCACGTTCCGCCGGAACAGCGCGACATGGGCATGGTGTTTCAGTCCTACGCTCTGTGGCCGCACATGACCGTGGGCGAGAACGTTGGCTATCCGCTGAAGCTGCGCCAGGTAAACGGCGCGGCAAGGCAGAAACGTGTGATGGAGGCGCTGGAAGTCGTGGAGCTTGGGGCCTATTTCGGGCGCTCGCCTCAGGAACTCAGCGGCGGGCAGCGGCAGCGGGTGGCGCTGGCACGTTGCCTGGTCTCAGAGCCGCGAGTGGTTCTGCTCGATGAACCGCTGGCGAACCTCGACCGCCATCTTCGCGCCACCATGGAGCAGACTTTTCGCGAGTTTCACCGCCGCACGGGGGCGACGTTTGTCTACGTCACGCACGACCAGGCGGAGGCGATGGCACTCGCCAGCCATATCGCGGTGATGTACCAGGGCGAACTGATGCAGTGGGGCACCCCGCAGCAGCTTTATCAGCAGCCGCAGAATAGCTGGGTGGCCGGGTTTATCGGCCAGGGCAGCGTGCTGTCCCTCGCCGTTTCGCCGGGCTTACAAAGTCTGGATCTCGCGGCATTGCATGGCGGCCTGGATCAGCCGGGGCGCGATAAAACCGTGCCGGTCCTGGTGCGCCCGGAGCATGTGCAGATCTCAGGCAGCGGGCCGGTGGCCAGCGTCGAAAGCTGTATTTATCAGGGGGAACGCTATCTGCTGGAGCTGCGTTTGCAGGACGGGCAGGCGCTGAGCGCGTTTCATTCTGCGCCGCTGGCGGTGCGGCAGAGCGTGAATGTGCAGCTGTTGCAGGGCTGGCGGCTGGATGCGGCGTGACAATTACGCCGTTGGCAGGAATATCCCGCCTTCACCGCGATAAACGGCAAAGGCGGGGCAGGGCTTTAGTCTTCGAAGAACCAGTAGCCGCTGTTCACCAGGGCGGCTAACGTGGCGAGGAAGGAAGGATCTTCCAGCGCATCGCCAAACTTCTCCGCGTCCAGCTTAATGTGGCTGGCCAGCGCTTCCACCGCCGGGCGGTGCGGGCTGTCGAGCTTCTCGCCGTTCACGTACACCTCTCCGGCCACGCGGAGCACTCGCAGGCCACCCAGGCGCACCAGCTTGTCGCCCTGCTGCAGCGCGTCGTAGATCTCATCCGGCTGATAAGGCGGCTCCGGTGGCGCAACGTCCAGCTCATGGCGGGACTGGGTAATAAACTCGCCAAACCAGCTGTGGAAGGTCTCCGGCTGGTTAACGATGTCCAGCATCATCTCGCGCAGCTTGTCGATTTCCTGCGGCAGAATATCTGCCGGGTGCTGGCGCTCGGGCACGTCCGGGTCGGTATAGCGTAACCCGCCCAGCTCGCGCTGCAGCACGTAGTCGGCAAAGCCGCTGATCAGCTCGCGGCCGCTTGGGGCGCGGAAGCCGACGGAGTAGTTCAGCGCGTTTTCCAGCGAGTAGCCTTCGTGCGGGAAGCCCGGCGGAATATACAGAATGTCGCCCGGCTCCATCTCTTCGTCGATGATGGCGTCGAACGGCTCAACCTGGAGCAGGTCCGGGTGCGGGCAGTGCTGTTTCATGGCGACTTTTTCGCCCACGCGCCAGCGGCGGCGGCCCACGCCCTGAATAATAAACACGTCGTACTGATCCAGGTGCGGGCCTACGCCGCCGCCTGGCACAGAGAAGGAGATCATCAGGTCATCAATGCGCCAGTCGGGCAGGGCGCGGAAGGGGCGCATCAGGGCGCTGGAAGGTTCATGCCAGTTGTTCACGGCCTGCACCAGCAGCGACCAGTTGTTCTCGCCGAGGTGATCATAGCTCTGGAACGGGCCGTGGCTGACCTGCCACTTGCCGCCCTGGTGGCTCACGAGGCGGCTGTCCACCTCGCTTTCCATGGCCAGACCGGCCAGCTCATCCGGTGAAATAGGGTCGATGAAGTTTTTAAAGCCGCGCTTCAGCACCACAGGGCGTTTTTGCCAGTAGCGTGCAATAAAGTCGGGCCAGTTTAAATCCAGGTGATAATCCATATTATTGTCTTCCTGCAGATGGAGGAGCCTGACACGGATTATAACGGATGGCGAGCCGGGTTATGGGACTATTTCACCCTTCATTCTGTTCCGGCTGCTGGCGGGCAAAAATCACTTCCATGCGCGCGCCGCCCAGAATGCTGGCACTGGTCTGGATCTCGCCGTTGTACTGCTCGACAATTTCTCGGGCAACCGACAGCCCGACGCCCTGGCCAGGCCTCAGCGTATCGGCCCGCTGGCCGCGATCGAAGACCATTGCACGTTTGCTTTCCGGAATACCGGGACCGTCGTCTTCCACAATCAGGTGCAGCGCATCTTCGGTCTGGCGGGCGGTCACTTCCACAAACTCCAGGCAGTATTTGCAGGCGTTATCCAGCAGGTTGCCCATCACTTCCATAAAGTCATTTTGCTCGCCGATAAAGGTGATTTCCGGCGAAACGTCCAGCGTGATGTTCACCCCTTTGCGCTGGTAAACCTTGTTCAGCGCCGAGCACAGGTTGTCCAGCAGCGGGGCAACGGAATGCAGTTCCCGACTAAGCAGGGCGCTGTTGCCGCGCATGCTAGCGCGATGCAGGTAGTAGCCGATCTGCTGCGAGATGCGGCTGATCTGCTCCAGCATCACCGGTTCGGCCTGCTCGACGTTCATCTTGTCTGTGCGCAGCGACCGCAGGGTCGACTGCAGCACGGCGAGCGGCGTTTTCAGGCTGTGCGTTAAGTCCGTCAGCGTGGTGCGGTACTTGTCGTGGCGATCGCGCTCGGTGCGCAGCAACTGGTTAAGGTTACGCACCAGGCTTGTCAGCTCGCGAGTTGTTTCCGGGTTGAGGCTGTCGCGGTCGTGTTTTTCCAGCTCGCGCACTTCCTGAGCGAGTTCCTGAATCGGGCGCAGGCTCCACCAGGCGGCCAGCCACAGCAGCGGCACTACCAGCAGCAGGTTGGCCAGCAGGACGTAAATAAACCAGCTCCACACCATGTACGAGCGCTTCAGCTCGATAGGAATGGTGTCCACCACGACCACGGTCAGCGCCGGCATGCGCGCCGTCGCCGGGTAAAGGTTGACCGCCACTGAGTGGGTCATCTCGTAGCCGTCGTCGCTTTCGTCATCGTGCATGTCTTTCAGCTGGGCCAGGCGGTCTTTATCGTTGTCCAGCAGGGCGGTACTGGTGGCGTAGTCGGCCTCCAGCTCGTGGAAGCCGTTGCCGGTCAGCCACTCTTTCTGGATCTGTTGCACCACGTCCGGGACGTTGCGCTGCATCCACAGCAGTTTGCCGTGCTCGTCGTAAATCAGCGCCATGGTCGGGCTTTGGATACTGATGTTGTCGGGCAAGTCCACCTGCAGCTTGCCGTCCTTCCAGCTGGACAGCGTATAGAACAGGTTACTTTCCCCGCGCAACAGGCGGAAGGTGGTTTTATCAAAGCTAACGCTGTAGCCCACCAGCGCCACCAGGCCGTAAGCCAGGGACAGCACCATCACAACCGCGGCGGTAGCCAGTAAGAAACGAACCCGCAGCGACAGCGGCAGGATATGGCGAAAAATTTTCAGCATTTAGTGGAGATCGAACCTGTAGCCCTGCCCGCGCACGGTGGTGATCACTTCCTGCGGGTATTCAGCCTGAATTTTTTTACGTAAACGGCCCATCAGCACGTCAATAGTGTGGCTTTCGCGCAGCTCGGCGTCCGGGTAGAGCTGCAGCATCAGCGAGTCTTTGCTGACCACCTTCCCGGCGTTGCGGATGATGGTTTCCATGATGGTGTATTCAAACGCGGTGAGCTTGATCAGGTTGTCGTTAATCGACAGCTCGCGGCGGGACAAATCGACCTGGAACGGCGGCAGGGAAATCACCTGCGAAGCCAGACCGCTGTTACGGCGCATCAGCGCCTGCATGCGGGCGACCACTTCTTCCAGATGGAAAGGTTTAGTGACGTAGTCATCGGCCCCGGCGCCCAGAACTTCAACTTTGTCCTGCCAGCCTTCACGGGCGGTTAATACCATGATGGGAATGGTTACGTCATGGCTGCGCCAGCGGCGGATCAGACTCATGCCGTCTTCATCCGGCAGGCCTAGGTCAACAATTGCGATATCCGGGGTATGTTCATTCAGGAAATAGTCTGCCTCTTTGGCATCCTCGGCCGCATCCACCTGGTGGCCTGCTTCACGCAGCTGCACCTTAAGGTGATGACGCAGCAGGGCATTATCTTCCACGACCAGTACGCGCATTGTATTTCCTCAATCCATTCATAGTATTGATAGTTTAGCGCTAATTATTAATGACAGGAAATAAACCTCGTATAAACAATGCCCTTATGGAGATTAACGCTGAGTCAACAATCCCATTCGGCTGGAGGCCCTCACCCTAAGCCTCTCCCAGAGGGAGAGGGGATCAAAATAAACTTTGTCATTTGTTCTCCCCTTCGCCCCTCTGGGGAGAGGGCCGGGGTGAGGGGCAAACTGCAGGCAACAAAAAAGCCCTCCGAAGAGGGCCTTTTTCATTACTTCAGCTCGTCAACCATGGTAATGGCGCGGCCAATATAGTTGGCAGGCGTCATGGCTTTCAGGCGAGTTTTCTCTTCTTCCGGCAGCTCGAGGCTGTCGATGAACTGCTTCATGCCTTCGGCGTCAACGCGTTTGCCGCGGGTCAGCTCTTTCAGCTTCTCGTACGGCTTTTCGATGCCGTAGCGGCGCATCACGGTCTGAATCGGCTCAGCCAGCACTTCCCAGTTGTGATCCAACTCGTCCAGCAGGCGGTCGCGGTTCACTTCCAGCTTGCTCACGCCCTTCAGGGTGGACTGATAGGCGATCAACGCATAGCCGATACCCACGCCCAGGTTACGCAGCACGGTGGAGTCGGTCAGATCACGCTGCCAGCGGGACACCGGCAGTTTGCTTGCCAGGTGCTGCAGCATGGCGTTGGACAGGCCGAGGTTGCCTTCGGAGTTTTCGAAGTCAATCGGGTTCACCTTGTGCGGCATGGTGGAGGAGCCAATTTCACCGGCGATAGTTTTCTGCTTGAAGTGGTTCAGGGCGATGTAGCCCCACACGTCGCGGTCGAAGTCGATCAGGATGGTGTTGAAGCGCGCGATACAGTCAAACAGCTCGGCGATATAGTCGTGCGGTTCGATCTGGGTGGTGTACGGGTTCCACTGAATGCCCAGAGAAGTCACGAACTCTTCGCTGAACTGGTGCCAGTCCACTTCCGGGTAAGCGGCGATGTGAGCGTTGTAGTTGCCGACCGCGCCGTTGATTTTGCCGAGGATTTCAACGTTGCCGAGCTGGCGGAACTGGCGCTCCATGCGGTAAGCGACGTTTGCCATCTCTTTCCCCATGGTGGATGGGGTCGCCGGCTGGCCGTGGGTACGGGACAGCAGCGGGATGTCGCGGTACTGCACCGCCAGATCTTTCACAGCATCGATGATTTTACGCCAGTACGGCAGGACCACGTCTTTACGCGCGGTGTCGAGCATCAGCGCGTGGGACAGGTTGTTGATGTCTTCGGAAGTACAGGCGAAGTGAATAAATTCGGACACCGCGTGGAGGGCAGGGATTGCTTCCACTTTCTCTTTCAGGAAGTATTCCACCGCTTTCACGTCGTGGTTGGTGGTGCGCTCGATGGTTTTGATGCGCGCGGCGTCAGCCTCGCTGAACTCGGCGACGATTTTATCAAGGTAACCGTTTGCGTCCGCATCAAAAGCAGGAACTTCCTTGATCGCTGCGTGCGCGGCCAGCTTTTGCAGCCAACGTACTTCGACCTGTACGCGGAATTTCAGCAGACCGAATTCGCTGAAAATAGCGCGCAGAGCGCTGACTTTGTCGCCGTAGCGCCCGTCAACGGGGGAAACGGCGGTCAGTGAGGATAATTCCATAACAACTCCTGAGAGGTTAACAATGAGCAAGAATTTGTTTGGCCTGATCGGTCAGGCGACGACGAGAAAACATTAACTGCAGGCGGCCACCGCCAACCTGATGCCACAGCACGGCGGCACGGATCCCGGCCAGCAGCGCCGCGCGTACTTTACTTTGCACCTGCGGGCTTTGCAGCACGGCAGGGGAACCTGTGACCTGAATACGCGGGCCAAGCGGGCTGATGACATCCACGTAGATCCCGGCCATGGCGCTCAGTAGCGTGTCAGACTCGAGATCAAAGTGTTCCAGCTGGCGCTGCAGGCCATTAATTTTGCTGCCGAGCGTGTCCATCGCGCCTTTGGCAGCGTGGAGTTTACGCTCCAGCACCATCAGGCTGAGCGTATAGCGCGTCAGCTCGGCGTTCAGCCCCTGGCGGCTGCTGGCGTTTAGCACGCCCAGCAGAGTTTCAAGCCCGAGCTTAAGGTTAGCTTCGCTGCCGCCAAAAACATCCAGGGTTGAGCCTGGGTTCTGGTCAATCACGCTGTTGAGCGAGACGTGGAGCGCGTCGCTGTCGCAATGACCCTGATGTGCCAACTGCTGAACCAGACGGGCTGACTGGCAAATGCCGGCCAGCGCGAGAGTAATGTCGTAGTAGTTTTTAGCCACCAGGCTGCGTCCTTGTGTGTAATTAACTGACGAGCGGCAAACGCTGCTCGATAATGCCGCCGCCCAGGCACACTTCGCCGAGGTAGAACACCGCGGACTGGCCTGGGGTGACGGCAGCCACCGGCTCTTCAAAACGCACTTCTATGCGCTCAGCGTCCAGCGGCGTAATCGTGCAGGGGATATCCGTCTGGCGGTAGCGAGTTTTCACCGTGCAGCTCAGCGGCGCGGTCAGCGGCTCGCGATCCACCCAGTGAAGCTGCTGGGCAATCAGCCCGACCGACATCAGACGCGGGTGATCGTGACCCTGCGCGACGATAAGAATATTGTTGGCGACGTCTTTATCGACCACGTACCAGGGATCTTCTGATCCTTCTTTGGTGCCGCCGATGCCGAGGCCTTTACGCTGACCGAGGGTGTGATACATCAGCCCCTGGTGCTCGCCGACGGTTTCGCCGTCCACGGTAATAATTTTACCCGGCTGGGCTGGCAGGTAGCGGCCCAGGAAGTCGCGGAACTTGCGCTCGCCGATGAAACAGATGCCGGTGGAATCTTTTTTCTTCGCGGTGACCAGATCCAGCTCTTCAGCAATGCGGCGCACTTCCGGCTTTTCCAGCTCGCCGACCGGGAACAGGCTTTGGGCAATCTGTTCGTGGCTCAGCGTATAGAGGAAGTAGCTCTGGTCCTTGTTACCGTCCAGGCCGCGCAGCAGTTGGCTTTTGCCGTTCACGTCAGCGCGGCGCACGTAGTGGCCGGTAGCAATGTAGTCGGCACCTAAATCTTCGGCGGCAAATTCCAGGAAGGCTTTAAATTTGATCTCTTTGTTGCAGAGGATATCCGGGTTTGGCGTGCGCCCGGCTTTGTACTCTTCGAGGAACAGTTCGAACACGTTGTCCCAGTACTCTGCGGCAAAGTTAACGGTGTGCAGTTCAATGCCCAGCTTGTCGCAAACGGCCTGCGCATCGGCTAAATCTTCCGCTGCGGTGCAGTACTCCTCGCCATCGTCTTCTTCCCAGTTCTTCATGAACAGGCCTTCCACCTTATAGCCCTGCTGCATCAGCAGGTAAGCGGAAACGGAGGAATCGACGCCGCCGGACATCCCGACGATCACTTTTTTCTGGCTGTTATCAGACATGGAGAGACTCACGACATTGAACTTCAAAGCGGCGTATTCTATCACGCAGGCCGCTACTTGACACCCTCTGTAAACGGCCAGTTAAAAGCCCCCAGCACCGACAGGGGATAACGCGGCTCCTGCTGGTAACAGCGGATGCTTTCCGCCACCAGCGGCGAGCGCAGATTTGCCGCATTGAGAATGGCTTCGGCATCGAGCCACAGGCAGCGGTCAATGTCGCTGTCGTGCGGGGTGGTCGGCAGCTGCTTATCCAGATCGATTGCAAACAGGAAGCGCAGGAAAGGCGTGTTGTCCGGGGCGATCCACTGGTGCATGCGGATAAAGCTCTGCGGCTCGGCGGTAATCCCTGTTTCTTCCCACAGCTCGCGCTTCGCGGCTTCAAGCAGCGTTTCGTCGGCTTCGAGGTGCCCGGCGGGCTGGTTCCACAGTGCTTTGCCGTGAATGGTTTCTTCGACGACTAAAAACTGACCTTCGGCCTGAACAACGCAGGCCACGGTGACGTGCGGCTTAAACATCGCTTCTCCTGGGTTAAAGCGGTTTGTCGATTTTGGCGTAAATGGCATCCAGCGCGCTGAGGCGTTTATTGTACTGTGCGGTCAGACATGTGGTGTCAGACCCGCAGCTCTGGCGCTCTTTGAGCCACGCTTGCTGCTGATCCTGCATAGCGCCCTGGCCACCCATGGCAAACAGCCCTTTTAAGAACTGATATTTGGTGGCCATTTCGACGTCTTTATCATTCAGCGCCCGATGGGCACAAATCGCTTTTTCATCTGGCGCATTGGCTTTGGCGCAGTCAAAACTTGCCGCGCCTGCGGTGGCGGAGCCGATAAGTAAGCTCAGCAGCAATATCTTTTTCATTTTGGTTGCTCCGGAGGGACTTCGCGCCACTCGCCGTTGGCCAGGCCTTCCAGCGTGTAGTCGCCCATGGCGTAGCGAATCAGGCGCAGGGTAGGGTAGCCCACGTGCGCCGTCATGCGGCGAACCTGGCGGTTACGGCCTTCATAAAGCGTGATCTTTAGCCAACGGGTGGGGATCGCCTTACGTTCGCGAATCGGCGGGTTACGCGGCCACAGCCATTCTGGCTCGGCAACCAGTTCGGCGCCTGCAGGTAATGTGGGGCCGTCGTTCAACTCGACGCCGTTGCGCAGGGCGTTAAGCGCTTCCTCCGTTGGCTCGCCTTCCACCTGCACGTAATAGATTTTGCCGGTGCGTTTACCTGGCTGGGTCAGTTTGGCCTGCAGCGCCCCGTCATTGGTGAGCACCAGCAGCCCTTCGCTGTCGCGGTCGAGACGCCCCGCGGCATAGATGCCTTGTAAAGGAATGTAATCCTTTAGCGTGCTGCGCCCGGCTTCGTCGGTGAACTGCGGCAGCACATCGTAGGGCTTATTGAAGATAACCAGCTTCTTTGGACCGTCAGGCTTCTTGCGCCTGGCGGGTTGTGGGCTGCTGAATCGTTTAACTTGGTGATTCCTAAAAGAAGTTTTGTTCATAGTGTTTTCAGCGCGGGTGGATTGACGCATTATAACGGAAAACATGAGTGATTGGCGCGAGCCCGATATTGCAGTAGTATGAGCCCGCAAATTACAAATCATTAACAAAAAACCAGAAGCGCTCGAAGGAGAGGTGAATGGAAAGCAAAGTAGTCGTTCCGGCGGAAGGTAAAAAGATCACCCTGCAAAATGGCAAAATCAACGTTCCTAACAACCCAGTGATCCCGTTCATTGAAGGGGACGGTATTGGTGTGGACGTAACTCCTGCCATGATTAAAGTGGTGGATGCTGCCGTGGCAAAAGCCTACAACGGCGAGCGGAAAATTTCCTGGATGGAAATCTACACCGGCGAAAAATCTACCCAAGTTTATGGCCAGGACGTCTGGCTGCCAGAAGAAACTCTGGACCTGATTCGTGACTACCGCGTGGCCATCAAAGGCCCACTGACTACCCCAGTGGGCGGCGGTATTCGCTCCCTGAACGTTGCCCTGCGTCAGCAGCTGGACCTGTACGTTTGCCTGCGCCCGGTACGTTACTACCAGGGTACCCCAAGCCCGGTTAAACAGCCTGAGCTGACCGACATGGTTATCTTCCGTGAGAACTCCGAAGATATCTATGCGGGTATCGAGTGGAAAGCGGACAGCGCTGAAGCGGACAAAGTTATCAAGTTCCTGCGTGACGAAATGGGCGTGAAGAAAATTCGCTTCCCTGAGCACTGCGGGATCGGCATCAAGCCTTGCTCCGAAGAAGGCACCAAACGCCTGGTACGTGCGGCCATCGAATACGCGATCACCAACGACCGTGATTCCGTGACCCTGGTGCACAAAGGCAACATCATGAAGTTCACCGAAGGCGCGTTCAAAGACTGGGGCTACCAGCTGGCTCGCGAAGAGTTCGGCGGCGAGCTGATCGACGGCGGCCCGTGGGTGAAAATCAAGAACCCGAACACCGGCAAAGAGATCGTTGTAAAAGACGTGATCGCCGATGCGTTCCTGCAGCAGATCCTGCTGCGTCCTGCAGAATACGACGTGATCGCCTGTATGAACCTGAACGGGGACTACATTTCTGATGCCCTGGCGGCACAGGTTGGCGGCATCGGTATCGCCCCGGGCGCAAACATCGGTGACGACTGCGCGCTGTTCGAAGCGACCCACGGTACTGCGCCTAAGTACGCAGGCCAGGACAAAGTGAACCCGGGCTCCATCATCCTGTCCGCAGAAATGATGCTGCGTCATATGGAATGGTTCGAAGCGGCAGACCTGATCGTTAAAGGTATGGAAGGCGCTATCGAAGCTAAGACCGTAACTTATGACTTTGAGCGTCTGATGGATGGCGCTAAGCTGCTGAAATGTTCAGAGTTTGGCGACGCTATCATTAATCACATGTAATCAGCGCCGCTGGTAATGTGACAACGGGAGCCTGATGGTTCCCGTTTTTTATTATTAGCTTTCGAACGGTTATCAAAATTTTATCAAAACAAGTTATCAAAACATCACATTGTGTGTTGCTTTTTTTCCCCCGAGTGCGACAATTTCTGCTAACACAGCATTTTAAAAGTTGGCATGGAATGAAAACAAATTACTTAAAATTTGACCTATACCCCCGGAATGGCCAAGCTTTGCACGCCACTATGAAAGCATCTCTAATGCAACTAATTGGGCAGAACAATCAAACTGCCAGCCTCAATGGTACTTATTATTCAGTCCATCATATTTCAAATGATGTTTTTATGTTTCTCAAAACAAATAATACAGACATCATAAAAACAATCGATCGTGTAAATAATAGCTATCAAGATATCTCGGCTTTATTACAAGCGAATGAGGAAGTTGCTTTTGCATCTTACTTCATAATTAAGCCTACATGTATTGGCTTCAGTAGTACTATTTTTGGACCTAAAATTGGTGCATTTGCGACTTATTACGATCATTATTTTTTCAATGCTAATGGTGGTAACAATCTCCGCTTTGAACCTATTTCAAAAACAATCACACCAGCTCAGGCATTGGCTTTCGCTCATATGGGGAAAATTAATGTTCGGTTAGAGAAAAATTCTCCTTTCGCAATCAGGGAAATGACAAATTTTCTTGGAGTGACTGCATTAGCATTTGATGATGTTGATAGTTTTGAAATAATAATCAAGCCGAAACGTGCGAAAAACATTAGAGACACCATTGTCCCCACACTGGCTAACATGCCGCAAGGTATTATTGATATGACCATTGCGGCTAAACATGCAATTGGCTCTCAAGCAGAGGAATTACACATTGCTGCTTCTGGATGCGTGTATGATACCGTAAATACAAAATCAAATATTCCATTGCACCTTCAAATGGATACTAACTTTAACCAAAATGCAGATTTAAGAGCTGCTGGATATTAATATGAAAAAAGCAATCCCAGTGCTTGTTTTACTATCTATCACTAACGGGATAGGGATTGCTTTGTACATTTTCCGGTATAAAATATTTCCGCAAGTGAATTTTGTAGACCACTTAGATGGTCTGGGTTCTGCATTGGCATCATATGCAACAGCTATGATGGCTTTAGTATTTGCTCTAATCGTGATACTCACATCACTTGATAATGAAAACATCAGAAGATTCAAGGCGTTTGGGTATCTTAAGTCAACATATTTCTTTTATTTCTGCTGCTTTATAGAATTAGGCATAACGTTGTTTCTTGCTATCCTATGCCTCTCCAACATTAAAACCTATTTCATAGCTTCACTAGCATTGACTTTCAGTGTAGCAACGTTTCTCCAGGTCATGACAGTTGTACTTCAGGTGATATTATTATCACTGAAAAGATAGTTTTATACGTTATTTATCACACTCCATTCCTTACCACGGTCATCATGATATCGGGCTGTCTGATTAGGTGACTTATGTCCCAGTAGTTTCTGAGTGTCGATCCCTTGTGCTACATACAGACGCTCTGCTAAAGAACGTTGTTCATGAAAAGTTGCTGGCGTCCCATCTCCCCAATTTATTCCTGCTTTATCACGAGCCTTGCTGAAGTTCATTGTGATCGTATTGGATTTCACCTGGGCACCTCGTTCAGCTTGGGACGTTGCCCGGAAAAAATGAACCATGTACGGGCTCACCGCATAATCGCGGCAGCGGGCCACCACATCGCGCAGACACCAATCAATGGCGTTACATCGAAGAGACAAAGGAATAGCAATCTTGCTGCCTGTTTTTTCCTGGATCACATGAAGGTGATCATCCCAGATATCGCTAAATTTCATTTTGGAAATATCGCCAAGGCGCTGGCCAGTGACGATGGCCAATAACATTGCATTACCCAAATAACGGTGATTTGCATCTGCGATTGCAAATATATTCTTCCACTCTTCAAGGTTTAATCGCTGACGAGTAATTCTCCGGCGCGGCTGCTTTGTGGCGAGAGCGGGGTTGTAGCCTGGCGGAACCTCCCCAGCGTGCTGAGCTTCTTTGAATACATCGATTAGAACAGAGCGTATGACCTGAGCCATACGTGCCTGGCCATCAGCAATATACTCGTCGAGTATTTGAGCTATGTCTCTTACGTCTACCATTGAGATAGTTTTCATACCCACACGTGCCCTAAGCAACGCGATAGGTTTGGCTTTTTGCTTATGGGTATTCGGCCTTATATCTCCACTCTTAAGCCTTTCATCCTGAATGCTACAGTAACGATCGAGCCAGGTATTGGCGGTGATTGCTTTACCTTTGCTGGTGGCGATTCTGTCACTCACCGCCAGTATTTGCCGCGTTCTTTGTTCTGCAATTCTTGCGTTTGCCTCGGTGGCAATTGCGATTGCCTCTTGTTCGTTATCGCCCAGCGCATGGAATTTACCCGTTACAGGGTGCTTATACCGCCAGTAGACTTTATTCACTTTACGGCTGTAGAGAGGATAAAGATTCGGCACTTTTACCTGATTTTTACGCGGTCTGGCAGCCATCCGATAAAATCCTTTGTAGTAAGGGCGAGTCCGTCTTTCTAATTACGGGTTTTGCCAATTCTCCAACAATCTCTGCATCTTCCCTGACGCGCCACAGGCGCCCTTGTTTTGTCGCTGGTGGAGAGAACATATTTTGTTTAGCGTAGCGGCGCAGTGTATTCATCGCGGGAGGGTTGCTCCGATATTTTTCTGCGGCCCATTCTTCGAGAGTTAGCATTTGAAGCATATGTTTACCTCTGAATCATGGCCCATCTTTGGGCCATTTTGTGAAAACGCAGAATCAGTCTTTAACCAGCTTCTGCCAGATGGCTGAAACGTATTTAGCCTGGTGGCGCGCATCGGCCAGGGAATTATGTTGATCCCCTTCGAATGGGATTTCATAGCGAGGATTGATGCCAATGGCTTTGCCCAGTTCGACGATGGTTCTCACGTCTCGATCGTTCCAAAACTCCCAGAGCACAGGAATGCCGGTACGCTTGTAAGAGCTGCGCAGCAAAACATTGTCGTATGTAGCGCCATTCCCCCATACCTGAACGCTGGCAGGTCCATTTGCGGCGTTTTCGCAGATAAACTCGTTCAACTGGAGTAGGGCATCATCAAGAGGAATGGCATCAACCAGAATTGCAGAGCGGGCCTCAGCGGATTGTTTCATCCACCATAGAATGGTGTCTGCGTCTGGCAGGCCACCAGAACCCATGGAAGAGGTCAGGCTGATGACCTTGTAAAACTCACTTCCCATCTCGCTGGTTTTAGGATTGAAAAACACGGCGCCAATGGACACGATTGGAGCGTCCGGGGTTGAACCGAATGCCTCCAGGTCAACCATGAGATGAGTAAACAGCTGCTCTTCAGTTTCATCTTTATGGTGGCCGGCATCGTTATTCAGGGTATCTGCCTCCTGATTAACAACAGCATGGCTTTCAGTTGAGTTAATTGCTGCTTCGCCTGGTAGCACTTCAGTGCCAGCTTTGGTTTCATGGTTGTTAGCTTCTTCCACCGGCACATTGTTTGTATTCTCCGCAGCAGTATCCTTAGAAGGGGCATTAAACAGAGCTGTAGCATCGAAAACACCGGCTCCGACTTTTACCAGTTGGGCTGGTGGCTGGTTGCTTTCTGCATACTGCTGATCAACATTCTCGCCGCTTTCTTCAACGGCTGCGGGGGCCTTAAAATAGTGCTGAATAGCGTTCCAGCGCTCTTCGCTATTTGGGTTCCCGTCATCCGGCATGAATTTAATCTCAAGCAGATTTTTGACCACATAACTTGTAAGCGCCGGGATGGAATGAAGCACTTCAGTTGGAGCGTTACGGACAAGTACAAAAATTGCTCCGCGGGAAAAATCCAGAATGCCTGGCGATTTGCGAAGAACGGCACTCCATGTTTTCCATGGTTCTTCTTTGTTGGTGATAATTTCCTTCGCCCGGCGAACAACGCCAGCCGGAAATTCGTAGATATTAAAATCCATGGGGAGGGTGGCCGCTGCGACTTCAATATCAAGAACATCCAGGGAAGGAGCCAGATCCGGGTTGCGGTCAGTTTTTATCTGTCCACCTGCATTGGTTCCGGCATCAGTCCTGATCATGTTCTCCGGTTCGCTTTTAACGGAATGGACGGCAGCAGGCTGTGGCGCAGACTTTGCCTTCCATTTTTCAATGACGTCAGCCCTCTGGTTACCGCGGCCGGCTGAATTGTCATTCAGAGCGTCGATCCACTCTTTTGAGAACGCCAGAACGTGAGACAACTCAGGAGTCTTTCCATCCAGTGGCCAGATAATCTTGATAGCCTCAAGGAGGCTATGGCGTATATGGTTGTGGCACTGCTTTAGAGGCTCAACGGAGTTAATCGCCAGAATGACATTCTGGAGATAGTTATTGTCCATATCCATTTGGGCCTTGATTGCGGCCGCTCGCTCTTCTGGCGTTGCTGTAAACATGCCTCCGATCCAGAAATGAGCGAGTTCGACGCTGAGACCCATTTTGTAACTTTCAATGGCGTCACCTAGCTCCTCTGGTTCTTCGTCGTCAACTGCAGCCGTTTGAATCAACTGCCAGGTTCTGCCGTCTTCCGCCAGCTCGTAACGTTTACACCATTCAAAATCGACAGTGCCTTCCTCCGGAAGATCATCGAAAACAGGGAAATCAGTCCTTACTGGCTTGTTGTAATCGTGGCCGCGGCCGGTTTCTATACCGGCATCTTCCAGGGCTACATCAAGCATCAGATTTGCGCGGGCTTCGGTTTTTGCTGTCTGCCAGTGGATGGCATCAGGCTTGCCTGATTTTTGAGTTGCTTTGATTAAATTAAAGAATTCCATATCGGGGCCTCTTTTTTGGATGTAAGATACCCGCAGCCAGTGATTGCCGCTTTTGGGTAGTGGTCATTGGTCAAAACTCGATTCCGGAAAGCTTTGGTCGGCTGACCGGGTACTTAACCCGCCTTGCGCGGGTTTTGTGCTTTATGGGGCTGCTGATTGACTCTTTGCCAGCTCAGACAGCAACACACCATCCAGAGCGGTCAGAACGGGTTTAAAGGTATCGTTATTGGGGATCTTGCTGACTGCCCGGATGACTTCTGAAACTGAAATATCACCAGCGCGGGGCGCATAACCGCCGCCTGGGCCTCGTTGAGAAACAACGAGCTTTCCGACGCGCAGCTTATTGAAAATCTGCTCGAGGTAAGAAGTGGAAAGATTCGCCTCTTTGCTAAGCGTGGTCAGGGCTACGAACGAGCCGTTTGAAATGCGCTGTAGTGCCGCCATTGCGTGAACGGATGCCATCACGCGCTTCATGCCAAATTCCATAATCACATTCCTCGGCCAGTGCAGGCCATTGGTCAAAACTCGATGTTTAACGAACTGCAGGCTGTTGGTCGGCAGCCGGGTTGCCCTTTTGGGCCAGGATGTAACAGAGTTTACGAAGCATCACTTCAAAAACATTCAGGCGAGTAGCCTGGTGTGCTGCTGGTTTACGTGCGAAATCAATCATGCTTTTCCCCTTACCAAACCTCTGGCCAGCCTCTTATGACGGCGGCCACGCCAATCTCCGATGATTTATCGTCAGGATTTAATCTGCGATGTTGCCCATCAGCGATCCTGTCTGCGTCCTTCCAGTCCTCCGCCATAACGCGGTAAGTGCGATAACCGCTATCCCCGCTAATGACGACGGTGAATTGTTTCTTAGCCATAAATATTCTCTCTTTGCCTTTATCGCCAGGCTGGCGGAACGGTACTACCTGCTGCGCATTTCAATGTGTCATCTCATCCGGTGTTTCGTATGCCGCCGGCAGCTACTTCGTGGGCTTCCTGCCTGGATGACTGTGTATTTGATGGGATAATTATAGACACATCTTGTGTCTTGTAGTCAATACACGAAGTGTGTTTGTTTGTGGTAAAAGAAAACCAGCAGGAAGCTGGTTTGCTAGGAGAGGGGTTAGGAAGCCGGTTTAAAACGGCCTTTTAGATACTTTTCAACGTACTCATCAATCTCTTTCAAACGAACCTCGAAGAGGTCAATCATCTTATCTTGTTCTGACTCAGGCAGTTGCGAGAAAAGTTTTAGAATTTTCCTTTGCTTATCAGGTAGCTCTTGCCCGCGATTCTCCTCATCGCCAAATAAGATGTAGCTTGGTGTTGTATCTAACACTCTTGCCAAAATAACCGCGTCATCAACCCCGATGTTTCTCACACCCAGTTCGTAATTACCGACACGTGAAGCAGTAGCCCACCCGCACAGCTTGGAAAGTTGCGCTTGGCTTAAGTTCTTGCTGTCGCGAAGAGTCTTGAGTCTCTCGCCGATGATTTCGGACATAGTTTTCATAATGAAATTTTACCACGCTTTGTGGCATATGGTTGATCACGTTTTGAGGTTGACTATGGACACGTTTCGTGTCTAAATTGGTCTATCAATTACTAGGGAGAACACCTGTGAATAACATTTCTTCGGAACGCCAAAAGTTGGGGATATCGCAAACACAGCTTGCGGAGGCTCTCGGCTGGGGGCGCTCCCGTCTATCAAATTATGAAGCCAACCTGCGCGAGCCGGGTCTCTCCGAATGTAGAGCAATTGTCGATACGCTCAACTTCCTTGGAGCAAGTTGCACACTTGATACGGTTTTCCCTCTTGAAGCATCAACTCAAAGCGAGGAGTGACATGCAATTCACAACCTACAAACATCCTAACCAACAACCCCGGTTTTCGTTGAAAACTCAAAATCAGAATGTTGGCCATCGTCGTGACGGCATTAAACATCGGGCTATCCGTGATGCCGTGCATGAGTGGGAACTGAGTTTGCCCGGCCAGGCTCAGGAAAAGATTGCTCGGCTGGTGGCGGAACAGTGGGAAAAGCTGGGGGGCAGGGGGATAACGATCAACAAACAGAATCTTTTTCGTTATCTGAAAAATGAAGCTAACTCCGACAAATACACCGCTTACGTAATGCAGCTTGCCACGGCGATCAGTGAATCCATGCCCCTGGAAATTGCCAGAAAGCACGGGCTGCGTTCTGGAATGACTGAGGCTGAGCTGGTGGCCAGAGCGATTAAAGAGTGCGGTGAGGCGCACCAGGCCAAATTGTTAGGCGCGCCGCTGCAGAAGCTTGAGAAAGAGATCAGAGAGGCAGCTATTGCGCTTTTCAACATGTTGCCATCGGACGTAGCAGGACCGCTGCTTGCCAGCATAGGCGCAGTGACGCCGCAGTTTTTCTAATCGAGTTTTGACCAATGACCATTAAGCCCAGTTCTTTCGGGCATCAGGAGTAACCATGGCCGCGCTGCCTTACATGCAACTCTACATTGCTGATTACCTGGCGGACACCATGCATCTGTCAACAGAAGAGCACGGTGCATACCTGCTGCTCATGTTCAATTACTGGCAAACAGGGAGAGCGATACCGAAGAGCCGTCTGCCCAAAATTGCACGGCTGAGCAACGACCGTTGGATTTCCGTTGAAAGCTCGTTGAAGGAGTTTTTCAGCGATAACGGTAGCGAATGGAAACATGATCGTATTGAGCGCGATCTCGAGGGCGTCCGTAATTCGCTCGAGCAGAAGTCGGCTGCAGGTCGTGCCTCTGCTAGGGCGAGAAAAGCCAAAAAAGGAACGGAATCAGAACGGCAAAGTAACGACCGTTCAACGGGTGTTAATTCTCCGTTGGAACAGGATGGCAACGGAAATCCAACTAATAAAGATCCATATACAGATAAAGATATAAAACCTAAAAACAATATGCCCGACGCTGAAAGTGATCAGCGCCGTGCTCCCCTGGAAATTTCCCCTGAAGAAATTTTTATATCGCTGCCGTTAATCGGTGGTCTGTCGCATGACGTAACGCTGGATTACCTCGAAAGCCGAAGGGAGCTTTACCCGGCGGTGGATGTCCCTCAGGAGCTGCGGAACATGTGCGGCTGGCTCGAAAGCAACCCGAAGAAACGCAAGACGCCGAACGGCATCAAGAAATTCATCACGACCTGGCTGCAGCGTTGTCAGGACAACCCCAAAACCAGGCAGGTGACCCATGGGCAGAGCCCAGCTGGAAACACAGAGTCCATCGCAGAACGGCAGTTACGTGAGGGACGCGAGCAGTACATTCGGGAACGACAGCACCACGGTGGACACACCGGCATGGCGGTTGTGGGACCTCATGACAAAAATCTACAGCAACCGCTGGATTGCGAAGAATGGCAATCGTCCCTCGGATCTCTGGGAGCAGCAGATTGGCGCAATGAGCAGTGAGCAGCTGACCAGGGTTTGCAATGCCTGTGTTGAGCGTTGCGCCGCGGGCAGTACATGGCCACCTGATTTTGGCGAGTTCGTGGCGCTGGTCGCCGAAGCTGGCGGCGGCGGGGCGATCGGATTCACGACCGCTGATGTACTTGCAGAGCTTACTCGCTGGCGCAACGAGTCATACAAGTACCCGAGTTCAGAACAGTTTCCGTGGCGACACCCGGTTATGTATCACATCTGCATCGATATCCGCCGGGCTGGTGTTGAGCGGCGTTTAACGGGGCCGGAACAAGAAAAGCTGGCAGGTAGTTTGCTGCAAAAGTGGGAGAAGAAAGTCGCAGCAGGTTATTCGGTACCGCCGGTTCGTCGACAGCTTGCAGCGCCGCGCGCACCAGCCGGACCAACACCTGCTCAGGAAATGCATGCTGAATTTTTACGGCGTAAAGCAGCCGGAATGCTTTGAATAAATCGAGTTTTGACCAATGACCAAAGGATTAAACATGAACAGCGAAAACCATCAGAAAGTGATCAACTTTCTCAAGGAGAACAAAAGGGCCACTGCACGACAGCTGGCTAAGGTTCTGGAGCGCGACAGCACCGGGGGATGGAACATCCTGATGCACCTTTTGCGAAAGGGAATCATCAAGCGCTGCGGCACGGCCGCATTTCCCGAAATGAGACTTGCCCAGGGCTGGGAAAGCAAAGTATGCCGCCGGAAAGCGCCATGTCGCCACCAGCGGGCCAGACAGGCTATGGCTGATGTGTGCCGGAAAAACTGGCAGGGCTATGGAATTCACAAGATTTTCGGGAGTTCAGGCAAATGAGCAATAACACCGAAGCTCTGAGAGCAGCAGTCAAAATACACCCTAGCTGCTGCCATTCATTACAAACAACACTACTCAGTAGCTCCTGTTGAATAGTGTAACCGGGGCTGATGTTCAGGTTTGAACTGACGCCGTTATGGCTCAGAGCGGAATCTAATCTAACAGTCTGCTCTGTGCTAGGATCAGATCTTGATATATGCTAATCTATGGAGAGCAAGTGAGTATATCATTATCTTTATTATATTGTTAATGTTCCGGATATCTATGCTATAGATAGCCGAAATCCTGAGAATATGTTCCCAAGTCACAATCATTAATGTTTACTATTGCTCCAGGGCCACTGTTTTACATTTTTCCTTAAATAAAAGGGCTGCGTAATTACACAGCCCTTTTAACTAATGCTGAAGGTTATTTATGGCTTTAGATGCAGCATCTATCTTCGCTTTCCTTGCTTTTTCCTCAAGATGTTCATCAAGAATTATTTCAATCCCTACCTTAACTATATCAAATGATTTTAGACATTCTTCCTCAGTCAATTCATGCACTCCTTTACTAAGGATTCCGTAAATTTTTCGATGTTCAACAAGAAATGGGGGAAGGAATTTCTCTAACATTTTTATTTTATCAGCCATCCGACAAGATTTATATTCTTCATTATTCATTACTCCTTGCTTTTCAGCATGCACCCTTGCTCTTTCTACAAGATCCTCAAAAATTCTTCTTATATATACAAATGAGCCAATTCCTATACCATGTGATGCTAATCCTATGGCTTTACGTAAATCACTATATTGTTGTTTATCTAAGACTGTAGCGTATTTTTTTACATCATATGTATTTAGGTCAGCCATTGAAGGATATTGACCAACTTTTTGGACTTTAAAGTTGTCAATTCGGAAAAAGAAAGTTAGTGAGTGTTCATAATTTCTTAGGCAATTATAAACCATTTTGCAATAGCTATTGTTTTCTTTATGCCATCCTTGGTAAAAGGATTTGGACAAACTATTATTAATTTTGAAAAGGCTGGAGGCTTGACAATCAGGGCAATGCACGTCGTTCATTTGGATAATTAAAAGCATTTTTTCTAGCTCAGCGACGTTTTCTTCTGAGTACGATATTTCTTCGTATAATGGATGGTTCATATAAAAAACTTCTGCTGTGGGGAGCTGTATTTTTTCGTCCATTGTATTTCTCTCAAGTGAAATGATTTTTTTAGATTCTCAATGCTAATTATATCTTCAGGTAATTAATGTCGTCTATAACAAGTATGAGGATAGTTCTACTCTAAAGTTTGATTCTATGTTTTATCTATGGTCTCTTTCAACCTTCTTATTGAATCACCGAGCTGTAAATTCGGTACAATCTCGTCTTGTGCGTATGCCCCTGGCAGGGCGAATCGAATACAGTCGGAGATTTCCACTTTATGTAGGCAGTTGCAACTCTGTGTAAGTATTCCAGTAAACAATGCCAGAAACTTTTGAGATTCCCTTCAATCACGCTAAGTCGATGCCCGGTTCTCGCTCAAAGCAAACCTTGTGGGCATTATGTAAGGCAGGCCGATATCTATCTGTGTTTGACTCGATAGGGCTAGATACGAATAGTAAGAGCAAGAACAACATCATTGTGTATTGCGGTGAGCATTGGATATAGCTCCCGTAACCGTTCATCATCGATTTGAGTATGCCAATGAGCGCTGTTGGAATTCGACACCGCCACCGTTCGTCGAAGCTTTGGTTAGAGCTAGTTTACCAGAGCTTTATACTGATGGGCAGCAGACCGCCTGAATAGCATGAACAAAACTTAACCTACTGAAAAAACGATAAATACCACATAAACGTACTGTTGAGCCTTTTTCATTGCAATCCAAAATAAACAGGTTAATAATAACTGTACATTCATACAGTGTTTTAAGGTGGGGAGGTATTTTGAGCAAAGAAATCATCCTCCGTTATACCCTGAAAGACGTGCTTCATAGCCACTCGCATGGCGGGGGATGAAGCCATGGTCAGGTCGTTCGGGGCAGCCAGAGGGGAACGAAGTGATAAAAATTAATGAAGAGTTGCCGGACACAGGCTACGCGCTTATTCGTTGCGAGGATTTTGCAGTGGTTGCAAGATTCGGCTCATTCCCTGATGGTGGAAGGGCGCTTTTATACAGGCGTGGTGATGAGGTGTCATTCGTTCCCCTGCGACCAGAAGAGATAATTGGCACACCGACACTGTTTACAGAGATGCTTGAGAAAGCGGGCTACCGGATTACCAGTTGCTTTGATACACTTCACTCGTAGGCCTGAACACCCTACATCTGCTGCGCCACGGAGACTACCATGGCGCAAAACACCTCAAAAAAATCTGAAACACACAAACCCGATAGCCGCAGTGGCTCAGCCGGGACTTTGACACGTCCGGTAAAAAACCATTCTCTGACGCCTCGCCAGCAAGAAGTATTCGACCTTCTGGTTTCATTCTTGCAGCAAAAAGGCTATCCGCCTTCAACAACGGAGCTTGCTGAGTTACTCGGCGTAAATTCACCAAATGCTGCGGCAGAGCATCTCAAAGCCCTCGAGCGCAAAGGCGTTATAGCTATCACCCGAGGCGTTTCCCGCGGCATATCGATTGTCGGTTCCAAGGAGCCGATCCTGGCGGTGCAGTTGCTGCAGGAAATGGTTGATGGCTATCCCGGCGCAAGGGAGAGGGCTATCGCGTTCCTGGAACTTCACGGAGCGCAGCTATGAAAAAGGGCTGGTTCCAACATGACAACCTAACAGCAGAACAAGCTGAAGAGTTGGTGACACGATATAAGGCCAATGGCGTCGTTACGGAAAAGAGCCTTGCTCCGGATTACACCAACTGGATTGTCAGCGCGCTACTTCCTGAAGGTAAAACGCCGCCGCGAATCGACCGCACCTACCAACAGCCGTGCTGGAGGCAGTGATGAAAGCCTACAGCATAACCCCTATGGGCAAACCGCGAATGACACGCGCTGATAAGTGGAAGAAGCGCCCCGAGGTCTTACGGTATCGGGCGTTCTGTGATGCGGTGCGCCTGAATCGAATTGAGCTGCCTGAGTGCGGTTATCACGTAATTTTTGTTCTTCCAATGCCGCCGAGCTGGAGCAAAAAAAAACAGGCGGAGTATGACGGCAAGCCTCACCAGTCACGGCCCGATAAAGACAACCTTGAGAAAGCGTTACTTGATGCCTTATTTGGCGAGGATAGCCATATCTGGGATGGGCGCGTGTCAAAAATATGGGGAACAACCGGCAAAATCATTATCCGGGAGGCTGAACCATGCGCGCTATTCTGACCGTAGAGATTGCACATAATCTGGGTGTGGTCTTGCTCAAGCCGGGCCGGGACCTGATGCAGCTTTTTGGGTATGGCAGGGTCCTTGTAGAAATACCGTCAAAAGCAATGGCAAATCTTCCCTCTGGAAAGATACCGGATGCGCGGCAGCCCTTAGGCGAAGATAAATCTCTTGATACGTTTTTCGCAGATGAGCGAGTCATTCAGGCTGCCGGCGGTATCACGTCGCTCGAGTCCTGGCTATTTCGCCGCATCCCTCATTGTCAGTGGCCACACACGGATTATCACCATAAAGAAAAGGTAATGATGCGGCATAGCCCTGGCGCTATGCACCTTTGCTGGTCATGCGATAACAAATTACGGGAACAGAGCACAGAGCAGCTGGAAGCCATCGCGCTGCAGAATGTAAAAGCCTGGGTAATCGAAACAGTCCTTTCAAAACTCGGATTCAATAGCGATAGAGAGCTTTCACTGGCAGAGCTCTGCTGGTGGGCCGTTTATATGGGTGTTTCCGAAGCGATAGGAGAGGCAATGGCCCGGCGCGCACTCAACTTCAAACCAGAACCCATTCTCTCGGTTTATCGTGAAAGTGAAATCGAGCCATCTGTTCCGGCCACCAGCGAACTGGTGAAAAGAGCTGCATATTTCCGGAGTCAACAACAGCAGGAACAAGTCAGAGAAAAGCCCGTTGTTGCGCTGGTGGCAGATCCCGAATCACCTCAAACGTTTTTTTCGCGACCAAAACGAATTCGTTGGGAAAAACCTGACTATCTGAAATGGGTTAAATCACAACCGTGCGAGGGCTGTGGTTCTTCAGCGGATGATCCCCACCACCTGATCGGGTATGGACAGGGAGGGATGGGCACAAAATCGCATGACAGCTTTGCTATTCCCCTGTGTCGGAAATGCCATGACGAACTTCACCGAGACCAAAGGGAATTCGAGCGTAAGAACGGTTCTCAGTTGGTCATGCTCAAAAACACTTTGGACCGAGCCTTTGCGCTTGGTGTGCTGGCTTAATTAGGAGAACACTATGCGTGATATGTATGAGGCCTTGGACATGTGGGGAGCATGGGCTGCTTCCAACAATAGTGGCGTTGACTGGCAACCTATTGCGGCTGGTTTTAAGGGGTTACTGTCTCATGGAAAAAAAGCCCGGATCATGTGTAGCGATGATGAAGGAATGATGATTGATAGCTGCGTGGTTAGGTTAAAAAAACACCACCAAGAGTACTTTGAACTGATAATTGCCCATTTTTTGTTTTGCGTCTCTCTAAGGGCTATTGCGAAAAAACGTAAATGTTCGGATGGTACTATAAGGAAAGAAATGCTAAATGCTTTGGGGTTTTTAGAAGGGGTAATGGCAGTTGTAACTTGTTCTTAAAACGTCAAAAAGGGCCACTTTACGGGCCCTTTTTACGGTGTTATGTATTAGATGGTTTGATTAGTTTCATGAAAAAATTTTCATTGTTAGATGCATTACGTCTTATTTTTGATGACTTACTTACATGAAAGAAGTCATGGATGCTTTTTTGCTGAGAGTTTTCATAAGCTTGCTTAAGTGACATGTTTTCTCCTTAATGGCTATTTTTTATGACCGTTCAAAAAAATGATGGTTTAAATCTTTGTTAAAGTAATGTTTCCGTTTTACCCAAATGAAACCATCTGCCTTTGAGATCACTGCGACATCGATTGGCCCGCCGACACTCTCAGTATCATCTGATACTTTCCGTTTGAAGGCAGTGAGATTGACCAGAGACTCAGCCATATAAGCCAAGTCTTGTTTCGGCAGAAACTCAATCATGTTTACTACCTTATCGACGTAATTTTCACGGACGAAGCTATCTATGTTTGCTTTACATTCCGCAACAGTGCCCCTAACTATCGTGAGTATACCTTCCCTAGCCTTTTCAATGTTAGAAGTGTCTACCATTTCTGTGACTAATTTGTCAACACCCTCGAGCAGGTTGACTATGGAGTTCTGATACTCACCATGAAGATTTTGAATGAGATGAGAACTTGCTCCTTGCATGAATGCAGCCACCTCATCCTCCTGAGCAAAGGGGGTCACTCCACAGTCGGGGCTTATGCAACATTTGTCTTTATTGGTAGTTTTTCTGATTTTTTGGTTAAAAAATCCAAAAACTTCATATGAGAGAATTTTCGGGTAATAGTCCTTCTCGCCATATCCAGCAATTACGATACCTGACATTGAACCTATATCACTTTGCTTACATATCATTGCTGCGAGAACTTCACTCACAACCTTCAGCAGGTTCTCTGGTAAGTCAGTTGATTGTACATCATTAAACTTCTCCCCTACGATCCTTTTAGCTAAAGGTTTTGTATAATCTAAAGCAGCTTTTTCATCAGTTTCATCAAAGTTATCACAGTAGCTAATTTCAGATAATTTATTCTTTAATTGTAAACAATAAGCTGTAAAGTCTTGATAAAGCTTATCTTGATTGAATTCTAGCCAATAAGTATTGTCGAGCCCTTCTGTGAAAGCATCAAATAGGGAGTTAAAGACACTTTCGCTTAAAAAATGATAAAGATGAGCATCTCGCATACCTGCAGTTATGATTTCATCCGAGTTCTGCAAATAGTGAAAAAAGTCATGTGCATATTGTTCTAGGTTATCAAAGGATTTGGCTCCGAGTTGGCTTCGGTAAGCTTTGATTACTAACTCCCATGGTGCTGTGCATAAATCACCAGCACCGTAGACCATAAGTCCTACTGGATGATGCTTTGTCAGGGCAAAAAGCTTTTCTGCACCGTTATAGATCTTATGCTTTCCGCCACCAGAAACTGTTACAGCTGAATCTGCGGCAAGTGCTACGGCTGTCTTGTTGAATACTGCGATCTCTGCTGTCATTTTCTCTTCTTATTCATTTTAGGATTTTCATGCTGTGTATTTTAAGATTACAAAAAGCTAACGCGTACGCAAAAGTTATCGTAATCTGCTAAGAATAGTTACTTTGTCACAAAGCTTAAAGATAAAAACACTACTAAATCTGGTGGTTTTTATCTTGGAATAGGAACTTTGCAAAGTTAATTAAAAAACTTTGATGCAGTGCAGAATGAATAATGAGAATGCATATTCAAAGTGCCATCCTTTAGGGTGGCATTTTTATTTAACACATAACACTCGTAGGAAGCGAGGTGAGAGACCATTGAAATGAATGATCAGACGTCCAATGTTGTTACACAGCTTTTTGCCTGGATAGCGGCGTTTGCGTCGGCGATAGGCTTCACGACTCAGGATGTGGTTTATATGCTTTTTGGATTAATAGGCGTCCTGGTCTCTCTGGTCTCATTTATTTTCGGCCGCCTTGATGCATGGCGATTGCGACGTGAAGAGCAGAAGCGCACAAAGCTACTGGAAAAATATTTTGAAGATGCGCACCAGTTGCCACCGGAACAGCGCCCATCTAGCGTTCAAGTTGTGACTGAGGCAATTAACAGGATAAGCGCCAATGCAAAATAAAAAGGTTGGGGCTGCCGGCGCGGTCTGCTCAGTTGGGGCAATCATCGCCATTATTTTAAGTGCTGGCCATGTGCGAACGAATGAGCGCGGTCTGGAGTTAATCGGCAACGCCGAATCCTGCCGCCGTGATCCTTATGTCTGTCCAGCTGGCGTGATTACTGACGGCATTGGCAACACACACGACGTGAAGCCCGGAACGCGAAAGACTGACCAGCAGATAGCCGCAGACTGGGAAAAGAACATCATGAGCGCTGAGCGCTGCGTGAACAGCTACGGTAACGGGAAAAAGCTTTCAGACAACACGTTTTCTGCGGTCACTTCGATCACGTTTAACGTTGGTTGTGGAGCAATGCAGAAATCGACACTGTTTAAGCAGCTGCGCAGCGGGCAAGAAGCCCAGGCATGCGAGCAGTTCTCGAGATGGGTGTACGGAGGCGGCGTTAAGCTTACTGGCTTGGTCACTCGCCGTGGTGCAGAGAAGCAGCTCTGTTTGGATGGCTTATGACAGTTGGATACCGATTACTTCTTTTCGTGCTTGTCGTTAGCCTGGCTGGTGCCCTTATCTGGTCCGCTAATCATTATCACCGCAAGTATATGACAGAGCAAAAGCGCGCGGATGATGCGGAACTGTTGGCACAGCAGCGCCAGCAAACGATCAACGACATGCAGACCCGCCAGCATGATGTTGCTGCTCTGGACTCGAAATATACTCAGGAACTGGCCGATGCCAAACAAACTATTGAGCAGCTGCAGCGTGATGTTGCTGCTGGTGATAAGCGGCTGCGCCTCAACGCTACCTGCCAGCCAGTGCGCGCCGCCACCAGCGCCCCCGGCGTGGATGATGCTACCGGCCCCGGACTTACTGACGCCGCTGAGCGGGATTATTTCCGTCTCAGGGAGCGAATCGAAACCAGCAACAAGCAAATAGCAGGGCTACAAGACTATGTTAAGAAGCAGTGTGGTAACTAAATACGTTTCGAATTTATGATCCTGTCATTGAAACATTAAACAATATCCTCAATACTCTTTTCCTGCCATCGTATATAGATCAAAAGGAGTCATCGTTGAGTAAAAATTATGCAGCAATGTCAGAAGAAAAAGATGGTGAATGTTTGACGCTTTGCTTAGGGGTTGAGTATAAAGTCACGGTTAAATATCTTGGCGATTTTTCTGGTGGCGCAGCAACATTAATTCAAAGGGAAACTGGATACAACGATACTTATAGCTTATCAGGAGAGCCTGGCGGGAATGAAATCAAGCTATATGTAGGTGAGGTTCTAAAATATTATTTACATGGAGAGAGGTCTACTCAATCCTTAATTGATGAGGACGGAGACATCTTTTACCCAGATCTTCCATTAAAAAAAGGGCAAACTCTCCGTCTTACAGATGTTTTAAATCCTGAACAACAGTTTAAATTAAAGTTAAGAGTCTTATCTATCTAGCTATACATAAGCTACATCGAGCAGTGGTGCGCGTGGCCAATACTGCAAGAGTGTGGGTTCGAATCCCACCCTGATTACCATACCCTTAGCCACTGGCATCCGCTGGTGGCTTTTTTATGCGCGGTACCACAGGCGGCCTTTGATTGATGGTAATGATAATCAATATTATTCATGGGTCCTCCCGGCGGGGTGGCCTGCCACGGGGCGGCGCGCTCGCGGGAATCGGCTAGTTTTTCGGATCCATGGGCATCATCATCATGTGGGTAGGTTCTTGTTTTTTATGAGGGCCATTTTTCAAAGATGTCGAATCGTTTAAAAAGTGTTCACCATCATGGGCCAGGAAATTGCCTCTCTCAAACTCAATATCAACCAACTGGCGGCCATCACCGATGTTCACCGGCAGACGGTCGCCGCCCGGCTTAAAAATGTAGAGCCCGCGGCGGGCAGTAACAGCAAATTAAAGCTCTACCTCATCACGGATATTCTGACCGAACTGATGATCCCGACGGTATCAACCAATCTGGAGGATATGCCACCGGCCGACCGCCTGGCTCACTGGAAAGCAGAAAATGAAAGGCTCAAGTTTGAGCAAGACACTGGCCAGCTTATTCCTGCGGATGAGGTCGCCAGAGAGTTTTCACTGATGGCAAAAGCCGTCGTCATGGTGCTCGAAACCCTTCCCGATATTCTTGAACGCGACTGCGCGCTGCCGCCGGTAGCGGTTTCTCGCGTCCAGAGCGTGATTGATGATTTACGTGACCAGTTGGCTCAAAAAGTCCTGGATGCAAAAGAAGAGGAGGCCGAAACAGAGGAGGACTGATGGCTAAGCGGGCATCAGCAAGTGGTATCCGCCGCGATGTTTCCGGCATCCTTCGCGCGCCGCGTAGAATGGAGGTCGCCGAGGCGGTCAGTTATTATATGCGTGTCCCTATGGGGGCAGGTAACTCCGTTCCATGGGATCCTGATCTGGCTCCCTATGTTATCGAACCGATGAACTGCCTGGCATCACGAGAATACGATGCGGTTGTTTTCGTAGGCCCGGCGCGAACGGGCAAAACGATTGGCCTGATTGATGGCTGGATCGTTTACAACATTGTGTGCGACCCGGCAGATATGCTGGTGATTCAGGTTTCAGAGGAAAAGGCCCGCGAGCATTCGAAGAAGCGCCTGGACCGCACGTTCCGCAGTAGCCCGGAAGTGAAAACACGGTTAAGCCCGCGCAGAAACGATAACAACGTATATGACCGCACCTTCCGCGCCGGGAACTACCTGAAGCTGGGCTGGCCGTCGGTCAATATCATGTCGTCCTCTGATTATAAAAGCGTGGCGCTCACTGATTACGACCGCTTCCCGGAGGATATTGACGGCGAGGGGGATGCATTCTCCCTGGCCTCAAAGCGAACCACCACTTTTATGTCGTCAGGTATGACACTGGTGGAAAGCTCCCCAGGGCGTGATGTGCGCGATACGAAATGGCGCCGTAGTTCGCCACATGAAGCCCCACCCACAACAGGAATTCTTTCGCTATACAACCGCGGTGATCGCCGCCGACTTTACTGGCCATGCCCGCATTGCGGGGAATATTTCCAGCCAGAAATGGACAACATGACCGGCTACCGTGAAATAACTGATCCTGTCGCTGCCAGCGAGGCGGCGGTGCTCCAGTGCCCGGCCTGTAAAGGCAAAATCACTCCGGATATGAAGCGTTCCCTGAACATGAAATGCGTGTGGCTCCGCGACGGGCAACGTATTGATGCTGACGGGGGCGTATCGGGAGAAGGCCGGCGATCACGCATTGCTTCCTTCTGGATGGAGGGCCCGGCAGCCGCTTATCAGACCTGGGCGCAGCTGATTTATAAATTTCTTACCGCTGAGCAAGAGTATGAGGCCACGCGCAGCGAAGAAACGTTAAAAACAGTGGTAAACACCGACTTTGGTCGGCCATACCTCCCGCGATCCAGCATGGAGCAACGGAAAAGCGAGCTGCTGGAACAGCGCGCTGAAGATGTGCCTAAGCGAAGTGTTCCCGATGGTGTCTGTTTCATGACCGCGACAGTGGACGTACAGGCCGGGCGAAACCGTCGTTTTGTGGTCCAGATTACCGGTTATGGTGCCATGGGGGAGCGCTGGCTGGTGGACAGGTACAACATAAAACAGTCGCTACGCTGCGATGGTAACGGTGAAAGCTTGCAGATTGATCCGGCAAGCTATCCCGAAGACTGGGATCTGCTTCTGACCGACGTTTTTAATAAAACGTGGCCACTGGCCTCCGACCCGACAAAGGGCATGCGGTTAATGGCGATGGGCGTCGATTCTGGCGGCGAAGATGGGGTGACCGATAACGCCTATAAATTCTGGCGGAAATGTCGCCGGGATGGGCTGGGTAAAAAGGTTTATCTCTTCAAAGGCGACAGTACCACCCGCGCTCAACTCATTAAACGCACGATGCCTGATAACACTAACCGAACCGGCCGCCGCGCGCTGGCTGCCGGTGACGTTCCGCTCTACCTCCTGCAGACCAATGCCCTGAAAGACCGTGTGAACAATGCGCTCTGGCGTGATTCGCCTGGTCCTGGCTATGTGCATTTCCCCTCATGGCTGGGGAGCTGGTTCTATGAAGAACTGACCTATGAGGAGCGGGCGGTTGACGGGAAGTGGAGCAAGCCCGGTCGGGGCGCGAACGAAGCGTTCGACCTGCTGGTTTACGCGGATGCTCTGGTGATCCTGCACGGCTACGAAAAAATCAAATGGCCGGATGCCCCTGAATGGGCGCAGCGGGACACATGGATTGAGTCTTTACCTGGGGAAGATGCCGCTCTGCCACTCCCGGCAACGATCGCTAAGCCAGCCAGTAAAAAAGAACGGCGCAAGCGCGCCAAAACTGAACAAGCTAACCCATGGAAATCCTCAGGAGGCTGGGTATGAACCAAAGCGATATTGAAGCCATGATCCAGCGCTACAGTCAGGCGGAAATGGCCGTCCTGGACGGAAAATCAATCCGGTTTAACGGTCAGGAAATGACGATGGAAAACCTCTCCGAGATTCGAAAAGGGCGGCAGGAATGGGAGCGGCGCCTCTCTTCACTGAATCAGAAAAAGCAGGGGCGGCCCGGTTACCGACTGGCGAGGTTTAAATGACAATTCTGGATAACGTAATCGGCGCATTTTCGCCGGGCTGGAAAGCTGCGCGACTGCGCGCCAGGGCCATGATCAAGGCTTATGAAGCGGTAACACCTACCCGAACACATAAAGCGCGTCGGGAAAACAGGACGGCTGACCAGTTAAGCCAGATGGGGAATGTGTCGCTCCGGGAGCAGGCTCGTTGGCTCGATAACAACCATGACTTGGTGATTGGCATCTTCGATAAGCTCGAAGAGCGGGTGGTGGGATCAAAAGGAATTGTTGTTGACCCTCACCCAAAGCTGACGAACGGAACGGTTGCCAAGAAACTGGCGAAAGATATTCGTAAGAAATGGGGAGAATGGTCTGTCAGGCCGGAGGTTACCGGACAGTTTACCCGACCCATGCTGGAACGTCTGATGCTGAGGACCTGGCTCCGTGACGGGGAAGTTTTTGCTCAACTGGTACAGGGGAGCGCCACAGGGCTGGTTCCCGTGGCCGGGGTGCCTTTCTGGCTTGAAGCTCTGGAGCCTGATTTTGTCCCAATGACCAGTGATGCCGCAAAAAAGCTGAATCAGGGCATTGTGGTCGACGACTGGGGGCGGCCTAAGGCGTATCAGGTTTATAAAAGCCTCCCGGTGGGTGGCCGGCAGTTGGATACGAAAGAAATCGACGCGGCCAATATGCTGCACCTCAAATTTACCCGCCGCTTGCACCAGACCCGCGGCACGTCGTTGCTCTCAGGGGTGTTAATGCGCCTGAGTGCTCTCAAAGAGTATGAAGATTCCGAACTGACGGCGGCGCGTATTGCGGCAGCCCTCGGGATGTACATCAAAAAGGGGGATGGTCAGAGCTTCGACACGGAAGATAAAAGCGAGAGTGACAGAGAGCTGGAGATACAACCCGGCATGTTGTACGACGAGCTACAAGCCGGTGAAGAAATCGGGATGATTAAATCCGACCGGCCAAATCCCAACCTTGAACCCTTCCGAAACGGCCAGCTCCGCGCTGTTGCCGCGGGCAGTCGGCTCAGTTTTTCCAGCGCTTCACGAAACTATAACGGCACCTACAGTGCGCAGCGGCAGGAGCTGGTGGAGTCGACGGACGGTTATCTGATCCTGCAGGACTGGTTTATTGGCGCCGTTACCCGGCCCATGTACCGGGCATGGCTGAAAATGGCTATTGCCAGCGGCGAGATTAAAGTTCCGCGCGGTGTAGATATGGATTCCCTCTATAGCGCGGTTTACTCGGGGCCGGTTATGCCATGGATTGACCCGGTGAAAGAGGCCAATGCCTGGAAAATCCAAATCCGGGGCGGCGCCGCGACCGAATCTGACTGGGTACGCGCCGGCGGGCGTAACCCGGATGAAGTGAAGAGCCGGCGAAAAGCCGAAATTGACGAAAACAAAGAACTGGGACTGGTGTATGACACCGACCCCGCCAACGACAAAGGAGGCACCAGTGCCGAAGCTAAACCACAGGACGGCCCACCGTCCGAAAGCCAGCGTAAAAAATAGCTGGTTTCGCATGCAAGCCGGCACCACAGGGGATGCCGATATTTTTATCTATGACGAGATTGGTTATTGGGGGGTAACGGCGAAACAGTTTGTCAGCGATCTGAAAGCACTCGGTGAAGTCAGCCACATCAATCTTCACATTAACTCGCCTGGTGGCGATGTCTTTGATGGCATCGCCATTTTTAATGCACTGAAGCACCACGGTGCGGCGATCACGGTGCATATCGATGGACTTGCTGCGTCTATGGCGTCGGTCATTGCCATGGTGGGTAACCCGGTCATCATGCCGGAAAACACGATGATGATGATCCACAAGCCCTGGGGCTTTGCCGGAGGGGATGCTAACGACATGCGCGACTATGCCGATCTACTGGACAAGGTTGAAAGTGTCCTGATCCCTGCCTACGCGGAAAAGACCGGCAAAACCACCGAAGAGATTGCCGCGATGCTGGACGATGAAACCTGGATGGATGGCGCTGAATGCCTCGCCCTGGGGTTCGCTGACCAGACCACCCCCGCTCTGCAGGCTATGGCCTGTATCCATTCAAAACGTATTGAGGAATTTGAAAAAATGCCAAACAGCATTCGTAACATGGTCACCCCACCACGTAACACCGTCCAGCGTGATCCACAGAAGCCAAATGCTCAGGCGCCAGTAAACGCACCTGATCCTGTCGACGAAACCGCAATCCGTGCGCAAGTGATGGCCGAGCAAAAAGCTCGCGTTACCGGCATTAACGACCTGTTTGCCATGTTTGGTGGTAAGCATAGCGAACTGCAGGCCAGCTGCGTGGCCGATTTGGATTGCACCGTTGAAAAGGCGAAAGACCAGCTGCTGGCCGCCCTGGGCAAATCCAGCACCCCATCCAACAAAAACAGCGCCGCGCACATTCACGCCGGGAACGGAAACTTTGTCGGCGACGGTATTCGCCAGGCGCTGATGGCTCGCGCAGGCTATGAAAAGTCGGAGAGCGATAACATCTACAACGGCATGACCCTGCGCGAATATGCCCGTATGGCGCTGACTGAGCGCGGGATTGGCGTTTCCAGTCTTAACCCGATGCAGATGGTCGGCCAGGCACTGACGCACAGCACGTCGGACTTTGGAAACATCCTGCTGGATGTGGCGAATAAATCTCTGCTGCTGGGTTGGGAAGAAGCCGACGAAACCTTTGAACAGTGGACCAAAAAAGGCCAACTCTCCGACTTTAAAACCGCGCATCGCGTTGGTATGGGTGGTTTCCCTTCATTGCGTCAGGTTCGCGAAGGGGCAGAGTACAAGTACATCACTACCGGCGATAAAGGCGAAACTATTGCGCTGGCCACCTTTGGCGAGATCTTCTCGGTCACCCGTCAGGCAATCATCAATGACGATCTGAATCAGCTCACTGATGTACCGATGAAAATGGGGCGCGCGGCGAAAGGCACAATCGGTGATCTGGTCTATGCCATTCTGACCCAGAACGCGAAACTGTCCGACGGTAAAGCGCTGTTCCACGCTGACCATAAAAACCTGTCCAGCGGCGCCATTTCAGTCGCCAGCATCGATGATGCCCGGAAAAGTATGCGACTGCAGAAAGAAGGCGAACGTACGCTCAACATTCGTCCGGCCTACATGCTTGTTCCGGTTGGGCTGGAAACGCTCGCAAACCAGACTATCAAGTCTGCCAGCGTGAAAGGGGCGGATATTAACGCCGGGATCAACAACCCGATTCAGAACTTTGCGGAAGTGATTGCTGAGCCTCGCCTCGATGCGGCTGATGCCGCTGCCTGGTATCTGGCTGCAGCGAAAGGCAGCGACACTATTGAGGTGGCTTACCTCAATGGTATCGATACGCCGTATATCGACCAGCAGGAAGGGTTTAACACTGACGGTATCGCCACCAAAGTCCGTATTGATGCGGGTGTTGCGGCGCTGGATTATCGCGGCCTGGCCAAATCTTCCGGCAAGTAATCTTCTACGTTTTACCTCCTCGCCCGTCAGGGCTTTTTTTATACCCAAAATCAGCCCCGGCAGGGGCTGAATGGAGAATGTTATGGCTAAAAACTTCGTGCAAAACGGAAACACTATTCCGGTAAGCAATGCCGGAAACAGTGAAATTCTGAGTGGCGATCCGGTGGTTATTGGTTCGCTTGTTGCGGTGGCAATCACGGATATCCCTGTCGGCGGTACCGGGGATGGGTTTGCTTCCGGGGTGTTTCTTCTGCCCAAACTGGCTACCGATGATATCGCCGCCGGTACGGCGGTGTTCATCAAAGCCGGGAAAATCCAGCTCGATAAAGCGGATGCTGTCGCCGCGGGCGTTGCCTGGGAAGAGGCGGGTGCTGGCGTGACCGTTGTTGAAGTAAAAATCAATGGCTAACGCCTTTGACCGGCTGGCGGCTCGCATGGATGCGGCCACCATCGTGAAGATGGGTAAGACCGCCACCATTAACGGGCATGACTTCGATGTTGTCCCGGCTGAACAGCTGGAAGAAATGGGGCCTCTGTCCGGCAACGGCACCGCGCTGGTGATTTTCTCTGCTACCTACAAACCCCGCCGGAATGACGAGGTGACCTGGGAGGGGAAAACCCTGATGTTGACGCGGTTCGATTCGTTTAATGGCAAGCCGAGGATCCACCTTGAGTAAGGGGGTTTTATGTCAGTTAAAGGCCTGGAAAAGGCTATCCAGAACCTGAACAGCCTGAGCCGCGTGATTGTGCCGGATGCCACCGCGAAAGCATTAAATCGGGTGGCGGGGCGAACAATAAGCCAGGGCAGTAAGCAGGTGGCCAAAGAGGTAACGGTCGATGATAACCGTAAAAAAGGGCTCCCGGTTCGACTGGTCAGGCAGCGTTCAAGACTCAAAAAGGCCCGCCATGATCGTCTCGTCGCTTCAATAAAAATTAACCGCGGCAACCTGCCGGCAATAAAGCTCGGCGCAGCTCGCGTCAGGCTATCCCGCCGTAAAGGAGCCAAACACGGTCAGGGGAGCGTGCTGAAAGTCGGGCCTTATACCTTCCGCAATGCGTTCATCCAGCAACTGGCCAATGGCCGCTGGCAGGTGATGCGGCGTGTCGGGCGGGCCCGCTACCCCATCGATGTTGTGAAAGTTCCCCTGGAAGCGCCGTTAACGCAGGCATTTACCACCATTTCAAAAAATCTAATCCAGAGCGATATGCCAAAGGAATTGTCAGCCGCACTTAAAAACCAACTGAGGATCCACCTGACGCGATGAGCAAACACAGCGCTATACGTGCCGCCGTGCTGGCGAAGTTGAAAGCCGATATTTCTGACTCCGTCACTTGGTTTGACGGGCGGCCGGCATTCCTGGAGGAGGGGGATCTTCCGGCGGTGGCGGTGTATTTGTCAGACGCCGAATATACCGGCGACACGATTGATGCCGATGACTGGCAGGCGACTCTTCACATTGAAGTTTTCCTGAAAGCGTCAAATCCAGATACCGCGCTCGACGCCTGGCTGGAGGAAAAGATTTATCCGGCTCTGCAAGAGATCCCCGGACTTGAAGCGCTTATCGAAACCATGACCCCGCAGGGCTATGACTATCAGCGTGATGATGAGATGGCCACCTGGGGATCTGTCGACCTGACCTATTCTCTCACCTATTCAATGTAAGGAAATCACTATGGCAACCCCAAATCCTCTCGCGCCGGTCAAAGGTGCGGGAACCACACTCTGGTTGTATACCGGGAGCGGCGATGGATTCTCCAATCCGCTCTCAGACACTGACTGGAATCGCCTGGCAAAAATCAAGGAACTGACGCCGGGCGAAATGACTGCTGAATCCTACGATGACACCTATCTTGATGATGAAGATGCGGACTGGAACGCGACCGCGCAGGGCGCAAAATCTGCCGGTGATACATCTCTTACACTGGCATGGAAGCCGGGAGAGCAGGGCCAGAAGGATCTTGTCGCCTGGTTCAACGATGGTTCTGTACGGTTTTATAAAATCAAATACCCGAACGGAACTGTTGATGTCTTCCGTGGGTGGTGCAGCAGTCTCGGTAAGGCTATCCCGGCCAAAGAGGTTATTACCCGTACAGCAAAAATCACCAATACCGGCAAGCCTGAACTGGCCGAGGAAAGCGGTAGCCCGACTATTAGTGTTACAGGGGTTACGCTTGATAAGGCTACGGCAAGCGTAGCAGTGGGGGCGACAACCACGCTGAAGGTGACGGTTAATCCTGCCAGTGCATCAGATAGTTCCTTCCGGGCTGCAACCTCTGACGGTGCAAAAGCGACGGTTATCGTTAGCGGCAACACGATCACTGTAACTGGTGTGGCCGCCGGTTCCGTCGACATCATTGTGATGACCAGCGATGGTAATTTTGTGGCGTCCTGCAAAGTCACCGTAACAGCATCTTAAGGAGGGCGCATGTTTCTGAAAAAAGAGAATTTCATCTATAACGATGAATCCGCAATCGTCTTCGAGTTATCTGCTCTGCAGCGTATTGAGTACCTGACGTTTTTGGCGCAGGAAGAGAAAACCGTTAGCGCTGGTAGCGACGACATCAGCGATCAGGAAATGACGGCCCGTCTGGTTGGTTCGAACATTCGATGTGGGGCGCATTTGATTGCGATGTCCTTGTGGCATAACGACCCGAAAGGTGCTGATGTGGATGCTCTGTATCAGCAGGTTCTCAGCAGCTGGCCGCCAGAAGCCATCGGTAAAGCCGAAATGCAGATTAAGCTGCTCTCCGGCATGCTCGTTCCGGTCGAAGATGATAATGCCGGTGATTCAGACAATACACTCGACGGCGTAGCCACAGAACCCGTTACGGCGGAAAAGCCCTGACCAGCGAGCTTAATTTTGTCTTGAATCTGGCGCGCGAGTTCGGGCGACCCGACTGGCGCGCCATGCTGGCTGGAATGACTTCCAGTGAGCTGGGCGACTGGCACCAGTTCTACCGGGAGCATTATTTTCAGGACGCGCAGCTCGACGCGCATTTTTCCGGGCTGCTTTATTCCATCTCTTCTCTTTTCTTCCGAGATCCGGAACTTACCCCTACACATTTTAGCCTGCTTTCTCCTTCCGGTAGTGCCATAAGCGATGATGAGCCGGATGATGAAGCGCTAATGACAACTGCCGAGGGGATCACAGGAGGTATCCGATATGGCCCAGCAGATTAGCGATCTGGTTATTAATCTGGATGTTGACAGTGCTACCTTCAGCGAACAGGTCGCGCGTATCAGGGGGCAGCTAACCGGAATGGCGGATGAGTCTGATAAGGCTCAGGCGCGAATGCAGCGCGCAGCAGACCGTCAGAGTGCCGCGCTGAAAGGCGTTGGCGACACAGGCCTAGCGGCAGCTAATGAAATGAAATCACGCCAGTCTGCCGCAACGGAAGGGTTGACTAAGGACTGGCAAAAAGTATCAAAATCCGTCGATGAAACTCACCGACGTGTGGCTGAACTTACTCAGCGTTTGCGCGATAACGATACCCAGTCCTCTTCCCTCGCGAGGCGGCAGGATGAACTTGCCGCTTCCTTCTTCCGACAGATAGACGGCGTTCGCCAGCTGAATGGTGAAACGAAGTCTCTGGCGGGCATACAGGCGCGTTTCAGGGAAGCAAGAGCGCAGGGGAATATTACTCAGCAGGATTATCTTGCTCTTATTTCCAGCACGGTGGCCAGACAAAAAGAGTTGCAGGCAGTTGAAGATAAATCAGCTGCAGCACGTGAGCGCTTTCTTCGTCAGCTGAAGCAACAGGTCGTTGAGCAGAAGCTATCCGGTACCGAACTGTTGCGAATGAAAGCCACGCAGGTAGGTGCCAGCGACGCAGCGGAGGTTTATATCCGTAAGCTGGAAGCGGCTAAAGTCGCCACGCATGGGTTGGGTTTACAAAGTTCGGCAGCACGTCGCGAGATCGGCATCCTGATTGGTGAGGTCGCCAGAGGAAACTTTGGAGCGCTGCGTGGTTCCAGTATTACGCTTGCCAACCGTGCTGGCTGGATAGATCAGCTTCTGACATTGCGTGGTTTGGGTATTGCCGGTGTTGTCGGTGGTATCGCTGCGGCAGTCTACGGGTTGGGTAAGGCGTGGTATGAAGGCAGTCAGGAGTCTGTAGAGTTTAACAAACAGCTGATTCTGACGGGTAATTATGCCGGTAAGACATCTGGCCAGCTACAGGCCCTGGCTCGTTCGCTTTCCGGGAATGGTGTTACACAGCATGCCGCAGCTGGTGTGTTGGCGCAGGTTGTCGGGAGTGGTGCATTCAGCGGGAACGACGTCAGCATGGTCAGCAATGTTGCTGCCAGGCTGCAGCAGGCTACCGGGCAGGCCGTCGACGAAACCATTAACCAGTTTAAGCGCCTGAAAGATGATCCTGTTAATGCAGTTGCCACGCTCAACGATTCCCTGCATTTCCTGACGGCTACGCAATACGAGCAAATTGCTTCCGCACAGTCGATGGGCGATACACAGAAAGCAGCTGAACTGGCTATGCGGGCTTACTCAGAAGCTGTTATCCAGCGAGCCGGTGCGGTAGAGGAAAACCTTGGCTCACTTGAGAAAGCCTGGAACTGGGTTAAGAATTCCGCTTCCGGCGCATGGGATGCGATGCTCGGTGTGGGGCGCAACCCTGACACTGCGATGAAGCGACAGGCGTCTTTTGCCGAATGGCAGGCAGTAGAAAAAGAATACCGTGCCTTATCCAAAAATCTCAAGGTTGACCCGGATTATGCAGGTAGTAACCCGCTGCAAAAGGCTGATGCTGAGCGACTGCGAAATGCGCGTCAGCAGGTCGATCTCAAAAAACAGGCCTACGACCTCGCCGATCAGCAGTACGCCAAGGAGGGGCTGGCTGCAGCGCGGGAAAAAATGCGTACGGACCAGCAGAGTCAGGCTATCCGGAATCAGCAGCAGTTTAATCAGTTGGTTGAAACAGGCACGACGGCGGCAGAAAAACGTGCCCTGCAGGAGAAAAAGCTCAATCAGCTTATCGAGAAAAACCGTCAGGACGCAAAAGACGGCATCGCCACGCTGTGGACCGATAAGGATATCGCCGCAGCACGGGCCGGGATAGAAAAGAAGTGGAAGGATCCAAAAACACCGAAGGGAAAAAGCTACTCAACGCCCGCTGGTGACAAGGCAGAAGAAAAGGCTCAGGCTGAACTTCTGACGCTGCAGGCCCAGCTCAAGACACTTGAGCAACATACCAGCGTTAACGATGTTATCAGTCAGCAGCGAAAGGATCTCTGGCAGACTGAAAATCAGCTTGCCGTTTTACAGAAGGCATCTGAAGGCCGTAATGGTCGCCAGCTTTTAGTGCAGGAAAAATCCCTGCTGGCCCATAAGGAGGAGACGCTCGAGTATAAACGCCAGCTTGCCGACCTGGGCGATAAGGTTGCCCGTCAGCAAAAGCTCAACGAGCTTGCTGATCAGGCGGTTAAATTTGAGCAGCAGCAGAAAGCGGCACGGGCGGGTATTCAGGTACAGTCAGAGGGAGTTTCCACCCGGCAGGCCGGGAGGGAGGCTACTCTTCAACGTCTCAGCGAAAGTTATGCCTACAATCCGCAGGCGCGGCAGAAGGTGCTGGAAGAACAGCGGGCAACTTTTGAGGCTGAAGATGCCCTGAGGGAAAACTGGCTGGCCGGTGCGAAGCAGGGCTGGGCGGAATATCAGGATTCAGCCACCAACGTATTCAGCTCTGTGCAGCAGATTTCGCAGGCGACCTTCAGCGGACTGGCGGGCCAGCTTACCAGTCTGGTGACAACCGGCAAATCCAGTTTCAGGGACTTCACTACCTCGATTCTCAAAATGATTGTCGACGTTATTAACCAGCTTCTGGTGGCTTATGCCATCCAGAGTGCGATGGGTTGGGTGAGTGGCGGTGCCAATACAGCGTCTACTGGCCAGTCATTCGCGGTACCGTCTTTCCGGCCCACGGGATTTGACGTTGGTGGTTATACCGGACATGGCGGTAAGTATGAGCCTGCTGGAGTCGTTCACCGTGGCGAGTTCGTTTTCACCAAAGAATCTACTAGCCGTATCGGCGTTTCCAATCTGTACAGACTTATGCGCGGTTATGCCTCTGGTGGTCTGGTCGGTGGCGGCAGCGCAGCTGCTTCCCCGATGGGGGTTAGCGTCTACGCGCCAGTTTCAGTCACGACAGCTCAGACTGGCGACCAGAAACAGCAGCAGGGCGGTAGTGATGCTATCACCCAGGCTTACCAGAAGGTGATCGACCGTTCCATCCGGGATGGTATCACCAGGGAAGTCCGTCCGGGCGGGATTATCTGGAACGCTAATAAACAGAGGTAAGCGATGACCATAGAGCATTTTACCTGGCGGATTCAGGCTGCGAGCCAACCCACGCTCAGCAGTAAGGATACTGTCAGAACGGCCCAGTTCGGCGATGGATACAAGCAGGTCAGTGGGGCCGGGTTGAATGATGAGGTACTTAATTATGCCTTTTCGTTTACTGGCGATCCTACTACGGCCAGAGAAATTTATGCGTTCCTCCGGAGGCATAAGACCAAATCATTCACATTTACACCACCTGGTAGTGATTTATCGCTCTGGCGTGTTGAGGCAGATAGTCTCCAGCGCGTCACCCTCAATAAAAAAGTCGAAACCGTTACGGCAACTTTTGAACAGGCATTTGCACCATGAGTCTTAACAGCGATTATCAAAAATTAGAGCCGGGCAATAGTGTCCGGCTTTTTGATGTGGATGGAACTGCTTTCGGTGTCAGCGATGTGCTGCATTTTCATGCGCACAATATTGCTCATACGCCGGAGGAAATAACGGCAGCGGGAGGCGATGAGATGAAGCTGCCTGCAAAATCCATCTGGTGGCAGGGACGAGAATACAAAGCCTGGCCCTGCCAGATAGAGGGTATTGAAGCCTCAACGGATGGCACCAGTGCGCAGCCTAAGCTGTCAGTTGCGAACCTGGACAGCTCCATCACGGCACTTTGTCTTGCTTATGATGATCTGCTGCAGGCGAAAGTCACGATTCACGATACGCTGGCCAAATACCTTGATGCGCAAAATTTCCCTGCCGGGAATGCTACAGCAGACCCTACGCAGGAAAAGCTGAAGGTGTTCTACATTGATGCTAAAAGCAGCGAAACGAACGAAGTAGTCGAGTTCACGCTTTCCAGCCCGATGGACCTGCAGGGGTTGATGATTCCGACGCGCCAGCTGCATGCGCTCTGCACCTGGTGCATCCGGAATAAGTACCGTACCGGCGACGGCTGTGATTATACCGGAACGCGATATTTCGATAAGCATAATAACCCTGTTGACGACCCTTCGCTTGATGAGTGTAACGGTACGCTCACGGCCTGCAAGCTCCGGCATGGAGACGGTAATGAGCTTCCGTTTGGCGGATTCCCCGGTACATCCCTTCTCAGGAGCTGATATGCGCCAAAAAACGATTGATGCCATTATGGCCCACGCTGCATCTGAATATCCTCAGGAGTGCTGCGGCGTAGTTGCGCAGAAAAGTCGCGTTGAGCGTTATTTTCCCTGCCGTAATATTGCTGATGATCCAACAGAGAATTTTCATCTTTCCCCAGAGGATTATGCCGCAGCTGAAGACTGGGGGGCGGTGATTGCCATTGTTCACAGCCACCCGGACGCGACGACACAGCCTAGTGAGCTGGATAAAGCTCAGTGCGATGCAACGCTGCTGCCCTGGCATATCGCCAGCTGGCCAGAAGGTGATTTGCGGACCATCCAGCCGCGCGGGGAGTTTCCCCTGCTTGAGCGACCGTTTGTGCTCGGCCACTTCGATTGCTGGGGCCTTGTGATGAGCTATTTCCGGCAAACACACGGGATTACGCTGACTGATTACCGTGTTGATTATCCATGGTGGGAAGACAGCTATTCTGACAATTTTTATCAGGATTGTTGGTATGAATGCGGCTTCCGTGAGTTCGATGGACCGCCCCGGCCTGGCGACATGCTGATAATGCAGGTGCAGGCCAATAAGTGGAACCATGCCGGCATCCTTCTGGAGAACAATATGCTTCTACATCATCTTTATGGACATTTGAGTAATCGTGTTCCATACGGAGGGTACTGGCAGGAAAGGACGATGAAGGTTCTGCGCTATAAATCTCTGTGCTAATCTTTCCAAAATTATTCAAGGGAATAGCATATGAAAAAAATCCTCATCTTTCTTTTCGTTTTCGGTTTGTTCGGCTGCTCTACTGAGCCAGTATTACCTCAAAACGCAAAAGAGGTCCAGGCACCACCTCAATTCCATGAAAAAGAAAATACATCTGCAGTCACAATTGTTCGTGATAAAGGTTTTGTCGCTGGAGGTTGCGCGATCACATCTTACATAAATGGAATTAAGCTAGCGGAGCTAGAAGCCGGGGAAAAGGTAACAGCTTATTTGCCAGCAGGAGAGGTTAATATTGGGGCAGGTTTTTCAGGTCGTGGATTATGCAGTAACCATCCAAAAAAAGAACGGGAGTTTATAATTAAAGAAAAATCATCTAGGACTCTTAGGATATTTACAGACCAAGGTGCCAACATAGATATTCTTCCAATGACAGTGAATTAAACACCTTAAAAATTAAAAAGCCTCCTTCTGGAGGCTTTTTAATTAAGGATTAAAAATGCAAGAAATAATGACACGTATAGAGCTTGGTGGTGTACTGGGTAAAACGTATGGGAAAATTCATTACCGCTTAATCAGAACAACTCATGAGGCAACTCGGGCGCTAGCCGCCACGATTAAAGGTTTTGAGCAGTATATGATTGCAAGTCAGCGTCGTGGATTAACGTATGCTGTTTTCAAGGGGAAACAGAACATCAGCGAAGATGATCTCAGCTTTCCGGTTAAAGAAGATATTATTCGTATCGTTCCAGTAATTATTGGTAGCAAAAAGGCTGGGATATTTCAGACGATACTTGGCGCAGTACTTGTTGCTGTTGGTGCGGTATTAAGCTTTACTCCGCTTGCTGCGGCATCACCATATCTTATTTCAGCGGGTGTAAGTATGGTGGCCGGTGGTGTAATCCAGATGCTGTCACCTCAACCAGGCGGTTTAGCCAGTAAACAATCAGCCGATAACAAAGCCAGCTATGCCTTTGGTGGTGTGACTAACACTGCAGCTCAGGGATACCCAGTACCGCTACTTTATGGGCGAAGACGAATTGGCGGGGCAATTATCTCCGCAGGGATTTACGTCGAAGACCAACAGTAACTTTCCGATTCTTTCAGGCCACCGTTCGGTGGCTTTTTTTATGGGCGCAATATGGAAACTGAAACCATTATCAAAGGCCGCAAGGGCGGCAGTTCCAGCGCGCGAACCCCTACCGAGCAGCCAGATGATCTGCAGTCCGTTGCTAAGGCAAAAATACTGATTGCACTTGGAGAGGGAGAGTTTGCTGGAAACCTTACCGCGCGTGATATCTACCTGGACGGGACGCCGCTTGAAAACTCGGATGGCTCGCAGAACTTCAGCGGTGTCGCATGGGAATTTCGTGCCGGCACACAGGCACAGAATTATATTCAGGGTATTCCAGGCACTGAGAATGAAATCAACGTAGGAACTACAGTTTCCAGCGATACGGCATGGACCCATACTTTTACCAATACACAGCTCTCCGCTGTTCGTCTACGACTGAAGTGGCCGTCGCTGTTTGAGCAGAAAGACAACGGAGATCTGGTTGGTTATTCGATTAACTATACCATTGAGCTGCAGACCGATGGTGGCACATGGAAGACAGTTCTGAATACCAGTGTTACCGGCAAAACGACCTCTGGTTATGAGCGCAGCCATCGAATCGACTTACCGCAGGCTGGAAGCACCTGGACGGTGCGCCTGCGTAAACTCACCGCAGATGCCAACAGTGCGAAAATTGGCGACACGATGACACTGCAGAGCTACACCGAAGTGATCGACGCAAAGCTTCGCTATCCGAACACCGCGCTACTGTATGTTGAATTCGACTCAAGCCAGTTTAACGGCTCCATTCCGCAAATATCCTGCGAACCGCGCGGTCGTGTTATCCGCGTTCCTGATACTTACGACCCTGAAGCCCGCACCTACAGTGGTACATGGACCGGGGGGTTTAAGTGGGCATGGACGGATAATCCAACGTGGATTTTTTACGATCTGGTTGTCAGCGACCGTTTTGGATTAGGTGACAGACTCACTGCTGCCAACATAGATAAGTGGACGCTTTATCAGGTTGCACAATACTGCGATCAGGCTGTGCCAGATGGTAAAGGTGGCAACGGTACTGAGCCACGTTATATCTGCAACGTATACGTTCAGGACAGAAACGATGCCTATACCGTTCTGCGGGATTTTGCAGCCATCTTCAGGGGAATGACATGCTGGGGTGGGGATCAGATTGTAGCGCTGGCGGATATGCCCCGTGACGTGGACTACATCTACACCCGCGCGAACGTTATTGACGGGCGCTTTAACTACGCGAGCAGCACGTCAAAAACGCGATATACCTCAGCTCTGGTATCGTGGTCCGATCCGGGCAATGCCTACGCAGATGCGATGGAGCCGGTCTTTGAACAGGCACTTGTGGCGCGCTATCGTGGATTTAACCAGCTCGAAATGACGGCTATCGGCTGTACCAGGCAGTCAGAAGCGAACCGAAAGGGGCGCTGGGGGATTCTGACCAACAATAAGGACCGTGTGGTTTCGTTCGATGTTGGACTGGACGGTAATATACCGCAACCTGGTTACATCATCGCTGTTGCAGATGAGCTGCTTTCCGGTAAGGCGATGGGAGGCCGCATAAGCGCGGTTAATGGTCGTGTTATTACCCTTGATCGTGATTCCTCTGTTGCTGCAGGCCATCGTCTTATGGTTAACCTGCCATCCGGCGCATCACAGAGCCGGACGATACAAAGCGTCAATGGTCGGGCTATAACAGTGACCACAGCATACAGCGAAATACCAGAGGCAGAGTCTGTCTGGGTTGTGGAGTCTGACGAACTTTATGCACAGCAGTACCGTGTTGTGAGTGTATCAGACAATAACAACGGCACATTCACTATCTCTGCGGTATACCATGACCCTGATAAATACGCCCGAATTGATACCGGTGCGATTATCGACCAGCGTCCGATCAGCGTTATTCCACCAGGTAATCAGGTAGCGCCGGGCAATATCGTGATCAGCTCTTTCTCTGTCGTGCAGCAGGGTATCAGTGTGGAAACGATGCGCTGCAGCTGGGACCAGGCACCTAACGCAATTTCCTATGAAGCGCAGTGGCGTCGCAACGACGGTAACTGGGTTAACGTGCCGCGCAGCTCTACCACCTCGTTTGATGTGCCGGGGATTTACGCAGGCCACTACCTAGTGCGTGTGCGCGCTATCAACGCTGCGGAAATTTCCAGTGGGTGGGGTTACTCAGAAGAAAAAACGCTGACCGGCAAAGTCGGCAACCCGCCGAAGCCTGTAGGCTTCACGGCCACGCCAATTAACTGGGGTATCAGCCTGGCATGGGGGTTCCCGGCGAATACCGGCGACACGCTGAAAACTGAAATTCAGTACACGCTACATAATGATTTTTCAGATCCGATACTGCTCACCGATGTTCCTTATCCCCAGGCGACTTATACGCAAATGGGACTCCGGGCCGGACAGGTTTTTTATTACCGCGCGCAACTGGTGGATAAAAGCGGGAATGAGTCTGGCTGGACGGATTGGATCCGGGGGATGGCAAACGATAATGCCGACGATTACCTGAAGGATATTGCTGATGGTTTTCTGACTGCGGACGACGGTAAACAGCTTACAGATAAAATTGACTTTGGCCTGCAGGCTCAGCTTGAAGAGGCACTGAAGAGTGGGGACATTGTGCGGCAGCAAAACCGGCAGCACGGTGAAGCGAGAGCCCAGATCGCGGAAATATGGACTACTCGCGCTGACGATCAGGAGGCATTTGCTCAGTACACCCGTGTTGTCGAAGCTACGTTTAAAGGCCAGTCGGCCCGGATACTGACAATAGAGCAAGCACAAAGCAATTCTGAAGAAGCTTTCTCGCAGTATCAACAGCAGGTATCAGCGAAGTTTGCAGATCAGCAATCAGCTATTGATCAGAAATACACCGCTTATGCGAAGGCCGACCAGGCTACAGCAATTTATACGCTTAAAACTGGTGTGGAGTTCAACGGTCAGTATTACGACGCGGGTCTTTCTGTTGCGACCATAGCAAATGGGGCCGGGATTATTACTCGTGTAGCCATCAACGCTAACCAGTTCGTGATGTTATCCGGGCCCAATGGTGCTCAGTATTCACCGTTCTCGGTTGTTAACGGTCAGGTGTTTATAAATAGCGCGATGATTCAGGAAGGAACCATAAAAAATCTGATGGTGGGGGATTTATGGTCGACAACCTGGGATGGAAATACTCAGGGCTGGGCAATTACAAAGAGTGGTTATGCGGTATTCAACAACGTCACAATACGCGGGCATGTGGAGGCATCTAGCGGTTCGTTCACCGGGACAATCAATGCCACTGATGGTGTGTTTTCCGGCACAGTGCAAGCTCGTTCGTTTGTGGGTGATATCGCCAACGGCGGGGCGTTCCCGGTTCCTCCGCGTCAAACCGGGCTACCAATGGCGCAAACCAATTTGACTTACCATGATTCCACAGCCCAGGCGCAGCCCAAAACCATCATGGTCACTGTATCTGTTAAGGCTATTGGCACGAATCAGAATGCATGCCCTGTAATCATTAGCATAAATGGCGTGGAAAAGATCTTTACTGTGTTTGTCACCTCAACTGCTGTGGGTAATACACCAACCACTGGATCGGCGGTGTTCACATTGACTGGCGTAACGCCTGTCTCAGTCCCGCTAAGCGTTCGCGCTGGTGGTGCGTCCATTACCGTGGATGAGTTAGTGGCTTCAGTGCTGGTGGTTCGCGGCGGTGGCACCTTCTCTTAATCGCAAGGGGCTACGGCCCCTTTTCTTTATCGCTAACTCGTTTGCATAAAAACATGAGGGCCGAAAGGCCCTTTTTTAATGGAGGGGAATATGGCTCAAGGTACACTTACGCTGACGAATGGATCTGCAGCAGTCACCGGGAGCGGCACGGCGTTTGGCACACAAAACCGTGTTGGCGACTTCATGGTTGTCGTGATTGGTGGCATGTCGTACTCAGTTACGATAGGTTCTATTCAATCACCTACGGCATTAACGCTAACCGAGATTTTCTACGGTCCAACCACTGCAAATTTGGCCTGGGATGCCGTGCCGTTAAATGCCGTAACGGCTATCCCATACCAATTGGGCGTTCAGCAGCTAAAAGCGCTTCGCCTGATGAATTTAGAAAGCGACAACTGGCTTCAGCTTTATACCGGTGTTGGCAACATTACGGTAAACATCCCGGACGGCAGACAATACACTGGTCCATCACTTAACTATTTCGCTTCATTATTAAAAACGTTCGACAAATATTCTTTTTTATACTCCCCGAAAGGGGGGTACAGGATAGTCCTCGGTGATGATGGATTATTCCAGATACAGGACGGATGGGGAGTTAATAAGCCAATCCCGGTGACTGCAGGTGGTACAGGCGCAGCCGATGCGGGACGCGCACGCATGAACCTTGGTCTGGGTGATGGCAATTTAGTGACTCATGGAGGACTACGGCTCGATACAACAGCCAGTGCAGTGCAAAATGGCGGTGTTTTTGAGTCCCGCAGGCTGAGCGATGACGGCACTGCTATTGTGTCGATGGCACGCATGTATCATGAAGTGCAAAGTGAAGCGGCAAAAGCGACAATCCACGTAACAAATGGCCGGGAAAAGCATAGATATTTTCAATTTGATGAGAATGGGCTTTTTTCCGGGGTTGATAATATCAATGTTGCAAAACAAATTTCATTCCCTGAATTAAATGATGTCGCGAGACTGGCTTTTGGTGGCGTAGTAGCAGGGGCTTCTGGGGCGATGTCGACCGCTAAAGTTCAGGGTGGGTCGTGGGGTAACTGGCGTAGCATGGGCGCCGGAACAATCATACAGTCGGAGGTAACAGGCGGGGCTTCAACTGTATGGAAATCGGTCGAATGGGGCCGGGATTGGGGCTCTTGCATGAGCACCGTTATTGCAGCGGATAATAACCACGCGACGGCTCTCATTGTGGGTGGCTTCCAGTCAACGTTCTATGCAAACGGCACGGCCCAGGGTAACTGGGTAAGTGCGTCTGACCTGCGTTTAAAAGCCAATCTCAAACGCATAGAAACCCCGCTGGAAAAACTGTCATCCCTGGTCGGTTATACCTATCTCAAGCGCGGAAATTTGGTAGAAGATGAGCACTCCTATTATTCAGAGGAGGCGGGTTTAATCGCACAGGACGTTAACGAGGTGCTGCCCGAGTGCGTGTATGAGTACGGTGAAGAAAAGATGCTTGGCGTTAACTACAATGGCGTGGCCGCGCTACTGGTTAATGGCTTCAATGAACTAACCGAGACCGTGAGGCGGCAGGGGACCCGAATAGAAGAACTCGAAGCACTGTTAGCGAAAAAGTAAATTTCCCATCCTGCCAGACCCTTAGCCGATCGTGCCTCTTCTACTGTTGATTCCTAAAAATTCCAAAATATACTGTATGTATAAACAGTATTTGTTGGGGTGAAATATGCCACGTCGTGATGATATTGAAGGAGCATTTTGGAAGGCTTTGAGGATAGAGGAAAACGGCCGGCGCACGGTCACTACTGCTGACTTTGTGAAAGAGTTGAACAAAGTGAACTGGCGGTGGAGCCTGAAACAAGCGAACGACTGGATTGAGAGCTTTGTTAGCACCTTCAAAGACGTATCGACAGAAGAGGGTGAAGCCAGGACATTTATGGTTTACAACCCTAACGGAGGGCTTTGATCATGGGTTTTCCATCGCCAGCTCAGGACTATGTAGAGAGCCGCATTTCTCTCGACCGCCAGCTAATCAGCAGGCCAGCTGCAACTTACTTCATGCGCGCATCGGAAACATGCCTGCGCGCCGGGATCATTAAAGGGGCTCTGCTGGTTGTCGACACGGCTGCCACGCAGTGTGATGGATCGATTCTGGCCTGCGCAATAGACGGGGAATTTCGTTTGCGCCGGCTGCGGCTCCACCCGCACAAATATCTTGAACGGCTAGATACTGGCACCCGGGAAAACCATGGATCAGATGATGAGCCACTGGACGTGTTCGGCGTTGTGACGTACATCATCAACGATGCCCGCCTGGAAGAGTTTGACGATAATCCCTGTATGTAGATCGCCGGCGGCAATTCCCCCATTTATCCCCAACCATTCCCCAGGAAAAAATCAGGCATAAAAAAACCAGCCGTAACAGGCTGGTTTTCAATGTTTATTTGGTCGGCACGAGAGGGTTTGAACCTCCGACCCCCGACACCCCATGACGGTGAGTGACCGTCTTAAGGGCTGTTATGTGCTGGGAGCGGTCGTTCAACTATTTTTTTGACATGAAGCCGCGCGCTCATGGGCGTTCGGGTTATTCCGTCCAAGTAAATACCATTAACTGAATGGAAACGGTTTTTCTAATTATTCATTGAATCTCAGGAGAAATCGGAATGTCAATAAAACGCACAGTAACAACCCGCGAAATCTATTTTAATGCGCCGCGCGGGTGAATTGGGATAGCAAAGTATCTGAAAAGGAAAGCCCCGCGAGATTGCGAGGCAACTAGCGCACACTATTCAGCGGTTGTGTTAGATTGCTGAGCGTTCTCATTTTTTCCGTTATTAAGCTGAATGTTTGGCTGCTGGAATAATGAACCTTGCAAATTTTTAAACGCTCCATCCACAATCTCGTTTCTAGATTTTTGTGGCAATGCCCAAGTACAAATGCCATAGACAATGACAGCGAAGGTTATGGTGGCGAAAATGCTGGCAAACCCATTCCAGTACCATCCTAACGAGCGGGAAACACGCCCACGTTTGCGTGCTTGGGTGATTTCAACCATACGATGAAAATTGAGGATAGCATCCTCTTCAGCCTTCCTTAATTCGCTCTCACGTGATGCCTTCATAGTCTGTATTTCTGCTTTCAGCCGTTCTATTTCAACGTCTTGTAAGTTAGCTCCGGCTAACTGTGCATCGTACTCAAGCCTGATGTCAGCATCAATCTGGTCTGTTAAGTTTGTGACGATGGCTTCAGCTTTCTCTTTGTAAGACTCGATTCGGCCAGGCGTATGAACTGTCTGCTCATGAAAGATCTTCAGCTGGGTATTAATATAGCCTTCTGTGCATTCGCCGCTCCTACGCAACTTCTCTGCGTATTCATTTTTGTCGTGCTTATAGAGCGCGTAAGCTAAAAAGCCTGAGGTGTCATCTTTTCCTGTAACTAATTGAGTAAAAACCCAGAGCTTTTCCATTTGGCTTTTTCCGCAATAAAAAAGCGCCGAAAAAGGCGCTTTAATCAACTAAAGTAAAATTATCCTTTGGCTGCAATTGACCTGAATGCGCGATCCATCATCACTCGCGCATTATCTCGTGATCTCTGCATTGAGGCAGAACCAGAAGACATCGAAGCAGCAGGCTTAGCAGGGGCGCTATTTTGTGCTAATGCACTGCGAGCAATGTCAGCCTTGCGGGTATCTGACAGCGGTCGAAGTTCATATTTAGCCATTTATCCTCCCCATATATCCAACGGTTATCCACAATCAAACACTGTTGATCATTCTGTGGATAGTTTACCACAAACACCGTTAAATGCCATGTACAGAATTGTCAAGCACTTAAAAAACAATAACCACTATATGTAGGTGATTTTATTTCAAGTACCTCTAAATGTAGTGAGTAGTAGACCTGCTCCACGAGAATTCACACATCAGGCTGTTAGCAATGTCGGCTCCTCGCTCACGGCGGACCTTTAGCTCAGACAGGGGTGTCCGCTCCGTTTCAGAAGTGGGCGTTGTTTACATCAAAATGAGTTAATCAGCCAGGAACAGGTTAAACCTTCAGTACATGTTAACAGCGTTTACGGATATTTCGTTGCCCACACTAAATTATGTTGGCGTTCCCACCGTCGTGACACGACGCTGAATGTGCCCAAACACACAGGAAACAGAAAATGAACGTGAAAACTGAGATTTGAAACTTTGGCAATCTAGGGACGAAAACGAGCGCACCGGTTCCGATGCGGAAAGGGTTGCAGATATTGCGTGGGAGCAGGGGTTACAGCTTCACCGCAATCGGCAGGAACATTATCAGCGAGTGATGTACCTCATTGGTCATCGCAATATCGGCTAACTTATACAGGCCGCGCATGCGGCCTTGTTTAGTCTGGACTGAACATCAACTTCGTTTTTTCGAATCTCTGATGAGATTTTTGAACACCCTTTAATCAACGGAGAACAGGCCAGTATCATCGATAACTTTTTCAAAAATAGACCAATAATAAACTTAGATGCAATCGTATTCACTTCGATGATTGTTCTAGATGTGTATATAACCATTGAAAGAGCTCTCTAATTTCGTGAATAATTAAATTTAAATAATTCAAGGATATTATAATGTTATTTCCATTATTTAGTGAAAGGGTCGGTGTTTTATCAATAATAGTTTTTAAAGTTTCAGCTGATGTCATTCTACTAATGTCTCCATTAGTATGAGCTACGCAATTCCTTATCTTGTTAAAATCAATCATGAATTGCCATTCTTGTGACAGGCCAAAGTTTATACTCATTAATTTTGTTATGTAATTTTTTGCCTTATTAATGCCATCACCATTAAAATCAGTTACTGATATATTGGTTTGTACTATTTTCTGACATATATTACAATAGTCGTTTAGATTGTGCTCCAAGCATGAATATAAAGATACTAAAGCAGATTTATTAAAAATATTTGGCTGTATGTTAACCAAGAAATCATATTGCTCTGAATAATAATCACCTAAGTAATCAATATAATCATCCGAAGCATCTTTCGTTTCATCTTCATATGCTTTTTTTAATTTCGACACGTCAACTCTATTTTGACCACCTACTCCTAGGATGTATTTTTCGAAATCATCAAGCTGCGCTTCAAGTGAATGTTTGGATAACTGTGCGAAAAGCTTGTTTTTATTCATTTGCATGCTATTCCTTTTTAAGTATGAATTTTACACTAAAGACATTGCGCATTGTAACTTATCATTTTTATTTGTGGAAATATTTATTATTTTTACTAAGTAAAGGTAAAACAATGGAAATGTCCGTTTCTCGCTCATAGCGGACCTCAGCGGTATTAAAATATTTACCATTGAGGTTTGCCACTAGCGACAAAATGTTGAATGCACTGGGGTAAAAAATTTAATTAATGGTTAAATACTCTTCCCCAAAACTAAAATTAAAAATAGCGATTTCAGCAAGTTAGCACGTGATGATTTTGGTGTAAAATCAAACATTGGTAGTCGATAATAATCATTAAAAACGTTATATTATGATGTTTTTGGCATGTAATGCTGCGTCATTAGTATCGTCCTAGGCCACGAATATGAACTAGGTATATCAAGTCACACAAAGTCAGTGGTAAGGATCTGGTTTTCAGTGATTATTTGGTCTGCATGAGAGTCTGAACCTGCGACCCCCGATGACGGATGGCAGTAAAGTGTTGGTATATTAAGTGTTGATAAGTCGGTAACTTGTTGATTTTTAGCATTGCTATTTTTTCTGTTTATACCATGCCTACAAGTTAACTTATTGATTTATTGTAATTATAGTGCGGTCTTGAAAACCGAAGATAAATCTACTTATCCAACAACGCCACTGACATAGCTTCCAGACGGCTAATCTGTGTGTTCAGCTCCTTAATTATTGAATCTGGTGTCAGATCCTTATCACTCTGGATAAAATCACGGATTGACTTCACTTGGTGTGCCCTGATTTCCAATTCGTTAATGATATCTATACCATCTTCTTCACCGAACTCATCAATTTCATCAGTTTCAAACTCAATGAATGTATATGGTGGTTTGTGGTAGATGCGGGTGATGCCATTAGGTTGCCAATCATCACCAGTAACGACTTCAGCATCAAAAGGTACTGTATCCTGTAGGTCAGTTAATTTTTTTATAAGCTCTGAGGTTTTCAATGTTATCTCGCTCTTTGACATACGAATGTGGGAAATCTGGTTATCAAAACTCTAAGATTATTATACAAAAACAATAGCTTATAACTACTACCAAAAATGATAAATTAAGAGGGAAAAAGCATTTTTATTGTTTTAAAATAACACGATAGAGAAGAAGACTAGATCTACTGCTGCGTCATATGGAATGGTTCGAAGCGGCTGACCTGATCGTTAAGGGTATGGAAGGCGCTATCGAAGCTAAGACCGTAACCTATGACTTCGAGCGTCTGATGGATGGCGCTAAGCTGCTGAAATGTTCAGAGTTTGGCGACGCTATCATTAAACACATGTAATCAGCGCCGCTGGTGATGTGACAACGGGAACCTTAGGGTTCCCGTTTTTTATTGTTCGGTTTTGGATGATGGTTACAACCCCCTGCGCCAAAAGAACCTTGGGGCTGCCTGAATATGAGGCAAGGTGTTTGTTTTAAGATTTTAGCCGATGATTGTAAAAAAATTGCGGGGATAAGTATGAACGGTATTCGGGAAAGGTTAAGCATTGCCGCGGGACAGTTTGCTCCGGTTCGCGGCAATATTGAAGAGAATATGCGCTGTCACGAATTGCTGATTACTTTGGCCGCCTCGGCAGATGTAAACCTGATCATTTTTCCGGAGCTTTCTTTAACGGGTTATGAGCCTGAGCTAGCTGAAAAATTGGCTCTCACCGATGAGTCCTGCCTCCAGGCGCTTCAGGCATTGGCCGACCGCCATGAGATGACCATTGTGGCGGGGGCACCTTTGTATGTGCAGGATAATAAACCGGCCATTGGCGCATGTGTCATTTCTGCCGGGCAGCCAATTTCTTATTATCGAAAAATGTATCTTCACCCCGGAGAGTCTGATTACTTTTCATCCGGCACAGCGGCGTGTGTTATTACGGCCCGCACGTTTAACGTCGGCGTGGCTATATGCGCAGACGCCGGGCAGCCGAGGCATGTAGAACAAACGGTGCAGATGGGCGCTAATATTTATATTAATTCAGTTTTGAGCGCAGGCGGCTATGAGAAAGATACCGATGTGCTTAAAAGCTACGCCAAATATTACGCAATGCCTACGCTAATGGCCAATTACTGCGGTACCTCAGGCGGTTGGAAGCCAGTCGGGAAAAGCGCCGCATGGAATGCAAAAGGCGAACTTATTGCTCAGGCGCCAGAGGATCGTGCCGCCCTGGTCATTATGGATTTCAAGGACGGCGAGTGCGCCGGGAAAGTGATTTGCCTCAGCTGAGAGCAATATATTTACTGCAGTTTTATAGCGTGAAGGATTAATTTCCGCTCTGTGCCAGGAGCGGACCTTTCACACTTCTGCTTATGTGGTCAAAATCGGTATGCTCCTAATATTTATAGTATTTAAATCAATAGGTAAGATAAGATGAAGGTTGATTGGAGTTTCATTTAGTTACATAGGCTCAACGTTCAATTGATAATGGACTCAGAAGTTATCACTGCCAGGGTTCATTTTAAAACTCAGGAAAGGGAATATCAGATGCCATCTGTATACACGCTCAATGAGCTGCTCGGGTTGCTTGTGTTTTCAGGAAAATATCAATTTCTCCACAATGATCTGGACAGCATGATCATTGCATGGGCTGAAGATCAAATTATCGAAGGAAATGATTCGGACACTCTTTTAATCCTCGCTTCACTGGGGCTTGATAATCAACCTGTACGGGCCGAGGTTGAATTATATATGTCACGGTACATGGCAGAGCAGCAGATAAACCTACCACCGCTAAAAACAGCAGCATTGGTCTGGATCAAGCTATTTATGAGTCAACTTTCCCAATGCGCTTCCATCCATGATGTAGAGCAGAAAATGTATTTTCTGGTGTGTCATTGGCTTGAACCTGACGTAAAGATTTTCACTGCAGTGGTCGATACCTTGAAATCGCTTTACTGGCATCTCTTTGATGAATGGGAGGGACCTGGAACAAGCGAAGCCGTAAGGATGGAGGAGTCAGAATTCTTTGAGTTTATTAATCGTGCAATGTTGCCCTATTCACGTAAAATTGAGAACCCAGATTGGTTGGATCTGCTTGTTCGGTAATTTTTTCCAGTATCCTGAAAGGTGTGACCTTAACCTAGTTAATTGATACATCGTGATGTTAGTAATTCCTTAACCAGTCGTGAGAACAATTGCGAACTTCCGCTCCTCGCTCACAGGAGTCGCTCCTAAAGGTTTTCCATATAATGAAACGCTTTCATTAACTCATCTTCTGTAAGTGGCGATACCAAACTCGCCCCTGTATCTTTCTCAACCTTCATCAATATCTCCCTGCGGGTTATGCCCAATCTATTCGCAACATGGTTAGCGCAACTCCGTGCGTGTGACGCTCTATGCGTAAGAAGGCCTTCTGCGGCTAGAACTTTTCTTCTTGATGACGAATGTGACATTGATTCCTCCTTTAGCCTAAATTACTCCCCATATAAGCATTATGCGATAAGAAAAATAACGATGTTTCTCGCTAGCTTCAACCGGGAAACACCGTAAGCGCAATTTCGTAAACGGCAAAAGCTGAAGTTGGCAATAGTGTCCACTGTTCGCTCATAACCGCCTGATGCTATGCGGGGGATTTAGTGTCAGAATTGGATATGGCTATTCTGCTGGGATAACAGCCCCATGGAACGCTTCTTCCGCAGTCTGAAAACAGAATGGGTGCCAACGAATGGTTACGCAGGCAAGGACGATGCCCGGCAACAAATCAGTGGTTATATTTTGAACTATTACAATAGCGTCAGACCTCATCATTACAACGGAGGGCTAACGCCGGAAGAATCAGAGAACAGATAACGGTCTTACTGTAAAACTGTGGCCAGTATTACTTGACCACTACAGTTAAATACGTTATCCGCCAACCTGAACAATTACGTAAAGCAATCCGTATTGCAAAGCATGCGCTCAGCGAAGGGGTTCTGGCCGAAATTGATGCAACGGATGACAGGAATCAATACAGCTTTCAAGAGTGTGCTGAAAAGATGATATGGGGCGATATCGTCGATTACCATTTTGTTTGTAGGCACTGTGGAACTAAGTTTGTATTAGGTGCTGAAACTTACCATGGTAGCGGTGGATATTGGTCGCCCGAGAATGAAAAGCCATCGGAAATAATTGACTAACTTCCGCTCCTCGCTCACACCGGACCTTCAGCTTCATTGGCTCGTCCGCCAAGTGCCAGGAGTAGATATAGCTCACTTCTGCTTATGCAGCCCAAATAGGTATTTCACTAGATTCTGTTTGAAATTGCATGAGCCATAAGATCATTCAACCTGCTAACAGGGGGATAATTCCCAACCCCTATCCCCCGCAACCAGCCAATGCGTTAGCTCAATCTGGCTGAGAAACACCTCATCGTGTGACACCACCATCAGGGTGCCCTGATACTGATTGAGGAAAGATTCCAGCGTATGCAGGGATACAATATCCAGATGATTACTCGGTTCATCGAGCAATAAAAAGCTGGCGGGCGAGTCAGCATAAATTAGCATTGCCAGCGCAGCTTTAAGTTGTTCCCCGCCGCTAAGTTCGCCACAGGGTAATGACACACGAGATGCATCCAGCCCAAGCTGGGCAAGTTGCATACGCAGTTGGGATTCCCCCACCTGAGAGTTCACCGCCAGAAGTTGCTCAAGTGCCGTTTTTTGCCGATCCAAAATGGACATCTGCTGGTCAAGATAAGCGGTTTTAGCCCAGACCTCACGATGACCAGACACTGACGGCAACAGACCCGCTAAGGTTTTTAATAATGTTGATTTACCGCATCCGTTGGAACCGACAACACCGATCCGTTGCCCGCCGTTAATGGTCAGCGTTATCTCGCGAAAAGAGGCAGGAACAAAAGGTAAAACGGCCTCGTCAAGGGTGGCGACCTTCTGCGGTAATGCCCCGAATGTAGAGGTGATGTGCATGGCGATGTGCGTAGATACCTCAATTTGCTTTATGGCTTGCTGCACCTGCTGGCTGAGCAACGCCCGCGCTTGGGTTTGCTGCTTTATCCGTTTTCCTGCTGAAGTCTCACTCCGGCCTTTTTGACGGCCCAGCAATATTTTTGCCTGATTCGCATTCTTACCCTGCCGGGTACCCCGGGATCCGCGTTTTTCAAGTCGTGCGCGTTGTTCACGCAGCACCTGCTCTTCGCGCTTACGCTCGGTTTTGAGGCGTTCCAGGTTTTGCGTGGCGGAGGCAGTCTCCTGCGCTTTCATTTGCTGGTAAAAATCATAGTTGCCGCCGTAGCTGCGTAAACCGAGCGACGATAGTTCGACCATTCGCTCCATCTGCTGCAGCAACGTCCGGTCATGACTGATGAGCAAAAGACCACGGGGCCATTGGTGCAACTGCCGCATCAGCGTCAGTCGGCTGGCGGCATCCAGATGGTTGGTAGGCTCATCAAGGATAAGAAAATCTGCCTCAGATAGCATCGCGCCGATCAGTGCTACCCGCATGGCTTCTCCGCCACTCAGCTGATTGACCGCTGAACCCGGCGAAAGATAACCCAATCCCGCGGACTCTAACTGCGCCTGCAGCCGCTGGCGAAGGTCCCAATTATCACCCACAAGGTCAAAATCAGTCGGGTCGGTGCTGCCTGCTTCAATGCGATCTAGCGCGGCTAACTGGCTGTCGACTCCCGCAAGCATCGCCACGCTATGATAATGGTGCGGGGTCAGATGCTGCGCCAGATATCTGACACGACCTGAGCAACTACACTGGCCGGAAGTCGGCGCCACCTGGCCTGAAAGAATTTTAGCCAGCAGGCTTTTACCCACGCCATTTCTACCGACCAGAGCAGTATGTCGGTGGTCAAATTGTTCAGTGAGATCTGAGAAAAGGCGTTTGCCATCAGGCAATACAAATGAAACGCGATCGAGCGTAAGAATAGAATTCGTCATGCGATAATCCTGAAATTAATGCACCAAAACAGCCCCGAGGGAAACTGCATAAAGGCCGTCAAAGATGACGGTGGGCATTAATTGCGCATTGGACGAATACCTCTAAAGAGACGTGAAAGTGGGCCGATTATAAAATTGCCAATTTCTGTCTGTCAAATGACATCCAGCGACCAGACCACGGTATTAGATACAACGGGCAGGGAGCAATGTCGGTTTGTTAAACCTTACACCACAGATGGAGATGCCGTGGATGTTCATTATGTTGACGCCTCTTACGAGGCCCGGTGCATCTCTGGCGCAGCATTTAAGCGCCAATGTGCTAAGTTTAACGCCACTATCGGTTGCTTATTACAGGAGTAAATAAGTGAACATCGACTGGCACAGTGCGGTATTAACACGCTCGACTGTAGTGGATAAAAACTACAAAAATACACAAAACGTTCGCCGTTTCATGATGGGTGAGTGTGGGCCGCATTTTCGGTTTGATCGTGAATTTATGGCATGGATACGAAATGGCGTGCCCAAAAATTTGGGTGATGTCGTTGATGAGTGGAGGCGCAGACATTCATTCTAGAGAAGGAACGCCCGCGTTTCACATTGCGGAGTCCCTCTGGTTCACGCCCGTCCGCATCGCACGCAATCAGCCGCTAATCTAATCACTAATAAGGCGCTCAGCCTGAATCGTCCGTTTAGCCAGTTTCTTTTGCAGAATAATAACGATAACTGGAAACCCTGATGCGGAAATGGCACATAGCACCAGCAACATATTCATATTCTGGGGCGCTATTTCATCAGTGGGTAAGAGAAAGGCTGTCAGGAAAAATGCGGCAGTAGTCATCAGGTACATGATTGATGTCTGCAGGGAAGCGAATCCCGCCCGTTGCCCGTTATCTGGAAACTGAATGGTAAGCGCCGAGGATGAAACCAGGCGGCTGTATGATGCCCCGAGAAATAAAATAATAAATAACGCCGAATGCGGATAGCCCAGAGCGGGAATTAGCAAACTCAGTATAAAAATGAGGGTTGCGCCAGTAGCCAGACTCGAAGCAGAAAAACGAGAAGTTAATGCGCCAGTCATTTTGCTAGACAGGTATCCGGCAATGCCTCCGGCGAAGAACAGCCAGGACAACTGCTCCAGTGAAGCACCCAACTGCCGGGTCATTAATGGCACCAGAACCGGGATGACCAGCATCGGGCTAAACTGCACCAGCGCATTACCCGAAGCGAACAGGAGAGTATTTCTATCGAGGGGCAGAGCGGGGGGCGTGTCACAGGAGACCTGATCCCGAGGGATAAAGAAGACAATAAGTGGCAAGGTTAATAAACACAGGGTACTGATTAACCACAAAGCGGCATGCCAGCCATAATGAGTACACAGAAATAATATCGTGGGCATGCCTGCAATGCTTACTATCGAATATGACGCAATCACCGTTGCCAGCATTTTTCCGCGCAAGTTAGCCGGGGCGTGATTGATCAATATGCTAATCCCCACTCCCATTGTCGTCCCTCCCACCAGGCCCGCACAGAATCGCAACGCCAGCAGAAGGTTAAAACTGGCGGTGAAAGTAGTCAAAAACGTCAGCAGGCCCAGCAGCGCCATATTGGCGATTAAAAAACGTTTCTTGTTGAAATGACCGATCCAGTAAAAGGCAATAATGCCCGACAGGACGGCCCCGGAGGTATACATCCCGGAGACATAGCCTGAGAACGAGACGGGAACTAAGAAATCAGCAGCCATAAAAGCAAAAACAGGGTTGAACATCATGTATTCCAGCGCGTTAGTGAACTGGATAAAAGCCATGATAAGCGCTATCGGCATAAGGGATTTATCGTTAAATGTCTGTGTAACCGGTGGCATAGCAGGCGCCTGTGAGTGAAAGATGCCTGAGTTTAACGGCTATCAATACTGGTGATTAGGTGGTAAAAATGGCACTTATTATTATCATTTATGGGATAACGGATGCGTCCGGCGCTTGATTTTAATACCCTGAAAGTGTTCATTGCCGTGGTTGAAAAAGAAAGTTTTGTTGGGGCATCAAAAGTGCTTGAGATGCCGACATCCAACGTGAGTCGCTGTATCTCTCAGTTAGAAGAAAAACTGAATCTGCAGCTCATTGAGCGCAGCACCCGGCATATGAAACTCACTCAGGCTGGGCACTTGCTTTATACCCGCGCGAAGCCATTGGTGGAGGCGCTCGAGCAAACTGAGACAGAATTAACTTTGCGGCAAGTGCAACTCAAGGGCCCGCTGCGCCTGTGTATTCCTAATGAACTAGGTCCTGCATTGCTGGGGGCTGTTATTGCCGATTTCGCCTGCCGACACCCGGACCTGGAAATCAGCTGTGTCACAAATTTGTCCGGGTTGGAATCTCTGCGCGACGATCTGGATTTAGCTATCATTGTTAGCCGCGGCAAGTTGGATGACAGTGACTACATTGCCCGCCACCTGTTGACTATCCCTTGTACGGTTGTTGCAGCCCCGGCCCTCATTCAGCGCTATGGTACGCCCGAACGCATACAGCAATTTGAAGAATTACCCTGTATTACAACGGTCAGTGCGCTGAAAGGCGCGCCCTGGCAGTTCGTCAATAAAAAGGGAGGATTCGAGACTATCAGGGTGAAAGGTCATTATCGGGTCAACAGCGGAGAGATGGCAGGGCGAGCGGCGGTAGCAGGTGTCGGGTTTGCCATTCTGGCGAAGCAAGCCTGCCAGCCCTGGATTGACGATGGCCGGTTAATCGAAATTGAGTTCGAACACTCGGCAGCCCCATTACAACTGTTCGCCCTTTATTCCGATCGGCGCTATTTGCCCGGTAAAATAAGAGCGCTGATTGATTTTATGCATCAGGAATTAAATCATATAAGTTAAGCTTGAAAAGCCGCAGGAATCAATGAGCCTCTAAACACATAATCTCTCTTTCTCGTTCATAGCTGCAGCGTATTCTCCATACTGTTGTCGGATCGACTATTTGATAACGTTTTCATGGTTTGCCAGAAAATTTCTGCGACTTGTGGCTCATTATGCATAAACTATACGATCTCTGCCGCTTCTCTTGGCCCTATATAATGCTTTATCCGCTGCGGCCAGAGCATACGATGAAGAGCTGTTCATCTGTTTAACGGCAGCACCAATGCTGAGAGTTATAGTCTCTCCGTTACCATCTTTGCATGAAACTGAGTCTTTTATTTCATTGATAACGGCTTCAGCAGCCATGTTATTAAAAATAATTACAGCAAATTCCTCGCCGCCTGATCGTGAGATGAATATATCCTTTGAGAGGAAGTGACTCAGCTGTAAGCCGATGTTTTTAAGCGTTATGTCGCCAAAATCATGCCCGTAAGAATCATTTATTTTTTTGAAGTGATCAATGTCGATAATACACAGTGTGCCATATTTAGCATCAAGCTCCCTTAGCTTCATATTAAGATGTCTTCTATTGGGTAATCCTGTAAGTTCGTCAGTTAATGAAAGATCTATCGCAGCTTTATAATTATTATTAATATACTTAATAAATCTCTTGAAGGAAAGAACAATAATAAACATGGCTGGTGCATAAAGCACTGCTGCTATTAAAGAGGTCGTATCGCGATCTAAAATTTCCACTCCACCAGTCAGCGAGGCTAAGCTTGAGTTTAAAAGAAGGAATAACGCAATTCTGAACGACGCTATGTATTTTTCTTCTGATTTAATATGAAAGGATTTTCTGATGAACCATGTTAGCAGGGAAATGGTGCAAGCATTGATAAAGAAATAAAAGTTAAGTCTGCTGACGCTACCCATTGTCAATGTTAAAATCAGGATTATTGCTGTCGCACCGCAGACATAAGCGGTAATCATTCTGTAAAGCAGTCCTTGAGCTGACTCTGCCTCCTCAATAAGTTTGTCATGTATTTTAAAATTCATTTGAAGACCTTAACCGCATGCATAACTCGGAGTGTTATTTAATCACATTACCAGTAGGTTGTTAATCATCTTTGGCAAAGACAAATAGTTAGAAATATTGCTGTTTAGCCGAAGTTTAAGGATTATGTTATTTTTCTGTTATGTTGGGCTGGAAACAAGCGAGTGTTTATATAATTTTTTCTTCGGCTTGTGTTCCGGCTAAATGTATCCTTCCTGGACCAATTTCAGCTATCTGTACGCCGCACATCCGGATGCTTTTCACTCGCCGCTTCATGGTAAATATCTCCGAGCCAGCCGGGGAGCTCTTCTTCCGTTAGCCATCCCGGGATAACCACATCATAAATCCGGGAATATTTGCCCTCGTTAGGATCAACGCGATAAAGCAGCCATTGTTCACTGACTTTCTTTACGCCCAAACGCCTACCAAAGACATCAAAGTGCAGCATACTTTCCCCTGGCGTGCTCCTATATTTATTAATGATAATCGCTACCGGGCCTGTTGAACAGGCCAGTATTTAGGGGGCATTTTTCCTCTTGTAAAATTCAGACATAAAAAATCCGCGAAATGTTACGGAGTTGTATCAATGAGTTATTTGCCGACGTCGCAAAAGGGCGGGGGATTAGGAAAAGATCCCAGTTTTGTCTGAGTTCTCTTGTGCTAGTTTAGAAAGACAGGGAATTTCATTTATGGAGTGAGTATGGACAAGGACAAGCACGTCTCCGAGGAGCTTCATCCTGAAACGTTGCAGGTGATCGGGGCGGCTGTCGTGCAACTGCTGGCGCGTAAAGAGGCGCTATCGCGGGAGTCGATAGCCGACATGATACATAAGCTGTATGCCAGTGGCCTGGATGACGTAGCGGTGCAGAGGGCGGTTGATGTCCTGATCCTGGGGTAAACGTGTGTTCAGGGCCCTCTATTAGTACGCTATTTTTATACTGCTTTGGCTAATAATCTTCAGTTTTAAACTGATTGTCTTCAAGTGACATGAAGATGTTAAAATTGCAGTTGATTATCATTATCATAAAAGGGATTGTTTATGAATAAGACGCTTATCATCTGCGCTATGTTGTTAACCGCCCACGCCTATGCCGCGAACAAGCCTGCTTCGGAACTCGTCTGGACCGAGGCGGAACAAGACCCGGGCTGCTACGGGAATGTGTGTGTGAGTAATGAAGAAAAGAAACCTCAAAATATGTACGGCAAGCTTGATAAAGGTGACCAAAAGCTGCTGTCCGATCCTTATTCTAAATACGATCGCGATAACAGCAACAGTACCGCCCGGGCTGGCGTGACGTTTAAATGGGATTAAACTCGCTGCTAATTTAAAAAGTGAGAGCCAGATGGCTCTCACCGTTGAGTCACTTGCCGACAATGCGCTGAAAAAAAGATACTGTGTGAACCTATCTTTATCATCAAACAGAAATATCTCCTGTTTTCCGTCACAGCTCTGGTAAATTACCCCGTCCACACCCGTTTTTCGATGATGCCCTGACGGGCCATTCCTTCAAATATATTGTTTAAAATGCAGCTAACACTGGGTTGATGATCCATTCTGATGGCTTCGCCTGTATTTCAATCCCAAAAGGAGAGGGAGAATACTTCATGTCTACGCGACTGACTGAATACCAGAAAAAATATCCCAATGCGCAGGTATGGGCATTTGGCGATTCGCCTGAGCTGGCCGACGAGCTGGTGGATTTAGTTTTGAAGGGCCGCAAAACAGCGACATGTTCTGCGGCATCTGCCTATGAGAATGGGGAAGAGGCTCCCGTACCCGGCGGATATAGCATTATTCTTAACGGCAGCGGTGACCCGGTTTGTGTTATCCAGACGCTGTCTTTAACGACTCTTAAATTTTCACAGGTCAGTGCAGAGCAGGCCCGTAAGGAGGGGGAAGGGGACTTAAGCCTCTCGTACTGGCGGCGAGAGCATCAGATATTTTTTGAAAGAACTGGTGAGTTTTCTGAAGAGATGCCCTTAATTTTTGAAGAGTTTATGCTGGTGGAACGCATCCCACAGGAAGGGAGCCTGTAACGTGAACTGTTCCAAAAAGCGTGAAAATTGTTTTGCTATTTTTAGTCGTCGATGGCGTTAAATGCTACTGTAAGATCAAACAGATAAGCCGGAGGCGAGATGGATAAAAAAGCAAAAGATGAAGCGCTGTACCAGGAGATGTGCCGCGTGGTGGGTAAGGTGGTGCTGGAGATGCGCGATCTTGGGCAGGAACCTAAACATATCGTGATTGCCGGGGTGGTCAGAACCATGCTGGCTAACCATAAAATCAAACGTTCCCCGCTGACCAGCGAAGCGATGGAACACGTGATCGAGGCGCTGGGCTATGAAGTGTAGCCGGTGCCTGGCGACATAATAACCCTTTCAGGAATTGCCTATGATTGCCAATATTCTTATCGGCCTGGTGGCCGTGATTCACCTTTATATTCTGGTGCTGGAAATGGTGCTTTGGGATAAACCGGCGGGGCGAAAGGCTTTTGGGTTGTCTTCTGAGTTTGCTCAACAGTCGAAAACTCTGGCGGCCAATCAGGGGTTGTACAACGGTTTTTTAGCAGCGGGATTGCTTTATGGACTTCTGGCGGCGAGCAGCGGCTATGAATTTAAACTGTTTTTCCTTATTTGCGTTCTGGTTGCTGGTTTATTTGGTGGTTTAACAGCCAGTAAAAAAATACTTTACGTGCAGGCAGCGCCTGCGGCATTGGCATTGATTGCATTATTCGCAGGAATATAATCGAAAAAACCCGGCAAACGCCGGGTCACCATAAGGCTATCATCATTAATATAATTGGTGATCGACCGGATCGTTTTTTGAGTGGTTCCGGCCCCTCCAGTGGAGGAGAAATATAGGCATATTTCGATAGCGGAATGAGGGTTCATCGAGCTACCGAAGGCAAGAAATTATCCTGAGTTGTTATGGTTGGCAAGTGCCGCATGATATTTTTTTCAACATTGAGTTATGAAACTAAATTTTCCAGAATTATCACTCTGAACAAACCTCTGAGATTCGTCTACGCTTTAAGGGCAAGGTGTTTTTTTAGTATGGACTAATCTAATTTATCAGGAGTTTATATGGGGTTTTGGCGCGTTGTTTTCACAATTATCCTGCCACCGTTGGGTGTGCTTATCGGCAAAGGTTTTGGCTGGGCCTTCATCCTCAATATCATCCTCACCCTGCTGGGCTACTTCCCCGGCCTGATTCACGCGTTCTGGGTTCAGACCCGGGATTGACCTGTTGGGCCATTGCTGCGACGCCTGCGCCCGAGAAAAAATGACTGCTTTGGCAACTCACCTCCAGCCCACTGTTGTGGGCTTTTTATTTCCTGTAAATTAAAAAGAGTTCCTGATTACCTAGAAATAACGGTTCTGTTTATCGTTTATTAAGGTTTTCTTAATATTACCGACATCAATAAATAGTCAAAATAATTGCGCCTGAAATTAATTTTTTATTTTTATTTTTCTTTTAAAACAAGGATGTACAAACCGTTACACGAAAGTACTGGGCATAATGTAAAGGTAATCCGCTTTATTGAGGAAACGTTTATTTTTGCCATTTTACTATGCTCGTGTTTTCACTCCTGAGGTTATAATAATGAGTCAACTTTTGATTACCGGTGCGACAGGTTTCCTGGGCGGCGCGGTTTTAGCCCGATCCCTCTCTGAATCTTCTTTCAATACCGTATTACTATTGGTACGAGCGAACTCTCCTCAGGAGGGCGTGGCCAGAATCAGAAATAACCTTGCTAATTTTGGCTGTACTGAAGCACAGCTGGCACAAATTAACCCGGAAAATATATTGCTGGGTGACTTAGCCGAGCCTGAACATTTTCTGGATGATGAAAGACTGTCCAGCGTCACGCACGTTATTAACTGCGCCGCGGTGGCGTCGTTTGGCGAGAATGCGCTGATCTGGAAAGTTAACGTGGAAGGCACGCTGCAGTTTGCTCGCCGCATGTCCCAGGTGAAGGGCCTGCAGCGTTTCCTGCACGTCGGCACCGCAATGTCCTGTGTACCGGATGCGGGCACGCTGGTCACGGAAAGCATGTCGAGCAAGCCGGAAGAAGAGCACCTGGTGCAGTACACCTGGTCTAAGTCCACCATCGAACGCATGATGTCCGAGCAGTTCCCGCAGCTGCCGCTGGTTATCGCTCGTCCATCCATCGTGGTGGGCCACAGCGAGCAGGGCTGCCGCCCGTCCAGCAGCATTTTCTGGGTCTTCCGCATGGTGCTGATGCTCGGGAAATTTATGTGCTCCCTGGATGACAAAATCGACGTTATTCCGGTGGACTATTGCGCAGAAGCGCTGCTGCTGCTGGCGAAGAGCGACTCGCTGAAAGAGAAGATCTACCACATCTCCGCCGGGGACGTGAGCAGCATCCGCTTTGCTGACATCGATGAAGCGATGTCCAGCGCGCTGAACCAGACGCCGATCTTCTCCAATTACGAGCAGGTGGATTACAGCGAGCTGGTGAAAAGCCGCAGAAGCTTCAAATCCATTTACGGGCCGTGCAATGAGCGCTTAATGCTGCGTGCGATGCGTCTGTACGGGGAGTTCTCTATGCTGAACGTGCGTTTCTCTAACGAGAAGCTGCTGGATTTAGGCATGTCTCCGCCGCCGCGCTTTGTGGATTACATCAGCCGTTGCGTGGAAACCACCCGGGATTATTCTATTCCCGAGCTGATGAAGGTCGACTTCAAATAATAAAAAGGGAGCGCAGGCTCCCTTTTTAGTTTGCTGATCGTAGTAAAGGGAGCTTTTGCTCCCTTTTTACGTTTAGCGAATCACCACTTCATTTCGCCGGTATTCACTTTGGCGCTCATCTCCAGCGAGCTTTCATCGGCCAGGCCCGGATATTTTTGCTTCATCTCAGCGATGACCGGGGCGCTTTTTCCTTTCTTCAGCGCCAGCTCAAAGTCGGCTAAATAGTCGCCGGTAAAGACCACCGGGGCCGCGCCTGGTTTGACTTCACCAATGTAGTGGCCCGGGATCACGCGTTTTGGCTTCAGGGCCGCCATTTCATCCAGCACATCGCGCCATTCCTGACGGGCAGCTTTTGTCTGGGAATCGGCGGTCCAGACGTGAATACCGGAGCTGACACCTACGCCGCCAAGAATCGTTTTGTTGGCCGGGATCCACAGATATGCAGCGTGAGAAGCGGGCTGGCGCAGCTCAATTTTTTCACCGTCGACGGTGAAGGTTGTCTCGTGCGTCACCTGCGGCACGAAGACTTCTTTTGGCGCGCCATCTTTCAGGATTGGGCCCCAGTATTTGAGCTTCTCTGCTTTGGTTTGGTTGATATGGTCGACGACCAGCGGCGTGGCTTCAATTTTTACCTGCGGGTACGCTTTAACAATGGGCTCCAGGCCAAAGTAATAATCCGGGTCACCGGCGGTGATAAGCACGCGGGTCAGCTTTTTGCCGCTGTGTTGAATCATTTTCACCAGCGCCTCGCCGTCTTTAACGCTGAACTGGGCATCAATCAACGTGGCTTCCGTTGGGCCGCTGATCAGCGTAGAGGTGACCGGGAAGACGCCTTTGTCCTGTGGGTTGTAGACGTCCAGCGTCAGCGGGGCGGCAAAGCTTGCCGTGGAGAACAAAAGGGTGGCCGCGGCCAGGGTCTGTGTCTTCATCTTTTTCTATCCTGATTAACTGAATCAATGGGCCCGTTTGGGAATGAGAAACAGTGTAAATTGCATTTTGTGAATCGTAATGGCCTTATTCAGGTAAGATAAGTTTCATAAATCGAACAGATGGGCGAAAGAATGGACAGAATCATTGCTGCAAAAGTCTATACCCGCATTTGTGAACTGGGCAGCCTGAGCGCCGCGGCGCGGGCGTTAAATATGTCCCGGCCGATGGTGAGCCGCTATCTGGAGCAAATGGAGCACTGGGCGGGAGAGCGGCTGTTGCATCGCTCCTCCCGCAAACTGACGCTAACGCCGACCGGTGAGCGGGTGCTGCAGCAAACCCGAGCGCTCAACGAGGTAGCGGAAAGTATTGCGGCGCAGAAGCAGCAGGATTTGCCTTCGGGGACTCTGCGGGTGGCCTGTTCCCAGTTTGGCGCCCGGTATTACATTGTGCCTTTCTTGTCTGACTTCCTGCGCGACTACCCGGACGTGAGGGTCGAGCTGCACGTCAGCAGCCAGGCGGTGAATATGATTGAGGAGCGTATCGATCTGGCTATTCGCATCACCAACGATCTCGATCCCAATATTATCGCCCGCCGCCTGGGGGAATGTGACTCCCGGCTTTATGCCTCGCCGTCCTACATTGAGCAAAGGGGGATGCCGCGCACGCCGGGCGATCTCGCGCACCACAATTGCCTGCAATATAGCTATTTCCTGCGCAACATCTGGCAAATGGTGGATGAAAACGGTGAGCCGCTGAACGTGGAGGTAAGCGGCAACTTCAGTGCCAATGACTCCGTGGTGCTGATGGACGCGGTCGCGGACGGCGTGGGGATTGCGATGCTGCCGGTTCAGGATGCTAAGCCGCGGTTCGAGAGCGGGGAGCTGGTCAAAGTGCTTGAAGCTTATCCGCCGCGATCGATGGGGATCTACGGTATCTATCGGAGCCGAAGCTACCTGCCCGCTGCGTTGAGGCTGTTCCTGGCGGCGCTGTCGGACAGGCTCGCAAAATAATTTAAGAAAAACCTTAGTTACGGGTGGCCATGCCGTTTACTTTTTGCGCCAGGAATGTTCTGATCTCGCGGCGAAAAAGTGAGGGGAGCAGCAATGTTTCAATTAAAACCGGGCAGCCTGGCGATGATCATCGGCGCTCGTACCGCCGCCGGGCGGGTGAATATTGGTAAAGCGGTAGAACTGTTCGGGCTGTGTCAGCCGGGGGAGCGCTTTGTTAATCCGGTGACAGGCGTGGTAACGCAGCTTCCGCCGGAGGCAAACTATCCGCTTTGGCTGGTGACCGGCGAGGTTATCGCTTTTGATGGCCGCCAGGGCTACGCCTTCGTGCGTGCCGAGCATTTAATGCCGCTGGACAAAGATTTTTCCCCACAGGAAGACGAGCTCCACCTCAGCTATTGATCCCGGCAGTGACGTAAAAAGTCGGCCAGCACTAGCGCATGGTTCTGGTCGGTATTTTTTGCGCCATACAGCAATGTCAGCGTGCCGTGTTCGCCGCGTCGGGCAAGCGCCTGGGCTGCGTCCTGATGTTGCCTAAGCTCTTGCCTGTAGAGCTTGCTGAAGGCGGCAAAGTCGATAGTTTCGCTGTGAAAGGCTTGGCGTAGCTTGTTTGAGGGCGCCAGTTCCTTCGGCCATTCATCGTAGTGCAGGTCGCTTTTTTTCATTCCTCTCGGCCACAGTCTGTCCACCAGCACGCGGTAGCCATCATCTTCAGCCGGGTCTTCATAGACGCGTTTACAGCGGATCATGCTCTCTCCTTATCGACGGTCTCAAGCCTGCTCAGCAAGAGTGGGACCTGATGGTCCGCAAAGACTTCGATGCCGTGCTGACGCAACAGTGCTGCCGCGACGCCCTGACCCGGGATTGTTTTGCCTGCAAAGTGGCCATCGTAAATCTTCTGACTGCCGCAGGTCGGGCTGCCGTCGGTAAGAATAGCAAACAGGCAGTTATTCTCCCGGGCGGTTTGAAGCGCGAGCCAGGCGGCAAGAAGATAAGGTTCGGTGACGTCTGCGCCGTCGCTTTCCAGAATGGCGGCATGTCCGAGTAAAGCGGCTTCACCGCTGCCTCCACTAAGCTCTGCGGGGAGGCGAGGTGTTGGCAGCCCGGCGGCGAGTTCAGGACAGTGGATAACCAGGCGGCCTTCGGCCTGCAGTCGGGCGAGGGCTGCGCCAGTTTGTGATTTTTCGCGACCATCATAGCGGACCTGAAACCCCATCAGACAGGCGCTAACCAGTATTTTTGCTTTCATTTTTTTCTTCGATGAAGTGAACTCGACACGTTACTACATTGTTTGTCCGGATGGAAAGCGGTGAAAGACTGCCAATTTTTGCGGTTGCCAGCGCAAAGCAAAACGCCTACTCTATCATTCCTTATGTTGTTCTCTTCCCTCAAACATAAGGCCAACCAAAGCATGTCAGACACACAGTTGAAATCCACTTTACGTATTGCGCTTGTCGGCGATTATAACCCGGCGGTGATTGCACACCAGGCCATTCCTCAGGCGTTAGATAATGCGGCCGCCGCGCTTGGCGTCAGCGCGGATTATGACTGGGTCTCCTCGCTGGAAGTGACCAGCCCTGAAGATCTGGTGGGCTATGACGCCATCTGGTGCGTACCTTCCAGCCCTTATCTGAATGAAGATGCCGCTTACCTTGCCGTTCGCTTTGCGCGAGAAAACGGCGTGCCTTTCCTCGGTACCTGCGCCGGGTTCCAGTATGCGGTGGTGGAGTATGCGCGTAACGTGCTCGGCTGGGAAGATGCAGGCCATGCGGAAACCGCGAGCGAAGGGCGACTGGTGATTGGCCGCCTGAGCTGCTCGCTGGTGGAGGTTTCAGACAGCATCTCGCTGCTGGCAGACTCCATCACCGGGCGTGCCTATGGCAAGACGGAAATTGAAGAGGGCTACCACTGCAACTACGGCATTGCGGAGCTGTTTGCAACCGCGCTTGCCGGTGAACCCCTGAAGCCGACCGGCTGGGATAAGCAGGGCGAGATTCGTGCGGTTGAACTTCAGGGGCATCCGTTCTTTGTGGCAACGCTGTTCCAGCACGAACGTAATGCGCTGAAAGGCAGACCATCCCCTTTGGTTGAGGCGTTCCTGGCCGCCGCTGAGAGATAAATTCGGGGTTTAGGGGCGCGGGTAACAGCCCTCACCCCGACCCTCTCCCAAAGGGAGAGGCAGAAAACATATGTCGGGGAAAGTGATTTCAGAGAACTTTATCTATTCCCTCTCCCTTCCAGGGAGAGGGTTAGGGTGAGGATAAGAAAACAGAAGCGACATGCGGTTGAAGTCACCGTCGGATATAAAGCGATGCCCTGGCTCCTGCTTAAATCGCATCATAGACCTTATCTTTACCGAGGCTTAGTTGCCCGAAGAATCAAAAAGGCCGGACGGCGCATCTCTTTTGCCAGACGTGGATGCTGTGCCAGGGTTTCTGCCCTCGGTTTAGTTTCCAGCATTCGGGTGAGGGCGAAGCCGCTGTCGAGCAGGGTATTGACATAGGTTTCCGTGGTGCGGTGGTACTTTTGCACATCCTCCACGAACCAGCTGGTGTGGCGTAAGCCTTGCTGGTGATAGTGGTTCACCGGCCAGATAACCTCTTCTTTATAGGGTTGCCAGCCTACCGGGAAGGCGGTGCACATCGGGTGTTCGACGGAGAAGATAAACTGCCCGCTGGGTTTTAACGCAGCAAAGATAGCGTTGCTCAGGCGGGCGAAATCTTCGAGGTAGTGCAGCGCCAGCGACGAAATCGCCAGATCCCAGGTTTCACCCTCCGGCGAGAATTGCTCCAGCGGTAAATTGTGGTAGCTGATGTTTGTGTCCTGGGTTGCGGCTCGCGCCTGGGCGAGCATCTTTTCCGAGATATCAAAACCCGTCACGCTTGCCGCCCCGTGGGCGCGGGCGAAGCGGGCAAAGTCGCCAAAGCCGCAGCCCAGGTCGAGGATCTTCAGGCCATCCAGCGCGGGCAGCAGGGAGTAAAGCTCGGGGATCTCCAGCAGCCCGTTAAGGCCAGAGTCCTGCTCCCGTAACTGACGGTAATTTTCAAAAAATACCGGGTCGTCGAAAATGTTCTGCGGTGCCGATGATGCCATTCGATCCTCCTTGGGGGTCTGTTCAGGCCGCGGCTTTCTCCGCCGCGCCAATCTCTTTCTGGCGTCCAGCATAAGCCCCAAAGACGCCCATGACGACCGAAAGTAGCGCGCAACCTAATAAAGGGATCGCCCAGCTGCCGGTAATGTCATGAATCTTCCCCATCACCGGCGGGCCGAAGGCGGCCAGAAGATAGCCTACGCACTGAGCCATGCCGGACAGCGCCGCCGCCTGATGTGCGGAACCGGTGCGCATCCCAATGAATGAGAGCCCCAGAATCATCGCCGCACTGGAGCCAAAGCCGCCGAGCGACACCCAGAAGATGGAGAAGGCCGGCAGCAGCCAAAGGCCGAGCGTCGCCAGACACCACAGCAGCGCCATCAGAGCGGCAATTCCGCGCTGGTCTTTCAGGCGGCTCAGGATCAGGCCGACAAACAATCCCGGAATGGCGGTGGCGAGCTGCAAAATACCGTGTATCGACCCGGCCTCGGCTTCGTTGTAGCCGTGGCTGATCAGAATGGAAGGCAGCCAGCCGATAATCACGTAATAGACCAGCGAGTTAATCCCCAGATACAGGGTGACCTGCCAGGCCAGCGGCGAAGACCAGATGCCGCGGCTGTGCAGCGCCGGGTTGCCGGACAGGTTCATCACCGTGCTGCTGCCAAGCTGCGGCAGCCAGACAATCAGCGCCAGCAGCGGGAAGATCATCAGCGACAGCATGGCGCCGGACCAGCCGAAGCCGTGCAGAGCAATCGGCACCACCATCACCGAGCCCAGCGCGGCGGCCACGCCCATCGTGAGCGAGTAAGCACCGGTGAGTTTGGCGACCTGGCCGGGGAAGTCGCGCTTAAGCAGGCTGGGCAGCAGCACGTTGCCCATGGCGATCCCGCAGCCGATGATAGCCGTGCCGATATACAGCAGCGCGGCGTGGCCGGCGGAGCGCAAAGCAATCCCGGCGCAGATGATCAGCAACGCACCAAACAGGCTGCGCTCGGTACCAAAGCGGCGGGCGATCCCGGCGGCAAGCGGGGAAACAACCGCAAAGGCCAGCAGGGGCAGGGTGGTTAAAATCCCGATCTGCGCGGTGGACAGCGCAAGTGCATCGCGCACCATATCCAGCAGCGGTGCCGCGCCGGTAAAGGTGACGCGCAGGGTGGTGGCAATCATCAGAATGCCGAGCAGAAGCAGAGCGCGGCTCTTTTTGCTCGCTGAAGTCGTGGAAGTCATGTGTCTGTGTCCTGAAAAACGGTAAAGCAAAGATACACGCTTCTGCCTTTTTACGAATCAAGCTAAAATGACAGATTATCGCTAAATTCGGACATGCTATGGAACGTGACCTGGATCTCGAAGGGTTTGACCCGGACAGCATTGTGACGCCCGCGCTGGCGTTTCGCATTCGCGCCGCGCAAACCTATAACGAAAAGCCCATCCACACCCATCGAAAAGGACAGCTGATCCTGGCGCTCCACGGCGGTATCACCAGCGAAGTCACCAACTCGATGTGGATGGTGCCGCCGCAGTATGCGGTTTGGGTGCCGGGGAAAATGCCACACAGCAACCGGGTGACGGCGGACGCGCGGCTCTGCTTTTTGTTTATTGAACCGGAGGCGGTCGCCATGCCGCAGGAATGCTGCACGCTGAAGATCTCGCCGCTGGTGCGGGAACTGATCCTGCGCCTGTCCAACGTTCCCCATGAACATCTCGAGTGTGCGCCCATTCAACGGCTGGTGCAGGTGCTGTTTGATGAGCTGCCTAATCAGCCGGTGGAACAGCTCCAGCTACCGATCTCCTCACACCCCAAAATACGTGCGATGGCGGACAGCATGGCGAAAAACCTGAAGGAGAAGAAAACGCTGGCCCAGTGGGCAGACGACATGGCGATGAGCGAGCGTAATCTTGCCCGGCTGGTGGGGAAAGAAACGGGGCTGAGTTTTCTGCGCTGGCGGCAGCAGATGCAGCTCATCGTGGCGCTGCGGTATTTGATAAGCGGGATGACCGTGCAAAACGTGGCGGAGTCTCTGGGGTACGACTCCACCACGGCGTTTATTACCATGTTTAAAAAGGCGCTCGGCACCACGCCAGGGCGTTATTTAAGCACCCTGGACGGGGACGATTTTACAGACTAGCCAGCTTAAACTGGGACACGGCGGTATTCAGCTCATAGGTCTGCGCCAGCAGCGATTCGGCCGCCTCGGAGGCCTGATTCACCATCGCCGCGTTTTGCTGGGTGGTGACATCCATCTGGCTGATGGCCGTGCTGACCTGCTCAATGCCGCTGCTTTGCTCATCGCTGGCGTGGGTAATCTCCACCATCAGCGCAGCGACGCGCTTCACGTCCTGCACCACGGTGTTGATGGTCTTGCCCGCTTCGTTTACCAGTCTGCTGCCGCTGGCGACCTGATTCACCGAGTCTTCAATTAACTCTTTAATTTCTTTGGCCGCACTGGCGCTGCGCTGGGCCAGGCTGCGCACTTCGCCGGCAACAACCGCAAAACCGCGCCCCTGGTCACCGGCTCTGGCGGCTTCTACCGCCGCGTTCAGCGCCAGGATGTTGGTCTGGAAGGCGATGCTGTCGATAACGCCGATGATATCGGTGATTTTGTTGGCGGAGCTTGAAATGCCGTCCATGGTTTCCACGACCTGGGCCACTACCGCGCCGCCCTGTTCCGCGCTTCTCGAGGCGGTATTGGCCAACTGGCTGGCGCTTTGGGCATTCTCTGCGTTTTGCTTCACCGTGGCGGTCATCTCTTCCATCGACGACGCCGTTTGCTCCAGCGCGCTGGCCTGTTCTTCGGTGCGAGAAGCCAGGTCAATATTGCCGCTGGCAATCTCGCTGGAGCGGGTGGATATCTGGTTGCTGCTTTCGTGCACCAGATGGATGACCATGGTGAGCTGCTGGCACATGGTTTCCATCGCGGCCATGACGCTGCTTCTGTCGCCGTCGCGCACTTTCACTTCTCGGGTGAGATCTCCGCAGGCCACGGCGTTGGCAATCTCGGCCACTTCACTTGGCTCGCCACCCAGTGAGCGGAAAATCGTGCGGTGAACCCACCAGCCGACAACCAGCAGCAGCAACACGGCGGCACCGGAACCAATCAACTGCCATTGTGTGGAGTTAACGCTGCTGTGTTGGGCTTTTTCTACCGCTTTATCGGCATACTCGGCGGAGGCTTTAACGAAGGATTCAATGCCTTTCTGATGGGCGAAAAAGTCTTTATCGGCCGCTTTCAGCTTTTCAAACAGCGGCGTCGGGGCGCCCGAACGAATAAGCTCCACCAGGTCATTGGCATCTTTGATCATTGCCATCCCGGCCTGGTATTGTTCCCCGAGCAGATTCTGCTGCAGCTCAGGTGGCAGGGCGGCCTTCCAGTAATCAACGCGCTGGTGCCATTGCGCGCTGAGGCGCTTAATTTCGGCATCGGCCTGATCGACGCTCAGCGTGCCTTCCACCACGCGCGAAAGCACCAGCCGCAGTTCAATCAGGTAAATCGGTGCGGGCTTGATGTCAGACATCAAATCCTTTGCCAGCAGGCCGCTTTCGGTGCTTTGGGCGCTTCGGTGGCTGCCGTAGAGTGAAATGGCGGTAACCAGGGCGGACATCAAAATCGAACAGCAAATTAATAACAACAAATTGTGAGCCAGTGATTTCATTTTGCCTCTCCTATTATTTGAAAAGCTTATCGGCCCAGGAGAAGGGAAACTTTTTCACCAGATCTGAAAACTAGCGGGTGAGTCACAAATTTATGCCATAAATCGCCAATTTTTTATTTTTAAAATAATCACTTAACTCAATTATTTGTTAAATCTATAAGTAAAAGATTTAACTCAGGATTAACTAATATGTTTTCTGCATATGCAATGCAGGATTAAGCATTGGCGAGGGAAAGGCGCTTGTGCGAGCGTAAAGGCATAGCTCGCTCACAGACGGGATAACAAGGAAAATCAATGGCACAGGTAAAGGCTTCAACGCACATAACTTCACACACAACAGCGCAACGTAAATTAACGCTCTCTGCTTTGGTTCTGGCCCTGTCCGGCCTGGCCTCCGCCGCGGTTCACGCAGACCAGCTGGCGGATATTCAAAAAGCGGGGGTGGTTAAAGTGGCCACTTTTGACGCAAATCCACCTTTTGGCTCTGTAGATGCTAAAACGCACGATATCGTGGGCTATGACGTTGATTTCGCGAAAGCACTGGCTAAATCCTTAGGCGTTAAGCTTGAGCTGGTGGCCACCAACCCGGCGAACCGTATTCCGCTCCTGCAGTCCGGTAAGGTCGACCTTATCGTGGCGGATATCACCATTACGCCGGAACGCGCCCAGGTAGTGGATTTCTCTACCCCTTATTTTGTGACCGGGCAGCAGTTCCTGGTCCCGGCTTCCGGGCCGGATAAGCTTGAGGATTACGCGAAAGGGCGCGTGGGTGCGGTGAAAGGTACCACCGGAGAACAGGCGCTGGTGCAGCGTTTCCCGTCAATTCGAGTGCTTTCTTATGATGATATCCCGCTGGCTTTTACCGCGCTGCGCAACGGTAACGTCCAGGCGATCACTCAGGACAGCACTATTCTTGCCGGGCTGCTGGCCGAAGCGCCGGATAAGGCGAAGTTTAAAATTCTGCCGGACTTGCTGAGCAAGGAAGAGATTGGCGTTGGCGTGAAGAAAGGGGAACCTGCCCTTTTAAAAGCGGTTAACGACGAGCTGGTGAAGCTGGAACAAAGTGGCCAGGCAGAGCAAATCTACAGCGCCTGGTTTGGCCCCGACAGCAAAACCCCGCAGCCGCGCAGCTTTAAAATTGTAGCCAAATAATATGTTTAAACGACCGCCTCTTTTGTCCGCAGCTTCGGCTGCGGATTTTTTGCATCTGCAGTCCGCCAGCGTTGAATTTCGCAAAGTGAGTAAAAATTATGGTGAAACATCCGTCTTGCGCGAGATAGACCTGACTATCGCGGCCGGAGAAGTAGTGGCGATTTGCGGCCCGTCCGGTTCGGGGAAATCGACGCTGATACGGCTCATCAACCAGCTCGAAACCCTCAGCGATGGCGATATTTTTATCGATGGCAAATCCACCCGAGCGCTGAATAACAGGACGCTGCGCCGCCTGCGAAGCCGAATCGGGTTTGTGTTTCAGCAGTTTAACCTTTACGCCCACCTGACGGCTGAACAGAACATTACGCTGTCGCTAACCCACGTTCACGGCTGGAAGCGTGAGGCGGCGCATGAGCAGGCTCTGGCGCTGTTGGCCCGAGTCGGCCTCGCAGACAAAGCGCAGCACTATCCGGCGCAGCTTTCAGGCGGGCAGCAGCAGCGCGTGGCGATTGCCAGGGCGCTGGCGTCATCGCCGCAAATTATCCTGTTTGACGAACCGACTTCGGCCCTCGACCCGGAGATGATCGGCGAAGTTCTGCAGGTGATGAAGGATCTCGCCCACAGCGGCATTACCATGATTGTGGTCACGCATGAGATGCAGTTCGCGCGTGAAATCGCCGACCGAGTGGTGTTCATTGACGGCGGAGCCATTCTCGAGCAGGCGGCCCCGGCGCAGTTTTTCCGCTCGCCGCAGCATCCCCGCGCCCGTCGTTTCCTGCAAAAGGTACTCGACCCGCTACATGCCGGGGCTGAATCATGAACAGCTACTTTGACTGGGCGGGGGTGTTAAGTGGAGCACCGCGAGCCTGGCTGATCTCCGGTTTGCTGACCACCGCGTGGGTGACGTTCGCCGGGATAATCATTGCGACGCTGTTTGCCGTGTTGTTGCTGGGGCTTCGGCTCACCGGTGGCCGGGCGGGACGCTATTTCACGGCAAGCTGGATCTCCATTTTTCGCAATACGCCTTTGCTGGTACAGCTGCTTTTCTGGTATTTCGCGGCGTGGAACGCGCTGCCGCAGAGCTGGCGCGGCTTTATTAATGCCGATCACAGCTGGTCTCAGCTGCCCGGCGGCGTCTGGTGGCTGACGCCGGAGTTTCTCTGCGCGGCGTGGGGGCTAGGGGTTTTCACCTCGGCATTTTTGGTGGAGGAGATCCGCAGCGGGTTGCAGGCGGTGCCGAAGGGGCAAACCGAAGCTGCACTTTCTCAGGGCTTCTCTGAGTGGCAGCTTTTTCGCACCGTGCTGCTGCCCCAGGGCGTGGTTAACGCCTGGCAGCCGGTGGTCGGGCAATATCTCAACCTGATGAAGCTCTCCTCGCTGGCCACGGGCATCGGCTTTGCCGAGCTCACCAGCCAGGTGCGCCGTATCGAAAGCTATAACGCCCATGCGTTGGGCGCTTTTGCCGCAGGCACGGTGCTTTATCTGCTGCTGGGACTGGCGATGAGCGGGCTATTTACACTCTTTGCGCCGGGGAAACGCGGGTTACGTAAACCGGGGGTACAGCATGATCGCTAACATTTCGGTTATTACGGACAACCTCGATTATTTGCTGTGGGGAAAAATGGCTCAGGGCGAGCCGGGCGGCGTGTTGCTAACGCTGATGATGGCCGTGGGCGCTGGCGTGCTTGCCCTGGGGCTGGGGTTATTGCTGGCCTGTGTCGCCTGGCGCTACGGCGGTATTGTGCGGCGGCTACTTTTCATTTGGGCCGATTTGATCCGCGGCATTCCGCTAATTTTTGTTATCTTCTGGCTCTATTTCCTGCTGCCCGCCATTACCGGGCGTGATTTACCGGGGCCGTTAACCGTCACGCTGGCGCTGGCCTGGTTTACGTCTGCGGCGGTGATGTACACCACGCTGGCGGCGCTGAATGCGTTGGCGAAGGGGCAAAATGAGGCGGCGGTTGCCGGCGGGTTTACGCCACGGCAAACGCTGAGGCTAGTGCTGTTGCCTCAGGCGCTGCGCAACGCTTTACCGTCGTTTGCCGGGCTGTTTATCTCGCTCATCAAAGACACGTCGCTGGCGTTTATCGTCAACGTACCGGAGCTGACAACCGTGGCCGGGCAGGTCAACAGCCGGGTACAAATTTACCCGGCGGCCATTTTTATCTTTACCGGTCTGGTTTATTACCTGCTGTGCAGCGCGCTGGCCTGGCGCATTCACCGCTGGCAGCGGCAGGAGGCTACTGCTTACCCACAATAAGGGAAACCAGCCCGGCGGCGATCAGCGGCCCAACGGGGACGCCACGGAACAGAGCGACGCCAAGGACGGTGCCAACCAGCAGGCCACCTACCAGGCCTGGCTGACTGCCCATCAGCGTCACGCCGCGCCCGCCGAGCCATGAAACCGCAATCCCGACGACAATCGCCACCAGCGATTTCCAGTGGGTGAAAGAGTGGATCAGGTTGCTGGCGGGCAGGGTGCCGCTGGCTATCGGGGCCATCACGCCGATAGTCAGAATAATGATCCCTACCGTCAGGCCCTGTTTCTCAATCCACGGAAAGAAGGTGTTCAGCGGGGTGACGCGCACAATAATCAGCACGAGGATGGAAACCGCGACGGTGGTGTTATGGCTGACAAAACCTAATCCCGCCAGCGCCAGAAGGATCAAAAGTGTGGGGTCAAAAATCATGATATATCCTTGCCAAATAAGAGGTTTTTAACTTTTATTGTTGTGGCGAATGGCCGACAGTGATTCTGTGGCCGTTCATCATTCTGTCATTTTTGCGGTCAATAATTGAACGATATGACAGCGAGCAATGGCTTGCGGGAGAAAAGGATGGGCGATCCAGCGTTATTCGACACGATTTGCATTACTGCCGCGTTCCTCGGGATCGCTTCGGTATTGGTGCTGTCTGTCCTTTATCTCGAACGCCTCGGGTAGCTATTCGGGGCGGTGAAAATTGACCAGCTCCGGGCGCGCAATGCGCAAATAATCCTGCGTATCCATCACCACTGACTTTTCCAGCAACCCTGCATTGAAGGCAATTTCTGAAAAACGATCGAAAATAGACGGGTCGGCCACCAGCCGGAGCTGTGCGTGAAAGCTGAATGGCGGGATAGCGCCAAACACACATCGCGTTAACTCATCTACTTCCGCCGGGCTTGCCAGCGACGCTTTCAGGCCGCCCAGATGCTGCGCCAGCAGGCTCAGATCCGCCTGTTTGTCCGCCGCCAGAATCGCCAGCACGTGCAGCTTGACGCCGTTGCCTTTGACTTTGCAGACCAGCGCTTTTGCGCCCTGGCCAAGTTCGGTGCCGCGGATCGCCGAGACTTCTTCACATTTCCCCGCTGCGACATGTTTTACCACACGGTAGCGGGCCTGCTGTTGCTCGAGTAAATCGATAAGTTGCTGATGGACGTCTTCGCCTTTTGCGTGGGATGTCATTGCACTGCCTCTTGTCGTCTTTCTAAGTCTCTGCTTTGAATTTTCATCCTATCGCGATAATAGTTATCTGACATGCAAAAATTCGGGCAAAAGATGGCTAATAATGTACTGACGCAGATGGGAAATGCCCTCGTGCGTGAATGCGTTTTTCAGGGAAAACCTGCCGTTGAAAAGCGAGATGCTTCCGAGGTTGAACTCGATTTTTATCAGCACCATGCCTCCGTGTTCAGGGCGGAGGGGCCTGGCATTCCCGACGTTTATTCCCTTAACCGCCAGGCACGACGGCTGATCATCGAATTTATCCCGCAGCCTTGTTCACTGGAAACGCTGACTGCCGACCCCGATTTGTATGAAAAGCTGGCGTTGCTCCATCATTGCCAGATGAAACCCTCAGGGACATTCAGGCGGCATCAGTGGAGGGATGAGCAAATGGCGTTGGCACTAAGCCTGCTGAAATTGCCCCCAGAGCTCGAAGCAGTTTTGCATCATTTCAAAGCTCACAGTGATGTGCTTTTCGAGCCGCAGCAATGGGTGTCTGGGGATTCAAATGCCGGGAACTGGGGACGCCGAACCGGGGGAGAGTTGGTTTTATTTGACTGGGAGCGCTTTGGCCGTGGGAGCCCGGCGATAGATTTGGCACCTCTGATTAAAGGAATGGGGGAACCGGCCAGTATTCACCTCATGGTAGCGCGATATCAACAAGTGGCACCTCAGTGGTCGAAGTCACGCCTGACACGTCATGTGCTTTTGGCTAAAGCCTGGCTGGTGGTAGAAGTGCTGAATCTTCTTTCCCACAGACACCCGCAAATGTTAACCCGGTATCTTGACTGGTATCAGGCTAACTTGCCGGCCTGGTTGCCACAGGCCCAGCATTTATGGCGCTCTACGTTCGCTTAGCTTAGCTTAGCCAGCCGTATTCGGAATAAATCTCGCCGTTGATAATAGCGCTGATGGCTTGCTTAACATAGGGCACGGTGTTCTCCGGCAACTGCCTGATATTTACCCATAGCAGATCAGAATGCTTATTCGGCTCGGCGATATAAGGCTCGCGCTGCCAGTCTGAACAGAGAAAGAAGTGGCCCATCCACGAGCGATCTTCGGTTTTAACGTGCATCAAGTGAACTGACCTGAGGGCTTCGGCCTCAATGATCACCCCCGTCTCTTCGTGGGCTTCTCTGGCTGCGGCATTAAGCAGCGTTTCACCGCTTTCAAGACCGCCTGCGGGCAGGCTATAGAAGCCGTCCATCCAGCCGGTGTTCGCTCTGCGGATGAGACAAATTTCGTCTCTGCGGCGCAGGACAACAAATACGGCGACGGAAAGCCGATAGCGTTCTCTTTTCATCATTTTGGACTCTTGTTTTTACGGTCTGTAAATATATACAGTGTTGTCGGCCAGGCTCAACGCAAGAACTGGTAGGGTGACAAGGGGCAATGTCAGTGAGGTATGCGATGTCGGGTTTCAAACTAGAAATTTCTGATCAAATCAACGAGGAATATTCGCTGCCCATCGAAGCGGGGCTCGGTGAGTTTAACGATGCGATGAGCGGGATAAACGATCGCCAACCGCTGGCGGTTGTGGTTCGCAGTTCCGAGAGTGGGAAAGTTGTTGGTGGGATGTTGGGGCGTTCGTCCCTCGGTGTACTGTTTATCGATCTGTTTTATTTACCGCCTGAGTTAAGAGCGCATGGATTAGGCAGCGAGATCCTGAGGACGTTTGAAACAGAAGGGCGCAGGCGCGGCTGTGTGGCTGGTTTTTTATATACCATCAGTTTCCAGGCTCCGGACTTCTACCGCAAGCATGGCTGGGAGGCATTTGGCAAAATTGACTGTTTACCCGAAGGCACCAGCCGGTATTTTATGAAGAAGGCGCTGTAATTCAGAAACAATAAAGGCCGGTTCTGGCCGGCCTTTATTGTTTGCGCAGGCCTTAAATATCGTCCACGGTATGGCCCACAACAATCTCTAAAGCATTGCGATAAACGTCGCACATGACGACGTCTTGAGTCGTTTCCAGGGCGTCAACCAGCCAGATAATGATCGCTTTATTGGATACGCTCTTATTGGCAGCCAGAATGGCGGTGACGGCCTGACTGATGGCAGCATTTTCCTCTGCGTGTCGGTCTGCTGTGCTTCTTATAAAGTCGGATAATGCGTGGTCTACGATTCCGGTATGCATTGCAGAGGGATTAGAAATTAGCTGTGTCATAGTCATTCACCGTTTTTCAGTTGTTGGCCATGGGCCGCTAGTGGACATTTTTTTCGTTAAGCCGTTGAGTCTTAACTGCGCCTGAAAGCGCTTTTTTTTCTGTCTTTCCTGTCAGACTCTGGGAAATATTCCCCTCGATTTCAGCGATAATTTTCTGTAGCGCGTTACGTCGCCGTACTTCTTGCTCCGATATAAACATCGCTTCCAACCTGGCAACTAAAGCGCGGGTATTAATTGCGCTGTTGCTGTTCAGTAACGACAGCGCTGCTTCACCGATAATCTCGTCCGTTAATTGTTCATCGTCGCTTCTCTTCACTTCGTTACTCCTGATTTCTTCGCCGGGGGTAAATACCGCTGGCATGAAGTCATTTGCCGGAGTCTGAGAATGAGGAAAATTCAGCATTTATACTTCAAGGTGACTCTCCCACCAGGGAGCGTACGCATTACTCTGATTGAACTCCGGGCTGGTTATTCGCTAGCGAGTAAAAAGCATGCCCAACAGGGCCTGATAGTGCTTTTCTTCTTCCGGTTCAGAAACGCGATCGAGTCGAGAGAGCAATTTGGTACAGATCGCTTTTCTGTTCAGATTGCGGCCATCGCTGAGAATTTCGAGCACAATTTGCCCCATTGTTTCCTGCTGAGACAGCGGCGCAACGCGGCTAAAATAGCGCGCAATGTCATTTTCTACGCTGTTCTGACCTGGTGTAAAAGTGTCCTGTCGCATAAGTTGCTCCTGTAAATTCACACGTTGCAAGATGTTAACTAAGTTATGCAATTGCTATAAAAACTGTACACAAAGGTGTATTAGTTTGCCTGCTATTTTTTGACTAAAAATGCTAATCTTTATTTATCAATAATTTATGGTTTAAATTTATTAACTTATCGATACGTAAAATTGTACATTTTGACTAAGGGTAAATGGCGAGCAAAACATTCCATGTTGTTAAGTTGTTTAGACTTTGTTGAGTATGTGGCGACGTCAGGACGGGGATCTGTTAAGTTACTCCCTTAACCTTTCGCTGGAACCCGCCATGCTCACGACAGTTATTTACCGAAGCCACATCCACGCCAGCACGCCGTTTGAGGTTTTGGAGGCGATGGTTTCCGCGGCAAATGCAAAAAATATTGACGCTAATGTGACGGGGATCCTGCTATTCAACGGCAGACATTTCTTTCAACTATTGGAAGGCCCGGAAGAGAGCGTGCAGAAGGTTTATCACGCTATTTGTAAAGACGATCGCCATCACAACATTGTTGAATTGCTCTGTGATTACGCCCCGGCCCGCCGCTTTGGGCGAGTGGGCATGGAGCTTTTTGATTTAAGAGAGCACGATAAAAACGATGTCTTGCAGGTCGTTCTGGAAAAAGGGACTAGCCGATATCAACTGGCTTACGATGACCGGGCCTTGAGTTTTTTCCGGACCTTCATCGAATCGACGGAAAAAGAGAACTATTTTGAGATCCCTCCGGGTGATGCGTGGGAATTTATTCTCGATGCGCCGGCTCATTCGGCATCAAGTCCACAAACGCTGCATAAAAAGATAGTTTTTCAACCGATTGTTGACCCAATGGCTCGTACTGTCGCGGCAGTAGAGGTGTTAGCCACGGAAGCTAATTCAGTGCCGGAGGAAGGGGGCGATGTTTACCTGGCTGAACTGCTGAACGCGAAGGCCGCTTTCACCGCAGCATGCGCCGCTAATATTGGCGTGCAAACGCTATGCATCAATCTGCTGCCGATGACGCTGGTCATGATGCCTGACGCCGTGGAACAACTGCTGGCGGATATTGAGGCGAGCGGGCTTGTTCCCGAGCAAGTGGTTATTGAGTTTACCGAAAGCGAAATTATGCCACAGATGGATGCGTTTACCGACGCTATCAGGCAGCTTAAATCGGCCGGTATCAAGCTTGCGATTGATGATTTTGGCGTCGGCTTTGCTGGGCTACAGCTGCTGGCACAGTTTCAACCTGAAAGGCTGAAAATTAACCAGTCGCTGATTCGGGGCATTCATAAAAGTGGGCCACAGCAGGCGATTATTCAGGCCATAATCAAATGCTGCGCCTCCCTTGAAATTGCGGTTTCAGCCACGGGTATTGAGCAACCGGAAGAGTGGATGTGGCTCGAGGCGGCCGGTATTTCTCACTTCCAGGGGAGTTTGTTTGCTAAACCCTGCGGCCACGGCGCTTTCCGTATTGCCTGGCCGGAGCGTAAAGCAGAGTTGTGATATCCGCCGTGTGTCGTGCCTCAAAGACATCAGGTTTCACTTGTACAACTCTAAAAAAAATTGTACACATTGAACAGATTGACTAATGTTTCAATGAAAGCGTGGGATCTGTGTACGGGGAGGGACACTATGGCCTATTACACTATCGGTGATGTAGCAGAGCGATGTGGCATCAACCCGGTCACCCTGCGAGCCTGGCAGCGCCGCTACGGCTTGCTGAAGCCCCAGCGTAGCGAGGGTGGTCATCGCCAGTTTGATGATGCGGATATTCAGCGCATCGAAGAAATCAAATACTGGATGAGCAAAGGCGTTTCCGTAGGCAAAGTGAAAGCCCTGCTGGAGCGCAGCCACGTGCCGGAAGAGCAGCTGTGGGTAACGCTGCAAGAAGAAATGATGCTTCTGGTCAGGAAAGTTAATCCTGGAAAGCTGCGTGAGAAGATTACTTCTCTCAGCCGGGAGCACAGCGCAGACTTACTGATTGATAACCTTTTGCTGCCCGTGAGGCAAAAACTTAGCCAGGATGAATCCACGGCTTTGTTGATGCGCAGCCTGCTGGATGGCGCGTTGATCTGCCATTGTGCCCAGAGCCTGGCGCCGGCGCAGAACCAAAGTTTGGGCGACATCCTGCTGATTGGCTGGCAGACGGACGATCGGGCTGCGTTATGGCTGGAGGCGTGGCGCCTGTCCCGCAGAGGCCTGACCGTGAACGTATTTGCCGAGCCGGTGGATACGTTGCGTCCGGAGCTTTTCCCCGGGCAACATATTTTCCTATGGGTGGGAAAGACGTTATCGACAGCCCAGCAGGAACAGCTGCTTCACTGGAAACAGTGGGGATACGACATTGAACTCCATCAATAAGCGATAAAAAGCCGCGTGTGATACGCGGCTTTTTTGTCTCAGCGATCAGTACGCATCGCTGCTTTGCTTCTGGAACAGCTCCCGGAATACAGGATAAATATCATCCTGATCGCGGATATGCTGCATCGCGAAGTTCTCGAAAGTGGCCTGCAGATTTTCGTATTCGCGCCACAGGGTCTGGTGCGCCCGGCGGGTGATTTCGATATAGCTGTAGTAACGCACCACCGGCAGCAGTTTTTTCGCCAGGATCTCATGGCACAGCGGCGAATCGTCTGCCCAGTTGTCACCGTCCGAGGCCTGCGCGGCGTAGATGTTCCACTGCGCCGGATCGTAGCGCTCCTGCACGACTTCATCCATCAGCTTCAGGGCACTGGAAACAATGGTCCCACCGGTTTCCTGTGAGTAGAAGAACTCGTGTTCGTCCACCTCTTTCGCCTGGGTATGGTGGCGAATATAAACCACCTCCACGTTTTTATAGGTCCGGCTCAGGAACAGATAGAGCAGGATATAAAAGCGCTTGGCCATGTCTTTTGTCGCCTGGTCCATCGAACCGGAGACGTCCATCAGGCAGAACATCACCGCCTGGCTGGAAGGTTCCGGGCGCTTCTCGTAGTTCTTGTAGCGGAGATCGAAGGTGTCGATAAACGGCACGCGGGCAATTTTTTCCCGCAGCTCTGCAATCTCTTTGCGCAGGCGTTCCTCTTCCAGCAGTTGAGCGGGTTCGCTGCGGCTGACGGTGTCTAGGGTCTCTTCGAGTTCGTGTAGCAAACGGCGTTTACCCGCGCTCATTGCCGTACGGCGAGCCAGCGAGTTTTGCAGCGAGCGAACAACGCTGATATTGGCCGGGACACCGTTAGAGGTGAAACCTGCGCGATGGGATTTAAATTCGGTGATCTGCCGGTGCTGGTTACGTTTCAGGTTCGGCAGCGCCAGATCCTCGAACAGTAAGTCGAGATATTCATCTTTGGATATCTGGAACACGAATTCATCCTGGCCTTCGCCGTCCTGGCTTGCCTGACCCTGGCCGCTTCCACCGCCGCCGCCTCCGCCCTGCGGGCGCTCAATGCGGTCGTTTTGTACAAAGTGGTCGTTGCCGGGATGGACGCGGTGGCGCAGGCCGCCGCGACCCTGATGAAACATCGGTTCGTTGATATCCTCAATGGGGATGGACACGGATTCGCCGCTGTCCACGTCGGTCACCGAACGCTTGTTGATGGCCCCGGAAATCGACTGTTTGATCTGCGCCTTATAGCGGCGCAAGAAGCGCTGGCGGTTGACCGCGCTCTTGTTTTTGCCGTTAAGCCGCCTGTCTATGAAGTAGGCCATAGTTCCCCCAACTGCTTATGCCAGGTGCGCAAACAGGCCACGCCGCCCGGCGTGACCTGCATGAAACTCCCTTAAGAAGACTTACGGACCCGCAGATACCATTCACACAGCAGGCGAACCTGCTTGCGGGTGTAGCCTTTCTCCATCATCCGATCGACAAAATCATCGTGTTTCTTCTGCTCGTCGGTGGAGGTTTTGGCGTTGAACGAGATAACGGGCAGCAGCTCTTCGGTGTTCGAGAACATTTTCTTCTCGATAACCGTGCGCAGCTTCTCGTAGCTGGTCCAGTTTGGGTTACGACCGTTATTATTGGCCCGGGCACGCAGCACGAAGTTGACGATTTCATTGCGGAAATCTTTCGGGTTGCTGATCCCGGCCGGTTTTTCAATTTTCTCCAGCTCCGCGTTCAGGGATTCGCGGTCAAACAGCTGGCCGGTATCCGGGTCGCGGTACTCCTGATCCTGAATCCAGAAATCAGCGTAGGTGACATACCGGTCAAAAATGTTCTGGCCGTACTCTGAGTAAGATTCGAGATAGGCGGTCTGGATTTCTTTGCCGATAAATTCCGCATATTTCGGAATCAGGTAGCCTTTGAGGTACTCCAGGTATTTCTCTGCCTGATCCTGCGGGAACTGCTCGCGTTCGATTTGCTGTTCCAGCACATAGAACAGGTGCACCGGGTTCGCTGCCACTTCAACGTGGTCAAAGTTGAACACGCGGGAGAGGATTTTAAAGGCGAAGCGCGTCGAGAGCCCGTTCATGCCTTCATCGACCCCGGCGTAGTCCCGATATTCCTGGTAGGACTTGGCTTTCGGATCGGTGTCTTTCAGACTTTCCCCGTCATAGACGCGCATTTTCGAGTAGATGCTGGAGTTTTCCGGCTCTTTCAGGCGCGACAGGATAGAGAAGCGAGAAAGCGTTTCCAGGGTGCCCGGGGCGCATGGCGCGTGGGACAGTTCGCTGTGGTTGAGCAGTTTCTCGTAGATTTTGATCTCTTCCGAGATGCGCAGGCAGTAAGGCACCTTGACGATGTACACGCGGTCAAGGAACGCCTCATTGTTCTTGTTATTGCGGAAGGTGACCCACTCGGATTCGTTCGAGTGCGCAAGAATAATCCCGTTGAACGGCAGGGCAGAGATGCCTTCCGTGCCGTTGTAGTTGCCTTCCTGAGTGGCGGTCAGCAGCGGGTGAAGCACCTTGATGGGCGCTTTAAACATCTCCACAAATTCCATGATGCCCTGGTTGGCCCGGCACAGAGCACCGGAGTAGCCGTAAGCATCCGGGTCGTTTTGCGCGTGGTGTTCCAGTTTGCGGATATCCACTTTACCGACCAGCGCAGAGATATCCTGGTTGTTCTCATCGCCGGGTTCGGTTTTGGCAATCGCAATCTGCGCCAGAATGGACGGCCAGACTTTCACCACGCGGAATTTGGTGATGTCGCCGCCAAATTCGCTCAGGCGTTTGGCTGCCCACGGCGACATGATGGTGCCGAGGTAGCGGTTAGGGATGCCATATTCTTTTTCCAGAATGGAGGCGTCTTCCTGTGGGTTAAACAGGCACAGCGGATGGTCGTTGACCGGGCTACGTTCGCCGTTGGCGCTCAGCACGTAAATAGGCACGCGCTGCATCAAGGCTTTCAGGCGCTCGGCCAGGGAAGATTTACCGCCGCCCACCGGCCCCAGCAGATAGAGAATTTGTTTCTTCTCTTCCAACCCCTGAGCCGCGTGTTTCAGGTAGGCCACGATCTGTTCGATAGCCTCTTCCATGCCATAAAACTCTTCAAACGCCGGGTAACGGGCAACCACCCGGTTTGAAAAGAGACGGGACAGCCGTGGCTCTGTGGCAGTGTCTACCATCACTGGCTCACCAATGGCCGTCAATAGCCGTTCTGCCGCATTCGCGTAGGCACTGCGATCTTGTTTACAGATAGCAAGAAATTCCTGCAGTGTGAACTCTTCGTCCTTGGCAGCTTCATAACGCTGGCGATAGTGATCGAATATATTCATGGCATGCCGTCCTTTCGTTTTTAGCACAGGTTAAAGAGCCGTTGGTATGTGTAATAGAGGCTCCCCGGAAGACGTCTGCTAAATGAACAGCAACCCTTGTGCCAGGTTGATACCGGGCGCTCACGCCGCCGTCTCAGCGTTTCACCTTCCTAAAATAAAGCGTAGATGGCATTTGCAAAACTTGCATACGGCCAACGCTCAATTTCAATGACATATCAATAACTCATCCTAAAAATTTCGTATTTGAGATAAGCGACAGTGTTTGCTTTCATCTGGCTGACATAAAGCTGAAAATCCGCCGTCATCTGATTGCGGGAAGCTAAAAAGTTGGTTGAAGGTTGTGACTAAGTAAATTATTTGGGATGGGAGCCAAGGGCGGTTACACTTCCTGCGCTGATTATTTGATTAAAGGACTGAAAGGATTGTGACCAAATTCAAAATTCTCGCATTAGGCGTACTGTTAGCCTCTTCCGTTACCGCTGCGCACGCAGAGGGCCCATGGTCTATCGGTGCGGGGGCGTTGGTTTCGCCAAACCCTTACAAAGGTGACCAGAACCGCGTCTATCCGGCGCCTCTGCTGGGCTATGAAGGTGACAATTTCTACTTCCGCGGGTTCAACGCGGGTTACTACTTGTGGAATGACCAGGCCGATAAGCTGTCCGTCACCGCCTATTATTCGCCGCTGCATTTCAGGCCGAAAGACAGCAATTACGACAGCATGCGCGCGCTGGACTACCGCCATTCTACCGTGATGGCGGGCCTGTCCTGGGTGCATAACACCGACTATGGCTTCCTGCGTACCGTGCTGGCCGGGGATATCCTGAACAACAGCAACGGCATCACCTGGGATACCGCCTGGCTGTATCGCTACAACGCGGATAGCCTGACGGTCACGCCGGGGATTGGTGTCGTGTGGGACAGCAAGAATCAAAACGACTACTACTACGGCGTGAGCGGCAAGGAGTCCAACCGCAGCGGCCTGAACGAGTACGACGCGGGTAACAGCTGGTCACCGTACGTTGAGCTGTCCGTCAACTATAAGCTGAACGCAGACTGGAACGTGTTCGGTATGGGCCGCTACATGCGTTTGTCCAAAGAAGTGACCGACAGCCCAATGGTCGACAGCAACTGGACTGGTGTGCTGCTGACGGGCGTGAACTACAGCTTCTAATAGGTGCAATCAGTGCACTAAAACGGGGCGCTTGCGCCCCGTTTGCTTTTTAATGAGGCAGAGGTTGACGGCCTTTGCCCTAAGCTGGTGAAAGTCGCTTAGCCTTACTTCGCCACGCTGATGGTCTGACTCAGACGGGTCGGTTTTTCCGCGCTGGCTTTCTGTTTTTTAGATGCGCAGGCGGTTTCTACGCAGACGAAGGTTTTGTAGCCGTCGTCCGGCATATCGCCCATCGAAACGGACAGTGCCGGGCCTGGGTTCCAGCCCACCACGTTGTGATGATGGTGATGAACCACGTTCAGGATGCGCTTCAACTGGCTGGCATCATGAATGACGCTGCACTCTTCCGGCTCCAGATAGAGACGATCGGTGCGGTCAGGGAAGGTTTGTACGCCGTCGGTCAACTGGCCCGGGGCTTCATTCAGCACTTTATCGATATACGGATTACCCAGGCCGCTGACCTTCACATCTGCGATGTCGCCGACGTTGAAGTAGGTGTGCAGGGCCGAGGTAGTTTCGAACTCACCGTGTGCTTCCAGCTCGATTTCACAGGTTTTGCCCAGCTTGAAGCGGGCATACAGCGTGAATTCATGCGGCCACAGCTTCAGCGTCTCGGCATTGTTATGCAGCTCAAAGGTCAGCACCACGCCGTTGGCGTCTTCATTGTGCGCGCTCAGCGTCCACGGCTGGTTGCGGGCAAAACCGTGCGCCGGCAGGCCTGGCTGCTCTGCCGGACCAAACCACGGCCAGCAAATAGGCACACCGCCGCGCAGCGCTTTGCCTTTATGGAACGGGGTGATGTCGCTCAGCCACAGCACCTCATCTTCACCGGCAGGCTGCCAGGAGAGCAGGTGTGCGCCCTGAAGTGCGAAAGATGCCCGAACCTGGGGGTGATCAACGACGATGACGTCCAGCTCATCGTTTACGCGGCGGGTAAGCACAGGGGTAATTTGTTCGACGACCGGAAGTGCAAAAATTTTATTAATCATTTCTTTTTTCCTTAGTCCTGGTGATTTGAGGCAAAAAAAAGAGCGACCGAAGTCGCCCTTTAGGATCAGGTTCTCATCTCAACTTATTTGGAGATGTGAGCGATCAGATCCAGTACTTTGTTGGAGTAGCCAGTTTCGTTGTCGTACCAGGAAACCAGTTTCACAAAGTTGTCGTTCAGTGCGATACCAGCTTTAGCATCGAACACGGAAGTCAGTACTTCGCCGTTGAAGTCGGTAGACACTACGTCATCTTCGGTGTAGCCCAGAACGCCTTTCATTGCGCCTTCGGAAGCAGCTTTGATTGCTTTCTTAATTTCTTCGTAAGAAGCAGCTTTTTCCAGACGAACGGTCAGGTCAACAACGGACACGTTAGGGGTAGGAACGCGGAACGCCATACCAGTCAGTTTGCCTTTCAGCTCTGGCAGTACAACGCCTACGGCTTTAGCAGCACCGGTAGAAGAAGGGATGATGTTCTGAGCTGCGCCGCGGCCGCCGCGCCAGTCTTTGTGGGACGGGCCATCAACGGTTTTCTGAGTTGCGGTGGTAGCGTGAACGGTGGTCATCAGGCCTTCAACGATACCGAAGTTGTCGTTGATAACTTTAGCCAGTGGAGCCAGGCAGTTGGTGGTGCAGGATGCGTTGGAAACGATGTCCTGGCCTGCGTATTTTTCGAAGTTAGCACCGCGAACGAACATTGGGGTGTTGTCTTTGGAAGGACCAGTCAGAACAACTTTTTTCGCGCCAGCAGTGATGTGCTTACGTGCGGTTTCGTCAGTCAGGAACAGACCCGTTGCTTCAGCAACAACGTCAACGTTCACTTCGTTCCACTTCAGGTTAGCCGGGTCACGTTCTGCGGTAACACGGATAGTTTTACCGTTAACAACCAGGTTGCCGTCTTTAACTTCTACAGTACCGTTGAAACGACCGTGAGTTGAGTCGTACTTCAGCATGTAAGCCATATAGTCAGCGTCTAACAGGTCGTTGATTGCAACGATTTCGATGTCAGAACGTTCCTGAGCAGCACGGAAAACGATACGGCCGATACGACCAAAACCGTTGATACCTACTTTGATAGTCATAGTATTCCACCAGCTATTTTTTAGTGAATAAAAGGTTGGCTGTAAAATTACAAAAACCTTACGCAGCGTCAAGCGGAATCGTGTCAATCATTGCGACAAATCAATCCTGTGACCAGGGTTTGTACGACTGAACGCCTCACGCTTCCTTTTGGGCTTAAATCCAAATGGGGACGATGCGGGGGATTTTAAACGCCAGTCCCAACAATAATGTGATTCACGTCACGCTTTGTGCCGTGCCAGAATTTCAGGGCTAAGTTTAGAACAAAAAGCAGCACGGTGTTGTTAATTTTTTGTTAGAATGGGGCCGTGAGCTGTCCCAATTGAACTGACCGAGATGTACACCTATGTCTAATCAATTACCCCCTGATTCAAATAAGAAAAACCTCAGCGAGATGCAATACTACGTGACCCAGAAGCACGGCACTGAACCGCCGTATTCAGGGCGTTTACTGCATAATAAGCGTGACGGGATTTATCACTGCCTGGTGTGTGAGGCCCCGCTGTTTCTTTCGGAAACAAAATACGACTCAGGCTGCGGCTGGCCAAGCTTCTACGAGCCTGTCAGCCCCGATGCCATCCGCTATCTGACCGATAATTCCCACGGCATGGAACGCGTTGAAATCCGCTGCGGCAGCTGCGACGCGCACCTGGGCCATGTGTTCCCGGATGGCCCGCAGCCGACCGGGGAGCGGTATTGCGTTAACTCGGCCTCGCTGAGCTTCACCGATGGGCAAAATGGTGAGCAGGTTGAGGGTTGAAGAATCGATTCAGCTAATTATTCTGCGACGGGGTGCCCAATGAGCAATCTGGATGAGATGTTGAGCGTGATGACGCCGGAGATTTATCAGCGCCTGGCGACCGCGGTCGAACTGGGAAAGTGGCCTGATGGCGTGGCGCTGACCCAGGAGCAAAAAGACAACAGCCTCCAGCTGGTGATGCTGTGGCAGGCGCGCCACAACACGGAGGCGCAGCACATGACTATCGACACCAATGGCCAGATGGTGATGAAGAGCAAACAGCAGCTGAAAGCGGAGTTTGGCATCGAGCCTGCGCCGTTTGTAACGATGAAGCTGCAGTAAACAAAAAGGGAGACTCACTTGTCTCCCTTCGTTTTTCTGCGTTAACCGCTATTTAGCGTGATCGATGCCCAGCGACTCGGCGAGCTGTTTCGCCAACTGGTTGTTGTCATCCGCGCCGTATTCCCAGAACATCGCGCCGCCCAGCCCCTTCTCTTTGATGTACTCGGCTTTGATTTTCACCGAGCGCGGATTCTCGTAGGAAATGGCAAACAGCGGTTTACCTTCAGCAGACTTCAGCGTCAGGTACGGCACCTTCGCGTCGTCATCCCACTCTTCGGTGAAGCGCTTCTGCGGGTCGTTCAGCATTTTCTTCACCAGGTCGTTGTATTTGACGTAAGTGTCTTTCGTCAGATCCACGCCCAGCGCGGTTTTAAACAGCTCCAGCTCACGCTCGCCGAAGTAGGGCTGTGTGACCGGATTTTTCTGCGCGTCGGGTTTTGACCAGTCAATGCCCGGCTCTACGGCACGCTTAGGTACGCGGCCATAGAAGCCGATGCCGAGGTTCATCTGCGCTGGTTTCAGCCCGGCTGCGAGATAGTTATTTACTACGAAATCAGCACTGTACTTGTCGGCTTCGGCCACGGTCGGCCACTTTTTCGAATCATAGAGATTCGAGTTGAAGTACTGCGTACCGTATGCCATGTCGTAGGTCATCAGGTTGATGTAGTTCAGCACCGGCGCAATGGCTTTCACATCAACCCAGCTTTTCGGGCTTTCGGCATTGGCCCCGACGGCAATGGTAACCAGTTTTTTGTCGCCCACGGCTTTGCGCAACTCTTTCAGCAGGGCGGTGAAATTATCCCGGTCGGCGTCCAGCTTATCCACCAGGCCCCAGGCGCCATTTACCGGGAACTCCCAGTCGAGGTCGATCCCATCCAGGCCATATTTGTCCATCACTTCCTGCACGGAGCGGATAAACACCGCGCGGTTTTCAGGCGTTGCTGCTGCGGCAGAGAAACCGCGAGCCCCCCAGCCACCAACGGACAGCAAGATTTTCAGCTGTGGATTCTGTTTCCGCAGTGCCGGCAGGGTTTCAAGGTCGGAGACAACTTTCGGGGAAAGATAGATTTGATGCAGTTTTGACGAATCTTTCAGCGCTTCATTGGTTTCGCCTTTCTCGTCGTTATAAATCAGGCCAAAGGAGTAATTGAGGTGGGTAATCTGGCGAACATCAAGCTTATTGATATCCCCCCCGGGACCGGCAGTGACGTCGCCGCCGCCGTTGAAGTAACCCACGGAAAGCAAAGATTCAGCCTGCGCAACGCCGCTGCAGGCGAGCGTCACCGCGGCCACCAGCGGTAACATTTTACGTGTGAATGACATAATGATTCCTCTTTGACGGGCACAACATAAAGGCTCCCCGGCCACGCTTAACAGACGAAAACGGCGGAAAGCGAAATCAGCTAACGTGCTGAATAAATTCACTGAATATGATTATGAGAGCGCTCCCAGGCGAGGGCGAGCAAAAAAAGCGTAGAGTGTGAGCGGAATCGATACAAAAGTGCGGGGCGGGGGGCCGCCCCTACAATTATTGGCAGGTAAAATCGGCGAAGGTCATTAGCGTGGCGCCTTCAACCGCCATCTCCTGGAATGCCTCGAGGCTGCTCTGGGGCCGCAGGTTCACGCCGCGACAGCCATCGGTGATGACTATCACTTCATAACCCAGCTCCAGCGCGTCCAGCACGGTAAATTTCACGCAGAAATCCGTTGCCAGCCCCAACACCACCAGGCTGCTGATGTCGTGCTCGCGCAGCCAGGCATCCAGCTCGGTTTGCTGCCGGTGGCCGTTATCGAAAAACGCGCTGTAGCTGTCGATAGCCGGATTTTGACCTTTATAGACGATCTTATGGACGCCGGAAGCCTTCAGCAGCGGATGAAGTTTCGCCCCTTCGCTGTTCTGAATGCAGTGATCGGGCCACCAGGTTTGCGCCAGGCCGTCGAGCATGCCCTCAGAAAAAGATTCAGTGCCTTGCGTACTGGCGAAACTTCCGTGCTTTGCCGGATGCCAGTCTTGAGTGGCAACCACGTTTTCACCGCGGGCGTTAAACAGTTCGATAAGCTGGTTAGCGACCTCAACGGTGCTGTCACCTTCTGGGACGGCGAGCGTGCCACCGGCACAAAAATCGTTCTGCAAATCAATCAACAGCAAAGCACGTCGCGCCATTGGCGTTCCTTATTCGTCGGGGGTGAGTTCACCACGCAGGTTGCACGACATGGCATCACGGATCGCCTGGGCATCCAGACCCTGGCTCAGCAGATAGTGAAGCTTGGTTAACGTCGCTTCCACCGTCATATCAAAGCCGCTGATAACGCCCGCCTGCGCCAGCGCGTTGCCGGTCGCATAGCCGCCCATGTTCACTTTGCCGGACATACACTGCGTGAGGTTAACCACCACGATGCCGCGCGCGCTAGCTTCCTGCAACTCTTTAATGAACGCGCCCTGCTGCGGGGCATTACCCACGCCGTAAGAACGCAGGATCAGCGCCTTGACCGGCTGACGCAGGAAGTTGCCCACGACGTCGGCAGAAATGCCTGGATAGATGGTGACCACGCCAATCGGCTGCGGCGTGATCGGGTGGACAATCAGTTCGCCTTCGCCGTGCGGGGCAGGCGGCGTATTCAGCTTGCGGATGTGGATCCCGGCTTCCAGCAGCGGCGCAAGGTTAGGGGAGGCAAAGGCATCAAAGCCGTCGGCATGGGCTTTGGTGGTGCGGTTCCCGCGATAGAGACGATTGTTGAAGAACAGCGTCACTTCGTTGATCGGGTAGTTGGCCGCCACGTACAGCGAATTAAGCAGGTTGATTTGCCCGTCAGAACGCAGCTCCGCCAGCGGGATCTGTGAACCCGTGACGATCACCGGCTTGCTGAGGTTCTCCAGCATGAACGAGAGCGCCGAGGCGGTAAACGCCATGGTGTCCGTGCCGTGGAGGATCACGAAGCCGTCATACTCGTCGTAGTGGGCTTTGATGTCGTCGGCGATGTGCTGCCAGTCTTCAGGCGTCATGTCCGAAGAGTCCATCAGCGGATCGTATTCGTGGATTGTGAAGTCCGGCATTTCCGGGCGATGGAATTCAGGCATCATCGCCAGCTGGCGCTGGAGATGGCCGGAAACAGGAATGTAGCCGTGTTCAGAACGCTGCATCCCGATAGTACCGCCGGTGTAGGCAACGTAGATAGATTTCTTTGGCATAGTTTTGCTCGAGGCTTTCGATATTTGCGGCAGAGTATAGAGAGGATGACGGAAAAAAAAAGCCCGGTTTAACCGGGCTTTGATTCATTTGAGTAAATTAACGCACATCGCCGCAGGTGAGGCAGAAGGCGTAACGGTTTTGCGGATCGTTCATGGTGCCGAATTTGTCATTCTGGGCCTTGACCGCCAGCGCGGCATCCGCCAGTGGCGCTGGCAGGTAAGCCTGAATGGCCTGCGGCAGCGCGGCGCGTACCGAGCCGGTCATGGCGTTAAAGACCATGTCGGTGAAGGTCGCGTCATCCTGCCAGAACGCCAGGTGCCAGCTTTTCAGCTTCGCCAGCTCGGCGGCTTTGGCCACGGCGTCGTCAAAGTCACCCAGGCTGTCCACCAGGCCGTTGGCTTTGGCATCTTCCCCGGTCCAGACGTGGCCCTGAGCAATCTGATCGATTTGCTCCGGCGTTTTCTTACGGGACGCCGCCACCAGGCCAATAAAGCGCTTGTAGCCGTTATCGATGCTGAGCTGCATCATCTGCTGTACTTCAGGCGGCAGTTTCTTGGTCACGGCCACGTCGGCCAGCGGCGACGTTGATACGCCGTCGGTATGCACACCAATCGCATCGAGGGTGTTTTCTACGGTGTTGATGACGCCGAAAATACCAATCGAACCGGTCAGCGTGCTTGAGTTGGCGATGATGTAGTTCGCCGGGGTGGAGATCCAGTACCCGCCGGATGCCGCCATGCCGCCCATGGAAACCACAATTGGCTTCCCGGCTTCACGCGCAGCCACAAGCTCTTCACGGATGGTTTCGGACGCAGTGACGCTGCCGCCAGGGCTGTTCACGCGGAAGACGATGGCTTTCACCTTCGGATCCAGACGCGCTTCACGGATCTGCATGGCCGTAGTATCGCCGCCGACCTGGCCCGGGGTTTCTTCCCCGTCCATAATCGCGCCGTTGGCGAAGATCACCGCGATGGCATCGCCTTGCTCAGACGGTTTTTTCACGGTGTAGTCGTAAATACTGGTGTAGCTAAAGTCTTTGTTGGCTTTGCTCCAGCCGAACTGCTTCACCAGTGCTTTGTCTACAGCAGCACTGCTCGCCAGCTCGTCCACGAGTTTATTGTCCAGGGCATATTTCGCGGTGTCGCCACCCAGTTTTTGCAGGTTATCCAGCAGCGCCTGAGCGCCAGGGAAAGCCTGCTGAGCGGTGATCTGGCGGTTGGCCGCGATGGTGTTCAGGTAGTTTTGCCACAGCTCGCCAATCCAGCGGCTGTCCGCGTCGCGCGCGGCAGGGGACATATCGTCGCGGATATACGGCTCAACCGCTGATTTGTAAGTGCCGACGCGGAAGACGTGGGTCGAGACCTTCAGCTTATCCAGCAGGGTTTTGTAATACAGCGCGTTGGTGGCAAACCCGTGCAGGTCAACCATGCCCTGCGGTGAGAGCCAGATTTTATTGGCAAAGCTTGCCAGGTAGTACTGACTCTGGTTATAGCTGTCGCCCATGGCATAAACCGGCTTGCCGCCGTCGCGGAACTCGCGCAGCGCTTTACCGATGTACTGCATTGACGGCTGGTCGGCCCCGGCGAAATCTTTCAGGTCCAGCACGATGCCGGTGATATTGCGGTCGTCTTTCGCCTGACGAATGGCGTCGACGATGTCGAACAGGGAATTCTCCTGCAGACGGTCAGAGCTGGCGCCCACCAGTTGGCGGCCAATCACGCCCAGCTTATTGCTGACCGACGGTTTGTCTACCACCACGCCGGTGATATCCAGCAGCAGCGCCCCGCGCGCAGGTTCTGCAGGCGTGCTTTTTACCTGCATCCAGATGCCGACTCCGACCAGGATCAGCAGGATAAGGAACAAGTTGAGAATAAATTCCCGAATAAAATTAAGCAGACGCCAGGTCCACTTAAAAAAGCCGCTAATAAATCGCCCAATGGTGCGCATGTTTTCTCCATAACCTTCAACAGGGGTATTACCCGCACGCCGCAATGAAGCTGGCTAAAGCGGCGAAAGTAAAGGCTATCCTAAAGAGAGGGCGAGGAAATGTCAGCAGGAAATCGGAGCGGCGCTGTAACAAAAACTACGGCTGTGTTAATTTTGTGAATGAAAATCATTTGACGGACTGGGGCAACCTCCACGCTTTGCCAGTCATTTCCTGTCAGTAAGGGGCTTTTAAATGGATGCACTTGAACTTTTGATTAACCGCCGTAGCGCCTCCCGTCTGGCCGAGCCGGCTCCGGCGGGTGAAGTGCTGGAAAATATTCTGCGTGCCGGGATGCGCGCGCCGGACCACGGTACGCTCCAGCCGTGGCGCTTCATTGTTATTGAAGGGGAAGGGCGCGAGCGCTTTGCTCAGCTTTTAGAGAAAGCAGCCCTTGCGGCCGGCATGGATGAAAAAAGCGTTGAAAAGGCGCGTACATCGCCGTTCCGCGCCCCGCAAATCATTGCTGTGGTTGCGCATTGTGAGACTAACCATAAAGTGCCGGTGTGGGAGCAGGTGGTTTCCGCAGGCTGTGCGGTGATGGCGATGCAAATGGCGGCGGTGGCCCAGGGCTTTAACGGTATCTGGCGCAGCGGCGCGTGGACTGAAAATGATTTGGTGCGCGAAGGACTGGGTGGCCGCGAGCAGGACAAAGTGGTGGGCTTCCTCTACCTCGGCACGCCGCAGTTGAAAGCGTCGACGACCATCAGCACCCCGGATACTTCTGCGTTCGTTTCTCACTTCTGATTGGACATTATCCTGCCGGGCGCTGACCCGGCAGGTTCCATTTCTTATTTCTTCTGCTGTTTCGCAAACTCGTCTTTCGCTTTCTGCAGCTGCTGCTGGAAGGCGGCGTTGGTATGCAGCGTGGCCACTACGGCAGATCCCACGACGCGAGCGGCATCAATATCGCTCTGCCAGTGGTAACCGCAAATCACCCGGCTTTGCCCCAGATCAAACCCGCGTTTCAGGATCTCGTTCTGGCGCTGCGGGTTGATTTCCGCCAGCACCAGCGCGGTAGCCCAGCCAATTGAGGTATGCCCGGACGGATAAGAGCCATTTTTCGACAGCTTATCCTGCTCTTTGGTGTTACAGGTTGGCACACCGTAGAAGGCAAACGGGCGAATGCGCATGTACTTTTCTTTTGCGCCGCGCGTGGCGAGGTCACCGGCGTCCTCAATCATGTTGGTCAGCAGCTTGTGCAGTTCCGGCGCATCTTTTTCGGTAATTGGCGAGCCAAACGCGCCGGAGAAAGCGTTAGCCACGCCGCCACCGCTCAGGTTGGCATCTTCTTCGGCCAGCTTGCCGCGTTCGGTGGCGCGCAGCAGGCGGCCTTTCTCATACATCGCCTGATCGTTCAGAAACGCAATGCTGCCGATTTCAGGCGGCGGCGGCAGCAGCGCCAGGCTGTCAATGGCCTGGGCGTTGGTCAGGTAATAGAGATCGGGCTTGGTGGTGGCGTCATTTCCCGGAGGGGCAAGGGCAAAGGCCGCAGAGGAGAACAGGCCGGCAATACAGAAGGCTAATACGCGTTTTTTCATTGTTATTCCTTACATGCGTGGGTTGTCCAGATAGTTGCCTCGATGGTTGTAACATTACTGTCATATTTGAGTAAAAGAGCGCATCGGCAAAATGCGGCCTGGCTTCAAAAAACTTCCGCTTTGCCTGCTTAGTGAGCAACGGCACGCGAATTAGGACTGCCAGACTTACCACCAGGGCGTTTGAGCGCTACCATATTGGGTACAGAATTTGGCAAAGAAAGGAAAAGTCCATGAAGCAAACCGTTCGTTTGACCCAGTACAGCCACGGCGCAGGATGCGGCTGCAAAATTTCCCCGAAGGTGCTGGAAACCATCCTGCACAGCGAGCAGGCGAAGTTTGTCGATCCTAATCTGCTGGTGGGGAACGAAACCCGCGACGATGCGGCGGTTTACGACCTGGGCAACGGCACCGGTATCATCAGTACCACCGACTTCTTCATGCCGATCGTGGACGATCCCTTCGACTTTGGCCGTATCGCGGCGACCAACGCCATCAGCGACATCTACGCCATGGGCGGGAAACCGATTATGGCGATCGCTATTCTCGGCTGGCCGATTAATACGCTGGCGCCCGAAATTGCTCGTGAGGTTATCGAAGGCGGGCGTTTTGTCTGCCAGCAGGCGGGGATTTCTCTGGCCGGCGGCCACTCGATTGACGCGCCTGAACCGATTTTTGGCCTCGCGGTGACCGGCGTTGTGCCCACCGAGCGAGTGAAGAAAAATAGCTCTGCTGAAGCAGGCTGCAAGCTGTACCTGACCAAACCGCTGGGCATTGGCGTGTTGACCACCGCCGAGAAAAAATCCCTGCTGCTGCCAGAGCACAAAGGCCTGGCGGCAGAGACGATGTGCCAGCTGAACAAAGTCGGTGCAGAGTTTGCCGATATTGCGGGCGTGACCGCGATGACGGACGTGACTGGTTTTGGCCTGCTGGGCCACCTGAGCGAAATGTGCGAAGGCGCGGGCGTTCAAGCTGATGTCTGGTTTGAATGCGTGCCAAAATTACCGGGTGTGGAAAGCTACATCGAGCAGGGCTGCGTGCCCGGCGGCACCTCCCGAAACTTTGCCAGCTACGGGCAACTCGTCGGCGAGATGCCGGAGGCCTGGCGCAATCTGCTGTGCGACCCGCAAACTTCCGGCGGCCTGCTGCTGGCGGTTCGCGCGGATGCCGAAGCCGAAGTCTTTGCGGCTGCCGAGCGGAACGGCATTAAGCTCAGCGCCATCGGTGAATTGAAAGAGGCCCGCGCTGGCCGCCCAATGATCGAGATCCGTTAATTCATGCGGCTGTTTATTGCGGAAAAACCAAGCCTTGCGCGAGCCATTGCCGACGTGCTGCCCAAGCCCCATCGTCGCGGCGATGGGTTTATTGAATGCGGCAATGGCCAGGTGGTGACCTGGTGCATTGGCCACCTGCTGGAGCAGGCGCAGCCGGACGCGTACGACGGGAGATATGCCCGCTGGAACCTCGCTGACTTGCCCATTGTGCCGGAAAAGTGGCAGCTCCAGCCTCGCCCCTCCGTGACTAAACAGCTCAACGCGATTAAAAAGCTGCTGGCTCAGGCCACCGAAGTGGTTCACGCGGGTGACCCCGATCGTGAAGGGCAGTTGCTGGTGGATGAAGTGCTGGACTATCTCCAGCTTGCCCCGGAAAAGCGCCAGCAGGTGCAGCGCTGCCTGATCAACGACCTTAACCCGCAGGCCGTGGAGCGGGCGATTTCCCGCCTGCGCGCCAACAGCGAATTTATTCCGCTTTGCGTTTCGGCGCTGGCCCGCGCCCGCGCCGACTGGCTGTACGGGATTAACATGACCCGCGCCTACACCATTCTCGGGCGCAATGCGGGCTACCAGGGCGTACTGTCTGTGGGCCGCGTCCAGACGCCAGTCCTGGGCCTGGTCGTGCGTCGCGATGAAGAGATTGAAAACTTTGTCGCCAAAGATTATTTCGAAGTAAAAGCCCACATCGTGACGCCGGCGGACGAGCGTTTTGTGGCGGTGTGGCAGCCGAGCGAATCCTGCGAACCCCATCAGGACGAAGAAGGCCGCCTGCTGAACCGCAAGCTGGCGGAGCACGTCGTCGCGCGTATCAACGGCCACCCGGCGCTGGTCACCGCCTATAACGATAAACGGGAATCGGAAACCGCGCCGCTGCCGTTTTCGCTCTCCAGCCTGCAAATCGAGGCGGCGAAACGCTTTGGGCTGAGCGCCCAGAACGTGCTGGATATTTGCCAGAAGCTGTACGAAACCCACAAACTGATCACCTATCCGCGTTCCGATTGCCGCTATCTGCCCGAAGAGCACTTCGCCGGGCGGCATGCGGTGATGAACGCCATCAGCGTGCATCAGCCGGATTTACTGCCGCAGCCCGCGGTGGATGCCGATCTGCGTAACCGCTGCTGGGACGATAAAAAAGTGGATGCCCACCACGCGATTATTCCCACAGCCCGCAGCTCTGCAATCTCATTAAGTGAAAATGAGGCTAAAGTTTATGGCCTGATCGCCCGTCAATACTTAATGCAGTTCTGTGCCGACGCCGTATTCCGTAAATGCACCATCGATCTGGATATCGCCGGAGGCAAATTTATCGCTAAAGCGCGTTTCCTTGCCGAAGCGGGCTGGCGGGCGCTGCTGGGCAATAAAGAGCGCGATGAAGAGAACGACGGCACGCCGTTGCCGGTGGTGGCGAAAGGGGACGAACTGCTGTGCGAGCATGGCGAAGTGGTTGAACGGCAAACTCAGCCGCCGCGCCACTTTACCGATGCGACATTATTGTCAGCGATGACCGGGATTGCGCGCTTTGTGCAGGACAAAGATCTGAAAAAGATCCTGCGCGCCACGGACGGATTAGGCACCGAGGCGACGCGAGCCGGGATCATCGAACTGTTATTCAAACGCGCTTTTCTGGTCAAGAAAGGGCGCTATATTCATTCTACGGAGGCCGGGCGGGCGCTGATCCACTCGCTGCCGGAGCTGGCCGCCAGGCCGGACATGACCGCGCACTGGGAATCAACGCTGACGCAAATCAGCGAAAAGCAGTGCCGCTATCAGGACTTTATGCAGCCGCTGGTGCAAACGCTTTATGAGCTGATTCATCAGGCGCGAACCACGCCGGTGCGGCATGCATTTAAGGGCATCAAAGCCCAGGATGACGGAAAAAAAGCAAAACGTTGGGTCAAAAAAGAGGGAAGTGATGATGCCAGTAAAAAGCCTGCTCGCCGCCGTCGTGGGGCTAATGATGAGTCTGCCAGCGATGGCGGTGCAGCCCCGTCAGCCTGACGTTGACGTGGTGATCCCGCCGGAAGTGTTCACCAACAACAATCAGCCGCAGACGCCGCCCTGCAACCAGTGCTGTATTTATGAAAATAAAAACTATTCTGAAGGGGCGGTGGTGAAGACGGAAGGCATTTTGCTGCAATGCCAGCGTGATGACAAAGTCTTAGGGACTAATCCGCTGGTCTGGCGCCGCGTGAAGCCATAAACGCCTTCAACAGTGGGACATCCGCCGGGGCGAGGGCATAGCCAAGCGCCTCCGGCGGTTCACACCAGACCAGCTCGCTGTGGCAGTGGGCGATGGGTTCGCCGCTAAAGGCCTCAACATGCCAGGCGTGCAGATGAATCATTCTCCCGCTCACTTCGCGCTGATGGCTGGCCACGTAGCCGCTAATTTGTGCCGTAATTCCCAGCTCTTCCAGGAGTTCCCGCGCCAGCGCTTCGGGCTGCGTTTCTCCCCTTTCTACTTTCCCACCTGGAAATTCCCACAGGCCGGGCTGATCGCCATTTTCAGGGCGACGGGCGAGCAGAATTTTGCCTTCGTGCTCGATAATAGCCGCGACAACATCAAGGTTTTTTAGCATGGGTGTCCATTTTCCGTGGGGCTGGCGTGGCATAATACTCGTCCTGAGATGCCAGCAAAAGAGTAACTGAATGATGGAAACGAAAAGCGAGCCCTGGATTGCCCCCCTTAAAACGCTGCCCAAAAGCCTGCGCCCGATTGTGGCGATGCAGGAGAAAAATTTTGGTGCGGTGCTGAACCCGACCCGCTGGTGGGGGCGACTGCCGTATTTATTCTGGCTGGTGGCGCTGTTTGTCGGCTTTCTGGAAAGACGCCGGGCAAAAATCGACCCGGTGATTCGTTCGCTGGTGATGACCCGGGTATCGCAGCTGTGCAGCTGTGAATTTTGTATCGACGCTAACAGCCTGCGTCTTGCAGAGCGTAGTCAGTCGATGGATAAGGTGCTGGCGGTGGCCAACTGGCAAAATGAGTCGATATTTAGTGAGAAAGAGCGGGTCGCATTGGCCTACGCCGAAGCGATGACCGCCACGCCGCCACAGGTGACCGACGAGTTAAAAAATAGGCTCAAGCAGCATTTCAACGACCAGGCGGGGACCGAACTCACCGCGCTGATTGCCTTCCAGAACCTTTCGGCTCGCTTTAACGCCGCACTGGATATTCCCTCCCAGGGGTTATGCCCGACGAAGGGAAAACGCTAGATGTTCGACAGCTACCTTCACCCGCGTATCAAACCCGTGCTTAATCGCCTGGCGGCCGTGCTTGATAAGCCCGCTATCACGCCGGACAGGTTGACGCTGGCAGGATTCGCGATTGGCGTGCTCACTTTGCCTTTTCTGGCACTGCAATGGTATGTCCCGGCGCTGGTTGCCATTATCTTTAACCGGCTGTTTGATGGCCTGGACGGCGCGCTGGCGAGACGCAGAGGGCTAACCGATGCCGGTGGCTTCCTCGATATTACGCTGGATTTTCTTTTTTATGCCCTTGTGCCGTTTGGCTTTATTCTCGCGGACCCGGCGCAAAATGCTCTCGCAGGCGCGTGGCTGCTGTTCTCTTTCATCGGTACCGGCAGCAGCTTTCTGGCGTTTGCTGTCCTGGCGCAGAAGCACGATATCGCGAATCCAGGCTACGCCCATAAATCGTTTTATTATCTGGGGGGACTGACGGAAGGTACCGAAACTCTCCTGCTGTTTGTGCTTGGCTGCCTGTTCCCGGACGCTTTTGCCTGGCTGGCGTGGATCTTCGGTTCGCTGTGCTGGCTCACAACGCTCAACCGCGCCTGGGGCGGGTATAAGACGTTAAAACGACTGGATGACTCCACAGATTAATCCCCTCACCCCGACCTTCTCCCAGGGGATGAGGAAGAACACAATTCCGCTCTGGGGGAGAATACAGGTGCTATTTATCCCCTCTGCCCGTGGGGGAGAGGATTAGGGTGAGGGGGGGAAGTCCTCAAGTCGGCATCAGTTCGGTTTACGCTCGCCGCTCACGACAGGATTTTTAGGGTCAGCGCTCCATTCGTACCAGCCGCCGTCATACAAGCCAACGTCCTTCCAGCCCATTGCCCGCGCGTACATCAGCGTTTCGGAAGCACGCCATCCGGTTCCGCAGTAAAAAGCAACCTGCTGATCCGGCGAGATATTCCAGGTTTTCCACATCGCGGCGATGTCGTCCCCTGCACGCATGGTACCGTCCGGATTATGGAAGTCTTCCATATGCGTGGAGTCAGAGCCCGCGTGGCCCCAGCGGGCGCCCGCAATCTCGCCTTTGGGCTTGATGTAGCTGTACCCGCTGGTGGTGCCGATAAATTCCGGCCAGGAACGAATGCTGACCAGAGAAGCATCTTTGCGGTGCAGCAGCGCGCGCGCCTGTTCCATGTCCAGCATCAGCTGAGGCTGGCCGGGAATCGGGGCACCGAAGTCGGGGGCTGGTGTTGGCTGGCTGGGCAGGCCACGTTCAACGGGCAGATCCGCTGCGCTCCACGTCGTCCAGCCTCCGTCCAGGAGACGGACGTCTTTCACGCCGGCGTACAGCATGATCGCCGCCACGCGCGCCGCCGCGTAGACATCACGCCCATACAAAATGACGGTCGTATCGTGCCGGATGCCGTGCTTCGCCAGCATGGTTTTCAGCTTGTCGTCGGACACTTTGTTCCACAGCGGCTCGCTCTCCACCTCTTCGGTGTTGATGTAGCCCGCGCCGGGAATATGGCTGAGCAGATATTTTTTCGGCGCGCCCCAGCCCGCTTCAATCACTTTCCACTCCCCGGTAGGCGCTGCGGTGACCGGTTTTTTATTCTGTAAATCATGGATCCATTGCGGGTACACCAGCTGCTCAAAATGCGCCAGCTTTTGCAGGCGGGAAGGATCCTGCAGGGCGTCGGTCAGCATTGCAATCTGTGTAAACCCCAGCTTTTCTAAGCGAGTTTTCACGGCCTGAGCGTCGCTACCATACAGCGCCATCAATCCGGTTTTGGTCAACTGATGCTGCTTAGCCCACGTTGAAAGCTGCTCATCGCTCATTAGCGCCAGCCAGGAGGCCGAAAGATTCAAGGCTGTGGGTTCATGGCCGCCGTTGCCGTTTAAGGTTTGCGGCCAGCCGTTGTAAAACGCGCTCGGCCGAGTATCAATCACGGCACCGTTTACGGCTTTTACGCTGGAGAGGTTCATTTCAGTGGGTACCGAGGCGGCAAAAGTGACCTGGGACAGCCCGGCAAGCAGCAGGGCGGTGGTTAGCTGAGAAACACGTTTCATCTAATAACCTGAAGGATAGCAAAAGAGCCGAAAGTTTAGCCCTCGCTGGCGCTGGCTTCTTTGCGATACCTCATGTTCGATGGGCTAAAGCTGGATAATCTGGCCGTGGGCCGGCGCATCCTGCTCATCGTGAGTAACCAGCACGACCGGCAGTTTAAGCAGTTGGGCTTTTTGCCAGACAAATTCCCGAAAGCTCTGGCGCAGCGGCAGGTCGAGCCGGGAAAAGGGCTCATCCAGCAGCAAAGCTTCGGGTTCGGCCAGCAGGGTGCGCAGGATGCTGACGCGCGCTCGTTCCCCGCCGGAGAGCGTGGCCGGATCTCTGCGGGCATAGTTTGCCAGCCCGGCGCTTTCCAGAACCTCCGAAACAACACGCTGCCGCAGCGAGCGCCCAGCGACGCAGGCGGGAATCGCCATCAACAGATTTTGCCCAACGTTGAGGTGAGGGAATAGCAACGCATCCTGGAACAAAATGCCGATGCGGCGCTGTTCAACGGGCAAATAAGTCAGGCTGCGCTGGTTAAGTTGCAGCGTGCCCTGGGCGCTAAAGTCCGGGGCTAAATCGCCGATCATCCAGTTCAGAAACGTCGATTTACCCACGCCAGACGGGCCCATCAGCGTAACAATCTCACCCGGCGCAACGTCAAAGCTGATATTCGCCAGCAGTGGTTCGCCATTGCGAGAGAGGGAGCAATTTCGCACGCTGAGCATTAGCGCAATCCTTTTCTGTGGGTGCCAGCCAGGCGGCTGGCTGAGATTGTGGCGATAAATACGGCCAGCGGCAGCAGCATTTGCAGCAGGGCCTGGATTGCAAACTGCTGTGGATCGCCGCCGCTGCTGAGCGCCACGGCTTCCGTTGTGACGGTGGCAAACCGGCCCGCCCCGGCATAAAGCGTAGGCAAATATTGCGCGATGCTGACCGAAAAACCGACGGCCAGCGCCGCCAGCAAAGGCCGGACAAGCAATGGGATCTGGATAAGGCAGAGAATTTTCCCCGGCGACCAGCCGAAAGTTTGCGCTGTCAGTACCAGACGAGCGTCGATCCGCAGCCAGGCTGGGGCCAGAATCAACAGCGTATAAGGCACGACCCACAGCAAATGGCTCCAGATAAGCGCGGCCCAGCTTCCTTCCATGTTCAGCCTGAGCAGGAGTTGATACTGCCCGGCTGCCAGCGGCAGCGCAGGCAGCAGCAGCGGCAGATACAGCCAGCGATCGTACCGGCGCGGGCAGCCCTTTAGCCACAATATTGTCACGACTGGCGCGATCAAAGCGCTGATAAGCCCGGCCACAAAACTTGTCCAGACCGGCACCAGTTCAGCCTGCTGCCAACCGCTAAGCGTTAAACTTTCAGGCCAGCGCGCCGGATAGAACCAGCCTTCAGCGAAGGACCAGGTGACAAGCATGGCGAGAGCCATAAAGCCGAACAGAGAAAGTGAAGCGCTGGCCACAGTGCCTGCTGAGGTAAGATTCAAGGCATATCGCTTGCCTGAAAAACGCCCGATTCGCAGTTTAAATGCTTCCCACGCTAACCGCCCGAAAACCATAAAACCGCCGAGCAAAAGCAGCAGCACGCAGGAGGCCGCCAGGCCCATGTTCTGCCGAGAAATATCGCTGTCCGTTAACCATTGCCAGGCCAGCACGGCAAAAGTGGGCGGGTTAGCGGGGCCAAGAATAAGCGCGGCATCCACGACCGAAAGGCTGTATGCCGTCACCGCCACTAAAGCCCAGCCCAGGCGCGGCAAGAGCTGCGGCACAAGCACGTAGAGACGGGATTGTAGCTCGCCGTAGCCGAGCGTTCTGGCAAACGTTATCTGCTGGCTCAGCTGTTCGCTTTGTAGCTGTGCGGCTGAGAACCATAGCAAGAACCAGGCTTCTTTTAGCGCCAGCATGAGGCCGAGGGTAAAGCCGTAGTTATCCGGCGGCAGAGAAAGGTTGAAAAGGCGCGCCAGCCAGCCGCTGGCTGAAAACAGGAAGAAAAAGCCGCTGGCAAGGGCGACGTGTGGCAGCGCCAGCAGCAGCGGCAGGCGCTGAAGATAGCGCTGCCAGCGCTCGCCGGGATACAGGGTGCAGAGAAGGATTAACGTCAACAGCAGCGAACCGCCCACGCTGAGAGTGGTTGAAACCAGCGTGGTCATTAAGGCTTCCGGCCACTGTGAGTCCTGCCAGAAGGCAAGCCAGGTTTCACTTTGTAATAATGGCGGCACTATCAGCGCAAACCCCGGCAGCACCGGCACAAACACCAGGCCCGCCGCCAGTGCTCCGGCAAGCGTAAAGCCGCGGCTCATCGCGACCCGTAACGCTGAAGCCAGGCTTGCTCCAGCGCGTTAACCCAGGCGGCGTGAGGTTCTGCCAGGAAAGGAACCGGATGCTGGCTTTTGGGCACCAGATCCTCAAGCTGTGCTTTGTGCGGTGGCGGCAGTGCGTTGCTGCTCAGCACGCTCGCATCGCCCCAGACAGCCGGATCGGCTTTGCGGATTTGTGCTTCCGGGGACATCAGGAAATTGGCCACGATCTGCGCTCCGGCTTTGGCGCTGCTGTTCGCCGGAATAGCGACGAAATGCACGTTGCCCAGCATACCGGCGCTAAAGCCAAAGGATTCTGCCGACGGCTGGAGCTGGCGGCGAGCGATCAGATTGTCGACGTGCGCCGGGTTGAAGGTCACTGACAGCAGCAGCTCGCCGTCGGCCAGCATACGATCCATGCGCGCCGGCGTCGGCGGGAACGTTTTACCTTTTTGCCAGAGGAACGGATGAAGCTGGTCAAGGTAACGCCAGAGCGGGGCGGTGACTTGCTCGAAGGTGCCGGGATCCGGGGCCGTTTTCAGCGCGGCCGGTTTTTCGGTCAAGACAATCAAAAGCTGTTCAAGGAACGCCGTGCCGGTAAAATCCGGCGGGCGAGGGTAGCTGAGCTTGCCGGGATGGGCTTTGGCGAAGGCCAACAGTTGTTCTGCATTTTGTGGGAAGGTCGGCGTGCGTTTCTTATCGCCGATGAACATCAGCTGGGCGCTTCCCCAGGGCGCTTCTGCCCCGTCAACCGGTACCGAGAAATCTTCCCGCACAGGTTTTTTCACGTCAACATATCGCCAGTTTGGCAGATTTTCGGCCCAGTTTTCGCTGAGCAATCCTGCCTGCTTGAGCACGCTAAAATTTTCACCGTTGACCCAAAGCAGATCTACCGATCCGTTGGTTTTTCTGCCCGCAGTCGCTTCGCTTTGAATGCGCCTCACCGCATCGGCCGCGTCCGCCAGCTTCACCACTTTAAGCGTCACGCCGTAATGCGTTTTTACCTCACGGCTGACCCAGTCCAGATAGCCGTTAACGGCAGGATCGCCGCCCCAGGCGTTGAAATAAACCGTCTGGCCGTTGGCCTGCTGGCGAATATTCTGCCAGGACTGAGGTTGGGCGACGGCGCTAAAGCCGATCATCGTCAGGGCAACCATCAGCGCCCGTATGCCAGATATTAAGCGTTGCAAGAGAAAGTCCTCAGCGTGTTATGGGGCTGTTCGTCTGGCCAGCCAGCGCGCGGCCAGCGGCAATAGCCCTAGCAGGGCAAACACCAGCATCATACCGGGGGAGAGAATATCGCCCAGGCTTTGTAGCTGGCTCAGCTGCCTGCCGGTGTTAATGTAGACCACGATGGCAGGCAGCATGCCGAGCAGGCTGATCGCGGCATAGCGAACGACGCCCATTGGCGTCAGGCCCATTAATAAATTCACCAGCACAAAAGGGAAGACCGGCGCGAGCCGCAGGGCAAAGAGGTAATGGCCGCCGTCGCGCCGTATGCCCTGGTTCACTTTTTCCATCATGCGCGAGAAACGGCGCTGCACCCAGTCCCGCAGCATGTAACGGCTGATTAACATGGCGACGGTCGCACCTGCAGTGGCCGCCAGGGCAACCAGCACGGTGCCCTGCACCACACCAAAGATAGCGCCGCCCAGCAGCGTGAGCAGGGTGGCACCGGGAATGGAAAAGGCGGCGGTGAGAAAGTAGCAGCCCAAAAAAATCACAATCGCCAATATTGGGTGCTGCGCATGCCAGTGCGCAAACGCTATCTGAGAGTGCTGAAGTGCCGACAGGCTTATTGTGCCCGGAGGAAGCAGATACCAAAACAACCCCGCCATGATGACCAGCAGCGCAAAGAGACTCTTACGCACATCTACCTCTTCTCTTTTGTTTATCCATCGTCATACCGTACCGCTGCAGTAAAGGCGTGGAGTATAGCGGAGGGAGCGTGACAGCGAGCTTGAGCCAGGTCATGAAGCGGATACAGACTTATACATTTTGGCCTGACGGAGAACATATGGCAGATACATAGCGGTAGTTAAATGGCGGCTCTTCTTACCCACGATTGAGGAATCACGATGTCCAGCAAACTCGAGAAAGTGCTTTATACCGCCCATACCACTACCGTTGGCGCTCGCAGCGGGCACGGGCGTTCGGACGACGGCAGCCTGGACGTGCAGCTCAGCACGCCGGGATCCGGCAAGCCGGGGACGAATCCAGAACAGCTTTTTGCCGTCGGTTATTCCGCCTGCTTTATGGGGGCGATTGGGCTGGCGGGGAAAAAACTGGCTATCCGCATTCCGGAGGAAACCGCCGTGGACGCCAGTGTTTCGCTGGGAAAAGTCGATAACGACAGCCAGTTTGCGCTGGCGGTGACGCTTCACGTCAGGCTGCCTGGGCTGAGCGAGGCCCAGCGGGAAACTTTGCTCGCGACCGCCCACGCCACTTGCCCTTACTCACGTGCTATTAGCGGCAATGTTGACGTGACGCTGCTTTCACAAGGGTAACGACAAAACGCCTTCGATAGCCGGGGGCGTTTAACTTTTTAAGCGAGTTCTTTTTATCAGCCAGTGAGACAGGAGCGGCAGCAGGCCAATCAGCGCCAATAACAGCAGCATGGTGGGGGAAATAATGTCCCGCAGGCTTTCTACCTGGCTAAGCTGGCGGCCGGTGCTGATGTACAGCACGATAGACGGCAGCAGGCCAAGCAGCGTGACTATCGCGAAGCGAACGGCGGAAATCGGCGTCAGCCCCATCAGCAGGTTGATGATGGAAAAGGGCAGAACCGGCACCAGGCGCAGGGCAAACAGGCAGTGCGTAATATTGTGTTTAATGCCCTCGTTGATCTTTGCCATGGTGGTGGCAAAGCGCCGCTGTACCCAGTCATGCAAGAAATAACGGCTCAGCAACATCGCCACGGTTGCGCCGCTGGCAGCAGCCGTGGCAACCAGTACGGTGCCCTCAATCAGCCCAAACAGCGCGCCGCCCATCAGGGTCATAATGCGCGTGCCGGGGATGGAAAGGGCGGAAATCAGGAAATAACCAAGGAAGAAGGCGCTCATCACCAGCGCCGGGCGTTCGGCGTGCCAGAGACTAAGCTGAGCGTGATATTTCTGCAGCGTCGCCAGGCTAAGGGTGCCCGGCGGCAGCAGGATTAACAGCGAGATGACCAGCGTGGCCAGCAGCAAAAACAGGATTTTACGCATTCTGTTCGCGCCTCGTCAGGGGGAAAAACGGCATCTCGCTATCCTTGTCTGAAGATGTGTCTACCTTCAGTATTTCCCTTACCGCTTAAACTGCGCCCAAACAGGGGCGTGGTCGGACGGTTTTTCCATGCCGCGAATGTCGTAGTCGATCCCGGTTGCCACGCAGTGCGGCGCCAGCCCCTGGCTTGCCAACAGCAGGTCTATACGCAGGCCACGGTTATCGTCGAAGCCTTTTGAACGGTAGTCAAACCACGAGAATTTGTCCTGTGCTTCCGGGTTAGCGTGGCGGTAAGTATCCACCAGGCCCCAGCCGAGCAGGCGAGCCATCCACTCACGCTCTTCCGGCAGGAACGAGCATTTCCCGGTGCGCAACCAGCGCTTGCGGCTATCTTCACCGATCCCGATGTCGAGATCCGTCGGGCTGATATTCATATCCCCCATGATCAGCACCGGATTTTCCGGGCGCAGTTCACCCTGCAGGAAGTCCTGCAGATCCTGGTAAAACTTAGTCTTGGCCGGGAATTTGGTTTCATGATCGCGGCTTTCGCCCTGCGGGAAGTAGCCGTTGATCACCGTCAGGTTGCCAAATTCAGACGGGATTTCCGCCATGATAATGCGCCGCTGGGCATCTTCGTCGTCGGTCGGGAAGCCTTTTCGCACCGAAATCGGCTTCTCTTTGGTCAGCAGCGCCACGCCGTAATGACCCTTCTGGCCATGATAAAACACGTGATAGCCGAGTTTCTCCACGTCTTCCAGCGGGAACATATCGTCGTGCACTTTGGTTTCCTGCAGACCAATAACGTCCGGCTGATGCTGTTCCACGATGGCTTCAAGCTGATGAGGACGGGCGCGCAGGCCGTTGATATTAAAAGAGACAAATTTCATAGTCGCTGCCAGGTTGTCAGGTTAATTGTTGCAGGATGGTAGCAGAAAACGGCGCAGGTTGCTGCGCTGAAGCTAATCGTTGCCATAGGCGCGTCTGACGGGCAAAAATAAAGCAACATTTGCACCAAAATTGATCTCGATGCGCAAAAAGGGGGCGAAAACGGCAGGCAAATCCCGAAGGCGATCACAATTCCAGCATTATATTTTACCACTGCATAATATTTCTTGTTTTCGTGTCGAAAATCAGGCGGCACGTTAAAACTATGCACTTTTTATTCATTTTATATGAATAGTAAGTGTTTTTAAGTTATTGATTTTTCGTTTGCCCCTCCGGTTTATGCATTTTTATCGCTGGCTGGCACGATGCCTGCAATCTACATTTACAGCGCAAACACTCAATTATTTAACATTTAATAAACTTTTTGTTTACCGTGAGGGGTCACTATGTCGCAGTCAATTACACGCCAACATTTCGACGAATGGATGATGCCGGTTTATGCCCCTGCGCCTTTTATTCCGGTTCGTGGCGAGGGTTCCACCCTGTGGGATCAGCAGGGAAAAGACTACATCGACTTTGCCGGTGGCATCGCGGTTAACGCCCTGGGACATGCTCACCCTGAAATGCGCAAAGCGCTGGAGGAGCAGGCGGCAAAATTCTGGCACACCGGCAATGGCTACACCAATGAGCCGGTATTGAAGCTGGCGAAGCAGCTCATCGACGCTACCTTTGCGGAGAAAGTGTTCTTCTGTAACTCAGGGGCCGAGGCCAACGAGGCGGCGCTGAAGCTGGCGCGTAAGTATGCCCATGATAATTTTGGCGCACAGAAAAGCGGCATCGTAGCGTTCAAGAACGCGTTCCATGGCCGCACGCTGTTTACCGTCACGGCCGGTGGTCAGCCCGCTTATTCTCAGGACTTTGCGCCGCTGCCGCCGCAGATTAACCACGCGGTATTTAACGATTTACAGTCTGCCCGTGAGCTGATTAACGACGAAACCTGTGCGGTGATCGTCGAGCCTATGCAGGGTGAAGGCGGGGTCGTTCCAGCGACGCCAGAGTTCCTTCAGGGGCTGCGCGAACTTTGCGACAAACACAACGCCGTACTGATTTTTGACGAAGTACAAACCGGCGTGGGCCGCACCGGCTCGCTGTATGCCTATATGCATTATGGCGTGACGCCGGACGTACTCTCGACGGCCAAAGCGCTGGGCGGCGGCTTCCCGATCGGCGCGCTGCTGACCACCGATCGCTTTGCCAAAGTGATGGTGGTGGGCACCCACGGCACCACCTACGGCGGCAACCCGCTGGCCTCTGCTGTGGCCGGACGCGTGCTGGAAATCATTAATACGCCGGAGGTGCTCAACGGCGTGAAACAGCGCCATGACTGGTTTGTTGAGCGCCTGAACCACATTAACCAGAAGCACCAGCTGTTCAGCGAAGTACGCGGCTTAGGGCTGCTGATCGGCTGTGCCCTGCGCCCTGAACATGCCGGTAAAGCGAAACTTATTCTGCAGGCTGCCGCGCAGGAAGGCCTGATGATGCTGATCGCCGGGGCTAACGTGCTGCGTTTTGCCCCTGCGCTCATCGTCAGCGAAGCAGAAGTTCAGCTGGGCCTGGATCGCTTCGAGCGTGCCTGCGAACGCTTCCTCGCGGGAGTTTCATCATGATGGTAATCCGCCCGATTGAACGAGGCGATCTGCCGGGGTTGCTTAAGCTTGCCGGGAAAACCGGCGGCGGACTGACCTCGCTCCCCGCCGACGAAAAAACGCTGGCCGACCGAATCGAACGCTCGCTGCAGACCTGGCAGGGCGGGCTGCCGAAGGGCGATCAGGGCTATGTTTTTGTGCTGGAAGATACCAGCAGCGGCCAGATGGTGGGGATTTGCGCCATTGAGGTGGCCGTGGGCCTGAATGACCCCTGGTACAACTACCGGGTCGGGACGCTGGTTCATGCCTCCAAAGAGTTGAATATCTATAACGCACTGCCGACGCTTTTTCTCACCCACGACCACACCGGAGCGAGCGAGCTTTGCACGCTGTTCCTCGACCCGGCCTGGCGTAAAGAGGGCAACGGGTATCTGTTATCCAAGTCTCGTTTTCTGTTTATGGCCGCCTTCCGCGAACGCTTCAACGACAAAGTGGTTGCCGAGATGCGCGGGGTAATCGATGAACACGGGCATTCACCGTTCTGGGAAAGCCTTGGGAATCGCTTCTTCTCTATGGAGTTCGCTCGCGCCGACTACTTGTGTGGCACCGGGCAGAAAGCTTTTATTGCCGAGCTGATGCCAAAACACCCGATTTATACCGACTTCCTTTCCAAAGAGGCGCAGGCGGTTATCGGCCAGGTGCATCCGCAAACGGCGCCAGCGCGCACCGTGCTTGAAGCCGAAGGATTCCGCTATCGTAACTATGTCGACATCTTCGACGGTGGTCCTACTCTGGAGTGCGATATCGACCGCGTGCGGGCGATCCGCAAGAGCCGCCTGCAAACCGTCGCTGTCGGCCAGCCTGCTACCGACGAACTGCCCGTTTGTCTGGTCGCCAACGAAAATTATCACCAGTTCCGCGTGATGCTGATCAAAGCCGATCCCAAAGGCGAGAAACTGGTTATTGATGCCGCCACCGCCGATGCGCTGAAGTGCGCCAGCGGCGACACCGTGCGCGTGGTGCGCCTGTGCCCTGAGGAGAAAAAAGTATGACTAACTGGATCAACGGACAATGGGTGCCGGGCCGCGGCGAAGCGCTGTTAAAACATAACCCTGTCAGCGGCTCGCTGCTGTGGGAAGGGCTGGTGGCGGATAAAACGCAGGTAGAAGAAGCCTGCCGTGCGGCTCGTGCGGCGTTTCCCGCCTGGGCGAAACGCCCGTTTGCAGAACGCCAGGAGATTGTGGAGCGTTTTGCCGGCCTGCTTGAGACGAATAAAACTGCACTCGCTGAAACAATTGCGCAGGAAACCGGCAAACCTCGCTGGGAAGCGGCCACCGAAGTGACCGCGATGGTTAATAAAATTGCCATTTCCATCAAGTCTTACCACACCAGAACGGGCGAAACGCACACCGCGATGCCGGACGGGGCGGCGACTTTACGCCATCGCCCTCACGGCGTGTTGGCAGTCTTTGGCCCTTACAATTTCCCTGGCCATTTGCCCAACGGACATATCGTGCCGGGACTGCTGGCCGGCAACACCCTGGTGTTTAAGCCGAGCGAGCTAACGCCGCGTATCGGTGAGCTGGTGATGAAGTTGTGGGAGGAGGCCGGTATCCCGGCTGGCGTGCTGAACCTGGTGCAGGGGGGACGCGAAACCGGCGAGGCGCTGTCTAATCAGTCGGAACTTGATGGGCTCCTGTTTACCGGCAGCGCGGGCACCGGCTACCACCTTCACCGGCAGTTTGCCGGGCAACCGGAGAAGATCCTTGCCCTGGAAATGGGCGGGAACAACCCGCTGATCGTCGAAGATCCGCAGGATATCGACGGCGCCGTTCACGTGGCTATCCAGTCGGCGTTTATCACCGCCGGGCAGCGCTGCACCTGCGCCCGCCGTCTGCTGGTGAAACAGGGTGAGCAGGGAGATGCATTTATTCGTCGCCTGGTTGAAGTCTCTGCCCGTTTGCAGCCGGGGGAATGGGATGCTATGCCACAACCGTTTATTGGCGGATTGATTTCGGTGCAGGCGGCTGAAAGGGTGCTGACCGCGTTTCAGGCTCACATAGCCCGCGGCGGTAAACCGCTGCTTGAACCAAAAATGATTCGTCCAGGCACCTCTTTACTGACGCCGGGCATCGTTGAGCTTAGCGGCGTGGCCGACGTGCCGGATGAAGAAGTGTTTGGCCCGCTGCTGGCGATTTACCGCTATGACAGCTTTGACGACGCGATTCGGATGGCGAACGACACACGCTACGGCCTGGCGAGCGGGCTGATTTCACCGTCCCGCGAACAGTTTGACCAGCTTTTACTGGAAGCCAGAGCCGGGATCGTGAACTGGAATAAACCGCTGACCGGGGCCGCCAGCACTGCGCCATTCGGCGGCGTGGGCGCTTCAGGTAATCACCGCGCCAGCGCCTGGTATGCGGCGGATTACTGCGCCTGGCCGATGGCCTCGTTGGAAAGTACAAGCTTCGCGCTGCCACCAACCCTGAGTCCAGGGCTAGATTTTAGCCGCGAGGAGCAGCCATGAAGAAAGCACGTGAGGCCAACTTCGACGGACTGGTGGGGCTGACCCACCATTACGCCGGGCTGTCGTTCGGCAATGAAGCCTCGACGAAGCACCAGTTTCGCGTGTCTAACCCGAAGCTGGCGGCGAAGCAGGGGCTACTGAAAATGAAAGCGCTGGCAGACGCGGGTTATCCGCAGGGCGTGATTGCCCCGCAGGAGCGTCCGAATATTGGCGTGCTGCGTCAGATAGGCTTTAGCGGCAGCGACGAGCAGGTTGTTGAGCGTGCAGCTCGGCAAGCTCCGCAGCTGCTGTCCGCCGCCAGTTCGGCCTCTTCGATGTGGGTGGCCAACGCGGCGACGGTATCACCGTCAGCCGATACGCTGGACGGTAAAGTGCATCTCACCGTCGCCAACCTGAACAATAAGTTCCACCGCGCCAGCGAAGCACCGACGACGGAAAGCGTGCTGCGGGCGATGTTCCGGGATACCGGGTGTTTTGCCGTGCACGGCGCGCTGCCGCAGGTGGCGATGTTTGGTGACGAAGGTGCCGCCAACCATAACCGTTTAGGCGGCGAGTATGGCGAGCCGGGCGTGCAGCTGTTTGTTTATGGTCGCGAAGACTCGAAAAGCGGGCAGGCACCGGCCCGCTATCCCGCTCGTCAGACGCTGGAGGCCAGCCAGGCCGTGGCACGTTTGAATCAGGTACGTTCTGAGCAGGTTATCTTCGCTCAGCAAAACCCGGCGGTGATCGACCTGGGCGTTTTTCACAACGACGTTATTGCAGTTTCTAACCGCGAGGTGCTGTTCTGCCACCAGCATGCGTTTGTGGATCAGCCGGGGCTTTATCAGCGCCTGCGCGAAAAAGTCCCGGGCTTTACGGCCCTGGAAGTCCCGGACGATTTGGTTTCGGTGGCGGATGCGGTTTCGACCTATCTGTTTAACAGCCAGCTGTTGAGTCGCGCCGACGGCGGCATGACGCTCGTGCTGCCGGAAGAGTCTCGCCAGCATCCAGGCGTCTGGCGCTACCTTAATCAACTGCTGGAGGCGGATAACCCTGTCCGTGAGCTGCAGGTGTTTGATCTGCGGGAAAGCATGGCTAACGGCGGTGGCCCGGCCTGTTTACGCCTGAGAGTGGTACTGACGGACGAGGAGCTTAAAGCCGTTAATCCGGCGGTGATGATGAACGACACGCTGTTTATGACGCTCAATGGCTGGGTTGATCGCTGGTATCGCGACCGTTTAACCCAGGCTGATTTAGCCGACCCGCAGCTGTTGCGCGAGGGGCGTGAAGCCCTGGATGAACTGACGCACATTCTGGATTTAGGTTCCGTGTATCCGTTCCAGCAATAGGGGAGAAATAATGATTGATTTTCTGGCGCAGACGCTGGCCGGCAAGGCGCCTGAACAAACTTCCGGGGAGAATGCTTATCTCAGCTGGCGTTGGTGGGATGAAGGTATTCTGACGTTGACGCCGCGTGAGGCGGCAGGGAAAGCGCTGGTCATATCGGCCGGGATTCACGGCAACGAAACCGCCCCGGTGGAGATCCTTGGCCAGTTGACCAACGGCTTGATCGCGGGGCAGCTTCCGCTGCAGTGGCGCACGATGATTATTCTGGGTAACCCAGCGGCGCTGCGCGCGGATAAGCGTTATACCCATAGCGACATGAACCGTATGTTTGGCGGGCGCTGGCAGCAGTTTCCTGAAAGCGTAGAAACCCAACGTGCGGCCAGGCTTGAACATGCCCTCGAGCAATTCTGGTCGCGAAGTGAAGAGCAAACCCGCTGGCATCTGGATATGCATACCGCTATTCGTGGCTCTTATCACCCCCGGTTTGGCGTGCTTCCTGCGAGGCCGTTGCCTTATAGCGAGAGCTTTTTAACCTGGCTGGGCTGCGCCGGGCTGCAGGCGCTGGTGTTTCATCAAAAGCCCGGTGGCACCTTTAGTCATTTCAGCAGCGAGCATTTTGGGGCGCTGAGCTGCACGCTCGAGCTGGGAAAAGCCAGGCCGTTTGGGCAGAACGATCTTGGTCAGTTCGCAATAACTAAAGAAGCAATCTCAGCGTTGTTAAGCGGGGCAGAGCCGCCGGTCATGGAGATAGAACCGCAGCGTTACCGTGTCGCTCAGCAAATCACCCGACAGTCGGAGAAATTTGTGCTGCACATGTCCGGCCAAACGCAGAACTTTACCGCGTTTTCGAAGGGCACCCTGCTGGCTGAAGATGGTGAGAAGCGTTATGTCGTTGCCGGTGAAAAAGAGTACGTTTTATTCCCCAACCCGGATGTGGCGCTGGGGCTGAGAGCGGGGCTGATGCTGGAGGAAATTTAAACTTTAAGCAGCTCTGAATAATTGAGCTGCTTAATCATTTCGTATTGTTAATTTATTTGCGGATAATTCCTGGGTACAGGGTTTATTCGTTAGGTTGATTGCTGTACACTTTTCATATTGTCTTTATAATCAGTGATTTGTTATATTTAGTTGCACTATTCCCCGCCTTAATCCTTATTTTCTTCATAATTGATGCATTCTTGTTTAATACCCTTTCAATGATTTACGGATGCCACCGTCTCCTTGACGATAAGACTCGTAAACTCATTCTCGTCAACACGGCATCGTCGTTTTAAGCGAGCCGTCAATTTAATGAAAAGAGAAGGTTAAAAATATGCGTAAATTAACTGCACTGTTCGTCGCTTCTACCCTGGCTCTGGGTGCCGCTAACCTGGCGCATGCTGCAGACACAACCCCGGCTGCGGCTCCACAAACCGATGCTCCGATGATGCACCATAAAATGATGCGCGGCCCGATGCACGACATGATGTTTAAAGACCTGAACCTGACCGATGCGCAGAAACAGCAAATTAAAGACATTATGAAAGAACAGCGCGGCAAGATGCAGCGCCCATCCGTTGACGAACGCCGCGCCATGCACGACGTGATTGCCAGCGACAGCTTCGACCAGGCTAAAGCCCAGGCGCAGATTGATAAAATGGCCGAGCAGAACAAAGCGCGCATGCTGGCGCATCTGCAAACCCAGAACAAAATCTACAACATTCTGACCCCGGATCAGAAAAAACAGTTTAATGCGAATTTTGAGAAGCGTCTGACAGAACGCCCTGCGCATGAAGGTAAAATGCCAGCTGCTCAGTAAGCCTGAGCGACTAAATTAAGACCGCCGGTCCTGTTCACAATAGCGAGGTACGCTGTGAACAGGATCGGCGGTTTTCTCGTTTAATCATGTCACTCCACTCTTTCCCCTTCGCTCGACTCAAATAATACCGCCCGGCAATAATCACACCGACGGGATAAGCCATTTTAAACACTCTATTTCAGCAGCTTACATTCAAAATTGCAGTTCACTCCGCAGATTTTACCGACCGGTATTGAGGGCGATAAATTTACTTTGCTTCCCGATAAAAAAGCCGCTAAATCATTGTCACAAAAATAGAACCAGGGCTACAGCAACCGGCCACGGCTGCCGATAACACTGGCGTCAGGCACAGATCTGACGAACAAAACAGAGAACTGATGAGCAGGCCGCCGGGGGAGCGCTTCCTTTGGGGTCGCTCAATTTAAAGAGCAAATGCCAGGGCACACGGATGCCGTGCGTCCTCAGGAGTGGTGATGGAATTCTTTGATATACGAAAGGTGCCGGTTAACCTCTGGCGCAACGGCGCCGGGGAAACGCGAGAAATATGCTGTTTTCCACCCGCGACGCGAGATTTCAACTGGCGTGCCAGTATCGCCTCTTTGGCCCACAACGGCGAGTTCCCGGTCTTTCCGCAGGTTGACCGGGTAATGACTCTGCTGGAGGGGAGTGAGGTCGTTCTCGACGGCGGAAAGGCGTTCAGGCATACGCTCAAGCGCCATCAGCCTTTTACTTTTGCCGGCGAGCAGCCCGTAAAAGCCGAGCTGACTCGCGGCATGTCGATGGACTTTAACGTGATGACTCGCCGGGACCGATGCCGGGCCCAGGTGCGGGTGGCGGACAGAACCTTTACCACTTTTGGTACCCGAGGCGGCGTTGTTTATGTCCTGAGCGGGGAATGGCAGCTGGAAGATAAGCTGCTTTCACCGGACCAGGGCGCCTGGTGGCAGGAGGGCAGCCACACGCTGCGGCTGTTAAAAAACGAAGGGCAACTGCTGTTCAGCGAAATTACCTATTTGTAGACCGAATGCCCGGAAAACTGGCCGGGCAATGCTCTTTCTTCCTGATGAATATCCTCAGAAACTGCTGTGCAACTGCGCTTTTGTTCTTCATTTCCCTTACCTGTAAACGCCCGGCAGCATCCCGTGCTGGAAAAATTTCACAAGCGCGATCCGGCTCACCGATCGATAAAAAAGTCCTATGACCCGCTGGCGGATTATTTGGTTTATTAGTTAAGTTGTATATACAAATATAGACAAAAACCCGATGCAAACAGGATGCTGACATGTCAACGCAAAAGAAGCTATGCAGTCTCACTCCAGGTTCCGTTTCACTGGCCACTCTGCGCGAGATCTACCATGGAAACGTGCTGCTCAGGCTTGACCCCGGGGCGGTTGCCGCCGTTGAGCGTGCGCTCGGCACGGTAGAAGCGATTGTTGCCCACGGCGACGTGGTTTACGGTATTAACACCGGTTTTGGCAAGCTGGCACAAACCACCATCGCCACCGATCATCTGGCTGAACTTCAGCGTAATCTGGTGCTTTCTCACAGCGTGGGGCTTGGCGAAGCGCTGCCGGATGATGTTGTCCGACTGGTGATGGCCAGTAAAATTATCAGCCTGTCACGCGGGCATTCTGGCGTTCGTCTGCTGGTGATTGATAGCCTGATTGCGCTGTTTAACTCGGGCGTAATGCCGGTGATCCCGGAGAAAGGCTCGGTGGGGGCATCCGGTGACCTGGCCCCGCTGGCGCATCTGTCGCTGATGTTGCTCGGGGAAGGGAATGTCAGGGTGAACGGCGAACAGATCCCTGCCGGTGAAGGTTTGAAGCTGGCAGGCGTAAAGCCGCTGGTACTGGGGCCAAAAGAGGGCCTGGCGCTGCTGAACGGGACCCAGGTTTCGACGGCGCTTGCGCTGCGAGGGTTGTTTGAGGGCGAGAAGGTGTTTGCTGCCGGGCTGGTGGCGGGGGCCTTGTCGCTGGAGGCTATCAAAGGCTCAGTGAAACCATTCGACGCGCGTATCCACCAGGCTCGCGGCCAGGCGGGACAAATTGATGTGGCTGCGGCGGTCACTGCACTGCTTGCCGACAGTAAAATCGTTGATTCTCACGTCCACTGTGGCCGCGTGCAGGATCCTTATTCCATTCGCTGCGTGCCGCAGGTTATGGGCGCGTGTCTGGATAACCTGCGTCATGCGGCGCGTGTTCTGCAGATTGAGGCCAACGCCGCCTCGGACAACCCGCTGGTGTTCAGCGACACCGGAGAAGTGATTTCCGGCGGCAACTTCCACGCAGAGCCCGTTGCCTTTGCCGCCGATATTATCGCGTTAGCGGTGGCGGAAATTGGCGCAATTTCGGAACGTCGCCTGGCGCTGCTGCTGGATACCGGGCTGTCCGGCCTGCCGCCGTTCCTCGTGAAAGAGGGCGGGATTAACTCCGGCTTTATGATTGCGCAGGTCACCGCTGCGGCACTGGCATCGGAGAATAAATCGCTCGCTCATCCGGGTAGCGTCGACAGTCTGCCAACGTCTGCGAATCAGGAAGACCATGTTTCGATGGCGACCTATGCGGCTCGCCGTCTGGGATCTATGTGCTTTAACACTGCGGCAGTGGTTGGGATTGAGGCTATGGCGGCCGCTCAGGGCATCGAGTTTCACCGGCCGTTGCGCAGCTCACCCCTGCTTGAAAACGTCTTCGGGGATATTCGCGAACGCGTGGCATTTCTGGAAAAGGACCGCCTGCTGGCACCGGATATCGAGCAAATGCGTCTCTGGGGCTGCAGCGACGGCTGGCCGGAAGCTATCACCAAACTTCTGCCTTCGTCGGCGGCATAGCACTTTTAGACTCCTCTCTTGGGGGGAGTCTACTCCAGTTCTATCACCTCATATTCCCCGCTCAGCATCAGCTTGCAAAGGATCTTGTAGCCGTCGTTATCAAAGCCATCCGGCGGCTGGCGGCGGGTTGTTACGTCATTTAACTGCTGCACGGACCCAAGATAAAACCAGTGATCGATCAGGTGATACTCGGTCATCTCCGGGCTGCGTTCCACGATGGCGACGGCGTTTTTCCATGGCCAGCAAATCAGGCGAACCTGTTCGAGAGCCTGAACCAGGTGGGCATGATGCTCGGCCTGAGTCTCTTTCCCGCAACAGGCTCCGGCGCAGCGTTTAAGCGCTGAGCGAAAACAGGCCCGGCCCTTACTCAGTGATTCCAGGCCCAGCAGGCCGTAACAGAGGCGATGCTCATCGGCCAGCCCTTGCAGCGTTTGCAGCGCGGCCCGGCGGTTAGCGTACAACCCATACAGGCCCGGCTGGCGGGAGAAATCGACATCTTTGGCATATACAACCTGCGGTATGTCCCCCTGGAGAGACAGGGAACAAAGCTGGCGGTTACGACGCAGGCGTTTGTTGAACAAAGGCTGTTGCTCTTTGATCATTTGCGCTTCGAGCAGCAGCGCTCCGAGTTCGCCGGCAGTGCGGATAAAGGTAATACGGCGAGACTGCCTCAAGAGTGCGGCTTCATCAGGCGTACGAAAATGGGACATCACGCGCGTGCGGATATTGACACTTTTGCCGATATACAACGGCATAACGTCGCTTTCACCGTGAAAAACATAGACGCCGGGTTTTTTGGGCAGGTCATCAAGCCATGGCCTGAGATGCTCCGGATATTCATAGACCGCCGCGGCTTCAAACTCTAACCGCGACGTATTTGCACGCCTGACCACATCGGACTCCTGGATACTGTTTATTTCACCAGTATAGCAGTCGTGAAGGTGAAGAGGGAATCGCCCTTAACCATAGTGCCGCGTGGCAAGCCAGCAAAGCAGAGAGCCGCCTACAATCATCAGTACACCTTGCCAAAAAGCAAAGCCGGGATGCAGACCCAGCCACAGCGTGGCGAGCAGGGCCGATAATACCGGCGTGAAGTAGGAAGCCGTGGCAAGCAGCGTCATGTTTCCCCGCTGGATACCAACATTCCAGGCTGAATAGGCGACGGCGGTAGAAATCCCCATAAATAACAGCTGCGCTGTACCGGATAGCGTGAAATGCATTGTTGGATGTGCCACAAAGGCGAACTTAATCCACAGCACCAGCGCGGTGGCGCAGAAAAACAGGCTGACGCCGCTTTTACCTTCGCTCCAGCGGCGAGTCAGGTTGCAGTAGAGCGCCCAGATGATGGCGGCGGCAAAAGCCAGGCCGTAGGCCAGTGGGTTATCGAGAATGTTGTGCCACATCACGAGAGGCGACCAGTCGCCGTCTCCTTTCATTACCTGCACAATCCCCGCCAGGGAAAGCGCGAGCCCAGGCCACAGCCATAAATTGCTGCGCTGGCCGTTAATAAACAGGGCGAAAAAGACGGTCAGGCAGGGCCAGAGATAATTGATCATCCCCAGTTCCAGGGACTGAGCGCGGGTGTGCGCCAGGCCAATTGAAAGCGCCAGGCTTATTTCATAGCCCACAAAGAGCAGCCCGCCAACCCAGAGATAACGGGGTGGGAGTTCGCGTATTTTGGGCAAACCTCGGACGAGGCAAAGACACAGCGCGCTGACGGTGTAGAGCAGGGCCGCGCCGCCGACTGCGCCAAAGTGCTCGCTGATGCTGCGCAACAGGCCAACGGAGGTACTCCAGAGCAGGATTGCGATAAGGCCGATAAGCGTGGCGCGTTGCGAAGAGGTGTCCATGTCCATCCTGTAAAAAAGGCGGCACTACGCCGCCCTGAAAAAATGCTAATGCAAAGCTGTTTCTGACTATTTTTTCCAGAAATCATCAAACACGGTAATCGGCGGACGGCGTTTGTGTTCCGTTTTCAGATACCAGCCTTCGATGATTTTTGCGGTTTCAGCCGGTACGGTTTTGCCTTCCAGATAATCGTCAATTTGCACGTAGGTTACGCCGAGGGCCGCTTCATCCGGCAGAGAAGGGCGATCGTCTTCGAGATCGGCTGTCGGGGCCTTCAGGTACAAATGTTCCGGGCAGCCGAGCGTTTTCAGCAGCAGTTTGCCCTGGCGTTTGTTGAGGCGGAAAAGAGGATTAATGTCGGTGCCGCCGTCGCCATACTTGGTGAAGAATCCGGTTACGGCTTCCGCGGCATGGTCAGTCCCCACGACGACGCCTTTGGTCATCCCGGCGATGCTGTACTGCGCCTTCATGCGCTCGCGGGCTTTTTCATTGCCACGAACAAAATCGCTCAGCTCGATTCCCGCTTCGCGCAGAGCCTGCTCGCTGGCAAGCACGGCGCCCTTGATGTTCACCGTTAACACGCGATCCGGCTGGATAAACGCAATGGCATCCTGGCAATCCTGCTCGTCGGCCTGTACGCCAAACGGCAAGCGCATGGCGATAAACTGATAGCTGTCGTCGCCGCTTTCTTCACGCAGTTCGCTGATAGCTAGCTGGCAGAGTTTACCCGCCAGAGTGGAGTCCTGGCCGCCGCTTATCCCCAGCACCAGAGATTTAATAAACGGGTAGGTTTTAAGGTACGTTTTCAGAAAATCAACGCTGACGCGGATCTCTTCGCTGGCGTCGATTTGTGGCTTGACGCCCAGTGCCTGAATAATTTCTTGTTGCAGAGCCATTTAACCCCTCCAATAAGCTGTACCCGCAAAGCGCAGGCCGCAAAATTTAACTGCCCTAAAACTTACCCTGTTGCGCTGAAAACGACAAGGCTCAAAGGCTTACCCGGCCTGCAGACGGCGAGTTTTCCTGCAAACCAGACAGGATCCTTATGAATACTCTTATTGTCCGAATTTTCACGCATTAAGGGTAACGAGTTGAAAAATGTTCTTTTATATTCCAGGCTTATCTAACACGCAGGATCAATACATTCATTGATGAGGATAATTATGAATAATAAATTTGCAGGATTTTTAGGCGCGGCAGCGGTAATGACTATGCTGGCAGGGTGTACCGCTTACGATCGCACCAAAGATCTGGTGACTGAGCCGGTGGTGAAAGATGTGAAAAAAGGCATGACCCGTGCCCAGGTACAGCAGATTGCGGGTAAACCGTCTTCCGAAATCACCATGATCCACGCCAAAGGGACCTGCCAGACCTATATTCTGGGCCAGCGTAACGGTAAAGCTGAAACGTATTTTGTCGCGCTGGATGACACCGGTCGCGTGATGAATTCGGGCTACCAGACCTGCGCTGAATACGACACCGATCCGCAGGCACCTAAAGCCTAAGCTAGCACGCCGTAATGGACCCGGCTGCAGTCTCTGCGCCGGGCTTTTTTTTGCCTTACGGGCGGAGACAGAGAAGAGGGGGCGACGAGGAAGGGTGAGATCCGCTATCATGGTGAGGTTGTTCACTAATTCAGTTCCAATCCCGTTGCCTATGAAACCACTGCGCCAACCGAATACACGCCCAATCATTACCTACACGCCCCGCGTGGAGCCAGCTCCGCCTTCTCATGCGTGGCGAGTAGACGGGTTTAAAGATGTCTATTTGCTGCGCGGGCAGTATGTAGCGTTTGTTTTACTGGGTGATGCCTTCCGCCAGTCGCCGCCGTTTACTTTGCCCGAGTCGGCACAGCGCTGGGCGAAACAGGTTCGACAGGAAAACGAAGTATAAAAAAAGGCCGCTATCACCAGCGGCCTTTTGTTTTTCAGTTCAGATTAACGGTGGGCTAATTCCACTTCATCGTCGCTGTTCAGAATCTCTTTGTCGGTCTGCTTCATCAACTGGCTGGTAATGGTCCCGGCGGTCATCGACCCGCTAACGTTCAGGGCGGTACGGCCCATATCAATCAGCGGTTCAACGGAAATCAGCAGCGCGACCAGCGTGACCGGCAGCCCCATCGCGGGCAGCACAATCAGCGCGGCGAAGGTTGCACCACCGCCCACGCCGGCTACGCCTGCGGAGCTAACGGTCACAATCCCTACCAGCGTCGCAATCCAGACAGGATCCAGCGGGTTAATCCCTACGGTCGGAGCCACCATCACGGCAAGCATCGCCGGGTAAAGGCCTGCGCAGCCGTTCTGGCCGATGGTTGCGCCGAAGGAGGCAGAGAAGCTGGCGATAGATTCTGGTACGCCGAGACGGCGGGTTTGCGCTTCCACGTTCAGTGGAATACTCGCTGCGCTGGAGCGGCTGGTGAACGCGAATGTCAGCACCGGCCAGACTTTGCGGAAGTATTTCACCGGGCTAACGCCGTTGAAAGCCAGCAGTACGGCGTGAACGCCAAACATGATTGCCAGGCCAAGGTAAGACGCCACCACGAAGCTGCCCAGCTTGATGATGTCCTGCAGGTTTGAGCCCGCCACTACTTTGGTCATTAGCGCCAGCACGCCGTATGGCGTCAGCTGCATGACCAGGCGAACTAGCTTCATGACCCAGCTTTGCAGGGTGTCGATAGCCACCAGTACGCGCTCACCTTTAGGGGCATCATCTTTCAGCAGCTTAAGCGCTGCGACGCCCAGGAAGGCGGCAAAAATCACCACGCTGATGATAGACGTCGGGTTGGCACCGGTCAGGTCAGCAAACGGGTTTTTTGGCACGAAGGAGAGGATCAGCTGCGGGACGGTCAGGTCAGCCACTTTACCAATGTAGTTGGATTGAATCGCCGCCAGACGAGCGTTTTCTGCATTGCCCTGCACCAGGCCTTCAGCGGTCAGGCCAAAAAGATTGGTGACCAGCACCCCGACCAGCGCGGCAATCAGCGTGGTAAACAGCAGTGTACCGATAGACAGAACGCTGATTTTCCCCAGCGAAGATGCATTATGCAGTTTGGCGACGGCACTCAGAATTGAGGCGAAGACCAGCGGCATGACAATCATCTGCAGCAGCTGCACATAGCCGTTACCGACAACATTAAACCACTGAATGGAATCTTTCAGCACCGCGCTGTCGGAACCATAAATGGTGTGCAACGCCAGGCCAAAGATCACGCCCAGTACCAGACCTGCCAGCACTTTTTTGGCAAGGCTCCATTGCTTGTGGCGAGTTTGCGCCAGCAGCAATAGCAATACAACGAACACCACAATGTTCGCTACCAGTGGAAAATTCATCCCCGTATCTCCTGATTTATTGTCACGCGGCCGCGCAGGGACGACCGTTATGTTGCAAAGCGTAACAGATGGCAGGGCGTTGGCTTATATTCAAAAGGAATTGATTATTACCAAATGAATGATATTGGCTGTTTAACGCTCAGACTGGTGAGTTATAAAGCTATTAAAGGTGGTTTGCAGCGAATTTATCATCTGCGAAGACCAGCGTACTGCACCGTTTTCGGGCAGGCCCTGGGGCATCCAAACCGCAAAACCAAACAGCGCCATGCACAGGGCGCGCTCAAGCTGATTGCCTTTTTGTGGGCGAACGATGGGGAAACGGAAACGCCAGCGGCACGGCCACAATAGCGGCACCCCGGCAGGCGTTAGCATGTCGGCAAGGATATGGCTGAGGTAACCCAGCACCATGCCCTGCAGCGCATCGGCCGGAATGACCCAGCTTTCCGGTACCTTGAGGTAAAACAGTGCCAGCCCGGCGAACACCACGAACAGGCTGTGGGTAAACCCCCGGTGGCCGCACATTCGCGCCACCGGTTTTGAGATCCAGCTTAGCCGCTGGCCCAGAAAGGATTTTGGGTGGTCAATATCCGGCAACAGGCAGGTCAGAATCGCGGACGGCACAATATGCCACCAGTCACCCTGGGCGAGGACGGGCGTCAGTTCGGCGTTTTTGGCAAAAACTGCGCAGGCAATAGAAAAGAGCAGGTGGCCTTCCGCCGTCATGATACAACCTGAATGAAGAAACTGTCGATTCATCCAGTATAGGGTTTTTGTACAGTATTCGGAAGAGGTGACGGTGTAACATTTTGTCAGGAAGATGGGCGGCCTGAGCCGCCCGACAGGTTTAGCCTTTCAGGCTTGTTTCCGTTAGCTGAACCAGAGAAGGAAGTTTGACGTCCGCCAGGCACCAGCGTGGGTCCGCAAAGTTTTCCTCGGCAGGCACCACAATGGAGCGCATCCTCGCCGCTTTAGTGGCGATCATACCGTTGACGGAGTCTTCGAGCGTCACGCAGGAGAGCGGATCGATCCCCAGCTTCGCGGCCGCATCGAGATACACTTGTGGATGCGGCTTGCTGTAAGGCAGATGTTCGGCGGAGGCAATAGCGTCGAAGTCCTGGCGCAGGTCGAACATTTCAAGCACCTTTTCCAGCATGTGCAGCGGAGACGCAGAAGCCAGGCCAACCTTTAGGCCCAGCGTTTTGCAAAGCTTCACCGCTTCAATAACGCCAGGCAGCAGCGGGCGCTGTTCCTCAACCAACGCAATAGCACGTTCGATAACGCGCGCGGTCACTTCCTCACGGGATGGTCCGGTCCACGGCTGGCGTGAATACCAAAGTTCAACCACCAGGTCGATGCGTAATCCCAGCGTGTCGGGCAGTTCGTGACGACGCGTAATATCGACGCCGATGCTCTCCAGCACGTCCAGCTCCGCACGATCCCAAAGCGGTTCGGAATCTATCAGCAGCCCATCCATATCAAAAATTGCTGCGAGGATTTGGCGCGTTTCGGCCATAAAATGACTCCTTTCTGTTCGTCAAAATAAAATGTTTGTGTATCTTTAGCCGGAAACAAAGCTCGAAGCTACCGCTTTTGCGAATTTAGCCCGCAAAGCTCAGGCGAAATAGCGCCACACAGGGTAGACTTTGAGCGTATAACGTTACGTCCTAATAAAGGGGAGTACATGACGTATCAACAAGCTGGACGCATTGCGATTTTAAAGCGCGTGGCGGGCTGGATTATTTTTATCCCGGCGCTTCTGTCGACGGTAATTTCCATCCTGAAATTTATGTATCAGCACAGCGAAAAACAGCCGGGCATTGACGCCGTAATGATGGATTTCGCTCACGTGATGATTGAGATGATGCGGTTCAATACGCCGTTCCTGAATCTCTTCTGGTACAACTCGCCGCTGCCGGATTTTAACGGCCAGGTGAACGTCTTCTTCTGGCTAATATTTGCGCTGATTTTTATCGGTCTGGCGCTGCAGGACTCCGGGGCCCGCATGAGCCGTCAGGCAAAATTCCTGCGCGAGGGCGTGCAGGATCAGCTGATTCTTGAACAGGCCAAAGGGCCGGAGGGACTCAGCAAAGCGCAGCTCGATGCAAAAGTGGTTGTGCCACATCACACGATCTTACTGCAGATTTTTCCGCTTTATGTCCTGCCGGTGATTGTCATCGTAGTGGGCTATTTCTTCTTCAAGCTGCTCGGCTTTTTATAAAATAACGGGCCACGCCGTTCAGGCGCGGCCTGCTTTTTACGCCGCTAATACTTTCTCCAGCGCTTTTTGCGCCGTCACCAGGTGCTGCCCGCCGAACAGAATCGCCCGGTTAAGCAGGGTATAAAGTTGGTAAATGGGCTGGCGGTCGAGGAAGCCCGCCGGAAGAGGAGAGACGGACTGATAGCCGTCGTAAATTTGCGGCGGCTGGTCGTTGTGCAGCGGCAGCATGGCCAGGTCGCATTCCCGGTCACCCCAATAGCAGGCGGGATCGTAAATAAAGGGCCCGTCAGGCCCGAGGGCGCAGTTGCCCGACCAGAGATCGCCATGCAACAGGGAAGGCTGAGGCTGATGTGAGGCCAGCGACTGCTGGACAAAATCAACGATCAAATCAATATCGCCATAGTCGATGCCTTTTTCCGCCGCCATTTCCAACTGCCAGCCAATGCGCTGCTCGGCAAAGAAGGTCGACCAGCGTCGCTGCCAGGCGTTGGGCTGCGGGGTGGTGGAGAGATCGTTGTCGAAGTCCAGACCGAACTGCGGCTGGTCGCTCCATTGATGAAGCCGGGCCAACTGCTGACCGAGGAGAAACGCGTTATGGGCATCGAGGGGTTTAGAAGGCAGATACTCCAGCAGCAAGAAGCTGTAATCTCTGTCGCTGCCGAGCGCCCAGACCTTGGGTACTCTGACGGTTTTACTGCGCGACAGGAGCTCTAGCTGATCGGCTTCTGCCGTGAAGATGGGCAGCATTTCGCGTTCGTCACACTTGACGAAAATCTCGTGGCCCGCATAACGAATATGCCATGCCGCGTGAATTTCGCCGCCGGGTAGCTCAGTGCGCTGTTCAATCTCTGCTTCGCCTAACTGCTCGCTTAACAAATGACGGATGGCTTGCCACATGACTTTTCTCCCCAGGTTGGCTGGTAGACACTGCAATCAATAGCTTATCGCCGTTTGCCGGGCAAAAACACGCGCTGACGCACAACCCCGGCCAGTACTTACTTTTGTTTCTGCCAGGCTTCCCAGCGGGTAACGACGACGTCAGGCTCCGTGCCAAGCGCTACGCTTCCCAGCCCTCTGGCCAACGCTGCAACTTCTTGTTCATCAAGCGGACTGATTAGCCCGAAGCTGCCCGGGCCAAGTTCGTGAATTTTGCCTTGATCATCGGTGAGCGTGAGGGTAAAACCGCCGCGCGTGAGCTGGTTGTTCAGCTCGTTGATGTCGGCCAGGCTTTGCTCTTCAAATTGCACCGTTATCAGATAGCGTTCAACTTCGCTCATAGTCACCCCGTTGTTATCCTGAAGGTTTTAGCATAGTTCATGCTGCCGGAATGGCGATATTCTCGCCCGGCGGCAGCCCGTTTATTCTGCAACGAAACGTTAGCCTCGTAGCCAGGCGTAGATCTTCTGCGTATTTTCCAGCGAGCAGAGGCGGGTGCCTTTGTTCAGCGTAGCGGCACTGCCGGCAGCCACACCATAGCGAACGATATCCAGCAGAGGCGCGTTTTCCGCAAGCTTGAGCGTCATGGCGCCAACCATGCTGTCTCCGGCGCCGACGGTGCTTTGGCTTTTGACCGGCGGCGGCACAACGTGCACACATTCTTGTGTATCAACCGCCAGGGCTCCCTGTGCACCCAGAGAAACCACGACGCGTTTTGCCTGGCCGCTGTCGACAAGGTGCTGCGCGGCGGCTCGCACATCGTCCGGCTGCGTAAGTTCGCGCTGAACTAAGGCGCTCAGCTCTTTTTGGTTTGGCTTCACCAGTTCGATGTTGCCTAACGCGAGTGTGGCTTTCAGTGCCTCTCCTGAGCTGTCCACAATGCAGCGTATGCCTTTCTCCTGAGCCATTTTTACCAGGCGGCAGAGCTTTTTGAGATCAACGCCCGGCGGCAGGCTCCCGCTGATCGCCAGAATATCGCCGGGATGAAGAGCGAGGGCTTTTTGTTCCAGGTGCAGGAATTCATCCTCCGTCAGGGCGGCTCCAGGCATCACGAATCGATATTGTTCGCCGGTAGACTCGGTATGAACGTGCAGGTTTTGGCGGGTCCAGTCTTTCGCTTCCACGGTGTCCACAATGACACGCTCTTCAAGCAACAGGTCACGAAGGTGCTGGCCAGTCGCGCCGCCAGCCGGGAATATCGCCGTGGCGTGTCCCCCCAAATGGACAATAGCACGGGCAACGTTTATACCGCCGCCGCCGGGTTCAAAGATGGGCGAGGTGCAGCGAAGTTTCCCTTCAGGATAGATTTGCGCCGTGACGGTGGAACTGTCGAGGGAAGGGGCGAGGGTGAGTGTAAAAATAGCGGTCATGTCTCCTCCTTTTTTAGCCATTGTCCTAAAGCGTAGCACCGAAGCGGGAAGTGAAATGTTAATTAAAATCATGATTTATCGAATGATTATCCAAAAACCATAACCTTCGTATCCTTATGAAAATAAAGATATTTTAAGAGCTCTCTTATACAAAAAATGAAACAAGAATCCATTGCTATGTTATTGCGGAGTTTTTATAATTTGTAACCTTTCCGGGGCGGCTTCGATTTGATCCCGAGGAAAGATTCCGGAACCTTAATGGTTTCTTTTTTGTGTTGTACGGATTAATAAATGAAGCTTTTAAAGACAGTGCCGGTTGCGCTTTTACTCACCGGTGGAGCGTTCTTTAGCCATTTCGCAGTGGCAGATGACTCAGTATTTACTGTCATGGATGACCCGACTACCGCGAAGAAACCCTTCGAAGGTAATCTGAATGCAGGCTATCTTGCGCAGGCAGGCAATACCAAAAGTTCCAACTTGACTGCAAACACCAATATGACCTGGTACAATACGGCTACCGCCTGGTCAATTTGGGGTACCGCCAGTAACACCTCTTCCAACGATGTGCGTTCTTCCGAGAAATACTCAGCGGGTGGACGTGGTCGTTACAACATGACTGACTATGACTATCTCTTTGGTCAGGCCAGCTGGTTGACTGACCGGTACAACGGCTATCATGCGCGCGATGTCTTCACTGCGGGTTATGGTCGCCAGTTGCTGAACGGTCCAGTTCACAGTCTGCGTGTGGAATTCGGTCCAGGTGTGCGTTATGACGAATTTACCGATGGTAAAAACGAGACTCAGGCGCTGGGCTATGCGTCTGCGACTTATAACTGGCAGCTGACCGACAACGCTAAGTTTATTCAGGGCGTGTCCGTGCTGGGCAGTGACGACACCACGGTGAACTCCGAAACGGCGCTGGATGTGGCTATCAGTGAGCACTTTGGCCTGAAAGTAGGCTATAACGTGACCTGGAACTCCGATCCGCCGTCTACTGCACCAAACCATACCGACAGACGTACGCAAATTACGCTCGGGTATAAGATGTAAGATTAAGAAGCCGGACAATATCCGGCTTTGTTTTTTCCTCGTGCGCCCACTCTTCGTTTTTTCCTATCCTTTTGAGAACCAAAACCACCTGGCAAAACGCATCGCGCCCTGAGAATAATCGTGCATGACTATCTATCGCGTACGAGTGGGGTTTCATAACCCTTCAGCCCTGACCTTCAGGCAGCTTGATGAAATTCTGGAGCCGCAGCGATTCTGGCGCACTGAGTCCGGCGGTGGGACTTTTCGCTATTTTATGGAATACGAATATGAGTCGGAACTGAGAGACCTTTGTGCGGTGTGCGACCTGGCTTACTCCCAGGCTTGTAAGGTAAAAAAATGCCCGCTGGTGCTGGTGGAAGAGAAAGACAAAGCGGCATAACGCGCCTTGAAAAGGGTGGGCGACGGCCCTATTTATCAAGCTCGTTCACGGCAACAAGGGATGTATTCCCCTTCCTGTTAGTGTTACCATCTGCGATTCAGGTGAGATGGCAGTGATGCCATTTTCATTTGTACACCAGACTGCGTACCAATTCGGCGATTGTTGGTCAAATGGTTACGCAACGAGTTGTTCTAAATCCAATTTCTCTACTGTATGTGATCTTTCGTGTGGGTCACCACTGCAGATAAGGACTTAACATGCCTGTTATTACTCTTCCTGATGGCAGCCAACGCCATTACGACAAACCCGTTAGCCCAATGGACGTTGCGCTGGACATCGGTCCAGGTCTTGCCAAAGCGTGTATCGCTGGCCGCGTAGACGGTGAACTGGTTGATGCTTCCGATATTATCGAAAACGACGCGAAGCTCGCCATTATCACCGCTAAAGACGAAACGGGTCTGGAAATTCTTCGCCACTCTTGTGCTCACCTGCTCGGTCATGCCATCAAGCAGCTGTGGCCGCACACTAAAATGGCGATCGGCCCGGTTATCGACAACGGTTTCTACTACGACGTTGATCTGGACCACACCCTGACGCAGGAAGATCTTGAGCTGCTCGAGAAGCGTATGCACGAGCTGGCCGAGAAAGATTACGACGTTATCAAGAAAAAGGTGAGCTGGCAGGAAGCGCGTGAGACTTTCGTCAACCGCGGCGAAAACTACAAAGTTGCCATTCTTGATGAAAACATCAGCCATGATGACAAACCAGGTTTGTATCATCATGAGGAATACGTGGATATGTGCCGCGGGCCACATGTGCCAAACATGCGTTTCTGCCATCACTTCAAGCTGCAGAAAACCTCCGGTGCATACTGGCGCGGTGACAGCAATAACAAGATGCTGCAGCGTATCTACGGCACTGCCTGGGCGGACAAAAAGCAGCTGAATGCTTATCTGCAGCGTCTGGAAGAAGCATCCAAGCGCGATCACCGCAAAATCGGCAAGCAGCTTGACCTGTACCATATGCAGGAAGAAGCGCCGGGTATGGTGTTCTGGCACAACGACGGCTGGACGATTTTCCGCGAGCTGGAAGTGTTCGTCCGTTCCAAGCTGAAAGAGTACCAGTACCAGGAAGTAAAAGGTCCGTTCATGATGGACCGTGTCCTGTGGGAAAAAACGGGCCACTGGGATAACTACAAAGACGCGATGTTCACCACTTCTTCCGAGAACCGTGAATACTGCATCAAACCGATGAACTGCCCGGGCCACGTGCAGATCTTCAACCAGGGCCTGAAGTCCTACCGCGACCTGCCGCTGCGTATGGCGGAATTTGGTAGCTGCCACCGCAATGAGCCTTCGGGCGCGCTGCATGGCCTGATGCGTGTTCGCGGCTTTACTCAGGACGACGCCCACATCTTCTGTACTGAAGAGCAGGTTCGCGATGAAGTAAACAGCTGTATCCGCATGGTCTACGACATGTACAGCACCTTCGGTTTCGAGAAAATCGTGGTGAAACTGTCTACCCGTCCGGAAAAACGCATCGGCAGTGACGAAATGTGGGATCGCGCGGAAGCGGATCTGGCTGTTGCATTGCAGGAAAACAATATCCCGTTTGACTATCAGCCGGGTGAAGGTGCATTCTACGGCCCGAAAATTGAGTTCACGCTGTATGACTGCCTGGATCGTGCATGGCAGTGTGGTACCGTTCAGCTTGACTTCTCCCTGCCAACCCGCTTGAACGCCTCCTATATTGGCGAAAATAACGAGCGTTTGGTGCCGGTAATGATTCACCGCGCCATTTTAGGTTCAATGGAACGCTTTATCGGTATTCTGACCGAAGAGTTTGCTGGTTTCTTCCCAACCTGGCTTGCTCCGGTGCAGGCCGTGGTGATGAATATCACCGACGGCCAGGCAGAATACGTTAACGAATTGACTCGTAAACTCCAAAATGCGGGCATTCGCGTAAAAGCAGACTTGAGAAATGAGAAGATAGGCTTTAAAATCCGTGAACACACGTTACGTCGTGTCCCTTATATGCTGGTTTGTGGCGATAAAGAGGTCGAAGCAGGCAAAGTTGCCGTTCGTACCCGCCGCGGCAAAGACCTGGGGAGCATGGACGTCAACGAATTGATTGAAAAGCTGCAGCAAGAAATTCGCAGCCGCAATCTTCATCAACTGGAGGAATAAAGTATTAAAGGCGGAAAAAGAGTTCAACCGGCGCGTCCTAATCGCATTAACAGAGAGATTCGTGCCACTGAGGTTCGTCTGACCGGTATTGATGGCGAGCAGATTGGTATTGTCAGTCTGAATGAAGCTTTAGAAAAAGCCGAAGAGGCTGGGGTTGATTTAGTAGAAATCAGTCCAAACGCCGAGCCGCCTGTTTGCCGCATCATGGACTACGGCAAGTTCCTCTACGAGAAAAGCAAATCTTCTAAGGAACAGAAGAAGAAGCAAAAAGTTATTCAGGTTAAGGAAATTAAATTCCGACCTGGTACCGATGATGGCGACTATCAGGTAAAACTCCGCAGCCTGGTTCGCTTTCTGGAAGACGGAGACAAAGCCAAAATCACCCTGCGTTTCCGTGGGCGTGAAATGGCACACCAACAGATTGGTATGGAAGTGCTTAACCGCGTCCGTGACGATCTGAGTGAACTGGCAGTGGTCGAATCCTTCCCAACGAAGATCGAAGGCCGCCAGATGATCATGGTGCTTGCTCCGAAGAAGAAACAGTAAGGCCATCAAGTAACAGACCGCGGGGCTTAGGCCTCGCGGGTTTTGTTCGCCTACTGGTTCGTTTTATTAACAATGCGAAGTGGAAATTGAAATGCCAAAGATCAAAACAGTACGCGGCGCCGCTAAGCGCTTCAAAAAGACTGCTTCTGGCGGTTTTAAGCGTAAGCACGCTAACCTGCGTCACATTCTGACTAAAAAGTCTACCAAACGTAAACGTCATCTGCGTCCGAAAGGCATGGTCTCCAAAGGGGATCTGGGCCTGGTTGTCGCTTGCCTGCCGTACGCATAAGTAAACTTTTTTTAATTAATTCAGAATAGAAACAGGAGAGCTAAATGGCTCGCGTAAAACGTGGTGTAATCGCACGTGCTCGTCACAAAAAAATCCTCAAACAAGCTAAAGGCTACTACGGTGCGCGTTCTCGCGTATACCGCGTTGCCTTCCAGGCTGTTATCAAAGCTGGTCAGTACGCTTACCGCGACCGTCGTCAACGTAAACGTCAGTTCCGCCAGCTGTGGATTGCACGTATCAACGCTGCAGCTCGTCAGAACGGTATCTCTTACAGCAAATTCATCAACGGCCTGAAAAAAGCCTCTGTTGAAATCGACCGTAAGATCCTGGCTGACATCGCCGTATTCGACAAAGTGGCATTCACTGCCCTGGTTGAGAAAGCGAAAGCAGCTCTGGCATAAGCCAGTTATAAGAGGGAGCTTGCTCCCTCTTTTAATTTATCCCCGTCATACTTCATCTGTAGCTGCGTTAACTGCACTTGCTGACCCCAGTCACTTACTTAAGTAAGCTCCCGGGGATAATCGAGCTTGTCGCCTTACTACAAATCGAATTATTCGGGCATAACACAATCAATTTATTGACTTTCAACGCCGTAGCTCGTTCAATAGCCAAAGCGAAATTTGTCAAAACAAGGTAACTGCAAGCATGAATGCTGCTATTTTCCGCTTCTTTTTTTACTTTAGCGCCTGATTCAGGGGGCTTTGCGCGTAAGAAAAGAAACGAAAAACAGCGCCGAAAGCCTCCTGTACGGAGGCTTTTTTTTTGCGTTTCGTTTTCGAATCAGACCAACTACCCCGGCAGTTTGCCGGCATAAGAGGAATACCATGCCACATCTCGCAGAGCTGGTTGCCAGTGCCAAAGCAGCCATAAACGATGCCCAGGATGTTGCCGCGTTAGATAATGTACGCGTCGAATATTTGGGGAAGAAGGGGCATCTGACCCTTCAAATGACCACCCTGCGTGAACTGCCACCGGAAGAACGTCCGGCTGCGGGCGCGGTGATTAACGAAGCTAAAGAGCAGGTTCAGGAAGCCCTGAACGCCCGCAAAGCTGCACTCGAAAGCGCCGCACTGAACGAACGTCTGGCTGCAGAAACGATTGACGTTTCTCTGCCTGGTCGTCGGATTGAAAACGGTGGCCTGCACCCGGTAACCCGCACCATTGATCGTATCGAAAGCTTCTTCGGCGAGCTGGGGTTCACCGTAGCAACTGGCCCTGAAATCGAAGATGACTACCACAACTTCGATGCGCTGAATATTCCAGGGCACCACCCGGCGCGCGCGGACCACGATACTTTCTGGTTTGACGCGACCCGTCTGCTGCGTACCCAGACTTCTGGTGTGCAGATCCGCACCATGAAAGACAAGCAGCCGCCAATTCGTATTATTGCCCCGGGCCGCGTCTACCGTAACGACTACGATCAGACCCACACCCCGATGTTCCACCAGATGGAAGGCCTGATCGTTGACACCAACATTAACTTCACCAACCTGAAGGGAACGCTGCACGATTTCCTGAATAACTTCTTTGAAGAAGATCTGCAGATTCGCTTCCGTCCGTCCTACTTCCCGTTCACCGAGCCGTCCGCTGAAGTGGACGTGATGGGTAAAAACGGCAAGTGGCTGGAAGTACTGGGCTGCGGCATGGTGCACCCGAACGTGCTGCGTAACGTAGGTATCGATCCGGAAGTTTACTCCGGCTTCGCCTTCGGTATGGGCATGGAGCGTCTGACCATGCTGCGCTATGGCGTGACCGATCTGCGTGCATTCTTCGAAAATGATTTACGTTTCCTCAAACAGTTCAAATAAAGGCGGGATATCCAATGAAATTCAGTGAACTCTGGTTACGCGAATGGGTAAACCCAGCCAACAGCAGTGACGAACTTTCCAGCCAGATAACTATGGCCGGGCTTGAAGTTGACGGTGTCGATGCCGTAGCAGGGGCTTTTCACGGCGTTGTGGTCGGGGAAGTGGTCGAGTGCGGTCAGCATCCAAACGCCGACAAACTGCGCGTAACAAAAATTAACGTCGGTGGCGATCGCCTGCTGGATATCGTCTGCGGCGCACCAAACTGCCGTCAGGGTCTGAAAGTTGCCGTGGCGACTGTTGGTGCCGTGCTGCCGGGCGATTTCAAGATCAAAGCGGCCAAACTGCGCGGTGAACCGTCCGAAGGGATGCTGTGCTCCTTCTCCGAGCTGGGTATTTCCGACGATCATAATGGCATTATCGAGCTGCCAGCGGACGCGCCAATCGGCACTGACATCCGCGAATACCTGAAGCTGGACGACAACACCATTGAAATCAGCGTCACGCCAAACCGTGCCGACTGCCTCGGTATTATCGGCGTAGCTCGCGACGTGGCGGTGGTGAACAAGCTGCCTCTGGTTGAGCCAGAAATTACCGCCGTTGCTGCGACTATCAATGACACGCTGCCTATTCGCGTAGACGCCGCAGAAGCTTGCCCACGTTACCTGGGCCGCGTTGTGAAAGGCATCAACGTTAAGGCACCCACGCCGCTGTGGATGAAAGAGAAGCTGCGTCGCTGCGGTATTCGTTCCATTGATGCGGTGGTTGACGTGACCAACTATGTGCTGCTGGAGCTTGGTCAGCCGATGCACGCCTTCGACCTGAACCGTATTGAAGGCGGGATCGTGGTGCGTATGGCGGAAGAGGGCGAAACCCTGGTCCTGCTGGACGGCAGCGAAGCGAAGCTCAATGCCGACACCCTGGTTATTGCCGATCGCAATAAAGCGCTGGCCATGGGCGGTATCTTCGGCGGCGAGCATTCAGGCGTAAACGACGAAACCCAGAACGTACTGCTGGAATGTGCCTTCTTCAGCCCGCTGTCTATCACCGGTCGTGCGCGCCGCCATGGTCTGCATACCGATGCTTCCCACCGCTATGAGCGCGGCGTCGATCCTGCGCTGCAGTATAAAGCGATGGCGCGAGCGACTCGCCTGCTGGTGGATATCTGTGGCGGTGAAGCTGGCCCAGTTATCGATGTCACAAGCGAAGCGCACCTGCCTAAGCGCGCTACGATCACGCTCCGTCGCAGCAAACTGGACCGTCTGATTGGTCACCACATCGAAGATGCTCAGGTTAGCGACATTCTGCGTCGTCTGGGCTGCGAAGTGACCGAAGGTCAGGCGCAGTGGACTGCCGTGGCGCCGAGCTGGCGTTTCGATATGGAAATTGAAGAAGACCTGGTGGAAGAAGTGGCCCGCGTTTACGGCTACAACAGTATTCCAAACAGCCCGATACAGGCAGGTCTGGTGATGGGCACCCATCGCGAAGCCGACCTTTCTCTGAAGCGTGTGAAAACCATGCTGGTGGACAAAGGTTACCAGGAAGTCATTACCTACAGCTTCGTCGACCCGAAAATTCAGCAGCTTTTGCACCCTGGCGAAGAAAATCTGATTCTTCCTAATCCGATCTCTACCGACATGTCCGCTATGCGCCTGTCGCTGTGGAGTGGCCTGCTGACAACCGTGGTTTATAACCAGAATCGCCAGCAAAGCCGCGTGCGTATTTTCGAGTCCGGCCTGCGCTTTGTGCCTGATACTCAGGCAGACCTTGGGATTCGTCAGGATCTTATGCTGGCGGGGGCTATCTGCGGCAACCGCTATGAAGAACACTGGGATCTGGCGCGCAACACCGTTGACTTCTATGATCTGAAAGGCGATCTGGAGTCCGTTCTGGCCCTGACCGGTAAACTTTCAGACATCGAATTCAGAGCGCAGGCAAATCCGGCCTTGCATCCTGGGCAAAGTGCTGCCATTTATTTAGCAGGTGAATGCATTGGTTTCATTGGTGTTGTTCACCCGGAACTGGAGCGTAAACTGGACCTTAACGGCCGCACGGTGGTGTTTGAGGTGCTGTGGAGCAAGCTCGCAGACCGCGTGGTGCCTGAGGCGCAGGACGTTTCCCGCTTCCCGGCAAACCGCCGCGATATCGCTGTTGTGGTGGCTGAAAACGTCCCGGCAGCAGATGTTTTGGCCGAGTGTAAGAAAGTTGGCGCAAATCAGGTAGTTGGCGTAAACTTATTTGACGTGTACCGTGGCAAGGGCGTAGCCGATGGCTACAAGAGCCTGGCCATAAGCCTTATCCTTCAGGATACGGGCCGTACACTCGAAGAAGAGGAGATGGCCGCTACCGTTGCAAAATGTGTAGAGGCATTAAAAGAGCGATTCCAGGCATCATTGAGGGATTGAACGTATGGCGCTTACAAAAGCTGAAATGTCAGAATATCTGTTTGATAAGCTTGGGCTTAGCAAACGAGATGCCAAAGAGCTGGTAGAGCTGTTTTTCGAAGAGATCCGTCGCGCTCTGGAAAACGGTGAGCAGGTTAAACTCTCGGGCTTTGGTAATTTTGACTTACGCGATAAAAACCAACGTCCCGGGCGCAACCCGAAGACCGGTGAAGATATTCCCATTACGGCGCGCCGTGTGGTGACCTTCCGACCTGGTCAGAAGCTAAAAAGTCGGGTTGAAAACGCGTCGCCAAAAGACGAGTAACCTGAGTTAACAAAAAAGGCCGCATTCGCGGCCTTTTTCTTTTGCTTTTAAGTCCTATTGCTTAACGACATGTGCTTGACAAACATTTCTGCCAAATGGTTGTATTGTACAACCATATTTCAACGGTATCGATCATGTCTGACAGCACCCTAATCGAATCTATACGCGCCTCATCGCGCCAGGTTGTACGCGAGCTTGGTTTTCTCAATTCAACGCTTGCCGCCACGAACTACTCTGCTTCTGCGGTTCATGCTTTGCTGGAAATTGATTCCCGGGAGAACGTCACTGCGGCCGACCTGGTCCAGATTCTTGGTCTGGAGAAGTCGAGCGTCAGCCGAATGATAGGCAAACTGCGCAAGGCGGGAGAGCTGTTCGAGAGCGTTTCAGACGAAGACGCCAGAGCCAGGCGACTCCGTTTGACCGCCCAGGGTAAACAAACGGTCAGGGAAATCCACAGATACGGCAGAATGCGGGTAGAGAAGGCTCTGGCGCACCTGAATGCTCCGGCGCAGCAATCAGTCGCTGCTGGCCTGTCTAACTATGCTCAGGCGCTGAAAGCCTGTCGTGGTGAGTTGACGGGCGACGAGGGAAGAAAAAACTTCGAGATAATGACGGGATACCAGCCGGGCGTAATTGGCCGCGTGGCGGAAATGCACGCTAACTATTACTCAAAGCACTATAACTTCGGCTATTTTTTTGAAGGGAAAGTCGCCGCCGGGCTGGCGGAGTTTTCAGGGCGGCTGGATCGCCCGTGTAACCGCATCTGGGTGGTGCTCCACAACGGCAAAATAGTGGGCTCTGTATCCATCGATGGTGAGGATCTGGGCAATCACGAAGCCCATTTACGCTGGTTTATTCTCGACGATGAGTGCCGTGGCAGCGGTATCGGGCGAGCGCTTTTACGTGAGGCCATGCGCTTTTGCGATGAGTATGGGTTTTCCGTCGTGCAGCTGTGGACTTTTAGCGGACTGAATGCCGCTCGCCATCTTTATGAGTCGATGGGATTCAAGCTAACCAGGGAATGGCAGGGCGAGCAGTGGGGAAGCTCAATGCTGGAGCAGCAGTTCACTCGTAAACGGCCAGTAGAAAAGTAATTCGGGACAGGTGCGGTATTAAGGCCTTTTCTTTGCTTGTTCTCTTCGGCGAACTCCCCGTAAAATCAGGCGCATAAACGGGGCAGGGGGAGCCTTTACGGAATGCTGAATTTTGTAACCAGACAACGCAGGTTTGAGCGACGCTGGCTAGTGGCCCTGGTCTTTGCCACGGCGACGATGCTGGCCTTGAGCCTGTGCGCCGGGGATGTCTGGTTTTCGCCTCTTTCCTGGTGGAATGATGAGGCCCGGCTCTTTATCTGGCAAATCCGCCTGCCGCGAACGTTGGCCGTCCTGCTGGTGGGGGCGGCTCTGGCCGTGACCGGCACGATTATGCAGTCGCTGTTTGAAAATCCGCTGGCCGAACCCGGTTTACTTGGCGTCTCCAACGGCGCCGGCGTTGCGCTGGTTGTTGCCCTGTTGCTCGGGCAGGGGATGCTGCCGGGCTGGGTGCTGGGGCTGTGCGCCATTCTCGGTGCCTTAGCGATCACTTTTATTCTGTTACGTTTTTCCCGTCGTCATCTCTCCACCAGTCGTCTATTACTTGCAGGTGTCGCCCTCGGCATTATTTGTAGTGCCCTGATGACCTGGGCGGTCTACTTTAGCTCAAGCCTCGACCTGCGCCAGCTGATGTACTGGATGATGGGCGGCTTTGGCGGCGTGGACTGGCGTCAGGGCTGGCTGATGGTGACGCTGCTGCCGGTGGTGGTCTGGCTGTGCCGACAGCATGCGCCGCTCAACCTGATGGCGCTCGGTGAAAACTCAGCCCGGCAGTTGGGGCTTTCCGTCTGGCTGTGGCGCAATATTTTGGTTGTGGCTACCGGCTGGCTGGTTGGCGTCAGCGTGGCGCTTGCCGGCGCAATTGGATTTGTCGGTCTGGTGATCCCGCACATGCTGCGACTCGCGGGGTTAACCGATCATCGCGTTTTGCTGCCTGCCAGTGCGCTGGCTGGGGCCGCGATCTTAACCGGCGCGGATGTGGTGGCAAGGCTTGCGCTAAGTTCTGCCGAGCTGCCCATTGGCGTAGTCACCGCTACGCTCGGCGCGCCGGTGTTTATCTGGCTATTATTGAAAGCCGGACGTTAATTCGGCTCACAGAGGAAGAGGATGATATGCAAAGCAATGTTCTGAATACCGAAGTCACCACCATTGACGGCGAAAACACCACGCTGGAGAGCTGGCAGGGAAAAGTGCTGCTGGTGGTGAACGTCGCTTCCAGATGCGGCCTGACGCCGCAGTATGAGCAACTGGAAAACCTGCAAAAAGACTTTGAAGCTCAGGGGTTCAGCGTGCTTGGTTTCCCATGTAATCAGTTCCTGGGGCAAGAGCCTGGCAGCAGCGAAGAAATTAAAACCTTCTGCAGCACTACCTACGGCGTGACGTTCCCGCTGTTTAGCAAAATCGATGTCAACGGCGAGCACCGACATCCGTTTTATCAGAAGCTGATTGATGCGCGCCCGGCAGCCGTTGCCCCGGAAGGCAGCGGCTTTCTGGAGCGAATGAGCAGCAAAGGGCGTGGTCCGCTTTACCCTGACGACATCCTGTGGAATTTCGAAAAATTCCTGATTGGCCGTGATGGCAAAGTGATTCAGCGTTTCTCTCCGGACATGACGCCAGAAGATCCTGTGGTGCTGGACGCCATTAAACAGGCGTTGGCTAAATAAGTTGTCCCTGCTGCAGCTGACAGGCGTCACCGTCGCGGGCCGGGTTGGGCCAATATCTGCGGCGGTGGAGCCCGGAGAACTTATCCATCTTGTCGGGCCGAACGGGGCAGGCAAGAGCACGCTGCTCACGCGAATGGCAGGGTTAAGCGCCGGGCAAGGCAGCCTTCTGTTTAACCAGCAGCCGCTTGACGACTGGTTGCCTGCCGGGCTATCCCGACATCGTGCCTGGCTAAGCCAGCAGCAGCTTCCTCCTTTTGCAATGCCCGTCTGGCATTACCTGCAGCTACATCAATCCTCGCCTGAGTCCGAAGCGGCAATGCTGCGTCTGGCGGCGTCGCTATGGCTCTCAGACAAACTGACCCGGTCGGTCAACCAGCTTTCCGGCGGTGAATGGCAGCGCGTTCGCCTTGCCGCCGTGCTGCTGCAGATTGATCCCTCGGCCAATCCCGAAGGGCAGCTCTTGCTGCTGGATGAGCCGATGAACAGCCTTGATGTCGCCCAGCAGGCCGCATTAGATCGCCTGTTGCTTGCGTTTTGTGAGACGGGTATTGCGGTAGTGATGAGCAGCCATGATTTGAACCATAGCCTGCGTCATGCCCATAAAGTGTGGCTCTTGCGTGAGGGAAAAATGATCGCTCAGGGGCCGAAGGATGAAGTGCTGACGCCAAAAAATTTAGCCGCAGCTTACCAAATGCCGTTCCGACTCTTGCGTATCGAAGGGCACAGTATGCTGATAAGCCCGTTATAACATCGTGGAAAGCTTGCAATAATTCCGGGCGACAGGCTAAATTACTGGAAACAGCAAGACCGGGAGTTGTCTGAAAATGCGTTTGTGGCTTATTGCAGTGGCATGCATAGTGTTGGTGGGGTGTAGTCATAATGCCCCTCATCCGAACGCCAGGCTTTCCGATTCCATCACCGTTATCGCTCAGCTAAACGATCAGCTCCGCAGCTGGCACGGCACGCCGTACACCTACGGTGGCATGAGTCGACGCGGCGTGGACTGTTCCGGCTTCGTGCTGATGACCTTCCGCGACAGGTTCGATCTGATGCTGCCGCGCATGACCAGCGAGCAGGCAGAAATCGGCACAAAAATCGATAAAGACGACCTGCTGCCTGGCGATCTGGTGTTCTTCAAAACCGGCTCGGGCGAAAGCGGCCTGCACGTCGGCATTTATGACACCGACAACACCTTTATTCACGCGTCTACCAGTCGCGGCGTTATGCGTTCCTCTCTGGACAACGTCTACTGGCGTAAAAAATTCTGGCAAGCCCGCCGCATATAGCCTTTCCTGTTTTTTCTTGACTGAAAATCGTGACCGTTCCCGCAAATCTGCGGGCAACGTCAACGGTATTGGCAATATCAGGTAATATCGGGATGCATTGTGCTTTTCCCGCTAAGGATTGTGTCATGGTCACCCTCGAAGATGTTGCTGCCCACGCCGGCGTCTCCCGCGCCACCGTATCACGCGTGGTGAATGGCGACACTAAGGTTAAATCGCAAACCCGCGTTAAAGTGGAGGCCGCGATTGCTGAACTGGGCTATTCCCCCAATCCTGCAGCCAGAGCGCTGGCGTCCAGCCAGAGCCATTCCATTGGTCTGGTAACCACGTCATACACCGGGGGTTTCTTCGGGACGCTGATGGATACGGTGCAAAGTGAAGCTGAATCCCACGGCAAGCAACTGCTGGTGACGCAGGGGCGTGGCGTAGAAGAGAACGAGCGCAATGCCATTCAGCGACTCTACAATCTGCGCTGTGATGGCTTGATTCTCCATGTCCGTGCCATTGCGGACGAAACGCTGCTTCAACTGGCGGAACGAGGTAACCGGTTTATCATCCTCGACAGAGACGTGCCCGCATTAAGCCCGCGCTGCGTGGTCTTCGATCATCGTCTTGCCAGCCACATGGCCACCCGCTATTTGCTGGATGCCGGCCACCTGGCAATCGCCTGCCTGCATGGCCCGACCCAGCGCGCCTCCAGCCTCTTACGACGCCAGGGCTTTCTCGATGCCATGGAAGAGCAGGGCATTACCCCGGTGGCGGTGGTGGAAGGTGAGTACGATATGCCCAGCGGCTATCGGCAAACCTCGGCCTTGCTGGATGAATATAAAATCAGCGCCCTTTATTGCTGTAACGAAGAGATGGCCGTCGGGGCGATGCTGGCCATTACCGAGCGGGGCTTACGCATTCCTCTGGATATATCCCTTATTTGTTATGACAGTGGCGATCGTGCGGCATTTGTCCGCCCGGCGTTAACCAGCGTTTATTTCCCAATAGGCGACATGGCCCGCTTTGCCACGTGTAAATTACTGAATGAACATTGTGAGAATGAATCTTTTTTACCTTGCATCATTGCTCGTGATTCCGTTCGGAATTTACGTTAAAAACTGGCTATGTACGGATATCCAGGATAAGCTAAAAGTTATTAAAACATAAAGCTTAAACGTTTCAGGGATGAGTGTGAAATTCACAGCGATAGCAGCTATCCGACTATTTTCGGATTGGCGCTGTATCTCTCTGCCGTCCAACCAGAAATCCACAGGGCTGGCAAAATGATTGTTTCACTTGATAGTGTTTATTGTTCTCACCTCTACTATCGCCCCGCCGTCAGGCCGGACGATAGCATTTTGGGCGTCGAAATCGTTGCTAACTTCGTGGGTGCCGACGCGCCGGTTCGTATTCCAACCGAATTGTTAATTCCTCATCTTGCGCCGGAACAGCATCTCGAACTGTTTAGAGAAAAATTAACGCAAATAGAAGAACATCAGCATTTCTTTATCACCCGGTACCTTGTTGTCTGGGTTCATATTAATGAAACTATTGTTGACGCGCTAATTAACAACCAGGATTTATATATCCGGCTAAAGGCTTTGCCGTTTATTGAATTAATGATTAGCGAAAGCTTTCCTGATTTAAATAGCGGCAAAACGAATTTAAGACTGGCCTGGCTGGCTGAACGTTTCCCACTCGGTTTGGCTGACTTTGGTGCAGGCAATGCCACCACAAAATCTATTTTTGATGGTCTGTTCCGGCATGTGTTCATGGACCGATTTTTTGTTCAGAAACAGCTTCCGGGCCGCACTTTCTCGCCCTTTATGCTTGCCATTCTTGGGCAGGTTTCGCCGTTTTGTCAGGCATTGTTGATTGCCGGGATAGATACCGCCAGCGCGCGACGTAAAGTGCAGGGTTTAGGCTTTGCCGCGATGCAGGGCAAACTCTGGCCGCTGGTGCCGCCGGAAGAACTGGCCTCACTTTTCCCCCCTCATGAAGGTCTGGTTCACTAAAGCCCCTGCTGCTCGACTGTGTTTAAAATGCATTACTGGGGCTACACTGTCGGGCGGAGGAACCATGACCAATACTTTAGCTTTTCTGAATACCTGGCACGATGAGCTGCCGGGGTTCTATAGCGAATTAACCCCCACGCCGCTGAAAAACGCCCGGCTGCTTTATCACAGCCAGCCGCTGGCAGACGATCTGGGGATTAACGCCTCGTTTTTTGCTGCACCACAGCAGGGGATCTGGAGTGGCGAAACGCTGCTGCCCGGCATGCAGCCGCTCGCCCAAGTTTATAGCGGGCACCAGTTCGGCGTCTGGGCAGGGCAACTGGGGGACGGGCGCGGTATTTTACTGGGAGAGCAGCAGCTGGCGGACGGGCGCAAGGTTGACTGGCATCTCAAAGGCGCAGGCTTGACGCCGTACTCTCGCATGGGTGATGGCCGGGCCGTGCTGCGCTCCACTGTTCGCGAATTTCTCGCCAGCGAAGCCATGCATGCTTTAGGCATTCCGACCACGCGAGCGTTAACTATAGTCACCAGCGATACGCCGGTACAGCGTGAAACGGTTGAGCAGGGGGCAATGCTGCTGCGGGTGTCCGAAAGCCATCTGCGTTTTGGGCATTTTGAGCATTTCTACTATCGCCGCGAGCCGGAAAAAGTTCAGCAGCTTGCCGATTACGCCATTCGTCACCACTGGCCGCATCTGCAGGGGCTTGAAGAACGCTATGAGCTGTGGTTTACCGACGTGGTGGCGCGTACCGCCGCGCTCATTGCCAGCTGGCAAACGGTGGGCTTTGCCCACGGGGTAATGAACACCGACAACATGTCGATTCTTGGCCTGACCATGGACTACGGCCCGTATGGCTTCCTCGACGACTATCAGCCTGAATTTATCTGTAACCATTCCGACTACCAGGGCCGGTATGCCTTCGACAACCAGCCGGCGGTAGGGCTGTGGAACCTGCAGCGCCTGGCGCAGACGCTGTCGCCGTTTATTACTGCCGAGAAGCTGAACGCGATTCTGGATGGCTACCAGCCGGCAATTATGCGTGCTTTTGGCCAACGGATGCGCGCCAAACTGGGGCTTTTCACCGAACAGCAGGCCGATAACCTAATCCTGAGTGAGCTCTTCGCCCTGATGAGCAAAGAAGGCAGCGATTACACGCGTACCTTCCGGATGCTGAGCGTGACGGAGCAGCTCAGCGCGGCGTCGCCGCTGCGGGATGAATTTATCGACAGGGCAAGTTTTGATGCCTGGTTTGGGCGCTATCGTGAGCGGCTTCAGGCGGAGCAGGTGAGTGATGCCGAACGCCAGCAGAAAATGCAGGCGGTGAACCCGGCGCTGGTCTTACGCAACTGGCTGGCACAGCGGGCAATCGAAGCTGCCGAAAAGGGTGATACTCGTGAACTGGCTAAACTCCACGAGGCGCTGCTCCAGCCGTTCTCCGATCGTGAGGACGATATGACGCAGCGCCCACCTGACTGGGGAAAACGGCTGGAAGTCAGCTGTTCAAGCTGATCACTGGCGCAGGCCTACCTGAGGAACCGGGTGTTCCGGATGTCGGAACACCCGCAGATCGGCCTGATACCAGCGCTGCAACGTTTGCTCTTCCAGCACTTCATCAGGCGTTCCATCTGCCACCAGCCTGCCTTTATGTAACAGCACGATACGATCGGCCCAGAGTGCCGCCAGATTTAAATCGTGCAGCACAACGCAGACCGATAACGTCCCCATTTGCGCCAGGCGACGCAGCAGGCGCAGCACATGCTGCTGGTGGTAGAGATCCAGCGCCGACGTAGGCTCGTCCAGAAACAGCCAGCCGTGAGGCTGCCCGTCGCACCAAAGCTGCGCCAGCGACCGGGCAAGCTGCACCCGCTGTTGCTCGCCGCCTGACAGACGACAAAAATCTCTGCCGCTCAGAGAGTCGCACCCGGTCAGCGCCATGACTTCCGCCACGACGCCGGCCGTTGACGCCTGCGGCCACGGCGCACGGCCCATAGCGATCACGTCTTCTACCGTCCAGCTAAACGCCATGCTGCTTTGCTGGCGCATCACCGCGCGTTTGCGGGACAGCGCTTCGTTGGACCACTGATTCAAATCCTGGCCTGCCAGCGCAACGTGCCCGCTGTCAGGCTGTTGAAACCCGGTTAACAGCCGCAACAGCGTGGATTTGCCCGCGCCGTTTGGGCCAATCAGCGCCACAACTTCACCCGGCTTCAGGCTGACATTGACGTTATCAATCAGATAACGGTGGCCCAGCTTCAGCGAAATATCGTGCGTGGACAAAACTTCATTCATCTCGCGCTCTCCTTGCTGCGAAAGATCATCGCCAGGAACCAGGGGCCGCCTATCAGGCTGGTCAACAGGCCTACAGGCATTTCTGCTGGCGCGACAATCGTTCTCGCCAGCGTATCGGCCACCAACAGCAGCATGGCACCGGCCAGCACGGAGCCGGGCACCAGCCAGCGATGATCGGACCCAAGCCACATGCGCACCAGATGCGGAACCACCAGACCAACGAAGCCGATCACGCCGCTGATGGCTACCGCCGCAGCAACCAACAATGCGCTCAGGATCAGCAAATGCCGCTGGGTTGTTTTGACATCCACGCCCAGGTAATGCGCTTCCTCATCACCAAGCTGGAGCAAATTCAGGCGCTTTGAAAGCAGCCAGATGCCCAGGCTTGCAGGAAGAATAAGCGACGCGGTGGCGAGCAGCGTGGACCATTGTGCCTGGCCCAGGCTCCCCATGCCCCACAGAGAAAGCTGGCGCAGCTGAGTGTCGTTGCTTATCCACGACAGCACGCCAACCGCTGCGCCGCACAGCGCATTGATGGCGATGCCCACCAGCAGCAGGCGAGACAAACTGTTGGTGCCTTTCCGGCTAAGCAGGAAAATCGCCAGCGTCACCGCCAGGCTGCCTACAAACGCTGCCAGCATAGGGGCATAAAGCGCCAAAACCGCCGGCAGAGCCAGCGGCATAACAATCGACAGCCCCACCGCCAGCGCGGCCCCGCTGCTGATCCCAAGCAGGCCCGGATCGGCAAGCGGGTTACGGAACAACCCCTGCATCACGCAGCCCGACAGCGCCAGCGCGCCGCCGATCAGCGCCGCCAGCAGCACCCTCGGCAGACGGATGTTGAGCCAGATGTCACGCAGCGTGTCGTCATGCGTCTGCCACAGCACGGCCACAGACAGCCGCATGGCGCCGAGGTTAGCGGCAATAAGTGCCATTGCCAGCAAAACCAGCCCCATCAAACACAGGGCATGGTGAGGCAAAGGTCGGCGTATCACGGCAGTTGCTCCGCTTTTTTGCGCAGGGCGAGGATCGTCTGCGGGGTATCAATGCCAAAGCCGAGCAGCGCCATGTCATCGACGACCATCAGCTGTTTATTTTTCCCGGCTGGCGTTTGCGCAAGCCCTGGCAATGCCCAGACTTTGGCTTCTCCGCCGAGGGTTTTCACCCCATCAGTGGTGACCAGGATCAGGTCAGGTTTGCTGGCGATCACGCCTTCCTGAGACAGCGGCTGGTAGCGCTTGAAGCCCTGCATGGCATTGTCCAGTCCGGCGGCGTGAATCGCGGCATCCGCGGCGGTTTCCTGCCCGGCAGCCATGGCGGTCATGCCGCCGTGGCTCATAATGAACAGCACTTTTTTGCCCAGCGGTTTGGCCGGGATCGCCGCTAGCTGGTCGTGAAGCGTTTTGCGCAGCTTGTTGCCTTCGGCTGTTTTACCCAGCGCGGTAGCCACGGCAGCCACTTTGGCATCAATGCTCTCGAGGTTATTTTCCGCCGGAACGGTAACCACTTTCACTTTGCTGGCCTCAACCTGCTTCAGCGCCATGGATGGCTGAGCCTGAGCGCTGGCCAGTACCAGCGTCGGGCGCATGGCTAGAATACCCTCGGCATTAAGCTGGCGCAGGTAGCCCACATCCGGCAGTTTTTTCACGGCATCGGGATGAAGGCTCGTGCTATCACGAGCCACCACATCCTGACCCGCACCCAGAGCCCAGGCAATCTCGGTGACGTCGCCACCGATGGTTACCACGCGCTCGGCCGCACCTGCCATCAATGGCAGGGCGAGGATGGCGAGCAGCAGGCGTTTCATGCCGCTAACCCTTTGCCGATCAGGGCTTCAATTTGCAGACGCCACTGCTCCTGCTCCGGCTGGCCTTCAGTACGCTGGCCGTACAGCTGGGCAATTTGCGTGCCGTCGGCGGCAAACAGCTCGAGGCTGGTCACGTGGCCGTCGGCGGTTGGTTTGCGGGTTACCCAGCTTTCGGCGATGGTGTCGCCCATCAGGTGCAGGGTGAATTCCGGGTTGAACACGTTGACCCAGTTTTCCATCGGGACCACTTTGCGGATTTCACCGGTGAAGATCTGCACGCAGCCGCGGTTGCCGACGAAAATCATGATCTCGTTGCCGTCTTCTTTCGCCTGGTTCAGCAGTTGGGACAGCGCTTCGTTATCTACGCGACAGGCCAGATCGTCTTTCACCAAGCGGAAAGCCTGCTGGCGAGTCAGCTGATGGCGTTTAAGCAGCTGGAAGAACTGGTGTACATCCGTCATCGCGCGCCATTCTGCGTCCACCTTGTCGGCCTCGACCGTAGGCGTCATTACCGCTTCTTCAACGGCTTTGATCGCCAGCGCCGGGTTGTCGGTGCGGATGAAGCGGGTCAGCACCTGGCTCCAGGCTTCAACATCGGTGTTGTCGGTGGTGTATACCTTCAGCAGCGCATCACCCTGATGGTCAAAGAATTGAATGCTCTGGCGTTCGCCGCGAGCGGTCTCTTCCCGGACGTGGAACACGCTCGCCCACTGGTTCAGGAACAAACGCAGATCCAGCGCACGAGGATTCAGTACCAGCCCGGCGTGGCCGTTAAGGTGCTGGTTCTCAAAGCGGCCTACCTGTTCGTGAACGGCATATTCGTTGCGGCAGATGCACTTTGTTTCCCCCACGGCTTCCAGCGCGGCGAAGATCTCTTTCACATCGCCATTCAGGCGCCATGCGTCGTGCCCGACGCGGGCATGGGTCAGTTCCGCCTCGCTGATGTGCATCAGTTTGGCGATATCCCGGGCATATTTTTTCGGGTGTTCTTGCTTAAGCTGGATCCAGCTGTCGTAACGCTGACTCATGAATAACTCCTTTACCATTGATAGCTCACGAAAATTTTACCGTTACGGCCATCCTGCGGGAGACCCTGCGGTGACCAGTACTCTTTATCGAAGGCGTTGCCAAACACCAGCGTGGTGGTTAAACCGCGCAGCTGCTGCTGCCCTTTGTAGCTGACATAAAAATCGCTGACCGCATAGCCCGGCTGCTGTGCATAGGAGCTGCTGATATGGGTGGAACGCTCGGCGAAGGTGCCGACCCAGCCCACGGAGAAGCCGCTGTGTGACACAGGGATGTCCAGGGTGGTGGTGACGGTGTCCGGGTTCAGGCTGGAGATGTACTCGCCGGTATCTTCATCTTTACCGCGGGTACGGTTATAGGCGGTATCCAGGCTGAACAGATCGGCGGTGTACTTCGCGTTGACGTCCCAGCCCCAAATTTTTGCTTTTGGCACGTTGTAGGACATGGTGGTCGCTTTGGCGAAGTCCACGGTGGTAGAGATGTAATCTTTCGCTTTGGTGTCGAAGTAGCTGGCTTTGAATTCCAGGCCGTCGTTAGCCATTGCCAGATTGTCGAAGCGCAGACCGAAGCCGTATTCCTGCGTTTCGTTGGTTTCCGGGCGCAGGTTCGGGTTTGGTACCCAATAGTTGGTGTAGCGAGTGCCGATAGAGAAGTGCTTGGAGTCGTTGTACATCTCGCCCATGGTCGGCGCACGGAACGCCTGCGCATAGGAACCAAACAGCATCAGCCAGTCGGTTGGGGTGACAGAAACCGCCCCGCGTGATGACCACTTGTCGGCATCGACGTCTTTATAGCCCTGACTGCTGCCGCTGTAGTTGTCATAACGCGTCCCGGCCAGGATAGAAATCGGCAGGTCGCGCAGGGTGATTTCATCCTGCAGCCAGCCGGAACCAAAGTTGATTTTCGCCTGTGGGAAACCGGTCGTCAGGCCACCAGGAGCCTGCTCCTGACGATAATATTCGCTGCCGTAGGTCAGCAGGTTAGCCGCGAAGCTGTCGCTAAACAGACGGCTGCGGTTTTCGAGCTTACCGCCTTTGGTCGTCTGTTTACGGAATTCACTCCCCTGATTAGGGGTTTCGGCGTTGATACGAGCTTCGGACCAGTAGGCCGTCGCGGTCGCGTTCAGCCAGTCGTTATCCTGCGGATTGAGGTGGTATTTCAGCTGCGCGTCGCGCTGAATGGTGGAGCGATTGGTCATCGGGTTGCTGGAGGCTGAGGCATCCGGCGTCTGCGGGTTTTTCGGTTCCTGCGCGTTGTTATTGTAGTAGCGCAGGGAGCCGGACAGCGACTGAGCCGAATCGATATACCAGGTGCCTTTGGTCAGCAGGTTGCCGATGTTTTCGTCATTAGGCGCGGTTTCACCGTTGCTCTGGCGCAGGTTACCGCGATCGCGGCTGGACCAGGCGACGACGCCGTCCAGGTTATCGGTACGGCCAAAGGCACTGGCACCCATGCCGATGCTGTGGTCGCCGGTACCGCCGGTGCCGAAGACGCGGAAGCCGCTGTTTTGCCCGTCAAATAGCAGATCGGCGGCGTCTGCGGTTTCATAGGAAATAACACCGCCCAGCGCGCCGCTGCCGTACAGCAGAGCCGCCGGGCCACGTACCACTTCAATACGCTTAATCAGCGCGGGATCGAGGAACGTACTGTTCAGGTGGCCGGTGTCGGTGCCCTGACGAATGCCGTCTACCAGGGTAAGTACGCCACGGCGGTCGTAACCGCGCATGTTGATGTCCTGGCCGTTGGTGCGCCCGGTGCCGTCGATGGTGATCCCCGGAACTTTGCGCAGCATGTCAGCGGCGGACGTGGACGTCTGGCTCTCTGGCGAATTTGCATCGATAACGCTCACCATCATTGGGGCTTCGAAAGTGCTGCGTTGGTTACCGGTGGCAACCACGGTCATTTGATCGTCTTTTGCGAAAGCGGGCAGGGCGGTAAATACGGCTAACGTGAGTACAGACAGACGAAAACCTGCTGTGTTGGTGCAAGGCATAGCGCAACTCTCCTAAGGAATATCGAAAGCGCTGGCTGCCTGGGTATGACCTGGGTGGCTGGCTAATTTCCCCGTTTGGGTGTGGGGAACGGTTTGTTTAATTTATTTGGTCAGGATCAGCTTCCCGGCCTGAGTCTGGCGTAACAGATATTGCTGTCCTTCATGGACGATAACAACACGGCCATCGGCACCGAGCAGCGTTTTGCTGTCAACCTGGCGAGGTTCTGTCGCGGGCTGTGGGCGGGCGGGGGTGAATGGTTTGTCCATACGCTTCACTCTGTTTACAAATGACAATCAGTGTAACAATGAGAATCATTATCAGAAAAAGCCGAATCAGCAGCAAGCATTATTTGTAAGAATTGTGTGAATCAGGGAATTTCTTTGCGGGCGAGTTGTCGCGAGGCGTAATGCTATGATATCCGGCGGGTTATCAAGTGCCCGCCGGTGGAGACTATCAGAAGCGTCGGTCAGTGGCCTGCGCCAGCATCGCGACCAGCGTTTCCGTATCTTCCCAGTTAAGGCAAGGATCGGTGATCGACTGCCCGTAAGTCAGGGGCTGGCCAGCAACGATTTGCTGCGTCCCTTCTTTCAGGAAGCTTTCCGCCATGATCCCGGCAATCGCCCGCGAGCCGTTGCGAATTTGCGTGCAAACATCTTCGCAAACATCCAACTGACGGCGGTGCTGCTTCTGGCAGTTACCGTGGCTGAAATCAATCACCAGATGTTCAGGCAAGTCAAACGCGCTCAGCGTGTCGCAGGCGGCGGCAATGTCTTCTGCGTGATAATTCGGCTGCTTGCCGCCGCGCATAATAATATGGCCGTAAGGGTTGCCGCTGGTCTGGTAAATCGTCATCTGCCCCTGTTTATCCGGGGAGAGGAACATATGGCTGGCACGCGCGGCACGGATGGCATCCACCGCAATGCGGGTATTGCCATCTGTACCATTTTTAAAGCCAACCGGACAGGAGAGTGCGGACGCCATTTCACGGTGGATCTGGCTTTCGGTCGTGCGCGCGCCAATGGCGCCCCAGCTAATCAGGTCGGCGATATACTGCCCGGTCACCATATCCAGAAATTCGGTCGCGGTAGGGACACCCAGCTCGTTGACCTGCAGCAGCAGGCGGCGCGCCTGTTCGAGGCCGTAATTAATGCGGTAGCTGCCGTTCAGATCAGGATCGGAAATTAACCCTTTCCAGCCGACGACGGTGCGGGGTTTTTCGAAGTAGGTACGCATCACGATCTCAAGACGATCCTGATGTTTTTCACGCAGCGTTTTGAGGCGGCGAGCATAGTCCATCGCGGCGTCAAGATCGTGGATCGAGCAGGGGCCGACGATAACCAGCAGGCGCTTATCTTCACCGGTGAGGATCTTTTCGATCCGGCGGCGGGCGGCGGTGACGTGCTGGGCAACCTCGGCGGAAACCGGGAAGCGCTCGGTTAACTCAGCCGGCGTCACCAGGCTGTCGATGCGCGCGGTTCGCAATTCATCTGTTTTGTTCATTGGGTGTCTCAGAAATTTTGTCTTCTCTGCGGCAGATTTACCGGGAAGTGATGGGGATCACAATAAACCAAAGCTGACCGATTTCAACATCCGGCCGGCTTTGGCGAAAGGATTGCCCCACCGCAGTCTGTACACCCTAGCATACACGCTCGATCTTTTGTACTAGTTTCTTAGTACATGCGGCGATTCAGTCCCATAATGTCGAGAATTTTGGTCGCCATCTCTTCAACAGAATAGTTGGTGCTGTTGAGGTAGCGGATCTGATTTTTACGGAACAGAGCTTCCACTTCGGCGACCTCCAGACGGCACTGGCGGAGAGAAGCATAGCGGCTGTTTTCACGCCGTTCTTCACGAATGGCGGCCAGGCGTTCAGGGTTAATGGTCAGGCCAAAAAGCTTGTGCTGCAGCGGTTTAAGCACGGCCGGGAGCTGAATGTTGTCCATGTCATCGGCAATAAAAGGGTAGTTCGCGGCGCGAATGCCAAACTGCATCGCGAGGTACAGGCTGGTCGGCGTTTTTCCACAGCGGGATACGCCCAGCAAAATGACCTGCGCCTGATCGAGATTGCGCATCGAAATCCCGTCGTCGTGCGCCAGCGTGTAATCAATGGCGGCAATACGGGCGTCGTATTTCGTCAGGTTACCGGGGTTAAGGCCGTGCGTTCGGTGGGCGACGGGAGTCGGGTCGAGTTTTAGCTCCTGCTGCAGCGGCGCAACCAGCGTTTGCACGATGTCCTGACAGAAACCTTCGCTCTGCATAATGATGTCGCGGATATTGGGCAGCACGATGGAATAAAACACCAGCGGACGCACCCCGGTTTGTTGGTAAATAGCGTCAATCTGCTCTTTTACCGCTTTTGCGCGGCTTTCATTTTCAACAAACGGCAGCGTAATACTGTTGATAGATACCGGGAATTGTGACATGACCGCGTGACCAAGTACCTCTGCGGTAATCGCGGTGCCATCGGAAATACAAAATACCTGACGATCGACTAAATTATCCATTTTTATTCCTGAGCGGGGAACCGGTTTCCCTAAAGCATAAAGTAAAACAAGGGATTCCGAGTAGCGCTAATCTTAATTTAAAAAGTGAAATAGCGTTTTTAAATTTAATAAACCATCTTAAATATATTCAAATCAATACTATACCCATCTAAATTGTGAGGATTATATGATAATCAATGGTTTATGAAATGAGCGGATCTATCCGAAAACGTCATATTTTATTTTGCTTGAACGATTCACTGGTTTCATTCCCCCCTAAGAGTATGCAAAGCTAAATACGAAGTCTGGTGTTTCTTGTACCCATTCATTTAAAAAAGGATTGTTTCGATGTCCAATAACGGCTCGTCACCGCTGGTGCTTTGGTATAACCAACTTGGCATGAATGATGTAGACAGGGTCGGAGGCAAAAATGCCTCCCTGGGTGAAATGATTACCAATCTTTCGGGTATGGGCGTTTCCGTCCCGAACGGTTTTGCGACCACCGCCGAGGCGTTTAACCTGTTTCTCGACCAGAGCGGCGTGAACCAGCGTATCTACGAGCTGCTGGATAAAACCGACATTGACGATGTGAGCGAACTGGCAAAAGCCGGGGCGCAGATTCGCCAGTGGATTATTGACACGCCTTTCCAGCCTGAGCTGGAGCATGCCATTCGTGAAGCGTACCAAACGCTCTCCTCCGATGATGCCGAGGCCTCTTTTGCGGTGCGTTCTTCGGCCACTGCGGAAGACATGCCGGACGCTTCCTTTGCCGGGCAACAAGAAACTTTCCTCAACGTGCAGGGCTATGATGCCGTGCTGGTGGCGGTGAAACACGTTTTCGCCTCGCTGTTTAACGACCGTGCAATCTCCTACCGCGTGCATCAGGGCTACGACCACCGCGGCGTGGCGCTCTCCGCTGGCGTTCAGCGTATGGTGCGCTCCGACCTCGCTTCTTCCGGGGTGATGTTCTCCATTGATACCGAATCCGGTTTCGATCAGGTGGTGTTTATTACCGCCGCGTGGGGCCTGGGTGAAATGGTTGTGCAGGGCGCCGTAAACCCGGATGAATTCTACGTGCACAAGCCAACGCTTGAGGCGGGTAATCCGGCCATCGTTCGCCGCACCATGGGTTCGAAAAAAATTCGCATGGTCTACGCTCCAACGCAGGAACACGGCAAGCAGGTGCGGATTGAAGACGTGCCGGAAGCCGATCGCGACCGCTTCTGTATTACCCAGGAAGAGATTCAGGAACTGGCTAAGCAGGCGGTACAAATCGAAAAACATTATGGCCGCCCGATGGACATCGAGTGGGCTAAAGACGGCCATACCGGCAAGCTGTTCATCGTTCAGGCTCGCCCGGAAACCGTGCGTTCTCAGGGCCAGGTGATGGAACGCTACCAGCTGCACGCGCAGGGGCAGATCGTGGCGGAAGGCCGCGCGATTGGTCACCGCATCGGCGCGGGTCCGGTAAAAGTGATCCACGACATCAGCGAAATGAACCGCATCCAGCCGGGCGACGTGCTGGTCACCGACATGACCGACCCGGACTGGGAACCGATCATGAAAAAAGCGGCGGCGATTGTCACCAACCGCGGTGGGCGTACCTGCCACGCGGCCATCATCGCACGTGAGCTTGGTATTCCAGCCGTTGTGGGCTGTGGCGATGCCACCGAGCGCATGAAAGACGGCCAGAACGTGACCGTTTCCTGCGCCGAAGGCGACACCGGCTACGTTTACGCGGAGATCCTCGACTTCACCGTGAAAAGCTCCACGGTTGATGCCATGCCGGATCTGCCGCTGAAGATCATGATGAACGTTGGCAACCCGGATCGTGCGTTTGACTTCGCCTGCCTGCCGAACGAAGGCGTTGGCCTGGCGCGTCTGGAATTTATCATCAACCGCATGATTGGCGTGCACCCGCGCGCGCTGCTGGAGTTCGACCAGCAGGAGCCCGCGCTGCAGGCGGAAATCCGCACGATGATGAAAGGTTATGACGATCCGGTTGAGTTCTACGTGGGTCGCCTGACCGAAGGGATCGCGACTTTAGGTGCGGCGTTCTGGCCGAAGCGCGTGATTGTGCGTCTGTCTGACTTCAAATCTAACGAATACGCCAACCTGGTGGGCGGCGAGCGTTATGAGCCGGAAGAAGAGAACCCAATGCTGGGCTTCCGTGGGGCAGGTCGCTACGTGGCAGACAGCTTCCGCGACTGCTTCGCGCTGGAATGCGCGGCCATGAAGCGCGTGCGTAATGAAATGGGCCTGACCAACGTCGAAGTGATGGTACCGTTTGTGCGTACCGTTGCCCAGGCAAAAGCGGTGGTTGAGGAGCTGGAACGTCAGGGCCTGAAGCGCGGTGAGAACGGGCTGAAGATCATCATGATGTGCGAGATCCCGTCCAACGCCCTGCTGGCGGACGAGTTCCTGCAATACTTTGACGGCTTCTCCATTGGCTCGAACGATATGACGCAGCTTGCGCTGGGCCTGGATCGCGACTCTGGTGTGGTGTCTGAACTGTTTGACGAGCGTAACGACGCGGTGAAAGCGCTGCTGTCGATGGCGATTAAAGCGGCGAAGAAACAGGGTAAATACGTCGGGATCTGTGGGCAGGGGCCGTCCGATCACGAAGACTTTGCCGCCTGGCTGATGGAAGAGGGGATTGACAGCCTGTCCCTGAACCCGGACACCGTGGTGCAAACCTGGCTCAGCCTTGCTGAACTGAATAAGTAACGTTCAACCCTTCTCTGCAATAAAGAGAGGGGATCCGGCCCGGAGCCTGCCTGCCTTATGCGGGGTAGGCCACCGGGCCGACACTTATCCCCGCTTAATCAATTCCTTCATGCCGGTAATAATGGCCTCGCACCAGGCGGCGTAATCATGCCCGCTCGACCAGGGGTTAAAGCTCACCTCGTAGCCCTTTTCACGCAGCACGGCTTCAAGCTGTTGCGTATTACGGTAAATACCGCCGTCTGCGCCTTTGCTTTCGAAGCGTCCCGCCTGCAGCCAAAATCGCACCGGCAGGCGCGGGGATGCCTGATACTGCCGGGTAAGCCAGCCCGGCGCTTCGCCCTCGGGTGCCCACCAGTAAGAGCCGGACAAACTCAGCACGTTGCCAAACGCTTCGGGATGGCGAAGCGCCACCCAGGACGATGCCAGGCCGCCGTAGCTGGAGCCTGCCACGATGGTTTTTTGTGCCGGGGTGGTGATGCCCTGGCGGTGCAGCCACGGCACTAACTCTTCGGCCATAAAATCAGCGAAATTAGGATTGGGCGGCAGCTCTTTTTCACGTCGTTCGCCGTCCAGGCTGTCGATAAACACGGCGTTAACCGGCGGCAGGGCATGACGGGCTATCAGGCCGTCCAGCACATTGGCGAGATGATAACGGTCCTGGTACATACGGCCATCGAACAGCATTAGCGTCCAGCGGGCGGGCTGCCCCCCGCGTGGCCGATAGACGGTCACTTCCCGCCGGTTAGCCAGCTTTTTGCTTTCTACCTGATAGCGAACAAGGGAGCCCTGCCGAATCGGCTCGGCGGTTGCCTGCGGGGTAAAATAGCGGTGGGTGGTCAGGTCCAAAAGCGAGAAACGATTCCAGCGGTCGCCTTTGCCTGCGGGGCTGAATTGCGGGTTAAGCGGGTCAGTCTGGGCCGACACCAGAATCGCCCGGCGCTGGTCGCGCGCGGTGCCTTCCACAAGGGGAACGTCGGGGGCAAGTTTGTACTGCATTAGCGTATCAGCCGGTACCACATAGCTGCGATACCAGACGTCGGACTGCCCGAGGCGGAACATCGGGTCATGGTCACCGGCCGGTGAACCGAGCACGAACACGTTGCCCTGTGCGCCTCGCCACAGGAACGTCACGCGTTTACGGCTGGCATCGATGGGCTCGACCAGCGGCGTGCCCTGCTCGCGCCTTTCCTGCCAGAAGGCTTCCGTACTTGCGCCATGGCTCAGAGCCTGCTCAAGCGCCAGCAGTGTCGGGCTTTCCGGGGATTGTTCGTCGTTACGCTTGAGCGGCACGGTTTCACGGATCTGCCAGCGAAACAGCCAGCGCCGGCCGGGTTCACCGCGAAGCACCAGCGTAGAAGGCTGGCCGACGGGCAGGGCGAAAAGCGGATTGTGCTGGCCATCCACCGGCCCGTTTTCCACCAGCGAACGCCAGAGTCTGCCTTTGCTGTCCACCAGGCTGGCGTCGGTCACGCCGCTCAACCGGACGTTGGCGTAATTTTCACCCAGCGCCGGAAGGCCAAAGCAGATTTCGCCGCTGGCGTCGAACTTCCCATCCTGCTCACCCTGGCTGCCGGTAAAAGTACAGGTCGCGGCCACCGCCGACGCTGAACAAAGCCCCAACATTAATGCGCTCCACGCGGCTCTCATCGTGTTTATCATTCCTGATAAAAAAGTGCGTACACGCTAATGCAAATGAGATTGATTTGCAATAACATTGCGAGTCGTTGCGTTTTACGACAAAACGTAACAGGAGAGAAAGGCGAACTTAATTCACCTAATCACATGGGATGTTACGGTCATGCACTTTAAAAATAATAAGGTAACCTGCGGCCTTTGGCTGATGGGATTCAGTGCCCTGGGGATGGGAAACGGCGTTCAGGCGCAGGAGCGGCAGGGCAGCGAGGAAACTCTGGTTGTCACCGGCTCCGTTAGCGAGGATCCTTCTGCGCCGCTGAAGGGGATGGTGGCTACCAAAACGCTGTCTGCAACGAAAACCGCGGCTGATTTGCTCCAAACGCCGCAGTCGGTTTCGGTGATTACCCGCGACCAAATGAACGCGCAGGATGTTACCTCCGTGTCGCAGGCTTTGCGCTATTCGGCCGGGGTGCTGACGGAGTATCGGGGCAGTTCGAACCGCAACGATGAGGTGTTTGTGCGCGGCTTCAGCTATGTCCCAAAATATCTTGACGGACTGAGCTATGGCGCAACAGCGTCTTCCCAGACCGGGACGTTTGACCCGTGGCTGCTTGAGCGCGTGGAGCTGGTGCGCGGCCCGGCATCCGTGTTGTTCGGCCAGGTGAACCCCGGCGGGCTTATCAGCATGACCAGCAAGCGGCCGACAAGGGAAGCGATACATGAAGTGCAGTTCCGCTCAGGCAACCAGCATCTGGCCGAGGGGGCTTTTGATTTTGGCGGCTCGCTAAGCGACGATAATCGGGTGCTTTATCGCCTGAACGGCATCGCACGCACGCAGCACAGCCAGGTGGCCGATTACAAAGAGCAGCGCCTGGCGATTGCGCCGGCGCTGACCTGGTATCCCAACGAGCAGACGCGTTTTACTTTACTGACCAGCTACCAGAAAGACCCGAAGGCGGGCTATCGTAACTTCCTGCCTGCCGCAGGCCTGGTGACGGAAACCACGGCGGGGTATATCCCGCTGGACTTTAACGTTAGCGATCCCAATTACGACCAGTCGTGGCGCGAGCAAACGATGGTGGGCTATGAGTTCGAGCACAGCTTCAACGATATCTTCACCTTCCGCCAGAACGCCCGTTACGCCAGTATCAAACAGAAGTACCGTTACCTCGTGTATTCCACCTCAAAAAGCGAGACGCTACTTTCGCGCCGTGCGCAGCGAGAAACGCGTGATACCGATGAGTTTGGCGTGGATAACCAGCTTGAAGCGCAGTTTGATACCGGCGCGCTGGGGCATACGCTGTTAGGCGGCCTGGATTACAAGTCTAACCATGACCGGCAGCAGCTCAGCCGCGGTACCGGGGCGAAATACGATCTGTACTGGCCGAATCCGGTATATGGCCTCAATGTGGACGAAAGCACCTTCAGCGCGGTGAACGACGATCAGCAGAATCTCGACCAGACGGGCGTGTACCTGCAGGATCAGCTCAGCTGGAACAACTGGCAACTGCTGCTTTCCGGGCGTTATGATTGGGCCGAAGTGCGCACGACGGACAGGTTAAAAAGTAAAACGACGCAGCAGAATGACAGCAAGTTCACCTGGCGTACGGGGCTGCTTTACGCCTTTGATTTTGGCCTGTCGCCGTATATCAGCTACAGCACCTCGTTTGAGCCCAATCTGCAGACCAACCGTGCGCCAGGCGCTGCGCCGTTCGACCCAAGCCTGGGCAAGCAGACCGAAGTGGGCCTGAAGTATCAGCCGCTGAAAGAGACCTTCATGACGCTGGCGCTGTTCGATCTCCGCCAGACAAACGTTGGGACCTACAACAGCGCGCTGGGTTGGTTTGAAAACGCCGGTGAAATCCGTTCTAAAGGGCTGGAGGCGGAGGTGCATTCCACGCTGTTTAACAGCCTCAACCTGATAGGCTCTTACACCTGGACGGATGCGGAAACCGTGAGCACCACCGTGGCGGGCACCGAAGGAAAAACGCCCGCGCGTGTTCCAACACATATGGCCTCGGCGTGGGGCAGTTACACTATTCCTGAAGGCCTGCTGAAAAACCTGACGGCAGGTGTCGGGGTTCGCTACATCGGGACCAGCTATGGCGATGCGAAAAATACCTTTAAAGTGGCGGCCGTGGATCTCTATGACGCCATGCTGCGTTACGAGCTGGGAGAAGTGAGCCCTGATTTAAAAGGGGCCGCCCTGCAGTTCAACGTCAATAATCTGTCGGACACAAAATACGTGGCGTCCTGCGCGTCGGATTCAGCCTGTTTCTACGGCATTGGCCGTACCTTAACCGCCACCGTCAGCTATCGCTGGTAAGGAGAACTTTTGCGCTATCTGCTTATGGCGCTTATCGCACTCGCTGCTCCCTCGGGGGCAGCGGTCATCGAGGATAAGCCCTACACGCTGGCGAATACGCTGGTACACAGTCTGCATTCGCCGGAAAACGGTGAGTATAAAATTATGGTTTCCTGGCCTGAAGGCGAAGCGCCGTCAGAAGGCTGGCCGGTGATTTACCTTCTGGACGGTGAGTCCGTCTTCCCCGGCGCGGTGTCGCTGATGCAGCGCCTGACCTGTGAGCGTTGCCCGTTGACGCCGGGCGTGGTGGTGGCGATTGACTACCCGGAAAACAGCCGCCGGGAGCGGGATTATCGACCTGCGGTAGAAAAAGTGGTGCTGGAGCCGAACCCGGCAGGGGGCACTTATCCGCCTGGCGCCCCCGGCGAGGCGCAGAAATTCTGGCGGTTTATCGACGCTGAACTCCGGCCCTGGGTCGAAAAGCAGTGGAAAATCAATCCGCAGCGGCAGGCGCTTTTTGGGCACTCCTATGGCGGCCTGTTCACCACCTGGCTGTTTATGACCTCACCGGGCGCTTTCCAGCATTATTACGCCTCAAGCCCATCGGTATGGTGGAACGACCGCTATCTGCTGCGAATGGCGCAAAACTGGCGGCCTGATAAGGGAAATGCTCAGCTATCGCTCTCCGTGGGAAGTTATGAACAGTCGCTGCAGCCGCAGGAGGCCAGGCTGTCGGAAGAGAAGCGCGCCACGCTATTAAAACATCGTGGGCAGCGAGCGATGGTAGACGGGAACCGCGAAATGGCTAATGCCCTGATAGCTAACGCCCCGACCCGGGTTGATTTTACGCTGGTAGAAGGGCAGAGCCACCTGACCGTTGCCCCGTTGGTTCTGCATGGGGCGCTTATCAATCACTTTGCGAAATCAGAATAAAAAAAAGCCCATCATCAAGATGGGCAAAGACTACACACAGCAATTCGTTGTTTCACTCAGGGGATTTCGATGTTTATAAATCAACGTGTTGATTCATAACCGTGAGTTAAATAGTAGGCATCTCACTAAGTGGCGTCACTCAGATTCGTCTCAATCGTTAACAGAAGGTAAATAACTTGAGGCAGCATAGCCCGGAATGGGGGCTTCAATGGCCGGAATAGCGAAGGGAAAATGCGTTATTGATTAGATTTATTAACCATTTGCGTTAAGTCACTGCTTTAGGCGCAAGTTATTCTGTCGTTAAAAAAGTTTCTGTGGAGATGTAGAGGATGTGAACGGAAACTTAGCTGTTGTCGCATAGAGGGTTTGAGCGAACAGGAACTCCTCAAACCCTCCGCATCTTTATTTCTTCACATTCAGCGTCTGCTGCTCCTCAAGCAGTTCGACCACCTCTTGTGGATCGTCCTGTGGGGCAGGCGCCTCGTGCATCCAGACCGAAATCAGGCGATAAGAAACCGCCAGCAGCACCGGGCCGATAAACAGGCCAATCATCCCGAAGGCAATCAAGCCGCCGATCACGCCGGAAAGAATCAGAATCATCGGCAAGTCCGCGCCCATGCGAATAAGCACCGGGCGAATCACGTTATCCATGGTGCCAACGACACAACTCCATACCAGCAGCACCGTCCCCCAGGTGGTATCGCCGCTCCAGTACAGCCAGATAATGGCGGGCACCAGAATCACCAGCGGGCCAAGCTGAATCAGGCAGCTAAGCACCATCAGCACCGTAAGCAGCGCGGCGTAAGGAATGCCGGACACCGCCAGGCCAATACCGCCCAGTACACCCTGTGCTAGCGCGGTGACAACCACGCCCAGCGCTACGGCGCGAATCGCCTGGCCGGCCAGCAGTACGGCGGCATCACCGCGTTTGTCCGCGAGGCGGAAGGCGAAATGACGAATGCCGTTCCCCAGCGTCTCACCTTTGGCATACAGCAGCACGCTGAACAGCAGCATCAGGCCGAGATGCACAAGCAGAGTACCTATGTGTACGGCCTGACCAAGGAACCAACTGGTCGTCGTGCCGATATAGGGTCGGACCTTTTCCATAATCGCACTGCCGCCGCTGCTCACCAGCGTGTTCCAGCCGCTGTAAAGTTTATCGCCAATAAGTGGGACGCTGTGCAGCCATTCGAAGGCGGGCAGCGCCATGTGCCCTTTGGTCGCCCAGTTAATCACCGGGCCGCTGTTGTCCACCAGACTGTTCACTAACATCGCGACCGGGATGACAAACAGCATCAGCAGGAGCAGCGTCATCACCAGCACCGCAAGGGAGCGTTTGCCCCACAGCAGATTTTGCAATTTGATGAGCAGCGGCCAGGTCGCAATGACGATGGTTCCGGCCCAGGCGAAGCCCAAAACAAACGGGCGGACAATCCACAGACAGGCAAGAATCATCACCGAAATAAACAGCACGGACAGCAGGATCTGCAGCAGATCCTTTGGCTGACTGACTTTGATCATAGGAAGAATCACCTCAATAAAATGCACCCGCGCTAAATTCGCATGGCGATAATTTAATGATGATGTATTTCCTCGATTTTTGACAGGTGCATTTCGCATCGCGTTATCTGAAATAACAGCCGCAAATCGCGATGGAATATGATAAAAACAAAACAGACACGCAAACGATAACTCTTACTAAGCAACACAGGGTCGACCCGTCAATGATCCCACAAATTTCTCAGGCACCTGGCGTCGTTCAGCTGGTGCTCAGCTATTTAGCATCACTGGAGCAACAGGGCTTTACCGGCGATACCGCCACTAGCTACGCAGACCGCCTGACCATGGCGACCGACAACAGTATTTACCAACTGCTGCCGGATGCGGTGCTTTTCCCTCGTTCAACCGCCGACGTCACGCTGATTACCCGCGTGGCCTCCGAAGAGCGCTTTAAATCCCTGGTGTTTACCCCGCGCGGCGGCGGCACCGGCACCAACGGGCAGTCGCTGAACGGCGGCATCGTGGTGGACATGTCCCGCTACATGAATCGCATTATCGAAATCAACCCGGAACAAGGTTGGGTGCGGGTCGAAGCCGGCGTGATTAAAGACCAGCTCAACCAGTTCCTGAAGCCGCACGGCTACTTCTTTGCCCCGGAATTGTCGACCAGTAACCGTGCCACGCTGGGAGGAATGATTAATACCGATGCCTCCGGGCAGGGATCGCTGGTGTACGGTAAAACCTCCGATCATGTGCTGGGCGTGCGCGCCGTGCTGATGGACGGTGAAATTCTGGACACGCACCAGATGGCAACCGGGCTTGCCGAAGAGCTGGGCCGCGAAGAGACATCGAGCGGTAAAATCTACCGCACCGTGCTTGAACGCTGCCGCGAGCAGCGTGAGCTGATTATCGATAAATTCCCCAAACTAAACCGCTTTCTTACCGGCTATGACCTGCGCCACGTCTTTAATGACGATCTAAGCAAGTTCGATTTAACCCGCATTCTTACCGGCTCCGAGGGGACGCTGGCCTTTATCACCGAGGCGAAGCTGGATATCACCCGCTTGCCGAAAGTGCGCCGGCTGGTGAACGTCAAGTATGACTCCTTCGATTCAGCCCTGCGTAACGCGCCCTTTATGGTGGATGCTCGGGCGCTGTCGGTGGAAACCGTCGATTCCAAAGTCCTGAACCTGGCGCGGGAAGATATCGTCTGGCACTCGGTCAGCGAATTGATCACCGACGTGCCGAACAAAGAGATGCTCGGGCTGAACATCGTTGAATTTGCCGGGGACGACCAGGCACTGATCGACGGCCAGGTCACTGAGCTATGTGCTCGCCTCGATGCGCTAATAGCCGCAGGCGAGGGCGGGGTGATTGGCTGGCAGGTTTGTGACGAGCTGGCCGGTATCGAAAAAATCTACGGCATGCGGAAAAAAGCCGTTGGCCTGCTGGGGAACGCCAAAGGGCAGGCTAAACCGATTCCGTTTGCCGAAGACACCTGCGTGCCGCCGCAGCATCTGGCGGACTACATTGTTGAATTCCGCGCTCTGCTGGACAGCCACAACCTGAGCTACGGGATGTTTGGTCACGTTGATGCAGGCGTGTTGCACGTTCGCCCTGCGCTGGATATGTGCGATCCGCAGCAGGAAATGCTGATGAAAAGCATCTCCGACGACGTGGTGGCGCTGACGGCAAAATACGGCGGTCTGCTGTGGGGCGAACATGGCAAAGGGTTCCGCGCCGAGTACAGCCCGGCCTTCTTCGGTGAAACGCTGTATGAAGAACTGCGCCGGATTAAAGCCGTGTTTGACCCGGCTAACCGGCTGAACCCCGGGAAGATTTGCCCGCCGCTCGGCGTGGACGACCCGATGATGCAGGTCGATGCCGTTAAGCGCGGAACGTTTGACCGACAAATCCCGATTGCGGTACGCACCTCCTGGCGCGGCGCGATGGAGTGCAACGGCAATGGCCTGTGCTTTAACTTCGACGTGAAAAGCCCGATGTGCCCGTCGATGAAAATCTCCAGCAACCGTATCCACTCCCCGAAAGGGCGAGCCACGCTGACCCGTGAATGGCTGCGGCTGCTGGCCGAACGCGGCGTTGACCCGCTGCAGCTTGAGAAACAGCTGCCGGAGCAGCGCGCCAGCCTGCGAGGCCTTATCGAGCGTACCCGCAACTCGTGGCACGCCAGCAAGGGCGAGTACGATTTTTCCCACGAAGTGAAAGAGGCGATGTCCGGCTGCCTGGCCTGTAAAGCCTGCTCGACCCAATGCCCGATTAAAATCGACGTGCCGGAGTTCCGCTCTCGCTTCCTGCAGCTTTACCACACGCGCTATCTGCGCCCGCTGCGCGATCACGTTGTGGCCTCCGTGGAGAGCTACGCGCCGCTGATGGCGCGCGCGCCAAAAACCTTCAACTTCTTTATGAGCCAGCCGTGGGTCCAGAGTTTGTCCCGCAGGCACATCGGTATGGTTGACCTGCCTATGCTGTCCACGCCGACGCTGCAGCAGCAGTTGGTCGGGCACCGCTCAGCCAACGTCACGCTGGAAGAGCTGGAGCATTACTCAGATGAGCAGCGCGCCAAAACCGTGCTGGTGGTGCAGGACCCGTTCACCAGCTATTACGATGCTCAGGTGGTGGCTGATTTTATTAAGCTTGCAGATAAGCTAGGCTTTGAACCTGTGGTGCTGCCGTTCTCACCGAACGGTAAGGCTCAGCACATTAAAGGGTTCATGCAGCGTTTTGCGCGCACGGCGAGTAAAACGTCTGAGTTCCTGAACCGCATTGCGAAACTGGGTATGCCGATGGTCGGCGTCGATCCGGCGCTGGTCCTGTGCTACCGCGATGAATATAAACAGACATTAGGCGAAGAGCGCGGTGATTTTCAGGTGCAGCTGGTGCACGAATGGCTCCAGACTGCGCTGAAAGAACGGGAAGTGCAGGGCGCGGGAGGGGAAGCATGGTACCTCTTTGGCCACTGTACCGAAGTAACGGCGTTGCCGGCGACACCGAATCAGTGGGCCGGTATTTTTGCTCGTTTTGGCGCGAAGCTCGAGAGCGTGAGTGTTGGCTGCTGCGGCATGGCTGGCACTTACGGTCACGAGGTGAAGAATCTCGCCAATTCATTGGGCATCTATGAACTCTCCTGGCATCAGGCGATGCAGCGCCTGCCGCGCAACCGCTGTCTGGCAACCGGCTACTCCTGCCGCAGCCAGGTCAAGCGCGTTGAGGGCAACGGCGTACGGCATCCATTACAGGCTCTTCTGGAGATTATCGGATGATTTGGCGACGTGAAGCCACGCTTGCCGCGCTCAATAAAATGGGCGCGAACAATATGGTCGGCCATGTAGGCATTGAATTTACGCGTTTTGACGACAACGAAATTGAGGCCACCATGCCGGTGGATGAGCGCACCCGGCAGCCGTTTGGCCTGCTGCACGGTGGCGCGTCGGTGGTGCTGGCGGAAACGCTGGGTTCCGTAGCAGGCTACCTGTGCACCGAAGGCGACCAGAAGGTGGTTGGGCTGGAAGTGAACGCCAATCATATCCGCTCGGCGCGAGAAGGCGTGGTGCGCGGCGTTTGTCGCGCGGTGCACGCGGGGCGTCGTCATCAGGTGTGGCAAATTGATATCTACGATCAGCAAGACCAGCTGTGCTGTACCTCCCGCCTGACTACGGCGGTGGTGTAAAGCAACGGCTAAAATATTCCCACGTTCAGCCCTCGGGGACGTGGGATTGTTTTAATTTGTGATTATTTCTTTAAAAAACTATATATCCACCACCCATTTTGTTAAAAAACCTGCCTCATGATGTTTTCAGGCTTAAGGAAAAATGATGTGGATATTGCTGGCAGCCGCCTTACTGGTTTTACAATTTAATAAAAAAATTTCCCTCGGATTATTACTGGTGACCGTGGTATGGGGTGCCGTTGACGGTGTACTCGACTGGCGGGCACTGGCTTCACTGGCGGTAATGACCGCTCTTGCCGTCGCTTATTTAAAAGCCGCAAACAGAAAGCCCGTGCGCTATGTGCTTGAATTTTTGCTGGTCGCCGCCGCAGTAGCGCTGACCATCCATGTTATTCCCGGTTTCCATAATCCAAAGGTGCTGGACTCGGTGACCGCCGGGCCGCAAAGTGCGCCGTTTTCCATGTATTACAACTTCGACAAAGCGCTGGTGCCCTTTATTTTGCTGGTGATGATGAAGTCGCTGTTCGTCAGCGAGCCGAAATATCAGCCCGCTAAGCTCTGGTGGATCTTGCTGATTGCTTTGATCCCAGGGCTGTTGCTATTGGCGGTAGCTTTGGGTGGCTTAAAGATTGAACCTCATTTCCCGCAGTGGCTGCCGCCGTTCCTGTTCGCAAATATTTTCTTTGTTTCGCTGGCGGAGGAAGCGCTCTTCCGGGGGTATCTCCAGCAGCGTTTATCCGGCTTTATGCACCCGGTTGTGGCGCTGATTATTTCAGCCGCGATATTTGGCGGACTGCATTTCGCCGGTGGCCCGCTGCTGATTGTTTTTGCCGCACTGGCGGGGCTTATTTACGGCCTGGCGTGGATGTGGAGCGGGCGGCTGTGGGTTGCCGTGGCGTTTCATGTCGGGCTGAATATGACCCATTTATTGCTGTTTACCTATCCGGCGCTGCAGCATTCTGTGCACTAATTTTTTACGACATCGGAACCTGGCTCCGATGTCGTAAATCTCATCGCCTTAACAACCGAATAACCAGCCATGCGCTTCCCGCAATAGCACACAACAAGCCAAGTACAGGGAAAAATGGGATGCCAAACAGCGTCCAGTTCAACCCGAGCAGCCATGGAGCTATCGCGATTGTCAGGGCGGCTAAAACAAGGGCGAGCGCCAGAGTAGAGGCCGCTCGCTCCAGCGACTTTCCGAGCTGGTTAATATTCTCTACGTTAATGTCCGCGTGCAGCTTACCGTGACGAAGCCTTTGCATCACCAGACGTAGGGTCTGCGGCAGCGAATCACCTCCCTCAAGAAGCTGGTTGCCGAGTTTAAGCAGGCGTCTGCGGCTCCCGAGGCGGGTATAGCGTTTTAACAGCTCCTGCTTAATCTCCGGGCGAAGAATGCGAATAATGTCGAACTGCGGATCCATTCTCAGCAATACGCCGTCCGCGGTGATCAACGCCTTAAACAATAAAACCAAATCCGGCGGCAGCGCCAGCTGGAATTCCCGGATGGTGGAAAGCATATCGGTCAGCGCTTTTCCCAGCTGTAGCGGGAGATTGCCCTGTTTTTGCAGAAAATAGCTGGCTGCAAGTTCCAGTTCGGTAAGATCTACTGTCTCCTGGCCACTCCAGGCGATGAGGGCATCGACAATCCCGCTGGCGTCACGCTCGCTGATGGCATAAATCAGCGACAGCAGCTCGTCGCGTCGCGCCTGGCTCAGGCTTCCCACCATGCCGAAATCAATGAAGCCGACCCGGTTGCCCGTCAGGGCCATGACGTTGCCGGGATGCGGATCTGCGTGGTAAGTCCGCAGGTCAAAGAGCATATTGATAAACGCTGTCGCGCCTTTACGCGCCAACAAGGGGCCATCAAACCCGGCGGCGGCAAGCTGCTGGCCGTCAACCGGCGCTACGCCGGGCAAAAATGCCTGTACCATCAGCGTAGGGTGGCACCAGTCCCAATAAATCCTGGGGATGACGACGTCGTCGTTGTCGGCGAAAAACTGATAAATCTTTTCCCCGTTGGCTGCTTCATGGCAAAAATCCAGTTCCTGATTCAGGGCGTTTTCCAGATAACGCACCAGCATCACCGGCTGAAAGCGAGCCAGCCCCGCGCTCTGCTGCTCCAGACTTTCCGCGAGGTAACGGAGTAAACGCAGGTCGGCCTTGAGGGTTGTTTCAATCCCGGGGCGCTGAATTTTGACGATAACCTCGTCGCCATTTTTCAGCGTGGCCCGGTGAATTTGTGCTATCGAGCCACTGGCCAGCGGGGTTTCATCAAAGGTAGCGAAAACCTCCGCAGGCGAAGCCCCGAGCGTCGCTACAACGCCTGGTTCAAGCTGCGGCCAGGGCAGAGGGCTGGCGCTCGAATTCAACTGGCTAAGCGCTTCCGTCCATGCGGGGTCAAGCAGGTCGCTACGGGTTGAGAGGATTTGCCCGAGCTTAACGAACGTCGGGCCCAGTTCTTCCAGCGCCGCGCACAGGCGCTGCGGCATCGGTAAAGCATCGTGTTGGCTGCCGCCGCGAATTTTGTCATGCAGCGAGGCCAGGCCCAGCAAACGCACAATGTCCTGCAATCCATAGCGAAGGAAAACACCGATAATTTCCTGCAGCCTCACGCGATCGCGGGCGGTGACCATAATCATTTTCAGCATCAGGCTAAGCTCCTTTTTTCTTAACAGGAGGATAGTCGATAAATCGGAATATTTTCACGCCATTCTTATCTCAGGGCAGAGGGTTAGCCTGTCGCATACAGGCTGCGGGAAATTTGACGTTAAAGCGATGGAAGGTAATGAGAGTCATCAATAAAAGCTAACTGATCTTCATCTCATCTATTTATCTTGTTTTTTTTGGTATGTGTATGGTTTTCTCTTATTGCTAAATCTGATTTTTATTATCGATTTTTTACCACTTTTGCCCGAGGTGAATTCTGAAAGTCTGGTGGTTTTTGATGTGTTTGTTTATGTCAAATTTGTTATTTTTTTGTTTTTATTGTTTTAAAAACAACTGGTTAATTTTATTTTTTATGGATAGGAATATTCACTTCAGGCTATTTTTATCATTATTTCTGTGTTGCCTTGTTAATTCTATTTATGAATAATTTCTCCGCACAGTAATGGTTTTATTATAATAATGGAGTGATTTTAATGAATAATAAGTCTTTGTTGGCCTTTCTTGTTTCTGGATTATTAGTCACCCAGTCTGTCTCTGCTCTTGAATGGGGGGACTGGTCATCAGACGTGACTTCCAGTAACTCACATGCTGATGCTGATAAAACTAATGGAAATTTCGGTGATATTAAAAATAACGTTGATACCATTGATTCAGCGCTGAATGAAAGCATTCAAAAACAGCAGACAGTCAATGACCAACAAAAAATGCTCAACGATCGGCAGAATGCCACCAACGTCAAGCAGGCCGAGTGGAATGAGAACCAGAACAGCGTAAATAGCCAGCAGAATGCGGTGAATCAACAGCAGTCCACGGTTAATGCGAACCAGGCTAACGTCAACAATCAGCAGGGGGCCATTAATCAGACCCAGGCAAATCTGAACAATCAGCAGGGGGCCATTAATCAGACCCAGGCAAATCTGAACAATCAGCAGGGGGCCATTAATCAGACTCAGGCAAATCTGAACAATCAGCAGGGGGCCATTAACCAGTCTCAGGCAAATCTGAATACGCAGCAGAATACCATTAACCAGAGTCAGGCCAGGAGCAATGCTCAGTTCCAGGACTCCATCACCCAGCTTAATGGCGATCTTAACCATCTCGGTAACCGCGTGGATAAACTGGATCACAAAATGAAGCGTGGGTTTGCCTCCCAGGCGGCGCTCTCAGGGCTTTTCCAGCCCTACAGCGTTGGCAAATTCAACCTTTCTGGCTCGCTAGGCGGGTATGAATCTACCAGCGCGATGGCCATTGGTAGCGGGTATCGGTTCAATGAAAATGTCGCCGCAAAGGCCGGGATTTCAACCAATACCGAAGACTTCAAGGCCGTGACATACAATGCGGCAGTCAACTTTGAGTGGTAATGCAGCTCAACATAGCTAACTCAGTTCCCCTGGTTAACCTTATGCCCTGGTAACCAGGGGGCGGATTTTCCTGAACAGATACCTTAATCCCCCTGCGACCGCACCTCTTCTTGTTCCCGTAAAACTGAAAATTATTGGTACTTTGTCGGTGCCCTTTGGCATTCAGTGCGCTTCCAATCACATAAATAGATATTTTCTATACATCTTTTGTCTTGCCCGCTTCAGGCGTTTTTCATCTTTGATATTTCCTTTTACACCAGTAGCTTAAACAGCTCTTTTCGCCATCGGCAAGAGTTTCATGACGGTCTATCCTTAGTAAAGACGCCCAAAAAACCAGCGTTTCGCGAATACCCCTGTTTTCATAACGTTGTATTGATAATTGTTATCATTAACATAAGGGTATCGGCCTTCGGGCGCAGAGAATAATGAGGTGAAGAATGGATGTGCAAACCGGTTCCTTTGATCCCAATGATTTTGCCTGGCAGGGGCTGACCCTGACCCCGGCCGCGAGCGCGCATATCCGCGATCTGGCCGCCAAACAACCCGAGCTTAAAGGCATCCGCCTGAGTATTAAACAGACGGGCTGCGCTGGCTTTGGCTACGTGCTGGACACAGTCACCGAGCCGAAGCCGGACGATCTGGTCTATGAGTTTGACGGCGCGCGCCTGTGGGTGCCGCTCTCCGCCATGCCTTTTATCGACGGCACGGAAGTGGATTACGTGCGTGAAGGCCTGAATCAGATCTTTAAATTTAATAACCCGAAAGCGCAGCACGAATGCGGCTGCGGCGAAAGCTTTGGGGTATAGGCGGTACTATGTCTCGTAATACTGAAGCAACTGACGATGTCAAAACCTGGACCGGCAACCTCAATTATAAAGAGGGCTTTTTCACCGAGCTGCAGACCGAGCAGCTGGCGAAGGGCATAAACGAAGAGGTGGTTCGGGCAATCTCTGCCCGTCGTAACGAGCCCGAATGGATGCTGGAGTTTCGTCTCAACGCCTTCCATGCATGGTTGAAAATGGAAGAGCCGCACTGGCTGAAGGCGAATTACGACAAACTGAATTACCAGGATTACAGCTATTACTCTGCGCCATCCTGCGGGAGCTGCGACGACACCTGTGCGTCCCAGCCCGGCGCGGTTCAGCAGCCGCCAAACGCCTTCCTGACTAACGAAGTCGAAGACGCGTTTAAGCAGCTTGGTGTACCGGTGCGCGAAGGTAGCGAAGTGGCTGTTGACGCCATTTTTGACTCCGTGTCTGTGGCAACCACTTACCGCGAAAAACTCTCCGAGCAGGGCATTATCTTCTGCTCCTTCGGCGAGGCGATTCACGATTACCCGGAACTGGTCAAAAAATACCTGGGTACCGTGGTGCCGTCTAACGATAACTTCTTCGCCGCGCTTAACGCCGCGGTGGCCTCTGACGGCACCTTTATTTACATCCCGAAAGGCGTGCGCTGCCCGATGGAGCTGTCCACCTATTTCCGTATCAACGCGGAAAAAACCGGTCAGTTCGAGCGCACTATTTTAGTGGCGGATGAAGGCAGCTATGTGAGCTACATCGAGGGCTGTTCTGCACCAGTGCGCGACAGCTACCAGCTCCACGCCGCCGTAGTGGAAGTGATTATTCACCGCGATGCGGAAGTGAAGTACTCCACGGTGCAAAACTGGTTCCCGGGGGATAACAACACCGGCGGCATCCTGAACTTCGTCACCAAGCGCGCCCTGTGCGAAGGTGAGAACAGTAAGATGTCCTGGACACAGTCAGAAACTGGCTCTGCCATCACCTGGAAGTACCCGAGCGTGATCCTGCGTGGCGACAACTCCATCGGCGAGTTCTTCTCCGTGGCGCTGACCTCCGGCCATCAGCAGGCGGACACCGGCACCAAAATGATCCACATCGGCAAGAACACCAAATCGACGATCATCTCGAAAGGGATCTCCGCCGGTCATAGCCAGAACAGCTACCGCGGCCTGGTGAAAATCATGCCCACCGCGACCAACGCTCGTAACTTCACCCAGTGCGACTCGATGTTGATCGGGCCGGACAGCGGGGCGCACACCTTCCCGTACGTGGAGTGCCGCAACAACACGGCGCAGCTGGAGCACGAAGCGACCACGTCGCGCATTGGTGAAGATCAGCTGTTCTACTGCCTGCAGCGTGGCATCAGCGAAGATGACGCCATCTCGATGATCGTCAACGGGTTCTGCAAAGACGTGTTCTCAGAGTTACCGCTCGAATTCGCGGTGGAAGCACAAAAATTATTAGCCATCAGCCTCGAACACAGCGTCGGTTAAGGATTAAGGGAAAACTATGTTAAGCATTAAAGATTTACAGGTCAGCGTTGAGGATAAAGAGATCCTGCGTGGCTTAAACCTCGAAGTGAAGCCGGGCGAAGTTCACGCCATCATGGGGCCAAACGGCTCCGGGAAAAGTACCTTATCCGCCACGCTTGCCGGTCGTGAAGACTACGAAGTGACCGGCGGCTCGGTGCAGTTCAACGGCAAAGACCTGCTGGAACTGTCGCCGGAAGACCGCTCCGGCGAAGGTATTTTTATGGCCTTCCAGTACCCGGTGGAAATTCCCGGCGTCAGCAACCAGTTCTTCCTGCAAACCGCGCTGAATGCGGTGCGGGAATACCGGGGCCTCGAGTCGCTGGATCGCTTTGATTTTCAGGATCTGATGGAAGAGAAAATCAAGCTGCTGCAAATGCCGGAAGATTTACTTACCCGCTCGGTGAACGTCGGCTTCTCCGGCGGCGAGAAAAAGCGTAACGACATTCTGCAAATGGCGGTGCTGGAGCCGGAGCTGTGTATTCTCGATGAAACCGACTCCGGGCTGGATATTGATGCCCTGAAGATTGTGGCCGAAGGCGTTAACTCGCTGCGTGACGGCAAGCGTTCATTTATCGTGGTCACCCACTACCAGCGTATCCTCGACTACATCAAGCCGGACTTTGTTCACGTGCTGTATCAGGGGCGCATCGTTAAATCTGGCGATTTCAGCCTGGTGAAACAACTGGAGGAGCAGGGTTATGGCTGGCTTACCGAACAGCAGTAACGGCAACGCGCTCCAGCAGTGGCATCATCTGTTTGAAGCTCAGGGCACGGGCCGCTCGCAGGTGGCCCAGCAGCATATGCAGCAGCTGTTGCGCCTGGGTTTACCGACACGCAAGCATGAAAACTGGAAATACACGCCGCTCGACGGGTTGCTGAATAACCAGTTTGTCTTTGCGCCTCAGTCGCCTTTAAGTGCGCAACAGCGTGACGAGCTTGCCCTGCCTGTAGACGCGCTGCGGCTGGTGTTTGTTGACGGGCGTTTCAGCGCCGAACTGAGCGATGACATCGCCGACAGCGGTTTTGTGATAAGTATCGACGATAACCGCCAGACGCTGCCCGCGCCGGTTCAGGGCGAAGTGTTCCTGCACCTGACGGAAAGCCTGGCGGAGACCGTGACGCATATCCGCGTGGCGCGTAACACGCAGCCTGAAAAAGCGCTGTTGCTGATGCACGTCACGCGCGGCAGCAAGGCGCAGGAGATGGCGACGGCGCATTACCGTCACCACCTGATCCTTGAGCAGGGCGCTCAGGCCACGGTGATGGAGCACTTCGTCAGCCTTGACGAGGCGGCGCATTTCACCGGCGCACGATTTACCGCCGAAGTGGCCGCCAACGCGCAGCTTAGCCACTACAAGCTGGCGTTTGAAAATGCCGCCAGCTACCACTTTGCGCACAACGATCTACTGATTGAGCAGGACTCGGCGGTGAGCAGCCACAGCTTCCTGTTGGGGGCCGCAGTGCTGCGCCACAACACCAGCACGCAGCTTAACGGCGAGAACAACCAGCTGCACATCAACAGTCTGGCGCTGCCGGTAAATAACGAGGTGTGCGACACCCGAACCTGGCTTGAGCACAACAAGGGCTACTGCAACAGCCGCCAGCTGCATAAAACCATCGTGCGTGATAAGGGCCGGGCGGTGTTTAACGGCATGATCAAAGTGGCTCAGCACGCGATTAAAACCGACGGGCAGATGACCAACAATAACCTGTTGCTTGGCCGCCTGGCGGAGGTGGACACCAAGCCACAGCTGGAAATCTACGCCGATGACGTGAAGTGCAGCCATGGCGCAACCATTGGGCGCATTGATGACGAACAGATGTTCTACCTGCGCTCCCGTGGTATCAGCGAACAGGCTGCACAGCAGATGATAATCTTCGCCTTTGCCGCAGAGCTTACCGAAAGTATTCGCGACGAGGCCTTAAAACAGCAGGTGCTGGCACGTATCGCCCGGCGCTTTGCAGGGGGCGAGGCATGAGTTTTTCAATTGAGCAGGTCAGGGCTGATTTCCCGATTCTGAGCCGTGAGGTCAACGGCCAGCCGCTGGCCTATCTGGACAGCGCCGCCAGCGCGCAGAAACCACAGGCGGTGATTGACGCCGAGCTTGAGTTTTATCGCCATGGGTATGCCGCAGTGCACCGTGGCATTCATACTCTGAGCGCAGAAGCAACCACCCTGATGGAAAACGTGCGCAGTCAGGCGGCACGCTTTATCAACGCGGCAAAACCGGAAGAGATTGTCTTTGTGCGTGGCACCACCGAGGGGATAAACCTCGTGGCCAATAGCTGGGGCAGCGCCAACGTCCAGCCCGGGGATAACATCATCATCAGCGCCATGGAACACCACGCTAACATCGTGCCGTGGCAGATGTTGTGTGAGCGTACCGGCGCGGAGCTGCGCGTTATCCCGCTCAACCAGGACGGCACGCTGCAGCTTGATGTCTTCCCGACGCTGATTGACGAGCGCACAAAACTGTTGGCGATTGCCCACGTTTCTAACGTGCTCGGTACCGAAAACCCGGTGAAGGAGATGATCGCTACCGCGCATCAGGCGGGCGTCAAAGTGCTGGTGGATGGCGCACAAGCGGTGATGCACCACGTCACGGATGTGGCGGCGCTGGACTGCGATTTTTATCTTTTCTCCGGGCACAAGATTTACGGGCCAACGGGGATTGGCGTGTTGTATGTGAAAGAAAGCATTCTGCAGGATATGCCGCCATGGGAAGGCGGTGGGTCGATGATTGCTACCGTCAGCCTGACTGCAGGGACGACTTACGCCGCAGCCCCGTGGCGCTTTGAAGCCGGGACGCCAAACACGGCTGGCATTATCGGCCTTGGGGCAGCGTTGAGCTACGTTGAAGGGCTGGGCATGGAGGCGATTGGCGAGTATGAACGCAACCTGATGCGCTATGCTCAACACGCGCTGCAGGCCGTGCCCGATCTCACCGTATACGGCCCGGCAGAGCGCCGTGGTGTGTTGGCGTTTAATCTCGGGAAACATCATGCCTATGACGTCGGCAGCTTCCTCGACAACTACGGCATCGCGGTTCGCACCGGGCACCATTGCGCCATGCCGCTGATGGCGTTCTACAGCGTCCCGGCCATGTGCCGCGCCTCCTTTGCCATGTACAATACCGAACAAGAAGTGGATCGCCTGGTCGCCGGCCTGCAGCGTATCCACAGCCTGTTAGGATAACGGAGACGGTCATGGCCACGCTGCCGGATAAAGACAAACTGCTAAAAAATTTCAGCCGCTGTGCGGACTGGGAAGAGAAGTATCTCTACATTATCGAACTGGGCAGCCGCCTGCCGGAACTGGCGGCGGAGCAACACAAGCCTGAACATATTATTCAGGGCTGCCAGAGCCAGGTATGGATAGTCATGCACCAGCAGCCCGATGGGGTGATTACGCTGGAGGGTGACAGCGATGCCGCTATCGTTAAAGGGCTGATCGCTATCGTATTTATTCTCTATCAGCAAATGACGCCGCAGGATATCGTGGCGTTTGATGTGCGCCCGTGGTTTGAAAAAATGGCGCTCGCACAGCATCTGACGCCGTCCCGCTCTCAGGGGCTGGAAGCGATGATTCGCGCAATTCGCAACCAAGCCACCAATCTCATTTAAGTTAGCTAAACTTAATCATACCTATGGTCCTGTTTTGCGAGGCGGTTTTCTGCCTCGCTTGTCTTTCAGCCTGCTGGCGCTCGCCAGCGCGACTACAGGAATAAAAAGTATGAAATACGCGTCTTTACTCACACTGGCCATTATCGGCGCTCTGAGCGCCATTCAGCCCGCTTTAGCCCTCGATTATCCCTTACCGCCGGAAGGCAGCCGCCTGATTGGCCAAAACCAGACTTATACCGTACAGGCAGGCGATCGTAACCTGCAGGCTATTGCCCGGCGTTTTGACACCGGTGCGATGCTGCTGCTGGAGGCCAATAACACCATTGCGCCAGTGCCTAAACCCGGCACGGTGCTAACCATCCCCAGCCAGCTGCTGCTGCCGGACGTGCCGCGCGAGGGGATTGTGGTGAATCTTGCCGAGCTGCGGCTGTATTACTTCCCGCCAGGACAAAACATTGTGCAGGTTTATCCGATTGGTATTGGTCTGCAGGGGCTGGAGACGCCGCTGATGACCACCAGGATTGGGCAAAAGATCCCCAACCCTACCTGGACACCTACCGCCGGTATTCGCCAGCGCTCCCTGGAAAAAGGGATCAAGCTGCCGCCCGTCGTGCCTGCCGGGCCTAATAACCCGCTGGGGAGATTCGCCATGCGGCTGGCCTACGGCAATGGCGAGTACCTGATCCACGGCACCAGCGCGCCGGACAGTGTGGGGCTGCGCGTCAGCTCCGGTTGTATCAGAATGAATGCCCCCGACATCAAAACCCTGTTTGAGCAAACGAAAACTGGCACGACGGTGCGGGTGATTAACGATCCGGTGAAATTCTCCGTTGAGCCAAACGGCGTTCGCTACGTCGAAGTCCATCGGCCGCTTTCTCAGGATGAGCAGCAGAACACGCAGACTATGCCTTACGTGCTTCCCGCGGGCTTTAGCGAGTTCCGGGCCGGTAGCGGCGTGGAGAAAGCGTTAGTGGAGAAGGCGCTATACAGGCGTGCGGGGTATCCCGTTGTGGTCTCTGCGGGGCAAACACCTGCGGCAACGATGGCGGTGCAGTCGGCGAGGAATGGCGTGGTAAATGCTGAAGAGGCGACTAGCGCGACACAGTAGCCGGCGGGGATAAATGACAGGCAAAAAAAATGGCGCACATTGTGCGCCATTTTATACCAGTGACTCTTACTTACGGTAAGAGTGAGCCTGGTTGTCCAGACGCTGGTTAGCGCGAGCGGCGTCGTCTTTAGCAGCCTGAACGTCAGAACGCACTGCGTTCACGTCGTTGCTCAGCTGATCAACTTTAGCGTTCAGAGTCTGAACGTCAGAAGACAGTTGATCGATTTTAGCGTTAGAAGAACAACCTGCCAGCATAGTAGAAGCCAGGATTACCGCGCCCAGTACCAGTTTAGTACGATTCATTATTAATACCCTCTAGATTGAGTTAATCTCCATGTAGCGTTACAAGTATTACACAAAGTTTTTTGTGATGAGAATAATTTTTTGTCGGGAATACCCCTAAATTTGATCGTTCGCTCAAAGAAGCACCGAACGGAGCCGGAAAGTTAAAAAAAAGAGAGAAAACAGGGGAGTTTCATCGGATTCATCTTAATTAAGAGTAAGCTTAAATAGTAAAATCCGATTTGCATTTTTATTAAGATCTGACTGCAAGTGATATAAAAAAAGCGCCCGAAGGCGCTTTTTTGTTAATTAAACTTGTTAACAAGTCAATTACAGAACATGGACCGAGGCGGTGTTAGTGGTGCCGCTTGGGACCAGCGCACCAGAAACCATCACCACGATGTCGCCTTTACGAGCCAGGCCGCTTTCCAGCGCCACTTCTTTACCCAGGCGGTAGAAGTCGTCGGTGGAGGCAATTTCTTTCACCATCTGGGTGACAACGCCTTTGCTCAGCACCAGCTGACGCGCGGTTACTTCGTTGGTGGTCAGCGCCAGAATAGTCGCGTTCGGGAAGTATTTACGCACGGCTTTAGCGGATTTACCGCCCTGGGTGGCAACCACGATCAGCGGTGCTTCCAGTTTTTCTGCGGTTTCAACGGCGCCACGGCAAACGGCTTCGGTGATGCGCAGTTTACGGCTGTCGTTGCTGTTGTCCAGGCGGCTGGTCATTACGCGGTCGGTACGCTCGCAGATAGTTGCCATGATGGTCACAGCTTCCAGCGGGTATTTACCTTTTGCAGACTCACCGGACAGCATCACTGCGTCGGTGCCGTCGATGATGGCGTTAGCAACGTCACCGGCTTCTGCGCGGGTAGGGCGCGGGTTTTTGATCATGGAGTCGAGCATCTGGGTTGCGGTAATCACCACTTTACGTGCACGAACGCATTTCTCGATCATCATCTTCTGCGCGAAGATAACTTCTTCCACCGGGATTTCAACGCCCAGGTCGCCACGAGCAACCATGATGCCGTCAGATGCTTCGAGGATTTCGTCGAAGTTGTTCAGGCCTTCCTGGTTTTCGATCTTGGAGATGATCTGGATCCTCTCGCCGCCGTGGGCTTTCAGGTGCTCACGAATTTCAACCACGTCAGAACGCTTACGGATGAAGGAGGCTGCCACGAAGTCAACGCCCTGTTCGCAGCCGAAGATCAGATCCTGTTTGTCTTTCTCAGCCAGCGCTGGCAGCGCGATGGACACGCCCGGCAGGTTAACGCCTTTGTTCTCACCGAGGTCGCCGTTGTTCAGCACTTTACAGATAACTTTGTTGCCTTCGATGGCGGTGACTTCCATGCCGATCAGGCCATCGTCCACCAGAACGGTGTTGCCCACGGTCAGGTCATTGGTGAAGCCTTCGTAGGTCACTGCGACGATTTCGCTGTTACCAACCACGGATTTGTCGGTGGTGAAGGTAAAGGTCTGGCCTGCTTTCAGGGAGACGTCGTTACCGCCTTCCAGCTTGATGGTACGGATTTCTGGCCCTTTGGTGTCCAGCAGGATAGCGGCTTTTTTACCTGTTTTAGCAACGACGTTGCGCAGGTTTTTGATGCGCTGGCCGTGTTCTGCATAGTCACCGTGGGAGAAGTTCAGACGCATAACGTTCATGCCCGCGTCGAGCATTTTAGACAGCATCTCTTCGGATTCGGTTTTTGGACCGATGGTGCAAACGATTTTAGTCTTTTTCATGACAGTCTTATCTATAAGTTGAGGAGGAATGTTGAAATCGTGTTCCGGGAGACCGGGCTGCCGGAGCTTAAAAGAATACTGTGGTGTTGAAAGTGGCACCTGGTAAGGATAGGTGACAGAAATAAAGCGTGCAGAGGAAAGTGTGCTTGTGGTTCAGCAGGGGAAAGCGTTAGACGATGTTGTTGTATAAAAAAGGAGTCCAATGAGCTGAAACCATTCAAGTTAAGAACGGGCGTAGTATAGATAAATCTGGCTGGAAAAGGAATCAAAACCGTTGATTCAGCGACGGAGTGCACAGTTTTACAGCGAGTTGTTATCAGGGCGTTGCCAGATGTTTGAGCGTTTTCAGAGATGATGAAAATAAAAAGAAATGGTGCGTTCAATTGGACTCGAACCAACGACCCCCACCATGTCAAGGTGGTGCTCTAACCAACTGAGCTATGAACGCATTTAATACGATTTATAAAACGATAACAGACTGAATTGATTATTGTTTTATCTTCTTTGGTGAGAAGTGACAACATTATGACGGGCAATCGGGATGTTGACAAGCCCCGTAGAAACTGTCCGGTGAATGTTTGAGCTTTTTATGCTTGTTCTGGCTGGCATTTCAATCTGGCTGCTGATAAAACCGTTTCTTCTCCGACAGTCAGAGGCATTTTTATGATAACCATTCTTGGCGCAGGTGTAGCGGGGCCGCTGCTGGCGTACATGTTGCACCGCCAGGGTATTGCGGTCTGTATTTTCGAGGCTGATGCTTCTCTCGATTCACGCCATCAGGGTGGCATGCTCAATCTGAACGAAGGCACGGGTAAACCTGCACTTCGAGCGGCGGGATTGTATGAAGCCGCAATGGCTCTGGTGTTGGAGGGGGCGGATGCAACTCTGATGCGTGATAAAAACGGCCATATCTTGTATCAGGATGAAGGTGATGGCTCCCGCCCGGAAGTCGACCGCGGCGCGTTGCGCAAACTAGTGATAGAGGCGTTGCCCAAGGGGATCATTCGTTGGAACAGTCGGGTAAGGTCCGTCGAACGACAGGGCACAGGCTTTCTTCTCCGGCTAGAGAACGGCAGTACGCATGTTTGTGATGCCCTGATAGGCGCCGATGGTGCGTGGTCGAAAGTCAGGCCTTTGTTAACGGGACAGCAACCGCTTTATTCCGGAATAACCTTTGTTGAGCTGCGTTACCCGAACGTAAGCCAGCAATATCCTGCGGTGAAAGCGCTGATGGGCAAGGGGTCGTTGTTTGCTCTGAGCGAAGGCCGGGGCATCATGGCTCACTGTGAACCGGGAGACGAGGTTTCAGCCTATGCCGCCATACCCGTACCGGAAGCGCAATCGCGCAGAACCTTTACTCGTGATGAATTGGCTGAACACTTCCGTGACTGGGGCGAATGCTACCGCGAGATGTTAGTGCAAAGTGAGGGGCCGATGGTTGCCAGGCCAATCTATGTGTTACCTACCGCGGAGTTCTGGAAGGCAGCGGGAAATGTGACCCTGATTGGTGATGCCGCGCATGTTATGTCACCTTTTGCCGGGGAGGGCGTGAATCTGGCGATGGCGGATGCCGTCGATCTCGCCTATGCCATCATTTCCCAGCCTTCCAGCATGGAGGGTGCTTTTAAGGTATATCAGGAGGCAATGGCTGCACGAACCGTTCGTTTTCAGCAGGAGTCTGCCGCGAATTTTGCCATGGGGTTTGCGGCTGATGCGCCGCGGGAACTGCTGGGGTTATTCACCGGGTTAGGAGCGCAGGATTAGGTCCTGTAATTCCCAAATCCTTTCATCGGGATGTTGTTAATGGTCCATATGCTTCACCAGGCTGTCGATAAACAACCTCACTTTGGCTGCCAGATGTTTCCGATTAGGGTACACCACGTTCACGCTCAATGGTGTGCCGCCTAATTCAGGCAGTACGGGCACCAGTGTGCCCTCTGCGACATCCCGGGCAACGAGAAAAGCTGGCAGGAAAGCGATGCCTAAGCCTGCAACAGCGGCGGCGCAAATAGCCTCTCCGCTGTCGAAGCGGATCCTGCTGTGCCCTTCAACCAACACGCTCTCATTGCTGGCCGTGAACAGCGTCCAGTTTGTCGTTTGAGGGCTCAGGCCGTAAATCAGCCGCTGGTGAAGGCGAAGATCTTCTGGCGAACCTGGTATACCTGAACTGGCCAGGTAGTCTGGGGAAGCAAACAGATGAGGGCGAATGCGCTGCACGGTTCGTGCAATAAGCTGCGAATCTTTCGGTAAATCACCCAGTCGGAGGCTGAGATCGAACCCCTCCGCGACGAGGTCCACCACGCGGTCGGTGAAATTGACTTCAATATCCAGTCTCGGGTAGGCCGCCATGAAGTGCTTCAGAAAAGGCAGAAGCACTACTTTGCCCCACGTTTCCGGGACGCTGAGCCGAAGCACTCCGCCGGGGCTGGAAAAATTCTGCCGGACACTCGCCTCTGCTTCTTCAATATCCTGCAAAATCTGTGCGCAGCGTTCATAAAAACCGTAGCCATCGCGGGTCAGGGCGACGCTTCTCGTCGTACGATGAAATAGCCGCGTTTCCAGCTGTGCTTCAAGGCGTGCAATCGCTTTTCCTGCGGCGGAACGGGTTAAGCCCAGCGCCTTTCCTCCGGCGACAAAGCTCCCGCTTTCCACGATAGCCACGAAAACTCGCAGGCTGCCGAGATCGAGGTCTGAATGGCTTTTAGTGCCTGTGCGGAGTGACATTGGCGAACCTCTTTCGTCAAATCATTAAGCATAATCTTTTTTGTTTAATCACAGTAGACAATGGAGAAATAAATGCTTCCTGATAACGCACAGGCAGCCCTTATGGGCTGGATAAAAGCCGCCGGGCCGGTTGTGAAGAAGGTATATGGCCAGTCTGATGCTGACTGGAAAGCAGTTCGGGCTGACTATGTGAAGCAGCTGGATGAGTTGTTCCCTGCCGTGGAGGGCGTAACCTTTGCCGATGCCAGCCTGGGCGGTATTGGTGCGATGTTGGTCACGCCTGAGGAAGTCACTGAGGATCGGGTGATGATTTATATTCATGGCGGAGGCTATGTTCACGGTGGGGTCGAAGCTTATCGGGGATTAACTGGGCGTTATGCTCGCGCCTTGAAGGCTAAAGTATATGCGGTAGATTATCGTCAGGCGCCTGAGTTTCCTTTCCCGACGCCAATTGATGATGTCTTTCAGGCCTACCGAGCCTTGCTTGAGCAGGGTACAAACCCGCGCTCGCTGATGATTTCGGGGGATTCTGCCGGTGGGGCGATGGTTGTCACGCTGATGCGTAAAGCGCGCGGTGCTGGCCTGGCATTACCCGCCGCCGCAGTAGCTATTTCACCGTGGGCTAACTTAACGCATAGCGGCGCATCTGCAACGGTGCGGGATGGGCTGGACCCTTTATGCAGTGTAGCTTTCCTGAACCAACTGGCCCGAAGTTTCCTTGCCGGAGTGCTGCCCACACATCCGGATGCTTCTCCGGTTTTTGCCGATGTACAAGGCCTTTCTCCCACGCTGATACAGGTTGGTGAAAACGAGGTGATGCTGAGCGACGCCATTCGCCTTGCATCCCACATGAGTGAGAGCCGGGTTCGTACCACTCTAGAAGTTTGGCCGGAAATGTTTCACGTCTGGCATTTGTTTGCCGGGATATTGCCGGAGGCGGACCAGGCGCTACGAAACGCGATAAGATTCTTCGAAGATGCGCTAAACCCGGTCAACATCGGGTGAGATAAAAATGATTCATCTGCAGGCGCGAGAATTGCGAGCCTTTAAATAATGGGGAGAGACAGTCGTGTCAGACAGAGAAATTATTATGCCGCCTTCCATGCAAGTACTTGCTGAACGGGCGGGATATGCACCTGCGGTGGTGGTAGGTAACACGGTTTATTGTGCCGGGCAGGTTGGGCGCACGCCTGATTTACAGGTGATAGCTGACCCAAGGGCGCAGTTTATGGCCTGCTGGGAAAACCTGCGTCTGGTCCTTCAGGCCGCGGGCTGCAACTTTGAAGACGTTGTGGAAATGACTACTTATCACGTAGACATGAAAGAACACATGGCTGTTTTTCGGGAGGTGAAAGACGAACTGTTTCCGCGGGGACACTGTGCCTGGACCTGCGTCGGCGTGTCTGAACTGGCTCGCCCGGGGCTGCTGGTGGAAGTGAAATGTATTGCCGTGAGAAGAACGGCGTAACATAAAAAAACCGGCTGAGTAAGCCGGTTTTTTATCAGATTTTGCAGGCGTCGCCGCAGTCGTCATCGGCCACAACGGCCTTAGCTTTTTTGTCTGCGTCTTCCTGGCGCTCGGCGTTGCGCACTTCGGCTTCATCTAATCCGGAAAACACCAGATTATTGAGATCGATTTCCATAAGTTACCTGTCGTGGTTTAGTGAATGACTCGCTTTATGATATGCAACCTTTCGGGTTTTCGCATCCCCAAACACCGGCGGACGCTCAAAACGCTAAAAATGACGTTTTCATGCGCTACGGGCTTGCGTGTAAAAAAGAAATTTGGAATTTATCAGCTTGAAGAAAAGCGGGTTAAAGAAGGGAACTGCTTTAGCAAATATGGTGCGTCCGAGTGGACTCGAACCACCGACCCCCACCATGTCAAGGTGGTGCTCTAACCAACTGAGCTACGGACGCACTGATATATTTGAAAATGGTGCGTTCAATTGGACTCGAACCAACGACCCCCACCATGTCAAGGTGGTGCTCTAACCAACTGAGCTATGAACGCATTGTTGTCTTGGCGACAGCGGGGACGAATATTAGCGATACACCTCGGGGCTTGCAAGGGAAAACTCGCAATTTTATTCCAGATTTCACACGATTGCCGAGCATCTGCGCAGAATGGAGAGAAAGTAGCCGCGGATGCGGCTACTGTTGTTTAATTAACGCGCGGCGCGCTGCAGGATTGTGACGGAAGGCTGACGCTGCAGCCAACGCATACGCAACATCATCATGATCGCGGCGGAAGTCAGGCCGATAATAAAGCCGATCCAGAACCCGGCCGGGCCCATCGGTTCGACGACCCAGTCGGTTAGCCCCAGAATATAGCCGGCTGGCAGCCCCAGCACCCAGTACGCGATGAACGTAATAAAGAAGATCGAGCGGGTATCTTTGTAGCCACGCAGAACGCCGCTGCCAATCACCTGGATTGAGTCGGATATCTGGTAAATGGCCGCCAGCAGCATCAGATGCGCCGCCAGCGCGACAACTGCCGGATTGTCGTTGTACAGCAGAGCAATGTGCTCCCGGAAAATAACGGTAAACAACGCGGTGCACATCGCCAGGCAAATGGCCACGCCAACCCCGGTGCGGGCGGCGATTTGTGCATCCAGGGTTGAGCCCTGCCCAAGACGGAAACCGACGCGAATAGTCACCGCGGCCCCTAAAGAGAGCGGCAGCACAAACATCAGCGAGCTGAAGTTGAGGGCAATCTGGTGCCCGGCAACGTCGGTGATACCCAGCGGGGAAACCAGCAGGGCGACAACGGCAAACAGCGTAACTTCGAAGAACAACGCCAGGGCAATCGGCAGTCCGAGCTGGCTCAGGCGCTTGACCACCGCCCAGTCCGGCTTGCTGAAACCTTCCGGGTTTTTGATGTCGCGCATCGAACGCGCTTTTTTGATGTAAGACAGCATGCTGAAGAACATCACCCAGTATACCGCCGCCGTTGCCACGCCGCAGCCCACGCCGCCCAGTTCGGGCATGCCGAAATGGCCATAAATGAAGACGTAGTTGACCGGAATATTGACCAGCAGGCCGATAAAGCCCATCACCATACCTGGCTTGGTTTTGGCCAGGCCTTCGCACTGGTTACGTCCTACCTGGAAGAACAGGTAACCTGGCGCACCCCAGAGCAGCGCTCGGAGATAGCGAACGGCTTTATCCGCCAGTTCAGGATCGATATTGTGCATAGCGTGAATGATGTGGCCCGCGTTCCACAACACCACCATCACCAGCACGGAAACCATGCCAGCCAGCCAGAACCCCTGGCGAACCTGGTGCGCAATGCGGTCACGTCGCGCCGAACCGTTGAGTTGCGCAACGGTTGGCGTTAAGGCCAATAGTAGCCCGTGGCCGAACAGAATGGCGGGCAGCCAGATGGAGGTGCCGATCGCCACGGCGGCCATGTCGGTGGCGCTGTAGCCACCGGCCATCACGGTATCGACGAATCCCATTGCAGTTTGAGCGACCTGCGCGATGATGACAGGTATCGCCAGGGCAAGGAGCTGGCGAGCTTCGGTGAGGTACTTCTGCATGATTACACCTGATTATTTTTATATGTATGAGAGACTAAAAAAGCCGCCAAAACAGGCAGCAAGAAGATGAACTGGGGAAATAACCAGTCTATTGTAGCGGGAGTTTATTTATACGCCAGTCAAAAATAGAGCCAGCGCACGCCCCGCACTGGCAAGCTGATTTTCCAACTGCTAAAGTGCGAAAATGTCTGTTAATGGCGGTAGCGTTACCGTCTGCGAATTGCCAGGAGTTTTTAGATGTTTACAGGTATTGTGCAGGGCACGGCGACCCTGATTTCCATCGATGAGAAACCGAATTTCCGCACCCACGTTATTGATATGCCGACTGAAATGCTGCCAGACCTCGAAACCGGGGCTTCGGTGGCGCATAACGGCTGCTGCCTGACGGTAACCGAAATCAACGGCAATCACGTTAGCTTTGATTTGATGAAAGAGACGTTGCGCATCACCAACCTCGGTGAGCTAAGCGTGGGCGACAGCGTGAACGTTGAGCGTGCTGCCAAATTTAATGACGAAATCGGCGGACATTTAATGTCGGGTCATATTATGACCACGGCCGAAATTTCAAAAATTCTGACCTCAGAAAATAACCGCCAAATCTGGTTTAAGATCCAGGATAAGACCCTGATGAAATATATCCTTTATAAAGGTTATGTGGGCATCGACGGGATTAGCCTGACGGTGGGCGAGGTGACCGCCACGCGTTTTTGCGTGCATCTGATCCCTGAAACACTGGAGCGCACTACGCTTGGTGCTAAAAAACTGGGGCAGCGCGTGAACATTGAAATTGACCCGCAGACCCAGGCAATTGTCGACACCGTTGAACGCGTGCTGGCTAGCCGTGAAGCGGCAATAGCAGCGGCGATTCCCGCTAGCGAATAAACATTCTTTAGCCATAAAAAACGGGGCCAGCTGGCCCCGTTTCTCGTTCTTAACCAGGATTAATCTTCTTCGTTAAACCCGTTTTCGACTGCAGTTTTCATAAACCACTCGCCGCTTTTCTTAATTGTGCGCTGCTGGGTATTAAGATCCAGCGACACAAAGCCATAGCGGTTTTTGTAGGCGTTGCACCATGACCAGTTATCGATAAATGTCCACATGTGGTAACCAAGGCAGTTGCTGCCCTCGCTGATGCCCTTATGCAGCCACTTCAGGTGGTCACGAACGAAATCAATCCGGTAATCATCGTTGATTTGGCCGTTGTCGATAAAGCGCTGTTCGTTTTCGACGCCCATGCCGTTTTCTGAAATATAGCAGGCCGGGTTGCCGTAATTTTCACGCAGATTGGTGAGAATATCGTAGATCCCGCGCTCGTAGATTTCCCAGCCACGATAAGGGTTCATTTTGCGACCCGGCATTTCGTAGGACTCAAAGAACCACTCCGGCATAAACGGACTTTCCGGGTTAACCAGCGTGTCGCGACACTTAATGCGGCGCGGCTGGTAGTAGTTAATCCCCAGTAAGTCTACGACGCCCGCAGCGAGCAGGGCTCTGTCCTCAGGCTGACAGGCCGGAAGTTTATCGTGCTCTTTCAGGAACGCGACCAGCTCAGCAGGATATTCACCGCGCAGTGCCGGGTCCAGGAAACTGCGGTTAAACATCAGGTCGGCCAGGTTGGCGGCCTTTACGTCAGCCGGGTTTTGCGAACGAGGGTAAGATGGCGTCAGGTTGAGAATGATGCCAATCTGGCCGTCATCGCTGCGGGCATGGTAAGCCTTGACCGCTTTAGCGTGGGCAAGCATGGTGTGGTAAGCGACGGTCACCGCGCGGTTGAAATCCACCACGTTAGGGTAGTGGTAGTCATAGAGGTAGCCGCATTCAACCGGAACAACCGGCTCGTTGAAGGTAAACCAGTGCTTCACGCGATCGCCGAAAAGCTCGAAACAGGTATTGGCGTAGGCGGCATAGGCATCAACCACTTCACGGCTTTCCCAGCCGCCTTTTTCCTGCATCACCATGGGCATATCAAAGTGGTACAGGTTGATAAATGGCTTAATGCCCTGAGCCAACAGTTCGTCAATCACCTGGTTATAGAACTCAACCGCCAGCGGATTGACTTCACCCGTGCCCTCGGGAATCAGACGAGCCCAGGAAATGGAGGTGCGGAAAGTATTGTGATTGAGCTTTTTCAGCAGGGCGATGTCTTGCTTCCAGCGCTGATAAAAAGTTGAGGTGTTTTGTGGCCCGACGCCGTGGTGGAAACGGTTAGGCTGCTCGGCGAACCATCGGTCCCAGATGGTTTCAGATTTGCCAAAGTTCAGCGCTTCGCCCTCGGTTTGTGGGCCGGAGGCTGCGCTGCCCCACCAGAAATGCTCAGGAAATGCGTATTTCATCGTTGTCCTCACGGTCTGACCTGCCATCTCCGACAGGCAATCATTGATACGGCTAATGCCCAGATTGTCTGTGATTGATGAAACCGGTTTCCATCCCAGGAAATGATATCTGTTAAGCAGATCAAGCCGCTAAGCGCAGGCAGGGCTAAACCTGTGAGGTTAATCACATTGGTGCGCAAAGAGAGACAATTGCAAAGAAGAAAACCCGGCATTCACCGGGTCTGTTTTAACGGGGTACGCGCAGGCCGTGCTCAATGCCCCGGCTGAAAACAACCTGCCAGAGCTGAATGTCGCGCGCCCGGAAAGCGCCGGCGCAGGCATTCAGGTAGTAGCTAAACATCCTTTTAAAGCGCTCAGAATAGTTGCCTTCGATTTCTGACCAGGTTGCCAGAAAACGCTCGTGCCAGGCCATCAGCGTTTTGTCATAGTCGGCGCCGAAGTTGTGCCAGTCTTCCATCACAAAATGCGGTTCGCTGGCGTCGGCAATCTGCCGCACCGACGGCAGGCAGCCATTAGGGAAAATGTACTTATTGATCCACGGATCGACATTATTGTCGGTCTTTTTAGAACCTATTGTGTGTAGCAGGAAAATGCCGTCCGGCTTGAGGTTGCGGTCGGCAACGTCAAAGTAGGTGGCATAATTTTTAGGCCCGACGTGCTCAAACATGCCGACGGAAACAATGCGGTCAAATTGTTCGTTCAGGTCGCGGTAGTCCTGTAAAAGGATGGTGACATCCAGGCCTTTGCAACGCGCCTGCGCCATTTTTTGCTGTTCTGCTGAGATAGTCACACCAAAGACGGATACGCCATAGTTGCGTGCTGCAAACTCGGCCAGACCGCCCCAGCCGCAGCCGATATCCAGCAGCTTCATACCGGGTTTCAGCTGCAGTTTTTCGCAGATCATTTTGAGCTTGGCATCCTGAGCGTCGCTGAGATTTGTCGCGTCTTTCCAGTAACCGCAGGAGTATTGCATGTGCTTGTCCAGCATCCGGCTGAACAGATCGTTGCCAAGATCGTAATGCTCTTTCCCGACTATCCATGCGCGTTTTTTAGACTGCAGGTTAACCAGTCTTGCCGCCGCAATGCGCAGGGTATCTTTGAAATGGTGGGGGAGTTGGTTTTCCAGCCCGGCACGCAGGACTTTAGTGAAAAAGATATCCAGCCGTTCGCATTCCCACCAGCCGTCCATATAGCTTTCGCCAAGGCCGAGAGAACCTTCCTGCAGAACGCGTTTAAAAAAGTTCGGGTTTTTGACCTGAATATCAAAGGGGTTTGGGCCGTTGAGGGTGATACCTGCCCGGCTCAGCATTTCATTTGCGATACGATACCATTCGTTATCTCGTACGCTCACTTCTTCTATACACGATGAACTCATAGCTTCTCCATCACCTTGTTGTGATCAGAACCTTAAAACAGCGTAGACGCTATTCCCGGCTTGTGAGAACTCTCACGGAAAATTCCGCGTGCCTGATATCCGACGTAGAACAGAGAAAGGAGGGATTCTCCCTTACTGAAAGGCCATCCATGGAAAAACGGAAGCGCTCCGGCTTCCGCAAAATAAAATTGATAAGGCTTATCGTAGAACCGCAATTACTATAAGCCCGTTTAATTGAGGGTTCAATGGAATATTGTTAGCAAGCTAATCACACAACATTCACATTATCATGCAGGTTACTGTGCGCGGGACAGCTCGCTGTGGCCCTTGTTGGGTGCTTTGCGTTGGGCCGCGTGTTGCAGGGCATAGCCCAGACCAGCAAGCAGGACTGTCGCCAGCATCACGCTGGTGGTGGTCAGCAGCGGCGTAGTGACCAGCCAGGAAACCATTAAGCTTGCCAGGAAGCAAAGCCCAAGCTGCAGGGTGTTTTGCAGGGCAGCGGCTTTCCCGGTTGCCTGCGGGAAAGGCAGCAGAGCCGAGGACACCACGATAGGGTAGATGGCGCCGTTCGCCGCGGCCATCACGCAGAACGGAATAAGCAGCAGCGTCAGATCAGCATGGCCGCTCACCGCCACGCCCCAGGTGGCGACCACGCTCAGGGTATACAGAGCCAGCAGCCACGGAAGTAGCTGTTTGCCACTCCACTTTTGCAGCGCGCTGCGGCAGCCATAGCCACCAACCAGGAAAGCGACAGTCTGCGGCATGTAGCTCAGGCCAATCGCCGCGGGGCTGTAGCCCATCTCATTCAGAATAAATGGCGAGCCGGTAAGCCAGGCGAAAAAGCTGGCGGAACAGGCGGCGTAAATCAGCACGTTGCCACCGTAAACGCGGGAACGTAATAAAGAGAAGAAGCTGACTTTATTGTTTTCGGTTTGCCCGTGGTGCTGAATCCGGGGCTTGAGGCGCAACGTGGGGATCATCAGCAGCAAAGCGACGGCGAACAGCACGGCAAAAATAGCCTGCCATTCAAAATGGTTCAGCAGCCAGCTGCCCAGCAGCGGGGCCAGCGCCGGAGAAAGCCCGACCAGCGGCATGATGGTGGCAAAAATGCGGCCAGCGCGGTTGGCGGGATAATAATCAGTCACCAGGGCCTGCCAGCTAACGGCGGCTGAGCAAACGCCCACGGCCTGAACAAAGCGAAGCACCAGCAGCGTGGTGGCATCCTGCACCCAAAGCATTCCGATACAGCCGACGGCAAACATGGCCAGGCCAATCAACAGCACAGGTTTACGCCCGAAGCGGTCGGAAAGCGGGCCCCAGATTAGCTGGGCAAAAGCAAAGCCGGCGAGGAACAGGCTCAGGCTGGCACTCACGGCGGAGGCGGTGGTACCCAGATCTTGTTGAATGGCGGCAAAGGCGGGCAGGTACATGTCGGTGGCCAGGAAACCCAGCACGCTCAGCCCCGCAAGCCAGATAAGAAATCCCTTTGATGGTTGCATGTTTCACTCTTGATTTTGATAGCAGGTTAACGGGGCAGGAGTCTACGGAGTGCAAAACCGCTTGTGAAACGCTAATATTTGCAAATTGCATTCAAATTTTTTGCAGGCAGAAATATGTGGTCTGAATATTCGCTGGAAGTGGTTGATGCCGTGGCGCGAAACGGCAGCTTTAGCGGTGCAGCCCAGGAGCTTCATCGCGTGCCTTCTGCCATTAGCTACACGGTGCGTCAGCTTGAAGAGTGGCTGGCCGTGCCGCTGTTTGAACGGCGTCATCGGGACGTTGAGCTGACCGCCGCCGGGGCGTTTTTTCTCAAAGAAGGTCGGTCTGTTATCAAAAAAATGATGGCAACGCGCCAGCAGTGCCAGCAGATAGCCAACGGCTGGCGTGGGCACCTGTCCATTGCGGTAGACAATATCGTTAAACCTGAGCGTACTCGCCAGCTGGTGCTGGATTTTTATCGTCATTTCCCGGATATCGAGTTAAGGGTTTCCCAGGAAGTGTTCAACGGCGTGTGGGATGCGCTTGCCGACGGGCGAGTTGAGGCGGCGATTGGCGCCACGCAGGCTATCCCGGTCGGGGGGCGTTACGCATTTCGGGACATGGGGGCGCTAAGCTGGCGCTGCGTGGTTTCCGCTGACCATCCGCTTGCGAAACGGGAAGGTATTATTCTGGATGATGACATCCGTCCCTGGCCATCCCTTGTGCTGGAAGACACATCCCGTTCGTTACCCAAGCGCATTACCTGGCTGCTGGACAACCAACGCCGCGTGGTGGTGCCGGACTGGGCGTCGGGGGCGGATTGCCTGACGGCGGGATTATGCATTGGTATGGTGCCGACGCACATTGCCCAGCCGTGGCTCGTCAGGGGCGACTGGAAAGAGCTGATGCTGGAGAATCCATTCCCGGACGCGGCCTGCTGCTTAACCTGGCGGCAGGACGATGCTTCGCCCGCTTTGAGCTGGCTGCTGGACTATTTGGGTGACAGTGAGACGATGAATCAGGAGTGGCTGCAGGAGCCGGGTAACACATTCCCGGCCCCCGAAGAGGCTTAGCGGCGGTAATCGCGGAACGGACCGTCGGCCACCGAGCGGCGTTCAATCAGACGAGGATGGACTTCAATCGTCTGCGACTCTTCGCGCTTATTAATGATGCGGTCGAGCAGCATGTTAAACGCCGTTTCGCCCAGGCGCTCTTTCGGCTGGTGGATTGTGGTCAGCGCCGGAGAGAAATAGCGGGCGTTGCGCACGTTGTCATAGCCGATGATAGAAATGTCCTGCGGCACGCGCAGCCCCATTTCGTCTGCGGCGCAAATTGCACCCATCGCCATAATATCGCCGCCGCAGAAAACGGCGGTAGGGCGATGCGGCTGGTTAAGCAGTTGCTGCATGGCGCGATAACCAGACTCTGGTTCGAAATCACCCTGAACCACCCAGTTATCTGGCACTTTGATATTGGCTTCTTCAAGTGCCTTCAGGAACCCTGCATGGCGGCCGCCGCCGGTATTTCGCTCCAGCTGACCCGGAATAGCACCGATATCGCGATGGCCACGTTCAATCAGGTAGCGGCCCGCAAGGTAGCCGCCGTGGAAGGCATTATCGACCACGGAATCGGTAAAGTCCGCACGAGCTTCGCCCCAGTCCATCACCACCATCGGAATATGGCGGTACTCTTCCAGGGTTGAAAGCAGCGTCTCAGGGTATTCGGAACACATGACCAGCAGCCCATCCACGCGTTTTTGCGCCATCATGGACAGGTATGCACGCTGCTTTTCAAAGTTGTTGTGCGCGTTGCCCAGAATCAGGGTGTAGCCCTTGGCGAAACAGCTGTTCTCAACGGATTCAATAATTTCCGCAAAATAAGGGGCTTCGCTTGAGGTAGCAAGCAGGCCGATGGATTTGGTGTGGTTGACCTTCAGGCTGCGAGCCACGGCGCTAGGCGAATAGTGCAGCTCTTTGATGGCTGCCCAGACGGCGTTGCGTGTCTCTTCCGCCACAAAACGGGTCTTGTTAATGACATGTGACACAGTGGTAGTGGAAACGTTTGCGCGCTTCGCTACGTCCTTAATCGTTGCCATTAGATGTCACTCCAGACCATATCGTAAACTCCTGATAACTCATGTGTTAAACGTTTGCCTTCGCTAACTCCTGGGGCAACACGTTGGTTCCAGGCCTGTCGGGGATGCGACATACAGCGGGAGGAGGGCGTTGCCGGGCGATACGCGGTAAATTAGCGAAGGATTTTGGCTTATCCCGGGGCAAAGTGGAAGAGGGAAAACCGATATCTGTGCAAATCCAGCAGGATTTTTATCGCTAATTGTGGGAAAATCACCCCACATACACTTTGTAGGGAAATAAAAGGAGCTTACGATGAGTACCGATCTGAAGTTTTCCGTGGTGACTACGGTTATCGTACTGAGTCTGATTGTTGCCGGGGCGCTAACCGCCGTCCTGCACTGATTTACAAAGGGCCGCTTTCGCGGCCCTTCTCGTATATAGAAGAAAAGCGTTGCTTCCCTCCTTCGTGGTTAACCGCTAAAAATCAGCCTGCCAGGTTTTGCGCAACAAATTCCCAGTTGACCAGCGCCCAGAAGTGGTCGAGATAAACCGGGCGAGCGTTGCGATAATCGATGTAGTAAGCATGTTCCCATACGTCCACGGTCAGCAGCGGTTTTGCTCCGGTTGTTAATGGGGTACCTGCGTTAGAGGTCGAGACGATAGCCAGGCTGCCGTCGCTATTTTTCACCAGCCATGTCCAGCCGGAGCCGAAGTTTTTGATGGCCGCTTCGGTGAACTGCTTTTTAAAGGCTTCCACGCTGCCAAAAGCGTGGTTGATGGCTGCCAGCACGTCACCGGTCGGCTCCCCGCCGGCATTCGGCGCCAGGCAGTGCCAGTAGAACGTATGGTTCCAGACCTGGGCCGCGTTATTGAAGATCCCGCCGTCAGATCCTGTCACGATCTCTTCCAGCGTTTTACCTTCAAACGGGCTGCCTTTGATCAGATTATTCAGGTTAGTGACGTAGGTCTGGTGGTGTTTGCCGTAATGGTATTCGAGGGTTTCGGCTGAGATATGCGGTGCCAGCGCATCTTTGGCATAGGGCAGGGCGGGTAGTTCGAACGACATGGCTTCACTCCTTGTTATTTTGCTTCACAATATAGCTACATTTTGTGTGGTCATAAGGTTAGCAAATTACGAGAGTGCAAAAAAGCGCAATGAAACAACAAAATAAAACAGCCCGTGCCGGGCTGTTAATATTTTAATCAGTCTGATTAGCCCGAAAGGGCGCGATAAGATTAACGAATAGTTTTTGGCGTCATGACCCGGCGGGCGCCCACGTAATGGCGCTGCCAGTAATCTTCGCTCAGGGAGGTGATCTGAATATCGCGGCCGCTGCGCGGGGACTGAATAAACTTCCCGTTGCCAACGTAGACGCCAACGTGATCGGCGGTGCCACGGCCCTGGGTACGGAAGAACACCAGGTCACCGCTTTCCAGTTCGCCGCGGTCAACGGAGGAGGCATCGCGCAGGTGATACATTTCGTTGGCGGTGCGTGGAATACGGATATTCACCAGATCTTTATAAGCGTAATAAATCAGCCCGCTGCAGTCGAAACCTGTGCGTGGGGAAGTACCTCCCCAGCGATACGGTTTTCCAATTTGCCCCATCAGCTTGTTCATGGCCGTTTTTTGCGCTTTCTGCACGCGCACTTTATGCGCCTGCGCTATGGTCAGATTTTTTTCCGACTTCACCTTAACGCACTGCTTTTTATGCCCTTTACGATGAGTGCATTTTTCAGTGTACGCAACGGAGGCTGAGGCTGGCTGTAGGGCTAATTTCTGCGAGGTTTTTTTGCTGCTAGTTTTAGCGAGGGTGCTGCTTTTGCCTGAGGTGGTGTGTTTTGCCACTTTGGCTTTCGCCGGTGAGGTTGTTTTTTTACCGGACTTCTTTGTGGAGGCTGTGCTGACCTTCGGTTTTGCTTTTTCTTTGCCCTTGTTGCTTTTACTGGTTGTTGTCTTGGCCGGATGGCCTTTTTGTGCAACAGGATGGCGGGCGTGCTCGGACGCCTGCGCCAAAGGTGTATAGGGCAAAGCAAATAGCAGAGCACATAGCGTGATAGAGATTTTATTTATCCGCGCCACTCGTCAATCCCCTGATAAATGAAGACACGATGCTAACCATCATGCCTGCGTATGATTTTTGCGAAACCCGACGATTCTAATGCATAAAAGCCGATAATGTTAATAGGCAAATACTATTTAACGGTCAAAAGTGGAAGCTATAGCTAAAAAATTAGCCATTCCAGGGTGTTATCCGCTGTTTAATTGATCTTGAATGAAGCAAATTGCTCATTTTCGCGCGCTGTAAAAGTGTTATTCTTAAGGTATGTTTGCGCGCCAGGCGGGGGAAAGAGAAACCCTGATAAAAATGGTGTTTTCTGCCCGGGGCGCAACTGGCTACAATGGCAGGCTATTGCCGTATCAAGGTTTGAGGAAGCATGACAATGAGCACTATTGAAAAAATTCAACGCCAGATCGCTGAGAACCCGATTCTTCTCTATATGAAAGGTTCCCCGAAGCTGCCGAGCTGCGGCTTCTCCGCTCAGGCCGTTCAGGCGCTGTCCGCCTGCGGCGAGCGTTTCGCCTATGTGGATATTCTGCAGAACCCGGACATTCGTGCTGAGCTGCCAAAATACGCTAACTGGCCAACGTTCCCGCAGCTGTGGGTGGACGGTGAGCTGGTCGGCGGCTGCGACATCATCATCGAGATGTACCAGCGCGGCGAACTGCAGGCGCTGATTAAAGAGACCGCAGAGAAGCATAAATCTGAAGAGCCAGGCGCAGAATAATTTCGCCAGCCAGTAAAAAAGCGACCCTCAGGTCGCTTTTTTTATGCTTCAGATTCCGGTTCGTCGGCCAGCGGCAGCGGCCAGCCGCCGAGGCGCTTCCAGCGGTTGACGATTTCGCAGAACAGCAGGGCGGTTTGCTCGGTGTCGTACAGGGCGGAGTGGGCCTGCGAGCTGTCAAACTTCTGGCCTGCGGCGATGCAGGCTTTGGCCAGCACTGTTTGCCCCAGCACCAGGCCGCTCAGGGCCGCGGTATCAAACGTCACAAACGGGTGGAACGGGTTGCGTTTCAAAGAGGCTCGCTCTGCCGCCACCATCATAAAGCTGTGGTCGAACGTGGCGTTGTGCGCCACCATAATCGCCCGGCTGCAGCCGCTGTCTTTAATGCCTTTTCGCACGGTTTTGAAAATCGCGTGCAGGGCATCGTATTCGCTGACGGCACCACGCAGGGGATTATGCGGGTCAATACCGTTGAACGCCAGGGCTTCAGGCTGCAGGTTCGCGCCCTCAAACGGATCGACATGGAAGTGCAGCGTTTCGTCGGGGGATAACCAGCCGTCTTCATCCATCTTCAGGGTAACGGCGGCGATTTCCAGTAACGCATCGGTTTTAGCGTTAAAACCTGCGGTTTCAACGTCGATAACTACCGGATAAAAACCACGAAAACGGTCGCACAGGCCATGCAATTGCGTGTTGTCTGACATCAGCTTCTCTTAATACGGGGAAAATGCAGCGCGCATTATGGCAAATTTCGGGGAGTGTTGCAGTAAAGGCCGCACAACGTGCGCCTTCAGGGTATGGATAACTCCCCAATAATAGGAGAGGCGGCCCGAAGTCATTATGAAATAAACCAGAAAAATCAATTCATTGATTTTCATCTGTTAACCACAAAGAGGGAAAAAACACGCTTTTTCCCTCTTTAGTTAGTAACCATCAGGGCGCACAACACGCCCCTTGTTTGACGCTAATCGCCTGAAAATCAGTTACCCAGGCCTTTGCCCGCGTGCTTCTCTTCGATCAGCTCGATTTTGTAACCGTCCGGATCTTCAACAAAAGCGATAACGGTGGTGCCGCCTTTTACCGGGCCGGCTTCACGGGTCACGTTGCCGCCGTTATTGCGAATGCGTTCGCAGGCGTCTGCGGCGTTATCCACGCTCAGCGCGATGTGGCCGTAAGCGGTGCCCAGCTCATAGCTGTCCACGCCCCAGTTATAGGTCAGTTCGATAACCGCCGTGTCGCTTTCATCGCCATAGCCGACAAACGCGAGAGAGTATTTGTACTCGGTGTTTTCGCTGGTACGCAGCAGTTTCATGCCCAGCACTTTGGTATAAAACTCGATGGAGCGTTGCAGGTCGCCAACGCGCAGCATGGTATGAAGTAGACGCATAAAATCCTCGTCGAATGAGACAGTTATTTCTGGAGTCGTTGAGTATAGCGGCGTTTGCGCGCCGCTATCAATGAAAGGTACTGCGGAGTTACAGCGTTGGGTAGTCGGTGTAGCCTTCCGCGCCGCCGCCATAGAAGGACTCTGGGCGCTGTGGGTTCAGCTCGGCATTTTTGTGCAGACGAGCGACCAGGTCCGGGTTGGCAATGAACGAACGGCCAAACGCGACGGCGTCGATCAGGCCTTTGCCGATCAGATCTTCCGCTTTCTCCGGGGTATAGGCGCCAGCGCCAACGATCACACCGCTAAAACGCTCACGGACTTTGGCACGGAATGCCTCGGTGTACGGTTCGCCACCGGCCCAGTCCGGCTCGGACATATGCAGATAAGCAATGCCGCGTTTGCCCAGCTCTTCAATCAGGTACAGCGCGTCAGCCTCTTCATCCGGGCCGTTGTCCACGTTCTGGAAGGAGCCAATCGGTGATACGCGGATCCCGATGCGGTCGGCACCCCATTCTTTGATCCCGGCATCAACCACTTCCAGCACCAGGCGAGCGCGGTTCTCGCGGCTGCCGCCATATTCGTCGGTACGGTGGTTAGAAGAAGGAGACAGGAACTGGTGCAGCAGATAGCCGTGGGCAGAGTGCAGCTCAACCAGGTCAAAACCGGCGTCACGTGCATTGCCAATTGCCTGGCGGAAGTCATCCACGATGCCCGGAATTTCGTTCAGTTCCAGCGCGCGAGGCATGGAAGTATCTTCGCGAACGGCGTTGCCGTTTTCGTCACGCAGGGAGGTACGGGTCCCGGCACTCAGCGCGGAAGGCGCGACCGGAGCCTGCTGGCCTGGCTGGAGGGTAAAGTGGGAAATACGGCCGGTGTGCCACAGCTGCACCGCCATGTGGCCTTTTTCAGCGTGCACGCCAGCGGTAATTTTTTTCCACGCGGCGATTTGCTCTTCGCTGTGCAGGCCCGGAGCGCCGGCGTAGCCTTTAGCCTGGGCGGACATCTGGGTTGCTTCGCTGATGATAAGCCCGGCGCTGGCGCGCTGGCGGTAATATTCGCCCATCAGCGGGGTTGGGATATCGCCTGGCTCAATACTGCGCAGGCGCGTCAGCGGAGCCATAAAGATACGGTTTGGTACGGTAATAGCGCCAACTTTGAGCGGCGTAAACAGTTTATCTGCTGACATGGTGTTTCCTCAAGTAGACCGGTCGTCTAGTAATTCAGTAAATAAAAAACCTGTCAGGCGACAGGTTCTGCCAATAGGATTCTTACGTGTGCCAGCGCGCTTTCCAGCGGCAGCGCGCTGCGGGATATTTTTGCCTGCAGGCTGGCGCCTACCCACAGCGAGTACAGCACCATGGCCTGCTCGAGCGCTTCGCCTTCAAAGCGCAGGCTTTTTTCGCTGCGGCCTTTCTCCAGGGCATCAGCAAGCAGAGAGATTAGCTGTGAGCCGCCGTTATTCAGCGCGCCGCGCATATCTTCCGAAAGATCACAGACTTCTGCTGAAAGTTTCACTATCAGACAGTTACTCAGGTTTCCGCTCTGGCAGAAGTAGCTCAGCATATCCTGGTACCACTTCAGCAGGCGCTGGCGATAATTGCCTTCGCCGTGCGAAAAGTGTTCCGCCACGCGCAGATTAGAAGCCTGATAATAGCGCTCCAGCATTGCCACGCCAAACGCTTCTTTTGAGCGGAAGTAGTGGTAGAAAGAGCCTTTGGGCACTTCTGCGGTGCGCAACAATTCGCTTAACCCCATGCCGGTAAAGCCCCGGGCAAGGCACAGCCGCTCGCCAATGGCGAGGAGATGTTCGCGAGTGTCGTGTTCAGGATGTCGATTCATGCGCTCAAATGTAGTAGACCAGTCAGTCTAATGCAATAGGCGGCGGCCACTTTTTTGTGACTACCATCCCATTAGCGCCTGCGGCAGTCGGCAAGAATATCCGTATCTTTTTGATAAACCAAGGTATGAATATTCATCATACCGAGCAGGGTTGAGAACAAATTGTCCTGGGACACGGCGTCGCTGGCGGCCTTATTGGCCAGGCACTCGCTGTCCAGCGCAAAGCTTCGCTGGTAATCCTGTGACAGCCAGAACAGCAGCGGGATATGTGTCTGCTGCGAAGGCGCGAGCATATACGGCGTACCGTGCAGGTAAATACCGCTTTCCCCGAGAGATTCCCCGTGATCGGCCAGGTAAACCAGCGCCGTATTCAGTTTATCCTGATGCTGTTTCAGCATGTCGATAGTGCGGCTCAGCACGTCGTCGGTGTGCAGGATAGTATTGTCGTAGGTGTTAATCAGCGCCTGGCGGTCACAGTCCTGAATTTGATTACTGTCGCAGGTGGGGGTGAAGCGGCGGAAGCTGGCCGGATAGCGCTGGTAATAAGCCGGCCCGTGGCTGCCCATCAGATGCAGCACCAGGACGGTATCCCGCTGCAGGCCGTCGAGAACATTGTCCAGGCGGTGGAGCAGCACATCGTCAAAGCAGGCGCCGTCTTTGCAGTAAACGTCCAGCTTCCACTGGGTCATATCCGTATGCGGAACACGGTCGCAGGCGCCTTTGCAGCCGCCGTCGTTATCCCGCCACAGCACGTTCACGCCGCCGTGGGCTAATACGTCCAGCAGGCCTTCCTGGTGCCGGGCGAGATCCGCATCGTAGGTTTTACGCGGCATCACTGAGAACATACAGGGCACAGAAACCGCGGTTTCCGTCCCGCAGGACGAGGCATTCTGGAAGTAAATCACGCCCTGTTTTTTGAGCTGAGGATTGGTCTCACGCTCATAGCCGCCCAGCGAATAGTTCTCGGCTCTTGAGGCTTCACCGACGACCAACACCACCAGCGTTTTCTTCGGCTGCTGTTTAATCAGCGGGCCTCTTTGCGCGTCTTCGCCAATTTTAATCAGCGTCTGATCCCCGGCAAACCAGCGTTCTTTGCTGTAGCGGCTAATGGCACTGATGTAGTTTGCGGGCGTGACCATTTTCACCACGCTTTTATTGTTCCGGAACAGCGAAGCGTAGTCTTTGTAAAACACGGCGGCGATGAGGATTATCACCAGCAGTCCGGCGAGAATGCCGACCAGGCGAGTCAGCACGGTATGCCACCAGCGCGCCGGCTGAACCTTCACCAGGGAAAGCAACAGGGCGGGGATAATACCCAGCAAGGCCAGCCAGCTGACCAGCTGCGGCGTAACCAGCGCGGTGGCTTCCTGGGAATCTGTTTCAAACACGTTGACCATCATGTTTTTATCAATGACGGCGCCGTAGGTGAACACAAAATAGTTGCTGGCAGCGCAGCCGATGACCAGCAGCACCAGCACGGGTTTGCGTAGCCAGGGCAGGTTCACCACGCTGAAAATCATTAGCCAGCCGCAGAACAGTACCACCGGCACCGAAGCGGCAAACAGCCAGCTATGGAGCGAGTCCGGCGCAATTAGCTGCCAGCTGCGGTGGATAAAAAGAGAATTGATCAGCGTAAAGAAAAATGCGCAGCACAGGTTAAACTGCGCATCGTTACACTGTAACTTTTTTAAAAGATTCATATAAGCCGTGAATACAAAACTGAATATGCGCTATCCTGGAGAGAGAAGATTAGTTGAACCTTAATTTTCAGCCGCTTTCAGTCGAGAGGCGATTTTTTAGCCGCCCCGCTTGCATCCGGGGCAGACTCAGGCTTCAATTGATGCAAAGTCGTTAATGAGGCGGGTTAGTGTCTGAGCAGCTAGAGTTCTTCCCCATTCAAAGCCCCTGCCGCGGGATCTGCCAGTCGGATGAACGCGGCTTTTGCCGTGGCTGTATGCGCAGCCGGGACGAGCGTTTCCAGTGGCAGCAAATGAGCGACGCCCAAAAGCAGGACGTGCTGCGCCTCTGCCGCCAGCGCTTATTGCGCAAGTTACGAGCAAACAAGCCAAATTCTCCTGAAGAACCTGAGCAGCCCTCACTGTTTTAATCATTCACCGCCGTTATACTCGGGGAAGATTTTTTCCTTTTTTGAGGTGATTTTTTTATGGTACAGCGTATTACGATTGCCCCGCAGGGCCCGGAGTTTTCACGCCTGGTGATGGGCTACTGGCGTTTGATGGAATGGAACATGTCCCCGCGCGAGCTGGCGAGCTTTATTGAAGAGCACGTTGAGATGGGGATCACCACGGCGGATCACGCCGATATTTACGGCGGGTACGCTTGTGAAGCGGCCTTTGGCGAAGCGATGCGTCTGGTGCCACATCTGCGCGGTAAAATGGAGATTGTCACCAAGTGCGGTATCGCCACCACCGCGAAGCCAGAAAATGCTCTTGGCCACTACATTACCGATCGCGATTACATCATCAGCAGTGCAGAAAGCTCGCTGAAAAAACTGGCCACCGACTATCTGGATTTGCTGCTGATCCACCGCCCGGACCCGCTGATGGACGCCGACGAAGTGGCGGAAGCCTTCACCGCGCTGCATCACAGCGGCAAGGTGCGCCATTTCGGCGTGTCTAACTTTACCCCGGCGCAGTTCTCCTTGCTGCAGTCTCGCCTGCCGTTCACCCTGGCAACAAACCAGGTTGAGCTTTCACCGGTGCACCAGCCGTTGCTGCTGGACGGCACGCTCGACCAGCTCCAGCAGCTGCGCATTCGTCCGATGGCGTGGTCCTGCCTTGGGGGCGGCCGTCTGTTTAACGACGATGAATTCCAGCCGCTGCGCGCCGAACTGCAGAAAGTGGCGGAAGAACTTGGGGCCGACACCATCGAACAGGTGGTTTATGCCTGGGTGATGCGCCTGCCATCTTCCCCGCTGCCGATCATCGGGTCTGGTAAAATCGAACGTGTGCGCTCTGCCATTCACTCGTTGTCTCTGGAGATGACTCGCCAGCAGTGGTTCCGCATTCGTAAGGCCGCGCTCGGCTACGACGTGCCTTGATTGTTACTGACCGCCTGCCAGGGTTCCGGCAGGCGGTGCCTGTTCCAGCTGTGACAGCGAGCAGTAAAGCCGCCAGATAATGCCCGCCAGTTCCCGCGCCGCCGGATCGTGATGATGCGACAGCGTGTTGCACATTCTTTGCAGTTCTTTCAGTGATTCCGCCAGCGGCCTTTGCAGTACACCCCGTTCACTCATCACATCCCGCAGGGTGTGCAGGCAAACGTCCCTGACCATCGACAGCGGGTCGGAGCGTGTTTCCCAGCCGCGCAGCTGCCAGACTACGTGCGAGCAGTTGAGCAGCACCACGCCCCAGCGCAGAAGCCAGCGGCGGGCCGCCTCTTCTTTGCTACTGCTAAGCTGGCTGATGTGGTGGTACACCAGCGATTCAAACTGGCTCTCGCTGTGCTGCGGTTTGCGGCTGAGCTGGTCGATAAACCCGCGCCGCAGCGCCCGGATATGGCGGCGGCTCCTGCGGGTGTCGGAGCTGGGGCGCAGTACCGAAAAAGCCAGCCATGAAATGCCCACGCCGAGGACTTTGGCGAGGTTGTCATTCATAAACCCGGCAAAGTCGTACACCGGCGGATTGCTGACCGACAGAAACGATCCCATAAAGACAATGAGCTGCCCCCAAAGCGCGGCGCGCTTTGCCTGCTGGAGTTTCAGTAACTGCATGGTGAGCAGCAGCGGCAGCAGGAAAATAAGGAACTGCCACAGCTGGGTGACCTGAATCATCAGGCCAAATTTCACCAGGAAACTGAACAGCGACAGCCAAAGCAGGGTCCGCATCAGCAGCGTGAGCGAGCCGAGCGGCGAGGCGACCGAAGAGTAGAGCACACAGCTAATGGCGGCGAGGGACAGCGCGCCGCCGCCGGACTCCCACTGGGTACCGATACACCAGGCGCCGGTCAGGACGATCGTTGCAAAAGTGCGCACGGCACTCCACAGCGCTTCGGCATTGTCGGTATGGCGCGCCAGCGGCGGGGCTTCGGGCGGCGTAATCACCGACACCGGCGTGGCGTTTTCCAGCTCTCTTAGCCAGCGGCTGCTGTTGAGATAGAGCCAGCAGAAATAGCGCAGGCGGTGCCAGAATGCCTGATGGCGATAATCGTCCTGAGAATGAGGGGCGATGTGTTGCAGCAGCCGGGCAACGGTGTATTTATCGGCGTTGGGCTTGGCCAGCTCCCGCAGCAGGCTGTCCAGCACCGACCAGATATTGGCGGGTGCCTCCGGCCAGTTGAGCAGCATCCGACGCAGGCTGGATATCACGCTGGTCAGGCGCAATTGCTGGTGAAGCAGGTAGTTCAGCAGGTTGTTCTGGCGGCGGAAGCGATAGTGGCTCCAGAAAGCCTGAATACGCAGCAGATTCATGGTCAGGATCTGGCCGATAATCCCTTCATGCGCAGTGCGAATGGCGTCGGTGGTTTCCGGCTGCCAGAGCAGGCTGGCGTGTTCGAGTAGCCGGGCGTGCATGTTTTTCAGGGCGCTAACCAGAGCGCTGCCGTCCGAGGTGCTGGGCAGCACCATCATCATAAAGCCGCCGCACAATATCCCGACCACCACCTCGCACACGCGGGCCTGGGCGATATCCCACAGCTCCGTTGATTCCACGGTATCGATCATCGGGAAGGCAATAATGGCGGCAGTGTACCCGGCGAGCATGAAGGCGTAGGCTACGTTATTTTGAAAATGGCTGGAGGCCCAGGTACAAAGCGCCAGCCAGCTTGCCATGGCGAAGGTGAACAGCCAGGGATCGTTCAGCGCGTTGCCGGCAATCATTAACGAGGCTGCCGCGCCGATAAAACTGCCTGCAATCCGCCCCAGACTTTTGCTTATCACGCCGCCAACGGTGGGAAAGCTCACCACGGCGGCGGAGGTCATCGCCCAATAAGGCTCATCCAGATTCAGGCCGTAGGCAATGGCCAGCGCCATGCCCATGGCAATGGCGTTACGCAGCGCATAGCGCCATTGCCCGCCGGTGGCTTTTCCCCACGGCGTGTTATGCCACGCCAGAAAACTGAGATTCATCAGGGCTGAACGCTAACGGTGCAGGTGGTGCCTGACACCAGCGTCACGCCATCAGGAATGGCATCCAGGCTAATGCGCACCGGCACGCGCTGCGCAAGGCGAACCCACGGCACGTTCGGCTTAATGTCCGGGACCAGGTCGCTGTCGCTTTCGATGCTTTGGTCGTAGATCGCGCGGCCAATACTTTCTACTTTGCCGCTCAGCTTTTGGTTGCCGTTGTACAGCACGATCTGCACGGCATTACCCGGCTGAATGCGGCGCAGCTTGGTCTCTTCGAAATAGCCCACCACGTAAAACGAGTGGCTGTCCACCAGCGCGAAGACCGGCTTGCCTTCGCTGGCGTAGTTCCCGACGCGGGAGGTCAGGTTGGTGACCCAGCCGTCTACCGGGGCAGTGACTGTGGTTTGCGAAAGCTGCCACTGCGCCTGCTCCAGCGTGGCCTGGGCGACTTTCACTGCCGCCTGCATCGCTTTAACGTTAATGTTGGCGGTGTCCATGTCTTCGGCAGAAATATAGTTGCGCGGCAGATTCTGGCGGCGGTTCGCCTCGTTGCTGGCTTTGGCCAGATCGGACTGGGCCTTCGCCAGCTGCGCCTCGGCGTTTAGCACCGCAATGTGGTAAGGCGTGGCGTCGAGGGTGAACAACGGAGTGCCTTTACTCACAAACTGGTTGTCTTTCACGTTCAGGGTCACGATGGTGCCGGACACCTGCGGCGTGATGCTCACCTGTTCGGCGCGCACTTTGCCGTCCCGCGTCCAGGGCGACTGCATGTAATAGTTCCATAACAGCCAGCCCGCCAGCAGCGCGGCGGCAAAAACGATGAGGGTGGAAAAATATTTTATTGTTTTGATATTCATTGCGTTACCACATCACCAAAAGAGCCATGCCGGCGCTGACGGACAGCGCGAAAAGGGATAAGTCCATTAACGTGGGATGCCAGATTTCGCCGGAATAAATCCAGTCGCGCAGCAAACGGTGGACGATCAGCCAGATAAAAAAGCCGACAAACACGGCCTTAAACAGCGGAGGGAAGTAGACCGATGCCCCGACCACAAGATCCTGAAGCGGGAAACCGGACGGGCTAAAAGTGAGACTCACGTAGTGATAATCCTTTAAAAAACGGGGGTGGCTGCCGTTTCCCCTCACTTAGATGTAGAATAAAAGTATAGCTGGTTGCATAACTTCAGTGAAAGTAAGGGATTTGTTTTTAACAATTAATGCCTGCACAATAGTCTAAAATCAGTATAATAAGTTAGCAAGCTAATTATAAGGAGATGAAATTGGAATCGCCATCGCCATTAGGTTCGGATCTGGCCCGCCTGGTACGCATCTGGCGTGCTCTGATTGACCATCGCCTGAAACCTCTGGAATTGACACAGACACACTGGGTAACGCTGCATAATATTCATCAGCTGCCGCCAGATCAGTCACAGATTCAGTTGGCTAAAGCGATCGGCATTGAGCAGCCATCACTGGTTCGTACGCTCGATCAACTCGAAGAGAAAGGGTTAATCTCACGCAAAACCTGTGCAAACGACCGCCGGGCAAAACGGATTAAATTGACCGAGCAGGCCGCGCCTATCATTGAAAAGATGGAAGGCGTAATAAACGAAACGCGGGGAGAAATCCTGTCGGGTATTACTCGCGAAGAGCAGGCGCTGTTAAGCAGCCTGATTAATCGGCTTGAGCAAAATATTATTGAACTGCAGGCCCGGGATTAATCTCCCTGGTTGAACCCAAGCCTCGCTGCTTATCCAGCGGGGCTTTTTTTTACCTGACTGTCCGTTACCCGCAAAAATATTCGCCCGGTAGCAAAGAGTTGAGCAGGCGTGTGAGTTTGTTTATCTCTATTTCAGAAGTCTAAATGTAAATTAATTGTTTCTCACCGCCGTCTCCCGCTTTTAATAATGCAGGCATGTTTTTAACAATGAGCCTGCATTATGTCTTATCGCATCAGTATCCTGGATAAAAGCCCGCTTGCGCCCAACGACAGCGCGACGGATGCCCTGGCCCGTACGCTGCATCTCGCGCAGCAGGCAGAGACCTGGGGCTATCACCGCTTTTGGCTGGCCGAGCACCACAACACGCCCCAGCTTGCCAGCCCTTCGCCGGAAGTGTTGATTGCCTGGATTGCCGGGCAGACTCGCCGCATTCGCGTGGGCTCCGGCGGCGTGATGCTTCAGCATTACAGCCCTTACAAAGTGGCCGAAAACTTCAATCTGCTGTCGTCCCTTGCGCCTGGCCGCATCGATCTCGGCGTCGGTAAAGCGCCGGGGGGCTTGCCGCTTTCGACGCAGGCGCTGCAGCACGGGCAATCGCCGTCGATAAAAGGCAGCTTTGATGAACAGCTCACGCAGCTCGACGACTGGCTCTCGCGACGTGAACCCGCGACGGACGAAAGCGTTCGCGCCACGCCGCTACCGGCCCAGCGCCCGGAAGGTTTTTTATTAGGCGCCAGCCTGCAAAGCGCCAGGCTGGCGGCCAGCCTGGACTGGAACTTTGTTTTTGCCGCCCATTTAAACGGCGATAAAACGCTGCTGCGCGACGTAGTGACTGACTGGAAAAAGAACAGCCGCCGCGACGTGCTGGTGGCCGTACAGGCTATCGTGGCACGGGATGCAGGCCGCGCGGAAGAGCTTGCCCGACAGGTGGAAATCTGGGGCGTGGAGCTTGAAAACGGCCAGCGCGTGAGCGTGGCAAGCGAAGAGCAGGCCCACAGCTTTGCCCGCCAGTCCGGCAGCACGCTGCGAAGCCTGACGCGCCGTGAACCTTCGCTGTTCAAAGGCACGCCTGAAGCGGTGCGGGAAGCGCTGCAGGCGCTGCACGAAGAGTACGGCATTGATGAATTTATTATTGATACGCCGGTGGCAGAAGGAGCAGAACGTCTGGCTTCGCTGCAGCTGCTGGCCGAGGCCCATGCGGCTGCGGAGGTGGCTGTATGACGTTTGCTCAGCAACTGATCGACTGGCGTCGCGAGCTGCACCGGTTCCCGGAATTATCCCTTGAAGAAGTGGCAACCACCTCGCGCATCCGCGACTGGCTGCAAAGCGCGGGTATCCGCCTGCTGCCGTATTCGCTACACACCGGCGTAGTGGCGGAAATTGGCGAAGGCGAGAACGCTATTGCGCTGCGGGCCGATATCGACGCACTGCCCATTGAAGAAGCCAGCGGCGTGGCCTTTAGTTCGCAGAATCCAGGGGTAATGCACGCCTGCGGGCATGACGTTCACAGCAGCGTGATGCTGGGCGCGGCGCTGTTGCTTAAGCAGAACGAAACGCAGCTTAACGGCCGGGTTCGCATTCTGTTTCAGCCCGCAGAGGAGCGTTTTGGTGGGGCCAGCACGCTGGTTAAGGCCGGCGTGCTGGAGGGGATCTCCGCCATTTTTGGCATGCACAATGAGCCAGGCCTGCCTGTCGGGGCGTTTGCCACACGCGGCGGCCCGTTCTATGCCAACGTTGACAGGCTGGTCATTCAGGTGCGGGGCAAAGGCGCGCATGCGGCGCGCCCGCATGAAGGCAAAGACGCGATATTGCTTGCCAGCCAATTAGTTACCCTGCTGCAAAGTATCACCAGCCGGGAGGTCAACACGCTGGATTCAGCCGTATTGAGCATTACCCGTATTGCGGGCGGTAACACCTGGAACGTGCTGCCGGAAAGCGTTGAGCTGGAAGGTACGCTGCGCACCCACAGCGCCAGCGTGCGAGAGGCGGTTAAAGCTCGCGTGATTGAGATTGCGGCCGGTCTTGCCAGCGCCTTTGGGGCGGAAATCGACGTCACCTGGCATTTGGGGCCTGACGCGCTGGTTAACGATGAGCGCTGGGCAGCCTTTGCCAGTGAAGTTGCCGCCGCGGAAGGTTACGCCACGCATCATGCAGATCTGCATCTGGGCGGTGAAGATTTTGCGGTTTATCTCCAGCATATTCCCGGCGCGTTTGTCAGCATCGGCAGCGACAGCCGCTATGGGCTTCATCATCCGGCCTTCGATCCCGATGAAAGACTGATTGAACCCGCAGCCCGTTATTTCGCCCGGTTAGCCCAATCGGCGCTACAACAACTTTAACTCTAATCAGCGACGGCGGATTTTAACGTTCCGCATAAGGATAAGGCATGTCTGCAACACGACAATTAAGACTGGGTACGATATTACATGGCGCGTCGGGAAATATGTCGGCCTGGCGCCATCCTGCTGCGGTAGCCGATGCCAGTATCAATTTTGAGTTCGTCAAACAAACGGCATTCAAGGCGGAAGAGGGGAAGCTGGATTTTATCTTTGTGGCCGACGGACTTTATATTAACGAAAAATCTATCCCGCACTTTTTAAATCGCTTTGAGCCGCTGACGGTATTATCTGCCCTGGCGAGCGTGACGAAGCATTTGGGCCTGGTGGGAACATTGTCGACGTCGTATAGCGACCCTTTTACCACGGCGCGCCAGTTTGCGAGTCTCGATCATCTGAGCAACGGCCGCGCCGGCTGGAACGTGGTCACGTCTCCGCTGGAAGGATCGGCTAAAAACTTCTCCAGAACCCAGCATCCTGAACACGCGCTGCGCTATCGCATCGCCGATGAATACCTGGACGTCGTAAAAGGGCTCTGGGATTCATGGGAAGAAGATGCTTTTGTGCGCAATAAAGAAAGCGGGCAGTTCTTCGCCCCTGAAAAGCTGCACGCGCTCGATCATCAGGGGGATTTCTTCCAGGTCGCGGGGCCGCTGAACATTGGCCGCACGCCGCAGGGCAGGCCAATTTTGTTCCAGGCCGGCGCCTCGGAAGACGGCAAAAAGCTGGCGGCAAAACATGCCGATGCCATTTTTACTCACCATGAATCGCTCGATGAGGCAAAAGCCTTTTACCGGGATGTGAAAAACCAGCTGGAAGGGCAAGGCCGTGAGGCTGACTCGCTGCACATCTTCCAGGGCGTGAGCGTCATCGTTGGCACGGATGCCGAAGACGCTGAACGGCAGTACCAAACCACCGCCGCGCTGGTCTCCATCAGCGATGCCCTGAATTACCTGGGCCGTTATTTCGAACACCATGACTTTAGCCAGTACCCGCTGGACGAGCCTTTTCCCGATATCGGCGATTTGGGCCAGAACAGCTTCCGCAGCACCACCGATGAGATCAAACGCAACGCCCGGGAGCGCGGGTTAACCCTGCGCCAGGTCGCGCTTGAAGCCGCCAGCCCAAGGCCGCGTTTTTCCGGTTCGCCGGAACAGGTGGCGGACGGCCTGCAACAGTGGTTTGACGAGCGAGCGGCAGACGGATTCATCATCCAGGGCGGCACCCCGGACACCTTCCCGCGTTTTGTGGATCAGGTTGTGCCGGTCCTTCAGGCTCGTGGCCTGTTCCGCACCGAATACCCCGGCATCACGCTGCGCGAAAGCTTTGACCTTGCGCAACCCGAAAATCGCTACGGCAAATAAAACAAATAAAGAGAAAAACTATGCAAAAAACATCCCTGCTGCTGGCGATTGCGCTGGCGTGGACGCCGCTTACCTGGGCGAACGACGTGACCATCAACGGCACTGGCGTCAGCCTGGAAGCCAACAAAGCGCCGATCAATACCGCTAAAAATCCGCAGGCCATCGCGCAGTTGCCTAAAGATTATCGATTTGCCGTTCCCGGTAAATTTACCGTGGCAGTGGCGGCGCTCAATTCGCCGCCGCTGACGGTTTTTTCTGATGACAATAAAACCCTGCTAGGCAGCGAAGTCGACATTGCCCGCCTGGTTGCCGACAGCCTGGGACTAGAGCTGAACGTGGTCCCGACCTCCTGGGAGGACTGGCCGCTCGGCGTAGCTTCCGGGAAATATGATGCCGCGATCAGCAATATTACCGTCACCAAAGATCGCAAAGAGAAGTTCGATTTTGCCACCTACCGCAAAGACTCGCTGGGCTTTTATGTGAAGTCCAGCAGCCCGATTAAATCGCTCACCCACGCGGAAGATATCGCCGGGTTGCGCATCGTCGTTGGGTCCGGCACCAATCAAGAAGCGATCCTGCTGGCGTGGAATGCGGAAAACGAGAAAAAAGGGCTGAAGCCGTTTACGCCGGTGTACACCAAAGACGATGCCGCGCTCACGCTGGCGCTGCAGTCCGGGCGAGCCGATGCCTGGTTTGGGCCTAATGTCACCGGGGCATGGAAAGCGGCGCTGACCGGTAAAACAAAGCTGGTGGGCAGCGTGGACGGCGGCTGGCCAAAAGCGGCACACATTGCGGTGACGCTGAAAAAAGGCAGTGGCCTGGTGGAACCGGTGCAGGCGGCGCTCAACGGCGCGATTCAACAGGGCGACTACGACAAAGTTTTAAAGCGCTGGGGTGAAGGCGTGGAGCGTATTTCTGCCTCGGAAGTTAACCCTGCCGGTTTAGGCGATTGAGGAGGCGTATATGAGCGAATATTTTCGCGTTTTGTCCCCGGAAGCGCCGGAGCTACAGCCAATCATTAGCGGCCTGTTTGGCGAGTACGCCGCTCGCTACGGGGATTTTTTCTCCCGTGATGCCGAAGTGGAGCTGACCGAATGGTATCTGCCGCCGCAGGGCATTTTTATCGTGCTGGAGCGCGAGGGTGAAATTATTGCCACCGGGGCCTACAAGCCCTACGACCAGCAAACCGCCGAGATCAAACGTATCTGGACGAAAAGTACTCTGCGCAAGCAGGGCCTGGCCGGACGAGTGGTTCGCGAACTGGAGAGACTGGCCCTTCAGGCTGGCTACAGCCGCATCTATCTCACCACTGGCTTTCGTCAACCGGAGGCCGTCAGGCTTTATCTGAGCGAGGGCTACGATCCGCAGTTCAGCCTGGAGGTTGACCCCGAAACGTTCAGCCTGCCGCCCTACGACGGGCGGCTACGGTTCACCAAAATCTTAGCGCTGGAAAGCCTGAGTAAAACGGCCTGAGGAGTGACGATGAAAACGTCTGAAACCATTAAAGTGGTGCCCGCGCGTTACCCGCTGCGAACCGTGGGGGCGGTGGTTGCGCTGTTTGTGCTCGCGGTAGTGGTGCAATCCGTCGCGTTTAACCCTCGCTGGGAATGGGGCGTTTTTGCCCACTGGTTTTTTGATCCGGTCATTCTGGAGGGGTTAGGGCAAACTCTGTTGTTAACGCTGCTGGGCACGGCGCTGAGCGTGGTGCTCGGGGGCTTACTCGCGCTGGCAAGGCTCTCTTCTTCCTGGCTGTTGAGCAGCCTGGCCTGGAGTTACATCTGGCTGTTTCGCTCCCTGCCGCTGATTGTCGTGCTGATCGTGCTCTACAACTTCTCCTACCTGTACGACACGCTGTCGATTGGGGTGCCTTTCACCAGCATCGTCTGGGGCAGCTACGACACGATTAACGTGCTGGGGCAGTTTTCGACGGCAGTAGTGGGGCTGACGCTGGTGCAAAGCGCCTACACCGCAGAGATTGTTAGAGGTGGTTTTCTGGGGGTGGATCACGGGCAATACGAAGCCGCCGCAGCGTTAGGTTTGCCCGCGTGGCGGCGTACCGTGCGGATTATTTTGCCGCAGGCGCTGCGCACGATCCTGCCCGCCGGGTTCAACGAAATCATCAGCCTCGCTAAAGGCACGGCGATGGTTTACGTGCTGGCGATGCCGGAGCTGTTTTACACCATTCAGATGATCTACAACCGCACGCAGCAGGTGATCCCGCTGCTGATGGTGGCGGCCGTCTGGTATCTGGTGATCACCAGCGTACTGTCGGTGATTCAGTACCTGGTTGAACGCTCGCTGGCCCGCAGCGAACGCCGCTCCGCCATCAATCAAACGCGCACCGCCCGCAGCGCTGCGCCGTCCACAGCCCCCGTTGCCCAGGAGCCGGTCCATGCCAACCTCTCATAACGGCCATATTTCCATTACCGGCGTCAGCAAATATTTCGGTCGCCATAAGGCGCTGGATGATGTTTCGCTTGAGATCCCGCCTGGCACGGTGACGGTAATCCTCGGGCCATCCGGATCCGGTAAATCTACGCTGTTGCGCACCATCAACCACCTTGAGCGGGTGGACGAAGGCTACATCCAGATTGACGGCGATTACATTGGTTACCGTCTGAAAGGGGACAAACTGTACGAGCTGAAAGAAAAGGAGATCCTGCGCCAGCGGGCCAACGTGGGCTATGTCTTTCAGAACTTCAATCTGTTTCCCCACATGACGGTGCTGGAAAACCTGATTGAAGCACCGGTGGCTCATAAACAGCTGAGCCGCAAAGAGGCGATTGAGCGTGCGTATGATCTGCTGGACATCGTCGGGCTGCGCAATAAAGCCGATGCCTGGTCGCGGCATTTATCCGGCGGGCAGCAGCAGCGTATTGCCATTGCCCGCGCGCTGGCACTGAGCCCAAGGGTGATGCTGTTTGATGAGCCAACGTCAGCGCTTGACCCTGAGCTGGTCGGCGAAGTGCTGGACGTAATTAAAAGACTGGCCAGTTCGGGCACGACGCTTGTAGTCGTCACGCATGAAATCGGCTTTGCACGGGAAGTGGCCGATCAGGTGGTGTTTATGGTCGACGGCAAAATTGTCGAGCAGGGAAGCAGCGACGAAGTATTAAATCGCCCGCAGCATCCCCGCACCCGTCAATTTTTATCGAAGGTGCTGTGAGATGAAATATGGCTTTATCGCGCTGTTGATCTCTTTTTCCGCTTTGTCTGCGCAGACGAATATTGACCTTGTTGCCAATGAAAAGCCTTTGAGCGTGGCGCGGGATGAAAAGGCGATTGCCAAAATCCCCGCAGGCTACAGGTTTGTCGAGCCAGGTACATTAACGGTGGCGATCTCCGCGCTTAACTCTCCGCCGCTGGCGCTGCTGGCCAGCGATAACCGCACGCGCATAGGCAGCGACCCGGACATAGCCCGCCTGCTGGCCGGTAGCCTTGGCCTGAAACTGAAGCTGGTGCCGACCGCGTGGGAAGACTGGCCGCTGGGCATCACCTCCGGGCGCTATGATGTGGCGCTGGTAAACATTGCCGTGACGGAGCAGCGGAAAGAGAAATTTGATTTTGCCACCTATCGCGTGGACTCGCTCTCTTTTGCGGTGAAGGCCAGCAGCCCGATTCAGTCTATCGCTAAGGCAGAAGATCTCGCCGGGCGGAAGGTTATCGTCGGGTCAGGCACAAATCAGGAGCGTATTTTGCTAGGCTGGAATGCAGAAAACGAAGGTGCCGGGCGCGAGCCCGCCTTGCCTGTGTATGTGACCGACGATGCCTCCGCCAACCTTTATATTCAGTCTGGCCGGGCCGACGTGTTCTTTGGGCCGCAGTCAATCACCGCCTATAAAGCCGCGTTAACCGGCACTACGCGTGTGGTTGGGCTGGGGCCGAAAAAGGCCTATGTGGCGACGACAACGAAAAAGGGCAACGGGCTGGTGTACGCGCTGCAGGCGGCGCTGGATGGCGCTATTCAGCGGGGAGAGTATCAGCAGGTGCTTGCGCGGTGGGGGGAGCAGGGGGAAGAAGTTGCCCAGTCGGAGGTGAATCCGCCCGGCATTACTTACTAACAGAAAAGGCCCGCTATGCGGGCCTTAATTCATTTGGCGATGTTGTCTTAGCGAGGAGCAACGGTGATGTTGTTGCCGCTGCCGGAGATGGCTACACGCTGGCCAACGGAGTAACGGGTGTCACCCTGTTTCTGCACGGCGATGATGGTCTGGCCGTCATCTTTACGGATTTCCAGCTCAACGCCTTTGCTGTTGCCCATTGCGCCGCCGACGGCATCACCCGCCAGGCCACCGGCTACGGCGCCGCCTGCGGTGGCCAGAGTACGTCCGGTGCCGCCGCCGACGGTGTTACCCAACAGGCCACCCAGTACCGCACCGCCGATAGCCCCGATAGTGCTATTGCTGTCGCTGCCTTTGATGGTCACCGCGCGAACGTGGGTAATGGTCCCGTAGGTCACGGTTCTTACCTGTTTAGCTTCAGACGCGTTGTACACATCGCCGGACAGCCCTTCGTTGGCGCAGCCAGCAAGGGTGAAAGCAACCAGTGAAACTGCCAAAATACGTGAAATCATTTGTACCTCTCCTGTGAACCATCAACGCTCGGTGAGCATCCGTTATGACTAAATTATATGGCAATTCCTGGCCATAGTTCATGTTTGTTCTACAACAATCCTGTAAAAATAGTAAATCAAATGTCTTTAACAACAATTAAACCGCCGCGCTGTGCGAGTTTGGCTTAAATGCCGTACTGCTTTCTGCCGCGACTGACACAGATTATTAATTAAAATTATTAATAAATCATAATATTGCGTGCTAGTTTAACCACATTAATTTACCGCCCCGGCGAGAATAAGGAGTGACGGATGAAGTCAGGTCGTTATATAGGCGTGATGTCAGGCACCAGTCTGGATGGTATCGATGTGGTGCTGGCTGCTATCGACGAACATCTGGTCGTTCAGCAGGCGAGCTACAGCCACCCGATGCCGCTGGCCATCAAAAACGCGGTTCTTGCCGTTTGCCAGGGGCAGCAACTCACGCTGTCCCAGCTAGGCCAGTTGGACAACCGGCTGGGTAAATTGTTCGCCGAGGCGGTGCAAATCCTTATTAAGCGCGAAGGGCTGCGGCCTGAAGATGTCACGGCCATTGGCTGCCATGGGCAAACCGTGTGGCATGAGCCGCAGGGCGAGGCCGCCCACACTATGCAAATTGGCGACAACAACCATATTGCCGCGCTGACCGGTATTACCGTCGTCGGTGATTTTCGCCGCCGCGATATGGCGCTTGGCGGGCAGGGCGCGCCGCTGGTGCCGGCGTTTCACCAGGCGTTGCTCGCTCATCCGGTTGAGCGCCGAATGGTGCTCAACATCGGCGGCATTGCCAACCTCTCTTTGCTGATCCCAGACCAGCCGGTCAGAGGCTACGACACCGGGCCCGGTAATATGCTGATGGATGCGTGGATCTGGCGGCAGCGTGGAAAAGGCTATGATAAAGACGCCGAATGGGCGAGCCAGGGCAAAGTCGTTCTTCCTTTGTTGCAGCAAATGCTGAGCGATCCTTACTTCGCCGCACCTGCGCCCAAAAGTACGGGCCGCGAATACTTTAACTATGGCTGGCTTGAGCGCCAGCTTGCGATGTTCCCGGCGCTTGCCGGAGAAGATGTGCAGGCCACGCTGACTGAGCTGACGGCGACAACCATCGCCGAGCAGGTACTCCTGAGCGGCGGCTGTGAACGTCTCATGGTGTGCGGCGGAGGCAGCCGTAACCCGCTTCTGATGGCGCGCCTCGCTGCGCTGCTGCCGGGTACGGAAGTGACGACGACCGATGAAGCCGGGATAAGCGGGGACGATATGGAAGCGCTGGCGTTTGCCTGGCTGGCCTACCGAACAATGTCCGGCCTGCCGGGCAACCTGCCTTCGGTAACCGGTGCCTCTGAGCCGACCATCCTCGGTGCCATTTATCCTGCTAATCCGCGTCATAATAAGAGTTAACTGAAATTATCTTCATCCCGCAGCCGCTAAACTGCTAGCGTTAAGGAGGGCGCATGCCCTCCAGGGATAACAAGATCTTCAGGATACTCAGATGAAAAAACTGCTCGTTGCCACCGTGCCACTGCTGCTCGCCGGCTGTAGTTACTACAACGCTTTTCTCGAAAAAATGCATACCGATACGCTGGCGTATCAGTGCGATGAAAAACCGCTCACCGTGAAGCTGAATAACGACAAACAGCAGGTTAGCTTTGTCTACGATAACCAGATGCTGAACCTGACGCAGGGGCTTTCCGCGTCCGGCGCACGTTATACCGACGGCGTGTACGTCTTTTGGTCGAAGGGCGACAGCGCAACCGTCTATCGCAAAGACACAATCGTGCTGAATAATTGCCAGCTACAGACGGCCAAACGTTGAGATTTCTCAGGGTGGAGAGCACAATAGCTCCACCCGAGGATAGCCTGATGTAACGCCATGTCTGATAACGACTCTTTGCAACAGATTGCGCATTTGCGCCGCGAATACACCAAAGGTGGCCTGCGCCGCCACGATCTCACCGACACCCCGCTGCCGCTTTTTGAACGCTGGCTGGCTCAGGCCTGCGAAGCCAAACTTGCCGACCCGACCGCCATGGTCGTGGCCACGGTTGACGAAAACGGCCAGCCGTATCAACGCATCGTCCTGCTAAAGCATTTTGATGAAAAAGGGCTGGTGTTTTACACCAACCTGGGCTCCCGCAAGGCGCACCACATCGAACACAACCCCCGCGTTAGCCTGCATTTCCCGTGGCATATGCTGGAGCGCCAGGTGATGGTGCAGGGCACCGCCGAGCGGTTATCCACCCTCGAAGTGTTGAAATACTTCCACAGCCGCCCGAAGGACAGCCAGATAGGCGCCTGGGTATCGAAGCAATCGAGCCGCATATCCGCGCGCGGCGTGCTGGAAAGCAAATTCCTCGAGCTGAAACAGAAGTTTCAGCAGGGGGAAGTGCCGCTGCCGAGTTTTTGGGGCGGCTACCGCGTCAGCATCGACCAGATGGAGTTTTGGCAGGGTGGCGAACACCGTCTGCACGATCGCTTCCTCTACCAGCGCGACGGAACAGCCTGGAAAATAGACCGCCTCGCGCCGTAAAGTCAGGATTTTCACCTTAAGCGCTGGTGCTAACTGCGCCAGCCCTTTATTCTATGTCCCCTAAAAAATGAATTCTTTCGCCAGTGGGCGAAAAGCCGTGTACCGGCAAAGGTGCAGTCGTATTAGAGATGGAGAATTTGATGTCGAACATCAATTTGATCAAACAATTGCAAGAGCGGGGCCTGGTGGCCCAGGTGACGGATGAGGATGCGTTAGCAGAGCGACTGGCGCAAGGGCCAATTGCACTCTATTGCGGCTTCGATCCGACCGCCGACAGCTTGCATTTGGGCCATCTGGTTCCACTGCTGTGCCTGAAACGCTTTCAGGAAGCAGGCCATAAGCCGGTTGCCCTCGTGGGCGGCGCCACCGGTCTTATCGGCGACCCAAGCTTCAAAGCCGTTGAGCGTAAGCTAAACACCGAAGATACCGTGCAGGAGTGGGTGGAAAAAATCCGCCGTCAGGTTGCGCCGTTCCTCGACTTTAACTGCGGGGATAATTCTGCCGTCGCCGCAAACAACTACGACTGGTTCGGCAGCATGAACGTGCTGACCTTCCTGCGTGATATCGGCAAGCACTTCTCTGTTAACCAGATGATTAACAAAGAAGCGGTAAAACAGCGTCTGAACCGCGATGACGTGGGGATCTCTTTCACCGAGTTCTCTTACAACCTGCTGCAGGGTTACGACTTCGCCTGCCTGAACAAACTGCACGGCGTGGTGCTGCAGATTGGCGGTTCTGACCAGTGGGGCAACATCACCTCCGGTATCGATCTGACCCGCCGTCTGCATCAGCAGCAGGCTTTCGGCCTGACCGTGCCGCTGATCACTAAATCCGACGGCACCAAATTCGGTAAAACCGAAGGCGGCGCGGTCTGGCTTGATCCGAAGAAAACCAGCCCGTACAAGTTCTACCAGTTCTGGATCAACACCGCGGATGCCGATGTGTATCGCTTCCTGAAGTTCTTCACCTTTATGGACATTGCAGAGATCAATGCCCTGGAAGAAGAAGACAAAAACAGCGGGGCTGCACCTCGCGCCCAGTACGTGCTGGCCGAGCAGGTCACCCGTCTGGTGCACGGTGAAGAAGGTCTGACCGCGGCCAAGCGCATTACTGCCAGCCTGTTTAACGGCAACCTGAGTGAACTGAGCGAAGCCGACTTTGAGCAGCTGGCTCAGGACGGCGTGCCGATGGTCGAAATGGATCGCGGTGCCGACCTGCAACAGGCGTTGGTGGATTCCGAGCTGCAGCCATCCCGTGGCCAGGCGCGTAAAACCATCTCGCAGAACGCAATCACCATCAACGGTGAAAAACAGTCTGACCCGGAATACTCCTTCACCGAAGGCGACATCCTGTTTAACCGTTACACCCTGCTGCGCCGCGGTAAAAAGAACTACTGCCTCGTCTGCTGGAAATAAGTTATCGGAATAGAAAAGCACGGCTTATGCCGTGCTTTTTTTTAGCAAGCACAACACCTGGCGATACCTGAGTCGAAAATGAAAAACATTCTTGCCATCCAGTCCCACGTGGTATTTGGTCACGCCGGTAACAGCGCCGCCGAATTCCCGATGCGCCGCCTGGGCGCCAACGTCTGGCCGTTGAACACGGTGCAGTTCTCCAACCACACGCAATACGGGCAATGGACCGGCACGGTGATGCCCGCCAGCCACCTGAGCGAGATTGTGCAGGGGATTGCGAATATCGGCCAACTGGAGCGCTGTGATGCGGTTCTGAGCGGATATCTGGGCTCGGCTGAGCAGGGCGAACATATTCTTTCCATTGTGCGTCAGGTAAAAGCGGCTAACCCGAAGGCAAAATACTTCTGTGACCCGGTGATGGGGCACCCGGAGAAAGGCTGTATCGTGGCGCCTGGCGTGGCGGAATACCACACGCGCTACGCCATGCCTGCCAGCGATATCATCGCGCCGAACCTGATTGAGCTGGAAATTCTCAGCGGCCACAGCGTAAACAACGTGGACGAAGCCGTGGCGACGGCCCGGGAGCTGATTGCTCAAGGGCCGGAAATTGTGCTGGTGAAGCACCTGGCGCGCGCAGGCTACCAGCAGGATCGTTTTGAAATGCTGCTGGTGACGGCGGACGAAGCCTGGCACATCCATCGCCCGCTGGTGGACTTTGGCGAGCGCCAGCCGGTTGGCGTGGGTGACGTGACCAGCGGCCTGCTGCTGGTTAAGCTGCTGCAGGGGGCAACGCTGCGTGAAGCGCTGGAGCACGTTACGGCGGCGGTGTACGACATTATGGTCGTCACCAAACGCATGGCCGAGTACGAACTGCAGCTGGTCGCGGCTCAGGACGGGATTGCCAAACCCGAACACTATTTCACCGCGGTGAAGCTCTGAAATAAAAAACGCCCTCAGCAGAGGGCGTTTTGCTATCCAGGCCTGATTTAAATCCCTTCGGCGGTCAGCGCCGCAGACACAGCCGGGCGCGCCTTCATGCGCTCAACGTAGGCTTCGATGTTTGTCAGCCCGGCCAGATCCAGCTTCAGGCCATAGGCCCAGCGCAGCACGGTAAACAGGTAGGCGTCCACCACGGTGAAGCGGGTCCCCATCAGCCACTGCTTACCCTGCAGCGACTCGTTCACATAGTGGAATTTCTTCTCCATCTGCTTGCGAACCACGGCCTTGAACTCTTCAGGGGTTGCCGGGTTGAACAGCGGAGAAAAGCCTTTATGCAGCTCGGTTGCCACATAGTTCAGCCACTCCAGCGTGTGATAGCGAGTCATACTGCCTGCTGGGGCCAGCAGATGGCGATCGGGCACTTTATCCGCCAGGTATTGCACGATAGCCACGCCCTCGGTTAGCAGAGAGCCGTCATCCAGTACCAGAGCGGGCACCTGTCCTTTGGGGTTAATGGCGAGAAAATCGTCACCGTTTTCGGTGCGCTTGGTCGCGAGGTCAACTTTCACCAGCGAAAAGTCCAGGCCAGATTCACGCAGGATAATGTGTGGGGAGAGGGAACAGGCACCGGGCTTGAAATACAGTTTCATGACGAACTCCTTTAGGGCGCTAAGATAACTTATGTTAGTGCGGACACCGGGAAAAAAAAAGCCGCCAGCTGTGAGGCCGGCGGCTAAATAATCATTTTTCCTGGAGAAATTACGCGGTAGCGGTTTCGTTAACCTTTTCGGTTTTGTCTTCGCTCAGCGTCATGCGGTTCAGCTTCGGCGCGGTCAGCAGCATCAGCACGGCAATCACGCCGGTGACGATACCGATCTGCATGAAGACACGACCGTACACTTCCAGAGACTGCAGCGGGTCAGTCACGTTTTCCGGCACCGCCATTAGGCCTGCAACTTTACCGGCGATGATTGCTGCACCCGCAGTCGTCAGGAACCAGCTGCCCATGATGAAGCCCATCAGGCGCTGTGGTACCAGCTGTGCCACCATTGCGAGGCCCAGGCCGGAGATCATCAGCTCACCAATACTCTGCAACGCATAGCTCAGAATCAGCCAGTTTACGGACACAATACCCGCTTCGTTAGCGAACTTCGTGCCAACCGGCAGAACCAGGAAGGCGAAGGAGCACAGCACCATCCCGATTGCGAACTTGTGCGGCATCGGCAGGCGGTCGCCCATTTTGTTGTAGATAGCGGCGAGAATCGGGCTACCAATCATGATCCAAAACGGGTTCAGCGCCTGGAACTGCTCGGCTTCGAAAGTGATGCCCAGAATTTCGTGGCCCACGTTGCGAATAGCGAAGAAGTTCAGGGAGGTTGGCATCTGGCTGTAAAGCACGAAGAAGACGATAGCTTCAACCATCAGGATGAAGGCCACGATCATCTTGCGGCGAGCCGCGCCTTTCATCGCAAAAGCTTCTTTCGCGAAGATAATAACGATACCCAGTGCAACGAAGCCCAGCACGGCGCGAGCAATGCCCTGGTTGTGCAGCAGCCAGGTTGCCACGGCAATAAGCACTACAACGCCTGCGACGGTTGCCATCAGCTTACCGAAGTGCACCGGTGCGAAGTCAGGTTTAGAGCCATAGTTCTTCACCCACTTCTTACAGAAGATGAAGTTCACCAGCGTAATCAGCATGCCCACGAAGCTCAGGGAGAACGCGGTGCTCCAGCCATACTGCGCCGCAAGCCATGGGGTGGCGAGCATAGAGAAGAAGGAGCCGATGTTGATGGACATGTAGTACATGGTGAATGCACCGTCCAGACGCGGGTCGTCTTTCTCATAGCAGGTTGACAGCAGCGCGGAAGGGTTAGCCTTGAACAGGCCGTTACCTACGGCGATGGTCGCCATCCCGATATACACCACGCTCACGTCGTGGCCGGAGTAGGCCACAAGGGCGTAACCGATAGCCAGTACGACGGTACCAAGCATGATAACGCGTTTGGTGCCGAGGACTTTATCGCCCAGCCAGCCGCCAATCGCGACCAGGCCATAAACAAGGGCGCTAAAGGAGGAGAACAGCGTGATGGAGTCCGCTTCGGACATGCCCAGCATTTTGACCAGGTAAACGGCCATGATGCCTTGCAGGCCGTAATAGCCGAAACGCTCCCAGAGTTCGATAGAGAAAATCAGGTAGAACGATTTAGGTTGCTTAAAGGCGTTTAGACTAACGCTTTCTGCTGGTTCTTTGTTTGCAGTCGACACATATACCTCTTTTTTTACATCCCGCTTTAATTAAGGGGCTTACTTATGTCTTACCGCATGGGTAAGCATTTTTCTTGTTATTAGGAAGGAAAAACGGGGGGTAATGTTCACTATCCAGGGGTTGCAGGCAAGGGGTTTGTAATATTCTGTTACATATATCCATGGCAAGATAATACGCCATCAGGTGAATTGTTATTCAGCGTTAAATTTTACCAATTCATTTATTAACGATTTTTTGTCTTTTTTCAAAGCGATTTTTTAACATTATAGTTATATATTCTGCTTATTAAGCCGTGATGCAGTGTTAATGACCACTATATTCAATATGTCTGGCCTATTGTATGGCCGTAGATCCATTATTGCTAACGATAGCAAGGCGTTAGTGGTGATTTCGTTACCTTTACGCAACCTCAGGTTATCAAAGTGATGCAGATCACAAATTTATAGAAATTTCTTATCGCAAAAAAACGATTAACCTGGTGAGCCGGTTAATCAACGAACAATATAAAATCACACTGCGTTATTCATGGGATAAAAGTGTGCAGCTCGGGTAGTTTTTAGGCAGGGAAGTTCAGAGGAAGCCCGGTACAGAGCCGGGCGAGGCTATCAGGCGTCAACCTTCTCTTTAAATTCGCAGAGATCTTCGATAATGCATGAGCCACAGCGCGGCTTGCGCGCGATGCAGGTATAGCGGCCATGGAGGATCAGCCAGTGATGGCAGTCGACCTTAAATTCTGCCGGAACCACCTTCAGCAGTTTTTCCTCTACCTGCTCGACGTTTTTCCCGGCAGCAAACTGAGTGCGGTTACACACCCGGAAGATATGGGTATCGACGGCAATCGTTGGCCAGCCGAAGGCCGTGTTCAGCACGACGTTGGCGGTTTTACGGCCTACGCCCGGCAGCGCCTCAAGCGCCGCCCGGTCCTCAGGGACTTCGCCACCGTGCAGGTCAAGCAGCATGCGGCAGGTTTTGATCACATTCTCCGCTTTGCTGTTAAACAGGCCGATGGTTTTGATGTACTCCTTTACGCCGTCTACCCCAAGCGCCAGCATCGTCGCCGGGGTATTGGCGACAGGGTACAGCTTTGCCGTCGCCTTGTTGACGCTGACGTCGGTGGCCTGAGCGGACAGCAGAACCGCAATCAGCAGCTCAAAAGGGCTGCTGAAATTGAGTTCGGTTGTCGGATGAGGATTGTTGTCTCTCAGGCGGGTGAGGATCTCAACGCGCTTGCTGTTATTCATTAAGCCTTCTCTGCATTGCCTGCTACGGCGGTGGCGCTTTCGCGAGCGCGACGTGCCTTCATTTTTTCATCAATGAGGTATTTTATCGCCAACAGCATACCGAGGCCAATAAAGGCGCCCGGCGGCAGCATGGCGAGCAGGAAAGGCGTGTCGGTATGGAAGACTTCAATGCGCAGCACTTTCGCCCAGTTGCCAAGCAGACCGTCCGCGCCGTCAAACAGGGTGCCGTTACCAATAATCTCGCGAATGGAGCCTAAAACAAACATTGCGCTGGTCGCGCCCAGCCCGGTGGCAAACCCATCCAGCGCGGCATAAGGCACGCTGGCTTTTGCCGCGTAGGCTTCGGCTCGCCCGACGACGATACAGTTGGTGACGATGAGCGGGATAAAGATCCCCAGCGACTGGTAGAGCCCAAATGCATAAGCGTTGATCAGCATCTGCACGATACTGACCACCGAGGCGATGATCAGCACGTACACCGGAATACGAATCTCAGCGGGCACCCAGCGGCGCAGGGCGGAAATTGTCCCGTTGGTCAGCGTCAGTACCAGCGTGGTTGCCAGCCCAAGCCCGAGGGCGTTGGTGGCGGTGGAGGTGACGGCCAGCAGCGGGCAAAGGCCCAGCAGCTGAACCAGCGCCGAGTTATTTTTCCACAGCCCGTTTACCAGGACGCGTTTTGTTTCGCTCATTGTTGTTCTCCACAGGCCGGCAATTCGTTGAGCTGCGCGGGCAGGGTTTCTGCAAACAGGCCAGCGCGCTTAACGGCATTGACTACCGCGCGCGGGGTAATGGTTGCCCCGGTAAACTGCGTGAACTGCCCGCCGTCTTTTTGGACCGCCCAGCTCGGGTCATTGCTGCCCTGAATGCGTTTGTTAGCAAAGTGGGTGATCCAGTCGCTGAGACGCAGTTCTATTTTATCCCCAAGCCCCGGCGTTTCGTGGTGTTCGGTCACGCGGGTGCCGAGGATGGTGCCGTTAAAATCGGCGGCAACCAGAATCTGTATAGCACCAGAATAGCCGTCCGGCGCGGTGGCTTCCATGACAACGGCAACGGGCTTATCGCCTTTACGCGCCACATAAATATGTCGGGCGCCTTTGCCTAGCGGGGAGTCCTTCACTAGCAGGCAGCTGTCCTGAATAGGGTTATCGTAGACGTCATCGGCAATCACCTGATCAAATAACATTTTTTGCTGCAGCGCCGATTGCTGGGCAATTGTCGGTTTGGTGAGTTCGTTGACCAGCGCCGTCAGCCCGGTAAACAGAGCGGCAAACAGCGCCAGGGCTACGCCATGCTTTTGCATTGTTTTAAACATAGCGTCTCCTTAGCGGTGGCCGTACGCGCGAGGGCGGGTGTAGTAGTCGATCAGCGGCACGGTAATATTACCCAGCAGCACGGCGAACGCCACGCCGTCCGGGTAGCCGCCGTAAGTGCGAATCAGCCAGACCAGCAGGCCAACCAGCGCCCCGAAAATCAGTCGTCCACGGTTGGTCGTTGAGGCGGTGACCGGGTCAGTCAGGATAAAGAACGCGCCGAGCATGGTCGCACCGGAGAACAGATGCACCATCGGCGACAGGCATTTTTCCGGGGCAATAACCCAGCCGAGCGTGGAGCAGACGACCAAAGCCACCAGGAAGCCCGCCGGGATATGCCAGCGAATGGTGCCGCGCCACAGCAGGAACAGACCGCCCGCCAGATAAGCCAGGTTAACCCACTGCCAGCCGAGGCCCGCCAGCGCGCCGCCATAGATTGGCGCACTCAGAAGTTGCTCTGCGGAGTGCCCCGCGTGCAGACCGGTTTTGAAGGTGTCCAGCGGCGTGGCCTGGCTGATGCCGTCCACGCCCATGCGCAGCGTATCCATGGTACCGCCGGTGGCGGTTGCGCCGTGGAAAATCACCTGCAGGCTGTCAACAAAACCCGGTACGCTGGCGGCAATGGACTGCGGCGGCAGCCAGGAGGTCATCTGCACCGGGAAAGCAATCAGCAGCACAACGTAGCCAATCATCGCCGGGTTAAACGGGTTATTGCCAAGGCCGCCATAGAGCTGCTTGGCAATGATGATGGCAAACACCATCCCGACAACCACCATCCACCATGGCGCGAGAGGCGGAATACTGATCCCCAGCAGCAGGCCGGTGAGCAGCGCCGAGTTATCGGCAAGGTGGTTTTGTACGGATTTTTTGCGCAGACGCAGCACCAGCGCTTCGGCGACCATAGCGCTGACGATCCCCAGTACAACCTGAATCAGCGTTCCCCAGCCAAACCAGTACCACTGCATCGCGATGCCGGGCAGGGCTGCGAGACAAACCAGCATCATAATCCGCGCGGTGCTGCGCTGATTATGGGTAAACGGAGAGCTTGCGATTTTAAAAACCATTTATTCCTCTGGAGACATCTGAGCGGCTTTACGCGCCTGAACGCGAGCAATTGCCGCAGCCACTGCAGCTTTGCGTGGATCTTGTTCTTCTTGTGGAGCTGATTGTTCGCTTTCCGCTTTCTGCGCCGCTTTGCGAGCCTTGGCTCGGGCAATGGCGGCCTCAACGGCGGCCTTACGCGGGTCAACGGCTTCTGGCTCAACGACAGCTGGCTCAGGGCTTTCTGCGTTTTGCGCCGCTTTGCGAGCCTTGGCTCGGGCAATGGCGGCCTCAACGGCGGCCTTACGCGGGTCAACGGCTTCTTGCTCAACGACAGCTGGCTCAGGGCTTTCTGCGTTTTGCGCCGCTTTGCGAGCCTTGGCTCGGGCAATGGCGGCCTCAACGGCGGCCTTACGCGGGTCAACGGCTTCTGGCTCAACGGCAGCTGGCTCAGGACTTTCTGCGTTTTGTGCGGCTTTGCGAGCCTTGGCACGGGCGATCGCGGCTTCAACGGCAGCCTTCCGCGGATCGGTTTCGGTGCTGCTCGCCGATTCTGCCTGTAGCGCTTTCTCGGCCTGGCGCGCGCGCGCTTCAGCTTTACGGGCTTCGCGGGCGGCAATCATTTCGCTATTGTCCGGCGTACTGCCGGCTTTCACCATTATAGGTTCGTCGCTGGCCTGCGCTTTTTTGCTTTTTACGCGGGCAAGTGCGGCCTGAATGGCATCGTTATCTTTTGCCGTCGGCTGAACCGCGGCATTTTTATGGCGCTCAAGGCGAGCGGCTTTCTCACGCTCCAGCCTTTCCTGCCGTGCCTCAAAGCGAGCCTTAGCCTCAACGGTGCGTTTGGCTTCCAGCTCAATCTCACGGATTTCGGCCTTTTCCTGGCGGAAGTACTGCACCAGCGGAATATTGCTCGGGCAAACGTAGGCGCAGGCCCCGCATTCGATACAGTCAGACAGGTTGTAGGCGGTGGCTTTGTCGTGCTGCTGGCCTTTGCTGAACCAGTACAGCTGCTGCGGCAGTAGATCGGCCGGGCAGGAGTCCGCGCAGGCGCTGCAGCGAATACAGCCTTGTTCTTCTTCCTGCTCGCCCATTTCAGCCGGAGACGGGGCCAACAGGCAGTTGGTAATTTTCACTACCGGCACATCGAGCCACGGCAGGGTGAAGCCCATCAGCGGCCCACCCATAATCACTTTCTGATCCTGTCCTGGGCGGAAGCCCGCAAAACTGAGCAGGTGGCTGACCGGCGTGCCCAGACGCGCCCAGACGTTGCCCGGCTGAGTTATGGATTCACCAGTTAAAGTGACGACACGCTCGGTCAGCGGTTCGCCGTCGATGACCGCACGTTTAATGGCATACGCGGTGCCGACGTTCTGCATCAGAATGCCAATGTCGGACGAACGGCCCCCGTGGGGCACCTGCTTGCCGGTTAAAATCTGCGTCAGCTGCTTGGCGCCGCCGGACGGGTATTTCGTCGGGATGACCCGCAGCTGCATATCGTGGCTATTAGCCAGCACCGCCCGCATCATGGAGATCGCCTGCGGCTTGTTGTCCTCAATGCCAATAAGAATGCGCTGTGGCTTCAGAATATGGGCCAGAATGCGCACGCCTTCGATAATTTGCGCGGCACAGTCCTGCATCAGGCGGTCGTCGGCGGTAATGTAGGGCTCGCATTCGGCGGCGTTCACGATCAGCGTGTCAATTTTATCGCCGCCGCCCTGCAGTTTGCTGCCGGTCGGGAACCCTGCGCCGCCCAGCCCGGCCACGCCGAACTGGTGAATGCGTTCAATAAGGGCTTCACGGCTCTGGCAGCGGTAGTCGCTCCAGCCGTCTCGTTCAATCCAGCGGTCCTCACCGTCAGCATCAAGAATGACGCTAAGTTCGGCGAGGGCAGAAGGATGCGCGGTTGAGTGCGGCTCAATAGCCTTAATGGTGCCGGAGGTTGGAGCGTGTACCGGCAGCATACGCCCGCGTCCACGGGTCAGAGGCTGGCCGCGCAGCACATAATCACCGGGTTTGACGCACAGTTCACCTTCCGCGCCGATGTGCTGCTTCAGCGGAATCACGAGCTGGGAGGGCAGCGGAACCTGGCGCAGCGGCGTGCCGTTGGACTGGGTTTTCATCTCCGGGGGATGAATGCCGCCGTCAAAGTCCCAAATTCTGTCTTTTTTAAAGCGATTGAAGATATTAAGCATGGTTATCCGCCGGGATCATACGCACCGGGATGGTCTGCAAATCCCATTTCCAGCTTTCGGTCGTCGGGCTGACGGGGATCAGGTCGATGCAGCGGGTAGGGCAAGGGTCGACGCAAAGGTTACAGCCTGTGCACTGGTCGCTGATCACGGTATGCATGGCGCGGGTCGCGCCTACAATCGCGTCAACGGGGCAGGCCTGAATGCATTTTGTGCAGCCGATGCAGTTTGCTTCGTCAATCACGGCGAGCATGCGCACCGGCTCTGCGGCGGTGGCGTCGCCGTCAATCGGCTGGGGCTCCACGTTCAGGGCGCTGGCAATCTTCAGCATTACGGCTTCGCCGCCCGGCGCGCAAAGGTTGATTTTCGCGCCCTGGTTGCCAACGGCCTCTGCGTAAGGACGGCAGCCTGGGTAACCGCACTGGCCGCACTGGCTCTGGGGCAGCAGTTCGTCAATGCGGTCAACAATCGGATCTTCTTCTACTTCAAAGCGGCGAGAGGCATAGCCCAGGATCAGGCCGAACAGCAGCCCCATCAGCGTGACCGAAATAATGGCCATCCACAACGTTGTCATCAGAACTTCACCAGCCCGCTAAAGCCCATAAAGGCGAGGGCCATCAGGCCTGCGGTCACCAGCGCGATAGCGTTGCCGCGAAACGGGGCTGGAATATCGGCTACAACCATACGCTCGCGAATGGCCGCGAACAGCACCATCACCAGCGAGAAGCCAAGCGCGGCGGAAAAGCCGTACACCGCCGACTGCAGGAAGTTATGGCCCAGATTGATGTTGAGCAATGCCACGCCGAGTACGGCGCAGTTGGTGGTGATCAGCGGCAGGAAGATCCCCAGCAGGCGATAAAGCGCGGGGCTGGTTTTACGCACCACCATTTCGGTGAACTGCACGACAACCGCGATAACCAGGATAAACGCCAGGGTGCGCAGATAGATCAGGTCCAGCGGCACCAGGATAAGTTCGTCAATGATCCACGCAAAAATAGAGGCGAGCGTCATCACGAAGGTGGTCGCCAGCCCCATGCCGATGGCGCTTTCCAGTTTTTTGGAAACCCCCATAAACGGACACAGACCAAGGAACTTCACCAGCACGAAGTTATTGACCAGCACGGTACCCACAAAGAGCAGCAAATAATCTGACATGATTCGACCTGAAACAAAAAAAGCCGCCTATTATCGACGAATCGGCGGGCGGCGACAACGGGCTATCTATAGGGTTATTACGGGTTAATGAAGGTCTGCTTCACTCGCTTCGAACGCTTCAAATAAGGCACCAGTAATGCCGCTGCAAGCAGAGAAGGCAGCAGCAGTTGAACCGCGACCTTGTCGCTGACCGGCGAAAATGCGAAGGATTTAATCGCCAGCAGCACGGTGAGCAGCAGCCACAAAATATAATGACGGACCACATTCTGGCGGCGTTTAAAGAACGCGATAGTCAGCCAGAGGGTATAGGCCCACATTGCCATCGCACAGGCGACGGACAGGCTGAACAACAGCGTTGTTTTTGCGTCTGCGCTGCCCAGCGCCTCGCGGGCTGCCGGGGACAGAATCATCATCAGGAAACTTAACAGCGCCACCGAGCTGCTAAGCAACGACATCAGCAGCCAGGCCAAAGGGGCAAGGAGCCAGCCGGCAATGCGCGGGGGTTGGGGCGTCGTCATGTGTCCTCCCGATTTTAAATAAGGTGAATAAAGCGGGGGGATTATAAGGGATTTTGCCGCTAATGCTACCGGCAGCGGCTATACAACGTAACGCCAGACCGTTTTCGGCACACATCCAAGGTCAAAAAGACGTCCGCCGGAGGCCAGTTCGGCCCTGCGGTGATCGGCCGCGCGGTACATATTCATGATTTCCTGGCTGTCGGTCAGGGTGTAATTCAAGTGATCAAAAAGCTTTTCCAGATTTTCCTGCGAGCTTATTTTGCGGAATTTCATCAGGTAGTCCAGGGCACTGAGAGGTGTTGCATTTTCCATGGCGGGTATCAATTAATCACGGTCGGCGGATTGAGAGGCGATGATAATCGCAAACTTGGTCGCGACTTAGCGCTATTATTACTCAACGGAACAATTAGGAGTTTTCTTTGCAAGATCCAGGAATATCGCGTCCTGGACTACATAAAAATCTTCTTAATTTTAATTTACCCTGGCCGTTCGGGCTAAATGAAGACAGTTATTTAAAGCCATAATAACTGTCTGGATGATTAGCAATAATGGCGGTCTTATGCCTGAGCAATGCGCAATCCAGAAACTTGCTGTTGTCGTCCACCGGGGGATAAGGTGAAATGCCGGAGTTCATTAAAGAGAGGAAAACACATGAGTGATACCATCCGCGTCGGGCTTATCGGTTACGGTTATGCCAGCAAGACTTTTCATGCACCGCTGATTTCCGGTACGCCAGGAATGATCCTCGCCGCAGTTTCCAGTAGCGATGCTGAAAAAGTGCACGCTGACTGGCCGGGGATGACGGTCGTGTCCGATCCTCAGCACCTGTTTAAAGATCCCGCCATCGATCTGATTGTCATTCCTACCCCGAATGACACCCACTTCCCGCTGGCTAAAGCTGCGCTGGAAGCCGGAAAACATGTCGTCGTTGATAAGCCTTTCACCGTCACGCTATCCCAGGCGCGGGAGCTGGATGCGCTGGCTAAAAAGCTCGGCCTGCTGCTGTCCGTGTTCCACAACCGCCGTTGGGATAGCGACTTCCTGACGGTGAAAAATTTGCTGGCGGAAGGGACGCTCGGCGAAGTGGCCTATTTTGAATCCCACTTTGACCGCTACCGCCCGCAGGTACGTAACCGCTGGCGTGAACAGGCGGGCGTCGGCAGCGGTATTTGGTACGATCTTGGGCCGCATCTGCTTGATCAGGCCATCACTCTGTTTGGGCTGCCAGTCAGCCTGACCGTGGACCTCGCGCAGCTTCGCGCCGGGGCGCAGGCGACCGACTACTTCCACGCCGTGCTGGCTTATCCGCAGCGTCGTGTCGTGCTGCATGGCACGCTGCTGGCGGCGGCGGAAACGGCGCGTTACATCGTGCACGGCACGCGTGGGAGCTACATTAAATACGGCCTTGATCCGCAGGAAGATCGCCTGAAAGCGGGCGAACGACTGCCACAGGAAGACTGGGGTTACGACATGCGCGACGGCGTGCTGACCCTGGCACAGGGCGAGATAATGGACGAGCAGACGCTACTGACCGTGCCGGGTAACTATCCGGCTTATTATGCGGGAGTGCGTGATGCTCTGGCCGGTAAAGGTGAGAACCCTGTCCCGGCAGCCCAGGCGATTCAGGTCATGGAACTGATTGAGCTGGGCATCGAGTCCGCGAAAAAGCGCGCGACGCTGAACCTTGTCTGAGAATGCCCCTCACCGCGCCCGGTGAGGGTTAACCGTTAATGCAGATTGTTAAAGTTGTAGGTGAAGGTCAGGCTGAAGCGGACATCGCGGCGGCTGCTGTCGCTGGGTAAATCAGCCAGTGGCCTCGCCGCCTCAACGGAGACAGTATAGTGGCGGCTGTCGCCCACCGTTACCCCGGTTGCAATCGAGGCCAGACGCTGATGACGGAAGCCCGGCTGATTGAACCAGGTCTGGGCAGTATCTGCCACGACATAGGGCTGCACCGTGTTAATCCACACGCCCTGATCGAGACTATGGAGATAGCGCATTTCAACCTGCCCGCCGTAGCCGTAATCTCCGCTGGCCTCGCCGTCAGGATATCCTCGGCCAAAACGCTGCGCCCCGAAGCTTACGCGCTCAGCTTCGGGCAAATTATTGTTTGACCAGTCCCCCTCCAGCGACGTACTCAATCGCCATTTAGGCGCGACCAGCCAGGCGGCATCGACGTTGCCCTTCCAGCGCGTAAAGTTGAGATTAGTGTTTAATCCCGGCGTGACGCTGGCCCCAAAGGCATCAATACCCTTGCGCAGGGTCAGGCGTGCGCTCCAGTTGGCGGTGTCGTACTCGCGGTAGCCCCAGGCCGAAAACTCTGCCGCCGGGTAGCGAGCGCGCTGGCTGACGCCGGGCAAATCAATGGTATTGCCGAAGCCGCTGGCGCGCAGCGCATAATCGTCGCGCTTATCGACATAATCCAGCCCGCCGCTGACCGAAAACTGCTTCTTGCGCTCAAGCAGCAGCGGGTAGCTGAAGGCTATTCCCCCGGTGTACTGGGTGGTTTTTTCCTTTGCGTCGATAGAAATGTTCTGCGGCAAATAAAGCAGCGGCGTGTAGTCGCTGGGGTTTTCACGATAGAAGCTGCCTTTCAACTGCATCAGCAGGCCGTTATCGGTGAGGTATTGCTGATAGTTGGCCCCAAAGTAGGTTTTTTTCGTGCTGCTATCCAGCGGCACCAGCGTGGCAAGCCCCAGCTGATCGCCGTGGCTGGTGAGGTTGCTGAGCGTGCCGTTAATCAGCGCCAAGTTTGAGCCTTTGCGCGTGTCTATCGTGGAGGAAATATCCCAGATATGCGGCTGCGTGGCGTCGACTTTCATATCCGCCGCGCCATAAATGTTGTTAGGTAGCGCGGCATTGGCCTCCACTTTTGTCGCCGGCGTGCGCTGCATCAGCAGGCTGTAGCGGTCAAATGTGGCCTGACTGAGGGGTTTTTCATTCATCATTAGCGCCGACAAACGGCTTAAGCGTTCGCCCGTATTAGCGTTATCGCTTTTGATGTTGCTGTGCGCAATATAGCCTTCAACCAGCACAATACGCACCGTGCCATCATGGAAATTGTCGCTCGGCAGGTAAGCGTAGGACAGCGGCAGGCCATCCTGCTGATAGCGCTGGGTAATGTTATTGGTCAACGTTATCAACTGGGCCAGCGGGACTGTTTTGCCGACCAGCGGCATAAACGGCTGAACCAGCGAGTCGAGTTTATAGCGCGTGCCGCCAATAAACTGCAGATGTTTCACCGTAATCGGCGTCTGCGGGGTTAACTTCGGAACCGGCAGCGAGGTTTTTACTTCTGGCTGTTTTTGCGGGGCAGCAGGTATGGCAAGAGAACGAGCAGCTTTTGCGGGGTTATTAGGGTCGATAAGCGTGGGGGACATATCGGCATAGCTGATACTCAGCGTAGCGCCATAAAGCAACACGATACCCAGACGAGTGTCCATAGTGATCTCCCTTAACTGCGCAGCGAAGAAGATGCTGTGAAAAAAGTGCTCCCGCCGTTACCACGGGAGCACATGTGCCATAGTGAGCACTATTTGGTTTTCAAAAGACCGCTGACCGCGCCGGTAAGCCCGACTTGCTGGCCTGAACTTGTGCTACTGCCTGTCGCACTGGCGTTGACATTGGTGGTTAGCGAAGAGGTCAGGCCGCTCACTGTGGTGCCAAGGCCGGTCACCAGGCCATTGCCCCCCACGCCGAGCGAGCCAGAAGCCCCCGCTGAAACGGAGCCTGAGCTGCTGCCGGTTTGCACTGGTTTCACCAGCGCTCCGCTGTCAGTCACCACCTGCCCGGTATTCTGGACAACCTGCCCCACGCCGCTGAGAGAAGGGTTGCTGCCGCTTATATTGGTCCCCAGACCGCTGACGGCTCCCCCTGTGGTGGTCAGCAGGTTACTGACTGGCGTACCCAGCCCGGTAGCCCCGCCCACGGCCTGAGTGGCTTTCTGCGTATCTGAAAGGGTGGTGTTAACCAGCCCCGTAGCGCCAGTTGTCAGGTTGGACACGCCAGGGCTTTGTACAGTTTGAGTCAGGGCATTCCCTGTACCGGTCACGACTTGCCCCGCAGTATTGACCAGTCCACCTGCGGCACCAGTTACCCCGCCGACTGGCGTATTGGCTGTGGAGCTTGCGAGATTAGTCCCGACTGCTGAAACGGTTGTCCCAAGGCCAGACACGGCATTGGTCGCACCGGTCACGGTGGTGCCCACCCCGTTAGGATTGTTAGCATTGCCAAGGCCATTCACTACGCCGTTGCCGACGGTTGAAATGGCGCTGCCGGTGCCGTCCACGGCCACGGCAACCGTGGAGGTGACAGGATTATTCACCGGTAACTGAGAACCTACGCCGCTGACGGTACTGCCAACGCCGCTTACGACGCCGCCGGCATCGCCGATAATGTTATTACCTGCACTATTAGCGACGGTTGTTCCGCCTCCAGTGCCTCCACCAGTACCGCCACCGGTTCCACCTCCGCCCGAACCGCCACCTGTTCCAGTACCTGTTCCAGTACTTGTACCTGTTCCAGTACTTGTACCTGTTCCAGTACTTGTACCTGTTCCTGTTCCAGTACTGCCACCCGAACCGGTTCCTCCACCGGAACCGCTACTCCCCGAGCCGCTACCGCCATTGCTTGCGGTGTCTGTGCCCGTGGTGCCGGCAGACCCGGCTGTTTTCGCCGTATTGTGCGAACTCCCGCCGCCGCCGCTACAGGCCGACAGGGAGAAGGCAAGAAGTACCGCCATCGCAATAGCGCTGAGGCGGCCAAAGTTATTTGAGCGCATAGCAATACTCCACTATTAGCACGCCGGACGGCGTATTAATAAGTGTATGGCGTATTTGAATCACTGCCACATCACGGCTCATATAATATGAATTTAAATTTCCAAATGAGATTTTTGTCGTATTTCTGCATTTTGAAATTGAATGGTTTTGATATTAAATTTTTAATTATCATTGGGTTATATTTTTACCAAAAGGTAAAAAAATTTTTATGACAATTGCCTTGATTTACGATGAAATGTCTTCTTTAAATAGCTATAAAATTAAGCCGTGCTGTATTCATATTTTAGTTTCAGTTTCGCTTAATCGATGACGTTTCGCTTTAAGATAAAGCGACATGAACCCACTGTGCATTTTTTGGAAGTTTGCAGAATTGTTAACTCGCCAGCGCGGCCGATTTGTTGCAAAGTAACAGCCAAAATGATGTCTGGCAGGTAGAGGAACAGGATGGGTTGGCTACAAAAACTAAAAATTGATAATTTTTTACTGATAATGATTGGCGTGGTGATCGTGGCATCGCTGTTCCCGTGCGAGGGGATAGTGAAAACCGGGTTTGAATACCTGACGACGTTTGCCATCGCGCTGCTCTTCTTTATGCATGGAGCAAAACTCTCCCGCGATGCCATTGTGGCGGGCATGGGGCACTGGAAACTTCATTTAGTGGTGTTTCTCAGTACCTTTGCGCTGTTCCCGCTGCTGGGGCTGGCGATGGGCTTTCTCTCTCCGGCTATTCTGAGTCAGCCGCTGTATATGGGCTTCCTCTATCTTTGTGCGCTGCCCGCCACGGTGCAGTCAGCCATCGCCTTTACTTCGGTTGCCGGGGGTAACGTGGCGGCGGCGGTGTGTAGCGCTTCTGCATCCAGCATCCTGGGGATCTTCCTCTCTCCCGTTCTGGTCGGGGCGCTGATGCAGACTCAGGAAGGGGCAACCGACACGCTGCATGCCATTGGCAAAATCATTATGCAGCTGATGGTGCCGTTTGTTATCGGGCATCTTTCCCGGCCGCTGATTGGCAAATGGGTGGATCGTCATAAAAAGCTGATTGGCCTGACCGACCGATCGTCCATTTTGCTGGTCGTCTATGTGGCGTTTAGCGAAGCGGTAGTCGAAGGCATTTGGCATCAGGTCAACGGTTTCTCGCTGCTGATGGTGCTGGCCTGCTCGCTGGTGCTGCTGGCGATTGTGCTGGTGGTGAATACGCTGGCGGCGCGCCTGCTGGGCTTTAATACGGCTGACGAGATTACTATCGTGTTTTGCGGGTCGAAGAAAAGTCTGGCCAACGGCGTGCCGATGGCAAATGTGCTGTTCCCGGCAAGTGCGGTGGGGATGATGGTGCTGCCGCTGATGATTTTCCACCAAATCCAACTGATGGTTTGCGCCGTTCTGGCTCAGCGCTATGCCCGCAAAACGGCCGAACAAAAACGGCAGCTGGAATCCGCGTCCTGACGCCAGCCGCCGGTATTTTTACGCCGCCTTAACCTTAGCGATAAGCGCCTGTTTTTCGGCTTCGCTCAGGAACGCAATCTTCAGTCCATTCTCCTGCGCGGTGCGAATGTGCGCCGCGCTGAGGCCGGCCTGAGGTGCCGCGACGTTATACTCATGAATAATATCGATGCCCTGAACCGCCGGGTCATCGGTATTGATCGTGGCCAAAACGCCGCGATCGAGGAAGGCGATCAGCGGGTGTTTGTCCAGGGCCGCAACGGTGCTGGTCTGAATATTCGACGTCAGGCAGGACTCAATCCCGATTTTATGTTCCGCCAGGAAATCCATCAGCGCCGGATCTTCAACTGCTTTTACGCCGTGGCCAATACGCTCCGCGCCCAGCTCTCGGATAGCCTGCCAGATGCTCTCCGGCCCGGCAGCTTCGCCGGCATGCACGGTGATCCGCCAGCCAGCATCCCGCGCACGATTAAAGTGATTCAGGAACAGGCTGCCCGGGAAGCCAAGTTCGTCTCCGGCTAAGTCCAGCGCGGTAATGCTGTCGCGGTGGGCGAGCAGGGCGTTCAGTTCCGCTTCACAGGCGGCTTCACCAAAGGTTCGGCTCATAATGCCGATCAGGCGGGCTTCAACGCCAAAGTCGCGGCAACCCTGGCGTACACCTTCAATTACGGCTTCAACCACGCCGGCCACCGGCAGGTTATGGCTCATCGCCATATAGCCTGGGGAGAAACGCAGCTCCACGTAGTGCAGGCCGTTGCGAGCGGCATCTTCAATATTTTCCCAGGCGACGCGGCGGCAGGCCTCGAGATCGCCCAGCACTTTCACGCCCCAGTCCAGTTTCTGCAGGAAACTGACCAGGTCCGGTGCAGTCTCAACGACCTGAACGTGTGGACGCAGGGTTTCGAGGGTGTTGGCAGGCAAAGATAAATTAAACTGGCGGCCGAGATCGAGGATCGTTTGCGCACGAATATTGCCATCAAGGTGGCGGTGCAAATCGGTTAACGGCAGGGTGGTATCAATCATGGTCGCACTCTTTTTTTGATTAAAGTGCGGCGTATTATAAAAAGAAATGGGGGGCAATTGCTACGGCTGTCAGCATTTTGTTGCGCAAACGTCCCTGTCGCGCTTTTGCCGAGAAAAATTATTGCAGCGTTAGCTTGTAGCCAAGATGGCTGGCCTCAAAACCAAGGTTGTCATAAAAGCGGTGCGCATCCGTCCGTGTTTTGTCCGTAGTGAGCTGTACGAGGTGACAGCCTCTTTCTTTGCACTGCTGGACGGCCCAATCCACCATCTGTTTGCCAAACCCCGTCCCTCTCTGTGAACGCGCAATGCGTACCGCTTCAATCTGGCCGCGCCACGCGCCTTTGCGCGCTAAGCCCTGAATAAAGGTCAGTTGTAACGTCCCGATGACCTCATCTCCGGATACGGCTACGGCAAGTAGCTGGTTTGGGTCGGCATCGATGGCATGAAAAGCCTCAATGTAGCGCTGATCTAAGGGAAGGCTGGGATCTTCTCTCAGGCGGCCCAGAATGTCGTCGGCTAACAGCGTGATAATGGCGGGAACATCGGCAAGCTGTGCTTTACGAAAAAGTATCTCGTTCATTGGCTGGTTTCCATCAGGGGAAAGAAGGCTTGTGCCGGCAAATGTTAGCACAGCCAGCTTTAGGGGCTGGCTGTTTTTGGGTTTTATAAAAAGTTGTTTGTAAGCATATTTAAATAAAAAAGATCTTTTTATTCGCCTGTTTCACTGACGGCTGCCAACCCATATTTAATCGCGCAGGTAGCTATAAACGTCGGCATAAACTGGTCAATCAAGAAACGCGGGTTGGGCTGCTTATCTTCATAAAAACCGGCCAGTGCGAAACCCGCCTCAAGCTGTCCGTCGATCTGCTCTTCCAGTGAATGGCCGAAGACGAACGCTTCTCCCCGAGCCTGTTTCGCGGCCAGCTCGTCGGCCGTAAGATCATTGACGTCAGAATAGGGCAGGCTGAATCTTGGACGGATAACGCCTTGTTCGGCATAGTTGGCTGCACGATCGCCGATGAAAACAACCGGATTAAAAAAGCTGGATAACAGCTTTCCGCCGCTCGCTAAAATCCGGTAACAGCCGTGCCAGATGGGGCGAATATCCGGCACGTACTGGTTAGATATCGGGTGGATAATGTAGTCAAAGCTTTTATCCGCGAAACGGGACAGATCGCGCATATCGCCCTGGACAAATGTCAGCTTCAGATTGTCCCGTTGCGCAACAAAGCGGTCTTTATTGAGCTGCTCCTGCGATAAATCATATACGGTGACTTCCGCCCCGGCGGCGGCGAGCACCGGTGCCTGCTGCCCCCCGGCAGACGCCAGGCAGAGAATGCGTTTTCCCTGCACGTTCGGTAGCCAGCTGGCAGGGAGCTTGCCTGGCGTTAAATGAATCTGCCACTCGCCGCGGCGGGCTTGTGCAATGATGTCGGCACCGACAGGCCGGGACCATTCGCACTGCTGGAGGGCAAGGGCATCCCATGCGGCGCGGTTGTGCTCGAGTAAGTCGGAAGAGTGGGTAAATGTATCAGGCATCTTATTTTCCTCTGGGGAGTGAAAAGCAGAGCCAGGGAATAGCGGCGAGATGTGCGGCATAAGCCGCAGCCGAAACTGCAATAATAAACAGCAATGCGTATTCACACTGGCATAAGTCAGGCGGAGCGCATTAGTTGTTCATTTCGTTGCAAACCTCGGGGATAAAGAGTGGGCGATTAACTTTAGTTCCTGCCGGGAAGGGCGTCAACCGCCATATAAGGTAGTACAAAAAGCGCGGGTTCCCCCGCGCCCTGTGACTCAGGCCTGAGCCGTGTTTTTTTGCTCGATCAGGCGGCGCAGCAGCGGAATCAGCAGCAGTAAAATAACGGCGGTAGCAACGGAGCCCCAGCCCAGCTGGCTAAAGACTTTGCTGTAGCCCGGGTCGGTCAGTATCGGCGTGCTGCCGCTGTTTTGCGGCATGCGGCCGGAAACATAGCCCGCCAGCACGGAGGCCACGCCCGTGACCATCATCCAGCAGCCCATCATCAGGCCCTGCAGGTTGGCCGGGGCCAGTTTGCCGATCATCGAGTAGCCCACCGGAGAAATCAGCAGTTCGCCGATGCTTTGCAGAATGTAGCTCAGCACAATCCATTTCAGCGCCACCATGCCGTCCGCACCTGCCATGGCGATACCCAGCGGCAGCACCAGCATGCCAATGCCCATACAGAACAATGAAGAGGCAAACTGGGCGGGAATGTCGATGCGCACGCCGCGATCGCGCAGACGTTTGAACAGCCAGGCCATCAGCGGGCCGCCGATCACGATGACGACAGTGTTGATGTTTTGCAGCCACTGCGGAGAGACTTCCCAGCCAAAAGCGTTCAGGGTGACGTTATGCTCGGCGAACAGCGTCAGCCCCATGGGTGCCAGCTGGTACAGCGACCAAAACACCAGCGAACCGGCGGCCAGCAGCAGGTAAGCTACCATGCGGCGACGCTCGTGCTTGCGAGGGTGTCGGGCGGTCATGACGCACAGTGCCAGGAAGACCAGCGCCCCCAGCACGATAACAAACGTGCTGCTGAATTCGGTATGGCCGAGCAGCAGGCGCAGGACAGGGACCAGAAGAATCAGGATCAGCAGCCCAAAAGCCATGCGCAGATAAAACCCTTTCCCCTTGATGTGCTGCAGCGGCGTGCTGATATCTGCCAGCACCGGCCAGCGGAGCAGGGTAATGACTACGGCGGCGACGTTTCCGAGGGTGGCAAACAGGAACAGCGCCCGGTAGCTTTCGGTCAACTGGTAGTAGCCCGCCACGGTAAAACCGATAAAGAAGCCCAGGTTCATCCCGGCGTAGTTCCACAGGAAGGCGGCTTCACGGCGATCGTCGTCCGGCGCAAAACGCTGGGTCAGCATCATGTTCAGGCAGGTGACGTTCAGCCCGCTGCCGCTCAGGAACATCGCCAGCCCCCACCACAGGCCCGTCAGGCCCGCGTCGGCAATCAGATAACAGCCCGCGACCTGCAGCAGCATCCCCAGCACAAACAGGTTCCGGTTGCTCAGATAGCGGCCCCCGAGGCAGCCGCCAAACAGGTGCAGCCCGTAGTTGAATGCCCCGAAGATCCCCATCATGGCATCGGCCTGGCCTTCGCTAAAGCCCAGTCGCCTGGTGACGTACAGCACCAGCGTGGAGTAAAGCACCGCAAAGCCCAGGGTGGCGAACATCTGAATAAAGAACAACGCGCCTGAGCCGGGAGGAATGGCCTGATGCGAGGCGTGGCCGGAAGATAAACTCATATTGTCTCTCTCAACAACAAAAAGACCCGGGAAGCGCGGCGTCACCGGGTCTTAACTTCTATGACTATGATGAGGGAGCATTTTCGTCGCTTTTAGCGGTTTTATGCAAAGCAGAACGACTAAATATTCACATTAAATAATTTCAAAATTTTACAAACCAAAAAGATAACCAGACGAAAGTGCTTAAAAATCACTCCGAATCGGTGCTGCGGGGAAATTCAAGGTGGCCGGTCACCTCGCCCCAGGTGGCGCCGACAGGCGAGAGAAACAGCGGATGCTGAGCGCAGTAAACCGGGTTGATCATGCCCTCCAGCGTGCCGTCCTCACGGCGGATATCCCAGCGAATCCACGCATGTTTTTTCATATCTGCGCGAATGTCTTGTGGCGTGTTTTCCAGGGGATATTCAGCCAGAATACCCGCTTCCGACACGACCTGGAGCGTGTAGCGCCGTTCGCTATCTTTTACCGCTACAGTCAATACGATCTGTTTGCCGTCAGCAGCGTCGCCCGGCAGCAGCGCGCCGTCATTCAGGCTGAACGTCAGGCCGCAGCGGCGCTCAAAGTAACAATGCCCGCTTTTGATGGCGGCAAGAATGGCCTCTCCGCTGAGCGCTTCGGCATAAACCCAGGTTGCCGGGTCGCCGTAAATAGACGGCTCTGTCGCCTGCGGATAGCGCTCGTGGGGCTGCATATGGCAGTCGCTGCCGCCGACGGCATAAATCCGGTGCCCCGCGTTCCACAGCGTGGTGAAGATCTCGACCACCTGCTCGTTCGCGGTGGTGGCGTTTTTCCAGGTTGGGTCGTTGAGCACTTCCAGTACGTCGATATCCGCCATCGGCATGTCGTTATAGAGCCAGCTCCACGGGTGCAGCATGGCGTGGTTTACGCTCAGTACGCTTTCTGGCCGCTTGAGCGCAATGCCCTGAGTGAGCAGACCGCGGCTGCTGTAATCCGCATGGAACATATTCAGCGTGCCGGCGGGGCCGTGCACGTTCAGGTGGCCTTTGTCGGCGGTGACTTCAATGCTCGGCAGCAACAAAACGCTGTCGTGGCGTGGGAGACAGGCGTGGGACAAGTTGTGCTCGGTCAGGAAGAAGAAATCCAGCCCCTGCGAAGCCATGATATCCAGCGCTTCAGGCAGCGTGTTGTTGCCGTCGGACAGCGTGGTATGGCCGTGCAGGTCGCCGCGATACCAGCCGGGACGATCGCTGAGCGTGCGCTGGTAGTCAAAAATGACCTGGTGATCCGGGCGTAAAACGTCTTGTTTTTCAAAATCAACGGAGGCGGCCAGGGCGTCGAAAGTCACATCCAGCCGATAGCTCATGGGCTGCGGCGAACGGCTTTCACCGATGACGTTATAGATATGCAATTGCCATTCTCCGGCGGGGAGTTCGCCGGGGAGAGCACCGATGGAAGCCCAGTCCGCGCAGACTGTCAGCACCTTTTCCGGTTTTTGCAGCATCACCGAGGCTCTTAGCTGCCGGCGGCTGTCGTAAAGGTAGCAGTAGAGGTGTCCGGTACGCAGCGTCGTGCCGGTCAGGCTAATCGCCGGGGCATCGTCTGCTACAGAGAAGGTGTGGACGGCATGACCGAAGGGAATTTCACCGGTAAAAACGTGCATGATTTGCTCCTGTTCTTAATTGTCACGAGCTTAAGGGGAGCGAGTGAAGATTGTGTGTCGATTGGGTGTCGGAAACATGACGAAGTGATGAATGCCGCAGGAGAGGAAGGGGAGCTGGCTCCCCTTTACGGGCTATAACAGCGAATGGATCCCGGCAATAAGCCGCTCAACGCCAGCCTCAAGTTTGACGCGCGGGCACCCGGCGTTCAGGCGCACAAAACCGTTGCCTTCAGGGCCGTAGGTGTAGCCCGGAATGATGGCGACTTTCTGCTCTTCAATAAGCACTTGCTGCAGCGCTCTGTCGTCCAGCCCCAGCGGGCGTAAATCAATCCATGCCAGGTAAGTGGACTGTGGTGGCTGCCAGTTAAGTTCAGGAAACGCCTGGTTCAGCCTGTCGGCCACGAACTGTAAATTGCCTTGCAGGTAGTCCCGCAGCGCGTCAAGCCAGGGTTGGCCCTCGCGGTAGGCGGCAATATGAGCCACAATCGCCAGCACGGCCGGAGAGGAGAGGCCATCCTGCCCTTTGAGCACGTTCAGGTATTTTTGGCGGTCGTCCGCATGATTAATCAGCCCGTAAGCGCCGGTAAGTGCCGGGATGTTGAAGCTTTTCGAGCCGGATGTGAGCAGTGCCCAGCCGCCGAGGCCAACTTCGCACCACGGAATGTGGCGGTTATTGCCCCACACCATATCCATATGAATCTCATCGCTGATAACCTGCACCCCGTGGCGTGCGCAGAGTTCAGCCATGGTGGTCAGCTCTTCCCGTGTCCAGACTTTGCCCGTTGGGTTATGCGGGCTGCAGAGCAGCATGATTTTACATTCAGGGCGGGCGAGCAGGGTTTCCAGCTTCGTCATATCACAGTGCCAGCCTTCCGCTGTTTTATGCAGCGGCGCGCTCAGAACCTGACGCTGGTTGCCTTCAATTGCTTTGTAGAACGCATCGTACGCGGGGGTATGAATCAGCACGCCGTCGCCCGGCTGCGACCACTGGCGTACAAGCTGCGAAACCATGTAAATCACCGAAGGACCGTAGACTACGTTCTCCGGATCGATGCTGCTGCCGAAACGCTGAAGGTACCAGTGGGCGATGGCGGAGAGAAAATCGTCGTTCTTCCAGCGGCTGTAGCCTAGTACGCCGTGGGCCAGTCTTTTTTGCAGGGCAGCAAGAATGCAGGGCGCGGTAGGGAAGTCCATATCGGAAATGGTGAAGGGCAGCAGGTCAGCGGCGCCGAAGCGGTCGGCCACATAATCCCACTGGGTGCACCAGGTGCCGTGGCGGTCTACCGGAACAGAAAAATCAAACATAAAACCTCACAGCTTTTAACCACAAAGAGGGAAAACCGCGCTTTCCCTCTTTGCATGATAATGAAGAGCGCCGAAGCGCTCCTGGGTGAATTAAGCCTCGACGGTACGCATCAGGCCGACCATCTCATCTTTTACCGACTGAACCTGTGGCCCGATAACCACCTGCAGGTTGTGCTCGTTGAGCTTCACTACGCCGATGGCGCGGTTGGCCTTCAGCGCCGCGGTATCCACCAGCGACATATCTTTAACCGACAGGCGCAGGCGGGTGATGCAGTTATCCAGCGTCGAAATGTTATCGCTGCCCCCCAGCGCCGCCAGAATCGCTGGCACGTTGTAGCCAGATTTGCCCGTGTGGCCGCCAACCGGTTTTTCTGCAGTGGTGGTTTCAATATCACGCCCTGGGGTTTTGATATTGAAGCGGGTAATGGCGAAGCGGAAGATGGCATAGTAGCCAGCAAACCATACCGCGGCCACAACCGGGACCATATACCATTTGGTGGACAGGCCGTGCAGCACGCCGAAGACGAAGAAGTCGATAATGTTGCCGTCGGTGTTGCCGATAGTCACGCCCAGCACGGACATCATGGTGAAGCCAATCCCGGTCAGCACGGCGTGAATCAGGTACAGCACCGGCGCGACGAACAGAAACAGGAACTCGATAGGTTCGGTGGTGCCGCCCACGACGCAGGCAATCACGCCGGAGATCAACAGCCCTTTAATTTTATGGCGGTTTTCCGGGCGAGCACAGTGGTACATCGCCAGCGCTGCACCTGGCAGGCCGCCGAGGAACGCCGGCATTTTACCCTGAGACAGGAACTGCGTTGCGCTTTCAGAGAAGCCGTGGGTGGTCGGGCAGCTCAGCTGCGCCTGGAAGATAGTCAGCGCGCCGCTCACGGTGTGACCGCACACGTCCATGGTGCCGCCCGCTTCGGTGAAGCGAATCAGGGCCACCAGAATATGCTGCAGGCCGAACGGCAGCAGCAGACGTTCCCCGGTGCCGAAGATCATTGGCCCGAAGATACCTGCGCTGTGGATCATGTAGCCCAGGGCGTTGATCCCGGCGGCAAAAATTGGCCAGATCAGCGGGATAACCAGGCCAACCAGGCCCATCACCAGGGTGGTAATAATGGGCACAAAGCGGGTGCCGCCGAAGAACGCTAATGCGTCCGGCAGGCGGATATTGTGAAAACGCTCGTGCAGCAGATAAACGATAATCCCGGCAATGACCGCGCCGAGAATACCGGTATCAATTGACTGCACGCCGAGCACGCTTTGAATGTTATTGGCTTTGAGGATTGCCGCATCGGTCGTTGGCAGGATGCCTTTGGCGGTCAGCCAGAAGTTAACCGCGAGGTTCATCACCATATAGCCGACAAAGCCGGCGAAGGCGGCCACGCCTTTATTTTCACGCGCCAGGCCCAGCGGGATGGCGATACAGAACATCACTGGCAGGAAGCTGAACGCGAATGAGCCCATTTTGCTCATCCAGGTAAAGATCAGCTGTAAGACTGGGTTGCCCAGCCACGGGATCTCGGTAACAACGTCATGGCTGCTCAGCGAACTGCCAATCCCCAGCATGATGCCGCAGAACGACAGCAGCGCCACCGGCAACATAAAAGTTTTGCCGAGGTTCTGGAAAAACTCCCAAAGCGATTTTTTTTGTGGTGTATTAGCCGCCATCACGACTCCTTGACCCGGTTAAAATGAAGTGTTGTGTAAGTAAAGTTTGAAAATGATAAAACGTTTTACCCAATTTTATCGTGAGGACGATCGCAGAATTACCGCGCATAATGACGTTGAATATGCCAGCATAAGTAAAACGTTTTATCTTTATATTTATCGATTCACGGAGGATCTGACTTAACGATGTCGACGCTGACCAAAAGAATCACTATCAACGAGGTTGCCGAGGCTGCAGGTGTCTCGGTGACCACGGTATCGCTGGTGCTTAGCGGTAAGGGGAGGATCTCCACCGCCACCGGTCAGCGGGTGAATGAGGCTATCGAAAAGTTAGGCTTTGTGCGTAATCGCCAGGCCGCTTCGCTGCGCGGTGGCCAGAGCGGGGTGATTGGCCTGATTGTCCGCGACCTCTGTAATCCTTTTTATGCGGAGTTAACCGCCGGGTTAACGGAAGCGCTGGAGCAACAGGGCCAGCTTCTGTTTCTCACCCAGAGCGGTAGCCAGGGGCAGCATATGCAGCGCTGTTTCGACACGCTGGTGGCCCAGGGCGTGGACGGCATTATTATTGCCGGTGCGGCAGGTCAGGGCGCGGATCTGCGGGATATGGCAGTACAGAATAAGGTGCCGCTGGTGTTTGCCTCACGAGCAAGTTATCTGGACGAGGTTGATATCATCCGTCCGGATAATATGCAGGCGGCGCAACTGGTGACCGAGCATCTGATTAAGCGCGGGCACCAGCGTATTGCGTGGCTGGGCGGGCGTAGCTCGTCGTTAACACGCGCGGAGCGGCTGGGCGGCTTTTGCGCCACCCTGATGCAGCATGGGCTGCCTTTCCACAGCGACTGGATCCTTGAGTGCGAGCCGAGCCAGAAGCAGGCGGCGGATGCCATCACCGAACTGCTGCACAACTTCCCGACCATCAGCGCCGTGGTTTGCCACAACAGCACCGTGGCGATGGGGGCGTGGTTCGGCCTGACCCGCGCGGGTTGGCAGATGGGCGGCGGCAGCGTGGACAGTTATTACGACCGGCACATCGCGCTGGCAGGCTTTGCCGAAGTCACAGAAGATGATCTGGACGACGTGCCAATGACGTGGGTGACGACGCCTGCGAGAGAAATTGGCCGCAGCGCGGCACAGCGTATTCTCCAGCGAGCCCAGGAAAGCGACGTCGTGTTCAGCAATCAGATTATGCCCGCCCGGTTAATCACCATTAAAAACTAACTTTTTCAGGAATTACATGAGCGACTTTCCTACACTTACCGGCCAGCGTATCAAGCTCAGGCCCCTGGCGCTGAGCGATGCCCCGTTGCTGGTTGAGGCCGCCTCGGACGGTGAGCTGTGGAATTTGCCGTTTACCGTTGTGCCGTCCGCGCAGACGGTAAACGACTACATCCAGCATGCGCTCAATGGGCGGCAGGCAGGAACTATTTTGCCGTTCGTGACGACGGATATTGAGTCTGGACACGTGATTGGCTGCACGCGGTTTTGGAAAATAGATATGAAAAACCGCAAGCTTGAAATCGGCAGTACGTGGCTTGCCGCCCGCTGGCAGCGAACCTGGGCCAATACCGAAGCCAAATTTCTAATGCTGCAATATGCGTTTGAGACACTGGATTGTGTTCGGGTGCAGTTCACCACGGATGTGATTAACGAAAAGTCTCGCCGGGCTATTCTAAGATTAGGCGCGAAGCAGGAAGGGATAGTCAGGCACGAGCGAATCATGCCGGATGGCCGCAAGCGTGATTCGGTAAGATTTAGCATTATTGACGATGAATGGCCAGAGATTCGGGATTCACTTGCGGCGCTGCTGGCCGACAGAAACTAAAAAACCCGCCATCTGGCGGGTTTTTGTATGGCTTACTGCTGAGGTGCCGGGGCGGCGTCCGGAGATGCATCATCCCCCGGTGCTTCGTCCTGCGGCTGCGGCACGGCATCGCTGTCGTTATCCTGCAGCGCCGGGCCACCCATGCCTGCCGGCAGGGCGAACATGCTGAACAGCTCGCCCAGCGACATCTGCTCGCCGTTCAGGGAGGCTTTGCCATTGCCGTATTGCAGGCTGGTGGTGATGTTATCGCCGTCAACTTTGGTGACGCGGAACATCTGGCCCATGGCAGCGAGGCCCTTGATCTGCTGGCTGGCGAGTTTGTCTGACTCTTCCGGACTATAGCCTTCCAGCTGCGCCACCTGGGACATCAGCCCCGTAGCCATTGGCATAGGGATAACCAACTTCGCGTCGAGAGATTTCACGTAGCGATCCAGCTGTTCTTCCGCCGAATTGGCCGGGCCGGTTGCGCCCTGCGGATCCTTCATAAACAAGGACAGGTTAAAGGTCGATTCGCCTTTCGCGTTCTTCCAGCTCAGCGGGGCGACGGTAATGATTGGGTTGCCCTTCAGCAGCAGTGGCAGGTTAGCGCTAATCAGCTCCACGGATTTTTGCTGATAGAGCTCAGGGTTTTGCTGCAGCGCTGGATCGGCCATCAGCTGCTGTACGCCCGCGTTATATTTCTGGGTAAACTCGCGCAGCGCGGCGGCATCAATATTGCCGAGCTTGAGCGTCAGCTTGCCGCTGCCCATGTTCTGGTTCTGGACTTTCAGCGCATCAAGGCTGTAGTCGAACTGGCCGGTGAAGTGTTTTTTGTCGTCCTGCACGTCAGATTTTGCGTTCAGGTTAAAGCCTTCCACGACGGCAATTTCTTTGCCATCCACAACCATAGACAGCTTATCGATGGTCGCTTTCTGAGAGCCTACGCGCTGGTCAAACAGGCTGCGTTTGCTGTCGCCGTCGGTTTTGATCCCGTTGAAAGAGAGCTGCACGCGCTGGCCGTATTCGTTGACGGTGTTGACAAGGCCACTGTCGGCCGAGCCGGACAGGGCGATTTCATTGCCCGCGCCATCAACGTCGGCGGTAAATTTGCCGCCGCTGAAGCTGAACTTGTCTTCACCCTCGGTGGCATCAATGGCCGCCAGGGCGATATCCGAAGACGTTGCCCCGCTGTAGCCCACGCGGGTTTCCACGCCGATAAGCGGCTTATCTTTGGTCAGCGTGAAGAGGTGTTTGGTGGTGTCGTTATTCACCAGTTCGGTGTGGATCGACGCCATGCTCGGGATCAGGTTGAATTTCTTCAGCTGTGCGAACGGGAAAGGACCATGGTCGATGGTTTCGTTGAATAACACGCTTTGGTCTGGCGTGAGCAGGGCGTTTTTCGTCCCGGCAGCCTGTTTAACCACCAGCTGTACCGAACTGTGGAAAAGCCCACGCTTGTAGTCCTGATAGCTGAGGACCAGCCCTGATTCCGGTGCTGAATTTTTGATTTCAGCATTGGCGTTATCAATCATTTCGGCCATACGGCCTTCGAGCTGTTTACCCGTAAACCAGGCCCCACCGGTCCATACCACGCCTAGCGCAACAATTACCCCAACCGCAACCAGAGATTTTTTCATCGTGTCATTATCCATGTCATGTATAGAAGCCGGCAGCCGTCCCCCACCGGGCGAAAGAAAAACGCCTGTTATCAGGCGTTTTCGTCAACATGCTTACTAGCTTAGCAATACGCGCTAAAAAGATCAGTAAGTTAAAGTTTATTAAACACTCGTGCTACCCGGCCAACGCCGCTGACGGCAATCGGGGATTCTGCGGCGCTAATAAAGGCTGACTCGCCCGGCTTCAGCACCAGGCGCTGGGCGTCTTTGGTTAGCACGGCTTCACCTTCAACGCAGAACACAATGGCAGCGCTTTGTTGTGCCAGCGCGGCTTCCTGCGTGCTCAGGTCGTGCAGGGAGAAGGCAAAGTCATCCACTGGAATAGGGAAGTCCAGTTCGCTGCCGTTTTTCTGCGGCTCGGTCAGCAGTTGATTGGCCGGTTTTGGCTCAAATTTGACGTTGGCCACCAGTTCAGGGATGTCGATGTACTTCGGCGTCAGCCCGGCACGCAGCACGTTGTCAGAGTTAGCCATCACTTCCAGCGCGACGCCGTTCAGATAGGCGTGTGGGGTTTCGGCGAACAGGAACATCGCTTCGCCCGGCTCAAGCTTAACCACGTTCAGCAGCAGCGGGGAGAAGAGGCCGCTGTCGTCCGGGTAGAACTCGGAAATCAGGCGAATGGTTTCCCACGGCTCGCCCTGCCGATTATTCAAGGCAGCTTTTAGTACGCCAAGAGCCAGGGCTTTTTCTTCGCCCTGCATATTTAGCAGGCCGGCAAACAGCTGCGCCAGGGTTTCGGCCCCAGGCTGCTGGAGGAAATGCGCAATCAGCGGATGTGCGCCAGAAACCGGCTGTAGCAGCGACACAATGTCGGAGAATTCGCGGAAAGCGTTCATCGCGAGGAACGGCGTCAGGGCAAAAACCAGTTCAGGTTTGTGGTTAGGATCTTTGTAGTTACGCTCTGCGGCATCAAGCGGAATACCCGCTGCATTTTCTTTCGCAAAGCCGATTTCAGAGGCTTTTTTGTTCGGATGAACCTGAATGGAGAGAGGCTGGGCGGCGCAAAGGACTTTGAACAGGAAAGGCAGCTCGCCAAAACGCTCGGCAACGGCTTTCCCCAACAGCGCTTGCTTATCGGCGTCAATCACATCGCGCAATGCGTGCGGTTGCCCGTTGGCATCGAGCACTTTTGAACTACTCTTTGGGTGAGCGCCCATCCACAGTTCGGCCATGGGCTTATGCTGCGGGTTGGCGATGCCATACAGTTCCGTTAGCGCCGTTTCACTTCCCCAGGCATAATTTTGTACCGCATTGATCAATTTTTGCATCTCAGGTCCCTGTCATCATTGAATCGAAGTTTCAGTTATTAAACCAATTATCCGCGGGGAAGTAACCAGGGCAACAAAAAGTCGTATTAGTCTCAGTTTCTGTTAAAAAATTGTGTAGCATGTTATGACTTGTTTTTGGAACGCAGCGTAAGATCCTGCGCTGAAATATAAAAATTAACGTTACTGTTGTCGCAAGTGAGAGAAATATGTCGAATAAACCCTTCCATTACCAGGAGCCTTTTCCGCTCCAGAAAGACCCGACCGAATATTACCTCCTGAGCTCCGACTATGTTTCCGTCGCCGAGTTTGACGGCCAGCAAATCCTCAAGGTTGATCCTCAGGCCCTGACGCTGCTGGCTCAGCATGCCTTCCACGACGCTTCGTTTATGCTGCGCCCGGCGCATCAGCAGCAGGTGGCGGACATTCTGAGCGACCCGGAAGCCAGCGAGAACGATAAATACGTTGCGCTGCAGTTCCTGCGTAACTCAGATATTGCCGCCAAGGGCATTCTGCCGACCTGCCAGGACACCGGCACCGCTATCATCATGGGTAAAAAAGGCCAGCGCGTCTGGACCGGTGGTGGCGACGAAGAAGCGCTGTCTCGCGGCGTCTACAACACCTTTATTGAAGATAATCTGCGCTATTCCCAGAACGCCGCGCTGGATATGTACAAAGAGGTGAACACCGGCACCAACCTGCCAGCGCAGATCGATCTCTACAGCGTGGACGGCGACGAGTACAAATTCCTGTGCATCGCCAAAGGCGGCGGTTCGGCTAACAAAACCTATCTCTATCAGGAAACCAAAGCGCTGATCACCCCGGCGAAGCTGAAAGATTACCTGGTGGAGAAAATGCGCACCCTGGGCACCGCGGCCTGCCCGCCGTATCACGTGGCGTTTGTTATCGGCGGAACCTCTGCCGAAGCGACGCTGAAAACCGTGAAGCTGGCGTCAACCAAGTACTACGACGGCCTGCCAACCGAAGGCAACGAATACGGCCAGGCATTCCGCGACGTGCAGCTGGAAGAAGAGTTGCTGAAAGAAGCGCAGAATCTTGGCCTGGGCGCGCAGTTCGGCGGCAAATACTTTGCCCACGATATCCGCGTTGTTCGTCTGCCTCGCCACGGCGCATCCTGCCCGGTTGGCATGGGCGTGTCCTGCTCAGCCGACCGCAATATCAAAGCCAAAATTAACAAAGACGGCATCTGGCTTGAGAAGCTGGAGCACAATCCGGGCAAGTACATCCCGGAAGAGCTGCGTCAGGCGGGCGAGGGGGAAGCCGTTAAGGTCAACCTGAACCGTCCGATGAAAGAGATCCTCGCCCAGCTGTCCGACTTCCCGGTGTCCACCCGTCTGTCGTTAACCGGCACCATTATTGTGGCGCGTGACATCGCTCACGCTAAACTGAAAGAACGTCTCGATAACGGGGAAGATCTGCCGCAGTACGTGAAAGATCACCCGATTTATTACGCAGGCCCGGCCAAAACGCCGGACGGCTACGCATCCGGCTCCTTAGGGCCGACCACGGCGGGCCGCATGGACTCCTACGTGGATCAGCTGCAGGCCAACGGCGGCAGCATGATCATGCTGGCCAAAGGCAACCGCAGCCAGCAGGTGACCGACGCCTGTCACAAACACGGCGGATTCTACCTCGGCAGCATCGGTGGCCCGGCGGCGGTGCTGGCGCAAAATAGCATCAAGAGCCTGGAGTGTGTGGAGTACCCGGAACTGGGTATGGAAGCTATCTGGAAAATCGAAGTGGAAGACTTCCCGGCGTTCATCCTGGTGGATGACAAAGGCAACGACTTCTTCCAGAAAATTCAGGCCTCACAGTGCTCTCGATGCGTTAAGTAATACTCAAGCCGCCGCCTATAGTGGCGGCTTTTTTTATCGCAAAGGAGAAAGGCATGACATCCAGTCGCAGTGAAAAAGACTCAATGGGCCCGATCGACGTCCCGGCAGATAAGCTGTGGGGGGCGCAGACCCAGCGTTCACTTGAGCACTTCCGCATTTCTACCGAGAAAATGCCGACCGAGCTGATTCGAGCGCTGGCGCTTACCAAGCGCGCGGCGGCGAAGGTCAACGTTGACCTCGGCCTGCTGCCTGCAGAGCGCGGTACGGCCATTATCGCGGCCGCAGATGAAGTGCTGGCAGGAAAGCACCCCGGTGAGTTCCCGCTGGCTATCTGGCAGACCGGCTCCGGCACCCAAAGCAACATGAACATGAATGAAGTGCTGGCGAACCGCGCCAGTGAAATTCTGGGTGGCGTACGTGGGATGGAGCGACTGGTGCACCCGAACGACGACGTGAACAAAAGTCAGAGTTCGAACGACGTTTTCCCGACCGCCATGCACGTGGCGGCCATTATCGCGGTTCGCGAGCACCTGCTGCCGCAGCTAAACGTGCTCAGGCAAACGCTGGCCAAAAAAGCCGATGCGTTTAAGGATATCGTCAAAATCGGCCGTACCCACCTGCAGGACGCCACGCCGCTGACGTTGGGGCAGGAGATCTCCGGCTGGGTGGCGATGCTTGAGCATAACCTGAAGCACATCGACCATAGCCTGCCGCATCTGGCGGAGCTGGCGCTGGGCGGTACGGCGGTGGGCACCGGGCTGAATACCCACCCTGAATATGCGGTGCGCGTGGCAAAAGAGTTGGCTGACTTCACGAAGCAGCCTTTCGTCACGGCGCCAAACAAGTTTGAAGCACTGGCCACCTGCGATGCCCTGGTTCATGCGCATGGCGCGCTGAAAGGGCTGGCCTCGTCGATGATGAAAATTGCCAACGACGTTCGCTGGCTGGCTTCCGGCCCGCGCTGCGGCATTGGCGAGCTGTCGATTCCTGAGAACGAACCGGGCAGCTCCATCATGCCGGGCAAAGTGAACCCGACCCAGTGCGAGGCCGTCACCATGCTGTGTTGCCAGGTGCTGGGGAACGACGTGGCGGTGAATATCGGCGGTGCGTCCGGTAACTTCGAGCTGAACGTTTATCGCCCGATGGTCATCCATAACTTCCTGCAGTCCGTTCGCCTGCTGGCCGACGGCATGGAAAGCTTCAACGAGCATTGCGCAGTGGGCATTGAGCCTAATCGCGATCGCATCAGCCAGTTGCTGAACGAGTCGCTGATGCTTGTGACCGCGCTCAATACCCATATTGGCTATGACAAGGCGGCAGAAATTGCCAAAAAGGCCCATAAAGAAGGGCTGACCCTTAAAGCATCGGCACTGAAGCTCGGTTATCTGACCGAGGATGAGTTTGACGCCTGGGTTCGCCCTGAGGATATGGTCGGCAGCATGAAGTCGTAAGTTTTACGTTTCGCAGTACAGATGCAGCCGCGGGATAATCAGTCTCAGCGGCTGCGCTTGAGGCTTATAGCGGTGCTGAATGTTTTCGGCATCGTAATTCAGCAGTTCGCCTAAATCGGGCGAGGTTTCACCACTTTCCTGCTTACACAACACAATCAGCGGAGAAGGGCAGGCATACTGCACCTGTTTCTGCTGCGCCTGATACCACACGCGGGCCACGGGCTGAACCTTCACCGGGCGCTTGATTTTCAGCCGTGCGTTTTCCGGCAGCCTTTGCACTTCATCCATTTCCTGCCTCACGCGCTCGGCCCACTGTTCCTTTGTCCACGGCGGCACGGCTCGACCGGCATTCAGGCTTTTTTCCAGCATCTCCAGCACCTGCTGGCGGCTAAGGTTTTTGACAATCTGTTTATTCGCCCAGCCAAAACGCACGGTGTCCGGCGTTTCAAGCAGGGTAATGGCGCGGTATGCGTTCAGGGTAAGCAGGCCGGGAATATGGCGGTGAACCCATTCAAAACGCTGGGCGGAGGGAAGCGTCGACTCGACGCTGATAATCTGCTCCAGAGCGTGTTTCAACTGATTGATGTTTTCCAGGAGCCCCGAAGTTTGCTGGTATTGCTCTTCGCTGACCGAATAACAGAGCGCGCCGGGTAGGCGCACGGCGGCCTTGGTGCTGATTTTTTCCGACTGCTGCTGGATAAACAGCCGCGTAAAGTGGGCGACGGCGGCGTGATGCGCCTCCAGCCCGACGCGCTGGGTGACTTCAATCTTAGAGAGCGGATCGTGCTCTTTGCTTTTTTCTATCTCCGGCAGCGTAAAGACCCGCCCGCTGAGCAGTCGAAGCTGACCGAGCTGTGCCCTGAGCACAGTCAGGTGCTGCTCCAGCTCCCGGCAGGTGGACGTTAAACGTTCAATAAGATCGTAGCGTGGCATAGCGACTCACATTAGTTACAACATACTTATGAACTGTAGCAACGGGAGACCGCATCAGCAACTGTGAACGTGGCGCTTAACAGGGAAAAATCGCCCGGTAGGGGTTACCGGGCTGGCGAATTCAGGATTCAGGATTCAGGAAAGGTACGTGGTATTGACCGGCCATGAAAAGCGGAAGCTGGCGCCGCCCAAAGAGCTGCTTTCAATGGTGACGTGTCCACCCATCGCCACGGCAATAGAATGGACTATCGCCAGGCCAAGCCCGCAGCCGCCGGTTGCCCTGTCCCGGCTGGGGTCGAGGCGAACAAAAGGCTCGAATACGCGGGCGCGCTCTTCCTCAGGAATGCCCGGGCCGTCATCTTCTACCTGCAAATGGGCGATATCATCTTCACGCCACAGGCTGACGCGCAGCTGTTGCTCACTGTAGCGCAGGGCGTTATTGATCAGGTTGTCCGTGACGCGTTCCATGAGGCGCAGATCCAGCGCGCCATAGTCAATGGCGGTGAGGGTATCTGTCTCCAGGCTAATCCGGCGCTGACGGTGAATGAGCTGTACGTCGGCAATATGCGTTTCCATCCAACTGGCAAATTTGACGTGCGCCAGATGAAGCTCGGTCTGCGGGCGGTCGAGGCGTGCGTAGGTCAGCAGCTCGTCAATCAGCGCTTCTAGCTGGCCAATATCCCGATTGAGCGCCAGAGATTCCTCTTCGCTGAGGTTGTCGCTCATTTCAAGACGGTAACGCAGGCGAACGAGCGGGGTACGCAGCTCGTGGGCAATGCCGTCAATCAGCTGCTTCTTGCTGGCAATCAGGGCGTTGATGTTATCGGCCATTTGGTTAAAGGCGATGCCCAACCGTTCAAAGCTTGAGGCATTATCAAAATGGATGTGCTCATCCAGATGCCCTTTACCAAATCGCTGGGCGGCGCTTTCGAGTTTGAGCATGTCCTGCCAGTGCGGGCGCATCCAGATGAACACCGGGAAGGCGAGCGAAATGGCGATAAATGCGATCAGGCCAATATCCAGCAGCCGCATCTGATGCAGATAAAAGAGATACGGAATTGGGCCGACGGCCAGAACGTAGTGGCTGCGTGGAATGCGCTGGATGAATGTATATTCTTCGTCCAGCGCCACAATCTCGCCTTCTCGCAGGTGGCGAGCGGCAACGTCATCGAGTTTGAACTTGCTCATCGGCTCAATATTGAGCTTGAAGGAGAGGTTCAGGTCGAGATCGTTGATCGTTTTATTCCAGTCCCGCGGCGGAATTTCACGTAGCTCGCTGCGCATCAGGTACAGCGAACTTTTCATTAAGTCATCGAGCGACTGTCGTCCCGCCCGCTCGGCGGTGAACTTATACACCAGCCCGACCAGCATGGTCATCACCAGGAAGCAGACAAACAACAAAAGATAAAACTGTACAAACAGCTTTTTCATTGAGCGTTACCGTCAAATCCGTATTTCATTAAGCTTCGCTTTCCCAGGCGTGAGGGGCAAATAAATAGCCTTTGTTGCGCACGGTTTTGATACGGAAGGGCTCAGTCGCATTATCCAGCAGCTTTTTGCGCAGGCGGGAGATGGCCACATCCACGCTGCGATCCATGCCGTCATAGGTCACACCACGCAGATTTTTTAATAAGGCATCACGGTCCATTATCTGGCCTGCGTGGGTGGCTAGCTCCCACAACAGATCGAAATCCGCAGTCGACAGCACAACGTTTTCATCCCCAAGCGTGACCTGGCGGTTCAGCGGGTCAATACACAGCGTGCCAAAACGTATAGCTTTATGCGGCTTGAGGTTACTGGCCGTTGTGTCTGCCGTTTGTTGGGCTGAAACACGTTGACGGAGGTGTAACCGTAAACGCGCCAGCAGCACCGCAGGCGGCGTTGTTTTTAAAATGTAGTCATTTGCGCCCATTTCCAGCGACAGAATATGGTTCATGTCGCTGTCCAGAGATGTCAGCAGAACAATTGGGCCGTCCCACTGTGGGCGAAGGTCGCGGCATAGCGTCATCCCGTCTTTCCCTGGCAGCATAATATCCAGCAAAACCAAATCCGGCTGCTGTTGCTGGATAACCGCTTCGGCGCGGTCACCGCGGGTTTCAACGATAACGTCAATGTCATGTTTCCCGAGATAGGCGGCTATCAGGCCGCCAACTTCCGGGTCGTCTTCCACGTAAACTATTTTGCTCATAATCCGCCGCGTCGGCTTTTAAAATTTGAACATACAATGATGCAATAGATTACACCATTAATGGTTGGTAAACAGTGTTAGCGTAGGTGCCGGCCACCGTCTACGGCATGGCTTCTGCCGGTGACATAGCGGCTGGTCAACAGATACTCAACCAGACGCACAATTTCCTGCTCACCCGGGGCGATTTTCATCAGCGATTTGTTAAGCGAGCGCTGGCGGTAGTCGGCATCGTCGTCGGTGTTAAACATGATCAGGGCAGGCGCGATGGCGTTGACCTTGACTTCCGGGGCCAGTTTAAGCGCAAAAGAGAGCGTCATATTTTCCAGTGCCGCTTTACTGGCGGCGTAAGCGATATGTTTGTCGCTGCCGCGCTCCGCCACGTAATCGGTCAGATGGATGATATCGCTGCCCGCCTGACCGTGTCCGCGCAGCAAACTCTCCAGCTCATGGTTAAGTAAGTAGGGCGTGGTAACATGAACCTGCATCATTGCCTGTAGCGTATCGCACAGGGCCGTGTCGCGAGTTTCTGGCTTCCATTCGCTGGCATTATGAATGATGGCGCGCAGTGCGGGCGTGAGTGACTTCACCCGTTCAGCGAATTCAAGGATACCTTCATTCGTTGAAAAGTCGGCGTACAGGCAAGTGACACCGGCCTGTTCAAGTTTATCGACAGCGGGATGGCGAGTGCGATAGCTGACAATTACCGGCTGAGATTTAGCCAGAAAATGCTGAGCCAGTGCCAGGCCAATACGCTGGCCTGCACCGGTGATAAGAATAGGTCGGTTAATAGCTTGGCTCCCCTCATCCAGAATAGTTGCCGGGGAAAGGATTCGTTACCCCACCAGCATCCACGTTGCCGGAAATGCTGCCAGCAGCATCAGGCAAATCATCGTTCTTTCTTTTAAATTTAGCGACTTTTCGTGCGTATGGGTACGACGCGCGTAAATAAAGACTAATAATCCAGGCGCATACAATACGACCGAAAGCAGCAGATGCATCGGGCCTGACGCATAAAGCAACCACAAACCGTAGAGGCAGGCTCCAAAACCAATCGCCTTGTGTAAAGGGCGGGTCGCGATTTTTAGCAGGTATGCACCCACCAGGAAATAAGGCACCAGAATCATTTCTGAGGCGATGGTTAGCAGCGTGTTGTAGTCCGACCCGGTCAGCCAGATCAGCACGAGGCACACCTGCACGCTAATATTCGTCAGCCAAAGAGAAGCCGACGGTGCGTTATTTTTGTTCTGACGGGCAAACATTTTGGGGAAAGCTTTATGGGTTGCCGCCAGCAATGGCACTTCTGCAGCCATAATTGTCCAGCTCAGGTACGCGCCGCACACGGAAACAATCAACCCGGCAGCAATAATCACTTCCCCCCACGGGCCCATCATTTCGACCATCAGGCCAGCCATCGACGGATTGCGCATTGCAGCAAGCTCAGGGCGAGCAACTACGCCGAGTGAAAGTAGCGTGACCAGCAGGTAGACGCTGAGTGCGGCAATGACAGCCAGAAGCGTTGCTCTGCCAACGTCTTTTTTATTTCTTGCTCGTGCGGATACCACCACGGCCCCTTCCACGCCGATAAAGACCCAAAGGGTAATCAGCATGGTGTTTTTCACCTGTTCCCAGACGGGAACGCCGAGTTTAATACCGGTAAAATCGAGAGAGAAGGTAGATAGCTTAAAAGCAACTGCCGCCAGTACCACAAACATCCCCAAAGGCAGCAGCTTCGCAAGCGTTGCGACCAGGTTGATGCTGGCCGCCGTTTGTACGCCTCGCAGCACCAGCCAGTGCACCATCCATAACAGAACGGATGCGCCAACAATGGATTGCCAGGTATTGCCGTCGCCGAACAGACGCAGCTCAGGCGTGTCGGTAAAGAAGCTAAGGGCGGAGAAAACAATGACCAGGTAAGAAACGTTGGCGATCACCGCGCACAGCCAGTAACCCCAGGCCGAGAAAAAGCCGATAAGCTCCCCAAAGCCCTCACGCGCGTAGGTGAATATTCCGCCGTCCAGGTCGGGGCGGAGTCGGGTAAGCACCAGCATCGCCAAAGCCAGCAGGAGGATACCTACGCCAGTGATCGCCCAGCCGATCAGCAACGCAGCCGGACTCGCAACGCTTGCCATATTTTGCGGCAAGCTAAACACGCCTGCGCCGAGCATGGAGCTTAATACCAGCGCGGTGAGCGCTGCGAGGCCAAGTTTCTTTTCCATACGCATCCTGTTGAGGTCAGAAGTGTTCCAGCATAATTATTATGCTTTTTCGCATATAAATGGAGGATCACGCTAAGGCGCGGGATTTTACGGAGTGTGCACACTGCTTGCAATGCGTGTGGTGCGATAAAATGATTTGAGTGCAAAAAAAAGGGCAGCGGAAGCTGCCCTTTGATTGATGGTGTATCTTATTTAAACAGGTCTGCGCTGACGGTTAAGTTGTTACCTTGTTCCTGCCACTGGCGAGTGATGTGGTAGAACTTAGCCCCTTTATCAGCTGCACGCTTCGCAACCTGGTAGGAAACTTCGGTCATGCTGCTGAAGTTACCGGTGAACTTAATGCTGTCAAATGGCACCATTTGAGCAGCCGTTATCTTGTTGACTTCCTGTACTTTGGTGCCGTTTGGTAGCGTTACGGTATAACGTGAACCCTGAGATGACTGGGTTTCAAAGAAACGGCCAACGTCGGAAGACGGCGTTTCTGAAGAAGCAACACCTGGAATTTCCACATTTTTGGCAGCAGCGCCGCCCGCGGCTAGCGCGGCTTTACCTGCTTCGGAGTTTGCTGGCAGCAGGTCCGGACTTTGCACAACGCGTTTTTTAGCGTCAGCTTTATAGATAAACGCCGTTACGCGCTGGTTGCCGCCCTGGTTGGTATCGACCTGGCGCACGATAAAGAAGGAGGCAGCCCCTTTTTCGCGTGCAGCTTTAGTAATGGCATCATTAACGTCCGGTTGGGTACGGAAGAAACCCTGAACGGTGACGGTATCAAAGGGTTCCAGTCGATAAGCCTGGTCTTTCGGCAGCTCCATCACGCCATTGATGACGCGGTTCTTAGGCGCATCGGCTTTAGGTGCATCATTCTTATAAACATCAGCCACGACGCGGGAGTTGCCGCTTTCGCCCATTGCGCTGGTGTCCAGCACGTAGAAAGAAGCGGCCCCGATAGCATCTGCGCGGCGAGATACGGCGGCCACGGCATCGCCGATAGCATTAAAGCGGCCTGTGATAGTGATTCGATCGTACGGCTTAAGTGCGGCCGCCTGCTCTGGTGTCAGTTCGGTCGCCGCCTGAGCGGACAGCGAGGTGACGGAAATAAGAGCTGACGCCAGAAGGGTGTTCTTGAGATTCATAAAAATAATCCTTCGCCTTGCGCAAAATGAATACAGGTACTTCTCTGATTAGGACCGATTAGATGCCGATTATGGCTGGAAATAACGTCCTTGTCTGCGGCATTTTTCGCGCCTTGTGCCTTCCCGGCGATGAATAACCGCGACAAACGTTATTAAGTTAAAAAAAGAGGCATTCACCGCTAAAACTGATAAAGCTTATGACTTATTTGGTTAAAATGTTGTTAAAATTGGTTTTTGTTGCGGCGTAGAATCATGTCTTACCGTCTCGGTTAAGCGTATTATCAGGCCTCGGCGTGTAAATAAAGATTAAAACAACTGTCTGAGCGCCTGATGACTGAATTTTTGCGATAAAAATAGAAATACCAGGATGCGGATGTAGATCACAGTCGTTATTTTCAGTAGGTTATAAAAAGTTTGTTACAGATGTATTTTTTGTTGAAGTGGTAATGGAACAGATATCTGCCTGCGCGTGCGGGCGGATGCTTGCGTCTGGCCATGGCAAGGTCTGGCAAACCATCATCAAAAACAGATGGAAGGGAATACTATGCGTATTGGTGTACCAACAGAGCGGTTGGCCAATGAAACCCGTGTAGCCGCCACGCCGAAAACGGTAGAGCAGCTGATTAAACTGGGATTCACTGTCGCCGTTGAAAGCGATGCGGGGAAACTGGCAAGTTTTGACGACGAAGCGTTTGAGCGCGCGGGGGCGATCGTTGCCAGCGGCGCGGATGTCTGGCAGTCGGACATTATCCTTAAAGTGAACGCCCCGCTGGATAACGAAATTGAGCTTGCTCGTGAAGGTTCGACGCTTGTCAGCTTTATCTGGCCGGCGCAAAACCAGGAGCTGCTTGAAAAACTGGCGGCGCGGAACATCACCGTTATGGCGATGGACTCAGTGCCGCGTATTTCACGTGCGCAGTCGCTGGACGCGCTTAGCTCCATGGCTAACATCGCCGGTTACCGTGCGATTGTCGAAGCCGCACATGAGTTTGGCAGGTTCTTCACCGGGCAAATCACCGCCGCCGGTAAAGTCCCGCCAGCTAAAGTGATGGTTATCGGCGCGGGTGTTGCGGGCCTGGCGGCGATTGGCGCGGCCAACAGCCTCGGGGCAATTGTTCGTGCGTTTGATACCCGGCCTGAAGTGAAAGAGCAGGTGCAAAGCATGGGCGCCGAATTCCTGGAGCTGGACTTCAAAGAAGAAGCCGGCAGCGGGGATGGCTATGCGAAGGTGATGTCCGAAGCCTTTATCAAAGCCGAAATGGCGCTGTTTGCGGCTCAGGCGAAAGAGGTGGATATCATCGTCACTACGGCGCTGATTCCGGGCAAACCTGCACCGAAGCTGATTACCCGTGAAATGGTGGATTCCATGCAGCCGGGCAGCGTGATTGTCGATCTGGCGGCACAAAACGGCGGCAACTGCGAATACACCGTTGCGAACCAGGTCACCGTGACGCCTAACGGGGTGAAGGTCATTGGTTATACCGATCTGCCGGGTCGTTTGCCGACCCAGTCCTCCCAGCTTTACGGCACTAACCTCGTCAACCTGCTCAAGCTGCTGTGTAAGGAAAAAGACGGCAATATCACCGTTGATTTTGATGATGTGGTTGTGCGCGGTGTGACCGTTATTCGCGAAGGTGAAGTCACCTGGCCTGCGCCGCCGATTCAGGTTTCCGCTCAGCCGCAGGCCGCTGCAAAACCAGCTGCTGAGCCGGTCGAAGAGAAAAAACCAACGTCTCCGTGGTTTAAATATGGCCTGATGGCGCTGGCAATTATTCTGTTTGGCTGGTTCGCAAGTGTGGCGCCAAAAGAGTTCCTTGGTCATTTCACCGTCTTTGCGCTGGCCTGCGTGGTGGGCTACTACGTGGTATGGAACGTCTCCCATGCTTTGCATACGCCGCTCATGTCGGTGACGAATGCTATTTCAGGGATAATCGTGGTAGGTGCGCTGCTGCAGATTGGCCACGGTGGCTGGGTCAGCTTCCTGAGCTTCATTGCGGTACTGATCGCCAGTATCAATATTTTTGGTGGTTTCACCGTCACTCAGCGCATGCTGAAAATGTTCCGGAAGAACTAAGGGGTAACACATGTCTGGTGGATTAGTTACAGCTGCATACATTGTTGCCGCGATCCTGTTTATTTTTAGCCTGGCTGGCCTGTCGAAACACGAAACCTCAAAGCAGGGTAACCTGTTTGGTATCGCGGGGATGGCGATTGCGCTGGTGGCGACCATTTTTGGCCCGGAAACTGGCAATGTCGTGTGGATTATCATCGCGATGGTGATCGGCGGGGCGATTGGTATTCACCTGGCGAAGAAAGTCGAAATGACCGAAATGCCGGAGCTGGTTGCCGTGCTGCACAGCTTTGTGGGCCTGGCGGCGGTGCTGGTTGGTTTTAACAGCTACCTCGATCACGGTCCGGGCCTTGAGCCGATCATGGAGAATATCCACTTAACGGAAGTCTTCATTGGGATCTTCATCGGGGCAGTGACCTTTACCGGCTCTATTGTCGCCTTTGGCAAGCTGCGCGGTAAAATTTCGTCTAAACCGCTGATGCTGCCAAATCGTCATAAGCTCAATCTGGCGGCGCTGGTGGTTTCCTTCGCGCTGCTGCTGGTGTTTGTGCGTACCGAAAGCGTTGGTATGCAGGTTCTGGCCGTGCTGGTGATGACTATCATTGCGCTGGCGTTTGGCTGGCACCTGGTGGCGTCCATCGGTGGGGCAGACATGCCGGTTGTGGTGTCGATGCTTAACTCTTACTCCGGCTGGGCCGCAGCGGCTGCGGGCTTTATGCTCAGCAATGACCTGCTTATTGTCACTGGTGCGCTGGTGGGGTCTTCTGGTGCCATCCTCTCTTACATTATGTGTAAGGCGATGAACCGCTCGTTTATCAGCGTGATTGCCGGCGGTTTTGGAACAGACGGTTCTTCAACCGGTGAAACGGAAGAAGCGGGTGAACACCGTGAAATCAGCGCGGAAGAAACGGCTGAAATGCTGAAGAACTCCACGTCAGTGATCATCACCCCAGGCTACGGCATGGCGGTGGCCCAGGCGCAGTATCCGGTGGCGGAAATTACCGAAAAACTGCGTGCCCGCGGAGTCAAAGTACGTTTTGGTATTCACCCTGTCGCGGGGCGTCTGCCGGGCCACATGAACGTACTGCTGGCTGAAGCCCGGGTGCCCTACGACGTCGTGCTGGAAATGGACGAGATCAATGACGACTTCGCCGACACCGACACCGTGCTGGTTATCGGGGCGAACGACACCGTAAACCCGGCTGCTCAGGACGATCCGCGCAGCCCAATCGCCGGTATGCCGGTGCTGGAAGTGTGGAAAGCGCAGAACGTGATTGTGTTTAAGCGCTCAATGAATACCGGTTACGCAGGCGTGCAGAACCCGCTGTTCTTTAAAGAGAACACCCAGATGCTGTTTGGTGATGCCAAAGCCAGCGTCGAAGCGATTCTGAAAGCGCTGTAAGCGTTAGCCGTCTTGTGAATGCCGCCCAAATGGGCGGCTTTTTTTTGGGGTACGGGACAGGAACGAAAACGCAGGTTCAGGCGCAATCAGAGCGAAGCCGCAGCGTGTGATATTTTACAAAACAAACAGATCTGGAGGACGAAGGTATTGAGAGGATCTCAAGAAGATATTTTTAGTTTTAGAAATAAACAATCACGCCATTTGTCATCATCCTGTAAAAATATTGATTTCAGCGAGTTGGGTTATCATCGAGAAAAATCGTCTGTATATCCTGAAAGCCACTAAGTTTATTCAGGCCTTTCTACGAGGCTATTAAACATCCCATAGCTGTAGATGTGAAAATACGCAAGAAATGAATTGAGCATTTCTGTTAACGCTATCTGATCCAGCATGGTCTATATTGGAGAGTGGTATACGATAAAGGTGATTCAACATTTCATTTTGAATATAAATTGTCTGTTTTTATTGAAAATAAAATCGCACAATCCCGGAGGTTACTATGGATATTCGCAGTGAAAGGATAATATCGCTAAAGGCGTTAATTGTTCATAATTCTGCCTGTCATGTTAGCGTAGTCAATGATTCTATTTCTAATCTTATTAATGCGTTAAACAGTAAGGATGTCGCCACTGTTTATGCCGATTCTGCTGATGACGCCGCCGCAGTTTTAAATAATGATGAAACCATTGAGCTCGTACTTCTCGATTGGGTAATGAGTGACAGTGAGCAGAATAATGAATCGGCAAAGAGAGTAATACAATCTCTTCGACGTAAAAATCAGTCCATCCCTTTATTTCTGTTATTAGATAATCGACAGGCTGAGAATTTAAATCATGAAATAATGCGTGAAACTGATGAGTTAATTTGGGTTCAAGAAGATACGCCTTTTTTCCTGGCAGGTAGGATTCATTCGGCTATTTTAGCTTATCGGGATAAAATTGTTCCGCCGCTCACTCGTGCAATTTTTGAGTTTGCGGAAAAATATGAATATTCATGGCATACCCCAGGCCATGCCGGGGGGACGGCATTCATGAAATCGGCCGTTGGCCGGGCATTCCATGATTATTTTGGGGAAAATCTTTTGCGCTCCGATCTTTCTATTTCCGTCGGAGAATTAGGATCTCTGCTGGATCATAGCGGTCCGATTGGTGATAGCGAAAAATTCTGTGCCCGGGTATTTGGCGCGGACAGGGCCTATACCGTTACCAATGGTTCTTCCATGTCCAACAGGGTCATTATGATGTCTTCCGTAGCCCGTGACGACTATGCCCTGTGCGACCGCAACGCCCATAAATCTACGGAACAGGCCCTGACTATGACGGGGGTCATCCCAACGTATTTAATGCCTTCGAGAAACTACCTCGGCATTATTGGGCCGGTATATGCCCGTCAACTGAGTGGTGATGCAGTGAAAGAAGCTATCGCCTCAAACCCTCTCGCCACAGATAAGAATAAAAAACCGCTGCACAGCATTATCACAAATTCGACCTATGATGGCCTGACCTACCATGTGCCTACGGTTATTAAGCAGCTCAATAGCAGCGTCGATCGTATTCATTTTGATGAGGCATGGTACGGCTATGCGCGATTTAACCCCCTCTACGCAGAACGTTTTGGCATGTATGGAGAACCCGATGATTATCCAAGGGATCTGCCGACAATTTTCACTACAACCTCAACGCACAAGCTGTTAGCTGCACTTTCGCAGGCATCGCTGATTGGGGTGCGGGATGGACGAAATTCGGTTCCTCATGAACGCTTCAACGAAGCTTATATGATGCATGCCTCGACGTCGCCGCTGTATCCGATAATTATGGCTAACGAAGTTTCGGCTGAAATGATGCGGGGGCAAAGTGGTCAGCACCTTACCACAGAATCAATTACTGAAGCGGTTCGTTTTCGCCAGGCCGTCAGGCGTATTCGAAGAGAACTTCAGGAAAATGATGACTGGTTTTTCTCCACCTGGAATGCAGACTTCGTTCCCGACCCGGAGTCCGGAAAGAAAATTTCTTTTGAAGATGCGCCCCTGTCTCTTTTAGTTACCGACCCTCGTTGCTGGGAATTGCGAGAGGGTGATATATGGCACGGTTTTAAGGGAATCGAAGACAGCTACTGTATGCTGGATCCGATAAAAGTGTCCGTCGTGATGCCCGGCGTGGCGACGGATGGCTCACTTGAGAACGCCGGCATTCCTGCTGCACTGGTGACGGCTTTTCTTAGCCAGAAAGGCATTCAAGTTGAAAAGACCACTGATTTTACCATTCTGTTTCTTTTCTCCCTTGGTATTACCAAAGGGAAATACGGAACATTGATCAATGCATTACTCAAATTTAAAGATGCATACGATAACAATATTCCGGTCAAACACCTCCTTTATGCACATGAAGACGAATGCCCTGAGGCGTTCAAAAATAAAGGATTGAAAGATCTTGCTAATGAAATGTTCCTCTTTTTCAAAGAAACAGATCTCATAAAGGTTCAGGAGAAAGCCTTCACCATATTACCGAAACCGGTACTCACTCCAGCCGAGGCTTATATCAGGCTCGTACACAACGATATTGAAACAGTTAGCGTGGATGATCTTTACAACCGCACTCTTGCGACCGGTGTTGTTCCTTATCCGCCGGGAATTCCAATGATCATGCCAGGCGAGAACGCGGGAGATAAAGATAGCCCATACATCAAATATTTGCAGATTCTGCAATTATGGGATCGGCGATTCCCAGGTTTTGGCCATGATATCCATGGTGTAGAGAATAAAAATGGGGTTTATTACGTTCAATGCCTAAAAGAAAGCATCTAACGGTAACCCAGTTAGCTGCAGGAGAGTGAATATGGCAATTAAGAAAATGAGTGTCACTCAGCTAACAATGTTGACTGCCATCAACATGTTAGGATCGGGAATAATATTACTACCCACTAAGCTGGCTCAAGTCGGGAATATTTCGATAGTATCCTGGGTGATTACTGCCGTGGGTTCAATGGCGCTGGCCTGGGCTTTTGCCTGCTGCGGTACGATGAGTAATAAGCTTGGTGGCATGGGCGGTTACGCTGAGTATGCCTTTGGTAAGGCGGGGAATTACATTGCAAACTACACCTATGGCGTTGCGATCGTCATTGGTAACGTCGCGATCTCCATCACTGCCGTGGGTTATATTATTGGGCTATTCAATATTAATCCTAATCCTCTGCAAATTGGATTAATGACGATAGGACTTTTATGGTTAACCACGTTTGCTAATTTTGGTGGAGCCAGCATAACCGGTAAAATTGGTGGCGTCACTGTTTGGGGGGTGATCGCGCCGGTCGTGGTGGTATCGACGGTGGGATGGTTCTGGTTTAAACCCGAAATATATGCCGCAGGCTGGAACCCTCATAACAGCACGCTACTTGATGCCGCAGGCTCTTCCGTAGCAATCACGCTGTGGGCCTTTCTTGGGCTCGAATCAGCCTGCGCGAACAGTGATGCGGTGGATAATCCTAAAAAGAATGTACCCATCGCCGTGCTCTTCGGGACATTGGGCTCTGCGGTTATCTATATCGTGTCGACCAACGTCATTGGCGGAATTATTCCAAACGCTGAACTTGCCAGTTCAAACGCGCCGTTTGGCCTGGTATTCGCCACGATGTTTACTCCCATGGTAGGGAATATCATCACGGGCCTGATGATTATCGCCTGCATCGGTTCCTTACTGGGCTGGCAGTTCACTACTGCACAAGTCTTCAAGAGTTCTGCGGAAGTGGGCTATTTTGTACGAATTTTCGCTAAATGTAATAAGAGTGGAACCCCCATCGCAGGAATGCTGATTCTGTTGGGGATTCAAACCATTCTGGGGTGGTTTTCAATTCCCGCCAGCCCTGACGGGACTCGCTACGGCTGGATTCATCATGTAGCCACCGGTAATCTGGGTGTCTCTGACCAATTTTCAACCGTAGTTGACCTGTCGGTCGTCACGAATCTTATTCCCTACATCCTGTCTATGGCAGCTCTGGTAACAATTCAGGAAATCAACCGGGTACTCAGCCATAAGGCTCTGTTGAATAACGCAATCGCAGGGGTTGGGGCTGCGTACAGCTACTTTGCGTTAGTGAATTCTGGTGATAAGGCTTTGATGTACGGGGGCGTAGCCACCATTCTTGGCTTTACATTGTTTGGCGCCGTCAGTGCCAGATTTGTGAAGGGGGAACAACTCGTACATCCTGACCGGGTTATCACTGGGGAAGAGGATGTGCCGGCTATCCCGTACCGGGATAAGTAAAAGGCCCGTGCTCGGGCAGAATAGCTGGAACGTATTCGGCTCCAGCCACTGACCAATAAAAACCCCGCAGGTAAATGGACTGCGGGGTTTTTTGCCTGAATGGATGGCCACATCAGTCGTCTTCCGGGTCGTCCATCTCAACCGGCGTCTGGTAATCGTCCGGTTTTATCACCAATAAATCACAGCGCAAATGGTCGATAACCTGTTCAGCGGTGTTGCCCAGAAACGCTGCGGAAAGTCCCGTTCGCCCGACGGTGCCGAGTACCACAATCCCGGCCTGAAGATGCTCGGCCAGGTCAGGGATCACCTCTTCCGGCAGGCCTTTCTCGACGTGCGTCATCTTTTCATCAATGCCGTATTTCTGACGCAGCGCCTTCATGGCCACCAGATGCTGGCCGCGAATGGCGTCGTTATACACGCTCGGATCAAAATCAGGCAGCTCAATGGCAATGTTGATGGGGGTAACCGGATACGCGCCAATCAGGTGAACTTCGGTATGGTTGACATCATCCGCCAGCTTCAGCGTCTCTCTCACCAGTTTTTCATTCAGCGCGTTGTGGTAAAGCTCTTCGCTGGCAAGGTTCACCGCCACCAGCGCCTTGCCGCCTTCCGGCCACGGCTGGTCTTTGACCATCCACACCGGGCAGGGGCATTTACGCAGCAAATGCCAGTCGGTTGGAGTGAAAATCACGGCTTCCAGTTTGTCATGCTGGTGCGCCATTTTTAGCAGCAGATCGTGCCCGCCGGCGATCACTTCCTGGATAATGGCTTCGAACGGGCGGTTATGCCACACCACCTTGATATCAATAGGAATACCGGCTTCGATATAGTACTGCGCCTGTTGCTTAATCCAGGCCGTGCGCTGGCTGATAACCCCTTTGCGCATTGCGGTGCGTTCATCGGGGGACAGAAGCGTGGTCATTTCGTAGGAAAAATCATAGATAGGCAGGAAGGCTTTGATCCTGCCGCCAATCCGTTGATGCAAATAAACAGCGCGCCGCAGGGCAGGCTGATCGTCCTGATTAGGATCAATCGCGACTAGCATGTTTTGGTAGTTTGCCATACAGGTCTCCTTACAACTGCTTAACCACAGTCTGTGAAGTAAGATTAACCCATAAGAAAGGAATGAAACAGGTGAAGAGCCCTTGCCGGATCAATAAAAGGGATAAAAGCCGATCCGGCAAAGGGGAGGGTTATCAGGCAACGCTGCGCGACTGGCCCGCGAGGTCGGATAACAGATCGATATTCTCAATAGTGATGTACTTGCCTTTCACCGCCAGCATACCGTTTTTCTGGAAGCGACCCAGCAGGCGGCTGATAGTTTCTACCGTCAGGCCCAGGTAGTTACCGATATCGCCACGGGTCATGGTCAGGCGGAACTCACGCGGTGAGAAACCGCGCTGCGCAAAGCGGCGAGAAAGATTGTATATAAACGCCGCCAGGCGCTCTTCGGCATTCTTTTTGGACAGCAGCAAAATCATGTCCTGATCGCCTTTAATTTCGCCGCTCATCAGGCGCATCATCTGCTGGCGCAGGCTCGGCATTTTACCGGACAAATCGTCGAGCGTTTCAAACGGGATTTCACAAACCATCGACGTTTCGAGTGCCTGAGCAAAGCTCGGATGATGGCCAGTGCCGATGGCGTCGAAGCCGACCAGGTCGCCCGCGAGGTGGAAACCGGTGATTTGCTCATCGCCTTGCTCGGTAATGGTGTAGCTTTTGATGGTGCCAGAGCGAATAGCGTACAGCGATTTCAGTTCATCACCTGCTTTAAACAGGGTTTGACCCTTTTGAATCGGCTTTTTACGCTCGATGATATTATCAAGCTGATCGAGTTCATGCTCATTAAGCGTGAAGGGGATGCATAATTGACTGATGCTGCAATCCTGACAATGGATAGCACAACCGCCAGACTGAATTCGTCGAATAATACGCTTTTCAGGGATCATAGATATGCTCGGACCGTAATTGATATTGGTCAATTTTAACATCTTTTTCGCGATCAGGTAAGTCTGGCAGAACGTTATTCGGACAATAATAAAGGGAGGGGGTTAAAAAAGGGTCTTCATCTTGTTGAATTCCCTGAAACATTAAAATGCAGCTACTCTTTTTTGGAATAAATAGCCGCACTTTTGGCACCATCACAGTAATAAATAACCTTCATGGTGCAGCAGCCACTCTTTCCGCGCCACGCCGCCTGCATACCCGGTCATCGTGCCGTTTCGACCAATGACGCGATGGCACGGCACCACAATGCTCACCGGGTTTGAGCCGTTCGCGGCGCCGACAGCGCGAGCGGCCCCGGCGCGGCCTAGCTGTTCTGCCAGTTCGCCATAATGCATCACTCGTCCACAGGGGATATCGCGCAAAGCCTGCCAAACCTGACGCTGGAAATCCGTGCCAGCCGTCGCCGTGGGCAGAGTATCGATCACCGCCAGATCGCCAGCAAAATAGTCACGCAGCTTGTCACTAAGGCCCCCAGGGTTACGACTGCTGACGCGTTGAAACCCTTGTTTCCCATAGTGAATATTCAACAGCTGCTCCATGCGGTCGCTGTGTTCTTCCCATTCCACGGCCCGAAGCCTGAATTGTTCGTCGCACAAGATCCACAGCGGCCCAAGCGGGGTGTCAATCTTATCTTCCAGTATTGTCAGCACGGTATTACTCCGTTTTTTGTCAGGCCTGAACGAATGCGCGGCCCATTTTGAGTCTGAAAAGATAACATGCCCCCAACCGCGTCAGCCAGACCTCAAAAGGATTATCACCGCATCTAAATTTCCAGGCGAAGACGGAAAATAATGGCCGGACGTGGAGAAAAAAGTTTGATAACTTCCCTGACTCATTGCCCGAAATAGTTAGCGACTGACCGTCTGATTGCGGCGGTGATTATTTCCCCGGTGAAGGGAATAATAATTTCTTTTACGGTTATTTGATTTACCTTTTTTTAACGTAAATGCAAACTTTATATTTTCATTTTAAAGATCCGGTGACATAAATAATTTGCCAACTATTCTGGAATATCTCCCACGGCTGTCCCGTTGAGCCTCAGGCAGGGCGGGGTTATAGTAGCGGCAGCTAACTCAGGAGGATTGACCATGAACCTTGACGACAAATCGCTGTTTCTTGACGCCATGGAGGATGTCAAACCGCTGAAAAACTGTGCGGACAGCCAGTGGATCAAACCTCAGAAAGAGCACATTGGCGTGAAGCCAGACCCCATCCAACTGGACAACTTTCTCACCACCGACTTTTTGGACATCATTCCCCTCGACACGCCGCTGGAGTACAAGCGAGAGGGTCTGCAGAGCGGCGTCCTGGACAAGCTCCGGCTCGGAAAATACGGCCAGCAGGCAAGTCTTAATCTGCTCCGCCAGCCCGTGGAGCGCTGCCGGCAGATGTTGTTTGCCTACATTATGCAGGCTAAGCAGGATGGCCTGCGTAATGTGCTCATCGTGCACGGCAAAGGACGAGAAGATAAATCCCATGCCAACGTGGTGCGTAGCTTCCTTGGGCGCTGGCTGGCCGAGTTTGACGAAGTGCAGGCTTTTTGCGTGGCGATGCCGCACCACGGCGGAAGCGGGGCCTGCTATGTTGCTTTAAAAAAATCAGAGCAGGCCAAACTGGAAACCTGGGAGAAACACGCCAAAAGAAGCCGCTGAGCGGCGGGATGGCGGCGAGCTCCCTCAGGACGGCATTGATTTACGAATCGACGACAGCAGAATTTGCGCAGCCGTTGAGAGCTGAGTGTCCACCCGCGTAAGGATCCCGATAGGTTCCCCGACGCCCGGAATCGGGACAGGAAGCGCGGTCAGCGTGCCCTGGCGCAAATCGTCCTTCACCGCGCCGGAAGGCACAAACCAGACATAGTTGTAGTCGACGGTCAGCTGACGGGAGAGCGAAGCCGACAGCGTTTCGATGCAGGTTGAAGGCAGCTTGCAGCCCTGTGACGCGAGCAGAGATTCCGCGTTATCGCGTGGCACCGTGCCCTGAGGGGAGACCACCGCGGGCCATTCCATCACCCGGCTAAGGGTAATATTTTCATGCAGCAGCGGGTGGTTAGGGTGAACAACCAGCTTGAGAGACTCAAGGAACAGCAGTTCATAGTTCAGGCCCGTCATTAGCTCAGGATCGGACATGCGCCCGATGCCTAAATCCAGTTCCCCGGACTTCAATCCCGCCAGCAGCATGGTGTTATTCATGGTGCCAACCTGCAGGGTGACGTCGCTCTGCTGCCTATGAAACTCGCCGATCACCGCCGGTAAAATACCCAGCGCGGCGGTAGGCAGCGCGCCAATCCGTATCACATCAGAAGGCCGGTCTTCCCGGCGTACAAACGACTGCCCGGCATGATTCAGGGCATCAAGCACTTTTACCGCATGGGTTAAAAACTGCTCGCCGGTGAGCGTTAGCTGAGCGCCTAACCGCCCGCGTTCGAACAGACGTGTGCCGGTAAGCTGCTCCAGCTCATTGAGGGTTTTGGAGAGCGCCGGCTGGCTCAGGTTAAGAGTTTCAGCCGCGCGACCCAGTGTTCCCTGCTGAGCGACGGCCACGAAAGTATGTAAATGGCGCAAGCGAATGCGCTGACTGAAGAGACCATTTTTTTCCATAAGCAATGTTAAAAACAGTCCGGCTTCGCTGACAAGCCTCGGTGTTGAATTTTGATAACTTCATTGCAAAATATTATTAACATTTTGTTATGGCCAGGCACATAACCACTTTAAATCAGAGAAGATTTTTTCGACAAAAGGGCGCTATTTTGCTGAAAAGTGATGCCGATCTGCAGATTTTAACGCGGCCTGTTTTAGTTAATTTTTTGTTAATTTATACTCTTTGTGGTAGGCATTCTGCATAACGCTGCGTTATGTAATGTGCTGAAAAAATTACTTTTTAGGTGCTGCAAAGCAGATCACAAAATGGAAATTCTTCCTGATAAGTGATCCACCAGGTTCTACGCTTTCAGCACTATCCACTGGAGGCATGACATCATGGCGAACACCCTCACGGCCGATGAGATTCGGGACAAATTTTCGCAAGCTATGTCGGCGATGTACCAGCAAGAAGTTCCGCAGTACGGCACGCTGTTAGAACTGGTGGCGGATGTAAACCTGGCCGTGCTGGAACACGATCCTGAGCTGCACCAGCAGCTCGAAAATGCTGACGAGCTGGCAAGGTTAAACGTAGAGCGCCACGGCGCGATTCGCGTAGGTAAGGCCGAAGAGCTGGCGGTGCTGAAGCGAATTTTCGCGGTGATGGGCATGCATCCGGTGGGTTATTACGATCTTTCCCAGGCCGGGGTACCGGTACATTCCACCGCTTTCCGCCCGATTGACGACCAGGCGCTGGCGCGAAATCCTTTCCGCGTGTTTACCTCTTTATTGCGTCTGGAGCTTATCGACAATCCGACGCTAAGGGCTCGCGCAGCCGCAATCCTCGATAAACGCGACATTTTCACTCCCCGCTGCCGCGAAATGCTCGATCTCCACGACAGGCAGGGCGGATTCAGCGAGGCAGAGGCGAACACCTTTGTGGCCGAAGCGCTGGAAACCTTCCGCTGGCATCAGCATGCCACGGTTGACGCCGACACTTACCGCGCCCTGCACGACGAACATCGCCTGATCGCCGATGTGGTTTGCTTCCGTGGCTGCCACATTAACCATCTCACGCCGCGCACGCTGGATATCGACCGCGTTCAGGCGATGATGCCGGAGCGGGGCATCTCGCCCAAAGCCATTATTGAAGGCCCACCTCGCCGTGAACGCCCCATTTTGCTGCGTCAGACCAGTTTTAAAGCGCTGGAAGAGCCTATTTTGTTTGCCGGTGAGCACCACGGCACGCACACCGCCCGATTTGGTGAGATTGAGCAGCGCGGCGTGGCGCTGACGCCTAAAGGCCGCGCGCTGTATGATGAATTATTGCTCGAAGCGGGAAACGGCAAGGACAACCTAAGTCATCAGCAGCATTTGCAGGAAGTCTTCAGCCGCTTCCCGGACAGCGACGCACTGCTTCGTCGCCAGGGACTGGCCTATTTTCGCTACCGCCTGACGCCGGTGGGCGACATGCATCGCCAGTCCATCAAACCAGGCGACGATCCGCAGTTGTTGATTGAGCGCGGCTGGCTCATCGCCCAGCCTATCATCTATGAAGATTTCCTGCCGGTTAGCGCCGCGGGCATCTTCCAGTCAAATTTAGGCAGCGACGGTGGCCAGCGACAGCACGGGCACTCCAGCCGCAGCGAGTTCGAAATGGCGCTGGGTGCGGCGGTGGCCGATGAATTCAGCCTTTATCAACAGGCGGAGGATCGCAGCAAACGCCGTTGCGGTTTATTGTAAACGCGTTACCCTGCTGGGATGTCAGCTACAAGGAACAGCAGATGGAACACGTTGTTAACGTCGCTCAGGGTCAACTGAGCGGCGTCCTTCAGGGGGATATTGCGGTGTATCGCGGTATTCCCTTTGCCATGCCTCCCACTGGAAACCTGCGCTGGCGAGCGCCTCAGCCGCCAGAAAACTGGCAAGGTATTCGCGTCGCCGATACCTTCGCTCAGGCCTGTTGGCAAAGCCTGGAATACTGCAAAGCCGTCGGCGGCGGCGATCCGGGCCAGTTTTCAGAAGACTGCCTTTACCTCAATATCTGGACTCCCGCCCGGCGAACGGGCAAACCCTTGCCGGTGATGGTCTGGCTGCACGGGGGCGGCTACACCATTGGAGCCGGTTCTTTACCTCCATATGATGGCGCCGCGCTGGCCTCGCGGGGCGTGGTGTTAGTGACGGTGAACTACCGGCTTGGGCATCTGGGCTTTTTTGCTCATCCCGCATTGGATGAAGAAAATCCGGCTGGGCCGATCCACAACTTTGCCTTGCTCGATCAGATTGCCGCGCTGAAGTGGGTGCAGGCCAACATCGCTGCTTTTGGCGGAGACGCCAGCAACGTCACGCTGTTTGGCGAGTCAGCAGGCGCCCGCAGCGTGCTTTCTCTGCTGGCATCGCCTTTAGCCAGTGGCCTGTTCCACAAGGGGATTATACAAAGCGCCTACACGCTGCCGGATGTCGATCGCCGTAAAGCGTTGAAGCGCGGCGTGGCGGTGGCAGAACATTTTGGGCTGAAGAATGCGAACGCTGAAGCGCTGCGTTCCCTTCCCGCCAGTGAATTATGGGCGCTGGAAGCCCCGCTAAACATCGGGCCGACGCCCATCAGCGGCGATATTGTTTTGCCTGAACCCATGCTGGACACGTTTTTTGCCGCACGACAGCACCGGATGCCGCTGATGGTGGGCAGCAACAGCGATGAGGCGAGCGTGCTGAGCTACTTCGGGATAGATCCCGCCGGGCAGGTTGCGCTTCTGCGCCGGGAAAAGCGTCTCGGTCTGGGGCTTATCAAATTGCTGTATCCCGGCGTTAAGGGTGACGCTGAGCTGGGCCGTCAGGTGTGCCGGGACATGGCCTTTACCACGCTGGGGTTTGTGGTGATGCAGGCGCAGCAGCGCGCAGGCCAGCCCTGCTGGCGGTATTATTTTGACTACGTGGCGGAGGCCGAGCGTGAAACCTACGCCAACGGCACCTGGCACGGCAACGAAGTGGCTTATGTCTTTAACACGCTGCAGCTTTCCCCGCCTGCCAGTGAATATGTGACTGAACGCGACCTGCAGTTTGCCGCTCAGATTGGCGATTATTGGGTCAGCTTCGCCCGCAGCGCCAGGGCGCATAGCAAAGCGTTACCTGGGCCGTTAAGCTGGCCTGCCAGCACCAAAGGGCGGGACCGCACGCTGCGGCTGGGCGTTCATCTGCGGGCGCAGTTTAAAGTCGAAAATCGCTTTATGCGGCTGAGAATGCAGTTATTTAAGCGAGTGATGAAACACCACGTCAGCCTGGACTGAGTAACGCATTGCAAAAGGCCTCCAGCCCGGCGGCGCCTTCGCTGCCGGGCTTCACCGCCAGCCTGTAACTGGCCCCGGTTTTTACGCTCCCGGTAAAAGGCCGCACTAACCGCCCGGTACGAAGATCTTCGGCCACCAGCGTTTCGTCTGCGATGGCTATCCCAAACCCCTGAATAGCGGCGCTGATCGCCAGATCCATGGTGTCGAAATGCTGATTTTTCTGCATCGCCAGCCAAGGCGGTGAAGGGTTCTTTCCAAGCCATAATGACCAGTCGGTACGATCGCGAGTCGGGTGCAAAAAGGTCAGCCGCTCCCAGTTGCTCGTCTCCGGCGGAAGCAACGCCTGACAGATAACCGGCGTCAGACTCTCTTCAAACAGCAGCGCGCCGCTTTTGGCCTGCTGACCAAACACAATGGCGGCATCAAACGGCTCGTTTTTGAAATTGACGCCGTGCTCCACGGTCGTGGTTAACGCAACCTGGATCTCCGGCATACGCTGCTCAAGCTGAATCAGCTTCGGCACCAGCCAGCGCATGGCGCAGGTGGGGGCCTTAAGACGAATAATCTCAGGCTTATGGCAGGCCCGGTCGGCCACGTCCAGCAGCGTGTTAAAGGCGTTCTGGAGGTCGGGCAGCAGGGCGCTGCCCTGGGGCGTGAGGCGTAATCCGCGTGCATGGCGCTCAAAAAGCGCGAACCCCAGCCACTGCTCCAGCGCCGCAATTTTACGGCTGACGGCGCCCTGGGTCAGGCAAAGCTCTTTTGCCGCCCGGGTGAGGTTCAGGTGCCTGGCCGTGACCAGAAAAGCATCGAGAGTATTTAGGGGGAAATTACGCCGGGTCATGATGCTCTCCGCTGAGCTATGCATTTTTTGCATGGCTATTATGACAACAATTCGATTGTCGTGGCAATGGCGGCGATATTGAATAGTTATGCAAATCGCATCACGTTCAGGAGCCGCTATGGCCATACAAACCCCGGTACAACAACGTTCAAAATTGCCGGACGTCGGAACCACGATTTTTACGGTGATCGGCCAGCTTTCCGCGCAGCACAAGGCGATAAATCTTTCTCAGGGGGCACCCAACTTCCCCTGCGACCCGAAACTGATTGCCGGCGTCACCAAAGCTATGCAGGAAGGGCATAACCAGTACGCCCCAATGACCGGCCTCGCGTCCCTGAAACAGCTGATTGCCGACAAAGTGGCCAGCCTTTACGGGGCCGTGTATGACCCCGCAGAGGAGGTGCTGGTCACCGCCAGCGCCAGCGAAGGGCTTTATTCTGCGATCGGCGGTCTGGTACATCCCGGCGATGAAGTTATCTACTTTGAGCCTTCTTTCGACAGCTACGCGCCGATTGTCCGCCTGCAGGGCGCCAAACCGGTGGCGCTCAAGCTGAGCCTGCCTGATTTTACCGTTGACTGGGACGAAGTGCGGACGGCGATTACGCCACGTACGCGGATGATCATCGTGAACACGCCGCATAACCCAAGCGGGCAGGTATTTAGCGCCCATGACCTGGAAATGCTGGCGGCGGTAACTCGCGACACCGACATTGTGATCCTGTCCGATGAAGTGTATGAACACATCGTCTTTGACGGCAAAAAGCACCACGGCATGGCGACGCACCCGCAGCTTGCCGAGCGCAGCGTGATTGTGTCGTCGTTCGGTAAAACCTTCCACGTCACGGGCTGGCGGGTCGGGTATTGCCTGGCCCCGGCGGCGCTGATGGATGAGATCTGCAAGGTGCATCAGTTCCTGATGTTCTCCGCCGACACGCCGATGCAGTATGCGTTCGCCGACTATATGAGCGATCCGCAAACTTATCTTTCACTGGCGGCGTTTTATCAGCGCAAGCGTGATTTAATGCAGTCTTTGCTGGCTGATTCACCGTTTGAACTGCTGCCGAGCGGTGGGTCATTCTTCCTGCTGGCCCGCTTCGGGCACTTCAGCGATGAGTCCGACAGCGAGATGGTGAAGCGGTTAATCACTGATTACGGCGTGGCGACCATTCCGCTCTCCGCGTTTTATACCGACGGTACTGACAATAAAATTATCCGGCTCTCATTTGCCAAAGATGAAGCCACACTTCGGGCGGGCGCTGAAGCGCTGTGCCGGGTTAAGCCACGCTGATAAGGGGTCATGATGAAAAAAATGTATGCGTTAAGTTTGCTGCTCGGGCTGTGTTCTTCGTTTTCTGCGCTGGCCGCCGGCGAGCTTCGCTATGGCCTCGAAGCGGAGTATCCCCCGTTTGAAAGCCGCAACAGCGCGGGCGAGCTGGAAGGGTTTGACGTCGAGCTGGGGAAAGCCATTTGCCAGGCGGCCAGCCTGAAATGTACCTGGGTTGAAACGTCGTTTGATTCGCTGATCCCGGGGCTGGTGGCGAAGAAGTTTGACGCCATCAACTCGGCAATGAACATCACCGAGCAGCGTCGTAAAAGCATCGACTTTACCCAGCCAATCTACCGTATTCCGTCTCAGCTGGTGGGCAAAGAAGGCAGCGGCCTTGAAGCCACGGCGGAAGGGCTGAAAGGCAAAACCATCGGCGTGCTCCAGGGCTCCATTCAGGAAACCTATGCCAAAGAGCACTGGGAAAAGCAGGGCGTGAACGTCGTGTCTTACAAAGACCAGAACATGGCCTGGGCTGACTTGCTGAACGGCCGTATTGATGCCTCTCTGGTGATGTCCGCGGCAGGTCAGGCGGGCTTCCTCAGCACGCCGCAGGGCAAGGGCTTTGGCTTTATCGGCAAGCCGGTGAGCGACGACACTATCCTCGGCAGCGGGATTGGCTTTGGTCTGCGTAAAGGTGACACTGTCACGAAAAAAGAGCTGGATGCGGCCATCGATAAGGTGAAAGCCGACGGCACCGTGACTAAGCTCGCGCAGAAGTTCTTCCCCGGCATCGACGTCAGCGTGAAGTAACGTTGACCAGGGCTCGTCGGCACACAGGCTGACGGGCCTTTAGCGTTTTTTTCGCCAGGCAATGGCGAATTTTTCGGTGATATCTGGTTTCCTGAAAAAAAACTTTCGTTCCTCCCCCAAACGCCTTCTCCGCCCATTGGATTCACTGTGAATTTTGTCTAGAGTGTGCGGTCGTACAGGTAGCAGTCTCTTGCCGCTGTTCTTCCCGTCGGGAGGAACAAAACACATCGACACATAAGGACGATTTCTCAGGCATGAATCGCAGACGTTTTATCCAGGCCTCTATGGCTCTCGCCGCTGCCTGCGGCACGCCAACCCTTGCCACGCTATTCTCCCGAAGCGCCTTTGCTGCCGAATCAGGCATCGCTGACGGGCACTCCACCGCCTTCGATTTTGCGGTGCTTCAGGGCATGGCGCACGACCTGTCGAAAAAACCATGGGGCGGGGCACCGCGCGCGCTGCCCAACACCCTGGCTAACCTGACGCCTCAGGCTTATAACGCCATTCAGTACGACGCCGATCATTCGCTTTGGAACAACATCGAAAACCGCCAGCTTGACGTGCAGTTCTTCCACGTCGGCATGGGATTCCGCCGCCGCGTCAGAATGTTCTCGCTGGATTCCGCCACCCATCAGGCGCGCGAAATCCACTTCCGCCCGGAATTGTTTAACTACAACAATGCTGGCGTAGACACCAGGCAGCTCGAAGGCCAGACGGATCTCGGCTTTGCCGGCCTGAAAGTCTTCAAGGCACCGGAGCTGGCGCGCCGTGACGTCGTCTCCTTCCTCGGCGCGAGCTATTTCCGTGCCGTAGACAGCACGTACCAGTATGGGCTGTCCGCCCGTGGCCTCGCGGTGGACACCTTCACCGACACGCCGGAAGAGTTCCCGGACTTCACCTCGTTCTGGTTTGAAACGCCGAAAGCCACCGACACGACTTTTGTGGTCTATGCCTTACTCGACAGCCCAAGCGTGACCGGCGCGTACAAATTTATTATCAGCTGTGAAGCCGAGCGCGTGGTGATGGAGGTGGACAATCACCTTTATGCCCGGAAAGACGTCAAGCAGCTGGGTATCGCGCCGATGACCAGCATGTTTGCCTGCGGCACCAACGAACGCCGGACCTGCGACACCATTCACCCGCAAATTCATGACTCCGACCGCCTGGCCATGTGGCGCGGTAACGGCGAGTGGATTTGCCGCCCGCTGAATAACCCGCAGAAACTTCAGTTCAACGCCTTTATGGACGAGAACCCGAAAGGCTTTGGCCTGCTGCAGCTGGATCACGACTTTGCCAGCTACCAGGACATCATGGGCTGGTACAACAAGCGTCCAAGCCTGTGGGTAGAGCCGCGTAACAAGTGGGGCAAAGGCACCGTTGGCCTGATGGAAATCCCGACCACCGGCGAAACGCTCGACAATATTGTCTGCTTCTGGCAGCCGGAAAAACCGGTCAAAGCCGGGGACGAATTCGAGTTCAAATATCGCCTCTACTGGAGCGGTTTGCCGCCGGTGACGACGGATCTGGCCCGCGTTTACGCCACCCGCACCGGGATGGGCAGCTTCCCGGAAGGCTGGGCGCCGGGTGAACACTTCCCGGAAAAATGGTCCCGCCGCTTTGCTATCGACTTTATCGGGGGCGATTTGAAAGCCGCCGCGCCGAAGGGGATTGAGCCGGTGATTACGCTCTCCAACGGCGAAGCGAAGCAGATTGAGATCCTCTACGTCGAACCGTTTGACGGCTACCGCATTCTGTTTGACTGGTATCCGACCAACGACGCCACCGACCCGGTCGAGATGCGCATGTTCCTGCGTTGCCAGGGCAAAGCGATCAGTGAAACCTGGCTGTACCAGTATTTCCCACCACCGCCGGATAAACGTAAATACGTTGACGACCGCGAAATGCGTTAATCATCCAGCCCCGCCGCGTAAAAGCCGCGGGGCTTTTTTATGCCCGTTTCACCATCTCATCCTCTTATTGCATAAATACTCTTTCATAACGAATTTCTATGTATTCACTTTTGGCGGTGTTTTAAATCTCGTGCGTTGCCACAAAAAAGTGACATAAGATAACTGTCACCTTCTAACAAAAGCAGGAGTCACGAGTGGAACAACAGCAGGCCTGGCAGGATGAAGTGATTGCGGTTAATGATGATATCGAACTGCATTCGGTGAACGAGCGGTTCGTGAAGGACGTTTTTGCCCTGGTGCAGCGCAATAAAAGCTGGCTGCAAAAGGCGATGAACTGGCCGCAGTATGTTGTTTCCGAGGACGACACCCGCAAAACGCTGCAGGGGAATTATGTTCTCCACCATAAAGGCTACGCGAAGATGTTTATGATCCTCTATCGCGGCGAGCTGGCGGGCGTCTTTTCCTTTAACCAGATAGTCCCGACCGACAAAACGGCCTACATCGGCTACTGGCTAAGCGAGGATCGGCAGGGCAAGGGGATCATTTCCGCCGTGATTGAGGCCGCGATCGGCAAGTACGCGGGGGAAGGGACGGTGCGCCGGTTTGTCATCAAATGCATCGTCACTAACCAGGCCAGCAACCGGGTGGCCCAACGCAACGGCTTTGCCCTTGAAGGTTGCCTGAGGCAAGCCGAGTTTCTGAACGACGAGTTCCACGATCAGAATATTTACGGGCGCATTGCTGATTAAAAAATGCCATGAAACGGCGTGCGGGTAATTCGCTGTGCGCCGTTAATATCCTTCATGCCGCGAAGATGAATCAGTTCGCCGCCAAAGCCTTCCACCGCCGCCTCATCATAAATCTGCACGTTGTTTTCGATGAGCACGTTACCCATCACTTTCGCCTCGCCATACACCTGTACATTGTTGTCCAGCAGAACCGGGCCGCCGATAAGCGCCGCATTACCGTAAACCTGGACGCGGTGCCTGAGCACGCAATCTCCTTCAATAAGGGCGTTGCCGTAGACTTTAGATGAGTAGCGGATGGTCGGGATCTGGCTGTCGCCGCTGCCGGCAATAATACGTGCGTTACCGGACACCTGCGCGCAATCACAAACCCAGACATTGTTCTCTGCATTGCCTTCAATAACGGCGTTATCAAAAATGGCTGAGCGGTGTTCGACAAAGGCGTTGTTCACGCGCGCGTGGCCGTAGATTTGTGCCTGATGGACGATGCGTGAGGCCAGCACCGTGGCGTTCCCGTAGATTTGCAGCCGCATTTCTGTATCTTCGGTCAGCCCCAGCACGGCAATCACCTGGCTCTGCTGCAACACGCGGGCCGAGCCCGAGATAAAGCATTCGCCGCTGATGCGGGAATCCTCGACCAGCACCTTGCCGCCCACTTTTGCGTGATGGCAAATTTCAGACTCGCCGAGGATTTTTGCGTCATCTTCAACCGTCGCACCGTTCCAGATCAGGGCGTCAGGCTCAAGCCAGCAGGTTCCCTCGTGGCTCAGGTTCGCTTCTTCCTCAATCCAGCCGCCGCCTTGCCCGGCCACGACGTTGCCAAAAGCGCGAAGCGCCTCAATTTGCCAGAGTCGAACTTGCCGCTGTTCGCCATCATGCTGATAATCATGAAGCCGCGAAACATCGGTGATCCGGTATTTTTTCATGGTGATTTCTCGCTGTGCACTGCTGATAAACGTAGCAGGTAATTCACCGGCGTAGCGTTTGGCGGCGTAATCGCATAAAATGCATTTAAAATACATTTTAAAAAATAAACAAAATGAATAAACCAATCCCCGGTAGCTTTATCAATCTCCCCGCAGGCTACTTTGGCATGGTGCTGGGCACCATCGGCATGGGGTTTGCCTGGCGCTATGCCGCCACGATTTGGCCGGTGCCGTCGGTTGTTGGTGAGGTTCTTGTGGCGCTTGCCGCCGGCATCTGGCTGCTGCTGGCGTTAGCGTTCCTGACGCGGCTGGTGCGCTACCCGCACAGCGTGATTGCAGAGATTTATCACCCTTTAATGAGCAGCTTCGTGAGTCTGTTCCCGGCGACAACCATGCTGGTGGCCATCGGCGTAGCCCCTTATCTGCGCCCGCTCGCTGCAGTGATGTTTGGCTTTGGCGCCGTGGTGCAGCTTTGTTATGCCGCCTGGCAGTCCGCCGGATTATGGCGAGGTACGCACCCGCAGGATGCCACGACGCCGGGGCTGTATTTGCCCACCGTCGCCAATAATTTTATCAGCGCGATGGCCTGCGGCGCGTTGGGTTATCACGACCTGGGGATCTTGTTCCTTGGGGCCGGTGTTTTTTCCTGGCTCAGCCTGGAACCGGCGATTTTGCACCGTATGCGCAGCGCCGGGGAACTGCCCACGCCGGTACGCACCTCGCTGGGCATTCAGCTTGCCCCTGCGCTGGTGGCCTGCAGCGCTTACCTTGCCGTGAACGGCGGCGTGACGGATTTCTTTGCCAAAATGCTGTTTGGTTACGGCCTGCTGCAATTGCTCTTCATGCTGCGCTTAATGCCCTGGTACCTGGCGCAGCCGTTCAATGCCTCCTTCTGGAGTTTCTCATTCGGTATTTCTGCGCTGGCAACCACGGCGCTCCATCTGAGCGCAGGCAGCGGGGACGGGCTGTTTCACGTCATTGCCGTGCCGCTGTTTATTTTTACTAATGTGATTATCGGCCTGCTGCTGGCACGTACTTTTATCCTGCTGATGCAGGGGAAATTGATTTTGCGCACCGCGCGGCCTGAAAATAAGGATCTGTCATGACCGAGAAGTCTGAAAGCTACTACAGCGAAAAATACGGCTTAACTGCCACACATTCTGACGTGCTGAACGCCGTGAAGTACGTTGCCCCCGGTAAAACGCTGGATCTTGGCTGCGGCGGCGGGCGCAACAGCCTGTACCTGAACCAGAAAGGGTTCGACGTTACCGCCTGGGATAAAAACCCGATGAGCATCGCCAGGCTGAATCAGATTATCGAGACGGAAGGGCTGAAAAATATTGTCACCGCTGAGGTTGACCTGAACCAACTGAGCTTTGACGGCGAGTACGATTTTATTCTCTCCACCGTGGTGATGATGTTCCTCGAGCGCAGCACGATCCCAGGACTTATCGCCAATATGCAGCGCTGCACCAAACCCGGCGGCTACAACCTGATTGTGGCGGCCATGGATACCGAGGATTTTCCGTGCACGGTCGGTTTCCCGTTTGCCTTTAAAGAGGGTGAACTGCGGAACTACTATGAAGGTTGGGAACTGATTAAATACAACGAAGATGTGGGGCAGTTGCACAAGACTGATGAGCACGGCAACCGCATCAAGCTGCGTTTTGCCACGATGCTGGCGCGTAAGAACTAAATGTAAAAATTAACCCTCACCCCGGCGCTCTCCCTGAAAAGGAGAGCGGTAAATCAGAGCTATACAAGAAAATTGTGCTGTTTCTTTCACCGCAAATCGCGGGAGTGAAGCTAAGTGGGATTTCTGTCCTGATACCCTCTCCCTTAGGGGAGAGGATTAGGGTGAGGGGAAAACTACTTCGCCGCCAGCAGGCAAAGCTTCAGCGCCACATTGTAAGACGCCTCAAACGCCCGTAGCGGTAAAAACTCAAAGCGAGAATGGAAATTGTGCGCGCCGGTAAAGAAGTTCGGCGTCAGCAAACCTTTAGCCGACAGCGCCGCGCCATCCGTGCCGCCGCGCATGGGGATCACCTTCGGCTCAATCCCCAGCTCATCCAGAGCGGCAAAAATCAAATCAATGGCCCGGCGGTCATCGGTAATGGCGTTACTGATGTTGCTGTAGGTATCGCTGAGGCTGAACTCCACGCGTGCAGTCGGGTACTGCGCGGCAATCTTCTGCGCCACTTCGCCAATTTGCTGTTTGCGGCGTTCAAAGTTGGCCAAATCGAAGTCGCGAATATTGGCCTTCAGCAGCGCTTCGCTTTGTGAAGCCTGCATCCCGTTAAACCAGACATAGCCTTCGCGCCCTTCGGTGTGTTCAGGCGTTTGTTGGCGGTCAAAATGGCTAATGTAGTCCATCGCCATCAGCAGCGGGTTAACCAGTACGCCTTTGGAGGACATCGGATGGCTGGTCACGCCGGTGAATTTCAGCTCCGCGTGGGCGGCGTTGAAGTTTTCATACACCACTTCGCCCAGCTCGCAGCAGTCAATGGTCCACGCGAAGTCCACGTCAAAACGTGCCAAATCCAGCGCTTTGGCGCCACAAAGGCCAATTTCTTCATCCGGGACGAAGGCCACCACGATGTCACCGTGCCGGTGCTCTGGCGTCAGGTTTTCCAGCAGCGTCATCACCACCGTGACGGCGGCTTTGTTGTCCGCGCCCAGCACGCTGGTGCCGTCGCTGAAGATAATCTCTTCGCCAGGATAGGCGTTGATTTCCGGGTGCTCCGCCGTGCGCAGCCAGATGTTCTCTTTGGCGTTCAGGCATAAATCTTCGCCGGTGAAGCGCAGGATCTGTGGATGAATATCCGGGGAAAGGCCAACGTCAACGGTATCAATGTGCGTAATAAACCCCACACGCGGTGCGCCAGCGACGTTGCCTTTCTTCACGGCGGTTACCGTGGCGTGCTCATCAATCACAATATTTTCAAGGCCCAGCGTGCGCAGTTCTTCCGCGAGCAGGCGGGCCATTTCGTGTTGTCCTGGGGTACTGGGCAGGCTGCTGACGCGCGGATCGCTTTGGCTGGTCACCGCCAGATAACGAAAGAAGCGCCGGGTGAGCTGCTCGCTGAGCGACGAAGACATAGTGTTTCCTTATTGTTCGATGTTGTTTGTTGGCAATGTAAATTTAATGTTATTTATTAAGGCGCTTTGCACAAGCTTTATTCATTCAGGGTCAGGACAAACACCACAGGAAGACAGCGATGAAAACAAAGATTACAACGCTTGCACTTGCCGTAGCGGCGCTCTCCATCAGTACCAGCGTGGCGGCCAGCACGCTGGTTTATTGCTCCGAAGGCTCACCGGAAAACTTCAACCCGCAGCTTTACACCTCGGGCACCAGCGTGGATGCCAGCGCGGTGCCGGTTTATAACCGGTTGGTGGATTTTAAAGTCGGCACCACGGAACTGCAGCCCAGCCTGGCGGAGAGCTGGGACGTCAGCGAAGACGGCAAAGTCTATACCTTCCATCTGCGTAAAGGCGTTAAGTTTCAGAGCAACAAATACTTTAAGCCCACCAGAGACTTCAACGCGGACGATGTCATTTTCTCGTTTATGCGCCAGAAAGATCCTAAGCATCCGTACCACAACGTTTCCAACGGCAATTACTCCAACTTTGAAAGCCTGGAGTTTGGCAAGCTGATCACAGCGATTGATAAAGTGGATGACAACACCGTGCGCTTCACGCTGGCGCACCCGGAAGCGCCGTTTGTCGCGGATTTAGGCTGGTATTTTGCCTCGATTCTCTCTGCCGAATACGCCGATGTCATGATGAAGGCCGGCACGCCGGAACGCGTCGATTCCGACCCCATCGGCACCGGGCCGTTTGAGCTGAAGCAGTACCAGAAAGATTCCCGCATTCTCTATACCGCTTTCCCTGATTACTGGCAGGGCAAATCAAAAATCGACCGTTTAGTGTTCTCGATCACGCCGGATGCGTCGATCCGCTACGCCAAACTTGAGAAAAATGAATGCCAGGTAATGCCGTTCCCGAACCCGGCGGATTTGCCGCGCATGAAGGAAAACAAAGACATCACGCTGATGCAAAAAGCGGGTCTGAATACTGGTTTTCTGGCATTTAACACCCAGAAACCGCCGCTCGATAACGTGAAAGTGCGCCAGGCGCTGGCAATGGCGATTAACAAACCGGCCATTATCGAAGCGGTGTTCCACGGCACGGGCATCGAGGCAAAAAACCTACTGCCGCCGGGCGTGTGGAGCGCGGACGATAAGCTCAAGGATTACGATTACGATCCTGAAAAAGCAAAGGCGCTGCTCAAAGAAGCCGGGTTTGCCAACGGCATGAGCATTGACCTGTGGGCAATGCCGGTTCAGCGTCCGTATAACCCGAACGCTAAACGTATGGCAGAGATGATTCAGGCCGACTGGGCGAAAGTTGGCGTGACGGCGAAAATTGTCACCTACGAATGGGGCGAATACCTCAAGCGAGTGAAGGGCGGTGAGCACCAGGCGGCGCTGATGGGCTGGACGACGGCCACCGGCGACCCGGACAACTTCTTCGGGCCGCTGTTTTCCTGCACGTCGGCCAACGGTGGGTCTAACTCATCCAAATGGTGCTATCAGCCGTTTGATAAGCTGATTCTCGAAGCCCGTGCCGAGGGGAACCACGATAAGCGAGTTGAGCTCTACAAAGAAGCGCAGCAAATGATGCACGACCAGATGCCTGCGGTGATGATTGCCCACTCCACGATTTTCGAGCCGGTGCGTAAAGAGGTGACCGGGTATGAAATTGATCCGTTCGGGAAGCATATCTTTTATCAGGTGGATGTGAAGAAGTAGCTGGCGCAGGGAGAGAGCAGGCGATCTGAGAATACATTCTCTGTAAGTTTGGATATTTTCCGTTCACTTATTGATCTATTGTCCATGCAAGTTCAGAGACAGTGAACGTGTCAGGGGGCATTACGCTGTATGAACTGGCACATAGGTAACACTTTAAACCGGGCACATGGGTAACAGGTTATAACTGGTACGGTAAACTGAGTGAGGAGGTTTATCGTGCCCTGGCTTGAGACTGTTACCATGCAACGAATGCAATTTGTCATGGCATGCCTTGTAGACGGATTATCTGTCAGCGATGCCTGTCGCAGATTCAATATCAGCCGTAAAACGGGCTATAAGTGGTTAGCTCGTTTTTCAGGCGAAGATGTTAACTCTCTGGCTGACCGTTCCAGGGCACGCCATCATCAAAACACCATTCCTGAGTCGATGGTTCAGTTGCTGCTGAAAACTAAAAAGCAGTACATGCTGTGGGGGCCAGAAAAAATCAGGCAATATCTGCTCAATCTGGATACTCCCGGTGTCCCTGCCGCAAGCACTGTCGGCCAGATATTCAAGTCTCATGGATTGGTAAAAGCACGCCCCCCTGTTCGATTCAAGCCGACACAGCCCCATGTTCTGTATGAGGTCAAAGAGCCCAATGATGTCTGGAGTGCTGATTTTAAAGGGAAATTTAAACATGCTAACGGGAAATGGTGTTACCCGCTCACGCTGACGGATAACTGCAGCCGGATCATCCTCGCCAGTGAGGCGACCTATTCCCCTAATAATGCCTTTGTCGTTTCCTGCCTCGAGCGCATTTTTATTGAAAACGGCATGCCCCAATTATTACGGACTGATAACGGTGCACCCTTTGCCGGACATGGGGTGTGGGGGTTGAGTGTCATGTCCGTCTGGTTATTAAAATGTGGCATTATTCCTGAACGTATCCGGCCAGGTAAACCGACTGAAAACGGGCGTCACGAAAGAATGCACCGGACAATGAAGGAAGCGCTCAACCAACATTGCTCATTTTCTTCTCTGGAAGAACAGCAACAATGGTTTGACAGATGGCGAAAGGAATTCAACGAGATAAGGCCGCATAAAGCGCTTCAGGGTAAAACGCCGGCCTCGGTCTGGAAACCTTCGGAAAGACAGTTTGCGGGGCCACGAACAGAAATGCCTGTCCCGGATAATGCCAGAATGTTGAGAGTCGCGCAGAGAGGAGATTTATGGTTCAACAGTACCCGAATATTTCTGAGTGAAGCGCTACGAAATGAGTGGGTCTGGATGAAACCGTTGAATGAGCAATGCGACGAAATAGGATTTGGTGAACTGAGACTGGCGCATTACGACAGAATCAATCACCGTATCCTGAGGTTAGATTGAGAGAAAGGTGTAACCCATGTGACCGGTCAGTTCTGTAACCCATGTGACCGGTTCATACAACGCCATGCCCCCTGACAACCCCCGGCGCCCGGCGAGCTCATCGCCGCTGAAGCGGTAAACCCAGCGGCTATCACCCAAACATTCGGGGTCGTTCGCGATTCGTTCCCGACGATCGCTCTCTTTCGCTGCTCCCGGCTGCTCAACCCCGCCTGAGTTGGGTCATAACCGGAGGCTGAGAGCGTCGGGAACGCATCTCAGCCGACCCAGGACTGGGAGATAAAATGGAGGTTTGCCGCTCACGCGGTCGATTTATTTGGCCGGGAGTCCGGGTTCTTAGGGGAGTGACGGTGGCTCCCCTAAGACGTTCACTGGTGCGGTGGCTGAGGTCGAAGCTGTACTTGAGGTGAACGGAACCTCCTGAACACCAATCAACCGCTACACCGTACTACGCTCGCTCACCGCCTCAACCGGCGCAGTTGCCGTCGCCTGATTCGCCTGTTGCTCCTCGCGGAATTTCAGGTTATCCCAGACCCGGAAGAACGGGTAATACATCACCAGCGAGATAGCCAGGTTCACAATCTGCAGAATCGAGCCGGAAACATGGCCGCCTGTCGCTAAATAGCCGCTGACGATAATCGGCGTGGTGAACGGCAGCGCAATCCCCGCAGGCGGCGCTACCAGACCTGTTGCCATCGCCGTGTAGGAGACAATCACCAGCACCACCGGGGTCAAAATAAACGGCACCACCAGGTACGGGTTCATCACCAGAGGAATGCCAAACACCATCGGTTCGCTGATGTTAAACAGGCTGCCCGGTGCGGCAATTTTACCCAGCTGCTTCATTTGCACACTGCGGCTGCGGATCAGCATAAAGATCACCAGACCTAACAGCGCCCCGGTGCCGCCAGGGGCGATCCACAGGTCATAGAACTGCTGGGTAATGATGTGCGGGATAGGCAGGCCGTTCTGGAATGCCGCCAGGTTCTCGGACATATTGGTCAGCCAGACCGGGCGGATAAACACCAGCACGATGGTGTCGCCGTGCAGGCCGAGCGTCCACAGAATACCAATCAGGATCACCGACACGATCATTCCCGGTAACGAGCCGCCAATGTGGCTCATCGGAATGCCGACCAGATCGGTGATCATGGTGTTGATGTCACCAAACGGCGTGGCTTCCACCAGCAGGCGAAGCGCCAGCACCACGGCCAACACGCAAAAACCCGGCACCAGCGCGAGGAACGATTTTGCTACCGCAGGCGGCACGCCCTCCGGCATGCGGATCACCAGATTACGGTTGCTGATAAACCGGTAAATTTCGGTAGAAAGCAGGGCGATCAGAATGGCGACAAACAGCCCCTGGCTACCAATTTGCCCCATGGGCAGCACGCCCTTCACAAACTCAGCGGGCCCCCCGGACGGCGGAGTGAACATGATGTTCTGCGGGATGGTCATGATAAAGGCTACCAGCGACACCGCCCCGGCGGTGAGCGGGTCGATGGTGCGGTATTTTTCGGCCAGACGATAGGCGATCCCGAAACTCGAAATAATCGCCATGATGTCATAGGTCGCTTTGACCGGATAAAGCAGCTTGGTCTGCCACGTGGCACCAAACAGATCGGTCATTAGCTGGGGGTAACCCGGCACCGGCAGATAGGCGAAAATCAGGAAGAACGAGCCAATCAGCATGAAAGGCATGTTCAGAATGATCCCGTCGCGGACGGAAAGCACGTGCTTTTGCCCGGCGATTTTCAGCGCCACGGGCAGCACATATTTTTCAAGAAACGATTTCTTTGCGGACACGGTTACCCCTGTCCCGGCGCATGGCCGGGCATTATTGTTATTGATTTCTGTTGTGGGGTGGACGTAAAGCATCGCCCACCGGTAAGCGGCGCTAATTGAACTGCGGCAGCCACGCCTTGTTGCTTGCAAGCACTTCATCGAGCAACGCCTGAGCGATATTCACGTCAGCCACCAGCGGGTTCGCTATCAGGGCCAGGAGCGCCTGCTGTTTATCGCCGTGGACCGCCGCTTCAATCGTCAGTCGTTCAAAGTCTTTCACCTGCTGGGTCAGGCCATTCATCAGGGGAGGAAGTTTGCCGAATGCCAGCGGATGGGCCCCCAGCGCGTCGATCACGCAGTTGGTTTCAATCACCGCGTCGTCCGGCAGCCCCTGAATAGCGCCGTTGTTGGCGGTATTCACCACCATCTGCTTGCCGAGGTTATTGTGCAGGGCGTCGATAAGCTCCAGGGCCACTTCGGAATAGAACGAGCCACCGCGCTGGCTCAACTGCTCCGGCTTTTTGTCGAGCTGCGGGTTGGCGTACAGCTCAAACAGCTCGGCCTCGACTTTCATTACCTGTTCGGCGCGGGTGCCTTTCCCGTTCGCCGCATCCGCTAGCTCGTCTTTGAGCATGGTGCGGGTTTGCCAGAAATAGCGGTGGTACGGGCAAGGGATCGCTTTCAGGGCACGCAGCAGGGCTGGCGGCCACGGAATCGCTTTAATGTTGTTCATCGACAACTGCTCGCCATCGCACAACATCTCAATCACCTCGGCGGTCGCGTCCCGCCCATCGGCAATCACCTCGTGCACCCACACCATGTGGTTGAGCCCGGCGAAGCGCAGCGTGACTTTGTCGTAAGGCAGTTGGAGCATGTCAGCGATGGTGTGGTGCATGGTCACCGGCACGTTGCACAGGCCAACAATGTTGGCGGCGCTGTAGCGGGAAACTGCCTCGGTGACGATCCCCGCCGGGTTGGTGAAATTAATAATCCACGCATTCGGGGCCAGGCGCTCCACGCGTTTAGCAATGTCCAGCATCACCGGGATAGTACGCAGTGCTTTTGCAAAACCACCGACACCGGTGGTCTCCTGGCCTAGCAGCTCGTGGCTGAGGCCCAGGCGTTCGTCGGCGGCGCGAGCGGGCAGTTGCCCCACGCGAAGCTGGGTCAGCACAAAGCTGGAACCCACAATCGCGGCGTCTGGTTCGTAATGCACCGTCACGTTGACCTGTTCCAAACCTTTGCTGTCGAACATGCGGCGAGCCAGCGCGGCGATGATTTCAACCTTCTGGCGGCCCGCTTCTACATCCACCAGCGCCAGCTCCGTCATCGGCAGGGCGGCATGGCGCAGAATCAGGCCTTCAATCAGTTCCGGGGTGTAGCTGCTGCCCCCGCCCACAACGGTAATTTTCATTGGTTTCTCCCGGTTATCAGGCCATCAGAGTTATGGCTTTATCCAGCACGCGGTCGCCGCGCATGGTGCCGTAATCCATCATGTCGATCACCGCCACGGGTTTGCCGAGAGGAGCCGAAAGCTCGGAAAGGCGGGCCAGTTCGAACTGCACCTGAGGGCCGAGCAGCACCACGTCGGCGCTCTGCAGGTGACTTTCAATTTCGGCCACAGACACCGCGTCAATTTGAATGTCCAGGGCGCGTTTTGTGGCCTCGGCGCGCATTTTTTGCACCAGCATGCTGGTGGACATCCCTGCGGCACAACACAACATGATCTTTTTCATTACCTTTATCCTTCAAATTGAAAACGTGTTTCAAACAACAGTGCGTTTATTCAGCATGTATGAAAATTATTTTCATGACCGTGATCTGCGTTGGATTATTGGTTTCCCGAATGTTAAAGGAATAACAAGACTTTTACGGAGGAGGGTGAAACGGCGGCAAGGCATCGCGGCAAAGTTAATTGAAAAATAATTTCAACGCATTATGATGATTTATCCGCCTGTGACGCAGACACAAGGAACCTTTCAGCGATGGATATTGTTTATCACCTGGTCCATGGGTTAGCCGACTCTTCTCCCCAGGAAACGCGGCTGGCCCGCTTTTTTCTGGAGAATTTCTTCCAGCTACCGGATGCCACCATGGAGCAGCTGGCGGCGCGCGCGGGTGTCAGTCAGGCCACGCTCCAGCAGTTCGCGCGCACCATCGGCTGCAGCGATATGAATGATTTCCTCGGCCAGGTTCGCCACCAGCAGCACGACAGCCGGGTACAGGATTTGCTGGCAGCGCCGTCTCAACTGCTAGGGGATGCCGCCTGGGTGGATAATGACACGCTGCAGTTTCTGGCCAACCGGGGCGGCGTGGCGAAAGACGTGCTGGAACGCTTTTCTCATTCCATAGGGCGGGATGCTGAGGGCGACATTATCAGCCGGATCCGCCAGCGGCTGGCGGAGTTCAGCCAGCAGGAAGCCAGAGTTGCGCAGGCTATTTTGCACGATCCGGGCTTTGCGTCGTCGGCGACAATCGACCAGCTTGCCCAGGCGGCGGGCGTCAGTCCGGCCACTATCACGCGCTTTGCCAGAGCCGCAGGCTGCGACGATATTCGTGATCTACGCATGAAGCTGGCGCAGGCCAGCACCGCCATACCGGGTAGCGAGCTACCGGCTTCCTGGCAACAGCGGTTGAGCGGCATCCAGCAGGCGCTAACTCAGCAACTGGAAACGCTTCCGGAAGCTAATGTTTCGCGCGCCGTTTTGCTGCTGAAGCAAGCGAAAGCGATTCATATTTTCAGCGCAGGCGCGGCAGACACGCCTTTTGCCAGCCTTTTGCAGTACCGCCTGCTGACGCAGGGCCAGCCCGCCAGCGTCTGTTATGATCCTGCCCTGATGAGCTTCACCGCCTCAATGCTGAATCGCGAGCAGGCAATGATCGTCTTTGCCAGCTCGACGCCGGACAGCACCTTGTTAGCGGCCGTGCAGCAGGCCAGGCGGCAGGGCGCAGCCATCGTTATGGTGACGAAAGATCCCGCCAGCGTGGGGCAGGCCGGTGACGTCTGGCTGCCTCCCGGGGAAGGGCATTACGGCGCATTATTGATTGTTGACCTGCTTTGCGATGGGCTTGCCGCCCCCGGCGATGAGCGCGCGATCTGAGTTTTGACGTCAAGGCCGCTTAACCCCCACACAAAGTGTCGTTTTTTGCTATACCTGAAAGGCTTATACCCACAAACAGGATCAAACGATGCGGAGCAAAACGTATTTTAAAGTGGCTTGTCTGGCAGGTTTATTAGCGCTGGCGGGGTGTGCTTCAAAAACCACCGCGCCGGAAAAATACTCTGGGTTTCTAAAAGATTACTCCGGTCTGCAGGAGACAAAATCAGCTACCGGTAAAACCGTTATGCGCTGGGTTGACCCGAACTTCAAACCCGGCAACTACGACAGCCTGGTCTACAATCCGGTGATCTACTACCCGACGCCAAGGCCCACGACCCAAATAGGCCAGAACACGCTGGATGGTCTGCTGGCGTACACCAACACCAAATTAAAAGCCGCGGCGGCGCAGCGGAAACCGCTGGTCACGACGCCAGGCCCGCACAGCCTTATTTTCCGGGGCGCGATCACCGGCGTGGACAGCAGCAAAGAAGGGCTGCAGTTCTATGAGGTGATCCCGATTGCGATGGTTGTCGCAGGCACGCAAATGGCCACCGGGCACCGCACCATGAATACCGATCTCTATTTCGAAGGCGAACTGATTGATGCGGCAACCAATAAACCCGTTTTACGCGTGGTCCGTAAGGGCGAAGGGAAAACGCTCAGCAACGAAAATGCAAAAGTCACCGTCGATACCCTGAAACAGGTTGTGGATGATTTGGCCACCGATGCCACGATGTTTGACGTGCCGAATAAATAACCTTTTTTGCAAACAAAAACCGCAGCCCTGAACAAGCTGCGGTTTTTTATTACGCCAGCTTTCTCCGCCACGGCAGCCACTGTTCCGGCTTAGCAAACATCACCAGGTTACCCAGCAGGATCATCACCAGCCCAAGCACGGCGTTCGCGTGCCAGACGTACCCTTCGTAAAGCGTCGACAGCGTCAGCGCCACCAGCGGGAAGAGCAGCGTACTGTAGGCGGCCTGGCTCGCCCCGATGCGGCCTACCAGGGTGAAATAGGCCCCAAAGGCTATCACCGAACCAAAAATCGCCAGATAAAGCAGCGAGCCAAGGTAGCGCACGGTGAAATCCGGCATAAACGATTCGCCGCTCGCCAGCGCCACGACGCCCATAATTGCGGTGCCGTAAAACATCGCATAGGTATTGGTGGACAGCGTTTCCAGGCCCCGGCTTTGATGGCGGGCACTGATCATATTCCCCAGCGAAAAACCAAAGGTGCCGAGCGCGCTAAGGCCGATGCCGATCAGCAGCGAAGGCGCCAGTTGTGTGGCGGCAAGATCGTGCCAGAACAGGGCCACGATGCCGGCAATGCCCAGCGCGGCGGCGGGCAATACGCGGGGAGACGGTTTCTTGCGGAAGAACAGAAAATTGTTGAAGGCGTTGAACAGCACCGCCATCGAGAAGATCACCGACTCCAGACCGGAGCTGATATAGGCCGCCGCGTGGTAGAAGCAGAAGAAGTTGAAGCCGAACACGCACGCGCCCTGCAGGACGCAAAACAGGTGGTCTTTAAGCCCGATACGCTTCAGGCGACCCAGCGCGAGCAGCACAACAAGCATCACCACGGCCGCCACGGCAAAGCGCCAGAAAATAGACACGGGAACTGAAACGACCCCCTGTTGCATGTAAATGGCAATCCAGGTCGTTCCCCAAATCACCACCACCAGAATATAAAGCAAAGCGTTCATTGTTGTTCTCGTCAGTCAAAACCAGATGACGAGTCTCCTTTTTTTTCCGCTCTGCGACTTTCATCCGGGCCAGCGACTTGCATATTCTTGCGGTTTTTTTTCACGGCGGCAGTGGCGACGGCGGCGCGCAGTCCTTACACTAGCCATTATGTTCCAGAAGCCGACTCCCGCTATGACCGCGCCATACCACGCCTTTGAAAACCTGCAGCAGCACAAAGCCCGCCTGAACGGCAGCGTTCAGCTTGGCTCAGGGATTCAGCTGGCCGCCTGGTCCAACGGAAATGACTGCATTACCCAGCGCTGCGATCACCACACGCTGAGCCTGTACGTGACCGAAGGGTACGAAACGTATCAAAAAACGAGCTCAGGCTGGCGCAACGGCGGCGGCCCGGATCGCTTCTGCATTATGCCGGAAGACAGTGAGTCAACCTGGGACGTGCGGGATGACTTCTCGTTTGTGCACCTGTACTGCACCGACGAGCATTTGAAAGAGATTGCCGCGCAGATTTGGGACCGCAGCCCGGCGGCCATCAACCTTGATGAAAAAACCTTTGCCGACGACCCGCGCATAACCCAGCTTTATCGTCACTTTCTGCTGAGCAGCGACTGGCAGCAGCGGGCTAATCACCTGACGCTAAGCACGGCCTCTACGCTGCTGTTGACGCATCTGGTGCAGCATTACAGCAGCGTGCAGTGGAAACTGCCGACGGTGCGCGGCGGGCTGGCGCCGGCGGTACTGCGCAATGCCCAGGCGTATATCGAGCAGAACCTGAGTGAGGCGCTGACCCTGGGTGAACTTGCCCGGCTGGCGGATCTCAGCGAATACCACTTTGCACGTATGTTTAAACAGTCCACCGGCCTGGCGCCACATCAGTACGTGATGCAGCGCAGAATGGCAAAGGCGGAAATACTGGTTCGTCAGGGAAAACTGCCGTTGACGGAGATCGCGATGGCCTGCGGGTTTAGTTCGCCCAGCCACTTCAGCACCCGCTTTAAAAGCGTCTTTGGCGCAACGCCCTCGCAGCTACGCGCGCTTCAGCCTTGAAAGCGCGGTGTAGCAAATTCCCCCGGCGATCACCCCCCAAAATGCAGAGCTGACGCCCAGCAGATTGACGCCTGAGGCGGTCACCAGAAACGTCACGACGGCGGCGTCTCTGTCGCGCTCGTGGTTCAGCGCCTGATGCAGGCTTCCGGCAATGGTGCCCAGCAGGGCCAGCCCGGCGAGAGTATGGATCCAGGCGAGCGGCAGGGCCGTCAGCAGCGTCGAGATCGCCCCGCCAAACACGCCGGCCAATAAGTAAAATACCCCAGCAGCAGCGGCGGCAAGCCAGCGTTTGTCTTTGTCGGGATGGGCTTCAGCGCTCTGGCAAATGGCGGCGGTGATGGCGGCGATGCAAACCGAAAATACCCCGAATGGTGCCAGCAGCAGGGCTATTAACGCCGTTACGACAATCAGCGGTGAAACCGGGACTTTGTAGCCGGAGGCCGCCAGCGTGGCGACGCCGGGGGCGTTTTGCGAGGCCATGGTCACCAGGAAGAAGGGTACGCCGATGCCCAGCAGGCTGGCGAGGCTAAATGAGGAGGCGATGAATTCCGGCACCACGACAGAAACCGGGACGTTCCCGGCGTGAAGCTCGCCGCTGATAAAGCAAATCAGCAGACCAACCAGCATGGCGACAACCACGGCATAGCGCGGGGCAAACACCTTCGCCAGCAGCCAGCCGGTCAGCATACTGATGCACAGCAAGAAGTGACCCTGTAACGATGTGAAGGTGTCGAGGCCAAACCGCAGTAAAACCCCGGCCAGCATGGCGGCGGAGAGCGTAGACGGGATCAGGCGCATCAGCCTGGCGAACAGCCCGGTGAGGCCGCAGATCAGGATCAGCCCAGAGGCGAAAATAAAAATGCCCACCGCCTCGTTCAGACTGTAGCCCGGCAGGCTGGTGGCCAGCAGCGCCGCGCCCGGCGTGGACCAGGCTGTGAGTATCGGCGCGCGATACCACAGCGTTAACCCCAGCGTGCTGATGCCCATCGCCAGGCCCAGCATTGTCAGCCAGCCAGCGATTTGGTGCGGGCTGGCACCTGCGGCATCTGCCGCCTGCCAGATAATGGCGGCGGAACTGGCATAGCCGACCAGGACGGCAACAAAACCGGCCAGAACGGTGGGAAACGGGGGCAGAGAAAGGCGCATGGTTGGCTCGCTGTGCGTTATAACGTCCGGGGAATATAGCATCGTGCGTTATAGCGCACAAGGCGCTATACTGCGCCCTTAACGGGAGGAGAGAATGGATATAGCGCAACATCTGGCAAACACCCTGAAAGGCCTGCGTCAGGCCAGAGGCTGGAGCCTGACCTTCGCGGCGGAACAAACCGGCGTGTCGAAAGCGATGCTCGGGCAGATCGAGCGCAACGAATCCAGCCCGACCGTCGCCACATTATGGAAGATTGCCACCGGCTTTAACGTGCCGTTTTCGGTTTTCCTCGAAGCCGGTTCCGCGCCCGTGCGCCCGGTCTTTGACCCGCAGCACCGGGAAATGGTGGTGGTGCCGATTTTTCCTTACGATCCGCACCTGCGTTTTGACCACTTTTCTATTCGCCTCGCCCCCGGCGCGCTCAGCGAGTCGTCGGCGCACGACAGCGGCGTTATCGAGCATGTGGTGGTGATAAGCGGCGTGTTGGATATGAATGTTGACGGAGAATGGCAGACGTTGCAGGCCGGAGATGGCTTAAAATTCTACGGCGATAGCCCTCACGCGTACCGTAATTCAGGTGCCGATGAGACGCATTTTCACTCGCTGATTCACTATCCGGTGACGACGGCATAATCCCTCTGTTTTTGCGCGGGGGAAGTGACTACAATAGCCGCCTTTCGCCATTACAGAACACGACAAATTTTATGCGCCTGCACGCAAATCAACTTGAATTACTCAGCCCTGCCCGTGATACCGCCATCGCCCGCGAAGCCATTCTCCATGGCGCGGATGCGGTTTACATCGGTGGGCCTGGCTTTGGCGCTCGCCACAACGCCGGTAACAGCTTGCAAGACCTGGCCGAACTGGTGCCGTTTGCCCACCGCTACGGGGCGAAAATTTTTGTTACCCTGAACACCATTCTGCATGATGACGAACTGGAGCCTGCGCGCTCGATGATCGTCGACCTGTACGAAGCCGGGGTTGATGCGCTGATCGTGCAGGATATGGGCGTGCTGGAAATGGATCTGCCGCCGATCGAGCTGCACGCCAGTACCCAGTGCGACATTCGTAGCGTGGAAAAAGCGAAGTTTCTGTCCGATGTAGGTTTCTCGCAAATCGTGCTGGCGCGCGAGCTGAACCTGCAGCAAATTGCCGCCATTCACCAGAATGTTGACGCGACGATTGAATTCTTCATTCACGGCGCGCTGTGCGTGGCGTATTCCGGGCAGTGTAATATTTCCCACGCCCAGACCGGGCGCAGCGCCAACCGCGGCGACTGCTCGCAGGCCTGCCGCCTGCCGTACACCCTGAAAGACGATCAGGGCCGCGTCGTAGCCTACGAAAAACACCTGCTGTCGATGAAAGACAACGATCAGAGCGCCAACCTGGCGGCGCTGGTCGAGGCGGGCGTGCGCTCCTTCAAAATTGAAGGGCGTTACAAAGACATGAGCTACGTGAAAAACATCACCGCGTACTACCGCCAACTGCTGGACGAGCTGATGGAAGGGCGCAGCGACCTGACCCGTGCGTCTTCCGGCGTGACATCGCACTACTTTATTCCGTCCCCGGACAAAACGTTCCACCGCGGCAGCACTGACTACTTCGTTAACGAGCGCAAAATCGACATCGGTGCGTTCGACTCGCCAAAATTTATTGGCCTGCCGGTGGGCGAAGTGCTGAAAGTGAGCAAAGACCACCTCGACGTGACCACTACCGATACGTTGACTAACGGCGATGGCCTGAACGTGCTGATCAAGCGTGAAATCGTCGGCTTCCGCGCTAATACGGTGGAAAAAACCGGAAAAAATCAGTATCGCATCTGGCCAAACGAAATGCCGGAAACGCTGAAAAAAGTGCGCCCGAACCACCCGCTGAACCGTAACCTGGACCACAACTGGCAGCAGGCGCTGCTGAAAACCTCCAGCGAGCGCCGCGTGGCGGTGGATATCGAACTGAGCGGCAGCCAGCAGCAGCTGGTGATGAAAGCCACCAGCGAAGAGAGCGTCAGCGTCAATCAAACGCTCGTCGGCCAGTTTGACGTCGCCAATAACCCGCAGAAAGCGTTCGACAGCCTGCGTGACGGCCTGACCAAGCTGGGCCAGACCATGTACTCCGCGCGGAAAGTGAACATCTTGCTGGAAGAAGCTTTATTTGTGCCAAACGCCCAGCTTAACCAGCTGCGCCGTGATGCCATTGAAGCGCTGACCGAAGCGCGGCTGCACAACTACCAGCGCGGCACCCGTAAAGCGGTGAGCGTGCCGCCGCCGGTCTACCCGGACAGCCATTTAAGCTTCCTGGCGAACGTGTATAACCATAAAGCGCGTGAGTTTTATCACCGCTATGGCGTGCAGCTGATTGACGCTGCCTATGAAGCACATGAAGAGAAGGGCGAAGTGCCGGTGATGATCACCAAGCACTGCCTGCGCTTTGCGTTTAACCTTTGCCCGAAACAGGCAAAAGGGAACATCAAGAGCTGGAAAGCGACCCCAATGCAGCTGGTGCACGGCGATGAGGTGCTGACGCTGAAATTTGACTGCCGCCCGTGCGAAATGCACGTCATCGGCAAGATGAAGAACCACATCCTGAAGATGCCGCTGCCGGGGAGCGTGGTGGCATCCATTAGCCCGGACGATTTGATGAAAACGCTGCCGGGGAAAGCGAAGCGTTAATTTCATTGCTTATTATTTAAAACCGCCTGCTTCAGGCGGTTTTTTTAACCACGCAGGGAGGATGCATTATTATTTGTCACTTACGGAATTATTCCGCTATTCAACAAACATGCCTTAATCATGATATTCAGATGACAAGCAGGGGTTGTGAAGGGCATATGCTCGCCAGCAGACGCTTAACGTCACGATTTTTCGTTATATCTCATTTTCTTAATACTGTTCTAAGATTTCTTTGTTAAATTCTTTTCATTGATAAGATGTTTAGCTAAACAGGCCGTACTTCCCTAGTGTTGTGCTTTTATTTAATTAGCCTGATTCATTATCCCGTCAGCTTTTGGCGTTTAGCGATTTAATAAGGAATCCACGTAATGAGTGATTTTCTGCCTTTTTCACGCCCGGCGTTAGGTGCGGAAGAAATTGCAGCGGTAACGGAAGTCATGCAATCCGGCTGGATCACAACCGGGCCGAAAAACCAGGCGCTTGAGAAAGCATTTTGCGACTTAACCGGCAATAAACATGCCATTGCGGTAAGCTCGGCCACCGGCGGGATGCACGTTACCCTGATGGCACTTGGGCTGCAGGCGGGTGACGAGGTGATTACTCCCTCGCTGACCTGGGTCTCCACGCTCAACATGATTGTGCTGCTGGGCGCCGAACCGGTGATGATCGACGTCGATCGCGACACGCTGATGGTTACGCCAGAAGCCATTGAAGCGGCCATTACTCCACGCACTAAAGCGATCATTCCCGTGCACTACGCGGGCGCGCCTGCCGACATCGACGCTATTCGCGCCATCGGGGAACGTCACGGCATTCCGGTGATTGAAGATGCTGCGCACGCCGCGGGCACCGAGTACAAAGGCAAGCACGTTGGCGGCAAGGGCACGGCTATCTTCTCTTTCCACGCCATCAAAAACATGACCTGCGCCGAAGGCGGCCTGATCGTCACCGACGACGACCAGTTTGCTAACCGCATTCGTAGCCTGAAATTCCACGGTCTGGGCGTAGATGCCTTTGACCGTCAGACGCATGGCCGCGCGCCGCAGGCTGAAGTTATCTCCCCGGGGTTCAAATACAACCTTGCGGACATTAACGCGGCTATCGCGCTGGTGCAGCTGGGCAAGCTGGAGCAAATCAACGTCCGTCGTCAGGAAATCGCCGAACGCTACCTCAAAGAGCTGGCCGACACGCCATTCCTGCCGCTTGCTACCCCGACCTGGCAGCACCGTCATGCCTGGCATCTGTTTATCATCCGCGTGGATGAAGCCACCTGCGGTATTTCCCGCAGCGGCCTGATGGAAGCGCTGAAAGAGCGCGGCATCGGCACCGGCCTGCACTTCCGCGCGGCGCACACCCAGAAGTATTACCGCGAGCGCTATCCGCAGCTTCAACTGCCGAACAGCGACTGGAACAGCGAGCGCATTTGCTCCATTCCACTGTTCCCAACCATGACCGACGATGACACTTCCCGCGTCATTACCGCTTTACGTGAAATAGCAGGACTCTAAGATGACGACCCCGGAACCGATCAAGAAAGTTTCCGTTGTGATCCCGGTGTACAACGAACAGGACAGCCTGCCTGAACTGCTGCGTCGTACCACTGAAGCTTGTCAAAAGCTGAACCGTGATTACGAAATTCTCCTTATTGATGATGGCAGCAGCGATGACTCTGCCGCCATGCTGACCCGCGCGGCAGAAGCCCCGGACAGCCACATCGTCGCGGTGCTGCTGAACCGTAACTATGGCCAGCACTCGGCCATTATGGCGGGCTTTAGCCACGTCACCGGCGATCTTATCGTCACCCTGGATGCTGACCTGCAGAACCCGCCGGAAGAGATCCCGCGCCTGGTTGAGAAAGCCGACGAAGGCTATGACGTTGTGGGCACCGTGCGCCAGAACCGTCAGGACAGCTGGTTCCGCAAGCGTGCGTCAAAAATGATCAACCACCTGATCCAGCGCACCACCGGTAAAGCGATGGGCGACTACGGCTGTATGCTGCGCGCCTACCGCCGCCATATCATCGACGCGATGCTGCACTGCCACGAACGCAGTACCTTTATCCCGATTCTGGCCAACACCTTTGCCCGTCGCGCCATCGAAATCCCGGTGCACCACGACGAGCGTCAGTTTGGCGACTCGAAGTACAGCTTCATGCGCCTGATCAACCTGATGTATGACCTGATCACCTGCCTGACCACAACGCCGCTGCGTTTACTTAGCGTCGTCGGCAGCATTATCGCACTGTCCGGTTTTGCCCTCGCGGTACTGCTGGTGGTGTTACGTCTTGCTCTTGGCCCGCAGTGGGCGGCGGACGGGGTGTTTATGCTCTTCGCCGTTCTGTTCACCTTTATTGGCGCCCAGTTCATCGGAATGGGGCTGCTGGGTGAGTACATTGGCCGTATCTATAACGACGTGCGTGCTCGCCCTCGTTACTTTATTCAACGCGTAGTTAGCAGTGAAACCGCTTTATCTTCAGAGGAAAATCAATAATGAAAGCAGTTGTTTTCGCCTATCACGATATGGGCTGTGTGGGTGTTCGTGCCCTGGTTGAAGCAGGCTATGACATTGCAGCAATTTATACTCACCCGGATAACGCCGCTGAGAATAACTTCTTCGGTTCTGTGGCCCGCACGGCGGCAGAATTCGGCATCCCGGTTTTTGCTCCTGAAGATGTGAACCACCCGCTGTGGGTCGACCGCATTAAAGACGCACAGCCTGAAGTGATTTTCTCCTTCTACTACCGCAACCTGCTGAGCGAAGAGATTCTGGACTGCGCTTCCGTCGGGGCATTTAACCTCCACGGCTCCCTGCTGCCTAAATTCCGTGGCCGCGCGCCGCTGAACTGGGTGCTGGTGAAAGGTGAAACCGAAACGGGCGTTACCCTGCATCGCATGGTGAAACGCGCGGACGCGGGCGACATCGTTGCTCAGGAACGCGTGGCGATTGCCGCAGAAGATACTGCCCTGACCCTGCACCACAAACTGTGCGAAACCGCGAAATCCCTGCTGGCGAAAAGCCTGCCGGTGATCAAAACCGGTCACTTCCCGCAGACCGCTCAGGACGAATCCAAAGCGACCTATTTCGGCGGCCGTTCGCCAAAAGATGGCGCGATCAGCTGGGAAGGCTCTGCAGCAGAAGCTAACAACCTGGTGCGTGCGGTGACCGAACCGTGGCCAGGCGCGTTCAGCTACGTGGGCGGCGGCAAATTCATCATCTGGAAAAGTCGCGTGCTGGAAAGCAACAATGGCGCGAAAGCCGGGACAGTTATCTCCGTTAACCCGCTGGTGATTGCCTGCGGCACCGGTGCTCTGGAAGTCGTGACCGGCCAGGCTGAAAACGGCGTGTACATGCAGGGTTCCCAGCTGGCACAGTCTCTGGGCCTGGTTAGCGGCGCGATTCTGAGCAGCAAACCCGTTTCCGCTATCAAACGTCGTACCCGCGTACTGATTCTGGGCGTGAACGGCTTTATCGGTAACCACCTGACCGAACGTCTGCTGCGTGATGACAACTTCGAAATCTTCGGCCTGGACATCGGTTCCGACGCGATTTCTCGCTTCATCGGCAACGAGCGTTTCCACTTTGTGGAAGGTGACATCAGCATTCACTCCGAGTGGATCGAATACCACATTAAGAAGTGTGATGTTGTTCTGCCGCTGGTAGCCATCGCGACGCCAATCGAATACACCCGTAACCCGCTGCGAGTGTTCGAACTCGACTTCGAAGAGAACCTGAAGATCATCCGCGACTGTGTGAAATACAAAAAACGCATTATCTTCCCGTCCACCTCCGAAGTGTACGGCATGTGTACCGACAAGTCGTTTGACGAAGATAACTCCCCGCTGATCGTTGGGCCAATCAACAAACAGCGCTGGATCTACTCCGTGTCCAAACAGCTGCTTGACCGTGTTATCTGGGCATACGGCGAAAAAGAAGGGCTGCGCTTCACGCTGTTCCGTCCGTTTAACTGGATGGGCCCGCGTCTGGACAACCTGAACGCCGCGCGTATCGGTAGCTCCCGTGCCATTACCCAGCTGATCCTGAACCTGGTCGAAGGTTCCCCGATCAAGCTTATCGACGGCGGCAAGCAGAAGCGCTGCTTCACCGACATCGGCGACGGCATCGAAGCGCTGTTCCGCATTATTGAAAACAAAAACAATAACTGCGACGGCCAGATCATCAACATCGGTAACCCGGACAACGAAGCGAGCATCAAACAGCTGGCAGAAATGCTGCTGGAAAGCTTCGAACGTCATCCGCTGCGTAGCCAGTTCCCACCGTTCGCCGGTTTCCGCGAAGTGGAAAGCAGCGCCTACTACGGCAAAGGTTATCAGGACGTTGAGCACCGTAAGCCAAGCATCCGCAACGCCCAGCGCCTGCTGGAGTGGACGCCTGAAGTGCACATGGAGAAAACCATCGACGAGACGCTGGACTTCTTCCTGAAAACCGTTGAGCTGACGGACCCTGCTTCATGAGAAAAGTCGGCCTGCGTATTGATGTCGACACCTGGCGAGGCACCCGTGAAGGGGTGCCAAACCTTCTGGAGACGCTAAGTTTACACTCGACTCAGGCAACCTTTTTCTTCAGCGTTGGGCCAGACAACATGGGGCGCCACTTGTGGCGCCTGATCAAGCCTAAATTCCTGTGGAAGATGCTGCGCTCCAACGCAGCATCGCTGTATGGCTGGGACATTCTGCTGGCGGGTACCGCGTGGCCGGGGCGCATGATTGGCGCAGGCAACGCAGAGGTTATCGCGGCGGCGGCGGACCACCATGAGGTGGGCCTCCATGCCTGGGATCACCATGCCTGGCAGGCCTGGGCGGGCGTCTGGGAACAGGACAAGCTCGAACAGCAAATTCGCCGTGGGCTGGATGCGCTGCAGAAAATTGTCGGGCAGCCTGTAAACTGCTCGGCCGTGGCGGGCTGGCGTGCTGACCAGCGCGTGGTGAAAGCGAAAGCCGCTTTCCCGTTCCAGTACAACAGCGACTGCCGTGGTACTACGCCGTTTATCCCCGTTCTGTCTAACGGTAGCGAGGCTGCGGTGCAAATTCCCGTGACGCTGCCAACGTGGGACGAGGTGATTGGTACCGAAGTCAGTAAAGAGAACTTTAACCGCTTTATCCTGGATAAAATTCACCAGGACAGCGGCACACCGGTTTACACCATTCATGCCGAAGTCGAAGGGATGGTGATGCGAGATTCCTTTAGTGAATTGCTGGCGATGGCTGCCGCCGAGGGGGTTCAGTTCTGCCCGCTTAGCGAGCTTCTGCCGGACGATTTATCCACGCTGCCGAGAGGCAAAATTGTGCGCGGGACAATTCCAGGCCGCGAAGGCTGGCTGGGTTGCCAACAACTTATAGAGTCGTGAACCGATGAAATCTGCAAAATATGGAATGACCCTTCTGGTCTGTTTTGCCTTGCTTTACCTTGTCCCTCTGGAGTTTCGTCACCTGTGGCAGCCGGATGAGACGCGCTATGCGGAAATCAGCCGTGAAATGCTGCTGTCTGGCAACTGGATCGTTCCTCATTTCCTTGATCTGCGCTATTTCGAAAAGCCGGTGGCGGGGTACTGGATCAACAACATCAGCCAATTCATCTTCGGTCATAACAATTTTGCCGTGCGTTTTGGTTCCGTGTTTTCGGTGACCCTGAGCGCGCTGCTGACCTACTGGCTGGCGTTCCGCCTGTGGCGCGATAAAACGATCGCGGTGCTGGCCGGGGTTATTTTCCTCACCTGCCTGCTGGTCTACGGCATCGGCACTTATTCCGTGCTCGACCCGATGATCACCCTGTGGCTGACGGCGGCGATGTGCAGCTTCTGGCTGGCCAGTACCGCACAAACCACCGGCGGCAAGATGGGTGGCTACGTGCTGCTGGGCCTGGCCTGCGGCATGGGCGTGATGACCAAAGGGTTCTTGGCGCTTGCGGTGCCGGTGATTGGCGTTCTGCCGTGGGTGATTGCACAGAAACGCTGGAAAGAGGTGTTGTTGTTCGGGCCGCTGGCGGTGCTGAGCGCCGTGCTAATTACGCTGCCGTGGGCGATTGCGATCGCCAAAGCCGAGCCTGACTTCTGGCACTACTTCTTCTGGGTGGAGCACATTCAGCGCTTCGCTGAGAAAGACGCGCAGCATAAAGCCCCGTTCTGGTACTACATTCCGTTCCTGATTGCAGGCTCTCTGCCATGGCTTGCTCTGCTGCCGGGCGCGCTGAAAAGCGGCTGGAAAAGCCGAGGCGAGCAGGGCGGCGCGTTCTACCTGCTGGGCTGGGTTGTGATGCCGTTGCTGTTCTTTAGCATCGCCAAAGGCAAACTGCCGACCTACATTCTGCCGTGCTTTGCACCGCTGGCGATCCTGATGGCGCGTCATGCCGTTGAGCTGGCGAAAAGCGGCTCCGCTATTTTACGCGTCAACGGCTGGATTAACTTGCTGTTTGGGGCGGCCTGCGTGATCACGGTGGCATTCTTCCTGGCACCGTGGGGTCTGGCCAGACATCCGGTGTATGCCGCCAATGAAACGCTGAAAGTGGTGCTGGCGTGCGTGGCCTTTGCCGTCTGGGGGCTGTTCGGTCTTTTGACCCTGAGTCAGACCGCGAAACGCTGGTACTGGGCGGCGCTGTGCCCGCTGGGTCTGGCGCTGCTGGTGGGTGTGGTGATCCCATCGAAAGTGGAAAACTCCAAGCAGCCGCAGGCGTTCATTCATGAAATGCGTCCGCAGCTGGAAGACAGTCGCTACATCTTCACCAACAATGTCGGCATTGCCGCCGGAGTGGCATGGGAGCTGAAGCGGAGCGATATCAATCTTTATAATCAGGCGGGCGAGCTGCGCTACGGCCTTGATTATCCGGATGTATCTAACCGCTTTGTTTACGGTGATGAGTTCGCATCCTGGCTGGCGGAACACCGCAAGCTGGGCAAAGTGTCGCTGATGCTGCTGGTGTCGAATAACACCGATCTCAATGACCTGAAGCTGCCGGAGCCGGATCACCGGGCCAACAGCGGGCGCTTTGTGCTGTTTGAGTACGACGCGCAGCCATGAATATCGCGCTGATTATTCTGGCCAGTTTGCTTAGCTGCGGCGGGCAGCTGTGCCAGAAGCAGGCGGCTCAGGGGGCGGGGCGCCGCCACTTGATGCTGTGGCTTGGGCTGAGCGTTCTGTTATTAGGGTTGGGGATGCTCGTCTGGCTGCTGGTGCTCCAGCACGTCGAGGTGAGCATCGCTTACCCCATGCTGAGCCTGAACTTTATTTTTGTCACCCTTGCCGCGCGCTGGATCTGGAAAGAGAAAATTTCGGCGCACCACTGGCTGGGCGTGATGCTGATCATTCTGGGGATTATCGCGCTGGGAGGGCACGCCTGATGGGCTATATCTGGGCGTTAATGAGCGTGCTGCTGGTCAGCGGGGCGCAGCTCAGCATGAAATGGGCGATGGTTCAGTTTCCTCCCGCTGCAGCGAGCCTTGAGTTTATTCAGGCCGTGTTGTTTGGCGGTTACGGGCTGCTGGCGCTGATCGGCGGGCTCGCGGCCTACGCGTTTTCCATGGGCTGCTGGTATATGGCGTTGAAACGCATTCCGCTCAGTAAAGCGTATCCGCTTTTAAGCCTGAGCTATGTGCTGGTGTGGTTCGCGGCTATTAATCTGCCGTGGCTTAACGAAGCGTTCAGTCCGGGCAAACTTCTCGGCGTGGCGGCGATTTTCGTCGGCCTGGTGCTGATTTGTCTGCCTCATCAGCTACGCCACAAAAAGGAAAAGTAATGCGCTAGTTGTTCAGGCAAACTGACGGCAACCTGATGAAAACTGGATGCGAAGTATGAACCCACATATCATTGAAGTGCCGTTAGAAAAGTCTTATCGCCTGATCAACCACGGCCCAACCGTGCTGGTGTCTGCCCACCACAATGGCGTGGACGACGTGATGACCGCCGCCTGGGCCTGTGCGCTGGATTTTACCCCATCCAAGCTGATGGTGGTGCTGGATAAAATCACCGCCACCCGCACGCTTATCGAAAACAGCGGCACCTTTGTGATTCAGGTGCCCTGTGCAGCCCAGCTCAAAATGACCCATTTTCTGGGTACCCACAGCCTGAAAGAGATGCCCGACAAGCTCGAACAATCCGGCGTGGAGCTGTTTCGCGCCCCTGGCCAGAGCGTACCGCTGGTCGCGGGCTGCACGGCCTGGATGGTCTGCAGGCTTATCCCCGAACCGCATAACCATCAGGCCCACGACCTGTTTATCGGTGAAGTTATCGGTGCCTGGGCCGACGACCGCGTGTTCCGGAACGGTCACTGGTCGTTTGAAACCTCCCCGCCGGAATACCGCAGCCTGCACTATATTGCCGGCGGCCAGTTCTACGCCATCGGCGAATCGCTGATGGTACCGGGCGTGGAGGCGTCATGAAGAAGATTGCATTACCCGCCGAAGACTACCGCAAGCTGAGCGACTTTATCAGCGACTGGCTGGACGACAAGCACGACCTGCAAATAGGGCAGTTTGAAGCCGAATTCTTCCTTGACGAGCTGGTGAAAAAAATGGCACCCGCGCTCTACAATAAAGGACTGGACGATGCGCTGGCGGTAGCCCAAAGCAACATGCTGACGCTGGAAGAGTTGCTGGATCTGGAAAAAATCGTCGATTAGTTTTGCCTGCGATCTTGCCATTATTGAATGACTAAAGGGGCGCATTGCGCCCCTTTTTCGTATTACTGGTTAACCGGCACAACTGCGCCGTGGTACTTCTCGTTGATCCAGTCCTGAATCTGCTTAGAGTGCAGGACTTTCACCAGCTCGACGATGTCATGTTTCTTCACGTCGGCGCGGTGCACGGTAATGATGTTGGCATACGGGTTGCCTTCGGCGCTTTCGACGGCAATCGGATCTTTAATCGGGTTCAGGCCCGCATCCAGCGCGTAGTTGGCGTTGATCACCACCGCATCGCCTTCATTGTTGGCGTACATCTGCGGCAGCAGGGCGGCTTCAATATCCGCTTTGAACTGCAGGTTTTTTGGGTTGCTGGCAATGTCGCTGATGCGCGCGTTAACCGGCTTCACGCCAGGTTTCAGGGTGATCACGCCTTCGCGCTGGAAGATAGCCAGAATACGACCTTCTTCGGCCACCGAGTCACGCAGAATGATTTTGCCGTTCTGAGGCAGATCCTTCAGGCTTTTATACTTCTTCGAATAGATGCCGATCGGCTCCACGTGGATTGCCCCGGCGCTGACGAAATCGTAGTTTTTATCGCCTTTATGATCCCGTAGCACCGAATCCAGATAGGGCTGATGCTGGAAGTAGTTGGCGTCAATCTCATGCTCGGCCAGCGCGGTATTCGGCAGGATATAGTCCTGAAAGGTTTTGATCTCAAGATCGATGCCTTCTTTCGCCAGAATCGGCTTCGCCTGCTCGAGAATTTCCGCATGCGGGACGTTGGAGGCGCCCACAATCAGTTTTTCAGCGGCGTTGGCGTGAAGACTTAACGCGGTTAAAGAAGCCAGAGCTAACATCATAAACTGTTTTTTCATTATTTCGTCCAGTCGTGATTAGTGATTAAAAGTGCATTGCCGTGGAATTCCAGGCGGCAGTGTGTGCTTCTGTCGCCCGAAAGGTGTGAAAGCCGTTAGCGTTTATCGAGCAGGTGTGTGGTGCGGTCGCCGATAAACTGAATAATAAAAACGATCGCCAGAATAGTGGCCGTGGCCACCAGCGTGACGTCATTATGGTTACGCTGGAACCCTTCCAGATAGGCGAGGTTGCCTAAGCCGCCAGCACCGATAACCCCAGCCATGGCGCTGTAGCTCACCAGCGCAATCAGAGTGACAGTCATCCCGGACACCAGCGCCGGAGAGGATTCAGGTAGCAGCACGCGGAAGATCAGCGTGTGGGTTTTGGCCCCCATTGAACGCGTGGCTTCAATAACGCCTTTATCGACTTCGCGCAGTGCAATTTCCACCAGGCGGGCGTAGAAGGGGGCCGCCCCGACGATCAGCGCCGGCAGCGCGGCGTTGGTGCCGAGAATGGTGCCAACCAGCGTTTTCGTGAAGGGGATCAGCAGGACGATCAGAATGATGAACGGGATCGAGCGGAAGACGTTGACCAGTACGGTCACCACCGAGTAAACCAGCCGATTCTGCAGCAGCTGACCGCGAGAAGTGAGAAACAGCAGCACGCCGAGGGCGATGCCAAACACGAACGTTGCCACTCCCGACCAGGCCGTCATGTAGAGCGTTTCGCCTGTGGCGGCCCACAGTTTGTCCAGTTTTAAATGCGGGAAGTATTGCTCAAGCATGTCGAATAACCTCAGTCTCTACCCGCTTTTGATTCAGGTATTGCACAATATTTTCTAGCTGGCTGGCGTCATCCATATGGACGTACAGCTCGCCAAACGCGCCGTCTACCGTCTGGGTAATGTTGCCGTGCAGGATATTCAGCGCGACGTTAAAATGCTGAATGACATCGGCAATCACCGGCTGTCGGGCTTCTCCGCCAGGGAAAATCAGCTTCAGAATGCTGCCGCCAATGCCCTGAACCCAGAGCGGATTGAAGGGTTCTCTGGGCGTATTTTGCCCCGCAATCTGACGCACAAAAGTTTGCGTGATGGGCTGCTTAGGGTGGGTGAAAATATCCAGTACCGGGCCTTCTTCAACGATTCTGCCGTTTTCCATCACCGCTACGCGCTGACAAACTTTGCGCACCACATGCATTTCATGGGTGATGAGCACGATGGTTAAGTTGAGCTGGCGGTTAATGTCGAGCAGCAGATCGAGAATCGCGTCGGTCGTTTGCGGATCCAGCGCCGAAGTGGCTTCGTCGCACAGTAAAACATCCGGGTTATTGGCCAGCGCGCGAGCAATGCCGACTCGCTGCTTTTGGCCACCGCTTAGCTGAGCGGGCCAGGCGTTTTCGCGCCCCTCCAGCCCCACAAGCTTAATCAGCTCGTTAACACGCTGCTGAATCTGGCTTTTATTAACACCGGCAATTTGCAGGGGAAAGGCAATATTCTCGGCAACGGTCCGGGACCACAGCAGATTAAAGTGTTGAAAGACCATGCTGACTTTTAGACGAGCCTGACGGAGCTGTTCGCCTCTGGCCTGGGCAATATCCTGCCCGGCGACAATGATCGATCCTGACGTGGGTTTCTCCAGCCCATTTAATAATCTTATTAATGTGCTTTTACCCGCGCCGCTGTAGCCAATAATGCCGTAAATCTGGCCTTTATTGACGTTGATATTAATATTATCTACGGCGGTAATGGCGCCATGTCTGCTGGCAAATATTTTTGATACGCCCGAGAGAACGATCATTATCCTGGTCCTTACCTGCTGAAATTTTCCGCAACGCAACAGCATGATATGCTGACAACTGGCGCACGAATGCCGTGTTATGGGCGTTGAATCATTGTTATTTGGCTGATACTACCTGCTAATACCGTTGCTCAGAAGAATATAAAGATATGACTTATAGCCATAAGAAATATAAATACATGATGGTTCTTTCCTGACCGGGATTAATACGCTTTAGCAAAAAAATGGCATTGCTTATCGTTAAATTGATTAACTGCGTTTGTTTAAATAATAATCAGCAGAGTGTGGGGGGGATAAATAATGAACGGGCTGTTAATCGATTTTATTAACGATATGTTATTGGTCGATGATTGTTCTGCCTGGTTTTTTTAGTTTTATATTGGTGCTCCCTGGTGCCGTTTTCGCTGTTATTTTCGTACCAACTTTAACAAATCTGCGCCATGCCCCGGAAATTCTAGTCTCATCAAGGTATCTTTCCCGCCTCGAGAGCGGAGATTGCCTGAAGATGTACGAATCCAATTTAGTCCTGCTGCTTCTGCAGCAGATGTGCGTGTTCCTGGTCATTGCCTGGTTAATGAGTAAAACCCGGCTGTTTATCCCCCTGATGCAGGTGACCGTGCGCTTACCCCACAAGCTGCTGTGCTACATCACCTTCTCGGTTTTCTGCATTATGGGCACCTATTTTGGTCTTCACATTGAAGGCTCCATTGCCAACACGCGCGCCATTGGCGCCGTGATGGGCGGCCTGTTAGGCGGGCCGGTGGTGGGCGGGCTGGTGGGGCTAACCGGCGGGCTGCATCGCTATTATCTCGGTGGAATGACGGCGCTGAGCTGCATGATCTCCACCATAGCGGAAGGACTGATTGGCGGGTTAATCCACAGCGTTTTAATCCGCCGGGGCAGGACGGACAAACTGTTTAGCCCGCTGGTCGCCGGAGCGACGAGCTTTGTCGCCGAACTGGTGCAGATGATCATTATCTTGCTTATCGCACGGCCCTTTGAGGATGCGCTCCACCTGGTGGAAAGCATCGCTGCGCCGATGATGGTCACCAACACGCTGGGTGCCGCCATGTTTATGCGCATTCTGCTGGATAAACGCGCGATGTTTGAGAAATACACTTCCGCGTTCTCCGCCACCGCGCTAAAGGTCGCGGCCGCAACCGAGGGGATCCTCCGGCAGGGATTCAACGAACAAAATAGCCTGAAGGTGGCGAAGGTGCTGCACCGGGAGCTGGACATCAGCGCCGTGGCGATCACCGACCGGGAAAGGCTGTTGGCGTTTATTGGCACCGGGGCCGATCACCACCTGGCGGGCAAGCCTATTTCGTCGGGTTACACCTGGCAGGCCATCGAGAATAACGAAGTGGTTTACGCCGACGGCAATGAGGTGCCTTATCGCTGCTCGCTGCATCCTAACTGCAAGCTGGGGTCGACGCTGGTTATCCCGCTGCGGGGTGAAAATCAGCGGGTGATCGGCACGATAAAACTCTATGAGGCGCGTAACCGGCTGTTTAGCTCGATCAACCGCACGCTTGGCGAAGGGATTGCGCAACTGCTGTCGGCGCAAATCCTCGCCGGGAAATATGAACAACAAAAAGCGCTGCTGGCGCAGTCCGAGATTAAGCTGCTGCATGCCCAGGTGAACCCGCACTTCTTATTTAATGCGTTGAACACGCTGAAAGCGGTTATTCGCCACGATGGCGACAAAGCCGGGCAGCTTGTGCAGTACCTCTCGACATTTTTCCGCAAAAATCTCAAGCGCCCGTCTGAAATTGTCACGCTTTCCGATGAAATTGAGCACGTGAATGCCTATCTGCAAATTGAGCTGGCGCGTTTCCAGACTCAGTTGGCGGTGGACTGGCAGGTGCCCGACGAGCTGGCGAATCAGCGTTTGCCAGCTTTCACGCTACAGCCGATTGTGGAAAACGCCATTAAACACGGCACCTCTCAGCAATTAGGCCACGGCATGATTACTATTCGTGCCCGTACAGAGGGAAAAGACGTGCTGGTGGATGTCGAGGATAATGCCGGGTTGTACCGGCCAAAAGAGAACGGTAACGGACTGGGAATGAATCTGGTGGACAAGCGGTTGCGGGCGAAGTTTGGGGAAGATTATGGTCTGGCCGTGAGCTGCGACCCCGACCGTGTTACCTGCATCACCGTGCGCCTGCCCACCGAGGAGTTGGTATGTTAAGAGTATTGATTGTGGATGATGAACCGCTGGCGCGTGAGAACCTGCGCGTCCTGCTTGAGAACGATGGCGAGATTGAGATAGTCGGGGAATGCGCCAACGCGATAGAGGCGATTAGCGCGGTGAACAAACTGCGCCCGGACGTGCTGTTTCTCGATATCCAGATGCCGCGTATTAGCGGGCTGGAAATGGTGGGTATGCTCGACGAACGCCATCGGCCACGCATTGTGTTTCTCACCGCTTTTGATGAATACGCGGTACAGGCGTTTGAGGAGTGCGCATTTGACTATCTGCTCAAACCTATCGAAGCGCAGCGGCTGCAAAAAACGCTGGCTCGCCTGCATCAGGAGAGCGAAGCGCAGGATGTTTCCCGCCTGCCGGACAGCCAGCAGCCGCTAAAATTTATCCCGTGCAGCGGCCACAGCCGCATCTGGCTGCTGCAGATGGAGGAGGTGGCCTACGTCAGCAGCCGGCTAAGCGGGGTGTATGTCACCAGCCGGGATGGCAAAGAAGGCTTTACCGAATTAACACTGCGCACGCTGGAAAGCCGCACGCCGCTGCTGCGCTGCCACCGGCAATATCTGGTGAACATGAATTATTTGCAGGAGATCCGCCTGGAGGATAACAGTCAGGCGGAGCTGTTGCTGCGGGATGGCCGCACCGTGCCGGTGAGCCGCCGCTATTTGAAGTCGTTAAAAGAGGCGGTGGGGCTTTAAGGTTATTGCTTTACGCGGCAGGTTTTAATCCGGCAAAAGCGTCGCGGATTTCGGCTTCCGGGAGCGAGACGCCGATGAACACCAGCGTGCTCTCCGGCGTTTCGTCCGGCTGCCATTCGCGGTCCCAGTCGGCGCTGTAAAGGCGCTGCACGCCCTGGAACAGCAGGCGACAGGGCTGGTCTTCAATCCACAGCATTCCTTTGTAGCGGAGCAGGTTGTTGGCGAAGCCGGACAGCAGGTTTTCCATCACGGAAGAGACTGCGGACAGCGCAACCGGGTAGTCCAGCGTCACCACAATGGATGAGACTTCATTTTGCTGCGGGGCAATGCGGTGGAAGCGAGGTTTTGTCGCCACGACGTTTTCTTCCAGCATAAAGCCGCGGGTGTTAAACAGCAGCGGAAGATCGATATTGCCGTGCAGGATAGGGTACACAGGCGCGCGTGCGTTAATGCGCTGCAGGCGTTCAGTCAATGCAGCGGATTCACCGGCCACATCGGTTTTGGTCAGTAAAATACGGTCGGCGTAGCCGATTTGCGACTGGGCGAGCGGGAACTGATCCAGCTGTGAATCGGCATGTACCGCGTCGACCAGGGCGATCACGCCGTCAAGCAGGTAGCGTTCGCAGATGATTTCATGGGCGAAAAAGGCCTGCAGGATAGGGCCAGGGTCGGCCATGCCGGTGCATTCGACGATGAGCCTGTCGAAGTGGATTTCACCTTTGTCCCGGCTATCAAGCAGATCCAGCAGGGCATCTTCCAGCTCGCTTGAGCGCGTGCAGCAAATACAGCCGTTGCTCAGGGTCGTTATACGTGTGGCGCGGTCGCCAATCAGCTGACTGTCGATAGGCGTTTCGCCAAATTCATTTTCAATAACGGCAATCTTCTCGTCCTGCTGGGTATGCAGGATATGACGTAACAGGGTGGTTTTCCCTGCACCCAAAAAGCCGGTTAATACGGTTACTGCAATCGGTGTCATCGCGTCCTTCCTGTTAACAGCAGCGCATGCCGCCTTTACCGTCTCCGCCGTAGCGCGCCTGCTGGCGTTCACGGAAGAATTCTTTGTAGGTCATGGGCGGCTGATCCGGGTGGTTCGTCTGCATATGCAGCACGTAGGTATCATAGTCCGGAATGCCAACGAGCATTCTTGCCGCCTGGCCGAGGTACTTTTTTGCAGCACCTAAGTTATCAAACATTCGTCGCTCCTTTAGTGATTTAAGCCCCGCTAATGCGGGGCTGTCAGATGAAGCGATCAGTGTCCGGAAGAAATCTTAATGCCTTCTTTCGGCACCGGCTGGTAAGGCGTTTCTTTGTCCGTCGGCTGGTCGGATTTACGCGCCTCTTTCCAGGCCTTAATGCCGTAGAAAATAATGCTGTAAACCACCACCAGGAACAGAATGCTCAGGCCCGCGTTGGTGTAGTTATTGACGACAATGTGGTTCATGTTGGCGAGGTCTTGAGCCGTCAGATCCGCCCCACCGGCGGCGATACGCGCCTTATACTGGTTGGCCATGAAGAAGAAGCCTTCCATCTGCGGGTTGCTGCTAAACAGCTTCAGGCCCAGCGCCCAGGTGGTGCAGATAAGCAGCCAGACCGCAGGCACCACGGTGACCCAAATGTACCGGGTACGTTTCATCTTCACCAGGACTACAGTGGCCAGCACTAATGCAACTGCCGCCAGCATCTGATTGGAGATGCCGAACAGCGGCCACAGGCTTTTCACGCCGCCCAGCGGATCGACCACGCCCTGATACAGCAGGTAGCCCCACAGGCCTACGCAGCCAGCGGTGCCGATGATACCGGCCACTAGCGAGTCGGTTTTCTTCAGGAACGGGATAAAGTTACCCAGCAGATCCTGCAGCATAAAGCGGCCAGAACGGGTGCCGGCATCCAGCGCAGTAAGAATAAACAGCGCTTCAAACAGGATCCCGAAGTGGTACCAGAAGCCCATGTCGGCGACCGGAACAATTTTGTGGAATACGTGCGCAATACCGACGGCAAGGGTAGGGGCACCGCCTGCGCGGTTGAGTACGGAAGGCTCACCGATATCTTTCGCCGTCTGCAGGATCTGCTCAGGAGAAATCACGAAGCCCCAGGAACTGACGGTGGCGGCCGCGTGCGCGGTCACTTCCTTCAGCTGCGCCATAATCATTGGCGCGTTTTCCCCGCCCAGCTCGTGCAGGTTTGGCATGGTAAAGCCCAGACCCGCCGGTGGCGTATTCATGGCAAAGTACAGACCCGGCTCAATGATGGAAGCCGCTACCAGGGCCATAACGGCCACAAATGACTCCATCAGCATCGCACCGTAGCCGATAAAGCGAGCGTCGGTTTCACAAGCCAGCAGTTTTGGCGTGGTGCCGGACGCGATAAGCGCGTGGAAGCCGGACACTGCCCCGCAGGCAATGGTGATAAACAGGAACGGGAACAATGCGCCTTTCCACAGCGGACCGGTACCATCCACGTACTGAGTAATGGCCGGCATTTTCAGCTCTGGATTGAGGATAACGATACCAATCGCCAGGCCGACGATAACGCCGATTTTCAGGAAGGTCGCCAGGTAGTCGCGCGGGGCGAGGATCAGCCAGACCGGCAGCAGGGCGGAGACAAAGGCATAGCCGATGAGCGTAAAGGTAATGGTGGTGTCTTTAAAGGTCAGCGCCGGGCCCCAGTAAGGGTCGTGGGCAATCACGCCCCCGAAGTAAATCGAGGCGACCAGCAGCACAATCCCGATAACGGACACTTCACCGACCCTGCCTGGACGAATAAAGCGCATATAAATGCCCATAAACAGGGCAATCGGCACCGTCGAGCAAACGGTAAATACGCCCCACGGGCTTTCAGCCAGCGCTTTCACCACGATAAGAGCCAGCACGGCCAGGATAATTATCATGATCAGGAAGCAGCCAAACAGGGCAATTGTCCCCGGCACGGGCCCCATCTCTTCTTTGATCATCTCGCCAAGGGAAGCCCCGTTTCGGCGCGAGGAGATAAACAGCACCATAAAGTCCTGCACCGCCCCGGCCAGTACAACGCCTGCCAGTAGCCAGAGCACACCGGGCAGATAGCCCATCTGCGCCGCCAGCACCGGGCCGACCAGAGGCCCGGCTCCGGCTATCGCCGCGAAGTGGTGGCCAAACAGCACGTTACGGTTGGTCGGGACATAGTTCAGTCCATCGTTATTGATCACCGCCGGTGTGGCGCGGGTAGGATCCAGCTTCATCACCTTCTGGGCGATATAAAGGCTGTAGTAGCGGTAAGCCACCAGATAGACCGACACCGAGGCGACGACGATCCACAGGGCGCTGATGTGTTCCCCCCGTCGCAGGGCGACGACGGCCAGACAGCAGGCCCCGATGATACCCAGAATCACCCAGGGTATATGTTTGAGAAATTTATTTTTATTCATAATTCATCCGTTTGTCAGCCCTGGCGTCATGCCTGTTCGCCGTCTCGCTGAACCTGGTTGTTGTAAAAGAAGGGCATAAAAATAGCCCAGCCATAGCGTGACGATTTTTGCTGCAAGAGAGGAAAAAGAGTAGCCGAGTGGTCGTATTCAGGAATAAGCGGTTGTGGGACAGGCTAAGCGGTTTTAACCAGCCGCTAACTCACTGAAAAGTGTGATTTAGATCCCATGATAAGCAGAGAGGATTTAATGATATAGCCGGGTTGGTTTCCATTGAGCTGAGCGTAAACTTCGCTATGGGCGTTGAAATAAATAACAGGATGGTATTTACAGAAATTAATGATCGTAACGTGTTATTACGACTGAATTGAAATTCCATTTCATGAACTTATTAATACATGAGGTGGTGTTAATTGTTTGGTATTTATTGTTTGTTCATTTTTTGCAAAGACAGGTTGTGGTATCTCAGGATGGCGGAAGTAAGCGTGCTGCCTGCCTTAAACTGAATGTATGTCAATGTATTATTAATGAATGTTTTTGTTATTAGCGTTTAAAAACATAAGGTTGCATAACTCTTTGTTGTTACATATTAATTGATGAGATTTATTATTTGTTTCTTAATTAAGCTGTTTAGCGTTGTGCAAATCGTGCTGGCAGACATAATACGCAGCAATGAAATTAATTTATGGCGATGCTTTTATGTCTTTATCTGAAAATAAACCGACTAAAACAAAAAGAAATGCGATATCCACAGCCTTGCCTTTGACAATGTTAATTACTCTGGCTATGCCGGCAGTCGCTGGCCCGGTGATCAATGTGGGTCCGTTAAATGAGTATATCTATTCCGGTAAAAATACCCTCGCCAAACGCATTTATAACTCCGGGGATGCCACGGCATTTGTACGCGTTGAGGTTAGTGAAATAGTTTATAACGAGCATAGCCCGGCAAAGGAAATTCCGCTTGATAATGCGGCCATTGTTAACGGGCAGGGCGCCGGGGTTATTTCGTCCCCGCCGCGGCTAATTATCCCTGCGGGCGGAATGCAAACCAACAGACTGGTCTATACCGGCGCCCGGAATAAAGAGTCTTATTATCGCGTGCGTTATATTCCCGTCGTGCCGAAAAACAGGGATGAATTTACGCTCAGCAAGGACGAAGTTGAAAAGTATCAGGATGCCATCAACGCCAGCGTCAGCGTACTCACCGGGTTTGGCACCATTGTGACCGTTCATCCCGATAGTGTTCGCTTCGATACGCAAATTACGGATAAAGGTAAAAAACTGCGTATCAGCAACAGGGGGAATGCCTCCGTGGTTATCAGCGACCTGAAATCCTGCGATGCAACACTTAAAGACTGTAGCCCCCCCGTCAATATTCAATTAAGGCCCGGCCGGAGCCTGGAGCGGGACATTGTGCCGCAAAAAATCTGGCACTACACGCTGAATGAAGGTAGTCAAAAAAAGGCGCTGAAATCAGGTTCGTAATTTGAAGTAACCCTGTTCTCTCTCTTATCAAAAGGAATGATATATGTACGCAAAAAAAATCACTTTACTCGGTGCCCTTCTGGCGACGGCATCGGCGGTTCACGCTGCCCCTCTGCAGGTTGATTTCAACGTAGAGGCGGCGGTCCCTGCTACTGATTTCTTCGTCACGCCAGTTAACGGCTGGAATGCCCAGACGCAAAAAATGGCATGGAATGCGGCGACGGGCTCTCTGGATGGGTTTTCTCAGCAGCTGCAAATGAAAAATTCCGGCGGGAGCATCAAAGCCTATCTGTCCGGGCAGCCTGTGCTCAGCTCGGCCAGCGGTACGGATACTATCGATCTCCAGGTGGCCATTGCCGGCCAGACGTTGCCGGTTGACGCCGTGTCAGCGGTCACGCTGTACAACACGACCGAAGCCGCAGCAGAGAAAACGGCCACCCTGACGGTAAGCCAGAAAGCGGCTGGCTCTAAACCAACGGCCGGGACCTACATCGGGGCCGTGACCATGATGTTTGATACCGATACGCCTTAATTTTAGCGGCAGCAGTATTCATGGATTGTTCGGTTACCGAACAATCGTGCATTGAGGAGAAAAGAGAGAGGGATTTCTCTTTTCTTTCTTCGGAAAGAAAATTTCAGGCGTTTGATATTATGGGATTCTTGCGTCCATTAACAGGGTCGTTATTTCTGCTTTTCAGCAGTGTAAATGTTTGGGCTCAGCCTGCGACGCTTGCCAGCCAGGCAGCGGCTATGCCGGATGATTTTCAGGCGTATTTCTTCAATGCCCCGCTTTCAGCCCGCATCATGGTAGATAACCGGGTCCTGGGCGATGCCATGATCATCGTGACGGAGGATAACCGGGCCAGGATTATCCATTTTACTGATAACGGCGACAGTGAGTTTAGCGAGGCCGAACGCCAGCGCTGGTTAAAGGCGTTCACTGACTTTGTTCCGCTTGGGAAGTGCAGTGACCATGCCTGCCCGCCGGGGCTGCTGGCGGCGGATTACAGCCTGAGCGATGCCCGCCTCGTTTTACTCACGCAGCAACCGGGAAACGACGCGAATAAATACTGGTATACCTTACCCGAAGATGGGGATTCAGGCCTGCTGCTGAATAACCAGCTTAACCTCAGCGGCAGCGAGCAGCAGTCAAGCATGAGCTGGAACGGGGGCCTGGAGGCGGCGCTGGGGAGCTGGACATTAATGAGCCAGTTTCAGCATGACCAGACCCGCAGCAACAGCCTCGGCAGCACTTCCCGCCATGCCATAACCTCTCTCTACGTTCAGCGTGAATTTCAGCAACACTTTCTCCGTACCGGGCTATTTACGCCGGACAGCCAGGGTCTGCTGCGCCAGCCTTATACGCCGGGAGGCGGTATCAGCACGCTGGCGGGCATGATGGCGGGCAGCGGCGATGCACTACTGAAGGGCGGGGATATTCCGGCGCTTTATCCCGTCTACGTCTCCGCCAACCGTGAAGGTGTGGCTGAAATTTACCGCGACGGTACCCTGATAAATTCTCAGCCTGTTGAACCCGGCCTGCAAATGTTAGACACCGTGCCGCTGCCGGCCGGTATCTATGAAGTTGAAATTCGCCTCATTGAAGACGGCCGTGAGAGCAGCAGGGTCACTGAAACGATTAATAAACCCACCCGCTGGCGAACGCCGGGCCAGCGCCTGCGCTATAACGTGTTCGCCGGGCAGCAGCAGACGCTGTGGAACAGTGACAAAAGTGAAGATAACGGTGAATTTGCGGCCGGGGCCAGCGTCAATTACCTGCTGCATCCGCTGGCGACGGTCGGCGTGGCCGTGCAGAAGACGGGGGAAGAGCGTCAGGCCGGGGTTTCACTCGACTGGCAGGCGGCAAAGCCGGTGCAGCTGTACGGTAATATCTGGCGGAGCAATCTCACCGGTCACGGGTTTGATACCCAGGGAATATGGTCGCACGCAAAGGGTAACGTCGCCCTCAGCCACAGCCGGAGCTGGTATCGCCAGGAAGATGAACCCTACCGGTATACGGCTCGCCCTTCGCTGGAACACAGCAGCGTGCTGTCCACCACCTGGCGCCTGAACAGCGAGAACAGCCTCACCGCCCGTCTGACGCACAGAAGCCGTCACAGCGGTATCGGTGCCGACGTGGGCTTTAATACCCGTACCGTACTTGCCGGGAACGCCATTAACTGGCGGCTGGCCGCGTTTGATCGCCCCTACGGCAATGGCAGCACGTTACGCAACCGCGGCGTGAGTCTCTCCGCCAGCTTCGCGCTCGGCGGGCAGAAACGCAGCGGCAATATCAGCGTCGGCAGCCGCACGGACACCAGCGGCAGCCGGGATCTCTATACCTCCGCCTCGGTCAATCAGACCTGGGACAAAGGCCCCGTGAAGATGACGACGGCGACGCTGACGGCGGACCGCCACGGCGCAGGGTTCAGCACTTACAACCAGTTTGATACGCCGATGATGGCGGGCACTTTCTGGGGGCAGAGCTCAACGCTGGACGGCAGGCTGTCCGGCGGCCTCAATACCGGCAGCCTGCTGGCGTTGGGTGGCGGGCGGGTCACAATGTCGAAACAGGCGGCACATTATCAGGGCGGCGGCATGATAGTGGATGTCTCCTCCGACGATAAAAATGCCGAACTGGTGGCGCTTTATCCGGGCGGTGCCGTGCCGCTCAAGCCGGGCAGGAACTTCATTCCGGTCGATGCCTGGCAACCCGGCACGGTGCAGATTGACTTCCCCGGCACGGAAGCCCCGGCGCTGAAAGTCGAGCCTGAATACCTGAGCTACCAGCATATTCGCGGGGGCGTCAGTGCGTATTCCGTGAAAGTGATGAAAACGGTGACGGTGATGGGGCGCCTGGTGGACGGCAATGGCCACGCCCTGGGCGGTGCTCAGGTGGTGAATCATGCCGGCAGGACGGTCACCGAATCCGACGGGCTGTTCACCCTCGAAGTGCATGAAAACAACCCGGTGCTGGCGGTGGAATACCGCGCAATGAACCAGTGTGAAATACGCCTGAATCCCACCACGCAGAAAACGGCCGATGAGATTATTTTCCTCGGCAATCTGACCTGTGACGAATTACCGCTGGCGGGGAACGCAGGCTATGCGGCCAGCAAAGCAGCCAGGAATAAGGACATATAATGTTTACCCGACAGATGTATATTATCGACTTCATTAATAACGCCCTGTTTCGCAGAAGAAATACGGCAGCACTGTCCGCGCTGCTTTTATTGGCGATGATATCCACAGTCAACGCTGCAACGGTGGACGTCACTACGGAGTTTATCGCCGACCTGCAGCAGCCGCAGAAGAATGCGTTTGTGAATACTACCCCGGTCTCAGGATTTTGCTCTCAGCACTCTACGCTTTGTAACGTGGGGGAGTTCAGTATTTTGATTCCTGGGGTATCGGCGGAAAAATATTTTGACTATACGAGTGATAACCCACGCAATTATACATCAATATCACTTGATGGCACGGCAAGGAATATTGTTTTAAGAGATGATAAAACAGGGAATCAAATTACAGGGGTATTTCGTCTGGCTTTTTTTGGTATGCAACACACGTCGTTAGATGGATATAACATGTTTAATGCAATGAACGGCGCGGGTCGTTATCCTCAGGGCGGGTGCTCAGGGCGGATTGGCGTTGGTACTTCTTATAATGTGTTCAGACATGGATGGGGAGTGCCAGAAAAAAAGCTGACCTGCTGGCGGAAGCTTAGTAACTCTTTTCAAGGTGATGTTCGTATTTCCGATTTTAGCTTTGGCTATACGTTAGAAACACCCAATCCATTAGGTGTTTATAGCGGTGAGTACGAGGGTGAAGTGGCTTATACCGTTGGTGAAGGCGAAGATATTGACTTTAATGCCGAAACGACCTCTGACACTGAAATTAGAATAAAAATAAAGGCGACCGTACGCCATGCCTTCCAGGTGAAGTTTCCCTCCGACGCGGAATTTATCAAGGTCAGCCTGGCCCCGAAAGGCGGCTGGAGCCAGTGGGCAAACGGTGGGCGTGTCCCTGATTCCCTGAGTCAGGAGGTCCCCTTCACCCTGTCGTCCACGTCCGGCTTCACTGTCAATATGCGCTGTGAGTATGATTTGGAGGGGGCCTGTGCGTTACGCGAAACAACATCCCCCACCGGAGAAAAAATACCGCTGGAGGTTTCTCTCACCTTACCGGGTTATAAAACGGAAAACGGAAGAGAAGCCAGAAATCTGCTGTTGAATTCGTTACCGGCTGGCCATGTTATTTTACCTCCCGGCGAGTTTGTTGTTCATCGTCGCTCACAGGTTGATTTTAAAGTCCGGAAACCCGGCGTTGAAACGATGGTGAAATCCCCAGGTTCAACCTGGAAGGGAGTCGTGACGCTATTGTTTGATGCTCAGGCGGACTAGAAATGTCGGAAAATAGCTGATTGAGATCAATTAAAACTTTATAAATACAGAATCTTACCGTTCTTTACTGCCATGCCTTTGACCTTCCCCCAGAGGGAAGGTGTAACGTCCGCGTCAGTGGTTGTTAAACCTTACTCTGGAAAAGGAAACAGGATGAAAATACGTATCATGACGGCGTGGCTGGCGCTGGCCCTTAGCGGGTCTGCCCTGGCGGCCACACCTGAGGCAAATGCCTTTCTGGCGAAACACGGGCTGGCGGGAAAAACTATCGAGCAAATGGTTGAGGCTATCGACCAGTCCCCGCAGGCCCGCCCGCTGGGTTTTAGCGCCGGTGTGACCAGCCGTGCGCTGGTGCTTTCGGACGGGCAGCAGAAGTTTAGCTACCCGCTGGGGGATAAGTTCTATCTGTCGTTTGCGCCATACCTGCAGCAAACGCATCCCTGCTTCAATCACAGCCTTTCCGGCTGCCAGGGTGAGATGGTCAATACGCCCTTTGAGGTCAAAATTACCGATAAATCGGGCAACGTTATCCTGAATAAAACGCTGACCAGCCAGCAAAATGGCTTCATCGGCGTGTGGCTGCCGCGCAATACCGAAGGGACGGTCAGCGTCAGCTATCAGGGCCGCACCGCGCAATCCGCGTTTGCCACCTTCGACGACAGTCAAACTTGTATGACCACCTTGCCATTGCAGCAATCATAAGCCCGACGGGCGGCGGCCTCATGGCACACTGCCCAAACTAGGGGTACTGTTGCTCTTCGTCGGTATAAATGAGCAGGCAGGCCTCATTAAAGTTGGCCAGTCCCAATCTCTCGTAAAGTTCATTCCGTCGGCGATAAAGACTTTTCAGTGACGTGCAGAGCTTTTCCGCCACGGCTTCCATAGGTAAACCCTTTCTTAGCCACATCATCATCTTCCGCTCCTCCTGACTCAGGCGCATGGCATAAAACCATTCCCCGGCCTGGCGATCTAGCTTCACTTTTTGCAGCAGCCAGAACAGTCCTTCAATGTCCCGGTACGGCATCGACATATCGAGGCTCCACTTAAGTCTCAGTGGGGAGAGTTCACTGTGGCGCATATCCAGCATGATGCAACGTACCGGTGCCTCCGCTTTCTCTGCGCTGGTGATGATGTTTTCCCACTGTTCCAGTGGTAACCGGCTATCGACCAGGACAGCGTACTCTTTGTAGCCATAGCTGAAGCTTCTTCTGTCGACGGAGTACAGTCGAATAACATCAGGAAAATAGTTTTTTATTCCCTGGTAAAGATAGCGATCTTGTGTGATCAAAATTGTCGCATTCACCGCAGTGTATTCCTTTAATATCATACAATCCAAATGCCTGGCCATTGAAGCCAGGGGTATGCGTATTCACAGCGTGTCACTATTATTTCTTTAAAAATGAGCTAACTAACCTTTAGGTAAGTGTTGGGGTTGATATTAATAGTTGGTAAAGCGTTAGTGGCAAAGAGATATCCTTCTTTTTTCCTGATGTGGGAAATTATAAATAAAATGAAATAAGAGAGAAGTCCGTGGCTTGGAAATTAGGAATCTTTGCCAGGAAATGTCCTGATTAATACGTTGATTTTCACTTAAACATATTGATAAAAACATCTTCCATATCATTTTTATATTTTTGATGTGGTTTTTTTTCATTTCAAATCAGTTGCTTGTGTTTTTGTTTTGTATTGAAAGTTATTCATTGAAAAGTCGGTACAGAGTATTCTTAAAAGCATGTTTTCGGCCGTCAGGAAGTGTTCACAAAATTATTCATGGTGACTTATCATTCTTGCTGTCTGACCTAATGTGTAATCTCCGCTATTTTGAGTTTGTTCCTAAAGCCAGATGCAGAAAAAGACGTTAAGTGAGGTGTGCCCGTTTAAATAAATACTCTGCATATCAAAAGAGTGTTTTACCGTGTGAATTACATCCGCTAGTGCCGATATCCGGCATTTAACGCGGCGGATAAACTATGCTCATTCATAATGGAATAATAGATATTTATGGAACAGCGGCTGAGTATCAATAAGTTATTCTTTTATCATGGCGTGAAGCTGTCGTTATTTTTAATCATGCCAGGGCTGCTTTCAGCGCAAGGGGTGGGGGCAACATCGCGCTATGACAGTCAGGTATTACAGGCACGAAATGGGGATTATCAACCCCTGCTTGACGCCTTAAAGCATAAGGCACAGCAAAGAGCATTGCACCCGGAACAGGTGGCCGACTGGTTGCAGGTCGCCTCCTGGGCCGGGCGTGATGATGAAGTGGTCAGCGTGTGGCAGCGTTATCAGGAGCGTACTGCTATCCCGGCTCGTGGAGTCGCCGCCACGGCGCAATCTCTGCGTAACCTTCATCGCTGGACGGAATCACTTTCCCTCTGGGAGCGGGTGCTTCAGCTCTCGCCTGGAAACGATGACTATCGCATAGGGCAAATTAAAACGCTGGCCGACGGGCAAAAAGCCTGGCAGGCCAGAGATGAAGCTCTGCGTTTGATCGAGGAAAAGCCGACGCTGGCGCATTGGCAGACGCTCTCTTATGTCTATCTTCGGCAGGGAAAAACCTGGGACCAGTTGCTAAGCGACACGCAGGCCATCGCGCTTGCTCCAGGGGATAAAACGGTGCTGCAAAACCTGATATCCAGCCTGACCGTGAACAGGGTGAATACGCCAGCGCTGGCGTTTGCCAGGCAAGCGAACCTTCCGGCAAATGAGCGCAGAAGTCTGGAACTTAACGCGTTGGCCGAAAGGGTGCGCATGGCTGAGATCCCTCCAGGAGAGGAAAAAGCTCGTTTTACCGTCGCGCAGCGGGCGTTGGATCGTTACGACGTTTTGCTCGCCGAATGGCGTGGTAATCCGCAGGCTCAGCAGGACGTTACCAGAGCGCGAATAGACCGGCTTGGTGCACTTTATGCCCACAATCATTACCCAAAGGTCATTCAGGAATATGAAGCCCTGGCCTCAGAAGGCGTGCGCGTTCCACCCTGGGCTTTACGCTGGGTTATTGCGTCTTACCTCGCGGTAAAGCAGGTAGAAAGGGCGCAGGCGCTAACGCCGCAGCTGTTCAGCGGCGCGACGAATGAGAATGAGCAGGCGATGTTTTATGCCTTGCTGGACAGCGGACAGTACGACGCTGCCGCTCGTTATCTGCAAAACCTGACTCAGACAACGCCTTATCGTCGCTACGTGCCGGGTTCCCCGAATCCCAAACCAAACGATCGCTGGCTGGAAGCTAAAACGCTCTCGCTGCAATACCTCCTGTCAACCAATGCACTGCCAGCAGCAGAAACGTTGTCCCAGCGCCTGGCCAGTACCGCGCCGGGCAACCAGGGGTTACGTATTGATTATGCCAGGGTGTTGCAGGCGCGCGGGCTGCCGCTGGCCGCTGAACGAGAGTTAAAAAAGGCGGAGGTGCTTGAGCCATCCAACCTTGAGCTGGAGCGGCAGCAGGCTTATGTCGCGCAGGATCTGCACGAGTGGCGGCAAATGGATTTGCTGACCGACGATGTGATGCTGCGCGCTCCGCTGGATATCGCTTCTCAGCGGCTGAACCGAACGCGCGAAATCCACCGAATGTCCGAACTGCGCCTTAACGGCCAGCAGGAGATCCACTCTGATACGCCCGTCAGCGGGGCACACGACTTTAGCTGGGATATGGCGATTTACGGCCCACCCGTAGCCGACAGCTGGAGGCTGTTTGGCGGTCACCGTTTTGAGCGCGGTCGTTTTGAAGAAGGTAAGGGCTTAAGCCGCAGCGTGTTTGGGGGGATAGAGTGGCGGGCGCGCAATAGTTGGGTCGAGCTTGAACTGGCGAACAATAACTTCAACGGTGGCAATAAGCCTGGCGGGCGAGTTTCGGCCTGGCACAGCTTCAACGACAGCTGGCGAGTAGGAGGCGAAGTGGAACGCCTGGCCCGGGCAACGCCGCTGCGGGCTTTACGCAACGGGGTAAGTGCGAATCAGGCCAACCTGTGGGTGCGCTGGCATCAAAATGAACGGCGTGAATATCAGCTCGCGACCGCGACCAGCTGGTTCTCGGACCATAACCACCGCCAGGAATACACCTTCCAGGGCAAAGAACGGCTATGGCAGACGGCGCGGATCACGCTCGACCTGCAGCCCGGTGTGGCATACGGCACCAACAGCAAGACCGACACCGCCTATTACAGCCCGAAATGGGACTTATCCGCCGCGCCGACGCTCGCCGCTAATCACGTGCTGTACCAGCGCTATGACACCATCTGGAGCCAGCAGATTAGCGCCGGAGCGGGTATTTACCGGCAAAAAAATTATGGGGCGGGGGCGATGACAACCCTGGGATATGGCCAGCGTATCCAGTGGAACAACGTCCTCGACACCGGGGCCATGCTGAACTGGGAAAAGCGCCCCTGGGACGGCAAGCGGGAAACGCATCTCGCCATTGCTTTTGATGCAAATTTACGATTTTAAGGACAAACATGCTGACCAACAGTTTTCGCCTCGGCCTGATCGTTTTTGGCTGGTTATTGACCTTTTCTGGCCTGGGCGCGCAGGAGATTCATTTTCTGCCGCCAAAAGCGCGGCCGCTGCCTGAAGCCAACCAGCCCTGGCCGAAGAACCATTTTCTGGTGCTGGCTTACCATGACGTTGAAGACCGCGACCCCGATCAGCGTTATCTGGCGGTGCGCACCAGCGCCCTTAACGAGCAAATCAGCTGGCTGCTGCAAAACGGCTACCGCGCGGTAAGCGTGCAGTCGATTCTGGACGCTCACCGGGGCGGCACGCCGCTGCCGCCAAAGGCATTTTTGCTCACCTTCGATGACGGTTACAGCAGCTTCTACACCCGCGTGTGGCCGTTGCTTAAAGCATACAATGTGCCCGCACTCTGGGCGCCCGTGGGCAGTTGGGTAGACACCCCGCCGGGGATGAAGGTGGATTTTGGCGGGCTGATGACCGCCCGCGATAAGTTTGCCACCTGGGATATGGTGCGCGAGCTTAGCCAGTCCCCGCTGGTTGAGATAGGGGCGCACACATGGGCTTCACATTACGGTATTCAGGCGAATCCCCAGGGAAGCCGTGAGCCTGCGGTGGCCAACCGGGCGTGGAATAAAGTCACTGGCCAGTATGAAAGTGACGAGCAATTCACCCGCCGTATTGACGACGACGTGCGCCAAATCAGTCGCAAAATTCAACAGCTCAGCGGGAAGGCCCCTCGCGCCTGGGTCTGGCCCTATGGCGCGGCCAACGGCACCTCACTTAGCGTGCTCAAAAAGCAGGGCTACCAGCTGGCGTTCACGCTCAATGATGGTCTCGCTGACGCCCGCGACCTGGACAATATCCCGCGAGTGCTGATCTCGGGCAACCCGACGCTCAAAGCGTTCGCCAGCATGGTGAGCCGCGTCCGGGAGCCCGATCCGGTGCGCGTTATGCATGTGGATCTCGACTACGTCTACGACCCGAACCCGGTGCAGCAGGCGAAGAATATCGATGCGCTGGTGCAGCGAGTGTATGACATGAAAATCAGCCATGTCTTTTTGCAGGCGTTCTCAGACCCGCTTGGCGACGGCAATATCAAGTCGCTCTATTTCCCCAACCGTTGGCTGCCCGTACGCGCTGACCTGTTTAACTTTGTCGCCTGGCAGTTACGCACCAGGGGCGATGCCAAAGTCTTCGCCTGGCTGCCGGTGCTCTCTTTTGATCTGAATGCCGCGCTGCCCAGGGTGCAACGCTGGGACGCCGCCAGCGGGAAGACGCAGCGGGCCACCAGCCCTTATCTACGGCTTTCCCCATGGAACCGACAGGTTCGCCATCAGATAATCGACATCTACGAAGATCTCGCCCGACATGCGGTATTTGACGGCATTCTTTTTCACGACGACGCGCTCCTCACGGACTTTGAAGATGCCGGGCCGGACGCCATGGCCGCCTACCGGCAGGCAGGGTTCCAGGGCAGCATCGGCGACATTCATCAAAACCCTGCCGAACTGCGAAGCTGGGCGCGCTTTAAAAGCCAGACGCTGATCGAATTCACGCGCACGCTGACCGACGCGGTGCGGAATATTCGTGGCCCGCAGATAAAGACCGCCCGAAATATCTTTGCACTGCCGATTCTGGAGCCAGAGAGCGAGACGTGGTTCGCCCAGAACATTGACGATTTCCTGGCCGCTTACAACTGGACGGTGCCGATGGCGATGCCGCTGATGGAGTCCGTGCCGCCGGAAGAGAGCAATAGCTGGCTGGAACGGCTAATTAAAGCCGTCGCGGCGAAGCCTTCGGGAATGAATAAAACCATTTTTGAGCTTCAGGCGCGCGACTGGAACCACAAGACGCAGAAAGGCATCGCGGATAAACAGCTGGTGGAATGGATGCAGCTGCTGCAGCTGAATGGGGTGAAACACTACGGCTATTACCCGGACGACTTCATCAATAACCAGCCTGATATTTCACATATCAGACCTGAAATGTCCTCTTACTGGTACCCAAACAATGACTGATCGTCTTCTTTCCTTGCTGATTCTGGGCCTGGTCTTTGGGCTGCCGCTCGGTATGGCGGCGGTATTTACCGGGAAAATCCTGTTAGATTTTGTGTTCTTCTGGCCACTGTTTATGTCGGTACTGTGGATGACCGGCGGGCTCTATTTCTGGTACCGGCTGGAGCGCCACTGGCCGTGGGGCAAAGATGTGCCGCCGCCGCAGCTGGAAGGTAATCCGCTGATTTCTATTCTGATCCCGTGCTTTAACGAAGGCAAAAACGCCCGGGAAACGATAGAGGCCGCGCTGGCCCAGCGCTACACCAACATCGAGGTTATCGCCATCAACGACGGCTCTCGGGATAACACCGCCGAGATCCTGAATCAGCTCGCGGTGGAATACCCAAAACTACGAGTGATTCATCTGGCGGCGAATCAGGGTAAAGCTGTAGCGCTAAAGGCCGGGGCCGCCGCCGCACGCGGGGATCTGCTGGTGTGCATCGACGGGGATGCCTTGCTGGAGCGGGACACGGCAGCTTATCTTGTGATGCCGCTGATTAGGCACTCTAACGTGGGCGCCGTAACCGGAAACCCACGGATCCGCACCCGCTCGAACCTGATTGGCCGGATCCAGGTCGGTGAGTTTTCTTCGATAATCGGGCTGATTAAACGCACTCAACGCATTTATGGCCGTGTCTTTACCGTTTCCGGCGTGATAGCCGCTTTTCGCCGCCAGGCGCTGGCGGATGTCGGCTACTGGAGCCCGGACATGATCACCGAAGACATTGATATCAGCTGGAAACTGCAGCTGCATCACTGGACGCTCTATTTTGAGCCGCGCGCGCTGTGTTGGATCCTAATGCCGGAAACGCTCAAAGGGCTTTGGAAACAGCGACTGCGCTGGGCGCAGGGCGGGGCGGAAGTGTTTCTGGTCAACCTGCGTCGCCTGTTCCGCTGGGAACACCGCCGGATGTGGCCGCTGTTTATGGAGTACGTGTTGTCGACGGTGTGGGCCTTCGCCTACGCGATCACCATCCTGCTGTTTATTGCCAGCCACCTGACCACGCTGCCGGCAAACCTGGTGGTTGAAACGCTCTTTCCGCCGGCGTTTACCGGGCTGCTGCTGGGCGTAATGTGCCTGATGCAGTTCCTGATCAGCCTGTTCATTGAGCGGCGCTATGAAAAGCGGATCGCCGGGTCGCTGTTCTGGATCGTCTGGTTCCCGCTGATGTACTGGATGATAGGCCTGTTTACCACTCTGGTGTCGTTCCCGAAAGTGATGCTTAAACGCCGCCGTGCCCGCGCGCGCTGGGTAAGTCCTGACCGTGGAAAAGGAAGAATATGATGCAGACCAACACGCTGATTTTGACCGAAGATCGACTGGGACCGCGCCTGTTCGATGGCCTGATAACCGCTATTGCCTGGGCCGGTTTTTTGTACTTTGTATGGAAAAACTTGCTGCTGCAGCTGATGTTATTGCCCGACCAGCGCGGGGAAATCATCGCGCAGTCGCTCAATTCCGTGCTGCTGTACCTGCTGATTGCGGTCATCAACGGTTGGTTGCTGATCCTCTGGTATCAGTACAGCCTGCGCAGGTACAGCGACCGATACCTCGATGAACACAAACCGTTTCAGCCTGGCGACCTCGCCCGCAGCTTTAACCTGCCGACACAGCTGGTGTCCGAGATGAGCCGCTATAACCAGTTAACGGTTTATCACGACCAGATTGGGCAGATAATCGATCTTAAAAATAATCGTGCAGAGAGCGAAGCGGATTAACCCCGGTTTCCCGTCAGTATTCTGAACAGCGGCAATACCCGGACTCAATAATGGGTTCGGGTGGCCGATAATCTTAATTGTTCGTTGAGTCAGATAAACATTGTGGGTGGCTGGAGAGGTTTTAGCATCGCTTGTGCGGGTGAAAAAGAATCAAAAAAGAGGGGGAGTCGTGCAATCAGTTCGATTATTGGGGGACGGGTGGGAACCTCATGTGAATCAGGAAGGGGAGCGACTGATTTACTCGCAACCCGTTGAATCAGGGTTTATAAGCCACTCTTTCGACTTTGAGATTCTCCCTGCGGATCTGGATGTTCTGCGTACGGATGATTACAGGCGCGCAGCCCTTGAGGTGATTGCACACACTTTGCTGCAGCATTCGACATTGAGGGGAAATCTTCGTTTCACTCAGCGTGATTTTGACTGCCTTGTCGCGAATACGCTTCACACTTCGTCCGACTTCCTCCCGGTATTTATTGCGCGAGTGAACAGGGAGCACAACATTCATATCGAAAGTTATATTGAAGAGACGATGAAACGGCGTTCAGCCAGAAACTGAGTTTCACCTCTTCGCCTGCCGCTGCATGATATTACCGATGATCGGCCCGAAGGCGACCAGAATAATAAAACGGGTCATCTGCATCGACATTACAAAGGCAATGTCGATGTGCTTGCTGGAGGCGGCGATAATTGCCACGGAATCGGCCCCGCCGGGGCTCATGGCTAAATAAGCGGTGAGCGGGTCGATATCGGCCACGACCACCAATCCCGCCGCCATCAGGCCGCAAAGGGCAATCAAAATCACAATGCTGACCGCGATGCGCGGCAGTACCTGGGCGGCATGTTTTAACAGCGGACGCGTAAATTTCAGCCCAATGCGCCAGCCGACGATGGTGTATGCCAGCACCAGCACCCACTGCGGAAGCGCGATCTCAATCCAGTTATTTTGCGAGAGCACCACGCCAGCGACCAGCGTGATCAACAGCGCTCCGGCAGGCAAACGCAGAAGTTTGGCCGCAATACAGCCGAAGGCAATAAGTCCAAAAGTTTCAGCCATCGCAACGTAAGAGCCGTGTGCAAAAAGATCGATCGTCGCAGATGTGGCAGGGACGTGCTCACCTGAGACTTTCATCAGCACGGAAGCGACGCTTGCTACCATAATCACCCGCAGATATTGCATGGCGGCGACAAGCTGTGTGTCTGCGCCGTTGGCTTCGGCCATCAGCGTCATGGCCGTGGCTGCGCCGGGGCTTAATCCCCAGAGCGCGGTGGTTCCGGGCAGGATGCGCATGCGGGTCATTATCCAGCCGAGCAGCATGCAGATAAAAATCACCGAAAAGACGCAGACAATAAACAGCAGCCAGTGAGAGCCGAAGGTGTCGGCGAGGCTGCGGGGCATTTTGCTGGCAATCATGCAGCCGATGATGCCCTGGGCGATGAGAAACAGCGTGCCGTTGGGCTGAATTTTTGCGCCGTTCAGCGAGACCACAATCCCGGCGGCCATCGGCCCGAGCAGCAGGGCGGCAGGAATATTCAGCCAGGTAAGCAGCCCGCCGAAAAGTGCGGTGGCAATAATCAGCGTGCTCCACTGCATACGCTGTGGTGACAGCAGGCGATAACCGTTAGGTGTGGCAGGATCTTGTTTCTTCATCGTTGTATAGCCGCCCGCAGCGCGGAAGAATATTCGTTTAAGCTGGCTCACGCCGGAGTCGTGGCTTACACTCAGGGAGAGTTAAGTTATGCGAGGATGTTCTCGCATAACTCAGATTCTAGAGGATGCCCTCGCATATCTCAATGGGCGTTATGCGAATAAATGTTAGCGGATTGATACGAAATATTTTATGACGAAACCAGCGCCCTTAGCGGCAAACCAGCCTAAACGCCTGCGTGGCCATCTTCGTGTGGCGGCGATAACTGAAGCGGCCACACGACTCTTCGGCGAGAAGGGCTTTGACGCCGTAACCATGACCGAGATCGCGGCCAGCTCCGGCACGGCCATTGGCTCGCTGTACCGGTTTTTCCCCAACAAAGAGTCGCTGGCCGACGCGCTGCTGCTGGAGTACACCCGCGAAGTGATCGACCGACTGGAAGTGCTGGAGGCCAGCGTTACCGGGGTGGACATCCCCACCGCGGCAGATCTGTTCACCCGCTTTGTGCTTTCGCTGCAGTCACAGCGAACCTTTGCCCTGAGGCTGGTGGAAGAGCGTGGCGAGCATGAAGCGGCCCGCCTTCAGTTCAGGGATGCCATGCGCGGCGGGTTCTCCACCGCGCTGCAGGTTGTGATCCCCAGTTTATCCGCCGACCGTGCCGGCCTGATGACCATTGTTATCCTGCAAATGCTCAAAGGTGCGGCGGCGGCCAATCTGCAGAATGACGCAGAGCGTAAAGCGGTGCTCAACGAAGCACAGACGCTGCTGGAGCTGTACCTGACGACGGAAAAAACAAAGGGCGCCGCGTCGAAGCCGATGCGCTGAGTCGTTAAAAAATGGCGGAATAAACCGCCATCCTTATAAGGTTATTTTCAAACAAGATTAATTATTCCTTTCAGGGTTTAATACCCACTCAATGGCCAGTTTGAGTGGGGCGACAATAGGCCACTGGCTAAATCGCTCGCAGGCCTGCCTCAGCTTTTCCGGGTCGATTGTCTGGTTGGTACCCACGGTTTCATTTTTAGATGATCCGACACTCAGATTAGTTTTTCCATTAGAAAAAATATGAAAGTGAGGATATTTGGTGGCGGTTGGTGGGTTGCCTATATAAGTATCGCCATTATTTTCCATTACTTTACAATCATGTTTCTTAGCCCAGGATGTAAGGTCATCGACATTGACCAGATCATTTTCTTTTAACATTAAACACCTCATTTAAATGCTATTGTTTGATGATAAGTAACAGGCCATAAAAATAAAGAGCTTCTGCAGGGGTAATAAATCCGTGCAGAAGCTCAATATTTATGTTTAACAGCTCGATACCACGGTCCAGGTACCGTCGGCATTATAAGTAACGTCAAAAATTGACTCTCCTTCGGTGGCGTCACAAAGCGCAGCGCTGTTGGATGAGCTGGTGAAGTTCATTACCGTGCCGGACTGGTATGACCCTGTCTGGATGTAGTATTTCAGAATTGGCTGGCAGTCCAGGTTTTGGTTTGGTAACACCGTGGTGAAGTTTGACAGTACGACGCTGCCATCGCCCAGCATAACGGCAGAGCCGCCGTTGACGTGGTTTAGATTAGGGCTAAAGACCGGCGAGACTATGCGAAACGATCCCGGTTCCGCCTCCGCGTCTGTCACTGGCGAGCTTAACCCAAAGGGATTCAGCGACAGGCTGGTGGAGTTTCCTTTCGACGGGGTGCCGGTGGCCGGCGTCAGGTCGATAGGGCGGATAGCGGATAAAAATCCTGATTGTTTTCCTACCACAGGAGGCGTATTTGCCTGTTGAACTCCGGCATAAAATTGCATATTAATCAGAAAAGTATAAGTGCTGCTGCTGGTCGAATAAGGTGCCAGTACAATACTCTGGATACTATTTGAGTAGACATTACTTCCACCACTGTATATAGCGGGTTTTTGAAAGAAGAAAAAGTCCTGCTGAGTGCTGCTCTGATTAGTCAGATTAAATTTAATCATTGTGCTCATGATATATACCTTTTGCTGAGTGAATGTAATAATTACAACCTGAATTAAGTAATGCATAATATATTTGTGTTGTTGTTATGCCATAGGTAGTCCTCCCGATATATTAGGGGGTGATTGAGGTCAGAGAAATAAATAAAAATAATTTCTGTCGTATTCAAATTAATATCACTGGCAAAACATAAAACAAACTAATTTATAGATCGTTACAATTGACACCATAAATCAGAGGTCGTTTTCAACAACATATAAGATTTAGTTGTGAAATATATGTTCAAACCTTCGGGCGTGGGAGCACAAAGGCATGGCAAAAAAGGGAACCTTTCGGTATCCCCCGCCGTTGATTAGCCTGACTGACGCTTACCAGCCCACGATCCGCGACCAGACCTCGTGCCCCTCGCCATCTTCGCTCAGAACCTGATAGTGCTGATGCATGGCGGCGGTGGCGCAGGCGTGGTTGGGCAGAATGCGCACCCGGCTGCCGACGGGGAAATCATCGACGGTCAAAGTTGAACTGTCCGGCAGGGCAACGATGCCGTGCTCCTGGTTGGTCGTGGTGACCAGCAGGTTTTCGTAGGGATCCCCGCTCAGGCTGCACACCTGGCCATAAGCGTAGTCCTGGCTTTGCGCCGCCGTGCCCCTGTCGCGGGAAAGCGCCATCCACCCGGCATCAATAAATATCCAGCCTTTCTCCCTGTTGTGGCCAATCACCGTGGCGACAACGCTAAGCGCAATATCCTCCAGGCGGCAGACGCCGACGTTTTTCATCACCAGGTCGAAGGTGGTAAACACCCCGGCTCTGACTTCACTGATGTCCGTGAGATCGTCCGCAAAATGGGCTGTCGGCGTGGCCCCTACGCTTAATACGGGACAGGCATAGCCCTGCGCGCGCAGGCGGCTTCCGGCGGTTTTAATAGCGGCACATTCGGCTCTGGCGGCCGCGAGAATAGCTTCGTCCGTGCGGCAGCTATAGGATTCTCCGGCGTGAGCAAGCAGCCCGGTCAGCGTCGAGCCGCTTGCCTCAATGATGCGGGCCAGGGTCAAAAGAGCGTCACTGTGCGGCGGCAATCCGCCCCGGTGGCCGTCGCAATCCACCTCAATAAATACCGAAAACTTGAGGCCGTGCGCCCGGCTGTATTCGGCCACGGCGCTAGCCTGTGGTTCGCTGTCGAGCAGAATGTGCAGGTTCACGTCTTTAGCGATCAGCGCCGCCACGCGGGGAAGTTTATGGGGCGCGATGCCGACGGCGTAAAGCAGGTTGGTGTAACCCGCAGCGGCAAAGGTTTCCGCTTCGGCGAGCGTGGAAACCGTGGCCGGGGAATCACTTTGTTCAAGCAGGTAGCGGGCGGCCTCAATGGAGCGCAGGGTTTTCAGGTGTGGCCGGACCTCGCTGCCCAGAGCGTGAACGCGCGAGTACAGGCGCTCAATGTTGCGCAAATATTTGCTTTTCTCGATCAGCAAAAAGGGGGTATCACGGGTGGTGATCCATTCGGCGGACATAGCGGGTCTCCTTTGGGGTGAGGCTGTATCTTGTCATCCGGCTTATTAGGTATAAATTAATATAAAATCAATTAATGATTAGGTTCAGGCTTAATGATAAACAGCGACGATCTGGCTTTCTTCCGTACTATCGCTACTCACGATACGCTGGCCGCCGGCGCAAGGGCGATGAATGTCACGCCGCCCTCCGTTACGCAGCGGCTGCGCGGGCTGGAACAAAAGCTTGGCGTCGACCTTATTCTGCGGCCCTCGCGGCAGGTTTCACTCACCGATGAAGGCTCGCTGCTGCTGAGCCGGGCGGAGAAGATCCTCACCGAGCTGGCTGGCCTGCAGTCTGCTCTGGACGACAGGCGGCAGCAGGTCAGAGGCAAGCTGCGCGTGCTGGCCCCGCTGGGATTTGGTAACGACTATATTGCGCCGCTGCTGGGGGAATACGCCGCGCAGCATGAAAACCTTGAAGTGGAGTTGACACTTTCCGACGACCCACATTGGGCCAGGCTACACAAATGGGATCTGGTGATTTTCATCGGCGAGCTACGCGATTCCAGTATGCACTGCATCAAGCTTGCGCCTAACCAACGCTTTATCTGCGCTTCCCCGGACTACCTGAACCGAAAAGGCACCCCGCTGACGCCGGAACAGCTGGTGGATCACGACTGCATTGCGCTGCGGGAAAACAGCGAAGACGTGACGCTGTGGCGCTTCTCCGGCCCCAAAGGGGACTGCCCGCAGCGGATCTCGCCCAAATTGTCGAGCAACGAAGGGCGAGTGGTAAAAGAGTGGGCGCTGGCGGGCAGGGGGATCATTATGCGGTCCGAATGGGATGTGCTGCCGCAAATTCACAGCGGCGAGCTGGTGAGACTTCTACCGGAATACACGCTGCCGGATGCCGATATCGTGGCGCTGAGCGGCACTCCGCAGGCAGAACGAAGCCCGAGGGCGCAAAAGTTTATCGAGCTGCTTAAGGCGCGGCTGGCGGGGAGGCCGTGGGCTGAGTATTAATATTGGTAGGTCAAAAAGTGAATCGTTGAGCCGGGTGAAGTGGCATAATTCAGCGGTGGTAAAAGCCACGTAATGCAATGCTTCATAAAAGGATTTATGGATGACTAAATTATCGATGCTGGTCATGCTCGCAATAATGCTTTCAGGATGTGCTCCATTAACCCCGAAAGAGTGTATAAAAAAGAGTGCGCTTGATAGTTGCACCTACGATCGCGCGGGAAAAGTTTCCGATACGGATATTTATGGTCAACAGGCCTCGGGGATAAAGAAAGCACTTGATGCCGCGCTTGCTGAGCCTCATGCCTGGAATGGAAAAAGGTGCAATGTGCACCTTGATTTTAAAATAGATGGAACCTTGCAAAATTTCATCGTGAAAGGTGGAGACCAGAGCTACTGTAATGCGTTGCTGGCAGCCTCCAGGCACGCAAAATTCCCGGCCTTTACCGAACAACACATTTACGACGTTATGGGATCGGCACGTTGGAATATGGAAGGGCAGCCCTGAGTTTTTGATTGTCGATGTAGTCTGTTTATATTTTTCCGCTTTGTGCCAGAAGCGTACGTTACTAACTTTGGCCAATATTCATCAATTGGAGCAGGTCAATTAATTCGCTAATTGTTTCGAGCTTATGTTCTGAACTTTAATGCCGATAGTGAATTTAAGTACTTGTCTCCCTAAGGAAGCATGGTTATGAAGGATATTTCAAAATACTCGAAAGCTTTAGGGATGGCTAAATCCTATGTTTATGCGTTTTATGACACTGAAGATGCAACCAAGAAACCGTTTTATATAGGCAAAGGCAAGTCAGAACGCTGTCTTGATCATATAAAGTATAATGATGACTCTCCGAAATCAGAACGAATTAATCATCTGTTAAAAACAGGAAACCTAGGTATCGACATACTACGCCATGGCATGGATGAGGCAACAGCGAAGCTTGTTGAAGCAACATGTATTGATCTCTTAGGTGTCGGAGAACTGACCAACAAAGTACGAGGAAGCAGCTCCCTTATGGGGAGAATCACGCTTGATGAGCTCAACCATCTCCTTCTTAAGCAAGAGACGGAAATCGCACCTGAACATGCAGGGCTCGCTTTTTTGCTAAACAGTACCTACAAGTCTGGCATGAGTGCACTTGCATTATATGAAGCTACGCGTGGCGTCTGGGCAAAAGTACCAAAAGATAAAAATCTACGCTTTGCATACGCTACTTATGGCGGTTTGGTGATGGAAGTTTACGAGATACAGTGCTGGATAAAAGCAGGCTCTCAGCAGTACTTCACACGAAAAGTGATCACCCCTCCCGAAACCGACCGTTCTGAGTTTGTTGGAAGAATCGCATCACCAGAAGTCAGAGAATTATACGTAGGTAAGCTCATCAAAAAGTCGCGCAGTCATGGTAGCCCTTTCGTAAAAGTCGGGCTGGCGCAATAAACTAACCTACGATATTTCCGGTCGCCATAACGGCGACCGGTTCAATTAAAACGACCAGCGCACACCCGCGCTGTAACGCCAGCCTTTCGCGCCGTTGCCGTCGATCTCTTTGCGGTAAACCGCGCAGCGTATGAGTCAAGCCATTGCATAAGCAATAAGCCCCGACTTTATTGTCATTAATCTCTGGCGAATAAGGCTTTAACTCCGACGCCCTCGACAGTAAGATAGGGAACATCAAACCTTGCACTGCCACAAGGCTTAGTAACAATGGATTTAATTTGAACACAAAGTATTCCTCAACAAAGTAAGAGAATGCGTGCAACGGCGTTCCGCTGCGCTGGAAGTTAAGTCGCCGATATAATTTACTTCAGAAATTTAATGTTTGGTGTCTGGTGTAATGAGTATCTACGTATTACGCGGGAAACGTCTAGTTTGAGTTAAGTAATTATGAGTCGGGAGATGGGGTTTAGGAATTCGGCTTGGAGCAATAATATAATTTTTGGAACTAAAAATAAGTAAGGCTGGTTATTGAATATTCTAAATAGCCCAACTTATGACTCTAAAAACTATCTGACAGGCTTCAAGGCGAAATTAGCAGGCATTGCTTCCTTCTTCTCTGAATATATCCCATTATAAGTCTTAGTAGCTGGCGTGACATGATCATGAAGTCTTAAATGACAAAATTTTACACCTGGATATATTTTAATTGAGTTGCAAGAGTTATTTATTATTTCAAAAGTAATTGATGGTGGTTTATTTTCACCAAAAGATGCCGCAACATGACATGAGCTAAAATTAACTCCAAGACCTATACGAGCATAGCAAGATAGTTGGTAAGGTTCGGCGCAAACTGTATGATCCAATGAAATCATTTCGACTGATGATGCTAATGAAAACTCCCCGGGATGAATTATTATCCCATTATCGTCCAAGTCAATATCATTAAAAAATACTGAAGTATCTGTATGTTTAGCATCTATGAATGACTCGATTTTTTTCATCCGGAATAATTTTTTGTCCATCCTGAGAAAATAACTTGATGGCCTCATATATTCATCAGAGTAGTTAGCAATCGTTATCGATCCTGCCTCAACTTTTGAAATGATGTCTATATTGGAATAAATCATGACTTAATCTCCGTGTAGTAATCTTTACTACCAAACCCATAAAATTCTTTCTTAAAAGAAAAGTTAGAAAATATCTCAGGAGGAATGATTAGTGCTTTTGGTTTTACATATTTCTAATATATCTAAAGCTTCAGAGTCCAGTAAATAATTCCCAACCACCTCTACAGCTTTCAACCTAATGCTCTCTATACTCCACTCAGTCACTTTGGTGGGTGTATCAAAACCTACATCCTAGCGGACCGTCAGCTCAGGTAAGGTGTCCACCATGTGCCAGTACCTCGCTTAACCTGCAAACCATTAAGCGTCATGAACAGTGTCGCCAATTTTATCTGGCAGCATAAATTTCATCTCTCGCTCAAAGCAGCCTAATATTCGTTTGGCTGTTTATCAGGCGGGGCTGACAACCAGCCCCGCACTGGTAACTTGACTCAATGGGAGATAAAAACCGCCCTATGGATAAAGACAAACTAAGCTGCTGGCTGAAACGCTGGAATCTGATTCCGGACGGCACTCCCTTTCATACCCATACGTCGCAGCTGCTGCCGGTGAAAACCGCAGCTGATGGCGCTGAGGCTATGCTGAAAGTGACTGCCGACAGGGATGAACAAACGGGAACTCGCTGCTGGTCTGGTGGGCAGGCAGGGGCGCGGCGCAGGTTATTGCCCATGAAGATGAAGCCATTCTTCTCGCCCGGGCCACCGGCTCCGCGTCATTAGCCACAATGTCCAGAGAAGGTCAGGATCTCGAAGCCTGCCGTATCTTATGTGCTACGGCAAACAGGCTGCATCGCGTTCGGCAAAAGCCTTTGCCCCAGTTGCCTTCGCTGGATGATTGGTTTGCTTCGCTAAAAATAGTGGCGCAGCAGCGGGGCGGCTTGCTGGCATTTTGTTCAGATATCTCCCAAGAACTGCTTACCACTCCGCAGGATGTTGTGGCCTTACATGGTGATTTACACCACGACAATGTGCTTGATTTTGCATCATCGGGCTGGCGGGCGATCGATCCTAAAGGCGTCATAGGGGAGCGGGGATTCGATTTTGCTAATATTTTCACCAACCCGGATCTGGATAACCCAGCTCCGCCGGTCGCTACCGTGCCGGAGATTTTTAAGCGCAGGCTGCGTGCCGTGAGTGAGATAGCAAATCTGGACAGAGAGCGGCTTCTCAAATGGATCATTGCCTGGGGCGGACTGTCCGCAGCGTGGTCATTGGAAAGTGAAAGCACTAACCCCACCGCATTACGCGTTGCTAAGCTAGCGATAGAAGAATTACGGCCCGCGCTGCGTGGCCATTTTGACGTGCACTGAGGACCCCAACATGAATCCATTTCATCAACTGACGGCCACGAGCCTGACTGGCCAGCAGATCGCTCTGTCCGATTACGCCGATAAGCTGGTGCTGGTGGTCAATACCGCCAGCCAGTGTGGCTTCACGCCGCAGTACGCAGGCCTCGAGGCGCTCTATAAGAAGTACGCCGCGCAGGGGTTGGTGGTGCTTGGTTTCCCCTGCAATCAGTTTGGTAAGCAGGAGCCCGGTGACGCCGACGAAATTGCCCGGACGTGCCATATTAACTACGGCGTGAGTTTTCCGATGTTTGCAAAGGTCGAGGTCAACGGTACCTCCGCGCATCCGGTGTTTCGTTATCTGAAGAAAGAATTGCCTGGCGTGCTGGGCGGGCGGATCCAGTGGAACTTCACAAAGTTCCTGATTGGCCGGGACGGAAAACCGCTGAAGCGTTTTGCACCGTTCACTACCCCGGAGAAAATGGAAGCCACAATTGTGGCTGCACTTAAAATCTGATTGCGCCCGGAAGTTACCTATAACGATACCTGGTCAGAGGTAAAGCCGCGGGAATTACCGGCATTCATCGAATATTCAGTTGGCGATGCTTCCCTGGCGCCAGTAAGAAACTATCCACCCGTTATACCACGGGCAGGATAGTTGCTTTGGCATCTAAAGTTTAAAGATTGGTGCACTGGCTGGAGTTTTTACCCCGCCAGGATTTACCCCCGGAGTTTTTGCAGTTATGCGCATCCTTATTATTAAGGATTTTCCCGCTACAATTTCTGGCCGACCAGCATTCATTCCTGTCGGCATTAGCCTCACTCGCTTTTTTTTCGTCGGCCGTCAGCACCAGGGGCGGCTTTTCATTGGCAGGTAAAGCCCCGGATGCCGGTTGCTGCGTTTCGGCCATCGCCATGCCCTGGCACAGAACAGCGATAAGAATTGCGATAACGAGTGTTTTCATGACGCATCTCCAGATTCAAGTTTGAACAGGGTTTGTACTCTGTAACTTTTAAAGAACTGCATTTGCGCCCATTCGGAAACGGCGACCAGGCTGACGTTACCTTTTTTGGTCCGGCGATAAATGACTACCGCCGTACTAAATACCCAGGGAACAATCAGCACATCGCTGTCCTGCGGCGCTGTGAAGGACTCTTCAACAATTTTTTCAGTCACGGACTCACGGCTGACTTCCAGCACATTGGTGACGCCAAACTCCATATCCATACTGGAAGCCACTTCTGAACCGGTGATTGGGTCGGCGGCTTTTTCGGACAGCGAGGTTTTGAGTGACCAGTTGACCGTCAGGACGTTTTTAATGGCCGAAGTGACGGTGACTTTCTCGCTGGTGCTGCGCGTTGACCCAGCAGGGACGTTAATAAAGGTACGAGGGTTATTACCTACGCTGTAAATTGCCACAGCAAAATATTCATCAATGAACAAATCCTGCGCGTACGGCGTGGGATAATCCACATCGCCAATACCTTCCCAAAGCGCAGGTTCCACTACCAGGGGTTCTGAGCGAGCGAGCAGGCGCTTCGTCAGGTAAGGCCCGTCAGGGATGTACTGCAATGGGTTGAAGTCATCAATGGCCTGTAAATCTTTTTCGACGTCGCTCCAGTTGCGCACGTCCGGGTTTTTGGCGGCCACTTCGAGTAGCCAGGCCCGGTACTCCTCTTCGACCGCATCATTCTCTTTAACTTTCACCGGGATTATCCCCTCATCCAGAACCAGCAGCTTTTTATCTCGCCCGGCCCGGATCGTGATGGAACGGCTAAAGTCATGCCCGCCGCTCGGCAAGTTTGTCCATCCGCTTGCGGTCAAGGCGCCGCCGGCAGACAGACTTGAGTCGTTAGATCCGCTGAAAGGGACATCGATCATCAGAGAGACGGCACCGTAGCCTTTTTGGCCCGGGGGCACTTTGTCTTTCCATTGCGCGTGGCATTCATAGCCGGTCCAGGTTCCCCTTGCAGCACGGATGCCCAAAGCCTGAACGGTTGCATTAGGTTCAATGCTGATGGGGCCACGATCGTCAACGGAGTTCCGATACCAGGTTCCCCATTCAATTGAACTGCTGTCTACCTCAAGCACCCTGTCCGTGGCATTCGTTATCGTCAGATAAAAAGTCCAGGCCATATTTAAACTCCTCATTAAAAGCCAGCTAACTGAATAGCGAGCAGAGCAAATAACAAAAGTGAGAAAATTGCTGTGTGAGTTGAAAAATTAGAGTGGCGCTGTTTTTTTGTCAAAGCCACCATTTTTGATGTGGGAATATATTCCTTATAAAACACAAGGGGCAGTTTATGCTGACATACAGCGTTAGTGGGCAGGGCAATCGGCTTGTAGGGATAAATTATTTTTGGCTGATTTTTTATGCTGACATTAATAAAACAAAAATAATATTTGTCTTATTTTGGGGTGGTGGTGTTTATTGTTTAATAATGCGAAAAATATTCGAAATATAGAGTGCATCATATTTTGAATATCTGCTTGCTTAGCTCGCAATATATTCATGAAGGCAAGGCTATATATTAGCAGGTTAATAATAAATTTATGATTAATTCGATGGGCCCAGTATTAGTGCGTTGAGTGACCAGGAAATGACTGCCATTAAAGGAGGGATTAGCTATCGGCACAGGGAATAAAACCTGGCGATCTCTCAATCGCCAGGCGGGTTGCAAAGACTTTAGGTTATTTACCCAGAATCTCTCTGCGCACGATCTCTGCCCCAGCGCTCAACGCGTGCAGTTTGCCTCTGGCCACATGGCGCGGCAGCGGAGCCATACCGCAGTTTGTGGAAGGGTAGAGATTTTCGGCATCAACGAACTGCAGCGCTTTGCGCAGGGTGTTGGCCACTTCTTCCGGGGTTTCAATGGCGTGGTTGGCCACGTCGATGGCGCCCACCATCACTTTCTTGCCACGAATCAGCTCGAGCAGGTCCATCGGCACGTGGGAGTTGTGGCACTCCAGCGAGATGATGTCGATGTTTGAGGTCTGCAGCTTTGGAAACGCCTCTTCGTACTGGCGCCACTCCGAGCCCAGCGTTTTCTTCCAGTCGGTGTTGGCTTTGATGCCGTAGCCGTAGCAAATATGCACGGCGGTTTCGCACTTCAGGCCTTCGATGGCGCGTTCCAGCGTGGCGATGCCCCATTCGTTAACTTCGTCGAAGAACACGTTGAAGGCTGGCTCATCGAACTGAATGATGTCCACGCCGGCGGCTTCCAGCTCTTTCGCTTCCTGGTTCAGGATTTTGGCGAATTCCCAGGCCAGTTTTTCACGGCTTTTGTAGTGGTTGTCATACAGCGTGTCGATCATGGTCATCGGGCCAGGCAGCGCCCATTTGATTGGCCGGTCGGTTTGTTTGCGAAGGAACTTTGCATCTTCCACAAACACCGGTTTTTGACGAGCCACGGCGCCTACCACGGTCGGGACGCTGGCATCGTAGCGGTTACGAATGCGCACGGTTTCGCGTTTCTCGAAATCCACGCCGTCCAGGTGTTCGATAAAGGTGGTCACGAAGTGCTGGCGAGTCTGCTCGCCGTCGCTGACGATGTCGATATCGGCCAGCTGTTGTTCGTGCAGCGCCAGGCGCAGGGCGTCCTGTTTACCCTCAATAAGTTCCTGATCCTGCAGCTTCCACGGCGACCACAGCGTTTCAGGCTGTGCCAGCCAGGACGGTTTTGGCAGGCTGCCGGCAGTGGACGTAGGCAATAATCTTTTCATGTCGAATAACCTTGTATTTGGTGTCTCAAAGAGGGTAGTTAGCAGACCACTGCTCTAAAATTGTTTGGTACGGTTTGATGAAGTGCTCTTCAGTAAACTTCCCTTGTTCGATGGCCAAACGGCTGCGTTCTTCACGATCGTAAACAATTTGAGTAAATGAATGATCCTGGTGGTTCAGGCTTGGCTGGAAGCACAGCCCGGCCGGAGAATTCGCGTTGTAAATCTCAGGGCGGTAGATCTTCTGGAACGTCTCCATGGTGCTGATGGTGCTGATAAGCTCGAGATTCGAGTAGTCATTCACCAGGTCGCCCGTGTGGTAGAAGGCAAACGGCGCCACGCTGTTGGGCGGCATGAAATAGCGAGCCTTCAGCCCCATTTTGTTGAAGTAGAGATCGGTCAGGGAAGATGAATCCTGCTCATATTCAATGCCGAGCACCGGGTGGCGGTTTCCGGTCTGGCGGTAAACGTTTTTGCTGGAAACGCTCAGGCAAATCACCGGCGCTTTATTGAAATTTTCTTTGTAGGTGTCTGACCCAACGAAGTGTCTGAACAAGTTCCCGTGCAGCACGCCGTAATCTTCCGGGATGGTGAATTCTGCGCGATCCTGGTTGTACGCTGGCAGCAGAACGCTGAAATCATAGTCGCGAACGTAGGAAGAGAAGTTGTTCCCGACAATGCCTTCGATGCGCTGGCCGGTTTTCTTATCCAGCACGTGAGTTTTTAAAATCTCAATCGCCGGGAAGGTCTTGCCGTTGCCTTCAACATCCAGCTCAACGGAAATAATTTCAAGTTCAACGCCGTAGCGGTCGGAGGTGGGGTTGTCCCAGTTCGCCAGGGAGTTGAAGCGGTTATCAATCATGATCAACGCGTTACGCAGGTTCTCCTGACGCTTCTCGCCGCGGGCGAGGTTAGCAAAATTGGTTGTGATGCGCGTATTCCCTGACGGGTTGTAATTCTCATCAAAAACAATGCTCTTAAGAGTAAAAGTAAACGCTTTAGTCATGGTAATCCGGCACCTTAGTTCTGTTTTTTGCCTGTATCTACTGCTTGATTTCTCACAGATAACCTTTGGTTAGTTGTGGTTTTACCTGTCAGTAATCTTCACATTGCATGTCGTTAACAATATTGCATCTTTTATGCCTGAGTCACAGTTTTAGTAAAAGTGATTTAATTTCATTAGAACATGAGCGGTGTTCATGATTTGGAATATGGCCCGGAGAGGAGTCCTCCGGGCCTGATGAATCGGTCAGTTATCAACCTTTGGCGGGCGAATTTTGAACCAGATCGCATACATGGCGGGGAGGAACAGCAGCGTCATAAAGGTGCCGCCAAACGTCCCGCCGATAAGCGTGTAGGCCAGCGCTCCCCAGAACACGGAATGGGTCAGGGGAATAAATGCCAGAATCGCCGCCAGGGCGGTCAACAGCACCGGGCGCGAACGTTGGATCGTCGCTTCAACCACGGCATCAAAAGGCGTCAGCCCGGCCTGCTCGTTATGCTTAATCTGGCCGATGAGGATCAGCGTATTGCGCATCAAAATCCCTGAAAGCGCAATCAGCCCCACCAGGGCGTTGATGCCGAACGGCTGGTTGAAAATCAGCAGCGTCGGTACCACGCCGATAAGCCCCAGTGGGCTGGTGGCGAACACCATCAGCATGGCTGAGATCGACCTAACCTGAAGAATAATCACCAGCAGCGTTAGCGCGATCATGATCGGGAACAGCGGAGCCATTGCCGCCGTGGCCTTGCCGGATTCTTCAATGGCGCCCGCTTCTTCGATGCGGTACCCCGCCGGAAGCTCTGCCACAATAGGTTGAATTTTTTTCACGATCGCCGTCGACACATCCGGCGGCTGAAGGCCATCGGCGACATCGCCCCGCACGGTAATGGTTGGCGTTCTGTCGCGACGTCGGAGCACCGGATCTTCCATCACAACTTCAACCTTACCGATTTGCGAGAGCGGCACTTTTTGCCCGTTCGCGCCAATGAGCGTTAGCGCGGCGAGCTGTGCCGGGTCGTCCCGCACGCTGCCGCGCGCCCGGCCCGTGACCTGCACGGAGCGAATATCTTCCCGCACTTCGGTCAACGGCGCGCCGGATAGCAGAAACTGTAATTGCTGCGAGACGGAGGCGGTGGTTAAGCCCACGGCGTAAAGCCGGTCCTGGTTCAGGGTGAAATGCAGGGTAGGAACCCGGGAGCCCCAGTCGATGTTCACGGTGCGCATCAGTCCGCTTTGATTCATCACTTTTTCAACCCGTAACGAAATCGTTCTGAGCACGTCCGGGTCTGGCCCCATCACGCGAAACGCTACCGGGTAGGGCGTATAAGGCCCGAAGACAAGTTGGGTGACGCGCACCTGCGCCTCCGGTGCCAGACCGTTGCTGATGGCCTGCCGCAGCCGCATTTTCAACGCTTCTCGCGCATCAGGATCGGGCGTGAGGATCACGATTTTTGCGAACGAAGGGTCGGGCAGCTCCGGAGCCATGGCCAGGTAGAAACGCGGCGCGCCCTGGCCAATGTAGGAGGTGACGATTTTTGACTCTTTCTGCGCGCTGAGCCATTGCTCAATGCGCTCGGTAGTCTTCGTCGTTTGCTCGATAGACGTCCCGTAAGGCAGCTGAACTTCTACCAGCACTTCCGGGCGGTCTGAGATGGGGAAGAACTGCTTTTTCACCACGGCCATTCCGGCTATCGCCAGCACAAACAGGCCGACGACCGAACCGGCGGTCAGCCACTTGCGGGCGATGACTTTTTTCAGCAATGCCCGGAAGCGATTGTAATTTTTGCTGGTGTACAGCGCGTGTTCCGCCAGCGCGGCTTTGTGCATATCGGGTAGCAATTTCACGCCGAGATAGGGCGTGAATACCACGGCCACCAGCCAGGATGCTATCAGCGCGATACCGACGATCCAGAACATGTTGCTGGTGTACTCCCCGGCGGTGGAGTGGGCAAAGCCGTTCGGCATAAAGCCGATGGCGGTTACCAGCGTGCCCGCCAGCATGGGCGCGGCGGTGTGGCTCCAGGCGTAGGCGGAGGCTTTCACACGGCTGTAGCCTTCCTCCATTTTCACCACCATCATTTCAATGGCGATGATAGCGTCGTCCACCAGCAGGCCCAGCGCCAGAATGAGTGAGCCTAAGGTTATCCTGTCGAAGTTTTTATCGGTGGCGGCCATGACGATAAATACCACTGCCAGCGTTAGCGGCACGGCGGCGGCAACCACGATGCCTACCCGCCAGCCCATGCTGACAAAGCAGACCACCATCACCACCAGCAGGGCGACAAAAAACTTCACCATAAACTCATCCACGGCGGAGCTAATGTTCACTGACTGATCGCTGACTTTACTGAAGCTCATGCCGAGCGGCATCGTGTCGTTGATTTTACGGGTTTCCTGATCCAGGGCTTTGCCCAAATCAAGCCCGTTCCAGCCGTCGCGCATGACCACGCCGAGCAGCAGGGCCGGCTCGCCGTTGTTTCTGACGAGGAACGTAGCCGGGACTTCATACCCGCGCTCGACGTCAGCTACGTCGGACAGTTTCAGCGTTTTCCCCTGGGCCACAATGGGGGTATCGCGGATTTTTGAGAGCTGATCCAGAGCGCCATCCACGCGGATAAACACCTGCGGGCCGGCAGTTTCTATTGAGCCTGCGGGGGTGAGCAGGTTCTGGTTACTCAGCGCCTGAAAGATGTCCAGCGGCGAAACACCAAGCGTGGCAAGCCTGTCATGAGAGAACGAAACAAAAATGCGTTCCGCCTGTTCACCGATAATATTCACCTTTTTCACGCCGGGGACGTGCAGCAATTGCTGGCGCAGGTTCTCGGCATCGCGCACCAGCAGGCGCTGCGGCTCGCCTTTTGCTTTCAGGGCAAACAGCGCGAATGTCACATCTGAAAATTCGTCATTTACAAGCGGGCCGATAACGCCATCCGGCAGATTTTTGGCCTCATCGCTGATTTTTTTCCGCGCCTGGTAAAACGCCTCCGGCACGTTGGCGGGCAGCGTGCTGTCTTTTAGGGAGACAACGCTGTAGGCAAGACCCGGACGGGTATAGGTTTCCGTGCGGTCGTAGTCGTCCAGCTCCTGCATTCTCTTTTCCAGCGGCTCGGCCACCAGATCCTGCATTTGCTGCGCGGTGGCTCCCGGCCAGGCGGTGATCACGGTCAGCTGTTTCACCGTAAAAGGCGGATCCTCGGCTCGGCCCAGTTTAAAGAACGCGATGATCCCGGCCAGCGTAATGAGCAGGATCAGGAACAGAGTGACTGATTTTTCACGTACCGCGAGGGCGGAAAGGTTAAAGCGAGAGTCGCTCATTACGGTGCTCCCGCCAGATCGGTGGCGCCCTGTGCAAGCAGTCTGACTTCTTCGCCGTCATGCAGCAGATGTGCGCCGAGGGCAACGATGCTGGCGTGGCTGTCGATTTGGGTGGCAACAATGGCGGATTCATCGGTGATGCGGCGGATGCTCACCGGGTGCCAGCTCACTTTGGCCGGTTTAGCGCTTACCACCCAAATGCCGGTGCCTTTCTCTTTCCCGGCGTCATAGAGCGAGGCCAAAGGCACAATCACGTTTTGTGAGGGAGTGCCTGCGTCAGGAATGGTGACGGTCACCGTGCTGCCGAGCGGCGCCTGGGCAAGTGCGCCAGCGAGCACAAACTTCGCTTCAAATGTGCGGGTTTGTGGGTCGGCGGCGTCGGAAAGCTGACGTAAGGTAGCGGCCACGGGAGCGCTATCTGAACCGTAAAGATGAGCCTGAGCTATGGTGCCCAGCGCCGGGCGCAGCGTTTCCGGCAAATCGACGACCGCTTCACGCTGGCCCGCCCGGGCGAGACGAATCACCCCTTGCCCGGCGGCGACAACCTGGCCTGGCTCGGCCAGCGTATCCACGATCACGCCGTCAGAATCAGCCGTCAGCACCGCATAATTCATGGCGTTTTTAGCCACATTGGCCTGGGCAATGGCCGCCTGCAGATCCGCTCTGGCGCTGTCGGCCTGGGCTTTGATTTGATCGTACTGCGAGGCTGAAATCGCGCCGCTGCCGACAATGCTTCTGTAGCGGGCCTCATCGGCGGCGGCCTGTTTAGCGCGGGCTTTGGCAGCGGCGACGGCCTGATCCTGCGCTTTAGCCTGCAGGCTTAAATCCTGAGGATCGAGTCGGAGCAGGGGCTGGCCGTTTTTTACCGTCTGGCCTTTGTCCACCAGGCGCTCAAGAATTTTTCCCGGAACGCGAAAACCGAGGTCGCTTTGGATTCGGGAGGCGACAATGCCGGTAAAAGCCCGGGCGTCATCATTGGCGGACTGAACCGCGACAACGCGAACTAGCGGAGGCTCGGTACGCGGATCCTCTGGCTGAGATGAGTCACCGCAGGCGGTGAGCGCCGAGCACAGCAGCGCCACGGCGGCTGGAAAAGGCTGAAGACGAAACATACGTTCCCTTATAAACGCGGAGCAGGAACGCAGATAATTATTCAAGTGACCAATTTAGTCAATGGTCACAAGATGCGATCAGGGCATTAAACTTTTTAGGATCAGCGCGGGCAAAAGCTGTTCGGCTTGCTTAGCCAGTTCGAGGTTGTATTGCAGCTGTATCGGGCTGATATACGGCAGCATGACGAGAAAAACGGCGTTAACGGTTTCATCCATCGGGCTGCGGCGTTCAAATTCACCGGACTGGCGGCCTGCATGAATAATGGCGGTAAGCACTTCCCGCAGCTGCAGCTTGTAGCGTTCGGCCGAGGGCCAGTTTTCCAGGCAGGAAACAATGGCGATGTCGTGGAGCTTACGGTCGTAGAAAAACAGATCGCTGCCTGCGGCAATGAGCGCGCTGAACATCGCCCGCAGCTTAGCCGACGCACCGGGGGCGTCATCCACCGACTGACTGACGATTGCCATCATCTTTGTCAGGCGGTTGTCGCAGATCACTTCGCCGATTTCCTGCTTGGATTTGAAGAACTTGTAGATATAAGCCTTGGAATAGCCGATGGCTTTGGCGAGATCGGATACCGTCGTTTTTTCAAACCCGTAGTGGCCAAAGAATTCGGTCGCTGCCTCGATGATCTGTTCCCTGACGCTGTGTTCCGCAGGCCCTCTGGTTTCCCCGCCCTGAACGTGTGTTTCAGACATATTTTCTCCCTGTGTTCGGATTTGTGAATGGTGACTATTGTAGCATTGGGTCACTCAGGGAGCGATGTCGTTGCGGCCAGGCTCAGTGGGCGAACAGCTGGATAAAGCGTTTCACCGTCGGAGAGCGTTCAAACTGCCGCCAGGCCAGCGCAATGTCCGTTTTCACCTGGTCACCGCGAATCGCGTGGAAGGTGACGTTCGGGCAGGCGATGCAGGTCATCGATTGGGGAACTAAGGCGAACCCGAAGCCTGCCGAGACCATGCTTAACGAGGAAGAAATTTGCGAAGCCTGGCAGGCACTTTTCAGATCGATGCCCGCCCGCAGGCAGGCGTTATACATCAGTTCATATAATCCGGGGGCCACTTCTTCCGGGAACAGCACTGGCGGCACATCGGCCAGCGCCTGCAGGGCCAGTTCTTTCTCCCCGGATAGAGGATGGTCCTTGTGCAGGGCAATCATCATCGGCTCTTCGTCAATTAGCTTGAGCGTAAACCGCTTGCTGCTTTCACAGGGCAGGCGCACAAACGCCACGTCCAGCAAGCCATCATCCAGCTCCTGCATCAGGCCCGCCATATTGGTTTCTCGCTGGCGCAGTTCGATGGCCGGATAGTGCGCCTGAAACTGGCGCAGCAGGGAAAAAATCTTTGGATTGAACGCGTTTGAACTGGTTATCCCGAGCGACAGCTTGCCGTTAATACCGCGGGCAATGCCGCGGGCTTTCTCCAGCGCGGCATCGCTGTGGGCCAGAATCTGGCAGGCATCCTGATAAAACGCTTCTCCCGCATCCGTCAGCTCTACACCTCTGGTCAAGCGGTGCAGCAGGGGCGTGCCCACTTCACGCTCCAGCCGCTGGATCTGTTGGCTAAGAGGAGGCTGCGAAATACCCAACAGCTCGGCTGCCCGGGTGAAATTATGCGTCTGGGCAACGGCGACAAAATAGCGGAGATAGCGAAGTTCCATATCGAAAACGTCTCAAACCAGAAGGGCTTTTATATTGGAACTGTGAGCTGGATCACGTCAACATTTAATTAATGTTTCTTAACCTTCAGCCCGAGGTGACAGACGCCATGAGCGATCTAACTCTATGTTCCTGCAAAGAAAGTCTTTTAGAGATGGTCGAGACCTTCGCCGCAGCCAATAAAGAAAACATGATATATCAGACTTCATTGATGAGCGCATTATTGAGCGGCGTCTATGAAGGGGAAACCACCATGGCCGACCTGCTTAAGCACGGTGACTTTGGCCTGGGGACCTTTAACGAGCTGGACGGCGAGATGATTGCCTTCAACAGCAACGTGTATCAATTACGGTCAGACGGCAGCGCCAGAGCGGCCAGCCCGCAGCAGAAAACGCCGTTTGCGGTGATGACCTGGTTTAAACCTCAGTACCGCTTGCGCATCAATAGCCTGACCAGCCGTCAGAAACTGCACGAGATTATCGACGCAAAAATTCCCTCCGATAACCTGTTTTGTGCGCTGCGCATCGACGGTCATTTCCACCACGCACATACCCGCACGGTACCGCGCCAGAAGCCGCCATATCGCGCGATGACAGACGTGCTGGACGACCAGCCGGTGTTCCGCTTTAACGGCCGTAAAGGCGTGCTGGTGGGGTTCCGCACCCCACAGCATATGCAGGGCATTAACGTGGCGGGCTATCACGAACACTTTATTACCGATGACCGCCAGGGCGGCGGGCATCTGCTCGATTATCAGCTGGAGCAAGGCGAGCTGACCTTCGGTGAGATCCACAAGCTGATGATCGATCTTCCGGCAGACAGTGCATTTCTTAACGCCAACCTGCACCCCGAAAATCTCGACGCGGCTATCCGCGCGGTTGAAAACTAGCGTTCCCTGAGGAGATGTGAGCCATGAATAATAAAAAACCTTTGCGCCAGTGGGCGCACGGCGCTGACATGGTGGTCAGCCAGCTTGAAGCTCAGGGCGTGAAGCACGTCTTTGGGATCCCAGGGGCGAAGATCGATAAGGTCTTTGATTCGCTGAACGACTCGCCGATTGAACTTATTCCGGTCCGCCACGAAGCCAATGCGGCCTTTATGGCGGCGGCGGTGGGGCGCATCACCGGGAAAGCGGGCGTGGCGCTGGTGACCTCCGGCCCTGGCTGCTCAAACCTGATCACCGGCATGGCAACAGCCAACAGCGAAGGTGACCCGGTTGTGGCGCTGGGCGGGGCGGTAAAACGTTCCGATAAAGCCAAACTGGTACATCAAAGCATGGACACCGTGGCGATGTTCAGCCCGGTGACGAAATACTCGGTGGAAGTCCCTTCTTCGGACGCCATTGCTGAGGTGGTTTCAAACGCTTTCCGCGCCGCCGAGCATGGTCGCCCCGGTAGTGCCTTTGTCAGCCTGCCGCAGGACATCAGCGACGGCCCGGCAACCGGGAATATTTTGCCAGCCAACGGGGCGGTGAAAGCCGGTGCAGCGCCTGACGCCGCTATTAGCGATGTGGCGAAACTTATCTCGCAGGCCAAAAATCCTGTATTCCTGCTTGGGCTGATGGCAAGCCAGCAGGAAAACAGCGCGGCGCTGTTCCATCTGCTGGAAAAAAGCCATATCCCGGTCACCAGCACCTATCAGGCCGCAGGCGCGGTGAATCAGCAACACTTTGCTCGTTTTGCCGGGCGCGTGGGGCTGTTTAATAACCAGGCCGGTGACCGCCTGCTGCAGCTTGCCGACCTGGTTATCTGTATTGGCTACAGCCCGGTGGAGTATGAGCCGGCGATGTGGAATACCGGTGATGCCACGCTGGTGCATATTGACGTTCTGCCCGCCTATGAAGAACGCAACTACGTGCCAGACGTCGAGCTGGTGGGTGATATCGCCAGCACGCTGGACAAACTCACCGCCCGTATAGAAACACCGCTGGTCCTTAGCCCACGTGCGTCAGAAATCCTTGTGGACAGGCAGCACCAGCGTGAACTGCTGAGCCGCAGGGGCGCACAGCTGAATCAGTTTGCACTCCACCCGTTGCGCATCGTCCGGGCGATGCAGGACATCGTGAACGACGACGTGACCCTGACCGTCGATATGGGCAGTTTCCACATCTGGATCGCCCGCTATCTTTATAGCTTCCGCGCCCGTCAGCTGATGATCTCCAACGGCCAGCAAACCATGGGCGTAGCGCTGCCGTGGGCCATTGGCGCGTGGCTGGTGAATCCGGGCCGCAAGGTGGTTTCGGTGTCCGGCGACGGCGGGTTCCTGCAGTCCAGCATGGAGCTGGAAACGGCGGTGCGCCTGGGCGCTAACGTGCTGCACATCATTTGGGTGGATAACGCCTACAACATGGTGGCGATTCAGGAAGAGAAAAAATACCAGCGTCTGTCCGGCGTGAACTTCGGGCCGGTGGACTTCAAAGCTTACGCGGATGCCTTCGGTGCACGGGGCTTCGCGGTAGAAAGCGCGGAGGCGCTGGAGCCGACTTTACGCGCCGCTATGGATGTGAATGGTCCGGCGGTGGTCGCCATTCCGGTTGATTACAGCGACAACCATCTGTTGATGAGTCAACTGCACCTCAGCCAAATTCTTTAAACTACAGAAGGATATTGTGATGAAAAAAGTAGCATTGGTTACCGGCGCCGGTCAGGGGATCGGGAAAGCAATCGCGCTGCGCCTGGCTAAAGACGGCTTTGCCGTCGCCGTGGCGGACTACAACGCCAAAACCGCAAAAGAAGTGGCGGACGAAATTAACCGCAACGGCGGCCGCGCGCTGGAAGTGACTGCGGACGTGTCCGACCGCGATCAGGTCTTCGCCGCCGTTGAGGCTGCCCGCAAAGGGCTGGGCGGGTTTGATGTCATCGTCAACAACGCTGGCGTAGCCCCTTCCACGCCTATCGAGGACATCACCCCGGAAATCGTCGATAAGGTCTATAACATCAACGTGAAGGGCGTAATTTGGGGTATTCAGGCCGCGGTTAAAGCCTTTAAAGCCGAAGGGCACGGCGGGAAAATCATTAACGCCTGTTCCCAGGCTGGGCACGTGGGTAACCCCGAGCTGGCGGTTTACAGCTCCAGCAAATTTGCCGTGCGCGGCCTGACCCAGACCGCGGCGCGCGACCTGGCCCCGCTGGGCATCACAGTGAATGGCTACTGCCCAGGGATCGTCAAAACCCCAATGTGGGCCGAAATCGACCGTCAGGTGTCTGAAGCAGCGGGTAAACCGCTGGGTTATGGCACCGCAGAATTCGCCAAACGCATCACTCTGGGACGTTTGTCCGAGCCGGAAGATGTGGCTGCCTGTGTGTCTTACCTGGCCAGCGCGGACTCTGACTATATGACCGGGCAGTCGCTGCTCATCGACGGCGGGATGGTCTTTAATTAAAAAAAGGTTTTAATGTGGAGTACCTTTTGGCCTGGCGGGGAACCGTTGGGCCTTTTTTATTTGCCACTGTTTATCTTAAGTTTTTTATCCACCTCTATACTTTGTGATGGCAACAGCCAGAAAAATCACAGAAAGGACTGGACATGACAAACCTGTCGCAGACGGACGGCGCGGAAGCCTCCGGGACAACGCCGCATAAATTTATCCTCGCGGGAAGCGCCCTCGGCGTGGTGTTTGGCGATATCGGCACCAGCCCGCTTTATACCCTGAAAACGGTGCTGCTGTTATCCGGCAACGATCCGACCCCGTCGGTTATCCTGGGTCTGCTGTCGCTGATTATCTGGACGCTGATCCTCATCACCTCGGTGAAGTATGCGATGTTTGCGATGCGCATCGACAACCACGGGGAAGGCGGCATTATGGCGCTGATGTCGCTGCTGGTGGCGAGAGACAAAGGCTCGCGTTGGGTGGTGCTGGCGGCTTTATTGGGCGCGGCGCTGATCTACGGTGACGGAGCGATTACGCCCGCAATTTCAGTGCTCTCCGCCATTGAAGGGCTGAATATTATCCTGCCGGAGGCCGAAACCTGGGTGCTGCCAATTGCGGTGACGATTCTGGTACTGCTGTTTGCCGTGCAGCCTTTCGGCACGGCTAAGATAGGTAAAGTTTTCGGGCCGATTATGGCGCTGTGGTTTATTGCTATCGCCGGGCTTGGGATTTGGGGTATCGCGCAGCATCCGGCCGTGCTGCTGGCTATCAATCCCTTGTACGGCCTGCAGTTTCTCGTCTCTAACGGTTTTGTCAGTTTTATGGTGCTGGGCGGCGTGTTTCTGTGCGTCACCGGGGCGGAAGCGCTGTATGCCGACATGGGGCATTTCGGTAAAAAGCCTATCTGGATGGCGTGGTACGGCGTGGTCTTCCCGAGCCTGCTGCTGAACTATGCGGGGCAGTCGGCGCTGATCCTTTCCGGGGCCGATATCACCCAGAATATCTTCTTCCGCCTTTGCCCGCCGGCACTGCTGATCCCGCTGGTGATCCTTGCCACGCTGGCCACCATTATTGCCAGTCAGGCGATTATCACCGGGGCATTTTCGATGACCCGGCAGGCGATTCAATTGGGCTGGCTACCGCGCCTGCGCATTCGCCAGACGGCGGCGGAGAGCTACGGGCAAATTTATATCGGCGTGATCAACTGGCTGCTGATGGGCGTCACGCTGTTCCTGACGGTGTTCTTCAGGTCGTCTGAGAACCTGGCGGCGGCTTACGGGATTGCGGTATCTCTCACCATGCTGATGACCTCCGGGCTGCTGTACGTGGCGATGCGTCACATCTGGCAGTGGCGGCGGCTGACCAGCGCGCTGGTGGCGGGGGGCTTTTTGATCGTCGATACCTGCTTCCTGATCGCTAATATGATCAAGGTACTGGAGGGCGGTTATATTCCACTGCTGCTAGCGGCGATTGTCTGCACGACGATGCTGGTCTGGCACCGTGGCGCGGCGGCGGCGTCCAGGGCGGTGAACGAAAAGGTGATCGATGTGAACACCTTCTTCGCCGCGCTGAAAGAGCGTGGCGTGCCGCGCGTGCAGGGTTCAGCGGTGTTTCTGACCAAAACGCGCAACGGTATCCCGCCGGTGATGCGGTGGCATGTGGCGCGCAACCACGCGCTGCAGGAGCAGGTACTTTCGCTGACCATTTCTATCATGAACGTCCCGCGCGTACCGGCTGGAGAACGGCTGGTAATTGTGGAGCAGGCACCGAATTACTGGCGCGGTATCGCCCAGTACGGCTTTATGGAAAGACCGCATATTCCTGAGCTTATGGCGAGACTGGGAGAGATGGCGTGTGCCTTCCGCGTGGAGGACGTGACCTACTATCTGGGCCATGAAACCATCGTGGCCCGTGAGGACGGGCAGGGGATGCCAGCCTGGCAGCGTAAGTGCTTCGCGTTCATGGTGAGAAACGCCACGCACGTGACGCACTATTACCGCCTGCCGAGCGACAGCGTGGTAGAGATCAGCCGGCGGATAGCAATTTAACCCGCCCGCAGGACCAGGCGAATAAAACTGTCGATGTCGTCCAGCGCCAGCTGCCTGTCGGCAGGGGCTGAGGCGACCAGCAGTTTGTCGGCATAACCGTTGAGCAGGGCGCTAAACTGGCGCGTAGCTCTGGCGGCATCCACCGCTTTAAACACGCCGGCCGCAATGCCGTCATCGACGATATCGGCCAGCACTTTTTCCCATTTTTGCGTCATCACCAGCGCAAGCTCGGCCCATACGCTGCTGTGCGCTGCCTGGTGCCACAGCGCGCCGTAAAGCTGCCAGACAGCGTCCGGCGCGTGAGGGAGATACGTGTGGATCAAGCGTTGCAGCTTATCTTCCGGGGAAAACGTGTTGGTTTCAGCGGTAAACTTGTGCAGATCGGCCATCAAAAACGCGGTCATCGCTTCAATGCAAAGCGTTTGCCAGTCGCTGAAGTAGTGGTAAATGTGGCTCCGTGAAATACCCACCCGCTCGGTGAGTTCGCGGGTGGTCACCTTTTCAATGCCTTTCTCAATGAACAGCTCAATGGCCCCGCTCAGGATTTTGCTTCTTAGCGTGTCCGGTGCTTCTTTCATGACGTTTCCACGGTTATCTGAATCGCTGATGGAGCATCTTATCAGTTTTTAACACGCTGGCTGGACAGCTTTTCCGGCTGGCGCAGCACATATTTCAAGATCGCGGTGCTGACGGCGACCAGCACGGCGGCGCAGATAATCACCGTCAGATAGGCATGGCTGAAGGCGTTTCGCGCCAGCTCTTTCAGCAGGGCGGCGCTTGCCGTGCTCATCGAGCCTGCAAGGTGCAGAGCCTCATCCAGACTGTCGTACGCGCTGTTTCCTGCCACCAGGCCTTCAGGCAACACCAGGCTTGCGCTGTAGACCGCGGTCATCAGGCCGCCCAGCAGCGTCACGCCAAGTACGCCGCCCATTTCCCATGAGACATCCTCAATCGCGGCGACCATGCCGGCTTTTTCTTCCGGGGCATTGAGCATGATGGATGTTGATGCGGCGGTAAACGCCACGCCGAGCCCAAGCCCGATGACAAACAGCGCGGCGAGCTGTGGCGTCAGACTGTAATCGGCCAGCAAAGCCATACCCGTCATACCCATCGCTGTCACCAGCAGGCCGAAGACCATAAGTTTTGCGCCGCCCCAGCGTGGCAGCACGACGCCGGCCAGCGGTGAAGCCAGGGCCGAGCCAATCGGAATAGGCAGAATCGACAGCCCGGCTAACAGCGGCGTCAGGCCCAGGACAAGCTGCAGGCGCTGGGTCAACACCAGCTCAATGCCGGTTAGCGCGATCATGGTGATAATCGCCACGCTAATGCCGCTGGCAAACATGCGGTTACGGAACAGCGAGAAATCGATCATCGGCTGGGCCGAACGCTGTTGGCGACGAACAAACAGCGTTAAAAAGACGACGCCAGCCAGCAAAGAGCCGGCGATGGTTAGCCACGAGGCATCCATCTTGCTGAGTTCCTTGAGCGCGTAAATCACGCCTACAAGGCCAAGCATAATCAGCAGTGAAGCGGTGAAATCACAGGGACGGTTGGCGTTCCCCGCATCCCGTGGGATCAAGAACCAGGCAAAAACGATAACCAGCAAGACGACCGGCACGTTAATCAGGAAGACCGATCCCCACCAGAAGTACTCCAGCAGCACGCCGCCAATAACCGGGCCAAGCGCCGCGGCGGCAGAAGCCACGGCAGACCAAATGCCGATGGCCAGCGCCCGTTCGCGCTCGTTGGTAAAGACCTGACGCACGATGGCAAGCGTGGCTGGCATCATCATCGTGGCACCTATAGCCAGAAACACGCGAGAAGCGATCAGCAGTTCAGCCGTGGGCGAGTAGGCCGCGCAGAGCGAAGCGAGGCCGAAAACAGGTAATCCGGACATAAAGAGCAGCTTGTGGCCCAGGCGGTCACTCAGCATGCCCGCGCCGGGTAGCAGGCCCGCCGCCACCAGCGGGTAGGCGTTAATGATCCACAGTTTTTCAGACGCCGTAGCGTTTAAGGCCTGGGTGAGCCTGGGCAGTGCCGTGTAAAGCACCGTCATATCTATAATGATCAGGAAAAGGGTGCTGGTCAGGATCGCCAGAGTCAGCCAGCGGTTAGTGAAGCGCATGTTGAATGCCTCTAAAATAATCCAAATTTGAGCGGTTGCTCAAGCGCGAAATATACTTGAGCGGTTGCTCAAAAACAAGCTCGGTATTGCCGCGTATTTAGCGGCGGTTGACTTGTTGTGAAGGGGGGATCGCGATAAGGTAGCCGCCTGCGAGGATATTCATTCAGGTTTGAGCACAGGGCAGGGAAATGAAAAAACTGATCGTGATGTTGCATGGGGTAGGGAGTTCCGGGGCGGATCTCGAAGGGCTGGGGCTTTTTGTCCAGCAGGTTATGCCGGAAGTGCTATTTGCCTCCCCGAACGGCAGCGAGCCTTTTGACGGCGGCGGCGATGCCTGGCAGTGGTTCAGCCTGGAGGGCGTGACAGCACAAAACCGCCCGCAGCGAGTGATAGAGGCCCGGGCCGCGTTTGATGCGAAGCTGGAAGCTATTTTTAAGCAGCATGACGTGACGCCGGGTAAAGATCAGGTCATTCTGCTGGGCTTCTCTCAGGGATCTATCATGGCCCTGGATGTTCTGGCTACTTCCCGTTTTCCACTGGCGGGCGTAGTGGCATTTTCCGGGCGTCTTGCTTCACCCAAACCGTATCACGTGGCGGCAGATGCGTCGGCGCTGTTGATTCATGGTATGGCGGATCAGGTGATTCCGTGGGCTGAAAGTGAAGCGGCTGCCGCGGCGTTAATTGAAGCTGGCGCGGAAGTTGAAACGCTGTTTGAACCCGGCGTGGTGCATACCATTAGCGCGGATGGCGTGTCGCAGGCGCTGGGGTATATTGCGGAGCGTTTTGAGTTAGATCCGGAGTGATTTTTCCCTCACCCTAACCCTCTCCCAAAGGGAGAGGGGATAAAACATATTGCATGTGATCTTACCTCTCCCCCTCCGGGGAGAGGGGCAAAATCATCAGGACTTGCTCATATCACTCAGCAGCACCGCAATACTTTTCCCGCCTTCCGTTTGTTCCAGCGCAATCTTCACCGCAATCGTCAGCGGCACGGACAGCAGCATACCGACCGGGCCGAGCAGCCAACCCCAGAAGATGAGTGACAAGAATACCACCAGCGTAGAGAGCCCAAGCCCTCGGCCCATCATGCGCGGCTCCAGGATATTGCCAAACACCAGGTTAATCAGAAGATAACCCGCGACGACAATCAGGGCCTCGTACAACCCGTTAAATACCAGAACCTGCACCACCGGCGGGATGGCCGCCAGCACGGAGCCGATGTTTGGAATATAGTTGAGTGCGAAGGCCAGCAGCCCCCAGATAAAGGCAAAGCGGACGTCAAGGGCGGCAAGCATGCTCCATACGACAAGGCCGGTGACGATGCTGATGGCCGTTTTTAGCACCAAATAATGGCTGACGCTGTCCAGCGCACGCTGAATGGCACCCATACCTTCTTCCGGGCGAGCCATCAGCTGCTGCAGCTTGCGCGGCAGTTGAGGGACCTCAATCAGCATAAACACCACGGTCAGCAGCAGTAAAAAGATAGATGTCATCGCGTTGGAAAGCTGCGTCAGCAGACCGGTAACCAGCGTCATCAGGGCATTAGGATCGACATACTTCATTAACTCATCGACAGAAACAGAAATTCCCGCGCGCTGCAGCCAGGGTTCAAGGGTTTTTAACGGCACCACCAATGAAGAGCGGTACTGCGGCAGGGTCCGCGCAAGTTCGTTTAGCGAAGTGCCGAGATAGGCCAGCAGCAGCACCATGCTCAGGATAATGACGACAATCACCAGGCTGATGGCCAGCACGCGCGGCACCCGAAGCCGTTCAAGACGACGAATTAGCGGGTTTAGAATAACGGCAATAAATAGCGCCAGAATAAATGGCACGATGATGTCGGCAGCCGCTTTAATACCCACCAAAATAATGACCAGCATGCCCAGCATGATCACGGCCTTCAGTGCTTTGAGTGTAATAATTGGTTTTGCCATCGTGGCGGGTTCTCCAGTGTGCGGGCGGGGGAATAATACACCACCGTTAAAACAGGTGTCCCTTTATTACGTTATTTTAAACGTTAAAAACAGTTTGATACATTGTGTTTTTGCTGTCGTTTTGCGTAAAGGAGTGTAAAGGTCAGCCGCTAACATACCGAATTATGGTATAAAATCACCGTGTTTAACTACTGAGGACAATTTTCTATCCGCAACTGATGAGAAGCAACACCGCGGGTAAGTTGGAAATATTATGGACAATACGTTCAGCACTTCATTCAATCAGCATTCTGTTTTTATCACATCTACATCTTCACTCTCTGGTGAGCAGCACTGGCGCAACGCGCTATAGTCCCTTTCTTCTGACATTTTTTTTCTGGTTTTCAAATTTTCGCTTGCTCGTCGTGTGACGTGGCTTGTCGGTTTTTTGTATCTTTATTTTCTCTGTCAGGAGAGAAATCATGATTTATTGGGTTTTATTGGGATTAGCCATCGTTGCCGAAATTACCGGCACCTTGTCAATGAAATGGTCAAGCGTAAACGAAAGTAATATGGGGTATATTTTCATGCTGGTCATGATCGCGATCTCCTATATTTTTCTGGCGTTTTCGGTGAAAAAAATCGCCCTTGGCGTGGCATATGCCATGTGGGAAGGCATCGGTATTCTGTTTATTACCATCTTCAGCGTCATGCTGTTTGATGAGTCCATTTCACCGCTAAAAATACTTGGCTTAACTACGCTGGTTATTGGTATTGCGCTGATTAAATCGGGTACGCGAGAGAAAAAATCACGCCCGGTGATATCAGAGAAAGGGGAGCATCATGCAGTCGTTTGAGTGGGTACACGCCCTGTGGCTAGCGTTAGCCATTATTCTGGAAATCGTCGCCAATATCTTTTTAAAACAATCTGATGGTTTCAAACGCCCGATTTACGGTGTGCTGTCTCTGCTGGCCGTGCTGGCCGCGTTCAGCGCCCTGGCTCAGGCCGTTAAAGGCATTGAGTTATCCGTCGCCTATGCGCTCTGGGGCGGGTTTGGTATCGCCGCCACCGTGGCCGCGGGCTGGATCCTCTTCGGCCAGCGCCTTAACCGCAAAGGTTGGGTTGGACTAAGTTTGTTGCTGGTAGGGATGGTTATTATCAAAATTGCCTGATCCATCACGCTGCCCGTTAATGATTCGGGCAGCGCTTTCCTCAGGGTGTATTACGCTTATTTTACGGTAAAAGCACTTCTCTAAATCAAAAGCCTAAAAACCTTCACGTTATTTCACTTAGAAGAGAGCTGAAATTGCGTAATCCTCTTAGCTGGAAAAGCACGCCCGTTGCTGGAGCCCTGTTTGCCATGGTGTTTATGGCAGGTATCGGGCTGATCGTGTCTATTATCGCGCTCCTCTACCTTTCATTTCACCTTATTAGCAGTAAAACCAATGAGATAGATGAACACCGAAGCGCCCTGTCGGTACAGGGGGCCATACAGACTTCGGTCAACCGCGTGTGGGCGTTGGTTATTGATAATGCGGTCTGGGACGATGCCGTAAATCAAGTTTATCGCCCTGAGCTGGACGTTAACTGGCTGTATAACACCTGGGGCGCGGGTTACAAAATCAATAACCTCTATGATGGCGTGTACGTGCTGGATGAAGGGTTCAATGTGCTTTGGGGCTCGTTTCGTGGGCAACGCGTAACGGGGCAAAACATTTCTCAACTTGGGAAGGGGTTTGCGTCCCTCGTCCACCAGAACGCGCAAACGCTTAAAGACGACAAAAAAATTTTTGCCGGGATCACGCAAACCGAGAGCGGCGTTTCGTTTATTGGCATTGGGCTGATTCGGCCCATGTTGGGGCGGCTTCAGGTTCACGACGCCACGCGCCGTTACCTGGTGATTGGTCGTCAGATTAATAACTCGATGCTAAAAGAGCTGGGAAACACGTTTCAGATTGAAAACCTACGCCTGACGCCCACGCCATCTGATTCTTCAAGTGTCCCGCTGAACAGCGCCTCCGGTGAAACGCTGGGATACCTTAGCTGGCAGCCGCGGCTGCCTGGAGCAGAGGCGGCCCGCGCCGCTTCGGCAGATATTATGCGCATTACGATGCTTGCGGCGGTGCTAATCCTGGTCTTTATCGTCATCAGCAGCCTGGGGCTGTACAAGCTGGCTCGAGGTGAAAAGCAGGCGAGAAATATCGCGTTAACCGACTGGCTCAGCCATTTACCTAACCGACGAGCGCTCATCGAGCGGCTGGAAACCATCAGCAAACGGGGAGATAGCGACGAAAAAAGCGTGGTATTTATCGATCTCGATGGTTTTAAGGACGTGAATGATATTTACGGGCACGATAAAGGCGACCAGTTAATCGTGACCATTGCTCATGCTCTTCGCGATCGCGTGCCACCAAACGGCATGCTGGTGCGCATGGGAGGGGATGAATTTGCCATGATGATCGGCGGGGAGAGGGCCGGGGAACACTCAGCCGCCTTCGCGGGTTCAGTCCTGGATTTTCTTAGCCAGCCTGTCCCCGTGGGAGAAAGTACCCTTCATATTAGCGCCAGTATCGGAATAGCTTCGGGCTCGCTGGTGGATTGCAGCAGCTCGGAGCTGTTCCGCCGGGCCGATATCGCTATGTATCACTCTAAAATTACCGGAAAAGGTCGCACGACTTATTATGATGCTGCGTTGAATAATGTTCGCGAGCGCCGTTTAACCATCGAAAATGACATTCGCGCGGGCCTTCTACGGAATGAGTTTGAGGTTTGGTACCAGCCGATTATGGATGCACGTAGCCAGGCGATGGCCGGTGTGGAAGCGCTGGTACGCTGGCCGCGTCGCCCAGGAGGAGAACTGTTGCCAGATGAGTTTATTCCCGTGGCTGAAACGAGCGGTCTTATCTATTCGCTCGGATTGTTTGTGCTCCGCCAGGCGTGCTGTGATTTAGCTCCCCATGAGGATCTGCGGCTGTCGGTAAACATTTCTCCGGCGCAGTTCCGCGACCCGGAATTTGAAGATAAGGTTGCCCGGGTGCTACAGGAAACGGCGTTCCCGGCGCAAAGGCTTGAACTGGAAGTGACGGAAAGCTATGTGCTGGAAAACCCGGAGCGCGCCCTGACGGCAATTCGCAATCTTAAGTCTCAGGGCACGGCGGTGGCGCTGGACGACTTCGGCAACGGCTATTCGAGCATCGGCTATTTGCGACGTTTTAACTTTGACACCATCAAAATAGACAAGTCCCTGGCCGGACTGGTGGACAGCGATGAACAAGCGCTGGCGCTGGTGAATGGAACGGTACGTATTGCCACCGCGCTGGGGATGGCAGTGACGGCGGAGGGCGTGGAAAACGAAGAGCAGCTCAAGCTGCTTGGCCGGGCAGGCTGCGACCGGCTGCAGGGCTATTATTTCAGCCCGCCTAAGCCGCTGGAGGTGATTTTGGGGCTACGTCCGGCGTAGTGGCCTATTAAATTATGGGTTAATATTGCCTGCTATTACAGAGGGTTATTTTATTTTTTATGTTATTGGGTTTTTTCTTTTCAATATTAACTCTTTGTTTAATTACTGGTTATAAATCACCTTGCTTTTGCAATCCCATGTTATAAGCTATGAAGAAATGGAATGTTAAGTTGAGTTTATCAAGGAGAGACATGTGAAAGCCGCAATACACCTGATCATTACAGTGTTAATTTCGTATTCTTCATTTGCTGCAGCGCAGCCAGTGGAAGATAAAAATAAAATAGCCAAAATTTATTATACCGGAGAAATGCAACCTTCCGCCGTATCGAGGCTGGTCAGCGCTTTTGATGAAGTTAATAAAAATAATGATGTAGAAAGAATTTATCTCTACATCAATAGCTATGGCGGTGATATGGATGCGGGCTTGATGGCCGCCGCTGCCGTCAGAAGCTCTGCTATCCCCGTAACAACAGTGGCTATGTCCACCGTCGGCTCTTCAGCAACGATCATGTTTTGCGCCGCAGACGACAGGCGCTCATTGCCTGAAGGCAGCCTGTTCCTGCACCCGGCCTCTATCTCACATCAGGGAGATGTCAGGCCAGCAGATGTGGCTTACCTTGAAAAAGAAACACGTCGTTTCAATGAGATGTTTAAAAAAACGTATCGGGCATGTACAAAACTTGATGATGCCAAAATAGCCGAGATACTGCATAGCGAGTATAACCTTACAAACTATTCTCCCAGTGAAGCAATGGCCATAGGGTTAATATCCTCCGTGGATAAAAAAATAATTCCGGCCACCTACAGCTACGCTATCACCAGCAGCTCAAATTAATAGTCAAATATTACCGGGTAAACTATCGGGTCATGACGTGGATATGGAAATAACGCTGAGGGCAATCCGCTAGTTTGTCCCGTGAATATATCAGGAACCATGCCTGAATTACCTTGTGGTGGCAGAGGTATTACATGGAAAATATTCATCAGAAAAGAATGTTTTGGCTAAAGATTCATCTTGATGCTTCGCTGCTGCTGTTGATTATGCTGCTGCTTGCCTACAGCGCGTTTGTGATGTGGAGCGCCAGCGGCCAGGATCCTGGGATGATGGAGCGCAAAGCCGGGCAGATAGCGATGGGGCTCATCGTGATGATCGCCATGGCGCAAATCCCTCCTCGCTTTTATGAAAGATCCGCCCCCTGGCTCTTTGCCCTGTGCGTGATTTTACTGCTAATGGTGGATAGCATCGGGCAAATCAGTAAAGGGGCTCAGCGTTGGCTGGATCTCGGCGTTATCCGCTTCCAGCCTTCTGAAATCGCAAAGATTGCCGTCCCGCTGATGGTGGCGCGGTTTATCAATCGCAATCCCTGTCCTCCATCGCTGAAACATACCGCCATCGCCCTAGCGCTGATTTTTGTTCCCACCTTGCTTATTGCGATGCAGCCCGACCTCGGGACCGCCGTTCTGGTGGCCACATCCGGTCTTTTCGTGTTGTTCCTGTCCGGCATTAGCTGGCGGATTATCGCCGCCGCTGCCGCGCTGATTGCGGTGTTCATTCCGGTGCTGTGGTTCTTTCTTATGCATGACTATCAGCGTGAACGCATCATGATGCTGCTGGATCCGACCCGCGATCCGCGTGGGGCGGGCTATCACATTATTCAGTCAAAAATTGCTATTGGTTCTGGCGGTATGGTAGGGAAAGGCTGGCTGCACGGCACACAGTCGCAGCTGGAGTTTTTACCGGAGCGGCACACCGACTTTGTGTTTGCCGTTCTGGCGGAAGAACTGGGCTTTATCGGCATTTTAGTGCTGCTGGCGCTGTATCTGCTGGTGATTATGCGCGGGTTGATCATCGCCGCTCAGGCTCAGACGCTTTTTGGCCGCATGGTTGTCGGCAGCCTGATACTGATTTTGTTCGTTTATGTGTTTGTGAACATCGGTATGGTGAGCGGAATCTTGCCGGTAGTAGGTGTTCCGCTGCCGTTAATAAGCTACGGAGGCTCGGCGCTGATCGTGCTAATGGCCGGGTTTGGCATCATTATGTCAATACATACGCACCGCAAGATGATGTCAAAAAATGTTTAGCTGCCGGGCAACCGTTATTGCTACGGTGCCCGACGGTATCGGGTTGAGCGCTTATTGTGCCAGCGCTTCCAGTCTGTCGCGGAAGCCGGTGACTGAGATGGCGCGGTTGTCAGCTCTGTATCTGTCTTTGGCTGCCGGGGCAGAACTTTGCACCGCAATCAGCTGCCAGCCCTGATCGGTTTTCAGCAACAGCGGTGAACCGCTATCGCCGGGGAGCGTATCACACTGGTGCGACAGCACGGACGCTTGCGCCCAGCCCGTCACCAGACAGTTGCTGTGGGTATACAGGTCGTCGAGATGATCCAGCGGATAGCCGGACTGCGTCACTTTACGATCCTGCGCCTTTAATGCTTCGGTTAGCGCGTCTTTGTCGCCGGTAAACAGCGGCAGTGGCGTGATACCCGAAGGCGGATTACGGATAATAATCAGGCCAAAATCGTAAGGCGCTGCGTTAGACGGAACCAGCCACCCGTCACCGTCCGGCTTAAGGCGGCGACCGAGGGACTTGTCCACGCGGCCTTCGATATCATGGATCTCATAGCGCCATTGCCCTTTGTGGGAAATAAAGCGCAGGGCGATGGCTTTGTCTGCCTTACCACGCGGCGGCTGCAGCAGGCAGTGCCCGGCAGTTAAGGCCAGATGCGGTGAAATCAGGGTGGCGGTACATAAGTTGCCGCTGGCGGTTTCCAACTGGCCAATGGCATCCCAGGGGGCGTCCTCAGGGTTGGTCACGCGAATACGGTCATCTTTGCCGAAGAACAGTGTTTTAACGTTCGCCGGGCTGTCGTCTTCGTCCGCGTGAACGAGTTGAGGTAAAAGGATCAATGCTCCTAAAAACAACACAACACTTTTGCGCATAGCTCTCTCTGAAGGGGCTAATAATTATGGTTTTTATAGATGCAGTAACTATAGTCGGAACGGACCGAAAGTGGGAGTGAAAACAGCAGACTACGCTATCAGAGCCAGAAGCTCAGCGTAATAATACCGCAGATGATCAGCAGGGCGAGGATTAACTCGAAACTGTAGCGTCGCAACATTATCCGCACTCCAGAAATAAGTACGTGCTAAAGGCTGTGCCTTATTCCTAATAAAACACCCGGCAAGCCGGGTGTTTATGTAAACGCTTCAAGCTAACGGGTCGCCCCGTTTAACTTATGCTGCTGGCTGTGCAGCTGGTTTAGCAGCGGCTTTGTGATGTTTTTTCACGTGTTTTTTAGCAGCCTGAGCTTTCTGTGCAGCTGGTTTTACTGCTTTTTTGTGGTGTTTTTTAGCAGCCTGGGCTTTCTGAGCAGCTGGTTTGGTTGCTTTTTTGTGGTGCTTTTTAGCAGCCTGAGCTTTCTGCTCGGTGGCTGGTTTAGCGGCTTTTTTGTGTTTCTTTTTAGCAGCCTGAGCTTTCTGAGCGGCAGCTTTTTTGTGTTTCTTGTGATGCGTTACTTTTGCAGCTGGCGCTTTAGCAGCAGGAGCAGCAGCGGTGGTTGCTGGAGCAGCAGCTGGAGCGGTAGCGGTGGTGTCAGCAGCGAAAGCGGCAGAAGACAGACCCATAGCAGCGGCAACAACCAGAGCTAATACTTTTTTCATTTCGACATCCTCGAATTTGTTTGTGTGTCAACCCCACTGCGGGGCCGTTGAAATGAACTATAGGCTGGGGAATCAAAGTGTTCAGTGAGTGATTGGTATCGGCATGTAACGTAATGTACAACGCCGGGTACAGACGACCCGGCGTGAGGGGATTACAGGTAACGTGATTCTAAATGTTTGCGGAAATACAACGGGTTAAGATCTTCTCCGGTGGCGTTGGTTATCAGCTGTGAGGTGGTGAAACGGCTGCCGTGCTGCCAGATATTTTGCTTCAACCAGTCAAATAAGGGGGTGAAATTCCCGCTGGCGATCGCCTGCTCCAGGTCCGGCAGCGCGCGTGATGCCGCGCTAAAGAGTTGCGCCGCGTACATCGCGCCCAGAGTGTAGGACGGGAAGTAGCCGAAAGCGCCGTCAGTCCAGTGAATATCCTGCATGCAACCGTGGCGGTAATTGCCTTCGGTGGACAGGCCCAGCCAGGACTGCATCTTCTCATTCCACAGCGCCGGAATGTCATCCACCTCGATATCACCGTCGATCAGCGCCCGTTCAATTTCATACCGCAGCACGACGTGCGCCGGGTAGCTCACTTCATCGGCATCGACGCGAATATAGCCGCGTTCAACCTGCTGGTTGACGTTGATAAAATTGTTCAGCTCGAACGCAGGCTGCGGACCAAAATGCTCAATCACTTTGGGTAACAGCAGTTTCAGAAACGGCGCGCTGCGCCCAAGCTGCATTTCAAAGAACAGGCTTTGGGATTCATGAATGGCGGTAGAACGCGCCAGCGCAACGGGCTGGCCGAGCCATTCCCGGGGCAGGTTTTGCTCATAGCGGGCGTGGCCGGTTTCATGAATCACGCCAAACAGCGAGCTGAACATCTCTTCTTCGTTATAGCGAGTCGTGATTCGCACATCTTCAGGCACGCCGCCGCAGAAGGGATGCGCGCTGACGTCAAGGCGGCCGCCGTTAAAGTCAAAGCCGAGCAGCGCCATGGTATCCAGCCCGAGCTGACGCTGGGTTTCGGTGGCGAAAGGGCCCTGTGGTGTCAGCATTTTTTCTTTGGATTGCTTATCAACCACCTTCTGGAGCAGATCCGGCAGCCAGCCGCGCAGATCGCCAAACAATACGTCGAGCTTGGCGCTGGTCATGCCGGGTTCATAGATGTCCAGCAGCGCATCATAGCGGGAAATACCTTTTGCCTCTGCGCGCAGACGTGCCTCTTCGCGGCTGACGCGAACGACTTCCTTCAGGTTCGCGGAAAAACCCTGCCAGTCGTTCGCCGGGCGCTGGGTACGCCAGCCGTGCTCGCAGCGCGTACCTACCAGTGATTTCTCTTCTACTAACGCATCCGGGAGCAGCACCGCTTCCTGGTAGTGGCGAGTCATTTCACGCAGGTTGGCACGCTCCACATCGTTCAGATCTTCCTGAGCTGCGGCCTGGAGCAGGGTGGCAATTTTCTTGTCGGTCAGGATCTGGTGCTTAAGCACGCTGAGTTCAGCGAGAGCCTCGCCGCGCGCCTGGCTACCGTTAGCGGGCATCATGGTGGACATGTCCCAGCCGGCAATGGCTGACAGATGATCAAACCGGGACAGACGCTGGAAGGTACGGGTCAGGTGATTATAGTTTTGCTTTTCCATATGGCCTCGTGAACAGGTTGTTAACGCCAAAGAAAATAGCATTAAGCTTGCCTGAACACGAGAGCGGCAGCAGGTTAGTGCGCCTTATGGTGCAAACGGGTGGCAACCAGCAGGGCGACCAGCAGCAGCGAGCCGATAAACGCCGCCACGCCGTTCCAGCCAAACTGGTGCCAGAACACGCCGCCAAGGGTACCCGCCAGGCTGGAGCCCAGGTAATAGCTGAACAAATACAGCGACGAAGCCTGGCCTTTGGCCCGACGTGCGCGTGGCCCAATCCAGCTGCTGGCAACCGAATGGGCGGCAAAGAAACCGGCGGAGAACAGCAGCATCCCGGCAAAAATAACGATAAGCGAGGAGAAAACGGTCAGCGTCAAACCAAGGAACATAATGGCCGTGAAGCCAATCAGCACGGGGCCGCGGCCATATTTCGCGGTCATGGCGCCTGCTTTAGGTGAGCTCCATGTCCCGGTCAGATAGGCGACGGACAGCAGGCCCACCACCGCCTGGCTCAGAAACCACGGGGCTTCCATCATGCGGTAGCCAATGTAGTTAAAGAGGGTGACAAACGCCCCCATCAGCAGGAAGCCTTCCGCAAACAGCAGCGGTAACCCCTGGTCCCGCCAGTGCAGGCGGAAGTTAATAAACAGCGTTTTAGGGCGAAGGCTGGAGGCGCGAAAATGCTGCGACTGCGGCAGAATCTTCCAGAACATCAGCGCTGAGGCAAGGGCAAAACAGCCGATAGCCGCGACGGCCACGCGCCAGGTAAAGAAGTCGGTGAGTACCCCGGTGATCAGGCGGCCGCTCATTCCGCCGATTGAGTTCCCGCTGATGTACAGGCCCATCGAAAACGCCACCACGCTCGGGTGCATCTCCTCGCTGAGGTAGGTCATGCCCACGGCAGCAACGCCGCTAAGGGAAAGGCCGATGAGCGCGCGCATGATCAAAATGCCGTGCCAGCTGGTCATCAGCGTTGACAACAAAGTACAGCAGGAAGCCAGCAGCAGAGCCGTAACCATGACCTGTTTACGGCCAATGGCGTCCGACAGCGGGCCGGTAAACAGCAGCCCGATAGCCAGCATGGCGGTAGAAACCGATAGTGAAATACTGCTGCTTGCCGGGCTGACGCCAAATTCATGAGAGAGCACCGGTAAAATAGGCTGGACGCAATAGAGCAGGGCAAAGGTAGCCAGCCCGGCGGAAAACAGCGCCAGCGTGACGCGCATAAACTGAGGGGTACCGCGTTTGATATAGCTGACAGAAGGGGCAGACCGGCTTTCGTCAACATCCTCTGTCGGGGCTGTGCTGACGGTAGTTGTACGACTCAAGGGAGATCCTTACGCAGGTGTTAACTTATTCTTTACAGAGTAGAAAAGTGTAAATGTTATGTCTAATATATTAATAATCTCAAATGATACTTTAAACATATGAATATAGAGCTGCGCCACCTGCGCTATTTCATCGCCGTTGCCGAAGAGCTGCATTTTGGCCGGGCGGCGGCACGGCTGCGGATCTCCCAGCCGCCTCTTAGCCAGCAAATTCAGATCCTTGAAGAGCAAGTCGGCGCTCGCCTGCTGGCGCGCACCAACCGCAGCGTTAACCTCACCGCAGCCGGCCAGCAGTTTCTCTCTGATGCCAGGCAAATTCTCGGCCAGGTGGATGCCGCAGCCGCGCGTGCTGCCCGGCTGCATCAGGGCGAAACCGGCGAGCTGCGCATTGGCTTTACCTCATCAGCACCGTTTATTAAGGCCGTTTCTGACAGCCTGTCTCGCTTTCGCAAGCGCTATCCTGACGTGCATCTTCAGATGCGGGAAGTGAACACCCGGGAACAAATTGCTCCCCTGAATGAGGGCGAGCTTGAGCTGGGATTGATGCGCAATACGCGTCTGCCGGATACCCTGAACTGGACGCTCATCCTGCGTGAACCGCTGCTGGCGATGGTGCATCGCGATCATCCGCTGGCAGGCAGCCGTTCGATATCGCTGACACAGCTTGCTCAGGAGCCGTTTGTTTTCTTTGACCCGCACGTAGGCACCGGGCTTTACGACGACATTATTGGGCTGCTCCGCCGCTATAACATCGTGCCGTACATCACCCAGGAAGTTGGCGAGGCGATGACGATCATTGGGTTGGTGTCTACCGGGCTGGGGGTTTCCATTCTGCCAGCTTCGTTCCAGCGCATTCGCCTGAGTGATGTGGTTTGGCTTCCCATTGACGAGCCAGAGGCACAGTCTGAGCTGTGGCTCGTCTGGCCAAAGCATCGGGAATTATCGGAAGCAGCGAAGCGAATCTCGGCGCTGCTGACCGAGGCCTCGTGGGCGTTAAAATAGGCCAAATATGGCGGGAATATGTGCGGTAAATCACAACCCTACGTAAATATTTGACGACCCCACTTGAAGTGTTTCACCATAGCCTAAAAGTTTATTTCGAAGCGCGAAAATAAAGGGAGTACCACGTGGTTGCTGATAGTCAACCGGGCCATATCGATCAGATTAAACAAACCAATGCCGGCGTTGTTTATCGTTTGATTGATACCCACGGTCCGGTGTCGCGAATCGATCTTTCCCGCCTGGCGCAGCTGGCTCCGGCCAGTATCACTAAGATTGTGCGGGAAATGCTTGAGGCGCATCTGGTACAGGAAACGGAGATTCAGGACCCCGGCAGCCGTGGTCGCCCCGCGGTGGGCTTAATGCTTGAAACAGAAGCCTGGCATTACCTCTCAATTCGCCTGAGCCGCGGTGAAATTTCACTGGGACTGCGCGACCTTAGCAGCAAACTGGTGGTGGAAGACACGGTAGACTTGCCGACGGACGATCCGCAGCCTTTACTGGAACGCATCATCTTTCAGGTCGATCAGTTCTTTATTCGCCATCAGCAAAAGCTTGAACGCCTGACCGCCATCGCCATTACGCTACCGGGCATCATTGATACCGTTCATGGTGTTATTCATCGCATGCCGTTCTACGATGTCTGCGATATGCCGCTGGGCGAGGCGCTGGGCAATCACACCGGCGTCCCGGTCTTTATCCAGCACGATATCAGCGCCTGGACCATGGCAGAAGGGCTGTTTGGTGCTTCTCAGGGCGCAAGAGATGTGATTCAGGTGGTGATTGATCACAACGTTGGCGCAGGCGTTATCACCGATGGGCGTTTGCTTCACGCGGGCAGCAGCAGCCTGGTGGAAATTGGCCACACGCAGGTCGATCCTTACGGAAAACGCTGCTACTGCGGCAACCACGGCTGCCTTGAAACCATTGCCAGCGTCGAAAGCGTGCTGGAGCTGGCGCAGCAGCGTATGAGCCAGTCAATGGGCTCAATGTTACACGGCCAGCCGCTGAGCGTGGAATCCCTGTGCGACGCCGCGTTAAGCGGAGATCTGCTGGCAAAAGATATTATTATCGGCGTCGGGCAAAACGTGGGGCGTATTCTGGCCATCATGGTTAACCTGTTTAATCCGCAAAAAATTCTTATCGGTTCACCGCTTAACCGCGCCGCCGCCATCCTTCACCCCGCGATTACGGACTGTATTCGCCAGCAGGCATTACCCGCCTATAGCAGTCATACGGTGGTCGAAGGGACGCAGTTTGATAACCGAGGCACCATGGCCGGCGCGGCGCTGGTAAAAGATGCAATGTATAACGGCTCTTTATTAATTCGTCTGCTGCAGGGCTAATCTTCGGCCCTGATTCACCAAAAATTGCGCTATCTCAATCTGGCTACAGCGCCATTCTTTTAGACTTTCCCGCGTTAGTTTTTCTCTTTAATTATCTGGCTAGCATTACCTCGGGAGACAGCCATGCTTAAGCGTTTCTTTATAACAGGTACGGATACTGCCGTCGGGAAGACGGTGGTGTCACGAGCCTTACTGCAGGCGTTGTCGGCCAGCGGGAAAAGCGTCGTTGGCTACAAGCCGGTCGCGAAGGGCAGTAAAGAGACGCCAGACGGGCTGCGCAATAAAGATGCGCTGGTACTGCAAAGCGTCTCCACGATCAAACTGCCCTATGAAGCGATCAATCCTATCGCGCTCAGCGAGGAAGAGAGCAGCATCAGCCATCACGGGCCGATTAACTACTCGCTGCTGTCGAGCGGCCTGCAAAGGCTGGCCGACCAAATGGATCACGTCGTCGTCGAAGGCACGGGCGGCTGGCGCAGCCTGATGAACGATCTTCGCCCGCTGTCGGACTGGGTGGTACAAGAGCAGCTGCCGGTGCTGCTGGTGGTGGGGATTCAGGAAGGGTGCATCAACCATGCGCTGCTGACGGCGCAGGCGATTGCCAACGACGGGCTGCCGTTTATTGGTTGGGTCGCGAACCGTATCAACCCAGGCCTTGCGCACTACGCGGAAATTATCGAGGTGTTGAGCAAAAAACTGCCGGGGCCGCTGGTCGGTGAACTGCCGTACCTGCCCCGGGCCGAACAGCGTGAGCTGGGAGCCTATATCGACCTAACCCGGCTGCGTAGCGCTCTGACGGTAGACCGACTGCGGGCGTAGCCAGCGCGAAAGCGTTGAGGCTATCACGCAGGTCAGCAGCAGACCGGGGAGCAGCGTAAACTCCCCGGTCATTTCACAAATCATCAGCGTCGCCATGATCGGCGCGTGCGTCGTGGCCGCCAGCAAAGACGCCATTCCCGTCAGCCCCAGCAGGATCATCAGCGGTTCACCGCCGCCCCACAGGCCACAAACCTGGCCAAACAGCATGCCCAGTGCCGCCCCCATAAACAGCGTGGGCGTAAATACGCCGCCCGGTGCGCCGGAGCCGCTACTTGCCATCACCGCCAGCAGTTTGCACAGCAGCACGCCACCGACAAACAGCAGCGCAGGCGGGCTGGAAAGAAACGACTGCACCACGCTGTAGCCGTTGCCCCATGCCGTCGGGGTGACCAGCGAAAGCAGGCCGACAATCAGCCCGCCGAGCGCCAGCTGCAGCGGCGGCGACAGCTTAAGTGAACGAAACAGCGCGCTGCTTCGCGCCAGCAGCCAGAGAATTAGCGGCCCGAGCACGCCCGCGGTTAAGCCGAGCAGCGCCATTAGCCCATAATGCGAAGGCTGAGGGGGATCAAGAAGCGTGACGATATACAGCGGAGCCTGCCCGCCGTTCAGCAAATGCGTCATCAACAGGGCGCTGACGGCGGCAATCACCACCGGCCCCAGCGAGGCAAGCATCAGTGAGCCAAACAGAATTTCCGCAATAAACAGGCTGCCCGCCAGCGGTGCATGATAGGCGCTCGCCATCCCCGCAGCCGCGCCGCAGGCGACCCACAGCTTCCACTCTTTGTCCGGGGTAAAGCGCTGGGCAAACAGCGAAGCAAAAACCGTTGCCAGCAGAATCATCGCCCCTTCGCGTCCTATTGCGCTCCCGCTGGCGACGACTATCAGCGAAGCGGCGGACTTCACCAGGCTGGACGGCACGTCCAGACGACCATCGCCGGTTTCGATGGCTTCCATATAGTCGGTGGGGGCAGAAGGGCGCTGGCGAGTGGCTCGTTGCCAGCTCCACAGCAAAAGCCCGGCCAGCAGGCCACCTGCGGCAGGCGTCAGGACGCGTCGCCAGGGTTCGAGTGCCGCAGCGGCTGCAACCAGGCTGCCGCCGTGATCGCCGAGGAAGACGTTTTCAAGCAGGTACATGGCCTGCCGAAATAGCCAGACCACCAGAGCGGAAGCCAGGCCAATGAAGACCGCAATCACCAGTCGGCGAAGCATCACTCTGATGTCAGGCAAGGCTTGTATTCGGTGCATAGCGCATAAGATGGCGAAAGAATGGCGCTATTGTGGGGGAGAACGTCGCTAAGCTCAAAGGAAAATGCGCCGCCACAAAGCAGCGCATAGGATTGATTAACTTTGTTGGATATTCAGCGCCCGACGGGTGCGGCCCGAGCTGAGATAATCGGCAATATAATCCTGCGAAATTTCGCCACTGTAGCGGCCATCTTCATCGGTTATCGGCATCCAGACCATGTTGTGCTCATAGAGCTTAGAAAGCACGATGCGCAAGTTTTCCTCCGCGCGGCCGGTGACGCGGAACGGGTGAAGGAGGTCGGTGCAAGTGCCCGTCGCGCCTCGCGCTTCACGCCGCTTAACGAAGCCCAGCGGTTTACCTCCGGCGTCAACGACGGTGATGGAACGCATGTCGTTGTCATCCATGGTGGCGAAAGCTTCCGCCAGCGGCGTGGATTCACGAGCCGTAATGGTCGGCTGCTGGTCGGTTACGTCTCCGGCCTGCACCAACAGGAGGCGCTTCAGCGTGCGGTCCTGGCCAACAAACGAGCCGACGAAGTCATTGGCCGGTTTCGCCAGCAGCTCGTCAGGGCTGGCGCACTGCACAATTTTACCCTGGCGGAAGACGGCAATCCGGTCGCCAAGCTTCAGCGCCTCGTCGATATCGTGGCTGACCAGCATTACCGTTTTCTTCAACTGGCGCTGCATCTCCAGAAACTCGTTCTGAATGGTTTCGCGGTTAATCGGGTCAACAGCGCCAAAAGGTTCATCCATCAGCAGCACCGGAGGATCCGCCGCCAGGGCTCGGATCACTCCGATACGCTGTTGCTGGCCGCCGGACATTTCGCGCGGATAGCGGTTGAGGAAGCGGTTAGGGTCGAGGGCGACCATGCTCATCAACTCCTGGGCGCGTGCTTTACAGCGGGATTTATCCCAGCCCAGCATACGTGGCACAACAGTGATATTCTCTTCAATCGTCATGTTCGGGAACAGGCCGATTTGCTGGATAACGTAGCCGATATTGCGGCGCAGTGTGACGGAATCCAGATCGTTGGTGTCCTGGCCGTTGATTAAAATCTTGCCGCCGGTGGGTTTTATCAGGCGGTTGATCATTTTCAGGGTGGTGGTTTTACCGCAGCCGGAAGGGCCGAGCAGCACGCACATTTCACCTTCTGGCACGTTCAGGCTGACGTTGTCGACAGCGTTAAAAGTCTGCCCGTTTTTCTGTACAAATTGTCGCGTGAGGTTTTCAAGTTTTATCATTATCGGGTCCTCTTTGGCGCTGGTCTCAGCGCCTTAATTCATGAGCTTGCGGCGGGAGTCTTCACACTTTTGTTTCAGACGCTGTACCGCGTCCGGCAGCATAGGTGCGGTCATCATATGGCGATAGTTCATGCACTCTGGGGTGTCCTGAGGCGGTTCCGGCGCTGGACGGGAAGAGCAGGCTGTCAGCAGCGCCAGCGTTGAAAGTATGCAGAGTGGGATAAAACGCATAGCGGCCTCTTTTACCATTTAGTGAAATGCAGCTGCAGACGATGCAGCAGCCAGTCGAGCACGATGGCTAACAGGCAGATCATCACCGCCCCGGCAATCAGCATGCGGATATCACTCCCGCCGATGCCATTAAGCAGCAGCAAGCCCAGACCGCCCGCGCCAATGACGGCGGCAATGGCCATGACGCCAATGTTCATCACCACCGCGGTTCGAATTCCGCCAAAAATCACCGGCAGCGCCATAGGAATTTCCACCCAGCGCAGGCGCTGCCAAAACGTCATCCCGATGCCTCGCCCGGCCTCACGTAACCCCGGCGGCAGGCTGTCCAGCGCGGTGTGGGTATTGCGGACAATCGGCAGCAGCGAATACAGGAACACCGCCGTCACCGCAGGGACTACGCCAATACCCTGACCGATCAGCGAAAACAGGGGAATCATCAGGCCAAACAGCGCCACGGACGGAATGGTGAGCAAAATAGTGGCAAAACCGAGTATTGGCGTGGCAAGCCATTTATGGCGCACGATAAGAATGCCCAGCGGCACGCCAATCAGGATTGCCAGGCCGACGGCGATCAGCACCAGCCACAGGTGATGCAGGGTGAGAGAGCCAATATACCCTGCGTTATCAATCATATAATGTAACGTTTCCACGATACCTCCTCAGAGCAAGCCTTTCTGCTGCAGGAATTCACGGGCCACCTGCTGCGGGGTTTCATGGTCGATATCAACTTTAGCGTTCAGGGTTGTTATCACCTCATTGTTCAGCTCGGACGATAGGGTGTTCAGCGCCGCCTCAAGGCCCGGGTGCGAGTCCAGCACGTCTTTACGCACCACGGGCGTGACAGCGTAACTTGGGAAGAAGCCCTTATCGTCCACCAGCGCTTTCAGGTCAAAGCCCTTCATACGCCCGTCGGTGGTGTAGATCAGACCGGCATCAACAAACCCGTCGCGGATGGCGTTATAGACAAGGCCGGGGTCCATCTGGCGAATTTGCGGGCGGTCCAGCGGCATGTTGTACACCTGCTGCAGCGGTTTCAGGCCGTCGCTGCGCCCGGCAAACTCCAGATCCAGGCCCAGCATCCAGTTATGTTTTGGGTCGGTCTGGCGCACATGTTCGATGCGCTCCACCAGCTGCGACATCGTGGTAATGCCTTCTTTTTCTGCCCGTTCGCGCTTCATGGCAAAGGCGTAAGTGTTGTTCATCTCCGCGGGTTTAAGCCAGACGAGGCCCAGCTTTGCGTCCAGTTTTTTGACCGTGTTGTACGACTCTTCCGGCGTCATTCGCTGATTAATGTGGTTAAAGATAATCAGCGAGGTGCCGGTGTACTCCCAGGTCATATCAATCTGCTTGTTGATCATCGCATTGCGGGAAATTACGGTGGCAATGTTGGTCTGCGGCGTCACCTGAAAGCCCTTTTTAGCCAGATACTGCGTGGTCATGGCCGACAGAATATGCTGCTCGGTAAAGCTTTTGGTCGCCAGAATCAGCGGTGCGGCCTGAGCCTGGGTGGCGATAAGGGAGGCTGCGGCAAACGCCGTAGTTAGCATCCGTGAAAGCAGTTTCATACACGCTCCTTATTGTTGTTATTGGGCGGTGTGGGGGCTGAGCACTCGCCCGAGGCTGGCAAGCGCTAAGTCGAGGATGAGCGCAAACAGTGCCGTCGCCACGGCGCCGAGTATCAGCGTTGGGAAATCGTTCAGGTAAATCCCCGGGAAAATAAGCTCTCCGTAGCTGCTCGCGCCGATAAGAAAGGCCAGCGGGGCGGTGCCGACGTTGATGGCGGTGGCAATCCGCACGCCGGACAGGATCACCGGCCAGGCGTTGGGGATCTCCACCTGACGCAGCCGCTGGAATTTGGTCATGCCAATCCCATTGGCGGCTTCTATCAGTGACGGAGGAACGCTGCAAAGCCCGGCATAGGTATTACGGACAATCGGAAGCAGTGAGGCAAGAAACAGGGCGACGATCGCCGGTTTGTCGCCAATGCCGATAATCACCATCGCCAGAGCTAACACCGCCAGCGGCGGCAGCGTGTTGCCGATATTAAAAATCTGCATGACGTACTCGGCCCAGCGGCGAGCCGCAGGGCGGCTGAGCAATATTCCGCTGGGGATACCGACCAGCAGGGCGAGCGCCATTGAGCTGAACACCAGAATCAGGTGCTGCTGCCCGAGATAGAGTAAATCGACCTGCCGGGCTTTCAGTGTGTCGAGGCCGATGCCCCAAACCACCAGAGCAAGCACTAAAATCAGCGCCACTAGCCCAAGTAAGAACCGTGTTGCGAAGGATGCGTTTTGCATTGCAGTGTGTCTCCCTGTGTGCACGCGTTATCGCCGCCGGGGAGGCGGCCTGTTGTTATGCCATGTGTCGGCAGGGTGTCTGGAGCTATAGCAACGCAGCGGGAAGGATTCCAGTTTAAGGGACAATTAAGAGGCTAATGATTCAGTCGATAAACTGATGCTCAGGCCTTATGGCATCTGGCCTGTGGATGAAAAGTAAAGATTTGTCTTAAAAATGTTAACGCAAGGTGACGTTGTCACATTCACGGAGTGCAGAAATCCTCGTTTTTTCAGGAAACCGGATGCGTCCGGCTTCCTGAAAGCCCAGGATTCTTAGAAATGCAGTTCTTTGCTGGCGACGGGCATCAACATGCCGTTTTGCCAGCCTGAGAGGGTCAGTTTTGCCAGCTCGCCCAGGCCACGATAGAAATCATTCGCTGTGTTTTCGGTAAACAGGCTCAGATAACGTTCGGCCCAGGGCAGCAGATGCCAGGCCAGCAGCTCATCCAACGGCTGCCGCTGCCCCTGGTCGGCCAGCCAGGCCGCCAGCATCAGCATTAAGCCAAAATGATCTTCAGGCTCGTTTTGTTCCGTCTGTGGGGCAAAGCCTTGGGTCCGCATCCACTGGCGAAGCTCAAGCAGCGAGTCGCCAAACAGCACATTTTCTTTGTCGAGATAGACCGAGCCCCACGGCGGGGCCGGCAGCGCATAAGGGCCGATGAACAGGCGCTGGAACTCTTCGTTTATCGGCGTGGCCTGATCCGCCAGGCCTGCAGTCATGAGAGGCGCAACTGCCGCCAGCGTTGGGGTCTGGAACGGCCATTCGCTCACCCAGTCCGGTGCGGCAAGCATCGCCATCAGCGCGGCGCTGTCCGGGTGGTTGGGGGCATGATAAAACAGGGCTCCGAGCACCCGGCCGCTAAGGGCTATCGCCGACAGGCGTTGTTGTTCAGAGAGCATTTTCATTCCTTTTCGTCGGGCACCCGGCTCCGCTACACGTCGCTGGAGCCGGGTGAATACAGGCAAAGCGATAAGCCTTTGCCATCACGCTTAAATCTTCTTAATTTCAACCAGATTGGTATGCTGGGGGTTGCCTTTTGCCAGCGGTGAAGGGCGGTGCGTGGTTAGCGTATTAATGCAGGCGCCGTGGTCAATGCGGTCGCCGTTCATGTTGGCGTCATGCCAGGCGCCCTGGCCCATAGCGGCAACGCCAGGCATGATGCGCGGGGTGACCTTCGCCTCAATATGCACTTCACCGCGCCCGTTAAACACGCTGACTTTGTCGCCGTTGGCAATGCCGCGACGTTTTGCGTCGAGTGGATTAATCCAGACTTCCTGACGCGCGGCGGCCTGCAGGACGTCAATGTTGCCGTAGGTTGAGTGGGTCCTGGATTTGTAGTGGAAACCAAACAGCTGGAGGGGAAACTCGCTGCGCTGCGGAGAGTCCCAGCCTTCAAACGTCGAGGCATACACCGGCAGTGGACTGATGGTTTCATCTTTTTCCAGCTCCCAGCTGGCGGCAATTCCGGCAAGCTTGCTGGAGTAGATTTCAATTTTCCCGGACGGCGTTTTGAGTGGGTTGGCCTGAGGATCTTCGCGGAATTTTTTGTAAGCCACAAAATGGCCAGCCGGATCTTTACGCTTGTAAATACCCATCGCCCGCAGATCTTCATAAGCAGGCAGCGCCGGGTCTTTCTCCAGCATTTTCGCGTACAGATATTGCAGCCACTCGCGCTGGGTTCGTCCTTCCGTGAAGGCCTGATGCACCTCGTCGCCCAAGCGTTTAGCCACTTCGCTCATCATCCAGTAGATAGACTTGCGCTCAAACTTAGGCGCGGTGGCGGGCTGGATGAAAATCAGGTAGCCCATATTACCGGCGTAATCGTTAGGAATAATGTCCTCCTGCTCGACGGTCATCAGGTCCGGCAGCAGGATATCGGCGTATTTCGCCGACGAAGTCATAAAGTTCTCGATCACCACAATCATTTCGCACTGCTTATCATCCTGCAAAATGGCGTGGGTTTTATTGATGTCGGAATGCTGGTTAATAATCGTGTTGCCGGCATAGTTCCAGATGAACTTGATCGGCACGTCCAACTTCTCTTTCCCGCGCACGCCGTCTCGTTTGGCCGTCATTTCGGGGCCGCGAGTGATGGCGTCCGTCCAGCTGAAGCAGGAAATCTGCGTTTTGACCGGGTTTTCCAGCACCGGCATACGTTCAATGGTGATGGTATAGGTGGATTCACGCGCGCCGCTGTTGCCACCGTTAATCCCCACGTTGCCGGTGAGGATCGGCAGCATGGCGATGGCCCGTGAGGTCAACTCGCCGTTGGCCTGGCGCTGCGGCCCCCAGCCTTGGGCAATATAAGCGGGTTTTGCACCCGCAATCTCTCGCGCCAGCTTGATGATTCTGTCCACCGGAATACCGGTTATCCGGGAGGCCCAGTGCGGCGTTTTCTCTGTCCCGTCATCGCCTTCACCTAAAATATAGGCTTTGTAGTGACCGTTGCGTGGGGCATCGGCGGGCAGGGTTGTCTCGTCATAGCCGACGCAGTATTTATCCAGGAAGGTCTGGTCGACCAGATTTTCGCTAATCATGACGTGGGCAAGCCCGGCCACGAGCGCGGCATCCGTTCCGGGGCGAATAGGGATCCATTCATCTTCCCGGCCTGCCGCAGTATCGGTGTAACGCGGGTCGATAACGATCATGCGGGCGTTGGAACGTTCGCGAGCCTGTTCAAGGTAATAAGTGATACCGCCGCCGCTCATCCTCGTTTCTGCTGGATTATTGCCGAACAGGACGACCAGTTTACTGTTTTCGATATCCGAAGTGCTGTTGCCGTCATTGCTGCCGTAGGTGTACGGCATGGCGCAGGCAATTTGGGCGGTGCTGTAGGTACCGTAGTGGCTCAGAAAACCGCCGTAGCAGTTCATCAGCCTGGCGACCAGCGAGGCGTAAGGGGAAGAGCGGGTGATATTCCCGCCAACCACGCCGGATGAGTAATTAATGTAGACCGCTTCGTTGCCATATTTTTCAACGGTCTGCTTCAGGCTGTGGCTGACAATCTCCAGCGCTTCGTCCCAGCTGATGCGTTCAAATTTACCTTCGCCCCGTTTGCCCACGCGCTTCATCGGATAATTCAGGCGTTCCGGGTGGTTGATCCTGCGGCGGATGGAGCGCCCGCGCAGGCAGGCGCGAACCTGGTGGTCGCCATAGGTGTCCAGCCCGGTATTGTCAGTTTCAACCCAGTAAACCTCTTCGTCGCGAACGTGCAGCCGCAGGGCGCAGCGGCTGCCGCAGTTAACCGAGCAGGCTCCCCAGACAACTTTGTCTTTATTTTCCGGCGACAGGGCGTCGGCAACCGCGGCCGCGGCGCTGCGCATACCAAAAGGCAGCGAAATGCCGCCTGCGGCGAGGGCCAGGCCGCCAATGGCTGATGATTTTACCAGGCTGCGGCGGCTAATCCCGCCTGGATGATTGAGGTTCGACATCGCTCTCTCCATGACTTTTTGTCGTGTGGAAGACGTTATTATTTGTATTTTTTGTGGTTCGGTGATTGCTGAGGCTGCCCGTCAGGGGGCGCTCGGGGGAAGAGTGTTACTTAATTAGGAGTAGACGTTATTAACGCCAGTCAAAGTTGAGGTGGATGAGGGGAAATAGATGAAGGAAAGCAGGGTGCCCGGCACCCTGCAGGGGATTATTGCGGTTCATTTTCCGGCGCAGCACCGCCCGCGATACGGGTATAAACGATTTTTTGCGTGTCGTTCGCACAGTGGCCGACGACCTGGCCGCCGGCTTTGTCTGCCTGATCGTTAGGTACGATAGTGAGCGAGAAACCTGACTCAGGCACGCCGTTATTGACAATTTTCTGCTGAATATCCGCTTTCACTTTTTCGCAACTGCCCTGTGCGGCCAACGCCGGTGCGGCAGCGATCAGCAGTATCGTGCTTAACCAAACGGTACGTTTCATCATCTCTTCCTTATGTTGAGTTGAACGTTAAGAATAGCGCTTTTAGTGTAAAGTGTTGTATTTGCTTATATCATGTTATGACATAAAAACAGGAGAGCGGCAAAACGTGAAGAAAATCATTACCCTCGGTGCGCTGGTTTTGAGCCTTGTAGGCTGCGATAACTCGACGTCGCCGCAGGCGTACACGCCGGAAATGGCCAGTTTTTCTAACGAATTTGATTTCGATCCGATGCGCGGCCCGGTAAAGGATTTTAGCCAGACGCTGATGAACGACAAAGGTCAGGTTTTGAAAAGGGTCAGCGGTACGCTGTCGGAAGAAGGCTGCTTCGACACGCTGGAATTTCACGATCTGGAGAACAACAGCGGGGCATCGCTGACGCTCGATGCAAACTACTATGTTGATGCGGTCAGCCTTGAAAAACGCGTTCGGCTGCAGGGGAAATGCCAGCTTGCTGAACTGCCTGCCGCGGGCATCAGCTACGACACCGACGACAACGACTTTGTGACCGCCGCCAAAGGCAAAGATGTGCTGGTGACCTATAAGTACGACAGCGAAGGCTATCCGCTGGGGAAAATCACCAAATCGAAAGACAGCGAGCTTGCCATCGTGGCGAAAGCGGGTGTCGATAAAAAGAAAAAGCTGGATTACAGCGCGACAACCAGCCTGAACGGCAAAATCATCGGGGTCGCAAAGCAAAGCTGTGACTATGACCGCCATTTCAACTCGCTGTCCTGCGATCTGGAAATGACGGATGATTCCGTCACGCCGCCAAAGGTGGACCGTTACACCATTAAAAATACGGTGGAGTATTATTGATCGTATCGGTGTTACAAATACCGGATGCCACAATGACATCCGGCAAATGAAGTTAACCAAACAAGCGGGATAACCAGCCGCGCTTCGGTTGTTCTGGCGGGGCGACAGGCATCTCTCCCAGCCCCTAATCAATACTTTGCCCAATGGCTGCAAGCGCCGTGCGGGCATCGGTGCCATTCGCCGTGAACCGTATACGGTGGCCCGTTTTTACCCCCAACGAAACCATCTTCATCAGGTTCTTGCCATCGACGGGCGCGGCCGGACTGTCCATATTCTCAACGGTGACACTGCTCTGAAACTGCTTAATCAGTTTCACCAGCACGGCGCTCGGTCTGGCATGTAGCCCGTGAGGATTACGGATCACAAACGTGGCCTGTTCTCCTTCCGTGTGGGATGTTTGTGGCTCACTTTCGGCGTTATTACCTGTCAGAATCGCTAAAACCTCAGCCGGCGTTGTGGCCTTCGCCAGCGCGTGCGGCACGCCTTCATCGCTCAACGCCCGGGTGAGCTGACGCAAAATATCGAGATGTTCGTTCGACCTTGCAGCAATCCCGGCCACCATATACGCCACATTATCTTCTCCCCAGTCCACGCCCTGCGGGAATACAATCACTTTTACGCCAGTGCTCAGCACCGCATGACGGGTATCCGGTGTGCCGTGGGGAATGGCAATGCCGTGGCCCAGGTAAGTGGAAATCTGCGCTTCTCTGGCCAACATGCCTTGCAGATATTCCGGCGTGGTATTGCCCGCTGATACCAGCCTGTCGCTGACTTGCTCGAGCGCAGTGACTTTATCGACCTGCTCATGGCTGATGAAAATATCCTGTTCACAAAGTTGCATTCTGACCTCCTGTCTGCAGCCCGGCTGTAGTCTGTTTGCGGTTATTCCAGAGTCGCCACGTACCTAGCATCACCGCACCGCAGGCGGAGCCGGCCAGGATGCAGAGCACCCACATTAACGGTTTACTGACCAGCGGCAGGATCAGGAACCCGCCGTGCGGTGCCGGGACTTCTATATGCATGCTGTAGCTGAGTACGGCCGAGATGGAAGAGGCGATCATCATCATCGGGATCACGCGCAGCGGATCTTTCGCTGCAAAGGGGATAGCACCTTCGGTGATATGCGTGCAGCCGAGAATATAGTTCACCATCCCGGCCGCGCGCTCCTCTTCGCTAAAACCTTTGGGGAAGAAAGTGGTTGCCAGAGCGATGACCAGCGGAGGCGTAATACAGGCGGCGGACACGCCGGCCATAAAGAAGAAGTTCCCCTGGCCGAGCAGCAATGTTCCCGTGACGTACGCTGCTTTGTTGACCGGGCCGCCAAAATCGAAGGAACACATCGCCCCGACAACAATACCCAGCAAGATCGGGTTGGCTTGTTGCAGCGAACTCAGCCAGTCCATCATGCCGTTGTTGATGGCCGCGACGGGCTTGCCGAGCAGCACCATCAGTACGCCAATCACCAGCACGCCAATCAGCGGCATAATGAAGATCGATTTTAAGCCTTCATACTGACGCGGCAGCCCGTCGAGCAGGCGTCGGACAAGCAGCATGAAGTAACCTGCGGCGAACCCGGCAATGATCCCGCCGAGAAAGCCCGCCCCCGTGGCGTTAGCCAGCAGGCCGCCAACGAACCCGGCAACCATCCCGGCGCGGCCGGAAATCGACCAGGCAATATAGGCCGTAAAAACGGGCACCATAATGGAAAATGCCTGCTGGCCGACCTGCATTAAGGTTGCGGCAATGGCGCTGTACTGAGGTGAATTGGGATCGGCGGAGTAAATGCCCCACAGGAAGGAGATGGCAATCAGAATACCGCCTGCCACCACGAAAGGCAGCATGTTGGAGACGCCGCTCATCAGGTGTTTATAAATCTGCCTGCCGAACGATTCTTGTTCATGTTTTTCCGCTGTTACCGAAGCAGAAGATATTCCCTGGCGGCGGGAGAGTTGCCCGCTGATGACTTTATTAATAAGATCTGCCGGGTGGTGAATCGCTTCTTTAACCGGCACTTCAATCACGGGTAAGCCATTAAAGCGTTCGGCGTTGACATCTTTATCTGCGGCAATGATGATGCCGTAAATATTTTTTAAGTCTTCCGGCGTTATTTCATTTTCAACGCCGGATGCGCCATTAGTTTCTATTTTTATTTCGACATTTAATTTTTTTGCTGCGGTCTTCAAGGCTTCTTCAGCCATAAACGTGTGGGCAATACCCGTAGGGCAGCCGGTAACGGCAATGATTTTTTTCATAATCAGACCTTTATAATTGGACGATTTGAACCTGTTGTAATAATGCTTCCAGACGATTGAGTTTCCCGAGGCCGGCAGACGCGGCGACGTCCGCACCCGTGGCGCTGGCGAGGGCTAGTGCCTCGGGAATGTCTTCACCATTCAGCCAATGGCTGAGAAATGCCGCTAGCGCGGCGTCCCCAGCACAGGCTGAACTGACCAGCTCTATTTCGGGCGCGGAGGCGAACCACAGCTGACAACCGTCGGAAAAATAGAGCCCTTTTGCGCCGAGGGTTAATAACACATTACGTGCGCCCAACTGATGTAATGTCTGCATCGCCTCGCGCACCTGTTGGATGCTTTCCACCTGAAGATTGAATATTTCTTTTAATTCATCGTCATTGGGTTTGATCAGCAGGGGATTAAGCTCAAGTAACTGCCGCAGCGCAGGGTGGCTGATGTCCAGAATGACTTTTCCCCCGCGCTGTTTGCAGAGTGACATAACCTCCACATAAAACTGGCTTTCAATACCCGGCGGCAAACTGCCGCTAATCACTAAATAATCGCCCGGGCGGATGCAGTCCAGATGCCGAATAATCTGTTGTTTACATTCATCATCAATATGCGCCCCGGCATTGACCAACTTATATTCATTGTTGCCGTCATTTATAAACACATTAATTCGCGTAGGGGCCTGCACCCAGGATGGGGTAACGTTAATTTTTTGTTTTTTAAGTTCCTCCACAATATAGCGCCCGGTAAATCCGCCGAATATGCCCATGACGTGGGTCGGCTGCTGAAAGTGCTTCAGGACCAAAGAAACGTTAACGCCTTTGCCGTTAGGACAATATTCCGTGCGCTGGGTGCGGTTCACGCTAGAAGGCTGCAGAGAGCCGCAAAAAATATTCATATCAATCGCGGTGTTTAAAGTCAGGGTATGGATCACGACATTGCTCCTTGCGTCCGTGGGTTAGCGCTGTCCTTCACAACCACAGACATGAATGACTTTACGGACGACTTCTTTCATCGCCTGTTTGGCAGGCTGCATGTAATGCCGGGGATCGTTAGCCCCAGGCTGCTCGATGAAGTACTGCTTTAGCGCGTCTGAAAACGCGATTTTCAGTTCGGTAGCGACGTTGACCTTACAGACACCGAGCGAAATAGCCCGGCGAATATCGCCCTCTGGCAGACCAGAAGCACCGTGTAATACCAGGGGAACATCCACGCATTCACGGATCGCCGCCAGACGATCGAAATCGAGCTTTGGTTCGGCGGCATAAAGCCCGTGAGCCGTCCCGATAGCTACTGCCAGGGAATCAATTCCGGTACGGGAGACAAACTCACGAGCCTGCTCCGGGTTGGTATACAGCGCATCTTTGGCGTCAACGACCAGATCGTCCTCTACGCCGCCCAGCCGCCCAAGCTCCGCTTCTACGCTGGCATCGTAGCGGTGACTCAGCTCTACAACGTTTTTCACCAGCGCAACATTCTCTTCAAAAGCATGATGCGACCCGTCAATCATTACTGAGCGGATCCCGGCCTGCACTTTACGGGTGATGTCCACGAGGTCTTCGTGGTGATCAAGGTGCAGCGCGAGTGGCTGATCCCAAAGTCTGGCCAGATCGCTGGCGATGGCGACAACGTTGCCGGTCCCGGCGTAGCTATAAGTGCCCGGCGTCCCGGCAAGGATCAGCGGGGAACGCATTTCAGCAGCCGTTTCCACCACCACCTGCATCGTTTCCAGATTGTGAATGTTAAATGCCGGTACGGCGTACCCCAGACGCTGAGCTTTTAACAACATGTTTTTGCTGGAAATAATATACATATTTGCTCCTTTTTGTTTAAAAATGAAATCGTTATTTGAGTGATAACTTACGTTTTGAAAGTAATTTAGCGATCCTATGCCTGTGTCGCTGTGATCGAAGCCACACAACGGCGATTTTATTTACTAAATGAAAGTTATTCGGTATTGATAATATTCATTTTTAAACATATTGTTGAGAGGTGTTTTCTGTTAATGCATTGAAATAAATGCTATTTGTTTGTTTTTATTTGTTGGGTGATAGACGGGAGTTTGACAAGAGAAAAGATAAATTTAAAAATGAAAGTTATTACTCGAATGACTTAAAAGGCACTCTACTGTGGCAAAACCGTCAACCAGCCTGCTGAAAAGACGCCTGGATATTGCAGAGATCGTCCGTAAAAACGGCGAAATTAAAGTAGATGATTTGGCGGAGATGCTTGCTGTGTCTGGCGTCACCATTCGAAACGATCTCAATTATCTGGAGCAACAAGGCTACCTGAAGCGCTCGTTTGGTGGCGCAATTTATACCGCCCAGCAGGGGGCACCGGTGGCTCAGCCCCGGGAACCTGCCGCCGTTGTGCATAAAGAGCTGGAAGCCGAAATGGCGCGCCAGGCTGCGGCCTTAATCAGCGAGGATGAAACCGTATTTTTAGGCCCTGGCTCTATTTTACGTAAAGTGATTCCTTTCCTTACGGGCTATGACGATCTGCGACTGTTGATGAATGACCTGGCGCACGTCTGTTTTGCGCAAGAGTTTCTTCCCGGTGAAAAGATCCTGCTTGGCGGCGTATTGAGCGGAGATGGAAACAGGGTCGAGGGTGAGGTGGCATTAAATGCGCTTCGCCATTACCGCCCGAGCCGCACGTTGATTGCCGTCGACCATATTGCAGAAGATGGCACGCTGAGCGTCAGAGATGCACCAAGCGCACGTCTGTTGGGTGAGGCCGTTGGGCAGAGCAAACACCTGATTGCCATCGTCGCCAACCGGCCCGTTTACGGCGAAAAACACTATGCCGTTGGCCAGCTCGCGCAGGCAAGCGGCCTCATTACGCCCCAGGTTGTGGCAGCGGAATACCATTCCCGCTTTCTCGCTGTGGGGCTGAGCAATAGCTACACCAACAATGAGTGCCTGACGTGGCTCAACCCAGCGCTGCAAAAAGCAAAATGAAGGAGCGGTGATGAACGTGACGATATGTACCATCGGCGAGCTGTTGGTGGAGTTTTTGGCCAAGAAAGAAAGTCAGGGCTTTTCGCAGCCGGGCGAATTCTGGGGGCCTTATCCCAGCGGTGCGCCAGCCATTTTTGCCGATCAGGTGGCTAAATTAGGATTCGGTTCGGTGCTGTTCAGCTGCGTCGGCAGCGATGCCTTTGGGGAGATGAATATTGCCCGGCTGGAAAAAGATGGGGTCGACGTGAACGGCATTACCGTCCTGCCAAAAGCCACAACTGGCAGCGCCTTTGTCAGTTACCGCACCCAGTCGCAGCGTGATTTTATTTTTAATCTGCCGAACAGCGCCTGCGGCTCGCTTACTGCCGACCATATCGACGACACCTTGCTTAACCAGTGCAATCATTTTCATATTATGGGCTCGTCGCTGTTTTCGTTTCGCATTATCGATGCCATGCGAAAGGCGATTGAAAACGTGAAGTCACGCGGCGGCACCGTCTCCTTCGATCCTAACATCCGGAAAGAGATGCTTAACATCCCGGAAATGTCACAGGCGTTTGAATATATCCTTGATTACACCGATATTTTCCTGCCGAGCGACGGGGAGTTAGATTACTTCGGGCGGCATCAGGGGGAGGATGAGCAACGGCTGGTGGACAATCTGCTCAAGCGCGGAGTGAAACACGTGGTGATCAAACGAGGGCCGCGAGGGGCGAGCTACTTCAGCGATCGGCAGACCTGGCATATACCCGGCTTTAACGTGTCGGTGGTTGACCCTACCGGGGCAGGTGACTGCTTTGGTGCCACGTTTGTCAGCCTGTTTTTGTCCGGCGTTCAGCCACAGGAAGCGTTGACCTGGGCCAATGCCAGCGGCTCGCTGGCAATTTCGCAGCGTGGTCCGATGGAAGGCACCTCCACCCGCTCGCAAATTGAAGCCTTTCTTGCGGCGCAATCGGCGAGATAAACATGCTGCCAGCCAGGCAGCTTTCCACCCCCTGATAAATTAAGGCCTTTCTCGTGACCCGGAGATTTGTCCCGTTGTTTCGTTACGCGATACTCTGGCTGTGTGCTGCCCTTTGGCTGCATGCTGGTTCGACTCGTGCGGCGGAACTTGACGAGGATCTGGCCCGCTTTAGCGCGGCGTTAAGCCAGGCAACTCCGGCGGCGCAAGTCTCGCTGCAAACCCTTCAGCAGCTTGATGCTACGTTGCTCAAGCCCGAATCCATGTATCCTCAGTTTCAGGCCTGGTCGCTGCCGGACCTCACGGCGTTTTACCACCTGGACAAGCGCTGTGCCAGCGGGGACGAGCTATCACCCTCGGTGAAATCATTTCTTGCCGCCTTATGCCAGCCGGACATTCCGCCTGCATCCTGGTTCGCCGCGAATCCGCTCTATCCGCTTGGGGGAAGCAGTGCCTGGCAGTACATCTTGCGTCATCCGGGCGCGGCAGCGGTGCTAAGAAACTCGCTGCATGTGCGGGAAAGACCTGACGACCTGGCGGGCATTGGCAGACTGTCCGATGACAATCTTGAGGCATTGCTTGGGGGCCAGCGCTGGCTGCTGCAAAACGGCCAACTCTGGCGATTCAGCCAGCAGCAATGGCAGCGTTATGAGGCAACGGTCTGGCAGCCTCTAGCCCGACAGTCCGATATCGAACTGGTTAATGCCGGGGGGCGCTGCGATATGTGGGCAGGGGCGCTGTGCGTCAATGCTCGGGAAGGTTATCGCGATGTCTGGCGCTGGCTTTTTGGCCTGCTGGCGCTGTTTACCGCGTCGGGGTTGATATGGATGGCCTGGCAGCGGAGGCAACTGCGTGAGCGTCAGCGCTTTATTACGCAAATGCTGACCCATGAGCTGCGTACGCCCATTGCCCAACTGAGCAACGTGGTCGAACATTTTCGCCGTGACTTCGACCAGTTGCCGGAAGGTGCCCAGCTTAATTTTGTGGCTCTGGCCGACACGCTGCAACGGATGCGGCAGATGGCCGATACCAGCAAACACTACCTGATAGCGGAGCATCAGCGGGAGGCGCTGGAAACGCCCACTCAGGTCCGGCTCAGCGACTGGCTCGATCATCTTTGTGCGGATCGGGACGGGCTGACGTACTGCCTGGAAGAAAACATGATCGTGGGCGTGTCGCTCTACTGGGGCAGCCTGTGTCTGACGAATTTACTGGATAATGCGTTCCGTCACGGAAAGCCTCCCGTGCACCTGACGGTGCATAAAAGTAGAACGCACCTTATTTTTCAGGTTAGCGATAGCGGAAACATCACTCAAAACCCGCTGCTGAACAGCCGCCGTTTACGCTGGTCAAGCAGCAGTCTGGGTCTTGGATTGACCATTGTTCAGCGGGTTGCTCGTCGCCTCAACGGAAAGTTGACGTTCAGCCCCGCGCCAACCACGTTTACCCTGGAGTTGCCGTATGATCCCGACTAAAGCGCTTACTTTATTGTTAATTGAGGATGATATCGCGCTGGGCGAAGGGCTGGCGACATTTTTGCAGCAGGAGGGGTTCAGCTGCCGCTGGCTGCGCAGCAGTGAACATGTTCTCGACCATTGGTATCAGACGGATTTGGCGATTCTCGACCGCCAGCTTCCCGAAGGCGACAGTCTTCGGCTTTTGCCTCAGTGGCTGGCAAAAAAAGCCCTGCCGGTGATCGTGCTGACGGCAAAAGTGAGCATTGAAGAGCGGGTGGCGGGGCTGGAGGCGGGCGCGCGTGACTATCTGAGCAAGCCGTTTGCCCACGTTGAACTGCTGGCTCGCATCCGGGCTCAGCTTCGCCCTTTAGGCGACGGGTTGCTGGTCTGCGGTGAACTCAGCTTACTTCCGGCGCGGCAAATTGCTACCTGGCAGGGTAAAGAGGCCGCGCTGACGGCAACCGAGTTTGCGCTGCTGGCGATGCTGATGCAGATGGCGGGACGCGTGTTTACCCGGGATGAATTGCTCAATCAGGTTTGGGGCTATCAAAGCTTTCCGTCAACCAGAACGGTGGATACGCATGTTTTACAGTTACGGCAAAAACTGCCGGGCCTGCCGATTGCGAGCGTGCGCGGGATTGGCTATCGGCTGGAGCTAGCGGAATGAAACTTCTCCTGTCAGCTCTGCTGATCGTCTTCTCGTTCAGCGTCGGTGCAACGTTGCCCCAAACGCCGCTGGAGCCCGTATATCATCAGCTGTTTAACCAGCGAGGCGACCTTGCTAACAGCCAGTTGATTGATGTCTGGCCGCGGCTGAATAGCGCGGCACAGCGGCTGGCCTGGAAAGAGGCGCTTAATGCCGTGGTCAGTCGGCAATGCGGCAAAGATCTTACTCCGGCGGTTCCTGAGTGGCTGGACGTCTTAACGCTCACGTTGATGCAGCGTGATATGCCGCTTAACCGAATTTATCGCATAACTTTGAGTGGAAAGAGCCCCCGCCAGGATATTAACGTTGCCCTGATGCTGCCCGATGGCAAAAAAGCGCTCGCCGCAATGCCGGTGCAGTATGAAGCGGCAGGTGAGTTTCGGGTCGAAAGCGAAGAGTTTACTCAGCCGCTGAGCGAAGGGGTTTATCTGCTGACCGTATCGAGCGGCGGGCAGCAATGGCAGCAGCCTCTGGCGTTACAAGGCCTTGACGGGTTAACGCAGATCCAGCTTCACGATCGCGCCATTACGCTCACTACGCCGCAGGTGTCTCCTGCCTGCCCCAAACCCTGGCTTGAGCAAACGTTGCTTAATCGCAGCGACTATAGCCAGATTTGGTGGGCAAAAAGCGACCAGCTGACGCTGATGCCCTGGCCTGCGAAGCCTGCCGAAAGCGTATGGGCCACGGTGGCCGTGGTCAGTGCGGAAAATCGGGGCAGCGTGGCGGTAAGAACCGAACACCGCCTCGCCGGTCCGCTGGCAACGATGAAAAACTAAGGCCTATACCGCTATCCTGACATTCCTCTGACAATCGACGCCCGCTAACCGGCAATACTGCAGCCTCTTTCGTTACTGAGGTATTTGTCATGAAACTCAAAGCACTTTGGGCAGGGCTGGCGCTGCTCTCTGGTTCCGCCTTTGCCATGGACAGCATCGCCTTCTGGAACTCGCCGCAGCACGGCGGCAACAGCTTTAACCGTCTGCCGCCCGATCAAGCCTATTTCACCGCTCTCAAAGGCTACGGTGCCAGTTGGGTACGGCTTTCGTGGGACAAATGGCGACCGGAACAACGTGATTTTTTGCTGGGTAATGCCGACAACTATCGGGGGCTGATGACGCAGGATCTCCGCATCCTCAAAGAGACGCTGGCGCGTGCTCACGCCGCCGGACTTAAAGTGGTGATTACGCCGCTGTCGCTGCCCGGTATGCGCTGGGCGCAAAACAATGATGGCCGTTTTGACGACCGGCTGTGGCAGGATAAACGTTACTGGCAGCAAAGCGCGCAGTTCTGGCGTGACCTTGCCGGGCAGCTAAAAGATAACCCGGCGATTGCCGCCTACAACCTGATCAATGAGCCTGCGCCGGAGAAGCGGGCTGGTCTCCCCGAACACGCCTCGCTGGAGGAAATGAAGGCCTGGTACAAAGCGCACCAGGGCACGGCCAGAGACTTGCCAGAGTTCTATCAAACCGTGATCAACGCGATTCGCGAAGTGGATAAGACGACGCCCATCATGGTGGATAGCGGCTGGTACGCCGCCGCCGACAGCTTTAGCTACTGGCCTTCCGCCCTGAGTGACGATCGCGTGCTTTACAGTTTTCATATGTACGAACCCTACGACGCGACCAGCGCGCCAAACCTCAAACGCCTGAAGCCGTATGTCTATCCGGGCGTTGTTCCTTTTGGCGGTAAACAGGAAAAATGGAACGGAGAGCGCGTGGCCGGGTATCTGCAGCAGCCATTCTGGTGGGCTAAGCAGCGAGGGGTGGCGCAGAATCGTATGGTGGCGGGGGAGTTTGGCTGTATGCGCCAGTTGGCCGGGTGTCGCCAGTATCTTGAGGATGTCCTCAGCGCGCTGGATAAAACACAGGCGCACTGGGCATTCTACAGCTTTCGCGAAGATGCCTGGGACGGCATGGATTATGAGCTGGGAAAAAGGAAAGTGCCTTGGTCTTACTGGCAGGCAATGGATGAACATAAGCCGGACACTTTACCGCGCCATGCCACGCCTGAGTTTGAGCCGATTAGCCGCCGACTGGGGCCGTCGACGCGTTAAGTTATGCGTTACGTTAAGATGAGTGATTTGAGATTTTTTGAATCATAACACCTAATTCAATGTGGGTCGTCCGCTTTATTATGCTATGTTTTTTCTCTGAAATTCCCATAGCGGCAATGAGGCAGGATGAGCAGCAAACTCGACACTTTTATTCAGCAGGCCGTCAGCGCCGTGCCCATCAGCGGCACGTCGCTGATTGTCTCTTTGTACGGCGATGCGCTGGCTCATCGAGGCGGCGAAATCTGGCTGGGTAGCCTCGCGGCGATGCTGGAGCCTTTGGGATTCGGTGAGCGTTTTGTTCGCACGTCGCTTTTTCGCCTCAATAAAGAGGGCTGGCTGGACGTGGAGCGAGTGGGGCGCCGCAGTTTTTATCGCCTGACCGATATGGGCCAAAGAATGACCCGCCGCGCTGAGTCGAAAATTTATCGCGCCGGACAGCCTGCCTGGGATGGAAAGTGGCTGCTGCTGCTTTCCGAAGGGTTGGAAAAAACCACGCTGCAACAGGTGAAAAAACAGCTCATCTGGCAGGGTTTTGGGGCGCTCGCGCCGAACCTGATGGCTTCGCCCTCGCAAAACCTCGCGGATATCCAAAGCCTGCTCCATGAGGCGGGCGTGGCTGAGCAGGTCATCTGTTTTGAGGCTGAATCCCCGCTGCAAACGTCCCGCGCAGCGCTGAGATCCCGCGTGGAAGAGTGCTGGTTGCTGACCGACAAAAACGAACGTTACGCTGAATTTATCAACTCTTTTCGCCCGCTTTTACCGCTGCTGCGTGAGGCGGGAAACGATGAGCTAACGCCGCAGCGCTGTTTTCACATTCAGCTGCTGCTGATCCACTTCTACCGCCGTGTCGTGCTGAAAGATCCGCTGTTGCCGGATGAACTGCTGCCGCCGCACTGGCTGGGGCAGAATGCCCGCCAGCTGTGCATCAATATCTATCAGCGGGTCGCCGCCGGCGCGCTTACCTACGTCAGCGAGCTGGGCGAAACCTCGGTGGGCGACTTGCCCGCCCCGGTGGGCGGTTACCAGAAGCGATTCGGTGGACTCAACCCCTAAAATAAGGAGCCCGTATGTCCATTTATCAGATTGATGGTCTGACGCCTGTCGTCCCGGAAGACAGCTATGTTCACCCGACGGCGGTGCTGATCGGCGACGTTATTCTCGGGCACCGCGTTTACATTGGCCCCAATGCTAGCCTGCGCGGTGATTTTGGGCGGATTATCGTCGAAGACGGAGCGAATGTGCAGGACAACTGCGTGATGCACGGTTTTCCTGAACAGGACACCATTGTTGAACAGGACGGCCACATCGGGCACGGCGCCATCCTACACGGCTGCCGCATTGGCAAAAATGCGCTGGTGGGCATGAACGCGGTGATTCTGGATGGGGCACAAATTGGTGAGAATTCGATTGTCGGCGCCGCGGCTTTTGTTAAAGGCAAGGCGGAATTTCCGGCGAATACGATGATTATCGGCAGCCCGGCGAAAGCGATACGTGAATTACGGCCTGAAGAGCTGGCCTGGAAGAAACAGGGCACGAAGGAGTACCAGGATTTAGTGATTCGCTGCCAGCAAACGATGCATCAGGTGGAGCCGCTGCGGGAGGTTGAGGCGGGGCGGAAGCGTCTGGTGTTTGAGGATTTGCATCAGCCTAAGAAAAGCTGTTAATTCCCCTCACCCCGGCCCTCTCCCCAAAGGGGCGAGGGAGAAAGCGGACCTGGAGAATAGTGTTTTTCCCCTCTCCCTTTTAGGGAGAGGGGAAGGGTGAGGGTCAGTCACCCAGAGCAAATCTTACGCAGCAACGATGCTGTCGATAGCCGCTTTCGCGTCAGTCTGTGCTTTAGCCGCTACTTCCGGGCCATAGCCAAAGCCTTCAGCAAACACGTAATTCACGTCGGTGATCCCGATGAAACCCAGGAACACGTTCAGGTAAGGCACCAGCAGATCGGTTGGGGTGTCTTTGTGGATCCCGCCGCGGCTGGTCACAACCAGAGCACGTTTACCGGTTACCAGGCCTTCAGGGCCTTTCTCGGTGTAGCGGAAGGTCACGCCAGCGCGAGCCACCAGGTCGAAATAGTTTTTCAGCTGGGTAGGGATGTTGAAGTTATACATTGGCGCGTTGAAGACAATCACGTCGTGCGCTTTCAGTTCGGCAATCAGTTCATCAGACAGCGCCAGAGCTTCCTGCTGACGTGGGGTCAGCGCGGCATCGGAAGGGCGCAGAGCACCGACCAGTTCACCATCCAGCACTGGAATTGGGTTTGCTGCCAGGTCACGAACGGTGATTTCGTCAGCGCTGTGTTTTTCACGCCATTGTTCAACAAAATAGTCGGACAGTTGGTTGGACTGAGAGTAACCTGCCAGGATGCTGGATTTCAGAACTAATACTTTGCTCATGGGGTGATTCCTTAGTGTTTGGTCAGTCGGACAGTGTGCCCGTTCGTTAGGACTTACTGTATTCACAATCCGATGACAGAGATAGCGCAATATATCGAACCCTATATTCGAATTTATTGAACAAGGCGCTCGAAATCGGGGTGTGGTAAAATAGCGGAAATTGACGCCGTGACTTATCCGGTTGTGCCCGGTAGCGAAATAACGATAGATAAAATGGAAATGACAAAACCCTCGCTGTCCTCTTTGTTCGCCCGTCTTGACGGGCTGATGCTCCGCGACAGACAACGCTTTTCTCGCCGCCTGCACGGCGCGAAGAAAATTAAAAATGCTGACGCTCAGCAGGCCTTATTCGACACTCTGGCCGCAGAAATTGACGCCGCAGCGGGCAAAGTACAGCTGCGTGAAGCCGCGCGCCCGGCGATTACCTACCCTGAAAATCTTCCGGTCAGCCAGAAGAAACAGGACATTCTGAACGCCGTGCGCGACCACCAGGTGGTGATCGTGGCGGGTGAAACTGGCTCCGGCAAAACCACTCAGCTGCCAAAAATTTGTATGGAGCTGGGGCGCGGTGTTAAAGGGCTGATCGGCCACACTCAGCCTCGCCGTCTGGCGGCGCGTACCGTGGCTAACCGTATTGCGGAAGAGCTGCAAACCGAACCCGGCGGCTGCGTAGGTTATAAAGTGCGTTTCTCCGACCACGTCGGCGACAACACGATGGTCAAACTGATGACGGACGGGATCCTGCTGGCGGAAATTCAGCAGGACAGGCTGTTGATGCAGTACGACACCATCATCATCGATGAAGCGCACGAACGCAGCCTGAATATCGACTTCCTGCTGGGTTACCTGCGTGAACTGCTGCCGAAGCGGCCCGATCTTAAAATCATTATTACCTCGGCGACTATCGATCCGGAGCGTTTCTCGCGCCACTTCAATAACGCGCCAATTATCGAAGTGTCAGGCCGTACTTACCCGGTAGAAGTGCGCTACCGCCCGATGGTGGAAGACAATGACGATGTCGATCGCGATCAGCTGCAGGCGATTTTCGACGCGGTGGATGAGCTGGGCCACGAAAGTTCGGGCGATATCCTGATCTTTATGAGCGGCGAGCGTGAAATTCGCGACACCGCTGATGCGCTAACTAAGCTCAACCTGCCGCATACGGAAATTCTGCCGCTCTATGCACGTCTGTCCAACAGCGAGCAGAACCGCGTTTTCCAGGCGCACGTCGGGCGGCGCATTGTGCTGGCGACCAACGTCGCGGAAACCTCGCTGACGGTGCCGGGGATTAAATACGTTATCGACCCAGGTACGGCACGTATTAGCCGCTACAGCTACCGCACTAAGGTTCAGCGCCTGCCGATTGAGCCGGTGTCTCAGGCTTCGGCCAACCAGCGTAAAGGCCGCTGTGGCCGCGTATCGGAAGGGATCTGTATTCGTCTTTATTCCGAAGATGATTTCCTGTCGCGCCCGGAATTTACCGACCCGGAAATTCTGCGCACCAACCTGGCGTCGGTCATTCTGCAAATGACGGCGCTGGGCCTGGGGGATATTCAGGCGTTTCCGTTCGTAGAGGCGCCGGACAAGCGCAACATTCAGGACGGCGTGCGCCTGCTTGAAGAGCTGGGCGCCATTACCAGCGATGAAGACCATAGCGTTTACAAACTGACGGCCTCTGGCCGCCAGCTTTCGCAGCTGCCTGTCGATCCGCGCCTCGCTAAAATGGTGCTGGAAGCGCAGAAATTTGGCTGCGTGCGTGAGGTGATGATCATTACTTCCGCGCTGTCGATTCAGGATCCGCGCGAGCGGCCGATGGATAAACAGCAGGCATCTGACGAGAAACATCGCCGCTTCCACGACAAAGAGTCTGATTTCCTGGCCTACGTGAATCTGTGGAATTACCTCGGCGAGCAGCAAAAAGCACTCTCTTCGAACCAGTTCCGCCGCCAGTGCAAGCTGGACTTCCTCAACTACCTGCGCGTCCGCGAATGGCAGGATATTTACACCCAGCTGCGCCAGGTGGTGAAAGAGCTTGGCCTGCCGGTGAACAGCGAGCCGGGGGACTTCCGCTCGGTGCACTCGGCGCTGCTGACGGGGCTATTGTCCCACATCGGGCAAAAGGACACGGAAAAGCAGGAATACACAGGGGCGCGCAACGCCAGATTTTCCATCTTCCCTGGCTCGGGCTTATTTAAAAAGCCGCCGAAGTGGACGATGGTAGCCGAGCTGGTGGAAACCAGCCGCCTGTGGGGGCGCATTGCCGCCCGGATAGACCCGGAGTGGATTGAGCCGCTGGCACAGCATCTGATTAAGCGCTCCTACAGCGAACCGCACTGGGAGAAAGCCCAGGGCGCGGTAATGGCGCAGGAAAAAGTGACTCTGTATGGCCTGCCGATTGTGGCGGCGCGGAAAGTGAATTACAGCGATATCGATCCGGCGCTGTGCCGTGAGCTGTTTATACGTCATGCGCTGGTTGAAGGCGACTGGCAAACCCGTCACGCGTTCTTCCGCGATAACCTCAAGCTGCGGGCAGAAATCGAAGATCTGGAGCATAAATCCCGCCGCCGCGACATCCTGGTGGATGACGAAACGCTGTTTGAGTTTTATGACCAGCGCATCGCCCATGATGTAATTTCCGCACGCCACTTCGACAGCTGGTGGAAAAAGACCAGCCGCGAAACGCCGGATCTGCTGAACTTTGAAAAAAATATGCTGATCAGGGAAGGCGCGGAGCAGGTCAGCAAGCTGGACTATCCGAACTTCTGGCATCAGGGCAACCTCAAGCTGCGGCTGACTTACCAGTTTGAGCCAGGTGCGGACGCCGACGGCGTGACGGTGCATATCCCGCTGCCGCTGCTGAACCAGGTTGAAGAGTCAGGTTTTGAGTGGCAAATCCCTGGCGTGCGCCGGGAGCTGATTATTGCCCTGATCAAATCGCTGCCGAAGCCGGTGCGCCGCAATTTTGTGCCGGCCCCGAACTATGCGGAGGCGTTTTTAGGCCGGGCTACGCCGCTGGAACTGCCGCTGCTGGACAGCCTGGAGCGCGAATTCCGCCGCATGGCGGGCGTCACCATAGACCGGGAAGACTGGCACTGGGATCAGGTACCCGATCACCTAAAAATGACCTTCCGCGTGGTGGACGAGCACAATAAGAAGCTCAAAGAGGGCAAAAACCTCAGCGAGCTGAAAGGCGGCCTGAAGGATAAAGTGCAGCAGACGCTGTCCGCCGTGGCGGATGACGGCATCGAGCAGAGCGGGCTGCACATCTGGAGCTTCGGCTCGCTGCCTGAAAGCTATGAGCAGAAACGCGGCAATTACCGGATGAAAGCCTTCCCGGCGCTGGTGGATGAAAAAGAGAGCGTGGCGATTAAGCTGTTTGATAACCCGCTCGAGCAGCAGCAGGCGATGTGGCGCGGGCTGCGCCGTCTGCTGTTGCTGAATATCCCGTCGCCGGTGAAATATCTGCACGAAAAGCTGCCGAACAAAGCCAAGCTGGGTCTTTATTTTAACCCGTACGGCAAGGTACTTGAGCTTATCGACGACTGCATTTCCTGCGGTATTGATAAGCTGATTGCGCAAAACGGCGGGCCGGTCTGGAGTGAAGAAGGCTTTGCCGCACTACACGAGAAAGTGCGCGCCGAGCTGAACGACACGGTGGTTGAGATTGCTAAGCAGGTGGAGCAGATCCTCACGGCGGTGTTTAACATCAACAAACGGCTGAAAGGGCGCGTGGACATGACCATGGCGCTTGGCCTGTCGGATGTTAAGGCGCAGATGAGCGGCCTAGTTTATCGTGGTTTTGTCACCGGCAACGGCTATAAACGCCTCGGCGATACGCTGCGCTATCTGCAGGCAATCGAAAAACGGCTGGAAAAAATGGCTATCGATCCGCACCGCGATCGCGCGCAGATGCTCAAGGTGGAAAGCGTGCAGCAGGCCTGGCAGCAGTGGCTGAACAAGCTGCCGCCGGCCAGCCGCGAAAACGAAGAGGTGCAGGAGGTCCGCTGGATGATCGAGGAGCTGCGCGTCAGTTATTTTGCTCAGCAACTTGGGACCCCGTACCCGATTTCCGATAAGCGTATTTTGCAGGCCATGGAGCAGGTCGCACTTTGAACCCAGGCCCTTTCCTCAGGAAAGGGCCTGCCGCTATTTCACTCTTGCCAGCGTAAAACCATCCCAGCCTTTACTGCCGACCGTTTGGAGTGCGGTGGCAGAAAGGCGCGGGTTGTTGCCCATCAGTTCAATAAAGGTGCGTACACCCTGGACGCGGTCATCAGTGCTTTCGGGGTTGGCAACCTCGCCGTCGCGGACCACGTTATCACCGATGATTAACGTCCCGGGACGCGAATATTTCAATGCCCACTCCAGATAAACCGGGTTGTTCGGCTTATCGGCATCAATAAAAATCACATCGAACGGTGCGTCGTGGCCTAAACCGGCCAGCGTTTCTGCCGCTGGGCCAACATGCAGGTCAATCTGTTTTTCCAGCCCGGCAAGCTGAATGTTCCTTTGCGCAACTTCGGCATGATGAGGGTCGGCTTCAAGGGTGATTAGCTTCCCGTCAGCGGGCAATGCTCTTGCCATCCAGACGGAGCTGTACGCGCCCAGCGTCCCAATTTCCAGAATCTTTCTCGCGCCGGCCATCTCCACCAGCAATTGCAGGAATTTCCCCTGGTTCGGGGCCACATCGTGGGCAGGCAGCCCGGCGGCATGATTATTGGCCAGAATTTGCTGGAAAACAGCATCGGAAGGGATCAGGGAATGAACGAGGTACTCATCAACATCGGACCATTTTTTCTGCATCGCTTACTCCATGTTTAGAGATAACGTTTCCCTCTCGCTTTGCGGGAGAGGGAATGGGATATCCGATCAGGCAATACGCTGCGTATGCTCCGCTTCGCTGCGGGTGATTTTCACCGGCACGGATTTTGACGTCGGCGTGCCCGTCCCGTCCCCGACGCTGCCGAGCGGCACCAGCGGGTTGGTTTCCGGGTAATAGGCCGCGAGATTACCGCGCGGGATATCATAGGCCACCAGCTTAAAGCCGCTAACTTTACGGGTGATACCGTCATGCCAGATGGTTTCTATATCGACCTTATCGCCATCGTTCAGACCGAGTTCACCCATATCATCAGGGTGAATAAACAGGATTTCACGCTGGCCGTACACGCCGCGATAACGATCGTCGAGGCCGTAAATCGTGGTGTTGTACTGGTCGTGAGAGCGCATCGTTTGCAGCGTGAACGGGGCTTCCACACCTTGCCACAGCGAATCCGGCAGCGGGGCATTGCTGAACTCAGCCTTGCCGCTTGGCGTATTAAAGCGCAGTTCTGCCGCCGCGTTGCCCAGGTAGAATCCCCCAGGTTCTTCGCAGCGCTGATTGAAATCTTTAAAGCCAGGTAATGTGGCGGCGATGTGATCGCGAATCAGGTTGTAGTCGTCGGCCAGCGCCAGCCAGTCCAGTTTGCTTCTGCCCAGAACGGCATCAGCGATGCTGGCCACAATCGCGGTTTCAGAGCGCTGGGTGTCCGCAATCGGCTTGCCGATGCCTTCGGAGGCGTGAACCATGCTAAAGGAGTCTTCGACGGTGACAAACTGGCGGCCAGAAACCTGCATGTCTTCTTCGGTACGGCCAAGCGTCGGCAGGATCAGCGAGGCTTGACCCGGCACCAGATGGCTGCGGTTCAGCTTGGTGCTGATGAACACGGTCAGGCCGCAGCGGCTGATGGCTTCTTCCGTGCGCGGGCTGTCTGGCGCCGCAGCGGCGAGGTTGCCGCCAAGCGCAATCAGCACTTTGATTTCGTCGCGCAGCATCGCAGCCAGGGCTTCAACGGTATTGTGGCCATGTTCGCGCGGAGGCGTAAAATCAAAGTGTTTGGCCAGGTTATCGAGCAGGCTTACCGGCGGCTTTTCATCGATCCCCATCGTGCGGTTACCCTGCACGTTACTGTGGCCGCGCACGGGGCAAAGGCCCGCACCCGGACGGCCTAAATGGCCGCCCAGCAGCTGCAGGTTAACGATTTCCCGCACGGTATTCAGCGAGTGTTTGTGCTGGGTGATGCCCATAGCCCAGGTGAAAATCACCCGCTTTGAATGCTGCCAGATAGCCGCGGCGTCGCGAAGCTGGAGTTCGCTCAGGCCGGACTGCCGGGTAATTTTCTCCCAGCTGGTTTCATCGATGGCGGTAAACCAGGCTTCAACGCCGTGGGTATGGGCATCGATAAACGCCAGGTCAAACACGCCGTCTTCACCTTCGGTGATGAGGCGACGATGGGTTTCCAGCAGGGCTTTTGCCATGCCGCGTACCGCCGCCATGTCGCCGCCCAGATTTGGCTGGTAGTAGTTGGTGCTGATGGTGCCCGCCAGCGGGGTGATCACTTCCAGCGGTTTTTGCGGATCGGCGAAGCGTTCCAGGCCGCGCTCGCGCAGCGTATTGAAGGTGACTATTTGCGCCCCGTTTTCTGCCGCATGGCGCAGGCTGTGCAGCATTCGCGGGTGGTTGGTGCCGGGATTCTGACCAAACACAAAAATGGCATCGGCTTTGTCGAAATCATCCAGCCGAATAGTGCCTTTCCCGACGCCGATACTGCGTTTTAGCCCGCTGCCGCTGGCTTCATGGCACATGTTTGAGCAATCCGGGAAATTGTTTGTACCCAGCATGCGGCCAAAAAGTTGATAAAGATAAGAGGCCTCATTGCTGGCGCGGCCGGAGGTGTAAAGTTCAATCTGGTTGGGGTTATTCATCGCCTGAATATGTTGCGCAATCAGGCTCAGCGCGCTGGCCCAACTGATAGGCTCGTAGCGATCGGTTTGTGGATTGTAGCTGAGCGGTTCAGTCAGGCGGCCCTGATATTCAAGGAAGTAGTCGCTTTGCTGATAGAGTTTGCTGACGCTGTGCTGGGCAAAAAAGTCGCTGTCGATAAAGCGGCGAGTCGCTTCCCAGGTGACGGCTTTGGCGCCATTTTCGCAGAAGCTAAAGGTGCTTTTGTTATCATCCCCCCAGGCGCAGCCCGGGCAATCAAAGCCTTTGGCTTTGTTCATGCGCATCAGGTTGCGCAGGTTTTTCAGGGCATGTTTGCTGTCGATGACGAAGCGGGTGGTCGCTTCGAGAGAACCCCAGCCGCCCGCTGCGGCCTGGTAAGGCTTAATCGCCGATTTGAATTTCATATGGCAGGTGTCACTTGTTATGGTTGATTGCGCAATAACACAGATGAGTTGCTTACCTTTAGTTTACTCCTGATTAACATTTGTGGAAGCGCTAACGTCAATCGGCCATCAACGAAACGGCCAGGATTCACGGCAGCAGGCTGTTAAAATACCTGGCATTAATGCCAATCAATGAAGGGAATACTGATGTTGTATGCCAGTGATATTAGGGATATTGAAGAGCTGCAGCGCGTTGAGACAGCCGCTGCGCACCGCTTTCTTGCCGTGCCTGAACTGGCTTTTTTAGCCTCCGCTGGGGTAACGAGCAAGCAGACTCACGCCTCTGCCATCGAAAATAAGCTCGCCTGGAAGGTCGTCGGGAGCGACGGCAGGATCCAGGGTTTTTGCTACTGCGAGCGGCACGAGGATTCGCTTTATCTGGCGGAGATATCTACCCACCCGGATTTTCAGCGTCAGGGCGTAGGGGCTATGCTGCTGGCTGAGGTCAAACGCATGGGGCAGGCGCTTGGCGTAAGCCAAATCACGCTGACAACTTACAGAGATGTGAGCTGGAATGGCCCCTGGTATGTACGCCACGGTTTTGTCGTTATAAATGATGCGGAGTTAACGCCGGCGCTTGCTTGCTGCCTTGCGCACCAGCGCGAAGAAGGCCTGATGATTTTACCCCGTTGCGCAATGCGGTATTTACTCGGGGAGGGGAAGCCCCCGGTCGGTAAACCATTTTTGTAGCCGCGTGAGCTGGCGGATGTGGTAGCCGATGGCCAATTCTTCGTACAGCGTCGAGGGAGGCGTCAGCGGCGCGACATCGGGTCTGCCGCTCAGGATGGCCCGTCGTGCCTGACGCCAGGCCCGTTGTTTCATCTCAATTTCATCTGGCCTTGTTACCCGATGTTTACTCACGGTCATAGTCTGCCTACTTATTGTGAGGCGCGATTATACCCTGCAAAGCCGTCAATATGTTGTCCGATCTCCACGGGTGTTAATTTTCGTTCAAAAAAATCTAGTCTTGTCATAATGTTGCGTAATAATTACCCAGCAGACGCGCGATATATTCTGTCAATGGCTGACACGACCTGTCATTTGTTCGCGCTAACATTCCTGACACCGACTTGCAGGAGAAACACTCATGACCCCCCCCGAAAAAAGCACGCAGCTTGCCAACAGAATTGCCGGTATTTTTTGTGAAATGCTGAGCTGTGAGCGCGTGTCCCGTCATCAACTGGCCAGTAAATTTGGCGTAAGCGAACGGACGATATACCGGGATCTCCGGCGGCTAAGCAACTATGTTTATCATGTGGGGGACGATCAGTATGCCCTCAGCCTGGAAGTCACCCAGCAACTGGAAAACTATCTGCAACGAGTGAAGCGGGAAAAATGATCGGCTACAGGCGATAACGGGCTTAAAGCTTCATGGCTCCGCCGCCGATAATGCGATAAATTATTCTTTTTATTAACAAAATAACCACAATTAACTCAAGGGTAAGATGCGTACTGAAAGCTTAACTGATATCGCCTATCGTCACTTTGTGGAGAGCGTAAAAGACTACGCTATCTACATGCTGAACGTTGATGGCACCGTAGCCACCTGGAACGAGGGGGCGCTGCGAGCGAAGGGATATCTGCGCGAGGAGATTGTGGGGCAGTTTTTTGGCGTTTTCTACAGCGATGCGGAGCAAAAAAACGGGCTGCCCGAGCGTAATCTGAATATCGCACTTAAAAATGGAAAATTTGAAGGGGAAGGCTGGCGCTATCGCAAGGATGGCAGCCGGTTTTGGGCTCATGTGGTGATTGATGCCATCTATGATGAGCATCACACGTTGTTGGGCTATGCCAAAATTACGCGGGATATTAGCGAGCAGAAGGTCGTGATCGACAAAATCTCGTGGCTTGCTCGCTACGATGCGCTGACCGGGCTCCCTAACCGAGTCGAATTCTTCAGTTTTGTGGAGAAACTGTTCGCTGAGTCTGACTATAACCACATTGCTATTTGCACTGTTGATCTCGATAAATTCAAAGAGATCAACGATACCGAAGGGCATCTGGTGGGTGACCAGCTTTTGCAGCGGGTTTCGTCCTCAGTGCTTAAAGCGATGGAAAAAGATGAGATAGTTGCCCGCTTTGGTGGCGACGAATTTGTCGCCGCGAAGCCTTACAACCACGACGACGAACTGCGTAATTTCACCGAGCGCTTGCACAGCTGTTTTGTCGGCAAACAGATTTTTGCCCACAGCGAAATTACCGTTAGCGCCAGTATCGGCGTGGCGGTTTACCCGGATGACGCCACGGACATCAATACGCTTATCAGCAATTCAGATCTGGCGATGTACCGTGCCAAAGCTAATCTGGATAACAAGATCTGCTGGTATGAAAAAGACATGGACGAAAAAACGCGGCTGCGTAACCTGATGGCCGCGGATATTCGCCGTGGGATCAAAGAAGGGCAGTTCTTCATTCATTACCAGGAGAAACGCTCGCTGAAAGATAAGGCGATTACCGGCTATGAAGCGCTGCTGCGCTGGAATCACCCGGAGCAAGGACTGATTCCACCTGATGAATTTATCCCTATTGCCGAGGAAAGCGGGGCCATTGTTCCGCTGGGCTATTGGGTGATTGAAACGGTATGTAAAGAGTCGCTTGCCAACAAGCTGGACAAAAAAATCTCGATCAATATTTCTCCAGTGCAGCTGCGTAATCTCAGCTTTATCGACAATGTCCGTGACATTCTCATGCGAACGGCGTGGCCAATAACGCTGCTTGAGTTTGAGGTGACGGAGACGGCGTTCATCATTAATAAAAAGCTGACGTTTAATATCCTGCATCAGTTCCAGAAAATGGGGATCAGCATTGCGCTGGATGATTTTGGTACCGGATATTCTTCTTTGAGCACGCTGCGGGAGTTCCATTTTGACGTTATTAAACTGGATCGTAGCTTCCTGACGAACGTTGAAAGTAACTTCCAGGCGCGTTCCTTCGTTCGGGCGATCATTTCGCTCGGCAACTCCATCAATACGCCGCTAATCGCCGAAGGAGTGGAAACCAACGAGCAGCTACGTATTCTGGAGGAAGAAGGGTGTACCGAAATTCAGGGCTTCCTGTTTGGACAGCCGGTTGATATCAAAAATATTCATCGCTGAAAGGGCGGGCAGAATAGCGGCTGGCACAAACCTGTGATCCACTTAACTCTCCGGGACTTCTGTGAGCTTCATTAACGCAAATCTGTGACGTGGCGCGTAATGTTTTTCTGCGCCGGGGCCGATGACCTTTGAAGGGAATTCCCCATACAAAGAGAGTCACGGACATGTCGATAAAAACTCTGACCCCACAAAACGGCGTGCGCTTCTGGCATCACATCCGGCTGGTGCCGCTGTTTTCCTCTATCCTCGGCGGCATTCTGCTGCTGTTTGCGCTATGCATCGGTTTCGCCAGCTATTTTCTCATTCAGAGTGACCGTGCGCTTCAGGACGTCACCGAAGAAATCCAGGTGCGAATGGGGCTGGCGGACAGCGCCAACCACCTGCGTACGGCACGTATCAATCTGATCAACGCCGGAGCCGCAAGCCGCGTGGCGGATATGGATCAGGTTAAGCAGAACGTGGCCAATGCCGAAGGGCTTATCAAACAGGCGCAGGCTGGCTTCAGCGCCTATATGGCCCGCAAGGTAAAAACGCAGGCAGACCAGGCACTGGACAAAGTGCTGCAGGATGACTTTGCCGCCTACCTTGAAAAAGGGATGAAGCCAATGCTGAAGTTCGCCAAAAACGGCATGTTTGAGGCGATCATCACCCATGAAAGCGAAGTGGTGCGCAAGCTGGACGGCGATTACGATGCCAAACTGCAGCAGGCCGTCAATATTCGCACCGACCGCGCAAACGCCCTGAGAGAACAGGCCGACAGCCGCACCCGCACCAGCGTGGCGTTGATGGCCGGGGCCTTTGCGATTGCGCTGTTTATGACCGTGTTCACCTTCATCATGCTACGTCGCGTGGTGATTGGCCCGCTGCAGCGCGCCGCGAAGCGCATCGAGCACATCTCCGGGGGTGATTTGACCCTGCCAGCAGAGGCGACCGGCAACAGCGAAATTGGCAAACTCAGCCAGCACCTGCAGCATATGCAGCAGCAACTGGTCAGCACAGTCAGCACGGTGCGCGAAGGTGCCGAGGCTATCTATCAGGGCTCGAGTGAAATTTCCGCCGGCAATACCGATCTCTCTTCCCGCACCGAGCAGCAGGCGGCGGCCATTGAACAGACTGCCGCCAGCATGGAGCAGTTGACCGCCACGGTGAAACAAAACGCCGACAACGCCCACCACGCGACAAAGCTTGCGGAAGATGCCTCCCAGAAAGCCAGCGACGGCGGGCGTATTGTGTCGGGCGTGGTCAGCACCATGGACAACATTTCAGCCAGTTCGAAGAAAATCTCTGAGATCACCGCGGTGATTAACAGCATCGCTTTCCAGACCAACATTCTGGCGCTGAACGCCGCTGTGGAAGCGGCAAGGGCGGGGGAGCAGGGGCGAGGTTTCGCCGTGGTGGCAAGCGAGGTGAGAACGCTGGCACAGCGTAGCGCCCAGGCGGCAAAAGAGATCGAGGGGCTTATCAGCGAATCCGTGTCGCTGATTGACAGCGGCTCCCGCCAGGTGGCGCAGGCTGGCACCACGGTGACCGGAATTGTGGAGGCCGTCCGCCGCGTGACCGATATTATGCTGGAAATTGCCGCCGCTTCGGATGAGCAAAGCCGAGGCATTCAGCAGGTTGGGCAGGCGATACACGAAATGGATAACGTCACGCAGCAAAATGCCTCACTGGTGGAGGAGGCGTCAGCCGCCGCCGTTTCTCTGGAAGAGCAGGCCGCTCGCCTGACTGAGGCGGTCGGTACCTTCCGGCTGACGACAAGCTACGCCGCTGCGCCGCAAAAACATCCCGTTATTTCTTCCCCAACATCTGCCCCGCCGCGCCCGGCGACGGCGTCTGCCGATAACTGGGAAACCTTCTGATTTACCTCTCGCGGCTCAGCAATGGGCCGCCTCTCACTTCTTTTAGTTTCGCTCCGCACGCTGTTGCGCCATGCCTTTAGAATCAGTAAGGTGTGCGCAAATTGACGAAATAGCCGGAAAAAACATGAGTTCAAAAGATCCGCTGCACGGCGTGACGCTTGAAGCGTTGCTTAACGCTCTGGTCGAACGTTACGGCTGGGCCGAAATGGCGCGGCAGGTAAATATCAACTGCTTTAAAAGCGATCCCACCATTAAGTCCAGCCTGAAGTTCCTGCGCCGTACGCCCTGGGCGCGCAAAGAAGTGGAAGAGATGTACATCGCTTCTCTGGATGAGCCAGAGACCAGAAATGACGCACCGGCGGACAGCCCCTGGGCCAACTGGCAGGCCAAAAATAAGGAATAGCCATGCTAACTGGCCTGAATCACTTGACGCTTGCGGTGCGAGACCTGGCGCGGAGTCTGGCGTTTTATCAAAGCCTGCCGGGCATCAGGCTGCATGTGCGCTGGGAGGCCGGGGCTTATCTTTCCTGCGGTGACTTATGGCTGTGTCTTGCTCTGGACGCAAAGGCCGGTGAGCGGCCCGCGCATTATACCCACTACGCGTTCAGCGTGAGCGCAGAGGCCTTTCCCCGAACGGTTAAGGCGCTGGAACAGCAAGGCGCGCGGGTCTGGAAAGACAACCGCAGCGAAGGGCATTCCTTCTACTTTCTTGACCCGGACAACCACCAGCTTGAGCTGCACGTCGGGGATTTAGCCAGTCGGCTTGCGGCCTGCCGGGCAAAACCTTATCAGGGTATGACTTTTCAGGGCGTTGGCCTGACGGTGCGGCATGCCTCGCTGGAGGAGATCCTCGCGCTTTACCACCGCCTGCCCGAATTTGATGATTGTAGAAGCGTGGCGGATCTTCAGACTCGTCTCGCAACGAACCAAACCAGCCAGCTTATCGCCTGTGTCAACGGCGTTCCCGCCGGGTTTAAGCTCGGTTACGCGCTCGGTGAGACGGCATTTTACAGCTGGCTCGGCGGTGTTTTACCTGAGTTCAGGCGGGACGGCGTCGCTCAGGCTTTACTGGTCGAGCAGGAAAAATGGGCGATGGAACAGGGCTTCCGCACGCTGACCGTGAAAACTCGCAACAAATTTCGCGGCATGCTAATGATGCTGCTTAAAAACGGCTATCAGCTTATTGAGATTGAGCCGAAGGGCGACCCGGACGATTACCGCCTGCTGCTGCGCAAGTCGCTGGCAGCCTGAAACAGCCCTTTCAGTCGCATCTGATTGGCGTATAGCCTTGACCGGGCTAGGCTACACGCTGGTTTTTAACCAGGAGGATCCCGCTCATGATGACATCTCCAACCTTGAGTCAGCCGACAATTCAGGCCGTTAATACGCTCGGCCAGTGGCTGGCACAAAGCGATTTTACAGTCGCGCCGCAGGCACAGGATGCCGATCTGATTATCCTGGCCGGTAACGCCGTGATCCCAACCCTCGAGGCCGCGTGTGAGTTTGCCGCCAACAGTGAAAAACCGCTGCTCATTGCCGGCGGTATAGGCCATTCCACAACATACCTCTACGCGGAAATTGCTCGCCACCCGCGCTACAACACGATTCCAACCACCGGTCGTGCCGAAGCGGCGATCATCCAGGACATTGCCCACCAGTTCTGGAAAGTCCCGAACGAGAAAATTATCACCGAAGAGAAATCGACCAACTGTGGGGAAAACGCGCGGTTTAGCGTGGAGAAAATGGCCGAACATGGCCTGAGCCCCGAGCGTGTGCTGATTATTCAGGATCCGACCATGCAGCGCCGCACCGTGGCGACTTTTGCTCGGGTTTGGCAAGGCGACGCGCAGGCGCCGGAATGGCTAAGCTGGCCCGGTGTGGCTCCTGAATTAGTCGAGGGAGAACAGGGCACTGTTTTTGCCGGAGAAGCTGAAGGTTTATGGCCGATTGAGCGCTACGTTTCGCTGGCGCTGGGTGAAATCCCTCGCTTACGTGACGATGCAACCGGCTATGGCCCGCAGGGGCGGGACTTTATCGTTCACGTCGATATTCCCCCGCAGGTGATGGCCGCCTGGCATGCGCTCCAGCAGGACATGGCGCTAAGCGCATTGATTCGCCAGCGGGGGCTGTAATCCCTCGATCTTGCCCTGATAAACGTTATGGCTAAAAAATCACACGCTGAAACAAATTAACGCCCATAATATGTTGATGTTAATACTCTTTTAATGTTTCTTCGTTATCCTGGCATTCAACGTAATTTCAGGGCAGGGTCTCTCATGCGGACTAAATATACCTCGGTACAGATTTCGATCCACTGGCTGGTTTTTCTGCTGGTCGTGGGGGCTTATTGCGCCATGGAGCTGCGTGGCTTTGCCCCGCGCAGCTACCGGCCACTGATCAACGCCATTCATTTCACCTGCGGCATTTCCGTGCTGGGGTTGATGGTTGCCCGTCTGCTGGTGCGCATCAAATACCGCGCCCCGGCCATTGTGCCAAAGCCGCATCCGGCGGTGATCGGCATCTCTCATCTGGTCCACACGATTGTCTATCTGATGTTTATTGCGCTGCCGGTGCTGGGCTTCCTGGCAATGTACTATCGCGGCAGTGACTGGGTGGCCTTTGGGTTAAACATGCCGGTGGCGGCGGTGCCGGACGAAGACATGGAGTTTAGTCTCAAGTCCTGGCATGAACTCCTCGCCAACACCGGCTATTTCGTGATTGGCATCCACGCCTTCGGCGCGCTGTTTCACCATTACGTCTGGAAAGACAATACGCTGCTGCGGATGATGCCCGGCAAGCGCCAGCGGCCCTGAGCGCCAGCCGCTAGCCTTTTGAATACTGCCGGGGTGAGCAGCCCATCACCCGCTTAAAAGCTTTACCGAACGCGCTTTCAGATTCATACCCCAATGCCACCGCAATACGCGCCAGGGAATTACCAGACTGGCGCAGTCTGTCGCAGGCCAGCATCATGCGCCAGCGCGTCAGGTAATCGATAGCGGATGCGCCCGTCACCGCTTTGAACCGGGCGGCAAACGCCGACCGCGACATTCCCACGCGCTCAGCCAGTTTTTCCAGCGTCCAGTTGAAAGCGGGCTCTTTATGCATGCAGGTCAGGGCCAGACTAAGCTGTTTATCCGCCAGCGCATACAGCCAGCCCACGGCGGGTTGCTGAGCTAAGTGCAGCCTCAAAGCCTGAATCAACAGCATCCACGCAAGCTGCTGAATAATAAGCGCGCTACCGGGGCGAGGCTGGCGGATTTCATCGGACATTTGATCCAGCGCCCAGCGCATGGCGGCCTTACTTTCAGGTTTCTGAATGCAGACCACCGGCGGCAAAGAACTCAGCAGCAGATCGGCCGCTTCCCCGCTCAGCACAAAATGGCCGCCGACCAGGAAACAGCTTTCCTGCTGGCCGGGGATAACGTCAGGCCCCAGCTTGCCCGCCTGGCGCAGCGTGTAGAAATCTACAGGTGCGGCATCAAGTCCGGTCGCGAGGCAAAAAGGCGGCCCCGGCGGCAGGAGATAACAGTCCCCCGCCTGCAGCAGCAGCGGCTCGTTCATACCCTCAACCGAAAGCCAGCAGCGGCCTGACACCACGGCGTAACACTTGATGCCGGCATGCTCAGGCCACTGAATGGCCATATCTTCATGCAGCGCCACGCCGCCGGAGGCATAGCTTTGGGGTTTCAGCAGAGAAAGCAGTTCAGACAGCGGATCCATAGCAACTCCGGACGATGAGACCAAAAATGGCGACTTTTGAACATTGTTCGTCTTTCTCCCCCTGTTTACAGTAAATCCCGTCGGACGGCAACTCAGTCCTCAGTGACGGTTTGGGGTAATGACTATGCGTATTTTTGTCACCGGTGCGACCGGTTTTCTTGGCTCGGCCATCGTGCAACGGCTGCTCGCCGCCGGGCATCAGGTACTGGGGTTAACGCGTTCTCAGCGCGGAGCCGAGGCTTTATCAGCCTGGGGCGCAAAAGCACATTATGGCGATCTGGATGATCTCGCCAGCCTGCAGCACGGGGCAGATCTTGCTGACGCCGTGATTCACACTGCGTTTAATCATGATTTTTCTAACTTTGTCGCCAACTGCGAGGCGGACGGGAAAGTGATTACTGCCATGGGGGACGCGCTGGTGGGCTCGGTTCGCCCGATGGTGATCACCTCCTTTGTGGCAATGGGCGCCACTGAACCGGGCCAACCGGCGACGGAAGCGGGGTATAACCTTCAGACGCCAAACCCACGCAAGGCCACGGAAATTGCCGGTGCCAGCCTGCTTGAGCGGGGCGTTAACGCCTCGTTTGTGCGGCTGCCACAGGTGCATGACACCTTCAGGCAGGGGCTAATTACGCCGCTTATTGAGCTGGCTCGCGACAAAGGCGTGGCGGCATATGTTGACGAAGGCAAAAACCGCTGGTCGGCGGTGCATCTGAGCGATGCTGCCCGGCTGTATGTTCAGGCGGTGGAGAGAGGCGTGGCCGGGGAGCGCTACAACGCCGTGGGGGAAGAAGGGATCGCGACTAAAACGATCGCCGAAACGATCGGGCAGGGGCTTGGTGTGCCGGTACGCAGCATTGCCGCCGACAAAGCCAGCGATCATTTTGGCTGGCTGGGAAATTTTGCCGCCCACGACATGTCGGCCTCCAGCGCCATCACGCAGCAGAAAACAGGCTGGCGGCCATCGGGACCCGGTCTGATTGAAGACTTGCAGAAGATGAAATACCGCTAATTACCCATCGCCCGGCCTAAAACCGGGCGATGGGCTGACAATCAGAAGCGAACTTCGCCACCAAAAATCCAGGTTCTGCCGCGGGCGGTATTCGCCCGGCTGGCGTCATCTCCAGGCCCGGGCATCATATTGAGCTTGTTCAGCGCCTCGGAGTAATCCCGGTTCATCAGGTTTTGTACCGTGAGTTTCAGCATCAGATTGCGGTTCACCTCATAAGTGCCGTAGAGGTCGATAATCGTCGGGATCTGCGGTAAATCCTCTTTAACGATGGCCCCGGTACGCTCATCGGTTTCGAAATCAGGCGACAGCCGCCGTGCTTTACCGGTGTACTTCACTATCGTCCCGAGGGTCAGAGCCTTATCGAAGAAGCGCACGCCGGCATCCAGCGTCATGTATTTCCGTGGCAGCTCGGTAATATCCCCCGCGCCAAAGTAGGTGCTGGCGATAGACGTGGGCTGGTCGGTCTGCTGCTGGCTGAAGGAGAGGCGACTAAAGGCGAAGCCTGCGTCGTAGTCCATCTCCAGTTCCACGCCGTGAGCGGTGACGCCGGTGGCCGAGTTCACGTAAATGTACATATTGTCGCTGTACTCGTCGCTGATGTCCGCCCAGTCATTGCCCAGCACCTCGGTCATATTGCATTTTCTACCGCCGGTGCAAACCTGATAAGATTCGCTGAAGATATAGTTCTGGATCCTGCTGCGGTAGGCCAGCGCCTTAAAGCGCAGCGAGTCCTGCTGAACGAGCAGATCTTTGGTGTCGATATTAAATCCGGCCTGCCAGGTTTCCGCGCGTTCAGGTTTTAAGAACGGGTTCATGGATGCGCCGCCGGAGTTGGAGAAAAACATCTCCTGAATATTTGGCGCACGCATCGATTTACTGTAGCCGACAAATGGCTGAAGCCACGGCGTAGCCTGGGCCGACAGCTGGACCGATGGGTTAAAACCGCTTTCTCGTTGGTCAACGTCGTAACTTCCCTGGGGGACGCAGACAACGCGTTCGTCACAGGGCGGCTTATGCCCGGTAATTCGGTTGCGCGTGTAGTTGAGGTTAAGATCTGCCTGCCAGATACCGCGCGTCACCTGCAGTCCGGTGTATAACGCCGAAATATCCTGCCGCCCGGAAGGTGCGAATGGATTGTTTTCTATAGCCTCCTGGTTGGTTTTCTCATCCCCTGCGGCGGCATTAATAAGCCTGGTGTAACGGGTGCGCATTAGCTTGCTGCCCAGCGTAAACGCCAGATCGTTATCGCCCAGGCTAAAACGGCTGGTATTGTTTATATCCAGCGCATCGGAACGGTTTTGCGCGGAGGTGCTGTAAAAAGTAAACAACGAATCATCCCGGTATTTCTGATCGCCGCGGCTGGTGCTGGCCGTGACGTTAAAATCAATTAGCTCAGAGAACGGGGCATAGTGATATTTAATATAATAATCGTCGCTGGTGATGTCCCGGCGGGAGAATCTATTTTCATAGGTTCTCGCCGACAGTTCGACACTATTAAATTCGTTGGGCTTAATATCCATTTTATAAAGCTGGGATTTCGGGTTCTGCTTCATAAATTTATCGTAACCAAACTCTTCACTATTAATGCCTGAGCCGTTCGAGAAATTAGAATAAATAGAACTGCCGCTGATGGCGGCCATTGCGCCAAAGCTCCCGGTATCGCTAAAGGCGTCTGTTCTTCCGGCCGTCGCAATCATCCCGCTGCGCCCGATCCCGTTGCTGCCCACCGAGAAGCGCGACCGCAACCCGTAATCATTCCCCTTAAAAATCACGTCATCGACGCCGAGGGTGCGCATGTTTGCGCTGCCGGCAAGGGCGTTGATTCCCGCGGAACCACTGCTGTCCCCACGCGTAACGTCCACGCCGACCAGGAAATTCGGGTCGATAAGCACCCCGGCCTGGTTGTTAGTGGAGCCGTGAACGGTAGTGCCGGACGTTGTGGTGCCGTAAAAGCTTTGGGTAATGCCGTCCACCATCGTGTTAACCCGGCCAAAACCGCTCATCCCGCGAATGTTCACGCTCACCGTCCCCTGGCCAGGATCGATTTGGGTATAGGTGCCAGGCATACTGCGGAGCGTGGCATCCAGAGATTGCAGGTTTTTATCCGTGGCGCGGGAGCTGGTTGCGCCAGGTTTTTCCAGCGCCTCTTGTTCGCGGGTAATATTTCCGGCGGAAACATTAAGTGGGCTAAATACCGCCGAGCCTTTTTTGTCCCCGTTAGTTATTTCATCACTATTTTTTGCCAATCCGCTGGCGCTGAGCAATAACATGCCCGAGCCGAGAGTTACGGCCAGTTTATTAACGTTCATACGTGTCCTTGAAGTATTGTAATAAAATAAAAGTTATTTTTATTATTATGTTGCCTGAGTAGGCCTTCCCATTAAGGGAAGGCTTCCAGGTTAGTGCTGTTTATCTGCCTCCAGAATAAAACTGTATTCGAGGGCGGTATTCTCCAGGCGTTTTATTCGGCCTGATTTACCGCCGTGCCCGGCCTGCATCTCGGTCATCAGAAGGATTTTGCCGGAGCCCCGCTGGTTTTCACGCAGCTTCGCGACCCACTTTGCTGGCTCCCAGTATTGCACCTGCGAGTCGTTGAGGCCGCTGGTCACCAGCAGATTTGGGTAGTGCGAAGGCTTAACGTTGTCGTAAGGACTCCAGGATTTGAGCCGCAGATAGTCCGTCTTACGGTGTGGGTTGCCCCATTCGTCATATTCTCCCACCGTGAGCGGCAGGGATTCGTCCAGCATGGTTGTCACCACGTCCACAAACGGCACCTGCGCCACCACGGCATTGAAGAGTGTGGGCTGCTGATTAATCACGTTGCCCATCAGCAAGCCGCCAGCGCTTCCGCCCATGGCGTAAAGTCTGCCAGCCTGCCCGAAGCCCAACTTAACCAGGCCGTGGGTCGCATCGAGAAAATCATTAAAGCTGTTGGGCTTGTTTTCCAGCTTCCCTTGCTGATACCAATGCTGGCCAAGCTCACCCCCGCCGCGAACGTGCACAATAGCGAACACAAAACCGCGGTCCAGAAGGCTGAGTCTGTTGGCGCTGAAGGCCGGATCCATGCTCATTCCGTAGGCACCATAGCCGTAAACCAGCAGCGGGCTGTGGGCCGGTTTGAACATTTTTTTGTTATACACCAGCGAGACGGGCACCTTCACGTCGTCGCGGGCGGCGATCCAGATCCGCTCGCTGTGGTAATTCTCCGGCGAGGTGTTATTGACCTCCTGGCGTTTTAGCAGGGTACGTTCGCCGCTGGCCAGATCCCATTCATAAGCGCTGGTGGGCGTGGTCATCGAAGAGTAGCCATAGCGCAGCTTGCCGGCCTGTGGCTCCGGGTTATAGCCGAGCCAGGCCATATAGCTGGCGTCATCAAACTGTAGCGTCTGCTCACTGTGGTTCAGCCAGTTAATCTTGCGTATCTGGCTCAGCCCGTCCCGGCGTTCAGCCACCACCAGCCAGTCTTTAAACAGGGTGAATCCTTCCACCATTTTATTGGGTTGGGGCGCAACCACTGCCTGCCATTTGTCGCCGGGTGCGTGGCTTTTATACAGCCCAAAATTGGCGCTTTCCTGGTTTGCACGCAGGTAGAACTCCCCCTCAAAATGGTCGAGATAATATTCAATCCCCGGCCTGCGGGTGACGAAAAGTACCGGGGGTGTTTCGGGTTTATCCGCATCGATCAGGCGGGCTTCTGATGAGGTGCTGGCACTGAGCTTGATGATTAAATAGCGGTCCGAAGCCGAACGGGAAAGCCCAAGATAATAGCCGCCGTCAGCCTCTTGATAGACCAGCACGTCCTCGGCAACAGGCGTGCCGGGACGATGCCGCCAGACCTGCGAGGGCACCAGGGTTTGTGGATTATTGCGGATATAAAACAGGTAGCGCCCGTCATTAGACCAGACCATATTCCCGGAGGTGTTTTCGATCGCATCCGGGAGCCATTTTCCGCTGTTCAAATCGCGCAGCGAGAGGCGATACTGGCGGCGGCCCGTCGTGTCCTCGGCAATCGCCATCATCTGATTGTCCTGACTGACGACCAGGCCATTTAGCTGGTAATAGGCCTGGCCTTTGGCACGCAGGTTGCCGTCCACCAGCGTTTGCCAGTCACCTTCGCCCCCGACGAGCTGCCGCTGGCTGACGGCGTATTCTTGCCCGGCCAGATAAACATCCTGATAGCGATAACCGTTGCGCTGGAAGGGCACAGAGCGGTTTTCCTGGCTCATTCGCGCCACCATTTCCCGATACAGCGTGTCCGTTAACGCTGCGGACGGCTTCAGTACCTCGCGGGCGTAATTATTCTCCTCCTCAAGATGACGCAGCACTTTCGCGTCGCTGCGGCTGTCATCCCTGAGCCAAAAATAGTTATCCACGCGAACATCACCATGCTCAATAAGCTGGTGGGGAATTTTGGGCGTAGCCGGGGGCTGCGGCGCGTCGGCGATTGCCCAACGGGCAGATAGCGAACAGACGAGGAGTAGCGGGGTGGCTTTCCATAGTTTTTCCATGAGGCGTCCTTAATGTCGGGCGATGGGGCACCCTGCCGAATATTCAGCATAAAGTTAACGTTCAGGTTGTGGGGCTTAGCGCTAGCTTCGGCTAAGTTCCGTCAGGTCGAAATTGATTGGCATTGTGACGTTATACACGCCTCCCTTTAAGCGCTCGACGGGCGGTTTCGGCAGCGGCTGGGCACGGTCTAAAACGGCCACGGCTTCCCGATCAAGCGAGCGCGTTCCCGATGAACCGGTTAGAGAACTGGCAACAACTTTGCCCGCAGCATCCACGGTAAACGTCACCACTGCGATGCCCGTTCTGGCACGCTGACGGGCGTCGCCAGGGTAGCGTTTGAAGCGGTTGAGATGGCCTTTGACCCGGCTCTCCCAGCTATCCTGCTGGCTGTTTTGTTTCTCCGCATCACTGTGGTAAGGCGCGGCAATACGCGAGGACACCACGCTGGGCTGAGGAGCGGCATTGGTCGAGATGGCCGCCTGGCTGCTGTCGCTGGTTTGCTCCCTGACGTTGCGCGGTGGGCGAGGTTTTTTCATTTCACCTTCGGCAGCTTTTTTCCGACGAGTGACTTCAATCACCGCATCTTTGGCTATCGGCAAAGGCTGCTGTTGCTTGTCTTCAGCCTGCTGCTTTTCTTCTGCTGCCGCTGACTCCTGCTGGGCAATGCCCACCGGAAGCGGGACTGGCGTCGGCGGGGCTTCGATATCGTCGGCCCATTGCAGCATCACGGCGGGCGCAGGCTCCAGGGCAGAGGGCGTGTCAGACACCTGCCAGATTAGCGCTAAAAAAAGGCCTCCGTGGAGGAGCAGAGACAGCGTAAAACCCGTGCCGCTTCTGCCCGCCAGAGAAGGAGTCAACGTGTCTGTCATCGACGGTTACCGTTTTGCCGGAGCAGGCGCAACAAACCATACATAATCAGCCTGATCTGCCGTGATATTCATGCCTTTTTCCGCCAGCATCAGCACTACCGGCTTCGAGGCGGGAGACAAGTCCTCCATATGCAGCGGCACGCCGATGCTCCTGGACGCATGATATCCGCCCGCAATCAGTAAAGCGGGCGTTGGGGCGCTCAGCAACTGTTGGGCCATATAGCGATCGCGCTGCTGCTGAATCGCCAGCATTGACGTCAGCTGTTGGCCTTCGATGCTGCCCCCGTGCATGGCAATAATCGTTTCTTTCAGCGCGGCCTGTACGGCGGGCGCGGTTGATTTTTTCCCTTCCGGGAAGCGCGGGTCTTTATAAAGACGCATTATCTCATCGCGGTTGATATTGGCGTTGAGTAAAGGTGAGGGCGCGCGCAGGGCTTCGGTCACGACGCCGCCATACATCTCCCACGGCCAGCCTTTCTGCCAGTGAAGCAGCTCCTGAATGCGGCTGTCCCGCACCTGCGGCTCCTCTTTGAGCCAGGCCTTCACCTGGGTGACGCGCGGCTGTTGGCTGGCGGTTAGCATCTCCAGCAAGACGCTGCCCTGAGGACGCTCTTTTGGCAGATTCTGCAGCAGCCAAAGCTCAATCTGGTGATGTTCGGCGTTATCGTGCTTTTCGCCGACGATAAGCCGCTGAGCGCTGGCGAGTTTGGCCAGCAGCTGTCGTTCTGTCAGCGTTTTGCCACTTTGTAAATCAATGATTTGCCCATGCGTGACGGCGACATGGCTTGCCGCTTGAGGCGAGGGAGAGGTTTGGCTGCAGGCGCTGAGGCCCAGGCTGGCTAACGCTATCAAAGACGTAAGGATCAATTTTTTATGCATATCTTTTGCCCGGAGGTAGCCTTCACTGGCTGTTAGTCTTGATGTCGATCAATTTACCGCGGGCAGGATGTTAACAAATAAAATATTTAAATGATACTCATTATCATTTAAATATTATTACAGGCAGGTGATTTGAGCGACAGTTGGCGTTGATAACAGCAAAAATGCCGCCTGAGGGCGGCATCTGTAGAGCAAAATAGCGTGATTGCTTAGCGAGTGTAACGCGGCGCTGGTTGAGAAGCGCTCAGATGCGAGCTAATCACCCGGCGTTCAGCCTCCCAGTTATCCCATTCGCGGCCATCCTGCAACGAAGGAATGGTCACCTTTTCACCGGCATCAAGGCCGACCAGCGCGGCATCCACCATATCTTCGGTACTCATCACCCAGCTTTGCGGCAGATTTTCGTGCCCGCCCACGCCGGCAATATTCCAGAAATCCGTGGCCGTGGCGCCAGGCAGCACGGCCTGAATGCGCACGCCGGACTCCGCCAGCTCCTGCTGCAAAGAGTGACTCAATGCCAGCACGAACGCTTTACTGGCCCCGTAAACACCGTTCAGCAATTCAGGGGCAATAGCGACGACCGAAGCAATGTTAATAATGGTGCCGTGCCGGCGGGCAGCCATTGCCGGGGCCGCCGCATAGGTAAGGCGAGTTAACGCAGTCACGTTGAGGTCTATCATCGCAGTCATTTCATCCACTCTGGCTTCCAGCACGCTTTCTTTTGAGCCAAAGCCCGCGTTATTCACCAGCAGCGTAATAGACTCGTCGTTTTTTAGCCGCGTTTCGATCTGCAGCAGCTCTGTCGCGTTACCCAGATCGGCGGGAACAACCTCCACCGATTGCCCGCTTTCTTCACGAATGCGCCGGGCGACCTGGTTCAGACGGTCCGTGTTGCGAGCCACCAGAATCAGGTTATAACCGCGTTTAGCCAGGCGGGCCGCGTAGACGGCGCCGATCCCGCCGGATGCCCCGGTGACGAGGGCTGTGCCTGTAGATGTGTTGCTCATTGTGTAGCTCCTGAAAAGGGGGTTAATTGACGAAAGCAACATTAACACTGGCTTTTTGTGTCTCAAATGTCATATAACCGTCTTTTTATGACACCATCAATCACGGCGGTCTGCCACATGCAAAAGGTCGGTTTTGTTGTTACCCCCGGGTATTCCACCATGGGATTCGCCGTCATTACGGCATTTGAAGTGGCTAACCTGATGGCGAGCGAGCCGGTGTATGAGCTGCATTTGCTGTCTGAGCAGGGCGGCGGGGTGCCTACGTCGGCAGGGTTTGAGGTGATGACTGAGTCAATGGCGGATACGCAGTACGATCTCCTGCTGTTCGGCGCCACGATGGAACAGGCTTCCCCCGCGACGATTGATTTTGTTCGCCAGGCGGCGGTCTATGCGCGCCGCCTGGCCGCCGCCTGCCTCGGGACCTTTTTATTGGCCGAAGCCGGGTTGCTGGAGGGCCGGCGGGCCACCACGCACTGGATGTATGCGCGAGATCTGCAGCAGCGTTTTCCGGGCATCAGCGTGGAAGAAGATAAGATTTTTATTTGCGACGGGCCTTACTGGACCTCTGCGGGGATGACGGCGGCCATCGATCTTGCGCTGGCGCTGATTGAAGACGATCTTGGGGCAGATATCGCGCGCACCATCGCCCGGAAGCTGGTGCTCTATCACCGCCGTTCCGGTGGCCAGTCGCAGTTTTCCTCCCTGCTCGAGCTGGAGCCTAAATCGGACCGCATCCAGAAAGTGATGACATACGCCCGCGCGCACCTGGAAAATGCGTTGAGCGTGGAAGAGCTGGCGGCGGTGGCGAATTTATCTCCCCGCCAGTTTAGCCGCAGCTTTCAGGCTGAAACCGGCCAGTCGCCCGCTCGCGCGATCGAACATTTGCGCCTGGAGTCCGCCCGTATGCTGCTTGAAACCAGCGCCCGCTCCATCGACGAAGTGGCCCGGCAAACCGGGTTTGGCGAGCGGGACAGAATGCGCCGGGCGTTTCTTCGCGCCTACGGCCAGCCGCCACAGGTAATACGCCGCCAGGCGCGAGGAGATGAAGAATCGCAAGCCTAAATTTGGCAGTGGCGATGTGTGTTTATCTCTGTATTATCAGGCGGATAATTGTCTGACAGAGAGAGAAAAGTATGGCCAATTTAGTCTATTACGTCGCCGCGACGCTGGATGGTTACATTGCCGACCAGCAGCATCAGCTGGACTGGCTAATGAACTTCCCGCTGGGGGATGACGCCACGCCATACGATGAGTTCTATCAGACCGTTGGGGCGGTGATCATGGGGGCGGAAACCTACAGCTGGATTCTGGAAAACTCGCCAGAGGCCTGGCCCTATGCCGATGTCCCGGCATTTATCGTCACGCATCGTTCGCTATCGGTGCCTGAAGGGCAAAATATCTCGCGGGTACAGGGCGAAGCCGTCGACATTGCCGCGCAAGCCCGCGAAGCCGCCAAAGGCAAAGATGTCTGGCTGGTAGGCGGAGGTAAAACTGCCGCCTGGTTCGCCGAAGCCGGAGAGCTGCAGCGCCTGTTTGTCACCCAGATCCCGGTCGTTATCGGGGCGGGGATCCCACTGCTGCCGGTGAGCCAGGCGTTGAGTTTTTCTACAGTGAATCAGCGCGTGCTAAAGAGCGGGGCCATCGAGTTTATTGCTGACGTGAAAATAGTATCGGAAGCCATCTAGTCGAAGGGCTTTTTTTTCGATAGAGCCGGCCATTAGGTTGGCGGGACAGAATACGCCGTCGGAGATGATACGCCTTTAGGTGCGGGAAACGGGGTCAGCGTCGTATCGTCAGCTACCGTTCACCGGGCAATACTGAAACGCCTGCCGGATCTTCACCAGTCTTCATGGTCGCGTAACTGGAAGCGGTTTTATGAGGGGCTGGTGAATGTCTGTTGTGTAGAAAAGGAAAAGGCCGAGACCGCTTTTAGGGTTGTGGCGCGATCAGAATTCTGAATTTGCTTTCTGATGCTGCGAAGAATGGAACCCTGCCGCATTACGGAGGTTTTTTGCTGATTAAGTTGCAGTCAAAAACGCTACATTTCATTATAATAACACGTTACTATATAGTGTTATTTTATAAAGGGATATAGCTGTCATGGACAAAGAAGAAATTCGAACTGTTTTATTCTCGCGTGGCTTTACCAAAAAGGAAAGTGCATTTATAGCGCATTGGATAGAAAAGGAGGGCGTATCTTATATTGTTATATTGAGGCAGTTAAGAAGAGCATTTTTGGGGGGCGTTTTCTTGAGGCTTTTAATTTTAGCCTTCTGTGTTGTTAGTTACATCAATGATGGTGTCGATTCGTTCTATGGGATTATTTTTGTTGGTGTCTTTTCATTTTTTGTTCTTGAGATTTTCGCCCCTTTTAAGGTAGGGGCGAAGATTTTTTTAAATTATAATAAAATTATAAATCAGTTAGATTTATAGCTATCCGCAATTGATTTGAGTGCAACTCCATTGTAAATAGGCCCGTTTTAGTTCCTCGCACTTTTTGAGATTTCCGGGTTTTCAGTTATCAGCCGGTTTTCTTCCGGCGTCAGGTTATTCAGGGATTAATGAGGGCGCTCACTGTTATATTCAGCCAGCCAGCGTTCTGTAATTTCCCGTCCTTCATTCAGCGTTCTGAACAGATAAAAATCCAGTATTTCTGTCCTGTACGTGCGGTTGAACCGTTCGATAAAGGCATTCTGCGTGGGCTTGCCAGTTGTAATCCGAGGCTTCAGAGATCCCGGCCTCGCGGCAGATATCCTTAACGGTGCGCCCGGCTTCGATGGACTTCAGAACGGCGATGATCTGGTGTTCGGTGAATCGGGCTTTGCGCATGGCGATCTCCTCCGGGGACATAATCGGTATCCCGGAAGATCTCTAAATGTGAATGGTCCGGTTTGCCGGGATGCCTCCATATGTCTTTTAATGTGAGTCCTTAATTCATTGAAATTTAAATAATATTTAAAATTGTCAATAAGTTAAAAATTACGTTACTATACCCCCCTACAGTATAAAAGAGGCGGTTATGCCACACTCTCCGGAAGACAAAAAACGTATTTTGACCCGCGTCAGGCGCATTCGCGGCCAGGCCGAGGCGCTTGAGCGCGCGCTGGAAAACGGCGATCCGTGCCTCGCCATTTTGCAGCAGATCGCGGCCGTTCGCGGGGCAGCCAACGGCCTGATGGGCGAAATGATGGAAATTCACCTTAAAGACGAGCTGGTCACCGGCGACACCTCCGAAGAGCAGCGCGCGCTGCGGATGGCGGAAGTCGGGAATTTGCTGCGCTCTTATCTAAAATAAAAACACCCCCACCAAAAGGAACAAAACAATGAAATCACGTGCTGCGGTGGCCTTTGGGCCGGGTAAACCTTTGGAAATTGTGGAAATCGACGTTGCGCCCCCGCAAAAAGGTGAGGTGCTGGTGAAAATCACCCACACTGGCGTTTGCCATACCGATGCTTTCACGCTGTCCGGCGACGATCCGGAAGGCGTATTCCCAGCGGTGCTGGGCCACGAAGGCGGCGGCATCGTGGTGGAAGTGGGCGAGGGCGTGACCAGCCTGAAGCCGGGCGACCACGTTATTCCGCTCTATACCGCAGAATGCCGCGAGTGTAAGTTCTGTAAATCCGGCAAAACTAACCTCTGCCAGGCCGTTCGCGCCACGCAGGGCAAAGGCCTGATGCCGGATGGCACCACCCGCTTCTCCTACAACGGCGAGCCAATTTATCACTACATGGGTACCAGCACTTTCAGCGAATACACCGTAGTGGCTGAGATCTCTCTGGCTAAGGTTAATCCTCAGGCGCCGCTGGATAAAGTGTGTCTGCTTGGCTGCGGCGTGACCACCGGCATCGGCGCGGTGCACAACACGGCAAAAGTGAAAGAGGGCGATACCGTGGCGGTATTTGGCCTCGGCGGGATCGGCCTGGCGGTGATTCAGGGCGCGGTGCAGGCTAAGGCCGGGCGAATCATTGCCGTTGATACCAATCCGGAGAAATTCACCCTCGCGCGTGAAATGGGCGCCACCGACTGCATTAACCCGAAAGATCACGAGAAGCCGATTCAGGATGTGATCGTTGAGCTGACCGACGGCGGCGTGGATTACAGCTTCGAATGTATCGGCAACGTGAACGTGATGCGTTCCGCGCTGGAATGCTGCCACAAAGGCTGGGGCGAGAGCGTGATTATCGGCGTAGCCGGGGCGGGGCAGGAAATTAAAACCCGCCCATTCCAGCTGGTGACTGGCCGCGTCTGGCGTGGCTCAGCGTTCGGGGGCGTTAAAGGCCGCACTCAACTTCCGGGCATGGTAGAAGATGCAATGGCGGGCAAAATCAATTTGGATCCGTTCATTACTCACCGCATGCCGCTGAACAAGATCAACGAAGCGTTTGACCTGATGCATGAAGGCAAATCGATTCGCACCGTGATCCACTTCGGCGAAGAGTAAGCAGTAAAAAGGGAAGGCGAAATGCCTTCCCATATAGCGTGAAACCTGGGGAGGCCAAAAGCCTCCCTTTCGTTTTACTGCTGCAGGTCGAAACGGTCGAGATTCATTACCTTTGTCCATGCGGCGATAAAGTCTTTGACGAACTTCTCTTTGGCATCCTGGCTGGCATACACTTCCGCCAGGGAGCGCAGCACGGCGTTAGAGCCAAAGACCAGATCGGCGCGGGTGCCGGTGTATTTTACTTCTCTGCTAAGGCGATCGCGGCCCTCAAACACTTCGGAGTCCGCATCGGCGGCTTTCCACTCGGTACGCATATCCAGCAGATTGACGAAGAAATCATTCGTCAGCTCACCCGGGCGAGAAGTCAGCACGCCGTGCTGGCTTTCATCGTAGTTAACGCCCAGCGCGCGCAAACCGCCGATTAAGACTGTCAGCTCAGGAGCCGTCAGCGTCAGCTGCTGCGCCTTGTCGATCAGCAGCGCTTCGGTTGAGGTGGCATTCGCAATGCGGCGATAGTTTCGGAAGCCGTCAGCGGCCGGTTTCAGCAGCTCGAAGGACTCGATGTCGGTCTGCTCCTGAGTGGCGTCCACGCGCCCCGGCGTGAACGGTACTTTGCTGTGGCTGGCCTTCTCAATGCCTACCACACCGGCCAGCACGATGATGTCCGCCAGCGACGCTTTGCCGGATGCCTTTTGAATTGCTTCAAGCACAGGTAAAGCACGGGCCGCCACGGCGTTCACTTCCCAGCCGCGCTGCGGAGCAAGTGCCAGCCGCGCCCCGTTGGCACCGCCGCGTTTGTCCCCGCCGCGGAAGGTTGAGGCAGATGCCCAGGCCACCGAAACCAGTTCGCTGACGGACAGACCGGAATCCGCAATCGCTTTTTTCAGCGCGTCGATATCGGCGCTGGACGGCGCGTGGGTAGCTTTCGGCAACGGATCCTGCCAAATCAGATCTTCTTTTGGCACTTCCGGGCCGATGTAGCGCGCTTTTGGCCCCATATCGCGGTGCGTCAGTTTATACCAGGCGCGGGCGAAGGCTTCGTTGAAGGCCTGCGGATCGTTCAGGAAGCGGCGAGAAATTTTCTCGAACTCTGGATCGAAGCGCAGTGTCAGGTCAGTTACCAGCATCGTTGGTTTGCGTTTTTTGGACGGATCAAACGGATCGGGGATGATATCCGGGCCGTTGGTCGCCTCAAACTGAATGGCGCCTGCCGGGCTGCGGGTTTGTACCCAGTCGTAGCCGAACAGGTTTTCGAAGAAGTAGTTGCTCCACTGGGTTGGTGTTTGCGTCCAGACCACTTCGAGGCCGGAGGTTATGGCATCCGCGCCGACGCCGCTATTGTAGCTGTTTGCCCAGCCAAGCCCCTGCGCCTCAAGCGGAGCATCTTCCGGGTCTGCGCCAACGTGGGTGGCGGCTGCAGAGCCGTGGGTTTTACCGAGCGTATGGCCCCCGGCAATCAGGGCGACAATCTCTTCGTCGTCCATCCCCATGTTGCCGAAGGTGGCGCGAATAGCAGGCGCTGCGGAAAGCGGGTCGCCGCTGTGCTCAGGGCCTTCCGGGTTGACGTAAATCAGACCCATTTCGGTCGCACCGAGCGGAGCCTGTGCCAGAGATTCCGGGTGGCGGTGCTCAAGCCACTCTTTCTCTGCCCCCCAGTTAACGTCGAGATCTGGTTCCCAGACATCTTCGCGCCCGGCACCAAAGCCGAAGGTGCGGAAGCCCGCATTTTCCAGCGCCACGTTACCGGCGAGAATAATCAGGTCTGCCCAGGAAATTTGCTGACCATATTTTTGTTTAATGGGCCAAAGCAGGCGACGGGATTTATCGAGGCTGACGTTATCCGGCCAGGAGTTAAGAGGCGCAAAACGCTGTTGACCGCGTCCGGAGCCACCGCGACCGTCGCGGGAGCGATAGGTTCCTGCACTGTGCCACGCCATACGGATAAAGAGACCGATATAGCTGCCCCAGTCGGCAGGCCACCAGGATTGAGAATCCGTTAACAGCGCTTTGATGTCGCCTTTCAGGGCGTAATAATCGAGTTTGCTAAATTCTTTGCGGTAGCTGAAGTTTTCATCCAGCGGGTTGGAGCGATTGGAGTGTTGATTCAACAGGTCGACGCGCAACTGGTGCGGCCACCAGTCCTGGTTGCTGGTTCCCTCGCCGGCAATGTCCGTGCTCTGGCCGTGGTTAAATGGGCACTTTCCTGCGCTCGCTGAGGAAGCATTGTGTAAGTCAGTAGAATTGCTCATTTTGCTCTCCGTTATATGTATGCCCGATAACGATAATCTGTACGATCAATAATTAATATCTGGATGGGCCTACGAATTTGATAGCCGTTGCCTTTTAAACGCAAAATTTTACAGCCCTATTATTTTAGTTCTGATTGAGTGGTTTGCAGGAAAAACCCGTCTGATTGTCTGGAAAATAGACGAAGCGCAAGAAGGCTGGCGGGAGAAACAGGGAAGGACAGATGAATGCTCACGCAGGGCGGCATTCATCTGTGAAAAGCGGTTACTGAGCCGTCGGCTTCAGCAGGGTTTTTTCCGGGGTTTTCTGCGCCAGGAACTGCTGCTGGAAGATGCACATCCGAATGGCATCGCGGTACTGGCCGTTAATGAAGAACTCGTGGATCAGCTCGCCTTCCACGATAAAGCCCAGTTTTTTATAAATATGTACCGCTTTTTCATTCTCTTTATCGACAATCAGGTAGAGCTTATAGAGATTGAGCACGGTAAAACCGTACTCCATGGCGAGTTTGGCCGCGCGCGAGGCGAGCCCTTTGCCCTGGAACTCCGGCGTGATAATTATCTGAAACTCCGCCCGGCGGTGGATGTGGTCGATTTCGACCAGCTCAACCAGCCCGGCATTCACGCCGTTGCAGTCGATGACAAAGCGGCGCTCGCTCTGATCGTGAATATGTTTGTCATACAGGTCAGACAGCTCCACGAAGGCTTCGTAAGGCTCTTCAAACCAGTAGCGCATGACGCTGGCGTTATTGTCCAGCTGGTGGACGAAGCGGAGATCTTCGCGCTCAAGCGGGCGAAGACGAATAGGCAGTTCGTTACTCATAGCAAATCCTTGCGCTGATGATGGTGAGGCTTCTTAAGCAGAAGCCTCGTTTGAGAGGGGGACTATTATGGATTGATCGCGCGGCCGGTGCGGCGATCCAGGCAGCGCAGGGTGTTCGGCTCCCAGTAGGCGTTCACGTTGGCGCTCTGCTGGCATTTGTCGAAGGTATCCTGGGCGGCATCTTGTTTGGCCCAGTCTTTGTCCCCGCGCGCCGACTCACGGTCGAACACTTTTTCGTTATGGCGGTTGATCTTCTGGCGCAGGGTACGGGTGTCATTCCACTGCTCTTTTTCTTCCGCTGCGCGCTGGCGGGTCAGGGAGTTCTCCTGACCACCGACGCCGTTCGTTCCGCCCGGAACAACGATTACGTTAGTATCGGCCTGGGTTGGCATAGAAACCATGAATGCAGCTCCCAGCAAGGCTAACGGCATCCATGACAAAGACTTACGAAGGATTGAGTTCATTGCGATTTCCTTTTTAGTTTAATAAAACTAATCATATCATTGAGGCTGATTCGCGCCTAATGTCAGAGTTAGTGGGCATCATTATTACTGAAGAAAAGACAATATGATCAAAACAACGTTGCTATTTTTTGCCACCGCTTTGGCGGAGATTATTGGTTGTTTTCTGCCCTGGCTATGGCTTAAACGCAACGGCTCTCCGTTGTTATTGCTGCCAGCGGCGCTGTCGCTGGCGATTTTTGTCTGGCTTTTGACGCTGCATCCGGCGGCCAGCGGGCGCGTCTATGCGGCCTACGGCGGGGTTTATGTGGTGACGGCGTTGCTCTGGCTGCGCGTGGTCGACGGCGTGAAGCTCAGCGTTTACGACTGGACCGGAGCGGCCATTGCTTTCTGTGGGATGCTGATCATCGTTGCTGGCTGGGGCCGGGCCTGATCGCTCCGCATTTTAGCGTGCCGTAAGATGAAAAAACGGGGCTGCAAAGGCCCCGTTTCACTATGACTTTCGCCAGAGTTACCCTTCGCGATGGACACTCAGACCGGCAAACGTCTGGCTGACCGGCATCATTTCCAGGGTGTTGATGTTGACGTGTTTCGGTAACGTCGCCACCCACCAGACGGCTTCGGTAACGTCTTCCGGCGTCAGCGCGTTGGCGTTTTCGTAGGTTTTGCCGGCTTTGTCATCGTCGCCCTTAAAGCGCACGTTGGAAAACTCGGTGCCGCCCACCATGCCCGGTTCGATGTCGGTCACGCGAACGGCCGTTTTATGCAGGTCGGTGCGCAGGTTCAGGCTGAACTGGCGCACGAAGGCTTTGGTCGCCCCGTAGACGTTGCCCCCGGCGTAAGGCCAGCTGCCCGCGGTGGAACCGATGTTAATAATGTGGCCGCGATTGCGCTCGACCATGCCCGGCAGCACGGCGCGGGTCATATAAACCAGGCCTTTGTTGTTGGTGTCGATCATGTTTTCCCAGTCATCGACGTTGGCTTTATGCGCAGGCTCCATGCCCAGCGCCAGCCCGGCGTTGTTGACAAGGATATCAATCTGTTGCCAGTCGGCCGGCAGGGAAGCCAGCGCTTCTTCTATTGCCGCGCGATTGCGCACATCCAGCTGCAGCGTAAACAGGTTGTCACCCAGCTCTTCTTTAAGCTCGAGCAGGCGTTCCTGACGGCGGCCGGTGGCAATAACCTTATGGCCATTCTTAACGAAACGGCGGGTAATGCTTTCACCAAAGCCCGCGGTAGCACCCGTAACCAGTACAATCATCTCTCTGTTCCTCAACGCTTTTGTCCGGCACTACCTTAGCACGCTAACGGGCCACGGTAATCTTAGTTTTTCTTTTAAGAAACGAAGCTAAATGCGCTATAACTAACCCACATTTCAGGTCACCGGGAGTAGAGGATGTTGCAGAGCAACCCGTTTTTCCAGCCGAGTTTATTGCCTTATCAGGCCCCGCATTTCGACGAGATAACTAACGACCATTACCGACCGGCTTTCGATGAAGGTAAGCGCATCAAGCGTGCAGAAGTCGCCGCCATTGCCGGTGATCCGGCTGAGCCTACGTTTGAAAATACTTACCTGGCGCTGGAGAAAACCGGTGCGATGCTGGGCCGCGTGACTACCGTGTTCTACGCCATGACGTCGGCGCACACCAGCGATTTCCTGCAGCAGCTTGATGAAGAGTTCTCCACCGAACTGGCTGAGCTTGCCGATGAAATTCGCCTGAACGATACCTTATTCGCCCGGCTGAATCGCGTTTATCAGCAGCGCCACGACCTCAATCTGGATGCGGAATCCCTGCGGCTGGTGGAGGTGACCTGGCAGTCGTTCAAGCTGGCGGGCGCCACGTTAAGCCAGCAGGATAAAACGCAGCTGAAAGCGCTGAACAAAGAGAGCGCCCAGCTCACAAGCCAGTTCAATAATCGTCTTCATGCGGCGGATAAAGCCGGTGGTCTGGTGGTTGACCACGCTGAGGCGCTTAACGGCCTGACCAGTGCGGAAATTGCGGCTGCGGCGCAGGCTGCGGCTGACAAAGGCCTGCCGGGTAAATGGCTGCTTCCGCTGCTGAATTTTACCCAGCAGCCGGCTTTACAAAGCCTGAGCGACCGCGCCACGCGAGAAGCGCTCTTTGAGGCTGGCTGGACGCGTGCCCAGCGCAACGATGCGAACGATACTCGCGCCATCGTCGCTCGCCTGGCTACGCTGCGGGCTGCACAAGCTCAGCTTTTGGGCTTTGAAAACTACGCGGCCTGGAAAATGGCCGACCAGATGGCCAAAATCCCCGATGCGGCGCTGCGCTTTATGCGGAACATCGTCCCTGCGGCCACCGGGCGGGCGCGCCGCGAACTGAAAGACATTCAGGACGTTATTGATGCCCAGAACGGGGGATTCCAGGCCACGGCATGGGACTGGCAGTTTTACGCCGAGCAGGTGCGTAGTGCGAAGTACGATCTCGATGAAGGGCAGATTAAACCGTATTTTGAACTCAACGGTGTGCTGACTAACGGCGTATTCTGGGCCGCCAGCCAGCTCTTCGGGCTGCGTTTCGTGGAACGTTTTGATATCCCGACTTACCACCCGGATGTGCGCACCTGGGAGATTTTTGATAACGATGGGCGCGGCATGGCGCTGTTCTACGGTGATTTCTTCGCCCGAGACAGCAAAGGCGGCGGGGCGTGGATGGGGAACTTTGTCGAGCAATCCACGCTGTTTGACGCCATGCCGGTGATCTACAACGTATGCAACTACACCAAACCGGCCAGCGGCGAGGCTGCCCTGATTTCATGGGACGATGTCATAACGCTGTTTCACGAGTTCGGCCATACGCTGCACGGCCTGTTTGCTACCCAGCGCTATGCGAGCCTTTCGGGGACCAACACGCCGCGAGATTTTGTGGAGTTCCCTTCGCAAATTAACGAGCACTGGGCGAGCCATCCCGAGGTCTTTGCCAATTATGCCCGGCATTACCAGACCGGTGAGCCAATGCCGGAGTCGCTCCGCAGCAAACTGTTCCGCGCCGCGCAGTTTAACAAAGGCTATGACATGACCGAGCTGCTGGCGGCGGCGCTGCTGGACATGAACTGGCACAGCCTGGCGCCAGACACGGCTATTGATGATGTGGCGCGCTTCGAAGCTGAAGCGCTGGAAAAAGAGCACATCAAGCTGGCCGAGGTGCCGCCTCGCTACCGCAGTAGCTATTTTGCCCATATTTTTGGCGGCGGCTACGCGGCGGGTTACTACGCCTATATCTGGACGCAAATGTTAGCGGACGACGGCTATCAGTGGTTTGTGGAGCAGGGCGGGCTCAGCGCCGCAAACGGCCAGCGCTTCCGGGAAGCGATTCTCTCAAGAGGTAACAGCAGCGATCTGGAAGCGTTGTACCGCGACTGGCGAGGGCACGATCCGCACAGCGAACCGATGCTGAAAAACCGCGGGCTGGCGGAGCAATAATGGCAAAGAAAGCGCTCTCACTAGTGTAGCCGCAGTGAAATCGCACTTAACGCAAACTGCAAAGCCCTGATTTGCGTTAAGTGCCTTAAAAATCAAACAGAATATATCCGTGCAATGTCCAGGGTTGCTGGCTATAAATTTCAAACCTGCTCGGGAAAATGCAGGGTACTTCTGGGTTACTTTGAACGATTACGGGGCCTGATCGATGTCGGCAGGCTCCCGGATTTTCCCTCTTAATCGCGGCGTCCGCTGGCGGTAAATAACGCGACTGTACCTTCAATTTTTACGTCGACCCGTTCGAATCTCGCGGTCAAAACATCCCTGAGCAGTCCTGCTGAATCCTGCCGATTAGAAAAGATCCCTTTCTTGTTATAAACGTTCATTAGCTTGCGGCCAAAAGCATTGTGCGCCACGCCTTCACCCAGAATCGTCGCGCCAAAGAGCGTGCCTTCTGTTTTAAGTGCACGGGCAATGTTATCTATCGCCAGCGCTTTGTCGTTTAGCGAGCCGGGCAGGCAATGCAGTAAATAGAAAAGTGAGATGGAGTCAAAACGATCGTGCCAGCTCTGCGGCAGGGGGTTAAAAACGTCATGCTGCAGATGGTCTTTGATACTGTGGCCCGCTTTCGCCGAGGCCGCCTGCAGGCTGCTGGTGTTCAAATCCATCAGGGAAAGTTCAACGGTGGCAGGCAGGTGAGGCAGGTAATAGCCCGTTCCCACGCCGATATCCAGATGATTTTCGCCGGTGTGGGCCTTGAAATGGGGGAGCAAAACGGTGTCTGTCGGGCAACGCCAGGCGTACTGATTTGAGATCTTTAACACCCACCAGTCGTAAAGTTTTAGAGTGATAGGGTTGTAAGCCCTGACGCCAGCGTGAGTATTATTTTGCATAGTTCCCTCTGGTAATAATTTAAAGAGGAAATTAAAACAGCTGCCCTTACTACGGGCAACCGTTAATTAATGCAAAAATGTGTCAACCATTCAGTGGGTTAAGCCTGAGATGACTCGTCGTCCTTGCCGTAGAACAGCTTGCCGATTTTAATCATCGGCCGGTTATTGGCTTTCCGGTGCAGGTTGGTGTCGCGCAGGGAATAGACGCAGCCGCAGTATTCCTGCTGGTAGAACTGTTCGCGCTTGCTGATTTCAATCATGCGAGCGGAGCCACCCTGTTTGCGCCAGTTGTAATCCCAATAGCTCATGCCTTCATAAGGCGCGGCGGCGCGGTGCCCGCAGTCGTTAATCTGCTGCATGTTTTTCCAGCGGGAAATCCCCAGCGAACTGCTGATGACATTAAATCCGTGCTCATGGGCGTAAAGTGCGGTACGCTCGAAACGCATATCAAAGCACATGGTGCATCTCACTCCACGCTCCGGCTCCCACTCCATCCCTTTCGCACGCTCAAACCAATTATCGGTATCGTAATCCGCATCCACAAACGGCACGCCGTGCTGTTCCGCAAAGCGAATGTTTTCATCCTTGCGCAGTAAATACTCTTTCTGCGGGTGAATGTTTGGGTTGTAGAAGAACACGGTGTATTCGATACCGGACGCGTGTATGGCCTCCATGACTTCACCCGAGCAGGGGGCGCAGCAGGAGTGCAGCAGCAGTTTCTTCTCGTTGTTAGGCAGATTCAAAACCGGCCGGATAAATTCTTGCATGCGGGTGATCCTAAGTCTTATTCACTTTTTTGCCAGAGGGTAGCAGGAACGAGGGCGTGGAATCACCATAAATCAGTAAAGAAAATAATGTTTGGGAGGTTTATGAACAATATTCAGGTGAAACGTGTGGTGCTTACCGGCGGGCCAGGTTCCGGGAAAAGTACCCTCATTAATGAGCTCAAACGCCGGGGTTTTGATTGTCAGCCGGAGGCCGGGAGGAGCATTATTCAGCACCAGCAGCAAATTGGCGGGCACGCCTTACCCTGGCAGGATCCTGCGGCATTTGCTGAGCAGATGCTTGGGTGGGAAATGCGCTCCTGGTATGGCGCAGACGAAAAACAGACTTATTGTTTTTACGATCGCGGCGTGCCGGACATCCTGGGTTATCTCACCCTGATGCAGTTGCCCATTCCCGATCATCTGTTGGAAGCCGTTAGACGGTTTCCCTACCATTCTGATATTTTCCTGGCACCGCCCTGGAAGGCTATTTATGCCGGGGATGCAGAAAGAAAGCAGAGCTGGGAAGAGGCGGTGCAGACGGCTGCAATCATGGCTGACACATACGGCAAGCTGGGGTATCGGATAATCGTGTTGCCGGAGGAGAGCGTGGAGTGGAGAACAGATTACATCCTCCAGGCGCTGAAGGAAGGCTAGCGAAGAGCACGGTTGCCCTTCGCTAATCGATGTTAAAGCTGTTCCAGTGCGTTCAGTACGGCTTCCGGCATGGAAGGGCGGCCATTGGCCAGGCAGGTGGCGACAAACGTCGCTTCGGCATAAACCACGCCATCAACTTTGATCTGCTGCGCGAAGTTCACGCGGTTGCGTTTTTCGTTGCGCTCAAGCTGGCAGGTGACCTCAACGTTGTCGCCTTTCTGCAGGCTCTTACGAAAGCGCAGGGAGTACTCCAGCACCATGTAGAGCTTGCCCTGGCGGAACTCTTCCTCGATATCAATACCGAGCGCCTCGCGCATGTAGGCGTGGCGCGTCCACTCCATGTAAAACGGATAGTACAGGCCGTCGACTACGCCCTGAAAATCAATATGGCTTTCATCCACTTCATAATGCTTAGAAAACATGTTTCAGTCCTGATGTTGTTATAAAAGTTAAGCGCCAGAAATCCTGCTCTGGCTGTTTTTTGAACAGCGCGTTGGTGGTACAATACTGTCGATTTCACAACCCAACAGAGGATTACCATGGACACCGAGATAACCCCAACCACCTTAGCGTTTGAATTCCTTCGTCGTGAACAAGAGCAGTTAACCCCCGCGCAATTCCTGATCCGCCTGCAGCAGCTCAAGCTGGAGTTTGCCGATCTGCTGGGTTTAACCCACCTCGAACTGCGTGAAGAGATTTTCCATGCGCACCGGTTGGGGATTCACTGATCCCACTCTGTCTGAGCCACCGCTTGCGGTGGCTTTCTGTTTTTTAGCGTGAGAAGAAAATCAGCTTCAGCCCCAAAATCCCCATCACGCCGCCCGCTAAGCGGTCAATCACAGTTTTAAAACGCAGGTAGGCATTGCGCGGTTTCTCGGAAGAGAGCACCAGCGTGACAATTGAATACCATCCCGCATCAATCACAAAGCACAGCACCGGCAGCACGACGTAGTAGAATGCCGGGATCTCGCGCGGCAGCAGCGCGGTAAAAATACTGGCAAACACGACGGCGGTTTTCGGGTTGCTCAACTGGGTGAACAGCCCGTCACGGAAGGTAGCTATCATGCTTTTATCGCTTTTTCCCACGGCGCCCACGTGCAGCGGCTCGCGAGAGTGTTTGATTATCTTATAAGCCAGCCACAGCAGATAAAGCCCGCCGGCTATCTTGATCCCGGTATAGGCCACCGGCACCGCCAGCAGAAAAGCCTGTAAACCCAGCAGCGCCATCAGCGAAAATGCCGCCGCCCCGACGCCGGTTCCCAGCGCGGTCACCAGCCCATGCGCGCGTGAACGCGCTACGGCATTTTGAGCGACATAAACAAAGCTTGGGCCGGGGCTCATGGCGCCCAGCGCGATGGTGGCGGTAATAGCAAAAAGGGGAGTGATAACGCTCATTTACGGGATCCTGTTGGTGGAATAACGTTTTTTAACCTGAAAGCCGTGCGGGTGACAACCGCAAGTGTGTGCCGAGTTATTACCGCCGCTCGCGTAGTCGGTCGATCAACCAGCGGCCAGCCGGGCCGGGCGGCGTTTTGTTCGACCAGGCGACATCCACCTCAAGATTTTGCGGCCAGCCTTCCACCTTCAGCGGCTTAAGCACGCCGTGCCCAAACTGGTTAACCAGCCAGCTCGGCAAAATTCCCCAGCCAAAACCCTGTTCCGCCATCTCAAGCAGCAGCAGTAAAGATGGGGACGACCAGATAGGGCCGCGTGCGGCGACCTTACCGGGGCGCACAAAGGTTTTAAGCACCAGTTGCCGCACGGTATGTAGCTCATCCATCCGCACCTCTGTCTGCTTCGCCAGCGGGTGATCGCGATGAATAAAAATGGTCATTTCTGCACCAACTTGAAGGCGGGCAACGGTGATATCCGGCGGGTAACTCTCCTGAACCCGCAGGACGCCGACGTGGGCGCGGCCAATCTGCAGACTATCAATCACGTCTTCATCCTCAGCAATAATGCATTCAAATTCGATGTCCGGGTAACGCTCGGAAAACTGCTGCAGGATGGATTCGTGGTGGGCGGTTTGCCACATGTCGGAAAGCACAAACGTCAGGCGCGGCTCGACGTTGTCCGCCAGCCTGACGGAAACTTCATCCAGCCGCTCGCTGGCGGCAAAAATAGCCTGTACATAGGGCAAAACGCGCTGCCCGTGCGGGGTAAGCGTGGGCTGCCTGGCGTGGCGATCGAACAGCGTCACGCCAAGGTCAGCTTCCAGGTTGGCAATAGCGCTGCTGATGGTGGACTGGCTCTTTTTCAGCTTGCGTGCGGCGGCGGAAAAAGAACCCGTTTCAACGGCCTGTAAAAAGGCTTCCAGTGATTCCGGGGAGTAACGCATAAACTATCGCTTTTATCGATGGCTGTTAGCTATATTATATCAATAATTGCGATGATAATGGCGACCTTGTGAAAAAGGAGTCATCAAAATGAAATCGCAAAACAACAGAAGCCTGTCTGAGCGCATTGTGCATGCCGTCGGCTTCGAGGCTATCGCCATCGGTATCTGTGCGCCAACCGCCGCCTGGCTAATGAACAAACCGCTTTTCCAGATGGGTGCGCTGGCTATCATGCTGTCCACCGTCGCGATGGTCTGGAACATTATTTACAACGCCGGGTTTGATAAATTTTACCCGCCGTCACTCAAGCGTGGTATGGGCTTGCGCGTTGCGCACGCGCTGGGCTTCGAAGGGGGCTTTATTCTGATTGGCCTGCCGCTTGCCGCCTGGATGCTGAATGTCACGCTGCTGCAGGCGCTGATGGTAGAGATTGGTTTCTTCCTGTTCTTCCTGCCGTACACCGTGGCTTATAACTGGTGCTACGACTGGCTGCGCGCCAGACGCTTTCAGAGCGTGGCCAGCAGAGAGATGAAAAAGCAGTCCTGATTTGCAGGATTGTGCAAGCATCAAACAGGATTGCGCTACAGGAAAACGGCCGCGTTCGACGACACTTTAAGTCGTCAGACACAACCCCCTGGAGCGCAATAAATGAAAACCATCGACACCCTCTATATTAACGGTCAGCACGTCACGCCCCACGGCGCTGAGGTGCTGACCTTAATTCATCCCGTCAGCGAACAACCTGTCGCTCAGGTTCGCCTGGCAGACGAAGAAGACACCCGCCTCGCCATTGCTGCGGCAAAAGCCGCATTTCCGCAAATGCGCCTTTCCAGCCGCGAACAAAGAATGATTTGGCTGCAGCTGCTGCACGACGCCGTGAAAGCGCGTGAAGACGAGCTGGTGGAAACTATGGTGGATGAATACGGCTGCCCGATAGCTTTTGCCCAAAGCACCGTGGCTCGCTCGTACAACAGCTTCCTCCAGGCAATCGATCTGCTGAAAGACTACTCTTTTGAATCTCTGGCGGGGATGGCGAAAGTGGTCATGGAGCCGCTGGGCGTGGTGGGGCTCATTACCCCCTGGAACGCTAACTACGGCTTTATCGCGGGCAAACTGTCGATGGTGATTGCCTCCGGCAGCACAGCGGTTATCAAGCCCAGCGAGCTCAGCGCCCGTCAAACGGAGATCATCACGGAATGCCTGCATGCCGCCGGGCTGCCCGACGGCGTGATTAATATCGTCACCGGCCTGGGCAATGTGGTTGGGGCGGAAATCACGCGCCACCCGGACGTGGCTAAAATCTCGTTCACTGGCTCAACGGCGGTGGGCAAAACGATTGCCCGTGACGGGGCGGCAACCATGAAGCGCGTCACCCTTGAACTGGGCGGCAAGTCTGCCAACGTGCTGCTGGACGATGCCGATCTCGATACCGCTATTCCGCTGGCGCTGCAGGTCATGAGCTGGAACAGCGGCCAGGCCTGTATCGCAGGGACTCGCCTGCTGGTGCCAGAAAGCAGGCTGGCCGAGGTCAAAGCGCAAATTCTCAAACATCTGGCTATTCTGGTACCAGGCAACCCGCGGGATCCGAAAACCAACATCGGGGCCGCCGTGACCGCCCGGCAGTACCAGCGCGTGCAGGAGTATATTCGTAGCGGGATTGCCGAAGGGGCGGAGCTGCTTTGCGGCGGAGAAGGGCGTCCCGAGGGGCTGGCCAGCGGTTACTTTGTGAAACCGACGGTGTTTGTGAACGTTCGCAACGACATGACCATCGCCCAACAGGAAATTTTTGGCCCGGTGCTGTCGGTGATTACCTACCGCGATGACGCCGAAGCTGTGCAGATCGCCAATGATACGGTTTATGGCCTGCAGGCCTACGTTAGCGGGAAAGATACTGTGCGCACGGCGGCCGTTGCCCGGCAGCTTATCGCGGGGCGCGTGTTCGTCAACGGCGTTTATGACGAACCGCTCGCGCCGTTCGGCGGTTTTAAACAGTCCGGTCTTGGCCGCGAATTTGGCACTTACGGGCTGGAAGCGTATCTTGAACCCAAAGCCATCATGGGGCAGTAATATGCAACCAACCGAGCAGCCTTCGGGCCGCATTATTGACGAACTGCACCAGCGTGTCGCCCGTCGTTACCCGGCGGGCGGCGGCGGGGTGAAGGAGCTGAGCTGCGCGCTGCCGTGGCTCAGCTTTATTCGCATCGAACAGCCGACGCTGCTCAATCGCGGGATGCTTTCTCCGTCCATGTGCATGGTGCTGCAGGGCAGCAAAAAAATGCTTATCGGTGACAACGTCACGGAGTACGGTCCCGGCAGCTATTCGCTGGCAGCCGTGGATATGCCGGTGTCCGGGCAGGTGACTCGCGCCAGCGAAGCCGAGCCTTACTACGGCGTGCGCATCGACCTTGACGGGAAAGAAATTGCCGACCTGATCATGAACATGAACGTGGTGCTGCCGGACGGCAACGGGGAGAAAACCGGGGCCTGGGTCGCCGCCGCGGAAGAAGAGCTCCAGGGCGCTTTTCTGCGCCTGGTCACACTGCTGGACAGCCCGCAGCATCTGCATGCCCTCGCGCCGCTCATCAAGCAAGAAATTCTCTACCGGCTGGTCATCGCTCCCGCCGGGGCTTCATTCTGGAAACAGGCGCTGGGCTGGGCGCAGGGCAAAGGCGTGGGGGAAGCCATTAACTGGATCAAACAGAATTATGCCGAGCCGCTGGTCATTGATGAGCTGGCGAAGCGCGTCGGCATGAGCGCTTCCAGCCTGCATCACCGCTTCAAAGCTCTGACGATCATGAGCCCACTGCAGTACCAAAAACAGCTTCGCCTGCTGGAGGCCCGCCGGCGTTTATTGAGCTGCGAAGGCGATGTAGCAAGCGTCGCCTGGAAGGTGGGCTATGATTCCCCCTCCCAGTTTAACCGTGAGTATCGCCGGGCATTTGGCGCGTCGCCGCTGCAGGACATTGATGCCCTGCGTCAACAGGGCACTTCATTCTAGGCCGTTTTCCGCGCCACAATAAACAGGCGGGGGAACGGCATCAGCACGTTGCCGTCATGCTGCTTGCGGTAGGCGCGCTGCAGCAACTGGTGATAGCGCTCAAGAAACGCTTCCTGCTGCATGGCGTCCAGCCCGTGCAGGTAAGGGCGCAGGCCCGTCGAGCTTAACCATTCAATGATGGCGCGGGCAGAAGGCATAACGTGGAAATACGTCGTGCGCCAGATATCCACCGTGCAGCCGCTTTCGGCCAGCAGATCGTAATATTCCTGAGCCGTTAGCAAGGCTTCGCGGCTCGAGCGCGAGATCCCCAGTTCGTCGGCAACCTGGCGCATTAATGTATGCGTGGGCTCCTGCCAGTTATCGGGCATTTGCACCGCCAGCACGCCGCCGTCTGCCAGCTGTGCCGCCAGGTGTGGGAAGACCTGCTTATGGTTGGCTATCCACTGCAGCGAAGCGTTGGCGAAAATCACATCCTGTTTCACGGCGGGCTGCCAGGTGGAGATATCCGCCTCTTCAAAGCGGCAGTCTGGCAGTGCGGCACCGGCTTTGGCGAGCATCGCGGGAGAGTTATCCAGCCCGGTAATCGAAGCTTCTGGCGCCAGATTACGCAGCAGCGCCGTGGAGTTGCCGGGGCCGCAGCCCAAATCGGTAAAGGTGTTTGCGCCAGGGTGGTTAATTCGGGCAACCAACTCAGCGGCCGGGCGGGTACGTTCAGCTTCAAACTGCAAATAGAGCGCGGGGTTCCAGTCCTGCATCGTTTTATCCTCGTTGCTTTGCTAACATTGCCGACAAATTATTTTATACGCTATTGAAGGTAACGCATGGCTAAACATCCGGTTGGCAAATATTTGAGACTAGAGCTCACCCATAACGACAATGATCTGCTGATTTATGTGGTGAAGGGCAGCCGCATCGAAGACATGCCGCCTGACGAGGATGAGGATTATCCGGGGGAAATGCACCTGGCGATGCCGAAAATGAACCGGGAGCTGGACGCCGAGCTGGCGCGTTTGCTGGAGGACGCATCCGGTGGCGACGTTATCGTGATCATCTGTGCCGCTGACAGCGTGTTTGAGCACGGTTTTTCGCAGGTCAGGGCACTGCGTAAATAGCATCCGTTACCCGGCGGCAGGCCGGGTAACTTTTAGCCATCAGTGTAGGCCCAGGCGGAATAATTCCGTCGGTTCAAATTGCCCTTCACAACCTTCCACTTCCACGCATTTGCTGCGGCGAATTTGCTCGGCATTTTTACCTTCACCGTGAATGGCTTTAATTAGCCCGGTTTTGCCTGTGCCGTTAATCAAAACGCGGCTGCCGGTGGTAATGGCATTCCTGTTGCGGTCCCAGGTCATCATCATGTTGAGCACTCCTCTTAACGAATGAAACAGTTTGACCGGAGCCTATTTAAGGCCGATACGCGGCAGGATTCATTAATCAAAATCAAATTGTATGATGAATTGATTGTTATTTTGCGATGCGTAAAGTGGACAGAATGATTTCCACCAGGCGGTTTTTCTCCATAATTAACTCAAGCGAAACGGCTGGTTACGTATTGCTGGTTTAGAATATGACTTTAGACACACTCTTTTGGCATAGTGATTAACCTGTATTGTCAGGAGTTTACTATGGATCGTCGCCATTTTATTACCTGTGTTACCGCCGGATTGCTCGCGGCTAAAGCGGGCGTCTCGTTTGCTGCATCAGGCGTGAAGCGTTCGGCTATTCCGCTGTGGAAAGGCACGCCACCGGGCGGTGGTGGGCCGACAGGGAGTATTCAGACGTCGGCGCGCGGGGCGCAGAGCAATATTGCGCTCCCGATTCTGACCGTGATTGAACCCGAATCACCTAATGGCCAGGCCGTGCTGGTGGCGGCGGGCGGGGGCTATAAGCGCATTGAAATGGGGTCAGAAGCCTGGCCCGCGGCGGAATGGCTGGTGGCGCGGGGATATACCGCGTATGTGCTGAGCTACCGTTTGCCGTCGGAAGGATGGACTGATGGCAATCTGGTTGCCTTGCAGGACGCGCAGCGCGCGTTAAGAATCGTGCGCGATCGTGAACATAACGTCAGCGTGCTGGGCTTTTCCGCCGGTGGGCATCTGCTTGGCCTGGCCGCCACGCGACCCGATTACCGCTCGTATCCAAAGCAGGATCGTTTAGACGAGAAACCTGCCTTTGCCGACCGTGCGGCGTTAATTTATCCGGTCATTACGCTGGAAAAACCTTATGAGCACACCTCTACGCATAAAATTCTGGTCGGCAAAGATGCTTCATCAGCCGAGAACGCCGCCTGGTCCGTGCAGAATTATGTCACCCCGCATTCGCCGCCGTTTTTCCTGGTCCAGGCCGAAGACGACCCAATTTCCGACCCGCAGAATACGTTAATTATGGCCGCGGCCTGTGAGCAGCAGCATGTGCCGGTAGAAATGCACCGCTACAGCAGCGGCGGCCACGGTTTCGGCATGGGCAAACCTGGCACACCGACCGTGAAATGGCCCGATCATTACGCGAAATGGTTGGCGAAAAGTTAGTGTCGGATCGTTATCTGAAATAAGTATTACGCACGCCCCTCAAGAAATTTCCCCGCAATCCGATATCCATAGGGATGTATTTCGGCAGGATGCCGTTTCCCATTCCCAATGATGGCACGCAAATAACAATTAACTTTACGTGGTCAATATGGATATCAACGAAAAAATCAAAACCTTTGGTGAGGCTCTTAAAAACCGGCTCGATTCGTCACTCATTGACTTCGCGCTGGAATATATCGACTTCTCAGAAAATGTACTGGCTTTTGAAACGCTGTGTGGACATATCGCAAATTATCAGGTGCGTATTAGCCCTGATGAGTACAGGCAGGTACTGGATATTGCGGGGTTACTGGAGATCGACAATCAATATACTGAAATCGATCCCCTGAGAAATTTATTAAATTAAACCCTTTCGCTGTTAAGGATATCCAGCCTCAGGGTTGGATTATCCTTAGTGCTGATAAAATATATCGCCAGCCATTGCCTGAAGGATCTTTCCTTCGGCGTCGGTAATTAAGACATAATTGCCGCCCATGTAGGTCCAGTGGCTACCGACCTGTGGCGCAGGGAGATGGCGAAGCTGCCAGCTTTTGATGTTATAGGGTTCGGTCCGGTAGATGTCGGGCGCAATGTCGCCGATCTTGTACATTTTGAAATCTGAGGAGAATTCTTTCAGTTCATAGGACTGTGCCGACGTGCCCGGTGCCGTCGCCTTTAGCTGCTTATCACCTGAATAGGCAAAGGCCAGAGAGGGCAGCGCGCCCGCGAGCCATACCGCTGTTAATACCGCTACTTTTGTTGACTTGCGCATAAATTCTCCAGAGTGAATCCAGTCTGCTTTTGTTGATTCCGTATAGGAAGACAACAAATTGTGCCGATTTACTCATTACGCGCTGTATTTTTTTGTTAGCAAATCCTCCACCGCAATGGAGCAGAAATGAAAACGCCTCCCGGAAAGTTTATTTCGCGAGAGGCGTCGTAGGTGGGGGAAGGTCACCGTTCATTAGTCATCCCATTTGTGGCTAAACCAGGCAGCAAGAAAACCGGAAAATAAGATGAATCCCAGTACTGCCATAAATACGTTCATGTTCCCTAACATAGTTAATCCTCCAGATTACTGCATTTCTATAGAAATACCTCGCGTGATAAAAAAGGGTTTACTCAGATGAGTGGAGCTATCATACCGTACACAACTTAAACAATCCCTAACCGCAGGTAAATTATTCGTTTTGTGAAGTAAATGCGTTTCTGTATGTGGCGGGAGACGTTCGAAGATGTTTCCGGAAATGATGACGCAGCGTCGCCGCTGAGCCAAATCCCGTCTGTTCGGCAATATGCTCTATCGGCAGCGTGCTGTTTTCCAGCAGCTCCCGGCAGCGTTTAAGGCGGGTTTGCAGCAGCCAGGCGGCGGGCGTGAGGCCCGTCGCGGCTTCGAAGCGGCGTAAAAAAGTTCTCGTGCTCATGCCGACATAGGCGGCCAGGCTTGCCACGGAGTGCCGCTCGCTTAAATGGCGCTGCAGGTGATCAAACAGCGGCGCAAACCGCTCACCTTCGTACTCTACGGGGACTGCTTGTTCGATAAACTGCGCCTGGCCGCCCTCGCGATGAGGCTGCACGACTAAGCGCCGGGCAACGCTGTTGGCCGCTGCGGCACCAAAATCCCGGCGCACCAGATGCAGGGCAAGATCGATGCCCGCCGCGCTGCCCGCCGAGGTCAAAACATCCCCGTTATCCAGATAAAGCACGTCCGGGATCACTTCGATCGCCGGGTAACGCGCCTGCAGCGCTTCCGTGTAGCGCCAGTGGGTGGTTGCCCGCTGGCCATCAAGCAGACCAGTTGCCGCCAGCACAAACACGCCGGAGCAAATGGACATCAGGCGTGCACCGCGCGCATGTGCCGCCCGCAATGCCGCAATAAGTGACTCTGGCACGGATTGATCGATCCCGCGCCAGCCAGGAACCACGATCAAACTGGCTTCAGCCAGCAAATCCAGCCCGCCATCAACCGCCAGGCGAATACCGCCCATCGCCCGCAGTTCGCCGGGCTCAATGCCGGCGACGGCAAAGCGATACCAATTCTCACCCAGCTCGGGGCGCGGCAGGCCAAAAATTTCTACGGCAACGCCGAATTCGAACGTGCAAAGGCCGTCGTAAGCCAGCGTGACGACAAGAGGGTTTTTAGGCAAGGGGGCTAATTTTGTCATGATATTTACGCTAATCGTCATTCGTGCCAGCTGTCAAGCCTCCGTCGCGGCGTCAGAATCAAAGCTCAAACCAAAAGGAGATAAACATGAGCTACGTGACTGACCACCCTGCGGCAGCCTCAGAAACCGTCGCCGCGCATTACCTGCACAAACTGTCGCTTGAAACCGACTGTGCCGACGTCAACGCGGCGATCCAGAGCGGCGATCCAGATTTTGTGCTGCTGCACGTGGTGGGTTCTGATGAAACATTTGCCCGACGGTACCTGCCGGGGGCTATTCATTTACCCCATCGGCTGATCACCGAATCCCGCATGGCCGAATGGCCCGAGGACACGCTGTTTGTGGTGTACTGCGCCGGGCCGCACTGCAACGGTGCCGACCGGGCGGCCCTGAAACTGGCACAGCTCGGCAGGCTAGTGAAGGTGATGCCCGGCGGCATCACCGGCTGGGAAGATGAAGGTTTGCCTTTCGCCTAAATCAGCGCGCGGAGCACCATATCACCGCCAAGCAGAACGAGGCAGATCAGGAAGCCGCGCTTGAAGGCTAATGGGCTGATGCGCCTGCGGATACGCTGGCCTGCAAACAGGCCGATAAGCGCGGCGACAACCGCCATGACGGACGTGCTAATGGCTATTTCCTGCAGCGCGCCGTGCCACCAAAGCCCGGCGGCCAGTGCAAGGGTTGAAAAGGTAAAGGACAGCCCGAGCGCCTGCACCAGTTCATCGCGCTCAAGCCCAAGCGACTGAATATAGGGCACGGCGGGGATCACAAACACGCCCGTGCCACCGGTCAATAAACCGGTGAGGAGGCCGATCAGCGGCGAGAGCCAGCGCTCGTGGCGGGCGGGAAGGTGCAGCGGCCTGGCAAACAACGTCCATAAGGCATAGACGATCAGGGCAATGCCCAGCGCCACGGTGGTTGCATGACTACTGCCCGAGGCCAATAAACTGCTGCTGCCAAGGGTACCCAGCACAATGGTTAGCATCATCGGCCACAGGCGTTGGAGCAATGCCGCCAGGTTGCCCCCTTCATAAAGCTGGAAAATATTGGTCAGGAAAGAGGGTAAAAGCAGCATGCCCGCCGCCGCCACCGGGGAAATCAATGACCCCAGAATCCCCATGGCGACGGTAGGTAACCCCATCCCCGTGACGCCTTTGACGGTGCCAGCGAGAACAAAAGTAGCAGCAATGGCAAGGCTCAGGCTGAGATCATTCATTCGTGTTTTCCTTATGTGCGTTGCGGCTATCCTGCGGAGCCTGTTCGCGTTCAAACATGCCGTAATCGCGGATCACGTCCGCCACCCTGAGCCGGTAATCGCTAAAGACCGAGTGGCGGCCCTGGCGCTGAACGCTGCGGTGTAATTCCTGATTGCGCCATTGCAGCACGGCGGCCTCATCGCGCCAGAACGAAAGCGACAGGATTTTTCCAGGTTCGCTAAGGCTTTGAAAACGTTCAATGGAAATAAACCCATCAATATCGGCAAGCAGGGGTTTTAGCTCTGCCGCCAGTTCAAGATAGCGGCTATAGTGTCCTCCTGCAGGCAGGACTTCAAAGATTACGGCGATCATCAGGTTGCTCCTTATTGTTATCTCCTGCTAACCCTAATCCATCGTCAGACAGGACGCTTCGCTGAGCATCGAAATATGGAAACAGATTTTCTCGAAACCCGGCTTGCCGCCGTTGCCGCCGCCATTGCGGACAAAACACGGGCCAGCATGCTGTGCGCGTTAATGGATGGCCGGGCCTGGACGGCAACTGAACTGAGCATCATGGCTAATGTGGCACCGTCCACGGCCAGCAGCCATCTGGCAAAGTTAATGGAGCAATCGCTGATTGCCTGCGTGCAGCAGGGGCGACATCGTTACTACCGGCTTCACAGCAGCCAAATTGCCGGAGCGCTGGAAGGATTAATGGGGCTGGTTGGCCGCGATGACGCGACTATGCGCACCAAAACCCCCGGCAATCTTCGCTACGCCAGAACCTGCTATGACCATATGGCGGGAGAGATCGCCGTGGCACTCCATGACGCATTATTTCGCCTTCGCTGGCTGGAGGGGGAAGAGTATGTGGTCACCGCCAGGGGGGAAGAACAATTGCTGCTTCTGGGCGTAAACGTGGAAAGCGGGGCCTCGCGCCGGCGCTACGCCTGCGGCTGTCTGGACTGGAGTGAAAGACGCGAACATCTGGGAGGACAGCTAGGCAAAGCGTTGCTGCACACCTGCGAACAAAAAGGGTGGATGCGGCGGGATCTGGTCAGTCGTGAGCTGCACGTGTCCGAGAGCGGGAAGCGTAAGCTGGCAGGATTGTTTGGGGTGGCGTTTTGACAGAGTTTTCACCTCTCTCCAATGGGAAAAGGGAGAAAATAGCCGACGGGGAGCATGAGTGATCCCCTCTCCCTTTGAGGGAGAGGGTTAGGCTGAGGGTAAAATCAGCTCAGCCGATAATGCCTGTTCGGCTGCAGCGCCTCTGGCTTCTCCGCCTCATCGTTCATATCCCGTAAATCACGCTCAATCGCCACGCAAATAGCATCCAGCGGCAGGTCGTTGTCCTCGGTACCAAACGGATCTTCCAGCTCTTCGGCCAGCGAGTCGAGGGAAATAAAGGTATACGACACAAACACGGAAACAAACGGCGTCATGTAGTGGAGGTCGGTCACCAGAGCAAACGGCAGCATGATGCAGAAGATATACACCGTGCGGTGCTGAATCAGGCTATAGGCGAAGGGCATCGGCGTAGTAATAATGCGTTCGCAGCCGCCGGACACCGCCGACAGTTCGTTCAGATGATTGTCCAGGCTGCGCCATAGCACGTCTGAAATCACGCCTTGCTCGCGCTGCTGGTTCAGCCAACTGCCCATCAGCATCAAAATACGGTTACACGGCGCATGACTTGCGCTGACCCAGGCCAGATCCTGCGGGCTAAGGTAACGACTAAGCGTTTCCTGCTGCGGCTTTTTGCGCAACGTCATGCGCAGGCTGTTGCAAAAGGCGACCTGTAAATTCACAAACCGCTGCACCGTTTCGGGCTGATCCCCCGCCAGCGTTTTCACCTCGCGTAACAAAGAGCGCGACGTGATGGCCAACTGGCCCCACAGCAGACGCGCTTCGTTGAAGCGTGCGTAGCAGGCGCTGTTGCGGAACCCGAGAAAAATGGCGATAGCCACGCCGAGAATGCTGAATGGCGCGATGGTGAGCTTGATTCCGAGGGTTTCGTACCACGGCAGGAAAAAAATAACGCTAATAGAAAGCAGCAGATTCAGCAGCAGGCGGGAATAAATCTTTTCCAGCACTGAGCCGTGCCAGACGAAGAGGCGAGCCAACCAGTGTTGATGCGGGCGAACGATCATGATGAGTAACAGACTAGTAACAAGAGACTGTATTTAACGGCAGACTGTGACGCAGATCAATCTTTATCGCTACAGAAACTTAACAAAGGCTACCTCAAAGCGCGTTGAGGTAGCCCCAGGGTTATCAGGCGAGTTTAAACACTGAAACCGACTCATTGAGCCGCTGCGACTGATCTTTTAGGGAATGCGCGGCGGCAGAGGCCTGCTCAACCAGCGCGGCATTTTGCTGGGTGACCACGTCCATTTGCAGCACGGCCTGATTAATCTGCTCAATACCGCGGCTCTGCTCATCGGTAGAAACGGCAATCTCAGCCATCAGCGTGGTGACCTGGGTAATCGACGTAGAGATACGTTTCATGCTTTCCCCGGCCCGGTTGACCAGCTCGCTGCCGTTGGTGACCTGCTGGCCGGACAGCTCTATCAGCTCTTTAATTTCTTTTGCCGCCACGGAAGAACGTTGGGCGAGATTGCGTACCTCCGCTGCGACCACCGCGAAACCGCGACCTTGTTCCCCGGCTCGTGCGGCTTCAACCGCCGCGTTAAGGGCAAGAATATTGGTCTGGAAGGCGATGTCTTCGATGATGGAAATAATGCTGTCGATTTTGCCGGAACTGGTTTCGATATTGCGCATAGATCCGATGACCTGGTCGACGATTTGCTGACCTTCGCTGGCCGCCGCGCGCATACCGTTAGCCAGCGTATTGGCCTGATGCGAGCTTTCTGACGTCCGTTTAACCGTGACGGTCAACTGTTCCATGCTGGCCGCCGTTTCACCCAGCGACGCCGCCTGCTCTTCGGTGCGAGCGGACAGGTCGGTATTGCCCGCCGCAATCTCTTCTGATGCATAGCCGACGGTGGTGCTGGACTCGCGTACCTGGCTGATGATTTCGGTGAGCGACAGGCGCATTTGCTCGAGGCTGTGCATCATCTGGCCGATTTCATCATTGGATTTGATATCAATGGAACGGTGCAGCAGGCCGTTGGCAATTTCAGCGCAGTGTGCCTTCGCGGTGTCCAGCTCTTTGAGGACGCGAACTTTCAGCAAAACAAACACGGCGGCAAGAATCGCGATAAACAGCGCGGCAAACAGGCCGATGGCGACAAAACTCGACTGAAAACCTGCCTGTGCGTCGGCGTTGAGCTGGTGTGCGTGTTGCTCCCGGAATGCCAGCAGCTTATCCAGCGTAATTTCGAACCCCCGATCGAGCGCCGGGATGGTGCCCGTGACCAGTTCCGCGCTGCGGGCTTTGTCATTGGCCTGGGCGGCCTCTAACAGAGGCAGCAGCCCTCCGTCACGATAGGCGAGCCAGGCGGCTTTATAGTCATCGGCGAGCGCTTGTTCCCCGGACTGCTTCGTCGCTTCAAGGTAAGCCTTAAAGCTGGTATCTGCTTTACCCAGCGCTTCTTTTGCCCCAGCCAGGCTCTGGCTAGCCTGCTCGGCGTTGCCGGATTCCATCTCCTGAATGGCCTGCATGGCGCGAACGCGCATCGTGCGGCTGTGGTTAATGGGGTCAATGACGGATAACACTACGCGTATTTCGCTGTTGACGTCATTGAGGGCATGGTTGCTGCGGGTAAGGGACCAAATATTGGACGCCGTGCTGGCGAGAAAAATAAGCAACAGCGTGCTGAAAACCAAAATCGAAAAACGCCTGACTGACATACTAAATCCTTAAGTCGGTGAAATATTCTTATCCCAGCCGCGCTGAAGAGCATTCAACACTGCTGGCTGTAGGGTTATCGGCAGCTGAAAGGGGATATTTACCGGGCGGGAAATTTAGAGCACAAAGTGTAATCTTACTGTCATCTGGCTATTTTATAACTCCGGTACCTCAACCACCGATATATATAAAAACCATGAAATTAAAAAAACTTGCCTTACTTTGCAGTACCGTATTCCCTCTGGCTGGTCACGCTGCGGATGCGCAGGTTGACCGTTACGTTGTCACGTTCCCGCAAGGGGACAGCGTGGCCTACACAGGTGAATACGCCGCTAACTTCCCGCACGGACTGCCGGTAGGCGTTGGCTCGGGCCTGACCTTTATGGGCAAGCAGGGCGACGACCTGATCTTTACTACCGTGACGGATCGCGGGCCCAATGCTGACTCGCCGAAAGCCGGGAAAAAAGAATCCAAGATTTTTGCAAATCCTGACTTCACGCCGCTGCTGATGACCATCCGCGTGAGCAACGGTAAAGCCGAAGCTATCGACGCGAAGCCGCTGCATGATGCGCAGGGGCCGATTAGCGGGCTGCCGCTGCCGGAAGGGCTGATTGGCGCAACCAATGAAATTGCCCTGAGCGATACGCTCCAGAAGTTGAAGAGTGACCAGCGCGGGCTGGACACAGAAGGCATCACGCCGGACGGCAAGGGCGGTTACTGGCTGTGCGACGAGTACGGCCCGTTCGTTATCCATGTGGATGCTGACGGCAAAATCCTGAAAAAATATGGCCCGCAGGCTGAGCACGGTGAACAGGGCGTGGCGGGCGGATTGCCGAATATTGTCAAATGGCGCCAGCCTAACCGTGGGTTCGAAGGCATCACCCGCATGCCGGATGGCCGGATTATTGCGGCGGTGCAGAGCACGTTGGATATTGACGGCAAAACCAAAAACAGCGCGCAGTTCACGCGTCTGGTCAGCCTCGACCCGGCGACCGGTAAAACCGAAATGTACGGCTACCCGATCGACGTGGACGTCTATAAAAAAGCCAAAGATGCCAAAATTGGCGATATCGTGGCGCTGGACAACCACCGCCTGCTGCTGATTGAGCAAGGCGGTGACAAAAACAAACAGATGCGCAACCTGGTCTACGTGGTTGACCTGAACGGCGCGTCCGATCTGGCCGGGTTCGATAAAGAAAAAGCCCCGGAGTTTGATGATGCTGAGCAACTGAAGGCGCGCGGCATCAAGCTGGCGAGCAAAAAAGAGGTTGTCGACCTGCGCAAGCTGGGCTGGCAGCAGGAAAAAGCCGAAGGCATGGCGCTGATTGATAATCAGACGATTGCCGTGATCAACGACAACGATTTTGGCCTGCAGGCCGTGCTGGCGAACGCCGATGACTACCAGGTGGACGGCAAAGGTCACCTGCTGAAAGACGGCGCGGAAGTGGCGACCAAAATTGAGCTGAAGCCGCTGGAAAAACCAGAATCACAAAACGATTTCTGGGTGATTAAGCTGCCCGAACCCCTGAAGTAATTTTTGCCCTTGCTCCTTTGTCGCCTGCGGCAGAGGAGCAAGCCAATGATGCCAGGCGGGCCAGGCGCATTTTAGAGAAAGGAGTGGCAGGAAAATACGGTATACTGTATATAAACACAGTTATTGTAAGAAAAGGGAATGCTGATGCAAAACTTCTTCTCCGCCACGGCGCAATGTCGGGTGCGCTATCTGGATTTACCCGGCGGGGGTGTGCCGCTCCTGTTCATTCATGGTCTTGGCTGCGCTTCCTCTTATGACTATCCCCGCGTGGTCAGCGATCCGGCATGGAGTTCCCGGCGTAGCATTCTCATCGATCTCCCCGGCAGCGGGTACAGCGACAGGCCGCAGTCTTACGGCTACAGCACCCGTGAACAGGCAAGTGTCGTGGGCGAACTGGTGGAACATTTAGGGTTAAATCGCTTTTTTCTTTACGGGCACAGCATGGGCGGCAGCATCGCCATTGAAGTGGCGGCGTCGATGCCGGGGAAAATCGCAGGGTTGATGGTGTCGGAGCCCAATTTCCGCGCCGGCGGCGGGATGTATAGCCGCATGATTGCCGCGCAGACCGAAGACGAATTCGTGGCTCATGGTTACCAAAAAGCAATCGCGGCTAACGCGGAAAATCCGTGGTCCGGCAGCTTGCAAAATAGCGATCCCAGTGCTGTATGGCGCGCCGCCGTTAGTCTGGTAAGCGGCATCGAACCGGACTGGTATCAGCTTTTTGCTCAGCTAAAAATCCCCAAAACGCTTATTTTCGGTGAGCTTTCGCTGCCGGATGAAGATTTTACCGCATTCCAGCAGGCCGGGGTGACGACCACCATCGTACCGAGCGCCGGGCACGCTATGTCCTGGGAAAACCCCGCCGGGCTAGCCAGGGTGCTCGCCGAGCAGTGCAGGGCGTAATAAAAAAGCCATCCCGAAGGATGGCTTTTGGTGACAGACGAAGAGGAAAAAAGCGTGGTTTTTTCCTCTTCGTGGTTATCAGCCGAAAATCAATGAATTGATTTTCCTGTTTCTTTTGACGGATCGTCTGGTATTTCTTCTATTGATAGAGGTTTGTCAGCGGCCTGAAAGCCATCCCGAAGGATGGCTTTGGCTTTAAATCGCTAACTTTTTATTTAACGCCTCAATTTCTTCCCGCCACTGTTTTTGCAGCGCCGGTTTCTGGTGCTTTTCCTTGCGCGTCACGTCCTCCGCCAGCTTTTCCTCCAGCTCGATAAGCCGTTCCAGCAGCGCATCGCTTTCTCTATAGTGCGGTGCTTGCTGGATGACTTGCTCTGGCTGGGATTTCACTTCGGTCAGCGGCAGCCCGCTTTCCTCTGCTGTCAGCAGGGCGTACAGCGCGTCCAGGTCGTGCCATTCGCTCAGCACGCCGTTGTTCACCAGCCAGAAGCGGTTGCAGCCTTTGGCTATCAGCTCGCGGTCGTGGGTCACTAACAGCACGCCACCTTCAAAGGTTTGCAGCGTTTCCGCCAGCGCCTCTTTGCCTTCCATGTCCAGGTGGTTGGTCGGTTCATCCAGCATCAGCAGGGAGTAGCGGGCCAGCGTCAGGCCAACGAACAGCAGACGCGAACGCTCTCCACCGCTCAGCGTACTGACGGCTTGCTGGTGTCGCAGCCACGGAAATCCGGCGCTGATTAACGCCATTTTCCTGTCCTGTTCGCTGAGCGGGGCAAACGGCTCCAGCGCCTCCAGCAGCGAATCTCCGTCGTTAAGCTGGTGCAGCGTCTGGTCGTAATACCCCAGATGCACCCGAGGATGCAGGCGAATAGCGTCCTCACGCTCTGACTGCTGGTACTGCTGCCAAAGCAGGCGCAGCAGAGACGACTTGCCGCAGCCGTTCCGGCCTATCACCGCCACGCGGTCGCCGCTTTTCACTCGCTGCAACGGCAGAGTGAATAGAGGTTCACACTCCGGCGCAGGCCGAACGTGAAGCGCTTCCAGCTCCAGCAGCCTGTCGGCAATCAGCGCTTCACCTTTCAGCTTAAGCTGCCACTGGCTGCCCGCCGTGAGCTCAGTTTGCTCGTCCTTCAGCCGATCAATGCGCTTTTCCATCTGCTTGGCTTTTCGGGAAAGGTCTTCGTTGTCGTAGACCCGGCCCCAAATTGCCAGCCGTTTGGCGCTGGCGGTAATGCGGTCGATTTCCTTTTGCTCCGCCTGATGGCGGTGGGCATCGGTTCTGTCCCGTTCCTCCAGCGCACTGCGCGCCTGAGAACACGGTAGCGCAAAGAAATGCAGCGAACGATCGCGCAAAATCCAACTGCCGTTGGTGACGTTATCCAGCAGGCTGCGGTCGTGCGAAACCAGCACGAAGCTGCCGCTCCAGCCGCGCAGGAACTGTTCCAGCCATAGCAGCGTGGGCAAGTCCAGGTGGTTACTGGGTTCATCCAGCAGCAGCAAATCTGGCTCACTAATTAGCGCTCGCGCCAGCAGCAGGCGAGTATGCTGCCCGCCGCTCAGCGTGCCGGAAGTCAGCCGCCAGTCCGTTTCGCTAAAGCCCATACTTGCCAGCAAAGCTTCTGCCCGCCAGCATTCGCTATCTCGCTGGTTTTCCTCAATTTTCTCCAGCACAGCATCGAGCATGGTCATCGTATTGAGGCTTTCCGGCAGATGCTGTTCAACCCTTGCCATCAGGCAGCTAGCCGCCTGAGTCACCGAGCCGCTGGTGGGCGAAAGAGTGCCGTCCAGCAGTTTCAGCAGGGTGCTTTTGCCACAGCCGTTATGACCGATCAGGCCAATACGGTCGCCTTTTTTCAGGGTAAAAGTGATGGACTCCAGCAGCGAACCGAAAGCGGTGTCGAGGTGCAGAGATTGGGCGGTTAATAAAGTGCTCATATGTGCTTACTCAAGAGTTATGGCGTGCAAACGCCTCGTCGTATAACGCTGACGATAACCCGGTAAGCCCGAGAGAAGGGATTCAGTAAGTTTCTTCGCTCAAGCCGAAGTTATCGCAGCACGGAACCGATAACGCTTGAGCAGAGACGATCGCCAAAAGTATGCGAACGGTTAAAGCGCTCACAAGACATCATGGGGATCCTCCTTATATATATTGAGTGAATAGGTGGGCGGATTGTAGCGGGAAAGTTAATGGGTTGCCACCTGCCAGAATTTGTTACGAATGCATTCGACGGCGACGTCGCTGCTTACCCTCACCCTAACCCTCTCCCTGGAAGGGAGAGGGAATAGATGACCTACTGTTTTGACCTGCTGTTTCTCCCACGCCCCTTGGGGAGAGGGCCGGGGTGAGGGGCTGACGCCCCCAAATTCATCCCAGCAGCTTCACCAGCGTCTGCCGCTGCTTCTCATTAATATCCAGCGGGTTTTGATAGCCGATATTCTCCGTGGCCCGGGTATATAGCGCGACCAGCCAGTCGTACACGTAGCTGGCGTTGCCGCGCGTTGGCTGCTCGCCCAGTTTTGTCAGTCGACGGCTGATATCCGCCTGGGCAGGGGGGGCAAACACGGCCTGGCCTTTATTGACGCGGCTTGCCGGGCGATCGGCAACCGGCATGCTGGCGTAGCCCAGCCAGGCAATAAAATCACCCAGCACCGTGCTGGCACGGGAAATATCCAGCTCAAGCCCGGAGTCGCCGTTTTGCATGCTGCGTTCCAGCCTCATCGGCACATCCAGCCGGTAGCTGGCGACGATCAGCGTGTTGCACAGCGCCTGAAGCTGAACGCTGTCCAGGCCAAACTGGTGTGCGGCTTCCCGACGCTGGCCCAGCAGGCGCAGGTGGTTAACCCAAAGCTGATGCACGGCGCGGGCGTAGCTGATGCCTTTAGTCTGAGGGGCAACATGCTCGGCCGCGTCGGCAAACAAGTCTATCTCCAGCGCAAAGCCTTCCGGTTTAGGCTGATGCTGCTGTTGGTGCTGCAGCCAGATCTGCTGCAGAGCATCCCGGGATGGCACCAGGCTTGCCAGCAAGTCACCGTGCTGGGTCGCCCGGGCCTGCAGAGCACGCACCAGATCTTCTGCCTGCTGGCGAGCCTGCTGTGGGGTGGCCTGCTGCGCGTCAATAAAGCGCTGGAACAGTTCGACGGTTTGCGTTTCCAGCTCACCGCGCAGGGCAGCGAGGCGCTGTTCACGGCGGGTGGGATTTAGCGCATCGGTCAGCCATTCCAGCAGGCGATACATGTTTCTGCTGTCCAGCGCCTGCAGCGTGCCCCAGCGCTTGCCCGGGTTACCAATCAGACGCTGAACGCCGTCGTCAAGGCTGGCACCGAGCGTAAACCGGGCGTCAAACGGCGTGATGGCCCAGACCAGGCCCGGCAGCGAGCTGTGCCCCGGGCTTTGGGTGCTGTCTACCCACCATGCCAGCGCTTTCCCCGTCGCCTGAACTTCACTGCGTTCGCTGACGGCGTTACACACCAGCAGCGTGTCCGGCTGAAGCCGGGTGGTGTACCAGCTAAGCTGATTCGCCGGGATATCCAGTAAATCCACGTTGCTCAGCGCAGTCGGCTGGCTGAGGGTGAAAATAACCTCGGCGCACAGCAGCGCCAGGTCGTTCTGCGGCAGGCTGAGGTGAGAACCAGGCTGATTTCCCAGCAGTGGGCAAACCATCACATCCGCCTGTTCCGGTGCGTCTTCCGGGCCGGAAGGAATGAGAAAACCTTCGGCAGGCAGCAGGAAACTGTCCACCACGAGGCTTGCCGGAGCCAGAACCTGTTCCACGCAGCCCAAATGCTGCAAGGCCTGCGCCAGCCGCAGCCAGGTTTCCGTCAGGGCGCTATCTTCGCCCCACAGCAGGGCGAACAGCAAGGCGCGATCTTCTGTCGAAAGGTAAGGTGCAAGCTCGGCCATGCGGTAAACCAGGCGCTCATCCAGGTGATGCTGACGGCGCTGGAGGCGGTGGTAGCCGTACAGCAGATCGGCCGTTTGCTCACGGGTTAATCCTGGTGCAGCGGCAGACAGACGGCGGGACTCCAGTTCGGTCAGCCGCAGGGCAACCGCGCTGGACGTTGCCAGACGGGGCGCGTCAGAGGCGTGATACCTGTTGATAAACTGCTGCGCCAGTTCGGCTTCGCTAAACAGCGTCAGCAGCAGCGGGTAATTCTCTACTTCAGGGGGCCGTTGGGCGCTGAAGCGCACCGCCATCGCCGCTGGCGTATGGCCTGGGTTGATGTGCGTCAGGTAGTCCAGCCGTTTATCACCGAGCTGAATATCAATGCGGCTATTCGGGCTGCCCTGCAGGGTATTCAGCAGATGATTTTTGCCGTCCAGGGCGTGGCCATAAATGCCTAGCGTCAGCGGAGCGTCCTCCAGCGCGCTGATGCGACGGTGGCGTTCGCTTAGCTGTTGGAGGCGCGCCAAAAGACTGTCCGCTTCATTGTCGAGCAGCGGGGAGAAAGTGCGGGTCATCTGAACCCAGTTCACCAGATGGCTGAGCGTGGTAGTTAGCTGCTTCATTTTTGGTATACGCTCCCGCTGTCTATCCAGTAATGCGTCGCCCCGCTGTAGCTGCCGGCGAGGGTATTCAGTTTAAAACTCAGTTGTTCGAGGGGGACTTTGCTGCCGTCTGACAGCCAGGCTTCGGCAAGGCTGAATGACTCGGCCTCGCGGGTCTGCTTCAGGCGCACGTTCAGCACGCCGTCTCCGGCAATTGATTTCGCCAGCTGCGGCGAGTTGATTGCCAGCGTGTAGAGCGGCGTGGCTGGCCAGCGAGCGTTATCCAACTGACGGAAGCCCAGGCAGGCGTTGCCGCGCAGCGGGAAGTGGACTCGGGTGTCCAGGTTCGCCTGCGGGCTGTCGAGATCGATATCCCGGTACCAGACGTTGTCTTCCAGCAGCCGGTCGTTGCCGTCCAGCATGCCCAGGTAGCGCACGGTGGAATAGGCCTGAATATCGGCGGCTTTAAAGTTAAAGCTCGGCAGACGCAGATCCATCGCCAGGCTGCACAGCATTGCGCCCACCGCGGCGGTAGATTTCGGGTTACCGATGCGCCCTTGCTGGCTGAACGGATACCACTCGTGGGTCTGGTAGTTATCGAGCCAGACAATGCGGTTAACCGGTACCGGCTGCAGGTGACGCAGAAGCGCCTGCACGCCAGGCAGACAGCCAGGGCGACCGGTGACTAACAGCACGTCGCAGCAATAATGGTTGATCACTTCGCACAGCGCCTGCAGCGGCGCGGTGAGGGTAAACTGGCCCGCCAGCAGCGCATCCTGCAGCGCGGCAATTTCCGCCTGCAGCGGCACGCTCATGATGTCAAACTGCGGCGCGTCGGCTGGCAGCTCGTGCTGCACGGCCTGCTGAACGTAGTTGATCACGTTGCGGGTTGGCTGCTGGGTCAGTAGCTCGCCGAAGGTTGCTTCCAGCACCGAGTCCGGCTCTTCCGGGTCGCTCTCTTCCCAGAAAGAAAGCACCGCATGGCCGAGCGGAATAAACAGCTGGAGCGCAGTTTGCTGGCGTAGCGTGGCGCGGGTGTCCATGCGGCCGGATTCCCCAAACAGCGTGGTCATCAGGCCTGGCGCGTCAGCTACGCCCGCTTTGTGGATGTGGGCCTGCAACGCAGGCAGGACGCAGCGCTGAATCACGTCCAGCAAAATATCGTCCCCGGCGACTTTAAAACCTTCACGGAACAGCAGGCGCGGCGCGATTTTCACGTTGCTGCCCACGCCGTCGTCCAGTTGATACTGGGTGATCGCCATATCGGTTGTGCCGCCGCCGATGTCAATCGACGCCACGCGCAGGGTTTTGCCAACGGGTTCGTCCGGCGTCAGGGCGCGGTCAGGGCGGGCGAGGCTTTCAAAGAAGCGCCCGGTTTGCCCGGCGTAGTTCACCAGCGCCTCGTTATACAGCCAGACCAGCTGGCCGCAGGTGGCTTCGTCCCACTCCATCTGCACTTCCGGCACCGGCACGATACTTTTCTTTTTGTCGCGCTCGAGGGTGAAACCTTCGTCGGTCGGGTGCCAGTCCATCGCTTTCCACACCAGGCCGACCGCCTCCTGCATACGCTGGCGGAACAGCTCGCGTTCCGGTTTTGGCATAGCGGAAGGTAAAGTCAGAATCAGGTTGCGCAGCTGGCGAGGCGAGGTCGGGTGCCCCATGCTCTGGCGGGAGCCAATACTGTTGATTTGCATCAGCGCCTGGGAGAGCAGCTCGCACAGCATCAGAGTCATCAGCGAGCTGCGGCTGTACTGCGGTGAAAACACCGGCAGGCGTTCGTCCATCGGCAGGGCGTACAGCGGCTGGCCGTCGTCGTTCATCAGGTTCATCAGCGGGAAAGCGGTCGCCAGCGGCTCACGCTGGGTTTTCACGCCCATCTGGCTGAAGCGCCAGTCCTGGCTGGCTGGCGTGACGTCCCACAGGTAGCGGCGCGGGCTGGAGATCCCGCTGGCGCCTTCGGTACCCAGGCGAGCGCAGGCCATACGGCGAGCTTCGTCGCCCACGCGGGCAATAGAAGGCCAGACAAAGGCGTCGTCGCGCCCGCTTTCAACGGAGAAATGCTGCTTGCCAAATTTTGCCTCGCTGAACTCCAGGCGGCTGGTAAACATTGCGTCGTTGATCAACTGTGGTTCGCTCAGGGAGCGGATCTGCAGCTCGGCAGTCTGGCGCAGACCGTCGTTTTCTTCGCCGTGATCTTCGATCAGGACGCCGCAGGTGTGGGTGTTCCCCACATCCAGCACCAAATCTACGTCAATCGGCGGGGATTGCAGCGTGGCGGTGACGATCTTCACTTCCGGCACGGCGAGCTGGTTGCCGATAAGCTCCAGAATATTCAGATAGTGAGCCTGATATTCAAAGGCTTTCATAGCGGCGGCGAGCTCACGCTCGGTGCGCTCTTCCACGCGGGTGGCAAACTGGGTGAAGGTTTCGCGCAGCCAGCCGTCCACCCAGGTCTGGTCGAGAAAATCTTTGATCTCGTGGTTGTGCCAGGCCAGCGCAAAACGGGCACCGTTGCGGACGTCGTTTTCCGTCGGTGCCAGATGCGCGGCGGGGTGATCGTCCGCGTAAATTTTGCTGTCCAGCGCGAGGCTGATACGCACCGTATTCCCGGCGGAATCGGGCGTCTCCAGAACACGCACCTGCACGCGGGCCCAGTTATCCGGTCCACCCACAAAGGTGCGCGGCGGGTTAAAGCGCAGGAACGGCAGCGGCAGCCAGGTTTTGTCCATCACCCGCAGGGAGTGGCCAAGCGTAATGGTGCTTTCGGGTTTCACCACTTCTGGCGCGGTGCCGTTTTCGCCCGGTAGGGTAAATTTCCCGGGCACAACATCGTAATCAAGGCGTAACAGCGGGCCGTTGGCCGTCTGGCGCACAAAGCGCCCGGCGTGGGCGGCGTTAGTCTGCGGCGCAAGGCCAAAGTCCAGGAACTGAATGCCGCTGTCTTTGATGAGCGTGACGCTCGGCTTGTAGTGAAAAAGGGTCGCCAGCATGATCAGTTACTCACTTTTCGGAAGGTGATCGGTATGACTTTGTCGCCTTCATAGCGGCCGGTGCAAACGGCGGCGCCGTTGCTGCCGGTTTTACAGGTCACTTCCGGCATCGGGTAGCGGCTGCCGTCACCGCAGCGCGCGCTGCCGCGGGTTTTAATCATCAGCGCGCCATTTTGATGCAGGCCGGAAAACACCTCGGCTTTACAGACAATGTTATCGCCGTGCACCAGGCGCACCGTGCCTTTGTTGTTGGCTATCTGGTAGCGCAGGCTTGGCGCTTTACCGGTGATCGGGTCACTGAAATCGATCTGTGCTCGCCAGGTGCCGTTGAGGAATTTAGTGGAGCCAATTCTCACGGCTTCTGCCGGTAGAATTAACGCATTTTTCGGCACGTCTGCGGCAACGGTAATTGGCTCAGGATTTTCTTCCGGCGCGGCAACCGGCGCTGGCTCAGGCTTAGGCGGCACCACAACTTCGGCTGGCGTCAGCGGCAGGGTAGTTTTGGCCACATCGACGGCCTGTATTGGCGCTGGCGCAATAGGTTTAGGCGGGACTTCGGCCTGGGCGGTTGCCACCGGCGCGGTCTGGCTCCCGCTAAGCAGCAGATAACCCACCGGGGCCGCAATGGCGACGGCAATCACGGCGGCGACCGGCAGCAGCCAGCGGCGACGCTGTTTCACGGCTACGGCTACGGCGACAGGTTCAGGGCTCGGGGCCGGTTTTTCTTCTTCGGCTGCGGCTTTTTTCACTGCGGTGAGGCTATAAACCGGAGAATCATCATCCACCTGAACCGCCATCGGGGCTTCAAGCAGTGGCTTTTCTGGCTCGCTAATTTCTACCGGCAGTGGCTCTGGCTCCGGCATCGTTTCTTCAGGGATATACGCAATTTCAGGCTCGCGCGATTCCACCACCCGCAGGCACTCCAGCACATCGTCCCGTGCGCCCTGGTTAAGATTCACGAACCCCCAGAAGGTGATCACCGGCTTGCCGTTCACCAGGTAGACGTGCTGGCTTCCGGGGAACTGAAGAGCTTTTTCCAGCAGTGCGCCAAAGAGGCGAATCGAGGTTTTCTCCGCCTGCTGGCAGCGCGCGCTGAGCGAGGCTACGTTGGATAAGCAATTATCCAGATAGCGAAGGGCGGTGCGGCGTTCTTCGTCGCTGGCGGCGGCCCAGCTGGTGACGCTGCCTTCCTGAGGCGCATACCAGTCGACGCGGTCGCCTTCGTCGTTGGGCTGGGGAATGGCCAGCGCGTCGGCGACGGCCTGCTGTTTACGAAGGCGTAATGTTTCGCGTATTTGAAACGCGGAATCAAACACTGCCTGACCGTTTTCGCCCAGCGCGAGAAAGTCATCCAGGCATCCGCTGCGCAATAATGTTTTTGCCACGTCATCAATCCTGCTGTTAACGGCTCACCCGAGAGCCATCTTCACGCTTTACAGTTTAACGAAGCGGCCCTAAGTCAAACGGCAGAAGAGACGGCAAAATGGGTAAATTATCTGGCTATTAGACAAAATGGGGCGGTGTGAAGCCGGTGATACTTACCCGGAAGTAAGTCACTTACTGGCAGGTAACTTCTTGACCAGAAAGAAAAAGACAGACACGATGAACCCCGATTTTGCGGCCTTCTGGCCGGGGCTTTCCCTCTAACCATGTCGAGAAAAATTATGGCTAAAATCGTTGTTATTTACTTTTCCGGATACGGTCACACCAAACGTGTGGCAGAGCATGTTGCACAAGGGGCAAACGCCGACCTCGTCGCCGTGGACAGCAATGGCGATATTCAGGAAGCAGACTGGCAAAAACTGAACGACGCCAAAGGGATCATCTTTGGGGCGCCGACCTACATGGGCAACGTGCCGTGGCAGTTCAAAAAGTTTGCCGATGCTTCCTCCAAAGTGTGGTTCACCCGTGGCTGGCAGGACAAAGTGTTCGGCGGTTTCACCAATAGCGCCAGCCTGAACGGCGACAAGCAGGTGAGCCTGCAGTGGATGCAAACGCTGGCCTCTCAGCACGGCGGCATTTGGGTGAGCCTGGGCCAGTTGCCTTCGAATACCCTGGCGGCAACCCGCGAAGACGCGAACAACCTGGGCGGCTCGGTCGGGCTGCTGGTGCAGTCTCCGTCTGACGCAGGCGCCGAACAAATTGCCCAGGGCGACCTGGACACCGCCGTCAAATACGGCGCACGCGTGGCGGATATTGCTGCCCGCCTGAGCTAAAAAATCCTTTCTTTTCTAAAGCGCCTGCGGGCGCTTTTGTCTTTGCCACTTCCTCAGTAATTACCCCTGGTTATTGTCAGTTGTATTCACCAAATAAATACTTATCATGATAATTATCATAGTGACTATTTACATGGGGATTACCCGATGCATGACGATAAATACGACATTGTCGATTTTCCCGATCGCCCGCTGGGGATGCGCCTGGCGATGCTGGTGCGCCTGTGGCGTGGCATCGTGGATGACGCCGTAGCGTTTACCGGCCTGACCCAAAGCAGCTGGACGACGCTGATGCAGCTCAGCGTGGCGGGGGAAAAAATCACCGTCACGGATCTGGCCCGGGCGCAGGGCATCGATCTGCCGCCCCTGACGCGCACGCTGGCACAGCTGGAAAAAGAGGGCTATGTCACCCGCACGCCGGACGAAAAAGACAGACGGGTGAAATTTATCTCCCTAACGCCTGCGGGCCAGAAAGCGATTAAAGCGGTAAGTGAAACGGTGGAGCGGTGCCAGGCCCAGGTTGCACAGGGCATTCCGGCGCAGCAAATAGAACAGTTCAGCCAGACGGTAAACCTGCTGGCCGCCAACATGATCAAAATTCGATAGTTCTTTCACGCCTGGTCTCCCGGCGTGTTTCTCATTTAGCGAGTAGTTATGACCCCTGAACAACGATTTACCCGCTGGGTAAAAGTCACGCTGGCGCTGTTTGCCGCGATGTTTTGCTATTTTCTGGCCGCCGACATCTGGGTGCCGCAAACCCCGGACTCCACCGTGATGCGCGTGGTGACCCCGGTTTCATCACGCGTATCGGGCTACGTGACGCATATCTACGTCAGCAACAACAGCGTGGTGAAGAAAGGGGATGTGCTGTTCGACATCGACAATAAGCCTTACCAGAATCAGCTCGAACGCGCGGAAATTGCTTATCAGCAGGCGATTCTCGACAACCAGCAAATTGACGCCCAAATCAGTGCCGCGCGGGCAAAAATTAAAGCCGCCCAGCTGGATGCCGACAACGCCGGGCGCAGCTATCACCGGTTTAACGGACTTAGCAGCGGTAACCTGATTTCTAAACAGGATCTGGACGGGGCTTTTACGCGCTGGCAAAGCGCGGTGCAAAACGTCAACAACCTCCAGGCCGCGCTGGCACAGCTGGTGATTTCGCGCGGGGAACGCGGGGATCAAAACGTCACGCTGCAAAAATACCGTAACCTGCTGAACGACGCCCGGCTCAATCTGGATTACACCCGCGTGGTTGCCAGCAGCGACGGCATTATCAGCAATTTACAGCTGAAAGAGGGCTGGTATGCCGGGGCGGGCTCCCCCGCGCTGGCGCTGGTTAACGACAAGCTCGATATCGTGGCCGACTTCCGTGAGAAAAGCCTGAGTAAAACCCGCCCAGAAACAACGGCGGATATAGTATTCGACGGGCTGCCAGGGCAGGTTTTTAAAGCCAGAGTCACCAGCAAAGATGCGGGCGTTTTGCCGGGGCAGCAGGCTATCAACGGGCAGCTTTCCGCGCCGGAAACCTCAAACCGCTGGGTGAGGGACGCGCAGCGCATGCGTATTCATTTGCTGCTTGAAGACGGGAAAACGCCAGATCTGCCGGCTGGCGCACGGGCCACGGTGCAGCTCTACAATTCGCCTTCCGCTTTCGCGTCGTTTATTGGCGGGATGCAAATCAGGCTGGTGAGCTACCTGCATTATGTTTATTAAATTTATTCTTGGCCCGCTGAAGCGCAATGCACCGACGCCGTTCAGCGGCAATGATTTCCGCCATATGCTGCGCATCGTCATGGCGGGTTGCGTGGGGATGTTTGTCTACAGCTGGGTTAACACGCAGTACGGGGTGTTCTACGTGGTTTACCCCATCATGCTCACCGGGCTGGTGCCCATTTTTAACGGCCATATTGCCCGGCAGATGATCGCTAACGCGCTGCTGAACTGTGTGGAAATGACGCTGCTGTTTGCGGTGCTGGCGAATTACCCGCTGCCAATGACGCTGATTGTGTTCCTGATGTACATGACGCGCTTCTACCTGATGAGCCGGGGGCCGCTCTTTCTGTTTGGCTCGATGGGCGTGGTCTGTTTAAGCGTGATGGCTAATTTCCTGAGCTACCCGACCACCGACATGAGCGATCTGATGTTTTCTAACATCATTGGCAGCCTTTTGGCGGTGGGGCTGTCGGCGCTTAGCTGTTATTTGCTGCCGGACGTAGAGCCGCGCAAGCCGCCGCCTGCGATTCAAAAGGACGGGCCACGGGTGATGCATGAAACACTGCTCGCCTCTTTAACGGCGACTCTCTTATTCACCGTGTTCCAGGTCTATACGCTGAATGACTCCCTGGCCGCGCTGATGGCGGGCATTTTTGCCCTGTTCCCCATGCATTTTCGCGGGGCGATCCTTTCGTCCTGGTGGCGCATTGTCGGGGTGATTGCCGGATGTCTTTACGCGATTCTGGTGCAGCTGGTGATCTATGATTTCAGTCGTCACCTGATCCTGCTGATGCCGCTGATTAGCCTCGGTCTGCTGCTGGCCGCGCGAATTCACGTGTTTGAGAAGGTCGGGCCGGGCGTGGGCTTTTCTATTCTGACCACGCTGGCGCTGATGTTCGGGCAATACATGCACCCTAATCAGGATATCGTTTTTAGCGCGCTGTACCGTATTTCATCGGTGTCGGTGGCGATTGTCGGCACCCTGGCCGTGACCTTTATTATCCATAAGATACTGAATAACTTTGCCTCAACGCGCTATATCGTGAAATGACGTTAGTCCTGTTCCGGCCAGTCGCGGGTAATACCCGGCTGGACAGGGCGCTCAAGATAGGTGGACAACACGATATACGTCCTGGTCGCCACCACGCCGTTGATCTCATACAGATGCGCCAGCAGGGCCTCAAGCGCCCTTGAATCCTCGGTGCGGACCTTCAACAGCATAGACGTGTCCCCGGCGACGGAATGGATCTCTTCCACTTCCGGGTAGGCGGAAATTCGCAGCAGATCCGGCGTTTTTCCCCAGCCTTTGGTATCAATGTGCACGAAGGCCAGCAGGGATTTGCTGATGGCCTTTGGGTCGAGCAAGGCCGCCGTATGCTGGATCACCCCGGAGCGCTTCAGGCGTTTGACTCTTTCGTGTACCGCCGGGGCGGAAAGCGCGACCTTTTCGCCGAGTTCGGCGTAGCTGATGGTCGCATCCTCCACCAGCGCGCCTAATATTCTTCGGTCGGCGGCATCGAGAGTTCGCTCTGCCGCACCGTTCTGCTTAATACTGTCTGTTTCTTTTTTCATATTGCCCCTGAGTAATGACGCTGAATTTCATTCGGATAAAATTGGTTTTTATCGAATGTAAGTCAAGTTTAATCCTTGTCAGGAAGAAAAATGAAAAACAGCCAGTGTCTGGAACTTCATCCAGAGCCGTCTCTGTCTCCCGCCAAAGCCGTGTATGTGCTGACCGGCTGCGTCGGCGTTATCGGTGCCAACTCAATGGTGCTGGGGCCTATTGCGCCGGCAGTGGCATCGTCTATAGGCGCGGGAGTGCCGACGGTGATGATGGCCGCGGCGGCTTTTGGCCTGGGCACGGCGGCGAGCGCACTTTTTCTGGCTCGTTTGATCGACTTAGTCGGCTCGGCGCGGATGCTCAAATTCACCATGCTGCTGCTGGGCGCGGCGCTGCTGCTTTGCGCGGCTTCGCCTTCCGTGGCGGTATTTATTGCTGCTCAGCTGATTGCCGGGATGGCTTCCGGTATCGCGCTGCCCGCGATTTACGCCAGCGCGGCCGCCATTGCGGAGCCGGGGCGTGAAAGCCGGACCATCGGCAAGGTGCTGACCGGCTGGACGCTGAGCATGATCGCCGGCGTGTCGTTTTCCGTGGTGCTGACCGAGTTGTTCAGCTGGCGCGCGGTGTATGTGTCCGTGAGCTGTCTGGCGGCCCTGGCGCTGATCGCGCTCGTCAGGTTGAACATGCAGGATCGCCCGGCGGCGGGGATTGCGCCTTCACCGCTGTCTGCCCTGGGGCTGCCAGGCATCAAGTCGTTGCTGGTGGTGTGCGGGGCGTTTATGACGGCGTTTTACGGGATTTATGCTTATTTGGGCGACCATCTTCATCAGGATCTCGGCCTGCCGGTGACGGCCAACGGCGGGGTGGCGATTGCCTATGGGGCGGGATTCGGCTGTGCCGCTTTGCTCAGCGGGATGGTGGATCGGTTTGGCCCTAAACGCCTGATGCCGATGGTGCTTTTGGTGGCAGCCTTTGTTTACCTGGGCCTGGCGATGCTCGGTGGTTCGCTGGTGGGGGTTATCTGCCTGCTGTTTGTGCTTGGCCTGGTGAACCACCTGGGGGTGAACTTACTGATTCAGCGACTGACGGCCATCGACCCGGCCAGGCGCGGCACATTGATGGGATTGAACAGCGCCGTGACTTACCTGGCTGTGTTTGCCGGCAGCAGTAGCTACGGGCCGCTTTATACCGAGCACGGCTTTACTACGATTTCCCTGCTTTCCCTGGCGCTGATGGTCATTGCGGTGCTGACCTGCCTGTGGCGTGATTTTGCCGGGCAGGGCGTGAAGGCTGTGGGCTAAAGCTTCTACGTTATCGCTTTTTTATCTGAGACAAGCCGGGTTGCCTGTGCTAATTCTGAAGCCATTATATGGCTGCAGAGGTCCGAAATATGAGTCAAAGATTGCTGGTTTTGGTGGTGCAAATGGGGCGGCCCCCCGAGGAAATTCAGCAAGCCGTAGGGGATCAGCCGGCCTGGTTTGCGCAGGCGCTAAAGCATCCGGATGTCGAACTTAACATCGTCAGGCCGTTTCTGGGCGAGCCTTTGCCCGCGCCAAAAAGCTTTCAGGCGGCGGTGATTTCGGGTTCATGGTCGATGGTGACGGAGCATGAAGCGTGGAGCGAGCGCACGGCGGAATGGGTTAAAACCGTTGTTGCCGCCGGTACGCCGCTATTTGGCGTGTGCTACGGGCATCAATTGATGGCTTACGCGCTCGGCGGGAAAGTGGATTATCACCCGCAGGGCAGTGAGGTCGGGCAACTGCCGGTGGCACTGACAGAGGCAGGGCGAGACGATCCGGCGCTGAGTCATCTGCCTGAGTCGTTCCCGGTCTTTTTAAGCCATGCGCAGAGCGTCCTGGCGCTGCCGCCCGGGGCCGTTTGTCTTGCGTCGTCGGCCCACGATCCTCACCAAATCATCCGCTACACGCCCAATGCGCTGTCGGTGCAGTTTCACCCGGAATTCACCGCCACGGTGATGAACAAAATTCTCGCCAGCCGCAGCGAGCAGGCATCGTTACGGCAAGAAAATAAACAGACATTGTCGAACGATGTCAGCGCTACGCCCGGGGCCAGAGCAATTTTGCAGCGTTTTGTTTTGCCTTCGGTCTGAACGCCCGCCTTAACCGCCACAATTGTATAGAAAGGAAGGGTTTGTCATTTGCTTGTCGCTAAGGGCTGTGCTGTTATTACTGTGAGAAATAATAAGTAGCTCAACCATTTGGCAAGCAAATAAAAGGCAAACACTATGTCTAAAGGGAAAACACTGCTCGGCCTGCTGCTGAGTGCGCTCCTCCCGGCAGGAAGCGCGATGGCGGCAGCCAACAGCACGCTGGTTTACTGCTCCGAAGCCTCTCCTGAATCCTTTAACCCACAAATTGCCAGCTCTGGCCCAAGCTTTGTTGCCAGCTCGCAAACCCTCTACAACCGCCTGATTGATTTCAGCCTGACCGACAACACGCCGGTGCCGTCGCTGGCGACGGAATGGAAAATCAGTCCCGACGGTAAAACCTATACCTTCACCCTGCGCAAGGGCGTGAAGTTCAACAGCAACAAATTCTTTAAGCCAACGCGCGACTTCAACGCCGACGACGTGGTGTTCTCGGTCATGCGCCAGAAAGACGCCAATAACCCGTATCACAAGGTGTCGCAGGCGAACTACGAATACTTCAACGACGTCGGCCTCGACAAGCTCATCGTGGACGTTAAAAAGCTGGATGACTATCACGTCCAGTTCACCCTGAGCGAGCCGAATGCGGCGTTTCTCGCCGACTGGGGCATGGACTTTGCCTCTATTTTGTCTGCGGAGTATGCGGATGCGATGCTGAAAGCCGGTACGCCGGAGCGGGTGGACAACAACCCGATCGGCACCGGGCCTTACGCGCTGCAGGACTACAAAGTGGATTCCGTGATTCGCTACGTCGCCAACCCGAATTACTGGAAAGGCGAAGTCCCGACCAAACACCTGATCTTCTCCATCACCCCGAACGTACAAACCCGGCTGGCGAAGCTGCAGAAAAATGAATGCCAGATTATCCCTGCACCAAGCCCGGTACAGTTCGACGCCATTAAAGCGGACAAAAACCTGGCGCTGCACAGCATTGATGGCCTGAACGTCGGTTACCTGGCGTTCAACACCAGCAAGAAGCCGTTCGATAACGCGCTGGTGCGCCAGGCGCTGAACTATGCGGTGGACAAAAAAGCCATCGTCAACGCCATCTTTATGGGATCCGGCTCGGTAGCTAAATCGCCGATCCCGCCAACCATGCTGGGCTACGACAAGGATCTGAAAGACTACGGGTACGACCCAGAAAAAGCCAAAGCCTTGCTGAAGCAGGCCGGGCTGGAGAAGGGCTTTGATACCGATCTGTGGTCTATGCCGGTGCAGCGGCCGTACAACCCGAACTCGCGGCGCATTGCGGAGATGATCCAGAGTGACTGGGCGAAAGTGGGCGTGAAAGCCAAAATAGTCACCTTCGAATGGGGCGAATACCTGTCCGGGATGCGGAAAGGGGAACACTCCTCGGCGCTGTTTGGCTGGATGTCCGACAACGGCGACCCGGATAACTTTGCCGATACCCTGCTGGGCTGCGGCAGCGTTGCCAGCGGCTCGAACGTCGCCCGCTGGTGTGACAAAAGCTACGATTCACTGGTACAGAAAGCGAAGCTGACCAGCGACCCGGCCGCCCGCGCGAAGCTCTACGTCCAGGCGCAGGAAATTTACTATCAGCAGGCGCCGTGGATTGCGCTGGCGAACGGTAAAACATTCTACGCGACCCGTAGCAACGTGAGCGGTTATACCGTTAGCCTCGCCGGGAGTGATTTCTCCAAAGCGAAGCTGGATTAAATTTTATTAACCCTCACCCCGGCCCTCTCCCTGGAAGGGAGGGGGGAATGCGGACGTCAGTGTTTTTATCCCCTCTCCCCGCTGGGGAGAGGGTTAGGGTGAGGGGCAACACATGATAAGGAACATGCCATGACCCATCTCGCAGACGTTATCGGCCGCGTAGACGACGCCATTGCCAAAGACATCATCATTCCGATGAACGAACTACTGATTGAACTCAGCGACGACGCAGCGCTCACGCGGGAAGACCGCTACGCCCAGCAGCAGCGGCTGCGTATCGCCATTGCCCACAAAGGCAATCACCACACAGAAGAAGCCGAAGAACGCCGCGAGCAGTTGACCCGCAGCGGCACCATTCTCTAGCCGGGAGTTATTATGCGTATTGGATTTATCGGGCTGGGCGGTATGGGCCAGCCAATGGCCGAAAACCTACTGAAAGCCGGGCATCAGGTTGCCGTCTGGAACCGCTCTCCGGCACCGGCTGAAGCCATAAAAGCGAAAGGGGCGACGATACACGCCACGCCAGCCGCTTTCACCGACAGCGAAGTGTTGATCACTATGCTGGCCGACGACGACACCAGCCGCCGCGTGGTAATTGAGCAGGGCGCGCTGGAAGCACTGCCGCAGGGCTCAATCTGGATCAACATGGCCACGGTTTCCGTCGCTTTTACCAATGAGATGGCGGAAAAAGCCAGCGCAACCGGGCATCGGTATATTGCCGCGCCGGTACTGGGGCGTGTGGATGTTGCCGCCGCAGGCAATCTCAACATTCTTACCGCCGGGCCAGCGGAGCTGCTGGACGGCGTGCAGCCGATCTTCGATGTGCTGGGGCAAAAAACCTGGCGCTTTGGCGACAGGCCAGAGCAGGCTGCGGCGGTGAAGCTGGCGGCTAACTTTATGCTCGCCAGCGCCATCGAAGCGATGGGGGAATCTTCTGCGTTGGTGGGGGCCTATGATGTGGCCGCCGGGGATTTCCTCGGTATGCTGACCAGCACGCTGTTTGCCGCGCCAGCGTATAAAAACTATGGCGCGATGATCGCCGAATCACGCTACAGCCCGGCCGGGTTTACCATGAAGCTGGGGCTGAAAGACGTGCGCCTGGCGCAGCAGGCGGCGGAAAATAAAAATGTGCCAATGGGCTTTGCGGGCGTGTTGCGGGATAACTACCTCGATGCGCTGGCCCACGGCGATGAACATCTTGACTGGGCGGCATTAGCCACCGTTTCCGCGCGCCGCAGCGGGAAATAACCTTATCTGGCGGCGAGGATATTACTTTCGTCGCCAGATATATCCCTCTAAATATTCACCCGCACTAAAATAACGCCCCGTCGCGGTGCTTTAAATATAATAAAATCTTATCTCTTAATATAAAGCCATTGATAATAAACAAGTAATATAATCTGGCATCGTAATTGCTTTATCTATTCCATCTTGTATACCAGGTGGGATGCCAGCTTATGTCAGTCGCTTTATTGTCGCAGTGGGTAGCCGATTACCAGCCTCAGCCGGAAAGGTTGTCAGACGCTTATCAGCAATTAATGGCCAATATTTCACGCCAGGATAATGCGTGGATTTATATCGCCAGCGAACAGCAAATTAATGAGCAAATAAAGGCTTTATTGCAGGTCATTAAGGCCGGAGACAAAACGCCGGCGGATTTCCCCTTATTTGGCGTGCCGTTTGCGGTCAAAGACAATATAGACGTGGCCGGGATGCCAACCAGCGCCGCCTGCCCGGTGTTTACTTATCATCCCGCTGATGATGCCACGGTGATTGCACGCCTTCGCGCCGCCGGAGCCATTGTGGTGGGCAAAACTAACCTCGATCAGTTTGCGACCGGCCTGGTTGGCACCCGCTCGCCGTATGGCGCGGTGGTGAATAGCTTCAACCCGGACTACGTGAGCGGGGGCTCGAGTTCAGGCTCCGCATCGGTGGTGGCGCGCGGTTTGGTTGGCTTCTCACTGGGAACGGACACCGCAGGCTCCGGGCGCGTACCCGCCGGGTTCAATAACATCGTTGGCTTAAAACCGACCAAAGGCTGGCTATCGACGACGGGCGTAGTTCCGGCCTGCCGCCTCAACGACTGCGTTTCTGTCTTCGCCCACTCGGCGGCGGATGCGGCCCTCGTCGCCAACGTAGCAGGTGGGTACGATCCGCTCGATCCCTACTCCCGAAGCAACCCTCACACCGCCCCGGCTCGCTTTAGCCCGCGCTTGCGCTTTGCCATTCCAGACCGCCTGACCTTCTTCGGCGACAAACTCAGCGAAGAGGCCTTTCAGCTGGCGCTGGACAGGTTAATGGCGATGGGTGCGGATCTGGTGGCGATAGATTTCAGTGATTTCACCCGGCTGGCCGAGCAGCTGTATAACGGCGCGTGGGTGGCCGAGCGCACCGTTGCGGTGAGAGAGACCCTCGAAAAACATCCTGACGCCATGGATCTTACCGTACGTGGGATCGTCGCCAGCGGGCTGAGCTTCATGGCCTGCGATGCCTGGCAGGCGGAATATACCCGCGCCGAGCTTGCCCGCCGTATTCAGCGGCAGCTTGCCGCATTTGATGCCCTTGTGGTGCCGACGTCGCCGACGATTCACACGCTGGCTGAAATGCGCGACGAGCCGGTGGCCTATAACTCGCAGTTTGGCACCTACACCAACTTCACCAACCTGGCTGACCTGAGCGCGCTGGCGCTTCCGGCGGATTTCCGGGCCGATGGTCTGCCAGCAGGAATAACGCTGATCGCACCCGCCTGGCATGATGCCGCGCTCAGCCATTTTGGTGCTCAGTGGCAGGCGCGACTTGACCTGCCCGCCGGAGCAACGTCCCAGAAAGTGCCCGACCAACAGACCATGGCACCTGCCAGCAGCTTCGTGCGCGTCGCTGTTGTGGGGGCTCATCTGCGCGGGATGCCGCTTAACCACCAGCTAACCGGCCGTAACGCCGTTTTCGTAGAAGCAACCCACACGGCAGAAACCTATCGCCTTTACGCCCTGGCGAATACTAAGCCGCCGAAGCCGGGCCTGGTGCGCGCCGCCGAAGGGCAGCCAATCGCCGTTGAGCTGTGGGATATCCCGCTCGCGCGCTTTGGCGAGTTTGTTGCCGAAATTCCCGCCCCGTTGGGGATCGGCACGTTGACCCTGCAGGACGGGCGCAGCGTGAAGGGCTTCATTTGTGAACCGTGCGCGACAGAAGGCGCCACGGACATTACCCCATGGGGCGGCTGGAAAGCCTGGCTTGCTCGTCAACCTGGCGCTTGAGGAGAAGGATTATGTTTAGCAAGGTTTTGATTGCCAACCGCGGTGAAATTGCCTGCCGCGCCATTCGCACGCTGAAGAAAATGCACATCACCAGCGTGGCCGTTTATTCCGATGCGGATGCCAGCGCGCAGCACGTGATTGATGCCGATGAGGCGATAGCGCTCGGCGGAGATAAAGCCAGCGACACTTATCTGAATATCGAAAAAATACTGGCGGCGGCAAAAGAGAGCGGCGCGGAGGCGATTTTCCCCGGTTACGGATTCCTTTCCGAACGCGCGGAATTTGCCGAGGCTTGTGAAGCGGCAGGCGTTGTTTTTATCGGGCCAACGGCGCAGCAAATCAGCGATTTTGGCCTGAAACACCGCGCCCGCGAGCTGGCCTCCGGCGTAGATGTGCCGATGACGCCGGGCACCGGGCTGCTGACATCCCTTGCTGAGGCGCAGCTGGCGGCAGCGAAAATCGGCTATCCGGTGATGCTCAAAACCACGGCGGGCGGGGGCGGGATCGGCCTGACCCGCTGCGACAGCGAACCGGCGCTGCTTGAGGCCTGGGAAAGCGTGAAGCGTATGGGCGCGCAGTTTTTCAGCGACGACGGCGTGTTTATCGAACGTTTTGTCGACAAAGCCCGGCACCTGGAAGTGCAGATCTTTGGCGATGGCAGAGGCAAGGTGGTTGCCTTGGGGGAGCGTGATTGCTCTCTGCAGCGCCGCAACCAAAAAGTGGTCGAGGAAACGCCCGCTCCAAATCTGCCGCAGAGCACGCGTGAAGCGCTGCACCGTGCCGCCGTGGCGCTGGGTGAATCCGTTGATTACCGCAGTGCGGGAACCGTGGAGTTTATCTACGACGCAGCGCGGGATGCATTTTACTTCCTGGAGGTGAACACGCGCCTGCAGGTTGAACACCCGGTAACCGAATGCGTCACGGGGTTGGATCTGATCGAATGCATGGTGCGGGTTGCGGCAGGCGCGTCGCCGGACTGGCAAAAAATGGCCGAAGCGCCTCAGGGGGCGGCGATTGAAGTCCGCATTTATGCCGAGGACGCGCTGAAAAACTTCCAGCCTTCGCCGGGCGTATTAACCGATGTTTATTTTCCTGAGGGCGTGCGGGTTGACGGCTGGGTCAGCACCGGCAGCGAAGTCAGCGCGTTCTACGATCCGATGATCGCCAAGATCATCGTTCACGGCGATGACCGCCTGCAGGCGTTAAGTAAACTGAACGAGGCGCTGGCCGCTACCCGCCTGCACGGGATCGCCACCAATCTGGATTATCTGCGCCAGATCGTCCGCCTGCCGGAGTTCAAAGCTGGCGTAATGTGGACGCGGCTGCTGGATAGCGTGAGCTATCGGGCGCAGGCCGTGGAAGTGCTGGAGCCGGGCACCTGGAGCAGCATTCAGGACAGCCCTGGCCGCCTTGGATATTGGGATATCGGCGTGCCGCCGTCCGGGCCGATGGATGATTTTGCCTTCCGTCTGGCGAACCGTATTGTCGGCAACCATCCGTCGGCCGCCGGGCTGGAATTTACCCTGCAGGGGCCGACGCTGCGCTTCCACAGCGAGGCCACCATCGCGCTGACCGGGGCTCCTTGTCCGGCCACGCTGGATGATCAGCCGGTGACTTTCTGGCAGCCCACAGTAGTGAAAGCCGGGCAGATCCTGACGCTGGGCAGGGCGACCAGCGGGTGTCGTACCTATCTGGCGGTGCGTAACGGTTTTGACGTGCCGGTGTATCTCGGCAGTCGTTCCACTTTTGCCCTTGGTCAGTTTGGCGGCCACGCCGGGCGCACGCTGCGGGTGGCCGATGTGCTGGCTATTTCTCAGCCTTGCCTGCCGGCCTGCACGACGCCGGCGCCGATTAGCCTGCCGCAGGCCCCGGAACCGGCGCTGATCCCGCACTATGGCGAGCTGTGGGAGATAGGCGTGCTGTACGGGCCGCACGGCGCACCAGACTTCTTCACGCCGGAGTCGATGGACACCTTTTTCAACGCCGAGTGGCAGGTTCACTACAACTCTAACCGCCTCGGCGTGCGCCTTGTCGGGCCGAAGCCGGAGTGGACCAGGGCCGACGGCGGCGAAGCGGGGCTGCATCCTTCCAACGTGCACGACTGCGAATATGCTATCGGTGCGGTGAACTTTACCGGTGACTTCCCGGTGATCCTGACGCGCGATGGCCCAAGCCTCGGGGGATTTGTCTGCCCGGTGACGATTGCCAAAGCCGAACTGTGGAAAGTCGGGCAGGTGAAGCCGGGCGACCGGATTCGCTTTCACGCCATCAGCTTTGAGCACGCGCAGTCGCTGGAGATTGCCCAGCAGGTGGCGGTGACCAATCTGTGTGCCGGCACAAGCCTGCCGGATCTGCATCCTTCTATTACGCCAGGCGCGACGACAAGTGCGGCGATTCTGGCGGAAATCCCCGCTCAGGCTGAGCTTCCGGCTGTGGTTTACCGTCAGGCAGGCGACAACTATGTGCTGATTGAATACGGCGATAACGTGCTCGACCTGGCGCTGCGGCTGCGCATTTATCTGCTGATGAAGGCGATTACCCAGGCGGCGCAGGCTGGCATTGAGGAGCTTTCCCCCGGCGTGCGTTCGCTGCAGATCCGCTATGACAGCCAGCGTATTTCCCAGAGCCAGCTGCTCACGCTGCTACTGGGCATTGAACAACAGCTGGGCGATGTGACCCAGCTGAAAATTCCTTCACGCATCGTGCATTTACCGCTGGCCTTCGAAGACAGCGCCACGCTGGCGGCGGTGGAGCGTTATCAGCAAACGGTGCGGGAAGACGCGCCGTGGCTGCCGAACAACGTGGACTTTATTCAGCGCACCAACGGGCTGCAAAGCCGCGACGAGGTGAAGCAGATCCTGTTTGACGCCAGCTATCTGGTGCTCGGCCTGGGAGACGTGTATCTCGGCGCACCTTGCGCCGTGCCGCTCGACCCGCGTCACCGGCTGTTGAGTTCGAAGTACAACCCGGCGCGGACGTGGACGGCAGAAGGCACGGTAGGGATCGGCGGGATGTATATGTGCATCTACGGCATGGATTCGCCGGGGGGCTATCAACTGGTGGGCCGCACGCTGCCGATCTGGAACAAATTTCTCAAAAACGACCAGTTTGGCGACGAGCCGTGGCTGCTCAAGTTCTTCGATCAGGTGCGTTTCTACCCGGTAAGCGAGGAAGCGTTAACTGCGTTCCGCACGGCGTTCCGGGAAGGGCGTGCGCAGGTTGAGATCGAAGAAGTTGAGTTCGATTTTGCAGAATATAGCCGTTTTCTTGCGGACAACGCCGACGATATTGCCAATTTCCGCAGCCGCCAGCAGGCGGCTTTCCTGAGCGAAGTGGCGCACTGGAAAGAGCAGGAAAGCGCGGCGGTGGAGAGCGCGCTGATGGCGGCGGATCTGCCGGAGGAGGAGCAGGCCGGGCAGCTCGTCAGCGCCGACCTGAACGGCAATATCTGGAAGATCCTGGTTGAGCCGGGGCAAAGCGTGAAGCAGGGCGAGCCGCTGCTCGTCGTTGAGGCGATGAAGATGGAGCTGCTGGTTAGCGCCCCGTGCGACGGCAAGGTGGTGCGGATCCAGTGCCAGCAGGGCCGACCGGTGGGGCCTGGGGATGCGCTGCTGTGGCTGGAGGCGGTGTAGCACTATGCCAAAGCGACCAGAAGCCGTAGCCGAGCGCATCTACCAGCAGCTTAAAAAGGAAATTTTCGACTTCCTGCTGCTGCCGGGGGACCGCTTTAGCGAAAACGAAATTGCGGAGCGCATGAGCGCCAGCCGCACGCCGGTTCGCCAGGCGCTTTATGCCCTGCAGCAGGAAGGCTATGTCGATGTACAGCCCCGCAGCGGCTGGCAGATCCGCGCCGTGGATTTCGATCATCTCGAAGCGCTTTACGATCTGCGTATCGTTCTGGAGCTAGAGGCGGTGAAGCGCCTTTGCCTGCGGGCAGACTCCGTTTTCCCGCTGTCGCTGCAGGCGCTGAAACAGTTCTGGCTGGATGAACCACCGCTGGCTGAGGGAATGAACGTCGCGCCGCACGACGAGGCTTTTCATATGACGCTGGTCTCTGCGGCGGGCAATCCTGAAATGGCGAGGGTTCACCGGGAGATCACCGAAAAAATTCGCATTGTGCGCAGGTTGGACTTTACTCGCCAGCCGCGCGTCAGCGCGACGTATGCCGAGCATGGGCAGATCCTGCTCGCCGTCCGGGACCGTAACCTTGAGGAGGCCCAAACCCGACTACACGACCATATCGCCGCCAGTCAGAAAGAGGTTCGTCAGATAACGCTTCATATGCTGCACCAGGCCCGGCAATTCAAGCTGAGCTAATCACTTATTGTTTCTTCAGGGGAGTCAGACTTATGCAACGTCGTACCTTTGTTAAAGCTTTCGCGCTTTCCGCTTCGTTTGTCAGCTTCGGGTGGGCCTTCGCCGCCCAGGCGGCGGACACCATCAAAGTCGGGATCATGCACTCGCTGTCGGGCACCATGGCTATCTCAGAAACGCCGCTGAAAGACGTGGCGTTAATGACCATCGACGACATTAATGCGAAGGGCGGCGTGCTGGGGAAAAAACTTGAGCCGGTGGTGGTTGATCCGGCGTCTAACTGGCCGCTGTTCGCTGAAAAAGCCCGCCAGTTGCTGAGCCAGGACAAAGTGGCCGTGGTTTTTGGCTGCTGGACGTCCGTGTCGCGTAAATCCGTGCTGCCGGTCTTTGAGGAGTTGAACGGCCTGCTGTTCTACCCTGTGCAGTACGAAGGGGAAGAGATGTCGCCGAACGTGTTTTATACAGGGGCGGCACCTAACCAGCAGGCGATCCCGGCGGTGGAATACCTGATGAGCGAAGACGGCGGGGCGGCTAAACGCTTCTTCCTGCTGGGCACGGACTACGTTTATCCGCGCACTACCAACAAGATCCTGCGCGCCTTCCTGCACTCTAAGGGCATCCAGGACAAAGATATCGAAGAGGTCTACACGCCGTTTGGCCATAGCGACTACCAGACCATCGTGGCCAATATCAAAAAATTCTCCGCTGGCGGTAAAACGGCGGTGATCTCCACCATCAACGGCGACTCCAACGTACCGTTCTACAAAGAGCTGGCGAACCAGGGCCTGAAGGCGACCGACGTGCCGGTGGTGGCTTTCTCCGTGGGTGAGGAAGAGCTGCGCGGCATCGACACTAAACCGCTGGTGGGTAACCTCGCGGCCTGGAACTACTTCGAGTCCGTCGATAACCCGACCAACAAACAGTTTGTCAGCGAGTGGAAGGCCTACGCCAAAGCCCACAACCTGCCGAACGCCAATACCGTGGTCACTAACGATCCGATGGAAGCGACTTACGTCGGCATTCATATGTGGGCGCAGGCCGTAGAGAAAGCGGGGACGACTGACGTGGATAAAGTCCGCGCGGCGATGGCCGGACAGACCTTTAAAGCGCCGTCCGGTTTTACCCTGACGATGGACGCCACCAACCACCATCTGCACAAGCCGGTGATGATCGGCGAGATCGAAAGCAACGGCCAGTTCAACGTGGTGTGGCAGACGGATAAGCCGGTGCGCGCCCAGCCGTGGAGCCCGTTTATTCCCGGGAATGATAAGAAATCGGATCTGCCGGTGAAGACTGCCAGCAACTGATGTTCGACCTTCGGCGCATTAACCCTCACCCCGGCCCTCTCCCTGGAAGGGAGAGGGAGAAAGAGGGAAAGCCCTCTCTGAAAAGGAGCTGGGGAAATCTTTTATTCCCTCTCCCCTTTGGGGAAAGGGTTAGGGTGAGGGGCTGGCCGAGGGGCATCAGGGTAAAACCATTCAGGAGAACGCCATGACATTAGCAACACTGGCCCGGCTGCTGCTGGTTGTGGCCGCAATATTGCCGGGACTAGCCGCCGCCGGGGATGCAGAAACGTTTGCGGCGGCAAACCGCACGGCGCAGGCTGACCTGCTGCAAAGCTGGACGCTGGCGCCCGATCCCGCTCGTTTACCGCTGCTCAATGCGCTGCAGCAGGAAACGCTGGTCACCGACGGGCATTCGGCTTTCAACCAGACCGGAGCCGTGCTGACGCCGTTGGGCGACGAAGCCCAACCGCAGGGCGAAACCAAAAAACTCCGACTGACCAACCGGCTGCGCGTTTTGGTCGCCGGAGCGCTGGCCAGCCATCAATTGATAAGTGACAACGTCACCGCTCGTTTAAACGCCGCGAAAGCTTTGCAGAAAGAGGCGCCGCCGGAGCTGCTGCCCGTTTTACAGAAGCGGATGAGCGCAGAAAAAGAGCAAAGCGTACGTGATGCGCTGACGCTGGCCGCCGCCCGCCTTGAGCTAGCCAGCCCGCAGGCCGCCGTGCGCCTGGAGGCGGTTAAGCTGCTCGGCAAGTCCAGCGACCCGGATACCGAAGCGTTACTCAAACCTTTAACCGATGCTGGCGCAGAGACGGATGCCAGCGTGCGCCAGGCCGCCGCTGACGGGCTGCATCAAATCGAACGCCGGCAGATGCTGGGGGATATTCTCGGCCAGGCGTTTATGGGGCTTTCTCTGGGGTCGATTTTGCTGCTGGCCGCGCTGGGGCTGGCGATCACCTATGGCCTGCTGGGCGTGATCAATATGGCGCACGGCGAAATGCTGATGCTGGGCGCGTACTCGGCGTGGGGCGTTCAGGCTGCTTTCCAGCAGTTTGCCCCGGCATGGCTGGCGCTTTATCCCCTGGTTGCGCTGCCGGTGGCTTTTGCGATCACCGCCGGGATTGGCATGGCGCTTGAACGCACGATTATCCGCCATTTGTATGGCCGCCCGCTGGAAACGCTGCTGGCGACATGGGGTATCAGCCTGATGCTGATTCAGATCGTGCGCATGCTGTTTGGGGCGCAGAACGTGGAAGTGGCTAACCCGGCCTGGCTGTCCGGTGGGCTGCAGGTGCTGCCGAACCTGATCCTACCGTGGAACCGCCTGGTGGTGCTGGGCTTTGTGCTACTGGTGCTGCTGTTTACCTGGCTGCTGCTGAATAAAACGCGGCTGGGCATGAACGTGCGAGCCGTGACGCAAAACCGCGCGATGGCGGCCTGCTGCGGCGTTTCGACCGGGCGCGTGGATATGCTCGCGTTCGGGCTTGGCTCCGGCATTGCCGGGTTGGGGGGCGTGGCGCTTTCTCAGCTGGGTAACGTCGGCCCCGAGCTCGGCCAGGGCTATATCATCGACTCCTTCCTGGTGGTGGTGCTGGGCGGCGTCGGGCAGCTTGCCGGGAGCGTGGCGGCGGCGTTCGGGTTGGGCATCTTCAACAAGATCCTCGAACCGCAAATCGGCGCGGTGCTGGGCAAAATTTTGATTCTGGTGCTGATTGTACTGTTCATTCAGAAGCGGCCACAGGGGCTGTTTGCGCTCAAAGGGAGGGTCATTGACTGATGAGTATGCCGCTGACTTTAACGCTCGGACGTAAAGCCCCGCGCCTGACTTTGGTGTTGGGGATGCTGCTGGTGGTTTTGCTGCTGACGCTGCCGTTTCTGGCGCTGTTGCCTGCCAGTAATCCGTTCAGCCTGTCGACCTACACCCTGACGCTGATCGGCAAAATCCTTTGTTATGCCATCGTCGCGGTGGCACTGGATCTGGTCTGGGGCTATGCCGGGTTGCTTTCCCTCGGGCACGGTCTGTTTTTCGCTCTCGGCGGCTACGCCATGGGCATGTACCTGATGCGCCAGGCCGCCGGTGACGGGCTGCCCGGCTTTATGTCGTTTCTCTCCTGGAACGAGCTGCCGTGGTACTGGTCCGGCACACAGTACTTCGCCTGGGCGCTGCTGCTGGCGATGGCGGCCCCGGGGCTGCTGGCGTTTGTGTTCGGCTATTTCGCCTTTCGCTCAAAGATTAAGGGCGTGTACTTCTCGATCATGACGCAGGCGTTGACCTATGCGGGGATGCTGCTGTTTTTCCGCAATGAAACCGGCTTTGGCGGCAATAACGGGTTTACCGGCTTCACCACTCTGCTGGGGATGCCCGTTACAGCGGTCGGGACGCGTATCGGGCTGTTTATCGCTACCGTGCTGCTTTTAGTGGCGAGCATTGGCCTCGGCTTCTGGCTGGCGCGCAGCAAGTTTGGTCGCATTCTGACGGCGGTGCGCGATGCGGAAAACCGCCTGACGTACTGCGGGTATGATCCCCGGGGCTTCAAGCTGCTGGTGTGGACGCTTTCTGCGGTGCTGTGCGGCCTGGCCGGGGCGCTGTACGTGCCGCAGGTGGGCATCATTAACCCGGGCGAAATGTCGCCGACCAACTCTATTGAGGCCGCTATCTGGGTGGCGCTGGGCGGGCGCGGCACGCTGATTGGCCCGGTGCTGGGCGCGGGGCTGGTGAACGGGGCGAAAAGCTACTTCACCATGGCGGTGCCGGAGTACTGGCAGCTGTTCCTTGGCCTGATTTTTATTCTGGTGACGCTGTTTTTACCGCGCGGGGTGATTGGCCTGCTGCGCAAAGGAGAGAAATGATGCAGCCTGCCGAATCTCTGTTTACCCGCCAGTACGCCACGGATCGCTTTCGCGAACAGACCGACCCGGTGCTGGCGCTGGAAAATATCAACGTTAACTTCGATGGGTTTCAGGCGTTAACCAACCTGTCGCTGAACATCGGCGTGGGGGAGCTGCGCTGCGTGATTGGGCCGAACGGTGCGGGGAAAACCACGCTGATGGACGTGATCACCGGCAAGACCAAACCCCAAAGCGGCAAGGCCTTTTACGATCAGTCCATCGACCTGATGCGGTTGGAACCCATTGAAATCGCCCGGCGGGGCATTGGCCGTAAATTTCAAAAGCCCACGGTATTCGAGGCGCTGACGGTCTTCGAGAACCTGGAGATCGCCCAGAAAAACGAGAAGTCGGTATGGGCAAGCCTGCGGGCAAAACTCAGCGGCGAACAGCGCGACCGCATTGATGACATGCTGGTGACGCTGCGGCTGACCGGGGAGCGCCATCGCCGGGCCGGGCTGTTGTCCCACGGGCAAAAGCAGTTCCTCGAAATCGGCATGTTACTGGTCCAGGATCCGCATTTGCTGCTGCTGGACGAGCCTGCGGCGGGCATGACCGATGCCGAAACCGAATACACGGCGGAGCTGTTTCGCAGCCTGGCGGGGAAACATTCGCTGATGGTGGTTGAGCACGATATGGGTTTTGTGGAAACCATTGCCGACCACGTTACCGTGCTGCATCAGGGGCAGGTGCTGGCGGAAGGTTCCCTGCGCGAAGTGCAGGCGAATGAGCAGGTTATTGAGGTCTACCTTGGCCGTTAAGGAGCAAATATGCTGCAGGTGAATGAGCTTAACCAGTATTACGGCGGCAGCCATATTCTGCGCGGCGTCAGTTTTGAGGTACGCGTGGGGGAAGTGGCCTGCCTGCTCGGGCGTAACGGCGTGGGGAAAACCACGCTGCTGAAAAGCCTGATGGGGCTGGTGCCGGTGAAAAGCGGCAGCGTTAGCTGGCAGGGGAAAACCATCACCCAGCGCAAACCACACCAGCGTGTTCAGGCCGGTATTGCCTACGTGCCGCAGGGGCGGGAAATCTTTCCGCGGCTGACGGTGGAAGAAAACCTGCTGATGGGGCTGTCGCGCTTTTCCGGGCGCGAGGCAAAGGCCGTCCCGGACGAGATTTACCAGCTCTTTCCGGTACTAAAAGAGATGAAGCTCAGGCGGGGCGGCGATCTCTCCGGCGGGCAGCAGCAACAGCTGGCGATTGGCCGCGCCCTGGCCTGTAAGCCACAGCTGCTGATTCTGGATGAGCCGACGGAAGGGATCCAGCCGTCGATCATCAAAGAGATCGGCCAGGTGATTCGCCACCTCGCCGGGCGCGGGGATATGGCAATTCTGCTGGTGGAACAGTTTTACGATTTTGCCGCAGAGCTTGCGGACCAGTATCTGGTGATGTCTCGCGGGGAGATAGTCCAGCGCGGGCACGGCAGCGCCATGGAACAGGAAGGCGTCCGGGGGCTGGTGGCGATATAAGTGGTCTGCCAAAAAATACCGATTGTGGTACTTTTAGCTGAACCTCTGTGCGCCTATAGTTTTCGACATTCACCATCGAATTCCAGAGGTTAGCATGTCTTTTACCGTCAACAGTTTCCAGCAGCCGATTGGCTTATCTCTTCCTGACTGGCAGCGCCGCCCGCTGCCGGAGCGCGTCACGTTAAACGGACAGTTTTGCCGCCTCGAGCCATTAAGTGCGGCTCGGCACGGGGCGCAGCTTTGGCAGGCCTGGGGGCAGGCTGAAGATGCGCGAGGCTGGACTTATCTCAGCGTTGGACCGTTCGATACCGAAGCCGACTTTATGCAGTACATTGCCGGGGCAGAAACAAGCGCCGATCCTTTTCATTTTGCCGTGGTGGATACCGCCAGCGGCCAGGCGCTGGGCACGCTGTCGCTGATGCGCCTTGACCCGGCGAACGGCAGTATTGAAGTCGGCTTTGTGGTGTTTTCGCCGTTGCTGCAGCGTACCGCTCTGGCCACGGAAGCCCACTTTTTGCTGATGAAGTATGCGTTTGAAACGCTGGGCTACCGCCGCTATGAGTGGAAGTGCGACAGCCTGAACGGGCCATCTCGCCGCGCGGCGCTGCGTCTGGGCTTCCGTTTTGAAGGCGTGTTCCGCCAGATGGGCATCTACAAAGGGCGTACCCGCGATACGGCGTGGTTCTCTATCACCGATGGCGAGTGGCCGCTGGTGAAAAGCGCGTTTGAACGCTGGCTTGCCGCGGACAATATGCCTCACGGCGTACAGCGTGTTGGGTTGGCGGCTATTCGCGACGCACTTAGCCGCCAGAAAAGTGAACCCGCTCGGCAGGTGAATGTCCGCCTGCTAACGGCGGGCGACCGGGCGCAGTGGCAGGCGCTCTGGCAGGGCTATCTGACCTTTTATGATGCCCAAATCAGTGACAGTGTCACCGATTTGACCTGGGAACGTATGCTGGATGCGCAGGAGCCGCTGTGGGGATTCGGGGCTTTTGATGACCAGGGAACTATGCTTGGTTTCACTCACTTTCTCTATCACCGCAGTACATGGTCAGCAACCAACTACTGCTACCTGGAAGATCTGTTTGCGACGCCGCAGGCGAGGGGCAAAGGCGTTGGTCGGGCGCTGATTGAAGCGGTACGTCAGCATGCTGGAGCCAACAACAGTTCGCGCCTGTACTGGCATACCCATGAAACCAACGCCACTGCGCAGACGCTGTATGACAAAGTGGCGAAGAAATCCGGCTTTATCAAATACGAAAAAGACGTGTAATCACGAGCGCCTCGTCAGGCCGTTATGGGCTGGCGAGGCGGCGTATTCATGCCGATCACGATGGCGTAGTAAGCCAGTACAATTGTCGCCATCAGTACCACGAACAGCATGTAAGGCGGCAGCCAGCTCAATAACAGCCCGGTGACCAGCGGGTTGCAGGCTCCACCAAGCCAGCCGAGCTGCTGGGCGGCAAAGTAGCTTGATTTCAGCCCCGACGGCGCGATGTTGTCGACAAGCATGTATTCCCCGGGCGCGTAGATCAGCTCCCCAATGGTAAACACCAGCGAAGACAAGCCCCACAGCCACAGATTAGTGCCAGAAATCATAAAGCCGCCGAGGCCGCAGACGAAAAACAATGTGCCGTAGAACATCATCTTTTTGATGTTATCGGGACGAATGTTTTTACCCAGGAAGTACTGGAAAGCGACAACCACAATGGCGTTGACCGACAGCACGACGCTGACCACCTTTTCCGCCAGCCCGGTATCGCCGATAACAATCGCATATTGCGACAGGCAGCCGGCGAACGCGCCGTAAACCATCGAGCCTAAAAATGCCGAGGTCGTGAACCACATCAGCTGTTTGTCGCGCAGCATCATACGCGGCGACGGCAGCACCTTGTCTTCCACTTCCGTAGCGCGGCTGCTCACCGGCTGGCTTTGTACGTAACGGGCAATCATCAGAATCGGCAGCAAAGCGGTCATGGCGGAGAGCCAGAACGGCAGATTGGTGCTGTACATCACCACGAAGGTGCCTATCGGCGGGCCAACCGTCCAGCCAACGTTGACGAAGGTGTAGTTGAGGGAGAAGATTTTGGGCTTCAGGCTGATGTCCAGCGTTTCGGAAAACCAGGCTTTCACCACCACGGAGAACACGGTGTAAGAGCAGTTGATAATCGAGTAAAACAGCACCACCAGCCCGGCGTTGTGCACCAGCGGGATAACCGCAAAACCGCCGAGGAAGATGACGATAGCCAGCAGCATCGCTTTTTTCTTATCAAATTTATCCGCAAGGATGCCAAACCACAGGCTGAAGATCACCCCGGCCACCAGTGCGACGGTAATCGCCAGGCCGATATCCGTCAGCGCCATCTGGTATTCGCGCGAAAGATAAATGGTCATAAATGGCAGCGTCAGACCTCGCCCGATAGTCAGCAGCAGCGAAGAAATAAGTAACGCAGTTGTTGCAAGTTGTTTGCCTGCAAACAGATTTCTGAGGGCGGTCATGGCGGCCTGTTTAGTCATCGTGAGGTAAGAGAACAAGAAAGATTTATCACGAAAAATCAGCCTGGTATAGCAACCAAGTCTGACATAAGCACGATACATCACATCTGTACTCCTGACAAAAAGTGGGATCTGTATCTATTTACTCAGGGGGATAAGGTTTATTTTTTTACAAATCGATAATAAATACAGGGCGGGACAATGACGCGTAAAGATGGATTGCTGGCATTGCTGGTGGTGGTGATTTGGGGCGTGAATTTTGTGGTGATTAAGCTGGGGCTGCACAATATGCCGCCGCTGATGCTGGCGGGGCTGCGCTTTTTGCTGGTGGCGTTTCCGGCGCTGCTGTTTGTGGCCCGGCCAAAGCTGCCGTTCCGGCTGCTGGCGGGCTATGCGCTGACCATCAGCTTCGGGCAGTTTGCCTTCCTGTTTACCGCGATCAAGTTTGGCATGCCCGCCGGGCTGGCTTCACTGGTGCTGCAGTCTCAGGCGTTTTTCACCATTATTCTGGGAACGTTTTTCTTTGGCGAGCGGCTGCAGGCTAAGCAGCTGGCCGGGATCACCCTGGCGGTCTTCGGCGTGCTGGTGCTGATTAAGGGCAGTTTCGAAGGCCAGCACGTCGCGCTGCTCGGCTTTATGCTGACGCTGGCGGCGGGCATGAGCTGGGCGTTCGGCAATATCTTTAACAAGATGATCATGCAGCATGAACAGCGCCCGGCGATCATGTCGCTGATTGTCTGGAGTGCGCTGATCCCGGTGCTGCCGTTTTTTGCGGCAAGCTGGCTGCTGGATGGCCCGGCAACGATGCGGCAAAGCCTGGTGAACATCGATACAACGACCATTCTGTCGCTGATCTACCTGGCGTTTATCTCTACCATTGTGGGCTACGGGATCTGGGGCACGCTGCTGGGGCGCTATGAAACCTGGCGCGTAGCTCCACTGTCGCTGCTGGTGCCTGTGGTGGGTATGGCCAGCGCGGCGTTGCTGCTCGGTGAAAAGCTGACGGTAATGCAGTTGCTGGGCGCGATGCTGATTATGGGCGGGCTGTATATCAACGTTTTTGGTCTGCGTTTTGGCCGGTCGGTGAAGCGGGCCTCATCCTGATATTCGCGGCACCCGCCCAGCATCGGGCGGGTCAGCCTTTATCTTACGAACGTGAATGACCGTGGTAGTACGGGGAGCCCAGCTCTTCTGAACGTTCAGCTGCCGTTTGCTGCGGGCCTTTAGACAGTTGACTGCCGGAGCAGGTGATCATGTTGCCGTAGTTGGCCTGGGTGGCGTTGAAGCTGCCGGACTGCTCCGCAAGAGCGTTGGTTGATGCCAGCGCCAGAAGGAGCGCGGCTGCGGAGATGACTTTCATATTTCCTCGGTTACGTCTGTAAATCGGACGGTGATGCGTTAGTTACACAAACTGCAATACTGGTTGTACGGGTGCAGATACTTGCCTTCGCCAGCGAGACGGGTTACGCGGTACTTGTGCGGCGGCACCGAGAAGTAGTTCTTGAAGGTGCGGGTTAACGTCTGCTGCGATTCAAAACCGTAGCGCTCGGCCAGATAAAGGATCGGTTCGTTGCTCTCTTTAAGCTTCAGGGCGATTTCGGTCAGCTTACGGTTGCGGATGTACTGGCCCATTGAGTGGCCGGTTTCTTTTTTAAACATCCGCTGCAGATGCCACTTGGAGTAGCCTGAGCGCTGAGAAACCTTCTCCAGCGAGAGCGGGGTTTCCAGGTTCTCTTCAATCCACCCCAAAATGCTTTGAATTGTGACCGCATCATTGTTGCGTCTGGACATCGTTTCACCTCTTTGCAGGTTTACGGCAATACCTTTTTCAACAGGCGATAAAGCGTATCGACTTCGTCGTCCGTAAGGTTTTTAGTGAGTTCTTTATGGAGGCTAAGCCCCACCAGGTTTCGGCATTCTTCACACAGCGCCACGCCTTCCGGCGTCAGCCTGATCAGAACGCCGCGCTTATCGTTGGGGTTCGGCAAACGCTCGACCCAGCCTTTGCACAGCAGGCGGTCCAGCATTCGGGTTAACGCACCGAGGTCAACGGAAAGCACTTTTTTCAGCTCGACTGGGGTAATACACACTTCATAGTGAATGGAGCACAGCACCTTAAACTGGGTCGCGGTGATATCCAGCGGGGAGAGCGAATCGTTTAACAGGCGATCTTTATGCTGATTCACCATGTGGATCAATCGCCCGAGGGGGATCATTTCGTTAAACAGATCACAGGTGCTTTTCACTATGTTTGCCCAGGCAAGTAGATTAGTCACGGCAGATACTATTGCCGAGGCAAGTATAAGTCAACGTGATGATTCAGCCGATGCCACGAAAAGCTAAAACGCTTCAACAGCGGTCAGTAAACTGCGGGCTGCTATAGTCTAACCTGCGCTATAGCTGTTCAATAAAGGACAAAAAAAGGATAAAAATATGATGGATTTACTCAGGGCTATCGGCCTTGGCCTTGTGGTACTGCTGCCGCTGGCGAACCCGCTCACCACCGTGGCACTGTTCCTTGGGCTTTCCGGGGACATGAACAGCCGGCAGCGCAATCGCACGGCGCTCATAGCTTCGGTGAATGTGTTCGCCATCATGATGGTGGCGTATTACGCCGGGCAGGTGGTGATGAACACCTTCGGGATTTCGATTCCCGGGCTGCGTATTGCCGGGGGCTTGATCGTCGCCTTTATCGGCTTCCGTATGCTGTTCCCGCAGCAGAAAGCACATGAATCCCCGGAGGCGAGAAGCAAGTCGGAAGAGTTAAGCGAAGAGCCGGAAGCCAATATCGCTTTTGTGCCGCTGGCGATGCCGAGCACGGCAGGGCCGGGCACCATCGCGATGATTATCAGCTCCGCGTCTACGGTGCGGGCGGGCTCTGACTTCCCGAGCTGGGTCATTACCGTTGCGCCACCGCTGATTTTCCTGGCCGTGGGCGTGATTCTTTGGGCCAGCCTGCGAAGCTCCGGTGCGATTATGCGTCTGGTGGGTAAAAGCGGCATTGAAGCGATTTCCCGCCTGATGGGCTTCCTGCTGGTATGTATGGGCGTGCAGTTTATTATTAACGGCGTGCTGGAAATTATTAAAACTTATCCCGCCTGATTTGAGCGTGATGGAAAAAAATGCCCTCGTGATGAGGGCATTTTTGTTACTGCGTAGGCTGGGGCCGCTCTTCCAGCGCCACCGGCCAGCGGCGGAACACCAGAATGGACCAGACCAGCGCGATAAGCGCCGGAATCGCGCCGATAAAGCCGATATCTGACATGGAAATATGCAGGCTGACCTGGTTCCCCACCAGCGCGCCCGCGCCAATGCCGATATTAAAGATCCCGGAGAACAGCGACATCGCCACGTCGGTGGCATCCGGCGCCAGGGCCAGGACTTTAACCTGCATCCCCAGGGCCACGATCATAATTGAAATGCCCCAGAACAGGCTGAGCCCGGCAAGGGTGAGTTCGCTTTGCGCGGCGGGCAACAGAAGGACCAGGCAAGCGGCCATCAGCGCAATCGCGCCGGACACCAGCCCCGAAGCGTATTTATTCCCCCATTTGCCAAACAGCACGCTGCCGATGATGCCCGCGCCGCCAAACAGCAGTAAAAGCAGGGTGGCAAAGTTAGCGCTAAGCCCGGCAATTTGCTGGACGAAAGGTTCGATATAGCTGTAGGCGGTGTAATGCGCGGTGACCACCACCGCGATTAAGGCATAGATATTGACCAGCGCCGGGCGGCGGAACAGTTTGGGCACGCTCGACAGCGAGCCAGAATGCTCGCTCGGCAGTTTGGGCAGCAGTTTCATCAGGCAAAACAGCGTGATGGCCGCCACGACGCCAATGACGAAGAAGGTGGTACGCCAGCCGAAATATTGCCCGACGATACGCCCGATCGGCAAGCCCAGCACCATTGCCAGCGCCGTGCCGGTGGCGAGCAGGCTTAACGCCTGCGCTTTTTTGCCCGCCGGAGCCATACGAATGGCCAGGGAAGCGGTAATCGACCAGAAAATGGCGTGGGCGAAAGCAATCCCAATGCGGCTGATGACCAGCACGGTAAAGTTCCAGGCGAGGAACGACAGCACGTGGCTGGCAATAAACAGCAGGAAAATGCTAATCAGCAGGCGGCGACGTTCAACCTGGCTGGTCATCAGCATAAAGGGCAGCGACATCAGGGCCACCACCCAGGCGTAGATAGTCAGCATGATCCCGACCTGCGCGGTTTCCATGCCAAAGCTTTGCGCAATGTCGGACAGCAGGCCGACGGGCACAAATTCGGTGGTGTTAAAAATAAAGGCGGCGACGGCGAGAGTGACGACCCGCAGCCACGCCGTTTTGCGCGAAACGGTAGCAATTGTCATAAGGGAATATGCAGGTAAATAAGGGGTAGGAATGGGGCGATCATAAAACCATCAGATCGGCGACACAACCCATTTTGTGATTTATGTCTCATTTGGGGCTAGCGCCTGGGTACGGTAGAAAAAAAACAGCACAGTTCGGGCGAGTATGTCATGGTAGAGGTGAAGAAAATAACAATGAAAAGCAGGAGTAACGCCAATGCAAGCAATTGACTTTTATATGGTAGACGCCTTCGCAGACGCAACGTTTGGCGGCAACGCGGCGGCGGTTTGCCCGCTCAGCGAATGGCTGCCGGATGAAACGCTGCTGAAAATGTCGCAGCAGCATAATCAGTCGGAAACGGCTTTTTTTGTGACCACGGATGAGGGCTTTGAGCTGCGTTGGTTCACCACCCAGGGGGAGATCAACCTTTGCGGGCACGCTACGCTGGCGGCCTCCCACGTTATTTTCGAGCATCTGGATTACCCGGAGGCGACGATCCGTTTCAGCACGCGTTTTGTTGGCCCGCTGACCGTGACGCGTAGCGGTGAGTGGCTGACGCTGGATTTCCCGGCCTGGGAAACGCAGCCGATTACGCCGCTGCCCGAGCTGCTGGCCACGCTGGGTATTAGCGAGTGTAAAGAGATGCGCGTCGGGCGTGATTATATGGTGGTGCTGGAAAGTCAGGCGCAGGTTGAGGCGATTCAGCCCGATATCAGCGCCATGATCCCGCTGGAGAAAATGGTCTGTATTACCGCCGCAGGCGAAAGCGAGTATGACTTTGTCAGCCGCTTCTTTTGCCCGGGAGAATCGGTGCCGGAAGATCCCGTCACCGGCTCCGCTCACAGCATGCTGATCCCTTACTGGGCGGATAAGCTGAATAAAACCCATCTGCTGGCACGGCAGGTCTCTTACCGCGGCGGGGATCTGCGCTGCCAGTACAAGGGCGACCGGGTGTTGATTGGCGGCAAGGCCGTGACCTATCTGGTGGGGAAAGTGCTGCTGCGTTAACTTGCCGGGCAAAATTCCCCGGGATTAATGAATGCAGTTCATAAAGGCTAGCACGTCGGAGGCGATTATTGATGAATCCGGCCGTGCTAGCCTTATTGCATTCCACTATTCAGGAGAAAAACATGCTTTCTTCCCAGGACGTTATCGTTGTTATCGGCAGCGGATCGATTGCTCAGGCGATTGCCCGCCGCGTCGGCACCGGCAAACATATTTTGCTGGCCGATATCACGCCGGAAAATAGCCAGACCGCGCAGCAAACGTTGCAGCAGGCGGGTTTCCGGGTCAGCACCACCGTGGTTGATGTTCGCTCGCGGGAATCGATTCAAAATCTCGTGAGTCTGGCTTGTGGCCACGGAGAAGTGAAGGGCGTGATCCACACCGCCGGGCTTTCACCTTCCCAGGCTGCCGCTCAGGATATTCTCCGGGTCGATCTTTACGGGACGGCAGTGGTGTTTGAGGCGTTTGGGAAGGTTATTGGCGCGGGAGGTTCCGGGGTGGTGATTGGCTCGCAGTCCAGCCACCGGCTGGATGTGGACGCGCTGACGCAGGCCGAGGCCGACGAGCTGGCAACGCTGCCGCCGGAAAAGCTGCTGGAATTACCGCGAGTCAAAGCCATTGACGACAGCCTGTATGCCTACCAGGTGTCAAAACGGGGCAATGCGCTGCGGGTGATGGCCGAGGCGGTAAAATGGGGGCGGCGAGGCGCGAGAATCAACTGCATCAGTGCCGGGATCGTGTATACCCCATTGGCCTATGACGAGCTGAACAGTGTCGAACGCGGGGAGTTCTACCGAAACATGCTGGCGAAATCCCCGGCGGGAAGAGGCGGCACGCCGGACGAAATTGGCGCCCTGGCTGAGTTTCTCTTTGGCCCGAACGGCTCCTATATCAGCGGGAGCGATATCCTGATCGACGGCGGGGTGACCGCCGCTTATAAGTATGGGGATCTCAAGGCTTAGTTAAGGCACCTGCGAAGGCAATTCCAGCAGCGAAATAAAAGCATCCAGCTGGCGGGTTTTGGCGTCTCTGCGCCACAGCAGCCAGGTATCAAGATAGCGCTTATCCTCCGGCAGCGGCCAGGTGCTCACCTGATGGCTGCCCGGCATACTCTCCAGCATACTCCGTGGCATCAGCGCCAGCCCCGCGCCGGCAATCACGCAGGCCAGCATCCCGTGATAAGACTCCATTTCGTGGATCTTGCCCGGCATAGCCTGGCTGTCGTGAAACCAGCTCTCAAAGTGACGGCGATAGGAGCAGTTGGCCCGGAAAGCGTAAATACTCTCGCCGTTCACGTCGGCCCCGCTGAGAATAGGGGCATGATCGGCGGGCGCGACGACGGTCATCTCTTCGCGATACACCGCCAGGCCCTCAAGGGACGGATGCAGCACCGGGCCGTCAACAAAGGCGGCGGCGAGGCGGCCTTCGAGCACGCCGTCAATCTGGTCGCCGGAAGGCCCGGTGGTGAGAGAAAGGTGGATTTTCGGGTAACGCTGGTTAAAGTTTGCCAGTACGCCAGGAATGCGCACCGCCGCCGTACTTTCTAACGAACCCAGCGCCAGCGGGCCCTGAGGTTCATCGCCGGACACCACCATGCGTGCTTCATCCACCAGCGCCAGAATGCGCTTGCTGTAGGCCAGGAAGCTGTGGCCGGACGGGGAGAGCTTCAGGCGCTGGTTCTCGCGAATAAACAGCGCCACGCCTAAATCAGCCTCCAGCTGCTTGATGCGGGTCGTGAGGTTCGACGGGACGCGGTGTACCTGCTGCGCGGCGGCGCTGATGCTGCCGGTTTCAGCGACGGCGTTAAACATTTCCAGTTGAGTGAGGTCCATGGCTTTCTCAAATCGTGAAGGGTTTGCTTAGTATTATTCATTTTTAAACTTTGTGCCTCAAGGCTACTGTTAACATCTCATTCACCTGTCGAGGCACCACCATGCAATCAGTAACCGGGCAAACCCACGCCATTTCACGCAATCCCGCTACCGGTGAGCGGATTGCGGTTTATCCTTTTGAGAACGCCGCCCGGATTGATGCCGCGCTGGCCCGTAACCAGCAGGCTTTTAACGCCTGGCGCGTTACCCCGCTTAACGAACGTGCGCAAAAGCTGCGTGATTTGGGCGCGGCGGTGCGTAAACACGGCGAAGCAATGGCACAAATGATTACCGCCGAGATGGGCAAGCCTATTTTGCAGGCGCGCGCTGAAGTGGCGAAGTCCGCTAACCTTTGCGACTGGTATGCCGAGCACGGCCCGGCCATGCTGGGGGCGGAAGCGACTCAGGTTGAACACAATAAGGCGGTGATTGAATACCGTCCGCTGGGGCCGATCCTGGCGGTAATGCCGTGGAACTTCCCGCTGTGGCAGGTGCTGCGTGGGGCGGTGCCGATTCTGCTGGCCGGTAACAGCTATATTCTGAAACATGCGCCAAACGTGATGGGCTGCGCCGAACTCATTCGCCAGATGTTTGTTGACGCGGGCTTTGTGCCTTCGCTGTTCGAACTGCTTAACGTGACGCCGGAAGGGGTCAGCCAGGCGATTAACGACCCGCGTGTGGCCGCCGTCACCGTGACCGGTAGCGGTAGAGCAGGTGCCGCGATTGGTGCCCAGGCAGGTGCCGCGCTGAAAAAATGCGTGCTGGAGCTGGGCGGGTCCGATCCGTTTATCGTGCTGAATGATGCCGATCTCGACGAAGCCGTGAAGGCCGCCGTGGCAGGGCGCTTCCAGAACACCGGGCAGGTTTGTGCCGCCGCGAAACGCTTTATCGTTGAAGAGGGAATTGCCGCCGCCTTTACCGACCGCTTTATTGCCGAGCTGAAAAACTATGAGGTTGGTACGCCGCAGGAAGAAGCTAATCGCATTGGGCCGATGGCACGCTACGATCTGCGTGATGAACTGCATGAGCAAGTGACAATGTCACTTAAGCAGGGCGCAAAACTGCTGATCGGCGGGGATAAACTGCCTGGCGAGGGCAACTACTATGCGCCGACCGTGCTCACTAATGTCACGCCAGAGATGACCGCGTTCCGCCAGGAGCTGTTTGGCCCGGTGGCCGCGATTACCGTCGCCCGCGACAGCGAACATGCCCTTGAGCTGGCAAACGACAGCGATTATGGCCTGTCCGCAACGGTTTATACCGCGAATGAACAGCTGGCGCTGGAGATGGCGGCACGCCTCGAATGCGGCGGGGTGTTTATCAATGGCTATAGCGCCAGCGATCCGCGCGTGGCGTTTGGCGGGGTGAAAAAGAGCGGGTTTGGCCGCGAGCTTTCCCATTTCGGGCTGCATGAGTTCTGTAATATTCAGACCGTGTGGAAAGACAGGCGCTAGCTTAGCCCGCCTGGCGTCGGTTTGCCGGGGAGGAATAATGCTTGTTTTCTCCGGTAAGGGCAGACGTTATGCTGGTTTATGCCCGCGCAATCAGTAAAAAGTAAGGCCGCCTTGAAGGTGGTCTTGTTTGTCATGAGAATGAAATAATTCTGTCATTTTCGCTCAGTACACTCGCGGCATCGTTGTGTTACTGAAGAAAATCATGAACATAAGTCAAATTTTTCGCCGTTTAAATCCCTTCAGGCTGCTTGCCCGTCGCCCTCGTGAATTCGGGCTGCTGAGCGGGGTGGTTGGCGTTATCGCACTCTTTTCCGTGCTACAAGTTCTCTCCACCGTGTCCCTGTCCAACATCCTGCACGAAACCCGCCAGAGCGTCCTCGAAAATAACCAGCTTCATCAGCAGCAGGTGGTCATGGAGAAGGCGAGAACCTCGCTGCTGATGACCAGTGACCTGCTGAACCGGGCGGGCGTTTACTTTATGCAGGACAAAGAGACCGGGTCGGTCGGCAGCTGGAACAGCCTGGTGGATGAGGCCGACGCCGCCCTGAAAGTTTCGCAGCAGAATTTTGCCGCCTGGCAGCAACTTCACCCGGCGGGCAGCGAGAGCCTGGCCAACAGCTATCAGCTGTTCTTCGGCGGATTGAAAGAACAGCTGGAAGGGATGCAAAAGAAGGCCTCCATCGATGCGTTCTTTGAAGTGCCGATTCAGGCTTTCCAGTCCGATTTCAACGAGCAGTACGCGCGCTATCAGACCGAAGGCGAGAAGCAAACAGCTGCGGCCAGCCACACATTGCTGGACAGCCTGAGTCAGGCGCAAACGCTGTTTATTATCGCGCTGGGTATATTACTGGTCGTGGCGATTGCCGTCTGGCTGGGCGTGGCTCGCTGGGTGATTCGCCCGCTGCGCAGCCTTATCGAACATTTACATATTCTGGCCGCCGGCGATCTGTCGCGGCTCCCCGCTGAGCGAAGACTGGTTAACCGCGAGGTGAAGCAGCTGCACGGCAGCGTACTGGAAATGCAGCAGGGCATTCAGCAACTGGTGCAAGAGGTGCGGGAATCCTCGGCCATTCTGTTAAGCAATATTGGCCAGCTTGCGGAAGGGAATAACGAGCTGTCTACCCACTCTTCACAGCAGGAGCAGGAGCTGGAGAAAGTCACTCTGCATATCACCGAGCTGGAATCCCGCGTACAGGAAAACAGCCAGTACGCTATTCAGGCGAACCAGCGCGCGGACGAAGCGCGTGAGATGGTGGCCGGTGGCGACCAGATGATGCACACGGTGAATACGTCAATGCAGGATATTGTGACCCGTTCCTCTGAGATGCGCGGCATTGTGGCGATGATTGATAACGTTGCTTTCCAGACCAATATCCTGGCGCTAAACGCCGCCATTGAGGCGGCTCATGCGGGCAACCAGGGGCGAGGTTTTGCGGTGGTGGCACGTGAAGTTGGCCTGCTGGCGAAACAGAGTAGTCAGTCGACCAGAAATATTCAGTCGTTGATCAATAACTCGCTGCAAGGTATTGAGCAAGGCAGCGAAGCCGTCTCAGAGCTGGAGGCGCAGTTGAAAAATGTGATTGCCCAGGTGACCCGCCTGAGCGGGCTGCTGAATGAAATTTCCAGCGCCTCCGTTGACCAGGGCGCCAGCGTGCATCACGTCACGGCGCGGATCACCACGCTTAATCAGGCGGTGAGCCAGACCGGGCTGCTGATTAAGGCCTCGGCTAATACCTCAAAACGTTTGCTGGATGAGTCCCAACGCCTTGAAAAAGCTGTCGCTCGCTTTCAAATGACCGCCTGAGTTCGTCTTATTATCGGCCCGTGGCTCTGGTATACTTTCGCCGCTTAACATATGCCTCAGGAGCGCACGGTGCCGGTTCAATTAAACAATCAGTTACTGGAAGAGATCCTCGACCAGGTTCGCCCTTTGCTGGGTCAAGGAAAGGTCGCGAATTATATTCCGGCGCTGGAAGAGGTTTCCGGCAATAAGCTCGGGATTGCTATTTGTACCGTGGACGGAGAGTTCTTCAGCGCCGGGGATGCGTCAGAGCGTTTTTCTATCCAGTCGATTTCTAAAGTGCTGAGCCTGACGCTGGCGATGGGTCGCTACGATGAAGCTGAAATCTGGCAGCGCGTAGGCAAAGAGCCGTCCGGCCAGCCGTTTAACTCTCTGTTACAGCTTGAGCTTGAGCAGGGCAAACCCCGCAATCCGTTTATTAATGCCGGTGCGCTGGTGGTATGTGACATGCTGCAAACCCGCCTCAGCGCGCCCAAACAGCGGATGCTGGAAGTCGTGCGGGCGCTCTCCGGTGCTGACGATTTAGTCTATAACACACGCGTCGCGCGGTCTGAATTTGAGCATTCGGCACGCAATGCCGCGATTGCCTGGCTGATGAAGTCATTTGGTAATTTTGAGAATGATGTCATTACGGTGCTGCAAACCTATTTCCATTACTGTGCGCTGGAAATGAGTTGTCTGGAGTTAGCCAAAACGTTTTTATTTCTGGCCAATCAGGGGCGGGCTCTGCACATTGCTGAACCGGTGATCTCTGCTCAACACGCTCGGCAGATTAATGCGCTGATGATCACCAGCGGCATGTATGACGGCGCGGGAGAATTTGCCTATCGCGTGGGGTTACCGGGGAAATCGGGCGTGGGTGGCGGGATTATCGCCAACGTACCGAATGAAATGTCTATTGCCGTGTGGTGCCCGGAGCTGGATGCTTCCGGTAACTCACTGGCCGGGACGGCCGCGCTGGAAATTCTCTCTCAGCGCATCGGGCGCTCTATTTTTTAACCGACGCAGTTATTGCAGTAATAATAATCCCGGTATGCGCAACCATAGCACGCCAACCAGGCTAACGGTGGCCAGCACGGCCAGCATTATGGCGGTAATGATGAGTCGTTCCGCCCAGGGTGTTTTACGCATTTCAGCTCCGGGAAATCCTACGTTTATGGACTATAAGGCAGCGACGTTAAACATCGGTTAAACCTGAGGCTGCTAATTATTCCCCGGCAATAAGTCTGAATTTTTAGCCACAAAGCCTGCCGTTGACAAAAGGCGGGGGAGAAGGTGGCAAAAATTTAACTTATGGCTAATAGTTCATGCGGAACGCTGGCGAGTTGAGTGAATTTTCTTCTTTCTCTCAATGCCCTGGATTGTTAGCGGGATAAACATGCTAAGCTAATGCTTATTTTCGCAATCACCTGATGGCGCTATTTATTTTCAGCGGTGATGAATAGATATGAACCAGGATAGCATGGTTAATCGACCTAAGTTTTCATTCTTTTCCCCCGATAAAATGCTGTTAAATGCGATCAGTGTTTTTGCGCTTACCACGCTATTTTACTTCTTTGGCGCTTCGCTTCGGCTGGTTAACGATCTTTCGCTATTCTGGCCGCTGAATGCGGTGCTGGCCGCCATCTTTGTGCGTAATCCGTGGCTGAACAAAGCCATTTATTATTTTATTTGCTATGCGGCAATGCTGGTTTATGACGCCTTTACCACCCAGTGGGGCTGGCAGTCGACGATCATCAACTTTTCAAATATGGTGTTTATTGTCACCGCCGCCCGTTTATTGCTGCGCTATTCGCGCAATATGGATGAGAGTAACTGGGCGCTAAATGCGTTTAATATTTTTAACTTTTCGCTGATTGCCGCCATATTATCTTCATTATTTGGCGCGGTAGGATCGCTGGGGATAAGCGGCGATTACCATGAAAAGTTTATGCCGCTCTATGCTGACTGGGTGAGCGAGCAGTTTTCAACCGGCGTCCTGATGCTGCCCTGTTTGCTGACCGCCAGCTGGCCTTCCTGGCGGAAACTGACCGGTATCGTGCCGTCAGACATGTATCCGTTTTTTTCCGTGGTGATTGCAGTCTGCACGGCGATGATTATCGGCGGGGCGGGCAGCCTGGCGTTTCCGCTCCCTGCGCTTATCTGGTGCGCCATTCGCTACCCCCTCCCGGTTACTGCGCTGCTGACGCTGATTACCGGCGGGGTGGAAATTGTGCTGGTGGCCCACGCGGCAATTAATCTCCATTCCGAACAGCCGCTGCTGCTGGTCGATCAGATGTTCTCGGCGCGCCTGGGCATTGCCACTATCGCGATTTGCCCCCTGATTGTTTCCATCAGCGTGGATGCCATTAATCAGCTGATTAAGCAGACTTCGCGGCGTGCCGACTATGATTACCTGACGGGCGTTTATTCCCGCTCCGGGCTGTTTGAAGCACTCAAGCGCAGCGGGCGGCATCAACCAATCCCGCAAGAGCCGCTGCTGTGCGTGATGCTGCTGGATATTGATTTTTTCAAACGAATCAATGACAGCTGGGGCCACGAATGCGGGGATACCGTGCTGGCCTCTTTCGCCAGCAGAGTGCTGGACACCGTAGGTGAGCGAGGAATGGTGGCGCGCATCGGCGGGGAAGAGTTTGTGGTGGTGTGCCGGGTTCGGGATAACCAGCAGGGTTTTGAGATTGCCGAGCAGATCCGCAAAACGATTGAAGTCAGTACTTTTCACTACGAAGAACAATCGCTGTTTATCACCGTCAGTATTGGCCTGGCTGAGGCGGCGTTGGGTAATAACACGCTGGAAGCAACCTTTAATCAGCTTATTCCCGAAGCGGATAAGTATTTGTATTTATCGAAGCGGCATGGGCGCAATAAAACCAGCGCGAGTAACGTCCACGCTGAAGTGTTTCCGGCCTCGCACATGCGTGATTCTTAATAGCCATGTTCACTTCGGATCCTTTATTATCGCGTAGTATGCCCGTGCAGTTTGTCGTGGCTGGTTCGTTTGCCTGAGATAGTTATGCGTACACCCGATCCTCACAAAAATGCCAGAACTCACGGCTCTCGCTTCGTTAATCGCATGTATATCATGCGTATGCTGGGGACGTTTCTGTGCTTCTTGCCCCTCTTTTCGGTACTGAATGAGCAGCAGTCCTCTGTGCCGGTTATGGCGCTGTTGGTCGTTAACGCTTTTGTCTGGCCGCACGTGGCGCTGTTAAAAGCGCGCTTTTCTGCTTCTCCGGTCAAGAGTGAAAAACAAAACCTGGTGATCGACGCGGCAGCCGGGGGCTTCTGGATTGCGATGATATCGCTCAGCGCGCTGCCGTCGGTAGTGATTATCACCATTCTGGTTTCCGACCGGCTGGCCGCCGGGGGAAAACCGCTGATGAAGCGGGCGATGTTGGCAATCTTGCTTGCGTTTTTGCTGACCTGGATAAGCCACGGGATGCCGTTTAGTCCGGCGGTTTCTGCCCGGACAATGTACGCCACGCTGCCGCTGATTGCCGTTTACACTATCGCGCTCAGTATGCTGACGGCTTCGATAGCGCTGCAGCTGCGGGAAAAGAGCCGCGAGCTGGAAAACATTGCCATGATGGATCCCCTGCTGGGGATTGCCAATCGCCGCCTGCTTGAACGAAAAATCAGTAATGAGCTGGCGCGGTTGCGCATTGCCTGCGGCAGTTCAGCGCTGATGTTTATCGACATAGACAATTTCAAAGAAGTGAATGACCGTTTCGGGCATAAAGTGGGGGACGCCATTCTGATGGCGGTGTCCGACGTGCTGCGGATTGTCACCCGCTCCAGCGACACGCCGGCGCGCCTTGGCGGGGACGAGTTTGTGGTCCTGATGCCGAATACATCCCTGGAGGAAGCCGAAGGTATTGCCCAGCGGATCCTGCTGGAGTCCATTAATGTTCGAGTCCTGCCTGAAAAAAATGCGTTCTGTACCCTGAGTATCGGGATTGCCTGTGCGACAAAACAGATGCCGGATGCCGCCGAATGGTTAAAAGCGGCAGATGATGCACTCTACAACGCTAAACGTGCCGGGAAAAACCGCATTTACGCCGCCTGAGTAATGATCATCTAAACTGTAAGCAGACCCCATGATGAGTCTGCACCGGAGGATGAGATGCTCGATACCACCCTGACCGACGAGCTGACGGGCCTGCTGAACCGTCAAGGCCTTATGTTTTTGGGGCAATACGCCACGGGGAGCGCTAACCGCCGGGCTGAGCCGCTTTCTCTGGTATTTATCCACCTTGACGGGATGGCGCAGATTAACGACAGTTTGGGCCATGAGCAGGGCGATCGTGCGCTGGTCGCTTTCTCAGAACTTATGCGTTCTTCTTTCCGTGAAACGGATCTGATCGCCAGGCCGGGCGGCGATGAGTTTGTTCTGCTTTTTAACGGGACGAATGAAGAAGGGGCATTTATCGCCATGCAGCACCTGCAGGGCAAAGTGACCGATTTTAATCAGCGAGCAGATAATCGCTGGATGCTCTTCTTTCGCTGGGGAAGCGCGGAGTACGACCCCCGGCGACATCTCAGCCTTGAGGATGTGATAGCTGAAGCCAGCCAGGCTCGGATAAAATTATGAAAAGCTACAGACGATCGGTGCAATCATAATTCCTTATGGTGGAAGGGAATTAACACCCTGAGTGGATATCTCTCCTGATGCGCTTTTATTGGCTGCAGCAAGGGGGAGATTTTATTCTGGAACGAAAACCGCATCCCCCCAAACCGCCCATCCATATCTTTTCTGAATAGTGGGTTCCTGAGTTACCGGGTAAGCTGGACTATTCTTATGTCCGGTAATATTCCGACATAACTCTTAACCACTGTTCAGGAGTCGCTGTGCCCGAGTATCGTATTCGTTCCCTGAAGGCCTGTGAATTTTCTGCCGCAACCGCATCATTAACGGATGTACTGATTGATTGTGTGGCTGGTGGGGCTTCGGTCAGCTTTTTACATCCTTTGGCGCCGGAAAAGGCCGCGGCGTTTTGGGGGGAGGTTGGCCAGAGCGTGGCGCGGGGAGAGCGTACGCTGATCGTGGCGGAAGATGGGCAGGGGCGCATTGTGGGCACCGTGCAGCTGATCACCAGCCAGCCGGAAAATCAGCCGCACCGGGCCGATGTGGCCAAACTTCTGGTTCATCGCGTGGCGCGGCGGAAAGGCATTGCCCAGCGCCTGATGGCTTATCTGGAAGCCGTTGCCACCACGCAGGGAAAATCAGTGCTGGTACTGGACACCGCCACCGGCAGCGATGCGGAGATATTCTACCAGGGTATGGGCTGGCAGCGCGTGGGGGATCTCCCGCATTATGCGTTAATGCCGGACGGCAGCCCGTGCTCCACGACGTTTTACTACCGTAATTTATGAGGCAATAGGTGACAATGTCACTTATTCGATGCGTTTATGCTGACTCAGCCGTGATATAGTGCCTGCAATATGGCAGTTGCAGGCATTCAGTATGGAAAACGCAGCCCTCTGGTTCCGGCAGTTTGGCGAACCTGAACAGGTCTTAACCCTCGAACAAACGCCGCTGGCGCCGTTTATCTCCGGCACGCTCCGGGTGCGCATGCACTATGCGCCTGTTAATCCCTCAGATCTTATTCCCGTTACCGGGGCTTATCGCCACCGGGTATTTCCGCCGCGTATTGCCGGGTACGAAGGCGTCGGCATTGTTGCGCAGGCGGATTCTCCGGAGTGGATTGGCAGGCGTGTGCTGCCTCTGCGCGGGGAAGGCACCTGGCAGCGATGGGTTGACTGCCCGATTCAGTGGGCCGTGCCCGTGCCTGACAGCGTGCCGGATGAGCTTGCGGCGCGCGGGTATATCAATCCTCTGGCGGCCTGGTTAATGCTGAAAAAGTGGCCCGTGACGGGAAAAAATGTGCTGGTCACGGCGGCAGGGTCAACGTGTGCTGGTTTACTGGCGCAGTGGGCCAAAAGGCAGGGTGCAACGGAAGTCTATGGTGTTTACCGCTCGGCACAGCGTCTTCCGGCGTTGCTTGAATCCGGCATTATCCCGCTGAGCGGGGATGACGAGCATCACATTGCCGAAGCTGCTGGTAAAGTTGACGTTGTGTTTGACGCCGTGGGCGGTGAGTTAGCCACATTGATGCTCGATCACCTTAATCCGAATGCCGAGTTGGTTTCTTACGGTTTACTGAGCGGGAAGGCGTTCTCTCCGCGCGGGAAGAACATTACCGCGCAGCGATTTCATCTGCGCGATACGCTGGCGGTCACGCTGGTTGCAGAATGGCAGGGCTGGTTTATCTCACTCTGGGAACTGTTGCTACAAACGCAGCAGCCCGATGCGGCGGTGTATGCGCTGGAGGAGTGGCGGCAGGCGCTGGCGCTGTTCCGTGAACCTGGCCGCCAGCGCAAACCGCTGCTGAAGCTATAAGCGTTATTTATCGCCGAGGATGGTATTCAGCGTTTCGGCATCCGGCATGCCCTGATGCTGTTGCAGGCGGCCTTCGGCATTCAGGTAGTATATTGAGGGCGTGGCATTGCCGCCGAGATCGTCCATCAGCGTCAGGTTATCTTTTAGGGCTTCCCCGATAACCGGATCTATTTTCTCCGGTTTTTGCAGCGCCAGCTTACCTTTGCTGTTCTCATAGTCGGCGAGCGTTTTGGCCGGATCTTTCGACATCAGAATTGCCGCCGCTTTTTGACTGCTGTCCGGGCGCAGCATCCCGACGAGCAGCACGCGGAGCTGAACTTTACCCGATTTTATCCAGGGCTGAGCCTGCTCCCAGAACTGGGTGCAGTACGGGCAGTACGGATCGGCAAATACGTAGACAATACGCAGGGCTTTTTCACTCCCGGCGGCGATCCAGCGGTGTTTCTCCAGGTTTTGCCACATGGCTTTGGCCATTGGCGCATAGACAAATTTCTCCACTTCCGCGTCGCTCAGGTTTTTCCCTTCGGCATCGACCATGTTGCCCATAATGGCGTGCTGTTTATCCGGCGTCAGGTATACGATTGTGCCTTGCCCCTGATACTGCATCGCGTACCCCTGCAGGTCGCCCGGTGCTTTAAATTCCCCTTTCAGTTCGAAGCCTTGTTTTTCCAGGGCGGCTATTGGCGCAGGCAGTTTAGCATCAGCGGCAAAGGCCGAAGCGTTAAAAAGCAGGGCCAGCGAAACGGACAGGGCAGATATTTTTTTCATCGAGCGGTCCTTAATTAAATGCTATTTTCTTCAAAGGGTAACATTCCTTTTTGCGTTAAGTCATCAGACTCATTTTCCTTTACGTAACGGAGCATTTCGGAGGTCAGAGAATGACGGTCAGACGAGCCACGCTCAATGAAGCTCAGGCGCTGTGGACAATAAGAAACGAGGCCATTCGCTTTGGCTGTCGGGAAACTTATCCAGAAGATGTGCTGGCCGCATGGACGCCAGATGAGATGCCCGAGGGTTACCGAAATGAAATTATCAATAATCCCTTTTTTGTCGCGGATAATGAAAACGGCGAGCCGGTGGCTACGGGATTTTTGGATCTGAAAAACGGCTCGGTTGAAGCCATTTTTACCCTACCGGCATGGACTGGCCGGGGGCTGGCCAAACAGATTCTTCAGGCCATCAAGCAAGAAGCCAGATCGAGGGGAATGAGCCGACTGACGCTTTCTTCCACGCCCAACGCCCGCGACTTTTACCTGACGCAGGGATTTCGCGTGGTGAAAGAGGGGCTTTATCCTATGTCGCGCAGCGGCACACTGCTGCGCTGCTACGAGATGGTTTGCGAGCTGGATCCTGACATGTGAAAGGTGCCTGAATGAACGATCGCATCGATTACCAGATTGAAAAGTACAGTTTCACCGAAACAGAAGCGTCGCCGCGCCTCAGCCGCCAGTGGGAGGAAGTCCAGGAGGAGTTCCAGAGAGAGCCTCAGGATGCGGAGCAGCGCCTGCGCCTGGCGTTGCTGAACGTGGACTACGTGACCAGCTTCGAACTGCCTTTTCGGCTGCTGCTTCTGCGGGCGCCGCAGCTGATCGATAAACTGCGCGCTGAGCTGCAGCTTAACCAGAAGAGCGTGACGATCAATGACAATAAGCGCGGGGAAGTCTACAGCATCAAAGACGATCTCAGCGCCGTGCCGGATGCCTTCCGCTATCGTTTTTCGAATCGCATACGTAGAATCGAACCGGGCGGTACGCCCGCGACGGGCTATCAGCAGATTGCGCTGCAGGTCAGAAACCCGAGAGAGCGGCTGAAAATCGCCCTGGAAGGCGGGCTTCAGGTCAACGCCCTCGATGGTTTGTTTTGGTTTGGGCTGCAGCGCATTGCCGCCGATATCTCAGTGCTGAGGCAGTCCGGGATGCCGATTATCACGACAGAACGCACGGTCTTCGACAGCCTGACGGGAACAACCCGCCCAATTCCTGCCTACAGTTTATCGCCTGAAATCGCACGGTGAGGAAAATGATGGCAAAGGAATAGCTTTAAGGTTGAGCGAACATCAGAACAGGAAAAAATGATGAACTTCAGCCATATGCGTATTGCCCGTCCGGTGAGCAGTCTTGAAAGAAGCCGGGAGCTGTACTGCGAGGGACTTGGTCTTCAGCAAATAGCGCAATTTAGCGATCACGACGGTTTCAGCGGCGTGATGCTGGGAGGTCCGTCGCTGGGCTGGCATCTGGAATTTACGGTCTGCCAGCATCATCTCATTACCCCACGACCTACCGAAGATGACTTACTGGTGCTTTATGTGCCCGATCGTGTCGAATGGGAGGCCTTCTGCGCCAGAATGGTCGCAGCCGGTTTTACCCGGCTGGATGCATTCAACCCTTATTGGGACGTGAAGGGGGCTACTTTTATCGATCCCGATGGTTATCGGGTGGTTTTGCAGAAGAGCGACTGGTCACTTTAGTCAGCGGTATCAACGCCTCAGGCCTTTGGCGTACTCGACAAGCTGATCGACAACGATATTCCAGCCGATGAAGAAACCCATTTTCTCATGTTCCTGTCGGGCTTCTGGTGTACGGTGGCGGGCGATAGCCGTGTAGCGCGTTTTGTCGTTGTCCGCATCTTCCAGAAGCAGGATCGCCGTCATGAACGGATTTTCAGCAGGCTTCCAGTCTTCGCCGTAGGCATCGGTAAACACCAGCTTTTTACCGTCCACAATATCCAGCCAGACACCGTTATTACGCATTTCATTCCCGTCGACGTTAAACACCGTATTGAAACGTCCGCCAACCCGAAGATCTATGTCACAGGCCGTTACGCTATGAGGCCGGGGCACAAAGAACTGCCTGATATGCTGCGGCTGGGTCCAGCACTCCCAGACAAGCCGCCTGGGAACGTCAATAATGCGCTCTAGTTTTAAATCGGTTTCAGCATCCAGATTCATAGTATTTCCTCGGCGAGTGGGTACCCGTATAGCCTGGCTGAGGATCCTTTCTACGGCTAACTATTTTGCTGTTGTAGCTGCCGGGTACGCAGGCCGCTTAAGCCTACAGCCAGTAATGTCGTTCCGGCGGCCAGCCAAAGATTGAGGGTAATGGCCTGCGACTCAAACGAGGCGGCATTTCCGTAAATCGCCAGCACAATACCGACGATGGCCGCCCCGAGACACTGGCCGAAAGTTCGCATAATGGCCAGTATGCCTGAGGCGTAGCCGCTATTTTCTCGTGAGGCGTTAGCCATCATTTCCCGGTTGTTGGGGCTCTGGAAAATACCGAAGCCAATGCCGCATACCAGGCTCCGTAAACCGATGTCCCATGCCTGAGCGTGGGCGGGCAACAGGGCTAAAAGTATCAGGCCAGCCGCAAACACGCCTAAACCTGTGGTGGCGATAAGCGCCGGCGAATATTTGTCGGCCAGTCGTCCGGCCCGGGGGGCTGCGAGCATTATTCCCACAGGCCAGGGCGTAAAGAGCAGGGCCGATGCAAAGGCGCTGTAGCCATAAACGTTCTGGAATAAAAACGGCAGGGCGACAAATGTGATCCCTTGCCCGATAAACGAAATCAGAGACGTCAGGGCCGCCAGCGAAAATCGCGCGGAGGCGAACAGCGTCAGCGGCAGCAGGGGCTGAGCGGCGCGGCGTTCTCGCCAGATAAATGCCGCGCCCGCCAACAATGCCGTCAGGCTATAAGCCACCGCCTGGGCAATCCCTCCGCTTTTAGTAAAGCTGTCGGCGGCCACGATCAGCGCGCCCAGCAGCAGAGCAGACAGAAACGCACCGGCGTAGTCAAAGGGCTTGGGATGGGTGGCCTTTTCCCCCGGCAGGACGCGGAGGCTGAGCCAAAGCGCCACAATGCCTAACGGTAAATTAACCGCAAAAAGCCATTCCCAGCCTAAGGTCGAAAGAAGCGTTCCCCCAAGGAGCGGCGCTATGGCCGTACTGGTAGCGATTAAGAAGGCGTTCAGACCGAGGATCCTGCCCAGCAGGCGGGTGGGGAAAACCGAACGCAGGATTGCCGGGGAAATGCTCAGTACCGCCGCGCCGCCGATGCCCTGCAATATCCGCATCAAAACCAACATCTCGAGCGAGGTGGAAAGCGCACAGCCCGCGGATGCCAGCGTAAACAGGCTCAGCCCAAAGACGAAAATTTGCCTGAATCCCAGCCGGGTCGCCAGCGCGGCAAAAATCGCCAGCGTCATGGCGGCGGCCAACAGATAGCCATTGGCGACCCAAACCGCGTCGCTGGCGGAAACGTCGAGCGCGCGAGCGATATTTGGCAGCGCGATGTTCACCATTGAGCCATCGAACACCGCCATCGTGACCGTCGTCATCACGGCAAGCATCGCCATCATACGCGGGCGGCCCGGCAGGCCCTCATCCCCCGGTTGGTTTGAAAATAATTCCATCGTTGTTCCTTCCCGCTGCGCGGTCATCAGTCTCAGGTTGTCAGTGCTGCAAATATAGTGATACTTAAAGAGAGGCGGAAGACGCATCATATGCAGATAATAGTTGTACCAGACGCCATATCTCTTTACAGGATGCCTGAATGAATGACCCCGATCTGAATTTGCTGTTGGCGCTGGATACGTTTCTGGCGGAAGGCAGCGTGGCCGGCGCCGCGCGACGCCTCGGACTCAGCGCGTCGGCGATGAGCCGCACGCTGAGCCGCCTGCGGGCTGCAATCGGCGATCCGCTCCTGGTCAGAGCGGGCAGAAATATGGTGCTGACGCCCTATGCCGAAGCGATTCGCGAGCGGGCGAGAAACGCGGCGCTGGAGGCTCGGGCTTTGCTGAGCCCGTCCACGGCAGAGCTAACGCTTTCAACCCTGGAATGCACGTTTATCCTCCGGGCCAACGATGGTTTTATCGAAGCCTTTGCGCCTGCGCTTATCACTGCGGCGGCGGCTGTAGCGCCTCGGGTGCAGCTGTGCTTCATCTCCAAACCTGAAAAAGGTCCCCGGCATCTGCGTGAGGGCCTGGTCGATCTCGAAATCGGCGTCGTGGGTGAAATGGGGCCAGAGATACGGCTCCAGGCGCTATTCCGCGATCGGTTTGTTGGCGTGGTGCGCGTCGGTCATCCTCTGGCCGCTCTGCCTGAGGTTACCGTCGAGCAGTATCTTTCGTACGGGCACGTGGTAGCCTCCCGGCGTCTCCGTTCAACTCGCGGGCCAGTAGACGATGCCCTCGATGAAAGAGGGCTGACGCGCAAAATTGCCGCCATAGTGCCGTCATTTCCTGCGTCGCTAAAGGTCGCGCAGGCGTCCGATCTCATTGCGCTGGTGCCTGCTTCTTTCCTGCTGAATCAGCCGGTTTTGGCGGTTGAGGGAGAGAACGCGAGGCTGGCAATGTTTGAGCTGCCGGTGAAGACGAGAGCCATTACTGTGTCCCAAATGTGGCACCCGCGTTCAGAGGCAGACCTCGCGCACCGCTGGCTTCGGCAGCTGGTACTAAACATCTGCCGACAAAGGGCAGGCGATCTGTCTTCATAGGGGGAACGCCGCGTTTGTCTGCGACATTATTCTCATTAGCGAACGCTGGTGCAGGGTGAGGCTGGCGTTTATGATAAGGGCCACTCTGGCACCGTCCGGCATCAACAAAGAAACGCATGGCTGCGGCACCGTCTGCGCGATGGGCTCGTTTCTTAAATATAAGGATGATTATGCCTTCAGCAGTTGGATTTGGCCGCATTGCAGCGACGTTGCCAGTCAAAAATATGCCTGCCGCACTGGCGTTTTACGTGGGCGTTTTAGGTTTCACGAAGCGTTTCGAGAACGGCGAACCCGTTGGGTTTGTTATCCTCCAGCAGGGGGCAAGTGAGCTGCATCTGACGCTCCAGCCTCAGCATAAGGCCGCACATTTTCCGGTGGCCCATCTTCTGGTTGATGACATCGGGGCGCTGTTTGCTCTCTGTCAGCAGGCAGGGGCCAGGATCGTGAAGGGGCTTCAGGATAAAGAGTACGGCCTGCGGACGTTTGTGTTTGCCGACCCGGACGGGAACCGGATAGACGTCGGGCAGAGAGTCGATAAGCCAGGTCCGGGAGAATAGCCTGAATCAGTCATAAAAAAAGCCGCTGCGGGAGACCGTGAGCGGCTTTTTTATGGGAGCGGATGTGCATCCCGGACACGACTTGATGAATGAAATCCTACCATTCATTAACGATCATCACCGTATCTGCTGAAAGTTTTACTTTAGTTACTTTAGGTGGCATCGGATTAGGAAGTATAGTCATTCTCACGTCGAAATTTCCGCTGACGGACGCCAGAGACATTTTGAAGGGAGTGAAAAGGCACAGCGCCAGGAGAAGTTGTTTCATATTAATACAATTTGTTTACTTTTAATTAAAATCAATGGATTGGTCAAAATTATATCATATATGATGCCGTCGAGGGAACGCCTGCCGCTTTATTAACACTTAAAGCGTGTTTCAGACTGAAAAGTTAAAATTCTATAAATACGATAATTCAATGATATTTAAGGCAAGAGGTGGTTTATATGAGGTTTACGTCGCTACTCGCCAGGCTGTGTCTGGCTTCCTCCCTGATCTGGTCTGGCACTCTGTGGGCCGCCACCGAGCAGGCAATGGACGCGAATTTAGATAAGTTATTCAGCTCGCATGAAAACTATCATGCGTTTTTTGATAATTTTAAAACGCAGATTGCCGCGCAGAATAAAGCGGAAGTGGCAAAGCTAATTTCCTATCCGATAAAGATCGCGCTGGCGGGTAAAAAAGTGCAGATCAAAACGCCGCAGCAGTTCATTAAAAACTATGACGCCATTTTTACGCCGGATCTGGTGGCGGTGGTTAACGCGCAGAAATATCAGGATCTTTTTGCGAATTATCAGGGGCTGGCGATCGGCAAAGGGCAGATTTGGTTCTCCGGTATTTGCCAGGATAATCAATGTAAGAAATCAACCGTGCTGGTTATTGGCATCAATAAATAGCGTGGGGCAGGCCGTCATTCACGGCCAGCTTATCAGACATTACAAGGCAGCCAGATAACGCCGGTAGTTATCCTCTATCGCTTTTAGCAACTCGCTATCTTCGCTCTGGTGGAGGAGCGCCGAGCGCTCAGTACCCAGATCAACGCTTTCACACTGCGGGTAATACGCGGCCCGCAGCGACGGTTTGATGGCGTTAAAATAAGCCGTCGTAGGCACCTCAAAGGCGGCGGCAATATGCAGGGCCGACGAATCACAGGTATAGACTTTACTGGCGTGACGAATAATGGCGATGTAGTCAGACGTTGTCCGGGAATGAGAAGAAAGATCGATGCACTGCGGGTGATCTATTTTTCCAAAGCCTGCCACGGGCAGACCGTGCTGCCGATAGATATGCTCGACTAAATCAACCAGCACGTCAGCCGGGATATCGCGAAGCGGCGTGCTGGCGCGGTGATTGAACAGGACGTAACGACCTTGCAGGGGGGAAGTTTGCTTTGGCATTCCGTCGCGTAGCCAGCGGTTAGCTTTTATCTCTTCGGGTACAGTCTCAGGGGCAATCCCCAGGTGGCGTAAGAAGAAATCGTGCATTTCCTGAGTGGCGAAATCCTCCCGGAAAAGCTGGTTCCCCGCGTCAATCAGCGCATCATATCCCTCCAGGGAAGCCAGTTCCTGAGGCATGAAATGCAGCTCATCGATCATGTTCCCCGCAAGCCGATAAATCTCTTCCACATAAGACTGGCAGGTGTGAGGGCGCAGCACCGTCAGATGAAGTTTGGGATTTATGGCTTTAATAGCGTGCAGCGCCGCAATCCCGATCAGCGAATCGCCGAGCGTGACGCCCATGCCGTTGATAATACAGAGTCGCTGGATCTGGCTATAGTCGAGAGAAAAGGGACGTAAAGCATAGTTAAAAATGCCGGGCTGCCGTAAAGCCTGAAGATGAAGACTGCGCTTCAGCTCAAAAGGCAAAGACTCAAGATCGTAAGAGGCAACTAGCGTTTTATCATCCTGGAGCAAACTTCCGACAAAAGTTTGAAGCGAAGGGTTCATGGGGTTCCTGGGATCTGGCCAGCACGGCGTAAAATATCCCTCTCACCTTAATGAGATTCAACCAGCTGTCAATTTCCTGCCATCGTTTTTTGCAGCAAACCACCGGCATATAAAGCGCATTACCAGGGAATCAGTCCCATTTCATGTAATGCACCCAGAATCAGCGCGATAGACATGCAGGCATCAAAGGGATTAGGCATTGTGTTTCACCTTTACACAGAGCGTCACTGGTTAAATTATAGCCTGTTTTGTGTGCTATTCACGAGATGACAGCCAGTCCCAGGTATTAACTCAGCAACCCGGCGCCCACGTTGACGGAAAGTCCCAGAATCGCCAGGTTGAAGATAAAAGAGATAACTGACTGCAGCAGGGTTATTTTACGCATGCCGGTTGTGCCGGTTGCCACATCAGCTGTTTGTGCGGCCACGGCGATGGTGAAAGAGTAATAAAGGAAATCCCAGTAATCCGGATCTTTCGGTTTATCAGGAAAGATCATCGGGGTTATCTCTTTGCTGCGATGCAAATAATGTTGATGCGCATAGTGCATCGCGAAAACGCTGGGCAGCAACGTCCAGGAGACGACCAGCGTCATTGCCGTCAGTAAAATATGCAGCACAAGCGGGGTTCCGGACAAAGAACGCAGCGACGGAAGTTCGCTCATAATCGCCACGAGGCTGGCCATGCAGGCAAAGATAAGCAGGCTCAACACAAGCGCGGCGCTTTGATCCTGTACCCTGGCTATTCTCGGGATGTCGCAGACTTCCGTTCGCAGCATGCGGAACCAGATAAAAATCAGGTAAAGCCAGGCCAAAACATTCCAGCCGATCAACAGCCGCTGCAGCGTGCCAAGCTGAGCGGGAAGGGCGAAGTAACAAACGACGCCGGCAGCCACTGAAATCAATAACCGAAGGCGGGCGAACAGGTGAGTCCTTAACGAAAAGCTCATGGGGTGATTTATTCGATGAGAATTAGATAAGTTAACTGTAGACGAGGCTAAAGCCATGATGGTCTGCAAGGGCTGATAAGTAGCGATTTCTTGACCATCCATTTGCATTACCTGCGTGAATTCAGATGCACTGGGATGCTGTCAAAAAAGGAATACGGCTTAGACAATCTTCACTTCGCCAACTGAAAAGATGTTGGGCGGTATCCTTTCCCTCCAGAGGATACCCTTATCCCTCACTGAAAACGCCAGAGCTTAAGGTGCATTTCTGGCGTGGTTATCTCCGATGATTAATGCAATGCCTTCGCAATAGCGCTGAACATCAGCGAAGCTTCCAGCGGCTGGGCGCTGAACGACGGTTCCGCCTGCGGCCAGGTTGACCACTGGACGATCACCAGATTTTCCGCACGGTTGACCATGATCATCTGCCCATAAATCCCCAGCGCCCACATGGAGCCTTTCAGCGAATCCTGCGGTGTTGGTTCCACGTTTTTAGCGTTGGCAGGCACTTCGTTATTCCACCACTGATAGCCATACAGCCCCTGTGGATGCGCCGCAGAGACGGAGTTTTTCGCTCTGTTCCAGTCGGCCGACTGGGCAACCCAGTTCTCCGGCAGAACCTGCTTACCGTTCGGCAGGCGGCCATTGTTCAGTACGAATTCGCCGAAACGTCCCCAATCTTCCAGCGTGGCGTTAAAGCCGTGTGCGCCAACATCATGCTGGTTTTTGGTATAGGCATGCCATACACCATCGTTCGCCATACCGTACGGCCGCCAGATATTGTTCTCAAGGTAGGTAGCAAGCGTCATACCCGTTGCGCGCTCCAGCACATCGCCCAGCAGCCATGCACCGCCGGAGGAGTAAGACCACACTTCACCCGCTGGGTGGGCGCGTTTCAGACCAGAAACCAGCGAGCGGACGCAGTCATAGGTACCCGCGTGCGCTTCACACTGCGTGAGTTTGGCGAAGTCAGACTGCGGATTGGCGTAATCTTCATTCCACGCCACGCCAGAGGTGTGTTGAATCAACTGTTTCAGCGTCACGCCGTTCCAGGCGGTGCCTTTCAAATCAGGTTCATACTGCGTGACCAGATCGTCCATTGAGTGGATTTTTCCCTCTTTTAAGGCCACACCCACGAGTGTAGACACCACCGATTTCCCTACAGAACGAGAGGTCCAGAGTGTGGTGTCGGTATTACCTTCACCAAGATATTTCCAGGCAACTTTACCGTCCTTCAGTACCAGCATACCGCTGACGTTCTGGCGTTTAATATAATCCTGTAGCGTCCACAGTTTGCCGTTGACCTGATAGCGAGCCTGCGTCAGTGGTTTTTCAGCCATCGCTAACGGCACGGATTTGCCGTGGTGGAAAACATCGCCCTGATAATTACGGTAATCGTTACGAAAACCGATAACACGCTCGGCTTGATCCCAGCTCAGCATCGTTTTGGTATCGGGAAGTTTTGCATCAAAAGGGGCCGGGCAGGCGGTGAGTTCGGTGCCTTCACAAGCCGCCATTACGGGAGAGGAGAGGAATGCACCAGCCACCAGACCTGCCAGAAGGCAGTACTTTGCAGGCAAGGATTTATGTTTATTAATCATAGCGTTCTCTATTTAAGTTAAACCCATAGACATGTTGTCCCGGCGGGATGACGGGATGGATGCAGTATAAAAATGACGGCACTATAATAAAAAACGCGTAATGGGGGATAATCCCCCATAAACACGGCAAAAGGAGCCCAACGTGCCGTCATTGTCTTACTCTTTTTCTCAACTTGAAGCCTTCACTGCCGTTGCGGAACACGGCAGTCTGATGAAAGCTGCGATGAAGCTGGAGAAAGATCGCACCACGCTGCGCGATCTTATCGATCTGCTGGAAGATAGCTTTGGCTACCCGCTGTTTGCCCGCCAGGGGCGATCGCTGCAGCTGACAGCAGAAGGCGAACAGCTTCATCGCCAGGCGCACCTGCTGTTGCGTCAGGCAAGAGCATTCGATCAGTTTGCCCGTCAGGTGCCGTCAACGGAGGTTCAGGAGCTGGGCGTCGCCTACGACCCCTTTACACCCCGCCGTTTTTTGAAGGCATTAATTACGCGGATGGCGACGCGGGGGATCCGTCTGAGTCTGAGATGCACCTCGCGCGCGGAAGGCGAAAAAGCGCTGGCGAGCGGGGAGGTCGATCTGGGCTTCTTTCAGGCCAACAATCACAGCGTCGGCAGCGACATGGAGTGGCGTGCGCTCGGGGCCATCGACATGGATTTTTACGCCGCAGAGCCGCTGTTTGAAGAGGCCAAACGTCCGTGTTCACTGCTTGACCTTTCTTTGACGCCACAGGTGGTGATGCACTCCACAAGCGACGTACCAATGGCGCGGCGGCTGCAAATCTCCGGGAATATCATTGTGGCCAATGAGCTTGAAATGCTGCGTAGCCTGATGGAAGCCGGGTGTGGATGGGGATTTTTACCGACTCATTTTGAGGCGGTGCGTTGGAAAAATGTTATGGCTATTCCCACGGTGGTGGGCAATGAAGGTATTAGCCAGACTATGGTGACGATTTGGCGGCCTGGGAGCGAAAAGCGGATGCTGATCGATGATTCGCTGACCTGGTTATCTGCGCTGTGGCGAGAGGTGAGCACGCACAAGGAGTGCGACGTGTAACTTTGAATAGTTCCGGCATCTGAGCCAGGCTCAGCGCTTAACGGTAAAGCAGTACCTAACGTAAGAAAAGGGAGGTATCTCAAAAATCACAATATGCTGATTGTCGTGCCGGCTCCACAGAACCACCAAGTAATAGACCCATGGATTGAATTTAACTATTTTGCGACTGTCGGTTCATGAACTTGACTTTCTAATTTCATGATAAATGTCACGCTTTTCTTTAGGTCTGCTTATCGCTCGCAGCGGACCTTCAGCTCAGGTATCGACGGAAGAGACCCTCCGAAAACTAGTAGTTGTGGCAATAAGGGCTAAAATAATTGTGTCTATGAACACCCTTCATGAGGGTGCGATGAAGGGAATGCCTCCATAAGGAAATCGTCGATGCTAAAAGAAAACTTCAACGAACTGCAAATCTTTCTTGTGGTGGCAAGGGAGCGAAGTTTTACCAAAGCAGCGGGTAAACTGGGGGTTTCTCAGTCTGCACTCAGCCACGCGATAAAGGTCCTGGAGGAAAGGCTGAATATCCGCCTTCTGACCCGCACGACCCGAAGCGTTGCTCCCACAGAAGCCGGGGAGAGAATTATTGCCTGCCTTGAACCCCGCATTGCCGATCTGGAGCAGGAACTGGAATCACTGGTTCAGTTGAACGGCACCGCCTCCGGCAATATCCGTTTATCTGCCGGGGAGCATGCCGCGCGAAGTGTGGTATGGCCGAAGCTAAAACCCTTCCTCAGGGAATATCCAGAAATTAATCTCGAACTGGTGGTTGATAACGGCTTTGTCAATATTGTTGAGGGGCGTTTTGATGCCGGGATACGCCTGGGTGAAAGCGTGGATAAGGACATGATTGCGGTAAGAATTGGGCCGGATATGAGAATGGCTGTGGTAGGGGCGCCGTCTTATTTCGCTGAAAATCCTGCACCTGAAACGCCGCACGAGCTACAAAATCATCGGTGCATCAATATGCGTCTGCCGACAGCCGGTGGGCTTTACCACTGGGAGTTTGAGAAGGAAGGGAAACCGTTACGGGTCAGAGTAGAAGGGCAGGTAACCTTTAATCTGCAGGCGGAACGAATTGATGCGGCGTTATCCGGTTTTGGTATCGCCTGTATACCTGAAGACAGAGTGCAGGAGTATATAAAGGCAGGAGAGCTTATTCAGGTTCTGCAGGACTGGTGTCCATCTTTCCCCGGATATTACCTCTACTACCCGAGCCGTAAGCAGCATCCGCCCGCTTTTGCGCTGATGATTGATGCACTTCGCTACCAGGAATAACGGGGCCGCCAATTTCAGCGGCCCCGTCCGGGTATTAACGGCCCACTCGAGCCTGATGTTCAGGGGAGTATCGTTCGCCGACGATTTTAATGGTTTCAAGCGCCTGCGTTATCTGACGTGAGTCATCCTGCGAAAGAATGATGTCGGCAGCCCCCAGGTTTTCCTCCAGCCGGTGCAGTTTGGTGGTACCAGGGATAGGAACAATCCACGACTTTTGTGCCAGCAGCCATGCCAGCGCGATTTGCGCGGACGTCACGCCTTTCTCTGCCGCCAGCTCACCCAGCAATAAGACCAGCTTTTCATTGGCTTCAATCGCCTGCCCGGCGAAACGCGGCACGGTGCTGCGGTAATCATCCTTAGCAAAAGTGATTCCTGGCTTAATTGATCCCGTCAGGAAGCCTTTGCCTAATGGGCTGAAGGGAACGAAACCAATGCCCAGTTCTTCCAGTAATGGCAGGATCTCCTGCTCAGGCTCGCGCCACCACATTGAGTATTCGCTTTGTAGGGCAGTGACAGGTTGTACGGCATATGCACGACGAATGGTTTGCGCACCGGCTTCGGACAGGCCGAAATGTTTAACTTTGCCTTCAGCGATCAGGTCTTTTACGGTACCTGCAACATCTTCAATTGGGACATCCGGATCGACACGATGCTGATATAGCAGATCAATAACATCAGTCTTGAGACGGCGTAACGATCCTTCCACAGCTTCACGGATATGCTCCGGTCGGCTGTTTAAAATCTGTTGCTTGTTGTCTTCGCCAAAACTAAAACCAAACTTGGTGGCGATAACCACGCGGTTACGAAACGGTTTTAAGGCTTCACCGACAACCTCTTCATTAAGGAAAGGGCCATACACTTCAGCGGTATCGAAGAAGGTGACGCCACGTTCAACCGCAGCGCGAATGAGCTCGATAGCCTGTCGGGTATCGGTCGCCGGGCCGTAGCCGTGGCTTAAGCCCATGCAACCAAGCCCAAGTGCGGAGACTTCGAGTCGGGATTGACCCAGATAACGTTTTTGCATTGAATGAATACCTCTTTATCGCGGCTTAAACATCAAGTTGGCGGCCAGTCAGCCATTCCACCATTGCCGGGTCACGGTGAGAGAAGAAGGCGCTGGTTGCGGTGTCGAGGGCGGAAATTTGCAGCATATCTTCAGCGCTGAGTTCAAAATCGAGAATGTTGATGTTCTCTTCCATACGTTCTTTGCGCACAGACTTCGCCAGTGAAATGATGCTTCTCTGGAAGATCCAACGCAGCACAACCTGGCCCACGCTTTTGCCGTACTTCTGCCCAATTGCCGTTAGAACGGGATGCTGGAACAGACCATTTTTACCCTCAGCAAACGGGGCCCAGGCTTCCGGCTGAATGCCACGGCTTTGATTCCATGGAACGGCATGCAGCTGCTGGTTGAAGGGGTTAACTTCAATCTGGTTCACCGCAGGGATAACTTTGTTGAAGGCGATAAGATCGGCCAGTCGGTCAGGATGGAAGTTGCTGACACCGATAGCGCGAATTTTGCCTGCCTGCTGCAGTTCTTCCATAGCACGCCAGGCTCCATGGACATCGCCGTAAGGCTGGTGAATCAGGTACAGGTCAACGTAATCCAGCTGCAGTCGATTCAGGGAGCGTTCGAATTGGGCTTTAGCGCCTTCGTAATTCGTATCATGTAGCCAGAGTTTGGTTGTGACAAACAGTTCGCTACGGGAGATTCCAGTTTGCTTCAGAGCGTTCCCGACCTGGGTTTCATTCTGGTATGACGCGGCGGTATCGATCAGGCGGTATCCCGTATCGATAGCATCAATAACGGCTCTTTCGCATTCAGCGGCATCAGACATCTGAAACACACCAAAGCCAACCAGGGGCATTTCAATCCCGTTGTTCAGTTTTACCGTTTGCATGACGTAATCCTTCAGCTGTTGTGTTGGAAAAGCATAACGCAAACTGATTTATTCGATTAGATGGGATAATCAGCTAGGGTTTATTAGATGTGTTCATTAAAGAGAACGATCGCCTCAAGAAGCTACTCGCCGAAGCCATGCTGGTAAAGAGGCGCTACAGGTGGCTTTGGGCCGAAAGTACTGACGACAGATCAGAAGCGGGAAGCATAACGTCCGGTAAGTAGAAGATGGGGGATAGGTAAGTGTATGATTAGTCGTGGTCTGTGGCCGGTTATGAACTCAATGAGTAATGAATTGAATTTAACATAATATACATTATGCGCATCATTAAGCCGTTAGAGAAAATCCAGCATTCTGGCACAGGAAAACCCGGCCATCAGATCTCGGCCCACCAGAACGACTCTGGTGAAGCTGCCTCGCCGGATTAGCTCCAAACCTGTCATCATGACTGCGCGGCTTGGCCAACCCCGGTCAGCACCATAACAAGTTTTGTCACTGCCCGACGTTACCGTTAAAAACATGAATGCCAAAGTGTTCGCAGCCACAATAACTTCTGTCCTATTATCCTTATTCAGTCGTGAGCAATTATGTAAAACGGATCGTCGTACTGTTTCCTCACCAGTTACAAATGCTATAGGACGGATAAGCTCTGCGGTTATGCAATGCGCTTAAACTCGAACGGCTGGCGATTGATGCCAGCCATAGCGCTGGCCGTGCGATCACCTGGACTGATATTGTTAATCATCTAATTCACACAACCAAATCCAGTGAGTAAGATTAGAGCAAACCGTGGGAAACCACAGTAAGCGACAGAAATTCACTAAGGGAAATCATACCTACCTGGAAATCCTTCTTGTCATCGATCACAGCCTACGTCCTGGTCAGAATTCGGAGATGCTGCGACTTTGAGTCCACATTCAGCCGCTGAAAAAATCAGTGCGCGTTTTTTGCTAATCGCAGTATGATCTCAGGTGCAGCCATCCCGACTGCATAATAACGGGAGCATCCTGTGAACGTTACTGTTTGTAGCTCTCCGGCAGCTGCGCGATGTAAATCGAAGGCACCCCATCAAAATCGCTGGTAACATTCTCATTTTGTTGGATTGTTTTGATCATATGATTTTTTTTAAAGCCTGCAGAGCAAATAATCATATCAACAATCAATAGCGACAAATCATTCATCGGCTTTAGACCTATTTTTACCAAAATACTATTCTTTATGGCGGACACGGTTTTTATGGATCGATTGTCTTCTCGTGCAATTGATTTTACTGTATCACCGGATGCTAACCGCTTGACAATTACCATTTGCCTCGGTGTGATGTTGTTCTTTTCTTTTTTTCTCCCCTGCGCGCTATCAGACAAAAAACGATTAATGCTTTCTATGCTATCTCGTTTGGACAGACAACGAGAGTGAGAGTAAAGCTTTTCCACTGGAATATCATATACGAGCGTTATAGCTGGTTTTTTTTCTGACATCCAACATACAAGTTCTCTGCTCATAGCTAAAGAGCGAATGGATATTATGTAAAGCGTGTACGCTCTACCCAGAATTTCTTTCAAGCATGTTTTAATATCTGTAAAGAATATGGTGTCAACGTCATTGAATGTGATTTCCTCTAGTCCCACGAGATAGTAAAAATCATCTGATATTACACAAACTCTATGCATTGTAATGCTCTTATTAATCTGTAAATTAATTTTGCTTGTGACTTGAATGTCGATGGTTGGTATTTTTATTACATGTAGATGGAATGGTTATGGCAACGCCTAAGTTAATCCACTTACTTTAACTTGTATCTTCATTCATTTTCTCTTTATGGTTTTTTTTGCCTGGGAATTATCTTACGAGAGAGCGGTGGAATTTTCTATCTTAGCGTGGCACACTTTATATTTATTAAATTTTGTTAAGATTCTGTGTGTTTATAATGACATCAATTAATATATAACGTAATGATAATCATGCATTATTAACTACGAGGTTGCCTCTTGGTTACATGTTGATAACGAGATCTTAAAAAAAGTAAAACTTAAAGCGATTGAATTTTCTGGAGGATATGGAATGTCTGAGGTTATTTTAGTCAATCATCAGGTGAAATTTGATCCTGGCAACCACACGCTTTCATCGTTAAGCGCCCCAAAAAAATTTGTTACTCTGCCGGCATCAACAGCACGTTGTCTACACCTATTGCTGTCACAACATGGCCAGGTTATCACCATTAAACAGCTTCACACGTTAGTTTGGGGAAAGAACAAAACAATTGTTTCCAATAATACGATCTATCAGAATATTTCTATTATAAGAAAGGCATTGATCGGTGTGGGCGGTGATAAAAATATTATTGAAACTCTGACACGGCGTGGGTGGTGTGTGCCTGAAACCGTTGACGTTAGTATTGAAAAAAAACGAAAACCCATTGCGGGCATTGAAGATATTAAAGAAAAAACGCTTGAGTCTCCACTGAAGAGGAGCGATGTACCGGCAGAGAAAGCACCGAAAAAACCTGTGAATATAAGTAACGTAAATAGCAATATGCAAGCTAATAACAGTTTATATTTATGGGTGTATTTGAGTGTTGTACTGATTATTGCATTGTGTATGCTTGCCTTTATTTACTGGCCATAAGCTTCTTGTCGGCTTTCCAACTTATAACGGCGTTATATTGCCTGCCCAGGATGACATGCGATGTTCTCCCCTCGTGCATGGGGCCTTGACTATTGCTCCATTATTCATTGACATTTTCTTGATGTATCTCTGACATGCTAAGAAAAATTCATATGAGGTGGGAGACGTGCTGATGTATCGAAAATTGATGTTTTGGGTATTAGTATTATGTTCTATAGCTGCGCTAAGCGGCTGCGTATCCCTTTTTTAAGTGCCAGAGAGACTATGAAATCGTTAATTACCCTGATGGTATATTCATCTATTTTTGCACTTACCGGATGCTTGTCCGTTGGCACCCACCTGTTTACTCGATAGACATCGCGGCGCAGACGTGCTCTTTCTAATGGGATCTAATTATCATGATCCCATTAATGCTTATGCCTTACAACATTCAGGTTGTCCGATCCCGACATTACTCATATGGCACATCAGCGGGAAGATATGGGCGGTAAAATGGCACACTCTTTATCCAGTAGCGCTTCCACCGAGGCCCGGTTATTGCGATCCCAGCCTCGCTTCGTGGTGAGCAAAATAAACCCTTTTTGATCGCCGTAAGCGGTTGGAATGACGGCCACGCCCCACTCTGCCAGCTGTTCCGGCGATAAATGAAAATAGCTGGCGACGCTGTGAACAGGGTCAATTCCCATCACCGTCGGCTGCATCACCCGTCTCGCATACCAGGTGTAGCGCAGGAGTTTATCGGGCAAGGGGCGCCATTCTTCCGTGATAAAGGGACGTTCTGCCAGCATCTGACGCCTGACGTCTTCCCGCAGACAGGTCAGATGAATATGAAGCTGGTTTTGGCTGCGGCCATAAGCCGAGTTAAGCGCCAGGCCAAGTTTATCGTCGGGAATTGGGCCGCCATACTGCCAGTCTAAAAGACGACGCATAAGCCAGGCATAGCCGAAATAGTCCGTGCGCCCCGCTGCTGCCAGCGCCGGGCTTTCAATGCCGGTCATCTTTGCTGTGGGGACAAGAATAAAATGGTAGAGGTAGCGCGGGTTCTGGATAACGCTAAAACCCTGGGCCTTCCCTTCAGGCATATAGATCTGCTGGCACGGCGCCGGGTTGCTAGTATGCTGATAGTTAGTCATGCAAACCTTATCGACCACGCCCCACAGCGCGTCCGAACGCGCGCAGCCCACCAGCATAAAGATCCCTGTCAGGATTGCCCCCCGGAGGAAACCGACATTAACCTTCGCGGCTATTCCATTCATTTGCATCATCTCTGCCCCGCTATGCACGGCCACAACTCGCCGCCGGCGGGGAATCATAACGTTTTATTGCAATGAAAACAGCTCAATATGAAAATAAACAGCTATTATATTTTTTATATTATGTATTAAATAATGCCTGCATATATTTATTAGCCAGGCCGCCAGTGAAAATATTAAAAAACTTTAATGCTGAGTGTTTTTTATTTTTAGTTAACTACTTCGTCAATTTAAGGGAGGAAGATATTAAATTGCATAATGGCAATATAACTTGCAGGAAAGGCATCAGGCAGCCATAGATTAACAGGATCAAATGGATTCCAGAAACCAATATAAAATATATGGGGCGACATCCGAAAAGCCAAACGAGTAGGAAATATTTCACTGTTGAGGTATCACTATGTCGGAACAACAAACGCTGCTGCCTGGCGGCTGGACGGCTTATCATCCGCTGACTGCTCAGGACCGAAAAGTGTTCGAAGAGGCGCTCAACGGGCATCTGGGCGTGGATTACGAGCCACAAAAGGTAAAAACCCAGGTCGTGGCCGGAACAAACTACCGCTTCCTTTGTGAGGCTTCGGTCCCGCCGTCTACGGCCGTCTGGGAAGCGATAGTGGAAATTTATGCGCCATTACCGGGACAGGGCGTCCCGCATATTACTCAAATTATCAGAATTTAGTTTCTCGCTTTCTCTACACTCAGCCTGACAACATCAACCTGTTTACTGGCAGGTTGATGTTGAATAATTTCACGCTAGTTTCACCGGTGGAAAGCGCTGGAAATAATCCACCAGAAAATCAATGCAGACCTTTAACTTCGCAGAGCCGCTGGTGCGGTTGGAATAAACCGCCCAAATATTGGCGGGCTGGTGCCAGTCGGGCAAAATCTGCACCAGCTCACCGCGGGCAATATAGCCCTGCACTTCCCATTGGGAACGCAAAATAATGCCGTGACCCTTCAGCGCCCAGCTTAATACCACGCTGCCGTTGTTGGAGGAAAGCTGGCTGCTGACGTGAGCCTGCACGCTTTCCTCGCCGTTGGTTAACGGCCACACACCGAACTGCGCGCTACGCTCCTGAATGACAAGGCATTTATGGGCTTTAAGATCGGCTATGTTTTCTGGCATCCCGTGTTTTACCAGGTAATCCGGGGCGGCGCAGAGTATGCGGTTGTTGGTGGAGAGCTGCCGGGTGATATACAGGTCTTTGATATCGTCACCCACGCGAATTTCTATATCGACGCCCTCTTCTATCAAATCAACGACTCTGTCCGTCAGCGTTAGCTTGATATTTAGCGCCGAATAGCGATCCGCCAGCGCCGAAAGCGCATCCGGCATATACGTTGAGCCAAAACCAAACGAGCAGCTCATCTGAATATTGCCTTCCAGCGTGTCCCGCCAGGCGGCAAGCCCTGAGACAAAATCGCCCATGCTCTCCAGCACCGAAAGCGCACCGCTCAGCGCCTTATGACCGTCGGCCGTTAAATGAATCGCGCGGGCACTGCGGTGGAACAGCCGCATCCCCAGGCTTTTCTCCAGCAGCGCGATGCGTTTGCTGACATAAGACGGAGACAGCCCCAGCTCCGCCGCCGCGTTGGCAAAGCTTTCTTTGCGCACCACGGTGACAAAGACATTCAAATCTTCAACAAGCGGCCAGGCGGCGCGTGGGGTTTCGTTGGGGCTCATCGGTATGCCTTCTTCTGCGTCAGGTTAAGAAAGGCATAATAGCGCTCAGCAGCATATCAGGACACTCCTCTTGCGGACTGTGCCCGCAGGGCATGGCCCGCCCACGAACGTCCAGCGCTTTGTCCTGCCAGGTCGTGGGGACATCATACAGCTGGCCCACGGTGCCTTTCTCCCCCCATAACACCAGCAAAGGGCTGGTAATGCGCAGATGCTTGTCGGCTTCGTCATCCTCAAGGTCGATAGTAGCCGAGGCGCGATAATCTTCGCAGATGGCCCGCAGCGTATCGGGATTCTGGTAACAGCGCAGGTACTCGGCAAACACTGCAGGTTCCGTTGCGCCTGGAGTTTTAAGCTGGCCATCAATATGTTTACGCAGGAAAAACGCCGGATCTGCGGCGATCATTTTTTCCGGCACAGGCGAAGGCTGGATCAGGAAAAACCACCAGAAATAGCGGGTAGCAAAAGTTTTGTCCGTCAGCGCATACATGGTTGCCGTCGGGGCGATATCAATAAAAATGCTGCGCTTAACCTGCGCCGGGTAATCCAGCGCCAGGCGATGCCCGACACGCGCCCCGCGATCGTGCCCCATAAAAGCAAAACCGTCCTGGAAACCGAGCCGCGCCACCAGCAGGACAATATCTTTCGCCATCTCTCGTTTGGAATAGCGGCGGTGAACTTCGTCGCTGGCGGGCTTAGCGCTGTCGCCATAGCCGCGGATGTCCGGCATGATGACGGTGAAATGCTGTGCCAGAACCGGCGCGATTTTACGCCAGGTCACGTGGTTTTGCGGGTGGCCATGCAGTAAAACTAACGGTTCACCCTGTCCTCCCACGGCGGCGTGCAGGGTAATCCCGTTTTCCAGCGCCACGTCCATGAGCTGGAAACCCGGGATAAAGGGTGATTCGCCCCTGTCGCAAATAAAGTCAGCGTTCTCTTTCATCATTGAAAATTAATCCTGAGTCAGTAGCCACGGATGCGCAGCAAAATGGCGCTGTTCAAACTCGCGAATCTCCTGCTGAAACTGCAGCGTGTAGCTGATGGCATCGTGGCCCTCAAGCAGCATATGCTTTTTCAGCTCATCGACCGTAAAGGCAATATCTTTGCCCTCCACGCCGATCTGCTGCCGGGCGAGATCGACAGTAATGCGGTTAGCTTCAGGATTGTTTGCCGCCTGCGCCAGCCGCTCGATATCCTCCGCTGGCAGCGTCAGGGTCAGCACGCCGTTACGCTGGCAGTTGTCGTTGAATATCCCGGCGAAGCTGGTACCGATCAGCGCCCGTATGCCAAGTTGACGTAACCCCCAAACCGCGTGTTCACGGCTGGAGCCGCAGCCAAAGTTAGGGCCAACGATAAGAAACTGCGCGTCCCGCCATGCGGGCTTGTTGAGGATAAACTCAGGATTCGGTGAGCCGTCGGTCAGAAAACGCTGATCGAAGAAAACGCCTCGGTCCAGATTGTTACGATCGATACCTTTCAAAAACTGCTTCGGCATGATCACATCGGTATCAATGTTGGCTGCCATCATCGTTGCAGCCACGCCGGTGACGCGGTTAAAGGGTTCCATTTACGCCTCCCCCTGCTGTAAATACGGACGGACATCGGTGAGGTGGCCAGCTACTGCCGCCGCCGCGACCATGGCTGGACTCATTAAATGCGTTCTGGCCCCGGCCCCCTGGCGGCCAGCGAAATTACGGTTGGTGCTGGAGGCGCAGCGGTCACCCGGCTGCAGCACATCTTCGTTCATCGCCAGGCACATGGAGCAGCCTGACTGCCGCCATTCAAACCCGGCGGCGATAAAGATTTGAGCTAAACCTTCTTGCTCGGCACGGGCGCGAACCTGCGTTGAGCCCGGCACAATAATTCCCCTCACGCCCGGCGCAATTTTTCTGTCTCGCAGCACCTCGGCAACCGCCCTGAGATCTTCAATTCGCCCGTTGGTGCAGGAGCCAATAAATGCATGGGTAATCGGAATCTGGCTCAGCGGCGTGCCTGGCGTGAGTCCCATGTATCTCAGCGCATTTTCAATGTCACGACGTTTGGCCGCATTAGATTCACTGGCAGGATCGGGCACATATTCAGTGATGCCGCCGCCCTGGTCCGGGCTGGTACCCCACGTCACACGAGGCGTTAAGTTGGCGCAGTCGAGCACAACTTCTTTATCAAACACCGCGTCAGCATCGCTGTAGAGCGTTCGCCAGTATTTCAGCGCCTGTTCCCACATCTCGCCTTTAGGTACACGCGGTGCCGGTTTGATGTAGGCATAAACTTTTTCATCAGGTGCCATAAAAGCACCCCGTGCTCCGGCTTCGACCGCCATATTACAGATGGTCATCCGCCCTTCCACGCTAAGCGCATCAATGGCGCTGCCGCAGAACTCGATAGCAAAACCGGTCGCACCGTCGGCACCAATTTCAGCGATCAGCAGCATGACAATATCTTTTGCCGTCGCGGCAAACGGCAGCTCACCGTTAACCGTCACGCGCAGCGTTTTTAGCTTTTTATAAGCTAACGTCTGCGTCGCCAGCATATGCTCAATTTCAGAGGTACCGATGCCGAATCCAAACGCGCCAAACGCGCCGTAAGTGGTGGTATGGCTATCCCCTGCGGCAATCACCATGCCCGGCAGCACGATCCCCTGTTCATGGGCGACGACGTGTTCAATGCCCTGGCGTGGATCCATTACGTCGAACAGCTCAAGGCCAAAATCACGGCTGTTGGACTCAAAGTAGCGAACCTGCAGCTCGCCGCCCGGATCGGTCATTTCTGGCGTACGCTCTGGCCGGGTCGGGTTAACGTGGTCCACGTTGAGCAGGATACTGTTTGGCTGCCAGACCTTGCGGTTGGCGTCACGCAGGCCGCTAAATGCCTGCGGGCTGGTGTATTCGTTGAGGATGGAACGGTCGATATACAGCAGGACATTGCCCTGGTCGTCCAGAGGGCGGATGACGTGGCTATCGATGATTTTATCGTACAGCGTTTTAGGCTTCATGACGGGTCACCTTGTTGCTCTCACAGCATAAAATAACGGCGTGCTGGCACGCAGATAAAAAATGAACAATTTCTACAGGGATAGTAGCAACCGGGTGATTAGGCTGTCAGTAAAGGCATGATGCACAAGCGTAATAGGATAAAACACGAAATGTGTTTTATTTATTGTGATGATAAATAAGGATTTTGATCGTAAGCAAGGTTAGTCCGCATCTGCTTTACTTCACGGCGTTAGAGATTGACTTGATGTCGAATAGTATGAAAATGCTTGTTGTTCACCGACTGGCAAAATCTGGAGCACATCATCGCCACTTCAAGCCGCTTCTTCTCTGCCGCCAGGGGCAAAAAACCTGGCGCGATACTTGCCGCCGCGCTGCTTCTGGCGAGCTGCGCCTCTAAACCGCCGGTTTCTCTCGTCACGCCCTTGCCGGGCACTAAGCCGAATGTGACGACCCCTTCACAAGATCATGAGCCGATGCGTGGCGTCTGGCTGGCAACGGTTTCCCGTCTGGACTGGCCGCCGGTTTCATCCGTTAACGGCAGCAGCGCCGCCGTGCGCATCAGCCAGCAGCAGCAGGCGTTAAAAGACAAGCTGGATAAGCTGAAGTCATTGGGCATCAACACGGTATTTTTCCAGGTGAAACCCGACGCCACCGCCCTGTGGCCTTCGAAGATTTTGCCGTGGTCAGATATGCTGACGGGAACAATTGGCGAAGATCCTGGCTACGATCCGCTGCAGTTTATGCTCGATGAGGCGCATAAACGCGGCATGAAGGTACACGCCTGGTTTAACCCCTACCGGGTTTCTACCAACATCACGCCAGGCACAGTTGCCGCCCTGAACCGCACGCTTTCTCTGCAGCCCGCCAGCGTTTATGTGTTACATCGCGACTGGATAAAAACGTCCGGCGACCGCTTCGTGCTTGATCCCGGCATCCCGGAAGTGCGCGACTGGATAACCAGCATCGTCGCCGAAGTTGTTTCAAACTACGCCATCGACGGCGTGCAGTTTGATGATTACTTCTATACCGAATCACCGGGCTCTACGCTCAACGACAGCCAGACTTACAGAACCTACGGCCAGGGCTACGCGTCCAAAGCCGACTGGCGGCGGCACAATACTGAGCAACTTATCGAGCAAGTCGCACGCACCATCAAACAGCTTAAGCCCGGCGTTGAGTTTGGCGTGAGTCCGGCGGGCGTCTGGCGCAACATCTCCCACGATCCGGCCGGGTCTGAAACGCGCGGCGCAGCAGCCTATGACGAGTCCTATGCCGACACGCGTCTCTGGGTACAAAAAGGCCTGCTGGACTATATTGCCCCGCAGATTTATTGGCCTTTCTCCCGCAGTGCCGCCCGCTACGACGTGCTGGCAAACTGGTGGGCTAACGTAGTGAAGCCCACTCACACGCGTCTTTATATTGGGATTGCGCTGTATAAAGTCGGGGAACCTTCGAAGAATGAGCCAGACTGGACGGTGAGCGGCGGCGTGCCGGAGCTGAAAAAGCAGCTCGATTTGAACGACGCCGTGCCGCAAATTAACGGCACCATTTTGTTCCGGGAAAATTATCTTAACCAGCCCCAAACCCAGCAGGCGGTGAATTACATCAAGGAGCGTTGGGGGGAATGATAGGCTAAAAAAACCGGATCGCCCTTCCCTGGGCAGATCCGGGGGCTGTCTTACTGACCAGCCAGGTCGTCATACACATTGCGCAGCCGGGTGCGCAGATACAGAACGGCTTTGTGTTTGCGGGAGAGTAGCGCCTGCACGGTGTCGCCGCTCTCTGCCGCCAGTTCCTTCACGCTATAGTCTTGCAGCTCGGTTTTGATAAACACCTCACGCTGCGACGCTGGCAGCTCCGACAGGGCCGTCTCCAGCTCCTCCCACAGCAGTTGCTTCAGGTACTCGTCCTCCGGCGTTTGCGGGATCCCGAACAGCGTTTCGGCCAGCTCATCTTCCGGGTAATCTTCCTCTTCATCTCCGCCAAACCAGCTCGCCAAAGGCAGCTCGCGTTTTTTCCTTGCCCGGTCGGTCATTTCATTTCGGGCGGCGCGGAACAGCCAGGCGGCGACGTTCTCCACCGGCTGTTCAACCTTCATAAGCTGGTAGCTGACTTCCTGCAGAATATCGTCGGCGTCTTCACGCCCGGCGGTTCTCCCGCGAATAAACGCTTTCAGTCGGGTGCGGCAGCCGGCCAGCGCTGCCATCAGCAGAGATTCCCCCACTATTCCGGCTTTCATCGTCGTCACTCAGCGTCCGGTTTTTTAGCGCTGTTTTCATCTGGCTGGACTGGCTGCACCGGCGGCTGAGGCTGAGGATGTGGATCCATTTTCTCATCCCAGCGGGAATGCCAGCCGCAGCGGTCGCGGTGACCAAAGCCAAATTTCTCGCGGCGATGCTGCATAAACTCTTCGCGCTGCTCCGGCGTCATTTGCATCCAGCGTTCGTGCATGCGGCGACGGGCTTTGCCAAACATGCCCGGGCGGAAGCCCAGGCCGCCGAACAGAATGCGGCACAACACCAGCAGGCCTAAAGATTGCCAGAAGCCAATCTCTTTCACGCCCAGCAGGCCAGGCAGCACCGCATTCCACAGCGTCATCACGATCAGGCCGAGTGCGACAAACAATGCCACGCAGAGCAAAATCGGCTTACCCATGCGGTGGCCACAGAATCCACGGCGGCGGTGTTCATGTCGGTGCATATCAAAATCTCTCATTATGTTTACCTCAGTAAAGTCACGGCTAATCACTTGTGATGAGGTAGACGAATCAGCGCGAGAAATATTGCTAAAAAATTCAAAATTTATTTTCACGCCACCGGGTAAGCGCCTGCGCATACGCTTCTGCCTTCGTTTTCAGCCCCGCAGCATCGAGCTTATCGGCAGTGTAGACCACAAACGGGGTATGCCAGGTCAGGCCGCAGCGATTTGCCGTGGCCCGAAGGGGGGCTAACAGAGATTCGAGGGTAAAAAGATTACGGCCTCCGGGACGATAAGCTTCCTCCACGTTACCGGCGGTGACCGCCACATACAGCGGCGTTCCTTCCAGCTTTCGCCCCTCCTCCTCGTAATGCAGGTAGAACATCCGGGTCAGCACCGCGTCCTGCCACTGGCGCATAATGGCTGGCATGGAGTACCAGTGGATCGGGAACTGCAGCACAATGCGGTCGGCGGCAAGTAGCCGGGCCGCTTCGCGCTCGCCGTCGCGGTAAATGTCGATCCCGTCAGGATAAAGCGCCTGGACATCGACCACTTCAACGTGTTCAAGTTTTGCAACTTCTTGCGCCAGCGCGGCGTTGGCGCTGGAACGGGACAAATCCGGATGGAAAAGTAAAATCAGGGTTTTGTTCACGGGGCGTCTCCTTGGGTTGATGAGACGATAATGGCGAGGCCCAGAAAATTACTCCAACAGATAATCAAGATAATCTATTATCTGTTGTATGAATTTAAGAACGCTTGATCTCAACCTTCTGGTGGTGCTGGACGCCCTGCTCGACGAGGCGCACGTCACCCGTGCCGCCGACAGACTTTGCCTGTCGCAATCTGCCACCTCTGCAGCCCTCGCCCGCTGTCGCGATCTTTTTCACGACGAACTGCTGGAGCGTGGTAGAGGCACCATGCGGCTGACGCCCCTTGCTCAGTCTCTTCGTGCCCCGCTGAAATCCGTGCTGGGCGGCATTACTGAACTTATCGACCCGCCGGTGATTCCCCTGCATCAAATTAAGCAGCAACTGCGGATAACCATGGCGGATTTCCCGGCGCTGTTCGTGCTGGTGCCGTTGATGCAAAAACTTCAGCAGTCGGCCCCGGGGATTGACCCCATCGTTCAGGGCTGGGCTGGCGCGGAACAGGCTGAAACAGAGTTGCTTAACGGCACCACGGATATCGCTATTTCGGTCTTTCCTCAGCCTGCCGCGGACATTCACAGCGAACTGTTGATGGACGAGCACTATGTCGTGGCGATGCGTGAGGGACATCCTGCCGCATCCGGGGTTAGCCTTGAGCGCTGGCTCGCCTGGCCGCACATTATCACCTCCGGGAAAGGGGAAAGCGTCACACCGGTGGATGTGGAACTCTCAAGGTTGGGATTACGCCGCCGCGTCGGGCTGGTATTGCCGAATTTCCAGATGGTGCCGCAGTTGCTGGCGGCCTCGGATATGCTGGCCCTGCTGCCTTCCCGGGTCATACCTTTTACTGAAGGGCTCGTCGCCTTCTCTGCCCCGTAGAACTGCCGGGATTTTCACTGCACCTGGCCTGGCACAAACGCCGAAGCCAGGATGTGGCCCTGCAGCACGTGGCCGCGATTTTAATGGCGTTGTTGAAGTAACCTGTTTCACAACCCGGCTTCGCGCACCAGCGTTTGCAGTAATTCAGCGGCGGGCATTTCGCGGATCAGGTTCACGCCCTGTCCGGCCCAGTGCGCGCTGTAGCCCTGGTGACCGTGGCTTTTTGCAAGGCCGGCAAGCGCTTTACCAATATCGTAGGCCACCGGATAAGCCGGGACGGCATGCTGGCCGACGATTCGCCCGTGGTGGCAGTAATCGTTCTCCAGGCTTCTGGCTGCCCTGCCTGAGATAGCGTGGGTCATTTCCGTCTGGTGTAATCGGCTGGATTTCAGCCGCTGCCGGTAGCCATCATCGGCGGCGGACTCTGGGCAAAGCAGAAACGCGGTCCCCAGCTGTACCGCGTCCGCCCCCACGCTTAGCATGGCGTGAATACCGGCTCCGTCCATAATTCCGCCGGCGGCAACAACCGGCAAATCCACCTGTTTTTTCAGCAGTTGCACAAGCGCAAAGGTGCTGAGCTGCGTATCGTGAGCTTTATCGTCGAACATCCCGCGATGCCCGCCCGCTTCAAAGCCCTGCGCCACAATGACATCCACGCCGTTCGCCTGGATCAGCAAAGCCTCTTCGGGCCGGGTGGCGGTGGCAAGCGTCACAATTCCTTTGTCACGGAAGGCCTGAACAACGTCGCGATCGGGCACGCCAAAATGGAAGCTGACCGCGGCCGGAGCCGTCTCCAGCAGCATCTCCAGCATCGCTTCGTGGCCAATAAAGCTTTGATAAATTTCGCTGAGCACTTCCGGCGGCCTGCCGCCAAACTCAGCGAACAGCGGGCGCAGGCTTTCAATCCATGCGCGTTCCAGCGCCTCATCCCGTTTGGCAGGCTGATGGCAAAACAGATTCACGCTGAACGGGCGCGAGGTTAAGGCCTGCGTTTTCAGGATGGCTGTCCTGGCCTGCACGACGTCGCTCGCGCCAATACCCAGCGAACCAAGGCCACCGGCATTGCTGACCGCCGCCGCCAGTTCCGGGGTGGAGACGCCCGCCATAGGGGCCTGTATGATGGGATGGTCTATCGCGAGCAGTTGGGAAAGGCTACGAAACATGGCGCTACCTCAGGAAATGAGAGATTGAGGGCTTAACATCTTATTTGAAGATGTTAGGATCAAGATCATTATCATATTGAGAATGAAAAACATGAACCACACCACACTGCAGATGTTCAAAATCGTTGCCGAAGAACAAAGCGTGACGAAAGCAGCCCAAAGGCTCGGCCGCGTGCAGTCGAACATCACCACCCGCATTCAGCAACTGGAAGAAGATCTTGGCGTCGCGTTGTTCGTGCGCGACAGCAAGAAAATGATCCTGTCGCCGGAAGGCGAAAGTTTTCTGTCCTACACCAAAAAAATACTTAGCCTGGCGGAAGAGGCCCGACAGGCGCTGCATCCGGGTAAGCCTGCAGGGGCACTGAATATGGGCTCGATGGAAGCCACCGCAGTCAGCCGCCTGATGCCGGTGTTCCAGCAGTTTCACCACCGGTATCCTGATGTCGCCCTCACCTTAACCACCCAGCCGACGCAGCAGCTGCTGGACCAGGTTCGCCACGCTTCACTGGACTGCGCGCTGGTGAGCCTGTTACCGGAAGCCGGGGGACAGGTTCACTGCCCCGTAGATCTTGAGTCCATGGACGTGTTCACCGAACGCCTGGTGTTGCTCGTGCCTGAAACCGCCAGCGGCAATCATCCTCGCCTTGCCGCTTTTCCGCGCGGATGTTCCTATCGGGCGCGCGGTGAGGCTTTGCTCAACGCACAAACTCTGGTGGAAGTGCAGGACGTCAGCTCTTATCACTCGATGATCGCTTCCGTTGCCGCAGGACGCTGCAGCGGCGTGCTCCCGGAAAGCGTCGCGGCGACGCTGGCTTTGCCGGAAGGAACGCGACAACAGTTTGTGGCCGAAGCCCTCACTCAGCTAGTCTGGCGTAAGGGCTACGGCTCCACCGCGCTTGAGGCGATGAAGCAGATTCTCGCCTCAGCCAGCAACCTTTGAACGCCCCGCTAGCACCAGCCCGCCGGCCAGCAGCAATGCGCCGGTGGCGGCGGCTAACGATCCGTTAAAACTGCCCGTTAAGCCGTACAGCTCCCCGGCAACCAACGGCCCAACAATCTGCCCGATGCCGTAAATAGCGGTCATCGCCGCGATCATATTGAAGCGTACCAGATGCGCCAGCCTCCTGGCTTCCGGTAAGGCTATCGTCACCGTGCCGGTGAACGTAAAGCCCACCAGCACGGCGCTTAACAGGCAAAAAAGCAGCGAGTGGCTAAAGGCCGGAAGCACTACGCCCGCGGCCTGAACCAGAAGATTGGCGGCAAAAGCGCGGCGATAACCATACTTCAAGACGATTTGATGCCAGACAAAACAGGACGGTATCGCGGCCAGGCCAAAGATAGCCCAAAGCTGCACCGGATCCAGCGTACTAAGTGACCCGGAAAGAAAAAGCGGTAAATAGGTGGCCGTAATGATATACCCGAAGCCCGCCAGGCCGTAGATAGCCAGCAGTTTCCACGCCGCTTTAGCATTCTCTGCCGCCGCCTGAAGCTGACTGGAAGCCTGCCTTTGGTAGTCGATCAGATAATCCGGTGGGCTAAGCAGCAGTTTATAAACCAGCATAAACAATAGCAGCGCAGCGATCCCGCACAGCAGCCAGATTTGCTGACTGGTGTAGCCATAAGCTTTACCAAGCGCGATAAATTCCGCAGATAAGAAGATCCCCAGCCCAACCCCGGCATACAGCACCGGCGCGCCGGTATGGTGTTTCATGTGCTGCAGAAGCCACAGTGAAGCCGCAATCAGCGACACGGCGCTCAGTAGGCCGGCAATCCCCCGAACCGCTACCACCGCCCACGGCGATTTCGTCCATGCCAGCAGAAGCAGGCAGCCAATGGTTAACCCGACGGAGGCCATGTTTAACCGCCGCGCGTCGGCAGGCTTAGCTTTCGCCAGCAGTAAGGCACCAATAAGATAACCTGCGTAGTTAGCCGATGCGGCGAGGTTGCCCTGATGCAGCGACAGCAGCCCTTCTTTCAGCATCACTGGCAGAATGCCGGTATAGGAAAAACGCCCGTAGCCCATACCTATCGCCAGCACCACTGCACCCGCAAGCGCCAGCTGTAGCGCACGAATTTCCGGCCTGAAATGCATTGTCATAACCCTCACCTTTTAAATCTCTAAATATGAATGTTATTTTTATTTAAATCTTATTTTGAGATTAATGTCGGTAAGAGCAACAAGCAAGCGGCTTTTCTGCCGCTTTGCATTTCATCGAAAGATCACAGCTGACGCAGATCGGTTTCTATGCGCTGGATCCAGCCTTTGGCCGTCTGGGTTTGTGCCAGCAGCAGCGCAGATTGCAGCGCCATGCTGAGTTCCAGGCCATATTCTGGTTGGCCGCCGTAACGAATGTGCGCCTGAACCCGCATCAGCTCGGGCAGGTTCCAGAGTGACTGGTTGACGTCAAGCGCGGACAGCCGCTCGGCGATCATCGCTTCGGCTACCTCTGGCTGGCCTTTTTGCGCCAGCGCGGCGGCGAAATCAGACAGAAAAAGTGAATAAGCGGGATCAAAACCGTTATCCCGCAGCCGGGTAAGCATGGCGAGGATCTGCTGGGGAAGTACCGTTTCAGGCTGCTGGCGAAGCCTGCCCCAAAAGGTAAAAGCGGCCGCATAAAGCCGCCAGAAGCCCAGGCCGTGTTCCAGGGCGATGGCCTCAACCTGCGAGGCTACCTGTAGCACGCCAGCGGTATCTCCGGTGAAGGCCGCCAGCGTGCAGGTGCCTTCCGCGAGGGCCGCACACAGCGAACAGGCATGATCCAGCGCCCGGGCTTCTTCCACCGCCAGCTGCGCCGCTCTTCTGGCTTTCGCCACATCGCCAGTCACCCACAGGGCCCGCACCAGGAAAGCCCAGCCCGCCACGCGCTGATCCAGCCCAAAGCGGAAAGGCGCTCTCTGGCTGTCATCATCCACGGTGCGATCCAGCAAAGCCTGAATTTCGCTGAGCGCGGCCTGTTGCTCGCCGGAAAAATGCAGCGCGGTGCCTGCCAGGCGACGGGCGGTTAATAGCGCGCCGTAATCACCGGTTTGTGTCGCCAGTTCAGCCATTTTTTTGCCGTTCTCTGCGGCATCGGCGTAACGGCCACTGCGCAGGTGATACAGCCACAGCCCGTACTCGGACTGTAATTGCATTTCCACATCGCCAAGCGTGCTGGCAATCTCCCCGGTTCGCCGCCAGGCCTGGCCGTTTTCTTCAATGGGCCCCTGCGCCCAGCCCAGCGCCGAGCCCAGCGCGGCCTGCATTAGCATCTCTTCGCGCGGCGTGGCCTGACCATTGTGCGAATCGTTAATTGCGGCGGTAATCCGCTGGCGGCACTCGCCGTGGAGCGAAAGCTGGATCCAGAACGGCGTGGCGTTAGCGAGAATACTGCGTCCCAGCGGAGCGTTTTGACCCACACCAAAACACCAGTCTGCCGCCGCACGGAGATCGTCAATTAAATAGCCATACTGACGGCGCCACTGCGGACTGGACTCTTCGGCCCAGGCAACTTTTGCCCGCACCATGCTGTCGGCCACAAGTTGTGCATGGCGAAGAAAATACGGGGTGCTATTTGGGGCCAGCGTCCGGCGAGCGTAGGTGCGCACAATGTTGAGATAGCGATACCTGGCCGGGCGCGTGCCCGCCTGCAAAACCAGCAGGGATTTCGCCACCATGCTGGCCACCACGTCGCTGACCTCTTGCTGATCTAACAATCCTTTCGCGGCGGCAAGGTCAAATTCACCGGGAAACACCGCCAGGGCATGAAACACTCGCTGTTCTTCAGCCGTAAGTAATCGATAACTCCAGTCCAGCGCCTCGGCCAGCGTTCTGTGCCGGGAAGCCGTCACTCCCGGCGTTTCCGGTAACGTCTCCCGCCCGCTCAGGTCGGCCAGCACGGCATCCGGTCCCAGGTTGGCAACGCGAGCAGCCACAATTTCCAGCGCCAGCGGTACGGCATCCAGCAACCGGCAGAGCGCCAGGATCGGCCCGATATTCTCTTCGCTCAGGCGGAACGCGTAATCCACCGCTTGAATGCGCTGTACCAGAAACTCAACCGCGCTAAAACTTTGCGCCTCGCTGGCGGCCAGTTGCGCTGGCGGCAAAGTCAGCGGCCCAACGCGGTAAACCTGCTCCCCTTCAATCCCCAGCGGAGACTGGCTGGTGAGCAAAATGCTCAGTAATTCGTTTCGCTGTAGTAGATGCTCAATTTCCCTGGCGCAGGCGTCCGACAGATGCTCACAGTTATCAATCACCAGCAGCGCGGGGCGTGGCTGCGACGGCCCCGCGCCACGAATACCGGCCAGTGCCGCCCGCAAAACTGGGGCTGGATCTGATCCGGCGTTCAGGCTGGACAGGTCGGCAAAAAAGACGCCATCGGGATAAAGACTGGCGGATTCGCGAGCAACTTCCAGCAATAGCCGGGTTTTGCCGATGCCCGCCGGGCCCGCCAGCGTGCAAATAGTATGCTCGATCAGCCGTTTTCTGATTTCACCCAGCTCCCTTTCACGCCCTATCAGCGGCGAACGGGGACGAGGTAATGCCGTTGAAGAGGTGATGACAGGCAGAGCCGACGTGGCCGCCTGCAGTTTATTCACCGTGGCGGTAAAGCAGTAGCCCCGGCCAAACACCGTGGTAATCAAATTGCGGTCGGGACCAAAAATTTTGCGCAAAGCGGAGATTTGCGCCTGCAGATTATTCTCTTCGACGATCTCTTTTGGCCAGACGGTGGCCAGCAGCGTCTCTTTGGTCACCACCTGCCCCGCTTCGCTGACCAGCAGCCGGAGCACGGCCATTGCCCGCTCGCCCGGCTCCAGCCGAACGCCGTCCCTGAGCAGCAATCCCAAATCGGGAAACAGCTGATAGCGGCCAAAGACCACCATGTCGTCATCTCTTTCTGAGCGGAGTTGGGGCTCGTCGGCAGGCATAAGAACGGTCGCTTTTCAGGTGATTTCAGAAGTCTGAAATTCTAGGGCAAAGATTGCGGGCGGACAATCATTCAGCATCAGGACTCGTCATTCCCAGAGAGAAAAATCATGTCGGAGAATCCCCTGAGCATCACCCTGAATCGTCCGCCCGAGGCGGAAAAGAATTCGCCTTTAACCTCCAGTCTGCTGCTGATCATGGCGCTGGCCTGCGGGGTTTTCGTTGCCAATGTCTACTACAACCAGCCGCTGCTGGAACTGCTTCAGCAGGCGTTTCCGGGGCAGCTTGCGCTGGTCAGCCTTGCGCCGACGGCAACGCAGCTTGGGTTTGCCTTTGGTTTGTTCTTGCTTGTACCGCTGGGCGACAAGATTAACCGCCGCACGCTGATCCTTTGCCAGTCTGCGGGGCTGGCGGTAGCGCTGGCGTGCCTGGCCTTAGCGCCCAATGTTGTCACAATTATTATTGCCTCCGCTGCGGTGGGCGTAACCGGCTCCGTGGCCCAGCAAATAGTGCCGTTCGCCGCCGAGCTGGCTAAACCGGAACGCCGTGGACAGGTGGTCGGCACGGTAATGAGCGGCGTGTTGTGCGGCATACTGCTTGGCCGGGCCGTGGGCGGTTTTAGCGGCGATCACTGGGGCTGGCGAGCGACCTTCTGGCTCGGTGCTGTGGCAACTGCTTTCGGCTGGCTGATGCTGTTCTTTACCCTGCCGCACCACACGTCCGGTAATAAACAGAGCTACATGACCCTGATGCGCTCGCTGGTTTCTCTGTGGCGGGAAGAACCGCTGCTGCGTCGGGCGACCTGGATTCAGGCCGCGCTGTTTGGCTCGTTCATCGGCCTGTGGACCATTCTGGCCTTGCAGCTCCATGCCGCGTTTCATCTTGGCGCAGACGTCGCCGGTCTGATGGGCATTGTGGGTGCCGTAGGCATCCTGGTTGCGCCGCTTGCCGGGCGAATTGCCGACCGCCGGGGACCGTATACCGTCATCGGGCTTGGGGCGCTGGTGATGGTTATCTCGTTTGCGGTGCTGGGGCTGTGGACTTCGCTCACCGGGCTGGTGATTGGCATCATCCTGATGGATCTGGGCGAGCAGTCGGCGCTGATCTCTAACCAGCACGTGATCTATGCCCTGAGGCCGGAAGCCCGCAGCCGTATCAATACGGTCTTTATGAGCGGCATGTTTATCGGCGGCGCGCTGGGATCCTGGGGCGCGAGCCTGATGTGGCGACTCGGCGGCTGGGAACTGGCTTCGATGCTGGGCGGTGGGCTTAGCCTTATCGGGCTAATCATTCATCTGATCGGGCAGCAAAAACGCGGTTAGTGCCCCAGGCGGCGGCACGAAAATCGCCGTCGCCTGAAGCATGAGACGTTACTGAATCAGCACGCCCTGAACGAGGTTGGCCTTCACCACGGTTACCTGAGGGATTTTCAGGGCTTCCATATAGCCCTGAACCAGTAGCAGGTTGCTGACGTCCGTGGCCCGGTAATCCCCGCGCAGCTCTGAATCCCCTTTCCAGACCTGGCTGGCGGAAGATTTTTGTAGATCGGCGAGGGTGTAAACCTTTTCATTGAGCTGCTTGCTGACGGAGAAGTCATGCACCCCACCGATACCCACGACGGTACGCTTAGCCAGCGCCTGTTTCATCTCCGGGCTGACGTGGGTGGTGGCATAGAAGCGAACAAAACGCAGCACGCCGTCACGCAGGGAACCAATCGGATTTGGCGAGCTGGCATCATGCAAATCTTTGTTTTTCACCACGTCGATGATGTAGTTCTTCAGCGTGACGGAGGCCAGCTTGCCCTGGTAAATCTCCGGCTGCCATTTGTCGTGTTTTTGCAGCCAGGTCGTCATTTGCATCGACCCGCCGCCAATGTCCCAGACCACCATCTGATCGTCTGGCAGCGGCACGGGCATCGAGGCTTTGGCGGACAGGAAGCCCAGCTCGGCCTCTTGTTCCTGAGTAATAATTTTTAGATTCACCGGAGCAGCACGGTTGAAGGCATCGATCGTCTGCTGGGCGTTAGACGCGCTGCGAAAAACAGCGGTAGCCACGCCGTTAAAACGAGCAGGATGATAGCGGGCGGCCTCTGCAGCTAGCTCGCGCAGCGCCGTCTGCCCCTGCTGTTGAATCGCTGGGCTGAGAGTGTTATCTGCAGATTTGGATAAATCTTCGTTAAAACCGATTGGACGCTGATCCTCGAACAACACTTTGTTGATGCGCTGCTGGCAGGTATCCACTTTGGCGACCACCAGCTTGGTGGTGCCGGAGCCCATGTCGATGCCCGCCCTGGTCTCTTCACAGCCAGCTGCGTGGGCAGCAACGCTCACGCCCGGTAATGCCGCTACCACCATCAGGGAAAAAAAATTGCGTCGAAATATTTTTGTCATATTGAGTATCCACTGTCGATCCATTAAAAAGCTATTGATAACGTAGCTTTAATATTCGGTAAAACACTTTTTAACAATACCTGCTGATTTTGTTAGAAAAAGTCACTGCATTGTTCAGTGCAGAGGCCGGCAGGTATCAATGGCGTTAATGATAAAAGCAAGGCTAAGGACATAAAAATGAAGAAAAGTTTATTGGGTGGCGCGGTAGCGCTGGTGCTGGTCAGCCTGACTGGTTGTGCAAATCAGCAGCAGGCGGCGGATCAAAAACTGGCGAGCCAGACAGTGATGGCGGTGGACTGGTTCCAGCAATCCGGCGAATACCGCGCGCTGGCGTACCAGTCGTTTAACAGCGCTCGCGCCGCGTGGGATCAATCCGCTAAACAGGGTAACGCTAAGCGGGCCGTTATCGTCGATCTGGATGAAACCATGCTCGACAATAGCGCCTACAGCGCGTGGCAGGCCAAAAACAACAAAGCGTTTGACGACAAAACCTGGTCCCAGTGGACTCAGGCTCGCCAGGCGCTGGCCGTCCCGGGCGCGGTGGATTTTGCTAACTACGTGAACAGCCACGGCGGCACGATGTTCTATGTGTCCAACCGCGACAGCAAAGACTTTGACGCCACCGTCGCCAACATGAAAGCTCTGGGCTTTACCGGCGTGAGCGACAAAACCGTGCGCCTGAAAACCGACAGCTCCAACAAGCAGGCCCGTTTCGATGCGATCAAAGCCGAAGGCTATGACGTAGTGATGTACATCGGCGACAACCTGAATGACTTTGGCAAAGCGACTTACCACAAGGATCAGTCCCAGCGTCAGCAGTTTGCCAGCGATAACCGCGGCAAGTTTGGCACCCAGTTCATTGTGCTGCCGAACCCAATGTACGGCGACTGGGAAGGTGCTTTAGCGCCAAATTACTACAAGCTGAATACTGCCCAGCAGGCCGAAGCGCGCGAAAACGCACTGCGTACCTGGTCCGGGAAATAAGTTTTCTGGCAACCCCACCCATGCGGTGGGGTTTTTAGAGTGATAGTTAAAGGATGAAACACATTTACTTTATCTATAATCCAGTAGGTAAAGAGCTTGATTTTGGCGACTACTTTTCATATCCGTATAAATTAATCCTGCCCGAGAGATACTCGCCCAAATAGACTTCGCTAATTTTATTAAAGCCTTGCTTGATAACTTCATTTTCTAACCAGGCGTTGTCCTTGTTAAGGATTTCGAGCAAATCATGGTTAGCTAAACCATCAACTATAATTGGGTAGCGTATATTCTCATCACCACTTTGTATAATGGTTAATTGCCCATTCTGCTCGAGAACTACTCGCTTCAATTGTTCTATTTCATAAATACCATTCGCCCTTAACTTGAACATCAAATCATTCGCAGAAACACCATTGCGTAAACACTCCCTAACATTGACACTGCCATTATGTACCAGGGTGATTGGTTTGCCATCAATAATTCTTTTAACTAGTCGATTATTCTCTTTTAAAAACTTAAGGACAAAGACGAGGAAGGTCCATATAATTAACACCAAAACAAACTGCAGTACTGTTATCGATTCATTATAAATTACGCCACCGATAATCCCCCCGAGCACATAGTTTTGAACCTGATCCATTGCGGATGAAGGCGCCAGATTGCCCTTCCCCATGAGATTTATTTGAATAATCAGACACAGTATTCCCAAGCCCAATTTTATCATGATCGGCGTATAAATTATCATTTCTGTTCCTCAGTTTTTTATGATTTCTATGCCTGGGTTTACTAACGACACCTCAACTAAACTATATGTTTTTTGATCCGGGCTTAAATTGACGCGATAGTAAAGATCATTAATTTTAATGATGATGCCATCCGAGAGCTGAACTGAGTTTGAAAATATAGAATCCATACCCACTTCTTTTTCTTTTGATAGCAATTTAACAAAACTCACCATTTGTGATGATTGAGAGTGTATATTTTGACTGTCAGTATAATCTGCATACTGAACACCCGAAATGAAGAGTAAAAATAAAAATACTATAATTGTTAGATCTCGATATTTAGTTTGTAAGCGATGACGCATGTACAGGCTAAAAAAAACGATCAGGATAAATAAAGTACTAAATATAATGATGTATTTTAAATAATCATTAATATTAGACTGCGTTTGTAGATATTCAATGCCATAAAATCTCATATAGTTATAATCCCTAACCCTTAAGACCCCGTTTTTTATTATAGTAACACATTGGCATTTCCCGCCCTAACGGCCGCGATCCGGGCTTTCTCCTCCCTGCCAGTTCACCCCTATCCCCCTTGCTGCTTTCCATGTTGAAAACCTCTTGATCGACATTTAGTCCAGATATAGATTGTTTGTCTAAATCTGACCGCGCTTGAGAGGATACATGGCCCCGAACATTACGCTGCGCAATATCGAACAGGTTCCTGCCCCCGTGGGGCACTATTCCCATACCGCCACTGCAGGCGGTTTGGTGTTTATTTCCGGTCAGCTTCCCGTGGCGGCGGACGGCACGCCTCGCTGCGAAGCGCCCTTCGAAGAACAGGCTCAACTGGTGCTGCAGAATATTGAATCTTGCCTGGCCTGCGCGGGCGTGACAAAACAACATCTTGTCTCCGTACGGGTGTACATCACTGATATCAACCTCTGGCCGCTGTTTAACAGCATTTATGCGGCGTGGATCGGTCAGCATCGCCCTTCTCGCGCGGTGGCCGGCGTGGCACAACTCCATTACGGCGCGGCGCTCGAAATTGAAGCCGTGGCGCTCTCTGAATAAGACAACCGTTTAAAGGTGGCAAAATGAGTGAATTAGTTCTCCCTGTTTATGAAGATGTGGTCGCGGCGGCTCAGCGCATTGCAGGCCATGCCAACCGCACCCCGGTCATGACGTCCCGTACCGTGAATGAAGAGTTTGGTGCCGAAGTCTTTTTCAAGTGCGAAAACTACCAGCGAATGGGGGCGTTTAAGTTCCGTGGGGCCATGAACGCTCTCGCTCAGTTTACGCCGGAGCAAAAAAAAGCTGGCGTGGTGGCCTTCTCCTCCGGGAACCACGCCCAGGCGATTGCGCTCTCCGCAAGGCTGCTGGGGATCCCGGCCACCATCGTGATGCCGGAAGATGCCCCGGCGGCTAAAATTGCCGCCACGCGCGAATACGGCGGCAAAGTCATTCTCTATAACCGCTACACCGAAGACCGCCAGCAAATCGGCAAAGATCTGGCTGACAAATATGGCCTGACGCTGATCCCGCCTTACGATCACCCGCACGTCATTGCCGGCCAGGGCACCGCGGCGAAAGAGCTGTTCGACGAAGTTGGCGAGCTGGACGCACTGTTTGTCTGCCTGGGCGGCGGCGGGTTGATTTCCGGCTGTTCGCTGGCGGCGCGCCACCTTTCCCCCAACTGCAAAGTCTACGGCGTGGAGCCGGAAGCCGGGAACGATGCCCAGCAGTCACTCCGGCATCGACAAATTGTGCGGATTGATACGCCCAAAACTATCGCCGACGGCGCACAAACCACCTTCCTCGGGGACTATACCTTCCAGATGATTTGCCAGAACGTGGACGACATTTTCACCGCCACTGATGAAGAGCTGATCGATTCGATGAAGTTTTTCGCCGAGCGGATGAAAATGGTGGTCGAGCCGACGGGCTGCCTTGGCTTTGCCGCCGCGCGCGGAATGAAAGAGAGCCTGCGCGGGAAGCGAATCGGGATTATCATCAGCGGCGGCAACGTCGATATCAGCCGCTACGCCGAGTACCTCATCGGCCCGCGTTAATTATTAACAGGAGAAATAGAGTGTCAAAATCAGAAAACAGTGCCCTGCTCGACCAGCTCGAAAACATCGCCCAGGGGTTGAGTGAAACCTTCGCGCCTTTTTGCGAAGTGGTGGTGCACGACCTGACGCAGCCCGAGCACTCTATTCTCTCCATCCACAACAACCTGTCTGGCCGCGAGGTTGGCCAGGGCGCCACGGAAATGGGGCTGGCGCGCATCGCCTCCCCTGATTTCCCGGCGGTGATCGCCAATTATGCCAACCAGTTTGCCGACGGACGCCCGGTGAAAAGCACCTCGATTGGGCTGAAAGATGATGCCGGGAACTATGTCGCCGCCCTTTGCCTCAACCTGGATATGACCTTGTTCAGAGGGATGCAAAGCGCACTCGCTCGCTTCACCGACACCAGTCCCGGCCCGGTGGAAGAACATATTGAACCCGCAGGTTCCGAAGCCATCCGGCTGAGAATCGATCGTTATGCGGCTGGCATAGCCACCACGCCGCGCGCGCTGAAAACTTCAGAAAGAATTGAGCTGTTGCAGACGCTGAAAAAAGAAGGATTACTGGATATCCGTAAGTCGATGGAGACCGTGGCGCAGCATCTGGGCGTTTCCCGGGCATCGGTTTATTTGTATGCAAAACAACAGCCGTCCGTTGACGACACGGCATAATTTAACCGCAGTATTTTTTGTCAGGGTAAACAGATGGGTTCTTTGAAGTGGCTGATAGCACCTCTATTTCAGGAGCCACAGCGCTCCGGTTCTTTGTTTCATCTCTTCACCGGGCTGCCGGTTGCGGCACTTCTTCTCAGCGTCAGCGGCTGCAGTTCCGCCAGTAATAACACTTCATCTTCCCTGAAGCTGGATCGCCAGCTCAATGATCAGATTGTGATGTTGCCCGTGCAAATAGAGGGTAAAACCGTTGAGCTGGAAACCACGCTGTATAAGCCTCCGGGTAATGGGCCTTTTCCCCTGCTGTTGATGAACCACGGTAAAAATCCGGGCAATGCGCGCACGCAGCCGCGTTCCCGTCACCTGGAGATTGCCTCAGTATTTGTTCATCGGGGATTTGCGGTCGCGATTCCGATGCGGGAAGGTTTTGCGGCCTCCGGCGGCGACTACCCGAAAGACGGATGCGATGTGCGTCGTCACGCGTTTGATGAAGCAGATGGCGTGGCTGCCGCCCTCAAGGAACTGGTCAAACTGCCCTACGTTGACCGTTCACGCATTGTGATTGCCGGCCAGTCTGACGGCGGGCTGGTGACTATGGCGCTGAGTACGCATCCACTCCCCGGCGTGCTGGGTGTGATTAATTTCTCGGGCGGTCTGCGCCAGCCAAAATGTGAAGGCTGGCAGCAAAATCTGGTACGCACCTATGGCGCGATAGGCAAACAGGCTCGCTACCCGTCGGTTTGGTTCTATGGCGATAATGACCAGCTCTGGCCGCAGCCGATGCCGGAGCAAATGTTTAATGCCTACACCCGCAACGCGGAGGGCGACGCCGGGCATGCCCGAATGATCGATATCGGCACCTTCGGCAAAAACTCCCACGACTTTGCCGACAGCAAAGCGGGCGTCAAGCTCTGGTATCCGCAGGTTAAAGCCTTTGTCGAGTCTCTGGGGCTACCGTTCCAGCCTGTCTCTATTTAGGGCCGTGAATCGCTTTTCTTAGCGCGCCGGGCGTTAAGCTATAGCGAAGACGAAACCGACTGATAAAACGGGACAGCGAGGCGTAGCCGACCTGTTCCGCTATTCTCCCCAGGGGCGTATCGGTGGTTTGCACATATTCCATAGCAAGGGAAAGCCGGACGTCCTCCTGGAGCTGACGAAAGCTCTGCCCCTCCGCTTTGATTCGCCGGTTTAGCGTTGAAAGACTCAGGCCAAGCCGCTGGGCAAAGTGTTCCAGAGTATGGGGCACGGCGGGATCTTCGGCGATGTGGGCCGTTATCTGCTGGCTGAGTGTGGATAACGGCGCTTTGGCTGCAACGCTATAGCCGGCTAACGCCAGGCGCAGCAGTACCCCTTCTAAATGATAATTCAACAGCGGGGCGGGCTCTCCGGCGGACGCGGCGCGGATCAGCCGCTGCCATGCTTCGTGGATGTCTGGACTAAGCGGCACTGGAGCAGTGGTGGTTATTAGTCTACAGGCCGCAGTGACATCCCTGTAGCGGGCGTTAAACTCAGCCAGTGCCGAAGCGGAAAACGAGATAACAAGCGCCTCGTAACCTGAATCATCCGGAATGTGCTGCATGGGAATGTGCTCATGCGGGGCATAAAAGATCAGGCTGTTGCTGCCCGCACTGCATTTCCCGCCGGGCAGATCCATGATCTTTGTGCCCCGGAGCACCAGGCAAAAACCGGGGCGCAAGAAAGTCATATTTCGCAGCGCGTGACGTTGATGGGCATGGTAGCGAGTCAGCTCTATGCCCTTGTCTTGTGGCTTATTTTTTACCGGGAGTACCATACACCGGACGTAGCTCCGTTTTGGCTAATACATGGGCATTAAGCTGATAGCCGACCAGAGCCCCACTGCTTTCGGCAGTCACGGGTAACGTCGGAGTATCCAGAGCCCAGAGAGTAAACAAATACGGGTGTGACTTAAAGCCTGGCGGTGGGCAAGCCCCGCCGAAACTGGCTGAACCGTAGTCGTTGCGTCCCTGTACGGCCCCGGCAGGCAGATTCTGGCCCGACACATTCCCGGCATCTGTTTTCAGCTCGTGAACGTTGGCTGGAATGTTGACCAGCGTCCAGTGCCACCAGCCGCTGACTGACGGCGCAGAGGGATCGTAAACCGTAATGGCGAAGCTGCGGGTACCTTTAGGTGCGCCTTGCCAGGAAAGATCGGGGGAAACGTTGTTCCCGTGGCAGCCAAATGCGTTAAAAACCTGCGCCGGTTTCAGCATCTCGCCGTCAGCAATGGTATGGCTCAGCAGACGAAAGTCGCTGGCCTGTGACTGGGCGGTAAATAAGAGCGTGCTAACGATAAGTGAAGTGCTAAGACATTTGAACATAACCGTTCTCCTGATGTGTTGAGGAGATGAAGCATAGCCCCGGCAGCGCGGCAACGATGTGCGGCAAAATTCAATGTTTGTGCAGAAAATGTCATGCTCTGTTCTCCGGCGGGAAACGCGAGCTGTAAATCTCCTTCAGCCAGTCGATAAACACCCTCACCCGCGGCGAAAGTTGCCGGTTTTGCGTGTACACCGCGGATACCGCGATGGCCGGGCTTTGCCAGTCAGGCATCACTTCTACCAGCCGACCTTCGCTCAGTGCCTGTTCAACGTGGTAGCGCGGGAGCTGAACCAGCCCGCAGCCTCGTAGCGCACAGATCACGTAATTCTCAGCTTCGTTGACCGTCACCCACCCTTTCGGCGAATAAGCCCGGCGCTCGTTATCGATAATGAATTCAAATGGGTAATTCAGGCCGCCTGTCGTCGAGAAAAAGTTCACGCACTGGTGCTGGTCAAGATCGTCCGGGTGCGCAGGCACGCCAAACGCCGCCAGATAATCCGGGCTGGCGCATACCACCTGCGGGAGATCCGCCAGATGACGGGCGACCAGCGAAGAGTCCTGTAACTTACCGGCGCGCACCACGCAATCTATCCCCTCGCGGATTAAATCCACCAGCCTGTCGCCGCTGCTTATAATCAGTTCGATATCCGGATAACGGCGATGAAACTCGTCCAGGCGCGGCAGAACGATGTGCGAGGCATGCGTTCCCTGCAGGTCAATACGCAGGATACCGCGAGGCCGGGCCACAACCGGGCGCAGCGCGGCTTCGGCATCATTCAGCTCCGCAAGAATGTACACACAGCGCTGGTAGTACGCTTTCCCATCCTGAGAGGCTCGCACATGCCGGGTGGTGCGCTCCAGCAAGCGGCAGCCCAGTTGGCTCTCCAGCTCTTTAATCGCATTGCTTGCCGTGGCCCTCGGGATACCAAGCTGGTCGGCGGCCTGGCTGAAACTGCCCAGCTCAACAATGCGGGTGAACAGCTGCAAAGTGTCAAATTTATCCATCTGCTATTGTTAACCAAAACGGAATTATCTAATCAAATTAGCACCATTTATCCCGAAATCAAAAACATTAACAATACACCCACGCCCACTCGGGGCGATTCACTCACCGCATCTGGAGAACAACATGACGACTGCAAAGAAAACTGCCCTGGTGACCGGCGCCTCCCGTGGAATTGGCCGGGCAATTGCCGAAAGACTGGCCCGCGACGGCTTCACCGTCGTCGTGAACTACGCCGGAAATAAAGCCAGCGCCGATGAAACGGTCCAGGCGATTAAAAACAACGGCGGGAACGCCGTGGCGATTCAGGCCGATGTCTCATCTGAAAGCGATGTCACCCGTCTGTTTGCTGAAGCGAAAGCTCTCCACAACCAGCTGGATGTGGTGGTGCACAGCGCGGGCATTATGCCGATGGTGAAAATTACTCCGGCAGGCCTGGCCGAGTTCGACAAAATCATCAATACAAATCTGCGGGGCGCGTTTATGGTGCTGGCCAACGCCGCAGAGTCTATGCAGGATGGCGGCCGCATTATCGCCCTTTCAACCAGCGTTATTGCCAAATCATTCCCGGCCTATGGCCCCTACATCGCCTCCAAAGCCGGGGTTGAAGGCCTGGTGCACGTCCTCGCCAACGAACTGCGTGGCCGTAATATCACCGTCAACGCCGTGGCACCGGGGCCAACCGGCACCGATCTGTTCCTGAACGGTAAAACCGAAGAGCAAATTCAGGCCATCGCCAGCCTCGCCCCGCTGGGGCGCATCGGCACGCCAGAGGAAATCGCCAGTATTGTGGCGACATTGGCTGGCCCGGACGGCAGCTGGGTGAATTCTCAGGTGATCCGCGTTAACGGCGGCTTTGCATAAGACTGGCGACCAACAGGAGACAAACATGCAGCAAATTATACTGATAACCGGCGCATCCAGCGGCTTTGGTGCCTTATCCGCCCGCGCCCTCGCCCATGCCGGGCACACCGTTTACGCCAGTATGCGCGATATTTCAGCTCGCAATGCTCCCCAGGCTGAAAGCCTGCGAGAGTATTCGCGGCAACACGGCGTGGATCTTCGCGCCATCGAGCTGGACGTGCAGTCCGAGGCTTCTGCGGAGGCGGCAGTCGCGCATATCATCGCGGAGCAAGGCCGGCTGGACGTCGTAGTACACAATGCCGGGCATATGTCCTTCGGCCCTGCCGAGGCATTTCTGCCGGAGCAGTTCAGCCAGCTATTCGACATTAACGTGCTGGGCACCCAGCGGGTTAACCGGGCGGCGCTGCCTTATCTGCGTCAGCAGAGAAAAGGCCTGGTGCTGTGGGTCGGCAGCAGCAGCACTCGGGGCGGCACTCCGCCTTATCTGGCGCCCTATTTTGCCGCCAAAGCCGCAATGGACGCCGTGGCCGTCAGCTATGCCGCCGAACTGAGCCGCTGGGGCATTGAAAGCTCGATTCTGGTGCCGGGGGCTTTTACCAAAGGCACCAATCACTTCCTGCATTCCGGCAAGCCTGCGGACAGCGAACGTGAGCTGGCCTGGACCCAAACTGGCCCAACCGCTGGACTGGAAGATGAAGCGCTGAAAGGCCTGGCGGCCTGTGAGCCAGAGGATGCCGATGTTGCCGATGTCGCGGCGGCGATGGTGGATATTGTGAATGCGCCGTATGGCAAACGCCCGTTCCGCGTGCACGTTGATCCCTCTGATGACGGGGCCGAAGTGGTCAACGCCGTGGCCGACCGTATCCGCAAGGAGTTTTTGCAGCGTATTGGTTTAGGCGACCTGCTGACTCCCCGGCAGTAAATCCCCGGCCTGCGGCTTATCTCGCAAAGTTAAGCCGCAGGCCATTTCCTGGAGTGTTTTATGCGAACGTTGTTATTTCTGCTGAGCGGGTTTTTGCTCGCCAGCGGCTGTTACCTGCTTATCCGCCTGTTTAGCCCGGACTACCCGCCGGCTCAGGCAATTATCGCCCGAGGCTTTGCGGTACTGTGGTGCCTGATTGCAGCGGCAAATATGCTAATCGGCGTAATTAAAGCAGGCTACGGCTGGGGCGAAGAGCTGGCCATTTTTGCGGCGATCTTCACCCTGCCGGTGGTGGCGCTTTTGTGGATTGTTGAGCACTAATAGGGGGCGTTCCATCCCTCGTTAAGCCTATTGTTTAGGCAAAAATTGCCCGGCTGCTTTGAGCGAGATGCTGACGTTAAAGGCCGCTAAAGTGAAGAGTGGCTAACCCTGTGTTTTAAGTTCGAAGGGTTCAGATATTGCCCACCGGGAAGCAAAATGTTCCTGATACTGAGACACGGTGTGAGGCATATTTTTAATAACGATGACATTCTCGCTGTTATCGTACTCTGCTGATTTTGCATAATTAAATGAACCTGTTTCTACAGTTGAACCATCAACAATCATCATCTTATCGTGCTGAATATGGTAATGCCCATCAATGCGCAGCTCCACTCCATGGCGAGTAATGTCGCGCATTGCCGCCAGTGATGTACTGCCTCTATTTCGACGTTTATCGATAACGACTTGTACTCTAACGCCTCGCTGTTGGGCTGCATCTAGTGCAGCAGCAATATCGTGGGCCTGAAATGCATATGCAACCATTTCGATAGAGGAGTGCGCTGAATTGATGGTATTTAGCACGAGCTGTTGTGCGCTACCTTCCGGAGAAAATCCCACCTCTATTGAAGGGGCTGCAGAAGCTGAACCAGTAATAATGAGCAGTAAAAGGGCCAATTGTTTCATAGCGGCTGTTCCCAATGAGTCTTCGATAACGTTCAGGAGTCCTCATTACCGGGTCTACTGCTGCAGGAATGAGGACATCGATAATACTCCTGACGTCCGCATTTGGCACGGAGCGGACAGCCTTGCTCGGTTTTGCCTGAGAACGTCAACCCACCAGCCCGCTAACAAAGTCCAGAAATGCCCGGGTTTTCGCCGGCACATGATGCCGGGAGGGGTAATACGCATAGAGCGGGAATCGATGATCTGACCATTCGGGAAACAGCGGCACCAGCCGCCCAGAAGCGATGTATTCCTCACTGCCCAGCTCGAATATTTGCACAACGCCCAGCCCCGCAAGACAGGTACTGAATGCGGTTTCCGCATCATTCACCGTTAACAGGCCGCGCGGCTGGATCATCAGTTTCTTTTTCCCCTGATGAAATTCCCAGCTGAAAGGCTTCCCCGTCAGCGGCTCGCGGAACAATACGCAGCGGTGCGGCTCCTGCTCCAGTTCCTGCGGTGTTTCAGGCCGCCCAAAACGCTGCACGTATTCAGGCGAGGCCATGGCAAATACTCGCGTGTCGAACAGCTTTCTGGCTATCAGCGATGAGGACTGAGGGTGACCAAAGCGCAGCGCCAGATCGAAGCCGTCAGAAATAAGGTCCCCCAGTTCGTCCCGGCTGCGCAGCTCGATTTCAAGCTCAGGGTGTTTATCCATAAACGCGCCGAGGCGTGGCCCTAAAACCTGGCTGGCAAACAGCGGATCAACATTCACCCTCAGTCTGCCACGAATGCTCTGCCCGTCCCCTGCCGCGCCGCCGGTGACTTCGGCCAGGGCGCCAATCAGCGGCATAACCTGCTCGTAGAACTCCCGCCCCTCATCGGTCAGCCGCACTGAACGCGTGGTGCGGTCAAACACGCGAATACCGAGCCGCTTTTCCAGGCGTGCAATCGCCCGGCTGACACCCGACTGCGACATATCGAGCATTTCGGCGGCAGCGCCAAAGCTTAGCGTATCCACTACCGCCGCCATCACGTCCACGCCTTCCAACAGTTGCGAACTAAATGCTCTCATTATTGATTCTCAGTCATAGGTGATATGCCTTTCATGCTATCGCATTCTGACCTGTACGACGCCACAATTTGCTCGTCATCTCGACCTGTTCACATTTTCAGGATGGTTTTATGCATTCAAGCAGTACAAATATCGCTGCGCCGCAGGGCGCACACGTTTCCCGGGCCCGCAGCATCGCGGCGGTGCTGGCGCTGAGCCTGGGCTGTTTCACTTTTGTCAGTACCGAACTGATGCCGGTGGGAGTGCTGCCGGGCATGGCTGCCGGGCTAAACGTTTCCCTCGGCGTGGCAGGTTATCTGGTCACAATCTTTGCCTTCATGGTGGCCCTCACCGCCGCGCCGCTAACCGGGTTACTGGGGCATATTAACCGCAAAACGCTGATGGCTGGGCTGCTGGCGGCCTGCTTTGCCGGCAACCTGATTACCTGGCTGGCGTCTGATTATTTTGTTGTCTTTGTGGGGCGTATTCTGGTGGCCGCGGCTATCGGCGTATTTTGGTCGACGGCGGTGGTGACCGCCGTGCATCTGGTGGCAGCACGCAACGCCGTGCGGGCAACGTCCATTGTTTTTGGGGGCGTTTCGCTGGCAACGGTGCTCGGGGTCCCGGCGGGCACGATGCTGGGCGATTTTTACGGCTGGCGGGCGGTATTTGCCGCTCTGTGCCTCTTGTGCCTGGTGGTTTTCACGCTTATCGCCTGGTCCGTTCCCGCGGTACGAATCGCTAAATCCGCCAGACGCGGCGCTATTTCCGCGGTGTTTAAAAACAGAGCATTGCTGGCTATTCTTGGCATCACCGCGCTGGTGGTGACCGGCAACTTCCTGGCCTATACCTACATTACGCCATTCCTTGAGCAAATGGCCCGCCAGAGCAGCTCGCAAATCAGTATGTTGTTGCTGGTTTACGGTGCGGCAGGCGTTGTCACCAACTTTGCGGTGGGGCCTTTTGCCGCCCGGGCGCCGCGAACCAGTCTGGGCGTGGTGGCCGCGCTGTTTACCGCCAGCCTCGCTTTTCTTAATGCGGCGACCGTCAGCCATACCACAATTTTTATCGCTATCGCCCTGTGGGGCGCAGCTTATGGGGCTCTGCCGGTGTTGCTGCAAACCCTGGTGTTCAAAGAGGCATCCACGCTTGAAGGCGGCCCGGATGCGGCAACCTCGGTCAACGTGTCGGTGTTTAACGCGGCAATTGGCTTCGGCTCACTGGTCGGCGGCGTGCTGATAAACCTGACCGGGCCTCGCCCTATTCCCTACGTGGCCGCCGCTTTTGCGCTGGCCGGTCTGCTGGCGGTGATAGTGACCCGTGAAAGCAAATCCCGTGGTGGCTGATGGCCTTTTTACAACACCTGGCCAATCATGATTTTATGGCCTTCTGGCGTCGCGACGAGAAATTCGCGCATCCCGTGTGGACGGCTGGCCGGTGGTTGTAAAATGATGGCACCACGCCGGGTAAACTCGGCGTAGAGTGCATCCACGTCATTAACATGCAGATAGCCGAAATAACTGTGATCCCCAAGGGAAGCTGGGGCCAGCGCCTGCGGGCAATGGCCCAGCATCACCTTCACTGTCCCTCGCACCGCTAATTGCCAGCCGTTCGTGCCAGGCCATTCAAGGGTAAAGCCTAACGTATCGCGGAAATAACCTGCAGTGTCATCAAGGTTGTTTACCGCCAGCACAAAGGCAAAAGGCGTAATATTATTAGTCATTTACAATCTCTTCAGGCTGAAAAATTCAGTGTAGAGCCCTTCATCATGAACCGCAAGAATGCCCCGTTTGTCATTTTTTTGTCATTTGTACGTCAGCACTTTGTTGGCGCCCGGGAACTACATTGGTCCTGACCCCCTTGTTGAATCCTGAGGATAGATCATGAAATTACGCCATCTCTCTACTCTCGCCACCCTTGTGCTGGCGTCTCTTGGTACCACGGCGGCCTATGCCGACACCGCACCTGCTACACAGGAAGTGAAAAATATCGTGCTGGTGCACGGCCTGTTTGCCGATGGATCGAGCTGGGGCAAAGTTATTCCCCTGCTGCAGGCCAAAGGTCTGCACGTCACGGCGGTACAGAACCCGACGACCTCTTTAGATAACGATGTTGCCGCGGTAAAACGCGCGCTGGCGCAGCAAAACGGCCCGGTGATTCTGGTGGCACACTCCTACGGCGGGATGGTGATTAGCCAGGCGGGCGATGAGCCAGAAGTCAAAGGCCTGGTGTATATCGCCGCCCGCGCCCCGGAAGCGGGTGAAGATTACCCGGCGCTCACCAAAAAATACCCGGCGGCACCGGCTTCCGCTGGCCTTAAATGGAACGACGACGGCTACGGCGCGCTGAGCGAGTCGGCATTTATCCACGATTTCGCCGGCGACCTGCCGGAAAGCGAGGCCAAAGCCTATTACGCGGTGCAGCAGCCAATGGGCAAAGCCATCACCATGGCGAAAACCACGGTTGCCGCCTGGCATGACAAGCCGACCTGGTACGCGGTATCGACCGAAGATCGCACGATCAACCCGGATCTGGAGCGGTTTATGGCGAAGCGCATGCACGCGCAAACCATCGAGCTAAAATCCAGCCACGTTTCGCTGATTTCCCAGCCTGAAGCGGTGGCTAATCTGATCATGAAAGCGGCGCACGTGCCTGGCTACTGAGGTTCACGCCTCTTATAATGACGAGACTGGGGCGGTCTCCACGCCCTTTTCTCTCTTTTCGACGGGATCCGCTGCTTGAAAATCCTCATTATTGAAGACGAAGCGAAAACCGCCGCCTACCTGGTGAGCGGACTGAACGAAGCGGGCTATACCGCAGACTGGGCGGCTAACGGCATTGACGGCCTGCATCTGGCCCGGGAAGAAAATTATGACCTGATTCTGCTGGACGTCATGCTGCCGGAAATGAACGGCTGGACGGTAATGGAGCGTTTACGCGCTCATAGCCAGACGCCGGTGCTGTTTCTGAGCGCGCGCGGCACGCTGGAGGACCGTTTACGCGGGCTTGGCCTGGGGGCCGATGAATACCTCGTCAAGCCTTTCTCCTTTGCCGAATTGTTGGCAAGGATCCGCATTATTTTACGCCGTGGCCAGCCGCAGGCCGAAGCCGAAGAAGTGCTGACGATGGCCGATCTGCTGGTGGATGTCGCCAAGTTTCGCTGCGAGCGCGAAGGCAAGCGCATCACGCTGACCAATAAAGAGTTCAAGCTGCTGGTGTGCTTTCTCCAGCATCCGGGGCAAGTTCTGTCGCGAACGTTTCTGGCTTCCCGCGTGTGGGACATGAATTTCGACAGCGACACTAACGTGGTGGACGTCGCGGTGCGCAGGCTGCGGCAAAAAGTGGACGACCCCTTCCCGGTGCGGTTAATCCATACCGTGCATGGCGTGGGCTACCGCTGCGAGCCAGAGTCATGAAGCGTACTTCGCTAACCTTCCGCCTTGCCGTGTTGCTGGCCGCCTTTTCCTTTGTAGCGTTTACCGTCATGGGCAGCGCGCTCTATTACGCCCTGCGCCAGCAGCTTTCTATCCGTGATGACGCGGCGCTGGTTTCCCGCGTGGACCAGATCAGTACGCTGCTGCGGGATCTGGATGCGCGGCAGTTGATCCGCGAAAAGCCCCATTTGTTTGCCAATATGCTGGGCAATACGGAATCCCTGCTGGTGATCCGCTATGTGGGCGGTGCCACATTGCTGGAAGTTAACCCCATGCAGCGCGCGCTTCCCACCGTGACGCCGGTTGCCGCCAATCAGCGGCTGACGCTTGAGGCCGTACATCACGCCAATAATGCGGACGGCACGCCGATGGTTTACATGGCGGCAATTAGCCCCTCGGCCAATAATTTACCGCCGCTGGAGATTGTGTCGGCGCGGGTGCTGAGCGACAGAACCCATATTCTCGAAGAGTATCGCAACAAGATTATTCTCTTTGCCTCGATGATGGCGGCCATCTCGGTCGTGCTGGCGGTGATCTTTGCCCGACGTGGCATTTCGCCTTTGCGTCGTCTGGCCGATCGCACGGCGACTATTGGCACCCAAACGCTCTCGTCGAGGCTGGATAAGCAGGATGTGCCGATGGAGCTTGATGCGCTGATTGACCAAATCAACGCGATGCTCGAGCGGCTGGAACGCGGGTTCCAGCAGTTAAAACAGGTCAGTGCCGATATGGCCCATGACCTGCGCACGCCGATAACCACCCTGCTCGGCCAGACAGAAGTTGGCCTCGGCGCGGCGAGGGACAACGCCTATTACCAGCGACTGTTGGGCTCAAACTTTGAAGAGCTGCAGCGTATGTCGCGGATGATAGACAACATGCTGTTTCTGGCCCAGGCGGAACAGCCTGACCAGGAGATCCAGCGGCGTGATATTGACATTGTTGAAGAGACTCACCGCCTCGGTGAGTATTTTGAGGATCTGGCCGCCGAGCGTGAGGTGACGATTCAAACGCACGCCAGCGGCACGGTCAATGCGGATGCCCTGTTGCTGCGCCGGGCGCTGGCGAACCTGCTGTCTAACGCGGTGCGCTATGCCGAGCCCGGCAGTGAGATTGAGATTGCTGCCAGGCCTGAAGCGGAAGGTATGTCCATCGTGGTGATGAACCGTGGGGAGACCATTTCTCCGGCGCACCAGGAAAGGCTTTTCGACCGGTTCTACCGGGCCGACCCTTCCCGCAACGACTCGGCGCACTCCAGCGGACTTGGCTTATCCATCGTGCATTCCATCATGCAGTTGCATAAGGGGCGCTGTTGGGTGGAAAGCCAGGCCGGGGTGACCCGCTTTGGTTTATGGTTCCCTGACCGAAACTAGCCAAACGCCTCAGGCTTTTTTGTCTGCGGCCAACAGTCCAAAAAGCGCTGAGTCAGAAATCACGCCGTTGATTTCCCAACGCTGCCGCAGCAGCCCTTCCTGAGCAAAGCCCAGCTTTTGCAGGGCGGCTGCAGAAGCCTGGTTGCCAGGATCAATTTCAGCTTCGATGCGACGCAGATGAAGCACCTTAAAGGCATAGCTAATCAGCGCCTCGGCGGCTTCGTTAACCAGTCCCTTCCCCCAGTGCTCGCGCCCCAGACCAAACCCAATCTCGGCGCGGCGGGAATGAAAGTCAAAGCTGAAAAGCATACATTTTCCCGCCAGCTGGCCCGACTGTTTATCCCGGATGCACAGCGTCAGCGCAGAACGGTCCTGCATCTCTGCCGTTCTGCGGTCGATAAAACGCAGAGCATCGTCAAGGGAGCACCAGGGCGCGGTGTTCCAGTATTTCATCACCTGTGGATCGGAAAAAATGCCGAGCAGTGCCGGGGCATCTTCCGGTGAGGGTGGCGAAAGTATCAGGCGCGGAGTTTCAATCATTACCTTGAACGGCGAGGCGTGTTCAGCCTGCTCTTTATCAGCAAGAAGCGTTCCGGCCGGGTAGCAAAAAGTTTGCATAACGTTATTTCCCTATAGCGATGGTGGCAGGCTGTTTTTATGAATGCCGACGTAATATTTTGGCCGGAAGATAGCGCTGCATCGGCGTGGGCGACTGCCCGTCAATCAGCTTGCTGATCAGGTCATAGCAATGAAAAGCTAGCTGGCGGTTATCCTGCTGAATGGTGTCGATGCGCACCGACAGCGAGTCATACAGGTAGTGGTCGTCAAAGCTGGCCAGGTGAATGTCGCTCTCCAGCAGGTTGTGCTGGCTCATGTAGCGCAGCACGCCCTCAAGCAGGCCGCAGGCGGCGGTAAACAGCGCTTTGGGCGGACGTCCAAGCTGCGCGCACAGTGCAGCAAAGGACTCATAGCCCGAGCTCGGATGATAGTTGCCGTGAATGATCCACTCCGGGCGCAGCGTGACGCCCGCCTGAGCCAGGCCCTGGGTAAACCCTTCCAGCCGATCCCGCGTGGGGGAAAGCCTCGGCTGGCCGCCCAAAAAGTAGAATTCATCCGCATGCTGGCGGGCAATCGGGGCGATCAGTTCGGCGGTAGGCTGCACGGAGTCGGTGGCAACCAGCGGCAGCGCGGTGTCGTTCATGTGCCGGTCAAACAGCACCACCGGCAGTTGCTCACTCAGTTTGTGGTAATCCACAGCTGTCAGCATGCTGGAGGCGACAATCAGGCCGTCAACCTGGCGCGCAATCATGTTGCTGACCACCATGTTTTCCTGGCCCGGATTTTCGTCGGTGCAGGAGATAAGTAGCTGAACGCCCGCTTCACGGCAGAGCATTTCCAGTTCGTGGGAGAAAACGGCGAACCCGTAGTTGGTGATTTCCGGGACAACAAGCCCAATGGTATGGCTGCGGTCATCCCGCAGCGAGCGAGCGTGAATGCTCGGCTGGTAGTGCTGCTGTTGCGCAATCGTCATGATGCGTTCGCGGGTGGACTGGGCTACCCTCAGCTCTTTGCCCCGGCCATTGAGGACCAGGCTGGCGGTCGCCTTTGAGACGCCCGCCAGTTCGGCAATATCTTTAATCGTGACGCGTTTGGTTTTTTTCACAGAGCAACCGTGGCAATGAGTCGAAAACCCTCATTGTATCATGCAGGAACGCAGCGGCCAGTAGCGCAACGTGACCGCCGACTCGCCGTTGAAAGAGAGCCGCTCCGAAGGATGCGGGAAATAGCGGCTGCTCATCACGCCTTCCCCCTGATTGATGAAGATCTCAACGCTTGAGCTGTCGCAGAGGATCTGCAGCGAGGCAACCGCGCCATGCCAGTAACGGTGAAGCGGCTCGCCCGTCGCCAGGCTCGGACGCTGAAGCGTAATGCCCTGCCCGGTAACGTCCAGCGTCAGGCCGCCGCCAAAGCGGAGACTGAAGCGACCCGTGGCCTCTATCTGGAGTTCCAGGCGCGTTGCATCCAGCGCCGGAGCCAGGCTGGCTGGCCCTTGCCAGCGCTGTTCTTCTTCACGCAGCAGAGCCAGTTCCGCTATCGGGTTTTGATAAAGCTTGCCGTTGCTAAGCGTAAGCTCCCGCAGGCAGGTCATCTGGTGGATCCAGCCCTGTTCACGGGTTGGCTGCAGCATCTCCTCGCCGTCCGGCACGCCCATCCAGCCGACGAGCAAACGCCGCCCGTCCGGTGCCAGCGCCGTTTGCGGGGCATAGAATTCAAAGCCTGCATCCAGTTCGTTCAAGTCGCCGTGGCTGAATGTCGCCGTGGCGTAATCAAAGTCGCCAACCAGATACGCCGCAGGGTAAACGTTCAGAAAGCGTTCATTTTGACGGGCCTGCCCCTGCGGGCAGCAGAGCAGCACATGTTTACCGTCAAGAGGGAAAAGATCGGGGCATTCCCACATATAGCCTGCGTCAGCCAGCCCGTGGACGCCGTTCCCGGCAATTTCGCCTCTGTTTTCCCAGTCGCGCATATTTGGCGAAGAAAACAGCAATACCTTGCCCCGCTTGTGAAGATCCTGCGCGCCCAGCACCATGTACCAGACGCCCTCGTGCTGCCAGACCTTCGGGTCCCGCACATGCCCGGTGTAGCCCGCAGGCAGCGGTAAAACTGGCCCCATTTTGTCAAAGCCACCGACGCTGTTTTCCACCGCAAGGCATTGCCAGGCCGTGCGGCTGCCGTCGTCAGACTTAACGTTGCCGGTGTAGCACAGCGTCAGTCTGCCTTCGAGGTCAACGGCGCTGCCGGAGTAGCAGCCGCTGCGGTCGTATTCTTCATCCGGCATCAGCGCCAGCGGCTCGTGTCGCCACTGCACTAAATCAGCCGAACTCCAGTGGCCCCAGCACTTGTATTTATGGTCCGCCGCCAGCGGGTTCCACTGATAAAACAGGTGCCAGCGCCCGGCAAACCAGGTAAATCCGTTCGGATCGTTCATCAACCCGGTCACCGGGGCGTGATGCCACTGCGGATAGTGTTTATCCTGCAGGGCCTTGGGCTGGCCTGTCATCACGGCCTGCAAAATGGCCGGTAAACGGGAAGCAAGCGTCATGCTTCAGACTCCGCTTTGTATTTCAGTAACAGGGAGAGGATGAACGCCACGCCAAAAGCGATAACCATCCCGATGATGTAGTTCATCAGCGAACTGGCCTGCACAATAGCCATGCCCGGCAGCGCGGTTAAGCCGACCGCCGTCATGTACACATGCACGGAAACCACCCAGGCCCCACCCGCTGCGCCGCCCACTAGCGCCGCAATAAAGGGTTTAACAAACCTGAGGTTGATCCCGAAAATCGCCGCTTCGGTAATGCCCAGCATGGCAGAAAACGCCGAAGGCAGCGTAATGGCTTTGATTTTCGCATCCCGGGTTTTAAACCATACCGCCAGGCAGGCTCCGCCCTGCGCGACGTTTGCCATTGCCCAGATAGGCAGCAGGAAATTAACGCCGATGGCCGGATTGCCAAGCAGCCCGGCCTCAATAGCGTGGAAGCTGTGGTGAATACCCGTGATCACAATGACGGAATACAGCCCGCCAAAAAGCAGCCCGGCGAGCCAGCCCGCGTGGGCAATAAGCGTGCTGAGCACGAATGAGATGCCGTCTCCCAGCGCGCGCCCCGCCGGGCCGATAATCAGCAGCGCGATAAAGCCGGAAATGATGACCGTCAGGAACGGCGTCAGGATAAGATCCAGCGCATCCGGGATCACCCGGCGCAGCTGTTTCTCCACCAGACTCATAAACCACACCGCCAGCAGCACCGGGAAAACCGTCCCCTGGTAGCCAATCATCGCCACTTCCAGCCCAAAGAAGTTCATGGTGTGGAACCCGGCCGCCACGCCCCAGGCGTTGGTTAACGCCGGATGGGTTAAAATTCCGCCCAACGTCGCGCCCAGGTAGGGGTTGCCGCCGAACTCACGGGCGGCGGTGAAACCAATCAGGATAGGCAGAATAATAAACGCCGCCGAGCTGCACATATCCAGCATGATATAGAGTGCGTTATCCGGGCTGACCCAGCCGTAGGTTTTCACCATCCCGAGCAGCCCCATCAGCAAACCTGAGGCCACAATGGCAGGAATGATTGGCACAAAGATGTTCGACAGCAGACGGGCAATGCGCTGGAACGGATTCAGCTTTTTCGCCGCAAGATCTGCGGCTTCGGACTTGCTTGACTCTGCAATGCCTGCGGCCTGAATAAAGGCAGCATACACTTTATTCACTACGCCGGTGCCAAAGATGATTTGCATCTGCCCTGCGTTGCGAAAACACCCTTTCACTCCGTCGACTTTGCCAATCGCCTGTTGGTCTGCCAGCGCATCATCCACCAGAACCAACCGCAGCCTCGTTGCGCAGTGGGCCGCGCTGGCGATATTGTCTTTGCCGCCCAGCAGAGGAATCAGCTCTCTGGCAATGTGATTGAAATCCATAGTCACCTCTAAACGCTTTCTTGTTATGTCGTGGCACTCCCGCCGCAGCGGGAGGCCAGTTCGTTAAAACCAGGTTTCCATCTGAACGCCAAAGTTCCATTCCCCACCGGCGTTAAAGCCGCTGCTGCCGAAGGCGTCATTGCTCGCGTATTTGTCCAGTTTGCTGCTCCAGTCCATCCAGGTAGCAAACAGGCGCAGTTCCGGGCGGCTAAAGAAGTCGCCGATGCTGCCGGCCTTCAGCGTTGGGGCAAAGGTCAGCTTGTAGAAGCTGCCGTTGACCGCATTACGGTCTTTGTAACCTTCTGGCCGCAGATCCATGTACTGATAGCTGCCCTCGAACGCCAGAGCAAAGTTCTGGGTGACTTCTTTGATAAGCCGCGCGTTGACCGTGGCCCATTCATAGCTGTCTCCCTTCACGTAGCGATCTTTACTGCTTTGCGCCAGCAGCGCCGGAGCAATATGCCAGCCGCCGCCAATCGGCGTCACGCCAAAGCTGGCAAAGCGCCAGGTATTCGCCTCCGACAGCAGCGCACCGTCCGACCCGATCCCTTTTACTTCAGCGCCAAGACCGTGGCCGTAGAGCAGCGCGGTTTTAGCGCTGCCTTCGCGCAGGCCGTAGAAGCTGTCGTTATGCAGCCCTACCAGAGTATGCACGCCGGTATTGGCGGCTTCTTTTTGAATCAAATCGCCATTGGCATCTTTTCGGTCGTCGTTATCCTTTGCCCGAAGCCCGGTGACCATCAGCTGGAACGGCCCGGCAAAGTGATTCATGGTCAGCATATAGTTCTGGACGGTGTTGCCGGTGTCTTCGAGGTTGCCAAAATTGCGGCCATAGACCGCAAAGTTGCTGCGCAGCCCGTCGTTCCATTTCACGTCATACACGCCGCCGCCGGTGCCGGCGAGAAACACCACGTCGGAGTCCAGCCAGTGAATGTCGAAATTGTCACGATCGAAGCGCTTGCCTGCCCACCAGGTACTGCCTTTCAGCGGGCCCTCAAAGCCGGGGAGATTCCCCAGTTCGGCGAAGGCCTGGCGAATATTCAGGTCGCTGCTGTCCGCCGACCAGTCGTTGTAGGTCTTTTGCCCGTCCGCGAGCATAGCTTTAAAGCGGGTAGTGGTGCCATTGTCCAGCGTCTGGCGGTGCTCCAGATTCAGCTCAACGTAGGTATCGGCCTCGTTACCCAGTCGCCCTACTGCCCCCCCGGTTTCCCCGGCGGGCGTTAAGTAAGGGCCGCTTTTACTGCTGGATGCAGAATCATTCATTAACAGGCCGGAACGCGCGTAGCCGTGGAATTCAAAACCAGTTTGCTTATCTGCTTTTGATTCCAGTCGGGCGGTACGGTCGGCCACCGCCTGAGTGGTTGCCTGAGTTTGCTGTTGTTGAGTGGCGAGCAGTTGCGCTTTGCTTTCGGCGGCGCTGGCGCGTTGTTCTGCGGCCTTCGCCCTGCTTTCTGCATCCTGTAAGCGCTGCTCCATCGCGGCAAGGCGTGATTCTATGCTGTTTAAATCCGTGGCGGCCTGCGCGGACGCCGTGCCAATCAGCAAGGCTATCATCACTGCCAGTTTCTTTTTCTTATACATGTTCGTCGTATCCCTGAGAGGCTAATGTCATTTGTTTAGCTAAACCGGTTTAGTTGAAAAAGGGTAACCAGGGCGAAATACCGAAGGCAACGAATTTTGCTAAACCGATTTAGTAAATGTGACAGGCACGACAATCAGAATATATTTTTACCGTATTACAGCGATTGCTCGACCTCTTCCCGGTGAGGCAGCGCGGTCATCGCGCCTTTCGCCGTTGTCGCCAGCGCCCCGCAAAGCTGCGCCTGAGCGATAATCCCGGCCAGGGCTTCTTCGCTGTCGGGTAAGCCCCGGGTCGCCAGGCCGCTGAGCAGCCCGGCAACAAAAGCATCGCCTGCCCCGGTGGTATCCACACAGACCACGGGCCGGGCATCAAAGTGGTAGATCTGACCGTGGTAATACACCAGCACGCCTTCCTTGCCCTGAGTGACCAGCAGAAGTCGCAGAGCAAAGCGGCTGACCAGCTTTTTAATGCCCTCATGGAGATGGGTTTTCCCGCTGATAAAAATCAGCTCTTCGACGGAGAGTTTCACCACATCGGCCAGCAGCAGCGCCCTCGTCAGGCAAGCCTGCAGCTCTGCGACGTCATGCCAAAGATCGGGACGGATATTAGGGTCAAAGCTGACCTGGCCCCCGGCTTTTTTTATCTGCTCCATGGCGGAGAACGTCGTGCTCCGGCTGGGTTCCGCGCTTAAGGCTATCGAGCAGACATGCAGCCACTGACCGTGGCTGAAGGACGGAATATCATCGTATTCAAGGAATAAATCCGCACTGGGGCGAACCATAAAGGTGAACGTGCGTTCGCCGTGTTCATCCAGATCTACCACCACCGTGGAGGTTCTCTGGTTGGCATCCAGCCGCATAAATTCGGTGTTTACTCTTTCTTCCTGCAGCGTGCGTCGCATAAAGCGACCAAAGGGATCGTCCCCCACGCGGCCAATAAATCCGCTGCTGCCGCCGAGGCGCGCAATCCCGACGGCAACATTGGCCGGTGCCCCGCCGGGGCATTGCAGTAACCGGCCATTGCCGTCCGGAAGCAGATCGACGACGGCATCGCCCAGAACCCAAACTTGTACGCTCATGGTGTCTCCATTCGTAAGCTAAATTTTGCTAAACTGGTTTAGCTATTTAAACACACTCACGGAACGCGCTGAAACAAAATTCCTGCCGATTTGAGGACTTGTGTAACCAAAGTTCTTGGCCTGGCGGTGTCGGATGCAAAATCGCTGTGCCATAATATTGCGCGAAAACTTACCGAATGAGCCTTACTGGCAAGACGTTACGTCGAAAAAAGAGTATGCACATGGACATCAAACCAAAAAAACATCGCTCGCTTTACATCCCTTACGCCGGACCCGTTTTACTTGAATTCCCCCTGTTAAATAAAGGCAGCGCTTTCAGCATCGAAGAGCGCCGCAATTTCAACCTGCTCGGCCTGCTGCCGGAAGTGGTTGAAACCATCGAAGAGCAGGCGGAACGCGCCTGGATTCAGTACCAGGGCTTCAAAACCGAAATCGACAAGCACATCTACCTGCGCAACATCCAGGACACCAACGAAACGCTGTTCTACCGCCTGGTTGAAAATCATCTGGAAGAGATGATGCCGGTGATTTACACCCCCACCGTGGGGGCCGCCTGTGAGCGCTTCTCAGAAATCTACCGCCGCTCTCGCGGGGTGTTCATCAACTACGAAAATCGTCACCACATGGACGATATTCTGCAGAACGTGCCGAACCACAATATCAAAGTGATCGTGGTGACCGACGGCGAACGTATTCTCGGCCTGGGCGACCAGGGCATCGGCGGGATGGGCATTCCTATCGGGAAGCTGTCGCTGTACACCGCCTGTGGCGGCATCAGCCCGGCTTACACCCTGCCGGTAGTGCTGGACGTCGGCACCAACAACCAGCAGCTGCTGAACGACCCGCTGTATATGGGTTCTCGTCATCCGCGCATTACCGGCGACGACTACTACGAGTTTGTGGACGAGTTTATCCAGGCCGTGCGCCACCGCTGGCCGGACGTGCTGCTGCAGTTCGAAGACTTCGCGCAGAAAAACGCCATGCCGCTGCTGACCCGTTACCGCGACGAGATCTGCTCGTTTAACGATGACATTCAGGGCACCGCCGCTGTGACCGTCGGGACGCTGATCGCCGCCAGCCGCGCGGCAGGCAGCCAGCTCAACCAGCAGAAAATCGTCTTCCTGGGCGCAGGCTCCGCGGGCTGCGGCATCGCCGAGCAGATCATTGCCCAGATGCAGCGCGAAGGGCTGAGCGAAGAAGCCGCCCGTGGCAACGTGTTCATGGTTGACCGTTTTGGCCTGCTCACCGACAACATGCCTAACCTGCTCTCCTTCCAGACCAAACTGGTGCAGAGCCGCGAAAGCCTGGCGGAGTGGGATCTGGAAAACGAAGCGATTTCCCTGCTGGACGTGGTGCGTAACGCGAAGCCAAACATTCTTATCGGCGTTTCCGGCCAGACCGGCCTGTTCACCGAAGAGATCATTCGCGAAATGCACAAGCACTGCGCTCGCCCAATTGTGATGCCGCTGTCTAACCCGACTTCCCGCGTGGAAGCCACGCCGCAGGACATCATCACCTGGACCGATGGCGCCGCGCTGGTGGCCACCGGCAGTCCGTTTGATCCGGTGACCTGGAAAGATAAAACGTACCCTATCGCCCAGTGCAACAACGCCTATATTTTCCCTGGCATTGGCCTCGGGGTGATTGCCTCCGGCGCGTCGCGCATTACCGACGAAATGCTGATGGCGGCGAGCGAGTCGCTGGCTCAGCATTCTCCGCTGCTGAACAATGGAGAAGGCATGGTGCTGCCAGAGCTGAAGGACATTCAGAAAGTGTCCCGCGCTATCGCCTTTGCCGTGGCGAAGATTGCCCAGCAGCAAGGCGTAGCGGTAGTGACCTCCGCTGAAGCCCTGAAGCAGGCCATCGACGACAACTTCTGGCTGCCGGAATACCGCGACTATCGCCGGACTTCCATCTAACGAAGCTATTGTGGTACATGTTCAAACCCGCCTTTCGGCGGGTTTTTTATTTTCAGTTTCGCGCCTTAAGAAAGTCCAGAAAAGCGCGGAAAGCGGCGGACGGATGCTTGCGATTCGGGAAATAGAGGTGAAAACCCGGCAGCTCCGGCAGCCAGTCATCCAGGACGGAAATCAGTTTCCCGCTCTGAAGGTGTGGTTCGGCCATCTCCCGCAGCACATAGGCCAGGCCCACGCCGTTAAGCGCCATGTCGAGAGCAATATCCAGGTCGTCCACAACCACGGGCCCACTCACAACGACCTCCTCACGGCTTTCAGCTTGTTCAAAATACCAGCCAAAAGCTTTCCCGCTGGGGTAACGGAATTGAATGCATTTGTGTTCAGTTAACCGCTGTGGCTCTGCCGGGATCCCATGCTGAGCAAAATATGCCGGCGTGGCGACAACCGCGTAGCGTACCGGCGGACCGACAGGAATAGCTTTCATATCCTTCTCTATGACCCGGTTCAGCCTCACGCCTGCATCAAGCTGCGCCTTCACGATATCGACCAGCCGGTCATCCATCTGCACTTCAACCTGAATATCAGGGTACTGCCGGGTAAAGTCGGCAATCAGCGGCGCAAGCTGAAGCCTGCCACCCTGGCGCACAACATTGAGCCGAATAATGCCCATCGGCGTATCGCGATAAAGGTTGAGTTCGTCGAGCGTGAGGCTGATGTCATCAAAAGCCGGGGCAACCTTCTCATACAGTTTTCTTCCCGCCTCGGTGAGCGACACGCTGCGCGTCGTCCGGTTGAACAGCCTGACTTTAAGCCGCTCCTCCAGTTGGCGAATGGAATGGCTTACGGCCGAGGGCGTTAGCCCAACCTCTTCCGCCGCCTGACGAAAACTGCGGTACTTCGCCACGATCACGAAATAGCTGAAATCCACCAGCTTGATGCTCATTAGTGAATATTCCTCACTTCCCCAAGAAAATTCATGATCTTTATTACACACCAGACGGGGGATAAAGTCTCGCTATCGCAATAGATATCCCTGATAACGAGGTTTTAAGATGAAAAACATTAAATTAGAAAAAGTCTTCATCGCCGGTGGCTACGGCATGATTGGGTCAGCTATTGCCCGCCAGATTCGTGAGCATTTTCCTGCGGTTGAACTGGTGATTGCTGGTCGCAGTCCGGCAAAAGGCGCGAAGTTAATCGAGCAACTGGGGTTCGCGCACCCGGCGTTTATCGACCTCACCGGAGCGGAAGTGCCTGAGCATGCCGCTAACGCGCAGCTTATTATTGCCGCCGCGCCGGACCCTAAGAACCTGCTGGCGGAGTTTGCTATCAAAAATAACATCGCCTTCATAAATATTACCCAGGCAACGGGTGACGCCATTTTGCCGCTGCTGAATTTAACTCAGCGCTATCAGCTGACTCAGCCCGTCGTGCCGCTGGGCTATTACGAAGCGGGCCTGTTTTTACCGTTGGTTAGCCTGCTTGCCGCTGATTTTAGCGTTGTTGATCATGTGCAGCTTTCCGCGCTTCATGACCCGGCGGATCCGTTGGGAGAACTTTCCAGCAGCGAATTAGGCAATGAACTTGCTTCGGCTCTGATTCGGGAGTCAGGAAGCTGGACGCATTCATCCACTCCCCGGGATATCGCTCTCCAGAATGGTGAAGTGGTTCAGGGCGTGCCGTTCAGCATACTCGATACCACCGCGGTGGCCGCTATAACCAGCGCGAATTCGGTCAGGCTGGATATCGCGGCGGGTACGTCAATGGGTATGCATCAGCATGGCAAGCCGTCTATTGACCTGTACGTTGATATTGCCGGCACGGATTATGCTGGCGAGCACGTCAGAAAGCGCGTGATTGCCTCTGACCCACACGGGCAGGCGCATATGACCGCTTTTGGCGTACTGACGGTGATTAAGGCGATGCTAGACAGTGAAAAAGGAGGCCTGGTTGCCGCTGAAATGCTGCTGGATATGGCTGCGGCGCTGCAGCAAATGAAAGACACCGGGATCGCCATTTCCCGCGAATAAGAAAATATCAATGCAGGGTCCTGCATTATATTCATCACGTTAATGAAGAAAGACTCACCTATAAAACGATTCAGGCCGTAGGCATCAATATAAGTAAATATATGTAACTATATACAATGATCATTGTTGCGAATTGGAATTATTGATACTTTCCCGGCAGTTTAACCACACTCAAAAAAGGGAAATATTATGAGGAAAGTGTCAGCTTTTATCGGTTCATTACTGCTGGTTTCTGGTTCCACATGGGCCGCGCCCGCTAAGGATTGTGTGAAAGTGGACAAAGCCGCGATTGAAGGCTTGTTCGACCGCTGGAATGACTCGCTAAAGACTGGAGATGCTAAAAAAGTCGCTGATACGTATCTTACCGATGCGGTGTTATTGCCTACTGTGTCAAACCAGGTACGTCTGACGGACGCCGAACGTGTGGATTATTTTGAACATTTTCTGGCGAAAAAGCCGGTGGGTAAAATTGACAGCAGAACGGTTAGAATTGGCTGCAATAAAGCGATTGATGTAGGGACCTATACCTTTACCTTTGAGGATAAAACGACGGTTTCTGCACGATACACTTTCACCTACGCCTGGGATGGCAGCGACTGGAAAATCTCTTCACACCACTCTTCCGCGATGCCTGAAGTTTAATTAATAAAGGCGGTGACGTTTGTCACCGCCTTTATTGGCTTGTCTGAATACCAACAGGGCTACTTTAATCGTGCGCGTTTCGTTTCTTAAAAAGCGATTATGGCTTTTTGTAGGCGTAACTCAGCAGAATAGGATCGTCAGGGATCTGCGTGAACTGCGTGATTATCTGGTGGTAGTCCGCCGTTGGGTCAAGATCCTGCAGTTTCTGCGGGTACAGGTCTTTGGCTAAGATTTCCATCCCGATAATGTTGTACGGGTGATTATAGAAGTGGTGATACACGCCGTAGACCTTGCCTTCTTTCACCGGCTCGATGTTCTGGAACGTGTTACGGGCCAGCAGTTTACTGAAGGTGGCGTTCACTTCCTGCGGCGTACCGCCGTAGCCAAACGGCAATACGCTCGGATTCGGGCGTTTAGAGCCGGACATAATATAGACGTCAGGCTTCATGGCGATGATCTGCTCCATAGAGACAAACCCGGCGCTGCCAGGCAGCAGCTTAGAACCAATATTCTTCCCGCCTACCGCTTCCACCAGCGCGCCCCAGCCGTTGTGCCCGTGGGTGAAGCAGCAGTTCTCGGTGTTACCGGCGATCGGCTCAATAAACACCGTAGGTTTGTTTTTAACATCGGCCGCCACCTGCTGAATGCGGGCCAGGTGCTGCTGGTAATAGTCAGTGTACTCTTTGGCGCGTTTCTCCTGATTAAGCACGGTGCCCAGCAGCTTCACGCTGTTGGCGGTGTTCTCTACCGGGTGCAGCTCATAGTCAACGAACACCACCGGGATATTGAGTTTTTTAAGGGACTTAATAACACCAGTTTGCTCCAGCGCAGGCTTGGCCCGCAGTTGCGCAATCATGATGTCCGGCTGCTGCGCGAGCACGCTCTCAAGGTTGACTTCGCCCTGATCGCTAAAGCCCATATCAATAATTTTGGTGGCTTCAGGCCATTTGCCCTTCAGCACATCCCAGGTTTGGGTGTCCTGTTTTTTCGGCAGGTTATTCCAGGCTACAACGCGTTTGAACGGATCTTCACGGTCGAGCAGCGCAAGCGACAAAATGTCTCGCCCATCCTGCAGGATCACATGCTGCGGTTCTTTTTCGATAGTAATACGCTGGTTATCCATGTCGGTAACCGTGATCGGGTAAGTGGTGGCGCCGCACCCCGCCGAAGCGAGCAGTAACCCTGTCAGGACCAAATTTGCTTTCATTGATTGATGCTCTCCATGAGAAAGAGATTAGTTATTATTACTATTTATATTAATAAAGCCTTAATTTCCCACGGTATGGCAAGCACTGATTGGTTTAATTTTATTACGTGACAATGTCACAAAAACTTAATTAAAATCGTAAACATATAAATACACCTCCCGTAACCCTCATTTGACGCATCTACGCTTTTCCCTTACCCTGCGCGGCATAAATGTATACAGCTCTTCGTAAATGCAGAGGAAAGCGTGAAGAACAGGACTCTTGGCAGTGTTTTTATCGTGGCGGGAACCACCATTGGCGCAGGCATGCTGGCGATGCCGCTGGCGTCTGCTGGCGTAGGGTTTAGCGTCACGCTGCTGATGCTCGTCGGCCTTTGGGGATTAATGTGCTACACCGCACTCATGCTGGTAGAGGTTTATCAGCACGTTCCGGCGGACACCGGTCTGGGCACCCTCGCCCGGCGCTACCTTGGCCGCCCCGGGCAGTGGTTAACGGGGTTCAGTATGCTGTTCCTGATGTATGCCCTGACGGCGGCTTACATTAGCGGCGCCGGGGAACTGCTGGCGGCAAGCCTTAGCCAGTGGCTGTCCACTTCTATCTCCGCCACTTCTGGCGTGCTGTTGTTTACCGTTGTGGCGGGCGGGATTGTCTGCATCGGCACTCACATGGTCGATATGTTTAACCGCGTGCTGTTCAGCGCCAAAATCATTCTGCTGGTGGTAATGCTCGCCCTGATGATGCCGCATATCCACCACACCAACCTGCTCACGCTGCCGATTGAGAAAGGCCTCGCGCTTTCCGCCATCCCGGTCATCTTTACCTCGTTTGGCTTCCACGGCAGCGTGCCGAGCATTGTCAGCTACATGAACGGCAATATTCGCAAGCTGCGCTGGGTGTTTATCGTCGGCAGCGCCATTCCACTGGTGGCCTATATCTTCTGGCAGCTCGCCACCCTCGGCGCCATTGACTCGCCAACCTTTACCGGGCTGATGGCGGAGCATTCCGGGCTGAACGGCTTCCTGCAGGTTGTTCGTCAGGTGGTGGCCACCCCTCACGTTGAGCTGGCGATTCATCTGTTCGCCGACTTCGCGCTGGCCACCTCGTTCCTCGGCGTTTCCCTGGGCCTGTTCGACTACCTCGGCGATCTTTTTGCCCGCAGCCGGAAAGCCTCTGGCCGCCTGCAAACCGGCCTGATGACGTTCCTGCCGCCGCTGGTGTTTGCCCTGTTCTACCCGCAGGGGTTTGTGATGGCGCTGGGCTATGCGGGCGTTGCGCTGGCGGTGCTTGCCCTGCTGGTGCCGTCGATGCTGGTGTGGCAAAGCCGCAAACAGCATGCGGAGGCGACGTGGCGCGTGGCGGGCGGTAAGCCGCTTCTGGGGCTGGTCTTTGCCTGCGGGATCGCGGTGATTGTTATTCAGTTCCTGATTACCGTCGGCCTGCTGCCGGAAGTCGGTTAACGCTCTCGATATTCACGCGGGGCATTCGTCCCGCGTTCTTCATTTTTTCTGCTAATTCCCCGCTAAATCATCAGGATTTTGGACATAAAACCAGTAATTATGTAAGCAGAGTTAATATTGTAAATGCTAATTATTGTTATTATCATCTCAATTCCCATTATAAAATCGCTTCAGTTCAGATAAACAACATCATGAATCGCATTCCTTTTGGTTCTACTTTCGTTCGCCAGGCACTTGTTAATTCAAAATTATTAATCATTTCAACCTTCATTGTTGGGGCTCCGGCTTTCGCCGCCGACAAACCGAAGGAAGACACCTTAACCGTGGTCGCTACCGCTAACCCGGACGGCTCACCAACCAGCTATACCCAGGATGACTCCTCCATCGCCTCCCGCAGCAAAACGCCGCGCAGCGAAATCCCGCAGTCCGTTAGCGTGGTCACGCCGCAGGTGATTGACGACTACGCTGTGACCTCGGTCAATGACGCGATGAAGTTCGTCAGCGGCGTCACCCAGAGTAATACTCTCGGCGGCATCGAGGACGGTTTTGTCAAACGCGGGTTCGGCTCGAACAGCGACGGCTCCGTGTTTATTGACGGGGTGCGCAGCAACCAGGGCCTGGCGATGGATTCCAGCATCGACCATGTTGAGGTGCTGAAAGGCTCGGCCTCCCTGCTCTATGGCATCCTGAACCCTGGCGGCGTGATTAACCTCGTCAGCAAGGAACCGCAGTACAGCTGGAACACCCACGTCAGCGGCACCAGCAGCAGCAACGGCGGCGGGTCCGGCATGGTTGACGTCACCGGCCCGCTCGGCAACGGCTTCGCCTTCCGCCTGGTCGCCGAACGCCAGCATGAGGATTACTGGCGGAATTTCGGCACCGACGAACACACGCTGATTGCCCCGTCGCTCAGCTGGTACGGTGACAAAGCCTCTTTCAATATCAGCTACGTAGAATATAAGTTTGATATTCCGTATGACCGCGGCACGGCGTTTATCAACGGCAAACCGCTCAACATTCCTTACGACCGCCGCATTGACGATTACGCCAACCATGCCTGGGGCAAAAACAAACGCCTGACGACCAACTACTCGTACAAGCTGGATGACACCTGGGAAACGAACCTGAACTACGCCTGGATGCAGCGCCGCTACGACAGTAACGAAGTGCGTGCCACGGCGGTCGATCCTAACAGCGGCCTGGTTTCCCGTCGCGCGGATGCTAACCGTGGCTTTAACCACCAGACGGATTACGCGTCCTGGGACATCAGCGGCAGCCCTGAACTACTGGGCATGACCCACGACATCACGCTGGGCGCGGATTACGAGCAAAACGAAACCTACAAGAAGTATTCGTACCGTGGGAAGGTGACGAAAACCTTCAATATGTATAACCCGGTGTACGGCGTCTCGCCGGTCACCAACGGCAGCACCTACAGCGATTCCAACAGCAACCTGCGCACTAATCTCTACAGCCGCTCCCTGTTTGCGAAAGACAGCATTCATCTGACTGACCAGTGGATTGCCGTATTGGGTGGCCGCCTGCAGCGCTATACCCAGACCTCCAGCGCCGGTTGGGTAAACCCGCAAACCACGCTGGAGGACCGGGGCAATGCCTTCCTGCCGCAGCTGGGCCTGGTGTACAAAATCGTGCCTGACGTGTCGCTGTACGGCAGCTACAGCAAGTCGTTCACCCCTTCCACGCAAACGGACGACAACGGCAACGTAGCGTCCACCGAAAAAGGGACGACATGGGAAGTGGGCGCGAAATGGCAGATGGCACCTCGCCTGACCAGCAGCCTGGCGCTCTACCGCATTGATGAAAAAGACATGTCGGTCTTTATCAACGGCGTGACCCGCAACATCCCGAAAGCGCGTTCTACAGGCGCGGAACTGGAGCTTAACGGCGAAATTGCACAGGACTGGAACCTGACGGCGAACTACAGCTATGACAAAACTGAGATCGTGGAAGATAACGTCAATCCGGTGAACGTCGGCAACCGCCTGGTAAATGCCCCGACGACCATGGGCGGACTTTACCTCAGCCACACCCTGCGTTTCTCCTGGCTGCCGGGTGAATTACGCCTGGGCGGCGGCGGGCGTTACGTCGGCAGCCGCGCGGGTGACCCGGAAAACAGCTTCACCATGCCGGCTTACACCGTGGCTGATGCGTTTGTGGCCTGGGACAGCAAGCTGCTGGGCAAAAATACCGAGCTGAAGCTGAACGTCAAAAACCTGTTCAACCGCGAGTACTATGAATCCAGCGCCGGTAACCTGCGCGTTATCGAAGGTGAACCGCGCACCGCTTATCTCTCCGCCAGCGTGGACTTCTGAGATGAAAAAGTCGCTGTTGCTCGCGGCCCTGCTGGCGCTTAGCGCCGGCAGTCAGGCCAAAACGATAACCGATATTCTGCAGCGTAAAGTTGAGGTGCCGGATAACCCGCAGCGCCTGGTCGTCGGCGAAAGCCGGATGATTTACACCCTCGCTTTGGTGGAGGACGGTAACCCGGCGAAGCGCGTCGTCGGCTGGCCTGCGGATCTGCAGCGTCTGGATCCGCAGACCTGGAACCGCTACACCGAAGCGTTCCCGGCTATCAAAGACATCCCGACTATCGGCAACAATAACTTCTCGCAGATAAGCGTGGAGAAGGTTATCGCCCTGCATCCAGACCTGGTGATTCTGCCGATCTACGCCAAAAAAGAGAGCAATCACGACAGCTTTCTTACCCAGCTGACGCAGGCGCATATTCCGGTCATTTACGTTGATTTCCGCGTCGATCAGCTGAATAACACCGTTCCCAGCCTGCGTATTCTGGGCGAAGCGCTAAACGACCAGCCGAAAACGGAAAAGTTTATCGCCTTCTATCAGCAGCACATGGCGAAAATTGCCCAACGCCTGGCTGAGGCTAAACCCGTGAAGCCGACGGTAATGTTGCAGCTGCATTTAGGGGATAAAAGCGACTGCTGCACCACCGTCGGGCGCGGCAACCTGGCGGATCTGCTGGCCTTTGCCGGTGGGGATAACATTGCCGTGAGCCGCTTTCCCGGCGTGTATGGCAAGATTTCCCCGGAAGCGCTGCTGACGGTGAACCCGGATATTTACATCGCCACCGGCAGCGCCGGGCCGGATCAAACAGACCGGTTGAAATTGGGGTCGGAAGTCACAGCCGTTCAGGCGCAGCAAAGCTTTACGCAGGTGCTTAGCCAGCAGAAAGTGATTTCTAACCTGAACGCTATCCAGAACGACAAAGCCTGGGCGGTCTGGCATAACTTCTACCTCTCGCCGTGGCATTTACTGGACGTTGAGTTCTTTGCCAAAACCTTCCACCCGCAGCTGTTTGCGGATATGGATCCGCAGCAAACGCTGGATGAGATGAACCAGCAGTTCCTGGTGGTGAAAGAAACAGGCACTTACTGGACGAAACTGAAGTAATCTGTGTGCGGGTCAGGCGCTCTGACCCGCCAATTTTACTAGTTGTATCTTTCATTCCTCTGGTAGACAGTAGTGAAAATCTGTTTCTTTCCATGAGGTGTCAATGTCAGACTCGTCCCCCGCTAAGCCCACGCTTCATCTTCTCTGCGGCAAAATTGCTGCCGGTAAATCCACCCTGAGCGCAAAGCTGATGGAAACGCCCGATACTATTCTGGTCAGCGAAGACAGCTGGCTCGCGGCGCTTTACGGCGAGCAAATGCAAAGCGTGGCGGATTATGTCGCCTGCTCAGGCAAACTGAAAAAAGCGCTAACGCCGCATCTTGTTTCCCTGCTGAGGAACGGGCTTTCGGTGGTGCTCGATTTCCCGGCGAATACGCTGGCGAACCGCCAGTGGATGAAGTCGATTGCGGATGAAGCCGGGGCAGATAATCGCCTGCACTATCTGGACGTGCCCGATGACGTTTGCCGGGAGAGATTACGCGCCCGCAACAGCAGCGGAACTCATGATTTTGCCGCTACGGACGCGCAGTTTGATTTGATTACCCGCTACTTCGTTGCGCCCGATGAACGCGAAGGGTTGACGATAATCCGCTACCCATAAGGTGACATTGTCACCTTTTAAAATTGACTAAAGGCTGTAACCCGGTTTTTTCAGCAGCGAATCCATCTCCGGCGCAATCTGCGTATCCCACACTTCGGCTTTCCAGTTCGCCTGATCGATCATTTTCAGCGCCACGGACAGCGACTCGTCCTTCGAGCCGAAGTACTTTTTCAGCACATCACACATTTCGCTGGCCACGGCCTGTTTTTGCTCTTCGGTCAGCTCACGAGGGAAACATTTGATTTCGATATGCGGCACGGTGATTCTCCTTTTTGTTGTTGAACACTAGTTTTACTGCTTCACAGGGGGATCGGGCAAGCGGCGGGTAAAAGAAAGGCCAGTTTCACTGGCCTTGAAGGGTTACTGGATTTTTCGCGCCGGCGCTTTTCTGACCGGCGACTGTTCCGCTTTGTAATAGCTGGCGGTGCTGCGCGGCAGCGGCGCTTTGCCGCGAATCGCATCGGCAATTTTTTCACCGATCATAATGGTGGTGGCGTTCAGGTTGCCGGTAATGATCTGCGGCATGATGGAAGCATCCACCACGCGCAGCCCCTGCAGGCCGTGAACCCGGCCCTGCTCGTCCACCACGGACATTTCATCGTGCCCCATTTTACAGCTGCCGCACGGGTGAAAAGCGGTTTCCGCATGGTTACGCACAAACTCATCCAGCTGTTCGTCCGTCTGGCAGTCAACGCCGGGGCTGATTTCGCGGCCACGGTATTTATCCAGGGCGGGCTGCTGCATGATCTCACGAGTAATACGAATCGCGTCGCGGAACTCCTGCCAGTCCTGTTCGTGAGACATATAGTTGAACAGAATACTCGGGTGCTCGTGAGGGTCGCGCGATTTCAGCTTCACGCGGCCCCGGCTTGGAGAACGCATAGAGCCGACGTGGCACTGGAAACCGTGCTCTTTCACCGCGTTTGAGCCGTTGTAGTTAATCGCCACCGGCAGGAAGTGATACTGAATATTAGGCCAGCTAAATTCTTCGCGGCTGCGGATAAAGCCCCCCGCTTCAAACTGGTTGCTCGCGCCTACGCCGGTGCCGTTGAACAGCCACTCTGCACCGATTTTTGGCTGGTTGTACCATTGCAGCGCCGGGTAAAGCGACACCGGTTCTTTGCATTCGTATTGCAGGTACATTTCCAGATGATCCTGCAGGTTTTCGCCCACGCCAGGCAGGTCATGAACAACAGGGATCTCAAGGCTTGCCAGGAATTCTGCATCGCCCACCCCAGAGCGCTGCAGAATTTGTGGCGAAGCAATCGCGCCGGCGCTCAACAAAACTTCTTTGCGCGCTTTGGCCACGGAATGCACCGGGCTATCGTTCACCAGGTATTCCACGCCTACCGCACGCAAATTATCAAAGATAATGCGGTCAGTGGTTGCATGGGTCACGATGGTCAGGTTTTCCCGGCGCTTTGCTTCATCTAGATAACCACGGGCAGTACTGGCGCGGCGGCCTTTCGGCGTTACGGTACGGTCCATCGGGCCAAAGCCTTCCTGCTGATAGCCGTTCAGATCGTCCGTTCGCGGATAGCCCGCCTCAACGCCCGCTTCGATCATCGCGTGAAACAGCGGGTTGTTGCCCTGCTTCGGCGTCGTAACGGACACTGGGCCTTCGCCGCCGTGATAATCGTTGGGGCCGATATCGCGGGTTTCCGCTTTGCGGTAGTACGGCAGGCAGTCCAGATAGCTCCAGTTCTCCAGGCCCGGCATCGATGCCCAGTTGTCGAGATCCATCGCGTTTCCACGGATGTAACACATGCCGTTGATCAGGGATGAGCCGCCGAGCCCTTTGCCTCGCCCGCACTCCATACGGCGGTTGTTCATATACGGCTCGGGGTCGGTTTCATAGGCCCAGTTGTAGCGCTTGCCCTGCAGCGGGAACGCCAGTGCCGCGGGCATTTGGGTGCGGAAATCAAAGCGGTAGTCCGGGCCGCCTGCCTCAAGCAGCAGGACGGTGGTATCGGGATCTTCCGTTAAACGTGCAGCTAAAACATTACCTGCGGAACCCGCTCCAATAATGATGTAATCAAATTCCATTCATCCTCCTCAGGTGGGGTTAAAAGATTGAGTGATAGGTGCCCATCTCCAGTTGGATTGACTTAACTTGCGTATAGCTTTGCAGCGTCATCAGGCCATTTTCGCGACCAATGCCGGAATGCTTGTAGCCGCCCACCGGCATTTCCGCCGCCGACTCTCCCCAGGTATTAATCCAGCAAATCCCGGCCTCAAGCTGGTGAATTACGCGGTGCGCACGAGTGAGGTCGTTCGTGACTACGCCCGCCGCCAGGCCATAATCCGTGTCGTTAGCGCGGCGAATCACTTCCTCTTCTGATTCGTAGCTAAGGATCGACATTACCGGCCCGAAGATTTCTTCGCGGACGATAGTCATCTCATCCCGGCAGTCGGTGAATACCGTGGGCGCAACCCAGGCACCGTTATCAAACCTTTCTCCGCGCAGCTTGTCGCCACCGCACAGCAGCGTCGCGCCTTCTTCACGGCCGGATTCGATGTAGCGCAGGACGTTTTCGCGGTGCGGGAAGCTGACCAGCGGCCCAAAGTTGGTGTGCGGGTCCATTACGTCACCGGCACGAATGCGGCCCACGCGCGCCACAATTTTCTGCTCAAACTCGGCTTTCAGCGCCGCAGGGATGAAAACGCGAGTACCGTTGGTACAGACCTGGCCGGAGCTGTAGAAGTTGGCCATCATCGCGATGTCCGCCGCCAGGTTGAGATCGGCGTCATCAAAGATAACCAGCGGAGATTTACCGCCCAGCTCCATCGTGACCTGTTTCAGCGTGGTACCGGCGGCATTCGCCATCACCTTTTTGCCGCTGGCTACGCCGCCGGTGAAGGAAACTTTGGCAATGCCAGGGTGTTCCGTCAGCAGTTGGCCCGTTTCTGCGCCAACGCCTGGTAGCACGCAAAAGACGCCGTCCGGCAGCCCGGCTTCGGTATAAATTTCTGCCAGCTTAAGTGCGGTAAGCGGCGTCACTTCGCTTGGTTTGAAGATCATCGCGTTGCCAGCCGCCAGCGCAGGGGCAGACTTCCAAAGCGCAATCTGAATCGGGTAATTCCATGCGCCGATCCCGGCCACAACGCCCAACGGCTCCCGGCGGGTGTAGACGAATGAGGTATCCCGCAGCGGGATCTGCTGGCCTTCCAGGGTGGTTGTCAGCCCGGCATAATATTCCAGCACGTCTGCACCAGTGACGATATCGACGGCGGAGGTTTCGCTGAAGGCTTTGCCAGTGTCTAGCGTTTCCAGTTCGGCCAACTCATCGTTACGCTCGCGCAGAATGTCGACCGCGCGGCGCAAAATGCGTGCACGCTCAACGGGCGTTTTTGCTGCCCATATTTTCTGCCCTTTCTTCGCCGCAGCCACGGCGCGGTCAACGTCTTCCCGGCCAGCAGCCTGAACGACCGCCAGCACTTCGCCGTTAGCCGGGTTGATGGTTTCGAACGTTTTACCGCTGAGCGCATTCACGTAAGCGCCGTCGATATAGAGCTTTTGTTCACCCAATCGGGACATGATTTTTCCTCGCTAAATTAGCTTTTCACCGCAATAAGATGCTGGTTGATGAATTGCGTGGTCAGTACGCTCGCCGCTTTGCGGTCAAACGGTTTGCCGCTTAGGGCCGCCCGCAGCCAAAGGCCGTCTATCAGCGCCGCGAGGCCATAGCCCGCCAGCCGGGCTTCCTCCTGCGGCAGCTCGCGCCTGAACTCGGCGGTGAGCGTGGATAACAGGCGGCGGCTGCTCACCTGCTGTAACCGGTAGAGCATCGGCTGGTGCATGCTGCTGGCCCAAAATGCCAGCCAGGCTTTCATCGCCGCGCTGTGCGTTTGTGTCTCGTCAAAATTTCCGTCCACGATGGCGCACAGCCGCCGTTCGGCAGAAGCGCCAGGTAAAGCTTTCAGTCGCCCCACCACCGCATCGCGGAGCTGGGCGGTGACGTCCCGCATGGTGGCCTCCAGCAGGCCGTTTTTATCCTGGAAGTAGTGGCTGATGATGCCGGTCGAGACCCCGGCCCGGCGGGCAATTTGCGCCACCGTGGCATCATGCATGCCGACCTCATTTATGGCGTTTAATGTGGCGTCGATCAGCTGTCTTCGCCTTATCGGCTGCATACCTTTTTTTGGCATCGCCCCGCTCCATTCATCAATAATTGTTATCTATTTAAGCGTTTATTGATTGAACGTTCAATATAAAATGTGTATTAATTGTTACGCAATGGCGTGAAAACAGAGAAGCACTCGCGTTCCAGACAATAAAAACGAGGATTTTATTTGAATAAATTCAATGAATTAAATTTAATCATCAATGTAAGACCATAAATTGATTATGGAATTGTTAAAAAGCAATCTCACCTGCATTCACAAGAAAAACTTAACTGCTCATCTGAGTAGTCACCGTTACTTAACCTGAGGTAATCGATGACGAGTCCCGTTACTGCTCCTGCTACCAGTGAAAAAGACAAAATCAACCCGGTGGTGTTCTACACGTCCGCCGGGCTGATTTTGTGCTTTTCCCTGATGACCATTTTTTATAGCGATTTCTCTGCGAATCTGATTAGCCACACGCTAAGCTGGGTCTCCTCCCGCTTCGGCTGGTACTACCTGCTTGCCGCCACGCTCTACATCGTGTTTGTGGTGTTTATCGCCTGCTCGCGCTTCGGTTCTATAAAGCTCGGGCCGGAACAGTCCAAGCCCGAATTCAGCGTGCTGAGCTGGGCGGCGATGCTGTTTGCCGCCGGCATAGGCATCGACCTGATGTTCTTCTCCGTTGCCGAGCCGGTGACGCAATATATGCAGCCGCCGGAAGGTGCCGGACAAACCATTGAGGCGGCGCGCCAGGCGATGGTCTGGACGCTGTTCCACTACGGCCTGACCGGCTGGTCGATGTATGCGCTGATGGGCATCGCGCTGGGCTATTTCAGCTACCGCTATAATCTGCCGCTGACGATTCGCTCGGCGCTGTACCCGATCTTCGGCAAGAAAATTAACGGCCCGATTGGGCACACGGTGGATATCGCGGCGGTGATCGGCACGATTTTCGGTATTGCCACCACGCTGGGGATCGGCGTTGTGCAGCTGAACTACGGGCTGAGCGTGCTGTTTGACATCCCGGACAGCCTGGGGGCTAAAGCGGCATTGATCGTTCTGTCGGTGATTATCGCCACTATTTCGGTCACCTCCGGCGTGGATAAAGGTATTCGCGTGCTTTCCGAACTGAACGTGGCGCTGGCGCTGGGCCTAATCCTGTTCGTGCTGTTTATGGGCAATACCGAATTTCTGCTCAACGCGCTGGTGCTGAACGTGGGCGATTACATCAATCGCTTTATGGGCATGACGCTAAACAGCTTTGCGTTCGACCGCCCGGTGGAATGGATGAACAACTGGACCCTGTTCTTCTGGGCCTGGTGGGTGGCGTGGTCGCCGTTTGTCGGCCTGTTCCTGGCGCGTATTTCACGTGGCCGTACCATTCGTGAGTTCGTGTTAGGCACGCTGATTATTCCGTTTACCTTTACGCTGCTGTGGCTTTCGGTGTTCGGCAACAGCGCGCTGTACGAAATCATTCACGGCGACGGCACCTTTGCCCAGGAAGCGATGGCGCACCCAGAGCGCGGCTTCTACAGCCTGCTGGCGCAGTATCCCGGCTTCACCTTTAGCGCTTCGGTGGCGACGATCACCGGCCTGTTGTTCTACGTCACGTCGGCGGATTCCGGCGCGCTGGTGCTGGGGAACTTCACCTCTAAGCTGAAGGACATTAACAGCGATGCGCCCAACTGGCTGCGTATCTTCTGGTCCATTGCGATTGGCCTGCTGACAATGGGGATGCTGATGACCAACGGCATTTCCGCGCTGCAGAACATGACGGTGATTATGGGCCTGCCCTTCAGCTTCGTGATCTTCTTCGTGATGGCTGGGCTGTATAAATCGCTAAAAATTGAAGATTACCGCCGCGTTAGCGCCAGTCGCGACACCGCGCCGTATATGATGACCGCGCAGGATCGTCTTGGCTGGAAAAAACGCCTCTCCCGGCTGATGAACTACCCCGGCACGCGTTATACGCAGAAGATGATGGATACCGTTTGCTACCCGGCGATGGAAGAGGTTTCTCAGGAACTGGAACTGCGCGGCGCGAAGGTCGAACTTTCCGTTGAGCCACCTCTACCGGATGAGAAGCTGGGGCACCTTGAACTGCGGGTGCATATGGGCGACGAACAAAACTTTGTCTACCAGATTTGGCCGCAGAAGTATTCGGTGCCGGGCTTTACCTACCGCGCCCGCAGCGGGAAGTCGACCTATTACAGGCTGGAAACTTTCCTGCTGGAAGGCAGCCAGGGCAATGACCTGATGGACTACAGCAAAGAACAGGTGATCATCGACATTCTCGATCAGTACGAACGCCACCTGAACTTTATCCACCTGCACCGCGAGGCGCCGGGGAACAGCATTACGTTCCCGAACGTGTAGCGGTTAGCACATCTTCTTATACGCGGCGGGCGTAATGCCCATTCGACGCACGAAGGCCCGCCGCAGCGTATCCACTCCGGAAAACCCGCTGGCGGCGGGTATCGCTTTTACCGGCAGCTCGCCGGACTCCAGCAGCTGCCTCGCCTTTGCCACTTTTTCGGCCTCCAGCCACTCGCCCGGCGTGATCTGTATTTCCTGATGAAACAGGCGCGTTAAATGCCGCACGCTGAGGTGAATATGTGCCGCCATCTGCTGGACCGTGGTCACCTCCGCTATGTTGGCGAGGGTCCAGCGCTGGAGATCCTGCAGCGCGCTGCGGCCGCTGAGCGAGGTCTTTTGCTCGCGGATGAAGTGGTTCTGGTTTACTGGCCGCTTGAAGAACATCACCAGATTAGCCGCTACGTCCTGCGCGACTTCCCGGCCCAGATCCTCTTCCACCAGCCTTAACGCGAGATCCAGCCCGGATGTCACGCCTGCCGCCGTGCGTAACGCCCCATCCATGATGTACAGCGCGTCGGCGCTGACTTCCGTTTCGGGGTAACGGGCGGCTAAAAGCGATGCAGCTGACCAGTGGGTAGTGACTTTCCTGCCTTTTAATAAGCCCGTTTGTGCCAATAAAAGTGCGCCGGTACAGACGGAGCCAAAGCGGCGGCTCTGGGTACAAAGCGCGATGATTTTTTTGCCCTGTTCGGCGCTAAGCGTTCTGTCTGCCGCATCCGGCGCACCGGCGACCAGAAATGTGGTTTCCCGCCCGCCCGCCGCGCTTTCCAGCACATCGTCAGCCAGCAGTTTAACCCCGGATGAAGCGACAATTGTCGGGGCTTCCAGCGCAACAATTCGTGAGTGATAAACCTCGCGGCACAGCACGCGGTTTGCTTCGGCAAACACGTCCAGCGGCCCGGAAACATCCAACAGTTGAACGCCCGGCACCGCCAGGATCAGGATTTGATGCGCCATTGTCTTCTCCACGTCGCGAACTGCGGCATAAGTCTTAAATCGTCGTTATGCGACTATTCAAGACATTTCAACGGAGGCCTATGCTACTCCAACACCAACATGAGGAGAAAGAGATGAGCTTAAAAATTAACGGCATCGCCATGCCTGACACCAAAATGGCGCGTGAAGCTACCCAACTGGTCCGCGACACCGAATCAGATTTACTTTTCCACCACTCCAGCCGGGTTTACTACTGGGCGGCGCTGGCCGGGCAGCGACGTGAACTTAAGGTTGATCATGAGCTGCTGTACATCGGCTGTATGTTCCACGATATGGGGCTGACCCACGAACACTGCAGCTGCGACAGGCGTTTTGAAGTGGACGGCGCGTTTGCCGCGCAGGATTTTATGCGTCAGTACGGCGTTAGCCAGGCGGATATCGACAAAGTGTGGACGGCGATTGCTCTGCACACGACACCGGGTATTCCTGAGTTTATGGCGCCGGAAATTGCGCTGGTCACGGCTGGCGTGGAAATGGATGTGCTTGGGATTGATTACGACAAATTCAGCGCGGAACATCGCGAGCAGGTGGTGAAACTACATCCTCGCCCTGCGGCATTCAAGGAAGAAATTATTCAGGCATTTTACGACGGGATTAAAAACAAACCAGCCACCACGTTTGGTAACGTGAAGGCCGATGTCATTCGGGATAAAGAGCCTGCGTTCGAGCCGCTGAACTTCTGCAGTATTATTCGCGCTTCCCGCTGGGCGGGTTAAGCAACGTCAGGCGGGTGGCTTAGCGGTCACCTACCCTGCACGGCGGCAAGCGAATCAAGCCCGGTGCCAGGCTGCGGATCGTGAGCAAAAGCGCCAATAACCATAAGAGAAAGGATAATTGCCAGAAAGATGTTTTTCATAACCTGTATTAACCGCTGAGCCGCCTGATGAGAACCGCCGATATGCTAAAAGAAAAAGGCTCAAATTGATAAAGGAAATTTTCAAAGTAACGTCAATTTTTGAATATTCCTCATATTATTCGGCCTTTTACCCTTGCCTTGGTTTTGAAACAAGATATATCCGCTATCTACGCGCGTACCGTTGCTATTTTATTTTGAGTTTTGGGGTGTAACTTTACGATCCAGGCGGATCGCCGCAGCGCGCTGGCACGAACTGCGGCGTCAAAGTGGAAAGGTCAGGCTGGTTTTATCACGCCAATCCGTACCAGCATCGCCGAAAACTCTTCGAGACTGATGCCATGGCGCGGATGGTCGAAGCGCAAATTGAAGTTTTTCTGCAGCAGGTCATAAACGTCTTGTGCACGGGTAAAGACCGGTGCGTTTTCCCCGGCGCTGTAGAGCGTATTTTTTTCGCCATTGGCCTTGTACAAACTCAGCGTCAGGCAGTGACGGAAGTGCGACTGCGGCCACGTTGCCACGTAGTGGTTCCCGGCTTCGTAATCAGAGTCGTACTGCGGTTCGAGGCTAAAACGATACAGGTTAATCACCTTGTCGGCACCATGGAATTTCAGCAGCCAGTCATGGTCAACACGTTCGAAACTGTACACGCCATGCGTCGTCTGCTGCATTTCACCGGCCACCAGACGAACCGGTTCAGGCAGCGTTTTACCGCCGAAGCCGACGTCAGCGATCCAGTCCTGGCCGTCGACGGTCACTTTCGTGAGGCGATGCGTCCTCGCGGGCATCTGCGGCGGGTTGGCCAGCAGCACGCGGGCCGCTAAGTTCTCCACCTCAAAGCCAAGCTCGGCGAGAACATTGCGAAACAGGCCATTTTGCTCAAAACACCAGCCGCCGCGCCCGGCCACGACCAGCTTTTCAAAGACGCTTTCGTTGTCGATATGGAGCGTTCTGCCGAGCAAAACGTCCAGATTCTCAAACGGAATAGTGCAGGCGTGCGCCAGATGCAGCGCACGTAACGTTTCTACGGTGGCGCTGCGCGGCCCGTGATAGTTAATACGGTCGAAATAAAGCCCCAAATCTAATGCCATTTTGCTGATTCCCTGCTGCGAATGAATGGCCTCACTATAAATGCGGAGGCCGGCAGGCAGATGATCGTTCGTGCTTTAAAGCATGCCGTTTCTGCCCAACACTTTATTGAGCTGCGGCAGCGCACGAACCTGATTCGCCACGGCGGCAAGCTTAGGCGTGTGTTGGTCAAACCAGGCCTGCCGGGGCCGCCAGCGGGTCATCGCCGGCAGATACAAATCCAGCAGCGTCAGCCGTTCGCCAAAAATATAGGGGCCAGCACCGAGCTGCGTTTCAAACCACAGCCACAGCGACTCGCGGTAGCGGTAAAGGTTTTCGGTGAGGACCGTGGCCTCTTCTTCTACCCAGCGTTCACCGTAATCGCCGTAGGTGAAGGTGGGATAAACGTTGGCCACAATCCAGATAAGCAGGCGGTAAAACTGCTGCCGCTCAGGCGTGCCAATGGGCGGGGCATACTGCGGGTGACGATCGAGGATCCAGAGCGCGATGGCCGCGCTTTCGGTCAGCACCTCTCCGTTTTCCAGCACAAGGGTTGGCACCTGCGCCAGCGGATTAATCTCCAGCAGCCGATCCCGCATTGGCCCCGCTGTATCAAACCCATCAACGTCGATGAATTTGTAAGGTTCCTCAACCAGCGTTAGCATCAATTCAGTAATGGCCGACCCAAAACTCGACACGCCATACAGTTTGTACATAAGTTTCTCCCGGCTTTCGCGTTATGTGTAGAATAGCCGCCCTACCAGCGTCTGTGAGAAGGAAGCCTGCAATGAAAGCGAAATCTGTGACACTGTACGATGTTGCCGAGCTGGCAGGCGTGTCGTATCAAACCGTTTCGCGAGTGATCAATCAGGCTTCGCACGTTTCGGCGAAAACGCGGCAAAAAGTTGAAGCCGCGATGAAAGCACTGAACTATGTGCCTAATCGCGTGGCGCAGCAGCTGGCGGGGAAACTCAGCCAGACGCTTGGCCTGGCGACCACCACCCTTTCCCTGCATGCCCCTTCGCAGATTGCGGCGGCGATAAAATCCAAAGCCGGTGAGCTGCAGTTCAACGTAATGATTTCGATGGTTGAACAGCCCGGTGTGGACGCGGCCTGCGCCGCCGTGAATAGCCTGCTTGCCCAGCGCGTTGACGGGCTGATTGTGAACATTCCGCTGGAAGCGGCGGAGGTGGCAGCCGTGCAGGCGGCCTGCGGCGATGTTCCCGTGTTGTTCCTTGATGTTTCGCCGGAGGTTTCGGCTAATCATATTGTTACCGACGCCGATTCAGGCGCCGATCTTGCTGTGGAACATCTGGTCACACTGGGGCATCGCCATATTGCCTTGCTTGCTGGCCCTGAAAACTCGGTCTCAGCCCGGCTGCGGCTTGAAGGCTGGCAGCGAACGCTAGCGGAGCATCAGCTTGCGCCTGCGGCCTTTCTGCGTGGGGACTGGAGTTCTCTGTCAGGCTACCAGCAGGTTAGCCAGCTTTTACGCGACGGGCAGAAGCCGACGGCAATTCTTGTGGCTAACGATCAAATGGCGCTGGGCACCCTGCGTGCCATTCACGAAGCCGGGTTCGTGGTGCCGCAGGACATTTCCGTTATTGGTTTTGATGACACCGAAGATAGCGCCTGTTTTCTTCCCCCGCTGACGACCATCCGGCAGGACTTCCGGCTGCTAGGCGAAGCCAGCGTGAACGGCATGGTGGCGCTTATTCATCAGGGAGGTGAATTAGCGGCGCTGCAGCCTGTCAGCCTCGTAGAACGCAAAACGACAGCCGCACCGGGTAGCCTGATGCAGCCCACGGCGGCACAGCTGGCCGACGAGCTTTCCCGCCTCGCGCAGCAGATTTCGCGCCTGAAATAAAACCGGGGTTCTTTGTGAGGCCCATCACCGAATACGGCGTGATGGCTTTACTCCTGAACAACTCACGCTAAATTGTGAGCGAATAACAATCACCTCGCAGGTGCATTACTATGACTAATATTTCACCTTCGCTCCATGCCACGCTGGCCCGCCGCGACTGGGAATCCCCCGGCGTGACCCAGCTTAACTCGCTGGCGGCTCATCCCCCGTTTTCCAGTTGGCGTTCGCTGGAAGATGCCAGGGATGATAAGTGCTCACCGTCGCGGCGATCCCTTAACGGTGAATGGGCGTTTAGCTATTTCCCTCGCCCCGAAGCGGTGCCGGAGAGCTGGCTCAGCGAAGACCTTCCTGAAGCCGACGCTATTCTCGTCCCGTCGAACTGGCAAATGCTGGGCTACGATGCGCCTGTTTATACCAATATCACCTACCCGATTCCGGTCAACCCGCCTTTTGTACCGCAAGAGAACCCCACCGGTTGTTACTCGCTCACATTTGAAGTCGATGAAACCTGGCTGACGAGCGGGCAAACGAGGATTATTTTTGATGGCGTAAACTCCGCCTTTCATCTGTGGTGCAACGGCATCTGGATCGGCTACGCCCAGGACAGCCGTCTGCCCTCCGAATTTGATCTCAGCGCCGGGCTAAAACCCGGCTGCAACCGTATTGCGGTGATGGTGCTTCGCTGGAGCGACGGCACGTATCTGGAAGATCAGGATATGTGGCGCATGAGCGGTATTTTCCGCGATGTTTCGCTGCTGCATAAGCCGGAAACTCGCCTTGCCGACGTGCAGTTGCAGACCGATATTAACGAAGATTTTTCACGCGGCGAGCTGCGGGCGTTAGTCAAACTTGAAGGTCAGAACATCAGCGCCTGCGAAGTGCTGGTACAGCTCTGGCGCGGCGAGACATTGCTGGCGGCGAAACAGCAGGCTATCGGCAGTGAGATTATTGACGAACGCGGGGCTTATCACGACCGCACTACCCTGCATCTGCCGGTTGAACAGCCGCTGTTGTGGAGTGCGGAAGTGCCGAATCTCTATCGCGCCGTGGTTGTCCTGCAGCAAGGCAATGCGCTTATCGAAGCCGAAAGCTATGACGTTGGCTTCCGTAAAGTGGAGATTACCGGCGGGCTGCTGAAGCTCAACGGCAAACCGCTGCTTTTGCGCGGCACTAACCGGCACGAGCATCACCCGGTCAACGGCCAGGTGATGGAGGAAGAAACAATGCGGCGCGATATCCTGCTGATGAAGCAGAATAACTTCAACGCCGTGCGCTGCTCGCATTATCCCAATCACCCGCTGTGGTACAGGTTGTGCGACTTTTACGGCCTTTATGTTGTGGATGAAGCCAATATTGAAACCCACGGCATGGTGCCGATGAACCGCCTGAGCGACGATCCGACGTGGCTGCCAGCAATGGTCGAGCGCGTGACGCGCATGGTGCAGCGCGATCGCAATCATCCGTCCATTATCATTTGGTCGCTCGGCAACGAGTCCGGGCACGGCAGCAATCACGATGCCCTCTACCGCTGGATAAAATCCAACGATCCCACGCGGCCAGTGCAGTATGAAGGCGGCGGCGCGGACACGGCGGCCACCGACATTATCTGCCCGATGTATGCCCGGGTGGATCAGGATCAGCCCTTCCCGCAGGTGCCAAAGTGGTCAATAAAGAAATGGCTGGGGCTGCCTGAAGAAAGCCGCCCGCTGATTCTGTGCGAATACGCCCACGCGATGGGCAACAGCCTGGGCGGGTTCAGTAAGTACTGGGAGGCATTTCGCCAGCACCCCAGGCTGCAGGGCGGTTTTGTCTGGGACTGGGTCGATCAGTCGCTGATGAAACATGATGAAAGCGGCCAGCCCTGGGCCGCCTACGGCGGTGATTTTGGCGACACGCCAAACGATCGGCAGTTCTGCATGAACGGCCTGATTTTTGCCGATCGCACCCCGCATCCGGCATTACATGAAGCGAAACATGCGCAGCAGTTCTTCCAGTTCCGCCTGTTGGCGGACAACGGACTGGAAGTTACCAGCGAGTACCTGTTCCGCCATAGTGATAACGAACGGCTGGTCTGGACGCTGAAACTCGAGGGTGAAGTGCTCGCCAGCGGTGAACTGGCGCTGGACCTGGCCCCAGAACAAACCCGCGTGCTTCAGCTTCCGCTGCCGGAGATTACGCGCCCCGGTGCTGTCTGGCTCAATGTCGACGTACGGCAGGTACAAGCCACCTCATGGAGTGAGGCCGGGCATTGTTGCGCTCGGGCGCAGTGGCAGTTGCCGTCCACGTTAGTCCGGCCCACAACTCTCCCCGGCGGTTCAGCGCCGTTGCTGCAAATGGACGACAGGCACGCCGATGTATTCCACGGCGATCAGCACTGGCGCTTTGAGCGTAGAAGCGGCCTGCTTTGCCAGTGGTTTAGCCATCAGCAGCCTACGCTCCTCCGGCCGCTACAGGATAATTTCACACGGGCACCGCTGGATAATGACATCGGCATCAGCGAGGCCGCGCATATCGACCCTAATGCCTGGGTGGAGCGCTGGAAGGCCGCAGGCATGTACGACCTGACGCCGGAACTGCTGAGTTTCGACGTTGACAGGCTGGGCAACGCGGTGCTGGTTCGCACCGTCCACAGCTGGCAGGGCAACGGTAAAACGCTGTTTATCAGCCGCAAAAGCTATCTCATCGACAGCGAGGGCGTGCTGCATATTACGGTGGATGTGGACATTGCCTTCGGCACGCCAGCCCCGGCGCGCATTGGCCTTTGCTGTCAGCTCGCGGATATTGAATCTGAGGTGAACTGGTTTGGCCGCGGCCCGCACGAGAACTATCCCGACCGCAAAAGCTCAGCGCTGATGGACCGTTGGACGCTGCCGCTGGCGGACATGTACACGCCCTACGTTTTCCCGAGTGAAAATGGCCTGCGCTGCGATACCTCGTCGCTTGAATACGGCAGCCACCGCTGGCGTGGGGCGTTTCACTTCAATCTCAGCCGCTACGGCCAGAAACAGCTGCAGGAAGCCACGCACCGGCATTTATTGAAAGAAGAAGAAGGCAGTTGGCTGAATATAGACGGCTATCATATGGGCGTGGGCGGGGACGATTCCTGGAGCCCGAGCGTCTCGCTGGAGTTTCTGCTCTCCGGGTCGCATTATCACTACGCGGTTAGCTGGCAAAAAAAGTAGTCGAAAAGGCCGCCTGTTGTACAGGCGGTCTTTACACGTTCACATAACCACGAAGAGGGAAAAACCACGCTTTTCCCCTCTTCGTCAGCAACGTTAACGTGCCAGCCAGCCGCCGTCGACGGCAACGGTGTAGCCGTTCACGTAGTCTGACGCCGGTGACGCCAGGAACACAACCGGCCCCATCAGATCCGATGGGAGCCCCCAGCGCCCGGCCGGGATGCGATCCAGAATCTCACTACTGCGATCCGCATCCGCTCTTAACTGCGCGGTGTTGTTGGTGGACATATAGCCCGGCGCAATCGCATTGACGTTGATATTGTGTTTCGCCCATTCGTTCGCCATCAGGCGGGTGACGCCCATGACGCCGCTTTTGGACGCGGTATAAGAAGGCACGCGGATCCCACCCTGGAAAGAGAGCATCGACGCAATATTGATGATTTTCCCCCCGCTTTTCTGCTTAATAAACTGCTTCGCCACCGCCTGAGAAAGGAAGAAAACCGTTTTGAGGTTCACGTTCATCACGTCGTCCCAGTCCTGCTCCGAAAACGCAAGGGCATCCTGGCGGCGAATAATCCCGGCATTGTTCACCAGAATATCTATCCGCCCAAAAACGGCGGCGGCGTCATCGGCCACGTTTTGCAGATTCTCATAGCGACTCAGGTCGGCGGAGATATTCACAAAACGCCGCCCCAGCGCTTCAATTTGCTGGCGGGTTTCCGCCGGTTCTGCAATGTTAACGCCAATAATATCGCAGCCCGCCTGCGCCAGGCCAACCGCCATGCCCTGCCCCAGCCCGGTATTACAGCCGGTCACCAGCGCCACTTTTCCTGTTAATGCAAACTGTTCTAAAACCATTGTGTTCTCCTTGTGAGCGCTAGCGATTCAGCGGATATCTTTCATGGCAATGTGGTCCATGTCGTCGAAGGTTAAATTTTCGCCGATCATGCCCCAAATAAAGGTGTAGCGTTTGGTTCCGACGCCCGAGTGAATGGACCAGCTCGGCGAGATCACCGCCTGCTCGTTGTGCAGGACGACGTGTCGAGTTTCCTGGGGTTTGCCCATCATGTGGAAGATGATGGTGTCTTCGTCCATGTCGAAGTAGAAGTAGACTTCCATGCGGCGTTCATGGGTGTGGCTGGGCATTGAATTCCAGTTACTGCCCTCTTCAAGCCGGGTCATGCCCATGCTGAGCTGGCAGGTGTCGAGTATCTCCGGCACCAGATACTTGCGAATGGTGCGCTTATTGCAGCTTTCCAGGCTGCCTAACGGCGCGGCCACCGTATCTGCGGCGGTAATGGTTCTTGTTGGATACGCGTGGTGGGCTGGCGCGCTGTTGTAGTAGAGTTTGGCGGGCGTTGCGCTGTCGACGCTTGCGAACGCCACATGCCTGGCGCCTTTCCCGATATACATCGCTTCTTCTTTTTCTACGCGGTATTCGGTGCCATCGACGGTAATCACGGCGGCCCCGCCTACATTAATCAGCCCCAGCTCACGGCGTTCGAGAAAATAGTTCACGCCAAACTGCTTACCAACTTCTTCGCCAATTGAAACGCTTTTATTTACCGGCATAATGCCGCCAATCACGATGCGATCAATATGGCTGTAGACCATCGTGTATTTATCGGCTTCGAAAATCTTTTCAACTAAAAACTCTTTTCTAATCCCGGCGGTGTCCAGCGTTTTAGCGTGATCGCTGTGAATACTTTGTCTGATATCCATACATGACTCCTTAGTCTATATTGAATTTAACGCGAGTAAGTCCCTGGCGGGTATATGCCATAAAGGGAATAAGTTATTTAATCTGAATCTCAGGTATATATTTAGCTAAACAATTAAGGTGCGGGTTGTCTGGCGACAACAACCTCCTGGCTGGTCTTGCCTTTTTTAGCCTGCTTTGCCCAAAGCGCGGTCAGAATCGGGACCAGGAGAGAAGTGACAATCACGCTGGTGGCCACCAGGGCGGTAGCTGCCGGTGCCGCTGGCGCAAATTCTGGCACCATCTGAGCAATTAATACCGGCGTAGCCACGGCGGCACCCGCCGTGCTTGAGGCCGCTATGCCCGCCGTGCCATCGCCGCCGCCGATGAATTTATCCGCAAGAATCAGTGGGATCCCGGTGACCACAATAACCACGAGACCCAGCAGGATCCCGGCAAGGCCGGTTTCAAAAATGACCTGTAGCTTAATGGTATTGCCGAGCGCAAAGGCGAAGAACGGAATCAGCGTTTGTACCGCGCCACCGAACATTTTACGCAGAGCGGGATCAAGGTTACCCAGCACAAATCCTACCAGGAAAGGCAGCACGGCCCCGACAAACAGCTGCGGCTCGAAGGACGCAATCCCGGCGGTGCCCAGTATCACCATTGTCATCAGCGGCCCGGACTCCAGAGACATCAGGACAAAGGCTCCGGCCTCTTCTTTGGAGCCGTACTGATTCATCAGCGCGGCATATAGCCCGCCGTTGGTCATGTCCATCGCGGCCACCAGCGCCAAGGTGGAGATACCTGCAAAGAGGCCGGCTTCAACGCCGCTCAGCGGCAGAAACGACCCGACGGCCATGGCGACAACCCAGGCGGTAGCAATCTTGGTCACCACCAGTACGCCGGATTTTTTCAGCATCGTCCCCGTGGCTTTGAGCTCAATCGACGCCCCCATACAAAAGAACCAAACGGCAAGGATCGGCACCGTGCCGGTAATCAACCCGTTGGTAAATGAGCCAAGGTATTTGCCGGTGCCGGGAGCAAAGGTGTTACACAGGGCACCTAAAAATAGCGGCACCAGCATTAATCCCCCGGGGATTTTATCTATTGCCTTCTTAATTTGCATATCTGTTTCCTCGATGAAAGAGTTAATCAATGGATTTTTTATTGCAAAACCCCAGACGTAAACCTCCGAGAATAATCCTCGGATAATTTACGACCTGGTTAATACAGGTTTACTATTTAGTTATGGGGCTGGACTTCAGGCCAAAGTTTAATGCATTTGATATTCTCTCAGTGGTGGCCAGTAAATGACTTAAATACTCTTCTTTTTTACCATTGGTGAATTGTGAAACCATGCCCGTTAACCCGATGGCGCAAAGTACATTGCCTTTGACGTCAAATACCGGGGCGGAAATACAGCGAATTTCATTGATATTTTCGCCATCGTCGTAGGCCCAGCCCTGCTGTTTCACCAAGGCGAGATGCTCGATAAAAAGCGACTTATCGGTGATGGTAGACTCTGTTTTCTTCACGAAAGTGGCCTTCGCCAGAATCTGTTCAACCTGCTCGATGGGCCGCCAGGCCAGCAGGATTTTCCCCAATGAGGTACTGTGCAGCCGAATGCGCTTTCCTTCCCAGGAGGTTAAAATAATCGCCTGCGGCGACTGAATTTTGCTGAGGAAAAAGGCTTCATCACCTTCCATAATGCCCTGGTGGCAGGTCAGCCCGGTGAGTTCGACCAGCTCGTGCAGGTAAGGAATGGCCTCGAGACGAATATCCAGCCCGCTTGCCGCCAGGCCCCCCAGCTCAAACAGATGCAGCCCGAGAGCGTAACGCCCGTCGACGCGCAGACGGAGCAGGTGCGTGGCGGACAGCACCTCCAGCAAATGGTGGGTGCTGCTTTTCGGGATAGCCAGTTGGGTACTGATTTCGCTAAAACTGGCGCTGCCTTTTTCCGCAATAAAATCAAGAATAGCCACCAGTCTGACGGCTGCCGGCGCTTTACTCTCTTTTAAATTCTCGGGAATATGCATATTTATTTCCATTCAGCGATTCGTTTTATATATAGAACGCTTTTTGTTTTATATATCGAACCTATTTCATAACGTGTTTTACGCTGCTTTTGTTTCATATATAGAACCTAGAGATTCATATGTGAAACGATATACAAAAATTAGCCTAAAAAACGTTATGTGATGCAACTTATTATTCTTGCCTGTTATTTATAACTTAAATGCGTGAAGCGGATCACAGTTCGTTATTTTACTGATGTCTTTGTCTCCCGAGGGTGGCTATTTAATAAAAAAGACGTTTCCTCCCGCATTGAATAAAGGATGTTATATGATTGTTGGAAATATTAATGAATTAGGTTTGAATCCGTGGCTGCCGCCGAAAATAACCGAGGCATTGGATTATGTTTTGCAGAACATCAACGCTGAGTCTCATGCAGGGAAATACAATGTTGCGGGAGAGAACGTGTGGGTGATGGTCATGGAAGGGAATACCCGGTTAGCCGCTGAAGCCCTCCCGGAATATCATGAGAAATACCTTGACGTGCAAATTGTTTTGGCCGGACAGGAAGGTATGGCGTTTAGCCTCAAACCGCCGCATACGGAAGTCATGGAAGATAAACTGGCGGGGAGTGATATTGCTTTTATTAGAACGCCGGATGATGAAACTATGATTACTATGAATGCCGGGGACTTTATTATTTTCTATCCCGGCGAAGTACACAAGCCACTCTGCATGCTTAATGGCAATGCCGCTGCAGTCAAAAAAGCGGTCATTAAAATAGCGAAAAATTATTTGTAATATGCCCCGGACATTCTGTTCCATGCAATGTCCGGGGGAATGAAATTAACGCGTCAGGCTAAAGCTTTCGTCAATAAGGGCCAGGATTAATTCATCTGGTACCTTGTCAATTAATACCGTGACCCAATGCTCTTTGTTCATGTGATATGCCGGTAAAATTCCCGGCTGCATTCTCAGCGAGCCCACGGCGCCAGGCATCACTTTGACGTTGAGAATATCGACGACTTCATCGCTTTCCAGCCCCAGCTTTGCGGCGGAAATACTCAGCACCACGCCAAACCATTTCCGCTTGTAGCGATGGCGCAGCACGGCGTAGTCCTTAAACTTGTCCCACGGGTAGTCGGGCTCAACCTGATACCGGTCAAATACCACAGTGAACAGCGCTTCTCGTTGCATTGTTTTTCCTTCACGGCGTAGCCCGGAAACCTTATCCGGGCTCGCGGCTAGTATAACCACAATTATTCGCAACCGGTGCCAGGGTTAACTTTTTGCGGTGAGCGTTTTCTTGTCCGGGCTTATCACCAGCCAGACGGAGAAACAAACAATGACAGCCCCGATGATAAACGCTTCGCTAATGGTTTCATGCAAAATGAGGTAGCCCCACAACACGCCGAACGGGGGAATGAGAAAAGTCACCGTGAGGCTGCGTAACGGCCCGATATCGGCAATTAAGCGGAAGTAAAAAATATAGGCCACGGCGGTACAGAGGATCCCCAGACCCAGCACGCTGAGCCAGACATCGCCCTGCAGCCAGTTTATTGCCGGACCGGTCGCCACGCTCCAGGCAAAGAACGGTAACAGGAAAAGCGTGGCCCCGATTTGGCTGCCGAAGGCGACGATTTTAGGGTCAAGCCCGCCTTTATTGGAGATCCAGCGGCGGGTTAAAAAGCCTGCCACACCGTAGCAACTCGTGGCCACCAGGCAGGCGATAATTCCGGCGATCTTCTCCCCGCTGGAGTGCGCATCCCCGACCGAAGTAATCACCATTATCCCTGCCAGGCCCAGCACTACGCCCAGCCATTTTCGCGCCGTTAATTTCTCACTAAAGAAGGAGAAGCCAATAATGGCGCCCATAAGCGGCGTGGTAGCGTTTAAAATGGCGGAGTATCCGGCAGGTAACCATTTTGCGGCGAGACAATACATAAAAAAGGGCAGCCCGGAGTTAATTGCGCCCAGAATAAGCGCCGAACGGAATTTCCCCTCAAAGCGGAAGGATGATCTCAGGGTGAAAAGAATCACCGCCAGCCCTGTAAAGCCAAAAAACACCCTTAAAAAGGCCGTATTTACCGCCCCGAACTCTGGTGCCGCTATTTTCATAAAAAGGAAGCTGGCTCCCCACACCGCGGCAAGAAATAATAGCCGGAAATAATCTGACACACGCATGCCTTCACCCTTCCCCATAAAATAAACGGTTGTTTATTATTTTGCTGGCTGAACCCCGTTCAGCCAGCAAAACTTTAAACGAGCATCCGCGAAAGAAAAACCGTTTTCTGTTTGGGGAGAATTAGTTAGCAAGATTTAGGGGAAAGCAGACGACCCGCCAAACTCGAGATAAATTTTTGCCAGATTCTGGAACTGGTTGAAGCGATTTTCATCCAGCAATAGCTCTGCCTGGCGGCGTTTCTCTTGGGCATCTAGCCAGAATGAGATACGCGCGGCGCCCTGGCGGTAACGTACCTCATTCAAGCGCTCAGACTTACGCGCAAGATCCAGCCCCTCCCGGAGTCTTATCTCCTGAGCCAGAAGCTGATCGCGCAGGGAGAGTTCGTCTTCAAGGCTGCTCATCGCTTTATAAAGCGACTGTTTAAACGCCAGCACCCGCTGCTCGTAATCGTTAAGGGCAATTTTCACCTCCACGCCCCGCTGCCGCCATTCCAGGAACGGCAGCGTCAGACTTGCGCCAACGGAAGCGAGGGGATTATGCAGCACGTTTAGCAGCGAGCTACTGCCGGTACCAAGCGATCCCGTCAGGGTGAATGCGGGATAGTATTCGGTGCGCCGTATATCAACATTGGCCAGGGCTTCACGCACCCGCCACTCTTGCGCGCTGATATCGGGCCGATGCATCAGTACGCTGGCAGGAATGTTCGCGTTAACCTGCGGCAGAGGGCCGTCGGGCAGTTTTGTAGGCTCAACCACTGAGCTGCCCGGAGCGGTACCCAGCAAAACGGCCTGCTGATTCAGAACCTGCAGGCGCTCTCGCTGCAATCCAGTGAGCCGATTTTCCTGCGCGAGTAAACTTTGCTGCGCGTCCACAACATCCAGCGCGGAAGCACCTCCTGCACGATAACGAGCCCCGGCAAGGCGAAGCGTTTCTTTTGCATAGCCGATGCTCTGCAGGAGGACATTGATTTGTTGGTTCACAAAGCCAATGCGCCAGTAATTATTGCTGGCCTCTGAAAGCAGCGTCAGGCGTGCGGCGCGTAAATCTTCTTCGCTGGCATGAGTTGCCCACTCCGCCGCATCGCGCTGGCGGGCTATTTTGCCCCAGAGATCAAGCTCATAGCTGGTACTGAGACTCGCGGCGCTGCTTTTTGTCCAGCCTGACGAGTTATTGAGCTGATTTTTCCCGTCTACGCCCAGTGAACCTCTGAGCCCGGGATCGTTGGTGATACCGACTCTTTCCGCGTCGAGTCTCGCCCGATACACCCGCAGTACGGCAATCGCGACATCGTTATTGCTGGCCATAACCTGGCGCAGCCAGTTATCCAGGTGGGGATCGTTAAACGCCTGCCAGTCAAACGGGGCCAGGTCGCGGGTAGCATCGCTCTTGTCCCAGCTGGCGGGATAGCGTACTTCCGGAGCGTGATAGTCGCTTTTAAGCGTATTTACGCAGCCTGCGCTCAGCGCGGCAGCCAGGCACAAAGCCAAAGGTGATAAAAATTTCATAGGTTACTCGCTGGCCAGTGAAACGACCGGGTCCATCCTTGCCGCCTTGCGGGCGGGGAGATAACCGAAGATCATGCCGATTAATGTTGAACAGAAAAACGCGGCGGCGGCGGCCTGCCACGAATAAATAGCCGTGAACATCCCGCCGGCCAGGGCGGTAAATAGCGCTCCGGCGGCATACGACAGCGCAATACCTAACGCGCCGCCAATCAGGCAGACCAATACGGCCTCAATCATAAACTGCTGCATGATGTCGCTCCGCCTGGCGCCTACCGCCATTCGTACGCCGATTTCATGGGTTCGTTCGGTGACCGACACCAGCATGATGTTCATCACGCCGATACTGCCGATCATCAGCGAGATGCAGGCAACCATCAGAATTAAAATGCTGAAGGTCATCGAGGTACGCTCGATAGATTTTCTGATCTGTTCGAAGTTATAGAGCTGGAAATCTTTTACGCCGTGGCGCTGAGTAAGTAGCTGGGAGATAGCGCTCACCGCCGCTTCGTTTGCCACATTGTCTTTCAGCCGAACGCTGATGCTGGTCAGCACTGGCTTGCCTACCATGCGGTACATCACCGTGCTGTAGGGCATCCACACGGTAATGCGGTTTGGCGCGTAGCTCCGGTTATTGCTTTGGGCAATGCCTACCACCCGTGCCGGCACAGAACCAAGAAAAACAATTTGCCCCAGCGCCTGTAATCCGGCGGCGTCGAACAGCGCTTTGCGGGCATTTTCATCAATAATGACCTCCTGCAGGGCGGTACGGTCGTCCCTGAAGGTGGTTCCTTCCAGAAGCTGAATGCCATTAACGCGGAAGTGATCTCGCCCTACGCCGTTGATAGACGCGGTTGCAGACTTACCCAGAAAACGAATGTTGTCTGAGGCACTTACCTCCGGGCTTACGCTATCGACAAATCCCTGTTTTGCCAGCGCCTCGGCGTCAGCCGGCACCAGAGTACGGATGCCCTCAATACTGTCATCAAAGAAATCTCGCCCGGGATAGATACTCACCACGTTGGTGCCCAGATCTTTAATATTCTCCAGCGTCTTTTGCTTCGCGCCCTCGCCCAGTGCCACGACGGTCACAACGGCGGCAATACCAAAAATGATCCCGGTCATGGTGAGCGTGGTGCGTAAACGATGCGCGTTCATCGCTTTGAGCGCCATTTGCAGCGATTCACGCGTGCGGTCGAGCATACTTTGCCAGCGGCTTTGGCGGGTACGGTTAGGCGGCGGCAAAGTTTGCGTGGCGGTGACCTTGCTGCCGCTATCGGCGATAATTTCACCGTCTCGCAGTTCGATAATGCGCTGAGCGTGCTGGGCCACCTTCATGTCGTGGGTCACCATCACGACCGTATGACCGCGCTGGTTAAGTTCGCTCAGGATGGCTAAGACCTCCTGGCCTGACTGAGAATCCAGCGCGCCGGTTGGCTCATCGGCCAGAATAATTTCCCCGCCATTGATCAACGAGCGGGCAATACTGACGCGCTGCTGCTGGCCGCCAGAAAGCTCGCCGGGTTTATGATGCTCACGGCCTTCCAGGCCCAGTCTGCCCAGCAGTGCGGCGGCACGCAGTCGGCGCTTGTCACGCTCGGTGTTGGCATAAATAGCGGGGATCTCGACGTTGCCCAGCGCGCTAAGGTCGGGCATCAGATGGTAGCGCTGGAAGATAAAGCCGATATGCTCCCGCCGAACCCGGGCCAGTTCATCCGGCGAAAGCTGGGCGGCATTTTGCCCGCCAATGTAATAATCGCCGCTGTCGGGCACGTCGAGACAGCCCATGATATTCATCAGGGTCGACTTACCCGATCCTGATGCACCGATGATCGCCACCATTTCCCCGGCGGCAATGGTCAAATTGATATTTTTCAGCACGGTCAGCGCCTGACCGCCGTTACCGTAGGTCCGGCTAATGCCCTTCAGCTCGATGATGTTACTCACAGCACAAACCCTTCCCCAGGCGCTTTCTCACCCGGCTGTGACAGCACGACATTTTCCCCGACTTTTAGCCCTTCGAGGATCTGAATATCGACGCTGTTGGTGATCCCGGTTTTCACTTCTCGGGCTTCCAGCCTGCCGTCAGCCAGCAGCACCTGCACCTCCTGCTTATTCCCTTCAGCTTTACGCACGGCCTGAATCGGGACCAGCAGCGCATCTTTGGCTTCACCGGCCAGCAGCGTGACCTGTGCCGTCATCGCGATACGCAGGCGATTGTCTGGGTTAGGCACGTCGAGCAGCGCGTTATAGTAAACGGAAGCATTTGAGGTGCCAGACCCTGATGCCGAACTGCTCCCGGCAAGAGAGTCATCTTTCATTACCGACTCTGGCGCCAGTTCAACGGTGCGCAGCGTCGCGTCATAGTGCTTGTCCGGCTCAGAGAAAATCGTGAAACGGGCCTTTTGTCCCGGAGAAATACGGGTGATATCGGCCTCAGAGATCTGTGCTTTGATGGTCATCACATCGAGACGAGCCAGCTTGATAATCGTCGGCGCACTCTGGCTGGAGTTCACCGTCTGCCCCTGCTGCGTGACCACGGCAATAACTACGCCGTCCATTGGCGCAACGACTCGGGTATAACCCAGATCGACGGTTTTCTTATCTACTTCGATTTGCGCCTGGACAAGCCTGGCATTCAGTGAGAGTAATTCCGCCCGTGTAGTGGCGAGCGTAGCCTCCGCAGACTCAAAATCCTCGCGCGAACTGGCGTCCTCGCTCAGCATTTGCCGCTGGCGTTTGAACCGCAATTCAGACTGTTTCAGGAGCGCTTGCTTAGCCTGCAGTTCGGCTTTGACCACATTGAGTGCGGCTTCGGCGTTACGCAGGTCGTTACGCTGGGGCACATCATCAATGTCGGCAATGGACTGCCCTTTGGTGACATGGTCGCCCAGCTTCACTTTGAGCGACTTGACCTGGCCTGAAACCTGTGCCCCGACGTTAACGCGTTCGATAGCATCGATTCGCCCGGTTGCCAGGACAGAGTTTTCGATATCGCCTTTGCGTACGGGAGCCGTGACATAATCAGGCGTATCGGGGCTTCTGAGGAAGAAGAACAGAGCGATGGTGAGGGCAATTATCAGCGCCACGGCCACGGCAATGGCACGGCGAGAAAAGTGTTTCAATAGCATTGGGCAGGTTTTCCATAACAATAAAAGCGATGATCCCAGAAACTCATAGTGAACGCCCCAGTCTCTACTGGAGCTAAACACGTTTCATCTGTTTGGATTTTAGTCAGGTCGGCACAAAAGGCTACCTGTTAAGTCACTGAGACTCATGCCGCGTAATATTGTTCCTGCCAGAAGAGATTATTCTGCGGTACTCAGGCTTTGTCGTGCAGCGGCAATGACAGCGTAAACGTGCTGCCGCGCCCAGGCTCACTGACCACGCTGATTTTGCCGCCATGCAGTTCCGCAATGGTTTTCACAATCGCCAGCCCCAGTCCGGTGTTTTCCGTGGCGCTGCGGGAGGCTTCTCCCCGGAAAAAGCGATCAAAAATCAGCGGCAGATGTTCGGGTTTGATGCCTTCGCCATTATCACTCACGCTCAATACCACCCGTTCATCGGCAATTTTTGCGCTGAGCGTGATATGTCCCTTTTCTGGCGTGTGGCGCAGCGCATTAGAGAGCAGATTGGAAAGCGCGCGCTGGATAAGCTGCGGGTCAGCATAGAATGAAACGTCTCCCCGGCTTTCGAGGGTGATCTCTTTTTCTTCTGCCAGAATGTCGTAGAAACCAATCAGTTTTTCGAATTCATGGGCGCTGCTGAGCCATTCGGCATTCAGCACTTCGCGGCTGTTGTCCGCCCTGGCAAGGAACAGCATAGAGGAGATCATGCGCGACAGACGTTCGCCCTCTTCAATGATTGCCGCCAGCGTGTCCTGATACTCTTCGGCGCTGCGATCTTTGGTCTGAATGACGCTGGCGGCCGAGATCAGGTTATTTATCGGCCCGCGCAGCTCGTGGGCAATGTCCGAGGAAAAGCGATTTAGCTGATGGAACGAGGCTTCAAGGCGCATCATCATGCGGTCAAACGACGCCGCCAGCGCGTTCAGCTCCGGCGGCCAGCGCTGATCCAGGATCCGGGTATGCAGATCGTTGGCGTGAATTTTCTCAATTTCAGTGGTGATCGTGCGCAGCGGCGCTAATCCCCTTCGGGCAAGCCACCAGCCAAAGGCGGCAAACAGCAGAATCGCCAACGCGGCGAAAAACTGCATTCGCTTGTAATAGGTGTTGATAATTTCGTTGTTGCCGGAGACGTTGAGCGCCGCCTGCACCAGCCATTTCTGGTTATTTTTGAGGGTGAACAGCGTGGAGGTAATTAAGTATTTTTGCCGGATATTCTCTGCGCGATAATGCCATTCCCGGTAGCTAAACCCGGGGCCCGGCAGCGGAAAGTCCTGCTCCGGGATAACCATATTGTTGGATTGCGCGTACACCTTACCTTCCGGGCTGAAGATGCGCAGCGACAGGCGCTCCTGCCGCACCACGGACTCCAGCAGCTCGGTTTGCCACTCTTCTCCGTTGTCCTGGCGCTCGCCAATCGCCGTGGCAATTTCCTGCTGGAACTGGATAGAACTTTGCAGCTCCAGCTCATCTTTATGGTTGAGCTGCTGGCGCATGGTCGAATAAAGCACGCCGGACACGCTGTAAAGCACGATGGCCATCGTGACGGAGAAGTAGAGCGTCAGGCGCGCCGTGATCGACAAATGCGACAGTTTTATCATCCGCGTAATTCCAGCACGTACCCCGCGCCGCGCAGGGTGTGGAGTAATTTATCCTCAAAACCGTCATCAATTTTGTTGCGCAAACGGCGGATGGCGACGTCTATGACGTTCGTTTCCGGATCAAAATTCATGTCCCACACCTGCTCGGCAATCACCGTGCGGGAGAGCACTTCACCCGAGCGGCGCATCAGCAGGCTTAGCAGCAAAAATTCTTTTTGCGTCAGCTCTATTCGCACCCCGGCGCGGGACACTTTGTGCCGCAGAAAATCGAGCTTCAGATCGCCCACCTGCAGCAGATTTTCTTCAAGAATGGCGGTGGGTGGCGCGGAGCGGCGCAGAATCACCCGCGCACGCGCCAACAGCTCGCTAAAGGAAAAGGGCTTGATCAGATAATCTTCCGCGCCGAGTTCGAGGCCATGGACTCTGTCCTCCACATCATCCCGCGCGGTCAGAAACATGATGGGCGTCTGTTTTCCGGCCTGCCGCGCCATTTCAATGATCTTCCAGCCGTCAATACCGGGCAGCATCACGTCGAGGATCGCCAGGTCATAGTCAGTGGTCAGGAGATAATGCAGGCCGTCGATACCGTTCCCGGCGACGTCGACCACGAAGTCGTTCTCGCGCAGCCCTTTGGCAATGTACTCCGAGGCCATTTTCTGATCTTCCACCAGCAGAATTTTCATCGTCACTCCTTCGTTCCTTGTGGGTTGCCGTCAAACAGCAGGAACAGAACCGGCGTAATAAACAAGGTGATCAGCTGCGAGAACAGCAGCCCCCCGACAATCGCCACGCCCATCGGCTGGCGCAGCTCGGCCCCGGCCCCCAGGCCAAGCGCAATGGGGATCGCCCCCATGATGGCGCAAAGCGTGGTCATCATAATCGGGCGGAACCGCTGCAAGCAGGCCTGCATAATCGCATCATGCGGCGTCATGCCGTGTTCACGCTGCGCCACTAACGCGAAATCTATCATCATGATAGCGTTCTTTTTGACAATACCTATCAGCAGCAGAATACCAATCATCGCGATAAACGTAAGATCGAGATTAAACAGCCTGAGCGCGAGCAGCGCGCCCACTGCCGCCGACGGCAGACCAAGCAGAATGGTCAGCGGGTGGATCCAGCTTTCATACAGCACGCCGAGAATCACGTAAATCACCGCCAGCGCCAGCACAATCAGCCAGATCTGGCTGCTCTGGGACTGCTGAAACAGCGCCGCCTGCCCGGCGTAGGTGCCAAACACCGAAGACGGCAGATGAATCGCCTGCTGGGCCTGGGCAATGGCCGCCGTCGCATCCGACAGCGATTTCCCCGGCGCAAGGTCGAACGAAAGCGTAATCGCCGGCAACTGCCCCTGGTGGTTGACCGCCGTCACGCCCTGGGTGCGCGAAATCGTTGTAAAGGTGGTGATGGGCAGTAGCGCCCCACTTGATGACCGGACATAGATTTTCGACAAATCACTTTCGTCCTGTCGGAACGGCTCCTGCACTTCCATGATCACTTCATAGCTGTCTTCCGGGGCATAAATTGTCGACACCTGGTAAGTCCCGAAGGCGTCATACAGCGTGTCGCGAATCTGCTGAATATCCACGCCCATCAGCGAAGCTTTGTTTCTGTCGATGACCAACTGCGCCTGTAGCCCGTTGAGCTGGGCGTCGGTATTCAGGCCGACAAACACCCCGCTTTTTTGCATTTCTGCCATCAGCCGGTTGGCCCAGTCGTTGAGGCTGGTATCGCCGCTGCTGACCGCCTGCAGAGTGTACTGGTAGCTGCTTTTCGCACTGCGGCCGCCCACGCGCAGGTTTTGCACCGGGCTAAAGTAAACTTTAATGCCCGGCAAATAGCCGGTTTCCGAACGCAATTGTTTCAGTACCGCGTCCAACGGCGGGCGCTGGCCTTGATCTTTTAGCGTCAGGCTTAGCTGCGTGGTGTCGTGGTCAACGCGGGTCAGTACGTCGCTGACGCTCGGATCTTTCATCAGCGTTTTACCCAGCTGCTGCGCCACGCCCAGCCGACCGAGATAGGACATATCCTGCGGCGCATCAATGCTGGCGGTGATCTGCCCGATATCTTCCTGCGGGAAGAAGCCTTTCGGTGAAAACCAGTACAGGCCGATGGTCAGCGCAATCGTGCTGAGCGCGACGCCGATCATAATCACGCGATGAGACACGGCCCATTCCAGCCCGTTCCCGTACTGGCGGCGCAGCGCTTCGAACCCACGCTCAAAGACCTGGCTCCAGCGCGGTTCAGGTTTGTCTTCCGGCGTGTGCTCGCGGATAAGTTTAGGGACCAGCAAAGGAATAATGGTCAACGATGCCGCAGCCGAAACCAGAATCGTCAGCGACACCACATAGGCAAACTCGTGGAACAGCAAGCCAATCGTCCCCGGCATAAAGAAGATCGGAATAAACACCGCGACCAGGGAAAGCGAAATGGAGATAACAGTGAACGCTACCTCTTTCACCCCTTTCAGCGCGGCGCGATACGGCGTTTCCCCTTCTTCCATGTAGCGCATGATGTTCTCCAGCACCACAATCGCGTCGTCCACCACCAGGCCTACGGCAATGGTCAACCCCATCAGCGAGATATTGTCCAGGCTCAGGCCAAAGGCGTACATCAGGCCGAAGGCGCCGAGCAGAGAAATGGGCAGGCTGAGCGCAGGAATGATCGTCGCCCGAATATGGCGCAGGAACATCAGGATCACCATCACCACAAGGGCGATAGTCAACAGCAGAGTTAACGTCACGTCATGAATCGCCGCACGGATCGACAGCGAACGGTCGTTCAGAAACTTCACGCTCACCGACGACGGCATCTGCGCCTGCAGTTTAGGCATCAGTTGGCGAATGGCATCGATGGTGGAAACAATGTTCGCGCCGGGCTGACGCTGCACGCTGAGTACAATCGCGCGGTTACCGTTCACAGCGCTGTAGCTCAGCGTATTTTCAATGCTGTCCTGCACGGTGGCCACATCTGATAGCCTGACCGGCTGGCCGTTTCGCGTGGCGACAATGACTTTGGCGAAGTCTGCAGCGTTGCGCAAATCGCCGCTGGTTTGCAGCATCACCATCTGGCGTTTACCGTCCAGTTCGCCTATCGGTGAGTTGTCGTTGGCGGCCGCGAGCGCGGTATGTACATCTTCCAGCGTCAGATTTGTCGCCGCCAGCTTGTCCGGGTTGACCTCCACGCGCACGGCATAGCGTTTCTGCCCCAGCACCGTCACCTGCGCCACGCCGTTCAGGGTGGAAAGCGCCGGTGAGATCAGGTCATCCGAGAAGCGGTTCAGGTCAGACAGCGCCATCGAAGGGGAATCGATGCCAATTTGAATGATCGGCGCATCCGCCGGGTTAATTTTGCGGAATGACGGCGGCGTGGTCATCTGCGACGGCAGCTGCTTTAACGCCTGGTACAGCGCGGACTGCACGTCCACCGCCGCCGAATCAATATCCCGGGACGGATCGAACTCAATGACGATAGTCGTGGCGCCCTCGAGGCTGTTGGAGGTCATGTTCACCACGCCGGGAATGGTCGACAGCTTTTTCTCCAGCGGCGTCGCCACCGACGAAGCCATGGTTTCAGGGCTGGCTCCGGAAAGCGAAGCGCTGACCTGAATCGTCGGCGTGTCGTAGTTGGGCAGCGCGGCAATGGGCAGTTTAAACCAGCACACCGCGCCGGCGACCATCACCGCCAGCCAAAGCAGCATCACGGCAATTGGCCGTTTCAGGCATTGTTCGGCAAATGTCATGATGCAGACCCCGCTGGCGCGTTAACCACCTTCACGGCCATTCCCGGACGCAGGGCGTTGGCCCCTTCCAGCACCACTTTCATGCCGGGCTGAATGCCGCTCACCACCGCCATTTGCTGCTGGATGCGCAACAATGTGACCGGTTGCGTTGTGGCGTGCATTTGGGCGTCGATAACGTAGACAAAATGCCCGTCGGGGCCGTCCTGCACGGCCTGAGGCGGTAAAACAACGACATTCGGCGTGCTGCCCGCGCTGACCGTAATGTTCTGATAGGCCCCCGGCCAGAGCTGGTTTTCACCGTTCGCAAAGCGGGCTTTAAAGTTCACCGTGCCGCTGTCCTGGCTGACGGTGTTATCAATGAAACTGAGCGTGCCGGTCACCGGTTTTCCGCTGGCGTCGGTCACTTGCACCTCCACCGGCCCCTGATGCTGCGCGGCGACCACCGCGTTGAGATCCTGCTCCGGCAGGGTAAATTCTGCGCCAATCGGGTCAAACTGATTAATACTGACCATCGGTAGCGTGCTGCCCGGCTGCGCAAGGCTGCCGATATGCACGTTCAATGCGCCTGTTTTGCCGCTAACAGGCGCGTAAATGCGGGTATAGGCGAGCTGCGCCTGGGCGGTGTGTATATCATCCTGGGCGGACTTGTACTGCGCCGCCGCCTGCTGTTGCGCGCTGACCAGCGCATCCCAGTCTGAAGACGAAATGTAGTGAGTTTTCAGCAGCGGCTGGCCACGGCTGAGGTCGCGAGCGGCTTTATCCAGCTCGGCTTTAATGACCCCCAACTGGGCCTGGGCGTGACCCAGCGCGGCCTGCTCTTCGGCATCATCCAGCACAAACAACAGCTGCCCTTGCTTAACAAAATCCCCTTCGTGGAAGGCAACCTGGCTTACCGGGCTGGTGATTTGCGCGCGAATATCCACCTCATTGAGCGACACGAGATGCCCCTGGGTGGAGAACGTTAGCGGCAGCGTTTGGCTGGCCGCGGCTATCAGGCTAACTTTCGGCAGCGCCGTTTTCTTTTGCGTTGCCGGCGATGAAGCCTGGGAGTACAGCCAAAGTCCTGCCACCCCTGCCAGCACGCAGGCCATCGCCAGCCCTTTTTTTGACCATTTTATGTTCATGATGCAGCGCTTCTCTGAGTCCCGGTATAGCAGGAATGTTACGCCCGTCACACCAACAGAACGCCGCCACTAAAATGACAAGTTTGTAATTTTGCTTCTCATTCAATTTTCTGCCAGGATTCCTCGCCCTCTTTTTCACGGCCTCCGCAGCCAGAATTAACGGGCGGAAAAGGACGGCGCTTTTTAACTCAAAGGCAGACAGGAATCTCAATGAAAACAAAGACTGAAGCGGAACACCGCGCCGCCAAACGGCGCTGGTTGAATTCTCAGGATTCGGGGTATCACCAGGCGATGGGCAATCGCCACGTGCAGATGATTGCTATCGGCGGTGCCATCGGTACCGGCCTGTTCCTCGGCGCTGGTGCGCGCCTGCAGGCAGCAGGGCCCGCGCTGGCGTTAATTTATCTGGTTTGCGGCATTTTCTCTTTCTTCATCCTCCGCGCTTTGGGCGAGCTGGTTATCCATCGCCCGTCCAGCGGCAGTTTCGTCTCCTACACCCGTGAATTCCTCGGTGAAAAAGCCGCCTACGTTTGCGGCTGGATGTATTTCGTCAACTGGGCGATGACCGGTATCGTGGACATCACCGCCGTGGCGCTCTACATGCATTACTGGGGCGCGTTCGGCGATGTGCCGCAGTGGGTCTTCGCCCTCGGCGCGCTCGCCGTGGTTGCGGCGATGAACATGATTGGCGTGAAATGGTTCGCCGAGATGGAGTTCTGGTTTGCGCTGGTCAAAGTGTTGGCTATCGTCGCCTTCCTGATCGTCGGCACCATTTTCCTCGGCACCGGGAAACCGATTGACGGTAACAGCACCGGGTTCCATCTGATAACCGATAACGGCGGTCTCTTCCCCCACGGTCTGCTGCCTGCGCTGGTACTGATTCAGGGCGTAGTGTTCGCCTTCGCCTCTATCGAATTAGTGGGTACCGCCGCTGGGGAATGTAAAGACCCGAAAACCATGGTGCCGAAGGCCATTAACAGCGTTATCTGGCGTATCGGCCTGTTCTATGTTGGCTCCGTGGTGCTGCTGGTTCTGCTGCTGCCGTGGAACGCCTATCAGGCGGGACAAAGCCCGTTCGTGACCTTCTTCTCGAAGCTCGGCGTGCCTTACATCGGCGACGTGATGAATATCGTGGTGTTAACCGCCGCGCTCTCCAGCCTGAACTCCGGCCTGTACTGCACCGGGCGTATTCTGCGTTCGATGTCGATGGGCGGTTCCGCGCCACAGTTCATGTCGAAAATGAGCAAGAATCAGGTGCCGTATGCCGGGATTCTGGTCACCAGCGGCGTGTACGTGCTTGGCGTGTTCCTCAACTATCTGGTGCCTTCGCAGGTGTTTGAGATCGTGCTGAATATGGCGTCTCTGGGCATCATCACCTCCTGGGCGTTTATCGTGCTGTGCCAGATTCGCCTGCGCAAGGCGATTAAAGAAGGGAAAGCGGACGACGTGAGCTTCAAGCTGCCGGGCGCGCCGTTTACTTCCTGGCTGACGCTGCTGTTCCTGCTTGGCGTGCTGGTCTTGATGGCGATGGATTACCCGAACGGGACGTTCACGATTGCTTCTATTCCGGTGCTGGCGATTCTGCTGACGCTGGGCTGGTTTGGCGCTCGCAAGCGCGTGCATGAAGTGGCTCAGCAGGTCCACGATCACCACGAGTAGTGCCCCTCACCCTAACCCTCTCCCCACCGGGGAGAGGGGACACGTATCCCCTCCATCGCCATCACATTCGCAGTAAACTTATTCACAACACCCCGCTATACACTACCGGCCCCGTCGGCTGCCCGGTTGGCGAACCGCCCTGCGGCTCCAGGCTGATGGCGATCGTCACACCTCGTGACAATGTCACGTTTCCGTTACTCACCTGGGTCACCGATTTACTGTCCAAAAGCCCAAGCGAGACGGGCTTCGCGCCAACCGGGATAGCCCACAGCTGCAGGCTATTGCTGGCGGAGACGGAGGCCAGCTGCAGCGGCGTCAGGCGCAGCGTTTTACGGTCGCTGTCGGCGCTCACCAGCCACTGCCCCTGCTGGCTGGCACCGTTAAGCACCATAAGCGGTGCCAGCTCCGGTGCTTTGCTACTGAAGTATGGCACCAGCGCAACTGCAGCAAGCCCGGCGGCGAGCGCCCAGCCAAGATAGTTCCAGTTCCAACGCGAGCGCACGACGGCATTCCGCTCGGGCGGCAGGCTAAGCTGAATTTTCTTCCACACCGTTTCCGGCGGAAGCTGCGGCTGGGTCTGGCTGTCCAGGCCACCAAGCAGGGTTTGCCAGCGGCCCACGAGCGCGGCGAGATCCGGCTCGGCATGGAGACGTTTTTCGAAGCGCAACCGGGCACTCCCGCGCAGCGTGCCCAGCGCGTATTCAGAGGCCAGGGCGTTATCTATTTCTTGGCTGCTGTTCATAGTCCGACGCAATCCTTAAGGTGATCCAGCGCCCGCCGAATCCAACTTTTCACCGTGCCTAGGGGCTGCTGTAGCCAGTCGGCGATATCGCCGTGGGACATCCCCTGGTAGTAGGCCAGCACCACGCTCTGCCGCTGCTCGCTGGTCAAATTGTCCAGGCAACCGCGCAGGCGGCCTGCCTGCTGTTCATCGCCCCAGCCGTTGTCCCCTTCACTTTCTATTTCCGCAGCATTGTCGCTGAGTTCGTCTTCCTGATTTGCCGCGCGGGACTGGCCGCTGCGCAGCCAGTCGATACAACGGTTGCGAACGATGTGGGTCAGCCAGGTCACGGGGGCGCTGATGGCCGGATCGTAGCCTGAGGCTTTATTCCATACCGTGAGAAAAGCATCGTGCAGAATCTCTTCGGCCAACGCCCGGCGCTGCACGGTACGCAGCGCCACGGCAAACAAATGGGGGGACGTCAGGCGATAGAGTTGTTCAAATGCGCGGCGGTCGCCTTCAGCAACCGCCCGCATCAGTTTTACCTGCTGTTCTACCAGAGTTTTATCCATAATTTTCTCGACCAGGCGACGGGCCTGGATCGAGTATAGACACTCACTTCGGCATCAGTACGGTATCAATCACGTCTATCACGCCATTTTTCTGGTTCACGTCATAGGTGCTGATATTGGCGATGTTGCCTTTCCCGTCTTTAATCTGAATATTGTGCGGGCCATTGTTCATGATCCACAGCGGCTGGCCGTTCACCGTTTTTAATTCTGCGCTGCCGCCACCCTGCTGGATTTTTTTCTCCAGCGCTTTCATGTCGTATTTCCCTGCCACCACGTGGTACGTCAGGATGCTGGTCAACGTGGCTTTATTTTCTGGTTTCACCAGGTTGCTGACCGTGCCCGCCGGCAGTTTGGCAAACGCGGCATCAGTTGGGGCAAAGACGGTAAACGGCCCTTTGCTCTCCAGCGTATCCACTAAACCTGCGGCCTTCACCGCCGCAACCAGCGTGGTGTGATCTTTAGAATTCACGGCGTTCTCAACAATATTTTTTGACGGGTACATCGCAGCCCCGCCGACCATTACGGAATCGTTCGTCATTGAGGCAATGCTCAGCGTACTGAAGAAAGCAGAGGCGCACACGGCGGAGGTAAAATACTTGTTCATGTTGAATTCCTCAATTGTAGGGAGCAAGAGAGTTGCTCACAGTCTGATATACGATTGAGGGTGCGCCGCTGGATGCAGAAAAAATTAAAAATATTTCGCCGTTAATTTCATCAGTCATAACTTATTGTTAACGTTACGTGCGCTAATAATTTTCAAAACTTACACACAGGAACTAACATATACAGTTCACAATTCTGACAATTGCGCATACCGTAAAACACTCCCCGATGAAGAAACCCCAGAAAAAAACGCTCCACACGCATAAAACCGCCCTTTCCCTTCTCCTGATCCCGGCTTTCACTCCCGGTTTTACGCAAGCCGCTGACACACAGCCCAAAGACGAATCTACGCTGCTGGTCACCGCTAAACCGACAACCGTTTCTGAGCTCGATACGCCAGCCGCGGTCAGCGTGGTGTATGGCGATGATTTGCGCCAGGCTGCTCCCCGGATAAACCTGTCGGAAAACCTCGGCAGCGTACCGGGCCTGCAAATTCAAAACCGCCAAAACTATGCTCAGGATTTGCAGCTTTCCGTGCGTGGTTTTGGTTCACGCTCGACGTACGGCGTGCGCGGCGTGCGCATGTATGTGGATGGCATTCCTGCCACGATGCCCGATGGCCAGGGGCAAACGTCCAATATTGATTTGAACAGCGTGGACAGCGTGGAAGTGCTTCGCGGCCCGTTCTCCGCGCTCTACGGTAACTCTTCCGGCGGCGTGGTTAATGTCAAAACGGAAACAGGCCGACAGCCGCCAACCGTTGAGGCCAGTAGTTACTACGGCAGCTTTGGCAGCTGGCGCAACAGCGTGAAGGCCACCGGCTCAACCGGCGACGGCACGCAGGCCGGGGATGTGGACTATGCAATTTCTGCCTCGCGCTTTACCACGCACGGCTACCGTGACCACAGCAGCGCGCAGAAGAATCTTGGGAATGCGAAACTCGGCGTCCGCCTGAACGATGTCAGCAAGCTGACATTGCTGTTCAACAGCGTGGATATTGACGCCAACGATCCCGGCGGCCTGACCGAGCAAGAGTGGCGCGATAACCCAACGCAGGCACCCCGCGCCGATCAGTACAATACGAGGAAAACAACGAAGCAAACCCAGGGCGGCCTGCGCTACGACCGTCAGCTCAGCGAACACGATGACCTGAGCGTGATGATGTACGCGGGCGTGCGCGAAACAACGCAGTATCAGTCCATTCCTGTGTCAGCGCAAAAAAACGCAAACCATCCAGGCGGCGTGATCCAACTGGCAAGGCATTACCAGGGCATTGATACCCGCTGGACGCACAACGGCGAACTCGGCAGCGTGCCGGTCAGCTTCACCACCGGGCTGGACTACGAGACGATGACCGAGAAGCGCAAAGGCTACGAGAATTTCGTGACGGTGAACGGCGCCACGGTGCTCGGCGAACAGGGCAATCTGCGCCGCAACGAACGCAACCTGATGTGGAACCTCGACCCGTACCTGCAAACCACGTGGCAGCTTACCGACAAACTCAGCCTGGATGCGGGCATGCGCTACAGCTCGGTCTATTTTGATTCCAACGATTATTACATCGTCGGGACAAACGGCGACGACAGCGGCAGCGCCAGCTATCACAAGTGGCTGCCTGCGGCGTCGCTGAAATATGCCGTCACCGACGGCTGGAATATTTACACTTCCGCTGGCCGTGGGTTTGAAACGCCGACCATTAACGAGCTTTCTTACCGCGACAACGGCGCGGCCGGGCTTAACTTTGCTCTGCAGCCGTCCACCAGCACAACGGTAGAAGTAGGCAGCAAAAACCGCGTTGGCAATGGCCTGTTTACCGCCGCCCTGTTCCAGACCGACACCGATAATGAGATCGTGGTTGATCAAAGCAGTGGCGGGCGTACCACCTATAAAAATGCCGGCGAAACTCGCCGCCGTGGGCTGGAACTTTCTCTCGATCAGCAGTTTGCCGCCGACTGGCGACTGAAAATGGCCTGGACGTACCTGGAGGCGACCTACCGCACCAACGTATGCGGGGCAAATGACTGCCGCGGTAACCGAATGCCGGGCATCGCCCGCAACATGGGTTACGCGTCGTTTGGCTACGCGCCTGAAGATGGCTGGTATGCGGGCGCGGATGTTCACTACATGAGCGATATCCAGGCGAATGACCAGAATAGCGCCAAAGCCCCGACCTGGACCACCGTGGGATTGAATACCGGCTACAAGCTTCACGTGCGGCAAAACTGGCTGCTGGACATCTGGGGACGAGTTGATAATCTGTTCGACCGCGATTACGTCGGGTCGGTGATTGTCAATGAAGGCAATGGCCGCTATTTCGAGCCAGCGCCAGGGCGTAACTATGGCGTGGGCGTCAACGTCAGCTACAGCTTCCAGTAAGCTTTTTCCCCTCCGGCTTTTGTCGGGGGAGATTAAAAAGGAATTTTATGTCACCTAATCTCACCCTTCGGGATGCCACCCTGGCGGACATCGAGACTATTTTCACCATCCGCACCAGCGTCAAAGAGAATCATCTGTCGCGCGAAGAAATGGCCGAAATGGGCATCACACCACAGACTATTGCCGATATTATTGCCGAATCGCCGTGTATCTGGCTGGCAGACGTGGAGGGTGAGCCGGCCGGTTTCTCGATGGCGATTGCCGAAGAAGCCTGCCTGTTTGCCATGTTCGTTCTGCCTCAGTTTGAAGGCCAGGGCGTCGGCAGACTGCTGCTGGAAAAAGCCGAGGCGTTTCTCTTTGCTCAGCAGCCCACTATCTGGCTTGAAACGGCGGCAGCCAGCCGCGCCGCTGCGTTTTATCAGCGCCACGGCTGGCTGGCCGTGGGTGAGCAAGGTGGGGAAGATATTCGCTTCGAAAAATCACGCCCCGCAGCTGCGAAATAACAACTCCCTTACCCATCGGTGCGCGCTGTCGTGATGCGTGCGCTCATGCCATGCGGCGACTTTGGTAAAACCAGGGATCGCCAGCGGCGGCTGATGGCTGACGATACTCGCTTGTCCGGCAATAAGCCTCGCGGGTACCACGGCCATCAGATCGCTGGTTTTTAAAATCTCGGTTAAAAATAAGAAGCTCTGCACCGACAGGCTAACCCGCCTCGAACGCTTTATTTTTTGCAAAGCGCTGTCGGTCACGCCGCTAAACTCCCCACCGCTCCACGACACCAGCGCATGATCGCAGGCACAAAACTGATCCAGGGTGATCGTCCGCTGCCGGGCCAGGCTATGCTGCTGCCCCATCGCACAAACGTAATGCTCCTCATACAGCGTGTGAACGTGGAGGTCAGCCGACAGCGAAAAAGTCGTCATGATGGAAAGGTCCAGCTCGCCGCTTTCCAGCATCGGCTGAAGCTGGCCGTCAACCGGCGGGCGCACCGAGACGCGCATATTCGGCGCTTCACGCCGGAGTGCATTAATAAAAGGCAGCACGATGGCCTGCAGCGCATAGTCCGTGGCCGCGAGGGTAAACGTCAGCGTAGACGTTTTAGGGTCGAACTCAGCCGGGCGCAGCAGCAGTTCAACTTCGTGCAGGATGCGTTTCACTTGCTGCTCGAGCTGTAACGCTCGCTCCGTTGGCACGATGCCCCGCTGGCTGCGGATAAACAGCGGATCGTCGAAGCTTTCGCGCAGCCGCGTCAACATCCCGCTGACGGCAGGCTGCGTCAGAGACAGGCGCGAGGCGGCGCGAGTTACGCTGCGCTCCTGCAGCAACGCATCGAAGGTTTTCAGTAAGTTAAGATCCAGACTGCGTAAATCGCGCATCGCTTGCCTCCAGATATAAAATTACATTATATCTGAGATTAAATTTGACGATTGGTTTTATATCCAGCGTGTCGATATTCTCGCCTCACAGCAACGAAACGTGAGGAATCCAACATGCATTCAATTCATTGGCCGCAGGGCTTTATCCCCGGTTTTAGCGACAACTTCGCTTCTAACGAAATCATTATGATCGGGCTGGACGCCAGCGAAGTCTGGCGCTGGCTGACGCAAACCTCGGCCTGGGAACGCTATTACAGCAACGTGTCCGATATTGTGTTTCATGATGCCAGCGGGCCGACGTTAACGGCAGGGTCGCGCTTCCGCTTTACGACCTTTAGTTTCCCGGTTGAAGCCGAAGTGGTGGAGTTTGTCGCCCCGCAGGGGGAAATCCCAGGCCGTCTCGCCTGGCACGGCTGGGTTGGCAGCGAAGCGTCCCCAGAGCTGGACGTGCATCACGCCTGGCTGATTGAGAATCTATCGTCTGGCCGGGTACGCATCTTGACTCAGGAAACGCAAAACGGGCAGCCCGCGCGTGACCTGGCGAGGACGTTGCCTAACCCTATGCTAAACGCACATCAGGAGTGGATTTGCGGCCTGGCAAATTATGCGCTGAGCCAGAAGAAATAGCGTTAAGGTTTTTGCCCCGCCGTCTGTGCCGTCTGCCAGCGTTATAAAATACCCACCATGTAGCGCTGTTCCTCATCGGCCAGCGCTCTCCCCGACCGTATCGCGTGTTGATTTCCTCACAGGAAAAGAGTGTTGTCCAGATGGCAATTCGTATCTGCAGGATTCTCCCCTTATGCTGAGCGTCGCTATTACACTGAGGACGCCATGACACGCTTTCTAATCTGCAGTTTTGCCCTGATTTTGCTCTACCCTGCGGGCATTGATATGTATCTGGTCGGTTTACCGCGTATTGCGGCCGATCTTAACGCCAGCGAGGCGCAGCTTCATATTGCCTTCTCCGTTTATCTTGCCGGAATGGCCTGTTCCATGCTTTTTGCCGGCCGCGTGGCGGACCGCTCGGGGCGTAAGCCGGTGGCAATATTCGGTTCGGTAATTTTTATTGCCGCCTCCCTGATATGCGCCTCGGCGCAGCACAGCACGCTGTTTCTGGCGGGCCGGCTGGGTCAGGGGATCGGGGCGGGAGCCTGCTACGTGGTCGCTTTTGCAATTCTGCGGGATGCCCTGGATGAGCGACGCAGAACCAAAGTGCTCTCGTTAATGAACGGAATCACCTGCATCGTGCCGGTGATGGCGCCGGTGCTGGGGCATCTGATTATGCTTATTTTCCCGTGGCAAAGTTTGTTCTATACCCTGACCGGAATGGGGCTCGCGGTATTGCTGCTTTCCCTGCTGGTACTGAAAGAGACGAGGCCAGCAGCCAACGGTGCCAGCTCATTGGTTTCTTTGCCGAAAGCCGAGTCGTTGATTAACCGTTTCTTCCTCAGTCGGCTGGCCATAACAACCCTTAGCGTAACGGACATCCTCACCTTCGTTAACACCTCCCCCGTGTTATTGATGGAGGGGCTGGGCTTAGCTCGCGGGGAATACGCCACCACAATGGCGTTAACGGCCGTCGTCAGCATGAGCGTTTCATTCTCTACTCCGTTTGCCCTGAGCATATTTCAGCCCCGCACAATGATGATAACGTCTCAGACGCTGTTTCTGGCGGCGGGTCTGCTCCTGAGCATGGCCGATTCAAACTTGCTCACGCTGGTCGGACTCACGCTTGTGTGCGCAGGTTTCTCCGTCGGATTTGGCGTGGCCATGAGCCAGGCGCTGGGGCCATTTTCACTTCGGGCAGGGGTAGCCAGCTCAACGCTCGGAGTGGCACAGGTGTGTGGTTCATCATTGTGGATATGGCTGGCCGCCATTTTGCGTATCGATGCGCTGAATATGCTGATCGGAATTCTGATTGGCTGTAGCATTGTCAGCCTTTTACTGATTTTCCTTGTCGCCTCTCCCAGAGCCGTAGTTGAGTATGAAGAAAACAATCAACAGCCTCGATCTTAATTTGCTGCTCTGCCTGCAGTTGCTGATGCAGGAGCGCAGCGTCACCCGCACGGCAAAACGGCTGAGCGTCACGCCTTCGGCGATCAGCAAATCGCTGGCAAAACTGCGGGCGTGGTTTGATGATTCATTATTTGTAAATACTCCTCAGGGACTCGTCCCTACGCCACTGATGGTAAGCATGGCGCAGGAACTGGCGGACTGGATGCAAATGAGCCATCAACTGCTGGATAACGCTCACCATGAGACGCCGAGCGGACTGAAGTTTGAGCTTGTGGTTGAATTACCGCTGATGATGATCATGTTCAATGCCCTGTCGCAGCAGATTTATCAGCGCTATCCTCAGGCGACTATCAGGCTGCATCACTGGGATTACGACGCGCTGGACGCCATTACGAGTGGAAGTGTGGATGTTGGTTTCACCGGTCGTGAGAGCTATCCGCGTTCTCAAGGGCAGCTGAATCTGCCGTTGTCTATCGACTGTGAAGTGCTCTTTTATGACTCTCCCTGTGTCTGGCTGAGGGAAGATCATCCGGCTCTCCAGGAAGAGTGGAACCTGGACACTTTTTTGCGCTATCCCCATATCAGCATTTACTGGGAACAAAGCGATACCTGGGCGCTGGATGATATCCTGAGAGAAATGGGGCGCAAGCGGGATATTGCGTTGAGCCTGCCGGGATTCGAGCAGTCTCTGTTTATGGCCGCTCAGCCCGGGCACTCTCTGCTGACGACCGCTCCGGGCTACTGCCGGCATTACGGCCAGCTTCACCACCTGCCGCTGGTCTCCCGCCCGCTGCCGTTTGATGCCGGGCTTCTGCAAAAATTCCGGGCACCCTATATGATGATCTGGCACAAACGTAACCGCCATAACCCGAAAATTATCTGGCTCAGGCAGGCGATTAAGGCGCTTTATGCCGATCTCGTTATCGCCGGTAAAACAGCCAACGTCTAAACGTTTTCCAGCTAAGCAAGGCCGATAGAATCCCGGCGCGAGTGAATGTTTCTTCCCCCGCGCCAGGGCAGGCTCTAGCTGCGTTCGATGTCTTTTGCCGCCTGATCCAGCGTGTCGATAATCTTATACAGCGTCTCTTTCGACAGCTCGGCGCTGCCCAGTTTGGCGTGCAGCGCCGTTTTAAAATTATGAATAGCCCGCTGCACTTCGGGCAAACGGCGGTTGTCGCCGAGAACGCCAAGGGTAGCGAGTCGAGTGGTCACCGCTTCCAGTTCGAGCTGCTGCTCTTCAAGCGAGGTTTGTCCTTCCGCCGTCAGCGTGAAGGATTTTTTCCCACTTTGCCCTTCGCCCACCGTAATAAAGCCCATCTCCTCCATCAGCGTCAGGTTCGGGTAAATAATACCGGGGCTCGGCACATATTCCCCTTTCGCCATCCCTTCGATGGATTTGATCAGTTCGTAGCCGTGGGCCGGGCCATTTGCCAGCAGATGCAGGATCAGCAGGCGGATATCGTTGGCGTCAAACAGACGTTCGCGGCGATGGCGAGCGCGCCCCTCCGGGTGGCTTTGCTCATGGCGGCCATGACCGCCCCTGCCGCGATGCTGTTCGTGGCGCTCGCATTTGTGCTGTCTCAGATGATGAATACGCATAGTTTGGGACCTTATTTGTCATGCCAGTAGGCGACGGCGCGTACCAGGTCGGCGTCCAGGGCGCGGACTTCCAGCAGGTAATCTCCCAGCGCTTTAGCCTCTTTGCCTTCGCCAACAATCCAGATGTAATAGTCGTCGGCAGGGATCTCAATCTGCTTCAGGTACCCGGCGATCTCCGCGTGAGTTAACGCCCGCACATTTACCGCAGGGAATTCGTTCAGATAGCCCAGGCTGTCGGAATGGTGGCAGTTAACCAGGACTTCGACCTGAACATCCTGACTCAGCGACTGCAGACGGCGGCGCACCGCAGGCAGCCCGCTTTCATCGGTCACGTACAGCTGCCAGTGATAATCCGTTGGGGTGACCAGAGAGCCCCGTGGGCCACCGATGAACAGCTTGTCACCCGGCTGCGCATATTTCGCCCAGCTGCTGGCTACGCCGCCGTCGTGCAAATAGAAATCCAGGGTTAATTCACCGCGTTCGGCATTGAAATCCAGCGGCGTATAGTCACGCGACTGTGGGCGAGCCCCCGCTCCCCAGACAATGCCCTCGCTGTTGACCTGCGGCGGAGTGAATTCGCCATTTTCAGCCGGGAAGAAGACTTTGATGTGGTCGTCAAATCCCTGGGAAGAGAAATCCGCCAGCTGCGGGCTGGTGAAGACCAGACGGTAAAACGTATTGGCAATCAGCGTTTTCGCTTTAACCGTTAATTCACGAAACTTCAGTTCGTTACGAACCCGAACCGGCACTTTTTTAGCGTTATTTTGCGTTGTCATAGCGTACCTTTTAGGTGTGTAAGATATATCATAGACATATCTTAGAGCACGACACAGCGGCTGTCTTTATCATTTTGCGGCGTTATCACCAGGTTTAAACAATGAGAATGACATCCATTCCGGCAAGGTGCTGCCGGGATCGCAAATTGACAAAACGATGCTTTTTTGTACTTTCCCTTATCGCAAATTCGGTTCTAAACTGAAGTTGGCATCAGCCAGTTGTTAATCCACTCACCAACCTACTGACCAGGGAGGCCTGACATGTTTCCTGAGTACCGTGATTTGATTACCCACCTGAAGTCCGAAAACCCCCGCTTTCTCAGCCTGTTTAACAAACACAACCGTCTTGATAGCGAGATTTTGCGCAAGGAGGGGCCGCAAGGGACGGGATACAACGATGAAGTTGTGCAGATGAAGAAAGAAAAACTGAGGGTAAAACAAGAGCTTTATCAGATGTTGAAACAGGCCAGCCAACCGGCCTGATAGCATTGAAACCGGGGAAGGGTTTGCCCTTCCCTTGTTGTCTCCAGAGGTTACAGCGCCACACCCAGCGCCCGCAGTATGCCAATCATTTTCCCAGCCCCCAAATAGTTCAGGTGATCACCGTCGCGGAAATCTTCGCGTGCAAAAGCGGGATGTTCTGAGAGATCGATAAAACGCGAATGCGCCCCTTCAAGGTCTGCAAAATATTGGCGATGCGTCTGTTTCATCTCAGCATCAAGATTGTCCACGTAGTCTGACGGGAAAGACGGCGTTAGCCAGATAACCTTTTTGCCTTTTGTCGCCAACTGAACGCTCATCTCAGCCACGCGGGGTTTATTCTCTGCAAGCGTTGTCTGGTGCTTCACTGATTTCGAGTGAGAGCTCCCCCGCTTCTGGGCTTCCTCTTTCTGCTGCATGGCAGGGAGTGAGTCGCTGCGGGCAAAAACAAGGCGTGCGGACTCACAAATTTGCGCCCTGGCATTATTATCCTCGAGTCCATTTATCGCTTGCCCTTGCACCGGCGTCGGCATCACCAGCCGGCTAAACGCCTGCATGCCGTCGGCGGTTATCCCTTCTTCCGGCTTTATCCTGTAATGGCTATTGAGCTGGCTCCAGGCGTGGATGATTTGCTGGTTAAAGTCATCTTTTGTTTTTAACAGGTCGCTGTACAGATCAAAGAAGCCCAGGCAATACACAAAGTTTTGCACGTGCGGATAACGCTCAATAATATGCGCCGTTAATTGCTGGGCCTGCTTCAGCCCCAGGCTGTGGGTAGAAAGATTTATGCTGTGTTCAAACAGCGCGTCAGGGAAGCCATAAAAACTGTAGGAGTTACCTATAATGACTGTTCTGACGTTTGGATTAGCCAGCGCGGCATATTGCTGCGCCAGCAAATGCGTGTACTGAGTAGCTGTTGTGCTTAAGGGAATGAAATTATCAATCAGCAAATCGTACAACGAAATACAGCCTATGGCCTGAGGATGTTCAACCGCAAAGGCCAGCTTTAGTCCCTGCGGATCGTAGAGAATAAAAGGGGCCGTGCTGGCGGCAATTTTGTTATGAAAAGCGGTGATTTCCTGCTGATTTGTCTCTTCATAACTGAGGTAATAGAGGTTATTGATGGCCGAATCTCTGAAGCGCGATCCGAGCATTTGCAGCTTGTTCAGCTCGCCAAAATAAAAAATATCGATACCGTTGCGCGCCAGCGCGCTCAGCCAGAAAAGATAGAGTGACAGGTAGAGTTGATTCAGGTTTTGCTGTTTACCTTCCAGCCAGTCACTCAGGGCATTAATCAAATCGAGCGTAATATTGCTTTCATCCAGGCACGCCTGGTTTGAGAAAAGATAATCGGCGAGCCTCTGAGGAACCTGAGCCGCCTGCTCAGCTTTTTCTATGTCCCTCAGAAAATGCTGGAGCTGTTTTAAAAAGTCATTTTGCATAATGTCTTGTTGTATTCGCGCAAGAAGTATCGCTGATACTACCAGTCACCAATACAAGCAAACGCACGATTACCCCCCTTCCATCATGCTAATCTCGGGCGAAGGATCACTTCACCAGCCGGAACGAAATCTCGTACAACGCATTCAATCCCGGATAGATTTCACCAATCACCTGTTTAAGCTCTGCCAGCGTCATGTTCTCCTGGCGGGCGTGCTCCTCGTCCAAATCATCAAGCAGCACCGGCGTCACGCCGATCACGTCGATCGTACAGAAATAGACGTCATCTTCGTAGCGGCCCACGCGCAAACGCTGGCCGGGCTGAAAATGAGATTCGCTGCTGTCGCGCAGCGTAATCGTTTTTAGCCCGGCGATAATGTCGTGCTCAAAGCGGCGGAAAAAAGTGATATCGTTAGCCATGCTACCTCCTGATAAACATTCGGCAGCATGATAAATCCCTTAGACGAACGGCGCTAACGGATCCGCCGTTTCAAAGGCGATTTTTCTGTCTGCCACCGGCGGGTAAATGAGTTCCTGAGTAATCGACAACTTAATTTTCTTCGCTTCCTCGCGCACGTGCGTCACTTTTTGCTCCCAGCCTTCGGTAAACACCGCGCCCCAGCCGCCGAGATCGAGACAGGTGACATAGTTAATCTGGCGGTATGGCAGTGGCGTGACGTCCAGCAGACTTGCCGCCACGTTATAGCCCACAAAGCGGCCTAGCATGATGGCGTGCTGGCAGGTCATTAGCGCGAGGTTGCCCTGTTCATCCGTCTCGGCACGCGCCACATCCCCCGTCGCAAAAATAGCTGGCTGCCCTTCCACCCGTAAAAAAGCATCCACGTGCAGACGGCCTTGCTTATCACGCGGGGCATTAATCTGCGCGGTTAGCGGGCTGGCCTGCACGCCTGCGGTCAGAATTACCGTGCTGGAGGCGATGCGTTCGCCGTCGGCCAGTACAATGCCGTTCGCATCAATTTCGCGGACGTCGGTATTCAGTCGCCACTCCACGCCCAGCTCTTCGCTGGCGGTAGCAATCACATCCCGCAGTTCGCGGCTGTAGCGACCGCCGATTTTATCGCCCCGTTCCACCACAATAACGCGAGCATTTGTTTCTTTGCCCAGTACCGCGCGCAATCTGCCCGGCAGTTCGGTCGCCATTTCAATGCCTGTAAAGCCGCCGCCACAGACAATGACCGTGTTGCGGGCTTCGCTTTCCGGCTGCTGCGCTAAGTCTGAAATGTGCTGCTCCAGGCGCAGGGCGCTCTCGAGCTGGTCGAGGTCGAAAGCATGCTCTGCCGCGCCGTCGATCAGATCGCGTTTGAGGTTGCTGCCGGTAGCCAGAACAAGCCGATCGTACTGTCGCGGTGTGCTGTTGCCCTGCTGGTCACGGTACCAGACGCACTGATTGACGCTGTCGATACGCTGCGCCTCGCCTTTCACAAAAGTCACGCCGGTGACGTCGAACAGCGGCTGAAGAGGAGCGACCAGCGAAGCCACCTCGGTTTCGTAAAAACGTGGGCGAACGCGCAGCTCAGGCTGGGGAGCCAGCACGGCGATCTCAATGTCGTCACGGTTATGCATTGCCACCAGTCTGGCCGCGCTCAGGGCCGCCCACATACCGGCAAAGCCGGCGCCAAGGATCAGGATCTTCTGTTGCATGGTTCTACTCCGGTAAAGGCCCTCAGTGGCCAACGACTGCGACTATACTTGTCGTAGTTAACTACGACAAGATCTTTCGGAGTTTATTTTTAATCCTCTGTTTTCGGGGTTACAGATTGCATCGCGTGAGTAAAATCCCTACATTACCTGGATTAAATGAGTCGGAGGCAGCATGGCGTTTTACAGTTCGGGCGTGGAGTACGGCATTCATAGCCTGATATGCATGGTGGATGGCAAAGGCGAAGGCCGCGAAATGAACGTGCGCGAAATCGCCGAACTGCAGGGCGTGCCCTATGACTACCTCGGTAAAATTTTCACCAAACTTTCCAGGGCGGGGCTCGTCATCAGCAGCGAAGGTAAAGGCGGGGGGTTTATCCTTTCTCGCCCGCCGGACCAAATCAGCGTGCTGGACATTGTGGCAGCCATCGACGGTGAGAAAAGTATTTTCGACTGCAAAGAGATTCGCCAGCGGCTGGCCGTCTTTGAAGCAACGCCGCCCGAATGGGCCTGCGAAGGGATTTGCGGCGTGCGCGCGGTAATGAACATTGCCCAGCAGCGTATGGAAGAAGCGCTAGCCCAGCATACCGTACTGGATCTGGCCCGCCGCATGTACCGTAAGGCACCGGATGAATTTGTTATCGAAGTCCAGGACTGGATCCGCGACCGGCGGAGCAATTAGCCTTTCGCTTAGTACAATTTCGCAAATTCAAAGCCAGCCAGCGCATAAGCCGCTGGCTTTTTTGTGTAAAAAACAGGCTTAAACCGGCAAAAGACGGCTCGTTTAGCCATCCCCCATTCCGGACATCCGAACGGCTTTCCTTCCCTACCGCCAGAGCAGCACATTATATTACTTTCCGATCTAAACCACGGGTTTATGTTCTTTAGAAGCGTCAATTCGCCGCCCTATCATTCCATACATGAACACTTTTCATGTTGAGAGAACGATGATTGCCGATTCCGTCCTGGACCTGATAGGCCACACCCCGCTGCTGCGGCTCAATCACCTTGATACCGGCCGCTGCGAGCTGCTGCTTAAGCTGGAAAACCAAAACCCCGGCGGTTCAATTAAAGACCGCGTTGCCCTGTCGATGATCGAACATGCCGAGCGAAGCGGTAAGCTGCAGCCGGGGGGCACGATTATTGAAGCCACAGCGGGCAACACCGGGCTGGGGCTGGCGCTGATTGCCACGCAAAAAGGCTACCCGCTGATTCTGGTGGTGCCGGACAAAATGAGCCAGGAAAAGATTTTCCACCTGCGAGCACTGGGCGTGGACGTGCGCCTGACCCGCTCGGACGTCACTAAAGGCCACCCGGAATATTACCAGGATTACGCCCTGCGGCTGGCGGCAGATATCCCGGGCAGTTATTACATCGATCAATTCTCTAACGCCGCAAACCCGCTGGCCCACACCAGCGGCACGGCCGTTGAGCTTTGGGAGCAAACCGGGGGCCACATTGACGCCATCGTCGTAGGCGTCGGCTCCGGCGGCACGCTGGGCGGCCTGCAGCAGTTTTTCCACCAGCATTCCCCGCAAACCGAGTTTGTGCTGGCCGATCCCTGCGGCTCCATTCTTGCCGATGTGGTTGAGCACGGTAGATATGGCGAAGTGGGCAGCTGGCTGGTGGAAGGCATCGGTGAAGACTTTGTGCCATCGCTTGCCGACTTTGAGCGCGTCCAGCACGCATACCGGATCAGCGACCGCGAAGCGTTTTCCACGGCCCGTGAATTGCTAACCCACGAAGGCATCCTGGCGGGTTCTTCAACTGGCACCCTGCTCGCCGCCGCCTTGCGCTATTGCCAGGCACAGAACACGCCGAAACGCGTGGTCACCTTCGCCTGCGATAGCGGTAACAAATATTTATCAAAAATGTTTAACGATCAATGGCTCAGCCAGCAAAACCTGGCGTAACTATTAAGGAAAATTCATGAATAAATTTGCTACCCAGAGCGTGCACAGCGGTACTTTCGAGGATGCACACGGCGCGGTGATGCCACCGATTTATGCCACATCGACTTTTGCCCAACCGGCACCTGGCCAGCATACCGGTTTTGAATACTCGCGCAGCGGCAACCCCACCCGCCAGGCGCTGGAAACGGCGATTGCCGAACTCGAAGGCGGCCAGCGGGGTTACGCGTTTGCTTCTGGCCTCGCGGCTATCTCAACCGTGCTCGAGCTGCTGGACAGCGGCAGCCATATTATCGCCGTTGACGACGTGTACGGCGGCACCTGGCGACTGATTGAAAACGTGCGCAAACGCAGCGCCGCGCTCCAGGTAAGCTGGGTAAAGCCTGACGATCTCGACGGGCTGCAGGCGGCCATTCGGCCTGAAACGCGCATGATTTGGGTGGAAACCCCCACCAACCCGCTGCTTAAGCTGGCAGACCTGGCGGCGATTGCGGATATCGCCAAACGCCATCGCCTGATAAGCGTGGCCGACAACACCTTCGCTTCGCCTGCGCTTCAGCGCCCGCTGGAGTCCGGGTTCGATATCGTGGTGCACTCGGCCACCAAATACCTGAACGGCCATTCTGATGTAGTCGCCGGGCTGGCGGTGGTCGGCGCTAATGACGACCTGGCGCAGCAGCTTGGTTATTTGCAAAATGCGGTCGGCGGCGTGCTCGACCCGTTCAGCAGTTTCCTGACGCTGCGGGGCATTCGGACTCTGGCGCTGCGCATGGAACGCCACAGCAGCAACGCGCTCCAGCTGGCAGAGTGGCTCCAGACGCATCCTGAGGTAGAAAAAGTCTATTTCCCATGGCTGGAGACTCACCCGCAGCATCAGCTTGCACGCCAGCAAATGTCGCAGCCTGGCGGCATGATTTCTATTGTGGTTCGCGGGAATGAAAAGCGGGCCGAGGAAGTGATCCGCAGGCTGAAGCTGTTTACGCTCGCCGAAAGCCTGGGCGGCGTGGAAAGCCTGGTCAGCCAGCCCTTCAGCATGACCCATGCTTCTATCCCGCTCGAACAGCGTTTAAGTAACGGCATTGTGCCGCAGCTAATTAGATTGTCAGTGGGGATTGAAGATGCCGGAGATTTGCAGGCCGATCTCGCACAGGCGCTGAGTTAGCCGAACGCCAATTAATGCTGCCATAAATATAAATGATGGCCTTTTGCTGGCACTGAGCACATCCAGAGTAATACAAAAGGCCATTTATTTGCTGTGCGTTAATAAATTAAAGACGTTTAGTCTTTAACCAAAGTACTGTCGGCGTAAAATATCTGCCCCGTCGTCTATCGCTTTATGAATTGCTTTCACGCTGCGCTTTTCATCTTTTTCGGCCAGGGCTTCCAGCAGATCGTCGTAATTATGATGCCCCTGAGTCATTTCTTCCGACTGCGGGTACAGATAATTAAAACATGGTCCAATGCGCACCCAAAGCTGCTCAATTAATACGGTAAGCGTTGGCATCTCGGCGTACTCAAACAGCTGGAAACGAAACTCCCGATTGGCCTGCAGCGCCGCCTCAACGCTGATATGTTTCGCTTCAAGAAACGCATCGCAAAGCTGCTGCAAACGGGCGAGTTTGGTTTTATCCATGTAACGCGCCGCCTGCTCTACCGCCATACCCTCCAGATTTTTACGGATGGTTGTAATTTCGTGGTAGCGCCCCAGAGAAATTTCAGGCACCAAAAAAGCCTGCGCCGGCGTCGCGTCCAGTGCGCCAGAAGAAACAAGACGCAACAGCGCTTCACGCACCGGCGTAATGCTGGTGCCAAGCTGCTCTGCAATCTCTTTGGTCACTAATCTTGCGCCGGGTTTTAAGGTTCCCACGATCAACGCACTCTTTAACCTGCCCTCGACTTGCATGGTTAAACTCATTCTTTGCGCTTTTTCTAAGTCAAGCATGTTTATTTCCTATAGCAAAATAACTACTTTGTATTTGCAGTTTAATAACTGGCTTGTCATCAATGGAGTATATAGGATATATCATGTACTCTTACCACAAATTTATACCACCATGCGAATTAACCTGACGAAACATTCGATATCCGTCAATAATTTAGACGGTAACGTATAGGGATTGACTACAATGAAAGCATCTGGCCGTAAGCTCGCAACTCTGGCTGTATTAATTAGCCTGGTAACCCCCTTTAGCTACGCAAGTGAATTAGTTATAGCCCAACCGGCTTCCGCCACCGCGATGGATCCCGGTTTTCTTAAAGAAGCCGCCACCCTGGTGGACAATATTTTCGATACGCTGGTCCTGCGCGATAAAAACATGCAGCTCCAGCCCGGTCTTGCCACCTCCTGGAAAGCGCTGGATGACACGACCTGGCAATTCGACCTGCGCCCCGGCGTTACTTTCACCAACGGTGAACCCGTTAACGCGGCGGCAGTGAAATTCTCTATTGACCGCATTCTGGACCCGGCCAACCACGCGCCAACCATCTCTTACATCCGCACCATCAAGTCGGTAGAAGTCACTGGCGACTATCAGGTTCGCATTCACACTGACGGCCCTGACCCGCTGCTGCCAACCCGTATGAGCCGTTATCCGACCTACATCGTGCCGCCTGCCTATGTAAGTAAAGTCGGTGCTGCGGAATTTGCACGAAAACCTATTGGTAGTGGAGCATATACATTAAAAGAATTTATACCAGATGAACGTGTCGTTATGCAGGCTAATCCACATTATTGGCGTGGAAAACCTACAATTGACCAGGTGACATGGCGCCCAATCCCGGAAGCGACTGCCCGCATTACCGCCCTGTTAACAGGAGAAGTACAGCTGGTTGACAGCGTCCCTGCTGACCTCGTTTCTACGCTGAAAAATAAACCGGGCATTCATCTTGAGCAGGTGAAAGGCGGCGGATTGACTATTTACCTCGGCCTGAAGAATGGTGAGAAACCTTTAAGTGATGCCCGCGTTCGCCAGGCGCTATCGCTGGCGCTGAATCGTCAAGCCTATACCACCCAGCTGCTGCACGGTTTTGGTACGCCAACCGGTACCATGGCTGGCGCCAAGGACTTTGGTTACCTCAATGTTCCGGCCCCTGAGCAGGACATCGCCAAAGCTAAAGCCTTGCTTAAGGAAGCGGGTTACCCGGACGGCTTCACGCTGAAGTTCCAGGCGCCACGTCGCTATATCGCCAGCGCCGAAGTGGCTCAGGCGATTGTGCAGGACTTGGCCGCCATCGGCGTGAAGGCGCAGCTTGAGGTGCCTGAGTGGTCCGTCTATACCCAGCAGGTGGCTTCCGGTAAACAGGCGGAAATGTACATGCTGGCGTGGGGCTCAACCCAAACCCTGGATGCCGATGCCGCGCTGTACCCTATCCTGCACTCCGGCGAGCCTTACTCCACGGTCAGCAACCCTGAACTGGATAAACTGCTGAACGCCAGCCGCTCAACGGTAGATGCTAAGAAGCGTGAAGTTATCCTGCAGGATATCCAGAAAGTTGTCGCCAAAGAGCAGCCGCTGATCCCGCTGTACCGCGAGGATTCTCTGTATGCCAACAGCGACAGCCTGAACTTTACCGGTCGCGCCGACGCCCGCATCCCGCTGTATGATTTGAGGCTGAAATGATTTTTCCCGGACGCGCCCTGACCCGTCGCCCTCGCCGCCTGATCTCAGGTGACGGGGCGCTGGGGGGCTTATTGCTTGGCATCGTGATCCTGCTGGCACTGGTGGCCCCGTGGCTGCCCTTGCCCGACCCGTTAACCAACAACCTGGCGGATACCTTCCTGCCGCCGGGCAGCGAAACGGCAAGCGGGATGCACTGGCTCGGCACCGATCAGCTCGGGCGCGATTTGCTGGCAAGGATCCTGGCGGGTACCCGCCTATCCCTGACGGTGGTGTTACTGGCGGCGGCTATTGCCGCCGTTATCGGTACCCTGCTGGGCATGCTGGCAGGCTATGTTGGCGGCTGGCTGGATGCCGTTATCATGCGCCTGATGGACATCCAGCTGGCGGTGCCGTTTATTCTGCTAATTTTGCTGGTGATGGCGCTGTTCGGCACTTCACTGGAAAACATTATTCTGATCATGGGCGTGACCAGTTGGGCGATTTACGCCCGCGTGGCGCGCGCCAAAACGCTCGAGTTACGCGAACTGGAATACATCGAAGCCGTTCGCGCCATGGGCTTTTCCACGCCGCGTATTCTGCTGCGACATATTCTGCCTAACCTCGCCACGCCGCTGGTTGTTCTGCTGACGCTGGATATTCCAAGGCTGATTGTCCTCGAAGCCTCCATTGGCTTTCTCGGGATGGGGATCCAGCCGCCAACGCCTACGCTCGGCAACCTGATTGGTGAGGGGCGTTCCTACATGCTGCTGGCGGAATGGCTGGTGCTGTGGCCGGGGCTGATTATCGCAGCGCTGGTGGTCGGCTGTAACCTGCTCGGCGACAGCCTGCTGCGTAAAACCCACACGAGGCTCGACTGATGCTGCGCTACATTCTTTCCCGCTTCGCGCAGGCCGTGCTGGTGATGTTTGGCGTCTCACTGCTGATCTTTTACAGCCTGCACCTGACCGGCGATCCTGCCGCGGTGATGATGCCGCCCGGTTCTTCCCAGCAAGAAATAGACAACTTCCGCCACGCAATGGGTTTTGACCGTCCGCTGCTCTGGCAATACGGCCATTACCTGACCGGCCTGCTGCACGGCGACCTTGGCCTGTCGCTCCGCTATGATCAGCCGGTGACCGAACTTATCGCCCAGCGCGTGCCTGCCACGCTGCTGCTGGCCGTTTCTGCCCTGGCGTGGAGCACCCTGGTTGGCCTGCTGCTTGGCCTGGTGAGCGCGGTCTGGCGCAACAGCGTTTGGGACTTACTCGCCCGCCTGTTTGCCTTCAGCGGCCAGGCCGTGCCGGTATTCTGGCTGGGTCTGTTGATGATCATCTGGTTCAGCCTGCATCTACGCTGGCTGCCCTCCAGCGGCTACGGCACCTTCAGCCATCTGATCATGCCCGCCATCAGTCTTGGGGCCTATTACATGAGCGCCATTGCGCGCCTGGTACGTGCCAGCCTGATCGACGTGCTGGCTCAGGACTACATCCGCACGGCGCAGGCCAAGGGGCTAAGTTCGTGGCGGATCCTGATTCGCCACGGCCTGCGCAATGCGCTGATCCCGGTCGTCACCGTGCAGGGAATGTATTTCGCTTCCCTGCTGGGCGGCGCGCTGGTCACCGAAATTATTTTTGCCTGGCCCGGCATTGGCCGCCTTGCGGTGCAGGCCATTCAAAACCGTGACTTCCCGCTGGTGCAGGCTATTGTCCTGCTGGCCGCGCTGGTGTTTGTGGTGGTGAACCTAATCATTGATTTGCTGTACGTGGTACTGAACCCGAGGATCCGGCTATGAAGTCACTCGATGCAACGCTGGATCTCCTGCACCAGCTGACGCCTTTCCGAAGCGTGGCGGGCAATATCGACCAGCAGCGCGACCTGGCGCAGTGGCTTGAGCGTTGGTTAATTGAAGAAACTGACGCTGAAGTGCTGTACCCGGTCAGCCAGCAGCTTCAGGACGACGCACCGCCGCTGGTACACGTGCGAATTAATATCGGCTCGCCACGAACCCTCGTGCTGTACAACATGTACGACGTGATGCCCGCCGAAGAAGACGGCTGGGAGGTCGACCCGTTCGTGGGCGGCCTCAAACACTGGTCGGATAAAGGCGATGTGTTTATTTCTCGCGGGGCGGAGAACAACAAAGGCCCGCTGGCAGGCATGCTGAGGGTGGTGCGCGATCTCTATCACTCGGGCCGCCTGCATACCAACGTTGAAATCCTGCTGGAAGGCGAAGAAGAGATTGGCAGCGGCAACCTGCGCCGCTACCTCGCCCGGCAGCCTTGCCCGGTTGCCCCGGCAGAAGCAGTGCTTTTCCCTTCCCTGTGCGAATACGGTGGCGGCGCACCGCGCATTTACCTCGGCTTCACCGGCCGCAGCGGTGGCCGTCTGGTAGTCAAAGGCGGCAGCTGGGGCGGCCCGAAAGCGGCGATTCACGCCAGTAACGCCGCATGGATCGATAGCCCGGTCTGGCGGCTGGTGCAGGCGTTAAGCACTCTTGCCCCGCCTCACGCCAACGGCGTGCTCGAAACGGGCGAGCTGGACGAAGAAGCCAGCTCCATTCTGGACGACCTCGCGCGGGAATTTAATTTGGCGGACGAACTGACCTTCCGCCGCAGCGAAAAATACGCCATCACTGGCGATAGTTTCAGCAACCTGGCATACCTGCTGGGCAGCGCGGTGCTAAGCGTGTCGGAGATAGCCAGCCTGCCGCGCGGTGCTCAGGGCGTGATCCCTCCGGAAGCCTTCGCCGATGTGGTGTTAAGAACACCGCCCGTCGTCGATGGCGAACGCCTGATGCGGCGCATAAAAGAACAGCTTGCCAGCCCGGCACTTGCCGGAGCGGTGCTCGAGCCGGGGGACAGCTACCCCGGCTACCGCTTCAGCATTGATGACGTCGGCGTGCTTGAGCTGATGGCGAGCTATCACCAGCAGCAGGCAAAACCGCAAATCTGGCCCTGGGCGCCAGGCTGCGCCCCGGCCTACGCCTTCGCCCCTGTGGCACCAGCCTTCCTGATCGGCGGCCTGGGCTACGGCGGCAACGCCCACGGCGTGAACGAATTCGTCACGCTCAAGGGCTTACAACGCTACCAACAATCGCTTAATGACTGGCTACTTGCCTTTTAAATACGGCCAGCACCCGGGAACCAGACAGGATAATGCATGAAAAACGTCAATGATTTTGAACGTGTTACGCTCGGATTCTTCCCCACGCCGCTGGAATCTTTACCTCGTCTGAGCGAAACGCTAGGCGTTAACATAAAAATTAAGCGCGACGACTACAGCGGTTTTGGCGGCGGCGGCAACAAAGTCCGCAAGCTGGAGTACCTGATGGCCGAAGCCTGCCGCAAAGGGGTGAAAGTGGTGATAACCACCGGCGGTCACCAGTCTAACCACGCGCGCATGGTCGCGGCGGCCGCCCGTAAATTTGGCATGAAGCCGGTACTGGTTTTACGCGGCGATGAGCCACAGACTTATCAGGGTAATCTCCTGCTGGACAAACTGTTTGGGGCAGAGCTGCAGTTCCTCGACCCGGAAGGTTATTTCACCCAGATTGAAGGCGCGATGCAGGCCCATGCCGATGCGGCCACGGCTCGCGGCGAAAAGCCGATGATCATTCCGCTGGGGGGGGCCACGGCGCTAGGTGCGCTGGGCTATGTTAGCGCCGTTGAAGAGATGGATGCCCAGCTTCGCGCCGCAGGCGAATCTGCCCCGGACGTGATTATCGCCCCCACCGGCTCCGGCGGCACGCTGGCCGGGCTGTATGTCGGCGCTCGCCGTTACTGGCCGAAAACGAAGATTATCGGCGTCAGCGTCAGCGCCAAAGCCGACTGGTTCCAGACCCGAATCTCCGCCATGGCCGAGGACTGCGCTCGCCTGCTCGACTGGGATCAAACCTGGCAGCCGCAGGATATCCTGATCGAAGACGGATTTGTTGGCAGTGCCTACGGCGTGCCTTCTGACGGCGGCATTGAAGCGATTTATCAGGTCGCGCAGCAGGAAGGCGTGCTGCTGGATCCGGTTTACACTGGTAAAGCGATGCACGGTTTAATCACCCTCGCGAAAGAAGGCCGTATTGCCGCCGGCAGCAGCGTAGTGTTTATGCACTGCGGGGGCTCTCCGGCGCTTTACCCGTTCGCTCAAAAACTTCTGGAGCACTGATCATGCAGATAGTGAACCGTCAGCAGGTGGCCGACCTTGGGGGGAATGATCCGGTACAGGCTCTGCAGGACATCGAGGACACCGTGCGGTTGATGAGGCGCGGCGAGGCAGCGATGCCCGCCGAAACCCACGTCAACCTCGATACGCCGCTGGGGAAGGTTTATGCCCTCCCGGCCAGGGTCGGCGGGCGGTTCAATGCGACGGGCGTAAAATGGACGGCGCATCGACCTCGCGCCAACGACGGCTATCCACAGGCGATGGCCACCACGCTGGTTAATCGCGCAGACAACGGTTTGCCGATAGGCATGGTCGAAAGTGGCAGCCTGACCGCGACCCGAACCGCCGCCGTGTCGGCCCTCGCCTTGAAGCTGGCGGCTCCCCGCCGCCCTTCACGTGTTTTATTGCTCGGCGCTGGCGTGCAGGCCCGCGCTCATCTCGAGATGCTGGCTGCACATTTTCCCGATCTGGACATGGTCTATTGCTGGAACAAAACGCCGGAGCCTCTCGCCGACATGCTCAGCCATGCCGACAAACTCCCCTGGCCTGTCACCCAGTTTGAAACACTAAACGATGCGCTGCGCCAGCACTGGGACGCGCTGATTACCTGCACCAGCGCCAGCGAGCCGTTTTTACGCCCTGGCATCTGGCGGGCCGGCACCCTGGTGCTGCAAATCGGCTATCACGAAGTGGCCTTTGAGACGATTGCCGCCGCCGACAAGGTAGTGGTCGACCTTTGGGGAGACTTCAAGCTGACCAGCGCCAAAAGCCTGTTTCAAATGTACCGGGCCGGGCTTTTTGATGAGCAAAACGTCTCTGCAGATTTAACAAATTTACTGGTCGATGGCTGGCGGCCTGCGGAAACGGACAAGGTTTATTTCTCTTCTTTCGGCCTCAACGTGTTTGATATCGCCCTCGCCGCCCGCGTTCTAAGCACTGCTGCCGAACAGGGCAAGGGCAGCAATCTGCCTTTTGGCTGGGAGACCACCGATGCTGATTAACGCGCCGGATCTGGTAAAACGAATCGAGAACGGCGAGATATTCGCGCTGATCGATGTCCGTGAACGAGAAGCCTGGCAAACGGCCTCCCTACCGGGCGCGCTGAATCTTAACGTCTACGACTATTTTGTGTCTGACTCGACCCCGGAAGGTTACGCCGCGATGGCCGGGGCATTTGTTCATGCCTGGCAACAGCTCGGTATCGCGAGCGGGGCTACGCCGGTATTCTTCGAGCAAACCGTGGGCATGCGATCTCCGCGTGGATTATGGTTTTTGTGGTTTGCTCTGGGTGCAGAAGGACTGATTCTGGACGGCGGTGTAGAAGCCTGGGGAGACGCCGGGGGGAAATTAACGCCGGGGAAAGGTTCAGCTGCGATTGTTTCTGGCGCCGGAGCCCCTGAATGTCAACCGGCCATGCCTCAGCTGGCCGCCACCCGCGCCGAAACGATCGACGCCGATCCGGCATCAACCTTACTGCTGGACGCCCGCAGGCCAACGGAATATAACGGCAGCTTTGTGCATGAATGCTGCGCGCGAGCGGGACGTATTCCTGGCTCAAAACTGCTTTTCTGGGAAGATGCAGTCGAGCATGGCCGGTTCAAATCCGCTGCAGCGCTGGCAAGCCTTGCCGCCGAAGCCGGATTTACGCCGTCAAAAAGAGTGATTGCCTGGTGCCACCGTGGCGCTCGCGCCGCCACGGTTCTGGTGGCTCTCAAACTTGCAGGTTACCAGGACGTGGCCGTTTACGTCGGCTCCTGGCATGAATGGGCGAGTCACCAGGAATTACCGCTGCTTAGTGGGGAATAATCACCCCACCTTCCGCAGCTTCAGCGCCTGCTGAATATCCGGCGCGGCGGCAATCAGCTGCCGCGTGTATTCATGCTGTGGCTTGTCCAGCACCTGCTTTGTGGCCCCCGTCTCCACAATTTCACCGCGATACAGCACCACCACTCTGTCACACGCCTGACGTACGGCGCCAAGGTCGTGGCTGATAAACAGCACGGTCAGACTCAGGCGGTCACGCAGATCGGCGAGCAAGGCGAGGATCTGCCCTCGCACCGAAAGATCCAACGCCGAAACGGCTTCATCGGCCACCAACAGTTCGGGTTCAAGCGCCAGCGCGCGCGCAATGGCAATGCGCTGCCGCTGCCCGCCGGAGAAAGCCGACGGCAGACGATTCGCCGCCGCAGCATCCAGCCCGACCAGCTCCAGTAATTCGCGAACGCGGCTTTGAACTTCCCCCGCGGGTCTCAATTTATGCACGCGCAGCGGTTCGGCAATTTGCTCACCCACCGGCATTTTGGGATCGAGGCTGGCGTAGGGATCCTGGAAAATAATCTGCGCCCGGCGGCGCATCCCCCGCTGCTGCTCACGGCTGGCGCGACGAACGTCCAGACCATCAAAAATAATGGTGCCGCTGTCGGCCGGAATTAAACCTATAGCCGCCCTGCCGAGCGTCGTTTTACCCGAACCGGACTCGCCGATCAGCCCGACGATCTCGCCTCGTTCGATTTCGAGACTGGTTGGCTTGAGCACGGTCTGGCGGCTGTCCGGGAAAAACGGCAGCGTATGCGCCTGCGGGTAGCTTTTGGTGAGCTGCGACAGCTGCACCAGCGGCGAACGGGTAACGTTTTTGCGCCTGGCGGGCTGAGGCTCCGGCTGAGAAGCGGCAATCAGCCGACGGGTGTAGTCGGCCTGCGGCGCGGTCAGCAGCGTTGGCACATCGCCCTGCTCAACAATATTGCCCTGATACAGCACGCAGGCACGGTCTGCATAGCGAGCCACCACGCTTAAATCGTGGGTGATGAACAGAATGCCCATCGCCATTTCCTGCTGCAGTTCCTGTAACAAAGTCAGGATTTGCGCCTGAATGGTGACGTCCAGCGCGGTGGTGGGTTCGTCGGCAATCAGAAGCGCAGGTTTGCAGCTAATGGCGCTGGCAATCATCACGCGCTGGCGCATGCCGCCGGAAAGCTGATGAATATACTGTTTTGCCCGCTGCTCAGGGTTCACAATCCCGACCCTGTCCAACAATGCGACCGCCTCACGGTGCGCCTGCTTCCAGCTGAGCTTTTGGTGGCGCACCAGCACTTCCGCAATTTGCTCCCCCACTTTCAGCACCGGGTTCATGCTGCTCATCGGCTCCTGAAAAATCGTGGCGATTTGCTGCCCGCGAAGCTCGCGCGGATAGGTTTTCCCCACAGCCGATACAACCTGTCCGTTAAACGTTACGTCACCGCCCGTTTGCCGCACGCCCCCCGGAAGCAAACCCATAACCGCCAGCGAGGTTAAGGTTTTCCCTGAGCCTGATTCGCCTACCAGAGCAACAATCTCCCGGCGTGCAACGCTGAATGAAGCGTCCTTCACCAGAGGTTTACCTTCCAGCGTACTGATACAAAGCGAATTAACGGTTAACAGCGGGGTTTGATCGGTCATACGGGTTCCAGACGGGTGCTAACAGCGTGATTTTTGAGACTATAATATCTGCCCCAGTGCGACAAGATGATTTGCTGATAGCTTATTCATTTGGTCTTACTCTCCGGCATTATTTATACTTTAGTCATGCTGACCTGATGTGATTGCCGCCATGACAACTCAAACTTTTCCCCGCCGTTGGGCGCTGCCTGCGGGCTTATTGGCCTTGCTGATAACTACCCTGGCGCTGGTGTTTATCAGCCATCACTGGAGCGCTTTTATTCAATGGTGCCTGAGTATGCAGATCAGCCTGCACCGCTACCTGGTCTTCTATTTACTGCAAATCAACAACCACCAGTACATCGGCGGCGTCTGGCTGCTGGTCGGCAGCTTCTTTTACGGCGTACTCCACGCCATCGGCCCTGGGCACGGTAAATTTATCGTCACAACCTACCTCAGTACCAACCAGGAAACGCCTCTCGCCGGACGAGTGGTGCCGTTTCTCGGCAGCCTGATGCAGGGCGTGAGCGCCATCGTATTTGTCTTTGTGCTGGCGATTGCGCTTAATTTGTCCAGCGGCGATCTCAGCGAAAGTCGCTGGTATGTGGAAAAAATAAGCGCGGTGATGATTGGCTGTTTCGGGATTTATATTGTGCTGAAAGCGCTGCGACAGCAAGCGCCGCTCAGGATGAAATCCTTCACGCCGATAAGCAGTGATGCACCAACGCTGAATCATCATTCACACGATGATCGGTGCGGCTGCGGGCACAACCACGGCGTTGGCTACGATGCCCGGGGCGGCAACTGGCTCACGCACCTGGGCGTCATTCTGGCGATTGGCGCTCGGCCTTGCAGCGGGGCCATCATGATTTTGGTGTTTTCGAATGCGTTGGGATTTATTAGCTGGGGCATTGCCGCGGTGATGACTATGGCTTTCGGTACAGCCCTGTCGATTTTAGGGCTGTCCGTGTTGGTCACCCGCACCCGCGACTCGGTGAGCAAACTCTGGCTTTCGCGCACTCCTACTCAGGTTCGCATTATCACCACCGGGCTGAAAGTGCTTGGCGGCTTGCTGATCGTGCTTTTTGCCGCGGTGCTATTTATCACCACGATTCCCGTTAGCGCCAACGGCGACTTTATCGCGGCAGGCTGTTAGTTCAGAACGGGTTAGAACAGAGAGAACAGCAGCGCGACCGGGAAACTCATCGGCCAGGTGGCGCCAATCAGCACTGAACAAAGCAGCTTAATGCGTTTAGAGTCTTTGGCGAGCAGCCAGGTGATCCCGGCGCAGATTAACGCCATTACGGCGTAAAAAACCAGCATGTGTTGATAAAGCGTCATACAAGACATTACTACTTGTTAAAATTTTTTGCAGAATATGCTCTTTTTTATGACGCAGATCAAGTTTAGAAACTTTATTTACTCAGTAATAGCTGACTTCCGTCGTCACCTGCTGCCGCTGGGTCTGCTGCGTTTTCCCGATGCCGGTCACCAGCGTGATATCGCAGGCGATGGGTGACAAGTGCTCGTCGTAGCGGCAGTGGCTTTCCATCGTCAGGAACGGCGTTCTCATCGTTTCAGTCACCAGTTTGTAGTCAAACGGACGGCGCTCCGCATTCTCGTAGCTGACTTTGGTTTGCGAAGCCACTTTGTCATTGAGGTAAAAATCGATCTGACGAGGGAGGCCGTTAACATCGTATTCATGGTGAGCGATGCGCTGCCCGCCCGGCATGAAAAAAATATCCTTCAGCAGCCCGCCAGGCCAGTAGGCATATTTCACTTCGCCCAGCTCATCTTTTCTCTTTTTCACCAGACACTGTTCATCAAGCTTGAGGGTTAACGGTTTGCCGTTTTGGGTCCCCGTTAGCGCGCTGCCTTCGCGGTGAAGCTGTAGCACCATTTTTTGCGCCGAGTCTCTGATATCAAGGCTGGTAACACACCCGGTACGGTCTACCTTTAGTCGGTTCTCATAGTTGACTTCCCCTGACGGATGCTTCATGACGGTATGCATTTCGCGCACGTTGCCTGCCGGGGCATTGAAATCAAACATTGTCGCCAGGTTGGCGATAACCGGGTTTCTTGCCGTTTGGGCATAAGCGAAAGAACAGAAAACAAGTGGGATTGCCAGCAGAATGGCTCTTTTCAACGTCATACATCATCCTTGAAAGCAGGCCAACACCTCGTCGGCAAATAGCAGAAAATAAACAGATTAATTCTGAGGTTTAACGTGACACTTTACGCGATCCACCAAACAAAACCCACCGAAGTGGGTTTTTAGGGCACTTACAGCTTAGGAATAATCAGTACCTGTCCGGGGTAAATTTTATCCGGGTGGCTTAGCATCGGTTTATTCGCTTCAAAGATGGTGTTGTACTTGTTGGCATCGCCATAGACATGTTTAGAAATGGCGCTCAGCGTGTCGCCTGATTTCACCGTATAGTAAGTGGCTTCCTGCGCAGCATCCGTCGCCTGAATATTATTTTCAACGCTGCTGATACCGGCCACGTTACCTACCGCCACCTGAATTTTTTCTTTCAGCGCCTGAGTCAGCCCGTCTCCCCCGGAGATCACCGCTTTGCCGTTTTCTACGGTAACATTCACTTTGTCAGCGCCCGGAATGCCGCTGTTTTTCAAATGCTCCTCAAGCTTGCTGCCCTGCTCGCCTTCGTTCCCCTTCAGCGAGTCCCACAGTTTGGCGCCCGCGTCTTTGACAAAATCAAATAATCCCATGGTCTTTTCTCCTGTTTACTGGTCCCTGTAAGCCTGGCAAAAGAAGCCAAAACCGCCAGTCGCAAGCTCAGTGCTTAATCATCACATGCCGAATAACGGTGTAATCCTCCAGCCCGTAAAGCGACATATCTTTGCCGTAGCCGGACAGTTTTTGCCCGCCGTGTGGCATCTCGCTCACCAGCATAAAGTGCGTGTTCACCCAGGTGCAGCCATACTGCAATCGGGCACTCAGGCGATGCGCCCGGCCCACGTCCTGCGTCCATACCGAAGAGGCCAGGCCGTAGCTGGAGTCGTTGGCCCACGCCAGCACCTGCTGCTCATCGTCAAATTTTGTGACGCTGACGACCGGGCCAAACACCTCTTTTTGCACAATGGCATCGCCCTGCTTAGCCCCGGCCAGCAGCGTAGGCTGGTAGTAATAGCCGTCGCCTGCGACTTTACTGCCGCCGGTAATCACCTGGATATGCGGCAGCGCTTTGGCGTCTTCCACGGCCTGGCTGACTCGCTCAAGATGTGCCTCTGAACTCAGCGGCCCCAGCTCGGTGCTTTCGTCCTCAGGAGGCCCATATTTGAGACTGGCCACGGCTTCCCCAAGCTGCTCAACCAGCCGGTCGTAAATCCCGCTTTGAGCGTAAATCCGGCAGGCGGCGGTGCAGTCCTGCCCGGCGTTGTAATAGCCAAAGGTGCGCACGCCTTCGACCACCGCCTGTAAATCCGCATCGTCGAACACGATAACCGGCGCTTTGCCGCCCAGCTCCATGTGCGTGCGCTTAATTGACGGGGCGGTGTGGCTAATAATGTGTTCCCCGGTGGCGATAGACCCGGTGAGCGACACCATGCGCACTTTTTCATGCCCGGTCAGCGCATCGCCGACGGTTTGCCCGCGCCCAAACAGCACGTTAATCACGCCCGCCGGGAAGATATCCTTCGCCAGTTCGGCTAGCTTAAACGCGGTCAGCGGCGTAATTTCGGACGGTTTGATCACCACGCAGTTCCCGGCGGCCAGCGCCGGAGCCAGTTTCCAGGCCGCCATCATCAGCGGATAGTTCCAGGGAGCAATAGACGCCACCACGCCGACCGGATCGCGGCGGATCATCGAGGTGTGCCCACTCAGATATTCTCCGGCGGCCAGACCGCCCAGGCAGCGACTCGCCCCGGCAAAAAAGCGAAAGACATCCACCACCGCCGGGATCTCATCGTTAAGCACGCAGTGGAAAGGTTTGCCGCAGTTCTGCGACTCCAGCCTGGCGAAGGCTTCCGCGTGTTGCTCGATGGCGTCCGCTAGCGCCAGAAGATGTTCGCCACGTTCTTTCGGCGTCGTCTGCCCCCATGCGGCAAAAGCTTTATCCGCCGCCAGGACCGCATCGTTAACTTGCTGAGCCGTGGCTTCCGCCACCTCCAGCAGCACCTGCCCCGTGGCCGGGTTGTAGACAGGCAGCTTATCTCCAAGGCCAGCCACAAGCAGGCCGTTAATCAATAACTGACTTTGCATCCCTATCTCCTTTCCCGTTCTGATAATCATGGCCCCAGCGGCGTTCTGGCTTAAAAGGACTGAAGTAAAAAGCATAGCGTCGGCTTGACGGCGGCAGCGGTGCCGGGCGGTGATTTTCACCAGGTTGTGATGCACTGCGCAGTAAGCCTGTCCCGGCGCTCCCCTTTGGTATAACAGGCCGCGGCGCAAATGAGGTATCTATTGAAAATTAATATGAAAAGAAGGCGGGATCCCCCTATGCTTTAGGCAGTCTTTTTCTTAGTTCACCGCCAGGAGGCACCATGAGTATTTCCGCCCGCAATCAGTTAACCGGCACCATCAGCAACGTCACGGCCGGCGCCGTTAACGACGAAATAGAATTCACCCTGAACGGCGGCGGCAAGCTGGTCGCTGTGGTGACCCGCAGCAGCAAGGAAGCCTTAGGCCTGGTTAACGGCAAAGAAGCGTTGGCCCTGATCAAAGCCCCGTGGGTGGTGCTGGCCAGCGAAGACTGCGGCTATCACTTCTCCGCCCGGAACCAGTTCCCAGGCGCGGTGAAAGCCATCGCGGAAGGCGCGGTGAACACCACCGTGCATATTCAAACGGACGCGGGTTTTGCATTAACCGCCGTGGTGACTAACGAAGCCGCTGATGAAATGGCGCTGAAGGTAGGGTCTCGCCTGCTGGCACTGGTGAAAGCCTCATCCGTGCTGATTGCGGTAAAAAAATAACGCCATAACGTCCGGCAGCCACTCCGGCTGCCGGTTTTAACTCGCTTACTTGTAGCGTACGTCAAGCTTGCTGTAGGCCACCACCGATTCAGAACCATCCTTGTTTTTGTCCTGGTTATAGTTGCCCGCCTTGAAGTATAGCTGGATCCCTTCCCAGCCCTGCTTCGGATAGTCAAAGGTTTGGCTGGCCTTTTTGCCTCCGGCGCTGGCCTCCACCGTCACCTTCATGCCGCTCGCCGTGCCTTTGGCTTTGATGCTGTAATCAATTTTGTCTTTCAGCCCGACGCCCGAAAGCAGCGTGGTGCGTTTTTCCGGGTCGCCGTAGTTTTCTTTCACGCCCGCCACTATCGCGCCGTCTTCCCAGCGCAGTTTCAGCATCTCTGAGCCGCCGGGTTTGTCGCCGTGAATTTGAGCAAAAATAATTGAGCGCGTGGACGGATTTTTGACGATATACACCGACCCGCGCTGCTCATTGTCAAACTCGCTGCCGTTAACAAAATTGTGCGTGGCTCTCAGCTCGACGCGAGGAAATTCACTGTGCGGCGTAGATCCAAACCCGGACGGGGCTTTAAACACCATCGCCCCCGCCGGAATGGCAGAATCACAGCTTTTGTCCCCGCCGCAGTTGCTGTAGAAATAGCGGTTATGCAGCCCCGACGTGATCTTCACTTCATTCGGTTTTTCACTGCCATCAAAGGATTGCAGCAGATAGTCCTTTGTCAGCACCGGGTAGTTTTCACCCGGAGCAGTCTGGCCGCTCTCGGCCCATGCGCTACCGCTCAGCGCCGCCAAAAAAAGGCTGACAGGCAGCCCGTAACTTAGTGTTTTACGCTTCATCTTTAACCCCAATGCAAAATGTAAACCCGCCCAAGCAGCTAACCACTAATCAGCGTAGATGCTTTACTTAAAATCTGTTGCGGTAACATGTCAGTAGTAACAATGGGTTTCCGGTAATTAACCTGATGCATATAGGGAACAGTCATGATCAAAAAACTGCTCGTTTCAGTTCTGTTTGCGGCCAGCTACTCCGCCTTCGCGCTGGCGGATAACGCAGGCGCAGCGTTTAAAACTTTTCCGCTCGGCAAGCTTGAGCTAACCGCGCTGCACGATAAAAACAACACCCTGCCCAACGATGGCAAAGTGATTGGCGTCGACGTGGGAGAAAAATCGGTGGCCGAAGTGCTGTCTGCGGCGGGCGCGCCGACGGACAAGATTAAGCTCAGCGTCGATGCCCTGCTGGTGAAAGACGGCAGTAAAGTCATTCTGCTGGATACCGGGCTTGGCTCCAACGCTCAGGGCCAGCTGGTTGAGAGCCTCGCAAAGGCGGGTTATAAGCCAGAGCAGGTAACCGATGTGCTGATCACCCACGTTCACGGCGACCATGTTGGCGGGCTGCTGACGGCGGACGGCAAGCAGGCATTCCCCCACGCCACGGTGCAAATCTCCGCCCCGGACTGGGCATGGCTGCAAACGCTGCCGAAGATGAAGGCGCTGGCTGAGGCCATCCAGCCGCAGGTGAAAACCTTTAAGCCAGGCGACCAGGTGCTGCCGGGGATTACCTCTGTGCCGCTGCCGGGCCACACGCCGGGGCACGTTGGCTACCAGATTGTCTCCGGCAAGCAGCGACTTTTAGACATTGGCGACTCGGCGCACAGCTCGATTGTGTCGCTGACGAAGCCCGAATGGGCGATTGCCTATGACAACGATCGCCAGGAAGGCATAGCCAACCGCAAAGCGCTGCTGGCCAGACTGGCCGCCGATCGTGAACTGATTTTTGCCCCGCACTTCCCGTTCCCGGGCGTCGGGCATATTGTGGCTAAAGGCGACCATTACGTTTTTCAACCGACAGAATAGCGGTGACACAAGCCGGTTCGCCGGCTTTTAAACCTCCTGCCGGTGAATCTGATACCAGACATGCCGGAGCAGCGGATGCTGCTCCGGCACCATGGGATGGTCAAACTCTCCGCTTCGGCGCATGCCCAGCTTCTCCATCACCCGCTGAGACGGCAAATTTGGCAGCGCGGTAAAAGCCACAATGCTGTCCAGATCGTATTCGTCGAAACCAATGCGCAGCGCTTCCCTCGCGGCCTCAGGCGCGTACCCTTTGCCCCAAAACGCTTTTCGAAGCCGCCAGCCGACCTCGACACAGGGGCCAAACGGCAGCGAGTAGCCGGGGCGATTCAGGCCCACAAACCCGACCAGCTCACTGCTGCGTTGCTCTTCCACCGCCCAGAAGCCAAAGCCGTATTCAGCCATACGCTGACGGAATGTCTCGAGGTAACGCTGGCTCTCTTCCGACGTCAGGGGCTGCAAGAAATAGCGCATCACCTCCGGGTCAGCGTTCATTTCGGCAAACGGAACCAAGTCCTCGTCTCGCCACGCTCTCAGCAGCAATCTTTCAGTCCTGTACATGGTGTTCCTCAATCAATTCCTTGATTAAACGTGACAACGTCACCACGGCCTGGCGTTCTCTTTCGCCCCAGTTCCACGAGGCGTTGAAGCGGAAATAGTTATCCCATGCCCTGCCGGTGGTGAACATTTTCCCCGGGGCGATGCTTATCTTATGCGCCAGCGCCCGCTCGTTAAGCAGGCTGGTATCCAGCCCCTCCGGCAGTTCAATCCACAGGAAATAGCCGCTTTCGCTGCGGTGGATTTTGACTTCAGGAGGGAAAAGCTCACTTAGCGTTTGCCAGGCCTGCTGCTTGCGTTCTGCCAGCTGCCGCCGGAGGCGGCGCAGGTGTGTGTCATAGCGGCGGGTAGCCAGAAAATCGACCAGCGCCAGCTGCATCGGCGAACTGGTGGACAAGGTGCTCATCAGCTGCAACTGCTGAATGCGGCGGGCGTGCTTCCCGGCGGCGACCCAGCCGATGCGAAATCCGGCCACCAGGCATTTTGAAAACGAGGAGCAATGCAGAGTCATATCGTGGGCATCATACGCCCGGGCAGGCAGCGGCCTTTCCCGCCCGTAATAAAGCTCGCTGTACACGTCATCCTCAATCAGCGTGACGTTATGTGCCCGCAACAGTTGCACCAGCCGCGCTTTTTTCTCCGGCGGCAGCGTCACGCCTAGCGGGTTCTGGCTGTTGGTCATTAGCCAACAGGCTTTGACCGGGTATTCGGCCAGAGCCTGCGCCAGGGCATCGAGATCGATCCCGCTTACCGGGTCAGTGGCGACCGAGAGCGCTTTCAGCCTCAGACGCTCCAGCGCCTGCAGCGCGCCGTAGAAGCAAGGGTTTTCGACAATTACCCAGTCACCCGGCTCGGTCACCGCCTGCAGACTGAGGTTGAGCGCCTCAAGCGCGCCGGCGGTGATAACAATTTCGTCCGGTGAAACATGCATCCCCTGCTGGGCGTAGCGCTGGGCGATGGCGTGGCGCAGCGCTTCGTTGCCCGGCGGCAGGCTTTCAATCACGCTGATGGCGGTCGCCGTTTTGCTGACCGCCGCCATTGAACGGTGGAGCGCCTGGAGCGGAAACAGGCGAGGATCCGGGAACGCAGAGCCAAACGGCACCACGGAAGCATCCGTGCTTGCCTGCAGCACATCAAAAATATAGGTATTGATATCGACGGTTTCCGCGCGAGTGACCTGCACCGCAGGCGGCGCGGTGCGTGCCACCGGTCGGGGCGCAACGTAGTAGCCGGACTGCGGCCTGGCCACAATCGCCCCCTGGCTTTCCAGCATCTGATAGGCGTGGCCGACGGTCATAAAGCTCATGCCGCTGTGGCCGACCTGCTCGCGCAGCGACGGCAAACGATCCCCTGGCTGCCAGACGCCGAGGGCAATCTGGTCGAGGATCTGCTGTGCCAGCTGCTGGTACTTTTTCATGCGCTGCTCCCTGTCTATATCACAGCGCTAAAAATACGCTGTTTTGTACAACTGTTATAGTCAGAAAGTGAGTTTTTAACACGAAGATAGCGGGCGGTAAAACCGCCCGTGAAAAGGTAAACGTGGGGATTTTACTTCACATCGGCCAGCGCGGTTTTCTCAACATACGGTTTCATCAGGCTGTCTGCCGTTTGCTGGGCAGATTTCGCTGCCGCTTCCGGGGTCACCTTTTGATCGTTCACCACCGCCGCCAGCTGGTTTTCCATCGCCTGACGAACGGCAACCGTTTCATAAGTCGAATACCAGGGATGGGCATATTTCAGCTGATCCAGCGCGATTTGCGCCCGCGGATCTTTCTGCAGGTATTCTTTCATTTCCGGCGTGTCGTAGGAGGCCTTCAGCGGGGAGAAATACCCGGTGAAACGGCTCCACGCGCCGTTAACCTGCGGGCTAACCAGATACGTCAGGAACTGATAAGCCGCCTTTTTCTGCGCGTCGGAAATGCCCTTGAAGCTGACCAGGCTCGCGCCGCCGATAGGCACCGCCCGCTGTTCTTTGGCGGGCATCATCGCCACTTCCATATCAAAATCTTTGCTGTTTTCGCGCATAAAGCCCAGCGCGCCGGTGCTCAGCATCGCCATGCCCAGTTTACCGCTGAAGAACGCAGCGCTGATCTGCTTGGAGTTAAGCACGCCGGACGGCATCACTTTGTCGCGGTAAACCATGTTCTGCCAGAAGCGCAGCGCGCCAATGGTGGTCGGCGAGTCGTAATACACTTCGCCCGGATAGTTTTCGTTGAAGTAGTTACCGCCATTGGCTCGAACCAGCGAGGAGAAGATCCAGCCGCCGTAATCGTCGTTGGTGGACGGCAGCATGATGCCCCACTGCCCTTTGCTGGCGTCGGTCAGCTTCTTCGCATCGGCCAGCATTTCGGCCCAGGTCTGCGGCGGCTGCTTGATGCCTGCCTGATCGAACATGGTTTTGTTGTAGTACAGGATTGGCGTGGAGTTATGGAACGGAATCGCGTACGTCACGCCCATTACCTGGGCATTCTTGTGCATTGCTGGCCAGAAATCGTTCATCAGGAAATCGCCCGCCTTGCGGTTGCCGTATTTAAACAGCTCGTCCATCGGCAGGATTTCGTCTTTTAGCGCAAGGTCGGTGGTGAAGTTGGCCGACATAATGACCAGCGCTGGCGGCTGCCCGGCTTTCTGGGCGGATTCCGCTTTAATTTTGGTGGTGTCGTAGCTGCCGGTAAAAATACCGCGGACTTCGACGTCCTGCTGCGAATCGTTAAACGCCTTGATGACGCGGGTCATCTCCATTGTCAGCTTGCCGTCGACCGGCGCCGGGAACATAAAATCAATTTTCTCTTTTGCCAGCGCTGCGCCGCTCACGGCCAGCGAACAGCAAACGGCAAGCGCCCGCCATTTATGCATCAGGGGGTTAAACATGGTCAATCTCCTGGTGTAAGTTGTGGTGAAGGTCTGTGTGGAAAAGGTGTATATCCGATGAAGAAAAACCGAGGGTAAGCGTATCGCCTTTTTCTGGTACCTCGCCGCGGTGGCGACGGGTGTAGCGTAACGTTCCCAGGGGGGTACTGACATGGAGCAGATAATCTGCGCCCATCAGTTCTCGTTGCAGCACCGTCGCCGTTAGCGTCAGGTGCCCGTTTTCTGGCCTGTCGGTGAGGTGCTCGGGGCGGATCCCGAACCAGACGCTTTGCGCTTTTTCCGCAGCAGGCGGCAGAGGCAAATTCAGCGTGGCAGGCAAAACGCGGCCCTTTTCACAAGGCAGAGAAACCAAATTCATGGCCGGGGAGCCAATAAAACCGGCAACAAACAGGTTGGCTGGATGGGCATAAAGGTGCTCCGGCTCGCCCACCTGCTGCACCACGCCGCCGTTCATCACCACTATGCGATCCGCCATCGACATGGCTTCCGTCTGATCGTGGGTGACGTAGATGGTGGTGGTTTTAAGCTGATGATGCAGCGCCATGATGCTGTCGCGCACCTCGGTGCGCAGGCGGGCATCCAGGTTAGAGAGCGGTTCATCCATCAGGAACAGACGCGGATTGCGCACAATGGCTCTCGCCATTGCCACACGCTGGCGCTGCCCGCCGGACAGTTTGGCCGGTTTACGGTCGAGCATTTCACCCAGCTGCAGCATCGTGGCCACCTGCTCGAGGCGCGGCTGCCAGCTGGCTTTATCTTCTTTACGGATCTTCATGCCAAAGGTGATGTTGTCCCGTACCGTCAGGTGCGGAAACAGCGCATAGTTCTGGAAGATCATCGCGAAGTTGCGCTCACGCGGCGACATCGCAGTAATGTTCTCGCCGCCGAGCCAAATCTCGCCGCCGCTAACCTCTTCCAGCCCCGCCAGCATCCGCAACAGCGTACTTTTGCCGCAGCCGGACGGCCCGACCAGAACCACAAACTCGCCTTCGTCGATGCTGAGCGACAGCGCGTTCAGCGCCGCTTTGCCTTCAAACTGCTTGCTTACCTGATTCAGTCTTAACATAGCGATTAATACTCATCCGTCGGGCAACTGATCGCCGCGTCATACAGCCACGGGCCAGCATAATGCGCCAGAGAATGCTGATAGCTGACCCACTGGTCGCCCACCTGGCGGTGCATCAGGCAAGACGGCGGCGACAGATCGTAATACGGGCGGCTGTCCTCAAAGTGATACGGAACCTGGTGAACCGTGCCGGGAATCGTCGCTATCGTTGCCTGGCGGTATTGGGTCATTGTCAGGCTGTGGTTGTGGCCGCAGAAAATACGCACCAGCGCCGGGAAACGGGCGACCAAATCAAGCAGCAGGTGCCCGTTTTCGCAGGCGATTTTGTCCATTTGCGCGTTGCCCAGCGGCAGCGGCGGATGGTGCATAAAGACCGCCGTGGGCTTGTCGCCGCTCGTGGTTAACTGCGCTTCAAGCCAGGACACGGTATTGTCGGTCAACCAGCCCTTAGAGTGCCCGGCGAGGCTGGAGTCGATAAACAGCAGCCGGGTAGCGAAGTCGTCCACCGCATAGCGGATGTTTTCCGGGTCGTCCCCCAACGGCGGGCAAATCGGGCGCAGGTATTCCAGAAAATGCGATTTATCGTCGTGGTTGCCGGGGATCAAATAAAGCGGCGACTTGATGGTGCCGAGCACCTGGCGCGCGACCTCGTACTCTGAAGGGCGCCCGCAGTTGACGATATCCCCGCTGACGATGACCGCATCCGGGCGCTCACGCAGCGCGTTCAGCTGCGAGGCCACGTCGGCATTGCCCGCGTTGATGTCGATAAAGCCGTACAGTTTCTGGTTCTGACTGCGGAAATGGGTGTCGGAAATATGGGCCAATAACATCACTCAACTCCTTACTTGATACCTGAAAAACCAAAACTTCGCAGAAACTGCTTCTGGAAGGCGATAAAGGCGAGCATCAGCGGCAGGCAAACCATAATGGTCCCGGCGCTGATGGTGCCCCACTGGCCACCGGATTCGGCGCCCATAGCAAACGAAACGAGCCCGACCGTCAGCACCTGCTTGTCCGGATCGTTGAGCATCATTAGCGGCCACAGGTACTCGTTCCAGTGGTAGGTAATACTCACGGTGGCGAAAGCCAGCACCGACGGCCAGCACATCGGCAGCAGCACGCGGTAAAGTACCTGCCACCAGCGGCAGCCCTCCATCAGCGCGGCCTCCTCCAGCTCTTTCGGGATGGCGAGAAAGGCCTGACGCATCAGGAACACGCCGAACGCGGAGGTGAAATACGGCATCATCACGCCGGTCAGCGTATTGAGCAGGCCCAGCGCTTTGAGCGTCATCATGTTCGGCACCATCATCACGACGGGCATGATCATCAGCTGCACCAGAAACAGCAGGAACAGCATTTGCTTGCCGCGAAACTCATGGCAGGCAAAAACGTACCCGGCGGTGGTGATGGTGATGAGCTGCACGAAGAAAGTACCGAAGCTGAAAATCAGGGTATTGGCGTACAAGCTGAGCCAGTCGGCGCTCTGCCACGCATCACGGAAGTTATCCAGCGTGAGCGGAAAACGCGGCAATATTGAGGCCATGCCTTCCCCGAAGGTGCTGGCGCTAAAAGCCGATGAAAGCATCCAGATAAACGGACTAACCCACAGCAGCGCCAGGCAGCACATCAGCACGGTGAGCGTCACGCCCTTTGATTTTCGCAGGCGCAACCACAGCGGCTGCGGTACGCTACGCGCGTTGACAACGGATCCAGAAAACTCAACGCTCATGGTGGGCGCCCCTTTCCAGCAGTTTGAGGTTAACGAACGAGAAGACAAACAGCCCGGCCAGCGTCAGGAAGGTGGCGGCAGAAGCTTTGCCTAAATCATGGGTGTCCCAGGCGAGACTCTGGATGTAGTACAGCAGCACGGTGGTGGCGTTATCCGGCCCGCCGCGCGTCATCACCGCCACGTGGTCAATCTGCGTAATCGAGTAGATAAGCGCCGTGGTTACCACAAAGCTCAGCGTCGGGCGAAGCAGCGGTAAAGTGACTTTGAAGAATACCTGCGTGGAGGTTGCCCCTTCCATGATCGCCGCTTCACGCGCCGAGGCTGGCAGGCTTTGTAAGCCGGCGAGGAAGAACAGCATGTAATAGCCCGCGAACTTCCAGACACCAATCAGCGCCAGGGCGTACAGCGCGCTGTTGCTGCGGCCGAGCCAGTTGTTATTCATCGGCCCGAACAGCTTCGCCAGGTAGTAATCCAGCATCCCCATGCCCGGCATAAAAATGAACAACCACAGCGCCGCAGCGCTGACCATGGGAATGATCATCGGGAAGAAAAACGCCGTCCGCAGCCAGCGGTTAACGCGATGATTTTCCCACAGCGCAACCGCCAGCAGCAGCGCGAGCGCCACGCCGGGGATCACGGTCAGCACGATATAGAACAGATTATTCATCAGCGATTTCCAGAAAACCGCGTCGGCAAAAAGGCGAACATAGTTACCTGCGCCCACATACGCGCCGGCCTCGCCCGCCAGACGCGTATCAAACAGGCTGTCGTACACCGAGCGGATCAGCGGGAACCAGGTAAAGAGCAGTAAAAAGATCAAAGATGGCGTGAGGATCAGCCACGGAAGCCAGGGACGTTTTGCCATTGTCTGCAAACCTGTCAGGGGTCAGAAGTCAGTCAGTATGGGAGGGGTTTATGGCAGAAACGTGACGGGGAAATGGCAGTTTTGCGCCAGATAAAACAGGCAGCGTCCCGGCTGAGGGATAACTGCCTGTCGTTCAAAGAGATTGTCTTTGCAGGGATATATTCTTTAACCGTGCAAAAATGCTACTGCATCTGTTCCAGACTGGCCTTTTTCGTTTTGCGGTTATAAAGACACAGTTCTTTGCCAGGCACCGGCTGGCTGTTCTTAAATTTGTAGTTGCCTGAAATCACCACCGCCGAGTAACCGACCTCGTCGCTGAAATCAGTGCGCTTCCCTTCTATCTTTTTCTCCTGCAGGGCGCTGATGGCGAGACAGCTTTTTTGCACGTCTTTGTCCAACTGCTGCCAGGCCGCTTCCGAGGAAGCCAGGCTGCTAAAGGTCGTCAATAAAACCGGAATTGCGGCGAGAGCATATCGCTTCTTCATGGACACCTCGAAAACAAACGGATAACGGGCTTTCACTCCCCTCAGGCGGATAATCTAAAACATTATCCGCCCGGAATTATCTGTATTGTATAGCCAATGCCTGTATCACTTGCCCAGCTTCGACAGCATCTCAGGCCGCATAAACTTATGGATGACCAGCATAAACAGCAGCGACGGTACCAGCAAAATCAGCGCGGTAATCGACGATACCTGGTAATTCCCGGACATGCTGGCGTTGTAAAGCAGCAGCGGCAGCGTGGTGATATCCGGCGCGCCGACGAAAAAGGTGCCGGTAAACTCATCCAGCGATTCCAGGAACACGAAAATCCCGGCGGCCATGATCCCCGGTAAAGCTTGAGGCAGCACAATGTGCCAGAAGGTAAACAGCGGCCCTGCCCCTAAATTACGGGACGCCCGCGCCTGCAGCGGGTCAACAGCCGAAAACGCGGCTACGCAAATCCAGACTGAATACATCAGGCCATGTACGCTGTGCACCAGCACCACGCCAGCTACCGTGCCGTTCAGCCCCCACTGATAGAAAAGCCGCGCGATGTTCATATACACCGTCAGGTTTGGAAACGCCTGAGGGATCAAAAACAGCAGCATAAACACCACCCGGAACGGCATCGCGCGCCGGGAAAGCGCGTAGCCGGCGGGAACGGAAATCAGCAGGCAAACCAGCACCGATAGCACGGCAATAAACACGCTGGTCAGCAGCGAACCGGACACATCGCTGTACGGGCTAAACACCTGATACCAGTACTTTAATCCCCACTGGCTCGGCAAGGTATGCGGATAAAACCAGCTTTCCGCCACCGTCCAGATCAGCAGGTTCAGCAATGGGCCGAACATCGCAAACAGCATAAAGGCCAGCAGCAGTACCTGCAGCGGCAGGCCGAATCGTCCCTTCATCAGGCTCATGCTTCCCCTCCTTTCTGGCGCAGGCTGTAGCGCAGATAAAACCAGGACAGCGCCCCGCAAATCAGCAGGGAGATCACGCCCAGCGCGTTAGCCACCGCATAATCGCTGTAGGAGTTAACGCGGAATGCCATGTCGACGGTCAGCATCGTTGGCGTTCCGGTGCCAATCATCAGCGGCACGGACAGCACGGACATCATGGTCACCGTGGAAAGCACCAGCGCGACGCCAATAGCCGGTAACACCTGCGGTAAAATAATGTCGAACAGAATGCGAACTCGCGAAGCCCCCAGGTTTCTGGCAGCCAGCACCTGCGCAGGCTCCAGTGCCGCCATCGCCCCACAAATCAGCAAGGTGGCAAACGCCAGCTGCTTCCAGACAAAGGTAATGATGATCCCTTTCCAGCCGAGCCAGGAAATCGTGTCCAGCGGCTGTACCAGATCGCTGGCGACCAGCATGTTATTCATCAGGCCGTTTTTGGCGAGAAACGTGCGCATCATCTGCGCGGCAACGATGAACGGAATAAACAGCGGCAGGCGGTAAAGCATGCCCAGTAGCCGAACAACAGGGCGGCAGGCAGAAAGCGTGATCACCGCCGAGATCGTTATCGATAACGCGGCCAGCAGCGCAACCGACACCAGCACGATAAACACCGTGAACAGGATATCGTTGGAGTACAGCGCCAGGACTTTGGCAAAGTGCTGTAACGTCAGCGCCCCGGCGTCCGAAGTAAAGGCAGCCACCAGAGAAAATCCCAGCGGGTACAGAAACAGCACCACAATCATCAGCGCGGCGGGGCTCACCAGCAGCAGATAGTTTAACGAAACGCGCATAGCAAACCTTTGAACTTGAGCGTGGCGCCCGACCTGAACCGGGCGCCGGGAAAGGATTAGTTAGACACCTGGCTTTCGTACCCTTCTTTGATGTCGTCAAAGTAAGGCGCTATCGGGAAGCTTTTGCCGTAATCGGCGAGCGCTTTCGGGGAAATCTCGGCAAACAGTTTGCTCCAGGTTGCGTCATCCAGCTTCGGTTTAACGTACTTAGCGTCAATGCCCGGATACCAGTTGAACTGCTTCACGATCCCGTCGGCCTGCACTTCCGGGCTGGTTGCCAGCGCAATGAACTCGCGCGCCAGTTCAGGCTGTGCCGCTTTGGCCGGCGTGACGTAGTACATCGGCTGCCCCGGCATGCCCGGTGAAAGCAAAGCGAGCTTGATGGACGGCGGCAGCTTGCCCTGATCTTTCCAGGTGTAGAACATATCCACCCAGACCGGTCCCATGGCGATTTCCCCACGGGTCAGCATATCCAGCGTACCGGCGTTGCCCGGCGTAAAGGTCACGTTCTTATTAAACGCTTTCAGCTTCTCAAAAGCCTGCGACCAGTTTTTCTCTACGCTCTTATCGTAAGGCAAGGCGGATAAACGCTGGGCGTCGGTGCCGTAGGCGTAGATCCAGCCAACGACAAAACTGACGCCGGACATGCCGTTTTTAATGCCGTTGTAGCCGAACGCCTGCGGGTGTTTCGCCGCCCACTCAACCAGCTCGTCATAAGAGGTCGGTGGCGCTGTCATGGTTTCACTGTTCCAGGCGATAGCCGTCTGGCTCAGGAACATCGGCATCACATAGCCGTCCACGTTCACGCCCAGCGCATTTTTCGCGTTATCCGCGGAGACCATTTCGCCCGTTTTGATGTGCTGCCGGTATTTTTCCAGCAGCCCTTTTTCCACCAGTTCGCCGCCCGCTTTCTGGTGAACCACCGCCACGTCGATATCCCAGGTTTTGGCCCCGCTCTGCTGCTGAGCGCTCAGTTTTTCGATGATTTTATTCGAGCCTGCGTCCCCCGGTCCGGTGCCGACCACGCGCACTTTCACCCCCGGATGCGCGGCCTCAAACTTTGGCCCCAGCCAGGTTTTGACGTAATCCACCATATTCTGGTCACCGGCGGTGGCCACGTTTAAAACGGTTTCCGCCTGTACGCCATAACTTAAAAACAGCGCCGTGACGGCGGCAAGTCTGGTTTTAGTAAACATAATTACCCCTCAGAAAAATAGACTGGTTCAAGCTGTGTGGGACGAACTAAAAATATGCAGGGCTGACTCAGGCACATGCAGCCTGACTTTTGTATTCAACGGCAAATTATCAACGGAGTCGGCATGGAAAAGACGCTGCCGATAGCGAATGGCGTAACGATAGTTGTGGCCAATAAAAGCATTTTGCTCAACCACCCCTTCAAGCGTTAATCCACCCTCCGGGAAAGATTTATTTAATGATGAAAGCGCTGCATCCGAACTTCTGAAATAGATTTCCTGGTCACCGCTATTATTTATCGAGGCCAGGCCCAGGGTATTTATTTCTTCCGCCGTAATACGGTTATCGGCTCCCATAAAATCAGCCACAAAGGGCGTGGCGGGCTTTTGATAAATCTCTTCCGGGGTGCCGGTTTGCTCGATTTGGCCATTATTCAGCACCACAATGCGGTCGGCCATCACCAGCGCTTCCTGCTGGTCGTGGGTGACGATCACCGAAGTGAAACCCAGCTTTTTCTGCAGTTGCTTGATTTCGTGGCGCACGTTCAGCCGGACTTTGGCATCCAGATTCGACAGCGGCTCATCCAGCACCAGTACGTCTGGCTCAATGGCCAGCGCGCGCGCCAGGGCCACGCGCTGCCGCTGCCCGCCGGAAAGTTCGGTGATTTTAGCCCCGGCCAGACCGGTCAGATTCACCATCTGTAATAGCTCAAACACTCTGGCCTGAATCGCGTCCCGCCGCCACTTGCGTAGCTTCAGGCCATAACCAATATTTTGTTCCACCGTTAAATGCGGCCACAGCGCATAGCTTTGAAATACCATGGTGATATTTCGCTGCTCAGGCGGGCTTTGGGTAATATTATTCCCGGCCACAACAATGTGGCCCTGCTTAACAGGAATAAACCCACACAACGCGTTCAATAACGTTGTTTTCCCGCAGCCGGACGGGCCCAGCAATGCAATCATCTCACCTTTCTTCACGGCAAGATTAATTTCTTTTAGCACCACCTTTTCGCCGTAACTAATTTGCAGGTGCGCCATTTCCAGGTAGCTCATAACGGTATCCGACATGTTTGTTTACGTCTTTTTTGCTCTGAATGAACACGTGTTCATTTCGCTGTAAAAAAAATGAAACGCCGCTCAGAGATGATGTGAGCCTACTGTGGCGTGTCTTTGTGACACTTTAATTAACCGCGATAAATTTTTAGCGAGGGGCAATGAAAATCGACGTGCTTGGCTGCGGCAGCGCTTTCTCCCGCTGGCAAAATACTTCCGCGCTGCGGATTGTTGATGACGAAAACCGGCAATGGCTTATCGACTGCGGCCCCACCATTCCTCGTGCGCTGTGGCAGCGCGGCGGCGGCATCAACGACATCGACGTGCTGTTTTTCACCCACGTGCATCCCGACCACTGCACAGGGTTAACGGCGCTGCTCAATCACTGGAAGAGTTTTGCCCGCCAAAAGCCGCTGGTGATCTACAGCCAGCCGGCACAGCGCGAAGTGTTGATGCAGCTGGCCTCGCTCGCCAACTGGCCAGAACCTTCGCTCTGCTTCCCCATCGAATGGCGCGACAGCGAAGCTGATTTTCACTGGCATCACTGGCGGATTCGCACCGCCCCAACCCGCCATGAAATGGCCAATCTGGCGCTGCGCGTGGATATCCGGGAATATGCTTTGTTCTATAGCGGCGACGGGCGGCCCACCGAAGCTTCTATCGGGCTGATGGCCGGCGTGGACCTGGCGTTTCAGGAGTGCGCCTCGCTGTCTGAACTGGCGGAGGACGCTTCCCACGGCGACTTCCCCGGTTGCCTGAAGCTTTTTACTTCTCTGGGGCTGCCGTCGCTGGGGTTGTACCACTGTAACGATGCCATTTTGCCCGCGCTAAAGCTGGCCTGCCGCCCCCACGCCGGGCTGTTCGTCAGCCAGGACGGGCTGCAGTACGACTTCCATCAGCAGCGGTTTTACACTGAGGATTATTTGCCTTGAGTTCGTCGATGCATAAACAAAGCGTGACCGCCGAAGATGTGGCCCGCCGGGCGGGCGTTTCGCGCGCCGTGGTTTCCCGGGCGCTGAGCAACAACGGCAGTATTTCCCCTGCCACACGGGAACGCGTGCTGCAGGTAGCCGAAGAGCTTGGTTATCAGGTCAATTTTCTTGCCCAGGGCCTTAACCGCCGCCGCAGCCATCTGATTGGCGTCATCGTGTCGCGCATCAACGATCCGTTTCGCAGCAGCCTGCTTGACGGCCTTCTAGGCGAAATTCAGCGCAACGGCTTTCAGGCTCTGGTGACAGAGATCCGCTCTGAGCAGGAGCTGGCGGAAACGCTGCGCCACTTCACTCAGTTTCGCGTCTCCGGCGTCATCGTCACCTCCGGCAAGCCTCCCGAAGCGCTGGTGAACGAGTGCGTGCAGCAGCATATTCCGGTGGTTGGCATCAACCGCCAGCCCGACATTCCCGGCGTGGATTACGTCTGTTCGGATAACGCCGCCGGGGCAGTGCTGGCCGCCGAACAGCTGGTCAACAGCGGGTGCAAACATTTTGGCTGGCTCAACAATCACTCTTCTACCTGGGCCGGCAGAATGCGCGGCGAAGCGTTCCGCCAGGCGCTGATCGAACGTGGTGTAAACGTTGAGCAAAACCTTGCTTCGCTGCTTTGTGAAGAGGAAGGCTATGAAGGCGGCTGGCAGGCTGCAGAGGCTGCAACGCAGATCCCCGACGGTATTTTCTGCGCCAATGCTCAGCTGGCATGTGGCTTTCTCGACGGGATGCGCCAGCGCGGCAAATATGCGCCACAGGATTTTCAGCTGATCGGCTTCGACAACACGCCACAAACGGCGCAGTACAGCTACCGACTCACCACCCTCAACCAGGATGTGGCGGAAATCTCCCGGTTGGCGCTGGCTCACCTGCTGGAGCGCGCCCGAACGCCTGCACAGCCTTCACGCACCAGTTGGGTGAAGGTCAACCTGGTTCACCGACACACGTCAATCTCCCTTACTTAAGAGCAAAACATGACCGAACAACAGCTACAGGCGTTATGCACGTTAATCCGCGAAGCCGGCGCCCGCGCCCAGGCGCTGCGCGATGCAGGCTTAAGCGTGGAAAAAAAAGGTCGCCAGGATTTCGTCTCACAGGCGGACATTCTGGTTGAGCAAGAGATTAAAAGCTGGCTGCGGACGCATTGCCCGCAGGACGGCTTTCTGGGGGAAGAAAGCGGCCTGGAGGAAGGCGAACGCGGCGTCTGGGTGCTCGATCCGGTTGATGGCACCACTAACTTTATTCTTGGCATGGACTATTGGTGCGTCTCCCTCGCTTACGTCAGGCAGAACGTGATTGAGCTGGGAATTATCTATGCTCCCGACCGAGATGAGTTCTTTTTTGCCCGCCACGGCGCGGGCGCATTCCTGAACGGTAAACCGCTCAAGCTTCACGATCCGTCCCCGGATGGCGTGGTCATCGGCCTGGGCCGTTCCAGCCGCGCGCCGGTTCCACTTTATGCGCGCACTATAGAAGATGTGCTGAACGACGGCATGGAGTACCGGCGTTTTGGCGCAGGCGCGCTGATGCTGGCGCACGTTGCCGCGGGCCAGGTCCACGCCTACTACGAGGAGCATATGAACAGCTGGGACGCGCTGGCCGGGCTGCTACTGATCACCGAGGCGGGCGGCAGCAGCACTGCATTTCTCGCCAACGGCGGCCTGTTGCAAGGTAATCTGGTACTGGCCGGCTGCACCAGCGTGCAGGAAAGGTTAATGGCGCTGCTGGAAGGGGCCGTCGATTAATTAAGGATTTAATAGTCGCCACTTTAATTCCGGTGGCGACCTGATTGTTTTATTTCAAATGATACCGACAGTTATTATTTAATAATGTTTATTATACTCAATCTATAAACTCCATCAATAATTAACCATCCGATGAAAACCAAAATTGCGTCAAATCATTTTTTATTGACTTAAAAAAAACAAAAAAAATAGAAAGCGTGATAAACAGCATATACCCTATCCATTCCCAAAATATGGACATGAATCATTTGTGGCTTTATATGGAAAATTTGTTATCAGCGATGCCGATTACGCCCCTCTTAGTTTTCCCGGCGTGGGTACATTTTTCGCCTTTTCAGGTAATGGTGCGTATCTCAACCGGGATGCATGCGCAATGATACCGACAAAAGGACCAATACCCGCAGGTAAATACAGGATTGTTGACCGCCCAGAGGGGCTAAAATCGATGAACGTGAAAATCGTCGGTATCACTCCGGTAATGTACAACGTTAAAAACGTGGACATGGAGAAGCACAACCACAACGAATCTATCTTTAAAGCCTACGGCACAATAACGGTATGGTAATCACTAAAATCCTGGCAGCGATTGTTCTGTGTGCAATTTATTTTTTAGTGATCAGTATTTTATGGGCTGAAATTTTCACAATTCAACGTGGATATCAGTTTGCAAAGATGCTGGGAGTTTCGGGGGATGAGAGTGTTTACAATCTTATTGCTGATTTAAGCCTGGCAATATCAACCCTCGGATCGTGCATACTCACTTATTTATCGTTTAAGCTGCTAAATCATAAATAAAAAATAATGCTGGAGACTATCCGGCATTTACTTAGAAAAAAACAGATCAATTAAGCTATTACTATTTTGATTTTCAATACAGAAAACGAATCGCCGTTGTGACTCGAAATTATCAGCAGCCTTGCTTACTCCGCGGCTGGCAACGTCTCCATCGGTATGTAGCGTCAACCGGAGATAGTTCCAGTCCGCGGCGGATTGGGGAATAGTTTTGGAGGAATTTGGGGAATGGTTTTGGAGGAGTTTTGGGGAAGCGTTATTGAGGGCTAGAAACTGTTATCCATTTTTGCAGTCGCTCTGTTCATACAACCCAGACGTGGCGCGACCTACAATCGAGCCGAATAATTTGCTATGCGGAGTTCTGCATGTTCGGTTTAGACGCTTTTCACCTGGCGAGGATCCAGTTTGCTTTCACTGTCTCCTTCCACATTATTTTCCCGGCCATCACCATCGGGCTTGCCAGCTACCTCGCGGTACTTGAGGGGCTCTGGCTTAAGTCTAAAAACCCGGTTTACCGCTCGCTGTACCACTTCTGGTCGAAGATTTTTGCCGTTAACTTTGGCATGGGCGTGGTCTCCGGGCTGGTCATGGCCTACCAGTTCGGCACCAACTGGAGCGGGTTCTCGCAGTTTGCCGGCAGCATCACCGGCCCGCTGCTGACCTACGAAGTGCTGACCGCTTTCTTCCTTGAAGCCGGTTTTCTGGGCGTGATGCTGTTCGGCTGGAACCGCGTTGGCCCGGGTCTGCACTTCTTCGCCACCTGCATGGTGGCGCTCGGGACAATCATTTCCACTTTCTGGATCCTCGCCTCAAACAGCTGGATGCAAACCCCTCAGGGCTTTGAGATCCACAACGGACAAGTCGTCCCGGTGGACTGGCTGGCGGTGGTCTTTAACCCATCATTCCCTTATCGCCTGCTGCATATGTCCGTGGCGGCGTTCCTCAGCAGCGCCTTCTTTGTTGGGGCCTCCGCCGCCTGGCACCTGCTGCGCGGCAATAACGCGCCAGCCATTCGCACCATGTTTTCAATGGCCCTGTGGATGGCGGTGATTGTCGCCCCCCTTCAGGCAATGATCGGCGACATGCACGGCCTGAATACGCTCCAGCATCAGCCGGCTAAAATCGCCGCCATTGAGGGACACTGGGAAAACCGTCCCGGCGAGCCGACGCCGCTGCTGCTGTTCGGACTGCCGGATATGGACCAGGAGCGCACTCGCTTTGGCCTGGAAATCCCGGCGCTCGGCAGCCTGATCCTCACCCACAGTCTGGAAAAACAGGTGCCTGCCCTGAAAGAGTTCCCGAAAGAGGACCGCCCTAACTCGCCGATTGTCTTTTGGTCGTTCCGCGTGATGGCGGGCTTAGGCATGCTGATGATCCTGCTCGGCGTCGCCAGCCTGTGGCTTCGCTACCGCGACCGGCTGTTTGAGAGCCGCCCGTTCCTGCACTTTGCGCTGTGGATGGGGCCCTCGGGGCTGATTGCCATTCTCGCCGGGTGGATTACGACGGAGGTTGGCCGCCAGCCCTGGGTTGTTTATGGCCTGCTGCGCACCAAAGATGCCGTGTCTGCCCACGGTACGCTGCAAATGAGCCTCAGCCTGGCCGCTTTCTTTGTGGTGTACATGTCGGTGTTTGGCGTCGGCTACGGCTACATGATTCGGCTCATCAAAAAAGGCCCGCAGCCGTTCGACGACCATCCGGCACAAGGCACCCCATCCCGCCCGCTGTCCGCGGTCGCTGAATCACTTGAGGAGACGCGCTAATGGGCATCGATTTATCTGTTATTTGGTTTGTGATTATCGTCTTCTCCACCCTGATGTATATCGTGATGGACGGTTTCGATCTGGGGATTGGTATTCTGTTTCCGTTTATTCGCGATGCTGAAGACCGCGATGTGATGGTCAACAGCGTGGCACCGGTCTGGGATGGGAACGAAACCTGGCTGGTGCTGGGCGGGGCTGCCCTGTTTGGTGCCTTCCCGCTGGCGTATGCGGTTATCGTCGATGCCCTGACTATTCCGCTCACGCTGATGCTGGTGGGGCTGATTTTTCGCGGCGTCGCCTTCGAGTTCCGCTTTAAGGCCACGCCGGCGCATCGCCCCTTCTGGGACAAAGCGTTCCTGGGGGGATCGATTCTGGCGACTTTTTGCCAGGGTATCGCCGTCGGCGCCGTTATCTCAGGCTTTTCAGTCAGCGGGCGGCATTTTGCCGGTAGTCAGCTTGACTGGTTGACGCCATTCAACCTGTTCTGCGGCCTGGGTCTGGTCATAGCCTACGCTTTACTGGGTGCCACCTGGCTGGTGATGAAAAGCGAAGATCCGCTGCAAAGAAGAATGCGGAGCCTGACCCCAGCATTGCTGCTGGCGCTTTTGGCCGTGATAGCGGCGATCAGCCTCTGGACGCCGCTTCGCCACGCGAATATTGCCGAGCGCTGGTTCTCCCTGCCAAATCTGCTGTTCCTGCTGCCGGTCCCGCTGCTTGTCGTGCTCTTCAGCCTGTGGCTCTGGCGCAGCGTGCGGGCAACCGACAGCCTGCACGCCACACCGTTTGTGCTGACGCTGGGGCTGGTTTTTCTGGGCTTTAGCGGGCTGGGCATCAGCATCTGGCCAAACATCATTCCGCCGGACATCACGCTGTGGCAGGCCGCTGCGCCACCGCAAAGCCAGGGCTTTATGCTGGTTGGCGCGCTGTTTATTATTCCGATAATCCTGGTTTACACCTTCTGGAGCTATTACGTATTCCGCGGGAAGGTGCAGCCTGGCGAGGGCTACCACTGATGAAAGAGACCGCTAAACGTGTCATGTGGATGGTTATTCTATGGAGCGTCAGCGTATTTGCGCTGGCCGCAGTGGGGATGGGATTTCGCCTGCTGATGACCGCCGCAGGCTTTAAATCTTAATTCGCTGAGCCGTGCGTCGTGGGAAGGAATATGTTCAGTCCTTCCCGCTAACTCATTCTGAATCTATGGTGAAGAAATTGATTTTCTTTAAAACTGTGCTAATTCTTTAATGCGTTAATGAGGAAAAACAGTTAACCATTTCAATGAAACATTCAGAGGATGACAAAGATGAAATATATGCTACCCGCACTGGCTTTAACGCTGTTAGTTTCATCACCTGTTTTTGCGGCAAAACAAATTACTCATGAAGAATCATCTGGTTATACAAAAGTTGGCGATCTTTCCCTGGAACAAGACGGGACCCCGACCGTCGGACACAAGGATTTATCCAAAGAGGTAAATCAAAAGTGTGAAGCGTCCAACGTGAAGCCTGCCGACTGCTTTTATGTGATAATCGCTGCCACCGGCGACGAGTCTAATCATAAAAATATTAATATCGAAGTCTTTAAGAAATAAATAACCAGACGGCCCTAAAACAGGGCCGTCATTCATTTTTATTTCACTTCTGTTTTCACGCTGGCCTGCGGCACATTACGATATTGTAATATTCCAGCGGCAACCTCTAAATAACGCAGCGAAAAATACACTCTGTCCTGCCCCGCTGCGGGTTTGACAGACATTAAGCGCTTCTGCTCGGCAGTAGAAACAGGCTCGGCGCTAAAGTGAGCGGTATTTTTATCCTGACGGAAGAGTTCGATCACCTCACCGCTGCTTTGCGTTTGCCGGTACAGCGCTCGCGCAGCTGGCGTTAACACTCCCGTCCCGGCCCCGTCCTGCACCCAGATTTTCACCCCGCTGTGGCTCAGGGTGGTCACCCATTTTTGGTAGCCATCCGGCGACATATTGCCGGCAAAGAAGCTGCTGACGGCAACCGGTTTATCGGCCAGCAAGGCGAGAGACTCATGGGTTTTTGTCAGCCATGCCAGCGCGGCCTGCTGCATATCCGGGCTTCGCCAGCGGCGGTCGTCCAGCTCGCTGCTGATGTACCAGCCCGCAATGTTTTCAGCCCCGAGCACCTGCGTCCAGCGCGTGGCAACCGCCACGTCCCGGGCGCGCAGCAGGTTAAAGTAACTTTCCAGCGCAGTGAGCGGCTGATTTTGCCGTTCGAAGAATTTATCGTCCGCGGCCAGGCCCAGCACCAGCTTCAGCCCGCTGTTTTTTACCAGGCGAGCCTTGCCCTCCAGCCAGTTTTGCGGTTCCCCGCCGGCGAAGGCGTCCCCATAGCGGCTCCACTGAAAGAGCAGAGTATCAATGCCCTGTTGCTTCAGCTGCGCCAGCATCGTGGTCCATTGCTGGTCGGTCATCGACATATCACGCAGCTGGGGCTGATACATTACCGCGTTAATGGCAAAGGCAGTCGCCGGGCAAAACAGCGCGGCCGCCAGCGTTAATGCCGGAGTAAATTTCATTACCAACGCACTCCTATGGTAAGGAACAGACTGTTTTTGGAATCTATATCGCGGTTACGGCCGTCGAATACCCGCTGGTATTCCAGCCCCACGCTCGCCTTGTGGGGATAAGCATCATAATGTGTTTCGCCAAACCAGGTGTTATAGCGAACGCCTACGCCGCCGAGCCTGTTATCCGTACTGCGTGAATGCCGCGTCTGGTTGTTGTACTGCACATGCCAGTAAGGTTCGATCGTGTGCCGCTCCGAAACCTTGTGGTGCCAGCTTTGGCGGTAATCGGCCGTGTACAGCTGATAGTCGTATTTCACGAAATGCGCCGCGTCCAGATAGAGGTTCTGCGCAAACCAGCCTTTACCCAGCGGGTGCCAGTCATCGCTGTACTCCCCGCCGTTCAGGAACGAAGCGCTGGCTCGCAGCATCATATCCGTCCGGGCATCGTCCGCCTTATCGAGAGGAAGCTGCTGCTCCACCGCCAGATAAATAACCTGCTCACGCAATGGCTTCCAGCGAACGCCCATTCCCACCATCGGCTGATAGACAGGCGCGATATTGCTGTGCCCTGCGCTGCCGCCAAACAGTCGGGTATAAACCGAAAGCTGATCGCCATCCAGAATTTGATTCTGACCAATGCGGTATTCAGCTTCAGCCTGGCCATAACTACGGTTGCTTTTATCTCGTGAGACGCCGCCGCCTGCGCCCGCTTCATTTTTAGAGGCGGAAGTCAGGCCCAGCGAACTGTCAAAGGAGAACGTCCAGCGCCGCTGGCTATCTTCGTGCACGCGGCGGAAGGCGAAGCGCTCTTTTTGCTGCGCGTCGGTTAAGCCTTTGGACGGGGTCAGCGTGTTGTCGATATCATCCACAACGCGTTCGCTGTAGCGTTTGGTTTGAGGCTTGTCATCCAGCCGCTGGTTGATATAAACCATCTGTCGCAGGATTTCCGGCGAGTCAGGCATGGTTTGCAACGCTTGCTCCAGCTCGCTGCGCGCGCCGGGCATATCTCCCGCTTTAAACAGCGCAAAACCGCGCGTGGCGTGATCCTGCTCCGGCGGGGTCTCAAAGTTCAGCTCCGGCATGGCTCGCTGCCAGGCCACCTGTCGCCAGTAGTCAAGCGCGGCGCTGTCTTTCGCCAGCCAGGCGCTACGCGCTGCGGCTCGGATGTCTTCATCGCTAAGCGTTTTAACCGGCACGCTCCGCAGGCTACTTTGCGCCAGCGCGTAGTCTTCTACGGCAAACGCCAGATAAGCCACCTGCCGCGCGTAGTAAGGATTAGCATCGCGGGATTGAGCCTGCTGGGCGGCATACAGCGCCATTCCCGGCGAGGTTTGCTGGTAGCATTCCGCGAGGTGCGACCAGCTCTGAGCATCGTACTGCGGCGACATGTCGCCCAGGATGGTGATAACTTTATCGCACTGGTCTTTAAGCACGCGCGCCTGAGCCATACGAATTTCAGCGGCGGAAAGCGGTTTTGGCTTCACAACCGGCAGCGTTGCCTCTGGTAGCTTCAGCCCGCCCCACGTCACCATCAGATAGCGCCAGTTATGTTTCTCACTGTCCGTATCAAAGGCAGGCTTGTGGCTGGACAGGTAATTTTCCAGTTCGGGATGTTTCTTGCGCTCCGCCAGGGACTGCGCGTAGGCCAGCTGCATACCCGGCGTGTTCATGACGCCCTGCTGCTGGAGATCCAGAATACGGCGATCGCGCCCAAGATGAAGCAGGATGGCAAACCACTGCTGATACTGCTCTTCACTCAGCGTCGCCAGCCTGTCCTGCAGGGCAAAGCCGCGATCGGCTGTTTGCCACTCCTGCAGATAAATAGCGCGCTGAGTCAGGTTGTTAATCAACGTGTGCCCCGCAGGCGAGGTGCGAAACGCATCGTCGTTAAACTGCTGCAGCGCGATATCCAACGCCCCAAGCTTAACGGCAAAGTTACCCACTTCGGCGCGGCATACCACGGAAGGAGAAGCGTTGCATTCGTCGTTAAACGCCAGCAGTTGCTCACGCGTTGTCACATTTTTAGCTGGAAGGGGAATAGCGTCCCGCGCCCGACGGACCTGCGCGTTGTCGGGCGTTTTGCGTAGTTGCTCATTCAGCAGCGCAGCCGCTTTATCGTCATGGTGAAAATGGCGATACGCTTCGGCAAGCCAGAGCGTCAGTCGGACGCTATCCGGGGCCAGCTCGCGGGCGTGCTGAAAACTGCTGATGGCACGCTGCTCATCGTTGGCTTTCAGCGCCTTTTGCGCGCGCTCAATGTGTGGATACACCTTGAAGTAGCGGTAATCGCTTAACCCCAGATCCTCTTTCGAACCTTCGGTGGCCGCCAGGGAATACCCGGCGATCATCAGGCCGCATGTCAAAATAGCTAACGGTTTAAGGCTGAACTTCATGCTATTTCTCCTGCAAGGCTGGAGATTTGCAGGCTGCTCAACCCGGCTTTATGCATCAGCCCATTTAAAGAAGGCTGGAGTATTTTTTGCTGTTCCAGCGCACGATCGACCGCGTGTTGGTCGACAACTTGTTCCTGCACCAGGAAATCACCAAACTGCATTTCACTGCGCTCATAGCGCAGCAGTACCGCTTTCAGTACAGCCTCATCCAGGTGACTTTCCGTAATCAACACTTCGGCAAACAATATTTGCCCGGAGACATATTCCTGCCAGATAGCCTCTGCCTGATCCGAAGTTAACATTTCCGCATTGACCGCTCTGGAGAGCAGTTCCGACGGGTCGTTTTCAGACTGGAGATACCAGCGACGTAGCCCCACCACAACTTCACCTCGCGGCACGATAACGTAACTTACTGGACGCTGAACTTTGCGCCCCAGCGCAGCAAGAGAGACGGGATCAATGGCACTTTCGCTGGCAAAAATCAGCGTTCCCTGCTCCTCGCGTAGCGGAAGCACCGCGTAGTGCAGCGCCACATTTGCCGGCACCGATTTAACCAGCGCCTCATCTAAACGACGGCTGTCGATGATTTCCATCGGCACGCTTGCCTGTTCCGCCAGAGCATTCGCTAGCTGTTGGGCCGTAATCACCCCGCGATTAACGAGGCTCCCCCCAAGTTTGAGGCCAGGTACTCTGTTTTGCAGCGCTTCCATCAGTTGCTCTTCGCTAATAACGCCCTGGCTGACCAGAATTTCACCCAGCGGACGAAGAGCACGGTTGCGGGTATTGACTGTCGGGAAGTCATGGGTTGTTTTATCCCAGGCAACGCGCCTCGGATCACCATGCTGGATCACCTGACGAATTGCACGCCAGTTGGCCATAAAGTTGATTAAGTTGCCCCAGAACAGGCGTGGAATGGACATCAGTCCCTGCCCTAAGCCGTAGTAACCGGTGACGAAGATAATTCGCTGTAAAATTCGGTTGGCCATCAGGAAAAAGTTTATCCACAGCAGAGTGCTGAGCCATGCGCCACCGACAAAGATCGACAGGAACTGCCAGGCGCCTTCTACGCTGCGCTGATAAATTAACAGCGCCACCAGCTGCAGCATCACCAGCATGGCGGCAAAACTCAGAAAGTTAGCCACGGCGCCTTTCCGGTCGCGCCACAGGAAGTAGTTAAGTACCCAGTTATTGCTCCAGCGATGCGTCTTAAATCCCTGAAAAACGATACCAATAATCCAGCGGGACTTTTGGCGCACCGCAGTCGTATACGTATCCGGGAAATATTCGCGCACGCAGATTACTTTTGCGGTGCGTTTACGCTGGCCGAACGGCCTTGCGGAACGATCGGTGTCATCCACCACCGGGAAGCGACAGAATATCTCCTCCATCCCTTTTTGCCGCAGGCGGAAACCGATGTCATAGTCTTCGGTCAGACTTTGCACATCAAAGGCGATACCGTCACCATCGGCAAGCAGCGCCAGCACCGCGCGGCGGCTGAAGCAGGTGCCGACGCCAGCGCTTGGCACCTGGCCTGCCAGCGCCTCACGCACCGGGACATCCTTGCCGTGGAGCTCGGAGAACTCGTCGAGATAGCTCAGGCTGGTGAAATGGGTCCAGCGGCGCTCGAAGGGGTAAACCGGGATCTGAATCAGATCTTTACGGTCAACGAGGTAGTTGAACAGCCGCAGCTCCATCGGGGAGATAACATCCTCTGCATCGTGCAGAATAAACCCTGAAAAGGAGAACCGGGCGTTACGCTCAAACTGCAAAATCGCATCAAGGATATTATTCAGGCAGTCGGCTTTACTGGTTGGGCCTGGGCGGGCGCAAACCACTTTGTGCACGTTAGGGAAACGGGCACACACCTCATCGACGTCGCGCTGCGTGTCAGGATCGTTGGGGTAGGTACCGACAAAAATATGGTAATTCTCGTAGTCAAGCGTGCTTGCCGCTAGGCTCGCCATATTGCCTATAACGCCGGTTTCATTCCAGGCCGGCACCATGATAGCAAGCGGCTTTTCCTGCGGTTCATACAGCTGCTTATAGCCTAAATGATTATGACGACGATAAACGGTACAGGCGCGCCAAAAGCGGCGGAGCCAGAACACAATATCAATAAACAGATCGTCGATTCCGCTGATAAGCATCAGAATCGCCAACCCGATCGCTATGACCTTCAACCCATACAGATAAGTAGAAAAATAGTCTACTAACCAGTCCATGCCTCACCCCGAGGTTATTTATCGTTAACGACACTACACGACATCGCAGGCATACGGTCAGCCTCAAATGTTACCGGTATCATAGTTGATCAGAAAAATCTTACAAAGGATAATATTTTGCTATTTTCTTTCCTCAACATTAAAGGCACTGCTCATTAACCATATAACCAGCTCAAGATTCTTTAATTAACAAATTAAACAGTTCATAAACATTCATCAGGATGCGTTCGCCTTTTTACCTGGCCGTCTTTCGAAAAATACGGCACCAGGTCAGAATAGCGCTCCGCAACCGCCGTCTCTCACTGGATACACCGACATGACCTACAGCTGGCTTATTCTCGCAATCGTTGCCGAAGTGATTGCTACCACCGCGTTAAAACTTTCCGATGGTTTCAGCCGCCTGTGGCCAAGCGTCGTCACGATTATTTTTTATGCTGTCGCATTTTACGCGCTATCTATTACCATGCGCACTATTCCAACCGGGATCATTTATGCCATCTGGTCCGGCGCCGGCATCGTGCTCATTGGTATGATTGGCTGGCTTTTCCTCGGGCAAAAACTCGACTGGCCTGCCCTGGCAGGGATGGCGCTGATTATACTCGGTGTGCTGGTTATTAACCTCTTTTCTAAATCCGTTGCACATTAACGAGCGCCGTCCGGGCTGTCTTATCACGGCAGCCCGGGTCTGTTAATTTTGCTCGGCCACCATAATGGCCATCGTGTCCGGCTCCAGCGCCCGGAAAATATGCGGCTGATCTGCCGGGTAGCAAATATAGTCCCCGACACCCAGCTCTGCGGCAGACTCCGTCAGGCCGACCAGAGCCCGCCCCTGCGTCACAATCATATGCTCCACCGAACCCGGTGGATGCGGCTCTGAAAGCCTTGGCGTGCCGGGCTGCGCTTCGACCAGATAGATATCCCGACGCACGCCTGGCGGACAGGTTGCCAGCAAAATAGCGACATAATTAGCCTGTTCGGCGGCAATGCGGCTGCCCTCACCCCGGCGAATAATCTGCGTCCGGGCGCTTTGCGGCTCCAGCAGCGTGGCGAACGGAATATTTAACGCCACGCACAGCGCCCAGAGCGTCTCCAGGCTAGGATTACCGTTCCCGGCTTCCAGCTGTGAAAGCGTGGATTTCGCAATCCCGGCCCTGCGGGCGACTTCCGCCAGCGACAGCCCCGTCCGCCCACGTTCACGCACCAAACTTTTTGCGATGGTGTCTATTGGCTGGGTCATAAAACTCCCCCACTGTTCGTTAAAATGAACGATTCGTTCGCTTGATATGGTAACAGATTGCGGTCATTATAATGGCGATTTCGTTCGATATGGAAAACATAAGATGATGCGAGAACATCTCCGTACCCTGCCTGGAGACACCAAAAAAGCGATATTTCTGGTCTGCCTGGCCGTCGGCGTCGTGGGCGTCTCCTACGGCTCGCTGGCGATGGCCTACGGGTTCCCACTCTGGCTGCCGGTTCTGGCCTCTTTTGTTGTGCTGGCGGGGGCATCCGAATTTATGTTTATCGGTATTATTGCCAGCGGCGGGAATCCTTTTGCCGCCGCGATGGCCGGTCTGTTGGTCAACGCCAGACATATTCCGTTTGGCGTCGCCGTGCGGGAACTGGTGGGCACACGCCTGCTAAGCCTGTTGGGCTGCCATATCATGAACGACGAAAGCGTGGTGTTCGGGCTGTCCCAGGCCACGCCTGAAAAACGCAAAGCCGCCTACTGGCTCTGCGGGGCTGGCGTCGCGATCTTCTGGCCCGCAGGAACGCTGCTTGGCGCAGGCGTAGGCAGCCTGCTTCCCTCGCCTGAGGTTATCGGGCTGGATGCTGTATTCCCGGCTATCCTGCTGGCGCTGGTGATCCCGGCGTTTAAAAGCCGTACCACCCTGGTTCGCGCCTCGACCGGGGCCGCCATTTCACTTGCCGCCACGCCTTTCGCCCCCGTTGGCCTGCCGGTACTGCTTTCAATGCTGGGCCTGCTGGCGAGGAAAAAATAATGACCAATACATTCACCGTGCTTGCCGGCCTGGCAGTGCTTTCCGCAGGAACATGGCTGATGCGCTTCAGTGGCGCAAAGCTCGGCAGCAAGCTGGCGCTTTCCGAACGCTCGCAAAAGCTGCTTAACGACGGGGCAACGACCCTGCTGTTTTCGGTGGCGCTGGCAACCACCTTTTTTGAAGGCGCGCACTTCGCCGGATACGCCAGGTTTGCAGGCGTTGCCGTGGCCGTATTCCTTGCCTGGCGCAAAGTGCCATTGATTTTTGTCATTATCGCCGCGGCGCTGGTTACCGCGCTCCTGCGCCTCGCCGGTCTTCACTGATGGGCTGCCGCTTTTGCGCGGCCCTTCGCATATTCCGCCTTAACCGCAGCGCAACAAAACGCCTTCCTTGCCCGTTTTTACCTTGCTGACAAACCTTTAAATCACTTTTGATTCACCGAATAGTTTCGCGCGGGGATTATCGCTAGAGTAGCCAGGTTGCGTGCTAACGCTGCCCCTCATCCCGGCCTTATCCCCAAAAGGGAGAGGGTTAGGGTGAGGGGCGCAAACAACAATGGCTCAAGAAAAAAAACCACGAGGCGTGGCAAGATGGCAATAAAACAACCGCTCAACATTATCCTGTTATTAATTGTTACCGCACTCTTCTCCGGCCAGACCATGGCTGAACGTCACGGACATGAATACTTCGTGGTGAAAGATATGGACATTCAGCTTAGCCACCAGGCAGACAGCGACGAACTGCGCCAGGCGGCAGAAGATTCCGCTGATGATTTTCGCGAACACCATCATGCGGTCACCCACAGACGGCCAGCCACCTATTTACGTTAAGTCGATTTTCAACAATCGTTAGTAAATTTTCTTCGTTCTCATCCTTTATTGCCTGAGTTGTTATGGGTTTCAAGGCGCTGCGTGCGCCGCTAACAATCAGACAATAAAGGATAACACCATGCCATCATCGCCTCGCCAGAATACGATCGCTCGCGGTCTGGCATTAGCAGCAGCCTTTGCTGCTTTCAGCCCCAGCGCCGCCCCGGTAAAAGGCGGGGAATTGGTCTACCTGGAACAACAGGCTCACACTAACCTTTATCCTCCGGCCGGGGGCTTTTACCCGAACGGCGGCATCCTGAACCAAATTACCGACAAACTGACCTGGCAAAACCCCAAAACGCTGGAAGTGGAACCGTGGATCGCCGAATCCTGGACCAGCAATGCCGACAAAACCGAATACACCTTCAAGCTGCGCCCTGGCGTGACTTTCTCCGACGGCAGCCCTCTGGATGCCAATGCCGTGGCCAAAAACTTTGATACCTACGGCCTCGGCAACAAAGCCCTGCGCCTGCCGGTATCTGAGGTGATCAACAACTACGACCATAGCGAGGTTGTTGACCCGCTGACCGTCAAATTTTTCTTCAAAAAGCCGTCACCGGGATTTTTACAGGGCACGGCAACCATCGGCTCCGGCCTGGTTTCCCTGAAAACGCTGTCGCGCACCTTTGACGAACTGGGCGATGCCCGCAATATCATCGGTTCCGGCCCGTTCGTGGTGCAAAACGAAACCCTGGGCCGGGAAGTCGATCTGGTCGCGCGGAAAGACTACCAGTGGGGGCCGAAAAACAGCCCGCAGCAAGGGCCAGCTAACCTCGACGGCATTAAGATTCTGGTAACGCCGGAGGACAGCGTGCGCATCGGCGCGCTGCTGGCGGGCCAGGCGGACTTTATTCGCCAGGTGCAGGCCTATGACGAAAAACAGGCCACAGATCAGAAGTTCCCCCTTTACGCCGCCCCGACTCGAGGCGTGAACGACGGCATAGCGCTGCGCCCGGATAACCCGCTGGTCGCTGACGTCAAAGTTCGCCAGGCGCTGCTGCACGGCACCAACGCTCAGCAGGTTGTCGACACCCTGTTTTCCGCCAACTATCCGGTTGCTACGTCGGTGATCGCCAGCACCGCAGCGGGCTATGTTGACCTGCGCGACAAGCTGAAATATGACCCGGCGCTGGCAAACAAACTGCTTGATGAAGCCGGATGGAAAAAAGGCAGCAACGGCGTTCGCCAGAAAGACGGCAAGCCGCTGGCGCTGACCATTTACGAATCCCTGCCGCAGCCGCAGAACAAAGAAGTGCTACAGCTGGTTGCCCAGCAGTGGAAGCAAATCGGCGTGGGCCTGAGCGTGCGCGCCGGGGATGCCGGTAGCCGGGTGCTGGATACCAACGATCCGCATAAAACCGGGGTTAACGTCATCGAAGTAGGTCGCGCTGACCCGGACGTGATCAAAAGCCAGTTCCATCCGGCCAACCGCGATGCCCTGCTGCAAAAAGGCGGCCTCAGCGCCGCCTCCCAGTTTACCGACGACAAGCTGAACGCCCTGCTGGTGGGGATCTCTTCCGAAGTGGATCCGCAGAAGCGCCTGGCGCTGGCGGGCGATGCCCAGCGCTACCTTATCGACCAGGCCTACGTCATCCCGATCTTTGAAGAGCCACAGGTCTTTGCCGGTGCACCGTGGCTGAAAGGCGTGGCGTTTGAAGCGGTCGGACGCCCGTCGTTCTACGCCGCCTGGCTTGAAAAGCACTAAGGGGCAACCATGACACGTTATCTGGCCGGGCGCATAGCCCAGGCGTTACTGGTACTGTGGGCGGCCTATAGCGTGTCGTTCATTCTTCTGCAGCTCTTGCCGGGCGATGCCGTCCTGATCAAATTCCAGAACCCGGATCTCGGCCTGAGCGCCGAGCAAATTCAGGAGATGCGGGTGATCTATGGCGAAAGCACCCCGCTCTGGCAGCAATATTTGACGACGCTCGGCCATATGCTGCGCGGTGAGTTTGGCTACTCCATCGAGGCTGGAGTGTCCGTCAGCCAGCTGATTGCCGCCAACCTTCCTTCGACGCTGCGGCTAGCCGGGCTGGGTTTTGCCGCCGCGATTATTCTTGCCGTGGGCATTTCAGCGGCCTCTACGCTGGCCCCGCTTCGCTGGCTGAGAACGCTCTTTGCCAACCTTCCGGCGCTGTTCATTGCCGTCCCGACGTTTTGGCTCGGCATTGCGCTCATTCAGCTGTTTTCCTTCCAGTGGCGGCTGATTCCGGTGATCAATCCCGGTTTCTGGCAGGGGCTGATTTTGCCGGTCGCCACGCTTGCGGTGCCCATTAGCGCCCCGCTGGCCCAGCTGCTGATGCGAAATATCGACCAGGTGCTGACCCAGCCGTATGTCGCCGTTGCCAGGGCAAAAGGCGGCAGCCGCGCCGGGGTACTGTGGCGGCACGTGGCCCGCAACGCCCTGTTGCCGGTGCTGACCGTGGCCGGTTTGCTGCTGGGCGAGCTGATTGCCGGGGCGCTGATCACCGAAACCGTCTTTGGCCTTAACGGCCTGGGCCAGCTGACGCAGCGGGCGGTGAATAATCAGGATGTCGCCGTGCTGCAGGCGGTGGTGATGATCTCCGCCCTGAGCTTCGTGGTCATTAATCTGCTGGTGGATGTGCTTTATCCCCTGCTCGATCCGCGCCTTAAATCTATTCGGGGAGTCACCGCATGACGACCGTTGATATTAATACTCCGCTGCCGCGCCGTGCGGTAAGCCGCTTTTCGGGCCTGCGCGCTAACATTCAGCCCGGTCTTTGGCTAGCCTGGTTAACGCTGATTATTGTCACACTTTGGGCGCTGTTCCCGGCGCTATTCACCCAGTGGAGCCCAACCGAAGGCGTCCCGGGCGCGCAGCGTCTTGCACCTCAGGCCGGACACTGGCTGGGCACCGATCAGCTTGGCCGCGATCTCTACGCGCGAATCGTCTGGGGCGCATCGCATTCGCTCTCCGGCGCGCTGGTCGCGGTAGCGCTTGGGCTGGTGGTCGGTACTGCACTTGGCGTCCTGGCCGGGGCAACCGGCGGCAAAACGGAACACGCGCTCATGCGAGGCGTGGATGTGCTGCTGGCGATCCCCGGTCTGCTGCTGTCGCTCAGTGTGATTATTCTGCTTGGTTTCGGCACCGTAAACGCCGCTATTGCCGTGGGCGTGACGTCTATTGCGAACTTTACCCGCCTCGCCCGCGCGGAAGTGATTCGTATTCGCCACAGCGATTACGTCGAGGCTGCGGTCGGCAGCGGCGGCACCTTCCTGCAGGTGCTGTGGCGCCATATTTTGCCGAATGCTTTGACCTCCGTGTTCGCCTTTGCCGCGCTGCAGTTCGGCTCCGCTATTCTGGCGCTGTCTACGCTGAGTTTTCTGGGTTATGGCACGCCACCGCCGACGCCGGAATGGGGCCTGTTGATTGCCGAAGGTAGGAACTATCTGGCAACGGCCTGGTGGCTTTCCACCTTCCCCGGCGTGGTTGTCGTGGCCGTCGTGCTTGCCGTCAATCGTCTTAGCCACCCTTTTGCCCGGAGATCGTCATGAATACACCGCTGCTAAAAATCACCGACCTCAGCATCGCCTGGCGCCAGCGCGGCGGTAACAAACGCGTGGTGCATAACGCCTCCTTTAGCCTGAACGCTGGCGAGGTGCTGGCGATTGTGGGCGAATCCGGCTCAGGGAAAACCACCCTCGCCCAGTCGATTATTGGGCTGCTGGGCGACAACGGCGTAATTGAATCCGGTGAAATTCAGCTCAACGGGGAAGCTATCAGCCGCTGGTCTGAACGCCAGCTCGATGCCCTGCGCGGAGCCAGCATCAGCCTGATCCCGCAGGATCCGGGCAGTTCCCTGAATCCGGTAAAAACCATCGGCGAACAGGTGGCAGAGGTACTGAAACTTCACACGCGGTTGCCTAAAGCCGAGCGGGAAAGCCAGGTTGTGGCCCTGCTAGAAAAAGTGGGCTTGAGTCACTCGGCGCAGCGCGCGGGGCAATATCCGCACCAGCTTTCCGGCGGGATGAAGCAGCGGGTGCTGATCGCCATGGCTATCGCCCTGAAACCCGCGCTGATTATCGCTGATGAGCCGACCAGCGCGCTGGACGTTACGGTGCAGAAACGCATTCTTGATTTGTTGGATACTCTGCGGCGCGAGTCCGGTACGGCGGTGCTATTCGTCACCCACGACCTGGCGCTGGCCGCCCAGCGTTCCGACCGTATTCTGGTGTTCCGCGACGGGCGAATCCAGGAGGCGGGCCCCACGAATGACGTCGTTCGACAGCCTAAAAACCCCTATACGCGCCAGCTGTTTGCCGATGCGCCAGGGCTGTCGCGCACGCTGCGAGCCTGGCCTTTACGCGCCCCGCAAACGGCGGCCATCGAAATCCGTAACCTAAGCCAGCACTTCTCCCTGGGGAAAGGCAGTGACCAGACGCTCCGGGCTCTGGACAACGTGTCATTTACCGTAGCCAAAGGCACCACCCACGCGCTGGTTGGCGAGTCAGGCTCAGGTAAATCCACGCTGGCGCGCATTCTGCTTGGCTTCCAGAAGCCGGACAGCGGGCAAGTGCTGATCGACGACATCGACACCACCGATCTCAGCCCGGAAGCGCGCCGTCAGCTCCGGCAGAAAATTCAGCTGGTGTACCAGAACCCCTTTGCCTCACTCGACCCGAGCCAGACGCTCTTTCGTATCATCGAGGAGCCGCTGCTTAACTTCGGCAAGCTGTCGAAGGCCGAGCGGCGCGCCAAAGTAGAGGCGATTACCGAACGCGTGGCGCTCCCGCTGGAGGCGTTGACCCGCAAACCTCGTGAGCTTTCCGGCGGGCAGCGGCAGCGCGTGGCTATAGCCCGCGCGCTGATTCTTGAGCCACAAATTCTGGTGCTGGATGAGGCCACCTCTGCGCTGGATGTCACGGTACAGGCACAAATTCTGCGCCTGCTCGACGACCTGCAGCAGCAGCTCGGCCTGACTTACCTGTTTATCTCCCACGACCTCGCCACCGTGCGCCAGCTGGCCCACAGCGTTTCGGTGCTGCGCGCCGGAGAACTGGTGGATAACGGCCCGATTGCCGACGTATTTAACGCCCCGGCCAGCGATTACACCTGGCAGTTGCTGAACGCTATTCCCGATATTGGCTTTGGCCATAAGGACGTTGCATGACCATTAAACGACTGGGCTTTTTTACCCGCCTGCTTGACCATGCCCCGGCAGCCGAACGCTACCGGCTGGCAACGGAACAAATTATTCACGCCGAATGGCACGGTTTTGATGCCGCCTGGGTGGCGCAGCACCACTTCCACGAAGCCGAAGGCGGCCTTCCCGCCCCGCTGGTGTTTCTCAGCCACGTGGCGGCCCATACCCGGCGCATCCGCCTTGGCACAGGGATTATTACCCTGCCGATGGAATCCGCGCTGCGCGTGGCCGAAGACGCGGTTGTCCTGGATCTGCTGAGCGGCGGGCGCTTTGAACTTGGCGTCGGCTCCGGCGGCACACCGGGCTCCTTTCCGGCATTTGGGTTACAAAGCGCGGAAAGGGGCAAAATTTACGCCGACAACCTCTCATTGCTGCGCTCAGCCCTGAACGACGAGCCGCTGGTGGGCACGGATAACCATCTTTACCCGGCCTCCCCGCAGCTAAAAAACCGCATCTGGCAGGCGACTTTTTCCGTTGACGGCGGCGCGCGGGCAGGAAAAGCGGGCGACGGGCTGATGCTTTCCCGCACTCAGCCTCGCCCGGCTGACGCGCTGGATACCCCGCTGGATGAGATACAAAACCCGATCATCGATGCCTATCTGGACGCCTTGCCCGAGGGCGTTGAGCCTCGCATCCTTGGCTCCAGAACCGGGTTTGTCACCGACGACGGCGAGCTGGCAAGGCAGCTAGCGGCCAAAGGGCTGCGCCAGCAGGCAGAGCAGCACCGGGCGCAGGGGCATCCGGTATTGGGCGAGACGCTGGATAGCCATATTGCCTCGTTTGACGTTCATCTGGGGACGCCGCAGCAGGTCATTGCCTCGCTGACACGCGACAGCACGCTCCAGCGCGTGACCGACCTTTCGTTCCAGGTGCACTCCATCGATCCGCCGCATGCCTACATTTTGCGGTCTATTGAACTGCTAGCGCAGCAGGTTGCCCCGGCGCTCGGCTGGGTTCGCAGCAGCGCCCGCCCAACCTCTACCTCGTCATTGTCTAAGGAGTCATTATGAGTCATTCGGATTTGCTCAATCATCTGGCGGGCGTTATTCCCGGCACCGCGCTTGCGGAAGCGCGGGAAATCCGCGACGCTGCCACAGCCCACGCGCAGGGCAGCTATGAGGCGCTTTTCGGTGAGGCCAGTTCAAGTGGCCTGAGCCTGCCAGAAAGGCTGCATCTCGCGAGGCGAGTGGCGGACTGGCACGACGATGCCCGGCTCACGGACCATTACGCCCAGCGTCTGGCTGGCCAACCCGCCAGCGAACGCTTTAGCGCCTGGCTCGATCATGCCGAAAGACTGAGTTTCCAGCCGGTGCAGGCAGGCCCGCAGGACGTCCAGACGCTGATTCAGGCGGGCTTTAGCGAAGAAGAAGTGGTGACACTGTCACAAATTATTGGCTTTGTGGCCTTCCAGAGCCGACTGCTGCGCGGCCTGCGCCTGATTGGCGGCCAACAGGCAAACGGCGAACAGGTTCGCATTCCTGCCGCCGGCGAGTGGCACCGCCAGCCGTTAACCGCCAGCGGCAAATCCGCTCCGGTGACGTTTACCCAGGCCGAGCTTAACTGGGAACCCTGGATAGCCGCCCTGCCTTACGCGGAATTCGCCCCGGAAGAGCAGGAAACCCTGAAACGTTTTGGGCACCAGGACTCGGATTATTTCCGCCTGCTGGGCCGCAATCTGCCGGTACTGGAACAGCGCACGCTCACCGATAAAGGCATTTTCTATACGCCGGGCGGTTTGCCCCGCGCCGAGCGCGAACTTGCCGCCACGGTTGCCAGCAAGATCAACGGCTGCATTTACTGCGCCTCCGTGCACGCCCGCAAGGCCAGCCAGCTGTCAAAACATAACGAAGCGATTGAACGTCTACTGACCATCGAACCTGGCGGGACGCTGAGCGACGGGCAATCCCCTCGCTGGCAGGCGGAAATTAACTTTTCGGCGGCATTATCCGCCACTCCGGCAAGCGCCAATGCGCAACAGATACATGCCCTGAGGGAACTGGGATTAAGCGAGCTTGAGTTGTTGGATTTGGTGCAGTCCACGGCCTTTTTCGCATGGGCCAACCGTCTGATGCTGACCCTGGGCGAGCCGTTTAACTGATTGCAGGCAGGCAAACGTGCCGGGGAATTATGATCCACCGGCACGCTTAAGTGAAACCGTCACGGATGATTAATGATTCGCCGCCTGACGAAGATCGCACACCCGGATAGCTTTTCCTTCTGAACGCGGCAGGCTGCCGCAGTTCACAATGGTGATATCCGTTGAAATCCCCACCATCGACTTAATGCGGTGGCGCAGCTCATGGCAAACCGCGCAGCGCTGTTCGTGGCTGAGATACAGGCTGCTTTCCTTCAGTTCCACCTTGATCGCCAGGGTATCCAGGTGCCCGCGACGATGCACCTCCAGCTGATAATGCGGTGCCAGGTGCTGGAATTTCAGGATCTCCTCTTCCAACTGGGACGGGAACACATTCACGCCCCGGATAATCAGCATATCGTCTGAACGGCCGGTTATCTGATCCATTCGGCGCATGGTACGAGCGCTGCCCGGCAGCAGGCGCGTTAAATCGCGGGTACGGTAGCGGATCACCGGCAGCGCCTCTTTGGTCAGCGTGGTGAACAGCAGTTCGCCGTGCTCGCCGTCGTCCAGCGGGACACCGCTCTGCGGGTCAACGATTTCCGGGTAGAAATGGTCTTCCCAAATCGTCGGGCCATCCCGGGATTCCAGGCATTCCATTGCCACGCCCGGCCCCATCACTTCCGACAGGCCGTAGATATCCAGCGCGGTAATGCCCAAGCGACGTTCAATTTCCGCCCGCATCGCTTTGGTCCACGGCTCCGCACCAAAGACCCCGACGCGGAGCGAGCAGCCGCTGGCGTCGCCGCCCATCTGCCGTTCCAGCTCTTCAATCAGGTTCAGGCACCAGGACGGCGTGACCATGATCATGTCCGGTTTAAAATCACGGATCAGCTGCGCCTGTTTTTCCGTCTGGCCGCCGGACATCGGGATCACTGTCGCCCCGAGGCGCTCTGCGCCGTAGTGCGCCCCCAGCCCGCCGGTAAACAACCCGTAGCCGTAGGAGACGTGAATTTTATCTTTTGGCGTTCCGCCTGCGGCACGCAGCGAACGCGCCACAAGGTTAGCCCAGGTATCAATGTCGTTTTGGGTGTAGCCCACAACGGTAGGTTTGCCCGTGGTGCCGGAGGAGGCATGAATGCGAACGACCTGCTCCATCGGCACGGCGAACGTGTCAAAAGGATAGTTATCGCGCAGATCCTGCTTGGTGGTGCACGGGAACAGGCGAATGTCTTTCAGCTCTTTAAAATCGTCAGGGTGCACGCCCACGGCGTCAAATTTGCGCTTATACATCGGGACGTTGCTGTAGGCGTGATTCAGCGTCCATTTCAGGCGCTGCGTCTGCAGGGCCTGAAGCTCATCCAGCGATGCGGTTTCAATCGATTCCAGCTTAGTTTCAGAGGTTATCATTATTAGGGTACTCGCAGGTTTGACTAGCTCACACGCTCAAGGACCAGGGCAATGCCCTGACCCACACCGATACACATGGTGCAAAGGGCATACCGCCCGCCGCGCCGGTGCAGCTCCAGGCTGGCCGTTAACGCCAGTCTGGCACCGCTCATCCCCAGCGGGTGTCCCAGGGCAATCGCGCCGCCGTTAGGATTCACATGCGGGGCATCATCCGGAAGCCCCAGTTGGCGAAGCACGCCGAGCGCCTGCGCGGCGAAGGCTTCATTGAGTTCAATCAGATCCATGTCGTGGATGCTTAATCCGGTCATCTCCAGCACTTTACGTACCGCAGGCACCGGCCCCAGCCCCATCAGGCGAGGCTCCACGCCCGCCGTCGCCATCGCGACTATGCGCGCCTTAGGCGCCAGGCCGTGCTGCAGCGCGGCAGCTTCGCTGGCGATAAGCAGCGCTGCCGCCCCGTCGTTCACGCCGGAAGCATTGCCCGCCGTCACGACGCCGTTCGCGCGGAACGGCGTTTTTAGCGCCGCCAGCTGTTCAAGCGTGGTTTCCGCACGCGGGTGCTCGTCTTCCCTTACTTCCGTCACCGCGCCTTTGCGACCGCTTAGCGTGACCGGCACAATCTCTTCAGCCAGAATGCCTGTCTGCTGCGCGAGAGCGGTACGCTGCTGGCTGCGAAACGCAAACCGGTCCTGGTCTTCACGGCTTATTTTTAACAATTCCGCTACATTCTCTGCCGTTTCCGGCATGCTGTCAGTACCAAATTGCGCTGCCATGAGCGGGTTCACAAAACGCCAGCCAAGGGTGGTGTCAAACATCTCGGCCTGACGCTGGAACGGCGAGCTGGCTTTGCCCATCACAAACGGTGCCCGAGACATGGATTCCACCCCACCTGCCAGCATGAGCTGAGCGTCACCGGCTTTGATGGCGCGAGCCGCAAAGCCCACGGCATCCAGCCCGGAGCCGCACAGGCGGTTGATCGTGGTGCCCGGCACAGTCTGTGGTAAACCGGCCAGCAGCGTCGCCATGCGTGCCACGTCGCGGTTATCCTCCCCGGCCTGGTTCGCGCAGCCAAAAATCACGTCGTCTACGGCGCTCCAGTGGAGAGTGGGATAGCGTGCCAATAGCGCTTTTAGCGGCAGCGCGGCCAGGTCATCCGCGCGCACGCTCGCAAGCGCGCCGCCGTAGCGGCCAATCGGGGTGCGTACCCCATCGCAAATAAAAGCCTGACTCATAATTTTTCTCCTGAAACCGTCGTCCCGATGCGATGTGCGCGGCCGCGAAACAGCGCCAGCGTCTTCTCGTCCTGATTAATGATCTCGATGTCGTAGACGCCCGTCTGCCGCCCCTGCTGGCGCACCCTAGCCACCGCTTTAAGCCGGTCCCCGGCCTTGCCGGGACGCAGAAATTCAATGCTGCAGCCGGAGGCCACCGCCGCCAGCCCCTGGCTGTTGCAGGCGTAGGCAAAAGCGGTGTCGGCGAGCGTAAACAATTGCCCGCCGTGGCAGGTCTGGTGCCCGTTAAGCATGGCCTCAGTGATGGTCATGGTGAGCAGCGCAAAACCGTCGCCCATCTCAACCACTTCAATGCCCATCTGTCTGGCGCAGTTGTCCCGCGCGTACATCACGCGGGCGTTATCCCAGGCGTTAGTGCTCATGTTGGTTCTCCAGCAGCGCGCGCTGGCGCAGTAAAGAGGTCGGGCGGTAGCGTTCTTCGCCGTAATGGCGCTGCAGATTCTCCAGCAGCGTCAGAATGTTTTGCCAGCCCAGGCGGGCTCCCCAGGCCAGCGGCCCGTGCGGATAGTTCACGCCGAGCTGCATGGCGGTATCGATGTCGGCTTCCGCAGCCACGCCTTTCTGCAGCGCATCCAGCGCTTCGTTGGCGAGCATCGCCACGGTGCGCCAGGCCAGCATGCCGGGGTAGTCACCGATCACCAGCACCTGTTTACCCTGCTGCTGGAAGTAATGGGTGACCTGCGCCAACTGCTGAGGCGTGACCGAAGCCGACGGCGCTAACACTTCCAGCGAAGACTCGGCGAGTCTGTCCCGCAGCACTACCGGGCGTTTCAGCTCGGCCGACATGGCAGTGGCCGTAATACCGCTGGTTATGGCAACGGCGATGCCGTCGATTTCAAGAGTTTTGCCGACCTGCGTGACCTGTTTAGCCGCCAGTTCGGCAGGCACTTGAGGCTGATATGCCGGTTTCGCCTCAAGCGGCCAGCGGTAGACGCCCTGCCCGGTTTTCTTGCCCAGCCGCTTGCCAAGCACCAGTTCCTGCTGGGCGAGAGAAGGCAGGAAACGACGCTCCTGCCAAAAGGCGTTAAACACCGAGCAGGTGACGGCGAAGTTGACGTCCTGACCTATCAGATCCGTTAACGCCAGCGGCCCCATCGGGAAGCCCGCCCCGTCGCGTAACGCGGCATCAATAGCCGCCGCCGGGGCAACCTGCTCCTCCAGCGCGCGCCAGGCTTCAGCATAAAAAGGCCGAGCCACGCGGTTAACGATAAAGCCCGGCGTGGAATGGCAGCGCACCGGCTGTTTACCCCAGCGCAGAGCCAGCTCGCAAAGCCGCTCGGCAATCTCCGACGAGGTTTCCAGGCCGCTGACCACTTCGACCAGTTTCATCACCGGCGCAGGGTTAAAGAAATGCAGTCCGACCACGCGCGCCGGGTGGCTGATGCCGCTGGCGATGGCGGTGATAGAAATGGATGAGGTATTGCTGGCTAAGACGGTATCAGCCCCGCAGACCGCCGCTAAATCGCGGAAGATGGCCTGCTTGACGTCAATTTGTTCGGCGGCGGCCTCAATCACCAGCGCGGCCTGAGCCAAATCAGCCAGCGTTTCCGCCGGATGCAGCCGGGCAAACGTTGACTGACGGAGCGCCTCGTCAAGTTTGCCTTTGGCTACGCGGGCGCTGAGTACGGTATCAATGCCGTCTATCGCACGCTTTGCTGCGCCGGGCTGAATATCGTACAGCCACACCGGATGACCCGCGCTGGCCGCCACCTGGGCAATACCTGCGCCCATGGTGCCGCTGCCAATCACCGCAATCACGGCCTCAGGAGTTAACATACTTATTTCCCCTTAAAGGTGGCCGGGCGCTTCGCCAGAAAAGCAGACACGCCTTCGCGGTAATCTTCGCTGCGGCCAGCCAGGCGCTGATAGTCACGCTCCAGGTCGAGCTGGGCGTCCAGGGTGTTGGTTTCCGAGGCGTAAAGCGCCTGCTTGATAAGCCCCAGGCCAAAGGTCGGCTGGGTGGCAAAGTGCTGGGCCAGCTGGCGGGCGGTATCGCTGAGCTGTTCGTCGTTCACGACCTGCCAAATCATGCCCCAGTCGTGCGCCTGCTCGGCGGTTAGCGTGTCGCCAAGTAACGCCAGCCCCATGGCACGCGCCCGCCCGGTCAGGCGAGGCAAGAACCAGGTGCCGCCGCAGTCGGGCACCAGCCCCAGCTTGCTGAAAGACATAATAAATTTTGCTGAACGCGCGGCGATAACCATGTCGCAGCCCAGCGCCAGCGTAGCCCCGGCTCCCGCCGCCACGCCGTTAACCGCCGCAATCACCGGCTTTGGCAATTTCGCCAGGCGGCGCAGCAGAGGGTTATAAAACGTTTCAACCGAGTAACCGAGGTCCGGGGCGTCACCGCTTGGGTCAACGTTGCGGTCGTTGAGATCCTGCCCGGCACAGAAGCCGCGCCCTGCGCCAGTGATTAGCAGGCAGCGGATGGTTTCGTCCCGCTCGGCCTGGGTGAGAACTTCCGCCAGTTGGCGATGCATTTCGTCGTTGAAGCTGTTCAGCCGCTCCGGGCGGTTGAGGGTCAGGGTCATCACCCCGTTTTGCACATCGCTGACAATAAAACTCATGATTAACGTCCTTTGAATTCAGCAGGTCGTTTTTCCAGGAAAGCGGCGAGGCCTTCCCGACGATCTTCGGTGGCGGCGAGCAGCGTAAACAGCTGGCGTTCCTGCAGCAGCCCCTGGCTCAGGCCCGTGTTCTGTGCCTGTTGAAGCGCATTTTTGGCAGCCTGCAGCGCCAGCGGCGCATGACGGGCAATACCGGCGGCAAGCTTCTGGGCGTATTCCAGCGTTAGGGCTGCGGGATGCACTTCGGCGACCAGCCCGGCACGTAAAGCCCGGTCCGCGTCGATAGCTTCGCCGCTCAGCACCATGCGGTAAGCCAGCGCTTTGCCTACGCTACGAATAAGCCGCTGCGTGCCGCCCGCGCCGGGCATAATCCCCAGAGTGATTTCCGGCAGGCCGAAGCGCGCGTTATCCCCGGCCACGATGATGTCGCTCAGCAGCGCCAGCTCGCAGCCAGCCCCGAGCGCATAGCCGTTCACGGCAGCGATCAGGGGTTTAGGGAAACGCTCGAGACGAGCCCAAAGCTGTGGCCGGGGGTCGTTGAGCGTGGCGGGCATATCCCGGCTGGCCATCTCTTTGAGATCGGCTCCGGCAGCAAAAAAACGTTCGCTGCCGGTAATGACGACGGCACCAATGGCGGCGTCCTGCTGCGCAGCTTCGAGCGCTTCGGCAATCAACGTCAGCAGCGCGTTGTTGAGCGCGTTCCGCGCCTGCGGGCGGTTCAGCGTCAGGGTTAACACCCGGCCGTTTTGCTGGCTAAGAAGTTCGCTCATCACACCCCCTGCGCGTCAAAGTCGAGCACCACGTCGTCGCCCTTCGGCAGCGCCTGGCAGCTCAGGACGTAGCCTGCGGCCAGCTGATCCGGCTCCAGGCTGTAGTTGACGCCCATTTCCACTTCGCCCTGCAGCACCTTGCAGCGGCAGGTGGCGCAGACGCCGCCTTTGCAGGCATACGGCAGATCCGCGCCCTGGCGCAGGGCCGCGTCGAGAATGCTTTCGTCCCCGGCGGTCAGGGTAATCTGGCGATCTACGCCGTCCTGGCGCAGGGTGACGGTTTTACCCGCCGCCTGAGCGCGGGAACGGGCACCCGGCGCAATGCCCGGCGTGTTGAAATGTTCGAGATAGATATCCTCAGGTGCGACGCCCATCTCTTTCAGCGCGGTTTCGGTGGCCTGCATCATGCTTTGCGGGCCGCAGATAAACGTGCGGTCAAAGCCTTTGACGTCCAATAGGTGGTCGCCAAGCTGCTTCAGTTTTTCGCCGTCCAGCCGGCCGCTGAGCAGGTCGCTGTCCGACCTCTCCTGACTGAACAGGTAAATCAGCTGCAGGCGCTGCGGGTAGCGATCTTTCAGGTCGGCCAGCGCCTGGCGGAACATCATGCTGGCGCTGCTGCGGTTGCCGTAAACCAGGGTCACGCTGCTTTCTGGCTCGGTGGCGAGCGTGGCGCCGATAATGGCCAGCATCGGCGTGATGCCGGAGCCGACGGCGAGTGCCAGATAGTTGCCGCGAGTTTCCGCTTCCGGCTGGTAGCCAAACGTTCCCTGCGGCACCATCACCTCGAGCGACATCCCGGCGGTTAAATCGCTGACCGCATATTGTGAAAAACGGCCGCCTTCAATGGCTTTTACCGCCACGCAGATTTCGCCGGGATCCTCAGAGCGGCAAATAGAGTAGCAGCGGCGCAGCTCTTCCCCGCCCAGCCGGGCTTTCAGCGTCAAATGCTGCCCTGGACGAAAGCGGTACTGCCCGCGCAGCGCGTCCGGCACCGCAAAGGTAATCGCTACCGCCTCTGCGGTTTCGGGTTCGATGCGTGCCACTTTCAGGGAGTGAAACGTTGTCATGGCATCCTCAAATACATTTAAAGTAATCAAAGGGTTCCCGGCAGCTGTCGCAGCGGTAAAGCGCTTTACAGGCCGTGGAGCCGAATTCACTGATGAGCGACGTGTGTTCGCTCCCGCAGCGTGGGCAAGTCACCTGGGCGGCGACCGCCGCGTGGCAGGCATGTCCCTGCGGCGGGCTGATGCCGTATTCGCGCAGCCGGGTTTTAGCCTCCGGCGACATCCAGTCCGTCGTCCAGGCGGGATGCAAAACCTGCCTGATGTGCACCGGACTCAGCTTTGCGCCTTCCAGGGCTTCCCGGATGGCGGCCAGCAAAAATTCAGTGGCCGGGCAGCCGGAATAGGTTGGCGTAAAACCGATATGCCAGCCGTCCGGGCGGTGCTCGACGCTGCGCACCATCCCGAGGTCGGTGATGGTCAGCACCGGGATTTCCGGGTCACTGATCTCACTCAGCAGACGCCAGACGTCGCGGACGGCAGCGGGCTGAAGCGTGGCGGTTTGCATCCTCTCCTCCTTACCACTGCTGGTTCGGGTAAGCGCGCTGCAGGTACTGCATTTCAGCCAGCAGCGGGCCGAGGTGTTCGGTGTGTAAGCCTTGCTTACCGCCGGTGCGGTATGGCTGCTCTGCCGGGGCCTGCAGCGAGGCATCGCTCAGTCCGGCGGTCACTTCTTGCAGCCATTCGGCCTTGAGGCTACGCGGGTCGACGGCGATGCCCTGCTCCGCCAGCATGGTTTCCAGCTCATCGACAACGAACATTTCGCCGCTGAAGCGCCATAGTTTGTTTAAAGCACTTTGCGTTTTCGCCTGCGAAAGCTCAGTGCCGTTGCCCAGGCGAACCAGCCAGCCACGGCTGAAGCGCAGGTGATAGCGCACTTCTTTAATGGCTTTGGCTGCGATGGCCGCCAGCTGCGGATCTTTGCTTTCTACCAGGCGGCTGAACAGCGAGACGTGCCACGCGTCCAGCAGGTACTGACGCACCAGCGTTTCGGCGAAATCACCGTTGGGCTGTTCCGCCAGCAGCAGATTGCGGTACTCGCGCTCGTCGCGGCCAAAGGCCAGCCTGTCTTCGTCGAGGTGCTCGCCTTCGCGCTCGGCGGCGTAGGTCAGGAAGTTGCGCGCCTGGCCGAGCAGGTCGAGGCCAATGTTGGCTAGCGCCAGATCAATCTCCAGCTCCGGCGCATGGCCGCACCACGCGCTCAGGCGTTGGGCCAGCACGAGGCAGGTGTCGCCGAGGTGCAGGCTGTAGGTCGCTACAGGATCGAGTGTCATTGGCGGCCTCACATGTGCTCGATGCCGTCAGGCAGCGTGTAAAACGTTGGGTGGCGGTAGACTTTGCTGTCTGCCGGGTCGAAAAATTCCGGGCGCTCTTCCGGCTGGGAGGCGACGATTTCGCTCGCTTTCACGACCCAGATGGAGCAGCCTTCGCTGCGGCGGGTGTAGGCGTCGCGCGCGTTTTCCAGCGCCATCTGGTCGTCGGCGGCGTGCAGGCTGCCAACGTGGCGATGGGACAGCCCTTTTTTATTGCGAATAAAGACTTCATACAGCGGCCAGTAAATTTTGCTCATCTCTTACTCCTTCAGGCGGCGGTGCGGGCCTGTTGTTTTTCGGCATACGCAAGGGCGGCTTCGCGCACCCATGCCCCCTCTTCCCAGGCTTTGCGCTTGGCGGCGAGGCGCTCTTCGTTGCATAAGCCGCGCCCGGCCACCACGTCGTTGAATTCCTGCCAGTCGATGTCGCCAAAGCGGTAATGGCCCGTGACCTCATCGCGATACAGATCGGGATCCGGCACGGTCATGCCCAGCAGCTCAACCTGCGGCACGGTATTGTCGACAAAGCGCTGACGCAGCTCGTCATTGCCGAAGCGTTTGATTTTCCAGGCGAGGCTTTGGGCGCTGTTCGGCGAGTTGTCGTCGTTGGGTCCGAACATCATCAGCGCCGGCCACCAGAAGCGGTTAATGGCGTCCTGCAGCATCTGGCGCTGTTCGGGGCTGCCGTTCGCCAGCACGGTGCAGGCTTCAAATCCCTGCCGCTGGTGGAAGCTTTCTTCTTTGCAGATTTTCACCATCGCCCGGGCGTACGGGCCATACGAGGTCCGGCACAGCGCGACCTGGTTGACTATGGCTGCCCCGTCCACCAGCCAGCCAATCACGCCGATGTCGGCCCAGTTGAGCGTCGGGTAGTTAAAGATGGAGGAGTATTTCATCTTGCCGTCGAGCATCTTCTGGTAGATATCTTCCCGGGCGCAGCCCAGGGTTTCCGCCGCGCTGTAGAGGTACAACCCATGCCCGGCTTCATCCTGCACTTTGGCCAGCAGAATGGCCTTGCGGCGCAGGCTGGGGGCGCGAGTTATCCAGTTACCTTCCGGCAGCATGCCAACGATTTCCGAGTGCGCATGCTGGCCTATCTGGCGGATCAGCGTTTTGCGGTAAGCCTCCGGCATCCAGTCCTGTGGTTCGATGGCGGTTTCCTGCTGGATGCGCTCATCAAAGCGTTCTTGTTCTGTCACGGCATCACCTTATGATTCAATTTAACTCAACAATCTGCGATATTGCGAATCACTTCATGATTAAAAGTTACAGATAAGTTAACGGAGATCGCAAAGATTACACCGCACGTTTGTGAGGTCTATCACGCTAAATATCTTAAAAACCAGACTTATCATTGAGATAAATCAATAACAAAAAACACAAGCCATCACAATGTTAACAATTCATTAAATTACAGCTTGATTTTTATGATTCATAAAACAAACATTGTAATGATTAAATGCAGCATGTAATGGAGGGTGAGATGCAACAGTTAACCAGCTATCTGTCCGGGACGTGGTTTAGCGGCCAGGGAAAAGAAAGAACTATTTTTCATGCCGTTAGCGGCGAACCGCTGTGGCAGGTGACCAGCGAAGGGGCGGATATGGCGGCGGCAAAGCGCTTCGCCATTGCGCAAGGTGGCAAAGCGCTGCAGGCGATGACGTTTATTCAGCGTGCCGCGATGTTAAAAGCGGTGGCTAAGCACCTGCTGGCGCAGAAAGAAGCGTTTTACCAGGTCTCTTACCAGACCGGTGCCACCCGCGCCGACAGCTGGGTAGACATAGAAGGCGGCATCAGTACGCTGTATGCCTACGCCGGAATGGGCAACCGCGAGCTGCCGGACGACACGCTGTGGCCGGAAGACGAATTGATGCCGCTGTCCAAACAGGGGGGATTCGCGGCCCGCCACGTACTCACTTCGAAGTCAGGCGTAGCGCTGCACATCAACGCCTTCAACTTCCCCTGCTGGGGAATGCTTGAGAAACTGGCCCCAACCTGGCTGGCCGGGATGCCCGCGATTATCAAGCCCGGCACGGCGAGCGCGCAGCTAACTCAGGTGATGGTGAAAGCGATTGTGGAATCAGGGCTGGTGCCTGACGGGGCGATAAGCCTGATCTGCGGCGGCGTGGGCGATCTGTTTGAGCACCTGGATGAGCAGGACGTGGTGACGTTCACCGGCTCGGCCAGCACCGGCCAGAAGTTACGTTGTCACTCAAATATCGTTGCCCGTTCAATTCCCTTCACCATGGAAGCCGACTCGCTGAACTGCTGCGTACTGGCGGAAGATGTCACGCCTGAACAACCTGAATTTGCGCTGTTCGTGCGGGAAGTCGTGCGCGAGATGACCGCCAAAGCCGGGCAAAAATGCACCGCCATTCGCCGGATTATCGTGCCGCAAAATCGGCTGGGTTCGGTGATTGAAGCGCTGAAAGTGAAACTGGAAAAAATACAGCCCGGCGACCCGGCACTGGAAGGCGTGCGCATGGGGGCGCTGGTCAGCCTTGCGCAGCGGGATGACGTGCAGCGGAAAGTCGACCAACTGGTTGGCGCCGGCTGTGATGTCCTGCTGGGCGGCAAGGCCGATACTGCACAGCCGGGCGCGTTCTTCCCGCCAACCCTGCTGCTTTGCCAACAGCCTGACGAAACGCCTGCGGTGCATGAGCTTGAGGCCTTCGGCCCGGTAGCGACCGTGATGCCATACCGGGATGTCGAACATGCCATGGCGCTGGCTCGCGCCGGTCAGGGCAGCCTGGCGGGGACGCTGGTGACCGCCGATGAGCAAACGGCACGTCACTTTATCCTCGGCGCGGCCCGCGCTCACGGGCGCATTCAGGTGCTGAACCAGGAGTCTGCAGTGGAATCCACCGGGCACGGTTCTCCGCTGCCGATGCTGGTGCACGGCGGCCCAGGTCGCGCGGGCGGCGGGGAAGAACTCGGCGGCCTGCGGGCGGTGAAGCACTATATGCAGCGCACCGCCATTCAGGGCAGCCCGACGATGCTGGCCGCCGTTAGCGGGCAATGGAACTACGGCGCAAAAGTTCACGAGGACGCCTTGCATCCATTCCGCAAACATTTTGAGGAGCTGCGCATCGGGGAAAGTATTCTGACTGCCCGCCGCACCGTCACCGAAGCTGATATCACCAACTTCGCCAACCTGAGCGGCGACCGGTTCTACGCCCATACCGACAAAATTGGCGCGGCGGAGTCGTTCTTCGGCGAGCGCGTGGCGCACGGTTACTTCGTGGTGTCTGCCGCCGCCGGGCTGTTTGTTGACCCAGGCGTCGGGCCGGTGATTGCCAACTACGGCATGGAAAATCTGCGCTTTATCGAGCCGGTAAAAATCGACGATACCATTCAGGTGCGCCTGACCTGCAAACGCAAAACCGCCAAGCCGCAGAAGACGGCGGAAGATAAGCCGGTTGGCGTGGTGGAATGGGCGGTGGATGTCACCAACCAGCATCAGCAGATTGTTGCGCTCTACTCAATCCTGACGCTGGTTGCCCGCCTGCACGGTGATGTTGCCTGTTAGGCCTTAAACGTTAGTTCGGCCTGGCATCGCGCCTGGTTTTTACCCTCACCCTAACCCTCTCCCTGCCAGGGAGAGGGAAGAAACAAATCCCCCGCAGGTTGCCTTCCCCCTCTCCCTCTGGGAGAAGCCGGGGTGAGGGCTGGATTTAGCCCGACGCTCATCGACCCGGAGTCACAATCCTCCCCAATCCCACATTCTGGCAACCACAGCAAAACACTTGGCAGGGAGCGCAAGGGAAGCCCTGGCGGAAGTTGTTATGTTGAATCCGACAGTCTTTATCCAGCACGCACATAACAACACAACGCACTTTTAAGGTGAAAAAGCGATGACAATGAAAACTGGAAAAAAAGCGCTGGCGCTGGCTATTGCGCTCCTGACTTCGGCGGGGATTAACGCCCCCGCATTTGCCCACGGCGGCGAGGCACATATGGTGCCGATGCAAAAAACGCTGACGGATTTTGGCGCCGACGTCCAGTGGGACGATTACGCGCAGATGTTCACCCTCGTGAAAGACGGTGCCTATGTGAAGGTTAAGCCTAATGCCACCTCCGCCATCGTTAACGGCAAAACGCTGAAGCTTGAAGTGCCGGTGATCTTTAAAGGCAAAACGGCGTTTATCTCCGAAGGGTTTATCAATGAAGTCTTCCAGTCCGGGCTGGATCAAACCTTTGCCGTCGAGAAAAAGCCGCACCCGCTGAACTCTCTGAGCGCCGACGAAATTAATAAAACGGTGGAGATAATCAAAGACGCGGCTAACTACAAGCCGACTATTCGCTTTACCGAAATCTCACTACGCGAGCCGCCTAAAGAACAAGTCTGGAAGTTTGTGATGGACGGCACCAGCGTCAGCCAACCACGCGAGGCGGACGTCATCATGCTGGATGGCCGCCATATTATTGAAGCCACGGTGGATCTGGCCGCCGGGATAGTTAAGAGCTGGAAGCCTATCGAAGGCGCACAGGGCATGGTGCTGCTGGACGATTTTGCCAGCGTGCAGTCAATCATCAACAACAGCAAAGAATTCGCGGAAGCGGTGAAAAAACGCGGTATCAGCGATCCGTCGAAGGTCGTCACAACGCCGTTGACGGTCGGCTATTTCGACGGTAAAGACGGCCTGAAGCAGGATCAGCGCCTGCTGAAAGTGGTGAGCTACCTTGACGTGGGCGACGGCAACTACTGGGCGCATCCGATTGAAAACCTGGTCGCGGTGGTGGATCTCGAGCAGAAAAAAATCATCAAAATTGAGGAAGGCCCGGTCATTCCTGTGCCGATGACGCCCCGCCCTTATGATGGCCGCGACCGGCAGGCTGCCAACCTCAAGCCGCTGGATATCATTGAGCCGGAAGGAAAAAACTACACCATTACCGGCGACACGATTCACTGGCAAAACTGGGATTTGCACCTGCGCCTGAATTCCCGCGTTGGCCCGATGATTTCCACCGTGACCTACAACGACAACGGCACTAAACGGAAGATCATGTATGAAGGGTCGCTCGGCGGGATGATTGTGCCGTATGGCGACCCGGACATCGGCTGGTATTTTAAAGCGTATCTGGACGCCGGGGATTACGGCATGGGCACGCTCACGTCCCCTATCGTGCGCGGCAAAGATGCGCCGGCTAACGCGGTCCTGCTGGACGAAACCCTGGCCGATTACACCGGTAAACCCACCACCATTCCTCGAGCAATTGCCATTTTCGAGCGCTACGCCGGGCCGGAATACAAACATCAGGAAATGGGCCAGCCGAACGTTAGCAGCGAACGCCGTGAACTGGTGATCCGCTGGATAAGCACCGTCGGCAACTACGACTACATCTTTGACTGGGTCTTCCATCAGAACGGCACCATTGGCATTGATGCAGGCGCGACCGGCATTGAGGCGGTCAAAGGCGTGAAGGCCAAAACCATGCATGATGCCACCGCCAAAGAAGATACCCGGTACGGGACGCTGATCGACCATAATATTGTCGGCACAACGCATCAGCACATCTACAACTTCCGTCTGGACCTGGACGTGGACGGCGAAAACAACAGCCTGACCGCGATTGACCCGGTGGTGAAGCCAAACACCAGCGGTGGCCCGCGCACAAGTACCATGCAAACCAATGAGTATGCGATTAAAAACGAGCAGGACGCCGCGCAGAAATTTGACCCTGGCACTGTCCGCCTGCTGAGCAATCCGAACAAAGAAAACCGCATGGGCAACCCGGTGTCCTACCAACTGATCCCCTACGCGGGCGGGACTCACCCGGTCGCCACCGGCGCGAAGTTTGCCCCGGACGAGTGGATTTATCATCGCCTGAGCTTTATGGATAAGCAGCTGTGGGTGACCCGCTACAACCCGGATGAGCGCTATTCTGAAGGGAAATACCCGAACCGCTCTGCGCACGACACCGGTTTAGGGGCTTACAGCAAAGACAATCAGTCACTTGAGAACACGGATAATGTGGTCTGGCTAACCACCGGCACCACGCATATCGCCCGCGCCGAAGAGTGGCCCATCATGCCGACCGAGTGGGTACATGCCCTGCTGAAGCCGTGGAATTTCTTTAACGAAACGCCGACGCTTGTGAAATCAGAGGAAACGACCAGTAAATAAAGAGTTTGCGGCGCACTATTACAGCGCGCCGTTTATTTAACGCCAGGACGAAATATTCGACCTGGCTTAGGTAGTCATTTTGGTTTGTCATGAATAATAAAAATGTGGCGTAGCCAGCATTGATTTAGTCTTTTTAATTTTATTTCATTATGGGTGTAAATACCCCCCACATTATTTACCACACCGATTAATTCTTGGTATTTACCATAATAATAGGCTTACTCATGACCACCATATGACCCTATTTTTCTATGTAAAACATTCGCCAATTGCTGCGCAATGCTTAGCTCCTCTGAGTTCTCTTTTGCCGCGCCGGAATAGCGGCCAACCAGATAATAGATGAAATAACAAACCAACTATAACACCTTAATTAAGGCGTTATAGTTGGTCATTAAGAAGAAAAAAACGATGAACTCTCAGTTGTGCGGCGTGCTATTCCCGCCCGCCTGAAGATTTTACCGCCTGCCAGCCGTGAATCAGCAGCGACTGGAAGAACGGTGTTACGCTGGCGAACCCGGCTTCGCGCAGCAGAGCTTCGGTCTGGCGAGGCGGCAACAAGAGCAACCGCTGGTTGAGCTCAGCTTTTACCTCAGCAATATCGCGCTGGCGTTGGGTATAGGCCTGCTGCAGCGCAACCCAGTTTCTTAATTGCCCGTCAAAATCGGGATCCGCCATATCTCCCGCTATTTCTGCGGCAATCAGCTGTCCCACGGGTTTTAGCCTGTCGCCGATGTGCTGATAGATCCCGCCCCGCTGCGGATGTTGAATAAAATGCGCCACCCGTAAGCACAGCGCAGCATCAAATTTATCCTGTTCCGGGACGTCTTTGACGTGGCCTACAATCAGCTCACAGCGGCCGCTCAGCCCCTCCCGTTCAAGCTTTTCTGCACAGACGGCCAGCATATCGGGGGAAGGATCGACCCCGGTAAAATGCCAGTCAGGATGCTGTTTTGCCAGCCGGACGATTTCGGTGCCGGTCCCTACGCCCACGCAAAGCACTTCAGCCTCAGATGGAAGATCCCTGAGAAGCAATGACAGCAAGGCGTGCAGGTTGTTAGAGATGTCTTTCAGACGTTCGCTGCTGGCATCGTACTGGCGGGAAAATTCCGCGTTAAAGATATCATTTGTGTCGTTCATCACTTCACCTCCGGCGGTGCACTGCGGCTAAACATCACCATCATGGATAAAAGGTCAAATGACCTCTGAAATATCATGTAACTTACGATATCACATGAAAGATGGGTATAGAAAGACTTTGTATCTTGCTTTTCTGACGCCTGCCGAAGCCTGTTTTTGTAGCAAATATAATAATCGCCGTTTTCTTTTCACAACGCTATGTAAAGGGCAAGCCCTGCCCTTCATTTATTTCGATGTTGTTCGCCGCTGGCTAAAAATCACCGATTTCTTAACGAGTTAAAGGGTGAAGCTGGAGTAATCAATTTCCCGACAAGGGGTAATCTCGGATTATTATCAAAAGGATTTCGCTCCTTAAAAATAGCCCCCTGATTATTTAAAAGACCTAAAACCCCTTGATATTCCGATTTATAAGATAAACGTTCATATCCACCATATACATATATTCTTCTCTGCAATACATTAGCTAACCTCTGCGCCACGCTAAGCTCTTCAGAATTTTCTTTTGCCTCGCCAGAATAACAGCTTAAAAGATGTAGCGGTCTTTTATCTCTCGAGAGATCAAGTGAATGGCGAAAAATAAGATAACGGTGAAGATCTTCCGGTGTAAATGTCTGATAAACAGGATCAGGTCCATCCCCCATGATGTATAACTTACCGCTTTGAGAACCATGCACCATAAGACCCGGCTCTCCTGTACCCAAATAATCACTGACGTATCCCAGACGGAGTCGGGTAGCTTTCCCATTCTTTTTCTCACCTATTTCAATCGCTTTATAATAAGCAATTGGCTTTGCATCAGCAGGATTAAAATCAATGCTTAAATTTCTCTTTTTTCGTTCAAATAAAAATTGATTAATGCTTTTACAAATAGTCATAGCAATATCCATATCATAAATAAGGCATAGGACATTATAATAAAATGGCGAGAAGCACCATGAACAAAATCTTAATTAAGGTATTATCCCCCGCTCTGAACGGAGAGCATTTTAAACCCTAAAAAAAATAGAAAATTAAAGATGAAGCAGAAACAAAAGTGAGTACTTCGTTGGCATAATCCTTAAACATTTTACCGAAGTCGCCGCAACTTTAACTGCTACATCGGCTGCAAACCTGACGGAAAAGACAGCAATCCAGGCGTAACGCTCGCTGCATGTTTTTTGTACATGACCTCACACTGTTTTCCTCTGCCCGGAGATATTATTTCCACATAATTTCAAAATCAAAAAAATGAGAACGATAAGCATTTTTGGTTAATAAAAATAAAAATAAGAAAAAACAGAATCATATTTTTAACTTTAAAATAAACAGTGATATACTCAAAATCGATATCAACTTGCAATCACTAAATAAAAATCACGTATAACGTGCATTTTATCTCTGCCTTTAGCAGTCGTTTTATGGAGCATTTGCGCCATAGCTGAATACCGAGAAAAAACAATATGACACGACACAAACTTCAAGACACCATCGATAAATACAGCCAACAAGTTAAAAAACATCCTCTTTTTCGAGAAGCCATACAGCATCATTATGATCACCTGTTAATCACCTATAAAAAACAACCTCTTTTTTATAAAACCATTCTGCAAAGCTCGCGCTTTCATGTGGTTCTGGCCCTGCTCTGTTTTCACTACGGTGACCGCCAGGCGGTGCTCGCAGACATCAAAGAGTTTTGCGTAAAAATGGGGTTGACCAGCCTGAACACAGTGAATTCTCTGGTCACGCTCCTGCGCATCACCGGCAGAATGACGCTTGAAAAAAGTGAGGATGACCGCCGGGTCCTGTTGTATTCCCCGAGCGTAAAGGGTCTCAATGAAACCCGCAGCTATATGCAAATATCCATCCCTTCATTGAAATTTTTGCTACCGGAAAATGCTCTGTCGTTTCACGCTCTGGAGGATGAAAACACATTTGCGAATTTTTTCCGGCGCAGCGCCAACCTTCTTTTTGACGAAGTCATTTTAAGTCGACTGGTACCCAACAGCGCCATGTTTGTTGACAAAGATGCCGGGCATATCATTATGTTGAGAATATACCTGAGGGCAAAACAGGATGATGATGGCCGCTGGTGGCTAAAGCCTAATTATAATAAAACGTCCAAAGATCTTTTTGTCTCGAGAATGCATCTGAGACGCATTGTTAATTGCGGCATTATGGCCGGATTATTCAGTGAAGACAGTGAGGGCAAGCTCGAAATACACCGTGCCTTCATGGAGACGGCTGAGTCTTATTTTGGATATTATTTTTCCTTTATCATGTACGGTCTGGATATCGACCCGACGATATTTTGAACAACATCAAGCCGGCTTTCGCCGGCTTTTTTGATTATCGTTCTCTGAGCGCTTCCTTTGCTTTGTTCAGCGGTTTCAGCAGGTAATCGAGTACCGATTTGCTACCGGTTTTGATATCCACGGTGGCAATCATCCCCGGAAATATCGGAAACGTTTTGCCGTCCCTGTTTGTCAGTTGGCTGACATCGGTGCGGATGTAAACCCGATAGTAGTAAACATCACGTTTGACCTCATCCTGAATCGTATCCGGTGAAATAGTGGTCACCACGCCCTTTAATCCGCCATAAATCGAGTAGTCATAGGCGGTGATTTTCACCAGTGCCTTTTGGCCGGGATGAATAAACGCCACGTCACGAGGTGAAATTTTTGCCTCAATCAGCATTTGATCGTCGAGCGGAACCAACGTCATGAGCTTTCCGTTTGGCGGGATGACGCCGCCCACCGTTGTGACCTCGATGCCCTTCACTATCGCCCTGACCGGCGCGGTAAATTTGAGCCGGGTTAACGAATCCTCCCGCCCGCGCATCACCGAGCGCTGGGTTTCAATTTCTTCGTTAGTTTTCGCCAGCTCTTCGCGCGCGCGCACGTAATACTGGTTCTGCATTTCGGTAATTTTGTTTTCCAGCTCGTTTTTTTGTCTCTGCAGGCGCAGGACCTCCACGCTGCTGGCCGCCCCCTGTTTAACCAGCGGCTGCGTCATCGCCAGCTCGCGCTGAACCAGCGAAATGGCTTCCCGCAATCCGGCAACCCCTTTTTCAAGACTGCTCCGGCGCGAGTTATAAAGCGCGGTTTCCTGGCGAACAAGTTCGCTCTCTCCGGGGAGCATCTCGGGAAAAACCAACGGCGTGCCGCTCACTTCAGCCTTCAGTCGTGCGGCGGTAGCCATCGCGGCATGTAGCCTGGATTCACTTTCCTGCACGCCGGACTCGGTTTTGGTGCGATCGAGCTGCGCGAGAACCTGGCCCTTCTCTACAATATCCCCCTCCCGAACGTCCAGTTTGTAGAGGATGCCGCCTTCCAGGGACTGAATAACCTGCTCGCGAGAGGACGGCACGACTTTGCCAGACCCGGTGGTCACTTCGTCCAGAGAGAAAAAGTTTGCCCACAACACAAATGCGAGCAGCATCAGTCCAAGTGCCCACGCCACCAGGCTTGCTCGTGGAAGCGCCGGCTCTTTCAGTCGGCTGTTATAACGCGTGATGTCGTTCATGCCCGAACCTCCGTGTCACCTGTCGGTTTTAAGGTCGCGGTTCTGCGAGGGGCAGCTTTTTTTTCCATAAGACCGTGCTGCTGCAAGATTTGGTCCCTTGGGCCGTCCATTACGATGCGGCCGTTATCCAGCACGATGATGCGGTTAACCAACTGCAAAATTGGGATACGATGCGTGGCCACCACCAGCGTGCGGTTGCCGAGCCACGGGCCAAGCTGCTGGATAAGCTGCTGCTCGCTGACTTCATCCAGCCACGCTGTAGGTTCATCCAGTAATAAGATTTGCGGCTGCAGGATCAGCGTTCTGGCCAGCAAAAGTGCCTGCCGCTGGCCGCCCGATAGCCCACTACCGCCTTCGCTGATCGTGTAGTTGAGGCCATTTTTCTGTTTTTGCACAAATTCCAGCGCCCCGCTTAGCGCCAGCGCCCGGTGGATTTCTTCGTCCGTGGCTAACGGGCGCCCCATGGTGAGGTTGTCACGTATTGAGCCGAAGAAGAGCCGCGCCTGCTGGCTGAGCAGATTCATGTCGCGTCTCAAATCGGCAGTGTCGATTTGCCCGAGACTGGTGTCGTCCAGCAAAATCTGGCCGTGCTGAGGCGTTTGCATCCCCGCCAAAAGCTGAAGTAGCGTGCTTTTACCCGAACCGTTTCGCCCGAGCACCGCAATTTTTTCCCCGGCGCGGATCGTCAGGCTGGCAATGTCCAAATCGTTGACCTTCTCTTCTTCGTCGTAATAAAACGCCGCGTAGTTGAGCTGGTAGTTCCCCTGCAGGTGGGCTTTATGCACTTTCTTGCCCTGTTCAGGATCGTCCAGCGGGCGCTGCATCAGGTCGTCCAGCCCTTTGCGCGCCACCTTCGCCTGCTGCCAGCGCGAAAGCACGCCGGAAATCTGCGCCAGCGGCGCGATGGTGCGTGAGGCCAGAATGGAAGTCCCCACCAGGGCGCCGGTGGTCATGTCGCCGTTAATCACCAGGTAACAGCCGACGAGCAGCACCACGGCATAAACAATGGACTGCACTTCCTGCGTCCAGGTCATGAGCAGGCTGGTCAGCCAGCGCTGTTTCATCCCGACCGCCGCGGCAACGTCGTTGGTGTTGTTCCACTGGTTCTGGAACCGCTGTTCGGCGCGCAGCAGTTTAATGTCTTCGATGGACTGCACGGCTTCTACCAGCGTGGCATTGCGAATGGCCGACTCGCGCATCCCCTCATTCGAAAGGTGCGCCAGCGGGCGCTGCACCAGTAAACCGGGGATCAGCAGCAGCGGGATCGCCAGCAGCACAACGAACACCAGCGGGCCGCCTATTAGCCAGAGAATAAAAACAAACAGCAGGAAGAACGGGATATCCGATACGGTGCTGATGGTGGTGGAGGTAATCAGCTCGCGCACCGACTCCAGCTCGCGAATTTGCGAGATAAAGGAGCCAGTAGATTTTGGCCGGGCGCTGTTTTTGATGCGTAACGCCCTGGCAAAAACCCTGTCGGAGATACGCAGGTCGGCCCGTTTGCCGACCACATCGGCAATATGCACGCGCAGCATACGCATGGTGAATTCAAAGAGGATAGCCAGCATGACGCCGCCAAACAGCACCCACAAAGTGGGCACCGACTGCGAGGGCACCACGCGGTCATACACCTGCATGGAAAAGATCATCCCGGCCAGCGCCAGCACGTTGGCCGCCATCGCCACCAGCATGATATCGCCGTAGCGTTTCCAGTCTTTCAGCGCCAGCGTCCAGAACCAGTTTTTCTGATAGGGCTTCACGTAATCATCGACGCGTGCATCGGGAATTGAATTCAGCGGGCGCAGCACAACCAGGCTCTTTAGCCTTTTGGCCAGCACATCCCGAGCGATCACCGTCTCCAGACCGCCATCGCCGCTAAGCTGCAGGCTTAGTTGCCCGTGATTATCCATATGGGTAACCACCGCGATTTGGCCCCCCTCAAGCTCGGCCACCAGCGGCAAGCGCCACGGATCGATAAGCGAGACGTCCGCCGGGGCGCGACGCATCGCTAAACCAAGCTGGCGGGCCATATCTTCCAGCACCAGCTGCTGCGGGCTTTGGTTTTCCTGGTTAACCACCACGCGGACGTGCTCTTCCGAGAAATCCAGCCGATAGTGGCGCGCGACGGCCAGCATGGCCTGCAGCCAGGGTTCATAGCTTGTATTCGTTGAAGTCATGATGTTTCACATCCTGCGAAAATGCCAAAAAACGCCTGTGTCGTCCTTTCCGCGGCTTGTTTCATAAACATGTTTTATACCGGGTAATAAAAGTTAAGCTGCTGATATTCCGCCGGACTTAAGGCCCGGCGGAATAAGGGCTAGATAACTAACAGTTGGTGGTTAGCCAGCAGCGTGGCGAGATCGGTTTGTACCCCGTTGAGCGTGACTACCGTGGTCGGGTCAAAGACGCCGCCCTTACCGTCGCGGTCAATTTGAATCTCAGTGCTGCTGCCGTTCTGCACCACTTTGATGTAGTCCCCGATATTGCCCGCCCCGGCCCCCAGCTGCGCAACGCCATTGATGTAATGCGCCGATGCGTCCCCGGCGTAGCCGCTGCCCTGCAGCAGCTCACGAAGGTCAATACGGTCGCTGTCCGCCGTACCTTCCCAGGTTCCCACGCTGAAGCCGTTCACCACATCATGGCCGTTGCCGCCGGTGGCATCCGAACTGTTCAACAGCTTGTAGAGCAACGTATCGTGGCCGCCGCTGCCGATGTTGAAGGTGTCATTGCCGCCGCCGCCTTCGAAGGTGTTGTTCCCGCTATTGCCGGTGATCACGTCGTCATGGCTGGAGCCGACGATCCCTTCGATGTTGGTGAAGGTTGCCGTGTTAAAGCCGGTGTTTTGCGCCCCGGTTTTGCCCAGATCAACGGTGATGCCTACCCCGGAGTTACGGAAGTCAACCACATCCATCCCGCCCGTCGCGCTCCAGGTCTGGTGATCGGATGAAGTTTCCCAGCCGCCGCCGCCGTTATAGACGTAGGTTCCCTGCTCGGCGATAAAGGTATCGTTATAGCCAGTGCCGTTCAGCGTGCCGCCGTGAACGCCGGTGGCGGCCTCCGCCGTCAGGGCATAGCTTTCTTTCCCGTCTCCGGCGGTTAGCCCATTCCAGGTCACATTGCTGGTGACGCCGTTAATCGCTCTGACCAGCTCGGCATGGTAGGTTTCATTCGGGTTGAGGCCGTAGAAGCTCACCAGCGCCGACGCGTCGTTCGCCCCAATGCCCGACTGGGCGTTGATAATCTGCGTCGAAACCAGCTTCCCGGCAGAGTCATACAGCCGGACGGTATTGCCGTAGAAGACGTTGATCCCTTCACTGTCGACAATGCGCAGGTGCATCGCGGTACCCGGGGCGATGGTGTTGGTGTTGGCCACCAACACCACTTTCCCGTTTTGCTGAGACACCAGCAGATCCTGAGTACCGTTCCAGTCGTAGTCCGCCACCGCAACGCCCGTGACGTTAACCAGTCCTTTTGCCAGCTGGCTTTCGGTCCAGTTCTTGCCGGTGCCGTCGTTGCTAAACAGACGCGCTGTCTGACTGGTGCCGTAGGTGGAAAACTTAACAATATCCATGTCGCCATCACCGTCCCAGTCCACGGCCACGGACATATAGCCTGCGTTAGCCGCGGTCGACGTAGACTCCACGCTGGTGTAGTTGCTGTTCAACTGACCATTGCCATCGTTGTAGAAAATCTTCCCGCTGTAATTCACCGTCGCAGAGGTCACGCTCCGACCGGTGGCGATATAGAGATCCAGGTAGCCATCGCCGTTGAAGTCGGCCCACGTCATGGAGGCAGCGGTCGTCGTGTTCGCCGCGTTATCGACAAACACGTTGGCAATAGACTGCAGGGTCGTCAGCTTGCTGCCGTTGTTAGAAATCACGCTCAGCGCACTGGTCCCGTTGCTGTTGGTATGCTGAACAATATCGATGTTACCGTCATTGTTGATGTCCACGCCGGACAGTTCGCGGTAGCTGACGCCGGTCAAGCCGCCGTTGCCATTGGTCCCGTCGGCCACCATGCTACCCTTGTTGTTAATCAGGTAGGTTCTGGAGTCGCCCCCGGCGTCACCGTAGGCCAGGTCGACATAACCATCGCCGTTTTTGTCATAGGCGATAACGCCGCCGTACCAGATCGTGGTGCCGTTGGCCTGGGTACTGGTGGTATAAGTGCCATTGGCGTTGGCGATCCACATGGTCTGTACCGCGTTGCCGTAAGTGGTTTCCGTGCCGTATATATCAACGGTGCCGTTACGGTCAAAGTCCAGCGCGGTGTAGCTGACGGTATTCGCACGCGTATTAGGCAGCGACGTCTGGGTGTAACTGTTCAGATCCGTGCCGTTGTATACTGAGGTATTGGTCACCAGCGTCCACAGGCCGTTATTGTTGAGCATTAACGTGCTGGCGCTGTTGTTCGCATTGCCCGCCGTGTTCGCCCAGCTGGTGTCATTGGCCGTTTCGGCATGCACGACCAGCGATCCTGTCTGGATCCCTGTGTTGTTGCCGTTACCCGCGCTGCTCTTCACTTGGGCGGTGACGTTGTAGCTGTTCAGCCCCAGCAGGTCGCTGTCAGGAATTTGCAGATACCAGCGGTTGGATGAAGGATCGACCACCACCGGACCTCCGCGCTCGGAGCTGTACGTTTTGCCATTCACGGTCACGACCACGAATTCACCATTCATCAGTTGGGCACTGACATCCCCGGTGAGAATCGGCGTGGTATCTGAAGTCGATACCGCATCTACGTGGGCAATTGTCGTCGGCACCGAGGTATCGACCGTCAGCGTGAAGTCGTTCGACTCGGTGTAGTTCCCCGCTTTGTCCGTCACGCGCAGAACATAGTGGTAATTTCCGTCCAGCAGGCCAGAATCCGCAAAGGTCCAGCTTGTACCGCCGGTAATGGTCACCTTGCCTACCAGCACGCCATCGCGGAAGATCTGGGCAATTTCACCGTCGGCCAGCGCATGGTTCAGCGTACCGTTCAGCACCGGCGAGGTATCGTCGGTGGAGTAGCTGCTGTCGAAATTACCGGTACGCTCGCCGTCATTATCCGTATAGCTGACGATAGTGCCGACGGTATCCGGCGCTACGGTATCAACGGTGACAACCTGGGCTGCGGTTGAACCCACGTTTCCGGCCTGATCGATAATCCGCACCTGATAAAGATGGTCGCCGTCCGGCAATGTACGTCCATCCACGTAATGCCACGCCGTGCCGTTCACCACGGCATCCACCCAGCTCTGACCGCCGTCCAGGCTGATTTGCACACGCTCGTCGCTGGCAAGGGCGTGGCCCAGGGTGCCGTTCAGCGTGAGCGTGGTATCCATAGTGATAAAGTCGCTGGCGCTCTGCCCGGTATCATCCGAAATACTGTCGATGGTGATGCCGTAGGTTGGCGCGACGGTATCTACCGTTACCGTCTGGCTGGTGGTTGCTCCCACGTTTCCAGCAAGGTCGACAACGCGAACCTGCCAGGTGTGGTTACCGTCCGCAAGCTGGCGGCCATCGGTATAGCTCCAGCTTGTCCCGTTGACGGACGTGGCGTTAACCCAGTTGGCTCCGCCGTCGAAGCTCACCTGAACATATTCATTTTTGCCAAGCACCGCGCCAAGTGAGCCGTTCAGCGTCAGCGTGTTATCGTTGGTGATAAAGTCGCTGTTGCTGAAGCCGCTGTCGGTGGTGATGCTGTCCACGGTAACGGTGATAGCCGCATCCGGCGGCGTGGTGTCTACCGTTACCGTCTGAGAAGCGCTCTGCCCGACATTACCCGCAGCGTCGACCACGCGAACATAGTATTGATACGTGCCGTCAGTTAACGTTCGCCCGTCGGTAAAGTACCAGGTTGTGCCTACCGTGGTGACCGTTTTCCAGGTGAGGCCTCCGTCCATGCTTATCTGCACATATTCGCCGTCCAGCAGTGAAGCGCCCAGAGAACCGTGGATAGTCAGCGAGGTGTCGCTGGTGACAAAGTCGCTATTACTCAGCCCTGTATCGTCGGCAATGCGGTCAATGGTTACGGATTTGCTCGCATCCGGTGCCACGGTATCAACGGTGACCAACTGGCTGGTGGTTGCTCCGATATTGCCCGCATCATCAATCACGCGCAGTTGATAGAGATAATCCCCGTCGGCCAGCGTGCGGCTATCGATGTAGCTCCATGTGGTGCCGCTGATACTCACGTCAACCCAGGTTTTTCCGCCATCAATACTGATCTGGGCATGTTCACCGGCCGCCAGCGTTCCCCCTAACTTGCCGCTAATGGTCAGCGTATTGTCACTGGTAATAAAGTCGTGCGCATCGAGACCCGTATCCTGGGTAATGGCCTCAACGGTAATGGTTTTACTGGCATCCGGCGCAACAGTATCAATAGTTACGTTTTGCGTTGCCGTCGAGCCCACGTTGCCGGCATTGTCGATGACGCGTACGTTATAGGTCACGATACCGTCCGGCAGCGTGCGCCCGTCGGCATAGCTCCAGGATTTGCCGTTAACCACAAGGTCAATCCAGCTGGATCCCCCGTCGAGGCTTATCTGCGCCTTTTCGTTATTGCCGAGTGCCGCGCTCAGGGAACCTTTCACCACCACCTTGTTATCGGCGGTAATAAAGTCAGTCTTGCTCAGCCCGGTGTCGTTTTGCAGAGCGTCAATGGTAATGGTCATCTGCGGCGGTGTGGTGTCCACCGTGACGGTGCGATCTGCTCCCGCACTGTTACCGATGCTGTTGCTGACGCTGGCATGAATCACATACGAGCCGCCATCGACCAGCGCGGAAACCGCACCGCTGCCGAGGGTGTAGCTCCAGGTGCCGTCGCCGTTGACCGTGGTGGTATAGCTCTGATTATTCAGGGTGATAGTCACCGTCTGGCCCGCAGGCGCGTTGGTCACGCCGCTTATCACCAGCGGAGTGCCGTGTTCTGCGGCGCTGACAATGTTGTCCTGCGCGAAGTCATTGACGCTGATGGTCGGCACCTCGCCGTTCAGGGTCACCTGCTTATTCGCACTGCTGCTGTTCCCGGCTTTATCGCTAACGCTGGCGGAAATCTGGTAACTGCCGTCTGTCGCGCCCAGGAAGTCCTGTGCCGGGACGGTCACAGACCATGTTCCGGTGTCGCTCACCACCGCCTTATAAGAGTGATTATTGAAGGTGATGGTTACCGTCTGCCCAGGATGAGCGTCAGTGGTGCCGCTAATGACCTGGCCTGCCTGCTGCTCGGCGCTGTTGATGATGTCGTCCCCCGCCACCTTGTTAAAGGTGATGGTTGGCGGGGTAGTGTCCACCGTCAAAGTACGATCCGCGCTGCCCGGGTTTCCTGCCTTATCCTGAACGGAGGCGCTAACGTTGAAGTCACCGTCGGTAAGCTTCGCCAGGTCGTCCGCGGCAACGGTCACGCTCCAGGAGCCGTCCGTCTGCACCGTAGCTTCGTAGCTCCCGCTTCCCAGCTTAACGGTCACTTTTTGCCCGGCTTCCGCGCTGCTGGTACCGCGAATGGTTAACGGCAGCTGCTGTTCCGCCGCGTTGATCACGTTGTCACCGGAGATATCGGCGAGGGTGATGACCGGCGCTGCGGTGTCTATGGTGATGTTATGGCTTGCCGAAGTGGCGTTATTTGCGCCGTCCGTCGCCGATGCCACGACCGTGTAGCCGTTACCATGCACCAGGTTTTGTACCTGATTCGCCGGCACGGTAACGCTCCAGCCGCCGCCTTGTTGAACAGTGGTGTGGTACTGTACGCCGTTCAGCGTAACGGTCACCTGAGTGCCCACGGCCAGTTCAGCGCTACCTCCGCCGATAACCAAATCCTGCTGAGATTCTGCGGCGTTAATCACGTCGTCATCGCTAATAGTCCCGATGGTTAGCCCGACACGGACGGCGTTAACCTCAACCGTATGGGTGTTAGTGCCCTCGTTGCCGGCGCCGTCGGTGAGCGTGGCGGTAATCGTTGCCGTGCCGTTTTTCAGCGATGAAATCGCCGAAGCCGGGACGCCTATGCTCCAGTTGCCGTTGGCATCTATCTGGGTGACATACTGAGTGCCGTTGAGGGTAATAACAATTTTATTCCCTGCCGCTGCGCCGCTGCTGGAGCCAGAGATAATCTGCGCCTGAGCGTGCTCTTCAAAGTTGATGATGTCGTCACCCGCCACGACGTTAAAGCCGATCGTCGGCGCGGTGGTGTCTAGCGTTATCGTTTTGCTGCTGGTTGATCCGTTACCCGCCGCATCGCTGACGCTCGCACTAATCTGATAGTTGTTATCTGCCAGGCTCCCCAGGGCTGTAGCATCAAGCGTTACGCTCCAGGTGCCGTCCGCTTTCACTACGCCAGTATAGGTTTTTCCGTCCAGGGTCAGCGTGACCGTCTGTCCGGCTTCCGCGTTTGACGTTCCGGTGACGACGACGCCCGCGCCTGCTTCTGCGGCATTGATAACGTTGTCCGTGGCAATGGGGTCAATGGCAAGCCCCGGCGGCGTGGCATCCACGCTGAACTCACGCTCTGCGCTGGCTCCGTTGCCGTTCACGTTAGTCACGGTAGCTTTTACTGACGCATCGCCATCCTTCAGCCCAGCCATATCGCCTGCTGGCACGGTGTAACTCCAGCTCCCGTCGGCCGCAACCTGCGCCGTATAGGTGTGCCCGCCGAAAAGAATGGTGACGTTTTGCCCGGCCTCAACGTTCTGGGTCTTACCTGAAAGAACCAGATCGGCCCCTTTCTCAGCCGCGTTAAGCACGTTATCTGCTGTGATAGCGTCAACGCTGACCGCAACCGGACTGAGGTCGACATTCACCATGCGATCGATAGAGATCGGGTTCCCCGCGCTACTGCTGCCCGCGGCGGTAACAGTGACATTGCCTGCCGCCCACTGGCTGACATCTTCCGCAGGTACGGCGGCCGACCAGGTTCCGCTGGCGCTCACCGTTGCCAGGTAGCCTTTGCCGTTGATGGTGACGGTCACGGTACTGCCTGCGCTCATACCGCTAGCGCTTCCGCTAACAATCAGGTTCTGATTGTGTTCAATGGCGTTGATCACATCGTCCCCCGCCACGGTGTGGATCCGAAGACCCGGCAGGCTGGCATCAATGGTAAATTCACGTTCTGCCGTGCCGCTGTTGCCGTGCCCGTTAGTGACCGAGGCCGTGGCGGTGAGTTTTCCGTTCCCCAGGGCGGTAAGCACGCTAGCAGGCAGGTCGAGGCTCCAGCTCAGATCGCTCTGCACCGTCGCGGTGTAGGTTTTCCCCCCCAGATTGATCGTGACTGTGTCGCCGGCTGCCGCATTGCTGACTTTTCCGCTCAGAGTCTGGCCTGCTGCGATTTCAGACGCGTTAAGGACGTTGTCTGCGGTCACTGGATTAATCGTGACGCCCGGCGCGGCGGTGTCGACCAACAAACTGGCGTGAGTGCTGGCACTGTTACCGATAGCGCTTGTTGCGGTAGCGGTCAGCGTATAGTTGGCTTCGCCCAGCCCGACCAGATCGCCCGGCTGAACGTCAACACTCCAGTTACCGCTGGCGTCGGTGGTGGCGGTATAATTTTTACCGTTCAGCGTGACAATAACCGCAGTGCCCGGGGCCAGATTAGCGCTGGTCCCGCTCAGGGTTAATGTTTCCCCTTTTTCACTGGCGTTAAGCACGTTGTCACCGCTTAACGGATTGAAGCTGAGCGACGGTAAACCGGTATTGACCACAACGTCATGGCTACCGATCCCCGTATTACCTGCTGCATCCGTCAGGCTGGCGTGAATAGTGACGGTGCCGTCCGCCAGCTGGCTGACGACGCTGGCCGGGACGCCAATGCTCCAGTTGCCCGCAGCGTCCACGGTGGTGGTCCAGCTGTTGGAGCCAATGGTCACGGTAATTTTGTCCCCTGCCGCAGCGCCGCTGCTGGAACCGGAGATAATTTGTGCCTGCCCGTGCTCGGCGAGGTTAATCACATCGTCGCCCGCAACCACACCAAAGGAGATGGTCGGCACGGTGACGTCCACGCTGAAGTTATGGTTTGCGGAGGTGTGGTTGCCTGCGGCATCGCTGACGCTGGCTGCAACGGAATAGACGCCGTCACCAAGCGCAGAAGCTTTCTCCGCCGGAACGGTTATGCTCCACGTTCCGTCAGCCTGCACGGTACCGGTATAAGTTTCATTATTCAGCTTCACGGTCACGGTCTGGCCCGGCTCCGCATTGCTGGTACCGTTGATGACCAGCGGCTGCCCGGCCTCGGCTGCATTGAGCACGTCATCCCCGGCGATAGTGTTGATTTGCAGGGTCGGGGCTGCGGTATCCACGCTGATTTCACGCCCGGCCGATGCTCCGTTACCGCTCACGTTAGCGACGCTAACTTCCACAGAAGTCTCGCCGTCTTTCAACCCTTTCATATCATTAGCCGGTACGGTGAATGTCCAGCTACCGTCGCTTGCTACCTGAGTAGTGTAGGTGTGCCCGGCAAAGGTAATGGTGATGGTCTGCCCGGCCTCCACATTCTGTGTTGCTCCGGACAGCAATAAATCAGCGCCCTTCTCGGCAGCGTTCAGCACGTCGTCCCCGGCAATCTGGCCGATGGTTATCGCCACCGCGCTGAGATCAACATTGACGGTGTGATCGATGGACACCGGGTTGCCTGAGCTGCTGGTTCCGCCTGCCGAAACGGTAATATCTCCGGCCTGCCACTGGCTGACTTCGTTTCCTGGCACCACAGTCTGCCAACTGCCGTCGGCGCGTACCGTCGCGGCATAGTCTTTACCGTTGATGGTCACGGTTACCGCACTGCCTTCGCTCAGGCCGCGGCTGGTGCCGTTGATGACCAGGTTCAGGCCATGTTCAATGGCGTTGATAACGTCATCGCCCGCAATGGTATTAATCCGGATGCCCGGCAGGGCCGCGTCGATAGTGACTTCGCGAGAGCCGGTACCGGTGTTACCCGCGCCGTCCGTCACGGAAGCATTAATTTTAAGCGAGCCGTCGCCCAGTGCGGTCAGCACATCCTGGCTAAGGGCCAGGCTCCAGGTGAGATCGCTTTGCACCTTCGCGGTATAGTTGACGCCGCCGATGTTAATGGTCACGTCTGCGCCGGCCTGCACGCCGGTCACGCGCCCGGTGATCGTCTGGCCAGCGGCCAGCTCGGAGGCATTGATAATGTCGTCGATCGCCACGGCATTGATAATAACGCCCGGCAGCGTAGAGGCGACTTCCAGCGTGCTGCTCTGGCTGCCAGCGTTGCCCACGCCGTTGCTGGCGCTGACGGAAACCTCATAGAAGGCCTCGCCAAGTTTGCCCACGTCGCCTGCTGGTACGGTGGTGGACCATTTGCCGTCGTCGCCCACGGTAGCGGCATAGTTTTTACCGTTCAGATGTACGGTGACGGCGCTCCCGCTCGCCAGCCCGGTAGAGGAACCGCTGATGATGACATCCCCGGTTTTCTCATCGGCATTGAGGATGTTGTCCCCCGCAATAATGTCGATGGTCAGGGTTGGTGCCGCGGTATCGACCTTGACGCTATGAATCGCATCGCCGGTATTTCCCGCTTTGTCGGTAATGGAGGCCGTCACGGTGTAGGTGTTATCGCCCAGCGCGCTGATATCCGCCCGCGGGATGCCGACGCTCCAGTTCCCGCTCGCGTCCACTACGCCGGTGTAGCTTTTACCGCCTAGCGTAACGGTAACAATATCGCCAGCCTGCGCGCCGGTGCTGGTACCGGAGATCACCTGCGCCTGGCCGTGTTCGGTCTGGTTAATCACGTCGTCAGTAGCGACGGTGCCGATGGTCACTTCAGGCACGGTTTTATCAACCAGCACGTCGCGGCTGGCGCTGCCCGGGTTACCCGCGCGGTCTTCCACGCTTGCGGTGACGGTGACGTTACCCTCAACCAGTTTGCCGACGTCCGATGCAGGTACGGTCAGGCTCCAGTTTCCGTCTGCCTTTACCGTTGCCTGATAGCTTTCGCCGTTCAGCTGCACGGTCACGGTCTGGCCCGCCTCTGCGGTACTGGTTCCGCTGATAATCAGATCCTGCTTAGCCTCTGCGGCATTCAGCAGGTTATCCTGGCTGACAGGATCCACGGTCAGGGTCGGAGCAAGGCTGTCGACGCTGACGTTTTGCGCCGCTTCTGTGCTGTTGCCATTTTTGTTGGTCACGCTCACCTGAACGGTGGTGTCACCCTCTTTCAGGTTCACCATATCCGCCGCCGGGACGGTGTACTTCCAGCTGCCGTCCGCCTGAACCGTGGCGGTGTAGGTGTGCCCGGCAAAGGTAATGCTGACGGTTTGCCCCGGCTCTACGTTTTGCGTCGTGCCGGAGAGTTCGAGGTTGGCGCTCTTTTCGGCGGCGTTCAATACATTATCGCCGGTTATGGCGTTAATTCCGATCACCACTTCGCTGAGATCGACGGTAACCTGATGCTGGATAGCCACATCATTTCCCGCGCCGCTGCTGCCCTTCACCTCAATGGTGACGGCACCTTCTGCCCAGCGAGCGACATCTTCTCCCGGTACGGCGGCCTGCCAGCTGCCGTCCGCGCGAACGGTTGCCGCGTAGTCTTTACCGTTAATCGTTACGGTTACCGCGCTGCCCGCGCTGAGGCCGGTGCTGGTGCCGTTGATAATCAGGTTCTGGTTATGCTCGATGGCGTTAATCACGTCATCGCCCGCGACGGTGCCCACGCGCAGCCCCGGCAGGTTCGCGTCGATAACAATATCGCGACTGCCGCTGCCGGTGTTGCCGTGTCCGTTGGTCACAGAAGCAGTAATGGTCAGCTCGCCGTTGCCCAGCGCGGTGAGGATCTCTTTGGAAACCAACAGGCTCCAGCTCAAATCGTCCTGGACGGTCGCCTGATACAGCTTGCCGCCGAGATTAATAGTGACAACGTCACCTTTTACCGCCCCGGTGACGAGGCCGCTGAGCGTCTGGCCGCTGGCGATTTCCGTGATATTGAGAATATTGTCGCTGGTGACGTTGTTGATAGTAACGGTTGGCAAGGCGCTATCGACCTGCACGCTGTGGCTGTCGCTATTGCTATTACCGTGGGCATCGGTTACCGCCGCGGTCACCGTGTAATTAGCCTCACCCAGCTTGCTGACGGCAGAAGCCGGAATCGTTGTGCTCCAGCTGCCGTCGGTTCCGGCCACGGCCTGGTAAGTAATCCCGTTCAGGGTGACGGTGATGAGGGTGCCAGCGGGCTGGTTGCTGGTCCCGGAAAGCACAAGGTCCTGCCCCTTTTCCGTCGCGTTAATGACGTCATCCACCGCAATGGCGGCAATCGAGATCGCCGGCAGCGCGGTATTCACGCTCAGGCCGCGATCGGCGCTGCCGCTGTTGCCAGCCGCATCGGTGACGCTGGCGGTGATGGTGTAGCTGCCGTCCGCCAGGCCATTAATGACCGACGCCGGGATGCCGACATTCCAGTTACCCCCGGCATCAAGCGTTGTGGTGAAGGTGAACGACGTTCCCTGCCCGTTGGTCACCACGACGGTAACCACATCCCCCGCAGCAGCTCCGGTGCTGGTGCCGCTCACGGTGTGGGCCTGGTTATGCTCGCTGGCATTAATGATGTCATCGCCTGCCACGGTATCGATAGTCAGCTTCGGCTCGGTAATATCAACCAGCATGCCGCGATCGGCGTTTGCAGGGTTACCTGCTTTGTCAGCCACGGAGGCGCTGACGGTGATGATGCCGTCCTTGAGCGCGGCTAAATCATTGGCCGGAACGCTGACGCTCCAGCGGCCATCGGCGCCAACGGTCGCGGTATAGTTGACGTTATTCAGCGTCACCGTAACGTCCTGCCCCGGCTCTGCGCTGCTGCTGCCGCTGACAATCAGCGGCTGCTTCGCTTCTGCGGCGTTAAGCAGGTTATCCCCGCTCAGCGGATCGATAAGTAGCGTTGGCGCGCTGGCGTCCACGCTGTATTCCTGGGCGGCGTTTGCCGGGTTACCGTTCACGTTGCTGACGCTGACGGTCACCTGGGCATCACCGTCTTTCAGTTTTGCCATGTCGGCGGCTGGTACGGTATAGCGCCAGCTCCCGTCGTCATTCACGACGGTGGTATAGCGATGCCCGGCGAAGGTAATGCTGACGGTCTGGCCCGGCTCAACGTTAGTGGTCAAGCCGGAGAGCACCAGATCGCTGCCTTTTTCTGCCGCGTTCAGCACGTTATCGGCCGTGACGCTATTCACGCTGATGGACACCGGCGCTAAATCGACATCCACGATACCGTCGATGCTGACCGGATTTTGGGCGCCATCCTCTGCTTTTGCGGTTACCGTCAGCACGCCGTCAGGCCAGCGGCTAACGTCGCTTCCCGGTACGGCGGCGCTCCAGGTGCCGTCGGCGTTTACCGTCGCCAGATAGTCTTTGCCGTTTAGCGTCACGGTCACCACGCTACCCGCGTTGAGGCCAATGCTGGTGCCGCTGACAATGAGATCCTGGCTATGCTCCGCGAGGTTGATCACGTCATCGCCCGCGATAGTATTAATACGCAGGCCCGGCAGCTGGGCTGCGATCGTGATGTCATGATCCGTGCTGCCGGTGTTACCGCGCCCGTTGGTGACGGAGGCGTGAACGGTAAGCTCACCATCGCCCAGCGCGGTGAGCATCTCTTTGCTCAGCGGCAAACTCCAGCTCAGGTCGCTCTGGACGGTAACCGTATAGCTTTTACCGCCAAGAATGACGGTAACTTCATCTCCTGCCGCCGCGTTGAACGCGCTGCCGCTGAGCACCTGTCCGGCGTTAACCTCCGCCAGGTTGATGATGTTGTCGCCCGCGACGGTATTAATAGTGATGACAGGCAGCGAGCTGTCGACCAGCACGCTGTGACTGGCAGAATTGCTGTTACCGCTGGCATCCGTGACCGATGCGTTAACGGTATAGTTAGCTTCACCCAATTTTGCGACGTCCAGCGCCGGGATCTTAACGCTCCAGGCACTGCCGTTGACGACGGCAGCATAGTCAACGCCGTTCAGATTCACGGTGATTTGTGTCCCGTCCGGCTGGTTGCTGGTCCCGCTAATGGTAACTTCTGCGCTCTTTTCTGCCGCGTTAATCACGTCATCCTGCGCGATGACATTGATGGTGATTTGCGGCAGTCCGGTAGCAACATCAAACGCCAGCGAGCTGCCGCCGACGTTGCCTGCTTTATCCGTCACCGCGACCGTTGCGGTATATTTGCCGTCTGCCAGACCGCCTATCACCTCTGCAGGCAGGCCAATGCTCCAGTTTCCACCGGCGTCCAGCACCGTAGAATACTCGACGCCGTTAACGGTGACTTTAACGCTGTCGCCCGCGGCCGCGCCGGTGGCTTTACCGGACAAGATCTGCGCCTGGGAATGTTCGGTGCGGTTAACGATGTTATCGCCAGCGAAAACATTGATGGTGACCACCGGCACGGTGGTATCGACCAGCATGCCGTGGTTGGTACTGGCCGGGTTGCCTGCTATGTCGCTGACGCTGGCGCTGATAGACCAGTTACCGTCGGTTAGATTAGCCAGGTCTGCAACCGGCACGGTGATGCTCCAGGTGCCATCGGCCAGCACCTGCCCGGTGTAGCTTTGGTTATTGAGGTTCACGGTGACCGTTTGCCCCGGCTGTGCGGTGCTGGTACCGGTGATGACCAGGTCTTGTGCCGCTTCGGCATGATTAAGAATATTGTCAGCCGTGACGCTGTGGAGCGTGATTGACGGTGGCTGGGTATCGACCAGCACTTCCCTTGCGCCGCTGGCGCTATTACCGCTGGCATTGGTAACGCTCACGGACACTTCTGCGCGGCCATCAATCATGTCGCGCATATCCGCCGCTGGCACGGTATACGTCCAGTCACCGTTTTCGTTAACGGTTGTGGTGTAGGTGTGCCCGGCAAATTTAATGACTACAGTTTGCCCGGTTTCTACGCCCTGAGTTTTCCCGCCCAGGGTAAGATCTGCGGCCTTCTCAACCGCATTCAGCATGTCATCGCTGGTCACGCTGTTGATGGAGATAGCGACGGAGTTCAGGTCAACGTCCACCGGGCGGGAGGCCGCAACCGGGTTGCCCCATTCATCGGCAGAACTGGCGCTAATGTCCAGCTTACCGTTCGGCCAGCTGGCCAGATCGCTTGCCGGGATCCCTATTTGCCAGATGCCGGTGGCGCTTACAGCCGCCGGGTAATCCACGCCATTCACGCGTACGGTAATAATTGTCCCGGCGTTGAGGTGTGAGCTGGTGCCGCTCACCGTCAAATCCTGATGCTGCTCGATGGCGTTAATCACGTCATCCCCGGACACGGTATTGATGCGCAGCCCCGGGAGCTGAGCGTTGATATTAAAGCTGCTGTCGCCCCGGCCTGTATTGCCGTGACCGTTGGTCACGGACGCAACCACGGAGACATCGCCATCGCCCAGCGCCTGCAGGTCGCCCGCAGAAACAGTGATGCTCCAGGTCAAATCGCTTTGTACTTTGGTGGTGTAGTTTTTTCCACCTACGTTAAGGGTAACCGTGTCGCCTTCACGCGCGCCGGTGACTCGCCCGCTCAGCGTCTGGTCGTTAGCGATTTCGCTGTTGTTGATGCGGTTGTCGCCCGCGAAGGTCGACACCACTACCGTAGGCAGTGCCGTATCAACCAGCAGCGTCGCATTCGCCGTCCCCGTATTTCCCGTACTGTCCGTGCCGCTGACGCTCAGCGTGTAAGTGGTATCGCCCAGCTTGACGACATCATCAACGGGTACCTGAACCTGCCAGACACCGCCCTGAACGTCCGCGGTATAATTGACGTTATTCAGCCTGACGGTGACGGTGCTGCCGTCCGGTAAATTGCTGGTGCCGCTCAGCGTTAACGGCTGAGTCGCCTCAATGGCGTTCAGCACGTTGTCCTGGCTTATCGGATGGAAGGCAACCGCTGGCGGCGTAGAGCTGACGGTGATGTCATGGTCTACTCGGCCACTGTTTCCCGCCGCATCGGTGATGGTTACGGTAACGGTATTTGTGCCTTCCGGCAGCGATGAAATAATTTCTTTGGGTACGCCCACGCTCCAGCTGCCGTCCTGCTGCACGCTGGTTTGGAAGGTTTCTCCTCCAATAGAAACGGTGACCTTGTCTCCAGGGGCTGCGCCACGGCTGGTGCCAGAAATGATCTGTGCCTGACCCTGTTCGCTGACGCTGAGAATATCATCCCCGGCCACGGTATTGACGCTGGCTTCCGGCGGCGTGGTGTCTACCAGCAGGGACGCGTTAGTGGTGGTGGTGTTGCCCGCTTTATCGCTGACGCTGAAGTTCAGCGTGTAGCTATTGTCCGCCATAGTCTGCACATCACCCGCCGGCACGGTCATGCTCCAGCTGCCGTCTGCGCTTACCGTTGCGGTATAGGTTTTGCCGTTAAGCTTAAGCGTGACCACCTGCCCGGCTTCGGCGTCAGTTTTACCGCCGATGATCACCGCCGCGCCGTGTTCAACCGCATTAATGATGTTGTCGTCGGCGATGGCATTTACCGTTAGCCCAGGCGCTTTCGTGTCCACCACCAGCGTTTCACTGGCAGTGACATTGTTGCCTGCGGCGTCTTTCCCGCTCACGGCTACCGTCCAGCTCCCGTCCGCCAGGTTTTTGGCGTCGGCTGCAGGCACGGTTACGCTCCAGCTGCCGTCGCTACCTACGGTTGTGCTGTAAGTTTTCCCGTTCAGGGTGAGGGTTAACGCCGTGCCGCTGGCCAGCGCCTGCGAACTGCCGCTGATGATAACGTCATTTGCCTGCTCCGCCGCGTTGATCATATTGTCGCCTGCCGTCGTCGCGACGGTCAGTGAAGCCTGAGCGGTAACAACATTGAGGGTAATATCCCCGGCAGAGGTGACTTTATTGCCGTCGATTTGCACCACGCTGTAGGTGTGCGTCCCGTCCGGCTGCTCGCTCAGCAGCACTTTCCAGTTGCCGTTGCTGTCGACCATGGTGCTGGCAATGGTGTTGCCGTTGCTGTCTTTGACCTGAATAGTGGCTCCCGGCTGTCCGGAGCCGCTGAAGGTTGGCGTTGCGTCATCGGTCACCGCGTTGCTGCTCAGCAGCCCTTTGCTGTCGCCTTTGTTGTCGGTAACCGTGAACGTTGGCCGGGCGCTTTCGACCTCTTTGGTATTGTCGATAACGGTGGTGTGTGACTTCCCGCCGCCGTGTGCCAGCAGCGCCCCGATACCCGCGCCCCCGGCCACGGCACCAGCAACCCAGCCCCACGGCACATCGCCGAGCGCAGAGCCGTCCATGAATGGTGCAATGGATTCAATGGGGACGGAGGTTGCCGTTAAAGCCGTGCCCTGGGTGCCAACCGCGGCGCCCGCTTCGTCGAAAGTGATATGCGTCAGTGCCTTGCCGTCATCAAACACCAGTTCTGAATGGTGCCCAGACCGCCCTTCTTCCTCCACAAAATAGCCATTGCAGCGAATAACGCTGCCGTCTTTCATGTATACCAGCAGATCGTTGCCCTGACGCAGATAGTGCGCCACATCTTTAGCGCTGCCGTGAATCTGAATGACAGAGGGGGATGAAAGCGACACAGAGAGATTCCCATCGCCTGTTACCAGGGTTTTCTCTGCGTCCTTGCGGGAAATAACTTCAAGAATCTTACTCATAGCACTTCTCCTTATATATGCCGGAACGAGGCATACGGTATTAATTTTTGGATGTGGAAACCCCTGAGAATTCCGGATCTCATTTCACATCAACTTATTTTTATGTGGCGGGGCTAAGCCACTACTTTCACACCATTTATTTCAAATCCGGTAATTTCGAGGCGGCATTTTTCTCGACGCCTGTCAGGGGCAATAGATTATCAACGGCGGCAGCGTAATTTACTGCCGCCTGCCAGCCGTCGAAGTCCGCATTAATTTGTGCATAGGCCGCCTGGAACACATCCTGCTCCACGCTTAATAAGTCGTTGAGACTGCGTTTGCTTAATTTATATTCATTTTTATAAACTTCCCGCGCGCGTCGGGCATTTTCCAGCTGGAGTTTTCCCGCCGTTTCACGGCCTCTGGCCCCGTTCCAGTCAGCCATTGCCACGGACGCTTTTTGCAGCACGTCGAATTTCGCCTGCTCAACCTGAGAAGCCGCAATACGTCTGGCTCCCTGAGCCTGCTCGACCTGGGCGGAGACCGCCCCGCCCTGATAGATAGGCGCGTCCACGCTCAGCTGAATCTGATCGTCCCAGTACGCGCTGTTGTTGGACTGGTAACGAGTGCGTCCGCCTTTCAGGCTCAACGTGGGCCAGTGGCCCGATTTCGCTTTCTCTACGGCATACCCTGAAGACTCACGCATGGCCTCCGCCGCCAGCACGCTCGGGATCAGCGAGTAATCAATGTTGTCGAGCGGTTCCTGTTCAAGCGCCAGACGTACCGGCATGGCCTGATATTGCGCGGCGTTGATTCCGGTTAATACCGCCAGTCTCGCTTTCGCGCTTTGGAGTGCCGCCTGATATTGTTCAAGCGTTGAGCGCATACCGGCAATGCGAGTCTGGGTTTGCAGCACGTCCGAACTCGAGCTCAGCCCGGCATCCGCCCGCAGCTTTGCCATGGTGTTGACGTTTTGCAGCGCGGCAATACTCTCTGTCGTTGCCGCGATCAGCGCCTGGTTACGCTTCACATCGACATAGGCCTGCGCCGTTTTTTCTGCCACACCGGTCAACGTCGCCATAAGCTGGTAGCGATAGCTCTCACGCTGGCTCTCCTGCTGACTAATGTTGCTGCTGGTTTTCCCAAAGTCATACACCAGCTGCGTCAGGCTAAGCCCGTAGGCAGCCGAGTTCTTGAGGGAACCGCTGGAGTCCGTGGTACGCGAATGCCCGGTGCTGCCGCTGAGGGAGACCTGCGGCATCCAGGCGCTTCGGGCTTGATCAATCTGCGCCTGACCAATCCCGAACTGAGCTGCCTGCTGAGAAACGGCAGGATCGCGGTCAAGAGCGAACAGAATACTTTCGTTCAGCGTGAGGGTTGCCGTTTGCGCGATGCCGGGTGCTGTGGCCCAGGCCGGCGCTGGTGCGGCATTCACCCGCATGCCGCTGCCGAAAAAAATAACGGCAAGCATCGCGACCGGCAGGGAATAAGACTGAAGCATAAACGGCAATATCCTTATCCATTAAATAATCAGGATGATGTTGCTCCTTCCTGCATTGGGAATAAACAGGCACGGATGAGTAGCTGATGTATTTAAACGACTGTAATGGTTGAATTAAAACGCCCACATTATGGCGCCCCGTTTATTTCTGGAGCGAGACGTTGTGACTATAAAGAGGTAGAAAGCTGTCGACCGCTTTCATGTCTTCTTAATAAATGAAGGTCATGATTTCACGCTGCCTCTTTATATAAAGGCGTTACGCAATATGACTTATTTAGTCCTGCGGAGCAAATCACTTAGATCCTTTTTCCGAATCATCCTTAAGAAAAATCCTACCAAATAAAAATTAACCTCACCAATGATTTATTGTTAATAGTATGTTACTCAAAAGGAGGTGCTCTGAAAAAACAGATCGATTGATCTCGTGAATAGAGACATCGTGATAAATAGCTAATAGTTATAATTCATAAGCTTATGGCATAAGCATTGATTTACATCAATTTTACATTCCAGCGAAGTTCTTCAATAAATCCGTGCTGCTCATTTTTGGTTGTTTTTCCATAAATGTTACATTGTCGCAAGTTCTACGCAAAATAAGGGCGTTGGGCAGATGTTAACCCGGGGCGATCGTCACGGAAAAAAATCATTTCATGACTAAAATAACGTCTTCTTGACAAAAAAATGCAAAAAAAAGACCGGGGGGAAACCCGGTCTGAAGGTAGCAACATTTCTTATCAAGATTAATGGTCAAGATCGGACAACGATCTTCCCTCGCGGGAGGGGACCTGCAGATTACCAGCGGCAACTTATTCCGGGACGTGATAAGTACCGAAATGTGCCAACGTTCAGTAACGCACGCATACGGTTTTGGTTTCGGTATAGGCGTCAAGCCAGTCCGGGCCAAAATCACGCCCGTAGCCCGACTGCTTCATGCCGCCAAACGGCATATTCGCGTCTATTAGCGTATGGCTGTTCACCCAGACAGTGCCCGCCTGTATACGGCCAGTGTACTGCATTGCCGCCTGCAGGTTGTTGGTCCACAGACTTGCCGTCAGGCCGTAGTCGCTGTCGTTGGCCTGTCGCAAGGCTTCTTCCGCATCCGCCACGCGCACGAGGTTAACCACCGGGCCAAAGACCTCTTCTCTGGCAAGGCGCAGAGAGGCGGCAGGATTCACTACCAGCGTTGGGGCAATATAGTAGCCGCTGCCCTGCGGGCCTGAATTCCCGGAGATTAGCTCCGCGCGCTGCTCTTGCGCCTGTGCCATATATTCGGCCACTTTTTCCTGTTGCACTTTCGATACCAGCGGGTTGATGTGGGCCGCTGGGTTCATGCCCGCCCCCACCTGCAGCGATTTCACCGCTTGCTCAAAGCCGCTCACCAGCGTGTCGAACAGCGGGGCTTCGATATAGATCCGCGAACTGGCGGCGCACACCTGCCCCTGGTTAAGGAAGCTGCCCGCCATTAAGCCTGCAATCACCATCGCCGGGTCGGCATCTTTCAATACGATTGCCGGGTTTTTCCCCCCCAGCTCCAGCGTGACGCGCGTTAGCCTGTTCGCTGCTGATTTGGCAATGCCTTTGCCTGTCGCCGTCGAACCGGTGAAGCTGACTTTGGCAATCAGCGGATGTTCGGTCAGGGCTTTACCGCAGCCGGAGCCGCTGCCGGTGACGACGTTAAATACGCCGTCCGGCACGCCTGCTTCTGTAGCCAGTTCGGCCATACGCAGCAGCGTTAGCGGCGTAGTTTCTGATGGTTTGACGACAATCGAGCAGCCTGCCGCCAGCGCCGGCATCACTTTCCACATGCCAATGAGCAGCGGGAAGTTCCACGGCACGATCCCGGCCACGACCCCCACGGGTTCTTTGCGCGTCCAGGCCTGATAGCGCGCCCCTTCCGGCATCGGGATAGAAACATCCAGCGTCTGGCCGCTGATTTTCGTTGTCAGGCCTGCGGTATAGCGCATCCAGTTCAGCGTGCAGCCCACTTCAAATGCGCGAGAGATGTTAATGGACTTGCCCTGCTCCAGCGTTTCAAGCTGCGCCAGTTCTTCCGTGTTTTGCTCAAGCAGGTCGGCAAACCGCAGCAGGATCCGCTCCCGCCCGGCAGGCAGCATGTTGGCCCATACGCCGCTGCTGAAGGCACGCCAGGCAGACGTTACCGCGCGGTCGACATCCGAGGCGCTGGCGTCGGCACTGCTGGAAATTTGCAGCCCGTCCGCCGGGTTAAAGACCGGCAGGCGCCCTTCGCTGTCTGACGCCTGCCAGCGGCCGTCAATGTACAGCCCATGTGAACGCTGAAGAAACTGGCGCACACAGCCCAGCACGCTTACCGTTTCTGGCTCGGTCATAGCATCTCCTTATCAAGGTCATTATCGTGTAGCCCACCTTCATTCTAGGCGCTATGTTGAGGTTAGGGTTTTCTCCGGCTGACATTCGCTTTGCTGGCTGTGACACGCTACACAAATGTTGATGATGATTCTTTTTTTGAATCACGTTTACCTATAGTTATTGGCTTCTGGCGGCAATCAGTGAGGATATATGGCAGAAAAACAGTGCAACGAGCGATTCGAAAAATGGCTTGACCAGGTGAATCGCGCATGTGGTCGTTTTTCAGGTGCGGCGCTGGAGAGCGGGTTTCACGGCAGCCTGAGCGAACACCTTGCCCATGCCATTAAACTTAGCGTGGTGGAAATTAACCAGGCACGCCTGCTGCGTACAAAGCAGGAAGTTACCCATAGCAACGACGCCTGGTTTTATACCGTTTTTCAGCTGGAGGGCGAAGCCGTCATGGAGCAAGGCGATCGCCAGGCCGTGCTTACTCAGGGTGATATTACGCTGATTGATGCTGGCCGCCCCAGCTGTTTTACCTATACCGACGGGGCGAAGCAGGTTTCGCTTTTACTGCCGCGCCATCTGCTGGAACAGCACCTTCGCCAGGGCGAAGTCCCCTGCGCACAAAGACTCTCCGCAGAGATGCCTGTTGTGCGCCTGAGTCACAGCTTGCTGCGTGAAAGTATGGGTAGCGAGGGGCTCAGTGGCGGAGAAAGTGAAGCCACGCTCGAAGCGATTGCCTGCCTGCTCGCGCCGGCGCTGATTCAGCACAGCCTGCCGGGCTCAAAGCGCGACCGCCACCTGCAGAAAGTCATGTCGCTGATTGATGACCATATTCAGTCCGAAACGCTGCGCCCGGAGTGGATCGCCGCCGAGTCGGGGATGTCGGTGCGCAGCCTTTACCGACTGTTTGCCGATAAAGGCCTGGTTGTGGCGCAATACATTAAGAATCGCCGACTGGATCTCTGCGCCCAGGCGCTGCGCACGGCCAGCCACAGTGAAAAACTGGCGGGGATTGGCTACAGCTGGGGATTTGCCGATCACAGCCATTTTTCAACGGCGTTTAAGGGCAGGTTTGGCGTGTCGCCGGGGGAGTATCGCAAGCGTTTTCAATCAGCCTGAAAGGCAACCCTCACCCCGGCTCTCTCCCAAAGGGAGAGAGGGAAGACAAATGAGGGGGAATAGGCATAAAGCTACTTCTTCATCCACTGCCCGTTCAGCCCGCGGACGTATTCTCCGGCAGGAGCCCTGTCCACCAGCTTCTGACCAGCCAGGCGAGCAACCTCATTGAGCGAGACATTGTTGGTGTCCGCCAGCTGCTGATAGTGCTGGGCGCGACCTTCATTGATGCTTTGTACCAGTGCCAGCGTCTCCGGATCCTGCTTGATGGGCGCAATATAGCCGCTTAGCGTTTCGCCCACCCGCCCCTGCTCACGCGCTTCGTTTAGGGTCAGCGCCATCACGGATGTGCTGAACAACAGGCCAGCCAGCAGCACGCTTTTAATCATAGAGTTCATCGCCGTTCCCCTTCTCAGAACAGATCGCTACGGTTTTTAAGCAGGCTTTCAACGTCTTTATCCACTTTGATGTGGATTTCGTGTTCGATTTTGACGTTCATATTGATGGTGATCGGCTCTTTAGGGGCGGCCACTTCAATGCGCGGCGTGCAGCCTGTCAGCATCAGCGCCGCCGATGCCAGCAGCACAGGGGTAAAATAGTTCATTTGGGTTCCTCACAGGCTTCACCGGACTGGGTGCAGCGAGCCGTTGGCAGCGCGGCGTTCTCTTCCAGCCAGGTTTGTAAATTATCGCCAAAGCGCAAACTGCGCCACAGGGTAAACAGGTTTTCCTGATGGGTATAGTTGAGATTGACGGTGTTAGTTTTTCCCTCCACGTGGCTGATGCCGGTCACGCTGGAACGCATCCTGACCACGCCGAGGTTGTCGAGGTCGATTTGTGTCCATGATCGCGAGATCTCCATGTAGCGCAGCCAGTTGATTGCCGCGCCAGCCGCCATGTTGTTGTCCACGATGGCATCCGCCATGTCTTTGTCCATGCGGAAGGTCATTGGGCCAGGGTTGGTCAGCCAGCCGTCTTTGATAATCCACTGCGGGTGATTGAGCCACAGCGGCAGCGCGCCGTTGAAGCGCCCGGACATACTGAACTGTTTAGGGTTGATGGCGGTGACGAGCTGGCTGGAGGAGAGCCCTTGCAGCCGTAAAAGCGCCGCGTCCCGCTGGGGCATGCGCAATTGCTGCATTGAGATCTTGCCGCCCAGCACATCCGCATTGACGTTGGTCAGCAGCAGCGGCTGCTGTTCGCTCCATGGATACCAGCCTTCCAGATCGGCGGTGATGTTTTGTGCCGCTATCTGGTTGCGAATTTCAGCAATGCGCAGCGTGACCGGCCTATGCCTGCCAAAGTGCCAGGTTGAATCGCTAAAGCGGAACGGCAGCACAAAATCGACGCCGTTAATCTGGTTATCCGGCATCCACACGCTGCCGCTTTTGACCACGCCGTGGCCCCCGGCTTCAAAGCCCTGCCCGGCCGCCGCGGAGAAGGCCACCTGGGCGTAGAGATCGCCCCCTTTCAAATCCATTTTCCAGTCGGCGGGCAGCAGCGGCTGGAACACGGTGAGCGTCTGTTTTGGCCACCACGCGTTGCCTCTCAGGCGCTCCCCGTCCCAGCGTCCGACCACACGCACCGGGCCAATTTTCCCGGCGTGTAAATTGCCTTTGAACAGGAAAGCAGTCGGGTTTTGCCCGTCCACGCTGAATTTAAGCGTCGATGGCGGCAAGGTGCTGCCGCCGCTAAAGGTGGTCGCCCCCGCGTCCAGAGAGAAATCGCCGGTGAAGATCTCTTTTTCTTCGTTCCGCTCCCAGCGCAGCGGGTTGTCCAGGCTAAGACGAGGCTTCGACATCAGCATTGAGCCGTACTGCAGCTTGTCGAAACCGGTGGACAGCGAACTCAATTCAATGGCGCTGTCACGCCATTCGCCCACGCCGCGAACGTCCCATTTTGCCTGCATCGGCGTAAAGCTGCCTTTGCCCCAGTAGCGCCATTGCCACAGTCCGGCGTCCGGCAGGAAGTCATTGGCTTTCCCGTCCAGATGCAGTTCCACGGCGCCCATTTCATTGTCGTGGGCGCGTAAGATAGCCTGTAGCCTGCCGTCGATGCCTTTACTGGAGACTCGCACGCCCGCCAGCGGCCAGCGCACATCGTCAATATTCAGCGTTTCAATCAGGCGGCCACGGGAACGCAGCAAGGCGCCCGGATGGAACAGCAGCGACGGGTCGGTCAATGCGCCCGTCAGTTCACCGGGCAACGCGGCATAGAAAATCAGCTGGTCCTGCTTCGCCTCTCCGGTGAGCTGCAGCGGCAAGGCGCTGTCGGTCAGGCTGAGTTTCCCTGGGCCGAAGTTAAGCACGGCGTTCCCTTTCCCGGCGTCGCCCTGAGTCAACACATTCAGCCGCCCGGTGAAAATGGCGTTATCCAGCCCGGCCTGCCAGTTATCCACCTTCAGCGACACTCCGCCGCCCAGCGGGAAACCTTCATAAGGCCAGCGCCACTGCCCGGCGTTAATCTCAAGGGCGTTTTCGCTCAGGCGCCAGGGAATGCTCAGCAGCGGGGCCTCGTCGCCTGATAATTTTTTCACCGTCAGGTTGCCGGCGTTAGTGTGCCAGTTCAGGGCCACGTGCAGCCTGTCCGGCTCCTGCGGAATTTGTACCTGCGTGGCCACTTGCCCATCCGTCGGCAGGCCATCCGGCACCGGCGGGAGCGTTAAGTCACCCACCAGCTCAAGCGGCGGAAGCCCTTCGAATGCCCCGACTTTTAGATCGCTAATTTTCAGGTTTTGCCCTTTAAGAGTGGCGGAAAGCGTGAGCAATTTCCCCTGATAATCCAGCTGTTGCTGCTGCGGGGTCAAAGAGAGATGCAGCGCCCCCGCATACTGCAGCCACGGCGTGACGTTAAGCTGGTCGATAGTCAGCCAGGTGTTCGGCAGCATTTTCTGCCATTCTTCAAGGGTGCGCGGTGCGGCGGGAGCCACATCATCGGCGGGGATCTTGCTGATGCAGTCTGGATTGAGATTCAGTTCCGCGAGGTGAAGCCGCCAGCGGCTCGGATGGCTGAGGCTTGCATCTTTGAGGCTGGCAAGCTCGCACTCCCCGGCCAGATAACGAAGATCGGGGATAATAATCGCCCCGTTGTGCAGGCGTGGGCTGGCCTCCAGCGCAATACGGGTGCCCTGTGGCAGCCAGATCCCGGCGAGCGTCGGCAGCCAGTACGCCACCGTGAGCAGCAGCGACAGCGGCAGCAGAATCAATGCAAGTATCAGCGCAAGCGCGGCTTTATATTTACCCTTCATGGGTGGTTAATATCCTGATTCAGCGACAATTTAAGCCGAAATATGTCATTATTCTGGCACGATTCAGGCCGGGCGTGAAGGCGGCGGCAATAGTAAGCATAGTCTGCCCGGGAAGTGAAATAGTCACCTGCCGTTAAAATTTCAGTTTATAAATTGTATGATTATTTTAAGCATGATAGTTTTGGAACCAACCCTTTCTGGAGATAAGTCTTATGAAACTTGCGGTTTATAGCACAAAACAGTACGACAAAAAGTATCTGGAGCAGGTTAACCAGGAATATGGCTTTGATCTTGAATTTTTTGACTTCCTGTTGAGCGAAAAAACCGCCAAAACGGCCAACGGCTGCGACGGCGTGTGTATTTTCGTTAATGATGATGGTAGTCGCCCGGTGCTGGAAGAGCTAAAAAAACACGGCGTTAAGTTTATCGCGCTGCGCTGTGCCGGCTTTAACAACGTCGATTTAGACGCGGCGAAAGAGCTTGGTATGCCCGTGGTTCGCGTCCCTGCCTACTCGCCGGAAGCCGTGGCTGAACACGCTATCGGGATGATGATGTGCCTTAATCGTCGCATTCATCGCGCCTACCAGCGCACACGTGACGCCAACTTTTCGCTCGAAGGCTTAACCGGTTTTACCATGCACGGCAAAACGGCAGGCGTGATCGGCACCGGGAAAATCGGCGTTGCCGCGCTGCGGATCCTGAAAGGGTTTGGCCTGCGCCTGCTGGCGTTTGATCCTTATCCGAGCGCAGCGGCGCTGGATTTAGGCGTGGAATATGTCGATCTCGAAACGCTGTTTGCGCAGTCCGACATTATTTCCCTGCACTGCCCGTTGACGCCGGAAAACTATCACCTGCTCAACCACTCCGCCTTTGATCAAATGAAAGACGGCGTGATGGTGATAAACACCAGCCGCGGCGGGCTGATTGATTCCCAGGCCGCCATCGACGCGCTCAAGCACCAGAAAATCGGCGCGCTGGGTATGGATGTGTACGAGAACGAACGCGATCTTTTCTTTGAAGATAAGTCTAACGACGTGATTCAGGACGACGTGTTCCGCCGCCTTTCCGCCTGCCACAACGTGTTGTTTACCGGCCACCAGGCATTTTTGACGGCGGAGGCGCTGACCAGCATTTCCGAAACTACGCTTGAAAACCTGCGTCAGTTGGAAAAAGGCGAGCCTTGCCCGAACCAGTTGAATTGATTTTCCGTCCGCCTCTCGCAGGAGGCGGTTAATTTTAAGAGTATCCTTACTGATTCATGCGCCACATCCTGCGAAAGTGGCGCGCTTTCATTGATGACTGATAAAACTTAGGGAGAAGAAATGAAAAAGTTCGCTTCACTGATGCTGGCAAGCGTAGTGCTGGCAGGTTGCGCCCAGCCGTCAGATTCCGATAAAGGTGCCGTGACCGCACAAGATTTGCAGCACCATCGCTTTGTGCTGGAGAGCGTAGACGGTAAGCCTCTGGACGTGAAAAACAGCAAACGCGCGCCTGAGCTTAGCTTCGGTGAAAACATGCAGATTTATGGTCAGATGTGTAACCGCTTTATGGGCCAGGCAACCCTGGAACACAACACGCTGAAGGCGAAAGGCGTGGGCATGACCATGATGCTTTGCAGCGACCCGCTGTTGAACGATCTGGATCACCGTATCAATGACATGCTGACCAGCGGGGCCAAAGTTTCTCTGGCTAACCAGCAGCTGGTGCTGAAGAGCGGCCAGCATACGCTGACGTACAAACTGGCCGATCTCGTTAATTAATCAGTAGCTTCCACAGGTGCCAGCGGCAAGCGAGTTTTCGTTACAGCGCTTGCCGTTCGGCATGGCACACATGCCAATCGCGCTGCCGTCCAGCTGACGCGCAACGCTCATCGTACCGCCAATCATCGCACAGTTCGCTTCGCCCTGGCTGGACATTGCCGCCCTGAGGCCCGGAGGAACGTGGGCCGCAGTGGCCTGTTGAGGGGGTTCATTACTGCATGCCGATAATAACAGTGCGGCACAACCGGCTAAAAACGCAGCGCGCATGGCTTCTCTCTCCCGTCTGAATATGCAAAACCTTTGCATAATGGCGCATGGTTCCCGCTGCGTCGAGAGCATAAGGCAATAAAATGTGTTGATTTTTGTGGCAAAGATCACCTTTCAAGCCAAAACATCAGAGTTTTCTGAGCATCCTTCATTCCTTTTATGATTCAGCGCAGTACGTCCCCAGGTTATTTCACTGTTAATCGTGGATCAATTTGTGCACTCGGCAGGCCCATAACTTCTAATGGCCAGGGTGGACACACTATAATTGAGGAATTACAACGGGGCTCCAGGCTTTCAGGCGAGTCCCTTTATTTTGCGCAATGTAAGGGTGTCTTATGATCACTATCGACGGCAACGGCGCAGTCGCCTCCGTGGCGTTTCGTGCCAGCGAAGTAATTGCCATCTACCCGATTACTCCCAGCTCGACAATGGCGGAACAGGCGGATGCCTGGGCGGGTGACGGCAGGAAGAACGTGTGGGGCGATGTCCCTCGCGTAGTCGAGATGCAGTCTGAAGCAGGCGCAATTGGCGCGGTGCACGGGGCGCTACAAACCGGGGCGCTTTCCACTTCGTTTACGTCATCGCAAGGCTTACTGCTGATGATCCCGACGCTGTACAAGCTTGCGGGCCAGCTGACGCCATTTGTTCTCCACGTTGCCGCGCGCACCGTGGCCACCCACGCGCTTTCCATTTTTGGCGATCATTCTGACGTGATGGCCGTGCGCCAGACCGGCTGCGCCATGCTGTGCGCCAGCAGCGTCCAGGAAGCACAGGACTTCGCACTGATTTCCCATATTGCGACCCTGAAAAGCCGCGTGCCGTTTATTCACTTCTTCGACGGCTTCCGCACCTCGCACGAAATCAACAAAATTGTGCCGCTGGCGGACGATACCCTTCGCGGCCTGCTGCCGCAAAAAGAGATCGATGAACATCGCGCCCGCGCCCTGAACCCGGAGCATCCGGTGATTCGAGGGACGTCGGCCAACCCGGATACGTACTTCCAGTCCCGCGAAGCGACCAACCCGTGGTACAACGCGGTTTACGCGCACGTTGAACAGGCGATGAACGACTTTGCCGCCATCACCGGCCGTAGCTATCGTCCGTTTGAGTATTACGGCCACCCGGAAGCGGAGCGCGTGATTATCGTGATGGGCTCCGCCGTCGGCACCTGTGAAGAAGTTGTCGATGAATTGCTGACCAGGGGCGAAAAAGTCGGCGTGCTGAAAGTGCGCCTGTACCGCCCCTTCTCCGCCGAACATTTGCTGGAAGTTCTGCCGCAAACCGCGCGTCAGGTGGCGGTGCTTGACCGTACTAAAGAGCCGGGGGCCCTTGCTGAGCCGCTGTATCTCGACGTGATGACCGCGCTTGCCGAGGCGGTAAGCCGTGGCGAGCGCGAAACGCTGCCTCGCGTGATTGGGGGCCGCTACGGGCTGTCATCCAAAGAGTTCGGTCCGGAATGCGTCCTGGCTATTTTCAATGAACTTCGCGAAGCCAAACCGCGCCCGCGCTTTACCGTGGGCATTTACGACGATGTGACCAACCTGTCGCTGCCGTTGCCGGAAAATACCCTGCCGAACCGCGCTAAACTCGAAGCGCTGTTTTATGGCCTGGGCAGCGACGGCAGCGTGTCTGCCACCAAAAACAATATCAAAATTATCGGTAACTCCACGCCGTGGTTTACCCAGGGTTATTTCGTTTATGACTCCAAAAAGGCCGGGGGGCTGACGGTTTCTCACCTGCGCGTGAGCGAGCAGCCGATCAACTCCACCTACCTGATTGAGAAAGCCGATTTCGTTGGCTGCCACCAGCTGCAGTTTATCGACAAGTACCAGATGGCCGAGCGCCTGAAGCCCGGCGGTATTTTCCTGCTGAACACACCTTACGCCGCCGATGAGGTGTGGAGTCGCCTGCCGCAGGAAGTTCAGGCGGTGCTCAATCAGAAGCAGGCTCGCCTGTACGTCATTAACGCGGCGAAGATCGCCCGCGAGTGTCATCTTGGTGCCCGTATCAACACCGTAATGCAGATGGCATTCTTCCACCTGACGCAGATCCTGCCTGGCGACACCGCGTTGGCAGAGCTGCAGGGCGCGATTGCCAAAAGCTACAGCAGTAAAGGGACGGAAATCGTCGAGCGTAACTGGCAGGCGCTGGCGCTGGCTCGTGACTCCCTCGCCGAAGTGCCTCTGCAGGACGTTAACCCGGCAAGCGCGATGCGTCCGCCGGTCGTCTCCGACGCCGCACCTGATTTTGTGAAAACCGTTACCGCCGCGATGCTCGCCGGTCTCGGCGATGCCCTGCCGGTTTCCGCCCTGCCGCCGGACGGGACCTGGCCGATGGGCACGACCCGCTGGGAAAAACGCAACATCGCCGAAGAGATTCCTATCTGGAAGCCGGATATTTGTACCCAGTGCAACCACTGCGTCGCCGCCTGCCCGCATTCGGCTATTCGTGCCAAAGTGGTTCAGCCTGAGGCAATGGAAGGCGCCCCGGAAGCACTGCAGTCGCTGGACGTGAAGTCCCGGGATATGCGCGGCCAGAAATACGTGCTGCAGGTAGCGCCGGAAGATTGCACCGGCTGTAACCTTTGCGTAGAAGTTTGCCCGGCCAAAGATCGCCAGAACCCGGAAATCAAGGCGATTAATATGCTGTCTCGCCTTGAACACGTTGAAGAAGAGAAAGAGAACTATGACTTCTTCCTCGCGCTGCCGGAAATCGATCGCACCAGCCTGGAGCGCATCGATATCCGTACCTCGCAGCTGTTAACGCCGCTGTTTGAATACTCCGGGGCCTGCTCAGGCTGCGGCGAAACGCCGTACATTAAAATTCTGACCCAGCTGTTCGGCGACCGTATGCTGATCGCTAACGCCACCGGCTGTTCGTCTATTTACGGCGGCAATCTACCATCCACGCCGTACACCACCGACGCAAACGGCCGCGGGCCAGCCTGGGCTAACTCGCTGTTTGAGGATAACGCCGAATTTGGGCTGGGCTTCCGCCTGACGGTGGATCAGCACCGCGCCCGCGTCATGCGTTTACTGGGCCAGTTTGCCGATAAACTTCCGGCCGAGCTTAATGAGCAGCTTCACGCGGAAGCGACACCGGAAGTCCGCCGTGAACAGGTCGCCGAGCTGCGTAAACATCTGGCGAACATTGACGATGCTGATGCCCGTCAGCTGGTCACCGATGCCGACGCGCTGGTGGAGAAATCTATCTGGCTGATTGGCGGTGACGGCTGGGCCTATGACATCGGTTTCGGTGGCCTCGACCACGTGCTGAGCCTGACCGAAAACGTCAACATTCTGGTGCTGGATACGCAGTGTTACTCCAACACCGGCGGCCAGGCGTCTAAAGCCACGCCGCTGGGCGCCGTCACCAAGTTTGGCGAGCACGGCAAGCGTAAAGCACGTAAAGATCTGGGCGTCAGCATGATGATGTACGGCCATGTGTACGTCGCGCAGATTTCGCTGGGGGCACAGCTGAACCAGACGATGAAGGCCATTCAGGAGGCGGAGGCTTATCCTGGTCCATCGCTGATCATCGCCTACAGCCCTTGCGAAGAGCACGGCTACGATCTGGCGCTGAGCCACGATCAGATGCGCCAGCTGACCGCCACCGGCTTCTGGCCGCTTTATCGCTTCGACCCGCGTAGGGCTGATGAAGGCAAGGTGCCGCTGGCGCTGGATTCCCGTCCGCCGTCCGATGCGCTGGCCGATACGTTAATGAAGGAGCAGCGTTTCCGCCGCCTCAACGCCCAGCAGCCGGAAGTCGCCGAGCAGCTGTGGAAAGATGCCGCCGCCGATTTGCAGAAGCGATACGACTTCCTGGCGCAGCTGGCGGGTAAAGCGGAGAAGGTTAGCGAGTAATCGGGGGAATGCCCCTCACCCCGGCCCTCTCCCTGTGTACAGTCCGGGGACATGGTAGACAGGTGTTCGCAGACATGGTGAACACTTTTTAACATCCTTTACCCATGGTGATCGACTTATTCTTCAGGTCGATCACCCCCACTTTCGTGCTGTACCACCACACTTCATAACATCCGTCTTTCATCGTCTCTTTCAGTCCCACATATTCTCCTCTGAACGCTTTACCTGCCTTCAGACTGCTGCCCCTGAAGCTCAGCTTTCCGCTGATATCTACCTTCCGTACCTCCACTCCCTCATCGTATTCCGGTGGCTTAACGTCTGCACTGTACTGCCGGGACGATGGCTGATATCGCGAAGCCGGTGCCTTCATCGCGAGGGCCTCGTGGGGCCGCTCCAGGTTATACACCGTCCGCCAGTGGTCGAAGGCCCGTTGCAACTGCTGGCTGTCCGTAAACCACTGGCCCTGCAGCACTTCCGCCTTCAGACTGCGGTGAAAACGCTCCAGCTTGCCCTGCGTCTGTGGGTGGTAAGGCCGGGAATGGCTCACCCGGATACTCTGGCGCATCAGCCACAGTTCCAGTGCTGTCCAGGTCCCGGTGGTATCTCCCCACGGCGCACCGTTATCCATCGTCATCCTCTCCGGCAGGCCATAACGTTCAAAGACATTAATCAGTTGGGTCTGCACGGTGACACGGCGTTCATCGGTACAGTGAGCCAGACAGAGTGAAAAGCGGGAATGGTCGTCCAGCAGCGTCAGCGGATGGCTGCGGCCACCGGCAAAGGAAAAGTGGCCCTTAAAATCCATCTGCCAGAGCTGGTTAGGCGCACTGTGTTCATAGCGGCCGGTAGCCGGGATGCCGGGAGGAACACCGGGCAGCAGACCGTGACGGGCCATCAGCTTATGAACGGTACTGAAGGCGGGCAACTGATGCCCGTGGTCTTCAGCCAGCCCTTAATCTTGCGGGCACCCCAGCGTGGATGTGTGGCATGTGCCATCCGCAGCAGGTCGGTAATGCTGTCGTCGGTTCTTGCGGGGGAAAAGTGTGGTGCACGTGAACGGTCAGCAAGACCGGCAGTGCCGTCCTGTAACCAGCGATGAAGCCACTTGTAGCCAGTGGCAGGAGAAATGCCATAGCGACGGCACAGAAGACGAATGTTCGCCCCGTCCTGCGAGGCGAGCAGAACAAACTCAGAACGTAATGACATGGTATCTCTCGCATCCCACGGCATAAGCGGCTCCATAAACGGGTTCTTATGCCTTAGTTGTAAGTGTCTACCATGTCCCCGAACAAGTGTTCACGATGTCCCCGGACCGTACACCCTGGAAGGGAGAGGGGGAAAACATAAATTGGCGTTCTTTTATCCCCTCTCCCCCATGGGGAGAGGGTTAGGGTGAGGGGAAAAAACGCCCACCCCATTTCAGATACCTTCGCCCCTGGGGGGAGAAGGTCAGGCTGAGGAGAAAACGCGTTTACTTCAGCAGGCGAACCTTCACTGATTTACCTTTGATTTTGCCCTGCTGCAGCTGTTTCCACGCGTGACGCGCCACGGACTGGCGCACCGCAACGTAAACATGGATTGGGTGGACGTCGATTTTGCCGATGTCCGCACCTTCCAGCCCCATATCGCCGGTTAACGCCCCCAAAATATCGCCCGGACGCATTTTGGCTTTCTTGCCGCCGTCAATGCACAGCGTCGCCATTTCCGCTTCCAGCGGCTTCACGGAAACGCCGGTCGGCACCTGCTGCCATTTCAGCGAAAGATTCAGCATTTCAGCCAGCACGCTCGCGCGCTGCGCTTCTTCCGGGGCGCAGAAGCTGATAGCCAGCCCGCTTTGCCCGGCTCGCGCGGTACGGCCAATGCGGTGAACGTGCACTTCCGGGTCCCACGACAGTTCGTAGTTAATCACCATTTCCAGCGCTTTGATATCCAGCCCACGCGCCGCAACGTCTGTTGCCACCAGCACGCGGCTGCTGCCGTTGGCAAAACGCACCAGCGTCTGGTCGCGGTCGCGCTGTTCCATGTCGCCGTGCAGCGCTAACGCACTTTGATGTCGCTCGTTCAGCGCATCGCACACGGCCTGGCAATCTTTTTTGGTGTTGCAGAACACCACGCAGGACGCCGGCTGATGCTTGCTGAGCAGCGCCAGCAGCAGGCCGATTTTGCCCCCGCGGGAGATTTCATAGAACTGCTGTTCAACGGACGGCAGCTCATCAACGGTATCAATTTCGATAGTCTGCGGGTCGCGCTGAATTCGCCCGCTGATAGCGGCAATGGCGGTAGGCCAGGTGGCGGAGAAAAGCAGCGTCTGGCGTTTGGCCGGCGCATGGGCAATAACTTCATCGATGGCGTCGGCGAAGCCCATGTCCAGCATACGGTCGGCTTCGTCCAGCACCAGCGTTTGCAGAGCCTCCAGCTTCACCGTTTCTTTTTTCAGGTGATCTAACAGGCGGCCCGGCGTGGCCACGATAATGTGCGGTGCATGCTGTAACGAGTCGCGCTGTACGCCAAACGGCTGGCCACCACACAGGGTTAAAATTTTAATATTTGGCATGTAGCGCGCCAGGCGACGCAGCTCTTTAGCGACCTGGTCGGCCAGTTCGCGGGTTGGGCACAGTACCAGCGACTGGGTTAAAAACTGGCTGGCATCAATGTGCTGCAGCAGGCCAAGGCCAAAAGCTGCGGTTTTGCCGCTGCCGGTTTTGGCCTGAACACGGACGTCTTTTCCGGCCAGAATGGCGGGCAAGGCCGCTTCCTGAACGGGCGTCATTTCGTGATACCCCAGTTCGCTAAGGTTGGCGAGTTGTGCTTCAGGTAAAGCGTTCAGTACGGAAAAAGCGGTCACAATGGTCATCTCTTAATAATAACGGGCAGGCGCGTATGCTAGCAGATTCGCGTAGTTCAGGCGTGAGTTTATCAATTTTTCTGCGTTAGCGAGTGATACAGTAAAAACGGTGCCTTTCGCTAAAGCACCGTTTTCCATTGGGAATAATAGCGCTATTCGCTAATCGGCAAATAGCCCTGCCATTCTGGCCTGAAGCGTTCGCCCTGCTCCGCTTTTTCCAGATGGATAAAATAATCCCCCACGCTTTCTAACAGCAGGCAGTCATCGACATCTTTCAGGTTGTCTTTGTGCTGCTGGTAGCTTTCGACCAGCAGGTTCGCAATCGCCTTCTCCTTTGCCTGGGCCGGATTTTCAGCCACGAAGAAATCAAAGTCATGCAGCTCTGCCAGCGTTTTCGGGCTGTAGCCGCCGACGTTCACAAAAAAGAGCTTTGGCGTTTGCTCTACGGGTTTATCGGAAAGACTAATGCGGTAGCCGTCGGCCCAACGCAGCTTGCCGTACCCGTCGATATGGATTTTATCTTTGTCACCAAACCAGGCCGCCCGCAGCGCGGGCCACGCGTCCTCTGGCTTCTCTGCAGCCACAAACTGGACGTCATGCACTTCGATATTGGATTTTCCGGCATTGCCGCCCACATAAAAGACGTAAAGTTCCATTTGTTCTCCTTATTAATCGCTATATAAAATAATATATAACGATTGATATTTGAATGACTTTCATGTGGCGGGAAGATTGATCGCAAGCAGGAAGACGGATAAAAAAACGATTACTATGCTTGAGCTTTTCGCCCTAAGCTAAATCAGCAGCCAACGCAGAAGCTTAAACAGACAAGGAGCCAGAATGTTCGAAGATAATGACTATAAGCTGTATGTCATCGTGAACCGCACTGCCGACGTCAGCGTGCAAATGAATGCCGTGGGCCACCTCTGCGGCGGTATTATGCTTAAAGTCGAGGAACCTGTATTTCATGACTATCCCAACCAGGATAGCGGCTTAAGCGCCTGGATGAACCATTATCCGGTGGTTGTACTTCAGTCTAAAAACAGCAGCCAGTTGGGGACGACGCTGGAGAAATGCAGGGAAGAAGGCGTGCTGTATAACTTCTTTACCACCACCATGCTGTCGCACTCTTCTGAGCAGCAGATCAAAGATACGCGCGACACGCCTTTCGCTGAGCTCGATTTTGTTGGCATCGCGCTGTACGGCGAAACGGAAAAACTCAAACCGCTGACCAAAAAGTTTTCCGTCTTTAAAGGTTAAACATTCCGGGTAATGATGCCTCGCGCAGTTACCCACCCCTTACCCTTCGTCTCCGGCGTAAAAATTGATGATGTCATCTTCAAACCAGCAGCCCACTTTGTAATACATCGCACAGCCAATCAGAAAACTGGCAATGAGTATTAATGCTGTCAACAATCCTTTCACTTCGAAACGCTCTCCCATGATGCTTGCTGTGATATTGACAGGCTGGTTGAAAAAAAGTTCAGCGGCGAAACTATTCTGGCCATAGCACGATCATCACAGACGCTTCGGTCTTTGCGATGGCAATTCTGTCACAACGTTCTGGTTAAACTAGGGTTGCTAATTTTCTGAGCAAACCAGGTGCCATTGTGTCCGATAACCACCTTCATTTCAAAAACGTCAGCGGTTTCTTTTTTCGCGCCGTTCCGGCGGAGTTCCTCAGTAGCGTGCTGTCGCGCACCCGGCCCGATTCCCCAGGGCGTTACCATCGGCCAGGGCAAACAATTCTTTATATGAGCCCGGTACCTGAGTGGGCAAGGCTGGCGGTTGCCGCCCATATGCAAAAAGACGGCAAGCCGCGGCTTCTCGTCCCACTGTATGTCGAAGACGCGCGGGTGCTGGACCAGCGAGATGAATATTCATGCCTGGCTTTAAGCATCAACCGCGATCTGTCTAATCACTGCTGGCTCAGCGCTCTGCAGCAAAATGTCGACCCGCCTTCGTGGCAAAATGCTGACCGGGCTCGCTTCTCCAATGCCGATGGCATTATCGACCGTTCCCGAAGTATTCCCGATGGCTGGCACCTGAATTTATTCCGCTGGAACGAACTTGGCGGCCCACGCGTCACGGTGTGCGGGGAACCGATCGCTGTTCCGCTTCCCGAAAATGTAAATGTGTAACGGCAGCACATTCAGCACACCCACGCCTGCGGTAGATCGGCATAGCGAGTGGTATAGCGCGGCGACAGCATGTCGCGCTTCATCGCCCACGGCTGCTGTATGCCCTGCCCGGCAAAATAGAGCGTGCCTTTGCCCTGCTTTTTATTCAGGAAGTCCAGCACGGTCATCAGTTTTTCGCCGTTAGGGCGTGGAACATGGTTGTCGAATAAATCGAATTGCGCCACGCCCTGACTAAAAAAATCCCCCAGCATCACGCCGGCTTTCTGGTAGCGATGCCCCGCCTGCCAGATAGCGTCCAGGCTCTGCAACGCGGCCTGGATAATATCCCGGCTGTCCTGTGTGGGGATGAGCAGCGAGACGGACGAGCAGTTGCCGTAATAGGGTTCGTTCACGGCAAACGGACTGCTTTTCACAAAGGCAGAGATCACCCGGCAATATTGGTGCTCAGCCCGCAGCTTTTCCGCCGCCCGGCTGGCGTAGCTGCCGATCGCCTGGCGCATAGCCTCATACTCGGTAATGCGTTCTCCGAACGAGCGGCTGCAGATGATCTCCTGTTTGGCGGCGGAGAACTCATCCATTTCAAGGCATGATTCCCCGCGCAATTCGCGCACGGTTCTTTCCAGCACCACGCTGAAATGCCGTCGAATAAAACGAATATCCGCGTCGGCAAGCTGTAAAACCGTTCTGATGCCCATGTCGTCGAGTTTTTTCGACAGCCGCCGCCCCACGCCCCAGACTTCGCCCACGGGCAGCTGTGCCATAAGCCAGCGCTGGTGCTTCGGGCGGGATAAATCAACCACGCCACCGGTTCGTTCTTGCCACGTTTTTGCCGCCAGGTTTGCCAGTTTAGCCAGCGTTTTTGTCGGCGCGATGCCCACGCCCACCGTCAGGCGGGTGCGCTGGCGAATGGTCGAGCGGATCGTCTGACCAAAGGCCTTCAGGTTGTAGCAATTGCTCACGCCCGTTAAGTCACAAAATGCCTCGTCGATGGAGTAAATCTCGACCCTGGGCAGCAGCTCTTCAAGCACGCCCATCACCCGCTCGCTCATGTCGGCATACAGCTCGTAGTTGCTGCTAAACGTCAGCACTCCATGCCGCCTGAGCGCCTCTTTCTGTTTAAAAAAAGGCGCCCCCATTTTGACAAAGGGCCGGGCTTCCGCAGAGCGGGCGATGACGCAGCCGTCATTATTGGATAAAACCACCACCGGCTTTCCGGCTAAATCCGGGCGGAAAGCCGTTTCGCAGGAGGCGTAGAAGCTGTTGACGTCCACCAGCGCAAACATGCTTAGCCCGCCGCTTTAATGATAAAAGTGACGATGCCAAAAATATCGAGTTCGGCCTCATCGGGGACGGGAATCGGTGCCCAGGCGCTGTTCATCGGCAGTAGCATCACCGTGGGGCGAAGCTGCAGGCGCTTCACGGTGAACGCCCCGTCAATCGCCGCAATCACAATATCGCCCTGTGACGCGGTTCTTGAGCAGTCCACAATCAGCAAATCCCCTTCGCCAATTCCCCCTTCTACCATCGAATCCCCCGCCGCCTTTACGAAATAGGTCGCGCCGGGATTGCGCACCAGCAGCTTATTAAGATCGATACGTTGCTCAACATAGTCCTGAGCCGGTGACGGAAAGCCGCATTGCACCAGGTCAGCAAAGAGAGGAAAGGAAGCGTCCGGGCAACAGGCCGCAGGTTTGAGAAGATTCATGATACCGCCAATACAGATACTGTTTAAATATACAGTATCAGGTAAAAAAGACACTTCAAGTAAGAAAACACGTACTTTTGCTAAGCCCTTCGTTTTGCAAACGAAAAAATTCGAGCATGCTGGCAGAAACCACAAAAGCCTTCAGGTGTAATGGGCATAAGCATAATGATATGGTCGATTGCAGGCCCGTTACCCAACAAAAGGACGCGTGATGACACAGCCAGTGAGTCAGGATTTGCTTAGCCAGCTCGAAACCCCGGAAGATGCCGCGGCGCTAAGCTGGGTGGAAAAACAAAATAAGCGCACCACGGACAGGTTTGCCACGGGAGAGCGCTTCCAGCAGATGCGGGGCGCGATCCTGCAGTCGCTGGACGATAAAACCAACATTCCCTGGGGGAGCCACTACCGCAACGAGGTGTATAACTTCTGGCAGGATGACGAACACCCACGCGGCATCTGGCGCCGCACCACTGAAAGCTCTTACTTTACCGCTGCACCAGAATGGGAAACGGTGCTGGATGTCGATCGCCTGAACGAAGAGGAAGGCGCGAACTGGAGCTATCACGGCGCCGATCTCCTCCACCCGGACTATTCCCGGGCGCTGATCTTTTTATCCAGCGGCGGCGATGCCTGTGAAATTCGTGAATTTGATCTGGTAAATAAAACGTTTATCCCCGAGGGCTTTTTCCTGCCGGAAAGCAAAAGTTCGGTCAGTTGGCTGGATGAAAACACGCTGCTGCTGGCGCTCGATGCAGGGGATGATACGCTCACCACCTCCGGCTATCCACGCCGCGTCTATCGCTGGACTCGAGGGACATCACCGCAGGATGCACCGCTGATCTACGCAGGTGAAGCAACGGATATGGCCGTTTCCGCCTGGCATGATGATACCCCCGGTTTTGAGCGGGATGTGGTGCACTGCAGCAAAGACTTTTACCACGGGCAAACCTGGCTTTTGACCGGCCAGAATACCCTGACGCTTATCGCCATTCCGGAAGATGCCTCCTGCGGATTTTTCAAAGACTGGCTGCTGGTGACGCTTAATTCCGACTGGACAATCGCTGAGACAACCTGGCCTGCAGGCGCTCTGCTGGCTATTGATTTAGCTGATTTTCAGCGAGGTGAGCGCAATTTCATTTCGCTCTTCACGCCAAATTCGCGCACGACGCTGCAAGGCTACAGCTCAACCCGCGATTACCTTCTGCTGAACCTGAGCCAGGACGCCGTTGAGAAGGTCGAAGTTGTGAAAATCGACGGCGGCCAGCGGCACTGCATAAAAACGCTTGAGCTGCCCGATTTCACCAACGTTTCCGCCGGCGGCATCGACGATGAAAGTAACCGCTACCGGCTGGTCAGCCACGGTTTCCTGCAGCCCCACAGCCTCAGCTATGGCGATCTGGACGACGACACGCTAAGCCTCGTGAAACAGGATCCAGCCTGCTTTGACGCGGGAGAATTTAGCGTGACCCAGCACTTTGCCCTTTCGCTGGATGGCACCCGCGTCCCCTACTTCCAGGTGGCCGCCAAAGCGCTGGCGCTGTCCGGTGATAACCCGACGCTGCTGTACGGTTACGGCGGATTTGAGGTTTCTTTAACACCTCATTACCTGGACTCAAAAGGCGTGACGTGGCTGCAAAAAGGCGGGGTTTACGTCGTCGCGAATATTCGCGGCGGCGGTGAATATGGCCCTGCATGGCACCAGGCTGCGCTCAAACAGCATCGTCATCGTGCCTGGGAAGATTTTACCGCTGTCGCAAGCGATCTGGCGGCGCGGAAAGTGACCTGTGACGCGAAGCTTGCCGCTCAGGGTGGGAGCAACGGCGGCCTGTTGATCGGTAATATGCTCACCGACTACCCAGAATTATTTGGCGCGCTGGTGTGCGAAGTCCCGCTGCTGGATATGCTGAATTATCCCCGCTGGCTCGCGGGAGCCTCCTGGATTGCCGAGTATGGCGACCCGGACATTGCCGAAGAACGAGAGTGGCTGCAGCGTTATTCTCCGTTCGACAAAGTGTCCGCCGATGTGGATTATCCCCCCACGCTGTTCACCACCGGCACCCAGGATGACAGGGTTAGCCCGGCCCACGCGCGTCGGATGGTGGCGCGGATGCAGCAACAAGGGCACGAGAACGTCTGGCTGTATGAGGAAACGGATGCCGGCCACGGCAGCGCGCCGGAAAATAGCCAGACGGCGGCACACCAGGCCATGATTGAAGAGTTTCTCTGGCAGATGCTGACCGGGAAATAAGCGCGGGCGGTGCGTCAAAGGCGCGCCGCCTCATCATTAGCGCACCTAATGCAACAGCATATTTTTTAATTTTTATTTATCACTCAAACGCTATTTAATTCGTCCTCACTCAATGAAAAGGAGACGGATAAATGGCTGGCGAGAATAACCTGGCAATACTACTGAGTAATGCTGCCCCGGAGCTTAACCCGGGTAAATATGTTTTTTGCACTTTAGCCTCACCTTCTGCGGAATTAAAAGATGCCGCCATTGTGACCGTCCGCGAGGCTGAAGGCGTCACGCTGGTCCTGCCTCAGGATCTGGCGGATAAACATGCCGTAAGCTATGACTACGTCGCCAGTTGGATCACCCTGAAGATTCACTCATCCCTCGCCGCCGTTGGCCTTACCGCCGCATTTTCACGCGTGCTGGCGAAAAAAGGTATCAGCTGTAACGTGGTGGCTGGGTATTATCACGACCATATTTTCGTGGCCCATAAAGATACCGAGTCGGCGATGGCGGCCTTGTCATCTTTGACATCCTAGGCATAAGCGGGGAAATAAGAAGGGGAAGCTTTCGGCCTCCCCCGATAACAGCGCTATCAGCTGCGGATAAATTTCAGGATATCCGCATTGATGGTATCGGCATGCGTGGTATGCATCCCGTGAGGATAGCCGGGGTAGATGTGCAGCGTGCTGTTGCTGAGCAGTTTATCCTGCAGAATAGCCGCATTTTTGTACGGCACAACCTGGTCGTCATCGCCCTGCAGAACCAGAACCGGCACGGTGATGGCTTTCAGATCGTCGGTCTGGTCGGTTTCTGAAAACGCTTTGATCCCTTCATAGTGGGCCTTCGCGCTGCCGGCCATGCCCTGCCGCCACCAGTTCCGAACACTCCCCTCAGAAACATCGGCGCCCTGGCGGTTAAAGCCGTAGAACGGGCCTGAGGCAACATCAAGGTAAAACTGCGAACGATTTGCCGCCAGCGCCTTACGGAAGCCGTCAAACACCTCGAGCGGCGTTCCGCCCGGATTACTCGCCGTTTTCACCATCAGCGGCGGCACGGCACTGACTAAAACGGCTTTCGCAACGCGCCCCTGAGGCTGCCCGTATTGGGCGACATAGCGAGCCACTTGCCCACCGCCGGTTGAGTGGCCGACGTGCACGGCATTTTTAAGATCCAGATGTTCCACCACCGCCGAGGCATCTGCCGCATAATGATCCATATCGTGCCCATCGCTGACCTGGTCAGAACGGCCATGCCCGCGTCTGTCGAACGCGATAACCCGGAAGCCTTCGCCTAAGAAAAACAGCATCTGGTTATCCCAGTCATCGGCGCTGAGCGGCCAGCCGTGATGAAAAACAATCGGTTGCGCCGTTTTCGGCCCCCAGTCTTTATAAAAGATATTGACGCCATCTTTCGTCTTTACGAATGTCATAAACCTCACTCCTTGTTGCTATGAATGTTCGGTAACCTGGTAAAGCATAGTCGATGGACGTGGCGTGACCGTAAATCCTGCTGGCATTCGCCGCTGCAATCCGTACCATACACGCCACACTTACGCATCCTGGCTGTGACCAGCCGTTGCGAACCCCTCTTTTATTGCAAGTCAGATGGGGCATGAAAACGCGCAGATGGTTTATGAAGTCTATGCTGCATGGATTGAAGAACTGAGCGGCAACCAGGTGAATAGGCTTCACAGTAAGCTGGCGCTTTGAAAAAGTTTGCCCCTTATATGCCCCTTTTGGTTTCAGAGACAGTAAATAATGCAATTGAATCAAGAAGCTACAAAAAAAGAACAGTACAACCTGAACAAGTTACAGAAGCGCCTGCGCCGCAACGTGGGTGAAGCGATTGCCGATTACAACATGATTGAAGACGGCGACCGCATCATGGTTTGCCTTTCCGGCGGCAAAGACAGCTACACCATGCTGGAAATCCTGCGTAACCTGCAGCAAAGCGCGCCAATCAGCTTTAGTCTCGTGGCGGTAAATCTCGACCAGAAACAGCCGGGGTTCCCTGAGCACGTGCTGCCTGCCTACCTGGAAAGCATCGGCGTTGAATACAAGATTGTGGAAGAGAACACCTACGGCATCGTGAAAGAAAAGATCCCGGAAGGCAAAACCACCTGTTCTCTGTGTTCGCGCCTGCGTCGCGGCATTCTTTACCGCACCGCCACCGAGCTGGGCTGTACCAAAATCGCCCTGGGCCACCATCGCGACGATATTCTGCAAACGCTGTTCCTGAACATGTTCTATGGCGGCAAGATGAAGGGCATGCCACCGAAGCTGATGAGCGACGACGGAAAACATATTGTTATCCGCCCGCTGGCCTACTGCCGCGAGAAAGACATTGAGCGTTTTGCCATCGCCCGCGAATACCCAATTATTCCGTGCAACCTGTGCGGCTCGCAGCCAAACCTGCAGCGCCAGGTGATTGCCGACATGCTGCGCGACTGGGATAAACGCTATCCGGGCCGCATTGAGACGATGTTCAGCGCGATGCAGAACGTGGTGCCATCACATCTCTGCGATACCGAGCTGTTTGATTTTGCAGGCATTACCCACGGTGCAGAAGTGGTGAACGGGGGCGACCTGGCGTTCGATCGCGAAGAGATCCCTATGCAGCCCGTCGGCTGGCAGCCGGAAGAAGACAGCGCTGACGCCCCGCTGCAGCGCCTGGATATTCTGGAAATTAAATAATCCCCATTCCCTCTCCGCCCGGAGAGGGAAAACTTCAATGGTGTGTCGGTGGGTCGATTATCGGCCTTGGATCCGGGTCGGTCGGCGGATCGGGTATGGGCTGTGGCCGCGGAAGCGGGTCGGGTACCGGCACGGGTTCGGTGGGGAAAGCCGGGTCGCTCATCATCAGGCTGTTGCGATACAGCATCGTCATCTCCTGGGTGGGTGAATCGCCCTTTAAAGCATAGTCCACAAATTGCAGGCAAAAAAAAGCCGACTTTGAAAGTCGGCATGGTATGAATCAATTGTGCTATGCAGTAATTCTAAAAAAGGAAGTAAGACAATATGGAGCGCAACGCCCATCGCTTGACGTTGCATTCACCTGCAAGAGAGAGTTTGCCGCGGCAAGGCTTTCGGTTTCTTGATTTTGCTCAATAACAGCGCCGTTTTCGCCCACAAACTCGTTCCAAATCCCGCAACTTTACAGCCATTTACTGCGATGTAACCACCAGGCAACACCACCAATCATAACCACCAACATGATGCAGAACAGCGCAAAGCCGAAGGCCCAGCCTCCGCCGGGAATACCGCCGAGGTTCACGCCAAACAGCCCGGTTAAAAACGTGCTGGGTAAAAATACCATCGCCATCAGAGACATGGTGTAGGTTCTGCGGTTTAAGGATTCCTGCATAACCTGGGAGATTTCATCGGTCATCACGCCGGTGCGGGCGATGCAGGCGTCGATTTCATCCAGCCCCCTGCCCAGCCTGTCGGCAATATCCTGCATGCGGCGGCGCTGGTCGTCGTTCATCCAGCTTAGCCGCTCGCTGGCGAGGCGCGCATAGACGTCACGCTGCGGAGACATATAGCGCCGCATGACAATCAGCTGTTTACGCAACAACGCCAGCGCCCCACGAGGCGGCACCTGCTGGTCGAGCAAATTGTCTTCAAGGTCGATGATTTTATCGTGCATTTGCTCGATAAATTCGCTGGCGTGGTCGGTCAGCGCATCGCAGGCATCCACCAGCCAGCTGCCGCAGTCGGTTGGGCCGGTGCCTTCATTCAGGTCGTTCACCACATCATCCAGCGCAAGAACCTGCCGCCTGCGGGTTGAGACAATCAGCCGTTCGTCAATGTAGAGCCGCACGGCTACCAGCTGGTCCGGGCGTTCATCGGTATTGCCGTTGATGCAACGCAGAGTGATTAGCGTGCCGTCACCCACGCGAGAAACGCGGGGACGCATGCTTTCACCGGCTAACGCCTCCCTGACATAGTTCGGCAACAGCGGCGTGTTGGCCAGCCAGTCGGCGCTGTCGGCGTTGGTGTAATTCAGGTGTAGCCAGCAGGGATGCTCGCTGTCGATAATTTCATTGTTGTCGAGAGGCCTGACGCCGCCCCTGCCATCCAGTTGCCAGGCAAACACCGCGTCCGGCACGTGCAGCTCGCTGCCTTTAATTACATCCACTGCGCAATCCTCAAGCTGAATCAGTTCTTTCTGTCAGTCTAGCCATCTCTGAAACGAAGGCAACCACCTGAGGTTATCAAACGCGCTGAATTTGCAGAGAAAAGAGTAAATAAAGCTTAACCGGAGACATAAAAAAACCGGGCGATGGCCCGGTTCTTACTAGCGTAACTGGCTGTCTTTCGAGCCACGGCGGTTATAGCCTGAGAATGTGGCCCGGCGCGCATCTTCCGCCTGCTGGCAGCGAATACACAACCGCACGCCCTGAATCGCTTTGCGCCGTGCTTCCGGAATGCATTCGCCGCATTCTTCGCAGTATTCGAGGCTTTCGCCCTTCGGTAGCTCGCTGCGCGCTCTGGCCACGGCGTCGTCCACGGTACTGTCGATTTGCTCCTGAACGGCGCCGTCATTGGCCCAACCTGATGCCATCTCGTCACCTCCGCAATCGCTATGCCTGAGGTGACGATCATAGCACTTTTTCTGACTAAACTTTAGCCATACTTAGTGTTTGATAATATACATCGTGCGGCTGTAGGCCACGTCTTCCGGGTTGTTGATCGGGTAGCCCTTCAGCCACGGTTTGATCAGGCGACCGTTGGTGTACTGGTAGATTGGCGCGATAGGCGCTTTTTCCTGAATGATTTTTTCGGCGGCGTTGTAATCCGCATTCCGCGCTTTGTCGGTAGTTTCCTGCGCGGCCTGGGACAGCAGCTTGTCGTATTCCGGGGAATTGAAGCGTGAAATATTCCCGCTGTGGGTGGACGTTAGCAGCGACAGGAAAGTAGAAGGTTCATTGTAATCCCCGACCCATGACGCACGAATAACGTCGAAATTGCCGGTGTTGCGGCTATCGATGTAGGTTTTCCACTCCTGATTTTGCAGCTTCACGTCAACGCCCAGATTTTTCTTCCACATCGACGCAACGGCAATCGCTATCTTCTGGTGGTTTTCAGAAGTGTTGTACAGCAGCGTCAGTTTAAGCGGTTTGGCATCGCCATAGCCGGCGGCACGCAGCAGCATTTTCGCCTGGGCGTTCAGCTCCTGCTGGCTCATGTCTTCGAACGGAGAGCGGTCTGGCTTAAAGCCCGCGGTAACGTCAGGCGTAAAGCGCCAGGCCGGTTTCTCTCCCGTGCCCAACACTTTTTCAGCCATCAGGCGGCGGTCGATGGTCATACTCAGGGCGAGACGAACGCGAGCATCCGCCGTCGGTCCTTTTTGCGTGTTAAACGCATAATAATAAGTGCCAAGCTGCGGCGGCGTGTAAACCTGCCCCGGAATGTCCTTCAGCAGTTTCTGATAGAGATTTTTCGGGAAAGATTCGGTGATGTCAATATCGCCGGCCAGGTAACGCTTGGTGGCCGCCGACTCCTGGTTAATAGGAATAAAGGTCACTTTGGTCAGCACCGTTTTCCCGTTGTCCCAGTAATTTTTATTCGGCACCACAACCAGCTTCTCGTTCACCACGCGGTCCTGCAGCGTAAATGCGCCGTTGCCCACGAGATTGCCGGGTTTCGTCCATTCATTACCCAATTTTTCAACAACCGCTTTAGGCGTGGGATAGAAGGCAAAGTTTGCCGCCAGGCTTGGGAAGAACGGTACGGGTTTATCAAGCTGTACGCGAAGCGTTTTAGCATCTACGGCGGTAACGCCGAGCTTATCAGCCGGCATTTTCCCGTCGATAATCGCCTGGGCGTTGGTGATACCCGCCAGCGCGGCAAACCAGGCAAACGAAGAGGTATTTTTAGGGTCAACCAAGCGCTGCCAACTGTAAACAAAATCCTGCGCGGTGACAGGCGTTCCATCGGACCAGCGGGCGTTGTCGCGAAGCGTAAACGTCCAGATGCGGTTGTCGTTGCTTTGCCATTTGGTGGCAACACCCGGCACCAGTTCACCCTTTTCGTTTTGGTTAACCAGGCCTTCAAATAAATCGCGAATAACCTGAATTTCCGGCAGACCAACCGCTTTGATTGGGTCCAGGCTCGCAGGTTCATCTTTAATATGTCTGACTAACTCCTGACTGCTCGCCAGCTTCGTTCCCGCAGGAACATCCGCCGCCCAGGCGCTTTGCAGCATGGCGGCCACGGCCAACGCACAACAGCTAAAACTGAGGCTTTTTTTCATCGCTTTCCTTCCGTGTTTTTGCATTCAGGAGATTGGTGTAAGTTACTGTAGCGTAATTTATTCTTTTGATTCCAGGAAAAAGCTCACATCTGCGGATTAAGGTGAGTTTTCCCTAAAACATTGCTATTAATGACGTTAATAGCCGCTTTATTCAGTGAGAGGAATATCATGCCCACGACCCGCCCTCGCCCCCAGCGCGGCCACCTGCCGCCGGGCTGTGAACGCTACGGCAAATCGGTACTAGGTGCGCCGTTGCTCTATTTCCCCGCCACTCAAACGGAAGAACGCAGCGGGCTTATCATTGCCGGTACTCACGGGGATGAAAACGCCGCGATGGTGGCGCTTTCCTGCGCCTTAAGAACGCTTGAGCCGCAGTTCAGGCGGCACCACGTGGTGCTGGCGGTTAACCCGGACGGCTGCCAGCTTGGCCTGCGCGCCAACGCGCACGGCGTCGATTTGAACCGCAACTTCCCGGCGGCCAACTGGAAGGCTGGCGATACCGTTTACCGTTGGAACAGTAGCGCGGACAAGCGTGACGTGGTGCTGTATACCGGGCAAACGCCGGGCTCCGAACCAGAAACCACCGCGTTGTGCCAGCTTATTCATCAGCTGCAGCCCGCCTGGGTAGTCTCTTTTCACGATCCGCTGGGCTGTATTGAAGATCCGCACAGCTCGGCGCTGGGGCACTGGCTGGCTGAAGCCTTTGCGCTCCCGCTGGTGACCAGCGTTGGCTACGAAACGCCGGGGTCGTTCGGCAGCTGGTGTGCCGATTTAGGCCTGCCGTGCATTACGGCTGAATTCCCACCGATTTCAGCCGATGAGGCCAGCGAGCGCTACCTGCGGGCGATGACTGACCTTTTGCACTGGCACAGGTAAGCATTAGGGATAAAGTTTTCCCGTTTCAAAATGCAGCGAGGGCTCCACGTCGACGGCAAGCCAGGTGGGGCCATCGAGATCGGCAAAGCGCACCTTAGCCGCCAGCGGTAAAGCGGCGGCAATGGCGCGGGATGTGCAGAGCATACAGCCGAGCATGACATCAAAACCCTGTTCTCGCGCGGCCTGAGCCAGCAATAATGCCTCAGTTAAGCCCCCGGTTTTATCGAGCTTAACGTTCACCATGTCGTAGCGCCCGGCAAGCGCTGGCAGGCTACTACGGGTGTGGCAGCTTTCGTCGGCGCAAATCGGCAATGGGTGAATAAAATTCGCCAGCGCATCATCATCCCCCGCCGGCAGCGGCTGTTCCAGCATCGCCACGTTGAGATCGGCCAGCAGCTGGCAGCGGGCGGCCAGGCCATCACTCCGCCAGGACTCGTTGGCATCCACAATCAAAATGGCTTCCGGCACCGCCGCCCTGATAGCCACCATCCGTTCGGTGATGAGGCGATCGTCGAGTTTCACCTTGAGCAGTCGGGCGCCCTTCTGCCAAAGCAAAGCCGCTGAGGCAGCCATTTGTTCCGGGGCGGCAATCGTAACGGTTTGCGCCGTGGTCACCATTTCCGGCAATTCGACGGCGTTCAGGGCCGATATCGTGGTGTGTTTCTGGCGGGCTTCCAGGTCCCAAAGCGCGCTGTCAATGGCGTTCCGCGCCGCCCCTGGCAGAAGAGCCTGCTGTAATTCAGCGCGCGTCATGCCGCGCTCAAGCTGTGAAAGTACCGTGGTGACCTGGGCCAGCACCGAAGCATCGCTTTCGCCATAGCGTGGATACGGCGTGCATTCGCCGACGCCTTTTATGCCGCCTTGTTCGATTTCCACCACCACAACAACCGCCTCGCTGCGGGTTCCACGCGAGATTACAAATGGCGTATGGAGCGGCCAGGCTTCCTGGTAAACTTTCACTGTTCTCATCATCAGTCTCCCTTGGGGTTATCGCCTGAGTATAGCGAGCCCGAGCTTTTGCATGTACTTTCAGTTTTTTATGTTCATCACGGATTTCCTGGAATACACTGTTCCCGGCGTTAATTTTATGTAAAAGGAAGATTAAACATGTCACAAACCGTTCATTTCCAGGGCAACCCGGTCAAGGTTGCAGGTCAGATCCCACAGAAAGGCAGCAAAGCCGCCGCCTTCTCTCTGGTCGCGAAAGATCTTTCTGACGTTGCGCTGAGCCAGTTTGCCGGCAAACGTAAAGTGCTGAATATTTTCCCAAGCATCGACACCGGCGTGTGTGCCGCGTCCGTGCGCAAATTCAACCAGTTGGCTACCGAGCTGGATAACACCGTTGTGCTGTGTATTTCTGCCGACCTGCCGTTCGCTCAGTCCCGTTTCTGCGGCGCTGAAGGCCTGAACAACGTTGTCACCCTTTCCACCCTGCGTAACCCTGAGTTCCAGCAGACTTACGGCGTCAGCATTGCCGAAGGCGCGCTGAAAGGCCTGACCGCACGTGCGGTAGTGGTTATCAATGAAAACGATGAAGTGATCTTCAGCGAGCTGGTGAATGAAATCACCACCGAGCCGGATTACGCTGCGGCACTGGACGTGCTGAAGGCTTAAGCCTCAGACCTGTATGAAAAGAAAACCCCGGATTTCCGGGGTTTTTTGTTTTTACTCTTCGCCCTTCTTCTGGCTCAGTCCGTACTCACGCAGCTTGTTGGCGATCGCGGTATGGGAAACACCCAGCCGTTTTGCCAGCTTACGCGTACTTGGATAACTGCGGTACAGCTGTGTTAACACGGAACGCTCAAAACGGCTGGTAATATCGTCCAGCGAGCCTTCCATCGCCTCTTCCCCCACGGCCAGGCTGGCCGAGTCGAAGTCCGGCAACAGGATGTCCTGAGGGCGCAGCTCGTAGCCTTCCAACTGAGTTAGCGCGCGGTAAATGGCATTTTTCAGCTGACGCACATTGCCCGGCCAGCCGTAGCGGGTCAGCACGCTGCTTAAATCGTGAGACAGCTTAGGCCGCGGTACGCCCTGCTCGTCGGCAAAGCGCGCCACAAACAGCTCCGTCAGCGGCATGATGTCCTGCGGGCGATCGCGCAGCGGCGGCAGGTTCAGGGTCAGGACGTTGAGGCGATAATAGAGATCCTCGCGGAACTCGCCTTTCTGCACTAGCTCCACCAGATTTTTTTGTGTCGCGCAAATCACGCGGACATCAACATGCACCTCATGCTCTTCGCCGACGCGACGGAACGTGCCGTCGTTCAGGAAGCGCAGCAGTTTGGTCTGCATACGCGGCGACATTTCACCGATTTCGTCCAGCAGCACAGAGCCACCGTTGGCCTGCTCAAAGAAGCCTTTTTTCCCTTCGACGGCGTTGGCATAAGCCCCGGCCGCGTGACCAAACAGTTCGCTTTCGATCACGTCGTCAGGAATAGAGCCGCAGTTCAGCGCCAGATAAGGTTTTTGCGCTCGCGGGCTGCTCAGGTGGCAGGCATTGGCCAGAAGATCTTTGCCCGTACCGGTATCGCCCACAATCAGCAACGGGGCATTCAACAGCGACAGTTTGCGCGCCTGCTCAACCACATGACGCATTTTCTGGCTGACGGCGACAATCTGGTCAAAGGCGCTGAAATCGCTGCTGGAGAGGTTTTGCAGCTGGCGCCCCATGCGCACGGTAGAGCGCAGCATCACCACCGCGCCCACCAGCAGCGGCTGATTATCTTCGCCATCGAGATGAACCGGGGTGATCTCCAGCAGGAAGTTTTGCCCGTGGATCACAACATGTTCGGTGTGGGAGTCGTGTGGTTCGCTCTCCAGCCAGCGGGTAAAGTTAAACCCGCTGATCAACGTGCCCGCATTATGGTTACGCAGACGATCTTCGCTCTGCCCGAACAGCGCGCAGCTTGCCGGGTTGGCCAGTTCAACTTTGCTGCGCATATCCAGCGACAGCACCGGCTCCGGCAGCGCCTCAAGTAGCGCACTCAGGGCGCGATGTTCACGCTCGGAAGGCATCCACGGTACTTTACGCACGTCGGTAACGTCTGGGATGCGGCGAATTTCCGCCATCAGGCTGCTGAAAGATTCAAAATCAAGGGAGGAGAAATTAAGGTAAATACGCCCGATCGGGTCAATTTCGATACCGCGCAAATCAATACCGCGCAGCACTAAAAGATCGAGCAGTTCACGAGTGAGACCAAGGCGGTCCTGACAAAAGACTTCCAGACGCATGCAGGTGACCTTATGTTACGGAAAACGGCCTATACGACCTTCAGCCGGGCTGAAGGACCTCATAGAGTTGCAGGGATAATAACGCAGTTAGCCGTTGGCAAGAAGATGCCTGTCATGAAATGTTGACACTAAAAGACAAACCACTGGTCAACAAGCACGAAATTTATACGTGTGCTGTAAACAACAAAGGGCAGCCGAAGCCGCCCTCCAGGTCAATGATACAAATTCAGTTGGTAGGTTTGTTTTTCCCGGAGGCCAGCGTCTCTTTCAGCTGAACCAGAAGCTGTTTGCGGAAATCCCCCAGCCGGGGCTTGTCACCCTCCAGCCACGGCAGCGGACGGCAGAGCTCCATCGCCTTAATGCCCAGGCGGGCAGTTAACAGCCCGGCCCCAATCCCCTGCGCGGCGCGAGCCGAAAGTCTGGCGGCAATGTCCTGCGACATCCAGTCCATGCCGACTTCACGCACCAGCTCGCTCGCCCCGGCGAAAGCAATATTCAGCAGCACCAGGCGGAACAGGCGAATACGGCTGAAATAGCCCAGTTCGATACCGTACAGCGTGGCGATGCGGTTGATCAGGCGCAGGTTACGCCAGGCAATAAAAGCCATATCCACCAGCGCCAGCGGGCTGACGGCGATCATCAGCGTGGATTCGGCAGCAGAACGGCTAATTTCACGCCGGGCCTGAGCGTCCAGCACCGGCTGAACAAGCTGGGCATAAAGCGCCACGACTTCCCGGTCGTTGTGGGTTTCATGGATCGAGGCATACCAGCGCTGCAGCGCCGGATGGCCTTTATCCAGCCCGGCCTGGCTGGCCAGTTTTTCGCAGAACGCCCGCCCTCTGCCCGTGCTGTGACTGGCGAGCAGTTCTCGTGCCTCGTCACGCTCTTCGGCACGCTGGCGCAAACGCCATAACCGCCGCCATTCGCTGGCAATCGAGCCGACGCCAGCCGCGACGATAAGCCCCCCGGCAACGCCGCCGCCAAGCGCGATCCAGTCCTGAGCCACAAAAGCGTTGTGGGTCCACTGTACGCCCTGGGCCACAACGCTGACGCCAAACAGCGCCAGTCCGGCTGTCACCATTTTGCGCCACAGGCTGCGTTTCGGTCTTAAAGCAGCTTCAATAACAGCCTCGGCCTGCCCTTCTTCGTCGGCAAGCATTTCAACGCTGGTGGTGACCGGGGTAAACTTTTGCGCTTCCGGTTCACTAAACGCGTGTGCCGCTTTCCAGTCCTGCTCTTTTTCCGCCTCCAGCGGCTGCGCAAAATCGATGCGCGGTTTAATAGGATCGCTCATCGCAATTTATCTCCAATTAAGAATTCCAGCGCCGCGTCCAGCCTGATGTGCGGCAGCGGACGGTCAACGTCCATCACCTGCGGCCGGAACTGTTCGAACTGAAAGCCCTGATTTTGCCAGAAAGCATTGCCGGGCAGGCGCGAAGGCACCTCCCCCGGATACACCGTCAGCGGCGCACCGTCGTTCAGGCGATTGCCGCGCAGCGCCGGGATTTGCTCCCCCTGCACGTCTACGATGCCGCTTTGCGTTGCCTGCACGGAGGCCAGCCCCATGCAGTCCATGCTGATGCCTTCGAAGGCCGCGTTTTGCCAGGCGTCCTGCACCAGCTGTTGCAGGAGAGAAACCATGTTAGCGTGCTGGTCTACCGTGACATGGTCGGCTTTGGTGGCGGCAAACAGCAGCTTATCGATCACCGGGGAAAACAGGCGACGGAACAGCGTGCGCTGCCCGTAGTGGAAGCTTTGCATCAGCTGGGTTAACGCCAGGCGCATATCGTTGAACGCCTGGGGCCCGCTGTTGAGCGGCTGCAGGCAATCCACCAGCACAATCTGTCTGTCGAAGCGCAGGAAGTGATTCTTATAGAACCCTTTCACCACCTTTTCACAGTAGTAATCAAAACGCGCGCGCAGCATGCCGATGTTGCTGCCCTTATCCGCCTGGGCCAGCTTCGACTCACCAAAAGCATCCACATCCGGCCATGGGAAAAACTGCAGCGCGGGCGCGCCCGCCATATCTCCGGGCAGGACAAAGCGCCCCGGCTGAATAAAATGCAGCCCTTCTTTCTTGCAGCGCAGCAGGTAGTCAGTCCACGCTTCGGCAACCGCCGCCAGGCGGTTTTCATCGGCGGGAGCGAGAGGATCTAAACCCTCGCAAAGGTGACGCCATTCCGCCGACCACTCGGCACGCTGGCCCTGCAGCAGGCCTGTCATCTGGCGCGACCAGCTCAGGTAATCCTGCGCCAGCATGGGCAGGTCAAGCAGCCACTCCCCCGGATAATCAACAATCTCCAGGTAAAGCGTGGACGTGTCTTTGAAGTGGCGCAGCAGCGAATCGTTGGAGCGGTAGCGTAACGCAAGGCGCATTTCGCTTACGCCACGAGTCGGCGTCGGCCAGGCCGGTGGCGTGCCGAAAAGCTGCGCCATGCCTTCATCATAGGTGAAACGCTGAATGCCCAGATCGCGCTGCGGCACGCGCTTAACGCCGAGCAAACGCTCTTCACGAGCGGCGCTAAGCATTGGCAGCCGTGCGCCGGTGTGAATGCCCAGCAACTGGTTGACCATCGCGGTGATAAATGCGGTTTTACCGCTGCGGCTCAGCCCGGTTACCGCGAGGCGTAAATGACGATCAACGCCCCGGTTTACCAGGGCGTTAAATTCGTTTTTGAGTCGGTTCATAAGCGTCCTGATTGCCTTCCGCTGCAGAAAATACCTTTATTGATAATATCAAATGGGGCTGATTACCAAGAATCAAAACGTTAAGCGGAAGATTTCGCCGCCGCGATGAGGGTTATTTTGCCATGCGGCGATCGTAACGGTCAGAGACGTTGCGCAGGATGCGGGTCAGTAACGGCTCCAGCACCACGGCCAGTATCATTTTCAGCGGGCGGCGGGCTACCGATTTGATCGCCCACGCCGCAAAACCCGCCGGGCCGAACCGCAGCGCGGCAAGTAAAGCAAGCTTCCCGGCAAGTTTCAGGCCTGGTTTAGCTTTCTGGCTGACGGAATGGAATGTAGTCATTGTCTCTCCAAAAGCGGTTAATTGCGGTGGGTGGTTAGCATTGAGCCTGGGCGCCCTCACCCCGGGCCTCTCCCCCAGGAGAGGGTTGTTTTACAGCTGGCGAAAACGGCTGCGCAGCGTGAAAGTGTCAGACGTAATGTAACGCTCCATCGAGCGTAAACGTTGCTCACCGGCGGCCAGTTCCGCATCCACCGCGTTCAGCAGATCGCGGTTGGTCGGTTGCGTATCTTTTTCATCTGCGCCGTAGGGCATCGGGTCCAGCACAAATGTCATCACGATGTAGGCCACCAGCACAAAGAACGACAGGCCAAAGAATATCGATAAAATTGCAATGGCGCGGACCAGTTTGACCGGCACATCAAGGTATTGCGCAATACCCGCGCAAACTCCTTTTACCATCCCTTTCTCAGGGATACGCCACAGCTTACGACCGGAAAATGAATTCACCATTAGTTGTTTCTCCAGTTCGGGTGTTCGGCATCAAGGATCTGTTCCAGAGACTGAATGCGCTCCCGCATCTGTCGCGCCTCATCGGTCAACTGGGCAAGCCGCTGCTGCTCACTCTGTGAAAGCTGCCCTGCATCAGGACGATTGCTGTAGTGAAGCCACAGCCAAATCGGCGCCACGAACAGCACAAAAATGGTCAGCGGGATAGCAAGAAAAAGCGCAGTCATGTGTACTCCTTACGGGTCAGGCTTGAGTCGCGATGCGCCGGGCGCATCGCGGCCTGGATTATTATTGACGATCCTGGTTCATTTTTGCTTTCAGCGCAGCTATCTGGGCGCTGATTTCATCATCGGCTTTTAGCTCGGCAAACTGCGCGTCCAGAGACTTCTGTTTGCCAAAGGCGTGGCTTTCCGCCTCGGATTCCATCTGGTCGATGCGGCGCTCGAAAGATTCGAACCGGGCCATCGCTTCATCCAGTTTACCGCTATCCAACTGGCGGCGAACATCGCGTGAAGAAGAGGCAGCCTGATGACGCAGGGTCAGCGCCTGCTGGCGAGCGCGAGTTTCGCTCAGCTTGTTTTCCAGCTCGCCGATTTCTTTCTTCATGCGCGCCAGAGTTTCATCCACGTGCACAACTTCATTTTCCAGCGTGACGATCAGGTCGGTCAGCTTCTGTTTTTCAATCAGCGCGGCACGCGCCAGATCTTCTTTCTCTTTACGCAGCGCCAGCTCGGCTTTTTCCTGCCATTCGGCCTGCTGCGCGGTAGCTTGTTCCACACGGCGGCTCAGCTGTTTCTTTTCGGCCAGCGCGCGGGCTGAAGTGGAACGCACTTCTACCAGCGTATCTTCCATTTCCTGAATCATCAGGCGCACCAGCTTCTGCGGATCTTCCGCTTTCTCCAGCAGGGAGTTGATGTTCGCATTCACGATGTCGGCAAAACGAGAAAAAATACCCATAATTCAATCCTCTTAGTCATTATCTCAGGTGCCAGGCACTCTGCTCTGACAGGATAATGCAGCATCCGTGCCAACTTTTTACTTCATTGATTAATAAGAATTAATGTAAATTTGACGATCCCATAAAAGCCGCTATAGTGGTTAAATTAACTAACTATTAGGGAATTTAACCATGCCTGAAAACAAGGACAGCCTCATTGGAGAAGCTAATAGCTTTCTGGAGGTCATGGAACAAGTTTCCCGCCTGGCCCCGCTGAATAAACCGGTGCTGGTCATCGGCGAACGCGGCACCGGGAAGGAACTCATCGCCAACCGCCTGCATTTCCTCTCCCAGCGCTGGCAAGGGCCTTTTATCTCCCTCAACTGTGCGGCACTGAACGAAAACCTGCTCGACAGCGAGCTGTTTGGCCACGAAGCCGGCGCGTTTACCGGCGCGCAGAAGCGCCATCAGGGTCGTTTTGAACGAGCTGAAGGCGGCACGCTGTTTCTTGATGAGCTGGCCACGGCCCCAATGCTGGTGCAGGAGAAGCTGCTGCGGGTGGTGGAATACGGCGAACTTGAGCGCGTGGGCGGCAGCCAGCCGCTACAGGTGAATACTCGCCTGGTCTGCGCCACCAATGCCGATTTGCCGGAGCTGGCCGAACAAGGGAAATTCCGCGCCGATTTGCTCGACAGGCTGGCGTTTGACGTGGTGATGCTCCCGCCCCTGCGCGAGCGGCGATCGGATATCCTGCTGCTGGCCGATCACTTTGCGATTCAAATGTGCCGGGAACTTAATTTGCCGCTGTTCCCCGGTTTTACCGGAAGGGCCTGCGAGACGCTGCTTAACTATGGCTGGCCGGGCAATATCCGCGAGCTGAAAAACGTGGTTGAGCGCTCGGTGTACCGCCACGGCTCAAGCGATGAGGCGCTGGACAACATTATCCTTAACCCTTTCACTCATAAACCTGCCCCGCTCCATCAGGCCAGACAAGAGGCTCCGGCGCACCTGCCCGGCCTGCCGCTCGATCTGCGAAGCTGGCAAAACGAACAGGAGAAAAACCTGCTGGAACAAAGCCTGAAGCAGGCAACTTTTAACCAGCGCCGGGCTGCAGAACTGCTGGGCGTGAGTTATCATCAGCTACGAGCGATGCTGAAAAAACACCAATTAAGCAGCCTGACGCCGGACTGAGCGGCGTTTTTTTCATCGTCCTGCGCAGAAAATTGCCGATCGTCACCAGTAATTTTGGGGAGAAGGCAAGAGTGCGATACACTTTGCCCATCACTTGAGATAACTCAAAAACTTATGCGCGGAATGCTCTCCTCCCTGTTACTGGGTTTATGCTGCCTGAGCGGCGCGGCGCGTGCCGCTGCGCCCGCTGAAAAACCGGCAGATATTCGCCGCAGTGGCTTTGTTTATTGCGTCAACGGGCAGGTCAACACCTTTAACCCGCAAATGACCAGCGGCGGCCTGACCGTCGACACGCTGGCGGCGCAGCTTTATGACCGCCTGCTGGACGTTGACCCCTATACCTATCGCCTGGTGCCTGAACTGGCGGAAAGCTGGGAAGTGCTGGATAACGGCGCGACTTACCGTTTCCACCTGCGCCACAATGTCCAGTTCCAGACTACCACCTGGTTTAAACCCACCCGCGCGCTAAACGCCGATGATGTGGTGTTTACCTTTGAGCGTATCTTCGACCGCAACCATCCGTGGCATAATGTTAACGGCGGCAGCTACCCCTATTTCGACAGTCTGCAGTTCCCGGAAACGGTGAAAAGCGTTCGTAAACTGGATGACAATACCGTTGAATTCCGCCTCAATAAGCCGGACGCCTCCTTCCTCTGGCATTTAGCTACGCATTACGCGTCGGTGATGTCCGCCGAATACGCCGCGCAGTTGACCAAAGCTGACCACCAGGAATTGATGGACAGGCAGCCGGTCGGCACCGGACCTTTCCTGCTCAGCGAATACCGCGCCGGGCAGTACATTCGCCTGGCGCGCAACCAGCACTTCTGGCGCGGCGTACCGCTGATGCCGCAGGTGGTGGTCGATCTCGGTTCCGGCGGCACCGGCCGTCTTTCCAAACTGCTCACCGGCGAATGCGACGTGCTGGCCTGGCCTGCGGCAAGTCAGTTGACTATTCTGCGTGACGATCCGCGTCTGCGCCTGACGCTGCGCCCGGGCATGAATATCGCGTACCTGGCGTTTAACACCAACAAACCGCCGCTGAATAACCCGGCCGTTCGCCACGCGCTGTCCCTTGCCATTAATAATCAGCGCCTGATGCAGTCTATTTATTACGGCACGGCAGAAACGGCCGCATCCATTTTGCCTCGCGCCTCCTGGGCCTACGATAACGACGCAAAAATTACCGAATACAACCCGGCGAAAGCCCGTGAGCAGTTACAGGCCCTGGGCGTGGATAAACTGGAACTCCGCCTGTGGGTGCCGACCAGCTCCCAGGCCTGGAACCCAAGCCCACTCAAAACCGCCGAGCTGATTCAGGCGGATATGGCACAGATTGGCGTGAAGGTGATTATCGTGCCGATGGAGGGCCGCTTCCAGGAAGCCAGACTGATGGACATGAACCACGATCTGACGCTTGCCGGCTGGGCAACGGACAGTAACGACCCGGACAGCTTCTTCCGCCCGATGCTGAGCTGCGCGGCCATCGGCTCGCAAACTAACTATGCCCGCTGGTGTAACCCGCATTTCGACAGCGTGCTGCAAAAAGCGCTCTCTTCCCAGCAGCTTTCCGCCCGTATTGAAGCCTACAACGAAGCGCAGGATATTCTTTCCGCAGAGCTGCCGGTGCTGCCGCTGGCCTCTTCGTTAAGGCTGCAGGCCTACCGCTACGACATGAAAGGCCTGGTGCTCAGCCCGTTCGGCAACGCCTCGTTTGCAGGCGTGTCCAGGGAAAATGAAGAGGCGAAAAAATAATGATCATTTTCACGCTAAGGCGATTATTGCTGCTGCTGATCACTCTGCTGTTTCTGGCGGTGGTCGGCTTTAGCCTCAACTATTTTACGCCCCACGCGCCGCTGCAGGGGGCTTCGCTGTGGAACGCCTGGGTGTTCTGGTTTGAGAGTCTGCTGCACTGGGATTTTGGCGTCTCCAGCATTAACGGCCAGTCGATTAACGAGCAATTACGCGACGTTTTCCCGGCCACCATGGAACTGTGCATTCTGGCCTTCGGCCTGGCGCTGCTGATTGGTATTCCTGTGGGGATGCTGGCGGGCATCATGCGCAATAAGTGGCAGGACAGGCTGATCAGCGCCCTGGCACTGGTCGGTTTTTCTATTCCTGTGTTCTGGCTGGCGCTGCTGCTGACGCTGTTCTTCTCGCTGACGCTGGGCTGGTTCCCGGTTTCAGGGCGTTTTGACCTGCTTTATGAGGTTAAGTCCGTCACCGGCTTTGCGCTGGTGGATGCGTGGCTCTCGGACTCGCCTTATCGCAGCGAAATGATCGTCAGCGCCCTGCGCCACATGGTGCTGCCGGTCGCCGCCCTGGCCGTCGCCCCGACCACCGAGGTGATTCGCCTGATGCGGATCAGCACCATCGAGGTGTTCGATCAGAACTACGTCAAAGCCGCCGCCACGCGCGGGCTTTCCCGCTTCACTATTTTGCATCGCCACGTGCTGCACAACGCGCTGCCGCCGGTGATCCCTCGCCTGGGCCTGCAGTTTTCAACCATGCTGACGCTGGCGATGATCACCGAAGTGGTCTTTAGCTGGCCAGGCCTGGGCCGCTGGCTGATTAACGCCATTCGCCAGCAGGATTACATGGCGATTTCCGCCGGGGTGATGGTGATTGGCTCGCTGGTGATTGTTGTTAACGTGATTTCCGATATTTTGGGCGCTATGGCCAACCCACTGAAGCATAAGGAATGGTATGCCTTACGATAGCGTCTACCGCGAAAAGCGACCGCCAAGCACGCTGCGTCTGACGTGGCGTAAATTCTATGGCGATACCACCGCGATGATTGGCCTCTACGGCTGCGGCGGCCTGGCTATTCTGTGCCTGTTTGGCGGTCTTTTTGCCCCGTATCAAATTGACCAACAGTTTCTGGGCTATCAGCTTTTGCCGCCGTCATGGTCCCGCTATGGGGAAGTTTCGTTCTTCCTCGGTACCGACGATCTTGGCCGTGACGTGCTAAGCCGCCTGCTGAGCGGCGCAGCTCCGACGGTGGGCGGCGCGTTTGTCGTCACGCTTGCGGCAACAATCTGCGGCATCGTGCTCGGCGTGATAGCGGGGTCGACCCACGGTCTGCGCTCCGCGGTGCTGAACCACATTCTCGATACGCTGCTGTCGATTCCTTCCCTGCTGCTGGCGATTATTGTGGTCGCCTTTGCTGGCCCCCATCTCAGCCATGCGATGTTTGCCGTCTGGCTGGCGCTGCTGCCGCGAATGGTACGTTCGGTCTACAGCGCGGTGCACGATGAACTGGAGAAAGAGTACGTGGTCGCCGCCCGTCTGGATGGCGCTTCCACACTAAATATTCTCTGGTTTGCCGTCATGCCCAATATCACCGCCACGCTGGTAACAGAAATCACACGAGCGCTGTCTATGGCGATTCTGGACATTGCCGCACTCGGTTTTCTCGATCTTGGCGCGCAGCTCCCTTCCCCGGAATGGGGTGCAATGCTCGGTGATGCGCTGGAGCTGATTTACGTTGCGCCCTGGACGGTGATGCTGCCGGGGGCGGCCATCATGATAAGCGTCCTGCTGGTTAACCTGCTTGGCGACGGCCTGCGCCGCGCGATTAACGCGGGGGTGCAATAATGCCGCTACTTGATATCCGCAATCTGACCATCGAATTTATGACCTCCGAAGGTTGGGTAAAAGCCGTCGATCGCGTGAGCATGACGCTGGGCGAAGGGGAAATTCGCGGCCTGGTCGGCGAATCCGGCTCAGGGAAAAGTCTCATCGCGAAAGCTATCTGTGGCGTCACCAAAGATAACTGGCGGGTTACCGCCGACCGTATGCGCTTTGACGATATCGACCTGCTGCGGCTCTCGCCGCGTGAGCGCCGCCGTCTGGTGGGCCACAACGTGTCGATGATTTTCCAGGAGCCACAATCCTGCCTGGATCCGTCGGAAAGAATTGGCCGTCAGTTGACCCAAAATATTCCCGGCTGGACTTATAAAGGCCGCTGGTGGCAACGTTTTGGCTGGCGTAAGCGCCGCGCCATCGAACTGCTGCACCGCGTGGGGATTAAAGATCACAGAGACGCCATGAGCAGCTATCCGTACGAGCTGACCGAAGGCGAATGCCAGAAGGTGATGATCGCCATCGCGCTGGCAAACCAGCCTCGCCTGCTGATTGCGGATGAGCCCACCAACGCCATGGAGCCGACCACGCAGTCGCAGATCTTCCGTCTGTTAACGCGGCTCAATCAGAACAACAACACCACCATTCTGCTGATTAGCCACGACCTGCAGATGCTGAGCCAGTGGGCGGATAAAATTAACGTGATGTACTGCGGGCAAACCGTGGAAAGCGCGACGAGCGAAGAGCTGGTTGCCACGCCACACCACCCGTATACTCAGGCGCTGATCCGCGCGATCCCTGACTTTGGTAGCCCGATGCCGCACAAGAGCCGGTTAAACACCATGCCGGGCGCGATTCCGCTGCTGGAGCAATTGCCGATGGGCTGCCGTCTGGGGCCTCGCTGTCCTTATGCCCAGCGCAAATGCATTGAAGCGCCAAGACTTGAAGGGGCGAAAAATCACCTCTACGCCTGTCATTTCCCGCTGAATATGGAGAGTCAGTAATGGTCGAAACGCTGCTGGAAGTCCGCAATTTAAGTAAGACGTTTCGCTACCGTACAGGTTTGTTTCACCGCCAGCACGTAGAAGCAGTGAAGCCGCTCAACTTTACGCTGCGCGAGAAGCAGACGCTGGCGATTATCGGGGAAAATGGCTCGGGTAAATCTACGCTGGCAAAAATGCTGGCGGGAATGATTGAGCCGACCACCGGCGAGTTAGTGATTGACGATCACCCTCTCCACTTCGGCGATTACTCCTGGCGCAGCCAGCGGATCCGCATGATATTCCAGGATCCCAGTACTTCCCTGAACCCACGCCAGCGCATCTCGCAGATTCTGGACTTCCCGCTGCGGTTGAATACCGAGCTGGAGCCAGAGCTGCGGCAAAAACGCATTCTGGACACCTTACGCATGGTTGGTCTGCTGCCGGACCACGCCAGCTATTACCCGCATATGCTGGCGCCGGGGCAAAAACAGCGTCTGGGCCTGGCCCGCGCGTTGATCCTCCGGCCCAAGGTCATTATCGCCGATGAAGCGCTGGCCTCGCTGGATATGTCCATGCGCTCGCAGCTGATTAACCTGATGCTTGAACTGCAGGAAAAACAAGGCATTTCTTATATTTACGTGACCCAGCACATTGGCATGATGAAGCACATCAGCGACCAGGTGATGGTGATGCACGAAGGCGAAGTGGTGGAGCGCGGCAGCACGGCCGACGTGCTCGCCTCCCCGCTGCATGAATTGACTAAACGGCTGATTAACAGCCACTTCGGCGAGGCCTTAACCGCTGACGCCTGGCGTAGGGATCGTTAATTTAGACTACTTCGCCACGATCATTCTACCCCAACTTCCACTAGATAATTTGAGTTGCGGGTAGGCGGCAAGGGAGCAGTTTTCATGAGCTTACTGAAGTAAGTGACTGAGAAATGGGCGTGCAACCAACATCCCTGCGGCTCAAATTATGACGTGGAAAAGTGGTCGGATTAACGCTTACGCGGGAGTCATGTTAGAATCGCCCGGTCTTAACGTCGGCCTGCCTGTTTTTTCACCTGCTGGCCGCAACAACAATGACTATTAAGGATTAAAGCTATGGGTTTTCTTACCGGTAAACGCATTCTGATCACTGGCGTCGCCAGTAAACTCTCCATTGCCTACGGTATTGCACAGGCGATGCACCGCGAAGGCGCCGAGCTGGCATTCACCTACCAGAACGAGAAGCTGAAAGGCCGTGTGGAAGGTTTTGCTGCCGAGCTGGGTTCAAGCATCGTGCTGCCTTGCGATGTGGCTGAAGATGAGAGCATCGAAGCGCTGTTTACCGAACTGGCGAAAAGCTGGCCGAAATTTGACGGTTTCGTTCACTCCATTGGCTTCGCCCCTGGCGATCAGCTGGATGGCGACTACGTGAACGCCGTTACCCGTGAAGGCTTTAAAATTGCCCACGACATCAGCGCATACAGCTTCGTTGCCATGGCGAAAGTTTGCCGTGAAATGCTGAACCCAGGTTCCGCCCTGCTGACCCTGTCCTACCTGGGCGCAGAGCGTGCAATCCCTAACTACAACGTTATGGGCCTGGCCAAAGCGTCTCTGGAAGCTAACGTTCGCTACATGGCTAATGCCATGGGTCCAGAAGGCGTGCGCGTGAACGCCATCTCCGCTGGCCCAATCCGTACTCTGGCCGCTTCCGGCATCAAAGACTTCCGTAAAATGCTGGCCCACTGTGAAGCCGTTACCCCGATTCGTCGCACCGTAACCATTGAAGACGTGGGTAACTCCGCAGCCTTCCTGTGTTCTGACCTGTCTGCCGGTATCTCCGGGGAAGTGGTTCACGTTGACGGCGGCTTCAGCATCGCAGCCATGAACGAGCTGGAACTGAAAGACTAATTTCTGTTCCTGAGCGAAGCGGGCTGCGGCCCGCTTCGCTATTTCCCCCTGCTTTCCTCCCCTGAATCCGATTTAGTTATACCTTTCCGATATTTATTATCACCGATCATTCTTTTGTCACCTCCCGAGCTTGCGCCAGGATAAAACAGCGAACCAGGCCCGGCTTCCACGTTGTATCCGGGTCTGCAAACTTTTTGACCAAGGAACGACCATGGAACAACGCCGCTTTTCTGGTAAAAGCCACTGGTATCATGAAACCCAGTCCAGTCTGTGCCCGGCGGATGTACTGCCTTTAGTTCCCGAAGCAGCGCAGGTTGAAGACCGCTTTCTGCTTGATGTAGCCCCTTCTGAAGCACAATTGATTGTTGAAGCCCCGTGGCTTGATGCCGCCCGAGCGGTAGCCGATGTGCTGCTGCCGGAAAGGATTAACGTGACGCGTTTACACACCCTGAGTAGCTACGATCGCCTGAGCACGGCGCTGACCGTTGCGCAGGTCTACGGGGTCCAGCGCCTGTGTAACCACTATGCCGCTCGCCTTGCTCCCCAGCCCGGCCCCGACTCATCCCGCGAAAGCAACCGTCGCCTGACTCAGATCACCCAGTTTGCCCGCCAGCTTGCCAGCCAGCCGACGCTTATCGACGATAGCGCCTTAGCGCAGTTGGATGAATGCAGCCTCTCGGTGGACGATATTGTCTCCTTTACCCAGATTATCGGCTTCGTGGGCTTCCAGGCGCGCGCTATTGCCGTCTGGCAAGCACTGCAGGGGCTGCCCGTTCGCTGGCTGCCGGGGCTGGACGGGCAACAGGACGCGGAATCTGCGTTGTTTACGCCGTACCCGGTCAACTGGCTTCCGGGGCTGGCGCCCGTTGAAATGCGCTATGCCCGGGCGGAACAGCTGGAAGTCTTGAGCATCAGCCAGCCGCTGCGCACGCTGCGTGATATTGCCTGGCTGCTTGCTCACGATGAGCGGGCGCTGTCTTACCTCAGCCAGCTTACCCGCCTGTTCTGGCAGACCACCGCGCAGCAACCAGACGATGCGCTGCTGGTGGTGATGCTGACGTCACGGATTAACGGCAGCGCCGCCTGCTTTAGCGATGCCGCGGCGGCCTGGCAGGGAGATGCTGGATTACCGGACGCGATGCGCAACGGGGAACGGGCGCTTAACGCCTGGAGTCACAATCACCCTCGTGAAAAAGCGATTATTCAGGCCGTGCAGCTGTTAACCCGCGCCCCGGACAGATTTAGCGCCGCGCAGATTCAACCTTTGTATGAGCAAGGTTTTAGCGAGCAGCAGGTGCTGAAATTACTGGTTAGTGCCGGGCTGGCCGGGTGGATAAACCGCCTGAAAATTGGCCTGGGAAATACCGCTCAAGCGCTGAATCCATAAGCCTTCACGGCAATCAGCGCTTGCCGCAAGGTACGGTTTCGCGTAAAACTGTCAGCCGCTCTTTTGGCCACGAAAACGAAACGATATGCTTCAGGATAACCCGCTGCTCGCGCAGCTAAAACAGCAACTGCATTCTCAGACTCCACGCGCTGAAGGCGTGGTGAAAGGCACGGAAAAAGGGTTCGGCTTCCTCGAAGTCGATGCGAATAAAAGCTACTTTATTCCGCCGCCGCAGATGAAAAAAGTGATGCACGGCGACCGTATCAGCGCCGTCATCCACACCGATAAAGATCGTGAGTCCGCCGAGCCGGAAACGCTTATCGAACCTTTCCTGACGCGTTTTGTTGGCCGCGTTCAGAAAAAAGACGACCGCCTGTCAATTGTGCCGGATCATCCGCTGCTGAGAGATGCCATTCAGTGCCGCGCAGCTCGCGACGTGACCCATGACTTCCAGAACGGTGACTGGGCGGTAGCTGAAATGCGCCGTCACCCGCTAAAGGGCGATCGTGGCTTCTATGCCGAGTTAACGCAATTCATCACCTTCGGCGACGATCATCTTGCGCCGTGGTGGGTGACACTGTCACGTCACAATCTTGAACGCGAAGCGCCGGACGGCGTCGCCACCGAGATGCTTGACGACGGCCTGGTGCGCGAAGACTTAACGTCGCTGGATTTTGTCACCATCGACAGCGCCAGCACCGAAGATATGGACGATGCGCTGTACGTTGAAGAACTTGCCGACGGCAAACTGCAGCTGACCGTGGCCATCGCTGACCCAACGGCGTGGATCGCAGAAGGCAGCAAACTCGACGGCATCGCCAAAATTCGTGCCTTTACCAACTATCTGCCTGGCTTCAACATTCCAATGCTGCCGCGCGAGCTGTCAGACGATCTCTGCTCCCTGCGTGCCAACGTTGTCCGCCCTGTCCTCGCCTGCCGCATGACCATTGAGCAGGACGGCGCTATCGCCAGCGACATTCATTTCTTCGCCGCCAATATCGAGTCCAAAGCCAAGCTGGTTTATGACGAAGTCTCTGACTGGCTGGAAGAGAAAGGTGGCTGGCAGCCGCAGAGCGACGCCATTGCACAGCAAATTCGCCTGCTGCATCGCGTTTGTCTGACCCGCAGCGAATGGCGCCAGACCCACGCTCTGGTCTTTAAAGATCGCCCTGACTACCGCTTTGTTTTGGGCGAGAAAGGCGAAGTGCTGGATATCGTGGCCGAGCCGCGTCGTATCGCAAACCGTATCGTTGAAGAGTCGATGATTGCGGCTAATGTTTGTGCGGCCATCGTGCTGCGCGAGAAACTGGGCTTCGGGATTTATAACGTCCATACCGGTTTCGATCCGGCCAATACTGAACAGCTGGCAACCATGCTGCAAACCCACGGCATCACCGTGGACGCGCAGGAAGTCCTTACGCTGGAAGGTTTCTGCAAACTGCGCCGCGAACTGGACGCTCAGCCTACCGGGTTCCTGGACAGCCGCATTCGCCGTTACCAGTCGTTCGCCGAGATCAGCACCGAACCTGGCCCGCACTTCGGCCTTGGTCTCGAAGCCTATGCCACCTGGACTTCCCCAATCCGTAAATTCGGCGATATGGTTAACCACCGTTTGCTGAAAGCGATTATTAAAGGCGAAGCGGCGACGCGTCCAGCGGAAGAAACCACCGTCCAGATGGCGGAACGTCGCCGTCTGAACCGGATGGCCGAGCGTGACGTGGGCGACTGGCTGTACGCTCGCTTCCTGAGCCCGAAAGCCGGCACCGATACTCGCTTCGCAGCAGAGATTATCGATGTTAGCCGCGGCGGGATGCGCGTACGCCTGGTGGACAACGGGGCCGTGGCGTTTATCCCTGCACCGTTCATTCACGCGGTACGTGATGAGCTGGTTTGCAGCCAGGAAAACGGCACCGTGCAGATCAAGGGCGAAGTCGTTTATAAAGTGACCGACGTTATCGACGTGACCATCGCGGAAGTTCGCATGGAAACGCGCAGCGTTATCGCTCGCCCTGCGGCCTGATCCTGATTTTCACCCTATAAAGCCGGGCGCTCTGCCCGGCTTTTTCATTTCTGTCATCTCAATGTGCCGATATATTGCACATCCTCTGCAAAAACAAGATCTTTTCCTCTTTACCGGGGCTTTAACATCGGCCGTCTGTTGCTACTATAAATAATAGATTTAGGTGATATTTTCCCCTGAGGCTCAGGAGCACGAATGAAAGACGATTTGGAGCAGAACCTGCTTTATCGTTACCTGGGGACGACCAGCCCCTACTGGCGTCTACCGGCGGACAGCAACGCCCTTCAGCTGGCGGCCAGTGAAGATTCAGACACCGGCCAGGTGGTGGCGCTGGACATGATACAGGCCGACGAAATTCGTCAGATGACGGTGATTACCTCCAGCCTGACCATGACGCTGTCGCTGTTCGGCATAGAAGTCCCGGTGCATATGGTCGGCCGCAAAGTGTCTAAACGCGAGTGGGCGGGCACCGCCTCGGCCTGGCACGACACCCATTCGGTGGCTCGCGACCTGGTCCAGGGCCTCTCTTTTGCCGAGCAGGTTGTCTCTGAAGCGAATTCAGTCATTGTTATTCTTGATAAACAGGGAAATATCCAGCGCTTCAATCGGTTAAGTGAAGAATACACCGGGATGAAAGAGCATGAGGTCATCGGTCAGAATGTCTTCAAGCTGTTTATGAGCCGCAGCGAAGCCGCCGCCTCAAAGCGCAATATCAGCGGATTTTTTCGCAATGGCAGCTCCTATGAAGTTGAACGTTGGGTCAAAACCCGTAAAGGCCAGCGGCTGTTTTTGTTCCGCAACAAGTTTGTCCACAGCGGCAGCGGCAAAAACGAAATCTACCTGATTTGCTCCGGCACCGACATTACCGAAGAGCGCCGCGCGCAGGAGCGACTGCGGGTGCTGGCCAATACCGATACCATCACCGGACTGCCTAACCGCAACGCCATTTACGACCTGATCACCGAGGCCATCGCCAAACGGGGCGACACGCAGGTCGGCATCGTTTATCTGGATCTCGATAACTTTAAAAAAGTGAACGATGCCTACGGCCACATGTTTGGCGATCAGCTATTGCAGGCCGTGTCGCTGGCGATTTTAAGCTGCCTCGAAGAAGGCCAGGTGCTGGCGCGCCTCGGAGGCGATGAATTTATTGTGCTGGCAACAAACACCTCTCAGGGCTCGCTGGAAGCGATGTCTTCCCGCATTCTGACCCGCCTGAAGCAGCCCTTCAGGATCGGCCTGATTGAGGTCTATAGCGGCTGTTCGCTGGGTATCTCTCTCGCCCCGCAGCACGGGGATGAACGAGAGAATCTGATTCGTAACGCCGACACCGCCATGTACACCGCCAAAGAGAGCGGCCGCGGGAAGTTTTGCGTGTTCTCTCCCGAGATGAACCAGCGGGTATTTGAGTATTTGTGGCTGGATACCAATCTGCGTAAAGCGCTGGATAACGATCAACTGGTGATCCATTACCAGCCCAAGATGACCTGGCGCGGCGAAGTCCGTAGCCTGGAAGCGCTGGTGCGCTGGCAGTCTCCCGAACGGGGTCTGATTCCTCCTCATGGCTTTATTTCCTATGCCGAGGAGTCTGGCCTGATTGTGCCGCTAGGGCGCTGGGTGATGGTTAGCGTTGTGCAGCAGGTGGCGAAGTGGCGGGACAAAGGCATTAATCTCCGCGTGGCGGTCAACGTGTCCGCCCGCCAGCTCGCCGATCAGACTATTTTTAGCGATCTCAAGCAAGCGCTGAAGGATCTGAATTTTGAATATTGCCCGATTGACGTTGAGCTGACCGAGAGCTGTCTTATCGAGAACGAAGAGCTGGCGCTGTCGGTTATCAAGCAATTCAGTCAACTGGGAGCGCAGGTGCATCTGGATGACTTCGGCACGGGATACTCGTCCTTATCGCAGCTGGCGCGCTTCCCTATCGACGCCATTAAGCTCGATCAGTCTTTTGTGCGCGACGTGCATAAACATTCCGTGTCTCAGTCGCTGGTGAGAGCCATCGTGGCCGTGGCGCAGGCGCTGAATTTACAGGTGATCGCCGAGGGCGTGGAAAACCAAAAAGAAGACGCCTTTCTTACCAAGAACGGCGTCAACGAACGGCAGGGGTTCTTATTTGCAAAACCAATGCCCGCTGCCGTGTTCGAGCGTTGGTTTAAGCGCTATCAGGCCAGAACAAAGCGCTAGCCCGCTTTACGCAGAGCCGTCGACGTATGCCGGTTTTGCAGCATGACCAGCCGTTCCATATAGGCAATGTCCTTGTCCTCCAGGCAGAATGCGGCATCCACCCAGTCTTCGGTGATGTCCATCAGCTCTGAGCGCGGCAGCTGTAACACGCGCTGTCGCGCGCGCAGCATGGCCTTCACGCCGTTAAGTTTAGGCTGGAGGGTATCGATGAAGGTGCGCGTGGCCAGGTATCCCTGCCCCGGCTCAAACAGCTGATCCACCAGCCCATACTGCTGGTACCATTCCGCCGTGTGGGACTCGCCCTTATAGATCAACTCTTCAGCAAGTTTCATGCCCGAACGGCGAGCAACCAAAGAGTACGCCCCCATCCCGGGAAACAGGTTGAAGGCAATTTCCGGGAATCCCAGCCTGGCATCGCGCTGTGCCAGCAGGAAATGGTGCGCGAGCGCCGCCTCAAATCCGCCGCCAAGCGCACTGCCCTCGACCATCGCCAGGCTGATCGCCCCCGTATCAAAACCGCGAGACGCAGCGTGCACGCAGTCCACGCAGGCGCGGGCATAAGCGCGGAGTGCTTCCCGACGCCCATTACGAATAGTTTCCACAAAAAAGCCTAAATCGCCGCCGGTATTGTACATTCCGGGGACCAGCGAGCCGGTAACCCAGAAATCGACTTTAAATCCGGCCTTCTGGACGATATATCCCAGGTTCATTATTTCCTCGATAAGTCCGTGATTGAAGCAGGGACGCGGGCGGGCACGAAGCATCATCCAGACTGTACGGCGTTCTTCTTCGTAATATCCAGACAGTTGAGTAAAACGTGCAGTGTCAGTAAAGAGTTTGCAGGTTGGTTGGTTGATAACTGTCATAGCCAGATCCTCATTAAATGAATGTGCGGTCATCGCAGGATCAGACTAATCCACGGCTGTAGTTTGATGAATGCAGCGTAAGGATTAATAATTAATGCTTATATGTTGTGCGATAATTTATTGAAGAATAAGGCTAAGAATTCGCCGAGTGCCCTTCTCTTTATCGGCTATTTTTTGCATTATGGGCGAATGATTCATTCCCTAACACAGACAGGATTAACAATGCCAACACTGGATCCGCAGCAGCTTGCCAAACGTATTGATACCGTGCTGGATATTCTGGTTGCCAAAGATTATGCCTCCGCGATAAACAACCTTGAGATCCTTAAAGCGGAATTGCTGAGCATAAATAACGATGAAAACAAGCAGGACGGCGAGCAAAAAAAATCGCCCTGGGAAATTTAATTCTTTTGGAAATATAGGCCACCGCGAACGGTGGCCATAAATGATTAGAGCGTTAACGAGCCGAAAGCCCCCTGCCAGTCTTTTTCAAACCCGTCTATCGCCGCCGTCACCGCAGGCGTGACCAGCATCTGTTCGACCACATCAATCGGCAGCGTGATCGCTTCGCAGCCGGCCAGAAGGCATGACATCGCCTGGTGCGGCGTGCGGAAGCTGGCCGCCAGCACTTTCGCGTCAGGGGCATGCAGCGTCAGAAGCTGCTGGAGATCCTGTACCATCTGAATCCCGTCCCCGCCCTGAGCATCCAGCCGGTTCACATAAGGCGCAACGTATTCAGCGCCCGCCAGCGCGGCCAGTAGCCCCTGCGTCGCGCCATAAACTGCCGTACCCAGCGTTGGGATCCCGAGGACTTTAAGCTGTTTAAGTGCCGCCAGGCCTTCCGGCGTAGTGGGAACCTTAACAACCAGCCCCGGTACCCGCGTGGTTAGCAGCTGTGCCTCTTTCACCATTTCATCAGCCTGGTTCGCAATCACCTGAGCAAACAGCTGACCTTCGCCCCCCAGCGCGTCCTGCAGTGCAGGCAGCACTTCCCACAGGGATATTCCCGCTTTGGCAACGATGGAAGGGTTGGTGGTTACGCCCTGCAGCGGCAGAACACGGGCAAGACGCTTAACGGCGGCAACATCTGCGGTATCTAAATACAGTTCCATTACGCTCTCCAGAATTAGAGTCATCTCTCATTGACCGCATCATAACCCGACTGTCGATTGCTTAGCTGATCAATATCAATATAACTTTCATTCGAAAGTAATTTAATTTACGAAAGAAACAAAGAGAGAAAATGCCATGCTGTTCAATATTCAGCGCTACTCCACGCACGATGGCCCAGGGATCCGCACGGTGGTCTTCCTGAAAGGATGCTCGCTGGGCTGCCGCTGGTGCCAGAATCCCGAAAGCCGTAGCCGTGAATGCGACGTTTTGCTGGACCGCCGTTTGTGCATCGCCGGCTGCGAACTTTGCCAGCAGGCCGTACCGGACGTGGTTTCCCGTGTAGACAGCGAACTGGTTATTGCCCGTGGCAAACTCAACCCCAACGCTATCAATGCGCTGAGAGAGTGTTGCCCTACCCAGGCGTTGACCGTCTGCGGTGAAGTAAAAACGGCGGATTCTATTATGGCCACAGTGCTGCGCGATAAACCTTTTTATGCTCGCAGCGGAGGGGGGATTACGCTTTCCGGCGGGGAGCCTTTTATGCAGCCGGAGCTGGCGCGGGAACTGCTACAGCGCAGTAAAGAGGCCGACCTGCATACTGCCGTGGAATCCTGCCTGCACGTGCCCTGGAAATACATTACGCCTTCATTACCTTTTTTGGATTTGCTGCTGGCGGATCTTAAGCACGTAGACAAAGCGCGCTTTCAGCAGTGGACCAACGGCAACGCCGAACGCGTGATGGATAACTTTCGCAAGCTGACCGCCCGCGGCGTAGAGATGACCATCCGCGTGCCGTTGATTCCCGATTTTAACGCCGATGAACGTTCCATCCGCGCCATCAGCGATTTTGCCGCCGACGAAATTGGCGCGAAATCTATCCATTTTCTGCCTTATCACACCTTAGGGATTAACAAATACACCCTGTTGGAGCAGCCCTACCTGGCCGCCAGCGGGCCGCTTGATGCACCAGACCTTCTGCACTTCGCCGAACAGTACGCCAGCCAAAAAGGCATGACAGCCTGGATTAGAGGATAATCATCATGACCGAACTGAACCTGAATTTTCTCAGCCCACGTATAAAGGCGCACAAAGAAGCGCTGATACATATCGTGAAGCCGCCGGTCTGCACCGAGCGTGCCCGCCACTACACTGCCGTATACCAGCAGCATCAGGATAAACCGCTGCCGGTTCGCCGCGCGATGGCGCTGGCCCATCATCTGTCGGAGAGAACTATCTGGATCAAACATGACGAGCTGATCGTCGGGAATCAGGCCAGCCATGTCCGTGGGGCGCCGTTCTTCCCGGAATATACCGTGGGCTGGATTGAGAGCGAAATCGACGAGCTTGGTGACCGTCCTGGCGCCGGGTTTTCAATTTCCGACGCGGATAAAGCGGTCATGCATGAAGTTTGCCCCTGGTGGCGCGGACAGACGGTGCAGGATCGCTGTTATGGCATGTTTACCGACGAGCAAAAGGCACTGCTGGCGACCGGGATCATAAAAGCCGAAGGCAATATGACTTCCGGCGACGCTCACCTGGCGGTGAATTTCCCGCTGCTGCTTGAGCTGGGTATTAGCGGGTTGCGTGATAAAGTCGCCGAGCGACGCGGGCGTTTGCAACTTACCGACTGGGACGACCTGCACAAAGAGCAGTTCCTGAAAGCCATTGATATGACTTTTGTTGCCCTGAGCGAGCATATATTACGCTACGCAGAATTGGCGAAGAAAATGGCCTCCGACGAAAAACGAGAGGCACGCCGGGATGAACTGTTGGCGATCGCTGAAAACTGCGAACATATCGCCAGCAATCCGCCGGTCACTTTCTGGCAGGCTTTACAGCTCAGCTATTTCGTTCAGCTTGTACTGCAGATTGAATCCAACGGGCACTCCGTCTCCTTTGGTCGGCTCGATCAGTACCTTTATCCGTGGTACCGCCGGGATGTAGAATTACAGCAAACCACCAGCCGGGAACAGGCCATTGAACTGCTGCAAAGCTGCTGGCTGAAGCTGCTTGAGGTGAATAAAATTCGCTCCGGCTCGCATTCAAAAGCCTCCGCCGGCAGCCCGCTTTACCAAAACGTCACCATCGGAGGACAAACGCTGCTGCACGGCGTCGCGGTGGATGCCGTTAACCCGCTCTCCTACGCCATTCTTGAGTCCTGCGGCCGCCTGCGCTCAACGCAGCCTAACCTCAGCGTTCGCTATCACGCCGGGATGAGCAGCGACTTCCTTGATGCCTGTGTGCAGGTGATTCGCTGCGGATTCGGCATGCCGGCGTTTAACAATGATGAAATTGTTATCGAGGCATTCATTAAGCTTGGCGTCAGCCGGGAAGATGCTTATGACTATGCGGCTATCGGCTGCATTGAAACCGCCGTCGGCGGAAAATGGGGCTACCGTTGCACCGGCATGAGCTTCATCAACTTTGCCCGCGTGATGCTGGCAAGCCTTGAACATGGTCAGGATGCCACCAGCGGAAGCATTTTCCTCCCACAGCAAAAGGCGCTGTCTGAAGGCAATTTCACTTCGTTTGACGAAGTCCTCGACGCCTGGGACGAGCAAATTCGTTATTACACGCAAAAATCGATCGAGATCGAATGCGTGGTAGATACCGTGTTGGAAGAAAACGCGCACGATATTCTTTGTTCGGCGCTGGTGGATGATTGCATTGAACGAGGCAAAAGTATCAAGCAAGGTGGCGCCAAATACGACTGGGTTTCAGGACTTCAGGTCGGGATTGCCAATCTTGGGAATAGCCTTTCAGCCGTAAAAAAACTGGTCTTTGAACAGGGCATCATCGGGCAGCAACAGCTGGCGGATGCCCTGGCCAACGATTTTGTCGGGCTGAGCGGCGAGCAGCTTCGCCAGCGCCTAATCAACGGCGCGCCAAAATACGGCAACGACGATGACGATGTCGATATGCTGCTCGCCCGCGCCTATCAAACCTACATTGATGAACTTAAGCGCTATCACAACACGCGCTTTGGCCGTGGTCCTGTTGGCGGAACATACTACGCGGGAACCTCTTCTATTTCAGCAAACGTGCCGTTTGGCGCAGCCACAATGGCCACACCGGATGGCCGGAGAGCACATACACCTTTGGCAGAAGGCGCCAGCCCCGCGTCCGGGACCGATCATCTTGGCCCTACCGCGGTCATCAGTTCCGTGGGCAAACTGCCGACCAATAAAATCCTCGGCGGTGTTTTATTGAACCAAAAACTGAATCCTTCAACGTTAGATAATCCGCGCGATCGTGAAAAATTAATGTTTATGCTGCGCACTTTCTTCGAATCACACAAGGGCTGGCACGTTCAGTACAACATTGTCTCCCGCGAAACACTGCTGGAAGCCAAACAAAATCCTGATAAATATCGAGATTTGGTGGTAAGGGTTGCAGGATACTCGGCCTTCTTTACGGCCTTATCTCCTGACGCGCAGGATGATATTATAGCCCGCACGGAACATACTCTTTGACGAGAAGGCGGGGTTAATCCCCCCGCCTGACTACTGGCTGACATGAACTCAAGACAACAAATTATCCTGCAGATGGTTATCGATCAAGGCCGGGTTAGCGTCGCCTCTCTGGCGAAAACAACCGGCGTTTCAGAAGTCACCATCCGCCAGGATTTGAACCTGCTGGAAAAAAATAATTACCTTCGTCGCACGCATGGTTTTGCCGTCCCGCTGGATAGCGATGATGTTGAAACTCGCATGATGAACAACTACACCCTCAAGCTGCAGCTTGCGCAATATGCCGCCTCGCTGGTGAGTGATGGTGAAACCGTGTTTATCGAAAACGGCAGCAGCAACGCGCTTCTCGCCCGTACTCTGGCGGAGCAAAAAAAGGTCACGCTGATCACCGTCAGCAGCTACATCGCCCATTTGCTGAAAGACACCGATTGTGAAGTCATTCTGGTCGGCGGAATCTATCAGAAGAAAAGCGAAAGCATGGTCGGGCCGCTTACCCGCCAGTTTATCCAGCAGCTGCATTTCAGTAAGGCTTTTATCGGCATCGACGGTTTCTTGCCGGAAACCGGTTTTACCGGGCGCGATATGCTGCGTACCGACGTGGTGAATTCTGTGCTGGAGAAAGGTAGCGAGGCCATTGTGCTGACGGACAGCAGCAAGTTTGGCAACGTGCATCCGTATACTTTGGGCCCGATTTCACGCTTCAACCGCGTTATCACCGACGCCGCAATTAGCCAGGAGACGCTGGAGCAACTGAAAGCAGTCCACCTGCAGGTGGATATTGTTGACCCCTACGCCACCGTCTAAGTCTCTGCTGCCCGTGCCGCGCGCGGGCTTCTTCTCTCTCAGAATATTCCCACGCTGGAATTAAGAGTTTTTACCTGTGTTAATCATACGGAAAAAATAGAATAGAATTTAGCGATATAACAGGGAGTAATAAACGCACCTGCCCTTTTTTAAGCTTATATCGCGACATCGTTTCACGAACCGCCCGGTAAAGTGGTGAATTCTTACTATACTTACCTGAGACTGGCTTCCGTGAATCAATTATTCTGGAGAAAGTATGATGACCTTAAATAACAAAAAAGTGGCCGCTGCAATGCTGGCTATTACCCTCGCAATGTCCCTGAGTGCATGTTCTAACTGGTCTAAGCGTGACCGCAACACGGCAATCGGCGCAGGTGCCGGTGCGCTGGGTGGCGCAGTACTGACCGACGGCAGCACGCTGGGTACGCTTGGCGGTGCGGCAGTAGGCGGTATTATCGGTCACCAGGTGGGTAAATAAGGCAGGACGCCAGCAAAAGCTAACTCGCTTTGACGAATTCATTACGTGTTAATTTTCAGGTCTGACTAACAGCAGTAAAAATAAAAGGCCACGGTATTTGCCGTGGCCCAATAATTAATATTATTCCGAATTACCCGCCCGCGAGTTTCACTTTCATGCCTTTCGCTTCAAGCAATGATTTTATCAAATCGCGCTTATCGCCCTGGATTTCAATCACGCCGTCTTTGACCGCGCCACCGCAGCCACATTTCTTTTTCAGCTCCGCAGCAATGGCTGCCAGCGTCGCATCGTCGGCATCAATACCAGAAATCAGGCATACGCCCTTCCCTTTGCGGCCGCTGGTCTGCTTTTGAATGCGTACAATGCCGTCGCCTTTTGGGCGCTGAACTTCAACTTTAGGTTCGTCTATACGCCCGGTTTCCGTGGAGTAAACCAGCCGGCTGTTATTGTCTTTCATCAAGCCCCCTGCACCAGCGAGGCGCGAATATCGCGCAAAGTCTGCGCCGGGTCAGCCGATTGGGTGATCGGACGCCCAATGACCATAAAGTCTACTCCGGCTTGCTGAGCCTGCTGCGGTGTCATGATGCGGCGCTGATCGCCGGCATCACTGCCCATCGGGCGAATGCCTGGGGTAATAAGCTTGAATTCTCGGCCTAACGCCGCCTTAAAACGTACCGCCTCTTGCGCAGAGCACACTACGCCGTCCAGGCCACACTCTTTGGTCAGCGTCGCCAGACGCTCGGCATAGTCTGCCGGGCTGGCGGTAATGCCCAGATCGGACAGGTCGCTGGCTTCCATGCTGGTCAAAACGGTAACGGCGATCAGCAACGGCGCATCTTTCCCAAATGGGGCAAGTGCTTCTTTTGCGGCACGCATCATTCGGGCTCCACCCGTAGCATGAACGTTGACCATCCACACGCCCATTTCTGCAGCAGCCGCCACGGCCCGCGCGGTGGTGTTCGGGATATCGTGGAATTTCAGATCGAGGAAGACATCAAACCCGCGCTGTTGCAGGTCGCCCACCAGCTGTGGACCAAACAGGGTAAACATCTCCTTCCCAACTTTCAGACGGCAGTCGCGCGGGTCGATACGGTCGACAAAGGCCAGGGCGCTATCGCGATTATCATAATCAAGAGCAACGACTATCGGCGATTCAGTGGCAACACGGGAGGAGGATGACGCAGTTGAATTCATGGCAAAACCTTCTGACTGTTGGGCACCAGCGCGGCGCAAAAAAGTTAAACGGCAGCATTCTACTCGTCAGCCAGGTAAATTTACAGCCGCGATTGCCCCCTGCTAAGCGAAAGTTGCACGATGGTGAAGCTGGGGGCGATGAAGTATTTAATAGTATGTTGTAACTAAAGTATGGATTTTTAAAAAACGCGGGCTATTGCCCATCCAGCCCGCGAATTGGTTTCACCGTTGACCAGGCGCGGCAGGATGGGCAATGCCAGTACATGGTGTAGGCAGTAAAGCCGCATTTTTGACAGCGATAGCGGGGCTTGGTGCGAATTTGCTCGCCCACCATATCCCTCAGTACCATCAAGCTTTCTTTCGCTCGCCCTTCCTCCGCCTCATGCAGGTGGTAATCCATCAGACGATGGAATACCCGCATTGTTGGATGCCGTTGCAGTTGACGGTTGATATACATCTGAGCCGTTTCAGCGCCTTCGCGCTGCTCGAGAATGCTCGCCAGCATAAGCTCTGCCACTGCCCCGCTGTTTTCTTCCACGCAACGCTTGAGGAAAGTTTCCCACTCGTCAGGTTTGCCTAGCTGTTGATAGCACACCTGCAGCATCTCCAGCGTTTCGCTGACCAGTTCGCTATCTTGCTCAATTACGCGTTTTAACGAGTCTACCGCTTTGGCATATTCGCCTTTTTCCATGAAAATACGCCCCATCATGATGGAGACCCGGGCGCAATTTTTATCTGCAGCCGCCCCTTTTTTAAGCAGGGACATGGCCTTGTCCGTGTCGTCATTGCCAATGTTTTGCAGCGCAAGTTCACAGTAGAAGTGCGCGATTTCCACACGCTGTTTGTCTTTGCCGAGCTTAACCAGCCGTTCGGCCACGTCGATGGCTTTCTGCCAGTCGCTTGTTGCCTGGTGAATTTGCAGCAGCTGCTGCAGCGCGCTGATGCGGAAGTCGGTTTCGTCGATAAGCTGGCTGAACATATCTTCGGCGCGGTCATAAAGCCCGGCGGCCATGTAGTCTTTGCCGAGTTGCTGTACGGCAAGCAGACGCTGGTCGTAGTTCAACGACGCGCTTTCCATCAGCGACTGGTGGATACGGATAGCCCGATCAACCTCGCCACGCTGGCGGAAGAGATTCCCTAACGTGAGGTGAGCTTCAACGGTGCCGGTGTCCTCTTTAAGCATGTCGAGGAACAGATCAACCGCTTTGTCCTGCTGGTTAGCCAACAGGAAGTTCACCCCGGCGACATAGTCGCGAGAAAGGCGACTGGCCTCCTGCTGTTTGTCTTGCAGCGCACTTCTGCGCCCCATATACCAGCCATAAGCGGCTGCAATGGGTAACAGCAGAAACAGCAGTTCCAACATAAAAGATTATTCCTTCACGGCCGGCACAACGGGCGCCGAAACATCAGTAGTAGGGGTAACCTGTTGCTCAAGACGTTTAATTTTTCGCTCAGCACGGGCCAGGGACACACGGACGCGCAGCCAGAACAGACCGCAAATCAGCCATCCAAGAATAAACCCTGCCGCAAACAGCGTCGCCAGCAAAGTAGACACCCGGTACTCGCCTTGCGCTAACAGGTAATTAAAGTTCACAACCTGATCGTTTTGCGCCCCTAAAGTGATAGACACCACAAAGATGGCAAGTACCAGTAAGAAAATGAGTAAATATTTCACATGACATCCCGTTATGTGGTCACAGCTGGCTTAGCTATGCCAAAAATGAGTCCCGGAGGTATAAACTACCATTTCAGGCGAAACCGGGGAATCCATTAACCTCCCCGAATGCATAAGAAATGGGGGTTAAAACACTATTCTCAACTTTTTTCATGCCGTTCGGCTATTTCCTGGTCTTCTTCTGCAGGCGGAGTCAGCGGCCCACACCAGCGCTGCGCCAGCCAGGTCGCCAGAATAACTAACAAACCAGAGATAATCGTGGCGACTACCAGGTCACGCGGCCAATGCATGCCCAGCCACAGTCGGCTTCCCATTACGCCCGTTGCCCATAACAACAATACCACCAGCGTAAACGTCCGCCTGCGCGGCCAAAGTAATCCTACGCCCAACAGCGCCCAACTGGCAGCAAACATCGTGTGACCAGAAGGAAAAGCGAAGCCGGTTTCGAACTGCCAGTGTTTACGTAACCACCCGGGAATTTCATCCTGCCCTTCCAGCTGCGCTTTCACCAGTTCCGCACGCTGAGTACGCTTTAAAGTGTAGAACTGGTCGGTAGTGATATGGTGAGTTTTTTCAAGCCAGACGACGAATGGCCGGGGTTCCTGCACTTTGTTCTTGATAACGGACTTAATGCCCTGACCTATAAGGATAGCGGCAGCGAGGATAGCAAATAACATCAGCGCAGGCTTAAGGCGATAACGCAGGCACCACAGAAACCAGGCACAAAGCACAACATGCGTAATGACTCCCCAGGGCTGCGTCACGGTCTCAGTGACCCAATAAAGCATTTTTAACACGCTTTCATCGCCCCCAGGGGCCCATTCCCAGCCGCTGAACCAGACGATTAACGGCATGATTAACAGAAGCGTTGTGCCTGCGGTGATGCGTTTTGCTATTGCCTGCATGAAAACCTCATGATAATGAAAGCCTTTAAAGAATAACCGAAAAATGCCCAGGAAGGTTAAACCGCGATGCCGTCATTGGCAAAAATGGCTTTTTAATCTGTCAATGAAGCGAACGACCGCGCGTTATGGCAAAATATCTGACATTAACGTACAGGCCAGACTTCTGGCAGACACCACGGTGTCAAAATAAGTACCTGGAGAATCACATGCAGCTTAAACGTGTGGCAGAAGCCAAACTGCCAACCCCCTGGGGCGATTTCCTGATGGTGGGTTTTGAAGAAGTGGCAACGGGGCAGGATCATGTTGCCCTGGTTTTCGGGGATATTAGCGGTGAAGAGCCCGTGCTCGCGCGCGTCCACTCCGAATGTCTGACCGGTGATGCGCTGTTCAGCCTGCGCTGTGACTGCGGCTTCCAGCTTGAAGCCGCGCTAACCCACATTGCTGAACAAGGCCGTGGCGTGCTGCTTTACCATCGCCAGGAAGGCCGTAATATCGGGCTGCTGAATAAAATACGAGCCTATGCGCTGCAGGATAAAGGCTACGACACGGTAGAGGCTAATCACCAGCTCGGCTTTGCCGCCGACGAACGTGACTTTACGCTGTGCGCCGACATGTTCAAGCTGCTGGGCGTGGATGCCGTGCGTTTACTCACCAACAACCCGAAAAAAGTCGAAATTTTGACTGAAGCCGGGATCAACATTGTTGAGCGCGTCCCGCTCATCGTCGGCCGTAACCCGAAAAATGCGCATTATCTCGACACTAAAGCCGCCAAAATGGGCCATCTGCTGTCTGAGTAAAGACGCTCATCTCGTAAAAAAGCCCCTTTTCAGGGGCTTTGTCGTTTCTTACTTCAGCATATTCCTGATCACATAATGCAGGATGCCGTCGTGACGGAAATAGGTCAGCTCATTGCCGGTATCAATGCGGCAGCGGCAATCAATGACCTGTTGGCGCCCGTCGGCAAAGGTCAGCGTAACCGGCACGCTGGCGCCAGGTTTCAGTTGGTTTAACCCGCTAATATCCAGCTTTTCCTCCCCCGTCAGCCCCAGCGTTTTTCGCGTGACGCCCTGAGGGAACTCCAGCGGTAAAATGCCCATGCCGATAAGGTTCGAGCGGTGAATACGTTCGAACGATTCGGCAATGACCACCCGGACGCCCAGCAAGCGAGGGCCTTTGGCCGCCCAGTCGCGGCTTGAACCGGAGCCATACTCTTTCCCGGCTATCACCGCCAGCGGAATGCCCCGCGCTTTGTAACGCATTGCAGCGTCATAAATAGACAGAACTTCTTCACCCGGCAGTAACCGCGTCATGCCGCCTTCAACGCCTGGCACCATCTCGTTGCGAATACGAATGTTGGCAAAGGTCCCGCGCATCATGACTTCATGGTTACCGCGACGCGAACCGTAGGAGTTAAAGTCTCTGCGCTCTACACCATGCCCCTGCAGGTAGCGCCCCGCCGGGCTGTCAGGTTTAATGCTCCCCGCCGGGGAAATATGGTCGGTAGTGACCGAATCCCCCAGCATCGCCAGCACGTTAGCCCCGTGAATATCTTCCACTGGTTTTGGCTCGGCGCCCATCTCGTCAAAGAACGGCGACAGTCGGATATAGGTTGAGTCGTCCTGCCAGCCGTAGGTGGCCGATCGCGCCACCTCAATGCTGCGCCACTCTTCGGTACCTTCAAACACTTCAGCATATTCTTTGTGGAACATCTCGGTAGTCACCTGCGCGACAGCCGCAGCAATTTCCTGGCTGCCCGGCCAGATGTCTTTCAGGTAGACGTCAGCGCCATTTTTATCCTGCCCTAATGGCTCTTTAGTCAGGTCGATGTTCATGTTTCCAGCCAGCGCGTAGGCGACGACAAGCGGCGGTGAGGCCAGCCAGTTCGTTTTCACCAGCGGGTGAATACGGCCTTCGAAGTTGCGGTTGCCGGAAAGCACCGCGCCCACGGTAAGATCGCCTTTTTTAATCGCCTGCTCGATAGGATCGGGCAGCGGACCAGAGTTGCCTATGCAGGTAGTACAGCCGTAACCCACCAGGTTAAAGCCCAGCTCATCAAGGTATGGGGTTAATTTGGCTTTCGCCAGATAATCCGAGACCACCTTAGATCCCGGCGCAAGCGAGGCCTTCACCCAGGGCTGCGGCTTCAGCCCCAGACTGACGGCTTTTTTAGCCAGCAACCCTGCCGCCATCAGCACGCTGGGGTTTGACGTGTTGGTACAGGAGGTGATAGCGGCAATCACCACGGCGCCATCCGGCAATTGATGCTCTTCGCCCGCCAGCGTGTAGCTGACCGGATGACGATCTTTGTGGGAAGCGTTGACTTCAAGCTCGTTGCTGGCGGCAAACGCTTTTGGCACTCCGCCGAGCGGGACACGATCCTGCGGGCGTTTTGGTCCGGCCAGGCTTGCCTCAACGTCATGCATGTTTAAAGAGAGCGTGCTGGTAAACACGGGTTCATCCCCCGTATTGCGCCACATGCCCTGCGCCTTAGCGTAAGCTTCAACCAGAGCCACCTGCTCTTCGCTACGCCCGCTGAGGCGCATATATTCCAGCGTTACGCCGTCGATCGGGAAGAAACCGCAGGTCGCACCGTATTCTGGAGACATGTTGGCGATAGTTGCCCGGTCGGCGAGCGGCAGCGAATCAAGCCCGTCGCCGTAAAACTCAACAAATTTGCCCACTACGCCGTGTTTACGCAGCATCTGGGTGACGGTCAGCACAAGGTCCGTCGCGGTGATCCCTTCCCGCAGTTTGCCCTCAAGCTTAAAGCCGACCACATCGGGGATCAGCATAGATACCGGCTGGCCCAGCATCGCCGCTTCAGCTTCGATACCGCCCACTCCCCAGCCCAGCACGCCAAGGCCATTAATCATCGTGGTATGCGAGTCGGTGCCAACCAGCGTGTCAGGGTAAGCGACAAGTTCGCCGTTCTGTTCTTCACTCCAGACGGCTTTGCCCAGGTACTCAAGGTTCACCTGGTGGCAAATGCCGGTACCGGGTGGCACAACGCTGAAACGGCTGAAGGCCTGCTGGCCCCAGCGTAGAAAGACATAGCGCTCGTGGTTGCGCTCCATTTCAAGACGAACGTTTTCCTCGAAGGCATCGTTGTCGCCGAAATGGTCGACGGTCACCGAGTGGTCAATCACCAAATCGACCGGGGAAAGCGGGTTAACTTTCGCCACATCACCGCCGAGGCGCTTAACGGACTCACGCATTGCGGCAAGATCGACCACCGCCGGTACGCCAGTGAAGTCCTGCATCAGAACCCTGGCAGGACGATAGGCAATTTCGCGGTCGGCGTGGGCCTGTTTCAGCCAGCCGGCCAGGGCATGAATATCTTCGCGGGTGACGGAGTCTTCATCCTGCCAGCGCAGCAGGTTCTCCAGTAAAACTTTTAGCGACTTAGGTAACCGGCTGATATCCCCCAGCTCTTTTGCGGCCAGCGGCAAACTGTAGTAATGCCAGGTTTTATTTAGCGCCCGTAGAGTGTCCTTACTGGCTTCGCGTAGGGTTAACGACATAGCTCCTCCTTTATGACAGGGATAGCGAGTGCCCTGATTATTCGCAGGGTCACTATTAAAGATAACACAAACCTGCCGTAACGATTTGATAACAACCCAAATTGATAAATGAGGCGAAGGGAATAAACCGTGAATAAACAAACGCCCCAACGGAATGTCGGGGCGAGAGGCGAATCGGGAGGATTATTCGAAGCAGTAAGACAGCGGCGCTCAGCCACTCAACGAAGATTAATTCGCGAAGACACGCAGCACTTCTACCCAAAACAAGGCAGACAGCGTGAAAGCACCGATCCATGACCAATATTTCACGGCATTGTGATTATTCATAGAGTTAACTCAATGTGACTATATGCAACAAGACTGCTTAATTAAGCAATCACCAGAATGTATTGCTGTGTGTAATTATTAGTGAATAACAGGTTGCCCTGCGGCAAATAAAAAGCACGTTTAATTCCGCAGAAAAAATAAACAATTCAATAACGATTTTATTGTTTTTTGCTATCGTCTTCAGAAAACAAATCAATAAAGGCCTGCTGCTGTTTCGTCAGCGTCCAGCCTTCAGGTGGCGTGCTTCCCTCTTTCTTAACGTCTTTTCGTGGTTTGCCGCTGTTGCGGGCCACAACTTTAGGTGCAGGACCCCTATCCCGAGTAGACATAGCTACCCCCAAAAATGCCAGGCAACCAGCGCCACAACCAGCCAGAACAAGGCTGACACCAAAAACACCGCCATCCATGCCTTACGTTTCAGGGATGGATCCTGCTGCGATTCCTCACTGCCTGATGACATTGCTAGCCTCATACAATCGACACCACTTATCGTAACGTTTCTAAACAATCGGTATAACTAATCGCCAGTTGGGATTAATCCTAAAGAAACTCTAGCTCAAAAGCCAGAAAAATTGCGCAATAAGCAGGAGAAAAGATTTAATCTTTTGACCTGAAATAAATAATCGAAACGCCAGGTTTGCGCAACCACGAATTATTTACTAGCTGTGTCTCTTAATTGCGACACAATAACCATTAGCAGGATGTGGCTTATTTACGGGAATGGGAATAGACGAAGAAATGCGTTTAATTCTTGTTTAATAATGACTCGGGTATCTTCGGATGTGCCGAAGATACCCTGGGGAATTATTTGGCGGGTAATTTTATATCTTTAAACATCGCTTCAATATCTTCGTTCGAGCGTAATGCCACGGCGGTATCCACCACGTCACGGGTTAAATGTGGCGCAAAACGCTGAATAAAATCATACATATAACTGCGCAGGAAAGTGCTGCGACGGAAACCTATTTTCGTCGTGCTGTGGCTAAATACGCCCTGGGCTTCGATACGGACTAAATCCGGGTCTGAAATCGGATCTACCGCCATGCTAGCAATGACCCCTACTCCGAGTCCCAGGCGAACATAGGTTTTAATCACATCGGCATCGGTGGCGGTAAAGACGATTCGCGGCGTTAACCCTGCACGGTTAAAAGCAGTGTCCAACTCGGAACGGCCGGTGAAACCAAAGGTGTAGGTGACCAGCGGATACTGCGCCAACTCTTCGATGCTAACCGACTCTTTCGAAGCCAATGGGTGATCGGGCGTAACCACAATGGAGCGGTTCCAGTGGTAGCAAGGCAGCATCACCAGGTCATCGTAAAGATGAAGCGCTTCGGTGGCGATAGCAAAATCGGCATTGCCTTTGGAAACCGCCTCTGCAATCTGCGTCGGCGAGCCCTGATGCATATGCAGTGAAACCCGAGGATAACGCTCAATAAAGCCTTTAATCACGCCAGGCAGCGCATAACGGGCCTGTGTGTGGGTTGTCGCCACATAGAGCGAGCCTTTGTCAGGCCAGGTGTGTTCTCCGGCAACGGATTTGATGGCGTCGACTTTCGACAGCACTTCACGGGCGATACGGATAATTTCCTGTCCCGCTGGCGTAACCTGGGTCAGGTGTTTTCCGCTTCGGGCAAATATTTGTATTCCCAGTTCGTCTTCCAGCATACGAACTTGCTTACTGATCCCCGGCTGAGAGGTATAGAGCCCTTCCGCCGTAGAAGAGACATTAAGATTGTGGTTTACGACTTCAACGATATAACGCAGCTGCTGTAATTTCATAGCTTACCGTCCAGGGTCAAAGGCCCCGGCGCAATGGGCGGGGTTAAGACGCAAAAAAAACGAAAATTGACATTGCTTTACTCACTATATCAGTTATAGCTACTTTGTATAGATGGGATAAAAAGATAATAAACGAGTTATATAAGGCACCATAAAAAAACCGGAGACAGGCTCCGGTTTTCACAGGTTCAGGCAGAATTATTTCTTACCAACGACCCATTTGCCGTCAACGAAGAAGGCTGACCAGCCGGTCGCTTTACCGTCTTTATCAGAAGCCACGTACTGCTGCTTCGTTTTACGACTAAAGCGAACGAACGCTTTATTCCCCTCTGGATCTTCCTGAGGAGCGTCGGCCAGATAGCGCAGCTTCTCCGGCAGGCGATCGCGGAAGCGATGCAGCTCTTCAACCAGCGGGGCGCGTGTTTCACGAGATTTCGGGAACGTGTTCGCGGCCAGGAAGACGCCAGCGGCGCCATCACGCAGCACGAAATACGCGTCAGACTTCTCACACGGCAACTCTGGCAGCGGCACCGGATCTTCCTTCGGTGGCGCTACTTCGCCGTTACGCAGGATCTTACGGGTATTTTTACACTCGTCATTAGTACAAGCCATGTACTTACCAAAACGCCCCATTTTCAGGTGCATTTCGGAGCCACATTTCTCACACTCAACGATTGGGCCGTCATACCCCTTGATGCGGAATTCACCCTCTTCGATTTCGTAGCCATCACAGGTCGGGTTATTACCGCACACGTGCAGCTTGCGCTTCGGATCGATAAGGTAGCTGTCCATCGCCGTGCCGCACTTCTGGCAGCGACGCTTGGCACGAAGGGCGTTAGTTTCCGCATCGTCACCTTCCAGCACGTTAAGAACTTCGTTCTCCGGTACCAGGTTGATGGTGGTTTTGCAGCGCTCTTTCGGCGGTAACGCATAGCCAGAACAGCCGAGGAACACGCCGGTACTCGCGGTACGGATCCCCATTTTACGGCCGCAGGTTGGGCAGTCGATGCTGGTCAGAACCATCTGGTTCGGACGCATACCGCCTTCTTCCGGATCCTGCTCCGCTTTCTCAAGCTGGCCGCTAAAATCAGTGAAGAAGTTGTCCAGCACGCCTTTCCACTCGGCCTGGTTATTGGCCACCTGGTCAAGACTGTTTTCCATTTGCGCCGTGAAGTCGTAATTCATCAGCTCGCGGAAGTTCTCTTCCAGGCGATCGGTAACAATTTCACCCATTTTTTCGGCGTAGAAACGGCGGTTCTCAACGCGCACGTAGCCACGATCCTGAATGGTTGAAATGATAGAGGCATAGGTGGACGGGCGGCCAATCCCGCGTTTTTCCAGCTCTTTCACCAGCGACGCTTCGCTGAAACGCGCGGGCGGCTTGGTAAAGTGCTGGGCTGGAAGCAGTTCAACCAGCGTCAAAGATTCGCCCGGATTCACCGCCGGTAAGGTGCGATCTTCATCCCCCTTGCGCAGCGCAGGCATCACTTTCGTCCAGCCATCAAAGCGCAGCGTGCGGCCACGCGCCTTCAGACGGTACTCACCGGCTTCCACCGTCAGCGTGGTGGAGTCGTATTTCGCTGGCGTCATCTGGCAGGCGACGAACTGGCGCCAAATCAGCTGATAAAGCTTCTGGGCATCCGCCTCCATGTCTTTTAACGCTTCCGCCTGCACGGCCACGTCAGAAGGACGAATCGCTTCGTGCGCTTCCTGAGAGTTATCCTTGCTGGCGTATTGATTGGCATCCGCCGGCAGGTATTTCTTACCGAAGTTTTCTTCGATGTAGCCGCGTACCATGCTCACCGCGTCCTGGCTCAGGTTAGTAGAGTCAGTACGCATATAGGTAATGTGGCCCGCCTCGTAAAGACGCTGCGCCATCATCATGGTTTTCTTCACGCCGAAGCCAAGGCGGGTGCTGGCAGCCTGCTGCAGCGTGGAAGTGATGAACGGCGCCCCCGGTTTGCTGCTGGTCGGCTTGTCTTCACGATCCAGAACGGTGTAACGCGCTTTTTCAAGCAGGCTAACGGCCGCCATGGTCTGCTCGCGGTTAACCGGACGGAACGGTTTGTCTTTATGGTGACTCACCTGTACCGGCAGCGCATCGCCCTTCGGCGTCGACAGGTTGGCATCGATTTCCCAATACTCTTCCGGGACGAACGCTTTAATTTCGCGTTCACGCTCAACCACCAGGCGAACGGCCACGGACTGAACGCGCCCGGCAGACAGGCCACGCGCAATTTTTTTCCACAGCAGCGGAGACACCATATAGCCCACAACGCGGTCCATAAAACGGCGCGCCTGCTGGGCATTCACACGGTCAATATTCAGTTCACCCGGCTTTTCAAACGCCTGACGAATCGCATTCTTAGTGATTTCATTAAACACCACGCGGCTGTAGCGGGTGTCGTCGCCACCGATAACTTCCCGCAGGTGCCAGGCAATGGCTTCCCCTTCGCGGTCAAGGTCGGTTGCGAGATAGATGTGGTCTGCTTTTTCTGCCAGTGATTTCAGCTCGGAGACCACTTTCTCCTTGCCAGGCAGCACTTCGTAATGAGCATCCCAGTCATGCCAGGGATCGACACCCATACGGTTGACGAGCGCTCCGCGTTCATCCTTTTTGACCTTTTTGGCCCCTTTGGCGGCGGTAGAGTCAGCGCTCTTCTTGGTGGTTGATCCACTGGTCGGCAAATCACGGATATGACCGACGCTGGACTTCACCACGTAGTCGTTTCCGAGATATTTGTTGATCGTTTTGGCTTTTGCCGGGGACTCAACGATAACGAGAGCTTTACCCATTTTCACCTTTACCTATTTAATTCTTCCAGGAATACGTCGCAAATTTTCACCTTCCACTGGCGACGCGCTTTTTTATATTGCGGCAGCGTAGAAGGAGATCAACTCTTTTTTTCAATAACCTGCAACACCCACGGCTCACTCGTCGGGTATTGAAGGCCTAAAGTCTCAAACAAGTGGCATAGCACGACGGAAGTTTGGTCGAATGTCAAGCAATTCTGTTGCCAGATTTGCGAAAGCGTCACACTCTACCTGATAAAATATGTTACGCAACTTTATTAGCATGCAATACCGGATCCCGCCAGCACGGTTAACTTTTTTAAGGCCACAGGGTTTACAGGGAAAATTTGCCCTTTTCCCTCAAGCGGACGTAAACTAGCGCCAGTTTTTTAAGGAGAACATCATGCAAGAGACAACTCAGCCTATTGACCGCGAATCCCTCCTCGCAGAGGCGAACAAAATCATTCGTGAACATGAGGATTTCCTGCACGGAATGGAAGCCACCGGCGTGGAGCAAAAAAACGGCGTGCTGGTCTTTAGTGGAGAATACTTCCTGGACGAACAAGGTTTGCCCACGCCGAAGAGTACGGCGGTGTTTAATATGTTTAAACACCTGGCCCACGTCCTGTCAGAAAAGTATACGCTGCAGGGCTAAACGAAAAGCGAGGCTTAAACGCCTCGCTTTTTTGCTTTACAGCAGTGGTTTTTCACCACGCTGCCACCAGCGCAACAGCAGGCGATCTAAGCTATTCGCCGCGCTACCGGTGAAGCGGTCCATCATTTTTTTACGCTGCAAATAACGTACATTAATAGCGTCAAAATCTTTCATCATCCCCAGCAGCAGATCGTCGCTGGTCGCCACGTCATCAACCAGACCTTTTTCTTTCGCCTGGGTACCGTACCAGTGCTCGCCCGTAGCCACTGATTCAATATCAAGGCCCGGACGCATGCTGCTGACAAACTGTTTGAACAGGTGATGCGTTTCGTTGAGATCTTCCCTGAACTTCTCACGCCCCTGTTCAGTGTTCTCACCCAGCAGGGTCAGCGTGCGCTTGTACTGCCCCGCGGTGTGCAGCTCCACGTCGATGTCATTGCGCTTAAGCAGTCGATGGAAGTTAGGGATTTGCGCGACAACGCCAATCGAGCCGATGATCGAGAAGGGCGCGGCCACAATGCGCTGGGCCACACACGCCATCATATAGCCGCCGCTGGCCGCCACTTTATCCACCGCAATGGTTAAAGGCACGGCTTTGTCCCGCAAGCGCTGGAGCTGTGATGCCGCTAGCCCGTAGCCATGAACCACTCCGCCAGGGCTTTCCAGGCGCAGCAAAACTTCATCCTTGGGTTTAACAACTGATAGCACGGCGGTAATTTCTTCACGGAGCGAGCTGACCTCGTGGGCATCCATGCTGCCTTTAAAGTCGAGGACGTAAAGCGTCGGCTTGCCTGAACTGGCCTTTTCGCCACGTTTAGCCCGCGCCTTTGCCTGCTTCGCTTCGAGCTTAAGCTTTTTCTTTTCTTCTTTAAGCCACAGCTTCTGCTGATGCGGGTCGAGCATAGCGACCTGCATCTCCTGCTGTACATCCTGATACTGCTCGCTCAGATTCGTCAGCCTTAGTTCACCCCGGCCCTGTTTCTTACGTTGCGCAACGTTCACCAGGATAAGTGCAATGGCACCAATTGCCACCACGATGGTCACCGCTTTAGCCAAAAAAAGTCCATAGTCAGCAATCAGATCCACATTTACCGCCTTTATCACCAAGCATTGTTAATCTCCGCAGTGTACCCGAGCAGGCACACGTTCGTCTGTAAGTAACTATAAAGGCAGCATGAGGGCATCCTTAAAAGATTTGGCTCGGGGAAATTTTTGCAAAATGTTAATCCTTAGCATTGTCTCCGGCTGACTGATTGAAATACGCCCGTCTTTAAGGCATAAAGCCAGGTAACTTAACGAGAAATAAGACGTGAGCATATTGCATCACGCGAGGAGTAAAACCGTGCACTATCAGCCGCAAGATAATTTACTGAAAAATCGCATTATTTTAGTGACCGGTGCCAGCGATGGCATCGGCCGCGTCGCCGCACTCACCTATGCCAGATTTGGTGCTTCGGTGATTTTGCTGGGGCGCAATGAGCAAAAGCTCCGCGCCGTCGCCGGTGAGATCCAGTCTCACGGTTTGCTCCCCGCGCACTGGTTCACGCTCGACCTGGCTACCGCCACGTCGGCAGATTGCCATGCGCTGGCTAACAAGCTTAGCGCGCTGGTTCCTCGCCTCGATGGAGTCCTGCATAATGCCGGTATTCTTGGCGATGTCGTGTCGATGGACAAGCAGGATCCCGACACCTGGCAGGCCGTCATGCAGGTGAACGTCAATGCGACCTTTTTCCTGACTCAGGCTTTACTTCCTTTATTACTTAAATCCGAATCTGGCTCTCTGGTGTTCACCACCTCAAGCGTGGGTCGCCAGGGCCGCGCTGGCTGGGGCGCTTACGCCGCCTCGAAGTTCGCGACGGAAGGCATGATGCAGGTGCTGGCGGAGGAGTATAAGCAGCACAACCTGCGCGTAAACTGCATCAACCCAGGCGGTACTCGCACCGCAATGCGCGCCAGCGCCTTCCCCACGGAAGATCCGGCTAAACTGAAAACGCCCCGGGATTTAATGCCGCTTTATCTCTGGCTGATGGGCGACGACAGCCGCCGTAAGACCGGCATGAGTTTTGATGCCCAGCCTAACCGTAAACCGGGGATTTCAGAATGAGCGAAGAGCGTTATCAGCAGCGCCAACAGCGCCAGAAAGAAAAGGTTGATGCGCGCATTGCAGAAGCCCAGCAGGAGCGCGGGATCCTCATAGTCTTCACCGGCAACGGGAAAGGTAAAACAACCGCCGCATTCGGCACCGCTACCCGCGCCGTAGGCCACGGCCAAAAAGTCGGCGTCATTCAATTTATCAAGGGCCAGTGGCCGAACGGCGAACGTAATCTGCTGGAGCCACACGGGGTTGAGTTTCAGGTGATGGCGACAGGCTTTACCTGGGAAACGCAAAACCGGGATACGGATACCGCCGCCTGCCTTGCGGTGTGGGAGCATGGCAAACGGATGCTGGCAGACGCCAGGCTGGATATGGTGATCCTCGACGAGCTGACCTACATGGTGGCCTATGATTATCTTCCGCTGGAAGACGTCTTAAGCGCGCTGACTAACCGCCCGGTGAATCAAACTGTCATTATTACCGGCCGCGGGTGTCACCGCGAGATTCTGGAGATGGCCGACACGATCAGCGAACTCCGCCCGGTTAAGCATGCGTTTGACGCCGGGGTGAAGGCGCAGATGGGTATTGATTACTAATAAAAAAACCCCTCAAAAGAGGGGTTAAGATTTAGCTGCCGCTGCCGTTATTACGGCTGCTGCTGGCGCGGCGGTTGCCGCCGGTCACTTGGGTGTGACGCTTCACGGCACGACGAATCTGGTTCGCTTTCATGCGGCGGCGATCTTTTTCTACCGCCACTTTACTGCTGGTTTCTTCCGGCAGTTCCACCAGCGTACGCAGGTAGTTTGTCTGCGCCAGGTCAAGCTCGGTATAGCCCCCGCGCGGAAGACCTTTCGGTAGATTAATGTCACCGTAACGCACGCGAATAAGGCGGCTCACCTGAACACCGACAGCTTCCCACAGGCGACGAACCTCACGGTTACGGCCTTCGGTCAGGGTCACGTTATACCACTGGTTAATGCCTTCCCCGCCGGTGAACTTGATGGTTTTGAACGCCGCCGGGCCATCTTCAAGCTGCACGCCACGAGACAGTTGTCTTACTTTGTCGTCATCCACCTGGCCAAACACGCGTACGGAGTATTCACGCTCCACTTCACGGCTTGGGTGCATCAGGCGATTTGCCAGTTCTCCGTCGGTGGTGAACAGCAGTAAACCACAGGTATTCACGTCCAGACGCCCAACGGCAATCCAACGTGCACCGCGCAGCTTTGGTAAACGGTCAAAAACGGTTGGGCGCCCTTCCGGGTCGCTGCGGGTACACAGCTCACCTTCCGGCTTGTAATAGGCCAGCACGCGGCAGATCTGTTCCGCTGATTCACGGATGGAGATCAAATGACCATCGATGCGGATTTTAAGCGACTGGGTAATTTCAACGCGATCGCCAAGCGTGGCAATTTTACCGTCAACGCTTACGCGGCCTGCAGAGATAATGGTTTCAATCTCACGACGGGAACCATGGCCAGCGCGAGCCAGCACTTTTTGTAACTTTTCGCTCATTGAGCTTCCTCGGGTGTCGCCTTCACAGGCGTCTCAGATACTTTGAAATCAAAAGGCATGGGCCTGATGAAGTATAAATACGAATTTGAATGGCTGCCCGGCAATGCAGGAAAACCGCTGACAGCATCGTGGCCGCACATACTACACGAATTTTAACGTAAATGGAGTGAAAACCCGTTTCCAGATTTGCTCACCGCTGGCTCTGAGTATCCAGCAGTGCAGCTTGCTCGCCGGAAGCACAATTGCGCGGAGTAGCCACATTTTTATTTCCTCTGGCGGCCTCACTGCCTCCCAGAAAAACAGGAATTCCGCTCTTCAGCCAGCGGTGATACTGTGCCTGTTGGTTAGCATCCAGCGCCTTATCGGCCCAAATCATAATGTGGTCCGCATGAATACGGCTAAGATCCGGGCAGGGAATACCGCGATCCAGGACCTCAACGCAAAAACCGTCGCTGGCAAAACGGATCCCTTCCAGCCAAAGCTCGACGGGATCTTTTAGCGAAAGTGCCAGAATAAACAGACTGCCGCCGGGCCGCTTGCGCCCACTGGCCAGGACGAACGTCGCATATTCAATCAGCGCCGTATCAAGCAATGCGCTATTCATCGCCTGTTCCTGCTGTGCATCAGCGTTAAGCCATAGTCTCAGCGGGCGGATAACCTCATCAATAAAAATAGCAGGCGGGACTTCGCGGCCATAGCGCCAGATAAGCGCCCTCAACTTCGCCGGCTGCATCGCCTCACACTGCGCCAGCAGGGCTTCCTGAACGTCGAGCCATCTGAAAGGCGGAGACATTTTCTCGCCTTTCAGCAGCGCCAGCATATCCGACAGAGCTACCCCTTTCTCAAGCCAGCCGACAATCGCGGCGACCTGCGAACAGTGGGTAAAATCAAAAAAACGGTGCCCGTTCTCATCCACCTGCGGCTTGATCAACCCATAACGCTGCCAGCTACGAATATTGGCGGGCGTCACGCCGCATTGAGAAGCCAGAACATCAATGTTAAATCGGGCCATAGCGATTTCCTTACAGGAAAGGTTTAACGTCCCCGACGCCCTCGCGCATAACAACCGGCGCGTCTTCAGTCAGATCGATAACCGTGGTGGGCTGCTGCCCCAGATAGCCGCCGTGGATAACCAGATCCACCACTTTCTCGAGGCGATCTTTGATCTCTTCAGGATCGGACTCGGTAAACTCGCTACCAGGTAGCATCAGCGAAGTCGACAGCATCGGCTCATTCAGCACTTCAAGCAGCGCCAGCGCAATCGGGTTTGACGGCACGCGCAAACCGATAGTTTTACGTTTTTCCTGCAGCAGGCGACGGGGAACCTCTTTGGTGCCCTTCAGGATAAAGGTGTAATTCCCCGGCGTGTTGTTTTTAATCAGACGGAATGCCACGTTGTCGACGAAGGCGTATGTCGACAGCTCCGACAGATCCCGGCACATCAGGGTAAAGTTGTGGCCGTCAGGGAGCTGACGAATGCGGCAAATGCGCTCCATGGCGCCCTTGTCTTCAATCTTGCAGCCCAGCGCATAGCCGGAATCGGTAGGGTAAACAATGACCCCGCCTTTACGAATAATATCGACGGCCTGATTAATCAGGCGCGGCTGCGGGTTATCCGGGTGGATATAAAAAAACTGACTCATACTGCCCTCTCTTTAGCGATGCGGCTCTGCTCCCAGTGCTGCCAGACGGGCTCAACGCCCGCCGGTAGCCACAGCTTACGGCCCAGTTCAATCCACGCGCAGGGTAGATGAAAATCAGACCCCTGCGACGCCAGCAGATTAAACTGCTTAGCGTAGCTGGCAAGCTGGGTACGTTCGTTGGGAGCCTGCTGGCACTGCGCAACTTCCATGGCATCGCCACCGTGTTCGGCAAAGTGCGCCAGCAGTCGTTTTAGCCATTTTGCGGTCAGGCCGTAGCGCCCTGGATGCGCCAGCACCGCCTGCCCGCCAGAATGATGAATCACATCAATAGCTTGTTCTATTGTACACCACTGGGGCGGAACGTATCCGGTTTTCCCCTTAGCCAGATACTTTTTGAAAACATCGCCCATATTGCTGGCTTTGCCCTGCTCGACCAGAAAACGAGCGAAATGCCCGCGGGTAATTGCCCCGCTGCCTGCGTGACGCATTGCCCCTTCCAGCGCACCGGGAATACGCGCTTTATCCAGACGTTCGGCAATCATTACGGCGCGCTGGCTGCGGCGTTCACTTTGCTGCTCAAGAAAAAGCTTCAGCGCCGGGTGCTGTTCATCAATACCCAGGCCAACGATATGGATTTCGTGATTTTCCCAGACGGTGGAAATTTCAACGCCGCTAATTAACTGTAGCGGTAAATTCAGGCGCTGGATTTCAGCCCTTGCGGCAGGCAGACCAGCGACGGTGTCATGATCGGTAATGGCAAGTACCGTGACGCGCATATCTACCGCGCGATTAACCAAAGCTTCAGGAGACAACAGGCCGTCCGAGGCAGTAGTGTGGCTGTGTAAATCGTGGATCGTGGCCAGGGTGGGCTCGCTCAAAATGGCTCCAGAAATGGATAGACAGAAATTTAGCGGCCCATGATAACGATAATCGGCTATTTTAAAAAATCGGTATTGACAATAAAGCCGCGAACCAGTTTACTAGTACGCAAGTTCACATAACGAGGTATCTGAAATGAAAGCGATGAATTCCCTGCACGGTTGGTGGCGTACTCCCTGAACTCGGGCGGTGCGATCGCGTACGCTGTTTAACAGCACAGATACCAGGCCCGCCAACGATGCGGGCTTTTTTTTGAACAAAATTTGAGAACTAAAATGCAAACACAAAAACCGGCACTTGAACTCCTGAGCAGCGCAGCTGCCTACCGTGAAAACCCAACGGCCCTTTTCCACCAGCTGTGCGGTGCGCGCCCTGCGACGCTGCTGCTGGAGTCCGCAGACATCGACAGCAAAGACGACTTAAAAAGCCTGCTGCTGGTCGATAGCGCCATGCGCATTACGGCCTTAGGTGACACTGTCACCTTACAGGCCTTGTCTGCTAACGGCGCTTCCCTGCTGCCGCTGCTGGATGCCGCCCTGCCGGCTGGCGTCGAAAACGAGCACTTCCCGGATGGCCGTACCCTTCGCTTCCCAACGGTCAGCACGTTATTAGATGAAGACGCGCGCCTGTGCTCGCTGTCGGTCTTTGACGCATTCCGCCTTATGCAGGAACTGGTGAGCGTGCCCGCGGATGAACGCCATGCGATGTTCTTCGGCGGTCTGTTCGCCAACGACCTGGTGGCCGGTTTTGAGGACCTGCCGCAGCTTAAACAGGACAACCGCTGCCCGGACTACTGCTTCTACCTGGCCGAAACCTTATTGACCATCGATCACCAGAAAAAACAAACCCGCATTCAGGCCAGCCTCTTCACGCCTTCCGTGAGCGAAAAACAGCGTCTGCAGAAACGCACCGAACAGCTGCGCCAGCAAATCAGTGAAGAGCCTGCAGCCCTGCCGGTGCAGAAAGTTGAGCACATGAGCTGCGATGTCAATCAGACAGACGAAGAGTTCGGGGCGGTTGTGCGCCAGATGCAAAAAGCCATTCGCATCGGTGAAATTTTCCAGGTTGTGCCGTCCCGCCGCTTCTCGCTGCCTTGCCCGTCACCGCTGGCGGCTTATCAGACGCTGAAGAAGAGCAACCCAAGCCCGTACATGTTCTTTATGCAGGACAACGATTTCACACTGTTCGGCGCTTCCCCGGAAAGCTCGCTCAAATACGATGCGACGAATCGCCAGATTGAGATCTACCCGATTGCCGGCACCCGCCCTCGTGGCCGCCGCGCCGACGGATCGCTGGATCGAGACCTGGACAGCCGCATCGAGCTGGAAATGCGTACCGACCATAAAGAACTCTCAGAACACCTGATGCTGGTTGACCTGGCGCGGAACGATCTTGCCCGCATTTGTACTCCGGGCAGCCGCTACGTGGCGGATTTAACCAAAGTCGACCGCTACTCCTTCGTGATGCATCTGGTTTCCCGCGTTGTCGGCGAGCTGCGTCACGACCTGGACGTGCTGCACGCCTACCGCGCCTGCATGAATATGGGCACCCTGAGCGGCGCGCCGAAAGTGCGTGCGATGCAGCTGATTGCCGGGGCCGAAGGCGTTCGTCGCGGCAGCTACGGCGGCGCGGTGGGTTATTTCACCGCCCACGGCGACCTCGATACCTGCATCGTCATCCGCTCAGCCTACGTCGAAGACGGCATTGCCACCGTGCAGGCCGGCGCTGGCGTTGTCCTTGATTCAGACCCGCAGTCCGAAGCCGACGAAACCCGCAACAAAGCCCGCGCTGTTTTGCGCGCCATTGCTACCGCGCATCACGCCCAGGAGATTTTCTAATGGCTGACATCCTGCTGCTCGATAATATCGACTCATTCACCTATAACCTGGCGGACCAGCTGCGCGCGAACGGCCACAACGTGGTGATTTACCGTAACCACGTCCCGGCACAAACGCTGATCGAACGCCTGGCCACCATGGATAACCCGGTGCTGATGCTGTCCCCTGGGCCAGGTGCCCCAAGCGAAGCGGGCTGCATGCCGGAATTACTGACGCGAATGCGCGGTAAACTGCCGATTATTGGCATTTGCCTCGGCCACCAGGCCATTGTGGAGGCTTACGGCGGCTACGTCGGCCAGGCGGGCGAAATCCTGCACGGCAAAGCCTCCTCTATCTCCCATGACGGCGAAGCGATGTTTGCCGGGCTGCCTAACCCGCTGCCGGTGGCGCGCTATCACTCCCTGGTGGGCAGCAACATCCCTGCCGGCCTGACCATCAACGCGCATTTCGACGGCATGGTGATGGCGGTTCGCCACGAGGCTGACCGGGTTGTGGGCTTCCAGTTCCACCCGGAATCCATTCTCACCAGCCACGGCGCTCGCCTGCTGGAGCAGACCCTCGACTGGGCGCTGCAGAAGCTGAAGCAGGCCAATACGCTGCAGCCGATCCTCGACAAGCTTTACCAGGCGCAAACCCTGAGCCGCGAAGAGAGCCACCAGCTGTTTTCCGCCATCGTTCGCGGTGAGCTGAAGCCAGAACAGCTGGCGGCCGCGCTGGTCAGCATGAAGGTGCGCGGTGAACACCCGAACGAAATCGCCGGCGCCGCATCTGCCCTGCTTGAGCACGCCGCGCCGTTCCCAAGCCCGAGCTACGAGTTTGCCGATATCGTCGGCACCGGCGGCGACGGCAGCAACAGCATTAACATCTCCACCGCCAGCGCCTTTGTTGCCGCCGCGGTCGGGCTAAAGGTCGCCAAACACGGCAACCGCAGCGTTTCCAGCCGTTCGGGTTCCTCCGATCTGCTGGCAGCGTTTGGCATCAACCTGGAAATGAACGCGGATGCTTCCCGTAAAGCGCTGGACGAGCTGGGCGTTTGCTTCCTGTTTGCGCCTAAGTACCACACCGGTTTCCGCCACGCGATGCCGGTTCGCCAGCAGTTGAAAACGCGCACCCTGTTCAATGTTTTGGGGCCACTGATTAACCCGGCGCATCCGCCGCTGGCGCTGATCGGCGTCTACAGCCCGGAACTGGTGCTGCCGATTGCTGAAACCCTGCGCGTCCTCGGCTATAAACGCGCAGCTGTGGTTCACAGCGGCGGCATGGATGAAGTGTCGCTCCATGCGCCGACGCTGGTCGCCGAACTGAATCAGGGTGAAATCAAAAGCTACCAGCTGACCGCCGCCGATTTCGACCTTCCGGCCTATCACCAGGAAGCACTGGCGGGCGGCACGCCGGAAGAAAACCGTGACATTCTGACTCGCCTGCTACAAGGTAAAGGTGAGACCGCGCACGAGTCTGCCGTCGCGGCTAACGTTGCGATGCTGATGCGATTGCACGGCCATGAAGACTTGAAGGCTAACGCCAAAAAAGTGCTGGATGTATTGCGCAGCGGGGCCGCATATGACCGCGTCACCGCGCTCGCAGGAAGAGGATAAGGGAATGCAGGAGACCGTTTTAAACCGCATCGTGGCTGACAAAGCGCTGTGGGTCGAAGCCCGCAAACAGCAGCAGCCGCTGGCGAGCTTCCAGAATGAGATTGTGCCCGCCACGCGGAACTTCTATGACGCGCTGCAGGGGGCCCGCACCGTCTTTATTCTTGAATGCAAAAAGGCATCCCCGTCCAAAGGGACGATCCGCGATGACTTCGACCCGGCTCATATCGCCGGTGTTTATAAGCATTATGCCTCTGCCGTGTCGGTGCTGACCGACGAGAAATACTTCCAGGGCAGCTTCGATTTTCTGCCGATCGTCAGCGGGATTGTCAGCCAGCCGGTGCTTTGCAAAGACTTTATTATCGACGCCTACCAGATTCATCTGGCGCGCTTTTACCAGGCGGACGCCTGCCTGCTGATGCTCTCGGTGCTGGACGATGAACAGTATCGCCAGCTGGCCGCCGTGGCCCACAGCCTGAACATGGGCGTGCTGACCGAAGTTAGCAACGAAGAAGAGCTGGAGCGCGCCATCGCGCTCGGGGCCAAAGTGGTCGGCATCAACAACCGCGACCTGCGCGATCTGTCCATTGACCTGGACCGCACTCGCCAGCTGGCCCCGCGTCTGACCCACGGCGTCACGGTAATCAGCGAATCGGGCATTAATCATTACGCTCAGGTTCGTGAACTCAGCCACTTCGCCAACGGATTCCTGATTGGCTCCGCGCTGATGAGCGAGGATGACCTGAGCGCCGCGGTACGCCGCGTGTTGCTTGGGGAGAATAAAGTCTGCGGCCTGACGCGGGGGGAAGATGCTCGTGCGGCTCAGGAAGCCGGAGCTATTTACGGTGGCCTGATCTTCGTCCCGACTTCGCCGCGTTTTGTCAGCGATGAGAAAGCCGCCGCAGTAATTGCCTCCGCCCCGCTTCGCTACGTGGGTGTATTCAGAAATACGCCGATAACAGAAGTTGTGCAGAAAGTAGAGACGTTCTCACTGAGCGCAGTCCAGCTTCACGGCGCTGAAACCCAGGCATACATTACTGAGCTGCGAGCGCTGCTGCCGGAGAAAACACAAATCTGGAAAGCGTTGAGCGTGGCCGACACGCTTCCTGAGCGGAATCTGCAGCACGTTGACAAATACGTGTTCGATAACGGCCAGGGCGGCACCGGGCAAAGCTTTGACTGGCGACTGTTAGCCGGACAAAAGCTGGACAACGTGATTCTGGCGGGCGGCCTCGGAGCGGATAACTGCGTGGAAGCGGCTAAAGCCGGCTGCGCGGGACTGGATTTCAACTCTGGCGTGGAAAGTGCGCCGGGAATAAAAGATGCTAACAAGCTGGCTGCGGTCTTCCGGACCCTGCGGGCTTACTAAGGAAGAGATACCATGACTTTACTGAACCCTTATTTTGGTGAATTTGGCGGGATGTACGTGCCGCAGATCCTGATGCCTGCTTTGCGCCAGCTCGAAGAAGCTTTTGTGGCGGCGCAAAGTGACGCTGAGTTCCAGGCGGAGTTTACCGACCTGCTGAAGAACTACGCGGGCCGTCCAACGGCGCTGACTAAATGCAAAAATCTCACCGCAGGCACCAACACCACCCTGTACCTCAAGCGTGAAGATCTGCTTCACGGCGGCGCGCACAAAACTAACCAGGTGCTGGGCCAGGCGCTGCTTGCCAAGCGTATGGGCAAAACCGAAATCATCGCCGAAACCGGCGCGGGTCAGCACGGCGTAGCTTCTGCCCTCGCCAGCGCCCTGCTCGGCCTGAAATGCCGTATTTATATGGGAGCCAAAGACGTCGAGCGCCAGTCGCCAAACGTCTTCCGTATGCGCCTGATGGGGGCCGAAGTCATTCCGGTGCACAGCGGCTCATCCACCCTGAAAGATGCCTGTAACGAGGCGCTGCGCGACTGGTCTGCAAGCTATGAAACCGCGCACTACATGCTCGGCACCGCCGCAGGTCCGCACCCGTTCCCGACCATCGTGCGTGAATTCCAGCGCATGATCGGCGAAGAAACCAAAGCGCAGATTCTGGAAAAAGAAGGTCGCCTGCCTGACGCGGTAATCGCCTGCGTGGGCGGTGGCTCCAACGCCATCGGTATGTTTGCCGACTTTATCGATGAAACCAGCGTGGGCCTGATTGGCGTTGAGCCAGCCGGGCACGGGATCGAAACCGGAGAACACGGGGCACCGCTGAAACACGGCCGCGTGGGGATCTACTTCGGTATGAAGTCGCCAATGATGCAAACCGACGAAGGGCAAATCGAAGAGTCTTACTCTATTTCTGCCGGGCTGGACTTCCCGTCCGTGGGGCCGCAGCACGCGTACCTGAACAGCACCGGCCGCGCCGATTACGTCTCTATTACCGATGACGAAGCGCTGGATGCCTTTAAAGCGCTGTGCCGCAGCGAAGGGATTATTCCCGCGCTGGAGTCCTCCCACGCCCTCGCCCATGCCTTAAAAATAATGCGTGAGAACCCTGAAAAAGAGCAGCTGTTGGTAGTGAACCTCTCTGGCCGCGGCGACAAAGACATCTTCACCGTCCACGATATTCTGAAAGCACGAGGGGAAATGTAATGGAACGTTATCATCATCTGTTTGAACAGCTGCAGGCCCGCAAGGAAGGCGCATTCGTTCCCTTTGTGACGCTGGGCGACCCAAACCCTGAGCTTTCGCTGAAAATTATTGATGCGCTGGTTGAAGGCGGCGCGGATGCGCTCGAACTGGGCATTCCGTTCTCCGATCCGCTGGCGGATGGCCCAACCATCCAGGGCGCGGCGCTGCGGGCTTTTGCCTCTGACGTGACGCCAACCCAGTGCTTTGAAATGCTGGCGACGATCCGCCAAAAATACCCGGAGATCCCGATTGGTCTGCTGATGTATGCCAACCTGGTCTTTAACCGTGGCATCGACGAATTTTATGCGCTGTGCGCCAAAGTGGGCGTGGATTCTGTGTTGGTTGCCGACGTGCCGGTGGAAGAGTCCGCTGAATTCCGCCATGCCGCAATGCGCCACAACGTTGCGCCTATTTTCATCTGCCCGCCAAACGCCGACGAAACGCTGCTGCGCGAAATTTCGGCTCATGGCCGGGGTTACACTTACCTGCTTTCCCGTGCAGGCGTTACCGGCACCGAAACGCGCGCTCAGCTTCCGCTGCATCATTTAATTGAGAAACTGGGTGAGTATCAGGCCGCGCCGCCTCTGCAAGGCTTTGGTATTTCCGAACCGTCTCAGGTACGCGATGCCATTGCCGCCGGTGCTGCAGGCGCGATTTCAGGTTCTGCGGTGGTGAAAATCATCGAAAAGAACCTGGCACAGCCTGAAGTAATGCTCAGCGAACTGAAACAGTTCGTGCAGAACATGAAAGCCGCCACGCGGGGTTAAGGTAAACAAAAACGGCGGCCGACCGGTTTAGTCCCCCGACCTGCCGCCGTATTAACAGAAATTGTGGTTATGTTAACTGGCTGCTTTATTTTCCAGCTCTTCCTGATATTCAAAAAAGCGCTGTCTGAATCTCATTGGATCTTTAATAAAACGAATCGGCGCGTGACCAGCCCCGGAATCACTGATCACCAGAGAACCATAACCCAGCATGCGACCAATAATCCCTTGTCGAACCTGAAGGCTGGATATTTTCTTAATCGGGATTTCAACGGTATCACGCTTAATTAAGCCCGATTTAGCGATCAGTCGCTTATTAGTAATAGCCGCTTCATTGGAGCGTACAACAAAATACCCCAATGGAATCAGGATAAAACCAACGATGGTCATGAACCCTAAAATGATTCCCCAAAGGATCCAGGGCAGCCATGCCCACAGAGTCACCTGCCCACGATATAAAACTTCTTCATTGCCAATTAAGTTGGAGTCGATATATGCCATTTTTCTACCCATTAAAAGAAGACGGGGAATAATAGCATCTCGTTTCAGAATATGACTAATTGAAATTTAATGTACGCACTCAAAGAAACTGGCCATTAAACAGCCAGTTTCTTCCGATGAAGAGAGACTTAAAAACGGTAGCCCGCAGAGAACATAAACACCCACGGGTCGATGCGCGTCTTGATGCTCTGCTGGTCTTCCCCTGCTTTAAATTTCACCGTGGTGTCGATGTCCATATACCAGACGGACATGTTCAGCAGCCAGTCTTCGTTCACCAGATAATCCAGCCCGACCTGACCCGCAGCGCCCCACGAATCTTTCACTTTCAGATCGCTCAGGCCCGCGCTTTTGCCGGTGTCGTTGAAGCTTGCATCAAAGAAAGTGGTGTAGTTTACGCCGACGCCCACGTAAGGCCGCACTTTGCTACCCGCATCGCCAAAGTACCACTGCGCCATCAGCGTAGGTGGCAGCTGGTGCACGGTGGCAAGATCGCCGGTTGGCCCAAGCCCGACCTTGTGACGGAACGGCGTCGCCGCCAGCAGCTCAATCCCGATGTTATCGGTGACCATATAGTCGAAGGTCAGCCCCAGCTGCGTATTGTTATCAACTTTAAAGCCGCCCATTTTGAGCACGTCATCCGAGCCCGCGGTGGGTCGAACCGTCGCGGTACCCGCGCGCATAAAGAATTCCCCCGCCTGATGCGCCGACGCCGCACCGGACAGACATCCCATCGCCAGTAATGCCAGTGTGAGTTTTTTCATAGCCCTTCCCTTGTTATGGTTTTTAACAGCGGGCTGAATATACTCAGAAAGAAGTACAAAGTGATCTAACACCGATCACACTTTATCCTCTAATTTAACATTCAATGATCTGGATTAATTTTTGGTAGCGCGGTGAAAAACAACAAACCGAAACCAGATCAACTTTGTGAATAATCACATCCTGAAAATTCTTCCCCATCCGCCTCTTGCAAAAAGACCTGCTCTGGCTAATTTGGGTGTTCTCCTCAACCGTTGAAACGTGAAATCAGAAGTTGCAGGTGCAAGATGAGCGATAACCCTTGTATGACTTGTGGTGCCTGTTGTGCTTACTTTCGTGTCTCTTTCTACTGGGCTGAAGCCGACGACGCCGGCGGCCTGGTCCCTTCACATTTAACCGAGCCGGTTACCCCCTTTCTGCGCTGCATGAGCGGCACTAACCAGCGCAACAGCCGCTGCGTGGCGCTGGAGGGCGAGCCAGGTCAGCGGGTCAGATGCAGCATTTATGAAAATCGCCCTTCGCCGTGCCGCGAGTTTGCGATGTCCGGGGAAGACGGCGTCACCCACGATGCCTGCAACCGGGCACGAGCCCGCTACGGCCTGGTGCCGCTGTACGGAACTGACGCTATTCAACCGCTTATAGAAAGTCTTTGTGGTGCCACGGCAGCCTCATCCAGGGTACAATTGCCCCCAGATTGATAACCGCTAGCAACATCAAGGAGAGTGCATGTCTATCACGGCAGGTTCCGTATACCGTGACACGGGGAATTTTTTGCGTAATCAGTTTGTTACCATATTGCTGATTGCGTTACTTTGCGCCTTAATTTCGGTGATTATTGGCCGCGCGTTCTCGCCCAGCGAAGAACAAATGGCGATTCTGAGTGAGGGAGATAACCTGGCGGGCAGCGTCGGGCTGTTTGATTTAGTGCAGAATATGTCGCTGGAACAGCAGCAAGTGTTACTGAAAGCGTCTGCGGCCTCCACGTTTTCGGGCCTGATTGGCAACGCTATTCTGGCGGCCAGCATGATGGTGCTGATGCAAATCGTTTCTGCAGGCCAGCGCGTTAGCGCCCTGCGCGCGATTGGTGCCTCTGCGCCCGTGCTGCCAAAAATGTTCATTCTGATCTTCCTGACCACGCTGCTGGTGCAAATCGGCATTATGCTTGTGGTTGTGCCCGGCGTGCTGCTGGCAATCCTGCTGTCGCTTGCCCCGGTAATGCTGGTGCAGGATAAAATTGGGATTTTCCGCTCTATGCGCAGCAGCCTGCGCCTTGTGTGGGCGAACATGCGCCTTGTTGCCCCTGCGGTCGTCGCCTGGCTGGCGGCCAAAACGGCGTTACTGCTGCTGGCATCCAGCTTTGCCGCGCTGTCGCCGGAGGCCGGGGCCGTGATTGCGAATACCATAAGCAACCTGATTTCAGCCGTGCTGCTGATCTACTTATTCCGCCTGTACATGTTGATACGTCAATAACCTTCCCCGACTCCTGACCGCGCGTTATAGTCAGGAGTCACCTCTTTACGGAACAGATTATGAAGCAGTTTCTCGACTTCCTGCCCCTGATTGTCTTCTTTGCTTTTTATAAGATGTACGACATTTTTGTCGGCACCTGGGCGCTGATCATCGCCACCGCCCTCGCGCTGGTTTATAGCTGGGTCAAGTACCGCAAGGTGGAAAAGACCACGCTGGTCACCTTCGTGATGGTTGCCGTCTTTGGCGGCCTGACCATTTACTTCCACAACGCGGAATTCATTAAGTGGAAAGTCACGCTGATTTACGGCCTGTTTGCGGCGGCGCTGCTGGTGATGCAGTTCGGCATGAACAAGCTGCTGATTCAGAGCATGCTGGGCAAAGAAATCACTTTGCCAACCGAAGTGTGGTTTCGCCTGAATATCGCCTGGGCGCTGTTCTTCATCGCCTGTGGTTTATTGAATATTTACGTGGCGTTCTGGCTCCCGGAAAGTATCTGGATTAACTTTAAAGTGTTCGGGCTGACCGCCATCACCCTGGTCTTTACCCTGCTGAGCGGCGTCTACATCTACCGTCATATGCCAAAGGAAGAGCAGTAATGCCGAACGAATTACCGCAAGGTGAATTAGTGCTGCGCACTCTGGCGATGCCAGCGGACACCAACGCCAACGGCGATATTTTTGGCGGCTGGCTGATGTCGCAGATGGACATGGGCGGCGCCATTCAGGCCAAAGAAATCGCTCATGGCCGCGTCGTGACCGTGCGTGTGGACGGCATGACTTTCCTGAAGCCAGTGGCAGTGGGAGACGTAGTGTGCTGTTACGCCCGCTGCGTTAAGCGCGGGACAACGTCCATCACCATCAACGTGGAAGTCTGGGTGAAAAAGGTCTCTTCCGAGCCTATCGGCCAGCGCTACAAAGCCACCGAGGCGATATTTATCTATGTCGCCGTGGATAAAGAAGGCAAGCCTCGCGCGATACCTCAAGCCGAGTAACTCTCCTGCCCGGTTACGCCGGGCAGTTTATTTTCCCTTCACGCGACCGACCGCTTTTCCCCCATTTTCTGCAGAAGATAATCAATAAACAGGCGCGTTTTGGCCGGAATCAATCTACCCGGCGGCATAATGCCGTAGACGCCGCCCCGATCCTGGCCTTTCCAGGCCGGCAACACCCGAACCAGTTGCCCACAAGCAAGCTCGGTCGTGATAAGCCAGTCGGGCACCAGGGCAATCCCCACCCCATCCACCGCCGCCTGCAACAGGGCTTCTGAATTGTCCGTCTGCAGCGGGCCCTTAATTCTCACGGTGGCTTTGCTGTCGCCGTTCACCAGAATCCAGTCTGGCCAGCTGGCATGACTCACCAGCCCCAGGCAATGATGCTCGCTGAGGTCCGCGGGGGAAGCGATCTCGCGCTGTCCCAGCCAGGCCGGGGAAGCGACAAGCTGGTATTCAAACTGCCCCAGCGTGCGGGCAATCAACGCGCTGTCGGTCAGACGCCCGACGCGGATGGCCACATCGTAGCCCTCGGCCACCAGATCCACCAGCCTGTCGGTAAACCTGACGTCCAGGTGAATGCCGGGATACTCGGCTAAAAAGGCCGACAGTTTGGGGGTAATCCAGCGTCGGCCAAAGGTCAGCGGCAGAGAAATTTTAAGGTTTCCAACCGGAGCAGCCGTAAATTCACTGACTTCCAGCTGAGCATTGTGTAATTCATCCAGGATGCCCCGCACGCGGCGGTAAAAAAGCTCCCCGGCCTCGGTCAGCGCAACATGACGCGTGGAACGAGCCAGCAGCCGGGTACCCAACCGGGATTCAAGGTGCTGAATTCTTCTGGATATCACGGTAGCGTTACGGTCCAGCACGCGCGCGGCTCCGGCAAAACCGTTGTTTTCCACCACCGCGGCAAAGGCGGCCAGCTCGTCAATTTTAAGATGTTCGCTGAATTCCTGCATATTTTGCATTAAGCAATTGCCCCATTGATGGATTATCTACATTTATGCAGATGATACAGTGCTCGCGAACTTATTGAGGAGTAAATGATGAAAACTTTTCTTAGCATTGGGGCCGGGCCGGGGATCGGCTATGCCACGGCGGAACGCTTCGCCCGTGAAGGTTTTGTGGTGATTTTAGCCGCAAGGAATGCATCGAAACTTGGCGAACTTGCGGCGCACCTCGCCAGCAAAGGCTTCCAGGCGCACGCTAAGGTTGTCGATGCCGCCGATGCCAATGCCGTTGCAGCTTTAATACAGGAGACTGAGACCGAATTCGGCACCCTCGACGCGGTGCACTACAACGCGGCACATCTGCACCCGGGGTCAGTGCTCGACCAGCAGATCGCCACCTTTAACACCGACCTTGCGGTCAATATCGGCGGGGCGCTGGCTGCCTCCCAGGCCGCATTGAAAACTATGTTTGCCCGCGGACGTGGCGCCCTGTTGTTCACCGGTGGCGGCTGGGGAGTGCACCCTAACCCGGAATACATCTCGATCAGCATTGGCAAAGCAGGCGTTCGCGCCCTGACGCTGGGGCTCTTCCCATATGCCAGAGCGCATGGCGTACACGTAGGATCCGTCACGGTAGCAGCGCTGATTGAGCCGGACTCCGCCGAGGCCACCGGCGTGGCCGATACGTTCTGGGCGCTGTACCAGCAGCCCGAAGCCGAATGGGTGGCTGAAATGACGTTTAGCGGATAAAAGTTAGCCTGATTCTGATGGCGGTAAACGCCCGGCAGCGCCGGGTATCATGCAAATCCTGAAGAAGGTCTGTAAGTTCTCAGCACGCAGGCAACGCCAGGTGAGCTTATGGAGGCGATCGGCAGGCCGTATAGGTAAGGTGCTAACTGGCTGGCATATAAAGCAAAACCCCGGCTCAGTGGCCGGGGTTTTTACAGGATTAATCAGGATCTGATGGGGGCACTTTACGGGCTTTGCGTTCATCTAGTTTGGCGAAAATCCAAGATCTAAATGCTGTCGCTGTTCCTGCAATAATACTGGCAACTAAAACATGTTTAATATCTGATTGTTTAATATCCACTTCATGGCTAATAACAAATTTCACAATTATTAGAGCCACGGAAAAAAATATTACGCAACAGAAAACCATATATGCAATGCTCAGGAACAGTAAGCCTACAGTAGCTTTATTTTTTCGTTCCATTTATTTCATCCTTTACTGCATTGCTGATAAATTCGCCACCTATAGCACCAATAATATCACCTGTGGGAGCTGAACCTGAACCTAAAACAGGGCCTAATACAGGGGGAGCAATTACTCCAACTACAGTACCGAATACCCACCCAGTTCCTGTACCAATTAAAGCACCTCTATCTGGCCCATCAGTAAATAGAGTTCCGCCTGCCGCTATCCCTGCGTTCTGCCATATGCTTCGCCCCGGAGACAACGCTCCCGTAATGCCAGCTGTAGCGCTTCCCCAGTAGTCCCATGATTTGTTTTCATTTCCGGGCTTACTCAGATCAAACCACTGATAAGAACCATTAGCGATTTCCGCGATAACTACACCGCCCACGACTTTACCTACCGATGCGGCTGGTCCTAAATAACCGGCCGCAGCTATCAGCACACCATCCTTATAGCCATTCACGATAACTTTGGCGATATTAGCACCATCAGGCAGGTCGCCTTTCGCCATTTTATCCATACCCATCTGAATTTGCTCCGGTGTCAGATTTTTGTCCTTCGCATACTGATTCCACGTGGCTACGGCCTGTACGTAATCCTGTGTTTCTGATGGCAATATTTGGTTCCAACAATCACTCAATGCGTTGTTATTCACCGCATTCTTCCCGGCCTGAGCACCCGTGGTCGCCGCTGCGGTGCTGTTCCCCACCACGCCGCCGGCGATCCCTGCCGCCATGGTGCCTAACAGGCTAACGAGCTGTTTCTGGTCCTGATTCAAATCCCCAGGTTTTGTATTCGGGAACATCTCTGCGGCGATTTGTCTCGCCGCCAGTTCGCCGCTGAATGCCCCCGCCGCGCCTGCCGCCGCATTGCCGCCTGAGAGCTGCGCCGCCAGAGCGCCCCAGACCGCATGCGCCATCAGGTTAGCCGGTTCATCGACTTTGTTACCGTCGGTTGTGTCGCCCTTAATTACTTGCGCCATCACCGGGTTCAGACCGCCCGCCAGAGCTTTGCTGAAATCGCCCCCGGCGGCGCCCGCCAGAGCCGGAGATCATGCAGATCCTGTGCCGGGTCTGTATGTTCTCCGCCCGCAAGCAAAAGCAGGTGACGGAGCTTATCGAAGTGATCGGCAAGTCGCAGCGGTGAGACGCTAACCGACTGGTGTATCAAGTAAAATCCCGACGCGATGGCCGGGATTTTACTTAGTTAATCATCATATTGAAGGTTTATGCTTATTTTTCCTTCTGGTATATCAACGATTATTTCACATTTTGACCATATCGGCTGGCCGTTAGTTAGATTGTTATCCAAGAAGAACCTTTTATATTCAATTAATACATCCGTCAAATCAGCAATCGCATGCCTATCAGGATCAAACCAATCTAATTCACCGTTTTCATCAAGATAGTCAAATTCGTATTTCCCACCATCATCTTCAGTGAAAACCTCAGCTTTAACGATTATTTTTTGAGCATTCTCAGGTCCACAGCTATACAATATACGACCTATTTTTTGCTCAAAGCCATGATATTCCATTACTTTCCTCCAGGAGAATTTTTAAAATCAATATTTACTGGTCTACTGCCATCAATAGAATATTTTACAATTATCCTATCAGGCCTTTGGTTATTCCCTGAATATATAGGTTGGATATTAACATTGACTTCCTTACCATCTTTCAATGCCTTAGCCCAGTCATTTTCCATCTGTTTCCATGCACCTTTATTCAGATTCCCATTCATTGGAACAAGATTTGTTTTTTCTCCTGGCCCGTTAAATCTAGATGCAATCAAATGGCCGCCTTCATCGCCAGAGATACCACACTTACCTGCCTTACACTGCTGATAAGTATTGTGGTCATTTGTGTTCAAAGACAGTTTCGCCTCAACACTTGATGTCCGCCCTAGATCATCTGTTTTAAAAACTTTATTTCCATCAACTGGGTAAGTTTCATTAGGCTTCGGTTTATTTAATTCACTACTCCAGTTTCCTTTACCACCAGAACTATGAGTTATCTTTTCCAGCGTTTCAGCACTGATCGCTTTCCCGGTCTGCTGCTCTATCTCTTTCGCCGCTTTAATCTCCGTAAGCAGCTTCAGTTGATCTGCGGTGATCTTCCCGGTAGCACCAACCGCAAGCCCTGCCGGAAGCGCATCACCCATCCCCAACTCAGCAAACCAGATAGCAATTTCATTCGCGCACAGTACCGGATTTGCCATACAGGCGCTCACTCCGGCTTCAACCGCCGCCGCCGCTGGCGTCAGAGCCGCGATTGTTCCACCTGCCGCACCGGCACCAAGGGCAATAGCAATTGCCTTATTAACTGCCTATCCGCGCTGACAGGCCGCACCGCCCGGATTGGTTGCACAGGAGGCTATATCCTTCCCGTGTTCCTGGACGAACTTTTCATGAAGACCTGGTTCTATCCCTCCAAGAAGATTATTCTCAACCGCATTCTTCCCAGCCTGCGCGCCCGTGGTTGCTGACGCGGTGCTATTCCCTACCACGCCGCCGGCGATCTCTGTCGCCATAGTGCCGAGCAGACTAACGAGCTGTTTCTGGTCCTGATTCAAATCCCCAGGTTTTGTATCCGGGAACATCTCGGCGGCGATATGCCTTGCCGCCAGTTCGCCGCTGAATGCCCCCGCCGCGCCTGCCGCCGCATTGCTGCCTGAGAGCTGCGCCACCAGAGCGCCCCAGACCGCGTGCGCCATCAGATTGACAGGTTCATTGACTTCGTCACCCCTGGTAGTGGCCCCTTTAATAACCTGCGCCATCACCGGGTGATGACCACCCGCCAGAGCTTTATTGAAATCGTCCCCGGCGGCGCCCGCCAGAATGCCGCTCACCGACTGCGCTATCATCTGGTATTTACCGCCGATGCCGTAGTCGCCAAAGGCTTTTTGGTAGTCCTCCGTATTACGCAGTTCTGCAGCGCTCATGCTGGCGTATTTGCTATCTTTGGCACGCACGGCATCCAGCGCCTGCAGATCGCCATACGTCGACACCACGCCGGTCATCAGGCCGCCGATTTCACCCACCAGCTGCGCCGTCTGCAGGCGTTTTTGCTCTTCCTCTTTGTTAAAGATCTGCCCGATGCTGCCGTTGGCATGATCGGTGTCGCGACTCAGCGTGGCAACGTCCTGCTGCTGATTCACGTGCTGCGTTATGCTTAATAACGTCTACTTTCATCAATATGAAGGTTTAGAAAAAGGTTTCTTCCGAGCCTATCGGCCAGCGCTACATGATCGAAGTGCTCAGTAAGCCACAGCGGTAACCGGTAACAGACTGGTTATAAATCTCGAAAGGCCGGGATTTTGCTTTATCGAATAACAGACCTTATTTTTATATTCGGCTTTATACGAATCTCAACTTTATTTATTAATTTATCTGTAACAACCTCTATATAAATATAATCATCAAACTTATCATTTCTTATACTAAAGGTGGTAACGCCATCGATAACGTTATGTAAAATCTCATTATTTTCATCAGAGCTGTAACCCTATCCGCTACTGCCTGACTCTTACCCGACAGATCGCTTAGCGCCTTGTTACAGTAACTATCACCAACGGCACAGGCTGTTAGCGCCATTGTTGCATCGGCTCCATAGTCAGCTGCACCCAATGCTGAGTCACCGGTATCCGCTGCTGCACTAATAACACTGTTAACCATTGCAGACAGAGAACCTTCACCCAGTTTATTCCGGACCAAGTTTTTCCAGGCTTCAGCACTTTGCTTAACGGCTTCACGGGCTTTGTCACCACTCAGCGAGTTATTCTCAACAATTATTATTAAAACTCAGGCAATATAGATAAATCGCAACAGCTAGAGAAGCACATCCGCAAAAGAAGAATTAATCTTGTCGGAAACTAACCATGGCTATCTTTTACCGATGATGAGTATCAATTACTAACTAATGATGCAACACTGATTTTAAATATTTTTAAACACAAAAAACGTTGATCACATAATATTCTCCAAAGTAAATTCTTTACCAATAGCAACAACCTCTGAGTCACTTTCATCAAATCGACCTAAGAGAAAAAATATAACCCCATCGTTATGCAATATATTCTCAATCCATTTTTCCATCCGCCCCCCGAGAGAAACATTGGTATCAATTAAGTCTGGTGGCATATTAGCAAAAAAAAGCTTTTCTTCAACATTTATTAACTTCTGAATGTCACTGGCAAGGCAACTAACGGCACAACAGAGTCCGGTTAACATCAACCCTTTACTTCCTTTGTCAATAAAGGATTTCTTACCCCAAAACACATCCACTTTTACTCCTGAAGACTCTATCAACCCCCATGTTTTTTTATAATTTACTATCGCAGTATTGGGCTGTTCTGGTGACAATTGAACCATTAAGTGAATATTATCGTTACCATTATCAGTCAAGACAGAAAACATTTTTTTTAATAACTCCCCTCCATACTCTCTTCGAGAGTATCCATGCCATTCCCAACTAACAGCTGAAATCCCATCTAATGAAGGAAGTAAACCATCAAAATTACAAATATCATTTTTGCCATTTATATTTTTAGCATAACGCTTAACATAGTTAGTATTCATAATGATTATCTTTTTCATCATTAAAATGTGGACCTCGGTTCTGACTTGGATCATCTGCAAAGAAATGTCCACCAGCATCATCCCGAATAAATACTTTCTGAGTTCCACCACCTGGTTTAGGGATCTCAAACTCATATATATAACCAGGCTGAGGGTTATCTCGCCTATCAACATTTGGATATAATTTGCTAGGGCTTTGGCTTACCGGAATACCAGAACGTCTTTTAGCCTCATTAAATGCCCCTGATCTTACAGAACCTTCAGGAGACAGGATAGATTAATGCTTAAGAGAAACCCGGCATTGTCTGGTTTTCATTAGCGCCAAACAGAGATGCCATCTTACTATCATGTATGGAGTTACTCGAATGTTAAACCACTATGTTCTTTTACGGAGGTTATACAACTTATCTTTTAACCACAATCCTGCACCTAAAGTGGCTCCCGCAACACTTCCTTTTCTTAAGGCAATATATAATGACTCTTTCCATGAAAAAATAAATACGCCATTATTGATGTATGAAATCATTGACAATGTAAGCTGGCAAATAAAAAGTACGGCGGTGATTAAAACCGCACAATAAGCCACTAAGAAAAAAAACCAAGACATACCAACCTTACTGAAACGCTTCATTATTTTTTATCCATCTTATCTAACTCATCTTTTACTGTAAGCATCCCGGCAAAACGGACCATTCATATTTAGAGATCTTCCGGCATACTGATTACGTCCCCGGAGGAGCTCACCATGCGCAAAGCACTATTCACCGAACACCAGATCATCGCCGTTCTGAAGTCCGTCGAAGCCGGACGCACCGTTAAGGATGTGTGCCGCGAGGCCGGGATCTCTGAAGCCTCGTACTACAACTGGAAAGCGAAGTTCGGCGGCATGGAAGCCTCTGATATCAAAAAGAGTTCCAGCAGCCACTTCCCGGCAACGAGTTTTATGATCGGGAGCGGTACGAATATCTACCACTTCAGGGCAAGTGGATATCATTTCCAAGCATCTCCCCTTATCTGAGTTGAGGACAAATATTACCCATTTTTCAAACAATAGGAAAACTCAAGTATATATCACTGCGTCCGTGATATTATAATCACTGTCTAAATTCTTTCATACAACACCCTTTTCAACAGCTACAAAGAATCATGGCAAAAATATTCATGTTGCATCATGAACTAGCATTGATATATCACCTAGCAAAGTGAAACATGACCGTAATCGTATCTGGACTGGATTATTCCCCTGCACTCAAATTCGCATACTCTGAAATCTTCAATGATTAATTTATCTTCACTCTCTAATATCGTGACTTCTCCGTTGAAGCGGAGAGCTAAACCATCAGTAAAATGAATGATAAACCCATCTTCCAGTTCTTTAACTTCATCAAAATAATATTGATTATCAAATGGCCGTCCATAAGGGCCATTGGGTAAAAAAAAGTAAATGGAACGTCTTTTTTTTAGCCATTCGTTAACTCGTTCAGTCTGTTTCATTTCTTAGTTATCCAGCTCTGCATAAAGATAAACTATCGTATTTCTAATCTGTAATGCAACGTTGCACTCTATCGTATTATTTTTAGAAGACACCTCGCAAGATTGTATATAGCCAGTGAATCAGGCTCTGTGTTTTTGTACAGCATGATATAATACCCAGGTGTTGAAGCGAATGGCTTACAGAAGAGAAGTACGACATAAGAAATTAATGATTAAGTAGCGCGACATAAAGGTGTCTCACCACCTCCATGTCGCTGACCACATGCAACTAAAGAGGAGTTGAACATGGCTGCGAAGAATTTTAAGCCAGAAGTCACTATTTCCAAAACAAAATCAACCGCACCGGAAAATAACGCTGAATACTGCGATTCGGCACGCAATAAACCAGATAAGTGCTTGCCACCGGCCCCACCTTCACGCACTGAGTTTTACGATCGGGTTCGGTACGACTATCTGCCGCTTCAGGGCACGTGGATTTCACAGGCCGGGTTTACACCGGGTATGCCGATAAAAATCCGGGTGATGCCGGACTGCATTGTGATCACCACCCAGAACAGCCGCGAACTTTGGGGCTGTGCCGAGGGGTTAAGCGTCACACATTTCAACAAGAAGAAGATGCAGCAGTGGATCAAAAGCTTTCCTGGAGCATTGAACGATACCGGCGATATCCCGGTTATCAGACGGGAATCGCCCCGCTATGACGGCCTGAAGCGGGGTAAGAACTGAGACTTAACGTGAAAATCCCAACCGCGAGAGGTTGGGATTTTTGTAATTTCAATGTTTGATAACTTAATTCTATGTTGATTGATTGCAGAACATTCGACACCTGTTCTAAAAAAGAAATCGCCTCTCCTGCAGGATTATATTTGAAATAAATATCTATAATTTTAAGCTCTGTATCTTTTGATGCAGGAAATGCTTCATATATCTCTCCGCTTTCAATAAAATCAATATAAGCATTTATTTTTTCTTGAAGCTTATACAAATGTTCGCCAATAGAATCATCCCAAGTTAAATGATCCGATATACCCAGACTAACCGTGTTACGGTTATCGTTAGGTATATTAATCGAGTCAATTTTCTCACATCCTCTACTGACATATTTATCCCTTTGTCTTCTTCTCTGGTCTGATGATATCAATTTTTGTCGGTGGTTTAAGAGTATTCCATTGCCAAGCCATCTCCATTCACCGCAAAATTAGGCAAGTGACTGACTGGCATATAAACTAAAACATCAACAATGAAGGTATGCGATTTATTTTATTATGGGCCAATCCACGTTAATTTAGATTTCAAATCGCCAGGAACCATATTAAATAACTCTTTTATATACGTAATATGTTGATTGTAATTTGGCGATATATCTTCATTACATTTTTCAAAGTAAGCTTTTGCTTGGTGATTCAAAAACCATATGTCGTGATCCGTAAAGTTTTTATCTAGGATGGTAACCGTCAAATTATGAACAAGATCAGTTTCCAGATAGCAAGATAAATTCAGAATTTTTTCTTTCTTTTCCAGTTGTAGTAGGTTTCGTATGTAAGGCAGCGCAAGCCCTAGCATTCTCACGTATACTTCATTTTTATACACGCAGCCCCCTTCATTAATATTCATAAAATTCATCATTTTCTTGTCGGCATAGAAGAAGCGCCAGCCGGAGCATTTTTAGTCTGAGTCCATGAGCCATTTTGTATAAGTTTTTCTATATATGAAGCATCTCCTGTTTTTTTGTATATTTCCTGGGCAGCCACCATCCTATGGTTGCCTTCAGATATATAATAATTACCTTTGCTATCAACATATCCAGCAATACGCCCCTCGGGTGCAGTAAATCTGTAATTACCACTCGTCATATCTTTTTTAAGCTCATCCACATATTGTGGATTACGTAATCCAACTTGCATACTTTTTATTGCAAATGGTGCTCCGCCTTGGGATAAGTTGGTTATAGTAGCCTTTGTTAGTTGCACTAAACTTTTTGCCAGTAACCCACCCGAAACTAACATGGCCTGGTTTTCTGGATCTGAGGCAAATACCGCAAACTTCGTCCAGGTCGGGCTGTTAACATCAATATTAGCCAGATCCTGACCATTCCACTGCTGCACGTAAGCTTTAGCCTCATCACTGGTCATTACATCTGCACCAATGTTACTCAGCCAGCCTGGACGTTCTGCCATATCATAGCCGCCCTGAGCAACTTCCTTATCCATCACTCGGGCCGCTAGCGGATCGTCTTTCAGCTTCTGGTCTGTTTCGGCGCTTTGCTTGTCGCTAACCTGTTTCCACTTATCAATCACTGCCTGGCAGTCACTGCCGGATTTTCGGCAGTCCGACAGCTCTTTATCAAAGGTCAGTGCTTGAGTGCTACTTAACCCATTATTCTCAACCGCATTCTTCCCGGCCTGCGCGCCCGTGGTCGCCGCTGCGGTGCTATTCCCCACCACGCCGCCGGCGATCCCTGCCGCCATGGTGCCCAGCAAACTAACGAGCTGTTTCTGGTCCTGATTCAAATCCCCAGGTTTTGTATCCGGGAACATCTCGGCGGCGATATGCCTTGCGGCCAGCTCGCCGCTGAATGCGCCCGCCGCGCCTGCCGCTGCATTGCCGCCTGAAAGCTGCGCCGCCAGAGCGCCCCAGACCGCGTGCGCCATCAGATTGGCAGGTTCATTGACTTCGTCACCCCTGGTAGTGGCCCCTTTAATAACCTGCGCCATCACCGGGTTCAGGCCACCCGCCAGGGCTTTATTGAAATCGCCCCCGGCGGCGCCCGCCAGAATGCCGCTCACCGACTGCGCCACCATCTGGTATTTACCGCCGATGCCGTAGTCGCCAAAGGCTTTTTGGTAGTCCTCCGTATTACGCAGTTCTGCAGCGCTCATGCTGGCGTATTTGCTATCTTTTGCACGCACGGCATCCAGCGCCTGCAGATCGCCATAGGTGGCCACCACGCCGGTCATCTGGCCGCCGATCTCACCCACCAGCTGCGCCGTCTGCAGGCGTTTTTGCTCTTCCTCTTTGTTAAAGATCTGCCCGATGCTGCCGTTGGCATGTTCGGTGTCGCGACTCAGCGTGGCAACGTCCTGCTGCTGATTCGCCTTGTCACGAACCGTGATACTACCATCCGCCACGGCGGATTGCGTGGTGCCTTCGGCGTGACCTTTCCCGTTCATCCCGGCCAGCAGCGTGCCGACGTTCGCGAGGCCGTTAGCGGCCAGCATTGATCCAGGGGACATATTCGTGCCACCGGACAGGCTGATGCCGCTGTGGCTGACTTTATAGTCGGCTTTGTTGCCGATATCAGAGAAGCCCAGTGTCCCGGTATCGAGGCTGTTTTTATCCGCCCCGGCCCGGCTGGCGATCACCGCCCCGTTCAACTGAGTATGGTTGCCCACGGTAATGTCAAAGCCGCCGTTTCCGGCAAAAATACCACTTTGCTCCAGCACCGAGTCATAGGTGCTCTTCATCTTGTCCTGGCTGAGGCTGATATAGCCAGAACCACCACCGCCTCCGAAGGTGTAGCTCCCGCCTGCAGCCACACTGGTTTGCTTGCTGTCGTAGCTATTCGAGTCCTGCTGGCTGCCGATCAGCAGATCCCGGCCAATATCGGCGACAACTTTATCGCCGTTGACCTGGGCCCCGTTCAGAATGGCGTCCCGGCCGCTGGTGAGCGACACCGCGCCCCCGCTGTCGAGCGTGGTTTCCGTCCAGCTGGTGCCGTTCCCTTTGTCCTTACCGTTGGCGGCGTTGACGTTGGCAAAGACGCTGAGCCCCGCCGAACCGCTGTTCACGCCGAAACCAACGCCAATACCTCCGCCGCTGCTGCTGTTTTTGTCGGTCGTCAGCTGCGTATTGGCTGCTCCGCTCAGCAGAATGTCGTTGCTCGCCGCCAGAGAAGTGTCTCCCCCTGCTTTGAGCTGGCTGCCGCCAATCAGGATATTGCCGCTGTCCGCACTGTTTCCTTTTCCGGTGGCGGTGATGCTCAGATCATTCCCGGCCGTGAGGGTCGAGCCTTTGACCACATCCGACTCGGCGTGCTGCTCAGATTTCGATTTTTGCGTGGTCAGGGAGACGCTTACCCGGATACCGTTATCAGGATCTTTTTCTGCCCCCGCTTTCTGGGCGTTCAGATATGCCTGGCCCCCGGCCAGCGCCGTTTTCGTGGCCTGCAGGGCAGCCAGTCTGCCGTCACTTTCATTTTTGGTTGTTTGCGCGGTCTCTACCGCGCTGTTGACAGCGTCGCCTACCGCCCCGGACAGCGCCACGGTCAGCCCGGTGCTCTTCTGCTCAAATTTCTCATCGCGGGTACGTTTGTCGTGCCCCGGCTCAATGAGAACGCTACCGCCGGCGACCGACAGGTCCTTACTTGCGACCAGATCGGCACCGCCAATATGCGCCGTTCCCCCGGCGTTCACGCTGACGTTGCCGGCGGTAGATCCCACGGTACTGATGCTCTGGCTCTGGGTGGTGCCTTGCTCACGCAGATCGTAGGTACTTTTGCTGCTGCCGATGGTAAAGCCGATGCCGCCGGTGCCCATCAGGCCGCTCTTTTTGGTCTCCTTAAAGTGCCAGGCGGTGTCCGTGTCCGTCGCAGCCACGATATCGACGTTATTACCCGCGTTCAGCGCCACATTGCCGTCGCCCACTACGGATGAGCCTTTCACCAGCAGGTCATTGCCTGCTTTCAGCGTCACATTGTCGCCGCTCAGCAGCGTTCCGGCTTCACGAGTCGAACTGGTTTCGTTGATGGTGTGCGTGGTTTTGCTGCTGAGGAAACCTTTTTTGGTTTTGGTTTCTTCGTCGTAGTGGTAGTCGCTCTCGGTAGCCGTGACCAGGTTGATATCCCGCCCTGCACCTACCCCGATATCCCCGTGGGCCGTCACCTGCGCGGCCTGGGTGTTCACATCGCGCCCGGCAATAATTGTGGTGTTCCCGCCGCTGGCGATCTCCGTGCCCTGCTGGCGCACGGATTCGTTGATATCGACTTTTTTCTTCGCGGTGTACTTATCGCTGTGAGTAGATTCCGCCGCATCTAAGTTAACGTCCCTGCCGGCCTGTAAGCCGACGTTATCTTCTGCTGCCAGTGCCGCGCCAATGCTGCTCAAGTCTCGCCCTGCCGCCAGGGAGAGATCCTTCCCGGCGCTAATGGTCGTGCGGGTATTGCTGGTATCAAGGATGTCCATATTGCTGGTCTGGCTATGGCGGCTGTTCTTCGCCACGTCCAGCGTCAGGTCGTTCCCTGCCCATAGCGCGGCGCTGCCCCCGGCATTGAGGTTGCTGCCGGTGACGGTCAGATCGCGCCCGGCCTGCAGGCTCAAGTTCCCCCCACTGTTGACGTTACTGCCCTGGCTGGTGATGGATTCATTGATGTTGCGGCCACGCTGGTCGCGCTCCACAAGCTGGTTGCCCGTAAGGGAAATGTTATCCAGCGCCTTGAGCAGCATGTCGCCACCTGCGCTGAGATTGGCGCCGGTATTGAGGATATCTTTACCCGCGCTGAGGCTCAGGCCGTCGGCGGCGGTAATCGATGCCAGTGGGCCCAGGTCAGTTTGAGTGAAGGCTACATCCATCCCATTCCAGCCGCCGGTTTTGCCGGAGGCATTCCATTGGCTGGTCAGCGTCTGGTTAATAATGCTGCCGCCCACGCTCTCGAGGCTCACTTTCTGCCCGGCAATGGTGGAGCCTATGTTGTTGATATCGCCCAGGGCGCTGAGCTGCAGGCTGCCGCCCGAGTTAATGGCCCCGCCGTTAATATTGCTGATGGCGTTCTGGCTGCTGGCGCTCAGCAGCGCTTTGCCCTGCAATGTACTGCCGTCGTTGGTGATATTCCCGGCGTTAAGGATCGTCTGATTCCCGGCGATGACGCTGCCGTTATTCACCGCAACATCCTTCGGCGAGATATACATTTTAGGCACGAGGACGTTTTGCCCGTCGATTACCGCGTTTTCCCACCACAGGATGCTGGAGTCCAGGGCCGCGACCTGATCGGCAGACAGGCTGACGCCCAGTTTAAGACCCAGTTTGTCACGAGCCTGAGCGGCATGGTCAATCAGGTACTGCATCTGCTCCAGATCGGAGCCGACGCCGTTCACGTAGCGGTTGCCGGTCTGATTCAGGATCTGATTACTGACATAGCGGGTATCAAAAGCCGCATCCCCGAGGAAGCGGTAGTCATAGTCCGGGCGCAGGTTCAGTCGAGCCAGGAAATAATCCGAGCCGAGGAATTTATTGGTATCGGTATAAGTGGCGCGCGTTTCCTGCGGTGCGGTTGGTCCGGCCATCCCGGCAAGCTTATAGATATCGTTAAACAGGCTGTTGTCCAGCTGTCCAAGACTATCCAGCTTGGGATTGGTGACGATCAGATACGGGCTTTTCGGATCTTTATTCGTAACAAAATAGCCGTTATCGCTGGCAGGCAGCGGATAATCGCTGAGCTTAACTGGCGACCCGCTGGCCGTCAGCTTCGAGGTAATATCCGAGATGTTCGTCAGTTCAATGGGGCGATAATCATAGCCCGGCGGAGGCGGTGTTTTCCCCCCGCTGGATTGCGCTATCACCTGAGCGGCAGCGGCGGCAATATCATCATTTTTATGACGAGAGGGCTCGCCCGATTGCTGTTTGGTCAGCTCAACGGTCTCACCGTTTACAGGCGTTAGATTGCCACCATTCGCCTTCGAATCCGCCAGTCCCGTCGCGTTGCCCGCTAAATCAATATCAGGCCCGCCCTGCTGGCCTAGGTTGACATCGGCGATCTTACCGCCGGCCTGACCATAGTCCGCGCCATTCTGCGGCCGACTATTCACGGCGGCTAATCCGCCGCTTCCGATTGGGTTTTCGATGTTACCAATCCCGGTTCCAGACAAATTGATCGTTGCCTGCGGTGCGGTCACAGTATTATTGGTGCCCGTCTTTAGATCGGTGGCCTGCGCGCCGCCAGTTACACCAGGACCACCGGCTAAATTAAGCCCCGGAGCACTTCGTCCTGGGGTATAGCCGGGGGTATTGGCTGAGACAGAGGTATTGCTGATATTGTTGCTAAAGTTGGCGACGACTGCGCCTCCGGCCTGAATGACCGAACGATAAATTTCACCCGGCTCATACTGAGTATCATGCCCAGTGAGGTTAAATTGCGCACCATTACCCTTTATTTCGGCGCCAAGCGGAGCCTCTTTAATATTCGCAAATCGAGGCTTACGCGTACCAGGATCGGCGTATTGGTAAACTAAAAAGTCGTAGTTTGTGCCTGCCTGCCAGCTTTGGTTATTTAACTGTGTTCCGGTGAATATAATATTGCTACCCGCAAGAATATTACTCGCCTGGTTTTCGAGATTATCAATACTACCGTTAATGCTACCCGCAGCAGCAATCCTGCCGCTTCCACCATTTGTAGCAACAGTTATATTTGTTTGTGAAACTGCGAATTTTTGCGTAGCAAAATCTTTGAAGGGGGCATAATGGTAATATGTGTGGTGCACGTAATTACACGCCCCGTGGCCATTACATGAACCAACTTGAACAACCTCATCAGTGGTAAAATACCCCATTGCGCCGCCAGGTAATTGCTCTGGTTTAACAAAAATGGAAGCACTCCCAATACCCGCCACAGTCGAATTATTTGTTGTAGTTTGCTGAATACTAAGGCCATTGCGGGTATTCAATAAATGCAAGGTGCGAATAGAAATATCACCATTCTGCGTTTCAATACTTCCGGAGGTGTTCATCACTTCGGCGTTGGCATTGCCCGCCGCATCACGCTGCATCCACAGGCTGTTGCCCGCCAGAATATCGCCGCGATAGTTGCGAATGCTGTTGGCAAACAGACTCATGTTATTGCCCGCATACAGCAGGGCGCTGTTGAGAAGCGTCCCGCCCGCGCTGGCAATTAAATCACCGGCGGTGCCGACGAAGCCCGCGTTGTTGATGCCGTTCTGGCTGGTCAGGCGCAGCGTCCCACCCGCCTGCACGCTACCTGCGCCGTTCAGATTCAGCTGCCCGGCATTGAGGTGGCTTTCGCCGTAGCCCGCCCGGACCTGCCCGTTATTATTCAACGTGCCTGCGGCAGAGAGCTGCACGCCCTGGCCCTGTAGCAGGCCATTGACGTTAATATCGCCCTGACTGCTGACCGCCAGCGTATTGCCAGCCGCCAGCGTGGTCAGCTGGTTGTAGCTGCCCTGACTGTTCAGCGACAGGTTGCCCAGCGCCGCCACCTGCCCCTGCAGGCTGGTATTCCCGGCGTTAATTCCCATGTTGCCCTGGCTAAGCAGCCGCGCCCCGGCAGAGCTGTTAACCTGGCTGGCCGTGATGCCCAGGCTCTGTGTGGCATACACTGTGCCGTTGTTGTCCAGTTGCCCTGGATTAACGGTTAAACTCCCCCCCTGTAACATGCCGTTATTCAGGATATAGCTGCCGCCGATCGTCCCCTGCTGCTGTGCCAGCACCGTCCCGCTGTTGCTGAGCGAGCCCGCATTAAGCGCCAGCGCATAGCCCTGCACCCAGCCGCCGTTGGTAAACCCAGGCGCGTTGAGCGTAAGCAGACCGCCGCTCAGGAGCTGGCCCTGGTTGCTGCCGCGCTCACGCAGGTCGATCCGAGTATTGCCGTTCCCCTGAACGGTGCCGGTATTGGTTAGCTGCTGCGCCCCAAGATCCAGGCTGCCCTGGCTGAGCAAGACCGCATTCTGTCCGTTATCCAGGCTGCCGCTCAGCGTGCCGGTGAGGGCAGAATTCGCTTCTATACGTCCCTGATTGTTCAGTGCGGCCGCGTTGAGCGTCACCGCGTTGCCCTGAACGTGGCCGAGGTTGGTGATGATATTGGCCCCAACGGTCAGCAAGCCATTGGTCAGCAGTTTCGCGCCGCTTTGCACGTCCAGGTTACCGCCCAGCGAGAGCCCCAGTCCGTCAACGCCGCTGATAGTGCCGCCGTTATTGAGTGAATTGCCGCTGAGCGCAACATTTTTGGCCTGGATCTGCCCCTGGTTTGTTATCCCCGGCGCCGTGACGGTGGCCGCGTTATTGGCCGTTATTGAGCCGCTATTCGTCAGGCCGGATGCCAGCGCCAGATCGAGGTTACCGGTGCTTTGCAGCGTGCCGTTATTTTGCAGTTGCAGAGCGTTCAGCTTCAGGTACTGCGCCTGCCACAGGCCGCCGTTGGTGACGTTCTGCCCGGACACCAGCATGGCGCCCTGGGTTTGCATGGCGCCGCCCAGCCGGTTGTTGATGTCCTGCTGAGGCTGCAGGGTCAGCGATTTCAGGCCAATTACCGAACCCGCGTTGTCTATCGCCCCGTTGTTGGCCGTGAGATTGCTGCCCTGAATATTGCCGCGGTTCAGCAGCGCGCCGCCGCTGAGGGTTAAGTCCCCCTCGCTCAACACTGCGCCGGTGTTGGTTAACGTTCCGGCGGTTATCTGGCTCACGCCCTGGCTGAGCAAACGCCCACCGTTGATGAGTTCGTTATCAACCTGAGCCGTCAGCCCGTTGAGGCCGAGCGCGCTGCCGCTATTGTCCCAGTTAGTCGCTTTCACGCCCAGGGTCTGGCCCTGCATAATGCCGGCATTGGCGATCTGTTGGCCATTAAGCGCCAGCTGACCCCCCGTGAGCATTTTGCCGCCGGACAAGTTATTCACCGTGGAAGCGTTAACCGTCAGATCTTGCCCCTGCATCGTGCCCTGGTTGTCCACGGTATAGGCATGGACGGTCATTCCCTGCTGAGCCAGCAGGGTTCCCTGATTGGCGAGCGTCGACAGGTTAAGCGCCAGCGCCCCGCCGGTCAGTATTCTCCCGTTATTCTGGTTCGTGACTGTCAGCGTGGATGGCGTACCCGAGGCCAGCGTCAGCGCCGTATTGCCCTGCATCAAGCCTGCGTTGTTCAGGGTATTGGTCGTTATCTCTGCGGTGTCACCTGCCAGCGTGCCCTGATTGTTAAGATTGGCCGTTTGCAGAGACAGACCTTTCTCTGCCAGCAGTTTGGCCGCGTTGCGGTTGAGGATGTTGTCGGTAAAGTTCAGCGCCAGGCTGCCGCCCTGCAGCATGCCCTGGTTATCCAGGCTCGCGCCTGACAGCGCAAGCGCCTCCTTCACGGAGATCAGGCCCAGGTTGACCATCTGCGGAATGGTCAGGTTCAGCGAGCTGCCGCTCACGATCTGCCCGTCGGCCAGGTTGTTGAGCTGCGGAGTATTCAGCGCCAGCGCAGTGTCGCCCTGGAGCACGCCCTGGTTATCAATGCGGTTGCTGCCGAGTTCGAGCTTGCCTGCGGCAATCACGCCGCCGTTAGCCAGGGTTTCGCTCAGGCCTTGCAGCGTATCTGCCGCCAGTAATTTGCCGCCGCTTTGGTTATTCAACTGTCCGGCGATATCGAGCGCTAAACTGCCCGCCGAAAGTGTACCCTGATTATTCAGGCTTCCTGCGGTGAAGGTCAGATTGTCGCGGGCCTGAACGGTGCCAGCGTTGCTCACATCATTAGCGGCAATGTCGAGCTGGCCGCCGCTCAGCAGCTTCCCGCCGCTCAGGTTATTCAGGACACGAACGGCCGGAGGTGGCGCTGCGGCAAAACTTCTCAGCAGCATGGTCTGAGGGCGATTTGCCCCTGCACCGGACAGCGACAGGCCATTATTGCCCTGCACCAGCCCACCGTTATTGAAAATGTTTACCGCCAGGCGCGCGTTATCCGCTGCCACCGCACCGCTATTGCTCAGCGACTCTCCACTGACATCAAGCGTGCCGGTTGCCAGCAGTTTTCCTGTTGCCTGGTTGGTTAGCCCGTTTTGCAAGGCAAGAGTGAGCGTGTCCCCCTGAACGATACCGCCGTTGTCGAGGCTGGTGCCGGTGATATTCAGCCCCTGCTTAGCCAGCAGCGTGCCGCTGTTTGTCACAACGGCACTGAGGAGATCCAACCCGCTGTTGCTCTGCAGCGTTCCCCGGTTGTTAAGCGTGTCGGCCTGAACACCGGCCCTGGTCGCGGCCAGGACGCCATTATTATCCAGTTGGCCGGTGGAAAGCTGCAGCTCTCCCTGACTCAGAATCTGCCCGTCGTTAGTGACCGATTTATCGGTGTTAATCGACAGCCTGTCTTTGCCGGACAGCGATCCGATGTTACTCAGATCGCCGCCTTGCAGCGTCAGGGTTTGCCCCTGAAGCAGCCCGTTGTTGTTCCACTGGCCGCCGCGAAGATCAAGCCAGCCTCCGGTCAGCACTTTGCCTGCCGCGCCGTTGCCAAACTGAGTGGCGTTGAGCTTCAAACTGCTGTCGCCCTGCAGCAGGCCATCGTTTTGCCCCTGCAGAACAGAGAGCGTGACGTTGTCACCGATAATTTGCCCGGCGTTAGTCCAGCCGTGAGCGGTCATTGCCAGCCTGTTGTCCGCCAGCAGTGAGGCTCCGGCCAGATTGTTTAACTGCCCGCTCAGACTCAGATCCACGCTTTGTGCGTCGAGGGTACCGAGGTTATTTAAACTTTCCCCGTCAAGCTGTAGATGTTTGCCGGCAGAAAGACTGCCCGCGTTGTTGAGTACGGGCAGCGTCAGGGTGACGTCATCCCCGCCAGCCACCGTGGCCCCTTTGTCGTTTTGCAGGGCAGCGGCGGTGAAGGTGAGTTTGCCGTCGGCCTGAATCAAGCCACTATTGTTTGCCTGGGCTGACCCGGCATCTATATTCAGGGTAGAGGCCGCAATAATGCCGGTATTGCTGAGTGGCCCGGTCGTCAGGCCGAGAGTGTTCTGGCTAATCAGCCGGCCGCCGTTGTTGAACGCCCCGCCGAATAAAATATTCAGCGCGTCACGGCCAAGGATCTGCCCTGTATTTTCACCGCCGTTTTGCCCGCCGGTGAGCGTAATATTTCTCCCCTGCAGTCGGCCGGCGTTATCCAGACGCGCAGCATTCACGGCAATGTTTCCGTCACTTAATAGCTGGCCTGGGCCACCGTTAGTCAGCGTCTTGCCCCGGGAGCTAATGGCCTGGTTACCCTGGAGCAATCCGTTATTGGTCAGGTCATCAACCGTCAGGGTTGTATTGTTGGCAATCAGTTTCCCGGCGTTACTGCCTTTGGCCGTTGTCACCGAGAGCGTGTTGTCGGCGAGAAGCACGCCGCTGGCCTGGTTATCCAGCCCTTGCGTCAGCCCCAGGTTCAGGTCGCTGGCTTCAATGTTCCCGCTGTTGCTGAGATTGACCCCGTCGATCGTCAGCCCTTGCTCTACCGAAATCAGCCCGGCGTTGTTCAGCTCAGGAATAGACAACGACAACCCGCTGCCGCTGATAATTTTCCCCTGCGCGAGGTTGTTCAGCACCGTGGCACCCAGGCGCAGCGATTTTTCGCCCTGCAACAGGCCGCCGTTGACGTTACGCTGGCTGTCGACGCTGAGATCAGACGCCGCCAGCGTGCCCTGGTTTTCGAGGCTGCCGCTGGTCAGTAGGAGTTTGTCTTTGCCGAGGATTTTACCGGTATTGGCCAGGTTATCAGTCGCGGTCAGGTTGAGGATGGACAAACCAAGCAGCTTGCCGCTGTTGGTCATCTGGCCGGTATTGAGCGTCGCGCTGTCGGCCTGAATCTCTCCCGCATTGGTCATCTGGCGAGCGGCAAGCGTCAGCTCCCTTTCAGCCAGCACGGTGCCCCCCGTGGCATTGTTGAAGGTGTCGCCCGTGGCTTTGAGCGCGAAATCCCCTTGCAGCAAGCCCGTGTTAGCGACGTTTTGCACATCCAGAACGGTACTGTCGGCAATTAACTGGCCGGCGTTATCTAACTCAGGAGCAGAAAGCTGCAGGTTGCGTTTTGCCACCAGCTCGGCGCCAGCAAAGTTATTCACTTTGTCACGCAGTTTTAGCTGAAGATCCTGCGCTTCAATGCGGCCCCGGTTATCGAGCGTCAGCCCTTCGAGGGTTGCGCCCTGGTTAGCGGAAATCACCCCTGCGTTCACCAGGGCCTGAACGGTCACGTTCGCCCCGCCGCCGCTTTGCAGCCAGCCTTCGTTGGTCACGCTCCAGGCGTTGAGATTAAACTTACCGCCGGCGATGACGCCCAGAGCGTCCGGCTGGCCGACGATGATTTTCCCTTGTGGGCCGTTATTCAGCTCCCCGCTAACGCTGGCCGTTAAGCTCTCGCTTCCGCGGGTCAGTCCGCTGTTATTCCATTGCCCCGCGCCGATAGCGAGATTTTTTCCCTGTAGGCTCCCGGCGTTATTGAAGATGCTAGCCGAGAGCGAGAGCGCATCTTTCACCAGCAGTGCGCCACTGGCCTGATTGTCTACCTGCTGGCCAGCTTTCAGCGTCATCGCCTGAGATTCAATATTCCCGCTGTTAACCAGCATCAGGCTATCAATGGCCAGTCCCTGCTGAACGGAAATCAGACCTGCATTGGTGAGCTGCGGGATGCTGAGCGCCAGGCCGCTGCCGCTGATGATTTTTCCGCCGCTTCGGTTAGCCAGGTCCGCGGCCGTTAACGTGAGATTCTGACCGCCCTGAATCAGGCCGCCGTTGTCTAGCGCGGTGCCATGCAGCGCGAGGGAGGCAGCCTCAAGCTGGCCGGTGTTTTTTAGCTGCGCCGCCGTTGCATTCAGGTTTTTCTCAGCCAGCATACTACCGGTGTTTGTCAGGGCGGTCTGCGCAGCGACGTCAAGCGTGGAGGCCGCTACCTGCCCAGCGTTGTTAAAGCTATCGGAGGTACTTTTCAGGCCATTGCGAGCGGTGATTTTTCCGCTTGTCTGGTTGTCGATATTCCCGACGATGGCCAGCGTCAGCGCATCGCTGTCCAGCGAGCCCCGGTTGGTAAAGTTCAGGGCATTAAGCTGTAAGTTGTTTTGCGCCAGCAGGGCACCACCGGCCTGTTGCACAATATTGTCTGCGGTGAGCAACATTGCGCCATCGGCCTGAATATTTCCGCTGGTGTCGATCTGACGGGCGCCAAGCGTAACGGTATTACCTTGGGTGCTTCCGCTGTGTGTCAGTGTGCCGGTGTTAATCACGAGCGCACCTTTTGCGGCCTGCGTGCCGCTCAGCGTGAGGCTATTATTAGCCTGCAGCAGCATATTGCCTTCAGATTGCAATTGCCCGCCGGCCAGGGTTTCAAATCGCTCACCCTTGAACGTCAGATCTTTTTGCGAGGTAATTTGCCCGGCGCTTTGTAGCTGCTGAGTAACCAGCTCAAGGTTGCCCCCGCTTGCCAGAGAGCTTCCCTGTTGGCCGTAAAACTGCTGACTGCTTAACGTCACATCCTGCTTGCCGTTAACCGTCCCCGCATTACTGAACGTTCCGGACTGAAGCGCAAGATTGCCGCTGCCCAGAAGTTGACCATTTCGGCCAATATTGAAGGTGTTGCGACTGGTCCACGCCTGGTCGGTGCCGCTGCTCAACATGCCGTCTATCCAGGCATCCCCGGTCGTGGCCGTGAGTCCTGCCCCGGCCAGCATTTGGCCGCTGTGCGTGAACGAACCGAGGTCGAGCTGGATATTGCGCTGTGCCTGTACGTTCCCGCTGTTGTTGAGGCTGCCGGCTCTGGCGTTCAGGTCCCCGTTGGCCGTAATCTGGCCGCTGTTGCTTACCTGGCCAGCGGATAAAGCAATGTCTCGCCCCGCCGTTAGCTTCCCGGCATTGCCCATGCCTGCCGCCGCGCTGGCCCGAATCGCGCCGCCCGCGTTGGCCTCGCTGGCCGCGTCCATACTTACCGCCCCGGCATTGAGAGCAATGTCATTGCCTGCGGTGAGCTGGCCGTTGTTCAGGGCCAGTTTTCCGCTGCCGTTCAGCGTGATGTCACTATCGCTGGCTAACTTACCGTTGGCGACGGTGATGTCAGAGCGGCTATTAACCTGCGTTGCGCCCCCACTTTTATGCTCGCCGCTCAGCACGACGCTATCCGCCTGAGCCGAGAGACTTCCGCTTGCAAGGCTGTTATTCACCGCCAGCTTGCCGCTGGCATCCAGGGTGATGTCGCCCTGGCGCGCGTTCAGGTTCCCCAGGTTGACGCCCACGCCTTTGTCACTGGAAACAAGGTGAATACGATTGGCATACATGCCGCCCAGCGCGCCGGTATCCACCGCAACCACGGGCGCGGCACCTTCTCCGGCTATCGGCGTGACCGCGCCCGTGGATGAAACACGGTTGGCGCCCACGGTCACCTTAAGATCTTTGGCGTGAATACCGGCGTTGACTTCCGTTGCCCGGGCAATGATCGACAGCGCGTCGGTTTTGCTGGCATCGAGGCCCTGGCCTTCAACCGTGATGGTGCCTTTGCTGACATCCAGCGCCAGCAGGTTACCTGCCGCATCAAACTGAGGTTTGCCCGTGGTCAGCGTGGCATTGGGGGTATTGATAAATCCACAGCCGTTACAGGTAATGCCGTAGGGGTTCGCGACCATCACGTTGGCCGCCTTGCCCGCCACTTCGGTATAACCCTGCAGCTGTGAGCGATTGCCGCCGATGACTTCATTGATGATGCCGGTCGCTTCCTGGCCGGCCCGAAGGTTAGGGTTGTTCTGAATAATCCCCCCGAGCTGAGTTTGCGTCATCTGCCCGGTGGCGTTGTTAAGGATCAGCCCCTCTTTTCCGACGTTATAGTCCTGGTACTGGTTATGGGAAATACCTGCCTGGTTGGGCGTGGCGATGTTAACTACCGGGACGCCGTTTCCGGCCTGATCCATCTGCGTACCCGGCGTGACCGGGTTGATGGTCGCCGCCACCGCCGGAAAGACCGGCTGCCCGGTAATCAGGCAGATGATGAGGTAACTTAACAGGCGCGGCGCTAATCCAACCGGGTGCTTATCCATATTTTTACCTTAAATCGCCAGGCCCAGGCGGTAATAAATCACGAGATGATCCGGTGCCAGATAGCCCGGATAGTGAAGCGGCGTGCCAACGGTGAACTGGCTGGAGTAGTAGCGCCCGGCGACAGTGAGGCCAGCGGAGGCCCCCCAAAGCGTGCCGGAAGCCTGCCGGTCTTCGTTGTCATTGCGCAGCCAACCGCCATCCACGGCAGCGTTCAGGCTGACTTCGCCCAGATAAGGGAGGCTGAACAGGGCATAGTTCAGTTCGTTGCGAAGATAGCCCCCGTTATCGCCGGAAAGGTATTGCTCTTTAAAGCCGCGCACGGAGCTTTCACCGCCTATCGTTAAGCGCTCGCTGCCGTAAAGCCGATCGGGCGACCATTGGCCGTAGACGCTGGTCAGCCACCAAATTTTTTGCGTCAGCGGGCGCTGAAAACTGCCGCTCAGGCTCCATTTTTTGAATTCGGCTTTTGGCACGTCGCCCCGCTTGCCGTTATCGTTTTCGGCCCCAAACCACGGCACGCCGTGGCTGAATGACGGGTTCAGGGTTGCCACGCCGCCCGCGATTTTCTGCGTGTGGTTAAGGCCGAACTGCAGGCTGGTGAGCTTCCGGCTGCTGCTAAGCAACGGCGCATCGTTCAGGTAGTTGCGGCTAATACGGTGAGTCAGGCCGATGGAGGCGGCGGTTTTTAAGTCACCGTTTCGGTAAAGCACGCGGGAGAAGTTCAGGCGATGCGTTTCGGCTCGCCCGGTCGAACGCCACAGATAACCTTTGTTATCCAGGGTGGTGAGGTAGTCGCTCCAGCTGTAGCTGTAATCAACGAGGCTATAACCCCAGGGCATGTTGACCCCGGCCTGAAAGCTTTGGGCATCATGGTCGCTGGCAAAATCGCTGCTGCGCCCGCCGCTGATAAACCATTTATCAGCCAGCCCCAGCGGATTATTGGCGGTCAGCGAGGCGGTGAGCTGCCCGGTGCCGGTGCTTTTTTGCCCGCTGTTATCAAACCCGACGGCTGCGGAAAATGGAAATTCAGGCGTGGCCGTGAGATTGACAATCGATTCCCCGGCCTTCTCGCCCGGTAATATTTCAATTTGTACCGGCGTGGTGCGTAACCGGTTTATTTGCTCCATCCCCTGCTCAATATCGCGCAGGTTAAGTATTTTCCCTTCCAGTCCCGGAAACGCCATTTTTAGCTGGCGTGAAGGAGCCCCTTCAATACGAATAGCCTGCAGCCTGCCCTCCAGCACGGCAATATGCAGCGTTCCCCCAGAAAGATCCTGCTCGGTCAAAAATGCCCGGCTGGTGATATATCCGCGGCTAATATACCAGTCAGATATATCCCGGGTTAGCTGATTGATCTTCGCCATGCCGAGGCAACGATCAATATAGGGCGTAATTAGGCGATTCCGGGCCGGGTCGGAAAGCAGCGTGGCATTTTCAATATCAATATGGCGAATGGTGAAGCAGGGTCCCTGGTCAGGTTGGGCCACAGGGCTTGCCAGTCGGGGCTGGAGGCTACGCTGGATCTCCTCTCGCTGCTGCCTGTTCTGCAACAGCAAATCCTGCTGCTGCTGGAGAATAGTGTCCCGGTCGGCAGGCGTCAGCGGCGCAGCATAGTTTAAGTCGGAGTAAAAAAGCACGCACAAAAAGGCGGCCTTATAATAATGTCGCATAAAGGAAGAGTCTATTTTTGTCATTTCCTTTTAGTATGCCAGCGCAGCAATAAATAAGAAAAGTCTTAAATAAACACCCTATTAATATTAGTAGTTAATTTACCTTAAGTTTGATTATTGAATTTAGGATAAGGAATGAAATAACTCATTTATTATTTTTCTGGAATCGTTTAACTGATGAATATTTAAACAATGATTGTCCTGCAACATTAGGCAAAACAGGTCACGAAATAAAAAAGCCACGTATTCTCATACGTGGCTTTTTTAAAAGGTGGGTGATGATTATTAATCCATGCTTGCGCCGCCGCTAATGCGGAATTTGATGTTGACGGTAATGCCCTGCCCTGGCTTCCCGCTCTCATAACGCCACTTCTTCATCGCCTGCTTAACTTCACGTTCAAACATGTTTGCAGGCTGGGCGGAGAGGATCTCAACGTTATTCACCCGGCCATCGGCATCGACATCGAACTTCACGCGAACGTTGCCGTCCATACGCAATGCAAAAGCTCGCGTTGGGTACTGCGGCCTGTCGCGGCTGATCGCTCGCGGCCCGGTGTTCACCGATGGTGCAGGCGATGCAGGAGCTGGTTTCGCCGCTGCCGTTGGCGCAGGCTGCACGGGCGCATTGTTTTCAAACGGGGAAGTCTGACGAGGCTCAACCGGCTTAACGTCTCGCTTCGGCTGCTCAACCTTTTTCACCGGTTTAGGCTTCGGTTTTGGCTTAGGCTCAGGCTTGTGAATAACAACGGGCGCCTCTTTCGGCGGCTCGGGTATCGGCTCTGGCTCCGGTTCGGGTTCCGCGACCGGCTGTGGCGGAGGCTGAACAACCTGAGGCTGAGGAGGCTCAAGATCAGCAGGCGCAACCATCGTGACGCTGATCGGCTGCGAAGGTGCTGGGGACTCAATAACCTGATGTACCGAGGTGTAGAGCAACCCGGCCACAACGGCACCATGAATCCCGACGGAGAGAAGAGTCGGCCACGGAAAGCGGCGAGGTAATTCCAGGGTCATTGACGTCATAATGGTTTCAGTGTCTTTCAAGAGACGACAATTTTAAATGCAAATAACAATCATATTCAACAACGCATTGCCCAAAGGCGCACTTTTTCCTGCTGTCTGCGCGAGTTTCCCGCTATTTTCTCAAGGATTTAACATCCTGTTTATCTTTCAATTGCAGTCTGCCCGAGGTTCACTTACCGTGGTTTACAACCCAACATCAAGAAGGAAGTGTGCCCGTGCTGTACGTCATTTATGCCCAAGATATTGCCGATTCACTGGAAAAGCGCCTGTCCGTTCGCCCTGCCCACCTGGCTCGCCTTCAGGTGCTGCGTGACGAAGGTCGTCTCCTGACCGCAGGCCCGATGCCGGCGGTTGACAGCAACGATCCTGGCAGCGCCGGCTTTACCGGTTCCACGGTGATTGCCGAGTTTGCGTCTCTGGAAGAAGCGAAAGCCTGGGCTGATGCAGACCCGTATATCGCCGCAGGCGTGTACGCTAAAGTTGAAGTAAAACCGTACAAGAAAGTATTCTGATTTGCCTTCAGACGAGCCTGCAGGCTGCAGGCTCATTAGCGTGTTACTCTGTCAGCTGTAAATGCTTCTGGCGAAAACTGTCCTGATTCAGGGGCCGTGAGAAAAGATAACCTTGCGCCAGCCTGACATTGCTATTGAACAGCACTTGCATCTGCGAAAAGGTTTCTACCCCTTCCGCAATAACATCCACCTCTTTCTCCTGAGCACCGCGGATAATATTGAGCGTTTCTTCGCCGGATGTGGCCCTGAAGCAGGCACGGTCGAGCTTTATGAAGTCTGTTTCTACCTGAGCCAGTCTGCTTTGAAGCTGTTCAACGCTGTGAATATCATCCCACGCAAGTAAAAAACCGGCGTCACGAAGGCGAGTGGCGTTTTCGCGCCCGGTATCATCTAGCAGAATGTTGTTGTCGGTTATCTCAAAGACAATGCGTTGCACTGGCACAGGACGCTGAGCCACCAGCTCGACTATCCGATCGGCAAAACCAGCATCATTCAATTGAACTGGCGAAAGATTGAGGTGCAATAAATAACTCCCGTTATGCGGCACGATGACGTCCGTCATATAGCTAAATGCGGAGGAGATAACATGTTCGCCCAGCGACACAATCCCTCCGTTTTCTTCCAGTCGATTAATAAACACGTCTGGGGAGACGAGTGCCCGCCGATGCACGCCTCGAATGAGCATCTCGGCGCCGACACAGGTAAAACCTGATGTGTCGAAAATCGGCTGCAGTAACGACTCAAAAGCCATGCCGAAGTTATTCTTCATCACCCGATTAACGATGAACTCAGCGCTTTTCTCCATGTAACTACTCCTTTTGGCAGGCTTCCTTAGCTGGTCGAGATCACGACTTTATTTTTTCCGCTGGATTTCGCCTTGTAGAGCAACCTGTCGGCTTTCTCAATCAGCGCTTCATAATCCTCACCTCGCCATGGGCAAACACCGCCGCTAAAGGTGACGACTAATCCTTGTTCACGCCAGAGTTTACTTTCGACCGCTTTACGCCAGCCTTCCATAATTTCCATAGCTTTAACCTGATTATCGGAAAAATAAATAAAGGCAATTTCCTCTCCACCGTAGCGATAAAGCTTGGCGCGTTCGTCCAGTAACCCCATGCCAATATCGGCAATGACCTTTAGCACCGTGTCACCGACCAGATGCCCGTAGTCATCGTTTATTTTTTTAAAGTTATCAATATCAATGATGCCAAGACTAAAAGGTGCTTCCCGGGCTAATAGGTAATTAATGTCATTATCAAAGCTACGGCGATTAAGCAACCCTGTGAGACCATCCGTTAGCGAAGCATTTTTTGCACTTTTTATTTGCTGACTGCTTGCGTTTATTTCATTCATGATTTTTTTATCGACGCCGTCTTTCATGTCCAGACGTCCAAAACGCATCATCGAAATAATATCAATCACCATCGACTTTATCGATTGATGCATAAAGAACCATAATAGTAGATAAATTGTCAGGCAAAAAACGAATCCGCCCAAAATGATCCAGATATAATATAAAACGGCATCATCAATGATTCTGTCTTTTACAGCATAAACAACAAACCAGTCCGGGTTTGAAAAGGAGTAGTAGTAATACTGCCTGTGACTTGCTTTATCGTGAAATGACCCCAGGCCATTTGTCATACATTGCACCACCGCCGGCGAGACAACCTCCGTGCCGATAGCATCGCTGTCTGCGTCAAGCACCGCTCTTCCCTGACGGTCAACAATCGAGAAGTGCCCTGGATTCGGACTCTCCAACTGTCGTAGCGGATAGCTCATATTGATCAAATTCAGATCCATGGCGAACATCCCGTACCGCTCGCCTTTATCGTCGTGCAGCAGTTTGGCAATGGTCACTACCGGTGATTTATCAACTGCATTAGCATAAATATTCGAATAGTTCACAAAAGAACTTTTTACGCTGAGGCTTTCGTACCAGTTTCGTCCTGACAGGTCCAGGCGATTATCAACATAGGAATTTGGTATGCTATTATACTTTCCATCACGTGTGGCAATGATATAACCTGAAATAGCTGGCAACACCGCAATAGATGTTGTGAGCTGTTTCTCCAAAACTTCATTTTCAGCATTAACCAGAGTATCAACGTTTTTATTATTTAATAGGGTAGCGCTTTGCCACAATGCATTCTCTAAAGTTTTCAGCTGCTGCTCGATATAGAACATCGCAATATTATGAACAAAACCTTCGTTTTCATCATCCAACGTGTTTTTTTGATGATTATAGTTTATCCAGGCCAGCACCGAGCTAAACATCACCAGCACGACAAGAATAATGACAAACAGAAAATTTATTCTCCTGGTATAAGAAAAATCCTTTTTAATTAAATCGCTAATCACTTATTGCGGCACCCTGTCAAGGTAAGAAAATTCCGTGAATTATGCCGTCCATTTTAATTAAAATGATGATCGCGATCATTTTAAAAACAAACTTCCGCCCTTTGGAAATATAAATTCAGGGTAAAGGGAAGGTTTATTTCCTAATGGATTTAATGGGCACCGCACGCGGTGCCCGGATCTTATGCCCAGCGATCGTGGATGGCAAACAGCAATGAATTACGCTGCTGGTTAACCAGGCACTTACGAATAGCATGAATGCGCATATTGCGCCGTGACTGGCTTTCCAGCCAACGCGCCCTGCGCTTCTGCGTTTGACGCTGCATACGCCAACGCCCAACTTCCGTTCTGCTACGTCTCATGTCTACGACTCAATTTCCTAAAAAAGACGCGCCATTATAGAACCTTCTGCCGGGCAAACCATCCGTTTTGCGTATACTTTTAGTGTTAAGCAGTGAAAGTTCTGCGTACACTCTCAACTCTTCGGTTTCAAAAGGATTTTTAAGGCATGACAACCTTCTATACCGTGGTGAGCTGGCTGGTCATTCTCGGCTACTGGCTGCTTATCGCCGGCGTTACGCTGCGTATATTGATGAAACGCCGCGCCGTCCCTTCGGCAATGGCCTGGCTATTGATCATCTATATTCTGCCGCTGGTCGGGATTATTGCCTATCTCTCCGTGGGAGAACTGCATCTCGGTAAACGCCGGGCAGAGCGCGCGCGCGCCATGTGGCCTTCTACCGCTAAGTGGCTTAAAGAGCTGAAAAACTGTAAGCATATTTTTGCCTCAGAAACCAGCGAGGTCGCCAGCTCGCTGTTCCAGCTTTGCGAGCGCCGCCAGGGGATTGCCGGCGTGAAGGGCAATCAGCTCCAGCTGCTAACCAGTTCGGATGACACCATGCAGGCGCTGATCCGCGATATCCAACTGGCACGCCATAACATCGAGATGGTGTTTTATATCTGGCAACCCGGCGGCATGGCCGACCAGGTGGCAGAATCATTGATGGCGGCAGCGCGACGCGGCATTCATTGCCGTTTGATGCTCGACTCCGCGGGTAGCGTCGCCTTCTTCCGCAGCCCGTGGGCCAATATGATGCGTAACGCGGGCATCGAAGTAGTCGAAGCGCTGAAGGTTAACCTGATGCGTGTTTTCCTGCGTCGAATGGACCTGCGCCAGCACCGTAAGATGGTGATGATCGATAACTATATTGCCTATACCGGTAGCATGAATATGGTTGACCCCCGTTTCTTCAAGCAGGATGCGAATGTGGGTCAGTGGGTCGATTTGATGGCGCGTATGGAAGGCCCGGTCGCCACCGCAATGGGCATCGTATACTCCTGCGACTGGGAGATAGAGACCGGGAAACGTATTCTTCCGCCGCCGCCGGATGAGAATATCATGCCGTTCGAAGAGGCCAGCGGCCACACCATTCATACTATCGCTTCAGGGCCAGGGTTCCCGGAAGATCTGATTCATCAGGCGTTGCTGACCTCCGTTTATGCCGCACGTGAATACCTGATAATGACGACCCCCTACTTCGTACCGAGCGATGATTTGCTCCACGCCATTTGCACGGCAGCGCAGCGCGGCGTGGACGTGAGTATCATCGTGCCGCGTAAAAACGATTCTTTACTGGTGGGCTGGGCAAGCCGCGCGTTCTTCACTGAACTGCTTGCCGCTGGCGTGAAAATTTACCAGTTTGAAGGCGGGCTGCTGCACACCAAAAGCGTGCTGGTCGATGGGCAACTCAGCCTGGTCGGCACGGTTAACCTGGACATGCGCAGCCTGTGGCTGAATTTTGAGATTACGCTGGTCATCGATGATGAAGGTTTTGCCGGTGATTTAGCTGCGGTGCAGGACGACTATATCTCACGCTCGCGGCTGCTGGACGCGCATTTATGGTTAAAACGCCCGCTCTGGCAGCGAATGACCGAGCGACTGTTTTACTTCTTTAGTCCGTTGCTGTAAAACGTGGCGCATCAGCCCTCGATAAGTGGATGTAGAGATGGAAATGGATCTGAATAACCGCCTGACCGAAGACGAGACTTTAGAACAGGCGTACGATATTTTTCTCGAGCTGGCGGGCGATAATCTCGATCCTGCTGACATTATTCTTTTCAATCTGCAGTTCGAGGAGCGCGGCGGTGCGGAGCTGTTTGACCCGGCCGAAGACTGGCAGGAGCACGTCGATTTCGACCTGAACCCTGACTTCTTTGCAGAAGTCGTTATCGGGCTGGCGGATACCGACGGCGGCGAGCTGAACGATATCTTCGCTCGCGTCCTGCTGTGCCGCGAGAAAGACCACAAGCTGTGCCACATCCTGTGGCGTGAGTAATCCTCCCTGCGCGGCCCTCAGGCCGCGCTGTGACTACTTCTCATTGGGCGGGAGATGCTCCCCGCAGGTTTTGCAGTAATGCGCGTTGCTGGCATGATCCTGCTGATGACAGCGCGTACATTCCCTTACTGACCGCCTTCTTTGCATATCCTGCGACATTTGCGCCGTTAAAATCCCGGTGGGGATGGCTATCACCGAATAACCAATCAGGATCAGCAGCGAGGCCACGAAACGCCCCAGCGCAGTATGCGGCACAATGTCGCCATAGCCGACAGTGGTGACAGTTACAACCGCCCAGTAAACCGCTACGCCAAGGCTGGTAAAGCCGTTGGCCTTCCCTTCTATGCCGTACATCAGCGCTCCCGCCGCGACCATTACGATGGCAATAAACGAATAGAACAGGATCAGCTGATTGCTGGCGTTAATCAGGCTGCGCCACAGACTTTTAAGCGCGGGCATGTAGCGCAGAAGTTTGAGGATACGCAGCACGCGAATGGCGCGCATTGCCCGCCAGGCAAAATAGTAGTGAATAGCAAACTCAGGCCAAAGCCACAGGACATACAGCGGCAGCATGGTCGCCAGGTCAATAATGCCCCAGAAGCTAAACACGTAGCGGATGGGCTGCGGCCACGTTAGCACTCGCAGCAGATATTCACAGGTGAACAGCAGCGTGAAGATGATTTCCAGCCAGATAAACAGCTGCCATTCGCCGTAGGTTAGCCGGGGATCGCTCCCGACGCTGGATTCGGTAAAAACAACGGCCACGCTGAGCAGCGCCAGCAGGCCGCAAAACGCCTCGAACCGGCGCCCTGAGCGGGTATTTTGATCGAACAGAAAGCGGTAAAGCAGCGCACGAAGTGATGAAATGTTGCCTGGCACGGTGATCCTCGCAAAAAGAAAGGGCCAGCGCGGTGCTGGCCCCAGGCGAGATTATAGCGGGTCAACCTTCAGACAGGAAACCGCATGGCGGAAACTGCCTTCCAGCACCGGACGCGTTTTGGCGCATTCCGGGCCGGCAATCGGGCAGCGGGTGCGGAACACGCAGCCTGATGGCGGATTGATGGGCGACGGCAGCTCCCCTTCCAGCAGCTGGATAGTTTTGTTCTTCTCCAGATCCGGATCGGGGATCGGCACCGCCGACATCAGCGCTTTGGTATAAGGGTGCAGAGGATTGTGGTACACCTCATCGTAGGTGCCAAGCTCCACCGCATGGCCCAGATACATGACCAGCACGCGATCGGAGATGTGCTTCACCACCGCGAGATCGTGGGCGATGAAGATTAACGACAGCCCCATTTCGCGCTGCAGTTTCTGTAGCAGGTTAACCACCTGCGCCTGAATGGACACGTCCAGCGCGGAGACCGGCTCATCACAGATGATGAGTTTTGGCTCAAGAATCAGCGCGCGTGCGATACCGATACGCTGGCACTGGCCGCCGGAGAACTCATGCGGGTAGCGGTTGACCAGGTTTGGCAGCAGGCCGACCTTCATCATCATCGCCTTCACGCGGTCGCGAACTTCCTGCTTAGGCATTTTTGGATGATAGGTCAGCAGCGGCTCGGCGATGATATCGCCGATGTTCATACGCGGGTTCAGCGATGCCAGAGGATCCTGGAAAATCATCTGAATATCGCTGCGCACATCGCGCCACTCTTCCTGTTTCATGCCCAGAAGATCTTTCCCCAGCCACGCTACTCGGCCATCGGTCGCTTTCACCAGGCCAATGATGGCGCGGGCAAAGGTCGATTTACCGCAGCCGGACTCGCCCACCACGCCGAGGGTTTCCCCTTCGTACAGGCGCAGCGTCACGCCATCCACGGCTTTCAGGGTTTTGGAAGGCTGCCAGAACCACTGTTTGCCATCTTTGATGTCAAAATGCACCTTCAGGTCAGCGATTTCTAACAGAACTTTTCTCTCTTCTGCAACGGTGCTCATGCTAATTCCTCCACCGGTCTAAAGCAGGCACGCAGGCGGCCATCACCAAACTGCTCCAGTGGCGGAGCACTATTACACGCTTCCATCGCAAACTGGCAGCGAGGCTGGAACGGGCACCCCTGCGGCAGGCGCAGCAGGTTCGGCGGGTTGCCTGGAATGGTCAGCAGAGATTCACCTTCCGCATCCAGACGCGGTACCGCGTTCAACAGGCCGATTGAGTACGGGTGTACCGGCTTGTAGAAGACGTCGCGCGCGTTGCCGTATTCCATCGTACGCCCGGCGTACATCACCAGCACTTTGTCGCAGATCCCGGCCACAACGCCCAGGTCGTGGGTGATCATGATGATCGCCGTGTTGAACTCACGCTTCAGCTCGTTCAGCAGCGTCATGATCTGCGCCTGAACGGTAACGTCCAGTGCGGTAGTCGGTTCGTCAGCAATCAGCAGTTTTGGCCGACACAGCAGCGCCATGGCAATCATCACGCGCTGGCGCATCCCGCCGGAGAACTCGTGCGGGAACATGCGCATACGCTTCCGCGCTTCAGGCATTTTTACCGCATCCAGCATCCGCACAGACTCTTCAAACGCTTCCGCCTTACCGAGTTTTTTGTGCAGCATCAGCACTTCCATCAGCTGATCGCCCACACGCATGTACGGGTTCAGCGAGGTCATCGGATCCTGGAAAATCATCGAGATTTGCTCGGCGCGCAGGCGGTTAAGCTGCGACTCCGGCAGGTTCAGGATCTCTTTGCCGTTGAATTTCGCAGAGCCGCCGATACGACCATTGGCCGCCAGCAGGCCCATCAGCGCGAATGCCGTTTGGGATTTGCCCGAGCCGGACTCACCGACAATACCGAGGGTTTCACCGGCACGCAGGCTAAAGTTGAGGTCGTTTACTGCCGTGACGTCGCCGTCGGGTGTGCCAAAGGTCACTCGCAGGTCTTTAACGTCCAGCAGGACCTCAGATTTGTTCAGTGGAGCGGCCACCGGAGAGGTTTCAATAGTACTCATGGAGGGACTCCTTAACGATCTTTCGGGTCGAGGGCATCACGCAGGCCATCGCCGATAAAGTTAAAACAGAACAGCGTAACCACCAGGAAGCCTGCCGGGAACAGCAGAAGCCACGGTGATACCTCCATGGAGTTTGCACCGTCGCTTAACAGCGCTCCCCAGCTGCTCAGAGGCTCCTGCGTGCCGAGGCCCAGGAAACTCAGGAAAGATTCGAACAGGATCATGCTAGGTACCAGCAGTGAGGCGTAAACCACCACCACGCCCAACACGTTCGGCACAATATGGCGCAGAACGATGTTAATGGTCGAAACACCGCCTACGTGTGCCGCTTCGATGAACTCTTTGCGTTTCAGGCTCAGGGTCTGGCCGCGCACGATACGCGCCATGTCCAGCCAGGACACCATGCCGATAGCCACGAAGATCAGCAGGATGTTTTGCCCGAAGAAGGTCACCAGCAGGATCACGAAGAACATGAACGGGAAGGAGTTCAGGATCTCCAGCAAACGCATCATCACGGAGTCGATTTTGCCGCCGAGATAGCCCGCCAGGCAGCCGTACAGCGTCCCGACAATAACCGCCACCAGCGCAGCAGAAATACCCACCATAAGGGAGATACGTCCCCCAATGGCAACACGCACCAGCAGATCGCGACCGGACGAATCGGTCCCGAAATAGTGACCGGATGCCATATCAGGGGCCGCCGACATCATGCCCCAGTCGGTATCAAAGTAGGTAAACTGCGACAGAACTGGCGCAAAAGCCACGAACAGCGCAATCAGAGCCAGGACAAACAGGCTGGTGATCGCCGCGCGGTTATGGATAAAACGGCGACGCGCATCCTGCCACAGGCTGCGACCTTCAACTTCCAGTTTTTCACTGAAGTTTTCCAGCGCCTCGCTGTTTTTCTTAGTCAACATTATGGCCACTCCAGCTTAGTAACGGATTTTCGGGTCGATAACGGCATACAGCACGTCAACTACCGCGTTGAACAGAATCGTCAGCGCGCCGACCAAAATGGTCAGGCTGAGAACCAGTGAGTAGTCACGGTTCAGCGCCCCGTTAACAAACAGCTGACCGATGCCCGGCAGGCCATAAATTGTTTCAATCACCATGGAGCCCGTGATGATGCCCACAAACGCTGGTCCAAGGTATGACAGGACCGGCAGCAGCGCAGGTTTCAGGGCATGGCGCAGCACGATACGACGCATCGGCAGGCCTTTGGCACGTGCGGTGCGGATAAAGTTAGAGTGCAGGACTTCAATCATTGAGCCGCGGGTAATACGCGCGATGCTCGCGATGTACGCCAAAGACAGAGCAATCATCGGCAGTATCATGTACTTCGGCGCCCCCCCGTTCCACCCGCCACCGGGCAGCCATTTAAGGGTGATAGCGAAGATCAGTACCAGCAACGGCGCCACCACGAAGCTGGGGATAACCACCCCCGTCATGGCAAAGCCCATTACCGTGTAATCCCATTTGGTGTTTTGATTCAGCGCCGCAACCACGCCCGCCGTCACACCCAGCACAATGGCAAAGATGAAAGCCGCTGCACCTAATTTTGCGGATACCGGGAAGCTGGAGGCCACCAGGTCATTGACTGAATAGTCTTTGTATTTAAACGACGGCCCAAAATCCCCATGCGCCAGCTGTTTTAAATAGCTGAAATACTGCGTGGTGATCGGATCGTTAAGGTGATACTTCGCTTCGATGTTCGCCATGACTTCTGGCGGCAGCGTACGTTCGCCGGTAAAAGGACTCCCCGGTGCGAGACGCATCATAAAGAAGGAAATAGTGATAAGAATAAAGAGTGTCGGAATTGCTTCCAGACAACGACGTAGAATAAATTTCAACATTGCCCGTACCTTCTGGCCTGTGCCTTTGCAGTGCGATGTAAATAAGACACGATGGGGCAGAATCTATCCACCGGCCGAAACCGGTGGGTCCTGCCCCACGAATTGCCATTAATGTTTGATAATGTACAAGTCTCTTACGTAGACATTATCCATCGGGTCTTTACCGGTGTAACCACCCACCCACGGCTTAACCAGACGGGCGTTAACGTAGTAGTAAACCGGGACGATGGCTGAGTCTTTATCAAGCTGCTGCTCAGCTTTCTCATACAGCGCGGTACGCTGGGCTTCGTCGGTCACTTTCAGGGTGTCGGCAATAATCTTGTCGAACGCCGGACTCTTATAGTGCGCGGTGTTGTTAGAGCTGTCGGACAGCATGGTGTTCAGGAAGGAAGTCGGTTCGTTATAATCCGCACACCAGCCCGCACGCGCCACGTCGAAGGTCCCCTGATGACGGGTATCCAGGAAGGTTTTCCACTCCTGGTTCTCCAGCTTGACGTTCACGCCCAGGTTTTTCTGCCAGATAGACGCCACGGCGATAGCCAGCTTCTTGTGCAGATCGGAGGTGTTGTACAGCAGGTTGAAGGTCAGCGGCTTGTCTTTGGTGTAACCTGCTTCAGCCAGCAGTTTTTTGGCTTCTTCGTTACGCTTGTCCTGAGACCATGTGAACCACTCTGGCGGGGTCAGTTTCGCGCCATCGGTATACGGCGGGGTATAACCATAAGCCGGCAGATCGCCCTGGTTTTTCACTTTGTTCACGATGATGTCGCGATCCAGGCCCAGTTTCAGCGCCGCACGAACGCGAGGATCGGTAAATGGTGCTTTCTGGTTGTTGATCTCGTAGTAATAAGTACACAGGTACGGATCGGCGTGAACTTCAGTTGGAATTTCTTTTTTCAGTTTCTGGAACAGCTCAATCGGCAGGTTGTTATACGTCATGTCGATTTCACCGCTGCGGTAGCGGTTAACGTCTGTTACTTCAGAAGAGATTGGCAGGTAGGTCACCTGGTTAATCACGGTTTTCGCGTTATTCCAGTAGTTGGTGTTACGCACCAGAACGATACGCTCGTTCACCACCCAATCTTTTAATTTGTAAGCACCGTTGGTCACGATGTTGGCAGGCTGGGTCCACTTGTCGCCGAATTTCTCAACGGTCGCTTTCGGTACCGGAGAAACGGATGGGTGAACCAGCAGCTTGTAGAAGTACGGCACCGGCTCGCTCAGGGTGACTTCCAGAGTGTGGTCATCGATGGCTTTCACGCCCAGATCGCTGGTCGGCTTTTTACCGGCAATGATATCGTCGATATTGGTCAGGTGACCGTATTGCAGGTAGCTGGAATAAGGAGAGGCGGTTTTCGGGTCAGCCAGGCGCTGCCAGCTGTAAACAAAGTCCTGCGCGGTGACAGGTTCGCCGTTGGACCATTTCGCGTCTTTACGCAGGTGGAAAGTCCAGACTTTAAAATCTTTATTGTCCCAGGACTCTGCGACACCCGGAGACGGGTGGCCCTGCAGATCGCTTACCAGCAGACCTTCGAACAGGTCACGGCTGATATTGGACTCTGGCACGCCTTCGATTTTGTGCGGATCAAGAGATTGAGGTTCTGAGCCGTTGTTACGAACCAGATCTTGTTTCTCTGCCAATTGCACACCCGCCGGAACATCTGCCGCCATCGCGACATTGCCAGCAATCAGCGCAGTTAAAATGCCCGCTGCAATCAGGCTTTTTTTAGTGATATTTGTCATTGTGTTGGTACTCCACTCATTATAATTACCGACCCGAAAGTCGGCCTCTTCCCCTCAGGGGTCCCTTACAGCGCAGGAGCGTTAAACGTCCGTACGGGATACTGCTTTCCTTACTACTTCGCTATCACCGACTTTATTTTCGGGCCGCTCGATTCGGCGACCTCATTACGTCGATTCTTTCTGCCGCCGATTGCGTGGTCGACGGCCATGATTTAGTGGTTCGCAGGACATGATTACGCTGCGAAATCATTCTCATCTAGAAAAGAAACATTTTTCAGCGAATTGTTTTGCCCGGAAAGTATCAAAAGCTTCAGATACCCGCCAATACAATTTGCAAATTTGTTAACCATTTCTCTTTTATGGAGAGATTGTGGGGAGCGTCATGCAGGAAGGATGTTTATAAAAACCCAATCATAATCTTTATTATCATGGGGTTAGTATACTATCACTGCATTAGAGAGGAGGTCGGTTTATCGCCTGCTTCATCACTCACAAAAAATTAACAATTGATTATTTTTTAGCACATTCCTCTGCGGGAAGGCATGAATTACTAATATCATCTCAATAAACCCGCAGCAAGCCTGATTGCATAACGGATACTAAATATCATTTCGATCGCCACTTTTCTGTACAGCTTGTTACAACGTCAACCTCTAATACACGGTTTTCCAAAGCATTTTCTTATGAAAGATTCGCATTTACTTTTGCAATAATGAGGATAGCGGGCAGGTAAAATTTTCTTCTACGGAAAGAAAAAAAGCAGAATAGAGATTCTGCTTTTTCATTTGAAAGCGGCAGCGGAATTAACTTGTCAGGCCCGGGAAGATAGCCCTGACCCCGGTGACAATAAATTCGATCCCCAGAGACATCAGAAGCAGGCCCATAATACGGGTAATCACGTTGATCCCGGTTTGCCCCAGTATGCGCACCAGCCACGGTGCAATACGGAACAGCAGCCAACAGCAAAATGCAAACAGCGCGATGGCCAGGGAGAATCCCAGCAGGTGCCCCCAGCTATGATAGCGACTTCCCCAGACAATCGTTGAACTGATGGCGCCCGGCCCCGCCATCAACGGCAATGCCAGGGGAACAACCCCCACGCTTTCGCGTATCGCGCTCTCCGATTTCTCTTGCTTATTCTGTTTATCTTCACCCAGCTTGCCGCTGATCATTGACATAGCAATTGTCACCACAAGAATGCCGCCGGCAATGCGGAATGAATCAATTGAAATACCAAAAACTTGCAGAATACCGTCACCCAAAAAAAGTGAGGTCCAGAGAATAATCGCCACCGAGAGGTTGGCCGTGAGGTTGGTTTTATTTCTTGCTGCGGCACTCTGGTAACTGGTCATACTAATAAATACGGGAATGATCCCTACCGGGTTGACCAGAGCAAACATCCCGATAAAAAACTTAATATAGGTTGGCAGGTCGAAAAAGGATTGAGCCACACAAAACTCCGCAAATGAACAAAGCAAAAGCAGGCGTAATGTAATGGAAAAACACCCCTGCCGCTACGCTATTTCCCTGCTTAATCGATGCCTGCAACAACTTATTTTAGCATCATGGCGAACTGTTACCCGAATGTTGAATTTGTGATACTTTGTTTTGACATTGCTGTGACTAAATTTTTAAAGATTTATCAATCACCTGGATAGCGCCTGCTGAATGGTGTCAGCATCGATTAGTTGTGATTTAGATCACGAAAAACCTACTCAGAAGTGAGTACTCTTGGACACATCTGAAAAGCAGGTTTCTCCACTAACACGGCTTATTCAGATGAGGCTCTTTTAGTAAATCAGCGCATGAATCCAGGTCATTTTTATGACAGTTTTTTGTCTTAAACACGCATTCGGTGGCTGCTGACTATACTGTCGACTCGCGCAGCTTATTTACTAAAAGAGTTTAACATTATCAGGAGAGCATTATGGCTGTAACTAATGTCGCGGAACTGAACGCCCTCGTAGAGCGCGTAAAGAAAGCCCAGCGTGAATATGCCAACTTTACTCAAGAGCAAGTCGATAAGATTTTCCGTGCTGCCGCCCTGGCCGCTGCCGACGCTCGAATCCCCCTGGCTAAATTAGCCGTCGCTGAATCCGGTATGGGTATCGTCGAAGATAAAGTGATTAAAAACCACTTCGCTTCTGAATATATCTATAACGCTTATAAAGATGAGAAAACCTGCGGTGTGCTGTCTGAAGACGACACCTTCGGTACCATCACGATTGCCGAACCTGTCGGTATCATCTGCGGTATCGTGCCAACCACTAACCCAACTTCAACCGCCATTTTCAAATCGCTGATCAGCCTGAAAACCCGTAACGCGATCATCTTCTCCCCACACCCACGCGCTAAAGATGCAACCAACAAAGCAGCAGACATTGTTCTGCAGGCTGCAATCGCGGCGGGCGCACCAAAAGATCTGATCGGCTGGATTGATCAACCTTCCGTCGAGCTGTCTAACGCCCTGATGCACCACCCGGACATCAACATGATTCTGGCGACCGGTGGCCCTGGCATGGTTAAAGCGGCTTACAGCTCCGGTAAACCGGCTATCGGCGTAGGCGCAGGTAACACACCTGTAGTGGTAGACGAAACTGCCGACGTTAAACGTGCTGTCGCGTCTATTTTGATGTCAAAAACCTTCGACAACGGCGTTATCTGTGCGTCTGAACAGTCCGTCATCGTTGTTGATTCTGTATACAACGCCGTTCGCGAACGTTTCGCCAGCCACGGCGGTTACCTGCTGCAGGGCAAAGAGCTGAAAGCCGTTCAGGACATCATCCTGAAGAATGGCGCGCTTAACGCCGCGATTGTGGGCCAGCCGGCAGCCAAAATTGCAGAACTGGCAGGCTTCACCGTACCAGCAGACACCAAAATCCTGATCGGTGAAGTGTCTGCAGTCGATGAGTCCGAGCCGTTTGCTCATGAAAAACTGTCCCCTACCCTTGCCATGTATCGCGCTAAAAACTTTGAAGACGCGGTAGTAAAAGCGGAGAAACTGGTTGAGATGGGCGGTATCGGCCATACCTCTTGTCTTTATACCGACCAGGACAACCAGCCTGCGCGCGTTAAGTTCTTCGGCGATAAAATGAAGACCGCACGTATCCTGATTAACACTCCGGCTTCTCAGGGGGGTATCGGTGACCTGTATAACTTCAAACTTGCGCCGTCTCTGACGCTGGGTTGTGGTTCATGGGGCGGTAACTCCATCTCCGAAAACGTGGGTCCTAAGCACCTGATCAACAAGAAAACCGTTGCTAAGCGAGCTGAGAACATGCTGTGGCATAAACTTCCGAAATCTATCTACTTCCGCCGTGGCTCTCTGCCAATTGCGCTGGATGAAGTGATTACTGATGGCCACAAACGTGCGCTGATTGTGACCGACCGTTTCCTGTTCAATAATGGCTATGCCGATCAAATCACCTCCGTGCTGAAAGCCGCTGGCGTAGAAACCGAAGTCTTCTTCGAAGTTGAAGCTGACCCTACGCTGACCGTTGTTCGCAAGGGTGCTGAACTGGCAAACTCCTTCAAACCAGACGTGATCATTGCGCTGGGCGGCGGCTCCCCAATGGATGCAGCCAAAATCATGTGGGTCATGTACGAACACCCAGAAACCCACTTCGAAGAACTGGCGCTGCGCTTTATGGATATCCGTAAACGTATCTACAAGTTCCCGAAAATGGGCGTGAAAGCGAAGATGATTGCGGTCACTACCACGTCCGGTACCGGTTCTGAAGTTACACCGTTTGCGGTTGTTACCGACGATGCAACCGGCCAGAAATACCCGCTGGCTGACTACGCGCTGACCCCGGACATGGCAATTGTTGATGCTAACCTGGTGATGGATATGCCTAAGTCGCTCTGCGCCTTTGGTGGTCTGGATGCCGTGACCCACGCGCTAGAAGCTTACGTTTCCGTCCTGGCAAGCGAATTCTCTGACGGCCAGGCTCTGCAGGCACTCAAACTGCTGAAAGAAAACCTGCCAGCTTCCTATAATGAAGGGTCTAAAAATCCGGTTGCACGTGAACGTGTTCACAACGCAGCGACTATCGCCGGTATCGCGTTTGCTAACGCCTTCCTGGGCGTGTGCCACTCCATGGCTCACAAACTGGGTTCTCAGTTCCACATTCCTCACGGTCTGGCGAACGCCCTGCTGATCTCCAACGTTATTCGCTATAACGCGAACGACAACCCAACCAAGCAGACGGCTTTCAGCCAGTACGACCGCCCACAGGCTCGTCGCCGCTACGCTGAAATCGCCGACCATCTGGGTCTGACCGCAGCGGGCGACCGTACCGCGGCTAAGATTGAGAAACTGCTGGCATGGCTGGAATCAATCAAGGCTGAACTGGGTATTCCTAAGTCCATCCGCGAAGCAGGCGTGCAGGAAGCAGACTTCCTGGCCCACGTGGATAAACTGTCCGAAGATGCCTTTGATGACCAGTGCACCGGCGCTAACCCACGCTATCCGCTGATTTCTGAACTGAAACAGATTCTGCTGGATACCTACTACGGCCGTCCGTTTGTTGAAGGTGCTGCGGCTAAAGAAGCGGCACCAGCGGCAAAAGCTGACAAAAAAGCCAAGAAAACGGCTTAATCGGTAGCCCTTAAAATGCAAAACCCGCCCTTTGGCGGGTTTTTTTCTGTCTGAATACGTCACTCAGGCCTGCACAGCATGTTTAATGTAGAAACGTTACAGGAAGTTATGGTCGTTGAATCAGTTGCCCTGAATGGCCTGTAGAGAGCCTTTAAGCAAGGCTTCTTTGTAATGCTTACGGCAGACCGAAACATAGCGCTCATTCCCGCCTATCACCACCTGTTCACCCTCATTATAAGGCCGACCTTCCTGATCGAGACGCAGCACCATACTGGCTTTACGGCCACAGAAACAAATCGTTTTCAGCTCAACCAATTTGTCTGACAGCGCCAGCAGGTACTGACTTCCGCTGAATAACTCCCCGCGAAAATCCGTTCGCAGCCCGTAGCATAAAACAGGAATATCCAGCTCATCGACAACATCAGATAAAGCATAAACCTGCTCTTTAGATAAAAATTGGCTCTCGTCCACCAGAACGCAGTGTATCGGGGCAGATTGCTGTTCTGCGCGGATGTCGGCCAGCAGGTCCGTTGTCGGATTATAAAGCCGGGCCGGGGAAGACAGACCAATACGCGAACTGACCTTACCCACACCAAAGCGATTATCAATTTCGGCGGTGTAGACCAGCGTACGCATCCCTCTTTCCTGGTAATTCCAGGATGACTGAAGTAGCGCCGTCGATTTTCCCGCATTCATTGCTGAGTAGTAAAAATAGAGTTGAGCCATTGCACCCGTTGCCTGAATCAAAAGTGTAAATTATGTTTCGGCGGATTGTACCACACTGTAACGTGCGGTGGATGGCGGATTACCTCGCTAAACATCAAGGTTAATTGTATCCGATATATTAATAAATCACGCTTATACATTGAGTAATAGCGGTACGCCGGATACATGAAACAGCTATGACGGATCGCCGATCCAGACGGGTTATCGCCTCTAATGAAATGCTTCACCTGCTCAATTATTATAAATTGTAAACGACCGCTATCCATCCTATGCCTAAATACCCGCGCTTGATATTTGATGATTAATGCGAAATTTTTATCTTTCCCTCATCATGACAAACCCTTTTGATGGCAGGGTTGTTGTCTAAAAATTGAGTCTTGAAGTGCCATTTCACGTGGTTTAGCGGCCAGGAATTAAGTTAACAGTATTTAAACTGCCACTTATATATCAGCAAATTTTGAATTACTTACATTCACGGCTATTGCAGAACCTAATATAACGCTCTATTATTAGCTCAAACGTCACCCCCCAATAATAAGTTTGAGATTACTACAATGAGCGAAGCAATTAAAATTCTGAACAACATCCGTACTCTTCGTGCCCAGGCAAGAGAATGCACCCTGGAAACTCTGGAAGAGATGCTTGAGAAATTAGAAGTTGTCGTTAACGAACGTCGTGAAGAAGAAAACGCGGCGGCGGCTGAAGTTGAAGAGCGCACTCGTAAACTGCAGCAATACCGTGAAATGCTGATTGCTGACGGCATCGACCCTAACGAACTGCTGAACAGCATTGCTGCTGTTAAATCTGCAGGTAAAGCGAAACGCGCTGCGCGTCCTGCTAAATACCAGTACATCGACGAAAACGGCGAAACTAAAACCTGGACTGGCCAGGGCCGTACGCCAGCAGTTATCAAGAAAGCAATGGATGAGCAAGGTAAGAAACTGGAAGACTTCCTGCTGTAATCCCCTCAGTGCTGCTTATTAAGATCCCGCTCCGGCGGGATTTTTTATTTGTGACGCACTTCATTTTAATGCCCCCGGCATGAACCACTTTAGTAAAACAATCCTATAACAGCTTACGTTTCTTTATTAATGAATCGTATTTAATATCTTTAGATACAATACCTGTCCTTTAGTACAGTTAATTTCTCCCGCTAATCATCAGGTTAAGCCTGACGCAGATTTATCTGGCGTTAAGGTAATCCATTTCTCGGTTGATATACTCCATAAGCGTTATCAACTAAAAATGTGGCGTTACTACATAGAGTTGAATCCTTGCCTGAACAAAGTGGGGAATCCTGCCTGAAGATCTCATGCCGAGAGATTATTGAGTATCCCATACGTTGCATTTATCTCGCTGACGCCGAGACTGGTTCGCCCCACATACGCGCCGTGAAGTATATTACTGCCACTTTTATCGCTCATATTTACACGGCCCATTGTTATCAGCGTTTAGTCGCTCGCTTATCTTTCTGCTTCAGATGCACCCTAATGTTCAAATAACGAACACAACCCTTTACCTTAACCCCTATAAAGGTTTTGTCCGTCGAGCACGGCAGAATATTGCAGGAACACGGCTGAAAAGCCCTGTAGGAGCCTAATAGCGGGGATTTAAAATCTTAGGGGTGGTGCGAAGAAGGAGAACGTGACCGGCAGCGTACAGGCTCTCTGGTGCGCTGTCGTGCCGGTCACGATAAATAACAACAGACGGGCGTTATTTAAACAATATTAATGGAAGCACCGCGGCCGATTGCGTAATAAACAAAACCACGCTTATTCAGTCTTTCTGGATCATAAAGATTACGACCATCGAAGATGACCGGCTGCTTCAGGGATTTCTTCATCAGATCGAAATCCGGAGCCTTAAAGCTCTGCCACTCGGTACAAACCACAAGCGCATCAGCGCCCTGCAGGGCCGCTTCTTTGGTTCCCATCAGCCTTAAATCACTGCGGTGGCCGTAAATACGCTGAGTTTCATCCATGGCTTCTGGATCGAAAGCCTGAATCTCTGCGCCTCTTTCCCACAGTGCCTCAATCAGCACCCGACTGGAGGCTTCACGCATATCGTCTGTATTAGGCTTGAAAGACAGTCCCCAAAGCGCAAAGGTTTTGCCTTTCAGATCCTGGCCAAAGTGGCGGGTCACGAATTCAGGCAGCTTTTGCTTCTGAGCATAGTTAACCTCTTCGACCGCCTGCAGAATTTTTGGCGTGTAGCCAATCTGCTCTGCGGTGCGAATCAGCGCCTGAACATCTTTCGGGAAGCAGGAGCCACCGTAGCCGCAGCCTGGATAGATGAAACTGTAGCCAATCCGGGAATCAGACCCGATACCCATTCGCACTTTCTCGATGTCAGCCCCGAGACGTTCGGCCAGGTTAGCAATCTCGTTCATGAAGCTGATTTTGGTCGCCAGCATGCAGTTAGCGGCGTATTTAGTCAGCTCGGCGCTGCGGATATCCATCAGAATCATGCGATCGTGATTACGGTTGAACGGCTCGTACAGCTCACGAAGCAGGTCAATAACCTCTTCGTTATCCGTCCCGATGACGATACGCTCAGGGCGCATGCAGTCGGTAACCGCGGCACCTTCTTTCAGGAACTCGGGGTTAGAAACCACATCAAAGTTAATCTCCAGACCGCGAGATTTCAGGGTTTCTTCCATCACCGCACGGACTTTGTCTGCCGTGCCAACGGGTACCGTTGACTTGTCGATGACGACTTTATGTGAATCCATGTACTGCGCAATGGTACGCGCAACGGAAGTCACGTATTTCAGGTCAGCGGAACCGTCTTCATCCGGCGGAGTCCCCACGGCGATATAGTGCATTTCGCCATGGTTGACGCCCTCTTCAGCATTGGTGCTGAACTGCAGGCGCCCTTCTTCATAATTTTTCTTCACCAACGGCGCAAGGCCTGGCTCAAAGATAGGGATTTCACCTTTTTTCAGGTTTTCCACTTTCTTTGCGTCTACGTCGATGCACATGACGTCATGCCCAACATCAGCGAGCACGGCGGCCTGGACTAAACCAACGTAGCCAATACCAAATACGGTAACTTTCATCTTACCATCCTGCGTTGAATTAACTTATTTCTTCGCGCCAACGGTGGCTTCAAGCCAGGTTTTAAAGTCTGCACCCAGCGTGTTATGACGAATACCGTACTCAACAAACGCCTGCATATAGCCCAGCTTGTTGCCGCAGTCGTGGCTCACGCCTTTCATGTGGTAGGCTTCAACGGTCTCTTTTTCCATCAGCATGGCGATAGAATCGGTGAGCTGAATTTCATCCCCGGCACCTGGAGGGGTTTTCGCCAGCAGCGGCCAGATATCCGCGCTCAGCACATAGCGTCCGACAACGGCCAGATTGGATGGCGCAACGTCAGCTTTAGGTTTCTCAACAATCCCGACCATTGGCACGCTGTCGCCCGCAGAAAGCGCAGCGCCTTTGCAGTCAACCACGCCATAAGCGGTTACATCCGCAACAGGTTCAACCATGATTTGGCTGTGTCCGGTTTCGTCAAAGCGGCGGATCATTTCGGCCAGGTTGTCCTGAGAAAGGTCGGATTCGAACTCATCCAGAATCACGTCCGGCAGGATCACCGCAACCGGCTCATCACCGACGACAGGATGCGCGCACATCACGGCGTGGCCCAGCCCTTTCGCCAGCCCCTGACGTACCTGCATAATGGTGACGTGCGGCGGGCAAATAGACTGCACTTCTTCCAGAAGCTGACGCTTAACGCGCTTCTCAAGCATGGCTTCCAGTTCAAAACTGGTGTCGAAGTGGTTCTCGATGGAATTTTTAGAAGAGTGGGTAACCAGCACAATCTCGGTAATACCGGCAGCGATACACTCATTAACGACATACTGAATCAGCGGTTTATCAACCAGCGGCAGCATCTCTTTTGGAATTGCCTTTGTTGCCGGCAACATACGCGTTCCCAACCCCGCAACCGGGATAACAGCTTTTCTTACTTTAGAATTAATGGCAGCCATTGAAAAAACCTCCAGGACTGTTCAAGTTTCACACTTGTCGTCAATTTAAAAACGCGGTTGAGTATATCAGCTTAAAAACGAAAACCGCCCCCCGTTTACTCCGGCAGCGGCTAATTTAAGACAAATACGATTAGGTTGGTCGCGATATTACCACCGCCCGAGTTCCAGGAAAAAAGCTAAATGTAATCAGTTGTTCCGTTGTTTATTCTGCAGACAACATCAGCCGTAAACGCCCACCGGAGCCCCACACCTGGCATTGCCAGGCTTCGCACCGCTGGCTGATTTGATTGAGGTAGGCATTGCCCAGCGTCCCCAACGGCACGCCGTTGCTGACCTGGATTTGGTGCTCGCCGGTATTTAATGTGGCATTAAGCCCGGCGGAGACCAGAATGAGGTTTTTTAATCCGCTGTGATAATAACCCACAATGAGCGGAAATTGTCCGTTCAGGTTTGCCTGACGCAATAGTTGATTGACCTGTTTTAGTAAATTACCCAGTTCAGGTAAACGCTGGCCCTGATGCGAAAGTTGTTCCTGTAATAATCCGTTGAATAACGCTCTGAGCAACAGCGCGGCTAATACACCGTTATCGCCAGCACGGGTAACGTCTAAACAATAAAAAGCCAGATCATTATCTGAAAGTGGCGCAATATCGAGCACCAGACCAGGCTGATCGACGGCAATTAACTGGCGATAATTTATTCGGCAGCGCGACATAACCTGCTGGACCGGCGGCTGCAGTTCTTGCAGCAGCTTGGATGCAGCCTGAGGATCCCGTGCCAGCGCATCCCAATCCTGAAACAGCCGCTCTTCCTCTTCTACCCGGGAATTAAACATTGTGGGGTAGATACAGGACAATACGGTCTCTTTTAATCGATTAAGATCTTTAATGGGTTTCAGCAACACATCCTGCACACCGAGCCGTAAAGCCTGGGCTATGTCAGACATATTTTCCGTCGCTGAAATAACTAAAATGGGCGTTTGATTACCTTCGTTACGGATATGCTCCACCAGTTCAAGACCATTCATTCGTGGCATCGCCAGGTCACAAATCAGCAGATCCGGCGTAAATTGCCCCAGCTTCTCAAGCGCATCCATGCCGTCCCAGGCAAGCAGCGTGCCCGCGCCAAGCGACGTCAAATAGCTGTCCAGCAGAGAGCGGAAAACGGGCTCGTCTTCAACAATGAGGATCTGCTTTCCTTCCAGCGGGTAACTCATGCGCTTTCCTCTGCCTGGCAATATTTCAATAGTGGCACGGTATCGCAACGAGCGCCTGTCAGAAACGGGTTAAGTATTAACTTAATCATGAGTACGAACCAGCGGCAGTAGCTCATCCATTTTTTTCTCAACCGCAAGGTAGCCTGCCGCGATAGCTTCGGACGCACGATGAAAGTCGAGGGTGGAAATTTGCGGGCAAAAGGGCTGCAGAAGAATATCGGGAGGATCGCCCGCCATGCGGTTACGCTTGAGGCGGTTTTCCAGCACCTGAATCGAGGTCGTCATAATTTCCATCGCCGTCGGCGTAACAGTGGCCCGGCGGTGGGTCATTTTTCCCAAACGCTCCCGTAAACGACTGCGCCAGGACGCAGGCTGCGCCAGATTCTCCTCCCCGGCAGGCGTCATATTCACCGACAGCAGATCCTGCTGCATCAGGTGCGCATCGTGCTGCAAGTCGACCGCAATGACGATATCCGCCCCCAGCGCACGAGTGAGCGAGATCGGCACCGGATTGACAATTGCGCCATCCACCAGCCAGTAACCGTTGTGTGCAACGGGAGACAGCAGCCCCGGCATGCTGCAGGAAGCGCGAATAGCCTGATGGAGGTCGCCGTCGGTAAACCACAGCTCTCGCCCGGTACTCAGGTTGGTGGCCACGGCACCAAATCTCATGCCACAGCCCTCAATAGCGGTTTCTGGAATGATTTTGCGAATATTGTTAAACACGCGTTCACCGCGGAGCAGCCCGCCGCGACGCCAGGAAAGATCCATCAGACGCAGGACATCCCAGTAGCTGAATGATCGCACCCATCGCTCCATCACCGGCAACCGCTGGCTGGCATAGGCGGCACCGACCAGCGCGCCGACGGAACACCCTGCCACGATATCAATCTGAATCCCTGCTTTTTTTAACGCATTGATAACGCCAATGTGCGCCCATCCTTTGGCCGCACCCGACCCTAATGCCAGGCCGATCTTTACCTGTCTCATCACGCCTCGGTCAATCTTCCCCGGTAATCACTCCGTGACGCCAACGCCACCGCTCAGTTAACATAAGTGCTGCCGTCGTATTATTGGCGTCGTTTATTTTTTCCTGGAGATATTATGTTGCAACTTTGTCCCTGTGGCAGCGGTTTGGAGTATAGCTTATGTTGCCAGCCTTACCTAAGCGCGGCCCAGCATCCGCAACGCCCGTCACAGCTTATGCGCTCTCGTTACACCGCTTTTGTGAAGCAGGATGCGGATTATCTTGTTGCAAGCTGGCATGAGAGCTGCCGCCGTCCGTCGTTAAAATCAGAAATATCCAGCGGCTTCGGCGACACGGAATGGCTCGGCCTGACGATATATGAAGAAGCCGAAGGCAAAGATGTCAACGAAGGATTTGTCAGCTTTGTGGCCCGTTTTCAGGAAAACGGCAAGCAAAGCGCGATAATCGAACGCTCTCGTTTCGTCAGGGAAAGCGGTCAATGGTACTATATCGACGGCCTCCGCCCGCAGTTCGGTCGTAATGACCCCTGCCCTTGCGGTTCTGGAAAAAAATATAAAAAATGCTGCGGATGATAGCCTTCGCCGCATAACAGCATTATTGTTTCGCAAACACCGTTCAACAGGATTTATCTCTTCATGCAGGCATTACAACGTAAAGTTCTCCGCACAATCTGCCCCGATCAGAAGGGTCTCATCGCGCGAATCACTAACATTTGCTACAAACACGAACTCAATATTGTTCAGAACAACGAATTTGTCGATCATCGTACCGGCCGCTTCTTTATGCGTACCGAGCTTGAAGGCATTTTTAACGACACCACGCTGATGGCCGACCTGGACAGCGCGCTGCCGGAAGGCTCAATTCGTGAATTGACGCCTGCGGGCCGCCGTCGCATTGTTATTCTGGTCACCAAAGAAGCCCATTGCCTCGGCGATTTGCTGATGAAATCCACCTATGGCGGCCTGGACGTAGAAATCGCTGCCGTCATCGGCAATCACGAAACCCTACGTACCTTAGTGGAGCGTTTCGACATTCCGTTCCAGTTAGTCAGCCACGAAGGGATGACGCGCGAAGAGCACGACATGCAAATGGCCGATGCTATCGAAGCACATAAACCAGACTACGTCGTGCTGGCCAAATACATGCGCGTATTGACGCCTGAGTTTGTCGCCCGCTTCCCGAACCAGATAATCAACATCCACCACTCGTTCCTGCCGGCGTTTATCGGCGCACGCCCTTACCACCAGGCCTACGAACGCGGCGTGAAGATTATCGGCGCCACCGCGCATTATGTTAATGATAATCTGGACGAAGGCCCGATCATCATGCAGGACGTGATCCACGTCGATCACACCTACACCGCCGACGATATGATGCGTGCCGGGCGTGACGTTGAGAAAAATGTGCTAAGCCGGGCGCTCTACGAAGTGCTGGCCCAGCGAGTCTTCGTTTACGGCAACCGTACGATTATTCTCTAATCACTCAGAAAATGAATTGGTTAGCTTTGCGGCGCTCAGCGTAAAAAAACGGCAAACGATTCATTTTCCTCAAGTGAATGCTTTACAGCGGCGCTTCATTTGATATGATGCGCCCCGCTTCCACAGCGAAGCAGGCCAGTAACAAGCATTACCCCGTGGTGGGGTTCCCGAGCGGCCAAAGGGAGCAGACTGTAAATCTGCCGTCATCGACTTCGAAGGTTCGAATCCTTCCCCCACCACCATATCAAAATTCAAAGCATTAACCCCTGGCGGGGTTCCCGAGCGGCCAAAGGGAGCAGACTGTAAATCTGCCGTCATCGACTTCGAAGGTTCGAATCCTTCCCCCGCCACCATCTTCCAGAACAAATCCCAACTTCAGAACTCGCACAATCATCCAGATTCCCGTTGGGGAAGGACGAGAAGCTTCGATTAAGGTTCGACTCACGCCAGTGAGAACGCACCTGTGCGGTCATCCTTCCCCCGCCACCATCTTCCAGAATAAATCCCAACTTCAGAACTTGCACAATCATCCAGATTCCCGTTGGGGAAGGACGAGAAGCTTCGATTAAGGTTCGACTCACGTCAGTGAGAACGCACCTGTGCGGTCATCCTTCCCCCGCCTCCCTATTCCTGGCACTCGGGCTAATACTCTTATAAAACGCCTTTCGCTGTTGTTCTCTAAGAATAAAAAAGGCGAGCCAAACTCAGGCCCGCCGGTTGCACAGCCCTATTACATCACTGCATTTATGACAAAGAAACCGACCGCGGTCATTAACAGTGAACCCAGTACGTGAGCGAAAACGGACGCCATCGCCCAGGCATAATTTCCCCCCTGCAGCAGCGAAAACAGCTCAACAGAGAACGTTGAAAAAGTACTCATGCCGCCGCACAGGCCGTTGGTAATCAACAACTTCCAGCCGGGATCGAGCTGCGGCTGACGCAGAAAGAAAGCCATTGCGCCACCGATAATCAACCCGGCCAACAGGTTGACCGCCAGCGTACCGAGGGGCAAATGAGGGAAAAGGCCATTCAGACGTAACGCAAGGAGCCAGCGAATAACACACCCAGCCGAGCCGCCAACAATAACTGCAAACAGTGGTTTAACCATATTTCCCTCAAAAAGATCTAAACGATACGGTGTTGTTAAATAAGAACTTTGCTTTTAGCTTTTATGAATAAAAGCGCTACGTCCGGCAAAATGTGCATCTGCGCCTAGCGCCTGTTCAATTCGCATCAACTGATTATATTTTTCTACCCTTTCGCCCCGACAAGGCGCGCCGGTTTTCAGGTGCCCCGCACGCAGGGCAACCGTCATGTCCGCAATAAAGCTGTCCGTCGTTTCACCGCTGCGGTGCGAAATAAACGTTCCCCAGCCGTGCTGCTGGCAAAGTGCCACCGCGTCGAAGGTTTCGCTCAGGGTGCCTATCTGGTTCAGCTTGATCAGCGCCGCGTTAGCCAGGTTCTCTTCTATGCCACGTCGGATGTATTTCACGTTAGTCACGAAGAGATCGTCGCCCACCAGCTCGACCCTGTTGCCCAATTTTTGGTTCAGGTGCTTCCAGCCTGCCCAGTCATTCTCGGCCAGCCCATCTTCAAGCAGCACAATAGGAAACTGGCCCAGCAGATCGGCATAATAGCCCGTCATCTCTTCGGCGCTAAGCGTGCTTTTTTCCGTTCTTAGGTGGTATTTACCCTCGGTATAGAATTCGCTGGAAGCGGGATCGATACAGATGCTGATATCTTCCCCTGGCCGGTAGCCCGCTTTCTCAATCGCCTGCACGATAAACTGCAAAGGTTGTTTATTAGAGGACACCGCCGGGGCAAATCCGCCTTCATCACCCACGGCTGTAGAAAGATTGTTATCCAGCAGGATCTGGCGAAGCGCCTGGTAGACTTCGCTCCCCTGGCGCACGGCTTCGGTCAGGCTGGCCGCACCATGTGGCGCAATCATAAACTCCTGAAAATCCGCTCCCTGCCCCCGGGCATGCACCCCGCCGTTAACAATATTCATGCAGGGAACCGGCAGCAGGTTCGCCCTCAGCCCACCGAGATAGCGAAACAGCGGCTGGCCGGTTACCTGAGCTGCAAGCCGCGCGACGGCCAAAGAAACACCGAGAATGGCGTTAGACCCCAACCGTGCCTTGTTTTCCGTGCCGTCCAGCGCCAGCAGAATATCATCCACCCGCCGCTGTTCACGGGCATCAACGCCCACAAGTGCCTGATGAATCTCGGTATTGATCGAATGCACTGCGTTCTGCACCCCCTTACCGTTGTAGCGCTGTTTATCGCCATCCCGTCGCTCTATGGCCTCCCTTGAACCCGTGCTGGCACCGGACGGAACCGAGGCCCGGGCCATAACCCCCTCTGTGGTATAAGCATCAACTTCAACGGTTGGGTTCCCACGAGAATCCAAAATTTCACGAGCAACTATTTTATCCAGCGTAAAATTCATGGTGATTACCTCATTGTTTGCCATCGATATGTTTAATCAGCACGTCAACATTCAGATGATTAACGTATTCCATCGAGTCAGAAGCGATCTGCCCCAGCCAGCGGTTGCGGTGCCCGGCCAGCACCAGGTCCACATCCAGTGAAGAAATGCATTTTTCAACGTCTTCAAATCGGTTCAACGTCACCAGCTCCCGCGTTTTTACCGGCACGTTGACCGAGCGCACCAGCTCGCTAAACAACGCTTTCGCCTGAATCAGGTCGGCAGAAACGTTGTCATCCATTCGCGCATCGGAGACGTAATTCATCTCCCGGTAGTCTTCGCTGATGTGGACGAGGGTGATTTGGACGGGCAGCGCCCCGGCAAGGCGAGCGGCATGTTGAATCAGCACCTGTCCGTCGGTCTTGCCCTGAATAAGTACGAGAACGTGGGAGTAGAGGTTCATAGCGGGCTCCTTGCGGGATTGAGCTGGCTTTGCAGCCAGGGGAGAAGCTGTTTTTTGCGACTCATCATGCCCGGCATCACGCAGGGCTGCGCCCCAGGCATCAATGAAGAGGTGGAGAAATAGAGTTCAGATGCACAAGCATTAATATCGGTCACCATCAACACGACAAGATCGACATCGGCGTCGGCCGCATGCAGATTCATTTCTTCCAGCAGAGCATCCAGTTGAGGAGCAAGTTGCGTTAGAGAGTAGAGTTCCAGCTGCGCAATTTTTAGCCGAACACCGTTGATGTCAAAACGCTTGAGATCTTTGTGCAGCAGCTCCCTCGCGCTCAGCCCGGCCACAGAGGTCTTAGCCGTGAGCAGGTCGGCAATAAACTCTTCATAATCGATACCGATGCGCCCGGCCAGCTCATCCGCCGCCAGCCTATCCTCAGGTGTGGTCGTGGGCGAACGCAGCGCGACGGTGTCACTGAGCAGCGCGCCCAGGAGCAAAATAGCCTCGCTGGCAGAGATCCCGGCCCGAAGTCGGGCGTCCATAAGCTGCCAGATCACCGTGGCCGTGCTGCCTACGGGTTTGATGCACACCTCCGGCGGCAACCGGGTAATCAGCCCGCCCAAACGGTGATGATCGATGATCCCAACAATATTGCCGGTGATAAGCGAGTCTGGCCCTTGCCCCGGCTCGTTAAAATCCACCAGCCAGATGTCTTTGTTGCTCAGAGAAGACGAGAGAAGCCCGGGCAGAGGAAGAGCGGCACGGGAGAAAATTAGTTCAGTTTCACGGTTAACCTCGCCGCAGCGCCACGCCTGTGCCGTGCGGCCCCGCAGCGTTAACCAGCGAGCAACCATCACGGCGCTGCAAACGGCATCGCTGTCGGGATGAAGGTGACCAATAACATGTATCATGGCTCGAGCCCCGTTAAGGGAAGCATGCAGAGCCGGTGGGTAAACGTTGACCAGCCTGACATGCCTCTTGGATTAAAAGAGTCATACCAGGCGTCATCAGCCTCTGAACGAGGCGGTTGGGGGAAGGTGGAACGCCATCACCTTGCGAAGTATTCTGAACCCTTCCTCTCAGGGTTTCAAGCGGGTTTTACGGTTTCAAGCGCTGGCCCTGCTCATCCACAACCGGCTCGCCGTCCTCTTTACTGAACGCGCCCTGCTGCGCTTCAGGCAGGATATCCAGCACGCGTTCCGAAGGGCGGCAAAGTCTCGTCCCCCGCTCAGTCACCATAATCGGGCGGTTAATTAGCAGCGGGTACTGCACCATCAACTCAATGAGTTGCTCCTCGCTGAATTGCCCTTTCTCCAGCCCTAAAACTTCATAAGGCTCAACGTTTTTGCGCAGCAGTTCACGGGCGCTGATTGCCATGAAGAAATAGCGTTCCTGCTAAAAACATGTTCACTCCCACTTCAGTAAAACAACGCCATCATATTTGAAAAAACGAATTTGTTAAGTTAAATTTTTTTACTGGCAAAGCGCCATAGCCCCACTCGCCTCGATGCGTTTCAAACGCTCCAGCACTTCATGGCCCTGGCTTTGCCAGGCCTGCTCAATGACCGCCGCCGCCCACGCGGGCATGTGGGGTGAAAGGCGATAATAAACCCATTTCCCCTCTCTTCTGTCCTGCAGCAAACCGCCCTCGCGCAGCATCGCCAAATGCCGGGAGACCTTAGGCTGCGGCAGGTCCAGCACAGCAGTTAGTTCGCAGACGCAAAGCTCGCTTTTCGCTCTTAGCAGCAGAGTGATAGCCAGCCGGGTTTCTTCCGACAAATGTTTAAAAAGCTGTAAAGGCGTCAGGGCAGTCATGGTGAGATCTCTTGAATAGACGCTGCCATAGTAAAGCTCACGGCGTTAAAGTCAACTTTCATATCCGAAAAAACGAATTTGTTTATTGTGTAAAAAGCCCGGCATATACCGGGCTTGTGATCGTTCATGCAGACTAGCGGCGAGCGCGAACAATCTGGTATTTGCGTGTCAGGTATTCCACCGGCGCGCTCCAGATATGCACGAGGCGCGAGAACGGGAACAGCAGGAACAGCGTCATGCCCAGCACCAGATGAACGCGGAAAATAAACGCCACGCCGTCGAGGTAGTCAGATGCGCCACCGCGGAAGGTGACCACGTGCTGCGCCCAGTTCACCAGCTTCATCATTTCGCTGCCGTCCATATGCTGGGCGGAGAACGGAATAGTGCCGAGGCCCAGCGCACACTGGAGCATCAGCAGGCTAAGGATCAGGATATCGGCCCCAGTGGTGGTGGCGCGCACGCGTGGGCTGAACAGGCGACGCTTCAGCAGCAGCAGGCCGCCCACCAGCGTCATCACGCCGCTGGCTCCCCCGGCAAACATGGCCATTTTCTGTTTAATTTCTAGCGGCAAAAACGCCTCGTACATCCAGTGCGGCGTCAGCATGCCAAGGAAGTGCCCGGCAAAGATCCCAAGAATACCGAAATGAAACAGGTTTGAGGCCAGGTTCATGCCCTTGCGATCCAGCATCTGGCTGGACGCTGCGCGCCAGGTGTACTGCCCGTAGTCATAGCGCAGCCAGCTGCCAATCAGGAACACGGCACCGCAAAGGTACGGGTAGATATCAAAGAAGAAGACGTTGAGAAAATGCATTATTTCCCTCCTGCTATATTCAGGTACTGCGGAGCCACCGCCCCGGCAAAACGGCGCTGGTGTGCGGTAATGTCGGTCTCTCCGCAGCTGTCATCAGCCATGAATTTCACCTGCTCCTCTTCCCACACCGCATCCAGCGCCTGAGGCGTGTCGTCGCGCGCTTCGTTGGCAATTTGCTGGCGGACCGTTTCGACGCTGACGTCGCTTTCAGCCAGAGCAATCAGCAGGTCGAAGAGTAGCGCATAGTCGCTCTCACGCTGTTTCAGACGCGCGCTGAGCAAAGCCAGGATCGGCGCGATGTCCTGCAGCCCGCCCTGCGTTTCTGCCCGCGTGCGCTGGGACAGGTATTCCAGATAAAGCGGCAGATGGTCCGGCAGCTCGCGGCTGTCAATTTCCAGCCCGGCCTGTTGATACTGGTTCATCAGGTTAACCATCGCCTGGCCCCGATCGCGCGATTCACCGTGAACGTGCTCGAAGAGCAACAGCGAAGTGGCTCTGCCCCGGTCGAATAGCTCGCTGTAGCTGGATTGCGCGTCCAGCAGCTCCCGCTGGCAGAGTGAGTCGATAAACCCATCCAGACTGGCGCGCTGCATTTTCGTCAATGTCTCGCTTTGGGCCAGCGCCTCATGCAGCTCCTGATGATGCTGCCACAGGGCTGCATCCGGGTACTCCAGCAGGCGGGAGATAATCAGTAGTTCAATCATGGATGCGGCTCCGTTTTGCTCGAGACGTCGATAGCGTCAATCCGACGGCTGTTAAACAGATTGAATTTGGTGTCGCTGCCGTGACAGCCGTCGCCAAAGCTAAAGCCGCAGCCGCTGTGCTCAGGGAAAGAGTTCTCAGCCAGTTCGCGATGGCTGGTCGGCACCACAAAACGATCTTCGTAGTTAGCGATAGCCAGGTAGCGGTACATCTCCTGCGCCTGAGCTTCGGTTAGCCCCACCTCTTCCAGCGCGCGCGTGTCGATCACGCCTTCAACAGTTTCAGCACGTTTGTAGTGACGCATCGCCATCATGCGCTTCAGTGCCCGCAGCACCGGCGCGGTGTCCCCGGCGGTCAGCAGGTTGGCCAGGTACTCCACCGGAATACGCAGGCTTTCGACATCAGGCAGAATACCGGTGTGCGGCAGCTGGCCCGCATCGCTCGCGGATTGAATCGGCGACAGCGGCGGCACGTACCAGACCATCGGCAGAGTGCGATATTCCGGGTGCAGCGGCAGAGCCAGCTTCCAGTCCATCGCCATTTTGTACACCGGCGACTGCTGAGCCGCCGTAATCACTCCCTGCGGGATACCGTCTTTCAGCGCTTGCGCAATGACCGCCGGATCGTTCGGATCCAGGAATACGTCCAGCTGGCGCTGATACAGATCTTTCTCGTTTTCCGTGCTGGCCGCCTGCTCAATCGCATCGGCGTCATACAGCAGCACGCCGAGGTAGCGAATACGTCCTACGCAGGTTTCTGAGCAGACCGTCGGCATCCCCGCTTCAATGCGCGGGTAGCAGAAGATGCACTTCTCGGACTTTCCGCTTTTCCAGTTGAAGTAGATTTTTTTGTACGGGCAGCCGGTGATGCACATCCGCCAGCCGCGGCATTTATCCTGATCAATCAGCACAATGCCGTCTTCTTCGCGCTTGTAGATGGCCCCGCTCGGACAGGTGGCGACGCAGGCCGGGTTCAGGCAGTGCTCGCACAGGCGCGGCAGGTACATCATGAAGGTGTTTTCGAACTGGCCGTACATCGCCTTTTGCATATTGACGAAGTTCTGGTCCTGCGCGCGTTTTTCAAATTCGCCGCCAAGCAGCTCTTCCCAGTTCGGGCCAGCTTCGATTTTGTTCATCCGCTGGCCGGTAATCAGCGAGCGAGGCCGGGCCACGGGCTGCGCTTTGCTGCCCTCCGGCGCGGTGTGCAGGTTCTGGTAGTCGTAGTCAAACGGCTCGTAATAATCATCGATCCCCGGTAAATGCGGGTTAGCGAAGATTTTACCCAGCAGCATCGCGCGGTTGCCCATGCGGGGCTGCAGCTTGCCGTTGATTTTACGGATCCAGCCCCCCTTCCATTTGTCCTGGTTTTCCCAGTCGTTTGGGTAGCCCAGGCCAGGCTTGGTTTCCACGTTGTTAAACCACGCGTATTCCGTTCCTTCGCGGCTGGTCCAGACGTTTTTGCAGGTTACCGAGCAGGTATGGCAGCCGATGCATTTGTCCAGATTCAGCACCATGCCAATTTGTGAACGAATTTTCATTTTACGCTCTCCTGTACCTGGTCATTGCCTTCGCCGTCTAACCAGTTAATCTCTTTCATTTTGCGAACCACCACGAACTCATCGCGGTTAGAGCCGACCGTGCCGTAATAGTTAAAGCTGTAGGCCAGCTGGGCGTAGCCGCCAATCATGTGGGTTGGCTTCAGCGTGATGCGGGTCACCGAGTTATGAATGCCGCCGCGCTGGCCGGTGATTTCAGAGCCCGGCAGGTTCATGATGCGTTCCTGCGCGTGGTACATCATCGTCATCCCGGCCGGAACGCGCTGGCTCACTACCGCGCGCGCCGTCAGCGCCCCGTTTTTGTTAAACACTTCAACCCAGTCGTTATCGGCGATGCCGATTTCTTTGGCGTCTGCTTCACACAGCCAGATAATTGGCCCCCCGCGCCCCAGCGTCAGCATCAACAGGTTGTCGCTGTAGGTGGAGTGGATGCCCCACTTCTGATGCGGGGTCAGGAAGTTAAGCGCTTTTTCCGGGTTGCCGTTAGACTTGTGGCCCATCATGCCGTCCACGGAACGGGTATCAATCGGCGGACGGTACACCACGAGGCTCTCGCCAAAGTCGCGCATCCACTGGTGATCCTGATAAAGCTGCTGGCGCCCAGACAGGGTGCGCCACGGGATCAGCTCGTGCACGTTGGTGTAACCTGCGTTATAAGAGACATGTTCGTCCTCCAGGCCGGACCAGGTCGGGCTGGAGATAATTTTTCGCGGCTGAACCTGAATGTCGCGGAAGCGAATCTTCTCTTCTTCTTTCGGCAATGCGAGGTGCGTGTGATCGCGACCGGTAAATTCACCGAGCGCGGCCCAGGCTTTCACCGCCACCTGGCCGTTGGTTTCCGGCGCCAGGCTGAGCACAACCTCGGCGGCATCAATGGCCGTGTTGATCATAGGCTGACCTTTCGCCGGGCCGTCGGTCTTCACGTAGTTGAGCTTGCGCAGGAACTCGACTTCTTTTTCGGTATTCCAGCTAATGCCTTTCCCGCCGTTGCCCATTTTCTCCAACAGCGGTCCGACGGAGGTAAAGCGTTCGTACGTCGCCGGATAGTCGCGTTCAACGGCAATAATGTGCGGCGCGGTTTTGCCTGGGATCAGGTCACATTCGCCTTTCTTCCAGTCCATCACGCCATACGGCTGAGCCAGTTCGGCGGCCGAGTCGTGCTGAATCGGCAGCGTCACAACATCGGTCTCTTTACCGAGGTGGCCAACGCAAACTTCGGAGAACTTCTTCGCGATGCTTTTGTAGATTTCCCAGTCGCTTTTCGATTCCCAGCAAGGATCCACGGCGGCGGAGAACGGGTGAATAAACGGATGCATATCCGAAGTGTTCAGATCTTCTTTCTCATACCAGGTGGCGGTCGGCAGCACAATGTCGGAATACAGGCAGGTGCTAGACAGGCGGAAGTCCAGGGTGACCACCAGATCCAGCTTGCCGTCCAGGCCGTTATCGACCCATTCCACCTCCTCCGGCATCAGCCCGCCTTCCTGGCCGAGATCTTTCCCCTGAATGCCGTGCTCGGTGCCCAGCAGGTATTTGAGCATAAATTCATGCCCCTTCCCGGAAGAGCCCAGCAGGTTCGAACGCCAGATAAACATGTTGCGCGGGTGGTTATAGCCGGAGTCCGGCTGCTCCGCCGCAAAGCGGATGCCGCCGGATTTAAGTTGTTCAACGGTGTAATCCACCGGAGACATTCCGGCCTCTTTCGCCCGGTCAGCAATGCGCAGCGGGTTAGTGCCAAGCTGCGGTGCAGACGGCAGCCAGCCCATGCGTTCGGCGCGCACGTTGAAGTCGATCAGGTGGCCGGTGTAGCGGGACTTATCCGCCAGCGGCGACAGGAACTCATCCGCCGTCACCGTCTCATAGCGCCACTGGCTGGAGTGGTTATAGAAGTAGGAGGTGCTGTTCATGTGGCGCGGCGGGCGCTGCCAGTCGAGGGCAAACGCCAGCGGCATCCAGCCGGTCTGCGGACGCAGTTTTTCCTGACCGACGTAGTGGCCCCAGCCGCCGCCGCTCTGCCCGATGCTGCCGCAGAAGATCAGCATATTGATAAGCCCACGGTAGGCCATATCCATATGGAACCAGTGGTTCACGCCTGCGCCAACGATAATCATCGAGCGGCCGTGGGTTTTGTCCGCGTTATCCGCGAACTCACGGGCAATGCGCACGATATCCTGGCGAGGCACACCGGTGATCTGCTCGGCCCAGGCTGGTGTATAAGCCTTCATTTCATCGTAGCTGCTGGCGCAGTTATCATCGTTCAGGCCGCGATCCAGGCCGTAGTTAGCCAGGGTGAGATCGTAGACCGTTGCCACCAGCACGCTTGAGCCGTCCGCCAGCTGCAGGCGTTTAACCGGCAGCTTATGCAGCAGTACGTCTTTCAGTTTGACGTTGTCGAAATGCTCGGTGCTCTCACCGCCAAAGTACGGGAACCCCACCTCGGCAACTTCATCGTGGCTGCCCAGCAGGCTCAGGCGCAGCGCGGTTTCTTCCCCGGTGCTGCCGTTACGCTGCTCGAGGTTCCACTTGCCTTTTTCACCCCAGCGGAAGCCAATGGATCCGTTAGGTGCAACCAGCTCGCCGGACTGATCAGCCAGCGCCACGGTTTTCCACTGCGGATTATTTTCCTGGCCGAGACTGTCGACCAGGTCTGCCGCACGCAGCAAATTCGCCGGGACATAGAAGCCGTCACGGGCTTCCAGCGTCACTAGCATCGGCATATCGGTGTAGCGACGAACGTAGTCGGTGAAGTACTGGCTTGGTTTGTCGAGATGGAATTCCCGCAGCATAACGTGGCCCATTGCCATCGCCATCGCGGCATCCGTCCCCTGCTTCGGCGCCAGCCACTGGTCGCACAGCTTGGAGATTTCCGCATAGTCCGGCGTGACGGCAACCGTTTTGGTGCCTTTGTAGCGGACTTCGGTGAAGAAGTGGGCGTCCGGAGTACGCGTCTGCGGGACGTTAGAGCCCCAGGCGATGATGTAACCGGCGTTGTACCAGTCCGCGGACTCCGGTACGTCAGTCTGCTCGCCCCAGGTTTGCGGAGACGCTGGCGGCAGGTCGCAGTACCAGTCGTAGAAGCTCATGCAGGTGCCGCCGATAAGCGACAGATAGCGGGTGCCTGCGGCGTAAGAAACCATCGACATGGCCGGGATCGGCGAGAAGCCGGTGATGCGGTCCGGGCCGTAGGTTTTTGCGGTATAGACGTTCGCCGCCGCGATCAGCTCGTTAACCTCTTCCCAGGTCGAACGAACAAATCCCCCGCGGCCACGCGCCTGTTTGTAACTTTTGGCTTTGTCGGGATCGTTAATGATCGATGCCCATGCTTCAACCGGATCGTTATGCTGCGTTTTCGCTTCGCGCCACAGCTTGATCAGACGTTTACGCATCTGCGGGTACTTCAGACGGTTGGCGCTGTAGAGATACCATGAGTAGCTTGCCCCGCGCGGGCAGCCGCGAGGTTCGTGGTTTGGCATATCCGGACGGGTACGCGGGTAGTCCGTTTGCTGGGTTTCCCAGGTCACCAGGCCGCTTTTGACATAAATCTTCCAGCTGCAGGAGCCGGTACAGTTCACGCCGTGCGTGGAGCGCACCACTTTGTCATGCTGCCAGCGCTGGCGATACCCTTCTTCCCAGTCGCGATTGGTATCGAGTAGCTGGCCGTGTCCATTGGCGAAGGTTTCTCCCTTCTGCCTGAAATAACGAAACCGGTCGAGGAACTTGCTCATCGGGATACTCCTGATGTGGAGCCTGGTGGCTCTTCTGGTGAAATCGACATTGCTTGATGCCCGAGACGGTAACGCCTCGAAAGCTGGGGATTTTTGATAACGATCAACTGCTTCTGGTGTGGTTTTTGGGCGCCCGGCGGCCACTACCACCAAAGTGTAAGGTCTTAAGAATCACTAACTAACTGAATGTAAATACAAAAAAATCAAAACCCATCGGGGAAGGGGTAGCGGCAAGCCGGGTTTGGGTATTAAGGGGTAGGCGGCGAATTAACCAGCGCTGAAAACGTAGCGGGCAAAAAAAAGCGCGGACGAAGCCGCGCAAAGGGATAACCAAAAAGGTCAATGCATTAGCGAGAGGATTTCCGGCCATAAACGGCCCAGGTAATAACCACACACACAATGTAAAAGACGAGGAACAGCTTCATCGCCCCGGCAGGTGAGCCGGTCAACGCCAGGGAAGTGCCGAAGGCTTTAGGGATAAAGAACCCCCCGATGGCGCCAATGGCCGAAATAAAGCCCAGCGCTGCGGCGGTATCCGTGGCGGCCTCGCGCAGGGCGACTTCATCGCTGCCACCGGCGGCTTTTACTCTGTCCATTGTCAGCTTACGGAAAATCACGGAAATCATCTGGAAGGTCGAGCCACTGCCCAGCCCCGCCGTCAGGAACAGCATCAGGAACACCCCGAAGAAGGCGATGAAGTTCCCGCCCTGTCCGTTCGTTGGCAGCGTGGTGAACAGCAGCGCGCTGAAAATGGCCATCAGCATGAAGTTATACAGCGAAACTCGGGTGCCGCCCCAGCGGTCGGAAATCGCCCCACCTGCAGAACGTGCCAGGGCGCCAAACAGCGGGCCAAAGAAGGCAAAATGCAGAATGTTGACATCCGGGAACTGGGTTTTAGACAGCATCGCAAACCCGGCAGAAAAGCCGATGAACGAGCCAAATGTCGCCAGGTAGAGCAGCCCCAGAATCCAGAGATGGCCGCGCTTAAGCACCGGCAGCTGCTCACGCAGGGAGGCTTTCGACGCCGAGAGATCGTTCATTCCGAACCAGGCCGCTAAGGTGAATACCGCCAGAAACGGCACCCAGATCCACGCGGCATTTTCCAGGAACAGCATCGTGCCGTCGCCCTGTGCCACGCCTTTGCCGCCAAAAATGGCAAACATCGACAGGGAGATAGCCAGCGGGGCCACCAGCTGCATCACGCTCACGCCCATATTCCCCAGCCCGCCGTTAATCCCCAGCGCACCGCCCTGCTTTGCCTTCGGGAAGAAGAAGCTGATGTTTGCCATGCTGGAGGCAAAGTTCGCCCCGGCAAAGCCGCACAGCAGAGAGATACAGATGAAGGTGTTAAACGAGGTGCTGGTGTCCTGCACGGCAAAGCCCAGCCAGACGCACGGAATAATCAAGATCCCCGTGCTGAACGCCGTCCAGCGGCGGCCGCCAAAGACCGGCACCATGAACGAATACGGGACGCGCAGCAGCGCGCCGGAAACGGAAGGTAACGCCGTGAGCATAAACAGCTGATCGGTGGTGAAGGTAAAGCCGACCTTATTCAAATTCACCGCCACCGCGCTGAACAGCATCCAGACGCAGAAGGCCAGCAGCAGGCTTGGGACGGAAATCCACAGGTTGCGGCTGGCGATCCGATGACCTTGTTGCTGCCAGAACTGCGGATCTTCCGGCCGCCAGTCGGTAATCAGTGCGCCCGACGGCTTCTCGGGAACGGGAGACTGTGACATAAACACCTCATTTCGTGTGAGTAAATGCCGCAACCTTAGGGTTCCTGTGTCGAGATTAGTTGATGTAAATCAAGGGATAATCTATCTCTCCGGCGGGCAAAAAAGCCCCCTCATTCTTTGTGAGTAATCTTCTGGCAAAAAAATAACGTGATTTATCACACCCCTGCGGGACTTGCTGCCGACCGCTCCCATTGCCCTGCCACCTCTGGCAATTTGGGGGTAATCCTTTGGAGGTATGGGTATACTCCAGCTGTTGACTGAAAATAGCGCCACTCGTCACCTTTCCCACTCAGGAGCCCGTTTGCCAATGCTAAAACGCCTATTTTCTCCCCTTTCGCTGGTCAATCAGCTCGCGCTGGTTGTCATGCTGCTGGCGATGTTAAGCGTGGTGGGAATGGCGATGGCCGGCTGGCTGGCCCAGGGGATTTCGGGCAATGCCCACGCGATCAACAAAACGGGTTCCATGCGCATGCAGAGCTACCGCCTGCTGGCAGCCATTCCGCTGACGGAGCAGGACAAGATGCTGCTGCGAGAAATGGAGCAAACCACATGGAGCGACGATCTCCGCCTTGCCGCCGAGCGCGACGGGCAGCAGGCCAGGCTTCAACAGCTACAAGATTACTGGCGCAGCACGCTTGAACCCGCGCTGATTGCCGCCCAAACGCCGCAGCAGGTAAAACCCGCCGTCGCCCATTTTGTCGCCAGCATTGATGAACTGGTCAGCTCCTTCGACCGCACCACCGAGATGCGTCTGCATCACGTGATTTTGCTGCAGCAGGGTATGGCGGTGTTACTCGGGCTGTTGATCGTCTTTACCCTGATTTGGTTACGCAAAAGATTACTCCGCCCGTGGCGTCAGCTACTGGCGATGGCCACCGCCATTGGTCAGCGAGACTTCACCCAACGGGTGAATTTTCGCGGCCGCGACGAAATGGCCACGCTTGGGAGCGCGCTTAACAGCATGTCCAGCGAGCTGGCGCAAAGCTACGCCGTGCTCGAGCGGCGGGTCCGGGAGAAAACCGCCGGGCTTGAGCAAAAAAACCAGATGCTCACCTTCCTCTACGAGGCTAACCGCCGCCTGCACGCGCAGGCTCCGCTGTGCCAGCGTATTTCCCCTGTACTGAGCGAACTCCAGGTTTTAACCCCGCTGCTGGGCATTGTGCTCCGGGTGTACGAGTACGAAGATGAAGAGAATTATCAGGAATACACGTTCCAGCCGGACGCGCACTGCGATGCCCGGGGCTGCCAGCTGTGCCCGGATGCCGGGGCAGCGCTGCCGCAGGACACCACCACGCTGAAATGGCGCCTCACCGATAACCATCTTCATTACGGTCTGGTGCTGGCCCAGCTTCCGTTGGGCAAAACGCTGACCGAAGACCAGCTGCAGCTTATTGCCACGCTAATGGAGCAGCTCACCGCCACGCTCGCCATGGAGCGTCAGTATGAACACCAGCAGCAGTTAGTGGTGATGGAGGAGCGATCTGCCATTGCCAGGGAATTGCATGACTCCATCGCCCAGTCACTTTCCTGTATGAAGATGCAGGTCAGCTGCCTGCAAATGCAGGGCAAAACGCTGCCGGAGGAGAGTCGGACGCTGCTGGAGCAAATACGCGGCGAGTTGAACACCTCCTGGCGGCAGCTGAGAGAATTGCTGACCACCTTCCGCCTTAAGCTCACCGAGCCTGGTTTGCGCCCGGCGCTTGAGGCCAGTTGCCAGGAGTTCAGCGACAAACTTGGCTTCCCGGTGGTGCTGGACTACCAGCTCCCGCCACGCTTAGTGCCTTCTCATCAGGCCATTCATTTGGTGCAGATTGCGCGTGAGGCGCTGAACAACAGCCTGAAACACGCGGAAGCCAGTGCCTGCGGTATCAGCGTTACCCGCCACGGAAATCAAGTACGCCTTGCGGTGTGGGACAACGGGCGCGGTATTTCCGGCAGCGGCGAGCGCAGCAACCATTACGGCCTTATTATCATGCGCGACCGCGCTCAAACCTTGCAGGGTGACTGCCAGGTTCGCCCCCGTCCCTGCGGCGGCACCGAAGTGGTCGTCAATTTTATCCCCGAAGCACCGCTTTCTTCCGTAATAAGGAGCGAAGAATGAGTCATCAGGAAGCAGCAACCATTTTGCTGATAGACGATCATCCCATGATGCGTACCGGCGTTAAGCAGCTGATCAGCATGGCGCCAGAGCTGGCCGTCGTCGGAGAGGCCGGCAGCGGCGAACAGGGCGTGCAGCTTGCCGAAGCGCTCGATCCAGACCTGATCCTGCTCGACCTGAACATGCCGGGCATGAACGGGCTGGAAACGCTCGACTGCCTGCGCGAAAAAGCGCTGTCAGGACGCATTGTGGTGTTTACCGTTTCGAACCATGAAGAAGATGTGGTCACCGCCCTTAAGCGCGGTGCGGATGGCTATTTGCTGAAAGACATGGAGCCGGAAGATTTGCTCAAAGCTCTGCAGCAGGCCGCAGCGGGAGAAATGGTACTTAGCGAAGCACTGACCCCGGTGCTGGCGGCCAGTCTGCGGGCCAACCGTGCAACCTCAGACCGTGACGTCAATCAGCTTACTCCGCGGGAACGCGATATCCTGAAGCTGATAGCCCAGGGGCTGCCGAACAAGATGATCGCCCGTCGCCTGGACATCACCGAAAGTACGGTGAAAGTGCACGTCAAACATCTGCTGAAGAAAATGAAGCTCAAGTCCCGAGTGGAAGCGGCCGTTTGGGTTCACCAGGATCGTATTTTTTAGCGCCGGTTACTCCTCCGGCAGCAAGGAGTAACGCGGGTCACTTTCGGGGGCAATCAGCAGCGGTGCGGCAGGCTGGAGCACAATCTCATTCGATGAGACGCGCTGCCCCTTTTCGTCTTCCACGGTGACCGACAGGTGATATTCATTTGCCGCACCTGCCTGCCACGCAGGCAAAATAATGCTCCAGCCGTCGGTGCTGAGCGGCCGTGCCGGCGGCGTCAGGCTGAGCACCTGGGTATCTCCCTGCCATACCAGCCGCCGGATGCCATGCGTCGCTTTCACCTGCAGCTTAAGCAAAACCGTTTCTCCCGGCTGCAGCTGCCACGGCGGCGTGGCCAGGAATACTGACAACGTTTTACGCTGACGGAACTGCATCACCGGGGCGGACTCGCGCTCAACGCTATCGTAGCGGCTGCCGCGCAGGGAGCTGGTCGCGGCCACTTCGTCCGCCGAGAGCTGCTTCTGCAGCGGCACCCCGAAACGATAATTCAGCTTGAGCCCCAGATTTTCCTGCGCGACACCGCTTTCACCCTGTTTGTGCTGGGCCGTGAGCGTGATCAGCGGCACGGGCGTATAGTTAATGCCCATCGTCACCGCGACTGGGTTTCGGTATCCGCTATCGCTGTCGAAGAGCGTGACGTTGTCACCAAAGTATTGTTCGAAGCTAAGGCTGGTCGCAATATGCCGATAAAACGGCAGCCAGGCCTGTGCCGTGACGTCATAGCCCCGGGCCAGGCGCTGCTCAAGCGTGTCGGTTTGCCCGCGCCAGCCGTTCAGCGGCTGGTAATAATTGGCCGAAAGCCGCAGGTATTCGCCCCAGGCTTCGGCGCCAAATCCCGCCCGCTGTAGCTGCGTAGTCAGCTGATTATCGTAGAACGAGTTGTAGCCCAGTAGCCAGCTTCCGGCGACCCAGCGCTGCCCCAGCCCGAGGTTACCGGTGGTGCCGTATTTTTGCTGGCTAAAGCCGAGCTGGCTCCAGGTCAGATAGCGGCTGTTGTCCTGCCAGGGCGTGAAAAGCGAACCATTGCTGCCCTTCCAGCTCCCGTGTTCATCCACCCGCAAATTGACGCTGGCTTTGCCCCAGGGCGAAAGCAAAGCCTGGGTTTCATCGGTCACTTTGTCGGCCAGTAAATCTCTCAGGCTGGTAAAAGCGAACAGTCGCGCCTGCTCGCCGGTATCCAGCCCGTTGTCCACCATGCTGTCTTCGCCAAACTTCTTCGCCATTGCGGCAATCCTGCGCGCGGCGGCATCGGTTTCAGGCGCGAGGCCCATGTTCGGCAGGTCATCAGCGGGAGAAGAGAAAGGGTTTTGGGCCGCGGGAACAACGTTGTTTGAGGTACTCATTGCCCCTCCCGGACGAGGGAGCAAACAACACAAGGTTAAAAGCGGAACGGCAAATCTACGCATTGATTAATGATAACACACTGGTTTTGCTCTTAACCCACCGGGGAGACATGCATGTACGACTCCAGGATTAATCCTGCTTTTCCGGGCACAAATCATACCCAGCGATAACTCAGGGCGATACACTGCTTCTCACTCTCAACGTTATCATCAAGGAGAAACTCATGCAGAAGATAGTCATTATTGCCAACGGGGCGGCGTACGGCAGCGAATCGCTTTTTAACAGTTTGCGGCTGGCCATCGCCCTGCGCGACCAGGAGCCGCAGCCAGAAGTAAAACTGTTCCTGATGTCCGATGCGGTGACCGCTGGCCTGCGCGGTCAGAAGCCCGCCGAGGGATACAACATTCAGCAGATGCTCGAGATTCTCACGGCGCAAGGTGTGCCGGTGAAGCTCTGTAAAACCTGTACCGACGGGCGCGGGATCACCAGCCTGCCGCTCATTGAAGGCGTTGCCATCGGCACGCTCGTTGAACTTGCCGAATGGACGTTAGCGTCGGACAAAATCCTCACTTTCTAATTATTTCAGCGCGGGAATATTATTTGCTTATACCCTCTCCCGCGCCATCAAGTTACCTGCATTTGTTGCCGATATTTTGCTTAGGACAACACAGCAGCAGGATAATAATTATGGTTAAATCTCTTCGTACACGTCTTCTTTTAGTCACAGCAATTTGCCTGGTCTCAGCTCTATGTCTCAACACCTTCATTAATTACGCCGTCACCAGCCGCGATAACCAACGTGCCATCAGCGACACACTAACCAGTACCAGCCTGAGCCATTCCGTCGCTATCGGCGACTGGGTCAGCGGTAAAATGGCGATCGTTAGCTCCCTGGAAAACACCGCGCTGAGCGAAGATCCCATCCCGGTCTTCACTCAACTGGCCAAAGCCGGCGGCTTCACCAATATCTACGTCGGTTATGCGAATAAAACCGCAAAATTTTCTGACCCAACGGGGGTACCGGCCGACTTCGACCCCACCGGGCGCCCGTGGTATAAGCAGGTGGTGAAAGACGACGCTCCCGTCGTCACCGCTCCTTACGTGGATGCCGGTACCGGTAAGCTGGTCGTGACTTTTGCCGTGCCCATTAAGCAAAATGGCAGCCTTAAAGCCGTCGTCGCGGGGGATGTGGCGATGGACAGCGTGGTGGCGAACGTGCGCAGCATTCACCCAACGCCCGCCAGCAGCGGGCTGCTAATCAACAGCGATGGGACATTGATTGCCGCTCAGGATCCGACCCTGACGCTGAAAGCCTTTTCTGATGCCGTTCAACAGGCTGATTTACCTCAGCTACTCGGCGATACACATCGCGCCGTCGGCATAATCAGCGGGCAAAGTAAACAGCTGATGGCTACGCCGATTAGCGGCACGCATTGGTATCTGGTCGTGGCCCTCGACGAGCATGATGCCACCTCCGGGATGCGCGCTTTACTGAAGGCTTCCGCCATCGCCCTGCTGGTGTTGGTGCTGATTTCTGGTGCAATTGTGCATCTGCTGATCGGTAAGGTGATGAGCCGCCTCGGGACAATTCGCGACGGGATGCGCGCCATCAGCAACGGCACAAATGATCTATCTCAGCGGTTGCCGGAAACGGGTCACGATGAAGTGACGGAAATCGCCCACGCCTTTAACGCCTTCAGCGACAAGTTGGGCGTAGTCATGACCCAGCTAAGGGATTCAAGCGCCTCGGTGAAAGTCGCCGCCAACGAAATTGCTGCAGGCAACCAGGAGCTTTCTGCCCGCACCGAGCGGGCCGCCTCCAGCCTGCGAGAAACAGCCAGCGCCGTAGAGCAGATCACCGCCTCTGTCGCAAATTCTACCGCTTCTGCCGCTCAGGCCAACGCTCAGGCCCACAGCGCCGGTGAAGCCGCTGAACGCGGGGGTGAAGTGGTCTCGAAGGTTATTACCACCATGCAGGCTATTGAGCTGGCCTCCGGCAAGATTGGCGATATTACCGGCGTCATTGACAGCATCGCTTTCCAGACCAACATCCTGGCGCTAAATGCCGCCGTTGAGGCTGCCCGCGCCGGTGAACAAGGCCGGGGATTTGCCGTGGTCGCTGGCGAAGTGCGCAACCTCGCCAGCCGCAGCGCACAGGCGGCGAAGGAGATCAAAAGCCTGATCGACTCCACCACCGCAAGCGTTGCCGATGGCTCGCTTTACGTGCGCCAGGCCGGTGAGGCGATGGACAAAATAGAACAAAGCGTCGGCAGCGTTTTGGTCATCATGCGCGAGATAACCCTCTCAACCGACGAACAGATGAAAGGGATTCAGGAGATTAATCACGCGGTGACCCATCTGGACAATATGGTACAGCAGAATGCTGAACTGGTAGTGGAATCCGCCGCGGCGGCGGGTGCATTGCAAAGTCAGGCTGGAGAGTTAGCGGAAACCGCGGGGCATTTCCGTATTTAATGATGCGCTGGCGGACGTTTGCCAACGAAACGCCCGCCAGCTGAAAGGTTTCAGGCACAATATGATTATTGTTTAATCGTTACGGCATTTTTTGATCAACATCAGCATTTACCCCTCTCGGCTCTGGTGTGATGCCATGAGTGATTTGTGAACAACATCACGAACCAGGACAGCACCTTTGGGGGCCAGCAGGCCATGTTTGATGCGGAAGTGGAGTGAAAAATGCCAGTAGTAAAAGCCAGTCTAAAACTTTTTGGTGGCGATACCGTGGTGGTTCGCTGTTCGAATAACTGTCATATCCATTTGATGTGCGACTCAGACAGGCGCGGTAGCGCGGAGGCCGACGTGCTAAGCGTACAAAATCGCCAGTCGGCCTATATCGCCGTGCCCTACAGCGGGACCTGGAAGGTGCTGATCGACAGTCATACCCAGTCGCTGGAGCACTCCATCAGTTTTGTTCCGGCATAAAACACTGAGGCCACCTTTCGGTGGCCTTTTTCTTACTATGCAAAACCAGGCTGCAGCCCGCTGTTATCCTCATGCCCGCTCAGCCAGGCCCGCACCTGGTTTGCCAGTTCGGACATACAATCGTCCTTCATCCCGTGCTTTTTCATTTCCTGCTCGAGCGAAAAAAGATACTGAGCATTGGTGCCCAGCGGCCCGCTGGCAGAAGCGATCAGCGGCGCGATGGTTTCTGCCCGGGTATCCGCCTCATAAAGCGGGTGACGCGGGTCCATAATGAACACCAGCGCGTTGACCGTTCGCCCATCGTCCAACTCGAGTTTGCACCAGGTTGGCAAATAGCAGCCGGTAATCATCTCCCGCTTCCAGACCAGCGTCAGCTCGTCTTCCAGGCAAGCCTCCGGCAACCGGTAAGCCAGCCCGGTCGTTCTGCCACCCTCTTTAAGCGCGAGCATACGTCCAGGGCGGCAGGCGGTTCCACGCCCCGCCGTCAACCGCAGGCAAAATGCACGATGCCAGCCCACCAGCATGCCGGGGGCTGACTCTTCAAATTCAAAAGCCGGGTTCCACATCAGTGAACCGTAACCAAAGAGCCATACCGGACTTTGGTCTGGGCGACAAGCGAGCGTGGCGGCAAGAGACGCCGAACGCTGCTCAGGGGACCACAGTAACGATTCCTCAATGGCACCAAAAGCCGTCTTACAATCCGCTTTCATTAAGAAATCACGCGTTAACACGATATACCTCCGCCACTGCTTGCTTCCGTGCGACTGCACACGCTGCGCCTTCCCGGCATTTATTGACAACTTTTGCCTACTAATAGAGCAATATATCAAGACCATAAGCAATTCACCGCGCGCTGGCAAGCATGATAGCGATCACAAAACAGATAAATTGTCATTTTTTCTTGCCAGACTGATGTGTGTTACCCTGTCGCCAATAAATTAGTCACACATAATGGAGGGTTAATTTTCATAACACTTCTTTTTGTAAACAATGCACTCGCCCGTTACTCTACCTCTAACATACTGATTTCGCGCCCAGGTTGTGATTTTCATGCCAATACCCGGGACTAACACCGTCAAAAACAGCGGTTATTTGACTGAATGCAATTCATATCAATATGTTTTATTTAAATTAAATAAAGAATACACGCCGTTTTGGTGCACCAGGCTTAAATTCAAATAAATGCCGTAAAAATAAGTAAATTTTTAACTAAAAGTAACGGTTTTTTGCTAGTTTATATGACTTCAAAAACCTGACTATAATGATCAAAACAGGTTATCGCCTGCAGAGATGGAGAAGTTGAATGACAAAAACACAACATGAGGCGGTAAAAACCCGCCACAAGGAGAGTTCTCTCATTTTCCCGGTACTGGCACTGGCGGTACTGGCGATGTGGGGGTCAAGCCAGTCCCTGCCGGTGGTTGTCGGCATCAATATTTTGGCGCTGGTCGCCATTCTGAGCAGTGCCTTTAGCGTTGTTCGCCACGCGGACGTGCTGGCGCACCGTCTGGGTGAACCCTACGGCTCACTGATTCTGAGCCTGTCGGTCGTTATTCTTGAAGTTAGTCTGATTTCCGCGCTGATGGCCACCGGCGATGCAGCCCCAACGCTGATGCGCGACACGCTCTATTCCATCATCATGATTGTGACCGGCGGCCTTGTGGGCTTCTCCCTGTTGATGGGCGGCCGCAAATTTGCCACGCAGTACATGAACCTGTTTGGTATTAAACAGTACCTGATCGCGCTCTTCCCGCTGGCGGTGATCGTGCTGGTGTTCCCGATGGCGCTTCCGGGCGGCAATTTCTCGCTGGGTCAGTCCCTGCTTGTAGCGCTGATCTCTGCCGCCATGTACGGCGTGTTCCTGCTGATTCAGACGAAAACGCACCAGAGCCTGTTTGTTTACGAGCACGAAGATGAAGGCGACAGCGACGACCCGCACCACGGTAAGCCATCCGCGCACAGCTCCGCGTGGCACACGGCCTGGCTTATCGTCCACCTGATTGCAGTGATTGCCGTGACCAAGATGAACGCCAACCCGCTGGAGCATCTTCTGGACGCGATGGATGCCCCAGCCCAGTTTACCGGCTTCCTGGTCGCCTTGTTGATTCTGTCTCCGGAAGGGTTGGGCGCGTTAAAAGCGGTGCTGAGCAACCAGGTGCAGCGCGCCATGAACCTGTTCTTTGGTTCCGTGCTCGCCACCATTTCTCTTACCGTACCGACGGTGACGCTGATTGCCTGGTTCACCGGCAACGACCTGGTTTTCGCCCTCGGCATGCCGCAGATGGTGGTGATGATGGCGGCGCTGGTCCTGTGCCAGATTTCGTTCTCCACCGGACGTACCAACGTGCTTAACGGCACCGCACACCTGGCGCTGTTTGCCGCCTACCTGATGACAATCTTTGCCTAAGTAAACAGCAAGACCGCCTGTAAAGGCGGTCTTTAATATTTGCTCCCCCCTCCCACGGGGAGAGAGCATCAGGCCACTACGGACTCATTTCGCTGTCTCCCTCAAGAGAGGGAGACAAATATAAAAAAACCCGCCGAAGCGGGTTTTCTTTTTTGCAGCAATTATTTGCTGGTGTCCAGCGGCTCGAAGTTCTTCACCAGATCGTCAATCGCTTTAATCTGGGTCAGGAAAGCTTCCAGCTTCGCCAGCGGCAGCGCGGATGGGCCGTCGCAGCGCGCGTTATCCGGATCCGGGTGCGCTTCAATAAACAGACCCGCCAGACCAGTAGCCATCCCGGCGCGAGCCAGTTCAGTCACCTGCGCACGACGACCGCTTGACGCCGCACCAAACGGGTCACGGCATTGCAGCGCGTGGGTGACATCGAAAATCACCGGCGCGCCGTTAGAGACCTGCTTCATCACGCTGAAGCCCAGCATGTCGACAACCAGGTTGTCGTAGCCGAATTGCGTGCCGCGATCGCACAGGATGATTTTGTCGTTGCCGCCTTCGGCGAATTTATCCACGATGTTGCCCATCTGACCAGGGCTGACGAACTGCGGCTTCTTCACGTTGATGACGGCGCCGGTTTTGGCCATCGCTTCAACCAGGTCGGTCTGGCGAGCCAGGAAAGCTGGCAGTTGAATCACATCAACCACGTCAGCCACAGGCTGTGCCTGGTGAGCTTCATGCACATCGGTAATGATTTTCACGCCGAAGGTCTGCTTCAGTTCCTGGAAAATCTTCATGCCCTCTTCCAGGCCCGGGCCACGGTAGGAGTGAATGGATGAACGGTTAGCTTTATCAAAAGAGGCTTTGAACACGTACGGGATACCCAGCTTTTGGGTCACGGTCACGTAGTGTTCGCAGATGCGCATCGCCAGGTCGCGGGACTCCAGCACGTTCATGCCGCCAAACAGCACAAACGGCAGGTCGTTTGCGACGTTGATATCGCCAATGTTAACCACTTTTTGTTTCATATGTTCGCCTTATCAGGTGTGAACTTAATGCAGGGTAATCTGCTTGTGCGCAATCGAATTGATTTGCGCCTTAATCATTTCGCTAATTGGATCTTCCGGGCACTGCTCAACAAAATAGCTCAAGTCGTTGAGCGCCACGTGCTCGCAGTCCAGCTGCGCATAAATCAGGCCGCGGTCGCGAATTTCGTACGGATCTTCCGGATTAAACTGCAGCAGTACTTCGCTGGCGCGCAGCGCCATCTCCATCTGCCGCTCCTCCATCAGCGCGGACTTGAGCGTATCCAGCAGCTTGCGGATCACCTCCGCGTTGTCGGACTCGTCAAGGTCTTCATCGAACAGCTCCGCCGTCGGGTTAATATTGCCCTTGATCCACACTTCCAGCGTGTGCTCATCCAGCGTATCGCCGTTAAACGGATTGATAAGCCACATTTCGCCGTCCATCCAGTCGGCACGCAGAATAAGCTGCGTCGGGAAAATCACCGGCATCAGCGGAATATCAAGCTGCTCGGCAAGCCACAGCAAAATTGCCCCAAGGGAAACCGCGCTCCCCTGACGACTTTTTAAAACGTTGTCCAGCCACAGGGCGTCGGACAGGCGATACACGCCGCCTGAGTCCTTAAAGCCCCATTCGCCGTAAAAGAGTTCCAGCAGTTTTTCCAGCTGCAGGTCGGGATGTGTCCCCAGGCAAATCTCTTCTTTTGCCAGCTTCACCAGTTCCCCGAGCTGTGCTTTCACTTCTGCGGTCGGGAAATCATCCCGAATCAGCTGCGAGACCAAAATCATGCCCTCGCAGAGCGGTGCCTGATTAAATTCGAAATCGGCTAACGACTTCATACTTACCCCAATATCGGTATTTTAGTGGTGGCGAGTTTTATGATGATGTAAAGCACCACCAGCCCCAGCAGAAAAGCAAACCAACGAACCTGCTGGCTGCGCGGACGTTTTCCCAGCGCGATAAAACCTAAAGCGATATAGATAATAACGCCAAACAGCTTTTCAGTCAGCCACGTTCCCTGCGGCGTAAAAGGATAGAAATGCGTAACCATAACCAGCGCAAAACCGCTGATCAATAACAGCGTATCATTAACGTGCGGTACGATGCGCACCCAGCGCTTGCCGGACATCACAGACCCGCGATATTGCCACCAGTAGCGTAAAACAAACAGGCTGATTGAAATAACGACGGTGAAAATATGCAGATATTTAAGTGAAAAATAAGTCGCCAAAATGTCTGTTCCTTAATAAGTCAAAGATAGCGTCCTGACGTCAGGCGATCGTTATCGCCATAATCTTTGTAGGTTGCAACCTCGGTAAAACCGGCATCCCACAGCAAACGCTGCACGCTTTCGCCCTGCGTCCAGCCGTGCTCCAGCACCAGCCAGCCGCCGGGTTCAAGAAAACGGCGTGAATCGTTAACCAGGGTTTCTAAATCGGCCAGACCATGATTCTCCGCTACCAGCGCGCTTTTCGGTTCAAAGCGAACGTCACCTCCACTGAGGTGCGGATCGGCTTCGTCGATATACGGTGGATTACTGACAATCAGCGCAAAGCGCTGGGCATCAAGGGCGTTAAACCAGTGGCTTTGCAACACCCTGACGTTGTTTATGCCCAGGTTTTCTGCGTTCGTTTTCGCCAGCGCCACGGCTTCCGGCACCACGTCCAGCGCGGTGACGTCGCAGTCAGGACGTTCGCTGGCCAGCGCCAGAGCGATAGCGCCCGTCCCGGTGCCAAGATCTAACATTGCGCACGGGGTTTTCGGCAGCTTAGTTAACGCATGTTCGACGAGGCATTCGGTATCAGGGCGAGGAATCAGCGTCACCGGAGAAACGCGCAGCGGCAGCGACCAGAACTCACGTTCGCCCACAAGGTGTGCAATCGGTTCACCGCGCTCCCGGCGAGCCAGAAGCCCATCAAGCTCGGCCTGCTGGGCTGGCGTCAGCGAGGTTTCACCAAAAGCGAGGATAAACGTGCGGGATTTGCCGGTGACAAATCCCAATAAAATCTCCGCATCTCGCTTTGGGCTTTCGCTTTGCGCCAGGCGCTGAACGGCCTGGCAAAGCCATGACTGAAACTCCATTAATCCTGCTCGGACAGCGCCGCGAGCTGATCGGCCTGGAACTCCTGCACAATCGGCTCGATCAGGGCGTCGATTTTCCCTTCCATCACTTCATCCAGACGGTAAAGCGTCAGGTTGATGCGGTGATCGGTCACGCGCCCCTGCGGGAAGTTGTAGGTACGGTTGCGGTCAGAGCGGTCGCCGGAGCCGAGCAGGTTACGGCGAGTGGAAGCCTCTTCCTGCTGACGTTTGGCGACTTCGGCGGCGCGAATTCGCGCCCCCAGCACGGAAAGCGCTTTAGCTTTGTTTTTATGCTGGGAACGTTCGTCCTGGCACTCCACCACAATGCCGGTTGGCAAGTGAGTAATACGGATTGCGGAGTCGGTGGTGTTAACGTGCTGCCCGCCCGCCCCAGAGGAACGGAAGGTATCGATGCGCAGGTCCGCCGGGTTAATGTCCGGCAGTTCCGCCTCTGGAATTTCCGGCATCACCGCCACGGTACACGCGGAAGTATGAATACGCCCCTGGGATTCCGTGGCCGGAACACGCTGCACGCGGTGGCCGCCGGATTCAAATTTCAGGCGGCCATAGACGCCCTCGCCGCTGATTTTTGCGATCACTTCTTTGAAGCCGCCGTGCTCGCCTTCGTTGGCGCTGATGATTTCAATCCGCCAGCGGCGGGCTTCGGCATAGCGGCTGTACATGCGGAACAGATCGCCGGCAAACAGCGCAGCTTCGTCCCCGCCGGTGCCGGCACGAACTTCGACAAACGCATTGCGCTCATCGTCGGGATCTTTTGGCAGCAGCAGAACCTGAAGCTGCTGCTCCAGCTCTTCGCTGCTGGCTTTGGCTTCGGCCAGCTCTTCCTGCGCCATTTCGCGCATTTCCGGGTCGCCGAGCATACTTTCTGCGGTCTCAATGTCTTCCTGTACCTGACGCCATTGCAGGAAACAGCGCGATACATCGCTTAACTGGGCATACTCACGAGACAGGGCGCGGAAACGGTCCTGATCGGCAATGGTCGAGGCATCGCCTAGCAGGGCCTGAACTTCTTCATGGCGCTCCTGCAAGGCTTCCAGTTTGGCAACAATAGAAGGCTTCATGGGCGGTGGTTCACCTTGTAATAAGAGTTGTGTGTGCTAATCCAGCCCGAGGCTGTTACGCAGGATTTGCAGGCGTTCGTCGTCCCCGTCACGGGCAGCCTGCGTGAGCGATTTGGTTGGGGCATGAATCAGGCGATTGGTCAGTTTCCAGGCCAGATCCTGCAGTACGGATTCCGCGTCGCCGCCCTGTTGTAGGGCAGCCAGCGCTTTGGCAGCCAGGTCGTCTCTCACCTGCTCTGCCTGACTACGGTATTCGCGAATGGTCTCGGAGGCGCTTTGCGCGCGCAGCCAGGCCATAAATTCACTGCATTCCTGCGCCACGATAGTTTCAGCCTCAACCGCCGCCGCTTTGCGCTGCGCAAGGTTGCTCTGAATAATGGCCTGCAGGTCGTCCACGCTGTAAAGGTAGGCGTTCGCCAGCTTACCGACTTCGGGTTCAACGTCACGCGGTACGGCGATGTCTACCAGCAGCATCGGCTGGTTACGACGGGCTTTAAGCGCGCGTTCCATCATCCCCTTGCCGATGATAGGCAGCGGGCTGGCGGTAGAACTGATGATGATATCGGCATCCGCCAGACGTTCGTCAATTTCACTCAGGCTAATCACTTCCGCGCCGACCTCATCGGCCAGCACCTGAGCGCGTTCTCGGGTACGGTTGGCGATAATCATCTTCTCAACTTTATGCTCGCGCAGATGGCGGGCAACCAGTTCGATAGTCTCCCCGGCACCGACCAGCAGGACCGTTACTGAGGAGAGCGATTCAAAGATTTGCCGTGCCAGGGTGCAGGCGGCAAACGCGACGGAAACGGCGCTGGCGCCAATGTCGGTTTCGGTGCGCACGCGCTTGGCAACGGAGAAGGACTTCTGGAACATGCGCTCCAGCTCGCTGGAAAGCGAATGGCCTTTTTGGGAGTCGGCAAAGGCTTTTTTTACCTGCCCGAGGATCTGCGGTTCGCCCAGCACCAGTGAATCCAGGCCACTGGCCACGCGCATCAGATGGCTGACGGCGTCGTTATCGTGGTGCCAGTAAAGGCTTTTACGCACTTCCTCTTCGTTGAGGTTGTGGTAATCACACAGCCAGCGCACCAGCCCTTCGTGCAGGTTTTCCTGTTGCTCAACGCTCAGATATAACTCGGTTCTGTTGCAGGTCGACAGCACCACTCCGCCCTGAACCATAGGCTGTTCCAGCAAACTGCCCAACGCCTGGTCGAGCGTGTCTGGCGAAAACGTTACACGTTCTCGCAGCGATACCGCCGCGGTTTTGTGGTTAATTCCTAACGCTAACAGGGTCATGGAGCGGTCTGAGTAATACCGATGTTGATAAGGATTTCTGGTCGCATCATACAGGATGAGCCGAATCAATAAAAGAGAGCTTCCCCTTGTGGAGTAAGTGGATGATTTATGATTTAAGACAACATGACCGTAGACGCCCTGCCGCCCGCCCGCTAGCATGAACGGTTGACCACAAAAATGAATTTAAGGATTTGCTGCCGCCATGTTGATGCCAAAAGCCCGCCTGATGCGCCTTCTGCCCCTTGCCAGCCTCGTGCTGGCCGCCTGTTCAGTCACCCAACCGAGCGGCCCGGGCAAAAGTCCTGACTCGCCGCAGTGGTTAGAACACCAGCAACAAGTGCAAAAAATCACCCAATATCAGACGCGTGGCGCTTTTGCTTATCTCTCCGATAGCCAAAAGGTATATGCCCGCTTTAACTGGCAGCAAACTGCCCCGGACCGTTACCGCCTGCTGCTGACCAACCCGCTCGGCAGCACCGAACTTGAGCTTAATGCTCAGCCGGATCGGGTTCAGTTAACCGACCGCGACGGCAAGCGCTACACCGCCACAGATGCGGAAGAGATGATCGGCAAGCTGACCGGGATGCCTATTCCGCTGAACAGCCTGCGCCAGTGGATGCTCGGCCTGCCGGGCGACTCCACGGACTACAAGCTGGACGACCAGTACCGCCTGCGCGAAGTAAACTACACCCAGGGCGGCAAAACCTGGAAAGTGGTATACAGTGATTACGACAGCAAAACCCAACCTTCTCTGCCGTCCAACATGGAATTGCGCGAAGGCGACCAGCGTATCAAGCTGAAAATGGACAGCTGGACGGTGAAATAATGATTTCCCGCTGGCCTGCCCCTGCAAAACTGAACCTGTTTCTGTACATCACCGGCCGCCGTGCCGACGGTTATCACAACCTGCAGACGCTGTTTCAGTTTCTTGATTATGGCGATACGCTCACCATCGAACCGCGTCCCGACGGCGTCATTCGGCTGGTAACGCCGATTGACGGCGTGCCTGATGAAGAAAACCTGATTGTGCGCGCCGCCCGTATGCTGATGGAATTCGCGGCAGAAAAAGGCACCCTGCCCGCGGGCGCAGGCGCCGATCTCGGCGTTGAGAAGCAGCTTCCGATGGGCGGAGGACTGGGCGGCGGCTCCTCCAACGCGGCTACCGTACTGGTGGCACTGAACCAGCTCTGGAAAACCGACTGCAGCGAAGACGAACTGGCTGCGCTGGGCATTCGCCTTGGTGCCGACGTGCCGGTATTTGTCAGGGGCCACGCCGCCTTTGCTGAAGGCGTCGGTGAAATCCTGACGCCGGTCGAACCTGAAGAAAAATGGTACCTGGTTGCTCATCCGGGCGTCAGTATTCCAACGCCGATCATTTTTGGCGATCCTGACCTCCCGCGCGAAACCCCGGTCAGGTCAATTACGACGTTGCTAAAATGTGAATTTGTCAACGATTGTGAGGTTATCGCAAGAAAACGTTTTCGCGAGGTTGATGCCGCGCTTTCCTGGCTGTTAGAATACGCGCCGTCGCGCCTGACCGGCACCGGCGCTTGTGTGTTTGCTGAATTTAACACCGAGCACGCCGCCCGGCAGGTGCTTGAGCAAGCCCCGGAATGGCTGCATGGGTTTGTTGCGCGAGGCGTTAATAGATCTCCGCTGCATCAGGCCATATCCGGGCAAGCTGGGCATTGGTGACAACGTCACCTCGTTTCAGACGTTGCATCGTGCTCTTTAATACACCGCCTGGATGGGGGCTACCCCGCCCGCACATTATGCGGTAGCAACCATCCGCCACTGGACGCATGCCTGAGGTTCTTCTCGTGCCTGATATGAAGCTTTTTGCTGGTAACGCCACCCCGGAACTAGCACAACGTATTGCCAACCGCCTGTACACCTCCCTTGGTGACGCCGCCGTCGGTCGCTTTAGCGACGGTGAAGTAAGCGTACAAATCAACGAAAATGTACGCGGTGGTGATATTTTCATCATCCAGTCCACCTGTGCCCCAACGAACGACAACCTGATGGAATTGGTTGTTATGGTTGATGCCCTGCGCCGCGCTTCTGCAGGTCGTATCACCGCTGTTATCCCTTACTTTGGCTACGCTCGTCAGGACCGCCGTGTGCGCTCCGCTCGTGTACCCATCACTGCGAAAGTCGTTGCTGACTTCCTCTCAAGCGTAGGGGTTGACCGTGTTCTCACCGTGGACCTGCACGCTGAACAAATCCAGGGCTTCTTTGACGTCCCGGTAGACAACGTCTTCGGTAGCCCAATTCTGCTGGAAGATATGCTGCAAATCGGCCTGGAAAACCCAATCGTGGTTTCCCCGGACATCGGCGGCGTGGTACGTGCCCGTGCTATCGCTAAGCTGCTGAACGACACCGATATGGCTATCATCGACAAGCGCCGTCCGCGCGCTAACGTTTCCCAGGTTATGCATATCATCGGTGACGTGTCCGGCCGTGATTGCGTACTGGTTGACGACATGATTGATACCGGCGGCACCCTGTGTAAAGCAGCTGAAGCGCTGAAAGAACGCGGCGCTAAACGCGTATTCGCCTATGCCACTCACCCTATCTTCTCCGGTAACGCGGTTCACAACCTGCGCAACTCGGTGATCGACGAAGTGATTGTCTGCGATACCATCCCGCTGTCTGACGAAATCAAAGCCCTGCCAAACGTCCGTACCCTGACCCTGTCCGGTATGCTGGCAGAAGCCATTCGTCGTATCAGCAACGAAGAATCTATCTCTGCGATGTTCGAGCACTGATAGACGTTGCTTTTAAAACCCGCTGCGGCGGGTTTTTTCGTTTTTGAACTACTCTTTTTCAATGCCTCCTTCACCTGCCTGAACGACAGATGATGCGCTCACGGATGGAATCACAAGTGAAAACCGTATCTTCTTCTCACGTAATGCCATTCCGCGCCCTGATTGATGCCTGCTGGCGCGAAAAGTACACCCTGTCCCGCTTTAGCCGGGACGCCATCGCCGGTGTGACCGTCGGGATCATCGCTATTCCTCTGGCTATGGCGCTGGCCATCGGCAGCGGCGTTGCGCCGCAGTACGGTTTGTATACTGCCGCCGTGGCCGGGATTGTCATCGCCCTTAGCGGCGGCTCGCGCTTCAGCGTCTCCGGCCCGACAGCGGCTTTCGTGGTGATCCTCTACCCCGTCGCGCAACAATTCGGGCTTGCTGGCCTGCTGGTTGCCACGCTGATGTCCGGGATATTCCTGATCCTGTTTGGGCTGGCACGCTTTGGGCGGCTTATCGAATACATTCCGCTGTCGGTGACGTTGGGCTTTACCTCCGGGATAGGCATCACCATTGCGACAATGCAGGTGAAAGACTTTTTCGGCCTGACGCTGGAGCACGTGCCGGAACACTACCTGAATAAAGTGGCCGCGCTGGCAATGGCGCTGCCCACGCTGAATATGGGCGACGCTGCGATCGGCATCGTGACGCTGGCGGTGCTGATTCTCTGGCCGCGCCTGGGGCTTCGCCTGCCGGGGCATCTGCCTGCGCTGCTGGCGGGCTGCGCCGTGATGGCGATGGTGACTTTGCTTGGCGGTGAAGTTGCGACGATTGGCTCCCGGTTCCACTATGTGCTTGCCGACGGCACCCAGGGCAACGGCATTCCCCAACTGCTGCCTCAGCTAACGCTCCCGTGGGCGATGCCAAATTCTGACTTTACGCTTAGCTGGGACTCACTCAGCGCCCTGCTACCTGCGGCGTTCTCTATGGCCATGCTGGGTGCCATCGAATCCCTGCTTTGTGCAGTGGTGCTGGACGGCATGACCGGCACCAAACATAACGCCAATAGCGAGCTGGTCGGCCAGGGGCTGGGAAATATTATTGCCCCGTTCTTCGGCGGAATTACCGCCACCGCGGCCATTGCTCGCTCAGCCGCCAACGTGCGTGCCGGGGCAACTTCGCCTGTGGCCGCCATTATTCACTCGCTGCTGGTGATCATGGCCCTGCTGGCGCTCGCCCCTCTGCTTTCCTGGCTGCCTCTCTCGGCGATGGCGGCCCTGCTGCTGATGGTGGCGTGGAACATGAGCGAGGCGCATAAAGTCGTCAACCTGCTGCGCCGGGCGCCGAAAGACGACATCATCGTGATGCTGATCTGCATGTCGCTGACCGTGCTGTTTGACATGGTGATTGCCATCAGCGTCGGCATTGTGCTGGCGTCGCTGCTTTTCATGCGACGCGTGGCTCGTATGACCCGCCTCGCCCCGCTTAGCAATGTGAATGTGCCTGAGGATGTGCTGGCGCTGCGCGTCACGGGGCCGCTGTTCTTTGCCGCTGCCGAAGGATTGTTCATTCAGCTGGCCCAGCAGGTGCCGGGGCATCGGGTGGTTATTCTGCAATGGGATGCGGTTCCGGTGCTGGACGCAGGGGGTCTGGATGCCTTCCAGCGCTTTGTAGAGAAAATGCCGGAAGGCTGCGAACTACGGGTGACGAACCTTGAATTCCAGCCGCTGCGCACGCTCGCGCGGGCTGGCGTGAAACCGATTCCCGGCCGCCTTGCGTTCTTCCCGGACGTTCAGGCCGCACTGGCCGCCAATTAGCGGCCAGGTTCACTCCTACTCCTGCCCGGCTTCGCGTCGCCGCCGGGCGCTCACGCTTTCACGGTTCACACCCCAATTGTCGGTTTCAACCTCGTCGATAACCACAAAGGTGTCGGCGGGCTTTTTGTTTAATACCTGCTCCAGCAGGTCGGTGACGCCCTCAATCAGCGCCAGCTTTTGCTCTGCGCTGACCCCTTCCCGGGTGACGCGAATATTAACGTATGGCATAGCGGCTCTCCTGTTACCAAACCCCGGCGGTGCTGCCGCCGTCCACGGCCATGACCGTGCCGCTGACGAACTGTGAATCCGTCAGATACAGCACGGCGTTTACCACATCCTGCACGGTGCCTGTCTTCCCGCTCGGCGACAGCGTGCTGAGAAAACCTATTGAGCCTGAATAGTCCGCGTGCAGTGGCGTTTCGATAATGCCAGGCGCAACGGCGTTAACCCGCACATTATCCGCCGCCAGCTCTAAAGCCAGCGCCCTGGTCGCCTGATTCAGACCGCCCTTCACCATCACCGGCAACAAGGCAGGCACCTTGACGTTAGGCTGCATGGCCACGCTCGCCGTGATGTTCACAATGTGCCCCGACTTGTTTTTGCTCATATGGCTGGCGGCCAGCTGGGATGGGAACAGAAACCCTTTCAGGTTGGTGTTAATCAACGCATCGATATCCTGCTCGCTGTAGTCGCTCGCCGGTTTCGGGATAAAGATCCCGGCGTTATTGATCAGAATATCCACGCGGCCAAAAGCGGCGATAGCCTGCTTAAACAGTGCTTCTGCAGTGGTCTTCAGTGCAATATCTCCGGCCACCAGCAGGAAATTCGCCGGGTTACCGAGGCTTGCCGCCGCCGTTTCTAAGCGCTTCAGCGTTCGGCCATTGCCGACAACATTGTAGCCGCGAGCCAGGTAAGCCTGCGCGATAGCCAGGCCGATGCCGCTTGAAGCGCCGGTCACAATAACGGTTGGGGTTGAGTTCATGATTTGCTCCTGTGGGTGAATGTGGAGCTCACTATACTTATGACACAATGACCGATAAATTAGCCATCCGTAACATGACAAGATACCTCATGTAATGAATAGAAAGAGAACATCGGAATGAAACGCCACTTCGAAGAGATGCAGATCGGCACGCTGGAGCTGTTTTGCCAGGCCGCGGAACAGCTGAGCTTCAGCGCGGCGGCCAATTTTATGGGGATCACGCCCGCGGCGGTCAGCCGCTCTATCGCCCGCCTTGAAGAGCGCTTAGGCGTGCGCCTGTTCGTGCGTACAACCCGCCAGATCAGGCTGACAGAAAGCGGGGAGCGCTATTTCCGCCAGTGCCAGCAGGCGCTGCAGCAGCTCAGAGAGGCGGAGCGGGAAGTCACCGGCGCGCAGAGAGAACCCGCTGGCGTGCTGCGAATTAGCCTCCCTACCCCGTATGCGCATCATCGAGTGCTGCCGCTGCTGCCGGAATTCAGGCAGCTTTACCCCCGCGTCTCGGTGCAGGTTCACATCAGCAACCGCAACATCGACTTTGCCGATGAAAGTTACGACATTGCCATTCGCGGCCGCTCACCTCAGGATTCATCGCTTATTGCCCGCAAGCTCGAAGACGCGGAGCTTATCACCGTGGCTTCTCCGGTCTATTTAGCCCGGGCGGGAATACCCCAAACGCTGGGAGACTTAAATCACCACGAGTGCATCCAGTTTGAGCTGCCGAGCACCGGGCGAAAAGTCCCCTGGACGTTCAGCGTCGACGGCAAAGATACCGACATTTTTACCCGCGGCGGCTTTACCTGCGCGGAAGATGTGTTGGGAATAGTGGCGCTTGCCAGAAGCGGAGCGGGCCTGATTCAGACCTACCGGTTTATTCTGGAGCAGGATGTGGCCGACGGAACGCTGGTTGAGGTGCTGCCGGAGTACGGCGGCACCTCACGACCGTTTATTTTACTTTACCCTCACGCTCGCCATCTCTCTTTACGCGTCAGGAGCCTGGTTGATTTCTTAGTCCAGCGGCTTGGAACATAGCGCCAATCGCCCTCTGCAGCCAGGCCAGCACCTCCGGCGTCATCCAGGTGCCTTTGGCAAGCTCTGGCTCGTTCGCCATCGCGGTGCGGAATTTTTGCTGCGTCTGCACAGACGGCCCGGCAAACGACTGAAACAGTTCCAGCCAGCGACGTGCTAGCTGCTGCGCCTGCTCTGATTCAGCCTGCACGCCTTCCGCATTGGCCTTACGCACCGCGGCCACCAGCGGCGGCCACTCCTGCATACGGTCGAAATAGTGACGGCTGGTGAAAGCAAACTCCTCATCGTTGAGGTAGCGCCGGTAAATGTTCAGCTTGCTGTGGCCGAATGCGTGCGTTACGTATTCGGTCAGCGCCGGCGAAATCCCGGTCTGGCGGGCCATGTCCGGCTCAGCCTGATGCATTTTGTTCAGGCGAACCAGAAAATCCGGCTCACCCGCCGTGTCACGCTCCAGGATTTCCATCCAGTGCGCCGCCAGCCGCTGGGCGCGCTCATCCGCCGGTGGAACGCCCTGGGCATGAAGCCCGGCCACCTCGTCGACCAGTTGTTTCCATTCCCCGTCACGGCGGCTATCAGCCTGCGCAAAAGGCAGGCGCTCTAACTCTTCTTTTGAAAAATAGCGATCGTACATCGTCATTAACTCCAGCGTAGTCAGCCATTCCTCGAGGTCAGGTTCTGCGCCGCTGCGCAGAGTTTCACGCAGCGTAACCAGCCGCTGGCGCAGCACGGCGATTTCAGCCAGCTGGCCATCCAGCACGGAGATCTGCGAATCCAGGATCTCCTGGAGCGACAGCGCCTGACGCTCGAGACAGTCGCGCACCTCACCCAGGCTCATTCCCATCCGGCTCAACGCCTGAATATGATGCAGCCGGGCGATATCCAGCCGGTTATACAGCCGATAACCCGCGGCGGTGCGGGCAGAAGGCAGCAACAGGCCTATAGCTTCATAGTGGTGTAGCGTCCGTACCGTGATCCCGGCACGCTTTGCCAGTTCACCTACCTTGAACAACATGTCCTGCTCCTTTTGGCTTCTGCTGAGAGGGAGTATGCAGCCTCACGTAACGTGAGGGTCAATCCGTTAAGCATAAAAAAAACGGCCCCTGAAAAGGAGCCGTTTCTCAAAATCTGCTGAATATTAGCTGTGGCGATGATGTTCATCCCGGCGGCAGCGTTTATCGTAGTGGCGAACCCACCAGTAACGGTCGCAGACCTGTTCACGTCCGCCAATACGCGCCCCGGCAAGCCAAAGTACGGCCCCAACGAAGATGCTCAGCACGGCACCGTGGGCGAAAAACTGCGGCAGGTTTAGCTGCGGGAGCTGGTTCAGAATTGAATAGCCCACGCCGACCACCATCACAACCAGTCCCAATCCCATGAGGACATTACCGAGTAACGAAGCGTTTCTGCGTTTCATATGTCACCTCCGCACTATTACGGGTCGGTGGGGAACATCCCCTATCCTTGTGACTAAAGTATAGACAATGCCCCTAAAGAGCGTGTGCGTGAGCGATCACAATTACGAATGAAAGACCTACAAAAGTTTACAAATAAGCGTCTGAGTTACTTGAAATTCTAATGGTTCAGATCCTCAACTATTCAAGAATGTGTCGGCGGGGGGATTGCGCTTTGTCAACGTCGCCCTCGCGCAGTAAACTACGCGGCTGTGAACGGTTTTCAGGAATTTAAACGTGAGCATTAAATTAATTGTCGGCCTGGCCAACCCAGGCGCTGAATATGCAGCGACCCGCCATAATGCCGGGGCCTGGTATGTGGATTTACTGGCCGAGCGCCACAATCAGTCGCTGAAAGAAGAAGCGAAATTCTTTGGCTATACCGCCCGCATTAATCTGGGTGGAGAAGACGTTCGCCTGTTGGTTCCGACCACGTTTATGAACCTCAGCGGGAAAGCGGTTGCCGCCATGGCCACCTTCTTCCGCATCGCCCCGGACGAAATTCTGGTGGCGCACGATGAACTGGATCTCCCTCCGGGCGTGGCGAAATTCAAGCTGGGTGGCGGCCACGGCGGGCACAACGGCCTGAAGGACATTATCAGTAAACTCGGCAATAACCCGAACTTTCACCGGTTACGCGTGGGAATTGGCCATCCGGGCGATAAAAACAAAGTTGTCGGCTTTGTGCTCGGCAAACCGCCGGTCAGCGAACAGAAGCTTATCGACGACGCAGTAGACGAAGCGGCGCGCTGCACCGAAGTCTGGCTGAAAGAGGGTCTGACTAAGGCAACTAATCGTCTGCACGCCTTTAAAGCACAATAAACCGGCCTTCCCCGCACCGGGAAAGGATTTCCACGCCCGCTGGCGGTGGTTTCAGTGTATAATGCGCAAAGTTATCTACATTTTTTCAATGAAAACAGTTAAATTCATTGATAATCAAGCAATTAAGGTGATTTAAACCATGGGATTCAAATGCGGTATCGTCGGCTTGCCGAACGTGGGCAAATCCACGCTGTTCAACGCCCTGACCAAAGCAGGTATCGAAGCGGCTAACTTCCCGTTCTGTACCATTGAGCCGAACACGGGTGTGGTGCCAATGCCGGACCCGCGTCTGGACAAGCTGGCCGAAATCGTTAAACCCCAGCGTATTCTGCCGACCACCATGGAATTCGTGGACATCGCAGGCCTGGTGAAAGGCGCATCTAAAGGTGAAGGCCTGGGCAACCAGTTCCTGACCAACATCCGTGAAACCGAAGCTATCGGCCACGTGGTGCGCTGCTTTGAAAACGACAACATCATCCACGTAAATAATAAAGTGGATCCGGCTGACGACATTGAAGTTATCAATACCGAGCTGGCGCTGTCTGACCTGGACACCTGCGAGCGCGCTATTCACCGCGTGCAGAAGAAAGCCAAAGGCGGCGACAAAGACGCTAAAGCCGAGCTGGCGGCGCTGGAAAAATGCCTGCCACAGCTGGAAAACGCCGGTATGTTGCGCGCGCTGAAAAATCTGACCGAAGAAGATAAGGCGGCGATCAAATACCTGAGCTTCCTGACCCTGAAGCCAACCATGTACATCGCCAACGTTAACGAAGACGGTTTTGAAAACAACCCGTACCTCGATAAAGTCCGCGAAATTGCCGCTGGTGAAGGTTCCGTCGTGGTTGCCGTCTGCGCCGCGGTTGAATCCGACATCGCCGAGCTGGACGATGCCGACCGCGAAGAGTTCATGGCCGAGCTGGGTCTGGAAGAGCCGGGCCTGAACCGCGTGATCCGCGCAGGCTACGAGCTGCTGAGCCTGCAGACTTATTTCACCGCTGGCGTGAAAGAAGTGCGCGCGTGGACCATCCCTGTCGGCGCGACTGCTCCACAGGCGGCGGGTAAAATCCACACCGACTTCGAAAAAGGCTTCATCCGCGCGCAAACCATCGCCTATGAAGACTTTATCACCTACAAAGGCGAGCAAGGCGCAAAAGAAGCCGGCAAAATGCGCGCCGAAGGTAAAGACTACATCGTGAAAGACGGCGACGTGATGAACTTCCTGTTCAACGTCTAACCCCTTCCCTTCGGGCATAAAAAATCCACGCTCAGGCGTGGATTTTTTTTAAACACAGAAAAATCAGCGAGCAGCGCTATTCGGGTAAACCGTCGCCGCTGGCAGAACGCGTTTATCGAGGCGATGCAGGCCATAATAGAGAATCGCCGTACCAAACCAGCCAATGATCCACGACACATCGTTGCCGTCGAATAGCCACGTCAGCGAGCCGTGGAAAAGCGGGTTCTCAATAAACGGCAGCTGAATCAGCACCCCGACGATATAAACCCCTATGCCAAACAGGTTCCAGCGGCCATAGCGCTTATCGGCATCAAACAGCGCGGGAATATCTACGGCTCGGGACGAAATAAAGAAGTAATCGGTCAGGCTAATGGCGCTCCACGGCACAAAGAAGGCCAGCAAGAACAGCAGGAAATGAGTGAAGTGTTTCAGGAATGCCGGTTCACTCAGCAGCGCAATGATGCATGAAGCCGCCACCATCAGCACCACAAACAGAATGCGGTTCTTCTGGCTCAGGGTCACCTGCTTGCGGAACCCTGACACAATGGTGGTCAGCGACATAAAGCTGCCGTAGGCGTTCAGCGTGGTAAAAGTAATTTTGCCGAAGCAGATAGCAAAATAAATCAGCATCGCCATGGTTTCGGTTTTGCCCAGCCCCACAATGTAGCCGACTTCGTGTCCGGAAAAAGCGCTCCCGGCAATCGCAGCGGTGATAACGCCCAGCGTCATGGAGGCCTGAGTCCCCAGCACGGTGCCGCTGAACACCGAGAAAAACACCTTCGGGCCAGACACGTCTCGCGGCAGGTAGCGCGAGTAATCGGAAACATAGGGGCAAAAGGCAATTTGCCAGGAAGAGGACAGCGACACCGCCAGCAAAAACATCGGCATGGAGAAATGGTTATTTTGCACAATGGCCGCAAGATCGGCGTTGAACAGCAGCGACCCAAACAGCCAGGCAAAAGCCAGCACCCCAACAACACTGGCGACCTTGCCAAGCTTATGGATCACGCGATAGCCGAGCACGGCAATGACGATAATAATGGCGCTGAACAGGATCATCCCGCTGACATCGCTGATTGACAGCAAATGCGCCATTGCCTGCCCCGCCAGCACGGTGCCGCTGGCGGAAAAGCCGATATACATAATGCACACCAGCACCAGCGGAATCACCGCCCCGTAAACGCCAAACTGCGCCCGGGAGATGATCATCTGCGGCAGGCCAAGACGCGGTCCCTGCAAAGCGTGGAAGGACATGATCGATGCCCCCAGAACCTGCCCCACAAACAGCCCCACCAGCGACCAGACGACGTCGCCGCCCAGCACCACGGCCAGCGCGCCGGTGACAATCGCGGTGATCTGCAAATTGCCGCCGAACCAAAGAGTAAACTGGCTAAAAGGATGCCCGTGACGTTCCCCGTCAGGAATGTAATCAATAGATCGGCTCTCGCTTAGACGTGAGCTCTTTTTGGACTGTTCTTCTGTGGATGAAAAGGAAGACATAACGACCTCGCTGAACCTGATTAAACGCCGGAAAACCCATCGCACATCAAATGATCACTCATGTATATACAAGTAATGCGCGCAAACCACACCCTGCTGATAATGAATTTGCGAACTAAGTTGTAGATTTTATGTAACCAAATTGATGTGTAGATGTACCAATATGAAAAACTGATGGTGAACAGGCGTGGAAGACCGGACCAAGGGTTGACGGGAGGGCGAACGTTGAGAAAAGAGGGAAACTAAGGCGTCAGTTAATGCCAAAAGAAACCCACGCTGACGGTGGGTTTCTTACCTTGCTACCTGCTATACAAGCTGAAAAAATAGGGATTACAGCCCGGCGGGGCGCGGCACTTCGAAATAGTTACCGTTAATATCCTTCTGGTAATAGCTGCCGTTACGCACGTAATAGCGTTTGCCGTTGTAATCCAGCACGCTGACGCCAGAATTGGTGCTGGACGGCGTCTCCACGCGAATGTATTCCGCTCCCTGACGCTGGTAATAAATCCCGTTGACCACGTAATAGGTCAGGCCGCCTACGATTATGGCCGTGGCAAGCCCTGGCAAAACGGTTAAACGCGGTCCGCCATAGAAATAATGCGGCCCCGGATAATAGCGCGGGCCAGACCAGAATCCTGGGCCATGACCAAACCAGGGGCCAGGACGCGCCTGCGCCAGGGACGGCACAACAATCAGCGCAGACATAGCCAACACATACAGATACTTTTTCATCTTAAACTCTCCTGACCTGCGGCTGAGCGCGAGCATTCGCCCGCTTTATGTCGATTATAATCCCGCCGCCTCAGGCTTTTCCGTATAGGGAAAGTAAATCCGTGAAATCTCCACAATCCTGCTTCTGGCGTCTTTATTTATCCATAGATGTAAAAAATCCACGCAAAGCGTGGATTTTTTTATCTGCAAGAGCGCTGACGTGAATTTATTCGAAACAAACGTCAGGGTTATCCGCCAGGGAAACAAAGGATTTGCTGTTTTTATCCAGCGTGCGAATTTCACCGCTTTCGATATCGTAAACCCAGCCGTGCAGGCGCAGGCCGTTGTTACGCAGCCCTACCGCGACGGAAGGATGCGTTTTAATGTTGTTCAGCTGGGCGATAACGTTTTCTTCTACCATGGCGTTGACCTTATCGGTCTCGTTGTTCCAGGTTTTCTTTTCCACAACCGCTTTTGCCGCATCGGCATAGTGCAGCCAGTGCGCAACGGCCGGCATCGGATCCAGGCACTGGCAGGAGGCGATAGCTTTCATCGCACCGCAGTTAGAGTGCCCGCAAATCACAATATCGGTTACGCCAAGGGCAACAACCGCGTACTCGATGGTTGCCGAAACGCCGCCCGGCTCCGGACCGAAAGAAGGCACGATATTGCCGGCATTACGAATAACGAAGAGCTGCCCCGGTTCCTGCTGTGTTACCAGCTCCGGCACCAGTCGGCTGTCGGAACAGGAAATAAAAAGCGCTTTAGGATTTTGGCTGGACGCCAGGCTGCGAAAGAGCTCTTTGCGCTGCGGGAAAATCTCTTTCTGGAAGTTAAGAAAGCCTTCGATGATATGTTGCATAGCACGTTCTCTTGTTCTGTAGTGACCCCGACATGATAGAGATCACATTGAGTTAGTCCAGCCCCGACTCGCCAAAAGGCCGCTTTTTCTCTGGCGACAAAGCGGAATAAATACACATTAAACGTGGTTTTATTCCCTGCTACCGGCGGCAAATACTTAGCCGCATCGGGCTTTAATCGCCGAGACGTTTTTCTCCAGATTCGCCGGGGCGTATTCCGCCAGCTGAAAATTAAAACCTTGATTCCTTTGTAGATCCAGGCGCTCCGGGCGCAGCATATTCGGGTTACTGTCGACGTCGAACAGCTTAGCAATATGCCCCGGATCGATTCGCCCGTGCGCCATGTTCATAAAATGCGTATTGATATCGTTCAGCGAAACCGGCTGTGCAGCTTTCTTGCTCATCCAGTCGTCAAGACGCAGCGGGCGAGTCGCCCCTTCCCCTAAATCCGACTGATACAGAAACGCATCGCGCCTTGGTTTTGTGCTGGCCGGGAGATCAATCACGTAAGCATGGCCCATGCCTGCGTCATTCACGCGCAAAATAAAGTGTTTGTGGGCGGGTAAATTGGCAAGCTGTTGCTGAAGCTGGGGTAACGACATTGTTCGCCCGTGTTCAAAAGCGTAGCTGAAATGGTCGGTGTCGAGGAAAAGCTTCATCACGTTATTCGCCGTAACGCCGCAAACAGGCTCGTTAATGCGCTTGCTGCTGCCCAGCATCGCCTCAACTTCATGCTTAGGCATCCCCCACTCTCTGGCCGTATTTGAAATATTATCGTCTATCGCTTTCAGCAGCGCCGACGGGCTTTTATGGTGAATAGGTACCGAATTATCATCGCTGTTAAGCAGCACGTTGGCCCTCAGGTTTTTGCCGCTTAGCTTCGCGAAATCCTGCACCAACCGTGTGGACGGGTTATTCACGTTGCGGGACGACGATGCCGTGGCCGACGTTCTGGCGGTGCGGCTTGAATGGCCGCTTTGCGCCTGCAGGCGAGGATCGGACTGTGTAGGACGGAAAGTATTAAGGATGTTTCTCATCGGAGGGTATTCCACTCGTTGGGCAATTGAGGCTGAGTGGTAACGCCGGCGAGCCGGTTCCCCGACAGAGGTAAAAAACCCACGCCGCAGCGTGGGTAGCAGGATTATTTCAGATTCAATGGATTGGTTGATTTCAGAATGACATTATCCGCCAGGAGATTGACCTTCTTCGTCTCTTCCTTATCAAACGGGGTGCGTTTCTCATCGGTCAAACGCGCCGCAACGTAAGTCTGAACATATTCGGCGTTATGGGTCGCGCGGCTGGTTTCCACGCTCGCCAGATTGCCCTTTTTGAACGCCAGCGTTGTTTGGGTCGACGTTTCTTCACTAATCACATGATAAGTATAATTTTGTGAGGATTTCAGTCCCGTGAGATCCAATTTTCCGCCCGGGACCAGCGACTCATGATAGCTGGCCTTGAGGCTCGCCTTTGTGCTCTGAGCCAGCTTGCTCAGGTCACCCCGGGTATCGGTGCTGCCCTGAGTGGCCTGGCTAAAGTCATAGGAAAAACTGTCTTTTTCCTCGGACTTGTATGGGTTTGAGGCCACGTCCGACTGTTTAAAGGACGCGGTAAAATCAGCCAGCCCGCTCAAGTAAGAGCGTGCTTTATCTTCTGCAGAAACAGTGATGCTTTGCTGTATCCCACTGGTTTTCGATTCGTTAGAGCCATAATCGCTGTTCAGCGCGTGAAAGGCGCTTTTAAACAGGGCAAGCTGGGCTTTGTTCGCATGGCCGCGGGATCCGGCTCCGTCGAGCTGTTTCTCATAGGCGGAAAGCGCCTGGGCCTGCTGACTTTTGCTGCCCAATGTCCCCGCGTTACTGAGGTCGGTCGTCAGGTTAAACGTGGCGTCGCCGTCTTTATAACTGAGCGTGCGCCGAGCGCTGTCGCTCTGGAAACTCAGAGACTGGATTGAGCTGCCGGCCTGGCTGACATCGGTGTTCAGCTCCACGGACTTGAACAGCCTGCTATCAACGTTGAGCAGTCCGCCAATTTTTATCGCCGGTGGCTGCTGCGACAGGCCATCAAGCACGTTCTGGAAGCCATCCGCCAGGCCCGAGATCGCCGCCACGTCATCGTCGGTCAGATCGCCGCCGCTGGTCTGAACTTGCGCGACCAGGCCTTCAGACTGGCGGGATAACGAAATGCTGACCTTTACGCCGCTCTTTGTCTCGATATTCAGCGCGACAGCGCTGTCTTTGTCCTGCACAACGTCGCCCTCTACGGCGGTGGCCGCAGGCGAGGCAACCGCCAGAGAGAAGCCTTTCGGATTGTCTTTCAGCGCCAGCAGAAGCTCTTTACCCAGCCCCTGGAACGAGACAGAACCCGGCTGCGAAAGGGTTGCCCCCATCAGCGCGGATAAACTGCTGTTGCCTGCGGGCGTATTCGCCCGAAGCTTTTGGGCACCGAACGAGTAAACGGCGCTGATGCTGTCGCTCGCTCCGCTGAGGGTAACGCGCGTTGAGGCCTGGATCGCCGGGGCGGGGAGCACCGGAGCTTTAACCTTTGCCGCAATATTTGCCCCCATTGAGGGAACAGAAACGCCAATGCTGCCAATCGGACCTGTCATTTAATTCATCCCATATTGTTGGTCTGCAAAAAATATCGGCCCGGGCGGGGCTAACTTGAGTGCGAAAGCACCCACGGACAAACGTGCCTACCGCAGCGTATAGCCGCCATCGCAATAAATTGCACTGCCGGTAATATTATGATTATCCAGTAAAAAAAGTGCCGTTGCGGCCTGCTCATCTACGTGTCCTGGGCGACCATTTAACGCCAGACTGTTCCAATATTGGTAGGTCGATTCACGCACTTCAGCCGGTCGGGTACGCCAAAGTTCGCTGTCGGTGGTGCCCGGCGACAGGCAGTTGACCCGCACCGGCTTCAGCTCCACCGCCAGGCCCCGCGCCAGTCCCTCAAGCGCCGCATTGCAGGCGGCATAGGCGGGCGCACCAATGGGGCGGGCAGAAGCGGCACCGGACATCAGCACCACGGCAGAGGAAGTATGCAGATTAGGAAGCGCCTCATAGACGGCCCAATACTGTGACCAGAATTTAGCCTGAAACAGCGCTTCGGACGTGGCGGCATCGCCATAGCGAAAATCGCCAGTTTGATAAGAGGCCGCCGGGGTAAACAACCCAGCCAGCGGCCCGGCATCCGAAAAGAATGCCCGGAGAGACAGGCGATCGGTCACGTCCACCGTTTTACCTGCGGCATTTTGGCCAAGCTCAGCTAATGCCGCCTGCAGTTTTTCCCCCGATCGTCCGCCGATAAGGACGCTGTCTCCGCGAGACGTCAGCTTCCGGGCAAGCGCCAGCCCGATACCAGAACTGCCGCCCAAAATAGCATAACGTGCATTGACCATGATTTTCTCCTCGTGAACTTGCAGGCCAGCATTAAAACCTGAAAGCCCGGAGGCGGATAGCTCAATAGCGGATATGCATTTTCATCGGGTAACTAACGCGTTAGCTGCTTCAACACCTGCGCGAAGTCCGCTTTGATCTCTGCGTCTTTCTCATGCCGCCCTTCGCGTATTACCCATTTCCCGCCGGTCACAACGTCTTTGATTGGGTTAGAAGAGCAGGCAAAAATCCAGCGGTTCAACAGCTCGCTATCTTTCGCTGTCGCCAGGAACGGATCGTCCCCGTCCAGCACCAGCCAGTCGGCCCGCCCCCCTACGGCCAGCTCGCCAATGTTTTGCCCCAGCGCCATGCGCCCACCGTGTAGCGCCCCCTGGTAGAGCACGTTGCCGACATAAGGCTCCGTTTCAAGGTGCAACAAATTGCGGCGGCGGTTATTCAGCCGCTGGCCGTATTCAAACCAGCGTAAATCCTCGCTAACGCTGACGCTGATATGGCTGTCCGAGCCAATGCCCCAGTTGCCGCCCTGCTGCAAAAACGCCTGCCCGGGGAAAATGCCGTCCCCGAGATTCGCTTCGGTGGTCAAACACAACCCGGCGACTGCGCCAGAATCAGCCATAAGCCGCGTTTCACTTTCGGTGATGTGGGTGGCGTGAATCAGGCACCAGCGATCATCGACGGGCATATTGTCATACAGCCACTCGACGGGACGCAGCCCGGACCAGGCGAGGCAGTCCGCCACCTCTTTCTGCTGCTCGGAAATATGAATATGCACCGGCTGAGGCTGCGGCTGGCTGGACAGCACCAGATGCATTTGTTCCGGCGTCACGGCGCGCAGCGAATGGAAGCACAACCCGGCGCGCTGCATCGGCTCCGGGGCAAGCGCTGTGGCAATGCTGTCATACAGCTTCAGGTAGCTGTCGGTGTCGTTAATAAAGCGACGCTGCCCCGACGATGCGGGCTGCCCCCCGAAACCGGAATACGTATATAGCACCGGGAGCAGCGTCAGGCCAATGCCGACGTTTTTTGCAGCCTGAGCCACGCGCAGCGCCAGTTCCGCAGGCTGCGCGTAGGCTTTGCCGTCCACATCGTGATGCAGATAGTGAAACTCGGCCACCGAGGTATAGCCGGCTTTTAACATTTCGATATACAGATAGCTGGCGATGGTTTCCAGCTGTTCCGGGGTGATTTTGCCCACCAGGCGATACATTAGATCGCGCCAGGTCCAGAAGCTGTCTGCCGGGTCGCCAACGACTTCCGTCAGCCCCGCCATCGCCCGCTGAAAAGCGTGCGAATGCAGGTTCGGCATCCCCGGCACAACAACGCCGTCCAGGCGAATATCGCCTTCATCCGGCACGCTGTCAGCGACCACGGACTGAATGACGCCCTCGGGCGAAACGCCCACTCTGACATTTTCCGCCCAGCCCTGCGGCAGAAGCGCTTTTGCCGCGAAATATACCGCCATATCAGCACCCCGGTTCGATGTTAATCAATTGTATATACATGCATGTATATATACATCCAAATAGGGGTAGAGTAAACTTTAAAGGATACCCGGGCGAGGAATGATGAATGGCACAAAACGACGTTTTTAAAGCAGCGGCAGAGACCGACAATCTGGACCAGCCGGCCCCCTATTATGAAAGGGTCAAAATCATTATTAAGACCAATATTCATAGTGGATTATGGCCAGTAAACTACCGGGTTCCCTCCGAAAGCGAACTGGTGAATCAGTTTGGCTACAGCCGCATGACCATCAACCGCGCCCTGCGCGAACTGACCGCCGAAGGTCTGCTGGTGCGTATGCAGGGCATCGGGACTTTCGTCGCCGAAGTGCGCGGGCAGTCCGCGCTGCTCGAAATCAATAATATTGCCGACGAAATTGCCAGCCGCGGCCACCGCCATCACGCCCGCGTGCTGGAGCTAACCCAGGTGTATGCCGACGCGCAGCAGGCCATGGCCTTCAATTTACCCAAGGGCAGCCGCCTGTTCCATTCGCTGATTTGCCACTACGAAAACGGCGTGCCGGTGATGCTTGAAGACCGCCTGGTGAACTCGCTGATCGTGCCGGATTACTTCCAGCAGGATTTCACCCGTATCACGCCCAACGCCTATCTCTCGTCCATCGCGCCCATCGTTGAAGGTGAGCATATTATTGAGGCGGTAAACGTGCCTCGCGAAGAGTGCACGTATCTGGAAATCGACGAGCACACGCCTTGCCTGCAGGTCAATCGTCGCACCTGGACCGGCCGCCAGAACAAAAAAATCGTCACCAGCGTGCGCCTGGTTTACCCGGGTTCACGCTACCGCCTCGAAGGAAGCATGCACAAATGATCCAGCTTCTGCCCTACGAGCAGTGCCCGGAAATGCTCTGGAAAAACGGCCAGGGCGTGACGCGGGAAATTTATCGTTTCCCGGCGACGGATAACTACGCCTGGCGCATTTCGGTGGCGACCATCCGCCAGGACGGCCCCTTCTCTCTTTTTTCAGGCTATCTGCGCAATATCAGCGTGCTGGAAGGCGAAGGCATGTATCTCACCGTCGACGGCGAACAAAGCCCGCTGATTCCACCGTTCCAGGCCACGAATTTTAGCGGCGACAGCGAAGTCAGCTGTACGATTGTCGGCGGGCCGCTGCTGGACTTTAACGTCATCTATAAAGCAGAGAGCACGCGAGCCACGGTAAGCTGGCTGCAGGAAGGCACCTGGAAACACCAGCAGGGTACACAGCTGCTATTTAATGCCGGTGACGTTCTGGAGGTTGAGGTCAACGGTGAACGCCAGGTATTACAACACTACGACAGCCTGTTGATGAGCGCCCCGGCCACGGTCAGCGTGGTTTCTGCGGCCTCTTCCCTTTTCGCTCGCGTCACCCTTTCGGCATAAAAAAACCGGCAGACTGGCTGCCGGTTTCAGCGTTATCTCACTTCATCGCCCCTTAAACTCGGGCGATTGCTTATTTTTAAACGCCGCCAGCCCCGCCGCCCGGTCTTCGCTGTCGGCAATTAACGCAGAGAGCGATCGCTCGTAGGCCACGCCCGCACTCAGCGGCATTTCGTAGCTGGCCGCCACGGCTTTTTTGATCATCATCGCGGCAAGCGGCGCGGCTTTTGCCACCTGAGTCGCCAGCGCTAAAGCCTGCTCTTCCAGCGAATCCGTCACGCGGCTGACAAGCCCGGCACGCAGCGCTTCCTGCGCGTCAATTCTTCTGCCGCTTAACAGCATGTCCATCGCCAGCGATTTGCCCACGGCACGCACCAGCCGCTGCGTCCCGCCCGCCCCGGGGATAATCCCGATGTGGCTTTCCGGCAGGCCAAAGACGGCGCTTGAATCGGCGATAATAATGTCGCACAGCAGCGCCAGCTCCAGGCCACCGCCGAGGGCGTAGCCAGACACGGCGGCAATCAGCGGCGTTTCAATGCTCGCCACCTGGTCCCACTTCTCGCTGAATCCGCTGCGCCATAATGTTGTCGCCGAAGCAGACGCCAGCGTGCCGGTATCCGCCCCGGCAGAAAACGCTTTAGTAGAGCCGAGCAAAACGATCGCCCTGACGTCCGGTCGCCCGTCCAGCTCGGTTAAGACGCCGAGCAGCTCATCAAGCATTTCAGCCGTGAGCGCATTGTATTTCTGTGGCCGATTGAGCGTCACCACCGCAACCGCGCCATCAACGTGAGAAAGGATATCACTCATGCTTCTCTCCCCCGGTTAGCTGCCTGACGATTTCATCCCGGTGGCGCATTCCGGCTGCGGCGGTCTCTGCGGTCCACGCATAGAAGCCCTCCCCGCTTTTCGCGCCGAGCTTACCGTCGGCCACTTTGGCTTTCAGCCACGCCGGGAGTTCAGCGCTGTTATCCAATTCGGGCAGTAAAATACCGGCCACTTTCTCTACCGTATCCAGCCCGGCAAAATCCATTAGCTTCATCGGCCCCATCGCCGCCCAGCGGGGCGCCAGCGTGCGCTGCACCGCGCGGTCAACATCCTCTACGGAGCCGATTCCGGCATCCACCAGGTAAAGCGCCTCGCGCAGCATCGCGTACTGCAGCCGGTTGATAATAAAACCCGGAATATCCTGGTTGACGACGATAGTCTCTTTCCCCAGGTGCTGGCAGATGTCCCGCACGCGCTGGCAGATGTCATCCCCGGTCTGTGCCCCGCGCACAATCTCGATCATCGGCATGGTATCCGCCGGGTTAAACCAGTGCATACCGATCAGCCGCTGCGGCTGGCTCAAGGCCGAGGCCAGCAGCGTAATAGACACGCTTGAAGTGTTCGTCGTGATAACGCAATGCTCACTCACCAGGCGCTCGACATCCCTCAGCACGCGCTGCTTGAGCGCCACGTCTTCGGCAACGTTCTCGGACACCAGGTGGGCGTCGCTCAGGCAAGCCTCAAAGGAGGTGGTGAACTCTACGGCTTCACCAGCGCCGAGCGATTCCACAATAGTCCGCGCTTTATCAAGCGTCGGCTCAGAGCGCGACCACAGGCTAACGCGGTAGCCCGCTCGCGCCATCACCACGGCTATGCGCGCGCCCATCGTTCCGGCCCCGACCACCGCCACTTTATTTATTTGCACCATTTTCGTTCTCCGCCGGTTAAATGACGCCCTGCGCCTTGAGCTGCGCCAGCGTTGCCTCGTCGATAGCCAGTAATTCTCGCAGCACGCTGGCCGTATGCTCACCCAGCCCAGGCGGCACCAGCGCGGGCTCGGCCTGCATGGCGCTCATTTTCACCGGCTGCGGAACAATAGAGATGGTGCCTGCCGTCGGGTGCGTCACCTGCTTAACGAGTTCACGTTCCTTCGCATAGTCGCTGGTCAGAATCTGGTCGAGACGCAGCACGGCAGAAGCCGGGACGCCCGCATGGTCCAGAATGGCCTGAGCATCGTTCACCGTTTTATCCGCCAGCCAGCGCTCAATTTCTTCCCGCAGTGGCCGCTGGTTCGCCAGGCGTAGCGGATCGGTGAGATACAGCGGATCGCTTGCCAGTTCGGGCTTATTCATCGCCGAGCAAAGCTGGCGGAAAAGTTTATCGTTGGCGACGGCAATGACAATGTGGCCATCCTGCGCCGGATAGCTGTCCATCGGGGCGCTGATCGGGTGCGCGTTGCCCAGCCGCCCGGCGGAAGGCTGCCCGCCGATCCACTGGGTCAGGGAAACCATTTGCATCGTCACCATCGTGTCGAGCATCGACACATCAAGATGCTGCCCTTTGCCGGTGATCCCGCGCTGCAGCAAAGCCGCGAGCACCGCCCAACTGCCGTACAACCCGGCCACAACATCCCCAATGGCATCGCCGACGCGTGTTGGCTCTCCTTCCGCCCAGCCGGTGACCTGCATAATGCCGCCGTAGGCCTGCACGATATGGTCGTAGGCAGCTTTGTGTGCCATCGCCCCGTGCTGCCCAAACCCGGAAATGCTGGCGTAAACCAGCCGCGGGTTGATTTCCTGCAGCGTCGCGTAGTCGATGCCGAGGCGTTTGGTTACGCCCGGACGGAAGTTCTCCACCAGCACATCGGCCTGCGCCACCAGTTGCTTAAGAATGGCTAACCCCTCCGGTGCCTTTAAATCCAGAGTGACGCTTTTCTTGCCGTGGTTAAGCTGCATGAAGTAGCTGCTTTCCCCGCCGATGTGCGGGGTGAAGCTACGGGAGTCATCCCCGCTGCCCGGCATCTCAATCTTGATGACTTCCGCCCCGAGATCGTTCAGCAGCGAGGCGCACCACGGGCCGGCCAGCACACGGGATAAATCAAGCACTCTGACGCCTTTCAGCGGTTGCAAAGCTTCACTCATGTTCGGACTCCTCAACCAGGGCGAGCAGCCGTTGGCTCAGCTCACCCTCAGCAATCAAATCGCGCACGGCGTGCATATCCGGGTAAAGCGCCGTGTCTGTCTCACGGAATGGCACACGGGCGCGCACCATGCTCAGCGTTAACTCCGCGCCAACCGAGGCGCGAAGCGGGCGGTGAAACTCCAGCGCCTGGCTGGCGCACAGCAGCTCGATGGCAACGATATCCACCGCGTTGCTCACCGCCAGCATGGCTTTTCGCGCCGAAGAAACGCCCATGCTGATATGGTCTTCCTGCCCGGCGCAGGTGGTGACGGTATGCACGCTCGACGGCGCGGCCAGGCTGCGGTTATCCCCCGCCAGCGCGGCGGCCACGTAAGGCGGGATCATCATCCCGGAGTTCGCGCCGCTTCTGCCCACCAGGAACGCAGGCAGGCCGCTCAGGTGCACGTTGGTAATACGATCCGATCGCGCCTGGGACGCCGTGCTGACCTGGGCAATGGCAACGGCCAGAGAATCCAGCGCCAGCGCCAGCGGCGCACCGTGCCCGTTGCCACCGGGCAGAATAACCAGCGCGTCTTCTTCGATAAGGAAGACCGGGTTATCGGTCACCGAATTGAGTTCGATAGTCACAATCTGACGGCAATGGGCGAGCTGGTCGCGCACCGCGCCGTGAATTTGCGGAATGCAGCGCAGGCTGAGCGCATCCTGCACACGATGGTCGCGGTAGCGGGCAAAGATCTCGCTGCCGCTCAGTAACCGGCGAAGAATCGCGGCGGTTTTCTGCTGCCCATCGTGCGGACGCAGGGCGTGCAGACGGGCATCATAGCCACGAGTATTGCCCCTCAGCGCCTCAAGGCACATACCGCCGGCCATGTCCGCCACCGGCAGCAGCCGCTCAAAATCATGCACGGCAAGGCACGCCAGGCCGGTGATTTCGTAGGTGCCGCTGATCAGCGCATGGCCTTCGCGCGGGCCAGGCACTCGGGGAGCAATCCCCGCTTTTGCCAAAGCTTCGGCGGACGGCAGAAGCTCGCCCTGATACCAGCACTGCCCCTCGCCAAACAGAGACAGTCCGATATGCGCCGTCGCAATTAAATAGCCTACCGAGCCGCTGGCCGGTGACCATGGCGTCACCTGCCGGTTAAGCATTTCGGCCATGCGTGTCGCCAGCTCGGCGCTGACGCCGCTATACCCCTGCAGCAGCGACTTCAGCATTACCGCCATCATGGCGCGCACTTCACGCACGGACAAATCTGGCCCCATCCCGCAGGCGTGGCTGCGCAGCATATTGAGCTGCACGCTGGCGATTTGGTCGGCGGAAAGGCGCTCCGTCACCAGGTCGCCTACCCCGGTGGTCAGGCCGTAGATCACCTGCCCCTCATCTATTGCCCGTCGAATATAGCCGCTGACGTGGTTCATATTCGCCAGGGCTTCGGGGGCCAGTTTGACCGGCGCCCCGTCGGCAATGCGTACCAGCTCGTCAATGGTGGTTTGCGCCCTGCCTAAGGTGACGGTTTCATGGGAACGTGCGGTGGAGCCAGTTTGTCTTGTCATCGTTCGCCCTTACTTGCTCAGACCATGTTTAACCAGCCACTGATGCGCCACGTCATCAATGCTGGCAAATTCCGCAAGCTGCCCGTTCATGGCGATCAGATCCGCGGTGGTTAACTGAGCCGAGACTTTATTCAGCGTGCCCTCAATCGTCGGATTCAGCGTAGTAGTGGCCACAATCGGGACGATATTTTGCGCCGCAAACAGGTTTTTCGGATCGGCCAGCGCCACCAGATGGTCTTTCTGAATTTCAGGCGTGGTGGAGGTTAAATCCGCCGCCTGAATTTGGTTGTTCTTCAGCGCGGTCAGCGTCAGCGGGCCAGCCACGTCCAGCACTTTGAAGCTCTTGAAGTTCAGGCCATACACTTCTTTCAGCCCCGGCACGCCTTCGTGACGCGTTTTCCATTCGGCCGGGCCGCCCAGAATCAGCTCCGCCGCATGAGGCTTCAGGTCTTCAATGGTTTTGAGGTTGTATTTATCCGCCGTTTTTTTGGTGACGGCGATAACGTCGCTGTTTTGCGCCACGGAGGTATTCAGCATTTTCACTTTGGCCGGCAGCTTCGCCGCCAGCGCGGTCGCCACTTCGTCAGAACTGTGCGCCGTGTTCTTGGCATCCAGGTAGCTCAGCAGTGCGCCACTGTACTCCGGGATAACATTAATGGAGCCGTCCAGCAGGGCCGGAATGTAAACTTCGCGGCTGCCGATGTTGAGCTTCTTCTCCACCGGGATGTTCTGTGCTTCCAGCGCCCCGGCGTAAATCGTCGCCAGCAGCTGGTTTTCCGGGAAGTCAGCCGAGCCAATAATTACCTTCTGCCCCGCATCTGCCGCCCACGCGGAGGAAACAACGGACAGCATCGCGGCACTCAACAGCGTCAAACAACGTTTCTTCATATTCATCGCTTTCACCTTGTGTAATTAACGGGCTCAACATCACTGGGTTTTGATACGTCGGGAAATGCCGTGGGACACCACGTACTTCACCGAAAGGGAAAAGAACACATCTACGAGCAGCGCCAGAATGGCAACGAGCACCGCGCCAGCGGTCATCTGGGCAAAATCGTTCGCCGCACGGCCATCGATAATCAACCGCCCCAGGCCGCCAAGGGAGACGTAGGCCGCGATGGTAGCAGTAGAGATAATCTGCAGCGTGGCGCTGCGAATGCCGGACAGAATCAACGGCGTGGCGCAGGGTAACTCCACCTGAGTCAGCACCTGGAACGGCGTCAGGCCGATGCCTTTGGCGGCGTCGTGCACGCTGGGGTCAACGGAGCGAATCCCCGCATGCACGCCCAGCGCTATCGGCGGCAGGGCTAATACCACCAGCACGATGATGCACGGCAGAATAAAGGCCATGTCGGACTCGAAGTAGCCCGCCATCAGAATAACCAGCAGGATAATCAGGCCAAACGACGGCAGGGAGCGCAGCGCGTTGGTGGTGCCAATCAGCAGCGCCTCCCCTTTGCCGGTATGGCCGGTGTAACAGCCCACCGGAAACGCAATGGCTATCGCTATCGCCAGTGCCACCGCGCTGTAGCCGATATGCTGCGCCAGCAGTGGAATAATACCGTCATCGCCATACCAGTGGCTGAGCGTAAAGAACCAGTCAGACATACTTTATCCCCTTGTTGGCTGCCAGCGGCTTAATGAGCGGGTGACGGCCACAACCACGCAGTCGAGCACGAAAGCCAGCACGATACACAGCACTATGCCGGCAATAATCGGTGTCAGAAACTGCAGCTGAAACCCCTGGGTAAACAGCGACCCAAGCTGCGGGGCACCGATCAGCGCGGCGACGGAAACGATGCTGACGTTAGACACCACGGCAACCCGCATCCCGGAGCCAATCACCGGCACCGCCAGCGGCAAATCAACCTGGAAAAACTGGTGCACCGGTTTGTAGCCGAGGGCAAAGGCGGACTGCCGGGTGTCGGTGGGTACTGAATCCAGCCCGTCGCACACGGTTCTGACCAGCAGCGCAAAGCTATAAATTGTCAGCGCCACCACCACGTTGATCGGGTCGAGGATCTGCGTGCCGAGCAGCGGCGGCAGCAGCACAAACAGCGCCAGAGACGGGATGGTGTACAGCAGCCCGAACAGGTTAAGAATGACGCCCTTCACGCGCGGCATACTGCTCACCAGCCAGCCAGCCGGAATGGCCAGCAGCAGGCCAATCAGGATCGGCGTCACCGAAAGGTAGAGATGCCACAGCAGCAGATGGAAAATTTTGTCGCTCTGCGCCCACAGCCAGTCAAATCTCATACCGCCTCCCGCGCCATCGACTTGCAGGCATCCAGGACGTGATCCAGCCCCAGCGTCCCCAGCACTTCTGCCCGCTCGCCAATCACCACCGCCCGGTGGCACGGCGAGCTGAGCGCAGAGTCAAGCATCTGGCGCAGCGTGCCGGTTTGTGGGAAGAAGGTGGCGCCCAGATTAATATGCTCCGGCACCACGGCCTCAACCTGCTGATGCGTATCAAACCAGCCGCAGGCTTTGCCTTCGCGGGTGACCAGCAGCCAGCGCTGCACCGCAATGTTGCGAGCCATATCAATAGGCGTACCCACTTCGGCGGTCGGCTCCGTTTGCATTGAGGCCAGCGGCCCGGAATTGTAGAAACTCAGCTTGCGATAGCCGCGGTCGCGGCCAATAAAGTCGGCGACAAAATCACTCTGCGGGGCGTTAAGCAGTTCACCCGGGGATGCCATCTGCCCCAGCTTGCCGCCGGGCTTCAGGACCGCGACCAGATCGCCCAGCTTCATCGCCTCGTCAATATCGTGAGTCACCATAATGATGGTTTTACTCACTTCCTTTTGAATGCGGAGAAACTCCTCCTGCAACTGGTCACGCACCACCGGGTCCACGGCGCTAAAGGGTTCATCCATCAGCATGAACTCCGGGTCAGCGGCCAACGCTCGGGCAACCCCGACACGCTGCTGCTGGCCGCCGGAAAGCTGCCACGGATAGCGTTTGGCCAGCTGCGGGGCAAGGCCGACGACTTCCAGCAGTTCCCCCGCTCGAGCACGGGCTTTAGCCTTAGGCATGCCGTTGAGGATCGCGGTGGTAGCAATGTTGTCGATGATGTTTCGATGCGGGAACAGGCCCGCATTCTGGATAACGTAGCCAATACGGCGACGCAGCTGCACCACGTCCATGGCGGAGGTGGATTCGCCGTTAAGCAGAATGTCGCCGGAAGACGGCTCGATCAGCCGATTGATCATGCGCAGTGACGTTGTTTTCCCACAACCGGAAGGGCCTACCAGCACGGTGATCTTGCCGCCGGGTGCGGTGAGATTCAGTCCATCCACCACGACCGTGCCGTCGTCATAAAACTTGGTCACATTGTTGAAAGTAATCATCGCTACGCCTCATGGTCATCTGGCTGCCGAAGAAATGAACGGCTGCGTAAAAAAGCTATGTATAGCATTGTATGTACAATGTGCAAAGCCTGTGCCATAACAAATACGCAACATTAAAAACAATCAAATTTATTATTTAAAAACAAACAAATAATGAATTTATTAAATTTTAAGTGTGATCAATCCGTGATTTTTATCAGGATTAAACGGTGCCTTCCGGGGGATTTGCCAGCTATCTGAACTGCTATTTTTGCCCCAAAAAGGATCAATCTCTTTGTAAAGAGCGCCAAAATGGTGCGGAAGAGGTCGAAAAAGAAACGATATATGATGTAACTACTTATCATTTATTATTTAATATGTTGATTTAAAAGAACAATAAAATGTTTTTCGTGCCTGGCATCAAATGTGCTAATCATGTATATACAAGCAAACGAAAAGATGACATGGTATTTTTCGTGAGCACTTTCCCCGTTATCTCAAAACAAGGTGAACCCCATGAAGAGTGAGTTTTCTCGTTATCGTGATGTTGAAATCAGGGCGCCACGCGGCACGAAGCTGAATGCCAAAAGCTGGCTGACGGAAGCTCCGCTGCGCATGCTGATGAATAACCTCGATCCGGATGTGGCTGAAAACCCGAAAGAACTGGTGGTTTACGGCGGCATTGGCCGGGCGGCGAGAAACTGGGAGTGCTACGACAAAATGGTCGAAGCGCTCAAAGCCCTGAATGATGATGAAACCCTGCTGGTGCAGTCCGGCAAGCCGGTTGGCGTCTTTAAAACCCACGCCAACGCCCCTCGCGTGCTGATTGCCAACTCTAACCTGGTGCCGCACTGGGCTAACTGGGAACACTTCAATGAGCTGGACGCCAAAGGTCTGGCGATGTACGGCCAGATGACCGCCGGGTCGTGGATCTACATCGGCAGCCAGGGCATTGTGCAGGGCACCTATGAAACTTTCGTGGAAGCTGGCCGCCAGCACTACAACGGCTCGCTAACCGGGCGCTGGGTGCTCACCGCGGGTCTCGGCGGCATGGGCGGCGCGCAGCCGCTGGCCGCTACCCTTGCCGGTGCCTGTTCACTGAACATTGAATGCCAGCAGTCGCGCATCGACTTCCGCCTGCGCACCGGGTATGTCGACGAGCAGGCTAAAGATCTGGACGACGCCCTCGCCCGCCTCAAACGCTACACCGGCGAAGGGAAAGCTGTTTCTATTGCCCTGCAAGGTAATGCGGCAGAAATTCTGCCTGAACTGGTGAAGCGCGGCGTGCGCCCGGACATGGTTACCGATCAGACCAGCGCCCACGACCCGCTCAACGGCTACCTGCCCGTTGGCTGGAGCTGGGAAGAGTATCGCGAGCGCGCAGCCGTTGAGCCTGCGGTGGTCACTCAGGCAGCGAAAGCGTCCATGGCGGAGCACGTGAAAGCGATGCTCGCCTTCCAGCAGCAGGGCATCCCTACCTTTGATTACGGCAACAACATCCGCCAGATGGCCAAAGAGATGGGCGTCAGCAACGCCTTTGATTTCCCGGGCTTTGTGCCGGCCTATATTCGCCCGCTGTTCTGCCGTGGGATCGGGCCTTTCCGCTGGGCCGCACTCTCCGGCAACCCGGAAGATATTTACCGCACCGATGCCAAAGTCAAAGAGCTGATCCCGGACGACAAGCACCTGCACCGCTGGCTGGACATGGCCAAAGAGCGCATTAGCTTCCAGGGCCTGCCGGCGCGTATCTGCTGGGTCGGCCTCGGCCAGCGCGCAAAACTGGGCCTGGCGTTTAACGAAATGGTCAGAAGCGGCGAGCTGTCCGCCCCTATCGTCATTGGCCGCGATCACCTTGATTCCGGCTCGGTGGCAAGCCCCAACCGCGAAACCGAATCGATGCAGGATGGCTCCGATGCCGTGTCCGACTGGCCACTGCTGAACGCCCTGCTGAACACGGCCAGCGGCGCGACCTGGGTTTCCCTGCACCACGGCGGCGGCGTCGGCATGGGCTTCTCACAGCACTCCGGCATGGTTATCGTCTGCGACGGTACCGACGAAGCGGCGGAGCGTATTGCTCGCGTGTTGAACAACGACCCGGCCACCGGCGTGATGCGCCACGCGGATGCGGGCTATGATATTGCTATTGAGTGCGCCAGAGAACACGGCCTGAACCTGCCAATGCTGGCGAAGTAGTTCCCCTGGGGCGCGGCTTTCGTCGTGCCCCGTCCTGATGAGAGAGATCTTATGCGGATTTTATGGCGTAACTGCCGCATCACCACCATGGTCAGCGGCAAGTACAATATTATCGAAGACGCGGCGCTGCTGACCGAAGGTGAGAAAATTGCCTGGGTTGGCCCCGAAAGCCAGCGTCCCAACCAGCCCCACGACGAAGAACGCGACCTTCAGGGTAAATTCGTCACCCCCGGCCTTATCGACTGCCACACCCACAGCGTGTTCGGCGGCAACCGCAGCCAGGAATTTGAGATGCGCCTGAACGGTGCCACCTACGCGGATATTGCCGCAGCCGGCGGCGGGATAGCCAGCACGGTGAAGGCCACGCGTCAGGCCAGCGAAGCCGAGCTGCTGGCAAGCGCCAGTCGCCGTATCAATGCGCTGCGTAAAGACGGCGTGACGACTCTGGAAGTGAAATCGGGCTACGGCCTCAGCTTTGACGACGAGCGCAAAATGCTGCGCGTTGTCCGCCAGCTGGCACAAAGTCTGCCGCTGACGATTTACAGTACCTGCCTGGCTGCACACGCCCTGCCCCCGGAATACAAAGACCGCAGCGACGATTTTATCACTGACGTTTGCGAACGTTGGTTACCGGAATTGCATCGCGAAGGGCTGGTTGACGCCGTCGATGCCTTCTGTGAACACCTGGCCTTTTCCGTGCCGCAGGTTGAGCGCGTCTTTGTGAAAGCCCATGAGCTGGGCCTGCCGGTTAAGCTTCATGCCGAACAGCTTTCGCTGCTGCATGGCGCGGGGCTCGCCGCCCGCCACAATGCGCTTTCCGCCGACCATCTGGAATATCTCTGCGAGGACGATATTGCGCTGATGGCAAAACACGGTACGACCGCCGTGCTGCTGCCCGGCGCATTTTACTTCCTGCGCGAAACGCAGAAGCCGCCGGTGGCGCTGCTGCGTAAACATCATGTGCCAATAGCCATTTCCAGCGATCTGAACCCGGGCACCTCCCCGGTGCAATCCCTGCGTCTGATGATGAATATGGCCTGCACGCTGTTTGGCCTGACGCCGGAAGAAGCGCTTGCTGGCGTGACGCTGAATGCGGCGCGCGCACTCGGGATCGGTGAGAAAACGGGCACTCTTGAAGCCGGGAAAGAAGCCAGCTTTGTTGCCTGGGAAATAGATCATCCCGCCGAGCTGAGCTACTGGTTGGGCGGCACGCTCTCCAAACAGGTTATCTATCAAGGTAAAGAGGTGTGGAATGATTAAGGGCTTTGAGCTTCATCAGGGCAAGCTGCCGCTGCTGATCAGCATGCCGCATCCCGGTACACAGTTAACGCCGGAAGTGGCAAACGGGCTGACGGCGCGGGCCAAAAAACTGGAAGATACCGACTGGCATATTCCCAAACTTTATCAGCCTATACGCGAGATGGGTGCCAGCATACTCAGCGCCAACTACTCCCGCTACGTGGTGGATTTGAACCGCCCGTCGGACGATAAGCCGCTGTACACCACCGCCACTACCGGGCTTTACCCGGACATTTTTTTCGACGGTGAACCGCTGTTCGAGGCGGGAAAATGCCCCGATGTGCAGGCCAGAGCAGATATCCTGACCAACATCTGGCAGCCCTATCATCAGGCGCTGGTCCAGGAACTGGCAAGGCTGAAAGAAACCTTTGGCTATGCGCTGCTGTGGGATGCGCATTCCATCAAATCCGTGGTACCTCGCCTGTTCGAAGGCCGCCTGCCGGATCTTAACTTCGGCACCGCAGACGGCACCAGCTGCGATCCGGTACTCAGCGCTGAACTGTTAAAAACCAGCGAGCACTTCAACGGCTACAGCAAAGTGCTGAACGGGCGCTTCAAGGGCGGGTACATCACGCGCCATTACGGTGCGCCACAGCAAAATATCCATGCGGTACAGCTGGAAGTGGCGCAGTGTTGCTACATGGATGAAGAGAGTTTTGCCTGGTCTGACGAGAAAGGAACCCAATTCCAGCAGGTGCTAGCCCGACTGATTGAAACCGCCCTGGCCTGGGGACAGCGGCATTACGGCTAGCCCACTTGACTTAATTTGTTAAAAGCGTACTTTTCAGGACATGAAAACGATCCTGATAATTGTTCCTGACGGCGGCATGCTGTTCGAAGCCGCCGGTATCGCCGATATTCTGATGCAGGCTAACCGCCTGCATGCGGACGCCTTGACCGAGCCTCGCTACCGCATCAGTATCGCCACCACTCAACCTCATCACGTCGTACACGGCATGTCCGGCCTGAACCTGCTGGCTGACCACAGGCTGGCCGACCTCGACCCCAATGAGCCCCGCGACACCATCATGATCACCGGCAAAGGCCAGAGCGAACCTGAAGGCAGTGCGGTGGTCGACTGGTTATGCCGCGCCGCGCCAAATACTCAGCGCATTGCCTCCGTGTGCGGCGGTGCGATGCTGCTGGCCCGCGCCGGGCTGCTGGATGGCCGCCGGGCAACCACCCACTGGCGAATGCTGGAAGAGATGCAGGCCAGGTGGCCGCAAATCAAAGTGGAAGGCGGCCCTCTGTATATTCAGGACGGTCCGGTGTGGACCTCCGGCGGCGTGAGTTCCGGCTTTGACCTTACGCTCGCGTTAGTTGAGGCGGATTACGGCTTTACCCTCGCGCGGGATGTGGCCCAGGATCTGGTGATGTACCTCCATCGCCCCGGCGGTCAGCTACAGTTTAGCCGCTATCATCTGCGCCAGGCGGCCAATACCGGGCCGATAAGTCAGCTCCAGGACTGGCTGCTGGATAACCTGGCGGAGGATTTATCGGTGGAAAAACTGGCGGAACGGGTCGCCATGAGTCCGCGTAATTTTACCCGCGTCTTTACCCGTGAAACCGGCGTCACGCCCGCCCGCTATGTGGAAGAAGCCCGGCTGGCCGCCGCCCGCCATCATCTTGAGCAGTCGAACGACACCCTGGAGCGGGTCGCCTGCGCCTCGGGCTTTGGCACCGCCATTAACCTGCGCCGCGTCTTTGAGCGCCAGCTTCACCTCACTCCGGGGGAATACCGCGAGCGCTTCCACTGCCGGAAGTTGGCATGAATTGATCCTTTTTTGTCATTTACGCCATTTCACTCTGCGCCTACTCTGACCTCAGACATTCAAGAGAAGGAGTGAATCATGGTTAAGGTCGGGATTAATGGTTTTGGCCGAATCGGACGTAACGTGCTGCGCGCTGCCCTGGGTAACCCCAATATTGAGATCGTGGCCATCAACGATCTGACGGACAGCAAAACCCTTGCGCACCTGTTAAAACACGACTCGCTGATGGGTAAACTGCCTGCGCCAGTGGAAGCCTCCGAAGGGCTGCTCCACGTTGATGGCAAGCCGGTTCGCGTTTTTAGCGAAAGAGATCCGGCGCAGATCCCATGGCGTGAGGTCGGCGTAGATGTCGTTATCGAGGCCACCGGCTTCTTCACCAGCCGCGAAAAAGCAGAAGTTCACATCACCCACGGCGGCGCAAAACGCGTGATCATTTCTGCCCCTGGTAAAGACGACGATCTGACTATCGTGCTGGGCGTGAACCACGAAAGTTACGATCCGCAGAAACACTTTGTGGTCAGCAACGGCAGCTGTACAACCAACGGCCTGGCCCCGGCCGCGCAGGTACTGCATCAGGCATTCGGCATTGAACACGGCCTGATGAACACTACTCACGCCTACACCAACAGTCAGGCGCTGCACGACCAGCCGGAAAAAGACCTGCGCGGTGCACGTGCGGCAGCGCTATCGATTGTGCCATATTCCAGCGGCGCGGCTAAAGCCCTCGGCAAGGTTATCCCCGAGCTTGACGGTCGCCTGACAGGCTACTCTTTGCGCGTGCCTGTACCAGTGGTGTCTATCGTTGATTTAACCGTGACGCTCAAACGCGATGTCACGGCGGAAGAAGTGAATGCCGCGTTCCGCAAAGCCGCTGAAGCTGGCCCGCTGAAAGACATTCTGGGCTACAGCGATGAGCCGCTGGTTTCCAGCGACTATCAGGGCGACCCGCGATCTTCGATTATTGACGGGCTTTCGACCCTGGTGATTGGCGGTAACCTGGTGAAAATCCTGGCTTGGTACGACAACGAATGGGGCTTCTCTAACCGCCTGGTTGACCTTGCCCTGCTGATGGATAAACGCGGGCTGTAACGGCACCTGAAAGAGAAAAGCCAGCCTTGCGGCTGGCTTTTTTATCATTGCCTCTGTCGTAACAGCGGCTGGCTGAGGCGTTAACTTACAGCGCCATGTCGTGCTGGGTAGCCGCGTCCGCTTTCGCTTCGGCTGGTTTTGCTACCGGGGTTGCGCTCTGGTCGTTCATTTGAATGACCGGCGGTTTGGTCAGCTGCAGCGTGGCCGCGGTGTCATCCCACACTTTCTGCGTCAGCGCCGCGTTGCCGTTCATCTCCTGGCCGTAGCTTGGCACAACAGCGCGGATCTTACTCTGCCACTCAGGCGAGTTGAACTGCTGCGGGAACATCTGCTTCAGCACGTTCAGCGTGATAGGTGCCGCGGTAGACGCGCCTGGGGATGCGCCCAGCAGAGCAGAAATGGTTTTCTGCTGGTCAACAACCACTTCGGTACCGAGCTTCAGGACGCCGCCTTTGTTTTCATCTTTTTTGATGATCTGCACGCGTTGGCCAGCCTGAATCAGTTTCCAGTCTTCTTTACGCGCCTGCGGGTAGTACTCTTTCAGCGCTTCAAAGCGATCTTCATCACTCAGCATCACCTGACCAATCAGGTATTTCACCAGGTCAAAGTTATCCAGACCTACGTCGGTCATCGGCATAAAGTTGCTGGTGGTGGTGGTGCTCAGCAGATCAAAGAAAGAGCCGTTTTTCAGGAATTTGGTAGAGAAGGTCGCGAACGGCCCGAACAGCACCACGCGCTTGCCGTCGATAAAGCGGGCATCAATGTGCGGCACGGACATCGGCGGTGCACCCACGGAGGCCTGACCATACACTTTTTCAAGATGCTGGCTGGTTACCGCCGGGTTTTCGGTCATCAGGAAGGAGCCACCCACCGGGAAACCGGCGTAGTTTTTCGATTCCGGAATACCGGTTTCCTGCAGCAGTTTCAGTGCACCGCCGCCAGCCCCGATAAAGACATATTTCGCGTCGATGGCGTGCTCTTTGCCGCTGGTGACGTCTTTGATAGTGACGTGCCAGGAATTATCGCCGTTGCGTTTGAAGTCGGTGACTTCAGAAGAGGTCTGCAGGGAGAAATTCGGGCTTTTTTTCAGGCTGCCGATCAGCTGGCGGGTAATTTCACCGTAGTTAACGTCGGTCCCTACTGGCGTCCAGGTCGCCGCCACTTTTTGATTTGGGTCGCGCCCTTCCATCACCAGCGGAGCCCACTGTTTAATTTGGTCGTGGTTGGTGGAGAATTTCATCCCCTGGAACAGCGTGGTTTTCTGCAACGCGGCATAGCGCTTGGTCAGATACTCAACGTTTTTATCGCCCCAGACAAAACTCATGTGCGGTGTGGAATTAATAAACGAATGCGGGTCGTTCAAAATACCGCGCTGAATTTGTGCGGACCAGAACTGGCGGGAAATCATAAACTGTTCGTTAATTTCCAGCGCTTTGCTGACATCAATAGAACCGTCCGGGCGCTCCGGCGTATAGTTCAGTTCCATATTTGCCGAGTGCCCGGTACCGGCATTATTCCAGCCGTTCGAGGACTCAAGCGCCACGCCGTCAAGCTTCTCAACCATGACCTGTTTCCAGTCCGGCTGCAGCTCCTGGAGCCACGTCCCGAGAGAGGCGCTCATAATACCGCCGCCAATCAGCAGGAAGTCGGTTTTTTGCGTGGAATCCGCGTTAGCGTAGCTAGCAGAGCTGACGAATAACGCCAGTGTTGTCAGAGAAATAATTGTCTTTTTCATTGCAGGCATAATAATTCTATTGCATCGCAGGTGAATGAAGTAAATCTATGTTAACCCACTTTCACGATATTTTAAAATCTCATTCACATCCTGATTAAACCATACAATTAATGCCAATGATTTTTTTAATTAAAAAAACCAAATAAAATCAAATATTATAAAAATAACACCGCCGAATAATACATCCTGTATTCCGGGTATTATTAGCGGTAATTCGCTTAGTTATCGGGATGTTATTGGCAAAAAAAATCCACACACATGTATGGATTTTATCATTATTTTGTTGCCATATAAGGCGATAAATCCGTCGTTAACGGTTTGTGCTATTCTGCTCTACCGCCTTAATAAAGACGGCAAGCTGGGTACGAATAGACGCCGCCGTGGCGGAATCAATTAAACGCCCGTTCTCTAATTTCTGATTCGCGAAGCTGACCGCCAGCTCCGGCAGCGGCACCATATTGCACAGCATTGAGGCCAGCGTTTCCCGCAGCTGGTATTGCGCCCTGACGCCGCCAAGCGCGCCGGTCGACTGCGAAACGAAAAAGACATATTTTCCCAGCATACAGCTGGCTCTGACCGGCCGAGACAGCCAGTCGAGCGCATTCTTGAGTACGCCGGGCATGCCATGATTGTATTCCGGTACCGTAATGATCACCGCATCGGCCTCAGCCACTAACCGGCGGGCGCTTACCACCGGCTCCGGTAATTCCCCCTTTTCCAGATCCTGGCAGTAATGTTCCATGGCGCCAATATCAAGCACGCTAAAATGACTCTGCTCAGGCAACATTTCACCAATGCTGTTGAGCAATGCACGGGAAGCGGAATCTACCCGCAAACTACCGGCGATACCTACGAAGCGTAATGTTTTCATCTTTTTCTCCTCTAATTTTCTCGATGCAGGCATTATCAGAAAAAGAATGAGATAATTCTTTCGCTAATCCGCCAAAACACTTCGCAGGAGTGCCAACATGCCAGATGCCCTATCCGTGGCTATCGCTGCTTCCGACATGGCCCATCACCGGGGTGACGATGTGACGTTTCACCGCCATATACACGGCCAGTTAAGCGTGACGCTGGAAGGCACTCTTCGTCTGCAAAACGAAACAGGTTGGTGGCTGGCTACGCCTGGTAACGGTATTTGGGTGCCGCCGGGCCTGCTACACCGGGCGCTTTACACCGAGCGTACGCGGCTGATCAATTTGCGTTTCAGGCAAGGATTTGAGCTGCAATTGCCGGAAAATAGCTCGCTTATCGTCGCCTCTAACCTGCTGACGGAACTGGCCAAAGAAGCCTTAGCGATTCAACACCACCTCGATTCTGGCGCGCAACTTGAGCTCATTGCACAACTGCTGCACTTCCAGTTGCGCAAGCAAGTTTTGAAAACCGATCTGTTTGTGCCTGAGGGTAAAGATAAGCGGCTGAGGCTAATCACCAGCCTGCTGCGGGAAGATCCGGCCTGCAATAAAACGCTGGTGCAGCTGGCCGCCGTTGCCTTCATCAGCCCCAGAACATTAGGCCGCCTCTTCGAAAGCGAAGTCGGGATGAGTTTTACCCGCTGGCGGGAAAGAATGCGGATTATCAGTTCGGTGGAGAAATTGGTTAACGGCGAGCCGATAACTCAGGTGGCCTATGATATGGGCTATCAAAGCGCCAGCAGCTTTACCACTGCCTTTACCCGAATTATCGGCCAGCCGCCGGGGCGTTATCTTAAAGAGACTTTCACCCCAGATAAAAGCTGACGGCGGGTGACGGCGGCAACCGCCAGCGCCAGCATCATCACGATTTCAGCCGCCAGGAAACCGATCATCGCCACGGAGTAATCCCCGCTTTGGTGCTGCAGATGCAGGAACAATGCTCCGAGGACCGCCGGGCCAAGCCCCAGCGCCGACTGCTGCAGGGTGCTTAATATGGCGCTTGCCGCCCCGGCATCGTTCAGGTCGATATCGCGCATCCCGATGCGGTAGAAACTGTTCACAATCAGCGCCTGGCCGTAGCCCACCACCAGCGTCGCCGGGGCAATAGCCAGCGGGCCTGCGTGGGTGCCAAAGTGCCAGAGCGTAAATATCAGCCCCAACAGGCCAACCACCTGGATAGCAATCCCACTCAGCAGAATCGTGCTTAGCGAGTGGCGCACGATAAGCCTCGGCGCAAACCACGCTGAGACAAAATACGAAATGCCCATGGCAATAAAGCTGTTCCCGGACTGCCACGGCGCCATTCCCATGCCCGACTGGAGCGTCAGCGCCATGCAGAACATGAAACCCGACCAACAGGTAAAGAACAACAGCGCGATCAGCAGGCCAAACCTTATGCTGCCCAGCTTAAGCAGTCTTGGTGGCAACAGCGGCTGTAGCCCCCGCTGCTGTTGGTTAAGCGCGCCAACGCGCATCAGATAACCGAGCGGCAATGTCGCCACCAGCATCAGCTGCATCGGCCATGGCCAGTGCAGCTCGGGGCCAAGCGCCATCGGGAACAGCAGGCAACACAGCACCAGCGCGAGCGTGACGGTGCCCTGCCAGTCAATACGCGAGTGGCTTTCGCTGCGCGTTTCAGGAATATAAAACCGGCTCAGCACCAGCACCAACAGGCAGATGGGTACGTTAATAAAGAATGCGTTTCGCCAGCCCAGCCCGGCAATATCCGCCGACACCAGCCAGCCGCCGCCCATCTGGCCGATAATAAAAGCGATCCCACCAATACCGCCGTACAGACTGATGGCGCGGGCGTGAGCGGTACCCTTGAGCGTCACGTGCAGCGTGGCAAGGATCTGCGGCACGATCAGCGCCGCCCCGACGCCTTGCAGGGTCCGGGCCGCCAGCAGCTCAGTGACCGAGCCGGAGATCCCGCACAGGAAAGAAGCAATACCGAACAGGGCCACGCCCCAGAGCAACGTTCTGCGTCGGCCGTGGTTATCCCCCAGCTTGCTGCCCACCGCCAGGCTGACGGCAAAGGCAACGCCGTAAAGTGCCACAATAAGTTCAAGCTGGGTTGGCGTGGTGCCGAGGGACTGGGTGATCGAGTCCAGCGCCACGTTGGTGATAGAGGTGTCGATTAACGGCAACATCTGGCCCGTCAACAGCAGCACCAGGCCTGCACGACCAGGTGAAACAGGCGAATTATTCATCAGGGACTCCATTGCATAGTTCAGGATACCGACGTAGGATCCCTGAACATTTAACCGGGTACCAGTTCTTACTTATACTGGTACTGGCACTACTATTCTGGAGTATTTGTGATGCTCGTCACTCAGCCTGAGCTGCGGCATGGCCCGCTGGACGACAGTCGTAAAATGCTGGCGCTGTTTTTGCGCACCCGGCGTGAAAGTCTGGACCCACAGCGGCTGGGTCTACCGCGCAGCGGGCGTCGGCGCACGCCCGGCCTTCGCCGTGAAGAAGTGGCGCTGCTGGCTGACATCGGCGTAACCTGGTATACCTGGCTGGAACAGGGCCGAGAAGTGAATCCATCCTCAAGCGCCATGGCGGCGATCGCCAGCGCGCTACAGTGCTCCCCGGCGGAAACCCGTCATTTGTTTATTCTGGCCGGACTGCCTCCGTCCGAAGCGCCCGCCGCCGCGCAGTGCGAGGGGCTCAGCCCCGCCGCCCGCCGGATGCTGGACGCCCTGATGCCCAACCCCGCCAGTATCCAGAAGCCGAACTTCGACATCCTCGGCTACAATTCACATTTTTGCCAGCTAATGGGGGTCGATCTCGACAATGAACCGCCGGAGCATCGCAACTGCATTTATCAATATCTGACCAATGAGACCTGGCGCAGCCGGGTGGACTGTAACGAAGATGTGCTGCCCAAGTTTGTCGGCTGGTTCCGCGCCGGGATCACCGAGCACCGCGGCGACCCGCGCTGGGAAGCGCTGCTGGAGTCGTTTTTCACCGCCTCTCCCGCGTTTAAAACGCTCTGGGAGCAGCGCTATGAAATCCGCAATATCGAAAACCATATCAAACAGTATACGCATCCGCAGATCGGCACCTTCGGTATGCAACAGGTCAACTGGTACTCTGCCCCGCGAGACGGTTCAAGGCTGCTGGTTTACCTGCCGATCGATGAAACAGGTGAGCGAGCTTTGCGGTTATTTTCTCAATCGAGCGGAGCCTGAACCTCTGCCTTCTCATCGGGCATCCTGAAGACGGCCCGATGTTTTTTTTATTGTTTTAAGAATAACCTCAGGGAAACCCCAAAAGACGATTTGCATTGACCACAGAATAAAAATAACACCACAACGAAAAGTCTGAATTTATCAAATAAATTCAAAAAATTACCGTCATCTCCCTGCTTTTCATTCCTTTTAAGTGGCGAGCCGATTACATTTACCTCAGCCCAATTTTTTACTGCGCTAACCCGGCATCAAACCTTCATGTACGTAATAGGTTATTCCACTGTTATAACACCATTGAATTGTTAACCGGGCTATGTAAAATCACGCTACTATGCTGAAACCACGCGAATTCCTTGCGCCGGCGAGATACTCAAGCCGCCGCACCGTTTTGCGTGGGCGTATCTCACGTCGTGGATAATTTTCCTGTGCGGCGCTCCTTGCTCCCGCGGCGGTTGAGTTTTAACCTTTTTCTCAGGGAACGTCTCAATGAAATTGCGAAGCCTGTTAGTCCTCCTTGTTGTCACTACGGTTGTCGGCTGTAAAGCGCCGCCGCCGAAGATGACCGACGACACCATTGTGACCAGCACGGTAAACGGCGTCACCCTGACTCACCGCTATGTCGTTGAAGTACCAAAAGAGTTTACGCCTGTTGACGCCGAGTATCGGGCGCTTTATCCGGGCTCCATCATGAGCAAACCCGATTTTGGTGGCAAAGTGCTGGCCCAGCTTGAAAACGGCCAAAGCTACACGGTGCTGGGCGAGGTAGAAAATCACTGGTTTGCTATCGCCGAGCAGGATAAACAAGAGCTGCTGGGCTATGTGCCGCTCAGGGCGCTGGTCAAAAGCGAGCTGTATACCCAGACGCTGAAAAAAGACCGGCCTCGCCCTCGCCGCGCGGCCAAAAAATCCACCTGCGTTGCGGTAGATAATAAAAGCAAAGCCTGCCAGAACGCCGACAACGGAACGTGGATCATTAATTAAACTTCCCCTTCGGGGGTTTTCTAACCAAAGATTTTGGTATGAGAGTAGCAACGACTCGCCCGGCAACCTGTATGGGCGTTAACGTAGCCCCTCTTTACACACAGGCTAACAAGGATTTTTATGAAACTCTGGCTTTCGGGTATGGCGTTGCTGCTGGCATCCACTACCGTCTGGGCAGGGAACTACCGCATCGTTCAATCGCCGTCCCAAAAGCTGGACGTGTGGATAGACAACATCAAAAGCAATGCCCCGCAAAGCTGGTGCGGAAGCGATCTTCCGGTTCGAATTGTGGCAAACGGGGATAAAAACCCCCTTATTCTGAAAACGTTCATGCCTCGCCTCGGCGCGCTTCTGGAAAATCAGTGCAGCGAGATTGAGCGCGTCAACTGGCAGCTTGAAGATCCCGAGGGGGCTTCCCTTGCTCGCGGGTCTGCCACCAAAACCAGCGACTGGGGAGTGACTATCGAGTCCCCGCTTTCTTCGGTTGCGACCCGTAATGAGCGCCCGGAAGATCTTTCCACGCCTCTCGACCGCACGCCATGGCTGGAATTTACCCTACAGGATGGCTGCCACTTGCGCACATTCTGGCAGGGCGATGCCTCCAGCAGTTCCCTGTTTATTCCGGGTAAAGAGAATGGCAAATGTGAAAAAGGCGGCTGGCTGAACGGCACCAGCGAAGTGGTGCGGCGCGGCGTCGGCGGCGAAAAGCGCATTATGATGACGTTTGTCCACGGTTTCCCGGTCAGCGGACTGAACTCCTCAGCGGACGCCGACAGCCTGCTTATCACCAGCGTGAACAATGAGCGCATGGTCGTCAGCAGTGAACAGGCACCGCAAAGCTGGCTTATTTTGCCTTACCACCCTGAAATTAACGGCTGGAAAGCCAGCGGCACCGTTGCCGTGGAAGTGTCTCGCGACATGGCATTGGATGAACAGCGTCTCCAGACGCGGCTCAACGAGGTGCGCAAGCTCTGGTCCGGCTGGGTGACGCCGGGGACGGCCATTACGTTGTTGCTGGTCGAGTCCCTGCACCCGCAGCTGCGCGACCCGGCCGCGGGTGCCTGGCGAGCCCAAAAATAAATACGCCGCATGTTGCATGACTACGCGCAGAGAACATCATGATAGATAACGATTTTATTCCAAAAGTGCCCAATGCTCTGCCGCCTGGCTACCGCTTTGACGAATTTGAAATTCAGGAAGCCATCGACGCCAGCATGACCAGTATTCTTTACCGGGCGTGGGATCATCAGCTCGAGCGTCTGGTGGCTATCCGTGAATACATGCCTAAAGCTTACGTCATGCGCAATGACGTGATGGAGCTGGTGCTGCACAGCGAGCGCGACCACCTGGTCTACACCACCGGTCTGAACGGTTTTATGCAGGAAGCGCGTCAGCTGGCGCACTTTAATCACCCGAATCTGCCTCAGGTGCTGCGCATCTGGAGCGACAATAATACCGCTTACGTCGTGACGCTGTTTTATAGCGGCATTACGCTGGATGAACTGCAAAAGCAGCAGCCGTCGCTGATCGATGAAACGTGGATCCGCCGGATGCTGCCCATGCTTTGCGGCGCGCTGGCAACGCTTCACGCGGCCGAACATCTGCACCGCAACCTGTCGCTGAAAAGCATTCAAATTCAGGATAACGGGCTGCCCATCCTGCTCAATACCGGCGCGCCACGCCGGGGACAAGGCTCGCTGGATGAAGGCAATACCCTGCTTCACCCCGGATTTGCACCGCTGGAGCAGTACACCGGAGATCTGGCAAGCCAGCTGGGGCCGTGGACAGATATTTACGCCGTCGGAGCCGTGCTTTATACGCTGATTACCGGCAATGCACCGCCTGCCAGCGTCGCCCGCAGTATTCAGGACAGCTGCATCCAGCTCGCGGAAAACCAGCCCGAGGGCTATTCCCTGAATTTACTGCAGGCGGTTGATAAAGCGCTGTCGCTGAAGCCGGAAGATCGCCCCCAATCCATTGACGCTTTTGCGGCCCTGCTGAATATCCAGCCAGACGATGTGCGTGAACTGATCGGTAATAAAAAAACGGGTACCGCGCTGGTGCCGGTAGAAGATCCAGAGAACACGGCGACGCGTCCGCTCTGGAAGCGCTATCAACCTGCCCTGCAAATTGGTGCGGGCGCCGTCGCGGGTCTGATTGTTGGCGCGGTACTTTTTGGCCGGGGAAGCCCTTCAGTGAGCTCGCCGGAACCTGCTCCCGCGCCGCTTGCAGCGAATCAAAGCCCGGCGCAGGCAAGCGCGGCCCCTGTAGCCGTCGCGGCTGAAAGCACGCTCGCCCGAGTGTATGTTCGAATGAACGACGGCGAACAGCTGGCGGTCAACGGCAAAGCGCAAAAGCTGACGCCCGCCGCCAATGGTTTTGCGTCGCTTCAGCTCCCTGCCGGGAGATATTTGTTGGCGCTGAGCGGCGGCGAAACGCCCCGCAAACAAACTATTGTGGTAACGAATTCCGGCACGTGGCTGGTAAACCCGCAGGGGTGATTACAGACTTAACGAATACTTCAGCCCCGTTCTGCGGGGCTTTTTTATGGGGTAAATAATCCGGTTTTTCTCTTTTTATCTTCAACGGCGCTCGAAATTCGGAAAATTCAACTAAGGTTTTCAGGGAGTTGATCGCAACGTAGCGTGTTGCGTCCCGTCGATGGAGAAGGAATGATGATAAAACCCGTTTTGCGCCGGCCTTATGCGCTTTGCTTTGCGGCCCAAATGGCCGCTGCCGGTGCCGTATTTGGCCTTACGCCGCTTGCTTCGTTCGCAGCCCAGGAAACCGAATCCCCACGCCCGCCCGAGCCTCAATCGCCCGACGAGCTTTTTGGGCCTTTGTTTATTGATGTCCAGACCGCGAAGCTGTTCCCCGACCAGAAAACCTTTGCGGATGCCGTGCCCAAGGGCGATCCGCTGATGATCCTTGCTGATTATCGTATGCAGCGCCGGCTCTCGGGGTTCGACTTACGCCATTTTGTTGATGTGAACTTTATCCTGCCAAAGGAAGAAAAAAGGTCTGTGCCGCCGGAAGGAGAAAGCCTGCGGGAGCATATCAACGGGCTCTGGCCTGAACTGACCCGTTCCGCGAACAGCGACAACAAATGGGACCCGCTTCTCCCGCTACCAAAACCTTACGTTGTGCCCGGCGGGCGCTTCCACGAGCTTTACTATTGGGACAGTTACTTCACCCTGCTGGGGCTGGCGGAGAGTGGGCGCTGGGATGACGTGCAAAATATGGTGGACAACTTCGCCCACGAAATCGATACCTGGGGCTACATTCCCAACGGGAACCGCAGCTACTACCTGGGCCGTTCACAGCCGCCGTTCTTCGCCATGATGGTGGAACTGCTGGCGCAGAATAAAGGCGATAGCGTTTACACAGCCTACCTGCCGCAGCTGAAGCAGGAGTACAGCTGGTGGATGGAGGGCAGCGACGCCCTCAAACCGGGCGAAGCCCATGCCCGCGTGGTGAAACTCAAAAATGGTGCCCTGCTCAACCGTTACTGGGATGAGAAAGACACGCCGCGAACCGAGTCCTACCTGGACGACGTCACCACTGCGAAAAATACGCCGTCGCGTGCGGCCACGGATATTTATCGTGACCTGCGAGCTGCCGCCGCTTCCGGCTGGGACTTCAGCTCCCGCTGGATGGATAATCCAGCCCAACTGGGCACCATCCGTACCACAAGCATTGTGCCCGTGGACCTTAATGCGCTGCTCTATCAGCTAGAGAAAACGTTGGCTCACGCCAGCGAGCTGGCAAAAGATAGCGACGCAGCACAGCGCTATAAGCAGGCCGCGGACGATCGACAGAAAGCAATTGAACAAAACCTGTGGAACGCCAAAGAAGGCTGGTACGCGGATTACGATCTGAAAAGCCACACGGTTCGAAACCAGCTAACCGCTGCCGCCCTGTTCCCACTGTACGTTCATGCGGCGGCGCAGGACAGAGCGGACAAGATGGCGAAAGCCACCCGTCAGCACCTGCTCAGCGCGGGCGGACTTGCCACGACCAGCGTAAAAACCAGCCAGCAATGGGATGCCCCCAACGGCTGGGCGCCGCTGCAGTGGGTGGCCACCGAAGGTCTGCAAAATTACGGGCATAAAGATCTCGCGCTGGAAGTCAGCTTCCGCTTCCTGAGTACGGTGCAGAACCTCTACAACAAAGAGCAAAAGCTGGTTGAAAAATACGATGTCACAGCCGGAGGTGCGGGCGGTGGAGGCGGTGAATATCCGCTTCAGGATGGCTTCGGCTGGACCAACGGCGTCGCGCTGAAAATGCTGGATATGCTCTGTGCAAAAGAAAAACCCTGCGACAATGCGCCGGATAAGCTGCCTTCGGCCACGCCCGGCCCGGTAACGGAAGCGGCCAAACCTGCCGCAGATAAAACGGGGATCTCACCAGCCTCGAGCAAGCCAGCGCCGTAACCTGACCATACTGACCACGGCGTGATTGCCGCTTAATCATTTCATTTAAAACAATAAGCCCATGAAATCATCATTGATTTCATGGGTTTTTATGCATTAAAAATCATCGCACGCCTTGCACTTGATAATAATAACGATAACAATTCTCATTCGAAACCGCATTTAAAAACCGCGTTTTCCCGTCGCATGCCGGCGGAGGACTTCCATCAGGATGATGATCTCAATACTTCCGGACAAAAAATGATAAAGGACCTTACCGTAAAGCGCTCCGCTTTACTCTGCACGCTGGCGCTCATCGCCCCTTTTTCTTCATCGGCTGAAGAAACACTGGTTGTGACCGCTAAACCTGCTGACACCGCAACCTCTCCAACAATAGGTTATACCGCCACCACAACCCGTGGCGCGACCAAAACCGACGAGCCGCTGATTACCACCGGGCAAAGCATTTCCGTCGTGACCCGTCAGCAAATGGAAGACCAGGGCGCGCAAACCATTAATAGCGCGCTGAACTATACCCCGGGCGTGTTTACCGGATTCTCCGGCGGTGCAACCCGTTACGATACCGTCGCATTACGGGGTTTCCACGGCGGCGACGTGAATAACATCTTCCTTGATGGCCTCCGCCTGATGAGCGACGCGGGTAGCTTTAACGTGGTCCAGGTCGATCCCTGGTTCCTGGAACGCCTTGACGTCATCAAAGGCCCGTCTTCCGCACTTTACGGCCAGACTGTTCCGGGTGGCCTGGTGATGGAAACGTCTAAACGCCCGCAGTTTGTCGAAGAAGGCCACGTGCGGGCGATATACGGCAACCACAACACCAACGGCACGGCGTTTGATTACACCAACGCGATTAATGACCAGTGGGCCTTCCGTATCACCGGCCTGACCAAAAATAGTGATACGCAGTATGACAACACGCGTGACGAACGTTACGCTATTTCGCCGTCCCTGCTTTGGCAGCCGGATGATGCAACGTCTCTGGTACTAAGAGCCTACCTGGAAAAAGATCCGTCCGGGGGCTACCACGGTTCTGTTCCGGGCGACGGCAGCCTTTACACCACCACGGGACGCAAGCTGGATACTGGCTTTTCTGACGTACAGCCGGGCGATGACGCCTTTAAGCGCCACCAGCAGATCTACAGCTACGAGTTTGCTCACGCCTTCGATGAGGTCTGGTCTTTCCGCTCAAACGCCAGCTATACCCACTCAAACGTAGCGCTACGCCAGGCCTATCAAATTGGCTGGGCAGATACCGCGCATAACGAACTTTCGCGCTACTACAGCCGTGAAAACTCCTCGCTGGATGCCTGGGCCATCGACAATCAGTTAGAAGCCGACTTCGCGACCGGCGATCTGCAGCATAAAGTGGTGCTCGGCGGGGAATATCACCGGTTCACCAACGATCTGACCGACGGGACGGGCTACACTTCCAACCTGAATCCGTGGACCGGCGTTTCTGGTGGCGTTGGCGGTTACTATTATTACGATCCACGTGACCCAAGCTACGCGACAATTAATCAGGGGCTTTTGGTTAAATCAGGCCGCCGCCAGTATGAGCAAACCGGGGCTTATCTGCAGGATGAGATGAAGTGGGACCGCTGGCATATGACGCTGTCTGGCCGCTACGATCATCTGGTGACTAAAAGCCATCTGGTGGCGACGGCGATCGACAGTGACGTGACGGACAACCGCAGCGACAACCACTTTAGCGGCCGCGCATCTCTGCTGTACGCCTTTGATAACGGTATTTCGCCGTATGTGAGCTACAGTCAGGCCGTCACACCGCAGGTACTTTCCGATGCCGAAGGCAAACTGCTGAAACCCACAACTGCCGAACAGTACGAAGCTGGCGTAAAATACCAGCCTGTGGGAACCAGCGATCTCTATAGCGCCGCCGTTTACGATTTGACCCAAAAAGATGTGGGGAACCGTAACGTGCAGGGGGGATATTTTGAACCGGCAGGCAAAGTGCATTCGCAAGGACTTGAGCTGGAAGCCCGCACTCAGTTGACACCACGCCTGTCAACCATCGCCAGCTATACCCTTAACCGGGTGCGCTATAAAGACGCCATTGACGGTAATGACGGCAACACGCCGTACGTCACGCCAAATCAAATGGCGAGCCTGTGGAGCACGTTCAAAGCCGATTATGGTCTGAGCCTGGGCGCAGGGATTCGCTACATCGGCAAACAATGGGCCGACAACGAAAATACCCTGCGTGTTCCTTCCGTAACGCTGCTGGATGCCATGGTTCGGGCAGATATGGGCGCATGGACACCGTCGCTGAAAGGCGCGTTTGTGCAGCTTAATGCCACCAACCTGACGGGCCGTGACTATGTGGCGGGCTGCTACGGGACGGGCTATTGCTATTGGGGCGCGGAACGTTCGATCATTGCGACCGTGGGCTACGATTTCTAAACTTATATAGAAAGCTAAACGTAAAAACGGCCCTTCAGGGCCGTTTTTACGTAATGAATGACTTTCTACCGTCGTACCATCCTGAAAATAGCCAGCACAATAATGGCGCCAATCACCGCCACAAAGAAACTTGGCCAGTTAAAACCGGTTACCGGTCCGCCAAGGTGCAATGCCGTCGCCACCCAACCGCCGACAACCGCGCCCACGATCCCCAGAATACAGGTGAGGATAATACCGCCGCCGTCTTTGCCAGGCATAATCCACTTAGCTACTACACCCGCGATAAGACCAAAAATAATCCAGGCCAGGATACCCATTTTAGAACGTCCTCTTCTACATTGTGAGCTTTAGCAGGCTCGCCCGAGGCTGTCTGCGCCCCGGCCAGCGACCTGCTGTCAAAAAGAGTATAGTTCGGCTGCAAAAAAACGTGATGAATCTCACCTGGTTATGCGCATTTTCAGGAAAAAATAGTCAAAAATTTGTATTAAGTTTTGTGCGGTTTTGCCGATAAGCTTCGTTACCACAACCTGAAAACACAACAAGGACTTGAGCCTTGAGTCACTATAACGATCAGTTCCTGAAGCAGTCTCCTCTGGCAGTATTAGGTGTGTTACGTGATTTACACAGACAGCAGGTTCCCGTCAGGCTGGAATGGTCTAACGGGCAGTTCATCAGCAAAATTCTCGATGTCTCGGCGGAGCGTTTAGTGCTGGACTTTGGCAGCCAGGCGCGGGAAAACCTATCCGTGCAGAAGGCCAACGATATTGATTTCATCGCTGAAACGCAGGGGGCAAAAGTCGAATTCTCCCTGCCCGGCCTTAAAGCGACGGAATATCAAAATCTCCCGGCGTTTACCACGCCGCTGCCGCCATCGCTGTGGTTCGTTCAGCGCCGGGAATATTTCCGCATTACCGCGCCTACGCAGCCCCAGTATTATTGCCGCACCGAACTTGCCGACGGTTCTCAGTTTGCCTTCCGGCTCTGCGACCTGTCTCTTGGTGGAATGGGCGCCCTGGTGGACGGCACGTTACCGCCGGGCCTTGCACCCGGGCTGCGTTTTGGCCGCGTAGAGATGGATCTCGTAGAATGGGGCAAGTTTTACTTTGATATGCAGCTGGTGATGGTTTCAGAGCGAAAAGTCGTGGACAGTAAAAACGAGACCATTTCTACTCCGCGCCTGAGTTTTCGTTTCTTAAACGTCAACCCGGCGGTCGAGCGCGAACTGCAAAAGATTATTTTCTCTCTGGAGCGGTCGGCCCGGGAAAAGGCCAACCGCGTGAAATAGCTTAAATGGCATTCATGGCCCGCGTGACCTTATACAGGTAGCGCGGTGCCTGCGGCGCAGGATGGTTGGTCGCTACATGCTGATAAAATTCATCCGGGCTCAGGCGGTTAATTTTGTCGATTGCGGTCTGCCTGTCGGAATCAAAGGTTCTTAGTAGCGCCCCCGCCCCGTTCACGTAAGAAACAATCAGCGCGTACTGCATCACCTGCGGGTCGTTGATTCCCCGCAAAATGCCGTGTTCCAGAATACTCAGATAAGCCGTACCGATGTCGATATTACGCGCCGGCTCTCTCAGTTCACTGTCCGAGGGCTGCCCTCTGAAGCCCTGATTGCGATACACCTCTTTGCCCGCCGTGGAGCCTTTGATCTGCATCAGGCCGATGGCATTAGAGGCGCTAACCAGCTGCGGATTGCCGCCCGACTCTACCGCAATAATTGCCGTTATCAGTCTCGGACTAACGCCCCATTGCTGGCCGGAGAGTTCGGTCAGCGGCATCCAGTTCAGCGCCCGCTGGGTGGGGATCGTCGGATCCCACGGTGCCTGCTGCTGCGGAGAATGGCTGGAGCAACCGGCCAAAAAAAGCACCAGAATGATAAACCCTCTTAATTTCACGCCTCTATCCTTATTGATGTGGCCGGCCATAACGGCGATGACAAGCGCTCTCGATAGCGGCATGATAACCAATTCATATTCAGCAAGGAAATGCCATGTCTCTGATTCATTTAATCGCCCCGTCCGGCTACTGCATTAATCAACAGGCCGCCGCCAGGGGCATTCGTCGGCTGGAAGAGAATGGGCATCAGGTCGTCAATCAGCAGACACTGACCCGGCGTTTTCAGCGTTTTGCCGGCACGGACAGTGAACGACTGGCTGAACTTAATCAGCTGGCGGCGCTGCCGCCGGAAACGGACATCGTGCTGGCCGTGCGCGGGGGTTACGGCATGAGCCGCCTGCTTGAGCACATTGATTTTTCACGTCTTGGGGCTTCGCTTCGTGCCCGGCCACAAATTATTTGCGGTCACAGCGACTTCACCGCTTTCCAGATGGCCCTGCTGGCACAGTGCGGAGCCATCACCTTCAGTGGCCCGATGCTGGCCGGAAATTTTGGTGCCGAGGAGATGGATGAATATACCTGGCGCCACTTCTGGAAGGCGCTCAGCGAACCGACGTTCACGCTAAGTTGGGAAAACGATGCGCCCGCGATGCAGGCCAGCGGCACGGTTTGGGGCGGCAATCTCGCAATGCTAATCTCTCTGGTCGGCACGCCGTTTTTGCCGCCAATAGACGGCGGTATTTTGGTTGTGGAAGACATCAACGAACATCCCTTCCGCGTTGAGCGCATGCTGCTGCAGCTTTACCATGCGGGCATTCTGTCACGCCAGAAAGCGATTATTTTAGGAAGTTTTAACGGTACAACCGCAACGGATTACGATGCAGGATATACTTTTGAAGTAATGCGTAAAACGCTGCAACAGCGCCTGAACGTGCCTGTCCTTTCCGGCCTGCCTTTTGGACATGAACCACAAACCGTGACGCTGCCGCTCGGCGCGTTTGGCGAGCTGGCCCACGACGGCGTTACCTCCCGACTGACGTTAAGTGGACACCCGGTACTTCGCTAAAGAAGCCCGGTTTAAGCGCCCTTTTTGAGCGTTTGCGTAACAGATGACATGTTACAATTCGACAACATAGACAAAGGAGACGAATGATTTTGGACGCAGGGGCGATTGTCAGTCTGTTTATTTTGGGTTCCGTTCTGGTAACTTGCAGTATCTTATTAAGTTCTTTCTCCTCTCGTCTGGGCATTCCCATTCTGGTTATCTTTCTGGCTATCGGCATGCTGGCCGGGATCGATGGCCTTGGCGGTATCCCGTTTGATAATTATCCCTTTGCCTACCTGATCAGCAACCTGGCGCTGGCGGTGATCCTGCTTGACGGCGGGATGAGAACCCAGGCGAGTTCGTTTCGCGTTGCGCTGGGCCCCGCGCTCTCGCTGGCAACCGTTGGGGTATTAATTACCTCCGGACTGACCGGGATTGCCGCCGCCTGGCTGTTCAACCTGAACCTGATTGACGGCCTGCTTATCGGCGCCATTGTCGGCTCCACCGACGCCGCCGCGGTCTTTTCCCTGCTCGGTGGGAAAGGCCTGAACGAACGCGTAGGCGCGACGCTTGAAATTGAATCGGGCAGCAATGACCCGATGGCGGTGTTTCTCACCATCACGCTGATTGAGATGATCCAGCAGCACCAGACCGGACTGAGCTGGCTGTTCCTCGTGCACATCATTCAGCAATTTGGCCTGGGGATTGTGCTTGGCCTCGGCGGCGGCTATCTGCTGCTGCAAATGATTAACCGGATAACCTTACCCCACGGGCTTTACCCGATGCTGGCCCTGAGCGGCGGGATTATGGTATTTGGCGTCACGACGGCGCTGGACGGCAGCGGTATTCTGGCGGTTTATCTGTGCGGCTTTGTGATGGGCAACCGCCCGATTCGCAACCGTTTCGGGATCCTGCAAACCTTCGACGGCCTGGCCTGGATGGCGCAAATCGGCATGTTCCTGGTGCTGGGTTTACTGGTGAACCCGTCCGATCTGCTGCCGATTGCAGTCCCTGCTCTCCTGCTTTCCGCGTGGATGATCTTCTTTGCTCGTCCGCTGTCGATTTTTGCCGGTCTGCTGCCATTCCGCGGTTTTAATCTGCGCGAACGCGTATTTATCAGCTGGGTTGGGCTGCGAGGCGCAGTGCCGATTATCCTGGCGGTGTTCCCGATGATGGCCGGGCTGGATAACGCCCGCCTGTTCTTCAACGTGGCCTTCTTTGTGGTGCTGGTGTCTCTGCTGCTCCAGGGCACGTCGCTGGGCTGGGCCGCCAAAAAAGCCAAAGTCGTCGTGCCGCCAGTAGGCTGGCCCGTTTCGCGCGTGGGTCTGGATATTCATCCTGACAATCCGTGGGAACAGTTTGTCTACCAGCTAAGCGAAGAGAAATGGTGCGTGGGTGCCGCCCTGCGTGACCTGCATATGCCAGAAGAAACGCGTATTGCCGCGCTGTTCCGCAATAACGTACTGCTTCACCCAACGGGCAGCACCCGCCTGCGAGAAGGCGATGTGCTTTGCGTTATTGGCCGGGAACGCGATCTTCCCGCGCTGGGGAAACTGTTTAGCCAGTCGCCGCCGGTGGATTTGGATCAGCGTTTCTTTGGCGACTTTATTCTGGAAGCCAGCGCCCAGTTCTCCGACGTGGCGACCATTTACGGCCTGACGCTGGATGAAGAAGTGGATCCTCAGCAATCGTTAGGTGATTTTGTGCTGGGGATGCTCGGCGGCGCGCCGGTGGTTGGCGACCAGGTGGAGTTTGCCGGAATGATTTGGACGGTGGCCGAGAAAGAGGACAACCTGGTGCGTAAGATTGGTGTCCGGGTGGCTGAGGAAGAAGAGGAGTAGTCTCCCCTCACCCCGGCCCTCTCCCAGAGGGAGAGGGGAAAAAAAACAGCGGAAACCTTCTTTATCCCCTCTCCCTCTGGGAGAGGGTTAGGGTGAGAGTAAAAAAACCAGAAGCGATTCTGCGGTTAAATTCAGTGCCTGTCATCAAGCAAGATGACAGCGAGACAACATCTCGAGAGAAGCAGAAACGTTAACTCATCACCACCGGCACTCTCGGCGCTAACGCACACATCAGCTCATAGCCAACCGTACCCGCGGCGCTGGCGACATCGTCAATTTTGACGTTTTTGCCCCATAGCTCAACCGGGCTGCCGATACCCGCCTGCGGGCAAGGCGTCAGGTCTACAGCGATCATATCCATCGACACTTTGCCCACCAGGCGGGTCATGATGCCATCCACCATGACCGGCGTGCCATCCGCCGCAATACGTGGGTAGCCGTCCGCATAGCCACCAGCCACAATGCCGATTCGCTGCTCGCCGCTGGCGGTGTAGCGGCTGCCGTAGCCCACGGTATCGCCAGCCTTCAGGTTCTGAATGCCGATAATTTCGCTGCTCAACGTCATTACCGGCTGAAGGCCGCTGGTGGCGATATCCTGCCATTGCCCGCTCGGAGAGGCGCCATAAAGGATTATCCCCGGGCGAACCCAGTCAAAATGCGCCTCCGGGTGCCACAGCGTAGCCGCCGAGTTTGACAGCGAGCGAGGGGCGTCAATTCCCTCCGCCGCCTGTTCAATGCGCTTCATCGGCTCAATAATGCCTTCTGGCTGCTCCGCATCGGCAAAATGCGCCATCAGGGTCAGTTCGCCCACATTCGGGATAGAACGGAGTTTTTGCCAGATGCCGTGTACGCGGTCGGGCGTAAACCCGAGACGATTCATCCCGCTATTGATTTTGAGATAAACATCCAGCGGCGCGCTCAGCTTCGCGTTGGCTATCGCCTTCACCTGCCAGTTGCTGTGCAGGCTGGTGGTCAGCCGGTATTTGTCGAACAACGCCAGCTCATCGGCATGGAAGAACCCTTCCAGCATCAGGATCGGCCCTTTCCAGCCGCGCTCACGCAGCAAAATGGCCTCTTCGAGATTCAGCATGGCAAAACCATCGGTCGCGCCTAACGCCGACCAGATACGGTCGAGACCGTGGCCATATGCGTTGGCCTTAACGACCGACCAGACACGCGAACGCGGGGCGGCTCTGCGCACCACTTCAAGATTATTGCGCAGCGCGCTTAGATCCAGCGTCGCTACCACAGGACGGGACATGACGGCTCCTTTTAGTTATGTGCGCCGTGAAGGTGGCGGGCGCTCAGTGGCGTAAAGCCAGGCGCGTAGCGTGCGATGCCTAAATCCTCGCTTGGGATAGCCGGAGTACGCCCGGAGATCAGGTCGCTCAGCATCTGGCCCGAACCGCATGCCATTGTCCAGCCTAGCGTGCCGTGTCCGGTATTAAGCCAGAGATTCTTGAACGGCGTACGCCCAACAATTGGCGTCCCGTCCGGCGTCATCGGACGCAGCCCGGTCCAGAACGTGGCCTGCTCGACGTGCCCGCCTCGCGGATAGAGATCCCTGACGACCATTTCCAGCGTTTCACGGCGCGGCTGCAGCAGCTCAGTGTTAAAACCGACTATTTCTGCCATGCCTCCCACGCGGATGCGGTTGTCAAAGCGGGTAATAGCGATCTTGTAGGTCTCATCCAGAATGGTTGAAACCGGCGCGCCCTGTTCGTCGGCAATAGGAATTGTCAGGGAGTAACCTTTCAAAGGATAGACAGGAATATCGGCGATGCCCTTGAGCAGGCCAGTGGAATAGGACCCGAATGCCACGACGTAGGCATCCCCCTTCACCACTTCCTGGCCGCACTGTACGCCGCTGATTTGCTGGTTGTCGTAAAGCAGACGATCAACCGGCGTATTGAAGCGAAACTCAACGCCGGCTTCCGCCGCCATCCGCGCCAGGTTTTGGGTAAACAGCTGGCAGTCACCGGTTTCATCGTTCGGTAAACGCAGGCCGCCGGTCAGCTTGTGGGCTACGTCCGCCAGCGCGGGTTCAACGCGGTTAAGCTGGCTAGCTTCCAGCAGCTCATACGGCACGCCTGCGTCTTTCAAGACGGCGATGTCTTTGGCCGCGCTTTCATACTGCTGCTCGGTGCGGAACAGCTGCAGCGTCCCGCCCTGCCGGCCTTCATACTGGATGCCTGTGGCGTGGCGCAATTCTTTCAGGCAATCACGGCTGTACTCCGCCAGGCGTACCATGCGGCCTTTATTTTCCATGTAATGGCGGGTATCGCAGTTGCGCAGCATCTGCCACATCCACTTCAGCTGGAACTGGGTTCCGTCGAGGCTGATGGCCAGCGGCGCGTGGCGCTGGAACATCCACTTAATGGCTTTTAACGGGACGCCCGGAGCCGCCCACGGAGCAGCATAGCCCGGAGAGATCTGCCCGGCGTTGGCCGCGCTAGTTTCCTGCGCCGGCCCTGATTCGCGATCGATGACAGTGACTTCATGCCCGGCCTGACGTAAATACCAGGCGCTCGCCACGCCGACGACACCACTTCCCAGCACCACAACACGCATATCTGCTCCGCAATTAGCTAAAAGAATAATCTTCTGATTACATATTGATAACTTAGTTGAATATGTTATTCAACATATGGCTTTATTATGGTGACTAAACTCACAAACCTGCCCGCCAGCGCTGGAGCGGGATAATTAGCATCTCCTGTACGGGAAAACATTTTCGTCAAAATAAAATGCTGAGTGACGCGCTAAAAGCCCGCTATTGAGATCAATAAATCGCGAAGAAAAAATTTTACTTGTCGGCGCTATCTTTCAGGAGTTGTCTATTCTTGAGAGTGAGGCTTTCCATCCAGAGAAAGTCGAAAACAATGAGGGCGCGCTGATGGCTAACGTAACTGATTTCGCCACAAAGGATCCCACCCGTCTGAGTGACGGCCCCGACTGGACGTTTGAGCTACTGGACATTTACCTGGCCGAGATTGACCGGGTAGCAAAGCTCTACCGCCTGGACACCTATCCCCACCAGATTGAGGTCATTACCTCCGAGCAGATGATGGACGCGTATTCCAGCGTCGGGATGCCGATTAACTACCCGCACTGGTCTTTTGGCAAAAAATTCATCGAAACCGAGCGCCTGTACAAGCACGGGCAGCAAGGGCTGGCGTATGAGATCGTCATCAACTCTAACCCCTGCATTGCCTATTTGATGGAAGAGAACACCATCACCATGCAGGCGTTGGTGATTGCGCATGCCTGTTACGGGCACAACTCTTTCTTTAAAAACAACTACCTGTTCCGCAGCTGGACGGATGCCAGCTCGATAATCGACTACCTGATTTTCGCCAAAAATTACATTACGCAGTGTGAAGAGCGCTACGGGGTTGATGAGGTGGAGCGCCTGCTGGACTCCTGCCACGCGCTGATGAATTACGGCGTGGACCGCTATAAACGCCCGCAGAAGATATCCCTGCAGGAGGAGAAAGCGCGCCAGAAAAGCCGGGAAGAGTATCTGCAAAGCCAGGTGAATACGCTCTGGCGCACGCTACCGCGTAAGGAAGAGGAAAAAGCCGCGGAATCCGCCCACCGCTTCCCTTCGGAGCCGCAGGAGAATCTGCTGTATTTTATGGAGAAGAATGCCCCGCTGCTGGAGCCGTGGCAGCGTGAGATCCTGCGTATTGTGCGCAAGGTGAGCCAGTATTTTTATCCGCAAAAACAGACCCAGGTCATGAACGAGGGCTGGGCCACCTTCTGGCACTACACCATTCTCAATCATCTGTATGACGAGGGCAAAGTCAGTGACCGCTTTATGCTGGAGTTTTTGCACAGCCATACCAATGTGGTGTTCCAGCCGCCCTATAACAGCCCGTGGTACAACGGCATTAACCCCTACGCGCTGGGGTTCGCCATGTTCCAGGATATCAAACGTATTTGCCAGTCACCGACCGAAGAAGACCGCTACTGGTTCCCGGATATTGCCGGCAAAGACTGGCTGGAAACGCTGCATTTCGCCATGCGTGACTTCAAGGACGAAAGCTTTATCAGCCAGTTCCTTTCGCCTAAGCTGATGCGCGACTTCCGCCTGTTCACCGTGCTGGACGATGACCGCAATAATTACCTGGAAATTTCGGCCATCCACAATGAAGAGGGATACAGGGAAATACGTTCCCAGCTGTCGGCCCAGTACAACCTGAGCAACCTCGAGCCGAATATTCAGGTTTGGGATGTAGATTTGCGTGGGGATCGTTCGCTAACGCTGCGCTACATCCCGCACAACCGCGCCCCACTGGATAAAGGGCGCAGAGAAGTGCTCAAGCATGTGCATCGCCTGTGGGGATTTGATGTCGTGCTGGAGCAGCAAAATGCGGATGGTAGCGTGGAACTGCTGGAGCGCTGCCCGCAGCGAAACCCGCTGTAAGAGTGAAAAAAAACGCTTCCCGAGGGAAGCGTTTAAAGTTGCTGACAAAGAGGGAAAAAGCGTGATTTTTCCCTCTTTGTGGTTATTAGCCGAAAATCAATGAATTGATTTTCCTGTTTTTTTAACGAACCCTCTGTTATTTCTTATATCAGCAGAGGTTTGTCAACAGTCTGTAGCGCTTCCCGAGGGAAGCGTTTTTTATGCTGGCCTAGCGACTGTGCATCGCCAAATCGCCAGGCAGGTTTTTCTGCATACGGTGCCAAATCTCGCCGCTCTCGCGACCGTAGTTACGCACGGTATCAAAGACCTGCTCGTGAAGCCCCTGCTGGCAGATTTCTGCCAGGCGGTGGTAAAAGCCCAGCGCCAGGCTACGGGCTTCAGGATTGGAGAAGTAGTGACGCCCGATGCGGGTGTACAGCCCTTTCATCCCGTTCAGGATCAGCCCATAAATTGGGTTACCTGATGCAAACGCCAGGCCGCGGAAAATGTTGTAATCCAGCTCGGCAAACGCGTCCGCGTGGTCTTCAACTTTGCTAGCCGTGGCCAGCACTTCCTGCGCTTTATCTGGATACTGACGAATCGCCGTACGAATAAATATCGTGGAAATATTGGTTCGCACCGAAAGCAGATTATCAATCAGCTGCGGCACGCTGTCGTGATCGAGACGAGCCAGCGTTTCCAGAATGTTTAAGCCCGAGGTTTCCCAGAAATTGTTCACCCGCGTTGGCTTCCCGTGCTGAATTGTCAGCCAGCCGTCGCGTGCAAGACGCTGAAGCACTTCACGTAAAGTGGTACGCGTAACGCCAATCAGTTCTGAAAGTTCACGCTCTGCCGGCAGAATAGAACCCGGCGGAAAACGGCTGTTCCAGATACTTTCTATAATATACTCTTCCGCGAAACCCGCTGGGCTCTGCGCCTTAATGACCATAGTAAGATTTCCATTACTCAGGTTTTGCTAATTGGACTCATCATACCAGATGCCATGCGCGCCAGATAGCGGGGGCGACGCGCAAATGCGGGATCGGCGTTGAATTTTGACGATAAACGCCTTAACTCAGGATTTCCTTCGGCTTGATCGCGTGCGCCATAAACGAGTACCCTGAAGCGTTATCTTTTTTAACATCAACATAATACAACGGATAATGGTAACTATACGATGGAAATGTCCTTTGGGCGGGCGTTGTACCGCAATTTTCTGGGTCAATCACCTGACTGGTACAAACTGACGCTGCTTCTCTTTTTAGTGCTTAATCCGCTAGTCTTTTGGTTTGTCAGCCCGTTTATCGCGGGATGGATGCTGGTGGTGGAGTTTATTTTTGCCCTGGCGATGGCGCTGAAATGCTACCCGCTGCTGCCGGGTGGCCTGCTGGCCATTGAGGCCGTGCTGGTCGGCATGACCAGCCCCGATCACGTTCGTGCTGAAATTGCTTCAAACCTCGAAGTGCTGCTGCTGCTGATGTTTATGGTGGCCGGGATTTATTTCATGAAGCAGCTCCTGTTGCTGCTCTTCACCCGCCTGCTGTTGGGGATCCGGTCTAAAGTTGCGCTGTCGCTGGCCTTTTGCGTCGCCGCCGCGTTTCTTTCCGCCTTCCTTGATGCCTTGACGGTCGTGGCCGTTGTCATTAGCGTCGCCGTGGGCTTCTACAGCATCTATCACCGAGTAGCATCTGAAGCACAGGATGACAGCAACGTTCAGGACGACAGCCATATTCGGAGCGACAGCCGCGAAGTGCTTGAGCAATTCCGCGCTTTCCTGCGCAGCCTGATGATGCACGCTGGCGTCGGTACCGCACTGGGCGGCGTAATGACCATGGTTGGCGAGCCGCAGAACCTGATCATTGCTAAAAACGCTGGCTGGCACTTCGGCGATTTCTTCCTGCGCATGATGCCGGTGACCGTGCCGGTGCTGATTTGTGGCCTGCTCACCTGCATCCTGCTGGAACGTTTTAAAGTGTTCGGCTATGGACAAACGCTGCCGGAAAAAGTGCGTGGGATCCTGTATGACTTTGATGCTCAGAGCACCAGGAAGCGAACAAAGCAGGACAAGATGAAGCTGCTGATCCAGGCGCTGATTGGCGTCTGGCTGATTATCGCTCTGGCCTTCCATCTGGCAGAAGTCGGCCTGATTGGCCTGTCGGTGATTATTCTGGCGACATCGCTGTGCGGGGTTACCGACGAGCATGCTATCGGCAAAGCCTTTACCGAAGCGCTGCCGTTTACCGCCCTGCTGACCGTTTTCTTCACTATCGTGGCGGTTATCATCGACCAGCATCTGTTCAGCCCGATAATTCAGTACGTGCTCGATGCCTCTCCGCACGCCCAGCTGTCGCTGTTTTATATCTTTAACGGCCTGCTATCCTCGATTTCCGACAACGTCTTTGTCGGCACCGTTTATATCAACGAGGCGAAAACTGCGCTGCAGAATGGTGCCATCAATATGCAGCAGTTCGAACTGCTGGCGGTGGCTATCAATACCGGCACAAACCTGCCCTCGGTGGCAACGCCAAACGGCCAGGCGGCGTTCCTGTTCCTGCTGACATCGGCGCTGGCGCCGCTGATTCGCCTCTCTTACGGCCGCATGGTTGTGATGGCGCTGCCCTACACGCTGGTTCTGACCCTTGTGGGCCTGCTATGTGTGGAATATACCCTGACGCCTGCTACACAATGGATGCTGGACAGTGGCTGGCTAATGACGCCTGATACGCTGCTTGCACCGCACTAAGGCAATTTGACGGGAAGTCCGCTTCCCGTTACAAATTTTTTCCTTATAAACATCCGATTACTGCGTTATTTTCATCTGCGCTACTGGCGCAAAAAGGGAATTGGTTTACACTGCCGATTCTACGCATGCTGCAGGGAAACTGATTATGTTGCGATATTTAAACCAATGCTCTCTTGGGCGCACCGCCTGGCTGCTTTTAGCCTTTACGGCATTTGCGCTTGAGATGGTGGCATTGTGGTTCCAGCACGTTATGGGGCTGAAACCTTGTGTGATGTGTATTTATGAGCGTTGCGCGCTGTTTGGCGTGATGGGGGCAGGCATCGTGGGCGCGATAGCCCCTAAAAGCCCGCTTCGCTATGGCGCCCTGGCCATCTGGCTCTACAGCGCAGGGAAAGGCGTTCAGCTGGCATGGGAGCACACCATGCTGCAGCTTCACCCGTCCCCATTTGTGACCTGTGATTTCTTCGCTCGCTTCCCAAGCTGGCTGCCGCTGGATAAATGGCTGCCGCAGGTCTTTGTTGCCAACGGTGACTGCTCCGTTCGTCAGTGGGAATTCCTGTCGCTGGATATGGTGCAGTGGCTGCTCGGGATCTTCGCCGTGTTCCTGGTAATCGCGGTTCTGGTGCTGATTGCCCAGTTCTTCAAACCTAAGCGTCGCGATCTGTTTGGCCGCTAAGTTAACAAACACGTTAGACAAATAACCCACCTTTCGGTGGGTTATTTTTTTCAGGAATGATCGCGCCGGTACAGAGCCCATTCATCAATTCTTTCCCCGCCTGGCAGCAGGCAGTCACTTCTTTCGCCCTCAGGCGTTTTCACCATCACAGATTTCCCGCCTTTGGCCTGGCAGTAAACCGAAGCCGGGTTCGCCATGCCTATGCTGTGCGGAGGCTTCGGCGCCTCACGCTCTGCCGTCGCACAGCCGCTGAGCAACAATAGGCTCATGATGGTTGTTAGTTTTTTCATTTTTCCTCCTTTGAGGACGGAATCTTAACAGCGCGGCTGGGAAGAAGCCAAAGACTGTTGCCCCAGCGGGCTAAAACCGGAGAAGGTCGCATTTAATGGACGATGAGCGAACGCCTGCATTGCGGATTTGCAAAAGATACAGACTGCGCCATGGGGATTTGATTCTCGGACATCGTAGGGGGAGGTGCGATACTGCGATCCGCCACATGACGGACACTGGAATGTTAAATTCAGGATAAAAACTCTCTTATTTTGGTTATTGAAAGTCTATCCTATCACAAGATTGGTTATATAAAGGATTTATTTTCATTCCCGACCAGCATCGAAATACGCTAGTCAGCCCACTCGGGCTTGTTGAGGATATGATCCTGCCAGTCGCGGACCTCTGACTCTTTCACCGCGATATGACGCACGGAAATGCGCTCACCGTGCATGGCGGCTTTTGAACCGGTAATCAGCGGGTGCCATTCCGGCAGCGGTTTGCCTTCGGCCAGCAGGCGGTAAGCGCAGGTGTGCGGCAGCCACTCAAAAGTCGGCAAATTGTCGCGAGTGAGTTTGATGCAGTCCGGCTCGTATTCGAAACGGCGGGCGTAGTTCTTGCACTGACAGGTTTTGATATTGAGCTGCTTACAGGCGACGTTGGTGAAATAAATCTCGTCGGTGTCTTCGTCCATCAGCTTATGCAGGCAGCACTGGCCGCAGCCGTCGCACAGGGATTCCCACTCGGCGTCGCTCATTTCGTCGAGAGTTTTACTTTGCCAAAAAGGAGTGGGTGTCATAGCGGTTCCTGCATTTAAAAATTAAGCTGCACCTTATAAACAGTCTGACACCCGGATGCAAGTTTTGCCGCCCTGAAGCGGCAAATTGTTTATAAAACGCGCGTCGTCAGGCTGTGACCTGCAAAGCTCACTTCCAGCTCATCGCCGCTAAGCAGCGGGCCTACGCCTTCCGGTGTACCGGTCAGGATCACATCCCCCGCACGCAGGGTGAAGAACTTGCTCATATAGGCAATCAGCGGCACGATCTTGTGGATCATGTCTTCGGTATTGCCCTGCTGGCGAGTTTCACCGTTGATCTTCAGCTCCAGCGGGGTATTTTGCGGATCGTGAGTGAACTGTGCCGCAGGGATAAACCCGGAAATTGGGCAAGAGTTATCGAAGCCCTTGGCTTTTTCCCACGGCTGGCCTGCTTTTTTCAGTTTGGCCTGCAGATCGCGCAGCGTAAGGTCCAGCGCAACACCATAGCCGGCGATGGCTTTTTGCACGTGCTCTTCACTTGCCTGCTTAAGGGTTGAGCCGATCAGAATGGCCAGCTCTACCTCATGATGCACGGAGCCGAATTCCTGTGGTAACGCCAGCGGCTGGCGAATATCGCACAGGGCACTTTCAGGCTTAATAAACACCACCGGCTCGTCCGGCGTCGCACTGCCCATCTCTTTAATATGTTTGGCATAGTTGCTGCCAACACAGACTACTTTGTTTACCGGAAAATCAAGCAGCGCACCCTGCCAGTTATGATGTTGATACATGCCTTTCCTCTGTGTCGTGTGTGTTAACTGCCTTTGATACTAGATAAAAAAATGCCTGCTGAATACCGGGGAAGTGTTTCTAAGCGTGCCTTATTTATCTGCGATGGCATCCGCCATTTTGCCGATGCTAATGGCAAAGTAGTAAGAACGGTTCCAGTGCATCAGGGTGCGGAAGTTGTTATAGACCAGGAACGAACGATCCAAACCATCGTCTGGCTTCACCAGCCAGGCTTTCTTTGACGACGCTGGAAGATGGGAGCCTTTTGGCAGCGTCACGCCTAGTTTTTTCCACTGGGCCACGGACTTGCCCTGCCCCTGGCTTGTGCCCAGCAGCGAATTATTAAAGCCCGTGGGCAGTTTCACTTCATAGCCCCACGCCCCACCACGCTGCCAGCCCTCTACCGCCAGGTAGTTTGCCGTGGAAGCGAAAACGTCTCGGGTGTTATTCCAGATATCAATTTTGCCGTCGCCATCGCCGTCTTTGCCGTAGCGCAGCAGCGAACTCGGCATAAACTGGTTCTGCCCCATCGCCCCGGCCCATGAGCCTTTCATCTGCGTCGCGCTGACATCACCTCGCTGGATGATTTTCAGCGCCGCCATCAGCTCGTTGGTGAAAAAGGCTTCACGACGTCCCTCAAATGCGAGCGTCGCTAAAGCAGAAATGACATCTTCTTTGCCCTGCAGCTTGCCGAAGTTACTTTCCATTGCCCACAGCGCGACGATGTAGCGACTCTGCACGCCACTTTTGGCGCTGACTTTTTCCAGCTCTGCCCGGTGCTGGCGGGCCAGGCTACGCGCCTGTTTGATTTTGGCGGGAGTAATAACGCGGTTTAAATAGTCATCCAGCGTTATTTTCTTTTCCAGCTGATTGCGATCGGATTGAATGACCCGATCGACAAAATGAATATTGGCAAAGGCTTTTGCCAGCGTCGCATTGCTGATGCGCTTTGATCTGGCTTGTTGTTTTAATTTTTCGACATAAGCCGGAAATTCAGCAGGATTTCGCCCTTGCTCAGCGAGCGTGGCAGTTTGAGGCGGGCTAGTTTGAGGAACTGAGGCGGCTGTGGGAGTCGCCTCAGCAGCGGGAAGATAACCGGCCCCGCTGGAAAGAATTAAGGCGCTGAAGGTATAACGCAAAGCTGCATTTTTCATCATCATTTCTTCAATAATGTGTTTCACACATTCTCCGTGTGAAAGCATGGAAAAGATTTACCTTCAGTCCGAAATTTATTTTTTAGGACTCTTTTCCAGGTGCATAGTCAGCAAACTTTCTACCGGAGGTGGGATCTGTAAATAATAGCCCTCAGTTTCCAGCGCCTGTTTCACTTTATCCAAATCGGCATTGGCCAGTTTTTTACTGCCGTCCAGCGGCAACAGCATCGACAGGACCGGTTTGCCAAAGCCTTTCATCAGCTCTTCCGGCACTCGGGAGAAATCGTCTTTTTTTTCGACATAAAGATATGTCTGGTCACGTTTAGTACTTCGGTAGATCACACAAAACATTTTTTTTACTCTATTTTCGCCAGCGAGTGGCTTGCCTGAATATAAGCTGGACTATAACATGCCTGGTGTACTTCGGAATATCGTCCCACAATAGTGGGGATTGAAACTGAATTGAGTAAGGCCAGGATGTCAAACACGCCAATCGAGTTAAAGGGCAGCAGTTTTACCTTATCTGTGGTTCATTTGCATGATGCACAACCTGAGGTTATTCGCCAGGCTCTGGAAGATAAAATCGCCCAGGCTCCCGCATTCTTAAAGAATGCCCCGGTGGTCGTTAACGTCGCCAGTCTCGATGGTTCCGTCAACTGGAAGAAAGTACAACAGGCCGTTACCGCAACCGGCCTGCGCGTGGTGGGTATCAGCGGCTGTAAAGATGAAGCTTTAAAGGCTGAAATTGAGCGTGCTGGCCTGCCCTTGCTGACCGAAGGGAAAGAAAAGGCCGCAAGAACGCCAAAAGCCGCACCTGCTGAGCCCGTGGTGGTCACCGCGCCGGATGTTACACCGATCACAAAAACGCGTTTAATTGATACTCCGGTCCGTTCCGGGCAGCGCATTTATGCGCCAAACTGTGACTTGATTGTGACCAATCACGTCAGCGCCGGTGCAGAACTGATAGCAGATGGTAATATTCATATTTACGGCATGATGCGTGGCCGTGCGCTGGCTGGTGCAAGCGGCGATCGTGATGCACAAATATTTTGTACTAACCTGGTAGCAGAGCTTGTCTCTATTGCGGGCGAGTACTGGCTGAGCGAGCAGATCCCAGCCGATTATTATGGAAAAGCGGCTCGCCTGAATCTGGCGAGTGGTGCGCTCTCCGTTCAATCTTTGAATTAAGCCCTTTTAACAAGGAAATCCTTTATGGCACGCATTATTGTTGTTACATCGGGTAAAGGGGGCGTCGGTAAGACCACGTCCAGCGCGGCCATCGCTACGGGGCTGGCCCAAAAGGGAAGAAAAACCGTCGTTATTGATTTCGACATTGGTCTGCGTAACCTTGACCTGATCATGGGCTGCGAACGCCGCGTTGTGTACGATTTCGTTAACGTGATTCAGGGCGATGCCACGCTGAATCAGGCGCTTATCCGCGATAAACGCACTGAACAGCTCTATATCCTGCCTGCTTCACAAACCCGCGATAAAGACGCTCTGACCCGCGAAGGCGTGGCCAAAGTGCTGGAAGACCTGAAAAACATGGACTTCGAGTTTATCGTTTGTGACTCCCCGGCAGGTATCGAAACCGGCGCGCTGATGGCGCTGTACTTCGCGGATGAAGCGGTCATTACCACCAACCCGGAAGTCTCCTCGGTGCGTGACTCAGACCGAATCCTCGGCATTCTGTCGTCCAAATCCCGCCGCGCTGAAAACGGTGAAGAGCCGATTAAAGAGCATTTATTGCTGACCCGCTACAACCCAGGTCGCGTCAATAAAGGCGATATGCTGAGCATGGAAGATGTGCTCGAAATTCTGCGCATTCCGCTGGTTGGCGTTATCCCTGAAGACCAGTCAGTGCTGCGTGCGTCCAACCAGGGCGAGCCGGTGATTCTTGACGGTGAATCGGATGCAGGCAAAGCCTACGCCGATACCGTGGAACGCCTGCTCGGCGAAGAACGCCCTTTCCGCTTCATTGAAGAAGAGAAGAAGGGTTTCCTGAAACGCCTGTTCGGAGGATAAGTTATGGCATTACTCGACTTTTTTCTGTCACGAAAAAAGAACACCGCCAACATCGCGAAAGAGCGTTTACAGATCATCGTAGCTGAGCGTCGCCGTAGCGATGCGGAACCGCATTACCTGCCGCAGCTGCGCAAGGACATTCTCGACGTGATTTGCAAATACGTGCAAATTGACCCGGAAATGGTCAGCGTCCAGCTCGAGCAGCGGGATGGAGATATTTCGATTCTGGAGCTGAACGTGACGCTCCCGGAAGCTGAAGAAGCCAGTAAGTCGGCATGAATAAAAAACCCCCTGCATTTGTCAGGGGGTTTTATTTTTACGCAGTCACTTAACGTTTATTCAGCTCATTCTTGTTGCAGCTTGCCAATATATTCAAACCCGAGAACAATACTGTAATTATTCCCAGGTCATATAAATAATCAGTATTCCGCCAGCAATTTCGTTAACGCTTCTGCCATTAATTCTGCCCGCCAGCCGCTAATTAATTCCGGTGCCACACTTTGCGGTTTCAATTTCCAGTGCCAGTTTAACAGCTGATTGATTTGGCGGCGGGAGGCCAGTAATTCGGCGCTCAGCCCTTTAGCCTCGCTCACTTCCTGCACCAGGGCTTTAATGGCCTTAAACACTTTGCGATAGCCCGGCATATCCACCAGGTTTTGCAGCGGCTGCGGCAGCTCGCTCTCCGGCAGCGCCTGCGCCTCGGCCACCAGGGCGATAAGCGTTTTGCCGTGGAAGCGAATTTCGCTGCCGCTCAGGCCAAGCGAGTCCAGTTCGCCCAACGAGCCAGGCATGTATCTCGCCACCTGCCACAGGTTTTCTTCGCGGACGACAAAGTTCACCGCCATGTCGCGCTCGCGGGCTTTACGCAAGCGCCAGGCCGCCAGCTTCTTGAGGCAGGCCAGCTGTCGGGTACGCAGCTGCCAGGCATTGCCTATTTCGCGCCAGGCTTCTTCCGGATCGAGCTGATCGCGACGACGGGAGCACATCAGATGGCATTCATCGAGAGCCGCGCCTATCCAGCCCGCCGCTTCCGTTTCGGCCATCAGTTTCTCAGCGATAGGCAGCAAATAAAGCACATCTGCCGCGGCGTATTCACACTGCCTCTCCGTGAGTGGACGCGCCAGCCAGTCGGTGCGGGATTCACTTTTATCCAGCGCAATGCCGGTGTAAGACTCAACGATAGTGGCAAAGCCGCAGGACAGCGGGCGGCCAGTAAAGGAGGCCAGAATTTGCGTATCAATAAACGGATCAGGCAGCATGCCAAAGGCATTCAGGAAGACTTCGAGATCTTCGCTGCCCGCATGCAGATACTTGATGGTGTCAGGATCCTGCAACAACGCCTTGAACGGCGACCAGTCGCCGATGGCTAAAGGATCGATCAGCGAAACCTGCTGGCCGTCATAAAGCTGGATCAGCCCCAGCTGCGGGTAATAGGTTCTGGTGCGAACAAATTCGGTGTCCAGCGCCAGCGCGGGGAACTGACGAGCGGCCTGGCATACGGCGGCCAGCCCTTCATCGGTAGTAATCATCTGGTAAGTCAAATTCAGTTCTCTTAGGTTGCGCCCATAAAAAATGCCGGCGAACCGGCATCAGGACGAGTGACTTGGAGCTCAGGCGTTATTGTTGCCTGTCTTGCCCGCTTCGTCACGCAGTTCTCGTCGTAAAATTTTCCCGACGTTCGATTTTGGCAGTTCCGTGCGGAATTCGATCAGTTTAGGCACTTTATAGCCGGTTAACTGGCGACGACAGAAGGCGATCAGCGCCTCTTCCGTCAGGGCAGGATCTTTTTTCACCACAAAGATTTTCACCTGCTCACCGCTCACCCCGGCAGGAACACCCACCGCCGCGACTTCAAGCACGCCTTCGTTCTGCATGACCACATCTTCAATTTCGTTCGGATAAACGTTGAAGCCGGAAACGAGGATCATGTCTTTTTTGCGGTCAACGATGTTCATGAAGCCTTCTTCGTTCATTACCGCAATATCCCCGGTGCGTAGCCAGCCGTCTTTAAGGATTTCATCCGTTTCTTTCGGTCGCTGCCAGTAGCCCAGCATTACCTGCGGGCCTTTAACGCACAGTTCGCCAGGCTCACCGGGCGGCACTTCATTGCCCTGATCGTCTATCAGCTTCACGTCGGTGGACGGCACCGGCAGGCCAATAGATCCGCTGTGATAATCCATATCATGCGGGTTCGCGCTGACCAGCGGTGCACATTCCGTCAGGCCATAGCCTTCAAGCAGGAAGCGGCCCGTGAGTTTTTCCCAACGTTCGGCAACAGCGTGCTGGACGGGCATACCGCCGCCCGCAGCGAGGTGAAGGCTTGAAAAATCAAGCTGCTGGAACTCTTTGTTATTCAGTAACGCGTTAAATAACGTATTCACGGCGGTCATGGCAGTGAAAGGATATTTTGCCAGCTCTTTTACCAGTCCCGGAATGTCGCGTGGGTTGGTAATCAACAGGTTCTGCCCCCCCATGTCGATAAACAGCAGGCAGTTAATGGTCAGAGCAAAAATGTGGTACAGCGGCAGCGGAGTCACCACCAGCTCTTTACCTTCGTGCAGTAGCGGGCTGTATGCCGCCCTGACCTGCTCAAGGTTGGCCAGCATATTACGGTGCGTCAGCATGGCGCCTTTAGCTACGCCGGTTGTGCCGCCGGTGTACTGCAGGAAGGCTAAATCGCCATTGATAATTTCAGGTTTGATGTACTGCATGCGGTAACCGCTTTGCAGCGCCCGACGGAAAGAGATGGCGTGCGGCAGATGGTATTTCGGCACCAGACGCTTGATGTACTTCACCACGAAGTTAACCAGCGTCCCCTTCGGCCCGGAGATCTGGTCCCCCAGGCGAGTCAGGATGACGTGTTTCACCTGGGTTTTTTCGACCACTTTCTCCAGCGTATAGGCAAAGTTTGACACGATCACAATCGCGCTGGCCCCGCTGTCATTCAGCTGGTGCTCCAGCTCTCGCGGGGTATAGAGCGGGTTAACGTTAACCACCACCATACCGGCGCGCAGAATGCCGAACAGCGCGACAGGATACTGCAGCAGGTTTGGCATCATCAGCGCCACGCGGTCGCCTTTTTTCAGGCCCAGCCCCTGCTGAAGGTACGCGGCAAATGCCCGGCTGCGCTCTTCCAGTTTGCGGAAGGTCATCACCTCCCCCATGTTGATAAAAGCGGGTTTGTCAGCGTAGCGAGTGACAGCCTGCTCAAACATATCAACCAGGGATTGATAGCGGTCGGGATTTATTTCAGCCGCAACGTCGGCCGGGTAGCGGTTAAGCCAAACCTTATTCAAGGATCCACCTCTGAAATTATTATTTGTCGTCATCACAACCCCAGGGAATACATTTCGTTAACATAATATTAACTCAGCGTACCAGTTTATTAATTAGCCTGATTAAAGGTTGCGAAGCACATCACTAAATTTTTTCATCCGTCCTGGATAAAAACAAACAGCGGCCAGGCCGCTGTTTGAAAACATTTTAAAAACAACAGATTATTCGGTTACAACGGTTTGCACCTGTGCAGGCCCCGGATTGTACCAGCCGCCGCCCCACATGTCGTAATGGTGGCGATACGGGTAAGGCCCGCCCCAGAACCACGGATCGATCGGCTGCGGCGGCATGACGACCTGCTGGACTACGTTCCAGCGTTTGTATCCCGTTGCCTGCATGGTCATGAATTTATAGGGCGTCTGGCCAATCTTACCTTCTGCCGTGCCGGTAATTGGCCCGACGACGGTCACCAACTGATTGCGGAAATCTACCGGATCAAGGAAGCCATTGACGTCGGCATAAATGCGCCCTTGCGAAGGCTCATTCAATGCCGGACGGGCACCTTCATCGAGGCTGACGGTGGCAATCTCCAGGCGAGTTTTGCCCTTCAGGTTGTCCACGTTCACCACTCGCCCGCCAAAGCGCGCTTCCTGCCCGACATAGAGCTGGGGCGCACTCATCACCGCCGTCAGATCCTGCTGTGGGGTGGCGGAAGTCCCTTTAATTGCATCCGGCACGCTCACGCAGCCGCTCAGGACCAGCGCCGCAGCGGCGGCCAGCAGCCAGCTGCATTTTTTGACATTACAAACAGCCATACCTCATCTCCTTAACCTGCCCGCCGTTTAGCGGGGTCGGTCTTACTCTCTGCCAGGTAGCTTTTTCCAGGTGACTTCGTTACGCAGGTAGACAGGCTCCGCATGCTCGACGGCGACGGTTTTGCCGGCGCTAAACGCCTGCTGCGCCAGAGGAAGCATATCTTCAGCTTCAGGCAGCGTAGTTTCACCGTCCTGCAACAAAAGTCCGCTATCCTTCGCCATATCAGGCCAGGCCTGCCAGCCTGTTCCGACTGTAGCCCAGGTGCCGCTCAGATGCTTCAACCGCCCGGCAACGTCTTCAGGCTTAAGGACGGCTTCGCTTGCTTCACCGTGCCACACGCCCTGCTCGTCACGCTCATATTCAGCCCAATAAACTTCGCCCATGCGGGCATCTATTGCGGCGAGTACGCGGGTGGCGCCCGTTCTGCGCCATGCGCCCTGAGCCATTGTCGCCAGCGTTGAAACGCCAATCATCGGCAGCTCAGCACCCAGCGCCAGCCCCTGCGCAATCCCAATCCCAATGCGCACACCGGTGAAACTGCCCGGCCCACGCCCGTAGGCAAGTGCGTTCACCTCAGACAAAGTAATCCCGCCCTGGTTCAGGATCTCTTTGACCAGCGGTAAAATTCTTTGCGTGTGCTCACGCGGGCAGAGTTCGAAATGGGCGTAGGACGCCGCGTCGTTTTGCAGGGCAACAGAACAGGCTTCTGTTGCGGTATCGATGGCTAAAATTCGCATGGGCTTGCCAACCTCTGGCGGAGATAAGGTCAAAAAACGGCGCGCATCATACCATAGCCTGGCACAAATTACTGCGCACCAGAGGCATTGAGGAACTCAACTGCCCGATTTATATCCCGGGTACGCGGCGTGGGCGGCAGGCTGTTAAGGAAAACAGCGCCATACGGACGCATGACCAGGCGGTTATCGCAGATAACCAGGACCCCACGGTCTTCCACATCGCGGATGAGGCGACCGACACCCTGCTTAAGGGTGATCACCGCGTCAGGCAGTTGGACATCGTCAAATGGATCGCCCCCGCGAATGCGGCAATCTTCCATGCGAGCCTTGAGCAGCGGATCGTCCGGCGAAGTAAAGGGAAGTTTGTCGATGATAACCAGGGAGAGCGCGTCGCCGCGCACGTCTACGCCTTCCCAGAAGCTGCTGGTCGCCACCAGCAGGGCATTACCGGCCTCAACAAATTGCTGCAGCAGTTGGCCTTTGCTGGTTTCCCCCTGCAGCAGCACGGGCAACGTCATGGTGGCCCGGAACTGTTCCGCCAGGTCGCGCATCATGGCGTGGGAGGTACAGAGCATAAAGCAGCGCCCGTTGTTCGCCTCAATGAGCGGGCGCAACAGGTTAGCCAGGTGACGGCCAGCGTGGGGCTGATTCGGCGTCGGCAGCCCTCTCGGCACGCACAGCAGCGCCTGTTTAGCGTAATCAAACGGGCTGGCAAGCAGCATTGTTTCTGCTTCGTCGATACCCAGCCGCTCGGTGAAATGGCTCATATTGTCATTCACCGCAAGCGTGGCCGAGGTAAAGACCCAGCAGCCCGCTTTTTCACGAATGACTTCCTTAAACTTGTCGGCCACGGACAGCGGCGTCAGGGCCAGCGTGAAGTGGCGGGCGTTGCATTCATACCAGTAGCTGTAGCCCGGCTGATTAATCTCTTTCAGCCGTTTGATTCGCCCACGGTAAATTACCGCGCGTTCAAATGCGGCATCCAGCAGCGCCGAGCGGCCAAGAGAAAGCTTTGCCACGTCATAACACAGCTCCAGGGCATCATCGAGCAGCAGCAGCGAACGCTGGATATTCGCGTCCGCAAGCAGCTCCCGCAGGTTCCCCCGGTAGCCCGGGTCGCCTATTTGCAGGCGGAAGTCCTGCGTGCGCTGGGCAAGGCTGTCGGCGCTTTTTTGCAGCTGCTGCGTGTCACGGACTTCCGTGCGGTAGGCAATGGAAATGTCTTTGGCGAGGTCGAGCAACTGCCGGCTGGAGATAGACTGGCCAAAATACTGGCTGGCGATATCCGGGATCTGGTGGGCTTCATCGAAAATTGTCACCTGAGCCTCGGGAATAAGCTCCGCGAAGCCGCTCTCCTTCACTACCATGTCGGCCAGGTACAAGTGATGGTTCACCACCACCACGTCGGCATCCATCGCCTTTTTACGCGCCTTGACCACAAAGCAGTCCTGATACTGCGGACAATCCTGCCCCAGACAGTTATCGTTGGTGCTGGTGACCATCGGCCAGACGGTGGAATCTTCGGCGACGGACCCACAGGTGCTGATATCGCCATCCACGGTTTCACTGGCCCAGCCGCGCAAATGCATCACGTCGCTTAACGCCTGCACGGGCAAATCACCGCCCGCCAGCGACTGCTGCTCCAGCCTTTCCAGGCAAAGATAGTTAGAGCGCCCTTTCAGCAACGCCACGCGACCGGTAAATTTCAGCGCACGGGATATCGTCGGCAGATCGCGAGAAAACAGCTGATCCTGCAGCGCTTTTGAGCCGGTAGAAATAATGACTTTTTTGCCAGAACGCAGCGCGGGGGCAAGATAAGCGTATGTTTTCCCTGTACCGGTACCGGCCTCTACCACCAGCTCGCCGCCGGCTTGAATCGCCCGGGTTACGGCCTCCGCCATTTCACGCTGAGCTTCACGCGGCTTGAAGCCCGGAATGACCTTAGCCAGTTGGCCGTCTGCTGCAAAATCGTCCGTCACGTTACCCCCTGGTTAAATTGCCAGTGATTATGTCAGCCCCGGCGAGGTTTATCCAGCCAGGCGGTGGCACCGGGCGGCGGATTGTGGCAGTCTGTGCCGCACATATCGTTTGTTGTTAAGGAGTTGCCATGAGTATTGCGCGTATAAAACCTGAAGCCCGCTGGTCTGATGCGGTTATCCATAACCAAACCGTGTACTACACCGGCGTCCCGGAAAACCTGGATGCTGACGCCTACCAGCAGACGGCAAATACCCTGCAGCAAATCGACACCCTGCTGGCCGAACTCGGCAGCGACAAGACCCGCATTCTGGATGCAACGATTTTCCTGCCGGATGGCGAAGATTTTGCGGCGATGAATAGAGCGTGGGATGAGTGGGTCGTGGCGGGTAAAGCGCCGGTACGCTGCACCGTACAGGCTAAGTTGATGAACCCGCGCTACAAAGTGGAAATCAAAATCATCGCGGCGGTGTAACGCTAAGTCGCTAAGGCCCGCCTAGTCCTGCGGGTCTTCTTCTTCGCCGTCTTCATCTTCAAAGCGTACGGCGACGTTACCCCCGGTATGCGAGGCACGAATCTCACTGGCTACGAGGGCGATGGCTTCGCCGCTGCTCATGCCGTCGGCCATCAGTTCGTGAATACGCTCGACGGCCTGCTGCTGCTGCTCGTGGCTAAGCGCCGGTAATCCTGAAATCATGTTTAACTCCTGTTACAGTGCTGAAGTCGCTATTTTACTCTGCTCCTGACGATGCTACCAAGATGAATGTTACAACCTCCCCCGTTTTTCGCGAACTCAGCTGGCAGGCCGATGCCGTTCAGCACTATTTCCGCTCGGTTTCCACTCAGCCCTGGGCCATGCTGCTTCACTCTGGCTTTGCCGACCATCCGCATAACCGTTTTGATATTATGGTTGCCAGCCCGCTTGCAACGCTGGTCACACGCGGCCAGGAAACCGTGATTGAACGCCACGGGCTTTCATCACAACACAACGAATGCCCGCTTGAACTGTTACAGCAAACGCTGGACAGCTGTGGCCTTGTCACCACGCCCACTAGCGATATTCCGTTCTGCGGCGGCGCGCTGGGGCTATTTAGCTACGATCTGGGCCGCCGCTTTGAGAAAATCCCCGCGACGGCAGAACAGGATTTAACCACGCCGGACATGGCCGTCGGCATTTATGACTGGGCGCTGATTGCAGACCATCATCTGCAGCGTCTGACGCTGGTTTGCAGGGGAGACATTGAAGCTCGTCTGGCCTGGCTGAATGCACTCTCGCCCCGGCAAAATGTTCAGCCTTTCCGGCTGACCAGCCAGTGGCAGTCCAATATGTCCCGCGAAACGTACGGCGAGAAGTTCCGCCAGATCCAGGCTTATCTCAGCAGCGGAGACTGCTACCAGGTTAACCTGGCTCAGCGGTTCCACGCCCGCTATGAAGGGGATGAATGGCAGGCTTTCGAAACGCTGAATCAGGCGAACCGCGCGCCGTTCAGCGCTTTTCTGCGGCTGCCGGACAGCTGTATTCTTAGCCTTTCCCCGGAGCGGTTTGTTCTGCTCGAAGACAAGCAGATTCAAACCCGCCCGATTAAAGGCACGCTGCCTCGTCTTGCCGATCCGCACGCCGACGCAGCGCAAGCTGAACGCCTGGCGAACTCGCCAAAAGATCGCGCTGAAAATCTGATGATTGTTGATTTGCTGCGCAACGACATTGGCCGCGTTGCGGTGCCGGGCAGCGTCAAAGTGCCAGAGCTGTTTGTGGTGGAGCCTTTCCCTGCGGTGCATCACCTGGTGAGCACGATTACCGCCAGGCTGCCTGAGACGCTTAGCGCCTGCGATCTCCTGCGCGCCACCTTCCCCGGAGGTTCAATCACCGGTGCCCCCAAAGTGCGGGCAATGGAAATTATTGAAGAGCTTGAGCCTCAACGGCGTAACGCATGGTGTGGCAGTATCGGCTACATTAGCTTCTGCGGAAAAATGGATACCAGCATCACCATCCGTACGCTCACTGCCGAAGGCGGAAAATTATATTGCTCTGCCGGCGGCGGGATCGTTGCCGACAGTCACGAGGCGGCGGAATATCAGGAAACTTTTGATAAAGTTAATCGTATCCTGCCCTTACTGGAGAATTAATGCATGTCTGGTTCGTCCCTGACGCTGAATGATTTCCTTACCCGGTTTCAACTGCTACGCCCGGCAGACAGCGGGCCGGTCAGCAACAAACGTCAGGCGGCGGTGCTGGTACCCATTGTGCGGCGCCCTCAGCCGGGGCTTTTACTCACCCAGCGCTCGCTGATGCTGCGCAAACATGCAGGCCAGGTGGCCTTCCCCGGTGGAGCGGTAGACGACACCGACAGTTCGCTGATAGCCGCCGCGCTGCGGGAGGCCCAGGAAGAAGTCGCCATTCCACCAGAATCCGTCGAGGTTATCGGCACGCTTCCACCGGTGGACAGCGTGACGGGTTTCCAGGTCACGCCGATTGTCGGCATCATTCCCCCTGATTTGCCTTGGCGCGCCAGTGAAGATGAAGTTTCTGCGGTATTTGAAATGCCGCTCGCCGAGGCGCTGAGCCTTGGGCGCTACCATCCGTTAGATATCCATCGCCGCGGCAACGCGCATCGCGTCTGGCTTTCCTGGTATCAACGCTATTTTGTCTGGGGGATGACGGCGGGGATTATTCGCGAACTCTCTTTACAGGTAGATAGCGATCCAGGCGACACTTTAAAACGCTGAAAATGGCTATATTTAAGCAACAGAAAGACCATAAATCATCTGCTATTAGGTGATTTATGGTTAAGCATTAGTTTAATTCATGTGAATAGTTTCCTGGTGGAACCAATAAATTTTTAAACTAGCGCTTAGCCATTTCAAAGCATCATGTTCCATGAAACAGGGTGCTATCAGAGGAGTTTTAGAGTGATTAGCATATTCGACATGTTCAAAGTCGGCATCGGGCCTTCCAGCTCCCATACCGTCGGGCCAATGAAGGCCGGGAAACAGTTTGTCGACGCACTGATCGAACAGGGACTGCTGGACAGTACCACCCGCATCGCGGTGGACGTTTACGGTTCTCTTTCCCTGACGGGGAAAGGCCACCACACCGATATCGCGATTATTATGGGACTGGCCGGCAACCAGCCTGATAACGTCGATATCGACGCTATTCCGGCTTTTATTCGCGACGTGGAAACTCGCGGTCGTCTGCTAATTGCTCAGGGTCGTCATGAGGTCGATTTCCCGCAGGATAACGGCATGCGTTTTCGCAGCGACAACCTGCCGCTGCATGAAAACGGCATGCAGATCCACGCCTATAACGGCGACAAAGAGATCTACAGCAAAACCTATTATTCCATCGGCGGCGGCTTCATCGTCGACGAAGAACACTTTGGTAAAGATGCGGCCAGCGAAGTCACCGTGCCTTATCCATTCCATTCCGCACAGGAAATGCTGCAGCACTGCAAGGACACCGGGCTTTCCGTATCCGGCATGGTAATGCAGAACGAACTGGCGCTGCACAGCCGCGAGGAAATCGAAGAGTACTTCGCTAATATCTGGCAAACCATGCGCGCCTGTATCGATCGCGGGATGAATACCGAAGGCGTGCTGCCTGGCCCGCTGCGCGTGCCGCGCCGCGCCTCTGCCCTGCGCCGGATGCTGGTGTCCAGCGACAAGCTGTCCAACGATCCAATGAACGTGGTTGACTGGGTGAACATGTTTGCCCTGGCGGTGAACGAAGAGAACGCCGCGGGTGGCCGCGTTGTGACCGCGCCAACCAACGGCGCCTGCGGGATCGTGCCTGCGGTGCTGGCCTACTACGACCACTTTATCGAGCCGGTCACGCCGGACACCTGGATTCGCTACTTCCTGGCCTCCGGCGCTATCGGCGTGCTGTACAAAATGAACGCCTCTATTTCTGGCGCTGAAGTAGGCTGCCAGGGTGAAGTCGGCGTTGCCTGTTCGATGGCGGCGGCGGGCCTGGCTGAAATTCTGGGCGCAAGCCCGGAACAGGTTTGCGTTGCGGCGGAAATCGGTATGGAACATAACCTCGGCCTGACCTGTGACCCGGTCGCCGGCCAGGTACAGGTGCCATGTATCGAGCGGAATGCGATTGCCTCGGTGAAGGCTATCAACGCCACCCGTATGGCGATGCGTCGTACCAGCGCCCCGCGCGTTTCGCTCGATAAGGTCATTGAGACCATGTACGAAACCGGTAAAGACATGAACGCCAAATACCGCGAAACATCGCGAGGCGGGCTGGCCATTAAGGTTCAGTGCGATTAAGCCGTAACCAAGAAACGCGGCTTAAACGATAAGCCGCGTTCGTTATAAAATGAGCGGGGAGTACCGTAAGGTATTTCCCGCTCACATCGTTTTACTGAGCATCCGCTTGTTCTTTCCCCGACATTCAATATCTAAAATTCAATTAGCCGGTCACCATCTGCAGGAAGCGATCTCGCACAGGATCGTTTAACTGAGCATTCCAGGCTATGCCCGTTTGCCAGGTGGTATCTTCACCTTCAAGTGCCACAAGCCTGACTCCGGCTGGCAGAATATGGCTTACCCCCGCCGGCAGTAATGACACGCCCTCTCCGGCGGCAACCAGCGCCAGCAAAGTCTGAATATCATCTGCCGCTGAAACGGTACGGGGAGCGAGATTATTGCCTGAGAGAAAACGCGCTGCCTGTGCCGACAGCCCTTCTCCCCGACTGCGGGATAGCTGCAGCAGTTGGCTCATTTGCAGCAACTCTGTTGCCGCAGCTGTTTCCGTATTAGGCGCCTGAGCCACGGCAAGAACCAGCCGCTCTTCCGCCAGGATTCGACTTTCCAGCTGTGCAGGCGCAGGCAATCGCACAAACCCAACCTGAAGACTGCCCTCCATTAGCTGCCGAAACTGTTCTGCAGAGGACATATCATTCAGGGATACCTGCACATCTGGAAACTGGCTGCGAAAAACGGCCACCTGCCGAGGGGCCAACTGGAAGGACGAGATCCCAAAGCCCATGGTCAGTTTCCCCGCCCGCCCTTTCTGAATATCGGCCACTTCGGAACAGAAAAGATCGTGGCGTTCGAGTACCGCAGCGGCTCCTGGGAGCAGCAGTTCTCCTGCCACGGTCAGCCTTGCCCCGTGGCGACCTCGCTGAAATAGCGTGATGCCGGAAAGAAACTCCAGCGTCTGGATTTGTTTGGTCAGTGCAGGTTGCGTGACGCACAGTTTTTCAGCGGCTGAATGATACGACCCTGACTGTGAGAGGGTAACGAAAGCGCGCAGCAGTTTTATATCCATTCCGTCTGGTTATCGTATGGGGCGAAATCGTGATTATACACGCGAACATGCTCTCTGATGGAATAGCCTCCGAATCGTTGAATAAGGAGCGCAAAATGGATACCACTATTCGAACTGCCACAGTGCAGTTCTGCCACCGGGCGGGAGATAAACAGTACAATTTATCGGTGATGGAAAAATTTATTATTCAGGCCGCCCAGGAGGAGGTAAAGATTCTGGCCTTCCCTGAAATGTGCATTACCGGATACTGGCATGTGCCGGACCTCAGCCGTCAGGCGCTGAATGCGTTGTCTGAGCGGGCTGACGAGAGCGCATCATTAGCCCGGATCGCCGCGCTTGCAGAAAAATACCAGATGGCTATTGGCGCCGGGTTCATTGAAAAGAGCAGCGACGAACGCCTGTATAATGCCTACGCCGTCTGCATGCCGGACGGCACGCGGCATGTGCACAGGAAGCTCCACGCGTTTGAACACCCTGATATTTCCTCCGGCAACAGTTTTACTGTTTTTGACACGCCGTGGGGAGTGCGTGTCGGGGTGCTTATCTGCTGGGATAATAATCTCGTGGAAAATGCGCGCATTACGGCCTTGTTGGGCGCCGATGTTCTTATCGCTCCACACCAGACTGGAGGAACCCATTCACGAAGTCCCTTCGGCATGAAACCTATTTCCCCCAGCCTCTGGGAAAACAGACATAACGACCCGCAAACGCTGGAGGAAGCCTTGCGCGGGGACAGCGGCCGGGGCTGGCTGATGCGCTGGCTACCTTCTCGCGCGCATGATAATGGCTTTTTCATTCTGTTCAGTAATGGCGTCGGCCTGGATAACGGAGAGGTTCGGACAGGAAATGCCATGGTTATTGATCCCTACGGCAGGATCGTTACCGAAACGGGCTCCTTTGAGGATACGATCGTGTACGCCGACCTCGATCTGGAGTTGCTGCCGATGTCTACCGGCCGCAGGTGGATTCACGGCCGTCGGCCTGAGCTGTATGGTGTCCTGGGCGAATCACAGGGCTACGAGCGAGATGCGAGGAGTGCGCGATTTTCTGAAGATGTACCCGGTTTTAGCGGTGACCATCGAAGCAAGGCCGGGAATAAGGCTGAATAGGTTGCCAAGTAAGAGGGGAAAAGGAGACCAATACTCCGTCTCGTAAGAGCTGACGTCAGCGACATGAATAATATAGAACACCGCTTATGCGGTGTTTTTTTATCTTATCTTTTTTTATTTTTTTCGCGCTCTGATATCCCGCTACACTTTGATGATAACGTTACGCCTCATTGTTTGCGGCGAGAAACAGGGAAACAGGGATGCAAACGGCACAGCGGATTATTTCTGACTATCGCCGCAGGCGAGTTATTGTCTGCGCTGTACTCGCCATTTTAGTTTTAATCGTTACGCTTAGCGTCAGATATGCGGTGGAGCGAAATCTTAACGAACAACGCGTCGTCCAGTTTAATCAGCGAATCATTACCACACTCGATACTCTCCTCGCTCCGCTGAATACGGTCAGCGACGATATTATGCAGCTTATCGGGACCTCCTGCGACGACGCCCAATTAAAAATTCGTGAACACGCCGCCAAAATGCAAACGGTACGCGCCATTGGTTTAATCAAAGATGGCGTGCTGTACTGCTCCAGTATTTACGGCAGCCGCAACATGGGTATTCATCAGCTCCATACTCGCCTGCCTTCAGACGAGCCGCTGCTGTTTTTATCCCGCGACAGCTCATTGTTAAAAGGCACACCGGTGCTGATTTTCTGGCGACCGCTACAGGGGCAGCCACACGATGGCGTCATGCAGATTATTAATATTCAGATGTTAACCAGCCTACTGCTTAAGCCGGAGCATCCCTGGGTAACGCGAGCGGTACTGAACGTCGGCGACGATCATCTTGAATACGGTGCCGGTCTGCTGGGGAAGATAGAAACAAACGGAGATGATGTATCTATACAGACAGTATCTAAGCTTTACCCTTATTCTATTACTGCCATTGGCCCTTCTGCCGACCAGTTAACGCTGCAAAATTTACCGGCCCAGCTTCCACTGGCTTTATTACTCAGCCTGCTGGTGGGCTATATTGCCTGGCTTGCGACCGCCAACCGAATGAGCTTTTCCTGGGAGATTAACCTCGGCCTCGCCGCCCGGGAATTTGAAGTCTTCTGCCAGCCGCTGGTCAGCGCCCGAAACTTAGAGTGCGTTGGCGTAGAGCTGCTGCTGCGCTGGAATAACCCAAGACAGGGCTGGATTTCGCCTGAAGTGTTTATCCCCCTCGCGGAACAGCAGCAGCAAATTGCGCCACTCACGCGCTTTGTGCTGGATGAAACCGTGCGTCACCTGGAGATCTTCCCCAAAACGCCCGGGTTTCATATCGGCCTTAACGTTGCCCCCAGCCACTTCCACGACGGCGCAATTATTCGAGACCTGAAACGTTATTGGTTCCCGGCCACGCCTAAGCAAAAGTTAACGCTGGAACTCACCGAACGAAATGCCCTGCCCCCAATGGATCACGGCGTCGTTCAGGAGCTACACAGGCTCGGTATCGACCTCGCTATTGATGATTTCGGCACCGGCCACAGCTCGCTGGCTTATCTTGAAACGCTGAATCCCAATGTGCTGAAAATCGATAAATCCTTCACCGCCGCCATCGGGACTGATGCGGTGAACTCGACGGTGACAGACATTATTATCGCCCTTGGGCAAAGGCTGGGGATCGATTTGGTGGCTGAAGGGGTGGAAACGCAAGAGCAGGCAGAATATTTACGTCGTAACGGTGTCGATGTGCTGCAGGGCTTTTTGTACGCCAAACCTATGCCGCTGAGAGATTTCTCTCACTGGCTCGAGGGCAACACGCCGCCGCCCCCTCGCCATGAAGACCGGGCTATCCCGGCCTTCCCTATGCGCTGACTTACTCTTCTTCGTCCTCGTGTGGAGAGCGTTCTTTTTCCACACGAACTAAATCGACGCGATAATCGTTGGCTTCGACTATCTGAATACGCAGCGGCGCGACTTCGATCACGTCCCCGACTTTAGGAATATGACCATTCACCGCAATCACCAGGCCGGCGATAGAAGCAATATCTTCTTCGCTGTGCACCAGGCGATGGATGTCCAGGCGCTGCTGCAGCGCATGCAGGTCCGTTGAGCCTTTCACCAGCCAGCCGTCACCGTCACGAACGATTTCAGGCGTTTCATCCGCATCCGGGAATTCACCGGCAATCGCTTCCAGCACGTCCAGCGGCGTGACCAGGCCCTGCACCACGCCAAATTCGTTGTTAACGATAACGAAGCTGCCGCGAGCACGACGCAGTACGCCAAGCAGGTTGATTGGGTCCAGCGTTTCCGGCACAACAATCGCCGGTGACTGCGCGGCAATCGCCGCCACGTCAACGCCTTCGTCCAGGGCAACCAGCAGCTCTTTCGCTCGTACTACGCCAATAATTTCATCCAGTTCGCCCCGGCACACCGGGAACAAACTGTGCGGAGAGGCAAGCAGCTGTTCGCGGATCTCCGGCACGCTCTTCATCGCATCAACCCACGAAATCTCACCACGCGGTGTCATAATGCTGCGCAATGAGCGCGAAGCCAGCGTCAACACGCCGTTAATCATATAGCGTTCTTCTTCCGCAAAGGATTCCGCCTCAATTGGCGTCATGGCTTTGCTGTCTTCGCTGCTTTGTACACGTTCCTGACGCTTACCACTCATCATGCGCAGAATCGCATCGGCAGTACGCGCTCGCAGAGGCTGGCGCGACTGATGACGAATAAAGTTACGACGCGCGATCTGGTTAAACAGCTCGATGATGATCGAGAAACCAATGGCCGCGTACAGGTAGCCTTTTGGAATGTGGAAACCAAAGCCTTCTGCCACCAGACTCAAACCAATCATCAACAGGAAGCTCAGGCAGAGCACCACCACCGTCGGATGTTGGTTAACAAAGTTGGTTAGCGGTTTGGAGGCAAGCAGCATGACGCCCATCGCAATGATGACCGCAGCCATCATCACCGGCAGATGGTTGACCATCCCCACGGCGGTAATCACCGCATCCAGCGAGAAGACGGCATCCAGCACCACAATCTGCAGCACCACCACCCAGAAGCTGGCATAGCCCTTACCGTGGCCGTCATCATGCTGACGGTTTTCAAGGCGTTCGTGCAGTTCCGTGGTCGCTTTAAACAGCAGGAAGATACCGCCCACCAGCATAATCAGGTCACGGCCTGAGAAGGTGAAATCCGCGATGCTGAACAGCGGCGCAGTTAGCGTGACCAGCCATGAAATCAGCGACAGCAGTGCCAGGCGCATAATCAGCGCCAACGACAGGCCAATCAATCGAGCCTTATCCCGCTGCTTAGGCGGAAGCTTATCCGCAAGAATGGCGATAAACACCAGGTTATCAATACCCAGTACGATTTCCAGCACAACAAGCGTGAGTAAACCGGCCCATATTTGCGGGTCCATTAACAGTTCCATGTCAGACTCCCGTTAAGGGCACAGCAAGTCGGCATTCCGTAGGTTACGGACGCAAAGCGGCTGGTTAATCGTATTTGCGGGCATAAAACGCCGCTGAGAGGGTGGGATTTAGGCATCCCGGCAGTGAAAAGACGTCGGTGACGGTCCATAGGGTGGGCTACTGCCCGCTACTCCTGAAAGTGAATCGGACGCTAACATTATCAAAGTAAACCAGGGCTTGGCAAAGATTTACCTGACTTTGCAATTTTTTTGCAACTTATGCTGACCATATTTTACAGCGTAATGCCATGAAATCACGGCAACGTTAAATTACGGATCTTCATCACATAAATTATTTTTTCACTGTCTAAAATAATTCCGGCAAATGGTTTGTTCTTTCTTGAACGTGTTATCTGAATCGATTCGCTGAAACGATCCCGATACACCACCGCACCCTTCGAGGGGTGTTGTAATGACAAAAACAGGAGGTAGCAAGTGACTATTGCTATTGTCATAGGCACACATGGCTGGGCAGCGGAACAATTGCTGAAAACCGCCGAAATGCTATTAGGCGAACAAGAGAACGTTGGCTGGATAGATTTCGTCCCGGGTGAAAATGCTGAAACCCTGATCGAGAAATATAACGCTCAGCTGGAGAAACTGGACACCAGCAAAGGCGTGCTATTCCTCGTGGATACCTGGGGTGGCAGTCCATTCAATGCGGCAAGCCGTATCGTTGTGGATAAGGAACATTACGAAGTGGTCGCCGGGGTGAATATCCCGATGCTGGTCGAAACCCTGATGTCGCGGGACGACAATCCCACCTTCGACGATCTGGTTGCCCACGCCGTTGAAACGGGCCGCGAAGGCGTGAAAGCGCTGAAAGCTAAGCCGATAGAAAAAGCCGCACCGGCCCCCGTTGCCGCCGCGCCGAAAGCCGCAGCGCCAGCCAAACCGATGGGGCCAAACGATTACATGAACATCGGTCTCGCGCGCATTGATGACCGTTTAATTCATGGCCAGGTCGCCACCCGCTGGACGAAAGAAACCAACGTTACCCGCATTATCGTCGTCAGTGATGAAGTGGCGGCAGACACCGTTCGCAAAACGCTGCTGACCCAGGTCGCACCGCCGGGCGTCACCGCCCACGTGGTGGATGTCGCAAAAATGATCCGCGTTTACAACAACCCCAAATACGCGGGTGAACGCGTCATGCTTCTGTTCACCAACCCAACCGACGTTGAGCGCATTGTTGAGGGTGGCGTAAAAATCACCTCCGTCAATATCGGCGGCATGGCTTTCCGCCAGGGCAAAACCCAGGTTAACAACGCCATTTCCGTAGATGAGAAAGATATTGAGGCCTTCAAAAAACTGAACGACCGCGGTATTGAGCTTGAAGCGCGGAAAGTGTCTACCGATCAAAAACTGAAAATGATGGATCTGATCGCGAAAGTTAAATGATTGTCACCACTAATAATATTGCTCAGATTTCACACATAAGTCATCGTCAATAGGAGAAGTACAATGGAGATTACCACTCTTCAGATTGTGCTGGTGTTTGTCGTAGCCTGTATCGCCGGTATGGAGTCGGTGCTCGATGAATTTCAGTTCCACCGTCCGCTTATCGCCTGTACGTTAATCGGTGCCGTCCTCGGCGACATGAAAACCGGCATCATCATCGGCGGTACGCTGGAAATGATCGCCCTGGGCTGGATGAATATCGGTGCTGCCGTGGCCCCGGATGCCGCCCTCGCTTCAATTATCTCGACCATTCTGGTCATTGCCGGGCACCAAAGCATCGGGGCCGGTATCGCGCTGGCTATCCCACTGGCTGCTGCGGGCCAGGTGCTGACCATTATCGTGCGTACTATTACCGTGGGCTTCCAGCACGCGGCGGATAAGGCGGCCAATAACGGCAACCTGACGGCGCTTTCGTGGATCCACGTCTCTTCCCTGTTCCTGCAGGCAATGCGTATCGCTATTCCAGCGGTTATCGTCGCCATCTCCGTAGGCACCAGTGAAGTTCAGAACATGCTGAACGCCATTCCTGAAGTGGTAACCAGCGGCCTGAACATCGCCGGCGGCATGATTGTGGTGGTCGGTTACGCGATGGTCATCAACATGATGCGCGCGGGCTACCTGATGCCGTTCTTCTACCTCGGTTTCGTTACCGCAGCGTTCACCAACTTCAACCTGGTGGCACTAGGCGTGATTGGCGCAGTGATGGCCATTCTCTACATTCAGCTCAGCCCGAAATATAACCGTAGCGCGGGTGCTCCGGCTCAGGCTGCTGCCGCGAACGATCTTGATAACGAACTGGACTAACAGGTGAGCGAAATGGTTGATTCCACTAAATTAACGACTGAGAAGAAAATCACCCAGAGTGATATCCGTGGCGTATTCCTGCGTTCTAACCTGTTCCAGGGCTCGTGGAACTTCGAACGTATGCAGGCGTTAGGCTTCTGCTTCTGTATGGTGCCGGTTATCAAACGCCTGTACCCGGAAAATAACGACGCCCGTCGCCAGGCTATCAAGCGCCATCTGGAATTCTTTAACACCCACCCTTACGTTGCCGCCCCGGTACTTGGCGTCACGCTGGCAATGGAAGAGCAGCGTGCTAACGGCGCTGAGATTGATGACGGTGCGATTAACGGCATCAAAGTTGGCCTGATGGGGCCGCTGGCCGGCGTAGGCGACCCTATCTTCTGGGGGACCGTCCGCCCGGTCTTTGCTGCCCTGGGCGCCGGTATCGCCATGAGCGGTAGCCTGCTTGGCCCGCTGCTGTTCTTTATTCTGTTCAACGCGGTGCGCCTGCTGACCCGCTACTATGGCGTGGCCTATGGCTACCGTAAAGGCGTCGATATCGTTAAGGATATGGGCGGCGGCTTCCTGCAAAAACTGACGGAAGGGGCGTCTATTCTCGGCCTCTTTGTCATGGGGGCGTTAGTTAACAAATGGACGCACGTTAACATCCCACTGGTGGTGTCAAAAATTACCGACCAGACCGGGGCCGTTAAAGTGACCACCGTGCAAACGATCCTCGACCAGCTGATGCCGGGCCTGGTACCGCTGCTGCTGACCTTTGCCTGTATGTGGCTGCTACGCAAAAAAGTCAACGCGCTGTGGATCATTATGGGCTTCTTTGTAATCGGCATTGTGGGTTACGCTATTGGCCTGCTGGGTCTGTAATTTGTTCTGACAAACGGGGGCATTCAGCCCCCGTTTTTTTTATCTTTAAGGGGAGGTTTCATGACGTTAACGGATGTCGTGCTGGTTGTGTTTATCGCGTTGCTGCTGGCTTTTGCCGTTTACGATGAGTTTGTGATGGACAAACTAAAGGGCAAAACCCTGCTCAAAATCCCCCTGCTTCGCCGTAATCGCGTGGACAGCGCCATCTTTGTCTTTCTTGTCGGCATTCTTATCTATAACAACGTGACCTCGCACGGTACCCCGCTAACCACATGGTTATTATCTGCTCTGGCGCTAATGGCCATTTATCTTTCCTGGTTCAGGCAACCGAAGATCGTCTTCAAAAGTCATGGTTTTTTCTTCGCCAATGTTTGGGTGGAATATAACCGCATTAAAGAAATGAATTTGTCGGAAGATGGCGTGCTGGTGATGCAATTAGAACAGCGGCGCTTATTGATTCGCGTAAAGAATATTGATGACCTCGAAAGAATTTACAAACTAATGGTTTCAACTCAGTAAGTTACACATATAGCAATGTCTATATTGGTGGGCTATTTTTCATCAATTGAAACATAGCCTTTGCTATTTCATAAGATTTATATGGCTTTATTTTAACCTTTACATTGCATGTCTCATTAAAACGAAAATCGTTATCAATAAATGATCAGAAAAATAGAATTCAAAGATTGTTTTAATTTAAAAAAATATGTTAAGGTTGCGCCCGTCGTTGGGGAGTAGCCGATTTCTGCCACAGGCAGAAATGTACATGTCAACATACTCGTTATATCCGCTCCTGAGATTAACGTGGCATGTACGCCTCAGAGTTCTGAGTAGGCGAGACCATAGGCACGCGCCATCGTAAAGTTGGGGATGGTTTGCGTGTATATGGATATTCCCAACTGAGGCGTAACGATGAATCTCTCCGCAACAATCCTGCTTGCTTTCGGCATGTCCATGGACGCTTTCGCCGCTTCCATCGGCAAAGGTGCCACTCTGCACAAACCTAAATTCTCAGAAGCCCTCCGTACCGGTTTGATCTTTGGCGTCATTGAAGCCATTACTCCGCTTATCGGCTGGGGCCTTGGCCTGCTGGCGAGCAAAGTTGTGCTGGAATGGAACCATTGGGTGGCCTTTATTCTGCTGGTGTTCCTCGGCGGGCGTATGGTGCTGGAAGGCTTCCGCGGGGCGGCTCAGGAAGATGCGCCTAAAATTCATCGCCACGGTTTTTGGCTGCTGGTGACCACCGCGATTGCCACCAGTCTTGATGCAATGGCCGTAGGCGTTGGGCTTGCCTTCCTGCAGGTCAATATTATTCAGACTGCGCTAGCCATCGGCTGCGCTACCGCGATTATGTCCACTCTGGGGATAATGGTCGGCCGCTTTATCGGGCCTATGTTAGGCAAACGCGCCGAGATCCTCGGCGGTATCGTGCTGATAGGCATCGGCTGCCAGATCATGTACAGCCACTTCGCCCCTTTTAACTGATCAATCGCGCTGCCAGACCCGCACCACAAAGTCAGTTTCACAGCTAAATGCCGTTTCTGTTTTCAGCCCGTCCCAGACTTCCGGGCGGGCGCGCCAGGCGAACGGCGTCATTTGCAGCAGAGCGGCAGCCTCATCCCCACGCAGGTTCATCATCCAGCCAGGCTGAAGCGTCTGCTGCAGCGTAAAGCCCGGCATAGATTCAACCTCTTCACTGTGCAAGACAATATCCTGATAAATCAGCCCTTTTAGCTGCATCAAATGGCGTGGGCCAGGCGTGGCTGTCACCACTACGCCGCCACGCTTCACGACCCGGGCAAGCTCTTCGCCCTTGCAGGGAGCAAAAATGCGCACAATCGAGTCCATACTCTCGTCGGCAAACGGCAGGCGGTGGCTGGATGCTACACAAAATTTAACTTCACGGTAGCGTTTGGCGGCGTAGCGAATCGCAACTTTTGAAACGTCCAGCCCCCAGGTTTCACCCCCGTTATCTGCCACAACCGATGCAAATCCCGCCGTGTAATACCCTTCCCCACAGCCAATATCCAATAGCGCCGAGGGCGCTATCTCTTTTAACAGCTGGCAAACGGTATCGCGTAGAGGCTGATAATGTCCGGCGTCGAGGAATGCCCGGCGAGCCTGCATCATTTCCGCGCTGTCACCCGGGTCTTTCGAACGTTTATGCTGAACGGGCAGCAAATTAACGTAGCCTTCTTTGGCAATATCAAATTGATGGCCCTGAGGGCAACGATAGCTGTTCGCGCTGGCGCTAAGCACGGAATGGCAGAGTGGGCAAAGCCAGGACATAAAAAACTCCGGAAACAACAAAGGGCGCAATTTTAGCGTCCCTTTTGCCAAACCGCTACATGGCGGCGCGGTCATTCTCCATTTTGTTCAGCACCATAATGCTGTTGTCTCCGGCGGGTAGCCCGTCCGGCTCAATATTTTCCAGACGTAAAACATCCCCCATGATTTGGCTGAAAACAGGGGCAGAAACCGCACCGCCGTAGTACTTCCCGTTGGAAGGATCGTTAATCACCACCACCAGCGCATAGCGAGGATTACTGGCCGGCGCCACGCCAGCCGTGTAGGCAATGTACTGATCTATATATTTGCCATCAGGACCGATCTTTTTGGCTGTGCCCGTTTTCACCGCCACACGGTAGCCATGAACTGCTGCCTTAACCCCCCCGCCGCCGGGCAGCGCCACGCTCTCCATCATATGTTCCACTTCATGCACGATTTCTTCAGGCATAACCCTTTTCCCTTCCACCGGCGGGTCTACTCGGGTGATGGACAGCGGACGGGAAATGCCAAAGCTGCCGATCGTGGCGTAAACGTGAGCCAGCTGCAGCGGGGTCACCATCAGGCCATAGCCAAATGCGAAAGTGGCGCGATCCAGTTCTCCCCAGCGCTGGCGCACCGGCAACAGGCCGCGGCTTTCCCCCGTCAGGCCGATTGCGGTGGGGACGCCAAAGCCAAATTTATGATAAGTGTCCCAAATATTCTGAATCGGCATCGCCAGTGAAAGACGGGACACGCCGGTATCGCTCGATTTTTGTAGCACGCCTGTCAGGGTGAGCTGCGGGTAATACCCCACGTCACGAATGTGGTGCCCGTCCAGTGTAAATGGATGAGTATCAATAACGCTGTCAGGCCGGACAATTCCCTGCTGCAGCGCGGTCATTACCACCATCGGTTTTACGGTCGAACCGGGTTCGAAGGTGTCGCTTATCGCACGGTTACGGAAATCATCGAGCTTTGCATCATCGCGGTTGTTCGGATTGAAAGTCGGGTAATTAGCCATCGCCAGAACTTCACCGGTCTGTACATCAATAACCACCGCAGCGCCTGACTCTGCTTTGTTCCAGGACACAGCGTTGCTGAGTGCATCTTCCGTCACAGTTTGCAGCCGTTCATCGATGCTGAGCTGGATATTATGCGCGGGGCTGGCAGGGTTCTCAGTAATATTCTCTACAACATGGCCGTAACGGTCTTTACGCACCAGACGCTCACCTTCTTTACCGGTCAGCTGCTGGTTAAAGCTTTTCTCGATCCCTTCAATGCCCTGATCGTCAATGTTGGTGAAGCCGATCAGGTTTGCCCCAACCCGGCCTGCGGGATAAAAGCGGCGAGATTCATCGCGCAGCGCAATACCAGGGATATTTAGTTTGTCGATGTATTGTGCCTGCTGGGGATCCAGCTGGCGCGCAAGGTAGATAAAACGGCCGCGCTCGTTGCTGTGAATACGCGCGGCAATCTCGCTCAAAGGGACGTGCAGCGCCGAGGCCAGCGCCTGCCAGCGGCTGTTAACCAGTACGCCGCCCTTCTCCATAACCGTTTTCGGATCGGCCCACACAGCCTCGACCGGCACACTGACCGCCAGCGGTTTTCCGTTGCGATCTTCGATCATCCCACGGGGCACCTCAATCGGCTCCTCGCGCAGGGAACGCATATCCTCCTGTTTAACCAGGTTATCCGGGGAGATAATTTGCAGCCAAGCAATACGTCCGAGCAGGAACACCAAACTCCCGGTGATGGCCACACACAGAAGCCCAAAACGCCACTGGATAAAATTACCGGTTAATACGGGGACACCCTTCTTCACAACTATTCCTTGAGGAGCCTAAGCGATTGAAAGATTTAACCAGATCCCAGACATTTTGCCGGGAGAACAGTGCTAAAACCTTCGCAGCTTTGCAACAAGAGGCAACAAATGATTCAATTTGTTAATAGCTTGAAAAACAGTAGATTAGCGACAGAAATGAAAAAGCCCCGTCGAAACGGGGCTTTTATCTCAATTCGGCGTTATTCGCGCCTGAGCTCTAATCCAGAAGAATTAGATGGCAGTCACGTTAACTGCAGCAGGGCCTTTCTGGCCGTCCTGGATTTCGAATTCAACGTTCTGGCCTTCAGCCAGAGTTTTGAAGCCGTTACCCTGGATTGCAGAGAAGTGTACGAATACATCTTTGCTGCCGTCTGCTGGAGTAATGAAACCAAAACCTTTAGACTCGTTGAACCACTTAACTTGACCTTTAATCTTTGCCATTTTGCAAATTCCTTAGATTGTATTCTTCGCCCGCAGGCATAACTTAGATAAAACAGAGACATTACTGCATGAGGCACTAATATAAGGCTCGGCAGAGAAGCGGTATTCAACGACAACGTGTTTACTCAGGTCTTCTTTACTGAAAATGCCACACATAAACAGAACTGTACCTCGTTTAACCCAACGTGTTATCACACACAACGTAAACAATGGCAAGCCATTTTTAAGCATGTGTCGATCTGCCGCACAGATTCAGAAAATTACACGATTACTTTGGGAAAGTAATCCGCGCTTTTTGATATATATTTTCACTACACAAGATTGTCGCAACAGATTGTGTTTTAACAACATTCCGACAACTTCTGAACCTTAGCGTAAAGTGCACTTTTCGTCCAGACACATGAACAATAAAATCCTTTTTGAAGGATATATCTTTATGATTTTTTATGCATACCTATGCACAAATCAACCTAAAGCCAGTCATCGCGTTCAATACCCGGATTTCATCCCTGTATTTTTTATGTCCACCGAATAAAGCCTGTACAACAGACCATGTATTCTGCACCAAAATAATGAAAGTTTAATGACACTTTGCCCCAGGATAAGGCAATAAAAACGTTTCGATGAAATTTAAAGCATGATTATCAGGCGTTAATTTAGCCAAATAGAAATAAAGCTCTCTGCACGGGCAATAATAATTAATTCTTATTCTTATTTTTTGTTAGGGGCAAACTTTGACCAATACGCAGCGGTGAAAACAGATCATCGCTTTCCCCTTTCTCACGCAGGGCCGCCAGCAATTCCTGCGGTGGTTTATCGAGAGACTCATCGGCCAGTTCAAATACGCCCCAGTGGATAGGAATTGTCTCAGGCTTGCCGATTGCTTGCCATAAAGTCACCGCCTGTTGCGGATCCATATGATGATCGCCCATAAACCAGCGAGGCTCATAGGCCCCGATCGGCAATGCAGCCATGTCAAATGGACCCAGCCGTTTTGCGATCTCCGCCAGAGACGGGGTATAACCCGAATCACCGCTGAACCAGAAGCGCAAATTCCCCTGCTCCACAACCCAGCCGCACCAGAGCGAACGGTTTCGATCCCAAAACGTTCGCATACTCCAGTGCCGGGCAGGCACGGCGGTGAAAACCATGCCGCACCAGTTAAAGCTTTGCCACCAGTCCAGCTCTGTTACCTGCTCAATGCCGCGCTGGCTGAACCATGCTTTCAAGCCCAGGGGCACAAAAAAATGCACGTCGGGAAAACGCTTGATCAAGCGACGGACAGTTTTTTTGTCCAGATGGTCGTAGTGGTTATGGGAGATGAGTACCGCATCAAGTCGAGGCAACTGGTTAAGGTCGAGCGGGACTTCGGTTCGCCGGACAGGACCGGCAAAAGAAACCGGGGAAGCTCGACGGGAAAATACCGGATCGGTCAGCAGAAAATGGCCATTAAGCCGCAATAACAGGCTGGCATGACCCAGCCACCATATGCGGTCATCGCTACCGCTCAGATCGGCCTGTTGCCACCAGCGTTCAATAAACGCGGAATAACCTTCACCGGGAGGATGCGGCAGCTTCTGCGCTTTGCGCTCCTGCCGCCACCTTTGGACGTCGCCAGGTTGCCGGACTGCAGGCTCAGCGTTACAAAACCCATCAGGTAGATGGTGGGATAACTGCGGATTGTACCAGGGGTTTTTCCAGCTCATCCCACCTCCAGCCTGATTAGCGTTCCGCTACCAGACGAACAAAGTCGTCGTCATTTTCTTCTTCAGCCTTCGCAGTCGGTTTGTGTTCCGGCTCGGGTTCGTTGGCTTCGCACAGGCGACGCAGCAGGGCATTTTGACGTTTCTGTAAATCAACCAGCTCTTCAAGCAGCGCAATCTGCTCGTTTGCACGGCTGCTGGAACGATTGACAAAAAACCACAGAACAAGACCGACAATCAACGTCACCAGCGAGATTGCCAGCGGCATGATACTTAAAGCACTAACACCCAGTTCGTTCATCTTACCACCTCAAAAAAAACGCATTCTACACCTGAGGCAGAGAGAGACAAATCACTACCAGGGGATAAATTTATTAATGGTACAAATGCCGCTGAAAAATTGCACATCCTGGTCGCACATCACATTTATCATTTGAGTCCATAGCAGCAGGCAGGTAACAACAATCACCAGAACGATCACCCATCTGTACTTTCTCACTACATCGCCACCTCTTGACCATAGAATTTCGCTAATTTAACACTAACCAACTAAACCATAAGTAACGTTTCCTGCTTTTTCATTTCAGAATCATCAGATTGTGACGTCAATTATTCAGAGTAAGGTTGATGCAGGATTGGATTGATGTTTGAGGTCAGTATGCGAGCGATTATTCGTACCATCATTGTTATTGCCATCATCTGGATTGGCCTGTTGCTTTCAGGCTATGGCGTTTTGATTGGCAGCAAAGAAAATGCGGCCGGACTGGGATTGCAATGCAAGTACCTGACGGCACGTAATACCGTGACAGCACAGTTTATTCATACCGACAGTGGAATTATTGGCCTGACCAACTGCCCACTGCTGCGTAAGGCCGACACGCCGATTGATAATGGTTAGATCTAAAGGGCCGCGTGTTCTGCGCGGCCCACTTTAACAAAATCAGAAAGGAGAGTGGTGATAGCCCATTTGCTCTGACAGCGCACGCGCAGCCTGATGAAGAAGATTAACGTATTCAGACAGTCCCTCATCCGAATAGCGAAGCGTTGGAAATGAAATACTCATTCCCGCAATGACAGTACCAAAACGATCAAACACCGGCACCGCCACGCAGCGAATGCCTTGTTCCTGTTCTTCGTTATCTTCGCCGTACCCCTGCTCACGCACCAGATCAAGCACCGGGAGAAGTGCTTCAGTACTGACAATAGTGCGTTCCGTGCTGCGGACATATTCTACGTCAGAGAGAATATCCAGAATCTCCTCGCGCGGTCGCCAGGCCAGCAAAACCTTCCCTATTGCAGTACTGTACAAAGGATTCCGACGCCCTACGCGGGAATACATGCGTAAATTATAGAGCGAGTCAATTTTATGGATATAGACAATACTGCTGTCGTCCAGCGCCCCGAGGTGAATCGCCTCTTTGGTTCGGCGGGAGAGCTCTCGCATCTGTATGTCTGCACTGCGGACAAGATCAACGTTCTGCAGGGCGCGGCTGCCAAGCTCAAAAAGCTTCAGCGTCAGCGCATATTTCTCTAACTCGCCTTCCTGAGAGACATAGCCCAGGGACTTCATGGTCTGCAAAAAGCGATACACGGTACTCTTGGACATCATCACGCGCTGAGAAAGTTCGGTTATCCCAATCTCTTTTTCTTCCCCAAGCGCCTGCAGGATGCCGAAAACTTTCAGCACGGAAGAGACTGCATCGGGCTGTTTGTCGGAGTCTGAGAGTGCCATACATCACCTCGGGGGTTATTGTTTTATAAAAATCAGAACTGCTTTTTAGTATATTGATGCCCCGTGAGTGTCGCAATCAAAGCCTGCTGATTCGTTACAAATCTGCGGCATCAGCGAGATTAATTAATGATAAAATCATTACCCTCCTAACGACTTCAGACAGCCTTTTCAAAGTATGGATAAATCAGTGCCCGACGGCTTGCCTACGCCCCAGCGTTATGGCGCCATTTTCACCATCGCGCTCGGCATTATGATGGCCGTGCTGGACGGCGCTATTGCTAACGTTGCCCTGCCTACCATTGCCCACGATTTGAATGCCAGCCCGGCGGAATCTATTTGGGTGGTTAACGCTTATCAAATAGCGATTATTGTCTCGCTGCTGTCGCTTTCTTTTCTCGGCGATATTTTTGGCTACCGCCGTATCTATCAATGCGGTCTGGTCCTGTTCTGCCTGACCTCACTGTTTTGTGCCGTCTCAACTTCATTGCCGATGCTCACCTTTGCCCGCGTACTGCAAGGCTTTGGCGGTGCGGCGCTGATGAGCGTAAATACCGCCTTGATACGCCTCATTTATCCTCAACGTTTTCTTGGTCGTGGGATGGGGGTCAATTCATTTATCGTTGCCGTCTCCTCCGCGGCAGGTCCCACCGTTGCCGCCGCGATTCTTTCGGTGGCCTCCTGGCAGTGGCTGTTTTTAATCAATGTGCCGATTGGCATCGTTTCGCTGATTCTGGCGCTGCGCTATTTACCTCCAAATCAGCAAAAATCCCAGGAGCAGCGTTTTGATATCCCGAGTGCGGTGATGAATGCCCTCACCTTCGGTCTGCTGATTTCAGCGATCGGTGGTTTTTCACAGGGCCAGCCGGGGTCAGTCATTATCGGTGAGCTGGTTGCGCTTGTCGTGATTGGCTATTTCTTCATCCGTCGCCAGCTTAGCTTACCGTTCCCTCTGCTGCCGGTAGACCTGCTGCGAATCCCGATTTTTTCGCTGTCTATTGGCACATCAATATGTTCGTTCGGCGCTCAAATGCTGGCGCTGGTTTCACTGCCCTTTTTCTTGCAAACCGTCCTGGGCCGCAGTGAGGTTGAAACCGGTCTGCTGTTAACGCCGTGGCCGCTGGCAACGATGGTGATGGCCCCGCTGGCCGGTTATCTTATCGAACGTGTTCATGCCGGCCTGATGGGCGCCGTAGGGCTTTTAGTGATGGCCTGCGGCCTGTTTGCTTTGGCCATGCTCCCGCACGATCCGTCCGACCTGAATATTATCTGGCGTATGGTGCTGTGTGGGGCAGGATTCGGCCTCTTCCAGTCCCCGAATAACCACACCATTATCTCCTCGGCGCCCCGCCATCGCAGCGGAGGGGCAAGCGGAATGCTGGGGACAGCTCGCCTGCTCGGGCAAAGCTGTGGGGCTGCACTGGTCGCGCTAATGTTTAACTTGTTTGGTAACAGTGGGACGCATGCCTCGCTGATTCTTGCAGGCATATTTGCCACCATTGCCGCCGTCGTCAGCGGGCTGCGAATGTCCCAGCCTCGGGCTCAGGCATAAAAAAAGCGTGCCACGTGGGCACGCTTTTTCACTTCAACCTTCCGGTTACTTCAGGTATTCACCGCTGCGCAGCGCTTCGATACGTTTGTCCAGCGGTGGGTGCGTCATGAACAGTTCGCTCATTGACTTAGCCTTACCGTTGATGCAAAACGCCATCATGCTGCTGGCTTCCTGCGGCTCGTAGCTGGTTTTCAGGCGCTGCAGGGCAGCAATCATCTTCTCGCGGCCCACAAGCTTCGCGGAACCCGCGTCGGCATGGAATTCACGATGGCGTGAGAACCACATGGTGATGATGCTTGCCAGAATGCCAAACACCAGTTCAAGCACCGTCGCCACCGCAAAGTAAATCAGCGGGTTGCCGTTGCTGCTTTCGTTGTCATCACGGTTCCCGGACAGGAAGCCGGAAGCGACCTGGGCGATGATACGGGAGATAAAGATAACGAAGGTGTTCACTACACCCTGAATTAGCGTCATGGTGACCATATCGCCATTGGCGATGTGGCTGATTTCATGCGCGATAACCGCTTCCGCTTCGTCACGACTCATGTTTTGCAGCAGACCTGTGCTGACCGCAACCAGAGAGGCGTCACGGCGCGCTCCGGTGGCGAAAGCATTGATGTCTGGCGCATGGTAAATCGCAACCTGCGGCATGGCGATACCCGCCTGCTGTGACTGCCGACGCACGGTTTCCATCAACCAGTGCTCAGTTTCATTACGAGGTTGCTCAATCACCTCACCGCCTACTGAACGCAATGCCATCCATTTTGACATCAGCAGGGAAATAAAAGAGCCGCCAAAGCCAAACAGCACCGCCATGATCATCAGACCCTGAACGCTGCTCGACTGGATCCCCGTCAGGCTTAGCACCAGCCCGAAAACGACCATTACCGCAAGGTTGGTCAACAGGAAAAGCCCGATACGCATCATAATTTTCTTTTTACCTCGGTTAAAAACACGCTCTTTGCGCTCCCACACATCGTAGGGGCGCGCCGCCTATTTTCAAGCATCCGCCCCGCCCAAGTGGTTAATAATACATAACTTTACATTTTGTATGCATTTATCTTACATCACGAAGACAGGCAAAAAAATGGGCACCGCTTGGGTGCCCATCAGGGAGGTTATTTCGCCGCCGGTAGTTCAGCCGGCCTGTCTTGCTCCATACCGGCAAGATCGATGGCAATATGTACCGTCTCGTCGAGATACGGATCGGGCTCCTGGTAGTCCTTCGGCAAATCGTCGAGTTTCTTAAGCGGCGCTTTCCCTTCCCGCTTAAAGCGATCGTTGATTCTGGCCAGACGCGTCGCGTCGTCTTCCTGATTCTCTTTTTCACGTACCGCATAATTCAGAGAAACAGCGTTACGTTTTTCCTTCAGGGCATTGAAGCGAGCAATGTCCTTCATGATGTACTGGAATTCAGGGTCTTTGGCGATGCGATCCTGATGCAGCTTCAGCAACTCAGGTTCAAACGGCGTAAGGTCACCGGTTTTCACATAGGTCGCTGCGTTGATGCTGTCCCACGGCAACGCGTTGTCTTCGAACTTCTCGCCGGTCTCAGTTTGCTCGGTCCCGGTTGGCATCATGATGTCCGGCGTCACACCTTTCCGCTGAGTGCTGCCGCCGTTGATGCGGTAGAACTTCTGAATGGTGTACTGAACCGAGCCCAGCGCAGGCCATTCCGGACGCAGCATCTGATCGTAAATGCGATTCAGCGAACGGTACTGCTGCACGGTGCCTTTCCCGAAGGTCGGCTCGCCGACAATCAGCGCGCGGCCATAATCCTGCATCGCCGCCGCAAAGATTTCAGATGCCGAGGCGCTGAAGCGGTCAACCAGCACCACCAGCGGCCCTTTGTAGTAGACCACGCCGTCGGTATCGCTATCTTCACGGACTTTACCGTTGTTGTCGCGGACCTGAACGACCGGGCCACTTGGGATAAACAGACCGGACAGGGACACCGCTTCAGTCAGCGCCCCGCCGCCGTTAGAACGCAGATCGATAATTACGCTCTTCACGTTCTGTTTTTCCAGCTTCTGCAGCTGAACCTTCACATCATCAGTGAGGCCAACGTAGAAGCCAGGAATATCCAGCACGCCGACTTTGTCTTTGCCGACTGTCTTCACAGACATCTTAACCGCGCGATCTTCGAGGCGAATACGTTCGCGGGTCAGCGTCACGGTACGCGTCTTGGTGCCTTTGCCCGCTGGCAGGATTTCAAGGCGAACTTTGCTGCCTTTTGGCCCTTTAATCAGCGCCACAACGTCGTCCAGACGCCAGCCGATCACGTCAACCATCGGTTTACCCGTTTGGCCTACGCCAACAATACGATCGCCGACGGTGATGGCCTTGCTCTTCGCCGCCGGACCACCGGCAACCATGGAGTTGATCAGCGTATAATCATCGTCCATTTGCAGCACCGCCCCGATACCTTCTAAAGACAGGCTCATTTCGGTGTTGAACTGTTCGGTGCTGCGCGGAGAGAGATAGTTCGTATGCGGGTCAATCTCATGAGCAAACGCGGTCATCGCCAGCGAGAACACATCTTCGCTGTTACTTTGCGCCAGGCGGCGGATCGCAAACTGATAGCGCTTGGTCAGGGTTTCACGAATTTCCTGCTCGGTTTTACCGGTCAGCTTCAGGCTCAGCTCGTCGTATTTAACTTTCGCATCCCAGAGCTTATCCAGCTCATCGACGCTCGTTGGCCACGGCGCCTTGCTGCGATCCAGATTGATGGTGTCGTTACCGGTGAAATCCATCGGCTTCGCCAGCACCTTCAGGGCGTACTGGTAGCGTTCAAAACGGCGCTTCTGACCCAGATTGTAGAGGTCGTAAAAAACATCGAGCTTACCGCTGCGCAGCTCGTCGCCGATCTGCCCTTTCTTCGCGGCGAACTGGGCGACGTCGCTGGCTAACAGCACGTTATGGCTGTAATCCAGCAAGTTCAGGTAGCGGTCAAAGATTTTTGCCGAGAAATTGGCATCCAGATCGAACTGGCGGTAATGCGAGCGCGTAAAACGCGAGGTCACACGCTCACTCACCGTAGCGTGCTGAGCTTCTTCCTTTAACTGAGGAATTTGGTCAGCACGGGTAATGTTGTCCAGGGCCAGGGCACTGCCTGCCACGAACAGCAGGCTGGCGATAGCCGTAAGCTTAAAGAGTTTGTTCATGCCTGAGTCAGGCCTCCGTTTCAGAACTGCAAGTGTTCTGCGCGTACGATCATTGCCATACCAGAAGTCAGCTGTACACGGACGCCATCTTTGGTAATTTCCAGTACGGTAGCATCCATTGCGTTGTTACCGGCTTTGACTTTAATGGCCTGTCCAACCTGCAGAGCAGAAATATCGGTCACCGGCGTACGACGCTCTTCACGAGGTGCCTTTGGTGCCGGTTTTTCTGCGCGAGGTTTACGCTCCGCCCCTTCTTTACGACGCGGTGCTGCCGCCGGACGAGGTTTGCGTTCGCGACGTGGAGCGTCTTCCGTTACGCCTGCGGCTGCCGCGGCTTCACGTTTCTTCGCCTGTTGCTCAGCGCGCTGGGCCTGAACGCGGGCTTTCGCTTCATCCAGCTGCTGACGTGCATGTTCAACATGCTGTTCGTCCAGCTCACCGCAAGGGTTGCCATCAAGATCGACGCGAGTCGCGCCAGCTTTGATGCCGTACAGGTAGCGCCAGCTTGACGTATAGAGACGTAACGCTGAACGAAGCTGTGTTTTGCTGAGGCTCATTTCGCCTTCAACACGAGAGACTAAATCCTGGAAGATACCAATCTTCAACGGACGAGCTTCACCTTCAGCGCTAAAACATTGAGGGAAACGCTCGGCCAAAAATGCGATAACTTCTTTACTGCTATTCAACTTAGGTTGATTTTCCATGAAATTTCCTGATTACAACGGAATTGCCAATAAGTCGCAGGCATGAACAGGCGACATTATAATGACGCCATCGCTAAATGCCACGTTATCCGTTGCTTATCATGCTATCGAGGGAAGAATTTTTTAAAATCAGTGCCGCTCAGCACGTCTGAAAGCCGCGAAATCAAGGTTTTTAAACCCATTTCGTCTTCTTCCGAAAAACGGCCATACTCGGTGCTGTCGATATCCAGGACACCAATCGTCTGGCCGTCAACCGTCAGGGGCAGCACAATTTCCGAATTGCTGGCAGCATCGCAGGCAATGTGCCCGTCGAATGCATGCACATCCTCCACACGCTGAATCGTGCCTGCTGCGACGGCTGTGCCGCATACGCCCTTGCCGACAGGGATTCTTACGCAGGCAATTTTGCCCTGGAAGGGCCCCAGAACTAGCGTTTGGGCTTCGAGAAGGTAGAATCCTGCCCAGTTGACGCCTTCAAGGCGCTCAAAGAGCAACGCACTGGTATTCGCCAGTGTTGCAAGAAAGCTGGTTTCACCTGCCATTAACGCACTAAAATCGCGATTCAGATCCGCGTAAAATTGTTCTTTGTTCATTAAATAACCGTTATGTTGTCTTACTTTACTTTGTAGCATATTAAAATAAGCATTAAATGCACGGTGCCACAAGGTGTATCATTTTATGAATTACGATAGGCTAAATGCATCATTCAGATAACAACGCTCCCGGCTTACGACGCACAATGAAAATACACGCCATCAGTCAGGCATTGCCTCAGGCACGTTATCAGCGTTGTCCCCAATGCGATACCCTTTTCTCTCTGCCCCAGGTTAAATCAACACAAAGTGCCTACTGCCCCTGTTGTGATGCAAGAGTACATCATGGCCGTGACTGGTCATTGACGCGCCTGGGGGCGATGGCCGTGGCGATGCTGGTGCTGATGCCCGTCGCCTTTTCCGATCCGCTGCTGCGTATCTATCTCCTGGGTTCGAGTATTGATGCCAACGTTATGCAGGGCATTTGGCAGATGGCAAGCCAGGGAGACGTGCTTACCGCCGCCGTCGTGCTCTTTTGCGTGGTCGGCGCACCGGCCACGCTGGTCGCGGCTATTGCCTATCTCTGCTTTGGCAACATTCTCGGCATGAACCTTCGCCCGGTACTGCTGATGCTGGATAAGCTTAAAGAGTGGGTGATGCTGGATATCTATCTGGTGGGCATTGGCGTGGCGTGCATTAAGGTTCGCGAGTATGCGTTTATCCAGCCAGGCCCAGGGCTGATCGCTTTTATTGCGCTGGTGGTCTTGAGCCTGTTGACCATGATCCACCTGAACATTGAGCAGCTATGGGAGCGTTTTTACCCCCAGCGCCCGGCTCGTGCCTTTAATGCGCAACTGCGGGTTTGCCTCGGCTGCCATTTTACCGGCGTTCCTGACGAACGAGGCCGCTGCCCTCGCTGCCACATCCCGCTGTACCATCGCCGAAAGCAAAGCTTACAAAAATCCTGGGCAGCACTGGTTGCCTCCCTGATCTTCCTGCTTCCGGCTAACCTGCTGCCGATTTCTATTATTTACGTGAACGGGGCACGCCAGGAAGACACCATTCTTTCGGGCATCATTTCCCTGGCGCATAGCAATATCGCCGTCGCTGCCGTGGTGTTTATTGCCAGTATCCTGGTGCCGTTTACTAAAGTTATTGTATTAATTACGCTACTTATCAGTATTCATTTCAAATGCCAGCAGGGATTACGAACCCGCATTTTATTGCTGCGCTTTGTCACCTGGATTGGCCGCTGGTCTATGCTCGATCTGTTTGTCATCGCGTTGATGATGTCACTGGTTAACCGTGACCAGCTGTTAGCTTTTACGATGGGTCCCGCCGCAGTCTTCTTTGGCGCGGCGGTTATATTAACTATTCTTGCCGTCGAATGGCTGGATAGCCGACTACTTTGGGACGCACATGAGTCAGGAAACGCCCGCTTCACCGACTGAAGCGAGAATTAAAACGAAACGCCGGATTTCCCCTTTCTGGTTATTACCTGTTATTGCGTTACTGATTGCCGGCTGGCTGATCTGGACGACTTACCAGGAACGCGGCAACACCGTAACCATCGACTTCATCTCCGCCGACGGGATAGTCGCTGGCCGCACGCCCGTGCGCTACCAGGGCGTTGAAGTGGGTACCGTGCAAAACATCAGCCTGAGCGATGACCTGCGTAAAATAGAAGTCAAAGTCAGCATCAAAAGCGATATGAAGGATGCCCTGCGGGAAGACACACAATTCTGGCTGGTAACGCCGAAGGCTTCCCTCGCTGGAGTATCCGGGCTTGATGCCCTGGTAGGCGGGAACTACATCGGCATGATGCCGGGTAAAGGCGAGCCGCGTGACCATTTTACCGCCCTCGATACCCAACCCAAATATCGCCTGGATAACGGCGAGCTGATGATTCACCTCCACGCCCCGGATTTAGGCTCCCTTAACAGCGGGTCGCTGGTCTATTTCCGCAAAATTCCGGTTGGCCGCGTGTATGACTATGCCATCAATAAGAACAAGCAGGGCGTCACCGTCGACGTGCTTATCGATCGCCGCTTTACCAGCCTGGTGAAAAAAGGCAGCCGTTTCTGGAATGTGTCCGGCGTAAAGGCCGATGTTGGCCTGAGTGGGGCCAAAGTTCAGCTTGAAAGCCTGGCGGCGCTGGTCAATGGGGCCATTGCTTTCGATTCCCCTGACGATTCAGAACCGGCCAAAGCGGATGATGAATTCGGCCTTTACGAAGACCTGGCGCACAGCCAGCGCGGCGTCATCATTAACCTCGATCTCCCGAGCGGGGATAGCCTTAAAGCAGGCTCGACTAAGTTAATGTATCAGGGGCTGGAGGTGGGTTCGCTGACTAAGTTAAACCTCAATCCAGGCGGTGCCGTCACGGGGGAAATGACCGTTGACCCCGGCGTGGTTAGCCTGATGCGTAGCGGCACGCGCATCGAACTCCGTAGCCCAAAAATCTCGCTGGATAATCCAAGCATCAGCACGTTGCTCACGGGCAGCACCTTTGAACTTGTGCCGGGTGACGGCGAGCCGCAGGATCGCTTCACCGTGGTCTCCAGCGATCAAACGCCGCTCCAGCAGCCGAATGTATTGACGCTTTCGCTGACGGCCCCTGAAAGCTACGGCATTGATGCCGGACAACCGATTATCCTGCACGGGATACAAATCGGCCAGGTGGTGGCGCGGGCACTGTCAGCGAAAGGCGTCACGTTCTCCGTCGCCATTGAACCGCAATATCGCCATCTGCTGCAGGGCGACAGCAAATTCGTGGTCAACAGCCGCATTGATGTGAAGCTCGGCATGGACGGAGTGGAATTCCTGGGCGCCAGTGCCAACGAATGGGTCAACGGCGGCATACGCGTGCTGCCGGGCAGCAAAGGCGAGATGAAAAGCAGTTATCCGCTTTATGCCAACCTGGAAAAAGCGATTGAAAACAGCCTGAGCGACATCCCGACCACCACGCTGACGCTGACGGCCTCCAGCCTGCCAGATATCCAGACCGGCTCCGTGGTGCTGTACCGCAAATTCCAGGTGGGCGAAATCATCACCATCCGCCCTCGCGCCGAGAACTTTGATATTGATGTTCACATCAAGCCGGAATACCGCAAGCTGCTGACGCCAAACACCGTGTTTTGGGCTGAAGGTGGCGCGAAAGTTCAGCTCAACGGCAGCGGGCTAACGGTGCAGGCCTCCCCGCTCTCTCGTGCACTCAAAGGGGCCATCAGCTTTGACAACATGAGCGGTGCCAGCGTCGGGCAGGTGAAAGGTGAGAAACGCGTGCTGTACGCCTCTGAAACCGCGGCAAGAGCGGTGGGCAGCCAGATAACGCTGCACACTTTCGATGCCGGAAAACTTTCCGCCGGGATGCCAATTCGCTATCTGGGCATTGATATCGGCCAGCTTGAGTCGCTGAACCTGACGCAATCCCGCAACGAAGTGGAAGCGAAAGCGGTACTTTACCCTGAGTATGTGTCTACCTTCGCACGCGCCGGTACCCGCTTCTCCGTTGTCACACCGCAGATCTCTGCGGCGGGCGTCGATCATCTTGATACCCTCCTCCAGCCTTACATCAACGTTGAACCCGGTAAAGGTGACCCCCGCCGCGACTTCGAGCTGCAGGAAGCGTCTATCACCGACTCTCGCTACTCCGACGGGCTGAACATCGTGCTTGAAGTGCCTGAAGCCGGCTCGCTGAGCATAGGCACGCCGGTTCTCTTCCGCGGGATTGAAGTCGGTACGGTAACCGGCATGACGCTCGGCAATCTCTCTGACCGCGTGATGGTGGGCCTGCGTATAAGCAAGCGTTACCAGCATTTGGTCCGGGACAACTCCGTCTTCTGGCTGGCTTCCGGCTATAGCCTGGACTTTGGCTTAACTGGCGGCGTGGTGAAAACCGGAACCTTTAATCAGTTTATTCGCGGTGGCATTGCGTTTGCGACGCCGCCGGGGATCCCGCTTTCTCCTAAAGCAGAGGTCGGGAAACACTTCCTGCTGCTGGAAAGCGAGCCGAAAGAGTGGCGTCAGTGGGGCACCGCCCTTCCGCGCTGAACCGCAAGCCCGGGCGGTACGTCGCCCGGGTAATTCCGTGTTAAACTGCGCCCCTTAATTTTTTCAGGGGCGTTTTTCATGGCTCAATCTACTGCCGTTTATCTTCCTCAACCTTTTCTCGACGCGATTCGTGACGCACTTCCCGCTGGCCAGACGCTGGAAAGTTTTATCGAATACTGTCAGCAGCCGCTGCGCCGCAGCCTGCGCGTCAATACGCTGAAGATATCCGTGGCTGACTTTCTGACGCTCGTCGCGCCCTATCACTGGCGTTTAACGCCGGTGCCGTGGTGCGAAGAAGGCTTCTGGATTGAACGAGAAGATGAAGAAACCCTGCCGCTGGGCAGCACCGCAGAGCATTTGAGCGGCCTGTTCTATATTCAGGAAGCCAGTTCAATGCTGCCCGTAGCCGCGTTGTTTGCCGACGGCAACCAGCCGCAGCGAGTGATGGACGTCGCCGCAGCGCCAGGATCAAAAACAACCCAGATTGCCGCCCGCATGAATAATACCGGCGCAATTCTTGCCAATGAATATTCCGCCAGCCGGGTAAAAGTCCTGCATGCCAATATCAGCCGCTGTGGGATCAGTAACGTAGCGCTGACGCATTTTGATGGCCGCGTATTCGGTGCCGCTCTGCCGGAATCCTTCGACGCCATTCTGCTGGATGCCCCCTGCTCCGGTGAAGGCGTGGTGAGGAAAGATCCCGATGCACTGCGCAACTGGTCGCCTGAAAGCACGTCCGAAATTGCCGGCACACAGCGCGAATTGATTGAGAGTGCTTTTCATGCGCTCCGCCCCGGCGGGACTCTGGTCTACTCGACCTGTACGCTGAATCGCCAGGAAAACCAGGATGTCTGCCAGTGGCTGCTGGATACCTGGCCGGACGTGGTAGAAATTGCCCCCCTTGACGAGCTTTTCCCGGAAGCAGCACGCGCGCTGACGCCGGAAGGTTTCCTGCACGTGTTCCCACAGATTTACGACTGCGAAGGCTTTTTCGTTGCCCGTTTGCGCAAAACGGCCTCTATCGAACCGCTGCCGGCCCCGGGCTATAAAGTAGGGAAATTCCCCTTCGCGCCGATGAAAGGCAAAGCCGCAGCCGAACTAACCGCCGCGGCGGCAAAATCGGGCCTTATCTGGGGCGATGAGCTGAATCTATGGCAGCGCGACAAAGAGATCTGGCTGTTTCCGAGTGAGATTGAACCGCTTATCGGGAAAGTGCGTTTCTCTCGCATTGGCCTCAAGCTCGCCGAACAGCACAACAAAGGCTTCCGCTGGCAGCATGAAGCCGTGGTTTCTCTGGTCAAAAGTGACAACCCGCTTTGCTTCCCGCTGAGCGAGACCGAAGCCGAGGAGTGGTACCGTGGGCGGGATATCTATCCAGAAGTGACACCGTCACGAGATGAAGTGATTGTCACTTTTCAGGGGCAGCCGCTCGGCCTGGCGCGTAAAGTTGGCTCACGCCTGAAGAACAGCTACCCAAGGGAATTAGTACGCGACGGCAAGCTTTTCGCCGCCCCGCAGGCTGGCTAAAAAAATAAGCACTTTTTGAGTTGGCAATTTGTGCTGCCTTGACTACGCTGAAATTGGAGTGACCCACTGGTCATACCACCTGCTGCGGATAACAAGGAGCCAAAGATGACAAAGACCAACGTTCGGATCGGCATCTTCGAGATCGATGATGCCGAATTACACGGTGAACAACAGGGGGATCGAACGTTAAGCATTCCCTGCAAGTCCGATCCCGACCTGTGCATGCAGCTGGATGCATGGGATGGGGCAACCTCTATTCCCGCCGTGCTGGACGGCGAACATTCCGTACTTTACCTGCAGCATTACGATCGCCAGCGCGATGCCTGGGTTATGCGCCTTGCATAATTCAAGATGAACCCGTCCCTGAGACGGGTTATATAGATCACAAACAGCCAAAAAAGTGGTTTTCAGCTGTTTGGAGTAGACCAGAGAATATTATTCATGGCTTTTGTCAGGCCCAAGTGCAGTTTTTAAATCAATGATTTTTGCCAGCACTTTCTCCGTCCACGGGACGGATTAATTATTTCCCCCACTCCCTTTGGCTCCCCTACACTTAAACCAAACGAAGCGGTTTAGAGGCGCTAATGTTTGCTTTGGTTTTATTTGTTTGTTATCTGGACGGCGGCTGTGACGATCTGGTGCTGGAAGTCTTCATCAGTGAACGGCAATGTCTGAGTGCGATGAGCGAACAGCGTATGCGCCACGGCGGCTGTTACCCGGTGGAAGAGTTTATCGATGGATTCTGGCGGCCTGCCCAGGAGTACAGCGACTTCTGAGCAGGGCCAGGTGAAGATTAGCGCTTGTTCGGGCGAAGGAACATGCGTATTTGCTTCCCGTGGTATTCAACGTAGTGCTGGAAAATAAAGCCGAAGCGCCCTGCCAGACCAATAGAACGCTGATTATCGTCATCAATAATGCAGCATACCGGCTCGCTGAAATTGTCATCCGCCCAACTTAACACTGCGCTGAGCGCCTCCGCCGCATAGCCTTTACCGTGTACCGCAGGAATAAGCGTCCAGCCCGCCTCCGGGTGTGCCAAAGCCGGGCTGAGATTTCGTTTAGCGTCCTGGAAACCAAACGCCCCTACGAATCGCCCACTCTGTTTTTCAAACAACGCCCAGTAACCGTAGCCCAGCGCCTGCCAGTGACCGATATAGCGCATCAATCGCGCCCAGCTCATTTCACCGTCCTGCGGTTTTCCGCCGCCGATAAACTTTACCATCTCCGGGTCAGACCAACAGGCAACCAGCGCCTCATAGTCGTCCAGCGTAAAATGGCGCAGGATAAGGCGTTCCGTTTCAAGACGTGGGGCTTCAGTAATCATCATGACTCCGCTCAGTATTACTCTTGTAGTCGTTGTTTAAGGCCTGATTTGCAGGCGTAAATGATAGCGCACAGCAGCAGGCTAAACAGCATGGTACCCAAAAACACACCCGCACCGGTCAGGGTTAGCATAACGCCGCCAATCAGCGGCCCAAGCGCTATGCCTAACGTCGTCAGGGTCGATGCTCCCAGGTACGCACCGCGGTGCTCATCCGGTGCCAGCTGATCCAGCAGAATATTCAGGTTCGGCATCAGAATGGCCTCGCCGATGCTGAAAATAACCGTCACGCTCACCCACAACAGTGCATCCGGCGTACGGACGGACCAGAACAAAAGCTGTGACAGCGCAAAGATAGCGCCCCCCAGCAAAATACGGTTAGACAGGCTAACTTGAGCCAAAAAGCGAACCAGAAAAAGCTGGGCAATAAGCACCGTACAGGCGTTCGACACCAGAATCAGCGTGATTAACTTTACGGCCGCCTCAGCGTCCAGCGTCAGTAAATAAAGCGGCACCACGGATTCATAATGTACGAAAACCACGGCGCATAACGTGCTGCACAGCAGCGCCGCAACGAACAGTTTGTCCCGGGCGATGATTAGCATAACGTCGCGTAATCTGACCCCGGGTTTATGTTCGCTATCTTTGGCAACCAGCTTGCCTGCAGGAATAAACAATAAGGTGTAAATAAGCAGCGGCAAATAGCTCACAGCCGTGATTACGAATGTCCCTTTCTGCGAAGTCAGCCCGAAAGCAATGCCGACCAGTGGCCCGGTGACCGCCGCCACATTCACCAAATAATAGCGAATCTGCAGAGCCAGAGCGCGACGACGGCGGTCGCCCAGTAAGTCACTCATCAGCGCTCGCGTCGGCGGCTCTACCCACGCGAAACAGACGCCAACAATCATTAGCCCAATGATAAATAACGCCATTCCCGTGGCCAGCCCAAGCAGAGCATAGCCAACAAACGACAGCGCACAGCCGAGGGAAAGCACGCCCCGGCGGCCTAATTTATCCGACAGCTGCCCGCCATACATTCCCAGCACCACTGCCAGAAGCGCACTGCTGGTCATCGCCACGCCTACAGAGATGGGCGAAAGATGATAATTACGGGTCATGATCACCGTCATAAACGGCCAGGCCATAAAATAGCTAAAGCGAATCACCAGGGTAAAAAGCAGCAGCGCAATCACCGTCGACGGGAAGGTTTTGACCGTCGGCCAAAAACCGCGCGCAGCGTCCTCACGGACGGCATCGTTTGTCGTCATAAAGTATCCTGTTAATTATCGTTATAGTGGAGGCGGGGCCGCTTACGCTGAGTAAGCGGTTAAATAGTAATAAGTTATTCCTTATTGACTGGCAACGTAAATGTTACTGAAATGTTTATTTCCCCAGCTTGTCGTTTAAACCATCAGCCGGGCAGCGGAAAGTAGTGGAAAATTGTGACCTGCCGCTCAAAAAATGGCATTTCGTGCTGGGAATGATTGGGGAGAGCCGGCAGCTGAACGCCGCCGGCAAAACGGTTAAAGTTTACCGCTCAGGCGCTGATGGAAATCGGCGCTGTGGGTGTCCAGGCCAACAATTTCGACCTGCGCCTGATAACGCTGATAGCGCGTTTCAATGGCATCTAATACGGCAACGGTGGAGGCATCCCAAATTTGAGCCTGAGTCAGATCGATCACCACCCGTGCCGGGTCGTCAGCATAGTGAAAATGCTCGACCAGGTCGTTGCTGCTGGCAAAGAACAGCGGCCCACGAACCCGATAAGTCACTTCGCTCCCGTCCGCTGCCAGCTGCCGCTCAGCACGCACCACATGTGCAATACGGCGAGCAAACAACATCATAGCGAAGATAACGCCGCCCAAAACGCCAAGCGCGAGGTTATCGGTATAAACCGTTATAGCGACGGTCGTGAGCATCACCAGCGTTTCCGGCACCGGCATTCGGCGAAGCGTAACTGGAGAGAGGCTATGCCAGTTCAGCGTTTTCACCGCCACAATCATCATGATCCCAGCCAGCACCACCATCGGAATTTTTGCCATCACTTCACTCAGCACGGTGACCAGCAGCAATAGCACCAGCGCAGCCGCCACGGTAGACAGCCGCGTTCGCCCTCTTCCCAGCTCAACGTTGACAATGGTTTGCCCAATCATGGCGCAGCCCGCGATGCCGCCATAAAAACCGGCGAAGATATTCGACACGCCCAGTCCCCAGCATTCGCGCCGCTTGCTGGAAGGTGTATCGGTGAGATCGTCCACCAGCCTGGCCGTTAGCAAGGACTCCATCAAGCCAACAAAAGCGATGCTCAGCGCGCAGGGCCAGATAATGCGCAGCGTCTCAACGTTAAGCGGCACTATCAGTTCCGTTAACCCGGGCAAACCGGCTTTCATCGGCCCGCTGTCGCCTACCGTGGGCATTACCCATCCCAGGGCAATACTCAGGCCGGTCACCAGAACAATCGCCACCAGCGGCGAAGGCACAGATTTAAGCAGTCTCGGCAACATTAAAACGACGGTGAGCGTCACGACGAACAGGCCCCAAACCAGCGGCGATTGCCCCCAGACATGAGGCACCTGAGCAAAGAAAATAAGAATACCCAGCGCATTCACAAACCCGGTCATTACCGAAAGCGGGATATAGCGCATCATTCGCGCCAGCCCGCTTAGGCCGAACAGGATCTGGATCCCGCCCGCCAGTACCACCGCAGGCAGGATATAACCCACCCCATATTGATGAACCATCGGGGCAATCACCAGCGCTACCGAACCGGCCGCCGCAGTGACCATTGCCGGGCGGCCCCCCAGAATCGACATAGCAAAACAAAGCACGATCGAGGCAATCAGGCTGACCTTCGGATCCACGCCCGCGATCAGGGAAAAGGAGATCACTTCGGGGATCAGGGCCAGCGCGGTGACGACTCCGGCCAGCAGTTCACGCTGGATGAGTCGAGGGGAGCGAAGCACGGCGCGCAGGCTATTCTCACGCGTATGTTGAGCGGCAAGCTCGGTTTGATTTGTCATAGTGGGATGCAGGCTTTTTGTCAGGAACGCCGCATTTCTCATGGAATGCAGTCAGTGAGGCCGAAAGTGTAGCGTTGTCGCGGCAGTGATGCGAATTTTTGTGACATGCGTCACTAGTCCGAAAGACTCACCGACCCGGCCCCCTCGTTTGCGCAACAAATAATTAACAAATTGAGCAAAAAACGCTGGACGGCAAGCTATCAAGGTGTGGTATGGTTTTAGCGCACAGGCCAGGTCGAAGCGTTATGGAAAACGCTTTACGCGCAAGCAAGCTGGCGGATTCCCGAATAAAAAAAAGACCGAACACGATTCCTGTATTCGGTCCAGGGAAATGGCTCTTGGGAGAGAGCCGTGCGCTAAAAGTTGGCATTAATGCAGGCTAAATCGCCTTGCCTCTTAAGAATAGATTACCGGCGCAGGTTTTCCAGTCCGCAACAAAAGTGGTCAGAAAAAAGGCGCACCAAAGGTGACTATTTATGCAAAAACAGCAATATCCCGTTGAGGCTATTGCTGTTTTTTTATGCCAGGAAATGCGTGTTTTTTATTCACCACAAAGCTTTTGCGCGCGCTCAATGAAGGGTTCGAGACTCATCTTCTGGCCAGGATGCTGCGGGTCGTCCACCTGAATAACGCTGATGGGCTGCCCGCTCGTTTTACCGCTCTTGATCTGCTGCTCGGCAATGGCGTTCAGCGGGTACTGCATCAGCGTACTTGGGTTGATGGCAAACAACGCATTCCCCGCTCTGCAGCTCAACATCACCTCTTCACGGTTGAACGCCCATTTGTCTTTACCCACCTCAAACCGACTCACGGTGATAATTTGCGGGGCAGCCAGCGCAGAACTCGCGCAGGCCAGCAGCAGTAAAGTCAAAATGCTCTTTTTCATGAATCTCTCATATAACCAATTTGCGCCGTCAGAACGGCTCCCAGGTAGCATAGATGCTGACAAGCAGCAGTATCGCTACCGATAGAATCACTTCCAGCCACGTAAGCTGAATAAATCTCCGCTGAGCATCGGCTTGAACAGCGTCGAAACGCGGCACCAGTATATAGCGGTTGATCAGCGCCAGCATAACCATCACTAGCACCAGCACAACCTTCAGCGCCAGCAATCGAACATAACCACTTTCCAGCGGCAGCGCCCAGCCGAGGATAAGCAAGCTATTCACCACGCCGGTCACCAGTACCGCAGCCACTGCAAGATGCCCGTAGCGCGAAAAACGCATCATTGCCGTAATCGCCGGAGTACGCCAGCGCGGCTTATGTGCCATATACATACAAACCAGCAAAGGCAGCAGGCCTCCCACCCACCAGGCCGCGCTCAGAAGATGAATCGCATGGTTCATCCGCTGAAAGACACCGAGCGCGCCGTCGTGCATTGCGGCATGCCCGACGCCAGCTAGCATAATTAGCTGCGCCGCGGCTAAAAGCAGCAATAACCCCGGCATTGCCCGGGGAGCGATCAGCACAGCGGCCAGCGTGGCCAGGCCCAGCAATAGCTGCCATATCCAGACGGAACCAAAGCGAGTCGTCAGCACCGCCTGCCAGACATCCGGCGAAAGAGTATCGCGCCAGCCGTCACCCATTTGCCCGGCCTGAGCCATGAATAGCAGACAGGCGCTAATGAGCGACAGCCAGACGGCAGGCCGCCACTGCGCCCTGAGGCGACGCACAAGCACGGGTTTAAACTGCTGCGGGGCAAGGAGCGAACAGCAGATGGCGCTGCCAAGCAGCACCATCAAGGCAGTGAAATGGATAAAACGCAGCGCGATGTAAAACGCCGACAGCATGGCGATTACTTCACGGAGAAGTGATAGTTACCTTTGGTTTTGTGCCCGTCGACCGACACAACATGCCAGTCCACGGAGTAATCACCCGGTTTCAGGGCTTCTTCAACCGGCACAATCAGCTGTTTGTTGTCGGTCTCAGCAACCTTCACTTTCCCGGTCTTCACGGCAGATTTCTGCGGGCCGGTCACGGTCACGCCGCTGAAGCCAGGCTCCACCCCTTCAGAGAAGCTCAGGGTCAGCGACTGCGGCGATGCTGTCACGGCGGAATCTGCTGCCGGAGACTGCTGCTTAAGGTGCGCGTGTGCAAACACGGCTGGAGAAACGGCCATAGCAGTGACAAATGCCGCCACGGTTGCGATGCGGGAGGAGATGAACGCCATATTAACTATTCCTTTTTGTTATGTGTCGAGGCGGCAAGGATACCCCCGCGTTAATACCAAGTCGAGACGGGAAAATCTATTGTTGCTTGTCATCCGGGGCGCAAAACAGTAACTTCTGCGCTGACATTGCAGGAGGATATGATGAGCTACAATCTCGCCGATTTACCCCAGGAAGAAATGGATAAAGTTAACGTCGACCTTGCCGCTGCCGGCGTGGCGTTTAAAGAGCGCTATAACATGCCCGTAGTGGCTGAAATGGTGGAACGTGAGCAACCTGAACATCTGCGGACCTGGTTCCGTGAAAAGCTGATTGCCTATCGTCTGGCCTCGGTGAATCTTTCCCGTTTGCCGTATGAACCGAAGCAAAAATAAAAAATTAAGAATTTTCTCTTTGATTCAAAACTAGTGCTACTCTCTTCCTTGTTCAGTTGACCACAAGCTTTGGCTCATCCCTCACGATTGCAGGACGCAATCGTTGGATGAAAGATTAAGGAAGAACCTATGCCACGCTGGAATGTTGCCGCTGCGCAATACGGTGCCGTTGCCGGAAGTTATCAGGCCAACATCGACCACCATCTCGATTTCATTCGCTGTGCCGCCGAAGAAGGCATCGATCTTCTGGTTTTCCCTCATCTCTCTTTATCCGGATTACGCCCCGACAACCATCCTCCGGCGTTTACCGATCCGCTGTTTGACCCGCTCAGCGAGGCTGCTCACAGCTACCATATGACCGTGATCGTCGGCATGTCGCTCAGTGACGAGGCGCATAGCGCCGCCGGTATGGTAGGTTTTCTGCCGGATGGGTCGCGTATCGCCTGTTGCAAACGTCCCGCAACGGCTATCGATGTAAATGCTCAAACCCCCGTCGCACCACTTTTGGGGCAACGTTCCCGCAATATTGCCCTGGCCGTTTGCGCCCAAAGCGATGATGAAGCCTGGCCCCGAAGCGCCGCTGATATCGGCGCCGATCTTTACGCCACCGGCGCCGCAATGACAGAACTAAGCTACCAGCAAGATGAGATGTATATGCAACGCTGGGCGCACAAATATGGACTCACCATTTTGCAGGCCAATTACGCCTGGTCCGGGGCAGAACTTCGCTCCGCTGGGCGCAGCGCGTGTTGGGATAATTTAGGCCAGCTAGTCGTCAGGGCCGACCAGGGTGAATTGCTGGCGATTGGCCGCCGGGATGAGAGAGGTTGGCACGGCGAGGTCATTCCTTTACGCTAGTCGCCTGAGGCCTGTTTACGGAGACTGCGATGCTGCGCATTATTGATACGGAAACCTGCGGATTACAGGGAGGCGTAGTGGAAGTTGCGTCGGTCGATATCATCGACGGCAAGATTGTAAACCCGATGAGCGATCTTGTCCGTCCTGACCGACCAATAAGCCACCAGGCAATGGCCATCCATAAAATTACCGAAGAGATGGTGGCCGATAAACCCTGGATTGAAGACGTCATCCCCCGCTATATCGGAAGCCCCTATTACGTGGCGCACAACGCCAGTTTCGACAGCCGCATGCTGCCGGAAATGCAGGGCGACTGGATTTGCACGGTGAAGCTGGCGCGTCGCCTGTGGCCGGGCATCAAATACAGCAACATGGGCTTGTATAAATCGCTAAAGTTGCATGTGGATACACCTGCCGGGCTGCATCATCACCGCGCCCTGTTTGACTGCTATATCACCGCCGCCCTGCTGCTGAGAATTATGGATGTGTCCGGCTGGAACGCAGAAGATATGGTCACGATTACCGGGCGCCCGGCGCTGGTAACCACCATGATGTTTGGCAAATACCGGGGCAAACGCATTGCCGAAATAGCCGAAGACGACCCGGGTTATCTTCGCTGGATGCTCAACAACATCAAGGAACTAACGCCGGATCTCCGCATGACGCTAAAACATTACCTGGCCGCCAGCGCGGCCGATTAATGCACGCGCCCTGGCAGCGTTCCCTGCGCCAGGGCAATCAGGAAAGCAAACTCCAGTGCCACGCCTTCGTAAGATTTGAAGCGCCCCGACTTGCCGCCGTGCCCGGAATCCATGTCGGTACAAAGCAGCAGCAAGGTCTCATCCCGCTTATAGTCACGTAATTTGGCAACCCACTTAGCCGGCTCCCAATACTGCACCTGCGAATCGTGCAGTCCGGTGGTCACTAACAGATGGGGATAAGCCTGCTCACGAACCTGGTCGTAAGGGCTGTATTGCTTCATATAGCGGTAATATTCTTCATCCTGGGGGTTACCCCACTCTTCAAATTCCCCGGTGGTAAGCGGAATCGACTCGTCCAGCATCGTCGTTACAACGTCGACAAACGGCACCTGAGCCACCACGCCATGGAATAATTCAGGACGCAGATTGATAGCTGCACCCATCAGCATTCCGCCCGCGCTGCCGCCCATCCCATAAAGCAGTTTAGGATCGCCATATCCCTGCCTGAGCAGCTCGTCGCACACGTCCAGATAGTCGTTAAAGGTATTCATTTTTTTCAGGTATTTACCGTCTTCATACCATTGCTGGCCCAGTTCACCGCCGCCGCGGACATGGGCGATGGCGAAGACAAACCCCCTGTCCAGCAGACTCAAACGGCTGCTGCTAAAATCAGCATCCATACTGCTGCCGTAAGATCCATAGCCATAGACCAGCAGCGGGCTTTTGCCCCGGCGAAAGTGTTTCCGGTGATAAACCAGTGAGACCGGTACCAGAGCGCCATCCCGCGCCGTCACCCACAGATGCTCGCTGCGGTAATGGCTAGCGTCAAAACCGGCAACCTGGGTTTGCTTGATAACCCGTCGCTCACCGCTGTCCATATCCAGCTCGAATAGGGTGTCCGGCGTTGTCATTGAAGAGTAACCGTAGCGCAGGTGGGAGGTCTCAGGCTCAGGATTGTAGCCAAGCCAGGTGACATAGGCCGGATCGTCAAAAGCGATGCCCGTGGACTCACGCGTATGGCGATTAATCTGGCGCAGGCTGGTCAATCCCTGCTGGCGCTCGGCAACCACCAGCCAGTCACGGAACAGCGTAAAGTCCTCAAGCATGACCTGTTCCCGCGCGGCAATCAGCGTTTCCCACTGTTTTTCGTCCCGCACGGCGCTGCGGTAGAGTCCGAAATTTTTACCGTCTTTGTTGGAACGAATGTAGAACCCATGCTGGTAGTGATCGACCGTGTACTCATGATCTTTCCGGCGCGGGGCAAAAACTTGCGGCTCGGCGTCTGCCAGTTCGGCATCCAGTAACAAAGCCTCACTCGTCGTCGCGCTGGCAAGATGAATGACAACAAAATGCTGGGAGGTTGTTTTATGCACGCTGACGTAAAAAGCGTCATCTTTTTCTTCATACACCAGTTGGTCATCGGCCACCGGGTGGCCCAGCGTGTGCCGCCAGACCTGATAAGGCAGTAAGGTTTTGGGATGCTTGCGCACGTAGTAAAGCGTGACGGAGTCATTTGCCCAAACAAAACCGGTCGAGACGTTCTCCAGCAACTCCGGATACCAGTTTCCGGTTTTCAAATTGCGCAGACGGATGCCGAACTGACGGCGGGAGAGATAGTCCTCTGCCAGGGCCATCACGGCATTGTCCGGCGTAATGGCCAATCCACCCATGGTGTAGAACTCGCTATGGGCGGCACGCTGGTTGGCATCCAGCAAAACGTCCCACTCGCCCCACTCTTCTCTGACCGCAGATTGCCGCTGATAAATCGCGTACTCATTCCCTTTGTCATACACCTGGCGGTAGCGATAGCCGTTTTTCACATACGGGGCGGAAACATCGCGAGGAGGAATGCGAGCGATCATCTCTTTGAGCAACTGATCCTGCAGCGCGCGCTGGCTCTCCATGATCCTTTTCCCGTAATCATTTTCCTGCTCAAGGTATTTCAGCACATCGGGATCGGCGCGGTCATCATCCCGCAGCCAGTAATAGTTATCCGTGCGGGTATCGCCATGCAGCGTCATAGCGTGAGGTATTTTTTTGGCTTTTGGCGGCATCACTTTCATCATTTTCCGTTTAACACCCCGTAAGGGTGGCAAATTCAGCCAGGCTTGCAAGCGGAACATGAAGGATTAAAAGAAAATGCCGGGAGAAACCCGGCACAGGCTGGTTGCAGGAGGATTACACCGCGAGCGGTTGTTTTTGCTGCTGAATATCTTGCTCAATACCGGAGCGGACATCCGGCGGTATGTTTAGCGCATCGCCCAGAGCGCTCAGGTAGCTACGTTCCATAAAGTGATCGATATCGATAGCCGTGCAGCTAAGGTAATAAAGCTCCAGCGCTTCCTCCTCATTTCTTACACCTTGTGCAAGCTGGTGAGGATCTAACGGCCTGTCGATCGCCCGTTCGACGAGCGCTTTACCTTCCCCGTCGATACCGACTTCACGCAGCTGTTGCTCAATAAACTGACGCTCTTTTGCATCGATATGGCCGTCGCTTTTCGCCGCAAAAACCAGCGCGGTAATTAATCTTTCGGTACGAACATCAACCGACGAGTGCGGCTCACTCCAGCCTGTGGAAACGGGCTGGCTCTGGCGAACCCGCTCCTTGTATTTGTTCCATAACACGCTTCCGGCCACGGCGCCGCCGCCGACCAGAAGCGCACTGGTGCCGTATTTTGTTAACAGTTTGCGGGAAGATTTACTCGCCAGCAGTAACCCGGCTAATCCACCCAGCGCCCCCGGCACCAGAAGTTTACCGATCCCTTCAGAGCTATTACCGGCTGCAGGCTGTGAAGATTGAGGAGAAGTAGATTGCCCCAGGAGCGACTGAAGCTGCTGTAACCAGTTATTCATGACGGAGATCCTCTGTTGACTTAACTCGTCGAGAGTAGGCCACAGGACGTCAAGAAACGTCGGACAGCGCTAAAGATGGGAAAAGAATCGCGCCGGCTACCCGGCGCTTACAGCAGAACCGTATTACGCGGCTTTGGTGCGTTTACGTCCAGGGTGTTCGCTGACGTTGTCTTCAGCCGCTGGCGATTGTTCAAGCGCTGAGGACTCCGCGTCTGGCTCAAACTGACTTAATTCCGGCTCTGGCAGCTTGCCGTTTTTCAATACGCCCGCCAGCAGATCCTTGTTTTCCGCCATCCACATCGCCAGGGTGTCGCTCTGCCCTTCATCCAGCGCAATCGGGCTTTGCTGCAGCCAGTCGCCGAGGACTTCAGCCAGATCCAGCATTTTGTCGTAAGCGTCAGCATCCTTTTTACTGGCAAAGGCCATTTTTTCTTGTCCCTCTCTCACTACAACATATTTAATCTCGACCGCCATTTTGCAGCTCCGTTTTACCTGTTTATTTATCCAGTATATCGTCATTCATTTTATCACACAAGCCGGAAAGCCGCTGCCAACGCAAACGTTTTCGTTTATACTGCAGCGGTCTTTTTCTTTGTTAAGGCTAAATCACATGTCAACGTTGGGAACCGCTCTGCGCCCGGCAGCTACGCGAGTTATGCTGCTGGGTTCCGGTGAATTGGGTAAAGAAGTGGCCATTGAATGCCAGCGCCTCGGGGTAGAAGTTATCGCCGTCGATCGCTACGCAAATGCGCCGGCAATGCACGTCGCACACCGCAGCCACGTCATTAACATGCTGGATGCCGCGGCGCTAAAAGCGCTTGTCGCCGCCGAAATGCCCGATTTTATCGTTCCTGAAATTGAAGCCATTGCCACCGATGCCCTGCTGGAGCTTGAAGCCCAGGGTCAGCGAGTGGTGCCGTGCGCCCGCGCCACCAAACTCACCATGAACCGCGAAGGGATCCGCCGCCTGGCCGCAGAAGAACTTCAGTTGCCAACTTCCAGCTATCGCTTCGCCGACAGCGAAGAAGCCTTCCAGCAGGCCGTGCATGAGATTGGTTTGCCGTGCATTGTGAAACCGGTAATGAGTTCCTCCGGCAAAGGCCAGAGCTTCATCCGCACAGCCGACCAACTGGCAAAAGCCTGGGAATACGCCCAGCTAGGTGGGCGGGCCGGTAAAGGCCGCGTTATCGTTGAAGGCGTGGTCAATTTTGATTTTGAAATCACCCTGCTGACCATCAGCGCCGTTGACGGCGTGCATTTCTGCGCGCCTATCGGGCACCGTCAGGAAGAGGGCGACTACCGTGAATCCTGGCAGCCACAGCAGATGAGCGACATCGCGCTGGCAAAATCGAAAGAGATTGCTGAAAAAGTGGTTACCGCTCTGGGCGGCCATGGCCTGTTCGGCGTGGAGCTGTTTGTCTGCGGCGATGAGGTGATTTTCAGTGAAGTCTCCCCTCGCCCGCACGACACTGGCATGGTGACGTTGATTTCACAGGATCTGTCTGAGTTTGCGCTGCACGTTCGCGCCTTCCTCGGCCTGCCTGTCGGCGAAATTCGTCAGTATGGCCCTGCCGCATCGGCGGTGATCCTGCCTGAGTTGCAAAGCGATAACGTTAAATTTAGTAACGTGGGAGCAGCGCTGGGCGGCGGTTTACAGGTTCGCCTGTTCGGTAAGCCGGAGATCGCAGGTAAACGCCGCATGGGCGTGGCGCTGGCAACCGGTAACAGCGTCGATGAGGCAGTGACAAGGGCCGTGACGTCAGCCGCTCAGGTAAAAGTTGAAGGATAAAAAAATCGCCCTCAAATGAGGGCGATTGAGTCAGTGGGCCCGCGTACTGCGGGCTTTTTTATGGCTTACAGCTTGGCGCCTTCCACCGCTTCACGGGCAAGCTGAGTGATGCGGTCGTAGTCGCCCGCTTCCAGCGCATCGGCCGGAACCAGCCAGGAACCACCGATGCACAGCACGCTTTTAAGCGCCAGGTAATCGCGGTAGTTAGCCGGAGATATCCCCCCGGTTGGACAGAAACGCACCTGAGAGAACGGTCCTGCAATGGCCTGCAGCGCTTTAGTGCCACCGTTGGCTTCAGCCGGGAAGAATTTGAACTCTTTCAGGCCATAGTCCATCCCCAGCATCAGTTCTGACACGGTGCTGATGCCTGGGATCAACGGAATGGTGCCTTCGGTCGCGGCTTTCAGCAGCGGCTCGGTCAGACCCGGGCTGATGGCAAACTGCGCGCCAGCTTCGGTCACTTCCGCAAGCTGCTGTGGGTTCAGCACGGTACCTGCGCCGATAATAGCTTCAGGCACTTCTTTCGCAATCGCACGAATGGCATCGATAGCACAAGCTGTACGCAGCGTGACTTCCAGCACGCGGACGCCACCGGCCACCAGCGCTTTCGCCATTGGCACCGCATGCTCCAGCTTGTTAACAACAATAACCGGCACAACCGGACCGGTTTTCAGGATCTGTTCTGCTGTAGTTTTCCAATTTTTCATCTGAGCGCCTCTTAGCCACTTTTAATCTGTTCCGGGCATTACTGCCGCGGGCTTAAAATTTAATGCAGGTTGCGCCTTGTTCAGCGCCCGAAAGCTGTTCGCGCAATGCGCCGAATAGCTCCCGAGCAGTCCCTACGCGCTCGGCGCTGAGATCCGGGTGATAAGCAGTGCGCGCCGCAAGTACGGCTTCATCGACCAGCAACGTAAGCTCGCCCGTTTGGCCGTTGACGCGAATAATGTCGCCATCCTGCACCTTCGCCAGCAGCCCGCCGTCATACGCTTCCGGGGTAACATGGATTGCGGAAGGCACCTTCCCTGAGGCACCGGACAGTCTTCCATCTGTCACCAGAGCAATTTTGAAACAGCGGTCCAATAATACTCCAAGCGGCGGCATAAGTTTATGCAATTCTGGCATGCCGTTCGCTTTTGGCCCCTGATGGCGGACGACGACAACGCAATCGCGGTCCAGTTTGCCGGCTTCAAAAGCAGGCAATACGTCATGCTGGCTTTCAAAAATAACCGCGGGCGCTTCAATCACCTGATTTTCTACCGGCACCGCTGAGGTTTTCATCACCGCCCGGCCCAGATTCCCGCTCAGCACTTTGGTTCCGCCGTGGCGGGAGAATGGTTTTTCCATCGTGGCAATAACGTCGCTATCCAACGGCTGGCTCGCGCCTTCACGCCAGGCAAGCTGACCGTTGTCGAGCCACGGCTCCATGGTGTAGTGATGCAGGCCAAAACCGGCCACGGTGTTAACGTCTTCGTGCAGCAGGCCACCTTTCAGCAGCTCACGCAGCAGCACCGGCACACCGCCCGCCGCCTGGAAGTGGTTAATGTCGGCAGGGCCATTCGGGTAGAGGCGCGCCAGCAGCGGCACAATTTCGGAGATCTCGGAGAAGTCGTCCCAGTTAATAATGATCCCGGCAGCGCGAGCCATCGCAACAAGATGCATGGTATGGTTCGTCGAGCCGCCGGTAGCCAGCAGTGCAACAATGCCGTTCACCACCACTTTCTCATCAATCATTTTCCCGAGTGGCATCCATTCGTTGCCGTTGCCGGTCAGGCGAGTGACCTGGCGCGCCGCTGCGTCCGTCAGCGCGTGACGCAACTCTGCATCAGGCTGAACAAACGACGACCCCGGCAACTGCATGCCCATAAACTCAACCACCATCTGGTTGGTATTCGCCGTGCCGTAGAAAGTACAGGTCCCCGGAGCGTGATAAGAGGCAGCTTCCGCTTCCAGCAGCGCGAGGCGGTCAACTTTACCTTCCGCATAAAGCTGGCGAATGCGGACTTTTTCTTTGTTCGGCAAGCCGCTGGCCATCGGGCCTGATGGCACAAAGACTGCTGGGAGATGCCCAAACGACAGCGCGGCCATCGTCAGCCCCGGCACGATTTTGTCGCACACGCCAAGATAGAGCGCCCCGTCAAACATGTTATGGGAAAGGCCAACGGCGGTAGACATGGCAATCACTTCCCGGCTCAGCAGCGAAAGCTCCATACCATCCTGGCCCTGAGTCACCCCGTCGCACATCGCCGGGACACCGCCTGCAACCTGCCCCACCGCGCCCACGGAATGCAGCGCCTTACGGATTTGCTCAGGATAATGTTCATACGGCTGATGGGCGGAGAGCATGTCGTTGTAGGACGTGATGATCGCAATATTGTTACGCAGCATGCTTTTCAGCGCCGCCTTATCGTCCGGCTGGCAGGCAGCGAAACCATGCGCGAGGTTACCGCAGGCAAGTTCCGAGCGGTGAACCGTGTTGCTCCGGGCTTTCTCAATGCGTGCCAGGTAGGCTTCGCGCGTTGGGCGGGAGCGTTCGATAATACGCGATGTTACCCGTAACAAATTTGGATGCATAGAAGTTCCTCAGAAAGTGGCTGTTCTCCCGCATTGATACCGTCATGTTCAGAGCTGATGAATGTAACTTTGTTGCCCATCGTAGCCCATCAGACTTGATGCCGGGAGCAAAAACGCTTCAGCTAGTGTAAATAAAAAAGCCCCGCGGGTGAATCCACGCGGGGCTATTATTCATAAAAAACTATGCCACTTCTGTGTTAGATCATGTTACCGGTAAAATAAGGTCCCTTTGTTAGTGACTTTTTACCGGCCATGTTCACGGCCTGTTACTCAAACTCGTTCCAGGAGTGGCCGTCACGGGTAATCATCGCCACGGAAGCCACCGGCCCCCAGGTTCCGGCCTGATAAGGTTTCGGCGCATCGTTATCCGCAGCCCAGGCTTCGGTAATGGAGTCGACCCATTTCCACGCCTCTTCCACTTCATCACGACGAACAAACAGCGCCTGAATGCCCCGCATGGTTTCCAGCAGCAGACGTTCATAGGCATCTGCCAGGTGAGATTCATTGAAGGTCTCGGAGTAGCTCAGATCCAGTTTGGTGGTTTGCAGGTTATGCTTGTGCTCCAGGCCCGGGACTTTGTTCAGGATCTGAATATCCACGCCTTCATCCGGCTGCAGACGGATAGTCAGCTTGTTCTGCGGCAATTCCTGCCAGGAATCTTTAAACAGATTCAGCGCAGGGTTTTTGAAGTAAACCACGACTTCAGAACATTTGGTTGGCAGACGTTTACCGGTACGCAGGTAGAACGGCACGCCGGCCCAACGCCAGTTATCGATATCTACGCGAATAGCCACGAAGGTTTCGGTGGCGCTGGATTTGTTCGCGCCCTCTTCTTCCAGGTAACCAGGCACTTTTTTGCCCTGCGCGAAGCCTGCGGTGTACTGACCGCGCACGGTTTTATCACGCACGTTGGTGCGGTCAATGCGGCGCAGCGACTGCAGAACCTTCACTTTCTCATCGCGAATATGGTCCGCAGTCAAATCAGACGGTGGAGACATGGCAATCATGCACAGGATCTGCAGCAGGTGGTTTTGGATCATGTCGCGCATCTGCCCGGCCTGATCGAAGTAACCCCAGCGGCCTTCAATACCCACTTCTTCGGCCACGGTGATTTCTACGTGATCGATAGTGCGGTTGTCCCAGTTGTTAGCGAACAGGGAGTTAGCAAAACGCAGTGCCAGCAGGTTAAGAACGGTTTCTTTACCCAGATAGTGGTCGATGCGGTAAACCTGGCACTCTTCAAAGAACTCGCCCACCTGATCGTTGATCTGCTGGGAAGTTTCGAGGGAAGTCCCCAGCGGTTTTTCCATGACGACGCGAGCAGGCTTGGCGTTAAGCTTCGCTTTACCTAACCCTTTGCAGATAGCGCCAAAGGTGCTTGGCGGCATAGCGAAATAGTTGATGGTGACGCGATTCTGCTGGTCGAGCATTTTCCCCAGCTTGGTAAAAGCAGAGGTGTCGTTGACGTCCAGGTTACAGAAATCCAGACGACCGCTCAGTTTGTCCCACAGGCTCTCGTCAATCTTCTCTTTCATGAAGGTTTCGAGGGCTTCGCGGACAACTTTGGTGTATGCCTCTTTATCCCACTCTGCGCGGCCAACACCCAGAATACGGGTCTCCGGATGGATTTGACCTGCTTTTTCCAGCTGATACAGGGATGGCAACAGTTTCCGGCGCGCCAGGTCGCCTTTTGCACCGAAAATGACCAGGTCGCACGCCTGGGCTGTTTGCGTTACCGCCATGTTTGTCTCCTCGTTTCGGATATCCCGGCTTTTACCGGCCCTTTGGGGCCCGGATAGCATTAAGCCAGGCACGTCTTGTAATTTTATTACGCTGCAATGTACTGCTTTTGCTGAATCGAGGACAACCGTTAACCCCGGTTTGACCGCCTCAATTGCTAACTTTTCCCACAATGCCGCACTAAAGCGTCATTTACTGGCGTTTTATTGTGCGATGTAACCGTTGCCAAAGTTAGACACCGATCATGTAATGAAAAAAAACAACAACATTACCTGGGCGACTCGCCCTATCACATTTTAGCAAGAGTATATTCTTGCTAAATCGGCCCACGATTTCTTCTGTTGCTGAAATCGCTAAAACCCATGAGTGCCCGCCTTTATGAATATGCTGGAAAAAATCCAGTCACAGCTGGAACACCTTAGCAAATCGGAACGCAAAGTCGCAGAAGTGATTCTTGCTGCGCCTCAGGACGCCATTCACTCCAGCATCGCGACGCTTGCCCGCAGCGCGGACGTCAGCGAGCCCACCGTGAACCGCTTTTGCCGTCGCCTTGAAACCAAGGGCTTCCCGGATTTTAAACTGCATTTAGCTCAGAGTCTGGCGAATGGCACGCCGTATGTAAACCGGAATGTTGATGAAGATGATAGCGTCGAGTCCTATACCGGCAAGATTTTTGAATCCGCTATGGCGAGCCTTGACCGGGTTCGTCAGTCGCTGGATATGTCTGCGGTGAACCGGGCCGTGGATTTGCTTACCCAGGCAAAGAAAATTGCCTTTTTTGGACTCGGATCATCCGCCGCCGTCGCGCACGACGCTACCAACAAGTTTTTCCGCTTTAATGTCCCGGTGATTTACTCAGATGACGTTGTTATGCAACGTATGAGCTGTATGAATTGTACCGAGCAGGACGTGGTGGTGCTTATCTCTCACACCGGCCGGACTAAAAATCTGGTTGAGCTGGCGCAGTTAGCCCGTGAAAACGATGCCATTGTGCTCGCCATCACATCGGAAGGCAGCCCGCTTGCCCGTGAGGCGACGCTTTCCCTGCTGCTGGATGTGCCAGAAGATACTGACATTTATATGCCGATGGTGTCTCGCCTGGCGCAGTTGACCGTCATTGATGTCCTGGCGACGGGCTTTACTTTGCGTCGAGGGGCAAAATTCAGGGATAACTTGAAGCGAGTCAAGGAAGCGCTCAAAGAATCGCGCTTTGATAAAGAACGTCTTCTCTCAGGCGATGAACGTTAATTTTTGATAACAAAGTTGTAACTTATTAGGCTGTTCGGTTACGTTGTCATGGGTGTTTACAGCACACCCTGACCTACCGAGTTTTTGTTCACGCAACACCAAGTTGTTTCAGTCAACGGAGTAATACATGTCCAGACGGCTACGTAGAACCAAAATCGTTACCACCTTAGGCCCGGCAACCGACCGCGATAATAATTTAGAAAAAATTATTGCCGCCGGCGCTAACGTGGTGCGAATGAACTTCTCCCACGGCTCAGCTGAAGACCATCAGCTGCGTGCAGATAAAGTGCGTGAAATTGCCGCAAAACTGGGGCGCCACGTGGCGATCCTCGGCGATTTGCAAGGCCCTAAAATTCGCGTATCTACCTTCAAAGAAGGCAAAGTATTCCTTAACCTGGGCGACAAATTCCTGCTGGATGCCAACCTCGGCAAAGGCGAAGGCGACAAAGAGAAAGTGGGCATCGACTATAAAGGCCTTCCGGCCGACGTTGTCCCAGGCGACATCCTGCTGCTCGACGATGGCCGCGTGCAGCTCAAAGTGCTGGAAGTTCAGGGCCTGAAAGTGTTTACCGAAGTGACCGTAGGCGGCCCGCTGTCTAACAACAAAGGGATCAACAAGCTGGGCGGAGGGCTGTCTGCAGAAGCGCTGACCGACAAAGACAAAGCCGACATTGTTACCGCGGCAAAAATTGGCGTTGATTACCTGGCCGTTTCCTTCCCACGCTGCGGCGAAGATTTGAACTATGCCCGTCGTCTGGCGCGTGATGCGGGCTGCGATGCGAAAATTGTGGCGAAAGTAGAACGCGCGGAAGCCGTTTGCGACGAAGCCGCAATGGACGATATTATTCTCGCCTCTGACGTGGTGATGGTAGCCCGCGGTGACCTGGGCGTAGAAATCGGCGACCCGGAGCTGGTTGGCATCCAGAAAACCCTGATTCGCCGTGCGCGTAAGCTGAATCGTGCCGTGATCACCGCCACCCAGATGATGGAGTCGATGATCACCAACCCAATGCCAACCCGTGCGGAAGTCATGGACGTGGCAAACGCCGTACTCGACGGCACCGATGCGGTGATGCTGTCGGCAGAAACGGCGGCAGGCCAGTATCCTGCTGAAACCGTAGCGGCAATGGCGCGGGTTTGCCTGGGCGCAGAGAAAATCCCAAGCATTAACGTTTCCAAGCACCGTCTCGACGTGCAGTTCGATAACGTGGAAGAAGCCATTGCGATGTCCGCGATGTATGCCGCTAACCACCTCAAAGGGGTTACCGCCATCATTTCGATGACCGAGTCCGGGCGTACCGCGCTGATGACGTCCCGTATCAGCTCCGGCTTGCCTATTTTTGCGCTCTCTCGCCATGAGCGTACGCTGAACCTCACGTCACTCTATCGCGGCGTGACCCCGGTTTACTTTGACAGCGCAAGCGAAGGCGTCGCCGCCGCTAACGATGCGGTAAACCTCCTGCGGGATAAAGGCTACCTGATTTCTGGCGACCTGGTCATCGTGACCCAGGGCGACGTAATGAGCACCATTGGCACCACCAACACCACGCGTATACTCTGCGTTGAGTAATTCTCGCCCGCGATAAAGCCCGACAGAGCCGCGACACACGTTCGCGGCTTTTTTATTATCTGCCCCGCTTCCCTGGCCGTAAACCCACACGCAATACAGCGTTTTAATTTCCACATCATTGTGAAATGATATGTTATAACGTAACAATTGATGGCAAGGTAGAGTCTTACGGCGCCACTTTCTGAACAGGCACGTTCATTCTGAGTCGATACATACACAATGAAAATCAAACGCCCCTTCCCGTATGCCTGCGTCGCATTGACGTTTTTTTCTTCTCCGCTTTTGGCCGCCAGCTGCCCTTCCGCTGAGTGTGAAGAAAACATCACCGTAGAAAGCCGAACGCCCGCAGAAATTCAGCCCGCAGTCGGCACGGCGTCACGCCTGGGCCTGACGGATAAAGAAATCCCCCGCTATGTGGAAACCTTTTCACAAAAAGAGATCCGCGTCCGCGGCGACCGCACGCTGGCCGAAACCGTCAGCCATGCAACCGGCATGTCCGGCGTCGCTTCCCCTACGCTCTCCAATAGCTTCTCACTGCGCGGCTTTATGCCGGTAAGCTGGCTATTGGACGGGATGGAAATGCCAGGCAGCACGCTCCAGTTGGGCAACCCGGCACACTACGGCCAGGTGGATATTTTGCACGGCCCCGGTTCCACCCTGAACGGTTTGAGCGCTACCGCCGGCAGCGTCAATCTTGTGTCACGTCAGCCCAGCTTCGTGGACACACCGGCGATGCTCAACTATCAGTTCGGCAGCTACAGCACCCAGGCATTGCAGGGCGGAGCGGGAGGAACGCTGTTGCAGGACAAAATAGCCTGGCGGCTGGATGCTTCAGGCAGCGGCGGTAACAGTCAGGTCCAGCATGAGCGCAATCGACAGTCGAGGGTCAGCGGCTCGCTGCTCTTCCGCCTGACCGACGACACCACCCTGACGCTCTACGGCGACCGGATGAACAACCGGAGCAACAATCCTTACTTCGGGACCCCATTGATTGAGGGCAAAGCACTGAAGTCACTGCGCGGCCTGAACTACAACAATCTGACCGACGCCACGATTGCCAGCCACGCAACGGCCTTGCAGGCCGTACTGGACAGCACTCTCGCTCCGGGGCTGAGCTTCAACAACCATACCTGGTATTACACCGGCTACCGCGCCTGGCACAACGTGGAACGCTATCGCTACAGCGCAGCAGCTCCGGACTTAGTGAATCGCGACTCCTGGGGCGATCTGAGCCATAAGAATACCCTGCTGGCTAACAGGTCGAGTCTGTCCCTGGACGGTCCTCTGCTGGGGTTCGATAACCGCCTGGTGGCCGGAATCGAGCTGCAAACCAGCCGCTTTGATTATCAAAAAAACGGCTTCCCCGGCTCGCAAGATGTGCCCATATTTAATCCGCCGCGCGAGCCTTTCAGTGCCGAAACCGGCATTACCCGCACGCCCTGGAGTCGGGTCACTCAACGCCAGTCTGCGGCTTTTCTGGAAGACAGCCTGCAGTTGACCCGCAGCCTCAGCCTGCTAAGCCAGCTGCGCTTTACGAAGCTGGATATGGACTGGCGCTACTACACGCCGGCGCGCAGTGAAAGTCAGACCTACAGCTTCCTGAATTCAGGTCTCGGCCTGAACTGGGATATCACCGACAACACCACGCTATACGTCAGCTATGCCAACGGCAAAGAGGCTGGAGGCGACATCTTTTTCTTAAGCGCCGACCAGACTCATCTGCCGCTGACGCAGTCACAGCAGTGGGAAACAGGGATCAAGAGCCAGTTCTGGGATAACAAAGTGGCCACCCGGCTTGCTCTCTACCAGCTACGTAAAAATAACCTCTTCACTCCTTCAGCTATCACGCCGGGGGAGCTTACCGCCGTGGGGCAGCAGACATCTCGGGGAATTGAGTTTTCCACGACTATTCAGCCCAACGAGCGCTGGGAGATGGCGGGAAATCTGGCCTGGACTCACGCAAGATTTGACCGTTTTAGCGCGGGTAACCCGCCTGAAAATCTGGACGGGAATCAACCGGCTTATGTCCCGACCTGGACCGGCAATCTCGCACTTACCTGGCACCCCATAGCTCCTCTCAGCTTGCGGAGTGACCTGCGCTATGTTGGCAGCAGCTTCAATGACAATCGCAATACCCGACCGATGGACGATTACATTACCCTGGATCTGGCCGCAGAATACCGGCTGACGCCTAAAGTGACCGTGGGTACGCGGGTGCGCAACCTGACCGACACGTTTTATACCTGGCAGCGGACTTACGACGGCCAGGCGCTGATCGCGCCGTCACGCACCTGGGAAGGTTGGGTGACGGTATGGTTCTGAGGACCGTACCAGCGGCTTTAATTCTTCTGGCAGCGGGACTTCTGTTTCCCTCAGCTCTACGGGCTATTACCCTCCCTAATTGCGCTGAACCACAGCGCTTTGCTGCCGTACCGACGCGTATCGTGGTTTACGGCAATCCGGCACTGGAAAATCTTCTGGCGCTAGGAGCGCAGGAAGAGATTGTCGGCATCGTGGGCTACGATCCAGCCCACGACCCTCAGCACCTGGCTGACGGCAACGCTCTTTCACTGCCGGTCGTGGCAAAGAAGGGGCTCATTTCTGCTGAGGCGCTGCTGATGCTACATCCTGACATGGTCTACTCCTCAAGCTGGTACTGGTTCTGGTCACCTGAAGGAGCGACCCGCGACCAAATGACATCGTGGGGGATATCGACCTGGCTTTCATCAGGCGCCTGCGGAGGTCAGCAAAGTACCCCAGGGCGAAATATCAGCTTTGATGCGCTGTTTCAGGAAATTGAGGATTTAGCGCAAATCTTACGCCGGGAAAAACAGGGCATGACGCTTGTAGACCAAAACCGAAAGTACCTGGCAGCCCTGCGCCAGCGTGCGGGTACATTGCCCCCGGCGCGTCTCCTCTGGTGGTATTCCGGCACGGATTCACCCTACGTGGCCGGGTGCTGCGGCGCGCCGAATATGCTGAGCATGGCCAGCGGCAGTCAAAATATTTTCTCCGATCTCTCTGCGCTGTGGCCAAACGTTGCCTGGGAAGAGATAGCCCGTCGCGATCCGGACATTTTGGTGCTCGCCGATCTGCCCCGGGGCGGCCCCGGGGATAGTGCCAAAGATAAAATAGCCTTTGTCGAGCATTTCCCTCTCACCGCCGGGCTGCGCGCCGTGAAGGAAAAGAAATTCATCATCCTGTCCGGCTATGACATGGATCCCTCGATCCGCTCGCTGGACGCGCTAAACCGGCTCATTGCCTCACTTTCTACCAAGGAAAAACATGACTGACATCACATGGAACACTCTTGTCACGCTCTGGGATCGGCAGCAAAGCGCTTATATCGCCAGCCGGGAAGCGCGCTTCGACGCCCTGATGGACATACTCGCCCTGCAGTTTGACGATGCCTTTTCACTACTCGAACTCGGGTGTGGGCCGGGTTCCCTCACGAGGCGCATCCTGCAACGGTTCCCTGCTGTGCACGTTACCGCGGTGGATGTTGATCCGGTCATGCTGGCCATCGCCCGTGAAACGCTGCTTCCTTTCGGCGATCGGGTGCGTATTCTTTCGGCCGATTTGGCCACGCCTGACTGGCAGCAAAAAATGGTCGGGGCTCGCCCGGAAGCTATTGTTTCAAGCACCGCGTTACACTGGTTAATGCCCGACAGACAGCATGCTCTGCACGGTGAAATTCATAGAATGCTGGCCGATAACGGCGTGTTCCTGAATGCCGATCACCAGCGTTTTAACCCCGCGGACCTCCACAAGAAAGCGATCAGCGAGCGCCACGATGCCCAAACTCAGCAGCGGGCCTGGGCTCACGGTGCCGTGGGCTGGGAGGCGTGGTTTACCCTCGCTAAAGAGATAGAGGACATCGCCAGGCTGATTCCGGCCCGGGAAGCCGTGTTCGCGGGGCGCCCGGTTCCCCCGCCGACAACGGTGGCCTTTCAGCTGGCAAGCCTGAGTCAGGCTGGTTTCAGCGAAACAGGCACGCTGTGGCAGCTTATGGACGATTACCTGATTGCCGGCTGGAAATAAGTGCGTGAAGCCGCTGCGCCTGCTGCTGTGTGCCATCGTCACTTTGCTGGGATTGATTTATAGCCTGCGCTACGGGGCAGTCACATTATCCTTAAGCGAAGTGATTCAGCTCCTGAATCCGCGTCCCGCAGAGGATCCCGTGCTGGCCCTGTATCAGAAAATCGTCTGGTCGCTGCGACTGCCCAGGGCGCTGCTGGCGATGGCCTGCGGCGGTGGGCTGGCGCTGGCTGGCGCCGTGCTACAGACATTAACCCGTAACCCGCTGGCTGACCCGTGGCTGCTCGGCATCTCTTCCGGCGCCGGTCTGGGCGCCGTGCTCATTATTGCGCTCGGCGTCCAGCCGCTGCTCATAGCCATGCCCTCCGGCGCGTTTATCGGGGCGCTGACCGCATTCGCTCTGGTTGTGCTAATGGCTGGCCGGGCCGTGACACAGCCAGCGCGATTTATGCTATCGGGCGTGGCCGTGGGGCAGTTACTGAGCGCCTTCACCTCGCTGATTGTTTTCTGGCAAACGGACGCCACCACCTCACGTGGCTTTACCTTCTGGCTGCTTGGCGCGTTTGGTCAGGCCACCTGGCAGCAGGTCGCGATTTGCAGCGGCGCGCTGTTTGTTATCGGCACATTTTGTCTGGCACTGTCCCCGACGCTAAACGTCATGGCGCTGGGTAACGTTGCCGCTCAGGGGCTGGGCGTTAACGTAGCCGCGCTGCAAATGTGGCTCTACCTCTCCATGACGGTATTAACCGCCACGATGGTCGCCTTTTGTGGGGCGATTGGCTTTGTCGGTCTGACCGTTCCACACCTGGCAAAGCTGATGTTCGGCCATCGCCACCAGTGGGTTTTACCCGCCAGCGTGTTCTTTGGCGCGCTGCTGACGCTGGCTTCCGACACGCTGGCGCGCACGCTATTTGCTCCGCGGGAGCTGCCTCCCGGCGTCATCACGGCGCTGATCGGCGTGCCGGTGTTTCTTCTCGCCCTGCGCCACCGCCCACAACCCTGACCCCTCCGCCCCAGGCCGTTTCGCGCGAACAGGCTCTTGCCCTCCCACCGTCTCGAGAGTTATCACGAAATTGTTAACTCTTGAGGAGGATTTAGTAAGTATTCTTTTTATAAAGTGCAGGCATAAATACATGAGGAGCCCCGTCTTTCCGCCCGGCTCTCCGTTCTCACTCTGATACAGGAACATCATGATGCTGGTCATTATTCTTGCTTATCTGGGCGGCCTGTTAACCATCGCCAGCCCTTGTATCCTGCCGGTACTGCCGTTTGTTTTTGCACGATCCGACCAGCCGTTTGTCCGCACAGGGCTGCCGCTTCTGGCGGGCATGGCGATAACGTTCACGTTATTCGCAACTCTGGCAGCCGTCGGCGGTGGCTGGGTCGTCGCGGCCAACCAATATGGCCGCGGCGTGGCATTAGTGTTGATGGCAGTGTTTGGTATCACGCTGCTATTCCCTCGCCTGGCTGAGCGCGTCATGCACCCTCTGGTTAACGCGGGTAACTCGCTGTCTAACCGCGTGGCTCCGGGCCAGCCAGCGGGTCCAGGCGCTTCATTTTTACTAGGTATTGCAACCGGGCTGCTTTGGGCGCCTTGCGCAGGTCCCATTCTGGGACTGGTGTTGACCGGTGCGGCCCTGCAGGGGGCAAATGTAGGCTCTACGCTGTTGCTGTTGTCTTATGCCGCAGGTGCGGCCACCTCGCTGGCGCTGGCGCTTTTGATCGGTGGCAAAGTATTCAGCGCCATGAAACGCTCTCTGGGCGTAGGGGAATGGATCCGTCGAATTCTGGGCGCAGGGATGTTATTGGGCGTCGTCGCCATTTCTTTTGGCTTAGATACCGGCGTCCTGGCCCGACTTTCTACAGCGTCAACCAGCGGCATCGAACAAGCGCTGGTGAAACGCCTCTCCCCGGACAGCACCACGGCCAATGCCCCCACGCCCGCCTCCGTGGTGAAAACGTCAGATGACGACACCATTCCAACGTTGACCGATGCTGGCGTGATGCCTTCGTTGAGCGGTGCGACGCAGTGGCTAAACTCGCCACCACTGACTGCTGAATCGCTGAAAGGCAAAGTCGTCCTCGTCGATTTCTGGACTTACTCCTGCATTAACTGCCTGCGTTCTTTACCGTATGTGAAAGCCTGGGCCGAAAAATACCGCGACCAGGGCCTGGTGGTGATTGGCGTCCACGCGCCGGAGTTCGCTTTTGAGCGTGACGTCAATAACGTGACCAAAGAAGCGAAGAAACTGGGCGTCACTTATCCCATCGCCATTGATAACGATTACAGTATCTGGCGGGCGTTCAATAACCAGTACTGGCCAGCACATTACTTTATTGATGCCAGCGGCCATATTCGCTACGAGCACTTTGGCGAAGGCGACTATGCGCAATCTGAACGCGTTATTCAGGAGCTGCTGCGCCAGGCAGGCGCTAAAAATGTTAACAGCGGCATCAGCATCGTTTCTGCCAGCGGCGTAGAGCAGGCGGCCAGCGGCCAGAATGACATCTCTCCAGAAACCTACCTCGGCTATATGCGGGCGCAGAACTTTGCCTCTGGCGAAGTCACCGGAGATAAACCGGCAGACTACAAAAAGCCTTCCGCACTGCCGCTGGACAGCTGGGGACTCGAAGGTAACTGGACCATCGGCGGGGAGAACATCACGCTTAATCGCCCGAATGGCCGCATTGTTTACCAGTTTCATGCTCGCGATCTGCACCTCGTTCTCGGCCCTGGCACAGCAGGCAAGCCGGTGCGTTTTAAAGTCACAATCGACGACCAGGCGCCCGGCAGCGTTCACGGTTCAGATGTTGCCCCGGACGGCAGCGGCACGGTGACGGAACAGCGCCTTTACCAGCTGATTCGCCAGTCGAGCGGCAGCGGCGAACACACGTTCAGTATTGAATTTGAAGATCCGGGCGTGAACGCCTATGCCTTCACGTTCGGTTAACCGGGGAGCATTACGATGAAACCGACACTCTTTTCATCCACCAAACGCCGGGTAGCGTTGTTCAGCGCGCCTGCACTTATCGTTGCTGCACTTGTCTTTCAGAATACGGCCTGGTCCGAACCCGAACGTGCGGTGGCGATCCCTGCACCACTGCAGGATGAGTCGCCCACGGGCCAACATCTTGAAACCGCCGTCTTTGCCGGGGGGTGCTTCTGGGGCGTTCAGGGCGTCTTTCAGCATGTTAAAGGCGTGACCAGCGCAATATCTGGCTATACGGGCGGTAAAGCACGGACGGCGAATTATGAGACGGTCAGCATGGGGATGACCGGGCACGCCGAATCCGTGCAGGTTATCTTTGATCCAGCCAAAGTGACTTATGGTCAGCTATTACAGGTCTTCTTTTCCGTCGCGCACAACCCCACGGAGTTAAACCGCCAGGGGCCGGATTACGGAACGCAATACCGTTCTACCGTTTTTCCGCTCAGCGAATCACAGGCGAAGGTGGCCAAAGCGTATATCACGCAGCTCAACGCCAGCCATAGGTTTAGTGCGCCGCTGGTCACCACGATTGAAGAACATGCGCAGTTCTACCCGGCAGAGAAATATCACCAGAATTTCCTGCACGACAACCCAAGCTACCCTTACATCGCGATCAACGACATCCCGAAAGTCGAACAGCTTAAACAGCTCTTCCCGGCGCTGTGGAACAAAGATCCGGTGCTGGTGAAAGGGTGAAAAAAACCGCGCCCGTGAAAGACAGTGGCGCGGTTTTCCATTACGCAATATGCGCTATTTTTTCTTTTTCGGGTACAGCTCATCCCGGCAGTAAGGCTCTATCTCGCCCTCTTTACGGGTCTTCAGGAGCTTGAGGATCCAGGTATATTGCTCCGGATGCGGGCCCACCAGCAATTCCACCTCTTCGTTCATCCGGCGGGCGATGGTATGGTCATCGGCGTCGAGCAGATCATCCATCGGCGGGCGGATAAAAATATCCAGCCGGTGAGTGTCGCTGTTATAAACCGGGAACAGCGGGATCACGCGGGCACGGCACACTTTCATCAGGCGCCCAATGGCCGGGAGAGTTGCTTTGTAGGTCGCAAAGAAATCGACAAATTCGCTGTGTTCTGGGCCATGATCCTGATCGGGAAGATAGTAACCCCAATAGCCCTGGCGAACGGAACTGATAAACGGTTTGATCCCGTCGTTGCGGGCATGCATCCGGCCGCCAAAGCGACGGCGCACCGTATTCCAGACATAGTCAAACAGCTGGTTGCCCTGGTTGTGGAACATCGCCGCCATTTTCTGGCCTTCAGAAGCCATCAGCATAGCCGGAATATCGACGGCCCAGCCGTGCGGCACGAGGAAAATCACGTTCTCCCCTTTCGCCCGGATCTCGTCCACTATCTCTTTGCCGTGCCAGTCCACTCGAGCCATGACCTTCTTCGGGTCACGCAGCCCCAATTCCGCCATTAGCACCATCGCCTGCGGCGCCGTGGCGAACATGCGATCGATGATGGATTCACGCTCGGCTTCCGGTAAATCCGGGAAGCAGTAAAGCAGGTTAATTTGTGCCCGGCGTCTGGCGCTTTTGCCCAGGCGCCCCGCTAAGCGCCCAATTTTCCCCAGCAAAGGATCCCGGAGTCCCGGAGGAAGAAGCGCCAGCCCGACAAAAGCGCCAACGCCAAGCCATGCGCCCCAGTAACGCGGGTGCAAAAAGGCTTTTTGAAATTCAGGGATAAACTCACTGTGGTTTTTTTTTGCTTTTTCCATGCGGCTCTCAGTAGTTCGCCAGCAGTCTGGCGAGACAAATTTATCGTTATTTTAGCGGGGCTGCGGCCAGCAGACAAAAGAAAAAGCCGGTTACAAGAACCGGCTTTTCGTCGAAGGGAAAAATCAGTCGATACGCAGCTGCGGCAGTACGTCTTTAACCTGCGCCAGGTAATCACTGCGATCGGAGCCGGTCAGGCCCTCAGAACGCGGCAGTTTGGCCGTCAGCGGGTTAACCGCCTGCTGGTTGATCCACACTTCGTAATGCAGATGCGGGCCGGTAGAACGCCCGGTATTGCCAGACAGTGCAATACGGTCACCGCGCTTCACTTTCTGGCCAGGTTTCACCAGCAGCTTCTTAAGGTGCATGTAACGGGTGGTATAAGTCCGGCCATGGCGGATAGCCACAAAGTAACCTGCGGCCCCGCTGCGCTTCGCCATTACCACTTCACCATCCCCGACAGCCAGTACAGGTGTTCCCTGTGGCATCGCAAAATCAACGCCTTTGTGCGGCGCGACGCGGCCGGTCACCGGGTTAAGACGACGAGGGTTGAAGTTAGAGGAAACGCGGAACTGCTTCACGGTTGGGAAACGCATAAAGCCTTTGGCCAGGCCCGACCCGTTGCGATCGTAAAACTTGCCGTCTTCCGCACGGATAGCGTAATAATCTTTTCCGTCACTGCGCAGGCGCACGCCGACCAGTTGGCTCTGCTCACGCTTGCCGTCCAGCATTTCGCGGGACATCAACACGGAGAATTCATCGCCCTTCTTCAGCTTGCGGAAGTCCATCTGCCACTGCATGGCTTTGATAACAGAACTGATTTCTGCGCTAGTCAAACCGGCATCACGTGCGCTGGAAACAAAACTTGCCCCCACCGTGCCCTTCAGCACGCTGTTAACCCAATCGCCCTGCTGGGTTTCGCTGCTCATTTTGAAACCGTTATCAGTGCGATCGTAAGTGCGCGTTTCGCGGCGCGACATTTCCCAGGTCAGACGCTGCAAATCGCCGTCTGCGTTAAGCGTCCAGGAAAGCTGCTGACCAATTTTCATGTTTCGCAGGTCTTTATCAGCGGAAGCGAGCTGGCTGATGTCGCCCATATCGATGCCGTACTGATTCAGAATGCTGCTTAGCGTATCGCCTGTGGAGACGACATATTCATGAACGCCCGCTTCGCCGGAGGTTTTATCATCCAGCTCATCCTGAGGCAGGGTGTCATCTTCAGCGTCCGGGGACTGGTCGAGGGGTTCGCTGGCTTCCGGCAGCAGCGAATGTATTTCGCTTTTTTGAAGTTCGATGGTCTTGATTATCGGACTGGACTGCGGATGGTAAATTGACGGTCGCCATACCGCGACCGCCAGAGTGAGAACCGTAAGCGACCCCAGCATAACGCGATGGGGCCGTGATAAATTGTCAAATGCCATGGCGACAGAGCGGGCTATCTGTTGCACGTATTCACTTCCTCGTTAATCTCCTTTCAGGCAGCTCGCATACTGGTTCGCAAGTCCGGTCATAAACTGCATATAGCTGTTTTTACCCAATGCGACTTCAATTCCCAGAGGATCTAAGGTGCCGGAGCGAACGTTAGTGCCTCTGGCAACGGCGTTAATTACCGCTGGCCTGAATTGTGGCTCAGCAAAAACGCAAACCGCTTTATGCTCAACCAACTGTGTTCTGATTTCATGTAAACGCTGCGCACCAGGCTGTATTTCAGGGTTAACGGTAAAGTGGCCAAGCGGCGTTAAACCGTACTGTTTTTCAAAGTAGCCATAGGCGTCATGAAAAACGAAATACCCTTTTCCTTTCAGCGGTGCCAGCACGGAACCCACCTGTTTATCGGCGTCGGCTAAGCCTGACTCGAAATCTTTCAGGTTGGCGTCAAGTTTGGCTCGATTTTCGGGCATAAGTTCCACTAATTTATCGTGGATTGCAACCGCCGACAGCCGCGCTACTTCTGGGGAGAGCCAAATGTGCAAGTTGTATTCACCGTGATGGTGATCTGCGTCACTCTTTGCGCCATGGCCATGTTCATCGCCGTGCTCATGGTCGTCGTCGTCACCGCCTTTCATGAGCAGCGGTTTCACGCCGGCAAGCGCCGCCAGCTCAAGCTGTTTTTGCTCGGGAAGCTGACGCACAGACTTCTGCATGAAAGCTTCCATTTCTGGCCCAACCCATACAACTAAGTCCGCGCCCTGTAAGCGTTTTACATCGGACGGACGAAGTGCATAGTCGTGCTCAGAGGCGCCATCAGGCAGTAATACTTCTGTGCCAGTCACCCCGTCGGCAATGGCTGAAGCGATAAAGCCCAGAGGCTTGATGGACGCCACAACGGCGGCGTTGGTGTTGGTGACGGCAGAGCCCCAGAGGGCAGCGGAAAATGCAGCGAAAAGAAGTGTCTTTTTATGTAACATAATGCAACTTATCATCGTGGAAATCAGAATAATTGTGATATTATAACATCCGCTAACTTATGCAACCCCTGAAATTGTCATGACAAATTTGGTTGAACTGGAAAATATCTCGGTCTCTTTTGGCCAGCGACGCGTGCTGGCTGATATCTCACTTGCGCTAAAGCCCGGCCGTATTCTTACGTTGCTGGGGCCTAACGGTGCCGGTAAATCCACCTTAGTGCGTGTCGTGCTTGGGCTGGTCACACCCGATCAGGGTGTCATCAAGCGCGACCAGCATCTGCGCATTGGCTACGTGCCGCAAAAACTTCATTTGGACGCCACGCTGCCGCTCACGGTTAGTCGTTTCCTGCGCCTGCGTCCGGGAGTGAAAAAAGCCGACATTCTCCCGGCACTTAAACGCGTGCAGGCTGCTCATTTGATAGATGCGCCAATGCAGAAGCTCTCTGGCGGTGAAAACCAACGCGTTCTGCTGGCGCGAGCGTTGTTGAATGAGCCTCACCTGCTGGTACTGGATGAACCCACCCAGGGCGTGGACGTCAACGGCCAGCTCGCGCTTTATAATCTGATTGACCAGCTTCGCCATGAGCTGAACTGCGCGGTGCTGATGGTTTCTCATGATCTGCACCTCGTCATGGCCAAAACCGATGAGGTACTGTGCCTGAACCACCATATTTGCTGCTCCGGTACGCCAGAAGTCGTCTCCACCCATCCTGAGTTTATCTCGATGTTTGGGCCCATCGGTGCCGAACAACTGGGCATTTATCGCCACCATCATAACCACCGTCACGATCTGCAGGGTCGCATCGTTCTGCGCAGAGGGAATGGACAGTAATGCTTGAATTGTTGTTGCCCGGCTGGCTGGCCGGGATTTTGCTCGCCTGTGCGGCAGGGCCGCTGGGCTCTTTTGTGGTCTGGCGTCGGATGTCTTATTTTGGCGATACGCTGGCTCACGCCTCATTGCTGGGCGTCGCGTTTGGTCTGCTGCTCAATGTGAACCCTTTTTATGCCGTTATCGCAGTGACGTTGTTACTTGCTATTGGCCTGGTCTGGCTGGAGAAACGCCCTCACCTCGCCATTGATACTCTGCTGGGTATTATGGCGCACAGCGCCCTGTCGCTCGGTCTGGTGGTGGTCAGCCTGATGTCTAACGTCCGCGTCGATCTCATGGCTTACCTTTTCGGCGATTTACTGTCAGTCACGCCGTCGGACATTATCTCCATTGCCGCTGGCGTGGCCGTGGTGCTTGGCGTACTGGCCTGGCAGTGGCGTAGCCTGCTGGCGATGACCATCAGCCCGGACCTTGCCCACGTGGACGGCGTCAATCTTCAGCGAGTGAAAATGCTGTTGATGCTGGTGACCGCCCTCACCATCGGTGTTGCAATGAAATTCGTCGGGGCGCTCATCATTACCTCACTGCTGATTATACCGGCCGCAACCGCACGACGCTTCGCCCGAACGCCTGAACAAATGGCGGGCTTTGCGGTTCTCATTGGTATGATTGCCGTCACCGGTGGGCTGGCTTTCTCGGCACTTTACGATACTCCGGCAGGTCCATCCGTAGTGCTGGCCGCCGCCGCGCTGTTTATTCTTAGCATGGCTAAAAAGCAGCCGGCTTAAACCTCACGTAGACACGAAAAAGGCGCCATGAGGCGCCTTTTTTATTGCGTAATATTCACGGCTGAGCCGGAGGGACAATCCCAAAGTGCGTCCAGGCCCGCGGCGTGGCAATACGCCCGCGCGGCGTTCGCTGCAGAAAGCCCTGCTGAATCAGGAACGGCTCCAGCACGTCCTCAATGGTTTCTCGCTCTTCGCCGATAGCGGCGGCAAGGTTATCCAGCCCAACCGGGCCACCGAGGAACTTGTCGATCACCGCCAGCAACAGCTTGCGGTCCATGTAATCAAATCCTTCGCTATCCACATTCAGCATGTCCAGCGCCTGCGCTGCTACTTCGGCAGTAATCGCCCCGTCATGCTTTACTTCGGCAAAGTCGCGAACGCGGCGAAGTAAGCGGTTGGCAATACGCGGCGTACCGCGAGCGCGGCGGGCAACTTCCAGAGCACCATCATCGCTCATCTCCAGCCCAAGCACGCTAGCGCTACGCCCGACAATATGCTGCAGGTCGGCCACCTGATAAAACTCCAGGCGCTGCACAATGCCGAAACGGTCGCGCAGGGGCGAAGTCAGGGAGCCCGCGCGGGTGGTCGCGCCAATCAGGGTGAACGGCGGGAGATCGATTTTAATCGAACGTGCAGCCGGGCCTTCGCCAATCATGATATCCAGCTGATAGTCTTCCATCGCCGGATACAGCACCTCTTCCACCACCGGGGAAAGGCGGTGGATCTCATCGATAAACAGTACGTCGTGAGGCTCAAGATTGGTTAGCATTGCCGCCAGATCGCCAGCTTTCTCCAGCACCGGGCCGGAGGTGGTTCGCAAATTCACGCCCATTTCGTTGGCCACGATGTTAGCCAGGGTGGTTTTCCCCAGCCCCGGTGGGCCAAAAATCAGCAGATGATCGAGCGCATCGCCGCGCAGCTTGGCCGCCTGAATGAAGATTTCCATCTGCGAGCGCACGTGCGGTTGCCCGACATACTCTTCGAGCAGCTTCGGGCGAATGGCACGATCGATTAACTCGTCCTGGGTGATATTTCCTGGGGATACCAGGCGGTCTGCTTCAATCATCCTCTACCTCATAGCGCCGCGCGGAGCGCTTCGCGGATCAGGGTTTCGCTGTCGGCACCGGCACGGCCCACTTTGCTGACCATGCGGCTGGCTTCCTGTGGTTTATAGCCCAGAGAAACGAGGGCAGCAACGGCTTCCTGCTCGGCATCGTCTGCCTGGCCGTTATCCGGCGAGGTTAGCACCAGATCGGCTGCAGGGGTAAACAGGTCGCCATGCATACCTTTGAAGCGGTCTTTCATCTCCACAATCAGGCGCTCGGCGGTTTTCTTACCCACGCCCGGCAGCTTGATAAGGGAGCCAATTTCTTCGCGCTCGACGGCATTCACGAACTGCTGAGCCGACATCCCGGAGAGAATAGCCAGCGCCAGTTTTGGCCCCACGCCGTTCACTTTAATCAGCTCACGGAACAGCGTCCGTTCCTGCTTATTGTTAAACCCGTAAAGCAGCTGAGCGTCTTCACGCACCACGAACTGAGTGAACACCACCGCCTCTTTGCCAATGTCCGGCAGCTCATAGAAGCAGGTCATCGGCATATACACTTCGTAACCCACGCCGTTGGTTTCCAGCAATACCAATGGGGGCTGCTTTTCCAGAACGATGCCTCTGAGTCGACCTATCACAATGTGCTCCTGCGTATTTACGTTGATGCGCGAAAAAGTAACGCTATGATATAAAAAAGGCTGGATAGATATCCAGCCTTAATTATTTTAATCGCCCTCGCGCCAAATTAAGCCGCGATTCGCTCATCTGGACCGAGTTTTGTGTCACATGGCAATGCGTAATGGCGATAGCCAACGCATCCGCCGCATCCGCCTGCGGGTTGGCCGGGAGCTTAAGCAGCGTGCGCACCATGTGCTGCACCTGGCTTTTCTCCGCGCTGCCTATGCCCACCACGGTTTGCTTTACCTGACGTGCCGCGTACTCAAACACCGGCAGGTCAGCATTCACCGCTGCGACAATGGCCGCGCCGCGCGCCTGCCCCAGCTTAAGCGCGGAATCCGCATTTTTCGCCATAAACACCTGCTCGATGGCAAAATACTCGGGCTGGAACTGAGTAATGATTTCGCTCACCCCCGCGTAGATAAGCTTCAGACGCGAGGGCAAGTCGGCAACCTGCGTTCGGATACAGCCGCTGCCCAGATAGGTCAACTGCCGCCCGGTCTGGCGGATAACGCCGTAACCGGTGACGCGCGATCCCGGGTCGATGCCGAGAATAATCGCCATCACGCGTCTCCTGAGTACAGGTCAGATATTGGCTGCGCCATTAAAGGGTAGCCGCCACCTCGTCGGAGATCTCACCGTTGTGGTAAACCTCCTGCACGTCGTCACAATCTTCCAGCATGTCGATCAGACGCATCAGCTTAGGCGCGGTGTCCGCATCCATGTCTGCTTTGGTGGAAGGGATCATGGAAACTTCTGCGTTGTCCGCCTTCAGGCCCGCTGCTTCCAGCGCATCTTTCACCGCGCCCATCTCTTCCCATGCGGTGTAAACGTCGATAGCGCCATCGTCGAAGGTCACGACGTCTTCAGCACCCGCTTCCAGCGCAGCTTCCATAATCTGATCTTCGTCACCTGCTTCGAAGGAGATAACCCCTTTCTTGGTGAACAAATAAGCAACGGAGCCGTCGGTGCCCAGATTCCCGCCGCATTTGTTGAACGCGTGACGCACTTCGGCAACGGTACGGTTACGGTTGTCGCTCAGGCATTCCACCATCACGGCAGAGCCGCCAGGGCCGTAACCTTCATAAATGATGGTTTCCATGTTCGCATCATCATCGCCGCCCACGCCGCGTGCAATCGCACGGTTCAGGGTGTCGCGCGTCATGTTGTTCGACAGCGCTTTATCGATAGCTGCGCGCAGACGCGGGTTAGACCCTGCATCACCGCCGCCCAGACGGGCAGCCGTTACCAGCTCGCGAATAATTTTGGTGAAAATCTTACCGCGCTTGGCATCCTGTGCCGCTTTGCGGTGTTTCGTGTTGGCCCACTTACTATGACCTGCCATAACAATCTCCAAAAGCGCCTGTATCAGGCGGCATCAATTACAAACTCTTCAATCGCCTGCCGGTTGCTCCATGACTTGGTCATCAGGGCCGCCTCTTCGGCGGGCACCCATTTCCAGGCCAGATGTTCGGTAATCGTAATCTGGCGTTCATGAGGCAGCGCAAGACAGAACCACGATTCCGTATTGCGCGTGATCCCCGGCGCGTAGCGATGACGCAAATGAGTAAATATCTCAAACTCCACCCGGCGCTGGCAGTCAACTAACGGCAGCGGCTCATTGAGCACGTCGATAGCGACCTCTTCCTTTACTTCACGCCGGGCGGCATGCAGCGCGCTTTCCCCTTCTTCAAGGCTGCCGGTGACCGACTGCCAAAAATCAGGATCGTCGCGCCGCTGTAACATCAGCACCCGCTTCGTATCTTCTGCGTAAATGACCACCAGAACCGAAACGGGACGCTTATAAGGCATCAGTTTTTCTCTGCCTTTTTGATGACTTCAATCCCCAGCTCGGCAAGCGAAGCCGGGTTAGCGAAGCTTGGCGCTTCGGTCATCAGACAGGCGGCAGCCGTGGTTTTCGGGAAGGCGATAACGTCACGGATGTTGTCGGTGCCGGTCAGCAGCATGGTCAGGCGATCCAGACCAAACGCCAGGCCCGCATGAGGCGGCGTACCGTACTTCAGCGCGTCCAGCAGGAAGCCGAATTTCTCGCGCTGTTCCTGCTCGTTAATGCCCAGAATGCCGAACACGGTCTGCTGCATCTGGCCGTTGTGAATACGCACGGATCCACCGCCCACTTCGTAGCCGTTGATAACCATATCGTAGGCGTTGGCAATCGCGGTTTCCGGCTGAGCAGCCAGTTGTTCCGGCGTCATGTCTTTTGGCGCGGTGAACGGGTGGTGCATCGCGGTCAGGCCGCCTTCGCCGTTGTCTTCAAACATTGGGAAGTCAACCACCCACAGCGGCGCCCATTTTTTCTCATCGGTTAACTGCAAATCTTTACCGATTTTCAGACGCAGTGCGCCCAGCGCGTCGGCAACCACTTTCTTGCTGTCCGCGCCGAAGAAGATCATGTCGCCGTCGGCTGCGCCGGTACGAGCCAGGATAGCTTCCACGATATCCGCGTTCAGGAACTTGGCGACCGGGCTGGTGATCCCTTCGATGCCTTTCGCACGTTCGTTAACCTTGATGTACGCCAGGCCGCGAGCGCCGTAAATTTCGATGAACTTGCCGTAGTCGTCAATCTGTTTACGGCTGATCTGTGCGCCACCCGGCACACGCAGTGCGGCAACGCGGCCTTTGGCGTCGTTTGCCGGGCCGGAGAAGACCTTAAACTCTACGTCTTTGACCAGGTCAGCCACATCCACCAGCTCCAGCGGATTACGCAGGTCCGGCTTGTCGGAGCCGTAGCGGCGCTCAGCTTCGGCGAAAGTCATCACCGGGAAGTCGCCCAGGTCAACGTTAATGGTGTTGATCCACAGTTTGCGCACCAGGTCTTCCATCACTTCACGCACCTGTGGCGCGGTCATGAAGGACGTTTCAACGTCGATCTGGGTAAATTCTGGCTGACGGTCGGCGCGCAGGTCTTCGTCGCGGAAACATTTCACGATCTGATAGTAGCGGTCAAAGCCGGACATCATCAGCAGCTGTTTGAACAGCTGAGGAGACTGCGGCAGCGCGTAGAATTTACCTTTATGGACGCGGGAAGGCACCAGATAGTCACGTGCACCTTCTGGCGTAGCTTTGGTCAGCATTGGGGTTTCAATATCGAGGAAACCGTGGTCGTCCATAAAGCGGCGCACGAAGCTGGTAATTTTTGCGCGAGTTTTCAGGCGCTGAGCCATTTCTGGACGACGGAGATCCAGGTAACGGTACTTCAGGCGCGCTTCTTCGGTATTAACGTGGTTGGAGTCCAGCGGCAGCACGTCAGAGCGGTTAATGATGGTCAGTTCGGTGGCAAACACTTCCACTTCGCCGGTCGCCATATCTTTATTAACGTTGCGCTCGTCGCGAGCACGCACGGTGCCAACAACCTGAATACAGAACTCATTACGCAGTTCAGAGGCGAGCTGGAACGCTTCCTGACGGTCCGGGTCGAAAAACACCTGCACGATGCCCTCACGATCGCGCATATCAATAAAGATAAGGCTACCGAGGTCACGGCGACGATTGACCCACCCACTAAGCGTTACTTGCTGTCCCACATGGGATTGATTGAGCTGCCCGCAATATACTGTACGCATGAGATATCCCTTAATCAGCTGCACGCGACCCGCCACCTGCGACGGCAGGCGCTTTGGTGGCAGCTATTTCGACTGTCACAACTGGATGAAAAAAGGGGGCTATTATACTGGAAATAATGGCTGGCGATAACCCCGAAACCGCCGACTGGCGCGAATCGCAGCGCCGGTATTGCAGATTCTCACAAAAATTAACAAAATTTGTAAACTCAGCAACCTGGCTTCCAGCGTAAGGTATTGACCCTTAACCCCAATGTTAACCGGAGTCACAATGACACAACTCAACGCATCTCGTACTGCCCTGGTGGTGATTGACCTGCAGGACGGCATTTTACCGTTTGCCGGTGGCCCCCACAGCGCCAGCGACATCGTGGCTCGTGCCGCGCGCCTGGCCGAGAAATTCCGCGCCAGCGGTTCGCCGGTGGTGATGGTGCGCGTGGGCTGGTCAGCCGATTACGCAGAAGCCCTGAAACAACCTGTTGATGCCGCACCTCCGGGCCATGCCCTGCCTGAAAACTGGTGGAGCTACCCGGCCGCGCTCGGTAAAAAAGACAGTGACATTGAAGTCACCAAACGCCAGTGGGGAGCGTTTTACGGCACAGACCTCGAGCTACAGCTGCGCCGCCGCGGCATCGATACCCTCGTCCTTTGCGGTATTTCGACCAATATTGGCGTCGAGTCCACCGCACGTAACGCCTGGGAAATGGGGTTCTCGTTGGTTCTGGCTGAGGATGCCTGCAGCGCCGCCAGCGCCGAGCAGCATAATCACAGCCTGAAGTTCATCTTCCCGCGTATCTCCCGCATTCGCAGCACCGACGAGATAATTGCTTCGCTATGATTTATATCGGCCTTCCCCAGTGGCAGCACCCGAAATGGAACCGGCTGGGCATCACTTCGCTGGAAGATTATGCCCGCCACTTCAACTGTGTGGAAGGCAACACCACGCTGTACGCTCTGCCAAAAGCGGAAATCGTACAGCGCTGGCGGGAAATGACGGGCGACAGTTTTCGCTTCTGTTTTAAATTTCCCGCCACCATTTCCCATACCGCCGCCCTTCGCAACTGCGGCGACCTCACCGCCGAGTTTTTCGACCGCATGTCGCCGCTAGCGGGCAGAATAGGCCAATACTGGCTTCAATTGCCGGCCACTTTCGGGCCTGGCGACCTCCCGGCGCTGTGGCATTTTCTGGATGCATTGCCCGCGGAGTTCACCTATGGCGTTGAAGTCCGGCACCCGGCCTTTTTCGACAAAGGTGCGGATGAACAGGCATTGAATCGCGGCCTGCATGACAGGAAAGTGAATCGAGCCATTCTCGACAGCCGCCCGATTCACAGCGCCGTGCCGCACAACGAGGCGGTGCGGGAAGCCCAACGTAAAAAGCCCAAAGTTCCGGTGCATGCCATTGTCACGGCCAGCCATCCTCTGGTGCGATTTATCGGCAGCGACAACATGACGCAAAATGCCGAGCTGTTTGATGTCTGGTTAAAAAAGTTGCCTGAATGGACGGCAAAAACAACGCCATACCTTTTTCTCCACACCCCGGACATTGCCCAGGCGCCGGAGCTGGTTCATACCCTGTGGCCAGCGCTGCAGCACGTTTTTCCTGAATTAGGGGCTCCACCCGCCATCCCGCAACAGGCCACACTTTTCTGAGCGCTAGCGACAGCACTCCGCTTGCGAGCTATCATAGCGTGAGCCGTAACTGTTACGACATGGAGTTAATATGGTAAGCGCGCTGTATGCGGTGCTGGCTGCTCTGCTGTTAATTAAGTTTTCGTTCGACGTTGTTCGCCTGCGAATGCAGTACCGGGTCTCCTACGGCGACGGCGGCTTTAGTGAACTCCAAAGCGCCATCCGTATTCACGGTAATGCGGTGGAATATATTCCCATTTCCCTGCTGCTTTTACTGCTGATGGAGATGGACGGCGCCGAAACCTGGATGGTGCATATTTGCGGTATTATGCTGCTGGCCGGACGCCTGCTGCACTACTACGGATACCATCATCGCCTGATCCGCTGGCGCCGTTCCGGCATGAGTGCCACCTGGTGCGCGCTGATGCTAATGGTGCTGGCCAACTTATGGTATATGCCGTGGGAGTTGGTTTTCTCGCTCCATTAACGCAAAATACGCCCCTTTCGAATTTCCGGATTTAACGTTATGTCTGACCGCGATACGCTGTTTTCCGCCCCGATAGCCAAACTGGGCGACTGGACCTTTGATGAACGGGTAGCCGAAGTCTTCCCCGATATGATCCAGCGCTCGGTGCCAGGTTACTCCAATATCATCTCCATGATTGGCATGCTGGCGGAGCGCTTCGTGCAGCCCCACAGCCAGGTTTACGACCTTGGCTGCTCTTTGGGCGCGGCAACATTATCGGTACGACGCAACATTCATCACGATAGCTGCAAAATCATTGCCGTCGACAACTCCCCGGCCATGGTCGAACGCTGCCGCCGCCATCTTGACGCCTTTAAAGCGCAAACGCCCGTCGAAGTCATCGAAGGCGATATTCGCCATATCGCCATCGAAAATGCGTCGATGGTGGTGCTGAACTTCACGCTACAATTCCTCGAGCCCGACGACCGTCAACTGTTGCTGAATAAAATCTGGCAGGGCCTGAGGCCGGGCGGTGCACTGGTGCTTTCGGAGAAATTCAGCTTTGAAGATGCCGAAGTTGGCGAGCTGCTGTTTAACATGCACCACGACTTTAAGCGCGCCAACGGCTACAGCGAACTGGAAATTAGCCAGAAGCGCAGCATGCTGGAAAACGTGATGCTGACCGACTCGGTCGAAACCCATAAAAAACGCCTCAAACAGGCGGGCTTTGAGCACGCCGAACTGTGGTTCCAGTGCTTTAACTTTGGCTCTCTGGTAGCCGTCAAGTCCGGAGAAGTCGCGTGATTGATTTCGGTAATTTTTATCAGCTGATTGCAAAAAACCACCTGGCCCCGTGGCTGGAAACCCTGCCCGCGCAAATTGCCAGCTGGCAGCGTGAATCCCTGCACGGCCAGTTCAAGCACTGGTACAACACGGTGAACTATCTGCCGGTGATGACGCCTCATCGTCTGGACCTCCTGCACAGCGTCACCACTGAGTCCGCCATGCCGCTGAGCGAAGGCCAGCAGCTTGGCATTGAAAAGCTGCTCCGCAACCTGATGCCCTGGCGCAAAGGGCCCTACTCGCTGTATGGCGTAGATATCGACACCGAATGGCGCTCAGATCTTAAATGGGATCGCGTCTTGCCGCACATTTCGCCGCTTGCCGGGCGGACCATTCTCGACGTGGGCTGCGGCAGCGGCTATCACCTGTGGCGCATGATTGGCGCAGGCGCGCAGCTGGCGGTTGGCATTGACCCGATGCAGCTGTTTATTTGCCAGTTTGAGGCGGTGCGCAAGCTGCTTGGGAACGATCAGCGCGCCCACGTTCTGCCGCTTGGTATTGAGCAACTTCCAGAGCTGAACGCCTTTGATACCGTGTTCTCGATGGGCGTGCTTTACCATCGGCGCTCGCCGCTGGATCACCTCTGGCAGCTGAAGAATCAGCTGGTCAAAGAAGGCGAACTGGTGCTGGAAACGCTGGTGGTGGAAGGCGATGAAAATACGGTATTAGTGCCGGGCGAGCGCTATGCTCAGATGCGCAACGTTTACTACATCCCGTCCGCGCTGGCATTGAAAAACTGGCTGGAGAAATGCGGTTTTGTCGACGTAAAAATTGTCGACCACTGCGTCACCACGCAGGAAGAACAGCGCCGCACGTCGTGGATGATCACCGAATCGCTGGGCGATTTCCTCGACCCAAATGACAGTGGCAAAACCATTGAAGGTTACCCCGCCCCGCTTCGTGCCGTTCTGGTGGCCCGCAAGCCATAATCCACAAACAAAAAACCCGGCGCTGATTGCCGGGTTTTTTATCTTCGCCATCGCTTAGCGATAAACCTGTGCGGTGCCACTCCACAGGCTGGAGTCGCCCGGCGTGCCCAGGCCAGTAATGTTAATTTTGCTGCCGCCGATTTTCTCGGCCTTTACCTGCAGTCGGTTGATGGCATCATCGGTGCTGCCGGATACGCCACGAATGGACACGACGCCAATTTGCTCCTGTCCTGCCGGGCTGCTGTTAAGCACTTCGGGCAGCGGTGCGGCAAAAGCGGCAGATGCAAAGACGGATGACAGAGCCAGGATGACAGTTGCAGTTATTTTTTTCATTTTTAATTCCCTCTAACATAGATAGTTGTCGGAGAGGATTATTCACCCCAGGGTGTTTTGTAACGTAAGTGACTGGCAAACGAAGTTAAACAATGTGTACAAAAAGTGAAGGAAAGGTTACGCGACGCATCGCTGGTTACAAATAAAAAAAGCCCCAGCAATACGCCGGGGATATGGATTTCGCCTTAGCCATTAAATATCATCAATTCAAGAAGTTGAAAAATAATACTGTTTGCATAACCAGTATTATTATGGTGCTTTTTAGTTCGTCCTGGGGTATTTTTTCACTATCAGCACCCCACACAGCCCCCCAAGAAGGCAATGAATAATGGCTTATTACACTATCGAAAAAAGGCTGCGGCGGGATGGCACCCCCCGCTACCGCTGCACCGTCGGCGTTAAGGCCGGGGGGAAATATCTTCACAGGGAAAGCGAGACATTCACTAAGCAGAGCTTGGCAAAAGCATGGGGTGCCAAACGGGTTGCATACATTGAAGAGAATGGCATACCCGATAGTTCAGCCTCAAGCAAAGAAGTTGTCACCCTGGGCGATGCGATCACAAAATACCTTGAACACCCCGAGGTGCTGATGCAGCGCTCAAAACGTGAAACGCTCGAGCAAATTCTCAAGAGTGATGTTGCAACAGTGGAGCTAAAGAGCATCACGTCAAAAGCCCTCATTGAACACTGCATGTATCGCAAGAGCCTTGGCCGCAGCCCTAAAACTATCTCTAACGACATCTCATTCATCGCTTCAGTATTAAACGCTGCAAAGCCACTGTTCGGTATTGAGGTTAACCTCAATGAATTAGAAGAGGCAAAGAACTGGCTCAATCAGCTGCGTATCATTGGCCCTTCACAGCGGCGCAATCGGCGGCCAACGCGCGAGGAATTTCAGAGTATCTTGGTCGGGCTGGAAGAAAAGGCGAAAACTTCCTACAGCGGCGCCCCATTCCACGAAATTTATCTTCTTTCGGTTCTTACTTGTGCGCGCATAGGAGAGCTTTGCAGGATTCGATGGGATGATATAGACGAGACGCAAAAAGCTGTGCTTGTGCGAGACAGGAAGGATCCCCGTAAAAAATTCGGCAACCATATGCTGGTGCCGCTTCTGGGCGAGGCATGGAATTTGATTCAGAAGCAGCCACGAAATGATGAGAGAATTTTTCCTTTCCGAGAGCGGAGTGTTACGCAGACATACAGGCAGGTGCGGGATGAGCTGGGAATTGAGGATTTGCGCTATCACGATCTCCGGCGCGAAGGAGCAAGTCGGCTATTTGAGGCAGGGTTCAGCATTGAGGAAGTTGCCCAGGTCACCGGACACCGTTCTCTAAATACTTTGTGGCAGGTCTACACCGAGCTGTTCCCTAAAACCTTGCATCAGAAGTTTGATCACCTTCATGGGGTGTCGGGGGGCGGAGGTTCAAATCCTCTCGTGCCGACCAAATAAACATTGAAAACCAGCCTCTTACGGCTGGTTTGTGTGACTTGCTTGATATTCCTAGTTCATATTCATGGCCTAGGGCAATATTAATGACGCAGATATAGGTTGTGATTTCAAATGCAACCTGCTGTTTTATAATTAAATATATCTAAATAGGCATGATAAAAATAGATAAAATCAGTCAATAAAATTCATAGTAAAATCAACGAATAGCAAATGATTTGCAGAATGGTGTTGACTGTTACCCACCCTGTAAATACTGTATACACATACAGTATTTAAGGGGCTAAAAATGTTCGTTGAACTCGTCTATGACAAACGCAATGTAGAGGGTTTACCCGGCGCAAAAGAAATCATCCTGGCTGAGCTGACGAGGCGTGTGCATCGCGTCTTTTCCGAAGCTGACGTGCGCGTTAAACCGATGGAATCCAGCTCTGTTAACAGTGACTGCACGAAAAATGAGAAAGAGAAGCTGAGTCGTCTGGTCGAAGAGATGTTCGATGAAGCTGAGTTCTGGCTTGTTAGCGAGTAACTGGCATGGACAACATGATCATATCTGGCGTCAGGATTTACTTTCCGCGACCAGGCGAAAAGCTCCCGGTACCGTCTGCTGATATGCGTACCTTTGCGATTAAAGGTACCACTGGCGATCGTTGCTGTGTTCTTGGGTTCTGGAATGGTAAATGGCGGGTACTGTCTCTTCCTGAGTATGAGAGTTCAGGAAAGGCGATTATGGCGGTAGCCAGACGAGGGAAACGAGCATCGTGTCAATGATACAATTCAGCGGGAGCAAGCCACTTTCCGAAACTGCGCTTGGTTGTTGAAGTCCACAGTTTCTATGATTAATGTCCTTACTGAGACGATAATCATTTAGGATATTGAACGTATGGATACTATCGAACAGATAAAGGGATATTACTTTAAAGGGATGCACAATCTGCCTTGCGGGGAATTGGCTTTTTGGATCACAGTAGATGAAGCAGAGAAGCAGCTCGGTGGGATCGATATTGTTGCATTTGCCTTTATTCTTGGTGGATTGAATGTCATTCATGTTCCCGGAAAGCCGCTTACCGCAACGCCGGGAACCAGTTTTTTATCCCTCTATCTCCGACGAATGATTTCTTATCGACTTAATTCCCGCTGGCGTTCTCCAACATGGAAAACATTAGTTGGCGGGGGTTGGGCAAAAACAACAAGCTTGGGTGGACTTATAGGACGCTGGATCCCTTGGGTAGGAGTTGCGATCACTGCATATGATGTAATGATTATCGCCAAAAGAAGTATTCAGCGTTACAACCTGATTGTTCGCCCAGGAGACAAGATATGATTGAACTTGAAAGGGCAGTTTTGCAGTTTGTTAAAACAGAGCTGGGTGATAGCAGCATTGAAGTATCCTCATCGCTTAGCACCGGGAAGCACCAAACTGTACCAGAGGATATACTGGATATGATGGATAAATATTCCGCCAAATTTAACGTTGATTGCAGCAATATTCATTGGCGCAGATATTTTCCTCAGACAGTTTTACCTTTCCTGCCCAACTGTATTTTACCCGAGCGCCTGAAATCAGATCGACACAATCCTGAGCTATTTACGATCGGTATGATGATTGAATCAGCCAAAGCGGGTCGCTGGCTTTACGATTAACAATCATTTAAAACCAGCCTCTTACGGATGTTTTTTTGTCCCTGAGTTTTACGTGGGGAACTGTTGGGGAGAAATGGGGGAATTACTGCCGACGAATTACATGCATGGGTTGTCGTCAAATTCCTCCAGTCGGGCATCGTTGATGATGTACGTCACAACGCCAAACACGTCCAAAGGCTCATCATCTGATCCATGATTTTCCCGGGCGCCAGTGTCTAGCCGCTCAAGATATTTGTGCGGGTGGAGCCGCAGCCGGCGCAAACGAAATTCCCCGTCAATTGCGCAGGCCAGAATCGATCCGTCACACTGCGTGGCCGCCGTGTCGACAACCAGCAGAGCCCCTTTGATAATCCCGGCGCGCAGGCATGCTTCCGATGCGCGCATGAAGTATGTAGCAGCTGGCCTGCTGATCAGTTGACGGTCGAGAGAAATTCGGCTCTCTACATAGTCCTGAGCTGGCGATGGAAAACCCATGATCAAAGTCCTCCGTTAGGGTTGTAAACCATAAATGTCCTGGCTTCACCCTCTTCTGTCGATACGTCTTTGAAGGTGCTAACAGAGCTCTCAATCCAGTCGTTCGCTTGTTTCAGGCTCCACCGCCAGTTCACTTTGTTCAACTCTTTCACAAAGTCAGCAGTAGTGACCGTGCGCCGGCCGTTTTCCTCTATCCTCAAAGCCTTCCAAAATGCTCCTTCAATATCATCACGACGTGGCATATTTCACCCCAATAAATACTGTTTATACATACAGTATATTTTGGAATTTTTAGGAATCAACAGTAGAAGAGGCACGATCGGCTAAGGGTCTGGCAGGAGGGAGAATTTATTTTTTCGCTAACAGTGCTTCGAGTTCTTCTATCCGGGTCCCCTGCCGCTTCACGGTCTCGGCTAGTTCATTGAAGCCATTAACAAGTAGCGCGACCACGCCATTGTAGTTAACGCCAAGCATCTTTTCTTCACCGTACTCATACACGCACTCGGGCAGCACCTCGTTAACGTCCTGTGCGATTAAACCCGCCTCCTCTGAATAATAGGAGTGCTCATCTTCTACCAAATTTCCGCGCTTGAGATAGGTATAACCGACCAGGGATGACAGTTTTTCCAGCGGGGTTTCTATGCGTTTGAGATTGGCTTTTAAACGCAGGTCAGACGCACTTACCCAGTTACCCTGGGCCGTGCCGTTTGCATAGAACGTTGACTGGAAGCCACCCACAATGAGAGCCGTCGCGTGGTTATTATCCGCTGCAATAACGGTGCTCATGCAAGAGCCCCAATCCCGGCCCCATTCGACCGATTTCCATACAGTTGAAGCCCCGCCTGTTACCTCCGACTGTATGATTGTTCCGGCGCCCATGCTACGCCAGTTACCCCACGACCCACCCTGAACTCTAGCGGTCGACATCGCCCCAGAAGCCCCTGCTACTACGCCACCAAAAGCCAGTCTCGCTACATCATTTAATTCAGGGAATGAAATTTGTTTTGCAACATTGATATTATCAACCCCGGAAAAAAGCCCATTCTCATCAAATTGAAAATATCTATGCTTTTCCCGGCCATTTGTTACGTGGATTGTCGCTTTTGCCGCTTCACTTTGCACTTCATGATACATGCGTGCCATCGACACAATAGCAGTACCGTCATCGGTCAGCCTGCGGGACTCAAAAACACCGCCATTTTGCACTGCACTGGCTTTTGTATCGAGCCGTAGTCCTCCATGAGTCACTAAATTGCCATCACCCAGACCAAGGTTCATGCGTGCGTGTCCCGCATCGGTTGCACCGGTACCGCCTGACGTCACTGGGATTGGTTTATTAACTCCCCACCCGTCCTGTATCTGGAATAATCCATCATCACCGAGGACTATCCTGTACCCCCCTTTCGGGGAGTATGAAAAAGAATATTTGTCGAACGTTTTTAATAATGATGCAAAATAGTTAAGTGATGGACCGGTGTATGTACTTCCGTCAGGAAGTTTAACGGTAATTGTCCCTGTTCCGCTGAATACCTGCTGCCAGTTCTGCTTGTCATAGTTCAGGGCCGCTCAGTTGCTACGGTAAATTTCTACATGGGAGTTATCTACGGGATGTTGGGCTTCGCTAAAGCCAATGGCTACATCAGCGAAAATCCCATGGATGGGATGTCTCCGCTTCGCCGTTCTAAGGTAGAGCCAGACCCACTTACTCGTGAGGGATTTGTTCGACTTATTGATGCGTGCTCAAATCGGCAGGTTAAAAACTTCTGGTCACTGGCGGTATATACCGGATTGAGGCATGGCGAGATGTGTGGCATTGCATGGGAAGATATCGACCTGAAGGCCGGCACATTGACAGTCAGAAGGAATCATACTCTGACCAAAGAATTCACCCCGCCAAAAACAGACGCTGGAACAGACAGGGTGATCATACTGATTGATGCTGCTCTGGAAGTTTTGCGCGATCAAGCCGAGCTGACGAGATTAGGAAAGCAGCATGAGATTGATGTGGTCTTGAGGGAGTATAAAAAGAAGGAAGTCCACAAATGCACGTTTGTGTTTAACTGACATGCTCCCCGTTGATTAATACACACCGATGTTAGTAATGTCTTCATAAGCCACATGAGGACATTCCCATGAAGAAGCGTTTTTCCGACGAACAGATCATCAGTATCCTCCGCGAGGCTGAAGCCGGGGTTTCTGCCCGTGAGCTCAGCCGTAAGCACGCCATTTCCGACGCCACCTTTTACACCTGGCGTAAGAAGTATGGCGGTATGGAGGTGCCCGAGGTTAAGCGCCTGAAGTCGCTTGAGGAAGAGAACGCCAGGCTCAAGAAACTGCTTGCCGAAGCCATTCTGAACCAGAAATTATCGTCATTTGCCCCATCCATGCCCCACGCAAAAGTGATTTGATTAAATTATTCAGTAAAATCAAATAGCTTAATCAACTAAACCTGCATGTTCATCATATGAGGAGTTAAATTGTAAGATAGAGAAAGAACAGGAAACATCACGATTCAAGACAGAGATTTAGCGCGAGAGTGTTTGAGCTGTTGGTAAGTTCACGCAACCTCGCGCTAGTTTTTTGTCCCATCCATGCCCCATGCCATGAAGATGACACATGTCATCAGCGCTAGACGAATCGACGCCATCTGTGGCTTTGCTCTAACCCGCAAACAGAATGATCAGATTCCTCTTAACTGTTAGAATCATTCGCCTTTTAACAGACAAGAAAGTTGATGATGATTGCCAACATTCAGTATTTGCGGTTCCTTGCCGCATTCCTCGTGATTTATGCTCATGCTAACCTGGCCGTTTATGGCATCACACCGCAGATTACAAACCTTGGTGGCGTCGGCGTTGACATATTCTTCATCATCAGCGGCTTCATCATGCCGTACATCATTTATGGCGGTCTCTATAAAGATGGCATGACGCCAAAGTTAACGCCGCTGGGATTCATTAAACGCCGCATAACCCGAATCTGGCCTCTATACCTAGTAGCAACATTAGTTGTTGTGTTTACTTCCTGGCTTGTTGATTCAGGTGCTATATCCCATCCAACGGCAGACTTTGCGTATATCTTCAACGGCTCGCGGCTAGACCTCATGTGGATCATCAAAACGATGACGTTCATGAACTTCGACAAGCCACCAATCCTTGGCATAGGCTGGACTTTGCAGTTTGAATTCCTGTTTTATTTCTTGCTTGCGGGCCTGCTTGCGATTGGTATTAAAAAAGCCAACTCACTCGAGTTTTATTCAGTCTGCGCCCTAGTAGTTTTCGGCGCAGGTAATGCACTGGCTCACGGCGAAAGTAAGGTTCTGGTAACGCTATCAAGCCAGATGTTTATAGAATTTATCCTTGGAATGTATCTGTACCGGATGTATTCCGCAGGATGCGTTCTGCCGAAGTGGCTGGCGTGGGTGGGTATTGCTTCTTTCTTCCCGCTTTTTGCTTTCGCTAACTCGGGTGTTTTTGCTTATAACGATTATTCCCGACTGCTGACATGGGGCACCCCGGCGTTCGTGATTGTCTGGTCAGCGCTGAGCCTTGAAGGGGTAATTCCTCACAATCGAACTTTCCTGCTGCTGGGCGACTCATCTTACAGCCTGTACCTGTCCCATGGTATTTCAGCGCCAGTATTTCTGTTTATCTGGACACAGTTTGGTCTCGATAAGACGGTGAGCATAGCTCCTTATGTTATCGTCTATTACATCTACTGCCAGATTATCGCCCTTGCATGCTATAAGTTTATTGAGAAGCCTGTTAATGGCTGGATAAAGAAAAAAGCATACGGAAAAGCTAAATGAACAAATTAATTGTTGCATCATTGCTGTCGGCGTCATTCAGTGTTCTTGCTGAAATACCCGCTACACCAGATAACTACACAACATGTAAAGATGTTAAGTGCAGTAATTATATTGTGAATAAATTCAATATTCACCCTTCATTTTTTGGCGGTAAATTCATCTATTCAGATACTATTTATGCATCTGAAGATTTTAAAAGCGATCGCCTTTTATTCAAGCCAACTGGCCCGATAATGATGTTTAATCAGACCACTGGTGAACTCTATCGTAAATATTTTGATTTTAAAGTGTCAGGAGACATGGTGCAGATTTTACAGGGATCAAGTATTCCTGTGGCAAAGAAAGGGTTCAGCAAGCCAACCAAAGAAGATAAAACCTTCAACATTAACTTAACTCCTGAATATCAGAAGTATCAGATTTCAGCTTCTTACAAGAAGTCAGATCGCCTGTACCTCAAGATGAGCGGCGGGGTTACAGACTTACGTAATTACGTTAATAGTTTGAATGACATGAAAGTTACGTATTACGGGGATAGCATCACTTTCGGCGCTAATGCTACCGACATCTACTCGGAGCCACACCAGCCACCATATGTTGGCCTTGTGTCTGCTTACATGGCTATGGTGAAAGGTGGGGAATATCATTACTACAATCCATCGGTGCCGGGATGGACAACAGGCAATGCGTATTACAATACAGATGGAAGGCTAACTAAATTTAACTCTGACGTTTATGTTTTGGCATTCGGCATGAACGACGCTAACGATTTGCCAGCTAAAGATTACGCATTTAACATTGATGCTTTGATAAAAAATATAAAAAGCAAAAATAGTAATGCACGAATCGTACTGCTTTCTTCTACCCTTCCGAATCCTGAATGGGTGCTACCGAAGAAGGAGTATTTCCCGCTATACAGCGCAGAGTTGAAAAAATTATCTCTCAAATATAATCATGTGACATTTGTCGATATAACTAACGTCTGGGTTCAGATGCTTCAGCGAAAAAACATTTACGCGATTACTGGCAATGGCGCTAACCACCCGGCAGATATGGGCCATAGAGTTATAGCGGAAGCATTGTTAACCGCCTTCCTTGGCGATGACTTTTCTTAAACCACAATTTTCAGGAAGTTTGAAGCATCCTTATAGATGGTGCCCGCAGGGGCACCGGATATTTCCGCAAGAGTTTTCACATTTTTAAGAGACATCATTCCATCACCTGATAGTTCAATGCTCTGCGCTCCGTTATTCATGTTTATCTTCAATGTTCCTACAGAGCTCCCACCATTTGAGCTCGTCCATTCCAAAGATGCGATATCTAATGATGCACCACTGTTAGATGTTCCCTGCAGCTTGATCCTGGCTGTTCCAGTTCCGTCAATCCTGAAAGCAGCATTCGTCCCATTTGGCATTAATATATCAAGAGGTTCTTTTGGATAAAGAGTGTGAATGCCTACAAAGGGCATGTCACTAGCTCCGCCACCTGCAGGGGTCCATGCAATAGCCGGTATTAAAGAGTTTGCAAAAAGAGCGCCTGATCTCGCATTACTGTTAACAGCTGGACTGCCATCGTTGATACCAGAACCTATTGCAATTGAGCCGCCATATGCCTGAATGTTTTTTCCTATAGCAATTGATCCGTCTCCAGCAGCGCGGGCTCTATATCCGAAAGCTGTCGCACCAATACCATCGCTTGCAACTCCTCCAGGATCTGATGTGAAACCTCCCCTGGCCTGGGTGAGATAACCAGCAGCAAAAGCCGCCCTGGACAAAGCTTCTGTTTCTTCACAGAATGCTGCTGACTTTGAACCCAATGCAAGGACATTTTTACCAATAGCTACAGAACAATAACCCTCTCCATTTGGAGATGTTATATGATCAGGATCGCCAGTTGCACTTCCCGCCCCACCAGCAATAGATGCAACACCATAAGTTACGCAGTCATGTCCAAATGTGGATGTGTACACAGCAAAGGACGCACCATTACGGTTAAATGATACGGAGTAATCTCCGATCATGGCAGGGTCGCCCCAGGAGTTTCGAGAAGGGAGCCCTCGCCAGAAGTTCTTTTCATCATCAAGCGGCTCAAGATCAGAACCGCCAATTCGCAAATAACCTTTTACTTTGTCAAATATCCACATTAATCCCTGCGTGAGTGATGAGCTCGATGGGATGCCGTAGTTTACCTTTTGACCAATGAGTTTTAGCCCATCTTCTTTCGACAGGTCAGAGCGAAGAACTGTGTCACCAACACTCAGCCACTTACCCGGCCCAATCCCTCCCGATGATTCTGGTGTTGAATTAGGAGACACATCTTTCCGACCAGATGCAAATGATCCAGACCACTTATAGTATGAGTTATCAGCAGTGTTAAAGAGCACTTCATTTGGGTTTGAAACTGTTGCGCCAGTTGTGAAAGTTACGCCGGTCAGCGTTACGTAGCCAAATGCATTCATCACCTGCTGAGCGAGATAGTTGATGCCCTCGATAGTGTAATGTTTGCCACCGAATCGATCGATATAAGTCCAACCCTGAGACGTAACAAACTCGTCGATTTTGCCGGCGTTAAACTTCAGGTCGCGAGGCGATTCACTTGGCACTGCGTTATTAGTTGGTTGGGTAGCCATAATTTTTCCAATAAAAAACCCGGCACATGGCCGGGTTGTGGTGTTAAAAAATCGAGGGTTATGGGTAAATCAAATCGCTATATTCTGCGACGCTTAGAGAGACTGTGTTATCAGTGTTTGGTTTGATGCTGTTGACAGTCCATAGTTGACTGTCTAGTTCTTCCACGGTCGCAATCAGATAGCGCGACGGGAGCTGCACAGTTTCTCCGTTCCATATATTGAGTTGTATGCTGGGGATCGCCGCAGTGAAGCCATATTTAGTGTCATTACGGGGGATTGCCGGGTATCGAAGTGTGGGATTGCCAAGGTTGTCTGTCACCAGGACATACATCGAGCTGGTAAACATGATTGGCTCGCTTGTATCAAAGTTATTCCCAGTACGCCCCGTGATGTAACCCTGCTGCTGGTTACTGTCATAGATATCAGCTATCTGAACGACGCTACCGACTTGCATAATTCCGTCTTCAAACACTTTGGCGTTCATCTTCACCCGTGAGTAGATCAGACGCTTTGTTTCGCGTAGCGCGCGCTCCCGCGCCTGGTACTCGTTACGGAAGCCGACTATCTCCAGCTTGTTCGGGTTCTCTGCTTCCTGCTCGACAATGGCGCCGCTCAGTACGCGGTAGTTAATGTAGGTCTTGTTGTTCGTGGTCGGATGAACGTAGGACACCTGAACGCCATCGTAGCCACCAGGAAGCGTAGCCTCGTACGTCATTTTGTACTCGTCCGTCTTCATATTCGCCCGATTGAAAACGGCGGCCGGGTGAACAACTTTTTGATCACGGGTAAACGTCAGTACACCATCATCCCAATACGCTATGACAGATGCCGCATTGCAGATTGCCTGTACCCTATCACCGAGCGAGTCGTTTTCATCGTCAAATGTGTAGTCGAAGTAGCCCAGGCGATTATCTGGCAGACTCTCGGCGATGGAATAAAGACCGTACAGGTCAATACTGCTCACCGACTGCTCACCCATGATTAACCAAGTGTGTGCCACGGCATCTGCAAAGGAGCGCGAAGCTCGCAACGTGTAGTCAACTGACTGCGTGTTCAGGTTGTAGGAAATGGTATGCCGGGTTACCAAAGCATTATATTTACGCTCACGGCTTCCGAGCGCGTTTTCAGTGGCTCTAACGCGTACTCGAACCAGAGTGTCGGTCGGGTGCACGACATTGGCCCTGATATTTACCGCATGAATCTCCTCTACTTTGAGTACGCTTGCATCGCTGGAGTTGTCAGTACGCTGAAAATTGATTGCATACTTACCAAAACCGCCATTCGGTGTGATTTTCGCCGTTCTGTAAAAAACCTCACTGGCTGAGTGGTGCGGCGTTCCCTGGGCAAAGTTAAATGTCTGCTCAGTTCCTGGTATCTGGTTATGCTCATCATCTATCTTCCAGATAACAACCTTCCAAAATGTCGAGTGATCGCCACCCAACTGAGACTGTGTATGTATCCAAAGTTGCGAGGACTCGACGGGTGAGAAGAATGGCCCCACCACAAGTGCTTCGTTGTCGTTCAGGACAAACTTAGTTGTGTTAATCGTCGCGTTGGAAGGTACGTCAGCGGGACCATCAAGTTTATCCATTGTGAATGTGTACCATTTGACTGGATTCACCAAGGAACCGTCATCAGACTCTGATGCACTGATAAGTGTGCCAGCAAATGTGGCGTCTTTTGTTATATCGCCTGTCGGCGTTGGATAAGTTACGCTTATTGTGAAAGTGACAGCGTGCGGAAGAGCAAGACCGATAAAGTATTCAAACTCAGCCTGTTTCACAATTTTCATCGCTATCTGTCCACCGGAGTATGTACCGCTCACAATGGTGTTAGCTGTTGCGCTCTCAACAGGGAAGTTGCTTGCCTCATTCTGTCCTGGAACTTCCTGTCCATCGACATCATCAAAGCCGTAACCTTCTACAATCTCAGGTATCACCTCACCTGGCTGGTAAAACTGAAATGACGCGCCGGCAAGCGACCCCAGACTGGACTCAGAATAACGAACAGATGAATAATCGTAGGTTCCGATACCTACGCACATCCATTCAGTGACGTATTTCAATCCTCCGTCGATATCGCTCTGCCTGACGTATTCAAAAATTGATTCCTGTATCAAATCCGGGAAAGAGCGAACCTGTCCGTAAATATCAGGCTTTGCTTTGTAAACACGAGCGGTGTTGGTCTGGCCCGTCAGGCTGTTGTTCGGGGAGTCGACGCTGTTTCCACCGGTGTTTGCGATAGCAGGCTTTGGTGCCAGAAACGAAAACACCTGACTAACAACTTTGAAGATTGGGCTCAGTATGTCGCCAACGATGCCTTTCGGCTGGTCAAATATCTGGATACAGTCCAGCTCGCTCAGCTCAATAGCAAGATCATCATCGTCACTCAGCTTCACGCCGTTTCGGACGATCATTAGGTCACTGTGGAGTGAGCAATCGTTAGCAGCCAGCCAGTCATAAAAAAGGGTGCCGTTTGGCACCCTGAAGCGTTCTTTTGGCGTTCCCGGGAAACGCTGAAGCTCAATCAACGCCATATTTGAAAAACTCCACTTTGGTAAATGCCCGCTGAATGACCAGTAACGAATCCATGCGCACGCTTCCGTTCTCGCCGCGAGAGTGCAGCGCCTTACGATTCAGAACCAGGCCAACATGAGCCGGTTGCGACCCTCGATACCCGACGAATATTCCGCCTTCTACCGGTTTATCAATCTGGCGCCAGAAAACCACGTCGCCCTGATAGCATGTGAAGAAGTCTTCCTTGGCTTCGTAGTCCGGAGTCTGGTGCAGTTCAATGCCGAGAACGTGGCGGTAATACAGCACCACTAGGCCCCAGCAGTCGACCCTGTCGAACGAGCAAGCCCGGTTAGCCCACGGCGTGCCAATCACCTTACTTATAAAATCAGAGGTACTGCAGACCGGTGTATTCGAGTGGATCATAAAGTCGACCTATATTGTTGTTCAGCGGATTAGTGACAGACAAGGTGACGGATGCCGCTTCAGCGTCGATATCCACCGTTTTGACATATAACTGCCACGACTTGATCGGCACCGATACGTCTCCGCTGTCGAATACCTGTCTCGTGGCCGTGATGGCTGTCAGCCTCGCCGCGCCTTTCCATTTCTTCATCAGCGATTTGATATCTGTAGACAGCCTCCCAAGCTTTACCGTCGCGTCGATCACCGGCGTACCGCTCTGCTGACTTTCTTCAATCTCAAATCGCGCTGGCGTGTAAGTCTGGCCACCAAGCGTCTTCGGGAAGAACTGCTTATCGACCAGGCGGACATAGCCAAACGATGGGTGATAGAAGGTCATGGTGTCGAACAGGCCGCGCGTCGGGCGCTGCTGCTTGTACTCCCTGAAGCTAGGCATTATGGAGCCCTCGGTAATGATTCTGGATCACGCCCGTCCGGATAACCCGTCACAACGATATCCAACCGGCTATCCCAAGGCTGCGGCAGTTCAACAATGATGTCGTCGAATTCGTCGTCTGCGTTGTAGAGATGATTGGCTATAACCGTTCCAGTCCAAGTAACGGCACTTCCGTCAATACTGGTTTGCACTGGCATCTGTGTGAAATGCAACTCCTGCAGTTGTAGTCCACTCCCACCAAGATTGATATTCATCCTGAACCAGTTCAGGCCACGGTTGAGATAGTTAGGGCTGCGTAACCACTGCTGAAATGCTCGCTCTTGCGCTAGGGTGAAAATCCACGTCAGCGACCAGGTAACCTTCAGGTCATCGGTCTGGCTCTCAAAGATAGCCGGGCCGACCGCTGGCTGATCGGTCTGGAACCCGGTATCGAGCGTCATGTTTTTGCTGGTCTTCTGCGCCAGCGGCAGCCAGTCTGGATAGTCGATAATTGGCATCAGCCCTGCCCCCTCGGAGTGCGTTTAACGTTCATGTTGCTGGTTATGGCATTACTGATCGGGCCGCCATTGTTCAGGTCTGCAACGATGACATCAACGGTCAGACCGCCATTTCCGTCGGTACTTGCCTGTGCATCAACCGAGGATGACGTGTAGTTCTGGATGTTAATTACCACCCCGCCACCGCCCACTGCGGTCATATCCTTGTTGCTTATCACCTTGCCGTTATCACCGGGTATCATGTACTGCTTACCGGTGCTGGCCTGGTAAATCTCAGGCATGCCGCCCTCGCCAACCTGATACATCCCTCCCGCAGTTACTGGTCCGCCGTTTTTACGCTTACCCAGCAGATTAGCCCCAACAACCCCAGCCACCGCTCCAAGCCCTATGGCTGCAGCCGTACCCATTGATGCCACGGATGAGAGTATAGCCGCTGGAGTCCATGCCGCAGCTGTTGTAGCCGCTGCTGCGGTGCTGGTTGCTGTTTGCGTCGCCACTGCAGCCGTTTGAACTGCCGTTACAGTACCAATTGCAGCAGTTTGTGCAGCCTGACCCATGATCGCAGATTTAACCCACTCGACACCCATCTGAACAAACGTATTAACAAGGCTGTTGAGTGCATTGCTACCGATAGAGCGAAGCGCATCCTCTGCTGTCATGCTGCGGGTGATTATACCGGTCAGCGCGTTGGAAGCGTTGCCAGCAAAGCTATCAAATGCCGCTGCTGCTGCCTCGCTCCCTAAGCTCTGCTGCCGCCAGATTTCCCACTGAGCCTCTACGCGCTGCATCTCAAATTGCCGGTTGGCAGCATTTCTCAACGCAATACCTTGCTGCTCAGTAATCGTCCTGTCGCTCTCGAATTGCTTGATAAGAGCCAGTTTGCGGGCATGCTCGTTTGCCAGTTGCTGCACAGGGTCAATTGTTCCAGCCGCTTCCTGCTGAGGGCTAACGACCGCATCAGAGCGTATTTTCGCGATATTTGACTGGTGCTGCTGCTCAGCTCTCTCGGTGGCCTGATTAAACTCATCCTGAGTTATTTTCTTAGCGTCGAGTGCCGTCTTGAGGTCTCTCGCCTCCTGGGCATAGCGAGTTGATTCCTGTCGTTCCGGGATGAGCTTCTCAGCTGCGGCTTGGGCTTTAATTGAGTTGGCAACGTCCCATTTTTTTGCTGCATACTCACCCGCTTGAGCTATTTGAGCATCTGTAGCGCCTTTACCCAGTGATTGCTGAGCATTTAAAATAGTTTGCTCGCGACTTAGTTCGCGTGTTGATTCTGCTGCTAAATCAGATTGCTGTTTCAGATTAGATAGCTTTTGTGCAACGGATTCCTGCTCATTGCCGGTCTTTTTGGCCTGTGCTGCGCTGTCTTTAGCTTCCTTTTTTGATTCCTTTTGCGCTTGCAGCGCATCATACTCAGCTCCAGCCCTTTGCCTTGCAAGGTTGACATCCTGTTCAATTCCGCCAAGCGCCCTTATCTCCTGCTCAGCTTTTAACTGAGCCCTCTTCTTATCATTAATCTCACTTTGCAGATCAACCTGGCTGGAAAGCTTATCGAGATACTCTTGTACTTTTGCTGGACGCTCAACCATCAGAGATGATGCGTTAAATTTCTCCTTGGCTTTGGCTGCTATATTGATAGCGTTTCCTAGGTTGCTCATTATCCCCGCTACCGTTCCGGCTTCCTCGCCATCCCTTCGCAGAAGATCTATCCCTTCTCTGAACTGTCCATTAGCTTGCGCCCGAAGCAATCCGAGAGAGCTTGTTGTTCTGCTGAGCTTATTTTCTGCCTCTTCAACTTTTCCTGCCTGGATTGCCAGGCTGCGATTGGCTTCCGCAAGGTCGTCAGCTACTGCCGCCGCCCCCCTAATCTGCGCAGCCTGTTCAATGAAGGTTTTCTTTTGCTCAAGTCGATCATATTCCGCTCTCAAATCCCCGATAGCATCTTGCTGGTCGATGATTGACTGCTCGGTTTTCGCGATGGCAGCAGCAATTTGAACAGCGCTTAACTGCTTCATCTTTGCAGTAAGCCCATCAAGAGAATCTGCAAAATCGATGCTCTCCTGCTTGGCTTGCTGCGCCTTTTGATAGAAATAATAAATCGCAGTTGCTGCGAGCATTGCAGCACCGGCAGGGCCGCCAATGAAAGAAAGAGCGCCTTTCAGCAAGGTAGCTGAAGCCGCGTAGACCCTGTTTGCAACCGAAGCCTGTTGCGTGGCCGCTGCAAGTCTTGCTTTTGCAGCGGCTGCCGCGTTATCAGCTGCAACTATATTTTTCTGAATTGCTGCATACTCTGCCTGGTAGGAGACCGACAGGCCATACTGTTTATTTATTGCTGCCTGAGTTGCCAACTGGCGAGCTTTAGCCTGCTCAGATGCAATAATGGCCTGAGAGTTTTTTATCTCGGCTTGAGCGCTGGCAATCGTAGCCTTGGCGTTATCGTATTCAGCCTTCTGCTGCCTGATTGTTGCTGTAACGCCTGAAACTTTAGCCTGTGTCGCCATCGTTAACGCGCCAACATAACGACTCCCCATGATTGCAGCAACACCGGTTAAAGCCACTCCAAGTACGTCAATGTTCTCACTGATGCTGACAATTGAAGAATTGAACGTTGCAACACCGGATTTTACGGTGGAGTTTTCACCGAAGAATTTCGTGATGTTATTGCCAGCCACTTCTAATGCCTGGCTAATCGTCGTGGTAGTATTAGCGAACTCTTTACCTATCGCATCCCCCTGGGATAGCAATCCTTTTACCACTACATCGGTAGTCAGCTTGCCTTGTGCTGCCAGCTCACGCATCTTACCGACAGTGACACCCATCGAATCAGCAAGAGCAACGATTAATCGGTTCCCCTGCTCATTAACTGAGTTAAACTCCTGGCCCCTTAACGCTCCGGATGCAAGCCCCTGAGAAAGTTGTATAACGGCGTTTTTAGCTTCCTGCGCTGTAGCTCCAGAAACTATGAACCCCTGATTGATTATTGTTGTAAGATTTGCAAGTTCGCTGGCACTGGCTCCATATGAGCGAGTCGCCCTCTCCAGCCTTGAGTAAAGAGTAGCCGTGGCTTCTAAGCTGCTTCTTGTCTGCTGAGTGATGTTAAAAACAGTTTCAGTGACATCCGCCAGCTGCTGATTAGGCCTGATGGCATTTGATAGCTTATTGTTTAGTGTTGTCCATGCGTCAGCATATTGCGCCACCTGCTGTACAGACAATATTGCCATCAGTGAAGCAGCAACTCGGCTTAAACCTGAAAATGATGAGGCAGTGGAAGATGCTGAGCGACCAGCTTTATCTAGCCCATTTGATAGCCCGGAGGTGGAGCTTCCAAGCGAATCGAGCCCACCTTTTGCTCTTTTGACGGAGTCCATCAGGCCTTTTGTTTCAAGGTCTACTTCGTAATAAATACCGCCTAAATCCTGCGCCATATTTTTCTCCGGGCATAAAAAAACCCGCCGAAGCGGGCTGATCAAATATCAGTATTTGACGACAAACAATCAAGTGATAGCCTGATGTAAATCTCAAAAAGGATAAATGATGACTAAGTTCGATAGAGTAATGCAAAAGGAAATACTGGAGTTATGCGCAATGATGTATCCCTATCCAGCACAGTTTCTGGCATACGTCTTACCTTCAATTGAACCATTGATCAATAGTGAGTTTAAGATTGACAGTGAGAGAAAGATTAAAGCCAATCTCTTCTACCTAAGAGACCATGGCCTGATAGATTTTATTGGTAACCGCGATTCGTACTATTTGTCCATACTCGAAGAAATGACAGCCACTTGTAAAGGTATTGATTTCATAAGAAACGATGGTGGACTTTCTGCCATCCTTAATGTGCAAACTGTTAGGCTTCATCGGGATACTGTTGTGGTTCTTGAAGACTTGATCAATCTTTCTGGAATGAATACGCAAGACAAAGAAAAAGCAAAGTCATTGCTTGGGGAACTTTCTTTAGAAGCGCTGAAATCCGTTGTTCAGGCTGCTATTAATGCTGGACTTAAGGCTATTTCTTAATAAAAAATCCTTGTGCGTTACTACAAGCGAAAAAGCAGATGCATTGTACAAATCCTGAACTACCTACCAAACGGTGTTCCGCAATTCGTGCTGTTATCAACACCCCCCCTGTCTCTTACCTTTTCCATTCGATGGTCACGACGCATATTTCCTGATCCATCTACCTTATAGATTGGTGACGATACTCGTGTTGAATTCTTATCTGAAGAATACATCTCATCGCTGGATGCGCAAGATGCCAGCAGGGTCAATGAAATAAGAATAAATATTGCTCTCATGAATAGCATCCTCCTTGGCTAGATTTAAAATCCCATACCAACATATCACTACTGATATTGCGAAAAAATAAACGTTTAATAAACAAACAAAGCTTGTCTTTGCCATTTGCAGACTACCCTTTTCAATCCGATTGTGCCAAATTTCTCGCTTTTTTCGCAAAATAATCATCGACAACGCTATCATATTCTTCTTTCGTGAAACCTTTTTGATCTGGGTATTTGGTGTTGAGCAGCAACTGGAACTCGGTCATGGTCAACTTCATCGCTTCATCTTTCGATAAGCCGAAGTGTGAGCGGGCGGCGTTGATGTATTCGATAGCGTGAAATTCTCTCGTCATCTGGCCTGATTCGTTGCGCTGCAGCTTGCGAACTTTCGCCTTTCCAATAATGCCGTGGGTGATAAGCGAGCTGGATATCATCACCATCTCTTCATAAGACATCGCTCCTGGCATCCAGATTAGCTCACCTGTACGACTGCGGCTCGGCACAATTGCGCCGGTCAACGATGCACAGTCATCATCGCAACACGCCTGCAGGATGTTTATTGCCGCGCCAATCGCTTTGTCGGCAAACCCCGGCTTACTGACGTATTCCATCAGCCACGCAGGAACGCTTCCGTAAGCTTCATAGGCGCGAGCAAACAGCGGTGACACTGCGTCATGGTTTAAGTCGTAAAAGGCCTGCACAATCTCTGCTGGCGAGCCTATGCGCGTCATTGCAGCGAATGATGGGCGAAAGAAGTATTCGCGGCGGCCAGCGCCGATAAGGCACTCGCCAATTTCAGTTAAAGGTGTCATTGCTCCCCCATAATCAATATCGAGGGCTCACGGGAACCCTCTGTATTAATTACGCAGTCACGGTGATAGCTGCGGTATCGGTCTTCGCGCCGTCCGCAGTCGTCGCAGTGATGGTTGCGGTGCCAGCTGCTACGCCGGTCACCAGGCCTGTATTGCTCACCGTTGCCTTGGTAGCATCGGAAGATGACCAGGTAACGGCTTTGTTGGTCGCATCAGCCGGCGCGATGTTTGCAGTCAGTTGGCGGGTTGCGCCTACAGCGATGGATACAGTTTTCGGAGATACGGTAACGCCGGTAACCGCAATCTGGTCTTCATCAGGAATCACCTGGAAGGTGGTGCCTTCGTTCAGCTTGAACTCCAGGCTGTAAGTGACGATTTCTTTAACGCCACCGCCGTCGCTCGCACCAGAAACAACCATGTAGCCGATATGGTAGTAGTCGCCCCAATGGAATCGCATCCACACTGTCGGTTGACGGCGGGCCCGAACCTCTTGAGGGATGTAAGCCATCAGCTGCTGAATGCCGAACTCGTCAGAGCGGTCGTTAACGCGAACTTCACCGTCAATTGAGTAAGTCGGGTCGAGCCCTGAAATCATGGTGGAGGTAAATCCACCGTCATCGGCATCAGAGGTCAGGGTTTCCGGGTTGTAGTCCCAGGTGCCAGAAGTCGGCAAGCCAAGCAGTTTCCACTCGGCCTCCGTAGGCATTACGTCAGGGCAGCCGTAGGCAAGCTCCAGCGTTTTTGCTCGACCGATTAGGCGGTCAAATGATGATTCGCAACCTTGCATGGTTTACCTCAAATAAAAAAGGCTGCACATGGCAGCCTGATGGATGGATTAGATATTTAGTCGCCGTAGAGACAGGCGAACATGAGGCGGTAAACGAGCCGCCCCTCAGTAGAGAGTACCGGCGCTGGAGTGCCGCCGAGGTTGGTTATCTGGCCGAGGCATTTGCTGACCAATGGATTTTGCTTCACGAACTCAATGATGCGGTTAACGGCGTCGTCTGCCTTCTGATACTCGGTCACGCCTTTAGCGGAAATGACATCCACCATGACGAAGTAATCACCGCTGATATCTTTATCGATATTTGAACCGCCAGACGGTCGAAACACGATGTAGCTTTTCGCCAGGCGCTTATCGTTAGGGTCATCAGTCCAGACCAGCAGTTGAATGTTAAGCCCTTCGGTCAGGCCACTCTCCATAAAGACATCCCGCACCCGCTTGTACATTGGAGGTGTCATAGGCTCAGTTCCTTGCGGATAATTGCAGCCACCTTGTCGGCGTTATCCTTGAATGCTTTCTCAAGGAATTTTGGCTCTCCTGATGGGTCCCAATAATTACCGCTGCCGTTGGCTCTTGGCCTGCCCCTGAACTTGCCTGATGCCTCATGAACGTAAACCGCATAGTTGGCAGAGTAACCAACACGCCCTGTAACCCGCGTACCATTGACTAGCAGCTCCTGATACTGCGAGTTGACCAGATAAGAGGTATCGATTGGGGTCATCGTCGCTGCGTCAGCGCCAATTATAAATAACGCTGACTTGATAGCCCGCCCAACCTTTCGCCCCTGCACCTCACCGAGCAGCGCATCCAGTTTCTGCTTAGCCTGGCTTACGCCTTTCACTTTAACGCCCATATCAAGCTCCGGTAAGAATTGCATAGTCGTCGGCTGTTCGCTCAAAGGTGTCTGCGTAGCGGATAACCTGCATCACCTCATCCGCACCGGCATTTATCGGGTCGGCGTCAGTCGATGAGCCAATCAGGATGTAATCCCCGCGCCTTGCCTCCGTGAACTCAGTCCAGAAGGTATTTTTAACGGTGATTTCCATCCCGATGCTGCCGATTTTCGCAGACAGCCCACCCTGATAGTCAGCCATGATGATTTCAGGAGATGACCAGCCTAACGAGTCGCCATTCTCAGCAAAGCCGAGGTTTCGCCAGATGGTGCAAGGCGCTGTGTATGACCACGAAGCTGTTGATGACAATTGCTACCCCCTCCACCTGAGAACCTACGCACCAGTCGCCCGGATTTTCTCGCAGTTAATGAACCACTCGCCGTCAGATTTCACGTACCCGGTAGTCTGCCTGCCAGTGTCGGTCATCACCCACACGCGTACGAATGGCTCCGGCATTCGCTGCTTTACGGATATCCACATCAGCAGCCACCGACGACATCAAAGAACCCAACGGAGCTACCAACATCAATTGGGAGCGAGCCAGTGCAACCGGATTTATCCAGTGCCAGAAGCGCATTCCTCATGTTTTTGATATCGCCGCTGTAGTCGAACGATCGGGACGCCCCTGAAGGCGCTGACTGTGATTTAATGCGCTGACTGAAAGCGGTGACTGCCATTAACGTTACGGCGTACACCTTTATCAAAATCAGGTCGCATTCATCGTAGCCAGCCACCTCCAGGCACTGACTTATGCCATCAAGCTTGCAGATGTAAGCGTCAATCATGAAATCAGGAATGGTGTAACCAAGCGCAGACAACTGCTGTTTAACCTGCGCGCCTGTTATCTGCTCTGCCATGATCATGCCTTCTTGGGTGCTTTGTTCTCTGGTTGTTTTTCTTTGGCTCCTTCAGCCAGACCAGCAGCAATCAATGACGCCGCCCGATCTTCGCTAACTTCAATCGTGGAACCGGCCTCTACCTTTTTGAGACCGGCACCCGCGAAGATATTTGAAGAAATAACTTTTACGAGTGCCATGACTTACCTCTTAGCTCGAAGCGTGAACGACAGAGAAGTGACCGTTGATGTCTTGCTTAACCATCAGACCAGCAGCGCCCCAGGTGCGCCATACATAGTCAGAGTTGTAGAACTGACGAGGGTCGGCGACAGTGCCGAATGCCTGGCCGACGATTGGAGCAATAACACCTGCAGCCAGTGGCACGATCAGGATTTCGTTACCGGTCAGCTCAGAGTCTTCCTTGATGGCAGAAATGCCAGCCAGTTTGGCAATCTCTTCCAGAACGGTTCGCAGGGAGTTAACGTCGAAATACTGCTCCCAGTTCGACATGATCTCGGATGAGATGTACCAGGTTTGCTGGCCGTACTGGTAGTTTTGCAGCTTCAGCACATCGCGCAGGGCAATTGCAGCAGCACGCATGGCTTTCGGGTCAGTGCTGGTTGCGAAGTTAACAGTAAGGGTAACCTGAGCTACTCGCTCATCATGACGAAGGCCTTTCCACGTCTTGTCATCAAACTTAACGTAGTTGCCTGCCGCATCACGGAAGCCTTCCCAGATGTAGTTAACATACTGGCGGCGAACGTCATCCACGGAACCGGACTGAGCATCTGCAAGAGATGAAAGAGCGGAACCTTTGTTGAATACCGGGTCACGCCAGTTGAACTTAAAGCCGCTGTCATGAATCGGGACCATGGTGCCATCGAAGGTGTAGGACTTCGCATCCAGAGCCGCGCCAATCTGTCCGGACATGGATGTGTGAGCCCAGCCACGGCCACCGGTGCGAGCGTATTCATACACCGACTCTTCCAGGCGAACTGAGCGAGACAGAGGCATCAGGTCATTCAGCAGGGTGAACTCGGTGTTAGGCTCGAATTGCGCCAGGACGGTTTGGTCATACGCCTTATACAGGCGGCGGATATCGTCAATGGCGTTCACAGCATTGAGTTCAGGTGCATCCTCTGCATCACCGCGCCACTTGGTGCGTGCAATGAAGTCTGCCGCCGCCTGAGCGCTGGCGTTACGTGCTGATACCAGCTTTTTGAACTGGGAGGAGTTAACCCCAAGGTTGCCAGTTTCAGTGGCTTTTTTGGTGGAAAATACAAACATGCAGGTTCTCCTTACTTGATTACTACGCGCAGGAGATCACCTGCTGTCGCGATAGTGTATGAGCGGTCTTCTTCCACATAGGCGCGGGTGGCTTCGTCGGCGACCTTGGCCTTAACGCGACCATTAGCGATCGACAGTGGCTGACCCTTTGTATAGGTGCCTGCTGCCGCTGGCACGTTGAAGAACACGCCTGGTGTAGGATGGAATCCAACAACCCAGTCGCCCGCTGCAATGGTGTCATCCACCGTTTTGCAGCGCAGATAGTCGTAGTTGGCTACATAGAGGATCGCATCCTCTTTGCCATCTACAGATGCGGTGAATTTCTTCGTTGTGTTATCGAAGAATCCTACAGTGCCGGGCTTGGTGTCCGCCGCCGCCGCCCCTTCACGGTGCAGCTGTGGGTTGGCGAAGATGCCGCCTGCGTGAATTACGTGCTTACCGTCTTTAGCCATTTCTTATTACTCCGGCATGTCGCTGAAAGATTGGTTATTCGTTGCCTGGCGATATGCGCCGCTCAGGCCGGTAGATGTCTGGCATTGAGCAAAAAAGCCATCGAGTGCTGCGCCGTCCAGTGCGTTAACCGCCAGGTCATCAAGGCCGAACTTCGCTTTAACAGCGGCTCGCTTTTCGCCTTTCTCTTTGTCAGAGTTAACGGCAATGCCAGCTTCGATGGCGGTCAGCTTCTCTGCGAAAGGCGTAAACCATGATGGTGCTTCGCTGTTGGTCGCCTGTTCTTTGGCTTTCTTCTCATCAGCCTCTTTTTTCTCGCGAGCGGCTTTCTTTTCCGGGGTTTCAGATTTGGCTTTGGCCTCATCTGCGGTCATCTGGTTGTATGCATCCAGCAGCTCCGCTTCGGTCTTGCCTTCAGTCGGCTTACCCTTCGCTTTGAGCGCATTTACGATCATGTATTTCATGGGGTTATTAACTCCGTTGGTTTTGATTTCGTACTCAGTTGGCTTGCGCACGACTTCTACAGGTTCGCCGACGAACACGGCCTTGCCGTCATCGCCGATGAGGTATTTTTGTTTGAGGTATTTGGTGTCATTACGGTATATGAAGCTGTCTGGCCACACACTTTCAGGCCATAGCCACTTATCGCCCTCTCTCGCCTCTCCAAGCTTGTCGCTGATAGCTCGCTGGATGTCGTCGAAAGAGAAATTGGAAGCGTTGGTGAAGAAGAACTTTGTTTTGTTGAGCAGTCCTTCGCGAGTGAGGTCGGAGGCGCTTGAGAGTAGAGCCACTTCAATCTCTTGCTCATCGCCTTCGGCATTTACGAAAATACCGACGCCATCTCCTGGCGTTCCAGCCCCAGGCTCATCAAGCAGCACGGCCACATGGTCAAAGTTCATGTTCGTGGCGATTTCGTTGTACTTCTTGCCCTTTGACTCACCATTGGCGGCGATGCCGGAGTACAGAAGTCCGGTTGAGATGTGAATCGGCTCTACGTTGGTTCCTGCCGCCATTTCATCAAGGCGGTTAACCAGTCGCTTACCCTTCTCGCTGGACTCTGCATACTGCCGGTCAACGTACATATCACCGCTGACCCTGCCACCTTCATGACTGACGTTCTGGAGCCATGCCCCAACGTGATAGTTATTCACCGCCCGAACATCGCGAGCCGATACATGTTTCCCATCTACCTTCGGGTGGCCGAGTGGCATTGGGTTTCGCTCAAGGGTGTTGTATGCCTTTTCGATTTCGGCTGCCGGGTACAACTTCCGGTTCATCACAATATCGTCCACGACAGGCGTGATGCCGCGAACCACGATATGTGGCTTGCCGTCGACGGTTTCAGTGGTGATGTTTGAAGCGGAGTTGACTACGGTCAGCACGTTAACGCGATTGCGTTTCATGCTGGGTCCTCATGGATGGATTTCAGTCAATAAAAAACCCAGCGCGAGGGCTGGGCATGTAAGGGGTTGCGGCTGCTGGACTCGAACCAGCACTCTCGTCAGGCGTCAACATCATGCCGTACCGAGCACGACCACATGGCCGTGTTGATGCGTTACTCTACCTATTGAGTTACGCCGCAATAAAAAGGCCACCTGAGCGACTTTGTTGAGGATTAATCTAGACCCCATTGCTCTGGGTTTTCGTAACCAAGTTTTGGTAGCTGTACTGACGTAAGTACACCATTTGTATGCCCAGTATTAAATAACGGTATATTGGTAACTACCCCATAAGCATTAACCTGTCTGAATGGATCATTTTCAATGGCATCGACAATCTGTTTCCGACTAATCTCTACGGAAGCACCAGACTGTACATCCTTAACCAGATCATCGAGGCTAACGAAAATTTCGCGGCCGTGATTTCTGGAGTTGGCATTAGATAACGATATATAAACGCGCCTTCCTACTTCTCGAATATCCATGTATCCCCCAATAGTTTGAAGAAACAGCATATTCATGTAGTAGCTTTTGTCCACTCCTTCCGTTCTTTCGCCATCTTATCCGCCAGCCCCTCGTTGTAAATGCTGCCATCATCATTCAGCAGGCATGGAATCTGGCTGCAGTAGCAGTTGTACCGGTTGCCGCCGTCAGCGTAGAAGTCCCGCACTTCCTCGGTCGTGTAAACGTGTCCGTGGCGAGCTGCATGCCAGCTCCGGGTGGTTGCCTTTAGCGCTGAAAGCCACATCAAGCCGGTATTAAGACCCAGCCTGTCAGATGCCCAGTCAGTTTCATTCCATTGAGCCTGGCGAAGTGCTCCAACCTGCTCGGTCTGAGCGATAGTCTTCGCCTTTGCCATCGACACATCAAGCCGCTTGCTAACGATGCTGGCGGTTTCGCGTGGGTTTATGCCGCGTCCTATCACATCAGCAATGATGTTCGCAAGGTCAGCTCGGGAAGAGTCGGCAATGCCTTTCCAGTCGCTGTAGGTGCTGATAAATGCGCTGGCGATCTGGTTCTGGTATGCAGCGGTTGATAGCAACTGCTGAAGCGTTGTCTGGCTTGCGTACACCGATGACTGCGCAGAAATGTTGGTGTATGCCGAGTGCGTTCCTCGCTCATACTCTGCTGCGACGTAGTCAAGCGCCCAGAGCCGCTGACTGCCGCCATCAAGCAGCGCATCATCCAAAATGGTTTGCACCACTTGCAGCAGGTCGGCAAGCTGTGCGGCGGTCATGTCGTAGATGTACGTCCCGGCGTTAACTTGGTATAGCGTAGGCTCTGCGCCTTCGTTATTGCACAGCATCCATGACCGCTGGCAGTTATCCACCCTCTCGCGGCCTGTCATCCTCTGGTCGAATAGCACCTTCAGCCGCCGCTTGATGTCCAGATATCGGCTTTCTATATCATTGAACATCCGGCTGACTTGCCGTGCTGACTGGGTGGGGTCTTTCTTATTGCGCGGTACTATCGGCGTTCCGATTCTCGTCTTTTGCTCCGGTAAGAGGATCATCGGTTGTCACCTTTTTGTTTGGGTCTGGTATCTCCGCCTCTTTGCGAGGCTCAAGCTCTCCAACTGCGCGAACTTCGTTCTCATCCACCACTGGAGTACCGAAAGCTTGCTGAGTTTTGTAGGCCACGTCAGCCATGGTTGCCATGTTGGCCAGCTTCTCTTTCTCGCTGGGAGCCAGTAAGTCAGACCATGCCAGTGTTACCTCGCCGGAAGAGGGAGGCTCGATAATGCCAATCTTCCAGAACCGCTCCAGCAGACGAGTAATAACGTCGGACATAAAGCCCCATCGCCGCTCATTGCAGCGGTTAGCCCATGCGGTCTTATCTTCCTCTGATGCCAGGTTACCGGTCTGCTTTCCGAACAGAATGTTGAAAGGGCATTGAATGGTTGCCGAGAACTGGTTGGCCGAGACAGTCCATGTTGGAGTTGGGTCGGCAGCAGCCACTGAAAGAACGCTCGTTCTACCAGCCTGCATGGCAATCGCAGCATCCGTCCCTCGGTTAAGCTTGTTCACTTTGTCGTTCATCGCATCGCCAAGGCTGTCATAGCCTGCGGCCTTGGCTTGCTTGACGAGCTCGTCAGTCTGGGTTGCCGCATCAAACTCCATCGCAAGCTGACGACTGGCATTCTTCAGGAATCCCTCAGCGCTGCCACCCTTGGTCTTTTCGATATCCAGAAGGTCGTTATACCCAGCTTCAAGAAGCGGGATGCCGGAGAGGATATTCTCATCCTCAGAGCCTTCGCACAGAAGGATGATGCGGTCTGGATGAACCATCACTGAGCGAGGGCTGCTGTACGCACCCTCATCGCCAATTGGCTGCTCATTGAACTGGTAATTGACCGGCTGACCGTAGGTTTCTGACCATGTGTCGATATCCAGATTGCCAGGCTTAACCTGCGGCTCCCATGCAGGGATTAGCTTAACCAGGGCGTTAGCGCCCTGCGCTTTCACAACGGCAGTATCAACAGATTGATCCCAGTCCCTGCTGTCCCTGACCTGAATGAGAAGCGCCGAATATCGACCAACCATATTCCTGCGGTCAGCGTCCTTAATCTTCGGCCACAGCTTTTTCATCAGCTTGGTGGCTTTCTTTTCCCACGCTGTGGTTTCAGTGGCCTCTTTTTCTTCGTCGCCATCGATAATTGTCGGGCGATCAACCCAGCAGGAGTCGAGCAGCTTATGCACAGCTGCGAATCCGGAGGAGCCGCGCCTGTATTGACGATGGAAATCGGCAAAGTTCAGGATGTCCGGGTAACCGAACTCATCCCACAGCTTCGTGCGCTTCACGTTGCCATTGCGACCGGCATAGAGCATGCGCTGCCGCCCTATTTGCTCAGCAAGGGCGTTTACGAGGAATTTGACCTCGCTACTTTGTTCACTCACTGAGTGGCTCCTTAGAAGAATATTGCGCCTGTGCGCCTTGGAGAATGAAGGACTGCGTATCTCGTTGCATCCCAGTCGTGGTCTTCTTGGGTGGTATCAACGTCATCAGGTTTCTTGTCGTCACGAACCAGTACCGGTATGCGGCTTATCCATCCCCGGCAGTGCTCCATGACATAGAACGCTGGTTTTTCCGGGATGCCTGATTCTGATTTTCTTCCCTCAATGACGGCCTCAAGCATGTCAGCAAAGACCGAAGCGCCATTGACGCGGGAGCCTGGCTTTTTGTCAGCCGGCAACCACTTGACGCCCTGCGCCTCCATTTTCTGCGCGATTGATAGCTCGTTGTCGCCAGTGTTGAAAATGGCACCGTCAGCGGGACCAGGGATAACCTTTTTGCAGATGCCGGGGATGATGTGCATTTGCCCCTTGCCCTGCACTTCTTCCGGCTCATCCACCTCTTCACCAGAGAGTCGCCTATCAATCCAGGCTACGCCTTTTGCGACGTTTGTGGATGACATGTTAAGTCCCTTGTTTAGTTCATCAGGCGGGCAGCCGTACCACTCACCGATAAGAATCAGGGAGTCAGCAGGAGGGCAGAAAGCCCGCCCATCGGGAAGCGTTGCCGCCGTTCCGTCAGAGCGAGCCCACCACAGGTTAGAGAACGGTTTCGACTCACCCCAGTCATGGGAGCGGTCAACCGTCCAGCTATCAGGGATGGTGAAAGGCTTGATGACGTGTAGCGATTCATTCCACAGATGGTCAAAGCGGCCCCCGCTGGTTACATCCCAGGAGCCCTCTACCCACGCCTTGCGCCGGTTAGGGTCTTTGATTGCCATCAGTGTTGCGATGTACTGAGGGTCGAGATAAGGGTTCTCTTTGAAAGAGCCGTGAATGGCAACGCGGGTAAGCGTCACATCCTCTTCTCGCTCAGTTTGAGGGTTAAACACCTTCTGCGTTTCGCGGATTATTGTTCCGCGAGGAGCTGGCTCAATGAACCTCTTCTTCACCCATGTATGACCAATGCCAAACGGGTTGGTCGTACTGAAGGTTTCCAGTGGAATTGGCTTCAGCAATGAACCATCCGTAAGGGGATAATTCTCCGGCCTGAAGGACGATCGACGGCAGGAGAACATCATTTCGTAGAACTCGGCTGACTGCTGCTTTGTCAGCTCGTTAAAGCCGATAAAGGGGAATTCCTGGCCGTGATAGTCCCAGTAGTCACCCTCTTCTTTGCCAAACCGGAATAGCAGCTCTTCTCCAGTTGGCCACACCCAGCGCAGCTCAGATGCCGAAGCAAGGTAGCGAGCGCCATCGTTAAATAGCCGGTACATACGCTTTGACTGGGTGATGATGTCGGTGAGGTTTTTATACTCGGTGTCGAATATCACCCCACGCCAGAAAGAACCGTAACCAAGGCCAACCAGACGACGAAATCGGGCTAGCTGTGCCGCAGTCTTTCCGGGGCCCCGTGTTCCCTCGTAAAGTATCTCGTTACAAGGGCAGCTCAGAGATAGCGATTGCGAGCCAGGTAGCGGCTTCCATACTGCTTTGTATGTCATCCACCTAAAACCTCGCTCTGTTGCTGCTGTGCCGTTTTTTCCCAGTCTTCTACGCTGTCGCAAGACGGAACCGGCATGATGTTGTGAGTGGCCGTAACCTTCTGCTCTACCTGCTCTTTGAACGCCTGAACAGATACGTGCTTACCTAGCAGCTCAAGGTTCTTCACTTTATCCGGCCACTTAATCTTCTTCATCAGGGCGGCGGCGCTGCCTTCTGATGCCATTTCCATCACATCCATACCTGATAACGTAGTGCGCCATACCTTCGGCCACTCAGCAATTGGTTTTAATTCACCGTTTGATAGCAGAATGTCCAGCACGTCCATCTGGTCTATCTCAACAAGACGATGAAGGACATAGGCAGCATTAATAGACAGTTCCTCGTTGCGATTAGATTTTAGTTCGGCGATTCTGGTCTGAATGTCAGGTTTCGTTAAGTTTTCGCAACCTAACGCACGGGCGGTTTTTTCGCTGTACCCCGCCCGAATAGCCGCCTGTGTGGCGTTTAAATCGATGAGGTACTCGCGACAGAACATTTCTTGTTTGTCGGTGAGTGCCATTATTTATCCTGAGGTGAATATGGAAAATTGCCCAGTATGTGGATCTGAACTCAACACATCTCCACGTAAATATCTTGAAAACCCTGATGGTGAGTTTTTAGTTTCCACCATTTACGACTGCCCAAATGATGGGCGCTTTGCTTTATTACTAGGTTCTAATGAGGTGCTTGCCCTCAGCGAAATGGCCAGGTTAAAAGCATCTCAGTACCTTGGCGGTCACGATGGCAAACTGCGGATATTGAGTATTAGCTTGAAACATAACGGTGAAGCTAGAATATTTTGCAGGGCGTGGGACTGTGAAACCTGATTCCCCTACCACAGTTCAGGTTGACTGCTAATGAAGGGTAACCAGCTTGTGCGGAAACACGGTGTGACCCGTTACTGATTAACTCCACCCACTCGCATGTAAGGAGTCCGCTGTGGCGGCATGGTCTTCGTTGAAATGGAGAGACTGTGACGGGGTGATGCTGTGGTAAGGAAAAAAAGGCCACCCGATGGTGGCCTTTGCGATGGCTCTAAAATCGCCAAGAAGTAGTATTGGAAGTGAATTATACGCTAGTCATTATCGATGGTGTATTTACCACCAAATGATTCAGCAATTTTTTTGCTAATCATGTGGGAGAAAAGGAGGTCATCTTCAGTGTCCGCCCATTCATGGACAATAAATGCACTTCCATCACCCATTTGATGGACTGTAACGTTACTTATTTCTCCATTTAACAATCCAAATTTTAGCTCTTTCTTAAACTGTTCAAAATCGTAACTACCATCAAAGATACATCTTCCAGAATATGATTGCTTTTCCATACAAACCCCAAAGATAAAACCAACAGCATATGCAAACCTTAAAGAAAGGTCATCTATCAACTACGTTTATTTCTGGCACTGCTGCCTGATGTAGTCCTGCAGGTAGTTGACCTGACCGGTCACTGCTTCGATTCGCTGTCGGAGAAGGAAATAACCCCGTTTAACGACATCAGTAAGTCCGGATACTGTCACGCAGCACTAACGGCTGACAGTAATCACTCATTTATGTGATCTAAGTCACATTTAATTTGACTTATCTCAAATTCTCACTAAAGTTTCGCAGGAGTTTTTACGGTAAATGGATGAGTAAAATCTTAATCTTCAGCGGGATAAGTGATGTCACCTCCCGCTTATTTTTTCTAAATACACACCAAAAAAACTCCAGTTATTCCAGTCAAGCTGAAACCGAATCGGAATACTTATTGCTGTTTTTTAGCTCTTTGCTTGCTCCAACCAGGATTAATATCACTCGTTCACGAGTAAATAATTTGTCCAACTAAACGGGTTTCGATTTGTTAACGAAGATATGCCACCTTTGCCTCAAGACTAAAGAGCATTTCAAATCATAAACAGCATCGAAAAAAAACCGCTCGGACAGAGCGGTCTAAAACAAGGCATAAGAGAGCAATACGCGGAAACCGCTAACCAAGCTTAGAAGGTAATTTCACTTTAGATAGGACATTTCAAAAATAATTTATTTATTCCTAAAAACCTTCAAAACAAGTTGATTAGTTCAGGAAACCCCGTACAGTAGCGCGACTTTGTAACGATGATGCTGTTTGCATCCTCTCAGGAATAGAAGGATTTCCTGCTCCTGAGAGTTTTTTTTAAAAGAAAGCAAAAAAAATTCACTTTCGTAAGATTTCAAGCAGATCCTTTTCAAACAAACCCGTGCTTTTACACTCAACGGGCTTGATCTTATCGTTTCCATCCGAAGTAACTAAACCCACAACCCCTGTGACAACCACGCTCACATTGCTACCTTCCCCTGCGCTCCATATCTGGGTCACAATTCTTGATTGCTCCTGAATATTTTGTGTTTGCGGAAGCGCGGAACAGTCCAGATAGTTACTTACTACTCCCTCATCACTACTAACAGCCGCAACAATCCCGGTGGTGTTGTCCTGCACCGACGGGTTAAGTCCTTTTTGTTGATAGTAAGCTGTTAGTGCATTGAAAAGTTCTTGCGGTTTACGGTTACCAATTTTAACGATCGATGCCGCATCATCCATACCCGGAGCTTTTGTTTGAGTAGAGTCTCCCTGAGCGCCTGGCTTTACTGGCCCATAGACATTTATGCAGCCACTGAGTAGCAGCACAACAGCAGGTATTAGCTTTCTCATAATAGTTAGCGGTAATAAAGTGTCGTGCAGCCTGCCAGATTGGTGCACAGGATAGCCAAAAGAAAAAATTTATATCTCATATGTAGATTCCTTAGTGATTAAGTAATGCCTTCATTGATGCTGCCTGGTTCGCACACTGCTGCCGGATATATTCCTGTAGCCCTGTTATTTGCTTGTTGCTGGTTTCGATTCGCTCCCGGAGACGGAAATAATCCCGTTCAGCGGAGTCAGTAAGTCCGGGGCCGGTTGCATCATCCACGCCGGGGGCGCTGGCGGCGGTACGCACTGGCTTACAGGTAGCGTTGAGGTGCAGCCGCTTATCACCAGCAGCAACATCGTGCTGCAGCTGCTCAATAGTCTGTTTGGCATCGGCCAGCTCCTGAGTGTATTTCGTATCGAGCGCTGCAACATCGCGCTGCCGAGTCTGCATATAGTTGATTGTCGCGGTAGCTTGGCTCAACTTCGTGTTTGCTGCGTCTCTCTGCTCTTTGTATGCAAGAGCGTTTGAGCGGTAGTGATCGACTGCCCAACAGAGGCTAAACAGGATTGCAGCCACTACAGCACAGCTAATTATCGTTGCGTGGTTCATTTCTGGCTCCAGTTGCAAACCTCGCGCTCCACCTCACGCCGATTCATGAGCCCTTTCCACTGCTTGCCACCGGCATAAGTCCACTGTCGCAGGCCATCACACGCAGCCTGATAATTCCCAGCGTTGAGTTGGAGTAGAAGTGAAGAACGCTCGAATGCTCCCACCCCAACGTTGTAGCTGAAACTGATGAGCGCCGCTTTCTGATATTCGCTAGTCGGCACCTTCACGGAGCGTTCGACGGAGTGAGCGAATGGCTGCAGGTCTTTATCGAGCATCGCTTTGCATTCGGCCTGTGAGTACGTTTTGCTCTTGATAATGTCGGCACCCGTATGGCCGTAGCAAACGGTGAGTATCCCGGCGACGTCGTAATACGGCGTATAGCGAACGCCTTCCAGATCGTTCAGCATCGTACCGGCTATTGCTATTGCGCCAGCACCTGACATGCCGAGTAGTGCTTTTCTCAGTGCTGGATTCATGCTTATTCGCCTCGCGCAGCTTTGCACCTGTCTTCTTTGATTTTGAAATAGAGACTAGTTAACCAGGTAAGAAGCCCAAAGAACAAGCTGCCTATTACGCCTATGGCCGCCCACTGCTCCGGGGAATGGCTATCCAGTAGCCTGTTAAACCAAAAGACAGCACCTCCTCCTGAAGTACCGTAGGCAATGCCAGTTGATAGTTTGTCCATGCGATACATCTCTCACCTCCCGCTTACGGGCTGTGCTGTGTGTTATTGAAGGGAAAAGTGAATGCGCATTGCGCTTAGTGTTTTTGGTTTGCGCTCACCCCGTTACCGCTATGCGCTACAGAGGGATGAGGGTGTTCCGGGATTTGGGGTGAGCACAAAACAAAAAGCTACCGATTTTGGGAGGTTTTTATTAAACAACTTTGTTAATAACATCCCGAGTTGGATTTAAAACTGAATGAAAAGGAATGTCTTATGGGCAAGGTTATGTATGTTTTAGCCGCATTGTTTGGCTTGGCCGCTGCTTTAATGTGGTTTCTGTCAACAAGCACAAAAATCCCTGTGTTAGTTGATAGCGAAAATCATTGGGCAGCTGGACTTACTGTGGCAGCAGCAGCATGTGGAGTAATAGGTCTTTTTTCTAAAAAATAAAAACAAAAAGCCACCGGCGTTAACCAGTGGCTCTTAGCGGAATCTTTCGACCCGCAATCGCGAGACTTTGTTTATTTCCCGCTTAACGAACGGCATTACCCATCGTTAGAGTGAGATTAACACAGTTTCGGGAAAAGTAAATAGCTCACTATAACTTTGTGAGCTATTTTATCTTTCACTATTGTGTTGCCGTCTTGAGCGCCCGGTCTGCATAAGCCTCCTGGATATCCAGCTCAAGCGATAAGTCGTCGTAGAACGGTTTCACGCTCTTCTTCCACGTATCCAGTGAAATGCTTTCGGTTATCTCGCAAATGGCGTTGTGGGCGTCCGTAGAGGGTATGCGCTCATATCCCCGGCCATTGCAGCGCTTACAGTTTCCGATTACCGGAACACCTTGCTCCTTTGTAAGCTTTTCGTCCATAGACTTACCTCGCCCTTTACAGTCGCTGCATGCCGTGCTGATAACGCCTTTCCCTTTACACTTATGGCATAGCACCCTGGCAGTCTCTTTGATTTCACACTGACCCCAGCCAGAGGTTTTCATCGTGAACACTTCCGCATCGATAAAACCGGTGCCGCTGCAGCAATCACACTCCATCGTACTCGCCGCGCTGCGGGAATAATCCGCATATGCGTAAATTGCGAGGATTTGCATTACCTTTGGCTTAATATCGCTTTCGAGCTTGCGTAAGGCTGCAACCTTGTCGCAATGTTTTAGAGCGCGTTCCGTTAACAGGGTGATCGCCCTTTCACTGTCATGCTTGCTGATTCCCATCTTCCCGAGAAAAGCGCTGTAACCCATTGCGGCGCGATTCTGAGTTAACCCCATTGCTGCCATCACATCAGTACCGGTCAAAGTTTCTGATGAGGTGGAGCGTGGGGTGTCATTTATCTGGCTGGACTTCGCGAAGTGGAATTTGACTGCGTTTTCAAGGTTCATGCTCTCTCCTTCCATCGGCGCTTACCACGACCGCCATGTGCAACCATCAGGACACCACCGACCACAGCATGAAGCTGACCTTTGGTGTCACGCGCATACTTGCCGATAGTTCCGCGAGCACATTCCAACTGTCGCGCTACCTCTGCCTGATTGCCTCTCGCTAACACCAGATAGTCAGGAATTGTTTTAACTTCGATAGTCATGCGGCGTCGCCTCCCGTTGGCTTATTGTCACCTAGCCTGTTAACCAACTCTCGCTCAGCCTCGTATAAATTCGACAGTGACCGATGGTGCTCGTCGATAACCTCTCTGACCCGAGCCAGCTTGCGCCGATCTTTTGCTATCTGCTTTTGTTTCTCGTCAATGCTGATTACGCTGCACATGAACCCTCCCGTGAGGCTATTAGCTCTTTGGTTTTCTGCTGATACTTCGCCTTGATTGTCTGGCACTCTTCTGTGGTCCAGCGGTGGCGCTTATGGTCGGACTCAATCGCCTCTACCCGCTCTATGCCGATGCGCTCGATTAGCTCAACGCGATACGGCACCAGGTTCCCGCTCTTGTGCTGGTTGCACACGACGCACTGCCGGTGAATATTCCGCTCATCAAATCGGAGTTGAGGTGCCGCAGCAGTCGTCCGGTAATGGCCGGCATCCCACTGAGCAGACGTGAACGTTCCGCACGAGATGCATGGCAAGTCGCGGTCTCTTTCTCTGATGAAGGTGTTTACTGCTTGTTGGGCTTGTTTAATCCAGTAACTGCGGGGCTTTAAGGCGAGCTTTCTAACTTTCAGTTTGTCTTTCTGTTCCTCTCTTCGTCGTTTCTTGTCGGCTGCTTTCTCAGCGTTATCTCTTTCCCGGCTTCGTCGCTCCATCGCGACTACCGTTCCGCAATCTGGAGAGCACCACCACTGGTTGCTGAATTTGGGGTGGAACCATTCACGGCAGGATTCGTTTTTACAGTGTCGGCGCGTCTGCCTCATCTCTCTTCACTCCCTTCTTCCCGGTTTCAATGTACGCATCACTCGCGCACTCGTTACAGCAGTGGATTTCGTCATCTTCAAGCACCTTTGCACAACCAGCACATAGACCAGCTGCTGTGTTGCTGTTGCGTTCGTAGTCGGTTATTTGTTCCTCTGATAGCGTCATTGCCAGCACCTCTGCTGATATGTTTTGTCTACTCTCGGCTCCGTCCTTCCCTCAGGCAAAAGCGCGGCCACGTTCCAATATCTCGGATCGGCGCTTAGTGTCTTTTCGGTTTGAACGTTGCGGAGGGTGTAGCGGTGGATTAGTTCGTCTGCTTCGGCTGTTGTGAGGTCGTGGTGGAGAAACCATGTTTTATGCATGCTCTCCTCAGAAGTAGCTCTGTAGTTGGTTGAGTATCTGCTGGTCTTTAGTGCCGGCGAATACGTGTTTAATGGCGGCGTTAATCATCGACTTGTAACAGCGCTCGAACTCATCAGCGTCCATGTTGGCGTATGCCAGACTCTTGGCCTCCGTCCTGATATCACCGTTAAGCCTCATCGTTTGCTCATAGAATCCCGCCAGGATGGTTAAGTCCTTCCTGAATCGGTTAAACTGGGTGGCTTCATCTGCGTTAGCGAGAGGCGTCCTTTCGGCGCTCCAATGCGCAAAGCAGAAGTTGAAGAAGGCGAACATCTTTCGGTGAAATGCCGGTCGGCGGGTTAGCTTTATCTCGGCGGTGTAGGTTTCACCGTTCTTGAATCGCTGGAGTCTTTCGAGGTCTGTTTCATGTGCTGGAGAGAATACGCCGCCTGGGTGTTTAACCAGGTCGATTTGCATTTTTCACTTTCTCGGAACTTTGCATTTAAGCATTCTATCCAGCTCTATCATTTTTCCTATCAGTGCACATACATAAGATATTTTTTGTTCACTGCTTGATGTTTCATATCGTTGCATAAGGGTAAACTCAGGTCTATCTGCGCTGGACAGCGCTTCTTGGATATTGTCAGCCAAATGGGAAATACTCATGGGAATCCTCACTATTGATATTAATTGCCCTCACTGCCTAAGAGAAAATGCAGTGATTCAAGCATTTGCTGAAAAGAGGAAGGGTAACTCCTCAATATATGATGTGGCGTTTTACTGTAGAAGTTGTGAAAAAAGCTTAATAGCAGAAGTTGAAGCTCACGGAATCGGGACTGGAGGACCATTCCAAGCATCTAAAATGAGCGATAATGTAAACGTTAGTATTCCAGGTGATCCAATGTTCACGCTGTTGAACGTTTATCCTGAATCCAGGTCTCATTCTGCTCCAAATGATACCCCTATTCGCGCAGCCAAGTTTTTCATCGAAGCGAAAGATAACTTTCAGCGACAGAGGTATGAGACATCAGTAATGCTATGTCGCAAGGTTTTAGATATTTCGACACGAGAAATTCTTGGCGAGGATTCAAAAAACGAACAGCTCTCTCAACGCATTTCAATGCTGTACGCGAAGGGTAAAATTACTGAGCAAATGAAAGATTGGGCGCATATCGTTCGAATGGACTCAAATGGAGCGGTGCATTCTGATGAAGAGTTTTCAGAAGAAGAAGCTAATCAGATGATTAGTTTCACTGAAGTATTTATGATTTATTCTTTTACGCTTCCATCCATGGTTGCAGCGCGGCAAAATAAACCGAAAGAGCAGTAACGTTTAACGTTTGGCTGGATTTAAATCCGGCCATATGCCCGCACTCCTTCAAGCATCTTGTTAATCTGATATCCGCTCCAGTTCTGGCGGCACTCGTCGAATATGGTGTTTCCTGCGCTGCTATCGACAGTAACCATCTGTCCGTACTCTGTCCGATAATCCGGCTTCACACGACCGTACTTCTGCGGTGCCACATCCGTTGCTGCGTAGGTCTACTGCCACTTCTCTCCACTGCGCTCGATACATCCACGACAGAGCAGCTTAACGAGCGCTGATGCTATCGTTGTCAGGTTGATGCCGAACTCTGCGACAATGGCTCCCTGCTTCTGGTCAGGGTTCCGGGATAACCATTCCCATATGCGGTAGTTGAAGCTGATTTTCTTGCTCATGATTCCTCCTGATTACTTAATCAGACCGTTGGCCTTGCGCCGTTTGTATTCCTCGAACAGCCACGTGGCAGGCGTCACCGAGCCTAGCACTGCGGCGTTCGGCATGTAGTGCATCTTCCCATCGTCTTTCGTGGTGAAGTTTGCCGTCTGCATGACTTCTCGTTTCTGCTCAAGGCTGGCTACCGGGTCAGGAATTGGCTGACCTGCCGATACCTTTTTCGACCACTCTTCCAGTTGCTTACTGGCGTACTTCTCGACCTCGCTTTCGCTCAGCTGCCGCTGGTACATCGCCCGACGTGTGTCACAAACAATCCAGTACATGACAGGCTTCGACCAGGGGAATCGCTCTGCGCCTCCTGAGTGCATGCCCTTCTCGCGAGCGTAGCGGTGAAACTCCGACATGACGTCTTCCAGCGTGACACCCAGCACCATCGAGCTGTCTTTGCACCAGGAGATGAACTTTCCCGGCGACGGCCAGAAGTCGGAGTTACTTGCTCGCGCATGGCGAACACCGGCAGACAGTTGCTCTCGCGTTTTAATGCCGTTCTCAGCGAAGGCGGCGATCCACTGGCGCTTAGTGGTCTTCTCGTCAGCCTCGCTCTTCAGGCTTGTACTGACTGCAGCCGGGAAGATTTGTTTAAGCTGACGGAATAGCGAGTCAACCAGCGATTCAGCCTCGCTGGTGATAACTTTGTCAGGCTCGTAATTACCGCCAGCCATACGCGCCATAGCGGCACCGTCGCGGTTATTAATCGCCTCTACGAGTTGCAGGCTCATATGAAGTCCTTCCAGCCTTCAGGGCTGTTCCAGTGAGGTGTTTGATTGGCAGTTGGCGGCTGGCTTCGGCTGGGGTACTTGGGCTTGAACAGCCCCTGATAGCCATTTGCGATACTGGTGTTGATTACCTCGGCCGGGTCATGGCCTTCGTCAAAACACTCTTTCAGCAGGTTGAAGGCTTTGGTAACGGTGATGGCCGTTTTGATTGGCTTCTTGCTCTGCCTACGGTACTGAACCCACTCAAGCCATGCGTCTCTGCTAAGCCAGTCTGGAATATCAATTTCGGATGGGTCGAATTTTTTAACTTTCCCCTCAGGGGGATTAAGGGGGGTAATATTGTCTTTCTTGTCTTTTGTAATAGTGTCTTTTGTGTGTCCCTGTTTTGGTGACAGGGCTGTCACTGTTTTGGTGACACTTTTTGTCACTGATTTGGTGACAGTGACACTATCTTGGTGACACTCCGGTACTTCCCACTCAGACAAGTTTTTGTTTGGCCCAATTGCCAGCCCATCTTTTATTAGAACTTTCATGGCGATAAGTTCGTTTTTAGCCTTGTTAACCTTCTGCCTTGGCAGCCTCGTTAACTGGCCTATCTGGCTATCAGCAATCCGATCCGTTTTCTTGTTGAAGCCGTAAGTTTTCCGGCAAACTGCAAAGGCTACCTTGGCCTGATTTCGAGTCAGGTTAGCCCCTATAAGCTCTTCCAGTAGCTCGTTTGCCAGACGGGTGTAGCCATCGTCTGTGTCTGCCACTCTTCGCTCCTGTTGCCCCGGTTCAGGGCCCGGGAATCTGATTAACTCTGCTGTATTCATGAATCCTCCCACCCTGCTTTCTTCATAAACTCGCGATATTCAGCCAGGATAGCTTCAGCCGGTTGCGGGATTGAAACCTCAGTATCTGCATCAGCTATCGCCTGAATGAACGCCATGGCCTTGGCAGAGCTGAATTTCGGCATTGCCGCATTACGGGTCAGCTTCTTCTTGCCGGCCGCTTTCGCCTCGGTCATCTTCTCGGCGGCTACCGTTGATGCCTGAGAACCATGCTCACGCGACAAAGCCACAGCAGTGGTTGCCGATACCTCGCCAGTGCGAACCATCTCAATCAGGGTATCGCCACAGGTGAGTAGCTGCAGGTGATGCTCTACATCTGCAACAGAGCGCTTCACCTTCCTGGCTATCTCAGAAGCTTCCCATCCCTGATTGCTCAGGCGCTGATATGCCGCTGCGCGTTCCAGTGGGGTTAATGGCTTCCCCTGGCTGCTGGTCACCATGAAGGCAATGCGATCAGCATCGGAGCCGATAAAGTCCTTACACTCAAGGCGTGGGATTTCGTGGCCTGCTGCAGTTGCCAGTAGAGCGCCGTGATAACGGTGGTGGCCGTCAATGATTTTTACGCCCTGTTCTGTCACCTGGACGGCAAGAGGCGGCACGTATTCACCTTCAATAAACGCGTCGCGGAATTCCTCAGCGTGAACTTTGTCGATTTCGCGGACGTTAAAACCGGGCTCAACGTAGATTTCATTCAGCGGAACGAGGAAGGTCTTCTTAACCGTGGTACCGGTGCCGTTTTTGTCTTTCGACTTGTAATGCAGTGAGAGAGAACTCATAATTACTCCTGTATGTTGATCCAGTGAAACTTCATACATCAGGCGTCGATGCTGTTGCTGCAGCTCGGCGCTTTTTCTTTTGTCAGATAACTCGCCAGACGGCGCGTTAACTCCGCCATCTCATCGTCTTCAATGCCCCACTCCAGAACAGCCAGAAGCATGCTCATCTTTGGGATGAGGGTTTCTTTCCAGCGGCTGATTTGAGACTCGTTAATCCCCAATGCATCAGCCACGTTTCTCTGTCCGCGTAGTGCTATGCGGTTCAGTATCGAGCTGTTGATTGAGGTTGCCTTCTTGCGGGTGTTTGCAGCTTCCATTTGTAATACTTCCCTTAGTTAATTAGTTACGTGACGAAGCCGTAGCGGTCGCCACATATATTTGTAGTCTTTTGGATTACTGCCCTTCTTCAGGGCTGGATGTGTAAAGAGCGAGGGGTAAATCAGGCTGCTGCTTGTGCAGCCATGTAGCGTTGCGGGTAGAGGATTTGCATCTCACTGATGGTGCCATCAAAGAAACGTGAGATTTTTTCTGCTGTCTCGATGGAAGTCAGTTGCTTACCCCTTTCGATGCGGCTCAGATTTCCAACATCGATATTGGTGGCTACTGAAAGATCGGCCAGCGTCAAACCGCGCTCTACTCGCATTTTTCGTAATGGCGTATCCATAAAAACCTCCATTTAATGCGTAATACGCATATTACAACACAATTTAAATATGCGCAATGCGCTTTGCGTGTGACGCAAAATAACAATTTAATGAGAGCATGGAAACAGGAAAAAGAATCAGGCAGCTTCGCAAAGCGAAGAACATGACAATCCTTGAATTAGCGACATCTGTCGGTAGCGATGTTGGCAATATCTCTCGTCTTGAGCGTGGGGTTCAGGGGTTTACCGAGCAGTTACTAGTTAAGATTTCTGCAGCCCTGGGCGTTAAGGTTGCCGACCTCTTCACTGAAGAAGAATTGGATATTGAGCCGGTCGATAAAACGGTTAATACCGCAGTTAAAAGCTATGTCGTGGTAGTTTTGGATGCTAAGGCGAGCGCTGGAAATGGTGTGACGGTGTTCAATGAAGTGGATGAGACCATCTCCAGCATCATCTATGAAAACGACAAAGCCATGGAGATATTTGGCCACCGCCCAGCTGAGAGCATGCGGGTGATCACCGTCATCGGTGACAGCATGTCAGGAACAATCGAGACCGGTGACAATATCTTTGTTGATATATCTAAAGACTACTTCGACGGTGACGGCATCTACGTCTTTAAGTTCAAAGGCTCACTGATGGTCAAGCGCTTGCAGTTCACTGCTGATGGCCTGTTAGTTCGCTCCGACAACCCGAAATATGCAGACTGGCTGATCAGGGAAGAGAACGAGCAGTATCTCAAGGTATTGGGTCGAGTGATCTACACGCACTCAGTGACACGCTACGTCTAGCCCACAGCCTGGCGAGACGGCGGGCTAAATGCGCCTCAAAAACCAAAGTTGAATGAGTATCACGGCAAGATTTGTAAAGGACAAGCCTAGAGCAAGCCAGGTTAAATCACTTACGCTCTCCATACGGAAACCTCATGACGATTGACAGGGTTCTTTCAATTATAGCAACAACGGTATCATTTATTGCAGTTCCTGCAAGTGGATTTATAAGCTACAGGTACGCAATTTTAGGCGAGCGTCGCAAGGAATTTAACGCTATTGCTGACGATATCAGGCATAAGTTGCTGGAGCACCAAAGGCATTTGGAGCAAAATATCTATCCTTCTGGTTCTTACATTGAAATTTCAGATAAGGACTTTGACTCACTGGTAGACGTATCTTATGCAAAGGACAGAAAAGCGATCCGCGCCTTGTGCGATAAGTATCAAGAGTCTCTTTCGTCCAGCATTAGGTTTAAAGAGAATGGGGATTATGAAGTCTTTGGCTTCGATGGGGCGCTGAGTGCCTTGGTTAAGCTTTTGCCACTGGTTCAAAGGAAATAGCCCAAGCCACGAGACGTTTGAGTAGAGGCCGCAGAGATGCGGTCTTTTTTATTGGATGGAATTACAGGTGTAAAAAAAATCAGCATAAGCTGATCATTTTATTGAACTTTATGTGCTGCCTGGGTAGTATCCCGCTGTTGAGCGATCATTTTGTGTTCGCCAATAAAGGGAAGCCCCGTGAAAGGTCGAAGTTTCACGGGGCTGAAAAAACATCGGCTAGAATGTTTTCTTGAGATCTCGATTTGGGAGATTAACTCAAGCGGTATCCCCTGTAAAGCATTCGATGCCATCTTTTTAGAAGGTATTCGCATGAAGTACATTTGTAAGAAGAATCACCGCTATAACCCTATGTTCAGTATTCTTCCTGAAAACCAAGGTCAAACGGGGCGTCATAAATGCCCGGGATGCGCCTTTGAGTTAGCAATGCTGAATAAGGCAATGGGTATTCCTGCATCAAATAACGACTCCATCCTAGAGACACTTCCTGAGAGCCAAGCGGGAACAGTGAGGCACAAGGACGCATTTGCTGCATATCAGTTGGCCTACAAGTACTAATCTCTCAACCCGGCAACCGAGCCGGGTTTTTGTTGACATAAATCAATCCACTAACTTGCAATATCCCACCTATAGACTAGGATTACTCTGGGATTGACACATATCTCTGTTAGTTGCATTTCTACCATTATGCTCCTTACCGCCCTCCTCTGTGGGCGGTTTTTTTATACCCAACACCCATCACTATTTGCTCAGCATCCAGATAAATAAGCTTATCTGGTAGAACCTTGCAATCCCTGCGGTACTCACCAAGTTTTTTGGCAATGCTTTTATTTGTCACCCTTTCACTAGCAGCTGATAAGTCCATCACAGCCCTGCCGATAGAGAGCATCATTTGCTTCGCTCGCTCTTCGTTAAGCTCCATTTCGACATCTCCGTGATTATTTCGCAAGCAAACCACCCTATCACACAGCCACCGAGATGGCATTTACAAAAATGAATTATCAGTAAATTCATTGTGATAACTAAAAAAACAACTACATAAACAAATTTGCGTTTGACGCATATGCGCATAACGCATACATTAAGTCCATCAGCAGGACGCACTACTCACCAGAGGGTCATTTTGCTGATAGTTCATACGGTAGCCCAGGAGGGCGAGTAAGGCTGGGTGAGTTGGCAACGGAACACGAACCGCATGCAGTGCATCGCATGTACCAGAAAAGGTAGTGATCAGGCAGGTACTTCTCTCGTATGCCTCAGTGCAAATAGACCGGACGTATGAACAACAATCACCAAGACGGTGAATGCTCATTAACAGATAGCCCTGAAGAAGGGCAAATACACCGAAACAGTCTGTTTTGGGGTGTGGCTGGCAGTTGGATATTTGAGGCCATGTAGCCAGCGAAAGTCCTGGATGGACCGCACCACCAAAACACACTGACAGGAGGATGTATGGACTCACAAGCACGTCGCCGCGAACGCCGCGAAGCTAAACAGGCTGAATGGAAAGCTGCTAATCCCCTGTTAGTGGGAGTAAGCGCAAAGCCACAGCGCCAAGTGTTGACGCTGAACAGAAAGGCTATGCCTCGTCCTGAGAAGGCGACGCAGACAGTAAACGAATATGGCGTTCAGATACTCAATGCTATAGAGCTTCACGAGGCACTTCGCAGCCAGGCTGATAAGCATAACCAGCGCATCTGGCACAACAAACCAACCAGAGAGATGGGTATCACCTGCTCTGGTCGTCAGAAGATGAAGGGTAAGAGTATTCCTTTAATATGAAAAATGCCCCGCAAAAGCGAGGCATTTAATTTGGTGTGGGTTAGGGGGCTACCCCCGGCGACTGCTATTGACGATTGAGAAACACAGGTAATACCGGATGATAACGTTTTACTGATGATGTTCCCACAGCGCCGCACCGCACACAGTAAATAAAAACAGACTTGTTCCGATATTTCTTTTCATATTCACATCCTCAATGTTGAAAAAGTTGATAAGTAGACGGTTAAGCCATTCTACTATCGTAACCAAGGATGAGAGCACCCCAAGAACGAGCACCCAAGCACTACCTGATGGAAATCCCAACGTCTCTAACTCGTTTGGACTATATCCGTGGGCAAAAATTAACAAAACCAAAGTAAATTATCAAGTTATAAAAAAACAACAAGGTCGCATAAGCGGCCTTTTTAATTACATACGGTTTAACAGAGGTGAGAGATGGAAACAGGTGGACCAGCTTTTCCTGAGTTGGGAAATGTCGCATACAACAGCGAGTGGGACAATCAGCCAGGCATGACGCTGCGGGATTACTTTGCAGCTAAGGCAATGCAAGGAGAGCTTGCAAGCGGTGAGTCATCCCAGAAAGCTGAAAATATTGCGGAGTGGGCCTACTCAGTAGCCGACGCAATGATCAAAGCCCGTTCGGCGCACAACTAAATAGAGGGTGAGGATATGGAGTGGATTAAGTGCAGCGACAGAATTCCTGAATCAGAAGATAACTCAGTTCTGGTTTACTCGGCGAGCGGAACGCCCGACGGACGGGGGTTTCCTGCTGGCGGCTTCGACATGGTTCACATTCAGGACTATTTCGACGACATCACAAATGGTCGTGATAAGGACGGTAATCAGCTTTACACAAAGTGGTATCTGTCACAGGGCGTAACCCACTGGATGCCGCTTCCACCACCGCCCACCAAGTAACCTCCGCATCAGCTTTCCCTGAGAGCTGATGGCTGATTCACCCTCGTTGTCATTGTTTGCCGTCCTATGGGGCGGCTTTTTTATTCGCGTTTATTCATGAGCGAAGTCGCTGATTAATGAACACAACTAAACAGGAGTTACCAGATGAACGCAGAACTCGCTAAGCCATCATTTGAGTGGCTGGTTGGCAAAGGAAGCGAATGGCGTGTGAAGGTTAAGGGGTGGAACAACGGAACTTCGTGGTGCTGGAATATTTATCTTCTTATCACTCCAGGTCACGATCTTTTCACGAAGCCTGAAAACTTCTTCCATGACCTCCCCTTCCACGGCGGCGCAACATACGACCGGGTCAACACGGTTGACTGGCCTGAGTACAAATATGATTTTCAGAAGCCCATATCCTTCCGGGAGATTGGTTCAGATTACTCGCATCTTCATGATGATTTCACAGAATGCAGCCCATATGACGGCATTCCGAACGCCGTTTTGTCAGACGCCAACGCACTAATTTCTTACCTGCAGTCACTTTAAAACCAAATCAACAGGAGTACCCACGATGACCTATTCATTCGCGGGATGCGTCGCCGTGGGCGCTATCCAGCAAAACGAAAGCCAGCTTGAAAGATTAACCCGCCAACTCCGCAATATTGGGAAGTGGCTTAAAGATACCCTCAACCAACGCGGAGAGCCGTAATCATGACAATCGTACCCGTTAACGGAACCATATACGTCACCCAGGCAAATCGTGATTTTGGCAAGGTGTACGAAAACAGCTTTCCAGACACAAAGGAGGGGCAAAGCGCGGCGTTTAAATGGGCTGGCGTTATCGCTCTTGGCTGGCACAAAACTCAGGACAAGGACTGGAGCAAGAACCATGCAGCATGATCAGGAAGACAAAGACTTTATCGCCCTGCTATCAGGCGAGCTTCAGGAGTCTATCGAGCAGCAAATCAACCTCGCCGCCGAGCGCGGTAACGAGCAAATCCGTTGGGAAGAGTTTGGAGGCAATTACCAATGAGCGTCTACAAAGCAATTAGCGCCGTAGCAAAGGAAATGGCAGAGCAAGGCATCAGCAAAGACCGTCGCAATGCACAGCAGGGATTCAACTTTCGCGGCATCGATCAGGTATATAACGCACTGGCCCCGGCGCTTGTCCGCCATGGGCTTTTAATCCTACCCCGCATCACTGAACGCACCGTTACCGAACGCACCACGCAGAAAGGCGGAGTGTTGTTCTATGTGGTGGTAAAGGCTGAGTTTGATTTTGTAGGCGTGGAGGATGGCAGCGTTCACACCGTAACAACATACGGTGAGGCTATGGATAGCGGGGACAAGGCTACAAACAAGGCCATGTCCATTGCCTATAAATACGCTGCCTTCCAGGCATTCTGTATTCCAACGGAAGAGACGGCAATTGATGCTGACGCCGAAGTTCATCACATCAAACCAGCTGATGCAGACCAGATTCTTGCAGAGTTCACAAACTACGCAGGAAATGAAAACGACAGCAAAAAGCTTCAGGAACGTTACGCAGCGACGTGGAGTCAGTTAAACGGATTCCCTGAGCAGCAAGCCAAGTGCAAAGACGTTACTGGCATTCGCCTGAAAGAGCTTAAGCAGGCAGCGTGATGAGCACCATCAAGCGCCGCGGCAACCAAATCTCACTCGGTCGTCACTGGACAAACAAGGAAATCAATCAGGCCAGGGATATGGCCGGAAAAGTTCACTCAAAGCACATCGCCAGAATACTCGACCGGTCTTACGAATCACTTCGCCAAATGGCTAAGCGCCAGCACATCAGCTTACGCCTGCAATAACCAAAGGACACGAACATGCCATCACCTCTCACCATTGGGGCGGATAACCCTCGCCTGTGTACTTCCAAAACCAAAGCAGAGGTGATGGCTAACTTTGCCAGATATTGGGATATGTCACAGGATGGACTGATTGAGCCAGAGACGAAACATCAGCGGATGGTGCGCCAGGCTGATGCTCTGGCTGACGCATTGCTGACCAGAGAAAACTTCAAAGCATCGTTCTATCCGAAATGGGAAACCATCGGCCCTCACCTTCCATATGAATACACCGACGACCGCTCTCGCGTCCGCTTTGGTCGCTATGGCGCTCGCATTAGCGACTAAGGAACACATCATGTTCAACCATCAATACAACCCGGATATGACTCCGGGTGACGCATCAGCTCTCCCTAAATGTTGCAAAGCACCCATGCCAACCAAAGCAGAGCTGTTGGCTCGATGCAGCTTTCCAGGCGTGAATCAGAACAAGTATCTGAACAGGATGATCAGGAGCGAGAAATGCAAGGAGCAAGGCAAATGAGCATGAATATTCAATCGTTGCCGGTTGAGCGTGATCAGTACGGTTACTGGACGCACCCGGAATACGAGAAGTTCTGCTACGGTCGCGAGGCTATATCAACAACTGAGTTTAATGCCTGGATGGAAGCGAACGGCCTGGAGTGGACAGCTGAATACCGGGACGAGGACGAAGTTGATCCGAACGTAGACGGCTACGACATTTCATCCTGGAAACCAGAGCTGTCAACCCCGGGCGATGGCTGGTTTGTTGGTTCAATTCACGATAGTGAGGACGGTGCCGTGTGCATCTGGCTTCGTCGCAAGGAGCAAGGCAAATGAAAGACCAACGAAGAGAGCTGAGTCTGGAAGATTTTCGGGCAGAAATTAAAGCACAGGGCGTCGAGCCACTGGATTACGCATTTATCTGCCCGGCTTGTAACACCATTCAAAGTGCCCGCTGGCTAATCGCAGCAGGAGCAGGGAAAGACTTTGATGATGTGCAGGGCACATTGGGCTTTTCATGTGTCGGTCGATTCACTGGCGCTGGCGATGAGCGTGTGGAAGGTAAGGGGTGCAACTGGACATGCGGAGGTTTATTCCAGATTCACAAACTGACCGTAATCACGCCAGACGAAAAGAAACACCCTCATTTTGAGATAGCCAGCCCGGCGCAAGCGGTAGAACTCCGTAACAAAATGGAGGCCAGCAATGAGCAATAACACCGAAGCGCTTCCGTCGATTCTCGACATGTGCTGCGGCAGCCGCATGTTCTGGCTCGATAAGCAGGCTGAACGCGCCGTATTCAGCGACATTCGCGCAGAACAGCACACGCTCTGCGACGGTCGCAAACTGGTTATCAGCCCGGATGTGATCGCCGACTTCCGCTCGCTGCCGTTCGCCGATAGATCTTTTCCCGTTGTCGTGTTCGATCCACCACATCTTGAGCGTGTCGGGGATAACGCCTGGATGGGTAAAAAGTACGGTCGCCTGAACAAAGACACATGGCGCGATGACCTGCGCGCCGGTTTCAGCGAAGCATTCCGGGTACTGCGGCCACACGGCGTTCTCATCTTCAAATGGAACGAAACGCAGGTGCCGGTTGCGCGTGTTATCGAATTGACGGACGAGAAGCCGGCCATCTGGCAGCGTACCGGCAAAGCCGACAAAACCCACTGGATTATTTTTGTTAAAGCCGAGGCCAGCAATGAATAAACAACTCGAAGCGCTGATTGCAAAAATCAAAAAGCAGGCCGAAAGCTTTGACACCGTGGTGCTGAAAGAGGATGAAGCAAAGGCACTGATAGCGGCGATTGATCTCACCCTGCAGTACGTCAAACAGCGCGACGAAGACAATCAGTACTTGATGCGCCTGCATAATGAACGTGAGCATATGCAGACCATCCCGTCAGCTGTGAAGCTGCCTGCCGAAGGCACTGACTACAAATCCCTAGTGATGCAGCTCGCTGAGATAGTGCACGGCGGCCAGGTCGATATTGGCCGGTTGCCGGTGACAATTCGCAGCATACAACAGCTCTGCGCAGCGCCTCAGATGCCCGGATGGATAAGTGTCGATGAGGAGCTTCCAGATCCGAATAGCAATAAAAGAGTTTGCGCATACACGCCGTCTGAATATGGTGATTTTCAGTACCGTAGCGTTCCGGCCTCGCTATTTAAATCCGTCTGCAGGCAAGCCACGCACTGGCACTACTTCACCGTGCCTGGCAACGCGATTGCCGCAGCACCAAAGCTGGAGTCGGCAGTAAAAAAGTAAATCGGTGTGACGTTTGCCGCGAGGGTGCTCGCGGCGGGTGTGGCACCTGAGCATATAAAGACTTTTAACCCCCGGGTGCAGCCGGGTTACAGTGGAGAAACTCAATGAATACTGTCTTTTTATTGTTGGCTGAATACGGAACGCCGACAATCCCACTTGCTGATGTGACTGAGAAATATTTCGGTATGAAGCTGGCCACAGCAGAAAAAAAGGCCGCGCTTTGTGAACTGCCGATCGCTACGTTCCGAGCAGCGGATAGCCAGAAAGCTCCGCGCATGATCCATATTCAAGACCTGGCCGATTACATCGACCAGCAGAGGAAAAAGGGGCAAGAATTGTTTGAGAAAATGAAAGCTAACTGAACACAACCACCAGCAAAAAAGAGCCCTTTTTAGGTTTTCATAACTTATTAGGGCTTTTTATTTGCCTAGTCCAGCACCCCAATAGCACCCCAAAACGCTGGAATGTATTGATATAGATAAAAAAAGCCCCAGCAATCCGCCGGGGCCTGGTACGAGCAAGCATCATATTGGGCGACATGATGCGCGGTAGAAATCTTTCAGCGCGGCGGGTTTGCGTCCACCAGCGCGTTTTTCATGGCCGCTACTACGTCTGCATCCACGCAGTAGCGATTAAACTCATCGGCTTGTGCATCGGCGCTCATCGACACGCCAGCTTTGCGATAGCGCATTGGAGAAGGCACCGAGTGCCCTGCCGAGCTGTGAAGCTCCTCAATACCGTTGGCAACAAACTTATCGAGGTTGCTCAGACGCACGCCTGCGCCAGCCATAATAATTGGAGCACGAGAATGCTGTTTTAGTTCCCGAAGAAGTGAGATTCCCGTTTCGGCCGTTTGCTGCTGCCCTGAAGTCAGGATCCTTGCTACCCCTAACGCCGCTAGTTGCTCAAACGCCTGCAGCGGATGCTGGCACATATCAAAAGCCCGGTGGAACGTCACGGCCATGCCCTCAGCGGCCTGCATGACCTGCTCCATTCGCGGTAAATCAATATTGCCGTCTACATCAAGCATCCCGATAACAAGCCCGGGGAAACCGAGTTCACGCACAAACGCAATATCTTCAAGCATGGTGGCAAATTCGCCGTCGGTGTAGCAAAAATCACCGCCGCGCGGGCGAATAATCGGGTGCACCGGGATCGATACCTTCTGCCTAACCTGGCGCAGCACGCCAGCGGACGGCGTCAGCCCACCTTCTTTAGGCGCCGAGCAGAGTTCAATTCTGTCCGCGCCGGCCTGTTCTGCAGTAACAGCACAATCTATTCCATAACAGCATATTTCAAGTAAAGCCATTGATTACTCCTGATAAAACCTGCAGTTCGCCGGTTGTGTCCCCGTCACTGAATGATAATCTTAAATGAGGTCCACAAAAAGGTAGCGTACTATGGCATTCAATTTTGATGAATGGATCGACAGGCGTCACAGCGACAGTTCGAAGTGGAATAAATTTGCTGAAAACGTGCTGCCTATGTGGGTTGCTGACATGGATTTTCGCTCCCCGCCCTGCATCCTTGAGGCACTTCAGGCACGCGTCCGACACGGCGTATTTGGCTACGGCAAACGCCCGCATGAACTGATAGATGTCCTGACCGAAAGACTCGCCAGCCGCTATCAGTGGCGCATCAAACCCGAATGGCTGGTCTTTTTGCCTGGCGTTGTTTCCGGCCTGAATCTCTGCGTTCGAGCCTTTACCGCCGCTTCTGAATCGACGATAGCCCCGACGCCGATATACCCGCCGTTTCGTAAAGCATCCGAACTTGCCCGGCGTACGCAGATTAACGCACCGCTCAGGCTCACAGAAAAGCGCTGGACTCTTGAGCTTGAGGCATTAACGGCCGGCATGACCGGCAATGAAAAACTGCTGATGCTGTGTAACCCGCAGAACCCTGGCGGCACGGTTTACCGCCGTCGCGAACTAGAGCAGCATCTGGCCTTTGCGCAGCGACACGAGTTAATTGTCTGTTCCGACGAAATCCACTGCGACTTATTGCTTGAGCCCGGCGTAACGCACATCCCCTTCGCGACTTTAAGTGAAGATGCAGCGCAGCGTTCAGTGACGCTACTATCCCCGTCAAAAACCTTTAATATTGCCGGGCTTGGCGCCTCGGTGGCCGTTATTCCCAACCCTGACCTGCGGCGCAAATTCAAAGCCGCGCGCGCAGGCATTGTTCCGGAAGTGGATATTCTTGCCCTGACGGCGGCGGAAGCTGCATGGCGAGACGGCGAGGCGTGGCTGCAGGCGCTGCTGGTTTATCTGCGCGCAAACCGGGATCGGCTGACTCAGGCCGTGAATGCCACGCCGGGTTTAACGATGATATCGCCGGAAGCCACTTATCTCGGCTGGGTTGATGCCAGCGGATTAGGCGTAGAGAATCCGGCGGCATTCTTTTTCAACGCCGGGCTGGGCTTTTCTCCCGGCATCGATTTTGGCGAGCAACAGTTTGTCCGCATCAACTTTGGCTGTACGGCCGCTGTCCTTGCCGAAGCCCTTAGCCGCCTGCAAACTGCGGTGCAGCAGCGCTAATCAGTCACCCTGTTCGCTGGCGACGATCTGCTCAATGCTCCAGGGGTGGAATTTGATGGTCACTTTACCGTCGGTGACCGCAAGCGTTGGGTTGGGCAATCTTTCGCGTTCGCCTTTCGGGGCGCTGGTTTTCACCGAAATTCCCGTTTCACGCAGCCCGGCGTCAGACAACAAGTCCAGCGCCCGCGCGTTAAGCGTTTCTGGCTCGCCCGGCAGCACAATCTCAATGTGTTCCCAGCCTTCGTGCGGGTAACGTTTTTCCCCGGGCCAGGGCAACTCTACAACCGTAAACCGCCAGTGTTCGACGCACACCGGCTCGTCGAGCTTGAATAAGCAGATCGGGCGGCCATTGATAATATTTTCACTCAGCAACGTGCCGCATTTTTCCAGCCCTGTACGCCAGCGTTCGGCGGTCACGTTCTGGTGGCAGCGCAAAGAAATGTGATCGGCATCCAGGGGCGCAATCTCCAGCCCAAGTCGGGTGGCAAGTTCTGTTAACGCTTTTGTAAATCTCGGCAGATCTGCCGAAATATCATGCAGTTCATCTACCGTCTGCCAGTGTGCCATGCCGCCATCCTCTTTTTTAGAAACCGCGTAATCTACCCTGTTCCTGGCAGGCCGCCAACTCCCCGCCAGGGCCAAATGCCGATGAATGGTTATTCATTGCGCCGTTAATAATAATTGCACCGCCCGCTAGCGAGGCTTTTGCTGACGTCGGAGCGTAAATAACGTTATACTCACGCCCTGTTTCTTTCCTCATTTTTAGGCGGCCCTTGACGTGGCTGCCCAGTACAAATTGTAAGGTATACCGGTGAATATTCAGTCTCTTCTCTCAGAAAAAGTCAGCCAGGCGCTGATTGCTGCAGGTGCGCCAGCGGACTGCGAACCGCAGGTTCGTCAGTCAGCAAAAGTCCAGTTCGGCGACTATCAGGCCAATGGCGTGATGTCCGTTGCTAAAACGCTGGGCATGCCGCCGCGACAGGTTGCAGAGAAGGTCATCGCTAACCTCGATCTGACCGGGATCGCCAGCAAAGTTGAGATTGCCGGCCCTGGCTTTATCAACATTTTCCTCGACCCGGCATTTCTGGCGAAAAACATTGATGAGGCCGTGGCGTCCGATCGCGTTGGCGTGAGCGTGTCTGAACCGCAAACTATCGTCGTCGACTACTCTGCGCCAAACGTTGCCAAAGAAATGCACGTGGGCCACATTCGCTCCACCATCATCGGTGACGCGGCCGTGCGCACCCTGGAGTTCCTTGGCCACAAGGTCATCCGTGCCAACCACGTTGGCGACTGGGGCACTCAGTTCGGCATGCTCATCGCGTTCCTGGAAAAACAGCAGCAGGAAAACGCGGGCGAAATGGCGCTGGCTGACCTGGAAGAGTTTTACCGCGCGGCCAAAAAACACTATGACGAAGACGAAGTTTTTGCCGAGCGCGCCCGTGGTTACGTGGTAAAGCTGCAGGGCGGCGATGAATACTGCCGTGAGATGTGGCGCAAGCTGGTCGACATCACCATGACGCAGAACCAGAAAACCTACGAACGCCTCAACGTGACGCTGACTCGCGATGACGTGATGGGCGAAAGCCTCTACAACCCAATGCTGCCTGGCATTGTGGCGGATCTGAAAGAGAAAGGTCTGGCGGTAGAGAGCGAAGGCGCGACCGTGGTGTTCCTGGACGAGTTCAAGAACAAAGACGGCGACCCGATGGGCGTGATCATCCAGAAGAAAGATGGCGGTTACCTCTACACCACCACCGACATCGCCTGTGCCAAATACCGCTACGAAACCCTGCACGCCGACCGCGTGCTCTACTTCATCGACTCTCGCCAGCACCAGCACCTGATGCAGGCGTGGACCATCGTGCGTAAAGCTGGCTACGTGCCGGAGTCCGTCACCCTGGAGCACCAGATGTTCGGCATGATGCTGGGCAAAGACGGCAAGCCGTTCAAAACCCGCTCCGGCGGCACCGTGAAGCTGACCGACCTGCTCGATGAGGCAATGGAACGCGCCCGCGGTCTGGTTGCGGCGAAGAACCCGGATATGCCTGCAGACGAACTGGAAAATCTGGCGAAAGCGGTAGGTATTGGTGCGGTGAAGTACGCCGACCTGTCCAAGAGCCGTACCACCGACTACATCTTCGACTGGGACAACATGCTCGCCTTCGAGGGGAACACCGCGCCGTACATGCAGTATGCCTACACCCGCGTCCTGTCCGTGTTCCGTAAGGCCGACCTCGACGAAGCCGAACTGCTGAAAGCGAAGGTTGTTATTACCGAAGACCGTGAAGCTCAGCTGGCCGCCCGCCTGCTGCAGTTTGAAGAGACCCTGAATGTGGTTGCCCGCGACGGTACGCCGCATGTGATGTGCGCCTATCTGTACGATGTTGCCGGCCTGTTCTCCGGCTTCTACGAGCACTGCCCGATTCTCAGCGCCGCCGATGAAGCGACCCGCAACAGCCGCCTGAAGCTGGCGTTGCTCACCGCGAAAACGCTGAAGCTGGGTCTGGATACGCTGGGTATCAACACCGTAGAACGTATGTAATTCTTCAGCTATACAAACAAAAACCCGGCCACCGTGCCGGGTTTTCTTTTTTAAGCGACTCAGTAATAGCCGCGCAGATATTCCGTCATACACAGAATGGCCATCGCCTGGCCGTACGGCATAGAAGTCAGCGGTATCTGGCGGTAAAACTCAAGATTACTGCCCATGCCGGTGCCAAACGACGTTTGCAGCAGCTCCCCTTCCGGCGAGATATTAGCCACAATACCGCGCATCGCCTTTTCTCCGACTGCCGCATAGTCTGCGCTGATGTAGCGCTTTCGCGCCGCCTTGAGAATGCCGTAGGCAAAACCGGCCGTCGCCGAGGCTTCCAGGTAAGAATCGGGGTCATCAAGTAAGGTATGCCAGAGGCCCGTTTCATGCTGGCATTTCGCCAGCGCCTCTATCTGCCGGTTCAGCACCTGCAGCAGATAACGGCGTATCGCGCTGGTTTCAGGCAAACCAAGCAGCTCAAGGAAGTCCGGGATAACAATAGTCAACCAGCTGTTACCCCGTGCCCAACGTGCGTGAGCGAAGTTGTGGCAGCCGTCGTAGCTCCAGCCGTGAAACCACAGCCCGCTCTCCCTGTCCATCAGGTTCTGAACGTGCAGTAAAAACTGATAGGTCGCCTCCTCCACATACGCTTTGCGCCCAAGCAGCTTGCCGATTTTCGCCAGCGGAAGCACCGTCATCATCAGCGTGTCATCCCACATCTGCCGATGGTTCTCCTCCGCCAGGGTAATGTGCTGCATCCCGCCAAAATCCGTGCGCGGCATCTCATGCATTGCCCATTCGGCCCAGCTTTCAAGCCAGGGCAGATGCGCTGGATTCAGACTTTCTTCATAGCGATACGCCAGCGTCAGAAACGGTGCCATTGTGTTGACGTTTTTGGTGGTCGCCCCTTCGGCAAAACGCGCGGTAAACCAGTCGTCGATGATATCCCGCATCGAGGTATCTCCCGTCTGGCGGTAATACTGCCAGATCCCGTACAGTCCGATCCCGTGCGTCCATTCCCAGCCGGCCCAGCCCTTGGTATCGATCGTCCTGCCATCATCCAGCCGCAGCAAAAACTCACCGCTTGCATCCTGAATATTGACCAGATTATCGGTCACCTTCTCTATCAGCGCTTTCAGTTCGTCCCTGGCAATAAAACGCTCAGGCTGACGTAACAACGGGCTGTGCTTAACGGGCCAAACCTTCATGATATTAACCTCCATGGTATGTTGAATTCGGTGATGCATCGGTCTGAAGCGTTGACGCAGGCGGCTTATTGCGGTTGAGGTAGCCAATGTTGTTATTGCCCCAAAGGGCTTCGAACGGCATCCCCGCCAGCATTTCTACCGTCGCTCGAGCTTCCGGAGAGCTGGCCTGTGGAATTGCGCTGCCAGACTCACGCATTTTGGCCGTCTCTTCACGCAGCGTACTGTGGGTTTGTAGATTGAGCCTGAAGCGCAGGGAGACAAGGAACCCACAGGCCAGCACCAGCAGCGTGCCCACGCTCAGGATGATCAGAATGGTGTGGCTAACCTCCTCAGGCTGCGTTTTTTGCCCGCTGACAAAGCCAGACATTTGCATCACGATGCCCACCAGCATCACCGCACCTGCCTGCGAAGCTTTACGCGTCAGGGTCATGATCCCGGCAAAAATCCCCTCCCGGCGCTGGCCGGTTATCACCTCATCCACATCGGCAATGTAGGTGTAGGTATTCCAGGGAACATAGTTGATGCCTCCTCGCCCCAGTCCGGCGACGGCTGAAACCAACAGCAGCAGTGCATACACATCGCTAAGCCCCGCATAGTAAAGCAGCGCGTAGGCAAGAGAGCTGATGCCAAACAGCACCACAACCATGCGGTAAGACGGTGCGGGCCCAAAGCGGATGCACAGCGGGATCATCGCGATAACCGCGATAAACTGAAAAATCGCCATGGTGCCGAGCAGATTCGAGGCAAAAGAGACCTCCTGCATCAGTACGAAAACGACGTAGTAAGTGAAGACCGCATTAAAGACATCCTGCGCAATATAGCCGCCAAGATACATGCCCAGATGCTGGCGAAAAATCTTTATCCGCAGCGTAGATCCCAGCTCAACAAACAGGCGGTTGAGGCTTTGCCCGAGGCTTAGCTGCTGCTTCTCCGCTTCCGCCCGAAGCGCGGCTTCCGTCCACGCCTCGCGTGGGCGCTCCCAGGTAAAACACCAGACAAACGTCAGCATCAGCGCGCACAGTACGGAAAACACCAGGCTTGCATAGAAGAAGGAGATGGCGCTGTCTTTGCCAAACTGGGTCAACAGTATGCCCGGCAGGAAAGAGGCAAGTATCGCCGACATTTGTGCCATAGAAATCCGCGCGCCCGAAAACTTGGTTTTCTGTTTAAAGTCATCGGTCATTTCCGGCACCAGCGTTTCATACGGCACCAGAATCATGGTGTAGACGACATCAAAGATCAGATAAGTGACCAGGTAGTACCAGAAATCCATGTTGCCTACCCACATCAACGAATAGCTGAATACGCAGGGAATGCCGAGCAGGATAAAGAACTTCCTTCGTCCGAATCGCTTGCCGAGCCGGGTGGAACCGAAGTTATCGGTAAGAAAGCCCATCAATGGGCTGACCAGCGCATCCAGCACCCTGGCCGCAGCAAAAATAAAGGTGGCCTCAATGGGAGAGAGCCCGCAAAACGTGGTGTAAAAATAGAGCAACCAGGCCGCCGTAAGCGCCGTGGTCCCTGCCCCTAAAAAGTCGCCTGAGCCATAGGCCAGGTAATTCGTGAATCCAATCTTCCGTGTTCTCATCGCCGTCAGCCCTTATGGTTTTTCGGAGACTCCCTGATGACTGCTCCTCGCTCCGGGAGTAAATACACGGTTAAAGGTAAAAGCATCGCGCCAGTGATACCTCTGCGTTTCTGCCACCGGCAAACGGAAAATGGCAAAAATACAAAGGGACCCCGGGCATGAGTCACTGATTGATAAAACAAAAGGGTTTAACGCGGAAAACGAGAGGTCGGCCAGCGGATGAAGCCGCGGGCCGGTAAGAAAGAGACTTACTGCACGTAGTTAACGATGACCTGATTACTGCGTACCCGCAGCGGCGGGTACATAGAACCGCCGCCCGGTACTTCCCAGACAAAGCGCAACGGCTGATTTGCATCGGTGTTGGTCAGCCCGCGCGTGGTGCCGCTTGCACCCTCAAGCGGGGTGCAATTCGTCGGTGAACAAAGTTTGACGGTCAGCCCCGCAGGCGTCGGGCCATCCAGCACGTAGGTCCAGGCTATCAGCGTCATTCTGCCGCTGACGGGCTGCATCGGTTTCAACGGCCGGGACGAGGCCGTTACGCCCCGGTTACTGAGAGTCACGCCAATCCCGCTGTCCTGCCAGGAGCCCTCACCTAACGCCAGGGCACCAAACGGCACCAGCAGCATCAAAAGTAACGCTTTCATTCTTTATTTCGCTCCGATAGTTGCCGTCATGCGGATATTGCGGTTGTCGGACAGCTCCAGGCTCGAGAGCACAACCAGCTGCGGCAGCGTTCTGCGTAAGAAGCGCGCCAGCAGCGGACGCAGGGCATGGTTCACCAGCAGCACCGGTGGTGCACCCAGCATTTCCTGGCGCTGCAATGCATCCTGAGTCTGTTCCAGCAGGCGATCCGCCAGCCCCGGTTCAAGGCCACCCCCGCCCTGCAGCGCCTGCAGCAGCAGACGCTCAAGAGACGCATCCAGGCCGATAACCTGCACTTCACCGGTGCCGGGGAACCATTGCTGGGTGATAGCCCTGCCCAGCGCCACGCGAACCACGGCGGTGAGCTCATGCGGATCGCTCTGAATAGGCGCATGCTCCGCCAGCGTTTCCAGAATGGTTCGCATATCGCGGATCGGCACTTTCTCTTCAAGCAGGTTTTGCAGCACTTTATGCAGCGTGGTCAGCGTCACCACCGCCGGGATAAGATCTTCCGTCAGCTTAGGCATTTCCTGCGTCACGCGGTCAAGCAGCTGCTGCGCTTCCTGGCGGCCAAACAGCTCTGGCGCAAACTGTCCGATAAGGTGGTTCAGGTGCGTTGCCACCACGGTACTCGCTTCAACCACGGTGAAGCCCTGAATTTGCGCCTGCTCTTTCAGCGCGCTCTCAATCCAGATGGCGGCCAGGCCAAAGGCCGGATCAATGGTCGCCTCGCCCGGTAACGTCCCTGCGGCGGTGCCGGGGTTAATCGCCAGCCAGCGGCCTGGGTAGGCATCCCCGCTGCCAATTTCTACGCCCTTCATCAAAATACGGTAGCGCGCGGGCGGCAGATCCATATTGTCGCGAATATGCACCACCGGCGGCAGGAACCCCATCTCCTGGGCGAATTTTTTACGAATACTGCGAATACGGCCCAGCAGCTCGCCGTCCTGCTGGAAATCCACCATCGGAATCAGACGATAACCCACTTCCATGCCCAGCGGATCTTCCAGCTGCACGTCATTCCAGGTCGCTTCCACGGCCTGATTATTTTCCGGCATCTTCACCGGCTGAGGTGCTTCCGGCTCGGCCATCTGGCGGCCACGCATCCACCAGGCCAGGCCCAGCAGTGCGGCGGTAAACAGCAGGAACACAAAGTTCGGCATACCCGGCACCATCCCGAGCAGCCCCAGCACGCCAGCGGCCAACAGCATTACGCGCGGGTTGTTGAACAGCTGGGTCACCATCTGTTCACCGACATCCTGATCGGTCGCCACGCGGGTAACAATCACGCCCGCAGCGGTGGAAATCACCAGCGCCGGGATCTGGGCGACCAGGCCGTCACCGATGGTCAACAGCGTATAGCTCTGTGCCGCCGCTCCCATCGCCATATCGTGCTGGATAACCCCGACCATCAGGCCGCCCACCACGTTAATCACCATGATGATAAGCCCGGCCACGGCGTCGCCGCGCACGAACTTACTCGCCCCGTCCATTGAACCGTAAAAGTCAGCTTCCTGGGTCACTTCAGAACGGCGTTTTTTCGCTTCCTCTTCACCAATGATCCCGGCGTTCAGATCGGCATCGATAGCCATCTGTTTCCCCGGCATCCCGTCCAGCACAAAACGTGCCCCGACTTCGGCGATACGTCCCGCACCCTTGGTGATAACCATAAAGTTGATGATAACGAGGATGATAAACACCACGATACCGATGGCGAAGTTGCCGCCCACCAGGAAGTGTCCAAAGGCTTCAACCACTTTACCCGCTGCCGCCGCACCGGTATGTCCTTCCAGCAGGATGATACGGGTAGAAGCCACGTTTAGCGCGAGGCGCAGCAAAGTGGTAAACAGCAGAATGGTCGGAAACGCCGCGAAGTCCAGCGTGCGCTGGGTGAACATCGCCACCAGCAGCACCATGATCGACAGCGCGATGTTAAAGGTAAACAGCAGGTCGAGGACAAACGGCGGCAGCGGCAGCACCATCATCGACAGAATCAGCAGGATCAGTACCGGTCCCGCAAGAATTTGCCATTGCCCAGATTTCATGTTGCCCGGCAGGCGCAACATCGCAGCCAGATTAGCCATCGGAGTCCTTCTCGTTTGCAAAGTCCAGCGCCTCAGGCACCGGCAGATTTTCAGGTTTCTTCGGAATTAAGCCGCCCGCCACGCGCCAGCGGCGCAGCTGCCAGACCCAGGCCAGCACTTCCGCCACGGCAGAATAAAGCTGGCCGGGGATCTGCTGCCCAATTTCCGCATGTCGGTACAGCGCACGCGCCAGCGGGGGGGCTTCCAGCATCGGGATGCGGTTTTCATTGCCAATTTCTTTAATGCGCTGAGCGATCAGCCCGGCACCTTTCGCCAGGACTTTAGGCGCGCTCATTTTGTTTTCGTCGTACTGCAGAGCCACCGCATAGTGGGTCGGGTTGGTCACGATAACGTCAGCTTTTGGCACATCGGCCATCATGCGGCGGCGCGCAATCGCTCTTTGCTGCTGGCGAATACGCCCTTTAATGTGCGGGTCGCCCTCATTCTGTTTGTACTCGTCACGAATATCCTGGCGAGTCATGCGTAACTTTTTAATGTGGCTGTAAATCTGGAAGAAGACGTCAAATCCCACCATCGGGATAAGGCCCAGAATCACCAGCAGGGCGCAAAGCGCCACCATGTTGAGCGCGCTGGCAAGGGCAGTAACCGGGGACTCACTCATCAGGCGCATCATCGCCGGCCAGTTGTGCCACAAATACCAGGCAGCCACGCAGCCCACCAGCACCGCTTTCAGCAGCGCCTTGAGTAACTCCGCTGCCGTCTGCATAGAAAACATCCGCTTAATGCCGGCAATCGGGTTGAGCTTGCCGAGATTAAACTTGATCGACTTGGCGCTAAAGTTCACGCCCCCCAGCAGCATCGGCGCGGCTATCGCGACAATAACCAGGCCGGAGATCAGCGGCAGCAGCGCCATCACGGCAAGCTTAATCAAATGGCTGATCTGATTCACAATCAGGCTGGGGTCGTTGATGATTTTGTGGTCGAAGTGCAGGCCATCAGACAGCATGGCACCGAGCATCTTGCCCAGCGACGCCCCGCCCATCCAGATAATGCACAGCCCTACCAATAACATCAGCAGGGAAGTCAGTTCACGGGAACGCGGGATCTGCCCCTCTTCACGCGCCTTTTCAAGTCGGTGGGCCGTGGGGGCTTCTGTTTTTTCCTGATCGCTATCTTCAGACACCGCAACAATCTCGTGGCCGCATTTTCAAGGACAGCATGCCAGAGCACGGTTGGGCTAATAGAGGAATTACAAACGTTTTTGTACGTTTATTTTGACGTTAACGGGTACTGAGCGAAGGAAGCCGTAATTTTTCATTCTCATTGCAAGATGAAATGCGAGATCCCTCGAAAGATTAAAAATCGGTGTCATTGCAGCATAGTGCCTCGTCGTCTTTCCATGTATCTTCAATGCGATATAAACCATACAAATACAAAGGATATATTATGCAGTGGAGTATGTTACTTAACGACCAAAGGCGTAAAGATAAACACGAACAAAAAACTACTAAAAATAGCGCGTTTTCCAACACCTCTGGGGGGCGTCAAGAAATTGAACGGGATTATGACCGCATTCTATTTGCGGCTCCAACCCGAAGGCTTGCAGATAAAACTCAAGTATTCCCCCTGGATCAAAATGACAGCGTTCGCACTCGACTGACTCATTCTCATGAAGTGGCCAATCTCGCCCGCAGTATTGGTGTTCGACTGGCTTTCGAGTTTCGAGAGAAGGTATTTGATGATTTACCTGTTTCATGCCAGCTTCAGCGGGACGTGCCTGCTCTGCTTGCCGCTATCGGCCTGGCCCACGACCTGGGTAATCCGCCCTTTGGCCATCAGGGCGAAACGGCAATGCAAGAATGGTTTACCCGGATGATTGATAAGGAAACGAATGCCAATGCACCGTTTTATGATGACTTCCGTTTATTTGACGGGAACGCTCAAACATTCAGGTTAGTGACAAAATTGCAGATTTTGAACGACACTTATGGTCTAAATTTAACCTACGCTACACTTGCATCATTAATCAAATACCCTCGCTCAAGTTATTCTGCTGATAAAGGAATCTGGAAAAAACACGGCTATTTCTATTCTGAAGAGAATATCGTCAAAGAAGTCTGGGAAGAAACAGGATTACAAGAAGGCATTCGCCACCCCTTTACTTATATTATGGAAGCCTGTGATGATATCGCTTATTCCATTCTGGATGCGGAAGACATTGTCAAAAAGGGATTGGCATCATTTCATGACTTAATGGATTTCCTTACGTGTTGGGATGAGGAAAACCCTGAGCCTGAAAACAATATAATTTCCGATGTCATTGATTATAGCAAAGAGAAAAATAAAATATTTTCCGACAAAAAATTAAAACTCTCCCCTTCTGAACTGAATGATACCAGTATGCAAATGTTCAGAGTAAGGGCTATTTATAAATTGGTCACCGCTGCTGTTGATGCATTTACTTCAAATAAAAATAAGTTTCTTTCTACCGAGTGTGACATTGCTAATTTAATATCCATAAGTAAGGGAAAAAATTTGTGTAAGGCATTAAAAAAGTTCGATCAAACTCGAGGATATCGCCACCCCAGTGTACTCAAACTCGAACTGAAAGGTTCAAACTACATTAAAGAGCTGATGAGCATGCTATGGGTTGGTATTCATGGGCACAAAACCGATGAAGAGAAGGAGAAAGAACAAACTGTCGCAAACAACGATCTACCGCCAAGGGAAGAATTTGCCTCTTCGACACCGTTCGGAAAATATGCCTATGGACGGATATCAGAAAACTATCGAAGAATTTTTGAACAAAAAGATGACTCAAACCCTCTTCCACAGCTCTACAGAGAAGCTCAGCTTCTGGCCGATGCAATTTCAGGCATGACCGATAGCTATTTGATTGCCCTGCACGATGAGCTAAAATCACTGTATGAGTATGAACATCGTCAACAGTAACGGAATCCTGCGTCAGCGTGTAAAAAACTACTTCACGTCAGACGCGGCAAGCAATCAAATCGCCAGCGAGCTCATTCATTCGCTGGCTGAGCATGCTCATGTCTACATTTTTGGCGGCATGATACGAGATCTTGGTCTTTACGGGACTGAGGGTTTTTCTTCAGACATTGACCTGGTTTACGAGGGGTCACGACAGGCGCTACAAAACACGCTGTTCCATATAGGCATAACCAACCCGATTGAGAATAAATTTGGTGGTTTTCGCTTCCATTATTCCCAGCATGATTTTGATATCTGGTGTCTCGAAGATACATGGGCATTCAAAAACAAGCACATTTCACTTGAAGATATTAATAGCTTGTTAAAAACAACACTCATGTCCTGGGATGCTATTATTTATGACGTTGCTAAAAATGAAATCATTGCTGAAGATGATTATCTTAGCAATCTAATGAACCGTCATCTTGATGTTGTTTTAACTGACAATCCAAACACGATTGGTTCAATGGTTAAAATACTGAGAACAATATACATCAAGGATGTTGTAAGCCTGGGACCTAAACTTTGTGACTTTTTACATGAAAGACTGCAGAAAAGTAACATCAATGACATTATTGAATATGAACAGGCCCATTATAAACAACAGACAATAGTGAAAGAGTATGTATTAAAACTTTATAATGATCTTTCGTGTCTTAATGATCAAAATGCTTTTACACTTAGACAATATCATCTAAGCAAAAAATAATAGCCACCCCGCCCATGACAGAGTGGCTAATAATTTAAAAGCCTAAGCTGTCCAGCAAATCATCAACCTGATCCTGACTTGCCACCACGCCGGCGGCAGAAGCATCAAGCTGCGGGCCGTTCAGCAAGCCTTCGTTCACGCGCTTGGCGCGAGCGTCCGGCTCCGGCATGTTTTCCAGCAGCACCATCAACAGCTGGCGCTCGATCTCCTGGATAACGTCCATCATGCGCTTGATAACCTGGCCGGTAAGGTCCTGGAAATCCTGCGCCATCATGATTTCCAGCAGTTGGGCGTTGGTGAAGCTGGTGTGTTCCGGAACGCCTGACAGGTAGCTGCGGGTGTCAGTCACCAGTTCGCGCGCATCTTTCAGCTCGATCGGATTTTCAAACCATGCATCCCAGCGGCCGCTCAGCGCTTTCGCTTCGCTTTCCAGCTGGTTCTGGTGAGGCTGAGACAGCTCCACGCAGTTCAGGGCGCGCTCGGCGGCCTGCGCGGTCATCTGCACGACATAGTCCAGGCGATCGCGGGCATCAGGAATAGCTTCAGCCGCTTCAGCAATGGCCTGGTCGAGCCCCAGCTCACGCAGGCTGTCGCGCAGCATGCGGGTCAGGCTGCCGATACGTGCAATGATATCGGTTGGTGAATGCTCGTGTATCTCTGTTGCCGGGTTTGTTGATGAGTGCATTTGCGCCTCCTTACATGCCGAGCTTTTCGAAAATTTTGCCCAGTTTCTCTTCCAGTGTTGCCGCAGTGAATGGCTTAACGACGTAGCCGCTTGCCCCGGCCTGTGCGGCTGCAATAATGTTTTCTTTTTTGGCTTCTGCCGTAACCATCAGCACCGGCATCGCTGACATCGCGCCGTCGGCACGAATGGTTTTCAGCAGCTCCAGACCGTCCATGTTCGGCATGTTCCAGTCGGAAATCACAAAGCCGAAACCACCGGCCTGCAGTTTGTTCAGCGCGTCTACGCCGTCTTCCGCTTCTTCAACGTTATTAAAACCCAGCTCTTTAAGCAGGTTACGCACGATGCGGCGCATGGTTGAAAAGTCGTCTACGACCAGAAACTTGAGTTCTTTGTCCGCCATAAAATCCGGGCTCCTTCAGTTAAATACGTATTGCCTGTCCGGCACTAATTTTCGCCAGCATCTGCTGGCTAACCTGGCTTAAATCGACCACTTCGCTGACGCCACCGGAATTGATGGCCTCACGCGGCATGCCGAACACCACACAACTTGCTTCGTTTTGGGCGATGGTCCACGCCCCTGCCTGGTGCATCGCCAGCATCCCGGCGGCACCGTCATTACCCATCCCGGTGAGGATCACGCCCACGGCGTTACGCCCCGCGTGTTTCGCCACCGAATGGAACAGCACATCCACGGCCGGGCGATGCCGGTTCACGGGTGGGCCGTCATGTAATTTGATTTGATAGTTTGCGCCGCTGCGCGCCAGCTCCATGTGCTTATCACCCGGGGCGATATAGGCATGGCCCGGCAGTACGCGCTCGCCGTCTTCGGCCTCTTTAACGCTGATCTGGCACAGCTTGTTCAGCCGCTCGGCGAACGAACGGGTGAAACCCGGCGGCATATGCTGGGTAATCAACAGCGCCGGGCTGGAAAGCGGCAGCGGCTGCAGCACATGGCGAATCGCTTCGGTGCCGCCGGTTGAAGCCCCAATGGCAATCAACTTTTCCGAGCTAAGCAGCGGCCCGGCCTTCAGCGTCGCAGGCACGGTGGCTGGCGCATGTGCGGCAATCTTAGCCCTGGCGGCGGTTCTCACCTTTTCAGCAATCATTTCGCTGTAGGCCAGCATCCCTTCGCGAATGCCCAACTGCGGCTTGGTCACGAAGTCGATAGCCCCCAGCTCCAGCGCGCGCAGCGTCACTTCCGACCCTTTGCCGGTCAGCGAAGACACCATCACCACCGGCATGGGCCGCAGGCGCATCAGCTTCTCCAGGAAGTCGAGGCCGTCCATTCGCGGCATTTCGACATCCAGCGTTAACACATCCGGATTGAACTTTTTAATCAGATCGCGCGCCACCAGTGGGTCCGGGGCGGTAGCAACCATTTCCATATCGCTATGACTGTTGATAATTTCCGTCATTATCTGCCGCATCAGCGCAGAGTCATCGACCGATAAGACACGTATTTTCGTCATGTTCTTTCCTTACTCAGGCCATAGACCGTCTGACCACGCAGCCAGAAGTCACGGCTGAGGTTACTGAAGTTCTCCGAATGCCCGGCAAACAGCAGCCCGCCGGGTTTCAGCAGCGGAACAAAGCGCTGCAAAATCGCCTGCTGTGTAGGTTTATCAAAATAAATCATCACATTGCGGCAAAAAATGGCGTCAAATGGCCCCGGTACCGGTGCCTGCTTGTCCAGCAGGTTGATCGGCGCAAAATCAATATGATTCGACAGTTCACTGCGCACCCGGACCAGCCCCTCATGCGGCCCCGTGCCGCGCATGAAATAGCGCTGCATCTGTACCGGCGAAAGCGTTTTCAGCTCTTCCTGGCGATAAACGCCGCTCTGGGCTTTCTCCAGCACCTGGGTGTCGATATCGCTGGCAAAAACCTTCCAGCGTCCCGCGCCGCCCCCCAGCACATCCGCCAGGGTAATGGCGATGGAATAGGGCTCTTCGCCGGTCGAAGCCGCCGCGCTCCAGACTTTATAGTCCCCGCTGCGTTTGCGGGCGTGCTCCGCAAGGATAGGGAAATGGTGTCCTTCGCGAAAAAAAGCGGTCAGGTTAGTGGTCAGCGAGTTGATAAACGCCTGCCATTCGGCGCTGCTGGAGTTGGCCTCCAGCATGCCTAAGTAGCGGCCAAAATCATCCAGACCCAGCAGACGCAGGCGGCGAACCAGACGGTTATAAACCATGTCCCGTTTATGGTCGGCCAGCACGATACCCGCGCGCTGATAGATCAACTGGCATATCCGACGAAAATGCGCGTCGGACAGCGGCAGACGCTGTGTCATCTGTAGCATTAATGACTGTTGCCCGGTGGGCGTCGATGATGTCATAGCGCCTTCTTTATTCCCTTCAAGATGTTACCCATTCTCCGGTCGCGGCGAACTCACTGGCTGCGGGCTCAGCGTCGGCACCGCTCAGGTGAAATACCGCCACCACGCCGGAAAGATATTCAGCCTGCCCCGCCAGCGCATCGGTGGCGCTGGCGGCTTCTTCAACCAGCGCGGCGTTTTGCTGCGTGACCTGATCCATCTGGCTGACAGCCTGAGCGACTTGCTCAATCCCACGGCGCTGCTCATCTGACGCCGAGGCAATTTCGCCCATAATGTCGTTCACCTGGGTGACCGAACGGACAATTTCAGCCATCGTTGTCGCCGCCGTATCGACCAGCTTCGATCCCTGCTGCACGCGGTCAACGGACTCTTCAATTAATACTTTGATCTCTTTGGCCGCCTGTGCGCTGCGGCTGGCCAGGTTACGAACTTCCCCGGCAACCACCGCAAAACCACGCCCCTGCTCCCCCGCACGCGCCGCTTCTACCGCCGCGTTCAGCGCGAGGATATTGGTCTGGAACGCAATGCCGTCGATCACGCTGGTAATGTCGCTAATTTTCTGCGAGCTGCCCGCGATGTCGCGCATGGTGTTTGCCACGTTTGCTGCCTGCTGCCCGCCCTGCTTCGCGGTATCAGCCGCGCTGCGGGAAATCTGTGCCGCCTGGCGAGCGTTATCGGCGTTCTGCCCGACTGTAGCCGTGAGCTGCTCCATGCTGGCCGCTGTTTCTGCCAGGGAAGCCGCCTGCTGCTCGGTTCGAGCCGACAGGTCGCTGTTGCCTGCGGCGATCTCACCGATACCGGCGTGCATGGAGCGAGTGCCGCTGCGCACCTGGCTGACCGTCTCTTTTAACGCCGCCTGCATATTTTTCAGGCTGGCGAATATCTCAGAGATCTCATTGCGCCCGAAGACCGAAATTGGCTTCGCCAGGTCCCCGGCGGCAATGCTGTCAAAGTGGCTACGGACAATCGCCAGCGGCTGCACAATCATCTTGCGTGACCAGGCCAGGGAGCCGAGCAACAGCACCACGGCGATGATCGTCACCACGGTGAAAATCACCGCGGAGATATGGTAGTTTTTCTGGCTGTCGCCGCTCGCGGTTTGCACAATCTGATTAATGCTCTGCTGCCAGGCATTGAAGTTCGCATCAAAAACGCCCTGCGACTTCTGTACCGGCGCGGTCATAAAGTCGGAAAGCTGGTTGTTCTCAAGCCACGTTGCCTGGTGCTGGAGATCGTCTCTGAACGCCGTATAGCTCTCTTTCGTCGAGGCCAGCATTGTCTCAGCCTCGCCCTCTTTCGGCGGGATCTCGAGGAACTGGTTAAACAGCATATCCGCCTGCTTCAGGCTGCTGCGGGCATCCGCCATCAGGCGTTTGATATCGTCCGGTGGATAGCTGAGTGCGGTCAGCGTACCCGCCCGGTTTAAGGCATTGCTGGCCTGCAGTAACGCGGCCCGGCTTTGGGTTAACGCATCGCGCTGCTGATTGCTAACCTCGACCCTTTTCAGGTTCTGGAAATCGTCACGAAAAGCCCAAAAAGACAAGCCATTACTGCCAATCTGCAAAACGCCGCAGACAATCAAAATCAGGAAAAGCGTGGTCGAGATCCGGATACGGTTTAACATCAAAGCTTCCCTCTGCCGGCCAGCAGGCCGGTATTCATCTGATCAGAAAGTTTCCCAGTTATCGTCATCCCCGGCCCGGGCCGGAGTACGCGGGGCATGAACCACAGGGCTTTGCGCTACCGGCGCGGCCGCTGCAGGTTTTTTACTACCCGCATTCCCTTGCAAACGGAACGTCGCGACAGACTGAGTCAGGCGGCTGGCCTGCTCCTCCAGCGCGGCGGCCGCGGCAGCAGACTCTTCCACCAGCGAGGCGTTCTGCTGTGTCACTCTGTCCATCTCAGACACGGCCAGGGCGACCTGATCGATACCCCGGCTTTGCTCGTCAGAGGCGGAGGCGATTTCCCCCATAATGTCCGTGACCCGCGTCACCGCGTTCACGATGTCGCTCATGGTTTCCCCTGCGCTTTCCACCAGCACGGATCCCGTGTCCACGCGCGAAACGGAATCTTCAATCAGCAATTTAATTTCTTTTGCCGCCTGGGCGCTGCGGCTGGCCAGGTTACGAACTTCCCCGGCAACCACCGCAAAACCACGCCCCTGCTCCCCCGCACGCGCCGCTTCTACCGCCGCATTCAGCGCCAGGATGTTGGTCTGGAAGGCAATCCCGTCAATCACGCTAATGATGTCGGCAATTTTCCTGGAGGAACCCGCGATGTCATGCATGGTTTTCACCACGCCATCGACAACCTTGCCGCCGCGCTGCGCGGTTTCGGACGCATTCAGCGCCAGCTGAGAGGCCTGACGTGCGTTTTCGGCGTTCTGCTTCACGGTGGCGGTGAGCTGCTCCATGCTGGCGGCGGTTTCTTCAAGGGACGCCGCCTGTTGCTCGGTGCGGGATGAAAGATCGTTATTGCCTGCGGCAATTTCGGTGGTGCCGCTGTAAATGGCATCCGACCCTTCGCGCACGCTGCTGACGGTGGTAATCAGTTCCTGCTGCATGTGCTGCACGCTGGAGGCTAGCTGGGTCAGCTCGTTTTTCCCTTCAACGTTAATTTTTTCCGTCAGGTTACCGGCCGCAATCTCGCGGATATGCCCGATCACCACGTTCAGCGGCTTAAGCAGTATCTGACGCATCCCGACCCAGACCAGCAGAATGACCGCGGCCAGCGCCAGGGCTAAAATGCCAAGCTGCCAGATGGCGAAGGTGTAGCCGTCGCGGCTGTCGACGTACGAGGCTTCGTACATGCGATCGTTCAGCGCCAGGTAGCCGTCGTAGGCTTTTTCCAGCGCATTCTGCATACCCTGGGTCGACTGACCGAAATAGGCATCCATGTTGCCGCTTTCCAGGTAGGCAATCAGCTCCGCCAGCGCCTGATGGTAGGTCTGGTAATCACCGTCGATATCTTTCACCACGGTGTTCATTTCGGCTGAAATGGGCGCAACCTGTTTAAAGTTGTTGTAGTGCTGCTCGGCGCTGGCGAGGGATTTCTTCGCATTGTTCAGCAGATCGGTTTTGGCTGCGCTCTGGCTATTGGCCGGATCCATCATCATGCGCGCGGCAGAGCGGCTAAGGTTAATGCGCGTGTGCAACATCAGGATCCATGCCTGATTTAATTCGGCCTGCTGCACCCGCAGTTCGCGGGAGACTTTGAAGTTATCATTGTTGTTTTTTAACGAATTAAAGAACATTCCACCGGAAATGATTTGCAGCAGCGCGAACACCACCAGCACCATCATCAGCATGGTGACAACGCGAATACGCTTTAACATAGGACGCCCTTTTAACGACTTGTTCCCGAGGTTATCGGCACCGTCAGCGGGAACTTTACGTTAAGTCACAGGGAAATTAACCGGTTGCGCCATGGCAACCGGCTATCTGTCAGCAAGAGGAACGATCAATAGGTTACGGTAATGGTCACCGTGTCGGCATAGTTGTCTGGCGTGTAATTGGTGCTCGGAATAGTGACATAGACCTGGTATTGCTGCGCTCCCCCGTTACCGGTGCTGGACGGCATGTTCAGCGACGTGTTGCCCCACACCGCCCCGGATGTTCCGGTGGCTTGTCTTAGTTGATAAGGCACCTGATCGGTATTACTTCCCGTGCCTGACAGCACCCCGGTGCCGCCCGTGTTGCCGTTCGATGGCGTCAGGCCCACGGTGTAAACCGTGCCGGTGGTGCAGGCAATGCCGATGGTGTTATTCGACGCCACATTGCTTTGCATAGCCGCCACCGGCCCGAAGCTAACGTTATTGGCGTAGCTGACGTTGCACTGCTTGCCGACGGTCGCCACCACGTTGAAGGGAAAGTTTGCGACCACGCTGGTGCCACAGCTGGAGGGGGGGGCCAGCAGGCCGGTATTCATTGTGACGGTAGTCATGCCGCTGGTGTAAGTATCCTGATACCCGCCTTGCGCGGCGGATATTTGCGGCAGCGTCATTTGGGCGTAGACCGTCAGGCTGCCGGTGACGGGCGTCAGGTTAAGTAAATTGAGCGGCACCATCGGGTAGGTCGTTCCCGACTGAAACTGGCTCCCCCACGCCCCCCCGCTTAACGTTCCCTGATAAAGCTCATAGGACAGCGTACTGGCAGGCGGCCCGGCAAAAGACATTTTGTGATTCCCAACGCCGGCCCCGTCAATATTAAAGCAGAGCGTCACCCCGGCCAGCAGATCGCCCAGTTGTTTGGAACAGCTGTAATCGAAGGTCATTGAAGTGTTGGGCGTGCCTGTCGCCAGCGGGTTGATGGTGCCAAAGTTAACGGTTTGCACGTTGCTCACCGAGCATACAACCGCATGGCTAATCCCGGGGGACAGCAAGAGCACCGCCAGCAGCAGTAATTGTTTTAATCTCATGCGGGTCACTCCTGTCTCAAAAGTCCACGCGTACGCTATCGGCACACAACCGGGCCAATAGTCGGCACGCTTTTCTGATTCTCTGGATAGTCGAACGCAGCCACACAAATACCGTTCTCTGTTGTCACCCGGAGCTGATTGTGCAGCTCAAGCGCATCGAAATAGGTCATGCCATCAAACCCGACAATCGAGTCCTGTCCGGTGCCTGACATTAATCTGACCGGGCTGCCTTCGGCGATGGCTTTGCCTTTAGCGTCAACCAGGCTTATCTGGGCGGCGCGAACCGGCTTGATATCAAAATGCACCAGCGTCCCGGAGCGGTCGGCTGGGGTAGCGTTCAGGCTGACGCTGCGGATCCGCATGTTGGCCGGCAGGTTCATCGGATCGATACTGATCAGGTTGTTCTGGTAGCTGTTGAGCGGCGTCACCAGTAGCCGTCCGCTGCTGTCGCTGTTGCCCACCAGGTTATGCTGCAGCTTGACCGGTACATCGGGAATACCGTCCGTAGAAACCACGGCAAACCCGTTGTTGATCTCCCGGGCGGCAAACACGCCGCCGCCCATCATCACCAGCGACCCCGTCGCCCCCGCATAGCCGTAATTATTGTCTGGAATGCTGCGGAAGCCGGTATATACGCGGCCATAGCGCCCCAGGTAACCCACTTCACCCTGCCCGGTTTGCTGTGAACTTTGCTGGCTGGCGGCCACGTTCCAGCCGACCCCGCCCTCGGACGGTGGATTCTGGCTGGCATTGAGCTGGTAACCCATCTTGTCCCCGGTGCGCTGCACCGTCGCTCCGGCCGTCAGGCTATTGCTGGTACTGACGGTCAGCATCAGGTACACGCTGCGGTCGCGGGTATCATCAATATTCTGGTTAAAGCTGGCGCTTAAGGAGATGTTTTCCGTGATGGGTTTAAACCAGCTGGCGTTGGCGTAGCGAATAGCGCTTTGGTCAGGGTAGCGAAACTGCAGGTAACTCAGACTGAGATTCCCCCCCACGCCAAAGTTATACCCCACCACCGCGCTGCCGCTGAAGGCTGGCGGCGGGGCACCATAGCGTGTGGCAACATCGTGATAGTCGCCGGAGGTGGCCGTGGCGCTGGAGCTAAAGCTGAAGCGCCCGCCGGACCAGCGATAGCCGAGCCCATACAAATAGCCATTCTCCCCGGCATCCGAGCTTGCCGCCAGCGCGGTTGAGATCGTCCCGGACTGGCTCCAGGGGATCCAGTCGCTGCTGACGCCCCCGTTGACCAGGCTGTCGCTGGCCTCCATATGGCCCCCTGCGGTCAGGCTGTTGCTGAAGCCCCGCCGCCAGGTGCCGCTGAGCGCGGGTTCGCTGGCGTAGTCGAAGGAGGAATAGCCGTAGTTTTTTCTGACCACGCCCAGCTCAAGGGACCAGTCCGTGAGCCCTTCCCTCAGCAGGAGCTGATCGTTATAAAAAGAGAAGTTCTGCACGCTGGTTCTGCCCAGGGCATCGGTCATCATCACCTGAGCATTCCCTGCGCCGGTGATGTTTGGCAGCGTATTCAACTGGAAACTGCCCGCCGGAACCTCGCCGTTATAGTATTTAACCCCGTTGACATACAGCTCCACGCTGGAGGGCAGCGTGGCCGACCCCAGAAACGCCGGCAGCGGGGTCGTGGGCATATAAGGGTTGAGGCCAAAATCCGTCCCGATTTTCACCCCGGCAATGCGGGTCTGGCGGGACCATGAAAGCGAACTGGTGAGCGTGTCACCGAGTGTAACCGCCAGCATTTTATCGGGAAAAGAGGAGCGCCAGCTGGTGTCCAGGCGGCTAAAAGACTGATTGCTATTCTGTTCCGTGCTGTAGCGGGTAAGCTGGGTCGAGCTCAGGACGCCTGCCGAATTAAACGCCCGGAACTCACTGAATGTGTTGAAATTGCTGTTCTTGCCGCTGTCGCCGTAGAGGTCGTAATTCAGCAACGCCCCAAGGGCATTGTCGGCCTTCGGCGAGGACATATCGGACTGATTGAGCTGGGTGGTTTTCAGATCTAACAGGCTCAGCGGCGCGGTCAACGCCAGGGTTTGTTGCTGCACGTTATAGTCAACTTTGACCTGGGCAATGTCATTCAGGTAATACGGCGGCTGTGCTTTTTCCGGCAGGTGAAATCCCAACTGACGCAGGGCCATCGCGTCGCCGTAGAGTTTTCCCTGCGCGTAGCCAAGATGAACCAGACCCACGGCATTCCCGTTCACCGTCGTGTCCAGATATAAATCCACGCCTACAGGCTGAGCTGTATCATTGCTGGCCGCATTCTGAGGTAAGTCATTATTAGTATTTTGTGCTGCTGTCATGCCTGAGAAAAATAAACCATTAAGCAATACAATATTTACCAAAGAATATGGCCAGTCATAGATTTTGTTCTGTTTTTTGACCATTGATAGTGACTTCAACCTTTCCACTGTGATAAGCATCACTGGCAGACGAAGATATTATCCACCGCATAGTTGAACCGGGAAGAACATAACCTAACAGACCTGGCGTAATCGTTTTTCGCGCGCCATTAGCCTGAATAAATGTCATGGCAGAAAGCTGGGCGTGGCTGTTTCCCTGATTACTCACGTCGACAAATGTTTTGCCATCGGTTTGCACCAATGCCCATTTCAGTTTTGCGGTGTTTTCAGCCTGCCCCACAGGCTGCAAAAACACCGGGACGGAATAGCGCATAACATACTGAATAGTATTTTTCTGCACTTTGGCAGGCGGCAACTCATCAATAAACAAGCGATAGGCCTGTTCCACCTGATTGGTGGCAGGCGTCGTGCGGATCACGCGGACAAGCTGGCGCTCCCCGGCGGGCAGCGTCACGATGGGAGGGCTAATAACCAGCCCCTGAGAGGTTGACAGCCTGTCGGCATTGCCGCTTTGCTGCCAGTTGAAAACCCGTACCTGCGCGTTGAGCGGCGCAGTCCCTTCATTACTTAACCAGATACCGTCCGCATTTTGTGCGGCGCTCAACGTCAGGTTAACCGGCGATATCTGCAGGCCACCGGCTAGCGCATTTTGTCCCACGGCCAGCGCCAGCAACAGGCATGCGCAGGCCGGGCGTCCGCCTAATTTCATTTTCATCCGTTGCCCTGAAATCAGTAGTTAACGTTGACGGTCACAGTATCCGCATAGCTGTCTGGCGTGTAGTTGGCGCTCGCCGCAGTGGCATAAACCGTATACGAGATAGCCAGCCCGGTGCCCAGGCCCGCCACGCCGTTACCCACCGTCGTTGTGGTGGCGGTGTTACCCCAAACTGGCCCGGTGGCCGAGGTTTGGTTCAGCTGATAAGGGACTTTGTCGGTGTTGGTGGCGAAGTTAAGCACGGACGACATGGCTCCCGAACCGGTGGTGGTGCCACCGTTGGCTGCAGAAGGCGCAAGCCCGATAAAATAGGGCGTTGCCTTGGAGCAGTTCACGGTGAATGTATTACTTTGCGAGGTGTTTACTGCGCTGGCGGCAACCGACCCGAGGTTAATATTCGAGGCTGCCCCCGCCGTTACTGTACAGGACTTTGTAATCGTAATGAGGACCTGAAATGTACCGTTTGCCACCGCCGCATTAGCCGATGGAATAACCGCAAACGCAGTACAAGAGAGAATTAAGCGTGCTGCAGTGGCTGAATTCATATCCTTACCCTCATTCAAATGACTCAATCATACTTCGTGAATACACAACGAAGCGGCACGGGATGATTTAACGCTAGTCTATATTCCGCTTTAATAAAGAAGGCGGACGCCATAACTTGTCTTTTATATAATTCGTCATGAAGCCAAATGGCTGCCCATCAGATATTGTGCATGCTGCATAAAAAATCATTTTGCCCACAAATAACCCCAATCGTTCATTTATCAAGCAAGCAAAACGGTTTCTGGCCGCAACCTTTATGGGCCTGTCGGTAAGAAAAAAATCAGTACGTTACGCCATCACTTAGTTGAAATTTAGTTTAGAGAATGGGAAATAACCAGACCACGTCAAAAAATTCATTCAGAAGGACAATTGACACATTATTATCAATAAAAACAATGTTTTAAATGCAAAACACCTTACATCACTGCAAAGCGAAAAGAATATATCCGTCATTTTGTGACAATCATCACAGATAATGATTAAGTGCTGCTTAATTAACAATTAACAGAATTTATAAAAAAGAGTTGTATATCGGCGCAGTTTGATTCAATTTATGCTCCGCGCATTTACGGCCCGGAAACAATAATTATATAAGGGTCAGTAAGTTACAAAAAAACACACATTAACTACAGTCAACTACGGGGTTACTAAGTCAGTGGCAAGTTCAAACAAACTCACGCTATTCATCATTTTGTTCATGATAGCGGGGATCTTCACCGGTGCGGCCATCCACGAATACGCCGCCGCCGACGTCATCAAAGGCTACGCCGATAACATCACGCTGTTTACCGATATCTTCCTGCGCCTGATCAAGATGGTGATTGCGCCGTTAGTCTTCAGCACCCTGACGGTCGGTATCATGAAGCTCGGCGAAACCTCCACCATTGGCCGCGTAGGCGGTAAGGCAATGGTCTGGTTTGTCTCTTCTTCCGTGCTGTCTATTCTGGTCGGCCTGTTTATTGTCACCCTGGAGCATCCGGGTGCGGGCATGAACCTGGAAGTGCCAGCCGAAGCCGTGCAGACCGGCCTGGCCGTCAGCGGAATGACGCTGAAAGCCTTTATTTCCCATACCATCCCAACCAGCATTGCCGGGGCGATGTCGGACAACGAGATCCTGCAGATTGTGGTGTTCTCGATGTTCTTTGGTATTGCCGGCGCGTCTTTGGGCGAGAAATTTAACGCCCCGTTGGTGAGCGCCCTGGACGTTGTCTCCCACATCATGCTGAAAGTGACCGGCTACGTGATGTATGTCGCGCCGCTGGCTATCTTCGCCGCCATCTCTTCGGTGATTGCCACCCAGGGTCTGGGCATTCTGCTCAACTACGCTTCGTTTATCGGCGGCTACTATGTGGCTATCGTGCTCACCTGCATCGTGCTGATTAGCGTGGGTTACATGGTGCTGAAGCGCGATGTGTTCCGCCTGCTGGCGATGCTGAAAGATCCCGTTCTGGTGGCCTTTACCACCAGCAGCTCTGAAGCGGCCTATCCGAAAACGCTGGACCAACTGACCCGCTTTGGCTGTTCCCGCAACATCGCTTCGTTTGTGCTGCCGATCGGTTACTCCTTTAACCTGGTAGGGTCGATGGTCTACTGCTCCTTTGCGTCCATGTTTATTGCCCAGGCTTATAACGTGCACCTCTCCTTCTCTGAGATTGCCGTGCTGATGCTGACGCTGATGCTGGCGTCCAAAGGGATTGCCGGCGTGCCGCGCTCCGCGCTGGTTGTGCTGGCGGCAACAATTCCAAGCTTCAATATTCCGGTAGCGGGCATCCTGCTGTTGATGGGGATTGACCACTTCCTGGATATGGGCCGCTCGGCGATCAACGTGCTGGGCAACGGCGTGGCAACCGCGATGCTGTCCAAGAACGAAGGCATGCTGGAAGAAACCGGCACAGTGCCGGTGGAAGAAGTTAAGGCATAAAAAAAGGGCTACCCTCGGGTAGCCCTTATCGCAAGCCGGCGATGTCTGGCAAACGAAGCAATACCAGATTCCACCAATAAATATGCTGGAAAATCACTGTGTGATTTTCGGCTGATAACCACACAGAGGGAAAAACCACGCTTTTTCCCTCTGTGTAAAAAAATAAGAAGGGCTACCCTAGGGTAGCCCTTCTTATTTTTAGCAAACCGGATTAAGCGACCGCAGAATCCAGCAGCTCCATCTCTTCGCTGTTCAGCAGCTTCTCAATGTTCACCAGAATCAGCATACGTTCACCCAGTGCGCCCAGGCCCGTCAGGTATTCAGTTGACAGAGTGACAGCGAACTCTGGCGCAGGACGAATCTGATCCGCCGTCAGCGACAGCACGTCGGACACACCGTCAACCACAATCCCGACCACGCGTTTTTCCAGGTTCAGCACGATAACCACGGTATTGTCGTTATATTCCACGCCATCCTGTTCGAACTTCAGGCGCAGGTCGATAATCGGCACGATCACGCCGCGCAGGTTGGTGACGCCTTTAATAAAAGCAGGCGTGTTCGCGATGCGCGTCACCTGATCGTAACCGCGGATCTCCTGCACCTTCAGGATATCAATGCCGTACTCTTCAGCGCCGAGGGTGAACACCAGAAACTCCTGGCCTACGTTTTCCCCGGTCAGTTTTGTCACATTCGTTAGTGCAGTCATTTGCGTACCTATTCTTTTAAGCGGTTAATCAGGCGACGGTTAGCGCCAGACGTTGTTCACGGTTTAGCCCCTGCAGCGCAGAAACATCGACGATCAGCGCCACGCTGCCGTCACCCAAAATGGTGGCTGCAGAAATGCCCGGCACCTTGCGGTAGTTGCTTTCCAGGTTTTTCACCACCACCTGATGCTGGCCAATCAGCTGGTCGACCAGCAGTGCGTAGCGGCGTCCGGCACTTTGCAGGATCACAACGATGCCCTGTGTGGCTTCAGTTTTTGCGCCCTGAACGTCAAAGACTTTCCACAGCTCAACCAGCGGCAGATATTCCCCACGCACTTCCAGCACGCGTTCGCCGCCCGCCAGCGGGTGAAGATCTTCTTCCTGCGGCTGCAGGGATTCCATCACCGCGTTCAGCGGCAGGATAAAGACTTCGTCGCTCACTTTAACCGACATGCCATCGAGGATAGCGAGCGTCAGCGGCAGCAGAATGCGAATGGTCGTCCCTGCTCCGGCTTTCGACTGGATTTCGACGTGGCCGCCCATCTCCTGGATGTTACGTTTCACCACGTCCATGCCCACGCCACGGCCAGACACGTCGGTGACTTGCTCGGCGGTGGAGAAGCCCGGCGCGAAGATCAGCATCCCGACTTCGTCGTCGGTCATGCTTTCACTGACCGGCATCCCCTGGGAAATCGCCTTCGCCAGAATACGCTCGCGGTTGAGCCCTGCCCCGTCGTCGGTCACTTCGATACAGATATTGCCGCCCTGATGTTCCGCAGACAGGATCAGGTTCCCGACTTCGGACTTCCCTGCCGCCCGGCGTTTTTCCGGCGACTCGATACCGTGGTCAAGGCTGTTGCGTACCAGGTGCGTTAGCGGGTCGATAATGCGTTCAATGAGGCTCTTATCCAGCTCGGTGGAGCTGCCCATCAGCGTCAGTTCCACCTGCTTGTTAAGCTTCCCGGCCAGATCGCGGACCAGACGCGGGAAGCGGCTGAAGACGTATTCCATCGGCATCATGCGGATAGACATCACCGATTCCTGGAGGTCGCGCGCGTTACGCTGCAGCTGCCCCATGCTGGTGATCAAATCCCCGTGGTTGACCGGGTCGAGTTCGTTAGAACGCTGGGCCAGCATGGACTGGGTGATCACCAGTTCGCCAACCAGGTTAATCAGTTGGTCAACTTTCTCTACCGCCACGCGGATACTGGTCGATTCAGATGCGCGAGCGGCAGGTTTATCACGCTCAACGCGCCCTGTCGCAGGGGTCAGCGGCTCAGGCAGGCCTGCTTTTTGCACGGCGACAGCCGTTTGAGCAGGTGCCTCAGGCACCGCCACCGAAGTGGTTTCTGCCACCGCTGGCGCGCTGGCTGCGGTAACCGGCACAAAGCTGATTTGCTCAGGCTCAATCACGAAGCAAAGTACGGCCGTAATATCGTCTTCGCTGACGCTGGTTTCCAGCGTGGCCGTTACGGAAGCAGCGTCTTTGACCACCTCGCTCAGGGTGCCCAGGTTCCCCAGCTCTTCGAGCATCAGGTCACGTTCAGCTTCTTTCAGGCCGTCAATCACCACGCGCAGCCTGCCGCCGTTGTCGGCAGGCGCGGACGCAGGCTGTTCGGTTTCTACCACGGAGAGTTTGGCCGGCGCCGATGGTGCCTCGCCTTTGGCTTCCAGGGCCAGCTGACGCAGCGCTTTGCAGATGTAGTCGAAGCTTGCGGCATCCGGCTCTTCAGAATTTTTATAGGCGTCCAGCTGTTCCTGCATAATATCCTTGGTTTCCAAAAACAGGTTGATGATATCGGTGTTGAGCTGCATCTCACCGCGCCGCGCTTCGTCGAGCAGGTTCTCCATCAGGTGGGTCGTTTCCTGCAGGATGGAGAAGCCAAACGTACCGGCCCCGCCCTTAATGGAGTGGGCCGCACGGAAAATAGCGTTCAACTGTTCAGAATCCGGCGCCTCAGGCACCAAATCCAGGAGATGCTGCTCCATATCGGCCAACAGCTCGTCGGCTTCGTCAAAAAATGTCTGGTAAAAATCGCTAATATCCATGCTCACGCTATCACCTCGTGCCTGGTTGTGGCGCAACTGTGTTATTCGCCGGAGCCGCCGTAGGATCCTGCTGCAGAACGCTGAGAGGCTGGTTCTCGCTCTCGGAGTTCTCATGCATGATGGCGTCTTCGGTCTGTTTATTAAGCACCAGCAAACTGATGCGACGGTTAATGGCGTCCCCGCCTCCACGTTTCGAGAGGCTCATCTGCGAGGACATCCCGATGACGCGCAGCACTTTGCCGTCGTCGAGGCCACCGGCGACCAGCTCACGGCGGGAAGCATTCGCGCGGTCGGCGGAAAGCTCCCAGTTGCTGTAGCCGCGCTCGCCGTTGGCATAAGGCAGGTCATCGGTATGGCCGGACAGACTGATCTTGTTAGGAATACCGTTCAGCACCGGGGCGATTTTGCGCAGGATGTCGCGCATGTAAGGCTCCACTTCCGCACTGCCGTTTTTAAACATCGGGCGGTTCTGGCTGTCGATAATCTGAATACGCAACCCTTCCTGAACCAGGTCGATTTGCAGGTGTGGGCGTAGCGCACGCAGCTTCGGGTCTGACTCAATCAGCTGGTCCAGATCCCCTTTGATGCGCTTCAGGCGGTTGGCTTCCATGCGCTTGCGCAGCTCTTCAATGTTGGGCTGTTTTTTCACTTCGCCCTGCTGCTGGGTGACGTCATCGCCCCCGCCCGGAATAGGACTTTCGCTGTCGGCGATACGCTGGCCCCCGGTAATGGCCTGCGCCAACGGGGTGCGGAAGTAGTCAGCAATTTGCGCCAGCTCTTTCGGGCTGGAGATGGAAATCAGCCACATGACCAGGAAGAAAGCCATCATCGCGGTCATGAAGTCCGCGTAGGCAATTTTCCAGGAGCCGTGGGCCGCCCCGCCGTGTCCCTTGTGCTTGCGGCGCTTTACGACAACGATGGGATGGGCCTGATTCTTCATACTTCTTCTTCCGTCGCGCGCTGCGCGTTCGGGGAACGTACCGCTCTGACGTGCTCTTCCAGTTCAATGAACGATGGGCGCTCGCTGGAGTAAAGCGTTTTACGGCCAAATTCCACCGCGATTGGCGGGGCATAACCGTTGAGGCTGGAGAGTAAAGTGACCTTCACGCACTGCATCATTTTGGTGGTTTCAGCACTTTTTTGGCGCAGCACGCTCGCTAATGGGGAAATAAAACCATAGGCCAGTAAAATACCGAGGAAAGTACCCACCATAGCGTGCGCAATTAATGCGCCTAATTCCGCAGCGGGACGGTCGGCGGATGCCAGAGCGTGCACAACCCCCATTACCGCAGCAACGATACCGAAGGCTGGTAATGAATCCCCCATTAACGCAAGGCTGTTGGCCGGTATTTCCGCTTCGCTTTCATGGGTCTCGATTTCTTCATCCATCAGCGCTTCAATTTCGAATGTATTCATATTTCCGCTGATGATTAAACGCAAATAATCGACAATAAAATCAAGCATCATGGTGTCCGCTAAAATACGCGGATAGCTGGCAAAGATTTCGCTTTCTTTAGGGTTTTCGATGTCTCTTTCGAGTGAAAACATACCCTGCTGACGCGACTTAGCCATCAGACGATAAAGCAATGCCATCAAATCCATATACATGCTTTTGGTATATTTTGAGCGTCGGAAGAGCAGCGGCAGCGCTTTTAAGGTGCCCTTAATCGCCTTGCCGTTATTCCCTACAATGAACGCCCCAATACCCGCCCCACCAATGATCACAAATTCAGCAGGTTGATAAAGTGCGCCAAGGTGGCCGCCGGTCAACATGTAACCGCCGAACACTGTCCCTAAAACAACCAGGTAACCTATTAAAATCAGCACGAGATCATCCTTACGCCGTTGAGTGTAGCGAGGATGCCCAGGAGGCAGGTGCAGCGTCGTGTTTGGGCATAAAAAAAGCAGCGGTAATCACTCACCGCTGCTGGAATACGCAAACACAGAATCTGTTACACAGCCTGTTCCACCTGGTCATCCAGCAGTTGTGGAATAATATCGGCAGCATTCTGGGAAAGTTTACGTCTTTTTACCGCCCTCGATGGCGGCTGGCACAGACTGCAGGCAAAGCTGCCGACCGGCTGATGTGCGTGGGTAATAAAATTGCCCCCACAGCAGTTGCACTGGCTCAGCTGGAGCATGCCGCTCTCAACAAAACGCACCAGCGTCCAGGCGCGAGTCAGCGCCAATAGCGGGCCGTCTGACTGGGAAGGACATTGTTCAAGGTAGAGCCGATAGGCCTTAATCACCGCATCAACGCCGGTGCAGAGCCCACTACGAAGTAAAAACTGCCAGGCATTACAGAACATGGAAGCATGAATATTTTGCTCCCAGGTCATAAACCAATCAGTAGAGAAAGGCAGCATCCCTTTTGGAGGAGGACTTCCACGGAGTTCTTTGTAGAGTTTGATCAGGCGACCACGGCTCAACTGCGTTTCGCTTTCCAGCATTTGCAATCGGGCACCGAGTGTTATCAGCTCCATAGCGAGCTGAATGTCGCGAGCTTCCTGGACAATACTTTTCTCGCTCATTTGTTATGCCCTTTTTTTCTTAGGTGCCTCGGCAGGCGACGACACCTCACTCAATAAACGGGTCGATAACAAAATACCGGTATGAATTTGCTGTAAATCATCCACACGGGAGTCTTGTGTTAAGCGAGTAATTGCCTGACTTTCGCTAAAACGGAACTGACAAACTAATTGGTTAGTTTCTGCCAATTTCACCATCTGGGGCAACGTGAGTTCCCCTAACGTATTTGCCATATCTTCAGCGATACCTAAGCGAAACATAGCCGAAGCTTTGTCCTGACTAATAAGACGCTGTGCAAGCAATAAGTACGACAAATTGATGTCGTAAATATGTTTTAGCAACTCGGAAGTATGCATTTTTTCCATCCCGAATAACCAACTATTATTGTATGCGGCCCAGCCTAAATATGTCGGATGACAGTAACGTGTCAGCGCGAGTAAATTCTCCAGAAACTTACGGTTGTAAGAAGCCGAAGCGCATCTGTCGCGCCATTACTGTTTTCTGAACTATTAGGGGGTTGTTACCGCACCCCGCGATGTCGCCGGGTTGCCCCGGTTAAATTAAAACAATCGTTACGGCCAAAATGCACGGATATATCTTCAGCCCTGACTCAGCCCCTCCGCATCCCACGTAGAAGCCATTTCCCTGACAGAGCCCGAACGCCTGTTGTCGTTCATCATTTTATTACAAAAAACTAAGATTTTTCCTAATTCGGGCAAACTCTACTCGCAGCCCCTGGCACATACAATGCGGCCACCTGCGATTTTGGAATTTATGTGACGCAGATCACATAAATACATCATCCTTCGGAGTGAAAAGCATCAGAATAGCTTTTCATTTGCTTACTTTTTCATCTGATTAAGAATTTTACCGAAGCCGGCAGACGAATAGTGACACTGAAAGATCACAACTCCATGAGTTGTCATTGCTTTTTATCTGATACTGGCGGCCAGGAATGCCTGAGCGATCACACTTTATGAAAGCCGTTAAGAGTAATCTGCTGTTATTCATAGACTTAAGTGAAATTATAGCGGCATTTTAACCGAGCGTTATGATTTCAAAAGCGTCAGCTACCGAAAGTTATCACTCGATCCAGGTTCTCAAATTAATCCGTTCGTCCGATGGAAAATTTTCACATTTCGTCTACGAAACAATGTTGCAAATTCGTTTCATAAGAATAACTAAACAATTTCTATGAGTGGCTTCACATTTCGTACCGCTGTACGCGTTGCGCCTGAGTCACAAGTGGTGTAAGAAAATGTTAACAATTCACACTAAATGTGGAGGGGTTATATGAGCTATCGTCATGTGCTGGTTGCCGTTGCTATCACGCCTGAAAGCCATCGTCTGGTGCAAAAGGCCGTCTCCATCGTCAAACCCGTCAACGGCAAAATTACGCTGGTCACGCTCGCGTCCGATCCCGAACTGTATAACCAGCTTGCCGCCCCAATGCTGGAAAACCTCCGCGATCTGATGCTGGAAGAAACCCATCTTTTTCTCGCTGAGCTGAAAGAGAAAGCGCAATATCCTGTTGAAAAGGTAATTATTTCCACAGGGGAACTAAGCGAGCACATTCTGGATATCTGTGAAAAACAGGACGTTGATTTGGTGCTTTGCGGTAATCACAATCAGAGTTTCTTTGGCAAGGTTATGTGCTCAGCCAAGGCCGTGGTGGCGTCAAGCCAGGTTGATGTACTGCTGGTCCCGCTTTAATCGCCTCCCCCGACAGAAAGCGGAGCCAGCTCCGCTTTTTCGGCCTCAACTCAACCACCGTTTTGATTATTCCATAGCGACTAATCACGATTTTTTCTGAAAAATTAACTTTTTATCCTGCATTTTAGCGACTGCCTTCATTAACAAGGAAGACGCTCATGCGCGCGGCAGGATTTTTGGATTGCGCCGGATCTGCGGCTGCGTGGTTTCTGGCTGGAGATGCCTCAACGGAAGGATGTAGACGGCTGTTAACCGTACATTATTGCCAACAGCGCCATCTTTGGCTGCGTCAGGTAAAAAAATCAATTCATTAGCCGTATCAGCGGATCCTGCTGCATTTCCCCTCCTGGATTTGATTATTTTTTATACCGAAGTGTTTTTCTTGCACAACAGCGGCCTGGCTCGCAGAACGCCTCTCGAACTCTGCGAGCGAAAATTTTGTTTTAAACCCAGATGACAACATTCCCACCCAGGAGACAGAAACCGCAAACATGACCTCAACACATACAAACAGACAACATTAAAACCACCCCAAAACTCAAAAATGATACACATTAAAAACAATTCACGGACTGAACAAACCTCATTTCTGATATAAAGCAAAACAGGGATAAAAAGAAAAAACCGATAAATATATTTTATATTAAATACAGTATGTTACGAAAAATCAAAAGACGGATAACTTCATGATCTTTTTATCTTAAAGAAAATCAAAAAAAATAAAAATAGCCTGAATTAGGACTTTTCTCATCCGTGATAGCGGGGTATGTTTATTTCACCTCTTCATAAAAGTGCTCATGAAATAAGGATATTTATATGCCCACTGCCAGCATGATCCAGAAACTTAATGCGCAAATTAATCGTGAATTCTATGCCTCCCATCTGTGTCTGCACCTGAGCGCCTGGTGCGCCAAACACAGCCTGACGGGAAGTGCGAATTTTTTACGTAGCCAGGCACAAAACAATGTGACCCACATGATGCGGGTCTTCAATTTTATGAAGCAGTCCGGCGGTATGCCCAGCGTCGGCACTATGTCCCCGCCTGACTGCCACTGCCTGACGCTGGAAGAGCTTTTTCAACAAACGCTGGATGATTACCATCTCCGGCATGAAACGCTGACCGCGCTTAAGGAAGAAGCTAAAGCCGTCAATGCCGGTAGAGTCGTCAGTTTTTTAATGGCGCTAGGCTTAGAACAGGATCGGGAGGGAGAGCGGCTGAAAACGATTCTCGAAGAGGTCCGGGATGCCAACAAGGCAGGCCTGTGCATGAGCCAGACCGACAGGCGCGTACTCAGTTTTGTCGAACGAGACTATCACTGATCGGCCCCGACTCAGATAAAAAGCACCGCAACTGGGCGGTGCTTTTGCTTTCTGGCAGCGGATAAAAACTTCAGTGCGCTTCTTTTTGCTGCGTAAATTTCAGCTCAATCAGTGCGATGGCTTTTTGAATCGCCCGGCGCGTGACCGGATCAACGGCCGCAGGATGGGTAGTAAAATCGATGGTTTTCAGCTGTTCCGCCATCTTGTCGCGGACTTCAACGGGCGCAATCACATCAATCACGTCGAGAATTTGTTTAATCACTAACTGGCACGCCACGACGTCGGAAACCAGTTCCTGATCGGCAGAGAGTTGTTCGGCCATTTTAATCTCCTGTTTTATTTGCGCGACAGTCTACCTGCGCGCCTCTGCACGAGGCAACAGCCCATTCGCTGGAAGAGCGGTGAAGCGGGAGCAAAATGCCCCCGCCGACTCATTTTTCGAACTGCCAGCAGGCCACGCGGTGGCCCGGCGAGATCTCCTGCATTCGGGGAGGTTGCTGGTGACATTGGCCCATTGCTCGCGGGCAGCGGGTGGCAAACTTGCAGCCAACGCTTTCCCCCGTATCACCGCCGATTTCGCCTTTTAGTCCACCCTGTTCCAGCATCTGAACATGCGGGTCTGCAATGGGAATAGACGCGAGCAGCGCGCGAGTGTAGGGATGAGCGGGCTGGCTATACAGCGTTTCCGCAGGCGCCTCCTCCACCAGAGAACCAAGATACATTACCCCGATGCGGTCAGAAATGTGGCGAACCATAGACAAATCGTGGGCGATAAACAAATACGTCAGCCCAAATGTCTGCTGCAGATCCTGCAAAATATTCACCACCTGTGCCTGCACAGAGACATCGAGGGCCGACAGCGGCTCATCGCAAAGAATAAATTCGGGATTCACCGCCAGCGCCCGGGCAATGCTGATTCGCTGCCGCTGGCCGCCGCTGAACTCATGGGGAAAGCGGTCCAGGTGCTCCTGATTTAATCCCACCTGCCCGAGCAGCTCCAGAGTGCGGGCTTTGCGCCGTGCCGCATCATAACCGTGAATACGCATTGGCTCAGCGATCAGCTGCGCCACCGTCATACCGGGGTTTAGCGACGAATAGGGATCCTGGAAAACGGCCTGCATCCGGCGGCGGATAGGCTTTAGCTGACGTTCGTTAAGCGCCGCAATATTTTGCCCGTCGAACTCAATTTCGCCGTCGGTCACCTCGAACAGCCGCAATAAGCTTCGCCCTAGCGTCGACTTCCCGCAGCCGGACTCCCCCACCAGGCCATAAGTTTCCCCCGGAAAAACATCGAAGCTCACGCCATCCACGGCTTTTACCGTGGTCCCCGGCCCGAACCAGCCCCGATTTGCGGTGAAATGTTTGTGCAGATTACGCACGCGAATCAAAGGAGTGATGTCAGGCATGAGCGGCCTCTTTTTTCCACAGCCAGCAGTTGACTTCATGGCCGTCGGCGAGCGTGTGTTTGGGTGCTGCCGTGTCGCAAATGGCCATGCGCTGCGGGCAACGAGCGGCGAAAGGACAGCCGGGCGGCGGATTGAGCAGACCCGGCGGGCTACCCTCAATCGGCGACAAGCGCGCTTCGCTGCCGTCAGGGCGAGGCAACGAAGCCAGCAAACCACGCGTGTAGGGATGGGCGGGCCGATAAAAAATCGCCTCAACGCTGCCCTGCTCCATCACCAGCCCACCGTACATCACCACCACCCGGGAACAGACTTGCGCCACCACACCCAGGTCGTGAGTGATCAGTAAGATAGCGGTGTCCGTCTGCTGCTGAAGGTGTTTCAGCAGGCGCAGAATTTGCGCCTGAATGGTCACGTCCAGCGCGGTCGTCGGCTCGTCGGCAATCAGCAATGACGGATGGCATGACAGCGCGATCGCGATCATCACCCGCTGGCGCATTCCGCCGCTAAACTCGTGTGGATACTGGTCATAGCGTTTTTCCGGCTGGCTGATGCCCACCTGCCCTAGCATCGCTATGGCCTTCTCTTTCGCCGCCTTCTTACTCAAACTCTGGTGGCGAATAAGGATCTCGCTCATTTGTCGCCCGATGGTCAGCACCGGATTTAACGCCGTCATCGGATCCTGGAAAATCATCGCGATTTCGCTGCCGCGCAGGTGGCGCATTTGCTCCGCCGTTTTACGCGCCAGGTCTTCTCCCTGAAAACGGATATGGCCTCCCACCACCTTGCCATGGCTGCCCAGCAAATTGATCACCGATTTACAGGTAACGCTTTTGCCGCAGCCGGACTCGCCCACAATACCCACCACTTCCCCCCGCTGCACGCTGAAGGTGACGCCGCGTACCGCCTGTACTTCACCCTCGCGGGTAAAGAAAGAGGTTTTCAGGTTTTCAATTTCCAGCAAATTACGCATCGCGATTTGCCCCCGGCTCAAAAGCGGTACGGAACACATCGCCGAGCACGTTAAAACTCAGCACCGTCAGCAGGATCAGCGCCCCCGGGAACATGGCAAGCCAGGAGGCTTCGCCGATGTAGGACTGAGCGTTATTCAGCATGCTGCCCCAGGAGGCATCCGGCTGCTGCACGCCGAGACCAAGAAAACTCAATGTTGACTCCATTAAAATCGCCGAGGCGATATTCAAAGTGGCCGCCACAATAATCGTCGGCAAAATATTCGGAATAATGTGCCGGGCGATAATCCTCAGCGGATGCTCCCCGGAGGCCCGGGCATAAATCACGTATTCCCGCTCTTTCAGCGTCAACGTTTCTGCCCGCACCAGTCGCGACATATTCATCCAGGTCAGCGCGCTGATAATCAGAATGATGTTAGCGATGCCGGGCTTCAGGTAAGCATTGAGCACCAGCAGCAGGAAAAAAGCCGGGATCGCCATTAAAATGTCCACCAGTCTCATCAGCAGGTTATCAATTTTGCCGCCAAAGTAGCCGCTGACGGTGCCCACCAGCGTGCCAACCAGCGTGGAAAACAGCATGGCTAAAAACCCGACCATCAGGGAGATTTGCCCGCCATAAAGTGCGCGGGTGAAGTAGTCCCGGCCATATTCATCCGTGCCAAACCAGTGGCTGACATCCGGCGGCAGCATCCTTCCCTGAAGCGACATTTGATTAGGGTCCCACGGACTAAAAAAAGCCGATAATGAAGCCAGCGCAAAAATCACCAGTACCGCCAGAGAAAGCTGCGCGGGGCGGCTGCGTTTCAGGCCCTGTTTAACCTGATTCCATCTTCTGCTCATGGTTACCTCAGCGCCTTAATGCGCGGGTCCGCCACGCGATACAGAAGATCGGCCAGCAGATTCCCCACAATCAGCATCAACGCTGAGAGCAGAATAATGGCCATGATCAGCGGGTAGTCGAGGGAGGTGATGGCCTGGATCCCCAGCAGCCCCATCCCCGGCCAGGAAAAGACGCTTTCCGTCACGTAGGCGCCCACCACCAGCTCGCCAAAAGAGAGGCCAAACAGCGTGATCACCGGCAGCAGCACGTTCTTCAGCACATGCCGGAACAGAATAGTGCGCCGGGTTGCCCCGTAGGCCAGCTGGGTTTGCACATAGTCGGCGGACAGCTGGCTAATGGTGTTCGACCGGATGTAGCGCACATAGCTGGAGAGGTTGTAAAACGTCAGCGCGATGCAGGGCAGAATGCCGTGACGAATCACATCGAGCCAGGAGTCCTCCGCGCCGATGGTTCGCATCCCCATGCTCGGCAGCCAGTTCAGCTGCACCGAAAACACGGTAATCAGCAGGATGCCAAACCAGAAGATCGGCACCGAGATCCCGACGTAAGCGAACAGGTTCAGAACATGGTCGAGCCAGCGGTGTTTGTACGCCCCCGCCAGTAGCCCCAGCGGGATCGCCAGCAGGATAGCTAACAACAAGGACGCGCCCATCAGGCCAAGCGTGGCCGGGATACGCTCACCGATCATCGTCAGCACCGGACGGTGGTAAATCAGGGAGTAGCCGAGATCGCCCTGCAGCAGATTTTTCAGCCACAGCAGGTACTGCACCGGCAGCGGCTTATCCAGCCCCATGCTCTGGCGGATGCGTTCGATATCCTCCGGGCTCATGCGCGGGGTGATATACGCCTGCACAGGATCGCCGGGGGCCAACTTCACCAGTAAAAAAGAGACCAGCGAGATAAAAAGCAGCATCGGGAGCAGCTGCAGTAAGCGCCGGAAAAGAAGGTTATTCATAGTTTCGCCTTCCTCCGCCCGCCCAGCACAAACCGGCCGGGCGGAGGATCACTCATTGTTATTGTTGATAAATTTTCGACAGATCCTGGAACATATACACGGGCTTAGGCTCGGCTTCTTGCGTGCCGCCAAAACGTTTGTCCACCGCCACAACCGCGTTGGTGTAGGCAATCGGGTACCAGGCCATATCGCTGGCGACGGTTTGCTGGATCTGCTTGTAGATAGCCGCGCGCTTCGCCGCATCCGTTTCCATTGCGCCCTGCTCCCACAGCGCATCAAACGCCGGGTTTTTATAGTGCGCGTAGTTATAGGCTTCGTTGCTCATATACAGCGACTTATAGCCGTCCGGCTCAGCGCCCATGATGTAACCGCCCAGGCTTAGTTCATAGGCCGTGTTTTTCATGTCCTGACTGCGCTGGGACATCGCGTTCGCATCCAGCGGCAGCAGTTCAACGTTGATGCCTATCGCCTTCAGCTGCTGCTGAATGTACAGCCCCATGCTTTCCTGGGTTTTATTTCTGTTGATGTAGGCCAGGCGCAGCTTCACGCCCTCCGGCTGCCCGGACGCTTTGAACAACGCTTTGGCTTTATCGAGATCGAACTTGTACGGTTCCACATCGCTGGTCTGGTAGAGGGTATCCGGGGTCAGAATAGAAGCCGCAGGTTTGGCGTAATCGAGAGAGGTGAACGCCGTTTGCACAAGGTCATCTTTATTCAGCGCGTAGGCGATGGCCTGACGAAGATCTTTGCTCTTCATGCTGTCAACGTTCTGGTTGAAAGTCATGTAGGCCAGGCGGCCTTCCGGGTAAATAACAAAATCAAACTTGCCGGTGGCTTTCAGGCGCGAAACATCCTGCGGATCGACCATCTTGAGATTGATCTCACCGTTCTGCAGCGCGAGGTTGGCAGAGTTGGCGTCCTTTGCAAAGCGGTAGGTGACCGAGTCGAGTTTCGGTTTACCGTTCCAGTAATCATCAAACCGCGTCAGGGCGTAGTACTGACCCGCCCGGTACTCTTTGAACTTGAACGGACCGGAGCCGACGGGCGCATCATTGCGGGTGCTCTTTTCCAGATCGCCTGCTTCGCTGCCGAAGATATGTTGTGGGATCGGGAAGATTTGCACCAGCGTACCGGCAAAGGCGGCGCTGACCTGAGGCAGCGTAAATTTAACCGTGAGCGGATCCACTTTGCTCACGCTCAGGGGCTGGTTGCCATAAACAAACATGCTGCGGAAGAAGCTATGCTGCTTTTCATCCAGCAGTTTATTAAAGGTGAACACCACGTCATCGGCGGTAATCGGCTGCCCATCCTGCCATTTCAGGTCAGGCTTGAGTTTCAGCGTCCAGGTGAGGTTGTCGGCTGACGGCGTCAGGCTTTCCGCCAGGCCCCATTCGATCTTGTCGCCGTTGTAGCTGTACAGCGGCGAGTAAAGCGCCTGCATGATGGTTAACGTAGTCCGATCGCTGGCGTACAGCGGGTTCATGGCCAGCGGATCGCCGGAGGTGATACCGATTATCAGGCTGCCGCCCTGCTGCGCTTCTTTTGCCGGGGCGGGGGCCGCCGCGGTCTCTTTTTTAGCGTCATCACAGCCGCTTAAGGCCAGGGCCAGCGCGGCGACCAGCGCCGACAATACCAGAGGTTTACGCATTGCTTCAGAAACTCCTTGCTCAATAAGAGCCCGCATAGTGCGACACTCGCGATCGCTTGTAAATGTGCCTAAAAAGCATAAGCTTAGCCGATTTTTAACTATCCGCACGGTGCCTGACGCCAATGCCTGCGGGGAATATTATTTCCCCCATCTGCGTCACATATTTTTGTTTCCGCGCCTGTTTAAGACGTAAAAAAAGCAGCCCGGAGGCTGCTTTGTCACATGCGTGGTTTTCAGACTGCGTTAAGCCGGAACATTGCCACCGCGTCATGCAGGTGGTGCGCCTGTTTCTCCAGTTCAACGGAAGAGAGCACCGACTTCTGGACCAGATTCACGTTCTGCTGCGTCACGCTGTCCATTTCCCGAACGGCGATCCCGACCTGCCCGATGCCCTGACTTTGCTCGAGGGACGCGCTGGCAATCTCCCCCATGATGTCATTCACCTGCTTCACGGCGCGGAGGATCTCATCCATTGCCTCCCCCGCCTTACGCACCTGCTGCGACCCGGTGTGAATATTACTGACCGAATCGTTGAGCAGGGTTTCAATCTCTTTTGCGGCCCCGGCGCTTCTGCTGGCCAGATTACGTACCTCGCTGGCGACGACCGCAAAGCCTTTGCCCTGCTCTCCCGCCCTTGCCGCCTCCACCGCGGCATTTAGCGCCAGAATGTTGGTCTGGAACGCAATGCTGTTAATCACCGTGGTGATATCGACAATTTTGTTCGCGCTGCTGGCAATCACATCCATGGTCTTCACTACCTGCTTCACCGAATCCCCGCCGTTTACCGCAGTGTTGGTGGCATTCTGTGCGAGGTGGCTGGCGTGATTTGCATTGTCGGCGTTCAGCTTCACCGTGCTGTTCAGCTGCGCCATGCTGGCACTGGTCTGCTCCAGCGCGGCGGCCTGTTGCTCAGAACGGGATGACAGGTCAGTGTTAACCCCGGACACTTCGGTGGCGTTGGTGCGAATAGCCTCGGCGCTGTCCCGGATGCGGCTCACCGCCCTTTGCCAGTTTTCCTGCATTTTTTGAATCGGCGGCACCATCAGGCCAATACAGTTGCGCCCCAAATCCGGCAGCGTGGCAGCCAGTTCTCCCTGCGCCAGGACATGCATGTGGTGGCGGATCGTATTAACCGGCTTTACCAGGCAAAACCACAGGTAGCGTTCTGTAAAAATGACGATCGCAATGCTGATAGCAATGGAGATAATCAGCATCCGTTGGGCCGTGTTAATCCACGTGAGCTGATCCGGGCTCAGCGCAAGCTGTTGCTTGAGGTTATGTAATAGCCATAGCGTCGCGCCCGCCACGCAGATCCATGCCAGCGTGGAAAAGATTTGTATCAGCACCACCATCGCGCGAATTTTAATATTGCGAACAATGTTCATTTTTTGGTTCCCCGGTAAAAAATAAAATGCACTTCCTGTGCGGCTTTAGCGACGCGCGTCCTGATTTATTCCCTCGTATACCTGCATAAGTGAAATTAAATCGCGCCGTAGCGCTATTGTCGGCACGGTTCAGCAAAACTTGACGCGTTTTTGATCAAAAAATCGCCGCGTATTTTGTGGGGAATTTACGTTAGGTAAAAAGTTTTTATTTCGTAATTTGAATTAAGGGTTATTTAAAATTCGAAATTTATGGAATTTACGGCCCGCCTAATCGAACAGGCTTTTCTGCCCGCCACGCGTGCTACCATGAAGGCGGTTAAGTATGAGGTATGAATCAACGATGAAGCGCATTTATCTGGCCGTTACCGCCCTGTTACTGAGCGGATGCACCGTAAGCAAAACACCTGTTCCGCTCAATGCCAATGAGCCTGCCGGTGTTGTTCGCCTCGCCTATAGCCTGCCGCCGCTGCAAACGGCCAAAGTGGATAAATTCCTCGCCCAGTCCACGGCATCGCGTCAGTGCCAGCAATGGGGCTATGCCAGCGCACTCCCTTACGGCAGCGATATCAAGACCTGTACCACCTACAGCGGCACCCTTTGCCTGAACACCCAGGTGGTGCTGGAATACCAGTGCCGCGGCGTGACCGGCCCACAGTATGCGGGCGTCACCAGCAACTGGTAATCTACCAATACTCCTCTATTTTTAGAGACAACTGTACAAAGAGAAGCCTGACGCCAATGTAACCCGTTCCTGACGATAAATATCTCGCGCTGCCGTTTTCCCACGGCGGTTTGACTCTATTTTTTCATCAGGAGCTTAACATGCTTCTTTTATTGCTACGCGCCCTGCGCCAGCACCGCTGGTTCACGCTGCTCGGACTGGCGCTGCTGTTTTCTTCTGTGGGTAACGGCCTGACTTACGTTCTGGTCTTCAGTCAGCTGTTAAACAGTCACGCTACCCCCGCCTGGCTTTCTCTTGCTTACGTCCTTTCCCTTGCGCCCGGCTTACCTGCCAGCTTTGCTGGCGTGTGGTTATTAAAGCGCTGGCCGGCGTTTTCTGTGCTGCTTCTCGGCGAAGTTTTCGGTCTTACAGGGCTGCTTCTGCCGTGCCTTGCGCTGTGGAATGAACACCCAGGCTTGCTGTTGCTAAGCCAGGCCGCCGCCGCTTTTAGCACCGGCCTGACGGTGCCGGCCTTAAGTCAGCTTTTCAAACAAGGTTTATCTAAAGCGCTAATGCCCGCCGCCGCAGGCGTTGAAACGCTGGTGTTTGCCGCCAACGTTATCTTCGGCGTGGGGCTTGGGACATTATTATATGGCCACGTCAGCCTCTGGCTGATGCTGCTGCTGGATGCGATCAGTTTCATCGTTGCCATAGGGCTGCTCTGGTACGCCTCGGCGGCCTTTGTTATGAAGGGAGAAGAAGACAGCGCCCCAGACGAAAGCGAGGAGTTTAGCTGGCAGAACGTTACCCCGGAGCAAAAGCGCAGCCTGTTGCTGTTGCCCAGCCTTGCGCTGGTCGGCGCCCCCGTGATGGCTTTGCTCCCGGCTCTGACTCCTGCGTTGCCGGGTGATAACGCGGCCAATGGCCTGGCGCTGCTGTTTGCCCGTAGCGCTGGGCAACTGCTCGCCCCGCTCCTGCTCAGCGAAAAACAGGTGCGCAACCGGGCGGGTAAAAGCTTCCCGCTAATGCTGGCGCTGCTGCTTTTTACTTTGTGTTATTTCGCCGTGGGTTACTCGGGCACTTTGTGGCTGGCGGTGCCGCTGATCGTCATCGCTCATTTGTTCAGTAACTGGTTCTATCTGGTCGCCACGCTCAACGTGATGGACAGTTTCCCTGGCCCACAGGTCGGCGCCGCTATGGCGGCAACCTGGCGACTGCAGCTCGGCATTACGTTAGTCGTCCCGCTGGTCACGGGAACGATTGCCGGATACTTCCCGGCGCAGTGGGTGCTGTCCTGCAGCGGCATCTGCGGGATTATTATTGCCCTATTGATGCTCGGCGACTTGCGAAAAGTGCGGAATTGTAATTTTATATCGCGGCGGAATCATTCCGCATTTAATTTTAATAATGATGATGACAGCAAGACAGGTGGATAATGGTATTTTATAAAGCAACACTGGCCGGGGCATTAGCTCTGGCTCTGACGGGCTGCGTCACGCCAGCGAAAACCACATCGGCGGTTACCGCCCCGGCTAAACAGTGCCAGGCAGGCGATCAGATGACGCAAACCACGCTCTATTTCGGTATCAGCCGCCCATCCGGCGCGGAAATTACCGCCAATGAATGGCGTAGCTTCGTGGATAAAGACGTGACCCCGCGCTTCCGCGAAGGGCTGACCGAATATGACGCCAAAGGCCAGTGGCTGAATGCTAAGGGTGAAGTGACCCACGAACCGAGCAAGGCGATCATGCTGATTCGCGGCAGCGATGCGGAGAGCAGCAAAAAGGTAGACGAACTGCGCTCTATCTATAAAACTCGCTTTGCGCAGGAATCCGTGATGCGCATTGACCAGCCGGTCTGCGCCGCGTTCTGATGATTTTGCGTTAAAGAAACGGCGGGGAAACCCGCCGTTTTTTGTTTTTACAGAACCAGTCCGGCAAACGCCGCGGACAGCAGGCTGACCAGCGTCGCGCCGTACACCAGGCGCAGGCCAAAGCGAGACACCACGTTCCCCTGCTTTTCGTTCAGCCCTTTAATAGCCCCGGCCACAATCCCGATGGAAGCAAAGTTAGCGAACGACACCAGGAAGACCGACAGGATCCCCAGCCCGCGCGGCGACAGCGTCGCCATGATCTTCTGCAGCTCAATCATCGCCACAAATTCGTTCGCCACCAGCTTGGTCGCCATAATGCCGGCCGCTTTCAGCGCATCCGCCTGAGGAATACCCACCAGCCAGGCAAACGGATAGAAAACGTAGCCCAGAATTTGCTGGAAGCTCAGACCGAAGACCGTCGCGAACAGCGCATTAATGGCGCTGATAAGCGCGATAAAACCAATCAGCATCGCCAGAATAATCATCGCCACTTTGAAACCTGCGAGGATGTATTCCCCCAGCATTTCAAAGAAGCTTTGGGATTCGTGCAGCTTCTCAAGCTTGATTTCTGGCTCAGCTCCCGGGCGGGTCGGGTTAATGATCGACAGGATAATGAACGTGCTGAACATATTCAGGATCAGCGCCGCAACCACATACTTCGGCTCCAGCATCGTCATGTAGGCCCCGACGATGGACAGTGAAACCGTGGACATCGCCGTTGCGGCCATGGTGAACAGGCGGCGAGAGCTTAGATCGCCCAGTACGCCTTTGTAGGCGATGAAGTTTTCGGACTGACCCAGAATCAGCGAGCTCACGGCATTGAATGATTCCAGCTTGCCCATGCCGTTCACTTTAGAAAGCAGCGTACCGACAATGCGAATAATAATAGGCAGAATGCGGAAGTGCTGCAGGATCCCGATCAGCGCCGAGATAAAGATAATCGGGCACAGCACGCCAAGGAAGATAAAGGCCAGGCCCGCTTTGCTCATGCCGCCAAAGACGAAGTCGCTGCCCTGCCCGGCGAAGGTCAGAAGGTGGCCAAAGAAACCGGACACGCCGTTAATCACCCACAAGCCGCTGTCGGAGTGCAGGAAGAAGAACGCCAGCAGGCCTTCAATGACGACAAGTTGTAACAAATAGCGGATGCGGATGGTTTTACGATCGAAGCTCACCAGCCACGCCAGTCCCATGATGACAAAAAGTGCGAGAAGAAAATGAAGAATATTCATGTGCAGTCTAATTTTGAAAGAAACGTATTTAGCCACAGCTCCCGCGTCAGGTAAATGGCGGACATAAGAATATTTAGCCATAAGATTTTCCAATGACAACATGGGCTTACTCTTAGCATGGTTACCATTTTGCGCGGCTAAATATGACTAATTCATGACACATTATTTGGCAATAAAATAGCGAAGCGGAACAAGATTAATTCTCATTATTAATTCATTTTGTCACAAATAAAATAATAGTAACAACCATTCTCATTACACTAATATAATTAACAATTTCTTTGCATTATTGAAAATTAATAATTAAAGTAGCGCCATATTAACGCCCCTCAAAAAATATGGAGCCTGTGATGCTGAAGACGGAAATGATTGAAAAACTGAACGAGCAGATGAACCTTGAACTCTACTCCTCCCTGCTTTACCAGCAGATGAGCGCCTGGTGCAGCTATCACAGCTTCGAAGGGGCTGCCGCGTTCCTGCGCCGCCACGCTCAGGAAGAGATGGAGCACATGCAGCGTCTGTTTGCATATTTAAATGATACCGGGAGCATGCCGCGTATTAACGCCATTCAGTCCCCGTATTTAGAATACGCTTCACTGGCCGAATTATTTAAAGCGACCTACGAGCACGAGCAGTTAATTACGCGTCAGATTAATGCTCTGGTCCATTCCGCAATGACCTCTCAGGATTATCCAACCTTTAATTTCCTGCAGTGGTATGTTGCCGAGCAGCATGAAGAAGAAAAACTGTTTAAATCCGTGCTGGATAAACTCAGCCTGGTGGGCAAAAGCGGCGAAGGCCTTTACTTTGTCGATAAAGAGCTGGCCACGCTGGACGCTCAGGCTTAATTGCCGTTAAGTAGCAGGCCATTGCGGCCTGCTATTTTCATTTTAGTGCAGCGCCCCGCCGTTTCGCTGGCTGTGCCAGTATCCGTATAACGCCAGTGCCGCAGGTTTAATCGCCTCAATGCTCGCCAGAAATGCTTCCGGCGTCAGGCTTTCAAACTTCGCTTCATTCTCTTCCAGCCCATGCAGGGCAATCGCCTCCAGCTCTGGCTGAAGTTCTGCCGGCAGCGCAGGCCAGCTTTCCAGTGACACACCGCGCATGTAGCCGTAGCACCACTCTTCCACGATGGTGATTTCGCGGTTATCCACTTCGCTGGTACCAAACAGAGGCTCAAACTGCCCCGGATACTCCGCCAGGCGTTCGGCAATGTCGTTCATATGCTGGAACACCAGTACGCTAAAGCGCGTCAGCTCTTCTTTGCTTTCCCATTCCGGCTCGACATCGCCGCCCCATACCGCCCTCAGCACGGTAGCAGGTTCGGTCACAGTTGGACCTGACAGCAGCGCCGTGAGCAGCCCATCCAGCTCGGCTACATCAATCACCGAATGCGCGGTGCCGTACTTCAGCAGAATGTCATCCAGCCAAATAATTTCGTCTTCGTTCAGCGGGCCCTGGGTCATTTTTGGCTTCCTCGTCTCGCGTTTTGAATAAAATTTGGCGTAGTGTACCCGTTCTACGCGCGACGAGTCATTTTCATTCCGCTTTCGTCAGGCATTCCACCAATAATTGACAGGTTTTTTCGTAGAGCGGGGGATCGTGCTGCAGCGCCTGCCAGACGCTGTTGTGGTCGGCACCCGGCACGGTCAGCAAAGCATGTTTGCCCTGCCCCGACGTCGAATCATAAAGCCGGGGCGGGATCTCCGCCGGGATCACCCGGTCTTCAGCCGCGGCGATGACCAGAACATTACCGCCAAACTCAGTCACGGCCTGCCAGGCGTCACTGTCGGCCCAGCTTCGCGGCTGGCGGATAATGGCGGAAAATTCAGGCCCGAAGTTTACCCGGTAAGCCGAAGGGTGATACACGCCCGGCACCATCAGGATAAGGGAACGCAGAGACACGGATTGGCTCAGTTGCAAAGCGTTGTACGCCCCCATGCTGACGCCCATGCAGCCGGTCAGTTGAGAACCTAAATGTTCGGCAACCGCAAGGGCCTGGTCTGTGCGGCTGATTAAAGAAGATTGAGAGAGATCGCCGCCAGTTTCCCCATGCCCGATACAATCAAAAGCCGTGCTGCCAAAACCCAGCTCAGCCATTAAGTGCCGGTACCGAAGGCTCGCCTCGCGGTCTTTTGAACCTCCGTGGATCATCAGGACGTGGCCTTTACTGGCGAAAATGCTGTCAGCCTTGAGCGCGCGGCCCTGGAAAGCGACATCAAATGGGTGTCGGGAGAAAATGTTCATCGTTACCAGATGGAATGCCAGGGAAGGGTTTAGCATGGCATGCTTTTAGCGGAACAGGCAGGATAATTTTCAGAATGGCAAATCGCAGGCAATAAAAAACCACCCGAAGGTGGTTTACACGACACTGCTTATCATTGATTTTATTCTTTTTATTCCCATGGTACCCGGAGCGGGACTTGAACCCGCACAGCCATAAGCCGAGGGATTTTAAATCCCTTGTGTCTACCGATTTCACCATCCGGGCTCGGGAAGAAATTGGAGGCGCGTTCCGGAGTCGAACCGGACTAGACGGATTTGCAATCCGCTACATAACCGCTTTGCTAACGCGCCAAAATCTTTTGCCTTTTCAGGCGGCAACAGAAAGTCTATTACCTGAATTTGGAGCGGGAAACGAGACTCGAACTCGCGACCCCGACCTTGGCAAGGTCGTGCTCTACCAACTGAGCTATTCCCGCTTTTTATACAAGTGACTGTTGGTGGCTATTAAGCTAATCACTTGATTTTATTATCTTCCGGCAAACCTTGCTGCCTTTCGATGCGTTGCATTCTACTTACCTGACGCAATGAGTCAATGAAATTTTCTAACACCACGAATCGTTTGCTGAATTTTGCGTCGGATAGATCACGGTTCGAGCAAATCACCGCGTGCCGCGGCCAAATATTGGAACATTGACCAGAACGTTAGCACCGCCGCAACGAAGAAAAGCGCGATACCGGTGTACTCAATCCACATGTTTGGCCGCCAAAGCATGCCAATCAGCGCCAACATTTGCGCCATTGTTTTGGTTTTACCGATCCAGGAAACCGCCACACGGCTGCGCTTACCAATCTCCGCCATCCATTCACGCAGCGCGGAAATAATGATCTCGCGGGCGATCATCGTCGCCGCAGGCAAGGTCACCCACCAGGCGTGATAATGCTCTACCACCAGCACCAGCGCCACCACCACCATCACCTTATCGGCAACGGGATCGAGGAATGCGCCGAAGCGGGTGCTTTGGTTCCAGCGACGCGCGAGAAAACCGTCAAACCAATCGGTTATGGCCGCCAGCCAAAAAATGAAAGCGCAAAGGAAAGGTGCCCAGTTGAACGGCAGATAAAACGCCAGCACAAAGAACGGGATAAGGATGACACGAAACAGCGTGAGCAGTGTTGGGATATTGAATCGCATAGTGCCAGTTAACTATCTGTCATAAGTGGAAATTGTCTCTATGTTGCTACAGAGCCCTTAATGTTTCAACGAGTAGTAGATCTTTTCTGCCAATGCCTGCGAGATGCCCGGCACTTTTGCTATCTCCTCGATGGAGGCGTTGATTAACGGTTGCAATCCGCCCATATACTTCAGCAGCATCTGACGGCGCTTTGGCCCGATGCCTTCAATCGTCTCCAGCGAACTCGTGCTTTTCACCTTCGCTCGTTTTTTACGGTGGCCGGAGATCGCATGATCGTGTGAATCATCGCGAATGTGTTGGATCACATGCAGCGCCGGAGAATCCGGCGGTAAAGAGAACCCCTCACCTTCGGGCTCAAAGAATAATGTTTCCAGCCCGGCTTTGCGGTCGCTGCCTTTGGCCACGCCCAACAATAAAGGATGGTGTTTATCCCAGGGCACGTCCAGCTCGGCAAACACCGCCTTCGCCTGCCCCAACTGCCCCTTCCCGCCGTCGATCAGGATCACGTCCGGGATTTTGCTCTCTTCTATTGCTTTACCGTAGCGGCGGCGCAGCACCTGATTCATGGCGGCGTAGTCGTCCCCCGGCGTAATACCGGTAATATTGTAGCGGCGGTATTCCGCCCGAAGCGGGCCGTTACTGTCGAACACCACGCAGGAAGCGACGGTTTGCTCCCCCATCGTATGGCTGATATCAAAACACTCCATCCGCTTCACTTCAGGAAGTTTTAGCACTTCGGCCAGCGCTTTCAGGCGCTGCTGGATGGTGGATTGCTGAGAAAGCTTTGTCACCAGCGCCGTTGCCGCGTTGGTGCGGGCAAGCTTCAGGTAACGCGCCCGATCGCCGCGAGGTTTAGTCTGCACATTCACTTTACGCCCGGCGAGCTCGCTCAACGAATCCGCCAGCAGAGATTTGTCCGCCAGCGCGAAGTCGAGCAGGATTTCAGACGGCAGCGTGCGCATCTGGCTGCCCTGGAGATAGAACTGCCCGACAAACGTCTCCACCACTTCGCTAAGTTCGGTGCCTGCCGGGACTTTCGGGAAGTAGCTGCGGCTGCCCAATACTTTGCCCTGGCGAATGAACAAGACGTGTACGCAGGCCATACCCGCATCAAAGGAGACACCAATCACGTCCAGATCGTCGCCGGTGTTGGAGACAAACTGTTTTTCGGTAATACGTCGGACCGCCTGAATCTGATCGCGGATCCTCGCGGCCTCTTCAAATTCAAGATTTTTGCTCGCCGCTTCCATGCGGGAAATAAGCTGCGTCAGCACCTGGTCGTCCTTCCCGGCTAAAAACAGGCGAACATAGTCCACCTGCCGGGCATAGTCTTCTTCTGTGACCAGGCCTGAAACACAGGGGCCAAGACAGCGGCCGATTTGATACTGAAGGCAAGGCCGCGAGCGGTTGCGGTACACGCTGTTTTCACACTGGCGAACCGGAAAGACTTTTTGCAGCAGCGCCAGCGTTTCCCGCACCGCATATCCGTTAGGAAACGGGCCAAAGTATTCTCCCTTCGCGTGCTTCGCGCCGCGGTGCATCGCCAGCCGCGGATGGCTGTCGGCGCTCAGGAAGATAAAGGGATAGGATTTATCGTCTCGCAGCAGCACGTTGTAGCGCGGCTGATAGAGCTTGATGTAATTGTGCTCCAGCAGCAAAGCCTCGGTTTCCGTGTGGGTCACCGTGACATCAATGTGCTGGATCAACGCCACCAGCGCCTCAGTTTTACGGCTGGCAAGATTCGTGCGGAAATAGCTGGAGAGGCGTTTCTTCAGGTCTTTAGCTTTGCCGACATAGATAACCGTGCCGCCGGCATCGTACATGCGGTAGACGCCGGGCTGGCTGGTTACCGTCTTGAGAAAAGCCCGGAAATCAAAAGGTTCACTCACTGCTGATTAACGTCTCCGCATTGAATAACCCGTGGCGAATCGCCAGGTGCGTCAGCTCCACGTCCCCGCTGATATTCAGTTTACTAAACATGCGGTAGCGGTAACTGTTCACCGTTTTAGGGCTGAGATTAAGCTGCTCAGAGATCTCATTGACCTTCTGGCCTTTGGTGATCATCAGCATAATCTGTAATTCACGCTCAGACAAACTGGCAAAGGGGGATTCTGCCTCGGGTGCAATCTGGCTTAAGGCCATCTGTTGGGCAATGTCGGAGGCGATGTAACGCTGGCCCGCATTAACGGAACGAATGGCATTTACCACGTCCTGAGGCGCTGCGCCTTTACTTAGATACCCTGCCGCACCGGCCTGCATGACTTTGGCAGGCAGCGGGTTCTCAGTGTGGATAGTCAACATGATAACTTTGATATCTGAAGAGTAGCGGGCAATTTTACGGGTGGCTTCCAGGCCACCTATCCCCGGCATATTCATATCCATTAACACGACATCGACCGGGTTACTGCGGCACCATTTGATGGCATCCTCACCGCAGTTAACTTCACCCGAGACTTTGATGCCTTTAATCTCTTCCAGAATGCGTCGTATCCCTGCGCGCACCAGTTCGTGGTCATCAACAAGAAGAACGTTGATCAAAGGGCTATTCTCCAGAAAGGGATAACGCTGCTGATAGCTAATTGGCCATATATTAACGTTTTTCCGGCAACATTAAAATCCAAATTGCGGTCAGCACATTCTGTTAACACTTAAGAAGAATATATCTTTACTTTCAGATCTGTTTCTGCGGCACACCTCAACATTCTAAGCATCGTGTTCAGGCGATTATTCTCTGATTAAAAAACAGCTAATTATCAAAATGCGACCATCATCAAGAATAAAATCCTTCTTCTCTCTCTTTATTTAACGTTAGTTAAACGAGAGCGAAACAATTTCTTTTAATTCTCATCGCTTCCTGCGGGAATAACCCTGAGCAAGGGTTGTTTATTACCATAAACATTCAGACGCATTCTCATTCGTCGAACATGAATAATTCTGATGAATGTTATGGTATACTCCGCCGCCTTATGAATATCACTGTGCATAATGGCAGCGTACAAACTAAGCATTGAGGAAAGTAAATGAGCACTCCAGATTTTTCCACCGCCGAAAACACCCGTGAACTGGCACAAGAAGTCACCTGTCTGAAGACGCTGTTAACCCTGATGCTGCAGGCTATGGGCCAGGCCGATGCGGGCCGCGTTATCCTGAAAATGGAAAAGCAGATCGCTCAACTGGAAGACCCAACTCAGGCTGAAGTATTCAGCAATACCGTTAAGCAAATTAAACAGGCTTACCGTCAATAAGCCGGGGCGGCTGGCAGAATCCGGGTTCGCCAGCCGTCAGCACCTGACGCAACACTTGCCCTCCAGGTTCAGATAATCCCCATCGCCGCCGCATAGCAGGCTATCTGCGTCTTGTTTGGCGCGTTGAATTTCTTCTGCATATTCTTCTGATGGAAGTTCACCGTGTTCTCAGAAATGGACAGGATAATCGCAATTTCTGCCGACGTTTTCCCTTCGCCGGTCCACTGAAGAATCTCTCTTTCGCGCTTGCTGAGCTTCATGTCAATCATCTCGACCGACGGATCGTCCAGCCGATTTAACGTCGCCATACTCAGCTCGGCAAGGTAGCTCAGCCGCAGCCCAAGTTCATCTTCCGACACAAGTTCCTTGCGAACGCCAGAGCGTGAAACGGAGAGAAAACCCGCCGTACGATTAGGGGCCATCACGCAATGTGTGCGCCCGGTCGCCAGACCGTGATCGCGCGCGGCATCCCAAAGCTCACGAGATTCAGCAAACAGGGCATCGCTCCAGATTATTTCACCCCGCATGAAATTAGACTGTTTCAATACCGGGTCAATGGCAAAATAGTTTTCAGTCACGTACCACTCCAGCCATTTTTGCGGATAAGAACTCTGCAATGATAATTTAGGCCGCGTAAAAGGCACCGGGTGCCGAACACACAGCGAAAAATAATCAAACTCGAGGCGCTGAGTTTGTTGTTGAACTAAAGTTTGTAATTCGCTGGCTTCAGTAATTGACAGGAAAAGTTCGAGCGCTTCCCGTCGCCAGCTAAAAAAGTTACGTTCCAGCATTATATCTGGCGTCTCTCCTGGCGCTAAAAAGTATTTCATTAATAGAATGTAATAAGCTAACACATTTATTAAACTAATTAATGTGATTTATGGTTTTTCCGCCACAATTCTTCGGTTTTTACATATGTCAGGAAAAATTTACTGGAGCTCTGTATGGTTAAATCTTCGTTTTCCCTCCTCTTCGGATCAATGGTTCGGGATCTGGGGCTGGAAATCGCTCAGCCGTCAGTGGCCGTGACGGGTAAAGGTGAGCTCAGTTCCCGTTTTCCTGTGACCGAATTCGCCACCGCCAGCCTGGCGACGGCGGGTTGTGCCCTGAGAGCGCTGCTTGCTCGCCCGGATGCGCCGCTTTATATAGACCGGCGGCTGGCCTCATACTGGTTTTCAAGCAGCCATTTCCCCGTGAACCGCGCTCCTGCCGCGCTGTGGGATGAGTTTGCCGGGGATTATGCCACTCGGGACGGCTGGATCCGCCTGCATACCAACGCGCCGCATCATCGCCAGGCAATGGAAAGCATCCTGGGTGTGAGCAAGGATAAATCAGCGCTCGCCCAGCGAGTTACCGCGTGGGGAAAAACTGAGCTTGAAGCGGCGATCGTTGCCGCAGGTGGATGCGCGGCAGCGATGTTAAGCCACGACGAATGGCTGAAGCATCCTCATGGGAAAACCGTTGCGGCAGAGCCATTGTTCTGGCAGCAACGCCATGCCGAAGCCCCTCGCCCTGCATTAGCATTGCCACCAGCCCGCCCGCTGGCAGGCCTCCGCGTGCTGGATCTCACTCGTATTATTGCTGGCCCGGTTGCCACCCGATTTTTGGCCGGGCTTGGGGCGCAGGTGCTGCGCCTTGATCCCCCTGAATGGGAAGAGCCGACGCTGGTTGAGGAAGTTACTCTCGGGAAAAAATGCGCGAGGCTCGACCTCAGATCTGCCGAAGGCAGAGAGCAGTTCAAGGCCCTGCTCGCCGATACCGATGTGCTGGTGCATGGCTACCGGGCGGATGCTCTGGAAGCCCTGGGTTTTGATGCCGAAACCCGACAGCAGCTCTCTCCCGGTCTGATAGACGTGTCGCTCAACGCCTGGGGATGGCACGGGCCGTGGCGTAACCGCCGTGGTTTCGACAGCCTGGTCCAGATGTCCAGCGGTATCGCCGACGCGGGCATGCACTGGAAAAATACCGGGCGGCCTCACCCGCTCCCGGTTCAGGCACTGGATCACGCCACGGGTTACCTGCTTGCCGCTGCAGTGCTAAAAGGCCTCCAGGTCCGACATGAGCAGCGTCAGGGCTACAGCGCACGCCTGTCGCTCGCCCGAACGGCCGCTTTATTAATGTCTTGCCCGGCAGGAGGTCAATCAGCGCTTGCCGCTATCGGCCCGCATGATTACCAGCCGACGATGGAGTGGTCTGCCTTTGGGCTGGGAAACCGGTTGAAGTTCCCGCTGAGGCTGGCAGGCACGCCGGTTATCTGGGGCACACCACCGGCGGCACTCGGCTCCGCGAAAGCCGCCTGGGGGTGAAACCAGGCCTGCCTAGCGGTTACTGGGTCAAAAATTTCTCCAGAAATTGCCGCGTGCGCGGCTGCTGTGGGCTGGCGAAAAGCGCTTTTGCCGGCCCCTGCTCCACAATCTTGCCCTGATCCATGAATATTGCGCGGTCGGCCACATCCCGGGCGAAGCTCATTTCGTGGGTCACAATGACCATGGTGCGTTTCTCATTCGCCAGCTGGCGAATAGTATTCAGCACTTCTCCCACCAGCTCAGGATCCAGCGCCGAAGTCGGTTCATCAAACAAAATAACTTCTGGCCGCATGGCCAACGCACGGGCAATCGCCACCCGCTGCTGCTGCCCGCCTGACAGGCGACGTGGGTAGCTGTTCTCTTTCCCGCTTAAGCCCACCTTCTCCAGCAGCTCGCGCGCCCGGACAATGGCTTCTGCTTTCGGCTCGCCCTTAACGATGACCGGGCCTTCAATAATATTTTCCAGCACCGTGCGGTGTGGAAAAAGATTGAAGCTCTGGAACACAAACCCCACCTGCTGGCGCAGCGCACGAATTTTCTCTTTCTGCTTTGCCAGAGACTGTCCGGCATCAATCGTGATATTCCCCACCTGAATCGTGCCGCTGTCCGGCTCTTCCAGCAGGTTAATACTGCGCAATAGCGTGGTTTTTCCTGAGCCGCTTGGGCCAATGATCGCCACCACTTCTCCAGGTTTAACGTCCAGATCTATGCCGTGCAGCACCGTCTGCCCGTGGAATTTTTTCACCAGTTTTTTAACGTCAATGGCGCTCATTTCGGCTCCCTGTCCTGGCGATTAAGCTGGTTTTCAAAATAGTTTTGCAGCGTGGAGAGCACCGTCGCCATTACCCAGTAGACCAGGGATGCGGCGAGATACATGGTGAACACTTCCAGCGTGCGGGAGGTGATCAGCTGCGCCTGACGGAACAGCTCCGGCACCTGAATGGTGGCCGCCAGCGAGGTGTCCTTCACCAGGCTGATAAAGCTGTTCCCCAGCGGCGGCAGCGCCACGCGGGCCGACTGCGGCAGAATCGCGCGGCGCAGCGTTTGCCAGCGAGTCATCCCGATACTGGCCGCCGCTTCCCACTGGCCTTTATCAATAGAGGCAATGGCCGCCCGAAGGGTTTCAGAGGCGTAAGCCGCCGTGTTTAACGACAGGCCAATCATCGCCGACGGGATAGGATCCAGCTCAATGCCAAACTGCGGCAGCCCGTAATAAATCATAAACAGCTGGGCGATAAGCGGCGTCCCGCGGAAAATGGAAACATAAAAACGCGACAGCAGCGAAAAAGGCCAAAACGCCGACAGGCGCATCAGCGCCAGCATAAACCCGAGGATCAGGCCAAAAAACATCCCGCCGATACTCAGCTGGAGCGTGAAAACCGCCCCTTTAAGCAGATACGGTGCTGAATCCAGCACCAGTTGCAAACTTTCTTGCATGGTGATTCCTGATGATTAAGACCAGACCCGCGTCTTACAGATGCGGATGGTAGGCAAACAGCGCCGGCGCTCCGCCGGTATGAATAAAGGCAATGGGCCCCTGATCCTTAAATCTTTTTTGCGCCACGCCGTCAATAAGCCCGGCCATCGCTTTGCCGGTGTAGACCGGGTCAAGCAGGATGCCTTCAAGTCTGGCCAGCAGCTTCACCGCTTCCATCCCCTCTTCATTCGGCGTGCCGTAGCCTGGCGCGAAATAGTCATCCCACAGAATAATTTCGCTGGTCGCGCTAACCTCAAGCGACTTCGCCACGGCCTGCTGCAGGGCGACAACTTTGGGTTTTTGCTGCGCCACGGTTCTGGACACAGTGACGCCAATCAGCTCCACGTCCGGCATCAACTGCTCAAGGCCGACCGCCAGACCAGCATGCGTCCCCGCACTGCCCGAGGCAACCACCACGGATGACAGGTTCACGGCGTTCTCACACTGCTGGGCAATTTCCAGCGCGCTTTCAACATACCCTAGCGCACCTAACGCATTTGAGCCGCCGACCGGAATAACATAAGGCCGGAATCCCTGCGCTTCCAGACGCGTAGCCACCGCTTCCAGCTGCTTATCCGGGGCGTTCAGCGCCTCGCACATTTCAACTTCGACATTGAAAAGATCGACCAGCAGACGGTTGCCGTTAGTCAGGTAGTTTTCGGCTTTTGTCCCGATAGGGTTTTCAAGCAGCGCCACGCAATGTAGCCCAAGCTTTGCCGCCACCGCCGCCGTCTGGCGAACGTGGTTAGACTGGATAGCGCCTGCAGTGACCAGCGTATCGGCCCCTTCCCGCAGCGCATCCGCCGCCAAAAATTCAAGCTTGCGCAGCTTGTTGCCGCCCATCGCCATCGGCGTCACGTCATCACGTTTAATATAAATTTCACGGCCAAGATAGTCCGAAAAGCGCGGCAAATATTCCAGCGGCGTCGGTGCGCCAATAAATTCCAGACGAGGAAAACGCGTTAGATGATGCAGTGACATAGGGCCTCCTGAGCCGATATCAATATCCAGTTTTATTATGCACCAGAGAGACGGTTTCCTTCTCTGGTGTCAATAAAAAAAGGTGCTGAAATCAGCACCTTTTCACTGTGATACCGCGCTACTTAGTGACGTCCGCCCCGAACCATTTATCGGACAGCTTAGCCAGAGATCCGTCTTTCTGCATTTCGGCGATAGCCGCATCGATGGCTTTCAGCAGATCTTCATTGCCTTTACGCACGGCAACGCCCGCTTCCTGACGGGAGAACGCATCGCCCGCTACCGCCAGCGTATTGTTGGTTTTCTTAACCAGATCCAGCGCGGCGAGACGGTCGACCAGAATCGCGTCAATACGGCCCACGCGCAGATCCTGATATTTGGTCGGGTCATCATCATAGGTACGGATGTCTACGCCCGGTACGTTTTCACGCAGCCACTGCTCGTAGTTAGTCCCAAGGCCAACGCCCACTTTTTTGCCCTTCAGGTCGGCGGCGGTTTTAATCCCACCTTCGTTGCCCTTCTTCACCAGTGCCTGAATACCGGAGATGGTGTAAGGGGTAGAGAAGTCGTATTTTTTCTTACGTTCGTCGGAAATGGTGACCTGATTAATCACCACATCAATGCGTTTAGAATCTAAAGACGCCAGCATGCCGTCCCATTTGGTCGGCTTCAGCGCGGCTTTAACCCCCAGGTGCTGAGCCAGTTGCTCGGCAAATTCAACTTCAAAGCCGGTCAGCTTGCCGTCATCGCCCTGGAAGCTGAACGGCGGATAAGTGCCTTCCAGCCCCACCAGCAGCGTGCCGCGCTCTTTGACTTTATTCAGAAGATTTTCTGCCGCGAAGGTTTTCACGCTTGCGCCGGCCACCAGAGCAACGGCCAGGACGCCCATCAGCGCCTGACGCCCGATCATTTTTAATTTCATGTTTACCCCGATTATTTACGTTTTTTGTAGTGTAGCGGGCGGCTTCGGGATATATCAAAACCAGTCCGCTACAACTTATGCAAATTTAGTATATATCGGAGGTTGCGCTAATTTCCTGACTCGGGATCGCATGTCCCTGCACCTGGAATTGCCAATATTTGCGTAACGCAATGCGGTAATTATTGGTGCTGGTGCGGGGCAGCCAGGCGTCCAGCGTCTCGTCCAGCAGGCCTTGCAGCGAGCCGGGAAGCGGGACTTTATGCTCACTCAGATGGTTACCCAGGCGGCGCAGACGAACCACGTACTCACGGATCGTGCCGTGGCTCATTTCGGTTTGCTCAAACAGATACTGTTTGAAGCCAATAATATCGAAGTAGTTGTTTTGTTCTTTGCAGTGCAAATCACCGCAAAAACGACACAGCGCCATCCACTCTTTCTGCTCGATAAGCCAGGTGGCCTCATCAATAAGCGTATCAAGTTGAGCAATGGTGGCTTTATTGATAATCACCCCGCTGCGCGTGAGCGTGATGCGGTCGAGCAGCTTACTGCAATGTGCACAATGTGTCTGGGTGTGTTTGAAATCTTTGAGATAGCGGCTTAATGGCCGTCTTTTTGACTGCTGCACCGTCATGATAATTCCCAGGTCGTCAGATAATTGTGCGGCACTCCCTACAACTTACCCAGTTTGGTGCGCAAACGCTTGATCGCCTGGCTATGCAACTGGCTAACCCGTGACTCACCCACATCAAGCACCGCACCAATCTCTTTCAGATTCAGCTCTTCCTGGTAATAAAGCGTCAGCACCAGTTGTTCGCGTTCCGGTAAAGCCTCAATGGCTTCCATTACGCGCTGGCGAAGATTGCTGTCCAGTAATTGCTGTAGCGGGTTTGCCTGCTGGTGTTCCTCGGTGACCAGTTCAATGCTATCGCCATGCTCTTCCCGCCACTCGTCATAAGAGAAGAGCTGGCTGTTATTGGTGTCGAGCAACATCTGGCGATACTCTTCGAGCGGGATGTCCAGCCGCTCCGCGACTTCCGTCTCGGTAGCGTTACGCCCCAGCTCTTGCTCCAGTTGACCAATCGCCTGTGCCACACCGCGAGCGTTACGCCTGACGCTTCGCGGCACCCAATCACGGCTGCGCAACTCATCAAGCATCGCCCCACGGATGCGCTGCACCGCGTAGGTAGTAAATGCCGTTCCCTGCAGGGCATCGTAACGTTCGACTGCGTTCAACAACCCGATGCCGCCTGCCTGTAGCAGATCGTCGAGCTCCACACTCGCCGGCAGACGTACCTGCAGGCGCAATGCTTCGTGACGCACAAGCGGTACATAACGCTGCCACAGCGAGTGTTTATCCATTACACCTTCAGCGGTATACAGTGAATTCACGATAAACAGCCCTGCGTTAGTTGAGTTATCGGCATGATTATCCGTTTCTGCAGGGGTTTTAATCGGATGAATAGTGGGTGAAATGGGGGGTTATTTGGAGGTTATGAAGAAATAAACCCCTGGAATTTTAACCATAATGTAAGGCAAAACATGTTCTGGCTTACTTAAAAGTATCAATTGGTTGTTAAATATTAACGTCACATACTATAGCGAAACCGGAGAAATTAAGCCGGAGAATCTATCCTGCAAAAAAAGGATAAAATCATCTGTTATTCCAGGCCTGATCTCTGGCGGGATTATCATACAGTGATAAATATACGCGTCGTTTCTCTGCGGCAAACTTCCTCCTGCCGTCAGGCGAAGCAGATTACAAGACAGGTCATTTACATGAACATTTTAATTACGGCTATAGGGTCAATGTCTGCGCCAGCCGTGATAAGTGCGCTGAAACGCGCATCCCACACCGTCATCGGGTGTGATATCTACCCCGAGCAATGGGTGTATGCCTCTCGTCTGGTCGACAATTTTGTTCAGGTTCCGCGTGCAACGAATAGCCAGGCCTTTATCGAAAGTATCAATGCGATTTGCGACCAGCATCGCATTGACGCCATCATCCCACTAACCGATGTTGAAGTTGACACACTTTCTGATGCCCGGGGTGAACTGTGTTCGTCCGCCATGCTGGCGCTAATGGCAGCAGAATCTATCGCGGTTGCCAGGGATAAGCTAACCTGGAGCCAACGATTTTCCCATAACGAGGCGTTTCTTTCGCTGCCTACTGTCGCCCTCGCTGAGTCCCAAACGCTTTCCTTTGGTTTCCCGGTTATCCTTAAACAGAGGAATGGCCGCAGCAGCGAAGGGCTTCGCCGCGTAGAGACCCAGGCCGAACTGATTGAGCTACGTCAGCGGCTGAACGGCAACGACTGGATTGTCCAGCCGTATCTGCCGGGAGATGTTCACGTCATTGATATTGTCCGGCAGCGCAAGACCGGCGAATGGGCGGGCGTTGCCCGCAAAGAGCTGTTGCGCACCGCGAACGGCGCCGGATTAACCGTTGAGATTGTCCAGGATGAGGCACTGCTCGCCAAAGCGGCAGAAGTTGCCCGCCTGCTCGACCTGAACGGCTGCATCAATATTGAATTTATGCGCCATTCCACCGGGGATTACCTGATGGACATCAACCCCCGCTTCTCCGCCGGGGTCGAATTTTCGGTCATGGCAGGCTACGACATGATTACCAATCATCTTCACTGTTTCACCCGCCAGCCTATTCAACCCGCAGTTGCCGTACAAAACGCCGTCTTTACGCGCCACTACGTCGCTGAGAAATCATTCACAGGATAGAGATATGAGCCAAATAACAGAGCCTGAAAAGCTCACCACGGCCGAGGACTGGGACCATAAATGGCAGGATATTTTCGACCATTACCAAAACGATCTTCGCCACGCCTACTATATTGATGCGGTCAGAAAAAGCCGTGAAAAGCGGGTTCTGGAAATTGCTGCCGGTAGCTTTCGCGATATCGTCCAGTTGACGAAGCGTGGCGCAGAGGGCCACGGAATAGACTTTTCGCCGGAATCCGTGAGTCTTGCGAAAAAGCTTTATCCTTCCCTGCAGGATCGTTTTTCCGTGATGAATGCCTTCGAGCTGCAGTACCCGGACAAGCATTTTGACATCAGTTACCACAATGGGTTTTGGGGGCTATTTGCGGATGAGGATATCCAAAAAATGGCGCTTGAGCAGGCTCGTATCACTCGCGGCAGAATGATCGTCACGGTACATAACGCCCATAATCAGTCATTTGCTGATTACTTTAACGTGAAAAAAGGGACCGACTCGCTGTTTAACATCCGCTTCTTTACCGTCGAACAGATGCAGGAAATCCTCGGCAAAGTCGCCCGCAAAGTCACCATTATCCCGGTCGGCAAAGGCAAAAAAACGCACGAAGACTGGCTAATACGCCACGGCCTGCATAATCCACTATTGATTAACGGCATGTTCAAATTGTCCGGCCAGCGCTACCTTGAGCGCAGCGAGCGCTTGATGTGTATCGCCGAGCTATAACGACACCGTCGAAGCAGAAAAAAGGGCCTTGTCGCAAGACAAAGCCCTTTTTTATTCCCGCCAATCACCCAGTCAGGCGGCGACGCTTTGCCCCTGAGCAATCCGCCTAACTGCCGTAATAATACGCTGCTGCTCTTCTCCCTCGAGATCCGGGAATATCGGCAAACACAGCACCTTGTTAGCCAGGTCGTTGGCTACCGGCAGATGCTCCGCGGCGGAGGACGGTAAATGCCGGTACATGGCGAAGGAGCTGATGAGCGGATAGAAATAGCGCCGGGTATAAATCCCCTCTTCTTTTAACGCGTCATAAAGTGCGTCGCGGCTCACCGGGAACCGTTCATCTATCAGCACGGGATAGTAAGCGTGGTTCCACTCGTAATCGCTTCTCTGGGTATAAAACTCAAGGCCAGGAATATCGGCCAGACCTTCACAGTAGCGCTGATAAATGTCGGCCCGGGCGCTTAAGGCGCCGTCAATATGCTGGAGCTGCAGCAGGCCAAACGCCGCCTGCACTTCATTCATTTTCGCGTTAATGCCCGGCGCAATTACCGTGGTTTCGTCGGCAAAACCGAAGTTTTTCAGGTAATCAATGCGTTTTTTGGTTCTGGCATCCGGGCAGATAATCGCCCCGCCTTCGATGGTATTAAACACTTTAGTGGCGTGGAAACTCAGGATAGACAAATCACCGCAGTTCAGGATGCTGCTGCCGTTCTGCTTCACACCAAAGGCGTGGGCCGCGTCGTAAATAACTTTGAGACCATAGGTGTCGGCGATACGTTGAATTTTATCCACGTCGCAGGGAATACCATAACAGTGCACCGGCATAATGGCCGTAGTTTGTGGGGTGATAAGCGCCTCAATCGCGTCGGCGTTAATATTGAACGTCTGCGGATCAATATCAGCAAAGACCGGCGTCAGGCCATTCCATAAGAGACTGTGCGATGTCGCCACAAATGAGTAAGGCGTGGTTATCACTTCGCCGCTCAGCCGCAGCGTCTGGAAAGCGGTCAGCAACGCCAGCGTGCCGTTAGAAAACAGCGAAAGATATTTTACACCCAGATAATCGGCCAGCGCCTGCTCAAGCTGCTGATGAAATGGCCCGTTGTTGGTCAGGTGCCTGTTCCCCCAGATTTGCTCGAGATAAGGAACAAATTCCTCCAGGGGCGGAAGCAGAGGGCTGGTAACAAAAATATTTTTCATAGTACACCTCGGTGTGAAACCAGTTGGCGCGGCCCGCGCCTTATTCCAATACTGTGAACGTACGGTGCGCTTCACCGGCACAGTAAATTCGCCATGCTTCCCGCAATGCGCGTCCAAATGTACCGGCGACGTTAAAGCCATCCGCGGTTTCCGCCGGCATTCTTTCACGCATTGTCATGCGTATTTCATTCAGTTCAGGGAGCCGGTCGCCCCAGCTCAGCGCCTTCTGGATGTAATCCTCTTCGCTGTAGGCAATAAAGTTTTCCAGCCCATGAATGCGCATAATATCGACGCCCTGTCGGGCAGCCATCGTGGCACCGCACAGCGTCAGCGTTGGCACGCCCATCCAGCAGGCGTGGTTACTGGTGGTACCGCCAGAGTAGGGAAATGCATCCAGTAAAATGTCGATTTCATTGTGGTAAGCCAGATAATCAAGCAGCGGCGCTCTTTTCTTGAATATCAGGCGCGACGGCGCAATACCCAGCAGCTCGAGTTTCCTCGTCATCTCGGCCACCATTTTTTCATCGTTCATAAAACCGATAACAAATTTGGCGTCCGGAGACTGTGCCAGAATTGAGGCCCACACTCTGAGGACTTCATCGTTGATCTTTTTAGGGCGATTAAAGCTGCCGAAGGTGAGGTAACCGTTTTTAAGCGCCGGGAGAGTTTCGATATCAGGGCTTTGCGGATCGGGCTCAAAGAACTTACGCATCTCAATAAACATGATGCTTTCGGTCAGCTGCTGTTCAAGATCGGCTGGCTCAGCGAGCGTCGCGGTCACAATGCGGTAATCCATCGTTTTCAAACCGGTTGTGCCAGGGTAGCCAATCCAGGAGATTTGCACCGGTGCGGGGCGAAGCGCAAATGCCGGCAGACGGTTGTCAGAGGTGTGGCCCGAGAGATCAAACAGAATATCAATCCCGTCATGATAAACCTGTTCGGCAAGCTGCTGGTTGCTTAGCTTGTCCACCTGCCGCCATAGCACGGAACCGGCTGCAAAATGTTCAGTGACCTCATCATGAACATAAGAGGTGCTGTACCCCACCAGCTCGAAATGATTTCTGTCCAGCCCATCCCAGAACGGCGCCAGGAAGTGGCTCACGGGATGCTTGCGTAAATCTCCGGAAACAAAGCCCACGCGCAGTTTTTTATCAGGATTCTTTATACCCCGATAAGGCAGTTGCAGATGACAGGCCGCGGCCCATGCTCCTACCGTCTCACCGTATTGCAGATGTTTCTGGTAAAGCTGCTCTGCCGTGACCTTATGGTCGTGGGTCATTGCAAACAGCAGTGCGGTAAAGTAATCAAAATTACTCGGTTCCAGCGCTATCGCTTTGTTAAGAAACCAGGCAGCCTCGTCAAGTTTTTGGCTATCGCTGAGAATCACCCCCATCGTGGCATAGTGAATCGCTTTCACCTCGTCGCAGCGCAACGAAACACGAGAGCATTTTTCTGCCAGGGACATTTCACCCAGCTGATAATATGAGTACGCAAGGCTATGCCAGAAATTGACGTTTTTATCTTCCAGCCTTAACAACCCCTGCAGAAGAAGAATCGCGTAATAATGTTGGTTTGTTTTCTGTAGCCCTGTCGCCAGATCGTAATAAATATCCAGACTGGAGAAATAGTGTCCCATCAGCCGACAAAGCACTTCTTTTGCTTCATCCCAGCGATTGGACAGCACAAGCGTTCGCGAATAACAGCGCAGCGCGGCAATATCCTCCGGATTCTCTTTCAGCAGCTTCTCAGCACAGGTTTTCGCATCCTGAATCTTTTTCTCACGAATTAAACGGTTAATCCGGTCGTAAGTGTCTTCCGTGTGTTCTGATTCACGCTGGGGTAAGTCATTAACATCTTTGCTAAGCAAGCCACCTCGCGATATGGAAACACTCAGCAGCAGCAAATTGTTCAACAGCGGCAGCAAAAATTGTGTTTTCCCCGTACGTAAAAAAAGCTGGTAGTGCTTTTTCCAGGCAGTCGGAGACCCCGTCAACGCGCCTTTTTTACGTAGCGACATAAAACACTGCCACGCCTCGGCATCCACACCGGCTAAACCGTGTTGCAAATAGCGCCATTCTTCCGGCGTGACAGAAAATTCATCGCCCCAGAGGTTTCTATAAACTTGCGAAGCATTCCCTTCTGGCACGCCATTTTTCAGCGATAAAATGGGCTGTAGCGTGTCATTTTCAGCCCGATCATACGCGCCTGGAGTACAGCGCCAGTAGAGTCCCGCCGGCTGAGTGAGATACAGATCTTCCAGCACTTTCAGCACTGCCTCGCGCACGTCGGTATTGTCTTCCGGCTTGCGGCAGTTAATGACCAACTGTTCAACGCTCAGGCTGAATGGCCAGGCAGCCCCAAGCAGATCCAGAATGCGTAAAGTGATCGGATTCTCACTACTGGATTGCTGCCCATCCCCGCCAATATGGCCGTTGTATATCGCCCCATTCTCATTCATTTTGCGGCTAAAGTTTCCCGCCCAATGAAGTGATTCGAGGCGCGAACTGTCAGGCAATGCCGGAAAGTGTTCTTCGGCTCTGATCGCACTGAGCAGACTAAAGCGTTCGGTACGCGATACCGCAAAATCAAGATATTGTTGGGCGGCGATGCGCTGCTGTCCGGCGACGAGGGCGTGTAGCGTTGCGACCTTTTCACCATAAGCGCGCGGCAGCTCATACTGAGGCACGGCATCGCCAGCGTAGTGCAATCCCAGGTCGCTGACCTGATGGCAAAACTCAGTAAAAGACAAGGCTGCCGTGGTCGGAGAGAGATAACGCAGGGTCAGGGCAAGATCGCTCTCTTTCTCAGCCTCTTCAACCTGGGCTTTAAGTGTCCCTTCCGGTAGCGTCATCGCCAGATAGCTCAGCATGCCTCGCGCAGCATTAACCTGAGACTCAGGATCGGCATTCGCGCCCCGGGCTGCATGGTAGCTAAGCGCCTCGCGAATGGCCGTGGTCTCAGGTTCGCCGGTGGAGGGATACCAGTGCAGGCAGACCACGCCGGAGGCAGAAAGATTTTGGCGGCACCAGAGCAAGAGTGCCTCTCGCTCCTGGCGGCCGAGTAAAGAGAAAACACCGCGAATCACGATGTAGTCAAACTGCCCGCCTTCGGTGGCGAGAATATCCCCAAGTCCGGCGGAGAACAGCTCAATATTGCTGATCCCTAATGCCTGAGTATGGCGCTGCCCTGCGGCAATCAAGCTTTCATCAATATCAATCCCCATCACCTGGCTTTCCGGGTACGCCAGCGCGTGGGCCGTAATGCATCCTCCCTCGCCGCACCCTATTTCCAGCACGCGAGCGTGCGCAGGCTCCACCGTAGAAAGATGGTAGACGCAGGCCGCAGACTGAATAGCAACGGGCGAAATACGATGATCCGGGTAATACTGACTCACGTTATGCTTATCCATTATTTTGAAGAAATAAATGCAGACTCAACCGATTAACGCGCTGTACTTTTCCAACAGCGACGCTTTGTATCGACGGTAATCCTCACTCTCAACCCCGGAGTGAGCCAGTATCCAACTAAACGCGTCCTCGCCGTGTGCCGCATCCACCAGCGTATGCGGCTGAGCCCGGCCTATTGCCATTTTATCCAGTGCACTAAGCTCATTTTCGACAGCGGCCAGTGCCACTTGATCGAGAAACCGTTCAGCATTGTTGCGCTGTAAATTGCGATCGATAAACCGGGCCACGGCGGCCAGATATTTCGTCGACAGCTCGCCCCCTTCACAATAGAGACACGCCGCCAGAATCGACGCCCAGAACGGCGCGGTTTCATCCCAGGTCAGCAGTAAATCTTTCACATCTAACTGCCCTTCCATCCCGGCCCACGACTTCCTGACGAGGCTGTTCGCCTCGAGCAGCAGGACAGGCGTGGTCATTTTTTCCAGCGCATGAGATAAAAAGACCAGCCGGCGACTGGCATAGTGCACATTCGCTGCCGTTCCCGGAGTCACTGCCTCGCTGCTTAACGAAATAGCCAGCTCAGGCATCGCGTTGCGAAGCCCCGTAATCTGCTGGGCCAGTCCAGCATCACAGTTGTAAATATGGAAATGAACGTTAAGCTCGTCGCGATTGGTGTCGAACAGAGAAAGCAGCAGCGGCAGGCCATGAGCGGTAAAGCCGGCGCCATCGCAAGCGACCAGCACGGTAGTTTTATTGTTATTTACCGGCTCAATTAACCAGCTATAACGGCCAGCGTCAGGCTGCCAGTCAGGCACGTCTAACGGGCTAAAATCGATAAAGGAATCCGGGCGGCCTCCCAGCTTGTAGATAGCCGTGACAACCATCAGCAGCGCCATAGGATCTTCCCCGATAAGCGCCATGTTCTCAGTGAGCTGCTGAATAATGACATAGGCCTGATTAAAATCTTCTTCCATCAGGCAGATGAGCAAGAGAATTTTTAGCGCAACGGGTGACTCACTGAGCTCGGAAAGATTATTGGAAATAAGGAAAACGGCGGAGTTTATTTCATTAATGCGGAACAGGATCTGAACGGCGGCAACCAGATAATTTTTATTCCCGTCAAGCTTAAGCGCTTCAACGATACATTGCGTGATTTTCTCAACATTCTCCGCGTCAACCGCCTGCGACTTTTCTCCAGATGGGCCGCAGAGCGCCACATTTGACAGAATAATCGCCCCCATCATCAGCTTTAACGCTCTGTCTTGCTCGAGATTCAACCCCGTCTGTGCCTGGTTTAATTTATCGTCGAGGGCAGCAAAATCAGGATTGGCAAAATTAAGGACTTCGGTCACCAGCCACGCAGGTAAAGCATCGGCTTCCGGCAGGTGAATCGCCCGGGTAAACAGATCGCGGTAATATTGATGCATTGCCCGAGTGCGGGAGAAACTATTCATAACTGTCCTTTAGGTTGCAATATTTTGCCAGACGGGTGATTGTCTGATGCTAGCACCCGCCCAGTAAGCATAATGCGCTGAACAAAACCGAAATTAACGGCTTAACCTTCATATTAAAAACGCCCTGCGCCTCCCCTTTTGGCAAAAACAAAAAAAGGCTGCTGTTTCCAGCAACCTTTCTTGTAGCGGTCTGCGAAATTAACGCAGCAGGGACAGCATCGCCTGTGGAACCTGGTTTGCCTGAGACAGTACAGAAGTACCAGCCTGCTGCAGGATCTGCGCGCGGCTCATGTTGGATACTTCGGTCGCGTAGTCAGCGTCCTGGATACGGGACTGAGCAGCAGACAGGTTGGTGATGGAGTTGTTCAGGTTGTTGATGGTAGATTCGAAACGGTTCTGAATCGCACCCATGTTAGAACGTGCAGTATCGATTTTCGCGATAGCAGCATCAGCAGCAGAAACAACAGCCTGCGCGCTAGAGTGGTCGGTAATAGCGGTGCTCAGACCAGTGCTCAGGCTACCGGAAGATGCGTTGATCAGAGAGTCGCTGCCGATAACGATGGTATCGTTAGAGGTGGTGTTAGCGCCAACCTGAATGTTCAAGCCAGTAGTTACGGAACCGTTCAGCAGGTTTTTGCCGTTGAAAGAAGCGCCGCCTGCGATGCGGTCGATTTCAGACAGACGCTGGGTGATTTCAGTCTGTACGGATGCCAGGTCAGTGGTGCCGTTGGTGTCGTTCGCGGCCTGCAGGGACAGTTCACGGATACGCTGTAAGTTGGTGTTGATCTCGTTCAGGTTACCTTCAGCGGTCTGAACCAGAGAGATACCGTCGTTAGCGTTACGAGCCGCCTGAGTCATACCCTTAACCTGGGAAGTCATACGGTTGGCAATCGCCTGACCAGCAGCATCGTCTTTCGCGCTGTTGATACGCATACCGGAAGACAGACGCTCGATAGCGGTACCCAGGGAAGACTGAGCTTTGCTCAGGTTGTTCTGAGTAGTCAGGGACAGCAGGTTAGTATTGATTACGGACATAGTATTAATTCCTTAAAAATTGGGTTTAGGTTCGGTGCCTAACACTCACGGCGTCTCTCACCGTCAACAAGGTTATCGACGCCCTCTGTGCCAACTTTAGAATTAATGATAAAAAAAAATCAAATGACTGAATTATAAAGAAATTAAATTTACAACCCGCGCTAAACTTAACCTTTCCTACACTTTTAAACGCGGCTTAGCGCATTTGAGAAAATATATCTTTGCCTCCCTTTACGCCATCGACCACGCTATTAATGTCACCGTCTTTTCCGACAATCGTCATATAAGGCCGATCCACTGCCTGCTATTCGGCTGATTATTTTTTTTCCCCGGCTGTAAACTTTTCATTGAGTCAGCCGATAAGTGAATGAAACTACCAGCGACTTAAAGGAAGACATCAATGGCATCGATTTCAAGCCTCGGGGCAGGTACCAGCCTGAACCTCCAGGATACTTACGATAAGCTTTACACGGCTGAACAAACAAAATTAACCATCTTTGATACACAAACAAAGACTTATCAAGCCCAGTTTAGCGCCTTTGGTCAGTTGAAAACCGCGATTTCCGGACTGGAAACGGCTACCGCCGCGTTAACAGCGAAGGGTTCTCTGGTGTCTACCTCCGTCACCAGTACCAATACCGCTTTTAGCGCGACCACGACCAGTGACGCTATCCTTGCTGACTATACAATTAACGTACAGCAGATGGCGAAGGCTCAGGTGCTCTCAACCGGCAGCATCAGCAGCAACACTGCGCAGCAGGGTGCGACCACCGGCGGTACACGTACGATAACGATTACTCAGCCTGGCACCACTAAGCCACTGAGCGTGACGCTTGCCGACGGCGATACCTCATTAAACGGTATTGCAAAAGCGATTAACGCCGCGGGCGGAAACGTCTCAGCATCCGTGGTTAAAGCTAACGACGGCGACTATCGCCTGATGATTGCTTCCAAGAGCACCGGCACGCAGTCAGATATGACCATCACCGTCACCGGTGATGACCAGCTCCAGGGCGTGATTGGGTACAACTCAACGAGCAAGACCGGGGCTTTAACAGAGCAAACGGCTTCGCAAAATGCTCAGGTGAAAGTGAACGGCGTCATGATTGAGCGTCAGAGCAACACCATCTCTGATGCCATGCCGGGCGTAACGTTGAACCTTAAGGCGAAGAGCACGGCCGATGAAACGCTGAGCGTGGCGCGTACCAGCGATGCCAGCAAGAAAGTGATTAATGACTGGGTTAAAGCCTATAACACCCTTCAGTCAACGATTGCTACCGTGACCAAATATGTAAAAGTTGACCCAGGTTCCGCTCAGGATCCAAACAACGGCGCACTCGTCGGGGACAGTACCGTACGCGGTATCCAGGCTGATATCCGTAGCATGCTGACCCAGGTACAGGGCGGCGATTACAGCATTATGGCGCAGTTGGGCATTACCCAGGATCCCGTACTGGCCCCGGATGGCTCCAGCCAGCTAAAAGTCAATGATACCCAATTAACCAAAGCGTTATCCGACAACCCGCAGGGCGTTATTAACTACTTTGTAGGCGACGGGAAAACGACAGGGTTTGCGACACAGCTGGATACCAAACTGAACAATATGCTGAGCACCAGCTCCATTAACGCTGGCGTGATTAAAAATGCGCAGGATGGCCTGACCTCAACATTGAAAACCGTGGCCGATCGTAAACAGGCGATGAGTGACAGCATCGACGAAACCATGGCGCGTTACAAGGCACAGTTTACTTCTCTGGCAAGCCTTGTTAACTCGATGACAAACATGGGGAACTATCTGGCGCAGCAATTCAACAAAAGCTAAGGATTTTGTATGTACAAGAGTTCTGGTGTACAAGCCTATCAACAGGTCGGTCTGGAAAGCGCCGTTATGAGTGCCAGTCCACACCAGCTCGTGGTGATGTTGTTCGATGGGGCACTCAGTGCCCTGGTTCGTGCACGCTTGTTTCTTGAACAGGAACAAATACCGCAAAAAGGCGAGGCGCTCTCAAAAGCCATTAACATTATTGATAATGGCCTGAAAGCCGGCCTGAATATGGATGTCGGAGGAGATTTGCCCGCTAACCTCGCGAATCTTTACGATTACATGGTCAGGCGTCTCCTACACGCTAATTTGCGTAATGACGTAGAGGCCATCGCCGAAGTCGAAAGATTACTTGCAAACATCGCGGATGCATGGAAGCAAATCGGCCCTACTTCCCCTACATTTCAGGATGCTATCTGATGAATGATTTCATCTCATCCCTCAATGGATGGCGTGCCCTGCTCGCCCTCAGTCAAACCATGCTTGACCTTGCCCATAGCGGAAGGTGGGATGAGCTGATTGATCATGAGGTTAAATATGTTCAACTGGTAGAGTCGATTGCCAGCAACCCAATTGCGCAGTCAAGCCAAAGAAGTCAGGAAGAAGCTAAGGCGCTGCTTGATCTGATTCTCGCCAATGAAAATGAGATTAAAGGGCTGCTTAACAGCCGTCTGAGTGAGCTTCGCGACCTGATTGACCAGAGCGGCCGTCAGAAATCACTGAACAACACCTACGGTTTTCTCTCCGGCAACGTGTTAACACCGAGCGATCTGAACCAGTAAACCTGCCGTATTTCGATTCTTATTCCATACTCCAGAGGTCAGCTAAATGACTTCTGGAGCACGGACAAGATGACGAACCCCACCCTGTTACAATTTTTTCACTGGTACACCCCCGGCGACGGAACGCTCTGGTCAGAAGTGGCCGACCGTGCGGCCAGCCTCAGCGACATCGGCATCAACATGGTTTGGCTTCCCCCTGCGTATAAAGGCAGCGCGGGCGGTTATTCGGTTGGCTACGACAGTTACGATCTCTTTGACCTCGGTGAGTTTGACCAGAAAGGTAGCATCGCCACCAAGTACGGGGATAAAGCACAGCTGCTGGCGGCCATAAAAGCCCTGCGGGACAACGGAGTTTCGGTGCTGCTGGACGTTGTCGTGAACCATAAAATGGGCGCCGACGAAAAAGAGCACATCCACGTCAACCGGGTAAATGCCGATAACCGCAACGAGATCTCGCCCGAGGTTATCGACTGCGAGGCCTGGACCCGCTACACCTTCCCCGCCCGTGCCGGACAATACTCACAGTTCATCTGGGACTACAAATGCTTCAGCGGCGTCGATCATATTGAAAACCCCGATGAAGACGGCATCTTCAAAATCGTCAATGACTACACCGGCGACGGCTGGAACGACCAGGTGGACGACGAGCTGGGGAATTTCGATTATCTGATGGGCGCCAATATCGACTTCCGCAACCATGCGGTGACCGAAGAGCTTAAATACTGGGCGCGCTGGGTGATGGCCCAGACGCAGTGCAACGGCTTTCGGCTCGATGCCGTCAAACACATTCCCGCCTGGTTTTATAAAGAGTGGATTGAGCACGTCCAGGACGTGACGGAAACGCCGCTGTTTATCGTGGCGGAATACTGGTCCCATGAAGTGGACAAACTGCTGGAATACATCACCCAGGTAGAGGGCAAAACGATGCTGTTTGATGCCCCTCTACAAATGAAATTCCATGAGGCATCCCGGCTTGGGCGTGACTACGACATGAGCCAGATTTTCACCGGCACGCTGGTTGAGGCCGACCCGTTCCACGCCGTCACGCTGGTGGCTAACCACGACACCCAGCCGCTGCAGGCGCTTGAAGCGCCCGTAGAAGCCTGGTTTAAACCGCTGGCCTATGCGCTAATTCTGCTGCGCGAAAACGGCGTACCGTCGGTGTTCTACCCGGATCTTTTTGGCGCAAGTTACGACGATAAAGGCGGCGACGGGCAGAACTACCACATTGATATGCCGGTCATCGAACAGCTGGATGACCTGATTCACGCCCGGGAGCGCTTTGCCCACGGGGTGCAGACTTTATGGTTCGATCACCCTAACTGCATTGGCTTTAGCCGCAGCGGCACGGCAGAAGCCCCAGGCTGCGTAGTCATCATGTCCAACGGCGATGACGGCGAAAAGCACGTCACCTTGGGGGAAGATTTCGCTGAGAAAAACTGGCGTGATTATCTCGGCAATCGCGAGGAAACGATTCACACCGACGCGGGCGGCAGCGCAACCTTTACCTGTCACGGCGGCAGCGTTAGCGTTTGGGTGCTGGAGGATGTGCTGTGAATTTGACATCTTTTGGGAGATCTCTTTAATCCGGGAGCTGTTCCGTTCACCCGTAGACCTGTTTTCCCTACACGTTTACTGCACGGTGAACGTGTCCGGCTTAAATCGCCTCCGTTTTCTCTCCGACTGGCCAGGGTCCGGGCTTCGGGAACGGCCGGAGGCTGAGAGCGTCGGGAACGCATCTCAGCCGATCCAGAACTGGGAGATAAAACGGAGGTTTGCCGCTCACGCGGTCGATTTATTTGGCCGGGAGTCCGGATTCTCAGGGGAGTGACGGTGACTCCCCTGAGACGTTCACCAGCTCAGAAGCTACATAGGAATTAGGACTTGAAGTGAACGGAAGCTTAGCCGTTCCTCCATAGAACTTATTGGTCACTACAAGACAGCCTCAAAAAAGTAAGCGAATGAAATCGTAGCTACAGCGTTGAGCACCAGCCCTCTCACCTCTCTGGAGTGAGAGGCATTCTCCCTTAGCCTTTCGACAGTTGGCTATCTAAAGGATTTTTAGCCAGGAAATCAGCGCATTCCGGCGTCAAACGATCCACACGCTTCAACGTCATCCCGGCGTACTCCAGCGTGTCGCCGTTTAGGCCGATGTCGTAAATCTCGCGCTTGACGGTGACATTACGCAGATCGCCAGACAAATGCGTCAGCTTACCCGGAACCCCAATCACCCGCTGCCACTGGCGGCAATCCAGCGTATCGCCCTGCGGCGTGACCACCAGCGAAGCAATCGCCTCCGGGCTAACCAGCTCGCTCTGTGGCCCGCTGGACTGCCAGTAGCCCGCCATACCCGCCGGTGCTTCGGTACGAACGACCTGCTTATAATCTCTGATCTCGGTGCAGCCGCCCAGTGCTACCAGCGCCGCCAATACTAAAAGCTTCTTCATCGTCTATCCTGACTGCGGAGAAAAAATAATTCTGGCATTAAAGCCCGATGCCTGCCAGCAATTCCGCCTGGGGCACAAAAATTGATCCAGATTGTTTTTTCGTCTTTTCAGCCTGTTAAGCCCAAAAGATGGGCGTATGATGGCGCCTTCTTTTGCCCTTCGCGGCACGTTCTTCTGAGTTCAGAGGCGAAAACAATGACCTGGCACTCCTTTAAACACCAATACCTGGTAACCTTCTGGAAACCAATGCCCGCGGTGATCGCGGCCGGGATCCTCTCCACCTATTACTTTGGCATCACCGGTACCTTCTGGGCCGTCACCGGCGAATTCACCCGCTGGGGCGGCCAGCTCCTGCAGCTGATGGGCATTCACGCCGAAGAATGGGGTTACTACAAGCTAATTCACCTCGACGGCAGCCCGCTAACCCGTATCGACGGCATGATGATCATCGGCATGTTTGGCGGCTGTTTCGCCGCGGCCCTGTGGGCCAATAACGTCAAGCTTCGTTTGCCCCAGCACCGCATCCGCATCATTCAGGCCGTGCTCGGCGGGATCATTGCTGGCTTCGGCGCACGACTGGCAATGGGCTGCAACCTCGCGGCGTTCTTTACCGGGATCCCACAGTTTTCGCTGCACGCCTGGTTCTTCGCCCTTGCCACCGCCATCGGCTGCTGGTTTGGCGCGCGCTTCACGCTGCTGCCGATGTTCCGCATTCCGGTCAAGCTGCAAAAAGTCTCCGCTGCCTCCCCGCTCACCCAGCAGCCGGATCGCGCTAAGCGCCGTTTCCGTATGGGAATGCTGGTGTTTATCGGCATGCTCGGCTGGGCGGGTTTCACCGCCATAAACCAGCCAAAACTCGGCCTCGCCATGCTGTTTGGCGTCGGCTTTGGCCTGCTTATCGAACGCGCACAGATTTGCTTCACCTCCGCCTTCCGCGACATGTGGATCACCGGCCGAACCCAGATGGCCAAAGCAATTATTCTGGGGATGGCGGTCAGCGCCATTGGCATCTTTAGCTATGTTCAGCTTGGCGTAGAAGCCAAAATCATGTGGGCAGGGCCAAACGCCATCATCGGCGGGCTGTTGTTTGGCTTTGGTATCGTGCTGGCCGGAGGCTGCGAAACGGGCTGGATGTATCGCGCGGTTGAAGGTCAGGTTCACTACTGGTGGGTCGGTCTCGGCAACGTGATTGGCTCTACGCTGCTGGCCTGGTTCTGGGATGATATTTCTCCGGCGCTGGCCACCAGCTGGGATAAAGTCAACCTGCTGAATACCTTTGGGCCACTGGGCGGGCTGCTGGTGACTTACCTGATGTTGCTCGTCGCTTATCTGCTGATTGTCGGCTGGGAAAAACGCTTCTTTCGCCGTAAAAACCAGGCTATCGGCACCACAACAGGAGAAACCGCATGAGTCAGAACATTGTCCCGGATTACCGCCTGGACATGGTAGGTGAGCCTTGCCCTTACCCGGCTGTTGCCACGCTGGAGGCGATGCCGCAGCTGAAAAAAGGCGAGGTCCTGGAGGTGATCAGCGACTGCCCGCAGTCCATCAATAACATCCCGCTGGACGCCAAAAACCACGGCTACACGGTGTTGGATATTCAGCAGGACGGCCCCACCATTCGCTATCTTATTCAGCGTTAATCATGCAAGGGGCAAAGCTGCCCCTTATTTCAACGAACCGGCTTCACCCACGCCCCGGAATCCAGCAGGAAACGCTCTGCGCTGGCAATTTTCTGTACCGCCCTGTCTCCGTGTTTAGCCACCAGCATCGCCAGCAAGCACTCGGCAATGCCCATGGCCGAGACTACGGAAGGAAAGAACGACGGGCTGTGCGCGGAGAAATAAAGCGTGCTGGCGGCGTGTTTCGCGAGTGGGGAGAGTGGAGAGTCTGTCAGCGCAACAATTTTGCTTCCGGCCTGCCGCGCCGCGCCCAGCACGTCCAGCGACTCACGCGAGTAAGGGGCAAATCCTATCATCAACACCACATCTTTGGGCGTCAGCTCGCGGGTGAAAATTTCGTAATTGCTCGCCTGGCCGTCGATAAGCGACACGTTCTTATTAAACAGGCGATAGATATAGAACAGCGTGTAGGCCACCGAATAGCTGGCCCGAAAGCCGCACACATAAACATGTTCGGCCGCATCCAGGACATCAACCGCCTGTTCCATTGCCTGCGGATTTTCAGCCTCGGTATGGGATAGATTTGCCGCATGGGCGTCAAACACTTCCTGATAGAGCGACGCCGTGCTGCCCTTATCGACCAGCTTTTCGGCCCTTGCCTGATGGGTTTCAATATTGAGGCCAAGCTCCTGAATAACGGCGGCTTTGAACTCTCCCCAGCCGACATAGCCCAGACGCTGAGCCAGGCGCAGCAGCGTGGCGGGCTTGACGCCAATGCGTGTGGCAAATGCCCGCATCGAAAGCGCAATTAAGTCCTTCATGTTATGCAGGCTCAACTCTGCCGCCCGCTGCAGCTCGGGGGTTAATGTCTCGTAATGTTCTTCTAGCTTTTGTTGCGGGGTCATAGGCTGACAGGACGCTCCCATTTAGACCGGAAATCCCTTCCGGTGTCTTGAAGGTATCGTCCTGATAGTGCAGTGAAATTACTTTTGACGTCAAATAAATAAGGGTATCAGGCAGGGATTAGCGTTAAAACGCTATTTTACTTAACATACTAACGTTGTGAAAACGCGAATGTGCGTCGCTTAACGTGCAGGTAAGACACAAGCTGGATGAATGAAAGAGTCAAAGGCGGGGCAAAAATACAACGCACGGTCAAATACCAGACAAGAGCAAACAAGGCTTGCTCCCGTCTGAAATCAATCAGCCCATGCACTAAACCTGCATGTTCATCACTTCCTGGTAAGCTGCAACCAGCTTGTTGCGCACCTGAATGCCCATCGCCAGTGAAACGGAAGATTTCTGCAAATCCACCATGACATCGTTCAGCGCCACGCCTGGCGTGCCGAGAGCAAATTTTTCCGCCTGGGCACGAGCGGTGTTGGAGGTTTCGCTTACCCGTCCCAAAGCGGCCTGCAGCTCGCCGGCAAAACTTACCGTTGGCGCGGAGGCAGCCGAAGCTGCGGGATTGGTCGCCGACAGCGCGGTCGCCTGAAGTTGTTGCAGTACGCCTTCGATACCCTGAATAGCCATTTTTACGCCCCATGTGTATTAAGCCGAGGAAGATTACCACCTTGTCAATAGGATAAAGGCGTTAAATAGACGTAAAAAATAGAGCTAATTCAGCCATCGAAAATTCCTGAAACGAAAATAATGACACTGCCATCCATATGGAACTTTTGTCGTGTTTGTCGACCCGGGAGTCAGTCTTGTTCACTCATTATTCTAAAAATTCTGTCAACGCTAAGCCGCGAGGTGTGGAATGACCACTGCTGCTCAGGCGCAAACGCCGCAAAACAAGACTCTTGAGTGGTTGAATCGCCTTCGTGCTAATCCCAGAATCCCGCTGATAGTGGGCGGTGCCGCCGCCGTTGCCGTGCTGGTGGCCCTGGTGCTTTGGGCAAAATCTCCCGATTACCGCGTGCTGTACAGCAACCTCGCCGATCAGGACGGGGGCGCGATTGTTACCCAGCTTCAACAAATGAATATTCCCTACCGCTTCTCAGACAACGGTAGCGCCATCATGGTCCCGGCAGACAACGTCTACGATCTGCGTCTGCGCCTGGCTCAGCAGGGCCTGCCTAAGGGCGGTGCCGTCGGCTTCGAGCTTCTGGATCAGGAAAAGTTTGGTATCAGTCAGTTTAGCGAGCAGGTGAACTACCAGCGGGCGCTGGAAGGCGAACTGGCCCGCACCATTGAAACGCTTGGCCCGGTGAAGAATGCCCGCGTGCATCTCGCCATGCCAAAACCATCCCTGTTTGTTCGTGAACAAAAGTCCCCTTCTGCTTCCGTTACCCTTAGCCTCGAACCTGGCCGCGCGCTGGATGAAGGGCAAATTAATGCCGTAGTGCATATGGTTTCCAGCGCCGTGGCTGGTTTACCGCCGGGTAACGTCACGCTGGTCGATCAGGGTGGCCATTTGCTGACGCAGTCCAACAACGCAGGCCGTGACCTTAACGACGCCCAGCTCAAGTACGCGACTGACGTAGAGAGCCGCTACCAGCGCCGCATTGAATCTATCCTTGGCCCGATTGTCGGCAACGGCAACGTGCATGCTCAGGTCACCGCGCAGATCGATTTTGCCAACAAAGAACAAACCGAAGAGCAGTATCACCCTAATAGCGATCCGGCCCAGACCGCGGTCCGCTCTCGCCAGTTGAACCAGACCTCTCAGGTTAACGGTCAGTTCCCGGGCGGCGTGCCGGGCGCGCTTTCCAACCAGCCGGCGCCAGCAAACACGGCACCGATTTCGACGCCGCCGCAGAACAACCAGGCTAACCAGCAGGCCAACAACGGCCAGCAGAACCAGACCAGCACCACCGGTCAGAACGGCAGCAGCAACACTTCGCGTGACGAAACCACCAACTATGAAGTGGACCGCACCATCCGTCACACCAAGCTGAACGTGGGGGATATTCAGCGTCTTTCCGTGGCCGTGGTAGTGAACTACCGCCAGCTTGCCGACGGGAAACCTTTACCGCTCACCGCCGACCAGATGAAGCAGATCGAGAACCTGACCCGTGAAGCGATGGGCTATTCCGAATCCCGCGGCGACACCCTGAACGTGGTCAACTCTCAGTTCACCGCCACCGAAGACGACAGCGGCAGCAGCCTGCCATTCTGGAAGTCTCCGGCCTTCTTCGACATGCTGCTCTCAGCGGGTCGCTGGCTGATTGTGCTGATTGTAGGCTGGGTACTGTGGCGTAAAGCGATTCGTCCACAGCTCACCCGTCGCGCGGAAATTCTGAAAGCCGCCAGCGAAGCGAAAGAGAGCATTAAAGCCGAAGAACAAGCCGTCGCCGTGTCGCTTAGCCGTGATGAACAGCAACAGCAGCGTAAAGCTAACCAGCGCCTGAGCGCCGAAGTCATGAGTCAGCGTATTCGTGATATGTCCGACAACGATCCTCGCGTAGTTGCGCTGGTGATCCGCCAATGGATGAGTACTGAAATATGAGTATTACCGGAACAGAAAAGAGCGCCATCCTACTGATGACCATTGGCGAAGACCGCGCCGCTGAGGTGTTCAAGCACCTCAGCCCGCGTGAAGTACAGCATTTAAGTGCGGCGATGGCTAACACCCATCAAATTTCAAACAAACTGCTGACCGAAGTGTTGGCCGAGTTTGAACAAGAAGCCGAACAGTTCGCCGCACTGAGCATCAATGCCAACGACTATCTGCGTACCGTATTGATCAAAGCGCTGGGCGAAGAGCGTGCCTCCAGCCTGCTGGAAGATATTCTCGAAACCCGCGATACCACCAGTGGCATCGAAACGCTCAACTTTATGGAGCCGCAGAGCGCCGCCGATCTTATTCGCGACGAACACCCGCAGATCATCGCCACCATCCTGGTTCACCTCAAGCGTGGCCAGGCGGCGGACATTCTGGCGCTGTTCGACGAACGCCTGCGCAACGACGTGATGCTGCGTATCGCCACCTTTGGCGGCGTTCAGCCGGCCGCGCTGGCAGAACTGACCGAAGTGCTGAACAACCTGCTCGACGGCCAGAACCTCAAGCGCAGCAAAATGGGCGGCGTGAGAACGGCAGCGGAAATTATCAACCTGATGAAAACCCAGCAGGAAGAAGCCGTTATTACCGCCGTGCGCGACTTCGACGGCGAACTGGCGCAGAAAATCATCGACGAGATGTTCCTGTTCGAAAACCTTGTGGCCGTGGACGACCGCAGCATTCAGCGTCTTCTGCAGGAAGTGGAGTCCGAATCTCTGCTTATCGCCCTCAAAGGTGCAGAACAGGCGCTGCGCGAGAAGTTCCTGCGCAACATGTCCCAGCGTGCTGCCGACATCCTGCGCGACGACCTTGCCAACCGTGGCCCGGTACGTCTGTCGCAGGTGGAAAACGAACAGAAAGCTATCCTGCTTATCGTGCGTCGCCTGGCGGAAACCGGCGAGATGGTGATCGGCACCAGCGAGGATACCTATGTCTAATACGCTGCCATGGAAACTCTGGACGCCTGAAAACCTCGCCTTCCCTACGCCGGTGTTCGAAGAGATTGTGATGCCGGAAGCGACGGCCGAGCAGGAAGAGCCGGAAAGTGAGCCGGACCTCCAGCAAACGCTGGCGATGATGCAGGCCCAGGCCCGAGAACAGGGCCACAGCGCGGGCTTTGCCGCCGGGCACGATCAGGGCGTGGAAGAAGGCCGTAAAGCGGGCTTCCAGCAAGGCCTTGAGCAAGGCATCAATGAAGCCCGTCAGCAGCAGGCACCGGTTCACGCCCGCATGCAGCAGCTGGTGAGCGAATTCCAGTACACGCTGGATGCGCTGGACAGCGTGATTGCTTCCCGCCTGATGCAAATGGCGCTGGAAGCCGCGCGGCAGGTCATTGGCCAGACGCCGGCCGTAGATAACAACGCGCTGATCAAACAGATTCAGGGCCTGCTGATGCAGGAACCGCTGTTCAGCGGTAAGCCGCAGCTGCGCGTACACCCGGATGACTTACAGCGGGTGGAAGAGATGCTGGGTGCCACGCTAAGCCTGCACGGCTGGCGTTTGCGCGGCGACCCAAGCCTGCACCAGGGCGGCTGCAAAGTCTCCGCCGATGAAGGCGACCTTGACGCCAGCGTGGCCACTCGCTGGCAAGAGCTGTGCCGTCTGGCCGCGCCAGGAGTGCTCTGATGACCGCACGCCTGACCCGCTGGCTGAACACGCTCGACAATTTTGAAGCGCGGATGGTCGAACTGCCGTCCGTTCGCCGCTACGGCCGCCTGACCCGCGCCACCGGCCTGGTCCTGGAGGCTACTGGCCTGCAGCTGGCGCTGGGCGCGACCTGCATCATTGAACAGCACGATCGCGAAGTCGAATGTGAAGTCGTGGGCTTCAACGGTCACAAACTGTTTCTGATGCCGCTGGAAGAAGTGGAAGGCATTTTGCCTGGCGCCCGGGTTTATGCCCGTTCGGCGACGGCGGAAGGCCTGCACAGCGGTAAAAAACTGCCGCTCGGCCCCGCCCTGCTTGGCCGCGTGCTCGACGGCAGCGGCCGCCCGCTCGACGGGCTGCCTTCGCCGGATTCCGACCTGATGGGCGCGCTGGGTGCAGCCCCGTTTAACCCGCTCCAGCGTACCGCGATTGAACATGTTCTTGACGTTGGCGTTCGCCCGATTAATGCCCTGCTGACGGTAGGTCGCGGGCAGCGTATGGGCCTGTTTGCCGGTTCAGGCGTGGGGAAAAGCGTCCTGCTCGGCATGATGGCGCGTTATACCCAGGCTGACGTGATCGTCGTGGGCCTGATTGGCGAGCGTGGTCGCGAAGTAAAAGACTTTATCGAGAACATTCTCGGTGCCGAAGGCCGGGCGCGTTCCGTTGTGATTGCCGCCCCGGCGGACGTTTCTCCGCTGCTGCGTATGCAGGGTGCCGCCTATGCGACAAGAATCGCCGAAGACTTCCGCGATCGCGGCCAGCACGTCCTGCTGATCATGGATTCACTGACGCGTTACGCCATGGCCCAGCGTGAAATCGCCCTCGCCATTGGCGAACCTCCGGCGACCAAAGGCTATCCGCCTTCGGTCTTTGCCAAGCTCCCGGCGCTGGTTGAACGTGCGGGGAACGGCATACACGGCGGCGGCTCTATTACCGCGTTTTATACCGTACTCACCGAAGGCGACGATCAGCAGGACCCGATCGCCGACTCCGCGCGAGCCATTCTTGACGGCCACATTGTGCTGTCGCGCCGCCTGGCAGAAGCTGGCCACTACCCGGCCATCGACATCGAAGCTTCTATCAGCCGAGCCATGACATCGTTGATTACCGAGCAGCATTACGCCCGGGTACGTCGTTTCAAACAGTTGTTATCCAGCTTCCAGCGCAACCGTGATTTGGTGAGCGTGGGGGCTTACGCCAAAGGCAGCGATCCTATGCTCGATAAGGCCATTGAACTGTGGCCGCATCTTGAAGCCTTCCTGCAACAAGGCATTTTTGAACGCGCAAACTGGGAAGAAGCCAGCCTCGCACTGGAGACGCTTTTCCCCACGGTTTGATGAGAGGTGACCATGAACCAAAACAGCGCACTGGATACTTTGCGTGAACTCGCCGCCCAGGAAGTGGAAAAAGCGGCGATTCGTTTAGGGGAGATGCGCCGGGGTTGCCAGCAGGCGGAAGAGCAACTCAACATGCTGATTAACTATCAGTTTGAGTACAGCAACAGCCTGAATGACAACATGAGCCAGGGGATTGCCAGCACCCGCTGGCAGAACTACCAGCAGTTTATACGCACGCTGGAAAAAGCCATCGAACAGCACCGCCAGCAGCTGATGCAGTGGTCCAATAAAGTTGATCAGGCATTGGGCGCGTGGCAGGAAAAACAAAAGCGCCTGCAGGCATGGCAAACCCTGCAGGACAGAAAGGCAGCGGAGCTGTTGCTCGCAGAGAACAGACTCGATCAGAAGCAGATGGACGAATACGCCCAGCGGGCCACATTGAGGAAAGGTGAATGATCACATTGCCAAAAATTCTGTTAAACACCGGGGCCGATACCGCTGCCGCCGGGGATGCAAAAGTCGCGGACGGCAAAGGCTTCGGTGAAGACTTCCTGACTCTGCTGGGCAAAGCTTTGCCGGCAAACGTCGCTTTAGAGGACGGCAAATCGCTGCCTCTGGGCGCGGCGTTAAGCAAAGTTGCCGCGGCCAATGCCGCTAAAGGTGAGACCCAGGACGGCCAGGCAGCTCTCGCTGAACTGCTGAACTCACCGGAGCAACCTGAAGCGCTTTCCACCCTGCTCACTTCCCTCGGCAAAACAGAAACGGGTGATAAGCCAGAGGCGGAGCTGAAAGACGCCAAAACCGATAAGCCCCTGAGCGACGCGGAGCTGCAAACGCTCAGCGCGCTGTTTGCGATGCTGCCTCAGCCCGTGACCGCTGCACAGCCCGCGGCGCTAGCTAAAACAGCTACCGACACGGCATCGCTGTCCGCCCTGACCTCTGCGGCAGGGAATACCGCAGGCAAAAATACCGCGGACAGCCTGCTGCCTGCTGGCGGCAGCGGGAAGAAAACCGCTCCGGCGGGCGCAACGCTTGCAGACAGTAAATCTGTTGCAGCCAATACCCCGGCAGCTGCTCAGCCGCAGGGGGATGACAAAGCCCAACTGGTTGCCAGTAACACGCCTGACAGCCGAGATAACGCTGCTCCGCAGGCAAATAACACCGCCCCAGTTACGGCGCAGTTAACCCCGGCCATCAGCAGCGCCACCGTCGCTACCCCAACCACAACGCACATCGCTACCCCTACGGCACCGATGATCAGCGCCCAGTTAGGAAGCCATGAGTGGCAACAGCAGATTTCTCAGCACGTTACGCTGTTTACCCGCCAGGGCCAGCACAGCGCCGAGCTGAGATTGCACCCGGAAGATCTCGGTCAGGTGCAAATTAGTCTAAAACTAGAAGATAACCAGGCGCAGCTGCAGATGATGTCGCCGCACAGTCACGTGCGCGCCGCGCTTGAAGCCGCGCTGCCGTCACTGCGTACTGCGCTGGCGGAAAGCGGTATCCAGCTTGGCCAGAGCAACATCAGCAGCGAAAGCTTCGCTCAGCAGCAGTCCGGCCAGCAGCAACAGCAGCAAAGCACCCGCAGCGGGGAACGTTTTTCCCTTAATGGCAATGACGTCGAACCGCTCCCGGTGGCCGATAGCCTGCAGCGTCTGGCCAGCAGCAACGGCGCGGTGGATATCTTCGCCTGAGCCCCGTTAAAGGGTAAACGCCAGAGCTAGCGACAATAAACGTGTGTTTTCCGGGCTTTGACCGCCCGGAGACACGGGATAATTGCTATTCAGCAGTACCGATACAGGAATAAAGCGTTCAATGACTGATACCGCTATCACGAAAGGCCGTAAACGCGCCATCTGGGTGCCGATACTGGTTCTTATCACACTCGCCGCGTGCGCCACCGCAGGCTACAGCTACTGGCGCATGCAGCAAACGCCAGCCACAGCCCAGGCTAAAACGCCTGAGCCGCCGCCTGCGCCAGTGTTCTTCGCTCTGGATACGTTTACCGTCAATCTGGGTGATGCGGATCGCGTGTTGTACATCGGCGTCACGCTGCGTTTGAAAGATGAAGCGACCCGCCAGCGCCTGAGCGAATTCCTGCCGGAAGTCCGCAGCCGTCTGTTGCTGCTGTTCTCTCGCCAGGACGCCAATCAGCTTGCTACCGATGCCGGTAAGCAGAAGCTGGTGGAAGCGATTAAAACTACTCTGGCGCCGCCTCTGGTCGCCGGGCAACCTCAACAGGTAGTCAGCGACGTGCTGTATACCGCCTTTATCTTGCGGTAAGTCCATGGGCGACAGTATTCTTTCTCAGGCCGAAATCGATGCGCTGTTAAACGGCGACAGTGAGAATAACGACGAGCCGAAGGCCGGGGCGCCGGGCGAATCCGATATTCGTCCCTATGACCCGAATACCCAGCGTCGCGTGGTGCGTGAGCGCCTGCAGGCGCTGGAAATTATTAACGAGCGTTTTTCTCGTCAGTTCCGTATGGGGCTGTTTAACCTGCTGCGTCGTAGCCCGGACATCACCGTCGGGGCCATCCGTATCCAGCCGTATCATGAGTTTGCCCGCAACCTGCCGGTACCAACTAACCTGAACCTGATTCACCTGAAACCGCTGCGCGGCACCGGGCTGTTCGTCTTTTCACCCAGCCTGGTGTTTATTGCGGTAGACAACCTGTTTGGCGGGGATGGCCGCTTCCCAACGAAAGTGGAAGGCCGGGAGTTTACCCACACCGAACAGCGCGTGATCAACCGTATGCTGAAGCTGGCGCTGGAATCCTACAGCGACGCGTGGAAGGCGATTTACCCGCTGGACGTGGAATACGTTCGTTCGGAGATGCAGGTTAAATTTACCAACATCACCACGTCGCCTAACGACATCGTGGTTAACACCCCGTTCCACGTCGAAATTGGCAACCTGACCGGGGAGTTCAACATCTGCCTGCCGTTCAGCATGATTGAACCGCTGCGCGAGCTGCTGGTGAACCCTCCGCTGGAGAACTCCCGTCAGGAAGATCAAAGCTGGCGCGACACCCTGGTGCGCCAGGTGCAGCATTCCGAGCTGGAATTGGTGGCGAACTTCGCCGATATCCCGCTGCGGTTATCCCAAATCCTAAAACTGAAACCTGGCGATGTGCTGCCCATCGAAAAGCCAGATCGTATTATCGCGCACGTGGATGGCGTACCGGTCCTGACCAGCCAGTACGGCACCATTAACGGCCAGTATGCCCTGCGCGTCGAACATTTGATCAACCCGATATTGAATTCGCTGAATGAGGAACAGCCCAAATGAGTGATATTAATCAACCGTCCGATGACAATGCAGGCTCAGTGGACGATCTGTGGGCTGATGCGTTAAACGAGCAGAAAAGTTCCGGGAAAAGTACCGCGGATAACGTATTCCGCGCGCTGGAAGGCAATGACATTGCCGGCAACGTACAGGATATCGACCTGATCATGGACATTCCGGTCAAGCTGACCGTCGAACTGGGCCGTACCCGCATGACCATCAAAGAGCTGCTGCGCCTGACGCAGGGTTCCGTGGTCGCGCTTGACGGACTGGCCGGCGAGCCGCTGGATATTCTGATCAACGGTTACCTGATTGCCCAGGGGGAAGTGGTTGTCGTCGCCGACAAATACGGCGTGCGAATTACCGACATCATCACCCCATCAGAACGTATGCGTCGCCTGAGCCGCTAAATGACAACCCAGGCCACCGTCACTCAGCCCAGCGTCAACGCCAGCTCGCCGCTTGTTCAGGTCAGCGGGGCGTTGGCCGGCATTGTTATTTTTATTCTGGTGGCCGCATGGCTGGCAAAGCGCTTTGGTTTTCACGGGGCGGGCGTCGGCGTAAAGAAGTCGCTGAACATTAGCGCCAGCGTGAGCGTAGGCCCGCGCGAGCGCGTTGTGGTGGTGGACGTCGAAGACGCTCGTCTGGTCCTCGGCGTCACCGCCAGCCAAATCACTCACCTGCACACGCTGCCTCCTGCGCCGGTCACGGATATGGTTGAAAAAGCCCCCGCGCCTGCCGATTTCCAGAAACTGATGAAGAACCTGCTTAAACGTAACGGGAAAGATTGATGAAACGTTTGCTGACGCTCTCGTTACCGGGCCTATTTTTGCTCCTCCCTGCGGCCGCCTTCGCACAATTACCGGGCCTGATAAGCCAGCCCCTCGCCAACGGCGGGCAGAGCTGGTCCTTGCCGGTGCAGACGCTGGTCTTTATTACCTCCCTGACCTTCCTGCCGGCCATTTTGCTGATGATGACCAGCTTTACGCGCATCATCATCGTTTTTGGCCTGCTGCGTAACGCCCTGGGCACACCGTCCGCCCCGCCTAACCAGGTGCTGGTTGGCCTGGCGCTGTTTTTGACCTTTTTTATTATGTCGCCGGTGTTCGACAAAATTTATACCGACGCCTACCAGCCCTTCAGCGAAGACAAGATCTCGATGGAAGTGGCGATGGATAAAGGCGCTCAGCCGCTGCGCGAATTTATGCTGCGCCAAACCCGTGAAGCCGATCTGGCGCTGTTTGCACGTCTGGCGAACACTCAGCCGCTGCAGGGACCGGAAGCCGTGCCGATGCGTATTCTGCTGCCTGCCTATGTCACCAGCGAGCTGAAAACCGCGTTCCAGATTGGTTTTACCGTATTTATCCCGTTCCTGATTATCGACCTCGTGATCGCCAGCGTCCTGATGGCGCTCGGGATGATGATGGTTCCCCCCGCGACAATTGCCCTGCCCTTTAAGCTGATGCTTTTCGTGCTGGTCGACGGCTGGCAGCTGTTGGTGGGTTCCTTGGCGCAAAGTTTTTACAGCTAGCGGAGAAAGAAAATGACGCCAGAATCGGTCATGATGATGGGCACCGAAGCGATGAAGGTGGCCCTTGCCCTTGCGGCCCCGCTGCTGCTGGTTGCGCTGATAAGCGGCCTGGTTATCAGCCTGCTGCAGGCGGCCACGCAGATCAACGAAATGACGCTGTCGTTTATTCCAAAAATTCTGGCCGTGTTCGTGACCATCGTCATTGCCGGGCCGTGGATGCTTAACCTGCTGCTGGATTACATGCGTTCCCTGCTGACCAATCTGCCGAACACCATTGGATGATCCACGTTGACAGCACCCAGTGGCTAAACTGGCTAAGCCTCTATTTCTGGCCGCTGCTGCGCGTGCTGGCGCTGATCATGACCGCCCCCATCCTGAGCGAGCGATCGATCCCCAAGCGGGTTAAGCTTGGGCTCGGGCTAATGATCACCTTTATCATCGCGCCTTCCCTGCCCGCAACAGGGGTGACGATCTTTTCTGCCGCGGGTTTCTGGCTGGCAATACAACAAATTCTTATCGGTGTGGCGCTGGGTTTTACGATGCAGTTCGCTTTTGCTGCCGTGCGTACCGCCGGGGAACTTGTGGGCCTGCAAATGGGGCTCTCTTTCGCCACCTTCTTCGATCCGGGCAGTCGCCTCAATATGCCGGTTCTGGCCCGCTTTCTTGATATTCTGGCGATGCTGCTGTTCCTGACCTTTAACGGCCATTTATGGCTGATTTCGATGCTGGTCGATACTTTTCATACCCTGCCCATCGGCGGCGAACCGATCAACAGCAACGCGTTTATGGCGCTGACCCGAGCGGGCGGTCTGATCTTTCTCAATGGCCTGATGCTGGCCCTGCCGTTAATCACTTTGTTACTAACGCTTAACATCGCCCTGGGACTGTTAAACCGTATGGCTCCCCAGCTATCGGTATTTGTTATCGGTTTCCCCGTCACCTTATCTATCGGCATGCTTATTTTTATGGTAATGATGCCGCTTATCGCCCCCTTTACCGAACATTTATTCGGCGAGATTTTTGATCTGCTCGCGGATATTGTCAGTGAAATCCCCGCAAATTAATAACCCTGATTTTCATACTGCCTCTCTGAGGATATTCCTAAAAAAATATGTTAATAACATCCGCCAAGATATATCTGGCGCGGAATATAAGTTTTTACCTTGCTCACAATACACAACATTCACTTTACTTTAAGAACATTCCTGGCAAATTATAGGCAACTTTCCGGGATAGTGATTTCGCCTTTTAAATTATTAATAATGGTTACCCATAAATAATTAGAACTGCGGAAAATGCGGCGGATTGGCTTTGCCCTGGGACTGACATTGTCACTCGCGGTACAAAACCAGTACAGCTTTCAATCTGCGCTCCTGATTATTACGGGTATAACGCGCTTAGTGAGGGTTTGCTATGTCAACGATTATTATGGACTTATGCAGCTATACCCGGCTGGGGCTTGTCGGCTACTTAGCCAGCCGCGGGGTTAGAAAACGGCATATTGCAGATGTAGAAACGGTAGAACAGCTGGCACAGGCATGCCAGTCGCAGGCACCCAGCGTGGTGTTTATTAATGAAGACTGTTTTATTCATGACCCGGAAAGCAGTCAGAGAATTAAGCAGATCATAAATCAACATCCAGGGACGCTATTTTTAGTCTTTATGGCGATTGCTAATATTCACTTTGATGAATATCTTCTGGTCAGAGAAAATCTGCTGATCAGCTCGAAATCCATCAAGCCAGAATCTTTAGACGATATTTTAGCGGAATACTTAGCAAAAAATGCACAATGTATTGGACATATTAATTTGCCGACACTTTCTCTTAGTCGCACAGAGTCCAGCATGCTAAAAATGTGGATGTCAGGACAGGGAACGATTCAAATCTCTGATCAAATGAACATCAAGGCAAAAACCGTTTCGTCTCATAAAGGAAATATTAAACGCAAAATCAAGACCCATAACAAGCAGGTGATATATCATGTAGTTCGTCTCACCGACAACGTCACCAACGGTATTTTTGTTAACCTCCGGTAGCTGACTTACTCTGCATCCCTACGCCACTTTGGCCGCAGTATTTAATCTCTGACGCCCGTCAGAGATTAAATACAAGTTAAACGACACTATTTCCTGTAACAAAACCGCAACCTTTGCAAAAAAAAGCAGAAAAATCTCACTAGACTTACGCTATACAAGTATACATGGAGAGATTTGTTGCTATGGTAGCCGTTATTGTTCTTGGCATTTTTATTATCAGCGTCTTTTACGCCCACTCCCGCGGTGTCGAAAAACAGAAGTTTTCCCGCCAGCTTTTTGACCACTCGACCTTTATGGCCCCGGTCAATATGTTCATGACGCGTTTCTCGCGTCTGCCGCCTGAACAGCCGTATTTCCCGACCAGTGACTTTCCGGAACTGCAAAAGCTGACGGACAACTGGGAAATCATTCGAGAGGAAGCGCTGCGCCTGCAGGGCCACATCAAAGCGGCAGAAAGCCACAACGATGCCGGGTTTAATACGTTCTTCAAGCGGGGCTGGAAGCGTTTTTACCTGAAGTGGTACAGCGATGCACACCCGTCTGCGCATGAGCTTTGCCCGATCACCACAAAGCTGGTCAGCGAAATTCCGTCTGTTAAAGCGGCGATGTTCGCGGAACTCCCTGCAGGTTCTTACCTGGGCAAGCACCGGGATCCGTATGCCGGATCGGTGCGTTACCACCTTGGGCTTGCCACGCCCAACGACGACCGCTGCTTTATTGAAGTCGACCGGCAGCGCCACAGCTGGCGCGATGGCGAAGCGGTAATTTTTGATGAAACCTACGTACACTGGGCGGAAAATAAGAGCGAACAGACCCGTATTATTCTGTTCTGCGATATTGAGCGCCCGATGAAATGGCGCTGGGCGCAGGCCGTTAACCACTGGGTAGGCACCACACTGATGTCAGCCGCCAGCTCGCCAAATAGCGACAGCGACCGCACCGGCGGGCTGAACCGCATCTTCAAGTATGTTCACGCGCTGCGCGACAGCGGGCAAAACCTGAAGAAGAGAAACCGGAAAGTGTATTACGCGATGAAATATTCGGTGATTACGGTGATTTTTGCGGCGATTATTGTGCCTAGCGTGGTGTAAAGATTGCCGCTCCCCGAAAGCGAGGAGACTGTCCAGCGTTCACCTGATAGATTTCCCCCTCTCCCTTCCAGGGAGAGGGCCGGGGTGAGGGTCATACATCCTTTACCCTACTCTTCGCGCTCCACAAAAATGCCGTCCGGGTGGCCTGACTCATTAAAGAACCAGATCCCCAGTGGATAATCCTCCAGCGACACAAGATACATCGTTCCTTCGTTAAATGGCTCCACCGCCAGAACGATCCCCGAACGCCGCGGGCCGCCATCGGTCTTTACGGTCACCCGATCATTGATTTTCATGGTTATTTCCTCCAGAGACATTGCCTGCCATTGTAGATCAAAAACACCTTGAGCGCCCTTACTCCGGGCCACCTGGCGCATTATCTGAAACGGCTATACTTAAGGGTGGTAGTCAGCGAGGGTAAAGTGATGAAGAGCGTGAAAATCAGCGGCAGCGCGGCGCATCAGACAACGGAAGTGGATGTTGACGCACTGCTTGCCGCCATCAACGAAATTAGCGAAAGCGATATCCGGCACGCCAGCAGCGAGGAACACCCGCAGCGAGTGAGCGTGGATGGGCGAGACTGGCATAGCTATAAGGAGCTGGCGGATGCTTTTGAGCTGGATATTCGGGATTTTAGCGTGAATGAAATTAATCGCTAAGAAAAGCATCCCGGCCGGGGAGCCGGGATGAAAACTTGCTGAAGCAAGAAGCACTTGAAATTCGTTACATCAGGAAATCTGATGTGTTGACCACATTACCTTAAATTTTATTGAATACAAGGATATATTCTTTTCAGGAATGTCTATAACTGCACTCATTGACGCAATCAATTTGAGTCCAATGCCTTGTTAAATCGTTTTTTTAAACCTGATGCCCGCATCAAAGGGCCATTTGAGCGCTGAATAAATTAAGATTTATCCTAAACTGAACGTTCTGATTTCGCCTGCCGTACTGGGGCGAATAAAAAATAAACGCGCCTCAGCCTCGCCCACTACGTGACAAAAACATTACGCTTGCTTTAGCGAGCCGCCCCTTCGGTAACCGAATAAAACATCAGCAGGGCTTATATGATATAGCGGCCACGCCCGACGGGAAATCAGTCCTGGGTGCAAACCTGGTTGCGTCCGTTCTGCTTCGCCTTGTACAGCCGCCGGTCGGCAATGGACTGCAAATGCTCAAAATCATAATCGTGGCGCTCATGGGCGCAGCTCACGCCAAACGAGGCGCTGATTTTGAGGGTCTGTCCGGCCTGCAAAAGCAGCTCTTTGGTATTGATGCGGTGCCGAATCCGCTCGGCGACGGCTGCCGCCTCCGGAAGCTTCGTGCCTGGAAGCAGCACGCAGAACTCTTCCCCGCCCACGCGCCCGGCAACATCCTCTTCCCGAAGGGAGGAAGCAAGCAGCGCGGCGGCATGAGACAACACCTTGTCGCCGGCGTGATGCCCGTAGCGATCGTTAATGCCTTTAAAGAAATCGAGGTCCATCTGGATCACAGAGAACGGTTTTTCCTCGCGTTGGCAGTCCAGCGCCATTCCGTGAGCAATATCGAAGAAGGCGCCGCGGTTGTAGAGCCGGGTCAGGGTATCGTAATTTGCGCGCCAGCTCAGCGTTTGCTGCAGCGTCAACATATTGCTCACCAGCCGCCGAATCACCCGCCATGAGATGAACAACATCAGCGTAAAGAGCAGCCAGAGCAGCGTTAGCACAATGCTGATTCGACCAAATTCTCCCTGCACGCCCTCGCCGAGGGTATGCACTTTAATCAGCACGCCGTCAAAGTTCATCAGCTTCGCCCACGTCACGAAACGGCTGTCCATCCGCAGCTCGCCTTCTTCTCCGCTTTCCATGGAGCGGGCAATCTCAGCCTGCTGTTTGGCGCTAAACACCGGCGCCTGCGGCGCGCTGTTCGCCGCGGTGGCAATGAGCGAGAAATGCCTGTCAAACAGCATCACGGTGCCTTCATAGCGATCGTGAGACAGTTCCTGAAGGAATGCATGCATCCCGCTGACGGGAAAATCCATCGCCAGCACGCCATACCAGCGCTGATTCAGATCCAGCGGTACAGCCGCGGTAATAATCTGCCCATTTGGACTGACTGGGTTATAGGTATGCGTCCACTGCAGGCCACGGCCTGGGTTATTTTGCGGCGACTGAGCGCCAAAATAGGGCTGAGCAATGAGCCGATAATAGAGTGACACAAGGCCCGGATCGTTTTCCGGGGGCGTACTTGAGAGGAAAAAGCCCGCCCGCGAAGCATAGAACACGCGCCTTTGCAGGTCTCGCTTGTCGTCGGCAAGCTGCATGATGTAGCTGAACTCCAGCGCCGCCTCCAGCTCAGGATAAAGCCAGCGCTCATCGCGGTCGAGCACGTTGCTGTGGCTGACAAACTCGTCGGAAACGCCGTTAATCGGCATCCCGCGATTAAGATCCAGCTTTAATTGCCAGTAAGGCTGCGTTCGCTGGACGGCAAAATCCGCCAACGCCTGACGTGAAATATCGGTGGAAATAGGAGACTGCAGCGCATAATGCATGGTGTTGCGGTAAAACAGCAGGCTATCAATGCTGTGCTGCAGCTGCCGATCCAGCGCGGTGGCAATATTATCGAGGCTGTTACGCTGGTTAGAAATATAGGCGGACTCCAGCACCGCCACTTCACGCCAGGTCAGCAGCGTTGAGCATAGAAACACAACAATAAAACAGAGGTTTACCACCCGCTGCGGTCTTTTATAGCGGCTGATAAACCGCTCAAATGTAGTACCGATCAAGGGGGATCCTCCCTGGCGGACGACCCGGCCGCGGTTATCAATTCCTTCCGAAAACCCCGGAAGAATGAAGTCTTTACAGATTTTGCCACCGCGACAGCGCTTTGTCGAAGCTGGCCTGCCGAAAAGCGCCTTAGTCGAGGATAAAAAAACCCGGCATAGCCGGGTTCCGTTAAAAAACCAGACACATCACGCCTGCTGATGCTCTCTGGTTTCCGCTGGCGCAAGGTCATCCTCACGAAACGCCTCGCGCTTTACGCCGTATCCGTCGTACCAACGGCACTCCACCATGCCACTGGAATAACCCGTGACAATCATGCGTGGACCGCCGTTCTTACGCCGGACTTCATCGCTGACCACATAAACCATAGCCGCCTCCGGCGTTAGGGGTGAAAACCTCTAAAGGTATAGTCAATGGTCAGCGTTTTTTCCTGACTAAAGCGTTATTTTTCATCTCGAACTTAGTGTGAAGCGCTCCCGCGAAGGTGATTTATGCCGTTCACCACCAGCAGCACAACACCGCCCGCAATAAAGCCGAGCACCAGGTTGGCAAGCGTCGGACCGGCAAGCTCAACCACGCCGCCAAACTGCCCCATCCATTGCTCAATGCCGTGATGAAGCACGGGCACGCCGTGCACCAGGATACCGCCGCCGACGAGGAACATCGCCAGCGTCCCGACAAACGTGAGGGTTTTCATTAGCCAGGGAGCAAGAATAAGCAGCCCTTTTCCCACCGCCTGTGCCAGCGCCGCACGCTTATCCGCCAGCCAGTATCCGAGATCGTCAATTTTCACAATCATCCCGACCAGGCCGTACACGCCGATAGTCACCAGAATGGCTATTCCTGCCAGGATTAATACCTGATTTAGCAGCGGCGCTTCCGCCACAATGCCAAGCGTGATGGCGACGATTTCCGCCGAAAGAATAAAGTCCGTGCGCACCGCGCCTTTCACCTTATCTTTTTCAAAGGCCAGCGGGTCCTGGGCGGCAACGGCCTCCAGCCTCGCCTGCTTTTCCTCCGCGCTTTCTTTGCGCTTTCTCGCCCGCAGGCTGTGCAGTACTTTTTCCACGCCTTCAAAACATAAAAACGCTCCGCCCACCATCAGCAGCGGCGTAATTGCCCAGGGCGCGAAGGCGCTAATAACCAGTGCCAGAGGCACCAGGATAAGCTTATTTAGAAACGATCCTTTTGCCACGCTCCAGACGACAGGCAGTTCCCGATTCGCGCGCAGGCCAGAAACCTGCTGAGCATTCAGCGAGAGGTCATCGCCCAGGACGCCTGCCGTTTTTTTTGCCGCGAGTTTGCCCATAACTGAAATGTCGTCCAGCAGCGTGGCGATGTCGTCGAGCAAAGTGAGTAAGCTACTTCCAGCCAAAATATCTGTCCTTATTGATGTCGATACCCAAGAGTATGAAGCAAAAAGCGCGCCGCGAAAAATCGCCGCGCTTGTCAATAAAAATTAACATTACATCAACAAGTATAAAGCTCGCTATCCGCCCACTTTTGGCGTTAACTGTCGGCCTGAAATTGGTGTCTGGTGAGGGATTATGCGAGCTCGTTCTGGTCAATTAGTGCCGCTGATAGCGGCGCTGTTTGCGTTGTACATCATCTGGGGTTCAACCTATTTGGCGCTGGCTATCGGGGTAAAAACCTGGCCGCCGTTTATCCTCGCCGGTACGCGCTTTATGCTTGCGGGTTCGCTGCTGATGGGCATTCTCCTGCTTCGCGGCCACAAGCTGCCCAAGCTGCGCCCGACGCTTAACGCCGCCCTTATCGGCGTGCTTCTGTTGGCCATCGGCAACGGCTGCGTCACGGTGGCCGAGCACCAGCACGTCCCTTCCGGCATTGCCGCCGTCATGGTCGCCACCGTGCCGCTGTTTACCCTCTGCTTCAGCCGCCTGTTCGGCATTAAAACGCGCAAGCTGGAGTGGCTCGGCATTGCCATTGGCCTCGCGGGTATTGTGCTGCTGAACAGCGGCGGCAATCTCAGCGGTAACCCATTCGGCGCTGTTTTAATTCTTATTGGCTCCCTGAGCTGGGCGTTTGGATCGGTTTACGGGTCGCGCATCGAACTGCCCGAAGGCATGATGGCGGGCGCGGTGGAAATGCTGGCAGCCGGGATTGTGGCGCTCAGCCTTGCGGCGCTCACCGGCGAACGGCTGACAACGATGCCGGACACCTCCGGCTGGCTGGCGCTGGGCTATCTCGCGCTGTTTGGCTCGATGATCTCCATCAGCGCCTATATGTACCTGATTCGAAATGTCTCCCCGGCGGTGGCGACCAGCTATGCCTACGTCAACCCGGTTGTGGCCGTGCTGCTGGGCACCACCTTTGCGGGGGAAAGCCTGTCGGCGATTGAATGGCTGGCGCTAGGGATTATTATTTTTGCCGTGGTGCTGGTCACGCTGGGTAAATACCTGTTCCCGGCCAAACCGGTGATTGAGACGTGTGAAGTCGAAAAATAGTTAGTCAGTGGCCAGCCTCTGCTGGCCACTGTCGTGTCGCTGATGAATCCCGGTCACGTTAATTTCCGCGCTACGCCCGCCGCTGCAAATCCACTCTTCTAACCGTTCACACAGCGCCCGATCCTGCATTTTCTCACGGCCACGCAGCGCGCATTCCCAGACAATTAAAACTCGCCAGCCCTGCGCCAGCAAAAGCGCCGTGTCTCGCTTATCCCGCACAACGTTGCGGCCTATTTTTTCCAGCCAGAACTCGGTGCGCGTGGCCGGGACTTTAAACAAATAGCAGTCGTGATGATGCCAGAAACAGCCGGGGGTAAAGATAACGCAGCGGTATTCATCCACCACAAAATCAGGTTTGCCGGGCAGTGCGGCATCCTGCACGCGAAAGCTAAACCCGCACTCTGCCAGCAGCCCGGCCAGACGTTTTTCAATGGCGGTGTCACGCGTGGCAATCGCCCGCATGTTTTTACTGCGTATCGCCTTGCTGTGTACATCCGCCATTTCTTTCTCCGCTTAGCGCTTTTTCACCGCTTGCTTGATCACCGGCTCCAGCAGTTTAGCCACCGCGGCAAACGCGGGAACGACGACGGAGTTACCAAACTGGCGATAAGCCTGAGTGTCAGACACCGGGATGCGGAACGCTTTCCCTTTCGGCGCTTCAAACCCCATCAGCCTGGCGCACTCGCGCGGCGTCAGGCGACGCGGCCTGTTCACCTGGTTATCAGGATGGTTAAAATCTGCCTCGCCCAGCGCCATGTCCCAGCCGCGATCGACCAGGATCTCCGCGCCATCTTTGAAATAACGAGCCGACAGCGTTCTTGCTACGCTTGCCGGGTTTTTCGGGTCAACCAGGCCGTAACCAAAGCCGTTGCCCTTGGCCTGATGCTTCTTCGCGTAGTTATAGAGGTATTTCCACAGCGTTGGGGTCAGCACATATTTCGCGTCAACCTCATCGTCCAGCAGCTCGCCAAAGGTCGGGCGACGAGCCGGATAGAATTCGCTCAGTTTCGCCAACGTCACCGCCGTATCCAGTTTCAAATCGCGGCGCGTGCCGACCAGCACAATGCGTTCCCGGTGCTGGGGCAGGAAATTTTTACCGTCGACAATTTTCGGATCGTCACGCCCGGAAACCGCGGCATCAGCCACGTCGTAACCCAGCTCGTCCAGGGTCTGCATGATAATGCGGAACGTATTGCCTTTATCATGGCTCTTCAGGTTCTTAACGTTCTCCAGCACAAAAACCGGGGGACGTTTGGCGGCAATGATCCGCGCCACGTCGAAGAACAGCGTGCCCTGCGTTTCACAGGCAAAACCGTGCGCGCGCCCAAGGGCGTTTTTCTTCGACACGCCAGCCAGAGAAAACGGCTGGCAGGGGAAACCTGCCAGCAGCACATCATGGTCGGGCAGCGTGGCCTGGATGTGGGCCGTCGCCTGCTCGTCCGTGACGTCGCCACGGTTGCTGAGCGTCACGTCGCGGATGTCTTCATTAAACTGGTGCTGCGTCGGGTCGCAGTACCAGTTTGCCTTGTAGGTCCTAACCGCGTATTTATTCCATTCGCTGGTAAACACGCACTGGCCGCCGATGGCCTCAAAGCCGCTGCGGATCCCGCCTATCCCGGCAAACAGGTCGATAAAACGAAAAGCATAGCGCCCGTGATGCGCCGGCGGCGACGGCAGCATACTTTGCAGCATCTGCACTTCCACTTCGGTTAAACCACGAGGCGCAGACTTGCCGTTATACCAGCGGTTCAGGGACTCACGCGTCCAGTCGCCTCCCACCTGACGCAGGCGGAGCGCAACGGTTTTTTGATCGTAGATTTCAAGTAAACGGCTGACCAGCGCATTGTCTTCTTCTTGTTGAGTTTGTTTGTGGCGCTGTGCCTGAAGGGAGAGGTGTTCTGCTATCGCGTCAAGATCGTTCATCGTGAACCAAAAATGGGAAAAGGGAGTGAAACTGTATCACCGATTTGACCCAGAAAAAATGAAAACAGCCCGCAGAATGGACTGCGGGCCGGAAGGATTAAGCCTGTGATTTAAAACGCTGCAGGACCTGCTCGTCCACCTGCAGGTAGTCGCCTTTCAACTCGGCGCACAGCTTTGCCATATAGCCGACGAGGAAATCCGCATTGTGCCGCGCCAGTGCGCGCCCGGCTTCGGTTTGCATTGACTCCGGCAGGCGCAGAAGCTTTTTCTGGAAATGGTCCACCGAATACTGCGTATCGTCCAGTTCACGGCGATCGGCCAGCGGATCGTCGCTGTCAAACAGCGAACGCCCCAGCGCGCCGGAAACATAAAACACCCGCGCCAGGCCTATCGCGCCCAACGATTCCAGCCTGTCCGCATCCTGCACTACTTTCGCTTCCAGCGTCTGCGGCGCAATAGCCGCGCTGAAACTGTGGGCCCGCACCGCATGGGCTACATCGTCATACAGCTCGCGGGGGAAGTCCGGGAAGTGCGTTTCCAGAATACGCAGCGTCTCCTGCGCCGCCTGCGTTGAGGCCAGATGCCGCTCCGGGTGGTTCTTGGGCAGGTTAACAATGTCGTGGAAGTAGCAGGCGGTCAGCACCACCAGCCTGTCCGCCTCCGTCCCTTCCATAATATGCTGGGCGGTTTTCCATACGCGCCGAAAATGCGCCACGTCATGGGCTTTGTCATCCTGCGCCCAGTTCTCAATCAAATAGTTCTCAAACTGCTGCTGCCAGCGGGCAATCGGCATACACGTACTCCCCTTCTCGTGAAAAGCGCCAGTCTGAGTATAACCAGATTTATGACAAGATTATGACTTCCTCGCGGAACACATCCACCACGGCCTGCGTCGTTGCCGCGGCCAGCAGCCTCTCTCGGAAGGATTCATGCATCAGCCGTCGGGCTAAAACTGAGAATATCCGCATATGCTGCGCCTGCTCCTGCTCGCTGAGCGTCAGCATAATCACCAGCCGCACCGCCACGCCGTCTCCCCAGTCCAGCGGATCTGCCAGCCGCAGGACGGAAATACTGCTGCGGGAGATCGCGGCAGACTTACAGTGCGGAATGGCGATGGAAAAGCCCAGCGCGGTGGTAAAGACCGCTTCACGCTGCCAGATGGCCTGCTCGGCGAGCGTCGCAGAAAGCGCCCGTCCCTGAACGTCAAGGTTATCCGTCAGCCGTTTAATCACCTCATGCTTGTCATGAAGCTTTTCATCCAGAAACACCAGCGCCGGGCTGAACATGCCCGCTTCCTCGCTTACGGGTTCAGCAGCATACTTTTTGCATTCCAGCGCGTACCAGCGCTGCGCCACGTCATCGGGTGCCGCCAGCACAAACCCGTGTCCGGCGCCCAGCAAGTATGCCCCTGCTCCTGCGGCAAAGAGCGGCTTCGTCGAGGCCAGGCACAATAGCGGCGTCGCAAACGCTCGGGCGAGTATTGCGGTATGGGACGTTTCGCCGCCTGTCGGCATCACAATCCCCCGCAGAAATGGCCCTTGCAGCATGAGCAACTGGCCCGGCGTCAGCACGCCATCACCAATCACCAGCCCGTCTTCATCCAGTTGCGGCAGCCCCAGCCACGGATTGCCGGTCAGTTCGGCCGCAATCCTCAGCCCCAGGTCAAAAACATCCAACTCCCGCTGGCGGAGATATTCGCTGTCGCTTTGCCGGAAAGGCTCCCGCAGTACGTCCAGCGCTTTTGCCAACGCGGCCAGCGTATTGCGGGCGTCATGCTCGTCCAGCAGGCACTCTTCAACGGTTTCATCCTCCAGCAGCTGACTTTGCGCATCCAGAATCTGCGCCGCTTCATCCGCTTGCTGGCTGATATCGTCCCGTAAACGCATCCGCGCAGCCTGCAGGGCGACAATCAGTCGCTGTTGCTGCAGAGGAAAAGGTTCTTCATCGTGCCGCAGCGCCAGCGCGTGGAGATCGATCTGCTCAACAAAAACGGCCTTTGCCAGCGCCGCCCCCGGACTAACGCCCTTCCCTTGCCAAACAGGGGATGCACTTCGGGAAAGGAACACCGGCAGCGGTTGCTCTTCTTCAACGGCAGCGGCCAGCGGCGAATCACACTGCGCGAACTCATGCCCAATAAAATGGCCGAGCGCCTGCCAGGCCGCCTGCTCGTCCGGGCCTTCAATCAGCAGCTGGCATTCATCGCCAGCGGCAACATCCGCCCCCACCAGCGCCAGGACGCTCTTGGCATCACCCTGGCGTGACTTAGTCTGGTTCACTAGCGTCACCGAGGAAACAAAGCGTGAAGCCTGCCGCTCAAGCGCGCTTGCGGGCCTGGCGTGAAGTCCATTCACCAGCGGGCAACGAAATAACAATGTCTGCATAGGGATTGCGCCTTATTCAAATGAGCGAATGAGCCAGGAAACCGGCGTACTTGCTTCGACAGCGCCTGTTGGCGTGGCCGGAATTTCCGCTAGCGTGACCTGCTCCAGCGTGCCGTTTGCTGTCGGAGGAACGTTTTTGAGCGGCGTCAGGCCTGGGTTCCAGCCCCTGAGCACTAACGCCTCTTCGTTTTGCGCTTTTTTCAGGGTGCTGAAATGCAGGGGGCTTTCCCAGCTCAAGACGCTGAAGTGCGGCGGGAAGGATTTCCCGTGGGGGTTGGTGCGAAAACGCGACCAGCCAGAATCCAGGTAGCCCGAAGCCGGGGTACGCCACTGCTCGACGGCCTGCCAGAACGCCGGGCTTTGCCCGTTATCCATCGGCATGACGGCCAGGTGAAACGAGTGATGACCGGGTATTTGCGAGTCAGGAGCAGGCAGCACCATGCCAGATGCCCGTCCAGGCCGCCATTCCAGCGAGGGCCGTCCGAGCCAGCCCATGCTGCGGAACAAGGTAATCGCCAGCGTATCAGGCTGCCCGACAGGAATTTCGTACTCCCGCAGCCCGGCGGTCACCACGCCGAGGCCGCGCCGCGCGTGGTACATCATCACCAGGCTCTGCATCGGCCACAGTGAGGCAGGCGCTTCCGTCCAGTTTTCCTGCTGCCAGATCTCGAGCTTACGAGGGATATTGTCACGTTCTATCAGGCCAAAAGGCTGATCGGCAAAATGGGTCGACTGATATAAACCGGTGGGCAGTTCAATCTGCAAACGGTGGTCACGCAGCGTGTTGTTAACGTCAACGACAACATCCAGCCAGGCGCTTTCATGCGGCAGGGAGATGGTCATTACCACGTCCAGCCGGGCATCAAACCGCCTGGCCTCGCGTCCATCGGCATCAGCCGGGGCAGGAATGTGCAGCGTTAGCTGCAGGGTGTCTTTGAGCACGCCGCGCGTCAGCTTGGCCTGCTGCAGGCAGCCTTCGCTGTTAATCTTCCAGTCAACCGTCGGCGGCGAATAGTTATAGTTGTCCCCCGCGTCTTCGCCATCGACCAGCCGAAGGATGTGCGGGTAGACTTCGCCCGTGCGTTTATCGGTCAGCGTAAGCTCTCCGGCTTTATGCTCCAGCCGCAGCCAGGCGTTTTCCAGGCAGTCAATCTCCCCGGCCGGTTTATCAAACCCGGCGGCTTCCCCTTCCTGCAGGTAAAAGGTCGTGTAGCCACAGGCCGGCAGCGCCTTCGCCTCCAGCAAAATATGGCATTTACGATACCAGGTGGTTGTGGTGCTGTTGGAAAGCTCCTGCACCACCTGCGACATGTCCTGAAGCTCTTCGTGCAGCAGTTGCCAGCGGCACGGATCGCCCTCGCTATCCACGATGCGGAAGTCCTCTTCCGGGGTATAAAGCGTGAGGCTCAGCTGCGTATCGCGCCGCGCGGGTAGCGGGTTAAAGACCACGATTTTTTTACCCTGCTGGCTCGCGGTAATCCCTTCCGCAAGCATTTTCATGTTCAGCTCAAACAGCTGCCCGGCACTCTCTTTGCCGGACTGCAAACGCCCCTTAACCATCTGGTTAACGCGGTCTGAATTACAGCCGCCGATGCTGTCGTGGGCGTGAGATTGCATCGCTTCCCGCCAGATGTGCTCCACCGCCTGCTGCGGATAAGGCAGCCCGAGCCGCCAGTTGAGCGCCAGCAAGGGCTCCAGCGTCTGGCTGACAAACTGTTCCAGCGAGGCATTAAGCTGCTTGATATCCATTCGGGTAGAGAAAATACCGCGATGAATACGCATGTATTTGGGGCTGAGAAGCTCGCCGCGCAAAACAGGCAGGGTGTGCTCGTCGTCCCGCAGAGCGGCGAAGAAATCGCTGAAGCTACTGCGCCTGAACTGGTATTCGCTCTGGCTGGCATTCAGTTTTTCCAGCGCCCCTGGCACCGCATATTCGAACGGCGACTGATCGTTGCCGTTGGGGAGCAGGAGGTGATTCGTGGCGGAAAAACGCCCCTGTTTTTCCAGGATCGGCGGTAATTGTTCAGCCAGTTCCTGCGATGCCGTAGGCAGCCACTTCGCGCAGCCGTAACCCCAGGGAAGCACGGCGGTGAGCACCTGCTGCCCGCCCTGTGCCTGCCAGCAAAATTCGCTGGTCGGCACATCATGCTCGCACCACCCGCGCCAGAGCACTGCGCTGTCAATGGCGAACTCGCTTAGAAACATCGGCAACTGCGCGCTTTGCCCGAAAGAGTCTGGCACATAGCCCACCGGCATGTAGCTCCCCCAGGCTTTACAGTCCGCCAGCCCAAGCAGCAAATTGCGGGTTATCGACTCCGCACCCACCACCAGGAAATCACTTTGGGTATACCACGGGCCAATCAGTACCCGCCCGTCGGCAATCAATTTTTGCAGACGAGCCAGGTGCTCTGGCGCCACCTGTAAAAAATCCTCCAGCATCACCGTTTGGCCATCCAGAATAAACGGCCCCAGCGCTTCGTCTTGTTCCAGCCGGGTGATTAAATCCAGCATAAAATAATAGAGCACGATTTTTGAGTCGTTCTCGGTGAAATACCACTCTCTGTCCCAGTGCGTGTGCTGAATTAAATGCACAGTCTTCATAATTTCACCTTATTAGCGGCTGATGAGGCACATTTAAGGCGGAGTTATCCCCGGCATGAAATACCGTAAAAACGCAGCCCATACGGCCTGAAATAAATGAACCGGGCGGCTAGCGCCCTACTTTAAATTTAGGCACGGCAGCCGAAGGTTTATTTTCAACGACAGTTTCAGCCCGAAACACTAATAACGATCCCACGGCAATAATCCCCGCGCCGACAGCAATAGACAGCACATAAATGGGCCATTTATCTACCGCCAGCCAGCCGTAAAAACCCGAAATCGGCGCATGGTTTACCGCACCCAGTCCGACGGCCAGCGCGGCCCCGGTGGCTGAGCCAACCACATTGATGACGATAATTTTGGGGTTTGCCAGCGCGAAAGGAATCGCCCCTTCAGATACGCCAATCAGGCCCATCAGCATCGAAGCCTTGCCCGCCTCGCGCAGCGAAGCCGGGAAGCGCTTAGCCCAGATGAGCGTTGCAACCCCGAGGCCAATCGGCGGGACGATAATCGCCACCTGCGCGGCGGTGTTGGGGTCGTAAATCCCGGAAGCCAGCAGCGCCATGGCGGTGATTACCGCCGCCTTGTTCACCGGGCCGCCCAGGTCAAAACCCACCATCCCGCCCACGACGGCTGCCAGAATGATTTTGTTCGTCCCGGACATCGCCAGCAGCCAGGTTTCCATCCCGTGATTCAGCGCCGCCAGCGGGCCACCGATAATAAAAGCCATCACCATGCAGGTCAGCAGCGTGCCGCCTACGGGCAGGATAAAAATAGGGCCAGCCGAGGCCAGCGCAGCAGGCAGTTTGACCCAGGTTGCCAGCGCCCGCACGATGTATCCCGCAACAAAACCGGCGGCGAGCGCCCCAAGAAACCCGGTTCCGAGGCTGCTGGCCAGTAAGCCGCCCACCATCCCCGGCGCCAGCCCCGGCTTATTGGCGATGGCAAAGCTGATATACCCGGCGACCACCGGCAGCATCAGCGACAGCGCCAGGCCACCAAATCCGTCGAATTTATGCAGCATCTGCACAATGATGCTCGCCGCCTGAGCGTGGCTGGCATCCCAGATATTTTCGATGCCGTAGAGCGAAGCACCGATGCGCGCGATGCCCATGATCACCGCCCCGGCAATGACAAACGGCAGCATCCATGACACCCCGGTCATGATGGCATTTTTGACCTCTTTGCCGGTCGACATCCCCGCCTCAGCCCTGAATTTAGCCATGTGCTATCTCCGCCTCTATCGCCTCAAACACGGCCTCGCCAAACTTGATAGGATCGGCCACGCTGCACTCCAGTTTCATCATGCCGTCAAAACGTTCTTTGCCGGTAATCGCCACATCCGCCGCGAGAATCACCGCATTGGCCCGGGCAAGATCGTCGGCGGTAATTTCGTTTTCAACGCCCATGCTGCCCTGGGTTTCGACTTTCACTTCATGCCCACGCTGCTGACCCACCAGGGCCAGGGCCTCCGCAGCCATGTAGGTATGGGCGATGCCCGTAGGGCAAGCTGCAACACAAACGATATACATAACAACTCCTTATCTGGCTGAAGAAAGGCAATAAAAAAAGCACAATGGCTGAAAAGCGCATTGTGCTTTGGGGGCGAACATGGGCCAGCATCGCGGCGTCTCCGGCATCACCGCCGGCGTGAAGACACATCATCAGCTGATGCAGGCTGGAAATACGGCACAGGAACGAAAGTTCATAGCGTTTGCGAACGGCCAGGCGGCGCGGACGCAGAGCGGTATGTTCCTTTTTTAAGGACGGAGAATGCGAATAGCGAAGTGAATGATATAGAACGCCGGCGCTGCACCAGAGCCGGGACCAATTTACGGCACAAACATTATCCAGCGAATCAGAATAAACGACGTCGTCTTTTTCCAGTTCGCTCACGCTATTAAACCAGCAGCTATTATTCAACCAAACGCGCGCCCTGCTGCCGAACATCGGCAACATAGTGCGAACAAACGTTATGATTCGAACAATATAAATGTGCATAGTTTTCCCCATAAATCTCCCCGCAGTGTAGACAGTTCGAAAAATAACAAACGTGACTTTACGCACAGTTATATAAATACGATAAACCTTCTTTTTAATGAGGAATAAATAGTATTGCAGCGCAGAGAAAAATTAAATGATGCCGGGAAAGAGCATGAAATAAATAGGCTGGCTTCAGCGGAAGTTTTACAGCGGGAAGGTATACAGCCAGAGCCACGCAAAAGCAGGTGGCTCATCGGGCAATCTGGTTTCAACGCAGCCGGTTTTCTCTGGCGCGAACGGGATAAGCACGCGGCCTTGTGTACCATGCTATCCAGCCCAGCACCGCCGCAACGGACCCGAGCACCAGCAACCCCATCAGCGCCCCGAGGAGTTTACCGCTAAAGGTGCCTAAATCGCCGCTGGTTACCCCACTGACGACCCAAAAATAACGCACCATCGCCCAAACGATGTACAAACAAAAAGCATAGAACAGCCACAGCGCAATTTTGCCGCCGGGGCTGCGAGTTGGTTTCGCATCCATAACGTTCGACCTAACTTTCAACTGAAACAAAAACGGGTTGTCGACCGCAGTTCCACTGCCGTCTTAATGTGATTTTTATCACACTAACGCAGCAGATGAACCGCTATAAGCGTTAAATTTTGTTTCAAATCAAAGCGCGAGGGGCAAAAACCGGCTTTGCCCGCAAGTTTTGATTTAGTTTAAGGAAAATATTAATGGTGACGATATCTCTCGTCTAAACAAGAATCGGGCACAAATCCTCCCCTCACCCCGGCCCTCTCCCCAAAGGGGCGAGGGAGAAAACTGCAGGTCAGAACAATACGTAATCTGTTCCCTCTCCCTTTCTGGAGTGCTCGATTTGTTCCCTCTCCCTTCCAGGGAGAGGGTTAGGGTGAGGGTCAGTAACGAGAACACCGGGTTTCGGGGGAATGACGGCGATCCCCCAGGCCGTTTACAAGTTAGAAAAAAACACAACTCAGGGAGTGAGATAAAAAATATCCTTTATTCTCTTCCCTCAATATTCCCTCACTGAAATATAAACGAACACATTTAATTTCCACTGGCGGGTTGACAATAGTACTGCCCATGGGTAGATTTCACGGGCCGAAGTTGCGGCCTTTCCTAACCTGACATAAGAGACTAATGGATACTGAATTTAGTAGCTGCCCGAACATGGCCTTAATGGCGGTTCGGGAAAGTAAACATGAAATCGATTGTGATCACTTCTTCGTTTTGGTGTGTCTCGCCGGAGCCTGATGCTCTCGTGTTGTCCCACCTCGACCAGGGTTTTCACGGTCCCGAGGTGTGTTATGAACTTCAAATCTACCCTTTTTCCTGGTGTCAAAACAGTGACATCAACGCTGCGTGTCCGGCCGCCCCGCGATCGGGTGTTGTCCGCACGCAAAAAACAGTCAAACTCAATTTTCTCTTCGAAAATCAGTGAGTTGAATCAACGCATCACTAACTGGCGTGTCAGTCCTGTCACCGGCCAGCTGGAGCGTCGTTGCAGCTTCTCTGATGGCGAAGACCCTCAAAGTCGACCCTTCGTAGCCTGATTCAGCCGTTACGCCGTAGGTTCGTCTGCGCGCTATGCCGCAGCCCGCTTCCGTGCGCCTCGCTGAGTTACGTCACTGCTGGTACCTGTTTATTCGCTGATGCCTTCTGGCATATTTCTCAGCAGGAATAAACACGTCCCGAGAAAAGAAAATATAAATTTCTTACCTGTTTATTTTTAATAAATAAATAGTGAGAAACCCTGTGCGAAATTAATTTAAAACCGATCGCTCATGCGACATCGGGCTATTTTCGGTCGCCCTTAATCTGGCGTTTACCTTAAAGAGTCTGCTGCCGTCCGGCGACAGGAGCACCACCATGACTGTACAAACCAAGAACCGTAATAAAAAAAGCACGCTGTCTATGCGTGCCGCCCAGGAAGCCAAAAACGGCATCGCAGAAACCCTGGTCAACCTGAACACCACCCGGGAAGGTCTGCAGGAAGCCCACGCCAGCGCCCGGCTGGAGCGGGATGGCCTGAACGAAGTTGCCCATGACAAGCCGCCTCACGCGCTGGTTCAGCTGCTGATGGCATTTAATAACCCATTTATCTACGTGCTCGGCATTCTCGCCGGGATCAGCTTCTTTACCGATTACTGGCTGCCCACCAGCCACGGCGAAGACGGCGACCTGACGACGGTGACTATCATCGGCACCATGGTGGCGCTCAGCGGCCTGGTGCGTTTCTGGCAGGAACACCGCTCGGCGAAGTCTGCCGAGGCGCTGAAAGCGATGGTTCGCACCACCGCCACGGTTGTGCGTCGTGAACACGCAGGGCAAAAAGGAACCCCGCGTGAAATCCCGATGCGCGAACTGGTCGTGGGCGACATCGTGCAGCTCTATGCGGGGGACATGATCCCGGCAGACGTGCGCCTCATTGAGTCCCGGGATCTGTTTATCAGCCAGGCCGTGCTGACCGGTGAAGCGCTGCCGATTGAGAAATACGACACCCTGGGCGACGTGGCGCAAAAGTCCGCGCACGATAAGGCGATCGACAGCGAAAACCTGCTGGATATCCCGAACATCTGCTTTATGGGCACCAACGTGGTCAGCGGTACCGCGCAGGCGGTGGTGGTAGCAACCGGGCCACGGACTTACTTTGGCTCGCTGGCTAAAGCGATTGTCGGCAGCCGCGCACAAACGGCCTTCGACCGCGGCGTGAACAGCGTCAGCTGGCTGCTGATCCGCTTTATGCTGGTGATGGTGCCTGTGGTGTTTCTGATTAACGGCCTGCTGAAAGGCGAATGGTGGGATGCCCTGCTGTTTGCTCTGGCGGTAGCCGTAGGGTTAACGCCTGAAATGCTGCCGATGATCGTCAGCGCCAACCTCGCCAAAGGCGCGGTGGCTATGGCGAAGCGTAAAGTGGTGGTTAAGCGCCTGAACGCTATCCAGAACCTGGGCGCAATGGACGTGCTGTGCACCGACAAAACCGGGACGCTGACGCAGGATAAGATCATCCTCGAGCATCACGTGGGCACCAACGGCCAGAAAAACGAGTCCGTGCTGGGGCTGGCCTGGCTGAACAGCTACCACCAAAGCGGCATCAAAAACCTGATGGATCAGGCAGTCATTTACTTCTCTGACAATGAGCCAAACTTCGTCAAACCGCAGGGCTACAGCAAAGTCGACGAGATGCCGTTTGATTTCGTCCGCCGCCGCCTGTCGATTGTGGTGAAGGACAGCCAGAGCAATCACCTGCTGGTGTGCAAAGGCGCCGTGGAAGAGATGCTGAGCATTGCCACCCACATGGAAGAGAACGGCAAGGTAGTCGCGCTGGATAATCAGCGCCGTGACGCCATGCTGGCAATGACCAATGACTACAACAAAGACGGTTTCCGCGTCCTGGTGGTGGCCACTCGCGATATTCCTAAAGCCGAGGCGAAAAAACAGTACGGCACCGACGATGAGCATGACCTGATTATCCGCGGTTTCCTCACCTTCCTCGATCCACCGAAAGAGAGTGCAGGCCCGGCAATTGCTGCTCTGATGGACATTGGCGTAGCGGTAAAAGTGCTGACCGGCGATAACGCCATCGTCACCACCCGCATCTGCCGCCAGGTCGGGCTGGAGCCGGGTGAGCCGGTACTCGGCCCGCAGATTGAGCAACTGAGCGACGCCTCCCTCCAGCAGCTGGTGGAAGAGCGCACCGTGTTTGCCAAGCTGACGCCGCTGCAGAAGTCTCGCGTGCTGAAGGCGCTGCAGGCCAACGGCCATACCGTGGGCTTCCTGGGCGACGGGATTAACGACGCCCCAGCCCTGCGCGATGCCGACGTCGGTATCTCGGTCGACAGCGGCACCGATATTGCCAAGGAATCCGCCGACATCATCCTGCTGGAAAAGAGCCTGATGGTGCTGGAAGAAGGCGTGATCAAAGGCCGCGAGACTTTTGGCAACATCATGAAGTACCTGAACATGACCGCCAGCTCCAACTTCGGCAACGTGTTCTCGGTGCTGGTCGCCAGCGCATTCATCCCGTTCCTGCCGATGCTTGCGATCCAGCTGCTGCTGCAAAACCTGATGTACGACATTTCCCAGCTCGCGCTGCCGTGGGACAAAACGGACAAAGAGTTCCTGAGCAAGCCGCGCAAGTGGGATGCCAAAAACATTGGCCGCTTCATGGTCTGGATTGGCCCGACGTCGTCCATTTTTGACATGACCACCTTCGCGCTGATGTGGTTTGTGTTCAGCGCCAACAGCGAGCACATGCAGACCCTGTTCCAGTCCGGCTGGTTCGTTGAAGGCCTGCTGTCGCAGACGCTGGTGGTGCACATGCTGCGTACCCAGAAAATTCCGTTCATTCAGAGCACTGCCGCCTGGCCGGTACTCATGATGACCGGGCTGATTATGGCGATTGGGATTTACGTACCGTTCTCTCCGCTCGGGCCGTTGGTTGGGCTGCAGGCGCTGCCGTGGCAGTACTTCCCGTGGCTGGTGGCTACCCTGCTCGCCTACTGCTGCGTGGCTCAGGGCATGAAAACGTTCTACATGCGTCGCTTCAAGCAGTGGCACTAACGCTGCGTTAAGTAAGGTAAAAAAGTGCCGCTTCGGCGGCACCTTTCAGGCAAGTAACACAAGCTGGAAAGCATTATGGAAAAGCAACATTCCATTATTTTCCTGATTAAAAATAAGACCATCGCACTGGTTGTCTTATTTTTAATGAAAATAACCCGCACCCTTCGCGTCCACGCCCTGGCCTGGTTCGCCGGAGGGAAAATCAACTATCGACACGCGAAAGCGTTACTAAACCTCGCCAGCGCCATACATCGTTTTTCGATCAGGTTACTGCGTTTTGTTACACCACCCGCCCTGAAGAGGGGGAATTGATTATGTCCGGAACTACTCTGTTAATTAACCTGGCTGGCGCCATCGCTTTGCTGCTCTGGGGCAGCCATATGATTTCAACTGCGCTGCAGCGCGGCTTCGGCACGCCGCTGCGCAACTGGATGGGACGCCACCTCACCAGCCGCTGGACGGCCCTGCTCGCCGGGATCGGCATTACCGGCGTTCTGCAAAGCAGCACCGCGGTAAGCATGATGGCGACGTCGTTCACCGCCGCAGGGACGCTGAGCCTTGCCCCAGCCCTGGCGGTGATGCTCGGCGCTAATATCGGCTCCACGCTGGTGGTGCAGCTGATGAGCTTCGACATGGAAATGGCCATCCCGCTGCTTCTGCTGGCCGGGTTTGTGGTCTTCAAGCTGCGCGACCATTCCAACTTTGAGAGCGTGGGCTGCGCCCTGATTGGCCTCGGCCTGATGCTACTTGCCCTGCATTTACTGAGCGGCACGCTGGCGGAAATCGAAGTCACGCCGGTGTTTCACGCCGTGATGCAGGGGCTGCAGGGCGATATCTTAATCGCCCTGCTGGTGGCCGCGATCCTGACGCTGCTGTGCCACTCCAGCGTGGCGATCATTTTGCTGATCGCTTCCCTCGCGGCCACCGGCGCGATGGGGCCAGAAACAGCGCTGATTCTGGTGATGGGAGCCAATATTGGTGGGGCGTTGCCGCCGGTACTGAACGCGGGCTCCGCCGTGGCTCGTCGCCTGCCGGTTGGCAACCTGGTTGTTCGCCTGGTCGGCTGCGCGCTGGCGCTCTTAATGCTTCCGCTGCTGACGGATCTTGCGCAGAAGTCCGGGCTGAGCACGCCGCAGCTGGTGGTGTGGTTCCACACGGCCTTTAGCGCCGTGCTCGCACTGTTGTTTATCGGTCTGACCGCGCCGATGGCTCGTTTCCTGGAGCGTTTGTTCCCGGAAGAAGAGCGCGTGGGCGACCCTGGGATGCCGATGTATCTGGACGATGCCGGCCTCGAAGTGGCTTACATCGGCCTGTCTAATTCAGTCCGTGAATCGCTGCGCGCAGCCGACATGCTGACCATCATGCTGGACCGCCTGCTGGTGTTGTTTGTCACCCAGGAAAAGCAGGCTGCCGATGAGATTCGCCAACTTGATCAGTCGGTGGATCTGCTCAGCGCGGCGGTGCGTGCTTACCTGGCCGATATCAGCCATGACGGGCTGAATGACGCGGATGCCGATCGCGCCCAGGAGATCCTGATGTTCATCATCAACTTCGAGCATGCTGGGGACATTCTTTCCAGCAACCTGACCCAGTTAGCTACGCGCCGCGCTCGCCGTGGCGAACTGTTCAGCGACTTTGAATTACACAATATTCGCCTGCTGCACGCGGAGATCCTCACCAGCCTGCGCCTCGGCATCGCCGCGTTTATGCGTGAAGATTTATCCGCTGCCCATCAGCTGGTGCAGCGCAAGGAAACCATTCGTCAGCTCGAGGCTTCCGCCAGCCGCGAGCACTTCAAAAAACTGCGAGAGGACAAAAATGCCTGGGCGGAATCCGGCGACATTTTCCAGCGAGTGCTGCGGGACTACCGCCGCGTACATCACCACATCGCGGCCGTGGCCTACCCGGTGATTGACCGTCTGGGCGATAAGTCGCTGCGCTTTATCGAAACGCCGCCGGACGCTTAAAAAACAATAACCGCCGCAAGGTGGACGAAGCATCTTTTCAAGGAAAGCAACGTTAAGGTACAGAAAAGTGAGAGTTTTAATTTGCGCAGGTCGGTTTTATGCCGACACCCATACCCTCACCCGCGTGCTGGATTTATATGCCAGCACGCAGACAATGAATGTGCTGATCCACGGGGGACATCAGTCGCTCGGCGGCGCCATTGAAACCTGGGCACGCGGCACCGACGTGCACGTCATTCGCTACCCGGCCAACTGGGCGCTGCACGGCAAATACGCGGAAACCCGCCGCAATCTGTTTATGCTGGAGGACAGCCGCCCCGACGTGCTGCTGGCCTTTCCTGGGGGAGAAGATACGGCGGAGTGCGTACGAATGGCGCGCAGTTCCGGCGTGAAGGTAATAGAGATTTAATCCACCCGGGCTGCGGCAGGATAATGTTACCGCAGCCCGTTTTTTTAGGCCGTAACAGGGGCCAGGTTTACGTCTTTCAGGAATTCGGTAATACGTGGGTTCTCTCCGCTGCGCAGCGCCTGAGGAGAGTCATCGCAAACGACTCGCCCTTTTTCCATAAACACAATTCTGTCCGACACGCTGAACGCGAAGTTCATCTCGTGGGTGACAATCACCATCGTGATGCCCTCCTCCGCCAGGTTCTCAATCACCTGCAGCACCTCATTCACCTTTTCAGGATCCAACGCCGAGGTAGGCTCATCGAACAGCATAATTTGCGGACGCATCATTAAAGCCCGGGCAATCGCCACCCTTTGTTGCTGCCCGCCGGAAAGCTGGTGTGGGTATTTGTGGGCGTGCTCGAGCATGCCGACTTTGCGCAGCAACACGCAGGCATCGCGCTTCAGCTCTGCATCCGTCGCCAGGCGATGGTAGTGCGGGGCCAGCATCAGGTTTTTCATCACCGTTAAGTGCGGGAACAGGTTAAAGCCCTGAAACACCATGCCGATGTTCAGCCGGTGCGCGGCGTTTTCCAAATACTGCGGCTTCTGGGCCCCGTGTTTTTCCAGGCGAATAAACGGCTGGCCGTTGATCAGGATCTCGCCGTTATCCAACTGCTCGAGGCCGTTCAGCAGACGAATCAGCGTGGTTTTGCCGGAACCTGACGGACCAATGACGGACACCACTTCACCGGGCTTGATGTCCAGGTTCACCGCGCCAAGCACCTCCACGTTGTTGTAGGCCTTGTGCAGCTTGCGGGCCTGCAGCGCGGGAACATTCACTGCCAGAGCCGGGCGAGCAACCAGCCCGCTTTCCTGTGCCGCCATCGTTTCCAGTTCGGCTTCCGGCAGGCGTGCGGTTTTGCGCTGGGTGACATCCAGCCGTTTTTCCAGCAGCTTTAGCAGGAAATCAAAAACGGTCACGATAAACACATAATAGAAAGCCACCGCCGCCATGGTCTCCATCACCAGGAAGTTTTGCGAGTAAAGCCGCTGCCCAACCATCAGGATCTCGGTCAGTGAAATCACCGAAACCAGCGAGCTAAGTTTCACAATGGAGATGTATTCGTTCGCCAGCGACGGCAACGCCACCCGCAGCGCCTGCGGCACAATGACCAGCCACTGAATGCCGGCGTAGCGCAGCCCCAGGGCATGGGCGGCCTCACGCTGCCCGCGAGGGATAGCCAGCAGGCCACCACGGTGAATCTCGGCAATATAGGCCGTTTCACTCAGCACCAGCGCGATAAGCCCGGCCCAGAACGGGTCGCTTAACAAGGCCGAGCTGCCGGGCAGCGCCTGAGGCAGGTTATAGACAAAAATCAGCAGCACCAGCAGCGGCAGGCTGCGGAACAGCCAGATATAGGCCCGCGCCGGTAAAGAGAGCCAAGGAGACGCCGCCTGTTTGCCCAGCGCCAGAAGAAAGCCAAAGCCAATGCTGATTACCCAGCTCAGCAGGCTCAGCTTAATCACGGTCCAGGTTGCCTGCCAAAAATCGGCATTGCTAAACAGGCTGAATAAATAGTTCCAGTCAAACGACATATCTGTACTCCCCGGCGGTAATGATTACAAACTGCTGGCCTGAATTTCGGCTTCGGACGGCTCCGCCAGGTGATACTTTTTCACTAATGCCGAGTACTTGCCGCTCGCTTTAAAGGCCGCAATGCCTTCGTTCAGCGCTTTTTTCAGCTCCGGGTTGGTTTTACTCACCCCAAGCCCCACCAGCACCGGGTACAGCAGGTCGGTCGAGGTCACCGCCAGTCGCCCTTTCATTTTGTCCACCACCTGACTTGCCACGGCGGCATCGGTCATCTGCACTTCAACCGCGTGGGAAAGCAGCGCCTGGGTTGTCTGCGGGTCGGTTGAGAATTCGCTAACCGTAATCGGCTTCAGCCCCTGCTTCACGCAGTAATCCGCCGACAGCGTGTGCAGTTTTTCCAGCCAGTAAGTGCCCTGCATCGACCCGACTTTATGCCCGCAAAGCTCTTCCGGCTTGGTTGGCTTGAAGCTGGCATTGCTCAGCGTCAGCAGCGACTCGCCGGTTTTCAGGTAAGGCACCATGTCGATCACCTTCTGGCGCTCCGGGGTGATAAACAGCGCGGAAGCAATCAGCTCGAAGCGTTTCGCCTGCAGGCCGGGGATCAGGCTGGTGAAGCGGGTATCCACGTAATTGGGCTGCAGCTTCATCGCTTCGACCACGCCGTTGATAAATTCAATATCGAAACCCGCCGGGGTTTTGCCGTCGAGGTATTCGTAAGGCGGGAAGGTAATATCGCTCCCCACCGTAAGCTGACCGGGGGTCATCACGGCCGCCTGAGCCCCGCCGCTGAGCAGTAAAGGCAGCGCCGCCGCCATGCAGGAAAATAACGCCTTGCTGTGTGAGGATGTAAACATGCGATGACTCCAGTGCAGGTGGTTAATCATTTTTATGGATGCCCCAACGGCGGCACCTGAAACAACGGATGATTTTCGCGCCGGGGAATGCCTTGCAATATATTCGCCAGGACGATAATCACTCGATGAGCGTTTGCGATGGGGTCATGCTGCAGCAGAAGCGCGTCGGGATAAAGGACGAAAAATATGCCTTACCTCTATAAAAAATTGTTTTAATGCAATGGTTATTTTTTTGCACCAGCGCAGCGCAAGATATTAATTCGCCGAAGAAAAGCCAATAAAGACATATTTCAGGCAGATAATAGCGGCTCAAAATATTCACCCGCACCAAAAAGGTGCGGATCATTTTTCGTCTGCCACTTTTTGGGGATAATTCGTGGCCAATAAAAATAAAAATATTTTTTCAGGGCATAATTTTACCGTTTGTGTCCACCACTGTTACACCTGGCATGAGCCTTGCTGCAAACTGACTGAATAGCCTGAAGCTCTCTTCAAGGCTGCATTGACAATAAAAAAGCGGGGTTAGCGCCATGACACATTTCACGCTCAAGCAGCTCAAGTACTTTGTCACCGTCGTGGAGGCGCAGAGCATCGCTGAAGCCTCAAGGCAGCTGCATATCGCCCAGCCTTCCGTTTCCATTGCCATCAAAAACCTGGAAGACACTTTTGAGCAGCAGTTTTTTATTCGCCACCACGCGCAGGGCGTTTCGCTCACGCCAGGCGGGCTGCGGTTTTATGAAAAAGCACGCGAGTTGCTGCGGCTTTCATACCAGTTTGAGCAAAATGCCAAAGCGGATAACGACCTGGTTTCCGGCACCATCGCCATCGGCTGCTTCGAGTCCGCGGCCCCGCTTTATCTGCCGAGGCTCATCGCCGGGTTTCGCAAGCTTTATCCTGACATAACCATCCGACTGTACGACGGGGAGCAAAATGAACTGACCCACGGGCTGCACCGCGGGCGCTTCGACCTCGCCTTTATGTACAACCTGGAGTTAGAGAGCACGCTGCATACCGAAAAACTGAACGCCCCGCAGAAACCTTACGCTCTGCTGCCTGCGGCTCATCCGCTGGCGAAAAAAACCACCGTCACGCTCAAAGAACTCAGTCGCGAACCGATGATCCTGCTGGACGTTATTCCCAGCAAAAGCTACTTCATGAATATTTTCACCGACAAAGGCCTGCACCCGGAGGTGGCCTACAGTTCGCCGTCGATTGAAATGGTGCGCTGCATGGTCGGCCAGGGCATGGGATTTTCGGTGCTGGTCACCCGCCCCTGCACCGACATAACCTATGACGGCCAGCGCGTTAAGCAGGTGGAAATCATTGATGATATGGCGGCCTCTACGCTGGTGATGGCTTATTTACGCAATAACGAGCCGACCCGGCCGACGCGCTTATTTATGGATTACTGCCGCACCTTTGAGCTGATGCCGAAAACCCTGGTCGAAAATTAAAAAGTGGTGTTTCACCGTCTTAAAATACAGGAAATTCATAGCCCATAGCTGGAGACCACTTTATTTATACCTTATCCCTAGATTTATAATATTTTACGGAATGTCTGCCGCTTAATAACCTTGTGCCATCGCGAAGCTGCGCTGAACCTTATTTCCCGAGCATCAAGGAAACAGACATGACCGAAATAAAAACACAGACAGATACCCTTGTGATTGGTGCCGGCCAGGCCGGGATCGCCATGAGCGAGCACCTGACGCGCCTCGGTATTCCCCATCTGGTGCTGGAGAAAAACCGCATCGCCGAAGCCTGGCGCAGCGGCCGCTGGGATTCGCTGGTTGCCAACGGCCCGGCCTGGCACGACCGCTTTCCTGGCCTTGAATTTGACGCCGCCGACCCGGACAGTTTTATCCCCAAAGACGAGGTGGCGAACTACTTCCAAAACTACGCCCGGAAATTTGAAGCGCCGGTAAAAACCGGCGTGGAAGTGAAAAGCGTGACGCGCCATCACGGCAGGTCGGGTTTCACGGTGGAAACCAGCGACGGTATTGTCGAAGCAAAGCATATCGTGGCCGCCACCGGGCCTTTCCAGCGCCCGGTCATCCCGGCCATTGCTCCGGCAGATGACGGGCTGCACCAGATTCATTCCGCCGCCTACAAAAACCCGGCTCAGCTACCGGCTGGCGCGGTGCTTGTGGTGGGGGCTGGCTCTTCCGGGGTACAAATCGCCGATGAGCTACAGCGTGCGGGCAAGCAGGTTTACCTTTCCGTGGGTGCCCACGACCGCCCTCCCCGCGCCTACCGCAACCGGGACTTCTGCTGGTGGCTGGGGGTGCTTGGGCTGTGGGATGCGGCGGCCAATCAGCCTGGCAAAGAACACGTCACCATTGCGGTGAGTGGCGCTCGCGGCGGCCACACCGTTGATTTCCGGGCACTCGCACACCAGGGCATTCACCTCGTCGGCCTGACCCAGCGCTTCGCCGAGGGGAAAGTCTTTTTTGAAGATAATCTGGCACACAACATCCGCCAGGGGGATGAAAGTTACCTGGCCCTGCTGGACGCCGCCGATGCGTGGATTACCCGCAACGGGATCGATCTGCCTGAAGAGCCGCAGGCCCGAGTCTTCCCGGCCGATCCGCTTTGCGTCACCCAGCCCACGCTGGAATTGAACCTGGCCGAAGCGGGCATCACCTCGATTATCTGGGCGACCGGATACGCCCCGGACTACGGCTGGCTCAACGTGGATGCCTTTGATGCTCAGGGCAAACCACGCCACCAGCGCGGCGTTTCCAGCGAGCCGGGCGTCTATTTTCTCGGCCTGCCGTGGCTTTCCCGCCGGGGCTCAACGTTTATCTGGGGCGTGTGGCATGACGCGAAATACGTCGCCGACCACATTGAAACCCAGCGCAAGTACAGCCGCTATCTCGACGCTTCCCAGCGCTAACCTTTTTGCCAACAAGGAATTAACCGATGCCCACGCATACCCGTATTCGCATGTTTAACACCAAAGAGACTTACCCTAATCAGTCGCTGAACAACGATCTCTGCCAGGCGGTACGCGCCGGTAACACCGTGTATGTGCGCGGCCAGGTCGGGACGGATTTTGAAGGGAATTTGATTGGGCTGGGCGACCCGCAGGCGCAGGCTGAGCAGGCCATGAAAAACGTTAAGCAACTGCTGGAGGAAGCCGGGAGCGATCTCTCCCACATAGTGAAAACCACGACTTACATTATCGACCCGCGCTACCGCGAGCCGGTGTATCAGGAAGTCGGCAAATGGCTGAGAGGCGTCTTCCCGATCTCCACCGGGCTGGTGGTTTCCGCCCTCGGCCAGCCGCAGTGGCTAATGGAAATCGATGTTATCGCGGTGATCCCGGGCGATACTCAGGGGGAAAAATGACCTTTTCCATCGCCGCACGCTGCCGGGACACCGGCCAGCTTGGCATCGCCATTAGCTCGTCCAGCATCGCGGTCGCCGCTCGCTGCCCGTGGCTGGTGCCGGGCGTCGGCGCGGTGTCGAGCCAGAATATTACCCTGCCCGCGCTGGGCCCGATGGTGCTGTCGAAGCTGGGCGAAGGTGCCACGCCGCAGGAGGCGCTAAAGCTGGTCGCCAGTGAACATCTGCACGGCGACTACCGGCAGGTGACGGTCATCGACAGCAACGGCAAAACCGCCTGCCACAGCGGCATTAATTCACTGGGCATTTACCACGCCGTGGAGGGGGACAACTGCGTGGCGGCGGGCAATATGCTGGCCGATACGTCAGTAATTAACGCCATGATCGAACGCTTCGAACAATGCCCCGGCCCGTTGGCTGACAGGCTAATGACCGCCCTTGAAGCGGCGCTGGAAAAAGGGGGTGAAGCCGGGCCGGTACACTCGGCCGCATTAAAGGTAGTGGACACCGTCGCCTGGCCGGTAGTCGACCTGCGCGTTGACTGGGCGGACGATAACCCGATTGCCGCGCTGCATTCGCTCTGGCTGGCCTATAAACCACAAATGCAGGATTACCTGATCCGTGCACTCGATCCGCGAGAAGCCCCCAGCTACGGTGTGCCAGGCGATGAATAGCCAACTGATTCCTTTATTGCAGAAGTTACTGGCGCGAGACACCACCAGCCGCGAGTCGAACCTGGCGCTGATCGAGGATATTCGCGATTACCTTGCCGAATGGGGCATCAGTGCGGAGCTGTTTCACAGTGAGGACGGGCGTAAAGCCAATCTTTATGCGGTGTTTGGCCCGGCAGGCGGCGGCGGTGTGATGCTCTCCGGCCATACCGACGTGGTGCCGGTGGACGGGCAACAGTGGAGCGTCCCTCCTTTCGACATGACTTACCGGGATGGCCGCTATTATGGGCGCGGGGCAGCGGACATGAAGGGCTTCATCGCCTGCGTGCTGGCCTCCGTCCCGGCGTTTCTTTCACAGCCGCTGAAAATACCGCTGCACCTCGCCTTCTCCTACGACGAAGAGGTCGGTTGCCTTGGCGTGCGCAGCCTGGTGGAGCACCTCCGTGCCTCCAAAGAGAAACCCTCGCTGTGTATTGTTGGAGAGCCAACCGAAATGCGCCCGGTTTACGGGCACAAAGGGAAAATTGCCATCCGCTGTGAGGTGCACGGCCTAGCCTGCCATTCTGCCTATGCGCCAGAAGGGGTGAACGCCATTGAATATGCCGCCCGGCTTATCGGCAAACTGGGAGAAGTTCGTGAGGCGCTGACCCAAAAGACGGATGCCCGCTTTGATCCCCCGTTCAGTACGCTCCAGGTTGGCACCATTCACGGCGGCAGCGCGCTGAACATTGTGCCGCAGGAATGCCAGTTTGATTTTGAGATCCGCTACCTGCCGGGCGTCGAAGTCACGGCGGCGATCGCCGACATTCAGGGCTATGCGCAGCAAAAACTGGTGCCCGCCATGCAAAACATCTCCCCGGCAAGCGCCATCCGGTTTACTCCCTTGAGCCACTACCCCGGCCTGCTGACGGATGCCCAGTCAGAATTTGCCCGATGGCTGGCGCAGTGGTGCGACAGCGCTGATTTCAGCACCGTGGCATTTGGCACCGAAGGCGGGCTTTTTGATGAAGCCGGGATTGCCACGCTGATTTGTGGCCCAGGTAGCATGGACCAGGGGCACAAGCCCGATGAGTTTGTTGCCGAAGAGCAGCTGCAAAAGTGCATGGCGATGCTGGAAAACCTGCGCCAGTGGATGAGCGCTTGATCGCTGCGTAGCGTCTGTAGGGAAAAAAACAGATAATTTATGCCAATCAACAGCAAACCAACAGAACATCCCACTTAAATACATCACCATTTAAATCATTAACTCCAGGAAAGGAAAGGGCAGCGGCAAATAACCAGTATAATTCTGGGTTTATTCCTTATCGTTGAGCCATTATTTACTCTTAAGGAGGATGATCGTGGAGGATTAATAGTAATAACCCTCTGCTTTCAGAGCATTTTATTCACAATAAATTAATCTAATTTTTACATAAAGGTTTTGCTGTTTCGCTTATTAAATTCGGGTTGGATGAGGGGCATTTTCTTGTTGGAAACGACCGATTCAGCCCTGGAGTTGGTTGGGATGTCCGGGTTCAAAACACGCTTATTTTTACTTAATAAAAACAGCCAACGCCTGCTGTTATTGTGCAGTGGCTTACTGCTTAGTATGCTGGCCGCACTGATTGTCATCGGCATTTTTAAACCCACGGTAAAGCCGCTGAATGTCCGAAGTGATACTGCTGCCCTGCTGGTTTATAGCTGGGAAGATCAGGCCAGCTCGCACCTGACATCCGCGAAAATTTATCATTCGACCGATGCAGGGACCCGCAAGGATATTTTATTGATGGTCTGGAACGTGAAGCCCTGTCTTTTGGCGGGGAAAATGTCCGTCTCAGCGATGCCAAATCAGGCCATGAAATGGGTGCAACGCGAACTTCGGGAATCTCTGCGTACCGCTTTGATCCCCTCTCCCGCTTCCCACTGCGTATGCCCGGGAGCCGAAGAACGCCCCGATCTTTATAAGCAAAGCATCGTGGCAGAAACCGGATCGCATGGGCAGACCCACGAGCAAGATATAGAAGACAATCATCAACATGAAGGGCAAATACAACCTTCAGCGGCTAACGTCAGGGCTATTTTCTCAGCAGAGAAAGTCGATGCGCGGCATGCAGTCTGAAGTCTAGTAAATGGCCCTATTTTGTGTTTTCAGCCAAGGGTTGTTAGCCTTTACGTAAAATAACGCCCGACAGCGGAGTGCTGCGCGCATTCCTGAATCAAAAATGGACGAGAAATGAAAACGTATTTCCCTTCCTGGCTGCAGCAAACCGCTATCCTGCTTTTGTGGGGGCTGGTCTATTATCTGTCCGGGCTTATCTCGCTAAAATTTGACGACCCGAACTCCGCAATAGCGATTGTCTGGTTCCCATCGGGCGTTGCCGTAGCGGCTTTATTGTCTGCCCGCTGGCGTGACTACCCTGCTCTTATCCTTATCTTCGCGGTAGCAAGCATCCTGCAGGACGAAGCCTGGCATAGCCTGCCTCTTTTTTTAACCACGCTGGGTTATTCGCTGCTGGCGATGCCTGCCAACGTGCTTATTGCCTGGCTGGTACGCCGTTTCTCTCGGCCCAATGACGACCTGCACGTCATCCTGCTGTGGATCTGCGCCACCTTTATTGTCAGCCTGTTCGATGCGCTAATCGTCGGCGGAGGCTACGCGTATTTCACCGATCAGCCGATAACAAAGACCATCTGGAATGGATTCGTTGCCGACGTGACCGGGATTTTCTTCGCAACGACCGTCGTCATGGGCTTCGTGAATAAGCGTGGCCTCCAGGCCGCTCTTACCTGGTCTTCCCGTCTGACAGGTCTGGCGCTGTTACTGCTGATTTGTGCCGCAACGGTGTTTATTTTCGACTACAGCGGGACCTGGCTCAGAACCGAAGCCGCCGCGCTCTATTTTGCTCTTTCTTGCTTACCGATTGTGCTAACGCTAATGCTTTCCCTGGTCTGGGGGAATCGTGGAGGCTCGATTGGCCTGCTGACACTGGGGGCGATTGTTATCCACTTTACCGACCAGCATCAGGGGCCCTTCTTTCTCCACGGCCTTAGCTTCACCGAATCCCTGCTGCTGGCGCTGAGCTATCTCTCTGCTACCGCCTTACTGGTCGTCTTTGTGCGAGTGTTAAGCCGCTCTACGACGCGTTTCAATCCGGACACTGGCCGACTGGCGGGTAATGGCATACTTTATCGACTGGAGCCTGAAACCGGTATTTTCAACTGGGAAAACGATCTCTCTTCACTCCTGGGTTCAACTTCGCCCCAAGCGTTCGACACCATCGAGCGAGTCCTGGCGCAGGTACATCCCTCAGATCGGGAAAAACTTCGGCAGCATTGGCTCTCCCCTGTTCCGAACAAAAGCAAACCCCTGATATTTCGTATCAAGGTGAATGAGGATGAATGGCTCACGCTGGTTGACAGCGGCGGCGTTGCTATGTCCAACGGCGGGACAAGCATTATTGTCGGAAACTGGCAGGTCAGCCATTACGATCTGGCTATCTAAACACGGACGTGAGCACTTTTTAAGGAGAGACAAACTTGTGATTCAGATTGCGTTGTTACTGTTCGGCGTCGACTTTATGCGCTCAAGGGTTAAATATCTGATCCTGCTGGGGAGTCTTTGGAGCCTGCTCGGACTGGCTATTTTCCTGGACGGTCTGGACGGCGTGACCTATTTCCCGTTGCGCTTTTTTGGCCTGCTTTTGCTGCTGGAAAGTCTGGTAACGCTGAGCATCGCTTCCGGCGGAGTCGGAGCGCAAAAAGCCGTGCTTTACTTTAAGGGGGGGATTTTTTGTTTCGTCTCGCTGCTTATCTTATCCAACCAGCCCTACAGCAATTTGCTGCTGGCCATCGTGTTTGGTTTTGCTTATTTCGTCATTGGCCTGTTCGTTATTTTCTCGGCGTGGATTGTACGTTTCCCCCACTGGAAGGACACTCTGCTCACCGGTTTAGCGCAAGTTATGTTCGCCTTTTTTATGTTCAGCCCCTGGCCTACACATTATAAAGCTACGGTATCGTTCTTCCTGGGAACACTGATGATTTTCAGCGGGATCCATACCGTACGTCTTGCACTTCGCGTTGCAAGGCTGCGAGAAGGTATCTCGGTCTTCGACCTTTTAGTGCCTGCAGGAATAGGTGTTGAAGTGAAAAAAGGCACGAATATCAAGCCTAACCTCGCCGAACCCGCGAACGTTGATTTTCGTGAACCGCTAACCGTACATATCTGGACCCCGGAAGGCACAGCCAGCGCGTCAACAATTCCACGGCCGGTCATCAACCGCTATATCGCCGCAGTAGACTCCGAAGGTGTTATATCAACGGGCCACGCCGCGCTTGAAGTCCCACCTGATCTTTACATCAGCCTTTATCCTGCAGAAGACATTGATAGGTCGCCAGCCGAGTTTTTGAATACGCTTAAGGCCACACGCGATAATGATGTGCCGGGAACGTATCAGCCTGACTATGCCACTGAATCCGCAGAGTGGTGCCAGTCAGATCGCAAGATCTATTTCCATCATTACAATGGCAAAGCCTTACAGCGTTTCTGGAGTGCCTACAAGCTGACAAAAACTTACAACCTCACCTACCGTAATTGCTCGAGCAGCGTTGCTTACGCTCTTGAAGCGTCGCTGGATGGCGTGCTTTCAAAACATACGCGAAGCTGGTTGTCCATACTCAGAACGCTCGCGATGCCCGAGCTCTGGATAGCCGCCCAGGTGCGTAAACGTGCCACTTCTATGGCCTGGACTCCGGGGCTGGTGATGGATTACGCCAGAGCACTACGCAGCATCGTTCACCCTGTCCCCGAGCCATGGTATCAGCGCGTCACCTTCAAGTGGCGCGACAACAGTAAGGCCGGGGAATAGCCGTTATTAACGGCTGTCAGTGGGTAACAGACTTTGAGAAAAGCTGAATAATCATGATGCCCACGGCAATAAACAACATGCCTGCGATAGCCGGAAGATCGAGTTTTTGTTTATAAAACAGAAATGACATCACCGAAACCAGGAATATTCCCATCCCCGCCCAGATCGCATAGGCGATACCAATATTCATGGTCTTCACCACTTGGGAGAGGCCATAGAATGAAATTGCGTAGCCCACAACCACCACCACGCTGGGAACCAGACGGCTGAACCCGTCAGAGGCTTTCATCATGGTGGTCGCCAGCGTTTCTGCACATATAGAGATGGCAAGGATAACGTAAGTATTAAGCATATTTTTTCCCGTTGTACAAAATCCTCGGGAGAGTATAGAACTTAATGCGCGGCGGTATTTCAACAACAGGGAAATCGCAGCCGATGCCAGGCGTTACTGTCACACATAAGGTTACCTGTATTGCGGGAGCGAGAGATTGGTCACTGAAATGAAATGCGATAAGTGCTTGAATAATTGGCGGAGAGAGGGGGATTTGAACCCCCGGTAGAGTTACCCCTACTCCGGTTTTCGAGACCGGTCCGTTCAGCCGCTCCGGCATCTCTCCGTTCTGGTGGTTGCCATCATGCCAGGTTATGCGGCATTTTAACAGTCTGGGTTCTTTCGTTTCAGTTCAAACGATGACTTTGCGAGCAAGTAACATGATTAAGTGGCCCTGGAAAGCAACCGATTCAAGCGCCGCCCCCGCGTTACCGTGGGAGCAAGCGTTAGCCATTCCCGTGCTGGCATCACTCAGTGAAACCGAGCAGCAGAAATTAATTGGCCTTGCGGACCGTTTTTTACAGCAAAAACGGCTGGTTCCGCTGCAGGGTTTTGAGCTGGATGATTTGAAGTGCACACGTATTGCACTTCTGTTCTGCCTGCCGGTGCTGGAACTGGGCATTGAATGGCTGGACGGTTTCCACGAAATCTTGCTCTACCCTGCGCCGTTTATTGTGGATGACGAATGGCAGGACGACTTCGGCCTGGTGCATAGCCAGCGGGTGGTGCAGTCCGGGCAAAGCTGGCAGCAGGGCCCTATCGTGCTTAACTGGCTGGACGTGCAGGACTCCTTCGATGCCTCCGGCTTTAACCTGATTATTCACGAAGTTGCCCACAAGCTGGACAGCCGCAACGGCGACCGCGCCAGCGGCGTACCGTTAATTGCTTTGCGGGATGTGGCCGGTTGGGAACACGACCTCCACGCCGCGATGGACAGCATTCAGGATGAAATCGACATGGTGGGCGAAAATGCCGCCAGCATCGACGCCTATGCCGCCACCGATCCAGCTGAATGTTTTGCCGTGCTTTCCGAATATTTCTTCAGCGCGCCACAGCTGTTCACGCCGCGTTTCGCCTCGCTTTACCAGCGTTTTTGCCAGTTCTATGGGCAGGATCCGCTCCAGCGCCTGGTTGAGCGTGAAAACTCCCCCGGCACTGCCGGAAATACGGTGCATTAAATCAGCAACGAGGCGTAAATTTAACCATATGAATTAATGCGTTACTTTTACTGTTGACAGGTTTTATGGCCGACGCTAATATTCGCCCCGTTCACACGATTCCTCTGTAGTTCAGTCGGTAGAACGGCGGACTGTTAATCCGTATGTCACTGGTTCGAGTCCAGTCAGAGGAGCCATATTTAAGGGAGCAGACGTTCACTGACGTCTGCTTTCTGCATTTCTATCAGTTGGTTATCCCCTTCTTCAGGTTCACCCTCGTTCACTAAAAACCACCCGAAGCCATACCTATTAGCTGGTAAATATGTAGGTAATGGTAGCTCGATTGCGTTTTTACCAACAAGCGGGGTATGCCGTTATGCCACTTCCTGATACTAAAGTAAAAAACGCCAAACCCCTTGATAAGTAATACAAGCTGACCGATGGCTTTGGTATGTTCCTTCGCGTTAGCCCTAAAGGTTCCAAATACTGGCAAATGCTTACCGCTTCGACGGGAAGCAAAAAATCTTCTCTATAGGTGTCTACCCTGCTGTTTCACTTGCTGATGCAAGGCAGCGCCGTGATGAAGCTAAAAGACTCTTTGCTCAGGGCATTGACCTAATGCAAAGAAACAGGCAGAGGTTAAAGAGCTAAAGGCCAGGCGTGATAAAACACGCTCTTTCAGTGTAGTGACCCTGACCCCGAATATGCTCCCCTGTATGTTTACTTGGCAGGAGGTAAATCCATGATATGAAGTTCTTCTATATGAAGCTTGTTCAGGTTTATCTCACACTGATCTTTATATGATTGATAATCACGCGCCGCCTCCCCGATTGAACTTGCCACACCGAGACAAAGATTTTTCTTGTAAGTCATCCAGGCTTTCTGAGAATCTAAAAAATATTTATTATATACGGAGCCAACAGTTTCATCAGAACTATCAGGTTTCTCTGTGGGATAATCATAGTTGGATATAATTTTTTTACTGATTTCAGATATCAAAACATCTAACTGATTATCACTCTCTACCCGTTTTTGATAGAGACAATTATATGCATCAGCAATTTCCTTATGCTCTTTAAAACAGGCGTCTCTTTCATTTCCGGTTGACAACCCCGCATAGGAAGGCAAGGAAAACATCATCACCACTATTAATGAAAATATTTTTTCTTTCATTTCAAATACCTTAACCTTTTCCTGTTGCTTTCATATGACATATAAATAGATGATGCTCGGATAAGTTCAATTAGGGCGGACTTTCCTTTTATTGCCGCTCTGAATAATGCTTCAGCATTCTCCACCCCTTGGAAAAATATATCAACCAAAACATCTCTTATCCGTTGTTCAAAACTTTGCCATGCTGGAGCATCAGGTATTCGCCTTGATACCCGGCTATAGACGCCCCTTGTATATTCGAGCTTTTCTCTGTACGCAATTTCAAAGAGCCTGATTTGCTGCTGATGGGTGATTTCTCCCACTAATGGCCCGTACACCTTCACAAACTCACCTGCTAGCCTCCCCTTAAGCCCGGCAGCTCTGGAACAAAGCCTTGCCTTATACTCTTCCAATCCTGCTCCACGCAATGTTGCAAAGACTTCGCCAGTGGAACGATTTCCCATATCATAGCCGCGCCCCAGAGTAACACCGGACGAAACATCAGTCGGCCAGTGAAGTATCCTCGAAAAGTAAGGCGTTCGGTGCTGTCTGAACGGTGCCACAGCGGTAACATAATCAGCGCCCTCCGCATCAAAAGTGATCTGCCCTTCCATTACCCTTAATGGTCCATGCTGGTGTCTTGGTCGCCAGCCCGGAGCAGCATTCTCAAGCGCCACCATAAATGCACTGTCCACTGGATGAACTAATCCAGACGGATGCATGTTCAGCAAACGCTGATACCAACGAATAGCCTCTATGGTTTGCTGACCACACTGCCCATTTATACGTAGATGTCTCCCTGTAGCTTGCTGATAACCAGCATCCAGCATCATTTTCTGGATATTTTTTACATCTTCAGAAGCATTGGTACCGCAGGTCCCGACAGATGAAAATAATCGAGAGGGGTGTAGCAACATAGGCTCGTGATATTTTGACATGACAATCTCCCTAATCATCATAAATCTAACAACTAATTGTAATTACTATCCCTTTACAAGTCCCAAAAGATACATCGAATTAGAATATTGCCCAGGCTAAATTCTTGGGGGTGAGAAATAATCATATAAGGATTAAGCCTAAGCAATCGCTATATACGATTTATGATCCACATCAGCAACTCCCGTTAATTCAATTTTTTTCAATTTCATCACCTTCTAACCTTAACCTTTCTGCCGCCTGAAATTTTGATCTGTTTTCCGTTGTAGGCAGCCCGAACTGTTCCGCACTCTCTGATAAGGTTGCTACGATATATGGTATTAACAGGATACTGGCGACAATATTCCTGCTGGTCAGAGATGAGCATTCGCGTTTCATCATTCATTCCGGCCAGCAGTTCCGCCGTAAACGAGGATTGATCCATTGTTGCCAGCAGTTCCGGGGTCAGTTCATGTTACCGGAAGCTGTATCTCCAGCAACGGGTGATGTTTATGTTCTTGGCCAGGGTTTAAATAAACGGAGTAACTATCACGACACAGCCTCTGAACAGTACCAGGATGCCGACGATTTTCATCAGCATGCATCCCTTGAATTAATCCCCCTGCTTTCCCGTTGCCAGCCGCCGCAATACGCCGTATGTTGAATCCCCTGCTCTGGTCCTGATTTAGCTGCGTTACGCGTTGAGGGAAAATGGAATCACTGTTTGTTTACGGCACGCTTCGTCCCGGGCACGTTAACGTCCACATTATGGAAAACATCGGCGGCGAGTGGCTGCCGGGCTATGTGCGCGGCACTTTCTACCAACGCGGCTGGGGCGCTGCCGCCGACTTCCCCGGCATCGTGCTGGATAAAAATGGCCCGGAGGTTCACGGCTATCTGTTTTTATCCCAAAACCTGAGCGAGCACTGGCCGATGCTGGATGAATTTGAAGACGGATACGACCGGGTAGAAGTCGAGGTCACCACGCCTGATGGCCGCACCGTCACCGCGTGGATTTATGAGTTGCAGCCGAAGCGTTAGACCGGAGATCGAATGCAGGTTCGGCCTCCTTCATTTGGTCGGTTAATTTACGCCGAGCCGCAGCGCTAAATAATCCGGATAAGGATTAAAGTAATTCTGCGTCAGCAGATAGCGATCCGGGTACTCCGCCAGATAATGTTTCAGCAACGTCAGAGGCGCCAGGATCGGCAACAACCCGTCGCGATAATGCAGGATCACATCCCGCAGCTCACCGCGCTGGCGAGTATTCAGCCTGGGACGAAAATACCCCTGAATATGCATCAACACATTGGTGTGATTCTTCCGCGAGGCGGGCGTTTTAAGGATTGCCATCAGCTTCTCACGGTAGGCCACAAAGAAGCTGTCGAGCTCGTCCCACTCATGCAGCGAGGCGACGAAAGGGCCAATCTCGCGGTAGCCCGCCTGATGGTGCGCCAGCAGTTGAAGTTTGTACCGACTATGGAAATCGAGTAACGCGCGGCGGCTCAGGCCGTTAGCCCGCAGCGTGTTCAGTTCATGCAGCGCGAAAACGCGCTCCACAAAGTTTTCCCTCAGCATCGGATCGTGCAGGCGACCATCTTCTTCCACCGGCAGCCAGGGGAATGTCTTCAGCAACGCCTGGGTGAACGTCCCCACGCCCTCCTTGCGGCCAGGGTTGCCCTTCACGTCGTACAGCCTGACACGTTCCATCCCGCAGCTCGGCGATTTAGCACAAACGATAAATCCAGCCAGCCCATCCAGACCCGAGACGTAGTTTGTGGCGAAATCAGCCATTTTCTCCGTGACGTCGTCATGCGGCGCCTGGCTAAAACGCATTCTGATCTCCCCTTCGCCCAGTTTCACCAGGCGAAGAGCGGGCCGGGGAACAGGCAGACCAATAGCCATTTCCGGGCAGACCGGTTTGAAGGTCACGCTCTGCGCCAGTTCCTCCATGACAAAGGCCATTCGCTTGTGCCCGCCATCAAATCGCACGGCAGAACCGGTTAAACAGCCGCTGATCCCAATCACAGGTTTGGTGCTCATCGCTTTATCCTCTCTGACTAAATTTTTCGGGTGAAGAACAGCGTGACTGTGCCTACGGTAACCCCGAATTTTTTCATCTCGGTTTTATTGAAGATATGTTTGTCGTCCTGGAGGTACATCCAGTCGTCAAAGTGCAGCAGCCAGGTGCTGCCGTTGGCTTTAACATTCATGCTGTAGCGCCAGTTAAAAGCGTTGCCTGCGGCCTGGCCCGTCGCCACGCCGTCGATATCCCCGGCCGTACCCTCGAAGCGTTCCGCGCTGACGCGGCGGATGCGCCACACCCGCTGCTGCTGTTCCCCATCGTCATAGAGGAAATGTTCATTCAGCGTCAGGGTGTCCCCCACCACATTGCCGTCGACCTCAACGTGAAAGCGGCGCAGCTGTTTCCCGCTGCGATCCTGCACCATGCCCCACGCCTCAGTTTTGCCCTGGAAATAATGGAAGATGTCTAGCGTAGGCTGCTGGTGACGATAATCAGTAATCTCGGTGCTACAGCCAGCCAACAGCATCAGCATCCCCAGAGTGAGTAACAGTATGCGTTTCATTTTTCACCTCCGGTCAGCTGCTGGCGCAGCTCAGGGTATTGCGTTCGGGGTCCCAGCCAGATGGCCAGAAAGCGCGTACTGAAATCAGCAGTCTGGCGCGGCCCTAGTGGCGTAAAGCTTTTTTGCGCCGCAGAGGCGCGATACCAGAACTGGCCCTGCCCGTCAGTCAGGACAAAAGCCAGCTGCGCATCTGTGGTGACATCCGGCCAAAGCGTTTGCAGCATCCGCAGCCAGGCCTCACTTCGCGGTTCGCTCGCCAGGATACCCTGCGCCTGCCACTGCTCGCGGGTGGCATCCACCAGCGCCTGGCGGTCGATATCGCGCTTATAGGTAATGATCAACGCCTGATCTTGCTTCAGCCCCTGATAGCGCCCATCCGGCGTGCGCAGCTGAGAGGTATAGACGGTAAACGGCCCCCAGGTCAGGGTCGCGTCTCCCACTTTACGCCAGCTAAGCCAGTCGGCAGCGTGGGCCGCTGACGAAAGCGCGCTCAGACACAGCAGCAGACAAACTTGCAGATAGCGTTTCATACCCGCTCTGCGGTCAGCTGCACCACGCTGATGGTGCGGGCGTTGAATCCGGCCTCACAGTAGCCGAAGTAATAAAGCCACATCCGGCGGAAGCGGGCGTCAAACCCCAGCGCCTCAATCTCCTGCCAGGCATGAATAAAACGCTGCCGCCAGTGCGCCAGCGTGCGGGCATAATCGGGCCCCATATCTAACAAGTTACGCACCACAAAGTCGGTGTGGCGGGTCATCAGGTCGCTCATCACCGTCACGCTGGGTAAGAAACCGCCGGGAAATATGTAGCGCTGGATAAAGTCGACGCTTTTGCTGTAGTCCCGGTAGCGCTGGTCCTGAATGGTGATGGCCTGAATCGCCATTTTTCCTCCCGGGCGCAGGCGTGCCTGGCAGGTGCGAAAGAACGCGGGCAGATAGCGCTGCCCTACTGCCTCGATCATCTCTATCGAAACCAGCTTGTCATATTGCCCGGTCAAATCCCGATAATCGCAAAGCAGCACTTCGACTCTGTCCTGCAGTCCCGCACGAGCGATGCGTGCCTTCGCCCAGTCGTATTGCTCCTGGGACAGCGTGGTGGTGGTAACCCGGCAGCCATAGTGAGACGCGGCGTACTCCGCCATCGCCCCCCAGCCGGTGCCAATCTCCAGCAGATGATCGCTTGCCTTTAACGTCAGCTGTTCACACAGGCGCGCCATTTTTGCACGCTGGGCTTGAACAAGATCCTGCTCCTCAGAGGCAAACAGCGCGCTGGAGTAGAGCAGTTCTTGATCGAGAAATAGCGAATAAAAGGTATTGCCCAAATCATAATGTGCGGCGATGTTTTCCCGCGCCTGCTCCCGGTGATTACGCCGCGTCCAGTGGTGAAAACGCTCCACGGGTTTACCCAGCAGGCGGAAACCGTTTTCCAGCCGCCCTAAAACACGCCCGTTTAGCGCCAGAATTTGCAGTAACGGGGTTAACTCTTCGCTCTCCCAGTCACCATCCATCCAGGCTTCGGCGGCCGCCAGGCTCCCGCCGGTGAGCACTCGCCAGTAAACTCTCGGGGAGATAACCTGCACCCCGGCGCTAAGTGAGGCGGCTGCATCACCAAAATGGAAGATCTGCGATCCTTCACGCACGGTGACAGACCCTTGCTCTATACCGCTCAACAAGCGAAACAACAGCCAGCGTGCGATGCGGACGCTGCGCGGCACATCAGGTTCAAGCGCAAAGGCGGGACTGGTCATGAACGTTCACTCCTGCTGGCCGGATGATTGTAAACAGGCACACGTTTGAGCCACAGCCGCAGCGCCTGCCAGTAAATGGCGACCGCAGTTTTTAACGTCATCGCCGGGAAACGCAGCAGCATGGACGTCAGATTTTTGCGCGTCAGGGCCTGACGGCGCAGCAACAGCGTGGCATCAAACACTTTCGAGGCCTGATGATTTTCAATATGCATGTGCAGCGTTTTGCCGGGGGGGTTAAAACGCCAGTGGTACACCATGTCCATCGGGTTAAACGGCGAAACGTGGAAGGCTTTTTCAATCGGACGTGACGTCTGTCCATCCACGGCATAGTAATGGCGCTCGTTCCAGGGAGTATTACGCACCTCGGCAAGCACCCAGCGCAGGCTGTTGTCGCCGGCATAACAGTAGTAAAAGTTGACCGGGTTAAAGTGGAAGCCGTAGTAGCGCAGCTGGGTCAGAAGTATAACTCGCCCTGCAGGCTGCTCCCCTGTCAGGTCTTTCACCCGCGCAAGGACTTTCTCTTTGAGCGGCGTACCCAGCGGGTAATCCGCATCGTGGAAAGCGGCAGCGGCGAAGCGGTTACGGCGAATGCCAATCCCCGGCAGCGCATCAAGCTCGTCTAAATCAAGCCAGGCCATGAACACACGATAGGTAAAGTGGTGCGTTTTAGGCTGAAGGCGGCGGTGGCGCAAGATCCCCTCATAAAGGCAACTGTTCATCTTATTGCCCTCCTCCGGCCGCAATGCCTTGCACCACATCCAGCGCACTGTGCACGCCATCTTCATGAAAACCGTTGTACCAGTAGGCACCACAGAACCAGCTTCGCTGGTGGCCGTTAATCTCGCCGCGACGCGCCTGCGCACGCCAGCTTTGAGGGTTAAAGAGCGGGTGCTCATAAACAAACCGCTGCCAGACGAAGCGGGAATCGATGGGCGTTTCCGGGTTAAGCGTCACGCAAAACAGCGGCGCTTCTTTCGGCAACCCTTGCAGAATGTTCATGTTGTAAGTGACGCAGGCGCTGGCCCGCTCCTGCGAACTCAAGCGATAGTTCCAGCTTGCCCAGGCGCGTTCGCGCACCGGCAGCCAGCGGCGATCGCTGTGTAACACCACCTCGTTACGCTGCCAGCCAATATCGCCCAACACTTCGTGCTCGGCCTGAGTGGGGTGCTCAATCATCGCCAGCGCCTGAGCCGAGTGGCAGGCAAAAATCACCTGATCGAACGCCTGGCTTGCGTGTTCCAGTTGGATGTTAACGCCGTCATGATGACGGACAACGCACTGCACCGGCGAGTTGAGATGCACGGTCAGCCTTTCACCCAGCTGTGCCAGCATCGCCCGGATGTATTCCCGAGAACCACCGGGTACCACGTACCACTGGGGACGCTGAGTAATATCCAGCAGGCCATGGTGCTCAAAGAAGCGCAGAAACAGCGCCAGAGGAAAACGGCGCATCTCTTCCAGCGACGAGGACCAGATAGCAGCCCCCATGGGCAAAATGTAGTGACGTGCAAAAAAGGCGCTGAACTGCTGCTGAGCAAGGAAATCCTGCAACGTCGCCAGGGCATCAATCTCTCCCGCCAGCGCGGCTTTTGCCTGCCGGTTAAAACGGACAATCTCTTTTAACAGTCCCCAAAATGACGGGTTAAAAAGGTTGCGACGCTGGGCGAACAGCGAGCTAAATGTGTGGCCGTTATATTCCAGCCCGTTTTGCGGGTTATGCACCGAAAAACTCATCTGCGTTTTTTGCCCACGGATGCCAAGCTCGCTCAGCAGGCCCATAAACCGCGGATAAGTCCTGTCGTTATAGACAATAAACCCGGTGTCTATGGCATAGGTTCCCTGCGGCGTAGCAACATCCACGGTGGCAGTGTGGCCTCCCACGCTGGAACCCGCCTCAAAGAGGGTGACCTGATGATGTCCGGCGAGCCGCCAGGCGCAGGTCAGCCCGGCGATACCGCCGCCGATAATAGCGATGTTCATGCGCGAACCATCCTGCGCAAAAAGAGGCGCTGTAGACCTACGGGTAACCCCGCCAGCAGGCGCATCACCAGGCCGAATCCCGTCGGGAAAGCAATGTCATCGCGGCCTTTAGCCAGGCCACGGCGAATCGCCCTCACCGCAGCATCAACGCTTACCCGGCCAGGCATGGAAAAATCGTTTTTTTGAGTTAACGGTGTGTCCACAAAGCCCGGTGAAACCACCGTGACGGCAATCCCTTTCGGCTCCCAGTCCAGGCGCAGGCTATTGGCAAACCAGGTCAGCGCGGCTTTCGAAGCGCCATAGGCTTCTGCCCGTGGAAATGGCAACCAGTGGGCCATCGAGCTGACCAGCACGACGCGGTTGCCGGCAACAAGCCGAGGTTGAAGCGCGGCCAGGCAGTTGACCGGCCCAAGAAAATTGGTCGCCATCACCCGCTCAACCAGCGCGGCATCCACCTGGCCGTGATCCAGATACTCACAGGTTCCCGCGCAAAGGATAACCAGATCCGCCCGGCAGTTGGCCAGCGCTTCGCGGCTGGCATCCCGGTCGGTCATATCGAACTGGCGTACCGCGATGTTTGAACTGTGCTGCTGCAAGGTTGCCAGCCGCGCCGCATCTCTGCCGCAGGCAATGACGCGATGGCCCTCATCGGCCCAGGATTTTGCCAGCCCGGCGCCGATGCCGGAGCTTGCGCCCGTAATAAGGACAGTCATCATGGGCGCACCCTTCTTTTCACGCTGCGAACCGCCCAACCCAGCAGGGGCAGATGTTCGTACAGCATTTCTCCGGCATCGTAGTAGTCGCGCTGGCGAATAATCAGGTCGTTCTTGAGATCAACCACCGAACAGCCAGGCAAGGACAGCCCTTTTCCACCGGAGACCTTCGGGTGAGACCAGTGCATTGTCCAACCGACGGCAAAACGCGCCTCATCACATAGCGGGGGATCGATAGCAAAACGGCAGTTCACCACGCTGGCCAGCAGGTGGGCGAAGTAGCGCTGGATCTCAGGCAACCCGCGATGCTCGCCAAACGGATCGATGAGTATGGCATCGGAGGCGTAAAGCCCGGCCAGCGCCGAGGGCGACTGCTTGTCCAGCCCGGCGTAATAATCAACAAAGCGATGAATGGCGGTTGGCGTTGTGCCCATGAGTTTCACCCTCGCGGTGAAGCACCTAACGTTATCGTATAATTAAAACTTGCACAAATACTTATATTTGTCCAAGTTTTGATTGTGATATTTTTAAAAAATTAACAATTTCAATTATTTACAAAAAGTTAAACGATGCGGTAGATTTTCATTTTTTGATAGCACAGCTCGGCCCACCGCGTTTTCAGCGGGCCGCTGGAGGAGGATATTGTGGAGGGGAAAACGAGCCTAGAGGGGAATGACCTCGAACATAGCACCCTGCTGCTGCCAGAGTTCAAGCTGCTTTTTACGTGTCGCCGTCAGCTTACCGGAGGTGACCAGCAGCCATTTTCGATCGGGAAAGATTTCCGGGGCCAGGACGGCAGGCGGAACGGGAAGCACGTCGATGCGGTGTCCCTGGCCGGTTCGCCTGAGCGCCTCCAGCCAGATTTCGCAGGGGTCACTCAGATGCCAGCCGGTAATCAGGCAGTTGTCACCGGGCGCTCTTTTATCCCCTTCAAGGCAAAACGAGGTGTAGGCGATAATGATGCCGTCGAGAATTTCGCGCAGGGTCATGATGGCCGGTACGTTAGCCGAGACTTTACTGCGCAGCGGGCGCAACACTTCCGTCACCAGTTCCGCGCGCGGATATTCCCGGCCTGCATCGTAGAGAAGCTGGCGAAGAGATTCGATTTTCCCCTCATTCAGCCGCTGCAACATACTCTCCTGCAGGCCAAGCCAGTTGTTCGCCCGGCGCATTTCAGGCCGGGCCAGCAGCGGCTTAACCTGGCTGACCGGCACCCCTTTTTTCACCCAGTCGAGAATGTTAAGCGCCTGCTGGATATCTTCGTCGCTGTACTGCCGATGACCGCCATCGGTTCGCATCGGCTTGAGCAGGCCGTAACGACGCTGCCAGGCACGGAGCGTGGTGGCGTTTATCCCGCAGAGCCGGGCAAATTCGCCGATGGAGTAAGACATGAAGAGCACCTGATAACCATCAATACTCACAATATACTACGAATTATACCGGGCTGAATGAAGCGCGAAGCGTTTGCACTTTATTTTCAATGCCCAACGGAAAAACATTTGCCCCTTTACCGGCTTTGTCCCCGCCAGGAGAAACCCTGCCTGGCAAATGTCTGGCGGGGCGCCGCCCGACTAAACGGCTGATTAACTTAAATCGTGCAGTCCTTTATCCAGCGCGGCACTCAGCATCATTTCTTCGAAGTTCACCGCCAGCCCGCCACGCTGCGGGGTGCAGCACATCACGCCTACCCTGCATGCGTCGAATCCGGGGAAATGCGCCAGTCTCAGCAGCGGCCAGCTTTTGCCGTCAACGGAATACTGCAGCCGCAGGCTGTCCCCTTTTCGGGTCAGGCGCATCCAGAACAGATTTGCTTGACCGGGAAAGACGCCGGTTGCCCAGTCGGAATGGCCCTGCGTCAGCACGCTGCCAATGGCAGGCGCGTCGTCGTTAAACTCGATGCCCGCTTTTAGCCAGTGGGATTCATCCCCCATCAACATGATGCCGGCCTGGTCGTAGAGTGCGCTAAATTCAGCTTTGACCTTCACCTGGAAAGTAAAATCCCCCCGCACGTTGCAGCCATAAAAATGGCCGGAGAAACGCTCAAACCCGTACCATGTTTTGCGCCAGAAGTCGGTTTGTTCATCGGTGACAACCGTCAGCCCGCCGTCGCCTTCTTGCCAGACTTTTGGCTCATTAATCCAGTAAAAATCCTCGCTCATAGCATGACCTTTTCCCTGTTTTATTTAGCGCCAGCCCAACTCTGGTGCAACGTGCTTCAGAATAGATTCGATGACGTGCGCGTTATAATCCACGCCCAGCTGGTTTGGCACGGTTAACAGCAGCGTGTCGGCTTCAGCAATCGCTTCATCCTGCGCCAGTTGCTTAATGAGCAGTTCCGGTTCAGCGGCATAGCTGCGGCCGAAAATGGCCCGGGTTTGTGGCTCGATGTAGCCAACCTGATCGCCTTCTTTGCCGCTGCCGCCGAAGTAGTTGCGGTCGCGCTGGTCCATTAACGCGAAGATGCTGCGGCTGACGGAAACGCGCGGCTCACGCGTATGGCCCGCCTCTTTCCACGCGGCCCGATAAGCACGGATTTGCTTCGCCTGCTGGATATGAAACGGCTCGCCGGATTCATCGGTTTTCAGCGTGGAGCTTTGCAGGTTCATCCCTAACTTCGCGGCCCACTCCGAGGTCGCGTTGGAGCTGGCTCCCCACCAGATTCGCTCCCGTAGCCCGGCAGAAAACGGCTCCAGACGCAGCAACCCCGGCGGATTAGGAAACATCGGCTGCGGGTTAGGTTCGGCAAAACCGTCCCCTTTCAGCGCCTCGAGGAACACTTCGGTATGACGGCGCGCCATATCGGCTTCGGTCTCTCCTTCGCCCGGCACATAGCCAAAATAGCGCCAGCCGTCGATCACCTGCTCCGGCGAGCCACGGCTGATTCCAAGCTGCAGGCGGCCCCCGGCAATCAAGTCCGCGGCGCCCGCATCCTCCACCATGTAAAGCGGGTTTTCATAGCGCATATCGATCACGCCGGTGCCGATTTCAATACGTTTAGTTTTTGCCCCAATGGCCGCCAGCAGCGGGAAAGGCGAGCTTAGCTGACGAGCAAAATGGTGCACGCGGAAGTAAGCGCCGTCCGCGCCAAGCTCTTCTGCAGCAACGGCAAGATCGATGGACTGCAGCAGCGTATCCGCCGCAGAGCGCGTGCCGGACTGGGCGGCAGGCGACCAGTGGCCAAAAGAGAGAAAGCCAATCTTTTTCATCGGATATCATCCTTAGACTCGTAGGTAACCGGCCTACAGTGACAAAATTCCCGCCCCGTGTGCCAGCAAAATATTGCGATACCGCACTAAACGGATCGTCGCTTTCAGCAAGATCAGACACAGCGCCCGGCGATTGTAATCAAAAAGTAAATGTCGTATAACAGGCACCTCCGAGGGGTGTCCTGTATGGGCTGAGATGGCGTAAGCCGAACCCTTTGAACCTGATCTGGGTCATGCCAGCGAAGGGACGGTCGGCAATCACAGCTCTGTTATTGTCTGTTCATACCTCTGCGCGCCCGGATCTCCACTTACCCAGGAGGTCCCATGTACACCCCACTTTTCGAAAACGGTCTTTACGGACGACTGCGCGAGCAGGCCGGCCAGCACTGGCAGGATTACGTCGATCACCCTTTTCTGCAGCAGCTTGCTGTCGGCACGCTGCCTGAAGCCGCATTTAAGCGCTATCTGACCCAGGATTATCTTTTCCTGATTCATTTTGCCCGCGCCTACGCCCTGCTGGTCAGCAAGCTTCGCACGCTGCCGGAAATGCGCACCGCGACCGCATCGCTGAATGCCATTGTCTCCGAGCTGCCGCTCCATGTGGCTTACTGTCGAAGCTGGGGCCTGGACGAAGCGCAAATAGTGGCCGAGGCGGAAGCGCCAGAAACCATGAATTACACCCGTTACGTGCTGGATATTGGCCATTCAGGCGACGCGCTCGATCTGCTGGCTGCGCTGCTGCCCTGCGTGGCCGGATATGCAGAAATCGGCCTTGGCCTGCTGCATAGCTCCGACACGGTGATGGCAGGCAATCCCTACGCGAACTGGATCCGTAACTATGGCGATGAAGGCTACCTCACCGGCGTGCGGGCCGCTGTGCAGTTGCTCGAAAACGTAGGCCACCAGCGTGGCGCGGAAAGCCGTTTCTCAGAGCTATCACAGATTTTTACCACCGCGACGCAGCTTGAATCCGCGTTCTGGCAGATGGGGCTGAATGCCTCATGACCGACAGCGCGACTTCGCCGGGCATTCAGGTGCGCGATCTCAGCCTGCGCTTTGGCCAGCAGACCATTTTTGAGCGGCTGAATTTTGATATTCCCGGCAGCAGCTTCGTTGCCCTGCTGGGCGCGAGCGGGGCCGGTAAAACCAGCCTGCTAAAGATTATCGCCGGGCTGGCGCAGGCCAGTGGCGGAAGCGTGACCTGCAGCGACGGTCTGCCGGTTGCCGGGCGTATCGCCTGGATGGGGCAGAAAGATTTGCTCTACCCGTGGCTCAGCATTGAGCAGAACGTGGCCCTCGGAGCTCGCCTGCGTGGTGAGGCGGTCGACAGACAATGGACGGAACATTTGATTGAGCAGGTCGGGCTGGCTGGCTATGCCAAAGCCCTGCCAGCTTCGCTATCGGGCGGGATGAGGCAACGTGCCGCCATCGCCAGAACGCTTTACGAAAAGCGCCCGATAGTGCTGATGGATGAGCCGTTTTCGGCGCTGGATGCCATCACCCGCACGGCCATTCAGGACCTGGCGGCCAGGCTGCTGGCAAAAAATACCGTGCTGCTGATCACTCACGATCCGATGGAAGCCTGTCGGCTCAGCCACCGCCTGCTGGTGCTCTCCCGCTGGCCTGAGGGCATCGACGATACGCATGTTATTGCCGGGCAGCCGCCCCGCGCGCCGGACGATGTAGATCTACTCCAAAGCCAGGCCGGGCTGCTGCAACAGTTGATCAGGGCCGCCGAATGAAGCTGACTTCAGACACCCCTGCTACACGCCTGCGCCGCGGGCTGACCGTCTTTGCCGGGCTGCTGCTACTTTGGTATCTGCTTACCCTCGGCAATATTCCCGCCTTTCTTTTGCCCTCTCCCGCTTCGGTGGCACTGGCGTTATGGGATGGCCGCGATTATCTCGCCTGGCACACGCTGGTCACCGCTTCAGAGATTATCAGCGGGCTAATTCTGGGCGTACTCCTCGGTGCAGGCCTGGCGCTGGGCATGATGTTTTCCCCCCGCCTCCAGCGCTGGCTGATGCCGCTGGTACTCACCAGTCAGGCAATCCCGGTGTTTGCCCTCGCACCGCTGCTGGTGCTGTGGTTCGGCTTTGGCATGAGCGCCAAAGTGGCGATGGCGGTGCTGGTGATTTTCTTCCCGGTGGTGTCGTCGTTCTTTGACGGACTGCGCCGGGTGAATAACGACTATCTGGATCTGGCCCGCACGATGGGGGCTTCACGCTGGGCGCAGCTGAGGCACGTCCGGCTGATGGCGGCGCTGCCTGCTTTTGGCTCGGGGCTGCGCATGGCCGCCGCCGTCGCCCCCATCGGGGCAATTATTGGCGAATGGGTGGGCTCTGCCGAAGGGCTGGGCTACGTCATGCTGAACGCCAACGCCCGCATGCAAACCGACGTCTGCTTTGCCGCGCTGTTTATTTTAGTCCTGATGACCGTTCTGCTTTGGCTGGCGGTCGATGCCCTGCTGCGGCGGCTGATTGTCTGGTCGCCTGAAAACAACGAATAACCGCCTTAATTAAGGAATTAAGAAGATGAAAAAAACGCTGTGTGGCCTGCTGCTCACCGCCGCCTTTGCCGCTCAGGCCTCCGCCGCTGAAAAGCTGACCCTGGTGCTGGACTGGTACATTAATCCCGATCACGCGCCCATTATGGTGGCCGAACAAATTGGCGCTTTTAAGGCCGAAGGGCTGGACGTGAAGATCATCCCGCCGTCTGACCCGGCGTTGCCGCCGCGCCTGGTTGCCGCCGGGCAGGCCGATCTGGCCATTACCTACCAGCCACAGCTGCATTTCTTTGCCGATCAGGGGCTGCCGCTGGTGCGCGTCGGGACGCTGATTAACACCCCGCTGAATACGGTGATGACGCTGGATCAGACCATCAAATCACCAGCGGATCTTAAAGGCAAAAAAATCGGCTATTCCGTCAGCGGTATCGAGCAGGCGACGCTTGCCACCCTGCTTGAGCATGAGCACGTCAAACCGGAAGAGATGAAGCTCATCAACGTCAACTTCCAGCTCACCAGCGCTCTGCTGGCGGGCCAGGTGGATGCGGTGATCGGCGGCTACCGCAATATCGAAGCGATCGAGCTGAAGCTTCAGGGTAAACCCCCGGTGGTGTTTAACGTCGAGGACTACGGCGTCCCCGCCTACGATGAGCTGATTTTTGTGGCGAATCGTAAAACGGCGAATGAACCGAAGATCAAAAAATTCTTCGCCGCGCTGAAAAAAGGCAACGAGTACCTGCAGGCACATCCGCAGGAGACCTGGCAGGCCTTTGCCAAAGCCCATGCGGAGCTGAATACCGAGCTGAATAAGCAGGCCTGGCAGGCAAGCCTGCCGCTGTTTGCAACTGACCCGGCCAAACTCGACCGCGCCCGCTACCAGGCCTACGAACAGTTCCTGTTTGATAACAAGCTGATCAAGAAAATCACCCCGGTGGATGACTACGCCGTAGAGCTGCACTAGGCCAGGTTGCCCGGTTGCCTGCCAACGGGCAGCCGGGCTTCAGTCAGTCGAACCAGGCATCAATCGGATCGTAATACCGAGCCCAGGCTTTAGGCCCTTCTGCCATTTCGGCATCGGTGAGTAAGGCATACTCCAGCTTCTCGCGCAGGCTCGCCTCGTCCATATCAATGCCGATGAAAACAATCTCCTGGCGCGCATCGCCAATACCGTCTTCCCAGTGCTTTAAAATGTGCCGGAGGCTGTCGGCATCCTGCGGCCACTGTTCACGGGGAATGCTGGCCCACCACATCCCTGCCAGCCCCTGGCGCATCACGCCGCCCGCGTGGGACCAGGATCCGGCATGCTGAGGGCGACTTGCCAGCCAGAAAAAGCCTTTGGAGCGAATCACGCCTTTCAGACCGCCGTCGGTCACCATCTGGAAACGCGCCGGGTGGAAGGGGCGCCGGGCACGAAAAACAAAATTACGAATGCCGTATTCTTCGGTTTCCGGCGTATGTTCGCCGCGCAGCTCTTTTAGCCAGCCCGGCGCCTGAGCGGCGGCATCGAAGTCAAACAGCCCGGTATCCAGAACCTGGTCAAGGCTAACCTGGCTAAACGCCGAAGTGATGATTTTTGCGCGTGGGTTAAGGGAATGCAGCACGGACATCAGGCGGCGTTTCTCCGCGTCGCCGATAAGATCCGTTTTGTTAAGTACAAGCACATCGCAAAATTCTATCTGGTCAATCAGCAGGTCGACCACGGTGCGCTCGTCCCCTTCGCCCATGGACTCGCCGCGAGACTGAATGCTGTCGTAGGATTCATAATCCCGAAGGAAGTTAAAGCCGTCCACCACCGTCACCATGGTGTCGAGCCGGGCGATATCGGACAGGCTTTCCCCCTTATCGTCCACAAAGGTGAACGTTTCCGCCACGGGCAGCGGTTCGGAAATACCGGTAGATTCGATGACCAGGTTATCAAAACGCCCTTCCCGGGCAAGCTGGCTGATTTCCACCAGCAGATCTTCACGCAGGGTGCAGCAAATGCAGCCGTTGCTCATCTCCACCAGCTTTTCATCGGTGCGCGTCAGGCTTGAACCGCCCTCACGCACCAGCGCAGCGTCAATATTCACCTCGGACATATCGTTGACGATCACCGCCACCCGCCGCCCTTCCCGGTTATTTAAAATATGATTCAGCAAAGTGGTTTTACCGGCACCCAAAAAACCGGACAGCACGGTAACGGGCAGTTTCTTTGGCCGATTGTGGGCCTGTGTTAACGATGACATTGCAACTCCTTACTGACTGCGCAGCTATTATTGATATGTTATAACATAACAATAATAAGCAGCATTGTCATGCCGGAGATAAAAACCGTGCGTAGAAATGAAAAAAGCCAGCTAACGCTGGCTTTGAGAAGGAAAGCTGAATTACTGCAGGCGGAACACCCGCACCAGGTCACGCAGCTGCTTCGCCTGGTCATTCAGAGATGCCGCGGCGGCAACCGATTCTTCCACCAGCGCGGAGTTTTGCTGGGTGGTGGAATCAATCATACCAATGGCGCTGTTGATCTGGGAAATGCCGTCGGTTTGCTCCTGACTGGCCTGCTTGATCTCCCCGAGGATGGTGTTCATTTCCTGCACGTTTTCGATCATACCGGCAATCTGGGCATTCGCTTTTTCCACCAGCCCCATGCCCTCGCGAGTCTGGGTGGTTGAGTTCTCAATCAGGCTTCTGATCTCGCTCGCAGATGAAGCACTTTTTTGCGCCAGCTGGCGAACTTCCCCGGCAACCACGGCAAAACCACGGCCATGCTCCCCGGCACGAGCCGCTTCTACCGCCGCATTCAGCGCCAGAATGTTAGTCTGGAACGCGATGGAGTCGATGAGGTTAATGATGTCCGACATACGGTTGGAGGTTTCATTAATCACGCGCATTTTGCTGGTGACCTGAGACATCATCTGGCCGTTGTTTTTCACCACCGTTGCGGCTTCGGAAGAGAGCTTGGTTGCCTCGTTGGTGTGGTCAAAGGTGTTTTTCACCGTGGAGGTGATCTGCTCCATGGAAGCCGCCGTTTCCTCTACGGAGCTGGCCTGCTCTTCGGTGCGAGCCGCAAGATCCTGGTTCCCGGCGACAATTTGCGCGGCGGCAGAAGAGATAGTTTCCGATCCCTGCTGAACCTGATGGACAATCTCTTGCAGGCGGACTTTCATGCTCATCAGCGCCTGCAGCAGTTCGCCTGTTTCATCTTTATGGGTAACCGTGATGCTGCCCGTAAGGTCGCCTTCGGCAATCGCCCCGGCAAATTCAACGGCGCGAACCAGCGGGCGAGTAATAGAGCGCACCACAAACATACCGATGAGGCTACCCAGGGCGATACTCAGCAAAGTCAGAAGCACAGTGACCAGCCGGTTAGAGTGGTAATCTTTATCAACCTGCTGGCCAGCAGCGGACATTTTTTGATTCTGGATAACGATAAGCTCTTGCACCTTATCTTTATATTTTTCCTGAATCTGGATGGTGGTGGCCATCATTTCCTGCAGCGCGGCGGCGCGATCGTTTTGTTGCACCGCCTGTAAAATACGAAAACGCGAGTCCAGATACTGTTTACGAATATCGGCCAGCTCCCGCAGCGCTTTTTGTGACGCAGCGTCGGTACTGGATTTGTTCAGATCCGCCAGCAGCGCTGTAATATGCGCACTGATCTCCGCAAGGTGTTTTTCCGACTTCTGACGAAATACACCGGCTTCATCCAGCAGCATCAGCTGCTGCGTATTCACGAACTCCTGGAAACTATCAATCAGATCGTTGGCTTTAACGGTCGTCGGGTAATCATCGTTAACAATAGTTTGAATGCCGGTATTTGCTCTGCTCAGGCTAAGTAAAGAAAGCCCTGAGCTGAAGACCATCAGCACAATAAAAATAGCAATAGTCAGCGTTAACTTGCTGCGAATTTTTACATCATGTAGTGACATTTTTTCTCCCTTGAGAAGCGTATTTTTATGAATGCGCAAAATCCTCTGCCGCCTAAACAACAGAGAATAAATAGCACAAAGGGATGGAAGCACCTCGTACAGGCTTATCGGATATATTCAGATTAACTTTATGAATTTGATCGTTTTTTTCTTATGGTCAGGCCAGATGGATAGCTGAAAGCTATTAATTGATTTGCGATTGATCGATGATTTGCGATAAGGAACGTTTTTTTATTCTATTTTTAGGGGAACCATACTTTGCCAAACACTATTTTTTTAAATACAGCAAGCGCGAGGTAAATATAAATTCACCCCGCGCCGGTTTATTTAATTATTTAATATTTCATTAACAATACTGAATTACCCTTTTCAGGGCAGGGAAATATCAGATTTGATAATCGATGGCGGGTTCTTCTGGCTCCAGCGCCAGGCGCTTAATTTCCTCGACCGACAGCTCAGGGTTACACAGCTCAATAAAGCGCCAGACATAGTTCCGCTGCAGTTGCCCACGGCGGATCCCGAGCCAGACGGTGTTCGCGTCAAACAGGTGGCGAGTGTCCAGCCGCACCAGGCTCCCTTCTTCCCCACTGGCCTGGTCGGCCACCAGCCCAATACCCAGGCCGAGTTCAACGTAGGTTTTAACCACGTCGGAATCCTGCGCGCTAAGCACAACATCAGCCGTTAAACCACGCCGGGCAAACGCTTCGTCTATACGAGAACGCCCGGTGATACCCTGCCGGTAAGTGATCAGCGGCCAGCGACTGATATCGTCCAGCGTGAGCGGGCTGGTATGAATTAACGGATGTCCCTGCGGAACCAGCAGGCTGTGATACCAGCGGAACCACGGGTAGGCCACCACCAGAGGATCGGTGCTCAGACGTTCGCTGGCGATGCCAATATCCGCCGCGCCGCTGTGCAGCAGCGATTCGATTTCCTGAGGCGTGCCCTGAATCAGCTCAAGGCGAACTTCAGGGAATAAGGCGCGGAAGGCTTTGATCACCACCGGTAGGCTATAGCGAGCCTGTGTGTGGGTGGTGGCGATAGTCAGGACACCGCTGGTGTCGTTGGTAAAAAGATCCGCCAGGCGACGCACGTTGCTGGCTTCGTTGAGAATACGTTCGGCAATCACCAACAGGGCTTTACCCGGTTCGGTCATACCTAATAACCGTTTGCCGCGGCGGATGAATATTTCAATCCCCAGCTCTTCTTCCAGCTCGCGAATATGGCGGCTGACGCCAGACTGAGAGGTGAAAAGCATATTGGCGACTTCGGTGAGATTGTAGTCCCGTCGCGCCGCCTCGCGGATTATTTTTAGTTGCTGGAAATTCACATCGCCCCCGGGATCGTGACTGTTCTTTACACCATTGTTAAAGTCACAGCCCCGGCGGGACAAATAATAAAAACCAGCAACCTATTCCATTTAGTAATAAGCGGAGTTAGCCCACCAGCATCAGTTCGCGATTTTCCAGCGCCGGGCGGGTGACCAGAGACATAAGAATTTCTTTTACCGCCTGGGCCTGAGGTGAAAGCGGTAAACGTGCGGACAGGTTCAGCGACAGCGGTAAATTTAACGACGGGCTGGTAATGCGTGCCATCCAGCCACCGGCTGAATCGGCAAGTGAACGCGCGGCGGATTCCGGCAGCACGGTCACGCCCATACCGCTGGCAATAGCCGCAGTTAAGGTCGAAATAGATTCGATCTCGCCGATAATTTTTGCCGTCAGGCGGCGCAGGGAGAAAGCCTCATCCACGCGCTTGCGAACCGCGCTGTAGTCGCGGGGCAGGAAAAGATTCATGGCGGCAACGTCCGACAAATCAACGCTGTTACCCGGGCAGTCACGGGTGCCCACGAGGAACAAATCCTCTTTGAGCAGCGGCTGGCTGGTCAGCCCCGCCGTTGGCGTGCGGTCATAGAGCACGGCCATATCAAGCTGTCCGCTGAGCAGTTTGTCATTCAGCTGTGAACCGCTATTCTCATGCAAATACACCTGCACATCCGGCAGTTCGGCACGCACGGCCTGCAGCAGCGGCATGGTAATAGAGGATGCCGCCATCCCCGGCGCAAGGCCAATCGAGACGAGGCCTTGCATAGTCTGGCCCACGTTATTCACCGCCAGTTGAGCCTGCTCACACTGGCGCAGAATCGTCCGCGCGTGGGCATACAAAATCTTCCCGGCTTCCGTCGGCGTGACGCCGCGTTTGGTGCGGATCAACAGCTGCTGATCCAGCTCCCCTTCCAGAGTGGCAACCTGCTGGCTGAGCGCCGGCTGTGCGATGTGCAGTACTTCTGCGGCCTGAGTCAGGCTGCCAATATCAACAATTTTTACGAAGTACTTCAGTCGTCTTAAATTCATTTTGCCCCCTATTACGGAATGCCAGTGCCAGTCATGGCTGTGATGTCGTAAAAGGTTTTGCAATATGCTTGCCACATTTTTCGTTTACGGCGCAAACGAGATAACAGGCTGGATAATAAGAGAAACTGATAAAGCCCCCACGAGGATTAACGAAACAGGAGGCTTGCTTATGCCCCATAAGAGGTACAAATGCACCGCGATAGTGCATTTCAGGAAAAAACTGCGTGCCGGTGATAAGCCGGCACGATGAATCACACGCCGGCCCACCACAGGCGAATTTTCATTCCCCAGTAGCTCGTCCAGCCGCTGGTAGTGGACACGACCTGGCCTTTATCGACGATGACGAATGTCGGCGTGACGCCAATTTGCCAGCTGCGGGAAATGGCGCCATCGGCATCATTGACCACCGGGAACTGGACGCCTTTACGCGCCAGCCAGCGGGAAACCTCGCGTTCATTACCTGAGCGAAGCGCAATGGTTATCACGTTCTGCCCTTCAGCCTGCAGCTTCGCCACGTCCGGCGTGGTAAAACGGCAAACTGCGCACCAGCTGGCCCAGAAATAGACCAGCAGCGGGCGTTCCGCGCTCAGCGCGCCGAGCGTGACATCCTGCCCGTCCAGCGTGTGCAGCGGCGTGGCATCAAAAGCCACTGGGGACTGGGGCGCACGCCACCAGTCCATCACCAGCATCACCCCCGCCAGCAAAATCAGCAGAATTAAGCCTTCTCGCAGCCAGCGCCGCAGCTTACTTGCCATGGGCAGCCGCCTGTTTTTCTTTTACTACCTCTTCCAGCGTTTCCCACGGAACCGCCCCGGGGATCATTTCATCGCCAATAATGGTGGCTGGTGTGCCCTGCACGCCCACGATACGCGCTAGCTGAAGGTTGGTGCTTAAGGTTTCCATACTTTTTTCATCCGGGGTGACCGGCGTTGCCCCGCTCTTTTCAACCGCAGCCGCAATGCTCGCCGCATCGTGATAGCCCTTCTTCTGCATCAGTTTTTCATGCAGCGCCAGGAACTGATCTGGATGCTGGCGCCAGGTGGTCAGGACAGTACGCGCCGACAGCACGGAGCTTTCCCCTTTAAACGGCAGCGGCTTCACGATCACCGCCACATCCGGGTATTTCTCCACAATTTTTTCCAGCATCGGATCGAGCTGTTTGCAGTACGGGCAGTTGTAATCGGTGAAATTCACGAGGGTTAACACGGGCTTTTTAGCACCAAATCGCGGACTGGCCGGATCGTTAAACAGCGCCTGTTCAATCAGCACTTCCAGCTGCTTTTGTTGATCGGCGGAAAACGGCGCGGGGACTTCTTTTGCCGCCAGCGCCAGGCCGGAGAACAGCGAGAGGATTAGAATAAAAGCGTATTTCATGGTTTCGCTCCTTTGGCATCATCCAGGGTTGTCAGCACCGAATCGCGAGAGAGCAGCGTCGGCAGCACTTTGCCTTCCGGCAGGCCTGGGCCATAAATTTGGTTGAACGGCACGGCAACCTGGCCGCGGCTTCTCAAAAAGTCAGTGATTTGCTGGGACGGCAGCGTCCAGTCGCCGCGCAGGGCAACCACATCCGGTGCCTGCAGTGCCGCCTGCACGTCCTCTTTGCTGAGCACGTTGTATTTGTTGGCTTTACAGGTAATGCACCAGTCAGCGGTGACATCAATAAAAACGCGCTTATGCTGCGCCAGCGCGTCCTGAATCGCCTGCTCGCTGAGCGGCTGCCAGGCGATATTTTCCTGCGCTGGTTTGCTAGTCGAAACACCGAAATGCACCAGCAGCAGGCTTGCCAGCCAAATCGCCGAACCTAACATCAGCAGGCCAAGCACGCGGCGCAGCCAGGTCATCCACTTGCCCGGGCGGGGCAAACGCATCGCCAGACCGGGACGGAGCGCTATCAGCAGCCACGGCAGACTCATCCCCAGCCCTAAGGCCAGGAACAGCCCCCACAGCACCGGGTAAGAAGCCGTGAGCGCCACCGCCACCGCCGTGCCGAGGAAAGGCGCGCTACACGGCGTCGCCAGCAGCGTGGCGAAAGCGCCCTGCCAGAAATGCCCGGCCATGCCATTGCCGCCCTGCGTTGCCAGCCGGGTGTTCATATTGGAAGAGAGCCTGAATTCAAACAGGCCGAACAGGTTAGCGCTGAACACCAGCATCACCAGCGCCATAAAACCGATGAACCACGGGTTCTGGAACTGAATGCCCCAGCCCAGCGCCTGGTTGGTCAGCCGCAGGACGGTCATCAGCAGCGCCAGCGCCATAAATGAAGCGATGATCCCCGCCACCGAGGCTAAAAACTGGCGGCGCACCAGGCCCCGGTCTTTTTGCTGCACCAGCAGAATAGAGCCCAGCTTCATGCCCAGTACCGGGAGTACGCACGGCATCAGGTTAAGGATTAGGCCGCCCACCAGCGCCATCAGCACGACCTGCCAAAGCGGGAAGGCATCATTTCCCCCTGCCGCGGCGGGTGCTGAACCAATGGTGAGCGTGTTTTGCTGAGCAATGCCGTTGTCGGCCAGCACCAGGGTGACTGATTTCCCTCGCAAATCTGGCGCACCTTCTCCCCAACTGTCGCTGACCGGCACGGTGGCCTGCAGCGAGTCGCCGTCGATGCGGAACGCAGGCTTACCAAGATCGGCCTCTTCCGGCGGGTCAAGATAAAGGCCCGGACTTGTCCAGCCTCCGGCACGCACGGCATTAATTACCAGGCTTCCCGGGCGATAATCGGCTTTGAGCGAGTCGGTCAATCCGCTTTCAACCGGCACCTGCCCCATCGCCTGAGCGAAATCATGGGCAAACTGAGCATCTGCCGCGGAAGGCGTGACGCTAAAGGAATAATCGGTCAGCAGGCAGACGTTGCTGCAGGTAGAAAGCGTCAGCACGCCGCGGATAGTCGCCGGCACCGGGCCGTGAAACACCATCGGAATAGTGACCCGATCGTGGTAGCCCTGGGTCGTGATCCCGGCGACGTCAAAACGCGCAGGCGTCGGCCAGAACCACTCTACTTTGGGCATCTCACCCTGCCAGGCAATAGCTGGCGCAACGCCGCCTTCCCCTGGGGATCGCCAGTAGGTTTTCCATCCTTTTTCGAGCTTCACGTCCAGTAAAAGACGCGTTTCGTTACTGCCCGAGGTATCTGCGCGCAGCCTGACGCTGGCGTGATCGTTATCCGGCGATTGCAGCCAGCCTGACTCTGCTGCCCAGGACACGGGCAACCAAAGCATGAGCAGGCACAGCAGCGCCTGCCTGAAGCGAATAAACATGTTTTTTCTCCATAAATGATTAACTAACTGTCGGAAACAGCCGGTCTGTCATTCACGGAAGACGCAGAAACGAAGATGTACCCTGAGGGTGGGAGGTGAAGTCGCTCTTGGAGCTGAAAACGGCATTCGCGTGGAACGCACGGGCGCCAGTAAGGAAAGCAGCAGGCAAAGTGCGAACAACGCCCCATCAAACAAGACTGGCGGCACGCTCAATAATGATTTAGCGCTAAGTTCGCACGGCGTGACCGGCGAGTCAGCGTCAGCCTGCGGGTTATCCGCCTGGGCAGCAACGGCGCTGGCCACGGTTTCCATCTGCAACGCGTGCAGGCCCGCCATGCGCTGCGCGGTACAAACCAGTACCACAACACATGCCAGGCAAAGAAACCAAATCCCTATACGCCGCTGTTTTACCATCAGGTCCTCACTGTTTAACCCGGCTTATCTTAGCGGCTGGCGAAAGATTGGCAATCTTTGTGCTGTAAAGTTATGTCTGAGCCTGTTTTCTGGCAATTTTTGCTTGTTTTATCGGCAAACGATACAAAAGACGCTTTGGAGGCTTTGACAAGGCCGTGTGGCCTCGCTAATATGCGGCCCGTTCACACGATTCCTCTGTAGTTCAGTCGGTAGAACGGCGGACTGTTAATCCGTATGTCACTGGTTCGAGTCCAGTCAGAGGAGCCATATTTGAGAAGCCCGCTTAAGGAAACTTAAGCGGGCTTTTTGCTTTTGATTTTTCACAAAGTTTTCTTTCCTTCACAAAATTCATTTTTCCTCTGCATCAGCCGTTCACTTTTTAAATTAGTCGGCTACTATTCAGTTATACCGTACGCTTTTCACGCAACCCAGCCCCGCCGCGTTATAAAATATTTTCCCCACATGCAGGCCGTTATGTTAGTAAATTTTCGCGGAGAATTGCAGCATATTGCAGGGAACTGCATTGAACGAGCAGGCTTCTTAATCGATATAAAAGAAAAGCCCCCGCAAATGCAGGGGCTTAATTTTCTTTATTTTTATTTTTTGTAATGTAAAATTACAAGTGCTTACAATCTTGTGCATCGGGAAATCGGTGTACTAGATAATAATCTGTGAACATTTCCCTTGGTGTTGCTCAGGTCTTTGACCGCCTGACCCGCTTGCGTGTTGGCGCGGCCGGTCAGGATTTTTTTAAGTTTAGAGAAGGCCTTAGGCAAAAAAAAGCTGTCTTTAAGTACAGGGGACCTCCACATACAGGGATACGCGATGTGTTCTGCAATTGAATTTTTTATAAGTAATCATAATGATTTACACCCCGGTCTCGCCCGGGAATTGTATGCGTTACGCAAAAAAACATTTCACGAACGGCTCGAATGGAAAGTGGAATGTGAAGATAATCAGGAAAGAGATCAATTCGATAACGCAAATACAACTTATTTAATGGGCATGTTGGAAGGTAAATTATTTTGCGGCGCACGCTTTATTGATGCCAAACATCCGACAATGACAGATGAAATATTTTATCAATATTTTAATAACATTAGTTTACCAAAAGATATTCCATGCTGTGAAATCACCCGATTATTCCTCGACAAAGATCGTCGTGACGAAGGTAATTTACGCACCCTACCCGCCAGTAAAGCATTATTTCTGGCGATGATTATGTATTGCATGAAAAATGGCTATCCCGGTATGCACGCGGTGACAAGTCGGGGAATGTACGCCATTTTCCGTCAGGCCAACTGGAAAGTTGATGTGCTGCAGAAGGGGCTCTCAGAAAAGGGCGAAGCGGTTTATTATATTTACATGCCTGCTAATCAACAGGTTATAGAAGATATTATTAATAAAGATAAAAACAGCGCATGGTTGCGTGAGACGCTCACCCAGCTCAATAACCTGTAACCTCGTCGGTCAGGCACCCAGATCCAACAGCCTGAGTTCGATACTTAGTTTAACCGCGTGACGCGCATTGTTAACGCCAAGCTTTTTCATGGCATTGCCCATGTGGAATTTCACCGTGCGCTCGGTAATGGACAAGATAGTCGCAATCTCGGCATAGGTTTTTCCGGTATAGACCCATTGCAAAATTTGCTGCTCACGCGGTGACAAGAAAACATTCTTTTTCTGCCGAATATCGCTGTATAAATTCAGCATTTTTTGGTGCAGCTTGATAAAGAAAGCGATCGCCGCCTCACGGTTTTCAGTGAGGTTAACATCTGAAGGCTGATGGCTAATCAGCGAAAGCACCGCAAGATTGTTCACATAGTCGTGGAGCGGATAAGTATGCCCTTGCACAATATTGTGCTGTGAACCTTCGTCAAAAATACGCTTTAGCGTATACCCGGAAGAGACCATCATCCCGCTGTCCCATGAAAAATCCTCCAGGGTGCTGAGAGACCGGACAATCACTGGGTCAATAAATTGATATTTATTCTCGAGATAAATGTTAAACCATTGCGGATTGTTATTAATAATACGCATTTGGGAAGGGTCTTTCTTATTCATCACAGCATACGCGTAGGTCGTATGTTTGTAATCCAGAATAAACTCATCAAGTTCGCGCTGAATTAATGAATTTACTTTGCTGTCATTATAATACGTGTCCTTCACAACCATCGCCGTCCGTAGAATTAAGAGAACAAAGTATAGATCATTTCCCTTCGCTTGCCACACCTCAATGCCACCGATTTGATGAATAAACGCAGGAATGGCCTAATATCCATTCCTGCGTCAGCCAGGAAAAGTTAAATCAAGTTATTATCACGCCTTAGATTTCGGTCAGGATCTGACTGAAATCGAGGCGCGACTTTGGCAGTCCAGCGTTAAAGTCCTCCACGCTGCGATAGCCCAGCGCCACCATCACCACGCTGGTCAGGCCCTTCTCGCGCAGGCCAAACTCTGCGTCCAGCGCGGCGGCATCAAAACCTTCAATCGGCACGGCATCAATGTTCAGGGTGGAAACGCCCAGCAGCAGCGTACCGAGGTTGAGGTAAACCTGCTTCTCCATCCAGTGCTGCGCATCTTTCAGGTCAAACCGGTGTTTATTGGCATAGAAAGAGCGGCCTTTGTGCTGCCCTTCTTTGGCCTGTTCCGTGGCAAAGCGCCCATCATCCTGCTCTTTTTGCAGCAATGTTTGCAGGTGTGCATCGTCATAAGCTGTTTTGGCGCAGAACACCACGACATGTGAAGCATTCAGCACTTTAGGCTCGTTTGCCGCGTAAGGCCCGGTAGTCGCTTTGGCAATACGCGCCTTGCCTTCATCACTGCTTACCAGCAAGAAATGCCACGGCTGCGAGTTGGTGCTCGACGGGCTCAGGCGCAGCAGATTTTTGATTTTATCCACGTCTTCAGCGGCAATTTTTTTAGACGCATCAAAAGCTTTCGTGGCATAGCGCCGGGAGGCAGCATCAACAATGTTCATTATTTTTCCTGAATAAGTCGTTGTGTTTTGCAGCGGCCAGCCTGGCCGCCGCGAGTAAAGTGTTAAACGGCAACTTCGTCCAGCGGTACCAGCTTCAGCGGTTCCGCCAGCAGGGCGTCCATTTGTTTCACAAAGGCCTGGAAGTGAGGCAGCGCATTGTGCAGGTCGAGCGCCTGCTGCCCGCGCCATGACTCACGCACGTAAAACGTATCCGGCTCTTGCTGAAGCTGAAACAGGGTGTAGTCGAGGCAGCCTGGCTCAAGGCGGCTCGGCGCGACCAGCGCTTTCAACGCGGCTTTCAGGTTTTCCTGCTGGCCAGCTTTCGCCTTCAGCATGGCAATAATCGTCAGGGTTTCTGTCGCTGCCATATCAGAATCCCTCCAGCACAATTTTACCCACCGCACGCCCGGTTTCCAGCAGCGCATGGGCGCGGCGAAGGTTGCCCGCGTTGATTGTGCCATAGTGTTCGCCGAGCGTAGTTCTTAACACGCCCTGGTCGATAAGCGTGGCCACGCGCGTCAGCAGATTATGCTGCTCAATAATATCGCTGGTGACGAACATCGAACGGGTGAACATAAACTCCCAGTGCAGCGAAATACTTTTGGCCTTCAAGGCGCGAACGTCCAGCGCGGTCGGATCATCAATTAGCGCAAATTTCCCCTGCGGGATGAGCGCCTCAATCAGCTGGGCATAATGTTGTTCGGTATTGGTCAGGCTGGCAACGTGCGTAACGTGCTTCACGCCAATACGCTGTAATTCTTCCGTCAGAGGCTGGCTGTGGTCGATAACGTGGTGGGCGCCGAGTTCGTTCACCCACTTTTGGCTTTCCGGGCGAGAGGCGGTGCCAATCACGGTGGCTTTTGTCAGCCTGCGTGCAAGCTGGGTCAGAATTGAGCCCACGCCGCCGGCCGCGCCCACAATCAACAGCACGGCATCTTCACTGCTGTTTTCCTGAATACCCAGGCGGTCGAAAAGCATTTCCCACGCGGTAATTGCCGTCAGCGGTAATGCGGCAGCAGCGGCATTTTCCACGGACTGAGGCTTAAGTGCCGCAATGCGTTCGTCCACCAGCTGAAACTCACTGTTGCTGCCCGGGCGAGTCAGCGACCCGGCGTACCACACGGCATCGCCAGGCTTGAACAGCGTGACGGCTTCCCCCACTTCCACAACGGTACCCACGGCGTCCCAGCCCAGTACGCGAGGGGTTTCGCTACTAAAGCCACTGCGAACTTTGGTATCAACGGGGTTCACGGAAATAGCGTTCACCGCCACCAGAATGTCGTGCCCCTGAGCAACGGGCTTCGGCAGCGTGATGTCCTGCAGCGCATCAATATTGCTGCCGTCTTTTGCGGCGCGTGTAATAGCAATAGCTTTCATAGCAGCTCCAATAAGGTAATGGGTTCATCAATTGAGTAAAATCATGGTACAAGGAGCGCGTCAGGTGAAAAACCGGCGTCAGGAAACAACACTTATACTCGGAGAGTGAAAATGCTCAGGCTGGAAGACCTTGCGCTGTTTGTCAGGGCGGCGGCGTTAAACAGTTTTAGCGATACCGCCAGGGAAGCCGGGCTGCAGCCAGCCCAGGTCAGCACCGCCATTAAGCGCCTGGAGCAGAACCTCAATATTCGCCTGTTCGCCCGCTCAACGCGCAGCCTGCGCCTGACGCCCGAAGGTGAAGCCTGGCTGCCATACGCCCAGCAGGTGCTGCAGACGCTGGATGCCGGGTATGAACAGATCCAGCCCCCCAGCGACGAAGTACGCGGCACGCTGCAAATCGCCGTCCCTTCGGATCTTGGGCGAAATCTCCTGTTGGATGTTTTTCAGCAATTTCGCAGCACTTACCCGGCGCTAAGCCTGAAACTTCTGTTTTCCGATCGAATCACCGACGTGTTTAAAGATCCGGTGGATGTGGCTTTTCGCTACGGTAATAACGATGATGCGTCTTACATAGCCCTGCCGGTCGCGCCAGAAAACCGCCGCGTGCTGGTTGCATCTCCCGCCTATCTGGCACGCTATGGCGAACCCCAAACCCTTGCCGACCTGGCCCAACACAATGCGCTGACGTTTGTGCTTCGCGGGCGGGTGCACAATAGCTGGTCGTTCAGCCTACGCGGCAAAATGCAGCAGGTGGCGGTGAAAGGTTCAATGATGAGCGATGATGCGGAAGTCATTCACCGGCTGGCGGTAAAAGGGGAAGGTATTACCTACAAATCCTGGCTGGATGTCAGCGAGGATGTGCAGGCAGGCCGTTTAAAGCTGCTGCTGCCGCAGTATGAAGGGGACAGCATTCCACTGAATCTGATTTGCCCGCACCGTAAGCAACTGTCGTCCACGGTGCGGCTGCTGCACGAAGCGGTCAAGGCGCGCTGCGAAAACGCGATGCGCACCCTGCCCGCTATCGAAACTTAAAACGTGACCCAGTCATCTCCTGCCGTGGTGGCTGCTGCGGCTTTTGCCTGAGGTTTGACTTTCGTTTCCACCACGGCGTGTTCTTCGCGCCCGGACAGACGGAAACGCGCCACCGCTTTTTGCAGCATTTCAGTCTGGCCTTCGAGCGCCGCCGCCGCCGCCGAGATCTGCTCCACCAGCGCGGCGTTTTGCTGCGTCACGCTGTCCATTTCGCTAACCGCCACGCTCACCTGAGAAATACCTTTGCTTTGCTCGTCCGTTGCCGAGGCAATCTGCTTCATAATTTGCGTGGTGTCAGACACCGCCTTCAGCACCTCTTTCATGGTGTTGCCTGCCTCGTTGACCAGCGCCGCGCCGCTGTTCACCCGGTTTACCGAGTCGGCAATCAGCGTTTCAATCTCTTTCGCCGCGCCCGCACTGCGGCTGGCCAGGTTGCGCACTTCCCCCGCTACCACGGCAAAACCTCTGCCCTGTTCACCCGCGCGGGCGGCCTCAACGGCAGCGTTTAGCGCCAGAATGTTGGTCTGGAAGGCAATGCTGTTGATGACGCTGGTGATCTCACTGATTTTGCGGGAGCTGTCGGAGATCCCTTCCATCGTGACCACCACATCGCCCACCAGCTTGCCGCTGCGGCTGGCGGTTTGTGAAGCTTTTTCCGCAATGCTGCTGGCCTGGCGCGCATTCTCGGCGTTGAATTTAACCGTGGCCGTGAGCTGCTCCATGCTGGCGGCGGTTTCTTCCAGCGCGGCGGCCTGTTCTTCGGTGCGAGAAGAGAGATCGTTATTGCCGGAAGAGATCTCCGCCGAGCCACGATAAATGTTCTCCGTGCCGCTGCGAATCGCGCTCACCGCATCACGCAGGCTGCCCTGCATCTCGGCCAGCAGCGGGAACAGTTTGCCGACGCAGTTCCGCCCAAAGTCCTCCACCGGGTGGCTGAGGTCGCCTTTCGCAATGACCGAGAAATGATCCCGAATGCGGTCCAGCGGTTTCACCAGCAGGTTCACCAGATAACGATCGGTAAACAGCAGGATCAGCAGCCCAATCACAATCGCCACCAGCACGGTGATTTTCATCAGGCGAGTCAGAGAGTCCACGGCAACCCGCGTCCGATCCAGTCGTTCTTCGGCCACGGCGGTAAACTTGCTGCTGCTGGCTCCGAAGGCACGGCTGAGCGGCGGCGTGACCTGGGTGGCCTGCTGGCGATAATCCGACGCGCTTCCCTGCTGGGCAAGCTGCATCTGCACCGCCACGCCGTTATCTAAAAGCTGCTGCCATTTTTCGATCACGTCGGCGGAAACGGCCGGATCCATTGGCCCAGGCGAAACGCTCTTTAGACGCTCAAGTTCGCTTTTCATGTTATCCAGCGCTTCCTGCACGGGCTTAAAATCGGCAGCTTCCCCCGCCGCCTTCGCCTCCATCACCCGCGAAAGACGCGTAATAAAGCGAAAATACTGGTCGTTGCCTTTGCTGAGTATCGTCATCTGCGACACCAGCTGATGGTCAACGGCGTTGCCATCCCCCAGCTTCGCCAGCGAATAAACGGTAAACACGCCCACGGCTGACCACAGCAGGCAGAACAGCCCCAGCACGGTGAGCAGCACCCGGCGTACGGTAAAATTCTTTAACATTCCCATGTCGTTCCCCTCATCGTTATTGTCGTTATCCCATCAAGCTCGGGTATCAATGGGGTTATCGGCAGCCGCTGCGCGGGTATTCATTTTTTTGTGATGAATTTTTTATGAGGCTCGCAACTCTTCCCGTCTTCCGCTTCCGTTCTGCGCCCGGCATGACATACTGAGACACTAACCCGGCGAGAACCGGTAAAGGAGAATCAATGAATAATAACGTTGTATGCCAGGGGCTGACGCCTGCTGAAGCCCTGGACAAGCTGGAAGCATTGTACGAAAGTTCAGTAACCGCCCTTCGCGATGCGATTGCCCTCTACACCCAACATGGCACGCTGCCGGACGTAGACGCGCGTTCCGACGGGCTGTTTGTCTACCCCGAACTGCGGGTGAGCTGGGACGGCGTTCCCCGTGGCCCGAAAAATACCCGCTCCTATGCCCGCTTTACCCACTCCGGCAGCTACACCACCACGGTGACCCGTCCCGCGCTGTTTAAGAGCTACCTGCACGAACAGTTGAACCTGCTGAGTGAAGACTACGGAGTGCACATTGAGGTTGGCCCTTCTCAGCATGAGATCCCTTACCCATACGTGATTGACGGCCTGAACCTCGACCGCACGATGAGCGCCGGACTGACGCGCCATTTCCCAACCACCGAGCTGTCACAGATTGGCGATGAAACTGCCGACGGCCTGTTCCACCCGACGGAAGCCTGGCCGCTGTCGCACTTTGACGCCCGCCGCGTGGATTTCTCGCTGGCTCGCCTGCGCCACTACACCGGCACGCCGGTGGAGCACTTCCAGCCCTTCGTGCTGTTCACCAACTACACCCGCTATGTGGACGAGTTTGTCCGCTGGGGCTGCCAGCAAATCCTCGACCCGGACAGCCCGTATATCGCCCTGTCCTGCGCCGGAGGCACCTGGCTGACCGCCGAAACCGAAGCCCCGGAAGAGGCGATTTCCGACCTGGCGTGGAAGAAACACCAGATGCCAGCCTGGCACCTGATCGATAAAAACGGCAGCGGCATTACGCTGATTAACATCGGCGTAGGCCCGTCCAACGCCAAAACCATCTGCGACCACCTCGCGGTGCTGCGCCCGGATGCCTGGCTGATGATTGGCCACTGCGGCGGCCTACGTGAAAGCCAGCAAATTGGCGACTACGTGCTGGCCCACGCCTACCTGCGTGACGATCACGTACTGGATGCGGTGCTGCCGCCGGATATTCCTATTCCAAGCATCGCGGAGGTGCAGCGCGCCCTTTATGACGCCACCAAGCAGGTCAGCGGTATGCCGGGCGAAGAAGTGAAACAGCGCCTGCGCACCGGCACGGTAGTCACCACCGATGACCGCAACTGGGAGCTTCGCTATTCAGCTTCTGCGCTGCGCTTCAACCTCAGCCGCGCGGTGGCTATCGATATGGAAAGTGCGACGATTGCCGCACAGGGTTATCGCTTCCGGGTGCCTTACGGCACGCTGCTGTGCGTTTCAGACAAACCCTTGCACGGCGAAATCAAGCTGCCGGGCCAGGCCAACCGTTTCTATGAAGGGGCGATTTCCGAGCACCTGCAGATTGGCATTCGGGCCATTGATTTGCTGCGTGCCGAAGGTGAAAAGCTGCACTCGCGCAAGCTGCGTACCTTCAACGAACCTCCGTTCCGTTAATAAAAAGAATAAGGAAGCTGGATGCAACACACTTCATCACTCGGCGCACTGCGGGCGCTGCTCCGGGAGCGCGGGCTGGATGGGATCATCGTGCCGCGCGCCGATGCCCATCAAAGCGAATACTGTGCGCCTTATGACAATAAACTCGAGTTTATCAGCGGCTTTACCGGTTCCGCCGGGCTGGCGCTAGTGCTTGCTGACCGCGCCCTGCTGTTTGTGGACGGGCGCTACCAGGTTCAGGCTCGCCATCAGGTGAATCTGGCAGAGTTCGAGATTCATCATCTGCACGACGAGCCGCTGCACCTTTGGCTCCGCGATAATCTTCCGGCAGGTAAACGCATCGCCTTCGAACCGCTGCTGATGGTCAACAGCCAGTACGAAAGCCTGCGTACCAGCGGCTGCGATCTGGTGGCGTTAGATGACGATCCGCTTGATGCAATCTGGCCCGATCGCCCGGCAGCACCCTGCGGGGAAATCATCGCCATGCCGGATGAAATCAGTGGCGAAAGCGCTGCGTCAAAGCGTGAGCGGATCGCCCAGGTGCTGAGCACAGCCGGGGCGGATTATCTGGCGCTGACGCAGCCGGACAATATCGCCTGGCTGCTGAACGTACGTGGCTCGGATATTCCAATGAGCCCGGTGCCGCACTCCTTCGCACTGTTGAGCGCCAGGGGTGACATTGAATGGTTTGTAGCGGAAGAAAAACTGCGGAAGCTGGATAAAGCCTGGCTCAACGGCATCACGCTCCGCCCGATGAGTGAATTCCTTGCCCGCTGCCAGCAGTTGGCAACCGGGAAACATACCCTCATCGACGCGGACTCTGCGCCGGTCGCCGTGCGCTTTGCCGTGGAGCAAGGCGGAGGCAGCGTGCTGTGGGCGCCGGATCCTGTCACGCTAATCAAAGCCAATAAGAACGAAACCGAACTGGCAGGCTACCGCGACAGCCACATCGAAGACGGCGTGGCCTGGGTGAATTTCCTTGCCTGGCTGACCCGAGAAGTGCCGCGCCGCGAAGCCGCAGGTAACCCGGTCACCGAGCTGGAGGCGCAGGAAAAACAGCTGAGCTTCCGCCAGCAGGGTTCCACCTTTACCGAGCAAAGCTTTAGCACCATTTCTGCCGCGGGCAGCAACGCCGCGATGTGCCACTACCACTCTTCGCCGGAAACGAACTTCGCCCTAACCGCCGCGCAGTTCTACCTCAATGATTCCGGCGGGCAGTATATCAACGGCACGACGGACGCCACCCGTACGCTCAGCTTTGGCGAGCTGGATGCGACCCGCCGCCTGCACTACACCGCCGTGCTGAAAGGCTTCCTGGCGCTGATCTCGCTGCAGTTCCCGCAGGGGACTCAGGGCCACCAGCTCGATGCCTTTGCCCGCGCTCCGCTCTGGGAGCTGGGACTGGACTACGACCACGGCACCGGGCACGGCGTCGGCCACCGGCTGATGATCCACGAAAACCCGCACCGCATGGCGAAGAAGGTAAACCCGTGGCCGATGCTGCCGGGCAACATCCTCACCATTGAGCCGGGTTATTACCTGGCGGACAGCCACGGGATCCGCATCGAAAACCAGGTCGAGGTCATTGCCTCCCGGCCTGGCTTCTGCAAGTTCTCGTCGCTGACGCTGATCCCTATCGATCTGTCCGCCGTTGACGTTGATTTGCTCAGCCCGCAGGACATTGCCTGGCTTGACGACTACCACCAGCAGGTGCGGGAAATGCTCTCCCCGCGGGTGAACGAAGAGGTGCGTCATTGGCTTGAAGCCGCCACGCAGCCCGTTAGCCCGCTGTGCAAGCAGTAACCATTAAAGGCCGCGTTTGCGGCCTTTTTCATTGATTTGCTGGATTAATCGGCAGTTAAACGCATTTCACCAAAACAGCCTTTGACAACCCGGACTCACGCCGTTAGTATTCGCCCCGTTCACACGATTCCTCTGTAGTTCAGTCGGTAGAACGGCGGACTGTTAATCCGTATGTCACTGGTTCGAGTCCAGTCAGAGGAGCCATATTTAAGAAGCCTGCTTAGGAAACTAAGCGGGCTTTTTGCTTTTCTAAGCTGACAAAATCTGGAACAAAAAAGCCCGCTTAATGCATATTAAGCGAGCTTCTTCTTCTCTAACGCAACCTTCCCTTACTCCCAGGCGCGCTCGGCCTTGGTGGCGTCAAACACCGGCGGTGGCCTGCGGAAGCGGCGTGTGAGGAAGGCCAGATACAGAATACCAACCGCCGCCCACACCAGCCCCAGCGTCAGGGACGTCACTTCCAGGTTCACCCACAGCACCGCCACCGTCGCCGCGCCAATCAGCGGCAGAATGAGGTAATGCAGCTTCTCGCGCCAGGTTTTGTTGCGGCCTTCACGACGCCAGAAGTGGTTAAACACCGACAGATTCACGAAGGTAAAGGCCACCAGCGCGCCGAAGTTGATCAGCGCCGTCGCCGTCACCAGGTCAAAGAACAGCGCGGACAGGGCCACGATCCCGACCATGATCACGTTCAGCGCCGGGGTGCGCCATTTCGGGTGTACGTAGCCGAAGTATTTTTCCGGGAAGACGTTGTCGCGGCCCATCACATAAAGCAGGCGCGAAACGCTGGCGTGGGAGGCCAGCCCGGATGCCAAAGTGTTAACGAAGGTGGTGCAGAGGAAAATCGACTGGAACAGCTTGCCGCCAACGTACAGCGCAATCTCAGGCAGCGCTGCGTCCGGGTTTTTAAAGCGGCTGATGTCCGGGAAGAACAGCTGCATAAAGAACGAGGCAACGATAAAGATGATGCCGCCGTAGGCCGCAGTCAGGAAAATAGCTTTCGGGATGGTGCGCGCCGCATCGGGCGTCTCTTCCGACAGCGTAGTCACCGCATCGAAGCCGAGGAACGAGAAGCAGACTATCGTCGCGCCGGTAATCACCGGGATCAGGTGCGCATTTTCGCTGATAAACGGCTGCAGCGACCAGACGGTGCCCACGCCTTCGCCTTTGTGCAGCCCCTGCACCACCAGAATGATAAACACCACCATAATGGCGATTTGGACCAGCACAAACAGAGTGTTGAAGTTCGCCACCAGATTGACGCTCTTCAGGTTGGCCGCCGTCAGGATGCAGACAAAACCGACCACCCAGATCCACGGCGGGACTTCCGGGAACAGTGCCGAAAGGTAGATTTTTGCCAGCAGGACGTTAATCATCGGCAGGAACAGATAATCCAGTAACGATGACCAGCCCACCATAAAGCCTACGTGCGGACTAATGGCCTTTTGGGCGTAGGTATAAGCTGACCCGGCCTGCGGGAACTGGCGCACCAGTTTGCCGTAGCTGATGGCGGTAAACAGCACGCCCGCCAGCGCAAGCAGGTAGGATGCCGGGACGTGGCCGTCGCTGATGCCGGACACAATCCCGAAGGTATCAAACACCGACATCGGCGTGAGATAGGCCAGGCCCATCACCACCACCTGCCAGAGTTTCAGAGATTTACGCAGCTGCGGTTTTCCCGCCTGCGAAACAATATCTGCGGAAGAGTTAGTCGCCATGACGATGTCCCCCCACGCGAATACAGGTTTGCGAAACGTTGTTCGTTCGGGCAAACCTGCTTAGCCTGGGGGTTAATCGTAACTGTCGGGGAACGGCAATGGGGTTCACGCAGGCCACTGGCCCGTCGTTGTCAATACGGCAGCAGCGTTCGCCCTCGCCGTGCGGATATTTAAACATTTGCATCTGCATCATTTCATTTCCTCGTCGTACACATTGTCGTTAACTGAAGACCCGTTGCCGCCCGCGCTCCATTACGCGACTTCGGGAAATGGCAGGTTGCCCTGCAAAACGTCCGGCCTGGCTCCGCTCAGTCCGTATGATGCTACTTATTTATTCGCGTGCCCGGACACGTAAGCTCTGCCGGGCAGGCGCCACACTCAGGCGTTTTTCAGCATCCACTCAATTTCAGTTTCTGTGATTAAACGCTCAAACTGCACCAGCTCATCGTGCTTGCACGCATGGAAAACGTGGCTGAAACGCTCGCCCAGCAGGTCGCGCAGACGATCGTTCTGGGTGAACTCCCACAGCGCGTCGCTCTGGCGGATCGGGAACGGCAGCCCTTCCTGCTCCAGCCCGTTGCCCTCTACCTCTTCCTGCAGCGGCAGGTCGTTATCCAGCCCATGTAAAATCCCGGCCAGAATAGTCGCCATCACCAGATACGGGTTGGCATCCGCCCCCGCCACGCGATACTCCACGCGATGGTTGTCTCTGTCGCCACAAGGAATACGCAGCGCCACGGTGCGGTTGTTATGCCCCCACGACGCCTGAGTAGGGACGTACATCCCCGGCTGGAAACGACGCCATGAATTCACGTTCGGGGCCAGCAGCGCCATAGAAGAAGGCATCAGGTGGATCATGCCCGCCAGCGCGCGCTTCAGCAGCGCTGAGTCTTCGCCGTCGGCGTCCGCCAGCACGTTTTCACCTTTGTTATTCAGCACGCTGATGTGGATATGCATCCCGCTGCCCGCATGCTCTTCATACGGCTTCGCCATAAAAGTGGCGTGCATCTTATGCTTCTCGGCGACAGTTCGCACCAGACGTTTTAACGCCAGCGCATCATCGCAGGCATCCAGCACGTTATCGGTGTGGTGCAGGTTGATTTCGAACTGCCCCGGCGAGGCTTCCGCCACCGCGCCATCGGCGGGGATCAGCTGCAGGCGGGCCAGGTCGTCGATGTCGGTCAGCACGTCGGCGAAGTGGTTAAGGTTATCGACAGAGTAGACCTGGCTTTGGGTATTGCGATCGTCGGTGCCCGGCGCGCAGGGCGGCTGCAGGTAGCCTTCGGCGTCGCGCTGGCGGTCAATTAAATAGAACTCCAGCTCTACCGCTACCACGGGGAATAGACCACGCTGGCGCAGCTGCTGCCAGAGTCGGTTCAGCACGTTCCGCGGCTCAACGTCAAAGGGAGCGCCATCTTCATCCAGCATGGTCAGCATCATCTGGCCGATAAATTCCGGGTCAGCCGCCGAAGGGGTCAGCGTGCCCAGCACCGGCACGCAGCGGCGGTCAGGCTCGCCCAGCTCCTGCCCCAGCCCGGCCTCTTCTACTACGTTCCCGAGAATATCCATGGCAAACACGGACGCCGGGAAGTAACAGCCCTTCTCTACCTTACGCAGCCCGGCCACCGGAATACGTTTCCCCCGGAAGCAGCCGTTCAGGTCAGTGAGCAAGACATCGACATATTGGGTATTGGGATAACGTTCAAGGAAGGTATTCACTTCGCGTGCAAACGCGCTACTTCGTCTCTCTTCGGAATGCTGAACAAAATTCTCAACTTCTACGATATTGGTTTCCATGATTCACCGCCGTTGCGTTGGATGCCGGTCGCTGATGTCGACCGTTAAATATAATGTCCACTTATCGACAATGGTGCGAAACAAAATGTTTGTCAAATGTTAATTTAAGTTTGCAAGACAGTTAAACCGCTGCTAAGTTGAGAAAATATTGAACGGAAATGGCCAACATGGAATCGTTTGGAAATAATTTAGTCCAGAATGTGAGGTTGATCATGGTCGATATATTTGACAAGCCATTAATCGGCGTTGTGATGTGCAGAAACAGGCTTAAGGGTCATCTGACCCAAACATTGCAAGAAAAGTACCTGAACGCGGTATTGAATGCAGGCGGCTTGCCCATTGCCCTGCCCCACGCGCTGGCAGAGCCGGAACTGCTGGAAGCGCTGCTGCCAAAACTGGACGGGATCTTCCTGCCGGGCAGCCCCAGCAACGTGCAGCCGCACCTCTATGGTGAAAACGGCGATGAGCCTGACGCCGACCCCGGGCGTGATGAACTGAGCATGGCGCTTATCGCCGCCGGGCTCAAAAGGCGCATCCCCATTTTCGCCATCTGCCGGGGTTTACAGGAACTTGTTGTCGCCACCGGCGGGACTCTGTATCGTCGCCTGAGCGATCGTCCCGAGTTTCTGGAGCACCGTGAAGATCCGGAACTCCCGGTGGAGCAGCAGTATGCCCCATCACACGAAGTCCAGGTTCATGAGGGAGGATTGCTTTCGCAGTTGATACCGGGCTGCAACACGTTTTGGGTGAATTCATTACATGGCCAGGGAGCGAAAACGCTGGGTCCGCTGCTGCGCGTCGAGGCGCGTTCACAGGATGGTCTGGTGGAGGCCGCGAGCGTTCACGATCATCCTTTTGCCCTCGGGGTTCAGTGGCATCCGGAATGGAACAGTAGCGAATATGCACTATCGCGTTTGTTGCTTGAGGGTTTTATCACCGCCAGTCAGAACCACCTCGCTGAAAAGCAGCGGCTCTGACCACTACCGTTAAGGAAATGCCATTATGAGCGATGACGGCCTGGCGCCGGGTAAACGTTTGTCAGCGATCCGCCAGCAACTGGGTCTCTCTCAACGTCGTGCCGCCGAACTGTCTGGATTAACGCATAGCGCCATCAGCACCATAGAACAGGACAAAGTCAGTCCTGCTATCAGTACGCTGCAGAAGCTGCTGAAAGTCTACGGGCTGTCGCTCTCCGAGTTCTTCGCGGAACCGGAAAAACCTGATGAGCCGCAGGTCGTGATTAATTACGACGATCTGATTGAAATAGGCAGTCAGGGTGTTTCAATGAAATTAATACACAATGGGAATCCTAACCGTACGCTGGCGATGATCATTGAGACCTATCAGCCGGGAACCACCACCGGCGAGAGGATCAAACACCAGGGTGAGGAGACAGGCACGATACTGGAAGGTGAAGTGGTTTTGACCGTAAACGGCCAGACCTGGCACCTGGTTGCGGGGCAAAGCTATGCCATTAATACCGGCATGCCGCACAGCTTCAGCAACACCTCGGCAGGCATCTGCCGCATTATCAGCGCCCATACCCCCACCACGTTCTAATTATTTTCAGGCCTGAGTAATCAGGCCTTATTTCAAAATCTTTTTTAACAGGACTTATTTCCTGGGGCTTTTTGCAGCCCAAATTTGCCTGAAGAACCCAGTAAGGCCATTTATCCGATTGAATAAAAGGAGTCATCATGGACTTTCAGCATCTTAATTACTGGCAGGAGAAAGCCAAAAATACCTCGCCGGAAACGCGCTTGTTTATTAACGGCGAATATTGCTCGGCACAGGACGGCGAAACATTTAGTACCGTCGATCCTTTTGCCCAGCGTGACCTTGCCGAAGTGGCGCGAGGCAAAAAAGCGGACGTCGATATTGCGGTGAAGGCCGCCCGCGATGTCTTTGATCGCGGCGACTGGGCGCAGGCTTCCCCGGCCAAACGCAAAGCCGTGCTCGGCAGGCTGGCGGATTTAATGGAGCAGCATCGCGAGGAGCTGGCGCTGCTGGAAACGCTCGACACCGGCAAGCCTATTCGCCATAGCCTGCGCGATGATATTCCGGGCAGCGCCCGCGCTATTCGCTGGTACGCTGAGGCCATCGACAAAGTCTACGGCGAAGTAGCCACCACCGGCATCAACGAACTGGCGCTGATTGTGCGCGAACCCGTTGGCGTAATTGCCGCCGTTGTGCCGTGGAACTTCCCGCTGCTGCTGGCCTGCTGGAAGCTAGGCCCGGCGCTGGCGGCGGGCAACAGCGTGATCCTTAAACCTTCTGAAAAATCACCGCTGTCGGCAATTCGTCTTGCGGCGCTGGCTAAAGAAGCTGGCCTGCCGGATGGCGTGTTTAACGTCGTGACCGGGTTTGGTCACGAAGCGGGCCAGGCGTTGGCTCAGCACCCGGACGTGGACGTGATTACCTTCACCGGCTCCACCCGCACCGGTAAACAGCTGCTGAAAGATGCGGGCGACAGCAACATGAAACGCGTCTGGCTCGAAGCCGGCGGGAAAAGCGCCAATATCGTTTTTGCCGACTGCCCGGATCTGCACAAAGCCGCGGCAACCACCGCCGCCGGTATTTTCTATAACCAGGGCCAGGTTTGCATCGCCGGGACTCGGCTGCTGCTGGAAGAGAGCATCGCCGACGAGTTTATTGCCCTGCTGAAAGAGCAGGCAAAAAACTGGCAGCCCGGCAACCCGCTCGACCCGGAAACCACCATGGGGACGCTGATCGACTGCGCCCACGCCGACAACGTTCACGGCTTTATTCGCGACGGGGAAAACCAGGGCAAGCTGGCGCTCGACGGGCGGAACAACGCTCACCCGGCGGCTATCGGCCCGACGATTTTTACCGATACGGCGGCGGATGCGCGTGTTGGCCGGGAAGAGATCTTCGGCCCGGTGCTCGTCGTCACCCGTTTCACCTCCGAAGCCCAGGCGCTCGCCCTTGCCAACGACAGCGATTATGGCCTCGGTGCTGCCGTTTGGACCCGGGATCTCTCCCGCGCCCACCGCATGAGCCGTAGCCTTAAAGCCGGTTCCGTTTTCGTCAATAACTACAACGACGGCGATATGACCGTCCCGTTCGGCGGCTACAAGCAGAGCGGCAACGGCCGCGATAAATCCCTGCATGCCCTTGAGAAATTTAGCGAACTGAAAACCATCTGGATTGCCCTGGAGCCTTCATCATGACTGAACATACCACCAGCTATTACGCGGCCAGCGCCAACCACTATGAGCCGTTCCCACAGCTGAATGAATCCGTGACCTGCGACGTGTGCGTGGTTGGCGGCGGCTATACCGGCCTTTCGTCTGCGCTGCATCTGTCTGAAATGGGTTATGACGTGGTGCTGCTGGAGTCTGCACGCATCGGCTTTGGTGCCAGCGGGCGCAACGGCGGGCAACTGGTGAACTCCTACAGCCGCGACATCGACGTGATTGAGCGTCGCTATGGCCCGGAAGCGGCCAAAATGCTCGGCAGTATGATGTTCGAAGGCGGGGAAATTATTCGCGAGCGCATCAAGCGCTACCAGATTGACTGCGATTATCGTCCGGGCGGCCTGTTTGTGGCGATGAACCATAAGCAAATGGAAACCCTCGAAGAGCAAAAGGCCAACTGGGAGCGCTACGGCAACACCCAGCTTGAACTGCTGGACGCCAGCGAACTGAAGCGGGAAGTGAACAGCGACCGCTACGTCGGCGCTCTGCTCGACCACAGCGGCGGCCATATTCACCCGCTCAACCTGGCCATTGGCGAGGCTAATGCAATTCGCCTGAACGGTGGGCGCATTTTCGAACAGTCCCCGGTGACCCACATTGAGCACGCCAGCCCGGCCATCGTCAGCACGGAGAAAGGCAAGGTCACGGCGAAGTACGTGATCGTCGCCGGGAACGCTTATCTCGGCAATAAACTCGAACCTGAACTGGCGAAGCGCAGCATGCCGTGCGGCACGCAGGTGCTGACCACCGAGCCGCTGGGAGAAGATCTCGCCCGCTCGCTGATCCCCAAAAATTACTGTGTGGAAGATTGTAACTACCTGCTGGATTACTACCGCCTGACCGCCGATAACCGCCTGCTGTACGGCGGCGGCGTGGTGTACGGCGCCCGTGACCCGGCGGATATTGAACGCCTGGTGATGCCCAACCTGCTGAAAACCTTCCCACAGCTGAAAGGCGTGAAGATTGACTACAGCTGGACCGGGAACTTCCTGCTGACCCTGTCTCGCCTGCCGCAGGTGGGCCGTCTGGATAAAAATATTTACTACAGTCAGGGCTGCAGCGGGCACGGTGTGACCTATACCCACCTGGCCGGCCGCCTGATTGCAGAGCTGCTGCGCGGCGATGCGGAGCGCTTCAATGCCTTCGCCAACCTGCCGCATTACCCGTTCCCGGGTGGCCGCACGTTCCGCATCCCGTTTACCGCGATGGGCGCGGCTTACTACAGTCTTCGCGATCGCCTTGGGGTTTAATTTGCCTTCGCTATTGCGCTAAAGGCTCAGCGACGCTGGGTCTGATGAGCAATAACCCGACGCACGGAGCGATCCCCTCCGTGCGTTTTTTTATTAGCGGCCCACCGTTTTATAGCCACCAAAACTTCACGTTGCCGCAGATTAATGAAAGAAAAAAATAAGCTGGCTGATATTAATTTACAGTCAATAACACCCGGATATTACCAGCCAGAATTTTTGAAAGTCTTCATCAATAATGCCATCTGTTCATTGCCCGGACGGCAACCTAACATGCAACGCATCAATCGAAACCTTGTTTAATTATTCACAATGAGAGATTTATTATGATGCGTAAACTGATTAATTCCGCCCTTGCCCTTACCGTATTGACCGCCCTTAGCGGCACGGCTTTAGCCGCCACCGAAGTCCAGTCAACCACCGCCGGCCAGCGCATGGGCTATATTTCAGTCACCGGTGCCACAACGCTTGACGAGGCCGTTAACAAACTTGCCGATAAAGCCAGCCAGGCCGGGGCAACCGCATTTAAAGTCACGTCGGCAGGCGGAAATAATAAACTTTACGCTACGGCAATATTATTCAAATAAAAAAAGCTCGCAACGCGCGAGCTTTTCTTTTTCTTACTGATTATTACAGTCGCCCTGTTTCCGTGGCGGCTGAATTTATTTGTACCGGCATCCCCGAGCGGCGATTAAGTGCTTCACTCACCACAGCCGTATTTACACCTGAAGCCTGAGTTTCGCTGCGCAATAAGGTAGTCATCGGCAGCGGCACTTTCTTGTCGGACTCAAACTCCGCACGGTTGCGCGACAGCGGCTCGTGAACTTCCAGCCAGCGCTTGCCGTCCGGCTCGGCGGTCACCTTCACCGGCTGGTCGATGAGCTGAACGCGGGTCCCGACCGGCACATTATCGAACAGGAATTTGATGTCGTCGTTGCGCAAGCGGATGCAGCCCTGGCTGACGCGCAGACCAATGCCAAAGTTGGCATTGGTGCCGTGGATGGCGTACAGCTTGCCGATGTAAATAGCGTACAGGCCCATCGGGTTATCCGGCCCCGGCGGCACAAAAGCCGGCAGCGTTTTGCCCTCTTTGGCGTATTCGCGACGGGTATTCGGGGTTGGCGTCCAGGCCGGGGCATCCTGTTTGCGCTCGACGCGGGTCACCCAGTTGCGCGGCGTTTCGCGCCCCGCCTGGCCAATACCTATCGGCAGGATTTCTACGGTGTTAGTGTCCTTCGGATAATAATAAAGGCGCATTTCCGCCACGTTCACCACAATCCCTTCCCGCACGGTATCCGGCAAAATCAAATGCTGCGGAATAACCAGCTGCGTACCGACTTTGGGCAGGAACGGATCGACGCCTGGGTTGGCCTCCAGCATATTGCTGAAGCCCTGCCCGTACTGAGCGGCAAAGTGTTCCAGCGGCTCTTTGTTCCCTTCCGGCACGGTAATCGTCAGGGGCGCACCCACCAGGCGGCTGCCTTCAGGCGGTAAAGGATAGGTCACGGCCATCGCGCTCTGCGTGACCGCCGCCAGAACAAATGCCAGCGTGGAGAAACGAATCATAATTTCCCTGTTAGTTAACATGATGTGAATGCATTAAGCATAACCGTCCTGAGACAATTCTGTAAGGATTGCGCGTTAATATGTCTACTAATTGTACAGTCGGGTTGCGACCGCGGACCGCAGAGGGCATGATGTCCTCTTGTTTTTTAAAGGAGACGTTATGCAGGAATTGATATCCGCCCTCGAGCAATACGGCATTCAACCCAGCCACACCACTTCCCTGATCGTCATTTTCGGCATCATTTTTCTTACCGCGCTGGTGGTGCATTTTATTCTGCACGGCATAGTGCTGCGTGCCTTTGAGAAGCGCGCACAGTCCAGCGCCAGCCTCTCTTTGCAGATAATCACCCAGAACAAGCTGTTCCAGCGGCTGGCGTTTCTGCTGCAGGGCATCATCGTTAACGTTCAGGCGGTGCTGTGGCTGCAAAAAGGCAGCGACGCGGCCACCATTCTGACCACCTGCGCCCAGCTATGGGTCATGCTCTACGCGCTGATGTCCTTTTTCTCGCTGCTGGATGTGATCTTCGGTCTGTCGGGGAAATTCGCCTTTGCTTCTCAGCTACCGCTGAAAGGCATTTTCCAGGGCGTGAAGCTGTTGGCCGCGATTGTCGTCGGCATCATGATGGTGTCGCTGCTTATCGGGAAATCCCCGGCAATATTGATAAGCGGTCTCGGTGCGATGGCCGCCGTGCTGATGTTGGTGTTTAAAGATCCGATTCTCGGCCTGGTCGCTGGCATTCAGCTTTCTGCCAACAGCATGCTGAAAATGGGCGACTGGCTGGAAATGCCGAAATACGGCGCGGACGGGGCGGTGATCGACATCGGCCTGACGACGGTGAAAGTGCAAAACTGGGACAACACCATTACCACTATCCCAACCTATGCGCTGGTGTCCGACGCGTTTAAAAACTGGAGCGGGATGTCGGCCTCAGGCGGGCGCCGCATCAAGCGCAGCGTGAACATTGACACCACCAGCATTCGTTTTCTGTCGCAGAACGAGCAGGAGAAGCTCCTTAAAGCGAAACTGCTGCAGCCGTATATGGCGGAACGCGGGAAAGAGATCAGCGAATACAACCAGCAGCACGCCGACGACTCGGTGCTGAACCAGCGCCAGATGACCAACGTCGGCACCTTCCGGGCCTATCTGAATGAGTACCTGCGCAACCACCCGCGCATTCGCAAAGACATGACGCTGATGGTGCGCCAGCTTGCCCCTGAAAGCGAAGGGCTGCCGGTGGAGATTTATGCCTTCACCAACACCGTGGCCTGGGCCGAGTATGAAAGCATTCAGGCCGACATTTTCGACCACATTTTTGCCGTGGTGGACGAGTTTGGCCTGCGTATTCACCAGACGCCAACCGGCAACGACATGCGGGCCATTGCCGGGGCTTTCGAACGCTAAACGGTGCTTTCTTCCTGAACCGAAAGTGGTTCTTTCGGCGGTCGCGGGTATTTTTTCAGCCAGCGGCCGCTGACCATTCGCCAGTAGAAGCAGGCGCCGCGCACCGCCCAGTCGCCGAACATCCCCAGCCAGACGCCTACCACGCCCATGCCCAATACAATCCCCAGCGTGTAACCGGCGATAACGCGGCAACCCCACATCCCCGCCATCGACACCCACATCGCAAAACGTGCGTCACGGGCGCCCTTCAGCCCGGCAGGCAGCACCCAGGACGCGGCCCAGATTGGCATAAAGGCGGCGTTCATCCACAGCAGGACTTTAACGACCTCTTTGACGTCATCTTCGCTGGTGTAGAACGAGGCGAATAACCCGGCGAACGGCGCGGTTCCCCAGGCAATGATCGTCAGGCCAATGGTGGCGAGCCAGAACGTATGGCGCAGCTGGCGCTCGGCCTGGCCGATTTGCCCTTTCCCTAACCGTCTGCCGACGATGATCGTTGACGCCGACCCGAGGGCGTTACCCGGCAGGTTAATCAGCGAGGCCACCGAGAAAGCAATAAAGTTACCGGCAATCACGTTGGTCCCCATCCCGGCAACGAACATCTGCGTCAGCAGCTTACCGCCGTTGAACAGCACCGACTCGACGCTCGCCGGAATGCCGATGCCGAGCACTTCCCACAAAATGCCCCAGTTGAGCGGCGTAAAATAACTTTTCAGCGAGATACGCAGCGCCGGGTTAAAGCCAATCATCAGCACGAAGATAATGCCCGCCGCGCCGATGTAGCGGGAAATCGTCAGCCCCAGTCCCGCGCCAACAAAGCCCAGCCCGCCCCAGCCAAAGATGCCGTAGATAAGAATGCTGCTGATGATGATGTTGAGGATGTTCATGCCGCCGTTAATCAGCAGCGGGATTTTGGTGTTCCCCGCCCCGCGCAGGGCGCCGCTACCGATAAGCGCTATGGCTGCCGCCGGGTAGCTCCAGACCGTGGTTTGCAGGTAAGAAAGTGCGAGAGCTTTAACTTCCGGCGTGGCGCTACCGGCAATGACATCGATAATGTGCGTGCCCGCCAGATGAATGCCTGCGGCCATGATAAAAGAAACTATGGTCATCAGCACCAGAGACTGCCGGGCCGCCGCCCTCGCCCGCTCCGGATCCAGCCTGCCAAAGCTGAACGCCACCACCACCGTGGTGCCGAGATCGATAGCGGCGAAGAACGCCATGATAACCATGTTAAAACTGTCGGCGAGCCCTACGCCCGCCATCGCCTCTTTCCCTAACCAACTGACGAGGAAGGTACTCAACACCCCCATCAGCAATACGCAGGTGTTTTCGAGGAAGATTGGCACCGCCAGCGGCGTTATCTCACGCCAGAACAGCACCCGATAACTCTTACGTTTGGCGTACCACGGCGTTTTCGCCACGCTCTGGCGAAGGACTGCATGTAAGTTCAAGCGAGGACCTGCAAGGAAAGATAAAACGGCATTTCAAATAATGGGCGACAAATCGTTATCCTGCAAAGGATTTTTTTGTCTCTGATTGCCTGAAAAGGCAACAAGATGTTGATAGTTTCCGCAAACGCACCACAGGGTGAGATTTTGCCTTTGACAAGCCCCGGAGCCGCCGCTAATATTCGCCCCGTTCACACGATTCCTCTGTAGTTCAGTCGGTAGAACGGCGGACTGTTAATCCGTATGTCACTGGTTCGAGTCCAGTCAGAGGAGCCATATTTGAGAAGCCCGCTTAAGGAAACTTAAGCGGGCTTTTTGCTGTTGGTGGTTCAGGCAAAGGCGTTACTTCCCACAGCCGAGCTCGATGAGTAATCCGTTGTTGTCGATGAAAAAGCCATATCGATAGACTTTGTTATTCAGCGTATAGGACGTTTGGTAGATGTAGCCACGGGTAAGCGGAACCTTTATGCAAGTATCTGGATAAATGAGGTGTTTGTAGTCAGCAACAGCAAGATTTTTAAAGTCGTCACCTTGTAATGAAGAAATTGAATAGCGACTTAGTACATCGGATTTATCAACGGTAAAACAGAGATTGCCGTTAATAATGTCATAGCTTCGCCACTCGCCTACACCTAGATTTTCCCCCACACAGCCAGTAAGCAAAGAACAAGCAGAAACAAATGCAACAACATGCTTCATAAAGGAAATCTCCCCAGTATTTTCTTGTACCGTGACAGCAGTGAAACCGTCGGCTCCGCCGGGTTAAGGTGGCGAAGATTGGTGATGTCGTTCAGGTGGTTGTGTAAGTATCCCGGCAAAGGTGTTACTTCCCACAGCCGAGCTCGATGATTTGCCTGTCATTATCAATAAAAAAACTGTACTGATAGTTTGCTTTATTCATCGTGTAGGATGCCTGGTAAATATATCCCGGTGTTAGTTCGATGTTTATGCATGTATTCGGATAAGTAAGATTATCGAGATCGGTTACGGCAAGGACTTTATATTCGCCACCCTGAGTCGAAGAAAGCACATAGCGAGTCAACACGTCCGATTTGTCCACGGTGAAACAAATGTGGTTTCCGTCAATATAAAGACTCTTCCAATCTCCAACCCCCAAACCTTCGCCGACGCAGCCAGACAACGCGGTACACAAAAATATTAACTTGAATAAGCGATTCATAAAGGAAATCTCCCCAGTATTTTCTTGTACCGTGACAACAGTGAAACCGTCGGCTCTGCCGGGTTAAAGTGGCGAAGATTGTAGATATTAGAATTGCCTCTAAATCCGTGAGTCTTCAATAGCCAGTAATCGCTTACAATGCAGGCTTGTTGCTCCAGGCCGTAATCAAGCAGTGTCGGTTTTTCGAGATCATAGGTGTAGTCAACGGCCCAGGAGAAAGCTCCGCGAGTGCGCACCCACATCCCTCGCTGATGCTGCCAGACATGCATCATTTCATGCATGAAGAGATGACGTGCATCGATGGGATTACGTTGAGGTGAGGAGAAATCAGGCTCATAGACGCCTTCCTGAAACCATATTTCTCCATTAGGCGTCATAGCGAAGCTATTTTTTTGCATATTAAATGGCAAATAGCTCCCACGATGAATCCAGACCTTGTAATATTCAATAGCGTTACCGTAGAGTGTTCTGGCGAGCTTAATTTCCCCGAGTGTCAGCAATCTCAAGCCGCCTTGCTTTATTCCTTTAGACATATAACCCTCCTTTTGGAAGGGTTTATGTTACCATCGGATTAAAATCATACAATTATTTAGTTTATGAATGAATTTCGATAATGTAATCATGCGGGAAATAGTATGTGGCCGATATACATCTGAGTCTTAATAGATTTTCATTAATATTTTTCTTCTTTAAAATTCATCCCCGGCCAGAGAAGCCAAACTGTGAAGCCCATTCAAGAATTTTTTCCTTTACTGCATGAACCTATTTATTCCAGATCTTTTAAATCCATTTATTAAATAGTTTTAAGGCAAAATCTGTTCTTTTGGTATAATCAATGCTTAGGCGCAATAACACCCTCGCCACCCGCAAAACGCCGGCGGCGGATCCTTGCTATAAATCCAACACCCACTCATCTCCCCCAAGCACCTTGCCGTTCACCTGAATCTCGATCCGCTGCACGCCCGGGTAATACTGTCGGGTGGTGATTGTCTTCACGGCGTGCTTTTTCTCTATAGTGACCGACGCTCCGGCCGGGAGTTCGAACGTGCGCAGTTTGAAGACCTTCGGGGCGAGGCTGCCGTTGGCTTTCATAAAGTGGAGCACGTAGTCCACCACGATGTTTTGAGAGGAGCGGCTGGTAGACCGCAGGCTGACTTTAAATGCCAGGTTTTCACCCAGCGCAATCGCTTTTTGTTTAAGGGAGAAAGCATCCAGCGCGACGTCCGCGCCGTGCTGCACGCCAATAAGCGCCAGCGCATCCGGGTGACCATTCTTAATTAAGGTGCGCAGCGAGTGGCGGGTTATCCAGGCCACTTTTTTTACGTCGTCACCGCCGGACTGTTTCGCCTGCTGCTGCCAGTTTTGCAAAAGCTGAATCACGTAGTCCGGGTGGTCTTTGGTGATGTCGTTCAGATGGTTGGCGACGCTTTTTCTGACGTAAAGCTCCGGGTCGAACTTCAGGGCGTCCAGAATGGCTCTGGTTCCCGCCGGGTCTTTGATAAACAGATGCAGTTTTTCGCCCCACGGCACGCGCGGGCGGGTGCCTTCTGAGGCCCAGCGGCGGATGTCTACGCTTTCGTCCTGCGCACATTTAAGCAGAAACCGCATGGTCGCGTCGGGATCCTGCTTGATAAAAGGCCTCACCGCCCATTCGGCGGTAAAGCAGACTGTCACCACTTTCAGGGCTTCGAGGGAAAGTGCCGGGTGGTTCAGGCCATAGACCTGAATAAACTCCGCAAAAGGCCAGACGGCAAAACCGCGCAGCTTATGCTCTTTTAATACAGCAACCACCACGCCCAATGCAGCCGGGTAGTCCTGCGGGAGCTCAGCCGCCAGTGCGTCGCGGATGGCCTGAACTCTGGCCTTCATTTCCAGCTTATCGAGGTTTTCCGCTTGCTTTAAAAACGCTTTGGCGTTGAAGGCGGGATGATGCCGCGCGATTAAGCTCGCGATGTCCTGCAAAAGCCCATGATTAAAAGCATGTTTAAACGCGTTCTGATTTTCGACGGGCTCACTCACTGCACTACTCCCTGGCGGATAACGTATTGCCGGAGTCTATCACTGTTTTTTCTTTGCTTTTTAGCCGTTTGCTACAAAAAACTGCTAACTAATTCGCCCAGGGTTCGTCAGCACCTGACGGAATTTTTCTATGTCACAAATCACGTATTCATGGGCCACTTTCTGAATGTACTGCTCTTCTATCAGCTGATTGATCACCCGGCGGTAGGTTCTCTCGGAGCAGCCAAACCGTTCAGCCTCGCGGGATACCTGTGAGAAGTCCACCAGCGGCTTGCTCTGCTGATGGCGTTCATACAGGTCGGCCACGATGTTAAACACCAGCGGCTGCAGGAAACGCTCCATGGTTCTCGCCATCCCGCGCTGGTAGCTGGTGGAGAGCAGCTGGCTGAGCCAGACGCCGACTTCCGCGTGGCTGGTCAGAATGGTGTCCATCATCGCCAGCGGGATGACTTTGACCGTCATGGTGTCGTGGGCGACGACCGAGAACTGGCTCGGCGTGTGGGTAAGATATTCTATTTCGCCGATGATAGTGTCGCTGACAAAGCGCTGCCCGAGACTGAACGCTTTCCCGTTTTCAGCGTTGTAATGCATGGTGTACTCGCCGAGCGTGATCCAGTAGAGCGCTTTGATCTCTTCGCCCTGGCGCAGAATAAATTCATCGGGGCCGATCTCTTTGCTTTTCAGCGGCGCGGCGTACACGGCATCGCGTAGGATCTGGTGCCCGCGCTGAGCGAATTGCTGAATAATATTCATGGTGTTGTCGCTCTCCGGCAGGCTGCCTCGCAGCTAAATAACGTCAAGTATTGCCTGTTTCGCCAGAATCTGCGGCGAAAAAGGCGGCTGAGATTAACTATCGCCCCTCGGTATTGTCAATACTCCGCGTTTTACTCCCCCCTCGCCAGCCCTGGCGTGTCACTTTTCTTGCAAAGGCAAAAATCAAATTTGTGATCGCCGTCGGCCTGGTCGGACATTTGCCTTTTTCTGCAAGCTACGGGGTTTCTATCGTAATGGCATGAAACCAGCCAGGAGATCGTCTGATGACGCCACATATTAACGCCAACCCCGGCGACTTTGCCGAAACCGTGATCATGCCCGGCGACCCGCTGCGCGCGCAGTACATTGCGCAGACGTATTTAACCGATGCAAAGCGCGTGTGCGATACCCGCAATATGTTTGGCTTTACCGGCTACTACAAAGGCAAGCGACTTTCCGTGATGGCTCACGGGATGGGCATTCCGTCCGTTTCCATATACGCCCATGAATTGATCAACGCCTTTGGTGTGAAACAGCTTATTCGCATCGGCACCTGCGGCGCGGTGGATGAAAGCGTGGATATGCGCCATGTGATTGTCGCCACCGGCGCGGGAACGTCTTCTTCGGTAAACCGCGACCGTTTTGGCGGCTACGACTACGCGGCCGTGCCGGACTTCGACCTGCTGCGCCGCTGCTGGACGGCGGCCGAGCAACACAATATTCCGACCCGATTCGGCAACACTTTTACCAACGACCTGCTGTACGACAAACCCGAAGGCATGCTCCCTGCCCTCAAAAAGATGAACATCCTTGCGGTGGAAATGGAAACCTCGGCGCTGTTCACCATCGCCGCGCAGTACCGCGCCAAAGCCCTGAGCCTGCTGACCGCCTGCGTAAGCAGCGTCACGGGGGCAGAGCCGACGGCAGAAGAACTACAAAACACGTTAGACAACATGATTGAGCTCGCTTTAGAAACCGCACTTCTCTGCGATTGATTTCTCCCATAAGGGTTCTCCGATGACAAACTCTACACATCAGCCGGCCTCGGGCGGCATAAAAGTTGAAGCAAACGGCGTGAATGCCGTCCCGGAAGCTGAGCGCTACGGCAAACCCGCCGGGCTGTTTCCGATCTGGTTCTCCTGGAACGTCTCTATTCTGGGGATGACCTACGGCATTTACGTTTACTCACTTGGCCTGAGCGTCTGGCAGTCAATCACCGCCGGGATTATTGGCTACCTGCTTTCCTGCTGCCTGGTCGGCGTGCTGGCGGTGGGCGGGCCAAGAACCGGTCTGCCTACGCTGACCCAGACCCGCTTCTGCTTCGGCTATCACGGCAATAAATTCCCGACGCTGTTCGCCTATATCTCCAACATGGGCTGGAAAATCACCATTATTACCCTTGCCTCGTCCACCGGCGCGGCGCTGTTCGCCAGGCTCTGGCCTGCGGCCTTTGCGCTGGCGGACGGCAAACCTACGCTGGTGTGTATTCTCGGCTGGTTCATCGTCAGCCTGGCGCTGACCATGTCGGTCGCCATTTATGGGCACCAGCTGATCATGAAGGTGGAGAAATACATCGCCTGGCTGACCGGGTTTATGAGCATCATCTTTATCTTCCTGATGCTGCCGCATATTCACTGGGAAAAGCTGGGCCAGAGCGCGGCGCACGGCGACCTGTTGACCTACATCGGCGGCGTGGTGATGGCAATGACGATGGTGGGCCTTGGCTTCCTGAACTACGGCGGCGACTTCGCGCGCTATTTGCCGAAGAAAACCCAGGCCTCGAAGGTTATTTTCTGGACGACGACGGGGATTTCTCTGCCGGTGAGCATCCTGCTGGTGCTGGGCGCCTTCCTTGCCGACAGCAACCCGGACCTGAGCGCAGCGGCGGCGCAGTCGCCTATTGCCTCGCTGACTAACCTGCTGCCGTTCTGGTTCTACGTACCGTTCTCCATCGTGATTATTGTTTCGCTGCTGGCGGCGGCAATTACCGGCGTATACAGTTCAGGTCTTGCCCTGCTGGCGCTTGGTATTCCGGCCAGCCGCGCCACGACGACCACGCTGAACGCGGCTATCATCGGCTTCGGCGCGTTCTACCTGATGTTTATTTCCGATTCGTTCCTGGCGACCTTCCAGTCGTTCCTCGCCTCTATTTCGGTGGTGATCGGCTCCGCCGGGGCAATTCAGCTGATCGACTTCCTGCGCCAGAAGCGCCTGGGCTGGGATGTGGCGATGGCGAATAAAGCGGGTTTTGGTGGCCGGGATGGCCGCTGGACGGCACTGCTTTCACTGGGTATGGCGACCTTTGTGGGGCTGGGCACAATTACTTCCGGCGATCCGTACATCGCGCACGTGGTGGGCTTCCTGCTGACGGAAGAAACCCGCCACAGCGTCTTTGCGACGGCGAACCTGGGCGTTATTGTCTCGATGCTGACCGGGGGCGTATTGTATTCGCTGCTGACCTTCGGCCTGAAGATTGAGCTGCCGGGCATTTCGTCTGCACAAGCGGCTTCAACCGTGCAGGGTAAAACCCAAAAAGCGCTGTAAGCAGAAAAACAGGCCCGCTAAGCGGGCCTGTTATTTTCCCACTCCTGCAAAAAGTCTATCAGCGCACGCACCTTCGCCGGAACATGCTTCGTGTTCGGGTAAACCGCATAAATGCCCTGGGATGGGAAACGGTATTCCGGTAGCACATGCTGAAGTTCATCGCGCCCTATCGCACTACGCACCAGCCATTCGGGCAATAAACCTACGCCGCAGCCCTGAACCACAAAAGCCATGAGCGCCGCCGCCGTGTCGGTCATAAAGCGGGCCGGCCCGGTGATCGTTAACTCCCTCGTTTCCTGGTCAGGCCCAATGACCTGCCATTCTCTGGGGGTCGGCAGCCGACGATGAATGACCCATTCCGCTTCGGCCAGCGCCTCCAGACTGCCAACCGGGTTACGCTCAAGCCACTGCGGCGCGGCAACCGCTACAATCTCGAACCGCTCTATCAGCGCCGCGCGGTAGGACGAATCCGCCAGCTTGCCCAGGCGAATAGCCACGTCAAACTGCCCGGAGATGAGATTAGCCGGGGCAGATGAAGATTCGTGCCGGATGGTCAGCCCCGGATGCAGCCTGCCAAAGGCACTTAGCGCCGGGATAACCTTTGCCTGGCCGTATTCCGGCGTTGTCGAAATACTCAGTTCGCCAGAAAATCCGCCGTGATGCCCCTGCACATCTTCCACCAGCGCTTCGCTCTCCCTTAACAGCTGCAGAGCGCGCTGGTAAAACACTTCCCCCGCCTGGGTTAACGCCACGCGCCGCGTGGAGCGTACAAGCAGCGAAACGCCAAGTTCCGCCTCAAGCTGACGAACGTTAAAGCTGATCGCCGCTTTCGTTTGCTGCATGGATTGCGCTGCCGCGGTAAATCCCCCGGCCTCCACCACCGCAACAAACTGCGCCACCCGCTGCAAGTTGAGCATGCCAATTCGCCTGATTATCAAATTATTTTTGACAGTGTATCAGCCGGAACGGGATTTATCCGTCTCGCGGAACCTGCTGAAATCGCCTTTTCTTTTTCACGAGAGCCGCCATGCCTTATCGCTACAGGGTTGCCGCCGTTTATCTGCTCGGTTTTTTTCTCGACTTAATCACTATGTTTATCGCCAACGTTGCCTGGCCTGAAATGGGGAGGGAGTTTCACTCGCCGGTCACCGAGCTGGCGTGGATAAGCCACGGCTATCTTTGCGGCCTGACGCTGGTTATCCCCTGCAGCGCGTGGCTGACGCAGCGGCTGGGTGCCAGGCGCCTGTTTATGCTTTCTTTGGGGCTTTTCTCTCTCGGCACGCTGGCTTCCGGCCTGGCTCCCGGCCTTGAAACGCTGGTCGCCGCACGTATTCTGCAGGGCGTGGGAGGCGGGCTGCTCATCCCTGTTGGCCAGGCCCTGACCTGGCAGCTTTTCGCGGTGCACGAGCGGGCAAAGCTTTCCTCGGCAATTATGCTGGTTGCGCTGCTGGCTCCGGCGCTTTCGCCAACCGCAGGTGGATTGCTGGTGGAATCTTTTGGCTGGCGCTGGATATTTCTCTCCAGCCTGCCGCTGGCGCTGCTGACACTCGTTCTGGCGGGATTTTGGCTAAAACCTGCAGAGCAACAAACTGCCCGCAGGCCGCTGGACGTTAAAGGTCTAATGCTGGGATCGGCGGGGCTATTCGCTATTTTGCTGGGCGTCACGCAGGCCGGAAACCCGGCGGCTCATGGCGCGGCATTAGTTTGGCTCATCGCTGGCATGCTTATTCTTTGGTTTTTTATTCGCCGGAATGGCAAACATCCGACCCCGTTGTTCAGCCTGCCGCTGCTGGCAGATCCTCTGCTGCGTTACGCCATGCTGGTTTACCAGTGCATTCCGGGGATTTTTATGGGCACCAGCCTGGTCAGCATTGTCTATCTGCAAACGCAGTTGGGCCTGTCTGCCACTCAAACCGGAATGTTGATGCTGCCGTGGGCGATGGCCTCTTTTGTCGCGATTTCATTTACCGGCAAGATGTTTAATCGCCTCGGCCCTCGCCCACTGATCGCCGCCGGGGGCATATTTCAGGCCGCAGGGATTTTGCTGCTCACACAAATCAACTCCGGCGAGCAAGCCTCGTGGCTGGTAGCCGCTTACGCGTTGATGGGCCTGGGGGGAAGTCTTTCCAGCAGCACAGCGCAGAGCACCGCTTTTATCGCCATCCCTTCGGAGGCTATGCCGGAAGCGAGCGCACTGTGGAATATTAATCGCCAGTTAAGCTTTTGCTTTGGCGTGGCGCTACTGAGCCTGCTGTTGACTGTTTTACAGGCGCTGATGCCCGCCCCTCGCGCTTATTTTTTCACTTTTAGCCTTGCCGCCGCCGGGACGCTTGCCCCGCTGGTTTACGCCTGGCGGCTCAACAATCAGCAGATTAAAAATCAACTGACCCAAAAGGAACTCTGAGCAATGAATATCTGGTTTGAAGAAGTGATTGAGGCCCATGTTGCCATTGAGCAATGGCTTGGTGCGGGCAAGGGGGAGCTGGAAGCGCTGCTGGCATGCTTTACTCACGACTATTCAATGGTCGCGCTGAGCGGCGCAAGGCTGGATTATCCGGCACTTTGCAGCTTTTTCCGTACCAGCGGCGGCAGCCGCGAAGGGCTGGCGATTGAGGTCGATAGCCTCCAGTTGCTTGACGAATGGCCGCAGGGTGCCGCCGTGCTTTACCGCGAAACGCAAACGCTGAACAGCTCCAGCACCGTGCGCTGGTCTACGGTTATTTTCCGCCGCGAGGGCGAGAAAGTGTTATGGCGACATTTACAGGAAACGGCGCAGGCTTAAGCCGGAGCGGGCGGTGAAAACCGCCCCAGCAGCCTTAAAGCGCGATGTTGAAATGCGTCCCGTCCGGCAGCTCGATATCCAGCTTAACCTTACCCCCGGCCGCCTCAACGTAACGCTTGAGGGAAGAAAGCTTGATGTCGCGGCCTTTTTTTTCCATTTCGGCAACGGTGGGCTGCTTCACGCCCAGCTTCTGCGCCATCTCAGTCTGCGTTTTTCTGACTTTGTCACGAAGTTCGGCCAGGTGGATATTCAGCAGCATTTCGTCGGCCATGGCCTGCGCGGTGGCCACCACTTCGGGTTTTTCTTCGGCCATCCATTGTTCTAACGTTCGACCCATTCTATTTGCTCCTTTTCCGTTAACTGCTGTAAATGCGCCCGAAACTCGTTGTCTGCTAATGGCACCATGACGTTATAAAAACGCTTCTCGTTCCCTGCTTTATTTCCCGCACAGAGCAGGATGGCACAGCGTTTTATATCAAAAGCAAAAAAGATCCTGAGGGGCTCACCCCGGCACTGAATTCGCAGCTCTTTCATGTTGGAGTACTGCGACCCTTTTACCGTATCGGCATAAGGCCGTCCGAGTAAAGGCCCTCTCTCTTTGAGCAGTACAACCCCTGCCATAACGCAGGCTTTGGTCATGTCATCTGACGCCGTAACCCAGGCATCAAACGTATCCGTCATTTTAATCGACCACACATCGCCCTCCGCAATATAGGTTAAATACTATATAGGAACAAGCCTATGTGCCGATTGTGTGAGCAAAGACCAAGTTAATCATTTGGCCTTGGGTGAGTCGTCGAGAGAGATTCGGAAATGAATAATGACGTTCAGCGAGTTGCAGCCTCACTGGAAACGGACTCGTAAATTTGCTCAGGTGAAAGGTGGATGAGAAAACCCCATCCACCCTGGCTGACTAATTATGATTTACGGCTGGCAATAATGTCGTCGGCCACGTTACGCGGCGCTTCGGCATAATGATGGAACTCCATGCTGTAGGTCGCCCTGCCCTGAGACATTGAGCGCAGCGTGGTGGAATAACCAAACATCTCTGCCAGCGGGACATCGGCCCGAATAATCTGGCTGCCAAAGCGTTCTTCCATGCCCTGCACCATGCCGCGGCGGGAAGAGAGGTCGCCCATAATGTTACCGGCGTAGTCTTCCGGCGTTTCCACTTCGACGTGCATGATAGGCTCCAGAATAACCGGATCCGCTTTGCGCACGGCGTCCTTGAAACCGAAGATCGCCGCCATCCTGAACGCCATTTCCGAAGAGTCGACGTCATGGTAAGAGCCGAAGGTCAGCGTGGCTTTGACGTCCACCACAGGGTAACCGGCGAGCACACCTGTATTCATCGCCTCACGCAGACCTTTTTCCACAGAAGGAATGAACTCGCGTGGTACTACGCCCCCTTTGGTGGCATCTTCAAACACAAAGCCTTTGCCCGGCTCAAGCGGTTCGAGCGTCAGCACTACATGTCCATACTGGCCTTTACCGCCTGACTGCCGCACAAATTTCCCTTCCACGTCTTTCGCCGTTTTACGGATCGTTTCGCGGTAGGTGACCTGTGGCCGGCCAATGTTCGCTTCCACGCCAAACTCACGTTTCATGCGGTCGACGATGATTTCCAGGTGAAGCTCGCCCATGCCGGAGATGATCGTCTGGCCGGATTCTTCGTCCGTATGCAGGCGGAAAGAGGGATCTTCCGCCGCTAAACGCTGCAGCGCGATACCCATTTTCTCCTGGTCGGCCTTGGTCTTCGGCTCGATAGCGAGGGAAATAACCGGCTCAGGGAACTCCATTCGCTCAAGCGTGATCGCCGCATTCGGGTCGGTTAACGTATCGCCAGTGGTGACGTCTTTCAGCCCTACGCAGGCGGCGATATCCCCGGCACGCAGCTCATCCACCTCGTGGCGGTCGTTCGCATGCATCTGCACAATACGTCCGATACGCTCCTTTTTGCCTTTCACCGGGTTGTAAACCGAATCGCCTTTTTTCAGCACGCCGGAATAAACACGGATAAAGGTCAGTTGCCCAACATACGGGTCGGTCATCAGCTTGAAAGCGAGCGCCGAGAAGGGTTCATCATCACTGGGATGGCGTTCCGCGTGTTCCCCCTTTTCATCCACGCCGTCAATGGCAGGAATGTCGAGCGGAGACGGCATCAGCTCTACCACCGCATCCAGCATGCGCTGCACACCTTTGTTTTTAAACGCGCTGCCGCACAGCATCGGCTGAATTTCCCCGGAAATGGTGCGCTTGCGCAGGCCGGTAATAATTTCCGCTTCGCTCAGATCGCCGGTTTCCAGGTATTTATCCATTAGCTCATCGCTAGCTTCCGCCGCCGCAGAGACCATTTTTTCGCGCCACAGTTGTGCAGTCTGCAGCAAATCCTGCGGCACAGGCCCATAGCTGAACGTCATGCCCTGGGTCGCATCGTCCCAGATAATGGCCCGCATTTTGATGAGATCTACCACGCCAGTGAAGCTGTCTTCTGCCCCGACCGGGATGACGATGGGAACAGGATTGGCTTTCAGGCGGTCAATCATCATCTGCACCACACGGAAGAAATCAGCGCCCGGGCGGTCCATTTTGTTAACGAAGGCCAGCCGCGGCACGCGGTATTTATTAGCCTGCCGCCAAACGGTTTCTGACTGCGGCTGCACGCCGCCCACTGAGTCGTAAACCATTACTGCGCCGTCCAGCACACGCATGGATCGCTCCACCTCAATGGTGAAGTCCACGTGTCCCGGCGTGTCTATGATGTTGATACGGTGCGGTTCAAAGCCGCGATCCATACCCGGCCAGAAGCAGCTCACCGCGGCGGACGTAATGGTAATACCGCGCTCTTGCTCCTGAGCCATCCAGTCTGTCGTTGCTGCGCCATCGTGAACTTCACCCAGTTTGTGGCTCATGCCGGTGTAAAACAAAATACGTTCGGTCGTGGTTGTTTTACCGGCATCAATATGGGCTGAAATACCAATGTTGCGATAGCGTTCGAGAGGGATGGGTCGGGGCATGATGTGTCCTTAGTCTTGTTGACTGTTAAGCGACGGCCACTATGGCCGCCAGAGTTGTTCGCCATCAGCATAGTACAATTGTACGAGTATATTCGAACAATTTGAGCTATCGTTAATATCAATACATTCGAAGGGCATCAAGTTTGCTATCAAGTTTGCTATAGTAGCCGGCCGCCGTGCCGCCACCGCCTACAGGAAGAGTATGATCGCCAACCATCCGGAACGAGAACAAATCCGCCTTGAAAATGTGCTTTTTGCGCTGGGCAACCCTTTGCGGATGGGGATCGTCAGATCGCTTGCCGGGGGGGAAGAGCTTACCTGTGGCGCTTTAATTCAGGATGTGGCGAAGTCGACCATGACCCACCACTGGCGGGTTCTGCGCGATAGCGGCGTAATCTGGCAGCGCCCTCAGGGACGTGAAAATTTGATTTCGCTGAGGCGTGAAGATCTGGATGCTCGGTTCCCCGGACTGCTGGAAACCCTACTGCGGGTGATGGTGAACGAGGCATAAAAAAACCGCCCTGAAGGCGGTTTTTTTATCGCTGAAGTTATTCAGACTTGGTGTCAGCCACTTTCTGCTCGCCCATCACTTTCAGCTTCTTAGAGATCTCGCGACGCTCTTTAGACAGCTCGGCGTTTTTGATGATGTAGTCATCCACGCGGTCTTCGTAGTCGGTTTTCATGCTGGCAATGATACCCTGCACCGCTTCGATGCTCATGCCTGGCTTGATGTAGTCGCTCAGGTTATCAAGCAGCAGCACGCGCTTTTGGTTGTCACGGATCTTTTTCTCTACGTCCTGAATTTCACGCTGCAGTTTGTTTTTACGACGGAACAGACGAACAAACTCCAGAACGTCCTGGAAGGTAGGTTTGATATTTTCCATTTTTACACCCCTGCTAAATTGGTACTCGGATTCGTTAAGACAACCGCCATAACCTTAGTAGTAGCGGTTGACGATTACAATTTTTTGTCAGTCTCACTAACGGGCTTGCCCTATCTTAACCTCAATTTCTGCTGAATCGAAACAAGCATTGTCATTTCTGTGCTTTACGCGCGCTATTTGCGCAGTGCGCGGCAAATGAGGTGCGACAGCAGCTCAAGCTGGCGGGCCAGTTCAAGGCTAAGCCAGACGTAGCCGTGAATAGGCGTTTCCTGCAGCTGACTGCCCTTGCCCTCCTCCATCAACTGGCGAAGTTCAAAAACGATCTCATTCAGTTTCTCGGTGTTGGCTGAGATGGGCGAAGGGTTCCCTTCATACAGCGCCGTTGCAATGGCCGACAGTGTGCGCTGCGTCATTTGCTGCGTGTCGCGCAGCGTATGAGCGTTGATCATCACAAAATGGCTTTCCCGCGTCGCCCAATAGGCGTTGATTTGCAGCTCAAGGGTGCAGACCATGTTGCGATTAATGGTCTGAATCGCCTCAAAGACTGACTTCTGAATGCGGGTTTCCTTACCCGCGGGGCCAATCAGGGCGCGCATCTTGACCACGTCATTCAGGATTTTCTGCAACGGTTTTTCCAGCCGTGGGCGCTCCACAAGGTTTGGCGAGAACCCCGCAGTGTAGATTTTGCTAAACGCCTGCACGAAGGTCGCCATCTGGATACGCCAGTGAATAAACGCCCGCTGTGGGTAAACGCTGGTAAACAGCATGGCCAGAAGCGAGCCGAAGATAACGTCGCCGCTGCGCCACAGAGCAACTTCCATATCCCCCGGCGGCGCCCCAACAACCACGGAGAGCGTGATGCCGATAAGCAGCGCCTGGTAGGGACGTTTACCCAGCGCCAGATAGCCGCACAGGAACATCGCCAGCCCGCACCAGATGATCATCAGCGGTAAGGAAATAAGCTCCAGCTTAAGGGCTATCAGTCCGATGGCCGCGCCAAAAATGGTGCCACCGATACGCTGGAAGGCGCGCGGAACAACGTTCCCCCAAAAGGAAATGGGGCCCATTACCACCACCAGTGTGATAAGCGGCCAGGTGCCTTCGGGGATGTTCAGCAGGCGAACCAGAACAAATGTCAGCACAAAAGCAAGGGCGATACGTATGCCGTGGGCAACGCGATAGTTGCGGTAAATACGGATCTCAAACGGGGTCAGTGATTTGTCGGGGCGCACACCCGGCTCTCCGAAAATAAAAAAGAAATTGTACCCGTTTTTCTCACAAAGAAATCATGTTGCCGGGTGCGGCGGGGCTTTTACGCGGAATATTTCACATTTCTTTGCTGAATATCAGAAATGGGCGGCAGACTGCCGCCCGGATTCAAGCCAGCTAGCGCAGCCAGGGCGTAACGGTCACGCCAACCAGCAGCCCTTCAGGACTGAGCATACGTGACACCGTTTGCCCCCAGGGCTCGATACGGTTATCCACCAGCATCTGATACCCGGCCTGCTTTAGCACCGCTGTTGCCTGCCCGACATCTTCTACTTCAAATTCGACCCAGCTTTGGGGCGCGACAATGTGCTCGGGCCAACCGTCCACGCCGAAGCAGGACTGTGCCGCCTGAGCGAGCGGCCAGAGCGCAAAATGCTTCACGCCATCCAGCTCACCGTGTTCCGTTGCCAGATAGTCCTCGTTGCCTTCCATCGCTTTTAGCGGCAGACCGAGCACCTGCTGATAAAACCCGGCACTTGCCGCCACGTCGCGCGTAACGGGGCCATACCCGGCGATGAATAACACGTTTAATCCTGCGATAGCTTCCGTCATGGCGAGCTCCTGTCAGACTTTAGCGACCGGAATATACATATCAATTTCCCATACGCCGGACGCCGAGCCGTCGTTGAGATAGATTTCGTAACAGGGTTTGCCGGTTAACTGATAGTCACCATCAGCCTCTACCTGGTCAAAGAAGGTTTCCCAGGCTTCCTGGAATGCTTCGTTTTTTACGATGGCATGCCCGATGGCGTAAGTATCTGCCTCAATAGCCGTGATGATAACGCCTTCGCTGTTTTCCGGTAGTTTGAACTCTTCAGGTACGCCCAGCACCGTGTCCACGCGCAGCTTTTCTGGCGGAACAACATCGGGGTCATCATAGTAAATGGCCAGCCAGTCGCCATGCAGGCTGTGGGTTTTCGCCCACATGGCCAGTTGGCCAAACCCTTGCGGAACCGTGGTTTCCCACGGCCCGACCAGATGAAAACCGGCCACTTTACGCGCCGGAACATGCTGAACTTTGAATGTCATACTGCCTCCACGCTGATGAATAAATACACTGTACATTTATACACTATATTTTTTAAAGGTGGGGCACAAGCTGCCAGATTTGGGAGCAACCTCGCAGGAAATGGCGACAAAAAAACCGCGCAAATCGCGCGGTTCATCAACAAGACAAAGGGTTAAAGCTTGCGGCTGATAAAGTCGCCGAGACGCGAAAACAGCCCGCCCTTCTCCACCGGCGTGAGGTTCACTAGCGGCCAGTGGGAGATAAGCTTGTCGCCATCAAACAGCTGGATCTCGCCCACCTGCGTATTGGCAGCCAGCGGCGCCTCCATATCCTGCTTGCTCAGCACATACTTTGCTTTGATGTTCGGCACTTCCGATTTAGGCAGCGCGAGGAAGACGTCCTGGTCCGGGCCCACATTGATATTGGCCTTGTCGCCGTACCAGATGTGCTCGCTGCCGATAGGTTTGCCTTTTTGCAAGACCTGCACGGTGTCGAAATTATCCTGCCCCCAGTGCAGCAGCTTGCGGGCCTGCTCTTCACGCCCTTTTGAGCTAAGGCCGCCCATAATCACCGCAATCAGGCGGCGCTGGCCCAGCACGCTGGAGGCAATAATGTTAAACCCTGCCGTTTCGGTATGCCCCGTTTTCAGGCCATCCACATTCAGGGATTTATCCCACAACAGGCCGTTGCGGTTTTGCTGGGTAATCCCGTTCCAGGTGAGACTGCGCTCGCTGTACATATGGTAGAACTGGGGTTCACCGTGGATGATAGCGCGGGACAGCACGGCAAGATCATAGGCGGAGCTGTGCTGCCCCGGCGCGTCCAGGCCATGCACGGTTTCAAAATGAGTATCGTGCAGGCCAAGCTGGTCGACGTAGTGGTTCATCATGGCGACAAACTGCTTTTGTCCCCCGGCAACATAATCTGCCAGCGCAACGCAGGCATCGTTGCCGGAATCAATAATCAACCCGCGGCTGAGATCGCGCACGGTCACCCGATCTCCTGGCTTAATGAACATCAGCGATGACCCGTCAAACACCGGGTTACCTTTTGCCCAGGCATCTTTCCCCACTGTGACGACGTCGTCCGGGGTAATACGTTTACTGTCGATTGCGCGGTCAACGACATAGCCGGTCATCAGTTTTGTCAGGCTGGCCGGGTTACGCTGGACGTGTTCATTGCCTGCGGTCAGCACCTGCCCGGTGGTGTAATCCATCAGTACCCATGCGCCGGCTTCTACCTGAGGCGGCTGCGGCTGATGGGGGAAAATATCATCAGCATAGGCAGCATTGACGGAAAGGGACAAAAAGCTCAGGGCAACAAGCAGGCGGGTTTTCAACGGATTTTCCTCAAAGACTTAATTTACAGCGGCTCGTTTTACGGGAGTTCTTGTTAATTTGCTTCTTTAAATTGCAAGAAAATATGACATTTCATATTTAGCAATAATAATGAATGATATTTGTACTAAATATATTCCCCCGGACATCACACTGCGTTTATTCCGATATTCCATGTTTGCGTGACATTCTGATTGTGGCAGCGCTGATTCATTTTTACTCTGACCGAAGAATACACGCATAAAGGTCATCGTATGGTGGAAAGTAAACGCTGGTCTCCTGAGCTGGAGGGGCTGCGAGGGCTGGCCTCGCTTTGGGTTTTGCTCGGCCACATTTGCCTGCTGGTGCAGTGCCGCATTCCTCTTCTTTATGATCCAGGAATGGGGGTCGATTTATTTATTTTGCTGTCAGGGTATTTGATGGCAAAAAATTATCAGGAGCGTCGGGAAAAAGAGCCGTGGAATAGCCCGGATACCTTTCGCAAATTCTGGCTACGCCGCTTCTTTCGCATCGCCCCGCTCTATTATTTGCTGCTGGTCGTTGCGCTGATTTTTGGCAGCTGGTTCGGCGAAATGCGCGATATTATCGCCAGCGCCTGGCCGACAACCGCCACCGCAAGCAGCCGCTATGCCGACCACTCCGCAATGAATATTTTCAGCCATCTGACGTTTATTTTTGGCCTCTTACCGGCCTGGTCCTTCCGCACCGTGTTGCCAGACTGGAGCATTGGGCTGGAGATGCAGTTTTATCTGCTGTTCCCGTTCATTATGCTGCTGGTGATGCGCTACGGGTTTACGCTTAGCGCGACGCTGCTGATGGTGGTTTGCCTGGCGGCCCGCTGGCTCTTCCCGGACTACTTCAACGCCTTTCCTATGCCGTCGATGATCCTGATAAAACTGCCGCTGTTTATCGCCGGAATGCTGATATCCCACGCGGTAATGCAAAAAAACCTGCGCTATTGCGCGCTGGCGCTGCTCGCCCCGGTCATTGCCTGGCAGATGCATATCGCCGAAACCCATCTGCGGCTGGTGGCAGAGTGCATGATGATTACCGGCATGACGCTGCTGCTCTGGCAGCCTGACAAAGAAAATCGTCTGCGCCGAATCACGGCGGCGCCTCGCAAGCTGCTCACCTGTCGGTTTAGCCTGTTTCTGGGGGATGTCTCTTATTCGGTGTACCTGCTACACCTGATGATTGTCCTCCCCACCATCGGCCTGCTCGTCCGCTACACCGGTTTTGCCCATCAGCCTTCGCTGATGCGTTTCCTGATAGTCACGGCCATCGCGCTGCCCACCGTCTGGCTGATTGCCGTTGCGCTTTACCACAAGGTTGAAAAACGCGGCATCGCGCTGGGTAAACAGTTGCTTAGCGGGGCGAAAATGAAGTCCGAAAGGTCCGTATCTTAAACGCGCTTTTCCTTCTGATGCGCCGGCAGATGGTTTACCATTGAGTCTGATGATAACTAGCTCAATGGTAACCTCTGTGTCCGATTCTGCCTCACTTGCTACCTTTCTGTTTCACGATTACGAAACCTTCGGCAAAAGCCCTTCGCTGGACAGACCGGCCCAGTTTGCCGCGATTCGCACCGACAGCGAATTTAACGTTATTGGCGAACCGGAAGTGTTTTACTGCAAGCCTGCGGATGACTACCTGCCCCAGCCTGAAGCCGTGATGATCACCGGCATTACGCCCCAGCAGGCGCTGGCGCACGGCGAGAACGAAGCGGCCTTCGCGAAGCGTATTCACGACATCTTCACGGTGCCAAAGACTTGCGTGGTGGGATACAACAACGTGCGCTTCGACGATGAAGTGACGCGGAATATTTTTTACCGTAATTTTTACGATCCGTATGCCTGGAGCTGGCAGAACGACAATTCCCGCTGGGATTTGCTCGACGTGATGCGCGCCTGTTACGCCCTGCGTCCCGAAGGCATTGTCTGGCCGGAAAATGAGGACGGGCTGCCGAGCTTCCGCCTTGAGCACCTGACCAAAGCCAACGGCATTGAACACGCTAACGCACACGATGCGATGTCAGACGTTTACGCCACCATCGCGATGGCTCAGCTAGTGAAAACCCGCCAGCCGCGCCTGTTTGAGTATCTCTACAGCCATCGCTCAAAGCAGAAGTTACAGACGCTGATTGATATCCCGCAGATGAAGCCGCTGGTCCATGTATCCGGCATGTTCGGCGCCCAGCGCGGCAATACCAGTTGGATAGCGCCGCTGGCCTGGCACCCGGACAACCGCAATGCGGTGATAATGGTCGACCTGGCCGGGGATATCTCGCCGCTGCTGGCGCTGGATGCCGCCACCCTGCGTGAACGCCTGTACACACCCAAAGCTGAACTGGGTGATAACGCAGCGGTGCCGATCAAGCTGGTGCATCTGAATAAATGTCCGGTGCTGGCCGTCGCCAACACCCTGCGCCCGGAAGATGCTGAACGCCTCGGCATTAACCGCCAGCAATGCCTTGATAACCTGAAAGTACTGCGCGAACACCCGGAAGTGCGTGAGAAGGTGGTGGCGCTGTTTGCCGAAGCCGAGCCATTTGTGCCTTCCGATAACGTCGATGCCCAGCTTTACAACGGCTTCTTTAGTGACGCCGACCGTGCTGCAATGCGCATCGTGCTGCAAACCGACCCGCAGAATCTGCCGGCGCTGGATATCACCTTTGCCGATAAGCGCATTGAGAAGCTGTTGTTCAACTACCGCGCGCGCAACTGGCCGGGCACGTTAAGCGAAGATGAGCAGAACCGCTGGCTGCAGTATCGCCGGGACGTGCTTTCCCAGGAAGCCCTGCAGGCCTATGCTCTTGAGCTGGAAGCGCTGTATAACCAGCATGAAGGGGATAAAGAGAAAATGGCGCTGCTGAAAGCCCTGTTTGAATACGCTCAGTATCTGGTTGGTTAACCCTTTCGACAGACAAAAAAATGGCTCCCTTTGGGAGCCATTTTTATTGCTTCGAAACGGATTAAGCGATGTCTTCGTTGTACTGAGGCACCGGGTTACGGAAGCTGCGGGTCACGCAGGCCACGTAAATCAGGCCGATCGCACCCCAAATCAGGCCGAGAATCATCGAGCTTTGTTCCAGGTTAATCCACAGCGCACCCACGGTCAGGGCACCAATCGTCGGCAGAACCAGGAAGTTCAGGTGATCTTTGAACGTCTTGTTGCGCTTTTCGCGGATCCAGAACTGCGAGATAACCGACAGGTTAACGAAGGTAAAGGCAACCAGTGCACCGAAGTTAATCAGCGCGGTGGCGGTAACCAGGTCAAAGTCGATAGCCATCAGCGCAACTGCGCCCACCAGCAGCACGTTGAACGCCGGGGTACGCCATTTCGGATGAATATAACCAAAGAAGCGGTTCGGGAACACGCCGTCACGGCCCATCACGTACATCAGGCGGGAAACGCCAGTGTGCGCGGCCATACCGGAAGCCAGTACGGTAATGGTGGAGAAGATCAGCGCGCCAACCTGGAAGGCTTTACCCGCCACAAACAGCATGATTTCCGGCTGAGACGCATCCGGATCCTTGAAGCGAGAGATATCCGGGAAGTACAGCTGCAGGAAATAGGTGGAGACGATGAAGATCAGGCCACCAATCAGCGCGGTCAGGAAGATAGCGCGCGGAATCACACGCTCGGCGTTCTTGGTCTCTTCAGACAGGTTGCTGATGCCGTCAAACCCGGTAAACGAGAAGCACAGGATTGTCGCGCCGGTAATCATCGGCACAATATGCGCGTTCTCAGACCAGAACGGCTTGCTGCTTGTCAGCGTACCCGCACCTTCACCGCCCGCAACGCCGTACACCACCATTCCCATGATTACCGCAATCAGCAGAATCTGCAGGATAACGATGATGCTGTTGAAGTTGGCGACAGTTTTAACGCTGCGCAGGTTAGAAACGGTCATAAAGCCGACCAGCACGACCACGAAGATCCACGACGGCACCTCAGGCACCAGCGCTTCAAAGTAGATTTTTGCCAGCAGGATGTTAATCATCGGCGCGAACAGGTAGTCCAGCAGCGACGACCAGCCCACCATAAAACCGACTAGCGGGTTAATGGATTTTTGGGCGTAGGTATAAGCGGAACCCGCAGACGGGAAACGACGCACCAGCTTGCCATAGCTCAGCGCGGTGAACAGGATCGCCACCAGAGCAAAGGCATAAGCCGTCGGCACATGGCCATCGGTCATCCCGGAAACAATACCGAAAGTATCAAACAAGGTCATCGGCTGCATGTAGGCAAGGCCCATCATGACTACCGGTACCAGCGTCAGGGTCTTACGCAGACCTGGGCGGGTGTTTGCACCTGCGGTGACGTTAAGCGACATGGTTGTTTCCCTCAGTGGAGAAAGCCTGCGCAAAAGCAAAAATCTGCCCCATCTTAATTTCCTCGGCGACACGACTGTCGTTTTTTAAAAGCTAGTATCTATCCGGTACGAAGCCCGGCCTCTTGGTTTTTTTGGCAAATGCCGTTTGTCTGACTTAATTGATTGCAAAAAAATAACCGACGTCTCTTAAACGTCGGTTAGTTTTCTCTTTTGCAGGCCGCGTATTTTGCACCATACGAAGGCACAATGACAAGATGTTAAAGCCATCTTTGGCAATTTCTTTTTCAGCGCCTGGCGGAAGTAAAAACTCCCACATCCAGCACGGCAGAAGAAGATAATCCCGTTCCGGCACATCGCTGCCATAACGCACTGCCTGACTGCCATTCAACATAGCCAGGTTAGTAAAATTCCGCCAGTCAAAAAGGCACTATTTTTCTACTGGCATATACACCTGGGCGATATGCGGGTCGGCGACGATTTTTTCTCGCCACCATTCGCTGGCAAGCCCGGCCGTTTGCTCATTCCAGCCAATCCAAACCGGTACATAAGGCACCTGCCCCGCAACCTGTTTTTCCACCAGCGCACCACTCTCAATATAGCGCTGCGCCATATAGCGCGGCATATACCCGCAGCCAATGCCGCTGATTTGCAGCTCGAGCTTGGTTTTGAAATCAAACACGGTGATCGCCTCCTGCTCTTCAAGCAAATGCAGCGCTCGGGCGGACTCGATTCTGGAGGTATCTCCGACGACCACCGCCCGGGACTGCTTAACCAGCCGTCTGGGCAGTGGCTCCTCCGCTTTCGCCAGCGAATGATGTGGGGCGACAACAAAGACGATCTCCAGCCGGCCCAGAAGCGTAAAGCCAAAACCGCTCAGCGAAGGCGGCTCGCTCATCGCCCCGACAATAATGTCCGCCCGCCCTTCCGTGAGCGCTTCCCACGAGCCGCCAAGCACATCGTTGATAAATTTTAGCCGCGTTACGCTGTAGCTTTGATAGAACGCCTCGATTAAGGGCGTCAGCAGGGAAAAGGGAAAGGCGTTGTCCACGCCGATGGTGAGTTCGTGTTCCCAGCCCTGCTGGAGTTTGATCGCCTGCTTTTCCAGCTCGCGTACCGAATGCAGAATTTCCCTGCCTTTTTCCAGCAGGAGCTGGCCGGTTCGCGTAAAGCGCGCCCGGTGGCCGCTGCGGTCGAGGATTTGAATATTGAGGTCGCTTTCCAGCTTTTGCACGCTGTAGCTCAGCGCCGAAGGGGTTTTAAAGAGCTTTGCCGCCGCCGCAGCAAAACTCCCCTCTTTATCCAGCGCATCGAGAATGATCAGGACCTCCAGCAAAGGTTTCATATTCACTCCCGGATGTGCGGCTGAATTTACTGCATAGGCATAAGCAGCGGATTAGGATATTGATAGTCGAAGCCTAGCTCATTACAGATGCGGCTGCCGTCAATCAGCTTACCGTGGCCGGTTGCCGCGTCTTTACGGAACGACGGGGCCTCAAGGCCAATTTGCCGCGCCATAAGCGAATAGAATTCTTCCCGCGTTGGGTGGGCCGGAGCACAAAGATTATAGACTCGCCCGCCTTTAGGTGCCTGAAGCAGCAGCGTGATGGCCGAAATCACATCTTCCAGATGCACGAGATTTACGCCATGCTGCCCGTTTGCCACGTCCCTTTTCCCCGCTAAAAAACGCCCAGGATGGCGTTCCGGCCCCACCAGCCCCGCTAGGCGGAGGATATCCACGGACGTCCCCGGGAGTTTGTGCAGCCAGTCTTCCAGCTCTTTAAGCACTTTCCCGCTGGCGGTGACAGGTTTAAGCGGGGACGTCTCTTTTACGCTACCCTCGCCTTCCCCATACACGGAGGTCGAGCTGGTAAAAATAATGCGCGGCACGGAATGCGCCAGCGCGCTGTCGACTATTTCCTGCACCGCCTGCAGATAAAAATCATCGCCTTCTCCAGTGCGACGGGCGGGCAGCGTCACCACTAACGCGTCAACGTTCAGCAGCGCTTCCAGGTCTTCACTGTCGCAAACCAGTTCCGGCTGCAGATTCAACTGATAACTTTCGATCCCGCACATGCGAGCTGCTTCTACGCCATCCAGCGTGGTTTTGCTGCCGGTAACCTGATAACCGCGCGCTGACAATGAGAGCGCCAGCGGCATACCCAACCACCCCAACCCGACTATTGCGACCCTTTTCATGCCTTGTCTCCTGACCTTGCAGCATTATCTTCTGAAGAGTGAATTTAGCTCTCCGTTAAGGCTACGCCACCCGGGCAGAACTGACAATTCCCTCAGCCTTACAGAATATTAATCAGCGAGGAAAAAACCCCTTGCGCTCGGTGCGTCATCTGGTTTACGTTAATTGGCACATAATGAATAGTCATTCATACGAGAATTTTATGACACGCGCTCAGTTTAAAAACCACCATCATCACCATCACCCTGACTAGTCTTTCAGGCGATTGGTGCTGGGAGACGAAAAGATCTTCCAGTGGTGCGTGAACGCGAGAAAAAGCCCCCGGAAGATATCTTCCGGGGGCTTTTTTATTGGGCGTCAGACAGGAATTGATAAGGGGTAACTACCGATGACCGACAACAACCGTTTACGCATAGCTATGCAGAAATCTGGCCGTCTTAGCGATGATTCACGCGAATTACTCGCCCGCTGCGGCATAAAAATTAACCTGCACACCCAACGCCTGATTGCGCTGGCCGAAAACATGCCCATCGACATCCTGCGCGTGCGTGATGACGACATTCCAGGGCTGGTGATGGACGGCGTCGTGGACCTCGGCATCATCGGTGAAAACGTGCTCGAAGAAGAGCTGCTGACGCGCCGCGCCCAGGGCGAAGATCCGCGTTATTACACGCTGCGTCGCCTGGACTTTGGCGGCTGCCGCCTGTCGTTGGCCACCGCCGTAGACGAGCCGTGGGATGGCCCGGCCAGCCTCAACAACAAACGCATTGCGACCTCTTACCCGCACCTGCTGAAGCGCTACCTCGACCAGAAAGGCGTGCAGTTTAAATCCTGCCTGCTGAACGGCTCGGTGGAGGTGGCCCCACGCGCCGGTCTGGCCGATGCCATCTGCGACCTGGTGTCTACCGGCGCAACCCTTGAAGCCAACGGGCTGCGTGAAGTCGAAGTTATCTACCGCTCCAAAGCCTGCCTGATCCAGCGTGACGGCGAAATGCCGGCAGCCAAGCAGCAGCTGATCGACAAACTGCTGACCCGTATCCAGGGCGTGATTCAGGCTCGCGAGTCCAAATACATCATGATGCACGCGCCAACCGAGCGCCTGGATGAAGTGATTGCCCTGCTGCCGGGCGCCGAGCGTCCAACCATTCTGCCGCTGGCCGGCGATCAGCAGCGCGTGGCGATGCACATGGTGAGCAGCGAAACGCTGTTCTGGGAAACCATGGAAAAACTGAAGGCGCTGGGTGCCAGTTCCATTCTGGTGCTGCCGATTGAGAAGATGATGGAGTGATGTGATGAGCAACTTCAACACGCTGATTAACTGGAACGCCTGCGACGAAGGCGCGCGACGCGCGCTGCTAATGCGCCCGGCTATCTCCGCTTCGGACAGCATCACTCGCACCGTGGCGGAAATCCTGAACAACGTTAAAAGCAACGGCGATGCCGCCCTGCGTGAATACAGCGCGAAGTTCGATAAAACTGAAGTGAAGCAGCTGCAGGTCACTCAGCAGCAAATCGATGAAGCCGTCGCGAGACTCGGCAGCGAGATTAAAGAGGCGATGGCCGTGGCCGTCGCTAACATCGAAAAATTCCACCTCGCGCAGCAGCTTGCCCCGGTGGATGTGGAAACCATGCCCGGCGTGCGCTGCCAGCAGGTGACTCGCCCTGTAGCCTCCGTGGGCCTGTACATTCCCGGTGGATCCGCCCCGCTGTTCTCCACCGTGCTGATGCTGGCCACGCCTGCCCGCATTGCTGGCTGCAAAAAAGTCGTCCTTTGCTCCCCGCCACCAATTGCCGATGAGATTCTCTACGCGGCCCAGCTTTGCGGCGTACAGGAAGTGTTTCAGGTCGGCGGCGCCCAGGCTATTGCCGCGCTGGCGCTAGGCACAGAAAGCATTCCGAAAGTGGACAAGATTTTTGGGCCTGGCAACGCCTTCGTCACCGAAGCAAAGCGCCAGGTCAGTCAGCGTCTCGACGGCGCAGCTATTGATATGCCTGCTGGCCCATCGGAAGTGCTGGTGATCGCCGACAGCGGCGCCACGCCTGATTTTGTCGCCTCCGACCTGCTTTCTCAGGCGGAACACGGCCCGGATTCTCAGGTGGTTCTGCTGACCCCAGACAGCACCATGGCCCTGGCCGTTGCCGATGCCGTTGAGCGCCAGCTTGCCGCCCTGCCGCGCGCAGAAACCGCACGCAAAGCGCTGGAAAGCAGTCGCTTAATTGTTGCCCGTGATTTAGCGCAGTGCATTGAGATTTCCAACCAATACGGTCCAGAGCATCTGATCATTCAGACCCGCAACGCCCGTGAACTGGTGGACGATATTACCAGCGCAGGCTCGGTATTTCTGGGCGACTGGTCGCCGGAATCCGCCGGGGATTATGCCTCCGGGACAAACCACGTCCTGCCGACCTACGGTTACACCTCCACCTGCTCAAGCCTCGGGCTGGCGGACTTCCAGAAGCGCATGACCGTGCAGGAGCTGTCTCCGCAGGGTTTTGCTTCTCTGGCAAAAACCATTGAAACCCTGGCCGCCGCCGAGCAGCTGACCGCCCACAAAAACGCCGTTACCCTCCGCGTAGCCGCCCTGAAGGAGCAAGCATGAGCCTCGAAGAGTTAGCCCGCGCCAACGTTCGCGCCCTGACCCCTTATCAGTCTGCCCGCCGCCTGGGCGGGAACGGTGACGTCTGGCTGAACGCCAACGAATACCCGACGCCGGTAGAGTTCCAGTTAACCGCGCAGACGCTGAACCGCTACCCGGAGTGCCAGCCAAAGCAGGTCATCGCCAACTATGCCAGCTACGCAGGCGTGAAGCCTGAGCAGGTTTTGGTGAGCCGCGGCGCGGATGAAGGTATCGAACTGCTGATTCGCGCGTTCTGCGAACCGGGCAAAGACGCGATTCTCTATTGTCCGCCGACCTACGGCATGTACACCGTCAGTGCCGAAACCTTTGGCGTAGAGTGCCGCACCGTGGCCACGCTGGATAACTGGCAACTGGATCTTCCGGCGATTGCAGAGAAGCTCGACGGCGTAAAAGTTGTTTATGTTTGCAGCCCAAACAACCCAACCGGCCAGTTGATTAATCCGCAGGATCTGCGCGCGCTGCTGGAAATGACCCGCGATAAAGCGCTGGTCGTTGCCGATGAAGCCTATATCGAGTTTTGCCCCCAGGCGACGCTGGCAGGCTGGCTTCAGGAATATCCCAACCTGGTCGTGCTGCGGACGCTCTCCAAAGCATTTGCGCTTGCAGGCCTGCGCTGCGGATTTACGCTGGCGAATGAGGAAGTGATTAACCTGCTGCTAAAAGTCATCGCCCCTTACCCGCTTTCTACACCGGTAGCTGACATCGCCGCCCAGGCGCTAAGCCCGCAGGGCATCAACGCGATGCGTGAGCGCGTGGCCGAAGTGCTACTTAATCGCCAGTATCTGATCAATGAGCTGAAAAGCGTCCCTTGCGTTGAGCAGGTTTTCGACAGCGAAACCAACTACGTCATCGCCAGAATGACCGCCTCCAGCGCAGTCTTTAAATCACTGTGGGATCAGGGCATTATCTTACGTGACCAGAATAAACAACCGACGTTAAGCGGCTGCCTGCGCATCAGCATCGGCACGCGAGAAGAGTGCCAGCGCGCCATTGAGGCGCTGCGTCAGCAACCCGGCCTGCAGGCCACGGAGAGCAAATGAGCCAGAAAGTACTTTTTATTGACCGCGACGGGACCCTGATTTCCGAGCCACCGAGCGATTACCAGGTCGACCGCATGGAGAAACTCGCCTTTGAGCCTGCGGTGATCCCGGCTCTGCTGCAGCTGCAAAAGGCGGGTTACCGTCTGGTGATGATCACCAACCAGGACGGCCTGGGTACCGCCAGCTTCCCTCAGGCCGATTTCGACGGCCCGCACAACCTGATGATGCAGGTGCTGACCTCACAGGACATTCTTTTTGATGAGGTGCTGATTTGCCCTCACCTGCCGGCGGACAACTGCGACTGCCGCAAGCCGAAGCTGGCGCTGGTCACTGGCTACCTGCAGGACGGCGCGCTGGATAAAGCCAATAGTTACGTGATTGGCGACCGCGCCACGGACATTGAGCTGGCCGCAAACATGGGCATTCAGGGTCTGCGCTACAACAGCGATGGCCTGGACTGGAAGCAAATCGCCGAGAAACTCACTAAGCGCGATCGCTACGCCCACGTGGAGCGCAACACCAAAGAAACGCAGATTGACGTGAAGGTGTGGCTGGATCGTGAAGGCGGCAGCAAGATCGCCACCGGCGTCGGTTTCTTTGATCACATGCTGGACCAGATCTGCACCCACGGCGGCTTCCGCATGGAGATCGCGGTGAAAGGCGATTTATACATCGACGATCACCACACCGTGGAAGATACCGGCCTGGCGCTGGGCGAAGCGCTTAAGCTGGCGCTGGGCGATAAACGTGGCATCACCCGCTTTGGCTTTGTGCTGCCGATGGACGAATGCCTCGCCCGCTGCGCGCTGGATATCTCCGGCCGGCCGCACCTTGAATATAAAGCCGAGTTCAACTACCAGCGCGTGGGCGATCTCAGCACCGAAATGGTGGAACACTTCTTCCGCTCGCTCTCTTACACCATGGGCGTGACGCTGCACCTGAAGACCAAAGGCAAGAACGATCACCACCGCGTGGAAAGCCTGTTTAAAGTCTTTGGCCGCACCCTGCGCCAGGCGATTCGCGTAGAGGGCGATACGCTCCCCTCCTCGAAAGGAGTGCTCTGATGAACGTGGTGATCCTCGACACGGGCTGCGCCAACCTGCATTCGGTGAAATCGGCCATTCAGCGCCACGGCTATGAGCCGCTGGTCAGCCGTGACCCGGACGTGGTGCTGCGCGCCGATAAGCTTTTTCTGCCGGGCGTAGGCACCGCGCAGGCGGCCATGAACCAAATCATCGAGCGCGATTTAGTGGAGTTGATTAAAGCCTGTACCCAGCCCGTGCTGGGTATTTGCCTGGGAATGCAGCTTCTCGGCAGCCGCAGTGACGAAAGCCACGGCGTGGAAATGCTGGGCATTATCGACCAGCCGGTATTGCAGATGAAAGACTTCGGCCTGCCGCTGCCGCACATGGGCTGGAACCGCGTTTACCCGAAGGCGGGCGACCGCCTGTTCCGCGGCATTGAAGACGGGGCGTATTTCTACTTCGTTCACAGCTACGCGATGCCGGTCTGCGAAAACACCATCGCCCAGGCAAACTACGGTGAAGCCTTCACCGCGGCGGTGCAAAAAGATAATTTCTGGGGCGTTCAGTTCCACCCCGAACGTTCCGGTGCGGCTGGGGCTCAGCTGCTGAAAAACTTTCTGGAGATGTAGACGATGATCATTCCGGCTCTTGATTTAATTGACGGCAACGTGGTGCGTCTCCATCAGGGAGATTACGGCCAGCAGCGTGACTACGGCAGCGATCCGCTTCCGCGTTTACAGGATTATCAGGCTCAGGGTGCGGAAGTGCTGCACCTCGTTGACCTGACCGGGGCTAAAGATCCGGCGGCCCGCCAAATTCCTCTGCTGCAAAAACTGCTGGCTGGCGTGAGCGTGCCGGTTCAGGTTGGCGGCGGTGTGCGTACCGAGCAGGATGTTGAAGCCCTGCTGGATGCGGGTGCCGCTCGCGTTGTTGTTGGCTCCACCGCTGTAAAATCTCCGGCACTGGTACAACGCTGGTTTAAACGCTTTGGCGCCGATGCTCTGGTGCTGGCGCTGGACGTGCGTATTGATGCCGAAGGTAACAAACAGGTCGCGGTGAGCGGCTGGCAGGAAACCTCCGGCACCACGCTGGAACAGCTTGTCGATGAGTTCCTGCCGTTTGGCCTGAAGCATGTGCTGTGCACCGACATCTCTCGCGACGGCACGCTGGCAGGCTCAAACGTCGAGCTTTATCAGGAAGTGTGTGCCCGCTTCCCGCAGGTCGCCTTTCAGGCTTCGGGTGGTATTGGCGGGCTGGATGATATTGCCGCCCTGCGCGGCAGCGGCGTGAAAGGCGTGATTGTTGGACGCGCGCTTCTGGAAGGTAAATTTAACGTGAAGGAGGCGATTTCATGCTGGCAAAACGGATAATCCCTTGCCTGGACGTGCGTGACGGCCAGGTCGTGAAAGGCGTGCAATTCCGTAATCACGAAATCATCGGCGACATCGTGCCGCTGGCGCAGCGCTATGCTCAGGAAGGCGCAGACGAACTGGTGTTTTATGATATCACCGCCTCGAGCGATGGCCGCGTGGTAGACAAAAGCTGGGTGACTCGCGTGGCGGAAGTGATCGATATTCCTTTCTGCGTGGCGGGTGGGATCAAATCCGTGGAGGATGCCGCGCAGATCCTGTCGTTCGGGGCGGATAAGATTTCCATTAACTCCCCTGCCCTGGCCGATCCTGAGCTTATCACTCGCCTGGCGGATCGCTTCGGCGTGCAGTGCATCGTGGTCGGCATTGATACCTGGTTTGACGCAGAAACCGGCAAATACCACGTGAATCAATACACCGGCGATGAAAGCCGCACCCGCGTAACAAAGTGGGAAACGCTGGATTGGGTGCAGGAAGTGCAGAAGCGCGGCGCCGGGGAAATCGTCCTGAATATGATGAACCAGGATGGCGTGCGTAACGGCTATGACCTGACGCAACTGAAGAAAGTGCGTGAAGTGTGTCACGTGCCGCTTATCGCCTCCGGTGGTGCAGGCACCATGGAACACTTCCATGAGGCCTTCCGCGATGCGGACGTTGACGGCGCTCTGGCAGCTTCCGTGTTCCATAAGCAAATTATCAATATTGGTGAACTGAAGGCGTTTCTGGTTCAGCAAGGCGTGGAGATTCGAGTGTGTTAACAGAACAACAGCTAGCCCAGCTGGACTGGGAAAAAACCGATGGCCTGATGCCGGTTATCGTTCAGCACGCGGTGTCCGGTGAAGTCCTGATGCTCGGCTATATGAACCAGGACGCGTTGGCAAAAACTCAGGAAAGCGGCAAAGTGACCTTCTTCTCGCGCACCAAACAGCGCCTGTGGACTAAAGGTGAAACGTCAGGCCATTTCCTGAACGTGGTGCGTATTGCGCCAGACTGCGATAACGACACACTGCTGGTGCTAGTTAACCCCATAGGCCCAACCTGCCACCTCGGCACCTCAAGCTGCTTTGGGGATACTCACCACGACTGGCTTTTCCTGTTTGAACTTGAACAGTTGCTGGCCTCAAGGAAAACTGCCGATCCCGCCAGTTCCTATACCGCCAAACTGTACGCCAGCGGCACCAAGCGTATTGCGCAGAAAGTAGGCGAAGAAGGCGTGGAAACCGCGCTGGCAGCAACCGTGAACGATCGTCACGAACTGACCAACGAAGCTTCTGACTTGATGTATCACCTGCTGGTGCTGCTGCAGGATCAGGATTTGGACTTGAGTACGGTGATTGAGAATTTACGGGCCCGGCATAAATAAGCCCTGGAACAGATGTAAAAAAGGCCGCTAATGCGGCCTTTTTGTTTTTTTTAGCAAGCTTAGGCTGCTGATTTATAGTTACGCAGCGCGTTGCGCCCAAGGACATAGCCCGAGCCGACAATAATGCCCAACAAGGCGGCAAGCACCAGCGTCAGGCCTTTTTTCGGGCTGTCTTTACGCACCGGCAAAGTTGCCTTCATGACATACCGAAACGCATAGGTCGTTTCCGGCGTCGATCTTAATTCACTCACCGCAAGGAGCGACTGACGGGCGTTAAAATAAGAGTTATCTAAAGGCAGCGGTCGGGACGCTTCGTTCTTGATCATCGAAGAAAGCGCCTCGCTTCCCAGAACAAACAGCGTATCTTCAGACATTGTTTCAGCCTGTGAAACGGCAGGCTTAGTAATATTAGATTGCTGAGCCACCAACAGCGCCTGGTTCAGCTCATCCAGACGCTTTTGCTGTTTCTCCTTAGCAACTTTTTCTTTTGTGGCGAGCAGGTCTTTTAAATCGCTTATTTTTGCGTCAACGGAAGTTTTAAGGTCATCATCCAGCTCAGCGACAGTCCGCTTATTAATCTGCTGGAGATAAGTATTCAGTGTTGTCTGCGCCTGCTCAGCAGAACTCGCCACATAGCTAATCTTGAGCGGCAGCGGTTGATCCTTTCCGGCGGGTTCTATGGTCAGTTTTTCTGGTATTTGCTGATTGGCCAACTGCTCAGAGAGGGCCGAAATGGCAGAGTTGAATCGCCCAAAATAACGCTGTTGGATCTCGGCCAGCGAGGGCACAGCCTCTGGAGACTGGGCATTAAGAACGCTCATGGCATTGCTGTAGTTCGAAATCTGCCCGGTATCCGGGAGCGTAACTATCGCCTCAGAAGTCCATTTTTCTGTTGCAAAAGTGAGATAAGCAATAGCGATTAAGATGGCTAAAATCATTGCTGCCGCAATGGCGATTTTGCCTCGCCATAGCTGGATAAGAAGATCAATTAAATCAATATTTTCCTGTTTATTGCTGGCGTGTTCTTTCGCCACATTTAAGTCAGCTCGATTCATAATTGCCTTTGAAAAAAATGAGAACAGCTACGTATATTCATCAGATTTATAGTATAGAAAGATAATGGGCAAAAGACCTTAATGATTTGTAAGGAAAAGATCGGAATTTGCTGAAAAATTAGCATAGAGACCGAATGTCAAAAAATCACAAAAATAAGCTGTGTGATATTCGACCAGGCCTCAAATGTAAATAAGGCCCTCGAAGGGCCTTTTATCAGAACGTGAAAAGAATCAGTCAAGCCACTCGGTGTGGAAGACGCCCTCTTTGTCCGTGCGCTTATAGGTATGCGCCCCGAAATAGTCACGCTGAGCCTGGATCAGGTTAGCCGGCAGAACCGCTGCGCGGTAGCTGTCGTAGTAGGCAATCGCCGCGGAGAAGGTCGGCGTTGGGATACCGTTCTGCACAGCGTAAGAGATCACATCACGCAGGGCCTGCTGGTAATCGTCGGCAATCTTATTGAAGTAAGGGGCCAACAGCAGGTTCGCAATAGCTGGCGTTTCAGCATAGGCATCGGTGATTTTCTGCAGGAACTGAGCACGAATGATGCAGCCCGCACGGAAAATCTTCGCAATTTCACCGTAGTTCAGATCCCAGTTATTCTCTTCAGACGCGGCACGCAGCTGGGAGAAGCCCTGAGCATAAGATACGATTTTACCCAAGTACAGTGCGCGACGAACTTTCTCGCTGAACTCAGCTTTGTCACCGGTGAATGGCTTGGCCTGCGGGCCACTCAGCACTTTAGACGCCGCCACACGCTGCTCTTTCAGAGAAGAGATATAGCGCGCGAACACAGATTCGGTAATCAGAGACAGCGGCTCACCGAGATCCAGAGAGCTCTGGCTGGTCCATTTCCCGGTACCTTTGTTGGCCGCTTCATCCAGGATCACATCGACAAGATATTTACCCTCTTCATCTTTTTTAGTAAAGATGTCCTTGGTGATGTCGATCAGGTAGCTGCTCAGCTCGCCTTTGTTCCACTCTGTGAAGGTTTCAGCCAGCTCTTCGTTGGAGAGATCCAGGCCATGCTTCAGCAGGGAGTAGGCTTCTGCAATCAGCTGCATGTCACCGTATTCGATGCCGTTATGAACCATTTTAACGTAGTGGCCAGCGCCATCAGGACCGATGTACGTTACGCAAGGCTCGCCGTCTTCCGCAACCGCAGCAATTTTGGTCAGGATTGGCGCAACCAGTTCGTAAGCGTCTTTCTGGCCGCCAGGCATGATAGATGGGCCTTTCAGGGCGCCCTCTTCACCTCCGGAAACACCGGTCCCGATGAAGTTAAAGCCTTCAGCAGACAGGTCACGGTTACGACGAATAGTGTCCTGGAAGAAAGTGTTCCCGCCATCAATGATGATGTCGCCCTTATCGAGGTAAGGCTTCAGGGAGTCGATGGCAGCATCGGTACCTGCGCCCGCTTGCACCATCAACAGAATGCGACGTGGTGTTTCGAGGGACTCAACGAACTCTTTTACGGTGTAGTAAGGAACAAGTTTCTTGCCCGGGTTCTCTGCGACAACGTCTTCAGTCTTCTCACGGGAGCGGTTGAATACGGAAACGGTATAACCACGGCTTTCGATGTTCAGCGCCAGGTTGCGCCCCATCACGGCCATACCCACAACGCCGATCTGCTGCTTGGACATTACATACTCCTGTCAGGTGTGATCACTGTCGGGTAACCCCGGCAGATATAATTAACAAGAATCTTAACTCAAAATTCAGGCACAGGGATAGCCATTTGTGTCTTGGATCACAGTAAACACGAAAAAGAAATGCCCTATTAAAATCAATGTTCTAAGCTACATTTGTTCGTTGCGGTGTACTCTTTTATAAGCCGCTGGTATTGGAAATAGCTTGCTTTTGGCGTCCGTGTAAGCTGCTTGCTGTTAAAATCAACGCCTATCAGCCCAAAGCGATTCTGGTAACCCCAAAGCCATTCAAAGTTGTCTAACAAACTCCAGAAAAGATAGCCTTCTATTTTAAGACCTTCTTTTTTAGCATTCATAACAGCTTCCACGTGACGCTTAAGGTAATCAGCTCTCAGATTATCTGAAATCACTCCGTCTTTAAGTTTCTCATCCCCGGGGCCGAACCCTGCACCATTTTCAGTAATAATGAACTTAGGATGTTGGTATTTAACATCTAGTTCTTTCATCATTTTAATGAGCGCATCTGGAGATATCGGCCCATTAACTGAAGGCTGCTTATCGGGATTGGCGACATTCCCAATGCCAAATGGCTGGTTCTTTTCGAATTTAACTAAGGTTGGAGAATAATAATTTACGCCAATAAAATCAGGCTTCCCACTATTAATAAACTTCATTTCTTGATTTGTAGGGGAAAAACCTGGATTAGCCGCAGTATATATATCATTTACATCCTTAGGATATTTCCCCTTATATAAAGCTTCCAGAATCCAGTTGTTATGCAAATTATTACAAAGCCGTTCAGTATCGCTGCCTTGATGTTCAGTATCGATGCAGGGAGATAAATTCAGCGCAATACCAATAGAACCAGCATATTTTGATTTATGATAAGCAGTAACTGCCCTTGCATTTGCCAGGAGTAGATGATGTAAAGACACTGCTTGTTTCGCGCGAGATGCAACAGACAGAACGTCATTATAACCATCAGGCTTTTGATTTATAAGATTTTCAGCCAACGGTTCTAAAGTGAAAACGTAGCCCTCTGGCTCATTAAAAGTGATAAAATACTTCGACTTATCACCAAAATTCTGGAAGATTACATTTGCATAATTTTCAAACCAGATCGGGGATTCCGGGTTTGCCCATCCTCCCTTTTGATACAAGGCTAAGGGCATGTCCCAGTGATAAAGTGTTATAACAGGTTCAATGCCTGCCGCTTGCAAGTCTGAAACCAATTTCAAATAATAGGCCAAGCCTTGTTTATTCACGGTCTTACCATCGGGCATAACCCTTGACCAGGAGATAGAGAATCGATAGGAATTAACGGCCAACTGCTTCATCAGCGCTATATCCTTTAAATAGACATCTCGTGAATACTGATTTATCGCTACATCACCATTTTCTACTTTACCAATTATATATTTAGTCACTTCTTTGTGTGTAAAGTAATCCCAGTTAGAAGGTCCCTTCCCATCTTTATCCCACCCCCCCTCAACCTGGTAGGAGGAGGATGCCGTTCCCCACAAGAAATCACACTGCTGATGCTCCGCTGAAAATGCTGGAGATATAAAATAAAAGGAAGACAGCAAAAGGCATTTAAATTTCATAGGAATCCACCAAAATCAGATTGACTGAAAAACATAGAAAAATAAGAAACGATATATAATAATTATATTTTATTGGTTTTTAATTAAATTCAATAAATACTGCCCGTAACTAGTTTTAGACATATCATTGCCATAAGAGATAACCTCTTCAGGTGTCAGCCAACCTTTGCGATAAGCGATTTCTTCAAGGCATGCAACCTTGAATCCCTGACGTTTTTCAATGGTATGAATAAACTGGGATGCCTCGATTAAGCTATCGTGAGTACCCGTATCCAGCCACGCGAAACCTCTTCCCAAGAGTTCAACCTGCAAACTTCCCTTTTCGAGATACATTTGGTTCAGCGTTGTGATCTCAAGTTCACCGCGAGGTGAAGGCTTAACTTGTTTAGCCATTTCAACAACGTTTTCATCATAGAAATACAAACCTGTTACAGCCCAACTGGATTTTGGCTGCAATGGCTTTTCTTCAATGCTTAGCGCTTTAAAGTTGTCATCAAACTCTACAACACCAAAACGTTCAGGGTCCATAACCTGATAGCCAAAGACAGTAGCTCCCGCATTACTGGTAACAACAGACTCCAGCTTCCGACCAAAACTTTGACCAAAGAAAATATTATCACCTAAAACCAGAGCACATTTATCAGCGGCAATGAACTCTTCACCAATAATAAAGGCCTGGGCCAGACCATCGGGTGAAGGCTGAACTTCGTAAGACAAGTTAATGCCGAACCGGCTGCCATCGCCTAACAGACGTTGGAATGATGCAAGATCCTCGGGGGTAGTGATTAACAAAATATCACGAATCCCCGCTAGCATCAGAACTGACATCGGATAATAAACCATTGGTTTATCATAAATAGGCAAAAGTTGTTTGGAAACACCACGAGTAATAGGATGCAAACGTGTCCCTGAACCACCAGCAAGAATAATGCCTTTCATTCCACTACCTCAATGCTTTAAACTGTAAAATAATAAAGTTAAAATTTAAATCCGGTTACTTCAGCTTATAACGAACACAATGTTCTTACCCAAGAGTCCACACTATATTGGTCTATAACGGCAGCATGCTCGTCATTATAAGGGGTGCTGAAGAATGAGGATTCAATCTTAACATCAACACGATTTATGAAGTAAAAATTATTTGCAGAGTAAAAATCATAATCCTTAACGTGTGTATTAGTGGTAATGAATTTCCTCTTCAACGGCAAACATTCGATAGTTCTCATTGTCAGACCAGACTGCTTTGGGTGCTGTATATCAAGAACAGCATCTGCATCAGAGAAAAATTCTGCGATTTGTGTTTTGCTACGCGAACGAAGAGTAAAATTATAAAGCCGATATTTCATAATATCTTTGATGTTCGCAGCTATAAAACCAAAGAGCACAACAATAGATGGAAAAAATAGGACAAATTTTAGTTTATAATCATTCTTTTGCTTTAAATAAAGCTCTCCCAACAACTTATATCTGTCGCTGTGAACGGTGCCAAGAAAAGCAATTATTGGTTTTTCGCCAAGAGGTAAAGAACGCGGCTTCTTGCTATAGAAATCTGGCGAGAAGAACAATGGCAAATGCGTCATATGATCGTATGTCTTTGCGTCGTTGTCATCAAATGTAAACACACGGTCAAACAGCCCAAGATATTTCTGAATATGGGGATAATTTCTGATGGAGTCCCAAGCGTAATAAATAAACTTAGCATTTTTATATTTATCTTTAAATTTATGTAGGTTTTTTTTGTCTAGAGACTCACCCTTTAATACTATGACATAATCATACTGTTTATTTGCCTGCGAGAGAATTTTATCAAAATAAGAATCCGAGATACGTCGAATAAAATCACTATTTTTCCACAATCTAAGAATGATTTTAAAGAACACATTATTAAATGGTTTTTCATCGAAATAATCAACTACAGCACCAGCACGCCTTAATGCGTCAGAAATTTCGCTTTCATAATTAAAAAAACGGGGACTTAAAAACAACACATTCATATCAAATACTCTTCTTAACAACGGCCGGGATCCCTACCAAAAGCACATTGTCATCACAAGACTGCATGACAACGGCATTAGCAGCAATAATAACGTTGTCACCAATACGTATGCCGCCGAGAACCTTTGCACCAGAAGCAACGACGACATTATCTCCCAATACCGGTCGGTTATGATGATTAAAGGGGATGTCAATATTTTTGGCTCCAAGCGTCACTTGTTGATAAATAGTGGCATTGATGCCAATTTCTGAGGCTCCAATAACAATACCTTGAGAATGAGGAATGAAAAAACCACCGCCAATTTTACAATTAGCAGCTATCTCTACCCCAAAGATCACAAAATTCATTAATGAGAATATTTTCCCTACTATCGGGATTTTTTTTATGAAGCAAAAATGGCTCATTCTATATAAAATTACCGGAGTCATTTTCATTCCTAAAAATGCCGTAACAACTCCGAAGAAAGAAACTTTATTCTTATTTCGCCCGGTTAAATTGTAATATCTAAGAATATCGGATTTTACCAACTCAAACATGAACATGACTCCGCAACTTAATTTTAATTCTTACCAACACAAGCGTTACGATGAAGAGGAGGAAATATGTCTGGATAAAAAATAGATTATAAAAACCGCTAAAAATAGCACACTGTACAGCAATAGCATATGGGAACAAGCTATAGCGGTATGATTTCAATAAATTTTTGTAGGCAATAGTGAATAACAGTAGCAAGCAAGTCACTACAATGAGTGATCCAGCAACGCCAAGATCTGGCATTAGCTTTTCAAACATAGTAGAAACATTTGCGTTGTCATCTACCAAGGTCATACTATCGTGGAACCCTAAGTCGCTATATATCAAATTCCTGATAACGCTAGGAAAGAGATCCTGGAAGCTTGCAAAATCGTACGCCGGAACAATGTGTGAGAAATTATAGGCTAGGTTTGCAAGTCCAGCGGTAACGTAAACATAAAACCAGGTAAATCCAGATGGTAAGTCTGCAAGGAATTTACCATTTGCCGACAATAGATATTGATAAGGATTTGCTGCACCGCGAACATCACCTACGGCACCAAACAACAGTACGATAGCAACAACAAACAAAGCGGTTACCACAAATACTTTCTTGGTGAGCCTTCTATAGATAAAATATAAAAAGAACACCTCTACAATGCCAGACATTAAAATTCCACGTCTAAATACTAACATTTCCCAGATGCACATCAGGAATAGAATTAGTAGTATTTTTTTTCGTTTTGATAAAAGGAAATGATAGTACAACGACGGGAATACAAACAAGAATAGCATATTCACTATTCCGTGATATGTCGGTATACCAAACTCTGTATAGTTATAGCCTCCACGAAGTTGCATTATCATGGGAATCCCGCCAGCTACGACCACATCAGGTATAATAGCGAAGCACCAGATAATTAGCCACAGCCGAGTAGCACGCCATGACGGCATTACGCCTTTTAAACTAACGTTATTTATTGAACCCTGCCTACAAAAAGGAATAGCAAATAGCAAGCCCAATAAGACATTAATCATTAAGAATATTGCCATATCAGTTGTAATAGGGCTAATATTAGTAGTTAACCCAAGAGAATATAGCCCGATTGTAAATAGCCAAACAGCAGCATAAATAAAGCCGGGTGATAGTAAAAGAATGCTCATTTTACTTCCTCTGCGATCGAAGTCTGCCACCTTCTATATATGAAAGTGCTAAAACAATCTTGTATAAGAATCCGGGTACAACAACTTGCCCAGAATCGAGTTTCTCACACAAAGATAGAAGTATTTTTTTCATCGACTGCACGGGCATCAAGTGGATAAAGGAGATGATTAATTTGCGAGAGATACGCTTATCTTGCAGTAAAACTTCGTAAAAGGAGAATAGACTGTCCTTCACACATTGAGGGTGCATCTCTTTTAATACAGGAAAGGACTTGGATGCATAAACAACCATTCGCTCCGATGCACGCCTTAGCGTAGGTGTGTCACTATCTTCTGCTTTGGCGTCCGGTAAAAAGTAGAAATCGTAGTTTGCTAGCGACACGCGGATACCAAGTTCTTCATCTTCACAGCCGTAATGATAAAATGTTTCATCAAAACCACCAATAGAATCAAGAATATCACGTGTGAGAATAATTCCATCACTGGCAAAAAAACGAGTGCTTATTAATCCTTCAGAAATATTTCTGGCGCCAAGATAGCGGCTATCAAAATAACGCAGATAGTTGCTTTGTTTAAGCCTCTCAGGATCAATTCGAATATTAATTCTTGCTGATGTGTACTTCTTGCCTTTGAAGAAACTAACCACCTTCGCTATAGTATTTTCTTCTAGCAAGTTATCAATATCTATAAACATGATTAAATTCGATGTCGATAACGAATAACCAACATTTCGTGATATTGCCCTGCCTGAATTAACTTCATTACGATGATAAATAAATTCTAATTTCCCTTTGAATTTTTCTGCGTAGAGTTTAACTACTTCAGCAAAGGAAACTGGGCTACAGTCATCGACAAGGATCAGCTCAATAAGGTTATCTGGGTACTTAACGTTCAATAGTGCATCCATGAACCGTACAACTTTTGTCGGTTCACAATAGGCAGGAACTACAATTGATATCTTGTCATCGTACTGCACTAATGCACCTCACTGAATAAATTATATTAAACGCATACACTACAGATAAACCGATGTAAATATTATTCACACCCAAGAAATGGAAAACTGAAGGTACAATAATCAACACCAGACCGAACGCAACTAACCATTTAACTGCAAGCAACTTTAATAGTTTTATTCTAATTAAAACCATACTTAGTAGCTGATCGATGGCTAGAATTGGCGTTAACCAGATGAATGTTTTTAAATAGCTATGTGCCTCAACTAATTTAGCTCCATATAGAATATGAATAATAACATTTGAGAACAGAGTCGTGGCAATCGCACCGACGCTCGTTACTGCGAGCGTTGCAAAAATGCAGAATGGTAGCTTTTGTTTTATAGTTTTAATATCAATATATTTAAATATAAAAATCGGAGCTATTGCCTGAACAAAGAGAATGCAAATCGCATACCAGTTGTCAACCAGTTGCAGCGCTGCAGCATAGTTTGAGTAAGTTTCCCCAGATATTTTACCTTCGAGATAGACTCTATCAAACTTCATAGTTACCTGTTGCATTACCAAACAGAACCATACTGCAACGCCAATTTTTAAATATGATATTATTTCAGCATCAACTTTTATGAATCGAAAGCCAGTTGCTTTTCTAAACGCATAAAAAATAAAAATGCATGGCAACAGTGATTCAATTACCCATGCCACCCAAAGATATTTTATTGAAAGATGATATTCAATCCCAATATATATGAATAATAGCTTAACAATAGAGGCACAGATTAACACCAGACACGGTAATTTAAGTCGGGCCTGACTCTGATACCATGTTAAGCCGACAATCATTGATTCTCGTAAAGCAACTGATATGGCCAGTCCCATGATAAATTGTCTGGCGAGGCCGCTGGTCGCCAACAGCCCCCAGGCAACCATGCCAGATGCAACAATAAACCCAGCAATTAATCTAAGAAAAACAACGTTGCTAATTATGCCATTTATTTTCAATGGATTATCGAGTAGCTTCGGGATAACGATCTCAGCTCCGCATATCCACGTACCGGTCATAAAGATGGCCAGTACAACCAGCGAATATTGCCAGCTACTGAAATCACCGAAATCATAATGATTAATGATGAGTCTATTAATGACAATAATAACAACAAGCTGAGTAATTCTCTCAAGACTTAGATAAAAGAAATTAATAAACACTTTCCTTTTGTCATCATCTGCGGCCATATTTTTGATTCTTGACAATAAAAAATTAGACATTAGTCATATTCTTTTTGAAATTATCAATCATTATCTCAATGTCAGCCAGAACGTTTCTGTATACATGACTATATTCGCTTACTGTCCTTGAATTATCCGTTGGTGGAAAATATTCTCCCTTGAAGCCTTCATGCCATTGGATGGTACAACCTGTTTTATCTGAAATAAGGCCGGCAATATCCGCAGCAGTAGTATTAGCCCCCGAAGCGATGTTATAAATATTATGTTTACTGCGACAACTGATTTGGTAAATAATTTCTGCGACATCACTTACGGCAACATAGTCTTTCGCATATTCAGGCGCTACATACATATCAATATGATGGTTTGAAATGGAATTTCTGATAATGCTCGGCAGGAACAATTTGCTCTTTAATGCGAGACCATAGACATTACTAGGCCTGACAATAATGGTGTCACGAGAACTTTTAAGACACAATTCCTCACTGACCAACTTGGTGAGATTGAATAATCTTCTGTTGTCATTGGTACAAACAGTCAAATCATCGGATTCGCTTGCGCCTTCCTGCTCCATATAAAGCCGGGTTGAGGAAATATAGATAAATTTTTGAAAGTTCGCTTTTTCTAAAAGCGCCGCCAGAAGTTTGGTATTAGATTCATAAACATCGAAGGGAGCATTTACACAATCGCCGTTGCCGGCAGCATAGATGACAATTCCCAGTTCACTATTGAATAAAGAGCTATCATCACGCTGTGGCACCACAACGCTTTCACCCTTAGCCTGCAGGTTTTCAACAATCTCGCTGCCGATAAAACCACGCCCACCGATTACAGTATAATGTGGTTTCATAATGAATTTCCGTATTCTGCAAGAGTCATCAACTTAATATCTTTATCAGACAGCAGCGGTGATGTTACAGGCCATTCAATGCCTATATCTGGATCGTTCCAGATGATACCGCCTTCGTCAGTAGGGTCATAAAAATCAGTGCATTTGTAATGAAAATCAGCATATTCACTTAATACACAGAAACCATGCGCAAATCCCGGTGGAACATACAATTGATTATTTTTCTCGCCAGAAAGGATAACCCCAACATACTGACCAAAGGTTTCTGAGCCAGGACGAAGATCTACTGCAACGTCATATACCTCACCGCTAATCACGCTCACCAACTTGCCCTGTGGTTTTGTCCGCTGGAAATGTAATCCACGCAGTACATTACGGCTGGAACGAGAACGATTGTCCTGAACAAAATCATATTTAATACCGGCCTGTTCATATTTTTCTTTATGCCATGCTTCTAGAAAAAATCCCCGGCTGTCGCCGAAAACTTTCGGCTCAATAATAATGCAATCTTTTAAAGGTGTATTAATAATGTTCATTTTTGTTCCTTCATCTGGAAAGTTCTTTCCAGCCTAAATAATAAATTAAAAGTTAACGCTTAATGCTGTGAAAGTTTTTAACGAGCTGAAATAATTTTTCTTTGAAGATAACATTACGGATACCATCGGTTGGATTGAAAGCGACCAGCACTTTCAACAGGATCTCACGTATGTGATGGTATCGAACGTATGAAAGGTTCAGCCCGTAAACTTCATGATGATGGACATTCATTCCACGCAACATCACTTCATTGGCCGCCCTGATGTGAGAATGCTGGGTGGTGGACACCTCACAAAACGTACACCCGTGTCGATCTGGGCCCAAAATCATCAGACCTGCATTGACGCAGCTTTCTTTATCTCTAAAACTAACTTCATGCCTGAATGCTATAAAAATGCACTGGCGCCAGGCATAGATTGCATCCCCCGACACCAATACTTTCATTGCATTCCCGGCCACCTGATAACCCGGACAGTCCTTTTGAAATGAAACGCTCGCCGTTAGCGATTCTGATAGTTCGCTTCAATCCATGATGTGTAAGTACCGCTCTTAACGTTATCAACCCATTGAGTATTGGCCAGATACCATTCCACCGTTTTACGGATCCCACTTTCGAAGGTTTCCTGTGGTTTCCAGCCCAGCTCCAGGCCAATTTTCTCGGCATCGATCGCGTAACGGCGATCGTGCCCCGGGCGATCGGCCACATAGGTGATCTGGTCGCGGTAGGAGCCTTCCTTTGGAACGATTTCATCCAGCAGACAGCAAATAGTTTCTACCACATCAAGGTTTTTCTTCTCGTTGTGGCCGCCAATATTGTAGGTTTCGCCAATCTTACCCTGAGTCACCACGGTATACAGCGCGAGCGCGTGGTCTTCGACGTAAAGCCAGTCACGAATCTGGTCGCCTTTACCGTAAATCGGCAGCGGCTTACCTTCCAGCGCGTTCAGAATAACCAGCGGGATCAATTTCTCAGGGAAATGATATGGGCCATAATTATTAGAACAGTTAGTAACGATAGTTGGCAGGCCATAGGTGCGCAGCCAGGCGCGGACCAGGTGGTCGCTGGAGGCTTTAGAGGCAGAATAAGGGCTGCTTGGCGCATAGGCTGTTGTTTCAGTAAACAGGGGTAATGTCTCGCCCTGCCCTACTTCATCAGGATGGGGAAGATCGCCATACACTTCATCAGTGGAAATATGATGGAAGCGGAACGCTGCTTTTTTCTCGCCGCTCAGTTCAGACCAGTAGCGACGTGCGGCTTCCAGCAGGACATAAGTGCCAATAATGTTTGTTTCAACAAATGCCGCCGGGCCGGTAATAGAGCGATCTACATGGCTTTCAGCTGCCAGATGCATGACGGCATCTGGTTGATGTTCATAGAAAATTCGATCCATTTCAGCTGCATCACAAATATCAGCCTGTACAAAGTAATAGCGCTGATTAGCGGCGATGTCTGCTAAAGACTCCAGATTACCGGCGTAGGTCAATTTATCGACGTTAACTACGCTATCCTGGGTGTTATTTATAATGTGTCGAACAACGGCTGAGCCAATAAAACCCGCCCCACCGGTAACAAGAATTTTCACTTGAGCAGTCTCTCTATAGTCTTATCATTACAGTCCATGCAAACCATGAAATATAATATTTTTCAAATATATGTTATCGCTGCGTATATCACATTTGGCGATCGGCCATGCTACCGCCCCTGGCTCAACAGCTACCAGTCCACTGTACAACTCGCGAGAGGTCTTTCGGAATGTATTCAGGATAAATTCCGGGAATTCTCATCTTTCATGTAAAGATTCTCAAGTAAAAATTTTGGTCTATACAGTTCAACCAAAAAATGATAAGCCCATGAAAAACTTGAATTTCACTGTCGATTTATAAAGCAAAAACGGCGGCTCAACGTTCAAAGCCTGCCTAAGACTGAACGCCATGCCACCGTTTACCCCGCTCTCCTCCATGACAGCGACTTAAAACAGAATTTATGCCTTAGCTAGCAGCTTCTGAATGCTTTCGCGAAACTTCTGGCCTTCCTTGTGGTTGCGCAGCCCGTACTGGACGAACGCCTGCATATAGCCCATTTTCTTACCACAGTCGTAGCTCTCGCCGGTCATCTGCGTCACTTCAACCGGCTGAGTTTCATTCAATACCGCGATGGCATCCGTGAGCTGAATACGCCCCCATGCACCCGGTTCTGTTTTTTCCAGCAACGGCCAAATATCAGCCGAAAGCACATAACGTCCAACGGCTGCAAGATCGGAGTCCAGCGTTTGCGGCTGGTCAGGTTTTTCAACAAACTCGACCATACGGCTCACCTGCCCTTCATTCTGCAGCGGTTCTTTCGTGGTGATTACAGAATATGCCGCCAGATCTTCATTTGGCATGTGCTTAGCAAGAACCTGAGTTCGCCCCGTTTCATTGAAGCGAGCCACCATGGCAGCCAGGTTATAGCGCAGCGGGTCGGCACTAGCACCATCAAGCACAACATCCGGCAGTACCACAACAAAAGGATTGTTACCCACGATAGGCTGTGCGCAAAGTATAGAGTGCCCCAGCCCAAGCGGTTGGGCCTGACGAACGTTCATGATGGTGACGCCTGGCGGGCAAATAGACTGGACTTCGGCCAGCAGCTGACGCTTAACGCGCTGCTCAAGCAGGGCTTCCAGCTCGTATGAGGTGTCGAAGTGGTTTTCAACAGCATTCTTGGAAGAGTGGGTTACCAGCACGATTTCTTTGATACCAGCGGCAACAATTTCGTCGACAATGTACTGGATCATCGGCTTATCAACGATAGGCAGCATCTCTTTAGGAATCGCCTTAGTGGCAGGCAGCATATGCATGCCCAAACCGGCTACCGGGATAACTGCTTTTAAATTAGTCATTCTTAGTCCCACCTCTAAATGGTTGGAAGATTATAGTCTTTTCGTGCTCTGATGCCAGCATGAATTTATTAAACGAATGATTCATGCTAGCGCCATAGAAGTGTCAACGAAATATGTCAATGCCGCTATTTCAGCCTTCGTTGACTCAGAATTGTCGTAAAAGGGGTTGCATTATTATTTACTTACTTTTGAGAGCGTAAAATTAAGATTCTCACCGTTGACGTGCAGCTGATCGATCCGGTCTATGTCTACCGAGCTTTGCCCCCTTTCATTTACCGCGTGAATATTCGCCAGCGACAGCAGCGTGCCGTCTTTGGCCATGAACTTGCCGCGCACGTCCTTGCGGAGGTCGAAGTTCAGCTTCAGGGCTGGTCCTGCCGTAGAAAGCTGCATTACGTTGATATTTCGCATGAAAAGGTGCTGAGGTTTGTTATGAAACTCAAGCGAGGCGCGCTTGAGTGTGACGTTATTCAGTGCCACAAAGGAGGTTGCGTTCCCGGATGAGATCTGAATGCCGCGCAGAGGGCTACTCAGTTCGCTATTATCGAGTTTAATATCGCTTAACTTAAAGTTTTGCGGAATAGACAGGTAATTTCCCTTAATGACGCCATAACCAATCAGCATCCCGGCGCTGTTAACCATATCCACATCGTCAATGACAAAGTTATCGCAGCCATATATTGCCACGGTTGCGTTATCAATCCCTGCCGTACGGCTAAAGCTCGGATTAATATTGCGCGCCTTTACGTTACGTATAAGGAAATGCTTCCCATTCTCAACATGGACTAATTGCCGGCAGTTGCTGCCGGTAATGTTGGCCACAACGAAGTTTTTTACCGCCTGATCTTCGGGATAATTATTGTCATATGTGCTGCCCGCCAGCCCAATACCTATTCCCCAGTTAATCTTTCCATTAGTACAGTTAATGTTGTCAATAACGTGGTCGGAAATCAGCAGGTCGTGGTCGTTGATCGCCACATTCCACTCAATGGCATCCCCTTGCAGATGGCTGAAGTGGCCGTTGGTGATACGCACATTCTCCATCCGGTTGTGAAACCCCTGCCGCAGGATGGCGTAGTTGGCATCATGTATCGTGATGTTGTCGATAGTCAGATTGCGCATAGTCCGGTTATCTTTCCCGCCAATGTAAATCTGCGCCACATTGACAAACCCGCTCATATCTATGCCCTTGATCGTACAGTCGGATCCCCTCACATCCAGCGTGATGTTGTTAAATCGCCCTTTTCCCTCCCCGACTATCTGGCAGCTATCCTGCAGTACAAATCGCCCTTTGCCATTCCCTTTCAGCCCACCAGCCACATGAAGCGTTTTCCCCTGCGGCATAAAAATGGCGGTATTCATGCTGTCACAGACAACGTCTGCCGGGACTTCAACCACATCCGCTGCGGCAAACGCCTTGTTAAACGCGGCGATCCAATCGGCCTGGTAGAAATCTTTGATGTTTACCTGTGTTCCCCGGCCAATGGCGTTTACCGTGCCGGGAATAAGGGATGTCGCTGCTAACGCAGAGCCTGCGGCGAGCAGTTTGCGGCGAGACGCAGAGAAAGGAAGATGCTTCAGTGAATTGCTTTTCGACATAAGTCCTCAGCATAAGATTCGGTGATTTATAGCGTCTGAAGCTGACGGGCAAGCTGCTGGTAGATAACCTGCTGATTGAACTGGCCGGCGACTTTCTCTCTTGCCCGAGCCAGTATTAACTGCAGGTCACTTTCTGGCACAGAAGCCGCAACCTGTAGCTTATCGGCGAGCGCAAAAGCATCCTTTTCCGGCACCAGCCAGCCCGACTCATCGGCGTCGATAAGCTCAGGAATACCGCTATGAACGGTAGACACGACCGGAATGCCAACGGCCATCGCCTCCATCAGCGCCACGGGGATGCCTTCCATATCCCCGTCTTCGCCGGTCACCGAAGGAAGCAAGAACAGGTCGGCCTGGTCCAGCATCGCCTTCACTTCATGGCTCGGCTTAAAACCGGGCATAAAGACCACGTCCTCCAGCTGCAATTGCTCAATCAGCGTCTTCAGACGACGCTCCCAGGGGCCAATGCCTAAAATGTTGTAGCGAAATGCCACGCCGCGCGCCTTCAGCAGGCGGCAGGCTTCAATGGCATAATGTAACCCTTTTTTTTCCGTCAGCCGCGCCACCGAGATAATCTCCAGCGTCGCCCCCGGCGTTTTCATGGGTCTTAAAGAAAACTTGTCCATATCCACGCCCATCCTTGAGACCGCAATTTTGCTCTCCGGGCAGCCCATGTTCTTCAGGCGGCTGGCCCAGAGATTGCTGATGGGTAGCATTAAGTCCCCGCGCTCAAACAGCTGCCTGTATTCCGGCGTATAGTGAGCCAGCGCATCCCGGTGCGAGATATCAATCCCGTGAAACACGGTGGCAATTTTGCCGTTGAGCACGCCAAGCTCCTTCAGCTTGGTGGCCGTAACGCCCGCCGGGCCAAAGTGAGCAATAAAAACGTCGGCCTCAAGCGGCTGTTTCTGCCGGCCACAAATCGAGGACAGGATCAGATTGCGGGCTTCATCGCCATAGCGCGTGCGGTTAAGCGCTCGCCATGTGTTGCCTCGCAAAGCCCCCCGCAGCGTATTCCACGCCCGGTTTTTCAGCTTCGCGACTTTACCTTCTGGCTCGTCGAGCAGCCAGACGGTTTTTTCCGAAAGCCCATAGCTTTTAAACGCCGCGTGGGTATTGGTCATGTCGCCCTTTTGCAGGGCAACAATCTCAACCTCGTGGCCCATGTCGATAAAAGCGGTTATCTGATTCAGCACAAAAGTTTCCGACGCCAGGGGAAACTTCAGCAGGAAGAAACCGACCTTCATTTATCCTCCTTAACTCGCTCAAGCACCGAGCGCACCATGTTCATGCCGTTAGCACGCTCAGCGCTCACTGCCGCCGTAAGACGTTGGTTAATCGCGGGCAATTGCCCCAAAACATCCGCCACTACGCCCTGCAAAGAGCCGTCCAGCAACTGGCGAATATCAATAGCCATTTCTGGCATCCCCAGTTGCTGCATGATGCCCGCAGATTTGTGCTCGTAGTTGATGGCGATAGCCGGCGTGCCGAAGTTCATCGAAATAATGGCCGAGTGGAGACGCGTGCCCACCGTGAGCTCGCAGGCAGCAAAAATCTTGCCCATTTCCAGGTCGTTCAGCTCGTCCATCACAACGTGGTAGTCATCGGGCTGGTTGATGTACTGGCAGATATTGAGCGCCACCATGCGGTCGTCTTTGTTATAGCTGTCGATGCCGGTACAGGTGGAAAGTGCCAGGACCTGATAGCCCTGTTCAATCGTGCGATTTACCACTTCGGCAAAGGCCTTCTCGTAGGCTTCCTGGGTGGTGCCGAGGCGTTTATCAAACGGCGCCAGTTCGCGGAGCGTAATCGCCACGGTTCTCTTTCTCTCGACCACGCCCAGCCAGTGCTTAACCGCATAACCCGGCACAAAATCCTCTTCATGCTGCGCCACCAGCCACGCCGTATCGACGCCCTGTTCCACCTTGCTGGTGTCGATTTGACTTTGCTTCATCAACGCCAGACTTACGGTTTCGCGTAGAATCAGGGATTTAGCGTGCCCAAAGACGTAGTTCGCCAGTTGGTTAAACTGCGGCTCCTGGAACGGCCCCACGCTGTGGCCAACCATATAAACCGGCTTGCGGGCCATGAAGCTGCACAGCGCGTGCTCAAACTGCGTGACGCCATAAAGATCGACAAAGAAAGAGCCGCCCACCTGAATAATCGCGTCGTATTCCTGCAGCGATTTCACAAAATCAATAAACCCCTGTGGGATGGCGATGTTACGCAGCCGCCCGGTGTTGCTTGCTTTCGCTACCAGCACATGGTGCTGATATTTACGGCGCAGGACTTTTTTGACCCGCCCGACCAGCCCGGCGGCGTTGTTATACCGCTTCATCTGCTTGTAGAGCCCGTCACCCAGCACCGGGCGCCCCAGCAGCCAGGCAGAACTGACCGGGTAGCGGCTCATCACATCCACATGAATGCTGTCATCAAGCGTCGTGATGGCGTCAATCAACCCGCGCAAAATGGCGCTATCACCGCGGTTGCCGCAAGTATGGTTGCCAAGAATAAGTAATTTCATATCGACCTCTAACTTTATGACAAAGGGGAAAATGTGGTTTCCCCTCTTTGTTGTTCTTAGCCAGCGCGGAGCAGCGCTTTCAGGCGTTCGCTGCGGCAAAACTGCCGCTTCAGTTCAACGATCAGCGCATTGCGGGACAAAATAATCATCACGATAAACGCCGCCGCTCCCGCGACGACCTGTGCCGCCAGCAACATCGCCAGAGGCAAATGCCCGGTCAGCGCGATGCCTAGCCCGGCGCTGACAATCAGCGTTGGGAGTGAGAGATAAAAAGGCAGCCAGATGCTGAGGATGTATTCCCGATAGCTGGAGCCCAGCACGGGTTTAATCATGATGAAATAGCTGAGCACGGTGTTCACAACCTGAACCAGCAGGAAACCGAGCGTCACGCCGAGCGCGCCGCCGAGCTGGCCGCCGACAATAATCGCCGGAATAAACAGGCAGGTTTTAAACACGTTGAATTTGAAGCTGATGTCCACGCGCGCTTTGGCCATCAGCAGCGAACCGATGGGATTCCCGATGGAACGCAGCAGGCCAACAACGCACAACAGCTGCAGGATGGGCGTGATGAACTGCCACTTCTCCCCAAACACCAGCGGGACGAAGTTATTGGAGACCACCATCAGCCCGAGCAGCGCCGGGAAATTAATGATGCCCACAATCGACAGCAGCTTGTAAAAATTCACCCGGAGCTTCGCCGTGTCGTCCTGAATTTTGGCAAACGCCGGAAACAGCACGCGGGTGATGATCGGGTTGAGCTTCATCGGCGGCACGACGGCCACGTTATAAGCCAGGTTATAGCCGCCGGCGACCCCAGCCCCGAGAATACGCGCCAGTACCAGCGTGGAAAGGTTGGTATTGACGTAGTTGATCACGCTGTCGGCGGTCAGCCAGGCGCCAAACTTCAGGTTGGAATTCACCGACTTCAGGGAGAAGTGGAAGCCAGGGCGGTAAATCTTGCGGCCAAAGAAGCCAAACAGTGAGGTACGAACGACGGTATTCACCAGGTAACCGATGATTGCCGTGATGGCAAACGGGTAGTACATCGCCGCCGTCACGGTGACGCTGAACCCCACCAGCACTGACACCGTCTCAATCGAGCCGATTTTTGAAAACTCCAGCTCCTTTTGCATCAGGGCGCGAAACTGCTGCCCGTGAGGGATGACAATAAAAGCAAAGGCCAGCGTTTTAATCAGCGACGACAGGTCCGGGTTATGCAGCACGCTGGCAATCACATCGCTCAGTAAAAACACCGCGATGCACATCAGCACGCCCAGCCCGACATTCAGCCAGTAGAGCGTGGTCAACTCCAGCTGGCTTATCTCTTTGCGCTGAATAATCGAGTTGGCGATACCAAAATCAGACAGCGTATCGGCCAAGGCGATGATCACCAGCGACACCGTCAGCAGGCCAAACTGGTGGTTATCAATAGTTCTGGCCAGAATCGTCATCTGCGCCAGCCCTAAACCAATAATGATCACCGTTGCAATCGCGGACCACTTCGCCCCGCTGATGGTTTTTTCTCTCAGGCTCATGTTGGATTCCGGTCAGTATGCCGCTTTGTGAACAAAGCCTTTGAAAACGGTCAGGAAGACAATCTTGATGTCGAACCACAGGCTCCACTCGCGAATGTATTCCAGGTCGAACTCCACGCGCTTTTCCATCTTGTCGAGCGTATCCGTTTCCCCGCGCCAGCCGTTAATTTGCGCCCAGCCGGTAATGCCCGGTTTGACCTTGTGGCGCAGCATGTAGCCTTCTATTAACGCGCGATATTGCTCGTTATGGGCCACGGCATGGGGACGAGGGCCGACGATGGACATACCACCCAGCAGCACGTTGATAAACTGCGGCAGTTCGTCGAGGGAGGTGCGGCGCAGAAAGCTGCCTACCGGCGTGATGCGCGAATCCCCTTTCGTGGCCTGCACAACCACCGCGTCGTTTTCCATCACCTTCATAGAGCGGAATTTCCACACTTTGATAGGCTTGCCGTCCATGCCGTAGCGCGTCTGGCGGAAAATAACCGGCCCGGGCGAAGTCAGTTTCACCGCCAGGCTAATACAAAGCAGAACAGGGGAAATGAGCAGCAGGATAAAAGAGGAGAGCACGATATCTTCCAGCCGTTTGAGTACGCTGTTAAAGCCACTCAAAGGCGTTTCAAACAGCGGCACAACCGGCACGCCGTTGACCTCTTCGGTGCGGGCATTAAGGATATTAAAGGTGAAAACATCGGGGATCAGCAGTACCGAACAGGTGGTATCCGCCAGCTCACTCACCAGCTTTTTAATGCGCGACTCGTGGCTCATTTCCATCGCGATATAGACTTTATCGATTTGGCCGCTGCGGGCGTCCGCCACCAGCGTATTGAAGTTGCCAATATAGCTAACCAGGGCACCTGCAGGCGGCTCATCGTCATACACGCCAAGCACGTTGAAGCCGAGCCACGGTTCATTCTTGAAGCTCTGCGCCAGCATCTGTCCGACCGGCAGAGAGCCCGCAATGGCAACGCGTCGCGTATTAAAACCTTTATTACGCAGCCAGCCTGCAGCAAAACGGATCCATGACCGGCAGATAACCATCCCCACACCGGCCAAGGCATACCAGGCCAGATAAACCCAGAAAGAGCCATCAAAATCGCTGTTAAACGCCAGCAGCCCAGCGCTGAAAACCACGCTCAGCGTCCAGTTTTGCAGCAACAGGAATAGCTCGCTGGACATTTTCACCCCGCGCCATGAACGGTAAAAATCCGTCATCCCACCGATCATCTGGAACACAACGAGGGTTAATAAAGCCATCAGCAAATGCATATAGAGAAAAGGCAAAGCGTTAGCCTTGCAAACCATCCATAGCCCGGCAAACATGATGCTGATGTCAGAAAAACGTTGCACCATAGAGATCAACGATGCGTTGGTTTTTGGCAGCTCGCGCTTTTTTAGATTTGTCATCGTTTTACCTTTGAAAGTTGTCGCATCGGTGTTTTCCCCCTCACCCCAGCCCTCTCCCCACGGGAGAGAGGGAGAAAAGCTGGCACCTGACTATTCCCTCTCCACTGGAGAGTGCGAGAAAAGCTGGCACTTGATATTCCCTCTCCCTTCCAGGGAGAGGGTCAGGGTGAGGGTTAAACACCTCAATACGGCAGATTATTGGTTCAGCAGAGCCATAATTTCCTGCGTTCGCGCCTGCATCAGCGCCTCGTCTCCGCGAGACTCCACGTTCAGGCGCACCACAGGCTCGGTGTTAGAGCTGCGCAGGTTGAAGCGCCAGTCGCCAAACGCCATGCTGATGCCGTCCGTGTGGTCAATCTCTGCCGCGTGCGGGCCGAAATGCGCGCGAACACGTTCAATCGCCTCTGCCGGCGCTTCCAGCTTGCTGTTGATTTCACCGCTGGCCGGCCACGCCGCCATGCGATCCTCGACCAGCTCGCCCAGCGTTTTGCCCTTCAGGCACAGCAATTCGGTCACCAGCAGCCACGGGATCATCCCGCTGTCGCAATAGGCAAAATCGCGGAAATAGTGATGGGCGCTCATCTCCCCGCCGTAAATGGCATCCTCTTCACGCATCCGCTCTTTGATAAACGCATGCCCGGTTTTCGACATCACCGGCTGGCCGCCCGCACGCTCGACGATATCGACCGTGTTCCAGGACAGGCGCGGATCGTGAATGATTTTTGCCCCAGGCTGTTTCTCAAGAAACGCCGCCGCCAGCAGGCCCACGATGTAGTACCCCTCGATAAACTGCCCTTTCTCGTCGAACAGGAAGCAGCGGTCAAAGTCCCCGTCAAACGCGATGCCCATATCCGCCCCGTGCGCAATCACCGCGTCGCGCGTATCGGCGCGGCACTCCGGCAACAGCGGGTTAGGAATGCCGTTCGGGAAATTGCCGTCCGGCGTGTTGTGCACCTTCACAAACGTCAGCGGGACATTAAGTGCCTTAAAGCGGGCTTCGATGGCGTCCACAATCGGGCCGGCCGCGCCGTTACCGGAGTTCACCACCAGCTTCAGCGGCTTGATGTGGCTGACGTTGATGTACGAGAAAAGATGGTCGAGATAAGCGTCTACCACCGACACTTTCTGATAGCTGCCGCGCGCCGCCTCATTCACCGGCGGGAAGTCGTTGGCTTCCGCCAGGCGCTGCACGTCCCGCAGGCCGGTGTCACCGCTGATGGGGCGTGCCCCCTGGCGCACCAGCTTCATGCCGTTGTAGTCCATCGGGTTGTGGCTGGCGGTCACTTCGATGCCGCCGTCCACGTCCAGGTGCCAGGTGGCAAAGTAAATCTCTTCGGTACCGGACAGGCCAATATCCAGCACGTCCACGCCCGCATCCTGCAGGCCGCGCGCCAGCGCCTGCTTCAGCGATTCGCTGGTCAAACGTACGTCGCCGCCCAGCACGATAGTTTTTGGCTTCAGGTACTCGCCGTAGGCGCGGCCAATGCGCCAGGCGATGTCTTCATTTAGCTCGTCGCCCAGGCGGCCGCGGATGTCGTAGGCTTTAAAACAGGTCAGTTGCTGCATGATTTCGCTCCTTCGGGCAACAGTTACCCAACCCACGGGTCTTTGGCCCGTGGAGCTTGTTTTTTAGTCAGGGATTAAATACGTCCGTAGCGATCCTGGAAGCGGACGATGTCGTCTTCTTCCAGATAGGTACCGGAGCGGACCTCAATCAGGTCGAGGGGAATTTTGCCGGGGTTTTCCAGGCAGTGGGTCATGCCGAGCGGAATGTAGATAGACTCGTTTTCACCCAGCAGCTTAATCTCATCCCCCAGCGTGACTTTGGCGGTGCCCGCCACCACAATCCAGTGTTCGGCGCGGTGGTGGTGCATTTGCAGCGAGAGCCCTTCGCCAGGCTTAACGGTGATGCGCTTCACCTGGTAACGCTCCCCGGCGTCGATGGAGTCGTATTTCCCCCACGGGCGGTAAACTTCCCGGTGGTTATGGTGCTCGTGGCGGCCATCACCTTTGATGCGCTCCACCACTTTCTTCACGTTCTGTACGTGGTCACGGTCTGCAATCAGCACCGCATCTTTGGTTTGCACCACGACCAGGTCTTTCACCCCCACGGTAGTGACCAGGCCGGATTCGGCATATATGTAGCTGTTTTCGGTTTCGTGACTGATGACATCGCCGTGATGTACGTTCCCTTCCGGACTCTTGGCGCTGATTTCCCACAGCGAGGACCACGAGCCCACATCGCTCCAGCCGGCGTCCATCGGCACCACCACCGCATCGGCGGTTTTTTCCATTACCGCATAGTCGATAGACTCATCCGGGCAGGCCAGGAACGCCTGCTCATCCACGCGAACGAAATCCAGATCCGGGTCAACGCCCGCCATGGCTTTTTCGCAGGCGGCCAGAATGTCGGGGCGAAACTTCGCCAGCTCTTCCAGATAGCGGCCCGCGCGGAACAGGAACATGCCGCTGTTCCAGTAGTATTCGCCGCAGGCGACATAGGCCTGGGCGGTGGAGAGATCGGGTTTTTCGACAAACTGCGCGACGCTAAACGCCAGGGCATCGGCGCCGTTTTCCGGCGTCGCCACTGCGCCACGGCGAATATAGCCGTAGCCCGTTTCCGGCAGGTCGGGGACGATCCCGAAGGTCACCAGCTTGCCTGCTTCCGCATAAGGCATCGCGCACCGCACCGCCTCGCGGAAGGCTTCTTCATTCTGGATGACGTGATCGGCGGCGAGGATCAGCATCAGCGGGTCCTGCTGCGGCTGGTTACGCAGCGCGGCCAGGGCGGCCAGCGCAATGGCTGGCGCGGTGTTGCGCCCGGCCGGTTCCAGCACGATATTTTCGGTCAGTTTACTTAGCTGGCGCAGCTGCTCGGCGACAATAAAGCGGTGTTCCTCATTGCAAATCACCACCGGGCTTTCGCACTCTACCCCGTTCAGGCGATTAATGGTGGTTTGCAGCATGGTCAGATCCCCTTTCAGGCAGAGGAACTGCTTGGGGTACAGCACGCGGGACAGCGGCCAGAGACGGCTCCCGTTTCCGCCCGCCATGATCACCGGATAGAGTTGTGACTGACTCATCATTTATCCCCGAATGTCAGCAATAAATTGGCTTAACACGTTCTCTTTTTCGAGCGTGCGTTCGGCATATTCACGTGCCGTCGTGTTGTGTTGTGGCAGCTGCAGACAGCGTTCAATGCCCGCCGCCAGCGCATCGGCGGATTCAGGCATCACGCAAACCGCAATGCCCGGATACGCTTCGCAAAGCTGGCCCAGCTCTGTTTCAGGCTCGGCGGTAATCACCGCATTACCGCCGACGGCCAGGATATTGGTAAGTTTTGACGGCAGGACGGCGTCCGCCGCTCCCCGGCGCTGGATAACCAGATGACAATCGGCCAGGCAGAGCAGCGCGGGCAGCGCGTCGTAAGACTGAAGCGGGTGGAACACCACGTTACTCAGCCCGTGAACGTGCACCAGTTTTTCGAGCCTCTCTTTACCGCCGCCCTGGCCCACAATCACGAACAGATACGGGCTCTCAGAGAAGCGGCCCGCCACTTCAATCACCGTTTCCAGCCCCTGTTTTTCGCCGATGTTGCCGGAGTAAAGAATGATTTTTTTATCTTCCGGCAGGTTGAGCGCCTGGCGCACGGCCTGGGTTTGCGCCGGATCAACGTCACGGAAACGCGCCACTTCCGACCAGTTAGGGAAAAAAATCACCCGCTGTGGGTCGACGCCTTTCTCGGTAGCCTTGTTCATCATCGAGCGAGAAATGGTGGAGACGTTATCAACGTTGTGCAGCCCGCTTTTTTCAAAGCGCTGGGCCAGGCGAGCAATTTTTCCCGGTGTCTTTCCGGCCATACCGAGGCCGAGCATCGCGTCCACCTCGTAGTCCTGAATGTGCAGCAGCGTGCGCGCCCCGCTCAGTTTTGCCAGCAGGCGCATCCCCGGCACGCAAAACAGCGTCGGCACCACGCCAATGACCCGGTCTGGCTTCCAGCTGCGTTGCGCCAGAAGCGGGAAAAATGAACTCAGCGCGAAGCTGCCCAGGTGAATCAGGCGTTTCAGCGTCGAAGGCTGCTTCGGCACATACAGCGGGCAGCGCCAGACGGTCGCTTTCCCCGGCTCTTTTTTGTATTTCCACGCCGAGTAGTCCGGGTGCACGCGCCAGACCGGATAATAAGGCGGCGCGGTGATCACCCGCACCTCATGGCCCCGGCTGGTCATCCACTCCACCATTTCACCGGTGTACTTGCCGATGCCGGTCAGCTCCGGGGAATAGTTAATGCCGTAGACCAGAATTTTCATAAGCCCGGTACCTTCCCTTTCCCCTGGGTGATGAAGTAAGCACGGCTGTTGTCGTGCACGTCTTCCCGCTTGAGCAGCGCTTCCGGCGTCAGCCAGCAGTACGCTTTGTGCTGCTCAGCAGGCAGATTCAGCTGTTTGTCGTCCACCCGCAGGCGGAAACCCAGCACCACGTAATGGGTCGAGAAATCCTTCCCGGAGAAGTTATCGCCGTAGAAATGCTGCCAGACGCCGTAAAACTCCGCGTCCAGCAGAGTGAACGATTTGCCCAGCTCAGCCTCGGTGAGACGAATAAAAGCATTCGCCAGCGTTTCGTTCTTCAGCACCCTGCCCCCCGGCACAAACCAAAAGCCCTTCGCAGGGCGATTGGTCCGCAAACCCAGCAGGAATTCGCCCGCCTGGTTTTCGACGATAAGGTCGATGGAGATCAGCGGCGTGGCGCTCACTACGGTGGCAAAATCTTCCGCGCTCAAAAACATGCTTACCCCCGGAACCGCTGCTGATTTTCGAGGAACCACTGGTAAGTGCTGGCGAGGCCCGCCTCCAGGGAAATCTCGTGATACCAGCCGAGGCGATGCAGGCGGGATACATCCAGCAGCTTGCGCGGCGTGCCGTCAGGTTTGGTGGCGTCAAACACCACGCGCCCCCGGTAGCCGGTCACTTTGGCCAGCGTCTGCGCCAGCTCACGGATAGTGCAGTCCACGCCGGTGCCGACGTTAATATGCGACAGCATCGGGTCGGTATTCTCCTGCCACACTTCCCGATCCAGCTCCATCACGTGAATGCTGGCTGCCGCCATGTCGTCGACGTGTAAGAACTCACGCATCGGCGTGCCGCTGCCCCATACCACCACGTCCGGGGCATTCTCCTGGGTGGCCTCATGGAAGCGGCGCAGCAGGGCCGGAATAACGTGAGAGTTGCTCGGGTGGAAGTTGTCGTTCGGCCCGTACAGATTGGTCGGCATCACCGAGCGGTAATCCCGCCCGTACTGGCGGTTGTAGGACTCGCACAGCTTGATCCCGGCAATCTTGGCAATCGCATACGGCTCGTTCGTGGCTTCAAGCGTGCCCTGCAGCAGCTCACTTTCGGCCATCGGCTGCTTCGCCATCTTCGGGTAAATACAGGATGAGCCGAGGAACAACAGTTTGTTCACGCCGTGCGTGTGCGCGGCATGAATAATGTTGCTTTCGATCATCATGTTCTCGTAGATAAACTCTGCCGGGAACGTGTTATTGGCGACGATACCGCCCACTTTTGCCGCCGCCAGGTAAACCTGGTCGATTTTCTCGCTGGCGAAGAAGGCATTAACGTCCCCTGCGTCCAGCAGATTCAGCTCATCGCGCCCGCGCAGCACCAGTTCAACGTCATCGCGCTGCCCGAGCTGGCGGACGATGGCCGAGCCGACCATCCCACGGTGACCGGCAACAAAGATACGTTTTTTATTCATGCTCAGGACTCCAGCGCGATGGCGACCTCATAACCATGGGACTTCAGCAGAGAGTGTTTCTTCGCCGCTTCAAGGTCTTTGGCTACCATTTCACCAACCATCTCCTGCAGGGTAATTTCCGGCTTCCAGCCAAGCGTTTCGTGCGCTTTGGTTGGGTCGCCCAGCAGGGTTTCCACTTCCGCAGGACGGAAGTAACGCGGATCAACGGAGACGATAACGTCGCCTGGTTTCACGCCCGGTGCGTCGTGACCCGTGACGGAAACCACAATGCCTTTCTCTTCCACGCCCTGACCTTCAAAGCGCAGTTTGATGCCGATCTGAGCCGCCGCCATTTCTACGAACTGACGCACGGAGTACTGCACGCCGGTGGCGATCACGAAGTCTTCCGGTTTTTCCTGCTGCAGCATCATCCACTGCATTTTCACGTAGTCTTTGGCGTGGCCCCAGTCGCGCAGGGAATCCATGTTGCCGAGGTACAGGCACTTCTCCAGGCCCTGAGCGATGTTGGCAATCGCGCGGGTAATTTTGCGAGTGACGAAGGTTTCGCCGCGACGCGGAGATTCGTGGTTGAACAGAATGCCGTTACAGGCATACATGCCGTAGGATTCACGGTAGTTGACGGTGATCCAGTAGGCGTAAAGCTTGGCAACTGCGTAGGGGGAACGTGGGTAGAAAGGCGTGGTTTCTTTCTGTGGGATCTCCTGCACCAGGCCGTACAGCTCTGAAGTGGATGCCTGGTAGAAGCGCGTTTTCTTTTCGAGGCCGAGGAAGCGAATGGCTTCCAGCAGGCGCAGGGTGCCCATCGCATCCACGTCCGCGGTGTATTCCGGTGACTCAAAAGAAACCGCGACATGGCTCATCGCGCCCAGGTTGTAGACTTCATCCGGCTGCACTTCGGACAAAATACGGGTCAGGTTGGAGGTATCGGTCAGGTCGCCATAGTGCAGATGGAATTTTGGGTTACCCGCGTGCGGATCCTGATAAATGTGGTCCACGCGTTCGGTATTGAAAGAAGAGGCGCGGCGCTTGATACCGTGGACTTCATAGCCTTTTTCCAGCAGGAATTCCGCCAGGTAAGAGCCGTCTTGTCCGGTGACACCCGTAATGAGAGCTACTTTAGTCATGATAATTTATCCTCTGTGAACATTTTTATTGGCCCTTACCCCTCACTCCCTGTCTCTCCGCAGAGGGAGATGAACAGTCACAAGCAGAGCAAGGGTGAAAGCATTACGCGCGGTCGCGTATTTTTACTGCCGGGTTTCCCCGGCAAACGGCATTCGCCGGTAATGATTTATAAACGCTGCTCCGGGCTCCCACGACACAGCCATCGCCTATCGTGATGCCCGGGGAAACAAATACATCCGTTGCCAGCCAGCATTTTTCGCCGATAACAATCGGTGACTGGGTAATATCGAAATGCTGACTCATATAATCGTGACTGCCGGTGCACAAATAACATTTTTGCGACACCACGGAATTTGCGCCGATGCTAATTTCACCGAGGGTATAGAGCACGGCATCATCGCCAACCCAGGCATAATCTCCGAGCGTTAACTTCCATGGGTAGGTAATTTTCACCGAGGGGCGAATAACAACCTTCTTGCCTACCTTCGCCCCAAAAACACGTAATAAAAAGGCACGCCACGGATATAAAACTTGCGGAGACCAGGCAAATAAAGTGGCCTGAACCGCCCACCACAACTGCACTTTAATGCCGCTCGCGCCGCGAAATCCCCTCGGTACACTGAAGCCGCTTAAATCCTGCATAATATTTCCTGTGAGCTTTAAGCTTTGTTATAAAGCGCTTTTGCTTTGCCGGTTGTTTTTAACCTGAGTCGGAAAGAGAGTTCGGCAACAAAGCCCGGCACACGTAATATTTCTCGCTGAACATGTCTCGCATCACGGCACAATTCAATATTGTTAGAGGTAGACACGCCGCCCATTGAAAATTCAGACACCAGCCCTTTGATACGCTTAAAGGCATAGCCGTTTTTATACATTTTTGCCGCCAGCGCGTAATCGGATGAGACTTTATATTGCAGATCGTAGGGATATTTACGCAGTCCAGAGAGCGGGAAAAAGATAGCCTGATGGCTGGCCGGCAAGCTGTGGTAGATATACCAGCCCCGCTTGGCGCTGCGGCGAATTTTATTGCCGTCACCAAAGTCCAGCAGCGCGTCACCAATCACCATCGCGTCATCGCGCTCGCCTAAGGCTGCCAGCTGATAAATCACCTCGGCAATCTCAGGGTGGAAAGCATCGCCGGAGTTCAGAAAGAGCGCATAGCGCCCCTGCGCCATGGCGATGCCTTTGTTCATCGCGTCGTAAATGCCGCTGTCTTTCTCACTGACAAAGCGCAGGTTGTACTGGCCCTGCAGGCCAGCAAGAAACTCAGCCGTGCCGTCTGGAGAGTTGCCGTCCACCACAATCCATTCGAACTCGATGCCTTTGGCCTGTGCCAGGTGCGCCAGCGATTGCCAGGTCTTCACGACCCCGGCATGGTTACGCCATGCCACTGTAATAACACTTAATAACATTATTGCGCACCTCCTGGCAGCGAATGCTTAATTGCTTTACGCAAAATAAATGGGCAAACAATTAAAAATGCATATTCCGGGCTAAAAATAGAACCGGTAAAGAACAAAGATACAGGCATAAACAACCAAAGCTGAACACGATAATTCTCATTATTGCCAAAGGCATTGCGCATCATTTTCATGACTCGCCACATATAGCCAGCGGTCATTAATACTGCAAACCATGAGAAATAAATAATCAGCAGATACAGTCCATTGTCCACGGTTTTCCCTACATCCGCACCGTTAAATATTCCGAATGATGCGACATATTCATAGAGAGAACCAAACCGTACTACGCCATCAACATTTGCCAGAGAGTAACCAACCATCGCCAATGGACCAATAATACGGTAATACGATGACGACCCTTCGGTTCCCAAATCACCAACACGGGTTGCGATATAAGGGAAAGCGAATACCAAACCGATTAAAAAAACAGCCAGTGAAATAATTGCTAATGGCAACTTCTTTTTAATGGCGCTTTTATTAAGATATTGAAACGCCCACTCCAGCAGATAAAACAAAATAAACGTCATTACCCCGGAGAAAGATCCTGACAGGATTATCCCTAAAAGAATCATAACATCAGTTTTCGGCGTTTTGATACCAAACTGTTTGATGCTGAGCCAAATTGAGATTAATGCCAGGGCGAAGAAAGCGGGCTCGAAATAGAGCGCCGTAGTGCGCCGCCCACCAAAGCTAATAAAGTTGAGCACGTAACTGTTGCTGTAGATGAGAAACTTTGAAATTTTCTCAATCAGGCTACTGCCGCCGGTCAGAATAATCTGAGCCATTTCCGCCGCCGCCAGCGCCACAATAATGCCCACCACGGCATAGAAAAACCGTAATATCTTGCGGTGATTGCGCTGAGAAATAGTTTTGAATCGGCAGCTCCATGTCATGCCCAATATCAGCACAATATAGACAAACAGCATCATCGAGGTGACATACTTGGCCGGGTCGAGCGACTGGCCAAAAATGTAGTTAAATGCCGTCAGTCCCGCCCCCACACCCAACGCAATCATCAATTTTTTAAGGTTAATGCGCTCGATATACAGAAACAAAATCGCCGGCAGGAAGGTCACGATGGTTATCGGGAAACTCTCCCCCAGCGAGGCGAGCTTAATGTTCACCACCAGATAGATGAACGGCAGCAGCAGATAGCTACAGACCCTGATAGAACGAGACATATTCCTCCAGCATCTGCTTGCCGCTATAGGCCGTGCGGCTGGCTGCACGGAAGGTCGCTAAATCAGTCGCGAAAACCTGCTCTGCCAGCTGCGTTTTTTTAAGCTGCACCAGCGCCAGAACGTGTTCCGGGGTGAAGGTTTTGCCCCCCACTTTACGCAGAACTTCATCCGCGGCCTCGCTGCTCGTCGCCACCACCGGCACGCCGATAGACAGCGCCTCGCACAGGATCAGCGGATAGTTATCCACGCGGGAACTGAACACCAGGCTGTCCATCGTGTTCAGCTCGCTCATCAGCGCGCGCTTGTCGGTCATATAGCCGTGGTTCACCACGTTAGCGCCTTCAAACGGCGAGAATTTGCCAAAGGTATGCAGCTCAATTTTGTCGCCCAGCGCCATCATTGCCTGTACCAGTTTCTGGTTGGTTTTGCCGTCATAGCGCAGGTCGTGGGCCACAATAGCCACGCGGGGTTTCACCGTCGCGACGCCGCTTTCAGGCAGCTCCGCCAGAATCGCCTCGGTGGCAACGTCAATACCGTTATTAATGATGCTGCAGCGCCCGGCACCATAAAGCTGATTAAAAGCCTCTGCGACGTGCTGGCTGGGGGAAATAAACTTGCAGCCCAGCGCCAGCATCTCGCGGAACAGCTGGCGCTTGCCCGCCACCTGCTGGTGCGCCTTATCCACTTTGACCGGCGGATAGTTGTTCAGCGTCGGGCATTTAACACAGCCGGTTTTCCAGCCTTCGCAGCCGTCCAGAAAGGCGCAGCGCCCGGTAATGCTCCAGTGATCGTGCAGCGTCCAGACGAAGGTAACATCCGGCTTGTGCGCCTTCACCCGCTGGCAAAACGACACCATTTCGTCCAGGTTCAGCCAATAGCTATGCACCACATGGAAGTGCAGCACAACCGGCTGTGGGCTGCGGATGACCCGACGGTAAAGCTTATTCAGATTGCCGAATGGATCGCGGTTCAGAAAACGGAACAGCGCGATATTGGCAACCGACACCAGGCGAGGCGTGTGTTTCTCAACGTCGGGATAAATGTCGTGGCTGGCGCTTTTCTTGCCGCCTTTGCCATAGCCGTAGATAAAACGTGAGGACAGCCCGGCCAGGCGTGCACGCTGGTGCAGATCGAGCGCCACACCCGCCGCACCGCCTTCGGCCAGGCGGACATTAAATTGCATGATGTTCATTGGATCACCTTCACCCGAGCTTTTTCACCGACCACCAGCGCATTGTCCGGCACGCTGTCCAGCACCACGCTGCCCGCGCCTACCGTCACGTTATTGCCGAGGGTGATATCGCCCACAATGATCACGTTGGCGCCCAGCTCAACGCCGTTGCCAATCACCGGGCAGGCGAGACTGTCCCCCCGGTTACCAATGGTGACGCCGTGGCGGATGGTGAAATCATCCCCGGCGACGACGAACTTATTGATAACCACCGCATAGCCGTGATGAATAGTGAACCGGCGGCCAATGGTGGCTCCCGCCTGAATTTCATAGCCAAACAGGCATTCGGTAATGAATCGGTAGGCCAGCAGCACGGGCGCAGCCCAGAGGTTGTTGATGACGTTTTTCTTGCGCCACACCGAGCAAAAGTGGGCTACGCGATAGGCCAGCACCATGCAGCACGGGCGCAGGCTCCAGCTATTGGCACGAATATCCTCCAGCACGCTTACCTCCCCCGCAGACTATCGGCCAGGCGCTTGCCGTTGCGCACCGTCAGCAGAGCTAACAGGGTGCGCCACGACATGCGCTTATTGCGGATTTGGTAGAGCGTATACAGCTGATATTTCTTGCTGGCCCGGTCGAACTTGGCTTTGTGCTTGCGGTAAAAGTGGAAATAACCGGCAAATTTCTTGGGGGATTTGGTTATCTGCATTTCGCCGTGATTAACGTGCAGAATTTGGGTCGCCTCTTCCACCTTCCACGGCTGGCCGAACGCCACCACCATGCGCAGGAAGATGTCGTAATCCTGCGCCGCCTTCAGCTCGGTATCAAACAGGCTGCTTTTAAAGCGTTCGGCGTAGGTAAAGACCTGATTGCCGATGATATTGCGCTTGTAGAACAGCTTCAGGGAATACGGCGACTTCGGGTACAGCGGCAGGCTGGTCGGCTGCGAGTAGACCTGCCCTTCACACAAATAGTCGTTGGCATATAAAAACGCGTGGGTGACCAACTGATTCTGGTGGGACAGAAACACCGACAGCCGGTTCGGCGTCCATTCGTCATCATCATCAATGCCGGTGATAAAACGCCCTTGCGCCAGCCCAATGGCCTGGTTACGTACCGCGCAGGCACCGCTGTTCATGTCGTTGTGAATGTAACGCACCCGAGGATCGCCGAGGTCTGCAACAAACTGCTCCAGCTGCTGGAAGCTGGCGGAGCAGTCATCGACGATGATCATTTCCCAGTGGTCATAATCCTGCCGCAGCACCGAGTTGATGGCGCGAATGGCCAACTGCTGGCGGTTCCACGTCGGCATATATATAGAGATAAGCGGGCGAGTTGCGCTGCTGTTCATGGCTATCACCTTATTTAGCATCCGACTTATATTCGTATTCGTAATACCCGTAATCCTGGTAGCCCGTGGCCCGGCGGAAAATCGAGTTAAGGATCACGCCGCGCACGGCAATGCCGTTCTGCTCAAAGCGGCTCAGGCTGGTTTCCACTTCTTTCAGCGTGTTCACCGCGTAGCGAGCCACCATCAGCGTGGTGCCCGCATGGCGCCCCACAATCGCCGCATCGGTGACGGCCAGAATCGGCGGCGTATCTATCAGCACCAGGTCATAATTTTCACTGGCCCACTTCACCAACTGAGAGAAGCGCTCGTTCATCAACAGTTCGGACGGGTTAGCCGGGACCTGCCCACGTGGGATAAGGTCAAAGTTCGGCACGGAGGTTTTCTGCGCACAGCGGGTAATATCCCCCTGCCCTGACAGCACATCGGACAGCCCGTTAACGTTGGTGGTCCCCAGCAGTTCGTGGGTATAGCCTTTGCGCATGTCGCAGTCCATCAGCAGCACGCGCTTGTTGGTCTGGCTGATCACCGCCGCGAGGTTGGCGCACACAAAGGTTTTACCGATAGACGGGCTAACGCCGGTGAGCATCAGGACGTTGTTGGGGGCCTGCATCATGGCGAAATGCAGGCTGGTGCGCAGGCTGCGAATGGCTTCAATGGCCAGGTCGGTCGGGTTACCCACCGCCAGCAACTGGCTCTGTTTGAAGCGCTTAGTGCCTTTGACGTTGCGCAGGTTGGCCTGGTCGCGGGTTTTCTGCCATTCGGAGAGCGGAATGCTCGCATACACGCTGAGCCCCGCCTCTTCCAGCACGGTCGGGCTTTCAATGCCGCCGTTAAACAGCGAGCGCAGCAGCACCCCGATCACAGACACAATCAGGCCCAGAATGATGCTGCCCAGCACCACCAGCACGCGCTGAGGTTTAACCATGCCAGGCTGCGTAATCGCCGGGTCGACGATGCGCACATCACCCACCGTACTGGCTTCGGTGATTTTCAGCTCTTGCTGCTTGTTCAACAGCTGCATATAAACCTGCTGCCCGGACTCCACATCGCGGGTCAGGCGCACAATTTCCTGCTGGGTTTTGGGCATCGCGGCGATGCTGTTAGTCAGGCGAGCTTTCTGATCTTCCAGCGTTCGGCGCTGCTCCAGCAACGTGCGGTAGGACGGGTGGGCTTTGGTGTACAGCTTGGAGATTTCAGCTTCTTTGAAGGTCAGCTGATTCAGCTGAGCGTCGATGTTGACCACGGAATCCAGCAGCGATTTGGCCTCCAGAGAAAGATCCACCGAATCCTGGCGCTGACGATAGGCATTCAGTTTGTTCTCTGCGGCATCCAGATTGCGACGCACTTCAGGCAACTGCTCGGCCAAGAACTTCAGGCTTTTGGCCGCCTCTTCCGATTTGCGCTGCACGTTCTGCGCCAGATAGTTGCGGGTGATGCTGTCGAGAATGGTGCGGATCTGATCTCTATCCTCCCCGGTGTAGGACAAACTAAGCACGCCGGTATCTTTGCCGTTTTCAGTCACCGTCAGGTTGCCCAGCAGCTGGTTGATCATCCCCAGCGTGGAATATTTCACCACCGTGAAATTGTCACCAGGCTGCGCCTGGATGCCCTCCACCTGCATCGTGACGCCCGATTTACTCAGCAGCTTGCCCACTTCCCCTTTGGCGCTAAAGCCATTGTCGCTGGTCAGCTGATACTGTTTATCGTTCAGCACTTCCAGGGTAAAGGTGTCTTTGTTCATCGCTGCCGGCAGCGTAAACGTGGTGACATTCACCGTGTCGTTCTGGTGCCCCTGCAGGCGGTCCCAGCCGGCGCCGAACAGCCAGAAGGTGTTCTTAGTCACCGAGATGTCCAGATTCAGGTCATCAACGGTTTTCCCAAGCACCATGCGGGACTGGATCAGCTGAATTTCTGCGGCAGACGCCGGTGGCTTATTGCTGAGCGCGGAGCTGATGTCGTTCACCAGCGTGTTACCGGCATTTTGTTCGATTTGCACCAGCGCATCGGCCTTGTAGACCGGCGTGGCAAACAGGGCATAAACCGCGGCCAGCACGGCAAACAGCCCCGTAATGCCGATCACCCACCAGCGAGCCTCCAGCACGGTGCCAAACAAACGGCCAATATCAATTTCGTCATTGCCCTCGGTCGGGGCGCTCGAACGGCGTACTTTCTCTGTCATTGTTATCCCTGATGAGCGTTGAGTGCGTTAGCCCACTTTTGGGCAGAAAGGTCGAGCATGCTGTAGACCGCTTCGAAGGCGTCACGGCTTTTACGATAGGGGTCAGGAATTTCTCTGCCGGCATCCCAGTGGCCAAACAGCATCACTTTGCCGCGCATTTCGGGTGCCATTTCGCACAGCGTGGTGATGTGGCGTTTTTCCATCGCCAGAATCAGATCGTGCTCCCGGCATAGACGCCCCGAAACCTGGCGGGCTAAATGCCCCTCAAGCGAAAGGTTGTGCCGCCCGGCAACCTCAACAGCACCGGCGTCAGCGCCCTTGCCGACCAGCGCTCCCAGCCCGGCTGAGCTGACGCTAAGCTCCGGATGGTAACGTTTGAGCAGCCGTTCAGCCGTGGGGGAACGGCAGATGTTCCCCACGCAAACCACAAGTATTTTGTTGAACATAGCGCGTTACCAGGTGTGAATATCTTTGGCGGTATCGGTCATGTAACGCACGCCGCTGATGGTTGGCAGAAGCTGGTTGATCAGGCGATTCCAGCGAGAAACTGGGGCGGTAGTGACGTACACCACGTCATACGGCTGGAGCTGGAACTCGGTGCCCATCACCAGCGAAGTCGCATCGGACATATCGAGCTGATAAATGTTGGCAATCTTGCCGTTTTGCTGCGTCTGGCCTTTGAGCGGACGGATCACGAAGATGCCGCTGGCGTTGGACGAGGTGAGATCGATACCTTCGGCCTGGCCGAGCGCCTCGGTAAGCGTCATGCCGCTGAAGTCCATTTTGAGGGTGGTTTGCTTCTTCACTTCCCCCATCACAAACACTTTCAGATCGTCATTACGCGGCACAAACAGAATGTCGCCGGGGTAGAGCAAATGGTTTTGGCTGAGGTCGCCGTTTTGCATCAGCGCCTGTAGAGAAATGCGTTTTTCCTGCCCGTTATGGGTCAGAACGACGTTACGCCAGTCGGCTACTTCGGTTAAACCGCCTGCGGCATTGATCGCGTCGAGGATAGTCAGCGGTACGTTAGTGATGGGCTGCTGGCCGGATTTATTTACCTGCCCGGAGATATAGGCTTTTTGCGAGCGGAAGGCAGCGATATTAACGTCCACCTGCGGCTGGGCAATGTACTGCGCAAGACGGCTGGTAATATCGCTGCGAATTTCTGCCAGCGTTTTGTCGGTCACGCTGATTTTGCCCACATACGGATAGAACATGGTGCCATCGGGCTGTACCCAGTTACCGGTGTCGCTTGAACTGCGATATTGCCCCGCAGGCGTGGTGAGTTCCGGATGATCCCAGACCGTGACGTTTAATACATCCCCCGGCCCGACGCGGTACTGGTAATTGGCGATATCTTTATCCAGCCCGGCATTCGGCTGGGCAACCACTGGACGAGGCCTCAGTTGCTCTACCAGTCGCGGCGTTAAAGGATAAACGTTGACCATTCGGTCAAGGTCGAAATCGGCATCCTGTTGTTTGATGACGTCTTTTCCCGACGTAGACATATTGCTGCCGGGAAATATCGTGCAGCCGCTCATCAGGGTGACTGACACCAATAATGGCATCAACTTCAGTTTGTATTTTATCATTGAATATTTATCACTATGGCAGAGTAATTATCCTGAGCGAATAAAACAGGCAAGCAATTAACCGTGAGAACGAAGTGCAGAATTGAATATATTCAGAGAATGAGAAAACTGGCATTATTCCTAAAATAAGCTTATTCCCCGACATTCTGATGACGCCATCACTTGCTGTTATCTGGCCGCATCCGGGCACGCTACCGCCCCTGGCTCACAGTCACCAACCCACTGAAAAAGGTAAATAATCCTAATAACCTGAGATTCTCTAATATCCGAAAAATATTGAAAAAAATGAATCAGGTCTTATGACAATGCTGGGACAAACTATTACTAAACGAGTAATCACACATTCATTGCTAATCATCGCCAAAGATTGTTGCAGCTTAAAACTCAGCAGGCAAGGAGACAAAAGGCTGGAGGCGGACTTTTAAGAATAATATGAACCACGCAATAATAACATTTTAGGATTTTCTTTATATTGACAATAAAAATAATAAGACAATGCCTGGGAAAATATGCAGAACTATCTCATAGCGGCGTATTCATATATAAAATATATAACTCAAATGCTTCTTTAAATATTATCCGCAATAATTTGCCGGGCATTCATTTAATGCTGAAAATTCTATAAGTCATTACGGATTATTCTCAGACAAACATTGCTTTTTGTCCGACAATTATCCATCATTTCCGTGTGGCATTTGCCCGTAAGTTAAAGGCTATAAACCCCGTATGGAATGGATTGCCGACCCCTCAGTCTGGGCCGGGTTAGTTACCCTGGTCGTTTTAGAACTGGTTCTGGGCATTGATAACCTCGTTTTTATTGCCATCCTCGCCGAAAAGCTGCCTCCTAAACTGCGCGATCGTGCCCGCGTCACGGGCTTACTGCTGGCGATGGTTATGCGCCTGCTGCTGCTGGCCTCCATTTCGTGGCTGGTGACGCTTACCCGACCGCTATTCACCCTTCACGACCTTAGCTTTAGCGCCAGGGATCTGATCATGCTGTTGGGCGGTATGTTCCTGCTGTTCAAGGCCACGATGGAGCTGAATGAGCGGCTGGAGGGCAAAGACAGCGAGCATCACACGCAAAAACGGGGGGCCAAATTCTGGCCCGTTGTGGCGCAAATCGTCATTCTTGACGCCGTGTTTTCCCTTGATTCGGTGGTCACCGCCGTTGGCATGGTCGACCATCTGGCGGTCATGATGGTCGCGGTTATCATCGCCATCGGGCTGATGGTGCTGGCCAGCAAGTCGCTGACTCGGTTTGTGAACAGCCACCCGACCATCGTGATTTTGTGCCTGAGTTTCCTGCTGATGATTGGCTTTAGCCTGGTGGCCGACGGCTTTGGCTATCAAATCCCGAAAGGCTATCTCTATGCTGCCATCGGATTCTCGGTGATGATTGAATCACTCAATCAGCTGGCGATATTTAACCGCCGACGTTTTCTTTCCGCAAATCAGTCGCTGCGGGAGCGCACCGCCGAAGCCGTGCTGCGGCTGTTGAACGGCAAGAAAGAAGACGCGGAACTGGATGCCCAGACCGCCTCACTTATTGCCGACAGCGGCATTAACAGCGATGTTTTTAACCCGCAGGAAACGCGGATGATCGAGCGCGTGCTGCACCTGAACCAGCGCAGCGTCAGCAGTATCATGACCTCCCGCCACGACGTCGAGCATCTGGACATTACCGCCCCGGAAGCCGAGGTTCGCGAACTTCTGAATAAAAACCAGCACACGCGTATCGTGGTCACGGACAATGACGATGACATCCTCGGCGTGGTGCACGTTATCGATTTATTGCAGCAATCGCTGCACGGCGAAGCGCTGAATATTACGCCGTTGATTCGTCAGCCGCTGGTTTTCCCGGAGGCATTACCGCTGCTGCAGGCGTTAGAACAGTTCCGTAACGCGCGCACCCATTTTGCTTTTGTCGTCGATGAGTTTGGCTCGGTGGAAGGCATTGTCACCCTGAGCGACGTGATGGAAACCATCGCCGGTAATCTGCCGAACGAAGTGGAAGAGATAGATGCCCGCCACGATATCCAGAAAAATCAGGACGGCAGCTGGACGGCTAACGGCCACATGCCGCTGGACGACCTGGTGCAGTACATCGCCCTTCCCCTGGATGAGAAACGGGAATACCACACCATTGCCGGGTTGCTGATGGAGCATTTGCAGCATATTCCAGCCAAAGGCGAGAGCGTTGAAGTGGGGAATTATTTGCTCAAAACGCTGGAGGTGGTGAATCACAGGGTCAACAAAGTACAAATCATCCCGCTCGAACAAGACGATACTCTGCTGGATTATGAGGTATAAAAAAACCGGCGAGAGCCGGTTTTTTTGTCGTTAAAGCTTATTCAGTAACTGCTGAGCGTCTTTCGCCTTGTCGCTCTCTTTATGCTTATCCAGCCAGTCATTGAGCCGACGCTTAGCTTCATCCTGCAGCTGCTTACGCAGCACCTGGTCAACCTGCAGCGTGTAATTCAGCTGCTGCCACGGGCCATAAACCCGGAGCGGAACGGCCGTGTTTTTTAGCACTTCAATCAGTTTACTGTCGCTGCCCTGCCAGCCGCCGCCGACTTTAATTGCAAAGTTGGTGTCGCAGACCTCTTTCACCAGATCCATCGTGCCTTCGCCGGTCAGGGACAATACGCTGGACTCACCGACCATCTTCGTCATCGTCAGAAGCCCGTTATCCAGCGACGCAGACGTGGAGAAGTGATCAAGCTCGGTGACGTTCTGAACATTCTGCTGCGCATCCACGCCCTCATTGTTCCGACTGACCGCCTGCTGAATCAGCTGCTGGAAGTTCATCCCCTCGAGGCGGGAATGGACCAGCTCAAGCTGGGCGTCTCCCTGCCAGTTACTGCGGAAATCCTCCGCATCAAGGCGTTCACCGCTGAAATCACCCGTCATAGAAAACTGCCCGGTTAACGCAATCGGGTAATCAAACGCGGTCAGAATTTTGCCGATCTCAATATTTTTCACCTGCGGCTGGAAGGCAAGCTCAGGCGTCTTGCCGCTGGCATCCAGGAAGCCCGGCAGCGAGAGCGTGCCCTGCCCCAGCTTGCCGTTGAGCTGGTTAATACTGAGTTTACCCTCCTGATTCACCAGCGCGGTCTGCACATCGCTGAACGCCAGGCCGCGCCAGCGCACTTCACCGGCCTTGATATTCAGTACGGCATTAAAATTACGCAGGCTGTGGTAGTTGGTTTCACCCTGTTGTTCGGCAATCACCGGGCCCGGGCGGGACGGTTGCTGAGCCTGCTGGGCCTGTTGGTTAATCGAGGTATCCGCAACGGGTGCATTGGCCACCAGTTTGTCGAGATTGAGCAGGCGAGATTGCAGATCCACCGTCCACTGCGGTTTATCCTGCATCGCCACGCTGACATTGCCCTGTAAATCACTGTCGTTGGCCGTGAGCTGCATATTTGACAGCGAAAGCTGGCTGCCCGTGTTTTTCCAGCCCAGTTGAAGCGAACCCGAGCCGCCGATGCCGCCAGCCGGAAGGTCGGCGCCCTGCAGCTGGTAGTCAATTTGGCTTAACGTGGCGTTGATTTGCTGCGGATAGTCATGGAGATCGATATCTGCGGTGACCGAAAGCGTTAAATCCCGCTGGTCACGGTTGATTTGGCTGCTGAGTTCAATATGCGCCTGGCGCTTATCATCCTGCGTCATTTGCAGGTTAATATTGCGGACGGTGACCTGCTCGTCATTGATATGCTGGAAGACCAGCACGCTGTCGACGACCTTAAGCTTCGCAACATCAAAGGACCAGCCACGCCCGGTATCCGGTTCACTAATGGTGTCTTTTGGCCCTACCGGCGCGTTAGCCGAAAGCTTCGCTTCAGCCTGCGGCGTCATCTGAATCACCGCGCTTTTCAGCATGACCTGGCGAACCTGAAGCTGGTGAGAAAGCAGCGGAATCAGCGCTACATCCAGACGCATATTTTCCGCGCTAACCATTGGCAAACTGGCACCCGGCGCAGTCAGTGACATGCGGCCAGACAAAATACTCAGCTGCGGCCAGACATGCCAGCGCAGCGGCCCTTCCAGCTCAAGGTGATAGCCGCTGCGGGCCTCAACCTGACGAACCATATAACCACGGAAGTCGTTAGGGTTAACCAACAACACGAGTGAGGTCAGGCCGGCTATCAGCACAACCAGCAGAATCATCAACGTGGTTAATAGTCGTCTCATAACATTCTCCATATCATTCGCCAGAGGGCGAACAACTCACTGCAATTCAGTCTTTATCGATACGGCTTGCTACCGCACCCTGCTGGTCGCGGTATTTGGCATCCTGACGGCGATTATAAGGGCGAGCCGCTGGCCCGGAGAGGGGTTCAAAGCTCAGCGCGCCAATCATCATGCCCGGACGCAGCGCCAGCGGCAGCTTCCCTGAATTGTAGAACTCAAGCACGATACAGCCATGCCAGCCCGGATCGATGCGGTGGGCGGTGACGTGTACCATCAGGCCCAGGCGCGCTAACGAGGAACGCCCATCCAGCCAGCCCACAAGGTCGTCCGGCAGCGTGACAGATTCCAGCGTTACCGCCAGCGCCAGTTCACCGGGATGTAGAAAGAAAGCTTCACCTTCTTCCAGCACAATCTCATCACTCATCACGCGCTCTAACGCTTCGGTGACTTCATCTTTAGGGCCGCTGAGATCGATAAAAGGTGCGGTATGCCCGCTAAACGTGCGGAATTTATTGCCGAGGCGCACATCCACGGTGGCACCGTTAATGCGTTCAACCGGAGGACGGGGGGTAATCGCTAAACGGCCATCATCCAGCCAGGCTTCGATATCACGATCGCAAAGGCGCATCGCAGATTCTCCTTATCAATCTCAGTTTACACACACTGCCACAGAGCGTCGACGATAGCCAATTGGCAATGGATGAGGGATTCAACGTAAAAGCGAGCGGCTTACGCGCGCCCGCAAAGGTCTTTATTCAAAGAACTGACTGATTTTGGCTTTCAGAATATCGATTGCGATGCGGTTCTTGCCCCCGCGCGGCACGATAATATCGGCGTATTGTTTGGAAGGCTCAATAAACTGCAGGAACATTGGGCGTACCGTTTTTTGATACTGCGCCATCACGGAGTCCATTGAACGGCCGCGCTCGTTAACGTCGCGCTTCATACGGCGCATCAGGCAGATATCCAGCGGTGTATCAACAAAAATAGAGAAGTTCATTTCCTGGCGCAGGCGCGCATCGGTCAGCAGCAGGATGCCTTCCAGAATGATCACCTTCTTCGGGACCAAATGCACGGTCTGGTCGGTGCGGGTGTGCTCCACGTAGCTATAAACCGGCAGTTCGATAGCTTTGCCGGACTTCAGCGTCTGCAAATGCTGGAAAAGCAGGTTGTGGTCCATTGCGCTGGGGTGATCGTAGTTGGTTTTAACACGCTCTTCCATCGACAGATGGCTTTGATCTTTGTAGTAACTGTCTTCTGGAATGACACCAATGTGTTCATCGCCGACTTGCTCGCGCAGTTCACGATACAACGTGCTGGCAATGAGGCTTTTCCCTGAAGCCGATGCGCCGGCTATCCCGATGATGACGCATTGATGAGACTGATCGGTCATATTATTTACGGCCTGAATACGAAAAGTGTTGGAAGGACGACGCGGAGGCGTCAAACGCCGCAATTATAGGGACAACCGCCTTTTGATACCAGCCTCTTACCCCCTGCAATCGTGAAATTACGCGGCAAAGGGCCAACAAAGTGACAAAGGCATGACAGCGCACCATCGCCAGGCAACGGGTAAAGTGGAATTATTTAATTACGTGATTTGACTACGCAATTTCTGACACTCTGTAGGTAAATTCTGACAACCGAGCATAGGAATTGTAAATTGTTTGTACTAGCATAAACCGATTCTTTATTTATATGCATCCGGGCATGACTCCTGGCGGCAGTGTCCAAGCGGATTTGCGGTAATGATTAGAAAAAACAGACAAACAGAAGCCGCCGTCCATTCACTGATACTGCTGGCTGGCTTGGGGTTACTCAGCTTTGTTTTCACCCTCTATTCCCTTGAGCTGACGTTAAAAGGCACCGATCTGGTGCCTATCTGGTTTACCACCTCGGTGATGATGGCGGCATTTTTCCGTTCTCCTCTCCATCAATGGCCGTTCATTGCCGCCGTCTGTGCACTGGGCAGCATGGCAGCCAGCGCCGCCGTTTTTTCATTTAGCGGTCTGAATATCTCGTTAACCGCAATAAACCTGTTTGAGGCTCTGCTGGGCGCGCTTTTGTTACGTCGCTTTTTGCCGCGGAAAAACCCCTTACAAAACCTCAATAACTGGTCACGACTTGCCGTGTGCAGTGCGGTAATCCCTCCGCTGGTCGGCGGCCTGCTGGTGACGCTATTGCCGATACCGGTTGACTCCTCGTCGCTGAAAACCTTCTTTATATGGGTGCTGTCTGAATCCATCGGGGCGCTGGCGCTGATGCCGGCAGGGCTGCTGTTTAAACCTTATTATTTGCTTCGTCACCGCAAAGCGGCCCTGCTGTTCGAAACCGTGGCAACCTTCGCCGTCACGCTGGCACTCAGCTATTTTTCATTAATTTATCTGCCCTGGCCGTTCACTTTTATCATCGTCATTCTGATGTGGAGCGCCATTCGGCTGCCGCGTCTGGAAGCCTTTATTATTTTCCTTGCCACGCTGATGATGGTCTCGGCGATGATAGCCATCGGCAAGCTCCCGATGTTAACGCCCCACCCGCGCGTGCTGGAATATGCGCCGTGGCTGCCGTTTCTGCTGATTCTGCTGCCGGCAAACGTCATCACAATGGTGATGTACTCCTCCCGCACAGAGCGTAAACACATCACCGAAAGCGAAACGCGCTTTCGTAACGCCATGGAATACTCGGCTATTGGCATGGCGCTGGTCTCTACCGAGGGCAAATGGCTGCAGGTCAATAAGTCATTATGTAAGTTCCTCGGCTATTCCAGCGAAGAGCTGAGCGATCTCACCTTCCAGCAAATTACCTGGCCCGAAGATTTGAATCTCGATCTTCAGCACCTGAGCAAGCTCGAGGCCGGGCACATCAATAGCTATTCAATGGAAAAGCGCTATTACACCAGCGCGGGCAATGTCGTGTGGGCCATGCTCACGGCGTCCGTTGTGCGTCATACCGACGGCACGCCGCTCTACTACATCGCCCAGATTGAAGACATCAACGACCTGAAGCATACCGAGTGGATCAACAAGCGGCTGATGGAGCGGATTACGCTTGCCAATGAAGCCGGCGGCATCGGCATCTGGGAGTGGGATCTGACCAACGATGTCATCAGCTGGGATAAGCGGATGTTTGAGCTTTACGACGTGCCGCCGCATACCAAACCCACCTACCAGCTCTGGCTGAACAGGCTGGTGAAAGAAGATCTCGCCCACTCGGAAACCGTTATTCGCGAGTCGTTAAAAAATCGCCTGCCGTTTAAGCTTGAATTTCGTATCCATGTCAAAGACGGTATCCGCCATATCCGCTCCCTGGCTAACCGCGTGCTGAATAAGAACGGCGACGTGGAACGGCTGCTGGGCATCAATATGGACATGACCGAAGTTAAGCAGCTCAACGAAGCGCTGTACCAGGAAAAAGAGCGGCTGCACATCACGCTGGACTCGATCGGCGAAGCGGTAATTTGCACCGACGTCGACATGAATGTCTCCTTTATGAACCCGATTGCCGAGAAGCTCAGCGGCTGGGCGCAGGAGGCGGCCATCGGCCAGCACATTCTGGCGATTCTGCGCATCACCTTCGGTGATAACGGCCCGGTGATGGAAAACATACACAGCGGCGATTTTTCCCGGAGCGCTATAGAGCAGGATGTCGTGCTGCATTGCCGCAACGGCGGTAGCTACGACATCCACTACACCATTACGCCGCTGACTACGCTGGACGGCCAAAGCATTGGCTCCGTGCTGGTTATCCAGGATGTGACTGAGTCCCGGAAAATGCTCAAACAGCTGAGCTACAGCGCCTCGCACGATAGCCTGACGCACCTGGCCAACCGGGTAAGCTTTGAGAATCACCTGAAGCGCTTACTGCAGGGTGCGGTTGAACACCGTCAGCGCCATGCCCTGGTGTTCATTGACCTCGACCGTTTTAAAGCCGTAAACGACTCCGCGGGCCATGCCGCAGGTGATGCTTTGCTGCGGGAGCTGGCGGCGATGATGCTGAGTATGCTGCGCACGGGGGATTTCCTTGCTCGCCTCGGCGGCGACGAATTTGGTTTGCTGCTGCCAGATTGTTCCACTGAAAACGCACGTTATATTTCTGAGCGCATTATTCGCAGTATCAACGACTACCACTTTATGTGGGATGGCCGTCTGCACCGCATCGGCGCCAGCGCCGGGATCACGCACATTGACGGCGATAATGCTATCGCGTCTGAAGTGCTCTCCCAGGCCGATATCGCCTGCTACGCCTCGAAGAACAACGGCCGCGGCCAGGTCACGGTTTATGAACCGCATCGCCACTACATGGAGCAAGGACGAGACACCATGCCCCTCGACGAGCAGTGGCAGGTGATCAAAGACAATCCCATGCTGATGATAGCGATGGCGATTGCGCCGCCGCGCATCCCGGAATCGACCTGTTTCTATCTCCTGACCCTGCGCTTCTGGGGCAACGAAGGGGACGTTATCAACGAACCCGCATTCCGCTCAGGCCTCGCCGACCCGGCACTTCACCATGCGCTGGATCGCCGCGTATTTAGCGAATTTTTTGACAAGTATGCCGCTCAGGTCGCAAGGAAAGGTTTTGGCGTCGCGCTGCCCGTTTCCGGTGCGGGCCTGGCCAGCGACACCTTCGTCAATGAGCTGCTGGAACAGCTTTCCTCCAGCAGAATGCCGGCCCGTCTGCTGCACCTGACGATTCAAAGCAGCGACTTGCTCACCGAGCCACAGCGCGCTTATGCCAGCCTGAAACGGCTGCGCAAAGCCGGTTGCCGCATGGTGCTGAGCCACGTTGGGCGCGATCTGGAACTGTTTAATACCCTGAGCCATCATCTGTTCGACTACGTGATGTTAGACCCGGACCTGATCCTCAACGTGCACTGTAATCTGATGGACGAAATGATGGTGACGATTGTGCATGGTCACGCCCAACGCATGGCGCTGCAAACTATCGCCGGTCCGGCGGATATGCCTCTGGTAATGGATACGCTGTCGGGCATTGGCATTGATTTAATCTATGGGGAAACCATCGCCCAGCCGCAGCCGCTGGAGCTGCTGCTGACGAATAGTTATTTTGGCATTAACTGACCAGCCCCACCCCAATAAAAAAACCCCTGTCCGGTTGACCGATTCAGGGGTTTTTATTTAGCGTCTGCCAGCCAGAACTGGCTTAGTCACCGCTGAGTTCAGCTCGTGACCTTCATCCTGACTTTAATTGGGCATATTGCAGGAAGCATTTTTCCATACGATATCGCAAATATCATCGCTAGGATTAAAGCCTGTAGGCGCCTTGAGCAAAATGGAACGAATGGTATCCATGTCATAATGTCCACAGGCGTCGTTCATGTCGGTGAGATAAACGTTAAGCTCCTCCCATGAAAGCTTCACTTCACTGGCGGCCATGATTCGTGGGTGCTGCGTCGTCATCACATTGTCACCAATGAGGAGTTCCTCAAAGAGCTTCTCACCTGGTCTCAATCCGGTGGTTTTAATCTCAATATCACCCTCCGGATTCGAATCATCACGTAAGGTAAAGCCACTTAAAGAAACCATACGCTCTGCCAGGTCGATGATTTTTACCGGATCGCCCATATCGAGGACAAAAACGTCTCCGCCGTTGCCCATCGCACCAGCCTGTATAACCAGCTGCGCGGCCTCTGGAATCGTCATGAAGTAGCGAATAATGTCCGGGTGTGTCAACGTAATTGGCCCCCCTTTAGCTATCTGCTTTTCAAAGAGTGGAACAACAGAACCTGAAGACCCCAGCACATTACCAAATCTCACCATGCTAAAGCAGGTACCTGACTGCTGTACCGCCAATGCCTGCAGCACAAGCTCCGCCATGCGTTTTGTTGCCCCCATCGTGTTGGTCGGGCGAACAGCTTTATCCGTAGAGATCAATACAAATTTCGGGACACCGCAGCGGATTGCTGCCTGTGCACAGGCCAGCGTACCAAAGACGTTATTTCTGACGCCATCGGCAACGTTATACTCAACTAAAGGTACGTGTTTATAAGCCGCGGCGTGGTAGATAGTTTCGATACCGAAACTCCCGATAACCCGCTCCAGATGAGCCTGGTTTTGCACATTACCCAGCACAGGATAGAGTTTGATCGTCAATCCCTTGCTCTTGATCATCTCAGATAATTCGCGCTCGATAGCGTAAAGCGAAAACTCAGAGATCTCATAGAGAACTAACGCTTTCGGCCCGTTCAAAATAATCTGGCGACAAAGTTCTGAGCCGATGGATCCACCCGCCCCTGTCACCATGACCGACTTATCCTGGATATTCCGGGCAATTAACTCAGGTACAGGCGCCACGGGGTCACGTCCTAAAAGGTCGGTAATAGAGACTTTTTTCAGCGTAGCAATGCTGGCTTTCCCTTCCACCAGATCAACCATCCCGGGAATAGAAAGCACCTCACAGGGGAGGCCTTCCAGCTTTTTCATCACTTCGCTTTTACGAGAGCGGCTCAAGCTTGGCATGGCCAACAGGATTTTTTGGACCTCGTACTTCTCGACTAACCAGGCCAGCTTTTCAGGCGAGTAAACCGTCACACCATGCATAACGGTTTTTTGTAGACGAGGGTTATCGTCAACAAAAGCAACCGGGTAATACTCAGATGCCTGGCTTAAGGCAGGCAGTAACTGACGCCCTGATGCACCTGCGCCGTAGATAATGACCTTAGCTCCCAGTTTTAATCCATGGTTGACCAGCATTCTTAACGCCAGTCTTGAGCCTGTAACTAGCAGTAAACCAAAGGAAAAATAGATAAATGGGATGGTGCGAGGCAAATAGATATTTGTATAAAACGCGGTCACGATAAGCAGGATGGACGACGCCACCATACCCACCGCAACCGAGACAAAAACTTTAGCCGTAATATATCGAATAACAGCACGATAGAGGCCAAGTCTGACAAAGAAGCCTAGCGTGACCAGAATAATCGACAAAATCAGTAACCAGTGCGGCCCACTTGTCAGAGGTGTCAGGGCATCAATACGCACCCAGAAAGAGAACCAGAAAGCACACAACAGCAGCACAACATCAATTGCCAGCGTAATAATTCTTTTTACCGGTCTTGGTAAAGCAAGCAGAAACGTAAGCATATTTTCAATAGAACAGGACACCTGTTCACCAACCTGTTGTTATAGAGTGAAAATTTTTACTGAGCACCCTCTGGTACAACTAAATATATATCAGTGGTGCCCGTAACCCTGCTTTATGGCTGTTAGCCCTTATCCTTTACGCCAGCTCCGCAGCGCCACGCGACAATCACAACCGGAGCCCAGGCTATCGCTAATCCTACCACTCCCGTAATGGCACCCGCTGCAATCAACATGGCAAAAGGGGTTAACCAGATAAGATTGACGCACAGCGCACCAAGAGTAACGGGCTTATGGCTACCATATTTTCTTGCAAGTATCTGGTAGCCATGGCTTGCGTGAGCTTCGTACACCTTTTTGCCTGCCAGCAAACGGCGCAGTAACGTTAAGGTAGCATCTACGATAAAAACGCCAAGTAAACACATCTCGGCAAGGAAGAGTTTGCTATCAAGCAGGCCAATATGAAGAGCCAGTAAGCCGATGGTTATTCCCAGAAAGCCACTTCCGGCATCGCCCATGAAAATTTTTGCGTTCGGGAAATTCCAGAAGATAAAACCGAGCGCGGCAGCCCCCAGCAGCAAAACGCTAAGCGATGCGTCTGACCCCAAAGCATCAGGCACAGCAATCCAGACAATCAGCAGAGATGTAAGGGAAAAAACAATCGCCTCCATGCTCGCCAGCCCATTAATGCCATCCATAAAGTTATAAAGATTCAGCATCCATACCAGATAGACTAATCCGAAAACCATCCCAATCCATCCGGCAGAGAAGGTGTAGCCGAAAAGCTCGATCGCAGGAAAGTTTCCAAGAAAGAAAAGCCCTGCTGCGGCGGCCAGGAAGTGCATCAGTAATCGCCAGCGAGCCGCAATGTGCCCATGGTCGTCAAGAAAACCGACCACCGCGGTAATTCCGCCGGCAACAATCAGCGAGAACATCGTCGAGTATGAAATGAGCTGAAGGAGGGACAGCGCAATCAACCCAACCATAAGACTGATAACAATGGCCACACCGCCACCACGAGGCGTCGGTATAGAGTGAGAGCTACGTTGATTCGGTATATCAATAACGTTGTTTTTTAACGCATAGGCTCGTAGGCACCAGGTCAGAATAAATGAGAGAATAAAAACGACTACGGCCACAATTAATGCCTGCATTACTGAGCGTCCTTTGAATAATATTTTGCTGCTTTTTCCATCGTTTCGGAAAGCGTAACGGGTTGCTGCCAACCCAACAGCTCGGAGGCGTAGGAGGCATCAATATCCAATGAGCCATAGAGTTGCTCATAAATGCTTTGCTTCCCTGTTAGCATCAGTAAAACCTTCAATATAGCCGCTGGAAACCAAAAGACACGAGGAGATTTGTTCATTCCACCCGCGAATGATCGAACAATATCTTCCGTGGTGGGTTTATCTTTATCGGCGAGAACAAAAAGCTGATTTTTTGAACGAGGATCGTTCAGGCAAGTGGCAATAAAGCTGACAACGTTTTCCAGAGAAACCATGCTTCGCTTGTTTTTTATTCCTTTGAAAGGAAGCGGCAGCCCACTGGCAACCAGTTTTAACAAACGCCGAATATTGCCCGGTGCATTTTCGCCACAGATAAGCGCCGGACGAATCACCGTAATCGCCATTGGGCCTGAAGAAAATGCTTCGTTCAGCTTTTGCTCAGCTTCAAATTTAGAAATCGCATAATCTGAGACAGGCTTAGGTATTGATTTTTCGGTAAATGGCGTATGAGTAGTGGCATTGCCATTTACGCCAATAGAACTGATGAAAATAAAATGGTTGACCCCTGCATTCAACGCGTCGTGAGCAAGCTTTAAGGTTGCGTCACAGTTAACCTGCCGAAACGCCGAGAGTTTATCCGCAGCTGAATCTTTTAAGATATGAGCCCGACCGGCGGTATGCACGACGGCATCACACCCTTCAAGCACCGGGGACCAGTCCGTTGTTGCCGAAATATCGCCGATATCAACCAGTCCAGCAGTATTCTGCGAGCCACGACGAGTTGTGCCGACGACTTCATACCCCAATTCCCTGAGCGTTGTAACCAAGCGACTCCCCACGAAACCCGTGGCCCCTGTAACTAAAACTCTCACATTCGACCCTTATAATCCGTTCATCTGAATTAAAAATGAAACTCATTCAGTAATATTAATTTAAATATAAAATTCAGACACCACTTTTATATCGGGATTTTCTTACTAATAAAGGTCGGTTACAAGTTCAAATATTGTAGCATATAATCCTGTGAATCAGTCTGGCGTCCAGCCGTCGCTATACCAGATGTGTAACAGCGCGTAGGAGCGCCAGGGCTGCCAGCGCTCGGCGTAGCGGCGGATTTGTGCAGACGTCATATCAGGAAAGCGCTGTTTAATCAGGTAATCGTCCGGCAGGAAAACGTCGCTGGCCTGCCAGCCGCGCAGGGCGAAATAGTTGGCTGTCCAGCGCCCGATACCGGGCAATGCTATCAGGGTTTTTATTCCCTGCTCCAAATCATCGGGTAGCTGCAGCGGAAACTGCCCTTTCACCACCTCTCCGGCAAGATGCACAATAGCCTCTGCACGCTTAAGCGACATGCCTAAAGATTTCAGCTGTTGAACATCGCAGTTTGCCAGCGTCCTGGTATCCGGAAACAGATACCAGCCCTCGTGACCTTCAAGCTTCCTTCCGAATGTCTTTGCCACTTTGCCGGTCAATTTTGCCGCCATCGCCACGCTAACCAGTTGCCCAAGAATGGCCCGAATGGCCTGTTCGAACGGGTCCATACATCCCGGCAGACGCAGGCCGGGCCGGGCTGCCGCCAACGTGCCCAGGCTGCTTAATACCTGCTGCGGATCCTTGTCCAAATCCAGTAAGTTCTTCACGCGTTGTAAAACTTCGCCTGCCACAGGCTGCAGGCCGTCGCTTAGCGTCACATTGAGGCAAAGATTTTTCTCGTCTGGTTCAAGCGTCACCAGCCCGGCATATTCTCCCAGCGCGAAGCTGCGCTGATAGCGACTGGCGGTAACAACTTCCACGCCCTCCACGGCACGTCCCCGTAAAAAACCAAGGATCCAGGACCAGTCATAGGGCGGTTGATAGCTAAGGGTGTACATAAATAATCCTGAAGAGAATGAGGGCATTAGGCAGACAACACAGCTTATTTAGCATACCGCCAAATGCCGATTTCTGCCTTGCTTTCATATTCAGTTGCCCACGGACCGGCATTCCGCTAAAGTCGCCCCCCTTCTCACTGGCATGGGGATAATCAACGAAAATGAAAATCGGTTTTGACTACGGGACGGCGAACTGCTCGGTCGCCATTATGCGCGACGGAAAACCACAGCTGCTGGAGATGGAGAACGGCTCATCGCTGCTGCCTTCTATGCTCTGTGCACCGACGCGTGAAGCGGTGAGCGAGTGGCTCTTCCGTCACCACGAAGTTCCGGCTACGGGAAGCGAGACCCAGGCACTGCTGCGCCGTGCGGTGAGCTACAACCGCGAAGAAGACATTGATGTGCTGCCCGGCAGCGTAAAATTTGGCTTAAGTTCTCTTGGTCAGTACATGGAAGATCCGGAAGAGGTTTACTTCGTTAAATCGCCAAAGTCCTTCCTCGGCGCCACCGGCCTGAAACCGCAGCAGGTCGCGCTGTTTGAAGATCTGGTCTGCGCGATGATGCTGCACATCCGTAAACAGGCGGAAAACCAGCTGGAAGGGACCATCGACCAGGCCGTGATTGGCAGGCCGATTAACTTCCAGGGACTGGGCGGGGAAGATGCTAACCAGCAGGCTCAGGGAATTCTGGAACGCGCCGCGCACCGCGCTGGCTTCCGCGACGTGGTGTTTCAGTTTGAACCCGTAGCTGCGGGGCTGGATTTTGAAGCCACACTGCAGGAAGAAAAGCAGGTGCTGGTGGTCGACATTGGCGGCGGCACCACCGACTGCTCGGTACTGCTGATGGGGCCTGACTGGCACCAGCGCCGCGACCGTGAACAAAGCCTTCTGGGCCACAGCGGCTGCCGCGTGGGCGGTAACGATCTGGATATTATGCTGGCATTTAAACAGCTGGCTCCGCTGCTTGGCATGGGCGGCCAGACGGAAAAAGGCATCGCGCTGCCGGTATTACCCTGGTGGAACGCCGTCGCGATTAACGATGTCCCGGCTCAGAATGACTTCTACAGCGCGGCTAACGGCCGCGCGCTCAATGAGCTGGTGCGGGACGCGCGCGAGCCGGAAAAGGTGGCGTATCTGCAGAAAGTCTGGCGTCAGCGTCTGAGCTATCGCCTTGTCAGGGCGGCAGAAGAGAGCAAGATTGCGCTCTCCAACAGCCAGCAGGTTTCAGCATTGCTGCCGTTTATTGCCAAATACGTAGGCTGCGATATCAGCCAGCAAGCGCTGGAAACCGCTATCAGCCAGCCGCTACAGCGCATCATGGAGCAGGTCACGCTGGCGATGGACAACAGCCAGGCTAAACCTGAGGTTATTTACCTGACCGGCGGCAGCGCTCGTTCTCCGCTGCTGCGCCATGCGCTCGCCCAGCAGTTGCCTGATATTCCGATTGCCGGAGGGGATGACTTTGGCTCGGTGACGCAGGGGCTTGCCCGTTGGTCAGACGTGGTTTTCAGATAATCACGTTCAAACATACCGCTCAAACCGCAGGCCTCCTGCGGTTTTTTTATATCTGGAAACGCCGGTCGCTTTCTGGAAACTCCAGATGCAGCGAAAGTTTACCGCCCAGCGCCTCAACGTAGCGCTTCAGCGTGAGCACTTTGAGATCGTTACCGCGTTGTTCAATCGCGGCGATTGCCGGCTGGGAAACCCCCATTTTTTGCGCCACTTGTTTTTGAGAAAGTCCCTGCTGCTCACGTACCAGCTGCAATCCCGTTTCCAGAATTAAGACTTCGGTCATTGCGCGGATCTCGGCCTGCTCTTCCGCCGAAAACCCCGCCATCACTTCAGTTAACGTTTTCATTTTCATCTTCCAGTTCTGCCAGGTGATGCGCAAACTGCGTATCGGCCACTTTTATCTGCGCCTGATAAAAACGCGTATCGTTTGATTGGTCTCCACCACACAGCACAACGGCTCTGCGATGCGGGTCAAAAGCAAAAAAGATCCGATATGGCTTGCCGCACCATAGCAAACGTAATGCCTTCATATTGGGATAGCGAGATCCCTTTACCGTGTCCGCCTGCGGGCGGCTTAAAGCCGGCCCCCAGAACTCAATATTGCCGAAGACCGCCACAAGTCGTTTGCGGAGCTCTACGGGCTGGGCCTGATACCAAAAGTAGAAAGAGTCGGTAAATATCACGCGCCAGATCATCACTCACCTCATAAACTATAGATTATATTTGAAATATAAACCACAGCTTATTTCTCGCTTCGTGATATGACTACTCCTGGGACTGAAACTTGCGTGACGCCTCGGAAAACGTTTTGGGAATAACAGTTTTATTTGGCCACGAAAACATCACTTACTTACTATATGTTGCTAATCTGACAGTACTTCATATTTCCTCCATCATTACGGGGCTATTGATTACTAAACTAGTCACATTAAGCCTAATCGTTTCAGAAAGAGAACACGTCATCTATGAAAGGCACGCAGACTTCTCGCTGGTTGTGGATTACAGCCTTTATTCTGGTGGTGATTGCCGCCGTCTGGTTCTGGCGCAGCCACAATACATCTTCGGGGACTCAGCCCCAGGCTAAATCAGGCCAGACAACCGCCCAGGGCGGCCGACGCGGAATGCGCGGCGGTGCGCTGGCCCCGGTTCAGGCCGCAACGGCAACCAGTGAAGCCGTGCCGCATTACTTAACCGGCTTGGGCACTATCACCGCGGCCAATACCGTGACGGTGCGCAGCCGCGTTGACGGGCAACTTCTGGCCATTCATTTCCAGGAAGGCAAGCAGGTAAAAGCCGGTGATTTGCTGGCAGAAATTGACCCGAGCCAGTTCAAAGTCGCCCTGGCTCAGGCCCAGGGGCAGTTGGCTAAGGATCAGGCCACCCTGGCAAATGCTCGCCGCGACCTCGCCCGCTACCAACAACTGGTAAAAACCAACTTAGTCTCCCGCCAGGACCTCGATACTCAGCTGTCGCTTGTGGAATCCACACTCGGCACGGTTAAGGCCGATGAAGCCAGCGTTGCCAGCGCTCAGTTGCAGCTTAACTGGAGTCGCGTCACCGCCCCTATCGACGGCCGGGTTGGCCTGAAGCAGGTCGATATTGGCAACCAGATTTCCACCAGCGACACCAACGGTATTGTCGTGCTGACGCAAACGCACCCGATTGACCTGGTGTTCACCCTGCCGGAAAACGACATCGCCACGGTGATTAAAGCGCAGAAAGCCGGCGAAACGCTGAGCGTTGAAGCCTGGGACCGCACCAACAGCGCAAAACTCAGCAGCGGTAAACTGCTGAGCCTTGATAACCAAATCGATACCACCACCGGCACCATCAAGCTGAAAGCGCGCTTTGATAATCTGGATGACGCTCTGTTCCCAAATCAGTTTGTGAACGCCCGTATGCTGGTGGACACCCAGCAAAATTCCGTGGTGATCCCAGCCGGTGCGTTGCAAATGGGCAATGAAGGCCACTTCGTCTGGGTACTGAACGGCGATAACAAAGTCAGTAAACACCTGGTTACGCCGGGAATTCAGGACAGTCAGAAAGTCGTGATTAGCGCCGGCGTTTCCGCAGGCGATCGCGTAGTGACCGACGGTATTGACCGCCTGACGGAAGGCGCGCAGGTTGAGGTTGTCGAACCGCACAGCGCAGCCGACGATAACGCCAAACCTGCCGCCCAGGCAAAATCGGGCCACAAACACAACGGAGCACGCTCCTGATGCAGGTGTTACCTCCAGGCTCCACTGGCGGCCCTTCCCGCCTGTTTATTCTTCGTCCAGTTGCCACCACGTTATTGATGGTGGCTATCCTGCTGGCGGGGATTATTGGCTATCGCTTTCTCCCGGTATCAGCGCTACCGGAGGTGGACTACCCTACCATTCAGGTGGTCACGCTCTATCCCGGCGCCAGCCCGGATGTCATTACTTCGGCGATCACTGCCCCACTCGAACGCCAGTTTGGGCAGATGTCCGGCCTGAAGCAGATGTCATCGCAAAGCGCCGGCGGGGCGTCGGTTATCACCCTTCAGTTCCAGCTGACGCTGGCGCTTGACGTTGCCGAGCAGGAAGTGCAGGCGGCCATCAACGCCGCGACAAACCTTCTGCCCACTGACCTGCCAAACCCGCCGGTTTACAGCAAGGTCAACCCGGCGGATCCGCCTATCATGACGCTTGCCGTGACCTCAACCGCCCTGCCGATGACGCAGGTGGAAGATATGGTGGAAACCCGCGTAGCCCAGAAAATCTCCCAGGTTTCTGGCGTCGGTTTGGTCACGCTGGCGGGCGGCCAGCGCCCCGCCGTTCGCGTTAAATTGAACGCTCCGGTGATTGCCGCACTCGGCCTGACCAGCGAAACCATTCGCACCGCCATCACCAATGCCAACGTCAACTCTGCCAAAGGCAGCCTTGACGGCCCGGAGCGCGCCGTCACGCTCTCCGCCAACGACCAGATGAAGTCGGCCCAGGAATACCGGGATTTAATCATCGCTTATCAGAACGGCGCGCCAATCCGCCTCGGGGATATTGCCACCGTTGAGCAAGGGGCAGAGAACAGCTGGCTCGGCGCCTGGGCAAACAAGCAGCAGGCCATCGTGATGAACGTCCAGCGCCAGCCTGGGGCCAACATCATTGAGACGGCAGACAGCATCCGCCAGATGCTGCCGACGCTGACCCAAAGCCTGCCGAAGTCGGTTGAAGTAAAACTGCTCAGCGACCGTACCACCAACATTCGCGCCTCCGTGACCGACACCCAGCACGAGCTGATGCTGGCCATTGCGCTGGTGGTGATGATCATTTACCTGTTCCTGCGCAACGTGCCGGCCACCATCATTCCTGCCGTCGCCGTGCCGCTGTCGCTGGTCGGCACATTTGCGGTGATGGTATTCCTTGATTTCTCCATCAATAACCTGACGCTGATGGCGCTGACCATCGCCACCGGGTTCGTGGTGGACGATGCCATCGTGGTGATAGAGAACATTTCTCGCTACATCGAAAAAGGTGAGAAGCCGTTGGCCGCCGCGTTAAAAGGCGCCGGGGAAATCGGCTTTACCATTATTTCCCTGACCTTCTCGCTGATTGCGGTACTCATCCCCCTGCTGTTTATGGGTGATATCGTGGGCCGTCTGTTCCGCGAGTTTGCCGTGACGCTGGCAATTTCTATTTTAATCTCCGCCGTGGTTTCGCTGACGCTTACCCCGATGATGTGCGCCAGAATGCTGAGCCACGAATCATTGCGTAAGCAGAACCGTTTCTCCCGCGCCAGCGAGAAGATGTTTGATAACATCATTGCCGCCTATGGCCGCCTGCTTAGCAAAGTGCTGAATCATCCGTGGCTGACGCTGAGCGTTGCTTTTGGCACGCTGGCGTTGACCATTGTGCTGTGGATCTTTATCCCCAAAGGCTTCTTCCCGATTCAGGATAACGGCATTATCCAGGGCACGCTGCAGGCTCCGCAGTCGGTCTCCTTCGCCAGCATGGCCCAGCGTCAGCAGCAGGTCGCAGACGTGATACTGAAAGATCCGGCGGTGGAAAGCCTGACGTCGTTTGTCGGCGTAGACGGCACCAACCCTTCGTTAAACAGCGCCCGCCTGCAAATTAACCTTAAGCCGCTCAGCGACCGTGATGACCGCATCCCGACGGTGATTGACAGATTGCAGCAGAATGTCGCCAGCGTCCCGGGCGTGCAGCTTTATCTGCAGCCGATCCAGGATCTGACTATCGACACCACGGTGAGCCGCACCCAGTACCAGTTCACCCTGCAGGCGACCTCGCTGGACGAACTGAGCACCTGGGTGCCGCAGCTGGAAGACAAGCTTAAAACGCTGCCTCAGCTCGCGGATATCAGCAGTGACTGGCAGGATCAGGGGCTGATGGCCTACGTCAACGTTGACCGCGACAGCGCCAGCCGCCTCGGCATCAACATGTCATCGGTGACCAGCGCCCTGTATAACGCCTTCGGCCAGCGCCTTATTTCAACCATTTACACCCAGGCCAACCAGTATCGCGTGGTACTCGAACATGACACTAGCACCACGCCAGGGCTGAGCGCGCTCGACAACATTCGCCTCACCAGCAGCACCGGCGGCAGCATTCCATTAAGCGCGATTGCGAAGGTGGAGCAGCGCTTTGCCCCGCTGTCGATCAATCACCTGGACCAGTTCCCGTCCACCACGTTCTCCTTTAACGTGCCGGAAGGGCAATCGCTGGGCGACGCGGTGAACGCCATCACCTCGGCGGAAAAAGAGCTGGCGATGCCGTCCGATATCACGACGCAGTTCCAGGGTAGCACCCTCGCCTTCCAGGCCGCGCTGGGCAGCACCATCTGGCTGATTATTGCTTCGGTCGTGGCGATGTACATCGTGCTTGGCGTGCTGTATGAAAGCTTTATCCACCCGATCACTATCCTGTCGACGCTGCCCACGGCGGGCGTTGGCGCACTGCTTGCATTGATGCTGGCGGGGGCCGAACTGGACGTTATCGCTATTATCGGCATCATTCTGCTCATTGGTATCGTGAAGAAGAATGCGATCATGATGATCGACTTTGCGCTGGCCGCCGAGCGTGAACAGGGCATGGCCCCGTACGAAGCGATTTACCAGGCCTGTCTGCTGCGTTTCCGTCCGATTCTGATGACCACGCTCGCCGCGCTGCTGGGTGCACTCCCGCTGATGCTTTCAACCGGCGTTGGCGCAGAACTTCGCCGCCCGCTGGGTATTGGCATGGTGGGTGGCCTGCTGCTCAGCCAGGTGCTGACGCTGTTTACCACGCCGGTGATTTACCTGCTGTTCGACCGCCTGTCGCACTACACGCGCCGTCGTTTCGGCCGACAGCATGAGGAGGCGTAAGTGAAGTTTTTTGCCCTCTTCATTTACCGCCCGGTGGCGACGATTTTATTGACCGTCGCCATTACGCTGTGCGGCGTGCTGGGCTTCCGCCTGCTGCCGGTTGCCCCGCTGCCGCAGGTCGATTTTCCGGTGATCATGGTCAGCGCCTCGCTGCCGGGCGCGTCGCCGGAAACCATGGCGTCGTCCGTGGCCACGCCGCTGGAGCGTTCCCTGAGCCGCATTGCCGGGGTCAACGAAATGACCTCGTCCAGTTCGCTGGGCAGCACCCGCATCATTCTGGAATTTAATTTCGACCGTGACATCAACGGTGCCGCGCGGGACGTGCAGGCGGCGATTAACGCTGCCCAAAGCCTGCTGCCAAGCGGGATGCCGGGGCGGCCAACTTACCGCAAGGCCAACCCGTCCGATGCGCCGATCATGATCCTGACGCTCACTTCAGACACACTATCGCAGGGTGAGCTGTATGATTTTGCCTCCACGCAGCTCGCGCAAACCGTCTCACAAATCGACGGCGTGGGCGACGTGGACGTCGGCGGAAGCTCTCTGCCCGCGGTGCGCGTGGACCTCAACCCACAGGCGCTGTTTAACCAGGGCGTGTCGCTGGATGCCGTCCGGACTGCAATAAGCAATGCCAACGTTCGCCGTCCCCTTGGTTCGGTAGAGGACAGTACAAGCCGCTGGCAAATTCAGACCAACGACGAGCTAAAAAAAGCGGCAAACTATATGCCGCTTATCGTGCATTACAATAACGGTTCGGCCGTACGCCTTCAGGATGTCGCCAACGTCACCGACAGCGTACAGGACGTGCGTAACGCCGGGATGACCAACGCCAAACCAGCCATTTTGCTGATGATTCGCAAGTCGCAGGAAGCGAACATCATCGAAACCGTGGACCGCATCCGCGCCAAAATACCCGAACTACGAGAAACCATTCCGGCTTCCATCGACCTGCAGGTAGCCCAGGACCGGTCGCCAACCATTCGCGCCTCGCTGGCCGAGGTAGAACAATCGCTGGTGATCTCCGTGTCGCTGGTGATTCTGGTGGTGTTTCTGTTTCTTCGCTCAGGGCGCGCGACCTTTATTCCGGCGGTGGCCGTGCCGGTGTCGCTGATCGGGACTTTTGCCGCCATGTATCTGTGCGGCTTCAGCCTCAATAACCTGTCGCTGATGGCGCTGACCATCGCCACAGGTTTTGTGGTCGATGACGCCATCGTGGTACTGGAAAACATTTCCCGTCATTTGGAAGCGGGCGTGAAGCCCATGCAAGCGGCGCTCCAGGGCGTGCGGGAAGTGGGCTTTACCGTGTTGTCCATGAGTCTGTCGCTGGTGGCGGTCTTCCTGCCGCTGCTGTTGATGGGCGGTCTGCCGGGGCGCCTATTCCGCGAGTTTGCGGTCACACTTTCGGTCGCTATCGGGATTTCGCTGGTGGTGTCGCTCACCCTCACGCCGATGATGTGTGGCTGGCTCCTGAAGAACCGTCCGCCGGAAAAGAGAAACAAAAACCGTGGATTTGGTCGCCTGCTGATTGCCATGCAGGGCGGTTACGCCCGGTCGTTGAAATGGGTGCTAAACCATACGCGGCTGGTGGGCATGGTGCTGCTGGGGACGATAGCCCTGAGCGTCTGGCTCTACATTGCGATCCCAAAAACCTTCTTCCCGGAGCAGGACACCGGCAGGCTGATGGGCAATATTCAGGCCGATCAGAGCATCTCTTTCCAGGCCATGCGCGGTAAGCTGCAGGACTTTATGAAGATCATTCGTGAAGATCCGGCGGTGGATAACGTCACCGGCTTTACCGGCGGCTCTCGGGTTAACAGCGGCATGATGTTTATCTCACTTAAGCCATTGAGCGAACGCCAGGAAACCGCCCAGCAGGTGATTGACCGACTGCGCGGCAAGCTTGCAAAAGAGCCCGGCGCCAACCTCTATTTAATGGCGGTGCAGGATATTCGCGTTGGTGGCCGTCAGGCGAACGCCAGCTACCAGTACACGCTGCTTTCCGATGAGTTAAGCGCCCTGCGAGAGTGGGAGCCGAAAATCCGTAAAGCGCTGGCGGCGCTGCCGGAACTAGCTGACGTTAACTCCGACCAGCAGGATAACGGCTCGGAGATGGACCTGATTTACGACCGTGAAACCATGTCACGTCTGGGGATCAGCGTCTCGGATGCCAACAATTTGCTCAACAACGCCTTTGGTCAGCGCCAGATTTCCACCATCTACCAGCCGTTGAACCAGTATAAGGTGGTCATGGAGGTCGACCCGCGCTACACCCAGGACATCAGCTCGCTCAACCAGATGTTTGTGATTAACAGCGAAGGGAAGTCGATCCCCCTCTCCTACTTTGCCAAATGGCAGCCAGCGAATGCCCCGCTGTCGGTTAACCATCAGGGGTTGTCCGCCGCATCAACCATCTCGTTCAACCTGCCTGACGGGGTATCGCTTTCTGAAGCCAGCGACGCCATCGACAGAACCATGACCTCGCTGGGCGTACCGACTACCGTGCGCGGCAGCTACGCCGGGACGGCACAGGTGTTCCAGCAGACGATGAACTCGCAGGTGATTCTGATTCTGGCAGCCATTGCCACAGTGTATATCGTGCTGGGTATATTGTACGAAAGCTACGTTCACCCGCTGACCATCCTCTCGACGCTGCCTTCTGCGGGCGTCGGGGCGCTGCTGGCGCTGGAACTTTTCGGCGCCCCCTTCAGCCTGATTGCGCTAATCGGTATCATGCTGCTGATAGGTATCGTGAAAAAGAACGCCATTATGATGGTGGACTTCGCAATAGAGGCGCAGCGTAAGGGCGATTTAACGCCGGAAGAGGCGATTTTCCAGGCCTGCCTGCTGCGCTTCCGCCCTATTATGATGACCACGCTGGCCGCGCTGTTTGGCGCGCTACCGCTGGTGCTAACCAGCGGGGATGGCGCAGAACTTCGCCAGCCGCTGGGGATCACCATCGTAGGCGGGCTGGTGATGAGCCAGCTGTTGACGCTTTACACCACGCCGGTGGTTTACCTGTTCTTTGACCGACTGAGATTGCGCTTTAGCCGCAAACCCCGTGAAAGTAAGGCTCTGTCCGTATGACTGATTTGCCCACCGCCGTTCGCTGGCAGTTATGGATTGTCGCTTTTGGCTTCTTTATGCAGGCGCTGGACACCACGATTGTGAACACCGCGCTTCCCTCGATGGCGCATAGTCTGGGCGTAAGCCCGCTGCATATGCACTCGGTGGTGGTGGCCTACGTGTTAACGGTTGCGGTCATGCTTCCGGCAAGCGGCTGGCTGGCGGACAGAGTGGGCGTTCGCAATATCTTCTTCACGGCGATAATTCTTTTTACCCTCGGGTCCCTGTTTTGCTCCAATGCCTCAACGCTCAACGAGCTTGTTCTCGCCCGCGTCGTGCAGGGCATTGGCGGGGCCATGATGGTACCGGTGGGGCGCCTCACGGTGATGAAAATCGTTCCGCGGGCGCAATATATGGCGGCGATGACCTTCGTGACGATCCCAGGCCAGGTAGGCCCCCTGCTCGGCCCTGCGCTGGGCGGCGTGCTGGTGGAGTACGCCTCCTGGCACTGGATTTTCCTGATAAACATTCCTGTCGGCATTGTCGGGGCCATCGCTACCCTGTGGCTGATGCCCAACTACACCATGCAAACCCGACGCTTTGATATTTCCGGCTTCCTGCTACTGGCGTTTGGGATGGCGGCGCTGACCATTGCCCTGGACGGACAAAAAGGCCTGGGCATTTCCAGTGAAACGCTCGGGTTGCTGATCCTTGGCGGGGTTATCGCCATTCTGCTTTACCTGTGGCATGCCCGCGACAACGAAAACGCGCTGTTCAATCTCAATCTGTTCAACACGAAAACCTTTTCGCTTGGCCTGCTGGGCAGCCTGTGCGGGCGCATCGGCAGCGGCATGTTGCCGTTTATGACGCCGGTGTTTCTGCAGATTGGGATGGGTTTCTCGCCATTCCATGCCGGGCTGATGATGGTCCCAATGGTGCTTGGCAGCATGGGCATGAAACGTATCGTTGTGCAGGTCGTCAACCGCTTCGGCTACCGCAACGTGCTGGTCGTCGCCACGCTCGGCCTGGCGCTGATCACGCTGATGTTTATGGGTACGGCCCTGATGGGCTGGTTCTGGCTGCTGCCGGTCGTCCTGTTTGTACAGGGCATGGTCAACTCCATGCGCTTCTCTTCCATGAATACGCTGACGCTAAAAGATCTGCCGGATGACCTCGCCAGCGGCGGCAACAGCATGCTCTCAATGGTCATGCAGCTTTCCATGAGTATCGGCGTGACCGTCGCGGGCCTGCTGCTGGGCATGTTTGGCCACCAGCAGCTTCCGGTGGGTGGGGAACAGGCTCACAGCATCTTTATGTACACCTATTTCTGCATGGCGCTGGTCATCGCCCTTCCGGCATTGCTGTTTGCCCGCGTCCCAAATGACCGTTCAGAAAACACGGTCATCAGCCGCCGTAAAAGGAGCGAAACATGAAACTTTACCGCTCCGGGATCACCGGGAAATTATTCCTCGCCATATTCTCCACCTGCCTGCTGGTGCTGGCCATCATGCACTGGGGCGTGAGGTTAAGCTTTGAGCGTGGCTTTATCGACTACATCAAACGCGGTAATACTCAGCGCATTGAGATGCTGAGTGATGCCCTGGGCGAACAGTATGCGCTGCACGGCAACTGGCGCTTCCTGCGGCACAACGACAGGTTTGTGTTTCAGATTTTACGTTCGTTTGAGCGCGAAGGGGATGAAGCTCACGGCATGCCGCCGCAGGGCTGGCGCACTAAGTTTTGGGTGGTCGATCAAAACTATCAGGTTCTGGTTGGCCCTCGAGAGAAGCTCCCTCCAGACGGGATGCGCAAACCGATTAACGTCAATGGTCAGGACGTTGGCTGGGTGATAGCCTCCCCCATTGAGCGTTTGACCCGCAATACCGACATTAACTTCGATCGCCAGCAGCGGCGCACAAGTTGGATCATCGTCGCCCTGTCCAGTTTGCTGGCGGCAGCGGCCACCTTCCTGCTTGCCCGTGGCCTTCTGGCCCCGGTGAAACGCCTGGTTGAAGGTACGCACAAGCTGGCCGCCGGAGATTTTTCCACCCGGGTTGCGGTCGGCAGCCAGGATGAGCTGGGGCGGCTGGCACAGGACTTTAACCAGCTTGCCAGCACCCTGGAAAAAAACCATAAAATGCGCCGGGCTTACATGGCGGATATTTCTCACGAGCTGCGCACCCCGCTTGCCGTTTTGCGCGGTGAGCTAGAGGCAATTCAGGACGGCGTGCGTCAGTTTACGCCGGAGTCCGTCACGTCACTGCAGATGGAAGTCGCCACCCTGACCAAGCTCGTTGACGACCTGCACCAGCTTTCCATGTCCGATGAAGGCGCGCTGGCCTACCAGAAAAAATCGCTGGATATCATTGCGCTGCTGGAAGTGGTTGCCGGGGCATTTCGATCCCGTTTTGAGTCACGCGGGCTGACAATACGCCTTGCGCTACCGGAAACCGCGACTATTTTCGGTGACGGAGACCGCCTGATGCAGCTGTTCAATAACCTGTTGGAAAACAGCCTCCGCTACACCGACAGCGGTGGGCAACTGGTGATCGGCGGTAAAATTGTGAATCAGCAGTTTGTGATGAGCTTTGACGACAGCGAACCCGGCGTCTCGGACGAGCAGCTAGGCCAGCTGTTTGACCGTTTCTACCGCGCGGAAGGTTCCCGCAACCGCGCCAGCGGCGGTTCAGGGCTGGGCCTGTCTATCTGCCAGAATATTGTGACCGCCCATGGCGGAACGCTAACCGCCTCCCATTCACGCTTTGGCGGCGTTAGTATTACCGTTGAACTTCCTCTGGAAACAGAAACGTCGAGGACACTATGACCGAGCTACCGATTGACGACAGTACGCCCCGTATTTTGATCGTAGAAGATGAACCTAAGCTTGGACAGTTGCTCATCGACTACCTCCGCGCGGCAAGCTATGCCCCTACTCTGCTGAACCACGGCGACCAGGTGCTGCCGTATGTTCGCCACACGCCGCCGGATCTCATTCTGCTGGATTTGATGCTGCCCGGCACAGACGGCCTGACGCTGTGCAAAGAGATTAGACGTTTCTCCGAAGTCCCCATCGTCATGGTGACCGCCAAAATAGAAGAAATTGACCGTCTGCTGGGGCTGGAAATTGGCGCTGACGACTATATTTGCAAGCCTTACAGCCCGCGCGAAGTCGTCGCACGCGTGAAAACAATTCTCCGCCGCTGCAAGCGTCAGCTTGCCATTTCCGCCGGGTCGGAAGAAAGTCCGCTGGTGATTGATGAAGGCCGTTTCCAGGCTATCTGGCGCGGTAAACTGCTGGATCTCACCCCCGCCGAGTTCCGCCTGCTAAAAACCCTGTCCCACGAGCCGGGGAAGGTGTTCTCCCGCGAAATGCTGCTGAACCATCTGTATGACGACTACCGCGTGGTCACCGACCGCACCATCGACAGTCACATAAAAAACCTGCGCCGCAAGCTTGAAGCGCTGGATACCGATCAGTCGTTTATTCGCGCCGTTTACGGGGTGGGTTATCGCTGGGAGGCGGATGCCGGGCGAGTAATTTAAACTCATATCCGGGACGACTACTTTTAGTAGACTGTTCAGAGAACCCAAAAAACTCTACGATAGAACACAGGCCGGTCAACATTGACCGGCGTCTTCCCTGCAAGGAGGTTGTCGTGGAAAAGTATGTTTTCTATAGCCGGGATATTGCTTTCAATATCTACCCGAAGGCATCTCTTGGTGTGGAAGAGAAAAAAGAGTTGGCCGCTGATGGATTTAAAAAAATTGGCTTCGAGATACTGGCGACGGATGAAGCCGCCGCGCTCGACAAGTTCATCGCGCATTTCAAAGAAAATACCGAAGCACTGAAAGAGTACACGGAGAATATTGCCTTCGCGTCGCTCCTTTTTGTCGGTATCCCGCTCATCGCCTGAATCCGCAAGACGGTTTACTCCCCAGCCTCACGGCGCTACAATTCCCGCCCTTAAATTGTGGTAATCCACTCGACTTTAGCCGCTTCACCAGATGGAGCGGTTCTGACCTGATATCAGAACGAGAACTTCATGTTTAAACCGGAACTCCTCTCCCCGGCGGGAACGCTGAAAAACATGCGTTACGCTTTCGCCTACGGTGCAGACGCCGTCTACGCTGGCCAGCCGCGCTATTCACTGCGCGTGCGCAATAACGAATTCAACCACGAAAACCTCCAGCTAGGGATCAACGAAGCCCACGCGCTGGGTAAAAAATTCTACGTGGTGGTGAACATTGCCCCGCATAACGCCAAGCTCAAAACCTTTATTCGCGACCTTAAGCCGGTTATCGACATGGGCCCGGATGCGCTGATCATGTCCGATCCAGGGCTAATCATGATGGTGCGCGAGGCGTTCCCGGAAATGGACGTTCACCTCTCCGTGCAGGCTAACGCCGTTAACTGGGCGACAGTGAAGTTCTGGAAGCAAATGGGGCTGACGCGCGTGATTCTTTCCCGCGAGCTGTCGCTGGAAGAAATCGCCGAAATTCGCGAACAGGTTCCAGAAATGGAGCTGGAGATCTTCGTCCACGGCGCACTGTGCATGGCGTATTCGGGCCGCTGCCTGCTCTCCGGCTATATCAACAAGCGAGATCCTAACCAGGGAACCTGCACCAACGCCTGCCGCTGGGAATATAAGGTTCAGGAAGGCAAAGAAGACGACATCGGCAATATCGTCCACGTGCACGAGCCAATTCCGGTGCAAAACGTTGAGCCTACGCTTGGCGTCGGCGCCCCAACGGACAAAGTGTTTATGGTGGAAGAAGCCAAACGTCCAGGCGAATACATGACCGCTTTCGAAGACGAGCACGGCACCTACATCATGAACTCGAAAGATCTGCGCGCCATTGAGCACGTGGAGCGCCTGACAAAAATGGGCGTGCACTCGCTGAAAATCGAAGGCCGTACTAAGTCCTACTACTACTGCGCACGTACCGCGCAGGTGTATCGTCGCGCCATTGACGACGCCGCAGCGGGCAAGCCGTTCGACCCTACGCTGCTGCAAACGCTGGAAGGCCTGGCCCACCGTGGCTATACCGAAGGATTCCTGCGCCGACATACCCACGACAGCCATCAGAATTACGAGTACGGGCACTCCATTTCCGAGAGCCAGCAGTTTGTGGGCGAGTTTACCGGCGAACGCCGGGGTGATCTGGCGGCCGTGGCGGTGAAAAACAAATTCCTGCTGGGCGACAGTCTGGAAATGATGACCCCGCAGGGGAATATCACCTTTACGCTGGAAACGCTGGAAAACGGCAAATCCCAGCCGATAGACGTGGCTCCGGGCGACGGTCATACCGTATGGATGCCTGTACCTCAGGAGATAGCGCTGGATTATGCTCTACTGATGCGCAATCTCTCTGGTCAGACAACCCGTAAACCGCACGCAAACTAGTGAATTAGGGTTATTTTTCGCGCTAAGAGCATTCTTAGAAACCGATCACATACGGTTACACAAGATAACGTTATTATCCGCAAGCTGAAAAACATAACCCATAAATGCTAGCTGTACCAGGAACCACCTCCTTGGCCTGCGCAATCTCCCTTGCGCAGGCTTTCTTTTTTCCGCTGATTCAGCCAGTTCTTACTCCCCCGCGCCCACTTTGCTCTACACTTTGATAATGCTCACTTTTCTGAGGTAAGTCATGGAGAGATCCCCGCATTCATTTTTGATTCTGAACGGTAAAGGCGCCGGTAACCCACAGCTGCGCGAGGCCGTGCATACGCTGCGTGAGGAAGGTTACACCTTGCATATCAGGGTGACCTGGGAAAAAGGTGATGCCGAACGTTACATTGACGAAGCCCTGAGCCTAGGCGTAGACACCGTGGTTGCCGGCGGCGGTGACGGCACAATCAATGAGATTGCCACCTGCCTCGCGAAGCTTTCTCCGGACAGCCGCCCGGCATTGGGCATTCTCCCGCTGGGGACGGCCAACGACTTTGCCACCAGCGTCGGTATTCCTGAGGACTTTGAAAAAGCGCTGCGGCTCGCGCTGTTTGGCAAAGCCGCCAATATCGACCTGGTGCAGGTCAACGATGAAGCCTTCTTCATCAACATGGCGACCGGCGGATTTGGCACACGCATCACCACCGAAACGCCAGAAAAACTCAAAGCAGCGCTTGGCGGCGTCTCATACTTTATTCACGGTTTAATGCGCATGGACATGCTCAAACCGGATCGCTGCGACATTCGCGGAGAAGGCTTTAGCTGGCAGGGCGACGCATTAGTGATCGGCATCGGTAACGGTTGCCAGGCCGGCGGCGGGCAACAGCTTTGCCCGGAGGCGTTGATCAACGACGGGCTGCTTGATCTACGGATTTTCACCGGTGAAGACCTGCTTCCTGCGCTGTTGACTACGCTCACGCGCCCGGATGAAAACCCAAACATTATTGAAGGGAAATCGGCCTGGTTTGAGATTTCGGCCCCGCACGATATTACCTTTAACCTGGACGGGGAACCGCTGAGCGGACGGCATTTTCGCATTGAAGTGCATCCGAATGCGCTGGCCTGTCGTTTACCGCCTAATTGCCCGCTATTGGGGTAAGCCAGCACGGTGAAGCCTTTTCCCCTCTCCCTTCCAGGGAGAGGGTTAGGGTGAGGGTGAGGGTGAGGGTAATAATGCCACAGTATAAAAATCCGCATAAAAAAGCCCTCATAAAAGAGGGCCTTATAACCTTACTCAACAGAGCTTAAGCGATGGTCACTTTCTCATTCAGGTAAACATCCTGCACGGCGTTGATCAGCTTCACGCCGTCGGCCATTGATTTCTTGAACGCTTTGCGCCCCAGAATCAGCCCCATACCGCCCGCACGTTTGTTGATCACCGCCGTACGCACCGCATCTGCCAGGTCAGTTTCACCGCCTGCGGCACCGCCGGAGTTGATAAGGCCGGCGCGGCCCATATAGCAGTTAGCCAACTGGTAGCGCACCAGGTCGATAGGGTTGTCGGTGGTCAGCTTGCTGTAAACTTTTTCGTCGGTATAGCCAAAGTTTACCGCTTTATAGCCGCCGTTATTCTCCGCCATTTTTTGCTTCACGATATCGGCCCCGATAGTCGCCGCCAGGTGGTTAGCCTGCCCGGTTAAGTCGGCGCTGACGTGATAATCCACCCCGTCTTTTTTAAATGCGGAGTTACGCAGATAGGCCCAAAGCACGGTGACCAGGCCAAGTTCATGCGCACGCTCAAAGGCGGCGGAGATCTCTTCAATCTGGCGGCGGGATTCCGGTGAACCAAAGTAAATCGTGGCCCCGACAGCAACGGCGCCCATGTTGAAGGCCTGCTCTACGCTGGCATACAGCGTCTGGTCGTAGGTGGTCGGGTAGCTCAACGTCTCATTGTGATTAAGCTTCACCAGGAACGGAATGCGGTGGGCATAGCGGCGTGAAACCGAGGCCAGTACGCCATAGGTAGAAGCCACGCAGTTACAGCCTGCCTCGATGGCCAGTTCAACGATGTTTTTCGGATCGAAGTAGAGCGGGTTCGCGGCGAAAGAAGCCCCCGCCGAGTGTTCAACGCCCTGATCGACGGGAAGAATAGAGAGGTAGCCAGTCCCAGCCAGACGCCCGGTGTTGTACAACGTCTGCATGTTTCGCAGCACCGCAGGCGGGCGATTGTTGTCTACCATCACCCTGTCAACGTAGTCCGAGCCGGGCAGATAAAGCTGGTCTGCCGGAATAGTCATACAACGATGCTGTAACAAGCCGTCGGCATCTTTGCCAAGCAACTGCGCAATATCAGTCATAATACGCTCCCGTAAAGGCAGCGAGCCCCCTGCCCGCTGCGCATGAAGAATCCTGTTCTGCCGGGTCGAAAAAACCGGCCGCACTAAGCCTGGTACCGACGGCGGGGATTTGCCAGTTCAAGCGCACTTTTGCCTCCTTTCCAGGAGTAAAGCCAGGTGGCCACCCCGGCTATTTTTGCAAAGGCGATCATAGAATCGACGCAAAGGTATTTAAAAGGTATTATTAATTGGTATGGTTAAGGCACACCCTACACCTGTCATGAAGGTCCTGAGCATGAAACGTACAACGATTAGCCTTTCGTTCATGATGTTTATGGAATGGTTTATCTGGGGCGCCTGGTTTGTGCCCCTGTGGCTGTTCCTCAACAAAAGTGGTTTTACCGCCGGTGAAATCGGCTGGTCCTACGCCTGCACCGCCATCGCTGCTATTCTGTCTCCTATTCTGGTCGGCTCGCTGACCGACCGCTTCTTTGCCGCACAAAAAGTACTGGCGCTGCTGATGTTTGTCGGCGCCGGGCTGATGTATCTGGCCGCCCAGCAAACGGAGTTTGTCTATTTCTTCCCGTTACTGCTGGCTTACTCGCTCACCTATATGCCGACCATCGCGCTGACCAACAGCATCGCGTTTTCCAACGTCGACGACGTGGAGCGTGATTTCCCGCGTATTCGCGTGATGGGCACCATCGGCTGGATTGCCTCCGGGATCGTGTGTGGCTTCCTGCCGCAGATAATGGGCTTTAGCGATATCTCGCCAACCAACGTGCCGCTGCTGATCACCGCCATCAGCTCGGTTGTGTTAGGCGTATTCGCTTTGTTCCTGCCGAACACGCCGCCGAAAAGCACCGGCAAGCTCAGCCTGAAGGTGATGCTGGGCCTGGACGCGCTGGTGCTGCTGAAGGACAAAAACTTCCTGGTCTTCTTCTTCTGTTCCTTCCTGTTTGCGATGCCGCTGGCGTTCTACTACATCTTCGCCAACGGCTATCTGACCGAAGTCGGGATGCACAACGCCACGGGCTGGATGACGCTTGGCCAGTTCTCGGAAATCTTCTTTATGCTGGCGCTGCCGTTCTTCACTAAGCGCTTTGGTATTAAAAAGGTTCTGCTGCTGGGTCTGATCACCGCCGCCATCCGCTACGGCTTCTTTGTGTACGGCGACGCGTCGCACCTGTTCACTTACGGCCTGCTGTTCCTCGGCATTCTGCTGCACGGCGTGAGCTACGACTTCTACTACGTCACCGCCTACATTTACGTAGACAAGAAATCCCCGGTGTACATGCGCACCGCGGCGCAGGGGCTGATCACCCTTTGCTGCCAGGGCTTCGGCAGCCTGCTGGGCTACAGCCTTGGCGGCAAAATGATGGAAAAAATGTTTGCTTACTCCTCACCGGTGAACGGTCAGACCTTTAACTGGGCGGGGATGTGGGGCTTTGGCGCAATAATGATTGCCGTCATCGCCGTGCTGTTCATGGTCTTCTTCCGCGAGTCGGACAAAGAGATTGCTGCCATCGCCGTTGCCGGTGATGAATCTGAAAAAGTATTAAAGGAAGCGTAACAATGGAAAATCGTATTCTGGGAGCCTTTTACGGCCAGATGTTAGGTGATGCGATGGGGATGCCGTCCGAACTGTGGCCGCGCTCGCGGGTGAAGGCCCACTTCGGCTGGATAGACAAGTTCCTGCCGGGTCCGGCAGAAAACAACGCCGCCTGTTATTTTGCCCGCGCTAAGTTTACCGATGACACCTCAATGGCGCTGGCGCTGGCGGACGCCATCATCGAGCACCACGGGGTTATCAACCCGGACGCCATTGGCCGCCATATTCTGGCGTGGGCAGAAGGGTTCGACGCGTTTAACAAAAACGTGCTCGGCCCGACGTCGAAAATAGCCCTGAATGCGATTAAACAAGGCACGCCGGTAAGCGAGCTGGAAAACAACGGCGTAACCAACGGGGCGGCGATGCGTGCCTCCCCGCTTGGCTGCCTGCTGCCCACGGCCAATCTCGATGAGTTTGTGGACGAGGTCGCGTTAGCTTCGAGCCCGACGCACAAATCAGATCTGGCCATTGCCGGGGCAGTCGTTATTGCCTGGGCCATTTCCCGCGCTATCGACGGCGCAAGCTGGGCCACAATTTGCGATGAGCTGCCCTCCATCGCCCGCCACGCGCAGGAAAAACGCATCACGACATTTAGCGCGTCCCTCGCGGCACGCCTGGAATTAGCGCTGAGCGTGGCAAGAAAAGCGCGCGGTACCGAATCCGCCATGGAAGAGATTTACCAGCTGGTCGGCACCGGTACCAGCACCGTTGAGTCGGTACCGGCGGCGATTGCGATGGTCGAACTGGCGAAAACCGACCCTAACCGCTGCGCCATCCTGTGCGCCAATCTCGGCGGAGACACCGACACCATCGGCGCTATGGCCACCGCTATCTGCGGCGCGCTGAACGGCGTGGAAAGCATCGACCCGGCGCTGAAACAGGAGCTGGATGAAGAGAACCAGCTCGACTTCACGCGCTACAGCCGCATCTTTATGGCCTATCGCCAGCAAAGAGAGGCCAGCCATGAAGCCAAATGAACTGCTGAGCAAACTGCCCCAGCTGCAGGCTCAACGCCCGGTTTGCGTGCTCGGTTCGGCGGTGATTGACGTCATCGCCGACGCCTACGCCCTCCCGTGGCGCGGCTGCGATATCGAACTGCATCAGCAGGGCGTGAACATTGGCGGCTGCGCGCTGAACATCGCCATCACGCTTTCGCGCCTCGGCATTGACTCGCAGAACGCGCTGCCAATTGGCCAGGGCACCTGGGCCGACATTATTCGCAACAGCCTGGAAAAACAGCACATCCGCAGCGAGATCCACACCGATACGGGAGACAATGGCTGGTGCCTGGCACTGGTCGAACCCGACGGCGAACGCACCTTTATGTCGTTTCGCGGCGTCGAGCATCAGTGGAATCAGACCTGGCTTGACGGCCTGACCATCCCGCCAGGTAGCCTGCTCTCGCTCTCTGGCTACCAGCTTGCCGGGCCGTGTGCGGAACTGCTCGTTGGCTGGCTGGAGTCGCTGCAGGAAATTACCCCGTTCATCGACTTTGGCCCGCGTATCGCGGATATCCCGCAGCCGCTACTGGCGCGGATTATGGCCTGCAAACCGATTGTTTCGCTCAACCGTCAGGAAGCGGCGATTGTTGCCGAATGGCTTGAAGTGGAAGCGGAAAATATTGAAGCGATTTGCCGTGCATGGCTCACCCGCTACGGCAGCCCGCTAATCGTTCGTTTAGATAAGGACGGCGCGTGGTTTGCGGCCGGCGATAACATAGGGATCGCTGCGCCCTTCCCGACTACCGTCGTGGATACCATCGGCGCGGGCGACAGCCATGCGGGCGGCACAATTGCGGGCCTGGCGGCAGGCTGGAGCCTGGAAGAAGCAGTCTGCCTCGGGAATGCGGTAGCCAGCTACGTGGTCGGCCACCGGGGCGGGGACTGCGCGCCAAAACTCGCGCAGCTCGAGCAAACCTTACTCCTCGCAGACGAAAACGTATAAGTCGCTGCGGCAATGGCTGATGCTGTACTCGATGGGCCGGTTGTGCGGGTCGAACGCCACCTGTTTGATGACCAAAACCGGCACCGGCGTTTCCAGTTTGATGTGTGACTGGAATTCGCTGTCCGGCATTCTGGCGCTGACCCGGCTGCGGGTGCGCTGAGGAATAATGTTCTGGCTGCGGAAGTAGTCGTACAGCGAAACGCCAATCTCATCCGGGTCGGCAATCAGCCCGGTCGGCACGTAAGACTCTTCGATAGACACCGCATCTTCATCCACGTAGCGAATGCGCTTGAGCAGGAAAACCTCGCTTTCCGCCGGGATCGCGAGCTGTTCAGCCACGTCTGCCGGGCATTTCACCACGCGTTTGTTCACCCACAGCGTATTTGGCTTTTTACCCCGAAGCACAACCTGCTGCGAAAAGCCCCTGGCCTCTTTCAGCGAATACTCAAACGTCGCATTAATTTGCGTCCCGTAGCCGCGCGAACGCGTCACCACGCCGTCATCTTCCAGCGCCTGCATCGCCTTGCGCACGGTAATGCGTGACACACCCGTGAGCTGGCTGAGATCGCGCTCCCCCGGCAGGATATTGCCCTGCGGCAACAGGCCCGCGCGCACGGCGTTTTTCACCGTTTCGGCAAACCTGAGGTACAGAGGAGCGTTATCCGGAGCGGAAAAGCGCTGTTTGAGCTGTTCAACTAACTGGTGATGAGCCTGTTCCATGGTACGCAATTGTCCGGCAGGGAAGATGAAGCCAGTATAGTACCACTGGTATTACGCTGGCTAAAAACTTCTCTCTTAACCGACAGTTACCACCATTCGTGAAAATGATGTACCGGGCCGATACCGTGCCCGACCTCCAGCGAATCCGCCTGAGCCAGCGCCTTCGACAACCAGATTTTTGCGGCAGCCACGGTTTGCGCCCAGTCGTCATGGCGGGGGCGGAGCGCAGCCAGCGCGGCAGATAAAGTGCAGCCGGTGCCGTGGGTGTTTTTTGTTTGCACGCGCGGCGCGGTAAAGCGCTGGACATCGTGGCGAGTAAATAGCCAGTCCGGGCTTTCTGCGTCGTCGAGGTGCCCGCCTTTCATCAGCACAGCCTCGCAGCCCATTGCCAGCAGCGCTTCACCCTGTTCGCGCATCTCTTTTTCACTGCGCGCGTGGGGCGCATCCAGCAGCGCTGCCGCTTCAGGGAGATTGGGCGTGATCAGCGCGACATGCGGCAATAGCTTCCGACGTAAGCTTTCCACCGCCGACGGGGCCAGCAGCGGATCGCCGCTTTTCGCCAGCATCACCGTGTCCAGCACCACGTTTGGTACCTTATAGAACGCCAGTCGCTCTGCGACGGCTTCAACGATATCGGCCTCTGCCAGCATGCCAATTTTTGTGGTGTCGATGCGCACATCGCTCAATACCGAATCCAGCTGCGCCGCCACAAACTCAGGCTCAATACGATAAACGGACTGCACGCCACGGGTATTCTGCGCCACCAGCGCAGTGATCACGCTTGTGCCGTAAGCGCCGAGCGCGGAGAAAGTTTTCAGATCGGCCTGGATCCCCGCGCCACCGCTTGGATCGGTTCCGGCAATAGTTAATGCGTTGATGCGTTTCATGCCAGCCCCTCCGCGTTAAGCAGATAAAGGGCGTCGAGGAAGGCTGGGGTAAAACTGCCCGGCCCACGGCTGGCGGCGATGGCCTGCTCGCCGGCAAGCGACATAAAGCGGCAGGCGCTGGCGACGTTGTCCAGCCTGTCTCCCGGTAAAGCACAGCACGCAGCAACCACGGCGGAAAGCGCGCAGCCGGTGCCGACCACACGCGTCATGAGTTCTCCCCCGCCGGTCACGGCAAACGTTCGTTCGCCATCGGTGACGTAATCAGTTTCTCCGGTTACGGCAACCACTGCACCGGTTTCGCGCGCCAGTTTTTGCGCCGCCGGGATCGCCGAAAGTGCATCATCGGTGCTGTCTACGCCACGGCCTCCGGCCTGCTCCCCTGCCAACGCCATGATTTCAGACGCATTACCGCGAATGGCGGCTGGTTTCAGTTGAATAATTTCGCGAGCGAAGCGCGTGCGGAAAGCCAAACCACCCACGGCGACCGGGTCTAGTGCCCACGGCGTTTCGGCGCTATTGGCGGCGTGAATAGCAGCCAGCATCGCCGTCGCGCGTTCTGAAGTCAGGGTGCCGATGTTGATCAGCAGCGCGCTGGCAAGCCCGCTAAATTGTGCCGCTTCTTCGGCTTCAATCACCATCGCCGGGGCAGCCCCAAGCGCCAGCAGCACGTTAGCGGTAAAGGTTTGCACTACGTCATTGGTCATGCAGTGAACCAGCGGCGAATACTGACGGAGGTGGTGTAAAACAGAGGCGGCGGTTGCGCCGGGTAGCAGGTCAGGTTGCATAACGGTAAGGCTCCTGTCCGGCGTGAAAGAAGGGACGCCGGACAGGCATCTGACTTCCCTACGCTGGCATTATCCAGATCAGGTGGTACGGGTATTTCTCAGCCTTCACAAAGAAGGGCACCCCGAGTCATTTAAATCAAAATCAAAAGCTTGCGATTAACGTCCCGTTAATCCCTGTTCTGGATCATGCCAGCGGAAAGCCAAAGCCGCAACCCCCTCAAAAACGGCATGTGCGCGGTATCGCGACTCTCGCTGTATCCCACAGCCAAACGACAAAAAAACCGGATTGCTCCAGCCTCGTTCAGTTGTCGTTTTCGTTGTTGTTTTTAAATCCATAGATCTGAATGTGAAGAAGAAAACCGTTTAGCCTCAGAAATTACAAGAATAATCTTAAAAATAAATTATCAAATCAATTATATGCATTGACCGTTTTTATAGATAATTATTTAGTTATTGATTTCTATTATTGATTTCTATTATTGATTTCTATTATTGATTTCTATTATTGATTTCTATTATTGATTTCTATTATTGATTTCTATTATTGATCAATAATTTTTAAAATTTCATTATCAATCAACTGGAATATAACATGCACTCCGAATTCATCGCTGAACCCATAATGAACCTTGTCGAGATTACCCGAAATGACGGGCAAACCGGGCAGTGTCCGATCGTCGATATTAGGTTCAAGAAAATTAATATCGTCAGCACCAAGATGGAAAAAGTACCTCCAGCTCTGGGCCGTGCCAATGCGCAGATCGGCAACGCAGCCAAAACGCGAGCAGGATCCTGAAGCCCGCATCGTCGGCGTGCTGGCTGCGTTACTGAAACAGTCCTGAGGCGACTGTTTAACCCTCTGCTATATCGTGCTTTTTCATTTTCAAAATCAATAAACCGCACAAATTCATTCACCATCTAAATAATTGCACAGATTTTCGCCAGTGCTATTATATCTTTATTAATATTTTTAAGGGAAAGGAACACCCCACATGGCTAATGTTGTATTTCCAAAAACTGTATTTACTACACTTAAACCTTTTAATGATTATAGTGCTAATGATATGCGTTACGGCGATATGTCAGAAGGCAGATTAAAAAGAGAGTTTGGGTTAACAAACGTATCAAATGTCGTAGACCCCTACACATTAACCAGGCTTACCGCGTTCGATAACCCCCAATCAAGATTTGCAGGCGTATACGGTGGAAAGCATAACTCCGGGACTGTAAGCATTCAAGAATGTGCAAAACTACTTTTTGAAGAAATGCTAAAAACATCTCTTCCGTATTCTTGTATAGGTCCGTACAAATATTTGATTAATCAAATGCTAAGGCATTTTTACCGTTCATCTGGAACGCCGTTTAATGATGAGCACTTAAATGCTGCATATAGCCATAAATTGCACTCTAATTATTCTACAAAAAACACAGTAACTTACATGCGAAAATCTATTGGGTTACTTGTTGATTATCAAAATAAAGGATTCCCTCAAGATAGGTTGAAAGACCTTGAAGCTGCAATTGAAATATCTATTCTTCCTAAGTTCAACTCACCTATACATGATAAGATCAACGGAATGGGGATCACCGTTCATGATGTTTACGCAACAAAAATAGATATAATAAGTTTTGATGTGAACGATTCCGGTTGGAAATCAAGAGTTAAATTTACAGGGCAAGACCATTTTGGGCTAGATGTTGATGACATAAGAAAGAAAAAATTCAACCAATTCCAGTTTTTTAAAATATGGTTTGTATTACAGCGATTTAGTCGATTTGGCTTTAAACCATTTTTAACAAATATGGAAGCAGTGATCGACATAGAAGGAAAACGCTGATGCGTATATTTACAATTCTGATCCTGGTAACCTTATTGGGTTATGGTGGTTATTACGTCTTAGGTAATAGAAATGCGATGATTAAGGGCGCTCATTACAATGGAAGTACTGCCGTAATCCTCGTTGATAGACTGCCGTTCACTGAGTCGGCAAAAATTCATTGGTGGGAACGCAATCAGAACCAGATTAGAGAGCAATATCATATCCCTTCTGGTAAGGCTGGCCCATTTCTTATTTCTGTGTTTGCTTTCGGTGATGGTTATCAGGAAGAAGGAAAAGAAGATCGATTATGCTTTAAGGATGTAAAGCCACCTAAAAACTGTATTGATAAAAATATTATCATGCAGATCTGGCGTGAACGCGATGGCAGCACAAGCTATGACTTTTAGCCGCTCCACGCCCTTCTGCCATCAAGCGGCCCGCGAGTAACTGCACTTTCAAACGTAAGCGCCTTACCCCTTTTCACCCCGATTGTAACAGCGGTGTGAGCAGCCTGGCACCAGCGCAAATAATGAATGTGAACGGCCTGTTTTATCGCTTTTAAACACTCTCCACCAAGAATTTTCTTATGATTTAGATCAAGGATTGTATTGTCACATTTCGGAATAGTTCATCACCGTTATTAGTGCACTCAATAATGCATTGGAACGTTCAATTTATTTATGGTGAGAGAAATATGAAATCCTTTAACTTTGGTCAATCAATGGCTTTGGTGTTTGGTATTTTGGTCCTTTCGACTTCAGCCAGGGCTGATGTGGTAAGCGACTTCTATAATAATATGGTGAATAAATCTATTACCTGGCAGGAAGCAAAGGCCAGTTTTGAAAGTATGGATGCGTCGCAGCAGCAGGCTGTACGGGATTACGATCGCGCCCATCAGACAAACTATACCAGCGATTTTGTGAGTGGGACGGTGACGACCCCGCATATGGACGGGAATCATTCAGAGCCCGTTCCGCCGCATCTCGATGCTCCCCACTCAATCGTCGCCAGCACGCTTACCCCTTCAACGGCGATAATTATGGATCCGGTTGTACCGTCCACAGCCGATAAAAGTTCACACCTGGACAGCCCGCTGACAGATGCCGACCACCAGGCAGCCAAAGACAAAGCGATGATCGAATATGTCCAGTCTCAGGTTAAAAACAGTGTAGATGGTAAAAACGGAACAAATGGCAAAAATGGCAAAAATGGCCTGATAACCGCCGAAACGAAACTTGATACGGCAACGCAGGCACGCGTATCCACTAACGCTAACAATATTTCTTTAAATACGGAACATGCAGAAAATAATACCCGCCTGATTCAGGCCAACAGCCTATCGATAGCCAAATTAAATAATGCATTTTCTGCATTAAAAGACGAAGTTAACAATAATCAAAAAGAGGCCAACGCGGGTATCTCTGGCGCGATGGCAATGAGCAATATACCGCAGGTGATGAATAATCAAACCGTGGCTATAGGGGCAGGGATTGGCGGCTATGAAGGTGAAAATGCTTTAGCCGTGGGCGCCTCTACACGTATCGGAAATGCTGTTGTTGTGAAAGCCACCGTCAGTGATGATACAGAAAACAATATGGGTTACGGCGCGGGGTTATCTGTAGGCTGGTAAGTTTTCCCAGGCAACATTTACTTCGTTAAAACCACTGCTAAGCTCTATTTCAGCGCCTTTTCAAAGGCGCATTTTGGGCAGTCGGGGCTTTGGCCCGGCAGGGAATGAGCAAAAAAACACAGTGGTCAGATAACAACATGAAATATATTATTTTACTCATCATTATTATTTCAGTGGTCTATGTGCATTATCGCGGCAAGATTCGCTTTCGTTTCTGGCGGCAGCTGTCGGACCATTCCACGTTTACCGCCCCGCTTAACGGTTTTATGTATCTTTTCTCCAGGGTGCCGAATACGCCCTATTTAACACCGGAAACCTTTCCCGAGCTGACAACGCTGCGGGAAAACTGGGAAGTGATTCGCGACGAAGGTATGCATCTGCAACAAATGGAGCAGATAAAAGCCGCGGATAAATTTAACGACGCCGGTTTCAACTCCTTCTTTAAAACAGGCTGGAAGCGCTTTTACCTGAAATGGTATGAAAACGCCCACCCGTCGGCCAGCATACTGTGCCCGAAAACCACCGAACTGCTGCGCACCATTCCTTCCATCAAAGCTGCGATGTTCGCCACCCTGCCCGACGGCAGCCGCCTGCCGAGGCATCGGGATCCGTACGCCGGTTCGCTGCGTTTTCACCTTGGACTTGCGACCCCGAATGACGATCGCTGCTTTATTGAAGTGGACGGGAAGCGCTATAGCTGGCGGGACGGTGAAGGCGTGCTGTTCGATGAAACCTATATTCACTACGCGGAAAACACCAGCGGCGAAAATCGCCTGATTCTGTTCTGCGACGTGGAAAGACCGATGCGCTACCGCTGGGCTCAGGCGGTTAACCACTGGCTGGGGCGCAACCTGATGAGCGCCGCGTCGGCACCTAACGATGAAAACGACCGAATCGGTGGGATCAACCGCGCTTTCCGCTACATCTATCAGATTCGTATCGTCGGCAAGAAGTTAAAAAGCTGGAATAAAACGGTGTATTATATCGTGAAATGGATCCTGTTTGGCGGGATTGCCGTGCTTATCTGGCGGGCGTTTTAGTTCACCTCCGCGAAATAAACGAGCCTTTGCAGTAATAGCCAGGGCTCGTTATCCGTTATCCGTAATCAGGCCAGTGACGCAATCTGGTTTTTCGCATCGGCGAGTGCGACACTTTTCGCTTCGTCGCCACGGCTCAGGTTTTCTGCGCGAATAATGGTCACATCGGTCAGGCCAATGAAGCCCAGTACGGCTTTCAAATAGGATTCCTGATGCTCCAGGAATGCCGCCGGGCTGTCGCCGGTGTACTGGCCGCCGCGCGAAGAAGCGATAAACACTTTTTTGCCTTTTGGCAGCAGGCCTTCCGGGCCGTTGGCGCCGTACTGGAAGGTGCGTCCAGCCACACAAACTCGGTCGATCCACGCCTTAAGCTGGGATGGAATAGAAAAGTTGTACATCGGCACGCCAATGACAATCACGTCTGCGGCGAACAGGTCGTCAATAAACGCCCCACCGGCCGCGAGGTCTGCGCCCAGCTCAGCGTCGGTCACTTCCGCGCCCTGGAAAGCGGCAATGTGCTTGTCGGACAGGTGCTGAGCCGGGGACTGCACCAGGTCGCGGTAAATCACGGTGGCACCGGGGAGCAGCGTTTTCTGGCGGGCAACAATCTCCGCGGACAGCTGGCGGCTGACGGAATAACCGCCCAGAACACTGGTATCAATATGCAGGATAGTCGACATCGTTTTAGCCTCTGAAATGGAGTCTGATTTAGGGGATAAGCGCGTTAAGAGTTTTTTTAGAGCCGTTAACATAGGTGTGCTCAATCTTTAAGATTCTCTGGACATGGCAGCCACTATGCCACCGCCTTTCCCACCCGAATAGCCGTTATATTTCGATGCAATCCATCGCCATGTCCGATACATCATCGCCAATGACAAACCCATGCCGAAGGGCTATATTGCGCTTCATCCCTTGACAGCCAGGCAGGAACCACAATGCTGGACGGTATTTCGCTGGACCAACTTCGCACGTTTATTGCCGCCGTCGACGAAGGCAGCTTCTCTGCGGCTGCTCGCAAGATGTACCGCGCCCAGTCGGTGATCAGCGATTTGATTAAGGGGCTGGAAGCCCAGATCGGCGTGCAGCTGTTCGACCGTTCCGGCCGCTATCCAAAGCTAACGCCAGAAGGTGAAGTGCTGCTGATCGATGCCCGCTGCATTGTTTCTGGCGTCGATTTTATGAAGGCGAGAGCGCGCGGTATGTCGTCGGGGCTGGAATCGGAACTTTCGGTGGTGGTGGACGTTTTCTTCCCGCTGGAGGCGATGACTTCGGCGGCCAAAGCCTTCCGCGAACAGTTTCCCGGCACGCCGCTGCGTCTGTTTGTAGAGGCGCTGGGTGGGGGCTACAAACCGGTGCTTAACGGCAGCGCGGGGATTGGTATTCTGGGCTCACTGCCGGATATGCCGGCCTCGCTGACCGGGGAGCGTCTGACCGGCGTTTCGCTGGTGATGGTAGCCGCGCCCGATCACCCGCTGGCACAGTTCGAAGGCATCATTCCAAAGTCCGAACTGACCAAACACGTTCAGCTGGTGCTGACCGACCGCTCGGAGCTTTCCAAAGGGAAAGAGTTTGGCGTGATGTCACCTTCCACCTGGCGGCTGGGCGATCTGCTGGCCAAACACGCCTTTTTGCTCGATGGCCTCGGCTGGGGCAGCATGCCGTCACACGTTGTCGAACGAGATATTCGCGAGGGGCGGCTGGTGCGGCTGAACATTGAGGATGTTCCGCCGGCAGGGCTCGCACTGCCGATGTTTGGCGTCTACCCGATTGCCTCCCCGCCCGGCCCGGCCGGACGCTGGCTGATTGAACGGCTTAAAAACCTCTGCCCGGCAAAACTGGCCGCCAGTTCGCCCAAAACTAGCGGCGAGTAAGCAACCGGTGAGTCACCCTCTCCTCACCGAAAACGGCCTGAAACCCGGCGGCTTCATAAAAACAAAAGGCGTGTTCGGGAGCATGGGTGTTATAAAAATCAAACCAGTGGTCTCCGCCGGCAACCAGGGCCTGCAGCAGTTGCTGCCCTGCTCCCTTTCCCCGCCAGGCCGGGCTAAGGTACAGGTGTCGAATACGCCCCGCGCGTTCGTCTGCTGAAAACGGGTCGCGATTAAGCCCGCCAATGCCGACCAGTTCCTCACGGGCAAAGACACCCAGTAGTTTTTCTCCGGGCAAGTCAAAACGGTTTTCTCCGCTAAGCCAGTTGGCTTCAAGCCGGCGCAGCATATTGTAATGTTCCTCAACGCTTTGCGCTTTGAGTGAGGCAAAGCCTTTGTTATCCGGCGTCACCAACATTATCCGCAGCACGGTTATCCCTCCCATTAATCCCACTGCTAGTCGCTATCAATATCCAGCAGGTTATTTAAAGCATGAGCCCGCAGCTCGTTAACTTTACTGATGCTTTTCTCCGGCGAGGAGCGAATCACATCGCGCGGATCGTTAATCAGCACGCGGCCATGGCTGTCGACTAAGAATTGCAGATCGTCGATGTGCAATTCATGATTTTTCAGCTTGTTAATAATGGCGTTACAGTCGGCCAGGACGTTTTGATTGAATTTCTTATCGTCCGGCAGGCTTTTCTTATTATTCACGATATCTTCGGAATCAAAAGCGTTGTGAATGTAGTCTTTCTCCACGCCCACGTGACCGCCATGTTTAATCAATGCATGAGCGTCCACCACGGGAAAACCGAGATGCTTAAGCTGTTTGGTCGTTTCCAGCTCTTTTAAAGCGTACTGCTCCGCTGAAATGGTGCCGGTGGTGCCGGGTCTGAACAGGCACAGGCACTTGCGCGGATCCTGTCGTGAGTGAAAAACATCTTTTTGACTGCCTGCGCCAATTTTCTGCCCCAGCGACGGTACATCCTGAAATGCCGTGGCCGGTGTCTGTACATTAGACGTATGAAAGTGCCGCCCCTGGGCTGCATTGTTTGAAACGCTATACACGGTGGACTCTCCTGTGTGGTTCAACACCACGGTTCAGTAAAGCCCTTGAGTGGCCAAAGCAGACGACAGGTTCCCGTCAGCCTCGCCCTGGCATCTTTCGTAACCAGAAAAATTCCCGCGTCCCCATTCCAAACGCTATGAGATCGATTATCATTCCCTTCCTAAATTTTCCCGTTCTGAAGGTCATCCATGTTCACAGTGTTTACCGCCAAAGCTCGCTGGCTGCTCGCCGCCGTTGCCCTGCTGAGCTTCGCCACCCAGGCTGCCCCGATTGTTGTTACCGACGTAGCGGGCCGGGAAGTGACGCTGCCCCATCCGGCAAAGCGCGTGATGCTGGCCGATGCGCGCGCCCTGCTGGCGCTGAATATTATTCACCCGAAGGATCCGCTGGAAAACATCATTGCCTGGGATAACTCGCTGAAGACCAAAGCGCCCGATCTGGCGGACGCCTATGCGCGAAAATTCCCCCAGGTAAGCAAAATCACGATGTTTGAAAATCCGTACTACACGGATTTCAGCGTTGAAAAAGCGGTCACCTTACAGCCGGATCTGATTATTTTTGACATCGGCGTGCTGGCCAAACTGAAGAACAGCGGCGTGCTGAGCCAGCTGGAAAAAGTGGGTATTCCGGTGCTTATTATCGACTTCCGCCAGCAGCCGCTGACCAACACTTTGCCCAGCATTGAGTTACTCGGCAAAGTGTTTGATGAGCAGAAAAACGCAGACGCCTTTATTCAGCACTACCAGCAGAGGATGAACCTGGTGCGCGAGCGCGTGGCGACGCTGAAACCTGAGCAGCGACCGAGCGTGTTTATTGAACGCGCGGCGGGCATTCGCGGCGACGAATGTTGCCAGACTTTCGGCAAGGGCAGCTACGGCCAGTTTATTGATACCGCCGGTGGCAACAATATTGGCAGCAAGCTGTTCCCTGAAATGAGCGGCCAGGTGAATACCGAGCAGGTGATCACCAGCAACCCGGACTTTTACCTGATCACGGGTGCCGACTGGAACCGCGGCAACCGTTCGCCAAAAGCCGTGCCGCTGGGCTATATGGCCGATAAAACCGTGGCCGAACAGAAGCTCAAAGGGCTGATGAACCGGACCGGCATTAACGTGCTCACGGCGGTGAAAGAGAAGCGCGTGATGGCGATTTACCATCAATTCTACGACTCTCCGCTGAACTATATTGCGGTGGAAACCATCGCTAAGTTCCTGCACCCGGATTTGTTCAAAGACATCGATCCACAGGCCGACATCGAGCAAGCTCACAAGCAGTTCACCGCCCTGGATTACAGCGGCGTGTTCTGGGTTACCCCTTAACAGCCTGAATTCCCGGTCTGTTCATCTGTACTGCCGAGCGGTCATCCAACCACTCGGTTTTTTTTGCTTACTTTTCGCCTTATCCCGAATTATTCCGCAACAAAACTATTTACTTGAAAATAATTATCATTAAGATTGTCATTTCCAAAAAAACTCATAACGACAAACCCATAATTCTATAGGAATGATGATGCGCCCCCTTTTTCGTGTCTCTCTCCTGGCAAGCGCGATAGCATTTGCGCTGCCAGCGCTCGCCGCTGATAACACACAAACAGATAAAGCCCCCGCAGATAAAAAAGCTGACGACATTACCGTCGTCGGCAACTGGCTCGATAATCCAGACACCAGCACCGTGCTGCTTAACCACCCCGGCGCACGCTCGATCGTTACAGATCAGCAGCTTCGTGAGCAAGGTTCAGAGACGCTAGCCGATGCGCTAAAAGGCATTCCGGGCGTGCAGGTGCGTGACAGCAACGGCACCGGCGGCAGCGACATATCCCTTAACGTTGGCGTGCGCGGCCTGACTTCTCGCCTGTCCCCACGTTCAACCATCCTGATGGACGGCGTGCCGCTCGCGGTTGCCCCTTACGGCCAGCCACAGCTTTCCATGGCGCCGCTGGGCATGGGCAACATTCAGTCCGTTGACGTGGTTCGAGGCGGCGGCGCAGTGCGTTATGGGCCGCAAAACGTTGGCGGCGTGATTAACTTTGTTACTCGCGACATTCCGAAAGAGTTTGGCGGCACCGTCAGCGCGCAGACCCAGGGCGCCAGCCACGGTGGCCTGAAAACGCTGACCAGCGCGTCCGTGGGCGGCACGGCGGATAACGGCTTTGGTGCAGAACTGCTCTACTCCGGCCTGCACGGCCAGGGCTACCGTGAAAGCAACGACAATACCGACATCGACGATTTCATGCTGAAGACCAAGTACAACTTCACCGATCGCGATGAGCTGCAGGCTAACTTCCACTATTACGAAGCCCAGTCAGGTATGCCAGGCGGCCTGACGACCGCACAGTATGCAAAAGATCCGTTCCAGTCGGACCGCCGCTGGGACAGCTTTGAAGGCCGCCGCAAGGATATGTCCTTCAAATATAAGCACACAGAAGACGATAAAAAGCTGGAAGTCCTGACCTACTTTACCGACAGCTACCGCAGCAGCGATCTGGAGTATTTCAAGGGCAACAAACGTACCCTGAACTCAGCGCCTCGCAACTACTCCACCTGGGCGATTGAGCCAACCTATTCCCAGCTATTCCGCTTCTGGGATATGTCTCATGAAGTCACCCTGGGCTACCGCTACCTGAACGAAACGTCGGACGAGAAAGGTTACCGCACGCCAAAAGCGTATGATCCTGCGACAACCTTCACCAAACCGGACATGACCGAGTACTACCAGCACAGCTCGGGCGGTACTGCAGCGAACGCTTTCTATATTGATGATGCCATCAACGTCAGCGACTGGACGATTACGCCGGGTCTGCGCTATGAAAGCATCAAAACGCACACCAGCGACTCCTTCCAGAACATCGATCGCGAGAAGACCTACAGCCAGCCGCTGCCTTCTATCAGCGTGATGTACCATATGTCTGATGCCTGGAAACTGTTTGCCAACGCCAGCACCTCCTTCGGCAGTATGCAGTACTTCCAGCTGACCCGCGGCGGCAGCGGCAATCAGCCGGCAGCCGGCCTGACCCCGGAAAAAGCGCATACCTATGAGTTCGGTACCCGTTATGACGACACCGCGCTGAAGGCTGAAGCGACGCTGTTCTACATCGACTTCGACGATCAGCTGCAGTACATCAACAACATTGTGGGCTGGACGAACCTCGGTGCAACCAAACACCAGGGCCTTGAACTGGCGCTAAATTACGATCTAAGCGAAGTCGACCGCGCACTGGACGGCGTGAGCGTTTACACCACATACACCTACACCAAAGCCACCAGTGACAAAGGGGACTTCGCCGGGAAAGATCTGCCGTTCTACTCTCGCCAGGTGTACACCGTGGGCACCCGCTACGCGACCGGTAACTGGGTATGGAATCTGGACAGTTTTGCACAGTCTAAACAGAGCTCTCCGGGTACCGGGCCGAACTACATCACCGACGAAAGCGCGGACGGGCAGTTTGGTAATATCGCAGGCTATATGGTGTGGAATATGCGCGGCGAGTACGACTTTGGGCCGTCGCTGTCTCACCTGAAGCTGGGTGCCGGGATTAAAAACCTGTTCGATCAGCGTTATTACACGCGTTCGAATGACAATAACTCCGGGAAATACGTAGGTGAGCCGCGTACCTACTTCGTACAGGCTTCGATGGCGTTCTGATAACGACCCTCACCCTAACCCTCTCCCTAAAAGGGAGAGGGGATAAAACGGTATTTCTCCCCTGCCTTCTGGGGAGAGAGAGGGGAAAATTACGCCAGATCCCCGCCGTTACTGGCAATCACCTTCTTATACCAGTAGAACGACTTCTTCGGCGTGCGCGCCAGCGTTCCCTGCCCTTCATCATCACGATCGACATACACAAAGCCGTAGCGTTTGCTCATCTCACCGGTTGACGCTGACACCAGGTCAATGCAGCCCCACGAGGTGTAGCCCATGACCGGAATACCGTCCTCAATTGCCTCACCCATAGCTTTAATGTGTTCCCGCAGATAGCTGATGCGGTAGTCATCATTGATTTCCCCGTCGGCATTCACCTCGTCCTTCGCGCCCAGCCCGTTCTCCACCAGGAACAGCGGTTTCTGGTAGCGGTCGTACATCATGTTCATGGTGATACGCAGGCCGAGCGGGTCGATGCCCCAGCCCCACTGGCTGAAAGTAATGTGCGGGTTCTTGAGCGATTTAATGATGTTAGCCGGGTTGGTATTCCCCTCGTTCATGTCTGCCGAAGCACAGCGCGAGGCGTAATAGCTGAAGGAGACAAAATCGACGGTGTTCTTCAGGATCTCGTCGTCGCCAGGCTCGGTGACAATCTCAATCCCTTTCTCACGGAACATTCGTCCCGCGTAAGCGGGATAAGCGCCGCGCGCCTGCACGTCAATAAAGAACAGATTCTCGCGGTCTTTCTCGAGCGCCGCCCAAACGTCCTCCGGCTTGCAGCTGTACGGGTAGAAGTTCCCCCCCGCCAGCATGCAGCCAACCTGATTTACCGGGTTAACTTCATGGGCGATTTTAGTGACCAGCGCGCTGGCCACCAGCTCGTGGTGCGCGGCCTGGTACATCACCTGCTCTTTGTTATCGCCTGCTTCAAAGACCAGCCCCGCGCCAGAGAACGGGCTGTGCAACATGATGTTGATTTCATTGAAGGTAAGCCAGTATTTCACCAGGCCGTCAAACGCCTCAAAGCAGGTGCGCGCGTAGCGGCTGAAAAACTCCACCATTTTACGGTTGCGCCATGAGCCGTATTCCTGCACCAGGTGCATCGGCACATCGAAGTGACACAGCGTCACCAGCGGTTCGATGTTGTATTTCTTGCACTCGGCAAACAGGTCGCGGTAGAACGCGATCCCTTCCGGGTTCGGCGTCGTTTCATCCCCTTTGGGAAATAGTCGGCTCCACGCAATGGAGGTTCGGAAAACGGTGAAGCCCATTTCTGCCAGCAGCGCGATGTCGTCTTTATAGCGATGGTAAAAATCTATGGCCTCGTGGCTCGGGTAAAATTCATCGTCGCGCAGCGCAAACCGCTTTTCCACCCCGAGCTTTACCCCAAGGCGGTTGTCGCCATGGGGGATCATATCGACGGTGCTTAACCCCTTGCCGCCGGCCTGGTACGCGCCCTCAGCCTGATTAGCCGCGATAGCGCCGCCCCACAAAAATCCTTTTGGAAAAACTGTCTCAGCCATGCTTACCTCTGCTTAAAGTGTTTTTACTGCATCATCTGGTCGTACAAACGCCGTGCTGCTGCCCTGCTCTTTAGCTTTCGGCTCCTCGACGGGAATATCGTCAAAGCCGAGAATAAGCGTAGTAATAAACGACAGCACCACGGCCAGAATCATCACCGCCCCCACCCAAACGATGCTCATCGGGTTGGCAGGATCGAAGAACTGCACGCTGGTGAACAGCCCCGGTGAAGCCATGGAATGGCTGGCGAGCCCGCCAATACCGGCGACGGCACCGCAAATAAAACCGCTGATAAGGCAGGCAACCAGCGGGCGTTTCAGCCGCACCGCGACGCCGTAAAGCGCAGGCTCTGAAATGCCAGCCACGATTGCTGAGGCTGCGGCAGCAAGCGCCGTCTGACGCAGTTCAGGGTTTTTCGTTCGCCAGGCGACGGCCAAAGACGACCCGCCGAGGGACAGGTTAGCGCCAATTTCCGACGGCATAACCATGCCTTCTTTGCCTGTTTCGGCGATGGTCTGGATAATCGTTGGCGTAAACACGCGGTGCATGCCGGTCATCACCAGCAGCGGCCAGATAGCCCCCATGATGGCGACGGAAAGCCAGCCCAGATAACCGTGAACGGTGTACACCAGCGAGGAGATCCCGCTGCCAATCCAGATACCTAACGGCCCAATCAGTAAAATCGCTATCGGCGCGGAAACCAGCACAATCAGCATCGGCTTGAGGAAGTTTTTGGTCACCGCTGGCGTAATGCGATCCACGCCTTTTTCGATGTACGACAGCAGCCAGGTCATCACCAGCGCGGGGATCACGGTGTAGGTGTATTTCACGGCGGTGACGGGTATGCCCATAAAATCAACCGACTGCCCCTGGGCCGCCTTCGCCATCAGGTCAATAAAGGCCGGATGTACCAGCACCCCGGCGATAGCAATCGCCAGCGACATGTTGGTTTTAAATTTCACGGCGGCAGAAGCCGCCACCATCACCGGCAGGAAGAAGAAAGCGCCGTCGCCGATGAGGTTAAGAATGGTAAGCGTCGAGGAGGTCGTTTCAAATACCCCGGTCATCGCGAGGATCATCGCCAGCAGCTTCACCATCGAGCCGCCGATAATCGCCGGGATAAGCGGCGACATGGTGCCAATCAGCGCATCCAGGATGCCCGCGCCGATGCGTTTCAGGGTCAGTTTGCCCTTTGCCGCCTGCGGCCTGTCGCCAGCCCCTTCGGGGAGATATTTCAGCACTTCAGCGTAGGCCTGAGACACCGTGTTACCGATAATGACCTGACATTGCTGGTCGTTTTTCACCACGCCCAGCACGCCGGAAATGGCCTTCAGCCGGGCACTGTCCACCCTTGCATCGTCCTGTAATACAAAGCGCAGCCGCGTCATGCAATGGGTTACCGCCACCACGTTTTCCGCGCCGCCTAAAGCCTCAACAATCTGTCGGGATACTGCCTCGTACTTGTTAGCCATGAGGTGAAACTCTCTTGTTATGATTTTGTAGGTAACCGGTTCCACACAATCATGTGTAGTTGAAAATCAGATCACAATGATTATTTTTATTGAGATCGATTTTTGTGATTTACATCGAAATACAGGCTGCGCTGCGTCCTGGCCGCGAAAAGTGTAAAATGGTCAGAAATGACGAACTTACGAGAAGCCTTTATGTCGACGATGCAAGAAGTGGCGAAAAAAGCAGGCGTATCAAAGGCGACCGTTTCGCGCGTGTTGTCGGGCAAGGGCTACGTGAGCGAGGCCACTAAAACGCAGGTGTACCAGGCCATTCAGGAAACGGGATATCGCCCTAATCTGCTGGCACGCAATCTGGCGACCAGCAAATCAGGCTACATCGGCCTGGTGGTGACCAACACGTTGTACAGCGGGAACTATTTTAGCGAACTGCTTTCCCAGGCTGCGCTGAAGCTCGAAGCCAGCGGGCGGCAGCTAATTTTGGTCGACGGCAAACACAGCGCTCAGGAAGAGCAGGCTGCCGTGCAGTTTCTGCTCGATTTGCACTGCGACGCGGTGATCATTTACCCGCGTTTTTTAAGCGTGGATGAGATGGATGCGCTGATTGAGCAGCATAAGCAGCCGATCATGGTGATGAACCGCAAGCTGCGTAAACACCAGAGCCACTGCATTTGCTGCGATCACAAAGGCTCCAGCTTCAAGGCCACGCGCTACCTGATTGACCAGGGCCATCGGGATATCGCCTTTATCACCGGCGTCCTCGACTCCCCCACGGCGAGAGAGCGTCTGTCTGGCTACCGCGAAGCGCTGGAGCAGGCCGGGCTGCCGGTCCGGGACGAGCTTATCGCCACCGGAAAATGGACGCCTGCCAGCGGGTCGGCGGCGGTAGAAACGCTGCTCTCAGCGAAACTAGATTTTAGCGCCCTGGTCGCCAGCAACGATGACATGGCTATCGGCGCTATCAGCAGGCTCGGCCAGTCGGGACTGTCGGTGCCGCGCGATGTGTCGGTTATTGGCTTTGATAATGTCCCGACCGGGGCTTTTCTCACCCCGCCGCTGTCGAGCGTGAAAGAGCCGGTGAGCGAGATGATCCATGAAGTGATTAACCGCCTGACGGCGATGCTGGACGGCGGCTATTTCTCACGGGATAACTTGTACAGTTCTGAGATGATCGTGCGCGATTCTGTGACGAAAGGACCGTATTTTCAGCCAAAATAAGGTAAAAAAAGGAGCGAAATTCGCTCCTTTTCTGTCATTAAGCTCGGCTACCAAACACCGCTTCTACGGCAAAAGCAGCAATTTGCCCATCCTGCTCTTTCGTGGCCCCCGACACGCCAATCGCGCCAATAACCGCGCCCTCCGCGTTGCGCAGCGGGATACCGCCGTCAATGCCCACCAGCCCACCGTTGCTGTTCTCCAGCGAATACGCCGGGCCGTTCGGGTGCAAATTAGCGCCGACATCTTCGCTATTGGCCTGGAACAGCACCGCCGTACGCGCTTTGCGAATGGCGATATCAATGGTGGCCAGGAATGTCCCGTCCATGCGGGCAAAGGCCGTCAGGTGGCCGCCGCTGTCCAACACCACCACGGAAACCGGAGGAAAGCGGTGGGCCTCCACCGCCGTTTTGACGCCGGCGATCAGCGCTTCTGCAAGCACTAAACTGACTGTCATGATGAAAACCTCAATGTGCTAACGGCGGATGTTTTTTGGCGTCAATAACCGCCCAGGTGTGGATCAGCAGGCCAAAGACCGCCAGAATTGCCCCGACCCAGCCGGTGGACTCCCAGCCAAAGCCTGCGGAAATGGTCACCCCACCAAGCCAGGCGCCTAACGCGTTAGCAATGTTGAACGCCGAGTGGTTCATCGCCGCCGCCATAGTTTGCGCGTCACCGGCCACGTCCATCAGGCGAATTTGCAGCACCGAAGAAAGCGACACCATTGTGCCCACCAGCATCACGGTGACCGCGCCCAGCCACGGATAGTGCGAGGTGTAAACGTAAGCGCTGAGCACCAGAATCGCCCAAATCAGCAGCAGGCGAATGGTTTTCTCCAGCCCGCGATCCGCCAGACGGCCGCCGACGATATTGCCGACAATCATGCCCAGGCCGAACATCGACAGGATCACCGGGATCATGCCTACCGACTGGTGCGCCAGCTCCAGCATCGTTGGCTTAACGTAGCTGAAGACGGAGAACATTCCGCCGCTGCCAATCGCGCCGATAGCCAGCGTCAGCAGCACCTGCTTGCGGGTCAATGCGGTCAGCTCACGCAGAGGGCTGGCGTCTTTATCCCCGGCATGCCACGGTACCCAGATCCACACCAGAATCAGCGTCAGCACGGCAAGCCCGCCCACGATAGCAAACGCGCTGCGCCAGCCGAATAGCTGCCCAATGGCCGCCACGGCGGGCACGCCCAGTAAGTTGGCTATCGTCAGGCCGAGCAGCACCATCGACACCGCCTGCGCCCGCTTCGAACGCTCCACAAGGCTTGCCGCCAGCAAAGCCGCGACGCCAAAGAACGTGCCGTGCGGGAAACCGGCCAGGAAGCGCGCCAGCATCATGGAGTAATAGCCTGGTGCAAAAGCGCTCAACAGGTTGCCAACGGCAAACATCGCCATCAGGGCAATCAGAAAGTCACGCCTCGCCATGCGGGCACCCAGCACCGCCAGCAGCGGAGCGCCAACCACCACGCCCAGCGCATAAATGCTGATCAGGTGGCCTGCAGAAGGAATAGAAACGTGCAGTCCGTTTGCGGCATCGGGTAGCAGTCCCATGATGACGAATTCGCCGGTACCGATGGCGAAGCCGCCCATGCCGAGCGCGAACAGCGCTTTTAGCAGCCCCGCTCGCGACAGGGAAACCGTCTCGGCCCCCTGTTCCAGGGTTTGTTCATTCAGTGATGACATAGTTTTTTTGACTTGTGCAGGTGAACAACAAAATACGCCCCGGCGCGATTCAGCGGGACGCGGGAGAGAACTAAAGCGATGTTTTCCGGTGCGGAGGTGCCATAAATTCGGCCCCCAGCGGGGTGCTAATATACCTGGATAAAATGTGATCAATATCGCATTTGTCTTCGGCGGTCAACGTCCAGCCGGACACGTCTTCCACCCCGTTGAGCTGTTCAGGACGACGAGCGCCCCACAGCGCAATGGTTGGGCCGGCATCCAGCACCCAGCGCAGTGCCAGGGCCATCACGCTCTTGCCGTAGCGCTCTGCAGCAAACGCTTTCAATGCTTCGACTGCGGCCAGATACTGCGCAAAGCGCGGCGGCTGGAATTTCGGATCAAAGCTGCGCAGGTCGCCTTCGCCAAACGCGGTTTCCGGCGTCATGCGGCCGGACAGCAAGCCCCGGCAAATCGCGCCGTAGGCCAGCACCACCATCTGATGGTATTTCGCATAGGGCAGAAGGTCCGTTTCTGTCGCGCCGCGTTCAAACAGGTTGAGCGGTGGCTGCATGGTTGCCAGCGGCGCGGCGCTGCGGAATCTGTCCATCTGCGCTGGGGAATAGTTGCTGACGCCGAGGGCGCGGAATTTCCCCTGCTGATGCAGCGTTTCCAGCACGCGCGCGGTTTCGTCTATCGCCACTAAATCGTCCGGCCAGTGTACCTGGTACAGGTCGATATAATCCGTTTGCAGGCGGCGAAGCGAGTCTTCAATTTCCTGACGAATGCGCTGCGGCGTGGAATTACGCGTCACCCGCCCGGCGTCGTCCCAGTCCAGCGCCACTTTGGTGGCAATAATCGCCTTGTCCCGTCGGCCCACCAGCGCTTTGCCCACTACCTCTTCGGAATGCCCAAAGCCGTACACCGGCGCGGTATCAATAAGGTTGATGCCGCGCTCCAGCGCCTCGTGCAGCGTCGCTATCGACTGCCCGTCGTGGCTGCCGCCCCACATGCTGCCGCCAATGGCCCACGTGCCCAGGCCGATACGGCTGACGGGCTCAGCGATGCCCGCGATGTGAATTGTTTCGATTGCCATGATTTACCCCTGTCTGTTCTGTGAACCAATTGTAACTCATGTTAAGTTGAATTAATTTCAACGAACCCTTGATGACAGAGGCCCCTTTTATGCCGGTTCCGGTCCGTGGTGAACTCGCCGATCTCAACGTTTTTTTGACCATCTGCCGCCGGAAAAGCTTCCGCCTCGCTGCCTCTGAGCTGGGCGTGTCTACCTCTGCGCTAAGCCACACGATGCGCGGTCTGGAGGAGCGACTTGGGGTGCGCCTGCTCAACCGCACCAGCCGCTCCGTTGTGCCTACCGACGCCGGTGAAGCGCTGCTTGGGCATCTGGAAACGGGGTTTTCCCATATCCGTATGGCGCTTGATGAGCTGGATCATTACCGCGAATCCCCGGTCGGACGGCTGCGGATCAATATCCCGCGAGACGCCGCCCAGCTGCTGTTTGCGCCCGTACTGGCAAAATTTATGGCGATGTACCCCCGGCTGCAGATGGAGATTACCGTCGATAACACGCTGGTTGATATTATCGGCAGCGGCTACGACGCCGGGATTCGCTACGGGGAGAGCGTCCCTAAAGACATGATTGCGATGCCCGTGACGCGCAAGCTTAGGTGGATTGTGGTGGCCTCGCCGCAGTATTTAACCTCTACCGCGCACCTCCCACTGAACCACCCGGACGATCTCTTTCAGCACCAGTGCATCCGGATGCGGCTCGGCAACGGCACGCTGTATAAATGGGAGCTTAACCGGGGCAAAGAGGCGCTGGCGCTGGATGTACCCGGCTCGCTGATCCTCAATGAAAGCGAAATGATCATTGATACCGCCCTGAACGGCTTCGGGCTGGCGTATTGCCTGGATGTGCGAGTGCGGCCGCTGCTGGAGAGCGGGCAGCTGGTGCAGGTTATTCCGGAGTGGGTGTGTGAAGATGAACCGATGGTGATGTATTACCCCAGCCGCAGGCAGCTCCATCCCGGCCTACGCCGGCTTATCGAGATGATGCGGGAGGCCACGCTGTACTGATTTTTATCGGGTAGAAGAAACAACAACTAGTTATGAAGCGGGTGAGAGGCGCTCACCCGCCCAACGTCTTATTCCGCTTTCGCAGGCTTCAGGCGCTGAGTCAGACCACGCAGGAAGTAGCGCAGGAACTGATCGCCGCACTCGCGGTAGTTTTTATGATCCGGGTTACGCATCATGGCGGTAATTTCCGGCATAGAAATGCGGAACTGCTGGGCGGTCAGGATCTCCAGCACGTCGTCAGACTTCAGCTCAAAGGCGATACGCAGCTTTTTCAGAATAATGTTGTTGGTCATCCGACGCTCAAGCTTCGGCTCCGGCTTGCTTTCGTCTTTGCCGCGTTTGAAGTAGATCAAACCGTTAAGAAAGTTCGCCATGATCAGATCCGGGCAGGCTTTAAAGCCTTCTTCGTCTTCTTTCTTTAACCACGGAGCAATCTGTTCCGCAGGGACGTCGGTGCCGGTCAGGGCAAGGATCTTAACGATTCCATCGTTATTCAGGTTCAGCATGTAGCGAACGCTAAGCAGTACGTCATTATTCAACATGGGGCAATCTCAGGGCTCAAAAGCGGGCAGTATATAGAGAAGCGAACGCGTTGTAACAAAAACCGCGCGGATTTGTCCGCCGGAGCTAAATTTACCGGCGGTGAATTGGCACTCTTCAGGCTTAAGGGTAGACTCAATGGGCTAACTTTCATCCTAAAAGGCAATCATTTGATCCTACGACTTTGGCAAGAATCCGATCGTCCCTTCTTACGCACCCTTTACCTTCACGCCCGCCGCAAAGCCTGGCCCTGGCTCGACGGCAGCGCCTGGCAGCTCGAAGACTTTGACAGCGCCACTCAGGATGAACGCATCTGGGTAGCCGAAGATAACGGCCACCGCATCGGCTTCGCTTCCGTCTGGGTGCAGGATAACTTCCTGCATAACCTGTTCGTCAGCCCGGAACATCAGGGAACGGGCGCGGGAAAGGCGCTGCTGAAGAAAGTGCAGAGTGAATTTACCGCAACGGGTTCGCTAAAGTGCCTGGCGAGAAATGAACACGCGATTGAGTTTTATCGGCGTAACGGCTGGCATATTGAGGCTCCGGGAGAGGGGCCGGACGGTGAATACTATTTGATGCATTTTGTGTTGAGGTAGTCCTCCCACCGGCAGTAACTGAATAGAGAATAAAGGAAAAGGGTAGCGTGGCTAATTTTGCTTACGCTACGCCATTGTTACCATGACGCCGAAAGGCCGGGCGCTGGTTCAGTGCGGTATACCAGCGCTCAATTTCCGCCATCTGAGGATGAGCGAACGGCGTCATCTTCCAGCGATTAACCGACAGGCCAAGGACAATATCCGCGAGGGTAAACTGGCTGCCGGTTACCCATGCTCCGGTTTTCTGAAGTTGCTCATCGAGAATTTGCACACAACCTGTCCAGGCAGAAATGCTTTCCTGAATCTGATTCGCATCCTGAAAACGTGGATCCTTACGTACCAGAGCCATGAACGCATAGCGCCAGGCCGTGTTAAACTCAGTTGCCTGCCAGTCCATCCAGCGCTCGACGTCCGCCGCCCCTTGCGGTGTGGAAGGTAGCAGATCTTCCCGCCCCGCTTTGCGCGCCAGATAACGGCAGATGCTGTTCGACTCCCACAGTACAAAATCGTCATCCAGCAGTACCGGCACCAGCCTATTGGGATTGAGGGCAAGGAAATCCGCAGACTGAATCGACCGGAACCCGCTCCCATAATCTTCCTGCTGGTATTCCAGCCCCGACTCTTCGCAGGTCCACAGCACTTTGCGTACGTTAATTGATGAGCGTTTACCCAGTATTCTTATCATCGCCTGCAAACCTCAATCACAACAACGTGGTGTTTCACTTTTGCAAACAAAAACGCCTCTCCATGACGGGAGAGGCGTCTCGTTTTACACCGCTCTGAAGGCGATCTCGCTAGGGATTACGTCTCCGTTCCAGTAGAGCTGAGCCGCCACGCGCCCCGCCAGGTCGCGGTACAGCGTAGTGATGTCGCTTTCCGGGCGATTAATGACCGTCGGCTTACCGGCGTCGAGGTCTTCACGCAGGGTAATGTGCAGCGGCAACTGCCCCAGCAGCGTGGTGTGATACTGCTGCGCCAGCTTCTCCGCGCCGCCGGTGCCGAAAATCGGCTCCTGGTGACCGCAGTTGCTGCAGATATGAATACTCATATTCTCGACAATACCTACCACCGGCACCTCAACTTTCTCGAACATCACGATCCCTTTACGGGCGTCAATCAGCGCGATGTCCTGCGGCGTGGTCACGACCATCGCCCCGGTAACCGGAATGTTTTGCGCCAGCGTCAGCTGAATGTCACCGGTGCCCGGCGGCATATCGATCACCAGGTAGTCCAGATCCGGCCACAGGGTTTCCTGCAGCATTTGCATCAGCGCTTTGCTGGCCATCGGGCCGCGCCACACCATGGCGTTTTCGTCGGTGACGAGGTAACCGATCGAGTTAGTTGCCAGGCCGTGCGCCACGATCGGCGCCATGTGCTTGCCGTCCGGGGACGTTGGGCGCTCGTGTTCGGCACCCAGCATGGTTGGGATCGACGGGCCGTAAATATCGGCATCCAGAATGCCGACTTTGGCCCCTTCGGCCGCCAGCGCCAGCGCCATGTTTACCGCGGTGGTTGATTTCCCCACCCCGCCTTTGCCGGAGCTGACGGCAATAATATTTTTAACGCCGTTAATGCCAGGCTGGTTTTTCACTCGCTTCAGCGTGGCGATGTGATGGCCTAGCTTCCAGTCTACTGCTTTCGCGCCGGTGATCCGCAGCAGGTCTGAACTGCAGGTCTCTTTCAGGGCGTCAAATCCGCTTTGCCAGGCGAACGGCATCTGCAGCTCAACGTGCAGCGTGTCGTCAAGCATGGCGACATGGTGCAGCGCTTTCAGCGCGGTGAGGTTGTGTTTCAAGGTAGGGTGCTGAAAATTAGCCAGGGTCCCGGCAACCATCGCGCGTAGCTGTTCCGGGGACTTGCTGGACGGGGATTGCGAATTCATCCCGACTCCTTATGTTTTTATCGGACATTGCAATCCGCTAAGCATACCAGAAACCACACCACCGATTCATATACGGTTATTGCGGGCTTTGGGGTTACTAAACAATTGCCAATCCGGTAATATCAAGTCCCCTTTTTTAAAATCAGAAGATGCAATTCCCACTATGACTCAACCCGCGAAGAAAATATTGGTAACGTGCGCCCTGCCGTACGCAAACGGCTCAATCCACCTCGGTCACATGCTGGAGCATATTCAGGCTGATGTCTGGGTCCGTTACCAACGAATGCGCGGCAACGAGGTTAACTTCATCTGCGCAGACGACGCCCACGGCACGCCTATCATGCTGAAAGCGCAGCAGCTGGGTACCACCCCAGAGCAGATGATTGCCGAAATGAGTCAGGAGCATCAGACTGATTTTGCAGGCTTTAACATCAGCTATGATAACTATCATTCCACCCACAGCGACGAAAACCGCGAGCTGTCGGAGCTGATTTATGGCCGCCTGAAAGAGAACGGTTTTATTAAAAACCGCACTATCTCTCAGCTCTACGATCCGGAAAAAGGCATGTTCCTGCCGGACCGTTTTGTCAAAGGCACCTGCCCGAAATGTAAAGCCCCGGATCAGTACGGCGATAACTGCGAAGTGTGCGGCTCCACCTACAGCCCAACTGAGCTTATCGATCCAAAATCCGTGGTGTCCGGCGCGACGCCTGAAATGCGTGATTCCGAGCACTTCTTCTTCGACCTGCCCTCCTTCAGCGAAATGCTGCAGGCGTGGACCCGCAGCGGCGCGCTGCAGGAGCAGGTGGCGAACAAGATGCAGGAGTGGTTCGAATCTGGCCTGCAGCAGTGGGACATCTCCCGCGATGCACCATACTTCGGCTTCGAAATTCCGAACGCACCGGGCAAATATTTCTACGTCTGGCTGGATGCGCCAATCGGCTACATGGGCTCCTTTAAGAACCTGTGCGACAAGCGCGGCGACACCACCAGCTTCGACGAATACTGGAAGAAAGATTCTACGACCGAGCTGTATCATTTCATCGGCAAAGACATCGTGTACTTCCACAGCCTGTTCTGGCCGGCCATGCTCGAAGGCAGCAACTTCCGCAAGCCAACTAACCTGTTTGTTCACGGCTATGTGACGGTTAACGGCGCGAAGATGTCCAAGTCTCGCGGCACCTTTATCAAAGCCAGCACCTGGCTGAACCACTTTGACGCCGACAGCCTGCGCTACTACTACACCGCGAAGCTCTCTTCCCGCATCGACGATATCGACCTGAACCTGGAAGACTTCGTGCAGCGCGTGAACAGCGACATCGTCAACAAAGTGGTTAACCTGGCGTCCCGTAACGCCGGCTTTATCGCCAAGCGTTTTGACGGCGTGCTGGCCGCAGAGATTGCCGATGCAGAGCTGTATCAAACCTTCACCGACGCGGCAGAAAGCATCGGCGAAGCGTGGGACAGCCGCGAATTCGGCCGTGCTATTCGCGAAATCATGGCGCTGGCGGACATTGCTAACCGCTACGTGGACGAGCAGGCTCCGTGGGTGGTGGCTAAGCAGGAAGGTCGCGATGCCGATCTGCAGGCCATTTGCTCCATGGGCATCAACCTGTTCCGTGTGCTAATGACCTACCTGAAGCCGGTTCTGCCGTCGCTCACCGAGCGTACAGAAGCCTTCCTGAATGCTGAACTGAGCTGGGACAGCATCGCTACGCCGCTGCTGAACCACAAGGTAAACAGCTTCAAGGCGCTGTATAACCGCATCGAAACCAAACAGGTGGAAGCCCTGGTGGAAGCGTCTAAAGAAGAAGTGAAAGCGCTGAATGCGGCGCCGGTAACCGGCCCGCTGGCTGACGATCCGATTCAGGAGACCATCACCTTTGATGACTTCGCGAAAGTGGATATGCGTATTGCGCTGATTGAGAAAGCAGAATTCGTGGACGGCTCCGACAAGCTGCTGCGCCTGACGCTGGATCTCGGCGGCGAAAAACGCAACGTCTTCTCCGGCATTCGTCCCGCTTACCCGGATCCGTCTAAGCTGGAAGGTCGCCTGACCGTGATGGTGGCCAACCTCGCTCCACGTAAGATGCGCTTTGGCGTGTCTGAGGGGATGGTGATGGCTGCAGGTCTTGGCGGGAAAGATATCTTCCTGCTGAGCCCGGACAGCGGTGCTCAGCCCGGCATGGCGGTTAAGTAACCGAGAAAAAACCCCGGAAATCCGGGGTTTTTTCTTATTAGGCGTCTCTTGCCTGCCCAACAGTTTTATCCTTCAGGAACAACACCATCAGGCCAAGCCAAACCACCCCGCCAAGAAGGTTAAACAGGCTGAACAGACCGTTGCCGCCGAACTGGTAGGCGTGCTTGCTCAGCTCAATACCGACGGTAAAGATCAGCATTTGCAGCATGCCCATCGCCGCTGACACCGTGCCTTTACTCATCTCGCTGGCAAACAACGTCAGGCGCACCAGGCCCGCATTCGCCAGGCCGATGCCAAAGGCGTACAGACTCAGGCCAGCGGTCATCCACAAATAAGCATGAGAAGAAACCACCGTAGCCACTGCCGCCACAATCAGGCCCGGCACAATCCACCAGCCGCCCATGATGATCAGGCTGCGCACGCTGCGCCGGGACGTCAGTTTGGCCAGAACCAGGTTACCGAGGATCAGCGCGCCAAAGATGGGTACCTGCAGCAGACCGTATTCATAAGTGCTGAGATTCTCCCCGCTGATGATGATCACCGGCGACTGGGCAATCCACGCCAGCAGCGGCAGGCTTACAAAGCCCGTAGCCAGCGCACCCGAGACAAAACGCAGGTTTTTCAGCACCAGCTTGTAGTCATGCCCAAGTTCTTTCAGCGAAAGCTTTTCGCCAAGACGCGTCGCGGTTTCCGGCATCGCCTTGTGCAGCCCAAAGAAAGAGATAGCGGCCAGCAGCGCAAACAGCACGAACATCGTTTCCCACGGAGCGACGTGGATCCACGCCGCGCCGACCAGCGGCCCAAGCAGCGGCGCGATGAGCGCCACGTTAGCCATCAGCGCGGTTATCTTGATGCAAACCGACTCTTCGAACGATTCCTGAATAGCGGCGTAGCCCACCGCGCCAATAAAGCACAGGCTGACGCCCTGCAGGAAACGCAGGAAGGTGAACTGCTGAATATCCTGGGCCAGCAGCGTTGCAAGGCAGGTGACAATAAACCAGACTACGCCGGTCAGCATCACCGGGCGGCGGCCAATACGGTCAGACAGCGGCCCGAGCAGCCACTGCAGGAACATCCCGCCCGCCAGGTAAGCCGTCATTGAGGTCGGCACCCATTCCACGCCCGCCTGGAACTGATCCACCACGGCCAGCATGCCCGGCTGGATCATGTCATTGCCGATGTAAGTTGAGAATTCGTAGAGCACCAGGCAGAGCGGGAACAGCAGCGCCTGACGGCCTAACGTTTTGTTAGCTATCGTATTATGTTGCATTAGGAACTCAGAAGATAAAGAAACGCGCAGAGTGTATTCAATTGCCCGTACCAGCGGTAGTCAGCGGCTGACAAATAGCACGGGGTGTAAAGCCGCGCACATCATACCTCAATTCTATTAAGGATTTCTTAATCTGTGATGAATATTCTGCTGCCATGCATTTAAGGTCAGTACGGTCTTCGCCAACTACAAGATGAAATGTTTTCCTAAACCAACGGTAAATAAGACAAAACTGCTTTACCGACTATCGTCCCGCTTCTATCTTTTCCAGCTTTGCATCCTGATAATACTGGCTGCCGTTTTTAGCTGGCTTTCCCGGAATGAAGAGCTGGATCGCTGGCTGACCGGGTTCTGGTTTGATGCCGCCAGCCACAGTTTTCCGCTGCAAAACGATCGGCGGCTGGATTTGCTCAACCACCGCCTGTTAAAGGACCTGGTGATTGCAGGCGGGGTTATCGCGCTGCTATGGGGACTCTGGCGTCGTCAGCCACGGCTGGTCGTAGTGGCGTTGCTCATCGGGCTTGGGGCATTAACGGTCGGCGTCCTGAAAGGGTTTAGCCACCACTCCTGCCCGTGGAGCCTGGTGGAGTACGGCGGGAATGCCGCCTCGTACCCGCTTTTCAGCCCCGCTCCGGCAGACAGCGGGCCAGGAAGATGTTTTCCCGGCGGCCATGCTTCCAGCGGCTTTGGCGTTATGGCGCTGTTTTTTTTGTTTTACCGTGAACGCCCGCGTCTGGCGTGGTTTTTCCTCGGCCTTGGCGTTTTTCTCGGCCTGGGAATGGGGTACGGCCAGGTGATGCGCGGCGCGCACTTTTTCAGCCACAACCTGTGGGCAGGTTGGTGGGTATGGTTAACCCAGGTGGTGCTTTACGGCGCGATATCCACCTGGTCAGTTAAAGCACAGGACAAGTCATAATGGAAACGCTCAACCAGAATCTGTTTTTGCTCATAAATGCCACCCCGTCATCACCGGAGTGGATGATAAAACTGGCGATCTTCTTCGCCCGGGATCTGATCAGCATCGTCCCGCTGCTGATCGTCGCGCTCTGGCTGTGGGGCCAGCGTAAGCAAATGCCGGCCCAGCGCCAGGTGGTGATCAAAACAGGCATGGCGCTGGTGATTAGCGTGGCGCTGTCGTGGATCATCGGTCATGTGTTCCCGCATCCTCGCCCTTTTGTGGTCGGACTGGGCTACAACTTCCTGCATCATGCGCCGGATGATTCTTTCCCGAGCGACCACGGCACGGTAATCTTCACCTTCGCCCTGGCATTTTTGTGCTGGCATCGCATCTGGTCGGGCGTGATGCTGTTTGCGATCGGCTGCGCGATTGCCTGGTCCCGCGTCTATCTCGGCGTGCACTGGCCGCTGGATATGCTCGGCGGCCTGCTGGTCGGCATGAGCGCCTGTCTGCTGTCGCAGATTGTCTGGAACCTGCGCGGGCCGCAAATCCACCAGCGCCTGCATCAGATTTACCGCTACTGTTTCGCGCTCCCCATCCGTAAAGGCTGGGTGCGTGACTAAGCTGTGCGCCACAGGTAATATGTATTAACTAAAGCCCTGCCTTAGCGGGGCTTTTTAATGTTCAGAGGCCGCTATGGAAACCCGCCGTGAAGAGCGCATTAACCGCCTGCTACAGGCGCTGAAGCGCAGCGATAAAATTCATCTCAAAGAAGCCGCTCAGCTGTTGGGCGTCTCCGAAATGACCATCCGCCGCGACATTAACAGCGAACCGGGTCAGGTTGTTCTGCTGGGGGGATACGTGGTGCTGGAGCCTCGCAGCGCCGGGGCCAGCTACTATCTGCTTAGCGATGAAAAAACGCGCCAGGTTGAAGAGAAACGCCACGCCGCCAGGCTCGCCGCGCAGCGTGTTCGCCCGCGCCAGACCGTGTTCTTCGACTGCGGCACCACCACGCCTTACATTATTGACGCCCTTGACGACGATCTGCCTTTCACTGGCCTGTGCTATTCCCTCAACACTTTTCTGGCGCTGCAGGAGAAGCCGAACTGCCGGGTGATTTTAAGCGGCGGCGAGTTTCACGCCAGCAATGCGATTTTCAATCCGATTAACTTCCAGGAGTGCCTGGGGAATATCTGCCCGGATATCGCCTTTTTATCCGCGGCCGGCGTCCACCTGCGCTACGGCGCAACCTGCTTTAATTTGAATGAGCTGGCGGTGAAGCATTGGGCGCTGAGCATGGCCCAGCGTAATATTCTGGTGGTGGATGACACCAAGTTTGGCAAGGTTCGCGCCGCCTGCATGGGGCCGCTGACGGCGTTTGATACGATTATTACCAACCGGCCTCCCGCCGCGGAGTTTATAGACTATGCCGCGGCGGAAAACCTGACGCTAACGTGGTAGGCGCTTAAGAGAACCAGTTCCCGAACCAGCCGTGGAGCTTCATCAGCACAAAGTCCCACATGCGGCTGAAGAAGCCGCCCTCTTCAACCGGCTCCATCACCAGCAGCGGGCGCTGCTCAATGGATTTGCCGTTCAGCAGGAAGTCGATGGTACCGACGGCCTGGCCTTTCTTCAGCGGCGCGGTTAGCTGAGGTTCATTCAGGGTAAAGCTGGCTTTCAGGTTTTTCAGCTGGCCACGGGGAATAGTCACCGAGCCGCCCTCGCCTGCCCCCAGATTGACTTCGCTCTTATCGCCAAACCAGACACGCTGGGTCACAAAAGTCGCGTCAGGTTTGATTGGCGTTACGGTTTCGAAGAAGCGGAAACCCCAGGTCAGCAGCTTTTCGCTCTCGTTGAAGCGAATGCGGTCAGTTTTTGTCCCCAGCACCACGGAAATCAGGCGCATATCGCCGGAGGTTGCCGACGCGACAAGATTATAGCCCGCGCCCACCGTGGTGCCGGTTTTCATGCCGTCAACGTTCAGGTTGGAGCTCCACAGCAGGCGGTTGCGGTTCGGCTGCTTGATATTGTTAAAGGTGAACTCTTTCTCTTTGTGTACCGCGTACTCGTCCGGCACGTCGTGGATCAGCGCCTGGCCCAGCAGCGCCATGTCGCGCGCGGTGCTGTACTGCCCCGGAGCATCCAGGCCGTGAACAGTTTTAAAGGTGGTGTTGGTGAGCTTGAGCTTCTGCGCGTAGTTGTTCATCAGGCTGACAAACGAGTCCTGGCTGCCCGCCACATAGTCGGCAATCGCAATGCTGGCGTCGTTCCCGGACTGAATAATGACGCCTTTGTTCAGATCTTCCACCGAGACTTTATCGCCGGGTTTCAGGAACATCAGCGAAGAGCCGCGCAGCACCGGGTTACCGGTGGCCCAGGCATCTTTCCCGATAGTCACCATATCCGTCAGGTGAATCTTGCCTGCTTTCAGCGCCTGCCCTACCACGTAGCTGGTCATCAGCTTGGTCAGACTTGCCGGATCGAGCTTTTCGTCGGCATTTCCTTCCGCCAGTACCTTCCCGCTGGCGTAATCCATCAAAATCCAGGCTCTGCCATCGACCTGGGGCGCATCTGCGGTCTGCTCAGCGCTTAGCGCAGGAGCCGCCATCAGCAGCAGGGTTGTCCCTGCGACTAAACCACGTAGTGTTGCAGGCATTTGCAAGATCGTCATAAAACCACCTGAGTATCCATTCTTAAAAAATTCACGGTGCGCACCGCCACCCAAAAGTCAGGGTGTGAGTAATAACGCACGAATCCACTTAAAGAAACATAGAGTTGGTAAAGTTTTTTAAGTTTATTCGATATCTGCGCGAGTTGCCGCCGTCACGCCATTTTTTTTAGCTTCGGTTGAGAAACAGTGGTGTTTTCGTGAGCGGAGCCGGGCATACTCGATGTCCACCTGCAAAAAAAGGAACCACCATGATTACCGTTTGGGGCAGAGATAACTCCACCAATGTGAAGAAAGTGCTGTGGTGTCTGGAAGAGCTGCAACTGCCGTACCGCTCCGTGCCCGCGGGCGGGAAATTTGGCCTGACGCACGACGCTGAATACCTGGCGATGAACCCGAATGGCCTGGTGCCGTGCATTCACGACGACGCACACGGGCTGACGCTGTGGGAATCCAACACCATCGTGCGCTACCTGGCGGCTGAATATGGTCGCGATTCGCTGTGGGTAAATGCCCCGGCGGAACGTGCCAAAGGTGAAAAATGGATGGACTGGTCCGCTACGGCGGTCGCTGGCCCCTACCGTGGGGTGTACGCCAGCCTGGTCAGAACCCCGCCGGAAGCGCGCGATCGGAAGCTGATTGAGCAAAGCATTGTGGCCTGCAACAAGCTGTTTGCGATTGCAGATGCGGAACTGGCTAAACAGCCCTGGCTGGGTGGCGAAGCCTTTGGCCTGGGCGACCTCGCCTTTGGCCCGCAAATCTACAGCCTGCTCAACCTTGATATTCCGTGGGATGCGGTGCCAAATCTTCAACGCTGGTATCAGCAACTGACCCAGCGCCCGGCGTTCAAGAAAATTGTGATGATCCCGCTGACCTGATTTAGCCTTCGGCCGGGCTGATTTTTAGCAGCTCGCCGTCAGATTCGTCGGTCAGGACATACAGATAGCCGTCCGGGCCGACGCGCACATCGCGAATACGCTTTTTACGATCCCCCAGCAGCCGCTGTTCGGCCGTCACCTTGTCGCCGTCCAGCGTTAGCTCAATCAGATTCTTTTCTTTGAGTGCGCCGATAAACAACTTGCCTTTCCACTGCGGGAAGGTGTCAGTCGAATAAAACGCCATGCCGCTTATGGCAGGAGAGACTTTCCAGTAATGAATCGGCTGCTCGGTGCCTTCAACTTCCCCTCCTTTGGCTTCGGGGATCTTAAGCCCGCTGTAATTAATGCCCCAGGTCGCCAGCGGCCAGCCGTAGTTTTTCCCGGCTGCCGGGATATTGATTTCATCGCCACCTTTCGGCCCGTGCTCGTTTAGCCACAGCTCCCCGTTGGCCGGATTAATGGCTAATCCCTGCGGGTTACGGTGCCCGTAAGACCAAATTTCAGGCCGGACGCCTGGTTTGCCTATAAACGGGTTATCCTGCGGGACGGAACCATCGGCATTAAGCCGCACCACTTTACCCTGCAGCTTATCGAGATCCTGAGCCGTAGCGCGCTCGTTGTTTTCCCCCAGCGCGATAAACACATGGCCTTGCCCGTCAAACGCCATGCGTCCGCCGAAATGGTTGCCGGTGGAGAGTTTTGGCGTCTGGCGGAACACAACCTTAAAGTTTTCCAGCCGCTTCAGATCCCGGCTTAACGTTCCATACCCGACGGCAGTACCGGCTTTATTGTCGCTGCCGCCTTCGGCAAAGCTAAGCCACACGCGGCGGCTACTGGCAAAGTCCGGGGCCAGCACAACATCCAGCAAACCGCCCTGTCCGTGGGCCCAGACAACGGGTACGCCGCCGATCGGCGCGGACAGTCCCTTGCCCTGCTGCCACAGATGTAGCTCCCCGCCACGCAGGGTAATCAACATGCCCTGGTTATCCGGTAAAAAGTCCAGCGCCCACGGGTGGGGCAGGTTGGTTTGCAGGACTTCAACGTTGGTTTTGGCAGCCAGGGCATAAGAGGCAGAGAAAAGTAGCGCGGCGGCAATAAGCGTGCGGGACGGGAACGGCGGCATGGCAATCTCCTGGTTTTGGCTATTCCTTAAGGGTAGCCGCCGGAGATAATCGACTGCCCGGTTTTACATAACATTAAGAACGGGGAGCCTGGCAGACTCCCCGCGCTCGGGTCAGGCTTCAATGGCCTTTCCGCGTTCTGCCAGTGCATTCAGGCTACGGGTGAGCTGCATCAGGCTGGTTTCAAGCTTTGCCGCATCAACCGCGATGTATTGCGGGCAGTCTTTACGCCCGCCCATCAGGCAAAGTGCGGCGGATGAACACGCCTCAACGGCATGGCGAAAATCATCTTTTTCATCGTCGGCCAGGCTCGCCTGCAGCACAAAGGCAGCATCGCGGCTCCGGTGGCAGACATCCAGCAAGCGGGTCCGCAGCTGTTCGCTTTCGCTGACAGACATGTACCCTTTGGCCTTTCTCAACGCCAGGTAGGTGGCGATCTCCCCCTTCGCGACCTGCAGCTTTTGCAGCAGGTCGTGTTTGAGCGTACGTCCGGACATAGCGCATCCTCCTCGTGGGTTACCCATTAACCCACAGAGTAAGTATGGTCAAGGGGTGGAGATTCGCACCGAATATCTTTCGCATTTGATGCTATTTATCGGGCAAGCCGGGGTATGCGGTGGGTAAACCGAAGCGGAATAAATCACGTCTAACGCAAACTGCAATTCTCCAGTACAAATTCCCGCCCAACCTCTGTAGAATCCCTGCCCTAATCTTTCTAATAATTGAACACTTTTTAAGCTATGAGCAATGTGACCCAACAACCCCGTATCGGGTTTGTCTCCCTCGGCTGCCCGAAAAACCTCGTGGACTCCGAACGCATCCTGACTGAACTGCGCACCGAAGGCTATGACGTGGTGCCAAGCTATGACGACGCCGACATGGTCATCGTCAACACCTGCGGCTTCATCGACAGCGCCGTCCAGGAATCGCTGGAGGCCATCGGCGAAGCGCTGAATGAAAACGGTAAGGTGATTGTCACCGGTTGCCTGGGTGCAAAAGAAGATCAGATCCGCGAAGTGCATCCGAAGGTACTGGAAATCACCGGCCCACACAGCTACGAGCAGGTTCTGCAGCACGTTCACCATTACGTGCCCAAACCGCAGCACAACCCGTTCCTGAGCCTGGTGCCGGAACAGGGCGTGAAGCTGACGCCGCGTCACTACGCGTATCTGAAAATTTCCGAAGGCTGCAACCATCGCTGCACCTTCTGCATTATTCCGTCCATGCGTGGCGATCTGGACAGCCGCCCAATCGGCGACGTGCTGGCAGAGGCAAAACGTTTGGTTGAAGCAGGCGTGAAAGAGCTGCTGGTGATCTCCCAGGATACTTCCGCTTACGGCGTGGACGTTAAGCACCGCACCGGGTTCTGGAACGGCGCTCCGGTCAAAACCAGCATGGTTAGCCTGTGTGAACAGTTGGCTAAGCTGGGCGTCTGGACTCGCCTGCACTACGTTTACCCGTATCCACACGTTGACGATGTGATCCCGCTGATGGCGGAAGGCAAGATTCTGCCGTACCTCGACATCCCGCTGCAGCACGCCAGCCCGCGTATTCTGAAGCTGATGAAGCGCCCTGGTTCTGCGGATCGTCAGCTGCAGCGCATCAAGCAGTGGCGTGAAATCTGCCCGGATCTGACCCTGCGCTCGACCTTTATCGTCGGCTTCCCGGGTGAAACCGAAGAAGACTTCGAGATGCTGCTCGACTTCCTGAAAGAAGCGCGCCTGGATCGCGTGGGCTGCTTCAAATACAGCCCGGTTGACGGCGCAACCGCTAACGAGCTGCCTGACCAGGTGCCGGAAGAAGTGAAAGAGGAGCGCTGGAACCGCTTTATGCAGCTGCAGCAGAAAATCTCTGCCGAGCGCCTGCAGGAAAAAGTGGGCCGCGAGATTCTGGTCATGGTGGATGAAGTGGACGAAGAAGGCGCCATCGGCCGCAGCATGGCGGATGCCCCAGAAATCGACGGCGCGGTTTACCTGAATGGCGAAACCAAGCTGAAACCAGGCGACGTTGTCCGTGTGAAAGTTGAAAACGCGGATGAGTATGATCTGTGGGGTTCAGTGGTTTAGTTTGCCTCTCACCCTAACCCTCTCCCCACAAGGGAGAGGGAATAATACCCCCCTCTTTCCTTGTTTTCTCTCGCCCCTTTGGGCTGAGGGGAGAAAATACTTAAAACGTATAACTCATCCCCACCGTTAACTCCCGCAGGTTATTTTTATTCACCATTGGGCTGTCGCTGATAGTACTCGGATAAAAACGCTGGGTGAACTGCGCCCAGGTGTTCCAGAGCGGCGTCCAGGCGTAGTTCATTGCCAGCTGCGCGTAAGGCACTATGCTGCCCTGTGGCCGCCATGCCGCAAGGCCTGTTTTTGCCGACTCTTTCTCTGAAACGCCATAGTAATAGCGCGTGTTTTGCGCATTCGAGAAGTCCATTCCCGCTTCCGGCACCAGCGTAAAATTGCCCCACTGCGCCATTGCAATATAGGCCGTATTCGCCGTTAGGCCGTTGCTGACGCCCAGCGTGTCGCCCGCAATTGTCGCGCTGAACGCGCCTATCGGCGTGGTGTATTGCATCGTCATGCCGCCCATCATCGTGCTATGGCGATTATTCAGCCCCCGCAGCGCGGGCGTCTGCCCGGTATCTGCCTGATACAGGGTATCGTAGTAATAGACTTTAGCGCGCAGCAGCAGCGTGTCGGTATTGATGAAGTTATAGCCCGCTTCGGTGCCGTCGAGGTACCAGGTTTTGCCGTCGTAGCCGACGTAGGGCAGCGCCCAGCGAAGCTGGTGCCGGGTTTGGTAAGGGGTTTGATACAGGCCCCCCTGCGCGCCAAGCGACCAGTTGGCCGCCGGGCAGGCAGTGGCAATCAGCAACGGGCTTAGCAGAAGTGCCCCGGTTATTTTTCTCATTTCTTCACTCCAGGGCAACGAATCTACTGCCTCAGCTTAGCCTTTAATTTTCGGATCCAGCGCGTCCCGCAGTCCATCCCCCAGCAAGTTGAACGCCAGCACGGTCAAAAAGATGGCAAGACTCGGGAAAATAGCCACATGCGGGGCAATCACCATATCCGCCCTCGCCTCGTTCAACATAGCGCCCCACTCCGGCGTAGGTGGCTGAGCCCCCAGGCCGAGAAATGACAGACTTGCGGCGGAAATAATCGAGGTCCCGATGCGCATCGTGAAATACACCACAATCGACGAAACGGTTCCCGGCAAAATATGCCGGCAGATGATAGTCGCATCCGGGGCACCAATGCTACGAGCAGACTCAATAAAAGTTTGCTGTTTCAGCACCAGCGTGTTGCCGCGCACCAGGCGGGCAAAGGCCGGAATACTGAAAATCGCCACCGCAATAATCACATTGGTCATGCCGCTGCCCATCACCGCCACCACCGCAATTGCCAGCAAAATACCGGGGAAAGCGAACAGCACGTCGCAGATTCGCATGATAATGCGGTCCCACCACCCTTCGTAATAGCCCGCCAGCAGGCCAAAGAAGGTACCGATTAGCGCGCCGATAAGCACCGAAAAGACGCCAGCGGCCAGCGAGATTTGCGCCCCGACCAGCACACGACTAAAAATATCCCGCCCGAGCGAATCAACGCCAAACCAGTGCAGCATCGACGGCCCGTCGTTCAGCCTGTCGTAATCGAAATAGTTTTCCGCATCAAAGGGAGCAATCCACGGTGCTATGAGCGCAATAACTATCAGCAAAAGCACAAACAGCCCGGCAGTCATCGCCACGGGCTGCTGGCGAAAACGCCGCAGAAACTCGCTCCACGGGGTACGAATTTGCCCGGCACGTACCACGGGCATCGCGTTGACTATGGCCTGGCGTCGCCAGTTTAAAAGTCGCATCCTTATTTGTACCTGATGGCCGGGTTAATGGCGGCATACAGCAGATCCACCACTAAGTTGATCACAATAAACTCCAGCGAAAACAGCAGAACCTCGGCCTGAATAACCGGGTAATCACGCATCTCCACTGAATCCACCAGCAGACGCCCTAATCCCGGCCAGTTAAACACTTTTTCCACCACAATAGACCCACCGAGCAGGAAGCCGAACTGCAACCCCATCATGGTGATCACCGGAATCATGGCGTTACGCAGGCCGTGTTTTACCACGATCAGCGTTTCGCTCACGCCTTTCGCCCTGGCGGTACGCATGTAATCTTCGTGCAGCACATCCACAAACGACGCGCGGGTGAATCTCGCCATGACCGCCGCCACCGCCGCCCCAAGGGTAATGGACGGCAGAATGTAGTGCTGCCAGCTGTCGGCCCCCACCGTGGGCAGCCAGCCCAGCTCAACCGAGAAAACCTGCATCAGCAGCATTCCCAGCGCGAAGGCCGGGAATGAAATGCCGGACACGGCAATCGTCATGCTCAGGCGATCCGGCCAGCGGTTGCGCCAGACGGCGGCCACAATGCCGGTCACCAGGCCAAACAGCGTCGCCCATGCCATGCTGGTCAGCGTCAGCCACAGCGTGGGCATAAAGCGGCTGGCAATCTCTTCAGACACAGGGCGGCGCGAAACCAGCGAGGTGCCAAAGTCCCCCTGCACGACGTGCGTGATGTAATGCAGGAACTGCCGCCACAGCGGTTGATCCAATCCCAGCTGTTTGCGAACAAGTTCGATGACCGTGGCATCCGCTTCCGGCCCGGCAATCAGCCGCGCCGGGTCGCCGGGCAGCAGATGCACGAACAGGAATACCAGCACCGCCACGATGAACAGCGTCGGGATAAGGCCCAAAAGGCGTTTGAGGAAATAGTTAAACATCGCAGCCCCTCACCCTAACCCTCTCCCTGAGGGGAGAGGGAATCAAGAGACAAGGCACCAACAGGCTTAGCTTTCCCCCCTCTCCCTTTTAGGGAGAGGGCCGGGGTGAGGGTCATTATCACGCTACTTCAAATCCGCATTATCAAAACTAAACCCGGTATCCGGCATCACATAGAAGCCGGTGAGATTTTTGCTGTGGGCAGAAACCAGTTTTTCCACCACCAGCGGCACCCACGGAGACTCTTTCCAGATCGTATCCTGCGCGTCTTTGTACAGCTTCGCCTTCTCTTCCGGTTTAGTAGTTTTCAGCGCATCGGCCAGGTCTTTGTCCACCTGTGGATTGCTATAAAACGCGGTGTTAAACAGCGTTGGTGGCCAGTTCTGGGAAGCAAACAGCGGCGACAGCGCCCAGTCAGCTTCGCCGGTTGACGCCGACCAGCCGGTGTAGAACATTCTCACGCCGCTCTCTTTCTGCCCTTTTGCTTCCACTTCGGCAGCACGCTGCCCGGCGTCCATCGCCGTCACTTTCACCTTGATACCCACCTGCGCCAGCTGCTGCTGGGTAAACTGCAGCACTTTCTGCGCGGTACTGTGGTTGTGCGAGGACCAAAGCGTGGTTTCAAAGCCGTTCGGGAAGCCCGCTTCTTTCAGCAGCGCTTTGGCTTTGGCTGGGTCATAAGGCCAGGGTTTGAATTTCTCGGCATAGGCAAGCGACGGCGGCACCACGCCTTCTGCTGGCGTAGCGAAGCCGGAGAACGCCACTTTCACCAGCGCCTGGCGGTTAATCGCATAGTTGATGGCTTCGCGGACTTTCGGGTTATCAAACGGTTTTTGGGTGACGTTCATGCTGATGTAGCGCTGCATGATCGACGGCGAGGCAACCAGCTCAAGCTTGCTGTTTTTCTCCAGCACGCCCGCCTGCTCGTAAGGGATCGGGAACGCGAACTGCGCCTCGCCGGTTTGCAGCATCGCCGCACGGGTATTGTTATCCACGACCGGGCGCCAGGTAATGCTGTCCAGCTTCGGCAGGCCTTGCTGCCAGTAACCGGCGAATTTCTTCACCTTCACAAAATCGGTCTGGTTCCAGGTATCCAGCTGATACGGGCCGGTACCCACCGGATGGAAGCCGATATCTTTGCCGTATTTTTGCAGCGCAGCCGGGGAGATCATCGCCGTCGCCGGGTGGGCCAGAATATTGATGAACGCCGAGAACGGCTCTTTTAAGGTGATTTTCACCGTGGAAGGATCGACCACCTCCGTTTTGGCAATGGTTTTATACAGGTTGTAGCGCTTGAGGTGGTTGTCCGGGTTGCTGGCGCGATCGAGGTTCGCTTTTACCGCCTCGGCATTGAATTCAGTACCGTCCTGGAACTTCACGCCAGTGCGCAGCTTGATGGTGTACACCAGGCCGTCGTCAGACACTTTGTAGCTTTCTGCCAGCACGTTCTGCAGCTTCATGTCTTTATCAAGCCCGAACAGCCCCTGATAGAACGATTTGGCCACCGCCTGGGACAGTGTGTCATTCGCGTCGTAAGGGTCGAGCGTGGTGAAGTTTGAGGCCACCGCTACGACGACATCTTTAGCAGCGAAAGCGGGCGTGGCGATAACGGCGGAGGCAAGTCCCGCCGCCAGCAGCCATTTTTGCGTTGTGTTAGCTGTCATTATTGTTTTCCTTTATAGGCGATTTTCACTGCTGCCGATGGGGTGGCGGGCGACAAAATGCCCCGGCCCCACCGCAACCAGCGGTGCTACGTGCGGTTCATCCCCCAGGCTGCGTGTGGCGCTGGGGATCTCATCAGACACTAAAACAGGCTTGCGTCCCTTGCGGGTTGGGTCAGCCACCGGTACCGCCGCCATAAGTTTGCGGGTGTACGGATGCTGCGGGTTTTCAAACACGGCGCGGCGCGGGCCAATTTCAACAATCTGGCCCAGATACATGACCGCCACGCGATGGCTGATGCGTTCCACGACGGCCATGTCGTGGGAAATAAACAGAAAAGCGATGCCAAATTCGCGCTGCAGGTCGAGCAGCAGGTTAACGATTTGCGCCCGAATCGACACATCCAGCGCCGAGACGGACTCGTCGGCAATCACCACCTTCGGGTTCAGCGCCAGCGCGCGGGCAATACAAACCCTCTGCCGCTGGCCGCCGGAGAACTCATGCGGGTAACGCCACGCGTGCTCAGGCTGTAAACCGACTCGCTCAAGCAGCCAGGCGACGCGCTGCTGGGCCTCTTCTTTAGGCATCGCCTGGTGCACCAGCAGCGGCTCCATAATGGAGTAGCCGACGGTCTGGCGCGGATCCAGAGAGGCATACGGATCCTGGAAAATAAACTGAATGTCTTTGCGAACGTGCTGCAGCTCGCCGTTAGGCAAATTATCAATACGCTGACCGTTAAAGGTGATGGTGCCGCCCTGGGTTTCCACCAGCCGCAGCAGCGAGCGCCCGGTGGTCGATTTACCACAGCCGGACTCGCCCACCAGCGCCAGCGTTTCGCCGGGCAATAAATCAAAACTCACCTTTTCAACGGCATGCACCTGGCGCGTCACACGGTTGAATATTCCGCTACGCAGCGGGAAGCGGGTCACCAGATCGCGAACTTCAAGCACCGGCTTCGCGCCGGGAGGAATCGTATCCTGCTCGGTTTCGGGCTCTTGCTGATTCGGTTGGCCTGGGACAATCAACGGAAATTTGCGCGGTAAATCGCTGCCGTTCATGGCACCAAGCCTTGGTACGGCAGCCAGCAAAGCCTGGGTGTAGGCGTGCTGCGGGTTCTGGAATATTTGCTCCACGGTGCCGGTTTCAACCGCTTCCCCCCGGTACATCACCAGCACCCTGTCGGCGATGTCCGCCACCACGCCCATATCGTGGGTGATAAAAATGACGCCCATCTGCATTTCATCCTGCAGAACGCGAATAAGCTGCAGGATTTGTGCCTGAATAGTCACGTCGAGGGCAGTTGTCGGCTCATCGGCGATCAATACGGCCGGGCGGCAGGAGAGCGCCATAGCAATCATCACTCGCTGGCGCATCCCCCCGGAAAGCTGGTGCGGATAGCGGTTCAGGATGGCCTGTGCTTCAGGAATACGCACGCGTTCTAACATGCGCTTTGCTTCCGCCAGCGCCGCACGTCCATCAAGCTTTTGATGTAAACGGATGGACTCAGCGATTTGTTCGCCCACGGTGAACACCGGATTAAGCGAGGTCATCGGCTCCTGGAAAATCATGGCCACATCCGCCCCGCGCACGCGACGCATCTGGGCGTTGCTCAGCTCGGGCAGGTTCAGCACCTCTTTATTACGCCGACGCAGCAGCAGCTTGTCGCAGCTAACCTGCCCGCCGCCCTGCTCCAGCAGGCGCATCAGCGCCATCGCCGTAACCGACTTCCCGGAACCAGACTCGCCCACGATAGCCAGCGTTTCGCCCCGGTTAAGGGTCAACGACAGGTGGCGTACCGCGTCGGCAACCTGCTGCTGTTGGCGAAAGCGAATATTGAGGTCGCTAACGGCAAGCACCTGCTCGTCCGGTAGCTCATGACTGTGCGGCATTAACTCTCCTGGTCACGATAAATTCCTACGTTCGGGGCATCGCCGACAAAGCCAAAGCCACGGTACATTCCTTCGCTGTTAAACGGCAGCGCGACGTTCCCCTGATTGTCGATGGCAATCATGCCGCCGCTGCCGCCCAGCGCGGGCAGTTTCTCCATCACCACGCGGTCAACGGCCTGCTGCAGACTTAGTCCGGCATACTCCATCAGGGCCGCAATATCGTAGGCCGCCAGCGTGCGGATAAAAACTTCGCCCGTGCCGGTGCAGGACACGGCCACGTTGGCGTTGTTGGCATAGCAGCCCGCGCCGACTAAGGGAGAATCCCCTACCCGCCCCGGCAGTTTATTGGTCATTCCGCCGGTGGACGTTGCCGCCGCCAGATTCCCCAGTTTATCCAGCGCCACTGCGCCTACCGTGCCAAATTTTTTATCGGCATCAATCGGCTCAGCCCCGTCATGATCCAGCAGAGTCTGTTGACTTTCACGGGCGCGCAGCAGCTGCTGATAGCGTTCTTCGGTCGAAAAGAGCGTGGCTTCGACCGGCTCAAGCCCATTCTGCGCGGCAAAACGCTCCGCCCCTTCGCCAATCATCAGCACGTGCGGGCTGTTTTCCAGCACTAATCTTGCCGCCAGGATCGGGTTGCGAATATGGCTCACGCCCGCCACCGCCCCGGCATTCAGGCTGTTGCCATCCATCACGCAGGCGTCCAGCTCATGTGTACCTTCACTGGTGAACACAGATCCTATCCCGGCGTTGAACAGCGGGCATTCTTCGAGCAGGCGCACCGCCTCGGTCACCGCGTACAGCGCGCTGCCGCCGCGTTCAAGGATCTGCTGCCCGGCTTCAACAATGTCGGAGAGTGCGCTAATAAACTGCAGCTCTTTTTCCGGCGTCAGGTGGGCGCGGGTCAGGGCTCCGGCCCCGCCATGAATAGCGATAACGGCTTTGGTCATTCGGCATTGCCTGTAGAAAGTGATATCCGGCAGCGTTTTTTCTATAAATATCAGAATCGTTGCCAAACATTGATACGATTTTTGAATATAGAAAGACGTAAAAGTGTTGTAAAGAAAATTGACTTTACTCTATGAGCCTTTTGCCGCCCTGGCGGGAAGGAGAAATAGCGGCCAATCAAACCAAAGCCGCTATTTCTTTGGTAATAACAAAATCTTAGAACTTCGCGCTGATCCCCACGTTGTAGCTGGTCTGGTTCCCGTCGCTTAAGCCTGCCGTTTGTGCCACCGCCGCGAATGCGGACACGGTATTCGAAAGCGGCATATCTGCCCCGATGGCGATATCGGCCCAGTTTTTATCCAGCGGTTCACCGCTGCGGCTGAAGGTCAGCGCCGTGGATTTTAGGCCGCCGTTCGCCCGATAACTGTCATCGCCGAACTGATGGCGATAGCTTGCCTGCGCCCAGGGATTAATGACGCCCAGCTTCGTGTCCACGCGCCAGCCCGCGCTGCCGATTTGCGAATGGCCGTTCTGGTCGCCAAAGCGCATAGCCGTGCTGCTGCTGCCGTTTTCGCTGTAGCCGTTTACGTGGCTGTAATCCCAGGCGTACTGCAGCACCGGCCCCGTGGTTAGCCAGGCCGTGACGGGGATATCGTAGCCAGCCGTCAATCGCGCGCCATACAGCCTGCCGTCGGTGTCGCCTTTTTCCGTGCGGGTAAGCTGCCCCAGGGTGATATCGCGCTGAATATTGGTGAAGTCGGCAGAGAGATAATGCACGTCCCCGTTCAGCCAGGCCTGGCCCGCGCGAAGCTGGCCAAAGAGCGCCGCCTGAAAACCTCGGGTATCGTAGCGGTAGTCGTCGTCCGGGCGCTGATTGTCCAGCGAACCGGCGATCAGCCCGCCCAGCACCACGTTTTCGTTCAGCTGATAGTCGAGACCGACCGTCAGGTTATTGGTGTTACCTTTGCCGTCGCCGGTTTCGCTATTGCCGCTGTACCGCTGATACCCGCCGCTGTAGCCGCCAAACACGCCCAGTGAACCTGTGGCGTTATCGCCCTGTCGCAACTGCTGATAGCGGCTGTCGAGCGTTGCCCGGCTGCCGCGCACCATCGCCTGCGTGCCCTGGTTCAGGCGAGTGACCTGGACGGGCGCGACGATAATCGACTCAATGTACTGGGCAATGATGCTGTGAACCTGCGGGCTCGGGTGGAAATGATCGGCAAACAGATAATCCTGCGCGGCGTTAAATCCCGGCGTGGAGCTGGTGCAGTCGGTCGCCGCCACGCCCGGCGGGCAGGCCATCCCGGCGGTGTTTGTCAGACCGAAGGCCTCAGGATTAGCCAGAATCTCCTGGAAGACACCGTTGATATCCGCCCGGGCGATATTCCCCCCATGCTGCAGCAGGGCCTGATCTTCGGCGCTGTTGTAGAACGTGGTAAGCAAAGCGGCCTGCTGCACGGCCCGATCGTAGGCGGCTATCAGCTGCGCGGCTACCCCTTGCTGAACGAGCGGATTGGCACTGACAACGGAAGCCGCCGCCTGCAGCGCCTGATGAATCGCCTGCTGACGACTCGCCAGGTCAGGCGTTTGTGCCGCATCCAAAGACGCATAGGCAGCCTGAATCGCAGGCGTGGCCGCCGCCCCAAGCCCGGCGCTGAGTACCAGTTCCATTAGCGTTGGCGTGGCCCCGATATTCGGAACGTTCGGCACCACCACCAGCCCGGCGCCCGCATCAAGCAAGGCCCCCACCAGCCCGGCGCCCGCATCAAGCAAGGCCCCCACCTGAGCGGCGGCGTTGGCCGCGCTGTTGGCCGCTATCCCCTGAGCCAGCGCAGGCTGAGTGGCGGCCGCGGCAAGATCGTTGCCACCGATCCAGTGAATATATAAGCCGTTGCCATCCGCCCGCCCACCGGTCTGGCTCAGGTAGCGCTGAACCTGGCTTTGCGTATTATCGGCCGGATTAAGCGCGGGCACAGCGGTGCCCCCGCCTGCGGCATAGTTGCTCCCACCTTCGCGGGAAGGCGTCAGCGTCAGGCCATAATGTGCGGCGAGCTGCTCGTCATAGAGCTTGTTCTGGCTGCTGTTCCAGGTCCAGCGCCCGTTGTTGCCGGTATCGCTGAGGCTGTCGCCAAAAACGGTGAGGGAATCAAAGGCAAATGCAGATGAGGTGAAGCCCACAGCGGCGGCCAGCATACTGAATTTGAATGCTTTTTGTTTGCTTATCATCAGTTCTTCCTTGCAAGGTTTTTTATTAGCCACAATGACTATAGCCAATGGCGATTGACACGCAGGCCGAGCGTAAAGAAGAAACGTGACAACGTGATGTAACGCATGTCCGACCACTGACGAAAGGTTTTTGCTGATCCCAGACATGCCGTCAGGCGGCGTTTTCTGCCATACTAAGGCCTTATTTTGCCCCTGCCCCAGGAGTCATGAATGGAATTTACCGCCGGGCTGATCCCGCTTGAAACCGCACTTGAACAGATGCTGTCCCGTATTCATCCGTTGTCTGAAACAGAAACCCTGCCGCTGCTGCTGGCCACGGGCCGCGTCACGGCGTCCCCGGTGGTCTCGCCGCTGGATGTCCCAGGTTTCGATAACTCAGCGATGGACGGCTACGCGGTGCGGCTGGCGGATATCAAAGCCGGGGGCGCACTGCACGTCGCCGGGAAAGCCTTCGCCGGACAACCGTTTAGCGGTGAATGGCCTGCGGGCACCTGCGTGCGCATCATGACCGGCGCGCCGATCCCTGTCGGAGCTGAAGCCGTTGTGATGCAGGAAGAGACGGAAGTCACCGAAAGCGGCGTGCGTTTTAACGCTCCGGTGAAGAACGGCCAGAATATTCGCCGTCGCGGTGAGGATATCCATCAGGGCGCCAGCGTGCTGGCCGCAGGCGTGAAATTAACCGCCGCCGAACTGCCGCTGATTGCCTCTCTGGGCATCCCGGAAGTGAAGGTCTTTCGCAAAGTGCGTGCGGCGGTGTTCTCCACCGGCGATGAACTCCAACTTCCGGGCCTGCCGCTGGCCGAAGGCCAAATCTACGATACCAACCGCCTGGCTGTGCACGTCATGCTGGAGCAGCTGGGCTGTGAAGTGATCGACCTCGGCATCGTTCGGGATGACCAGGCGGCCCTTCGCGCGGTGTTTAACGAAGCGGACAGCCGGGCAGATGTGGTCATCAGCAGCGGCGGTGTTTCCGTGGGCGAAGCCGATTACACCAAACAAATCCTCGAAGAGCTGGGCGAAGTCGGCTTCTGGAAGCTGGCGATTAAACCGGGCAAACCGTTTGCCTTTGGACGCCTGAAAAACAGCTGGTTCTGCGGTCTGCCGGGCAACCCGGTTTCCGCCGCTCTGACGTTCTACCAGCTAGTGCAGCCGCTGCTGGCGAAGCTGAGCGGGCAAATCGCCAGCCCTCTGCCGCCGCGCATGCGCGTTCGCACCGTCGGCAAGCTGAAGAAATCCCCTGGCCGCCTCGACTTCCAGCGCGGCATTCTTCGCCGCAATGAGCAAGGCGACCTGGAAGTGTTAAGCACCGGGCATCAGGGATCGCATATTTTCAGCTCCTTCAGCCAGGCCAACTGTTTTGTGGTGCTGGAGCGCGAACGCGGCAACGTAGAGGCCGGGGAATGGGTTGAGGTCGAACCGTTTAATCCGCTGTTCGGAGGCTGAAATGGTCGAGCTTAGCGATGAGGAGATGCTGCGCTACAACCGCCAGATTGTGCTGCGCGGCTTTGACTTTGACGGCCAGGAAAAGCTTAAGGCTTCGCGAGTGCTCATCGTCGGGCTGGGCGGGCTGGGCTGCGCGGCGGCACAGTATCTGGCAGCCGCGGGCGTGGGCCAGCTCACGCTGCTCGATTTCGACACCGTTTCGCTCTCGAACCTCCAGCGGCAAACGCTGCACAGCGATGCCACAATTGGCAAACCGAAGGTGGATTCCGCGCGGGATTCACTGGCGGCGATTAATCCGCATATCCAACTCGACACCGTCAATGCGATGCTCGAATACCCTCAGCTTTCCGGGTTAATCGCCCGCCACGATGTGGTGCTGGACTGCACGGATAACGTGGCTATACGCAACCAGCTCAATCGCGGCTGCCATCAGCATAAGATCCCGCTGGTGTCCGGGGCGGCCATTCGCATGGAGGGCCAGATTAGCGTCTTCACGTATCAGGATAACGAGCCCTGCTACCGCTGCCTGAGCCGTCTGTTTGGCGAAAGTACGCTGAGCTGCGTTGAGGCTGGCGTTATGGCCCCGCTGGTCGGGATTATCGGCTCGCTGGAAGCCATGGAGGCCATCAAGCTGCTGGCAAACTACGGCACCCCAGCGCGCGGGAAAATCGTGCTTTACGATGCGATGACCTGTCAGTTCAGAGAGATGAAGCTGGCACGTAACCCGCAGTGTGAAGTGTGCGGGTAGAAACGAAAACGGGGATATCATTATCCCCGTTATTTTTAGACCGCCAGATCGGTGAGCATCACCTTGGCAATTTCGAAGTAAATCAGCAGCCCGGTTCCGTCGATTAAGGTCGTGATAAACGGCGCCGACACCACGGCCGGATCGATATTCACCTTACGAAGCAGCATCGGAATAATCGAAGAAACAATCGCGCTCCAGACGGTGATGGCGATGAGCGTCAGGCTGACCACCATCATCACTTCCATACCCACGCCCAGCATCCAGGCCCGAATAAACCCGGCGGTGCCAATGGTTAAGGCAATGAGCACCGAGGCCGAGATCTCCTTGCGCAAAATAGCGCCCAAATCCTTTAGCCCCACTTCGCCTAGCGCCATCGCCCTGACCAGCGTCGAGGTAATTTGTGTGCCGGTATTGCCGCCGGTGCCAATAAGCAACGGGATAAAGAACGCCAGCGCAATCGCCGCCTCAAGCTGATCTTCAAACGATTTAATCACCGAGCTGGTGTAAGCCTCGGCCACAAACAGCAGCAGCAGCCAGACCGATCTTTTGCGCCACAGCGTAAAGACGCTGCTTTGCAGATAGGGCGTTTCCAGCGGCGACGACGCGCCCTGCAGCTGGCTGTCCAGCGTGTTTTCGTCCTCAAGCAGCTGAGCGATTTCCTGCGGGCCCAGCACGCCTTTCAGCTTGCCGTAGCTCAAAACAGGGATGTAGTTAGCGCCCGCCTTTTTAATATCCACGCAGGCTTCATGCCGCGTTTTTTCCGGCGTTAATGAGAACGCCACGGGCCGCATCAGATCGCTGAGTAGCGCCTCTTTATCGGCCTGCAGCAGTGATTTTACCGGCACGAGGCCAAACAGATGAGCATCGTCGTCCACCACAAATATCTGCGACGGGATCTGCTCATTTTTAATGCCCGAACAGAACAACGCCTGCGCATCCTGCACCGAAGTGCCCGGCGGTAAAGCGATGTAATCCTGGCTCAGGTAAGCCAGCACGGTGTTTTGTGAGTCTGAGGATGGCAGTTTGACGGACACGGCCAGTGAAGCGCGGGTGTGCGCTGAGGTATTAGTTGAAAAGGTCATGATTTTTCCCCGGTTACTGTTTTAAAAATAAACAGTCCTCATCCTGGGGCGAAGCAAGATATGAGAGTGCTGACGCTATCTCCATGTCTCGGTTTTAGCACTGCACAACGTATCCCCTAAAGCGGGGGAAGTTACCTGGGGTTATACCTTCGCTCGATATAACCTGTCCTAATCTTGGGCGTCTCTCGACGTCGTCAGATCAGCAACCTATGTTTGTACAGGAGCCTCGCCTAACGAGATACTGCAAGTCTTCCGCGGCCTATAGTAGGGATTTAAACTTCGGGCGCAAGGCAAAGAACCTGCGCTGTTTAGGGTTTATTTATGCTTTTTTTCTGCTCAGTCGTAGAGTTTATCGCTGGTCACCGCCGGTCGACCTTTCCCCGCTCCCACGCGCCGCACTGACGCCTGCACCTTTAGCGTACCGCCCAACAGAATATTCACCACCGGCGCTTCCGGGCGCATCAGGCGCTGCTGCAGCAGTTGAACCGCCTCCTCACCCAGCTCGTCCCTGGGAACATGAACCGAGGTTAAAGGCACGTCATGGATTTCGGCCAGGTTAAAGCCATCGATGCTCATTACCGACATATCCTGCGGCACGCGCAGCCCTGCTTTTTGCAGAGCACTAACGGCACCTGCCGCCATAAAGTCGCCGCCGACTAACAGCGCGCTCGGCCAGGCCGGCCGCGGCGTAACGGCCAGATAGTCGCTGATTAAGGCCTCGCTCTCTTTGGCACCGAAGCTTTGGGCGACTAACAAATGCCGGGTCTCATCAAACGACAAATTACGGCTGTCCCACGCATCCCGAATCCCGGCCAGGCGCTGTTCCATGGTGTAGCGACGCAGGCACATTACCGTCAGTACGCCTTTATGCCCCATGTCGAACAGATAATTTGCGGCAAAGCGGCCGGTCATCAGGTGATCCGGCGCCACGCCTGAAAGACGCATTTTGCGATCCTGGCAGTTGATCAGCACGCAAGGCTTGCCCAGATCCGCCGCCAGATCGTGGATGTGCGGATCATCAATCCCCAGCAGAATGGCCGCTTCGGTTTCCGGCTCGTTCATCTTGCTGAGAAACAGTCCGGTATCGCTGTCATTCTCTTCCAGCGCGCAGAAGCGCAGCCTGGCGTCGTGAGGCACCAGCGCCTTGCCGATGCCCTGCATCACCCGGTAGTAGAAGACGTCCAGCCGCTCATCAAACGCCCGACGGGGCGCAAAAACCACCAGGCTGTTGACCAATAATCTGCCCGCGGCAATGCCCTGCAATACCCCCTTAGCTTTGGCGCAGGCCAGTACCCGCTGGCGGGCCGACTCGCTGGTATTCCCCTTACCCGCCAGCACGCGGGAAACGGTGCTTATCGACAGCCCCGTTTGCGCGGCAATTTCGGTGATTTTTAGCGTTTTACTCATTTTGTGATCGACGCCCGTTTGTGAAATGAAAAAATTTTCATGACTGCGAGTACGCCATAGTGCCGGAGATTTAGCGTTATTTCTTCGCGTCGGATCGAGGTAGTGAAAATATTTGCAAAAATTGCGCTATTGGTTGGCTGATAACTCAATTACGCTCCATTTTGTAAACCAATAAGGTTCTCACTGAAAGCACAAATAAAATTAAATACATAAAAATCAAATAATTAAAATACATCCATCGCCAAAAATAGTGGCATACCAATTCTACTAATTACCCTACAAGGTGGAGTGAACTATGAGTCATGGCATCGACCAACCGATAACCGCCGTTAAGGCAGGACGCGTTTTCCGACATTTGCGCTGGTGGGTTCTGGTTCTGTTCTTACTTGGCGTCACCGTGAATTACATCACGCGTAATGCGCTGGGGATCCTGGCGCCTGAACTGAAAACCTCCCTCGGCATTACCACCGAACAATATTCCTGGATAGTCGGTGCTTTTCAGCTGGCCTATACCCTGTTCCAGCCTCTCTGCGGCTGGCTGATCGACGTGATTGGCCTGAAGATCGGCTTTCTGATCTGCGCCAGCATCTGGGCGGTGATGTGCATGCTGCATGCCGGCGCCGGGAGCTGGTTACAGCTGGCTATTTTGCGCTTCATGATGGGCGGTGCGGAGGCCGCAGCCACGCCCGCCAACGCCAAAACGCTGGGTGAATGGTTCCCGAAAAAAGAGCGACCGATTGCCGCAGGCTGGGCCGGGGTGGGCTTTTCCATCGGCGCAATGCTGGCTCCGCCGATTATCTATTTTGCCCACAGTTTTTTTGGCTGGCAGGGTGCCTTTATGTTCAGCGGCGCGCTGGCGCTAGGGTGGGTTGTGCTGTGGTGGCTGTTTTACCACAACCCGGAACAGCACCCGAACCTGAGCAAGGAAGAACTGGCGTTCATCAAGCAGGACAACGAGCCGCCCACCGTGAAACTGCCGTTTTTCACCGCCCTGAAAACCGTCTCCAAAAATAAACGCTTTTACGGCATCGCCATTCCAGCTTTTATGGCGGAACCCGCCTGGGCGGTCCTGAGCTTTTGGGTTCCGCTTTACCTGGCCAACGAACGCGGAATGGATCTCAAACAGATTGCTATGTTCGCCTGGCTGCCGTTCCTCGCCGCCGATATCGGCAGCATTGCCAGCGGCTATCTGACCAAAGTTTACGTCCGTATTTTTGGCTGCTCGCGCACCAATTCCGTGGTGGCGAGTTCGGTAACCGGCGCGTTCCTGATGCTTTCTCTGGCGCTGGTCGCCGTCACCAAAGATCCCTGGATTGCCATCCTGCTTATCTCCATCGGCGGCTTCGGGCACCAGATTATCTCCTGCATGCTCAGCGCGCTGGTGGTGGACTCTTTTGATAAAGGCCAGATGGCCACCGTCAACGGCATGCGCGGTTCGGCGGCCTGGATTGCCAGCTTTATCTTCTCTCTGATCATCGGCGTGACCGCCGACAAGATTGGCTTCAACCCGCTGTTTATCGCCATGGGCTTTTTTGATCTGATCGGCGCGGTGTTCCTGGTGGCATTTATCGCCGAACGCCGCGCAAAACGCACCTGAATGGATGGTCTCTCATGAAAACACTTAAGAACTGGACGCTCGCAAAACAAGATGACAGCCAGGTTATCCTGACCCTCGACGGCAAGCATTCGCTGCACCTGTATGTGCTGGAAGATAAGCTGTTTCGCGTGCTGATTAAACGTCAACAGGGCCTGGCGCTGGACCGCACCTGGAGCATCGCCCCGCAGCAGGATGTCCCGTGGGAGGGACGCGACCGCGAAAGCCACGCCGGGTTTACCCTGCCCGGCTTCACGCTGGAACAGCAATCGGATAGGCTCATCATCAGTAGCGAAAGCCTGCGCGTGACCGTGCGCCAGCCGCTTTATCTGGAGTGGGAATACAAATCCGCCCAGGGCGAATGGCTGCCCCTCGCCTGCGATCGCCCCACCAGCGCTTACCAGCTTAACGCTCACGGCGATGGCGTGGCCCACTATCAGCGGCGCTTTGCCGGGGAGCGCTTTTACGGGCTGGGTGAAAAAGCCGGGCCGCTTAACCGCACCGGCAGGCGCTATGAGATGCGTAATCTGGACGCAATGGGCTATAACGCGGTGTCGACCGACCCGCTTTACAAGCATATTCCCTTCACCATTACGCGCCGGGACGACGTCAGCTTTGGCCTGTTCTATGACAACCTGAGCAGCTGCTGGCTGGATCTGGGCAACGAGATAGACAACTATCATCTGGCCTATCGCCGCTGGCAGGCAGAAGCCGGCGATCTGGACTATTACCTGTTTCTCGGCCCGCGCGTGCTGGACGTCACCAAGGCCTTCGTGCGCCTGACCGGGAAAACCTTCTTCGGGCCAAAATGGAGCCTCGGCTACAGCGGCTCAACGATGCATTACACCGACGCACCCGACGCCCAAAATCAGCTGATGAACTTTATTCGGCTGAGTCAGCAGCACGCGATTCCGTGCGACTCATTCCAGCTTTCGTCGGGCTACACCTCCATCAATAACAAACGCTACGTGTTTAACTGGAATTATGAAAAGGTGCCGCAGCCGAAGGTGATGAGCCAGGCGTTTATGGCGGCCGGGATCCGCCTTGCGGCCAACATCAAGCCTTGTCTGCTGCAGGATCATCCGCGTTATGAGGAGGTTGCCAAAGGCGGGCTGTTTATCAAAGATTCGGAATCCGATGCGCCGGAACACTCCAGCTTCTGGGACGATGAAGGCTCTCATCTGGACTTCACCAACCCGGCCACGGTGAAATGGTGGCAGGCTGGCGTTACCACACAGCTGCTGGAAATGGGCATTGGCTCCACCTGGAACGACAACAACGAATACGAAGTGTGGGACGGGGAAGCGCGCTGTCACGGCTTTGGCCAGCCGATAGCCATCAAACATATTCGCCCGGTCATGCCGCTGCTAATGATGCGCGCTTCGATGGAGGCTCAGCAGAAATTTTCCCCGGAAAAACGCCCATATCTGATTTCCCGTTCCGGCTGCGCCGGGATGCAGCGCTACGTCCAGACGTGGAGCGGCGACAACCGCACCAGCTGGGATACGCTGCGTTACAACACGCGGATGGGCGTCGGCATGAGCCTGTCCGGCCTGTTTAACGTCGGGCATGACGTTGGCGGTTTTTCGGGCGACAAGCCTGACGCCGAGCTTTTCGTGCGCTGGGTTCAGAACGGCGTGATGCACCCGCGCTTCACCATCCATTCGTGGAATGATGACCACACAGTGAACGAACCCTGGATGTATCCGGCGGTGACTCCGGCCATCCGCAGCGCCATTGAGCTGCGTTATCGCCTGCTGCCCTATTTCTACACGCTGCTGTGGCAGGCACACGCGGATGATGAACCCATGCTGAGGCCGACGTTCCTCGACCATGAACATGACGTGAAGACGTTTGATGAATGCGATGAGTTCCTGCTGGGCCGGGATCTTCTGGTGGCAAGCGTGGTGGAACCAGGACAACGCGAACGTACTTTATGGCTGCCGGCCAATGAGCACGGCTGGTACGACTATTATTCCGGCCAGTGGTTTAGCGGCGGCCAGACCATCACCCTGCCCGCCCCGCTTGAGCGTTTGCCATTGCTGGTTCGCGCCGGTGCGGCTCTGCCTCACAGCGAACGCATCAGCTACGTTTCCCCGCAGGACGATACCGTCCGTGAGCTAAAAATTTACCCGCTGCAGGGCACCGGGACGTCCCACGGCGTGTTGTTTGAGGATGACGGAGAATCCTGGGGCTATAAAGAAGGCAACGCGCTCTGGCTTCGCTGGGAAATAACCTGCTCAGCCAACGAGATTAACGTGGCCTTTAGCCGCAAGGGGGATTATTTGCCCGCGTGGCGCGAGATTAAGCTGTCTTTGCCTGAGGGAGAAAGACGTCGATTGCTGGTGAACGGCGTGGAATGCGAGGTATGGGGGCTGTAATTGCCCCTCAGCCCAAAGGGACGAGGGGGAAAACAACAGGGCAGAACAGTACATAATCTATTCCCTCTCCCTTTTAGGGTGAGGGTAAAATTACCCGTCGATCCCTTTGCTACGCAGGTAATCTTCGTAGCCACCGGTGAAGTCAATCACGCGCTCTGGGGTAATTTCCAGCACGCGGGTTGCCAGCGAGCTAACAAACTCACGGTCGTGGGAAACGAAGATCAGCGTCCCCTGGTACATTTCCAGCGCCATGTTCAGCGACTCGATGGATTCCATATCCAGGTGGTTGGTTGGTTCATCCATGATCAGGATGTTTGGTTTTTCCATCATCAGCTTGCCGAACAGCATACGGCCCTTCTCGCCCCCGGAAAGGACTTTGGCTGGCTTCTTGATGTCGTCCTGGCTGAACAGTAGACGACCCAGGATGCTGCGCACCGCCTGTTCGTCGTCGCCTTCCTGCTTCCACTGACTCATCCAGTCAAAGACGGTCAGATCGTTTTCGAACTCGTATTCGTGATCCTGGGCGTAGTAGCCAATCTGAGCATTTTCAGACCACTTCACGCTGCCGTTTTCCGGGGTCAGCTCGCCGACCAGGGTTTTCAGCATGGTAGATTTACCCACGCCGTTGGCACCCAAAATGGCAATCTTCTCGCCCACTTCCAGCAGCAGGTTGAAGTTTTTAAACAGCGGGCCGTTCTCAAACCCTTTGGTCACGGCTTCAACTTCAAGGGCGTTACGGAACAGTTTCTTATCCTGCTCGAAGCGGATGAACGGGTTCTGACGGCTGGACGCCTTCACTTCATCCAGCTTGATTTTATCAATCTGACGGGCACGGGAGGTGGCCTGGCGAGATTTGGAGGCGTTGGCGCTAAAGCGGCTAACGAAGGATTGCAGGTCTGCAATCTGCGCTTTCTTCTTCGCGTTGTCCGCCAGCAGGCGCTCGCGAGCCTGAGTTGCCGCCGTCATGTACTCGTCGTAGTTGCCAGGGTAAACGCGCAGCTCGCCGTAGTCCAGGTCAGCCATATGGGTGCAGACCATATTCAGGAAGTGACGGTCGTGCGAGATAATGATCATGGTGCTGTCGCGTTCGTTCAGCGTCTGCTCCAGCCAACGGATGGTGTCGATGTCCAGGTTGTTCGTTGGTTCGTCGAGCAGCAGGATGTCCGGGTTAGAGAACAGCGCCTGCGCCAGCAGCACGCGCAGCTTCCAGCCTGGAGCGACTTCGCTCATCGAGCCGTAGTGCTGCTCCAGCGGAATGCCCACGCCAAGCAGCAATTCACCGGCACGCGCTTCTGCGGTGTAGCCGTCCATCTCGCCGTATTTCACTTCGAGGTCGGCAACTTTGTAACCGTCTTCTTCGCTCATCTCAGGCAGGGCATAAATGCGGTCGCGTTCCTGCTTCACTTCCCACAGCTCGCCGTGGCCCATGATAACGGTGTCGAGTACGGTGAATTTTTCGAAGGCGAACTGATCCTGACGCAGCTTACCGATACGCTCGTTTGGGTCGAGAGAAACGTTGCCAAGCGTTGGCTCTAAGTCCCCGCCGAGGATTTTCATGAACGTGGATTTGCCGCTTCCGTTCGCGCCAATCAGGCCGTAACGGTTGCCGCCGCCAAATTTAACGGAGATATTTTCGAACAGCGGTTTGCTGCCAAACTGCATGGTAACGTTGCTGGATACAAGCACTGGTATGTCCTGGAGAAATAAGTTGTCGAGATTTTGGAATGTGATTTCGGCCACATTATGCCATAACTATGATAAAGGGTCGCCCCGCATCTTCACCGTACAATAGTTAATCAGTGTGAAAAAATTGTGATTTCATCCACATCTGATTTCCCAGATGAATGTAATGCACATATAATGCGCGGCTGAATCGTCCATGAACACTCACTAGCTGGCCCGTCTGGCATAACACTCGCATAACATGAATATGAAATTACGCTCGCTTTTACTGGCTTTTGTGGCTGTCGCGTCTTTCTCTGCTTCCGCCGTGACTTATCCGTTACCGACTAACGGCAGCCGCCTGGTTGGTGAAAACCAGGTTATCACTATTCCTGAAGGCAGCACCGCGCCGCTGGAAGAGTATGCCGCACAGTACCAGATGGGTCTGTCTAACATGCTGGAAGCTAACCCAGGCATTGACCCGTACCTGCCAAAAGCCGGCACCATCCTGAACATCCCTCAGCAGCTGATCCTGCCTGACACCGTGCATGAAGGGATTGTGATCAACAGTGCCGAAATGCGCCTCTACTATTACCCGAAAGGCACCAACACGGTGATCGTGCTGCCAATCGGTATCGGCCAGCTGGGGAAAGATACCCCGATCAACTGGACCACCAAGGTAGAGCGTAAGAAAAATGGCCCAACCTGGACCCCGACGGCGAAAATGCACGCGGAATACGCCGCAGCCGGTACGCCGCTGCCAGCCGTTGTTCCCGCTGGCCCGGACAACCCAATGGGCCTGTACGCGCTGTACATCGGTAACCTGTATGCGATTCACGGCACCAACGCCAACTTCGGTATCGGTCTGCGCGTAAGCCACGGCTGCGTGCGTCTGCGTAACGAAGACATCAAGTTCCTGTTCGACAACGTGCCGGTTGGCACCCGCGTTCAATTCATTGATGAGCCGGTAAAAGCCACCACCGAGCCAGACGGCAGCCGCTACATCGAAGTTCACAACCCGCTTTCCACCACCGAAGCGCAGTTCAACTCCGATGAAATCGTGCCGATTAAACTGACCAGCAGCGTTCAGCAGGTGACCGCTCAGTCCGACGTTGACACCACCGTTGTTGACCAGGCGATTCAGAACCGTTCCGGGATGCCGGTTCGTCTGAACTAAGTCCAGCAGTTTGCAAAATAGCGGCCTCCGGGCCGCTTTTTTATTGCCCGAAATCCGCCCGACAACCTTCACGCAGGGAATGTTTGTTATGCTGATAATTCATGATGTGATGGATAGCACAATTTTGAGTTTAATTGTATGATGAATGCGTTTCTTAAAGGGTAACCTCCATGCGCAACTCGTTCACGATAATCTGGCAGTATCTTCGCGCTTTTGTCTTAATTTACCTGTGTTTATACGCCGGTATTTTTGTCGCCTCTTTACTGCCTATCGTCATTCCCGGCAGCATTATCGGCATGCTGATTTTGTTTGTGCTGCTGTCGCTGCAGATCCTGCCGGCGAAGTGGGTAAAACCCAGCTGCCATTTGCTGATTCGCTATATGGCCCTTCTGTTCGTCCCCATTGGCGTGGGCGTGATGCAGTATTACGACGTGCTGAAAGCCCAGTTTGGTCCGGTGGTGGTGTCCTGTTTGATCAGCACGCTGGTGGTGCTGGTTATCGTGAGCTGGAGCTCACATCTGGTACACGGTGAAAGAAAAGTGATTGGTGAAGGCGAGGCAGAGAAAAAATGATGCACTTTATATGGTGGTCTTTACCGTTAACGCTGGTGGTGTTTTTTGCCGCCCGCAAGCTGGCCGCCCGGTTGAAATCCCCGCTGCTGAACCCGCTGCTGGTTTGCATGGTGGTGATCATTCCTTTTTTGCTGCTGACCGGCATTCCTTACGACCACTATTTTAAAGGCAGCGAAGTGCTCAACGACCTGCTGCAGCCCGCCGTTGTAGCCCTGGCCTTCCCGCTCTATGAGCAAATACACCAGATTCGCGCCCGCTGGAAATCCATTATTACCATCTGCTTTATTGGCAGCATGGTGGCGATGTCCACCGGCACATCTATCGCGTTATTGATGGGGGCGTCCCCGGAAATTGCCGCTTCGGTCCTGCCAAAATCCGTCACCACGCCGATTGCAATGGCGGTTGGCGGCGGCATTGGTGGTATCCCGGCTATCAGCGCCGTCTGCGTTATCTTCGTCGGTATTCTTGGCGCGGTGTTTGGCCACACGCTGCTGAACATGATGCGCATCAATACCAAAGCCTCACGCGGGCTGGCAATGGGTACCGCTTCCCACGCGCTGGGCACCGCTCGCTGTGCGGAACTGGACTTCCAGGAAGGGGCTTTTAGCTCGCTGGCGCTGGTGATTTGCGGGGTCATGACGTCGCTTATCGCTCCGTTTTTATTCCCGGTACTGCTGAAGCTTTTCGGCTAAAGCTTGCGAGAGATCGCGCACTTTCAGATTTGTTTTCATAAGTTGCATAAACAATTAGAACTAGATCACATATTTGGCCGGTACAGATCCGTAAACTACGTTTCCGTTACCTTTGATGAGGCTTTAACATGCGTTCACGTTTTGATGCCGCCGTTGTGCAACTCCCCGCCGCGCTGCAAACCGCTTTGCAACCCCTGCTTGCCGACGACCACTTCCCGGCTATGTTTACCGCAGCCGAAGTTGAAGCGCTAAAACATCAAACCGGGCTGGGTGACCAAGACCTGGCTTTCGCTCTGTTGCCGCTGGCCGCAGCCTGTGCCCGCGCAGACCTCTCTCATTTTAACGTCGGCGCCGTCGCGCGAGGCGTCAGCGGGAATCTCTATTTTGGCGGCAACATGGAGTTTCTGGGTGCCACCATGCAGCAAACCGTGCACGCCGAACAAAGCGCCATTACCCACGCGTGGATGCGCGGCGAAAAAGGCCTGGTTGATATCACGGTCAACTACACGCCCTGCGGCCACTGCCGTCAGTTTATGAATGAACTGAACAGCGGCACCGCACTGGGTATTCATCTGCCTGGCCGCAAGCCTTCCACTTTGGGCGAATATCTGCCGGATGCCTTTGGCCCACGCGACCTGGAGATCAAAACGCTGCTGCTGGACGAAGAAAACCACGGTTTTGCGCTGAAAGGGGATGCCCTGACTCAGGCGGCAATTAGCGCGGCTAACCGCAGTCATGCGCCTTACAGCAAGGCCCCGGCAGGCGTTGCGCTGGAAATGGTCGACGGGAAAATCTTCACCGGATGCTATGCGGAAAACGCTGCGTTTAACCCTTCCCTTCCGCCGCTGCAGGCCGCGCTGAACCTGCTTTCTCTGAATGGTTACGACTACCCACAAATTAAGCGCGCCGTGCTGGCAGAAAAAATCGATGCGCCGCTGCTGCAGTGGGATGCCACCTCCGCCACGCTGAAAGCGCTGGGCTGTGAAGCCGTTGAGCGTGTTAATATTGTTCAATAATTCTCCGTTGCGGGTGTACCCACACTCGCATTGTTGAAATTTGCCCCAACTGAACCCGCGTTTCTTGCTCTTGAGGGCCGGGTAAAGTAGCCTTGGATGAAATTTCACCCCGCGAATGAGTCTGCAAGTCCATGTTGAAGCGCGTGTTTTACAGCCTGCTTATTGTTATCGGCTTAATGCTGGCGGCTGCGCTCGGGCTCGACCGCTGGATCAGCTGGAAAACCGCCCCCTACGTCTACGATGAACTGCAGGACTTGCCCTATCGCCAGGTGGGTGTAGTGCTCGGCACCGCCAAGTATTACCGCACCGGCGTCATCAATCAGTATTACCTGTACCGTATTCAGGGCGCGCTGAACGCCTACAACAGCGGCAAGGTGAACTACCTGCTGCTCAGCGGCGATAACGCGCAGCAAAGCTACAACGAGCCGATGACCATGCGCAAAGACCTGATCGCCGGCGGCGTTGATCCGGCGGATATCGTGCTGGATTACGCAGGCTTCCGCACGCTGGACTCGATTGTCCGCACCCGTAAAGTCTTTGATACCAACGATTTCATCATTATCACCCAGCGCTTCCACTGCGAGCGTGCGCTGTTTATCGCCCTGCATATGGGGATTCAGGCGCAGTGCTACGCGGTACCTTCCCCAAAAAACATGCTGACCGTGCGTACCCGCGAATTTGCCGCTCGCCTGGGGGCATTAGCCGATCTCTATCTCTTCAAGCGTGAGCCGCGTTTTCTCGGCCCGTTAGTGCCTATTCCGTCGCAGCAGGAAGTCCCGGAAGACGCGCAGGCCTATCCGGCCGTTACGCCGGAGCAACTGCTGGAAATCCAGAAAAAAGAGAAGAAGTGAGATAAACTATTGCACTCATTTTGATAGCGCCTCTTCCGTCGTCGCCTTTCCTAATTCCTCAACTGCTGCATTCTTATTCCCTTGAATCCGACATCTGAGTTCGCCCTTATGCCTTTCACCCCATATTATTTTGGCGGAACGCAATATCTCCATCTCAATAAGTGAAGAAACCTTAATTCTCAATCTTTAACTCATAAACAAAATGAATTAAGACCAAAAACCTTTCTTTCTTAAGCCATTTAGGTGAATGTTGAATAATATGCATTCCCGCGGAGTGTATTACATAGAATTCACTCCCCCTACCTTAGTCCTCATAAAAATAGAGAAAATGAAATTTACAAACAGCTTATTTAGAACCGCAGGCAAAATACCTTTATTAAGATCGCATGACTGGCCCTTTGGAAAAATAGAGGTTGTGCTTGCCTATAACTTTAAAAAACGCCGACCTCATGAATATGCTTACCTGAAGTCAAAATATAACGACATGCTTGAGCTGGTAGGTCGAGAGTCTGAGATCGAAGAAAAAAAGTATATTTATAACAACTTCCACTATCTTCAGTCCGTGACGGAAAATGACCGCATAGATATTTTTGCTCACGCCAGTGAACATATGCTGGGTCACTACAGCCCCGAGGCGCTGGCGGATGATTTGAAAAAAATGTCTCTACGCCGCGTGGGCGTGATCAAATTTCAGGCTTGCTATATTGGAAAGGGTAACTGGCTGGAAAGAGCGCGAGATATCTTCATCAGTAAGGGAATCAGCTTTGCTTACATGGCAGCCCCCACCAACCGTATAGTATGGAATAATCCGTTCACTAAATATGTAAAAGGTGATCGAGAATTAGCCTATAAAGTGGTTAAAGGTAATATTAATAAACAGTTTCCTGGTACAAGATATACAGGATAAATTATTTACCTTCATTTGTGCCACCTGTGGGTAAGATGAACGGCAGTATCAGGGTGTTAAAGCCATTAACACTCAGATATCAGGGGCGCAGCTTATGCCAGAAAATCGAAGCCGCGCCCGGTCAAAATACGGTTACCGCAGAAATTACTTCTTACGCGCGTACTTCAGGGAGTCCAGCGCCACGGCGAAGATGATAATGCCGCCCTTGATGATGTACTGCCAGTAAGGGTTCACGCCGATATAGGTCAGGCCGTAGTTAATAACCGTAAAGATAATTACCCCGGTCACCACGCCCACCACCGTCCCTACCCCGCCGCTGAACGACACGCCGCCCACCACGCACGCCGCAATCGCATCCAGCTCGTACATAAAGCCAAGGTTGTTGGTGGCCGAGCCGATACGACCAGCTTCCAGCATCCCGCCAAAGGCATAGAACACGCCGGACAGGGCATAAATCATGATCAGGTTCAGCGCCACGTTAACGCCGGAGACTTTCGCCGCTTCCGGGTTGCCGCCGATAGCGAAGATGTTTTTCCCGAAGCGGGTTTTGTTCCACAGCACCCACACAAACAGCACCGCAAACAAGGCGTAGAACGTAATGTACGACAGGCGGAAGCTACCCAGCGCGATAAAGCCCTGCGTGAAGGTAGAGAAGTGGGAGTCAAACCCGGAAATCGGCGACGCGCCCACGAAGTCGTAATACAGGGAGTTGATCCCGTACACGATGATCATGGTGCCCAGGGTAGTGATAAACGGCGTCACGTTCAGGTAAGCGATAATAATCCCGTTCACCAGGCCAATCACCGCGCCCACGGCGCAGACAATCAACAGCACCAGCGGAATCGGCATGGTGTGCATGTCCGGGAACACCTTGTTGACGTTATCCATTGATTGCAACAGCGTAGCCGCCACAACCGCCGCCAGCCCCACCTGGCGCCCTGCGGACAGGTCAGTCCCCTGGGTGACAATCAGCCCGGCCACACCGAGCGCGATGATAATACGCACCGAAGACTGGGTCAGAATGTTACTCAGGTTAAGCAGGCTTAAGAACGTCGGATCCTGGAAAATAATGATCGCCAGCAACACCAGCAGCACCACGTAGATGCCGCCCTCTTTTAGATAAGTTAGAAAACTCTTCTTATTTAACGCACTCATTTTTAATAGCCCCTAAATCATCACAGGTGCACAGACGCAAGACGTAAAATTTCGTTCTGCGTTGTTGTTTTGGTGTCTACAATTCCGGCCACGAGCCCGTTGCTCATCACCAGAATACGGTCTGTAATCCCTAACAATTCCGGCATCTCGGACGAAATGATAATGATCCCTTTCCCTTTTTTGGCAAGCTCAGCAATCAGCTGATAAATCTCAAACTTGGCGCCCACATCAATGCCGCGCGTCGGTTCATCCAGCATCAGGATTTCCGGCTGGGTCAGCAGCCAGCGGCCAATGATCACCTTCTGCTGGTTACCGCCGGACAGCGAGCCGATGGAAGTGCGGTGCCCCGGGGTTTTCACGCGCATGGAGTCGATAACCCACTGGGTATCGCTTTTCATGCGGGAGTTATCCAGCAGGCCGACCTTGTTTTTGTAGTTACGAATATTGGAAATGAGTGAGTTAAAACCGATATCCAGGTAGGCGTAAATCCCGGTTGAGCGACGCTCTTCGGTCACCAGCGCAAAACCGTGATTAATCGCTTCGTTCGCGCTGCTGTTGTTGATTTTTTTGCCGTGAAGCTTGATGGTACCGCCAGATTTCTCGCGGATACCAAACAGCGTTTCTACAATGTCGGTACGCTTCGCCCCGACAAGGCCCGCAATGCCGAGGATTTCACCTTTATGCAGATCAAAGGAGATATCACGAATCGACGGCTGGCGCAGCGAGGTCAGGTTGCGGACTTCAAGGATCACTTCGCCCGGCACGTTGGATTTGTCCGGGAAGCGCTGGTTCAGGGAGCGGCCGACCATCATGGCGATGATTTTGTCCATATCCAGCCCTTCCAGCGGCTGGGTGGCAATCCACTGCCCGTCGCGCAAAATCGTAATTTCATCGCACAGCTGGAATATTTCTTCCATTTTATGGGAGATATAAACAATCCCGCAGCCGCGATCTTTTAATTTGCGAATAATTTTAAAGAGATGATTAACTTCTTTTTCCGTCAACGAAGACGTTGGCTCATCCATAATAACGATTTTGGCGTTATAGGAAAAAGCCTTGGCGATTTCAATCATCTGCATTTGAGAAACGGACAGCGTACCGACGCGGGCTCGCGGGTCGATATCAATATCCAGCTCATCAAATATCTCTTTGGTGTCGCGGTACATTTTATCCTGATCGACAAACACGCCTTTGGTCGGGTAGCGCCCAAGCCACATGTTGTCCATCACGGTGCGCTGCAGAACCAGGTTAAGCTCCTGATGCACCATAGAAATACCGTTTTCCAGCGCCTCTTTCGTGCTGCTGAAATTCACCTCTTTTCCCTGGAAAAGGATACTGCCGGAATCTTTGCTGTAGATCCCAAAAAGGCATTTCAATAATGTCGATTTGCCCGCACCGTTTTCACCCATCAGGGCGTGAATAGAGTGTGGCCGTACTTTTAAATTAACATTATCCAGTGCCTTAACGCCGGGGAAGGATTTATTAATGCCGGTCATTTCCAGCAAAAATTCCGTCGGCGTAGCTGAGTTATTGTCGACCATAATTATACCTGTGTCGCTGAGTAACCTGCCTAAAGCCGGGCGCAGGTATCTGCGCCCGTGTACAACTAAAAAACGTTACCCTAAATAATTCGAGTTGCAGGCAGGCAACAAGCTCGAGAATCCCCAGGCGCTTACATCAAGTAAGCAACTGGGGTGAGCGAGTGCAGTTCACGCCCCTGCGGCTCGAAGGATGACGGGTATTTATTTGCCGATGAACTGTGCGAGATTATCTTTATCCACGCCTACGTAAGGTACGCGTACGATTTTGTTCTCGATCTTCCAGTTGGTGCCTTCAGCGGCTGGCTTACCGTCGGCCAGATTTTTCGCCAGGTCGAAGGTCGCTTTAGCCTGGTTGTTGGCATCGTTCAGCACGGTCCCGGCCATCGCACCGGATTTCACCAGTGCCAGTGCTTCAGGCAGGGCATCTACGCCAAACACTGGAATAGACGATTTGTTGTGGGCTTTCAGCGCTTCTACCGCACCCATTGCCATTGCGTCGTTGTTAGCAATAACCACTTCGATTTTGTTAGCGTTCGGGCCAGAGAGCCACGCGTCCATTTTGTCTTTAGCCTGAGCGGTATCCCACATCGCGGTATCCAGCTGCAGCTGCTGAGTTTTCAGGCCTTTGTCGTTCAGCTCTTTGATAACGTAGGTGGTACGTGCTTCGGCATCCGGGTGACCTGGTTCGCCTTTCAGCAGCACGAACTGGATCTGGCCGTCTTTGTTCAGGTCCCAGGCCGGGTTAGCCGCCCAGTGTTTAGCAATCAGGTCGCCCTGGATGATACCGGACTCTTTAGAGTCGGTGCCGACGTAGTAAGCTTTGTCGTAGCTATCCAACGCTTTGCGGGAAGGTTCTTTGTTGAAGAACACCACCGGCACGTTTTGCGCGCGCGCTTTTTCGATAACGGTGCCCGCGGCGGCCGGGTCAACCAGGTTGATGGCCAGCGCTTTCACGCCTTTTGCCAGCAGAACGTCAATCTGGTCGTTCTGTTTGGACTGGTCGTTCTGGGAGTCGTTCATCAGCAGCTGTACGTCAGGTGACGCTTTCGCATCTTTCTCGATAGCTTTACGAACCACTGACATGAAGTTGTCGTCATATTTATAAATCGTCACGCCAATACGGTCAGCGGCGTTCGCTGCGGCACCAAACAACATGCAGGACATCACGGCGGACAGAGTCAAAACCTTCTTATTCATGGTATCTCCGGTTTTTATTTTGCAGGGTAGTTCGCGTTCGAAACCAGGCAGGACAGTAATGTTATAAAAAAGTTACTGAATGCCGAAGTTATCCTAAAAAATGTGCACTTCCGTGTTCGGTAACAATCCAATACTGCGTTTTTATGAGCGTTAATGGCCTTATCACGACGCTAAAAATGAGCAGTCACCGTTACATCGTGTTTCAGCTGATAAAACGCTGACATAATAGTCAGCGCAATGTTAATTAACTGTGAATTTACTCACAGATTGAAACCGGTTACATCTAACTCTTTGACAGCGGAGTGATCGACGCCACATTTTGCTTTATCGCCACCGAATGACGACGGACTAAAGTCGGCATAAAACAGTGCGTTACATCACGATCCAGCTGGCCTGCTGCGCCCTGTAACGCCAGTTCGGTAGCTAAACGCGCCATCGAAACCACCGGATAGCGCACGGTTGTCAGCTGGGGGTCGGTGTAACGGGCAATGGGAATATCGTCGAAGCCGATGATAGATACATGCTGCGGCACGGCAATGCCGTTGTCTTTCAGCGCCGTTAGCGCGCCAGCGGCCATGCTGTCGTTATAGGAAAAGACCGCGCTAAGCTGCAGATTGCGGCCAAGCAGCTCAACCATCGCCGCTTCCCCGCCCTGCATATCCGGCGTGCCCATGCCGACCCAGCCCTCCGGCGGCACGATCCCCTGCTCCGCCAGCGCCTGCAGCCAGCCCTGATGCCGCTGGTCGTTATCCTCAATTTGATGGCTGGAGGCCAGGTACCCGATGCGCGAATGCCCCTGGTTCAGCAGCATCCGCGTAGCCATCACCGCGCCGCTGACGTTGTCCAGACAAACACAGCGGTGAGCGTAGCCGGGCACCAGGCGATTGATCAGCACCATGCCGGGAACCTGCTCCAGAAAAGTAGCCAGTTCCTCGTCGCTCAGCGCCTTGGCGTGCACAATCAGGGCGCTGCAGCGCTGGCGGATCAGCACTTCAATGGCATGACGCTCTTTGTCTTCCTGGTGGTAGCTGTTGCCGATCAGCAAATATTTATTGTGCTGCTGGGCAACCACATCCACGGCTTTGACCAGCGCCCCGAAGAAGGGATCGGAGACGTCCATCACCACCACGCCGATGGTGTCGCTCACTTGAGTAGCCAGCGCTTGCGCGTTGGCGTTTGGACGGTAGCCCAGCTCAGCAACCGCCTGCATGACGTTTTCGCGCGTTTCCGGGCTGACCAGCGCGCTGTTATTTAATACTCGGGATACTGTCGCTACTGAAACCCCGGCGATACGGGCAACGTCACGAATGGTAATCGGCGTTGGGGGAGTCGGTCTCATAGGTGCACCCTGTTTTAGGCAAGGTGGCTATTTTGCGGCGAGTGGGGGGCGGTTCGGCGTGAAGTCGATCACAGTGATGAAAGCGGTTACATACAATTCGTTAACCTTTGTGACGAATATCATTATCTCTGTGCTTTGTGTAAGGCGGTCCCTGAAGCACGGGCGGTTAGCTGCCGCCACAGCCATTCCACCGGTCCCTGGTGGAAATAGCGCAGCCATAACACCGACAGCAGAATGTTCGCCGCCCACACCGCAGGCACAAAAGCCAGCAGCGACAAACGGTCAAATTTCATATAGAAACCAAAGCGATAGAACAAGGTTGTGCAGAGAATGGTTTGCAGCAGGTAGTTGGTCAGCGCCATCCGACCGACGCAGGCAATCCAGCCCACCAGCCGGAAACGGGACAGCTGCGGCCAGAAGCCCCAGGCCAGCGCAGCATAGCCAATCGCCTGAAACGGGGCGCTCAGCTCACGTGGGGCCTGTAACAGCAACGCACACCAGCGGAAATCCCACTTCAGGTGCCACTGGGCTAAAATTGCCGGCAGGTTAATCGCCATGCCGATGACGATCAAAATGGCACCGGTTCGCCGGTAATGCTTCAGGCTAAACTCCCCTTTCAGCCAGCCGCTGCGCATCAGTGCCGCGCCAATCAGCATCATGCCCGCCAGCTGCCAGCCGTATTGCGCCCCCAGCGCCACCAGGTTCGAAGAGAGCAAATCGGCGCGGTTGCTGATAGCTTCCACGCCGCCACCGAGCTTCCACCACTGCTCATATTGCAGGTTGGCCGCATCCGGCACCCAGGAGCGATTAATGCCGTCACCTGAAATGACGCCCAGCAGCAACAGGACGCCAATACCGATGAGGTACAGCACGACGCCGGTATTAAACAGCTGCTTTTGCCCCGTCGCGTCACGAATCAGCCGCCAGCACACCAGCCCGGTCAGGCCGTATGCCAGCAGAATGTCGCCATCCCACAGCAGCAGCGCATGCATAAACCCCAGCAGCACTAACAGCGTCAGCCGCGACTGGATCCAGCGTGAGCCGCGAGCCAGCAGCATTTGCAGGCCAGCCCCAAAAAGCAGCGCAAAAAGCGTGAGGAATTTAACTTCGGCAAACAGGTCCATCACCGCCCAGGTCCAGGCATCGCGGGAGGTTATCTCGCCATACCAGGCCGGGTTGAGATAAGCCGCCTTCGGCAGGCCAAAGGCGACAATATTGAGCAGCAGAATGCCCAGAATGGCGGTACCGCGGACGAAGTCCAGGGTGACATTTCTCTCCACGGATACCTGCCTGGGGGGGATTAATTGTGGCGTACTGCGCGCAGGAATTCCTGACGCGTATTCTGGCTCGACTTAAACAAGCCGCCGAGCGAGGTGGTGGTGGTCGCGCTGGTGGCGTCTTTTACCCCACGCGCTTTCACGCAGTAATGCACCGCATCAATGGACACCGCCACGTTGTTGGTGCCCAGCAGCGTTTGCAGCGCAATCAGGATCTGCTGGGTCAGGCGTTCCTGAACCTGCGGGCGCTGAGCAAAGAACTGCACGATGCGGTTAATTTTAGACAAGCCGATGACGGTATCTTTCGGGATATACGCCACGGTGGCTTTCCCGTCTATGGTCACGAAATGGTGCTCGCAGGTGCTGGTCAGGGTGATATCACGCACGGTGACCATTTCATCCACCTTCATTTTGTTTTCAATGACGGTGATTTTCGGGAAATTGGCGTAGTCCAGGCCGGAGAAAATCTCATCGACATACATTTTGGCGATGCGATGCGGAGTTTCCATCAGGCTGTCGTCACTCAAATCGAGATTAAGCAGCTGCATGATTTCCGTCATATGGGCGGCAATCTGGCTTTTACGGGTTTCATTATCCAGTTCACGCAACGGCGGACGCAGCGGCGTTTCCAGACCGCGCGCAACCAGCGCCTCATGAACCAGGGCGGCTTCTTTTGAGAGTGATGACATGCTGTTTTCTCCTGCAGGTGTGGCTGACCTCTGCCCTTCATGGGGCAAAGTGTCCGCTTATTGTGCGGCAGCACGTGCTTAGAATCCAGTAGTGCCGGGCATAATTATTGAAATCGAAAATACCGTTCATTGCCTGAGCGGGCGAGAACAATACCGTTGCGGCCATAATGCGGGATGGCTAGACTCAGGTGAAGTGAAAGTTGTTCATAAGTCTTGAAAATAGATAAGGATCCTCTGGATGGAATTACTGGAAGAACACCGATGTTTCGAAGGCTGGCAGCAGCGCTGGCGCCACGCGTCCACCCTACTTAACTGCCCAATGACGTTCAGTATTTTTCTCCCACCGCCGGCAAGCGCCTCCCCGCCGCCGGTGGTTTACTGGCTTTCCGGGCTAACCTGTAACGACGAAAACTTCACGACCAAAGCGGGCGCGCAGCGCGTAGCGGCCGAGCTTGGTATTGTTCTGGTGATGCCGGACACCAGCCCCCGCGGCGAAGAAGTCCCTAACGACGCAGGCTATGACCTGGGCCAGGGCGCGGGCTTTTACCTCAACGCGACTCAGCAGCCGTGGGCCACGCACTTCCGCATGTACGATTATCTGCGTGACGAACTGCCGCAGCTGATTGCAGAGAACTTTAGCGTCAGCGAAAAAGCGTCGATCTTTGGCCATTCCATGGGTGGACACGGCGCATTGATCATGGCGCTGAAAAACCCCGGACGCTTCCGATCGGTATCGGCTTTTGCACCGATTGTTAACCCAACCCGAGTGCCGTGGGGGCAAAAAGCCTTTAGAGCCTATTTGGGTGAAGATGAATCCTTGTGGCAAGAGTGGGACAGCTGCTGCCTGCTGGGTAAAGCCTCGCCGTCGGCACAGCTGCCAATGCTTATCGATCAAGGGGATGACGATCAGTTCCTCGCCGACCAGCTAAGGCCGGAAGAATTTGAGAAAGTAGCGCAGGAGAAAGGCTGGCCGCTGACGCTGCGCATACAGCCGGGCTGCGACCACAGCTACTACTTCATCGCGACGTTTGTAGAGGATCATCTTCGTTTTCATGCGGAGTATTTGCGGGGATAGGGCGTTGCCTGTCACCTGGACGCAGTCTCTTAGTCACAAAGTCGCGCTTTGAAGGATCGGCTATAGTTCCGTTCACTTCCAGTCCTGCTTTATCTGTAGCGCCATCACCGGTGAACGTCTTAGGGGAGTCACCGTCACTCCCCTAAGAACCCGGACTCCCGGCCAAATAAATCGACCGCTGAAGCGGCAGACCTCCGTTTTATCTCCCAGTCCTGGGTCGCCTGAGATGCGTTCCCGACGCTCTCAGCCTCCGGCCGTTCCCGACGGCCGGACCCTGGCCAGTCGGAGAGAAAACGCAGGCGATTTAAGCCGGAACCGTGCCTCGCTTTTAACCTGCAGCCACACGGGATGTTAACGTTGCTGCAAGTCATACAGCCACGCCCTTGTTCCCGGCTCTCATCGCCCCCGGCTATGACCCAACTCAGGCGGGGTTGAGCTGTCGGGAACAGCGAAAGAGAGCGATCGTCGGGAACGAATCGCGAACGACCCCGAATGTTTGGGTGATAACCGGTGGGTTTACCGCTTCAGCGGCGATGAGCTCGCCGGGCGCCGGGGGTTGTCAGGGGGCATGGCGTTGTATGAACCGGTCACATGGGTTACAGAACTGACCGGTCACATGGGTTACACCTTTCTCTCAATCTAACCTCAGGATACGGTGATTGATTCTGTCGTAATGCGCCAGTATCAGTTCACCAAATCCTATTTCGTCGCATTGCTCATTCAACGGTTTCATCCAGACCCACTCATTTCGTAGCGCTTCACTCAGAAATATTCGGGTACTGTTGAACCATAAATCTCCTCTCTGCGCGACTCTCAACATTCTGGCATTATCCGGGACAGGCATTTCTGTTCGTGGCCCCGCAAACTGTCTTTCCGAAGGTTTCCAGACCGAGGCCGGCGTTTTACCCTGAAGCGCTTTATGCGGCCTTATCTCGTTGAATTCCTTTCGCCATCTGTCAAACCATTGTTGCTGTTCTTCCAGAGAAGAAAATGAGCAATGTTGGTTGAGCGCTTCCTTCATTGTCCGGTGCATTCTTTCGTGACGCCCGTTTTCAGTCGGTTTACCTGGCCGGATACGTTCAGGAATAATGCCACATTTTAATAACCAGACGGACATGACACTCAACCCCCACACCCCATGTCCGGCAAAGGGTGCACCGTTATCAGTCCGTAATAATTGGGGCATGCCGTTTTCAATAAAAATGCGCTCGAGGCAGGAAACGACAAAGGCATTATTAGGGGAATAGGTCGCCTCACTGGCGAGGATGATCCGGCTGCAGTTATCCGTCAGCGTGAGCGGGTAACACCATTTCCCGTTAGCATGTTTAAATTTCCCTTTAAAATCAGCACTCCAGACATCATTGGGCTCTTTGACCTCATACAGAACATGGGGCTGTGTCGGCTTGAATCGAACAGGGGGGCGTGCTTTTACCAATCCATGAGACTTGAATATCTGGCCGACAGTGCTTGCGGCAGGGACACCGGGAGTATCCAGATTGAGCAGATATTGCCTGATTTTTTCTGGCCCCCACAGCATGTACTGCTTTTTAGTTTTCAGCAGCAACTGAACCATCGACTCAGGAATGGTGTTTTGATGATGGCGTGCCCTGGAACGGTCAGCCAGAGAGTTAACATCTTCGCCTGAAAAACGAGCTAACCACTTATAGCCCGTTTTACGGCTGATATTGAATCTGCGACAGGCATCGCTGACAGATAATCCGTCTACAAGGCATGCCATGACAAATTGCATTCGTTGCATGGTAACAGTCTCAAGCCAGGGCACGATAAACCTCCTCACTCAGTTTACCGTACCAGTTATAACCTGTTACCCATGTGCCCGGTTTAAAGTGTTACCTATGTGCCAGTTCATACAGCGTAATGCCCCCTGACACGTTCACCGTACTCTGAGCGTAGAGGGAAAACAAATCTACAGGTGAACGGAAAAACGACAGGGCAAAAGATCTCTCCCTGAAGATTTAGAAAGAAAAATATAGTCACCGCCCTGGACAGCGGAATTTAAAGAAACATTGCCGCCGTTCCAGGGACGGGTATCCACAACTTAGAAACTATAATCCAGCGCCATAAAGTAGCGGCGACCGTCTTCGTTATAGCTGTAGATATCACGATTCAGATCTTTGTCGCCGAGGTTCAGAACCCCTGCCCGCACCTTCACGTTCTTGGTCGCTTTCCAGGCTCCGCCGGTGTTCCACACGATGTAGCCGCCGGGTGTTTTATCCGTCGCGGATACCGCACGCTGCTTGCCGGTGTAGTTCGCCGACACATAGAACGACCAGTCCTCCAGCGGCGCCCAGTCAACGGTGCCGTTGGCGGTGTGGAACGACTGCTGCTGCAGCGGTTTATTGCCGCCGTTGCTCAGGTCGCGCCCGTCGTTATAGGTGTAGTTCAGCGACAGTTTCCACTGGTCGTTAAACGGTATTTTTAGCTCGGTTTCTACGCCGCGGATGCGAGCTTTGTTCACGTTGTAATAGCGGAAGATTGGGTTACCGCTCTTATCAAAGCCCACAAAGTTTGAGTAAGACGGTGCCACGCTACGGTTCGCGGTACGCTGAATATCAATCATATCCTCAACGTTGTTCTGGAAAGCGGTCACGCTGCCGCTCACGCCGTCCAGAATGCCTTCGTCCCCGGCGTAATACAGCCCCAGCTCAAAGCTTTCGCTGGTTTCCGGCTTCAGGTCAGGGCTGCCGACAATCTGGCAGGCACCACGGCAGGATTTACTGGTCCAGTCCGGGCTAAGCTGCAGCAGAGACGGCGCTTTGAAGGCCGTGGCCCAGCCACCTTTGACGGTGACGGTATCCGTCGCGTTATAAACCAGATAGGCCCGCGGGCTCCAGTGGTCACCGTAGGTTTCATGGTCATCCATACGAATGCCGGTGGTCAGCGCCAGCGGCTCAAAGATGCGCCATTCGTCTTCAATAAACAGGGCGTACTGGCTGGCCGAGGTTTGCGAGCTATTACCGCCGGTAATATTCACCGGATCGCTCAGCTTGTCATGCCGCCACTCCCCGCCGAAGGTCAGAAACTGGTTGATGTCGCTGAGCGGCAGCACCAGCTTGCCGTCCAGGCTGTTGTTGCGTGAAGTGATTGCCCCGCTGTTGCCTGGATTCAGGTTATCGATTTTGTCGCCATAGAAACGCAGTTCGGTATTGCCGAAGCCCCAGCGGCCGTTATGCCCGAGGGAGTAATCCTGACGTTCGATGCGATTCTTATCCAGCGAGTCAGATTCCCTGTCCTGACGGTCAAAGCCGTAGCCCACGGTGACATCCTGATTTTCAGCCGGCGTCCAGGCAAACTCGGTGCTGGCATTGCGGGAAGTGAAGCCTTCAATCTGCGGCGTCAGGCCGCTGGCGTTGGTCGTTGACGCCTGTTGGCCGTCCTTCTGGCGCTTGCCCAGGCTGCCATAGACTTTTACGCCCAGCACGTCGTCAATCAGCGGGCCGCTGGTGAAAAAGTTGCCGTTATAGGTGTCGCCGCGATCGCGGTGTTCTTGCACCGTGGAATCTACGGTGAAGGTGCCGTGCCAGGCTTTACCAACTTTACGGGTGATGATGTTCACCACGCCGCCGAGGGCGTCGGAACCATACAGGGAGGACATCGGCCCGCGCACCACTTCGATGCGCTCGATGGCATCCGCCGGGATCCAGTTCAGATCGAAGTCGTTATGGCGGAATACCGCATTACGGGAGTTGACTCGTTTACCGTCCACCAGAATCAGGGTGTAGCTGCTGTCCAGGCCTCGCAGACTGACGCCCCGGCGGTTATCCCCTTCGTTGGTCAGCTGGACGCCAGGCACGTTCTGCAGCACATCCTTCAGATTGTTAACCGGTTTTTTTTGCAGTTCGTCCCGGGTGATGACGCTGATACTGGCGGGCGCATCTTTGAGGTTTTGCTCGGTGGCAGACGCGGTGACAACGAGGGTTTCTTCGCGATCGTCGGCGATGACGGGAAAAGCCAGACCAAGTACAGACGCACAAAGTCCTCCCCGGACAATGGGATTCAACCTTAACATTTCTTTCTCTCCATGAGGTGAATTACAAACGAAACAACCGTTTAGCGCTCACATTGCACTATGCGCCAGCGGCTACATTGGCCGCCGGCTGCATACTGTGTTCCTTAGTATTTCTGAAATGCGTTGTTATACGGTGGGCGTTTCCACCAGGCCGTCGATCAGCACCTGGGCAACGCCCTGTGAGCAGCGTTCAATGCGCCCCTTCACGCCGTAAACCTGGGCCAGACTGCGCGGAGTAATCACTTCCTCCGGCTCGCCGCTGGCAACCAGTTTGCCGTCGCGCAGCATGAGAACGTGCTCGCTATGGCGTAAAGCAATATTGATGTCGTGCACCACCACAACGGTGACGATATTACGCTCGCGGGTTTCGCGGGCGACCAGATCCATGACGTGGAACTGGTAATTTAAATCCAGCGCGCTCAGCGGTTCGTCGAGCAGCAGCAGGGACGGACGGCGAATCAAAGACTGCGCCAGGCCCACCAGCTGTTTTTGCCCGCCGGAAAGCTGGTCGAGGTAGCTCAGCGCCAGGTGCGAGATCCCCAGCTGTTTCAGCAGTTGCATGACCTGCGCTTCGCTTTCAGCGCTGTGGCGGCCACCGGACGCGCGCTGCGCCACGATAATGGACTCCAGCACGTGGAGATGGACGCCCTGCGGCAGCGACTGCGGCAGATAAACCACTTTTTCGGCGCGTTTGGCGAACGGCAAAGCCATTAAATCTTCACCATCAAGATACAGCTGCCCTTCCGCGCGATTCAGCCCCGCCAGCGAACGCAGCAGCGTCGATTTCCCGCAGCCGTTCGGCCCCAGCAGCACGGTGATTTTGCCCCGCGGCAGCGTTGGCACGCTCAGGTTTTCGATGATTTGACGCTTCGGGTAACCGGCGTTGAATGCATCAATCTTTAAGCCCTGCATCACACGTTCCCCTTATGGCGCAGAATAATACTCAGGAAGAACGGCACGCCCACCAGCGAGGTGACAATCCCCACCGGAATAATGACGCCAGGGATAATGTTTTTAGAGGCAACCGACGCCAGCGACAGCACCAGAGCACCGACCAGCACGCTGCCCGGGAGATAGAAACGATGATCTTCGCCAAACAGCATACGGGCGATGTGCGGTGCCACCAGGCCGATAAAACCAATGGGGCCGACAAACGCCACGGACAGCGCGGACAAAATACTGATGCGCAGCAACGTGCCTAAACGCAGACGCTTTACGTCGATGCCAAAACTGACAGCACGATCTTCGCCTAAGCGCAGCGCGGTCAGCTTCCAGGAACTCAGCATAGAAATCGGCATGATGATGGCGAAGGCCAGCAGCAGCACGCCGAGCTTGTCCCAGGAGGCTCGCGCCAGGCTGCCCATCGTCCAGAACACCAGCCCCTGCAGCGTGTCTTCGCTGGCGATAAACTGCAGCATCGACACCAGGGCGTTAAAGGTGAACACCAGCGCGATACCAAACAGCACCACGCCGGAACTTGCCACGCGGGTCCAGCGGGTAATGGCGTCCAGCATCAGCGCGGCAAACAGTGCAAAGACGAAGGCGTTGGCGGAGATAAACCACTGATCGGGCACCCCAGGAATACCGATGCCGAGGATAATCGCCAACGCGGCACCAAAGGCTGCGGCGGAGGAAACGCCGAGGGTAAACGGGCTGGCCAGCGGGTTATTGAGGATGGTTTGCATCTCCGCCCCCGCCAGGCCCAGCGCCATACCGACCAGCAGCGCCATCAGCGCATAAGGCAGACGAATGTCCCACACGATCACCCGCGTACCGGCGTTAGCGCTGGCCGGGTCAATCAGAGTCTGCCACAGCGTATCCAGCGGCAGCCCGGACGGACCAAGGGTAAAGTCCAGCAGTAGCGAGGCGAAAATCGCAATAACCAGCGCCCCCATCAGCAAATAGCGGTGACGTAGCACCTGCTGGTATCGCCCCATGATGGTGGCAGGCTGCGCCTCGTTTGGCATTGGATCGGTGGTGGCACTCATTAAGTCTTACCTTCGTTACTTCTTAAGATCGGTCCAGTACGTTCCCGTTGGCTCGACCGCCAGGAACTGTTTATAAAGTTGCTGCATTGTCTGTTCCGGGTTCACCTCAGCAAACTGCTGTGGATGGAACCAGGTTGCCATCGCCTGAATCGCGAGGATGTTGTACGGCGAATTGTAGAAATTGTGCCATACGCCATAGGCGCGCCCTTCTTTGACCGCGGTTAACTGGTCAATGCCTTTACGCTCCAGCACGCTCTTGAGGCTGGCCTGCGCTTCGGCTTGAGTAGCCTGAGCGCCAAGCACTACGCCCGGAGAGGTTGAGCCAGGCGCTTTACCGCCGCTGGCGATATAAACCTGCGGATCAGCGGCAAGCACTTTTTCCAGGTTTACGGTGCCCAGCGCGCCCGGCAGCAGATTTTTGGCAATGTTCGTGCCGCCCGCCAGGTCGATGAAGTCGCCCATGTTACCCTTGCCCGCCGAACCACAGCACTCTTCCATGGCCGCCGCACGCAGTTCTATGAACACGGATGGCTTGTCTTTTTCCGCCATCTTGCCGGTGACGTCGGTAATTTTTTTCAGGTTTGCTTCATAAAAGGCGATGTAATCATCGGCCTGTTTCTCGCGATGCAACACTTTGCCCAGCACGCGCATGCTCGGCAAGGTATTTTTCAGCGGCGAGGTACGAAAATCAACGAAGACCACCGGGACGCCCGCTTTTTCAAGCTGAGAGACCAGCTCGCTGTGGCGGCCAGGGCCGTGACCAGACAGGCCAAAAATCGCCACGTCTGGGTGTAAAGTCAGCACTTTTTCCGGGCTGACGCTGTCGGCGGTGGTACTGCCAATCAGCGGAATGTCATCAATTTTCGGGAATTTCGCTTTATATTCCGCGTAAGTCTGCGTATCTAACTTACGGAAATCGCCCTGCCAGCCGACGATACGGTCAATCGGTTTTTGCCCTTCCAGCAGCGCCAGAGCATAAAACAGCCGCCCTTCCCCCAGCAAAATGCGGTCAACCTTCTGCGGGATGGTTACTTCACGCCCGACGATATCGGTCACCGTCGCGGCCAGTGCGGCAGGCAAACCAGCGGCGGTTAATGCCAGGGCCAGACAAATATTCTTGAATTTAATCATACGCTTCACGCTAACACTCCTTCGTTCCTTAAAGAATGGCGTTAACGATAAAGCAAATGATAATGGTTATCAATTTAATTGTTCTCTACTATAACCTGGAGGAATTATTGCTGGCGAGAGCGAAATAAAAAAGGGCGTGATGATCACGCCCTCTAAAGAGTAACTTATTGTTGCTAAGGCTTATTTCTCACGAAATTTCGGGAATTCCATTTCGCTGTAGCGCACAAAGCGGCTGCCCTTCGTTATCTTGTAGCCAAACCAGATAGCCAGGAACAGCGGGATGCCAATATAGGTCGCCGCCACGCCGCCCCAGTCAATGGTATCCGACAGGAACGCTTCGTAGTTCTGGCCCAGCGTGATGATCAGGCACAGCACGAACGCGAAGATCGGCCCAATCGGGAAGAAGCCCGAGCGGTACGGCAGGTCGTTAATGTCGTTGCCCTGCAGCACGTAGCCGCGACGGAAGCGATAGTGGCTGATGGCAATCCCGAGCCAGGCGATAAAGCCGGTCATCCCCGAGGTATTCAGCAGCCAGAGGTAAACGGTCTGGTTGCCAAACATAGAAGTCAGGAAGCACAGCGCGGCAATAACGGTGGTCGCATACAGCGCGTTACGCGGCACGCCACCTTTGGACAGCTTCGAGAAAATACGCGGCGCTTTGCCGTCGCAGGCCAGGGTGTAAAGCATGCGCGTGGAAGCGTACATCCCTGAGTTACCCGCAGACAGCACCGCCGTCAGGATAACGGCGTTCATCACCGCCGCCGCAGACAGCAGGCCCGCGTGCTGGAACACCAGAGTGAACGGACTGACGCTGATGTCTTTCACGTCATTACGCAGCAGGCTTGGATCGGTATAAGGAATGATCAGGCTGACAATCAGAATCGCGAACACGTAGAACAGCAGGATACGCCAGAACACCTGGCGCACGGCGCGAGGAATGTTTTTCTCCGGGTCAGCGGATTCACCGGCGGCAATCCCGATAAGCTCGGTGCCCTGGAAAGAGAAGCCGACGATCATCGCCACGCCGATCATTGCGGCAAAGCCCCCGGCAAACGGCGCGTCGCCGGTTGTCCAGTTGCTCCAGCCTACCGGCTGCGCCCCTTTGAAAATACCCACGATCATCATCACACCCACAATGATGAAGATGATGACGGTGGTCACTTTTATCAGCGAGAACCAGTATTCCGCTTCGCCAAAGCCCTTCACGGAGATCCAGTTCAGCAGGAACATAATGCCCAGGAACAGCGCGCTCCAGATCCAGCCTGGAGTGTCCGGGAACCAGTAATTCATCACCAACTGTGCAGCCACGAGGTCAACGGCGATGGTCACCGCCCAGTTGTACCAATAGTTCCAGCCGAGCGCGAAGCCGAAGCCGTCTTCGACATATTTCTGGCCGTAGGTCGCGAAAGAACCGGACACCGGCATAAACGCCGCCAGCTCGCCGAGGCTGGTCATCAGGAAGTACACCATCAGGCCAATCAGCATATAAGAGAGCAGCGCCCCGCCCGGTCCTGCCTGAGAAATTGTTGCCCCAGAGGCAACGAAAAGCCCCGTGCCGATGGATCCGCCGATGGCGATCATCGTCAGGTGGCGCGCCTTTAATTCGCGGCGTAAGCCAGGCGCTTCTGTCGTTTTATCTTGTGAAACCATAGGAAATTGTTGCCTATCCAAAAAATGAGGCAAGATTGTAACAAAACGTCTTTGTTCAGATAGCAGAAATCCCGGGTTATAAGAGAGCTTCATGATCGCCCGGCGATTATTAGCGAGGCACTTATCAGGCCGATAAGTTGAGGGGAATTAAAAAACCGCCGGCGCGCTCAGTTGCCCGGCGGTCAAAGATTAACCCAGCCCGCGCACGGACGAAATAAACTGCTGCAGTTCCTGAGTCCGGGGATTGGCGAAGAACGACTTGCTTTCCCCCTGCTCCCACACTTTGCCCTGGTGCATAAACACCACGCGGTCGCCGACTTCCCGGGCAAAGTTCATTTCGTGAGTGACCAGAATCAGCGTCATGCCTTCTGCCGCCAGCTGCTCCAGTACTTTCAGCACTTCGCCCACCAGTTCCGGATCAAGCGCCGAGGTGATTTCATCGCACAGCAAGACTTTTGGGTTCATTGCCAGCGCGCGGGCAATGGCCACGCGCTGCTGCTGGCCGCCGGACAGGTTAGCCGGGTAGTAATCCACCCGCTCGCCCAGGCCGACTTTATTGAGCATCTCCAGCCCCAACTCGCGGCATTCGGCGGCGCTTTTATTCAGCACCCTGCGCGGCGCCAGCATCACGTTTTCCAGCGCGGTCATGTGCGGGAATAGGTTAAAGTTCTGAAACACCATACCCACGGAACGGCTGATTTCACGCGCCTGCGACTCGCGGTCGGTAATGGTCATGCCGCCCAGCTTGATGCTGCCGTCCTGGTAGCCTTCCAGCCCGTTCATACAGCGCAGCAGCGTACTTTTGCCGGAGCCGCTGCGGCCGATGATCGACACCACTTCGCCCATGTCGATATCCAGGCTAACGCCCTTCAGCACGTGATTGTCGCCATAATATTTCTGTACATCATTAATGGTGATGAGCGGCATTAAATTTTTTCTCCAGGTAGCGGCTGTAGCGCGACAGCGGATAGCAAAGTAAGAAATAGCCGAGCGCCACCAGGGCAAAGACTTTAAACGGCTCAAACGTGACGTTGTTCAGCATGGTGCCGGCTTTAGTTAGCTCGACAAAACCGATGATCGAGGTCAGGGCCGTGCCCTTAATGACCTGCACCGAAAACCCAACCGTGGGTGCCACGGCGATACGCATCGCCTGCGGGGCAATGACCCGGCACAGCGTCTGCCCGAAGCTCAAACCGAGGCAGCGGCAGGCTTCCCACTGGCCTTTAGGCAAAGCACGAATGCTGCCGTACCAGATATCCAGCAAAAACGCGCTGGTAAACAGCGTCAGGGCAAGCGTGGCCGCCGTCCAGGGGCTGACATCAATGCCAAACAGCGCAATGCCGAAGAAAGCGAGGAACAACTGCATCAGCAGCGGCGTGCCCTGAAACAGCGCGACGTAGGCGCTGATGAAGCGTTTGGGCCATTTCCAGCGGCTCATGCGCAGCAGCAATAAAGGCAGCGTCACCAGAGTGCCGCAGAAAAAAGCAATCAGCGACAGCAGCACCGTCCAGCGGGCCGCCAGCAGCAGGTTGCGCACGATATCCCAGTCGGTAAACGTCATCATCCGACATCACTCCCCAACCATTTCCGCCCTGCCGCCAGCAGCAGTTGACGCATCATTAACGACAGCACCAGGTACATTAAGGTCGTCACCAGATAGACCTCGAAGCTGAGGAAGGTACGCGACTGAATGAGGCTGGCCGCAAAGGTCAGATCTTCACAGGACACCTGGGACACCACGGAAGAGCCCAGCATCACGATGATGCACTGGCTGACCAGCGACGGATAAATACGCTTTAGCGACGGCGGCAGCACCACGCGTAAAAAGGTCTGGCTACGGCTTAACCCCAGCACGCGAGCCGCCTCCCACTGCCCTTTCGGCGTCACCTGAATGCCCGCGCGAATAATCTCGGTGCTGTAAGCCCCGAGGTTAATCAGCATCGCGATAAGCGCCGCTTCCCCGGCGTTGAGCTTTAACCCCAGCGCAGGGAGCCCAAACACAATAAAGAACAGCTGCACAACGAACGGCGTGTTGCGAATCAGTTCCACGTAGCCGCCCCACGCCAGGCTTAACAGCCCCGGCTTTCCGCTGCGAATGGCCGCCCCGGTAATGCCGATAGCCACGCCACCGACCGTCGCCATAAAAGTGAGCCCCAGCGTCACCCACAGGCCGGACAATAACTCCGGCCAGTAAGGCAGCAGACCGGCAAAATCAAGTTGCGTGGTCATCCCCGGCACCTCAAGCGCCGAGGTTGGCAGGCAGCGGCGCCTGCATCCATTTCTGCGACAAGGTGTTCAGGGTATTGTCCTTCAGCGCCTCACCAATCAGCTCGTCCACCTTCGCTTTCAGCGCAGGTTCATTCTTTTTCAGCCCGATGTAGCAAGGGGAATCCTTGAGCATAAATTTGCTGACCGGCGCTTTGGCTGGGCTCTGGCGGGCAATCGCCGCCACAACGAGGTTACCGGTGGCGATGTACTGCACCTGGCCTGAAAGATAGGCGGAGATGGTAGTGTTATTGTCTTCGTAGCGCTTCACGTCGGCGTCTTTCGGCGCGAGGTCGGTTAATACCATGTCCTCTACTGCGCCACGGGTCACGCCAATGGTTTTCCCACTAAGCGCTTTAGCATCTGTCACTGCGCCATCTTTCGGCCCGAACACGCCAAGGAAGAACGGGGCGTAAGCGCGGCTAAAATCGATGACTTTTTCACGTTCAGCGTTCTTGCCGAGGCTGGAAATGACCAGGTCAACTTTGTCCGTCTGCAGATATGGCACGCGGTTCGCGCTGGTGACCGGCACCAGCTGTAGCTTGACCTTCAGACCTTTTGCCAGGTAAGCCGCCATATCAATGTCGTAACCCTGAGGTTTCAGGTCAGCGTTCACTGAACCAAAAGGCGGGAAATCCTGCGGAACCGCTACGCGCAGCACGCCGCGTTTTTCGATATCCTGCAGCTGATCGGCCATTACCGCCCCGGCCTGAGCCAGCAGCACCGTTGCGCCAACTAAAGAGAACAACCATTTTTTCATCGTCATGTGCAGCCTCGTCGCCTGATTGAAACAAAAGATTCTTTGAATTCAATTCTGCAACTAATGTGCCAACGACGATGAATCGCGAAGATCGCTGCTACATTGCGGTGAAAAAGAAGTTAACGGGCGTGAGGTTGCCTCGCAGCCACACCCCAATCAGGTGCAGCTGCAAGATTTTGGTGCATTATGCTTCGCAGTAGCGCAGAAAACGCAGCAGCGCGTTAGAGATATGCTTCTGGCGATGGTGGATCCGGTACAGCGTCCGCACCAGACGAGGGAGGGGAATAGCCACTTCAACCAATGAGCCGCTCTCCAGCTGCTCGGCAATCACCCGGCGAGACAGGCAGCTGATGCCCAGCCCGTGGCGCACCGCATGTTTGATCGCCTCGGAATTGCCCAGCTCCATACCCAACTGAAACTCTGGCAGATGCGAAAGCAGTAAATAGTCGACGATTTCGCGGGTGCCTGAACCGCGCTCACGCAGGATCCACGGCTGCTTTGCCAGGCTTTCCAGCGTTACCGCCTGGTGCACCAGCGGGTTGCCCGGCGAAGCAAAGACCACCAGCTCATCGTCGAGCCACGGCTCGGTCACCAGCTCCGCCATATGACAAGGCCCTTCAATCAGGCCAATATCTACGCGAAAATCCGCCACCGCGTTGATCACGTCCTGGCTGTTGCCGACGCTAAGCTCCAGCGGCAGCTTCGGGAAGTCGCGCCGGTAGCGGGCAATCATCTCCGGCAGAATATAGTTGCCAATGGTGCTGCTGGCATACACGCGGATCGCGCCGTTATCTTCCCGAAACAGCTGTTCTATTTCACCGGCCTGCTCCAGCAGCCCCACCACTCGCGGGTAGAGCAGCCTGCCATGTTCATTTACCACGAGGCGCTTCCCCACTCGGTCAAAGAGCTGAACCCCTAGCTGACCTTCAAGATCGGCAAGCGCGGCGCTGACCGCCGATTGAGAGAGGGACAGCATCTGAGAGGCTTGCGTGGTCGAACCGCTTTTAAGCACTTCAGCAAAGACTTCCAGCTGCCGCAGCGTGATATGCATGAGAGAGATTTCCTGTGGTGGCAGCCGTCGCTTACCACTTATAAAGATTAATTATAAATATATAATCAATTTTATTTTTATGCCAGCCAGGCGTAGCCTTTTCCCTAAGACAGAGGAGAAGGTTATGACAGTACTCACCGTACAAGCTCGCCGCCACACGCTGTGGCATTTTTTACCGGGGCTGGCGCTTTCCGCCGCCATTACCGGCCTGGCGTTATGGCTTGGCAACATTCCCGCGGTGGCCGGCGTCGGCCTTAGCGCCCTGACGCTCGCCATCCTTTGCGGCATGATAATCGGCAACACCGTGTATCCCAAAATCTGGCAGCAGTGCGACGGCGGCGTGCTGTTCGCCAAGCAGCACCTTCTGCGCCTCGGCATTATTCTGTATGGCTTCCGCCTGACGTTTTCGCAGATTGCCGACGTTGGCGTCAGCGGTCTGGTGATTGACGCCCTGACGCTGTGCAGCACCTTCGCCCTCGCCTGCTGGCTCGGCCAGAAAGTGTTTGGTCTGGACAGACAAACCAGCTGGCTGATTGGTGCGGGCAGCAGTATTTGCGGCGCGGCGGCTGTACTTGCCACCGAACCGGTGGTGAAAGCCGAAGCCAGTAAAGTCACCGTGGCCGTAGCCACCGTGGTTATCTTCGGGACGCTGGCTATCTTTATCTACCCGATGATTTACCCGTTCGTCAGCCACTGGTTTACGCCGGAAGCCTTTGGGATTTACACCGGGTCAACGATGCATGAAGTTGCCCAGGTTGTTGCCGCAGGGCACGCCATTAGCCCGGAAACGGAAAATGCGGCGGTGATTGCCAAAATGCTCCGCGTGATGATGCTCGCCCCGTTCCTGATTTTCCTGGCCGCCCGCGTTAAATCTCTGGCACCGGCTGGCTCGGCGCAAACCGGTAAAATCACCATCCCGTGGTTTGCAATACTCTTTATCGTGGTGGCGATCTTCAACTCCTTCCACTTCCTGCCACAGGCGCTGGTGAATGTGCTGGTCACGCTGGATACCTTCCTGCTGGCAGTGGCGATGGCGGCTCTGGGCCTGACGACCCACGTTAGTGCCCTGAAAAAAGCCGGGGTTCGCCCGCTGCTTATGGCGCTGGTGCTGTTCATCTGGCTGATTGTCGGCGGCGCGGCCATTAACCTGGCAATTCATCACCTGTTAGCATAATTCAATACGGAAAAAAGCCTCCTGACCCGCTATCATGACGGACTACCGATAGCGGGTTTTGCCCGTCAAGAAACAGGAGAAGACAGATGAAGTTTATTGGAGCGCACGTTAGCGCCTCGGGTGGCCTGGAAAACGCCGCCATTCGCGCCCACGAACTGGAAGCCACCGCTTTTGCCCTGTTCACCAAGAATCAACGCCAGTGGCGCGCCGCGCCGCTGACCAGCGAAGTTATCGACAACTTTAAGAGCGCCTGCGAAAAATACCATTATGGCCCAGGCCAAATCCTCCCCCACGACAGCTACCTGATAAACCTCGGCCACCCGGTTGAAGATGCGCTGGAAAAATCCCGCGAGGCGTTTATCGACGAAATGGTGCGCTGCCAGCAGCTGGGGCTGACGCTATTGAATTTCCATCCGGGCAGCCACCTGAAGCAGATTCCGGAAGAGGAATGCCTGAAGCGCATTGCAGAGTCGATTAACATTGCGCTGGAGAAGTCCGAAGGCGTGACCGCAGTCATCGAAAACACCGCTGGCCAGGGCAGTAACCTTGGTTTCCGCTTTGAGCATCTCGCGGCGATTATTGACGGCGTGGAAGATAAATCCCGCGTTGGCGTCTGCATCGATACCTGCCACGCCTTTGCCGCCGGGTACGATCTGCGCACAGAAGCTGACTGCGACAAAACCTTTAGTGAGTTCGAGCGTATCGTCGGGTTCAAATACCTGCGCGGGATGCACCTCAACGATGCCAAAAGCGAGTTTGGCAGCCGCGTTGACCGCCACAACAGCCTCGGCCTCGGGAATATCGGCCACACGCCGTTTAGCTGGATCATGCGTGACGCCCGTTTTGATGGTATTCCGTTAATTCTGGAAACTACCAACCCGGATATCTGGGCCGAAGAGATCGCCTGGCTTAAAGCACAGCAGCACGAGGAAGCGACGGCATAACGCTGTCGCTGGATGCGTCAGGGTCATTGCTGGTAGCTGCACTCAGTGCGCTGCCAGCTCATAATAAAATGCAGGATTGCTTTGAATGGTAGCCAGTACCTTGGCCGCTAATCCGGTGGGATTGCGACGTTTTGACTCCCAACTTTTGATCGTGTCAACGCTGGTGCCTAAGGCCTGAGCCATTTCACTTTGCGAAACCTTCAGCTGTTCCCTTATCGCCCGAACATCCGCCACATCATAACGCACGACCTTCGCGGGTAATTTTCCCCCGTTTTTAATTTCCACCGCCTCTTCAAGCGAGGTTTTAAGGTCATTAAAGAAGCTCATTTTCTACGCTACCTTTTAGTAATTTAGTCAGCCTCCTGAGTTCAGCTTTTTCTGCTGCCGTCAGGTTGTCTTTTACGTGCTTCGGCCACGCCATGATCAGCCAAATCATCTCTGTCGTTGCAAAAAAATAGATTACCCGAGCGCCCCCGCTTTTACCCCGAACGCCGGTTGCCGTTCTGATTTTCCGTAACCCTCCGGTGCCCTGAATCAGATCACCTTTCTCCGGGGAGCCAATTAAAACCTTTTGCAACGCGCTAAGTTCATCATCTGTCGCAAACTGTTTAATCTGCCGGGTAAATAACGTCGTCTCAATAAAAGTTATAGCGTGCGTCATTGCGCCCTCATCCTTAAGGGTACTACGTACACCAATGGGTACATAGTACACTCTCATTGTGTGCCAGGCCAAAATATTTATTTTTATTCACTCAGAAACAAGCTTGAAAAAGCAGGTGTGTGAAAAGTGAGAATAAATGGGGTGCAACGACCTGGCAGGTTTTCAGTCAGGCTCGAGACATGCCTCAGGAACTGACTTAGCGGCCTTTAAGGATTGTTCGGAGAGCAACATTGATCATAGAAAGAAAAACGCCCCGCATTAGCGAGGCGTTTTTTAGCTGAGCGGAAGATTAAGCGACCTTCGCCGCCAGCTCCGTTTCAGGACGTTTGAGGAAGGCGTAGGACAGGCCCGCCACCAGCGTACCGGCGACAATCGCCAGCAGGTAACCCAGCACCGGAGTAATCGCGCCAGGGATCAGCAGGACAAACAGGCCGCCGTGCGGGGCCATCAGTTTCGCGCCAACCGCCATGGACAGCGCCCCCGTCAGCGCCCCGCCGATGATGCAGCAAGGCAGCACGCGCATCGGGTCACGGGCGGCAAACGGAATCGCCCCTTCGGTAATAAAGCACAGCCCGAGCACCAGAGCCGCTTTGCCCCCTTCCTGCTGCGCCTTATCAAACTTACGGCGAGCCACCAGCGTAGCCAGGCCCAGCGCCAGCGGTGGTACCATGCCCGCGGCCATGATCGCCGCCATTGGTGCGTAGGTCTGGGTACTGAGCAAGCCGACGCCAAAAGCGTAAGCCGCTTTGTTCACCGGGCCGCCCATATCGGTACACATCATGCCACCCAGAATCGCGCCCAGCAGAACCGCGTTCGCGGTGCCCATGGTTTGCAGCCAGTGGGTCAGGCCCGCCAGGATTTTAGCCACCGGGGTGCCAATCAGGTAGATCATTGCCAGGCCAACAACCAGGCTTGAGAACAGCGGAATGATCAGGATCGGCTTCAGTGCTTCCATGCTTGGTGGCAGCTTCAGCTTCGAGCTAATCAGCTTCGCGATATAACCCGCCAGGAAACCGGCGATGATGCCGCCGATAAAGCCCGAACCGGTGCTAACGGCCAGCATGCCGCCGATAAGACCCGGCGTCAGGCCAGGACGGTCCGCAATCGAGAAGGCAATATACCCCGCCAGAACCGGGACCATCAGCGCAAACGCAGAGCCACCACCAATTTGCATCAGCGCCGCGGCAAGCGTACCAGGTTCCTTAAAGGCAGTGATACCGAAGGCAAAGGAGAGCGCAATACACAGGCCGCCCGCAACCACCATCGGCAGCATGTAAGACACCCCCGTCAGCAGATGGCGATACGCCCCGGCGCTTTCTTTTTTGCCGGATTCCTGAGCCGCGCTGGCTTTACCTGCGGCTTCGTAAGGTTTGGCCTCGACCAGCGCCTTATCCAGCTCCTGAGCCGTTTTCTTCAGCGCCAGGCCTGTAGACGTGCGGTACATCGGCTTCCCGGCAAATTTAGCCAGATCCACTTCAATATCCGCCGCCACAATCACCAGATCCGCCTCGGCCACTTCTTCAGGGGTAATCGCGTTCCCTGCGCCAACGGAACCACGGGTTTCAACCTTCACCCACCAGCCGCGTTTTTTCGCTTCGGTTTCGATGGCTTCCGCCGCCATAAACGTGTGCGCCACGCCGGTCGGGCAGGCCGTTACGGCGACGATACGCTTCGGCCCTTTTGCTGGGGCGGTTGCAACAGCTGTCGGCGCGGCGTACGTATGAGCCTTACCTTTCGCTTCGTTCAGGAACAATTCCGGGTGCTGCACCGCGCGATCGATATCGCCCAGGAACACCTTTTTGCCGTTCAGTGAAGTATCAGCGGGAATGGCGTTGCCAACGACAATCGCCAGTTCGGCATCGTTCGGGTTATCAATAATGTCGAGGTGCGCTTTTGGCGCTGCGGCACCGAGCAGCGTCTTCGCGAGATACGCGCGCGCCTGCCCAAGTCCCGGTTCAATAATTAACAGCGTTTTCATTGCCTGTCTCCTGCTGTCAGTGGAAAGGTTTCAGGTCGACACGAGCCATCATGGCGGCCAGCTGTGTACGATCGGTAATGCCTACGTTGCTCTGGCTGACGGCCAGGGCCGCAACGGCGGTAGCAAGGCGCAGCGTGTGTTCGCTGGACTCGCGCATCAGCAGGCCATAAATCAGGCCGCCAACCATGGAATCTCCTGCGCCAACGGTACTAACAACTTCACAGGTGGGTGGTTTGGCAATCCATTCCCCTGAAGCGTTAACCCACAGCGCGCCTTCCGCGCCTAGAGAAATCACCACATGCGCAATCCCCTGCTCACGGAGCGCATGCGCCGCCTCAATCACATCCTTCAATTCAGGCAGCTTGCGACCGGCCCAAATTTCCAGCTCGCGACGGTTCGGTTTGACCAGCCACGGTGCCGCCTTCAAACCGGCAACCAGCGCTTCGCGGCTGCTGTCGAAAATGATGCACGGACACTGGCTGCGCAAACGGGTCATCCAGTCCGTGAACGCTTCCGGGGAAACGCCCGCAGGCAGGCTGCCGCTGACGCAAACCATGTCGAACTGGCCCAGCCAGCTCAGGGAGTCCGCCACAAAGCGTTCCCAGTCCGCGCCGGTGACTTCAAACCCGGAAAAGTTCAGGTCGGTGACTTCCCCGTCTTTTTCGGTCAACTTAACGTTGATGCGGGTACGGCCCTGTACGACCTGGAAGCGGTTGGCGATTCCCAACTCGCTAAACAGCTGCTGGAAGCCGTCCTGGTTGTCTTTGCCGAGGAATCCGCCTACGGTCACGTCGATGCCGAGATCTTTCAGTACTTTAGCGACGTTGATGCCCTTGCCAGCCGCATGCAGACCGGTGGTGCGCACCAGGTTTACTTCTCCACGCTCGATTTCCGGGCAAAAGCCCACCAGGTCATAGGCCGGGTTCAGGGTGATCGTTGCTACACGTCTGGTCATTACGCGCCCTCCCCCAGTCCTTCAGAGATGGCTTCGCCAATCGCTTTCAGCGCCTGTTCAGCATCTTCACCCTGCGCGGTAAAGCGCAGCCGGTGGCCTTTTTTCACACCCAGAGCAACAACTTTCATCAGGCTACGTCCATTTGCCGGTTTCCCGGTTCCATCAAGGTTTGTCACGGTAATTTCGCTATTGAATTGTTTTATGGTGTTGACCAGCGCCGTACCCGGCCGGGCGTGCAGGCCGTGTTCATTACGCACGGTAAATTCGGCGCTGAGCGCTTCTTCTGCCGGGGCATCATCGCTGGTCAGCAGCGTCAGCAACGCCGGCGCATCTGCGGTTAAAAGCTTGTCGGCACGGTTGCCAATCAGCATGTCGCTCAGGCGGTTCAGCACCTGCAAGGGCTGGTCGTCGGCCACAGCGACGGTCATCAGGAGAGAAACCGGGTTTCCATCCGCTTCAAAACTGGCCGCCGGACGGCTGACAGCAACGGCGCTGGCCAGGTTGCCTGCCGCGCTGTCGTTCAGCCAGATACCCTGACCGAGATACAGTGGATTACCGGCAATCACGTTGCTGACGAAAGCGGCATCAACCGCACCCGCCTGCTTCAGGCGGCCCGCGTTCAGCGCCTGCAGCGTCATCAAATCGCTGGCCTCGACGTTCAGCGCCAGCAGGCTGTTGTCCAGCAGCAGCGCGCTGCTTTGCTTCTCGCCCATCAGCAGCGCCCGCAGTTCTTCCGCGCTGGTGGCGGATTTCAGCTGTGCAGCCACTTCGTCGTCACTCAGCACATGCGTCAACTGGCGCAGCAGGCCGAGGTGTTCGTCGGAACTGGCCGCAATACCGATCGCCACGTAAGCGGTCTGCCCTTCGCCCCACTCCACGCCCTGCGGGAACTGAAAAACCTGAACGCCGGTTTTCAGCACCAGATCGCGCGTGTCGGTGGTGCCGTGCGGGATAGCAATCCCGTTGCCTAAATAAGTGGTGGTTTGCTGCTCACGCGCCAGCATACCGTTGACGTAGCCTTCACCGACGTTGCCTGCCTGCACAAGGGCGGCGGCAACCTGGCGGATAGCGTCTTCTTTGCTCCCGGCAGCTTTGCCCGGGTGAATATCCTGCACAGATAACTGGAACATAGATCGCCTCTCTCGCTGAATTGAAACGATTCAGCTAGCTTGAGAAAAAATACGCCATCTCGAGCTGCGGGATGCAAAAAGATGACGCTGAAACGTTTCAAGGAGTGTTGCGCTAATGCTGCATGACACGCAACATTTCTCGCATTTCTGTTTGCGAAATTTAGAGCTTCAGCACATTTTCAGTTTAGCAGGCCGGGTGTTCAGCACACTGGCAACAGTTTACAACCCGGCATCAGCAAATTTCAGCTTTGGCAACGTATCGCCAAAGCGGCCTTCGCTTGCTGGATAATTTGTGCGAGTTCCCGCGCAGGACTTAAGGGTAAATCTGTCTATTTAGGGGTAACGAGGGTACACTCCGCGCATTCTTTTTCCTGCCGTCCAAAAGTATGCAAAACGCTCCCGTTACCGCCGCCCGTAAGCCTCTGGACTTCACCTCAACCGCGTTTCTGATTGTGGCTTTTTTGACCGGCATCGCCGGGGCACTACAAACCCCAACGCTAAGCCTGTTTTTAACCGATGAAGTCCACGTTCGCCCTGCGCTGGTCGGCTTTTTCTTCACCGGCAGCGCGGTGATTGGCATTCTGGTGAGCCAGTTTTTAGCCGGGCGCTCCGACCGCAAAGGCGACCGGAAAACGCTGATTTTTGCCTGCTGCCTGCTCGGTGCGCTGGGCTGCATTCTGTTCGCGTGGAACCGTAACTACTTTATTTTGCTGTTCGTCGGGGTATTTCTGAGCAGCTTCGGCTCCACCGCCAACCCGCAGATGTTTGCGCTTGCCCGCGAGCATGCCGACAGCACCGGGCGTGAAGCGGTGATGTTCAGCTCTATCCTCCGCGCACAGGTGTCTCTTGCCTGGGTAATTGGGCCGCCAATTGCCTACGCGCTGGCGATGGGGTTTGGCTTCAAGGTGATGTACCTGAGTGCGGCGTTTGCCTTTGTGATTTGCGGCGCGATGGTGTGGCTCTTTTTGCCGTCCATGCGCAAAGAACCGGTGGCAAAAGCAGAAGCCCGGCTCGAGTCACCGCGTCGCAACCGCCGCGACGCCCTGCTCCTGTTCGCCGCCTGTACCATGATGTGGGGCTGTAACAGCCTCTATATCATCAATATGCCGCTTTACATCATCAATGAGTTACACCTCCCGGAGAAGCTCGCCGGGATCATGATGGGTACCGCAGCCGGGTTGGAAATCCCGACCATGCTGATTGCGGGTTACTACGCCAAACGCTTCGGTAAGCGCTTCCTGATGCGCTTTGCCGTTGCCGCCGGGTTGCTTTTCTATGTCGGAATGATAACGCTGACCAATGAATATATGCTGCTGGGGCTGCAGCTGCTCAACGCTATCTTTATCGGGATTCTGGCCGGGATCGGCATGATCTATTTTCAGGATCTTATGCCTGGCCAGGCAGGGGCCGCCACCACGCTGTATACCAACACCACGCGCGTAGGGTGGATCATTGCCGGTTCGCTCGCCGGCGTGGTGGCCGAGATCTGGAACTATCACAGCGTCTTTTTCATCGCACTGGGGATGATAGCCGTCAGTATTTATTGCATGGCCCAAATCAAAGATATTTAAGGTGCCGTCGCGGCTTCAAGGTGGATCAGGTAGGCCATTGCCTGCTGGCGTGAGGTACCGCACATCTCTCTGGCAGGCTGGAGGCCGCCGCAGACTTTAGGCCGCAAAGGCGATCCAAACAGCTTGCAGCGCAGGCGTTCGTCCAGCTGAATACAGGGCGTGTTGGCGGGCTTCCCCTCCGGCATACCGGGGATAGGCGTTGATATAGAAGGCGCAGTACAGCAAGCGCCGCAGTCAGGACGACAATCCATTTACGTTTCCACCGGCGTCAAAAGGTGCGTGACAATAGCAGACCCACTGCCTGCGTCAATCTAACAATTCATTTAACATCATTCCTTCTTTCAGGATACACTTGCGCCACAACGACTACGGATCGGTAACGTTTTGTCACGGCGCAATCACTTTCACCGAACAGCCTGCTGGCTGGCGCTGCTTGCCGTTGCCATGCTGTTTATTGCACCGGTAATTTCAAAATCGCTGATGCACCATTCAGCCTGCGAACACAGCAGCATGATGATGACAATGGACATGTCTGACATGGACCATCACATGCCTGTGCCCGAACCGTGCCCTCAGGCGTCAATGCCGCACAATATGCTGATGTCCGGCCCGGGCATGTCGCCGGGAGAAGAGATCGCCTGCGGCTATTGCCAGCTGCTGATCCACCTGCCTTTTATTGAATTCTGCCTCACCGTTTTACTGCTGTTATTGTTGATTTGCGTGCGCCGGACGCCGGTGGTCGCACTCTGCTGCGCGGCGATTTCTCGCCCCTGGTCACCTCACCCGGCCCGCGCCCCGCCCTCTGCTGCCTGTTACTTCGCTTAAAACACCAATAATTAACCGCGTAATGCCGCAGGCGACGCTGAAGCGTTGTCTCGAGCTGTTCTTTTTATAAAGAGCGGCAACGTTACGCCTGAAGGACAGTAAGGCAATGATGAAAACACATTTAAAGCCGCTGGTATCCTGGATACTGCTGGCTATCACTCCTCCCGCAGCCATCGCGGCGGGTTCGCATGACACGATGACTATGCCGGACGATGCCGTGATGATCGTCACCTCTCCGGCATCATCACCGCTGGAAGTTGTGACGTCCCCTAAAACGCCGCGTCAGCCTGTGCCAGCCAGCGACGGATCTGACTACCTGAAAACCATCCCCGGTTTCTCGCAAATCCGCAACGGCGGCACCAACGGCGACCCGGTTTTTCGCGGCATGTTCGGTTCTCGCCTGCGTATCCTGACCAATAATGGTGAAATGCCGGGGGCCTGTCCGGCCAGAATGGATGCCCCAAGTTCATATATTTCACCGGAGAGCTTTGATCTGCTGACGCTGATTAAAGGGCCGGAAAGCGTGCTATGGGGGCCGGGTAACTCCGCGGGAACCGTCCGCTTCGACAGGGAACCGCCGCGCTTTGATAAAGCTGGCATCCAGGGCACGGCCAGCTTGCTTACTGCCTCTAATCAGCGCTGGGACAGCAATGCAGACGTCAGTCTGGGGAGTGAGGACGGCTATTTACGCCTGATCGGCAATAAGTCCCATTCCGGCGATTACGAAGACGGCAGCGGCAACCGGGTGGCTTCAAAGTGGGATAAATGGAACGCCGACGTTGCGCTGGGCTGGACGCCTAACAAAGACACATTGCTGGAGTTGACGGCAGGCAAAGGCAACGGCGAAGCCCGCTACGCGGGCCGCAGTATGGACGGCTCCCAGTTCAGGCGCGACAGCCTCGGGGCGCGCTTTGAAATGTCGAACATCGGCGAGGTATTCAACAAGTTTGAAAGCAGCGTCTACTACAACTACGCCAATCATATTATGGACAACTATTCCCTCCGCTCGCCGGGAACAATGTCCAGCGGTATGTCCGGCGGGCATATGGCCTCCTCGATGGGCATGGATATGGGCAGTTCGATGGACATGGGTTCATCCATGAGCATGAATATGCCGATGGCGATGCAGCTCGATCGCCGCACGGTTGGCGGGCGCATGATGGGCACGTGGCTGTGGTCTGACTACGAACTGCGCAGCGGTATCGACGGGCAGCAAAGCACCCACCGCAGCAAACAGGACGCCGGCTGGAAGCAGGATGCCCGTTTCCAGGACGCAGGTATCTTTAGCGAACTGACCTGGAATGCCACCGACAGCAGCAAAGTTATCGGCGGCGCGCGCCTCGATCGAACTCGCGTCAATAATGATACGGACGCAGGTGCCAGCGTGCGGAGCAAAACGCTACCGGCAGGTTTTGTGCGCTACGAACAAACGCTGAGCGATATCCCCGTCATGCTGTACGCTGGCGTGGGCTACACCGAGCGCTTCCCGGATTACTGGGAGCTGTTTTCCCCCACCTACGGGCCGGACGGCACTAAAAATGTCTTCGATAAGCTGAAAACGGAAAAAACGACGCAGCTGGATATTGGCGCCCAGTACAGCGGGGAGCGCTTCAACAGCTGGGTTTCCGCCTACCTTGGCCGGGTGAATGATTTTATTCTCTTCCGCTATGACCCTAATAACGCCCGCGTCAGTCAGGCAGATAACGTGGACGCCACCATTATGGGAGGCGAAATGGGCATGAGCTACGCGCTGACCGACGCATGGAAAGCGGACGCAAGCCTGGCGTATGCCTGGGGGCAAAACACCAGTGACCATCAGCCGCTGCCGCAAATAGCCCCGCTGGAAACACGCTTCGGCCTGACCTGGGAGCGAGGAGACTGGAGCAGCACCGGCCTGCTGCGGCTGGTCAGCGGCCAGCATCGCGTGGCGCTGAATGAGGGTAACGTGGTCGGGAAAGACTTCGATAAAAGCAGCAGCTTTGCGATTTTTTCCGCCAACGCGGCTTACCGTCTAAGCAAAGCCATCAAGCTCAGCGCAGGGGTCGATAATCTGTTGAACAAAACCTACAGCGAACACTTGAACCTGGCGGGCAACAGCAGCTTTGGCTATTCGTCCAATACCCCGGTCAATGAACCAGGCCGGACGGTCTGGGGCAAAGTGAACGTCACGTTTTAATTACCTGGCCCCGGTTGTCGGGGCCATTACGCTTAATCATTTCCCAGCCAGGAGGCTGATATGCTTGCAAAACTTCGTACGCCGGAAGGTAAAAAGTTCCTTATCGCGGTTGCCATCGTTTTCACTATTGTCGTGTCGCTTATTTCGAAGGTGACCTTTGAAGGCGTGGAAGAGCAGTACAACTGGCCAATGGAACAGTGGACGCTGGACATGTTTATCATGCAGGGCGCGTGGGTCACTATCTACACGATCATGTTCACTATTCTATGTTCGCTGCCATTTGCTTTCTATTTCTTAGCGCCTAAGGATGGCCGCGGCTAAGGCGCGTTAAGCCACCGGCGTGTCGGCAAAGCAGGATGTTGTCGGCACGCTTGCCTTAAGCCCCTTACTTTTGTGCTTCTTTATTAAATCCACTTGCCTGAAACGCGCCTCACGAGTACTTTGACGCAATATTTTCGCATCTCAATTTTTGACAGGAAACACCGATGGCAAGAGCTAACGAAATCAAAAAAGGCATGGTACTCAATTACAACGGCAAGCTGCTGATTGTTAAAGACATTGATATCCAGGCTCCCAGCGCACGCGGCGCAGCAACCCTGTACAAGATGCGTTTCTCCGATGTTCGCACCGGGCAGAAAGTGGAAGAGCGCTTCAAAGGTGATGATATCGTTGACACTATCACCCTGACCCGCCGCTTCGTTGACTTCTCCTATATCGACGGCAACGAATATGTGTTCATGGATAAAGAAGATTACACGCCGTACATCTTCACCAAAGACCAGATCGAAGAAGAGCTGCAGTTCATTCCCGAAGGCGGTATGCCGGACATGCAGGTGCTGACCTGGGACGGCCAGCTGCTGGCGCTGGAGCTGCCGCAGACCGTGGATCTGGAAATCATCGAAACGGCTCCGGGCATCAAAGGCGCTTCCGCCAGCTCCCGTACCAAGCCAGCAACGCTGTCCACCGGCCTGGTGATTCAGGTGCCGGAATACATGGTTGCCGGGGAAAAAATCCGCATTCATATCGCAGAAAAACGCTCTATGGGCCGCGCAGACTAATAATAAATGACGCTCCTTCGGGAGCGTTTTTTTTGTTCTCACAACCAAAGTTATTATACCAATTACATCATCCTGCTTTATTATCAGACCTACATCACACAAAAGTGATTAACTAAACAGACCAATTTTATTTCCTGTCATACAGCTTTACACTGCATAGATTTCCACCTCCCTACACAGGATGCGACTCTATGGATACCCTTGCCACTGCTTCACTTCCGGATACCGTTCAACGGCCAAACTATGACCGCCGCGCGCTGAAAACCCGTATCGTGCATTTTGGGTTTGGCGCTTTCCACCGTGCGCATCAGGCCCTGCTCACCGATCGGGTGCTCAACAAACTGGGCGGCGACTGGGGGATCTGTGAGATCAGCCTGTTTAACGGCGATAAGCTGATGCACGATCTCAGGCAACAGGATCATCTTTTCACGGTGCTGGAAAAAGGGGCGGCGGGAAACCAGGCGCGGGTCATCGGTGCCGTGAAAGAATGCCTGAATGCGAGGCTGGATGGCATGGAAGCCATCATAGAGAAGTTTTGTGAACCGCAGGTCGCCATTGTCTCCCTGACCGTGACCGAAAAAGGCTACTGCATCGATCCCGCCAGCGGAAAACTTGATTCCACCAATGAGCGGATTATTCACGATCTGGCGTCGCCGGAGTCTCCGCATTCCGTACCAGGAATACTTGTGGAGGCGTTAAGCCGTCGCCGTGAGCGTGGGCTAAGCCCGTTTACGGTCTTATCCTGCGATAACATTCCTGATAACGGGCACCTGGTTCGCCAGGCCGTGCTGGGTATGGCCGCGAGTCGAAGCGCCGGGCTGACAGAATGGATTGCCAAAGAAGTCACCTTCCCCAGCACCATGGTCGACCGCATTGTTCCGGCGGCCACGGAGGAATCGCTGCAGGAAATTGCGGAAATACTGGGCGTACAAGACCCCTGCGCCATTGCCGCCGAGCCGTTTATTCAGTGGGTCGTCGAAGATAATTTCGTCGCCGGACGCCCGGAATGGGAAGCCGTCGGGGTGGAAATGGTTGACGATGTGGTGCCCTACGAGCAGATGAAGCTGCGGATGCTCAACGGCAGCCACTCATTTATGGCTTATCTCGGCTACCTCGCCGATTATCCGCATATTAATGATTGTATGGCTGACGAACATTTTGCCCGTGCAGCAAAGCACCTGATGCTGCAGGAGCAGGCGGTGACGCTGAACATTCGGGGCATCGACCTGAATCAGTACGCCGCCAGCCTGCTCGAGCGGTTCGCAAATCCGGCGCTGAAGCACCGAACCTGGCAAATCGCCATGGACGGCAGTCAGAAGCTTCCTCAGCGCTGGCTGGAAAGCGTGCGCTGGCATCTGGCAAACGGGAGCAGTTGGCCATGCCTGGCGCTCGGGATCGCAGGCTGGATGCGCTACGTTAGCGGCCTCGACGAACAGGGCCATGCGATTGACGTTCGCGATCCGCTCCAGGGCAAAATCCAGATGCTGGTGAGCGACAGCGGCGAAAACGAACGCGTCAGCGCCCTCCTCAGCCTGAACGAAATTTTTGGTGATGACCTGCCCAAAAACGAAAAATTTGTCGAAAACGTGCGGCAAGCCTGGCAGCAACTCATCCGCCTGGGCGCACGCGGCGCGGTCGAAAACTTGCGCTTAAGTTAACAATCAATGCGCTTAACGTGGTCTTACCGTGCGGTAAGCCGCGTTAAGGCTTCTCTTTTCTCCGGGTTGTCGTCAGGATAGTCAGCGTAAATAATGAATAATCACTGATAGATTGACGTGGTTTGCAGGCAGTAAACCCCCGGAGTCACCGTGACAAAAACGAATTTAATTACCGGCTTTCTGGGCAGCGGTAAAACCACCACCATTTTGCATTTACTGGCCAACAAGCCCGCCGATGAAAAATGGGCGGTGCTGGTCAATGAATTTGGCGAAGTGGGGATTGATGGCGCCCTGCTGGCAGATAGCGGCGCGCTGCTGAAAGAGATCCCTGGCGGCTGTATGTGCTGCGTTAACGGCCTGCCGATGCAGGTCGGCCTCAATACGCTGCTGCGCCAGGGCAAGCCCGACCGCCTGCTGATTGAACCTACCGGCCTTGGCCACCCAAAACAAATCCTGAACATGCTCACCGCCGACGTATATCAGCCGTGGATTGACCTGCGGGCCACGCTTTGCCTGCTCGACTCGCGCCAGCTTCTGGATGAAAAAGCCCTGAATAATGGCAACTTCCGCGATCAGCTTGCGGCGGCGGACATCATTGTAGCCAACAAGCAAGATCGCGCCACGCCGGAAAGCCAGGCCGCTTTAGCGCGCTGGTATCAAAACAATGGCGACAGCCGCGAACTTATGCACGTAGAAAAAGGAGCCGTCAGCATTGCGCTCCTCGACAAACCAAGACAGAACCAACGCGAGCTGCCGCAAAGCTCTGAGCACCAGCATGCCCAATCGGTTCCTCATGGTCTTGCTGCGCTGAGCCTGCCGGGGCATCAGCGCTGGCGCCGGAGCGTGAACAGTGGGCAGGGTTATTACGCCTGTGGCTGGATTTTCGATGAAGAAACCGTGTTCGACACCATTGGCCTGTTGGAGTGGGCGCGTCTTGCCCCGGTTGAGCGAGTCAAAGGCGTGTTGCGTATTCCCGAAGGCCTGGTACGTATCAACCGCCAGGGCAACGACCTGCATATTGAAACGCAACCCTCGCCGCCGCTGGACAGCCGCATCGAATTGATTCACCCGGCTCAGCCCGACTGGAACGTTCTGCAAGCCAGCCTGTTGAGCTTACGTTTAAGTTAGCGCGTCTACCTTCGCGCCCCCAGAATGAGATTTAGAAGCTGTATCATGATTAATCGCCTCCCTCTTCTCCTGCTGCTGAACGTCCTGGGCATTGCCCTATTCTTTAGCTGGTACCTGCCAGAGAACCATGGATTTTGGTTCAACATTGACGCCACGCTGTTCCATTTCTTTAATAATGAATTGGTTAAGAGCCATACCTTTTTAACGCTGATTGCCATCACCAATAACCGGGCCTTCGACGGCATTTCGCTGCTGGCGATGGGCGCGCTGTTTTCCTGGTTCTGGCTGCATGAAGACGCCGCTGGCCGCCGCCGCCTGGTGCTGATGGGCGTAGTGATGCTGCTGTGCGCCGTGGTCATCAACCAGCTCGGCCACGTTATCCCGGTGGTGCACGCCAGCCCTACGCTGTACTTTAAAGACATTCATCGCGTCAGCGAACTGCTGCACTTCCCGACGAAAGACGCCTCGAGCGATAGCTTCCCTGGCGATCACGGCCTGATGCTGCTTATCTTCACCGGTTTTATGCTGCGTTATTTCGGCCCACGAGCGTTTCTTATTGCCCTCGCGATCTTCTTTATCTTCTCTTCGCCAAGAATAATGATAGGCGCGCACTGGTTTACCGATGTCTACGTCGGGTCAGTCTCTATTGCTCTGGTTGGCCTGCCCTGGGTGCTATTAACCCCAGTCAGCGACCGGTTAATTTCTATACTGAACCGCACTGTTCCGGGAAAATATAAAGCGTCCCGCTGACGGTTAATAAGTGATGAAGATAGTCACCGAACAGAGGCCCACCCGGGCCTCTGTTTATTTTTTCAGCATCATGACAGCCAGATGAATATTTACTCATACAAAATCCGCTTCAATTTGAATGACCTGACGATAAAATCAGCAGCATTGCCGATCATTTGTTCGAAATAACCTTTCGCGACGAATCATCACAATTTCTTATAAAAATAAGAATAAAAACGCTCGCATAGCCTGGTTTTATCGGGTAGTCTCGGGAAAGTTTGCTCTACGGCTGATCTATTTGTGCTGTGAATAAAAGTGTGCGATGTTCCACATTTTTGTGCATGAATAATTGTCTCGTGGCTTTTAGGTAATTAGTCTCGTCACGTTGGTATTTTTGTATAACGAATTATTCGTTAAGGACATCAAGGGAAAACAAACAAAATGGTCAAATCTCAGCCTATTTTGAGATACATCTTGCGGGCGATACCCGCGATTGCGGTGGCAGTTATGCTTTCCGCCTGTAGTTCGACTAACACAGCAAATATGCATTCTGAGACGCATGCAGTCGGTGAAAAAGATGGTTTTTTACTGCAAGCCTCTCAGGATGAATTCGAAGAGATGGTTCGTAATGTTGACGTGAAGTCACGCATTATGGAGCAATACGCGAGCTGGAAAGGTGTACGCTACCGTCTTGGCGGCAGCAGCAGAGCTGGTATTGATTGTTCTGCCTTCGTGCAGCGCACTTTCCAGGAACAGTTTGGTTTAACCCTGCCTCGCTCAACGTCTGAGCAGCAGGAGTCCGGTAAATCTGTCTCGCGTAACAAGTTACGCACCGGTGATTTAGTGCTGTTCCGTGCAGGCTCAACTGGCCGTCACGTAGGCATCTACATTGGCAATAACCAATTTGTACATGCTTCCACCAGCAGCGGTGTTGTGATCTCCAGCATGGACGAGCCTTACTGGAAGAAGCGTTACAACGAAGCGCGCCGGGTGCTAAGCCGCAGCTAACGCCGCCACAAGATATGTTTTGTTGAGAGTTATTCCCTTGGCTACTCAGCAAAACCACCAACGTTAAAAACGCTGCCAATGCAGCGTTTTTTTATGCCTAAAATTCAGACGGTTACTCTTTCCTCTTAAAATTGAAAGATGAAATAGTTACCCTGTGAAACAAGTTAAACAATTTCCTGGTTATGGGTTATAGTCAGAAAAAAGCACAAAACAAACGATGATTCGCTTGCCCCTGCGGGACTCATAATTCCATGTCTTATAGAAATATTTTTTCACGCTACTTTAGCACCCCAAAGCAGATAGTCGCGTTTAGCCTGCTAATGGGATTATTTGCCGCATTATTTATCGGTGGGCTAACCAGCCTGGCGCTCCATTCAAAGCGTGAGTCCGCCTATAACCTCCTCTCTCGCGACATCAGTAACTACCTGGATATCTTTTTTAAAGAACTTCACGCCACTGCCGAGGGTATCCAGCCTTTAACCATGAACGAGTGTGAAAGGGTCAGCGGCGAACTGACTTCTCGTGCGGCTTTTAATCCTAACGTACGAGCCTTTTTGCTGGTGCGTAACGGCATTGCCTACTGTTCTTCCGCCACCGGCAACATGGAAATGTCGATGGATGCGCTGGAACCCGAGATCAATATCAATAAAACCGTCGACCTGGCGATTATGAACGGCACGCCAATGATGCCGGGCAAGCCGGTGATTGCCGCCTGGTTTCTTAACCCGCTGGCCTCGGGGCGCGGCGTTTTTACCACCCTAAACGTCAATCTCACGCCCTATCTGGTTTTCACCTCCCGTCAGCAGGACATCAGCTCCATGGCCCTGGTGGTGGGCAACAAGGCACTCACGTCCTATTCACCGGACGTGATAAATACCGATGAGCTTCCCCCCTCGCCCACCAGAATCTCAGTCCTTAATGGTTACCCGATTAAACTCTACATTTATGGTACACCGTGGCCGCTGGAGGATATTCAACTGGCCATTCTGGCCGGGCTATTATCCGGCCTGCTGAGCGTCGCGCTGTGCGGTTACTTTCTGTCGGTCAAGGTACGGGCGGGGAAAGAAATTCTTACCGGCATCAAGCGGGGGCAATTTTTTGTTGTTTACCAGCCCGTGGTCGACTCACAGGCTCTGCAGATGCGTGGCATAGAGGTGCTGATGCGCTGGGAGCACCCAACGGCGGGTATGATCCCCCCGGATGCGTTTATCGGCTTTGCCGAAGCTCAGCAGTTGATTGTGCCACTCACGCGCCATTTGTTTGAATTGATTGCCCGGGACGCGCCCACGCTGCAAAAAGTTCTGCCCGCCGGGGCCAAGCTCGGCGTGAACCTCGCCCCAAGCCACCTTCACTCCCCGACGTTTAAGCAGGACATTCAGGCCTTCGCCGCGTCACTGCCGCCGCACCATTTCCAGTTAGTGTTTGAGATAACCGAACGCGACATGTTGAAAGAAAAAGAGGCGATGGGCATTTTCGCCTGGCTGCACGAGCAGGGATTTGAAATTGCGGTGGATGACTTCGGCACCGGCCACAGCGCCCTGATTTACCTCGAGCGTTTTACTCTGGATTATCTGAAAATTGACCGCGGCTTCGTCAACTCTATCGGTATGGAAACGGTGACCGCGCCGGTGCTGGACGCCGTGCTGACGCTGGCTCAGCGCCTGAACATGAACACGGTGGCTGAAGGGGTAGAAACGCCGGAGCAGGCGAAATGGCTTATCGAACGCGGCTGTAACTTCCTGCAGGGGTATTACTTCAGCCGCCCTCTGACCTTAAGCCAGCTTGTCAGCTGGAATCCTTCCCACACGCTTTATGACGAATTGAAAGACTGACAGGCATTGCGCAATCTTCACTGGCTAACTTATGATTAACCATCATGGGTTTACCGGGCGCGGAGCGTGACGCCTGCGCTTTCCCACCCACCGGGCAAGGAATGAAGATGACAAAAGCTGTACGTGCACTGATGCTGCTTTGCCTGAGCACCTTTTCCCTTACGCCACGCGCCGCAGAGATAAACGAAAGCTACTCTTTTGCCGTCCTGGGCGAACCGAAATACGCCGTCAACTTCACGCAGTTTGATTACGTCAATCCCGCAGCCCCCAAGGGCGGCAATATCACGCTCTCGGCCATTGGCACTTTTGATAACTTCAACCGTTTTGCCATGCGGGGTAATCCGGGCGTTCGCACCGACACGCTGTATGACACCCTGTTCACCACTTCCGATGACGAACCCGGCAGCTATTATCCTTTGATTGCCGAGATGGCCCGCTACCCGTCCAACTTTGCCTGGGCGGAAGTGTCCATTAACCCGCGCGCCCGCTTTCAGGACGGCAGTCCGATTACCGCCGAGGATGTCGCCTTCACCTTCAATAAATTCATGACGGAAGGCGTGCCGCAGTTCCGCCTGATTTACAAAGGGGCAACGGTACGCGCCATTGCGCCGCTCACCGTGCGTATTGAGCTTGCCACACCAAGCAAAGACCGGATGCTGGGCCTGTTTTCGCTCCCGGTGTTCCCGGAGAAGTTCTGGAAGGATCATAAGCTGAGCGACCCGCTCTCTACCCCACCGCTTTCCAGCGGGCCCTATAAAATCACCGACTGGAAAATGGGGCAATACATTACCTATTCGCGAGTGCGGGATTACTGGGCGGCAAACCTGCCGGTAAACCGCGGGCGCTGGAACTTTAATACCATCCGCTACGACTATTATCTCGATGATGACGTGGCTTTTGAGGCGTTCAAGGCCGGGGCATTTGATTATCGTACTGAAGTCTCAGCCAAAAACTGGGCCACGCGCTACATCGGGAAAAACTTCAGCAACCATTACATCGTCAAGGATGAGCAGAAAAACGAATCCGCCCAGGACACCCGCTGGCTGGCGTTTAACATCCAGCGCCCCCTTTTCAGCGACCGCCGGGTAAGGGAAGCCATCGGCCTGGCCTTTGATTTCGAATGGATGAACAAGGCGCTGTTTTATGGCGCATACAGCCGGGCCAACAGCTATTTCCAGAATACGGAATACGCCGCTCGCGGTTATCCGGACGCCGACGAACTGATGCTGCTGGCGCCGATGAAAAAGGATCTCCCGCCGGAGGTCTTCACCTCAATCTATAACCCGCCGAAATCAGACGGACGCGGGTTTGACCGGGAAAATCTGCTCAAGGCGCTCAGCCTGCTTAAAGACGCGGGCTGGGCGTTAAAAGACCAGAAGCTGGTGAATGTCAGCACCGGCCAGCCGTTTGTGTTCGAACTGCTGACCGGCACGGCCGGCAACACGCAATGGATCCTCCCCTTCCAGCGCAATTTGCAGCGCCTGGGCATCACCATGAATATCCGCCAGGTCGATAACTCGCAGCTTTCAAGCCGCCTGCGCAGCCGCGACTACGACATGATGCCAAGTTTATACCGCGCAATGCCTTACCCAAGCCCGGATTTGCAAATTATCTGGGCCTCGGAGTACATCAATTCCAGCTATAACGCGCCGGGGGTACAAAGCCCGGTGGTCGACAAGCTCATTGAGATGATTATCGCCAACCAGGGCGACAAGAAAAAACTGCTGCCGCTGGGCCGTGCCCTTGACCGCGTGCTGACCTGGAACAACTACATGCTGCCGATGTGGTATATGTCGGCCGACCGCCTGGCCTGGTGGAATAAGTTCTCCCGCCCCGCCATTCATCCGCTCTACAGCACCGGGTTTGATAACTGGTGGTATGACGTCAACAAAGCGGCGAAGCTGCCTGCCGACCGGCGTCAGGGGGAATAACGTGGGCGCTTATATTCTGCGGCGTTTGCTGCTTATCATTCCCACGCTGTGGGCAATAATCACCATCAACTTTTTCATCGTGCAGATTGCCCCTGGTGGGCCGGTGGATCAGGCCATTGCCGCCATACAAATGGGCCACACAACCGGCATGCCAGGCATGAGCAACGACGCTATGGGCAGCGGTCATGCCCGAACGGGCGTGGGTGACGCCACCAGCAGCCAGTATCGTGGGGGCCGCGGCCTTGACCCGGAAGTCATTGCCGATATTGTGCATCGCTACGGGTTCGACAAACCGCTACACGAGCGCTATTTCACTATGCTCGGCGACTACTTGCGTTTCGACTTTGGCAACAGCCTGTTCCGTAGCTCCTCGGTGATTAAGCTGATAAAAGACAGCCTCCCCGTTTCCATTTCCATCGGACTGTGGAGCACGCTGATTATTTATCTGGTGTCGATTCCGCTGGGGATCCGTAAGGCGGTCAGCAACGGGAGCAGCTTTGATATCTGGAGCAGCATTTTCATTATTATCGGCTACGCCATTCCGGCATTTTTGTTTGCCATCCTGCTGATTGTGCTGTTTGCCGGCGGGACTTATCTCGACTGGTTCCCGCTGCGAGGACTAACGTCGGCCAATTTTGACGCCCTGCCCTGGTACAGCAAAATCACTGACTATCTGTGGCACATCACGCTGCCGGTGCTGGCGACGGTTATCGGCGGCTTTGCTACGTTAACCATGCTGACGAAAAACTCCTTTCTCGATGAAATTCGCAAGCAATACGTGGTGACGGCGCGAGCCAAAGGGCTCGATGAGAAAAAAATTCTGTATCGCCACGTCTTTCGTAACGCGATGCTGCTGGTGATTGCCGGTTTCCCGGCGACGTTTATCAGCATGTTCTTCACCGGCTCGCTGCTGATTGAGGTGATGTTCTCCCTGAACGGGCTGGGCCTGTTGGGCTACGAAGCCACGATTTCCCGCGACTACCCGGTGATTTTCGGCACCCTTTATATTTTTAGTCTGATTGGCCTGCTGACCAACATCATCAGCGATGTCACCTACACGCTGGTCGACCCCCGTATCGATTTTGAGGGACGCGGATGAGCCGATTAAGCCCGGTAAACCAAGCGCGCTGGGCGCGCTTTCGTCAGAACCGTCGCGGCTACTGGTCGCTGTGGATCTTTGCGCTGATTTTTGTCCTGAGCATGGGGGCTGAGCTGGTCGCCAATGAGCGCCCGCTGGTGGTGAACTACGAGGGCAAGCTCTGGTTCCCGGCGCTGAAAAACTACAGCGAAAGTGATTTTGGCGGCCCGCTCTCAACCCCTGCGGACTACCAGGATCCCTGGCTAACGGAACGCCTGAATGAAAAAGGTTGGATCCTCTGGGCGCCGATCCGCTTTAGCAGCAACACAATCAACTACGCCAGCAATGTCCCTTTTCCTTCCCCGCCCAGTGCACAAAACTGGCTTGGCACCGACGCCAACGGCAGCGATGTGCTGGCGAGGATCCTCTACGGCACGCGCATTTCCGTGCTCTTCGGTCTATTACTGACCTTTTTCTCCAGCATCATTGGCGTGCTGGCCGGGGCGGTACAGGGCTACTACGGCGGACGCATTGACCTGTGGGGACAACGGTTGATTGAAGTCTGGTCCGGCATGCCGACGCTGTTTTTGATCATCATGCTCTCCAGCGTGGTGCAGCCCAATTTTTGGTGGCTGCTGGGTATTACCGTCCTGTTTGGCTGGATGGGGTTGGTGAGCGTTGTGCGGGCAGAGTTTTTGCGCACCCGCAACTTCGACTACATCCGCGCGGCACGAGCCATGGGCGTCAGCGACTGGTCAATCATGACCCGGCATATGCTGCCCAACGCCATGGTGGCTACCCTGACCTTCCTGCCGTTCATTCTGTGTGCGTCGATAACGACATTAACCTCGCTGGATTTCCTCGGTTTTGGTCTGCCGCTGGGGTCGCCCTCTCTGGGGGAACTGGTGTTACAGGGCAAAAACAACCTTCAGGCTCCATGGCTGGGCATCTCCGCGTTCTTATCTCTGGCCATTTTACTCTCCCTGTTAATTTTTATTGGCGAAGCGGTTCGTGACGCCTTTGATCCGGCTAAGGCGCGCTGACCATGACCACTCCGCTTCTCGCTATCAACGATCTTTCTATTGCTTTCCAGCAGGGCAGAAACCTGCGGCAGGTGGTGGACTCGGTTTCGCTTCAGGTGGAAGCGGGTGAAACCCTTGCGCTGGTCGGCGAGTCTGGCTCAGGCAAGAGCGTGACGGCGCTCTCCGTGCTGCGCCTGCTGCCGTCTCCGCCGGTGGTTTATCCCTCAGGGGACATTTTGTTTCACGGCAAAGACCTGCTAAATGCCCCGGAAAAAGCGCTGCGTGGCGTGCGTGGCAACAGAATTGCGATGATTTTTCAGGAGCCGATGGTGTCGCTGAATCCTTTGCACACCCTCGAAAAGCAGCTGTATGAAGTCCTCTCCCTGCACCGCGGAATGCGGCCTGAAGCCGCCCGCGCGGAGATCCTCACCTGCCTCGATCGCGTGGGTATTCGCAACCCTGCGACCCGACTCCAGGACTACCCTCACCTGCTGTCCGGCGGCGAACGCCAGCGCGTAATGATTGCGATGGCGCTGCTAACTCGCCCTGAATTGCTGATTGCCGATGAGCCGACAACGGCGCTGGATGTTTCGGTTCAGGCGCAGATCCTGCAGCTGCTGCAAGAGCTGAAGCAGGAACTGAATATGGGCCTGCTGTTTATCACCCACAACCTGAGTATCGTGAAAAAGCTGGCGGACAACGTGGCGGTGATGCGTCACGGCAAATGCGTGGAGCAACAGCCCACCACCGATCTGTTCAGTCATCCACAGCATCCCTATACCCAGCAGCTGCTGAACGCTGAACCGTCCGGCGACCCGGTGCCGCTGGCAGCAGTCGTTATTCCCCTGCTCAAAGTTGAGGATCTGCAGGTTGCGTTTCCCATTCGCCGGGGCCTGCTGAAAAGAACGGTGGGACACCACTACGGGCTTAAAAATCTTAGCTTTGAACTGCGGCCAGGGGAAAGCCTCGGGCTGGTTGGGGAATCAGGATCGGGCAAAAGCACCACCGCCCTGGCGCTGCTGCGATTGATTCATTCCACGGGCACTATTTGGTTTGACGGCCAGCCGCTCCACCAGCTCAACCGTAAGCAGCTGCTGCCGCTGCGCCGCCAAGTGCAGGTGGTGTTCCAGGATCCTAATTCGGCACTGAATCCACGCCTGGATGTGCTGCAAATTGTAGAGGAAGGCCTGCGGGTGCATCATCCGGCGTTAAACGCCGCAGAACGTAAGGCCAAAGTGGTTCAGGCGCTGGAAGAGGTCGGGCTGCAGGCGGATATGCTCCACCGCTACCCGGCTGAGTTTTCCGGTGGCCAGCGCCAGCGCATCGCTATCGCCAGAGCGTTGATTTTGCAGCCGCGGCTTATCGTGTTGGATGAACCGACCTCTTCGCTCGATCGCTCGGTTCAGGCTCAGATTCTGACGCTGCTAAAATCTCTGCAGGAAAAACACCGCCTGGCTTATATCTTCATCAGCCATGATTTACAGGTAGTGAAAGCACTTTGCCATCAGATGGTGGTACTGCGTCAGGGAGAAGTGGTCGAACAGGGAGACTGCAGGCAGATCTTTAGCGCCCCACAAAGCGACTACACGCGTCAGCTTCTGGCGCTCGCCTGAGATTCAGAAAGGGTTATGGCTGGAAAAAGATTCAGCGATAGCAACGCCCACGTTTTTCAGGCGACAGGTTGCCGCCAGCTCGTCCTGCAGGTTAACGAACAGGCACGGCTCGCCTTCACACTCCACGACGGAGCTGTCCACTTCAATATCGCTTAATGCCTGGCTGAGCGTATCCATGATTGGCCACGCTTTTTCCCCGTCCGGGCTAAGCAGCTTCAGGCCAATCAGGCAATCGTCATCCTGTTGCGCATTTTGCGGAATCGGTTCAACTCTGGAGCCTGCAAAACCCGTCAACCAGCGGTAGCTCTGCGGCAAACGATGCACGATGGACAGTTGTATGGTGTTCAATTTCATTTCCCCGGAAGTTCCAATCGGCAATTTATCTCAAACTCTTTACACAAAGGTTAACACAATGTTGATAAATTGCGTTTAAACGAGCATTAAAACGGCTCACATCTCATGTAGAGATTTCAAAACTAACGCTTTATTTTTGTGCTATGGCACGCGTTTCGGCGCTATATGTATCGCTTTCTGAGATCTAACTCAACCTTTTTAACTACAAAGTTGTGACTTTTTACAGTTGAGCCTTTTACATATGCGAAACATATATCCTATATCAACAGAGATTATACGGGAATTTTCGGGAAGAGTACGGGCGTTTCTGAACAGAAACGCCCGCAGTTTTCAGGCTTTCGAGTGGCGGGCTTTGCTGGCGTAGAAGTAGAACAGCACGGAGGCCGTCGCACAAATAGCGATGGACCAGATCATCGGCCACGCGGTGTTAAAGGTGGCCACCGAGAGCAGCGCCCCGGTTAACGCGCCAATGCCAAAGCGGAATGTTCCGGCCAGCGAAGACGCCGTGCCGGCCATATGCGGGAATTCATCCAGAATGACCGCCATCGCATTGGATGACACCAGCGACACGCAGCTGATAAACACCGCCACGCCAAGCACCATCGCCCAGAAGCCAAAACCCAGCTGGCTACTGACCACCAGCCATACCGCCATGGCAAACTGAATGCATAGCCCGGTACGGAACATGTTGATCGCCCCAACCCGACGCACAAAGCGGCTGTTGATCATGGTCATGAAGAACAGAAACACAACGTTCAGCGCAAAGTAGTAGCCAAAGTGCTGCGGTGATACATGGTTTAATTCGATGTAGACGAACGGCCCGGCGCTGAGGAACGAGAACATCCCGGCAAAGCTGAAGCCGCTGGCCAGCATATAGCTCAGCACCCGCTTATGGCGGAAAAGCGTGGCAAAATTGCCCGCCGTGGTGCGCAGATTAAACTTCTGCCGCATTTCTGGGGCGAGCGTTTCGTGAATAAAGAAGAAAATCATCGCCGATGCAAGCAGCGCGGCGGCGGCCAGAATCCAGAAGATCGTGTGCCAGCTATACCACACCAGCACTGCGCCCCCGATCATTGGCGCAACCAGCGGCGCAATGGTGGTAATCAACATCACGAAGGACATCATCCGGGAGAACTCTTCCTTCGGGTAGATATCGCGCATCAGGGCGTTGATCACCACGCTCGCCGCCGCCGCCGCAAGGCCGTGCAGAAAACGCATCCAAATTAGCTGATCGATAGTCTGTGAAAGCGCACAAGCAATTGCCGCCAGCGCGAACACCAGAGTGCCGCCCAGTACCACCGGCTTGCGCCCAAGGCTATCGGCCATCGGCCCGTAGAAGATCTGCCCGATGGCAAAACCCAAAATATAGGTACTGAGGGTCATTTGTGCGCTGCCCGCCGGGACATTAAAGCCCTGGGCTATCATCGGCAGCGCCGGTAAATACATATCAATGGACAGCGGCATCAGCATCGCCAGCAGGCCAAGGATTACGATAATACCGACAGAAGAGTTCTGTTTACGGCTCAAAAGTGACTCCGGTGATTAGGGCATGCCGACGCTGGCAATTTCCTGTTCGGTTAACGGGCGGTACTCCCCCGGCGCCAGTTCAGCATCCAGGGCGATGTCGCCAATCCGCTCACGGTGCAGGCCAACCACATGATTGCCCACGGCGGCAAACATGCGTTTTACCTGATGGTAACGGCCTTCGCTGATGGTCAGACGCACTTCCGTCGGCGTAATCACTTCCAGCACGGCAGGTTTGGTGAGGTCTTTCTCATTATGCAGTTGAACGCCTTTGGCGAAGTGTTCCGCCGTGCCTTCTTCAACCGGTGATTCCAGCGTCACCAGATAGGTTTTCTCGCAGTGATGGCGTGGAGAGGTAATGCGGTGTGACCACTGGCCGTCCTCCGTCATCAGTACCAGGCCGGTGGTGTCAATATCCAGACGACCTGCAGCATGTAACTTGTGCGCCACCGGCTCGTCGAGGAAGTAAAGCACCGTTGGGTGATCGGGATCGTCGGTAGAACAGACGTACCCCTGCGGCTTGTTCAGCATGAAGTAGCGCGGGCCGTGCTGCTGGGTCAGTGAATTACCGTCAAACGCGACCTGATGTTCCGGCAGCAGTTTAAAAGAGGCGTCGCGCACAACTTCACCGTCAATGGTGACGCGGTTAGCACGGATTTCACGGCCAGAAATAGCACGGCTGATGCCGAGCTGCTGAGAGATAAATTTGTCGAGTCGCATTAGTGTATTGCCTGTTTCATGAAGGTGCCGACAAGTGAGCGTGCGGCAGGGGCTGGAGCCCACATTCAGGTGGAAATTGGTTTGCCTGATAATTAGTTTGCCAGTATAGCGACATCAAAAACTCTCTCAAGGTAAAACGGTGCTTTATGGCATAATCGTTGCAGTCATTTGATAACAAGGTTGAAAAACCGCCCGGCCATGTCTTTTACTCTTCGTCCTTACCAGCAAGAAGCGGTGGATGCCACCCTCAGCTACTTCCGCAAGCATCCTGAACCTGCCGTCATCGTGTTGCCCACCGGTGCGGGCAAAAGCCTGGTGATTGCGGAGCTTGCAAAAGTGGCGCGCGGGCGCGTGCTGGTGCTGGCTCATGTGAAAGAGCTTGTGGCGCAAAACCATGCGAAGTATGTCTCTCTCGGGCTGGAGGCAGATATTTTCGCCGCTGGCCTGCAGCGCAAGGAAAGCCAGGGCAAAGTCGTGTTCGGCAGCGTTCAGTCCGTGGCCCGCAACCTCGAGCATTTCCACGGTGAGTTTTCCCTGCTGATTGTCGATGAGTGCCACCGCATCGGCGACAGTGACGAAAGCCAGTATCAGCAAATTCTGGCGCATCTGCGCGGTAACAATCCCCGGCTGCGGCTATTGGGGCTGACCGCCACGCCCTTCCGCCTCGGCAAAGGCTGGATTTATCAGTTTCATTACCACGGCATGGTTCGCGGCGATGAAAAGGCGCTGTTTCGCGACTGCATTTACGAGCTCCCGCTGCGCTATATGATTAAGCATGGTTACCTGACGCCGCCGGAACGGCTGGATATGCCGGTGGTGCAGTACGATTTTAGCCGTCTGCAGGCGCAGTCCAACGGGCTGTTCAGCGAAGCGGATCTGAACCGCGAGCTGAAACAACAAAAACGCATCACGCCGCATATCATTAGCCAGATCGTTGAATTTGCCGCAGACCGGCACGGCGTGATGATCTTTGCTGCCACGGTAGAGCACGCGAAAGAGATAACCGCCCTGCTGCCCGCAAGCGACGCGGCCCTGATTACAGCCGACACGCCAGGGCCTGCCCGCGACACGCTCATCGACGCTTTTAAAAATCAGCAGTTCCGCTTTTTAGTGAACGTGGCGGTACTAACCACCGGCTTTGACGCGCCGCACGTGGATCTGATAGCCATTCTGCGCCCTACCGAGTCCGTGAGCCTTTACCAACAAATTGTTGGTCGCGGCCTGCGTCTCTCTCCGGGGAAAAAAGACTGTTTGATTCTCGACTATGCCGGAAACCCACACGATTTATTCACGCCGGAAGTGGGCCACGCCAAAGGGAGGAGCGACAACGTGCCGGTGCAGGTTTTTTGCCCTGCCTGCGGGTTTGCCAATACCTTCTGGGGAAAAACCACCGCTGATGGCAAGGTGATTGAACACTTTGGCCGCCGCTGTCAGGGCTGGTTTGAAGACGATGACGGCCTGCGCGAGCAGTGCGATTACCGCTTCCGCTTCAAAAACTGCCCAAACTGCAATGCTGAAAACGATATCGCCGCCCGCCGCTGCCATCAGTGTGACCACGTCCTGGTCGACCCGGACGATATGCTTAAAGCGGCGCTGAAGCTGAAAGATGCCCTGGTGCTGCGCTGCAGCGGCATGACGCTTCAGTCCGGCGGAGACGCTAAAGGCGATTGGCTTAAAATCACCTATTACGACGAAGATGGCGCAGACGTCAGCGAGCGCTTCCGTCTCCAGACGCCGGCCCAGCGCATGGCGTTCGAACAGTTGTTTATCCGCCCGCACTCGCGCGCGCCCGGCGTGCCGTTACGCTGGATCACCGTCGCGGATGTTGTGGCTCAGCAGCCGCTGCTACGCCATCCAGATTTTGTGGTAGCCCGTAAAAATGGCCAGTTCTGGAACGTCCGTGAAAAGGTTTTTGACTACCAGGGGCGCTTCCGCCGGGCCAACGAATTACGCGGCTAACGGGTACTTTTCATTGCCGACAGAGCCGGATACGGCTATAATGCCGCCCGCTTTTGCATCCGCAAAGCAGAAAACTTTACCTGCTGCTGGGTCGCCTGTAGCAGGCTTATTTAAAGAGAAACAGTCAATGTTTACTATCAATGCAGTAGAACGTAAAGAGCATGGCAAGGGTGCGAGCCGCCGCCTGCGTGCAGCAAACAAATTCCCAGCTATCGTTTACGGTGGCGCGGAAGCTCCTGTATCCATCGAACTGGATCACGACGCCGTAATGAACCAGCAGGCTAAACCTGGTTTCTACGAAGAAGTTCTGACCCTGTCTATCGACGGTAAAGAAGTAAAAGTGAAAGTTCAGGCTGTGCAGCGTCACCCGTTCAAGCCAAAACTGACTCACATCGACTTCGTTCGCGCTTAATCGCGAGTTAAGTTCGAAAAAAACCCCGCTTCGGCGGGGTTTTTTGTTATATAAGCATTTCCGACGCCACGCCTGGCCAAAAGAGACAAATTCCATGGTTGAAAAAATCCCTGCGGGTGCATCGCGGGTACCCGCCGTAGAGAAGGATATCCAGGCTATCAGGACGATACAAAGCTACCACGCCCATATCTATTTCGAGACGCCTGAACAAAGGCTGATTGCGGAACGGATTCGGGCAGAGATTGCGCTGCGTTTTTCAGTCCTGCTGGGGCGCTGGCACGATGTGCCCGTTGGCCCTCATGCGCTGCCAATGTATCAGGTTGCTTTTATGCCGGAGGCGTTTGCGCGATTTGCGCCGTGGTTGATGCTGAACCGCTGCGGGTTAACCGTACTGCTGCATCCCAACACCGGGCAACCCAGGGCCGATCATACCGATCACGCCGTCTGGATGGGGCAAAAGCTGGAGATCCGCCATTTGCAGCAACTGCCTGAAAACGAAGGACCGGAGCCAGACTACATCCCGAATACTGCCCCGACGATGTCGCCTTAAGCATCAGCAGGATGATACGGCCCGGCTAAAAACAGGCGGGCCGTGTTGGCAGGTTATTTACCAGAGGAACGGCGTTGAAGCTGATCGCGCAGATTCGGCGGCGTCCCTTTAATGGTTAGGGTGTCGGTTGCCGGATCCCAGAAAATACGCTCCCCCAGCAGCATGGCATCGAAGTTAATCGTCAGCCCGCCGCCGCTGCCAGCGTATTTGGTCAGCTGCCGCAGCGTGCCGCGATCCGCCGGGAAGCTCTCTTCCAGCTCATAGCCTTTTTCGGCGGTGAACTGCTGGAAGTTTTTGTCATCAACCGCCCACGGCAGCTCATCCGCCAGCGAAGAAAGTTCAATCTCTTCCCCCGCCTGAAGCTGTTCGTTGCAGTAAGCGTAAACCTGCTGGCGCGCGGCCTGGCGTTCGTTTTTGTCCAGTTGAGCTTCGTTCGTGAAGTCGTCCAGCGCCTGCAGCAGACCTTTGTTCTGCGCTTTGGCGTTCAACCCTTCGCTGGCGCCCAGGAAATCCATAAAGAAATCGGCCACTTTGCGCCCCACTCTGCCCTTAAGGAAGGTCAGGTAGCGGGTAGATTCCGGGTTGGTTTCCCACTCGGTCAAATCAATACGCGCCACGATATCCGCATGGTTGATATCGAGATAGTGAGTCGCGCTGATATCCAGCTCTTCGTTAACGCGCATGCTGCTCAGATTGTTCAACACCGCCACCAGCAGGTATTCGACCGCCAAATATCGATAATGGCAGAACAGCACGATACCGCCGTCGGCAAACGGGTATTTTGCCAGCTCATCGCGAAGACGACCGGTCGCCGCACGGGTAAAGGCAAGAAAATCCTCATCGCCATTTCGCTGCAGGCGCAGCGCTTCGGCCAGTTCGCTCTCTTCGCTGAACAGGCCGTAAGCTTTATTTTTAGCGCTATATACGCGATGCAGTTCCGCCATCATCTCTTCGACGGCACCGTCAGTTGCCAGCAGCGAGTCGCGCAGCACGACGTCCAGCGTCTGCTCATCGCGCTTAATCAATTGATGCAGGGCAATCTGGTTGATATCCAGACTCATGTTAAACTCTCCTTTAAGACCGGGCGGTATTCAACCACTGCCGCTCCCGGGACGCAAGTCGTGATAAAAAAGCGGAAAAATCGTCCCTGCTACGGTAAGATAATGCCCTTTCCCGAATACGAATGATTTTTAATTTATGCCACAAACATCCCGCTACAGTGACGAACAAGTTGAAGCGATGCTGACCGAACTGGCAGCCGTGCTGGAAAAACACCACGCGCCTACCGATCTTTCCCTGATGGTATTGGGAAATATGGTCACCAATCTGATAAACACCGACGTGGCGTCCGCTCAGCGTCGTCCTTTGGCTCGCTCCTTTGCTGAGGCGCTTCAAGCTTCGGTGAGCGAAGATAAAGCCCACTAAGGAACTATCGTAACAAGTTATGGTGACTAACCGTCAGCGCTACCGCGAAAAAGTTTCCCAAATGGTCAGTTGGGGGCACTGGTTCGCCCTGTTTAATATCCTGCTGGCCATGCTGCTGGGTAGCCGCTATCTGTTTATCGCCGACTGGCCAACGACGCTGACGGGGCGAATTTATTCGTACGTGAGCGTTGTTGGGCACTTCAGTTTTTTGGTGTTTGCCGCCTATTTACTGCTTATCTTTCCGCTGACGTTTATCGTCATGTCGCAGCGCCTGCTGCGCTTTATCAGCGCGGCCCTGGCCACGGCTGGCATGACGTTACTGCTGATAGACAGCGAAGTTTTCACGCGTTTCCACCTCCACCTGAATCCCACCGTCTGGGAACTGGTGATTAACCCTGACCAGGGGGAGATGGCCCGTGACTGGCAGCTGATGTTTATCAGCGTGCCGGTGATTTTGCTTATTGAGATGCTGTTTGCGACATGGAGCTGGCAAAAACTGCGCAGCCTCGGGCGTCGTCGGCAATACGCGCGTCCTTTAGTGATTCTGTTCTTTATTTCTTTCTTTAGTAGCCACCTGATGTACATCTGGGCGGATGCTAACTTCTATCGCCCGATTACCATGCAGCGGGCTAATCTGCCGCTCTCATACCCAATGACCGCCCGTCGTTTCCTTGAAAAACACGGCCTGCTGGATGCTAAGGAATACCAGCGCAGGCTGGTGGAGCAAGGTAGCCCGGCAGCGCTGTCGGTCCAGTATCCGCTGAGTAATCTGCAATTTCGCGATATGGGTCTTGGTAACAATGTGCTGCTGATTACCGTTGACGGGCTGAATGCCGCAAGCATGAGCAAAGATATGCCGGCGCTAAAGGCATTTGCCCACGATAATATCCGCTTTACTCAGCACATGAGTTCCGGGAATAACACCGATAGCGGCATGTTCGGCCTGTTCTACGGTATCTCCCCGGCTTATATGGACGGTGTGCTGTCAAACCGCACCCCTGCCGCACTGATTACGGGTTTAAATCAGCAGGGCTACCAGCTTGGCCTGTTTGCATCCGACGGCTTTAACTCGGCGATGTACCGCCAGGCCCTGCTGTCTGATTTCTCGTTGCGCCCGGCCAAAAACCAGACCGACGGCCAGACGGCAACACAGTGGATCAGTTGGCTTAACCAGTATGCTTCCGAGGACAATCGCTGGTTCTCCTGGGTCGCCTTTAACGGCACCAGCATCGACGATAACGGAAATCAACAGGGCTTTGAGCAGCGCTATTCCCGCGCAGCCGGTAATGTTGATGAGCAAATTAAACGCGTACTGGATGCGCTGGAAGCTGCAGGCAAGCTGCAAAACACGGTGGTTATCATTACCGCAGGCCACGGGATTCCGCTCGGCGACCAGCGTGATTCTTTCGCCTGGTCACGTGCGCGGATTCAGGTGCCGCTAGTGATTCACTGGCCGGGCACACCTGCGCAGACCATCACCAAACTCACCGATCATCAGGACGTGATGACCACCCTGATGCAGCGTCTGCTGCACGTTAAAACGGCGGCCAATGAGTACTCTCAGGGGGAGGATTTATTTGCCGCGACGCGCCGTAACAATTGGGTGATTGGTGCCGACAATCAAACCCTGGCCGTGACAACGCCCGAGATGACGCTGGTGCTGAATAACAACGGCAACTATCGGATGTACGATCTGCAGGGTAAACGGATCAATGAAACCAAGCCGCAGCTTGATTTGCTGCTGCAGGTGCTGACTGACGAGAAGCGCTTCATCGCCAACTAATTGTTTATTTATAAGACAGTTAGCCGCGTATTCCCTTGCAATCAACGCGGAAAAATGTACTATGATTCTTCTGCGTCGGCACGTAGCGCAGCCTGGTAGCGCACCGTCATGGGGTGTCGGGGGTCGGAGGTTCAAATCCTCTCGTGCCGACCAAATAAACATTGAAAACCAGCCTCTTATGGCTGGTTTTTTTGTGCCTAGATTTTGCCTGAACAGCCAAAAGAAAAGCCGCCTGAACTGGCGGCTTTGTGCGGTGTTTTACACTTACAACAGAAACAGCGTAGCCAGCCCCAGGAAGATAAAGAATCCGCCGGTATCGGTAATGGCGGTGATCATCACGCTTGAGCCGACGGCAGGATCTTTGCCCAGTTTGGTCATCGTCATTGGAATCACCACGCCCATCAACGCCGCAACCAGAAGATTCAGGATCATCGCCAGCGTCATCACGCCGCCCATCGCCGCGTCGTTGTACAACAGCCAGGTAATGCCCCCCATCACGCCCCCCCAGACCAGCCCGTTGATCAACGCGACGCCAAGCTCACGCAGCATCAGGAAGGAGATGTTACCCGCTTGAATATGCTGCAACGCCAGCGCACGCACAATCATGGTGATCGTCTGGTTACCTGTGTTACCACCGATGCCCGCCACGATCGGCATCAGCGATGCCAGAGCCACTAGTTGCGAAATGGTATGTTCAAATAATCCAATCACGCGTGAGGCCACAAACGCCGTACAAAGGTTAATGGCAAGCCAGGCCCAGCGGGTGCGCACGGCTTTGCTGACGGGTGCAAAGACATCCTCTTCGGTGCTCAGGCCGCCCATGCGGCGCAGGTCGTTGTCGGTTTCCTCGTACACCACGTCAACAATCTCATCCACCGTTAAGCGCCCCATCAGCTTGCCGGTACTGTCAACCACTGCGGCGCTGATCAAGTCATCGCGTTCAAAGGTACGCGCGGCCTGCTCGTCATGATCTTCCGGCGCGAAGCAGGTGGGGTTGTAGTCCATCACCTTCAGCACCGGCGTTTGCGGCGAATGCAGTAGAATCGCGGTGAGGTCCAGCTCACCCAACAGCGTTTTGTCCCGGCTGGTGACAAACAGTTTGTCGGTGTTCTGCGGCACTTTGCCGCGAATACGAAGGTAGCGCTGCACAACGGCAAGCGTGACATCTGGGCGCACGGTGATCACTTCAAAATCCATGATTGCGCCAACGCTGTGCTTGTCATAATGCAGGATCTGGCGAACTTGCGTGCGCTCATTCTGCGGCAGCGTGGCCAGCAAACGCCCGACCAGATCGCGAGGAAGGTACTGCGCCAGATAGATCTGATCGTCGATATCCAGCGGGCGCAGCGCATTAAGCAGTGCTTTATCGCTCATATCTTCAATCAGGTCATCCCAGACCGTCTCTGAAGCCTCAACCAGCACGCTACCGCGTCGGTCTTCGGTGACGAGGCTCCATAGCGCTAAGCGCTCTTCCGTTGGCAAGGCTTCCAGGACATCGGCGAGATCCGGCGCGGGCAATCGCCCAACCAGCGTCACTATCTCGGCGATATCCTGCTCGGCGCTCTGTGTTTCAGCGAAAGGTTCTTTGGCCAGAATACCGCTGGCGACGGCTTTGTTGGTCAACAGAATTTGCAGAATACGTGCCCTGTCCTGGTCACGCTCTTTGGTGCTGTACTTCTGAATGGCGGTCATAAAATAATTCCCTGGAAACGACGAGTTAGTTTATAGCCTGACGGGATGAAGAAAACAAAAAACCAGCCTTAATTGGCTGGTTTTTTTACTTTGTTTAGGTGGCGCTGACTCAATGACCCGTTCTTGCCACGGCATCGCGTGAAGCTTGTGCCCGCTCGTCGCCGGTCAGCTCGCTGAGTTGGCCCTGGCGCATTTCCAGAAGCCGGTCAGCGTGAATAAAGTAGTGATCGTCATGGCTGATGGCAAAGACCGTTTTCCCCATTTGCTGCATTAACGGCAGCAATACCTGGTAGAATTCACGCCGGAAATGAGGATCCTGGTCTGCGGCCCATTCGTCGAGCAGGATGATATCTCGCTCTTCCGCTATCGCCAGCAGCAGCGCCACGCGCTTGCGCTGCCCCTTCGAAAGCTTGAGGTTGAGAATGGTGCCGTTGTCCAGCTCTAGCTTACTGCTCATTTTCAGCCGCTCGAGCCAGCTGTTTACCAGCTCAGAATTAGCCGGTTTACCCTGTGCCCCCAGAAGGCGGTCAAACAGCCAAACGTCGGTGAATACCGCTGAGAATAGCCGGCGGTAGTCATCCTGCGTCCGGGCCTCAACGCGCTGGCCATCAAGATAAATCGCCCCGCTGACCGGCTGATAAAGTCCTGTCAGCAACATCGCCAGGGTCGATTTTCCGCTGCCGTTACCGCCAATCAGAAACAGCAGTTCCCCGCGCTTGATAGTGAGGTTCAGCGGGCCAACGCTAAAGCTATTATCCCCGTATTGAAACACCACATCGCGCATTTCAATCTGCTGCCAGTTCCCGGCGGCCTTCGAACGGGGGAACGCAGCATCGTACGGGGCGAGCTGGAACTTATTCAGCTTATTGAAGGCAACCTGGGCGCTCAGCAGCGTCGGTAACGCCCCGACGGCGGAAAGGAGTGGCGTACGCAAAAATAGCAACGTTAAAGAAAAGGTTGCCGCTACGTTGGTGTCGGACCAGCCCAGGCTATTAGCCATATAAAACACCAGCCCAATCGCACCCAGCATCATAATGTTGGACCAGTTCACGGCGCTAAGGTGGTAGGTATCTGCGCGGATAATATTGTTTCGATAATCGGCAGCGTGAGGCGTGTAGGTGTCTTCGTACATCCGCTCCGCACGTTCGCGGTTCAGGGCCAGTTCCTTGCGCCCTTCGATAACGGTTTGATAATCATCATAAAGCTGGTCTTCAATTTCACGAAGCTGGGCCATGTGTTTGTATACCCGCGCCACCAGCAGATAACCGCCCACAATGGTGATAACCAGCCATACGGTGGTCACGCCCAGCATTTTAGGTGACAGCCAGGCAAGGTAAGCGGCGGAACCGATAGCCAGAATAATGCCTTGCACCAGTTCCGGCAGGCGAACAAAGGCAATCGTAATGTTGCGCACGTCGCTGGTTAGCCCCGCCAACAGCGCAGCACTGCCCAACTGCTCGACGCGCTCTACGTCGGTGTCCATCAGGCGCTTGATAAACTCGCTACGCAGACGAAAAACAAAATGGTGTCCAAGGGTGGTTAACGCCAGCTGCGAACCCAGCGTCACGGCCATCAGCAACAAGAGTAATCCCATGAACTCTGGCAGAACCGCGAAGGTAAGATCGGGTGTCTCAATCAGACGCTGGTTAATGAACGCAATCAGGCCAATGCCTAGCGCCGCACTGGCCAGGCTTAACGCCATGACCATTACAAAAGGCCAGCGATACTGGCGATAAACCACACGAAGTAGCTCCATAATTCCCTACCGGCAAAATAAAACAGCGAGCAGTTTAAACGGCTCGCCGCCCACATCAAGAATAATTCTTATTTTTATTCGCCTTACGAAGCACGACGAAAGGTCAGGTTGTAGCGGAATTGGTCGGTGAGAGGATGAAAACCGGGTTTGAGCGGCAGAATACCGTGATAAAAAAGCCTTGATGCGCCCCCCCATACCACAACGTCACCATGCTCCAGCATGATACGTTGCAAAGGGTCTCCGCGCTGCAGGCCACCAAACTGAAATATGGCAGGCAAGCCAAGCGAAACCGAAACAATGGGCTGGCGCAAATTAGGCTCGTCTTTATCCTGATGAAGAGAGAGTTTGGTGCCTGCGGCATAGCGGTTGATCAGGCAGGCGTCGGGTTCAAAATCCAGATAACCCGCCGTGCGCGAGGCTCGGTGGCAAATGGACAGAAATACTTCCGGAATCAATGGCCAGCCCTGCCCGGTCAGCGGATCCTGTGGCGAATAGAGGTAACCATTCTGATTGGTGCTCCAGCCTAATGCGCCGCAGTTGGTCATAGCCACCGACATGGTGTAGCCGCCAGGCGTCACCATATGGCGGAAAGGCGCCTGCTGAGAAACCTGCCCAACACCGGCCAGCAGCGCGGCGGCCTCTTCCCGGGCAAAGCGCCGCAGAATTGTCGCGCCCTCGGCAAGCGGCTCTTCCCACGGAGATTCATCAGCAAACAAATCCAGCATTATTCTTTCTGCCTTCTCGTTTCGTTTTCCAGCAGCTGACGCTTGCGCTCCACGCCCCAGCGATAGCCGGACAAACCACCGTCGCTGCGGATCACCCTGTGGCAGGGAATGGCGACTGCAAGCGTATTAGCCGCGCAGGCTCCGGCCACCGCCCGCACGGCAGCAGGTTTACCGATACGTTCCGCCAGTTCGCTATAGCTAACGGTAGATCCTGGCGGAACGGATCGTAACGCCTGCCATACCTGTTGCTGAAATGACGTCCCGCGAATGTCCAGCGGCAGCGAAAACTCAGCCGTAGGCGATTCGATAAAACCAATGACCTGTGCCACGCGTGAAGCGAATGCCTCATCGCCCGGAGTAAGTTGTGACGAAGGAAATTCAGTTTCCAGCTCACCGATAAGCGTTTCGGCGTTCTCACCCAACAGGATTGCACAAATACCGCGCTCGCTTTCCGCCACCAGGAATTCCCCCAGTTGGCAGGTGCCAACTACAAATTGGACATGAGCACGGGCACCACCTTTACGATACTGGCTTGCCGTCATGCCCAACGCAGCATCCGCCTGATGGTAATACGCGCTCCCTGACTGAAAACCCGCATCAAAAATGGCGTTTGTCACCCCTTTCCCTTGTGCCAGGCCAGCACGTAAACGACGAGCGCGATGCGCTTTTTGCCATGCGTTTGGCGTCAGGCCCGTGACGCTTTTAAAAAGGCGGTGGAAATGAAAGCTGCTCATGGCGACCCGCCCGGCTAGCTCATCCAGGGTCAGCGGTACTTCGCTGGATTCAATAATCCGGCAAGCTTCTGCAATACGCGCCACTCGCTGGCGCTCAGGGGCAAGCTTATCCGGCTGACAGCGCTTGCAGGCGCGAAACCCGGCCTCTAGCGCCGCTTCGGGTGTGGCGTAGAAAGCGGTATTTTCACGTAGCGGACGGCGCGCGCTGCAGGAAGGCCGGCAGAAAATACCGGTGGTTTTGACGGCAAAAACGAATTGCCCGTCGGCCTGCGTGTCGCGCTGTTCCACCGCCTGCCAGCGCTGCTGCTCTGTAATATACCCGTTTGTCTGCTTCATCATCGCGACCTCATGCTTAATTTAACGATACCATCATGGCAGCACAGGCCGGATGAAAAACTCGGGTTCTTGCTTTTTAATTTTTTTCGTCAAGCAAGAAGGTTTTGAACTGAGGCGACATCCAGCTCCGGAATCCGTCCCCTTCTTTGCTGATAAGGTAAACGGCCAGGCCTTCTTTCTCCGCAACCTGTTTGGCTTTTTCTTCCCCTAAGACCATCAACCCCGTGTCCCAGCCATCGGCTTCCATCGCCGTTGGTGCAATGACGGTAGCGGAAACTAATTTATGTTCAATAGGCCGCCCGGTCTGTGGGTTAATGATGTGGGAAATACGCTTGCCGTCCAGCTCGTAATAGTTGCGGTAACTGCCTGAGGTACTGATCCCGTGGCCGTTGATATCCACCATTGCCTGCACGGCATTCTCCCGATCGGTCGGTTTCTGAATAGCCACCCGCCAGGCTTTTCCCGCCGGATTAGTGCCGCGAGTGGTGACCGCGCCTCCGACAGAAACAAGATAGCGGCTAATGCCATTTTGCTCCATCAGGCGGGCCAGATGGTCGGCGGCGTAACCCTCCCCGATGGTCGACAGATCGACATACAGGCCGGGAAGATCTTTTTGCAGCCATTGCTTACCGGCAGCATTCACCACCTTCAGGTGCTGCAAACCGGTTAAGGCTTTGGCGGCATCAATCTGTGCCTGATTCGGCGTGTGCAGCGGCTGTTTATCGGGCCCGAAGCCCCACAGATTGACCAAAGGCCCGACTGTAATGTCCATCGCCCCATCGGTTTTCGCACCGATGCGCAGCGACATTGTGACAATATCACTCATCGCCTCACTCACCGGATACGGCTCAGTGCTGGCGGACTGGTTAAAAAGGGAAAGCGCCGAGTCTTTTTTCCAGGTCGACATCAGCCGATCGTCGGCATCCAGCTGATCCTGAATTTTTTTCTGCAGTGAGGCTTTCTGTGCATCATCAACGTCCGCCAGGCTCACGCGCCAGTAAGTTCCCATGGTTTTCCCCTCAAGCACCATGGCCTTTGTGGCGTCAGGCTGAGCGTTATCGCAGCCTGAGAGAGCGAAAAGAGCGACGGCAAGCCAGCCGTGACGAATAATGCGTGAATCCATGGTGTCAGTCTCCAGTTTCGGGAGCGTAAGGGTACAGCAAAAGCGGCCGGGAGAGGGAGCAAGCGGCGAGCCATTGAGGTTTGAGACATAAAAAAGGCGCCTTGCGGCGCCTTTGTTAGCTTGAGCTAAATTAGAACTGGTAAACCAGGCCTACACCCACAACGTCATCGGTACCGATGCCGGTTGCCTGAGTGAAGGCATTTTTGTCCAGCAGGTTGATTTTGTAGTCAACGTAGGTAGACATGTTTTTGTTGAAGTAGTAGGTCGCGCCCACATCAACGTATTTCAGGATATCCTGGCTGCCGTAACCTTCGATGTTTTTACCTTTAGACTGCAGGTAAGCGATGGATGGACGCAGGCCGAAATCGAACTGGTACTGAGCAACCACTTCAAAGTTCTGTGCTTTGTTTGCAAAGCCAGATTTGTTGATAGCAGTAGCGTTATAGCTCTGAGTGTACTGTGTTGCCAGATAGATGTTGTTCGCGTCGTATTTCAGACCACCGGTGTAGGTGGTTGCATCATCACCGTGACCCAGCACGCCGGCAGCGTTCTGATCTGCGGTACGTTTAGAGCTGGAGATCGCTGAACCAACGCTGAAGCCTTCGCCCAGTGCATAGGTCAGGGAGCCGCCGAAGCCGTCACCGTTTTGGTTTACAATACCACGACCGCCTTCGGATTTAGCTTCGCCAGACTGGCTACCGTTTTTACCCTGGTACTGCAGAGCAAAGTTCAGGCCATCAACCAGACCGAAGAAGTCAGTGTTACGGTAGGTTGCCACGCCGTTAGCACGAGACTGCAGGAAGTTATCTGCACCGTAAGTATCGCCACCAAATTCTGGCAGAACGTCAGTCCAGGAAGTGACATCGTAAACAACGCCGTAGTTACGACCGTAGTCGAAAGAACCCGCATCACCGAACTTCAGACCAGCAAAGCCCAGACGAGTCCAGGATTGGTTGCTGGAGTTTTCAGTGTTGTTCGCCTGAACGTTGTATTCCCACTGGCCGTAACCGGTCAGCTGGTCGTTGATCTGAGTTTCGCCCTTGAAGCCAAAACGAACGTAGGTTTTGTCGCCGTCATTACCTTTATCGTTGGAGAAATAGTGCAGACCATCAACTTTACCGTACAGGTCTAATTTATTGCCGTCTTTGTTGTAAATTTCGGCTGCATTTGCAGCGCCTGCTACCAGCAGAGCCGGTACCAGAAGGGACAGTGCTTTAACTTTCATCTTATTAACCCTCTGTTATATGCCTTATTTTATTTACCACTGCTTACTGATTAACCCTCTAATCAGTCGGCAAATTCATTGTCCAAAACAAATACTGAATAATCCAACGAGAATATGATACGAAAACTATATAGATGTTTCATTTATCAATATAGATGTATCTAAATGTAAATTGAAGGGAACTTTTTTTAGCACGAATAGCTAAAAATATAAGCATCAATAATCAAAAAATAATAACATCACAATTAAATCAATAATTTAAACCAAAAACACAAAAGTAGCACTCAATGATAATTTTTTTCTTAACTTAGGCGATAAAATCATTATCGCTATCATCATTAACTTTATTTATTACCGTCATTCGAATCTGAATGTCCGTTTACCCCTATTAGTACCGGATGCTTGCATCCGGTTTTTTTTTACTCATCTTTACACAAATTTAATATCTGCGTGCTAGCTATGCAATTTGTAACGTCTGTTAATTAATCAGTTTGCTTTTTTTCTCCATATTTCATACAGAATGCGGATTTTTCTTAAACAATTCTATTTCCCACGCCCAACATACCCTCAGCGAATATTTGTACAAATCTCGCCCAGCTGTACAAATTACCAACAAGACTTAAGGTAAATTATTATTTAAGGATTTTTCCTAATAATCAGTCACCTGAAAAAAAACGGAGAACACCTTATACTGCGTCAGATTGCTGACGACACCGCCATATAAAGGTATTCTTAGCATCTGCAAGCGCTAAACCGCTAAGGCGAAACGGCTCACTCAAGCAGTTGGGCTACCTATCATCCAGGATTGGCGAGGCTTCGCCGGGTTGCATACATACAATGAGCCAGTCTGAAAATACGTCGCTAAATAAGTTTTCACTGTTCCCCGGCAACATTACCCGCTTCTTTTTGCTGCTGATCGTCGTTCTGCTCGTCTCGATGGGCGTCCTGGTGCAAAGCGCCGTTAATGCCTGGCTAAAGGACAAAAGCTACCAGATTGTCGATATCACCCATGCTTTGCATAAACGTGTAGAGACCTACCGTTACGCTACGTGGCAAATCTATGACAATATCGCGACTGCCCCGGCAGCCTCTGGCGAAAATCTCCAGGAAACCCGGCTGCGTCAGGACGTCTATTACCTCGATAAACCGCGAAGCAAAACCGAGGCGCTGATTTTTGGCTCCCATGACAGCTCCACGCTGGAAATGACGCAGCGGATATCCGGCTACCTGGACACGCTGTGGGGAGCGGAAAGTAGCCCCTGGTCGATGTACTACCTTAATGGCCAGGACAACAGCATGATTCTGGTCTCAACGCTGCCGCTCAAGGACCTGTCATCTGGTTTCAAAGACTCCGGCGTCGGCACCATCGTGGATTCACGCCGCGCGGAGATGCTGCAGCAGGCTAATGCCCTCGATGAGCGGGAAAGCTTCTCGCCTCTGCGCAAACTTAACTGGCAAAACGGCCATTATTTCACGCTGAGAACCACCTTTAATCAGCCTGGGCATCTGGCAACCGTGGTCGCATTCGATCTGCCGATTAACGATCTTATCCCGCCCACTATGTCCCTGGACAGCTTCCAGTTGGATCCTGACGAACGCCAGCGGACAGCCGCGACAACTTCAACGGATAAAGACGATCCGGACAGCGTCAGCATTAACTTTAATAGTGCACGAATTGAAATTACGGCTCCGGTAGCGACGACGCAGCTCCAGCTGGTGTGGCAAGTTCCGTTTGGGACGCTGATGATGGACACGCTGCAAAATATTCTTCTGCCGCTGTTGCTGAACATCGCGCTGCTCGGTCTGGCCGTTTTTGGCTTTGCAACCTTCCGCCAGCAGCCTCAGCGGCAGGCGGAAAGCAATTCGGGGAATGGCGAGCTGCAAATACTGCGTGCGCTAAATGAAGAGATCGTCGCGATCCTGCCCCTTGGCCTGCTGGTTCACGACCTCGACGCGAACCGTACCGTGATCAGCAATAAAATTGCCGATCACCTGCTCCCCCACCTGAATTTGCAAAATATTATTTCGATGGCGGACCAGCATCAGGGGGTCATTCAGGCCACGGTCAACAACGAGCTGTATGAGATTCGCCAGTTCCGCAGCCAGATAGCCCCGCGCACGCAGATTTTTGTGATCCGCGATCAGGATCGCGAAATTCTGGTGAACAAAAAACTCAAACAGGCCCAGCGTCTGTATGAGAAAAACCAGCAGGGCCGGGCCGCCTTCATGCAGCATATCGGCGAAGCCCTGCAGCTTCCGGTTAAGCAACTGGCGGAACATGCCGCAGAAATTAACGACAGCAAACATCTGCAGCTGGCAAATGATGCCCAGATCATTGTCCGTCTGGTCGACGAGATCCAGCTCCTCAACATGCTGGAAGCCGACAGCTGGAAAACCAGCGTCAGCGAGTTTTCTATTCAGTCCCTGATTGATGAAGTTGCCCTGTCGATGCTGCCGATTATCAAGCGTAAAGGGCTGCAGCTGCTCATCAACAATAACCTGCCGGCCGATGAAAAACGCCACGGCGACAAAGACGTGCTGCGCAAAATCCTTGAGCTGCTGCTGCACTATTCCGTGACCACTACGCAGATTGGCAAGATCACGCTTGATATTAGCGAGGAGGAAGCCGGGCCAGATCGCCTCTTGTTCCGCGTCCTGGATACCGGTAACGGTATCGGCGGCGGTGAAATTGATAACCTGCACTTCCCGTTCCTCAACGAAACCAGCGAAGACCGCTATGGGCAGGCCAACGGGCTGGCTTTCTACCTTTGCGATCGCCTTGCTCGTAAGCTCGGCGGGCATCTGAACATCAAAACGCGCCCGGACATCGGCACACGCTATAATTTACATATCAGGATGGCCGCAGAGTCACAGGCAGATTCGCGGGATGAGAGACTGCTGGATGACGTTGTGGCGATGCTGGATATCACCTCCAACGAGGTCCGAACGATTGTGACCCGCATGCTGGAAAACTGGGGCGCGAACTGCATTTCCCCGGACGAAAGACTCGCGAGTCAAGACTTTGATATCTTCCTCACTGATAATCCGTCTAATCTTACTGCTTCGGGCTTGCTTTTAAGCGATGATGAAAACGGGATGCGGAAGATTGCACCTGGCCAGTTCCGGGTAAACTTTAATATCAGCAACGCGATGCAGGACGCCGTTCTGCAGCTGATTGAAAACCAACTGGCGGAGGAAGACACACCCGATTCGCCTCTGGGCGGCGACGAAAACGCTCAGCTGCACGCCAGCGGTTATTACGCGCTGTTTGTCGACACGGTACCGGAAGATGTCACCAGACTGTATACTGAATCTGCAGCGGGCGACTTTGCCGCTCTGGCGCAGACTGCGCACCGCCTGAAGGGCGTGTTTGCGATGCTGAATCTGGTGCCCGGCAAACAGTTATGTGAAACGTTGGAGCACCACATTCGTGAAAGTGATGCTTCAAACATACAAAAATATATCAGCGACATTGATGCTTACGTCAAAAGTCTGCTGTAGCAAGGTAGCCTATTACATGAACAACATGAACGTAATTATTGCTGACGACCATCCGATTGTTCTGTTCGGCATTCGCAAATCTCTTGAGCAGATCGAATGGGTGAATGTTGTCGGTGAATTCGAAGACTCCACGGCACTGATCAATAATTTACCAAAGCTTGAAGCCAACGTACTGATAACCGATCTGTCCATGCCAGGCGATAAATACGGCGACGGCATCACACTGATCAAATACATCAAGCGCCACTTCCCTAACCTGTCGATCATCGTGCTAACCATGAACAACAACCCGGCAATCCTTAGCGCGGTGTTGGATCTCGACATTGAGGGGATTGTGCTGAAACAGGGTGCGCCAACCGATCTGCCAAAAGCGCTCGCCGCGTTGCAGAAAGGCAAGAAATTCACCCCTGAGAGCGTTTCCCGCCTGCTGGAAAAAATCAGCGCAGGTGGCTACGGCGATAAGCGCCTGTCGCCGAAAGAAAGCGAAGTTCTGCGCCTGTTCGCCGAAGGTTTCCTGGTGACCGAGATAGCCCGTAAGCTGAACCGCAGCATCAAAACTATCAGTAGCCAAAAGAAATCAGCGATGATGAAGCTGGGCGTCGAGAACGACATTGCCCTGCTGAATTACCTTTCCTCAGTGAGCCTGACGCCGGCGGACAAAGAGTAATCTCCGCCACGGCCACCAAGAAAAAGCCCCGCATGAAAATGCGGGGCTTTTTTATGAGCTTAGTTTACGAGGCATCGCGTGTACTTCGCACTCGGGCAGCATAAACCGCCAGCGTCTGTTTAATCACATCCAGCGTGACCGGTTTAGACAAGCAGCTGTCCATACCGGATTCCAGACAGCGCTGCTTCTCTTCCGCCAGCGCGTTTGCCGTCACGCCGATGACCGGCAGCGTCAGCCCCAGTTGGCGAATGCGCTGCGTCAGGCGATAGCCGTCCATGTTCGGCATGTTGACGTCACTGAGTACGATATCAATATGATTTTTGCTGAGCACGTTCAGCGCATCGATCCCGTCATTCGCCGTTTTGCACTGATAGCCAAGCGATCCGAGCTGATCGGCCAGCAAGCGACGGTTGATCGGATGGTCATCCACCACCAGGATCATCATGTCATCGTTTCGCTCGCTTATCTCACTGGCCGCCGTCAGCGCCGGAGAACTGCCAGGCACATCCACAGTAATGCTGTAAATCCGCCCCAGCAGCGGCAGCAACTCGTGCGGCGCTGCGACGCTGTGCACCCAACGGCCAGGTTCAAATTCAACGGGAATACCGATATGGCGGCGGCAGAAGACAATTGCCGCCCGGCCGCCCCACGGCGCCACCAGATTATCATCGGTAATCAGAATATCGTCGCTGCCCGGCGTTTCACCCGACCAGGACTGCGCCTGTAGCCCGTTTTTGATCAGCAAAGATTCCAGGTAGCTACTGAGATAATCATTGCGAATAGCCAGCCAGCAGCGCTTGTCCGCCAGCCCTTCAACATTATTCTTCGGCGCAAACTGCGCTTTATACAGCGGGATACGCACCGTAAACTGGCTGCCCATTCCCGACTCGGTATCCACCGAAATATCGCCATCCATCATGCTGATTAGCTTTTCGCAAATCGCCAGCCCCAGCCCGGTTCCCTGGAAATTACGCTGCACGCCGGTCCCCACCTGGAAGAACGGGTCAAAAAGCCGGGTCACTTCTTTGGTCGGGATCCCTACCCCGGTGTCGCGCACCCGGAAGCTCAGGTAATCACCGTTGATAGAAACATGCAGGATAATACAGCCAATATCGGTGAACTTAATCGCATTACTCAGTAAGTTGGAGATAACCTGCTGCAAGCGCATAGGGTCACCCTGCAGCGTGAGCGGTACATCATCGTCGATAAAGCAGTACAGCCCCAGCTGCTTGCGAACCACCAGCGGCAGATAGTTGGCGGTAATGTGGCTCATCACCTCGCGCGGAGAAAACTCACGCGGCTCAATCTTCAACTGCTCTGACTCGATTTTCGAGAAGTCGAGAATATCGCTGATGATTTTCAGCAGCAGGCTGGATGAGTTGTTCATCGCCGTGACCAGCCTGTCCACGCCCTTCGGCAGTTCTTTGGTCTGCAGGAGATCCAGGTTACCGATGATGCCGTACAGCGGCGTACGCAGTTCATGGCTGACAGTGGCGAGGAACATAGATTTAGACTGGCTCGCCTGCTCCGAGGCCTGAGCCATCTCCTGCAGGGACTCCTCCATCTTCACGCGGGCGCTGACGTCAACCAACACGCAAATTGCCACGTTCTCATTGCGGTAGCGCGAATGCACAAAGCTGATCTGCAGATTGGTGTGGTTGCTGGTCATGACATCGACAAAGTTGACCTGCTGGCCACAAATAATCTGCGTCAGCCGCTGCCTGTCCTCGTGCGTCAGCATATTGAGGTAATTGTGCGCCAGTTCGTTACTCAGAATATTAGTGCCGTCCTGGGTGCGCAAAATACAGATACCCACGGGTGCAGATGCGACAATCTTCCGGTTGAACTGCTCGTGCTCCTCCAGCCGCTGGGCATCGCTCTCGGCCGGAATAAATATCCGGCGCTCATACATTCGCGCCAGGGTAAACAGCACAATGCCTACCAGGACGTTGAGTAAAACCGCATTGAGGATAAGCATTCTGATGCTTTCCAGCACCAAATCGACAGGCACAGAGTAAATCACGCTCAGCGAGGACGGCGGCAGGTTTTTCTTTAGTACCAGCGCCTTAAAGCCAGAGGTATAGCCGAACCAGGAGCGATCCTGAATCCAGCGACTTTCCGGTTCAATGCGCGATTCCGGGCCGGTCAGCGATATCAGCGGGTGCCCGTTTTCATCCAGGATAGTGACGCCAATAGGCAGCGTGCCCGGCGTCAGGAAGTTCTCCATACGCACCGTTTGCTCAATCCCCAGCAGCGCCTGGAGGCGGTTCGCCAGATAGACCGGCGTCAGCGTGTAGAAATAGCCAATGCCGGGGCGCGGCCCCTGCCCAATCCAGTAAATGCTGTTCGCCCGTTCATCCTGGGGCGCGGTACGATACTTCATGATGCGTTCATGCAGCGTTTTCAGCGCGTTTTCCCGTTCCAGCGGCATATCACGCAGCCCAAAATCTGCCATGCAGAGATTATCGCCGCCAATCAGGAACACCCGGTTGAGGTCGTACGCCGCGGAGAAGTTATCGCGCCAGTAGCGCAGGAACCAGGAGAGAGACTGCAGCGAGCTTCGCCAGGTCACGCTCACTGCCGAACAGTCAGAGTCCGGGAAAAGCGGCATAAACGTTGGCGCCTCGGTTTTATCCGCGCTTTGATCGAGCGGAGGAAGCACGCCATTGGGCGCCGTGAGACGGTTTTCAGCAATGTACTTCAGCTCTTTCACCACGTCCGAAGTGCGCTGGATGTAGCGCTGGGCCTGGTCAAAGCTGATGTTAAACTCCTGGCGAATCTCCGACTCTTTATCGTGCAGCGCGTTGACGATGTAAAACACGGAAAACAGCGCGATAAGCAGCCAGAGCAGAAGCGCCAGCGCCCTGAACAGGTAGCGCGAAATTTTAAGGGTGCTGCGAAAAGAGACGAAGTATTTCAAATTGGGCCTGAAAGTACGCGAGCGAGTGAACGAAGATGCGCTTAAGGTAGCCGCAAAACCTTTGTCCCGCAACGGCAAACAAAAAGGGCCGCCAAAGCGACCCTTTATTTACGACTATTCTGGATTATTCGTCCGCTTCGTCGGCAACATCATCATCGGTATCCGCTTCAGGCGCGATATCATCGTCCCCTTCCGCCACGCTACCGTCGATGCTGTCCAGCTCTTCGTCATCCACAGGTTCGGCGACGCGCTGCAGGCCCACAACGCTTTCGTCTTCCGCAGTACGGATGAGAATAACGCCCTGGGTGTTACGCCCGACCACGCTGACTTCAGACACGCGGGTACGCACCAGCGTACCGGCATCGGTGATCATCATGATCTGGTCGGTATCCTCCACCTGCACCGCCCCAACGACGCTGCCGTTACGTTCGGTGACTTTGATAGAGATAACGCCCTGCGTTGCACGAGACTTGGTTGGATACTCGCCCGCCGCGGTGCGTTTACCGTAACCATTCTGGGTAACGGTCAGAATCGCGCCGTCACCGCGAGGAATGATCAGAGACACCACTTTGTCGTCACCGGCAAGCTTGATCCCGCGAACGCCCGTTGCGGTACGGCCCATGGTACGAACGGCGTCTTCTTTGAAGCGCACCACTTTACCTGCCGCCGAGAACAGCATGGCTTCGTCGCTACCGTTAGTTAAATCAACGCCAATCAGCTCGTCACCCTCGTTAAGGTTAACGGCGATGATGCCCGCTGAACGCGGACGGCTGAAGTCGGTCAGCGCAGTTTTCTTCACGGTACCGCTTGCGGTCGCCATGAACACGTTGATGCCTTCTGCGTACTCGCGCACCGGCAGAATCGCGGTAATACGCTCGTCCTGCTCAAGCGGCAGCAGGTTCACAATTGGACGGCCACGCGCGCCACGGCTCGCTTCCGGCAGCTGATAAACCTTCATCCAGTACAGGCGACCACGGCTGGAGAACAGCAGGATCGTGTCGTGGGTGTTGGCCACCAGCAGGCGGTCAATGAAGTCTTCTTCTTTAATACGGGCGGCCGACTTGCCTTTGCCACCGCGGCGCTGCGCTTCATAATCGGTCAGCGGCTGATACTTCACATAGCCCTGGTGAGACAGGGTGACCACCACATCTTCCTGGTTGATCAGATCTTCAATGTTGATATCTGCGGTGTTGGCGGTGATCTCGGTGCGACGGTTGTCGCCGAACTGATCGCGCATCGCTTCCAGCTCTTCGCGAATCACTTCCATCAGGCGCTCTGCGCTGCCCAGGATGTGCAGTAATTCAGCGATCTGCTCCAGCAGTTCTTTATACTCGTCGAGCAGTTTTTCGTGCTCAAGGCCGGTCAGTTTCTGCAGACGCAGATCCAGAATCGCCTGAGCCTGCTGCTCGGTGAGGAAGTATTTACCGTCGCGGATGCCAAACTCTGGCTCCAGCCACTCAGGACGTGCGGCATCATCACCCGCACGCTCAAGCATTGCAGAAACGTTGCCCAGGTCCCAGGAACGGGCTACCAGGCTCGCTTTCGCTTCGGCAGCATTTGGCGAGTTACGGATAAGTTCAATGATCGGGTCGATATTCGCCAGGGCGATAGCCAACCCTTCAAGGATATGCGCGCGATCGCGGGCTTTGCGCAGTTCGAAGATGGTACGACGGGTCACCACTTCGCGGCGGTGGCGCACGAACGCAGACAGGATCTCTTTCAGGGTCATGATCTTCGGCTGACCATGGTGCAATGCCACCATGTTGATACCGAAGGAAACCTGCAGCTGAGTCTGGGAATACAGGTTATTGAGCACCACTTCGCCCACGGCGTCGCGTTTAATCTCAATAACAATACGCATACCGTCTTTATCAGACTCATCGCGCAGGGCGCTGATGCCTTCCACGCGTTTGTCTTTCACCAGCTCGGCGATTTTCTCGATCAGGCGAGCTTTGTTCACCTGATACGGAATTTCGTGAACGATAATGGTCTCGCGGCCGGTCTTCGCGTCCGCTTCTACTTCAGCACGGGCGCGAATATAAATTTTACCGCGGCCGGTGCGATACGCTTCTTCAATACCGCGGCGGCCGTTAATGATAGCGGCAGTCGGGAAATCCGGGCCTGGAATGTGTTCCATCAGCCCTTCAACGCTGATGTTCTCGTCTTCAATATAGGCGAGGCAGCCGTTGATCACTTCGGTAATGTTGTGCGGCGGAATGTTCGTCGCCATCCCGACTGCGATACCGGATGAACCGTTTACCAGCAGGTTAGGAATTTTGGTTGGCATGACGTCTGGAATTTTTTCGGTGCCGTCGTAGTTATCGACGAAATCAACCGTCTCTTTTTCCAGGTCTGCCATCAGCTCGTGGGCGATTTTCGACATACGGATTTCCGTATAACGCATCGCCGCGGCGGAGTCGCCGTCTACGGAACCGAAGTTACCCTGGCCGTCGACCAGCATGTAACGCAGGGAAAATGGCTGTGCCATACGGACGATGGTGTCATAAACCGCGGTATCACCATGAGGGTGATATTTACCGATAACGTCACCAACAACACGGGCGGATTTTTTGTATGCTTTGTTCCAGTCATTGCCCAATACGTTCATCGCGTAAAGCACGCGACGGTGTACCGGCTTAAGTCCATCGCGGACATCTGGCAGTGCGCGGCCGACAATAACCGACATCGCATAATCCAGATACGAGCTCTTTAGCTCTTCCTCAATGTTGACCGGCGTAATTTCTCTGGCAAGGTCGCTCATGTAACCGCTATCCCTCTACTGTTTTCCCGGATTCAAAGGTCGCAAATTATAACACATCCGGCCCTGTGTGGGGAAACCTCAACGCAATTGTCGGCGCTTTATTCACGCCGTTAGCCTGATATACTGCCAGCCTTAACATCTGCAAGGAGTCACCGCTGTAATGAATGCTGAAAACCAACCGGTTACGCAGAACGTCGACCACGAGGAAATCGCCAAATTTGAAGCTGTCGCTTCCCGCTGGTGGGATCTGGAAGGTGAATTTAAGCCGCTGCACCGCATCAACCCGCTGCGTTTGGGCTATATCAACCAGCGCGCCGGTGGGCTGTTCGGTAAAACCGTGCTCGACGTTGGCTGCGGCGGCGGTATTCTGGCGGAAAGCATGGCTCGTGAAGGTGCCAACGTCACCGGCCTGGATATGGGGTTTGAACCGCTGCAGGTGGCCCGCCTTCACGCACTGGAAAGCGGCGTTAAGGTGGACTATGTCCAGGAGACGGTCGAAGAACACGCGAGCAAACACGCCGGGCAGTACGACGTCGTAACCTGTATGGAAATGCTGGAGCACGTGCCTGACCCGCAATCGGTGGTTCACGCCTGCGCGCGTTTAGTCAAACCCGGCGGCCACGTCTTCTTCTCTACCATTAACCGCAACGGCAAAGCCTGGCTGATGGCCGTCGTCGGCGCTGAATATGTGATGCGCATGGTGCCGAAAGGCACGCACGATGTTAAAAAGTTTATCAAGCCCGCCGAACTCTTACGCTGGGTGGATGAAACCCCGCTGCGCGAGCGCCATATGACCGGATTACATTTCAACCCAATCACCAACGTATTCAAGCTAGGCCCAGGGGTAGATGTTAATTATATGCTGCATACTGAAGCATAAATCGGCATATCGTATAAGGATTGATTATCGATAATTGCGCCAGAACCGTTGCGCAATTATCGATGAAGTTTAAGAAATCAGCACCCGATCAAAATTTTCATTTTTTTTGCATCCCATTGACAATTCCCTCAAGCCTTATGTGACGTGGACTTACGAAAAAAGCGCTCCGCCGAACCTCATTTTATTGACGAAATCAATACTTGTACTGAACGGATTCCTTACTAGAATACTCACCATCTAGTGACCATTTTGTCACCCACCCCCTATATATAGTATTTATCCACAGAGTTAGTCACAGGCTGGCGGATGTGTATAAATCAGGGGAAAACTCATCTCACGGACAGGTAAAACTCACATGAATCAGAGTCTGCTGGTTACAAAACGCGATGGCAGCAAAGAGCGCATCAATCTGGATAAAATTCATCGGGTACTCGACTGGGCCGCTGAGGGTCTGAACAACGTCTCCGTTTCCCAGGTTGAACTGCGTTCCCATATCCAGTTTTACGACGGCATCAAGACCTCTGACATTCATGAAACCATCATCAAGGCCGCAGCTGACCTGATCTCCCGTGACGCACCGGATTATCAGTATCTCGCCGCTCGCCTGGCAATTTTCCACCTGCGTAAAAAAGCCTACGGTCAGTTTGAGCCGCCGAAGCTTTACGATCAGGTTGTGAAAATGGTTGAGATGGGTAAATACGATCGTCACCTGCTGGAAGACTACACGGAAGAAGAGTTCGAGCAGATGAACGATTTCATCGATCACTGGCGTGACATGAACTTCTCTTACGCGGCGGTGAAGCAGCTCGAAGGCAAATATCTCGTGCAGAACCGCGTTTCCGGTGAGATCTACGAAAGCGCGCAGTTCCTCTATATTCTGGTCGCCGCCTGCCTGTTCTCCGGCTACCCGCGTGAAACCCGCCTCAGCTACGTGAAACGTTTCTACGACGCGGTTTCCACCTTCAAGATTTCCCTGCCTACGCCAATCATGTCTGGCGTGCGCACCCCGACCCGTCAGTTCAGCTCCTGCGTACTGATCGAGTGCGGCGACAGCCTGGATTCCATCAACGCTACCTCCAGTGCGATCGTGAAATACGTTTCCCAGCGCGCAGGCATCGGTATCAACGCCGGCCGTATTCGTGCGCTGGGCAGCCCGATTCGCGGCGGTGAAGCGTTCCACACCGGCTGTATCCCGTTCTATAAGCACTTCCAGACGGCAGTGAAGTCCTGCTCCCAGGGCGGCGTGCGCGGCGGGGCTGCAACGCTGTTCTACCCGATGTGGCATCTGGAAGTGGAAAGCCTGCTGGTGCTAAAAAACAACCGTGGCGTGGAAGGTAACCGCGTGCGCCACATGGACTACGGCGTACAGATCAACAAGCTGATGTATACCCGCCTGCTGAAGGGCGAAGAGATCACCCTGTTCAGCCCCTCTGACGTGCCGGGACTGTATGACGCTTTCTTCGCCGATCAGGACGAGTTTGAGCGCCTGTACACCAAATACGAGAAAGACGACAGCATCCGTAAACAGCGCGTGAAAGCGGTGGAACTGTTCTCCCTGATGATGCAGGAACGCGCCTCCACCGGCCGTATCTACATCCAGAACGTTGACCACTGCAACACCCACAGCCCGTTCGATCCGGCGATTGCCCCAGTGCGCCAGTCCAACCTGTGCCTGGAAATCGCCCTGCCGACCAAACCGCTGGACGACGTCAACGACGAAAACGGCGAAATCGCCCTGTGTACGCTGTCTGCGTTCAACCTTGGCGTGATTGAAAGCCTGGACGATCTGGAAGAGATGGCAGTGCTGGCTGTGCGCGCACTGGACGCTCTGCTCGACTACCAGGATTACCCAATTCTGGCGGCAAAACGGGGCGCAATGGGCCGTCGTACCCTGGGTATCGGCGTGATTAACTTTGCCTATTATCTGGCGAAGCACGGCGTGCGTTACTCCGACGGCAGCGCAAATAACCTGACGCACAAGACTTTCGAAGCCATTCAGTACTACCTGCTGAAAGCGTCAAACGAACTGGCGAAAGAGCAAGGTGCCTGCCCGTGGTTCAACGAAACCACCTACGCAAAAGGCATTCTGCCAATCGACACCTACAAGAAAGACCTGGATGCTATCAGCAACGAACCGCTGCATCTGGACTGGGAAGGTCTGCGTGAGTCCATCCAAACTCACGGCCTGCGCAACTCCACGCTTTCTGCCCTGATGCCGTCTGAGACCTCATCGCAGATCTCCAACGCCACCAACGGCATCGAGCCACCGCGCGGCCACATCAGCATTAAAGCGTCGAAAGACGGGATCCTGCGCCAGGTTGTGCCGGATTATGAAGCGCTGAAAAACAACTACGAGCTGCTGTGGGAAATGCCGAGCAACGATGGCTATCTGCAGCTGGTTGGCCTGATGCAGAAGTTTATCGACCAGTCGATCTCTGCCAACACCAACTATGACCCAACGCGCTTCCCGTCAGGCAAAGTGCCAATGCAGCAGCTGCTGAAGGATCTGCTCACCGCCTATAAATTCGGCGTGAAGACCCTGTACTATCAAAACACCCGTGACGGCGCGGAAGACACTCAGGATGACCTGGCACCTTCCATCCAGGACGATGGCTGCGAAAGCGGCGCATGTAAGATTTAACGCTTAATCCCCTCTTACGAGGGGATTTTTCCGACGTATTACAGGATTTAACCTCATGGCTTACACTACTTTTTCACAGACGAAAAACGATCAGCTCGCCGAGCCTATGTTCTTTGGCCAGTCGGTTAACGTGGCGCGCTACGACCAGCAGAAATACGACATCTTCGAAAAGCTGATTGAAAAGCAGCTCTCCTTCTTCTGGCGCCCGGAAGAAGTGGACGTCTCCCGCGACCGCATCGACTTCCAGGCGCTGCCGGAGCATGAGAAACACATCTTCATCAGCAACCTGAAGTACCAGACGCTGCTGGACTCCATCCAGGGCCGCAGCCCGAACGTCGCGCTGTTGCCGCTGATCTCCATTCCAGAACTGGAAACGTGGGTTGAAACCTGGGCGTTTAGCGAGACCATTCACTCTCGTTCTTACACCCACATCATCCGCAACATCGTGAACGATCCGGCGATCGTCTTTGACGACATCGTCACCAACCAGGAAATCCTCAAGCGCGCCAAAGACATCTCTGGCTACTATGACGACCTGATTGAGATGACCAGCTACTGGCACCTGTTGGGCGAAGGCACACACAACGTGAACGGCAAAACCGTCACCGTGAACCTGCGTGCGCTGAAGCGTCAGTTGTACCTCTGCCTGATGAGCGTTAACGCCCTGGAAGCGATTCGCTTCTATGTGAGCTTTGCCTGTTCCTTCGCCTTCGCCGAGCGCGAGCTGATGGAAGGTAACGCCAAAATCATCAAGCTGATCGCCCGTGACGAAGCCCTGCACCTGACCGGCACCCAGCATATGCTGAACCTGATGCGCAGCGGTGAAGACGATCCGGAAATGGCGGAAATCGCCGTTGAATGCCGCCAGGAATGCTACGACCTGTTCGTGCTGGCCGCCCAGCAGGAAAAAGAGTGGGCAGACTACCTGTTCCGCGACGGCTCGATGATTGGCCTGAACAAAGACATCCTTTGCCAGTATGTGGAGTACATCACCAACATCCGCATGCAGGCCGTGGGCCTTGATCTGCCGTTCCAGACTCGCTCCAACCCGATTCCATGGATCAACGCATGGCTGGTGTCCGACAACGTCCAGGTTGCGCCGCAGGAAGTGGAAGTCAGCTCCTACCTGGTGGGCCAGATTGACTCGGAAGTCGATACCGACGATCTGAGCAACTTCCAGCTGTAAACAATGGGCCGCATTACGCTCAGCATTACCGGCGCGCAGTTGATGAGCGAAGAAGAACACCCTTCGCTACTGGCGGCGCTGGAGTCACACAAAGTCTGCGTAGAGTATCAGTGCCGGGAAGGCTATTGCGGTTCATGCCGCACTAAGCTGCTGGCGGGGGAAGTTCAGTGGCTGACCGAGCCGCTGGCGTTTATCCAGCCCGGTGAAATTCTCCCCTGCTGCTGCAAAGCACGGGGAGATATCGAACTCGAGATGTAGTGATGTAAAAAGGCCGCAAATGCGGCCTTTTTCATTAGCGATTACGGCTTATTAAGAAACCGTACGGCTTTGTCCGGGAAGTCGGTAAACAGCCCATCTACGCCCGCCTGGTTATACAGCACGTCGTACAGCTGATTCACATCGCTCACGTAGTCCGGCAACGCGTCCGCCCTCACCGTATAAGGATGCACGGTCAATTTGCTGGCGTGTGCTTCGGTCACCATGTCGGTGAGCTTCACGTTCCCTTTGGTTGACGCCTTCTCCACCAGCATATGGTAGTCCGGGCCAATGCCGTCGGCATACTCGGCAATCTGCTTCATCGCGCCCGGCTTAAACATCCAGTCGTAACTGTAGTTCACCCACTTGCCGTCCGGCTGTTTTTCCTGAGTCTCATTCCAGTCGGTATAGGCGATAAGCTGCACCAGATTAAGGTTCATGCCCATCTTCGGCTCAAGCTCGTTTTTAATGCGCTTCAGCTCGGCGGCGTCAAAGCACTGAAGATAGATCTTGTCCTGCTTGCCGGTGTAGCCGTACTGCTTCAGTACCTCAAGGGTTTTTGCCGCGATATCTTTGCCTTCCTGGTGGTGGAACCACGGCGCTTTTATCTCAGGATAGATACCGATGTTTTTCCCGGTGGAATGGTTCAGCCCCTGAACAAACTCGATCTCTTCTTCAAAGGTGTGCACCCGGAAGTCGGATTTGCCCATCGGGAAACGCCCCGGATAAGTTTGCACCTGCTTGCCGTTAACGATGTCGAAGCCCTCGGTGAACTTCAGGGACTTGATTTCCGCCAGCGTAAAGTCGATGGCGTAGTAGCGCCCGTCTTTGCGCGCCCGATCCGGGAAACGCTTCGCGACGTCGGTCACCCTGTCCAGATAGTGGTCATGCAGCACCACCAGCCTGTCGTCTTTGGTCATCACCAGGTCTTGCTCAAGGTAATCCGCACCCTGGGCATAGGCCATCGCTTTTGCCGGTAACGTATGCTCAGGCAGATAGCCGCTGGCGCCCCGGTGGGCAATCACGATTTTGTCCGTGGTCTGGGCGAAGACGCTGCTGGTCGCCACCAGCACCACGCCCGCCAGTAAAGATTTTGCCATCAGTTTCATGATGCACTCCTTAGCCGTTTTTCAGCATTTTTTCATCGTGGTGTTTGCGCTCGCCAATCATCACCACAATCAGCAACAGCACGGCCAAAATACTGCCGCCAATCATCACGATAAAGCCGCCGTCCCAGCCGAAGAAGTCCACGGTGTAGCCGACAATCGCGCTGGCCGCGACCGAGCCGCCCAGGTAACCAAACAGGCCGGTAAAGCCCGCTGCCGTCCCTGCCGCTTTCTTAGGTGCAAGCTCAAGCGCATGCAGACCAATCAGCATTACCGGGCCGTAAATCAGGAAGCCGATAACAATCATACAGGCCATATCCACGCCCGGATTACCCGGCGGGTTGAGCCAGTAAACCACGGTGGCAATCGTCACCAACACCATGAAGAACACGCCTGTCGCGCCGCGGTTACCTTTAAACACCTTGTCCGACATCCAGCCGCACAGCAGCGTGCCTGGAATACCCGCGTATTCATAAAGGAAGTAGGCCCACGAGGATTTATCCAGAGCGAAGTGTTTTACTTCTTTCAGGTAAGTTGGCGACCAGTCCAGGATGCCGTAACGCAGCAAATAGACAAACACGTTGGCAATGGCGATGTACCACAGCAGACGGTTCGGGAAGACGTACTTCATGAAGATCTGCTTAGCCGTCAGCTCTTCTTCCGCTTTCTCGCTGTAATCGTCCGGGTAGTCGTTTTTGTACTCTTCAATCGGCGGCAGGCCGCAGGATTGAGGCGTGTCGCGCATCAAGCCGAAGGCAATAATTGCCACAATAATGGCGGCGAAAGCGGGCATATACAGCGCCGCATGCCAGTCGTTAAACCACGCCATCCCCAGCAGGAACAGCAGCGGAGGAATACCGCCGCCGACGTTATGGGCGCAGTTCCAGACGGAAACAATGCCTCCACGCTCCTTCTGCGACCACCAGTGCACCATGGTGCGCCCGCACGGCGGCCATCCCATGCCCTGGAACCAGCCGCAGGCGAACAGCAGCACAAACATGACTGCGATGCTGGACGTTGCCCAGGGCACAAAGCCCATAAACAGCATCACGGCGGCGGCAAGAATCAGCCCAGCGGGTAGAAATACGCGCGGATTCGAGCGGTCAGAGACCGAGCCCATGATGAATTTCGAAAATCCGTAGGCGATCGAAATCCCTGAAAGAGCAAAACCGAGATCGCCTCGGGAGAAGCCCTGCTCCACCAGATACGGCATAGCAAGGGTAAAGTTTTTCCTTACCAGATAGTAAGCGGCATAACCGAAGAAGATACCCATGAAAATTTGCCAGCGCAGGCGGCGATAGGTCGGATCTATCTGCTCCTCTGGCAAACGCGTCTTATGCGCGGCGGGTTTGAAGATACTTAACATAGAGCCTCCGTGGCGTTGATGTTCAGCGGGAGCAAGCGGCTCCTGCCAAATGTTCTTTTGCGAGCGCATGGTAGTGATCTGGGCGCGTATTTACTGTGAAACATCGCACACAATGTTACATTTTTATTACAAAAAGGCGAAATGGTGCATATTCCCATTAATAATTTTCGTTTATTGCTCGAATTTGCTCGCAATCAAACATTCCACACTTTCTTTGTGGCTGAATAACGGTAATTAAAAAGAGGATAAAGGAGCGCCATGTGAGCAGAGAAACGGACGTGATAATCATCGGCGGAGGAGCGACCGGCGCCGGGATTGCGCGAGACTGTGCCCGCCGTGGGCTGAAAGTCCTGCTGCTTGAGCGTCACGACATCGCAACGGGTGCCACCGGCCGCAATCACGGCCTGCTTCACAGCGGCTCACGCTATGCGGTCACCGACGGGGAATCCGCCAAAGAGTGCATCGAAGAAAACCGCATTCTGCGGCGTATTGCCCGCCACTGTATCGAGCCCACGGATGGCCTGTTTATCACCCTGCCGGAAGATGATCTGGCGTTTCAAAGCGGGTTTATCGCCGCCTGCCACCGGGCCGGTATTCCCGCAGAAGCGTTGGATCCCCGAGAGGCATTGCGGCTGGAGCCGTCAGCCAACCCTTCGCTTCTCGGCGCGGTTCGTGTCCCGGATGGCACGGTCGATCCATTCCGCCTCACCGCCGCTAACATGCTTGATGCCAAAGAACACGGCGCAGAAGTGCTGACGGGCTGCGAGATCGTCGGGCTGATTCGTGAAGGCTCACGCGTTTGCGGCGTGCGCGTATTCAACCACCTTACCCGACAGGCAGGCGAGTTCCGGGCGCCAATGGTCGTGAATGCGGCAGGCATCTGGGGGCAACGCATCGCGGAATACGCCGATCTAAGCGTAAAAATGTTCCCGGCCAAAGGGGCGTTACTGATCCTCGGGCACCGCATCAACAACATGGTCATCAACCGCTGCCGTAAACCGGCAGACGCCGATATTCTGGTCCCCGGCGATACAATTTCGCTTATTGGCACCACCTCCACGCATATCGACTACGACCAAATCGACAACATGTGCGTCACACCGGATGAAGTGGACACGCTGATTCGTGAAGGGGAAAAGCTGGCTCCGGCGCTTGGCCGAACCCGTATTCTTCGGGCCTACGCTGGCGTCAGGCCTCTGGTTGCCAGCGACAACGATCCCACCGGGCGCAGCGTCAGCCGTGGAATTGTGCTGCTGGACCACGGGAAACGCGACGGCATGGACGGCTTCATCACCATTACCGGCGGCAAACTGATGACCTATCGTCTGATGGCGGAGTGGGCAACGGACCTGGTTTGCGAGCGTTTAGGGAATACCACGCCCTGCTCCACCGCCTCGGCGTCGCTGCCGGGCTCCGAACATACGGCAGAACAAACGCTGGGGAAAGTTATCTCCTTGCCACCGACAATTCGCGGTTCCGCCGTCTGGCGGCACGGCGACCGCGCCACGCGGCTGCTTAATAACAGCCGACTCAGCAACAGCCTGGTGTGCGAATGCGAAGCCGTCACCACCGGCGAAGTACGCTATGCCATTGATGCCCTCGGCGTAAAAAACCTGGGAGATTTGCGCCGCAGAACGCGCGTGGGCATGGGCACCTGCCAGGGCGAGCTGTGCGCCTGCCGGGCGGCCGGTCTCCTGCAACGCTTCCAGCTCACTACGCCTGCCCAATCGCTGGATCAACTCTCTCACTTCCTCAACGAACGCTGGAAGGGCGTTCGCCCTGTCGCCTGGGGAAATGCACTGAGAGAAAGCGAATTTACCGCCTGGATTTATCAGGGACTATGCGGTCTGGACAACGGAGAACAGGGATGAAATTTGACACGATTATCATCGGCAGCGGCCTGGCCGGGCTGACAGCCGGCATAAAGCTGGCGGAAAGCGGCCAGCGCTGCGCCATCGTCAGCCGCGGGCAAAGCGCGCTGCACTTCTCTTCTGGTTCGCTGGATTTGCTTTCAACGTTACCGGACGGCACGCCCGTTCACCAGCCAGAGACGGTGCTGGAAAACCTGGCGGAGCAAGCGCCTCAGCATCCTTACAGCCTGATGGGCAAAGAGCGGGTGCTGGCGCTCGCTGCAGAGAGTGAGCAACTGCTGGCCAGGGCTGGCATTCCGCTGGTGGGTCATCATGGCCAAAATCACCTCAGAATCACGCCGCTGGGCAAGCAAAGAGCCAGCTGGCTCAGCCCGCCGGAAGTGCCGCAGGCGCCGTTGCCCTGGCAAAAAGTGACGGTAATTAACATTGCTGGCTTCCTGGATTTTCAGGCAGAGCTGGTGGCGGGTTCACTGTCTGCCATCGGCTGTAACGCGCACGTCGCCGAGCTCACCCTGCCCGTACTGGATGTCTTACGTAACAACCCAAGCGAGTTTCGCGCCGTGAACATCGCCCGGGTGCTGGATCTGCCGGAAAATCTTCCGGCGCTGGTGGATGAACTCAGGCTGCTGCTGGGCAGCGGCGAGGCTATGATTCTGCCCGCTTGCCTGAACCTGGAAGCACGAACGGTAGCCGCCGTTGAGCAAGCCCTCGGCGTGCCGGTAAAACTCCTGCCAACGCTACCGCCTTCGGTGCTTGGGATGAGGCTACACAATGCGCTCCGCCGCCGTTTTCAGACCCTGGGCGGGCTTATTATGCCCGGAGATACCGTAACCGGCGCTCAGCTTGAACAAGGGCGTATCAATGCCCTGTTCACCAAAAATCATCGTGAAGTGCCGCTGCGGACCCGGCATGTCATCCTGGCCAGCGGCAGCTTTTTCAGCGGTGGGCTGGAGGCTACCCGGCAACATGTCATCGAGCCCATCTTCGGGCTGGACGTGAACATCGAGGCCGAGCGAGCCGCCTGGAGCAAAACAGATTTCTTTACGCCGCAGCCCTGGCTGCAATTTGGGCTAACCGTGAATAACCACTTCCAGCCGTTCCATCACGGGGAATACACCAAAAATCTCTACGCTATTGGCTCGGTGCTGGGGGGTTTTGATCCTATTCATCAGGGATGCGGAGCCGGCGTATCGATGCTCACGGCGCTCTGTGTGGCCAATCAAATCCTTGTTGCCGCGGAGGCTTGCCATGAACCTGCTTGATGAAACCAGCTTTGAAAGCTGTATTAAATGCACGGTCTGCACCACGGCTTGCCCGGTAAGCCGCGTTCGCCCGGAATATCCGGGGCCAAAACAGGCCGGGCCCGACGGAGAAAGGTTGCGCCTGAAAGATCCCTCCCTGTACGACGACGCGCTGAAGTACTGCACCAACTGCAAGCGCTGCGAAGTCTCCTGCCCGTCCGAAGTCAACATTGGCGATATCATCCAGCGGGCGCGGGCCAGATATGGCGAACATAAACCTTCGCTGCGCGATGCTGTTCTCAGTCATACTGATTTACTCGGTACGCTCTCCACGCCTTTTGCCCCGCTGATCAACGCCGCGACCGGTTTGAAGCCCGTACGCAAGCTGCTGGATAAAACCCTCAAAATTGATTCCCACCGCGAGTTGCCCAAATATTCCTTCGGCACATTTCGCCAGTGGTATCGGCGCCAGGCCGCGCACCAGGCCAGCTTCCCGCAGCAGGTTGCTTTCTTCCACGGCTGCTTCGTGAACTACAACCATCCGCAGCTCGGCAAAGACATGGTCAAAGTGCTTAACGCGATGGGCATCGGCGTCCAGCTGTTGCAAAGAGAAAAATGCTGCGGCGTGCCGCTTATTGCCAACGGCTTTATCGAAAAGGCAAAGAAACAGGCAAGGGTAAACGCCAGCTCGCTGGAAGAGGCCGTCATACAGCGCGGGCTGCCGGTCATTGCGACCTCGTCAACCTGTACCTTCACGCTGCGCGATGAATATCCGCATATTCTTGGTATCGACACGGCCCCGGTTCGCGAGCAGATTGAACTCGCCACGCGTTATATCTGGAAACTGCTGGAAGAGGATGGCAGAACGCTACCGTTAAAAAACACGCCGCTGCGTATCGCCTATCATACGCCTTGCCATATGGAGAAAATGGGCTGGACGCTCTATTCCATTGAGCTGCTGCGCCGCATTCCCGGCGTGGAACTGGTGATGCTGGACTCCCAGTGCTGCGGCATTGCCGGGACCTATGGGTTTAAAAAGGAAAATTACCCGACTTCCCAGCAAATTGGCGCCCCGCTGTTCCAGCAAATAGAAGAGAGTGGCGTAGACCTGGTGGTGACGGACTGCGAAACCTGTAAATGGCAGATAGAAATGTCGACCAGCAAACGCTGCGAGCACCCGATCACGCTACTTGCCCGGGCGCTCGCCTGAAGGTTAAAGGCTGGCTGACTCTACGACCTTAATCCAGCCGTGTTCGCTTTCCAGCGGCTGGCCGTTGAACCAGCGGCGCAGCACGTTCAGCGCCATCATGGCGCAAACTTCCTGGCGTATTGCCAGCGCGTGGCGGCTGGTGCCAAACTTCACGCCCAGGCCAAAAGTGCCGTCTGGCGTGGAGAGCGCAAAATTTATCTGCTGATCTTCTTCGCCAGAAATCACCAGGGCCAGATCGCTCTGTTGATTCAGGCGCCATTCTGCGCTGGATGCTAATGCCTGAGCCAATGTTTCAGGTGCCTGCGGTAAAACGCGGCTCGCCCGGAGCACGGCCTGCGCCCGGTTTAACTGCAGCGTCAGCAGGCCTCCGGTGAACTGTTCGCTCACGGCCAGAGTCAGGGAGCGTTCGCCCAGGCGGCGCGCTATTTGTGCGGGAAGCCCTTCAGTGCCCTCAAAAATCAGACTCTCACCTGCCACGCGGCGGACTTCCGGCCAGACGGCCTCCATCGCTTCACGCTGGCCGGCCGGGCCGGTAAGTTTAAGCTCAATGATCGGCATCGATGAGCGATAGCCCATCACCACGCCCTTCGGCAGCACCAGCGGCTCAAGCGATTGCGCCAGCTCGCTCTCTGAGCGTCCAAAAGTCGTTAAACGCAGGCATATCGGCGGTTCAGGGAGGGTAAAACGTTCACGCAGCCGGGGCATGATTTGTTTGTCCACCATAGCCTTAAACTCTGACGGTACGCCGGGAGTGAAAAACATCAGGCAGCGGTTTAAGGTCAATGCAAAGCCGCAGGCGGTGCCGACGGGATTGTCGATCATTTCACTGTTAGCCGGGATTAGCGCCTGCTTGCGGTTACTCGGCGCCATCACTCGCCCGCGCTCGGCAAAAAACTGCTCCATATAGGTTAACCATTCCGCGTGCTCGACCAGCTCAACGCCCGCCGCCGTCGCCGCCGCCAGCGCGCTTAAATCATCGCTGGTTGGTCCCAGGCCGCCGTTAACAATCAGCACATCCGCTTCGTGGCTGCGCTCTTTCAGCACGGCAACCAGGTCAGGCAGACTGTCGCCGACCGTATTGCGGCGCGACATGGGTAAACCCTGATGAAAGAAATAGTCGGCAAGCCAGGCCGCATTGGTATCGGTAATTTGCCCGTACAGCACTTCGTCGCCGGTGGACAGCATTTCTACTTTTAACATCTTTTACTCCGCAGCAGGGGAACGCCCCACTATAGCGCAGGCACCAAAGAACGGCAGACATAAAAAACGCGGCTAAAAGCCGCGCTTAGACTACTGACCAACCTCTGGGCATAGAAAAAAGGCCAAAGGATTCGTCAAAAAACGGAAAATCAATTCATTGATTTTCGGCTGATAACCGCAAAGAGGGAAAAACCACGCTTTTTTCCTCTTTGTCTGCAACATTAACGCGGCTAAAAGCCGCGTTAATGGATTAGAAGCTGGCGCTCACGCCCACATACGGACCGTCGGCCACGGTGTCGGTACGATCGCCGTCTTTGCCGCCAAGGCTAATATAGCGGTAACCCACTTGCGCTGAAAACGGACGCATAAAGTTCCAGCTTGCACCGGCGCTGGCCTCTTTGTAGTCCTTCACGCTGCTGGACAGAGAGTCCGGGGAATAGTAGTAATCGCCAAAAATGGCAATGTCAGAAGTGATTGGCCATCTCAAACCGCCACCCGCCGCAAGCGCATAACCTTCTTTGCGATCTTTTGCGTGCAGGTAAACGCCACGACCGCCTACGGTTGCCATCATCGGCCCCAGAGGAATATTAAAACCGAGGCCAAGGCCTACGGTATCACCGTTGTCGTCGTTATGCGCATAGTTACCGGTTACCGCGATGCCGCTACTTTCGGTGCCAAAACCCACGCCGAGGTTAGTGTATTCTTTGCCGACTTCAGCACTCACGCCAATTGCGCTGGCACCTGCGGAAACCAGCAGCAAACCCGCGCCGCCGGCTAAAAGTAATTTATTCATTCCTTGGTTCCTGAAAAAGAAAAAGGGCTGCCCTTAAAAATGCCATTGGATGGCGTGGCGCATTATCTTATTAACACGCTAGAAAATGCCAATATTTCCTTGATTGTAAGAAAATGAAAAGACGCCTTTTTGTGTGACAAGATCAATGCAGCCGGGTAGCGCGAAATGACACATTGAGCAGGTGAATAATAAACACAGTAAAAAAGTGGATTTAAATAAACGCTTTTTTACTGTGAAACCTGGCTCCCAAGGAGGCATTAATGAGCAAGAAAGGATTAACAACCGGCGCAGGCGCTCCCGTTGTAAACAACAACAACGTTGCTACCGCAGGCCCGCGAGGCCCGATGCTACTTCAAGACGTCTGGTTCCTTGAAAAACTCGCCCACTTTGACCGCGAAGTGATCCCTGAGCGCCGCATGCACGCTAAAGGCTCCGGCGCGTTTGGTCATTTCACCGTGACGCATGACATCACCCGCTACACCCGGGCAAAATTATTCTCAGAAGTCGGCAAAAAAACTGAGCTGTTCCTGCGCTTTTCCACCGTGGCCGGTGAGCGCGGCGCGGCGGATGCCGAACGAGATATTCGCGGCTTTTCCATGAAATTCTATACCGAGGAGGGCAACTGGGACCTGGTGGGCAACAACACGCCGGTGTTCTATCTCCGTGATCCGCTGAAATTCCCCGACCTGAACCACGTCGTCAAACGCGATCCACGCACCAACCTGCGTAACCCTACGTATAAATGGGATTTCTTCTCGCACCTGCCGGAAGCCCTTCATCAGTTGACCATTGATTTCAGCGACCGTGGCTTACCGCGCTCTTATCGTCACATTCACGGTTTTGGCAGCCATACCTTCAGCTTTATCAATAGCGACAATCAGCGTTTCTGGGTGAAGTTCCATCTCAAATCCCAGCAGGGTATTGAGAACCTGATGGATGATGAAGCCAGCCGCCTGATCGCAGAGGACCGCGAAAGCTCCCAGCGCGATCTGTACGAATCCATTGAGGCTGGTGATTTCCCTCGCTGGACGTTGTTCGTGCAAATTATGCCGGAAGCCGAAGCGTCACAAACGCCGTACAACCCGTTTGATCTGACCAAAGTCTGGCCACACGGCGACTATCCACTGATAGAAGTGGGCGTGCTGGAACTGAATCGCAACCCGGAAAACTACTTCTCTGACGTTGAACAGGTGGCGATGTCCCCGGCCAACGTCGTACCGGGCATTGGTTTCTCACCCGATCGCATGTTGCAGGGTCGCCTGTTCTCCTACGGTGACGCACACCGCTACCGCCTGGGCGTGAACCATCATCAAATTCCGGTGAACGCGCCAAAATGCCCGTTCCACAACTACCACCGCGACGGAGCCATGCGGGTGGACGGCAACAGCGGCAATGGCGCAACCTACGAGCCAAACAGCTTTAACGTTTTCCAGGAACAGCCAGATTTCAGCGAGCCGCCGTTGAGCCTGGAAGGCGCAGCCGACCACTGGAACCATCGCGAAGATAGCGACTACTTCAGCCAGCCGCGCGCACTGTATAACCTGCTGAGCGATGAAGAGCATCAGCGTATGTTTGTGCGCATTGCGGGTGAGATGAAAGACGTCCCGGAAAGCATTCAGAACCGTCAGATTTGCCTGTTCAGCCAGGTACATCCTGAATACGGTGCCGGGGTAGCGAATGCACTTCAGGCACTGAAGAACAATAAGTAATACCTTGCAGGGGTTATGCCCCTGCAGCCCACTCTTTCAGCCTGCGGCGGGAGATTTTAATCCCGCCCTGTTTTAACTCCTGCGGCAGCGCCAGCCAGCGCACAGGCCTCTGAAAACGTGGCAGTTTTCCGTCAAGCCAGGCGGCAATGTCGTTAAACTCACATCCGGAACTAATCTCAACCACGGCAACGGGCCGCTGGCCAAATTCAACGTCGTCCACCGGCACCACAAACACTTGCTGAACCGCTGGATGCGCGGCAATTACCCGCTCAACCTCTTCCGGCTGGATGCCCTCCCCGCCGCTGAAAAACTGGTTATCAAGACGCCCGACAATCGTCAGGCGGCCCGAATGCAAAACGCCCCTATCGCGGGTAGCAAACCAGCCCTGTTCATTCACCAGAGGAATAAGTTGCCCGTCCCGCCAGTAGCCGCTGGCCAGGCTATTCGCCTGTATCCACACTTCTTCATCGACGATTTTTACCTTCCGGCCTGGCAATGGAGCCCCCACATCTGGCTGACCATCGGCGCGTTTGGCGCAAACCGTAGAGGCCAGCTCGGTGAGCCCATAACCACACCAGCAACGCACCCCACGCGCCTCCGCCTGCTGCGTCAGTTCAACGGGGATGGCTGCCCCGCCAAGGAGCACTTCACGCAACGCCAGAGGTTCCTGTTTTTCCAGCAGCCGCCAAAGCTGTGTGGGCACTAAGGAAGCGTGGGTACAGCCATGCAACGCCTCGTTTATCGATTGCGCGCTTGATATCGCCAACTGGCCGCCGGCATACAGCCAGCGCCAGAGGATCCCCTGCCCGGAAACGTGAAACAGCGGTAAAGATAAAAGCCAGCTATCGTCGGGGCCGTAATGCATCATCGCCAGGACACCCGCTGCGCTGGCAAGGTGGGCCGAGAATGTATGCACCGCTGCTTTGGGTAACCCGGTTGAACCAGAAGTCAGCGTCATGGAAGCCAGACGCATCGGCTGCCAGCTTTCGTGCCAGGCAAGTGCACTAGTCAGCGATAATGGAACCACATCCGGCAGAGGTTCGCTGTCGGTCAAAGTTAACCCGTAGCTCAGCGTCATCGACGGTAAAAGCTGCGCCAGCAAACTATCAGGCAACTGAGGATTTAACGGCAGAATGCGCGCCCCACACTGCCATAACGCCAGCCAGGCAAGCAGCGTTTGCGGGCCATTTTTCGCTTTAAGCGCAACGCCATCGCCTTCTTTTACTCCTTGCTGGCGAAAACCTCCCGCCAGCGTATCCACGCGCTGGCACAGCGTTTGCCAGGTTAATAGTTCATCGTCGAGACGGAGCGCAACACTTGTGCTCCTGGCATCGGCCCAGTGACGCCACGGCCAGTCGGGAAAGATCATCGAATACGCTCGAGTCCGTCCACGGTAACACACGGCAGAGGGCTGCCGGGCCAGCTGCGCTCAAGCTGAGACTGCATCAGGGATAAAGTATCCAGCCCAGGCAGGGTTCCCGGCGTGAGCCAGGCGGCGATGCGGGCCAGTTGAGTCAAACCGAGGCTGGACTCAATGGAGGAACTGATCACCGCTTTCAGCCCCAGACAATGTGCCGCCGCAACCTGCTCACGCACTTTGTTCAGGCTACCGGTAAGCGTCGGTTTAATCACCACTGCTGAAACGCCCGGCTCAGCGCTGAAAGTAAAATCAGCCTCCCGCAGGCTTTCGTCCCAGGCAATTGCAATTCCCGTATCCCGGCTGAACTCTCGGGACTGCTCGCGGGTTTTGCACGGCTCTTCAATAAAATCGATGCGCGAGCGATGATCCGGGTTGACGTATTTAGCGAACTGCTGCGCTTTGAGCGGGGTCCAGCTGCGGTTAGCATCCAGACGCAGACGAAGTTCAGGCACGGCTTCAAGCAATAAATTAACCACCATGCCATCGCGAACGGCCTCGTACAGCCCCACTTTCACCTTCGCGATTTTTTCGCCCGACATTTCTGCCAGTGCCAGGATCAGCTCGTCGGGGTCGCCGGTGCACAGCGGGGCGGGGCGGTAGTCAGCGGCCTGTGGCAGCGTACCTTCTGCCTCAGCCAGCGCACAACTCAAGCCAAAAGCGACCGACGGCAACTCGGGTAACGGAGTCGATTCATCTGCCAGCCATTGTTCAAGCCAGCGGTCAACCTGCGCCTGAGCCTCCGCGAGTGTTTCCTGGCTAAATCCCGGCAGAGGGGAAATTTCGCCCCATCCGCTGCGTTCGCCCACTGTCAGGCGCACCAGAAGCCCATCTCTAAATTTGAGACGCTGGTCGCGAAGCACTACGCCAGCCTCCATCGGGATTTGAAAGCGCCACAGCGCCGCGCTGCGCATCACGGATTCCGTTTAAATTTGCTGAAGTCCGGCTGACGCTTCTGGTTAAACGCGTTGCGCCCTTCCTGGCCTTCTTCGGTCATGTAGAACAGCATCGTGGCGTTCCCGGCCAGTTCTTGCAGCCCCGCCTGACCGTCGCAGTCAGCATTCAGCGCCGCTTTCAGGCAACGCAGCGCCATCGGACTGTTCTGCAGCATTTCACGGCACCAGCGCACGGTCTCTTTTTCCAGATCGGCAATCGGTACAACGGTATTCACCAGGCCCATATCCAGCGCTTCTTTCGCATCGTACTGGCGGCACAGGAACCAAATTTCGCGAGCTTTTTTCTGGCCGACAATACGCGCCATGTAGGAAGCGCCCCAGCCGCCGTCGAAAGAACCAACTTTCGGGCCAGTCTGGCCAAACACGGCGTTTTCCGCCGCGATAGTCAGGTCGCACATCATGTGCAGCACATGGCCGCCGCCGATGGAGAAACCCGCCACCATCGCCACAACTGGCTTAGGGCAGGTGCGAATTTGGCGCTGGAAGTCGAGCACGTTCAGGTGATGTACGCCGCTTGCGTCCTGGTAGCCGCCGTAGTCACCACGCACTTTTTGGTCACCGCCCGCACAGAAGGCTTTTTCTCCTTCGCCGGTCAGAATAATGGTGCCAATGTTGTCGTCATAGCGCGCATCGGCCAGGGCATTGATCATCTCTTTGACGGTCAGCGGACGAAACGCATTACGCACTTCCGGGCGGTTGATGGTGATTTTGGCGATACCGTCGCTGGATTTGTGGTAGCGAATATCGGTGTAACCTTCGGAGCAATCCAGCCATTCAATCGGGGCATAAAGCATTTGTTCATCAGGATAAATCATGAAAGATCCTTACAGGTCATATTGACGAAAGAGGGTTAACAGAGCGGAACTAAACGCGGCGGGAGCTTCACGGTGGGCGTTGTGTCCTGCCCCGGAAATAAGAGCCAGGGAACAGTTAAGCTCGGCGGCAACGGCGCGAAACTTTTCGTCTCGTTCACCGCAAATAAAATGAAACGGCGCGGCTAGCTGGCCAAGTGGCTCACGTAAATCGGGCTGTCGGGAAAGCGACGTTGCCTCAAGCATCCGGGCTAGCGTCTCGGGATTGTTTTGCGCACGCAGGGCGACTAAGTCAGTGCGTTGCGCGCGGCTGAGGGAACGGAAAACAGGCTGCTGATACCAGTCGTTCAACACGGTCTGGATATCTTCGTGCATCAAACGCTGCGCCCAGCGGGCATCGTTCAGCGCTCTCGCCTCGCGATCTGCCCCACTTATCAGGCCAGGATGACTGCCTTCTACCACCAGACCACGCAGCCCTTTCGACTCAGCCTGACTGGCGTGATACATCGCGATGCGCCCGCCCAGGGAGTAGCCCACGAGCCAATAGTGATTTATACCGTGATGTTTGAGGGTATTTCGTAACGCGTTATCAACCTCGGCAAAACTCTGCACGTGAAGATCGGTGGAACCACCGTGGCCGGGCAGGTCCACGCACAGCTGCGGCCAGTCGGAAAAGTGCGGCTTAAGCGCCTGCCACTCATGATGGCTACCAAGAAAACCGTGCAGCCAGACTATGTGTGGCAGAGTTGAACAGTGGCCCGAATGCGGCGCTGCATGAAGGATCATGCCTGGCTAACCAGGGCCAGCAAATGCTGCAGCGTCTGAGCGCCGGCGGTTTCCGGCACGCTAATTTCAATCACCGTCGCGCCAGGGCGCAACCAGGCCCGACGAACGGCCTCTTCAAGCGCCTGCCAGTTTTCAGGGTTCTGATACCCCAACTCAAACATGGCGGCTGCGTGGGAGAAGTTCACGTTTTGCGGCATACAGTAAAAACGCTCACGCTCTTCGGCAGGCGTCGGCAAAAGTGAGAAGATCTGGCCACCGTTATTGTTGACCACCAGCAGCACAAACGGTGCCGAGGCGTGACGCAGCAGTGCAAGGGCATTAAGATCATAGAGCGCCGAAATGTCGCCGACTATCGCGAGCGTGGAGCGCGCCGTTGCCCGCTGAACGCCTGCGGCGGTTGACAGCAGGCCATCAATGCCGCTCGCCCCTCGATTGCTGTACACCGGATACCCCACGGGAAGCTGGGCAAAAGCATCGATCAAACGCACAATTAAACTGTTGCCAACAAACAGCTGACCGCCTTCCGGCAGCAGCTGCGACAGGCGCTGGGCAACCTGTGCCTCACCAAATTCTCGGGTTCCTTGCTCAACCTTTTCCAGCGTCTGCCAGGCCAGAGACGTTAGCGCTTCGGCCCAGGGCAGGCGTTTTTCTGCCGGATGTTTTTCCAGCCAGGCTTCAACGCTGGCAACCAGACGGCGGCCACGGTGGTTGGCAGGATCGAGACGCCCGGGCTGCTTGTCCACCAGCCAGTACTCTTCCGGCCTGCAGGCGGCCTGCCACTGAAGAACCCGTTTTCCGGTCAGACTGCCGCCAAACTGGATGACAATTTGCGCCTGTTCAAGACAAGTCACGGCCTGGCTATTGCTCAGCCACAGATCCGCACACGGCAGAGGCTGTCCGGTCTGTGAAAGCACATCGCCGATAAGCGGCCAGCCAAGCATTTGCGCCCAGGCCGCGACCTGCTCACCTTCGCTGGCAGAAAGCCGTCCGGCCACTACCACGCCGCGTTTTTGCCGCCAGAAGAACCAGTCTCTTTGCTTCGGCACGGCATTGTCGTGCACTTCACGCAGCCAGGGCGTGTTGCCTTCCCACCAGCCTTCAAGCTGGTTTTGCCAGTCGACGCCGGTATCGTCCGGCGCGCCATAAAATGGCTCAGCAAAGGGGCAGTTGATATGCAGTGCGCCCCCGTTGAGCTGGCCGACGGCGCTGTCAATGGCAGAGACCAGCCAGCTGGCGTGAATATCATGCGTTGGGCGAGGCAGATTGAGTGCAGCGGAAGGATGGGAGTTAAACAGTCCCGGCTGACGAATCGCCTGGTTCGCACCACAGTCGATAAGTTCGGGCGGGCGATCTGCCGTCAGCAAAATCAGCTTTTCGCCGGTCAATCCGGCTTCTATCACGGCAGGATAAAGATTGGCCACGGCGGTGCCGGAGGTGACAATGATTGCCACCGGCTCGCCGCTGGCTTTTGCCAGCCCAAGCGCCAGATGGCCCAGGCCCCGTTCATCAAAGTGAGTATGGCAAATGAAACTGCGGTTTTCCGCCGCGCTGAGCGTCAGCGGCGTGGAGCGGGAGCCGGGCGCGATACACACATGCCGCACCCCATGTCGGGTTAATGCTTCGAGTATGACGCCCGCCCAGCGGCGGTTAAATGAGCTTATCGACATAATATTGTCCGCAGTCAATTTCGACTTTCGATTATAAATACTATGGCAAGGGTTAAATTGATTTGCGTCGTGAATAGCTTATTCAGTTACCACTGCCGATCAGTAACGTCTTCAAACCGGCCGCTTTGTTTTCAATTTCCTGCCACTCTTCTGCGGCAACCGAGCCGGCGACAATGCCCGCCCCGGCATAAAGGCGAACGCCGGTATGGCTCACTTTTGCCGAGCGCAGCGCCACACAAAACTCCGTTTGATGGCGGGACAAATAACCCGCCGAACCTGCGTACCATTCACGCTCAAAAGGCTCGTTCTCGGCAATAAATTCCCGAGCCAGCTCACGCGGTAATCCCGCCACGGCGGCGGTAGGCTGCAACTGTTTAAGGCAAAGCGCATCGTCCTGACGCTTGAGTTGCGTCCAAATACAGCGACGCAAATGCTGAACTTTGCGCAACCGCATAACCTGTGGCGGCAACACATCCAGCGCGCCGACCGCAGCCTGCAAGCGCTGGCAAATGTCCTCTACCACCAGCATATTTTCACGCTGGTTTTTGTCATCTTTCAGCAGCCACTGGCCTAGTTTAGCGGCCTGAGCATCGTCCGGGTGGTTTGCCACCGTTCCGGCCAGGGCTTCCGTTCGCAGCGCATCGTCGATTCTTCGCCACAGGCGTTCCGGGCTGGAGCCAAGGAAGGCGTTTTTCGCATCAAACGCCATCAGAAAATGGTAGCAGTTCAGGTTAATTCGGCGGCTGGCGGCCATGAACCCTGCAGCAGAAACCGGGGAAGAAAACGCCAGATCGGTGGCCCGGGCGAGCACGACTTTATCCAGCGCTTTCTGGCTGATGGCACTGACCACCTGATCCACCAGGCGGTGCCATTCGAGCTGCTCCGGCAGATGAGTTTCACCGAGGCATTTGAGATTGAGCTGCGGGAGAAGTTTCGCCGGCAGAAGCTGCTCAATAAAAGCCGCAGCCGCCAACGCATCCTGCTTCAAGGAAGTTTCGCTGTACAGATGCAGCCAAAGAAACGCCTCCCCACCTACTCGCCGCCATTCCAGCCGCGAGAGAAAAAGAAAACCGTGGGACGGATCAAAGGCATTTAATCCCCAGACGCGCAGGAAAGGCTGTTCCGGGTGGGACTGCAGAAAAGCCTGGGCGTCTTCCAACGCAGAAAAACTCAGCAATGCCCCCAGGGCAGCCACTTCTTCGTTACCGTTGCGCTGCTGCCAGTAAAATTGGGGATAACGTGACTGAGCCGTGAGCCAGGCGAGAGGATCGGAGGCGTCACTCAGCGTGACCGGCACGCACAGGCGCTGAAGGCCCGGCTTATCCGCAAATTCCCCTGCTAATTCCTGCTGCATTTGCTGCAGTGCGACGGCTACTGAATTCACGTTTACCTCACGCCCCGTAAAAACCCCTGATTATACGTGGTCGTTCCCACAAAAAAAAATCCTACCCAGGGGGTAAGATTTTTTATTTGCCATTTGCAGGCGCGGTCAAGATTATCGGCGGAGTAAAAGCCCAACCACCAACCCGACTGCAGCCCCGATGCCAATACCCTGCCAGGGCTTTTCATGCACGTAATCATCGGCGCGGTAGACTGCTTTTTTGGTGCGGTAATAGTAAGTGTCGGAAGCGTTGCTGATGCGTGCTTTGACGTCATTCAGCGCCTGCTCGGCCTTTTCCTTTAGCTCAATGTACTTCTGGTCAGCCGGGTCGCCGGAGGCGCGAAGCACTTCTTCAAGCGTGTCGCTTAAAAGTGCGAGGTCATCATCGAGACGAGATTCATACGGTTGCATCACTGTTCTCCGTGTTAAAAAATTTCTCGTCCGCTAACTATAGACAACCGGAGCTGATTTCGCCTGCGTTAGCCGTTGGCCATCCCGACATGCGGAATACCATCTTCGTCATACACTTCGGTGACCGGGTAGAAGCCGAACTGGGCATAAAACGCCTGCAAATGCGCCTGAGCGCCCAAGTAAATTGCACGGTCAGGCCATTGGCGCTGGCAGGCGGCAAGCGCCTGAGTCATGAGCTGTTGCCCAAGCTTTTCGCCGCGCACCGACGCATCAACAATAACCCGGCCAATGACCACCGGCTCCAGCTCGTTGTCACTCTTTAGAATGCGGGCATAGGCAATCAGTTTGCCGTCCCGCCAGCCGAGGATATGGCGGTTCTCTCCCACCAAGTCCTCACCATCAACATCCAGATATGCACAACGCTGCTCAACAATAAAGACTTCGCAGCGCAGGGCCAAAAGGGCATAAAGGTCGGTGGCGCTCAGTTCAGAATGGTGTAAATCCTGCCAGTTAAGCATTGAAAAACTCCTTTTGATTCAGGCGCCACCTGACGGATTACTGGTGCCGCTCAAGCAACTGTTTTAGCACAGTTTCCAGAGGCGTGGCACCTTTCACCGTATCGCCGGTGAAATCAATCCAGCCTTCGTTAAAGCCGTCCAGCATCTGCATGCGTGGGAGCGGGTTTTTCATGCCCTGAGCAAGGAAATCTGCCTCCCAGTTTTCCCGCGGCACGGCTTTTACCGTTACCGGCCGCCCCAAAACTTGAGAGAACGCTTCGGCTGCCAGCTGCGGGCTGTAGCGCTGCGGTCCTTCCAGTTCCACAATCCGGGTTCCTGATTCTGGCTGAGTCAATAATTCGGCGGCAAGCTGGCCGATATCGACTGTCGCAATCATTGGGATAACGCGCTCAAGCGGCTGCAGGTGGCTGTAGATAGTCCCGGTCTCTTTGGCACTTTCTACATCCCAGAGGAAGTTCTCCATAAACCAGCCCGCGCGGAGGAACGCGACGGAATCACAAACATCCGTGAGCTCTTTTTCCATCAGGCCCAGAGCATTCAGCAGGTTTGGCTGCGTTGCCTGCGCCCCGATGGTTGAAAGGCAGACCACGTGCTGCGGGCGCGCAGCCAGCAGTGCGTGCCTGATGGCCGAGATGTGGGCTCTTGGTTCAGCCATATTCCCTGAAGGATCGAACACCGGCGGCAGCAGGATAAAGACCGCTTCGGCCCCGGTGAAGGCTTGTGCCAGCGCTTCGCCATCGTGCATTTCAGCCAGCTCAACGTCTGCGCCCTGCTGTGCCCAGGGCTGTCCCTTAGCTTCAGAGCGAACGACGGCCCGAATCTCATGCCCTTGAGCAAGCAATGCTTCTGCCAGTGCACCGCCAACTTGTCCGGTAATACCTGTAATTGCGAACATAATGTTTCTCCAGTTAGAGATCCCCCGCAGGGTGTGGACGGCATTATGCGGATGCAGCTATGTTGTATCGATAGCACCTAAGACAATTCACTGATGACTGCGGAGCACTAATATGATTTTTAACGATCGGACCTTTAATGGTCTGTCCGTGTTTACCGCCGTAGTGGAAAGCGGCACGTTTGCCGCCGCCGCGGAGGTGATCAATATGTCCCCGCCGGGGGTCAGCCGGGCGATTGCCCGCCTGGAGAAACGCCTCGGCATCCGCCTTTTTGACCGCACTACCCGCGCAGTGGCATTGACCGTTGAAGGCAAAGCGTTTTATCGTCAGATCCTTCCGCTGTTGGCCGCGCTGGAAGATGTGACCAGCACCGCGTCGCTCGCCACTAAAGCCATTACCGGCAGACTTCGGGTCAACATCGATCCGTTCTTCTCTAGCCTGATCCTGGGGCCTCAACTGGAAACTTTTATGTCCCGCTATCCCGATCTTAAACTGGATCTGGTCACAAGCGATCGGCTGGGGGATATGATTGGCGATGGTTTCGATCTGGCTGTTCGTTTTGGCGTGCCTCGAAATAGCACGCTGGTGGCACGCAAGCTGCTGGAAACTCGCATCATGACGGTTGCCACCCCGGCCTATCTGGCGCGGCACGGCAGGCCTGAAACACCACAGGCGCTATTGGGGCATACCTGCATTCATTTCCGCGATCCGGAAACCGGCAGGCCGTTTGAATGGGAGTTTCATCGTAAAGGAGAAGCGATTAAAGTCCCGGTCAGCGGCCGCCTGACGCTGAACGACGCCCGCACTTTGCATGAAGCCTGCCTGAGCGGGCACGCGATTGCCCAGATGATGACGTTTGGCTCTGACGATCTTGTGAAACAGGGACTGTTGGTGGATTTATTTCCCGACTGGCCGGACGAGCGTTTTCCGCTTTATGCTTACTACCCTTCACGTATCAATCCCGCCGCACGCACCCGCTGTTTTCTGGATTTTATCCTCGAGCTAGCCAAAAACTAAGCCCATAAAAAAACCGCCAGCAAGTGGCGGTTTTGAACTGTCTTGTTAACCCGATTACATCAGCGGCTGCGCCAGCTGCACCAGGCTGATAAGCGGCTGCGGATAAATACCGAGCAACAGCACCAGCAGGGAGGAGATCAGCACCACCACGCCGCCCGCAGTCAACGCCCAGTTAGATGGGGTGTCGCGGTTAAGCTGCTGAGGCGCGCTCAGGTACAGACTCACGGTCACGCGCAGGTAGTAGTACAGGCCGATGGCACTGCCCAGAACCACGGCGCCGGTCAGCCACCACAGGTGAGCCTGAACGCCCACGGCAATGATGTAGAACTTACCGATGAAGCCCAGGGTCATTGGGATACCCGCCAGAGAAAGCATCATCACGGTCATCACCGCCGAAAGCACCGGCTTGTGCCAGAACAAACCGCGGTAGGAGAACAGTGAGTCGGCATCCGGGCCACGGTAAGGGCTGGACATCAGGCTAACCACGCCGAATGCACCCAGGCTGCTGAACAGGTAAGCGGCCAGATAAACCCCTACCGCTTCCATCGACATGTTACCGGTTTGCAGCGCAATCAGCGCCACCAACAGGTAACCGAGGTGTGCGATGGAAGAGTAGCCCAGCAGACGCTTGATGTTGGACTGGTTCAGCGCCATCAGGTTACCGAACAGGATTGACGCGAAGGCGATAATACCCAGCACGACGCGAACCGCTTCGCTGTTGCCCACTGGGGCGTACAGGAACAGACGCATCACCACGCCAAAGATGGCGATTTTGCTGGCGGTTGCCAGGAAGGTGGAAACCGGGGCAGGCGCGCCCTGGTATACGTCTGGGGTCCACAGGTGGAACGGCACCAAAGAAAGCTTGAAGCCAAGACCGACGATCATCAGACCCAGGCCCGCCAGCAGCAGAGGTTCGTGCAGCATGTTGTCCGCCAGGCTCTTGCCGAGGCTAACAAACGACAGGCTACCGGAATCAGCGTATACCAGCGCCATACCGAACAGCAGGAAGGACGATGCCGCCGCTGACAGAATGGTGTACTTGATGCTCGCTTCCAGAGAACGCTTCTGGCGGAAGGCGTAGCCAACCAGGCCGAACAGCGGCAGAGAGATCAGCTCAATGCCGAGGAACAGCGCCGCGAGGTGGTTCGCGTTAGCCAGCAGAATACCGCCCAGGGCAGCAATCAGGACCAGCAGATAGAACTCTTCGCGGTTGTCGGTGTAGCCCTGCAGCCACGGATAAGCAAAGGTACAGGTTGCCAGACTCGCCAGCAGTACCAGCCCGGTGTAGAGCATGGCGTAGCCGTCAACGCGCATCAGCGGGGTGACATCCATCGCCCCTGCCTGACCGACAAACCACAGTGAAATCAGCGCGGCGTTAAGGCCGATAACCGACAGCGTAGCATTCAGAAAATGGTCGCGTCGCCACGCAATGGAGAGCATCACAACCACCACCGTCAATCCGACGATCAACAGCGGTAGCAGCGCGATCAAATGTTGAGGAGTTATTGTCATGGCGAATTACGGCCTTGTAGTAGAAAGTGAACTGGTAAACCACTGCTGAATATTGCTCATCGCAGAATGCGAGGTATCCAGAATCGGCTGCGGGAAGAAGCCCAGCAGAACTAACAGCACCACCAGCAACAGAATGATAAAGAACTCGCGCATGGACATGCCAGGCAGTTGTTTATCGCTGATTTCGCTCTTAGCTTTCCCGAAGTACGCGCGATGCAGCATCGCCAGAGAGTAAACAGAGGCAAAGACCAGACCGAAGGTTGAAATCACGGTAATGACCGGCACAACGTGGAAGCTGCCGAACAGGATCATGAATTCACCGACGAAGTTACCGGTCCCGGGCATACCCAGCGTGGCAACAGCGAAGAACATCGACAGACCAGGCAGCCATTTAATTTTGTTCCACAGGCCGCCCATCATGCGCATGTCACGCGTGTGCAGACGCTCGTAAAGCTGACCGCAGATGATGAACATACCCGCCGCGGACAGACCGTGAGCGATCATCTGAATTACCGCGCCCTGGTAAGCCAGCTGGTTGCCGGTGTAGATAGCAATCAGCACGAAGCCCATGTGGGAAACGGAGGTATAAGCTATCAGGCGTTTAATGTCGGTCTGGGCAAAGGCCATCCACGCGCCGTAGAAGATGCCGATGACACCCAGCCACATGGCGATTGGTGCAAATTCAGCAGACGCTTCAGGGAACAGCGGCAGAGAGAAACGCAGCAGGCCGTAGGCCGCAGTTTTGAGCAAGATACCTGCCAGGTCAACGGAACCCGCCGTTGGTGCCTGGGAGTGCGCATCCGGCAGCCAGCCGTGAAGAGGAACCACCGGCATTTTTACCGCGAAGGCGATAAAGAAGCCCAGCATCAGCAGCCACTGTACACCGTGGGACATCGGCGTTTTCAGCAACAGCTCATAGTTGAAGGTCCATACGCCGGTCGCATTGTAGTGCACAAACACCAGACCCAGGATAGCAATCAGCATCACCAGGCCGCTCGCCTGGGTATAGATGAAGAACTTGGTCGCGGCGGTAATACGCGTCTTCCCGTCGGAGGCTTTGTGGCCCCACAGCGCAATCAGGAAGTACATCGGCACCAGCATCATTTCCCAGAAGAAGAAGAACAGGAACATGTCGATGGCAAGGAACACGCCGATAACGCCGCCGAGGATCCACATCAGGTTGAGGTGGAAGAATCCCTGATATTTTTCGATTTCATTCCAGGAACAGAGCACCGCCAGCACGCCAAGCAGGCCGGTCAGCACCACCATCAGCAGCGACAGACCGTCGAGCGCCAGGTGAATATCAATGCCAAAACGTGGGATCCATTTCAGAATGTACTCTGACTGCCACTGCGGCAAACCCGCCGACTGCGTCAGAGAATAGCCACCCTGCAACCACAATTGCAGAGACAGTGCCAGTGTCAACCCCATGGTGATCAGCGCAATCCAGCGAGGCACTTTCACGCCGAAGCGTTCGGTCTGCCAGCAGAAGAAGCCGCCGATAAAGGGGATTAGTATTAGCCAGGGTAATAGCATGGCGTTTGAGTCCCTAAGTCAAAATAATTCTTAAACATCGCTCACTTCCCAGCGCCAGAGGAGGTATTAAGCCCCACTCCGACCCTCTCTCAACAGAGAGAGGGGGATGGAAGAAATCCTGTTAACGCAGAACCAGCAGCAGGCCGAGAACTACAACGGCACCGATGCTCATGGACGCAACATACCAGCGCAGATAACCGTTCTCGCTCACCAGCAGGCCGCGGCCAGCAAAGCGGGAGAGAACTGCCGGAATGTTCATCAAAGCATTCAGCGGGTCACGGCGCAGCAGCCACGCAATACCGAGGAATGGCTTGACGAAAATCATGTCGTACAGCCAGTCGAAGCCCCAGGCATTGAACCACCAGGTACCGAAGAAACGCCCCAGTGCGCTGTTCGCAAGCGACGTCACCAGAGTACGTTTACCCAGCCACAGGAAGGCGGCAATCAGGATACCGGCAATGGCGACGACGCCGGAGATGATCTCCAGGGTCAGCACGCTGCCGTGCGCAAGTTCAGTGGTTTCCGGCAGTACGCCGCGCAGCGGTGGCACAATCATTGCGCCAACGAAGGTGGACAGCACCAGCAGAACAACCAGCGGCAGGTGGTGGGTAATCCCCTTCCCTGCGTGAGCGTGAATTTTTTCTTCACCGTGGAACGTAATGAAAATCATGCGGAAGGTGTAGAGCGAGGTCATAAACGCCCCGACCAGGCCCGCAACCATCAGGTTGATGTGGCCGTTCGCCATCGCACCAGCAAGAATTTCATCTTTACTGAAGAAGCCTGCGGTAATCAGCGGCAGAGCGGACAGCGCCGCGCCCCCAACCAGGAAGCAGACATACACCAGCGGAATAGACTTACGCAGCCCACCCATCTTGAAGATGTTTTGTTCGTGATGGCACGCCAGAATCACCGAACCGGATGACAGGAACAGCAACGCTTTAAAGAACGCGTGGGTCATCAGGTGGAAGATTGCCGCATCCCACGCCTGCACGCCCAGCGCCAGGAACATGTAGCCAATCTGGCTCATGGTGGAGTAAGCGAGTACGCGTTTGATGTCGGTCTGTACCAGCGCGGCAAAGCCTGCCAGCACCAGCGTAACGGCACCTACGATACCCACCAGATGCAGAATTTCCGGGGTCATCAGGAACAGGCCATGGGTACGGGCAATCAGGTAGACGCCCGCGGTAACCATGGTAGCCGCGTGAATCAGCGCAGAAACCGGGGTTGGGCCCGCCATCGCATCCGCAAGCCATGTTTGCAGCGGAAGCTGTGCAGACTTACCGACCGCACCGCCTAACAGCATAAGGGTTGCCCAGGTCAGCATTTGGTTGCCGGCAGCGAAGTGCTGCGGTGCCAGCTCAACCATTTCGCGGAAGTTCAGCGTGCCCAGCTCGTTGTAGAGGATGAACAGGCCGAAGGCCAGGAACACGTCCCCGACGCGAGTCACCACGAACGCTTTCATTGCCGCCGCGTTGTTCTTCGGATCGGTGTAGTAGAAACCGATCAGCAGGTAAGAACAGAGGCCCACGCCTTCCCAGCCGAGGTACATCAGCAGCAGGTTGTCGGCAAGGACCAGAACCACCATGCTGGCGATGAACAGGTTGGTGTAGGCGAAGAAGCGGGAATAACCCTCTTCACCGCGCATGTACCAGGAAGCGAACATGTGGATCAGGAAGCCAACACCGGTAACCACAGAAAGCATGGTCAGGGACAGGCCGTCCAGCACCAGGTTGAAGCCGATATTAAAATCACCGACCGCCATCCAGGTCCACAGCGGCTGAGTGAACGCCTGCTGCCCGTTGTTAAAGAAATCAACCCCGGCAATGGCGGTGACTACCGCCGCCAGACCTACAGAGCCCATCCCGATGGTTGCGGACAGGTTTTCTGACCAGCGGCCGCGGGAAAATGCCAACAGTAAAAAGCCAATCAATGGCAGAACAATGGTTAACCAGAGAAGGTTCATCCACGCATCTCACTTACTGAATCGATATTCAGATTCTGGCGACGACGATGGAGCTGCAGTAACAGCGCGAGGCCAATACTGGCTTCGGCAGCAGCTAAGCTAATCGCGAGTATATACATCACCTGACCGTCAGCCTGGCCCCAGTAGCTGCCGGCAACCACGAAGGCCAGCGCGGCGGCGTTAATCATCACTTCCAGGCTGATCAACATGAACAGCAGGTTGCGGCGGATGACCAGCCCGGTCAGTCCCAGCACGAACAGAATGGCGGCGAGGATCAGTCCATGTTGCAGCGGGATCATACGTTCTCCTCCGTTTTTCTTCTCACGGCCATGTCAGCAGGGCGATTGCTCAGCACCTCACCGGCACGGTCTTCACGACCCAGGTGGAACGCAACGACCAGACCCGCCAGCAGCAGCATGGAGGCCAGCTCCACCGCCAGTACGTAAGGCCCGAACAGCGCGATACCGACCTGCTTCGCATCGATGGACGTGCCATCAATACCCTGGTCGTTAACGGTGCGGATGGCGTAAATCAGAACCACCAGCAGGACTGCAGACAGGACGCCAGGCCCAATCCACAGCTGCGGTTTCAGCCACTCGCGTTCCTGCTGCTGAACCGCGTTACCGAGGTTAAGCATCATCACCACGAAGACGAACAGCACCATGATAGCCCCGGCGTACACGATGATCTCCAGCGCACCGGCGAAGTAAGCTCCGAGGGAGAAAAACACCCCGGAGATCGCCAGCAGCGAGATGATCAGGTACAGCAGCGCATGCACTGGATTGGTGTGAGTGATCGTCCGAAGGGTCGTCAGGACGGCCACAATGGCGCAGATATAAAAAGCGAATTCCATTCCTGACTCCTTAAGGTAACAGGCCTTTGACGTCGATAGGCTTAGCTTCATTTTCCGCTTCGCCCTTATCTTTGCCGTCGATTGCCATACCTGCCATCCGATAGAAGTTATATTCCGGGTATTTGCCCGGACCGGAGATCAGCAGATCCTCTTTCTCGTACACCAGATCCTGGCGCTTATACTCACCCAGCTCAAAGTCCGGGGTAAGCTGAATCGCGGTGGTTGGACAGGCTTCTTCGCACAGGCCACAGAAGATGCAGCGTGAGAAGTTGATGCGGAAGAACTCCGGATACCAACGACCGTCTTTCATCTCGGCTTTCTGCAGGGAAATACAGCCTACCGGGCAGGCTACCGCACACAGGTTACAGGCAACGCAGCGCTCTTCACCGTCCGGGTCGCGCGTCAGCACGATACGGCCACGGTAGCGCGGCGGCAGATACACTGGTTCTTCCGGATACATGCGGGTTTCGCGCTTGGCGAAAGCGTGCATGCCGATCATCCAGATACTGCGTACCTGGGTGCCGAAACCAACCACTAACTCTTTCAATGTCATGGTTTTTTCACCCCTTATGGTGCCTGGTAAAGAATGACCGCGGCGGTCACCAGCAAGTTGATTAGCGTCAGCGGCAGGCAAACTTTCCAGCCGAAGGACATCACCTGGTCATAACGTGGACGAGGCAGTGCGGCGCGAATCAAAATGAACATCATCATGAAGAACGCGGTTTTCAGCGCGAACCAGATGAACGGTGGTAACCACGGGCCATGCCAGCCACCAAAGAACAGCGTCACAATCAGTGCAGAAACGGTGACGATGCCGATGTATTCCCCGACGAAGAACAGACCGAACTTCATACCGGAATACTCGATGTGATAACCATCGGCCAGTTCCTGCTCGGCTTCCGGTTGGTCAAACGGGTGACGGTGGCAAACCGCAACGCCGGCAATCGCAAAGGTCACGAAGCCGAAGAACTGCGGGATGATGTTCCACAGATGTGCCTGGTTGTTGACGATGTCGGCCATATTAAAGGAACCGGCCTGCGCCACCACGCCCATCAGGGAAAGCCCCAGGAACACTTCATAACTCAGGGTCTGCGCGGAAGCACGCATCGCACCAAGCAGGGAGTATTTGTTGTTACTGGACCAGCCAGCGAACAGCACGGCGTACACCGCCAGGCCCGCCAGCATCAGGAAGAACAGGATCCCGATGTTCAAATCCGCCACCACCCAGCTTGGGCTGACCGGCACAATAGCAAAGGCCAGCAGCAGCGAGGTGAACGCGATCATGGGTGCAAGCGTAAAGATCACGCGGTCAGAAAACTTAGGGATCCAGTCCTCTTTAAAGAACATCTTGATCATGTCCGCAACCAGCTGGAGTGAACCACCCCAGCCTACGCGGTTCGGTCCGTAGCGGTTCTGGAACAGACCGAGCAGACGACGTTCGCCGAAACTCATGAATGCCCCACAGGTCACCACGACCAGTAGAATGACAACCGCTTTGAGGATGCTCAGCAGAATGTCGATAACTTCCGGTGTCAGCCAGCTCATTGCGCAGCCTCCTGCAGATTTTCAAGACGAGCACCGGCAAGCACTGGCGCAATCCCCGGCATCCCCATCGGCAAACCAACCTGCCCTGCAACCAGACCTTCGGACAGCTGCAGCGGCAGACTCAGCGTCTGGCCTTCGTAGCTGAAGGAGATCAGGCTTCCGGCGTTAACGCCAAGCTTCGCGGCATCGGCCGGGTTCAGCTTGATGTAAGGCTCAACCATACGCTTCTGGAACACAGGAGAACGCTGGGACAGCTCGTCGCTACCAAACAGGTGGTAGTACGGCGCGATTCGCCATTTGCCCTCTTCCGCGTGGAAGGTATCCGGCACGGAAGTGAAGTAGTCCAGGCCCGTTTCAGAGGCTTCGATCAGGCGCACGCCCGGATCGCCGTGGCGCAGATGACCGCCCACTTCGGCCTGGAATTTGTTCCATGCTTGCGGGGAGTTCCAGCCTGGAGCCCAGGCAAACGGAATCTGCTGACGGTCGGCCAGCGGGCTGTTGTTCCCTTCCATCGAGAAGGCAAACATCGTGTCTTTATCCTGCGGCTGACGCGGTTCGTGCACGCTGATATTGGCGCGCATAGCGGTGCGTCCGCTCGAACGGATAGGAGAACGAGACAGCTTCTGACCTTTGATACGGAAGGAAGCATCCGGCGCGGCATCTTTAATACCGGCTAACTGAGGCAATACCTTCACGCAGGCGTCAATCACATGGTCAAGCTGCGTCCAGTCAACGTCACGGCTCTGCACGGTGCTGTGCAGCGAGTGCAGCCAGCGCCAGCTTTCGAACATCGTCACGCTGGTGTCGTAGTAAGCCGGGTCATAAACCTGGAAGAAACGCTGGGCGCGACCTTCGTTGTTGATCACCGTCCCGTCGCTTTCTGCAAAGCTCGCCGCGGAAAGTACCAGGTGTGCTTTGTCCATGATGGCCGTACGCTGATGGTCAATAACCATTACCAGAGGGGCTTTACTCAGCGCCGCATCTACACGGGCAGCGGAAGCATGGCGATGGAGATCGTTTTCCAGCACCACTACCGCATCGGCAGCGCCGCTTTCCAGCTCGCTCAGAGCCTCTTCCAAAGAGCCACCGCCGATCATGCCGAGGCCAACGCTGTTAACCGCGCGAGCAATCATGGTGACGCCGACGTCTGCACCGCGGCCTTTCAGCGCTTTAGCCACATTGGCCGCAGCCTGAATCACAGCTTCGCTACCGGCGTTCGTCCCGGAAACAATCAGAGGTTTCTTCGCACCGGCCAACGCCTGCACGATAACGTCCACTTTGTTTTTCAGGTCACGATCCAGTTCAACCGCCGGAGAGTTGCTGTCCAGCGCATTGGCAATCGCAAAACCAAGGCGAGCCTGATCTTCAACCGGCGCACGGTAAGTCCATGCGGCGATATCGTCCAGGCGGGTGCTATCCACGTTGGTGACAAACAGCGGATGCTTAGCGTTCTGACCGATGTTCAGGATTGCGGCGATCTGCCAGTCAGCCACTTTCTGAGCCGCTGCCATTTCACGCGCCTTGCCTTTGACCGCCTGACGGATAGCCAGGGCAGCACGAGCGCCGGTCTGGGTAACGTCTTCGCCCAGGATCAGCACCGCATCATATGATTCGATTTCACGCAACGCAGGCGTGTGAACGCCGCTGTCACGAAGCACTTTCAGCATCAGCTGCAGGCGAGCCTGCTCACCAGCTGCAATACCAGTGTAGAAGTTTTCAGCGCCAACCAGCTCGCGCAGAGCAAAGTTGCTTTCCACGCTTGCGCGCGGAGAACCGATGCCAATCACTTTCTTCGACTGACGCAGGATATCCGCCGCACCCTGCATTGCCTGTTCGGCGTTCAGGGTAATGAGGTCATCACCACGGCGCTGAATTGGCTGACGCGGACGGTCTTTCAGGTTCACATAGCCATAACCGAAACGGCCGCGGTCGCACAGGAAGTAGTGGTTCACGGTGCCGTTGTAGCGGTTTTCGATACGACGAAGTTCGCCGTAACGTTCACCCGGGCTGGTGTTACAGCCCAGCGAGCACTGCTGGCAGATGCTCGGTGCGAACTGCATATCCCACTTACGGTTGTAGCGTTCGGAATGCGTTTTGTCGGTGAATACGCCGGTCGGGCAAATTTCTACCAGGTTACCGGAGAACTCGCTTTCCAGCGTGCCGTCTTCCGGACGACCGAAGTAGACGTTGTCGTGCGCGCCGTAAACGCCCAGGTCTTTACCGTCTGCGTAGTCTTTGTAGTAACGCACGCAGCGGTAGCAGGCGATACAGCGGTTCATTTCATGAGAGATGAACGGACCGAGATCCTGATTGCGGTGAGTACGCTTGGTAAAGCGGTAGCGACGGAAGCTATGACCGGTCATCACGGTCATATCCTGCAGGTGGCAGTTGCCGCCCTCTTCACAGACCGGACAGTCGTGCGGGTGGTTAGTCATCAACCATTCCACAACGCTTTCACGGAACTGTTTCGCTTCGCCATCATCAATAGAGATGAAGGTCCCGTCGGAGGCCGGTGTCATACAGGACATCACCAGGCGACCGCGAGTGTCTTCCGCGTTCTGATATTGCTTCACCGCACACTGGCGGCAAGCACCGACGCTGCCCAGCGCCGGATGCCAGCAAAAATAAGGAATATCAAGACCGAGGGAGAGACAAGCTTCCAGCAAGTTGTCTGCTCCGTTGACCTCGTATTCTTTGCCGTCTACATGAATCGTAGCCATAGTCAGCATGCTTCCAGTTGGCCTGAATAACTTCAGGCGTTAATCAAAAATTCTTGTGCGAACCACCTTCGCCCTCACCCCGGCCCTCTCCCCCAGGAGAGGGAGAAAATCACCGGTCTATCCCCTCTCCCTCAGGGTGAGGGGTAGGGTGAGGGTGAAAAGCTGTCTATCACCAGCGCGTTTTTAACAGGTTCGGCTGAATACCATTAATGGCACGCAGATTTCCGTAATCCTGTTTGGCAATGCCTGCTTCGAATTCGTCGCGGAAATATTTAATCGCACTCTGCAATGGCTCAACGGCACCCGGCGCGTGGGCACAGAAGGTTTTACCTGGACCCAGATGGCGGCAAAGCTGCTCCAGGGTTTCGATATCCCCCGGCTGTCCTTCGCCGCGCTCAAGCGCGCGCAGGATTTTTACGCTCCACGGCAGACCATCGCGGCACGGTGTACACCAGCCGCAGGATTCACGGGCAAAGAACTCTTCCAGGTTACGCACCAGCGGCACCATACCAATTTCATGGTCAACCGCCATTGCCAGCGCCGTACCGAGACGGCTGCCTGCTTTACCAATACTTTCAAATTCCATCGGCAGGTCGAGATGAGCTTCCGTCAGGAAGTCGGTCCCCGCCCCACCCGGCTGCCAGGCTTTAAACTTCAGGCCATCACGCATGCCGCCGGCGTATTCTTCCAGGATTTCGCGAGCGGTTGTGCCGAACGGCAATTCCCAGACGCCAGGGTTTTTCACGCGGCCAGAGAAGCCCATCAGTTTGGTGCCGGCATCTTTACTCATGCCGCCGCCAATGCCCTGATACCACTCCACGCCGTTAGCCAGAATAGCCGGGACGTTACACAGGGTTTCGACGTTGTTTACACAGGTCGGTTTACCCCAAACGCCGCTTGATGCCGGGAACGGTGGCTTAGAACGTGGGTTCGCACGACGGCCTTCCAGGGAGTTAATCAGCGCGGTTTCTTCCCCGCAGATATAACGCCCGGCTCCGGTGTGTACGAACAGTTCGAAATCGAAACCGGAACCCAGGATGTTCTTACCCAGCAGGCCCGCTTCGGTGGCTTCGGCAATCGCGCGACGCAGGTGGTCTGCCGCCTCGATGTACTCACCACGCAGGAAGATGTAGCCACGGTATGCTTTCAGCGCAAAAGCGGAAATCAGCATGCCTTCCACCAGCAGGTGCGGCAGTTGCTCCATCAGCAGGCGGTCTTTATAGGTGCCTGGCTCCATTTCATCGGCGTTACACAGCAGGTAACGGATGTTCATGGACTCGTCTTTCGGCATCAGGCTCCACTTCAAACCGGTGGAAAAGCCCGCGCCGCCGCGCCCTTTCAGGCCAGCGTCTTTTACCGCAGTCACGATTTCATCTGGCGCCATGCCGGTCAGCGCTTTACGCGCGCCTTCATAGCCGTTTTTGCTACGGTATTCGTCAAGCCAGACCGGCTGTTTGTCATCGCGCAGACGCCAGGTCAGCGGATGGGTTTCGGCAGTACGAATAATCGTCTTCATTTATACTGCTCCAGCAAGTCAGGGATGGCTTCCGGCGTCAGATGGCTGTGAGTGTCCTCATCAATCATCATGGTCGGCCCCTTGTCGCAGTTCCCCAGGCAGCAGGTTGGCAGCAGGGTAAAGCGGCCGTCAAACGTAGTCTGGCCCGGCTTGATGTTCAGTTTGGCTTCGATAGCCGACTGAATGCCCTGGTAACCGGTGATATGGCAAACCACGCTGTCGCAGTAGCGAATCACGTGGCGGCCAACCGGCTGGCGGAATATTTGGCTATAGAAAGTGGCCACACCTTCTACATCGCTCGCCGGGATACCCAGCACGTCAGCAATCGCGTAGATGGCACCATCTGGCACCCAACCGCGCTGTTTCTGAACGATTTTCAGCGCTTCGATAGAGGCCGCACGGGCATCTTCGTAATGGTGTTTCTCGTGCTCAATCGCCTCACGCTCTGCCGCACTCAGCTCAAAAGCTTCAGCCTGGTTTTGTTGGTTATCGTGCATAGTTAGCGATCCACATCAGACATTACAAAATCGATACTACCCAGATAGACAATCAGGTCAGAAACCAGGCTGCCGCGGATCGCCGCCGGAATTTGCTGCAGGTGCGCAAAGCTCGGGGTACGGATACGGGTACGATAGCTCATGGTGCTAGCGTCGCTGGTCAGGTAGTAACTGTTAATCCCTTTCGTTGCCTCAATCATCTGGAAGGATTCATTGGCCGGCATGACCGGGCCCCAGGAAACCTGCAGGAAGTGAGTGATCAGGGTTTCGATATGCTGCAGCGTGCGCTCTTTCGGCGGCGGCGTAGTCAGCGGATGATCCGCTTTGAACGGGCCGGCTGGCATATTTTTCAGACACTGCTCAAGGATGCGCAGACTCTGGCGCAGCTCTTCAACTTTCAGCATAACGCGGGTGTAGCAGTCGCTGATGCCACCGCCAACCGGGACTTCGAAATCGAAGTTCTGGTAGCCGGAGTAAGGACGAGCCTTACGCACGTCGAAGTCGATACCGGTGGCGCGCAGGCCAGCACCGGTGGTGCCCCACTCCAGCGCTTCTTTCGCGGTATAGGCTGCAACGCCCTGGGAACGGCCTTTCAGAATGGTGTTGCGCAGCGCGGCTTTCTCATAAGAATCCAGGCGCTTCGGCATCCACTCCAGGAACTCTTTCAGCAGGCGTTCCCAGCCCTTCGGCAGGTCGTGTGCAACACCGCCAATACGGAACCAGGCCGGGTGCATACGGAAACCGGTAATCGCTTCCACCAGATCGTAGATTTTCTGACGATCGGTAAACGCGAAGAAGACCGGCGTCATGGCGCCTACGTCCTGAATAAAGGTGGAGATGTACAGCAGGTGGCTGTTGATACGGAACAGCTCAGAGAGCATAACGCGAATAACTTCAACGCGTTCCGGCACGACGATGCCAGCCAGCTTTTCAACCGCCAGCACGTAAGGCATTTCGTTGACGCAACCGCCGAGGTACTCAATACGGTCGGTATACGGAATGTAGCTGTGCCAGGACTGACGCTCACCCATCTTCTCAGCACCACGATGGTGGTAGCCGATATCCGGCACGCAGTCGACGATCTCTTCGCCGTCCAGCTGCAGGATGATACGGAAAGCACCGTGCGCGGAGGGGTGGTTCGGCCCCAGGTTCAGGAACATGAAGTCTTCATGTTCGCTGCTGCGCTTCATGCCCCACTCTTCAGGCTTGAAGGTCAGCGCTTCCATTTCCAGATCTTCTTTCTGTTTAGTCAGGATAAACGGATCGAATTCGGTGGCGCGCGCCGGGTAGTCTTTACGCAGCGGGTGGCCTTCCCAGGTCGGCGGCATCATGATGCGCGTCAGGTGCGGGTGACCATTAAAGGTGATGCCAAACATCTCCCAGGTTTCACGCTCATACCAGTTGGCGTTCGGGAAGAGTTTGGTCAGCGTCGGCAGGTTGAGATCGTTTTCAGACAACGCCACCTTGAGCATGATATCGCGATTGCGTTCAATGGAAATCAGGTGGTAGAAAACGGAAAAATCCGCAGCCGGTAAACCGTTGCGGTGTGTGCGTAGACGCTCATCCATGCCATGCAGGTCGAACAGCATAACGTAGGGTTTTGGTGATTTCTTAAGGAAATCGACCACTTCCAGTAACTGTTCACGCTTAACCCAAACGACGGGCACCCCGGTGCGGGTTGGCTGAACGGTAAAGGCATCCGGCCCAAAACGGTTACGCAATTCGCCAATGACCGGATCATCCAGGTGATCCCTTGTCTGCCAGGCTGGCATAGCGGCGTCTTGCGCGGTTAAATCGGTCATAGTTCTCACCATTGCAAATGGTTCTGTGGTGACTGCGTTCAGTGTCTTTGTTTTTATATTATTGATATACAAAGACGCTCACTGACCGCAGGCGCTAATTAAATCTCGTCCGGCGTCCGCAGGTTGGTGACCGCGATACGCTCGCCGCGCTTACGCTCACGCTCGGACTGCATGTTGGCGCGGTAAACGCCCTGATCGCCAACGACCCACGACAGCGGGCGACGCTCTTTACCGATAGACTCCTGCAACAGCATCAACGCCTGCATGTAAGCCTCCGGACGCGGCGGGCAACCTGGGATGTACACATCAACCGGGATAAATTTATCGACACCTTGCACAACGGAATAGATGTCGTACATGCCGCCAGAGTTAGCGCAGGCGCCCATGGAAATGACCCATTTAGGCTCCAGCATCTGATCGTAAAGGCGCTGAATTACCGGAGCCATTTTGGTGAAGCAGGTACCGGCCACCACCATCAGGTCAGCCTGACGAGGAGAAGCACGTAAAACTTCTGCACCGAAACGCGCCACGTCATGTACAGCGGTAAACGAGGTCACCATCTCTACATAGCAGCAGGAAAGGCCAAAGTTGTATGGCCAGATTGAGTTTTTGCGACCCCAGTTCACCACATCGTGCATAGCATGCTCGAGCTTGCCCATGTAAACGCTGCGGTTAATCTCTTGTTCGAGGGGATCGGTTACGATCTCCTGCTTTTGCAGGGGGTAACGGTCATTCTCACCGTTGGGGTCTATGCGGGTGAGCGTATAGTCCATCTTATTGCCTCGCTATTACTGCGTATGACGGTTAGTGAGACTGTCTGTTTCCGGGTTGATTTTCTCACGACGCGAACGCGCAGGAGTCCAATCCAGAGCGCCAACGCGCACCAGATAAACCAGACCAGCCAGTAGCACTAAAATGAAAATTGCGGCCTCGACGAAGCCAATCCAGCCGCTTTCACGGATAGAAGTTGACCACGCGTAGAGATACAAGGCTTCCACGTCAAAAATAACGAAGAACATGGCGACCAGGTAAAACTTGGCGGAGAGACGTAGACGCGCCGTACCAACGGAGTCGATGCCCGACTCGAAGGGGATGTTTTTGTGCCGTGCCTTAGCTCGTCCGCCAAGGAACCAGCCCCCGACAAGCATCAAACAACACAGGCCAACGGCGACAATAAGAAAGACAGCGAACGCCCAGTGATGAGCGATAACTTCAGTGGATGTTGACATACTCATTGCTTACTCATCAAAAGTGGCGCCAAAGTCTCTGCTCTTGTTGGCAGATGAACGCCACATCGATTCATGGGGAGGAACAATCAACCGTACAATAACTACCGGAAATAATACGTAGGCAGCCAATTGATGGGGTTTTTTACTCCTTTCTATAACCTTTTGTCAACTTTAACAAAAGTATCCACACATTAATTTACACCGACAGCAATTCATTAACATTTAATGCGTTAAAACTCATCAACACTCGCGTAAAGACCAGATTTAGATGAGGGTGAATCGTGTCCGTTCCGTGTGAAAAAATAAACAGCCCCTATATTTTGGCAGGAAATTACAACTATTCCTCCCCCCAAGAGGGAGTATTTTCTTGATCTGAGACACGCTTTTGTTAATCCACTTCAAAAAGAAGCAACATTGTTATGCGTTTTTTAACATTACCTGGCCTTTGCATGAAGTTTTTGCGCATAAAACGAGCGAAAATAAACATGCAACCAATATATTGAATTTGTTAGAAAAGATGAGCACCCATGTGATTTAATGAAAATCAGGTATAAAAAATGGGCCGTTGGCGTAAAAAAAACCACCAACGACCCATTTTGTATCTTTAATATTTTGTTACTAACTAGTCGACCTGCAGCTACTCAAAATCCCCTTCAACCAGCAGCGTGTCGTCCCCTTCACTTCCCACGGTGTTATAACGGTATGGGTTTTCCGGCGTCGCCAGCGCACTGAAGATCGCTTGCGCCAGCTCATTACCACTTTCGGGGTTTTTACACAGCAGATATTGGGTTTCAGGTAAAATAGGCAGTCCTTCTGACGCCCCCAGCACACGAAGTTCCGGACTCATCATTTCAACCGGCCTGGCCGTTACGCCTAATCCCGCTTTTACGGCGGCCCTGACCGCGGCAAGCGTAGAGGCGACATAAGAAATACGCCATGGCGTCTGGCTGGCATCAAGATGTTCGAGCATCATATCGCGGTACGGGCTTGGATCGTCCAGCATCACCAGCGGCAGCGCTTCCCCACTTTGAAAAACATAATCAGCGGCGCAGTACCACAGCGTAGGCGAGGTTCGCAGGACAATGGCATCAAAGTTAGAAGGGTTTGATGTCGTCACCACCAAATCGACCTCATGCTGATTAAGCATTTCGATCATAAAGGGGTTGCGTTTGACCCTGACATCCAGCGCAAGCTTGGGGTAAACCGAACTGATGCGGTTTAACAGGAACGGCAGGATGGTGTCCGCCGTTTCATCGGAGGCGCCAAGGGTAAGCGACCCTTGCAGGTTGTTAAACATCAGCGAAGAGCACGCTTCATCATTAAAGCGTAGGATTTTACGCGCATAGCCCAGCAGTTGAATGCCGTGCTCGGTGAGCAGTTTATTGCGGCCATGTCGGGCAAAAAGCTCTTTTCCGACTAATTGCTCGAGGCGCTGCATCTGTTGGCTTACAGCGGATTGAGTACGGCACACTGCCGCCGCCGCTGCCGCAAAGGTATTGAGATCGGCGACCGCAACGAATGTCCTCAGCAGATCGAGGTCGAGGTTCAGTATCGGACGATTTGCGTTAATCATAATTTATTCACTAATAGGTTGCTCTTTCGAGTCTGCCCTGGTTGTATTGCTATGATTTATCAAAGAGATAAAGCAATTCCTTTTACCGAATGTCTCCGGTAGTCTTGGCCGCATACGTTAGCGACGGTTCTGTTTGTTATTTTTGTATTCCCCGGCATGTCCCAATAATCTAAAACACACCCAAACGGGATATTAAGCAGGTCAGGATAAGAAAAAAACCACCAACTCATCGTACCAGTCGACTATTTTAAAACTGCGTTAGAAAGGTAAGTCAGCTTCAAAAAACGACTTTTAATAAGCTTTTATATGATTATTTAACGGGCTGGAGTGCAGCGGCAGGCTTAAACCGGCCAAAACACACAACCAGCTGAATAATAATGGAAATATTTTAATTTTCCGGCAAAGCCATGTCGTTGGCACAGCCACTGGCATCCAAAACCTACCATTTTTCGTAGTGTATCTTACAGTAAAACATGATGTTTTATAACACTTATTGCGAATTATCTGATCTTATTCTCTTTTTGTGGTTTCCACTCTGTTGATTATTTACAACGTTTTTTGAAGTCAGCCACACACTATAATAAAAGACACTTAATTATTGCCGAGGTATTTATCTATTACATTGACCAATCTTTTGATATACATCTCTTTAACTACCTTTTCATTAATCCCTTAATGTTTCAGGCATGAATATTAATTTTTACTTATGTTTAGCGACAACGCATTTACGTCGGCAGCACCTCTCCCTCCGCAGTGAGCAAGAAGCAGTGAATACCATTACATCACGGCGATATAATTAGATAATAAAACTACAACAACTAAAATTAATAGTTTTTTTAACTATCGGTATTTTCAAATCGCGTTCCGTGCTTATACATTGTGCTGTAAAGATAAATTGCATTTCTTCAGGCCCCATCCTTCAAATCTCGCTTAAGCAGGAGTACATTGTGGCGGTGCGCTTCCACGGCAGGACGCGAAATTAACAACAAAGGTCGAAGCTTCATGTCCCCCATCGAAAAATCCAGCAAACTTGATAATGTCTGTTATGACATCCGTGGCCCGGTACTCAAAGAGGCAAAACGCCTTGAAGAAGAAGGCAACAAAGTGCTTAAGCTCAACATCGGCAACCCCGCGCCGTTCGGTTTCGAAGCGCCGGATGAAATCCTTGTTGATGTGATCCGTAATCTTCCAACCGCCCAGGGATATTGCGACTCCAAAGGGCTTTTCTCTGCCCGTAAAGCAATCATGCAGCATTATCAGGCTCGTGGGATGCGGGATGTGACTACGGAAGATATTTATATCGGGAACGGCGTTTCCGAACTGATCGTCCAGTCGATGCAGGCGCTGCTAAACAGCGGTGACGAAATGCTGGTTCCCGCGCCAGACTACCCGCTTTGGACAGCTGCCGTTTCTTTGTCCAGCGGCAAAGCCGTGCATTATCTGTGTGATGAGAGTTCTGACTGGTTCCCGGACCTCGACGATATCCGCGCTAAAATCACCCCACGCACGCGTGGCATTGTGATTATTAACCCAAACAACCCTACCGGCGCCGTTTACTCCAAAGAGTTGCTGTTAGAGATTGTCGAGATTGCACGCCAGCACAATCTGATCATCTTTGCCGATGAGATTTACGACAAAATCCTTTATGACGATGCCGAGCATCACTCGATCGCAGCCCTGGCACCGGATCTGTTAACCATTACCTTCAACGGCCTGTCAAAAACCTATCGCGTGGCCGGTTTCCGTCAGGGTTGGATGGTGCTCAACGGGCCGAAGAAACACGCTAAAGGCTATATTGAAGGTCTGGAAATGTTAGCCTCTATGCGCCTGTGCGCCAACGTCCCTGCCCAACATGCTATCCAGACAGCGCTGGGAGGATACCAAAGCATTAGCGAGTTTATCGTGCCTGGTGGCCGTCTGTACGAACAGCGTAATCGTGCCTGGGAGCTGATCAACGAAATTCCTGGCGTCTCCTGCGTTAAGCCTCGTGGGGCGCTGTACATGTTCCCGAAAATTGACGCAAAGCGCTTCAATATTCATGACGACCAGAAAATGGTGCTGGACTTCCTGCTGCAGGAAAAGGTTCTGCTGGTTCAGGGTACGGCATTTAACTGGCCGTGGCCGGATCACGTGCGTATTGTCACTCTGCCACGCATTGATGATCTGGAAATGTCGATAGCTAAGCTGGGACGTTTCCTCGGACACTACCATCAGTAAGCCATTCGGGGGCATTTGCAATGCCCCCTTTCTCCCCGCACAATGACGTCACCAAGTTGTTACCGCGAGAACGTCATGAGTCAGAGCCATTTCTTTGCCCACCTCTCCCGCCTGAAACTGATTAGCCGCTGGCCACTAATGCGGAATGTCCGCACCGAGAACGTGTCTGAACACAGCCTGCAGGTCGCCATGGTTGCCCACGCCCTTGCCGCTATCAAAAATCGCAAGTTTAACGGCAACGTAAATGCCGAACGTATTGCGCTGCTGGCGATGTATCACGACGCCAGCGAGGTGCTGACCGGGGATCTCCCCACGCCGGTAAAATACTTCAACTCGCAAATTGCCCATGAATACAAAGCCATTGAAAAGATTGCGCAGCAAAAACTGATCGAAATGGTGCCGGAAGAGCTTCGTGATATCTGGGCGCCGCTGATTGATGAGCACAGCTACAGTGAAGAAGAGAAAGCGCTGGTGAAGCAGGCCGATGCGTTATGCGCTTATCTGAAATGCCTGGAGGAGCTGTCGGCCGGGAACAACGAGTTTCTGCTGGCGAAAAGTCGCCTGGAAAAAACGCTGGCCGACCGCCACAGCCCGGAGATGGATTATTTTATGCAGGTCTTTGTGCCGAGCTTCCAGCTTTCGCTGGATGAAATCAGCCAGGATTCGCCGCTTTAAACACGTCCATCTGCCGAGGCGAAATCAGGATAATGTTTTCCCCTTCTCCCTTACAGGGAGGAGGCCGGGATGAGGGTAAATATCAGAACGGGAATAACATCGGTACCATCACCACGCTCACGATCATCACAATGACGGTAAACGGCACGCCGAGCTTTACGAAGTCGCTGAACTTATAGTTTCCTGGCCCCAGCACCAGCGTGTTCACTGGTGAAGAGACTGGCGTCATAAACGCCGCAGAAGCCGCCATCGCCACAATCATCGCAAACGGATACGGCGACACCCCCATCGATTTAGCCGCAGCCAGCGCAATAGGCGCCATCAATACTGCCGTGGCGGTATTAGAAATAAATAACCCGATAGCCGCACACATCACAAACAGGCACACCAGCATGATATATGGGCCGTAGCCGCCGCCAAACTCCATCAGCCCATGAACGATCAGATCCACCCCGCCGGTTTTCTGCAGCGCTAAAGCGAAAGGCATCATCCCGACAATCAGAATAATGCTCGGCCAGTGAATCGCCTTATAGGCGCTTTCCATATCAATACAGCGGAATTTGCCCATCAACAAACAGGCGATAATCGCGGCGATTGGATTGGGTATTTCGTCGGTCAGCATCAGTGCCACCATCAGCGTCAGGCAGAAAATCGCATGAGGTGCCTGGCTGTGGGCCGGGGAGGCATCCTGCTCTTCCACAGGCAGACTCAGCACCAGGAAATCACGGTTCTGCTGTGAAAGCTGGTTGATCAGCTTCCAGTCACCAACCACCAGTATAATGTCGCCCAACTGGATAGGTTCATCCACCAGCAATCCTTCCATGGCTTCACCCGCCCGCCGCAGGCCAACAACGTTAAGGCCGTAGCGGGTTCGGAAAGCCATTTCTCGCAAAGTCTGCCCGGTGAGCCCTGACTCTGGCAGCAGAGAAACTTCTGCCATCCCCACATCCAGTGCCTGATCGGAAAAATACTCCCCCCGCAGGATCATTGGCTCCAGCATTTGCTCCCCGCAAAACTCTCGCAAATCAACCTCTGAGGCCGACATGTCAATCAGCAGTACATCGCGGGCGCGGAATTCCGTACCGCCGGTCACGTTGACAATCACGCGCCGAAAGCGGCGCCAGCGCTCCAGGCCAATCACGTTCGCGCCATAGCGTTCACGCAGCTTTAAATCGTCCAGACGATGGCCAACCATCGGTGAGCCAGGGCGAATAGCCAACCGGCGAGCCCGCCCGGTCAGGCGATATTCTTTTATCAGATCGCGAAATGAACGGCGCTTCCAGCTCTCTTTGCCTGCCTCTTCGCCCTGGCCTTTGAGCGCGAAACGTGCCACCAGCATATAAAGGATGCCAAGCACCAGCACCGCCAGGCCAATTGGCGTCACGCTAAAGAACTGGAACCCCTCCAGCCCCTCACGAAGCAGTTCGCTGTTGATTACCAGGTTAGGCGGCGTCGCAACCAGCGTCATCATGCCGCTTATCAGCCCGGCAAAACTGAGCGGCATCATCAGCCGGGAAGGCGAGATTTTCATGCGCATAGAAACGCTGAGTACCACCGGAATAAAAATCGCCACCACGCCGGTGGAGCTCATAAATGCCCCCAACCCGGCCACCGTCACCATCAGCAGGACCAGCATTTTGGTTTCGCTGCTGCCCGCCACGTCCACCAGCCAGCTTCCCATCTTGGTGGCTACACCGGTGCGCACCAGCCCGTCGCCAATAATGAACAGCGCGGCAATCAGAATCACGTTGGGATCGCTAAAGCCGGAAAATGCTTCGCTGAGGCTTAATGTTCCGCTGAGCACAAAAGCGACAATCACCAATAACGCCACCGCGTCCATACGCATTTTTCCGGTGGCGAACAGCAGAACGGCAACCGCCAGTAACGACAACACCCAAATGAGTTCCGAATTCAAAACGAGTCCCTGAATGGCTGAATATTGGTGAATTGAATGTAGACGAGAATGCCATAAAAAAACCCCGCAAATGCGGGGTTAAATCATGGGATTAGTGTTTTCTTAACACTTCGACGACTCCGTCCGGGGATTTCTGGACGAGCAGTTCGGTGAGGGACGTCAGAACGTAATCCACGTGCTCAAGCCGGGGTGTATCCGCCGGAGCGTTGACCGCTATTACGTGACAACCTGCTGCCAGCCCTGAAAGCACGCCCGCAGGGGCATCTTCAACGACAACGCACTCTTCCGGCTCCAGGCCAAGCAGCTGCGCGCCAAGTAAATAGGCATCCGGCTCAGGTTTACCACGTGCGACGCGTTCCGCCGTCACAAACACTTCCGGCTCTGGCAGCCCACCGGCCAGGCGACGAGCGGATGCCACCGGCACGGAACCTGAGGTGACAATGGCCCACGGAATACCCGCTTCGTTAAGATGCGCCAGCAACTCCGCAGCTCCCGGTAGCGCGACAATGCCGTCGGTATCTTCAGACTCAAGCTTTTCCAGACGCAGGAACTCTTGCTGAATCTCTTCCTCAGAAGCACCGGCCATAAAGTGGCGCAGTGAGGTAATCGCCTGCTTGCCGTGGATGAAGCCTAATACTTCTTCCGGGGAAATACTAAAACGCTTTGCCCAGTTTACCCACGCGCGTTCAACGGCGGGAAGAGAGTCAACCAGCGTACCATCCAAATCAAACAAGAAACCTTTACACTTCACTCCGCGTCTCTCCTCAGGCGTTAATGATCTGCGCAATCTCGTTGGCGCTTAAGTGATACTGACGTGGGCAGGCGTGCCACACTTTCAGCATTCGTTGGTATTTGTCCCACATTGGGGTTTGGGCGTTGAAACCGTGGGTGCCGGCATCAAAATGGGTATAGCGGCCTTCAATATTCACCATAAAGCGAACATAGCCGAGGAAGCGGGCTTCGGTGGCAGCATCAAACCCCATAAAGGTGACGCGGCGTTCATCGATTTCTTTGCTGTCTTTCAGGTTGGTCCAGGAGACATGCATCGCGTGATACATTTCCATGATGTCGATAACGATGCGGCATGTTTCTTCTTTTAGCTCGCCAAACTCGCGATCCAGCTCGCGCATTTGCAGGCCATAGCCGCGTTCGATGATGGTCTGCAGACGGCGATAGCGTTCGGCGTTATCCGGGTCCATCATCGTCATCATCTTATACTGGTTAGATAAAATCAGACGTTGCGCGTGAGTCATTTCCATTTCCTGGCTCCTTTGGTACATGGAAAAATGCAGGTTACGACGAGGATAACCTGTAAGAAAGTGTGCCTTCCTTTATATGCGCAACCGCAGGGTAATTACAAATCATCCAGGAAAGTTTTATCCAGCTGCTTAAACGCGCGCTTCAGCACGTCCGCCAGCGCCTGGTAGTCTGGCTTGCCTTCCACCGGCGCCAGCGCCTGCCCGGCTTCCTGAAGCTTCATGCGAACGTCATAAAACCACTGTAACGTCGACGGCGGTAATGGCGTGACCGAGCGCTTACCCAGCCACCACAGCCCTTGCATCGGCAGGCTACAGGCAAAGAGTGCCGTCGCCACCGCCGGGCCAAGCTGGCCACCCAACGCGATTTGCCACGTCAGGGTAAATACCGCCAGCGGCGGCATAAAGCGGATGGCATAGCGGGTGGCGCGTATCACGCGGTTTTCGATAAATACCGGCGCCAGACGCTTATCCAGCGGCCAGGTCTTCGAGTAGTGTTGCCCACGTCCGAACAGGCTAAACCAGCTTACATGGCTATTCTGGGGTGTCGACATGGCTCATACCTCAACTCTACGTATAAAAAATAAAATAATACTGTAACTCAACAACTCTAAATGACATCGTTCAAAAAATTTTGTCTTTCCGAGCCGCTATCTGCTACCCTGTGCCGGCCTTTGATGGCCGTAGTTGGGAAACCACAAGCTGTCAAACATTCTTTTACATCGCCGTGACCTGCAGCTTCAGGAATATGGCGTAAACTCTGAGTAATTTTATTCGCCATGCCGAAAAACGCTTCCGGCATGACGTTAATCATAAATGTCCGCGTCATCATGCGCTACGCTGATAGACTCACTGACGTTTTTTTAGCCACGTATCAAAAATAGGTACTTCCATGTCGAGTAAGCTAGTACTGGTTCTGAACTGCGGTAGCTCATCCCTGAAATTCGCAATTATCGATGCTGTAAACGGTGAAGAGTACCTTTCTGGTTTAGCAGAGTGTTTCCACCTTCCTGAAGCCCGTATCAAGTGGAAGCTGGACGGCGCTAAACAAGAAGCGGCTCTGGGTGCAGGTGCCGCTCACAGCGAAGCTCTTAACTTCATCGTTAATAAAATTCTGGCAGAAAAACCAGAATTGTCCGCTCAGCTGACCGCAATTGGTCACCGTATCGTACACGGCGGTGAAAAATACACCAGTTCCGTAGTTATCGATGATTCCGTGATTCAGGGTATCAAAGATTCAGCCTCTTTTGCACCGCTGCATAACCCGGCTCACCTGATCGGTATCGCTGAAGCCCTGAAATCCTTCCCTAACCTGGCTGATAAAAACGTTGCCGTGTTCGACACCGCGTTCCATCAGACCATGCCGGAAGAATCTTTCCTCTACGCTCTGCCGTACAAACTGTACAAAGAGCACGGCGTTCGTCGCTACGGCGCACACGGCACCAGCCACTTCTACGTGACTCAGGAAGCCGCAAAAATGCTGAACAAGCCGGTTGATGAACTGAACATCATCACCTGCCACCTGGGCAACGGCGGTTCCGTTTCTGCTATCCGTAACGGCAAATGTGTTGATACCTCCATGGGTCTGACCCCGCTGGAAGGTCTGGTGATGGGTACCCGTTCCGGCGACATCGACCCGGCTATCATCTTCCACCTGCACGATGCCCTGGGCATGAGCGTAGAAGACATCAACAAAATGCTGACCAAAGAGTCCGGCCTGCTGGGTCTGACCGAAGTGACCAGCGACTGCCGTTACGTTGAAGACAACTACGCAACGAAAGAAGACGCTAAACGTGCAATGGACGTTTACTGCCACCGTCTGGCGAAATACATCGGTTCTTACACCGCGCTGATGGATGGTCGTCTGGACGCCGTTGTCTTCACCGGCGGTATCGGTGAAAACGCTGCAATGGTGCGCGAGCTGTCCCTGGGCAAACTGGGCGTACTGGGCTTCGACGTTGATCACGAGCGCAACCTGGCTGCACGTTTCGGCAAGTCTGGCTTCATCAACAAGGAAGGCACCCGCCCGGCGGTGGTTATCACCACCAACGAAGAGCTGGTCATCGCTCAGGATGCATCCCGCCTGACCGCCTGATTCCCTCACCGCCAGCCTTAGCTGGCGGTGTTGTTTTCTGAGTCGAGTGAGCATATCTGCTCGCGAAAACGAAAGAGGTTATACCGTGTCCCGTACTATTATGCTGATCCCTACCGGAACCAGCGTCGGCCTTACCAGCGTAAGCCTTGGCGTTATCCGTGCTATGGAACAAAAAGGCGTTCGCCTGAGCGTGTTCAAACCTATCGCCCAGCCGCGTACCGGTGGTGATACGCCGGACCAGACCACCAGCATCATCCGTGCTAACTCCACCATCCCGGCCGCTGAGCCGCTGCACATGAGCCACGTTGAGTCTCTGCTGTCCAGCAACCAGCAGGATGTGCTGATGGAAGAGATCATCGCCAACTACCACAACAGCAGCAAAGATGCTGAAGTTGTACTGGTTGAAGGCCTGGTGCCAACCCGTAAACACCAGTTTGCGCAGGCGCTGAACTATGAAATCGCCAAAACCCTGAACGCAGAAATCGTCTTCGTAATGTCTCTGGGCAACGACTCTCCGGAGCAGCTGAAAGAGCGTATCGAACTGACTCGCAGCAGCTTCGGCGGCAGCAAGAACACCAACATCACCGGCGTTATCATTAACAAACTGAATGCCCCGGTTGATGAGCAGGGCCGTACCCGTCCGGATCTGTCCGAAATCTTCGACGATTCCAGCAAAGCAAGCATCGCGAACATCGATCCTAAGCTGCTGTTTGCCGACAGCCCGCTCCCGGTTCTGGGCTGCGTGCCGTGGAGCTTCGAACTGATTGCCACCCGCGCAATCGACATGGCTCGCCACCTGAACGCCACCATCGTTAACGAAGGCGACATCAACACCCGCCGCGTGAAGTCCGTGACCTTCTGTGCGCGCAGCATTCCGCACATGCTGGAACACTTCCGCCCTGGCTCTCTGCTGGTTACCTCCGCAGATCGCCCGGATGTGCTGGTTGCTGCCTGCCTGGCCGCCATGAATGGCGTGGAAATCGGCGCTATCCTGCTGACCGGTGGTTACGAAATGGACCCACGCATCAGCAAGCTGTGCGAACGTGCTTTTGCTACCGGCCTGCCGCTGTTCATGGTTGAAACCAACACCTGGCAGACCTCTCTGAGCCTGCAGAGCTTCAACCTGGAAGTCCCAACCGACGACCATCAGCGTATCGAAAAAGTGCAGGAATATGTGGCCAGCCACATCGATGCTAACTGGATCGAATCCCTGACCGCGACCTCCGAGCGCAGCCGTCGTCTGTCTCCTCCAGCGTTCCGTTACCAGCTGACCGAACTGGCTCGCAAAGCCGGTAAACGCGTCGTGCTGCCGGAAGGCGACGAACCGCGTACCGTTAAAGCGGCAGCCATCTGTGCTGAGCGCGGTATCGCTACCTGTGTTCTGTTGGGTAACCCGGATGAAATCACCCGTGTTGCTGCGGCGCAGGGCGTTGAGCTGGGTGCAGGCATCGAAATCGTTGATCCGGAAGTGGTTCGCGAAAGCTACGTTGCCCGCCTGGTTGAGCTGCGTAAGAGCAAAGGCATGACCGAAGCCGTTGCCCGCGAGCAGCTGGAAGACAACGTTGTGCTGGGCACCCTGATGCTCGAGCAGGACGAAGTTGACGGCCTGGTTTCCGGCGCGGTTCACACCACCGCCAACACCATCCGTCCACCGCTGCAGCTGATCAAAACCGCACCGGGCAGTTCTCTGGTCTCTTCCGTGTTCTTCATGCTGCTGCCTGAACAGGTTTACGTTTACGGCGACTGCGCGATCAACCCGGATCCAACCGCAGAACAGCTGGCAGAAATCGCGATTCAGTCCGCTGACTCCGCTGCCGCCTTCGGTATCGACCCACGCGTCGCAATGCTCTCCTACTCCACCGGTAACTCCGGCGCGGGTAGCGACGTTGAGAAAGTGCGTGAAGCCACCCGTATCGCTCAGGAAAAACGCCCTGATCTGGTCATCGACGGTCCACTGCAGTACGACGCTGCGGTTATGGCTGACGTGGCTAAGTCTAAGGCACCAAACTCTCCTGTTGCGGGCCGTGCGACCGTGTTCATCTTCCCTGACCTGAACACCGGGAACACCACCTACAAAGCGGTACAGCGTTCTGCAGACCTGATCTCCATCGGGCCAATGCTGCAGGGTATGCGCAAGCCGGTTAACGATCTGTCCCGTGGCGCGCTGGTGGACGATATCGTCTACACCATCGCGCTGACCGCGATTCAGTCCGCTCAGCAAGCGTAAGCTCACTGAGACGCAAAAAAGGCAGCCATCTGGCTGCCTTTTCTTTTTCTGTCACCTTTAACCGCTACAGCAGCTCTTTCGCCGCCTGCACGATATCTGCCGCCGTCAGGCCATACTCCTGCTGCAGGAAGTCCTGAGTCCCGACCTGGCCGTAACGCTCCTTCACGCCCACTCTGCGCATCGGCACCGGGCAGGTTTCCACCAGCACTTCCGCCACCGCTGAGCCCAGCCCGTTGTGAATACTGTGGTTTTCACAGGTCACAATTCGGCCGGTTTTTTCGGCGTAGTTCTTCACCAGCATGCGGTCGATAGGCTTGAGGGTAAACATGTCGATGACCGCCGCGCTAACCCCTTCCTGCTCCAGCTGCTGAGCCGCTTTCAGCGCTTCCGCAACCATAATTCCGTTGGCGATTAGCGTGATATCCGTTCCCTCACGCAGCACATTACCTTTGCCGATGGTGAAGGTTGAACCTGCCTCATAAACCGTCGCCGCCTGCTTGCGAATAGTCCGCACCCAGTAGAAGCCTTCCAGCTCGATCAACTGACGCAGAATGTCTTTAAACATCACCGCATCAGTCACTTCCAGCACAACAGAATGCGCCAGCCCGCGAACAATGCCCATATCTTCAAACGACATATGGGTCCCGCCGTTATGGCAGGCCGTCACCCCGGCGTCGGAAGCAATGACCTTGACGTTATTCCGCTGGTAATCCAGCGACATAAACAGCTGGTCAAAGCAGCGGCGGCTGGCGAAGGCGGTAAAGGTGTGGACGAACGGTTTGCGGCCGGTCAGCGACAGCCCGGCCGCCACGCCAATCACGTTGGCTTCCATGATGCCGCAGTTAATCACATGCTGCGGGTTATCTCGCTGCACGCCATCCATCGCCATCGAACTCATCAGGTCAGCTTCCAGCGCGATGATCCCGCTGCCTTCGCCAATCTGCTGCTGAACAAACCCGGCGTAGACTTTACGCATTTCTACGGCGTCCTGGCCGCCGCTCTGACTTACCTTAATCATGTGCCGCCTCCAGTTGCGCGATGGCCTGCTCCAGCGCCTGTTTTAACTGCTCCGTCAGGCGGAGATGGTGGGAGTTCCCCAGTTGCTCAAGGTACGGCACCCCCTGCCCTTTAATGCTGTCGAGGATCACCAGCAAAGGGCGCTGTTCGCCGCTGCGAACGGGTTTCACCGCCGCCAGCAAACCGGGAATGTCATCGCCTTTCACCTGCACCACGTCAAACCCGAAGGCGCTGAACTTCTCTGCCAGATCGAAAGCACAGATGATTTCGTCCAGCTCGCCGTCCAGCTGCTGTTTGTTCCAGTCCACAAACACCGTCAGATTGTTAAGACGGTGATGAGCAATAAACTGGAAAGCCTCCCAGCACTGCCCCTCGTTCAACTCGCCGTCGCCGACAATGCTGAAGACCCGGTTGCGACGCTGCGACAGTTTGTGGGACAGCGCCATGCCGGCAGCAATCGAAATCCCTTGCCCTAACGAACCTGTGGTCGCATCCACACCGCGCGTTTTCAGCCGATCGGGGTGGCTGGGCAGGCTGGTACCGTTCTGGTTTAGCGTGGCCAACTGCTCCACAGGAAAATACCCTTTCAGCGCCAGCGTGCTGTACAGCGCCGGGCCAGCATGCCCCTTCGACAGCACAAAGTAGTCGCGTTCAGCCCAGTCAGGGTCGCCCGGATCGATATTCATCACGTCGCCGTACAGCACCGCCAGCGTCTCGACCACCGACATGCTGCCGCCGTAATGGCCAAACCCCAGTTGGGTGAGTGCTTTCAGCGTCTCTACCCGGATGTCGCGCGCAAACCGCGTGACGTCAGCCAGTTCATTCATTATTTTGCCCCCGTCTTGTCTTCAGTATGTACGGCAGGAGTGCCTTTTCCTTTGCCCAGATAGTTGAACCCGACCAGTACCGCAAACACGGCGACCACTACTGCGGTAATCGCCGCAGGTGACAGGAAGCGTGCAAGGTTGCCGAGGATAATCCCCACCACGCCAAAATCGGCGTCGGAGAAGGTTGTGTTGGCGAAGCCCAGCGCGCCCAGAACAGGCAGCAGCAAGACCGGCAGGAAGGTGATCAGCAGCCCGTTGGCAAAAGCCCCCACCATCGCGCCGCGACGGCCGCCGGTAGCGTTACCAAACACGCCCGCTGTCGCCCCGGTAAAGAAGTGAGGCACCACGCCCGGCAAAATCAGCACCAGCTTCATCTGCCCTAAAAGAAACAAGCCCACCAGGCCGCCGAGGAAGCTGAAAAGGAAGCCCACCAGCACGGCATTCGGCGCATAAGGGTAAACCACCGGGCAGTCCAGCGCCGGACGTGCATTAGGTACCAGCTTCTCAGAGAAACCGGTAAACGCCGGGACGATTTCCGCCAGAATCAAGCGCACGCCCTGCAGGATGATGAACACCCCGGCCGCAAAGGTAATCGCCTGAATAATGGAGTAAACCAGGAAGTTCTGGCCGCCGCTGAGTTTCTCTTCTACATAAGCCTGGCCTGCACAAATCGCGAGGATCATGTAGATGACAATCATGGTCAGGGAGATGGAGATTGAACTGTCACGCAGGAAGCTGAGGTTCTTCGGCAGGTTCATCTCTTCCGTTGAGCGCGAACCTTTCCCGCACTTGCTGCCGATCCAGCCGGACAGGACGTAACCCAGCGTACCGAAGTGGCCAAAGCCGATATCATCGGTGCCGGTGATGCGGCGCATATAGCGCTGCGCAATGGCCGGGAAGAACGCCATTATCAGCCCGAGGATCAGCGACCCGGTGAACACCAGCGCCACGCCTTCAAAGCCCGCCACGGTCAGGATGACGCTTATCATGCACGCCATGTAGAATGTGTGGTGCCCGGTCAGGAAGATGTACTTCAGGCGGGTAAAGCGAGCCACAATGATGTTCGCCACCATCCCGAAGGCCATGATCAGCGCCGTGGATGCCCCGTATTTCTCCAGTGCGATAGAAACAATCGCTTCATTATTCGGAATAATACCCTGGATATTAAAGGCGTGCTCAAACATACCGCCCAGTGGATTCAAAGACCCCACTAATACGGTGGCACCGCCGCCCAAAACAATAAAACCTAATACGGTTTTAATTGAGCCTTTCACCACATCAGAAAATGACTTCTTTTGCGCTACCAGACCAATTAAGGCTATCAGCCCGACGAGAATGGCCGGGACCTTCAGAATATCAACAATAAAATTCAGCGTGCCAAGGATAAACATATCCGCCTCCGCTTATTATTATGATTAACGACCGGCGAAATAAGCGCTCAGCTTATTTTCCAGCTCATTGATATCGATGATGTTGTTGATCACCACCAGTTGGCTATCCGGCAGGCGCGCGCTGGCGGCAATATCTTTCGCCATCACAAACACATCCGCCGCGTCCGGCGTGGCGGAAGATAAATCCGAGTGTTCAACCTCTGCCTCAATATTGAGTTTTTTAAGCACCTTTTTAATATTCATTTCGACCATAAAACTACTGCCGAGGCCGGAACCGCAGATTGCCATTATCTTCATTTTGTGTACCTTATATTTTTAGTAGAGTAAGAGCGCATCGCATTTTTCAATGCAACGTAAAAACCTATGGTGTTAAATTAAAAAATTAGAATCGATTAATGATTTTTTGTATTTCCTCCAGGTTATTGGCCTGATGCAGTAACGCCATGTCCTCGTCGCTGGAAAATAGCTCAGCGAGCGCAGAAATCATTTCAATATGGCTATGGCTGTCCGGGGCCGCCAGCATAATAATGACGTCCACCGGGTCGTTCCCCTCAGAATGAAAGCTCACGCCCCGCTTCAGCTTCAGCAGCGACAGGCCAAGCCCGGTCGCGCCCTCTTCCGGACGCGCATGCGGCATCGCCAGGCCCGGTGCCAGCACATAGTACGGCCCAAGCTTTTGGTGCTGCTGCATAATGGCCGTCAGGTAATGGGGCGCAATAATCCCCGCGTCCAGCAGCGGCCGGGCGCTAATCTCCAGCGCCTGCTGCCAGTTTGCGACCTCTTCCTGAAGCTGAATAGTCTGCGGATGCAGCCATTGGTTGAGCACGATAACCTCTCGAAATCGACATTGATGATGGGCAAACTTTATTCAACGGCCCTGGGTTTAACTGTGATTGATATCACAAAGATAGCGCTACCAATAACTATCACTCGATTTTGTGATAGCGCTATCAAATTGCAATCATTGTGTTAAATCGCATTTAGGCGCACGATTTCAGGCGTATACTTGAGCGATATTTCCCCTTCGTTTTCAGGGGCCAACGTCAGCCTGGCGTTTTTCAGGTCGAGAATCAGGAATCACAATGTCCATAACCCGAAAGCGGCGAAGTACCGGTAAGGTGACGCTTGCAGATGTGGCTCAGCTCGCCGGAGTCGGTACTATGACCGTTTCGCGAGCGCTAAGAACCCCGGAGCAGGTTTCCGACAAATTACGCGAAAAAATCGAAGCGGCGGTTTCCGAGCTGGGTTATATGCCCAACCTGGCGGCAAGCGCGCTGGCCTCCGCCTCCTCGTACACCATTGCAATGGTGGTCCCAAGCCTGGCAGAATCCGGCTGCAGTGAAATGTTTGCCGGCCTGCAGCAGGTGCTGCAGCCTGCGGGGTATCAGATAGTCCTGGCAGAATCCCAGCACCGGCTGGAGCAGGAGGAGAAGCTGCTGGAAACCCTACTGGCGTCCAATATTGCCGCGGCGATCCTACTGAGCGTGGAACACAGCGACACGGTGCGAGGCTGGCTGAAACACGCCAGCATTCCTGTGCTCGAAATCGGTGCCACCCGCGCCGATCCGCTGGACATGAACATCGGCATTGATAACGTCGCCGCCATGTTTGAACTGACGGAAATGCTCATCCACCGGGGCTATCAGAATATCGGGCTACTGTGCGCGAACCAGGAACAGTGGATTTTCCAGCAGCACCTTCAAGGCTGGTACAAAGCGATGCTGCGCCACCATATGTCGCCCAACAGGGTGATCAACGCTGCCGCGCCGCCGAATTTCTCCACCGGGGCCGCACAGCTACCCGAGTTTTTGCTGGCCTGGCCGGAGCTGGATGCGCTGGTTTGCGTGTCGGATGAGCTGGCCTGCGGCGCGCTGTACGAATGCCAGCGCAGGCGCATCAAAGTGCCTGACGACTTAGCCATCGTCGGGTTTGGCGACAGCGACGTGAGCCGCGTGTGCCAGCCCGCGCTGACCACCATTGCGGTACCGCATCGTAAGATTGGGATTGAAGCCGGGCGAGCGCTGTTGGCAAGAATTAACGAAGAAGAATGGGACAGAAGCCCGACTATCGCGTCATCGCTGTGCATGCGGGAGAGCTGCTGATTTTCCCTCACCCAGGTCCCCTCCTGGCTGGAAAAGGATCGGGGTGAGGGCCAACAATTACTCGCTTTCTTCGCTTTGTGACTCGTTTTTGGCGTTGCGGGTCATCCACAGCGCCAGCGCCTTCAGCGAATCAGGGGTAAATTCGTCACAGCGCGCGGTGATCTCTTCCGGGGACATCCAGCTCACTTCGCTGACTTCTTCTTCCTGCAGCGCGAAAGGCCCGTGGGACACGCAGCTAAAAAGCCCGCCCCAAACGCGGCAGCTATCGTCTTCGAAGTAGAACTGCCCGTGTTCCGCGAACGGCACGCCGGCAATACCCAGCTCTTCTTCCGCCTCGCGGCGAGCTGACTCGAGCATTTGTTCATCCGCCTGTACTACGCCGCCTGCGGTAGCATCCAGCATGCCCGGCATGAAGTCTTTAATTTCGGTGCGACGCTGCACCAGAATTTTGCCCATGCCATCGTGAACAACAATATAGGTCGCGCGATGACGCAGCCGCTGCGCACGCATTTGCTCGCGGCTTGCCTGTGCGATGACCTCATTGTCCTCATTAACAATATCTACCCATTCCGTGCCGACAAAATGACTCTGTTCCACCATCAGGGAAACCTTATTCAGGGGCGCTCTTACGGCGCGTTATTGGATTAACCTGTCAACGTTACGGGGTAATACGCACCTGTGCAATAACCCCATCACTCTCCAGCGTGCGAACGGTCAGAACACCATCATCCAGCATCCCGTAACTGGCCTCAAAACCGCCCTTCGGTATGCTGACAGAGCCTGGATTAAACAAATAGATCTGTTCGTGCTTTTCTGCAACCGGAAGATGCGTATGGCCGAAAATCAGAACATCGCCAGCGGACAGCGGCGGCAAATGCCCAGGATGATAAAGATGCCCGTGGGTCAGAAAAAGCCGCTGCTCCGCCAGCAAAACCTGCTGCCAGGGCGCGGTAATCGGAAACTGGAGCAGCATCTGGTCCACTTCGCTGTCGCAGTTTCCGCGCACCGCGATAATCTTATCGGCAACGCTATTCAGGCACTGCGCCACCGCCGGAGGATTATAGCCTTCGGGCAACGCGTTCCGAGGACCGTGATTCAGTAAGTCGCCCAGAATAACCAGCCATTTCGCGCCGCTGTGTGCAAAACGTTCCAGGACTTTTTCCGTAGCGGGTAGCGAACCGTGAAGGTCCGAAGCAAACATCAGTTTCATTTATCCCTGGCTCCAGTAATGACAATCCGCCAATGATAACGAATTCCCCGCCCACTATCAGCCTGCGTTTTTGGCCGACTGCGCCAGCCAAAGCTGCACCGACGCGCGCTGCCACTGAAAGCTCGCATACTCTTTCAGCCGCTCAGGCACTTCATCCCCGTTCAGGATCAGACGGTTGAGCATTAGCGCCAAGTCGGTGTCGGCGATAGACCATTCACCAAACAAATTTTGCTGCCCTTGCGGGAGCAAATGCTCTGCGGTAGCGATTAACTTCTCTGCAGCCCGTTGGCCCGCCGGGCTTAGCGCCGGTTTCTTCTCGCCGGCAAAGACCACGGCCGTGGAGCGCTCTTCCCGAATGGGCATTAAGTCGCTGCGCAGCCACGCCTGCACCTGCCGCGCCCGGGCGCGTTTTTCAATGTCATGAGGATAAATGCGTTCCCACGTCGGCGGCGCAAAACGCTCTTCCAGATATTCATCAATGGCGGAGGATTCGCTGAGCACAAAATCGCCAACCGCCAGCACCGGCACGCGGCGAGTCAGATCAAACCCCTTCCAGCCAGGCTTTAAATTCTGGCCACTGGCGAGGTCGATGGTTTGCAGCGCAAAGGCGAGTCCTTTCTCTTTCAGCGCAACAAAAACGGAAAGCACATAGGGGCTGAAACACTGGCTATCGGTCCACAACGTAATGGCAGGCTGGCTCATCATATCCTCACTTATTCGCGCGACAGGTTATTGAACATAGAGCGAAAAAAGCGTTTTGTCATCCGCTTAAAACGCACCATTGCGGTGCAGAAATAGCAATAACTTCTATACTCGAAACATTTGCCAAAATGGACTAACCCCTGGAGTGACCATGATCGAACTTTATTATGCGCCTACCCCAAACGGCCATAAAATTACCCTGTTTCTGGAAGAGGCCGGCCTGGAGTACAAAATCCACCGGGTCGATATCGGCAAAGGCGAACAGTTTCGCCCGGATTTTTTGGCTATCTCGCCGAATAACAAAATTCCTGCCATCGTGGATAACAAACCGGCCGACGGCGGCGAGCCTTTAAGTCTCTTTGAGTCCGGCGAAATTTTGCTTTATCTGGCGGATAAAACCGGGTTACTCCTCAGCAAAGAACTGCGCGCCCGCCATGCCACGCTGCAGTGGCTTTTCTGGCAGGTCGGCGGCTTCGGCCCGATGCTGGGCCAGAATCACCATTTCAACCACTTTGCTCCGCAGCCCGTCCCTTATGCTATCGAGCGCTACCAGGTTGAAACCCAGCGTCTTTACGGCGTACTCAATAAACAGCTGGAAAAAGCCCCGTGGCTTGGCGGCCACGATTACAGCATTGCGGACATCGCGACTTATCCCTGGGTGGTGTCCCATGAGCGCCAGCGCGTTGACCTCGCCAATTTCCCGGCGGTAAGGAACTGGTTTGAGCGGATCCGCACCCGGCCTGCCACCGTGAAGGCTTATCAGCAGGCAGAGAAGGGATAATCCCCGGTTCAGGTTTTTTCCCGCGCTGGTGTATCCTGTGGCGGGAAAAGACTAATAAGGAACCTGCAATGTCATCCATGCAACCAGACGCCATTATTCGCATTAAAAACCTGCGCCTGCGGACTTTTATTGGTATCAAAGAAGAAGAGATCGCCAACCGGCAGGATGTCGTGATTAACGTCGCTCTCCACTACCCAGCGGGCAAAGCCAGGGAGAGTGAAGACATCAACGACGCGCTGAACTACCGCACCGTGACCAAAGACATCATCCAGCTGGTTGAGAATAACCGCTTCTCCCTGCTGGAAAAATTAACTCAGGATGTGCTGAACATCGCATGCGCCCACCCGTGGGTGACATATGCTGAAGTAGAGATCGATAAACTTCACGCGCTCCGCTATGCCGACTCGGTATCCATGACCCTGAGCTGGCGGCGATAAGCGCGTCCAGGTGGGAGGAAAGTATGGAGATCCTGATTACCGGCGGCAGCGGGCTGATTGGCCGCCACCTGACAGCTCGCCTGCTCGAGCTGGGCCATACTGTTTCGGTCGTCACACGTGAGCCGGAAAAGGCCCGCAAGCGGCTGAATAATCGCGTCGTACTGCTCAAAGGACTCGACGGCTTACAGAATCTCGACGCCTTTGACGCGGTCATCAACCTGGCCGGGGAGCCGATCGCCGATAAGCGCTGGAGCGAGGAGCAAAAGCAGCGCCTGTGCCAGAGCCGCTGGCAAATCACCGAGCGGCTGGTCGAGCTGTTTAAAGCCAGCCAGCAGCCGCCCAAAGTCTTCATTTCCGGGTCAGCCACCGGCTATTACGGCGACCTTGGCGAAGTGGTCGTTACCGAAGACGAACCTCCCCACAACGAATTTACCCACAAACTTTGCGCCCGCTGGGAGCAAATCGCCTGTGGTGCGCAAAGTGAAAAGACGCGAGTTTGCCTGTTACGTACCGGCGTTGTTTTAGCCCCCAAAGGCGGAATTCTGGCCAAAATGCTGCCGCTGTTCCGGCTGGGGCTCGGCGGCCCCATCGGCAATGGCAGGCAGTATCTGGCGTGGATCCACATCGACGATATGGTAAACGGCATTCTCTGGCTGCTGGATAACGACCTGCGCGGGCCGTTTAATCTGGTTTCCCCTTACCCGGTTCGTAACGAACAGTTTTCCCATGCTCTCGGCCATGCCCTCAAGCGCCCGGCGATACTTCGCGCCCCGGCCACGGCCATTCGTCTTCTGATGGGGGAATCTTCGGTGTTAGTGCTCGGCGGGCAGCGGGCGCTGCCTAAACGCCTTGAGGAATCCGGCTTTGGCTTCCGCTGGTTTGATTTAGATGAAGCTCTGGCGGATGTGATACAAAAATAGTACCCACGGGAAAATAATAGATACAACTTCCCTCGCACCTGAATGTGGACTTTTGTTATTTCATCTACTCCATCCAACATACTCGTATCAGAATTAACATCAGTGCATTGGTATATTGTAACTAAAGATTCTTTTAATATTATTTTTAAACTGTTGACGAGTATGCTGTTTGACTTTCTTTCTGGAAAGCAAACACTTATCTGCAGCATAATAATGATCCACAGCGACTCTCAGTTTTTTAATAGTCAGGGCCCAATTTTTCAGAGTTTCATATGTTGGTGAGCCCGTTGTGGTATCTTTAAAATTAAAATTTTCAATGTATTCACTAGAACTAACAAAACGATCACCAGTAAATTTCCTTGCGAGGCGCTCATTATTATTTTCGATGGCCTTGACACCCATTTTCATCCTATACTCATTATTTTCAAACCAATCACCAAGTGACTCATAAAAAAAATAACCATTAGCCCACCCCTTTATAGCATCAACACAGTCATCGTGTCTTTTCTTGTTATTTTCAAAGCACGAGTAAACCTTACTTTCAAATGAAAGAAATGAGTTATAAAATGCTTTTTTCACATACTTCTGAAAGGGATTCTTATAGATTGTTATACATATAATAGCGGGGCTAATAAAATTAACATCACAATTTTCAAAATCCATATTTTCCGCCAAAGAAAACATCATGTTAGAGTACTCCTCAACCGATACATTCAGCTTATTTGATAGTAGATTGACTGGATTGGCATCATAGGAAAACACATTAGGTTCTAAAGGATCATAGAAAACTGCGTGTTCAAAAAAGTCAAACTTGTGCAGCAGTTGCTGATACTTAGGATATCCAGATTTTTGCATTGATTCTGACTTCACGTTTAAAGCATTAACGGCAATTAAATAGAGAATATCGTTACGGATCACTGATCTCAATGGCGATGAATAGACCTTTTTCGCTTCAACAGCTCCTTGAGGATCGAAAAATTCCTCATCTATAAATTTTAACAAGTGGTAAAGTGTTCTCATATAGGGGCTTAATACCTTATGCCCCGTTAGATACTTCAACGAAGAATCCAAACTTCCGTTAGTAAATCTATCATTAAAAATGAGAAACTCTTTGCTCCTCTGTTTACCAATATTCGTATCAATAAGGTCACAAACTTTATTATGATAGAAGTTATGCTGTTCCAGGAGTAGGCTAAAACGCTGCTCAAATATATTCCGACGGTTAGTCGCTTGGGACTCTTTTAGCGTTTCTTCCGCTAAGGCTATATTTTCACGTGCAATACGTTCTGTTACTTCAAGCGATCGATTAGATGACCTTGCGCTCTGACTCGCTGCGATCGCGGCCCAACCAGTGCCTACTGCACTGACAACAGAAATACAGGCAATAGCGAATTCTTTCCATTCAGTTTTCCAGACGGCCCAAAGGAAAATAAAAAAATCAAAGATGATAATAACTAAGGCAACGCTGAATGTTTTCCGACTTTGCTTTATCAGCTCGCACATCTTCCGTAACGCCATTTCTATCTTATCCTGTAAACCAGAGCAAAATGCAATTCGCAATAGACACCCATATTCTATTGAAAGAAAAAGATATTGATATAGTTCAGTTCAAAAATATCCCCCTAAGAAAAATTTAACTTAGGGGGAGAGAGTAAATGAAAAAAGAAAGAGATTACTTCAACGAACCAGAAAGGAACTGCTGCAGTCGAGCGCTCTTAGGGCTGCCAAACAGCTCGGCTGGCGGGCCTTCTTCTTCAATGCGGCCCTGATGCAGGAAGATGACGTGGCTGGAAACATGCCGGGCAAAGTCCATCTCGTGGGTGACCACCACCATGGTTTTCCCCTCCTCCGCCAGCTTCTGCATAATGCGCAGGACTTCGCCCACCAGCTCCGGGTCAAGCGCCGAAGTAGGCTCGTCAAACAGTAGCACTTCCGGCTCCATCGCCAGCGCACGGGCAATGGAAACGCGCTGCTGCTGGCCACCGGACAGATGCACCGGGTATTTAACGTACTGACGCTCGTCGATGCCGACTTTGGCCAGGTACTTAATCGCCCGTTCTTTTGATTCCTGCTTGCTCAGTCCAAGCACCTGAATAGGCGCTTCCATCACGTTTTCCAGCACCGTCATGTGGCTCCACAGGTTGAAGTGCTGGAACACCATCGTCAGGCGAGTGCGCAGCAGGCGCAGCTGGTTTTTGTCGGCGACTTTGAGCTGGCCGTCTTTGTCCCGCACCAGATTGATGTTCTGGTTGCTGACCACAATCGTGCCTTCACTTGGTTTTTCAAGGAAGTTAATGCAGCGCAAAAAGGTACTTTTGCCCGAGCCAGACGAACCGATGATGCTGATCACGTCCCCGGCGTTAGCCTTCAGAGACACCCCTTTGAGCACTTCATGTTCGCCGTAGCGTTTGTGCAGATCCGTTACGTTTAATTTAATTTCAGCCATCAGAAGTCACTCAGTGCGAAACGGGTTTAACGTGCTGCAGCCAGCGTTTTTCCGCTTTGCGGAACAGGCTTATCAGCACATAAGAGATAATCAAATACAGCACGGCCGCGATGCCAAACGCGGTAAACGGCTGGTAGGTTGCGGAGTTGATATCACGGGCAATCTTGAGCAGATCCGGCACCGTGGCGGTAAACGCCAGCGCCGTAGAGTGCAGCATCAGGATCACTTCGTTGCTGTAGGCCGGCAGCGCAATACGCAGCGCGGAAGGCAGAATAATACAGCGGTACATTTTCACTTTTGAGAAGCCGTAAGCGCGCGCCGCTTCAATATCACCGTGCGGAACCGAGCGAATAGCACCGGCGAAAATCTCCGTGGTGTAGGCGCAGGTGTTGAGCGTCAGCGCCAGTACGGTACAGTTCAGGCCGCTGCGGAAGAACGCGTTCAGCAGCTCCGTCCCTTTGACTATCTCCAGCGTGTACATCCCGGAATAGAAAACCAGCAACTGCACGTAGAGCGGCGTACCGCGGAATACGTAGGTAAAGAGCCAGATGGGGAACGAAATAAATTTGTTGCTGGACACTCGCCCAATGGCGAGGAACAGCGCCAGAATTCCGCCCATCACCACGGACGTAATCAATAGCCACAGCGTAATGGCGACGCCCGTAAAGCGGTAACCGTCCGTCCACAGCAGCGACTGCCAGTAATCGTGAATAATATCGATCATAGCTCGGCCCTCTTCACGCCAACGGAATAGCGGCGTTCAAGCCAGAGCAGCACTCCGTTTGAAACCGTGGTAAAGACCAGGTAGATAATCCCGGCGACAATCGCGAAGTAGAACGGCTGCCAGGTGCTTTTCCCGGCGAGCTGCGTGGCTTTCACCACGTCTTCCAGGCCAAGCAGAGAAACCAGCGCGGTGGCTTTGAGGATCACCTGCCAGTTGTTACCTATGCCCGGCAGCGCGTAACGCATCATGGCCGGGAACAGAATACGGCGGAAAGTTTGTGACCCGGTAAAGCCAAAGGCGGTGGCCGCCTCAATATGGCCCTTCGGCACGGCAAGATAGGCCCCACGGAAGGTTTCGGTGAAATAAGCCCCGTAGATAAAACCGAGCGTGATGATCCCGGCGATCATTGGGTCGATATCAAACTGCGCCATTCCCAGCGCATCTGTAATGCTGTTGAGCAGCATCTGCAGCCCGTAGAAAATTAACAGCATCAGCACCAGATCAGGCACACCGCGAATCAGCGTGGTGTAGCCTTCAAACAGCAAAGCGAGTGGGCGATTTTTGGACAGTTTTGCACCAGCACCGGCAAGCCCAATCAGCACGGAAAGGACAACCGAGGCGAGCGCCAGCTCAAGCGTAACCAGAGCCCCTTTGAAAATTACTTCGGAAAAGCCATACAACATGGTGCGTATCCTGTCGTCAGTGTTTGCTGCTTATTGGGCCCCGTCTGACGCGGGGCCTTTGTCACCGGTAAGGCTTATTCACCATACACATTAAAATCAAAGTACGGCTTCGCTAACTTGTCGTAAGTGCCGTCTTTACGCATCTCCGCGAACGCCTTGTTCAGCGCCTCACGCAGTTCGTTATCTTCTTTACGCAGGCCCATGCCGGTGCCTACGCCAAACAGCTTGTCGTCTTTGATGGACGGGCCACCGAACTGATAGTTTTTGCCCACCGGCTGCTTCAGGAAGCCTTCGCTGGCGGCGACTTCATCCTGGAAGGCGGCGTCAATACGTCCGGCAGCCAGGTCGGCGTAAATGGAATCCTGTCCCTGATAGGAGACAATTTCGATGCCTTTCGGCGCCCAGTGTTCATTGCCGTAGGTTTCCTGCGTGGTGCCCTGCAGCACGCCGACGCGCTTGCCTTTCAGCGACTCAAGGGTCGGCTGAATCGGGGAACCCTTGGCCACCACCAGACGAGAATCTGCCGCGTACAGCTTGTCGGTAAACGCAATTTCCTGCTGGCGTTTCTCGGTGATGGACAACGAAGACATGATGGCGTCGATCTTCTTCGCTTTCAGCGACGGGATCAGCGCATCCAATGGGTTTTCAACGAAGGTACATTGGGTGTTAATGCGCTTGCAGAGTTCTTTCGCCAAATCGATATCAAAGCCGATCAGCTGGCCCTGAGCATTTTTGGATTCAAATGGCGCATAGGTTGGGTCCGTGCCAATCCGCAGGGTTTTCGGAATGGCAGCGAATGCTGTGGTCACGCTGGAAAACGCCAGCACCAGAGAAAGAGACAAAACCAGCTTTTTCATAATTATCCTCAATAGACTGTCCGTTACTTAAGGCTCACACCCACTACAAACAGGGAAAACTTACGCAACACGTTGCGAACAAACCGTTTTCGCACCATAACGGTGCAGCCGGAACGGGGCTGCACCACTGCATAGTTATCCTGCCCGGTTAAGAATATATTCAAAACCGGGCTACAGACTAAGGGATAAACTTATTCGCCGTAAACATTAAAGTCGAAGTACTTTTTCGCCAGTTTGTCGTAAGTCCCGTCTTTACGCATTTCAGCCAGCACTTTGTCAAACGCGGCCTTCAGCTCAACGTCATCTTTACGCAGGCCGATCCCGGTCCCATCGCCGAAGTATTTTTTGTCCTTCACGGACGGACCGGCAAAGGCATAGTCTTTCCCGGCAGGCTGTTTCAGGAAGCCTTCGCTCCCGGCAACTTCGTCCTGGAATGCCGCATCCAGGCGCCCTGCAGCGAGGTCAGAGTAAATCAAATCCTGGTTGGCGTAGGCCACCACATCAACGCCTTTCGGGCGCCATTCAGCGTTGCCGTAGGTCTCCTGAATGGAGCCCTGCAGCACCCCAACGTGCTTGCCTTTCAGCGATTCGAGCGTCGGCTGAATCGGGGAACCTTTGGCCGCGATCAGGCGGGAATCCGCCGCGTACAGCTTGTTGGAGAAAAGGATCTCCTGCTGGCGTTTTTCAGTGATCGACAGAGACGAGATAATGGCGTCAATTTTCTTCGCTTTCAGCGACGGGATCAGGGAATCAAAGTCGCTGCCAACCCAGGTACATTTGGTCTGAATGCGCTTGCAAAGTTCGTTACCCAGATCGATATCAAACCCAACAAAATCGCCTTTCGCGTCTTTCGAAGAGAATGGCGCGTAGGTCGCGTCGGTACCAATGCGGACGTTTTGCGGAATCGCTGCAAACACGCTGGCTGCGCTGGACAGGCCGAGCAGTAAAGACAGTGCAAGAACCGACTTCTTCATACGATACCCTCAAGTTTGGCTTTCTTATTTGTGATGTCTTGTTGTGTGGTAATGCCTTTGCATACGGAGAGTTGCAGTTCTCATGCCACTTTTCCCTGCGTGGAAAAAAGCCGCTGATTTATGTTAATAAAACGTTGCAACTTCGCGCTAGTTTGAAAGATAGCAGGTCTGGGAAGCGGGACTAGAGGGGAAGGCGGTTTTCGAGGATTAAATCTTCTAAAAGCGATCGGCGTTGCAGAATTGCCCCATAATGAGGCAATCATTTTGTGATGCACCGCAGCAGTGCATTACTTGTGTTCACCCCAGCGAACGAACAGGTCTTCGGGCAGCTCAAGGTCAAACTGATCCAGCACCCGGTTGACCGTCTGGTCGACAATATCCTGCAGCGTTTGCGGGCGATGATAAAAAGCCGGCACTGGCGGCATGATCACCGCGCCCAGCTCGGACGCCTGGGTCATCAGGCGCAGGTGCCCGAGGTGCAACGGCGTTTCGCGAATGCAAAGCACCAGCGGGCGACGCTCTTTCAGCACTACGTCCGCCGCACGGGTCAGCAGCCCGTCCGTATAGCTGTGCACGATGCCGGACAGCGTTTTAATCGAGCACGGCAGCACCGCCATCCCCATGGTCTTAAACGAACCAGAGGAGATGCTGGAGGCGATATCCCGTGAGTCGTGCACAACATCCGCCAGGGCCTGCACATCACGCAGCGAGTAATCGGTTTCCAGCGCCAGCGTCTGGCGCGCCGCATTGCTCATCACCAGGTGGCTTTCCACCTCCGGCAGCTGCTGGAGGATCTGCAGTAAACGCACCCCGTAAATGGCGCCGCTTGCGCCGGAAATACCGACAATCAGTCGTTTCATTCATCACCTTTTCTCACCCTTTCAGGATGACCATTTCGACTCAACTCGCAACCCGGCCGCCTGCCAGCCAGGAAAACCATCATCCACGCGCTGCACCATAAAGTCTTTCTGGCGCAGAAACGCCACTGCCTGTCTGGAAAGTACGCAGAAACGCCCGCCGCAGTAGGCCAGAATATCCCTGTCGCGAGGTAAATCAGACAGGTGCTGCTCCAGCTTCTCCAGCGGAATATTCAGCGCACCGGGAATATGGCCGGCGGAATAATCTTCCGCGGAGCGAACATCCAGCAACAACGCGCCCTGCTCCAGCCTGGCCAGCAGCGCTTCAATGGAAACCCCCTCCAGCCGCTGCGGGTTGTAGAGACTCTCCGTCGCAACGCGCTGCATTTCGCTGTGCTGCCAGGTATTAAAATTGTGCAGAGCAGAAAGCACGTTTGCCACCGGCCCTTCGCCTTCGCGGTAAAAAACCTGCTTCCCGACGCGCCGCGACTGTACGAACCCGGCCCGCCTGAGCTGCTGTAAATGCTGGGAGGTATTGGTCACGGAAAGGCCGGTTGTCTCTGCCAGTTGCTCAACTGAACTTTCGTGCTGAAAAACGGCCTCCAGCAAGGCAAGACGATGGGGATGCGCCATCGCGCGAGCAAGACCTGCCAGTATTTCTAGTTGGCCCTGCGGGCTCCCCATCACTTTTTTCATCCACGCTGCCCGTTATCCGCCAAACGCCGCCGATGTTAGCATTGCCGCCCCTAAAGTGACAGATATCACCTGGCCTGCCGACTCAGGCGTATTGCTAAAAGCGTCGCACCGGCCGGCGCCAAAGCGAAGACCCCAAACAACGCCATACTGGCCGCGCTGGCCCCTTCAACCCCTCCGGGTGAAGTGATGCCGGCCCCGTTAGTAATAACCCCGGCCAGGGCGGCGGCGAGCGCCGTCGCGTAAAGCTGCACGGTAGTAATGGAGGCGGACGCCAGCGTTTCTTCCCCGGGCGGTGCCGCCTGAAATACCTTCGTTAAAAGATGAGGCCAGGCAAGACCAATCCCGAACCCAACGCCCGCCAGCGCCGTACCGCAGGCAACCACGCCCGCCGGGCCGTTAAAAGGTGTCGGCATAATAATGGACAGCGTGACCAACGACACAAGCACCACCAGCGGCCCGACGCAGATTATCCGCTGCGACATTTTTGAACTGACTGAAGCGCTAAAAAGCGCCGCCAGCGTCCAGCCCCCGGCCATCATTGCCGTCAAATAACCGGCAGACAACGGGCTGAATAGATGGATGAGCTGCAGAAAGTATGGCACGTAAATTTCCGTCGTCAGGCCAATGACCAGCAGCGCCATCATCGCATAAAGCAGGCCAATACCGCGCGTCGGGGAATAAGCGCCGCGAGGCAGCAATTTTGCCGCGTCCGGCCTGCTGTCCAGGCGAGCGATGAGCCACCCTAGCCCCAGACCAACGGCTATTCCGGAGATATTCAGGGCCAAAGAGCCGCCCAGCCCGGCGAGGGAAATGGCTAGCACAGACAGGACCAACAGCGAGATGGTGAGTACGGGCAATCGTGCCTCACCGGCTTCAGGCTTCGACATGCTTCTAAATTGCACCATCACAATCAGGGCAAGCACGGCGGCTATCGGCAGCAACGCCCAAAACGCAAGGCGCCATTCGCCGATCTCCGCGAAAACACCGCCGATCGCCGGGCCACAAAGGGTTGCGATACCCCACATGCCGGAAACCAGCGCCATAGCCCGGGACCAAAGCGGAGCCTCAAAGGCGACGCGGATCAGCGCGTAGCTCAGCGCAAACAGCACACCACCTCCGAGTCCCTGCACCACTCTCCCCAGGAGCATGACCGGCATGGAGGGTGCCAGCGCGCAGATTACCGCCCCGCAGGAAAACAGCAGCAGGGCCGACAGGTAGGCCATCGCCGCGCCCTGCCGCGCAATCAGCTTCGCAGAGACGGCGGAGCCTACAATCGACGCGGCGACAAAGAGCGTGGTGTTCCACGCATACCAGGCCAGGCCGCCAATCTCCTGAATGACGGTCGGCAAAATCGTGGTGACGATATAGATATTAATGGCATGCAGCGCCACGCCGCCGGCAAGGGCCAGGGATCGCAGCCCGTTATGGCCGCTAAGCAGCGTGGCCCAGGAGGCATTTTGACTCGTAATGTCTGACATTCACTCTTCCATCTATCATTCCATAAAGTAATGGAATGATAGAATGAAAAACCAACCACAATTTGTCTCTCTGTGCATCGGGCATAAAAAAGCCCACGGGGTAAACCGTGGGCCTGTAAACGAGGGCGGCTTAGCTTAGCCTTCGTTGTGCATCTCTAAGTTTTCCACTTCGTTCTGACGCGCCAGTGCTTTGGAGTCGTCGTTACGCAAGGATTCGAGATACTGCAGGTATTTGTGGTCAACGTCTTTCGTCACGTAGATGCCGTTAAAGACGGAGCATTCGAACTGGGTGATGTCCGGGTTTTCCACGCGTACGGCTTCGATCAGATCGTCCAGATCCTGGAAAATCAGGCCGTCGGCGCCGATGATCTGGCGAATTTCATCCACTTCGCGGCCGTGAGCAATCAGCTCGTTGGCGCTCGGCATATCAATGCCGTACACGTTAGGGAAGCGAATTTCCGGTGCAGCGGATGCCAGGTAAACCTTTTTGGCACCGGCTTCACGCGCCATCTCGATAATCTGCTCAGAGGTGGTGCCACGCACGATGGAGTCATCCACCAGCAGCACGTTCTTGTCGCGGAATTCAGCGCGGTTGGCATTCAGCTTGCGGCGCACGGATTTACGGCGCAGCTGCTGGCCCGGCATAATAAACGTACGGCCTACGTAGCGGTTTTTCACAAACCCCTGGCGGTACGGCTTCTCAAGAATGCGGGCGATTTCCAGCGCGATGTCGCAGGAGGTTTCTGGAATCGGAATGACCACGTCGATATCCAGGTCTTCCCATTCACGGGCAATTTTTTCGCCAAGCTTTTTCCCCATCTCAACGCGCGCACTGTAGACGGAGATCTTGTCGATGAAGGAGTCCGGGCGAGCAAAGTACACGTACTCGAACAGGCAAGGATTGCTGACCGGGTTGTCGGCGCACTGCCGGGTGAACAGCTGGCCTTTCTCGGTAATGTAAACTGCTTCGCCCGGCGCGATATCACGCAGGAATTCAAAGCCCAGAGTGTCCAGCGCCACGCTCTCGGAGGCCACCATGTATTCGGTGCGGCCATCGCCCAGATCGCGTTTGCCGATCACCAGCGGGCGGATGCCGTTCGGGTCGCGGAAGGCAACCATGCCGTGGCCGATAATCATCGCCACGCAGGCGTAAGCGCCGCGAATCTGGCGGTTAGTGGCGGCGATAGCAGCAAAAATGTTGTCTGCTTCCAGCGGATAATGACGGAAGTTATCCAGCTCGCTGGCAAAGATATTGAGCAGGATTTCAGAATCAGAAGTGGTGTTAATGTGGCGGCGCTTTTCTTCGAACAGCTTTTTGCGCAGCTCGTGGGCATTGGTCAGATTACCGTTATGCGCCAGCGTAATCCCGTAAGGCGAGTTGACGTAGAAAGGCTGAGCTTCAGAAGCGCTGGAACTGCCGGCTGTGGGGTAACGCACGTGGCCAATACCCATATTCCCCTGCAGACGCTGCATGTGACGGGCTTCAAACACATCGCTCACCAGGCCATTCGCTTTACGCAGACGGAAGCAATTTAACGCGTCGATGGTGACGATGCCTGCGGCATCCTGGCCACGGTGCTGAAGCACCGTTAACGCATCATAAATCGACTGGTTTACCGGCATGAAACCGGCGATACCGACAATACCGCACATGTTGTCTTTTCCTCATTAAGCCACATCCCCACTACGATTAGCGGGGCAAGAAACTTGACGAGCTTTGCAGATAGTCAAAGAACCATCTGATGATGAAACTGAATTGCGGGATAAGCTGCGACTTTTGCCAGTCATCGCTTTTCGAAAAACCGGTAAAGGTATCCAGGAAGAACAGAATGGCGGAGACGATCAGTACGCCACGCAAGGCGCCAAAGCAGATCCCCAACACCCTGTCTGTACCCGACAGGCCGGTTTTTTGCACCAGCGCGCTAATCACATAATTGACTATCGCACCAACAATCAGCGTCGCGATAAACAGCACCGCGATAGCTATCCCATTACGTACCAGTTCGTCTTCAAAGCCAGTGAACCAGACTGACAGATAAGTGTAGTAATGACTGGCGACAAAGAAAGCACATCCCCAGGTCACAAGCGATAACGCTTCCTTCACAAACCCACGTATTACGCTTACCAGACAAGAAAAACCGATAACCGCAATGATGGCGTAATCTATCCAGATCATGAAAAAATCTCGTGATAAATTGCCCTGACGTCCAGTTCGGGGCGAATTCTAACAGAAAAAGAAAACGTTTGCGTAGGGATTTCCTTCCCCCGCGTAAATAAATAATGGCGTTGAAAAAAGCATCAACGCCATTAAAAAAGTGCCTGTTTTGCCTTCACTCCGTCGGGGGGAAGCGAGGCTATGCCGTCGTTTTTCCCCTCACCCTAACCCTCTCCCCAAAGGGGCGAGGGAACAGTATGGTGCGATATTTTTCCCCCTCTCCCTTCCAGGGAGAGGGCCGGGGTGAGGCTCACTGGCGACTACCTTGGCGAGTAATTCATCACCACGCCGTTCAGACCAGAAAGGGAATTCAGTTCGCCCAACGAAGACTTCAACTTATCCTTCGAGGCATCCGGCCCGACCAGAATACGGGTAATTTTCCCCTGCACAGGCGTGGTCGGCGAGGTGTAAACCTTGAACCCGGCCCCGCGCAGTTTACCAACAATTTCATTCACTTTGTCCGCATTTTTCAATGCGCCAAGCTGCACCACATAGGCTTGCCCGGTCGGGGCTTTGTCGGCAGTTTTTTCCGCCTTCGACGCCTGTTCGGAGGCCATCGCAAGCTGCTGACCAGTGTTATCATCAGCGGCAGGTTTAGGCTGCGGTTTTTCCACCGGCTTAGGCTTTGGTTTTTCCTGCACAGGCTGCGGCTTAGGCTGTTCGCGCGCGACAGGCACTTCGTCAACGCCCGCTGAGCCTTCATTCGGGATAGCCCCACTGTTCAACCCCGGCGGTACGGAAGCGCCCGCCCTTACCTCTTCCGCCGCGCCTTCCGGCGGCTGCGCTGGCAAAGCCTGAGTAGCCGCAGGCAGCATATCGGGCTCGTCGCTGTCTCCAGGTTTTGGCACCAAAGGAATGGCCGCGAACTCATCCTGATAATGTTTTTTCTGCCCGTCCAGCAGACCCGGCAGCACAATCACGCCCAGTGCGACCAGAATAATGGTTCCGACTAATCGGTTTTGAAACTTACTCGCCACCTGCTCTCCCCGCGTCCAGTACTTCCATTACATGGGCCACCGTGTGGAACGAACCACACACCAGCACGGTATCTTCGGCCGTTGCTTCCGCCATGGCGGCATGCCATGCGTCCGCCACGGTTGCAAATGCTTTGCCGTGACCAAGATGGGCCATAAGCTGCTCTGCGCTTGCGCCTCGTGGCCCTTCCAGCGGAGCACAATACCAGCTATCGACCTGAGGCGACAAACAGGCAAGCGTTCCGGCTATGTCTTTATCGTGTAGCATGCCAATCACCGCCAGCACACGACCCTGTTTTGGTAGCGCCGCCAGGCGACCCGCAAGATAAGCCGCCGCGTGAGGGTTATGGGCAACATCAAGAATCACGCGCGGTGCCTGAGACACAATCTGGAAACGCCCCGGCAGCGTGGCATGTTCGATGCCATAGCGTATCGCGTTTTCACTCACGTTCAGTTTGCTGGCACGTAAAGCGGCCAGCGCCGTGGCGGCATTGGGCTGTGGAACCAGCGGCAGCGGCAGATCTTTAAGCTCGCCGTTAGCGTCCCGGAACGTCCAGCCTGTGCCGTTAACTTCATATTCCCAGTCAACGCCGCGGCGCAGTAATTGCGCGCCCTTCTCCTGCGCCACATCGGCAATCGTCTGCGGCATATCTGGCTCGCCCACAACCGCAGGGTTATCTCTGCGGAAGACGCCGGCTTTTTCACGGCCAATGCTCTCACGGTCCGGGCCAAGCCAGTCGGTGTGATCGAGCGCAATGCTGGTGACCACAGCCACATCGGAATCCACAATATTGGTGGCATCCAGACGCCCGCCAAGGCCAACCTCAAGAATCACCACGTCTACCGCCTGCTGCTTAAACAATAGCAAGGCCGAGAGCGTTCCGTATTCAAAATAGGTTAAGGAAATATCTCCGCGAGCGGCCTCAATTTCGGCAAACGAGGCGGTATGCAGGGCTTCAGGCAACTCTTCACCCTGAATACGCACGCGCTCGGTGTAACGCACCAGATGCGGAGAGCTATAAACCCCTACTCGATAGCCGTCGGCCATCAGCGCGGTTTCAAGCGTACGGCAGGTGGTGCCTTTCCCGTTCGTGCCGGCCACGGTAAAAACCGTTGGCGCAGGTTTCAGCACATCGAGCTTGCGCGCAACGTTGCTGATGCGCTCAAGGCCCATATCGATAGTGGTGGAATGAAGGTTTTCAAGATAGCAAAGCCACGTGGCCAGGGGCGACGTGGCTTGAGGAATAAGGTCTTTGTCCATGATGCCCACTTAACATGCACATAAAGAAAAGGGCAGAACCTGCTGGCCTGCCCTTAGTTGCGAATCAGGCCTCTTGACCCTGTTCCGGTGCTGGCGGAACCACGATGGGCTCACGCGGGGCTTCCGGGTTTGGCGCTGGCAGATTCATGAACTTCGCCAGGATGCTCGCCAGTTTCAGGCGCATTTCCGGACGACGAACGATCATGTCGATAGCGCCTTTTTCGATCAGGAACTCACTGCGCTGGAAGCCCGGCGGCAGTTTTTCACGAACGGTCTGCTCGATAACGCGTGGACCGGCAAAGCCAATCAGCGCTTTCGGCTCGGCAATGTTCAGGTCACCCAGCATCGCGAAGCTTGCGGAAACGCCGCCCATGGTTGGGTCAGTCAGCACGGAGATGTACGGCAGACCGCGTTCCTGCATTTTTGCCAGCGCAGCGCTGGTTTTCGCCATCTGCATCAGCGACATCAGCGCTTCCTGCATACGCGCCCCGCCGGAAGCGGAGAAGCACACCATCGGGCAGTTGTCTTCCAGCGCCTGCTCAACGGCACGAACAAAACGCGCGCCAACTACGGAGCCCATTGAGCCGCCCATAAAGGCGAACTCGAAGGCCGCAGCCACAACAGGCATACCGTGCAGGGTGCCTTTCATGACAACCAGCGCGTCTTTCTCGCCGGTCTCTTTCTGCGCGCTAACCAGACGATCTTTGTACTTCTTGGAGTCACGGAACTTCAGCAAATCTTTTGGCTCAAGCTCGCTCCCCAATTCCACCATTGTGCCTTCATCTAACAGGCTATGCAGGCGATCGCGGGCCGACATACGCATGTGGTGATCGCACTTAGGGCAGACACCAAGATTGCGTTCCAGCTCGGCGCGGTACAGGACCTGGCCGCAGCTGTCGCACTTGGTCCACACCCCTTCAGGGATGCTCGCCTTGCGGGTGGGAGTAATATTGCTCTTATTGAGAATTCGTTCAATCCAGCTCATTGATGACCTTTCTGCTTGAACCTGGTCGATACCAGCTTTTCTGCGGCAGTTTTCCCTGCCCCAGACCATAAATGGTGCTCATTAAAACACAACGGCCCGCTACTTTGGATAAAAAAGTGGTCGAACCGCTGCCACGTATTATTTTGACTGCCGCGACGCCGCGCGTTTGTGGCGGATAACTTCCACCACGCCAGGCAAAATCGACACCACGATAATTGCCACAATCAGCAGCTTCAGGTTTTCCTGTACCACCGGCAGGTTACCGAACAGGTAGCCCGCGTAGGTGAACAGCAAGACCCACAGCAGTGCGCCGACGACGTTATAGAACGCAAAATGGCGATAGGACATGTGCCCCATCCCGGCGACAAACGGTGCGAAGGTTCGCACAATCGGCACGAAGCGCGCGAGGATAATCGTTTTTCCGCCGTGACGCTCGTAAAAAGCGTGAGTTTTATCGAGATAACTGCGGCGGAAGATTTTTGAATTCGGATTACTGAACAACTTCTCACCAAACAGCCGCCCGATAGTGTAGTTCACCGCATCGCCGATGATGGCGGCAATCACCATCAAAATGACCATGTAATGCACGTTCAGGTCGTTGGTTTCCAGCGACGCCAGCGCGCCCGCCACAAACAGCAGTGAATCACCCGGTAAAAACGGCGTAACTACCAGCCCGGTTTCGCAGAACAAAATCAGGAACAGAATAGCGTAAACCCAGACACCGTATTGTGCCACTAGCTCGGCCAGATGCACGTCGATATGCAAAATGAAGTCGATGATAAAACGGATGAAATCCATCAAAGTATCCTTTCTTAAGCAGCAATCAATCGGCTAAAAAAAGCGGCCCCATCGGCAGACGCGGCAGCGCAAAGTGGTCGGGGTAATCCACCGACACCAGGTACAGCCCTTCCGCCTTCGCGGTGGCAGCGGCCTTAGTGCGGTCCTTCATTGCCAGCAGATCGGCCATCCAGGTTTCAGCCTGGTTACCGCAGCCGACTTCCATCAGGCTACCGACGATGTTGCGCACCATGTGGTGCACAAAAGCGTTGGCCTTAATGTCCACCACGATGTAAGCGCCGTAGCGGTTTACCGTGATGTGCATCATATTGCGCCACGGGGTGCGGGACTGGCACTGCACCGCACGGAACGAGGTAAAGTCATTTTCCCCCAGCAGGCTCTGCGCGGCGCGGTGCATTTTATCCGCATCCAGAGGCAGATGAAAATGGGTTACGCCCTGCTGCAGAATGGCCGGACGCAGGCGGTGATTATAAATCACGTAGCGATAGCGGCGAGCCGTGGCGCTAAAGCGGGCGTGGAACTCAGACGGCACATCTTTTACCCAGCGCACGGCGATGTCACCAGGCAAATTCGTATTGACGCCCATCGTCCAGGCCGCATCTTTGCGCACCGCGCTGGTTTCAAAATGCACCACCTGGCCCGTGGCGTGAACGCCCGCATCGGTACGCCCTGCGCAAAACACGTTAATCGGCTCATTGGCCACCTGAGACAGCGCTTTTTCCAGCTTTTCCTGCACGCTGCGCACTTCGTTTTGGCGCTGCCAGCCGTAATATTTACTGCCGTCGTACTCAATGCCGAGCGCGATTTTATGAAGCGGAATTTCGCTTAGCACTTCGGACATCAGTACATATACTCCTGCACCAGTTTCTCAGCGGTTTTTATCGCCATCAGCGCGCCTCCAAAGCGAACGTTATCGGCGACTGACCAGAACTGGATTTGCTCCGGCATACCGTAATCGTTGTGTACGCAGCCAATAGAAAGATGGCCGCTACCGGACGCATCCGCCACCTGAGTCGGGAATTCTCCCTCTTCAGACAGCTCAATATCTTCTGCCTGAGCAAACGCATCGCGGGCTTCTTCTGCCGCCAGCGGGCGCAGCGCTTCAAAGTTGACGATTTGGGCATGGCCATAGAACACCGGCGACTGCACAAGGCTGGCGGAGATCATTAAGCCATCGTCCTGCAGCACTTTACGCACTTCATTCACCAGGCGACGCTCTTCCCGCACGCTGCCTTCGGCGTCCGGCACCAGCGGCAGCATGTTGAACGCCAGCTGGCGGCCAAACAGGTCTTCTTCATCAATAGGAATGCCGTTCAGCAGACGGGCGCTTTGCCCGGCCAGCGCGTCTACGGCCACTTTGCCGTGCGCAGAAGCAGACAGCAGGCTGGTCACCTGAATGCGTGACAGGCCACCCTGCTCAATCAACGGTTTCAAAGCGCTCAGCAGTTGGCTGGTCAGGCTGTCCGCCACTGCCACCAGATTACGGTTACGGTAATCGCTCAGCACGAACGGGTTCACATCCGGCACAACCAGCGGCACGTCCGGCTCCAGCGAGAAAAGACCGCTTGAGTCAATCACCAGACAGCCCGCGTTGGTCGCTTCTTCCACATAGCGAGCGGAGGCTTCAACGCCCGCCACGAAGAACGCCAGCTGAGCCTGCGTCCAGTCAAACTCTGCCGCGTCCTGCACCAGGATAGTTTTGCCTTCATAACGCAGATTTTCACCGGCGCTCTCGCCGCGCGCCAGGGCGTACAATTCACCAACCGGGAACTGACGTTCAGCAAGCAGTTCAAGCAAAGCTGAGCCTACGGCACCGGTGGCGCCTAAAATGGCAATATTCCAGCCTTCGGACATGTTGGTTTACTCCAGAAAATAGAACAGATGCTCCCCAGGACGTCGCCCCAGGGAGCCAGAAGATATTGCTCAGCGAAGCGGGTGATGTGCCGCGCTAAAGCCAAGTTTTTGCAGCATGTCTGCCGCGTCGACATCGTCACACTGCACATACAGCGATGACCACTCGCGGCGCTCCAGATAGTTCTTACGCAGCTTGTCGAATTCACCAGGCTGACCGGCTACCTTCCGCAGCGGCGCGTCGTCGCGGCGCACATCATACACCAGATGCACCAGTCTTTTGAGCGTGGGCTGATCGAGCGGGCCTGCCAGCGTGATGCGGCCAAACTCCGGCGCAGGCAGAAGTGAATCCAGCGCCACTGTCTGAGACTGGCCGATAAAATCGCTAAAGGCTTCAAAGACCTGAGTAGTACCGCGAGCCTTACCTTCAAGCGTATAGCCCGCAATGTGCGCCGTGCCAATATCGACCTTGTCGAGCAACTCGACGTTGAGATCCGGCTCCGGCTCCCAGACGTCCAGCACAACGCTGAGATTCTGCCCTGCTTTTAAGCATTTCAGCAATGCGTTGTTGTCCACTACCGGGCCACGACAGGCATTAATCAGAATAGCGCCAGGCTTCAGGCGGCTAATCAGCGCCTCGTCCGCCAGATGCAGCGTTTTATACTCGCCGGATTTAAACAGTGGCGTATGGAAGGTGATGACGTCGGCTTCCTGCACCAGCGTTTCCAGCGAAACGAAATCGCCTTCATCACCGCGATCGGCTCGCGGCGGGTCGCACAGTAAGGTGCGCACGCCCCAGGCTTCCAGGCGCGCCTGAAGACGGGAACCAACGTTACCCACGCCGACGATGCCGACTGTCCGGTTTTTCAGCTCAAAACCATCACGTTCGGCCAGCATCAATAAGGAGGAGAACACATACTCAACCACGGCAATCGCGTTGCATCCAGGAGCGGCAGAGAAAGCCACCCCGGCACTTTGCAAATACGCTTCATCAACGTGATCGGTTCCGGCCGTGGCCGTCCCGACAAATTTGATCCCTTTACCGTCCAGCAGTTCGGCATTCACTTTGGTGACCGAACGAACCATTAACGCGTCAGCATCCGTTAACGCATCCACCGGAATCGGACGTCCCGGCACGGCAGTCACCTCGCCCAGGCGGCTGAAAAGTTCGCGGGCATAGGGCATATTTTCATCAACGAGGATTTTCACCTGAGTACCTGTCTGTTAATCGTCGAGATAAGGCCGGATAGTGTGCCATAATCTGACGTCCGGGCATAACGAACTACTTGCGAATGTTTTGTCGCACTTAAGGATCATTTAATAATGCAACCCATTCAGGGCGCCACGCCGCGTCCTCCGGGGGAACCTCCCTCCGCACCGTCTGCCGCCGGCGAACAGCCGCTTTCCACCCAGCAACGTACCGTGCTGGAGCGCCTGATCACCCGGATCATTGCGCTTAGCCAACAGCAGAGCGCTGAAGTGTGGGCGGGCCTTAAGCACGATCTGGGACTCAAAAGCGAGACGCCGCTGCTGTCTCGGCATTTCCCCGCCGCTGAGCAAAACCTGAATCAGCGCCTGACCAGTGCGCAAACCACGCTGGCAACGCGTCAGATCATTCAGCAACTGAGCGATTTGCTGCCCCAGGGCAATAACCGCCAGGCGGTGAGCGACTTTATCCGCCAGCAGTTTGGCCAGACGGCGCTGAGCCAGCTCACGCCGGACCAGCTCAAAACCGTGCTGACGCTGCTGCAAAACAACCAGCTCGCCATCCCTCAGCCGCAGCAGCGCCCGGCCACCGACCGCCCGCTGCTCCCCGCCGAGCACAACAGCCTGAACCAGCTTGTCACCAAACTCGCCGCGGCAACGGGCGAGTCCGGCAAACAAATCTGGCAGTCAATGCTGGAGCTGTCCGGCGTGAAAACCGGTGAACTCATTCCGGCTAAGCACTTTGCTTTGTTGACAACCTGGCTCCAGGCAAGGCAAACGCTGAGCCAGCAGTCTGCGCCTACTTTGCACAGCGTGCAGGCGGCCCTAAAGCAGCCGCTTGAGCCGCAGGAGTGGAAAGAGATGGTGGATTACAGCCAGCAGCGCTTCCAGGCCACGCCGCAAACGATACTGACGACCGCGCAGGTACAGGACATTCTCAATCAGGTGTTTTTAAAACGCGCCGAGCGACAGCCAACTACGATTGAAGTGCGTGATATTCAGCCGATCTACAACCCGATGTTTAGCGCAATTATCGAGCCGATAAAGGCGCTGAGCGCGAGGCCTGGTCTGGCGTTGATCGCGCTGGTCGTGGTGGTGATTTTGCTCTGGCTGGTGATCTAGTTCCTCACCCCAACCCTCTCCCAAAAGGAGAGGGAAAAAACGGGCAACAAGCAAACCTACTTCCTGAACGCCACCAGCGTCACGGCAATCCCCAGCACCGCAGAAACGGCCCCGGCCATAAACACCGACGAATAGCCCATAGACGTTGCCAGAATTCCGGTCAGCGGCCCGGTGACACCGTATGAAATATCCTGGAATGCAGCATAGCCGCCCAGCGCCGTGCCGCGCACCTGAGGCGGAACACGCTTAACCACTTCAACGCCAAGCGCGGGGAATATAAGCGAACAACCGCAGCCGGTCAGCGCCGCACCCAGCAGCGCGGTCCAGGCTCCTGGTGCGTGCCAGAGCAGCAGCAAGCCCACGGTTTCAACCGCAAGGGAAAACAGCGCCACGCGCACGCCGCCGTAGCGATCGGGCATCCAGCCAAACAGCACGCGCACCAGTACAAAAGCGCCGCCAAAAGCCGTCAACGTGAAGCCTGCATGGGCCCAGCCGTTTGCGGCAAAATAGAGCGAAACAAAGGTGCCGATAACCGCAAAGCCGACGCCCTGCAGCGCGAGACCCAGCCCCGGCTGCCAGATAAGTCCGATCACGGTCAATAACGAAGGCCGCTCGCCTTTATGGGCCGGAACAGGTTTCACGGTGCCGTTAAACAGCAGCCCAATCAGCGGCAAAGCAATGGTTGTCACGCCCAGCGCCACAAAACCCCACTGGCTGTTAAGCATCAGCCCCAGCGGTGCACCGGCAGCCAGCGCGCCATAAATCGCCATCCCATTCCAGGACATCACCTTACCCGAACGCCCCGGGCCAACCAGCCCCAACCCCCAGGTCAGGTTGCCGGTCAGCAGCTGGCTTTCGCCAAAACCAAGAATCAGCCGCCCAACGATCAGCAAGGCAAACTTCACCGCTGGCTCTACCGGCAATAGCGCAGCGAGCAGGTAGGCAGCGCCCGCCAGTCCGCAGGCAAACATCCCTTGCAGGACGGAGCGTTTAGCGCCCATCTGGTCGGCGAGTCGCCCCGCGTAACCCCGGGTCAATACGGTGGCGAGAAACTGAATGCCCACCGCCACGCCAACCATCATGTTGCCGTAGCCCAACTGCTGGTGAACAAAAAGCGGGATAACGGGCAGCGGCAGGCCCACCGTCATATAGGTAAGAAAGACCGCAAAGGTAATTCTGAAAAGCGATGTATTTGCCGATTTCGACGTTTTAAGAGTGGAATCAGGTACTGCAGACATACTGCTTACTCCATAAATTCAGAGCAAGGCGCAAGTTACCCCGCGCCCTTTCCTCTGAGTGTTCAGATGGCAGGGTGCGTTGGTTAACGTTAAACGCTTACGCATTATCAATAATGATAATGGAGGGGAATGCATAGTGCCTTTCGGTTAACCGACTGTCAATGCTGAACAATGGGCAAAAAAATGGGGCCCCCGCAGGTGCCCCATTCCGAATGATTATGGCGATTAAGCGTTCAGCTTACGCATCACCAGCGTGGCGTTAGTGCCGCCGAAGCCGAAGCTGTTGGACATCACGGTGGTCAGCGCTGCATCCGTCGCTTTAGTGACGATGTTCAGGCCAGCAGCCTGTTCGTCCAGCTCTTCCACGTTAATGCTTGGCGCGATGAAGCCGTGTTCAAGCATCAGCAGAGAATAGATGGCTTCCTGTACGCCCGCGGCGCCCAGAGAGTGGCCGGTCATGGCTTTAGTCGCAGAGATCGCCGGGCTGCGATCGGCGAACACTTCACGAATCGCACCCAGCTCTTTCACGTCGCCTACCGGAGTAGAAGTACCGTGGGAGTTCAGGTAGTCGATTGGGGTATCAACGCCGTGCATCGCCATCTTCATGCAGCGCACCGCGCCTTCACCGGACGGGGCAACCATGTCCGCGCCGTCAGACGTTGCGCCGTAGCCAACGATTTCAGCATAAATGTGTGCGCCACGAGCCAGAGCGTGCTCCAGTTCTTCAACCACAACCATACCGCCGCCGCCTGCAATGACGAAGCCGTCGCGGTGCGCGTCATAGGTACGGGAAGCTTTTTCTGGCGTTTCGTTGTACTTGGTGGACAGCGCGCCCATCGCATCAAACTCACACGCCATTTCCCAGCCCAGTTCTTCGCCGCCGCCGGCAAAGACGATGTCTTGTTTACCGAGCTGAATCTGCTCTACCGCGTTACCGATACAGTGGGCGGAAGTTGCACAGGCGGAGCTGATGGAGTAGTTCACCCCATGAATTTTGAACGGCGTTGCCAGGCAAGCGGAAACCGCAGAGCCCATGGCTTTAGTCACCACGTAAGGACCCACGGCTTTCAGGCCGCGCGGGCTACGCATGGCGTCAGCACCAAAGACCTGCGCTTTAGAAGAGCCGCCGGAACCGGCAATCAGACCAACGCGTGGGTTGTTCTGGTAAACCTCTTCGCTCAGGCCCGCATCGGCAATCGCTTCACGCATGGAGAGATAGGCATAGATAGAGGCATCGTTCATGAAACGAACCACTTTACGGTCAATCAAACCAGTGGTATCCAGCTTGACGTTACCCCAGATGTGGCTACGCATTCCCGCGTCTTTAAACTCTTCCGAGAAAGTGATCCCTGAGCGTCCTTCTCGCAGAGATGCCAGGACTTCCTGCTGGTTATTACCAATGCTGGAAACAATGCCCAGGCCAGTAATCACTGCACGTTTCATTCAAATACCTCGTTCACTGCACTATGTAGGATTTCGTGTCGCACAATAGCGTACAGTTGTAAGCCGAACAAGTCCGATCAGCCAAATTGTGCGGAAATTTGCGCCGCTCCGCTCACGCCGTTATGATCGTGCCACTGCCTGTCAGACGAGCAACTTACGTGAAACATTCCCCTATACAATCCGCCAACCTCGGTTTTAACGAAGAAGGTACACCTGTATCCCGAGATTTTGACGACGTTTACTTCTCTAACGATAACGGACTGGAAGAGACGCGATACGTCTTCCTCGGCGGAAACCATCTCCCTGAACGCTTTGCAACCCACGAAAGACCGCTTTTTGTGGTCGCAGAAAGTGGGTTTGGTACCGGCCTTAACTTTTTGACTTTATGGCAGGCGTTCGATGAATTTTGTGTGAAACGTGAAGATGCCTGCTTAAAACGGCTGCATTTTATCAGTTTTGAAAAATTTCCCCTGACCGCCGCCGATCTGGCGCTGGCCCATCAGCACTGGCCAGAGCTCAGTCGCTTCGCCACCGAGCTTCAGCAACAATGGCCGCTGCCGATTCCCGGCTGCCACCGCCTGCTGCTGGACAATGGCCGCATCACGCTTGACCTGTGGTTTGGCGATATTAACGAGCTGATATCTCAGTTAGATGACACCCTTAATCAGCAGGTCGATGCCTGGTTCCTGGATGGCTTCGCGCCCTCCAAAAACCCGGATATGTGGACACAGCAGCTCTTCCAGGCCATGGTTCGCATGGCTCGCCCTGGGGGCACGCTGGCGACCTTTACTTCCGCAGGCTTTGTACGCCGTGGCTTAATTGAAGCGGGCTTCACCGTGACACGCAGCAAAGGGTTTGGCCGCAAACGCGAAATGCTAGTTGGATCTCTACAACAGCCCGTGGATACTCCTGCCCGCGCACCCTGGTACGCTCGCCCTGGCACAAGTGAACGTGAAACCGCGATTATTGGCGGCGGCATTGCCAGCGCCCTGCTCGCCCTGGCGCTGCTGCGTCGAGGCTGGAAGGTCACCCTGTATTGCGAGGATGAAGCCCCAGCCCAGGGCGCATCCGGCAACCGTCAGGGCGCACTTTACCCGCTGCTAACCGCGCATGATGCGGCGCTAACCACCTTTTTCCCGGCGGCATTCACCTTCGCGCGCCGACTGTACGATGCCCTTCCGGTAACTTTTGATCATGCCTGGTGCGGCGTAACCCAGCTCGCCTGGGATGAAAAAAGTGCCCATAAAATCGAACAGATGCTCGGTCTGAACCTGCCAGACTTACTGGCGAAGGCGGTGGATGCTGATACTGTGGCGGAAGCCTGTGGCGTGGACACGCAGTGCGGTGGCATCAGCTATCCGCTGGGCGGCTGGCTCTACCCGGCACAGCTTACCGCCGGCGCTCTTGCGCTAGCCGAACAGCAAGGGTTGAAGATTCATTTTGGATACCGGGTGACCGACTTAACGGCCGCGAAAGGCGGCTGGAAGATAGATTTTGCTCAGCAAGAGACCGCCCAGCATGCCGCCGTCGTGCTGGCCAACGGACATCAAATAAGTCGGTTTTCTCAAACTCAGAACCTGCCTGTTTATTCAGTCGGCGGCCAGGTCAGCCATATTCCTACCACGCCGGGATTAAGCCAGCTCCGCCAGGTGCTGTGCTACGACGGCTATCTGACGCCGGTCAACCCGCACAACCAGCAGCATTGTATTGGCGCCAGCTATCACCGTGGCCGGGATGAAATGACCTGGAATGCAGAAGATCAGCAGCATAATCGCCAGCGCCTGCTCGACTGTCTGCCGAATGCAGAATGGGCAAAAGAAGTGGACGTTTCAGCCAACGAAGCCCGCTGCGGCGTGCGCTGCGCTTCACGCGACCACCTTCCAATGGTGGGCAGTGTGCCAGATTATGACGCCACGCTTGAGCAATATATCGGGCTGGCCGAGGATCGTGCAAACGCAGAGCCTGCACCGGTTTACGACAATCTTTATATGCTGGGTGCATTGGGCTCACGCGGGCTGTGTAGCGCGCCGCTGGCTTCTGAGATTCTGGCAGCGCAGATGAGTGAAGAGCCTATTCCGCTGGATGCAGTCACGCTCGCGGCGCTAAACCCGAATCGGCTTTGGGTAAGGAAGCTATTGAAAGGAAAAGCGGTGAAGTGATCTTCCCTTCATCAGCTTCTCTGTAACGCTTTTATCCCCTCTCCCTTTTAGGGAGAGGGTTAGGGTGAGGGTTAAAACTTCGCCTTCTCGAAAAGCGTTTCCCACATGCCCAACACCAGCGCCTGGTCGCGCGGGGAAAGCTCACCGGCCTGAATCGCCTTTTGCAGGCTATCGCTCACCACCACATGCAGCGCGTCTGGCGTATGGTCGTCGCCGTTTTCCAGTTCGGCTACCGCCAGAGTCAGGTGCCCACGCAAATAACCGCTGGCAAACAGGTCGTCGTCACTGGCGTGCTCCACCATCTCATCAATCAACGCCAAAATACGTGACTCAAATTCCGCGATCATCATACATCCTCTTCATACAGGTGATTTTTAGTTTAGGTCTTCTGGCCAGGCAAACTGCCCGGCTTCGAGCGCAGGGGTGCCATAATACGCCCTTAACGCGTCAATCAAACGAGCCGGGCGCTCGGGGATCCCGTCTTTCAGATAAGTCATAACCTGGGCATGAACCCGGCGCTGAAACGCAATGCGGTCAGGCTCAAAATCGCCGCTCAGGTTGTCGCAGCTGACGTTAAACGGGAAGCCCGCGGCGGTGCTGAGCATCCACTCCAGCGCCTGCGGCTTCACTTCCACATCTTCGAACTTGCCCTGGGTTTCGGCGTCTCGCCCGTCCGGGCAATACCAGTAACCGAAGTCCACCAGCTTGCGGCGCTCTGCGCCCGCCACGCACCAGTGGGAAATCTCATGCATTCCGCTGGCGTAATAGCCGTGCGCGAAGACGATGCGGTTATACGGCAATTCGTCATCCGCAGGCAGATAAATAGGCTCGTCATCGCCCTTGATCAAGCGGGTATTAAACTCTGCCAGGAAGCAGCTATCGAACACGTCAATCAGTTCCTGGTAATGGTGTTGTTTGCTCATAGTGACATCATTCATTTCAGGCTATCCCTAACCAATGGAGAATTTCCGGTCCGTGGCTGTCATACAGCAGCTTGGCGCTCATTACCGCCGAAACAACGACAATCATTGGGCGAATCAGCTGCTGCCCTTTACTTAAGACGAGGCGCGAACCCGCCCTCGCCCCTAAAAATTGCCCGGCCATCATCACAAAGCCGGTGCCCCAAATCACCTTGCCGCCGATGATAAACAGCAGCAGCCCGCCAAGATTGGAGGTGGCGTTCAGGACTTTCGCGTGGGCGGTGGATTTGGCGAGGTTGAAGCCGCAAAGCGTCACAAAGGCCAGCGCGTAAAACGACCCGGCGCCGGGGCCAAAGAAGCCATCATAAAAACCGACGCAGCCCCCGGCAATTAACGCGAACGGCAAACCGTGCAGGCGGCGCTGCCGGTCTTCTTCCCCGAGCTTTGGCATCAGCAGGAAATAGAGCCCGATGCCGATAATCAGCAGCGGCAGGATCTGGCGCAAAATATCGGACTTCACGTGCTGCACCAGCAATGCGCCGCAGGTAGAGCCGATAAAGGTCATCAGAATATTGAGCTTCTGATCGGCAAGGCTGACCACCTTGCGGCGAATGAAATAGAGAGAGGCTGAAACCGAGCCGCCGCAGGCCTGTAGCTTGTTGGTTGCCAGGGCCTGAGCCGGAGACATGCCTACCGCCAGCAAAGCAGGGACCGTCAGTAACCCGCCGCCGCCCGCAAGGGCATCAATAAACCCGGCCAGCATGGCGACAAAAAACAGCGCCACCAGCAGCAGCGGGGAAACCATAAACCATTCCATTTACAGAGCGTGCTCATCCAGTAATGCCTGACAGGAGGCGGGTAGCGGCGGTGGCGTTGTCTTTTTCGGCGGCGTGCTGCCCGGTGCAGGCGGCGCGAACCAGCTTTGCAGCTCGGCCCCGCAGCCGTCTCCCGGAGGAGGCAGAGGCTGATCCTCACACTCAAGGCTGTTAGCCGGGCAGCGCAGGCGAACGTGCATGTGGGCGCGGTGGGCAAACCACGGGCGCACCTTACGCAGCCAGTCGCGGTCAGCGCCCGCATCTTCGCAAAGTCGCTGCTTAATAGCCGGGTTCACGAAGATGCGCGTCACCTCGTTATCTTTAGCCGCGAGCTTAATCAGGCTGTCGATTTCCGGTTTCCACAGCGAAGGCACCACGCGCTTGCCGTCGGCAGCAACCAAATCCAAAGCCTGAGGGCGCAGCAATTGCGCCGACGTCCAGCGAGTTTTTGGCAGTTGCAGGAAAATGTCGACATCAAGCCCGGTCTGATGGCTGGCGTGGCCGGAGCTAAAACGCCCGCCTGCCGCCATGCCCATGTCACCAATCAACACTGTCCCCAGGCCGAGCTGATTGACCTGATTACTCAGGCGCTGAATAAACATCACCAGATCGGGATGACCAAAGTAGCGACGCTGATCCGGGCGCATCACCTGGTAGCGGGCGTCCTCAAGCGGCAACGCGTGAGCCCCGACGATGCAGCCGTTGGAAAACGCGCCAATAGACTGCGCGCTACCGGCAATCGGGTGGTCGATTTTTTGCCACGGCGTCGCCGCTAGAGCCTGGGCGCTGGCGGCCAGCGCCAGCATCCCGATCAGGAGTTTGTTCATCGTCTTACCAGCGAGGCAGCGGGGAAGAAACGTCAGCGTTCTGAGCGCGCTGGCGCAGCAGGTGATCCATCAGCACGATAGCCAGCATTGCTTCTGCGATCGGCACAGCGCGGATCCCCACGCAAGGATCGTGACGCCCGCGGGTGATCATCTCCACTTCTTCGCCTTCGCGATTAATGGTTTTGCCCGGCACGGTAATGCTGGAAGTTGGTTTCAGGGCCATGTTAGCCACGATCTGCTGACCGCTGCTGATGCCGCCCAGAATGCCGCCCGCGTGGTTGCTCTGGAAGCCTTGCTGGGTGATTTCATCCCGGTTCTGGCTGCCGCGCAGGTTCACCACGCCGAAGCCTTCGCCAATTTCCACGCCTTTCACCGCGTTGATACTCATCAGCGCGTGGGCAATGTCTGCGTCCAGGCGGTCAAAGACCGGCTCACCGAGGCCCGGCGGCACGTTGTCAGCCACAACGGTCACTTTCGCGCCGATGGAGTCGCCCTCTTTTTTCAGGCCTCGCATCAGCTCGTCCAGCGCGTCGATTTTATCCGGATCCGGGCAGAAGAACGGGTTCTGCTCAACCTGATCCCAGTCTTTGATTTCCAGCGGAATATCGCCCATCTGCGTCAGGCAGCCGCGAATTTTAATGCCGAATTTCTGCTCAAGGTATTTCTTGGCAATGGCGCCCGCTGCAACGCGCATGGCGGTTTCACGGGCAGAAGAACGGCCGCCGCCGCGGTAGTCGCGCAGGCCGTATTTTTGTTCGTAGGTGTAATCCGCGTGTCCCGGACGGAACACGTCTTTGATGGCGCTGTAATCCTGGGAACGCTGATCGGTATTTTCAATCAGCAGGCCAATGCTCGTGCCGGTCGTCACGCCTTCAAACACGCCGGAGAGAATTTTGACCTGGTCAGGCTCACGGCGTTGAGTGGTGTAGCGCGAGGTGCCCGGACGGCGGCGATCGAGATCGTGCTGCAGGTCGGCCTCCGTCAGCGGGATGCCCGGCGGGACGCCGTCAACAATGCAGCCCAGCGCGATGCCGTGAGATTCACCAAATGTCGTTACGCGAAAAACCTGTCCAATACTGTTACCAGCCATCACGGCTCCTTAATCACCGTTCTAGTTATTGTGTTGTGCGCGGGAAGTAAAACGAGCCCGAAGGCTCGTCTACGTTCGGCAATTAATCTTTGTAGATACTGAAATACTCGCGAGCGTCAATCAGCTGCGCTTTAGTCAGCATAAATACGCCGTCGCCGCCGTTGTCGAACTCAAGCCAGGTGAACGGCACCTCCGGGTACTGCTCCATCAGGTGTACCATGCTGTTCCCCACTTCACAAATCAGGATCCCGCCGTCGGCCAGGTAATCCGGCGCGCAGCCAAGAATACGACGAGCCAGCTTCAGACCATCGCTGCCGGCCGCCAGGCCCAGCTCAGGTTCGAAGTGGTATTCGCCCGGCAGATCCGCCATGTCTTCTTCATCAACATACGGCGGGTTCGTCACAATCACGTCGTACTGCACTTTAGGCAGGTCGCGGAACAGGTCAGAGCGAATCGGCGTGACGTTGTGGTCCAGGCCGTGCTCGGCAATGTTCTGCTCGGCCACGGCGATAGCGTCAGGGGAAATATCAACAATATCCACTTCCGCATTCGGGAATTCATAGGCGCAGGCAATCCCGATGCAGCCGCTGCCGGTGCACATATCCAGAATGTGCTGCGGCTCGTGGTCGATCATCCCGGCAAAGCGGTTGTTAATCAGCTCTCCAATCGGCGAGCGCGGCACCAGTACACGTTCGTCCACGTAGAACTCGTGGCCGCAGAACCAGGCTTTATTGGTCAGGTAGGCAACCGGAATACGTTCGTTGACGCGGCGAATCACGCGTTCGACGATGCGGTGACGCTCGCTTGGGGTCAGACGCGCGGTGCGCATGTCTTCAGGAATATCCAGCGGCAGGTACAGACTTGGCAGAACCAGCTGAACGGCTTCATCCCATGGATTGTCGGTGCCGTGCCCATACCAGATGTTGGCGGCGCTAAAGCGGCTGACCGACCAGCGCAGCATGTCCTGAATGGTATGCAGCTCGTTTACTGCCTCATCGACGAAAATTTTATCCACGTGCCCTCCGCAGGCGACTCACGCTAGTTCAATAATAATCGGTTAGTTTGCCATGAAGGAGGCGACAAATCAGCATCCATCGACGCCGGTAGGCCGCGAAATTTGCGTTTTCTTTATTGCTGCCGGGTAAAGCAGGTAAACTGGCCGCAAAGCGAATGCGAGATGAGAGAAACATGAAAAAAAAATCACCGCTCAGTTCCGAAGATGAGGCGCTGTTTCGCGGCCTGATGGGCGGCACGAAAAAACTGGCTCAGGACACGATTGTCCACCGCCCGGTGCGCAAGAAAATAACGGAAGTGCCCGTGAAGCGTCTGCTGCAGGAGCAGGCCGATGCCAGCCACTATTTTTCCGATGAGTTTCAGCCACGCCTGGCGACCGAAGGGCCAATGCGCTACGTGCGCGAAGGCGTGAGTCATTTTGAACTGAAGAAACTGCGTCGCGGGGATTATTCTCCGGAGCTATTTCTTGATTTGCACGGTCTGACCCAGCTTCAGGCCAAACAGGAGCTGGGCGCGCTGATTGCCGCCTGCCGCCGCGAGCACGTTTTTTGTGCCTGCGTGATGCACGGCCACGGTAAACACGTCCTAAAGCAGCAAACGCCGCTCTGGCTGGCGCAGCATCCGCATATTGTGGCGTTTCATCAGGCGCCGAAAGAGTACGGCGGCGATGCCGCGCTGCTGGTGTTAATAGAAATTGAAGAGTGGCAGCCGCCGGAGCTGCCATAAGCTCAGCGCAAGGGATTCCCCTCACCCCGGCCCTCTCCCAGAGGGAGAGGGGGAAAACGATCGGGAGCAGTCCCCTCGCCCCTTTGGGGAGAGGGTTAGGGTGAGGGGGAAAATCCTGAGCACCTTAAAAGCAAAAAGAGCCGCATTCGCGACTCTTTTTTTCATGCTCACAGCAATCAGATAGCCTTAGCCACCTTGAAGTTGCAGGGGCTCATCTGCCAGTTAAACACACCTTTACCGGAATCCGGGTCCAGCGTGACGTTGGCAATGGCCGAAGTCGTAAACATCGGCGGAGCCTCTTCCGGGCAAAGCTCGGAAACCAGATAACCCACGAGCGGCAGGTGGGAAACCACCAGCGCAGATTCAACACCTTGACTTGCCAGCGCCAGCAGGTAATCCCCCACCAGGCCTACATCACCGCAGGGCCGCAGCTCTGGCAGGATGTCTTCTTTTTCCGGGAGGTTCAGCGCTTCCCGCACCACGTCCAGGGTCTGTTCAGCTCGCAGGTAAGGGCTCACCAGAACACGTTCGATACTTGCCACTTGACCCGTTAACCAGGTCGCCATCAGACGGGATTCATCACACCCACATTGGGTTAAGGGACGAACCGAGTCGCTGGCAGCGTCGAGTGCTGCGTCGCCGTGACGCATGATAAAAACTTGCATATTGCACCGCTTTTGTTAACCAGGAACGCCTGAACCCGCACGCTGAAAAAGTGGGGTTCACGGCAGCCGGGCATTGTGCCTTATCCGTACATCGAATGAAACGCTGTCTTTTACCTCAATGCTGCAAGTATAGTCAATATCTGTTTACAAAATGACCTTGCAGCGTACATTTACCGGTTTTAGCTCAGCGCTTCGTCAAGCTCGGTCACCGGCTGCGACGTCAACGCGGGCCAGAAACTAAGGTGTTGTTCAGCCATAATAATCAGCCTTTCACAGGGGCTGAACCGCTCCCCGTACTGGCTCGCTAAACGCTGTAATTTTGCCACCACATCGGCGGCCCCCAGGCTGTCCATATACCTGAACGGCCCGCCTAAAAACGGCGGAAAACCAATGCCGAAAACGCCGCCAATATCGCCATCACGTGCGCTTCTGACCACACCCTCATCGAGGCAGCGAGCGGCCTCGTTGAGCATCATCATGACGCAGCGCTCGGCGATGTGTTCCGGGGTCTGACGCCCGTTCGGCGTCACGCCTAATAGCGTGTAAATCGCTGTGTCAGGCTGTTTCTTGCTTTTACGCCCTTTTGCAGGATAAAGATAGAAACCGCGACCATTTTTTCTTCCTTTGCGATCGTCCTTCAAGATTGCATCCACGGTATCAGGCGCGGCAAAGCGATCGCCGAAAGCCTGCTGCAGAATCGGGATAATCTTCGTGCCGACGTCTATCCCAACCTCATCCAGCAATTGTACCGGCCCCACCGGGAAACCGAACTTCACCAGCGCATCGTCAATGCGCTCGATCGGCTCACCTTCCGTGAGGCAGCGCAGCGCTTCATTAACATAAGGCGCAAGAATGCGATTGACGTAAAACCCGGCGCTGTCGCCTACCACAATCGGTGTTTTGCCCTGTTTTTTCGCCAGCTGCACGGTCGTGGAAATGGTTTCCGCGCTAGTCCCTGCATGAGGAATCACTTCGACCAGCGGCATTTTGTCTACAGGGCTGAAGAAATGCAGGCCAATAACCTGCTGCGGGCGCGCTGCCTGAGCGGCAATATCGGCAATCGGCAGCGAAGAAGTATTCGAGGCAAAAACGGTGTGCGGTGCGGCATACTGTTCAACCTCAGCCACCATTTTTTGCTTCAGCGCCAGATCTTCAAACACGGCTTCCACCACAATATCTCGCTGGCTAAAGCCGTGGTAATCGGTTCCACCGGAGATACGTGCCAGTTCGCGCTGGCGCTCAGCAGGCTTCATATGGCGACGACGGACTTTCTTCTCCAGCAGATCCCAGCTGTATTTCAGCGCGTGGTTAATGCCTTCGTTGTTAATGTCCTTAATGCGCACCGGAAGCTTGCCTTTGGTGGCCGTCACATAGGCGATCCCGCCGCCCATTAATCCCCCCCCCAGCACGCCGACAGAATTTAGTTTGCCGGGTTTTGCTTCACCGCCATACTCTTTTTTCAACTCCGTACTGGCAAAGAACAGGCCGCGCAAAGCGGCAGATTCGGGAGACATGGCCAGCTCACCAAACGCTTTGGCCTCGGCCTCATAGCCGCTTTTGCTCCCTTGCTCCAGCCCGGTGCGGATGACCTGGATAATGCGGCCCGTTGCCGGGTAATTGCCCTGCGTCTTCTCTTCGGTCTTCTTGCTGACCATGCTAAACAAGAGCGAGCGCCCCAGCGGCCCGGCGAGTACGCGTTCTTTTACCGGCAGTTCACGCGAAGGTTTCCGCCCTTTAAGCGCCAGCTCAACAGCGGCCTCAAGCAAAATAGATTCGGGCACCACGTCATCCACCAGCCCCAGCTTCAGGGCCTGACGCGGGCGCAGTTGCTTGCCGGTCAAAATCATGTCCAGCGCATTGCTGACGCCTATCAGGCGAGGTAAACGCTGAGTGCCGCCCGAACCCGGCAGCAGGCCCAGTTGCACTTCCGGCAGGCCAAGCAGCGTTTTAGGTGAATCGGTGCAAATGCGAACGTGACAGGCAAGCGCCATCTCCAGGCCACCACCCAGGCAGGCGCCGTGAATCGCGGCCACCACCGGGATCGGCAGCGCGGCGATTTCTGCCATGATCTGCTGCCCCTGCCTCGCCAGCTCTTGGGCTTCTTCAGCCGTTTTGCAGCCGCCTATCATGTTGATGTCGGCCCCGGCGATAAAGTTGTCCGGTTTGCCGGAGATAAATACCAGCCCCTGCACGCTCGGGTTGTCGCGCAGTTTTTTTATAATGCTGTGTACCTGCGCCCCAAATTCAGCCTTCAGGGTATTCATTTTTTCGCCCGGAACGTCGATGGTCACTACGGCAACGTTATCCAGTCGGATGTGTAAGTCGAATGCGCCTTGCTGTGCCATCACTCCACCTCCAGAACCATTGCCGCACCAAGCCCACCGGCCGCACACGCGGTAACGAGGCCAAAGCCTCCCCCGCGGCGACGCAGTTCATGCAGCGTCTGGGTAATCATCCTTGCGCCCGTCGCCGCAAATGGATGCCCGTAGGCGATCGACCCTCCCAGCACGTTAAATTTCGCGTCATCGACTTCGCCCGTGGCGTGAGCCCGGCCCAGCACATTGCGGGCAAAGTTTTCACTGGAAAGCATTTTCAGGTTGGCTAACGTCTGCGCGGCAAAGGCTTCGTGCATATCAAACAGGGTCAAATCATTCAGCGTAATGCCCGCGCGCTCAAGCGCCAGCGGCGTCGCCCACGCCGGGCCAAGCAGCATATCCTGCCAGACATCAATGGCGGTGAACGCGTAGCTGCGCAGGAAACCGAGCGGCTTGAGGCCAAGCTCTTTTGCCCGGGATTCGGTCATCAGGATCACGGCCGCAGCGCCGTCCGTCAGCGGCGTACTGTTAGCCGCGGTCACGGTGCCGTGCTTGCGGTCAAACGCCGGACGGAGTTTTGCATAATCGGCGAGGCTGGAGCCTTTACGCACGTTGTTATCTTCAGCGAACGGCTGACGATAGGGAGGAATAAACGCCGTCATCACTTCATCGGCCAGCTTTCCTTCCTGCCAGGCCTGGGCGGCACGCTCGTGGGAACGATGTGCCAGCGCGTCCTGCTGTTCGCGAGTGATGCCGTGAGTTTTCGCCATCTGCTCAGCGGTATCCCCCATACGCAGACCGGTAGAATATTCAGCCACGGCGGGAGGAACTGGCAAAAGATCGCGAGGACGTAATTTGGAAAACAGTTTCAGCCGCTGCCCAAGCGTGCGCGCTTTGTTCACGTCCACCAGCGTGCGGCCCAGCTTTTTGCTGACGCCAATAGGCAGCACTGAAGAGGAATCTGCGCCACCTGCAATCCCGGCGCGAATGGTACCAGCCATCAAACTTTCGGCTACGTTTGCAACGGCCTGGAAACTTGTGGCGCAGGCACGGCTGACGCTGTAGGCATCGGTATGGACGCTCATGCCGGTCGCCAGCACGATTTCACGGGCAATGTTTGGCGCTTCCGGCATTTGTACCACCTGGCCAAAGACCAGTTGCTCAATCGCCTCGGGCGGTACTTCGCTGCGGGCCATTAGCTCGCTCACCACCATATTGCCGAGATCGACGGCGGGAATACCATGAAAAGCCGTGGCCTGACGGGCAAACGGCGTGCGTAAACCACTGACAATGGCAATACGATCGCCCTGGCGGGTAATCAACGGCAGTGCCTGACTCATAACGCTCCCCTGCTAAAAAAAGTGAATACAGACAAAAAGTGGTCTGACCTGATCACAGTCTTAACTAAAAATTCACATCCAGCCAACCAGCGGGCGAGAAAAATGGGAGAAGCGACACGAATTATTACATAACGAAATGAACGCCCCCGCTTTACACGGGGGAATTAGAGAGCGGGAATTTAACGCAGGCCGAGCTGGAAGATCATCGTTTCAGCCTGGCAGCTAAACTGGAAATCAATATCCAGCTGCACGCCGTCGGCGACTTCGGTGTAGCGCGGTGTAATCTGGCAAGGTTCAGACTCAACGTCACGGGCTTTAGCCGTTAACGCAGCCAGGACTTCATCGGCTTCTGTTTTGCTAGTAAATACACGGCTGTAGGAGGCGATGCAATCTGTGTTGTCGATAATGGAACCGACATCAATGCAGCAGCAAACCGGGGTTTCATCGGCGGTATTTTTACTCATCACGCTTTCCTCTGTAATGCGGCTTAAAATAGGAGAATGGTTAAAATAATTGTGGCTATTTTACGCCCGCCGTTGCATCTGCTCCAGTTGATAATCCTCACAAAACCGACAAGTGACGGAAATCACACTTAAAAATGATCTAAAACAAATAACATCCCCGCTTTGATGAGAAGTTCCCCCCAATTTTGCCACTCAGATCCCGTTTTCAAGATCAAACATGAAAAACTTTAGAAACAAACTTGCAACATCCTCGCTGGTCAGACCTATACTCTCGCCACTGGTCTGATTTCTCTGTACCCGATCAGTCCCTACTATTCGCGCTCCTGTTACGGTATGTAACATTGTTTGCATAAAAATAAATCAATGAGGTTTTGGTCATGAGCCAGAAAAACCTGTTTACAAAGTCAGCCCTCGCGGTTGCAGTGGCAATAGTCTCCTCCCAGGCGTACGCCGCCGGCTTTCAATTAAACGAGTTCTCTTCCTCTGGCCTTGGCCGAGCGTATTCGGGGGAAGGTGCAGTTGCGGATAATGCGGGTTCAGCAAGCCGCAACCCCGCTACCATCATGATGTTCGATCGCCCTTCTTTCTCCGCTGGTGCTATCTTCGTTGACCCGGACGTTGATATTTCCGGCCGTTCGCCGTCAGGCAAAAGCCTGGATGCGAAAAACATCGCGCCAACCGCATGGGTCCCTAACCTGCACTTTGTGGCGCCGATCAACGACCAGTTTGGCTGGGGTGCGTCCGTCACCTCCAACTACGGCCTGGCCACCGAATATAATGACAGCTACGCAGCAGGCTCGATGGGCGGTACCACCGACCTGACGACCCTGAACATGAACCTGAGCGGCGCCTACCGCCTGAACAGCAACTGGAGCTTCGGCCTCGGTTTCGACGCGGTTTATGCTAAAGCGAAGATTGAGCGTTACGCAGGCGACCTGCCGCAGTTGATTGCTGGCAACCCTGCGTCTCCACTGACTCCAGCTCAACGCCAGGCTATCGGGACACTGCCCGCTGATACTCAGATTGCCCACCTGAAGGGTGATAAATGGGGCTTCGGCTGGAACGCCGGGATCCTGTATGAAATTGATAAAAACAACCGCTACGGCTTTACCTACCGTTCAGAAGTCAAAGTCGACTTTGACGGTGACTATAAGAGCAGTTTACCTGCGGCGTTTAACCCGCTGCTGTCTAACTTTGGTCTGCCTTCCGGAACCAACGGTGCAACCGTTCCTGGCTCTCTGAGTCTACACCTGCCAGAAATGTGGGAACTGTCCGGCTATAACAAAGTGGCGCCTAAATGGGCCGTTCACTATAGTCTGACCTACACCAGCTGGAGCCAGTTCCAGGAGCTGAAGGCAACCGGCAGCAACGGCCAGACGCTGTTCTATAAAGATGAAGGCTTCAAAGATGCTTACCGCATCGCGCTGGGTACCACCTACTACATGGACGACAACTGGACGTTCCGTACCGGTATCGCGTTCGATGACAGCCCGGTGCCGGCTAACAAGCGTTCTATCTCCATTCCGGACCAGGATCGCCTGTGGCTGAGCGCCGGTACCACCTATGCGTTTAACAAAGACGCGTCTGTGGACGTAGGCGTTTCCTACATGCACGGTCAGAAAGTCAATATCGAAGAAGGCCCATACACCTTCAAATCAGAAGGTAAAGCCTGGCTGTACGGCGCTAACTTCAACTACGCGTTCTAAGTTACTGCCCCGAAAAGTAAAGCGCCTTCATCAGAAGGCGCTTTTTTTATGCCTGCTCGCTCAGCTTCTCTTCAAACCGCAATAACCTTCCCGCATTGCCGAGCACCAGCAGCGTGCTCAGATTATGCAACAGCGCAGCGATAACTGCGCCAGAAGCGCCAAGCCAGCCAAAAGCCGCCATCGCGACAATGGCCAGCGTCCAGCCCAGGCCGATAAATACGTTGACCTGCAAAGTCCGGCGGCAGCGGCGGCTCAGGCGCACGCAGGTGCCCAGCCGGCGAAGATCGCTGCCGATCAAGACAATATCCGCCGAAGACATAGCGATGTCGGACCCACCGGCCCCCATTGCCACGCCCACTACGCCAGCCTTTAGTGCCAGCGAATCGTTGATACCATCGCCGATAACCATAGGCCGGTAGCCGCTGTCGATTTGCCGTTTCACCTGCGCCAGCTTATCCGCGGGCAGCGCCCCGGCCACTACGTCAGCGATCCCCACCTGGTGCGCAATTTTGTCCGCAACCGACTGGCGATCGCCGGTCAGTAAAAGCTGCCGGTTTAGCCCAAGATCGCGCAGCTCGGCCATCGCCGTTGCCGCCTCACTTCGCAGGCTGTCGGCCAGCAGCAGCCAGCCAAGAAAACGGCCATCCAGCGCCAGCCCGACAATCGGGCCATCGTGCTCAGGGGCCGCAGGTAAGTCGGTCAGAGTGGAGGCTAACAGCTCACGCCTGCCAAGCACCGCTTCTCCCTGCGGTGTAGAGGCGGAAACGCCTAACCCCTGATGCTCACGCACATTTTCGAGAGGCAGCCAGGCTTCCCGCGAAACAATCTCGCTTACCGCGCGGCTGACCGGGTGATTGCTGGTCGCGCCCAGGCTGGCCGCCAGGGTTTGCAGCAAAGTGGGATCGGTATCGCCATAAGGCGCCACGGCCTGCAGGTGTAGCCTGCCGTGCGTTAGCGTACCGGTCTTGTCGACCACCACGGCGTTGATCTCCGCCAGCTCCTCAAGAAAGGCCGCGCCGCGAATTAAAATGCCGTGGCGGGCGGCCACCGTCAGCCCGGCAATTGATGATGCCGGGGCGGAAAGCACCAGCGCGCAGGGACAGGCTGCCACCAAGACGGCCAGCATCGCCTGGGCATCCTGCGTCAGGAACCAGGTGCTGGCGGCAATCATCAGCACCAAAAGCAGATAACGCGCCGCGTGGCGCTCGAGCAAACGCGTTATCGGCGGGCTTGCCTGTTCCGCGCTTTGCATCAGGGCGATCACGCGCCCCAGCGTCGAGGTCTCTCCGGTACGCGTAACCTGGATGCGCAGCAGACCATCCAGATTTATCGCCCCACCGAAAACTTCCGCACCCGGCACAACTTCCTGCGGTACGGACTCCCCGGTAATCGGTGCCGTGTCCAGGCTGGCTTTGCCTTCCAGCACCACGCCGTCGGCAGGAATATGGTCCCCGGCACGCACTTCAACCACATCGCCAGGTTCGAGATCGTGGTTGTCAATATCCTGTAATTCACCGTCCGTGCTTAAGCGCCGCGCCCTGCTGCGCGTGAGTTTGCTCAGCGCGGCAATAGCTTCCTGCGACCCAATCACGCTGCGCTCTTCGAGAATATGCCCGACGATCATGATCAGCGGCAGCAGCGCGGCGGTCAGAAGATCCCCGGTCGCCCAGGCACCCAGCAATGCCAGCGCGATAAGCTGGTCGGTCAATCCGTGCAGGCTGGGGTAGCGCAGGCTATGCAGCGCGTGACGCAGCACCGGAACAGCCACAACAACCGAGGCTGCGCCCAAAAGTAAATCGCCGACGGCAACCTGCTGAGGCGCCAGCCACCGCCAAAGCAGCCCCAGAATCAGCGCCCCGCTGGCCACCAGCGCCAGCATCAACTGGCGGGTAATATGCCGCTGCTCCTGGCGGGTCAGCGCCCCACCGGCTTGTACAGAAGAAGTCATGGTTTCGTCGCCTCTTGTTGCGCTACACCCTGCAGGATCAAATGCGCATCATCCTGCGGCGACACGGTGATTACCGACCCGGCCTGGGACAGGATCCCGGCTATTCGCTGGCGATAAATACGTCCCAGCAAATCAGGATCGTCATGGTTGCTGGCCAGACGGGCAATTGTCGCCGTGTCCGACTGCGCCTTCGCCACGCTCTCCTGCGCTTTTGCCTGGGCAGTTTGCAGCATCTGGTCGGCCTGTTGAACCGCCTTTTGCCGCGTTAATGAGGCATCGCTTTGCGCCGTCGCGATCGCTTTCGAGGCCTGCTGGCTGGCGGTTAAGACCGCATTGAATGCCGCCACGGTCGTCAGCGGTAAAGCAGACTGCACGGTCACCCGCTCAAGAGTAATCCCCGCATCGCTCCCCGACTGCTGAAGCCGCAGCAAATTCTGTTCGATATTCCGCTGCACGTCGCTCCGCAGCTGTTCGCGCTGCTGCGCCACGTTCATATCGTTGCCGGGCATTTCGGGCCGGGCAACCAGAATGGTATCCAGATCGCGGGAAGCACAAACCGCGACCGCCGCGCGCTCGACCAGCCGGTCCAGCAGCGGCAGGACATGCTTGTCCTGTAAGACGTAAGCAGTTGGCGTTCTGACCCGATAAAATACGCTAATATCCAGTTGCACAACGCCCGCATCACCGGTGAGCAAGAAACCAGAGCCCGAAACAGCATCATTGCCGGGGCCACCGTTGATATCCAGGCTTTGCGCTTCGGACGAGCGCAGCAGCGCGGTCACCCGGTGTTCAATCACCCGATCCGGTCCTGGCACCATCACTACTTCATTTACCGGCGCGGGCCAGGCAAGCAGCAAGCCAGGCTCGGCCACGCGCTGCTCAGCGCCGAAGCGCAGCACCACGGCCCTGCTGCCCGGCGGAATTTGCCGGACATTCGACAGCAACCACGCCCCGGCGGCAAACAGCGTCAGCACAAAGATCGCGATAAACGCCAGCCGAATCGACTGCGTCCACGGCCCACCGGGCTCAAGTTTTTGCCGTTTAGTCATGGTTTTTTATCCGCCGCTTTATCCATTTGCGGCCCGTCAACCAGCAGGCTGAACGGTTTGGCATCGGTACGCAGCACCAGTCGGGTTTGCGCATTCACCATGCCGCTAAGCGCGTCAATCTGGCGCAGCAGGCTATAAAGCTGCGGGGCGCTGGCATAAGCTTTACCGTAGATGGACGCCGTTTGTACCTGGGCCTGGGCTTCGATATCCGCCGCTTTCACTGAGGCCTGAGCTTCGGTGATGCGAGCATCGCGATCGGCGGCGGAACGAATCTCTGCCGCAGCGCGCTTACCTTCCGCCGTGCGCTCAATCGCAATGGTTTCACGCTCTGCTCGCATACGGTCAACCGTGGCGTTGAGCGTCACGGCCGGCAACGTCAGGCGTTCGGTGCCCATCTGCACCAGCCTGATGCCGTAACTTTGCAGCAGCGGCTGGCTGATTTGCTGTTGAAGATGCGATTCAAACTCCGCCAGCTGAACCTGCTTGCCGTCGGTGTTCACCAGTTGAGAAAGCGTGAAGCCGCTGGCGGTGGTTTCCAGCGCTGAGCCTAAGTAGGTGCGAATTTGCCGGGCCGCTTCATCCGGCTGGTTTTGCACCGCCCGCATAAACCGCTGCACGTGTTCAGGCGTGCTGTCCACTTCCCATACCGCGTAGGACTGAACGATGATCCGCAGGCCATCGCGCGTGCCGACATCCTGCAGCCCGCTGGACGTCGTCCGCAGGCGCAGATCCACCACCGTTGCCGTTTCAAAAGGGGCAGGCAGCCGCCAGGCAAGCCCCGGCTCCAGCAGCACGCGGACGGGTTTGCCGAAACGGGTGATCACCAGTGATTCACCGGATCTCACCTGCACCAGGCTCGCAGCCGCAAGCAGAATAACGACCAAAACAACGGCGGCGGTAATACGCTTCCAGGCGCCTTTTTTACCCCCTTCCGGGGCGGAAGAGTGGCCATGACTGCAGCCGTGGCCGTGGTGGTGATCATGATGTCCATGAGAGTGGGAATGGCTCACCGGGAAAGCTCCTGTGCGGGTTTAGCGGGCGCGTCACGCCGCGCCGCATCGGTAGAAGTAGGGAAATCACGCAGATCGAGCGTGGGCGGCGAACCGGCACCAATTCGCTGGTCAATGACCAATAATGGGCGGCCGCTGAGGGCCTGCTGAAGCTGTTTAAACCAAAGCTCGTCGATAAAGACCTGCCCTGCCTGCTGGTAAGCATTCTTCTGCGCGGCAAAGCGGGTGGCCGTTGCCTGAGCTTCGCTTAGCGCTTCGGTAGCATTAACCTGCGCCGTGTTTTCGCGCACTGCAGCATTGGTCGCGGCAATCGCGGCTTTTTCTGCCGCACTTCCCTGCTCTCTCAGAATCAGCGACTGCGCGGCAATCTGCGCGGCCTGTACACCATGAAAAGCGTCGGCCGCCCCGGCAGGCGGATGAATCGCCTCCACGACGGTAGAAAGGATTTCCACGCCGCTGTGCAGGTTATCCAGTTGCTGCTGCACGGCCTGGTTAATCTGCCCGGCCAGGTCGTCACGCCGCTCGCTCAGGACATCATCCAGCGTTAAAGACGAGAACTGATGTACCAACACCTCATTTGCCGTGCTGCGCACCAGATCAGACAGGTTCACTGCCCGGTAGGTTGCCGCCAGCGCGGCGTTATCAGTCAAGCCAATACGCCACATAAAGCGCACGTCGCTGTTAACGATCTGCAGGCTTTGCCGATCCCCGCTCTGGCTGGCGATAATTTGTGCTTTGTCGAAGTTGTGGGTGGCATCCCAAAGCCTGTCGGCGCTGGCGGGCGCGGGGCCTTCGGCATCGGCGCGTTTTACAGGAGCTTGGCTGGCTGGATCTTCCCCGGCAGCCAGCTCATGCACCTGCCCATTTTCGGTCAACTGCACCCGACCAAACGGCCAGGGCAGCCCCAGATGCAGCCCCGGCTCCAGCACCGCCACAGAGCGGCCAAAGCGCTCATACACGCCGCGTTCAGTGGCTGAGATTTGCTGCAGCCCGGTCAACAACCAGCCGCAGATCACCATCAGGGTCACCATCGGGATAAACGCGCGCTTCAGGACGCTGAAGGCCCAGACCTGGCGAAGATCGATGCCAAACCGCTGGTGCAGCTCCTGCTGTAAAAACCCGAGCGGGCGCGGCGGCCAGGTTAGCTGGGCGGCCAGTTGGCTTTTGGGGATAAGCCTGGGCTCTGTCGTGCCGTCTCCGGGGGGTGCGAACAGAGAAAACAGCCCGCGCAGCATAAACTCGACGGCAACCAACAGTACCAGCGCAGCGGGCAAGTTTATCGCCAGTGCACTGTTGAGCTGTGGCCAGACAAGTCCCGGTAAACTCAGCACCTGTACCGCCATCACCAGGCGCAGCAGCGGCGCTATCGACCCGGCTTCCGGGGAAGCTTCTTTCGATACCGCACTGAGATGCCGTTCGGCCACCAGTAGCACAAAGACGGATCCTGCCAGGCACGCTACAGCTATCCAGCGGTTATTATTGTCCAGCAGGGGAACGTAGCGGCTACTCCAGCCAGAAAACGCAATATAGAACGCCAGCGCGGCAAGCGCCCCGGACCAGATGCCTTCTGCCTTAAACAAAGCTTCAGCCCGGGCAAAATTTAACGGCACCAGGCCCGTAAGCCAGCTTAAAAGAGGATTCTTGGGCGCTTCTTCCTCCTGAACCGAAGGCTCAATCGGAGGGGAAAACTTAAAGCTTCGCCACTGGCAAATACGCTGCGTCGCGTGCAGCGAAACAACCAATAACAAAAGCGCTGCGGCATTGCTGCAGAGTAAAGCGACCCAGCGGGAAGCTGGCTCCAGGATACTGACCGTCAGCGCCAGCAGGAGCATCATAAACAGCAAGAAGGTTAAGGCGAACACCGCACGCGCGGCGAGTCGGGCCTGCGCGCCGGCCAGCGAATAGCGAGCGGGCAGCGCCTGAGGCAGCAGTTCAGCTTCGGGTAACCGGGTAGGTGGCATGATGTTTTAAGCGTGAGGTGCGCAAGAGTTGCGCAGTATTTTTGGATTGTTATTTTATAACATACCAACACAAAATGCTGGCGAGTAAAGATGTGTCATTTTATGTCAGTGTGATGACAATAAAAAAGCGAACATCAATGTTCGCTTTTTCACATCCAGGTAGCACTTACTGGGAGTCGATATCTTTCAGGTCATCCTGAATCGCCGCCGCGTTCGGGTTCGCCTCTGGCTTAAGCTGGCCGCCGTTAGCCAGGAAGTCATGGCGCTGGAAGTAGGCTTCACGCACGGTGATATAAGGATCGGCTGACTGGCGCAGCAGGCCGTCGGAATCCAGCAACTGGGCGCGCGTTTCGACACCTTCGACCGCCCATTTACCGATGGACATCGGCCAGGTCAGCCAGGAAAGCACCGGATACAGCGTATCGACAAAATCACCGCCGTCTTCGCGCAGCGTGAAGCTGCCATAGCCCGGTAACATCACATAAGGACCGTAGCCTACGTCGTAATGGCCCAGCGTGCTGCCGAAGCGGTGAGGCTCGACGCGCTGAAGTTTAGGGTTAGCCATCCCGGCCACGTCGATGAAGCCCCCCATCCCCAGCAGGGTGTTCAGGAAGAAGCGCGTAAAGTGCACCATCCCCTGGTACGGGTCGCCCTGCACGAAGTAGTTCACCATCGTGGCGGGCTCTTCGAGGTTGCTGGTGAAGTTGCTCAGGCCGTTGCGCGCGGGCACCGGCACATAGTCACGCCACGCTACGGCCACCGGACGTAATACATACGGGTCCAGCACGTTGTAGTTGAAGTTGAACATTGAACGGTTGAACCCTTCGAGCGGGTCCGAACGCCCCTGAGGCTGCTGGCTACCAGAACTGGCACATCCCACTAATACCGTTGTTGCCAGAGCAAGTCCGGTCAGGCGGAAATTCATTAGCGTCTCCCTATTATTGTTTGTCTGCGCTTTCAGTGGTGCCCGGTTCAAGCTGGGCCCTCGCCTGATCGATACTGCGCTCAATGACGGCGCGGCGCTGGTCGTTTGCCGGTAAAATTTTCAGCATCATGTCCCACGCCCCAATCGCCTCACGGTAGTTCTGGCGCTCAAAAGCATTGAACGCCAGCAGGCTGAGCACGCGAATATTCGTGTGGTCATCTTTTAACATTTCGCGGAGCAGAAGCCCACCAAGCTGGTTATCCTGAGCGTCGGCAGAGCGGGTCAATACTTCAGCATAGCCCAGCTTTGCTTCGCCGTTTGTGGGCGCAAGTTTATAGGCGTGAGCAAAAGCCTGTGTCGCCGTTGTGGCGTTATTCAGCACCATGCCAATGCGCCCAAGCATCATCCAGCCTTCAAGATTATCAGGCTGTTGCTGCAATCGCGTGCGTAATCCTAACCCAAGACGCGCCATCTCTTCCATAGTCAGCGGCGCGGCCTGCGGGTCAAGAACACGTTTTAACAACGCTGGCGTCTCGGCCGTCGCCTGCCGCCAGGCCTGCACCTGCGCCAGCCCGGACGTTTTCAGATAACTGCCAGCGCTGACCGCCAGCAGCAGCACGCCCCCCGGCAAGAAAACCCACAGCGAGATTTTCCCTGAGGTTATCCCGCCGTTCAGCGCCGGATTTTCTTCCGTGAGCGAAATCTTTTGCCGCCTGCGGCTGCGTAAGACAATCACCGCCGCACCACCGACAATAAACAGCCCCGGCAACACCCAGAGGATCACCGTGGCCGGCGTCAGCGGCGGCTCATAGGTCACAAAATGGCCGTAACGCTCCACCATATAGTCCACAATCTGTTGCTTGCTTTTGCCCTGCTGCATCAGCTCGTAAACTTTAAGCTTCATGTCTGAGGCAATCATTGCGTTGGAATCCGCAATACTGTTGTTCTGGCATTTCGGGCAGCGCAGCGCCTCGGTTAGCTGGCGGAACTGCTGCTCCTGCGCTTCATCTTTAAAGGTGAAGGTATCAATGGCCGCCGCCGCATTTAGGCTAAACAGCATCCCGAGCAAAAAGAACATTGCGCGCATCATGAGCCCGCCTCCTGGCTGTATTTCTCCCAAAGCGGCTTCAGCTCCTGCTGCCAGACGCGATCGTTCAGATCGCCCGCGTGGCGATAGCGGATGATCCCCTTGCCGTCGATCAGGAAGGTTTCCGGCGCGCCGTACACGCCGAGATCCAGCCCCAGCATGCCGTTGCCGTCAAACAGGCTTAGCCTGTACGGGTTCCCGAGATCGCGTAGCCAGGTAATCGCTTTATGGCGATCGTCTTTATAGTTCATGCCGACGACGCGGACGCCCTGCGCGGCAAGCCCGTTAAGAAACTTGTGCTCGGCGCGGCAGGTTGGGCACCAGGTCGCCCAGACATTCAGCAGCAGCGGCTTGCCGTCCGCCAGCACTTCCCGCCCCCACTCTTTACCCGGCTCATCGAGCGATTCCAGACGAAACACCGGCACAGGCTTACCAATCAGCGCCGACTCCAGATCCGTGGGCGCTTCGCCCTGGGCATTGCGCGCCAGCTGCCAGAGCAGCAGCGAGGCCAGCAGCAGAAACAGCGCCAGCGGAATAAAAAGATAGCGGCGCTTCATGCTGCGGCCTCCGGCTTAACTTTACGGCTGCGATAACGCGGGTCACACAGGCAGCAAAGCCCGCCGAGGGCCATCAGCAGCCCGCCCGCCCAAATCCAGCGCACGAAAGGTTTGTAATACAGGCGCACCGCCCAGCTGCCATCGTCCAGCTCTTCGCCCAGCGCGGCATAAAGGTCACGGGTGAAACCGCCGTCGATGGCCGCCTCGGTCATCATCGCCCGGTTGCTGTTATAGAAACGCTTTTCGGCGTGCAGCGTGGCTTCCGGCTTGCCGTGACGGGTGACGTCAATCACGCCCACACCGCCGCGGTAGTTAGGGCCGGTGATGTCCCGCACTTCCCGGAACACAAAGTGGTACTGATGAATATCAATGCTGTCGCCGGACTTCATGCGCACATCGCGCTCGACGCTGTAGCTCTGGCTAAAGGCGATGCCAACCACCGTCACCGCCAGGCCCAAATGCGCGGAAACCATCCCCCAGTGGCTGGCAGGAATTTTGCGTAACCCATCCCAGAAGCCGTGGCGATGCGTGGCGCGTTGATAAACCTCCATCAGCGCCAGCACAAAGACCCAGACGGCCATCAGCAGGCCGACCACCGTCATTGCCTCTACGCTATCCTGCATCAGCCACGGTAAAAGCAGCGACAGAATCAGCGTGATAACCACCGCCGCCAGCAGATGTTTGCGCAGCTTGCCCGGCTCGTCGCGCCGCCAGCGAACCAGCGGCCCAATGCCGAGCATCAGCGCAAACGGGGCCATCAACGCAGTAAACATCGTATTGAAGAACGGCTCCCCGATGGAAATGCTGCCGAGGCCAAGCTGTTTATGCACCAGCGGCAGCAGCGTGCCCAGCAGAACCACCAGCATGGCGGCAATTAGCAGGACGTTGTTGCCGAGCAGGAAAGACTCGCGCGACCAGAGATCGTTGCTCACGCGGGAGCGGACTTTGCTGCCTTTGACCGCATACAGCAGCAGCGAACCACCGATAACGACCACCAGGAAAGCCAGAATAAACATGCCGCGCGCCGGATCGGACGCAAAGGAATGCACCGACACCAGCACGCCAGAGCGAACCAGGAACGTCCCCAGCAGGCAAAGCGAGAAGGCGCTTATCGCCAGCAGCACCGTCCAGGCTTTAAAGCTGCCGCGTTTTTCGGTAACGGAAAGCGAGTGGATAAGCGCCGTGCCCGCCAGCCACGGCATAAACGAGGCGTTTTCTACCGGGTCCCAGAACCACCAGCCGCCCCAGCCCAGTTCGTAATAAGCCCACGCCGAACCCAGCACAATCCCCACGGTCAGGAAAGCCCATGCCGCCAGCGTCCACGGGCGAGTCCAGCGCGCCCAGGCGCTGTCCAGCCTGCCGCCCAGCAGCGCCGCAATCGAGAAAGCAAACGCCACAGAAAAACCTACATACCCCATATACAGCAGCGGCGGGTGCAAGATCAGGCCGATGTCCTGTAGCAGCGGGTTTAAATCTCGCCCTTCCAGCGGGTAGTCCGGCAGCGTGCGGATAAACGGATTGGAGGTGAAAATAATAAACAGCAGGAAGCCGAAGTTAATCATGCCCATGACAGCCAACACGCGGGCGTGATCTTCTTTTGGCATGCTGCGCCCGGTGAGAGCAACGGCAAACGTCCAGCCGCTCATCATCAGCACCCACAGCATCAATGACCCTTCATGCGCCCCCCAGGTAGCCGCCACGCGATACCAGACCGGCAGCTCGGTATTCGAGTTGTTGGCGACGTAAAGTACGCTGAAGTCGTTCACCACGAAGGCGTTAACCAGTATCAGGAATGATGCGCAAAGGGTGATAAACAGCGCCCAGCTAAACGGCCGCGCGGAGGCCATCAGCCGCTTGTCACCGCGCGCCACGCCCCAGAGTGGATAAACGCTTAATAGCAAAGACCAGCCGAGCGCCAGGCTTAGCAGGAACCCACCGATTTCCGGCATCATGAGGCGTTATCCTTATACACTTCCGGAGCCTGCTGGTGATTTTGCTCCATCGCCGCTTTCACCTCCGGCGGCGTGTAGTTTTCATCGTGTTTCGCCAGTACTTCTTTGGCGTGAATAAGCGTGGCACCTTCCATCACGCCCTGGGCAACCACGCCCTGCCCCTCGCGGAACAGATCCGGCAGAATGCCCTCGTAGGTCACGTCCACCACACCGCGCGCGTCATACAGCTTGAAATTGACCTTCAGGCTTTGGCTGTCGCGCTTCACGCTGCCCGGCATCACCATGCCGCCGATCCTCAGGCGCTGCCCGGTTTCCGGCATTAAATGACTTTCGCCTTTGCCGTAGATAATTTCGCCGGGGGTATAAAACAGGTCGATATTGCTGCGTAGGGCGTACAGCACTAGCGTTATTGTCAGCCCAAGACCGGCCAGCACCGCCACGGCCAGATAAAGCCGGTTTTTACGACGCGGATTCACTTAAACTTCCTCCTGGCGCTGACGAGCGACACGAATACGCTGCTCTCTGGCCTGCTGGCGCGCCACCGCCCGCAGAATGGCGCGGTGCTGGTAGCGGGTATGAAAAATCAGCCCAAGCAGCGGCAGAAGCGTAAAAGCCACCGCCAGCCAGACGTAAAAGGCGTAGCCGCCCATGGCGAAAAACTCGCCCCAGTGTGTGAACGCCCACGTCATGATTTTGCTCCTTTGCCGTTAGCAAGCGTTAACACCCACGGACGGCGGTTTTCCTGTAACAGCAGCAGGTTACGCAGGCGCATCAGGGTGAGCGTGATAAACAGCGCGAGGAAGCCGAAGATAGTCCAGCGCAGCGGCGTACGCATGGAAGGGTCGATGGACTGCTGCATATTGGTCGAGCCCTGATGCAGCGTGTTCCACCACTCCACCGAGAAGTGAATAATCGGCAGGTTCACCACGCCGACCAGCACCAGAATCCCGGCGGCACGGCCCGCAAGACGGCGATCGTCAAACGCGCTGTACAGCGCGATGGCACCCACGTAGAGGAACAGCAGCACCAGTTCGGAGGTCAGCCTCGCGTCCCAAATCCACCATATGCCCCACATTGGCTTCCCCCAGGCGGAGCCGGTGACCAGGGCGATAAAGGTAAATGCCGCCCCGACGGGGGCCATCGCCATCACCGCCAGATCGGCGGTTTTTATCTGCCACACCAGGCCAATAAAGGCGGCAATCGCCATGCTGGCGTAAATGCCCATCGACCACATCGCCGCCGGGACGTGAAGGTACATGATCCGGTAGCTTTGCCCCTGTTGGTAGTCCGCCGGGGCAATACCAAAGCCCCAGACACAGCCGACCACCAGCAGCACCGCGCTGAGGATAGCCAGCCAGGGCAGCAGGCGGCCACAAAAGTGGTAAAGCCGCTCGGGTTTAGCCAACTGATGTAATGTTTTCCACATAGGTTTTGCTCACAAAACAAAAAATAAAGTTATGCAACGCTTACCCGCAGCGCCGCCGCCGTAGCGAACGGGCTTAGCGTGGCGCTGCCGGCCAGCAGCGCGCCAAGAATTGCCATATAGCCCTCCACCGGCAGATGCATCGAGGCGGCATCCATCGCGGCGGTGGCAAAAATTAAAAGCGGGATAGTCAGCGGCAACACCAGCAGGCTGAGCAGCACCCCGCCCCGCTTCAGACCAACCGTTAACCCCACGCCGGGCGCGCCGAGAAAGCTCAGCGTCGGCGTTCCCAGCAACAACGTGGTGGCCATCACCTGCCAGCCATAAAAATCCAGCCCGAGCAGCAGGGCCGCCAGCGGTGAAAGCAATAACAACGGCAGCCCGGTCACCACCCAGTGAGCGGTCACTTTCGCCAGCACCACCAGCGGCAAAGGCACCGGCAGCAGCATCAGCTGTTCCAGCGAGCCGTCCTGAAAGTCATCCCGGAACAGCCTGTCCATCGCCATTAAAGAGGCCAGCAAAGCCGCCACCCAGATAACCCCCGGCGCAATGCGCACCAGGAGCTGCGGCTCCGGGCCAATGCCGAGCGGAAACAGGGTTATCACAATCAGGAAGAACCACAGCGGGTTGGCGATTTCAGCCCCGCGACGAAACACGACCTGCAGTTCGCGCCAGAAAATGCGCCTAATCATAAACAGCTTCCTGCAAATGAATCTGCCGTATAGCGCAACTTAGCGGCTGATGGCTGGTGAGAATTACTATCCCGCCAGCTTCGGCGTGCTGCTGCAGGCGCCGGGTCAAGCGCTCAATGCCGGCGGCGTCCAGGGCGGTAAACGGTTCATCCAGAAGCCAAAGCTTTGCCGTGGAAAGCCACAGACGAGCGAGCGCGGCGCGGCGCTGCTGCCCGGCGGAAAGCTGGTTGACGGATAAATCTTCGAAGCCGAGCAGCCCGGTTTGCTCGAGCGCAGCCCACAGCTGTTCTTCAGCTACATCGGCATGAAAAAAGGTGAGATTTTCAAAAGGGGTGAGAACGGATTTGATCCCCGGCTGATGGCCAATCCACAACAGGTCACCGTGGAAATTATCGCGCTGGCGGCGAAGTGGCTGATTTTGCCAGAAGACTTCGCCCTCATCGGCCTGCGCCAGTCCGGCCAGAATACGTAAAAGCGTGGTTTTCCCCGCGCCGTTTTTGCCCGCCACCTGCACCATTTCTCCCGGCTCAACGCTAAACGACAGCGCGTTGAACAGCGTGCGATCGTCACGCTGGCAGGTCAGTTGTCGGGCTTCTAGCATCAGGAGGCGCTCCTTGTCTCGGGTGACGCTAAGCATATCATATCGCCCTGTTTTCTTCAGGTTACCCCCGACGCCTTCGGCTACTCCATTAGGGTTAATTGGCTTATTCAGATCAAATCTGGGGCGATTATTCCCATTCGTCAAAAACGTGGGATAAAAACCGCTACGCTTAAGTGAACATTTTCCGACCAGGAACCGCCCTGATGGACAAGATCGAGCCCGATGAAATAGCTAAGACCGATGAGCTGGCAGTGGACAGCGATGAGAAATCGAGCGGCAAGAGAATAGAAGTGGACGAGGATCGCCTGCCCTCCGGCGCGATGGCGATTCACGAGCACATTCGCCAGGACGGGCAAAAAGAGCTGGAGCGCGACGGCATGGCGCTGTTCTGGTCAGCCGTGGCGGCGGGTTTGTCGATGGGCGCCTCGCTGCTGGCGAAAGGCATTTTTCACGTCAACCTGGTCGGCGTGCCCGGCAATTTTCTGCTGGAAAATCTTGGCTACACCTTTGGTTTTATCATCGTCATTATGGCGCGCCAGCAGCTGTTTACTGAAAACACCGTCACCGCCGTGCTGCCGGTGATGCAGCACCCGACCACCAGCAATTTGGGGCTGCTGATGCGGCTGTGGGGCATTGTGCTGTTCGGGAATATCGTCGGCACCGCGATGGCGGCGCTGGCCTTTGAATTTATGCCGATATTCGACGAAGCCACTCGCAAAGCCTTCGACGATATCGGCATGAAGGTGATGGCAAACCCGCCCGGTGAGATGTTCGCCAATGCCATTATCTCCGGCTGGATCATCGCCACCATGGTGTGGATGTTCCCTGCCGCGGGTTCGGCAAAAATCTTTGTTATAGTGCTGATGACGTGGCTGGTTGCGCTGGGTGATTTAACCCATATCGTGGTCGGCTCGGTCGAAATTCTTTATCTGGTGTTCAACGGCACGCTGCACTGGAGCGAGTTCTTCTGGCCGTTTGCCCTGCCCACCTTAGCCGGGAATATCTGCGGCGGAACGTTCATTTTCGCGCTGATCAGCCACGCGCAGATCCGCAACGATATGAGCAATAAGAAGAAGGCCGAGGCGAAGCGGAAGCAGGAGGAAATGAGCCGAAACTCAGCGAAGAGCGGAAAATGTGACGGGTAAATTGTTCATCTTCCAGGCAAACGGACCGCCAACCCCTTAACCTGCCTCGAAAAGCGGGTATACTACGCCCGCCGCGTTCCCTTAGTTAAATGGATATAACGAGCCCCTCCTAAGGGCTAGTTGCAGGTTCGATTCCTGCAGGGAACGCCATTAGATTTCACCTTTCTGCTCTGTCTTTCTTTCAGACTCGTCATTAAAAATACCTTCTGCTATCAATGCGGTGAGCTTTGCATATCCACAGCATGGAATCACCGGAAGCATTAAGGATATAATCCCTGCAACGATCCCTCAGCCGTCGAAAAGAACATGACAAAACTTACGTTACAAGAGCAGATGCTCAAAGCAGGCCTGGTCAGCAGCAAAAAAGTGGCTAAAGTGCAGCGCACCGCGAAGAAATCACGCGTGCAGGCTCGTGAAGCGCGAGAAGCCGTGGAAGCTAACAAACAGGCTCAGGTTGAGCGCGATAAAGAACTCAGCGAACAGCAAAAGCAGGCCACTTTAGCCAAAGAATATAAAGCGCAGATCAAGCAGCTGATCGAAATGAACCGCATTGTTATTTCGAAGGGTGATATCGGCTATAACTTCACGGACAATAACTTAATTAAAAAAGTCTACGTCGATAAAGTAACCCAGACTCAGCTGATTAAAGGCCGCCTGGCCATCGCCCGCCTGATTTCAGATAAAAATCCTGAAGGCGAATACGCCATTATTCCCGCAGGCGTTGCCGATAAAATTAAACAGCGCGATGCCAGCTTTATCGTGCTGAGCAGCGACCTGGCTCCGGAAGACAAAGACGAAGACGATCCGTATGCGGACTTCGTGGTGCCTGATGATTTGATGTGGTAACGATTCATTGAGTTAAGGCAGCCTGGTTTTGCCGGGCCGCCTGGTTAATTTTTTTCAATCATATTGAGGATCAAATCAAGCGGGAAGATTATTTCACTGGTCTGTCTGAGTTCTTCCGTTGTCCACCAGCGGTGCTCCCGAATGACTTTCTTTTCGTTGTCAGTCCACCTCGCACGGTCAATATCTGATTTATCCACATGAAGGGTAAAGAAACGCTCTGCCGCAAGAACCGTTTCACCGCTGGGCAGCATCATTTCGAAGTTTCTGGCTGCTACCTGCTGCCCTGCCGTGATTCTTGTTAACCCCGTTTCCTCAAAGAGTTCTCGCAAAGCGGCCTGTTCATATGATTCACCGTGTTCAAGCCCTCCGCCCGGCGTTGCCCAGTATGATTTTCCACGCAAAGCATCCTCTGTATGGCAGAAATTAAACAGCAAGACATGATTTTCTGGGGAAATAACTATCCAGCGAGAGGATGGTCGAAAACGCACAAAACCCCCTGATACAGGTTATTCATCATTATTTGAAAGTGGACTTAGAATCGTGCATAGATTTACGGCAATATAATATCAGAAATGAGGCAGTTAGCCGGAAATCATCCCGTTCCCCCGCCCTTACATATTTTTATATCCAGTGATTTTACTGTTACGGCGGTCTGCTGACTGAATACTTCTTTCTGCTAAAGCGGGGGAAAGCACTGCCGGACGGAATCAAAGAGGCAGATCCGCACCCGGTCGTTTTAAAATTGACTACAAAACCTTATGTTTGAAGCGAGCAGGACGATAGCTTGCGGGAATCTCTTCACGCCTGCCGTCGCGTATTTCTTCAGCAACCAGTCGTCCTATTGTCGCCGCGCAGGTCACCGCCGGATGCATAACAGCGACATACACTCCCCGGCTCTCGTCAGTAAAACCAAGCACTGGATGCCCATCCTGAGGCACAGGGCGCTCTCCCACAGAGTAATGCATCAAAGAGGCCGATTCTGCCCCCCGGAGATGATTTCTGACTGAGGCCTGAGCGGCGCTCACGGTTTCTGTCACCAGGCCGTTTTCCGGATAATCCTCGGCGGCCAGGAGATCTCCGTTGTGGGCATGCCTGACTTCTATCTCGTTCCCGGCGATGAGCGTGTTGACTACCCGTTGAGGGACGGCAAACCGCAGCAATATAGCGGGGGATGTCACAACGGGGACGTGAGTCCCCATCCGCTGAGCCAGCGCGGGAATACCTGCTCCGCAGGCCAGCACCACACAATCCGCCTCCCATTGCCCCTGGCTGGTCTGAACGCCTGTGACCTTACCTTCGGTGGTGGAGATAGCCGTCACGGTCGTTTGCTTGTGCAGGACGACGCCCATCCTACAGGCGTGTTCCAGTATGGCACGCGTCGCCTCGGCGGCATCCACGGTTCCGTCTTTTGCTGCATAGCGGGCTTCCGGGGGAGGACATACCATCGCAGGTTCAAGGCTGGCTATTTCAGACCTGTCGACCCGGCGTTCGCCCGGTAAGCAGACCTGAGGGGCTGAGTCGTATTTCAACGAACCACTCCAGCTAATCTGCAGGTCAGGGATTTGGGCCTGCAGTCTGCGCCAGTCGGCAAATGCGGCTCGCCGGAGAAACACATCCGCCGCATCATCACTGACCGCACCGGTCAGCCAGCCAAACGCGCTGCCTGTCGCCCCGGAGGCAGGCTCATTTTGTTCAATCAGAGTGACGTCAAATTCAAGACGGGCCAAATGCCATGCGATTGAAGTCCCGACGATCCCGGCTCCCACTACAACTATTCTTTTTTTGCTTCCGACCACGCCGGCCTTCTCCTGGGGGTAAGTAATTCAGGCCATGATGCGAAATTTAGGGGGTACGGGCAAGCTACCAGAATTGCGGCCCGTTATCCTCGAGATAAACCGGGCCTGAAAACAACAGCAGATTAAAGATTCGCGCTGCGTAAAGCGGTGCAAAAAGCGCAGTTGCAGCCCGCAATCGGGATGATTTTGGTGATGTCGTAGTTGGCTTCGGAGGGAATCGCATGCCCATCGGCGGCGCTATTGTTCACATTCGCCGTCTGTTCAGGGTGAACCGAGGAATTAGAAACGAATGCCGAGGCATGGAATGAGGTCGCTAACAGCGTTGCACCGACGATACTTAATACTTTCATTTTGTCACCCAGGCTAAAAACCAGACCATCACTCTAACGTGGGCAGATTTTGAACACCAGATGCCACGACTTAAATAAAGTGTGCATATTTATGTCTAAACGCCCAGCCCTGCACCAGGCCTATTAATTTAATCAATATCAATTACTTACTATAAAAACAACCCATCACATTTCTGCAAATAAGCGCTGTCAGCTGCGTAAATCCCGCCGCAGCAGGAGTTTTAATATCATGCTGTTTTTATTCGGCAAATTTCAATAATGCTTCACCATCCAACCGGTAACGAACCCATTCCGATTGCGGCAACGCCCCAATGCTCAGATAAAAATCAATCGCGGGCTGGTTCCAGTCCAGGACAGACCATTCCAGGCGGCCACACTGCCGCTGCACCGCGCACTGCGCGATATATTTCAGTAACGACCTTCCCGCTCCCCTGCCGCGATACTCAGGAGAGATGTATAAATCCTCCATGTAGATACCGTTCCTCCCAAGCCAGGTCGAGTAGCTGGTGAAGAAAACGGCGTAACCGATAATTTTGCCTTCTGTCTCGCAGATCAACGCTTCAGTTTTACTGCCTGCGTCAAACAGCGTCGCCCGGATCTCCTCTGGCGTGGTGATCACTTCCTGGGGGGCTTTTTCATACACGGCCAGCTCATAGATCATGTCGTAAATAGCCTGAGCGTCTTCCGGGCGGGCCTGACGAATCGTCATACTCATTGGTTTTCCTGTTATTTCTGGATGGCGTTAACGTTGCTGGCCCCAAGCATAAAGGTTATTGTCAGGCGAATTAAGTGCAATGAAATCACCAGATGATGAATATTATGCATCCAACCTTAAGGCGTCTCGATTTAAACCTTTTGCCTGTTTTTGACGCGATTTATCGCCATCGTTCCGTCCGCCTGGCGGCCGATGAACTGGCGATGAGCACCTCGGCGCTTAGCCACGCGCTGTCGAGACTGAGAGCCTCGCTCAATGACCCGCTGTTTTACCGGGAAGGGCACCGGATGTGTCCGAGCGTGTATGCCACGCAGCTCGCCCCTTCTATTGCTTCGACGTTGAAATACCTGGATCAAGAGCTGACTCAGCAGCCGGAGTTTGACGCATCCCGGACGACAGAGCGCCTGCAGATAGCGATTACGGATTTTACCGCTTTTTGCATTTTCCCTGCCCTGATGCACAAACTGCAGCATGAAGCGCCCGGCCTGAGCTTCGAGTTACTTTACTTGCCTCATACACCGGCACTGACGGAGCTTCTGGCGGGCGAAGTGGATTTGGCGCTGGGGTTCAGTACCTCAGAAGATATCCGGCATCCGGAGCTGGAAGAAATTAGCTGGTTTACAGATGAGTATGTCGTCATCAGTCACCCAAGCCGGACACGGCTGACATTTGAGGATTATCTCGCCGCAAGGCACATCGTTGTCACGCCGTGGAATGAGAAGCAAGGTGTGTTGGACAGGCAGCTTGAGCAAATGGGTTACACGCGGCAAATAGCCATCAAGACGCCATCTATGCTTAGCGCGCCGTTTATTGTGGCAGAAAGCAATCTGCTAATGGCGCTGCCGCGCTTTGCCGCTGAAAAACTGATGCCAGCCACGAATATAAAGATTTTTTCATTACCGTTCGAAATACGTCCGTTTGAAATAAAAATTTATTCACACAAACGAAGCGGGAAGCGGAGCGCGACCAACTGGCTGAAATCGAGGCTGCAAACGCTGGCGAAGGAGATAAACACCGGGCAGTGAAAGCTGTTCGGCGTTTAGCTCATCCCGCTTTACGCAGTCGGGTTACCAGGGCCTGAACCGCCGGGGATGTTTTTCCTGCCGAAGAACACACCAGGCCAAACTCGCGATGAAGCCCCGGCGTCAGCGGCACCACGCACAGGCCGCGCATATCTTCAGGCAACGTGGACGCAGGCACTATCGCCACACCCATGTCTTCACGCACCAGCATACAGGCGCTGACCCAGTCCCGGACCGTGACGCGTACGTCAGACAAGCGCAAACCGGCCTCTGCCATTAAACTGCCGCCGTTTACCACACAGCCTCCAGTCGCCAGCACGAAGGGCTGCCCCGCCAACGCTTCAAGGGTTATTCCCCGGGATCTGGCCCCACGCGCCATGGCGTGGCTGGCAGGCAACACCGCCATCCAGGCATCCTGCCCGAGAATAACGTCAGCCCGGCCGGGAGCGGGGTTCATCACCACACCCAGTTCGACAGTATCTGCGGCAATCCACTGCTCGACTTCTTCATCAATGCCTTCGAGTACCACGACCTCAATGCCGGGATGCAAACGCCTGAAGTCACGCAGCAGGCCAGGCAGCAGCGTCGATGTCACCGACGGGAAGCTGCCGAGGCGAATACGGCTCCCGCTTAAGTCCCGACACGACTCGGTCAGCGAGCGGATCGCCTCGAGATGCAGCTGCATACTCCTGGCATGAGCGATAACCTGCTCCCCCAGCGCGGTAACGCCAATGTTCCTGCGCTCGCGGGTAAAAACCGGGAACCCCAGGGAAGCTTCCAGCTGCGCGATGGCCTGGCTGGCGCCTGACTGAGTCATGCCCACCTCCTCCGCCGCACGGGAAATGTTGCGGGCATCGGCCACCGCGACCAGCAATCGCCAGTGCAAAAGGTTCATCATCGTTATCAGTATCTCAACTAATAGTTATTTAATGAATGATTAATTTTACAGAGGTGGCGGGCTAAATCATAGTGCATCCAGGCGCCGGGTCGCGCGCTGTACAGCTGTTTTTAATTTGTTGGAGATGCCATGAAACTGTATTACGCCCCAAAAGCTTGTTCGCTCTCGCCCCACATTGTCCTGCGTGAATTAGAGCTGGAATTCGAACTCATCAAAGTGGATAACAAAACTAAGATCACCGCCGACGGGCGAGACTTTTTCACCGTCACGCCCAAAGGCTATGTTGCCGCGCTGGAGCTGGACAACGGGGAGATCCTTACGGAAGGCACGGCTATCGTGCAGTACCTGGCCGATCTCCAGCCGGAAAAAGGGCTAGCGCCTCTGGCAGGAAGCTGGGCGCGGGTGAGATTGCAGGAATGGCTGAACTTCATCACCAGCGAGCTTCATACTGCGTCTGCCCCGCTGTTCAACGCCTCGCTGCCGGAAGAGGTTAAAACCATCTTCCGTGAAAAATTCTTCAAGCGGCTCGATTTTGTTCAGGATGCGCTCTCGAAAACTGTGTACCTGACCGGCTCCACTTTTAGCGTGGCTGACGCCTATCTTTATACCGTCCTGAGCTGGGGCAAAATGTTATCAATCGACCTTAACCAGTGGCCCGCTATTACCCGTTATATGACGGCGATAAACGCGCGGCCAGCGGTGCAGGAAGCGCTGCGTGTGGAAGAAACTCACTGATCCCTTTTGCCCGCTGAACAATGCTATTATCGCGGCCAGGCTAACAAACCCAGAGATGACCATGAACAACGAAATCGACCTGAAATATTACGACATCGCGGACGAGTACTCGACGGAAGCGGCAAAGCCCGTTGCCGAGGATGAGCGTGATGCCGTGGCGCACTATTTCCAGCTGCTGATTACCCGCTTAATGAATAACGAGGAAATCAGCGAGGAAGCGCAGGGTGAGATGGCCGTTGAGGCTGGCCTTGCCGAACAGCGCATTGACGAAATCGCTGAGTTTCTGAATCAGTGGGGCAACGAGTAATGTCTGCCGCAACACATTTTCTCGTCAGAATGGGCTGTCGCATCTGGCAGCCACCGGTTCGCCGCTGACCGGGTGAACAAAATGCAGTTCGCTGGCATGCAGCATCAGCCGCGGCACTCGTTCAGTGCCTGACAACGCCAGCCCGCCATACAGATCGCAGCCCAGAATCGGGTGGCCAAGATATTGCGCATGGATGCGCAGCTGGTGGGTCCGCCCGGTTTCAGGCGCAAGCTGTACCCTCGTTAACGGCAGCCGAGCACCATTTTCAAGTTCCCGATAAATCCGCTCAATCACCGTGTAACGCGAGCGAGCAGGTTTGCCGCTGACGGCGCAAATCGACATCAGTGGAAACAGCGCCGGATCTTTGGCAATCGCCGCGTCGATCATTCCTTCCTCTTTTTCAAGATGCCCGCAAAGCAGCGCGGTATACACCTTGGCAACAGAACGCTGGCTGAACTGCTGGCAGAGCAACGCATTGATCGCCTTATTCAGCGCAATCACCATCAGCCCGGAGGTGCCGAAATCCAGGCGATGCACCAGCGTGCAGCCGGGGAATATCTGCACCAGCCGATGATGCACCGAGTCAAGATTCTGCGGATTTTTCCCTGAAAGGCTGAGCAAGCCGGAAGGTTTATCGATCAACGCCAGATGCTCGTCCTGATAAAGAATTTCTATCTCATCAAAACAAGGCGGGGCAATAAACGTATCAATAATCGTAGACATTGGGCTGCCCGGCTGGAGAGTGGAGCCGGATGATAGCGAATTTCACGAGGCCAGGCGAATCTAACCCCGATAAAGAGGGGCCATCAAGGCCCCTGTTTAAACTTATCTGGCTGAACTATTTGCCCTCGCCGGTTATCTTCTTCACCTCAGCTTCGGTTGCCGCAGGCGCACCGTTACCCCAGGAACCACGCACGTAGTTCACCACATCGGTCATCTCTTTGTCCGACAGCACGCCTTTATAGCCGGGCATCATGAACGGAATAGTGCCCTGGGTTTGCGGCGTGTGCGCCCCGTCGGCGATCACGCGGATAAGCGAGGACGGATCTTTCGCCATCACCGCCGAGTTGCCCACCAACGACGGCACGTTAAAGTCAGTCCCCTTCCCGTCCGGGCTGTGGCAGGTTGAGCAGTAGCGCATGTAGAGGGTTTTACCGTCGGACGGCTGAGAAACCACGGCAGCATTCACCGGCGTGGCGGCTGGTTTTTGCGGCTTGAAGTTGGCGATATACAGCGCGATAGCTTCCAGGTCGGCATCCGTCAGGTACTGGGTACTTTGGGTGACCACTTCCCCCATTGGCCCGGCAATAGCGTGATGCTGGCTACGGCCTTTGCTCAGCAAGTCTTTCACTTCCTGGGTGGACATATTCATGCCGCGCAGGGAAGGCGCATACCAGCCGTCGATCATCGCCCCGCTCAGGAATTCCGGGCTGGAATCATCGTAGCCTTTCTCCTGCATCGCCATGCCGCGTGGAGTATGGCAGGCGCCGCAGTGGCCCGGCCCCTGCACCAGATAAGCACCACGTTTAATTTTCTCCGCGTTATCCCCGCGGGCCTCAACCACCACGCCGCCGGATTTCACGTCATCCACGAACAGGCCGTTCCACACGCGCAGCGGCCAGCGGGCCGACAGCAGCAGCGGAATATCATTCTCTTTATTGGCGGTCGCCGCCGGGGCAACGTCCTTCATAAAGTAGTCGTACAGCGCCTTCACGTCTTCATCGGTCATTTTGGCGTAGGAAGGATAAGGCATCGCCGGGTAAAGGGCGTGACCATCTTTGGCTATCCCCTGGCGAACCGCCTTCTCGAAATCTTCGTAGCTGTAATCGCCAATGCCGTGGGTTTTGTCCGGCGTGATGTTGGTGGAGTAGATATCCCCCACCGGCGTAGAAAACTTTTTGCCTCCGGCCATCGGCTGGCCGCCGTCTACGGTGTGGCAGGCGACGCAGTCTGACGCGCGCGCCACATACTCACCTTGCGATACGGCAGCGTAGCCGCTGGCAGAAAAGAGGATCGAGATAGCCGCTAAAATACGTTTCATTTCCTGGTTACCCCATCGCCACAAGTTCGTTGACCGCACGCCATGCCTGGTCGATAGCCGCGTGGGCGTAAGCGCTCCAGTCTGAGTCAGAGTTAGCAATCGTGATGCGGCCTATCGGCTGGCGGGCACGGTTGATAATTTCCGGCATTTTCTCCATGTCATCGCTCAGGGCGTTAGCATAGTAGGCATAGCCGTGCGCCCAGCGGTTGACCGTGATGGCCGCAATATCGCGTTCGTGGTCAAAGCCAGTGTGGCCCAGCATCTCCTGCAGCTGAGAGCGGATCATCTGCTCATGGGCTTCAAAGGAAGAACCGAGCAGGAATGCACGGCCCCGGCGAAACTGCTCGCGCGGAGACATGTTGCTGCCCGGATAAGTCGGCACATACACCATGTGGATACACATCGGGTCGTCCGGCGTTTGCGGGTGATGGTATTCGCCCATGCTGACCGGGTAATCAAGCTTCACGCGGCTGTACGGCGCTGCCGGGGAATAGAATTCATGCACGCCGGTGTTTTTGAAAGCACGCCAGTTGTTGACCACCACGTTGGTGTAGACCAGCGGCGCTTTGACGTTGAGGCGCAGATCTTCTTTCTGCTGCTCCGGTGCCTCCGGCACGATGTACGGGATCATCATGTTGTAGCCCGCCATAATGGCGTTGCGGCTCTTCACGCGGTGCAGCTTGCCGCTCTGATTGTTGATATAGCTCACCACCACGCCGTTATCGGCATTGGCGGCGTTAATCACGCTGCTGTTGAGGCGAATGCGGGTACCGTTTTCCGGCCTGTCCAGCAGCTCGTAGTGCAGCCTTGCGGTGACGGAATCTTCCATCGTACTGCCCGGCAGCGCGTCAGGAATCAGTTTTCGCACCATCAGGCGCGTCAGCCCGGCGTTGCCGTCCGGGAAGTGGTAAGTGTACGGCTCTTCAAGGTCGGCCAGCGCTTCGCCATCCAGCGGCGGCAACCCCATTGCCTCCATGCCCGGCAGCGCACAGGCGCGCGCGTCGCTGCAGCTCACGCCTTCAATCCCGATGGCAAAAAAGTCGTTGGTACGCTGCTGGAAGTACATCAGCGCCATTTTGCTTAAGCCGACTTTCTGCTCGAGGAACTCATGATAGCTGTGGACATCCAGCCATTCACTTTTCTGCTCGACCGTCATGCCCGGCAGGTAATCGGCAGGGTTGACGTGCAGATCCAGCAGCGCCTTGCGGTCTGCCTCGCTCAGCGGGAAGTCATTGATAAAGGCTTCGATGCTGCGGCCATTGAGCCTGTCCGGCGGAATATCATCCGACACCGCGCGACCCGGGTCGCCGCTGACGATTTTGGTTTCACCGAAGTTCTTTTTGTCGAAGAACACGCCGCGGCTCAGGTTCTGGTCCGGGTAGAAAGTAGCGTCAAAGCTGCTTTTCATTCGCGTGATGCTGACGCCCAGGGAATCCATCAGGCCGTGAACCACCGGGCTGAAGTTGCTGTTCGGCGACTGGAATGATTCGCTGCCGCCGTAGCCCAGCAGCGTTTTGCCGCCGACGTTGAACTGGTTGCGCTTGGCGTGCCCGCCGAAGTCGTCATGGTTGTCGAGGATCAGGATTTTGGCCTCCTTCCCCATTTTTTCGCGCCAGAAGCAGGCTGCCGCCAGGCCGCTGATCCCGCCTCCAACCACCACCAGGTCGTACTCTTCTTCTACCGGCAGCTTACCGAAGTCGAATTTTTCGTGCTCGCGCCCAAGGGCGTGCGCCATTTCGAACGAGCCAGGGTGGTTGCCGCGCAGACCAGTTAGCCCCGGCGGGTAGTAATCTGCATTTATCACGGCGCTGCCGGGTGCTTTGCCGTTTGCCCTCACCAGTTCCAGAGGCGTTAAACCAGAGACAATTGCAATTGCCATCCCGTTAAGAAAGTCACGTCGGGTAATAGACATAGATAACCTTTTTTATCAGTCCTTTATACCCGTCATACTTCAAGTTGCATGTGCGTTACCTGCATCAGTCACATAGTTATCTATGCGCCTGAGGATTCACGGCCTTGGTGCCTTCCTGCAACTCGAATTATTTAGGGTATAGACATATTGTTAACCAAATGATAACAAACTCCCTGCCGCTTCGCTACGCGATAAGCCTGTTAACTATAGTGTCTTTTCTGGTAACGGGTTGCCGGTGCGCCGCCCGCGGGTAACGACCAGTAAGCGGCGTGCTGCGGGCTATTGCCGAGGTTTGAGCTCTTCGTCGAGTTTCTTCGAGTCGTAGTAATCGCCCTGCCAGGTAATTTTGCCGTGGCTGACTTTGATAAAGCTCACGCCTTCAAACTTGATCGGGTTGTTGGTTGCCGGGCTGCCGCCCCACTCGCCGCTGTTGGTGCCGGTGAACGTCCAGCGGAAAGCGATGGTGTCGTGGTTATAAACCGGCTCGCTGGTCATCTGCCAGTGCAGGTCCGGCACCGCTTTAATAAACGCGCCAATCACCTCTTTCTCGGCTTTTTCTTTCCCTTCAACCGGTGTGCCGACGGCGGCGTCGTAATAAACCATATCGCTGGCAAGATACTGGGCCGCCTGCCCGGCCTGGTGGGCATTCCACGCGGCCATATAATTTTTCACGACGGAAAGCGGAGCGCTTTCGGCCAGCGCCAGGGTTGAAAAGAAAAACAGCGACAGCGCAACAGCATTAACTCTTTTCATCGCTGGGATCCTTATTCAGTGATATCGCACATGATGTGTTTGAGGCGGGTGTATTCGTCTAGGGAGTAAGACGAAAGGTCTTTGCCGTAGCCGGACTTTTTAAATCCGCCGTGGGGCATTTCCGCGCAAAGCGGGATATGGTTGTTGATCCACACGGTGCCGAAATCGAGACGGGTGCTAAAGCGCTGCGCCCGGCTATGGCTGCTGGTCCAGACGCTTGCCGCCAGGCCGTATTCCACGTCGTTGGCTCTGCTGAGCGCCTCTTCTTCGCTGCTGAAAGACTGGATAGTCATCACCGGGCCAAAAACTTCATGCTGGATGGCCTCATCGCGCTGCTTCAGCCCGGAAATGATCGTCGGCTCAAAGTAGTAGCCGGGGCCCGCGCCCTTTTTGCCGCCGGTTTCAATTTTTGCATGGGCAGGCAGCCGTTCAATAAAGCCCGTCACCTGCTCCAGCTGGTTCCAGCTGTTGAGGGCGCCATACAAAGCCTCGCGATCGTCCGGCTCGCCGAAGGTGATTGATTTGGTTTTCTGAATCAGCTTTTCAAGGAAAGCGTCGTAGGCGGAGGCTTCAACGATGATACGCGTGGCAGCGGTGCAATCCTGCCCGGCATTAGAGAAACCGGCGGCGGTAATCACCTCGACCGCTTTGTTCATGTCCGCATCGGCAAACACCACCACCGGCGCTTTGCCACCCAATTCGAGGTGCGCTTTGGTCAGGTTGGCGGCAGCAGAGGCGGCAACCTGCAGCCCAGCGCGAACGGAACCGGTGATCGACACCAACGAGGCTTCCGGGTTGGATACCACCAGCGAGCCCGTCCCCGCTTTGCCCAGCACCACGTTGAATGCGCCTTGTGGGAACAAAGGTGCCGCAATTTCGGCCAGAATCAGCGTGCTGATAGGCGTCGTATCGCTCGGTTTCAGCACCACGGTGTTGCCCGCCGCAAGCGCCGGAGCGATTTTCCAAACGGCCATCATGAATGGGTAGTTCCACGGCGTCACCTGCCCGACAATCCCCAGCGGTTCACGGCGAATGGTTGAGGTAAACCCGGCGGCATATTCCCCGGAAGCTTTCCCCTCAAGGCAACGGGCCGCCCCGGCAAAGAAGCGGATAGCGTCGCAGGACGCCGCGATTTCATCGCGCTCGATAAAGTGTTTAAGCTGCCCCGTTTCCTGACTTTGCACCTCCACAATCCGCGCGGCATTACGTTCAATTTCATCGGCAAGTTTCAGCAAGGCACGCTGCCGCTCGGACGGCAGGGAATGTTTCCATACCGCGAACGCCGCTTTTGCCGCCGCGTAAGCCTGGTTAACTTCTTCCGCGCCGCCGTCAGGGGATTGCGCATAAACCTCGCCGTTGACCGGGCTGACCAGGTCAAACAATGTGGCTGGCTGGCCCGCCACATAGTGCCCGTTGATAAAATGCTTCAGGGTTTGCATCGCCTTTTCCTCAGATTAAACATAAACAATATTATGTAATATCTTTTGAGTGGCGACTTTTCAATCTGCGCTTGAAAGCAACATGATCGACCCCACAATTTAACAATATTTTTACATTGCAATGCCGTGCAAGCGGTGAAAACCGCCGTTTCTGGTAGCCTGTCGATGCCTTTCTTAAAGGCCCGGGCTGTGCTATCAATAACCGTTGATTCAGGGAATTTTAATCAGAGAGCACTATGATTACTCACGCAGTAATATTCGCACCTATAGGACAGGCAAGTCGATCCGATCAAATTGTGCAGCGGCTTTCAAATGCAATTATTACTGGTTTGCTTGAGGCAAATGAGCAGCTTCCTAATGAAGCCGACCTTGCCAAAATGATGGGCGTTTCCCACATAACAATACGCGAAGCCTTAAATACTCTGCGGGCGAATAATTTAATCCACACCGTTCGTGGGCGAAATGGCGGCAGCTTTGTTTGCGAAAATAGCGGCGAATTTCAGACGCCGCTCCACCCTTTTAAGACCATCAGCTCAGACTATATTTCTGACCTCGGCGAAATGCATTGCGCCATAATTAGCCACAGCGCCAAACTGGCTTCCAGACGCATGACCAGCGCGGATATCACCCGGCTGCGGGAGTTTGTTGCCGCACTGAAATCGGCCAGCACGCCGGAGCTAAAAACTCAGGCAGATATGCGCTGCCTGCTGGCACTTTCCGCCAGTTCTCAGTCCGCAAGGCTTGCCAACCAGGAACTGCTGCTGCAGGCCGAATGGGCTTCACTGGTGGCCATTCTTTACCGTGATGAAGCCATTCATCGGGAAGTGATTGATGTTTATACCGAATTGATCGCCGCGCTAGAAACCCATCACGAGCAGGAGGCGGTGCGATTAGCCACGCAACTCATCGACACCTTCACCTTCTATCTCATTGAAAGCAAATTAAAATATAAATAAAACTGACACAACAACACGGGCATCGCCATGAATGTACCTGCAAGCCTCATCCCTTTTACCCGTAAGATTGACGACATCCTTACCACCACCATCCAGGCAACCATTGCGCTTGCCGGGCAGGTTGAGTCCACGCTGGCAGCGTTTCACGGCGGCGATCATAAATTGCTGCTGGATCCCGCGGTAAAGCGAGCCATCCAGGAACACATCAAAGAGACGCTGAACGAAACGCCTTATTGCTCAGGCTCTGGCTTTGCCAGCCACATTGCAGGCAGCACGGAAGAGAAAGAGTACTGGATGCTGGAGTGGTGGTACAAAAAGGCCGACGGCGTGAAAAAGGTGAATCTCGACCTGGATCAGGCCACCCAGCAGCGGCTGGATTTCAGGACCTTTGAGTGGTTTAAAGATGCTCAGGAAAACGGCCAGGCGTATATTCACGGCCCTTATGTCGATTACGTTTGTAATACGTCTTATACCTTAACCTCTGCGATGCCGGTTTATTTGCACCAGCGTTTTATTGGCGTGGCGGCAATTGATGTGCTGGTCAGTGAAGTCGAGGAAGAATTACTTCCGCTGTTCAATAACCACAGACTCATGCTGACTAATTTAGATAAGCGGATTATTTTCTCTACTTATCCTAAATACCGCGTGGGTGAATTACTGAATACCGCTGAGGCGGCTGAAGTCTATAACACAGAATACTGCACGTTATATGAGCTTATTAAAAAAGGGTCATAAGACCCTTTAATACTGTGGATAAATGCATACAAAAAAGGGCCATAAGGCCCTTTGGATTAATACTCGCGGGAAAGATTTAGCCGTTTGGCGTATTCAATGGCGTCATTTTCAGGCGCATCAGAATGGCCGAACGGTCTGGCAATCGTCATGTAAACCAGCCCCGAGCCGATGACCAACGCCAGGCCAATCAGCACCGTCCAGCGGTCAATAAAGGTTGCGCTGTCCGCAGGCTGGGCCAACAGCCAGATCCCGCCGATACCGTAGGCCAGCGCCAGCACATTCACCAGCGTGCCCCATGCCCCCAGCGTCCATTCTCCCGCAGGCTTCCAGCCCTTAAGGCGCTGGCGCAGCGCGGCCAGAATCACCATCTGGAAGGAGACGTATATCCCTATCACGGCAAACGCGGTGATGCGAGCAAGGTTATCCGGCTGGAAGTAGACCCAGACGCAAATCACCATCGGCAGCAGGCAGCTCACCAACATCGCGTTGTCCGGCACGCTATGCTTCGAGATCTTCGCCATCCACTCGCTGCCCGGCAGCATTTTGTCGCGGGAGAACGAGAAGATCAGGCGGCTCAGCGCGGCCTGAAGCGACAGGATGCAGGAGAGCATCGCCACAATGGCAATCACGATAAACAGCGTGGCGCCCTTCTCGCCCAGCGCATCGTTCAGAATCGCCGGGATCGGATCGGCTATTTTGCCGTTCACAATGTTCATCAGATCCGGGGATGACAGCAGGTAACCCAGAATGGAGATCACCGCAGAGATCGCGCCGAAAACGATACTGAGGATCATCGCCACCGGGATCTTACGCCCCGGGTTTTTCACCTCTTCCGCCACGTTGCCGCAGGCTTCGAAGCCGAAGAACATAAACAGCCCCATCAGCGACGCCGACATAAAGGCCGTGCCGTAGCTGCCGTCTTTTGCCAGCGCGCCCATGGCGTCAAACACCACGGAGAAAGGCTGATTGCGGTGGAAAATCAGCAGGTAAATGCCGAGCGCAATCACGCTGATAATTTCGCACCAGAAGCCGAAGCGGGCGACCCTCGCCAGGTTTTTCGTCCCGGACATGTTGACGCCCATCATGATGGTGAGCAGCACCACGGAAGTGAGCAGCATCGCAATTGGCGTATCGCCGTAATGAAAAAGCGAGGCGACGAAGGTGGAGGTGTATTCCACGATAGACGTAATGGTCACCACCAGCGCCCAGAGGTAAATCCACGCGGCAATCCAGGCGTATTTCTTCCCCCACAGCCTTCTGGCCCACGGATATAGCCCGCCGGTGATGGGATACTGCGAAGCCACCTCGCCAAACACCAGGGCAACCAGCAGCTGCCCGCAGGCGGCAATCAGGATCCACCAGATGGCTGGCGGCCCGGCGAGGGTTATCGCCAGCGCAAACAGGGAATACACGGCGGTCAACGGCGAGAGGTAGGTAAAACCGAGCGCAAAGTTAGACACCAGGCCGATGGAGCGGTTGAACTGCTGGCCCTTCTCCGGCAGGGAATCGGTATTTTTTGTAGCAGATGTCTGTTCCATATGTCTTTCTCTTTAGGGGGCATAGTTGCAGGCAATAGCTACATTTTATAAAACATATTAAGTTATATGTATATTGTGCTTTGTCACAATTTTGTTAGATATAATGTTATTGTATTGTTAACAATAAAAGACAGAAGAAGAGCGAATGAAAGCAATTTCAGAGATGGAAAAAGCGCCAGCCACAATGTTCGCGGAGAGCCGGTCACCCCGCACTCCGCCTGCAGCGCAAAACGCGTTTATCTGGCAAAAGCCTGCACCTCAATTTCCTGAGAAATAAACAGATTGCGGATTGCCTGCGCCATAGCAAGCGCCCCCGCGCTATCGCCGTGCACACAAATGGAGTCGGCCTGGATGGGGGTAAATACGCCTTCGATTGACTCCACGCCACCCTCAGTAATCAGCTGCAGCATACGTGCGGCAACCTGCCCGGCATCGTGTAACACGGCACCAGGTTCACGTCTTGACACCAGAGAACCATCAGCATGATAGGCCCGGTCGGCAAAGGCTTCGCTGACGGTCGCCACCCCTTTTTGCTGCGCCCATGCCAGCAGGGGCGAGCCCGCCAGCACCACCAGCGGCAAGGAGGCGTCAAACGCCAGAATGGCATCCAGCACCGCTTCGGCCTGGCGCTTGTCATGCGCGATGGTGTTATACAGCGCCCCATGCGGTTTCACATACCGGACGCGCGTTCCCACTGCCTGTGCCAGCCCCTGTAGCGCGCCAATCTGGTAAATGACGTCTGCCGTCAGTTCGTCGCTGGCAATATCCATATTGCGCCGGCCAAACCCGACGAGATCCGGATACGCCACGTGCGCGCCCACGGCAACGCCCTGAGCTTTTGCGGCGCGAAGTGTTTCGAGCATGCCCGCAGGCGATCCGGCGTGAAAACCACAGGCCACGTTGGCACTGCTGACAATTTGCAGGATCGCGGCATCATCCCCCATTGTCCACTGCCCGAAGCTTTCACCTAAATCACTGTTTAAATCGATGTTTTTTTTCATAGTCAGCCTTTACGCAGCGGCTCATTTTTCATCAGCAGCGCGAGGACAAAGCCCAGCACCACAACGCCCGCCGAAATTATAAACACGGAATGAATCGCTGAGCCAAAAGCCTGCAGATAATCGTTACGGATCGCTACGGGCAGTTCGTGTACCGCCTGCGCACCAAGCTGGCGCGGCAATTGAGTCCCCTCCGGGATCAGCGTCTCAAGATTACTGCGCAGCACGGAGGTAAAAACCGCGCCAAACGCAGCCACGCCAATTGAACCACCGATGGAGCGAAACAGCGTCGCGCTTGAGGTCGCTACCCCGATAAGTTTTATTTCCACGCTGTTCTGCACGGCCAGCACCAATACCTGCATCACCATGCCGAGTCCCAGCCCTAAAAGACCAACGTACAGATAAAGCGTGGTCAGCGGCGTCTCCAGCTTTAGCGTACCGAGCAGCGCCATCGCGATAAAACTTAACAGCGTTCCGATAATGGGAAAAATGCGGTAGCGGCCTATTTTACTGATAATGCGCCCGCTGATGATTGAGGTCAGGATAAGTCCACCCATCAGCGGCAGCATTTGCATCCCCGCCTGGGACGGCGTTGAGAACTTTACCACCTGCAGATAAAGGGGCAAAAAGGTCATCGAGCCAAACAGCGACATCCCGATAATAAACCCAATCAGGCAGCTCAATAAAAAAGTACGGTTGCGGAACAGGTGCAGCGGGATCATCGGCTCAATCGCCAGTCGCTCTTCATAAATAAAGCCAATGAGCGCCACGACAAAGAACGCAAAGATGCACCACAGCTGCGGATCAGTCCACGCCATGACCGTGCCGCCTTCGCTGGTGAATAAAATCAGGCAGGTCAGAGAAATTGTCAGGTAGCCCGCGCCAAGAAAATCAATTTGATGCCTAATTCGCGCCGTCTGGGATTTCAGCACCGCGCCGATAACCAGCAGGGCAAAAATCCCCAGCGGCAGGTTGATATAGAAAATCCAACGCCAGGAAAAATGTTCAACCAGAAAACCGCCAATCAGCGGGCCAATGACCGTCGCCAGGCCGAAAACACCGCCAAAAAGCCCCTGATATTTACCGCGTTCGGCGGGCGGGATCACGTCGCCCACCGCCGCCATGGTGACCACCAGCAGCCCGCCGCCGCCCAGTCCCTGCAGCGCGCGCATTAAAATAAGCTGCGTCATATTTTGCGCGAGGCCGCACAGCGCGGAGCCAAGAAGAAAGACCACAATCGCCGTTTGCAATACAACTTTGCGCCCGAGCAGGTCGCCAAACTTGCCGTAGAGCGGCACGACTATCGTGGAAGCCAGTAGATACGCAGTGACAACCCAGGAAAGCCTGTCCAGGCCGCCCAGTTCACCCACGATAGTCGGCAAAGCCGTAGAAACGATGGTTTGATCCAGCGCGGCCAGCAGCATGACTAGCATAAGCGCCGCGAACAGCAGGCGGACGGAGGTTGTTTGCGGCGAGCCAGATGAAGCAGTTTCGGTCGTTGTCATGGTCGTTTTCATTAAGGGGAATAAGTTCGCCCTGGCGATTTGCTGAGAGTATAAAGATACCTGCTTAACCGCCGCCTGAATTGCATCCAAACTCTGAAAAGCGCGATTAATCCGTTACTGGCAAATTCACCCTGTCGCCTCGGGTCGTCGGCTGCGAGATAACAAGAAATTCAACCTCGTTATCGGAATCATTGCGAGCCTGATGTTTTGCCTGCGGCGGAATCGGGATCCCCTTTCCCGCTGGAACCACATAGCGCTCTCCTTCCAGCTCCATCGTCAATGCCCCGGATAACACAAAAAAGAACTGCTGCGCCACGGAATGGTAGTGCCTTTGTTCCGTCCGCCCCGGCGGCATACGTTCATGAATCACGCTCAAAGCAGGATCTTTTAACAGATGCCATCCATCACAGTCTGTTCCCCACAGATAGTGTTCCGCATTTTCTTTTGAAACGATCATCTTTCCCCCTGTTCAGCGAAAAAAATTAATAAAATTTAGCGTAAGCAAAAATACTTATTTTTAGACGAGAAATATCACTAAAAAAGCGATATATCTTAATGTTTTTAATGAAGTAAATAAGGGATCACCCACACCTAATTAAAGTTCAAAAAACAGACAACTGTCACAATTTTGAGACACTTGTTTTCATTTTTAATTTGGGAGTACATTAGCGCCGTCCGGGTAAGGTTTTACCTCCGAATACCAGATGAAGCGGCACCCTAAAAACAGTTTGCGGCTTCAGCTTATTATGTACCTGTTGAGATGCGCGTCAGCGCGGAGCGATGTGAAGTGAAATATTTTCTGATGGGTATTTCTGTGATTGTTGTGTTGTGGGCCGGCACCTTCTTCCTGATGGTTGAATAAGCCTTCACAAACAGCAGCGCAAAAAGAACAGGAGCCAAAGGGCTCCTGTTTTCGTTTCATTATTCGGCGTTTTCCGCCGCGTTTTTCGGCAGCGGTGGCAGCAGCCCGTCAGCCCTGAACATCGCCTTAATACCGCGCACGGCCTGACGGATACGATCTCGGTTTTCAATCAGCGCGAAGCGAACGTGAGTATCACCGTAGTCGCCGAAGCCAATCCCCGGTGAAACGCAGACTTTCGCTTCCTGCAGCAGCTTTTTGGCGAACTCCAGCGAACCCATTGCCGCGTAGTGTTCGGGAATTTTTGCCCAGACGTACATGGACGCTTTCGGGCACTCCACCATCCAGCCCGCTTCATGTAACCCTTTTACCAGTACGTCCCGACGGCGTTTGTATTGCTCTGCGATATCACGCACACACTGCTGATCGCCTTCAAGGGCAGCAATCGCCGCCACCTGCAGCGGCGTAAAGGTGCCGTAATCGTGGTAGCTCTTGATGCGCGCCAGCGCGCTGACCAGTTCCTGGTTACCGACCATAAAGCCGATCCGCCAGCCCGCCATGTTGTAGCTTTTTGACAGCGTGAAGAACTCAACGGCCACGTCGCGCGCGCCGGGCACTTCCATAATGGAAGGCGCTTTCCAGCCGTCATAGACAATATCGGCGTAGGCCAGATCATGAATCACCAGCACGTCGTACTGCTTCGCCAGGGCAACAACCTTCTCGAAAAACGCCAGCTCCACGCACTGGGCGGTTGGGTTAGACGGAAAGCCGAGGATCATCATCTTCGGTTTCGGGTAACTTTCGCGAATCGCCCTCTCCAGCTCGGCAAAGAAGTCCACGCCTTCCACCAGCGGCACGGAGCGAACCTGCGCCCCGGCGATCACCGCCCCGTAAATATGAATCGGGTAGCTTGGGTTCGGCACCAGAACGGTATCCCCGTGATCCAGCGTCGCCAGCATCAGGTGCGCCAGCCCTTCCTTCGAGCCAATGGTCACAATGGCTTCGCTTTCCGGGTCGATATCCACGTCGTAGCGATCTTTGTACCAGCGAGAAATGGCGCGGCGCAGACGAGGAATGCCTCGCGAAGTGGAATACCCGTGCGTGTCTTCACGCTGGGCCACGGTGCAAAGTTTCTCGACGATGTGCGGCGGCGTCGCCCCGTCCGGGTTACCCATGCTGAAATCAATAATGTCTTCGCCGCGGCGTCGCGCAGCCATTTTCAGCTCGGCAGTGATGTTAAAAACGTAAGGGGGTAAGCGATCGATACGCGAAAAACGACGTTTTGGACTGGAGTCAGCCATAAATTCCTCAGAGTAACGTGAGCGCCCGGACCGTCCGAGCGACGCTGCCACGTGATGTGGCCTGTTTTGAAAATAGCCTGAATAAAAATCGCCTGTCGAGGGGGAAATGAAAATATTTTTTCCGCGACACAAAACGGGAAGTTTCGAATGAAACACATCACTATTTCATTTAATAATTCAGGCATACATTAACCAGGTAGCAACAACTCAGTAACTTATTCTCTAAAAGAGGGCGTCACCTATGCACCTGGACATTAACGATCTGCCAAAAGCTATCCGCGAGATAAAACAAAAGCTGCGCCGCGATCTGCCCCACTATCAATCGGCGTTTACCGAACTTGAAGCCAATATTCGCCAGCAAATCGAAACGATCCGCGAAGAAATGGCGCGCGGCGAGAACCCTGTTCCGCAGCTCGACGCCGACGACATTCTTCAGGGCCGCGTGAGCGAGCAACAAAAAGCGCTGATTCGCCAGCGCGGCTGCTGCACGATCCGGGGCGTTTTCCCGCAGGAACAAGCTCGTGGCTGGAATGAAGAGATCGGCAATTATCTGGCACGAAATCATTTTGTCGAACGCCTGAAAAATGCGGCGGAAGACAACTATTTCGGCACGCTTGCCGACAGTAAGCCGCAGATTTACGGCATTTACTGGTCTAAACCACAAACCGAAGCCCGCCAGCATGAGCGTATGAAAGCGGTGCAGGTGTTCCTCAATAATCTGTGGCAAACGGAAAGCCACGGCAGGCAACACTTCGATCCAAATCGCGTCGTTTCTTACGCGGATCGCACTCGCCGTCGCCCGCCCCGCTCAAGCTCGCTGGGGCTTTCTCCGCACGTTGACGGCGGATCGGTTGAGCGCTGGCTGGACGAAAACTTCCGCCACGTTTACCGCCACGTATTTTCCGGTAACTGGAAAGATTACGATCCGTTTGCCGCCGAAGGCAGAACGGAAGTAAGGGAGTTCCCGTCCCCTGCGGTCTGTTCGATGTTCCGTACTTTCCAGGGCTGGACGGCGCTCACGCCCCAGCGCAAACACGGCGGCACGCTAAATTTGCTGCCGGTGGCGAATGCCATGGCCTGGATCCTGCTGCGGGCGCTTCAGGACGATGTACCAGAGGAATCGTTGTGCGAAGCTAAGCCAGGCAGAGCATTATCCATTAACAAAGAGTGGCATCCCCTTTTACAGACTGGGATTTCCTCAATTCCCGATATGGAGCCGGGCGATACCGTTTTCTGGCACTGCGATGTGATTCATGCCGTCGAGAACGAGCACCTCGGTGAGTTCGATAGCAACGTGATGTACATCGCCGCCGCGCCGTGGTGCGAGAAGAATGCCGGGTATCTGCCGCGCCAGTGGGACGCATTTGTTGAGGGTAAAACGCCGCCGGATTTCGCCGCCGATGATTTTGAGGTGGATTTTGCTGGTCGTGCGACCACGCAGGATTTGACGCCTGCTGGGCGGGAACAGCTTGGCGGGAAGTAATGATCCTCACCCAGGCCCTCTCCCTGGAAGGGAGAGGCAATAAACCATGTTCCTCGTCACCTATTTTCTCCCTGCCCTTTGCGGGGAGGGAGTAGACTGCATGCTGTTCTGATCTGGTATTTTCTCCCTCGCCCCCCTGGGGAGAGGGTCGGGGTGAGGGGTGTCCTCAACTGGAAACCCCCGCCAAATTTCCTTATCATTGACGCTTCCCCTCTGAGCCACGCGAGTGACCCGTGCACGAAATTTTTACTATGCTGCTGGCGGTGTTCGATCGCGCGGCGCTGATGCTTATTTGCCTTTTCTTCCTGATTCGAATTCGTCTGTTCCGCGAATTGCTGCACAAAAGCGCCCATACGCCTAAAGAGCTGCTGGCGGTCACCGCTATTTTCTCAATGTTTGCGTTGTTCAGTACCTGGTCAGGCGTGCCGGTTGAAGGCTCGCTGGTCAACGTGCGTATTATCGCGGTGATGTCCGGCGGGATCCTGTTTGGCCCCTGGGTGGGGATTATTACCGGGCTTATCGCCGGGACACACCGCTACCTGATTGATATCGGCGGCATCACCGCTATCCCCTGCTTTATCACCAGCATCCTGGCCGGGATAATGTCCGGCTGGATCAACCGCAAAGTGCCGAAAGAGAAGCACTGGCGGGTCGGTATCATCGGCGGCATGCTCTGTGAAACGATGACCATGATTCTGGTGGTGCTCTGGGCGCCAAGCACCGCGCTGGGCCTTGATATCGTGTCCAAAATCGGCGTGCCGATGATCCTCGGCTCGGTGTCAATCGGCTTTATTATCCTGCTGGTGCAAAGCGTCGAGGGCGAGAAAGAGGCCAGCGCCGCCCGCCAGGCCAAGCTGGCGCTGGATATCGCCAACAAAACGCTGCCGCTGTTCCGCAAGGTTAACAGCGAGTCGCTACGCCAGGTTTGCCAGATTATTCGCCACGATATCGATGCGGATGCGGTGGCCATTACCGATACCGAAAAAGTGCTGGCCTACGTCGGGCTGGGGGAAAATAACTATCACGAGAACGACCAGGCTTTCAGCCCGCGCACCCGTCAGGCACTGAAAGAGGGGCGCATCATCATTCGCAACGATGACGAAGCCTGGCGAACGCCGGAAATTCACTCCTTAATCATCATCCCGCTGTGGGAAAAAGGCGTGGTGACCGGCACCCTGAAAATCTATTACCGCCATGCCCACCAGATCACCTCCACGCTGCAGGAAATGGCGGTTGGCCTGTCGCAGATTATTTCTACCCAGCTTGAGGTTTCCCGCGCGGAGCAGCTGCGCGAAATGGCCAACAAAGCCGAACTCCGGGCGCTGCAAAGCAAGATAAACCCGCATTTCCTGTTCAATGCGCTGAATGCGATATCCTCCTCAATCCGTATGAACCCGGACACTGCCCGCCAGCTTATCGTCAACCTGTCACGCTACCTGCGCTATAACATCGAGCTGAACGACGACGAGCAAATTGATATCCGCAAGGAGCTGTATCAAATCAAGGATTACATTGCCATTGAGCAGGCGCGCTTTGGCGACAAGCTGACGGTGATTTATAACATTGATGAAGAGGTCAACTGCCGCATTCCCAGCCTGCTTATCCAGCCTCTGGTGGAAAATGCCATTGTGCACGGCATTCAGCCCTGTAAAGGTAAGGGTGTGGTGACGATAAGCATTGAAGAGAGCGGCAACCGGGTGCGCATTGCCGTGCGCGATACCGGCCACGGGATCGATCCTAAAGTGGTCGAGCGCGTGGAGAATAACGAAATGCCGGGGAATAAAATTGGCCTGCTGAACGTGCATCACCGAGTGCAGTTGCTCTACGGCGAAGGGCTGATCATCCGCCGCCTGGAGCCGGGGACCGAAATCGCCTTTTACGTGCCGCGCTATGTCCCCACCGCCGCGCCGCGCCCACTGGAAGGGAGAGAAGCATGAAGGTCATTATCGTAGAGGATGAGTTTCTGGCGCAGCAGGAGCTGAGCTGGCTTATCAAAAACCACAGCGACATGGAGATTGTCGCCTCTTTCGACGATGGTATGGATGTGCTGAAGTATTTGCAGCATCATGAAGTGGACGCCATTTTCCTCGACATCAATATTCCGTCGCTGGACGGCGTGCTGCTGGCGCAGAACATCAGCAAATTTGCCCACAGGCCGTTCATCGTGTTTATTACTGCCTGGAAAGAGCATGCGGTGGAAGCTTTTGAGCTGGAAGCGTTTGACTACATTCTGAAGCCGTATCAGGAGTCACGCATTATTGGCATGCTGCAAAAACTAGAGGTGGCTTATCAGCAGCAAACCTCTCAGCCTGCCGCCAGCCATGAAAACCGCGACGCCACGACGATTAACCTGATCAAAGACGAGCGAATTATCGTCACCGACATCAACGATATTTACTACGCGGAAGCTCACGAGAAGATGACCTTCGTCTATACGCGCCGTGAGTCTTACGTCATGCCGATGAACCTCACCGAATTCTGCAGCCGCCTGCCGGAGAGCCATTTCTTCCGCTGCCACCGCTCTTATGTGGTGAACCTGAGCAAAATCCGTGAAATAGAGCCGTGGTTTAACAATACCTATATTCTTCGCCTGCGAGATCTCGATTTTCAGGTGCCGGTGAGCCGCAGTAAGGTGAAAGAGTTCCGGCAGCTAATGCGCCTGTAGAGAAGGGAAACTGGCGGGCGCAATCGCAGTGCGCCCGCGCGGTATTACAGGACGTGACCCAGCGTCTGACGCAGGTGTGCCCCGGCGCCCAGCAGCCCAGGCTGATCGTGCACGATGAGATAAACGGGAATATCCTTCACGAACGCTTTGAAGCGGCCTTTGTCTTCAAACCCGCCGCGGAAGCCCGAAGCCTTAAAGAACTCCAGGAAGCGCGGCACGATACCGCCGGCGATATACACGCCGCCAAACGTACTCATGTTCAGGGCCAGGTTGCCGCCGAAACGCCCCAGGATCACGCAGAACAGCGACAGCGCGCGGCGGCAGTCGGTGCAGGTATCGTCCACGGCTTTTTCGGTGATGTCCTTCGGCTGGTAGTTTTCCGGCTCACGGCCATCGGCCTTAACGATGGCGCGGTAGAGATTCAGCAGACCTGGCCCGGAGAGAATGCGCTCGTTGGAGACGTGCCCAAGTTCATTGCGCAGCTGCTCCAGGATAATGCCCTCTTCTTCGCTGTTCGCCGCGAAATCTGAGTGGCCGCCTTCGCCCGGCAGGCTGATCCAGCGTTTGTCGACGTGCACCAGGTGAGAAACGCCCAGCCCGGTGCCCGCACCGTACACCACCACCGGTTTGCCTGCCACAGGCTCGCCACCGCCGAACTGAATCAGATGCTCTTTTTTCAGCGCCGGGATGGCCATGGAAACGCCGGTAAAGTCGTTGATAATTTCCAGATGATCGAAGCCCAGGTTTTGCTTCATTTCGGCGGTGGAAAATGCCCAGGTGTGGTTGGTCATTTCCACCCAGTCCCCGTTTATCGGGCAGGCAATCGCCACGCAACCTGACTGCACGCTGATGTTATGTTCTTTGAGGTAGTGCTGAATCACCGCTTCCAGGCTTGGAAAATCAAGGCCGGAGTAAGTCTTTGCCTGTGAAATATCACCCGTGCTCAAATCGCATAGCGCCAGACGTGCATTGGTGCCGCCGACATCTCCCACCAAAGCATATTTTGTCATTCTCAAACAGCTCCGCTAAAGTCAGAATAAGTTCTGGCAACACTGTAAAATTAGCCAGCCGAAACAACAACGACCATCATCCAGGTGCGGCGCGATTGTTGAACCAGGTCACATTCTGGCTTTACCGTTTCAGCTCTATTTGCAATGCGGCTTAAGACTTTCCGTTTTTGCGCCGTGCGACTTCCTATTGTAAGGATTGACTATGCTCCATCCGCGAGCCAGAACCATGCTGGTACTTTCCATTCCGGCTCTGATTATCGGCGTCTTATCCAGCCTGGTATTAATTGTCGTTATGAAGGTTGCCGCTGCGCTGCAGGAATATCTGTGGGCCACGCTGCCAGCGGCGCGCGGGTACGATCCCCAGTCCCCGTTTTGGATACTGCTTATTTTGACCCTGACCGGCGTCGCGGTTGGGCTGGTTATCCGCTATTTGCCTGGCCACGGCGGGCCCGATCCCGCGACCGAACCGCTTATCGGGGCGCCCGTGCCAACGATGGCTATTCCTGGCCTGGTGATGGCGCTGGTGATTGGCCTTGCCGGTGGCGTGAGCCTGGGGCCGGAGCACCCGATTATGGCGGTGAATATTGCGCTCGCGGTGGCGCTTGGCGCCCGCGTTTTGCCGAAGGTCAGCCCGCTTGACTGGACTATTCTCGCCGCGGCGGGCACCGTCGGCGCTTTATTCGGCACGCCGGTGGCCGCGGCGCTGATCTTTTCGCAAACCCTGGGCGGAAATAATGAAGTCCCGCTGTGGGACAGACTGTTCGCGCCATTAATGGCCGCATCCGCCGGGGCGCTGACCACCAGCATTTTCTTTCAGCCGCACTTTGCACTGCCGGTTGCCAGCTACCCCGAAATGCACATTGAAGACCTGTTCAGCGGGGCGGTTGTCGCGGCTATCGCCATTGCGATGGGCATGGTGGGCGTCTGGTGTCTGCCAAGGCTGCACCGCCTGATGCACCAGCTCAAACATCCGGTGCTTATACTCGGTGCAGGCGGTTTTTTGCTAGGCCTGCTGGGGGTAATCGGCGGTGAGGTGACAATGTTTAAAGGCCTGGATGAGATGCAGCAGCTGGCTATCGCCGATTTCTCCGTGTCGTCGCTGCTGCTGTTTGCCGTGGTGAAGCTGGCCGCGCTGATTATCGCTGCCGCCAGCGGTTTCCGGGGTGGTCGTATTTTCCCGGCGGTGTTTGTGGGCGTGGCGTTAGGCATGATGCTGCACCAGCACGTTGAGGCGGTCCCTGCCGCGATTACCCTCTCCTGCGCCGTCCTTGGCATGGTGCTGGTGGTCACGCGCGACGGTTGGCTGAGCCTGTTTATGGCGATGGCCGTGGTACCGGACGTCAAACTCCTGCCCTTGCTGTGCATCGTGATGTTGCCCGCCTGGCTCCTGCTGGCGGGTAAACCGTTGATGATGGCCGGGCGGCCAAACCGCTAATTAATGTTCCATTTCCGAGTTGCGTTTACCCAGCGAGGTGGTGACCGCTCTGAGCAGCTCGGGAATGTCCTGCTTAGGCAGCACCACTTCCACCAGCGCCAGCCTCTCCGGGCTGGCCAGCTTTTCCAGCACGGCAGCAAGCTGTGATGTTTCCGTGACACGCCAGCATTCGGCCAGGCTATCCACGTTCATTGCCTGCGGCAGGCGGGTCCAGTCCCACGCGGCAATGTCGTTGTAGCGCTGTTCCGGGCCATGGATCGCGCGCTCAACCGTGTAGCCATCGTTATTCAGCACCATGACCACCGGCTTCTGGCCGTCACGCTGCATGCTGCCCAGTTCCTGAATAGTCAGCTGGGCGGAGCCGTCGCCTATCAGCAGAAGCACACGCCTGCTCGGCCATGCGGTTTGCGCGCCAAATGCCGCAGGCAGCGTAAAACCAATCGATCCCCACAGCGGCTGGACGATAAAGGTCACACCTGCGGGCAGCGTTAAGGCCGCGGCACCAAAGGCCGCCGTGCCCTGGTCGGCCAGAATGATATCGCCGGGCTGTAAGGCGTCCTGCAGGGTTTGCCAGAAAGCGTGCTGGTCCAGCCGGTCGCTGTCGCAAACGGGAAGCTGCGGTGGCCTTTGCGTGGCCTCCGGCCAGGACGCAGCCTGTTGAGCACACAGCGGCTGCAAAATGGCGATGGCCTGCGCCATCGAGATCCCGCTAAACCAGCGCTCGCCTACCCGCACCGCCTCCGGCTGAACCTCAATTGTCTGCTGCTGACTTAGCTTCTGGCTGAAACCGGCGGTGATGGTATCGGTAAACTTCACACCCACGCAGATAACCAGCTCCGCGCTCTCAATCCCCTGCTTCACCTGCGGCGGACTGGCCGCCCCGCTGTAGGTGCCCAGAAAACCAGGCTGGCTTTCATCGAACAACCCTTTCCCCATCAGCAGTGAAGCGTGAGGGATGGGCGTGCTCGCCATCCACTGCTGGAGCGTTTTTTGCTGCCCATAACGCAGGGCCAGAAAATCGGCCAGCAGTGCTACGCTGCGGCTTTCGGCAATTTTTGCCTGCGCACAATGACGAAACGCTTCCAGCGTTGCCGGTTCAGCCACCGTTTCAGGAGCCATTAGTCGTTTTGAAGGCCGCGTTGCTGGCGCCTCCGCCACATCGCTCGGCAATAACAGGTAACCGGGGCGCTGCTGCTTGAGCGCTTCAAGAATTACGCGATCAATTTCGCTGCAGGCATTGGCGGGGGTGAGCGAAGCCTGTGCCACGGAAACTTCTTCGGCAATACGCAGGAAATGGCGGAAATCCCCGTCGCCTAATGTGTGATGAAGCAGTTCACCGCGCTGCTGGGCGCGGCTATTGGGCGCGCCAACAATATGAATGACAGGAAGATGTTCGGCATAGCTGCCCGCTACGCCATTCAGCGCGCTCAGTTCGCCCACGCCAAACGTGGTCAGCAGCGCCGCCGCGCCTTTGCAGCGGGCATACCCGTCGGCGGCGTAGGCCGCATTCAGCTCGTTAGCGCAGCCCACCCAGGCAAGCCTCGGATGCGCAATCACGTGATCCAGGAAAACAAGGTTGTAGTCACCGGGGACGCCGAAGAGGTGCTCGATCCCGCCTTCGTTAAGCCGGTCAACAAGATAGTCTGCCACACAGTAGCGCATAGGATTTTCCTTCTATGAGGGCTTGCTGTGAGTATTAAGTAACCGGGATCGGTGTCGAGAATATATCCGATTTAAGGGGTGGCACGTGGAATTTACAGTGAAATACGGCGTATTCTGGGCTGTGAAAACGTATACACTGATTTCTCTGTTACCTGTAAGGATGACAATAATGACCTGGCAGCCCAACCCTGAACGCTATTCGTCTATGGAGTACCGTCGCTGCGGCCGCAGCGGCCTGAAACTGCCCGCCATCTCCCTTGGCCTTTGGCATAATTTTGGTGATGAAACGCTGCTGGAAACCAGCCGCCAGCTGCTGAGAAAGGCTTTCGATCTGGGCATTACCCATTTTGACCTTGCCAATAATTACGGGCCACCGCCTGGGTCAGCTGAAGCCAACTTTGGGCGCATTTTGCGGGAAGATTTTCAGGCCTGGCGCGACGAGCTGATTATCTCCACCAAAGCGGGTTACACCATGTGGGACGGGCCTTACGGCGACTGGGGTTCACGCAAATATCTGATTTCAAGTCTCGACCAGAGTCTGAAGCGCACGGGGCTGGAGTATGTCGATATCTTTTATCATCACCGCCCGGATCCTGACACGCCGCTGGAGGAGACCATGCGCGCCCTCGACCATGTGGTGCGCCAGGGCAAAGCGCTGTATGTCGGGATCTCAAACTACCCGGCCGATCGGGCGGAGAAAGCTATTGATATCCTGAACGATCTCGGTACGCCTTGCCTGATCCACCAGCCGCGTTATTCCCTGTTTGAGCGCTGGGTCGAAGGTGGCCTGCTGGATCTGCTGCAGGAAAAAGGCGTAGGCAGCATCGCTTTTTCCCCGCTTGCCGGGGGCCAGCTAACCGACCGCTATCTGAGCGGCATCCCTGCAGATTCACGCGCTGCCAGCGGCAGCCGTTTCCTGAACCCCGATCAGATTACGGCAGAGAAGCTGGCAAAAGTACGGCAGCTCAACGCGCTGGCGGAGAAACGCGGGCAAAAGCTGTCGCAGATGGCGCTGGCCTGGGTACTCCGCGATGAAAAAGTGACTTCGGTGCTTATTGGCGCGAGTAAAACCAGCCAGATAGAGGACGCCGTGGGCATGCTAAGCCAGCGCCATTTCAGCGAACAGGAACGAGCAGAAATCGAGGCGATCTTAGTGTAAACGTTTAACTTTCCCTCCGGGTTCACGCCAGTGACTTGTGCAATAAGTGCTATGGCCGATGATTTAGGAATTGTGTAATTCATCAGCCCGGTTGTCGGTTTGTAAGATTGTGTTAACAAGCCGCAACACGGCTCTGAGAACCAGGGAGAGAAAGTATGTTCAGGTCACTAATGCTTGCCCTTGCCTTACTGGCCGCGGCGCCGATGGTCGCAAACGCGGGTGAAATCACCCTGCTGCCGTCGGTGAAATTACAGATTGGCGATCAAGATTATCGCGGTAATTACTGGGACGGCGGCAGATGGCGAGACCGTGATTATTGGCACCGCAATTATGAATGGCGCGATCGCGGCTGGCATCGCCACCGTGGCTGGGATCGCGGCTGGGACCGCGGACGAAATAGCTATGAACGCGGCTATCGCGAAGGCTGGAACGACCGCGACGACCATCGCGGCAGAGGTCACGGACACCGTCATTAAATAAAAAAGGGCTGGATAATCCAGCCCTTCTCACTTTCTTTGGCAAGATTAGTTGCCAAACAGCGTACTAAAAATTAACCACAGGTTGAGCGCCACCACCACCGCGACTATCGCCCAGCCAACCAGCTTAACCCAGCGCACGTTAACCAAATCACCCATCAGCTTTTTGTCGCTGGTAAACACCAGCAGCGGCACCAGCGCCAGCGCAATCCCGAAGCTCAACAGCACCTGGCTCATGACCAGAATACGCGTTGGGTCGAGCCCCATCATGATGACCACGAAGGACGGCGCCATGGTAATCGCCCGGCGAACCCACAGCGGAATATAAAAACGGACAAACCCCTGCATCACCACCTGCCCGGCAAGCGTGCCCACCACCGTGGATGACAAACCGGCCGCCACCAGGCTAAGCCCGAAAATCGTGGCTGCGGCATGGCTCAACAGCGGTTCCAGCGTTTTATAGGCATCTTCCAGCTCGGCAACGCCGGTATGCCCGGTGAAGTGAAACGCCGCTGCGGCGGTGGCCATCATCGCCAGGTTGACGAAGCCGGCAATCGTCATCGCTATCGCCACGTCCCATTTAGTGGCGGAATAGCGCTCTGCCCGGTTGCCCGCATGCAGGTGCTGAGTCAGAGAAGAGTGCAGGTAAATCACGTGCGGCATGATTGTCGCGCCCAGAACGCCAGCAGCAAGGTAGACCGCCTCGGACGTCGGCAGACTTGGGATCAGCATCCCTTTGCCCAGCTCAGCTACCTTCGGCTGGGAAAAAATAAGCTCAACGATGTAGGCCGCCGCCACAAACAGCAGCAGCCCGCCGATAACTTTTTCCAGCGGCTTTTGCCCGCGGCTTTGCAGCATCAAAATCAGGAAAGTGGCTATCCCTGTCAGCACCGCTCCCTGGAGCAAAGAGACGCCCAGAATCAGCTTGAAGCCAATGGCCGCCCCGATAAACTCCGCGAGGTCCGTCGCCATGGCAATAATTTCAGCCTGAACCCAGTAAATCCACACCAGCGGGCGCGGGTAATGATCGCGGATTTGCTCGGCGAGGTTCTTGCCGGTGGCGATCCCCAGCTTGGCGGAGAGTACCTGAATCAGCGCCGCCATCAGGTTTGCCCACACCACCACCCACAGCAGTTGATAGCCATAACTCGCCCCGGCCTGGATATTGGTCGCGAAGTTACCGGGGTCGATGTAGCCGATAGCGGCGATAAACGCTGGCCCCATCAACGCCAGCCGCAGCTTACGCGCGGTACGTCCGGTATTGCTGTCAATGCGACTGCTTGTCATCTTCTGCCTCTGAGATATAGCCTTTGCTATGTTTTATGCTATCAAAATGAGAATGGTTATCAAGTTCATTTAGTGCGGGGAAATTGATTTCTCTGATAGCTGAAAACGATGTGCAGGAGGCGTGAGATAGTGAATCTGGATGCCGGTTAACGGATTAACATTTGGCCAACGTGTAAACTGTCGATGAGCCATCTTAACGTAACTTTTAGCTTCTTTACTTAACATAGCAGAAATGTATGGTGGATCACTATTTTTGCGTTCCGTCACAGCTCATCACTATAGTGTGGAATTGATCTCGTTTTCTTATTGCTTGTTACATAGAATGTGCAACGAAATTAAACCTGCCTCATATTTGGAGCAAATATGTCCCGCGTTTTGCACTTTGTTTTAGCGCTTGCTGTGGTCGCGCTGCTGGCTTTGCTGGTTAGCCCTAACCGCAAGCAAATTCGTATTCGCTTTGTCATTCAGCTGTTGGTGATCGAAGTGTTACTGGCCTGGTTCTTCCTGACCTCCGACGTCGGCCTGGGCTTCGTAAAAGGTTTCTCCGAAATGTTCGAGAAACTGCTCGGCTTCGCTAACGAAGGGACAAACTTTGTCTTCGGCAAAATGAACGATGAAGGCCTGGCTTTCTTCTTCCTGAAGGTGCTGTGCCCTATCGTGTTCATTTCTGCGCTGATCGGTATTCTGCAGCATATTCGCATTCTGCCGATTGTTATCCGCGCTATCGGTACCGTGCTTTCTAAAGTCAACGGTATGGGTAAGCTGGAATCCTTTAACGCCGTAAGCTCGCTGATTCTGGGACAGTCAGAAAACTTCATCGCCTATAAGGATATTCTCGGCAAGATGTCGCGCAACCGCATGTACACCATGGCGGCGACCGCTATGTCTACCGTGTCCATGTCAATCGTAGGTGCGTACATGACGATGCTGCAGCCAAAATACGTGGTTGCCGCGCTGGTGCTGAACATGTTCAGTACCTTTATCGTGTTGTCGCTGATCAACCCGTACCGCGTGGATGAGAAAGAAGAAAATCTGCAGATGACTAATCTGCATGAAGGTCAAAGCTTCTTCGAAATGCTCGGCGAGTACATTCTGGCAGGTTTCAAAGTGGCGATTATCGTTGCCGCCATGCTGATCGGCTTCATCGCCCTGATTTCTGGCCTGAACGCGCTGTTCGCTGCCGTGCTGGGTATCTCCTTCCAGGGCATTCTGGGCTATATCTTCTACCCGGTTGCCTGGGTGATGGGCGTGCCGTCCGCAGAAGCGCTGCAGGTCGGCAGTATCATGGCGACTAAACTGGTGTCTAACGAATTCGTTGCGATGATGGATCTGCAGAAGATTGCCGGCAGCCTGTCGCCGCGCGCGGAAGGCATCCTGTCCGTGTTCCTGGTGTCCTTCGCTAACTTCTCTTCTATCGGTATTATCGCCGGGGCCATTAAAGGCCTGAACGAAGAGCAAGGCAACGTGGTTTCCCGCTTCGGCCTGAAGCTGGTTTACGGCTCTACGCTGGTGAGTATCCTGTCGGCATCTATCGCCGCGCTGGTTATCTAATTTTTGCGTATTAAAAAGCCGGTGCTGGTCACCGGCTTTTTTTATGCCTGCGATTCAGCCTCGCCGCCCCAACACACTCTGTTTCTCCCCTGCTGTTTCGCCCTATACAGGCGAATATCCGCCTGACTCTGGATGTGTTCCAGGTCACCGTCTGGGGCTTCTTCATGGGAAGCCACGCCCAGCGAGGCCGTCACCAGCAGTTCAGACTCGTCCTCCAGCCTGAGCGGCGTGTTCACCAGCATTTTGCGCACCCGCTGCGCCACGGCAATCGCCGCATGCAGATCGGTATTAGGCAGGTAGACACAAAACTCTTCGCCGCCGATACGCCCGACAATGTCCTGGGTGCGGATCGCCTGCTGGATGCAGCGCGTGGCGTGAATAAGCACCCGATCGCCAACCTGATGCCCAAAGCGGTCATTCACTTTTTTGAAATGATCGAGATCCAGCTGAATCAGGGAGTAATCCACGTACTGCGGGCTGATACGCCCGGTTGTTTCAAAGAAGCCACGGCGATTTAGAACGCCGGTCAGATCATCGTGCAGCGCATGCCGGTGCATTTCCTGCTGCAAATGGCCCATGTTGCTAATCAGCCGGCAAATCATGCGGTGTGAACCAAACAGAATAAGGATCACCGTCAGCCACATCACTACCAGCAGCACGCTAAAACGCCCAAAGTCCTCGTGTAGCCCCTGCCGGATGGTCTGGACGCTGACAAGGATTGCCCCCGTCCCCGTGACATGGCCGAAAGTGGCATAAGCATAGCCAAAACGTAAGGTGCCCCGGGATTCATCGACCAACTTTTCAAGAATTGCCTGTCGCTGCTTCTCGCTGAGGCGATAGCCATTCTGCGAGCCAACGGGGCGAGTCAGCGGGTTCATCTGCTCATCAAAAAGCAGATAGGCGCTTTGCGTGTCCTCCGGCAAAGCGCTGGAGAGAAATAGCCGAAGCGTTTCGGTGGTGACCGCGATACCAAACAGCCCAATCCACCGGTCGTCAAAGTCCACCGGAAGAGAGCCATTAATCAGCGTTTTGCCGGTATCTGCAATATTTTGCCGGGTCCAGAACGGATCGCGGCGCGGGTTCAACAGCGGAGAGCCAAGCACAAACGATCCCTGCATCGCCAGCGGGTTAGCACTTTCGATAAGCAGTTTGTTCACATCGGGGGAGAGCGACGCAATAAATGCCCCGGAGCGCGACATGTAATAAATGTTCGAAGAGAGACGGTTGCTCCCGCCTGCCAGCGGAAAGAGATCCTGAATGTCGCGCAGGGCCTGATATTCCCGCTGCGTGAGTTTTTCCCTTTCTTCTTTCGGCTTGTTTTTAAAAGGTTGCACGCTATCGGGGATCGGCAGGCTCTGGATATGCAGCGGCGACAGCGTCTCTTTATTGCTGGCCCGGGAAGCCAGCTGCGAGATCGGCGTGAACTGCGGCTCATTCAGCGTTTCAATGAACATGCGGCGGAGATAGCGCAGGTTGTCCATCTGATATTCAGATTTGCTTTCAAGCCTGGCGATCACGCTTTCGAGATGGCTAAGCTGGCTGGTGCGATAGCCGTGGTTGAACAGCTCCCCCTGCTGCCAGAAAAGAAAGGTGATCAGCAAAAAGAGCGACAGAAAGCACACATGGGTGATGCGCAGTGTTTTTACCATCGGCAGACGAATATGGCTAATCAGCGACGTGCTCACGGTGATTCCTTTTTAGGGTGCAAAGGAGAGCGTCAGTGCTTAAGCTGCTGCAAAGGCTTGGGTCTCCCCACCAGATACCCCTGCAGGTATTGGACGCCAAGCTGCAGCAGGATGTCGCGCTGCTCTTCCGTTTCGACATACTCTGCGACGACGCTGAGCTCTCTGGCCGCCGCCAGTTCGCAAATGGACTTCACGATAAGCTTATCCATCACATCGCCGGTGATATCGCGGACAAAGCAACCATCTATCTTAATGATATCCGCCTGCAGCTTCTTCAGGCGCTCATAGTTAGCGTAGCCTGTTCCAAAGTCATCAATAGCAATCTTAAAACCTTTCTCACGCAGCAGGGCAATATTTTGGTTAGAGGTTTCTGAGTTTGAAAATGCCTGCTCTTCCGTCACTTCAATGACGACCGCGCTGGTCGGCACCTTGTAAACGTCAAACTGGGCAATAATCTGCTGGGCAATCTCTTTTTGCATTAGCGTGAGCGGCATCAGATTGACCGAAAAGCGCGTCTGCTGCACGTTGCCTGGGTGCTTTGCAAGCCAGGTCAGCAGCATCTTCATCACCATCATGTCAAAACGGGTGCTGAGGTTAAATTCGGCAACAATCGGAATAAATTTATCCGGGGTGATGTGCTGCCCATCAATCACCAGGCGGCTGAGGATTTCGTGATAGCCCTTCCCTTCGCAGTCGACAATGGGCTGCGCGTAGAGCTGAAAGGCTTCTTCGTCTATTGCCTGCTTAATCTTTTGCAGCAGCAGCACCCGCTCGGTTGTTTGCCCGGAGACCGCCTGCAGCCTGGCATCAAGGCCAAGTACGCGCTGCGTGTCGCTGGCTTTTTCAGCCAGATAGCTTAATTGCCCGAGCATGCGCTGCAGCTCTTTCGGTGAATCCACAATGCCCCAGGAAGCCCCATATTCAATTTCAAGGGTAACATTGTGCCAGGGGATTTTCTTATTATTCAGGTGTTCAACAAAATAGGTAAGCCGGGCTTCTGTTTCGCCTTCCCGTAAAAACAGAAGCAGCTCACTGCCCGGCAGCTGAAATATTTTTTCCCCTTCCAGCAGCCAGGGTTGTAATTCTCTGGCAATGGTTTTCTTACAGTAAACACGCATCATCATGCCGTAATGTCGGCTAAGAAACTCAAAGTTCGCCATTCTCAGGCAGCAAAGTGCACCGGTTTGAAAGGTCTGAATATGTTCTTCAAGCGCGCGTAAATTAGGTAATTGCGTTAATGGATCTGTCTGCGCCTGGAGATGATAAACACGCTTCATCCATTCATTTTTATGGTATGAAGTGGCCATATACAACAGACATACGGTAAAGGAGATAAAGACTGACAGAATAAAGGAAAGAGCATATTGCGTATTTACGCCCTGCAAAAAACCCGTGTTGTAAGTCAATAATACCCATGCCGAAATCCCCCACAACAGAGAAACAGGCCTCGCACCAAGGCGACGGATCCCCAGGGTAAGCAGCACAAAGACCAGCGGAACCAGATAGCCGGCAATCAGTTCGCTATGCCACGGCGAACACATCAGCAGCAAATACACCATCCAGACAACCAGCCAAATCGGCGTATAGAAACGGTTTTTATCCTGCCTGTAGTGCCGGACACAGCGCCGCCAGAAACCGACCGCAAAATGCGGGTTCAACAGCATACGCAGCGGGTAATAGAAAAGCGTTGTAAAGATGAGCGAGGCCACGACAAGATTCAGCACATCAACAATCATGTAGATAACGGAACCGCCACCAAAGAATGGCGCCAGTTCTGGTGGGTACTCAATCACATTGCCTGTGAGGTACATCAGCAGTTTGATGGTAAACGGGGCGACAAAACCAAGCCAAAAAATACGCTGCCCCATGCCTTTATTGGGCAGCCCAAAACGCCAGCGACGGCCCACGTAGTGGCGGGTAATTAAACTGGCAATCAATAAGGGGAATAGCAGACAGAAAATAAAAGCAACCAGCGGCACAACGGCTAAATCAAGCAGCCAGCTGTAAACAACCAGCGACCCTAGCGTGAGCGGAATAATCGCAGACCGGCCATAAATAATAATCATTGCCATTATAAAGCTGAGCGGCAGATAGGCGAGGTAGGTTTTATGTCCATCAACAACGGTTGTCGGTGAAATATAACGAGAAAAGGGAATGAGAAGTAAACACAGCGCCAGGGCAACCGCTATTTTTTTTATCATCTTGTAAATAATCATAGGCCCTGGTGTTAATTTTATGTGATTGCTTAAAAAGGGTTTTTCGCTGGCAAGGTTACGTTTATTTATTGAGCGAATCAAGTTTCAGGCCTGCACAAAAGCAGAACTTACCCTACAGCAGAAATAATAGAACAAGCGGACATAAGTTGAGGTTTTTTTACCGAGGGTAGCCAAAAGCAGGTGTGTTGGAGTCTGAAAAGCAAAAACCCCCGCCGAAGCGAGGGTTCAAATTTTGGTGGAGCTAAGCGGGATCGAACCGCTGACCTCTTGCATGCCATGCAAGCGCTCTCCCAGCTGAGCTATAGCCCCACTGACAGGTGCTGATTTTACGGTACCAAATCTGCTGGTGAAGATTTGGTGGAGCTAAGCGGGATCGAACCGCTGACCTCTTGCATGCCATGCAAGCGCTCTCCCAGCTGAGCTATAGCCCCAAACCGTAAAGACCTTGTCGTGTTGACGGGCGGCATAATATGAAACCCCACATAGCGTGTCAACGGCAATTTGTTCTTCCGCGATCAATCGCCTAAAAAGCCATCGCCTTCGGCAATTCTCGGTTGCATATCATCCCGTTGTAGTTAATTCTGTCACAGTTTCGCGTTAGTCAGTTCAATAAAATGAACCACTAATAAAGCCGTTTCGGTCGCAATGAAAAGGAATCACTGTGCTCAAGGAAAGAATGACACCAGAAGAACTGGCCGTGATCACCGGCTACAGCCGCCAGACCATCAATAAGTGGGTGCGTAAAGAAAATTGGGAGACCTCACCTAAACCCGGCGTTCAGGGAGGAAAAGCGAGGCTTATCCATATAGATGAACAGGTCAGGGAATTTATCAATAGCACCCGACGAGTGACGGAAAATACAGCCCGCTACAGCACAACGGACGCCACCCTGGAAAATCTACTGCTCAACTCAGTGCAGCAAATGTCCGACAGCGAACAGAAAAAGATGTCTGCCATGCTGCTGCGGGACGGGATTGCCGGTTTACTTGCGCGGTTGGGGATCAGCGATAACGAATAATTGCCCGGCTATTGTCTTGTTGGCGTCAGGAAAAATAAAGGATTACTGATGTTCAAGGAAAAAATGACCGCCGATGAACTGGCGGAGATGACGGGTTACACCCGCCAGACAATTAATAAATGGGTACTAAAACATAACTGGGAAACCAGTAAAAAACGAGGCGTACCGGGTGGTAAAGCAAGATTTGTTTATATCTCCGAGCCGGTGAAAACGTTTCTCTCCAACACCAGCAAAATGAGTGAGAGAGTGGCATCTTATAGCGTCCTTCGAACGCCGCTGGAACAGCTGATGCTAAACACCCTGCGTACCTTATCCGAAGAAGAACAGCATAAAATAACCGAGATCCTTGAGAGTGAAGGCAGCGAAGGTTTGCTCAAGCTACTCGGAATTCAAAAGAATAAGTAAATAAAAAAGCCGGTGACTGAGCACCGGCTTTTTGCATCTACATTTGCGATGTTTACTGCTGAGCTTCACGCTCGCTGATGAAATCGAGCGCTTTATTAATGCGCGCCACGGAGCGCTGTTTGCCAATGGCATGCACGGTGACATCAAGTCCAGGAGACTGACCAGCCCCGGTCACGGCGACACGCAGCGGCATCCCCACTTTCCCCATCCCAACTTCCAGCTCATCAGCAGTAGCCTGTATAGCGTGATGAACGTTTTCTGCAGTCCAGTCGCTCAGCGCTGCCAGCTTGTCTCGCACCACTTCCAGCGGCTGACGCGCTACCGGACGCAGGTGTTTCTTCGCCGCATCGGCATCAAACTCGCTGAAATCTTCGTAGAAGTAGCGGCAGGTCTGCGCCATCTCTTTCAGGGTTTTACAGCGTTCGCCCAGCAGTTTCACCAGCTCAGACAGCTGCGGGCCGTTACGGGTATCAATATTTTCCTGCTCGATGTGCCATTGCAGGTGCGTTGCCACGTACTCTGGCTCCAGCGTATTGATGTAATGGTGGTTCAGCCACTGCAGCTTTTCAGTATTGAAGGCGCTGGCAGACTTGCTTACCGCGTTCAGGCTGAACATCTCAATCATCTCTTCGCGAGAGAAGATTTCCTGGTCACCGTGGGACCAGCCCAGACGCACCAGATAATTGAGCAGCGCTTCCGGCAGATAGCCGTCGTCGCGGTACTGCATCACACTCACCGCCCCGTGACGCTTAGACAGTTTTTTACCGTCGTCGCCGTTGATCATAGAAACGTGGGCATAAAGCGGAACCGGCGCGTTCAGCGCCTTCAGGATGTTGATCTGGCGCGGCGTGTTGTTGATATGGTCTTCACCACGGATCACGTGGGTGATCTCCATATCCCAGTCGTCCACCACTACGCAGAAGTTGTAAGTTGGGGAACCATCGGTACGGCGAATGATCAGGTCGTCCAGTTCCTGGTTACTGAATTCGATCGGGCCACGGATCTGATCATCAAAGATGACGGAACCTTCCTGCGGGTTGGCGAAACGCACAACGCACGGTTCGTCATCAGCATGGTGCTCATGGCTATGGCGGCAGCGACCGTCATAACGAGGTTTCTCGTTATTGGCCATTTGCTCTTCACGCAATGCCTCAAGGCGCTCTTTAGAGCAATAGCACTTATACGCCGTGCCCGCAGCAAGCATTTCGTCGATGGCCTGGTTGTAACGATCAAAACGCTTGGTCTGATAGTACGGGCCCTCATCCCACTGCAGGCTCAGCCAGTTCATCCCGTCCATAATCGCTTCGATGGCTTCCGGGGTTGAACGCTCGAGGTCGGTGTCTTCTATACGCAGCACGAACTCGCCTTTGTTATGACGAGCAAACAGCCAGGAGTAGAGAGCAGTACGGGCACCGCCAACGTGCAGATAGCCTGTTGGGCTTGGCGCAAAGCGAGTTTTGATTTTCATTAAACGGCCTTAGTTACACATATTTGCCGGCAAAGCGGCAATTGCCAGGGAAAATTAACAGGCAACATTCTATCACTGTGCGCTAATTCCTCAATGTTGATGCCTGTAGATAGCGGTAAAGCAGAGAATTTGATGATAAATCAAACGCCAATGCCTGTTTCTTGATCGCATCGTTTAATTTTAAGACGAACGAATAAAAACTTTAGAAAATGCGTTGACTCATTTTCAACTGTCCCTATAATGCGACTCCACAAACCGGGGGTGATTAGCTCAGTTGGTAGAGCATCTCCTTTACACGGAGGGGGTCGGCGGTTCGAGCCCGTCATCACCCACCACTCTTTAGAGTGACCCGGAATGTGAAGTAAGAGATTTAGAGATGGGTGATTAGCTCAGTTGGTAGAGCATCTCCTTTACACGGAGGGGGTCGGCGGTTCGAGCCCGTCATCACCCACCATCTCCTCTTATAAAATTAGCAGTACCGAAGTTTGGGTGATTAGCTCAGTTGGTAGAGCACCTCCTTTACACGGAGGGGGTCGGCGGTTCGAGCCCGTCATCACCCACCATCGGGTCGTTAGCTCAGTTGGTAGAGCAGTTGACTTTTAATCAATTGGTCGCAGGTTCGAATCCTGCACGACCCACCAATGTAGAAAGGCGCCCTAAAGGCGCCTTTTTGCTATCTGCGATTCGGGCAGGGTTCGAGCCTGCAGCAGGTTCGACAAAATCGCTTTTGATTTTGCGCGTCGCTAGCGACGGCCCGAAGGGCTACATCATCCTGCACGACCCACCAATGTGGAAAGGCGCCCTAAAGGCGCCTTTTTGCTATCTGCAGTATCTGAGAATCCATCGTCAAAAAATTATCAACTTCCTCGCCGCCAGGCCGATAACTCCCTTACCATTCCATCAAAGGAGTTATGATGACTACAATATCCAGTAATGCTCTTCAGGGCTCTCAGCTGACCACCGGCACAGCTACCGGGTCCTCTTCTGCCTCCGGCGGCACTGATAACAGCACAGCCTCGCAGATTGCCCAAATCAGCAAAAAAATTACCCAGCTGACGGAGAAACTGAGAGAAGTCTCCAGCACGCCGGATCGTCCAGCTGAAGAGAAAAAGAAACAGGTCGAGTTACTTCAGACCGAGATTAAAATGTTGCAGGCCCAGTTGGCGCAGCTTCAGCGCAAGCAGGCTGAAGAAGCCCAGCAGAAGCAGGAACAGCAGCAGATCAAGGCCACAGGCGTGAACAAACCTTCCGACGATCACCAGATTGATATTTATATCTAGTCGTCCATAAATAGCGGGTCGCCAATCCGGGCCAGGGTTAAAAGCCTGGCCTGTTCCCGCACCTCCTGCCAGATAGCTTCCGCCGCACGGGAAAGCGATCGGTTCTTTCGCCTGACCAGCATCAGCTGTCGGTTTATGACCGGCGTTAACCGCTTCACCACCAGCGGTCTCCCTTGTGGCAAAGGCAGCGCCAACGCGGGCAACACGCTTAAACCAATCCCAGCTTCTACCATCGGGTACAGCGTTGCGGGGTGCCCAATCTGCTGAACAACGTTCACCTCGATCCCCTGCCGGACAAAAGCCTCATCAATCAACGGGCGGCTGCCCGAGGCATAATCTTGCAGCACCAGCTTTTGCCCCTGCAGCGCCTGCCAGTCAATCTGCTCCCTCTCAGCAAACGGATGATCGCTGCGGCACAGCAGCAGAAAAGGCTCAGACAACACCGTTTCACACTCCAGATCGCTAGCCTGAACCGGATCGATAACTACGCCAAAATCAACTTCGCCCTGGCGGATACTCTGCAAAACCCACTGCTGGGAAGCATCATGCAGCATAAATCGAATATTCGGATAAGCCTCCGCACTGGCAGCGATAGATTGCGGCATCAGGTGCGCGGATAGCGTCTGGCTGGCGGCCACGCGAACCGTGCCGCTAAGCTGATGCCCAACCACGCGAGCATCCAGCAACGTTGTGGTCAGCTCTTCCAGCAGCCGCTCAAGGCGAGGAGCCAGCAACTCTCCCGCAGGCGTAAGCACCACTTCCCTGGTAGTACGGTCAAGCAGCTTCACGCCCAGCTCGGCTTCCAGCTCCTTCAGGCTGTGGCTTACGGCTGACTGGCTAAGACCAATACTCTCCCCTGCCCGACTGAAACTGCCGGCATGGGCTACGGCCACGAATACGCGAAGCTGACGCAGGGAATAGTTCATCTATTTTCTTCATCAATGTATTTAATAAATCAATTTTATTTCTGAAATTAGCAGAAACACAATAGCGCCCTTCACCTTTGAGGAATGACTATGAAATTGCTCCGCATTGTCGACCCCTTTACGTTAACGCTGGTTTGTACCGTCCTGCTGGCCTCTTTCTTCCCGGCACAAGGCAGTTTTGTCGGTTTCTTCGAGGGGCTGACCACCGCCGCCATCGCCTTATTGTTCTTTATGCATGGCGCCAAACTGTCTCGCGAGGCGGTGATCTCCGGCGGCGGCCACTGGCGGCTTCATCTGTGGGTGATGTGCAGCACATTCGTCCTGTTCCCGGTGCTTGGCGTGTTGTTTAGCTGGTGGAAACCGGTCAATGTCAGCCCCGAACTTTACAGCGGGTTCCTTTATCTTTGTATTTTGCCCGCCACGGTACAATCGGCCATCGCTTTTACCTCTATTGCCGGGGGCAACGTCGCGGCGGCTATTTGTTCAGCCTCGGCATCAAGCCTGCTGGGCATTTTTCTTTCGCCATTGCTGGTTGGCCTGGTGATGCATGTTCAGGGTGCAAGCGGCAGCCTGCATCAGGTGGGCAGCATTATGCTACAACTCCTGGTGCCGTTCGTGGCCGGGCATCTGATGCGGCCCTGGATTGGTGCCTGGGTGGCAAAAAACAAGAAATGGATCGGCAAAACTGACCAGACTTCGATTCTTCTGGTGGTCTATTCCGCCTTTAGTGAAGCCGTGACGCACGGCATCTGGCATAAGGTTGGCGCGGGTTCGCTGCTGTTTATCGTAGCTTCCAGCCTCGTGCTGCTGGCCATTGTGATAGCGGTAAATATCTTTGTGGCGCGGCGCTTTGGCTTTAGCAAAGCGGATGAAATTACGATTGTTTTCTGCGGATCGAAAAAGAGCCTGGCCAACGGGATCCCGATGGCTAATATTCTATTTCCGGTTGCTGCCGTGGGAATGATGGTGCTGCCGCTGATGATCTTCCACCAGATCCAGCTGATGATATGCGCCGGTATGGCCCGGCGTTACCAAAGAAAAGCGGCTGCAGCCGGTGAAAAACAGGCCGCAGCCATCAGAACCTAGTGCCGCTTGAGGGGCCGGACCAGGTTGTCCAGCCCTTCCACTTTAATCAGCAGCGTCAGGGCCATCAGCTCACCGAGATGGCCCGCGGGGAACTCCCCTTTGCGGGAAAACCACAGCAAATACTCTTCCGGTAAATCAATCAGCATCCGGCCTTTGTATTTACCAAAGGGCATGGCCGTGTTGGCTATCTCAATGAGCTGTTCTTTGTCCATTTAGTCACCCAGCAAACGAATCATTTCCGCTTCGTCAATAACCTGAATGCCCAGCTCCTGCGCCTTGACAAGCTTGGAGCCGGCCGCTTCCCCGGCTATGACAAGATCGGTTTTTTTCGACACGCTTCCGGCCACTTTTGCACCGAGCGCGGTCAGCCGGTCTTTGGCTTCGTCACGGGAAAGAATGCTCAGCGAGCCGGTGAGCACCACGGTTTTCCCGGCAAACGGGCTGTCGATCTCTTCCGCTTTGACGACCACAGGCGCAGGCCAGTGGACCCCGGCCTCTTCGGTAAGCTGACGGATAACATCCCGGTTGCTCTCTTCGGCAAAGAAGTTAAAGGTATGCGTCGCCACAACAATGCCGACATCCGGCACTTTTTGCAGCTCCTCAATGCTGGCCGAGATAAGCGCATCCAGCGTGCCGAAGTGCGCGGCCAGCCCTGCGGCGGTGGCTTCTCCGACCTCACGAATACCTAAGGCATACAGGAAGCGAGCAAAAGTTGTCTCTTTGGCTTTTTCCAGCGCATCCACAACGTTTTGTGCCGATTTAGGCCCCATGCGATCCAGCCCGGTAAGCTTACCCGCCGTCAGCTTGAACAGATCGGCTGGCGTGTGAACGTACTCTTTCTCCACCAGTTGATCGATGATTTTGTCGCCCATGCCGTCAACGTCCATCGCACGGCGGGACACAAAGTGCTTCAGCGCCTCTTTGCGTTGGGCACCACAAATCAGGCCCCCGGTACAGCGGGCAACAGCTTCGCCTTCCACACGCTCAACGTCTGAACCGCAAACCGGGCACTGCGTTGGGAAGACGATTGCCTGAGTGTCTTCCGGGCGTTCAGACTCCACCACGCCAACAACCTGCGGGATAACATCCCCGGCGCGACGGATCACAACTCTGTCACCAATGCGCAGGCCAAGACGCTCTATTTCATCGGCATTGTGCAACGTCGCGTTGCTTACCAGTACCCCAGCAACCTGCACCGGCTCCAGACGAGCGACGGGCGTAATTGCGCCGGTACGCCCTACCTGGAACTCCACGTCTCGCACGGTGGTCATCTGTTCCTGCGCTGGAAACTTAAACGCAACGGCCCAGCGCGGCGCTCTCGCCACAAAGCCCAGCGTTTCCTGCAGCGCAAGCGAGTCAACTTTGATAACCACGCCATCAATATCAAAGCCCAGCGTTGGGCGATCGGCCTCTACCTGATGGTAAAACGCCAGCACTTCTTCCGGTGTGCTGCACAGACGGATGCGGTCGCTGACCGGCAATCCCCAGGCCTTAAACTGCTGCAAACGCGCCATGTGGCTGGCTGGCAGTTCACCGCCTTCCAGCAACCCCACGCCGTAGCAGAAGAAGGTCAGCGGGCGTTTAGCGGTAATGCGCGGATCTAACTGGCGCAGCGAGCCTGCCGCCGCATTGCGAGGGTTGGCAAACACTTTCCCGCCAGTACGGCGAGCTTCTTCGTTGATTTTTTCGAATCCTGCCTGCGGCAAGAAAACTTCTCCACGCACCTCAAGGCGACGAGGAATATTGTCTCCGTGGAGTTTAAGCGGTATCGCGCGAATGGTTCGGACGTTAGACGTGATATTTTCACCGGTTGTGCCGTCACCGCGTGTCGCGGCCCGCACAAGAACACCGTCTTCATACAGCAGGCTTACCGCCAGACCATCCAGTTTTAGTTCACAGCAAAACGTCAGAGCATCGCTGCTTTTGAGCCTGTCCAGCACGCGTTTGTTGAACGCCAGGTAGCTTGCTTCATCGAAAACGTTATCGAGGGACAGCATCGGCACTTCATGGCGTACCTGGGTGAACTCGCTCAGCGGCGCAGCACCGACTCGCTGGGTCGGTGAATCCTGGGTAATCAATTCCGGATGCGCTTCTTCAAGCGCACGGAGTTCGCGCATCAGCCTGTCGTATTCCGCATCGGGAATTTCGGGATTATCCTGCACATGGTACAGATATTCATGATGGCGAAGCGTGGTTCGCAGGTGGTTAAGTTGTTGTTCGATTGAGTCCATATCGCACCATCAATGATAAAAAACCCCCGACAGGCGGGGGTTTAGGGGGAAGATTCAGGCCGGGATTCAGGCGTTGGCTTCAACAACCTCGCGGATCCTGTCCTGGTACTCGCGCAGCTTTTGCGGAGTCATCATGCGACGCTGATCGTCGAGCACCACGCCACCGACTTCATCGGCGATGTGCTGCGCAGACTGCAGCATCAGCTTAAAGTTTTGCGCTGCATTGCCGTAGGACGGCACCTGCATAAAGATGGTCACGCCTGGCGTGGCGAAATCCGCCATGTTCTCAGGGTCGAAAGACCCAGGTTTAACCATATTCGCCAGGCTAAACAGAACTGGACCGCTGCCATCAGGGCTAAGATGGCGGTGGAAAATATTCATTTCACCAAACTTGAAACCGGCCTGCTGAATGCTGTTCAACAGCAACTCGCCGTTTAACATCGTGCCCGCGTGGGCAGCGACGTTCATCACGATCACCGTCTCTTTTTTCACTGGTGCAGGCTGCGGCACTGGTTCAGCAGCCACAGGCTCTGGCGTTGGTTCCGCAGTGAACTGTGGTGCAGGCTGAACGGGAGCGACCGGCTGTGGCTCAGGCACTGCCGCCGGAGCTGGCGCAGGAGGTGCGACAGGACGCACTGGTTCCACATGCTGAGGCGCGGGCTCAACGTGGTGCGGGGTAACCGGCTCAGGCTGGCGCGATTGCGGGGCAGGACGAGGTTCTGCTGACGCATACGGCGGCTCATAGTTGTGCTGAGGTGCCTGAGGTTGACGTGGCGCATTCGCTTCACGAGAGGCAGATTCCGGCACGGGCGCAGTACGACGCACGCGCACTTCACCGACGCCTTCTTCTTCCTCATCATCCTCTTCTTCGTATTCGTCACGCTTCGACTTCATACGTTTCAAAGGGCGATCGCGGAACACGGACGAGCGTTCCTTACGACTGGTCCACAGACCGTGAACCAGTAAGGCTATTATGGCGATTGCGCCAACAATGATTAATATCAGACGCAAATCCTGCATCATTATATTCTCTGTTGTTCTAACACCTTGCCACCGCGGCAAACATTTACTCACTAAGAGTATTTGCCCATCTGCTCAAGTGCAAGTGCGAGCACGGTTTTCTCACCATAAAGATAGCGTAAGCGCACCTTTTAGCTGATTTTTCGACCAATTCCTGGCAAGTTTTTCTGAATGCAGTCAGTTATGATAGCGAAGCAGCTAACTGCATTGACCTGATAAGGAGTCTGCTCAGATTATGGTTTCATCTTCCGGAACCCCGCCGCGCAGTGGCGTGTATTATTTTTCCCAGGGCTGGAAACTGGTTCGCGAACCCGGCATCAAGCGTTTCGTCGTGCTGCCGCTGTTGGTCAATATCATCTTGCTTGGTGGCGCTTTTTGGTGGTTATTCACGCGTCTTGATGTCTGGATCCCGTCGATGATGAGCCACGTGCCAGACTGGCTACAATGGCTGAGCTACGTGCTTTGGCCACTGGTAACGCTCTCGGTGTTATTGGTGTTTGGTTACTTCTTTTCGACAATCGCAAACTTGATTGCCGCGCCGTTTAGCGGCCTGCTGGCAGAGCAGCTTGAAGCTCGCCTTACGGGCGCAACGCCGCCGGATACGGGCGTGCTCGATATAATGAAAGATCTGCCACGCATCATGAAGCGTGAGTGGCAAAAGCTAGCCTGGTATCTGCCGCGCGCGCTAGTCCTGCTTCTGCTCTACTTTATTCCCGGCATTGGCCAAACCGTCGCCCCGGTCTTGTGGTTCTTATTCAGCGCATGGATGTTGGCGATTCAATACTGCGACTACCCTTTTGATAACCATAAAGTGCCGTTCAAACAGATGCGAGTGGCGCTTCGCGAGCAAAAGATCGTCAACATGCAGTTTGGCGCGCTGGTGAGCCTGTTCACGCTGATCCCGGTTCTGAACCTGTTTATCATGCCGGTTGCCGTCTGCGGCGCGACGGCCATGTGGGTGGACTGCTATCGGGCAAAACACGCCATGTGGAAATAATGCTCTCAGGAAGGGAAGCGGCTTATGCTATGGCTTATTCCATGTTGCATTGGCTTATTTCCCTTCCACATATAGATATGCTATTTCCTTACTTCCGCATATTTCCTGAGCGGGTATGCTGGACCGGTATCCCAAAATTCAGACAGTTAAGGACGAGCCATGAGCAAAATTTATGAAGACAACTCCCTGACAATCGGCCACACGCCGCTGGTTCGCCTGAACCGTATCGGCAACGGACGCATTCTGGCTAAGGTGGAGTCCCGTAACCCAAGCTTTAGCGTCAAATGCCGTATTGGTGCCAACATGATTTGGGATGCCGAAAAACGCGGCGTGCTGAAGCCTGGCGTGGAGTTAGTCGAACCTACCAGTGGCAACACCGGTATCGCTCTGGCCTATGTCGCGGCAGCGCGCGGCTACAAGCTGACGCTGACCATGCCGGAAACCATGAGCATCGAACGCCGTAAGCTGTTAAAAGCGCTGGGTGCAAACCTGGTGCTGACCGAAGGCGCTAAAGGCATGAAAGGTGCCATCCAGAAAGCCGAGGAAATCGTCGCCAGCGACCCGGCTAAATACTTACTGCTTCAGCAGTTCAGCAACCCGGCAAACCCGGAAATTCACGAAAAAACCACCGGCCCGGAAATCTGGGAAGATACCGATGGTGAAGTGGATGTGTTTATCGCCGGCGTCGGTACCGGCGGTACGCTGACGGGCGTCAGCCGCTACATCAAAAATACCAAAGGCAAAACCTCGCTCATTAGCGTGGCGGTAGAACCAACGGATTCTCCGGTAATTACTCAAGCGCTGGCGGGTGAAGAACTGAAGCCTGGTCCGCATAAAATTCAGGGTATCGGGGCCGGATTTATCCCTGGTAACCTCGATCTGAAGCTTATCGACAAAGTAGTCACTATCAGCAACGACGACGCCATTGCGACCGCTCGCCGCCTGATGGATGAGGAAGGTATTCTCGCGGGTATCTCTTCCGGTGCCGCCGTGGCCGCCGCGCTGAAACTTCAGGAAGACGAAGCCTTTACCAATAAGAATATTGTGGTTATCCTTCCGTCCTCCGGGGAGCGCTATTTGAGTACTGCTTTGTTTGCCGATCTGTTCACTGAGAAAGAACTGCAACAGTAATGCCAGTATTTGATATATGCTTAAAAAAGCACCCGTGAGGGTGCTTTTTTGTGGTCTGCATCAAACTTTCACCCTCATCGGCATTGCGCTTACCCCCGCAGGTCTGGTATTTAACCAGCAATTATTTTGATGCGCGAAATTAATCAAGCTGTGAGATGCGCCTGCTGAATCGATTTAACGATTTGGTGCCTATCTGGTTTTCACGGCATAATGATGAAGAATCTGTGAAACACGCTGTTGGCGTTTTTTTCACGATTCCCATGCATCCAGTGCCCCGTTCCTTTGACGATGGCGCTAACGATACAGGCTAAAGTGTGGCCGCCAGGCTAGACTTTAGTTCCACAACACTAAACCTATAAGTTGGGGAAATACAATGTTCCAGCAAGAAGTAACTATTACCGCTCCGAACGGTCTGCATACCCGCCCTGCTGCTCAGTTTGTTAAAGAAGCTAAAGGCTTCACTTCCGAAATCACTGTGACTTCCAACGGCAAAAGCGCCAGCGCTAAGAGCCTGTTCAAACTGCAAACTCTGGGCCTGACTCAGGGTACCGTAGTGACGCTCTCCGCCGAAGGTGAAGATGAGCAGAAAGCCGTTGAGCATTTAGTAAAACTGATGGCTGAACTCGAGTAAGTTCTGGGTTCTTCGTAAATATCAGTCACAAGTAAGGTAGGGTTATGATTTCAGGCATTTTAGCATCCCCGGGTATCGCTTTCGGCAAAGCACTTTTGCTGAAAGAAGATGAAATTGTCATCGACCGGAAGAAAATTTCTGCCGACAAAGTTGAGCAGGAAGTTGAACGTTTCCTCAGCGGGCGCGCCAAAGCATCCGAGCAGTTAGAAGCGATCAAAATTAAAGCTGGCGAGACCTTCGGTGAAGAAAAGGAAGCTATCTTCGAAGGCCACATTATGTTGCTGGAAGACGAAGAGCTCGAGCAGGAAATCATAGCCCTTATCAAAGACAAGCTGGTCACGGCGGACGCTGCGGCATACGAAGTGATTGAAGGCCAGGCAACGGCTCTGGAAGAGCTGGATGACGAATACCTGAAAGAACGTGCGGCTGACGTACGTGACATCGGTAAGCGTCTTCTGCAGAACATTCTCGGCCTGAACATTATCGATTTAAGCGCAATTAAGGATGAAGTTATCCTGGTTGCCAAAGATCTGACCCCGTCTGAAACCGCACAGCTGAACCTGAAAAAGGTGCTGGGTTTCATCACCGACATCGGCGGCCGTACCTCCCACACTTCCATCATGGCGCGCTCCCTTGAGCTGCCAGCGATTGTGGGCACCGGTAGCGTCACCTCCGACGTGAAAAACGACGACTATCTGATCCTCGACGCGGTTAACAACAAAGTTTACGTTAACCCAACCAACGAGCAGATCGAAGAGCTGCGCGCCGTTCAACAGCAGGTTGCCTCTGAAAAAGCAGAGCTGGCTAAGCTGAAAGACCTGCCAGCCATCACCCTCGACGGCCACCAGGTCGAAGTGTGTGCCAACATTGGTACCGTGCGTGACATCGACGGTGCTGAGCGTAACGGCGCTGAAGGTGTGGGTCTGTATCGTACCGAATTCCTGTTCATGGACCGTGACTCACTGCCAACCGAAGAAGAGCAGTTTGCCGCGTACAAAGCCGTGGCTGAAGCCTGTGGCTCTCAGGCGGTTATCGTCCGTACCATGGACATCGGCGGCGACAAAGAGCTGCCGTACATGAACTTCCCTAAAGAAGAGAACCCGTTCCTGGGCTGGCGTGCCATTCGTATCGCCATGGATCGCAAAGAGATCCTGCGTGACCAGGTTCGCGCTATCCTGCGCGCCTCTGCTTTTGGCAAGCTGCGCATTATGTTCCCGATGATCATCTCTGTTGAAGAAGTGCGTGCCCTGAGAAAAGAGATTGAGATCTTCAAGCAGGAACTGCGTGACGAAGGCAAAGCATTCGATGAATCTATCGAAATCGGCGTGATGGTCGAAACCCCTGCGGCTGCGACGATTGCTCGTCATCTGGCCAAAGAAGTCGACTTCTTCAGCATCGGCACCAACGATTTAACTCAGTACACCCTGGCAGTTGACCGCGGTAATGATATGATTTCACATCTTTACCAGCCGATGTCACCGTCCGTACTGACTCTGATTAAGCAAGTTATTGATGCTTCTCATGCAGAAGGTAAATGGACCGGTATGTGTGGTGAGCTTGCGGGCGACGAACGTGCTACACTTCTGTTGCTTGGGATGGGCCTGGACGAATTCAGTATGAGCGCCATTTCTATCCCACGTATCAAGAAGATTATTCGTAACACGAACTTCGAAGATGCGAAAGTGTTAGCAGAGCAGGCTCTTGCTCAACCGACAACGGACGAGTTAATGACGCTGGTTAACAAGTTCATTGAAGAAAAAACAATCTGCTAATTCACGAGATGCTGCCCAAATTACTGCTTAGGAGAGAAGGCTAATGGGGTTATTTAGTAAACTGTTCGGTGACAAAGGCAATAGCGACACCGGAACCATTGAGATCGTTGCTCCACTGTCTGGCGAAATCGTTAACATTGAAGACGTGCCGGACGTCGTGTTTGCTGAAAAAATCGTTGGTGATGGGATCGCTATCAAACCAACCGGCAACAAAATGGTTGCTCCGGTTGACGGCACCATCGGTAAAATCTTTGAAACCAACCATGCCTTCTCTATCGAATCCGATAGCGGCATTGAGCTGTTTGTTCACTTTGGTATCGACACCGTTGAGCTGAAAGGCGAAGGCTTTAAGCGCATCGCTGAAGAAGGCCAGCGCGTGAAGAAAGGCGACGTGGTTATTGAGTTCGACCTGCCGCTGCTGGAAGAGAAAGCCAAGTCTACCCTGACACCGGTTGTTATCTCCAACATGGACGAAATCAAAGAGCTGATCAAACTGACAGGTAGCGTGACCGTGGGCGAAACCCCGGTTATCCGCATCAAGAAGTAAGATTCATGCAGAGAAAAAGGCACCCTGGGGTGCCTTTTTTATTGGCTGCGATTCAGCGAGGAAGAATCAGTTCATCTGAGCGCTGCCCCTGAGTCCAGGTCATCACTTCAAACACCCGATGCGCAGCTTCTCCTGCGGCAACCGCCACCTGCTTGCCTGCAAGTATTCGGCTTACCAGCTCGGCGCAGAACAAATCCCCGGTGCCTTTCAGGTCGGTCACCACGCGAGCGTGGCTGGTCACATCGGCTTCATCAGCGGTCACCGTCACCACGGAAATAGTATCCGCGCAGTTCCCCGGCGCACTGGTTATTACCACCCAGCGCAATGTTTCAGAGAGAAGACTTCTGGCCGCCATCACCGCCTGCTCCAGCGTATCGCAGGGCATTCCGGTCAGAATATGCAGTTCAAAGAGATTAGGCGTGATCCCTTGTGCATGAGGCAGCAGCGCCGTGCGATAAGCTTCAGGAATACCCGCCTTGACGTAAACACCGCTGTCGGTGTCCCCCATTACCGGGTCGACAAGTATCAACAGCTCAGGATGGCTTTTGCGTCTTTGACGCAGCCACTCCGCCAGCAGATGGATTTGCTCCGCACTGCCCATGTAACCCGTCGTCACGGCCTTCAGTTCGCGCAACGCATCCCGTTCTTCGAGCGCTCGCAGATAGCCGCTAAACCAGTCCGCCGGGATCACGCCGCCATAAAACGTATCGTAATGCGGCGTGTTGCTGAATAACACCGTTGGCACCGCCATCACCCGCCAGCCATGCTGCTGAATCGCCGGAACCGCGATACTGTTCCCGACGCTGCCGTAAACGACCTGAGATTGCACCGCCACAATATCGGCCTGCAGCGCCCGGCCTGCATCGTGAAACAGTACAGACTGTATATCGTTATCCTGACTCATATTTTCCCCTTGCCCGCCAGACAGCTAAGGTCTGAATTGCGAAGCGGCCATTATAGCCAGACCCGGGCGGTACAACCATGCTAAGAGCGCCCTCTTTATTCCGGTAATAGCAGAGATACAGCTACCATCCTTCAGATTTATCGAATTAACGACAAAAGTAATATTTTCTTTCAGCCGTTACACCTTGAAAATGTATCACCTGAATGATGAAGAAAACATTATTACCGATTAGTGCTGGATACCTGGAAATTAATAACCACCACTTAAACATCACATCAACAAAATATCCATTACATCATAAGGATATATCTTCACCACCCGCTGTTTACATTGTCGACTCATGCCTGCCTTACAATTCCACAAGGTTAAACTCCATAATTTCACCTATAACAAAAGTTCCCTCCGGAGAATAAACCTCACTCTGCATGAATATAAGGAAGCTATTATATGAAAGATATATCCAGAAGAAGCTTCATGGCCTTTGCCGCAGGCGGTACCGTCGTATTAGCGGCCGGGCAGGCCCATGCCCACGATGACAAAGTAAAATCCTATCCGGCAAGCGTGCGCGATCCGGGCCCTCACGACCCCATCTGGGAAGCTGAAAACCCTGACATTGTTAACCCGCCCGCTACCGACAGCGGCACGTTGCCGAACCTGCGCTACTCCTTCAGCGATGCCCATGTCAGAAAAGGCACCGGCGGCTGGACCCGACAAGTCACCAAGCGGGAGCTGGGGATTTCAACCACCATCGCCGGGGTAGACATGCGCCTGAATGCCGGAGGCATCCGCGAACTTCACTGGCACAAAGAGGGTGAATGGGCCTACATGACCTACGGCAATGCGCGGGTAACGGCCTTCGATGCAAAAGGAGGCTGGTTTGTGGATGATATCGGCGTCGGTGATTTATGGTATTTCCCGCCGGGCATTCCTCACTCCATTCAGGGTATCGGGCCTGACGGCTGTGAGTTTCTTTTGGCTTTCGACGACGGCGGATTTGATGAAGACAGTACGTTCCTGTTATCCGACTGGTTTAAACATATCCCTCCGGAGATATTAGCAAAAAACTTCCAGGTGCCCGTGTCTACATTTTCTAAACTGCCTTCACCTGCTGATGAATATATTTTCGCGGGTACAGTACCCGGCAGCCTTGCCTCAGACAGTATTAATGGCGCAGCTAAATCAGAGATTAATTTCACCCACCATATGCTGGCTCAGGATCCGATCAAAGCCCCTGGCGGCACCGTCAGAATAACGGATTCATCTAATTTCCCGGTGTCGAAGACTATTGCGGCAGCCCTGGTGGAAATAGAGCCCGGCGGGCTGAGAGAACTTCACTGGCACCCAAATAACGATGAATGGCAGTACTATCTTGAAGGGGAAGGCAGAATGGGCGTTTTCGCCTCTTCGGGTCAGGCCAGAACCTTTGATTACCGCGCCGGGGATGTCGGCTACGTTCCCTTTGCGATGGGGCATTATATCGAGAATACCGGCACCACAACCCTGCGTTTCCTGGAACTGTTTAAAAGCGACTATTACGCGGATATTTCGCTTAACCAGTGGCTGGCCAGCACGCCGCCTGAGCTGGTGAAACAGCATTTACAGCTTGATGATACCTTTATGAAGGCGTTGAGCCTGCATAAAAACCCGGTTGTGAAGTAAGCCTGCTCTCAGGAAAAGATCGCCTCAGGCGACCTTTTCCTGGCTTACAGCGTCAGATGCCAGCGCCCTGAACGTAGCTCTCTTCCCCGAACACGCCGGTAGAAAGATAGCGATCGCCTCTGTCGCAAATAATAGCGACCACTACGGCCCCCGGATTTGCTTTGGCTACGCGCAACGCACCCGCCACTGCCCCGCCGGAACTTACGCCGCAGAAAATCCCCTCTTCCATCGCCAGGCGGCGCATCGTCTGCTCGGCTTCGGTCTGCGCCATGTCGATGACTTCATCCACCAGTGTCGGGTTGAAAATTTTCGGCAACCACTCTTCTGGCCAACGGCGGATCCCCGGGATGCTGCTGCCCTCTTCCGGCTGCAGCCCGACAATTCTCACTGGCTTGCTTTGCTCGCGCATAAAACGACTCACGCCGGTTATCGTACCCGTCGTGCCCATGCTGGAGACAAAATGCGTGATTCGCCCTTCGGTCTGCCGCCAGATCTCCGGCCCGGTCGTCGTGTAATGCGCCAGCGGGTTATCCGGGTTATTAAACTGATCGAGGATCTTGCCTTCGCCACGGTCGGCCATTTGCTGAGCCAGCTCACGCGCGCCTTCCATGCCCTGAGCTTTGCTGACCAGAATCAGCTCGGCGCCGTAAGCCTGCATCGCCGCCTTGCGCTCCATGCTCATGTTGTCCGGCATCAGCAGCTTAATACGGTAGCCTTTGAGCGCAGAGATCATCGCCAGCGCAATGCCGGTATTGCCGCTGGTTGCCTCAATCAGCGTATCGCCGGGTTGTATTTCCCCTCGTTTTTCCGCCTGAACAATCATCGACAGCGCCGCGCGATCTTTAACCGAACCTGCCGGGTTATTTCCTTCGAGTTTGACCCAAATCTCGCTGCCGTTCGTCAGCCCGCTGCGCTGCAGCCGGACCAGAGGAGTATTGCCAATAGTGCTTTCTAAAGTGATCACTTGCCTGCCCGCAATAAATGAAAAAGCGGCCTCGGTGGGCCGCTAGTGCGTGTCCTGTCGGGGTAAATTATCAGGCGGACTGCGCCAGGTCTACACCCTGAATACGGTTGGCACCTTCATACAGGCGCGCGTTTTGTAATCCCACAAACAGACGCTCACCGCGCTGCGGAATTTGCTGTTCCTTCAGAACCACCGTCAGCGGTTCGTCATACCAGCCCAGCGGCTGCACAACCAGCTGCATGTAATGCCCGCGCGGACTGACTTCCAGCACCTGCACCGGCAGAGGTGAATCAAGATTCGTGCGGCGGCTGACGTCCACTTCCCACGGACGCAGGAACAAATCAACATCCCCCTGATGGGCCGGCGTGAACCCCAGCGGCCAACGATGCGCGCCGACGTGGAACTGGCTCCCACGAATCACGCCTTTCAGGCGGTTAACCTCGCCGAGGAACTCCAGCACGAAGCGGGTCGCGGGCTCACGCCAGACCTGCTCAGGCGTATCGACCTGCTCGATATTGCCCTGGCTCATCACCACCACGCGGTCGGCAACTTCCATCGCTTCTTCCTGATCGTGCGTCACAAACACGCTGGTGAACTTTAACTCTTCGTGCAGCTCGCGCAGCCAGCGGCGCAGCTCTTTACGAACCTGTGCGTCCAGAGCGCCAAACGGTTCATCCAGCAGCAGGATTTGCGGCTCCACCGCCAGCGCACGCGCCAGGGCAACACGCTGCTTCTGCCCGCCGGACAACTGCGCCGGGTAGCGGTCGGCCAGATGGGAAAGCTGCACCATTTCCAGCAGTTTCGTCACTTTCTGTTTGATCGCAGAGGCGGAAGGCCGTTCGCGACGCGGCAGCACCGTTAAGCCAAAGGCGATATTGTCGAATACCGACATATGGCGGAACAGCGCATAGTGCTGAAACACAAAGCCGACTTTGCGATCGCGGGCATGCATCCGGCTGACGTCGGTGCCGTGGAAGCTGATGCGACCGCTGTTCTGGTGCTCCAGCCCGGCAATAATACGCAGCAGCGTAGTTTTACCAGAGCCGGACGGACCAAGCAGCGCCACCATCTGACCAGAAGGGATATCCAGCGAGATATCGTTCAGCACCTGGGTGCGTCCAAATGACTTCTTAATATTGGCAATATCAATGCTCATGATTTTCCTCCTGCTTCAGGCGTTTTTCCTGATTATTCAGACGCCACTGCACCGCACTCTTTAAGAACAAGGTCAGGACTGCCATCAGGGTCAACAACGCCGCGGCGGTAAACGAACCAACGGTGTTGTAATCCTGCTGCAGTAACTCAATCTGTAACGGCAACGAGAACGTCTCGCCGCGAATCGAACCGGACACCACCGACACCGCGCCAAATTCACCGATGGCGCGGGCGTTGGTCAGCACCACGCCATAAAGCAGGGCCCAGCGAATATTGGGCAGCGTCACGCGGCGGAACATCTGCCAGCCGGAAGCGCCCAGTAAAATCGCGGCTTCATCTTCCTGGCTGCCCTGGCTTAGCATCACCGGCACCAGCTCACGCACCACAAACGGGCAGGTGACGAAGATAGTCACCAGCACCATGCCCGGCCAGGCAAACATGATTTGCAGGTTGTGGGCATCCAGGAACCCCGCCAGCGGGCCGTTAGAGCCATAAAACAGCAGATAAACCAGGCCCGCAACCACCGGGGAAACGGCAAATGGGATATCCAGCAGCGTCAGCAACAATTGGCGGCCAGGGAAGTTAAAACGCGTCACCAGCCAGGCCAGCAGCGTGCCGAACACCAGGTTTACCGGCACGGTAATCAGGGCAATCATCACCGTCAGCCAGATGGCGTGCAGCATGTCCGGGTTAGCGATATTTTGCAGCGCGGGCATCAGCCCCTTGGAAAAGGCTTCTACAAAAATAGACGCGACCGGCACCACCAGAATCAGGAAAGAGACGAGCACACCGATGGCGATCAGCGCCCATTTTCCCCAGTTAATGCGGGAGCGGGTATAGTTTTTCAAAGCAGTGACGTCCGTCATCAGTGACCTACCACGCGTCGACCAAAGCGACTCTGCAACGTGTTAATGGTGAACAGCAGCAGCAGCGACGCCGCCAGAATCACTGACGCAATGGCGCTGGCCGCCGGGTAATCAAACTCCTGCAGGCGCACGAAGATCATCAGCGAGGTGACTTCCGTCTTCCAGGCGATGTTTCCGGCGATAAAGATAACCGCGCCAAACTCCCCCAGGCTGCGGGTGAAGGAAAGCGCTACGCCCGCCATCAGTGCCGGAGAAAGCTCCGGTAGCACTACACGGCGGAAACTCTGCCAGCGAGTCGCGCCGAGCGTTTCAGCAGCCTCTTCGTATTCTGGCCCCAATTCTTCCAGCACGGGCTGAACGGTGCGCACCACAAACGGAATGCTGGTAAACGCCATCGCGACGGCAATACCCAGCCAGGTGTAAGTCACCTTAATGCCAAACTGCGCCAGCCACTCGCCGTACCAGCCGTTGACAGAAAACAGCCCGGCGAGGGTTAAACCCGCCACCGCGGTGGGCAGCGCAAAGGGTAAATCCATCAGCGCATCTAGCAGGCTGCGCCCCGGAAACTGATAACGCGTCAGGATCCAAGCCATTAACAGGCCGAACACGCCGTTAAACACGGAAGCCAGCGCGGCGGAAAGCAGCGTGACTTTATAGGCGGCCACGACCTGCGGGTTGGTAATCACGTCCCAGTACTGGGAGAACGACATTTGCGCCAGCTGCATCACCAGCGCGCTCAGCGGCAGCAGCAGGATCAGGCAAACAAACAGCAGGCTGGTGCCGAGGCTAAGCGTAAACCCCGGCAATACGCGTTTTGAACGGCTGGCAAACATTAACTACGCCCCGTCGCTAACAGCTTGTCCAGCTCCCCGCCGGTAGCAAAATGCGTTTTCATCACTTCCGGCCAGCCGCCGAACGCATCTTCCACGCGGAACAGCTCGGTCTGTGGGAATTTATCTTTCAGCTTATCCATTACCTGTGGGTTATTCACGCGGTAGTAGTAATCGGTAATGATGGTCTGCGCCTGAGGGCTATAGAGATAGTTCAGGTAGGCTTTGGCCGCTTTTTCCGTGCCGTTGGCCTTCACGTTTTTATCCACCCAGGCAACCGGGAACTCGGCCAGAATGTTGACCTTCGGCACTACGACTTCATAACCGTCTTTGGCGTACTGGTTGCGGATATTGTTCACTTCTGATTCAAAAGAGATCAGCACGTCGCCCAGCCCACGCTCGACAAAGGAGGTTGTCGCCCCGCGGCCGCCGGTATCAAACACTTCGACGTTTTTCAGGAATTGCGTCATGAACTGCTCGGTTTTGGCTTTATCGCCGCCGTCAGCTTTGTCTGCCGCACCCCAGGCTGCCAGATAGGTATAACGAGCGTTACCAGAAGTTTTCGGATTCGGGAAAATGAGCTTCACGTCCGGGCGCACAAGATCGCTCCAGTCGTGGATGTTCTTTGGGTTGCCTTTGCGCACCAGGAAAGCCATGGTGGAGTAGAAAGGCGAGCTGTTGTTGCCCAGACGGCTCTGCCAGTCCGCCGGGATCAGGTTGCCTTTGTCGTGCAGGATCTGCACATCGGTCACCTGGTTATAAGTTACAACGTCAGCTTTTAAGCCCTGCAAAATGGCCAGCGCCTGTTTTGATGACCCGGCATGAGATTGTTTTATCGTCAGCTTGTCGCCGTTATTCTCCTGCGCCCACTGTTTTTCAAACGGCGGGTTAAGCGCGGCAAACAGCTCGCGGGACACATCATAAGAGCTATTCAGCAGCTCGGTTGCATGGGCAGAGCCTGCCAGCAGCAAAGAGACAGCGAGCGCGTTCCATACTTTTTTAACTGACCTGATTGCCATGCTTCGCCCTTATAAATGTGATGAATGCCATAAACTCATGACAGTCAGTGTATTTATAACGAGCGATAAAGCTGTAACGCTTTTATATACCGTTTGGCGATTTACAAGAAGAAAGGGATATAAGAAAGCGGCGTAGCAAACGCTACGCCGGAGGGGATTACAGGCTCAGTAATTTATCGAGCGACGGCGCAAAGTAGTAACCGCCGGTGACCGGCTTAGTGAAGCGCAGCATACCGTCACGCTTCCCGTCAGCGTCGCCAAACATGCTCAACAGCTGCTGTTCAATGTTATGCAAACGCGCGCAATAGGCGATGAAATAGAGACCGTGCACGCCGCTGGCGGTGCCGTAAGGCAGGCTCTGACGCACAATTTTCAGCCCCTTGCCGTCTTCTTTCAGATCGACCCGGCTCAGGTGAGAAGTGGCTGGCCGCGCGTCGCCGTCAATCTCTTCGTTTTCCTGTTTGGTACGGCCGAAGATCATCTCCTGGTCGTGCACGCTCAGGCGGTTAAACTGCTTGAGGTTGTGTTCCCAGCGCTGAACCAGCACGTAGCTGCCCCCGGCATCCACGCCTTCGTTGATCACCGCCACCTGGCGACGATTTTCTTCGCCCTGTGGATTTTCGGTCCCGTCAACGAAGCCGCTGAGATCGCGCTCTTCTACCCAGCGGAAACCGTGAATCTCTTCTTCAATTTTCAGCGCATCGCCAAACGCGGCCAGCGCGGCCTGAGCCACGGAGAAGTTCACGTCATGGCGCAGAGAAAGAATGTGGATCATCACATCGTGCTGGGTCGCGGGCGCCAGGCCTTTGCCTAGTGGCGTAAAGTTTTTCAGCTCTGCGGCACCTTCGCCTTTGCTGAGGTCGCGCCACAGGTCGTGCCCGAAGCCAACGGTCGCCCCCAGCATCGCGTCAGGGAATTGTTCCTGGAAAGCATTCAACGCTTCAATAAAGGTTTTGCACCCTGCGCTCAGCGCGCTGAAGTCGCCCTGGACAGAAGCTTCCAGCCAAACGGCGGCACGACAATGTTCCGGCAGAATGCCGCTTTGAACCCGAGACATGATTCCTCCTAAAAAAATGCCACCAAAGGTGGCACATAACTATGATGACTCCGAACGGAGGCATTTATCGGGCTATTCTAACCTGATTTATTCACGCCGACTTGCGACGGCGCAAACCCGGCGCAAATTTTATCGACGCCAGATAATTTTGTTAAGCGTCCATTTCTTCAGCGTATCATCCGACGGCATCAATCCTTCCGGCCCGTGCCACTCGCCTGTAAACAGATAGCTGATGTGCTGGCTGTTCGGCGCCTGGCAGAGAACGCCTGCCGCATCGTCGCCGGTCGCTTTTTCGCAGACCCCAAAAGCTTTCTGATACAGATCGCTGAAAGGCGTGCCGATTTTCACGCCGCTGGCGGTTTTGATGTCAGCATCCATCACATCTACGCGACTCACGGTGCCTTTTTCGCCGTTCACCACCAGCTTAACGTCTTTGTCTTTCATCGCCTCAAAGTAGCGCACGATGGTGCCGTTTTCAGTTTTCATGCCGCTGCGCAGACGATAATTGTCATTCAACCCCTCGCTCACGGCCTTCTCATCCATCGCGGTGGCTGAAGTCAGTTTCCCCACGCCCTGCTCGCTCACCTCAACGGAAGAGCCAAACCAGTTCCACGGATAAGCCGCAGACCAGTTAACGGAGGACAGCGTGGAACACCCGCTCAGAACCAGCGGCAGGCCTAGCATCATCAGGCGCAGAGATTTCATTGATCATTCCTTTTCAAAAAATGGTAACGGCCTTTGGAGTACGGGGACGTCAAAAAGTGCCGCTTAACTCGTTTTTCAGGGCAAAGTAATCCCGCAGCCGGCGGTTAGTCAGCAGCCACCAAAGCGCGAACAGATCGATAATCAGCAGAACAACGGTGGTACCGGTCAGCGTTTCATCCCCGGCCAGCAGCGCCAGTTGCCACGCCAGCAGCCCAACCTGGGCGGCAATCAATATCCAGCGAAATGCCCGCCAGAACCGGGGCCAAAGGTGGCGACGTCCGCTGAGCAAAAAGGCCAGCGCAGCCGGAATACCGGGGATCAGCCCCAGCCAGAAGTTATCGCGATCGGGATAAAACAGGCCCAGCAGCGCATCGCCCTGCTGACGAGAAGCCCCCGCCAGCACCAGCAAAACCCAGGTGCGGGCCTGTAACAACAACACCGCCCAGAACAGCAGCGGTGCTTTTAAGTTGCCCTGTGAATCATAATCAGCAGGCAAATACATGGCATGAACACATTTGAAAATTAATATTCCTGATCTTCTATCAGCCGTTTGCCGAGCAAAATGGTGTCCTGATGCTCGTAATCGAGCTTTTCATAAAGGCCGATAACCAGATCGTTCTCTTCGCGCACCATGATGTGGATCTTCGGGCAACCGCGGGCAATCAGCTTCTTTTCCAGCCGGTTCAGCAAGGCGTTAGCAATGCCGCGGCCCCGAAACTCCGGGTGCACGCCCAGGTAATAGGCTGACCCCCGATGGCCGTCATACCCGCCCATCAACGAACCGACGATCTCGCCACCCACCTCAGCGACTAAAAACAGGTCCGCATCGTGATGCAGCTTACGTTCAATGTCCATTTCCGGGTCATTCCATGGGCGCAGTAAATCGCAGCGCTCCCAAAGGGTAATGACCTCTTCGAAATCTTCCTGGCGAAAAACGCGAATTTCCATGGTATTAGCCACCTTAAGCCGTAAAAGGTTGATTATGGCGTTAACCGTCCGTTAAGCCAATAACTGCCGCAAAAGCGCGAAAAAAATGGCATAATCTCCGACCAGTCATGAAATGAAACGAATGGATATACATTTCTGACGCCAGAGTGTCGTTTGCATGAAGCCGATACGTTATAACTTCCCATCTGGACTCCATAAGATAAATAATTCATCCGCATGAGCAAAATTAAATCGCTAACGCAACTTACGACGCGCCGCCAGGTCCTGCTCACGGGTTTAGCAGCGTTGACGCTAACCGGTATGAACCAAGCGCTGGCAAAGGAAGAAGCCAAATCGCTGAAAACCACCAATTCCCACAGTAAAGTGGCCAAAAAATCCGGGGCAAAACGCATTGTTATGCTCGACCCGGGCCACGGTGGGATTGATACCGGCGCCATCGGCCACAACGGCTCGAAAGAAAAACACGTGGTGCTGGCCATTGCCAAAAACGTGCGCAGCATCCTGCGCAGCAACGGGATCGATGCCAGGCTGACTCGCACCACGGACGAATTTATTCCGCTGTACGATCGCGTTGAAATCGCCCACCAGCACGGCGCAGACCTGTTTATGTCGATCCACGCGGATGGCTTCACCAGTCCAACCGCCGCAGGTGCCTCCGTATTCGCCCTGTCTAACCGAGGCGCAAGTAGCGCCATGGCGAAATATCTTTCAGACAGAGAGAACGCCGCGGATGACGTAGCGGGCAGCAAAGTGAAAGACAAAGATCACTACCTGCAGCAGGTGCTGTTTGACCTGGTGCAGACCGACACGATTAAAAACAGCCTGACGCTCGGCTCGCATATTCTGAAACAGATAAAGCCGGTGCATAAGCTGCACAGCCGCAACACGGAACAGGCAGCCTTCGTCGTTCTGAAGTCGCCGTCCATTCCGTCCGTGCTGGTTGAAACGTCGTTCATCACTAACCCGGGCGAAGAAAAGCTGCTCGGCACCACCGCCTTCCGCCAGAAGATTGCCACCGCCATCGCCTCCGGCGTGATGAGCTATTTCAACTGGTTTGATAACCATAAAGTCCACGGTAAGAAGCGTTAATTTTTATGACTGAGCCCGATATCCACGCCGTAAAACAGTTCCTGCTCTCCCTGCAGGATACGATATGCCAGCAGCTTTCCGCCCTTGATGGCGCCGTCTTCCAGGAAGACAACTGGCAGCGAGAAGGCGGCGGCGGCGGGCGCAGTCGAGTTTTGCGCGGCGGCGCGGTGTTCGAACAGGCTGGCGTGAACTTTTCTCACGTTCACGGCGACGCCATGCCGGCGTCTGCCACGGCCCACCGCCCGGAACTGGCGGGCAGAAGCTTTCAGGCCATGGGCGTTTCGCTGGTGGTACACCCGAACAACCCTTATGTGCCGACCAGCCACGCCAACGTGCGTTTCTTTATTGCCGAAAAACCTGGCGCCGATCCGGTCTGGTGGTTTGGCGGCGGCTTCGACTTAACGCCTTACTACGGCTTCGAAGAAGATGCGGTGCACTGGCACCGCACGGCGCGTGACCTGTGTCAGCCGTTTGGTGACGACGTTTTCCCGCGTTATAAAAAGTGGTGCGATGACTACTTCTTTATCAGACACCGCAACGAGCAGCGCGGTATCGGCGGGCTGTTCTTCGACGATCTGAACAAGCCAGACTTTGACTACGGCTTCCGCTTTATTCAGGCCGTCGGACAGGGATTCCTGGACGCTTATCTGCCGATTGTTGAACGCCGCAAGGATCATCCCTTCGGCGAGCGTGAGCGTGACTTCCAGCTGTATCGTCGTGGGCGCTACGTTGAGTTCAACCTGGTGTGGGATCGCGGCACGCTGTTTGGCCTGCAAACCGGCGGGCGCACCGAATCGATTTTAATGTCGATGCCGCCGCTGGTGCGCTGGGAGTATGACTATCAGCCTGAAGAAGGCAGCCCGGAGGCTGTGCTGTATCGTGATTTTCTGCCAGTGAAGGAGTGGGTGTAGCTTTCGCGTTTTTGCCCTCACCCTAACCCTCTCCCTAAAAGGGAGAGGGGATTTTTAGTGCTCGCTGTACCCCATATCCCTTTGGGGAAAGATGACTCTATTATCCGCTTTACTCGGTTTTCCCCCTCGCCCCTCCGGGGAGAGAGGGAGTTCAATCACAGCGGTGCGGTTTGCGCCTCCACAACCGCCAGCGCCACCATATTCACAATGCGGCGCACCGAAGCAATCGGCGTCAACACGTGAACCGGCTTCGCCACGCCCATCAGGACCGGTCCAACGGTCACCCCTTCAGAACTCGACACGCGCAGCAGGTTGTAGCTAATACGCGCCGCCTCAACGTTCGGCATGATCAGGATATTGGCAGAGCCTTTCAGCGGGCTGTCCGGCATACGCTCATGGCGAATACTTTCAACCAGCGCGGCGTCTCCGTGCATCTCCCCGTCAATTTCCAGGTCAGGCGCACGCTCACGCACCAGATCCAGCGTTTTGCGCATTTTGCAGGCGGCTTTGCTGTTGGAAGAACCGTAGTTGGAGTGGGAAAGCAGCGCAACTTTCGGCTCAATGCCGAAGCGGCGCACCGTTTCCGCCGCCAGCAGCGTGATTTCCGTCAGTTCTTCCGGCGTAGGGTCATCGTTCACATAGGTATCCGCGATAAAGGTGTTGCCGCTCGGCAGCAGCAGCGCGTTCATCGCCCCGGCAGCCTTCACGCCTTCGCGGTAGCCAAACAGCTTCTCTACCACGTCAAAGTGCTCGTGATATTCGCCGATTGTCCCGCATATCAGCGCATCTGCTTCACCACGATGCACCATGATCGCCCCGATCACAGTCGTGTTGCTGATCACCGCCCGCTGCGCCTGCTCCTGAGTGATCCCACGGCGCTTCATGATGTTGTAGTACTCGTGCCAGTACTCTTTGAAACGCGGATCGGATTCGTTATTCACGATCTCAAAATCTTTGCCCGGCTGAATTTGCAGGCCCAGCTTTTTGATACGCATTTCGATAACGCTTGGACGACCAATCAGGATAGGCTTCGCCAGCCCCAAAGTGATCAGCTCCTGTGTGGCATGCAGCACGCGCGCTTCTTCCCCTTCACTTAACACCACGCGCTTCGGCTCTTTGCGCGCCTGGGAGAAGATCGGCTTCATAAACAGGTTGGTTTTGTAGACAAACTCTTCCAGCTTCTCGCTGTAAGCATTGAAATCCTGAATCGGGCGCGTGGCCACGCCGGAGTCCATCGCTGCTTTGGCTACCGCCGGGGCAATTTTCACGATCAGGCGCGGGTCAAATGGCTTAGGAATGATGTATTCCGGGCCGAACGTCAGTTCCTGCTCGCCGTAGGCGGAGGCCACCACGTCGCTTTGTTCAGCGTGAGCCAGCTCGGCTATCGCATGTACCGCAGCCAGCTTCATCTCTTCGTTAATTGCCGTGGCACCCACGTCCAGCGCGCCACGGAAGATGAACGGGAAGCACAGCACGTTGTTCACCTGGTTCGGGTAGTCCGAACGGCCGGTACAGATAATGGCTTCCGGACGCACCTCTTTCGCCAGCGGCGGCAGAATTTCAGGCTCAGGGTTAGCCAGCGCCAGAATCAGCGGCGCTTTGCCCATCTTCTTCACCATCTCCTGAGTCAGCACTTTCGGACCGGAGCAGCCGAGGAAAATGTCCGCGCCTTCAATCACGTCGTCCAGCGTCCGCTTGCCGCTGTCTTCAACGGCATAGGCGGCTTTGGTTTCGGCCATGTTCTCTTCGCGGCCTTTATAAATAACGCCCTTCGAGTCGCAAACCACGATGTTGTGTTTTTGCATTCCCAGCGCGACCAGCAGGTTCATACAGGCGATTGCCGAAGCCCCCGCGCCGGAAACCACCAGCCGTACATCGGTAATGTTCTTTTCAACCACGCGCAGGCCGTTCAGCACCGCGGCGGTACAAATAATCGCGGTGCCGTGCTGGTCGTCGTGGAACACCGGAATGTTCATGCGCTCGCGCAGCTTCTGCTCTATGTAGAAACACTCCGGTGCCTTGATATCTTCCAGGTTAATGCCGCCGAAAGTGGGTTCCAGCGCGGCCACCACGTCGATAAGCTTGTCCGGATCCATCTCATCAATTTCGATATCGAAAACGTCTATACCGGCAAATTTTTTAAACAGGACGCCCTTACCTTCCATGACCGGCTTGCCTGCAAGCGCGCCGATATTGCCTAGCCCGAGCACCGCGGTACCGTTAGAAACCACGCCCACAAGGTTGCCACGCGCGGTGTATTTGTAGGCGGCGAGCGGGTCCTTTTCAATTTCAAGGCAAGGTGCCGCTACGCCCGGCGAATACGCCAGCGCCAGGTCACGCTGGGTAGCAAGGGGTTTGGTCGGAGAAACCTGGATTTTCCCCGGAATTGGAAACTCATGGAAATCGAGGGCACTTTGCTTCAGTTGTTCATCCATTGCATCGTTCCTTTTTGGGTCTTCTTTATTGTTACGTCAGCCGCCTAGTATCACGCGGGCACGTTTCGCAAACTTTGAAGGTAGCCATACTATTAAGATTAGGCGTGATTATTGTTAGCTAACTATAGAACCAATGTTAGCGGCTGCCCCGTCATCGCCCCCATCTGCTATGCTTTTGGGTTATGCAAAGCGTAAGTTTTCACGGCGAGCGACACGGAACGCTCAGGTAAGACGTTGCTTTTTCAAGGAGATAGTAATGAATCAGTTAGACAGCATTAAACAGTACACCACCGTGGTTGCAGACAGCGGTGATATCGACTCTATTCGCCACTACCAGCCTGAAGACGCCACCACCAACCCTTCATTGTTGTTAAAAGCCGCGGGGCTTGAGCAATATCAGCCGCTGATTGATGACGCGCTGGCCTACGGCAAACAGCGCGGCGGCAGCAGGGAACACATTGTGGCCGAAGCCAGTGACAAACTGGCGGTCAATGTCGGTGCGGAAATTCTGAAAAGCATTCCAGGTCGCGTGTCTACCGAAGTGGATGCCCGCCTCTCCTACGACAAAGAAAAGAGCATCAGCAAGGCTCGTCGCCTGGTGGATCTGTACGCCGAACAGGGGATCGATAAATCCCGCATTCTCATCAAGCTGGCGTCAACCTGGGAAGGCATCCGCGCGGCGGAAGAGCTGCAAAAAGAAGGCATCAACTGCAACCTGACACTGCTGTTCTCTTTTGCTCAGGCGCGTGCCTGTGCGGAAGCGGGCGTTTTCCTGATTTCCCCGTTCGTGGGCCGTATTTACGACTGGTATCAGGCGCGTAAACCGATGGATCCGTATATCGTTGAAGAAGATCCGGGCGTGAAATCCGTGCGCAATATCTACGACTACTTCAAGCAACATAACTATGAAACCATCGTCATGGGCGCCAGCTTCCGTCGTAAGGAACAAATCCTCGCCCTGGCGGGCTGCGACCGGCTGACCATCGCCCCTAACCTGCTGCAGCAGCTGCAGGACAGTGAAGAAGAAGTTATCCGTAAACTGATCCCATTCTCACAGGGCTTCCGCCGTCCGGCCCCCATGAGCGAAGCGGAATTCCGTTGGGAACATAGCCAGGATGCTATGGCCGTGGAAAAACTGTCCGAAGGGATCCGCCTGTTCGCCATAGATCAACGCAAACTGGAAGACCTGCTCGCCGCCAAACTTTAACAAGACCTGGAGTGAAACATGTCATCACGTAAAGAGCTTGCCAACGCCATTCGCGCCCTCAGTATGGATGCGGTCCAGAAAGCCAATTCCGGCCACCCCGGAGCGCCCATGGGCATGGCCGATATCGCCGAGGTGCTGTGGAATGATTTCCTCAGCCATAACCCGTCTAACCCGCACTGGGCCAACCGCGACCGCTTCGTGCTGTCGAACGGCCATGCGTCGATGCTGCTTTACAGCCTGCTGCACCTGAGCGGCTATGACCTGCCGCTGGACGAGTTGAAAAACTTCCGCCAGCTTCACTCCAAAACGCCAGGTCACCCGGAAGTGGGCTATACCCCCGGCGTGGAAACCACCACCGGCCCGCTGGGCCAGGGGTTAGCCAACGCCGTGGGGATGGCGATTGCCGAGCGCACGCTGGCCGCGCAGTTTAACCAGCCGGGCCATGACATCGTTGACCACTACACCTATGTGTTCATGGGCGACGGCTGCCTGATGGAGGGCATTTCCCATGAGGTATCTTCCCTTGCCGGAACGCTGGGTTTAGGCAAGCTGATCGGCTTCTATGACCATAACGGGATTTCCATCGACGGGGAAACCGATGGCTGGTTTACCGACGACACGGCCAAACGCTTCGAGGCCTATCACTGGCACGTGATCCATGAGATTGACGGTCACGACCCGGCTGCGCTGAAAAAAGCCATCAAAGAAGCCCAGAGCGTGAAGGACAAACCGTCCCTCATTATCTGCCGCACCGTGATCGGTTTTGGTTCGCCAAACAAAGCGGGCAAAGAAGAGGCTCACGGCGCACCGCTGGGTGAAGAAGAAGTCGCCCTGGCGCGCAAGCAGCTCGGCTGGAAATACCCGCCGTTTGAGATCCCAAAAGAGGTCTATCACGCCTGGGACGCCAAAGAGGCAGGCGAAAAAGCGGAGGCCGCCTGGAAAGAGAAGTTTGCCGCTTACGCAAAAGCTCACCCTACCCTGAGCGCCGAATTTAAACGCCGTACCGAAGGTAAACTGCCGGATAACTGGCAGAAAACAGCCCAAAGCTACATTGAACAACTGCAGGCGAACCCGGACAAAATCGCCACCCGCAAAGCTTCGCAGAATACCCTTAACGCCTTTGGTCCGTCGCTGCCGGAACTGCTTGGCGGCTCCGCCGACCTGGCCCCGAGTAACCTGACCATCTGGAAAGGCTCGAGATCGATTAAAGAGGACACCGCCGGGAATTATATCCACTACGGCGTACGCGAATTCGGTATGACCGCCATTGCCAACGGCATCGCCCTGCACGGCGGCTTTATCCCTTACACCGCCACTTTCCTGATGTTTGTGGAGTACGCCCGTAACGCGGCACGTATGGCGGCGCTGATGAAAGCGCGGCAGATCATGGTTTATACCCATGATTCCATCGGCCTTGGGGAAGATGGCCCGACACACCAGGCCGTCGAGCAGTTAGCCAGCCTGCGCCTGACGCCCAACTTCAGCACCTGGCGGCCTTGCGATCAGGTTGAGGCCGCCGTGGCCTGGAAATCCGCACTTGAGCGCCAGACCGGCCCAACTGCGCTGATCCTGTCTCGCCAGAATCTGGCCCAGATGGACCGTACGCCCGAGCAACTGAAAGCGATCGGCCGAGGGGGTTATATTCTGAAGGACAGCGACGGCAAACCAGACCTCATCCTGATTGCCACGGGCTCTGAGATTGAAATCACCGTCGAGGCCGCGGCAGCATTGAGCAAAGAAGGGCATAAGGTTCGCGTCGTGTCTATGCCGTCCACCGACGTGTTTGATGCTCAGGATGAGGCGTATCAGGAGTCCGTCCTGCCTTATGCCGTACGGGCTCGAGTGGCGGTAGAGGCCGGTATAGCCGACTACTGGTACAAATACGTCGGTCTCAAAGGCGGGATTGTGGGTATGACAACCTTCGGCGAATCCGCCCCTGCCGGGAAGCTGTTCCCATTCTTTGGCTTTACGGTAGAAAACATCGTAGCCGTAGCGAAAAAATCACTCGGCAAGAAATAGCCTACACTGCCAGCCCTCTCCTCATGGGGAGAGGGTTCTTCTTATTCCATGAATCCACCCTATTTGGTGACCCACAGCGTCGGCCAGCCGCCCGCTTTATGCCAGCTATCACAGGCAGATTCAGCGGCATAACGCACAAGCCGGAAGCGCTGTCCGTCATAGCGCCAGCGCGTGGCCACGCCGCAGTCGCCAGGCCCACGCCCTTTCGCCAGGGTGGTTAACACTTTATCGTGCTCATCAAATCCCGCGTTCATTAGTTCCAGCTCAGCGCTGCCGCCGTCCGGTATAAAGGGTAATCGCAGGTGAATCGTCCTGGCGACAAACGGCTTTTGCCGGGAGATGACCCAGGCCAGATAAACCACGTTATAGGCGCCTGCTTCACAGCTGGTAAGCATCAAGGCTTTATCGTCAGTCAGAGGGAAAACGCGCACTTCCCGGCGCTGCGGATCGAGCGAACACTGGCTGTTATTCATCCGCCATGTGCCGTAATCCAACAGGTCGTTCAGTTCATCGTGTGAAAGTGGCGTTGTTGGTGCCGTAGCTGCAGCCACTTCTTTGAGCGGTGGAGCCGGAGGCACGCTGAGCGGAGGTCCGTCGCCTTTTTTAATCCATGCGGTTTCGCTGCCGATACGCTTTTGCTGGCTGTCGATAAAGAGCAGCGCCGCTTTGAGCCCGCTGAGTGAAATGATGCCCCTGCCGTCGGTAAGGGTAATTTTATCGCCGTTCATAACAGCGTCTAGCAGACCGTTAATCGCCTCCGGATTATTGGTCATCAAATGATGAGGCGACACTTTCCACTCGCTGGGCTGGATAGCAAGCGGCGCGTCGTCAAACCGCAGCCTCGGTGCTACAGGCGAGACTTTAACGTCCGCACTCTCCATATTCCCCAGGTCGATGCGCAAACTGGCGTCAGTGCGAGCCCCGGCACCCCGGGTAATCGTCATCACCAACCCCTGATGCAGTCCGGTATTACGGGTGCTGCAAAAGTTCTGGTTATTGCAGGTCACCTGCCAGTCGGAAAACTGCTTTTGCGCTGGCGCGGCAAATGCAGCATTGGCTACCAGCAATGCAAGCATAAGCAAGGAGGATGTCCGATAGAACATTGAAGGCAGCCCTAAAAAGCGAAGCGTGAAAAACGTACGATGGTGCGACCTATCTTCGGCCCACGAGACAGCCTGCTCAATCGGATTTGTCGGATAGCTTTATATCAATATTAAAAATCGCAATAACATGATTTTATGGAGTTTTACCTCATAATATTGCGCAACTGTAGCTGTTGAAGCAGTATCACTGTCTTCCCGTCGCGAATTTCCCCATTCTTCACCATCGCCATTGCCTGGCTAAACGGGATTTCCAGCACGTCGATATCTTCATCTTCCACGCCGCCGCCGGCGCCTTCTCGCTGAGAATCACTGTATTCTGCCAGATAGAAATAGACGATTTCGGTCACGCCGCCGGGAGACATATACAACTCAAAGACTTTCTCAACCTCTCCTACCTGAAAGCCCGTTTCTTCCATCGCCTCTTTGCGGGCGCAGACTTCTGGCTCGTCGGCATCCAGCAGCCCGGCACAGGCTTCTATCAGCATGCCGTCTTCATTCCCGTTAACCCAGGTCGCGACGCGGAACTGGCGTGTTAGCACCACACTTTTCTTTTCGCGGTTATAAAGCAGAATGGTCGCCCCGTTGCCCCGGTCATAAACTTCGCGCTTATGACGCACGCTTTCGGCCCCGTTACGAGACAGGTCATAGGTAATATTGCGCAGGATGAAGTAGTTATCAGACAGGACTTTATCTTTGATGACTTCGATACGTAACGACATACGGTCTCCACAAGGCGGTAAGGGAGCCGACAATCATATGCCGTTCTGTGAGCGTTGTCGCGTGGCGTTAGGTTTGTTTGTTGGGTGTGTTTTTTTGGGGGTGATTTTATTTATGTTTACCAGATAGTAGTTCCGTTCACTTCCAGCCCTTTTTTATATATAGCCCCCGCACCGGTGAACGTCTTAGGGGAGTCACCGTCACTCACCTAAGAACCCGGACTCCCGGCCAAATAAATCGACCGCTGAAGCGGCAGACCTCCGTTTTATCTCCCAGTCCTGGGTCGGCTGAGATGCGTTCCCGACGCTCTCAGCCTCCGGCCGTTCCCGACGGCCGGACCCTGGCCAGTCGGAGAGAAAACGAAGGCGATTTAAGCCGGAACCGTGCCTCGCTTTATACCCGCAGCCACACGGAACGTTAACGTTGCTTCAGGTCTCAAAGCCACGCCCTTGTTCCCGGCTCTCATCGCCCCCGGCTATGACCCAACTCAGGCGGGGTTGAGCTGTCGGGAACAGCGAAAGAGAGCGATCGTCGGGAACGAATCGCGAACGACCCCGAATGTTTGGGTGATAGCCGGTGGGTTTACCGCTTCAGCGGCGATGAGCTCGCCGGGCGCCGGGGGTTGTCAGGGGGCATGGCGTAATGCCACCTGACACGTTCACCGTGCTCTGAGCGTACATGGGGAATCGATCTACGGGTGAACGGAAATATGCCTGGCTTACAGAAATAAGAAATCCAGAATATTAATCAAAACCCCGCCTCAACCTCTCGCATATCCGGCAGCTTATGCGCTATGCCTTTATGGCAATCAATACAGGTTTTTCCGTCTTTGATCGCCTCATCGTGCATTTTGGCCGCCACGGTTTTCTGCGCGGTGAAATCCATATAGTCGAAGTTATGGCAGTTTCGACACTCCTGGGAGTTATTGTTTTTCATCCGCCGCCACTCGTTTTGCGCCATCGCCAGGCGGTGATCGTCAAACTTCTGCGGCGTGTCTATCAGCCCAAAGGCCTTGGCGTACAGCTCCTTGCTGGCCTGAATTTTACGGATCATTTTCGGCACCCATTCGTGCGGCACATGGCAATCCGGGCAAGTCGCACGCACGCCACTGCGGTTGTTGTAATGCACCGTGCCCATGTATTCCTCATACACGTTATTGCGCATTTCATGGCAGCCGATGCAGAACTCTTCGCGGTTGGACATTTCCATCCCGGTGTTGAAACCGCCCCAAAAAATTATCCCGGCAGCAAAGCCAATCAGCAGCAACGTGCCTAGCGCTAACCGGCTCGGCCTGCGCCACCACTGCCACACGCGTTTAATGATGCCGGGTTGACGAGTTGATTTATCCATAACTTATTTCCCAAACCCTTTGGATGGCTCGAAGGTATTTTCAACAATCGGGGCAACATCCGCCTGGGGCACGTGGCATTGCAGGCAGAAATAGCGGCGAGGCGCCACGTTCGAAAGCACCTTGCCGTCGCTATCCATAAAGTGCGTTGGGCTGATGCGCGGAGCCCCCGTGGTGCGGTAGCTTTCAACTCCGTGGCACTGCAGGCAGCGGTTACTGGTCGTCGTGACCTGGTAGCCGTCCACGCTGTGCGGGATCATCGGCGGCTGGTTAACGTAGTTCAGCGCCATCCGCTGCTGCTGCTTTGGCATCAGCACAGCCCCTTCCGGGGTGCCGGACACTTCAGGCGATTGCTTAAGATCCACGCCAGTTGCCGCCCAAAGCGCACCGCTGACAACCAGAGTGAATGCCGCTCCCCATTGAAACAACGCCTTCATCAGGCCTTGGTTATTCATGATTTAGCTCCCAGGCTCCATCGAATTGTTATTCTGAAAACACCCTCCGGACACTTAGCGATGCCGCGACCGAAGGGCATTGCGCGTTACACCTTCGCCAGCTTTACGGCGCACTTCTTGAAATCCGCCTCTTTGGAGAGCGGGTCGGTGGCGTCGAGCGTCAGGTTATTCACAAGCTGCGCGGCGTCGAAGAACGGCATGTAGACCAGGCCTCGGGGCGGCTTATTGCGACCACGGGTTTCGACGATGGAAACCACTTCACCACGGCGAGAAATCACCTTCACTTTGTCGCCACGGCGCAGACCGCGCGCCTGGGCATCCAGCGGATGCACAAACGTGACGGCCTCGGGGAAGGCACGATGCAGCTCCGGCACGCGGCGCGTCATGCTGCCGGTATGCCAGTGCTCGAGCACACGCCCGGTAGATAGCCACAGGTCGTACTCCTGGTCCGGGGCTTCTGCCGCCGGCTCGAACGGCAGCGCGAAGATCACCGCTTTCCCGTCCGGTTTACCGTAGAACTTGAAGCCTTCCCCGGCCTTAACGTACGGGTCGTGGCCCTCGCTGTAGCGCCACTGGGTTTCTTTCCCGTCGACCACCGGCCAGCGTAAGCCCCGGGCTTTGTGATACTCGTCAAACGGGGCCAGATCGTGCCCGTGCCCGCGGCCAAAGCTGGCGTATTCCTCAAACAGGCCTTTTTGCAGGTAGAAGCCCAGCTCGCGGGATTCGTCGTTTAGCTGCTCTGCTGCCAGTTCGGTCACCGGGAACTTGCGGACCACATCGCTGGCAAACAGCACGTCGAACAGGGTTTTGCCCCGGTATTCTGGTTTTTTCTCGAGAAGCTCAGCAGGCCAGACATCCTCGACCTTGAAGCGTTTCGCGAAGGTCACAAGTTGCCAGAGATCGGACTTCGCCTCGCCCGGCGCGCTCACCTGCTGACGCCAGAACTGCGTACGGCGCTCGGCGTTACCGTAGGCGCCCTCTTTCTCAACCCACATTGCCGTCGGCAGGATCAGGTCCGCCGTTAACGCGCTGATGGTCGGATAAGGATCGGAGACGATGATGAAATTACGCGGATCGCGCCAGCCCGGCATACGCTCTTCGGTGATATTCGGCCCGGCCTGCATGTTGTTGTTGCACATCACCCAGTACACGTTGAGCTTGCCATCTTTCAGCGCCCTGTCCTGCGCCACTGCGTGCAAACCTACTTTGGCTGGGATAGTGCCGGCGGGCAGCTGCCAGGTTTTTTCGACGATCTCCCGGTGCTTTTCGTTGGTGACGACCATGTCTGCCGGTAAGCGGTGTGCAAAAGTGCCCACTTCACGCGCGGTGCCGCAGGCGGACGGCTGCCCCGTCAGCGAGAATGGCCCGCAGCCTGGCTGAGAGATTTTCCCGGTCAGAAGATGCAGGTTGTAAACCAGGTTATTCGCCCAGACGCCGCGCACGTGCTGGTTAAAGCCCATCGTCCAGTAGGAAATCACTTTTTTATTCGGGTCAGCGTAGAGCTTCGCGAGCGCTTCAAGCTGGTCTTTCGGCACCCCGCTCATTGCAGCGGTTTTCTCCAGCGTGTACTCGGCGACAAACGTTTTGTATTCGTCGAAGCTCATCGGCTCGGAAGCGTCAGATCCCGGATTCTTCGCGGCCTTTTCCAGCGGGTGCGTCGGGCGCAGCCCATAGCCAATATCCGTCACGCCACGGCGCAGGTTAACGTGCTGCTTAAAGAACGACTCGTTCACCGCGTTGTTCTGAATGATGTAGTTGGCGATGTAGTTCAGGATCGCCAGATCGCTTTGCGGCGTGAAGACCATACCGTTGTCCGCCAGCTCGAAGCTGCGGTGCTGGAAGGTCGAAAGCACGGCAACCTTGACGTTTTCATCGGACAGGCGGCGGTTAGCGATGCGTGACCAGAGCACCGGATGCATCTCCGCCATGTTGGAGCCCCAAAGCACAAAGGCGTCCGCCTGCTCAATATCGTCATAGCAGCCCATCGGCTCATCCATGCCGAAGGTGCGCATAAAGCCCACGACGGCAGACGCCATGCAGTGACGCGCGTTCGGATCGATGTTGTTCGAACGGAAGCCTGCCTTGAACAGCTTCGCGGCGGCGTAGCCTTCCCACACCGTCCACTGGCCGGAGCCAAACATGCCGATACCGTCCGGGCCTTTCTCTTTCAGGGCGTTCTTGAATTTATCTTCCATCACGTCGAAGGCTTTTTCCCAGCTTACCGGCTGGAACTCGCCCTCTTTGTGGTACTGCCCGTCTTTCATGCGCAGCAGCGGCTGGGTGAGACGATCTTTTCCGTACATGATCTTTGGCAGGAAGTAGCCCTTAATGCAATTCAGCCCTCGGTTGACCGGCGCTTCCGGGTCGCCCTGGCTTGCGACGACGCGGCCATTTTGGGTCCCCACCAGCACGCCGCAGCCGGTACCGCAGAAGCGGCACGGCGCTTTGTCCCATTTAATGGCATCGGGTTTGCCGACCACCGCACGAGCCACGCCCGGTGCGCTGAGGCCCGCCGCCGCGGCAGCTGCGGCAACGGCATTCGCTTTCATAAAGCTACGACGACTGAGTTTCATGGTGCTTCCTCACCTTGTTCATTCTGCTGGTGATAAACCAGCGACACCGCCAGCACGCCGGAGATATTGCGTGCCCGCTCAATTTGTTCCAGCAGCATGTTGCTTTCGGCGGCTTCAATAACCACCGCAAGTTTGCCGCTGTCGATATCGTCAACCGCAACCTCGCTGCCGGGCAGCGAGTTGATCGCGCTGCGTACGGCAGCAACATGTTCAGGTCTGGCCTGAACCACCAGGCCGCATACGTGCCAGTCAGTGTGCATTTTGTGGCCTCAGGGTGATGGCTGACGTTGGGCACCCGGCAACACAAGCGCCGCAGCCGTGACAGGCAGACAAAGAAATCTGTGGACGGGAAACGTCCTGCAGAGTGGGGATGAACCGGATGGCCTGCGGTTCACAGGCATCTTCGCAGCTGCGACATTCCACCTGATGCCAGGCCAGACAGGTTTCGGCGAGCTGTAAAGTCAGTGCCCAGGGTTGCGCTGATTGCGGGGCAAAAAGCCGCTGAGGGCAGGCGTCCGCGCACGCGTAGCAGAAAGTGCACTCGCCCCGGCTAAAGTCGATTTCGGGGTAGCCGCCCTGGCCACGGCGAAGCACCCGGCTCTGACAGGCGGTCACGCAGCTATCGCAGCGCGTGCAGTCCAGAAGAAAATGGTTTTCATCGCCGCTCCATGGAGGGCGAACAGCGGGAGTAGAACTGTGCCAGCCCCCGGTCAGCAGGCCGCGACGGGTCAGTTTAGCCATTGGGCAGATCCTTGCTCAAAATACCCGGCCAGGTCGACACCGGGTAGAAACGTCATTCTTTTTATCCGCGTATTCTCTGCGGTTTTTACGGCACTTAAGGTATGTGACGAGGGGTTACAAAAGCATCCCCATAAAGGGGTAAATGCCGTTGTCGGATCAAAGAGGTGCACGGTTTCGGCGTGACGGGGAGGAATCAGCAGATGTAAGACAGACGTTATGCTGTCGCAAAGCTTGCGTTAAATACGGCTGCATTTTTCGCGCTGGGGCGAAAAAGTCACCGCCAGGCGTTTGCGTCTCAGGCAGATTCTGGTAGGTTTCGCTCCACCGCATACTTTAAAGGGTTATTCCCCCGTGACAGTCAAACGCTCGGTCTCCACCAGCCTTGCCCGCGCTTTCTTTTCGATTGTTTTGCTGTCATTGCTTTCCACCGGCATCGCGATGCTGACGCTCGCCAGCAGCCTGAAAGACGCAGAAGCGGTGAACATTGCGGGCTCGCTGCGTATGCAGAGCTACCGTCTGGGCTACGATCTTCAGAGTAACCCCAGGGCTATTGCGGCACATTTACAGCAGTTTCAACAGTCGCTGAACGCCCCAACATTGCTGCAGCTTAACCGGTTTTGGGTGCCTGCTGAGGTGCAAGCCCGCTATAACGCTCTGCAGCAGGCCTGGCAGCAAATGCAACAGCATATTCAGAACGAAGACATCGACTGGTATCGCTATAACATTGCCGCCTACGTGGAACAAATCGACCTGTTTGTGCTGGCGCTGCAGCATTATGCCGAGCGAAAAATGATGCAGGTTGTCGCGGCTTCGGTGGTCGGTTTTATCGCTATTTTTACCCTGGTATTCTTCACTTTGCGCCGCATCCGCCAGCAGGTGGTCATGCCGCTCAATACCATGGTGGAAGCGAGTAAAGCTATTGAGCGCGGCGAATTTACCCTCCCGAACCTTGACCGCTCTCTGCCCAATGAGCTGGGCGCCCTGGCACAGGCTTTTATCCGCATGGCAGATGAGCTGCAAAAACTTTATCGTTCCTTAGAGCAGCAGGTGGAGCAAAAGACCCTGCGCCTGCAGGAAGCCAACCGCATGCTCGAAGTGCTGTACAGCTGCTCCCAGGCGCTGAACGTCAGCACCATCAATCGCGACTGCTTCATGCAGATCCTGCAAATCATCCACCAGCATGAGGCGATCAGCGCCCTGGAAATGCAGGTGGGTGAAAACTGGCGGCTGACGGAAGGCTCCCCGGTCCCGGACGAAAAATGGCATACGCTGCCGCTGGTTCAGCAGGACAGCGCTTTTGGCACGCTGCGCTGGCAGTCACCGGATAAAGCCCCTTCCCAACAGCTGATGAAAAGCGTGGCCACCATGCTGGGGCGAGGTGTGTACTTTAATCAGGCACAAAAACACTACCAGCAACTGCTGTTAATGGAGGAACGGGCTACGATTGCCCGCGAGCTGCATGACTCTCTGGCCCAGGTGCTCTCATATCTTCGTATCCAACTGACGCTGCTCAAGCGCGCGGTGCCCGAGGAAAACCTGCCCGCACAGCGAATTGTCGGGGATTTTTCCCAGGCCTTAAACGACGCCTATCGCCAGCTACGCGAGCTGCTCACCACCTTCCGCCTGACGCTGCAGCAGGCAGATTTACCCGCCGCGCTGCAGGAGCTGCTTGAACCGCTGCGCGAGCAAACCCAGGCAGACATTAGCCTGAAATGCAGCATGCCGACTCAGGTTCTGGACGCTTCGCAGCAAATCCACCTGCTGCAAATCATCCGGGAGGCGGTACTGAATGCGATTAAACACGCCAATGCGAGCCATATTGAGGTGGTTTGCCGCTCAGAAAGCGGCGGCGAGCATTTCGCTTCGGTATTTGACAACGGGCACGGGATTGCCAGCCTTGAAGAGCCGGAAGGTCACTACGGGCTGAATATCATGCACGAACGCGCAGGCCGACTTGGCGGCCAGCTGACAATATCCCGTCCGCCAGAGGGCGGAACGCGAGTAGAAGTCCACTTTACCTCTGCGCCTCTGGCTGACGCCGGGAGCCATAACAATAATTAGCTTTATTCAGGAGTTAGCAATGTCTGAGAAAACGGTATACCAGGTTTTAATCGTGGACGATCACCCGCTGATGCGGCGCGGAGTGCGCCAGTTGCTTGAGCTGGACAGCACATTTACGGTCGTCGGTGAAGCCAGCAGCGGTGCGGAGGCCATCAGTTTAGCGAATCGCCTGTCGCCGGATTTGATTCTGCTCGACCTGAACATGAAGGGCCTGAGCGGCCTCGATACGCTCAACGCCCTGCGCCGGGACGGGATCAGCGCCCGCGTGGTTATCCTGACCGTGTCCGACGCCCGCAGCGATATCTTTACGCTGATTGATGCCGGGGCCGATGGTTACCTGCTGAAAGACAGCGATCCGGAGGTTTTATTGCAGGACATTCACCGCTGCCTGACGGGTGAAAAAGCATTTAGCGAGCAGGTACGCGAGTATATTACCAACCGTGGGAGTGAGCGGCAGAGCAGCGATCCGTTTGCTATTCTCACTGAGCGTGAGCTGGACGTGCTGTCAGAGGTGGCCCGTGGGCTGTCAAATAAGCAAATTGCCAGCGGGCTGCATATTTCAGAAGAGACGGTAAAAGTGCATATCCGTAACCTGCTTCGTAAGCTGCAGGTAAGGTCACGCGTCGCGGCCACGGTATTATTTTTGGAAAGCCGGGGTTAAAACGACCCAATAAACGGTATGGTTACAAATCCTGCCAATTCCATAGCATATTTACACTATCTCCTAGATTTCTCCACGTTTGACTAAGCGGTTAAAGCTACAGTGATGCGGTTATTGATAACAATTAGAAGCTTTTAAGGGGTCCTGACCGCATGGCGAATTTTTTCATTTCTCGCCCCATTTTTGCCTGGGTGCTGGCAATTTTACTTTGCCTGACCGGGGCACTGGCTATTTTTTCACTGCCCGTCGAACAATATCCCGATCTTGCGCCACCCAACGTAAGGATCACCGCCAACTATCCAGGCGCTTCCGCGCAAACCCTGGAAAACACCGTCACGCAGGTGATAGAGCAAAGCATGACCGGCCTGGACAACATGATGTACATGTCGTCCCAAAGCAGCAGCGCCGGTCAGGCCACCATTACCCTGAGCTTTAAGGCCGGGACGGACCCGGACTCTGCGGTACAGCAGGTGCAAAACCAGCTGCAGTCTGCGGTAAGAAAGCTGCCGCAGGACGTGCAGACTCAGGGCGTCACGGTGAACAAGACCGGTGACACCAATATTCTGATGGTGGCCTTTGTTTCCACCGACGGCAGCATGGATAAGCAGGACATCGCTGACTACGTGGCCAGTAACGTACAGGACCCGATGAGCCGCGTGAACGGCGTCGGCAGCGTCGATGCTTACGGCTCGCAGTATTCCATGCGTATCTGGCTCGACCCGAATAAGCTCATCAACTACCAGATGACCACCCAGGACGTGGTCACCGCCATCAAATCCCAGAATGCGCAAATTGCCGTGGGCCAGCTTGGCGGCACGCCGTCGCTGGACAAACAGGCGCTGAACGCCACCATCAATGCCCAGTCGCTCCTGCAAACACCGCAGCAGTTCAAAGACATTACGCTGAGGGTGAATCAGGACGGTTCGCTGGTCACGCTGGGGGATGTGGCGGACGTTGAGATGGGGGCGGAGAAATATGACTTCCTGAGCACCTACAACGGGCAGCCCGCTTCCGGGCTTGGCATTAAGCTGGCTTCCGGTGCGAACGAAATGGAAACCGACAAGCTGGCCCGCGCCAAAATCGAAGAGCTTTCGCAGTTTTTCCCACACGGTCTGGAAGCTAAAATCGCCTACGAAACCTCCCCGTTCGTTAAAGCCTCAATCACCGACGTGGTGAAAACGCTGCTGGAAGCGATTCTGCTGGTGTTCCTGGTGATGTACCTGTTCCTGCAAAACTTCCGCGCCACGCTTATCCCGACGATTGCCGTACCGGTGGTGCTGCTCGGCACCTTTGCCGTGCTGTATGTCTTCGGCTACAGCATTAACACGCTGACGATGTTCGCCACCGTGCTGGCTATCGGCCTGCTGGTGGATGACGCCATCGTGGTGGTAGAAAACGTCGAGCGAATCATGAGCGAGGAAGGCCTCTCCCCTCGGGAGGCGACACGCAAATCCATGGGCCAAATCCAGGGAGCGCTGGTCGGCATCGCCATGGTGCTCTCCGCCGTGTTCGTGCCGATGGCGTTCTTTGGCGGCACAACCGGGGCGATTTACCGCCAGTTCTCGGTCACTATCGTCGCCGCCATGGTGCTCTCGGTGCTGGTGGCGATGATCCTCACCCCAGCCCTGTGTGCAACCATTCTTAAGCCGCTGCATAAAGGTGAGCATCACGGCCAGAAAGGCTTCTTTGGCTGGTTTAACCGCACCTTTAACCGCAGTGCCGAACGCTACGAAAACGGCGTGGCAAGAATCCTCTCCCGTAGCCTACGCTGGATGCTGATTTATGCCCTGCTGCTTGGCGGCATGGTGTTCCTGTTCCTCAAACTGCCGACGTCATTCCTGCCCCAGGAAGACCGCGGCGTGTTCACCACGTCAGTACAGCTTCCGAGCGGCGCAACGCAGCAGCAGACAACCAAAGTGGTGCAGCAGGTGGAGCAGTATTACCTCACCAAAGAGAAAGACAACGTCGTGTCGGTGTTCTCCACCATTGGCGCAGGCCCGGGCGGGAACGGGCAAAACGTGGCGCGCATGTTTATTCGCCTGAAGGACTGGGACGAACGTAGCGCCGACGGCAGTTCGTTTGCCATCATTGAACGGGCCACCAAAGCCTTTAATAAGATCAAAGAAGCGCGCGTCATTGCCAGCAGCCCGCCAGCGATTAACGGTTTGGGCAACGCCGCAGGCTTTGATATGGAGCTGCAGGATCATGCCGGCGCGGGGCACGATGCGCTCATGCAGGCGCGTGACCAGCTGTTGGAAATGGCCGGCAATAACCCGCAGCTCACGCGAGTGCGCCACAACGGCCTGGACGACAGCCCGCAGCTGCAAATCGATATCGACCAGCGTAAGGCTCAGGCGCTGGGCGTCTCCATCGATGATATCAACAACACCCTGCAAACGGCCTGGGGCTCAAGCTATGTGAATGACTTTATGGATCGCGGGCGCGTGAAGAAAGTGTATGTCCAGGCTGCGGCCAAGTACCGCATGCTGCCGGACGATATCAATAGCTGGTACGTGCGTAATAAAACAGGCGGCATGGTGCCGTTCTCCGCCTTTGCCACTTCCCGGTGGGAAACAGGCTCGCCTCGCCTGGAGCGATACAACGGCTATTCCGCGCTGGAAATTGTCGGGGAAGCGGCACCTGGGTTAAGTACCGGTACCGCCATGGACATTATGGAAGATCTGGTCAGCAAGCTGCCGAACGGCTTTGGTCTCGAGTGGACGGGCATGTCCTACCAGGAACGCCTCTCCGGCGCGCAGGCACCTGCCCTGTATGCCATTTCATTGCTGGTCGTATTCCTGTGCCTTGCGGCGCTGTACGAGAGCTGGTCCGTGCCGTTCTCCGTCATGCTGGTGGTACCGCTTGGGGTGATTGGCGCCCTGCTCGCCACCTGGATGCGAGGCCTTGAGAATGACGTTTACTTCCAGGTCGGGCTGCTAACGGTGATCGGCCTTTCGGCGAAAAATGCCATTTTAATCGTCGAATTTGCCAACGACCTGAACGCCAAAGGCCAGGACCTGGTTGCCGCCACGCTTGAGGCCTGCCGCCAGCGACTGCGCCCGATATTAATGACGTCCCTGGCGTTTATTTTCGGGGTTCTGCCGATGGCGACCAGCACCGGGGCAGGCTCCGGCAGCCAGCATGCGGTAGGCACCGGCGTGATGGGCGGGATGATCTCCGCCACCGTGCTGGCCATCTTCTTTGTGCCGCTGTTCTTTGTCCTGGTGCGCAGACGCTTCCCGCTCAAAGAGCACCACGACTAAACTCTCGGGCAATGAGCCACAAAAAAGGCGGCCTTTTCAGGTCGCCTTTTTGCTGATGTTCGCAGAGTATTCAGTACCAGAATATCGCGCCGTTGCTTTTTATGCCGGAACGCTTATTTGCGCAACATACCTTCGATGAAGTCTTTCCACTGCCCTAATTCGTGCTCGATCATAACCGCCTCTCTTGATGTTGGCGCAAGTATACGCGGATATATCCTGCAGTTGAACCTTTTTTGAGCGGTCAACTATTGAGCACCATCACAAATATATCGTTAGCAGAATAACGGTTTAGCACTGAATCGCGGCTCGATAATTCCCCTCACCTGCGGCAGAATGGTTGCCCTATGGCAAACTAAAACGGAACCGACCGCCACTATGATCACCATGTACGGCATTAAAAATTGCGACACCATCAAAAAGGCGCGCCGCTTTTTAGAATCTCAGGGCGTGGATTACCAGTTTCACGACTATCGAGCTGACGGGCTGGATGCCGCGCTGCTGAACAGTTTTATCTCTGAGCTTGGTTGGGAAGCGCTGCTAAATACGCGGGGCACAACCTGGCGCAAGCTGGATGAGGCCCATCGCACATCCATTAATGACGCACAAAGCTCGGCGGCGCTGATGCTGGAGATGCCGGCAATCATCAAACGCCCATTGCTCTGCGCGCCCGGTCAGCCTATGCTGCTGGGTTTCAACGAAACTCATTATCAGCAGTTTATCAACGAGGTATAGTCCTATGTCCTGCCCGGTTATTGAGCTGACGCAACAGCTTATTCGTCGTCCTTCCCTGAGCCCCGATGATGCCGGTTGCCAGGCGCTGCTGATTGAGCGCCTGCGCGCGATTGGTTTTACCGTTGAACACATGGATTTTGGCGACACCCAGAACTTCTGGGCCTGGCGTGGGCAGGGTGAGACGCTGGCGTTTGCCGGGCACACCGACGTGGTGCCATCAGGGGATGCCGATCGTTGGATTAACCCGCCGTTTGAGCCCACGATTCGCGACGGAATGCTGTTTGGTCGTGGCGCGGCGGACATGAAAGGTTCGCTGGCGGCGATGGTGGTAGCGGCTGAACGTTTTGTCGCCCAGCACCCCAATCATAAAGGCCGTCTGGCATTCCTGATTACCTCCGACGAAGAAGCCAGCGCAACCAACGGCACCGTGAAGGTTGTTGAAGCGCTGATGGCGCGCCGCGAGCGTCTGGACTACTGCCTGGTTGGCGAGCCGTCCAGTACCGAAGTCGTCGGCGACGTGGTGAAAAATGGCCGTCGCGGCTCCCTGACCTGTAACCTGACCATTCACGGCGTCCAGGGCCACGTTGCCTACCCGCATCTGGCCGATAACCCGGTACATCGCGCAGCGCCAATGCTGGCAGAGCTGACGGATATTGAGTGGGATAAGGGCAACGAGTTCTTCCCGGCCACCAGCATGCAGATTGCCAACGTGAAGGCCGGGACCGGCAGCAACAACGTTATTCCGGGCGATATGTTTGTGCAGTTTAACTTCCGCTTCAGCACCGAGCTAACCGATGAAGACATCAAACAGCGTGTTATCGCCCTGCTGGATAAGTACGAACTGCGCTACACCGTCGAGTGGTGGCTTTCCGGCCTGCCGTTCCTGACGTCACGCGGTAAGCTGGTGGATGCGGTAGTGAACGCCGTTGAGCACTATAATGAAATTAAACCGCAGCTGTTAACCACGGGCGGTACATCTGACGGGCGCTTTATCGCCCGCATGGGTGCTCAGGTTGTTGAGCTGGGGCCGGTGAATGCCACCATTCATAAAATCAATGAATGCGTTAACGCCGCCGACCTGCAGCTGCTGGCCCGGATGTATCAGCGCATTATGGAACAGCTTGTCGCCTGACGGGCAGCCAACTGAAGAGGTATCAGCATGGAATGGCTATCGCATTACTGGTGGATTATCGTCCTGGTGTTATTGCTGGGGATCTTTATTAACGTCATTAAAGACCTGAACCGAATCGATCCGAAGAAGTACATGGCAGACAAGCCTGAGCTTCCGCCGCATCGTGACTTTAACGATAAGTGGGATGACGAGGACGACTGGCCTAAGAAGAAATAGCAGTCTGCCTCACTCCGGGCGATTCCGGAGTGAGGCGGATATTTACAGCAGCTCTATCAGATCATCATCTTTCGGTGCCGCGCCGCCGCTCAAAGCCTCATCGAAATAGTGCTTCGGCACGGTGTAGCGCAGGTGATCCAGCGCCGCCTTCATGCTGCGGTCGTCTATCGCATGCCCCAAATCGTCAATCAAATCCAGCGTCACGTCCCCGCCCAGGCTAAGTAACTTCTCGGCGGCATCCACCGCGTGTGTCGCGTGGATCACTTTGTCGTTGTCGCCATGGATAAGATGGATTGTGGTGCTGGTGGAGGCCTGCTGCGGCAGCGCTGCATAACGTCCGCTAAAAGCAATGACCCGAGCCGCAAGACCCGGCTGAGCCTTAATGCTCTCCAGCGCCATAATGGCCCCCTGAGAGAAGCCAATCAGCGCCGTCGCCGTGGGCGGTACACCGCTTTGCCGCTGCCAGTCACGCACGGCGTCAATAAACTCAGGCATCGCGGCATCCACGCGCTGCTGACGGTTTTCTTCCGTCACGCCTGCCACCGAAAACCACTCCCGGCCTGCGCCACTTTGATTCGGCCCGCTAATACTGACCACCAGGGCATCAGGAAACTCTGGCGCAAACCAGCTCCCGATTTCGCCCATGGCTTTAGCCGTGTCGCCTACGCCGTGGAACAGCAGTACCAGCTGGCTGGCTGGCGTTGCGGGGCTTTGGACAACAAAATGGTCATGTTTCATGGTTTTCTCCTGGTTAATGGAGACAACTATACGCCGCTGCATGGGGATGACCATGCCGTTTCATTGAACAAGTTAGTGGAATTTTTGCAATTGCATAATGCCGTGGTGCAGCTCCGCCGTACGATCCCGATCGAGATTTTCCAACGCACTTTGGGCTTCCTCACGCATCAGTGCAAGCAGGGCTTTTTTGCCGGGAAGCCCCAGCCGCTGGCTGAGCGTCTCGTTGCTTTCATGTTGCTGCAGGCGCCCGCGAAGCGCATGCAGCGGTAAAACGGACGCCAGCAAAAGGCGATTCAATGTCCCCAGACAGGCTTCCAATGGACGATGGGCAAAGGCAAAACCGGATAACTCTTCCCAGTCTTCGGCCAACAGTTCTGTTGGACAATCCGCGGTAAGAGGCAAAGACAATTCCAGCCAGTCTTTTTGCCACGGCCAGTCTCGCCGTAGCCGCCGCCGCTCATTTTCTGCCAGCAACCTGCCTTCGGGCGTCAGAGGCAATAGTGCCATAGCGCTGTAGCAGCCGCTGCTGGCTTCTTTGTGGCTTCCGATTCGCACCAGCTCAAAACCACAGCGTTGCCAGAAGCGCCACAGTTCATCGGTATAGCCGAAGCTGACCGAAAGATAATCACATTGATGATTCACCGCCTGCCGCGCATGTTCAATCATGCTGGCACCAATATGCTCGCGCTGACGCAGAGGATGAACCGCAATGCGGCTGATACGCAGCCCGCGAAGCGTAGCGGCCAATGGGCTTCCGCCATGTGCCGCCAGCGATTGTGCCACCAGATTGCCTCTCGGGCGCCGGAACCCGGCCCACACGCAACGGCTTAGCGTTGCATCGAGTCCACCTTCTTCAACCAGCCACAAAGCGCCTGCACACTGCTCTTTGATAATGGCCGCGATAAAATGCTGGCCGGGCGCATCAAGCATCCGCCGCCAGTCGAGCGGCGAGGTACGGTAATGTGCGCCCGAAAGCAGCCGATACATCTGCTTTAATTGCTCAGGGTTACTAAGCCAGTCTGCCTGCTCAACAACCTGTAAAACGGGATTGCCTTGCGGGAATTGCGCCAGATCCGGCTCATCAAAAAGCATGATCTTGTCAATCACCTGCTCCAGCGGATCGTTCGGCGCCCAGCGGATCGGCGTATTCAGCGTGAAAAGCTTGAGGGACGGAAATGCCGCACAGAATTTCAGTAAAAATCCGCGCCCGGTTCCCTCGTACCCCTGCACCGTCGTGGTCAGTAAAACGCGGGGGAAACGCTCTATTAGCTGGCGTAGCAGCGGGGTCGGAATAGCGGCGGCCTCGTCCACAATCAGCCAGTCATATGCCGCGAATTCACGCTCTGCGGCCAGCGCGTCCGGGGCCATAAACTGAAATGATTCGCCCGCATAGCTTGCCAACACGTCGGTGGCAGCCTTCGCGGGCGCTGTCACGAGACAAGCACCTGGTGTCCGGTCAACGAGCATGCCCGCCAGCGCAGATTTCCCCCGGCCTCTGGCCGCCGTTACTACCGCCACGCCGCGCGCCATCCCGGACAAATTATCAAGGATAGCGGCCTGCTCTTGCTCCGGCGCACCGCTGGCGGGCTGCCAGACCGGGCGGTGAGCAAAAGGATTCAGGGTGAATGATTCATGCTGCTGCCACAGCACGGCTTCTGAATCTTGCCGTATGCAGCGCTGAAGATGGGAAACAAAATGGGGGGTCGGAATCGGCTGTGGCGCATCGCTCCAGCGGCCGGAATCTTCATCCGGAAGCGAAGCCCAGCGCGACCACTCAGGCGTCAACAGCAGCAACCAACTGCCCGCTTTGAGCATCCCGGAAAGTGCAGCGAAGGCGGCGGCATCCAGCCCTCGCCTGGCATCAAAAACGGCATGCTGAAACTCACGCCCAAGCATGCTGCGCACTGCCGAGGGCGCGCAATGCAAAGGCAACTCAGGGGAAGAGCCAACCCACAGCCAGTCTCCGGGTAAAGAAGTCGACAGCGTTGCAACCTGCTCGCGGCTCCACTGACTATCACCGGCCAGCACCATCAGCCGGCGGATGCCCGTCTGCCGCATATGCGCCGTTGCCTGCTGCATCGGCGCGATGAAAGTTGCTGCGGTCATCGATTAACGGAGCGTATTGCCGAAGGTGTTGCACTGGGCCGGATCGCCGCTGTCAAAACCCCGTTTGAACCAGGTATAGCGCTGCTCGGAAGTGCCGTGGGTAAAACTGTCCGGCACCACTCGGCCCTGGCTTTGCTGCTGCAGGCGGTCGTCCCCAATGGCTTCAGCAGCATTGAGCGCTTCTTTCAGGTCACCTGAATCAAGCACCTGCTGTTTCTGCATGCTGTTCCCCCAGACGCCGGCGAAGCAGTCGGCCTGAAGTTCCATTTTTACCGACAGGCGATTAGATTCGGCCTGAGAAGCATTCTGCTGTAGCTGGCGCACTTTCGGTTCAATACCCAACAGCTTCTGCACGTGATGCCCCACTTCGTGAGCAATGACGTAGCCCTGGGCAAAGTCGCCGCCCGCCCCAAGTTTGTTGCGCATATCATCGTAGAAGGAGAGGTCGATATAAACGGTGCTGTCCGCCGGGCAATAGAACGGCCCCATCACGGACTGGCCGGTACCGCAGCCGGTGCGCGTTGCCCCGCGGTACATCACCAGCTTAGGCTGCTGGTAGGTACGCCCCATCTTCTGGAAAATTTCACCCCATGTATCTTCGGTTGTCGCCAAAATGACCGAGGTAAATTTGGCGGCTTCGTCGTCTTTCGGGCTGATGGAGCGCTGCTGGGAAGACTGCTGAGAAACCTGCGGCTCGCCGGACAGGAAGGAAGTAAGATCGACGCCGTAATAGCTTGCCACAATAACCACGACCAGCAGCACCGGCCCGCCTTTTCCGCGTGGGATGCGAAAACCGCCGCCGCCCATGCTCATTCCAGGGCCAGAGGCGTCATTGCGCCTGTCTTCTACATTGTCGCTTTCGCGACGTCCTTGCCAACGCATACGCTCGTCCTCATTCACAACCTGTAATGGAATACTCGTCATACTTCAAGCCGCAGCTGCGTTGGCCGCACCCGTTAACCTCAGTCACATAGTTAGCTATGCGCCTGAGGACTCACGGCCTTGCCGCGTGATTCAGCACTATGGCCTCACCCCTTTGGGGCCAGCGCAAGCGCTGTTCAAAACGACCACGCGTTTTGTGCTACAACTTGAATTATTTAGAGTATAGATCGTAGGTGGTTACCGGCAGGATTACCATAAGAACAGACAGCGAAAAAACAGGGTGCGCAAAAACGCACCCCATTGCGCAACGTAAACGATTGCGTAGTTAGTCTAATTTAACGCCGAGACGGTGAGCAACTTCCTCGTACGCTTCAATCAGGCCACCCAGACTCTGGCGGAAACGGTCTTTGTCCATTTTATCAAGCGTTTGCTTGTCCCACAGGCGGCTGCCGTCCGGGGAGAATTCGTCACCCAGCACCACTTCGCCTTTGAACAGCCCAAACTCCAGCTTGAAGTCAACGAGGATCAGGCCAGCGTCATCAAACAGTTTGCTCAGTACGTCGTTAGCTTTGTAGCTCAGTTCACGCATGCGGGCCAGATTCTCTTTGCTCACCCAGCCAAAGGTTTCGCAGTAAGATTCATTGACCATAGGGTCATGCATGGCGTCGTTTTTCAGGAACAGATCGAACAGCGGTGGGTTCAGCTCAATACCTTCTTCAATACCAAGGCGCTTCACCAGTGAACCCGCGGCGCGGTTACGAATCACGCACTCTACCGGCACCATGTCGAGTTTCTTCACCAGCACTTCGTTGTCAGAAAGCAGCGCTTCCATCTGGGTCGGGATACCCGCTTCTTCCAGTTTGGCCATAATGAAATGGTTAAACTTGTTGTTTACCATGCCTTTACGGTCGAACTGCTCGATGCGCGCCCCGTCACCTGCTGACGTATCGTTACGGAATTCGAGCACCAACAGATCCGGATTTTCGGTACTGTAAACGGTCTTCGCTTTGCCGCGATACAACTCAGCTTGCTTTTGCATCTTTCTTACTCCAGGTATAGCGATCGCTTGCGCAATCGAGGGGGGTTAATACATAAGGCTTAAATAACAAGGGCCGGAATTAACCGGCCCTTGAGTATTACTTGCTGAATGCTGCCTGGAAGACAGCGACCAGTGCATCGTTCTGAGACTGCGTCAGCGGGTGCCCTTTCGGATCGATGAACTGCAGGCTGCTGCGGTTATCGAGGTCGCCAACCTGCAGCTTATAGTCGCCGTTGGTGAGCCCAGGATCTTTCGCCCCCAGATCACTCCAGCTGCTGTCAGACAGCGCTTTGTAGGTTACCGCGATATTGCCCTGAGAGCGGGTTGTATCGGTGACCTTCATGCCCACTTTTTCAAGCGCGGCCGGCAGGCGGTTCCACACGACATTGAACGGCGCACGAACGACCAGCATTGGCAGCCCGGTATCATCCGCGGCACTCTGCACGTCAAGCTGCGCTGAGCTGCGGTTGTCCAGCGCATTCTGGCGGGTCGTTTCAGACTTATCGAGACCGGCACTGATGATGTTCAGCATTTGCGCGCTATAGCGCTGCAGAGATGAAGCATCCGCCACCGGCTTGCCGCCCTGCTCCAGGTTCAGCAGCTTAACAACGACTGACTGCTGGTAACCCTGGGGCTGCACGCTAATCTGGTAGCGGCCACGATACTGGACGTCCTCGTCAGCGCGGTTCCACTGAACCCAGTCGGTTGTCAGGGTCTGGCTGGCATCGTTGCGCTGGGCAATAGCGTAGTTCCCGGCTTGCAGGATACTGACCACCTGAGGCCAAAGGCCGCTTGCCTTGTTAGCTTCAACCTGCAGCGTGGCGGTATCACCGGTGAACTGAGTACGAGCCCCGTTCACCAATGCCAGCGCCTGCGCCGGCGGGCGAATATCCAGCTGCTTGCCTACAGCACCGCTGCCGTTGGTGACCGGAATGTTGTAGTCGCCATTCTGAATCGGCAGGATCATCCCGGCCGGAGAGTGGATTTCCGCAAGTGGGGTCGCATCCAGGTAGGACTCATCGCCGCTAACCTGACGCTTGTAACGCTGATCGGAACTGCACGCCGCTAACAGCATGGCGAGCGAAACAACAGCAACTTTTGCCACCGTCGACTTCTGTACTGAGTAAGCCATCAAATCTCCCTAAGCTTTACAGCAGACCGGCATGCTTAAGCGCGCTGATAATCACCGGGCGACTGGCGTCGGTCAGCGGCGTCATCGGCAGGCGTAAGGTGTCGGTTGCCACAAGACCCAACTCCCTCGCGGCCCATTTCACCGGGATAGGGTTAGGTTCTACAAACAATTTATGGTGCAGCGGCATCAGACGCTGGTTAATTTCGCGAGCCTGTGCAAATTGCCCTGAGGTGGCAAGTTTACACATTTCTGCCATTTCACGCGCGGCTACGTTTGCCGTCACGGAAATCACGCCGTGGCCGCCAAGCTGAATGAAGTCCAGCGAGCTGGCGTCATCGCCGCTCACCAGGATGAAGTCATCTTCAACCAGCTCTTTGATCTGGTTTACGCGGCTTAAGTTCCCGGTGGCTTCTTTGATACCGATAATATTTTTGATTTTCGCCAGGCGGCCAACGGTTTCCGGCAGCATGTCACAGCCGGTACGCGACGGCACGTTATACAGCATCTGCGGCAGATGGGTGCTTTCAGCAATCGCTTTAAAGTGCTGGAACAGGCCTTCCTGAGTAGGACGGTTGTAATACGGGGTGACCGTCAGGCAGCCCACAATGCCGCTGTCCTGCAGGTGATGCGTCAGGGAAATCGCTTCGGAAGTGGCGTTAGCCCCGGTACCGGCAATGATCGGGATACGCCCGTCCGCCAGTTCCACGGTAAGCTTCACTACGTCGACGTGTTCGTCGTGGCTTAAGGTAGCCGATTCGCCGGTAGTCCCTACCGAGACAATCGCCGATGTTCCGCTGGCGACATGGTAATCAATCAGTTTTTTCAGGCTGGACCGGCAGACATTACCTTTCTCATCCATCGGCGTAATTATCGCGACAACACTTCCCGTAAACATTAGCCACCCTCTGTGCAAACATGTTCTCCAATGTTACGTTTGGTGCCATAGCAAAAGCAAGCCGCCAGAAGGCGCTAAGCGGTTGGCAGCATACTTTTTTTATGCTTTCCTAATGTGAATCTCACCGATTGACAGGAAGAACACGTTTGACACCCTCATCACACCATTATTTGGTTATCACAGCCCTGGGGGCGGACCGTCCGGGTATCGTCAATACCATCACACGTCACGTAAGCAGCTGCGGCTGTAATATCGAAGACAGCCGGCTGGCGATGCTGGGTGAAGAGTTCACCTTTATCATGCTGCTTTCCGGCACCTGGAACGCGATAACCCTGATCGAATCCACTCTGCCGCTAAAGGGCGCCGAACTCGATCTGTTAATTGTGATGAAACGCACAACCGCACAGGAAAGACCGGCCACGCCGGCCACGGTTTGGGTGCAGGTTGAAGTGGCAGACTCGCCGCACCTGATTGAGCGATTTACCCATCTGTTTGATACCCATCAAATGAACATTGCCGAGCTTGTTTCCCGCACTCAGCCCGCTGAAAACGGCGTGGGGCCACGTCTGTATATTCAGATCACGGCCCACAGCCCAGGTTCACAGGATGCGACAATTATCGAGCAAGCGTTTAAAGCCCTATGTACAGAACTGAAAGCAGAAGGCACTATTAACGTGGTTAACCCACAGCAAGATGATTAAAGACGGAGAGTAGTGATGAGCCCACTGAAAGCCGGTGATATTGCACCGAAATTTAGCTTGCCCGATCAGGACGGCGAACAAGTAAATTTAACCGACTTCCAGGGACAGAGAGTTCTGGTTTATTTCTATCCAAAAGCGATGACACCAGGCTGCACCGTGCAGGCATGTGGTTTGCGCGACAACATGGATGAGTTGAAAAAGCGTGGCGTGGAAGTGCTGGGTATCAGCACCGACAAGCCGGAAAAACTTTCCCGTTTTGCCGAGAAAGAGCTGCTTAACTTCACCCTGCTTTCTGATGAAGACCACGAGGTTTGCAATCAGTTTGGCGTGTGGGGCGAGAAATCTTTTATGGGTAAAACCTACGACGGCATTCACCGCATCAGCTTCCTGCTGGACGGCGACGGTAAAGTGGAAAAGGTGTTTGACGATTTTAAAACCAGCAACCACCACGATATCGTTGTGAACTGGCTGACCGAAAACGCCTAAGTACAGATAAAGAACAGATAAAAAAGCCGACATCTTAGTCGGCTTTTTTCTTCCTGTTATTCCCGACTCGTCGCGTCATCCACCGCTGAGGCATCCGGCCAGGCGTGAACCACGGCTTTAATCAGCGTTGCCAGCGGGATTGCAAAGAACACGCCCCAGAATCCCCACAGCCCGCCAAAAATCACCACTGACAGAATAATTACCAGCGGATGAAGATTCACCGCCTCCGAGAACAGCACCGGCACCAGCAGGTTGCCGTCCAGCGCCTGAATAATCAGATACACGCCAAAGAGCGTCCAAAACTCAGTGCCCAGGCCAAACTGGAACAGCGCCACGCAAATCACCGGAATAGTGACCACAAACGCGCCGATGTAAGGAATTAGCACCGAGAAGCCAACCAGCACCGCCAGCAGCAGCGAGTAATTCAGCCCGAAAATAATAAAGCCGATATAGGTCGCCACGCCCACGACAATCATCTCCAGCACTTTGCCGCGAATATAGTTGGTGATTTGCTGGTTCATCTCCAGCCAGACTTGCCCGGCCAGACCGCGGTTGCGTGGCAGAACACGGCGCACGGCATTCAGCATCTGCTCTTTGTCCTTCACCAGGAAGAACACCATCAGCGGCACCAGAATCAGGTAAATAGCCAATGTCAGCAGCCCAACCAGCGACGCCAGCGAGAATTTCACCACCTGGTCGCCCATGCCGGAAAGCCGACTGCGAACGTTTTCGGCCATGGCGTCAATAATGCCCGCATCCACCAGCGCCGGATAACGCTTCGGCAATGTGGCGGCAAAATCGGATAGTTTGTTGAGCATCCCCGGCATATCACGAATCAGGTTGATGCCCTGCTGCCAGGCGACGGGCGCCACAAACAGCACCATCAGCAGCAAAATGCCGACAAACAGCACCAGCACAATGGTGGTGGCCCACGTTCGGGAACAGCCAACACGCTCGAGGCGCACCGTAGGCCACTCAAGCAAATAGGCCAGAACGATGGCAACCAGCAGCGGTGCCAGCAGACCGTGCAGGAAGAACAGGATGCAAAAACCCGCCACCAGAATAACCAACAGGGCAATCGCCTCCGGGTCGCTGAAGCGACGGCGATACCACTGCAACAACATGTCGAGCATACATCCCTTCCGTGAAGTTTTTTTTGATGCCGAATTGTATCGAAATGTCACCGCAAAGACTTTGCTTTTTACGGCGGATTACAAAGGAGAATCCACCAAATAAAATCTTCGCAGCTTCAACGCCCTACAGTACACTTCTTTAAGCGAACAAACTTGTACTCATCGTGTCAAAATCTGACAACGACTAAACGGGACAGTAGTTATGGTTAGGCAGTTGAAAAAGACCCTGATTGCAACACTTACGGCCTCGCTGCTGGTAGGAACCCTACTGCCAGCGCGCGCGGATGTGACTGACCAACTCCCAGATATGGGAACATCCGCGGGCAGCACGCTGTCTATCGCGCAGGAAATGCAGATGGGCGATTTTTACGTCCGCCAGCTGCGCGGTAGCGCCCCGCTGATTAACGATCCGCTGCTGACGCAGTACATCAACTCACTGGGCATGAGGCTGGTTAGCCACGCCAATTCGGTGAAAACCCCGTTCCACTTCTTCCTGATCAACAACGACGAAATCAACGCCTTCGCCTTCTTCGGCGGCAATGTGGTACTGCACTCGGCGCTGTTCCGTTATGCCGATACGGAAAGCCAGCTGGCTTCTGTTATGGCTCACGAAATCTCCCACGTCACCCAGCGCCACCTCGCGCGTGCGATGGAAGATCAAAAGAAAAATGCGCCCCTGACCTGGGTGGGAGCCTTAGGCTCAATTCTGCTGGCAATGGCCAGCCCCCAGGCCGGGATGGCCGCCCTGTCCGGGACGCTGGCCGGGACGCAACAAGGCATGATCAGCTTTACGCAGCAGAATGAGCAGGAAGCTGACCGCATCGGTATTCAGGTACTCCAGCGTTCGGGGTTTGATCCTCAGGCGATGCCTGGCTTCCTCGAAAAACTGCTCGATCAGGCCCGCTACTCCTCTCGTCCACCAGAAATTCTGCTGACCCACCCATTGCCGGAAAGCCGCCTGGCGGATGCCCGCAACCGCGCCAACCAAATGCGCCCGGTGGTGGTTCAGTCCTCGGAAAGTTTCTACATGGCAAAGGTTCGCACCCTGGGGATGTATAACTCGGGCCGCAATCAGCTAACCCCGGATCTGCTGGATGCCTGGTCAAAAGGCAACGTGCGTGAGCAAAACGCGGCGCAATATGGTCGCGCGCTGCAGGCTTTGCAGGCGGATAAATACGACGAGGCAAGAAAAACGCTTCAGCCACTGATTAGCGCCCAGCCGGGCAACCCGTGGTATCTCGATCTGGCCACCGATATCGATCTCGGCCAGCACAAAGCCAACGACGCGATCAACCGGCTGAAAAACGCCCCGGACCTGAAGAATAACCCGGTGCTGCAGCTGAACCTCGCCAATGCTTACCTGGAAGGCGGGCAGACCGCCGAGGCAGCAACGCAGCTTAATCGCTACACATTCGCTCACCCTGACGACACCAACGGCTGGGATTTATTGGCTCAGGCTCAGGGGAAACTGGGCAACCGCGATCAGGAGTTAGCGGCTCGCGCCGAAGTCATGGCGCTCAATGGCCGCCTGGATCAGGCCATTTCAATGCTCAGTAGCGCCAGCTCGCAGGTGAAACTCGGCAGTCTGCAGCAGGCCAGGTACGACGCCCGGATCGATCAGCTGCGCCAGCTTCAGCAGCGCTTTAAACCTTATATGAAGATGTAACAGGAGTTCGTATGTCCACGAAGGTCGAAATTTATCACAACCCGCGCTGCTCCAAGAGCCGTGAAACGCTGAACCTGTTGAAGGAAAAGGGCGTCGAGCCAGAAGTGGTGCTCTACCTGGAAACGCCGCCTGACGCAGCTACCGTCAAATCACTGCTGAAGAAACTGGGCTTTACCAGCGCCCGGGAGCTGATGCGCCGCAAAGAAGACTTGTACAAAGAACTGAAGCTGGACGACGCCAGCCTCAGCGAAGAAGCGCTCATTCAGGCGATGATTGAGCACCCGAAACTTATCGAGCGCCCAATCGTACTGGCCAACGGCAAAGCCCGCATTGGCCGCCCGCCGGAACAGGTGCTCGAGATCCTCTGACCTGCCCCGCCCGTTCCCTCTCCGGGAACGGGTTAGCCGCTCACCGGCACAATTTTCAGCTCAGCCAGCCCCACGCCAATCTTACGCGGTTCATGCCCCAGAATATTGCCTTCGTTGGACAGCTGCGGCTTCGGCGGCTCAATAGTCAGCACTTTGCTGCCTGCCGGGTTATCAAAACGTAGCGTGACGGTAGAAAGCTGGTCGCCAAAAGTAATGGTTTGCTCTTCATCACCGACCTTCACCGAAACCGGCTCGCCGACGTTTGGCCCAAAGGCTTTGGCCACCAGCACCAGATCAAACGTGGTCGGCAGCGGATCCTGATACTCAATGGTCACCACGGGCGCCATATTGGCGTTCGACCATCGGCCCCAGGCTTCCGGGCGTGAAATGCCGCTGTACTGCTTCACGCTTTGCGGCGCCCCAGCAACGTTAAAGATAAAGCTGTCCGCCCGGTAGCGAATGTTGTTCTCATCCGCCTTCAGCAGAGCCACATTATTTTTGAAACGATTGTTACTCAGCGTTTGCTCGTCAAACTGCACGTTGTATTCATCCAGCGGTTTGTCCACCAGCCGCACCGTTGGCTCTCCACCAAGCTGCCCCTGGGCTACGCACAAGCCAGTAGAAAGCGCGAGCTGCGGCTCCCACAGGCGCGCCATTTTGTAGCACCGGTCAGCCCAGATAAACCGGTCATCGCTTTTAAAATCCGCCAGCTGATAGCGCAGCGGCGCGGAGTACTCGCTTTCCGGCAGCGGTTCAATTTTGCCTTTGCCGATTTTCAGCAATAACGGCAGCTTGAAGTGCGCGCCAGAATAACTGAACGTATTCTTCTTCTGATCGATGCTGTAGCGGCTGATGGTTTTCGGGAAGTTCCACAGATCGATCACGTCCGGCTTCCACTCGGTAACCTTCTCTTTCAGGTTGGTAAAGACCATCGACAGAGACTCGCCCGACAGGCTGCTGCGCCCCAGGCCGATGTAGTTCCCCCCGCCGAGGATATCCAGCACCGTCGCGCCGTTATCCATTGTGTTACGCTTCACGGCTTTTATTTCCGCCTGCGGTTTATCGCCGCGAATGACAAAGAACAGGTTCTGCCTGTCCTGCTTCGTCAGGTATTTATACGCCGTGTTGTTCATCGCCAGATGGTCGGAAGAGACCACGATCACCGTGTTACGGAAATACGGCGAGGCTTTGATTTTGTCTATCAGCGCCGCGATATGTTCCTGGCTGCAGGAAACGGCGCTGAAAGATCGGTTTTCTTTGCCCTCGTAGCTGTAGCTGCGGCGGTTACAGGTTTTCGAGATAAAGCCATCGGGATGATGGGTATCGACCGTCAGGGTAAACAGCGAGAAACGCTTCCCGGCTTTAGAAAGCTCGATAAACTTGTCATAAGCTTCGTCCAGCACCGTATCGTCGTAAAAGCCCCAGTTATTCCGGTAATTTGGGTCGGCCACCATTCCCTTAAGCTCCTGCGCGCCGTACATATGCTCGAAGCCGTGGGACTGCAGGAAGATGTCTTTGCCCGCAAAGCGCAGGTCCGCGCCCTGGATAAAGTAGTTTTGATAGCCGGATGCCTTAAGAATATCCCCGAGGCAGATGTTCTTCGGGAAGAAGCTCGACATTGACGCCGAGGAGTTCCCCTCGAAAGGTGCAAACAGCGGGATCCCGCACTGCGAGGCCACAATGCCCGCAATGGTGTAGTCCATCCCCGCCATCTGCCCGGTATGACTGAAATCGATCGCCTGGCTTTTCAGAGCGTTCAGCTCGGGCGCTAAGCCAGGAAACGTCTGCTCATCAAAATAGGTGCGTTCCAGACTTTCGCCGTAGATATAAACCAGGTTGAGCTTCGGCTGTTTAATGGTGCCTTCCGGGACTTTATACCAGTCGGCAAAGTCAGACGTGCCGGTGCGGGTCTGGGATTTAATCAGCGACACCACCTGCTGGTAGGCAGGCGTTGTTTTGATTGAAAACAGGGCCAGAAACAGCGCCAGGGCACTGTAGCCCAAATGATGAGGATGATTCTTCCGGCGTAAAATCCAGGTCAGACCACCAAAAATCGCAATCAACCCGACGGCGAGGCCCAGCCCAGGCAAAATGTATTTGCCGACGCCCGCACCTGTCATGCTGCTGGTGAGCGTATAGAGCACCGCGTCGTTAATGCCTTCGCCGGTAAAATAATTACTGGCCAGCAACGTCACGTTGAGCACGATAAACAGGCCGAGCATCAGCAGGATGATCGACAGCCACCAGATATTTCGACCCGCCTTTACCGCATATACGGCAATAGCTGCCAAAAACAGCACCAAAGAAAGCAATTCGGACAATGCCAATACCTCAACCCTCGCGCGGCCTGGCGCGATTATTCATGCAGAAAAATAACAGCCGGTAATTTAACCTTACCGTCATATAGCTGCAATTCCCCTGACATTACTTTGCTCACCACCTCGACTTTTCAGAATATCCCGCGAATTTTAGGACTGATGACCTTTAATAGTTTTCAACGATTACAACCATCGCTACTACAATGAACCGGGGAATTGACCTTTTTAAGGCTAAAGTGCTGTAATTTCGCCGCTGTTATAATTTTTTAAAGTGGAATTGTAACGCGCAACACCGGCCACCCCCGCAACGGGTGGCCTTTTTTATGCCCGCTGCATAGCTGTTAGGAAATACCTCTTGATTCAATAAAGCCTACCCATTAGTGACGCAGTTCAAAATTCGGTACCTTTCTCCCATCGCAAAACGGAGGAAGTTTAGATGTCTTTAATTAATACCAAAATCAAACCATTCAAAAACCAGGCTTTTAAAAACGGCGAATTCGTTGAAGTTACGGAAAAAGATACCGAAGGCCGCTGGAGCGTTTTCTTCTTCTACCCGGCTGACTTCACTTTCGTTTGCCCGACCGAACTGGGCGACGTGGCTGACCACTACGAAGAACTGCAGAAACTGGGCGTAGACGTGTATTCCGTTTCTACCGACACCCATTTCACCCACAAAGCGTGGCACGGCAGCTCTGAAACCATCGCTAAAATCAAATACGCGATGATCGGCGACCCAACCGGCGCGCTGACCCGTAACTTCGAAAACATGCGTGAAGACGAAGGTCTGGCAGACCGCGCTACCTTCGTGGTTGACCCACAGGGCATCATCCAGGCTATCGAAGTGACCGCCGAAGGCATTGGCCGTGACGCGTCTGACCTGCTTCGTAAAGTGAAAGCGGCTCAGTACGTCGCTTCTCACCCAGGCGAAGTTTGCCCGGCTAAATGGAAAGAAGGTGAAGCGACTCTGGCTCCATCTCTGGACCTGGTCGGCAAAATCTAAGTTTTACCCGCGTTACCCTCTTTTATTTTACGGCTGCTCCGGCAGCCGTTTTTTTCTCGCCACCAGGGAGACTGACCATGCTCGACACAACAATGAAAACCCAGCTCAAAGCCTATCTTGAGAGACTAACGAAACCTGTTGAGTTGATTGCCACGCTGGACGACGGCGCGAAATCATCTGAAGTAAAAGAACTGCTGGCAGACATCGCTGAGTTATCCGACAAAGTTTCTTTCAGCATTAATAACGACCTGCCGGTGCGCAAACCGTCGTTTTTAATCACTAACCCAGGCTCAAGCCAGGGCCCGCGCTTTGCCGGCTCTCCGCTGGGTCACGAATTCACTTCCCTGGTGCTGGCTTTGCTCCAGGTCGGCGGTCACCCGTCCAAAGAATCTCAGGATCTGCTGGCGCAAATCCGTGAGATCGACGGCGACTTCCACTTTGAAACCTATTACTCCCTCTCCTGCCACAACTGCCCGGACGTTGTGCAGGCGCTGAACCTGATGAGCGTGCTGAATCCGCGCATCACCCATACTGCTATCGACGGCGGCGTTTACCAGAATGAAATTCAGGCACGCAATGTGATGGGCGTGCCTGCCGTGTTCCTGAACGGCAAAGAATTTGGTCAGGGCCGCATGACGCTGGCTGAAATCGTGGGCAAAATTGATACCGGCGCAGAAAAACGCGCGGCGGAAGCGCTGAACCAGCGTGAGGCTTATGACGTGCTGATCGTCGGCAGCGGGCCTGCGGGCGCGGCGGCGGCGGTCTATGCGGCGCGTAAAGGCATCCGTACTGGCCTGATGGGCGAACGCTTCGGCGGCCAGGTGCTGGATACCGTGGATATCGAAAACTACATTTCCGTGCCGAAAACCGAAGGCCAGAAGCTGGCGGGCGCGCTGAAAGCCCACGTGGACGACTATGACGTGGACGTGATCGACACCCAAAGCGCCAGCAAGCTTATCCCGGCGAAAACCGAAGGCGGCCTGCACCAGATCCAAACGGCATCAGGCGCCACGCTGAAAGCACGCAGCATTATCGTGGCGACCGGCGCAAAATGGCGCAACATGAACGTGCCGGGTGAAGATCAGTACCGCACCAAAGGCGTGACTTACTGCCCGCACTGCGACGGCCCGTTGTTCAAAGGCAAGCGCGTGGCGGTCATCGGCGGCGGGAACTCCGGCGTGGAAGCGGCCATTGACCTGGCGGGTATCGTTGAGCACGTCACCCTGCTGGAATTTGCCCCGGAAATGAAGGCCGATCAGGTTCTGCAGAACAAAGTACGCAGCCTGAAAAACGTCGACATCGTGCTGAACGCCCAGACGCTGGAAGTGAAAGGCGACGGCAGCAAAGTGACCGGCCTGCAGTATAAAGACCGCGTGACCGAAAGCGTGCATGACGTTGCCCTGGCCGGCATCTTCGTGCAAATCGGCCTGCTGCCGAATACCACCTGGCTGGAAGGCAGCGTGGAACGCAACCGCATGGGTGAAATTATCATCGACGCGAAATGCGAAACCACCGTCAAAGGCGTATTCGCTGCAGGCGACTGCACCACCGTGCCTTACAAACAGATCATCATCGCCACCGGCGAAGGCGCGAAAGCCTCCCTGAGCGCGTTTGATTACCTGATTCGCACCTCAGCCCCGGAATAAAGTACCTGCCAATATGGCCGCGCCACAGCGGCCAGCCATAAAAAAAGCGGCTCATTGAGCCGCTTTTTCACGTTCTAAATGTTACTTACGACGCCAGGTTGTGCCGCCCGCGCCATCTTCCAGCACAATGCCCATCTCGTTCAGACGGTCACGCGCCTGGTCCGCCAGCGCCCAGTCTTTCGACTGACGCGCATCGTTACGCTGCTTGATCAGCGCTTCGATTTCCGCCACTTCGCCGTCGTCCGCCTGCGCGCCGCCCTGCAGGAACTGCTCCGGATCCTGCTCCAGCAGGCCCAGAATTGCGGAGAGCTTACGCAGCGCCGCCGCCAGTCCGTTTGCCGCCGCAAGATCTTCCGCTTTAAGACGGTTCACTTCGCGGGCCATATCGAACAGCACGGAGTAGGCTTCCGGGGTGTTGAAGTCATCGTCCATCGCTTCGCGGAAGCGGGCTTCGAAGGCTTCGCCCCCGGCTGGCGCCACGCTACTGTCGGTCCCACGCAGCGAGGTGTACAGACGCTCCAGCGCCGAGCGAGCCTGTTTCAGGTTCTCTTCACTGTAGTTGAGCTGGCTGCGGTAGTGGCCGGACATCAGGAAGTAACGCACGGTTTCCGCGTCGTAATACTTCAGCACGTCACGCACGGTAAAGAAGTTACCCAGGGATTTGGACATCTTCTCGCGGTCAACCATCACCATCCCGGAGTGCATCCAGGTGTTGACGTACTCGCCGTCGTGGGCACAGGTAGACTGCGCGATTTCGTTCTCGTGGTGCGGGAACATCAGATCGGAGCCGCCGCCGTGAATATCAAAGTGGTTGCCCAGCTCTTTGCAGTTCATGGCGGAACATTCGATATGCCAGCCCGGGCGGCCTTCGCCCCACGGAGAAGTCCACGCAGGCTCGCCTGGCTTGGACATTTTCCACAGCACGAAGTCCATTGGGTTACGCTTAACGTCAACCACGTCCACGCGTGCACCCGCCTGAAGCTGATCCAGATCCTGGCGAGACAGCAGGCCATAATTCGGGTCGGTCAGCACCGAGAACATCACATCGCCGTTTTCCGCAACATAGGCGTGATCGCGGGCCAGCAGCTGTTCAACAATTTCGATGATTTCCGGAATGTGTTTGGTCGCACGCGGCTCGCTGTTCGGGCGTGAAATGTTCAGCGCGTCGAAATCTTTGTGCATTTCGACGACCATGCGGTCGACCAGCGCCACAAAGTCTTCGCCATTTTCATGGGCGCGCTTAATGATTTTATCGTCGATGTCGGTGATGTTACGCACGTAGTTCAGCTCATAGCCGAGGGAACGCAGGTAGCGCGCCACCACGTCAAACGCAACAAAAGTACGGCCATGGCCGATATGACAGAGATCGTAAACGGTGATACCACACACGTACATGCCTACCTTTCCGGCATGAATAGGTTTGAATTCCTCTTTTTGGCGAGTCAGTGTATTAAATATTTTTAACATCAGGGGATTCCATGTAAGCGTGTGGAAGAATACTCCCGGTTATCTTACCCGATTATTTTCCCCGACGGCAGTCTGCTTTGCATTACTGACTATGATGTAGCGTTATGCTATAACAGCGTGCTGGTACGACGGCACCGTTTGCCGCCGTACTCTCTGACACTCATAGGATGCAAGCATGGTTACTTTTCACACTAATCACGGCGACATCGTCATCAAAACTTTTGATGATAAAGCGCCTGTTACCGTTAAAAACTTCCTGGACTACTGCCGCGAAGGCTTCTACAACAACACCATTTTCCACCGTGTGATCAACGGCTTTATGATCCAGGGCGGCGGTTTCGAACCGGGTATGAAGCAGAAAGCGACCAAAGACACCATTCAGAACGAAGCGAATAACGGCCTGAAAAACACCCGTGGTACGCTGGCAATGGCTCGTACCCAGGCTCCGCACTCTGCTACCGCACAGTTCTTCATCAACGTGGCCGACAACGACTTCCTGAACTTCAGCGGCGAAAGCCTGCAGGGTTGGGGCTACTGCGTGTTCGCAGAAGTGGTTGAAGGGATGGACGTGGTTGAGAAAATCAAAGCCGTTTCCACCGGCCGCAGCGGTATGCACCAGGATGTACCGAAAGAAGACGTTATTATCGAAAGCGTGACCGTCAGCGAATAATGTCGACGCTGTTTATTGCAGATTTACACCTCTGCCCAGAAGAACCGGCGATCACCGCCGGTTTTCTGCGTTTCTTAGCCGGTGAAGCCCGCCAGGCGGATGCGCTCTATATTCTTGGCGATCTGTTCGAAGCCTGGATTGGCGACGACGCGCCGGAGCCGCTCTACCAGCAAATCGCCGCGGCCATTAAAGCGGTGGTTGATACCGGCATTCCCTGCTATTTCATTCACGGCAACCGGGACTTTTTACTCGGCAAGCGCTACGCCAAAGCCAGCGGCATGACGCTGCTGCCGGAAGAAAAGCTCCTCGATGTTTATGGCCGCAAAATCCTGATCATGCACGGCGATACGCTGTGTACCGACGACGAAGGCTATCAGGCATTTCGCCGCAAGGTTCATCAGCCGTGGCTGCAGAAGCTCTATCTCGCCCTGCCGCTGTTTATTCGCCAGCGTATTGCCGACCGCATGCGCGCCGACAGCCAGGCGGCGAATAATATGAAATCGCTGGAGATCATGGATGTGAACCCGCAGGCGGTGGTCGACACTCTTACCCGCCACAACGTTCAATGGCTGATTCATGGGCATACCCATCGTCCGGCTATTCACGAACTTGAGGCTAACGGGCAACCCGCTTTCCGCTGCGTGTTAGGCGCGTGGCATAAAGAAGGGTCGATGATCAAAGTCACGCCGGAAAACGTCGAGCTGATTCATTTTCCTTTCTGACCTAAAAGCCCGCTTTTTTGCCGATTCGTTAACCACGCAACCGTTTTCCTTGCCCGGAGTTCGTGCTATTCTCTGAGCCCTTCTGATACGGGCGCCCGTCGCCCGATGATGTCTGCACACCCACAGGAGTTTTGAGACGCATGTCTTCTGAGCACACCCCGGCGCGTATCGCCATTGTTATGGGTTCCAAAAGTGACTGGGCCACCATGCAGTTCGCCGCTGAAATCCTTACCGCCCTGAATGTCCCTCACCATGTCGAAGTCGTCTCCGCCCACCGCACGCCGGACAAGCTTTTCAGCTTTGCCGAGCAGGCCAAAGCCAATGGCTACCAGGTTATCATCGCCGGAGCCGGTGGCGCAGCGCACCTGCCGGGTATGCTGGCCGCGAAAACCCTGGTCCCGGTGCTGGGTGTGCCGGTTCAAAGCGCTGCTCTGAGCGGCGTGGACAGCCTTTATTCTATCGTCCAGATGCCGCGCGGCATTCCTGTCGGCACGCTGGCCATCGGTAAAGCCGGAGCCGCCAACGCCGCCCTGCTGGCCGCGCAGATCCTGGCCCTGCATGACGCAGACCTGAGCCAGCGCCTGGCGACCTGGCGTCAAACCCAGACCGACGAAGTGCTGGATAATCCGGATCCACGGAGTGAAGCATGAAGCGCGTTTGTGTCTTAGGTAACGGCCAGCTGGGGCGCATGCTCCGCCAGGCCGGTGAGCCGCTGGGCATCGCCGTTTACCCTGTCGGCCTGGACGCCGAGCCGGAAGCCGTACCATTCGCCCAAAGCGTGATCACCGCCGAGATTGAGCGCTGGCCAGAAACCGCGCTCACCCGCGAACTGGCGCGCCATAACGCCTTCGTTAACCGCGATATCTTCCCGATCATCGCCGACCGCCTGACGCAAAAGCAGCTGTTCGATAAGCTCGGCCTGGCCACTGCGCCGTGGCAGTTGCTCTCCGGCAGCCATGAATGGCAGGACGTGTTCAGTCAGCTGGGTTCTCTGGCTATCGTGAAGCGCCGCGTGGGCGGCTACGATGGCCGCGGCCAGTGGCGCTTACGTGCCGATGAAACCGACCAGTTACCGGAAGAGTGCTACGGCGAATGCATCGTCGAGCAGGGCATTAACTTCTCCGGCGAAGTTTCTCTGGTAGGCGCGCGCGGCCACGACGGCAGCACGGTGTTCTACCCGCTGACCCACAACCTGCACCAGGACGGCATTCTGCGCACCAGCGTTGCCTTCCCGCAGGCCAATGCCGAACAGCAGCGCCAGGCCGAAACCATGCTCACCGCCATCATGAACGAGCTGGGCTACGTCGGCGTGATGGCGATGGAGTGCTTCGTCACGCCAGCCGGCCTGCTGATCAACGAGCTGGCCCCGCGCGTGCACAACAGCGGCCACTGGACGCAAAACGGCGCCTCCATCAGCCAGTTCGAGCTGCACCTGCGCGCCATCGTAGATTTACCGCTGCCGCAGCCTGTCGTTAATGCGCCGTCGGTGATGGTGAACCTGATCGGCACCGATCTGAACTATGCCTGGCTGAAGCTGCCGCTGGTGCATTTGCACTGGTACGACAAAGAAGTTCGTCCGGGTCGTAAAGTCGGGCACCTCAACCTGAACGACAGCGACACCGGCCGCCTGAGCGCCTCGCTGGAAGCCCTGGTTCCCCTGCTCCCGGCCGAATACGCCAGCGGCATTGCCTGGGCGCAGAGCAAACTGGTGAAGTAAAACCGCATCTCGTCTGACCCTCTGTTTGACTTTAGAGGGTCAGACCATTTCCCCCTTCCCCTTTCCTTTGCCTGACCAGAAGCGCACAATCCCCCCGTTTCGCCGCTTCAGACTAAGGTTATGCCATGGAAAAACGCCCCAACACGCAGGACTACGATCGCCTGCTGCTCAACGACATCCCGCTGATTGACGTTCGCGCCCCGGTAGAGTTCGCTCAGGGTTCAATGCCCGCCGCGCATAACCTACCACTGATGCTGGACGATGAACGCGCTCAGGTCGGGACGTGCTATAAGCAGCAGGGCCAACAGGCCGCTGTCGAACTGGGGCACCGGCTGGTCAGCGGCGAGCGAAAAGCCAGCCGAATCGAACGCTGGCTGGAAAGCTGCCGCCAGCAGCCGGAAGGCTATTTATGCTGTGCCAGAGGCGGAATGCGTAGCCACATCGTGCAGCAGTGGCTGCGGGAAAACGGCCTCGAGTACCCGCTGGTCACCGGCGGCTACAAAGCCCTGCGCCAGCATGCCATGCAGGTAATCGACACCCGTTCTCAGTCGCCGATGATTATCGTCAGCGGCAACACAGGCTGCGGCAAAACCATCCTGATCCGCTCCCTGCCAAGGGGCGTTGACCTCGAAGGGCTGGCGCACCATCGCGGCTCGTCGTTTGGCCGCACGATTGTCGCCCAGCCTTCTCAGGCCAGCTTCGAAAACAATCTCGCCGTCACTCTGCTCAAAATCAGCCCGACCGAATTGAAAACACTGGTTGTAGAGGATGAAGGCCGGATGATTGGCTCCCGCCATATCCCCGAAGCCTTCAGGGAACAGATGCTGCGCTCGCCGATTGTGGCCATCGAGGATCCGTTCGAGCTGCGGCTGGAGCGCCTCCAACACGAATACTTCCGGCAGATGAGCGAGGCGTTTTTATCCGTCAGCGAGGAAGAAACCGCGTGGCGCGATTACGCCGAGTATCTGCACCACGGTCTGTTTGCCATCCGCCGCCGCCTGGGCATGGAACGCTTCCAGCAGTTCACCGCCAAGCTGGACGAAGCCTTGTTAACCCAGAGGAAAACCGGCTCCTGCGAAGGCCATCTGGCCTGGCTGTCGCCGCTGCTGAAAGAGTATTACGACCCGATGTATCGCTATCAGCTCAGCCAGAAGGCCGACCAGATCGTCTTCCGGGGGGATTACCAGCAGGTCGAAGCCTGGCTGCGCAGCGTTAACGAGTAGCCGATTTTTCCCCGGCGGCGAGCGTCAGCCCTAGTCCGGTCACCGCCAGCCCAACCAGCGGAATGCCCACTGCCCACGGCAACGTAAACGCCAGCGCGAACAATGCCGTGCCGGTAGCCGGCCCCACCGATCCCTGCAGATCGCTCACCACCGAAAGTGCCGCCATGTAGGTCGCGCGCAGCCGCGCCGGGGCTAACTTGTTCACCGCCGTCGGGATCAGCGGGCCGGTCATCATCTGCGACAGAGAATAAAGGCAGACCGCCATCACCAGCGTGACGACATGTGGATGTGCCAATAGCAAAACAAAGGCAGCAATCAGCGCCAAACCCGCGCTGAGCGTGATAAACAATGCAGAGCGTCGGGCAAACAGCTTCGTTAAGGCCAGCTGGCCGACCGTGTTAATCCCCGCCCCGAATGCGAACAGATAACCGATGCTGGCCGCGCTCATTCCCATCTGATTACTGGCATACAGCGGCATGACGGCCTCCACCCAGCTCCCGGCCACGCCCAGCAGCAGCACCCAAATCAGCAGCCCGGCCAGGCGGCGATCCCGGAACGCGGGCAGCAGCGCGCTGAGCCCCTCTTCATCGTCGGCCTCATCGTCCATTCCAGCGGCCAGCGGACGCGTTTCCGCCAGAGAGATCGCCAGCATCAGGCCGCCCGCAACCATCCCCGAACCTCCGGCCAGAAAAACGTAGCCCAGCCCCTCTTGCACCAGTACCGTGCCCAGCAGCGGCCCGGCAATCGCGCCCGCGCCGGAACACACGCGCATGATGCTGAACTGGCGGCGGTGCTCCGAGGCTGGCGTTGCGTCCGCCACCACGGTGTAAATGGTCGGATGCAGCACCGATTCAAACAGGCCAATAACGATCAGCACAGCGGCGGCGGCAAAAACGCCGTGCGCAAAGAACAGCGCGATAAAGCCCGCCCCAACGCCGGTCGCCGAAATAATCAACACGGGCCTTCTGCCCACGCGATCGGCAATCCCGCCGATAAACGGCGCAGCCAGCAGCTCGCCCCCGGCATAGCAGCCGAACAGCAGGCCAATAAACTCCACCGGGATAGCGGCAGACTGCTGCGCCCACAGCGGGAAAAACGGCACAATCGCGCCGTCGACCAGGCCAACGATGAAATAGAGGATAAAGCCCAGAACGTGGGGCTTGCGGTATGCAACAAAGGGGGGTGCGAATAGAGCCATGATTTTACCCAAGTACAATTACCCCGAATGCCGGGGAGAATATGTACGTTGGATAACGTTAACGTTTACGACTTGCGAGAAGCTGGACCGATACTAGCCAATCGCCGGGGAAAGGGCAACTGTGAGATTTGGGGCAACCTGGATACAAATTTTCAAAGATACGCCGCCCCCTATGTCACCAAGTTCTCTGAACCGCAAACTATCACCTACACATCAAAACATCTGCGTGGGCTCGGAATAAACATGAAATCTAAATTCAGCTAAAGGTTACCAAAATCCAAATGAGCTTTATTTGGCAAAGAAAAAAAGGAAAGCCAATACTGTCATGATCGCCGCTGCCCATTTCCATTTCTTCGATTGCTCAAAGTAAAAAAATAGCATCTGAGATAGAGATATAATGAGTAATATTACCCCTGAAAAAACGGCATTATTATTGCTGCCATTACCTAATACCCCCCTGGGAAATGCCGAATCCATATCATATATGACATCATATTTATCAACCATAGATAAATACATCGCAACCATACACAATAGATAAAACAGAACAAGTACAACCCTAATAAACACTCTCATTCTGCCCCCTACTGCAAAACCAGTCTGTTAAAGTGCTGCCAATGCTTGACAATAAAATCACCATATCGCGTATCTTTTTTTATATTTTCCAAACTCGGACTCGTACCACGGTTATATCTCGCCCCAATAATTTTCACATCATTCATACTAAGCCGCGAGGGTAACCTGTCATAGTCGGCAAGTTGGCGTAAATGCATAGCAGCAAGATTGATATTATAGGTGTCTTTTTCAAGGCACTGAGACAGGGAGCGAAGCTCTGATGTGCTCATTGTGTCAGCATCCAGCCCCATAGTTTGAGCGGCAGTACGCAACTGCATACTGACAAATCCAAACGAGGTTTTAGCCGGAGGGGAGGTTATTGTGAAATAACGGTCGGTATACGCAGGCCCGCTCCAGTCTATGGCTCGAACCTCAAAAGCAAAACGATCTATGATATTTGGGTCACCGCCTACCTCTATCCAGCAAACACCCGCGAGCAATTCTGGCGGAAGTTTATAGCGAAACGCTGCAGCTCTGATAAGAGTACGATTTTTTTTGACCCATGCATCTTTAAAATCTCGGACATAAGATCTGCCGCCGCCGAATTTTTCGGGAAGTATTTTCCAGCGAAAGACATCAAGAAAAGTCCATGATGGTGATTTCGTCATCCCTCTACATTGTTGGAAATTACGCATATCCATATAAAAATCTCCATTATTCGGGGGCGCTTCTTTTCTGGCCTTGTTTGGCCTCATCTCTTGCTCATCCCTCCGATCATACTGGATGGCTGCACAGTAACCCAGATGAAAAATCAGACAGATTGGCAAACTTCGAGGCGGCTCGCAGGAATGATGAAACGCTTTGGGGAATTGCAGATTGGGGGTTTATCAGGCAGAAAGCCGCCGGGAAATGAGCCTCGCCAGCAGCTAAAAATCATGCTGGCCGAGCGAACGCCCGGCCAGAAGAAGGTTAATGCCTGTCGCGCTTGTCCGCGCGTTTGGCGAGATAGTCGCCAAACATTTGCACGATTTGCACCAGGACAATCAGGGCCACAACCGTGACCACCATGACCTGGGTTTCGTAGCGGTAATAGCCGAAGCGGATCGCGAGGTCGCCCACGCCGCCGCCGCCGACAATCCCCGCCATCGCCGAGTAACCGATCAGGCTGACCAGGGTTATGGTTAAGCCACGCAGCAAACCGGCGCTGGCTTCCGGCAGCAGAACGGTGCAGATAATGCGCATCGGGCTGGCCCCAAACGCCTCAGCGGCTTCAATAATGCCTTTATCCACTTCCCGCAGCGCGCCGTCTACCAGGCGGGCATAAAACGCAATTGCCGCCACCGACAGCGGCACGGAAGCCGCAATCGGCCCGATGGTGTTGCCGAGCAGGAACTGCGTCAGCGGCAACAACAGCACCAGCAGAATGACGAACGGCACCGAGCGCACAATGTTCACCAGCACCGAGCTGATGATGTTCAGCGCGCGGTTCTGCCAGAACAGATTGCGGTCGGTCACGAAGATCAAAAAGCCCAGCGGCAGGCCGCCGATAATCGCCAGCAGCGTGGAAATGCCCAGCATCTGGAAGGTTTCACCAAAGGCAATCGTCAGGTCCGCGACTAAATCATCCATTCAGCACCTCCACACAGGCCGTATGTTTCCGAATATGGTCGATGGCATCGCCCACCGCCGCCGGGTTGCCGGGCGCGGTAATCGCCACCACCAGAATGCCTAGCGCGCGGTCGCTGATGTACTCAATCTTGCCGTGCAGAATGTTCACCGCCACACCGTATTTCACCGCCGCGAAGGAGAGCACCGGCTGTTCAGCCGAGTCACCGACGAACATGATTTTCAGCAGCGCGCCGCGCATGTTGTCCAGCAGGCGCACCGGCAGCGTCAGGTTCAGCGTGTGGGACACCAGCTGGCGGGTAAACTCATGCTGCGGATGCGCGAAGATGTCGAACACCTCGCCGGACTCCACCACTTCCCCGCCGGACATCACCGCCACACGGTCGCAAATCGTCTTGATCACGTTCATCTCGTGGGTGATCAGCACGATGGTGATCCCCAGCTGCTGATTGATTTTCTTCAGCAGCGCCAGAATGGTGGCCGACGTTTCAAGATCCAGCGCGGAAGTCGGTTCATCGCAGAGTAAAACATCCGGGTGGTTCGCGATGGCGCGCGCAATGCCCACGCGCTGTTTCTGCCCGCCGCTCAGCTGCACCGGGTAGCGGTTCGCTTTGTCGGCCAGGCCCACCAGTTCAAGAATTTCGGCCACGCGTGGGCCGATTTTACTGCGCTCCCAGCCTGCGGCTTTGAGGCTGAACGCCACGTTCTGCCTGACCGTCCGGGTGTGCATCAAATTGAAGTGCTGGAAAATCATGCCGATACGCTGATGCGCTTTGCGCAGCTCGGCCCCCTGCAGCGCGGTGATCTCAGTCCCACCGATTTTTACGCGGCCCTCACTCGGGCGCTGAAGCGCGTTCAGAGTACGTAATAAGGTACTTTTCCCGGCTCCGCTGGTGCCGACAATGCCAAAAATCTCCCCCGCACCAATGTGCAGCGAAACATCGTTCACGGCCCGGCTGGTCTGGCTCCGGCCCGTGGGGAAGTCCACGCAGACCTTTTCAATCTCAATCATGACAACCTCAAATCAGCGACAAAAGGCAGGCATCCCGCCTGCCCGCTTTGATCTATTACTTTTTATCGGCGGCAACCATCCAGTCCGGTTTCTGGAAGGCGTTGAAAATATTCTGCGGATCGTCGATCGCTTTTTCGTAGGCCGGGGATTTCACGGTCTCCACGATGTCTTTGGCGAACGGTTTATCCGCATCTTCGGCACGCACCGCGATGATGTTTTTGAGGTTCTCGTCCAGGTGTTCCTGTTTGAGCGCGGAAGAGAGTTTTAGCCCGGCGGCAATGGCAAAGTTACCGTTGACCAGCGCGGCGCTGGCGCTGTCCAGCGTGCGCGGCAGCTGTGCGGCTTCCAGCGATTTAAACACCAGGCCTTTCGGGTTGGTGGCGATGTCGCGCTCGGAGGCTTTAGTCGGGTCAATGTTCTCTTTGATGGTGATAAGCTCCATGGACTGCAGGAAGCGCAGCCCACGGGCCAGGTTGGTCGGGTCGTTAGACAGGGTGACAATGTCGCCCTGCTTCAGCTCGTCCAGGCTTTTGACTTTATGGGAATAAATGCCCATCCCGGCGGTTGGCACGGTAATCAGCTTCGCCAGCTTGAGGTTTTTGTCGGCGGTGAATTTGTCGAAGTACAGCGAGTGCTGGAACAGGTTGGCGTCGATGCTGCCGTTGGCCAGCGCCATATTCGGCTGCACGTAGTCGCTGAACTCACGCACCACGACTTTATAGCCTTTCTCTTTTAACGACGGGGCGATGGCCTGTTTGACCATGTCGCCGTATGGCCCCGGCGCTACGCCGAAGACGATGGTGTGCGGGTCGCTGTTGGCCTGAGCAAACTGCAGACCGCTGGCCAGAAGTAAAGCGCCGGTCGCCACGCGCCAGCCGAAATGATTTCCCATGGGTATTCTCCCTTACAGAATGATGTGTGGTGTCCTGAGGCGAGCCTCTTTCACGGGCCGCTTACTAAGTTGTTGATCCAACTGGACAGAATAAGATGGCACATTCCGTTAACAGGGTTAATTGAAAATATTTCATCTTGCTCGCAGGAGAAGGCGCGGCGGGCATGAACAGGGCTTTTGCGAATAACAACCAAGCAAAGCGGAAAACCCGCTTTGCATTGAGATGAGCTTAATCCGCGCAGGATTCCGCCCGTTTGCGCTTAACGTTTGTTTTGACATTGAACAGCAAATAACTCGCCAGCGACAAACAGCCCACGCCCACAGCGCCGTAGGTCAGCACGCCAGAAAAACCGTTATTCAGCGCCTGAACAATCATGTCGCTGCTGAGCATGGCTCTGGTGCCGCCGGCTATTTGTTCGGCCAGGGCATACCTTTCGCTCACGCTGTCGATATGGCTCTGTAAGCTTTCGGCTATCCCCGCCACCAGCAGGCTCCCCATTAACGCAATATTGATGGCGAGGGTAATTAGGCGCGAACTGATATCAATCCCGGAAGCCATGCCCACGCGGTTAGCGCCCACGGAGCCGGTGGTGGTGTTGGTGACCGGGGTATTGATTAACCCCAGCGCCATGCCCGAGAGTATTGCGCCGGGCAGTAAACTGACGTGATAGATAACGCCCAGCCTCATCAGCACAAATCCCAGGCCGATAGCAAGCAGCCCCAGCGGGATGATGCGTGCGGCCCCAAAGCGCAGCACGAGTTTTTCACCGACCGGCGGCATTAATAGCGTGGGCAAAGTGTAGGCCAGCAGCGCCATGCCGGTCTCCATAATGCTGTAACCCTTCCCAATCTGGTAATAAACCGGCAGATAAATCATCAGCGGCCAGAAGCTGAAATTCATCCCCACAGATCCCATTAGCGCCCCGGAGAAAGGCCTGATCCGAAAGACGGAGAAATCAAACATAGGATGCGGGTGGCGGAGCTCAATAATGACGAACAGCGCCAGGCTGATAAACGTGCCCAACAAGATGAACTGGGCTTCACGGCTGGCCCACCCGATGTTCCCGCCCTGGGTGATGAGCCAGGTCGCCCCCACCACGCCCACGCTCAACGTCATCAGGCCAGCGACATCCAGCGGTTTCGTGGTGTTTTCGCGCGACTCGATAACATTTTTCAGCGTCAGGGCCAGAGTGAGCAGCGCAATAACGCCGTGGATCAGAAATACCCATTGCCAGCTAAACCACGCCTCCAGCACGCCGCCGATGACGGGGCCAAAGCCCAGTCCAAAACCAAAGGTGATCCCCCAGGCGGAAAACGCCCGGCTGCGCGCTTTTCCTGCCGGAAACTGAACCGACAGGATGGCAATCAGGCTGGTTAACATCGCCCCGCCGCTCAGTCCCTGCAAAAAGCGCCCCACAATAAGCCATTCCGGCGTCCGGAACAGGCCACAGAGGATCGACGTCAGGCCAAACCCAATAATGCTGATAATAAAAATACGCTTGCGGCCATATTTATCCGCCAGCGTCCCCGTGGCCATCAGCACCGCGGTGCAGGAGAGGGTGTAAGCATTCATGATCCATTGCAGTTCACGGAAATTAGCCTGCATCTGCTTTTCCAGCACCGGCAGGATAACCGGGACGCTGGATATTTCCAGGCCCGACATCAACGCGGCTAAGCAGACCGCCATCAACGCTAAGAGATTTTTCATACTGATTTCCTGCCAAACGTTAAGAAGGTGCCAGCATGAAAGATTCGGGGTGGAGTAGAAATCGACGCTCAGGTCAGATATCGTCAAGATCGTGCCATTTTTAGAGACAGGACAACCATGCCGGGCATCTCTCCAGATCAAGACCGCACTTTTAGACCGAAAAATCAACGGCTGGTTGTGCTGGCCTATCAGTGTCTCTGCACTTTTGAGTTTGGGATTGCCGTCGAAGCTTTTGGACGCGTGGACGAAGTGCTCGGCCAGCCTCTCTATGACCTGCGCGTCGCGTCGTTAGAGAACGGCGTTTTTGACGCTCAGGGCGGCGTGCGTTTAGTGGTGGATGGCGGGCTAGAGTTGCTGGAAGACGCAGGAACCATTGTCATCCCCGGCTGGCGAAATGTTTTTGAACCGTCCCCGGAGCCGCTGATTGCCGCCTTACAACGCGCCCATCAAAACGGTTCCCGCATAGTGTCGATTTGCGCCGGCAGTTTTATTCTCTGCGAAACAGGATTACTGGACGGTAAGCGAGCCACCGCCCACTGGAACAGCACCGAGATCCTCGCGAACAGGTTCCCTGCGGTACAGGTGGAGCACAGCATGATCTACGTCGATGAGGGCAGCCTGATCACCTCCGCAGGCGGTGCCGCCGGGGTCGATCTCTGCCTGCATCTTATTCGTCGTGATTACGGGATTGAAATCGCCAACCGGACTGCGCAGCGCATGATTACGCCCCCGTTACGGGAAGGCAACCAGGCACAGTGGGTCCAACAACCCGTTCCTAAACGCAGCACCAAAAGTCTGGCGCCGTTGCTGGACGACTTGCGCCACCATCTCAATGCGCCCCTGGTGATTGAGCAGTTAGCCAGGCAAGCGGGCATGAGCCGCCGCACCTTCATCCGCCGGTTCAAAGATGCCACCGGCACCACGCCGGGCGAGTGGATGCTCAGCCTCCGGCTGGAAAAGGCTTGTGCGCTGCTGGAAAGCGAGAAAATCAGCATTGACCAGGTGGCAGAGCAGTCTGGATTCGGCTCAGCGGAAACACTCCGGCATCATTTCAGGCTGCGTTTTAAAACCACGCCCACAGAGTGGCGCAAAGCCTTCAGGGCCCGAACATGCTTACCCGTTTCTGAATAGATAAAAAATAAGGCAGGAAACGCTGAATGAGGCGGGCAGCAAGGCTGCCACCCGCCAGAGGCACGATTAGAAATCGTAGCGCAGACGAACCAGGTTCATGTCGCCCAGGTTGTCGGTGCTGGAGGTGAAGACGTGCTCGTAGTCCACCTGGAAGCCGTAATCCAGTTTGAAGCTCACGCCCACACCGTTGTCGATGCGCTGGTAGCTGCGGCCGGTCACGTACTGCAGACGGTCACCCATGAAGTATGGCTGCACGGATTTCACCGCGTACTGGCCAACCGGGATGGTGTAACCCGCGAAGTACTCGATGCCCCACGCGTCGCCGGAGAAGTAGTTGTTCACGTCTTTCAGCTTGGTGGTCAGGAAGTTCTGGTACCAGCCGCCGCCGAAGCTAAACGTCCAGTTGTCCGGTTTCCAGCTCAGCGCCGTACCGTAGATGTTCTGGTTGTAAGACTTGCTGTCGCCGTCGGTCGGGTTACGCATGTCGGCACGGGTGTAGTTCCATGCGGTACCCCAGGTCAGGTCTTTGGTGATGTGGTAATCCACGCCCAGAGAGCCGCCGCCTTTACGCTTGTAGCGCATGCCGTTGGTGGCACGGATGTCGTGATCTTCAAACAGGTAAGAAGCGTACACGTCCGCATCGCCGAAGGTGTTTTTGTACTTCAGCATGTTGCGGGAACGGTAAGAACCGTCGTAGTCGCCATTCATGCCGTTACCTGGAGCCTGACCGATCATGTCGTAGTCCCAGATATCGGTTTTCGCGCCAACCACATCATAGTAGATGCTGTTTTGCTGGCCGTAGGTCAGCTGACCCCAGGTTTTGCTTTTCAGACCGGTGTACAGCATACGGCGAGTAGTATTGTTCGCGCCTTCTGCATAGTGGTTGTCCCACTCGAAGACCGCCGGAATATTCACGCCCAGCTCGTAATAGCTGATCCAGCTAATATCATCGAACAGATAATAATCAGCCGCGAAGCGGAAACGGGTGCCGCCATCAAAGCCATTACGTTTGTAAGAGCCTTTATCGCCGTCGCCGGACATCATATTAAACTGTGGACGAATACTGCCGCCCACGGTGAAATTGAGGCGGCTGAGCGGGTTACCGGCCTGCGGATCTTGCTTCAGGACAGTGATTTCTGCATTAGCAGCGAAAGATGCCATACCTGCAAGCAGGCCGGCCCCAATCAGTAATGGTAAAGCGCGCAAATTTGCTTTCATGTGGATCCCTAGTAACCATATTTATTATAAGCGGGGGCATATTAACGCTTATTAAGTCCGATTTCTGAGGGATTTTTATTAATTCGTGCGGTTATCCATCAGTCTTTTCTTAATAGATATTAAAAAAACACCAATAAATGCAGAAAATATGTTCTAACGCAATAAATAGCGAAATATAACAAAGTTTATAGCGGTAGCCGGGCATCCCTGCCCGGCCTCCTCAGACGACAAACTGGCGGAACAGCGCCTTCCCTTTCAGCAAACGAACGCCCAGCCAGCCGCCGCAAAGCGACAGCAATACCGCCCCGGTGACCGGCAGCACGATCCACAGACGCAAATCTGGCTCCCACGGGAAGTCGAACACGCGCGTTTGCAGTACGCCCAGCGCCGTTTCCGCGCCGATGGCCGCTACCAGACCGGACACCAGCCCCAGCACGGCAAACTCGCACCACAGCGTGGTTCTGAGCAGCTTTTTACCCGCGCCCAGCGTGCGGTAAACCACCAGCTCCTGATGACGCTGGCGCATGCCCACCTGTACCTGAGCCAGCAACAGCAGCAGACCGCAGGCGGTCACCAGCACCACCATCACCTCAAGCGCGCGGCTGACCTGCTCCAGCACCTGGCCGATTTGTTTCAGGATAGCCCCGATATCCAGCAGGCTGACGGTCGGGAATTCGCGGTTAAGCTGGGTCAGCAGGCCGTTATTCCCCTCCCAGCGGAAGCTGGTGAGCCAGCTCTGCGGCTGCCCGTCCAGCGCGCCCGGCGGGAAGATAAAGTAGAAGTTTGGCCGCAGGCTTTCCCAGTCCACTTTGCGCAGGCTAGTCACCTTCGCGGTGAAGTCCTGGGTATCCCCCATAAAGGTCACGCTGTCGCCGAGTTTAATGTTCAGGCGTTTCGCCACGCCGTCGTCCATCGACACTTCCCCGGCCTTCGGCGGCCAGCTTCCCGCCAGGATAGGGTTATGATCCGGCTTCTGGCTCTGCCAGGTCAAATTCAGCTCGCGGTTCAGCGCCTCATCCGGGTTGCCCTCGGTGGGCTGGCCGTTAATTGCCGTCATGCGCGCCCGTACAATGGGATAGAACGACTCCGGGATCACCTGATGGTCGGCAAGGAAGGTTTTCACCGGCTGAACCTGCTCCGGCGCAATGTTCACCAGGAAGTAGTTCGGGCTTTCCGGCGGCAGCTGCTGCTGCCATCTGTCCAGCAAATCCCCCCGCAGCACTAACAGCAATGCCAGCAGCATAAACGACAGCGAGAACGCCGCCAGTTGGCTGAGCGTCGCCCACGGCTGGCGCAGCAGGCGGTTAACCGCCAGGCGCAGGGCCAGGTTTTTCAGCGTCAGCTTTTTCAGCAGCTTCAGGACGCCCCAGCCAACGAGGCCGCACAGCGCCGCCAGCACCAGCGTGCCCGCCAGCACCGCCCACAGCAGCGAACTGCCGCCCATTAGCAACGCCAGCAGCAGCACCACCACTACGCTGATGACCGGCAAATAAATTTTCAGCGGCCAGACGTTGGCCACGGCGTCACGGCGCAGCACACGCAATGGCTGAGTGGCCAATAGCAGCCGGTACGGGCGCAGCCCCACCAGCACGGAGATTGTGACCATCGCGCCGATAGCCCACACCCACGGCCACAGGCTCGCTGGCGGCAGCGCGGCAGGCAGCACCGGCTTCAATAGTTGCATCAGCGCGGCCTCAAACAGCAAGCCGACGGCACCTCCCGCAATGGCTGAGAGCACCAGCACCATCAGCCACTGGCCGATAATCAGCTTCCGGAGCGCCGCCCTGCCCGCCCCCAACGTTTTCAGGATTGCCACCAGGTCGTAACGGCTGCGGCAGTAATGGCTCATCGCCACGGCAATCGCCGCCACGGCCAGCAGCAGCGTCAGCAGCGCAGAAAGCAGCAGGAACTGCTGCGAACGCTCCAGGGATTTGCCCAGCGCGCCTTCGTCCTGCTCCATGCCGATCCAGCGCTGCTCCGGCTTGAGCTTAGGCAGCAGGTAGTTTTCATACTGCAGCAGCTGCTGCGGGGTACCACCAAACTTGTAGCGCCAGCTAATACGGCTGCCGGGCTGCACCGCCCCGGTTTTCTCGACGTCGGCCAGGTTCATCATCAGGCGCGGCGCAATCTGGAACGGGTTAAATCCGGCGTCCGGTTCCTGAATCACCTGCCCGACAATACGCAGCGTGGCGTCGCCCACGTCAATGTTGTCGCCCACTTTCAGGTTAAGCAAAGCCAGCAGGCGCGGGGCAAGCAGTGCGGTGCCTGGCTCAGGCTTCAGGCCCGGCGGGTTAGTTTCCAGCTCGCCGTACATCGGGTACACGCCGTCGACCGCTTTCACATCGGCCAGCTGCGGCGTGTCCCCGGCAAAGGTCATGGTGGCGAAGCTCAGCTGTTTGCCGACCTTCAAGCCGTCGCTTTGCGCCTGAGTCAGCCACTCGTCCGGTACGGCGCGGGCGCTGCGCAACGTCCGGTCGCCCGCCATGTATTCGCGGCTTTGCTGGCTGAGCCCTTTTTCCATTCTGTCGCTGATGCTGCCCAGCGCCAGCACGCAGGCCACCGCCAGACTAAGCGCCAGCCAGACAATCAGCAGCGAGGGAGAGCGCCACTCGCGCCAGAACCAGCGGGCTATCATGCTTCCTCCCACAGTTTGCCTTCGCGCAGCCGCAGGCGGCGGTCGCAGCGTGCCGCCAGCTGTTCGTCGTGGGTGACGAGGATCAGCGTGGTGGCGAAATCACGGTTGAGGGAAAACAGCAGGTCGGCAATGCGATCGCCGGTTTGCCTGTCGAGGTTGCCGGTGGGCTCATCGGCAAACAGCACGCCCGGCTTGCCGTTAAACGCGCGAGCCAGCGCCACGCGCTGCTGCTCCCCGCCAGATAGCTGAGCTGGCAGGTGATCGAGGCGTTTGCCTAAGCCCAGCTGTTCCAGCAGCGCTTTAGCCTGCGCCCGGCTGGCCGAACTGTTTTCGCCGCGCAGCAGCGAAGGAAGTTCCACGTTTTCCAGAGCATTAAGGGTGGGCACCAGCATAAAGGACTGAAACACAAAGCCAACGTTCTTCGCGCGCAGCGCCGCCCGGGCCTCTTCATCCATGCTGTGCAGCGGCTGCCCGCAAAGGTGGACTTCGCCGTCCGTGCCGTCATCAAGCCCGGCCAGAATCGCCAGCAGCGTGGACTTGCCCGATCCTGACTCGCCAATCAGGGCGATGGTTTCGGCCGGTTTGACAACCAGCTCAACTCCGGTAAGGATGGAAAGCTCGTGTTCACCCTGACCCACGGACTTACTAAGATGATGAACTTCAACAATGTTTTCCGCTGGCATTTGCCCTTCCTGTTTCTGGCTTTGATGACTTTCCGCGCCGCCGCGGCGGACACGCTATTGATTTTAGGCGATAGCCTGAGCGCCGGTTACCGTATGGCGGCCACCAGCGCCTGGCCCGCCCTGCTGGATGCCAAATGGCAGCCGCAGGGTACAAAGGTCGTGAATGCGAGCATCAGCGGCGATACCGCGGCGCAGGGCCTGGCTCGCCTGCCGGCGCTGTTAAAACAGCACCAGCCCCGCTGGGTTTTAGTGGAGCTTGGCGGCAACGACGGCCTGCGTGGATTCCAGCCTCAGGCGGTAGAAAAAACCCTCAACCAGGTTATCACCGACGTGAAGGCTGCCGGTGCGCAGCCGATGCTGATGCAAATTCGCCTGCCCGCCAACTACGGACGCCGCTATAATGAGGCGTTTAGCGCTATTTATCCGCAGCTTGCCAAAGCGTTTGATATTCCCCTGCTCCCGTTCTTTATGGAGGAGGTATATCTGAAACCGCAATGGATGCAGGATGACGGCATTCACCCTAATCGGGATGCTCAGCCGTTTATCGCCGACTGGATGGCGACGCGGCTGACTCCGCTACTCTCTAAATAACCGGCACAGCCGCGTCGGATACAACGAGATAGTTAAACACGACTGATAAATAATCGGGGCGCCCTTCGGGTAAAGTTATGCAAAAATCCGTTTTAATTACAGGCTGCTCCAGCGGGATTGGCTTAGCCAGCGCGCAGGAGCTACAGAAGCTTGGCTATAACATTCTCGCCGCCTGCCGCAAACCAGCCGATGTAGAGCGCATGAATCAGCTTGGGTTTACCGGCATTGAGCTCGATCTTGACGATGCGGAAAGCGTCCAACGCGCCGCCGCCGAAGTGATTGCCATCACCGGCAACCGCCTGTACGGGCTGTTTAATAACGGTGGCTACGGTGTGTATGGTCCGCTGAACGCCATTTCCCGCAAACAGCTTGAGCAACAATTTTCCACCAACTTCTTCGGCACGCACCAGCTCACCATGCTGCTGCTGCCGGCCATGCAGCCTCATCAGGAAGGCCGCATCGTGATGACCAGCTCGGTGATGGGGCTGATTTCCACGCCGGGTCGTGGGGCCTACGCCGCCAGTAAATATGCACTTGAAGCGTGGTCCGACGCGCTGCGCATGGAGCTTCGCCACAGCGGGATTAAAGTCAGCCTGATTGAGCCGGGGCCGATCCGCACCCGCTTTACCGATAATGTCAATCAAACCCAAAGCGACAAACCGGTAGAGAATCCGGGGATTGCCGCACGGTTTACCCTCGGCCCGGAGGCGGTGGTAGCGAAAGTACGCCATGCTTTTGAAAGCCCAAGGCCGAAGCTGCGCTACCCGGTGACCGTGGTAACTCACGTGATTACCGTGCTCCGCCGCCTGCTGCCAGCGTGCGTAATGGACAAAATTTTACGGAGCTGAGTTGAAGTCCCGGCCTCAGCCCCCATGTAAAAAAACAAATGCTTAACAGAGAATCGCCCATGTCCGCAGAAAACATTATTAACATTACCGAAGCGAACCTGCATCAGACGCTGGAACAGTCCATGGCTAAGCCGGTGCTGTTTTATTTCTGGTCTGCCCGCAGCCAGCATTGCGAGCAGTTAACGCCGATCCTGGACAAGCTCGCGGCCCAATACAGCGGCCAGTTTATTCTCGCTAAAGTTGACTGCGACGCCGAGCAGATGGTGGCTTCGCAGTTTGGCCTGCGCTCCATTCCTACCGTCTATCTGTTCCAGAATGGTCAGCCGGTGGACGGCTTCCAGGGCCCGCAGCCGGAAGAAACGATTCGCGCCCTGCTCGACAAAGTGCTGCCGCGTGAAGAAGAGCTGAAAGCCCAGCAGGCCGTAGAGCTGATGCAGGAAGGCAAGCACGCCGAAGCCCTGCCGCTGCTGAAAGATGCGTGGCAGCTGTCCGGCCAGAACAGCGAAATTGGCCTGCTGCTGGCGGAAGTGCAGATTGCCCTGAACCGCAGCGAAGACGCAGAAGCGGTGCTGAAAACCGTGCCTCTGCAGGACCAGGACACCCGCTATCAGGCGCTGGTTTCCCAGATTGAACTGCTGAAACAGGCCGCCGACACGCCGGAAATTCAGCAGCTGCAGCAGCAGGTTCAAAACGAGCCGGACAACGCCCAGCTCGCCAGCCAGCTCGCGCTGCAGCTGCATCAGGTTGGCCGGAACGAAGAAGCGCTGGAGCTGCTTTACACTCACCTGAAAAAAGACCTGGGTGCCGCCGACGGCCAGGCACGCAAAATGATGATGGAGATTCTGGCCGCGCTGGGGACCGGCGACGCGCTGGCGTCCAAATACCGCCGTCAGATTTATGCGTTGATGTATTAAGCAGAGAGAACGAAAAAAGGCCGGATATTCCGGCCTTTTGTTTATCGGTAAACGCGGATCCCGCCGTCCACCCCATTAGGGCTCAGCAATACCTGCCAAAGCTGAATATTCCTCGCGCGAAATGCGCCCGCACAGGCGTTCAAATAATAGCTAAACATCCTCTTGAAGCGCTCGTCATAATTACGCGAGATATTAGGCCAGCAGCGGAGGAAATTATCGTACCAGGCCATCAGCGTTCTGTCGTAATCGGCCCCGATATTGTGCCAGTCCTCCATAATAAAATGTTTTTCACTGGCGCTGGCAATGTGGCACACCGAGGGCAAACAGCCGTTAGGGAAGATGTATTTGTTGATCCATGGATCGACGTTTAAATCCGTTTCATTCGACCCAATGGTATGCAGCAGGAACAGGCCATCAGGTTTTAAATTGCGGGCTGCAACTTCAAAATAGGTATTGTAGTTTTTTGGCCCGACGTGTTCGAACATGCCCACGGAAACAATGCGATCAAATTTGCTGTTGAGGTCTCGATAATCCTGCAGCAGGATCTCGACGTCCAGGCCCCGGCAGCGATCCTGGGCCATTTTTTGCTGTTCCGCCGAAATAGTTACGCCGACGACGGAGACGTCATATTCCTGCGCAGCATACTGCGCCAGTCCGCCCCAGCCGCAGCCGATATCCAGCAGCTTCATGCCCGCTTTGAGCTGCAGTTTTTCGCAGATCATCCGCAGCTTGTTACGCTGCGCCTCTGCCAGATTTTCCGCGTCTTTCCAGTAGCCGCAGGAATATTGCATATACGGATCGAGCATCGCGGCAAAAAGATCGTTGCCAATATCGTAATGTTCTTTGCCGACTATCCAGGCGCGTTTGCGAGACTGCAAATTAAAGACTCTGGCCCCGGCAATACGCAGCAGGTCGGAGAAATGCTTCGGCATTTTGCTGTCCAGGCCGTGGCGCAAAATATGGGTAAATAAAATGTCCAGCCGGTCGCAGTCCCACCAGCCATCCATATAACTTTCACCCAGGCCGAGAGAACCTTCCTGTAATATTCGCTTGAAGAAGTCTGGATTGTTCACCCGAATATCTGCCGGGCCGTTGCCGTCAATATCAATCGCCATGGGTGAAATTAATTCTTCCACAATTTTCTGCCAGCGGTTGTTATTCGCCTGATGCTGCTCAGCTATTATTGTTCCCATTGCTTCCTCACCGGGATAAGTGTTCTTGCCAAATACCGCTCGCCCGATAGCGCGAGCTGCCGAAGCATTCGATACTACGCCTGCTAACACCATGCGTGAAATGAACTTACTCCATGAAAATCATTCCATTTAGGCATAATAAAAATAAAAACAGCAATTAATTCTTCTCGGGTACAGGGATGTTGCTGAATGTTTCAAATTAAGCAGTTAGACTGAATGCAAAACAAACAGGAGGTTTTTTAATGCTTATCGTGATCCCCGTATTAATTCTCGTGGCGCTGGTGATTGTGGCTGCCGGGGTAAAAATCGTGCCCCAGGGCTTCCAATGGACCGTCGAACGCTTTGGCCGCTACACCAAAACCCTGATGCCAGGCCTGAATCTTGTGGTGCCGTTTATGGATCGCGTAGGCCGCAAAATCAACATGATGGAACAGGTGCTCGACATCCCTTCTCAGGAAGTCATTTCCAAAGATAACGCCAACGTCGCCATTGACGCCGTGTGCTTTATTCAGGTGGTTGACGCCCCGCGCGCCGCCTATGAAGTCAGCAACCTTGAGCTGGCGATCATCAACCTGACGATGACCAACATCCGTACCGTGCTCGGCTCGATGGAGCTGGATGAGATGCTGTCCCAGCGCGACAACATCAACACTCGCCTGCTGCACATCGTCGACGAAGCCACCAACCCGTGGGGCATTAAAATCACCCGTATCGAAATCCGTGACGTGCGCCCACCGGCTGAGCTGATTGATGCGATGAACGCCCAGATGAAAGCTGAACGTACCAAGCGCGCCTATATTCTTGAGGCCGAAGGGATCCGCCAGGCGGAAATCGTCAAAGCCGAAGGTGAAAAGCAGTCGAAGATCCTGAAAGCTGAGGGTGAGCGTCAGTCGGCTTTCCTTGAGGCGGAGGCCCGCGAGCGTAGTGCTGAAGCAGAAGCCCGCGCCACGCAGATGGTGTCCGAAGCTATCGCCAAAGGGGATATTCAGGCGGTGAACTACTTCGTGGCCCAGAAATACACCGACGCGCTGCAGCAAATCGGGTCGGCCAATAACAGCAAAGTGGTGCTGATGCCGCTGGATGCCTCCAGCCTGATGGGCTCCATCGCCGGGATCAGCGAACTTATTGCCCAGAGCGGCACCGAGCGTAAAAAATGATCGACAGCATTCTCGCGCACCCACACGTCTTCTGGCTTGCGCTTGGCGGACTGCTGCTGGCGGCGGAGATGCTCGGCGCCAGCGGCTATCTGCTGTGGAGCGGCGTGGCGGCGGTAATCACCGGCCTGCTGGTCTGGCTGCTGCCGCTTGGCTGGGAAACGCAGGGCGTCTGCTTTGCCCTGCTGACGCTGGTCGCCGCCTTTCTCTGGTGGCGCTGGCTGTCCAGCCGCAGGCAGCAAATTCCAGGTGAAGTGCTGAATCAGCGCGGGCAGCAACTGGTTGGCCGCCGTTTCCGCCTGGAAGCGGCGCTGGTCAATGGCCGGGGACATGTTCGCGTGGCCGACAGCAGCTGGCCAGTCACCGCCGATGAAGATCTCCCGGCGGGCTGTGAAGTTGTGGTGCTGGCCGTGGAAGGCATAACGCTCAAAATTAAAGCGGTTTAGTTAATCTCGTGGCGATGGCAGCAGCCGGAAAGATTGTCGATGATCGGGCAATCGGCGCTGTCATCACCCGGGCAAGCCTCTGCCAGCGTGAGCAAATGCTGGCGCATATTCTGCAGCTCAATAATGTGCCGCTCGATATCCGCGACTTTCTGCAAAGTGCGGGCTTTTACGTCCGCGCTGTGCCGGGCCGGATCGTTAAACAGGCTCACCAGCTCTTTGCACTCTTCCAGATTAAACCCAACCTGACGGGCCTGTCGCAGCAGCGTCAGCTCATCGAGATGCTTTTGCGTATAGCTGCGGTAGCCGTTGTCGGCGCGAAACGGCGGCGTGACCAGCCCTTTCTCTTCGTAAAAACGAATCGCCTTGCTGGTTAGCCCGGTTTTTTTCGCCACATCGCTAATATTCATTTTTGCTCCTTGACCTTCCCCTTGATGGAAGGTTTAACCTCTTTCATAGTTAACCGAATCATCCTTTCGGTCAATATTTCACCTCACCATCATACAGGAGTCTCGCGATGTCACACATTGTGGATCTGAATCTGGACGGCCTGACCTGCGGCCATTGTGTTAAACGCGTCAAAGAGAGCCTCGAGCAGCGTGCAGACGTTGAGCAGGCTGAAGTCACCCAAACCCACGCCCGCGTTACCGGCAGCGCCACGCCGGAAGCGTTAGTGGAAACTGTCCAACAAGCGGGATACGGCGCAGAAGTCGCCAGCCACCCAAAGGCTGAACCGCTGGCAGAGTCATCAACTCCGTCGGAAGCACTGACAGCGGTCGCCCCTTCGCTTCCGGCAGCCTCTACCGACGATGACAGCCAGCAGTTGCTGATCGGCGGTATGAGCTGCGCCAGCTGCGTCTCCCGGGTGCAAAATGCCTTACAAAATGTACCGGGCGTCAGCCAGGCACGGGTTAACCTTGCGGAGCGCAGTGCGCTGGTGATGGGCACCGCCTCCGCAGAATCGCTGATCAAAGCCGTGGAAAGTGCCGGCTACGGTGCCGAAGCGATTGAAGACGATCAGAAACGCCGCGAGCGCCAGCAAGAAACGGCGAACGCCGCCATGAAACGCTTCCGCTGGCTGGCGATTGTCGCCCTCGCCGTCGGGATCCCAGTGATGGTCTGGGGCATGATCGGCGACAACATGATGGTCACCGAGAGCAACCGCTCCCTGTGGCTGACCATCGGGATTATTACCCTTGCGGTGATGGTCTTTGCCGGCGGTCATTTTTACCGTAGCGCCTGGCGCAGCCTGATGAACCGCGCGGCCACCATGGACACGCTCGTCGCCCTCGGCACCGGCGCGGCCTGGCTCTACTCAATTACCGTAAATATCTGGCCGCAGCACTTCCCGATGGAAGCCCGCCACCTCTACTACGAGGCCAGCGCGATGATCATCGGCCTGATAAATCTCGGCCATATGCTGGAACAGCGCGCCCGTCAGCGCTCTTCTAAAGCACTTGAACGCCTGCTGGACTTAACGCCGCCGACCGCGCGAGTAGTGACGGAAGAAGGCGAGAAAACTTTACCGCTGGCGGAAGTCACCGCCGGAATGACGCTGCGCCTGACTACCGGCGACCGCGTGCCCGTTGACGGGGAAATCACCCAGGGCGAAGCCTGGTTCGACGAAGCGATGCTGACCGGTGAACCGGTGCCGATGCAAAAATCAAACGGCGACGGGATTCACGCCGGGACCGTAGTGCAGGACGGCAGCGTGCTGTTCACCGCCACCGCCACCGGCAGCCACACCACGCTGTCGCGCATTATCCGCATGGTTCGCCAGGCGCAGAGCAGCAAGCCGGAAATCGGCCAGCTTGCCGATAAAATTTCTGCCGTATTTGTGCCGGTCGTCGTCGCTATCGCGCTGATCAGTGCCGCCATCTGGTACTTCGTCGGCCCTGCACCGCAAATTGTTTACACCCTGGTCATTGCCACCACGGTGCTGATTATCGCCTGCCCTTGCGCCCTGGGCCTTGCCACACCGATGTCGATTATTTCAGGCGTGGGCCGTGCCGCCGAATTTGGCGTTCTGGTTCGTGATGCCGATGCCCTGCAGCGCGCCAGCACGCTGGATACCGTGGTCTTTGACAAAACGGGCACGCTGACCGAAGGCAAACCGCAGGTGGTCGCCGTGGAAACCCGCGCCGGCGTGGACGAGGTGCAAGCGATACGGCTGGCGGCCGCGCTTGAGCAGGGTTCAAGCCACCCGCTTGCTCGCGCCATTATTGAAAAAGCAGGCAATTCAACGCTGCCGGAAGTGACGTCGTTCCGTACTTTGCGCGGGCTGGGCGTCAGTGGTGAGGTGGACGGGCATAAACTGCTGCTGGGCAACAAAGCATTGCTCGACGAGCAGGGCGTGGACACTCAGCCGCTTGCCGACAGCATTGACGCTCAGGCTCGCCTGGGCGCAACCCCGGTGCTGCTGGCGGCAGACGGCCAGCTCATGGCGCTGTTAGCCATCCGCGATCCGCTTCGTAGCGACAGCATCAGTGCGCTCCAGCGCCTGCACCGTAACGGCTACCGCCTGGTCATGCTCACCGGCGATAACCCGGTGACCGCCAACGCTATCGCCAAAGAAGTCGGCATTGATGAGGTTATTGCGGGCGTGCTGCCGGACGGTAAAGCTGACGCTATCAAGCAGCTGCAGCAGCAGGGCCGCCAGGTGGCGATGGTCGGCGACGGCATAAACGATGCCCCGGCGCTGGCTCAGGCCGAGGTAGGGATTGCGATGGGTGGCGGCAGCGACGTAGCCATTGAAACCGCCGCCATTACGCTGATGCGTCACAGCCTGGTGGGCGTTGCCGATGCGCTGGCTATTTCCAAAGCCACGCTGCGGAACATGAAGCAAAACCTGATGGGGGCGTTCGTTTACAACTCGCTTGGCATTCCGATTGCCGCGGGCGTGCTCTACCCGCTGACCGGCACGCTACTCAACCCGGTGGTTGCCGGTGCCGCGATGGCGCTGTCTTCCATCACCGTGGTGAGCAACGCCAACCGCCTGCTGCGCTTTAAACCGAAAGACTAACCTCTCTGCGGCCTTCCCTTCTCCTTTTGAGCGGAAGGCCGACTTTTTCCTTTCCCCTTCCAGCCCAGGGCGTTAGCATGGCTTTTTAGCCAGGGAATCGCGATATGGGTTTGTTCCAACGTCTTAGCGCACTGCTTTCCAGCCTGACAGCCTCTACTTATCCCTGGCCTGCCCTTGATATCACGCTCCCCGGCAAGCGCCATTTGCACCTCGTGGGCAGCATTCATATGGGTACCCGGGACATGGCTCCGCTTTCCTCACGCCTGGTGGACAAACTTCGCGCGGCAGATGCGCTGATCGTCGAGGCAGATATCCGCTCTGGCGATTCGCCGTTCAGCGAAATAGTGGAGGACATCGACCTGGAGGCTCGTCTGGCTCCAGACGATTACCAGCAGGTGCTGAGCCTGTGCAGCGAGTTAGGTATTTCACTGAGCAGCATTGAGCACCAGCCCGCCTGGCAGGTGGCACTGATTTTACAGGCACATCAGGCCCAGCGGCTTGGCCTTCGCCCTGACTACGGCATCGACTATCAGCTACTGGAAGCTGCACAGCGCTACGGCGTGCCGGTCACCGAGCTTGAAGGTGCGCAAAGCCAGATAGAATTATTGAAGGGGTTGCCTGACGGTGGGCTGCCGCTGCTGAACGACACGCTGGAGCACTGGCACACCAACGCGCGGCTGCTGCAGATAATGATTGGCTGGTGGCTGGAAACGCCGCCGCAGCAGGGCAATATTGCGCTACCGAACACCTTTGGCGATGCGCTGTATGACGTGTTGATGCATCAGCGAAACCGCCAGTGGCAGGCGTTTCTGCAACAGCTGCCCGCCGGGCGCTATGTGGTTGCGGTCGGCGCGTTGCACCTTTACGGCGAAGGTAACCTGCCAGAAATGCTGAAAAAAGGATAAAAAAATGGCCAATATTTCTATTGGCCCGTCAAAGAGGAATTTCATTTATTATTCTGTTTATCCCGGCTGCCGAAGCAACCGAAGCTGAATTGTCGCTTAATGTGATGGTTTACGCCATCACTATTATGTAGCGCTATATTACTCGTCAAGTATATCACTATGATTACTATTTTGTGCGTTTTCAAAACAACGAATAAAGAAGGAAACCATGACTCCCGCGGTAAAACTCCTCGAAAAGAACAAAATCAGCTTTCAAATTCATGCCTATGAGCACGATCCGCTGGAAACCAACTTTGGTGACGAAGTGGTCCGTAAGCTGGGGCTAAATGCCGACCAGGTCTATAAAACGCTGCTGGTGGCGCTGAATGGCGACATGAAACACCTCGCCGTGGCGGTGACGCCGGTTGCCGGGCAGCTTGATCTGAAAAAGGTCGCTAAGGCGCTGGGCGTTAAGAAGGTTGAAATGGCGGATCCGATGGTCGCGCAGCGAATCACCGGTTATCTGGTGGGCGGCATTAGCCCGCTGGGGCAGAAAAAACGCCTGCCAACGGTGATTGATGCTCCGGCACAGGAGTTTGCCAGCATCTACATTTCCGGCGGCAAGCGCGGGCTGGATATCGAACTCGCGGCAAGCGATCTGGCGAAACTGCTGGATGCCAGCTTCGCCGATATCGCCCGCCGCGATTAACGCTTAGTTCCAGCTTACCTCGCCCTTAGGTTGGTAAGCATTTACGTCCAGCGGGGAGTTCTGTTCGATGTACTGCTTCAGGACTTCCGCATCGACAAACCCGGTGTTGACGTAGCCCGGCTTTTTATCGATTTCCGGGTAACCATCGCCGCCGGTGCCGTTGAAGCTCAGCGTGGCCATGCGGTAGGTTTTGGCCGGATCAATCGGCTGGTCTTTGATTTTCAGGTTACTCAGCTTGCCGCCGGTTGAGGTGAAGCTGACGTTAGAGAACTGCGGGTAAGCGCCGGAGTCCGGCGTTTTCTGCGCCACCGCCGTCAGGTATTCCTCAACGTCTTTGCCGTTCATGTCGATATAAACCACGGTGTTGCCGAACGGCTGCACCTTAAGCACATCTTTATAGGTAATGTTCCCGGCTTCGATAGAATCTCGCACGCCGCCACCGCTCATCACCGCAAAGTCCGCGCTGGTTCGGGCCATTTGTGCCGCCAGCAATACGCGCGCCAGGTTGGTCTGCACAAAGCGCACTTTGCTGCGGTCCCCTTCCAGATGCCCGTTCACGCTGCCTACTTTCACCTTCAGCGCGGCCTGGCCTTTGTTCTGGAATGGCGTCAGCAGGGAAAGCATCTGCTGGCTTTCGGCGATTTCAGGCGTGTAAAGTACGCGCTCACTTTGCCCGTTGTCGTAGGTGATTTTCTTTTTCAGGTTGATGGGGATCAGCTGATAGTGCACCAGCTTCATCTCGCCGTTGCGGAACTCAAAATCTGCCCGCCCGACGTATTTCCCCCACTCATGCGCCTGCACAATCCAGGTGCCATTTTGCCTGTCCGGCGCGCACGGTGTGCCCGGCACATAATCTTTCTGCTTCTGGTTTTCCTGCGCCATGCAGACCGGATCCTGTGAGTGACCACCCACAATCATCGTCAGCGCGCCTTCCGGCAGGCTTCTTGCCATTTCAACATCGCCCGGCGCATTTGAGCCGTGGTTGCCGTTATCATAGTGGCCCATATGGGTCGCGGCGATGATCACGTCAGGCTTTTCGGTGCCCTGTAGCTCCTGGATCACCAGTTTGGCTTCCTCCGCAGGTTTGCGGAATTCGATGTCGGTGAAGTATTCCGGATTGCCGATTTTGGCCGTATCGTCGGTGGTCAGGCCGATAACCGCCACCTTAATGCCCTGAGGTTTGAAAATCGCATAAGGCTTAAACAGGCGCTCGCCGGTACTTTTTTGATAAATGTTGGCGGACAGCAGCGGGAACTTCGCCCATTTTTCCTGCTGGCGCAGCACGGATAAGGGGTTGTCGAATTCGTGGTTGCCGACGGCCATGGCGTCATAGCCAATCAGGCTCATGCCGCGAAAATCGGGTTCAGCATCCTGCAGGTCTGATTCCGGCACGCCGGTGTTGATATCCCCGCCGGACAACAACAGCACGCTGCCGCCTTCCGCCGCGACTTCTTTACGCACGCTGTCTACCAGCGTTTTTTGCGCTGCCAGCCCGTATTCTCCATACTCATTCCGCCAGAAGTGACCATGGTGGTCATTAGTATGAAGAATGGTAATTTTATAGGTCTTGTCTTTTTCCCAGGCCAGCGCTGAAGCGCTGGTTAAACTCAATGCCACCAGCAGCGCCGTGGTTATTGTTTTCGCAGCAAACCGCATTGCAAATCTCCATGTCAAAATGTAACTGCGCAGAAATAACAGATAGCGTTCAGGATAGACAGCTATCTTTTCCGAAATGCGACTTTCTTCAAATCCCCTGCGCGAGTATGTTAGCAGGGTAAGAATTTCTTCCGGGCGATCTCCTGCGCCGCCCGCTCTAAAAACAATAAACGTTCGTACAGGTAATTATGGCAAGCTCTCAAACCCTCACCCAGCCGGGTACGCCCCCGGAGCAAAAAAAAGCGCGTACCGCATTTGGGATCCTTGGCGCTATAAGCCTCTCCCACCTGCTTAACGACATGATTCAGTCGCTGATTCTGGCTATTTACCCGCTGCTACAGGCCGAGTTCTCCCTGAGCTTTATGCAAATCGGGATGATTACCCTGACCTTCCAGCTCTCTTCATCGCTGCTACAGCCGCTGGTGGGCTACTACACAGACAAATACCCGATGCCGTGGTCATTGCCGATCGGCATGTGCTTTACCCTTTGCGGCCTGGTGCTGCTGGCGCTGGCGGGCAGCTTCCCGGCCGTTCTGGTCGCCGCGGCGCTGGTAGGCACAGGCTCTTCGGTATTCCATCCTGAGTCCTCACGCGTGGCGCGTATGGCGTCCGGTGGCCGTCACGGGCTTGCGCAGTCGCTGTTCCAGGTGGGCGGTAACTTCGGCAGCTCTCTGGGGCCATTGCTGGCGGCTATTATTATCGCGCCTTACGGCAAAGGTAACGTGGCGTGGTTCGTGCTCGCTGCTCTGCTGGCTATCGTGGTTCTGCTGCAAATCAGCCGCTGGTACGCCGCTCAGCATAAAATCGCCAAAAGCCGCCCTGCCGTGCCGGTGGTCAACCCGCTGCCGCGCAACAAAGTGATTCTGGCGGTCTCGATTTTGCTGCTGCTGATCTTCTCTAAATACTTTTATATGGCGAGCATCAGCAGCTACTTCACTTTCTACCTGATGCAAAAATTCGGATTATCCGTACAAAATGCCCAGATTCACCTGTTCGCATTCCTGTTTGCCGTCGCGGCAGGCACGGTGATTGGTGGCCCCGTGGGGGATAAAATTGGCAGAAAATACGTAATTTGGGGCTCTATCCTCGGCGTCGCGCCATTTACCCTTGTTTTACCCTACGCATCACTTTACTGGACGGGCGTCCTGACGGTGATCATTGGCTTTATTTTGGCCTCCGCTTTCTCGGCCATCCTGGTGTATGCTCAGGAACTGCTTCCTGGCCGTATAGGTATGGTTTCCGGGCTCTTTTTCGGATTTGCCTTTGGGATGGGCGGCCTGGGTGCAGCCGTACTCGGGTTAATTGCTGACCACACCAGCATCGAGTTGGTCTACAAAATATGTGCCTTCCTGCCGTTACTCGGCATTATCACAATATTCCTGCCCGATAATCGCCACAAAGCGTAGATTTTAGCGGCCAAAGTATTGCTTTGGCCGCATCCTGTCTCCATACCCTTCTGGCAGTCGCCCCAGATAACTGAGTTAAATGCTACTCAGAGTCTATTTTTTATCGAAATGCGCTTTTTATTCAAAATTCAACAATTATTCATAAACGCCGATAAAGAATTTGTCATAAACTGTGTAACAGAACGTTTTGGAACATCGGCCAACCAAAGGAGACGGAATGCATCACGCCACACCGCTTATCACCACCATTGTTGGTGGTCTCGTGCTCGCTTTTTTACTGGGTATGCTGGCTAACAAGCTGCGCATATCTCCGCTGGTGGGCTATTTATTAGCTGGTGTGCTGGCGGGACCTTTTACCCCTGGTTTTGTTGCTGATACCAAACTTGCCCCTGAGCTGGCGGAGTTAGGCGTGATTCTGCTGATGTTCGGCGTCGGGCTGCATTTTTCATTGAAGGATTTGATGGCGGTAAAGGCCATCGCCATCCCCGGCGCCATCGCGCAAATAGGCGTCGCGACGCTGCTGGGCATGGCGCTTTCCTGGCTGATGGGCTGGTCGGTGATGACCGGTATCGTCTTTGGGCTTTGTTTATCGACGGCAAGTACCGTCGTGCTGCTGCGCGCGCTTGAAGAAAGGCAGCTAATTGATACTCAGCGAGGGCAAATAGCCATTGGCTGGCTGATTGTCGAAGATCTGGTGATGGTGCTGACTCTGGTGCTGCTGCCAGCCGTCGCCGGCATGATGGAAAAAGGCAACGTTGGGCTGGTTTCCCTGAGCCTGGATATGGCTATCACCATCGGGAAGGTCGCGGCGTTTATCGCCCTGATGATGCTGGTTGGCCGCCGCCTTGTGCCGTGGATTCTGGCTCGCAGCGCAGCGACAGGTTCCCGCGAGCTGTTTACCCTTTCCGTGCTGGCGCTGGCCCTGGGCATCGCATTCGGCGCGGTTGAATTGTTTGATGTCTCCTTTGCGCTGGGTGCCTTCTTTGCCGGTATGGTGCTGAATGAGTCAGAGCTAAGCCACCGCGCGGCACACGACACCCTGCCGCTGCGCGATGCGTTTGCGGTGTTGTTCTTTGTTTCCGTCGGCATGCTGTTTGATCCGCTGATCCTGATTCAGGAACCGCTGGCGGTACTGGGCACGCTGGCCATCATCATCTTCGGTAAATCCCTGGCGGCGTTCCTGCTGGTGCGCATGTTTGGTCACTCCCAGCGGACCGCGCTGACCATCGCCACCAGCCTCGCGCAGATCGGTGAGTTCGCCTTTATTCTGGCCGGCCTCGGCATGGCGCTGAACCTGTTACCACAAACGGGGCAAAATTTGGTGCTGGCTGGCGCAATTCTGTCGATTATGCTGAACCCAATTCTATTTGCCGTGCTTGAGCGCTACCTCGAGAAAACCGAAACGCTGGACGAGCAAACCCTGGAAGAAGCCATCGAGGAAGAGAAACAAATCCCGGTGGATATCTGCAACCACGCTCTGCTGGTGGGCTATGGCCGCGTCGGTAGCCTGCTTGGCGAGAAGCTTATTGCCGAAGGTGTGCCATTGGTGGTGATCGAAACCTCCCGCAGCCGCGTGGATGAGCTGCGCGAGCGCGGGATCCGCGCCGTGCTGGGCAATGCTGCTAACGAAGAGATCATGAGTCTGGCCCATCTGGACTGCGCCCGCTGGCTGCTGCTGACCATTCCTAACGGCTACGAAGCCGGTGAAATCGTCGCGACGGCCAGAGCAAAATGCCCGGATATCGAAATCATCGCCCGCGCACATTACGACGACGAAGTGGATTACATCACCGAGCGTGGCGCTAATCAGGTTGTGATGGGAGAAAGGGAGATTGCCAATACCATGCTTGGGCTGCTGGTGCCGCCGGTCACACAGGAAGCGGTGACGGGTTAATTCTCTTTTAGGGCAGGTCTGACACCTGCCCACGCCGAAAAAAGCTGAGCCTTCAGGCTCAGCTTTTCAGCTTAACGTTCCCAGTAAGACTCTTCGAGGCTGTCTTCCCGCTCAGGCAGGCCGCGCGTCAGGCGCGGAGAATGCTGGTTCAGAACCTGATAGCTCACGCGGTTGGCGTATTTGCATACCTGGGCCAGCGAGGAATAAGTCAGCCAGGTCAGCTTGTGTTTGCTGGAATTCGGCACGTTACTGCGGTGGTAATTGTTCGCGGTGATATCGTGCAACAGCGCCGCAAGCGCCCCGTCTCCCGCGCCATTGGTGTTCATGATCTTCTCCGGGCCGCCCATATATGGCGCGATGTGGGAGTAGATTCGCAGCGGCTCAGCGCAGTCTTTCAGGCGCATCGCGCGGCTAAATTCGAACTGGTTAAATTCGGCAATCGCACCAGGCAGAAGTGGGTGCTGGGTTTTACGCTTCGCGGTCTCTTCGGTATAACCCGCCATATAAAGGCCTACCGGCCCGGCGGTGCAAAGCACCAGGTCAACCCAGTCCAGCGCCTTGTCGGCGGCCAGCAGCGGATCGCTTTCACCGGTTAGCGCTTCACCCTCTTCTTCGTTCATCGCCAGGATCGAAACGTGCTCGCTCAGGAAAGCCTGCCACCAGGTCGGGTTTTCGGCAATCACGTATCTGGTGCCCAGAGTCAGTACCACCGGCACGTTGTGTTTCTTCGCCCAGGCAATCGCCTGCATGGTGGCCTCCGGCATCGGCTCGCCCGGCTTGCAGCGCACCAGATAAGAGGTCAGCACCAGCGCGGATGCCCCGGCAATCACTTCTTCCGGAATGCTATCCGCACGTAGCTGGTTCATGTGGCCCGGGCTGATAGCAAAAGTACGCTCGCCCTGGTCGCCAATCAGCGTAAAGCAGCGGCCAATCGGGCCATCAACGCCCTGCAAATAGTTAAGGTCGGTCCGGCTGGAGGTATTGCAGAGGTAGCGGTAAGCGTAGCTACCAATCTCGACATTGCGGCACATTACGCCGAGCAGCACCGAGCGGTCATCGGCCAGCACCGAGTAATTGTGCATGGTATTGCCGATGGTGCCTCCGGCAAACTGGTGGGTAATCAGGTTGTTGTCGACCAGCTCTTTGTAGAGCGCGTCGGCCACATCATCCTCAATCACCAGAGAGTGGCCAAAACTCAGCCCGTAGCGCTGTACAAACTCATCGTCCACTTTGGCTTCAATGTCGACCAGCGTTTGGTCGATGCCGACCACCCAGGAAGAGCCGCTTTCTGCTTCAGGCTGAGTTTGCTGTAAGAGCGGGTCGCGGGCGCTGACGGGGAAGTAGTGTTTGGATTTGCGTTTACCGGGAAATTTCATGGTGTCGTTACGGGGCTGGATAATAAGGCGGAGAATAGTAGCATTCCCCGCCTCAGGTTTCTATTTGCGATACCGCTCCACCAGATTCATCATCATCGCGATATGGGCCGGATCGTCATTCAGCGCCGGAATGTACTCGTATTTCGTCCCGCCCGCCTCGATAAACACTTCCCGGTTCTGGACCGCCATCTCTTCCAGCGTTTCCAGGCAGTCAGCGGAGAAGCCCGGGCACATCACCTGAATATGCTTCACGCCCTTTTCGGCCAGCATTTTCAACGTTTCGTCGGTGTACGGCATCAGCCAGGGTTCGCGGCCAAAGCGGGATTGGTAGGTCATCATCACTTTTTCCGGCGGCAGCTCAAGGGCGCTCAGCAGTTCGCGGGTGGTGTCGCGGCAGCGCTGCGGGTAATCATCGCCTTCATTCGCGTAGCGCTGCGGAATACCGTGATAGGAAAGCAGCAGCACGTCCGGTTCACCGTGTTCGGCAAAAGAGCGTTTGACCGAGGCCGCCAGCGCGTTGATGTAAGCCGGCTCTGTCGCGTAGTCGCGAATCAGGGAAATAGAAGGCAGACTGCGGTAATCGGCGAAGATCCGCCCCAGCTCGTCCCATACCGCCGCCACGGTTGAGCAGGAAAACTGCGGATAAAGCGGCAGCACCACAATGTGCGTCACGTTCTGCGCCAGGAGGTCGTCCACGGCGCTTTTGAGCGACGGTTCGCCGTAGCTCATCCCCAGCGCAACCGGCGTGTCCGGCAGCTGCTGCGCCAGCGCTTTTTCCTGCCGACGGCTGTATACCATCAAGGGCGAGCCCTCTTCCATCCAGATGGACTGATAGAGTTTGGCGACACGCGGTGAACGGATCGGCAGAATGACGCCGCGCAGCAGCGGCCACCAAAGCAGGCGGGGCGTATCTACCACGCGCTTATCGCTGAGGAACTGACGAAGATAGCGGTTGACCGCCGCCGGTGTCGGGGCGCTCGGCGTACCAAGGTTAGCCAGTAAGATGCCAATTTTTTCCTGATTCATTCCCACCCCTTATCTGTAAATTGCCGTCAATTGTAACGTAAAAGAGCGAAACGAGAACCGATTACAGTGAAAGGGGAAAATAGGGGCAAAAAAATACCAGGGCATGCCCTGGTATTTTTTGCCGCTGCGGGAAATTATCCGAGGATTTTTTCCAGTTCAGCGCGCACGTCAGCCACGGCCTGGGTGCCGTCAACTTTAGCGTATTGGGTGTTACCCGCCTGCGCTTCTTTAGAGTAGTAGCCGATCAGCGGCGCGGTCATCTGATGGTATTCCACCAGGCGTTTACGCACGGTTTCTTCCTGATCGTCTTTACGGGTAGTCAGCTCTTCGCCGGTCACGTCGTCTTTACCTTCAACCTTAGGCGGGTTGAATTTAATGTGGTAAACGCGGCCGGAAGCAGCGTGCACGCGGCGACCCACGATGCGGTCAACGATCAGCTCGTCAGGTACGTCGAACTCCAGCACGAAATCAACCTTGATGCCCGCTTCTTTCATGGCGTCTGCCTGCGGGATAGTGCGTGGGAAACCGTCCAGCAGGAAACCGTTACGGCAGTCTTCCTGCGCAATGCGCTCTTTAACCAGGGCGATAACCAGCTCATCGGTCACTAGTTTGCCAGCATCCATGATGTCTTTGGCCTGTTTACCCAGTTCTGAACCAGATTTAACCGCAGCACGCAGCATATCACCGGTGGAGATTTGCGGAATACCGTATTTCTCCATGATGAACTGAGCCTGAGTCCCTTTACCTGCGCCCGGTGCGCCGAGCAGAATGATACGCATTGCGTAATTCCCCATACATTTAATTATTCAATCGAATTTGAGGCGAAAACCATACCACTAAAGGCGGTATCATCACAAGAAAGGGAGGCGCTCAGGCTGAAGCCCCGGGCCTCGATTTCGCCTGAATCCCGACCACTTAGCGGCCCTGACGGAAGCCAGAATCGGTTCAGCCAAACAGCATTTTTATTTTACAGCAGCCGCCTTATCCCTTATCTCATCGGGGGAATAATAAGGTCTTCGCCTGGTAATTTATGAACCGTCAGGCAGGCTGAAAAAGGCCTGCTATATAGATTAGGTTTATGTACAGCAATTATAATGACGGCCAACACAGCCTGCCGACGCTGTTTGGCGTCAGGCTGTTAACCAGGAGATCTATTTTGCTAAAAGGAAGAGCGCCCGCCATGAATAAGCCCTTAATTGCCATTATCTGTTGTTTGCTGCTAAGCGGGTGCACATCTCAGTGGGTAAAAACCCGCAGTAACGCGCAGGAGTACACCAGCGCACGAGGAGACTGTGAAACCCAGTCCCAGCAGGCTTTCCCGGTGAGGAATGAGGTTGCACAACGTACTAAGTACACCACTTACTACGAAGCCTGTACTAAAAAAGATGAGTGTGATGGCGAGAAAACCCGGGCGGTAAAAAAACCAGAAATTGAAAGCTATGTGATGGACGTGAATAGCGAAAGCCGGGACCGGTTATTTAATCAGTGCATGGAACTGAAAGGTTGGGAAAGCAAAATAAAGTGGCTGTAATATCTGAAATTCAACATCCATAGCCCGTATTCCGACAGAAAAATAACCTTACTTTTTAAAGCATGAAATTTTCTGCAGTTACTGTGCCTGAATATTTAAGTGAAAAAAAACCACCTGTCTATACAGGTGGCTTTTGTCAGATAATCAATCGGACTTAAGAAACCAGCAGCTGGTTCATGCGGCGGATGAACTGGTTAGGATCTTCCAGCTGGCCGCGCTCAGCTAACAGCGCCTGGTCAAGCAGCAGCTCAACCCACTCGCTAAACTGCGCGTCATCCTGCGTATCCGCAGCGCGTTTCACCAGCGCATGCTCCGGGTTAAGCTCGAAGATGTACTTCACTTCCGGCACTTCCTGGCCCGCTGCGGCAAACAGTTTCGCCATCTGGGTGCTCATGTCGTTGCTGTCGGTGGTGACGATCGCCGGGGTATCGGTCAGGCGATGCGTCAGACGCACTTCCTTCACACGCTCGCCCAGCAGGGTTTTCACGCGGTCCACGAACGGCTCCAGCGCCTTCTCAGCTTCTTTCGCTTCTTCGGTTTCTTCGTCCGTCAACTTATCCAGTGATTCATCGGTCTTGCTGACTGACTGGAACGCTTTCCCGTCGAACTCGGTCAGGTAGCTCATCATCCACTCGTCGATGCGATCGGAAAGCAGCAGGACTTCGATGCCTTTCTTACGCAGCAGTTCCAGGTGTGGGCTGCTCTTCGCCGCCGCGTAGCTGTCCGCGGTGATGTAGTAGATCTTCTCCTGGCCTTCTTTCATGCGGGAGACATACTCTTCCAGCGACACGGTCTGCGCGGAGGAGTCGTTGTGCGTGGTCGCGAAGCGCAGCAGTTTAGCGATAGCTTCCTGGTTCGCGTTATCTTCCGCCGGGCCTTCTTTCAACACCAGGCCAAAGTTTTTCCAGAAGGTCTGGTATTTCTCAGCATCGTCTTTCGCCAGCTTGTCCAGCATCTGCAGCACACGCTTGGTCAGCGCGCTGCGCAGGTTCTGGGTCACGCGGCTGTCCTGCAGGATTTCACGGGAAACGTTCAGCGGCAGATCGTTAGAATCTATCAGGCCACGCACGAAGCGCAGGTAGTTCGGCATGAACTGCTCGGCATCGTCCATGATAAACACGCGCTGCACGTAGAGTTTCAGCCCGTGTTTGTGGTCACGATTCCACATATCCCACGGCGCCTGCGCAGGGATGTACAACAGGCTGGTGTATTCCTGCTTCCCTTCTACGCGGTTGTGGCTCCAGGCCAGCGGGTCGGTAAAGTCGTGGGCGATGTGCTTGTAGAACTCTTTGTATTCGTCATCGCTAACTTCGGATTTGCTGCGGGTCCACAGCGCCTGAGCTTTGTTGATTTTTTCCCAGCTAACGATGGTCTCACCGTCTTTTTCTTCCTGCTGTTCAATCTCAACCGGCAGAGCGATGTGGTCAGAATATTTGCTGATAATGGAGCGAACGCGCCAGTCGTCGAGGAACTCATCTTCGCCTTCACGCAGATGCAGCGTGATTTCGGTACCACGATCGACTTTCTCAATGTCGGCCACGGTGTATTCACCCGCGCCTTCAGACTCCCAGAACACGCCCTGCTCCGCGCTGGCACCGGCGGCGCGAGTGCGAACGGTGACTTTGTCCGCCACGATAAACGCAGAATAGAAGCCTACGCCGAACTGGCCGATAAGCTGGCTGTCTTTCGCCTGGTCAGAACCCATGGACTCAAGGAAAGCCTTGGTGCCGGATTTAGCAATGGTGCCCAGATGATCGATAACTTCATCACGGGTCATGCCGATGCCGTTATCTGCAATAGTCAGGGTACGGTTGTCTTTGTTAAAAGAGACGCGAACGCGCAGTTCACCGTCACCTTCGTAAAGGCTGGCGTCAGACAGGGCGCGAAAGCGCAGCTTGTCTGCCGCATCGGAGGCGTTGGAGATCAGCTCACGCAGGAAGATTTCTTTGTTTGAATAGAGAGAATGGATCATCAGGTGCAGAAGCTGTTTTACCTCTGACTGAAAACCGCGGGTCTCTTGTCCTTTCATGGTCATTGATACCTCAACAAAATCATACGGGATGAAGAAAACGTTGAGGGGGATATGGTAGCGATTTGTGCCTTTTCAAGCTGGAGGAGGCAAAAACCTCCCCCAACCGATTAAAAATTAATCTTATGGCGACCCAGCAGCGAGTGTGAAAGCGTGGTGCCATCCACCATTTCCAGCTCGCCGCCCACCGGCACCCCGTGGGCGATACGGCTGGCTTCAACGCCGTACTGCGCGCACAGCTCGGCAATGTAGTTCGCCGTGGCTTCGCCTTCTACCGTCGGGTTGGTGGCAAGAATAACTTCTTTCATCGGCTCGCTGGCAAGGCGCTGCTCAAGGCGATCCAGTCCAATATCGTTCGGGCCAATGCCGTCCAGCGGCGAGAGGTGCCCCATTAAGACAAAGTAGCGGCCTGAGAACTGGCCGGTTTGCTCGATGGCGTGAATATCCGCCGGGCTCTCCACCACGCAAATCTGGCCGTTTTCCTGGCGACGTGGATTGGAGCAAATGGAGCAAACTTCCTGCTCGGTAAAGGTACGGCAATCCGCACAGTGGCCAATCTCGGACATGGCGCGGGTCAGCGCCTGAGCCAGACGCATGCCGCCGCTGCGGTCGCGCTGCAGCAGGGCAAACGCCATACGCTGGGCGGATTTCGGGCCAACGCCGGGCAGGCAGCGCAGGGATTCCATAAGGGCTGAGAGTAAAGGACTGGTTTGCATCGCTCGGGCTTGTGAGAAAAAAGTGGGCTATAGCCTAACATTAGCCCCGCGGATGGGTATAGGAAAAGATATACCCCGCACGAAGGCTCGCCGGGGGAAATGTTTACGCGATGTCTTTGCCGAAACGGCCCTGATTAAAATCATCGATGGCCTGATGAATCTCCTCTTTGGTGTTCATCACGAACGGGCCATAACCCACCACAGGCTCATTCAGAGGCTCACCGCTTAGCAACAGAACCACCGCGTCATTATTGGCTTCGAGGGTCACGCTTTCGCCTTTGGCATCCAGCACTACCAGCTGTGCTTCACGCGCCACCTCTTCACCGTTGACCAGCACCGTGCCTTTCAACACCACCAGCGCCGTGTTCCAGCCGTCTTTCACCGCCAACTGCGTAACGCCTCGTGGGTTCAGGCGCAAATCCCAAATGCTGATTGGCGAGAAGGTCCTGGCCGGGCCTTTGGTTCCGTCAAACTCACCGGCAATCACGCGAACCTTACCGGCATTGTCCGGCAAATCGATCACCGGAATATCGCCGTCGGTAATCGGCTGATAGCCAGGCGCGGTCATTTTGTCTTTTGCAGGCAGGTTAACCCACAGCTGCACCATTTCCAGGCTGCCGCCCGCTTCGCTGAATGCCGGAGAATGGTATTCCTCGTGAAGGATGCCGCTCCCGGCGGTCATCCACTGCACGTCACCCGGACCAATCACACCGCCGTTGCCCGCGTTATCGCGATGCGCCACTTCGCCTTTGTAGACGATGGTCACGGTTTCAAAGCCACGATGCGGATGCTGATCCACGCCGCGCTGGCCTTTATTGCTCGGCTTAAATTCCGCCGGGCCCGCGTAGTCCAGCAGCAGGAACGGGCTAAGCTGCTCGGCAAATTTTGAGTACGAAAACAGCGACCGAACCGGGAAACCATCCCCCACCCAGTGGGAAGCCGGTGCGGTGTAGACGCCAAGAATTGATTTCATGATTCTCTCCACAAGGGTTGTTTCTGATGGGATAAAGCTTACCCGTCAGACGCTCAGCCCGGTAGAGTGCTAAAATGGACTCAGTGTTCCATAATCAGGACAATAGAAATGCAGGACCTAAACGATCTGTGGTACTTCGTGCAGGTGGTAGACCACGGCGGTTTTTCCCCCGCCAGCCGGGTTATCGACATTCCAAAGTCCCGCCTGAGCCGCCGCATTGCGCTGCTGGAAGAGCGGCTTGAAACCCGCCTGATGCAGCGCTCGACGCGGAGCTTCACGGTCACCGAAGCCGGGCATATTTTCTACCGCCACTGCAAGGCAATGATGATTGAAGCAGAAGCGGCGCAGGAAGCCATCGACACGCTCAAGTCAGAGCCGCGAGGGCTGATCCGCCTCACCTGCCCGATAGCGCTGCTGCATGTCCACGTCGGCGATATGCTGGCGCGCTTTATGCAGCTTTATCCGCAGATTGTGATTCAGCTTGAGGAAACCAACCGCCGCGTGGACGTGCTGAACGAAAACGTTGATTTAGCTATTCGCGTGCGTCCTTTGCCGCTGGAAGACAGCGACCTGGTGATGCGCAAGCTGGCCACCCGCAGCATGTGCCTGGTCGCCAGCCCGGATCTGGTCGCCCGCCAGGGTATGCCTGCGGCACCTACAGATCTCGCCCACTGGCCAAGCCTGGCGCTGGACAGGCCGCAGCAAACTTATCGCTGGTGCCTGTTTGGCCCGGAACAGCAGGAGGTGATTGTTCACCACAAGCCCCGCTATGTGACGACGGATATGATCGCGCTGCGTACCGCGGCGCTGAACGGGATTGGCGTCGTGCAGCTCCCGAAGCTGATGCTTAACGACGCGCTGGCGCAGGGCAAGCTGGTTCACGTGTTGCCAGAATGGCGAGCAAGAATGGAGATCGTGCATGCGGTCTTCCCTTCACGACGAGGGCAGTTACCGGCGGTGCGGGCGTTAATTGATTTTCTGGCGGAGAGCTATCAGGCGCTGGACGAGGAGTAAGAAAACGGCCTTCTCCCGGGCGGGAGAAGGCGGAAAAGCATCAGAATGGCATTTTGAAGCCCGGTGGCAACTGCATGCCGTTGGACACCCCAGCCATTTTTTCTTTCTGCGCTTCGCCGATACGGCGAGCGGCATCGTTGAAGGCTGCGGCAACCAGGTCTTCAACCATTTCTTTGTCATCTTCCATCAGGCTTGGGTCGATTTCGACACGGCGGCAGTTGTGCGCCCCGTTGATGGTCACTTTCACCAGGCCCGCGCCGGACTCGCCGGTGACTTCCATGTTGGCGATTTCTTCCTGAGCCTGGGCCATTTTTTCCTGCATCTGCTGGGCCTGCTTCATCAGGTTACCCAGACCGCCTTTTCCAAACATAATCTTCTCTCTTTCATCGGGCCAGCCCTCACAGAATGCGAGAGTGGCTATCAGGGTTTCACACTATGCCGCGCCAGGCGAGGCATATCAAACAGGGCGAATACTATCTTCATCCAGCTCAGCATCAAAGAACCTTTGCAGAGTCTGAATATTGCTGTCGTTGCTCATCGCCTCGCGCGCCTGCGCCAGCTTCTCTTCGTAGATAGCCTGACGCCACTCCAGCGGCGTGCGGCGAGCCAGATTATCATCTTCAATAATAGTCAGTTCTATCGCTTCGCCATGGTGCGAACTCAGGGCATCTGACAGCGTTTTTTGCGCCGATGGCGAATTCAGGTGGCGCTGGCCAGGACGCAAATGCAGGCAAACCCGGTTGCCGTCCACCTCTTTCCAGGCGTTAAGCGCCAGCTGTTGTACCAGCTTTGGCAGCACCAGCTGATTGATTTCCGCCGCCCATTCATCGCGCTCGATAGCCTCTTCGGCCAGCTTCTGCGCCAGCTCCGGCGTTTTTTCATGCTCAAGCGCCTTTTTCAGCGCCTTGGGTGTAGCGACCGGTTCAGGGGCGACTTCCGTCGGATTTTGTGCCTTCCAGCGATAGGCTTCAGGCTTCGCTGGTTTTTCCAGCGCCGTCGGCGCAGGGCGCGCCTGAACGCGTTCGGTCACCGAGGCCAAACGTTCCAGCGCGGAGCTTTTTGCCGGCCGCGCTAGTCGTTGCGCTGCCGGCTCATTCTTTTTTGCTTTATCAGCCTCCTGCTGGCGCATCAGTTGGCTGCGCGCCTGGAGGATCTGGCTGGTGGCATCCGGCAGCGGAGGGGCTTCCCGGTCCGGCGGCGGTGCCGCCTGCTGCTGCCTTACCGCTGGCGGGTGTGAAACCGGGTTAATCACGGGAATGCTTGCCGCCTGGCGAGATGCTTCCGGCTCAGGCAGCGGCTTGCGCGGATGGAAAGCCAGCGCGCGCAGCAGCGTCATTTCTACGCCCATGCGGCGATCCGGCGCCCACGGCAGCTCTTTGCGGCCAATCAGCAATGTCTGGTAATAAAGCTGCACGTCGGCCGGGGGAACAACGCGGGCAAGCTCTCGCATGCGCTGTTCGATGGCTGCCATATCGCTGCCAAGGGCGGACGGAGAAAGCTGAACCATCGCCACGCGGTGTAGCAGCGCGGACATTTCTACCAGCAGAGCTTCCCACTCCACGCCGCGAGCGGCTGCGTCGTTCAGCAATGCCATGACTCGCTGGCCGTCAGCCTGGACGACAGCTTCAATCAGCGACAGCGCCTGGTCATCATCCAGCGTGCCGAGCATAGCGCTGACGGCGGCGGTGGTGACCTGCCCGTCGCCGCTGGCAATCGCCTGGTCGGTGAGGCTCAGCGCATCGCGCAGGCTGCCGTCCGCCGCGCGGGCTAACAGCTGCAGCGCGCGGGGTTCGCTCACGACCTTCTCTTCACCAAGAATGTGCTCCAACTGATGGCGGATCTGTTCGACGTCCAGCGCTTTCAGGTGGAATTGCAGGCAGCGAGAAAGAATGGTCACCGGCAGCTTTTGCGGATCGGTAGTTGCCAGCAGGAATTTTACGTGCGGAGGCGGCTCTTCCAGCGTCTTAAGCAGCGCGTTAAAGCTGTGGCGCGAGAGCATGTGCACTTCGTCAATAAGATAGACTTTAAAGCGGCCGCGCGCGGGGGCGTACTGCACGTTGTCCAGCAGATCGCGGGTGTCTTCTACTTTGGTGCGCGAGGCGGCGTCTATCTCAATCAGGTCGACAAAGCGGCCCTGTTCTATTTCGCGGCAGTTATCGCAGATGCCACAAGGGGTCGCGGTAATACCGGTTTCGCAATTCAGCCCTTTCGCCAGCAGACGGGCGATTGAGGTTTTCCCCACCCCACGAGTGCCGGAAAAAAGATACGCATGGTGGATGCGGCCCAGCGACAAACCATTAGCCAGCGCGGTCAGTACGTGTTGCTGGCCGACAACATCAGCAAAAGTTTGGGGGCGCCATTTGCGGGCTAAGACCTGGTAGCTCATCTGGAGTTAGGCTCTGGTTCGCGGGAAAGGTGAATCGAGGGGGTAATGCTAACATAAGCCCCGCCCGCTGGGCGAGGCTTGTGATATCTGACTGGATATTGACGCTTTAAAAGCATTCCCTTCGCCTCAAAAAAGCAAAGGATATGAACTTTTGGCTTGCCCAAACGCCTAAAAACCACGTTTTTTGGGCGTTTGTCTCTAAACTAAAGCCCCGCCCGCTGGGCGAGGCCTGTAGGTCGAAGAAGCTTAGTGGCCCGGGAAAGGCACCAGGCAGAAGCTTTTCACGCCCATGTTTTCCAGACGCTGCTCGCCGCCGAGGTCAAACAGGTTGATAACGAAAGCGGCATCAGTCACTTCCCCACCGAGGCGGCGAATCAGTTTCACCGTCGCTTCAATGGTCCCGCCTGTAGCCAGCAGATCGTCCACGACCAGCACTTTATCGCCCGGTTTGATGGCATCTACGTGGATTTCAAGGCTGTCGGTGCCGTATTCCAGCTCGTAGCTTTCGGCGATGGTTTCGCGCGGCAACTTACGAGGTTTGCGCACGGGAATGAACCCCACGCCCAGCTCCAGCGCAACCGGAGCACCAAACAGGAAGCCACGGGCCTCGGTGCCCACCACTTTGGTGATACCGGCGTCTTTGAAACGAGAAACTAACAGCGCAATGCTGGTGGCATATGCTTTCGGATCTTCCAGCAAGCTGGTCACGTCACGGAACAGAATTCCTGGTTTTGGGTAATCAGCAACGCTTTTAATGCTGTTTTTGAGATATTCAAGCTGCTGCGCAGTCGCGGTCATCGGTTTATGCCTGCTAAAAACATGATACTAAACAGAGTACCTGTGGGTTCAAATGTGAACCACTGGTTAACGGTTAACCAGCTGTACCCGTGCTCGAAAACGCTCGAATTTACTGGCTGGACGCGACAATTGCAACAGCTTCTGCTGCGGTTTATCGCTTTTGTTGCGCTTCATCAACCACCGGAATGCGCCACATAAAGATCAACAGCGCACAAAGTATCACCAGCAGCAAAATTCTAACCCACACTATCTTCACCAGCCATAGCGAAAGCGCGAAGGTGGCAAGAATAAACAGGATAGCTTTTGGCTTTGCGCCCCGGGGCATCGCGCGGTGCGTTTGCCAGTGCCGCAGATAGCTGCCAAACCATGAACGGTACAGCAGCCAGTGGTGAAAACGCGGCGACGAGCGGGCAAAACACCACGCGGCCAGCAGCAAAAATGGCGTGGTCGGCAACAGCGGTAATATCACGCCCAGCGTCGCAAGCACTACCGCCAGCCAGCCGATGATGAGTAGAATAAGACGCTTCATGCTGTAACCTCTGACAATCCCTGGAGAGCCATTCTGTGAAAACCGCTTCGCTGTTACAAGCCCTGGAAACCCGGGTCGCCGAGCTGGCCGCCGCCGTTGAGCCGGTCGCCCTGCTTCGGGCAAGCCAGGCGCGCTTCGACCGCAAGCTTTTCCATACCCACAGCACGCAACTGAAAGACTATCTCCAGGAAGCTCAGGCTAATCTCGCCCAGCTTCAACTTAGCGTCAGCCACGGTAAAACGGACCAGGTGGCATTTATCGCCGAAAAGCTGGTGGCACAGATTGCTGCGCTACAGCGGGAATTGGCCACCGCGCATTTACGCCAAAGCGAGCCGCAGCAAAAGGTGCAGGAAAACCTGTACGAAAAACTGGCTACCCATCAGGATTACGAACGCAGGCTGCTGGCGATGGTGAGCGATAGAGAAAGCCAGCTTTCCCTGCAAACCACGCTTGCTGGCCAGCAAAAGCTTCAGCGAGAACTGGCCGCGCTGGAAGGCCGCCTGCAGCGCTGTCGTCAGGCGCTGACCCGCATAGAAAAAGCCATTGAAAGACGCGAACGCGGGCTGAGTTAACCCCCAACTAAGGAGCAAGAATGTCTCTGGATAACGCCCCGGACGAGGTCAAACTGGCCGTCGATTTAATCATGCTGCTGGAGCAGCACCAGATCCCAACGGACACCGCCCTCGCGGCGCTGGACATTGTCCGTCAGGATTTTCTGCGTAAGCAGCGGGAAGCACAAACGCCTCCCGCCGGCGACTAAGGCTGGCTGGTCGGCGGCAGCAGACCGCCGTTTTTGCCTAAATCACGCTTCACTTCCGTCAGTTCATCGCCTTTTTCATTGTGCAGATGCACTTCAAGCTGGTTGAAGGCGATGTTGATATTGTTTTCACGGCACAGTCTGTCAATGGCGCGGTTCAGCTCATCCACGGTAATGCTGCGGTCGCGTAGTTCACGGACATACAGACGCAGCTCATGGTCAAGCGTGCTGGCGCCAAACGTGGTGAAGTACACCGCCGGTTCCGGGTCGTGCATCACTCTCGGATGTTCCATCGCCGCCTTCAGCAAGATCGCTTTCACTTTATCGAGATCGGATCCATACGCCACGCCGAGCTTGATCACCACGCGGGTGATCGTGTCCGTCAGCGACCAGTTGATCAGTCGTTCGGTCACAAACGCTTTGTTCGGAATGATCACTTCTTTACGGTCAAAGTCGGTGATTGTCGTCGCACGGATGCGGATCTTACTGACGCTACCGGAGAATGTCCCGATGGTAACGGTATCGCCGATGCGGACCGGGCGTTCAAACAGGATGATCAGGCCGGAAACGAAGTTCCCGAAGATCTCCTGCAAACCAAAGCCCAGGCCCACCGACAGTGCCGCCGCCAGCCACTGCAGTTTGTCCCACGACACGCCCAGCGAGCCAAACACCGTCATCGCTCCAATCACGATAATGGCGTAGTTGAGGATGGTCGTAATGGCGTAAGAGGCGCCCTGGCGCATTTTCAGCCGCGACAGAACCAGCACTTCCAGCAGGCCCGGCAAGTTTCGAATCAGCGCCCAGGCGACCATCGTCGCCACTATCGCGAACAAGATGCTGCCCATCGTAACGTTTTTCATCACCGTGGCGCCGGCTTCGCTGCCGGTGTAATGCCACAGCACGATACTGTCGAGATAGGCAAAGACGGTAATTAAATCCGACCAGATGGCGTAGAACACCACGCCGAACAGGGCGAACATCAGCAGCATGGTCAAACGCATGGTTTGCTGGTTGATCTGATCCAGCGCTAGCGGCGGCTCTTCGACCGGCTCTGCGCCCTCTGCCCCCTCTTTAACCATATTCTGGCGGCGAGCCAGCGCGCGGCGGTAGGCAATACGACGTGCCGCAACGCTCAGACCACGAATCACCGTCTGGTGAATCAGGTTCCAGATAATGACCAGATAAACTGTGTCTATCCAGCGATTAGCCAGGCGCAGCGTGGTATAGAAATAGCCGGTTGCGGTCAGCACCAGCAGCGCGACCGGCACAATGGAGAGCACCGTAATGGTCAGCAGCCGCATCGGATGGGACTCTTTGTCCCGCCAGTTGTCGCGGCACATCGGGATAACCAGGGCGGTGATCAGCAGCAGGTTAAGGAGGATCATAAACTGCCCGAGCACATCGTCCATCAGGTTCAGCGGCGACATCTCGCCGACGACAGACCAGAACAGCAGCGGCAGCAAGGCAAAGCTGATGCGCACGATTTGGCGACGATAATGACGGGTCAGGTGCTCCGGCATGTTAAACCAGATCACGGCCAGACCGCGGCTGCTCAGAATGCGCCAGGCCATGCCAAACACCAGCCAGAACAGCGCCAGCTCTTTGGCAAACGCCCACAGGAGCTCACTGATATTGAGCTGCATAAACAGCAATACCAGCCCCACCGAGAGAATGGCCATCGTCAGCGGCAGCACTTTCAGGAAGTTGAGCAAAATCGCCTTAGGCGTGTTGAGCTGGGTATCCGTGCGCAGTTGCCCGACCTCCGAGGCCAGCTTAGCCAGCTGCCTGTCGATCCACTTGTAGCGCCAGCGCAGCAGCCCGGCCAGCAGCATTAACGGCAGCGCGGTGAACAGCGACATAAACAGCCCGTCCAGCACTTTGTGCCAGCTGATATCCAGCTTCATGCCTTTGATTTGGTCGTGCAGCGCGCCCGGGAAGGATTTGATCCACTCCCAGTTCATCGGTTTGTTACTGTTCACCCAAAAGATTTGCTGGGTCAGCATTTTCTTCAAGCTGCTGCTGACGCTCATCAGCTGCTGTTGGTTAATCTGCAGGTTAATCGCCATCATCAGCTGGTTGCCCAACTGCTTGTTGAGCTGGTCCAGCAGCTCACGACGCATGTCCACCACCTGCATCAGCGCGTCGTGAACTTCGTCGTTAACCTCGTTTTTATGCCCTTCGACAATCTTGTCGACGTAGCTGTCGCTTTGGAACAGCGCATCACGCTGCTGGTTGATGTCGAACTGCTCCAGGCGCAGGTCGGCGATGCGGTTGGTGAGGTCTTCCAGGTCGTCGGCTGACGGCAGCGTTTGCTGCTGCTGATAAAGAATGCGCGACAGCAAAAGGCTGCCCTTCAGCACCGAGATTTGTTCTTTCAGATTACGCTCGGACTGTAGCGCACGATCGAGCCAGTTTTTAACGCGGATATTCCGCTGAACCAGCTCATTTCCGCTTTGAGTGGCGTTAATCAGCCGCTGGCTGAGTTGGTGGTTAACGTCCAGCTCCTGACGCACCAGCGGGTTATTCTGCACCGCGCTGGCATCGGCGTCGTCCGGCGTGACGGCTTCCTGAGCCGTTTTTTCCGTCAGCGTTAAGCGCTTACTGTTAACCGCTTCCTGCAGCAGTTGAAGCGTGTGCTCAAGCTGCCCGATATTGGCGTTGGTGTAATCGCGCTGTTTTTGCAGCGCATCCTGCAAGACAGTGTTGCCTTCCAGGCTTTTCCGCTGTTGCTCAATTTGGGTATTCAACAGCGCCTGCTGCACCAGCAGCAAGTTTTGCTGGCTTGGACGGAGAGTGGCTTCCCCCGGCGTGGTGCCGTTCAGCCTGTTACGCACCTGCAGAAGCTGCTGAGAGGCGCTGTACATGGCATTCTGCACGCGCTCAGGCTGGGTTTGCAGCGACACCAGCTGACTGTTCAGCGTGGATAAATCGTTGTTGGCCGACTGCAGCTGATCCAGCACGCCGGTCAGCCGGGCTTCCAGTTGACGAAGGGAAAGCGAACCCAGCGTTTTACGCGTCGCTTCGTCATCGGCTGGCGTGCTCAGCGAATTCAGCGCGTCGGTCGCCTGCTTCAGCTTGTCCGGTGCCTGGGCAACCGTGGTTTTGAGCTGTGCCGTTTCCTGCTTCACGCGGTCGAGCTTGTCCAGCATCTCAAGCGTTTCGGTGAGATCTTTCTGGGTAAGCTTATCGTCCGGCGTCAGCGTTTTTTGCTTATTCAGCGAGTCCAGCTGCGACTGCACCTCTGCCTTTGTCGGCAAATCGCCATTGCCTGCCGCCGCCTGGGCCACAGAAAAAGGCAACAGGACGGAAACACACAAAAACAGGAAAAGAATCAATGCGGAACGGGAAGTCCGCGACAGAACGTTGGGCTGGGTAGTCATGGTTGAGTCATTACGGTGCTGCGCATGTGAGTGCCAGCTAAAAGTAAAAGGCCACGGAAGACGCGCAGAATAACACGGCTTCAGAGCGCAGAATAGCAATCGCCCTCGGAGGAATCTCAAATGATTTATCGGGTGAATGGCAGCCGAAAGTTACGCCGGTTTGTTCAGCGTGGGGCTAAGCTGGAACATCTCCAGCAGGACGGCGACAAAGTCTGGCGCTTTAGCATGTAAATCAAAGGTTTCCGGAGCCACCAGCCAGTTCTCAATCAGCCCGGTAATGTAGCTGCGCATCAGCGTGACGGCGAGGGAAAGGCGCAGGCCTGCAGGAAGTTTCCCGGCGTCGATACAGCGCTGTAAAGCAGCTTCGATACGCTCATTTCCTTCCATATAAAGCGTGCGTCTGGCCTGCTGCAAAACTTCGAGTTCGCCCACAAACTCGCACTTGTGGAAAATGATTTCGGTCATCAGGCGCCGGCGCTCTTCTGTCACCGTTGCCTGTAGGATATAAATGAGTAATTCTCTTATCACCGAGAGTGGATCGTCTGGATATTTTGCCCGATACTCAATCTCTAAGTCACCAATACTGGATTCGGTTAGCTCCCAGATCTCACTAAACAATTCCGACTTATTTTTGAAATGCCAGTAAATTGCACCACGAGTTACCCCGGCAGCCTGCGCGATATCCGCGAGCGAAGTCGCAGAGACGCCCTGTTGTGAAAACAGGCGAATCGCAACGTCGAGGATGTGCTGGCGGGTTTCAAGCGCCTGAGCTTTAGTTTTTCGTGCCATAAGTGAGTGAATTTACTTTAGTCAGATTTACATACATTTGTGAACGTATGTACCATAGCACGACGATAATATAAACACAGCAATGGGTTTGTGGACATTTGATCCATTGAACAACTTTGAAATCGGACACTCGAGGTTTACATATGAACAAAAACAGAGGGTTTACGCCTCTGGCGGCCGTTCTGATGCTCTCAGGCAGCTTAGCGCTTACAGGATGTAACGAGAAAGAGACTCAGCAGAGTGCGCCGCACGCCCCGGAAGTGGGTGTAGTGACTCTGAAAAGCGCGCCATTGCAGATTACTACTGAGCTTCCAGGACGCACCAACGCCTTCCGCATCGCAGAAGTTCGTCCTCAGGTTAGCGGCATTATTCTGAAGCGTAACTTCACTGAAGGGAGCGACATTCAGGCCGGTGTTTCGCTGTATCAGATCGATCCTGCCACCTATCAGGCTGCCTACGACAGCGCGAAAGGCGACCTGGCGAAAGCCCAGTCCAGCGCGAATCTTGCACAGCTGACCGTCAAACGTTACCAGAAACTGCTGGGTACCAAGTACATCAGCCAGTCTGACTACGATACGGCTGCGGCCACCGCGCAGCAGGCAAACGCTGACGTCGTCGCAGCAAAAGCCGCGGTTGAAACTGCACGTATCAACCTGGCATACACCAAAGTGACCTCGCCTATCAGCGGCCGCATCGGGAAATCCGCGGTCACCGAAGGTGCGCTGGTTACCAGCGGGCAAACCACCGCCCTCGCCACCGTCCAGCAGCTTGACCCTATTTATGTGGATGTGACCCAATCCAGCGATGACTTCCTGCGCCTGAAGCAGGAGCTGGCCGACGGCAAACTGAAACAGGAAAACGGTAAAGCGAAAGTCCAACTGATGATGAACAACGGCGTCACCTATGCTCAGGAAGGCACGCTGGAATTCTCTGAAGTGACCGTTGACCAGACCACCGGGTCTATCACCCTGCGCGCTATCTTCCCTAACCCGGACAAAACCCTGCTGCCAGGAATGTTTGTTCGCGCCAAACTGGAAGAAGGCGTTAACCCGAATGCCATCCTGGTTCCGCAGCAGGGGGTAACTCGTACTCCACGTGGTGATGCTTCAGCGATGGTTGTTGGGAAGGATGACAAAGTTGAAGTTCGTCAGCTGCAAACCAGCCAGGCGATCGGCGACAAATGGCTGGTTACCGATGGGTTACAAACAGGCGATCGCGTGATTGTTACCGGCCTACAGAAAGTAAAACCGGGTGTTCAGGTAAAAGCGCAGGAAGTTGCGGAAGACAATAAAGGCCAACAGCAACCCGCCGCAGGCGCACAGCCCGAACAACCGAAGTCTTAACTTAAACAGGAGCCGTTAAGACATGTCTAAGTTTTTTATCGATCGCCCCATCTTTGCCTGGGTAATCGCCATCATCATTATGTTGGCGGGTGCGCTTGCGATCATGAAATTGCCTATCGCGCAGTATCCAACGATCGCGCCACCGGCTATTCAGATCTCAGCCAACTACCCGGGTGCAGATGCTAAAACGGTACAGGATACCGTCACGCAGGTTATCGAACAGAACATGAACGGTATCGATGGCCTGCTGTACATGTCCTCTACCAGTGATTCCTCTGGTACCGTTCAGATAACCATTACCTTCGACTCCGGCACTGATGCCGATATCGCACAGGTTCAGGTTCAAAACAAACTGCAGCTGGCTATGCCGCTGCTGCCGCAGGAGGTGCAGCAGCAGGGTGTTAGCGTCGAGAAGTCCTCAAGTAGCTTCCTGATGGTTCTCGGTATGATCAATACCGACGGCACCATGAATCAGGACGATATCGCGGACTACGTAGGCGCGACCATCAAAGATCCGGTCAGCCGTACTCCCGGTGTCGGTGACGTTCAGCTGTTTGGTGCTCAGTACGCGATGCGTATCTGGATGGACCCGAACAAACTGAACAACTACCAGCTGACGCCGGTGGATGTGATCAATGCTATCAAGGCACAAAACGCCCAGGTCGCAGCGGGCCAGCTCGGCGGGACTCCGCCGGTCAAAGGCCAACAGCTGAACGCCTCCATCATTGCGCAGACCCGTCTGAAATCCGCAGACGAGTTCAGCAAGATCCTGATGAAGGTCAACCCGGACGGCTCTCGCGTCCTGCTGAAAGACGTAGCAAAAGTTGAGCTGGGCGGCGAAAGCTATGACGTTATCGCCCGCTATAACGGCCAGCCAGCTTCCGGCCTGGGGATTAAACTTGCCACCGGTGCTAACGCCCTGGACACGGCCGAAGCGGTACGTGCGACGGTTGAAAAACTGCAGCCGTTCTTCCCTGCTGGCCTGAAAGTTGTTTATCCGTACGACACTACGCCGTTCGTTAAAATCTCTATTAACGAAGTGGTGAAAACGCTGATCGAGGCTATCGTGCTGGTGTTCCTGGTGATGTATCTGTTCCTGCAGAACTTCCGGGCAACGCTGATCCCAACCATTGCGGTACCGGTGGTACTGCTGGGCACGTTCGCTATCCTTGCCGCCTTTGGTTACTCGATAAACACCCTGACGATGTTCGGCATGGTGCTCGCGATAGGCCTGCTGGTGGATGACGCCATCGTCGTGGTGGAGAACGTTGAGCGCGTTATGGTGGAAGAAGGACTGCCACCGAAGGAAGCCACGCGCAAATCCATGGGCCAGATTCAGGGCGCGCTGGTCGGTATCGCGATGGTACTGTCCGCGGTATTTGTCCCGATGGCGTTCTTCGGCGGCTCTACCGGCGCAATCTACCGTCAGTTCTCGATTACTATCGTTTCCGCGATGGTGCTGTCGGTGCTGGTGGCAATGATTCTGACCCCTGCGCTCTGTGCAACCATGCTTAAGCCAATCCCGAAAGGTCATCACGATGACAAGAAAGGGTTCTTCGGCTGGTTCAACAGAATGTTCGAGAAGAGCACGCATCACTACACCGACAGCGTCGGTAACATTCTGCGCAGCACCGGCCGCTATCTGGTGGTGTATTTGCTGATTGTTGTCGGCATGGCGTTTCTGTTCGTTCGTCTGCCAAGTTCGTTCCTGCCGGATGAAGACCAGGGCGTGCTGTTAGCCATGGCGCAGCTGCCGGCGGGTGCAACCCAGGAGCGTACGCAGAAAGTCCTTGATGAAGTGAACGACTACTTCCTGACCAAAGAGAAAGCCAACGTTAACTCAGTGTTTACCGTTAACGGCTTCGGCTTCTCCGGTCGTGGTCAGAATACCGGTCTGGCGTTCGTGTCGCTTAAAGACTGGAGTGAGCGCTCTGGAGAAGAGAACAAAGTTCCGGCTATTGCAGGCCGTGCGATGGGCACCTTCTCGCAGATTAAAGATGCAATGGTCTTTGCCTTTAACCTGCCGGCGATTGTCGAGCTGGGTACCGCAACCGGCTTTGACTTCCAGCTGATTGACCAGGCAAACCTTGGCCACGAGCAGCTCACTCAGGCTCGTAACCAGCTGTTCGGCATGATTGCCCAGCACCCTGACCTGCTGGTTGGCGTGCGTCCGAACGGTCTGGAAGATACACCGCAGTTCAAAATCGATATCGATCAGGAAAAAGCACAGGCGCTGGGGGTATCCATCAGCGATATCAATACCACGCTGGGCGCAGCCTGGGGCGGCAGCTACGTCAATGACTTCATCGACCGTGGCCGCGTGAAGAAAGTGTACGTCATGGCCGAAGCGCCATACCGTATGCTGCCAAGCGACATCGGTAACTGGTACGTGCGTGGCTCTTCCGGCCAGATGGTACCGTTCTCCGCGTTCTCTACCTCACGCTGGGAATACGGCTCACCGCGTCTGGAACGTTACAATGGCTTGCCGTCCATGGAAATTCTTGGCCAGGCAGCACCGGGTAAAAGTACCGGTGAAGCAATGGACATGATGGAACAGCTTGCGTCGAAATTGCCAACCGGCATTGGCTTTGACTGGACGGGCATGTCCTACCAGGAACGCCTGTCCGGCAACCAGGCCCCTGCCCTGTACGCCATCTCGCTGATTGTGGTGTTCCTGTGCCTGGCGGCGCTGTATGAGAGCTGGTCAATTCCGTTCTCGGTCATGCTGGTTGTTCCGCTTGGCGTATTCGGTGCCCTGCTGGCGGCAACGATGCGTGGCCTCACCAACGACGTTTACTTCCAGGTTGGCCTGCTAACAACCATTGGTTTGTCGGCGAAGAACGCGATACTTATCGTTGAATTCGCCAAAGATCTGATGGAGAAAGAAGGCAAAGGTCTGATTGAAGCGACGCTGGAAGCCGTGCGTATGCGTCTGCGTCCGATCCTGATGACTTCTCTGGCGTTTATCCTCGGGGTAATGCCGCTGGTTATCAGTACCGGTGCGGGCAGTGGCGCGCAGAACGCCGTAGGTACCGGTGTAATGGGCGGTATGGTGACCGCGACCGTGCTGGCTATCTTCTTCGTGCCGGTGTTCTTCGTGGTGGTACGCCGCCGCTTTAGCCGCAAGAGTGAAGATATTGAACATGCGCATGCGGTAGAGCATCACCAGTAAGCCGTTCAATCACATAACAAAAGGCCGCGTAATGCGGCCTTTTTTATGAATACAGAAACCGGTTTCAGTATTGTTAATTCAGATTTCTTATTTCCACATTCACTTCTCTCTTCCGCATTATCTTCAACATAAATGCCGCCTCATTTCGGAAAAAATAACGCTTAAATGCTCGTTAATCCATGATTAACGAAACAACAAAAACCGAAGTGTTACATTTATTTGGGAATATTCTTACAAATTAACGCCTGATTTTTAGCCGGATACAGAATAGTCTTATAGATGGATTAACCAGCTGAAAGTTATAAATATTACCGATTATGGGTTAATGACTGCCTGAGAATTTAAGTTAAAATTCATACTAAAGTTTTAATTCACATTTAGTAACGTATTCTCCTTTTTTAACTTAATTGTAATTTTTCGTTAGAGCCGCATGAAATCCAGGCAATATTGATTTATAGTTACAGCACATGTAATAATCGTGGCAACAGTTCTTCACCTCTTCAGGTGTGTCCACCCCAACCCGTTGTGTTTATCATTTGGTTTACCGATAAAAGGGGCAGCACTATGGACGAATACTCACCAAAGCGGCACGACATCGCGCAGCTTAAGTTCCTCTGTGAGAGTCTGTATCACGATTGTCTGACCAATCTTGGTGAGAGCAATCATGGGTGGGTTAATGATCCTACGTCGGCCATTAATCTGCAGTTGAATGAATTGATTGAGCACATTGCAGCATCGGCGCTTAATTATAAGATTAAGTATCCAGATGAGAGCAAATTGATTGAACAGATTGATGAATACCTGGACGATACTTTCATGTTATTTAGCAATTACGGCATTAACGCACAGGACTTGCAGCGGTGGCGTAAATCAGGGAATCGCTTGTTCAGATGTTTCATCAGTGAGAGTCGCGCTAACCCAGTAAGCCACTCGTTCTAAAAATATTAAAATACTTAAGGCGAATTTATGACTACCAAGCTCACTAAGACCGATTATTTGATGCGCCTGCGGCGTTGTCAGACAATTGATACGCTGGAACGCGTAATAGAAAAAAATAAATATGAATTATCAGATAATGAACTGGCGGTATTTTATTCAGCAGCCGACCACCGTCTTGCAGAACTGACGATGAATAAACTGTATGATAAAATCCCACCCTCAGTGTGGAAATTTATTCGTTAATAGCTGTCTTATTAAATAATATTTAAAATCACATTTTATCTTCTGCTATTGTCTGGTTTGTCTCAGTCGATGTTACACAGGTTTGGATTAACGCCCGTTAACCAGCCAGCGAAATACCGCCAGCACTCCTCAACGCTAACCTTCCGCGCCGCAGTCTGCGACGTGAGGTCCATCACGCTCGGGGAACGATACCCACTCTTTTCTTCCGAAATTCAGGTAGCCTTGCAGGCCACTGAAGAGGGAACCCGTGATGAGTGAAGAAAAGCGTAAAATGATTGCCGGAGAGCTATACCGGCCTGGAGACGAAACCCTGCAGCTGGAGAGCCACAAAGCACGCCAACTGCTGCATCGCTACAACCAAAGTTCGCCGGACGAACAGGCGTACCGCGATGAGATCCTCGCCGAGCTGCTTGGCCAGAGCGAAGGGGCTTACATCGAACCCACTTTCCGCTGCGACTATGGCTACAACATCTACCTGGGTAAAAACTTCTACGCCAATTTTGAATGCGTCATGCTGGACCCTTGTCCTATTCGCATTGGTGACAACTGTATGCTGGCACCTGGCGTTCATATTTATACCGCGACCCATCCCCTGGATGCAGAAACACGAAATAGCGGCGTCGAACTGGGCAAGCCGGTGACGATTGGCAATAACGTCTGGATTGGCGGGCGCGCGGTTATTAATCCTGGCGTCACCATTGGTGATAATGTGGTGGTAGGTTCAGGCTCAGTAGTGACCAAAGATATTCCAGCCAACTCCGTTGTGGCAGGTAACCCAGCGCGTATCATTAAGATGCTTTAAGTCGGTCAGGCCTGTTAACTGTTATGGTTATTTTTGGCGTATCTGTTACTTTTTTGCCTGGCCCGCGATTCTTAAAATAGTCTGGCCATGCGTACAACCGAAACAGAAAACTTAGAAGGCACACCATGTCAGAAATTCAGCGCCTGCTTACCAATACCATCGAACATCTGAATGAAACTGAAAAGCGCGATAACCGCCCGCGCTTCAGTATCAGTTTTATCCGTAAGCATCCCGGATTATTTATCGGCATGTATATCGGCTGGTTTGCCACAATGTGGGTAATGCTGGAATCAGAAACACTGGCGGGCTCAGTATGGCTGCTGGTCGTGCTGTTCGCGCTGATGAATGCGTTTTTCTTCTTTGACGTCAATCCTCGCTACCGCTACAGCGATATTGACGTTCTCGACCTGCGCGTTTGCTATAACGGCGAATGGTACAACACCCGCAACGTGCCCACGGCGCTGATCGATGAAATTCTTAACTCCCCAGGCGTGGATGAAGAGCAAAAATCTTTGTTGCACAAAATGCTCAACCGCAAAGGGGAACTGTCGTTTTATGATGTCTTCTCACTCACCCGCCAGCAACCTGCGGGTGAGCGATAACCGCTAGCGACGTTTCTTCCGTCCCTGCACCGCTTTAAAACGCGGATTAGATTTGCAAATCACATACAGCCGCCCCTTACGCTTCACAATCTGGCAATCGGGGTGGCGCTGTTTTGCACTGCGAAGTGAATTCAATACCTGCATTTCTTAAGACTCCTTCCCGCCAAAGAACTTGCCAAAACGCTGCTGGAAGCGCGCCGGGCCGCCTTCATTGACGAAGACTTTCTGTTTGCCGGTGTAATGAGGATGTGAAGCAGAAGAGACTTCGATCGTCACGTAGGGGTAAGTCACCCCGTCCAGCTCAATCTCGCGGTCGGTTTTGATCGTCGAGCCCACTTTAAAATATTCATTTACGCTGGTGTCGTGAAACACCACGGTCCGGTAAAACGGATGGATATCGCGCTGCATAAAAATTATTCCGATATGTTATAACGTAACAATAAAATAAAAGATGATTGGGCAAATTGCAAGCGGGGTTTCAACGGGAAGGTAGGCCAAAAAGAAACGGGCACCGCCTGGGTGCCCGCTGTGATTAGAGTTTAAATCCGGCGACTACACGCTCAAGCTGAGTGGATTGTTCCGCCATCGAATGCGAGGCGGAAGAGACTTCCTGGACCAGCGCGGCGTTCTGCTGCGTGGTGCTATCCAGCTGATTAATCGCCAGATTCACCTGCCCAATGCCGGTGCTCTGCTCGCGGCTGGAAGACATAATTTCGGCCATCAGCGTCGCCACGTTACGCACGCCCTGAGTCAGCTCTTCCATGGTGCTGCCAGCCTGATTAACCAGCTCAGTCCCCAGATTCACATTGCTCACCGAATTTTCGATCAGCGCTTTAATTTCCCGTGCCGATTGCGCAGAGCGCTGAGCCAGGCTGCGAACCTCAGAAGCCACAACCGCAAAACCTCTGCCCTGCTCACCGGCTCGGGCGGCCTCAACAGCGGCGTTGAGCGCCAGGATATTGGTCTGGAAAGCGATGCTGTCAATCACGCTGATAATATCCACCACTTTGCCGGAAGAAGTCTGAATAGCATTCATCGTGCTGACGACCTGCTTCACCACTTCTCCCCCTTTCACCGCCACGCTGGACGCTTCGCGCGCCAGCTCGTTGGCGTGGGCGGCGTTGTCGGCATTCTGGCGAACGGTGCTGGTCAGCTCCTCCATCGAGGCCGCCGTTTGCTCAATCGAACTGGCCTGATCTTCGGTGCGGGCGGACAGATCCTGGTTGCCCGTCGCAATCTGATGAGAGGCCGAAGAAATGGCCCTGGCGCTATCCCCAACCTGCCGCAGCATGGTTTGCAGGTAACTAATCACGCCGTTAAAACTGTCGATAATGGCGTTAAATTCCGGGCTGCTGGTGGGCTCAAGGCGCTGCGTCAGATCAGCACCACCGGCAGACAGGCGGCTGATGTTGTGGTTAAGATCGCCCAGGCGGCGCATCATGTTGCGAACAAACAGCACCAGGATCCCGAGCAAAACGATCGCCATCGGGATCTGCACCATGCCAAGGCGCAGCAGAATCGCGTCCGTTTGTTTGGTCAGCAGCGCAGTTGGTAGGTCAACCGCCAGAATCCACGGGCTGCCTTTTACCGTCTGTAAAATAACGGTGTGCGAAGTGCCGTCGTTATCGTATTCATTCTCACCGCTCTGGCTGGCATTGAAACCGGGCAACATTCCCTGAACCGCTTTCGCCATTGGCAGCGAGCCGCTCAGCTCAGAAAGATTTTTTAAGCCCGCCGTTTTGCCAATCTGATCCGCGTTGCCGACGACTTTCCCGTCGGCTTCGATGATCAGCACCTGGCCTTTCACCGCCTCGCTCATCTGTTTGGCCAGCTGATTAAAGAAGCCCAGCGTCACGTCGATGGTTGCCACGCCCCACGGCTGCCCCTCTTTGGTAATCGCCATGGCGCAGTTAGTTCGCGGCTGCGGGCTGGCGTCATCCTGGTAGGCGTTTGCCCAGGCACATTGCCCTGCCGGAGAAGCCAGCCCGGCTTTGTACCACACCTGCTCGTAGTAGTTAGGCGCGGCATCCGAGTTCCAGTAGGTATTTTCTTCAAGTTTATTGCTGCCGTTGCGGGCAAAGAAAGTGCTGAACTTATTGCGCCCCGCCTCGCGTTTTTCCGGCAGAGGCCAGATGCCGCCGCCAAACACGTTCACATCCTGGTACTGATCCACCAGCGTCGGTAATAACTTATTGATATCATCGCTTTGCATTGCAGCCACGGACTGGGTAATGCTGCGCATCTGCGCCTGTACCCGGTTCATCTGCTCGGTAATATTGACCGCCACGTTATCCACTTCGAAGCGAATCAGCTGGGTTTCGTTGCGCTTCAGCTGCGGCGTCACAAAAAAGTGAATCACCAGCGAAGTGACCGCAATTAACAACATGAAAAACAAACATAAAGAGGTAATAAATCGGGATTGTGTAGTTTTTAGCATGATGAAGACACCTGGGGGTAGAAAGCGAAACGCTTAGCAACCTCTTCGGCATAAAACCCATAAACTTAACTGCCGCCATAACTTAACTGCTCGTTAACTATTTCTAAATGTAATTAAGCCTCAGTGAAATCCATAAGTTACCCCTATTCATTGAAATATTTTGCAATGATTAGACTTTTCTCGTTTCCGCAAATGCTTAGAACTCCACCGGGTCATACCTTAGAAGATAACAATATTGGGCGAGGTTTTTTGATTGCGGCAAGGTAAGCGCTAACGCTACCCGACCATATCCAGAAGGACATTGCCATGATGCTGTGCCGCTGTTGCGCCGAACTCAACCCGACCGCCTTTTCTAAGACTTTATTGACCGGAGTAAACTATGAGCACCAATCCAGGCCTGGCACTGCCGATTCTTGACCTTTCCCAGCTGAGCGGCAGTGAAACTGACCGTTCAGCCTTCCTCAGCCAGCTGCGCTACGCCGCGCGAGAAATTGGCTTTTTCTACCTGATCAACCACGGTATCAGCCCTGACCTGCAGCAGGCGGTCCAGGACGAAGCCCGCAGCTTCTTTGCCCTCCCCGACGATGAAAAACAGCAGGTGGCGATGATCCATTCGCCGCATTTCCGTGGCTACAACCGCGCCGCCAGCGAACTTACCCGCGGCCAGCCCGACTGGCGCGAACAGTTTGACCTCGGCGCAGAACGCCAGGCATTGCCGCCGGATGAATATGCCCCGGCGTGGCGTCGCCTGCAGGGGCCAAACCTCTGGCCGACCGCCAGGCCAGAACTCAAGCCCACGCTTTTACGGTGGCAAAGCGAAATGACCGCGGTGGCGTTAAAACTGCTGCGCACCTTTGCCGAAGCCCTTAGCCTGCCGGCCGATGCCTTTGACGACCTTTACGGCAACCTGCCCAACGAACACATCAAACTGATTCGCTATCCTGGGCAGTCTGCCACGCAGAGCAGCCAGGGCGTGGGCGCTCATAAAGACTCCGGCTTCCTGAGCTTCCTGCTGCAGGACGAGAAAAAAGGCCTGCAGGTCGAAGTCTCGCCGGACAACTGGGTCGATGCCCAGCCGCTGCCGGGCAGCTTTGTGGTCAATATTGGCGAACTGCTGGAGCTGGCCACCAACGGCTACCTGCGCGCTACAGTTCACCGAGTAGTTTCTCCTCCTCAGGATGAAGAACGCCTGTCCATCGCCTTCTTCCTCGGCGCACAGCTCAACGCCGTGGTGCCGGTTTATCAGCTCCCGGAATCGCTGGCCCGCGAAGCCCTGGGGCCAGAAAGCGACCCGCAAAACCCGCTGCTGCGCGACGTGGGCTGGAACTATCTGAAAGGCCGCCTGCGCTCACACCCTGACGTGGCGGAGCGTTATTACCCGGATGTCCTTCGTAACAGCAGTGAACTGATCGCTTAATAACACATTAAAACAAAAGGAAAATAATGATGAAAAAGACCGCTTTTAAGTTGGCTGGCGTTGCGCTGTCACTGTCTCTGGCTTTCGCGGCACAGGCCGCAGATGCGCTGCGCGTCGCGGCAGATCCGGTCCCGCATGCGGAAATCCTCGCCTTTGTGCAAAAACTCGACCCTAATCTCAAGCTGAAGGTCGTCGAACTGAGCAACGGCGTTAACGCCAACGAACTTCTGGCGAACGACGACGTCGATGCCAACTACTTCCAGCATGTGCCTTATCTACGTGACCAGGAGAAAGCGCTCGGCAAGAAATTTGTCGTTGCCGCCACGGTACATATCGAACCGCTGGGCATCTACTCGCACAAATACAAAGACCTGAAATCTATCCCGGAAGGCACAACCATCGCGGTGCCGAACAACGTCACCAACCTCAGTCGTGCCCTTTACCTGCTCCAGGACAAAGGCCTGATCACCCTCAAACCGGAATTTAAGGACGCCGCCACCAACCAGGCAACGCCCAAAGACATTGCCAGCAACCCGAAGAAGCTGAAAATCCTGGAAGTTGAATCCCCGCAGATTCCCCGTTCGCTGGATGACGTAGGCCTGGGCGTGATCAACGGCAACTATGCGCTGGAGGCCGGACTCAGCCCGGCCAAAGACTCCCTTGGCCTGGAAAGCGCCACCCATAACCCTTACGCCAACATTCTGGTCACCAACCCAAATCTGGAAAACGACCCGCGCATCAAACAGCTGGCGAAAGACCTTGAATCCCCTCAGGTGGCCGAGTTCATTCGCAAGCAGTACAACGGCTCGGTGATCCCGGTAGAGACTAAGTCATGATCGCCCTTGAGCGGCTGAGCAAAGTGTACGCCGGAGAAGGCCGACCGGCGCTGGATGACATTAACCTTGTGGTCCCGGATGGCGCTATTTACGGCATTCTGGGCCGCAGCGGCGCCGGGAAAAGTACGCTTATTCGCTGTCTCAACCTGCTGGAGCGGCCCACCTCGGGCCGCATTATCATGAATGACCGGGACATCACCACTTTTAACCAGCGCGAGCTGCGCCAGCACCGCCAGCGCACCGGCATGGTGTTCCAGCATTTCAACCTGATTCACGCCCGCAGCGTGGAGGACAACGTTGCCGTGCCGCTGGAGATCTCCGGCACACCACGTGAGGCTCGCCAAAAGCGCGTTGCCGAGCTGCTGAATCTTGTGGGCCTGAGCGACAAAGCCAAAGCCTTTCCCTCCCAGCTTTCCGGCGGGCAAAAACAGCGCGTTGGCATTGCCCGGGCGCTGGCCGCTCACCCGGAAATCCTGCTCTGCGATGAGGCCACCAGCGCGCTGGATCCTGACACGACCGCGTCAATTCTGGCCCTGCTGGCGGACATCAACCGCCAGCTTGGGCTGACGATCGTACTGATCACCCATCAACTGGAAGTCGTCAAAGCCATCTGCGATCACGCGGCGCTGCTGGAGCACGGCAAATTAATCGAAAGCGGCCCGCTGTCTGAACGATTAGTCGACCCGTTCTCCAGGTTACGCACTTCGCTGCTGCACGATGCAGAAGCCGAACGCGAGTTCTTACGTCGCCACGGCGTGGAAGGGAGAGTCCTATGCGAAGTAGCATGAGTTGGGAAGATCTGTGGCCGCTGCTGCTGGACGGCACCCTCGACACGCTTTACATGGTGGGCCTGGCCGGGCTGTTTACCGTACTGATTGGGCTGCCGCTCGGCGTCCTGCTGTTCCTGACTCGCCGGGATGCGGTATTGCCCGCGCCCCGCCTGAATCAGGTACTCGGCAGCATCATTAACGTGGGGCGCTCGTTGCCGTTTATTGTCCTGCTTATCGCGCTGATCCCGCTGACCCGCATTATCGTCGGCACCACGCTCGGCAGCACTGCCGCTGTGGTGCCCATCACCATCGGCGCCTTCCCCTTCTTCGCCCGCGTGGTCGAAAGCGCGCTGGATGAGGTAGACAAAGGCCGGATTGAAGCCATTCTGTCGATGGGCGGAAACGCCTGGCATGTGGTGAGTAAAGTGCTGCTGCCCGAGGCGCTCCCTGCCATTCTGGCGGGCATCACGCTGACAATAGTGATGCTGATCGGCTTCTCTTCAATGGCCGGTGTTATCGGCGGCGGCGGTCTGGGCGACCTGGCGATTCGCTACGGCTACCAGCGCTTTAACAACCAGGTCATGGTCGGGACCGTCATCATCCTGATTGTAATGGTGCATCTGGTGCAAAGCCTCGGCGACCATTTAGTTCGCCGCCTGGCCCATCGCCGCTGATCCGCCCTGATGAACGCCCGATGCTCTGCATCGGGCCACCCTCTAATTTCCATCTTTCGCTGATGATCCAATCTGGATCACAAAACCTCATTGTTAACGTTAACTATTGCGATTAACATCACATTTATGAAGCTTACGCTCTTCTCCCAGCCAAAAGTTAACGTTAACAATACAGTCATTCAAGCATTCAGAGACTGCACACATGGCACTGACCAAACGCAATAAACACCACTATCTGATCCTGAGCGGGCTGCTGTTTACCTTTTTCTGGACCTGGTCATCGGCGTTTTCACTGATCGCCCTCTGGCTGAACCAGAAAATCGGCCTGAAAGGAGCGGAAACCGGGCTGATCTTCTCCATCATCGCCTTTACCGCCCTGTGTGCCCAGCCGCTGTACGGCTTTGTTCAGGACAAACTGGGGCTTCGTAAATCGCTGCTGTGGGTGATAGGCGTCCTGCTTCTGATAAGCGGCCCCTGGTTTATCTTCGTCTGCACGCCCTTGCTCCAGATAAATATTGTCGCAGGTGCTATCAGCGTCGGGCTTTATGTCGGGGCAACCTTCTTCGCCGGGATTGGTGCGCTGGAGTCCTATACCGAGCGCGTCAGCCGCATCGTTGGCTTTGAATACGGCAAGTCACGCATGTGGGGCTCTTTAGGCTGGGCTGGCGCTACATTTTTTGCAGGGCTGCTCTTTAATCTCGATCCACAGCTGAATTTTTGGATGGGTAGCGCCTCTGCCTGCCTGTTTCTGCTGTTGCTGTGGCGCATGCGCGATATGCAACCTAACGCCCTCAGCGAACTGGAATACGGCAAAGCCAGCGCCCTTACGCTGACCGATGCCTTCGGGCTGCTGAAGCTCTCGCGCTTCTGGGCGCTGGTCCTTTTCGTTTGCGGCGTCAGCGTCTACAACGTATACGATCAGCAGTTCCCGGTGTACTTCGCCTCGCTGTTTAACGACGTGCAGCGCGGCAACGAAATGTTTGGTTTTCTCAACTCTTTTCAGGTCTTTCTGGAAGCGGGCGGAATGTTTCTCGCCCCAATGCTGGTTAACCGCATCGGGGCCAAACGCGGGTTGCTGCTCAGCGGCCTGATCATGGCGATGCGTATTTTTGGCTCCGGGATGGCAAGCGATCCGCTGACCATCTCCTGCATGAAGCTTTTGCACGCCGTTGAGCTTCCTATCCTGCTTATTTCAATGTTTAAGTACATCACCACGCAGTTCGATCAGCGACTCTCCGCCACGCTGTATCTGGTGGGCTTCCAGTTTATAACGTCAATCTGTGCCACCGTACTTTCTCCACTGGTGGGGCGCGGCTACGACCAGCTAGGCTTCGCAGACACCTACATGATTCTGGCCGGACTGGTTCTGGCACTCACGCTGATATCCGCTTTTCTGCTCAAAGACTCAACCCCCGGGAACGAACGTCCTTCTTTAAATCTGACCACCAGGTAATGCTATGAATACCCCACTGAACAAGGCGCAATCCGCCTTAGAAACTCTGCAAACAGCGCGCGGCAACGCCTTTTATCCGCTCTATCATCTGGCCCCACCCGCAGGCTGGATGAACGATCCTAACGGCCTGATTTATCACAATGGGCTTTACCACGCCTTCTATCAGCACCACCCGTTCGATCAAAACTGGGGGCCAATGCATTGGGGGCATGCCACCAGCCGGGATATGGTTCGCTGGGAACATCAGCCCATTGCGCTGGCGCCGGGGGACGAATGGGATCGCGATGGCTGCTTCTCCGGCAGCGCGGTGGACGATAACGGCGTGCTCTCGCTGATTTACACCGGGCATATCTGGCTGGAAGGTGCGGGCAATGACAGCGCTATACGCCAGGTGCAATGTCTCGCCACTAGCGAAGACGGGGTTCACTTTAAGAAACAAGGCGTCATTCTCACCCCACCGCCCGGCATCATGCATTTCCGCGATCCGAAGGTATGGCAACAGGAGGGCACCTGGTGGATGGTCATTGGCGCCCGGGACGAGCACGATCGAGGCAAAGTATTACTTTATCGAGGCAATTCACTTCGTGACTGGCAGTTAGATCGCATTCTCGCAGAAGCCAACGCGGATATGGGTTATATGTGGGAATGCCCGGATTTCTTTCCGCTCGGAAACAGCCAGATCCTGATGTTTTCCCCGCAGGGCATCAAGGCTAAAGGCCTGGCTTATCAGAACCTGTTCCAGAGCGGCTATTTACGTGGGCGATGGCAACCGGGGAAAGGCTTCACCGTTTATCAGCCGTTTGAAGAGATGGATCACGGCCACGATTTTTACGCCCCGCAGTCCTTTGTCGCCGAAGATGGCCGCCGCATCGTGCTGGGATGGATGGACATGTGGGAATCTCCCATGCCTTCTAAACGCGAAGGCTGGGCGGGTTGCCTTACCGTGCCGCGCGAGCTGTGCGTGATGCCAAACGGCAAACTCTACCAAAATCCGGTTCACGAACTGGCAACGCTCCGCACCGGGGAGCAATTAGTGCTGCCCTGCGTGCTGGACACGCAAGAGCTGATGCTGCACCCGAATGCAGAAGCCGTGGAGTTAGAGATAGCCTGGGAAGCCGGGCAAAGCACGGCTGAACGCTACGGTATTCGCCTTGGACAGGGTTGTGAGCTGTTTGTCGATGCGTTGACGCAGCGTCTGGTGCTGTCACGCGGCTATCAGGACGCGCAATTGGACGGCAATCGCAGCGTGCCGTTATCGGAAAAAGGCGACCTGCATCTGCGGATTTTTATCGATCGCTCTTCCATCGAAGTCTTTGTTAACCAGGGCGAATATTGTCTCAGCAGCCGCCTCTACCCGCAGCCTGGGGAACGTCAACTGGAACTGTTTGCCAGTCACGGGAAAGCCTTATGCCGGGGCGGCACGCTGTGGCAATTGAACGCGCTATAGAGAAACGCGCTTGACCAGCGGGCAAGGCAGCCGCTGGATGCCGCCGCGGGTCAACCCGTCAATTAAATGCAATGCCGCCTGGCGACCAATCGCGTCATGCGGCAACTGAACCGTCGTCAGCGGCGGAAGGAACAAATCACCGATCCCTATCTGATTATCGAATCCAAGCACAGCCACCTGCTCAGGAATTGCCACGCCCTGCGCCAACAGCGTCTGCCAGGCCACAAAAGCGATGCGGTCATTACCGCACACCAGCACATCGAAATCCGCTTTTCCCTGCTGGCAATGTGCCAGAACAAGCCCAGCCAATTCAGGATAATGGCTATCGCCCCACTGCATGTGATACTGCATCACAGTCTCAACGTCGAGCCCGGCTTCGCGCCAGGCCTGCTCGAATCCATCCTGACGAGAACGGCTGGCAAGCGCTTCTTCGGGCAGCCACAGGCAAAGCGGACGGCGGTATCCCCGCTCAATCAGATGGCGAGTGGCCTGGTACTGCCCGTTAAAATCATCCGGAATGTAACTCGGTAAATCAGCATCATCACTAATACAGTTGGCCAGCACCACCCGGTGGTTTTTTAGTACCGCAGGGAGCTCAACGTGCCGCAGCCCCATCGAGGTAAAAATGATGCCGTCCGGCCGCTGGGCCAGGAGTTGATTCACTGCCCGCTCGGCGTCGCCAGCAGAAAGGATATTAATGAGAAAACTGTTCCAGCCTCGCTCACGTGCAGTCTGCTCAATGGCCAACAGTATTTCTACAGAATAGGGCGTGGTGGCGGTGTCCAGCGCCAGAATACCGATTGTCGATGCTTTAACGCCTTTGCTTCGAATCTTCCTGGCGGAATAGTCCGGCACATAATTCAGCTCATCAATGGCCCGCTGTACCCGCTCCCGGGTCGCCGGGCTAACGTGTTCAGCCTGATTAATGACCCTGGAAACGGTCATCAGCGACACGCCCGCCAGGGTTGCAACATCTTTCAGAGAAGCCATATCCAATCATTCAGCACGAGAGAAAAACCGATAGTAGCGGTTTTTACACGCTTTTTCTCGACGAGAATGCGTTTGTCTCTTTCTCACGCACCAGCACGGTGGTCAGCGCGAAAGAAAGTCCCAGCGCCAGCGCCACGCCCAGCAGGGCAAAGATAAAGTAAGGCCCAATATAAGCGGGCAGACTAAAAATGCTCGACAGAATATAGCCGTACAGCCGCACGCCGAAGAACGCGATGAAGGCCGACGCAATCGAACTGGCAACCGTGGCGGCAATAAACGCTTTCTTGTAGCGGGTTAACACGCCAAACAGCGCCGGTTCGGTAATCCCCAGCAGCGCGGAGATCCCGGCAGAGAGCACCACCGAACGATCCGCCTTCGACTTGCTCTGCCGCCAGATGGCAAACGTCGCCCCGGCGATAGCCATGTTGGCCATAAACATCATCGGCATCAGCATGTCATAGCCGCGATCGGTAAAGTTCTGCAGCGCAATCGGCGTCATGGCGTGGTGCATTCCGGTCAGAATCGCTATCGGGCGAATTGCGCCCACCACCAGCCCGGCGAAGCTCGCGGAAATCCCGAACAGCCCTTCAATAAACCAGGCCAGTCCTTTCCCCAGATAAATCCCCAGCGGGCCGATCACCACCAGCGCCACCAGCGCGGAGATGAATAACGTCAGTGTCGGGGTGAACACCGTTTTCAGCACGTCAGGCATAATGCTGTCCACCCAGCGGTGGATGTAGCTCAGCGCCAGCACCGAGAAAATAACCGGGATCACGCTGGAGGCGTAGTTAAACACCGAAACCGGGATCGCATTCAGAAAATAGAAAGCATCCACCGCGCCCGCCTGATGCGCGGCCAGCGCTTTCGCCGCCTCAATCAGCGACGGATACATGAAGCAGGCCGCCACCGCCGCCGCGAGGTATTCGTTAGTTTTAAACATTCTTGCCGCGGAGATCGCGAGGAAAAACGGCAGGAAATAAAACACGCCGCTGGCGATGAGATCGATAACGATCACCGTATCGCTTTTGGCCGAAATCAGCTTGAGCGCCACCAGCCCGGCCAGCAGGCCTTTGATCATCCCCGCCCCGGCTATTGCCGGGACAATCGGGCCAAAAACGCCGGAAACCGTGTCCATAAACAGCGACACCAGGCTCTTACGCTCTTTCTTGCCAGTAGAAGCGGCAGGTGCCTCTTTTGCGCCGCCAAGCAGCGCAGTCAGTTGCTCATACCAGCTGTTCACCTGCGGGCCGATGATTATCTGAAACTGATCGCTTTGTGTCTGCGCGCCCAGCACGCCGGGCAGCTTTTTGATCTCCGCCTGGTTCACTTTATTATCATCAATTAAATCGAAACGCAGACGCGTCATGCAGTGCCAGACTTTATTAATATTATCCGTCCCTCCGACCAGACGAATAATAGAAGCAATGACGTCACGACTCTCCATGAATAACTCCCCGGTGTTGGTTTATTGTTATGTGTTGCTGCGCCGATGGTAGAGAATCGAAAAATCAAAAACAAACCAATGAAACATGACAATCGTCACAAATAGCTAAAACAAAAGAACAACAACAGCAATTGGTACGGTTTTATGGCCTTTAAAAGTGAAATAACTGACCAATAAAAAAGAGTCAAAAAAGCGTTTACCCGAAGAGAAAAATAGGGTGATAGTAATAGCAGAACTTAATTCACTGTGTTTATCTCAGCCTGACGGTGGAGCTTTCTCGTGCTACCCACAATTATCGAAAATATTGAATGTTTTATTACTAAACCGGACCGGCACAACCTGGTCACGGTCCGCGTCACCACTCACAAAGGCGTCACCGGCCTCGGCTGCGCCACCTTCCAGCAGCGGCCGCTGGCGGTAAAAACCCTGGTCGATGAATACCTCAAGCCGCTGTTAATTGGCCGCGACGCCAACCACATTGAAGACCTGTGGCAGATGATGACCGTCAACGCCTACTGGCGAAACGGCCCGGTCATGAACAACGCCATCGCCGGCGTGGATATGGCGCTGTGGGACATCAAAGGCCAGCTGGCGAATATGCCGCTTTACCAGCTTTTGGGCGGCAAATCGAAGGATGCCATCGCCGTTTACAGCCACGCCGCCAGTGAAACGCTTGCAGGGCTTTATCAGGAAGTGGATAAGCTGCTGGCGCAAGGATACCGCTACATTCGCTGCCAGCTGGGGTTCTATGGCGGCACGCCTCAGAGTATGCACCAGACCAAAGATCCCACGCCCGGCGCGTATTACGACCAGGACGAATACATGGCTAACACGGTGGAAATGTTCCGCGCATTGCGTGAGAAATACGGCCACCGCTTCCATATCCTGCACGACGTTCACGAGCGGTTATTCCCCCAGCAGGCCATTCAACTGGCGAAAGCGCTGGAGCCTTACCAGCCGTGGTTTATCGAAGATATTCTGCCGCCGCAGCAAAGCACGTGGCTGGAACAGGTGCGCCAGCACTCCTCCGTGCCGCTGGCGATGGGCGAACTGTTTAACAACCCGGCGGAATGGCATGACCTGATCGTGAACCGCCGCATCGATTTTATTCGCTGCCACGTTTCGCAGATCGGCGGGATCACCCCGGCGCTAAAACTGGCGGTGCTCTGCCAGGCCTTTGGCGTGCGCCTCGCCTGGCACGGGCCACCGGACATGACGCCGATTGCGGTTGCGGTGAATACGCACCTGAACATTCACCTGCATAACGCGGCGATTCAGGAGTTTATTCCCGTCAAAGAGAACACCGCCGCCGTCTTCCCCGGCTCCCCGGCTGCGGAAAAAGGCTATATGTATCCGCTGGAAAAATCGGGCATTGGCGTGGGGTTTGACCAGCAGCAGGCTGAACGCTTCCCGGTGGAATATCGCCCGCACGAATGGACGCAAAGCCGCCTGCCCAACGGTGCGATCCACACGCCTTAAGACGTTTTACGGCGGGCGAGATTAGCGTGGTTGAAGGGGATAACGTAGGTGCAGGAATAGTTGATATCGACGATATCACTGATCTCAAACACCCGTCCCCCTTCCAGAATGCCGCGATTACTGATTTGCATCGCGGGCTGGCCCTTCTTGCATTCGAGCAGTTGGGCCTGTTCTTTATTGACCGCAACGGCCTGGTAGCGGGTCAGTAAATGCGAAATACGAAACCCCTTGCTCAGGACATATTGCTGCAAAGAGCTTTCTATCGCCTTCTGGTTGAGGTCGGGGAAATCTTTAGCCGGCAGGCGCGACGTTTCAATCTGTACTTTCTGGCCATCCACCAGGCGCAGGCGGCAAAACTGCCAGATAAACTCCCCGGCGCCGAGGCCAAAAACCTGCTGTTCGTCGCGGTCGGGCAGCTTTTTATGCTGGCTAATCAGCCGAAACGTAATGCGGTCGAAAGACTTTTCGGTAATCGAGTTATACACCAGCGGACTGCTGCGGGCCTGCTCGTTAATCCAGATCCCGGACCCTTGAATAATGGAAACCACGCCAATGCTGACCAGTTTTTCCAGCGCCTGTCGAATGGTAAAGCGTGAAACCCCATATTCTTCGGCCAGCTGCCGCTCAGGCGGCAATTTGCGCGGGCCAGGTTCGCTGTGCTGATAAATTTTGCTCAGTAAATCCTGGGTCACAAAGTCTTTCTTTTTCATCGCGGGCTCCTAACCTTTGCGCTGAAACATAACATTCCTGTGCCCGGTGAACTATGCTGGCAGGTAAATTATCCCTGACATTTACCCCCTTACGCCGGAACCCACTTATGACAAGCCAAAAAAGGGTCACCCTCGTCAATGGCGTACTGATCGTGGCAGTGCTGCTGCCCATCTTGCTTAGCATTTATCTGGCCCATAACAAAGCCGAGAAAAACTTCCATAACGAGCTTGAAAATTACGCCGATCGTGGAATGGTCCGCAGCGACAAAGTTATTAGCCAGGCCAACATGGCGCTCAGGCAAATCAACGCTTTTCGCGGCCAGCATTGCTCTGCCAGCCACCTGGATGCCATGCGCCGCGTCGCTTTTGATTATCTCTACATCCAGGAAGTCGTCTATCTCGTCGGCGACCGGGCCGTATGCTCTTCCCTTGAAGCAGCACACCATGGCATTAAGCTTGGCCCACCCGATACGCAAAGCACACGGGGCTTCTTCGCCTGGTACACCGACGTCACCGATCTGGGTTTTCAGCGCCCAATGATATACATCGGTAACCAGGATCATGTGGTGGTTATCGATCCGCAGGCCTTCATTGACGTCATTCCTCTTGGCAATACGCCGGTCAACGTTGCCCTGGTTGGCCTGGCGCGTAATCGACTGATTGCCAGTAACACCGGGTTGCCCAACAACAGCTGGGAAAGTCAGGTAGCAAAGGGCGTGACAACTTACTCCGACGGGAAAAACGACTATGTCATTCTCCGCTCTCCGGCGTCCGGGTTGGCCCTGATAACCTGGGCGTCCAGTGCTCCGCTGCAAACGGCCTGGTATAAGCAACTGGTCATCTGGCTGCCAATAGGTATTCTCGTTAGCCTTAGCGCAGGCTGGTTCATCACTCGCCTGCTGCGCCGTCTTGAATCCCCGCAGGCGCGTATTCAGGACGCCATCAGAGGCCGGGAATTTAGCCTCGAATATCAGCCCATCGTTGATTTAAAAACCGGTGAAGGCGTAGGTGCAGAAGCGCTGCTTCGCTGGCGCTTACCGGACGGGAGTTTCATCAGCCCGGACATCTTCATTCCCATTGCCGAGCAGACCGGGCTTATTTCGCAGATCACCGAGCTGGTGATTAAAAAGACTTTCGCCGATCTCGGTGACTGGCTGCACGCCCACCCTCGGCACCATATTTCAATCAATCTCTCCCCGAGCGACGTGCTTAACGACAGGGTGCTGCTGGCCATCAGGCCGCTGCTGCTGAAGTATCAGGTCAAAGCGGAACAAATAGCGCTGGAGATTACCGAGCGAGGCTTTGCCGACCCTAAGGTGAGCGCCCCGATTGTGGCGAAATACCGCGAAGCGGGTCATCCTATCTATCTGGATGACTTTGGCACCGGCTATTCCAGCCTCAGCTACCTGCAGGATCTCGACGTCGATATCCTGAAAATAGACAAATCGTTCGTTGACGCGCTGGAGTACAAAAACGTCACGCCGTACATCATTGAAATGGCGAAAACGCTTCATCTGGCAACGCTCGCCGAAGGGATTGAAACGGCGGCGCAGGCGGCGTGGCTGCGGGAACACGGGGTCGCCTGGGGGCAGGGCTGGCTTTACAGCAAAGCCCTGCCGAAACAGGCTTTTATCGACTGGGTTGCCCGCAACCGGATTGTGAACTGATCACTTCCGCAACAGCTGCTGGAGGCGCTGCTGCTGGCGTTTCTCCAGCCAGCCCTTCAGCAGGAACAGGCGGAGGCCGCCCATCACCAGCAGCGCGCCCCAAATCAGCGTTGCCCACTGGAACCAATAGTGGCCCGGCGAAGTCAGCCAGTTAATAACGGCCAGCCCGGTACACACAATCGCCCACACCAGCACCGAACGGTAGAAGCGATACTCGCGGGCCACGCGGCGCTTAGCTTCAAGAATGCGCGTATTGAGCGCATCCTCTGGCTCGCAGTCCGGCTCATTACCGTCGTACAAATCCGTCACTTTAAGATCGAACGCCGCTGCAATCGCGCTCATGGTTTCCAGGCTCGCCTGCCCACCATTTTCAATGCGCTGAATGGTTCTGACGCTCAGGGAAGAGAGTTCGGCCAGCTGCTCCTGGGACCAGGCGCGGGACAAACGCAACGCTTTAATGTTGTTACTCATGGCTGGAGATCCTCAAATGATTTAACCCGCCCTGACTATGGCTCAGCCCGCGCCACTTCAACACGACAGCGACACGACATCAACCCGACAGCAACCTGACAGCCCTAATGCGCCGCTTTTCGCCGGGCAAAAGCAAAGCAGATAATCGGCAGAGGCAAAGTGAACAGCAGCAGCAGCCATACTAAAGTATAAACCGCATCCACGCCGTCGTTTTGCAGATTGGTATACAGCTTGACGGGGATCCCCTGAGGGAAATAGGCAAAAATCATCACGATGCCAAATTCACCGATGGCCCGAACCCAGGCCACGGCAAGCGCCGACGCAAGTCCCGGCGCGGATATAGGCAAAGCAAGGCGCAGGAAGCGCTGCCAGGGCGAGGCCCCGAGCGTGCGCCCGGCTTCAAGGATCTCTTTCGGCACCGCGGCAAACGCGGAACGGGCGGCGGTAATAAAGTAAGGCAGCGCGCCGTAAACCTGAGCCAGCACGAAAGCCCCGGGGTTATTCACCAGCGTCAGCCCGAAGCGGGACAGCCACTCCCCCGCCAGGCTATACGGCCCCCAGGCGGAAATCAGCAAAATCCCCATCGCCAGCGGCGGCGTAAGCAGGGGAAGCAACACCAGTACCTCAACCAGCAGTCGACGCCGGCCTTTGGCCCAGGCCAGCCACCATGCCACCGGCAGCCCCAGCGCGACAACAATCATCAGCGCCAGGCCGCCCAGCCCAAGGGAAACGGCAATCGCGCTACCGTCTCCCCAGGCCAAATGAAACCCGTGCCACGGCGTGACGCCCAGCAAAGTCGCAAACGGAATCGCCAGCAGAAGCAGTGCCGGGAGCGACAGCCACATTGCCGGGCTACGCATCATTGCGCGTAAATCGCCTGGCCTTTAGGTGCCGCATAGCCATTCGCTTTAAACAGCTTCTGGCCTTCGGCGCTGCGCATAAAGTCGATAAACTTCTGTCCCTGCGGCATGCCGTTCGGGGCGTTTTTCAGCACGGCAGCGTAATAGACCAGCGGCTGGGTATGCAGCACCTGCTCTTTCCCGGCGCTGTCCTTGATGGTGAAGCTCACGGTGTCGTACCACTGTTTGGCTTCATCAGGGTTGCTGAGGTTGATCTCATCCGGCAGCGCGATGTACGGCAGTTTGGCGGAAATCACCTCGCTTTCGTACCCGGCGGCGGCGTCAACCTGCCCGCTCTCCAGCCGCGTCAGCAGGCCACCTTCCAGGCTGACCTGGGCAGGGTTTTGTACTTCCCCCATCACCTGCTTCGCCACGCCCGGCTGCTGGTAATATTTTTCCGCCAGCAGCAGCGTAAAGACAATATTCTGCCCTTTAGGATCGTTATACGGATCGGTACGGCCAAACTTCAGCCCCGGCGTCGCCAGCACTTTCAGCCAGCTGGCGTCTTTTCCGTTCGCGGCGGCAAACTGCGGCGCGTATTTTCCTTTCGGGCTATAGGCGATAACCATGCTGGTGCTGGCCACCGGCACGGCATCGTCAATCAGCCCGGCATCTTTCAGGATTTGCATAGGGCCAGGGGTGATGGAGACAAACACATCGGCGGTAATTTTCTTGCTGGCGAGCAGCCGCGCCATTCCGTAAGCGCCTTGCCCCTGCCCCTGGTAATCACCGTGGTTTTTTTTCGCGAAGGCCGGGCCGAGGGACTGGTCCATGACCTTGCCCATCGAACCTGCATAGGTGACGCGAATATCGGCAGAAGCCAGCGCCGAAGCGCTGAAAAGAAGTGAGCAAAGCGCCAGGGCGCCCGCGCTGCGTGCTGAAGTCAAAGCCATAGCATCCTCGTTATATATAAAAATACACAGCGATTATCCGCGCCGCTTCGCCGCTAAACAACGAGTTTGTATGATGAATTTATCTGCGGTTGAAGTTAAGAGGTACTCCCTTGGGGTGATTTCACTCCCAGCCGCTTCGCCAGCCGGTGGAGGTTGGCCACATCGACGCCGAGCTGCCGGGCGCTGGCCGCCCAGTTATTGCCGTTACGGGCAAGCGCTTCCCTAACCTGGCCGCGCTGAAACGCATCGGTCGCTTCTCGCAGGCTGGCAAAAGGGGTTTCTACAGGTGGCGTTTCTGGCTCGTGGGCTACCACATCCAACTGGCCAGCAAGCTGGAAATGTTGAGGCTGAAGCACAAGCTCGCCCTGTGGGTAACCGGCGCGGGCCAGCACAATCGCGCGATAAATGGCGTGTTCCAGCTCGCGGATATTTCCCGGCCAGCCATACTGCGCCAGAAGCATCCGAGCCGATTCACTCAGCCCAACCTGCTTCAGCCCCATCTTCACGCGGCTTTGCTCGCAGAAAAAACCGGCCAGCAGCGCAATGTCCTCTCCCCGCTCGCGCAACGGTGGAATGTGCAGCGGAAAAACGCTCAGGCGGTGAAACAGGTCGGCGCGAAACTCGCCGGCCAGTACCTGCTGGCGCAGATCGCGGTTAGTCGCGGCCAATACCCGAACATCCACGCGCTGGCTGCGATCGTCCCCTACCCGCTGAATATCACCGTACTGCAACACGCGCAGCAGCTTGGCCTGCAGCGCCAGCGGTAATTCACCGATTTCATCGAGAAACAGTGTGCCGTTATCCGCCATTTCAAACTTGCCGGTACGGTGATGAATCGCCCCGGTAAAAGCGCCCTTCACATGGCCGAACAGCTCACTTTCCGCCACGCTTTCCGGTAGCGCGGCGCAGTTAAGGTAAACCAGCGGATTTGCCACCCTGGCCGATCCGGCGTGAATCGCCCGCGCCACCAGCTCTTTCCCCACGCCAGTCTCGCCGGTGATCAGCACGTTCAGATCGGAACTGGCAACGATATCAATCTCTTTTTTCAGCTGGATGATGCCCGGCGAGCGGCCAATCATCTCCCCGGCGGCCTCCCGCGCAATAGCGGGCTGCACCGTGCCTTCCGGCGTTTGTTTTTCAAGCTGTTCCAGCAGCAAAGCATTGTTCAGCGCCCCGGACGCCAGTACGCCAATCAGCCTGAGCTCCTCATCGCTGAAGCTGTCGAACTGATAAGGATCCATGCCGTCCACGGTCAGCGCCCCGATGAGCGTCTGGTCGGCAAACAGCGGCAGCCCCAGGCAGGCGTGAACTTTGAGTTCTTCATGGTCTGGAATCAGGCCGTCATACGGGTCGGGCAGCTCGCTGTCGGCCGGGAAACGCACCACGTCACCCGCGCGGGCAATGGCCTCCAGTCGCGGATGAGCGTCCACGGCAAAGCGCCGCCCCAGCACATCGAGGGCAAGGCCGTCTATCGCCAGCGGGTAAAAATGCCGCGACTCGTAGCGCAGCAGCGCCGTGGCATCACCGCCGAGCAGCTTTCTCAGGGTTCGGATAACGCGGGTAAAGCGATCGGAATGGCTGATGCCGCTCTGCAGTTCGATTGCAATGGCGGCGAGAGAAGACATCGACAGGCTCATAGGGAGGCTCCTGGAACGCGAGGCGTTCAGCTTACGCCTGAGTAGTCAAAATGACAAACATCAGAGTCATTATGACCAAAAACAAAAATGTCATTATGACAATAAAAAAGAACACAGAAAACAACAAATAATTAAAAAATCAATAAATTATAAAACTGGCACGATACTCGCAATAACACCGTCATTGAAGTACTTAACGCTATGACATCAATGAGGTTCTCAATGGCTATTCAGGTTAAAAACAACATTCAGTGGGTTGGGCAACGTGACTGGGAAGTGCGTGATTTTCACGGCACGGAATATAAAACGCTACGCGGCAGCAGCTACAACAGCTACCTCATTCGCGAAGAGAAAACTGTCCTGATCGACACTGTGGACCACAAGTTCAGCCGCGAGTTTGTGCATAACCTTGAGCGTGAAATCGACCTTAACACGCTCGACTACATCATTATCAACCACGCGGAAGAAGACCACGCGGGGGCGCTGACCGAGCTGATGTCACGCATCCCGCACACGCCAATCTACTGCACCGCCAACGGCATCGACTCCATTAATGGTCACCACCATCACCCGGAGTGGAACTTTAAGGTGGTGAAAACCGGCGACAGCCTGGACATCGGCAATGGCAAACAGCTGATCTTCGTTGAAACGCCAATGCTGCACTGGCCGGACAGCATGATGACCTATCTGACCGGCGACGCGGTGCTGTTCAGCAACGACGCCTTCGGCCAGCATTACTGCGACGAGCATCTGTTTAACGACGAAGTGGATCAGACCGAGCTGTTCGAACAGTGCCAGCGCTACTACGCCAACATCCTGACGCCATTCAGCCGCCTGGTAACGCCAAAAATTACCGAAATCCTCGGCTTCAACCTGCCGGTGGAGATGATTGCCACTTCCCACGGCGTGGTGTGGCGCGACAACCCGACGCAAATCGTTGAGCTGTACCTGAAATGGGCCGCCGATTACCAGGAAGACCGCATCACGCTGTTCTACGACACCATGTCGAACAACACCCGCATGATGGCGGACGCCATTGCCCAGGGCATTCACGAAGTTGACCCGCGCGTGGCGGTGAAAATCTTCAACGTGGCGCGCAGCGATAAAAACGAAATTCTGACCAACGTGTTCCGCTCCAAAGGCGTGCTGGTCGGCACCTCCACTATGAACAACGTGATGATGCCGAAAATCGCCGGGCTGGTGGAAGAGATAACCGGGCTGCGCTTCCGCAACAAACGCGCCAGCGCCTTCGGCTCCCACGGCTGGAGCGGCGGCGCGGTCGATCGCCTTTCCACCCGCCTGCAGGACGCCGGGTTTGAAATGTCCCTCAGCCTGAAGGCGAAATGGCGTCCGGACGGCAACGCCCTGGAACTTTGCCGCGAACACGGTCGCGAAATCGCCCGCCAGTGGGCGCTCTCCCCGCTGCCGGTGGCTCAGGCTTCAATCACCGTCGCTCCGCTAGCCGAAGAAGCAAAAGCAGAATCCACCGGCGCCGACCTCGGCCCCCGCATGCAGTGCAGCGTTTGCCAGTGGATTTACGATCCAGCCCAGGGCGAACCGATGCAGGCCGTTGAGCCAGGCACGCCATGGAGCGAAGTGCCTGACAGTTTCTTGTGCCCTGAATGTTCGCTGGGCAAAGACGTCTTCGACGAACTGGCAACGGAGGCCAAATGAACAACGGCATTGTGATAGTCGGCTCGGGCTTTGCCGCCCGCCAGTTGGTGAAAAATATCCGCAAACACAGCGCAGAGGTGCCCATCCGGCTGATTGCCGCCGACAGCGCCGACGAGTACAACAAACCGGACCTGAGCCACGTCATCAGCTTAAACCAGCGGGCAGAAGCGATGACCCGCCAGCAGGCTGGCGCGTTTGCGGAGCAGTTCAACCTGACGCTGCACGCCAATAGCTGGGTCAGCAGCCTCGACCCCAAAAACAAACTGGTCAACTGCGGCGAGCGGCAATGGCAGTACGACAAGCTGGTGCTGGCGACCGGCTCTTCCGCCCTGCTGCCGCCCGTTGCCGGCAAAGAGCTGATGACGACGCTCAACAGCCAGCAGGAGTATCAGGCCTGTGAAGCCCGGCTGCGCGACGCCCGGCGGGTGATGATCCTCGGCGGCGGGATGATCGGCAGCGAGCTGGCGATGGACTTCTGCCGTGCGGGCAAAGAGGTTGTGCTGGTGGATAACGCCAGCCACCTGATGGCGTCGCTGCTTCCGGCAGAGGTTAGCGGCCGACTGCAATCCCGCCTGAACCAGATGGGCGTCGAGCTGCTGTTCAACCAGCGTCTGGAAGCGGTGAGCCAGGCGGAGTCAGGGCTGTGCGCCACGCTTAACAACGGACGTGAGCTGCAAGTTGATGCGGTAGTGTCCGCCATCGGCCTGCGCCCGAACGTTGGGCTGGCCCAGCATGCAGGGCTTGAGGTGAACCGGGGCGTCAAGGTGAACAGCCAGCTGCAAACATCCGATCCGGATATTTACGCCCTCGGCGACTGCGCAGAAATCGATGGCAAAGTGCTGCCGTTCCTGCAGCCGATTCAGCTCAGTGCCATGACGCTGGCGAAAAACCTGCTTGGGGCGAGCGACGCGCTTTCCCTTCCGGCGATGCTGGTCAAGGTGAAAACGCCGGAGATGCCGCTGCACCTGGCCGGAGAAACCCACCGCCGCGACCTGGTCTGGCAGATTAGCGCCAGCCCGCAAGGGCTGATTGCCAAAGGGATGGACGCTGCACAGCAGCTAAGGGCGTTTATCGTCAGCGAGGAGCATATGAAGCAGGCGTTTAGTTTGGTGCGGGAGTTAACTTCAGCGCCTTAAGCGCTGGCCGTTTCTATGCAAACATGGCTAAAGTCCCGTTCACCTTAAGTAAAGTTTTATATTTTGCCACCGCGTCGGTGAACGTCTCAGGGGAGTCACCGTCACTCCCCTGAGAACCCGGACTCCCGGCGAAATAAATCGACCGCTGAAGCGGCAGACCTCCGTTTTATCTCCCAGTCCTGGGTCGGCTGAGATGCGTTCCCGACGCTCTCAGCCTCCGGCCGTTCCCGACGGCCGGAGGCTGGCCAGTCGGAGAGAAAACGGAGGCGATTTAAGCCGGAACCGTGCCTCGCTTTACGACTAACGTTGTCCTCAACCACGACGTCGCTTCTGGTTTTTCCCCTCTCCCCTGTGGGGAGAGGGTTAGGGTGAGGGGCAAATCTTTACAACGCCTCAACCTTCTCCAGCGCCGCCAGCAAACTCTCCGGCGACAGCGCCACCGGCAGCGCATGAATCGACTCCCCGGCCTGTAAAGTACGGGCAATCACCTTATCCAGGTCGGCACGATTATGGATATCCACATCCAACTGCGCCAGTTTTGTTGGCAGATTGAAACGCTTATAGGCCTGCGTCAGCTGCGCCAGAACATCGTCCTGCCCCAGCAGTGCGCTCTGTACCAGAATCCCGTAGGCCACTTTCGTGCCGTGCAGGAAGCGGTCGGTTTGCGGCAGCGTCGTCAGGCCGTTATGGACGGCATGCGCGGCGGCAACGCGGGTGTAACGTTCGCCCAGGCCACCCACCATCCCGCCCCCGGCAATAATCGCCTCGACCACGTCCAGAAACGCCTGACTTAACTTGCCCTGGCGCTGATCTTCCAGCGCTTGTTCGCTGCGCTCCAGCAAAACATCGCGGATCGCCAGCGCCGCACCAATGCCTAGGCGCACGGTCAGCGGCAGATTTCCCGGCTGCGGGCTAAGCACCACCGCTTCGTACCACTTCGCCAGCGTGTCACCGACGCCGGCCAGCAGATATTCCTGCGGCGCACGCAGGATAATTTCCGGCTCCACCAGCACCAGATGGTTAGCATCGTTGAAAATCTCGAAGCGCAGCGCCTGGCCGGCGTCGTTATACCACACGGACAGCGGCGTCCAGGCCGCACAGGTTGCCGCGATGGTCGGGATCGCCACCACTGGCGCATTCAGCCGACGAGCAACCACTTTGACCGTATCCAGCAGCGCTCCACCGCCGAGGCCGATCACCACCTGACGTTCACCAGACTCCGCCACCAGCCTCTGCACGTCGCTTTCGCTGCAGTGCCCACCAAACTGAATATGCTTCGCACCGGGCAGCGAAAACGCCGCCGGCAGGAAAGGCCGGGCCGCCGCAAACGCGCGTTCGCCGTAGATCCAGACTGCGTTATTCAGCTGATCTTCGCTGTAAAACTCAGTCAGACGAGCAAGGCTGCCGGGGTGTGAATAGTAATTCGCGGGGCCGGTAACCACGCGGATAGCGGTGCTGGTCATGATGCATTTCCTTTTCTTCGCTGGCGGGATATATTCTATGCCGATGATATGTCCAGACATCTGGACGGCTAATATCATTTTGCTTTATCTTATGTCTTTTCGTTCATTGCCCGCAACCCAGAAGGCCGTTAAAAATTCGACAGATCAATTCATTAAACCCGGAAGCCGCCGCCGCTATGACCACGCTTAACCGCCTTGAGATGCGAGAAATCTCTATCGCCTTCGCGGGCTTTAACGCGCTGAGCCAGGTGAATTTCCGGCTGGAGGGCGGCTCGGTACATGCTTTAACCGGCGCAAACGGCGCGGGTAAATCCACGTTGATGGCGGTGCTTTCCGGCGCGCACGAGGGTTATCAGGGCGAAATCCTGATCGACGGTGAAACGGTGACGATCCGCAACCCTCGTGACGCCAAACTGCTGGGGATCCATCTGGTGCAGCAGGAAGTGGACGTTGCCCTGGTGCCGGGCCTGAGCGTGGCGGAAAACATCATGCTCGATAAGCTGGCCGAAACGGGGCATGTCTACCGCTGGTCGAAAATTTACCGGCAGGCTCGAGAAGCGCTGGCGCAGCTCGACGTGGAGATCGACGTCAAAAAACGTATTGAGCAATGCACCCTGGCGGAAAAACAGCAAATCCTGCTGGCGCGGGCGCTCTCACATCATTGCCGCTTTCTGATCCTCGACGAACCTACCGCCCCGCTGGACAGCCAGGAAAGCGAGCATCTTTTCCGCGTCGTGCAGCGACTACAAAGCGGTGGCATTGGCGTGGTGTTTATCTCCCACCGCATCCATGAACTGAAAGCCCTTTGCGACCAGATGACGGTGCTGCGCGACGGCAAGCTGGTGGACAGCGGCCCGATGGGGCATCTCAGTGGCGAAGAGATTGTCGAGAAAATGCTGGGCCACCAGCTGGACGACATTTATCCCCCTCACCGCCCGCCGGTTGAGGGCGACACGCTGCTGGCAGTGGAAGGTCTGCATGACGATACGCTGCTGCGCGACATCTCGTTGCGCCTGCGCAAAGGCGAAATTCTGGGCATTGCGGGCCTCGCCGGAGCGGGGAAAACCGAGCTTTGCAAAGCGCTGTTCGGCGCCACCCGCAGCACGCTTGATCGCGGCGAATTAAAAGGCAAGGCCTGGCACCCGACCGACCCGGCGGATTCCGTCACTCGCGGCGTTGTGCTGGTGCCGGAGGAGCGCCGCAAAGAAGGCATTTTTATCGACGAATCGGTCACCATGAATCTCGTCGTCAGCGCCGACAGCCAGTTTACCCGCTGGGGGCTGTTCGACTACCGCAAAGCCAGGCGCTGGGCGGAGGAGACCATTCAGCAGTTGGGCATTCGCACCAGCGGCCCGGCGCAAACGCTGCGCCGCCTGTCCGGCGGCAATCAGCAAAAAGTGGCCATCGGCAAATGGCTGCGCAACGAAGCCGACGTGCTGATTTTTGATGAGCCAACCAAAGGCGTAGACATCAAAGCCAAAACCGACCTCTTCGTGCTGATTGACCAGTTGGCCCGCCGTGGCAAAGGGGTGATTTACGCCTCGGGCGAATTTGCCGAGCTGGTCGGGCTGTGCGATCGCATCTGCGTGCTGTGGGACGGGCGCATCGTCGCTGAACTGGACGGCCACCAGGCTACCGAAGAAACATTATTACTCTACTCCACCGGAGGAACCCCCGCGTGAGCAAAGCATTATCCCTTAAGGCCAGCGCGTCAGGCCGCCAGCAGTTCTTTGACTTTCTCTACAAATGGGGGATGTTGCTCACCGTGGTGGCCCTGGTGGCGCTGTTCGGCATCGCGTCCGACAGCTTCCTTGAGCCGAACAACATCATCAATATCCTGCGCTCCATCGCCATCGTGACGGTGATTGCCATCGGCGTGTCTATCTCACTCACCGTGGGCGGGTTTGATTTGTCCGTCGGCTCGACCGCCTCGCTGGCCAACGCGCTGGTGATTTCGCTGTTCGTCTGGCACGGCTTCGGCACCACCGAAGCGATTCTTATCACCCTGGTGCTGTGCACGCTGGTCGGGTTATTCAATGCCTTCCTGATCGTGGTGCTCAAAATTCCCGACATGCTTGCCACGCTTGCCAGCCTGTTTGTGATTCAGGGCGTGGCAATGACCTACAGCTATGGCGGCTCGATCACCGAAAACATGGTGCTACCGAGCGGCGACATGGCGGAAGGGACGATTCCCGCCGCCTTTGGCCTGCTCGGGCAGGTGCCGACCATCGTCATCATCATGCTGGTGGTCACGCTGGTCGCACAGCTCGCGCTCTCTCTGACCAAACATGGCCGCCGGATGTACGCCATCGGCGGCAACCCGGAGGCGGCTCGCCTGTCCGGCATTCGCACCACCCGTTACCGCGTGGCGGCCTACGTGCTGGCCTCGCTGCTGGCAGGTTTGGGCGGCATCCTGCTGGCCTCACGTATTGGCTCTTCACAGGTTAACGCCGGTGGCGGCTACCTGATGGATGCCGTGGCTGCCGCCTGGATTGGTTTCTCTCTGGCAGGTTCCGGTAAACCTAACGCGCTCGGCACGCTGGTAGGCGCGGTGATTCTGGGCGTGCTGCAAAACGGGCTGGTGATGCTCTCCGTGCCCTATTACGCGATGGACATTATTAAAGGCCTGGTGCTGGCTGCCGCACTGGCAATTACTTACATACAACGACGCTAAAACAACAACTTCACACAGGGTAACGACCATGAAAAAACTGACAACTTCGCTGCTGGCGCTTAGCCTGCTTGCCGCTCTGCCGGGCCACGCCGCTACGGCATCGCCGGTGCCGGAAAAAATCGCCGCCCACGACGGTCCAATCCGCATCGCCGTGATCCGCAACCTGGGCTCCGACGACAACACCACGCAGTTTGTCGCAGGTGCGGTTCAACAGGCTAAAAAGCTGGGCTTCAAGGTCAGCACGTTCCTGAGCAACGGCGACGACGCCCGCTTCCAGGACTTTGTGAACCAGGCGATCAGCCAGAAGTATGACGGGATTATTCTTTCTCAGGGTCGCGATCCTTACTCCACCGAACTGGTGAAAAAAGCCGTAGCCGCAGGCATTGCGGTGTCGGTCTTTGATACCGCCGTAAACGGCACCATTCCCGGCGTGACCGTCACCCAGCAGGACGACGCCTCGCTGACCAGCCTCTCCTTCGGCCAGCTGGTCAAAGACTTCAACGGCAAAGCCAACATCATCAAGCTGTGGGTGGCCGGTTTCCCACCGATGGAACGCCGCCAGGCGGCCTATCAGGAACTGCTCAAAGCCAACCCGGGCATTAAAGAGCTGGAGTCCATCGGCGCGGTTTCTTCCGACGTGCAGGGCGACACCGCCAACAAAGTGGGCGCAGTGCTGGCGAAGTACCCGAAAGGCAAAATCGACGCCATCTGGGGCACCTGGGATGCCTTCAGCCAGGGCGCCTATAAAGCGCTGCAGGAAAACGGCCGTACCGAAATTAAGCTCTATAGCATAGACGTTTCCAACCAGGACATTCAGCTGATGCGCGAAGCCAACAGCCCGTGGAAAGTCAGCGTGGCGGTCGATCCGAAGCTGATCGGTGCCACCAACGTGCGCCTGGTGGCCTACAAGATCGCCGGGGAACAAACGCCTGCGACCTACGACTTTAAAGCCGCAGCCATTCCGCAGGCTCTGCTAGCCAGCCAGCCTGGCCCGGTCAACGTCACTTCGTTGGGCAAAATCATTCCAGGCTGGGGCCAGACCGACGACTTTATCGCGCCGTGGTTCGCCACGCTCGAAGCGAAAAATAAATAAGGAGTTCCGCAATGGCACTGCCACAACCCGAATACAGCCGCAATATGCGGCTGATCGGCCATAGCGATCAGGGAGGAAAACCGGACGGCGTGCAGCTAATGGTGCACCGGGGCTATGCTTATATCGGCCATATGGTGTCGCAGGGCTTTTCGATTGTGGACGTCCGCAATCCTAAAAACCCGAAAGCGGCGGGCTTCGTGCCCGCGCCGCCGGGTACCTGGAATATTCACCTGCAGGCGCACGACGACCTGCTGCTGGTGATTAACGCCCGGGATCTGTTTGCCGACGTGCGCTTCGCCGATGAGAAGGTTTACTACACCAAATCGGTTGGCGAAACGGTTCGCGACGTGCAGGACAAAGGCTGGAGCGCCGGATTACGCATTTTTGATATCTCCACGCCGGATAAACCCAAAGAAATCAGCTTCCTGTCGCTGAGCGGCATCGGCATCCACCGCTGCTGGTATGTGGGCGGCCGCTGGGCATATGTTTCCGCGCTGATCGATGGGTTTAGCGATTATATCTTCCTGACTATCGACCTCGCCGACCCGCGCAATCCGCAGGTGGCAGGCAACTGGTGGCTGCCGGGCATGAACACTGCAGCAGGCGAGCAGCCCACCTGGCCGGAAGGCAAACGCTATGCGCTACACCACGCGATTATCAGCGGCGACACGGCGTATGCCAGCTGGCGCGACGGCGGCCTGACGCTGCTGGACGTTTCCGATCGCGCTCAGCCGCAGCTCATCAGCCACCGTAACTGGAGCCCGCCGTTTGGCGGCGGCACCCATACGGCGCTGCCGCTGCCGAATCGCGATTTGTTGGTAGTACTCGACGAAGCGGTACTGGACAATCAGGAGGACGGCGAGAAGCTGATTTGGCTGTTCGATATTCGCGACCCGTCGAACCCGGTCAGCATCTCCACGTTCCCGCAGCCGGATGAGATTGATTATGTGGCGAAAGGCGCGCATTTCGGCCCGCATAATCTGCACGAAAACCGCCCAGGTAGCTTTATCAGCGATACGCTAATTTTCGCGACGTATCAGAACGCTGGCGTGCGAGCCTACGATATTTCCAACCCGTACCGCCCGGTAGAAACAGGTGCGTTGGTGCCTGCCGCCCCGGAAAAGATGATGGATACTCGTCCTGGCCGCCCGCAGGTGATCCAGTCCTGTGATGTCTTTGTCGACGCTCAGGGGATTGTGTACAGCACGGATTATAACGGCGGGTTGTCGATTATTGAGTATTTGGGGTAGTTTGCTTAAAGAGGCAATTTCTTTGCCATTGATAATTTTTATGCAGATATGGATGAAATTCCGTTCACTTCCAGTCCTGTTTTATAGGTAACCCGGCATAGGTGAACGTCTCAGGGGAGTCACCGTCACTCCCCTGAGAACCCGGGCTCCCGGCCAAATAAATCGACCGCTGAAGCGGCAGACCTCCGTTTTATCTCCCAGTCCTGGGTCGCCTGAGATGCGTTCCCGACGCTCTCAGCCTCCGGTGATGACCCAACTCAGGCGGGGTTGAGCTGTCGGGAACAACGAAAGAGAGCGATCGTCGGGAACGAATCGCGAACGACCCCGAATATTTGGGTGATAGCCGGTGGGTTTACCGCTTCAGCGGCGATGAGCTCGCCGGGCACCAGGGTTGGGAGATGGCGTTATCTCCCTGACACGTTCACCGGTGCGGTGGCTGCATGTAAATTTGTGCTTGAGGTGAACGGAATCTTTCGCCAGACCCTCATAGAAGAGATTAACGGTTGAAATAAATTTTGAGGCAGAGAAACTCACCCCTTCTGCCGAACCCTCGCAATAAACTCATCCACCGAATTCACCTGCCCGGCGATCAGAATCAAAAACTTGCCCAGCTCAATAGCGTGGCTGACGCAGGCCAGGCGCGCCGCCTCATCCTCAATACTTTCCAGATCGGCAACGTGCGACAAACCAACCGAGCGGCGAATCAGTTCGGTGCCGCAGAAGCCTACCGCATCAACCCACACTTTTTGTAGGTAGTGCTCAACGTAGCCTTCCGTTGCCAGCGCCGAGTCGCGTGTTTTCTCGCGGGCAAGCGCCGTAAAGCGCTCTGAGAAGCTCAGCCACAGTTCCTGAATATCCTTCAGGCGCTGTTCACGCTGGCTGGCTGCATCCCGTGGACCAAAATGCCCCGGCAGCGCGCAGTAGTTCAGCAGCAGGTTGCCGATGGCGGTCCCAAGATCAAACCCGGCCGGGCCCACGTAACCAAATTCAGCGTCGATCGCTTTCAGGCTACCTTCCGCAACGAAAATCGACCCGCTGTGGATATCGCCGTGCAGCAGCGCTTCCGCGCTGGAAAAGAATTTATGCTTCAGTAACGCCACGGCCAACTTTAGGTCGCTGTCGCTTCGCAGCGCGGCAACCTGTTGTTCCAGCGCGGCCGGGTAGTTATTTCGCTCGTGGATCTGATACGGATCGTTAAAGAACAGATCTTCGGTGATTTCGCACATTTCCGGGTTGATAAAGCGGGCAACCAGCGCCTTCTTATCGTGCGGATGCAGATAAAAATCTGACGTGTGGAACAGCGCTTTTGCCAGATACTCACCAAGCTGGCTGGCCGCCTGAGGATAATAAACGCCCTTCACCAACTCGCCGCGCCAGATGCGATGGCTGGAGAGATCTTCCATCACCATCACCGCCAACGCTGGGTCGTAATGCACCACGTTGACCGTGTGTTCCGGGCTGTGCTGGTAGTGCTCCACCAGGGTTTGTGCCTCAAGGCGAGCGCGATCCAGCGTCAGCGGCCAGGACTCGCCCACGCAGCGCACATACGGCAGCGCCTGCTTCACGATAGTCCGGCTGACGCCCTGAGTATCAAAGATTTTAAACACCAGATTGAGGTTGCCGTCGCCCACTTCCTGCGCCTCCACCAGCTCAGACGGCGTCTGCAGCCCGCCAAACTGTTGAGCATAGGCCACTGCGTCAGCGGCGGTAAAAGTGCGGTATTGCGACATGGCGATCCTCTCAGAAAATAAAGTCAATTAAGACGTTTGGACGTCTATACATCTGGAAGTCATGTTGGCACAATATACCGCAACAACGCAACATGGAATTAACACGAATGCATAATTTAAAAACCACCAGCCTTGAAGTGCGTGATAACCACCTTTGGATCCTTGATCAGCAGGCGCTGCCGCAGCAGAAAAACTGGCTCCCGGCGCACACCGTGTCACAGCTGGTCGCGCATATTCACGCCCTCAGCGTACGCGGCGCGCCGCTCATCGGCCTTTCCGCCAGCCTGCTGCTGGCGCTGTTGGCGGAGCAAGGGCTGACAAAAGCTCAGCTCGCTGAAGCCCTGGAAACCCTGCGGGCGTCCCGCCCGACGGCGGTAAACCTGATGAATAACCTCGACCGCATGAAGCAGGCGCTGGCTCAGGAAAATGTTGTGGCTGCACTCGAAGAAGAGGCGCTGCGGCTGGTGGCGGAAGATAAAGTGCTGTGCGATAACATCGCCCAGGCGGGCGCGGCGCTGGTTAAACCCGGTAGCCGCCTGCTGACCCACTGCAATACCGGCGGGCTGGCTACCGCAGGCGTCGGCACCGCGCTGGGCGTTATTCAGCGGGCATTTAACGAAGGGAACGTCGCCAGCGTTTGGGTGGACGAAACCCGCCCGCTGCTGCAGGGCGGCAGGCTGACGGCTTGGGAACTGGGTGAACTGGGCATTCCTTACCAGCTGATTTGCGATTCCATGGCCGCCAGCCTGATGGCGAAAAAGCAGGTGGACGCCATCTGGGTGGGCGCGGACCGCATCGCCGCGAACGGTGACGTGGCCAATAAGATCGGCACCTACAGCCTGGCCGTGCTGGCGCATTACCACGGCATTCCATTCTACGTTGCCGCGCCTCATACCACGCTCGACAGAAACTGTCCGAACGGCGAAGCCATTCCGATTGAGCAACGTGCCGCCAGTGAAGTGACCGGCGTGGCGGGCAGCTTTGGCAGCGTGCAGTGGGCGCCAGACAACGCAAGCGTGTATAACCCGGCGTTTGACGTTACCCCGGCAGAGTTGATTAGCGGCTGGATTTTGGATACGGGCGTGGTGACGCCGGAACAGGTTCGGGATGGGGTATTTTTACCGAAGAAATAATGCCCCTCATTCTGACCTTCTCCCCAAAGGGGAGAAGGAATAGAACGCACTACAGATTCACAATTTTCCCCCTCTCCTTTACCAGGAGAGGGTCAATCACAGCCTACGGCAAGCGTGGATAAGCATCCGCAATCGCATCGCCGGTAAAGTGCGCCACCCAGCCTTCCGGGTTATCAAAAATACGAATCGCGGTGAAATGCGGCTCGGACCCCATATCAAACCAGTGCGGTGTTCCCGCCGGGACGGAAATCAGGTCGTTCTTCTCGCAGAGGATCTGATACACCTTGTCGTCCAGATGCAGGCAGAACAGCCCTGCGCCTTCGACGAAGAAACGTACTTCATCTTCGCCGTGGGTATGTTCAGACAGGAATTTAGTCCGCAGCACGTCTTTCTGCGGGTTGTCCGCCCGCAGGCTGATCACATCCCAACTCTGATAGCCCTTCTCCGCCACCAGCTTGTCGATAGCATGCTGATAAGCGTGGATCACCGTTTCCGGCGTTGGGTCGTTGCCTAAATCCTGGTTCGCTTCCCAGCGTTCAAAACGCACGTCTTTGGCGTTCAACTGCTCGCGAATTTCTTGCGCGTCCGTGCTGTGCCATACCGGCTCCTTTGCTTCGGTATCGGTAAAAATGGTCAATGCGCTCATGAAGAAAACGACTCCAGATTAATGTGGTCGAAACGGTTTACCTGGCGATGGTGGCTGACGTCATCCGCCTCGCCGCGAATAAGCTGCACGGTTTGCCAACCGGCTTCCCGTGCGGCATCCAGCTCCTGGTGAATATCTGACAAGAACAGCAGCGACTCAGGTGCCACGTCCATCTCCGCCGCGATGTTGCGGTAGGACTGCGCTTCACGCTTGGCCCCCACGTGGGTATCAAAATAGCCGCTGAACAACTCAGTAATATTCCCGGCGTCGCTGTAGCCAAAAAGCAGCTTCTGCGCCGCCACCGAGCCGGATGAATAGACATACAGGGCAATGCCCTGCTGTTTCCAGGCCTTGAGCGCGGGCAGAACGTCATCATAGAGATGGCCGGTGAAGTCTCCATTCACGTAGCCATCCCGCCAGATAAGGCCCTGCAGCGCTTTTAGCGCGGTAGATTTACGATCTACATCCATGAAGCTAAACAACGTCTCAATCAGCCGTTCAATATCCGCCTGCGGTTCATTAATTTCCGCCCGCAGGTCGTTGAGTATTGGGGCTATTTCATTTTGCTGCTCGCGAACAAAACCCGCGAGGCGTTCGCGGGCATACGGGAACAGGATGTTGTGCACAAAGCGAATGTCGCTGGTGGTGCCTTCAATATCGGTAACAATGGCGCGAATCATCATCTCTCCAGCCGTTAACGCTGCGTTATGTTGGCAACTGAGGTCATTATTATTTAGACGTCTAAGCGTCTTGATTGCTAAATCTTAACATCGTGTTATAGTCCCGGCAACACAGGGAAACACACGCACCACGTTAAGGTCGAAGAATAATGAGCCACTCCCCTTTGATTCCAGAAAGCAAACTGCCGGCGCTCGGCACCACTATTTTCACGCAAATGAGCGCCCTCGCGCAGCAGCACAATGCGATTAACCTTTCCCAGGGATTCCCGGATTTTGACGGCCCGCGCTACCTGCAGGAACGCCTGGCGTTTCACGTCAGCCAGGGCGCAAACCAGTATGCACCGATGACCGGCGTTCCAGACCTGCGCGAAGCCATCGCCGAGAAAACCGAAGCGCTGTACGGCCACAAGCCGGATGCCAATACTGATATTACGGTCACCGCTGGCGCCACCGAAGCGCTTTATGCCGCCATCACCGCGCTGGTTCGTCCGGGCGATGAAGTGATTTGCTTTGACCCAAGCTATGACAGCTATGCCCCAGCCGTGACGCTTTCCGGCGGCATTCTGAAACGTATTGCTCTCCAGCCGCCGCACTTCCGCGTCGACTGGCAAGAATTTGCTGCCCTGCTGAGCGACAAAACTCGCCTCGTCATTCTTAACACGCCGCACAACCCCTCCGCTACCGTCTGGCGCAAAAGTGATTTTGCCGCGCTGTGGCAGGCCATTGCGCAGCACGAAGTCTACGTGCTGAGCGACGAAGTGTACGAGCATATCTGCTTCGACGAAGAAGGCCACGCCAGCGTGCTGGCCCACCCGCAGCTGCGCGAGCGCGCTATCTCTGTGTCCTCTTTCGGCAAAACGTTCCATATGACGGGCTGGAAAGTGGGCTACTGCGTGGCACCGGCGGCCATCAGTGCGGAGCTGCGTAAAGTTCACCAGTACCTGACGTTCGCGGTGAATACCCCGGCGCAGCTTGCGATTGCCGACATGCTGCGTGCCGAACCGGAACATTATCGTGAACTGCCGGAGTTTTACCGCGCGCGCCGCGACCGCTTTGTTGAAGCGCTGGCGGACAGCCGGTTTGAAATTCTGCCCTGCGAAGGGACTTACTTCCTGCTGGCCGACTACAGCGAAATCTCCGATCTCGACGACGTGAGTTTCTGCCAGTGGCTGACCAAAGAAGTGGGCGTGGCGGCGATCCCGCTGTCGGTGTTCTGCGCGGATGCTTTCCCGCACAAGCTGATTCGCCTGTGCTTTGCCAAGCAGGAAGCGACGCTGGACGCTGCGGCAGAAAGATTACGCCAGGTATAACGAGACATTCCCCGTCGGCGGACGGGGAAAACTATAGGCTGAGGATCTCTTTGACGAACGGAATAGTGAGTTTGCGCTGGGCGGTAATCGAGGCGTGATCGAGCTGATCGAGCGTCATAAACAGGGTTCGCATTTCGCGATCGAGGCGTTTTAACAGGAAACGCCCCACGTCTTCCGGCAGCTCAAACCCCCGCAACCGGGAGCGCAGCTGCAGCGCCTGCAGCTTGTCGTCATCGGAAAGCGGCTGCAGCTTGTAGATTTGCCCCCAATCGAGGCGGGAAGCCAGGTCAGGCAACTGCAGATTGAGCTGACGAGGCGGCCTGTCACCTGTGATCAGCAGGCGCGTTTTCCCGGATTCCAGAATGCGATTATAAAGATTGAAGATCGCCATTTCCCACGGCTCGTCCCCGGCCACGCATTCGATATTGTCGATGCAAACCAGCGACAGCTGCTCCATCCCGTCGAGCACTTCCGGCACAAACCAGGTGCGCTTATCCAGCGGCACATAGCCCACGGCTTCACCGCGCTGGGAAAGCTCTGCGCAGGCCGCATGCAGCAAATGGCTGCGCCCGCCGCCTTCACGCGACCAGAAATAGATGTACCCGCTGTGATCCTGACGGAGTACCGCCTGCAGGGCGGCTAATAAAGAAGGGTTGTCACCCGGCCAGAAACTCGCAAAGGTTTCGTCGTCGGGAAGATAGAGTGGCAGTGAGAGCTGTGCCGGCGTATTCAGAAGTACCTCAACCATAACAGGCAGAAAATCGAAACGAGTCTAACACAGAATGGCTGAGGTTTAGAACCGGGCGAGGATCCGCCCGGCGAGGAAACGATCAGGCCTGCGCGTCGTTGTCTTTCGCGTCAAGCACGACTTCTTCCGGGCGCAGTATGCTGATAAGTTTGAAAATAAGACTCAGGCCTACGCCGACGATGGTCGCCAGCGCCATGCCTTTCAGCTCTGCCGCACCAATGTGCACCTTCGCCCCGCTCACCCCGATGATCAGGATCACGGAGGTCAGGATCAGGTTTTGCGCTTTGCTGTAATCCACTTTGGATTCGATCAGCACGCGAATACCGGAGGCGCCGATCACTCCGTACAGCAACAGAGAAACACCGCCCATCACCGGCACCGGAATGATTTGAATCGCCGCCGCCAGTTTGCCGACACAGGAAAGCAGAATGGCGATAATTGCCGCACCGCCGATAACCCAGGTCGAGTACACGCGGGTGATCGCCATGACGCCGATGTTCTCACCGTAGGTGGTGTTTGGCGTGGAGCCGAAGAAGCCGGAGAACACGGTTGAAATGCCGTTGGCAAACATCGAACGGTGCAGGCCCGGGTCGCGAATCAGGTCTTTTTTCACGATATTCGCGGTCACCACAAGGTGGCCCACGTGTTCGGCAATAACCACCAGCGCCGCAGGCAGAATGGTGAAGATAGCGAACCATTCAAAGCGAGGCGTATAGAAGGTTGGCAGCGCGAACCAGTGCGCTTCGAGGATGGGCGTCACGTCTACCACGCCCATGGCGAAGGAGAGCGCGTAACCCGCCAGCACGCCGATGAGAATCGGGATAATGGCCATAAAACCACGGAACAGCACGGAACCAAACACCGTGACCGCCAGCGTCACCAGCGAGATAATAATGGTGGTGGAATCCGGGGATGCGCCATCCGCAGGCAACAGTCCGGCCATGTTAGCCGCCACGCCCGCCAGCTCAAGACCGATAACCGCAACAATCGCACCCATCGCCGCCGGAGGGAACATCACGTCCAGCCAGCCGGTACCGGCTTTTTTCACAATCAGCGCCACGATGCAGAACAGCACGCCGCACATGATAAATCCGCCGAGGGCTACTTCATACCCCAGCGGCAGCAGCAGCAATACCGGAGAGATAAACGCGAAGCTGGACCCCAGATACGCCGGGATTTTGCCTTTACAGATGAACAGATAAAGCAAGGTGCCAATGCCGTTAAACAGCAGCACCGTAGCCGGGTTGATGTGGAACAGGATCGGCACCAGCACGGTTGCGCCGAACATGGCGAACAGATGCTGCAGGCTCAACGGAATCGTTTGCAGTAAGGGCGGGCGTTCACTTACCCCAATGGCGCGGCGGGTCATGTTGTTTTCCTCTAAGTGTTATTTTTAACGAACGGTGTTTGCTTCAATCAAAAAAAAGCCGACTTTCAAAGTCGGCTGATGAATCTTATTTTGTTCCGAATATCTTATCGCCCGCATCACCGAGGCCAGGAATAATGTACCCGTGCTCGTTGAGGCCCTGATCGATAGAAGCGGTGTACAACTCCACGTCCGGGTGCGCTTTTTCCAGCGCGGCGATGCCTTCCGGCGCTGCAACCAGCACCAGTACCTTAATGCTGGTACAACCCGCTTTTTTCAGCAGGTCGATGGTGGCAATCATAGAACCGCCGGTCGCCAGCATCGGGTCAACCACCAGCGCCATACGTTCTTCTATATTAGAAACCAGCTTCTGGAAGTAAGGCACCGGCTGCAGGGTTTCTTCATCGCGGTAAACGCCAACGACGCTGATACGCGCGCTGGGTACGTTTTCCAGAACGCCTTCCATCATGCCAAGGCCAGCACGCAGAATTGGCACAACGGTAATTTTTTTGCCTTTGATCTGGTCGACTTCCACCGGGCCGTTCCAGCCTTCGATGGTGACTTTCTCGGTTTCCAGGTCCGCAGTGGCTTCATAAGTAAGCAGGCTGCCTACTTCAGAGGCGAGTTCACGAAAGCGCTTGGTGCTGATGTCTTGCTCGCGCATCAGGCCCAGCTTGTGTTTGACGAGTGGGTGTTTCACTTCCACGATCTTCATACTCTTTCTCCCCCGAGATAGTTGGCTACCACAAAAAAAATCGCCGGATTATACCGCTTTTTTGCCGCTGCGCTACAGCTAATGGGATGATCGAGATCAACCGGACTGGATTGAGTCTATCTCAGGAATTCTTTTCTTGCCGATGACAAGAGGCTCGCAAACGTTTGCCTCCACTGTTAGAATTGCCGCGTTTTTCTTATATACCACCCGTGGGGAACGAGCAGTGACCGATAAAACCTCTCTCAGCTATAAAGATGCCGGTGTAGATATTGATGCTGGTAACGCTCTGGTCGACAGAATTAAAGGCGTAGTGAAAAAGACCCGCCGCCCGGAAGTGATGGGTGGCCTGGGCGGTTTCGGTGCGCTGTGCGCGTTGCCTCAGAAATATCGCGAACCGATTCTGGTTTCCGGCACCGACGGTGTGGGGACCAAGCTGCGTCTGGCCATGGATTTAAAACGCCACGACGCGATCGGCATTGACCTGGTCGCCATGTGCGTGAACGACCTGGTGGTTCAGGGCGCCGAGCCGCTGTTCTTCCTCGACTACTACGCCACCGGCAAGCTGGACGTGGATACTGCCGCCAGCGTTATCACCGGCATCGCCGAAGGCTGCCTGCAGTCAGGCTGCTCGCTGGTTGGCGGTGAAACCGCTGAGATGCCAGGCATGTACCACGGGGAAGACTACGACGTGGCCGGGTTCTGCGTAGGCGTAGTTGAGAAGTCTGAAATCATCGACGGGTCTAAAGTTGCCGATGGCGATGTCCTGATTGCATTGGGTTCAAGCGGCCTGCACTCCAACGGCTACTCGCTGGTGCGCAAAGTGCTGGAAGTGAGCGGCACCGACCCGCTGACCACCGAACTGGCAGGGAAACCTCTGGCGGATCACCTGCTCGAGCCAACCCGCATTTACGTGAAAAATATCCTTGAGCTGATTGAAAACGTGGATGTTCACGCCATCGCCCACCTGACCGGCGGCGGCTTCTGGGAAAATATTCCGCGCGTACTGCCGGACAACACCCAGGCCGTTATCACCGAATCTTCCTGGCAGTGGCCAGCCGTCTTCAACTGGCTGCAGCAGGCCGGCAACATCAGCCGTCACGAAATGTACCGCACCTTTAACTGCGGCGTGGGCATGGTCATTGCGCTGCCGGCGGCAGAAGCGGATAAAGCCGTTGCGCTGATGCAGGCCAAAGGTGAAAAGGCGTGGAAAATCGGTATCATCAAGGCATCTGATTCCGAAGAGCGCGTGGTTATTGAGTAATGAAACACATTGTGGTGCTGATTTCCGGTAACGGAAGCAATCTGCAGGCGATCATTGACGCCTGCCAGCAGAGGAAGATTAACGGCACCATCAGCGCGGTGTTCAGCAATAAGGCCGACGCGTTCGGCCTTGAGCGAGCCCGCGAAGCCGGGATCCCGACCCACGCGCTGACGGCAAGCGAGTTTGCCAGCCGGGAGGCGTTCGATCGCCAGCTGATGCAGGAGATTGACGCCTACGCGCCGGACGTCGTGGTGCTGGCGGGTTATATGCGCATTCTCAGCCCGGCCTTTGTGGCGCGCTACAGCGGTCGTTTACTCAACATTCACCCTTCCCTGCTGCCGAAATATCCCGGTCTGCATACCCACCGCCAGGTGCTGGAAAACGGCGATGAAGAGCACGGCACTTCCGTGCATTTTGTCACTGACGAACTGGACGGCGGCCCGGTCATTTTGCAGGCCAAAGTGCCGGTATTTGAAGGGGATGATGAGGACGAAATCACCGCCCGCGTTCAGCACCAGGAACACGCGATTTACCCGCTGGTCGTCAGTTGGTTCCTCGACGATCGACTAAAAATGCGCCAAAACGCCGCCTGGCTTGATGGCGTGCAGCTGCCCCCGCAGGGACATGCAGCAGAATAATTTAACTAAAAAGGGCTTAGGCCCTTTTTTTGTGTCTGTCTCTCATAAAGTTGTCATGGTCAGATGAGAGAGTTTCATCTGCATAGTTGGACATTCTCCGCTAAAGCTCGCCATAATAACTGACGTGACGGTGACGGCATTGCCACGTCCACGAAAACGGAGTGTGAGGACTAATGGGTCAGGATAAGCTGTATATCGAAAAAGAACTGAGCTGGTTGTCTTTTAACGAACGCGTTCTGCAGGAAGCGGCGGACAAGCTCAACCCGTTGATTGAAAGGATGCGTTTTCTCGGCATCTATTCCAATAACCTCGATGAATTCTATAAAGTGCGTTTCGCCGAACTGAAGCGCCGCATTTTAATCAGTGAAGAACAGGGTTCTCCTTCCAACCAGCGCCACCTGCTGAACAAGATTCAGGCTCGGGTGCTGAAGGCCGATCAGGAATTTGACAGCCTGTATAACGAGCTGCTGCTGGAGATGGCCCGCAACCAAATCTTCCTGATTAACGAACGTCAGCTTTCCGAAAATCAGCAAAGCTGGCTGCGCAGCTACTTCAAGCATCAGCTTCGCCCGCACATCACGCCGATTTTGATCAACCGCGATACCGACCTGGTGCAGTTCCTGAAGGACGATTACACCTACCTGGCGGTCGAAATCATTCGTGGGGACAGCATTCGCTACGCGCTGCTGGAGATCCCGTCGGACAAAGTGCCGCGGTTTGTGAACCTGCCGCCGGAAGCACCACGTCGCCGCAAGCCGATGATCCTGCTGGATAACATCCTGCGCTACTGCCTGGACGAGATCTTCAAAGGATTCTTCGATTACGACGCGCTCAACGCCTATTCAATGAAGATGACGCGTGACGCCGAGTACGACCTGGTTACCGAAATGGAATCCAGCCTGCTGGAACTGATGTCCTCCAGCCTGAAACAGCGTCTGACCGCCGAGCCGGTGCGCTTTGTTTATCAGCGCGATATGCCGGATGCGATGGTGGAGATGCTGCGCGACAAGCTGACCATTTCCAACTACGACTCGATCATTCCCGGCGGACGCTACCACAACTTTAAAGACTTTATTGGCTTCCCGAACGTCGGGAAAGCTAACCTGGTGAACAAGCCGCTGCCGCGCCTGCGCCATATCTGGTTCGATAAATTCCGTAACGGGTTCGACGCCATCCGCGAGCGTGACGTCCTGCTTTACTACCCGTACCACACCTTCGAACACGTTCTTGAGCTGCTGCGCCAGGCCTCCTTCGATCCAAGCGTGCTGGCGATTAAAATCAATATCTACCGCGTGGCGAAAGACTCACGCATTATTGACGCCATGATCCACGCCGCCCATAACGGCAAGAAAGTCACCGTGGTGGTCGAGCTGCAGGCACGTTTTGACGAAGAAGCGAATATCCACTGGGCGAAGCGCCTTACCGAGGCGGGCGTGCACGTTATCTTCTCCGCGCCGGGGCTGAAAATTCACGCCAAGCTGTTCCTTATTTCCCGCATGGAAGGCGAAGAGATTGTGCGTTATGCGCATATTGGGACCGGTAACTTTAACGAGAAAACCGCCCGTCTCTACACGGACTATTCCCTGTTAACCGCCGATGCTCGCATCACCAACGAAGTGCGTCGCGTGTTCAACTTTATCGAAAATCCGTACCGCCCGGTGACCTTCGACTATCTGCTGGTGTCGCCGCAGAACTCGCGTCGCCTGCTGTACGATTTGGTCGATCGCGAAATCAAAAATGCCCAGAACGGGCAGCCTGCCGGGATCACGCTGAAGCTGAATAACCTGGTAGACAAAGGCCTGGTGGACAGACTTTATGCGGCCTCCAGCGCGGGCGTGAAGGTGAACCTGCTAATACGCGGCATGTGTTCGCTGATTCCAGAACTCGACGGGATCAGCGATAATATCCGCGTGCAGAGTATCGTTGACCGCTACCTCGAGCACGACCGGGTCTATATTTTTGAAAACGGTGGCGATAAAAAAGTCTTCCTCTCGTCAGCCGACTGGATGACCCGTAACATCGACTACCGCATTGAAGTGGCCGTCCCGGTCCTCGATCCGCGCCTGAAGCAGCGTATGCTCGATATCATTGATATCCAGCTGAACGACACGGTGAAAGCGCGCATCATCGACAAAGAACTGAGTAATCGCTATGTGCCGCGCGGCAACCGCCGGAAAGTGCGTTCGCAGCTGGCGATCTACGATTATATTAAAACTCTGGAACAACCTGACTAACGCTCTCAGGCGAAGATAAAATTATGCCGATATCAAACCATGCTCCACGGCCGCAGGAATTTGCTGCGGTCGACCTCGGCTCGAACAGCTTCCACATGGTCATTGCCCGTGTGGTGGATGGCGCCATGCAAATCATTGGCCGCCTGAAGCAGCGCGTGCACCTCGCGGATGGCCTCGGGCCCGATAACAAATTAAGCGAGGAGGCCATGGAGCGTGGGCTCTCCTGCCTGGCGCTGTTTGCCGAACGCCTGCAGGGATTTGCAGCAGACAACGTGTGCATTGTGGGCACCCACTCGCTTCGCGAGGCCACCAATGCCGCTGAGTTTCTGAAACGCGCGGAGAAAGTGATCCCCTACCCGATCGAAATCATTCCCGGGAACGAAGAAGCCCGTCTGATTTTTATGGGCGTGGAACACACTCAGCCGGAGAAAGGCCGCAAGCTGGTGATTGATATCGGCGGGGGCTCCACCGAGCTGGTGATCGGCGAAGATTTTGAGCCAATGCTGGTGGAAAGTCGCCGTATGGGCTGCGTCAGCTTCGCACAAAACTTCTTCCCTGGCGGCGTCATCAGCCCGGAAAACTTCAAGCGCGCCCGCATGGCGGCTATCCAAAAACTGGAAACCCTTGCCTGGCAATATCGCCTGCAGGGCTGGAAAGTCGCGATGGGCGCCTCTGGCTCCATTAAAGCGGCGCATGAAGTGCTGATCGAGATGGGCGAAAAAGACGGGATGATCACCCCGGAACGCCTGGACATGCTCCAGCAGGAAGTGCTGAAGTTTAAAACCTTCGACGCCCTGAGCCTGCCGGGCCTGTCCGAAGAGCGTAAAGCGGTGTTTGTGCCTGGGCTGGCCATTCTGTGCGGCGTGTTTGATGCGCTCGCCATCCGCGAGCTGCGCCTGTCTGACGGTGCGCTGCGCGAAGGCGTGCTGTACGAAATGGAAGGCCGCTTCCGCCATCAGGATATTCGCATTCGCACCGCGCAAAGCCTGGCGGAGCAGTACCACATCGACAGCGATCAGGCTCGTCGGGTACTGGAAACCGTTGAACTGCTGTACCAGCAGTGGGAAAAACAGAACCACAAGCTGGCTAACCCGCAGATGGCCGCGCTGCTGAAGTGGGCCGCGATGCTGCATGAAGTCGGGCTGGGCATCAACCACAGCGGGATGCACCGCCACTCGGCCTACATTCTGCAAAACAGCAACCTGCCGGGCTTCAACCAGGAGCAGCAGGTACTGATGGCTTCCCTGGTGCGCTACCACCGCAAGGCCATTAAGCTGGACGATCTGCCGCGCTTCACGCTGTTTAAAAAGAAACAGTTCCTGCCGCTGATTCAGCTGATTCGTCTGGCCACGCTGCTGAATAACCAGCGCCAGGCGACAACCACCCCGCCGACGCTGGTGCTGGAAACCGACGACAACCACTGGACGCTGCGCTTCCCGCACGACTGGTTCAGCCAGAACACGCTGGTCCAGCTGGATTTGGAGCGTGAACAGCTGTATTGGGAAAGCATGACCGGCTGGAAGCTGACCATCGAAGAAGAGGCCGAAGCGGCGCTCTCCGCCTGATTTACTCCATTAGCCCCTTTGCGTCTTCCGGCGCAGAGGGGCTTTGTTCTTCTGCAAGGCTCTCCAGCGGCTGAGGGCGACCAATCAAATATCCCTGAACATAATCCATGCCCATCGCCCGGACGGCATCTTTTAGCGCCTGCGTTTCGACATATTCCGCCACAACCTGCATCTTCTTCATTCTTGCCAGCTGGCATATCGAGCTCACCACCTGGTAATCCAGGCTGCTGGTTAAAATATTGCGGATAAAGCTGCCGTCAATTTTAAGGATGTCGGCGCTCAGCTCTTTCAGACGCGCATAGCTGGCATAGCCTGTGCCAAAGTCGTCGATGGCCACCCGGCAACCCATGCGCTGCAGCATCTTCAACGTTACATTGGCCTGTTCAAGGTTGGTTAAAGAGTGACTTTCTGTCACTTCAAAAACCAGCTGCCACGGCTCAATACGGTACTTCGCCAGCAAATGCTGCACATCCCCCGGAAGCTGGGCCTGACACACCGAAGCGGGCGTCAGGTTAATGGCGAGCCTGCAGCCCGGCAAACTGTCGCGGTGCTTATCCATAAACTGCAGGGCGGCATTCAGCACCCAGCGGTCAATGCGGGATGAAAGCCCAAATTCATGGGCGACGGGCAAAAAGATATCCGGTGACAGCAGTTCGCCTTTATCGTCGCGCATCCGCAACAACACCTCGTAGTAGGCGTCACCCCGTAACCCTTCAATACGCTGCGCCATCAGCACAAACAGGTCCTGATCGAGCGCATGCTGGAGGCGGTTCATCATTTCAACTTTTCGTTTGACTGCATTCTGAATGTGATTGGAGCCTTTTTGCTGCAGGCTTTCGGGCTGTTGCGTAGAGAGCGATACCCCGGCCATGGTGCTTAACTCGCCGAGCAATAAGTAGAGATGGGACACCGGGTGGCGCACAAAGCAATAGCTGATGCCGATTTGCGGCTGCAGCGGCATCCCGTCCCACATAAAGCGGAACCGTCGGGCATGGGCGTACAGAGACTCAATTTTAGCCTGATGAGATTCATAATTGAGGCGCAGGGCGAGATCGTGCCCGGAAAGGTTGTACACCCTCTCGCCGGGCGACAGCTGGCCGCGCAAATATTCCGCCAGCTGCTGTTTGTATTGAATGCGCAGCAAAACGCCGTAGTTTCGACCCAGCAGCTCCAGCTCGGGAATCGACAAAAATCCCAGCGCGGACCAGGGCGTGTTCCCGAGGTCGCGAGATAACGCGCGTAGATTCGGCATCTGCATCATCGGGTCGATGAACGCCACGCGGCGTGCTTTATAGTGCAAGAAGCGCTGTCGGGTGGTCACCGCCGCCATTAAATAGATGGTGATGGAAAACACCGCATAGCAGGACGACGCAATGGCCAAATGCAGCTGAAAGCCCATATCCGGCGGCAGGTAATTATGGAACCCGCCGCAGAGAATAATCAGTACCACGGTCCAGGCGTTGGTAATAAACAAGAAGCCAAAACGCATCGCCCCCCACAGCATAACGGGCAGAATAAGCGTCAGCGTGTAATCGGTATTAAAAATAGTTTTGTTTTGGCTAATCGGGTACAGCAGCAGCCAAATAAGCAGGCCAATGAGCGCGGCCCAGAGCAGCATTTCACTTCGCGTCACGCCCTTCTGCCGCTGTCCCCGCATGCGGGACCAGAAGCTTTTGATAAAGCGCGGGTGCACTATCATTCTTAAAATAAAATAGAAGAACGGCAGCCCGGTTAATCCCCCCACCAGCACGGCCTGGAAATTAATTAATGTCCTGGCGCTCCACGGCGTGGCGGACAGAATAGAAAAACTGCGATCGTACCAGCCTAAAAATAACGCTATCTCGTAGAACACCAGAAATAGCCCGGCGTTAACCAGCACCAGCCAAAACATACGCTGAGCGGTGAGCTGAATCAGGCCGAAGGTCACCGCGCTGCGTCGCGACACAAAATAGCGATAGCAGCACGAACTGACCGTAATCGGCACGATAAAGTGCAGGACGGCCAGCAACGAAATCCACACGCCTTCTGAGGGCAGATAGCGAATCAGCAATGCCAGAACAATGCCCGGAATAGCCGCGCGCCCGAACAGTACGATGCAGGCGGTTAGCAGCGGGAGCGACATGTAAAGCAGGAAAACTCGCCCGCCATCCAGTACCGTCTGCGCGTTAAACGTTGCCACCAGCGGCAGCAGCAGGCTGGGGAGAATCAGGGGCAGTGCCCACCATTTACTTTTTGATTGTTTATACCAGCTAGCCAGTTGCATACATCTTCGCCAAAATCCCTGTTCCTCTTCGGGTATCTTCCGGATATCCTTTCCGGTTCGTTACGGCCCATCTTCCGTCACTGCGGGGGACAAATTTTAGTTCGCCAACATTAAGAATAATTGATGCATATCAGTATCAGTTCAATGAATCACCGCTGAGGTAAAATTCAGACTGAATATGATTCATATTAGTTCACAACAAATTCACCTCATGAATGAAATGCCCATGAATCATTCATTCAGGCCGTTTTTACATGATGAATAATTGACCTGAGTGGTTCTGTGTGACTAAATAGCCCCGTCGCCCGCATCGCCGGGCCAATCTTAAGGACCCCTGCGTGACACAGGTTACGACTATGCAAAGACGAAACCGTTTTAATAATCGCATGACCCGCATTATTCTGCTCATCAGTTTTCTGTTCTTTTTTGGTCGCTTTATTTATTCCTCCATCGGAGCCTGGTACCACCATCAGGATAAAAAAGCAGAAACCCAACAAAGCAGCCAGCAGGTGGACAGCGCTAACCGCTAGTCCGTCGGTTCCCCCTCGCGCTCTTTTAATTTCCTACCACTTGTTCAAAAATGCTCAAGCGCCCCGTTTGCTGGCCCCTCGCCTTGACCTGAAGTTAACTTGAGGTTGTAAAGTCACGCCATCAAAAACAGCTGAATGGGCAGATTATGGAACAGATTGATGTCGGCTTTACCCACGTCGCATTTATGGTGAAGGATCTGGATAAAAGCGTCGATTTCTACCTCCGCTATACCGCAATGAAAGTGATTCACCAGCGCGAACCCAACCTGCCGGACGCACGCAAGGTGGCCTGGCTCAGCGATCGCACCCGGCCTTTTGCGCTGGTTCTGGTGCAGGCAGACAACAACACCGACACGCCGCTGGGGAATTTTGGTCACCTGGGCGTGGCCTGCGCAACCAAAGAAGAAATTGATCGCAAGACGGAAATAGCGAGAGCCGAAGGTGTGCTGCGCAGAGAACCAGAGCAGCTTGGCGACCCGGTGGGTTACTTCGTGTTCTTTGCCGATCCAGACGGTAACACGCTGGAACTCTCCTACGGCCAGCGGGTTGGCATTGAGTCAATGTAAAGCCTGAAGGGCGACCAAAAGCCGCCCTTTTCTGTCGTTATGCCGCTACGCACCTCTGCCTTTATTCTCTCTTTCTGTTTAAGCATTTTATGTTCTAAGCATAGCTATTTATATTCCTATGGGCTTTAGCGGCGACGATTTACTCTCTGCTCAAATCAACGATTAATTGCGGGCAGTGATAAGTTAAATGAGTGGCAGAGCGTCGGTCTATTTACATGAAGAACAACGGGAATTTGTCAGTAAACTGCGGCGTTCGTGGCTGTGGCGCACGGAACTGCCCACCTGGCTGCTGATTATCACGATTTACGGCGGCTGGTTTGCCACCGTGGCGTGGTGGAAAACCATTGGCCTCTTCCCGGCAACGCTGCTGCTCATCTGGTTAGCCACCTGGTATATGTCGCTGCAGCATGAGCTTTTGCACGGCCACCCGACGCGCTTCCCACGCCTGAATCAGCTGTTCGGGCTGATCCCTTTTTCTATCTGGTATCCGTACGGCACTTATCGCGATCTGCATCTGAAACATCACCAGGATGAAGATCTGACCGTGCCGGAAACTGACCCGGAAAGTTACTACTTTACCCGCCGCCGCTGGCAGCATTTTAGCGGCGTTCAGCGCTTGCTGGTGCGCCTGCGTAACACCTTCCCAGGTAGGCTGCTGCTGACGCCGGTGCTGACCATGCGCTGGACGGCGATCAATATCTGGGAAACTTTCCGCAACGGCAATCGCCCGGCGATGGCGATGTGGACGGTACATCTGCTGCTGCTTATCCCGGTGCTCGGCTGGCTGGTGAAGCATGATTTCTCGGTGGTTTACTACCTGCTGGTCGTCACCTGGCCGATGCTGGCGATGACCAAGGTCCGCTCTTTCTTCGAACACCGCGCGGCGGAAGATCCCGAGGCCCGGACGGTGATTAACGAAGCAGGCATGTTCTGGCGTCTGCTGTTCTTGAATCTGAACTATCACTCCGTGCACCACGATCTCCCCGGCATTCCGTGGTACGGGCTGCCAACCGTTTACCGCGCGTATAAAGAGGAATACCTGCAGCGGAACCAGGGCTTCTTTGTGAACGGTTACGGCGAGCTGATGCGCGAGCATCTGATTAAACCGATCCAGGTGGAAATTAACCCGTTCTTCCCTGACGGCCGCCTGGCGCAGGACGTGGTGCCGCAGGAGAAAGCCCATGAGTAAGCTTATCTCGCTGCCGATGTACGACGTGCATCACCCGGATACCGAAGCGCTGTTAGCCACCTTGCGCCTGCTACTGAGCGAAGAAGGGCTGGACGGCGACAGTTTGATGTATAGCGAACCCGAAGATCGCCTGAGCCACTGGCAAGACTCGCGGCTGCTGCTCAGCCAGACCTGCGGTTATCCCCTGCGCGCCCTGCTGCCTAAGGTGCACGTCGTCGGTACGTTTCATTATCAGGCGGCAGGCTGCGAAGGGTTTCACTACAGCAGCCAGCTGATTGTGCGTGAAGCCGACGCGGGAAAAACGCTGGCAGATTTCCGGGGCAAGCGCGTCGTCTGCAACAGCGACGATTCCCAGTCCGGCTATCACGGCTTTCGCAGCCTGGTTGCCCCGCTGCAAAAAGACGGGAAGTTCTTCTCAGACATCGCCTTTAGCGGCAGCCACCGCCAGTCGCTGGCGGAGGTGCAGGCCGAAACGAGCGATATTGCCGCCATTGATGCAGTCACTCTCGCGCTGGTTGCTCATCACGAACCGGAACGCGTTGCGGGCCTGGTTTCTATCGGCACAACGGCGCTGGCACCGGGTTTACCGATGATCACCTCGGCGCAAACTTCAGCCGTGGAACTGGCGCAGCTGCGCCGCGCGTTGAAACGGCTGGTGAGCGAGCCTGAGTGGCAAGAAGTAAGGGAGGCGTTACTGATAAAAGATTTTAGCGTGACGCACCGGGATGATTATCAGCCCATTAGCGATGCGGCACAGAAAGCGGCGGCAAGTGGACTTGTAACGCTGTAGCTGGTTGGTTTTTAACTTCTCCCACTGAGAATCATGCCTCGCTTCTCGTCCAACGTTTCACTCAGCCACAGCGTCGCTTCTGTTTTTCCCCCCTCTCCCTAGCAGGGAGAGGGGAATTGCAGAAAAATCCTTCACAAATTTCAAAATTATGGCAGGAATCGCCAGCCATTAACCTCGTAAAAAACATGGTTATATCTTATAAAAACAACAAATAAGGTAGCTATTTAAAAGCCATTTCTCGCGCTACTATCGTTAAGTACGCGACAAAACGCGCCTGATAATTCCTCCTACAAAAAGCTTATCCGATGAACCAAATACACTTTATTGAAGGCCCGGTTGGTGCGGGTAAATCGACCTACGCTAAAGCCCTGGCCAAAACCGACGGGTTTACCCACATCGCGCTGGACGAGTGGTTCGTGCGGCTCTACAGCCCCGACCGTCCGGCCGGAAATTTTGTGCCCTGGTATGTGGAACGCAAAGACCGGCTGATTGCGCTTATCCTGAGCTATGCCCGCACGGTGCTTGCCACCAACAGCATTGCGCTGGAGCTGGGCCTAATTCAGCAAGGCCCAAGGTTAGCCCTGCTCCGCCAGCTGCAGGAAGAAGGCATTCCGTTTTGCGTACACGTCCTCGACGCGCCCAAAAGCGTTCGCCGCGAGCGCGTACAGCGCCGCAATACCGAACAAGGCGAAACCTTCTCGATGGTCGTGCCGGACGAGATTTTTGAAGTCGCCAGCAGCCTGTGGGAAGCGCCCGATGAGTTTGAACAGGAAGAGTTTGAGTTTGTTTTCCCGGCTACCGCCAGCCGATAACTGACCCACAGGGAGAAGTCGCCATGCCGCAGATTTATGCCCGCCCATTAACGGCGGGGGACACGATCGCCGTGTTTTCCCCCTCATCGGCGGCCACCGCGTTTGCCCCACAGCGCTACCAAAGGGCAAAAGCGTTTATTGAGTCGCAGGGGTTCTGTCTGCAGGAAGGCAGCCTGACAGGCAAAAAGGATTACTGGCGTTCTGGCTCCATTCGCGAGCGGGCGGATGAGTTTAATGCCCTTTTGCATGACCCGAACGTGCGCTGCATTATTTCGGCCATCGGCGGCTTAAACAGCAACTCGCTGCTGCCTTATATCGACTACGCGCAGCTGATGAAAGATCCCAAAATCATCATCGGCTATTCGGACGTAACCGCGCTCCTGGCGGGCATCTATCAAAGAACTGGGCTGATTACCTTTTATGGCCCGGCGGTGGTGGCTTCTTTGGGTGAGTTCCCTCCGCTGGTCGACAGCACGTTTGACTATTTCCTCAATATTCTCAGCCGGCCTCAGGCACTGCCGTACACGCTGAGCCAGCCCGCAGCGTGGACCGAGGAAATGCTCGACTGGGAAACACAATCCCGGGCGAAAACTCTGCGTCCGGGCAGCTGGTGCTTCGAGGGCACAGGCAAGGTAGAAGGCCGCGTCATTGGCGGCAACCTGAATACGCTTTACGGCATCTGGGGCAGCGAATACATGCCCGATATCAACCGGGGAGATATTCTGTTTATTGAGGACAGCCTGCAAAGCGCGGCTGAGCTGGAGAGGGAGTTTTCCCATCTTTTACTGTGCGGCGTGTTCGACCGCATCGCCGCCATTGTGCTCGGCAGACACGAGCTGTTTGACGACCAGGGCAGCGGAAAAACGCCGCTGCACATCCTGAGGGAAGTGCTGAATGGCCGCGAGATCCCCCTCGTCTCTGATTTTGACTGCTGCCACACGCACCCGATGCTGACGCTCCCGCTCGGGGTGCGGATGCGCATCGACTTTGACACTCAGGCCATATCCCTGACCAGCCAGTGGCTGGAAGCCGGTCAGTAATCGAAAGCCAGCATACCCGAGCGCCAGACGCTGGTCGTGCGGATCAGCGCCTTATCGCGCAGGAAATTAATCAGCGTGGCGATCACTTTGTCATGGCGCAGCTCGGGGCGGGTGACGATGAATAAATGGCGGCGCAGCGGCTGGGGCAAATCCAGAATGCGCATATTCTCCGGCACCGGCAGCACCGACAGCCACGGCATAATGGAAAACCCCAGGCCCTGATTCACCAGCCCGACTATCCCGCTGTCGCTTGCCAGCTTATGCACCACCTCATTACGCAGCCCCATCTCACGGCAGCGCTCCACGGCGGGGCTTAAGGTGTTGGCGTTCGGCTGGATAAACGGCAGGTTCTCCAGCTGCTGCCAGCTAAAAGGCTGCCGCAGGCGGAAGCTGCGGGGCAGCATCAGTACGTAAGGGTCGCTGATGTACGGCACGCCGTGCAGCGAGTCCGGGTAGCCCTGAATGGTAATGCCGATATCCGCCCGCCCGGACACCACCGCGTCGTTGAGGTGATGGTATTCCGTCGCGCTGTCATCAATATCCAGATGAATATCGGGCAGCGCCGTAGCCAGCGCTTCAAAGTAAAGCGGCAACAGGTTCGCTGTCGCGCTGCGGAAGCAGGCCACCCGCACGCGCCCGGCGAGCTGCGGCGCTTCCGCCGCCGTCTGCTCAATACCGTCCAGCAGCTGCATGATTTTTTTCGCATCTTTGAGGATTTGCGTGCAGGCGGCAGTCGGCACGCAGCCGCTGCGCGAGCGATGCAGCAGGCGCACATTCAGCTGTTGTTCCAGTTCGGCAATCGCATGGCTGATGCGCGACTGAGTACAGCCCAATGCTGCGGCTGCGGCGCTGAAACCATTGTTTTCCACTACGGCTATCAGCATTTCCAGCTGATTTAGCTTTATTCCGGCCATATTTTCAGTCAGTTATTGGAAATAGCAGCTTTCGACAAATCGAAATTCTTCATAGATAAGGAAAACATATCACGCTTTTCGGTTGCCGCCTACGGGCCTTCCTTCCCATCATAAAGCCAGCCAGTACGGCGCATAAAAGCAAGAATGCATCATCTGAACTAAGCACTGTAAGGAAAACCTGAGCATGCCCGGCATCATTCATTACGGCACCTTTGTCGTCTCTTTCATCCTGCTGTTAATCATTCCCGGCCCCGGGAATCTGATCCTGATCACCAGCGCCAGCAAAGGCGGCGCGCGCAGCGGCTATCTCTGCCTGATGGGGATTATTCTGGGTGACCAGGTGCTGCTGTGGCTGGCCATCGCGGGCGTGGCGGCGCTGCTCGAATCCTCGCCGCATGTTTTCCAGGTCATCAAGTGGCTGGGTGCCGCTTACCTGCTGTGGATGGGTGTGCAGCTGCTGATGAAAGCGAAAACCAGCGCCCCGCCGCCGCCGGTGACCGGTAAAAGAACGCCGTTTTTGCAGGGCATGGTCATTACTCTGATGAACCCCAAACCCATTCTGTTCTACGTGATGTTCCTGCCGTTGTTTATCGACCCCGCACGTAGCCTGGGGATCCCGACGTTCGCTATTCTGGCGGGTACGGCGGCCGCGCTGACCTTTATCTACTGTTCGATAATGATCTTCCTGACGACTTCGCTTGCAGAGAAAGTGCGTTCGCGGCCGGGCATGGTTTATCTGCTGGGGAAAGCCACCGGCCTGTTCCTGGCGATATTTGCGGTGAAGCTGGCATTTTTTAGCTGAGGTCGGACAGGTTATTTACGCCCGATCGCACTGTAATTATTCTGATTCGGCATCTGGCGTTTTACAGAAATATCTCACTAATGGTTACGTGTCATTCTTTTTAGATTGCTATATTCTTTGCGCGGATATTTCATCTAATAAGGAAATTGATTATATGAGAGTCGTCGTATTACAGGGCCAATATGGCCTGTTCAAAAAAGAAGGGCTTGATCTTTCCATGCCGGCAATACAAACCTGCCTGGGGCTTTATGCCGTATCAGAGCAGCATGATTACCTTCTCTGCGCGCATTTTGATTCAGAAGTCGGGCTGCAGCAAAATTTAAGAGAAATTAAGAATGCTTTAGCGGCTAAAAACATCAGCATGAGCAGCCTTAAAGCAACGGTCTTTGGCGGCGACGGTAAACAAAGCTACGTTCGGTGTTCCCCTCCCAGCAGCCACATAGGGAATGATATTGTCAGCTTTATCAAAGCGCAGGGAGGCAGCGCCGAGTATTCAAATGAGTATTACTCTGGCGTTATCCCCAAAACATTCAACTTTCACTATCAAAAAGGCTGCGGTATCTCCGAGGGGCAAAATCCGAAGGATTTTTCTGGCGCCAGTCAGCAGGCAATGAATTTAGCTAAGCAAAGAATGAGACTGAGGCCTGCTGAATATTCTCTCGCCCATGCAAAAATGGTAGATGTCAGCCGCTTATACTAAAATCCGTTATTTTCACCTAAAGGAACCGCCTGATATTATCGGGCATTATTTACAATCCCTTTATGTACAAATTAATCTCGCAGGTTCCTTTATTTTTAATAATGCAATGTACTATCCAACCATTACAAAATTAAGATACTTAATTTAGCAAAGCTGACAACACGAATTCACAACAATATCTTAATTAAGAGATTAACGGGGCATCTTAATGCCCCGAATTAAGCTTAATCAAAACGCTGTAGCGTCCTCGGTAACTGGCTAAACAATTCATAGCCGTCATCGGTGATGAGCAACATATCTTCCAGCATGATCGCCCCGACGCCGATGCCGTAGTAAGGCGTTTCCACGCTAAAGACCATGCCCGGTTCAAAGGTTTCGGTTGCCGCAGCGCTCACGAACGGCGCCTCTTCCAGGCCTAAGAACAGCCCATCGCCGTGCCCTAAATGGCCGCGATTATAGTGCGGCAAGCCATTGGCCTTGATTTTACTCATCGTGTCGTTAAACACATGGCTGAGCTTTACGCCCGGGCCAATCAGGCTGAGCATATGCTCGTGGCCCTGCAAAATGGTTTGGTAGATTCGCTCGGCCATGGCCGTTGGCTGCCCGAACACCACGGTTCGCGCCAAATCCGCACCGTACCCGGCGACATCCACGCCGCAGTCAAATTTGATCAAATCCCCCGGTTTAACGGGTTCGCGGCTCGGGATTAATTTGGGGGCAAAGTCATCGCCCACCGAGATCAAATGGAAGCGCGACAGGTTGGTCTCCGGGTACTGCATCACGGCAGCTTTGTAGGCGGCGGTGAGATCCCAGGCCGAGCAGCCCGCGCCAATCGCCTTAAAGGCTTCACTGATGCCATACTCGGTGATCTGCGCACTTTTACGCAGGAAGGTAATCTCCCAGGGGCTTTTGACCATCCGTAGCTCATTAAAGATTGCCGTGGAGTCCACCAGCCGTAGATTCGGGATCACCTTATCCAGCGTCTGCTTGCCGCCGTTGCTCATCGCATTCAGCTCGATAGCGATGTTTGTATCCAGCACGCCCGCATCCGCCAATGTGGACTTGAGCAGCGTGAAAACGGCCTCCACCGGCGGGCCAATCGGCCGCTCTTTCACCACCCGCTGCGGGTTAAAAGGCTCGTCGACATCTACCCAAACCGGGAAGGTCTTCAGCTCATAGTTCGCCAGATCAAACTTCAGGCCAGCCGCCTCAAACTCATTCATCACGATCAACGAAGGCAGCTTCTCATCCCGGAAAATGACCGCCAGCGCCGCGCCGGTATGGCGGAAGGTGTACATAAAGAAACTGGCAAACCCTGTGACATGGCAAAAGTTGTCCGGGGTGGTCACTACCAGAGCCTCAATATTGTGCCGGGCCATGATCGCCCGGGCTTTGGCCGTGACCGCCTGGAGATGATCTGCTTTATTCATGGTGCTCGTTACCTCAGTCTTGTTTAACTTTTGCCGGAGTCGGATCGCCAGATGTTTTAGCAGATCACTCGGGATTTATATAGCGGGCTTGAAACCCGGACATGAAGTCGATTTTTAACCAAAGATATTTGGTGATATTTTAGCCATACAGTATATGTGCTACTGTATGCGTTATTAACACATACAAAAACACAGTTCTTGAGGAGGAGCCATGCCTGCATCAGCAAGTATACGAGTGAAAAAAACCGTCACCGTCACACTAGAGCCAGATCTGATTCAGGAAGCCAAAGCGGCAGGAATCAACTTGTCACAAACGTTGCGTAAAGCGCTAAAAGCCGAAATCAAGGAGATTGAAGCCGCTCGCTGGAAGAAAGAAAACGAAGCCGCAATCGACTATCTGAACCAGCTCACGGAAGAAAACGGGCTTTTATCCGACACCTACAGGACGTTCTAATCATGCAATTCACCGTCTACAAAAATACGGGAAAGCCAACGGCTTACCCGTATTTATTGAATGTTCAGAGCAACATCATTGGGCGCAGAAACACCCGAGTCGTCATTCCTTTATTCCCTGCTGAAAACTATAAAGGGCCACGCACGGACAAACTCACCCCATCCATTCATCTGGCCGGTGAAGATTTTATTGTGATGACTCATGAACTCGCGAGCATCCCTGAACGGGTCCTGGGCGCAGAACACTGCAGCGCGGCTGAACATGAAAATACAATAAAAGCGGCGCTTAGCTTCCTTTTCTATGGCATCGAGTAGCCTGCTCCTCTTTCGGAAACCGAATTCGTTTTAAAACGAGGCCTGATTGATGACAACGCGCGACAAAACAAGCAGCGACTGGGTTGATATCAACCGCGATGAAGAGAGCGGTTTAGAGAGTATTAACGCCCATTTCTCCGGCCACGCTTATGACGCGCACGATCATGATGAAGTGCTTGTCGGCGTTACGCAGCAGGGGCTCCAGCGCTTTAACTGCCACCGCACCACGCACACCAGCCATCCGGGAAGAGCCATTCTGATTGAACCCGGCGCGGTGCACGACGGCCACGCTCCCGAAGCCGAAGGCTTTACTTACGCGATGCTCTACCTGCCGCAAGCCTGGGTGGGCGATCACATGCAGCGCCGCGGGCTGGGCAACATCGCAACGCTGGAAGCCGCTTTCCATAACACCCTGGCGGACGACCCGCAGCTAAGCATTGCTATTCAGCAGGCGTTTTTTGCCGTTCACCATCGCGAAGGGCGACTCGCCCGCGACCAGACGCTCGACCACCTTATCGCCCTGCTTTCTCGTCACATCAGCCTCAGGCCGCCTTCCACCTCAAACGATGCGCTTCGGCAAATGCATGAAGTCCGGAATTATCTTCACGATCGTATGCATCTGGACATCGGCCTCGACGAACTCGCGCTGCACTCCGGCATCGACAGGTTCCGGCTCAACCGCCAGTTTAAGCAGGCATTTGGCCAGTCGCCCCACGCTTACCTGGTGCGACTCCGCCTGCGCACTGCCCGTTCGCTGCTGGCACAGGGGAAAGAGCCTGCGCTGGTCGCCACACAAACCGGATTTGCCGACCAAAGCCATATGGGACGCTGGTTCCAGCGCGCCTATCGCCTCTCCCCCGTCGCCTATCAGCGCCGCTGCACAAACGTTCTATACTGACCGCCCTGTTATCTTCGATGATGCTTTCTCAGAAAGATGAACGGAGAAGCAGGACAGATGTTTGATACCAAAATTGCCTTTATCGTACGCGACGATTTACCTACCTGGCAGCGCCTGAACGTGGTGGCGTTTCTCGGCACCGGCGTGGCAGCCGCCTCCCCGGAAATAATGGGCGCGCCCTACATAGATGCGAAAGGCCGCGAATACGGCAATTTGTCCGGCCAGCCGATGCTGATTTTCGAATCCGATCTCGCAGGGCTGCAAACCGCTCACCGTAAAGGCCTGGAGCGCGAGCTAACCCTGATCCCATACGTGCACGCCATGTTTTCCACCGGGCATGACGCAGCCAACCGGGAAGTGTTCAAAGCGGAAGATGTCGACAGCATGAACCTGGTCGGCCTGGCAATGCGTGGCCCGAAGAAGATGGTGGATAAGGTGATAAAGGGGTTGAAGCTGCATAAGTAAGGGAAGACAAATATAAAAAAGCCCGCAATCGCGGGCTTTCAGCACATCTAGTCAATTAAGAGAGTGATTATTCCCACTCAATCGTCGCCGGCGGCTTGCCGGAGATATCGTAAACCACGCGGGAGATGCCGTTCACTTCGTTGATGATGCGGTTGGACACGCGGCCGAGGAAGTCATACGGCAGGTGCGCCCAGTGCGCGGTCATGAAGTCGATGGTTTCTACCGCACGCAGGGAAACAACCCAGTCGTACTTGCGGCCATCGCCCATTACGCCCACGGAACGGACCGGCAGGAACACGGTGAACGCCTGGCTCACTTTGTTGTACAGGTCGGCTTTGTGCAGCTCTTCGATGAAGATAGCGTCGGCGCGGCGCAGCAGGTCGCAGTACTCTTTCTTCACTTCGCCCAGCACGCGAACGCCAAGGCCTGGGCCTGGGAACGGGTGGCGGTAAAGCATGTCGTACGGCAGGCCCAGCTCGAGACCGATCTTACGCACTTCGTCTTTGAACAGCTCGCGCAGCGGCTCAACCAGGCCCATCTTCATCTCTTTCGGCAGGCCGCCCACGTTGTGGTGAGATTTGATGACGTGTGCTTTCCCGGTCGCGGAGGCCGCAGACTCGATAACGTCAGGGTAGATGGTGCCCTGCGCCAGCCATTTAACGTCTTCCAGCTTCAGCGCTTCTTCGTCGAACACTTCCACGAACACGCGGCCGATGATCTTACGCTTGGCTTCCGGGTCGTTTTCGCCCGCCAGCGCGGTCAGGAAGCGGTTTTCGCCTTCAACGTGAACGATGTTCAGGCCGAAGTGGTCACCGAACATGTCCATCACTTGCTGGGCTTCGTTCAGGCGCAGCAGGCCATTGTCCACGAACACGCAGGTCAGGTTTTTGCCGATGGCGCGATGCAGCAGCATCGCGGTCACAGAGGAGTCAACGCCGCCGGACAGGCCGAGGATAACTTTGTCGTCACCCACCTGCTCGCGGATGCGAACGATAGCATCTTCGATGATTTTTGCCGGGGTCCACAGCGCTTCACAGCCGCAGATTTCCAGCACAAAACGCTCCAGCAGACGCTGGCCCTGACGGGTGTGGGTCACTTCCGGGTGGAACTGCACGCCGTAGAAGCGTTTTTCTTCGTTGGCCATAATGGCGAACGGACAGGTTTCGGTGCTGGCAACGGTCACGAAGTCAGACGGGATGGCGGTGACTTTGTCGCCGTGGCTCATCCAGACGTCCAGCAGCGGCTGGCCGGCTGCGCTCAGGGAGTCTTCGATGCCGCGAACCAGCGCGCTGTCGGTTTTCACTTCAACCTGCGCGTAGCCGAATTCACGCTCGGTAGAGCTTTCAACGTGGCCGCCCAGCTGCATGGCCATGGTCTGCATGCCATAGCAAACGCCGAACACCGGCACGCCGGCTTCGAACACGTACTCAGGCGCACGCGGGCTGTTTGCTTCGGTGGTGCTTTCCGGGCCGCCGGAAAGGATGATGCCGCTTGGGTTGAACTCACGAATTTGAGCTTCGGTAACATCCCAGGCCCACAGTTCGCAGTAAACGCCGAACTCACGGACGCGGCGCGCCACTAGCTGAGTGTACTGAGAGCCGAAGTCGAGGATCAGAATGCGATGTTTATGAATGTTTTCCGTCATTGACGTTAATTCCGAGGCAAGTGATACAAAACAAAAACACCCGGCATAAAGCCGGGTGCATAAAGATTAAGAACCCATACGGTAGTTCGGGGACTCTTTGGTGATCGTCACGTCGTGAACGTGGCTTTCCTGGATGCCCGCGCCGCTGATACGTACGAATTCTGCTTTGGTGCGCAGCAAGTCGATAGTACCACAGCCGGTCAGGCCCATGCAGGAACGCAGGCCGCCCATCTGCTGATGAACGATCTCTTTCAGACGGCCTTTGTACGCTACGCGACCTTCGATACCTTCCGGCACCAGTTTGTCTGCAGCGTTGTCGGTCTGGAAGTAACGGTCAGAAGAGCCTTTGGACATCGCGCCCAGAGAACCCATGCCGCGGTAAGATTTGAACGCACGGCCCTGGTACAGTTCGATTTCGCCCGGAGACTCTTCGGTACCTGCCAGCATACCGCCAACCATAACAGCTGCTGCGCCTGCGGCGATGGCTTTCGCGATGTCGCCGGAGAAGCGGATACCGCCGTCAGCGATAACCGGAATACCGGTGCCTTCCAGCGCTTCAACTGCGTCAGCCACGGCGGTGATCTGCGGTACACCTACGCCGGTAACAATACGAGTAGTACAGATGGAGCCAGGACCGATCCCAACCTTCACCGCGCTGCAGCCAGCTTCGGCCAGGGCGCGCGCGCCAGCGGCGGTTGCTACGTTACCGCCGATGATTTGCAGGTCAGGATATTTAGCACGGGTTTCACGAATACGTTGCAGAACGCCTTCGGAGTGGCCGTGAGAGGAGTCAATCAGCAGAATATCAACGCCAGCAGCGACCAGCGCGTCAACGCGCTCTTCGTTGCCTGCGCCTGCGCCAACCGCAGCCCCAACGCGCAGACGGCCCTGCTCATCTTTACAGGCGTTAGGTTTACGCTCTGCTTTCTGGAAGTCTTTTACGGTGATCATGCCGCGCAGGTGGAAGCCCGCGTCTACAACCAGCGCTTTCTCAACGCGTTTTTCGTGCATTTTAGACAGCACGACGTCACGCGCTTCGCCTTCTTTCACGGTAACCAGACGCTCTTTCGGGGTCATGTACACGCTAACTGGCTGGGTCAGGTCGGTCACAAAGCGCACGTCACGACCGGTGATGATACCCACCAGCTCGTTGTCTTCGGTGACGACCGGGTAGCCGGCAAAGCCGTTACGCTCGGTTAATTCTTTCACTTCACGCAGGGTGGTGGTTGGCAGCACGGTTTGCGGGTCAGTAACCACGCCACTTTCGTGTTTCTTCACGCGCTTAACTTCTTCAGCCTGGCGCTCAATGGACATGTTTTTGTGAATGAAACCAAGGCCACCTTCCTGCGCCAGAGCGATAGCCAGACGCGCTTCCGTCACGGTATCCATCGCTGCGGACAGCATAGGGATATTCAGACGAATAGTTTTGGTCAGCTGAGTGCTGAGGTCGGCCGTGTTCGGCAGAACGGTGGAATGAGCGGGAACGAGGAGAACGTCGTCAAACGTCAGTGCTTCTTTAGCGATACGTAGCATGGCAATATCTCAACCTGGGGGTGAATGAGAACAGATAAAATATTGCCGCGGCATTATACAGAGCGTAAGCGATTGCATCCACACTTTTTTCGCAAAACTCCTTGCTAATAGCGAAACGGAAGGTACTATCGACCTAATAACCTGCTGATTTAGAATTTGATCCAGCTCACATGTCGACACAAAATTCTCCCTCAATTTATACCGTTTCTCGCCTGAATCAGACGGTGCGTTTGCTGCTTGAGCAGGAAATGGGGCAGGTCTGGATCAGCGGTGAAATATCTAACTTCAGCCAGCCTTCATCGGGCCACTGGTACTTCACGCTAAAGGACGATACCGCCCAGGTGCGCTGCGCGATGTTCCGCAACAGCAACCGCCGCGTGACCTTCCGCCCGCAGCACGGCCAGCAGGTGTTAGTGCGCGCTAACATCACGCTTTACGAACCGCGCGGCGACTACCAGATCATTGTCGAAAGCATGCAGCCCGCAGGTGAAGGGCTGTTGCAGCAGCAGTACGAGCAGTTGAAACAGAAGCTGAGCGCCGAAGGGCTTTTCGACCCGTTGCACAAGCAGCCCCTGCCCGCTCCGGCTCGCCAGGTCGGCGTGATTACCTCTAAAACCGGTGCGGCCCTGCATGACGTGCTGCATGTATTACAGCGCCGCGATCCGTCGCTGCCGGTCATCATCTATCCGACCGCCGTTCAGGGCGCAGACGCCCCGCTGCAGATTGTGCGCGCCATTGAATTAGCCAACCTGCGCAACGAATGTGACGTGCTGATTGTCGGGCGCGGCGGCGGCTCGCTGGAAGACCTGTGGAGCTTTAACGATGAGCGTGTTGCGCGGGCAATTTTCGCAAGCAAGATCCCCGTTGTTAGTGCCGTAGGGCATGAAACTGACGTCACGATCGCCGATTTTGTCGCTGATTTACGTGCGCCGACGCCGTCCGCCGCAGCAGAAATCGTCAGCCGTAATCAGACGGAGTTACTGCGCCAAATCCAGTCCCAGCAGCAGCGTATGGAAATGGCGCTGGACTATTACCTCGCCCAGCGCTCACGGCGGTTTACCCAGCTACACCACCGCCTGCAGCAGCAGCATCCTCAGCTACGTTTAGCCCGCCAGCAAACCACACTCGAGCGCCTGCGCCAGCGTCTGACCGTGGCAATGGACGGCAAAATGCGCCGGGCTAGTCAGCAGCAGCTGCGCCTTAGCCAGCGCCTGAACCAGCAGCAGCCTCAGCCCCGCATTCACCGCGCCCAGTCTCGCTTACAGCAGCTGGAATACCGCCTGTCGCAGTTAGTAAGCGCTCAGCTTAGCCAGACGAAACAACGCTTTGGCACCGCGCTCGCCCAGCTGGAAGCCGTCAGCCCGCTGGCGACGCTCGCGCGCGGCTACAGCGTGACCACCGCCGAAGACGGCAAAGTGCTGAAGAAAACCAAACAGGTGAAGTCTGGGGACACGCTAACCACGCGTCTGGATGATGGCTGGGTCGAGAGTCAGGTAACGGGCATTAAACCGGTGAAAGCACCGCGGAAGCGCAAGCCCGCGGCGAAAAATGAATAGGCCACTCAGAGCGCGGCGGGAATAAATTCCACGCGCTTTTTAGAAATCAGCCCATGACCGTTCTGGCAGAAATAATCCACCGCGCCACACGCTTTCAACACCTGCAGCGGCTTATGGCAGTCCGGGCAAAGCGCTTCGAGGCGGAAGTCCTTCCCGCAGGCATCGCAGTGTGCCCCATCGTCCGTTTGTTTCAGTTCGCTTTTACACGCCGGGCAATTCAGTTCCATGTGGTATCTCCATATAGTAAAACGGGAGCTTAATGCTCCCGTCCGAATTACTTACTTTTCTTGATGTGCTTGATGAGACGCTTACGCTTACGCATCTGGTTCGGCGTCAGGGTGTTACGTTTCCCGGCGAACGGGTTTTCCCCTTCCTTGAACTGAATGCGGATTGGCGTCCCCATCACGTCCAGCGATTTGCGGAAGTAGTTCATCAGATAACGCTTGTAGGAGTCCGGCAGGTCTTTTACCTGGTTACCGTGAATCACCACGATTGGCGGGTTATAGCCACCGGCGTGCGCGTATTTCAGCTTAACGCGACGACCACGCACCAGCGGTGGCTGATGGTCTTCCGCCGCCATGTTCATGATGCGGGTCAGCAGCGCGGTGCTTACGCGACGCGTGGAGCTGTCGTAGGCTTCACGCACGGATTCGAACAGGTTACCTACGCCGCTGCCGTGCAGAGCGGAGATGAAGTGCACGCGGGCGAAGTCGATAAAGCCCAGACGGTAGTCCAGTGTCTCTTTCACCTGCTCGCGAACTTCGTTGCTCAGGCCATCCCACTTGTTGACCACGATAACCAGTGAGCGCCCACTATTCAGGATGAAGCCCAGCAGCGAGAGATCCTGATCGGAAATGCCTTCGCGGGCGTCAATAACCAGCAGCACAACGTTCGCATCTTCGATCGCTTGCAGAGTTTTGATTACCGAGAATTTTTCTACCGTGTCAGTAATTTTCCCGCGCTTACGCACGCCCGCAGTATCAATCAGCACGAATTCACGCTCATCACGCTCCATCGGAATATAGATGCTGTCGCGGGTGGTGCCCGGCATGTCATAAACGACAACGCGTTCTTCGCCGAGGATACGGTTAGTTAGCGTAGACTTACCTACGTTAGGACGGCCAACGATAGCGAGCTTGATAGGCAGATCCTGAGGATTGAAGGCTTCTTCCTCCTCTTCTTCCTCAAACTCTTCGTCATCGGACACAATGCCGTTTTTGGCGTTAAACGCGGCCCAGTAGGCTTCGTCTTCGTCCATCTCTGCCGGCTGTTCGCGCGGGTCGATATCGTCCATCCACGGCACCAGAACGTGTTCCAGCAGGCTGGTCACACCGCGGCCATGGGAAGCCGCAATCGGGTGGATTTCGCCGAGGCCCAGAGAGTAGAAGTCAATCACCGCCTGGTCCGGGTCAAGACCGTCGGTCTTGTTCGCTACCAGGAAAGTTGGCTTCTGGCGGGAGCGCAGGTGCTGAGCGATAGCTTCATCGGCAGGCATCAGGCCCGCACGTGCATCCACCATGAACAGCACAACATCCGCCTCTTCAATCGCCAGCAGCGACTGCTCGGCCATACGCGTTTCCACACCGTCTTCCGTGCCATCGATACCGCCGGTATCAATACAGATAAACTCGCGGCCTTCGACTTCCGCACGACCGTACTTGCGATCGCGAGTCAGCCCCGGAAAATCCGCAACCAGCGCATCGCGGGTACGCGTTAAGCGGTTAAACAGGGTCGATTTACCGACGTTAGGGCGCCCAACAAGCGCGACCACAGGTACCATTATAAAAGCCTCATTACTCAAAATTTATTAATAAAACAGCGTCAATTTTCGGCTGTTTTTAAAAAGCCAAAACGGCTCCCGAACTACGGGAACCGTTTCAAACGTGACGATTATCCGACAAGTTTAGCGTTTGATGGCGTACAGCGTGCCGTCTTTTGCCTGGATAAGCAGTTTGTCGCTGGCAACCACTGGCGTCGTCTGGAAGCCGGAGCTGTCCACTTTCTGCTGGGCAACAAAGCGCCCATCATCGTTGTTGATCCAGTGCATGTAGCCTTCGCTGTCGCCAACGACCAGGTAGCCATTGTACAGCACTGGCGCGGTCAGGTTGCGGTGCAGCAGATCGCTTTGCGTCCACAGCGTTACGCCGCCGTCTACGTTCAGCGCAACAACGCGGTCATTCTGATCCACCAGGTAAATGCGGTTCCCGTCCACGATGAAGTCGTTCACCGAGCCCATCTCACGTTTCCACATGATCTGGCCGGAACGTAGATCCAGCGCCGTCAGGTTGCCGTTGTAAGCCAGAGCATAAACCACGCCATTCACGATAACCGGCGTAGTATCCACGTCGCTCAGGCGGTCAATTTCTGTCGCGCCAGTCGCCTGGGAGATACGCTGCTGCCAGATAAGCTGGCCCTGCTGCATCAGCACGGCGCTTACGCGGCCGTTATCTCCGCCGACAATAGCGGCACCAAAGGCGGTGGCCGGAGCCGATTCACCGCGCAGGGACAGCGCAGGCATATCGAGGTTAACGCTCCATTTTACCGCGCCGTCAGCTTCGTTCAGCGCCTGCAGCATACCGTTGCTGGTATGAATCAGCACCACGCCGTCGCTCACAACCGGGCGAGACAGCGCTTCGCCAGCCACTTTTGCCTGCCAGGCGATGCTGCCGTCGGAGGTGTTCAGGGCAAAGACTTTCGCTTTTTCGGTGCCAACATAAACGTGGCCGCCGTCAACGGTCAGGCCGCCGGACAGCAGAGCAGGAATATTGCTGGAGAAGAAGCCGGTTTTCTCAGAGAGATCGACCTTCCACTCTTCTTTGCCGTCATCCGCATTCAGCGCTTTCACGGTACCGCGACGGTCAGCAGCATAAATGGTGCTGCCCTGCCACGCCGGATGCAGGTTAGAGTAGAAATCACCGATTCCATCACCCACGGACGTGCTCCACGCTTTTGCCGGAGTGAACTGATTTTCCACCGTTGGCAGCGGGGACATTTTAACCACATCTTCTTCGCCGCTGAACAGGGAGCAGCCGCTGAGCAGCGTCAAGGAGAGCAGCCCAGGCACAAATAGTTTACGCAATTGCATCGGGTCCCTCTTAGCTGGACAAATTATTGATTTTCATCTGCATCATTTCACGCAGGGCCGGAGAAGCATTGGTCTGTGAACCTTTGCTCCACGCATCACGAGCGCCCTGCTTATCCCCTTTACTGAGCAGCGCTTCGCCGCGCAGGTCGGCAACCATCGCTACCCAGCCTTCGCCTTTTACGCTATCCAGGGTTTTCAGCGCGGCATCAGCCTGTTTCTGCTGAATCTGAATGCGAGCCAGACGCAGATTGATCAGCGCCTGCATGTTCGCATCTTTGGTGCTGCTAAGGCCGTTTTGCAGCTGCGTTGCCGCTTTATCCAGCTCGTTTTTATCCACGAACTGCTGCGCCAGCTCTAACGCCGCCAGCGCGCCGTAGGTGTTTTTGTTGTCAGCGGCAAATTTCTCGACCGCTTCCAGCGTTTGCGGCTGGTCTGCTTTCACCGCGCTGGTCACATTCTGGTAAGCCAGGGAGGCTTCACGCATGGAGTCGTCCTGGTGGCCGTTCCAGTAACGCCAGCCCACCAGAGCGCCGATACCCAGCACAACCCCGACTACCAGCGCTTTGCCGTTTTCCGCAAAGAAGCGTTTAACCGCTTCCATCTGATCGTTTTCGTTCTCGTAAACTTCCACGCAGTCCTTCTCCTTAACGAATAATCACCGGGTAATTAACCCAGTAACGCCTGCAGATGGGCGGCAGCGTCGGCTTGCGCGACGTTTTGTTGCTCACCTGTGCGTAAATCCTTAACCACGACTTCGCCTTTAGCGACTTCATCTTCGCCCAGCACCAGTGCAACGCGAGCGCCCCACTTGTCGGCACGAACGAACTGCTTCTTGAAGTTACCGCCGCCGTAGTTAGTCATCAATTTCAGGGCCGGCACCTGGTCACGTAGCTTTTCAGCCAGCAGCATTGCCGCGCCCTGCGTTCCCTGACCTGAAGATATCAGGTACATATCGACAACGGATTCTGCTTTAAATTCAGGATTAATCGCCTGAACCAGTAAAACAAGGCGTTCGAGGCCCATGGCAAAGCCAACCGCTGGCGCCGCGCGCCCGCCAAGCTGCTCCACCAGACCATCGTAGCGGCCACCGGCACACACGGTACCCTGAGAGCCCAGGCTATTGGTCACCCACTCAAACACGGTGCGGTTGTAGTAATCCAGGCCGCGAACCAGACGCTGGTTAACGGTGTAAGCAATGCCTGCCGCATCCAGGAACTGGCACAGACCGGCGAAATGCTCGCGGGACTCTTCATCCAGGTAATCGCCCAGCTGAGGCGCGTCGTTCAGCAGAGCCTGAACGTCCTGATTTTTGGAGTCCAGCACGCGCAGCGGGTTGCTGTACATGCGGCGTTTGCAGTCTTCGTCCAGCTTCTCTTTATGCTGTTCCAGGAAAGCAACCAGCGCATCACGGTAGTTAGCGCGCGCTTCCAGAGAACCGATGGAGTTCAGCTCCAGGCTAACGTGCTGGTCAATACCCAGCGCGCGCCACCAGCGAGCGGTCAGCATGATAAGCTCGGCGTCGATATCCGGACCGTTCAGGCCAAACACTTCCACACCCAGCTGATTAAACTGGCGGTAACGCCCTTTCTGAGGACGTTCGTGGCGGAACATCGGCCCGATGTACCACAAACGCTGTTCCTGATTGTACAGAAGACCATGTTCGATACCGGCACGCACGCAGCCCGCGGTGCCCTCAGGACGCAGGGTCAGGCTGTCGCCGTTGCGATCCTCAAAGGTATACATCTCTTTTTCAACCACGTCGGTGACTTCACCGATAGCGCGTTTGAATAACGGGGTCTGCTCTACAATCGGCAAACGGATTTCGCTGTAACCGTAGCTCGCGAGCACCTGCTTAAGAATGCCTTCAATACGCTGCCAGATGGCGGTTTCGCCCGGCAGGTAATCGTTCATGCCGCGAATGGCTTGAATATTTTTTGCCACGTTTGTTCTCTGCTTTATATACAAAAAATGAACCCGAAATCAGGCCACTTACTCAGGTAAACGGCCGTGCGGGCTCAATCATACACGGGAAGCCCTGTGCTTCCCATGCTTCGCATTATTTTTCCAGCTGTTGGATATCAATACGCTGTTTTTCATCCAGCATGCTGGCTTTGGCACGAATACGCGCTTCAAGCTGCGCAATCATGTCGTCGTTGTCCATACGATCTCGCTGGCGGACGCCATCTTCGTAGAAACCACTTTTTTTATTGCCGCCGGTCACCCCAAGCGTGGAAACCAGCGCTTCACCCGGGCCATTCACCACGCAGCCGATAATGGAAACGTCCATCGGGGTGATAATGTCTTCCAGGCGCTGCTCCAGGGCGTTTACCGTCCCGATGACGTCAAACTCCTGACGTGAGCAAGTTGGACAGGCGATAAAGTTGATCCCACGGGAGCGAATGCGCAGCGACTTAAGGATGTCGAAGCCCACTTTGATCTCTTCCACCGGATCTGCCGCCAGGGAAATGCGCAGCGTGTCACCGATCCCTTCAGAGAGCAGCAGCCCGAGGCCGATAGCGGATTTAACAGAACCCGCGCGCGCGCCGCCCGCTTCGGTGATCCCGAGGTGCAGCGGCTGATCGATCTGCTTTGCCAGCAGGCGATAAGACTCAACGGCCAGGAATACGTCTGACGCTTTTACGCTCACCTTAAACTGATCGAAGTTGAGACGATCCAGATGATCGACGTGGCGCATGGCGGATTCGAGCAGCGCCTGAGGCGTCGGCTCGCCGTATTTTTCCTGCAGATCTTTTTCCAGAGAGCCGGCATTCACGCCGATACGGATAGGAATGTTTTTATCGCGTGCGCAGTCAACCACCGAGCGAATACGCTCTTCGTTGCCGATGTTGCCGGGGTTAATACGCAGGCAATCAACGCCGTACTCTGCGACTTTAAGCGCAATACGGTAATCGAAGTGAATATCGGCGACCAGCGGGACGCTGACCTTCTGCTTGATAAGCTTAAACGCCTCTGCGGCGTCCATTGTCGGCACGGATACACGAACGATATCGGCACCCACGCGTTCTAATGCTTTGATTTGATTAACCGTGGCTTCCACATCGGTGGTGCGCGTATTGGTCATCGACTGAACGGCGATAGGGGCACCATCGCCGATTGGCACATTACCGACGTAGATCCGCTTGGATTTGCGACGTTGGATGGGTGCGGCATTATGCATGGTAAATCTCCACAATTACGCGTCTGAACTGGCGCTGATTATTCAGCACCGACAGTGAGACGTGCAACCTGGTTAGTTCTGATAAAGCGACTCAGGTCCACAGGTTTGCCCTGATATTGAACCTGTACTGCTGACGGTGCGCCAATTTTCAGTTTATAAGGCGCTTTACCCGCTAAATCGAGCTTCGCATCTTTGCGCTGCAGGCCGCTAAACAGCTTTTTGCCGCTGGCGTCAGTCACTTCCAGCCAGCAGTCAGCGGTGAAGTGCATAGACAGCCCCTGAGAGGCGTCCGCAGTCTGATTCACGCCAGCCTGATCGGTTGGCAGTTGGCCTGCGGTTGGTGCTGGCGTTGTCTGGGCGTTATCAACAGGTGCCTGGCTTGGCGCCACAACGGCAGATTGCTGAGCCGCATTTTCAGTAGCGTTTTGCTGAGCTGGCGCAGAAGAAGCGGTGTTCTCCACTGGCGTAGGCAGTTCAACAGGTTGCGCAGGTGTTGATGTAGTAGATGTTGCATCGGCAGGCGTATCACTGCCGGTGTTCAGCGGCACAGACTGGCCGCCGCTGGTTGAAAGTTCGGTGGAAGATTGATCGGCCATGGTCGACAGCTCTTCCTGCTGCGCTTTGTGATTTTGCCACCACCATGCGCCGGTCAGGCCAATCACCACGAACAGAATCAGCCAGGTAAAGCTCATCAGCCAGCCGTCGCGCTTTTTACGACGCTTACCAAGAGAGAAGCTTTGCATCGGCTCAACTTTGGCTGCCTTAATCGGTGCCTGTTTCGCCATCATCGGCAACAGCTCTTCTTCAGGAATACGAACCAGTCGCGCATAAGAGCGGATATAGCCACGCAGGAAAGTAGACGCCAGCTCGGCAGGCGCCTTGTCGTCTTCGATATCCCTGACGGTGGAAACTTTCAGGCACAGGCGTTCGGCCACAGCCTGCTGGCTGAGCCCCATTTGCTCACGTGCATTACGTAAACGCTGGCCTGTGGTTTGTGCTGCATTTGATTCGTTAGTGGCTTCAGTATTCATTAGCTACAACTGCTGGTACTGTTCAAATTAAAGAATTTGGCACAAGTCCTGTACCGCAGCGTCTCCGCTACGTCAGATTGACTCGCACCGCGAAACAAATCTGATACCTGAAGGCTACCCCTCAGTAAAAATTCCCGATTCCCGCCATGCTGTTAGCGCTAGCTGGCATTTTTACGGGCTACCGGACTCGCCGGTTAGTTAACCATAGTCAGCCTTTGGCTGGCTGTCCGTTAACTTTACGAAATGGGCACAACTAAACTGTTGTTGCGACGCTACATACTGCCTTAAAGCCGCCAGAAACGCACCGTAATTATTATGCTGAATGATGTATTAGGCCACGTTATTGACTGTTCATGCACTTTTGCCCGTTTTTTATACCGCGCCAGGCACCCTCGCCCAGCGCGGCAAATCGCCATCTACAATCAAACAGCTTTTACGGCAATAGGTTCGCCCTGCATACGTTTACGCATAGTGCGTTTGGTACGGTCGATCACTTCCCCCGCCAACTGACCACATGCCGCGTCGATATCGTCGCCGCGAGTCTTGCGAACAATGGTGGTGAAACCATAGCTCATCAGCACTTTAGAGAAACGATCGATACGGCTGTTGGAGCTGCGGCCGTATGGTGCGCCCGGGAACGGGTTCCATGGAATCAGGTTGATTTTGCATGGCGTATCTTTCAGGCATTCAGCCAGCTGATGCGCATGTTCGGTACCATCATTGACGTGATCCAGCAGAACGTATTCCACCGTGACGCGGCCCTGGTTGGCGTTGGATTTCTCCAGGTAACGACGAACGGCCGCCAGGAAGGTTTCGATGTTGTACTTCTTGTTGATCGGCATGATTTCATCGCGAATATCATCGGTCGGCGCGTGCAGCGAAATTGCCAGCGCGACATCAATCATATCCCCGAGCTTATCCAGTGCGGGTACCACACCAGAGGTAGAAAGCGTGACGCGGCGTTTGGACAGACCAAAGCCAAAGTCGTCGAGCATAATTTCCATTGCCGGAACAACGTTGTTCAGGTTCAGCAGCGGTTCGCCCATGCCCATCATCACCACGTTGGTGATAGGACGCACGCCGGTTTTCTTCTGCGCACCGATAATCTTCGCCGCGCGCCAGACCTGACCAATAATTTCAGACACGCGCAGGTTACGGTTAAAGCCCTGCTGCGCGGTTGAGCAGAATTTACATTCCAGCGCACAGCCAACCTGAGAAGAAACACACAGCGTGGCGCGGTCTTCCTCCGGGATATACACCGTTTCCACCAGCTGGTCGGCAATTTTGATTGCCCACTTGATGGTACCGTCGGCAGAACGTTGCTCTTCAGCAACTTCAGGTGCACGAATCTCGGCGATCTCTTTCAGCTTATTGCGCAGGACCTTGTTGATGTCCGTCATTTCGTCGAAATCATCACTGCAGTAGTGATACATCCACTTCATGACCTGATCTGCACGGAAAGGTTTTTCACCCAGCTCGGCGAAAAACTCGCGCAGCTGCTGGCGGTTGAGATCGAGCAGGTTAATTTTTTCGGCTTTATTGGAAACAACAACAGGTGTTGCTTCAGGCGTGTTCATTTCAGACATAATGTTTTCCGGCCTCGTTGTTACACGTTATGGCCCCTGGAGGGTTAGAAAAAGAAACGCCCCGGTGAGCAGGCTCTTCCGGGGACGTTGCATTGTACAAATTCTATGGCATAGATGCCACGACTGAAAGCGAACAACTAAGATATTAAGTGTAAATTCGCTTACAGATTTAGAAATATCAACGAGTGCGTGGGCACACTTCGCCTTCGCCGAAGAAGTAGGCGATTTCACGGGCTGCGGATTCTACGGAGTCAGAACCGTGGGTGCCGTTTTCGGTGAAGCTGTCCGCGTAGTCTGCACGCAGAGTACCAGCCAGTGCGTTAGCCGGGTTAGTTGCGCCCAGCAGGTCACGGTGACGCTGTACTGCGTTTTCGCTTTCCAGCACGGAAACCACGATTGGGCCAGAAGTCATGAACTCAACCAGACCGTCGAAGAACGGCTTACCGTCGTGCTCGGCGTAGAAACCACGAGCCTGCTCAACAGTCAGGTGCAGCATTTTTGCGCCAACGATTTTAAACCCTGCAGATTCAAAACGAGTATAAATGTTACCAATAACGTTTTTTGCCACCGCGTTTGGTTTGATGATGGAAAAAGTACGTTCAATAGCCATGATTACCTCTGTAGATGTTCTGTGTGTCCGGGGAAACCCGATTATGAAATTGGCGCAGATTATAAAGAGCAAGTTTGTCGTTGCCTATGGATGGAGATAACATTTTTTTAAAATAAGATTAATTTTGGCAACACTATTGCTGCAGCGGGTGAAATTTCACGTTTTGCCGTCACTGCAGGGTAAAGGTCGCGCTGGCAACCTGCCCGGACTCATCCATCACCACGACCTGATAGTCGCCCGGTTTATTGAGCATTAAGGCCAGCCCGTCGCCTTTACTCTCTTCGCTTTCTCCGTTAATGAACCACCACCGCTGGCCCTGCCCGCCCTGGCTGGAAAGCCGTAGCGGGAGCTGCATCTGCCCCGGTAAGCGTTTCAAAATAGTGCCGTCACGCACGCCGAGCAGCAGCAGCGGCGTGGCACTCTCTTTCTGTAGCGGTGGGCAACTGGCTGAAACTGCTGGCAAACGAGCAGCACGGCGCTCAGTCGGGGGTAGCCAGGGTTCAAGGGGCAATGGCCAGAGAGCAACTGCCTGTTGAATAGCCCCAGGGCAATCGGCTGCCACTCGCTTACCCTGCGCATCCACCCAAATAAGCTGGCGCGTTCCCTGAGCGCCTTCTTGCCCCGGTGCCAGCAGCGTGGGCGGCTGAGCATCGTCCAGAAGCCATGTTGCCAGCCGTCGACGACAGTTCACATCCCCGGCTGGCAATGCCTGGCCGCCAGGCCAGCAGATCTCTGCGGCAGTAACGGAAGTGGGCCGGGGATCGGTCGGTAAATGGAGCTGCTGCACGCGCGAATTAGCCTGCAGCAAATTATTCACCTGATTAAGCAGCGGTACAGCACTCCCTAACCCAAACTGCCCCGCCACCGGCGTACTGTCCGGCCTGCCGGTCCAGATGCCAATCAGATAGCGCGAATTAATGCCTATGGCCCAGGCATCACGATACCCGTAACTGGTCCCGGTTTTCCACGCCAGAGGGACGACGGGAGGTAAAGAAGCATCCGGCTGAGGCTGGGCCTCCCCGGCAAGAATACGGCGAATCACCCACGCAGCTCCCGGCGACATCAGAGGGCGCTCTCGCAGGGCATCACTTTCCAAAACCCGCAGCTGAGCGGCCTTGCCATGACGGGCAAACGCGCCGTAGGCTGCCACTATCTGGTCCAGCCTGGCGCCAGCGCCCCCAAGAATAAGCGACAGGTTGGGCTCACTGCCCTGAGGAAAGCGAAGATTAAGCCCCACGTTGCCCATCTGCCCGGCAAAACGCTTCGGCCCGTAGGCCTCAAGCACCTGAACAGCAGGTAAATTCAGCGAACGCACCAGGGCATCGCTCATGCTTACCGGCCCGTGAAAACCGGTGTCGAAGTTCCCAGGGCGATAATCGCCGAACCGACGCGGAACGTCCTGCAACAACGACGCCGGATGAATCAGCCCGTCATCCATTGCCATGCCGTAAACAAAAGGCTTTAACACGGACCCCGGCGAGCGAATCGCGGTGATCATATCGACATGCCCAAATCGGCTGTCATCGTTAATATCCGCCGATCCCACCCACGCGCGAACCTGCATTGTAGTGTGATCAACTACCAGCATGGCCAGCGAGGAGCGAGGCGGCAGGCGTGATTTCCAGTTCAGCGCCAGCTCTTCCAGCTGGCGCTGTAAAGGAGCATTTATCGTGGTCGCAATCAACGTTGACTTGCTTTTCGATACCAGTGCCCGCGACAGCAGCGGAGCCAGCTGCGGCATCTGTCGCGGTGCCAGCCAAACAGGCTCCTGCAAAGCCTCATCAATCTGCTTTTGCGACCAGACGCCCTGTTCCGCCATACGGCGTAAAACCTTATCCCGCGCCTGTTGCGCTCGTTCAGGCCAGCGATCGGGCCGCAGGCGGCTGGGAGCCTGAGGCAGCACGGCAAGCAAGGCCGCTTCTGAATAACTTAGCTGCTCAGGCGCTTTTCCAAGATACGCCCAGCTTGCCGCGCCGATCCCCTGTAGTGTGCCGCCAAAGGGGGCACGATTAAGGTAGAGCGTCAGGATCTCCGTTTTGGAAAGATGCCACTCAAGCTGAAAGGCCCGCCAGACCTGACGTATTTTGCCGCCGAGTGTACGAGGATGGGGATCCAATAAGCGGGCAACCTGCATTGTCAGCGTACTGCCACCAGAGATCACTTCCCCATTGCGCAGATCCTGCCAGGCCGCGCGCAAGATAGAGAACGGATTGACGCCAGGATGATCCCAAAACCAGCGATCCTCATAGCCGATTAGCGCATCCAGGTAGCGGGGAGAAACCTGATTCAGTACGACGGGGTAACGCCAGATCCCTTCGGCATCAGCAAAACGCCAAAGCGGCGTGCCGTCTGCCGCCACCACCACCCGGGCCGGATTGACCTCTTGCAGCGGCAACGGCCAAAGCTTATCCCCCAGCCAGATAAAAGTGGCAACCAGCAGCGGGACTATCAGCCAGAGATAGCCCCGCCGCCAGCGTAGCCTTGCTCCGTTAAGCACCGACGTTCTGCTTACGGCACAACGGTCAACGTGCCGGTACTGCTACCGGTTGCCCGCCACTGCGGAACGTACATGGATTCCACCTGCGGTACGGGCACGGTGTAGCTTCCCGGCGTAACGGCTCGGGCCAGGTAAATAAGCGTCGCATGCTGGCCTTCATTAAGCGGCAATGCGGCCACAAAGCGGTCATCCCTGAACTCCATATGCTGAATGTCCTGCTGCTGCATTTGGTTCAGCAGAGTCTGTACTTCACTCGCGCTGTCCCCCAAGCTGGCGCTGCTGTTAGCCAGATTCTGGTTTTCCAGCTCCAGCCCGGCCGGCAGTAAATCGACGACCAGCGCATCAGGCACGTTCTTGTCTGCCCAAACGTCCAGCCAGACCATAACCAGCTCACCGCTTTTCAGTGAAGAAAGCGGCCGGGTGTTGCCTTTCGCATCAAGGAAGTGGCGTTCAATATGCAGCACATTGCTGTAGGGAGCCGGTGCCTGCTGCGGATATCCCGCGCTGTCGAGGCGTAAATAGAGGCTGCTCATCCCGGTGTTGGTCACCTGCAGATCAGAAAGCTGCTGCGCGCTCAGATTGCGCGTTACCGACTGGCTGGATGCCAGTGGTTGTGCACCAAGCGAGGTCTGCGCCTGCCAGTCGCCTTTCACGTTTTGCAGACCGTGACCGGCAATAAACAACGCATTGGTTTCCTGAGTGGATAACCAACGCTGGCTCCAGGCCAAATCAGACAGCTCAAGCAGTAGCTGGTTTTGGGCGTCGGGTAGCAGCTTATTCTCTTCCAGCAGGCTCAGCATCATCGCTTTATCCCGCAGTTCGCTGCCGTAATCCGCCATCCAGATCTGTTTATCACTGCGCTGAGTTTTCAGCCCCAAAGCAATCGCCTGTTGGCTGCGAGGTTCATCCCCCATGAGTTTCAGGGCCACGCCCAACTGCACGAGAGGCAGCCCGGCACGAGTCTGCTCGCGGCGCTGCCAAAGCTCTCGCAATGCCCCAAGGGGCGCTTTTTGCTGGCGAGCCAGCACCAGCCCGGCATAGGTCTGTACCGCAAAGCGGCTGGCCGGAGCGTCATCACTGTAGCGTAAGGCAATCAAGCCCGGATCCTGCAGATAGCGCAGCAGGCGCTGATTGGCCTTGCTGAGTGCATCCGCATTGACGCTGTAACCCTGTTCGCCAGCTCGCACCAGGAAGTCGGTCACGTAGGCCGTCAGCCAGTATTCTTCCGGCCCTGCTTTATCCCACAGTCCAAAAGCGCCATTGTCACTTTGCATCTCAAGCAGGCGGGCAATCCCTACATCAATGGCGTTCCGGCGCTGCTGGTCGGTAATACCTTTGATACCCAGCGCATTAAGTTCAGCTTCATTGGTGTACAGAGACGGGAACAGACCGCTGGTCGTTTGCTCAAGGCAGCCATACGGATAGGCTTTTAGCTCACGAATGTAACGCGCCAGGTTCAGTGGCGGACGCCCACTCAGCAGCAGCTGCCCTTCCAGGGTAGATTCAGCAATGCCGGACAGATGCTTAGGCGGAAGCGTCCATGTCTCTCCCGGTTTAACCACGGCACCGCTGTTCACCGTCTGCGCAGGGAATGCAGGACGAACGGCGATTTTCCACTGTTTGATTGGGTCAGCCAGCGTTTCACCCGGCAGTGCGAGGCCGTTAATCACTGCTTTGATTTCACCGTCACCGAAACCTTCCAGCGCACGTACGGGAATGAACAGCGTGCCGCGAGCACCAGGCGCCAGCTTCACGTCCATCGTCGACGCGCCATTGAGCGCTAACAGCCCCTGAGCGCTGAGTACCACGCTAAGCTGCTGGGGCCTGTCCGTCAGGTTAGTAAGATCCAGCGCGAGGCGGCTGGTATCGCCACTCGCCATAAACCTCGGCGCGGCCAGTTCGCTCACTAGCGGCGCGGCAACCGTGACTTTTTCTTCGCTATTACCAAAGCGATCGTCGGTCCAGGCCTGCGCCATAACCCGCAACTCGCCGTTGAAATCACCAATCGGCAGCGTCACCGTTCCTTCGCCGTTTTCATCCAGCGCAACCGGTTGGGCTTGCTGAGCGATGATAGTGACATGATTCACCGGCTTTTTACCGCCGCGACTAAGCTCATCGCCTTCATCGCCGTCACCGCCGAAGCGCAAAGCAGCCAGTCGCCCTTCGCCTTCAATCACCTGACCGTAAATGTCATAGATATCTGCCCCATAGCGCTTGCGTCCAAAGAAGGCGTCCCACGGATCCGGTGTTTTGTAATCGGTGATATTCAGCACACCGCTGTCCACGGCGGACAGCAGCACGTTAATCTGCTTCGGCACTTCGCCATTTTTCACGCTGGCCTTCACCTTCACGGTCAGGTTTTGGTTAGGCCGCATTTTGGCTGGATTTTGCAACGTCAGATCGAGACGGCGGCTCTCGTCTCCTAGCGGCAGATGAAGGATCCCGACCGCGCGCTTAGGCGTGGCGGAACGCGCCTTGTCTCCGGGGCGAATAACAACGGTGCTTAAGTAAAGATCGTGCCGCTGCCAGCGCTTATCCACCGGAATGGCAAGATCCATGCCGCCTGCCGGAACATCAATTTCTTTCCACCACAGTGGGCCGTCACTGGATTCCACCAGCGCATAGCCTTTACCTGCGGCAGGCGCGGCAATATGCAGATTGATGGTATCGCCAGCTTTGTAAGACGGTTTATCTATTTTTAGCGTCACCCTGTCCGGGCGCACCGCCCCCGTGCCATCGCTGTTATCCTGCCAGCTGTAACCGGCCCAGAAGCGCAGGCTACTGACAAGGTTGCTCTCAGGATCTCGAACTTCCAGGCGGTACGAGCCCCACTCTACCGGGAAGGCAACTTTGCCGGTTTCTCCGGCAGCCAGCGTCAACTTCTGCTCGGCTTCCACCAGATCTTTTTGATCGTACTGAGACCGCCAGCCTTCACTTTCTTCCCAGCTCCAGTAGTAGTCCCGGCGCTCACGAATCAGGCGCACGTCCAGATCGCTTACCGCCAGCTTTTCCCCCTGCGCATCGGCATACACAATGTCGAAACCTGCGCTGCTGTCTTCATCGACGATGGGCTGAGTGCGGGTAGTGTCGGTCCGGTAGTCATAAACCTCTTTGCTGGCAAATTGAGGGCGGATCCCAGGCATTGCCTGAGCTGGCCAGATAGCCTGCTCAACGCGGCGTGTCACCGGGCGACCGCCGGACTCCAGCAGGCTAGCCTGCAAAATAAGGCGCAGAGGAGAATGCACGTCCCCCCACTGGCTTTCCGCGCTGACGGTCGTGTGCCCTTGTTCATCCAGCGTTAGCTCAACGGCATCCAGGCTACGGGAAAGGTTTTGCTCATTGATATCGCCGAACTGGAACCCAGGCAGCTTTGCAACGGCATCACGTAAAGGGCGCAGGAATAGCTGCCCCTGAAGGCTGTTACCCGCGGCTGGCGCACCGTAGAGATAGCGCCCGGTAACGTCGAAATTGACGGTATCTTCAGGCGCTATCGGCGCGCTCTGCGCCGTGAGATTCAGCGCCATACGCTCCGGCATGAAGTCTTCAACTTTAAATGTCCAGATACGCGGCTGGTTATCCCCGGTGTTGACCCGCATTTGCCAGTTACCGGTTGCCGCGCTTTCACTCAGAGGCCAGGTAAATTGATAAAGTCCGTTGGCAGATTGCCACACTTCGGTGCGGGTAACCTGGCCGTCCGGTTTTACGACCTCAAGCTTCACCGGCTGCGGCGGGAGCGGTTTGCCATCCCCATCCCTGAGCAAGGCATTCACGATGACAGACTCTCCGGGGCGATAGAGATCTCTTGGGCCAAACATGAAGAACTGTTTGCTGTAGCCTTGCTCACCGGCAATATCAAACTCCGCCAGATCCAGCGCCGGGCGGCTGAGATCGAGCAGCGTGGTTTGCTCACCATTGCGCGCCAGCAGCAGCGTGCCTTTGTTCAGCTTCTCAAGCGTGGCATGCCCGTCACTATCACTTTTCGTTTGCCCTACCGTTTGGCCTTTTTCGTTCAACAGCGCAATCTCCACACCCGACTGCGCGGCACCGTTCTCCAGGCTTTGAGTAAAGACGTCAATTCTGTCGTGGTAGCGATGCACCGAAACACCAACATCACTCAGCGTGAACAGGGTTGCAGCATTGCTGTAGGCGTAATGCCCGGCCTGGCTCATGATAGCGAGATAGACGCCGGGCTGCTGGAGAGGTTTGATATCACCCAGCGGCAGCATTAGCTTCTCACGGGTATTTCGCGCAGGATTTAGGTCAAAACGCCCGGTGTAAACCAAGTCAGCCAGCTTCAGCAGATTGTCAGATTCCCAGTTTGAAACCGAGTTACGGTACTGCCACTGGCTGACAAACGAGCTTAGGGAGCTGCCTTTAATGCGATAAAAGTTAACGTCAACGTTATCGACGTTAAGCGCCATCACCGGCAACCCCGCAATCACTTTAGTCGGCAGCAAGGAGCCCCGGCTGGCAAAGCCAACGCTCGGCTGAATATCACGCGTGGCAATTTGCTTTTCAAAGCCATCTTCGAACGTCGCTTTATTGAGCGCGAGCAGCCCGCTGTCTACGGTCACAATCAGCGTGCGTTTGGGCTCCAGATGCCGCAGACGAAGTTCTTTTAGGTCGCTGGAAAGCTCCCAGGCACCGTCCACTTTGCCGCTGGTTTTATCCACGAGATGGGCAACTTTATTGAAGTCCTGATTGGGGTCGAGCGGAATCGAGAAGGTCAGCACTAACGTACTGGCACCGTCCAGCTGAACTTCAGAGGCATCGAGCAGCTTCAGCGGCTTCCCCGCAGACTGCTGAGCCAGTTTTTCCAGTTGAGCTGCATCCGGTTTAGTTTCAGCCTTACTGTTTTGTTCCGCTGCTGCAGAGGCGGTAGGCTGAACGGTTTGCTGATTGTTTTTATCGTCACAGCCGGAAAGCGCAAGCAGGCCGCAAACCAGTACGGCAAGGCTCGTCAAACGTAGTGCATTCATTCTTTCATCCCTGGCCAATAAGGGCCGCCAAACATTACGTAGAGCAAGTATTATGCGGATTAGCCAGAAAAGCGAAAGTCGGAATACTCTGCCTTGCGCGAAGCCTCGCAGGTGGCAGTAAATTTGCGGGTGTATTCATTAAGTTTTACGAAGTATCTCGTGGTGTCGGGCAAGGCCGCTTGCCGGGTTATAGAAAAACACCGACAATCCATTTTTCTTTGATGAACCGGAGGCTCATTGTGTCCACCTCTTTCTTCGTCGCGAGCGACTGGCTCGCAGAACATATTAACGATGACGATATCCAGATTTTAGATGCCCGCATGGCACCAGCAGGCCAGGAAGCACTTCGCGATATGCCTGCGGAGTACCGTGCCGGGCATCTGCCAGGTGCGGCCTATTTCGACATCGAAGCGCTCTCCGATCACACAAGCCCTCTTCCCCATATGATGCCACGTGCAGAAGCGTTTGCCGTGGCTATGCGCGAGCTTGGCGTTAGCAGTGACAAACATCTGGTGGTTTACGACGAAGGCAACCTGTTCTCCGCGCCTCGCGCCTGGTGGATGCTGCGCACCTTCGGCGTCGAGAGAGTGTCCATTCTGGCCGGTGGGCTGGCGGAGTGGCAGCGTGAAGCATTGCCGCTGGAACAAGGGGACGTGGAGCTGCCGGAAGGTGAGTTCGAGGTTAACTTCGACCCACTGGTGATCAAGCGCCTGACGGACGTGCTGCTGGTCAGTCACGAAGGCACTGCGCAGATTGTGGATGCCCGCCCTGCTCCGCGTTTCAACGCGTTGGCCGATGAGCCACGCCCGGGCCTGAAACGCGGCCATATTCCAGGGGCGCTTAACGTGCCGTGGGTGGACCTGGTAGAAAACGGTCAACTGAAGACTACGGACAAACTGAGCGAGATCTTCGAACGCCAGGGCGTGAGCTTTGAGCGGCCAATTATTGCCAGCTGTGGTTCAGGCGTTACCGCCGCCGTTGTGGTGCTGGCGCTTACCACGCTGGGCGTGAACGGCGTGTCGCTTTACGATGGTTCGTGGAGTGAATGGGGTGCTCGCCCAGACCTGCCCGTTGAGCCTGCGCAATAAATACAAAAAGGGAGGCACTGCGCCTCCCTTAGAATATGTATAACCGGCCGTTAAATAATGCGGTTTTGCTTGAAGTCGCGCAGGAAGCTGCCCCAACGGCGTTCATAGAACGGCGTGATGTGGGCAATCATAAAGTGGCTGATACCCTTCTCGCCTTCAACAACCTGGCAGATATCAACCGGCTCATCGCCCGGCAACGTATCGGTGGCTACGCTTCCGGCCTGACGAATAATCGCCTCGATGTCGCCGTCGGCCTCAATGCCAATCAGCAGGTTTGGCTCTTCGTCCGCCTGTTCTTTGATGGAGCAGATAAACGCACGTTTGATCGTTTTCAGGTTTTTAAACAACGTGGTCAGAGAGTCAACCATCTGCGCTGGCGGTTCAGCAACTTCGGAAAGCAGCAGTGAAGTACCGCCCTCCAGCACTTCCTGCTGGCTCAGTGGATCGCTTTCCGCGCTGACCAGATGGCTGATTTCATTTGGCGTAAATTCTTTGCCTGTCGGCAGTTTGGCGTTGAGGAACAGCGCTTCACCCAGCGTCATTTCAAATAAAGTGCGCACGGGCATTACCACAAACGCCTGCTCGTGACTGACCGCTTCCTGCAAAGCTTCCAGGGAGGTGAAGAAAGGGATCACCGAAGTGCCGTCTTCTTTTTCCCAGTGCTGCAGTTCAACCGCGCTATCGGCGTCAATCGCTTCACCTTCTGCCGCATTGCCCGGCACCCAAACGGTGGATTCCAGCAGGGTACGGAAAAATGCCGGGCGATGCGCCGGCTCGGTTGCCGCCTGCTCAAGCAGGGTTTCTAATTCGTTCTTTGTTTCTGACATTGTGATTCCGGGATAACGCTTAAGGGGTTTACCCTCACCCTAACCCTCTCCCTGGTAGGGAGAGGGAACAGTTCAGAGTCTCTCTTCCTGAAAGGGAGAGGAGAACCACTCAAAGTGTCTCCCCTTCCAGAGAGAGACTGTCGGTGTTGACTCCCTCCGAACTTTTTTCTCCCTCTCCCCTATGGGGAGAGGGCCGGGGTGAGGGGCAATATTACTTCGCTAACAGCAGATTGGCGATCGCACGCACGCCGAGACCGGTCGCACCAGCAGACCACTGCTCAACGGCACCTTTACGGTAAGTCGCAGAACAGTCAACGTGCAGCCAGCCTTCGTAGTAGTTTTCCACAAAGTGAGACAGGAAACCTGCCGCCGTGCTCGCTCCCGCAGGGTAAGAGGCGTTCGCGGTATTGTTCAATTCGGCGAAGTTAGACGGCAGCTGGCTGCGGTGGAATTCAGCCAACGGCAGGCGCCAGAACGGCTCGTTTTCTTCCGCCGCGCTTGCCAGCAGGCGGGCAGCCAGCTTGTCATCAAAGCTGAACAGCGCATGGTAGTCGTTACCCAGGGCCGTTTTTGCTGCCCCTGTCAGGGTCGCGCAGTCGATGATCAGCTCTGGTTTCTGTGCTGCGGCGTCAATCAGGCCATCAGCCAGCACCAGTCGCCCTTCGGCATCGGTGTTCATCACTTCAACGGTTTTGCCGTTGCGGTAGGTGATGATGTCACCCAGCTTCATGGCGTTGCCGCTGATCATGTTATCCGCACAGCAAAGGAACAGCTTAACGCGCTTGTTCAGGCCACGAGTGATGGCCAGAGCCAGTGCGCCAGTGATAGTCGCGGCGCCACCCATATCGGATTTCATGGAATCCATAAACGCGGTCTGCTTGATGCTGTAGCCGCCGGAGTCAAAGGTAATGCCCTTCCCGACCAGGCTCGCATAAACCGGTGCATCCGGATTGCCGGTTGGGTTGTAGTCCAGCGCCAGCAGCACAGGGGCACGGTCTGAGCCACGGCCAACGGTGTGGATACCGGCATAGTTCTGCTCACGCAGGTCTTCGCCCTTGGTGATGCGGTAAGACACGTGGTCGCAGGCGACATCGCACAGCAGATCTACCGCGCGGGAAGCAAGCTGCTCAGGGCCAAGCTCTTCGGCCGGGGTGTTGATGGTATGGCGAACCCAGTCGATCACTTTCAGGCGGTTATCCAGCTCTTTCTGCTCGGTTTCGCTCAGCACCGCCCAGTCAATTTTGCGGGTGCCTTTTGGGGCACGATAGCCCTGCCAGAAAGCCCAGCTTTTCTCAACGTCCCAGCCTTCACCAGCCAGCTGGACGTGCTTCAGCCCCTGGCCGTCAATTTTGCGCGCCGCGCGCTGGATCAGACCGAGATCATCTTTGCCGGTCAGGTGTAGGGTAATGCCGTCATTGTTAATGCTATACGTCGCCTTTTCGCCCCAGCGTGCGTCCGCTGGCTGCGTGGAAAGGGTGATTTTCATGGCTTCAGTCATTTTCCAATCCTTCATTATTCAGCACAGGCAAAATGCAAAAACGGGCCGCCCAAGGCAGCCCGTGTATCATTCAGCTTCATCTAACCAGACAAGTAAAATCGCTTCCAGTACTTTCTCGTTAGAAGCGTTCGGATCGTCATCAAACTCTTCCAGCTCGCAGATCCACTGGTGCATATCGGTGAAACGCACCGTCTTAGGATCGAGATCCGGACGGCTGTCGTACAGCGCCTCGCCGATTTCGCGGCTGTCGGTCCATTTCAGTCCCATGGCGACTCCCGTTAGTGTTCGCGTGCGTGGTTAATGGTGTAACGCGGCATCTCAACCACCAGGTCTTCGTCGCTGACGCGAGCCTGGCAGCTCAGGCGGCTTTCCGGCTCCAGACCCCATGCTTTATCCAGCATGTCGTCTTCGTCTTCGGTGCTTTCCGCGAGGGAATCAAAACCTTCACGCACTACGCAGTGGCAGGTGGTGCAGGCGCAGGACTTCTCACAGGCGTGTTCAATCTCAATGCCGTTGCGCAGCGCAACGTCGAGAATGGTTTCACCTTGCTTCGCTTCCAGAACTGCGCCATCCGGACACAGGTCCTGATGAGGCAGAAAAACAATCTTTGGCATATTAAACCTCGTCCACAGAATGGCCGGTCAGCGCTTTACGGATCGATTGATCCATACGACGTGCGGCGAATTCCTGGGTTTGCTTGTCTACGTTTTTGATTTCATTTTGAATAGCGTCGGCATCTTCGCCTGCGGCAGCAGCGCTTAACGCGGCCATCGCGGCATCAATGTCGGCACGCTCTGCGGCGCTTAGCAGCGCGGCATCCGCCGTCAACGCGCTGGTCAAACTTTCCAGCACGCGGGCAGCTTCGACTTTTTGCTCGGCCAGCATGCGTGCCTGCACGTCATGCTCGGCGTAACTCATGGAATCCTGAATCATACTGGCAATTTCGCCATCGCTCAGGCCATAAGAAGGTTTCACCTGGATTGAAGATTCAACGCCGGTGGATTTTTCCATCGCCGTCACGCTCAGCAGGCCATCGGCATCGACCTGGAAGGTGACGCGAATGTGGGCTCCGCCCGCGGACATTGCCGGAATGCCACGCAGGGTAAAACGCGCCAATGAACGGCAGTCCTGAACGAGTTCACGCTCGCCCTGCAGCACGTGGATAGCCATCGCTGTCTGGCCGTCTTTGAAGGTGGTGAATTCCTGCGCGCGGGCCACCGGGATGGTGGTGTTACGCGGGATAACCTTCTCGACCAGGCCGCCCATCGTTTCCAGGCCAAGGGACAACGGAATCACATCCAGCAACAGCATTTCACTGTCCGGCTTGTTGCCCACCAGAATATCGGCCTGAATGGCCGCGCCGATGGCAACAACTTTATCCGGGTCGATAGAGGTTAACGGCATGCGGCCAAAGAACTCGCCTACGCGCTCACGTACCAACGGTACGCGGGTTGAGCCGCCGACCATCACCACTTCCAGTACATCTTCTGCTTCCACGCCCGCGTCTTTCAACGCGCGACGGCAGGACAGCAGCGTCCGTTTAACCAGAGAAGAGATAAGCTCGTTGAACTGCTCGCGGGTGACTTCGCCCTGCCAGCCAGCCACTTCTACACTAGCGGTGGCGGCATCGCTAAGCGCGATTTTGGCGGCGATGGCGGCGTCCAGAAGCTGGCGCTGCACGCGGTCGTCGCTACGGTCGGCAATCCCGGCCTGCTCACGCAGCCAGTCGGCCAGAAGATGGTCGAAGTCATCGCCGCCCAGCGCGGAATCACCGCCGGTAGCCAGCACTTCAAACACACCGCGGCTCAGGCGCAGGATGGAGATGTCAAACGTCCCACCGCCCAGATCGTAAACGGCAATAACGCCTTCTTTACCGGAATCCAGGCCGTAGGCAATCGCCGCGGCGGTAGGTTCGTTCAGCAAACGAAGAACGTGCAGCCCGGCAAGGCGAGCAGCGTCTTTGGTGCCCTGGCGCTGCGCATCGTCAAAATAGGCTGGCACCGTGATCACCACGCCATCCAGTTCCCCTTCCAGGGTTTCACTGGCTCGTGCGGAGAGCGATTTCAGGATGTCGGCAGAGATGCGTACCGGGTTCAGCAGGCCAGCAGGCGTTTCAATCATCGGCAGGCCGTTTTCACTGGCCTGCAGGCGATACGGAAGATGAGGATAACGCGTCAGGATGTCCGCCAGAGAGCGGCCCATCATACGTTTTACCGAGCTAATGGTATTCGCGGGATCCTGCGCGGCAAGCGCGCGAGCGTCAAAACCAACGATATGCTCTTGCTGCTGATAATGCACCACGGAAGGCAGCAGGTGGCGGCCTTCATGGTCGGCTAGGGTTTCGGCCTGGCCGCTGCGAACGGTAGCCACCAGCGAGTTGGTGGTGCCAAGGTCGATGCCCGCAGCCAGCCTGCGCTGGTGCGGCGCTGCCATCATGCCAGGCTCACTAATTTGTAATAAGGCCATGTATCGCTTCCAAAAATCGGGCCTGAGTTCAGGCGTTAAAAGTCGAGCAGCTTTTCTTCTAGTTGTTCAATTTGGCTCTGCAATTTATCGAGGAAACGCAGCTTGCGCACAGTGTCCGCCGCCTGTTCCCACTGCTGGTCATCCAGCTGCTGCACCATCTGCGCGCTGCGGTTTTTCACCATCGTTTTTACGCGCGAGGCAAAGCTTTCAAGCTTGTCGCTGTCTTTCGCCTGCTCGATATCGTCCAGCTCTTCACGCAGCTCCAGCTGTTCCATCAGGAACGCGGTGTCGCGCACGGTATGCTGTTCATTCGCGAGGTCGAAACCGTTCAGTGACAGGATGTATTCGGCGCGGGCAAGCGGGTCACGCAGCGTCTGCCAGGCCTGGTTGATAGTGGCGGACTGGCTCACGGCCAGAAGCTGTTCTGCCTGAGGGCGGCTGGCGTATTTGTCCGGGTGGAACTGACGCTGCAGCTCCTGGTAACGGCTGGCCAGTTGCTCGGTGTTCAGGGTGTAGCCTGGCGTCAGCCCAAACAGGGTAAAATAATCCATAACAGACTCGGGTTCAGGTCAGGTAAGTGCTGTGTGGTAAAGCAAAATCCCCACGGGCCAGAGCCAGTGGGGAATTGCGCGGGATCAGACGTGGAAGCTTTCGCCGCAGCCACACTCATCCTTCACGTTTGGGTTAGTGAACTTAAACCCTTCGTTAAGGCCTTCTTTGACGAAGTCGAGCTCGGTCCCGTTTAAGAATTGCAGGCTTTTACCATCGACAACCACCTTCACGCCTTTGTCCTCGAACACGGTGTCATCCGCCATCGGTGCATCAACAAATTCGAGAACATAAGCCATCCCAGAGCAGCCTGATGTGCGCACACCCAGACGCAAACCAAACCCTTTACCGCGGTTGGTCAGGAAGGCACTTACACGGGCAGCGGCGCTGTCGCTAAGGGTAATCGACATACAACAACCTCAATAAAAATTTTAACTCGTCATACTTCGAGCCGCTGCCGGGCAGCAAGCTCGAATGCGTTAGAGTTATTTTGTTTCACGTTTGCTTTTGTAATCCGCGATGGCCGCTTTGATAGCGTCTTCAGCCAGGATTGAGCAGTGAATTTTCACCGGCGGCAGTTCGAGTTCGTCTGCGATGTCGGTGTTTTTGATCGCCTGCGCTTCGTCCAGGGACTTGCCCTTCACCCACTCGGTCACCAGCGAGCTGGACGCAATCGCCGAACCGCAGCCGTAGGTTTTGAAACGCGCGTCTTCAATGATACCGTCATTGTTGACTTTAATCTGCAACTTCATCACGTCGCCACAGGCCGGTGCACCCACCATGCCAGAACCTACGCTGTCGTCGCTGTTGTCAAAAGAGCCAACGTTGCGTGGGTTTTCGTAGTGATCAATTACTTTTTCGCTGTAAGCCATTTTTACTTCTCCAGAATCTGAAATCGACGTCCTGACGAACGATCAGTGATGAGCCCATTCGATGGAATTAAGATCCACGCCCTGTTTGAACATTTCCCACAGCGGAGAAAGGTCGCGCAGACGGCCAATGGATTTACGTACCAGCTCGATGGTGTAATCGATCTCTTCTTCAGTGGTGAAACGACCCAGAGAGAAACGGATAGAGCTGTGTGCCAGTTCATCGCTCATCCCCAGCGCACGCAGCACGTAGGATGGCTCGAGGCTAGCGGAAGTACAGGCTGAGCCCGAAGAGACCGCGAGGTCTTTCAGCGCCATGATCAGCGACTCGCCTTCAACGTAGTTAAAGCTGACGTTGAGGATGTTTGGCGCGCCATGCTCCAGGTCACCGTTCAGGTAAACTTCTTCCATATCTTTCACGCCGTTCCACAGACGGTTACGCAGCGTGCGCAGACGGGCCATTTCGGTCTCCATCTCTTCTTTTGCGATACGGTAAGCTTCACCCATGCCGACGATCTGATGCACAGGCAGCGTACCGGAACGCATGCCGCGCTCGTGACCCCCGCCGTGAATCTGCGCTTCGATACGGATACGCGGTTTGCGACGCACGTACAGCGCACCGATCCCTTTCGGCCCGTAAATTTTGTGGCCGGAGAAGGACATCAGGTCAACTTTCAGCTGGCTCAGATCGATAGGCAGTTTGCCCACGCTCTGGGTAGCATCAACGTGGAAGATAATGCCACGGGAACGGCACATTTCGCCGATAGCCGCGATATCCTGCACCACGCCGATTTCGTTGTTAACGTGCATGATGGACACCAGAATAGTGTCTTCACGCATAGCGGCTTCCAGCTGCTTCAGGTCAACGATACCGTTGCTCTGCGGCGCCAGATAAGTCACTTCAAACCCTTCACGCTCAAGCTGGCGACAGGTGTCCAGCACGGCTTTGTGTTCGGTTTTGGCGGTGATGATGTGCTTGCCTTTCTTCTGATAGAAGTTAGCCGCACCTTTGATAGCCAGGTTGTCTGACTCGGTTGCGCCGGAGGTGAAGACGATTTCACGCGGGTCTGCGCCAACCAGTTCAGCGATTTGGTTACGGGCAATATCAACGGCTTCTTCAGCCTGCCAGCCAAAACGGTGGGAACGAGAGGCCGGGTTACCGAAGGTGCCGTCCATCGTTAAAAACTGCATCATCTTCTCAGCAACACGCGGGTCTACCGGCGTGGTTGCGGAGTAGTCGAGGTAAATCGGTAATTTCATTGCTCTTAAGCTCCGTACATCACTTCAATGCGAAGAATCAGGCTTAAAATATGTTGCCGTTATAGACAGGGAGCACCGCTCCCTCAACCTGATTCTAAAATTCTTGTTCTTCTGCTTATGCGCGCAGTTTGACGTCAATAGCGTCTTGAGAACGGGTGCTGCGATGATTTTCACTATGTTGACGATCGGACACGTCCAGCACTTCCTGGTTGTTAACCAGTTCACCCAGGGTGATGTTATTCAGGAAGCCGGTCAGGCGATCGCTCAAGTCGCGCCACAGCGCGTGAGTCAGGCACTTATCGCCGCCCTGGCAGCCGCCTTTACCCTGGCAACGGGTGGCGTCTACGGACTCATCAACGGCGCTAATCACTTCGCCTACGGCGATGCTGCTCGCGTCTTTACCTAACAGATAACCACCGCCAGGACCGCGCACGCTGGCCACCAGGCCATTTTTACGCAGGCGGGAGAACAGCTGCTCCAGGTAGGAGAGTGAAATACCCTGACGTTCAGAAATATCAGCCAACGGAACCGGGCCCGATTCAGAGTTCAGCGCAACGTCAAGCATCGCGGTTACGGCGTAGCGCCCTTTTGATGTCAGTCTCATGTCTTACTTAACCTCAAATAGCCCCTCGAGCCGGGGGTTTTTAAAAGTGTGATTGTCACATAGCAGGACGCAAGTCTGACATTCCTGAGTAAAATGGTCAACTATTTAACCTACCATTTTACTCAAGTATTATTGGCCCGATTTTTTTGGGTTTTCCAGCGACGCCAGCATGCCGCGCAGGATGTTTAATTCCTGACTTTCCGGGCGTGCACGGGTAAACAGACGGCGCAGTCGGCTCATCACCTGGCCCGGATGGGTTGGGCGAATGAAACCGCTTTCCTGCAGCGCTTTTTCGAGATGCACGTAGAAACGCTCTAAGTCATCCACCAGCGGATAAGGGGCGTCTTCCTCTTCTTTAGCCGCTTCCGGCTGCTCTTGCGTGGCGAGCCAGGCAATACGCACTTCATAGGCGAGGATCTGAACCGCCATCGCGAGGTTAAGGGAGCTGTATTCCGGGTTCGCCTGAATGGCAACGTGATAATGGCATTTTTGCAGCTCCTCGTTGGTCAGGCCCACGCGTTCGCGGCCAAAGACGATTGCCACTGGCGCATGCTGCGCTTCGCTGATGCTTTTTAAACCGCATTCGCGCGGGTCCAGCATCGGCCACGGCAGAGTGCGGGAGCGCGCGCTGGTGCCGACCACCAGGCTGCATCCTGCCAGCGCTTCATCAAGCGTATCGACGATCTGAGCATCGCCAATAACATCACTGGCGCCAGCAGCCAGGGCGATGGCCTGGGAGTCCGGTTTGACCAGCGGATTGACCAGCCACAGGTTAGTTAAGCCCATGGTTTTCATAGCACGAGCCACGGAGCCCATGTTGCCGGTATGCGAGGTTTCGACCAGCACGATTCGTACGTTTTGCAGCATTGTCATTCATAGCCTGGGAAGAATATCGCAATATCTTATCATAACCCTGGGACATATTCCGAACGCTCTGCTATACTCCGCCGCGATTTCCGTTCTTTAACATCCAGCGAGAGAGACCGATGCAACATCCAATGTTGACCATCGCCGTGCGTGCTGCGCGCAAGGCGGGTAATGTAATTGCCAAACACTACGAAACACCAGACTCCGTAGAAAGCAGTCAGAAAGGCAGCAATGACTTTGTGACTAACGTCGATAAAGCTGCAGAAGCGATTATTATCGACACAATCCGCAAATCTTACCCGCAGCACACCATCATCACCGAAGAAAGCGGTGAACATGCAGGCGAAGATCAGGACGTGCAATGGGTTATCGATCCGCTGGATGGCACCACCAACTTCATCAAACGTCTGCCACATTTCTCCGTTTCTATCGCTGTTCGTATCAAAGGCCGCACTGAAGTTGCCGTTGTTTACGATCCAATGCGTAACGAACTGTTCACCGCGACCCGTGGCCAGGGCGCCCAGCTTAACGGCTACCGCCTGCGCGGCAGCAACGCACGCGACCTGGACGGCACCGTTCTGGCGACCGGCTTCCCGTTCAAAGTGAAGCAGCACGCGACTCCTTACATCAACATCGTTGGTAAACTGTTCACCCAGTGTGCAGACTTCCGCCGCACCGGTTCCGCTGCGCTGGACCTGGCCTACGTTGCCGCTGGCCGCGTGGACGGTTTCTTCGAGATTGGCCTGAAGCCATGGGATTTCGCCGCAGGTGAACTGCTGGCTCGTGAATCCGGCAGCATCGTGTGTGATTTCACCGGCGGCCATAACTACCTGACGACCGGGAACATCGTCGCCGGTAACCCGCGCGTTGTGAAAGCCATGCTGGCTACCATGCGTGAAGAACTGAGTGAAGCGCTGAAGCGCTAAGCTTTTTTGCCTGATCTTCAATAAAGAAGAGGCAAAAACAAAAATCCCCTCAGCTTTACGGCGAGGGGATTTTTTTATGCCCGCATTTAGCTACCCGTTCAGAAAGGCCGAATACCTCGCGCCATCGGCTGGGCGCTCAGCCACATAATCAGCGCGGCCACGACCAGGACAATTCCTCCCGCCAGTGCAAGCGTTGACCAGCCTACCTGCCGCCACAGCACCGGGGCCCGGTTCCCGCTTAAGCGAACCGCCAGCGCACGGAAGCTGTGCACCAGCAGCGCCAGGCCGGAAATGGTGATCGAAGTACCTGCCGCCATCGCCAGCGCAGACAGCACGCCCCAGCTAAAGACCCCGATCACCTTGCTGAACAGCAGCACCATAATCGCGCCAGAACAGGGGCGCATGCCCATCGACAGGACAATCATCAGCCTGGCCCGCCAGTCGCTTCCCGCAGTCAGCTGTTTTTCGTCCGGGACGTGCTGATGCCCACAGCCGCAGTTAGCGTCATGCACATCATGCGGCGTAAACGAGGTAAATTTGGGTTTGCGGCGTAACTGAACCTGTAAACGCCGCAGCGCCCGCCAGCTCAGCAAAAGGCCCAAGAACCCGACAAGCAGATAGCTGCCCTTCTCCAGCCAGAAGCTGCTGAGATGAAGCTGCCGGGAAGGCAAAGCGAGAACGCCCAGCACCACGACCACCAGCGCAATAGCCACCAGCCCCTGCAATAAAGACGCGGCAAAGGTCAAACCGAGGCTGCTTTTAATTTTTGAGGGATGGGTAGCAAGCCAGGTGCTGATGACGATTTTGCCGTGCCCCGGCCCCAGCGCATGGAGCACGCCGTAGACAAAACTGAAAGAGAGCAGCGATAAGCCTGCGCGAGCGGGGTTGTCCGCCACCTGACGCAGCAGCCCGCTTAATTCCTGATTGATTGAACGCTGCCAGACGGCCGAACTAAGCAAGATTTGCGGCCAGTAAAACCACAAGGCATAAAGCCCGGCGGCGGCAAGCAGCATAAACAGCGCCAGCGGCCACAGATGGCCCCAGCGGCGGACGGGAGAAGAAGCGGTGATTATTGACATGCCAGCGTCACCTCCTGAGCAAACAGTTTCCCTAAGTCCATGTCCTCCGGCGGGGCGTCAGCTTTATCCAGCGACTGCGCGAACAGCAGAGTTTCTTCGCTGGGCTTTGGCGTATGCACGGCAACTTTACAGCTTGAGGCCAGCTCCTGCGGCAGATGCACGTCCCCATCGTGGTCATAACTCATGTCGACAAAATAAGTCGGGTCGAAGGTTGAGAAACGGTATGTCTGTCCTTTGAGCGGCTGCGGATGCGCCAGCGGCAGAACAAACGTCAGCACCGCCTGATGATTGCTACGGCTCAGGCCATATTCCGGCGGCAAATTGCCAAACTTCACCTTCTCTTTGTTATGCCAGAACTCGGTAAAGTAGTGCTGGCCCAGCACATTAGCCATCACTTCCGCCGCCAGCTTCTTCCACACCGGCGACCCCGGCTTGGCGTCGCCGGCGTCATACAACAGATCTGCTGAAGTAATGTCGTCCATCGTCCACTGCATTTTTAGCCCCGTCAGCTGCCCCTGATCAACCACAGGCGTGGTGACGATAGAGATAAAACTGTGGGGATGCGCCTGCACGCTTGTCGCTGAAAACCCTGCCAGCAGCAAGGCTACTCCTTTCAGGCTGATTCTTTTGTCGCTCATGCTTCCCTCAAGATTTAAATTCTGTGAGCCAGCCGTAATTCCGTGATGAAAAACTAAAAAGGGCAATATATTGGCCGAAACCTTTAGCTATTCTTAACTTCTGACACCACATTGGGACAGCCAGATGATGACTTTACTGACGCCGCCGCCCTCTGTGCTATCCAGTTCGCAGCGCCGCTGCCACCTGCTTCTGATGCTCTATCTCCCGGAGCAGATCGTCACGCCGGAGGTCATTGCCAGCCTTAACGGCGTGGATCAGAGGCAAACCCTGCAAGATATAGCCGACACGGGCCATGAGATCCAGAGTTATCACCGTCTCTCCCTGACGCAGCAGCAGGACGGCAGCTACCGGATTGAAGGCACAGTCCTTGACCGCCGCCTCTGTCTGCTGCACTGGCTGCGACGTTCGCTGCGCCTTTGCCCGCAGTTTGTGCAAAACCACTTTAGTCCGGCACTAAAGTCCCAGCTAAAGCATCTGGGGCTTATCAAGGCGCTGTATGACGAAACTAATTTACGTGCGCTGGTGAATCTGTGTGGTCGCCGTTTAAAAAGGCAGTACGACAGCCGGGACAGCCAGTTCCTGACGCTGTTTTTGCAGTATTGTCTGCATCAGCATCACTCCGGCAATGCGCCAGTCCTGACGCAGCAGCAGCGCGAGTGGAGCCAGATGCGGCCTGAATTTGTTGTCGCCCAGGAAATAGCCCGCCACTGGAAGCGCCGCGTCATGCAGCCCGCAGACGTTGATGAACAGCATTTCCTGGCCCTGCTGTTTCAACTGCTCAGAATTCCCGATCCGATTAATGACGAACATGAACAGGATGCCCGGTTACACAATGAAATCGCACGGATGATCGAACGTTTCCGCCGTCAGGCCGGGCTTTCTTTTAGCGATGAACAAGGGCTGAGCGATCAGCTTTATATTCACCTCGCCCAGGCGCTGAACCGCTGCCACTTTAATATCGGCATCGACCACAGCCTGCCCGAAGAGATCACGCGTCTTTATCCGAGGCTAATGCGAACCTCGCGAGAAGTGCTTGCGGATTTTGAACAGCATTATGGGATTCAGTTTTCCGATGCGGAAAGGGGCCTGGTCGCGGTGATCTTTGGTGCCTGGCTGATGCAGGAAAGTGACATTCAGGAAAAACAGGTGTTACTGCTGACGGCCGACGATCGCGAGCTGGAACAGAAAATTGAGCAGCAGCTGCGCGAGCTGACCCTGCTGCCGCTCAACATTAAATATCTGGCGGTGCAGCAATTTCAAAGCCAGGGCGCCCCGCGTGAAGTGGTGCTGGTTATTACGCCCTACGCGACCTCGCTGCCGCTGTTTTCTCCCCCGCTCATTCACGCCACGCTGCCGCTGGGTGAACACCAGCAGCAGCGCATCAAAGCACTGTTAGAGGCTTAGCTTTCCGCAACCGGGCTGACTGCGGCGACTTTGGGCCGCAGGAACAGCGCCGGGGCCGCCACCAGCGCCATGATCCAGAACATCCCGCCCTGCAAATGCTGATAGAGGAAGCCCGAGAAAATCGTCATCACGGCGATACCGCCGCCCATCGCCACTGCGGAGTAAACGGCCTGCAGGCGGATCACCTCCCCGCCTTTGCGGGCAGAGATATAGCGCATCGCCGCCAGGTGGCAAATCGTGAAGCTGCCGCAGTGCAGGATCTGCGCCACAATCAGCCACGGAAGTTCGGTGGTGCTTGCCATCAGGCTCCAGCGAATAATGCTGGTCACGGTGGACAACAGCAGCAAATCTCTGGCGCTCCAGCGGCGGAACAATTTGTTGCTGAGGGCAAAGATAACGATTTCCGCCACCACGCCCAGCGACCATAAATAGCCCACAACGGAAGCGGAATAGCCTGCCCCCTGCCAGTAAATCGCGCTAAAACCGTAGTAGGCCGCATGCGCGCCCTGCAGCAGAGAAACACAGGCCAGAAAACGCCAGGCGCTGATAATCAGCCCTTTCCAGGCTGGCCAGCCAGCTGAAGCCTGATGCCGGGTTTCTCCCTGAGGCATAATGGAAGGCCGCAGCATCATGCCAATCAGCATCGACGCCGCGCCAAGGGTCAGCAGGACCAGAATAGCCTGAGAGCTGAACTCGCTCACCAGCTTGCCGGTAATGGCCGAGCCGATGACAAACGCCAGCGATCCCCAGAGCCGCACCCGGCCATAATCCAGCGGCATTTGCCGCTGCCAGGTCCCCGCCAGCGCATCGGTCAGCGGCACCAGCGGCGAGAAGAACAGGTTAAAGCCCACCATCGTGAGCAGCAGCCAGAGCGCGGCATGGCCCAGCCAGAAACCGGCGGCAAAAATTAGTGTGGCAAGGGCTAACAGCCGAAGGGCGACAACAAGGCGGGAAGGATCGGTCACGCGGGGGGCTAATAATAAACTGCCGAGGAAACGGGCAATCAGCCCTGAGCCTAACAGCAATCCGATAGTTTCCGGGGGAAGCCCGACGCCTTTGAGCCAGACGCTCCAGAACGGTAAAAATACGCCATAGCTAAAGAAGTAGGTAAAGTAACTGAGCGCCAGCCAGCGCGTGGAATGCAAAACCATGATCCCTCCCGTTTTGGAGGCGATAGTGTCGGGGATAGCCGGCTGGCATGCAAGCAAACATTAACAGCGCAATAACACACATCAAAATAATGGCTATTGCGCGTTAGCTCACCTCAATCTCCATCTCCAGATGCGTGGCCTGGCCCGTCTCCAGCATGACTAAACCCGGCATCCCCGCCTGGTTGTGCGCGTTGACCGGATGCGTTTGCGGTTCAAGACAGATAAACGGCTGGTTCCCCATGCTGAATACCATCAAACAGGCCGCCGGGCTACGCAGACAAATGCTCATCTCCGAGTGGGTAATAACCGCCCTGCCGCTCCAGCCGGAATACCCCACGTTAAGCCACTTGTTCTCCGGCGTTTTTGCACGGGAAAAATCTGCCTGCGGGGTGAACGTCCCTTCCCAGGCCAAAGGCAGGTGCTGCTCGCCTTCGGGCCAGTAGCCGCTGGCGGAAAACTGCACCTGGCTGGCTGGCTCCAGCGCAAAATAAGGATGCAAACCCAGCCCGTATATCATCGGCTTCTCGCCAGTGTGCTTCAGCTCAAGCCGGGTGAACAGCCTGTTGCCTGCCAGGCGGTAAGTCAGATTTGCCAGATAGTGAAAACCGCAGGGATACTGGCTGCACAGGCTCAAGGTGACAGACTCAGCTTCGTACTGCTCAACGTGCCAAAGCTTTTGCCAACCATCCCCGTGCAGGAAAAAGTGCTCATCGACGAGGCTGTCTGGCAGCTGGATTCGCTCGCCGTGCAGATGGAAAGCGTTCCCGGCCACCCGATTAGCCAGCGGCAGCATTGGAAACAGCGCCGGGTTCGCCGGATGAAAAATCGGTTTCCCGTGCCTGAGAGATTCAAAGCTGAGAACTGAGGCCCCCTGCGGGGCAACAGTCAAACTAAGAAAATCATTTTGCAGGTGCAGAGTGTCCATTAGCGTAGCGCCTTTGCGGCCCGCGCGGGAGAAGCATTCACGCGGCCTTCAGCCAGCTGCTGCTCCAGCGCTTCGAGGCTCACGCCTTTGGTTTCCGGCACGAAGCGGCGCACGTAGATAAAGCCAGCGGCACAGATAACGCCGTACAGCAGGAAGCTGCCGGATGCGCCCAGGCCTGCATTCAGCAGAGGGAAAGTGTAAGTCAGCAGGAAGCAGGCGACCCACAGCGCTAATGTCCCCAGCGACATCGCGAGGCCGCGAACGCGGTTCGGGAAGATTTCCGCCAACAGCACCCACGTTACCGGGGCCAGCGTCAGCGCATAGGTGGCGATGGCGGCCAGCACCAGAATCAGGACCGGCAGCCCCAGAATACCCAGGCCGTAGGCGGCACCAATCAGCGCATAGATAATTGTCAGCCCAGCGGCACCAAACAGCATCAATTTGCGGCGGCCAATTTTGTCCACCAGCGGCAACGCGGCGAGGGTGAACACCAGGTTAATCAGGCCGGTCGCAACAATCGATTTCAGCGTGCTGTTAATGTCGAACCCGGCGGAGGCAAAAATCTCCTGCGCATAGTTGAAGATAACGTTAATCCCGCACCACTGCTGGAACACCGCCAGCACCATACCAATCACGATGATCGGGCGAACCTTCGGTGCCCAAAGCGCGGACCACGACACTTTTTGTGTGTCCTTGCTTAACGTTTCCTGAATATCTTTCAGCGTTGCATCGGCATAGGCTTTACTGCCGATGCGGCTCAGCATTTGGTGAGCGCGTTCGTTTTTCCCGGCGCGCACCAGCCAGCGAGGTGACTCAGGCACAAAAAACATCAGGATCAAAAAGACCACCGCCGGGAAGGCTTCAAAGCCAAACATCCAGCGCCAGCCCACCTGCCCGTTCCAGCTGGCGCTGATTTCCTGCATCGTTGCCTGGCTGGCAACCGGCTCGGCAATCATCAGGTTAATCAGCTGCGCCGCCAGCACCCCAACCACAATGGTGAGCTGGTTGACCGCCACAAAGCGCCCGCGCTGTGCCGCCGGGCTGATTTCTGCGATATACATCGGACTAAGCGCCGAAGCGAGGCCAATCCCCACCCCGCCGACAATGCGCCAGAGAACAAACATATCGAAGTGACTTGCCACTGCGGTGCCCCAGGCAGACGCGGTAAACATAATTGCGGCAAGAATAAGGGGGATTTTGCGGCCAAACTTGTCGGCACACCAGCCGGAGAGTATCGCCCCAAGAATACATCCCACCAGGGCAGAGCTCATTGCCCACCCGGAAACGGCCGGGTCGGTAATAGAAAAATAGGCTTCGTAGAACGGTTTTGCCCCGCCGATAACCACCCAGTCATAACCAAACAACAGCCCACCACAGGCGGCCACCAGACAGATGGTCCAGACGTAACCCATGCGTAGTTGCGATTGCACACTTTCCATGGTCGATCCTCATCTTGTATTTGTAGGGTAAGGGAGCGGGCGCTCATCGTCGCCCGCCAGTTATTGTTAAAGTACGCCGGTGCTAAGGGCCTGACGCAGCAGATGCGCCTTGTCATGGGCCGGGTTAAGGGTCAGCAGGGCTTCCACCCGCTGGTTGAAGGCGGCGATATCCCCCAGGCCGAGCCATCCAAGCGCCTCCACAAACAGGCAATGCTGCTGATGTTGTTTCCGCGGGTCGCCGTTGAGCGCAATCAGGTCCGGCAGGGAAACGGCGAAGAAATCGGCCTCAACCCCGTCGGCACGGTGCGCCTGCGCCCAGTCAACAAAGGCTTTGAATTGCTGATGGGCCGCCTCAAGCTCACCCAGCTGTTTGAGGGCCATAGCCTGATAGAAGAGGTAGTCCACGGGCTGGTCGTTGTAGTAGCGCCCGGCCGCCAGGGAACTCCCGCCCTTCAACGCCTGCTGGAAGTAAGATTTCCCCCGTTCGTGACGCTGCAGGAGCTGCGCACAGCACCCAAGCAGATACCAGATATCGTTGTCGGTTTGCCCGACCAGACGGCCTTCGCCGAGGTTTTCCGGGTAGCTCAGCGCCTGTTGCAGCAGCTCCTCCGCCTGGCCGTAATGGCCGGCAGACATACTGGCCAGGGCAAGCCGCTGTTGGCTGATAATGTACTGCCCCGTCACTTTGCCCTCGCCGCCTTCCCACGGGTGGAACTTGCGTTCAGCCAGCACCTTCGCGGCAGCTTCCTGCTTGCCATGCTGGTTCCACAGGCTCAGCAGCTCGGCAGTGAGATCGTCACGTTTTAGCGCAACGTCACGCTTCGCCTCCAGACGGGTAAGACGCTCCTCTGGTGCGCGGCCATTCAGCTTCAGCAGGAAGTCGAGTTCAAACAGGAAGCGCGCATTATCAGGTTCGAGATCAACGGCACGCTGCAGCAGCGTTTCAGCTCGCTGAACGTCCTGCTCTTTGTTCCAGGCATGAATCGCCAGCACGCGCTGCACGGAGGCAAACTCAGGCATCTGTTCAGCGCAGAATGCCCAGCAGGTTAGCGCCTCTGCATAGCGACGTTTGCTGTACCAGAAGCAGCCCAGCAGATACTGCGCAAAACCATCCTGCGGGAGGCGCATCAGCATTTGCACTTCATCCAGCGTGTTAGGGAAGCGAACCCGGGCGGTAAACTGCTCCCGAGCCTGCACGAGATAGTTTTGCTGGCGCTGTGGATCGGATTCCAGCGAGGCCTGCCACAGCAGCGGCATCGTTTCCTGGGCATTCAGCACGGTGAGCAGTTCACGTGCGGCATGTTCTGCCCCAAAGCTCATCAGCCAGCCGGCCAAAACGCTGGCGTTAGTGCCGCGCTGGCCGGTCACCTGCCGCAGCTTTTGCTTGTCACCTTCACTCTGGGTTATCGCCCAGCGGGCATAATGCAGGGCATAACTCAGCGGCCAGACGGCAAGCTGCTGCTCAATCCACGCCAGCGCCGTCGCTTTTTCTCCTTGCTGAGACAGCGCCAGCGCTTTCAGCCCCATTGCGAGGTTATTCGAGGCGTTGAACTGCAGGCTTTGGGACACCAGCGCTAATGCGCGAGCCGTCTCCCCTTTGCGCATTGCCAGACGGGCCAGGGCATAAAATGCCGCATCCCGGCAGTTGCCGCTCCAGCTGGCCTTGTAGTAAGCATCGAAGGCGCCGTCGTAGTCGCCCAGGCGCTCTTTCGCCGAGCCGAGAAGCTGGCTGGCATCGCCATTTTGCGGGTTTTTGTTCAGGCGGTGGGCGCGCTGCAGCGCCGCGTCGGCGTGCTCTTTGGCTTTTCGCCAGTTGCCCCGGTTGAATTCGAGCGTGCCCAGGGCGACGTTACAGCGGGAATCGAGCGGATCAATGTCCAGCGCTCGCCGGTAGTAGTCGAAGGCTGACCGGCTGGCGTGCAGATACTGCTCCAGATGCTGGCCAATGAAATAAAGCTCGTCGCAGTTAGCGATCTGTTCAGGCTTAGCCGGGGCCTGCGCCGCCTGCGGCAGAGGCAGCTCTTCCGCGATGTGTTCCAGGTAGCTGAGCACCACTTCGCCTTGCGCGTTGAGTAAGCTCAGCGTCAGCCGCTGCGGCCAGTCATCCGTCAGTTGATGCAGCCAGGCTTCCGCCGGTTTCAGGCTGAGCGGCGTTTGCCACAGGACTACGCCGTCGCTTTCAAGACGCAGCGTCACCGCTTCCAGCGGGGAAATGGCGTAGACGCCGAGTTCCAGCCTGCCCTGCTCACGCTCAAGCTTGATGGCCGCATCGGTGCTGGCGTTTTGCAGCGTCCCCAGCTTGCTGTAAGGCAGGAAGTTTTGCACAAACACTTTTTCTTCAAATGGCGCCAGCCAGGTAAAGTCCGGTTGGTTGTCGGTGAACACGCCTGTCATCAGCTCGATGTACGGGCCGTTGGTGTCGGTCAGATTGCGATCCCAGGCCAGGCCAAAGTCGCAGTTGCCCCAGGTCCACTGCTTTTTGCCCGGCGATACATGGTGATCGGCAATGTGCAGCAGACCGCCCTGTTCGCCGTGGTGGTAGGCCCCAACAAAATCGTAATTCGACTTATCGGCCATGTAAGAGGTTGGCACCGGGATGTTTTTGTAGCGCGAGATATCCACGCCCGCGGAGTAATCCACTTTGTAGTAGGTGCCGTGGGCAATCGGGAAGGCGGAAACGTCGCGTTTGCCGTGGTCAAACACCGCGGTCACGTCCGGCGGGAATACGCTCTGATGGTCGTCACCGCCCTTCACCGCCGGATTAGCCCACCACAGGAAGTGGCGCGGCGTGGCGTTGCCGTTAAAGACTTTGCCGGTAATTTCAATCAGCGCTTTTTCCGGGTAAAGCGTAAACCCGGTCATCACCTGCAGGCCGCGCATCGGCTCCACTTCCCCCAGCCAGACGGTTTGCGCCCCACTTTCGTGCTGCTGGAAGGTCACGTCTACCGGCAGAAAAGTGGTCGGGCGGTGGTGCTGAGGCCAGTTGAATTCGATCCCACCGGAGATCCACGGCCCAATCAGGCCCACCAGCGCGGGTTTGACCACTTCGTTGTAGTACACGAAATCGCGCCCCATCACTTTGTCCCAGGCTCGGTGAATACGCCCGCCCAGCTCCGGCAGCAGCATGACGCGAATGAAATCGTTCTCCAGCCAAACCGCCTGATACTCACGCATTTCACGTTTACCGGTCAGGGTGTCTATGACGCCATAGGGGTAAACCGCACCGGAAGATCCCTGATAGACACGATTTTCCAGGAACATCGGGTTGGGATCCTCTGCTCCGGTGGTCCAGGTAGGGAGTGAGATCGTTTCCTGCCAGACTTTAACGGCTCCGTACATAGCAACTCTCCAGTAAACAAATAACAGTGAATGGGGGATTGCCAACAGTCTGGAGCAGCTGATTATGATTTAATCGCTCAATGCTCACGCAATACAGTTAATGAGGTTTAGTAAACATGCAGCAGTCAGGTTTCAATAATCAGCGGGTACGTCAGCTCAACCGACAAACGCTGATGACGCTGGTATGGCGACACAAGCAGCTGAGTAAATCGCAGTTTGCCCGCTACACCGGGCTGTCCATTCCGGCCGTCAGCAACATCCTTGAGGAACTGGTCGATGAGGGCAAACTTAGCCACTCCAGCGAAAACCTCAGCAGCCGGGGGCTGAACAGCGGCAGCTACCAGATCCCGCCGGAGGGGAATTACATCCTCTGCATGAACGTCACCCCCACCAGCATCGAGAGCCAGCTGTGCAACGCCCAGCTTTCGCCTATAGCCGACTTTGAGCGCCGCGCTATTGTGGCCCCTTCTCCCCAGATACTGCTGTCGGCCATCGAAGCAATCTGGCAGCAACAGCGAAAAAGCTGGCCGAAAAAAACGATCAATCTCGCGCTGGGCATACACGGACAGGTAGATCCGGTGACCGGCGTGTCACAAACTATGCCGCAAGCTCCCTGGAGGGAGGCAGTGGAAATTAAATACCTGCTGGAAGAGAAGCTGAACGTCGAAGTCAGGCTGGATAACGACTGCGTGATGCTGGCCCTGGCAGAAAAGTGGCAAAACAACGGCAACCGGGAAGATTTCTGCGTGCTTAACGTGGATTACGGCATCGGCTCTTCGTTTGTGATCAACGGGCAAATCTATCGCGGCAATCTGTACGGCAGCGGGCAAATTGGCCACACCATAGTTAACCCGGACGGCATGGCCTGCGACTGCGGGCGCTATGGCTGCCTGGAAACCGTGGCTTCGCTCAGCGCGCTGAAAAAACAGGCCCGTATCTGGCTCAAAACGCACCCTGAGGCGCAGCAGCACGATCCGGAAAAGCTCACTTCCCGGCAGCTGGTTCAGGCGCTGCATGCCGGGGATGAAAGGGTCGCCCGCTGGGTAGAAGATTCGGCCAATGCGATTGGGCTTAGCCTGTATAACTTCCTTAATACTCTCAACATTAACCAGATCTGGTTCTATGGCCGCAGCTGCGAGTTTGGCGAAAACTGGCTGAGCGCCATTAAACAGCGCATTGGTTTTAATCCGTTCGACCACGGTGATGGCCTGAAGAGTCACGCCACGCAAATAAACTTCGGGCAGCTCACCCGCGCTCAGCAGGTGATGGGGATTGGTTATTTATATGCCGAGACTGCGCTGATGGAATAACGAGATGGCGTCGGGCGTCATTAATAAAAACATTCATTAACACAAACAACGCGGTAGAGGCGCAGCGGCAATGGCAGGCTCGGAAGTTGTGTATTAACTTTAAATTGAGTCCACTACAGGCGAGCCCGCTATGAACACACTCCGCTATTTCGATTTTGGTCAATCTCGTGCCCTGATCCTGCTTATTGCCCGTATTGCGTTGATTCTGCTGTTCATTATTTTCGGCTTGCCGAAGCTCAGCGGATTCAGCGGCACCGTGGCGTATATGGAGCATCTTGGCACCCCACTCCCGACGCTAGCCGCCGCGATTGCGGTGTTTATGGAAGTTGTTGCCGCTATCCTGGTGATCATCGGGTTCTTTACCCGCCCGCTGGCCATTTTGTTTGTGTTTTATACCCTCGGCACGGCGCTTATCGGTCACCATTACTGGAATATGACCGGGGATGCAGTGATGCCTAATATGATTAACTTCTATAAAAACATCAGCATAGCTGGTGGTTTCCTGCTGCTGGCGGTCACCGGCCCTGGCGCGATTTCCGTCGATAAGCGCTAAATTTCTGCCTCACTTAAAGGCCGCTAATGCGGCCTTTTTCATTTGTTTCCCGCTCATTTTGCTTGATACGCTTCAGCTCACAATTTCGTAACATTTTTTTGCTGGCTTGCGCCCTCTTTGCTGCCAAAAACGTCCCCTTAACGGCAAATTGTTTATTAATTGTTGCTTATATGTTTCATTACTGACTATTAATTAACACCACCATGTCCGTCCAGTTTAAAAAAACATCATATATTTAACCATTTTTTAACTAAACTAGATCTAAAAACAAACAATAATGGGCGTGCATCACATTTAGAAAAACTGCGATTCATTCCCTCTTCCCTTCGTTGCTAGTCTCCTCTCCGTGACATGCCTCAGTCCCTAATAAAAAAGGTACACCTATGAAATTCAAACTCGCATTACTCAGTGCAACCCTGATTTCTGCATGCATGTTGTCCGGTACGGCCGTTGCGGCGGATAAGTATGAAATCGCAGTGGTGGCGAAAGTCACCGGGATCCCATGGTTTAACCGGATGGAAACCGGCGTCAACGAAGCGGCAAAAAAACTCAACGTTAACGCTTACCAGACCGGGGCCTCAACGCCCGATCCGGCTCAGCAGGTGAAGGTGATTGAGGATCTGATCGCCAAGAAAGTGAATGCCATTATTGTGGTGCCTAACGATGCCAAAGTACTGGAGCCAGTACTGAAAAAAGCGCGCGATCAGGGCATCGTGGTGCTGACGCATGAATCCCCTGACCAGCAGATCGGCCAGTGGGATATCGAAACCATCGACAGCGAAAAATATGCTCAGGCCAACATGGACGAGCTGGCAAAAGACATGGGTGGCAAAGGCGGCTATGCGATTTACGTCGGGTCGCTGACCGTGCCGCTGCACAACGCCTGGGCGGATTCCGCCATTAAATATCAGAAAGAAAAATACCCGGATATGTTCGAAGTGACTTCGCGCCTGCCGGTGGCGGAGAGCATCGACAAATCCTATTCCACCACGCTCGATCTGATGAAAACGTATCCACAGATGAAGGGCGTGATTGGCTTTGGCTCCCTCGGCCCAATCGGCGCGGGCCAGGCGGTACAGAAGAAACGTGCGAAGGACAAACTGGCGGTTGTCGGCATTGCCATGCCGGGCCAGGCGGCACCTTACCTGATGCGCGGCGACATTAAAAAAGCGCTGCTGTGGGATCCTAAAGATGCCGGTTACGCACTGGTTACCGTGGCCGATCAGCTGCTGCAGGGCAAAGCCGTGACCAAAGACCTGACCATTGACGGTCTGGGCAAGGCCGATGTCGACATGGATAAGAAAGTGATCCGTTTTAACAAGATCCTCGAAGTCACCAAAGATAACGCTCAGTCACTCGGTTTCTAAGGCACTCCGCCAACACCAGGGAAACCGGAATGCCGGTCAGCCGACCGGCATTCTCCAACAAGATTATTTTGTGGCGCCCACGTCGGGCGCCGGCAGGGGCATTACCCATGACCGACACATCCGCATTTATCACTCTTGAGAATATCAGCAAGCAATTCCCGGGCGTGCGGGCGCTGGATAACGTCAATCTGACGCTCAGAAAAGGCGAAGTTCATTGCCTGGCCGGGCAAAACGGCTGCGGTAAAAGCACGATCATCAAAGTGATTTCCGGCGTCTATCATCCGGAAAAAGGGGCGCAGATTGCCCTCGACGGCAAACTGTTTCACAGCCTGACGCCCACGCTTTCCGCGCATTACGGCATCCAGGTGATCTACCAGGATCTGTCGCTGTTCCCCAATTTCAGCGTGGCCGAGAATATCGCCGTGCACCGCTATCAGCCCGGCGGCAGCCTGTGGGTTAACCGCAGCGTGATGAAAGCCCAGGCGCTGGCGGCCATGCAGCGCATTGGCGTCACGCTCGACCCGGACAAAAAAGTCGAAAAACTCTCGATAGCCGATCGCCAACTGGTGGCGATTTGCCGCGCCATTGCCGCTGACGCCCGGCTGGTTATTATGGACGAACCCACTGCGTCGCTTACCCGCCAGGAGGTTAACGGCCTGCTGCGGGTGGTGAATGAACTCAAAGCGGACGGGATTTGCGTGGTGTTTGTCAGCCACCGTCTGGACGAAGTGATGGAAGTCGCCGACCGCATTAGCGTGATGCGCGACGGGAAGCTGGTCGGCACCTGGCAGGCCAGCGAGCTGGACAGCAACGAGCTTGCGTTCCTGATGACCGGGCAACGCTTCCACTACAGCCCGCTGCCGGAAAAACCTCCGGTAGAAAAACAGCCGATGCTGGAGCTGCGCGGCCTCAGCCGCAAGGGCAAATACCACAACATCAATCTGTCGCTGCGCAGCGGCGAGATTGTTTCCATCGTCGGCCTGCTCGGGTCGGGCCGCACCGAACTGTGCATGAGCCTGTTCGGCATGACGCGGCCGCAAAGCGGTGAAATGCTGATCGACGGCGTGCCGGTAACGTTTCGCAATAACCACGATGCGATCAAACACGGCATCGGCTACGTGTCAGAAGATCGCCTGACTCAAGGCCTGATCATGGAGCAGTCGATCTACGACAACACGATTGTCACGGTCTTCGACAGGCTTCATACCCGCAGCGGCCTGCTCGATCATGAAAAAGCCCGTCATCTGGTGGCCGATCTTATTCGTGAGCTAAACATCAAAGTCTCCGATGCCGGGCTGCCGGTAAAAACCCTTTCTGGCGGCAACGCCCAAAGGATTGCTATCGCCAAATGGGTAGCGACTAACCCACAAATATTGATTCTCGACTCGCCCACGGTTGGCGTGGATATCGCCAATAAAGAAGGTATTTACCAAATCGCCCGTTCCCTGGCGGAACAGGGGCTGGCGGTACTGATGATTTGCGATGAAATCCCTGAGGCGTATTACAACAGCCACCGCGTGCTGGTGATGCGCCGGGGAGAGCTGGTCGCAGAGTTTAATCCTCATCGCAGTAGCGAGCAGGACATTGCTGAGGTGGTCAATGAATAACCCTCGTTTTTCCCGCCTGGCCGGGCAACATGAGTTCTGGCTGGGTCTTCTGGTGGTGGCTCTGGCCGTTGGCCTGAGTATCAGCACCGATGAGTTTTTGTCCCTCGGTAACCTGACGGATGTCGCCACCAGCTACGCCATTCTCGGTATTCTGGCCTGCGGGCTGTTTGTGGTGCTAATTTCCGGAGGGATTGATATTTCGTTCCCGGCGATGACCGCTATTGCCCAGTACGTGATGGCAAGCTGGGTCATTGCCCACGGCGGTAATTTTGCGCTGGCGCTGGTGATTTCCATTGCCGTGGGGCTGCTGCTCGGGCTTATCAACGGCTTCCTGGTTTACTGGCTGCGGGTCCCGGCGATCATCATCACCATTGCCACCCTCAACGTTTACTACGGCCTGCTGGTTTACCTCACCAAAGGCACGTGGCTGTACGGCTTCCCGGACTGGTTTATGAACGGCATTAACTGGTTCTCTTTCACCGCCAAAGACGGTTACCAGTACGGGTTAACCCTGCCGCTGCTGTGCCTGGCCGCAGTGATTATCTTTACCGCCGTGCTGATGAACTACACGCGCCTTGGCCGCCAGATTTATGCCATGGGCGGCAACCGCGAGGCGGCGTCCCGGCTGGGGATGAACCTGCTTAAGCTGCACTTCTACGTCTACGGCTATATGGGGATTCTGGCCGGTATTGCCGCCGTCGTTCAGGCGCAGATCACCCAGTCCGTTGCCCCAAACTCGCTGCTGGGCTTTGAGCTAACGGTCCTGGCGGCGGTCGTGCTCGGCGGGACAAGCATGAGCGGCGGGCGCGGGACGCTCACCGGCACCCTGCTCGGGGTTATCCTGCTGGCATTCTTACAAAACGGTCTGACGCTGCTGAGCGTGTCCTCTTACTGGCACGCCGTGTTCAGCGGCGTGATTATCCTGGTCAGCATCAGCGCCACGGCCTGGAATGAAAAACGCAAACTCGCAAGGGAGCTTTGAGATGAAAACCTTCGCCAGATTTTTACCCGGTGACGCCATCATCCGGCTGCAGTGCGTGATTATTGTGGTGGTTGCCGTGGCGTTTTCGCTGCTGCTGGGCGGGCGCTTCTTTAGCCTCGCCAACTTCCAGTCCATCGGCTCTCAGTTGCCTATTCTTGGCATGCTGGCGCTGGGTATGGGAATGACAATGCTGACCGGCGGGATCAACCTGTCGATTATTGCCGGGGCGAACGCCTGTTCGCTGGTGATGGCGGCCATTATCGTCAGCCACCCGGATAACCCGCTGTTCTTTGCGCTGGCGCTGCTGGCGGGTATTGCCGTGGCGGTGGCTATCGGCACGCTAAACGGCGCGCTGGTCGCCTGGGTCGGTGTTTCGCCTATTCTGGCTACGCTCGGCACCATGACGCTGATTTCCGGCCTCAATATTTTGCTGTCTAACGGTACGGTGATTTCCGGCTTCCCGACGGCAATTCAGTACCTGGGTAACGCCACGCTGCTCGGCATTCCGGTCGCGCTGCTGCTGTTCCTGCTGGTTGCCGTCCTACTCTGGGTATTGCTGGAGCACACCACGCTGGGGCGCAGCCTTTATCTGGTCGGCTCCAACGAACAGGCCACGCGCTTCAGCGGCGTTAACACCGTGCGGGTGCAGATATCGGTGTACGTGATTTCCGCGCTGCTCGGCTGGGTGGCCGCCATTCTGATGATGGCCAAGTTCAACTCCGCCAAAGCCGGGTACGGTGAGTCTTATCTGCTGGTCACCATCCTTGCTTCTGTGCTGGGCGGCATAAACCCGGACGGCGGATTTGGCCGCATTATCGGCCTGGTGCTGGCGCTCATTGTGCTGCAAATGCTGGAAAGCGGCTTTAATTTGCTGGGGATCAGCAGCTATTTGACCATGGCGCTCTGGGGCGCGGTGCTGATCCTCTTTATCGCATTACAGAATCGTAAAGCCTGAGTTCAGGAGAATCATTATGGCGAGTTACTTCATTGGGGTGGATGTAGGGACGGGAAGCGCCCGCGCGGGCGTCTTTGACCTGAATGGCAGAATGGTAGGCGAGGCAAGCCGGGCGATTGAGATTTACCGCCCACAGGCGGACTTCGTTGAGCAATCCTCGGACAATATCTGGCAGGCGGTTTGCAACGCGTTGCGGGATGCGGTTAACCAGGCCGACATTAATCCGATTCAGGTAAAAGGGCTGGGATTCGACGCCACCTGTTCCCTGGTGGTACTGGATAAAGAAGGTAAGCCGCTGACCATCAGCCCTTCAGGGCGCAGCGAACAGAACATCATTGTGTGGATGGATCACCGCGCCATTACCCAGGCCGACAGAATTAATGCCCTGCACCACCGCGTGCTGGACTACGTGGGCGGGATTATTTCCCCGGAAATGCAAACGCCAAAATTGCTCTGGCTTAAACAGCACATGCCGAATACCTGGTCTAATGCCGGTTACTATTTTGACCTCCCGGACTTCCTGACCTGGCGCGCCACCGGGGATGATACTCGCTCGCTCTGCTCCACCGTCTGCAAATGGACCTACATGGGCCACGAAGACAAATGGGACAGCAGCTACTTCCGCCAGATTGGGCTGGAAGATCTTCTGGAGCACGATGCGGAAAAAATTGGCCGCTATGTAAAAACCATGGGGGAGCCACTGGGCCACGGCCTGACGCAGCGCGCCGCAAGCGAGATGGGGCTGATTGCCGGCACCGCCGTCAGCGTCTCGATTATTGACGCCCATGCCGGCACGCTCGGTACGCTCGGCGCCTGCGGCGTTTCGGGCGAAGTGGCAGACTTCGACCGCCGCGTGGCGCTCATCGGCGGCACCTCTACCGGGCATATGGCCATTTCAAAAGAAGCTCGTTTTATTAATGGCGTTTGGGGGCCTTACTACTCCGCCGTGCTGCCGGGCTACTGGCTCAACGAAGGCGGCCAGTCGGCCACCGGAGCGCTTATCGACCATATTATTCAGTCTCATCCGTGCTATGAGACGCTGCTTGCCCAGGCGAAGACTCAGGGGCAAACCATTTACGAACTGCTGAACGCTCTGCTGCGTAAAATGGCCGGGGAGCCGGAAAACATCGCCTTCTTAACGAAGGATATGCACATCCTGCCCTACTTCCACGGCAACCGTTCGCCGCGCGCCAACCCGACGCTAACCGGCGTTATCAGCGGGCTGAAGCTTTCCCGCACGCCGGAAGATATGGCGCTGCAGTACCTGGCGACGATTCAGGCTATCGCACTCGGTACCCGCCATATTATCGAAACCATGAACCACAGCGGCTACACCATCGACACCATCATGGCGAGCGGTGGCGGCACTAAAAACCCTATCTTCGTTCAGGAGCACGCCAACGCCACCGGCTGCGCGATGTTGTTGCCGGAAGAGAGCGAGGCGATGCTGCTGGGCAGCGCGATGATGGGCACGGTGGCGGCGGGCGTGTTTGATTCCTTCCCGGAAGCGATGTCGGTCATGAGCCGCATTGGCAAAACGGTCACGCCGCAGACCAACCGCATCAAGCAGTACTACGACCGCAAATACAAAGTGTTCCATGAGATGTATCTCGACCACATGAAATACCGCCAGCTGATGCAGGAGGAAGCATGAGTCATTCATGGCAGCAGGCCGTCAGCGCTTGGGCAACCTGCAGCCGCGAGCTTGCCGCGCTGGAACAGCATTTAAGCGAGCCGCAGTGGCTCGCCTTGCTGGCCGAACTGAGAAACTGTAAAGGCAAGATTGTGGTCACCGGCGTCGGTACTTCGGGCATCGCCGCGAGGAAAATTGCCCATATGCTGGCCTGCGTCGAACACCCGGCCATTTATCTCAGCGCGACGGACGCGGCACATGGCGATCTGGGTTTTCTCCGTGCGGACGATCTGATGATCATGCTTTCCCGGGGCGGGAATTCCGATGAGCTGACGCGGCTGCTGCCGGGCCTGGCGGCCAGAAACGTCCCGCTCATTAGCGTCACCGAGAACCCGGATTCGGCCATCGCCCAGGCAGCAAGGCTGGTGATTTCTACCGGCGTGAAGCAGGAAATGGATCCGCTGAATATGCTGGCGACCACGTCGATAATTCTGGCGCTGGCGATTTTTGATGCCGCCTGCGCCTGCCTGATGAGCGAGAGCGGGTATTCGAAGGAGACGCTGCTCGCCGTTCATCCCGGCGGGGATGTCGGGCTGACGCTAAGCCAGAAGCAATAAAAAAGGCTCCCGATTGGGAGCCTTTCAACTTTTCAGCTTAACGATTATGCGTAAACCGGGAAGCGAGCACAGATATCCAGCACTTTACCTTTGACGCGCTCAATAACCGCTTCATCATTGATGTTGTCCAGAACGTCACACATCCAGCCAGCCAGCTCTTTCACTTCCGCTTCTTTAAAGCCGCGGCGAGTAACAGCCGGAGAACCGATACGGATACCGGAGGTCACGAACGGGCTCTTCGGATCGTTTGGTACGCTGTTTTTGTTCACGGTGATGTTGGCGCGGCCCAGGGCAGCGTCAGCTTCTTTACCGGTCAGGTTTTTATTAACCAGATCCAGCAGGAACAGGTGGTTTTCAGTCCCGCCGGAAACCACTTTGTAGCCACGGTTCAGGAACACTTCCACCATCGCTTTGGCATTTTTCGCAACCTGCTGCTGGTAAACCTTGAACTCAGGCTCCATCGCTTCTTTCAGCGCCACAGCCTTGGCCGCGATAACGTGCATCAGCGGGCCGCCCTGCGCGCTTGGGAATACGGCAGAGTTCAGTTTCTTGTAGAGATCTTCGTCGCCGCCCTTCGCCAGGATCAGGCCACCGCGTGGACCCGCCAGGGTTTTGTGGGTGGTGGTGGTGACAACGTGTGCGTGTGGCACCGGGTTCGGGTAAACGTCTGCGGCAATCAGGCCCGCAACGTGCGCCATGTCAACGAACAGGTAAGCGCCGATGCTGTCTGCGATTTCGCGCATCTTAGCCCAGTCAACCACGCCGGAGTAGGCAGAGAAGCCGCCGATGATCATCTTCGGCTTGTGCTCTTTAGCCTGCTTCGCCATGTCTTCGTAGTCAATTTTACCTGACTCATCAATACCGTAAGGAATGATGTTGTACAGCTTACCGGAGAAGTTAACCGGGGAGCCGTGAGTCAGGTGGCCGCCCTGCGCCAGGTTCATGCCCAGCACGGTATCGCCCGGCTGCAGCAGCGCGGTGTATACCGCGAAGTTAGCCTGGGAACCGGAGTGTGGCTGCACGTTCGCATAGTCTGCGCCAAACAGCTCTTTTGCACGGTCGATAGCCAGCTGTTCGACGATGTCCACGTACTCGCAACCGCCGTAGTAGCGCTTGCCTGGGTAACCTTCAGCATATTTGTTTGTCAGCTGAGAACCCTGAGCCTGCATCACGCGCGGGCTGGTGTAGTTTTCGGAGGCGATCAGTTCAATGTGCTCTTCCTGACGTACTTTCTCTTGCTCCATGGCCTGCCACAGTTCGGCATCATAATCGGCAATGTTCATTTCACGCTTTAACATTCGCATCTCCTGACTCAGCTAACGGTAAAAATTTTACTGCAATGAGGGGGCCCATTTGGGCGACGGGCAACAGTGTAAACCGAAACCCTTTCGGGTGATAGGGCTTGACAGAGGTTTTTACGCAAACGATTACCCAGGCATGGAATAAGGCTTCAACGCAATAAACCCTGCATCTCTTTGCCGGATATTTCTTCATCAATACTATGCGTATTTTTCACGTTCTGTGAGCTCAGTCGTTAACAACGATAACCCATTTACAACATAAGGCCATTTCTATAAGATGCATTTAAAATGCAATTTATACACTACGCTGTTTATGGAGACCGCCATGCTAGACGCACGAACCATCGCCGTTGTTAAGTCGACCATCCCTCTGCTGGCCGCGACAGGGCCTAAACTTACCGCCCACTTTTATGAGCGCATGTTCAGCCACAACCCTGAGCTGAAAGAGATCTTTAACATGAGCAACCAGCGCAACGGTGACCAGCGTGAAGCGCTGTTCAACGCCATTTGCGCCTATGCTTCCAACATCGAAAATCTGGCCGCCCTGCTGCCCGCGGTAGAGAAAATCGCCCAGAAACACACTACCTTCCAGATTAAACCGGAGCAGTACAACATTGTGGGCGGCCATCTGCTGGCCACGTTAGACGAGCTGTTCAGCCCGGGGCAGGAAGTGCTGGACGCATGGGGAAAAGCCTACGGCGTTCTGGCGCAGGTCTTTATTAACCGTGAATCAGAAATTTACCAGGATAACGCCGCTAAGCAGGGTGGCTGGGAAGGCACGCGTCCCTTCACTATCGTAGAGAAAAAAGAGCAAAGCTCACTGATCGCCAGCTTCGAACTTGCCCCGTTAGACGGCGGCCCGGTGGCAGATTATCAGCCGGGGCAATACCTCGGCGTCTGGCTGAAACCTGTTGGTTTCCCGCATCAGGAAATTCGTCAGTACTCTTTGACCCGCCAGCCGAACGGGAAAAGTTACCGCATTGCCGTGAAGCGTGAAGAGAAAGGTATGGTCTCAAACTGGCTGCACAATCATGCTCAGGCGGGGGATCGGGTGCATCTGGCTTCACCGGCAGGCGACTTCTTTATGGACGTAAAATCCGACACGCCGGTAACGCTGATTTCCGCAGGCGTCGGCCAGACGCCGATGCTCTCGATGCTGGACACGCTGGCGAACGGCGGCCATCAGGCACAGGTCAACTGGCTGCACGCCGCCGAGCACGGGGATGTGCATGCGTTTAGCGAAGAAGTGGCAGGGCTTGGCGCTCAGTTGCCGAAATTTGAAAGCCACGTCTGGTACCGTGAACCCTCCGCAGAGGATCGTGCTCAGGCGCGCTTTGACCGTGAAGGACTGATGAATCTGCTGGAAATCGAAGGGAAGTTAAGCGATCCGGCGATGCAGTTCTATCTCTGCGGCCCGATCAACTTTATGCGTTTTGCGGCGGAACAGCTGGTGAAGATTGGCGTGAATAAAGACAGCATTCACTATGAGTGCTTTGGCCCGCACAAGGTGATGTAGTTTAGTAAGACTGCCCCTCTCCCTTCCCGGGAGAGGGGAAAAATCTAAATCAAATCGCCGCGTCGTCTTCTTCGCCGGTACGAATACGCACCACGCGCGCCACATCAAACACGAAAATCTTACCGTCACCGATCTTGCCGGTCTGGGCCGTGCGGATAATGGTGTCCACGCAGGTATCAACGATATCGTCGGTCACCACAATTTCAATTTTTACTTTTGGCAGAAAGTCCACCATGTACTCGGCACCGCGGTACAGCTCGGTATGCCCTTTCTGACGGCCAAAACCTTTGACTTCCGTCACCGTCATGCCGGTAATGCCCACTTCAGCCAGCGCTTCGCGCACATCATCCAGTTTGAAAGGTTTAATAATCGCATCAATTTTTTTCATGGTATTACCGGTGTCCCCGCGCGGCGTTTTGTACTGTTAGTAATCGGTTGCTCACACTACCACAGCCTACTCTTTAAAGTCATTGGCCTCGAGTTCATGCCTGGCCAGTAATTTATAGAATTCGGTTCGGTTACGCCCCGCCATGCGTGCGGCATGGGTGACATTTCCTTTGGTAATTTGCAGCAGCTTACGCAGATAGTTTAGTTCGAACTGGTTACGGGCTTCGACAAATGTCGGCAAGGCGGTGTTTTCGCCTTCCAGCGCCTGCTCCACCAGCGCTTCGCCAATCACCGGGGCTGAGGTCAGCGCCACGCACTGCTCAATCACGTTCACTAGCTGACGTACGTTGCCAGGCCAGCTTGCGGTCATCAACCGCTTCATGGCGTCGGTGGAGAAACTCCGAACGAAAGGTTTGTGCCTGTCGGCGGACTGGCGTAACAAATGATTCGCCAGCAGCGGAATATCTTCGGCACGTTCATGCAACGCAGGAATTTTCAGGTTCACAACGTTGAGGCGGTAGAAGAGGTCTTCACGAAACTCCCCGCGCTCCATCGCTTTCGGCAAGTCCCGGTGCGTGGCGGAGATAATCCGCACGTCGATGTCCAGATCGCGGTTGCTGCCCAGCGGGCGAACTTTTCGCTCCTGCAAAACGCGCAGCAGCTTAACCTGCAGCGGGATAGGCATATCGCCGATCTCATCCAGAAATAGCGTTCCACCTTCTGCCGCCTGGAACAGGCCTTCGCGGCTGCTCACCGCCCCGGTAAAGGCTCCGCGAGCGTGGCCGAACAGCTCTGACTCAAGCAACTGTTCAGGCAGCGCGCCACAGTTGATAGCGATAAACGCTTTTTTGCTGCGCGGGCTGGCGTTGTGTATCGCCTGGGCCAGAATCTCTTTCCCGGTGCCGCTTTGGCCGTTAATCAACACGCTGACGTCCGACTGCGCCACCATGCGTGCCTGCTCGAGTAAACGCTGCATAATCGGGCTGCGGGTCACAATGGTGTCGCGCCACATGTCATCGCCAGCGATGACGGTATGCTCAAGCGCGTTGTCGATGGCCTGATAAAGTGCGTCTCTGTCCACCGGTTTGGTGAGGAAACTGAATACACCCTGCTGGGTCGCCGCCACCGCGTCAGGAATAGAACCGTGCGCAGTCAGGATGATCACCGGCATCCCCGGCTGGCCTTTTTGGATCTCCGCGAACAGCGCCATGCCGTCCATTTCGTCCATCCTGAGATCGCTTATCACCAGGTCGATTTTTTCCCGTGCCAGGACTTTCAGCCCCTCAGCCCCGCTTTCAGCCGTGGTGACCGTATAGCCCTCGCTCGACAGGCGCATTCCCAGCAGCTTTAACAGGCCGGGATCATCATCCACTAATAGTAAGCGCGCGGGTTTCCTTTGCGTCATGGTTTTGCCTCCGGCTGCGATTTGTTTGAAGCGCCGCTATCGTCGTCGTCATTGTCATCCGTGCTGTGCGTGCCGGGCACCAGATTGCTTCCCGGCTTGCGGCTGGAAAGCTGACGCTCAATGTCGGTCAGATTTTCCAGCTTGCGCGTAGTGAGATCGAGCTGGCTGCGAAGGCGCTGCTGCTGCTCCCGCAGCGTATCCAGCTCGCCGTCGGTTGACTGCTGCAGCTTGCTGTAGCGCGTGCGCTCATCCGAGAGTTTAAGCTGAGACTGTTGCCCGTCGCGCCAAATCTCAAACAGAGAACGTACCTGCACAGGCACTTCGCTGGTCATGGTGTCGAGCTGGGTCATGTAGCGGCGGCGCTCGGTCGGGGTAATTTTAGCCGTAGACAGCAAAATGCCGCGCTTAAACGTGTCCTGCCAGGTTTCTGCTGGCCACTGGCGGGCTTCCGCGCGGGCTTCTGCCGGTGACAGGCGCTGGGCGCAATCCATACCGCGAAGCCAGTAAAGCGGGTTACTGCTGACGTCATGCCCCGTGAGATCCCATATTTCGGTGCAGTCCGTGGACAGGTAATCAGGGATTTGTTGTTCTGGAATATGCGGTTTGTGGGCCTCATCCAGGCTGCTGGACACCCTTGCGGGGGCGCAGCCTGTCAACAGCGTCGCGCCAACCAGCGCCCCAGATACCCAGCAAATCAGGCGAGTCAAAGACCCGCGGCGCGGTTCACGCAATAAAAGTACTTTCATCGTTTTAATCATTCTCAGGGAAAACCGGTAATTCGATACGGAAGCACACTTCCGCGCTGTTAGCGTTGATCAGGCTAAGTTTTCCGTGCATACGTCGAATGCAATCCCTGGCGATACTTAACCCCAGCCCACTTCCCTTTACGGAGCCCTTCCGCTGGTGGCTACCCTGGAAGAAAGGCTCAAAAATCATCTCTTGTTCCGTGGCCGGAATCGGCTCGCCGGTATTCGCGACCTCAATGTACAGTATCGCGCCCACCTGCAAACTCCGGAGATAAATGGTACCGGATTCACTGCCATAGTGCACCGCATTGGAGTAGAGATTATCCAGTACGCTCATCAGCAGCGTCGCCTCTGCGAGGCAGGCTTTTGGGCTCAATTGAATGTCGGTATGCATCATTTTAGCCCTCGCCGGCAGACTGTGGGCAGAGATAACCATCTCCACAATCGGGGCCAGTTCGACCCTTTCCAGCGTTACCGTTCCGTCCGCCAGCTTGCGGTTATAGTCCAGCAGTTGTTCAATCAGCTTTTGCAGGTGGCGGCTGCTGTTGTCCAGAATAGCGACGACCTCTTTTTGGTCGGCATTGAGCGGCCCGGCAACCTGGTCAGCAAGCAGTTCAGTCCCCTCTCTCATACTGGCGAGCGGCGTTTTTAATTCATGGGAAAGATGGCGGAGGAACTCGTGGCGCTGAGATTCAAGCCAGGACAGGCGTTCGCTTAACCAGACAATGCGCTGCCCAACGGAACGCAGCTCACGCGGCCCTTTAAAGACCTCGCTGTTGCCGAGCAAACGCCCTTCCCCCAGCCGGTTAATCATCCGTTCGATGCCTTTAACCGGGCCGATAATCATGCGGGTGAAGATGATGACCAGCCCCAGGCTGAGCAGAAACAGCACCAAGGCCTGCCAGCCGAAGAACTGGCCTCGCTCAGCAATTTCCTGCTGCAGCTGCTGTCCACGAGAGAACACCACCGCCCGCGTGGCCTGCACCATTTCTGCATTGGTTGAGGCGAATTGTTCCAGTTGGTTTGCCGCAGGCGCTTCCGGCCCGCTGTTTTTACATTTGAGTTCAGCCAGATCGCTCAAAGACTGGCTGAGTGATTGGTAGAGTTTCGGATCGGGTAATACGGAGGCGTGGGCTTCAAGCATTTGAGCATAGCGCTGACGCTGCCCCTGATACAGCTGGGCAAGGCGTGAGTCATCGAGCACGCAATATTGACGGTAGCTCCGCTCCATTTCCAATGCGACATTAGTCATCGCTTCACTGCGGCGGGCATCGGTCAACGTGGTGCGGTTGGTCAACGCGGCCTGAGCGCTCAGGGCGTTAAGGCTTTGCCACGCCTGCCACGCAAGCACCAGCAGCGGTACGAGCACCAATAAAAAGGCCATCATGACAAGCTGGCGCAAAGATCGAGGGAAAAAATGCCACTGGTTCAATAGCTTCATCTCACATTACCTGTATGACACGATGCTAGCCGCGATTGCGCGTGGTGGAAAGGTGCGATTCCCGGAAACAACAAAGGCAGGGTCAAAAACCCTGCCTTTGTTTAGGAATTAGGCGGCGCCTTACTCAACGTTTCGCCCGGAGCATGATAAGCCGAAAGGCATTTATCAAAAATCGGACGGCAGGCACCTTTTTGTGCGTCATTCGGCGGTTTATGTAGTCTGTCTGAAAAGACGCTGACATAAGAGATTGAATGAGCCACTGAGCGTTATTAAGCAGATATCATGCCAACTTTACAAGTTTAAATTTAACTAATTGTTTTAAATATAATTAAGAAGGAATGCAGGAGGATATATTGTGCGTATTTTTTGTTCTCTATGTCGCCATTTCACAACACTCTTTAACCCGCTCAATCACATCATTAAAAATCAATGAGTTAAATGTCTCTTTTTGACGACACTTTAAAAGTGAAGGTGTCGGGGTTTAGTGACAAAAAAAGCCCCTCACCCTGGCCCTCTCCCCAAAGGGGAGAGGGCACTGGATCGGAGCCTGTCTGCTGTTTTCCCACCCTCTAAAAGCCAGGGGACTGGATCGGAGCCTGCCTGCTGTTTTCCCCCTCTCCCTTTAGGGAGAGGGTCGGGGTGAGGGTAATCAGCCCAGTTGCTTACGTGCGTTGCGGAAAATACGCATCCACGGGCTGTCTTCGCCCCACTCTGCCGGGTGCCAGGAATTACTCACGGTACGGAACACACGCTCAGGGTGCGGCATCATGATGGTCACGCGCCCGCTTTCGTTGCTCACCGCGGTGATGCCGTTCGGCGAACCGTTCGGGTTAGCCGGGTAGGTTTCGGTCACGTTCGCGAAGTTATCCACAAAGCGCAGCGCCACCAGCCCTTTGCTTTCAAGCGCGGCGAGATGAGCGGCATCACGCACTTCCACACGACCTTCGCCGTGAGAAACCGCGATAGGCATATGGGAACCGGCCATGCCCTGCAGCAGCAGCGACGGGCTGGAGGTCACCTCAACCAGGCTGAAGCGCGCTTCAAAGCGATCGGACTGGTTACGCACGAAGCGCGGCCACAAATCACTGCCTGGGATCAGCTCACGCAGGTTAGACATCATCTGGCAGCCATTACAAACGCCAAGCGCCAACGTTTCCGGGCGATGGAAGAAGGTTTCAAACTCATCGCGCACGCGAGCGTTGAACAGGATGGACTTCGCCCAGCCTTCACCCGCGCCCAGCACGTCACCATAAGAGAAGCCGCCGCACGCCACCAGCGTATGGAAGCTTTCCAGCCCGGTACGGCCCGCCAGCAGGTCGCTCATATGCACGTCGATGGCGTCAAAGCCCGCACGGTGGAAGGCGGCCGCCATCTCAACGTGGGAGTTAACGCCCTGCTCACGCAGGATGGCCACTTTAGGACGAGCGCCCGTCGCGATAAACGTCGCAGCAATATCTTCTTTGATATCGAAGCTCAGCTTCACGTTCAGGCCAGGATCGTTATCGTTCGCCTTGGCGTTGTGCTCTTCATCCGCGCAGTCTGGGTTGTCGCGCAGACGCTGCATCTGCCAGGTAGTTTCTGCCCACCACATACGCAGCGTGGTTCGGCTTTCGCTGAACACAGCGTGCCCGTTAGCGCTAATAGTGAAGCGGTCGCCTTCGACAGCTTTACCGAGGTAATGCACGCAGTCAGCCAGGCCATGCTTAGCCAGCAGCGCCTCAACGGCTGCACGATCCTCAGCGCGAACCTGGATCACGCCACCCAGCTCTTCGTTAAACAATGCGGCCAGGCGATCGTTACCGAGACCGGCGATATCAACCTCAACGCCGCAGTGGCCGGTAAAGGCCATTTCCGCCAGCGTCACCAGCAGCCCACCGTCGGAACGGTCGTGCCAGGCCAGCAGTTTGCGATCCGCCACCAGTGTCTGCATTGCGTCCCAGAAACCTTTCAGTTGCTCAACGCTGCGAACGTCCGCAGGCTTGTCGCCCAGTTGGCGGTAAACCTGGGACAGCGCGGTCGCGCCCATCGAGTTATGGCCTTTGCCTAAATCGATCAGCAGCAGGGCGTTGTCTTCGGTGCTCAGCTGCGGCGTCACGGTGCCACGCACGTCTTCCACGCGGGCAAACGCGGTGATCACCAGCGACAACGGAGAGGTCATCTCGCGCTGCTCGTTACCTTCCTGCCAGCGGGTTTTCATCGACATGGAGTCTTTACCCACCGGGATGGTGATCCCGAGAGCCGGGCAAAGTTCTTCGCCAACGGCCTTCACCGCTTCATACAGGCCGGCATCTTCGCCAGGGTGACCGGCTGCGGCCATCCAGTTTGCGGAGAGTTTAATGCGCTTCAGGGAGCCAATTTGGGTCGCGGCGATGTTCGTTAAGGCTTCGCCCACGGCCAGACGACCGGATGCCGCGAAGTCCAGCAGGGCCACCGGCGCACGTTCACCGATAGACATCGCTTCGCCGTAGTAGCTGTCCAGGCTGGCGGTAGTCACCGCGCAGTTGGCGACTGGGATCTGCCACGGGCCAACCATCTGATCGCGGGACACCATGCCGGTTACCGTGCGGTCGCCGATGGTCACGAGGAAGGTTTTTTCAGCCACGGTCGGCAAGTGCAGAACGCGCTTCACCGCATCGGCAATAGAAATTTCGCTGCTGTTGAAGGCATCGCCTTTGGCTTTCAGCGTCTCAACGTTACGCTCCATCTTCGGCGTTTTGCCCAGCAGCACGTCCAGCGGCATGTCGATAGGCTGGTTATCAAAGTGGCTGTCGTTGAGCGTCAGATGCTGTTCGGTGGTGGCTTCACCAATCACCGCATACGGCGCACGCTCGCGGCGGCAAAGTTCATCAAACAGCGGCAGTTGCTCTGGCGCAACGGCCAGCACATAGCGCTCCTGAGATTCGTTACACCAGACTTCGAGCGGGCTCATGCCCGGTTCGTCGTTAAGAATATCGCGCAGCTCGAAGCGGCCACCGCGTCCGCCATCGCTGACCAGCTCAGGCATGGCGTTAGACAGGCCACCCGCGCCAACATCGTGGATAAACAGGATTGGGTTGTCGTCGCCCATCTGCCAGCAGCGGTCGATCACTTCCTGGCAGCGGCGCTCCATTTCAGGGTTGTCGCGCTGCACGGAAGCAAAATCTAAATCCGCATCGGACTGGCCGGAAGCCATTGACGAAGCCGCCCCGCCGCCCAGGCCGATGTTCATTGCCGGGCCGCCCAGCACAATCAGCTTCGCGCCAGGGGTGATTTCGCCCTTCTGGACGTGGTCGGCGCGGATGTTGCCGATCCCGCCCGCAAGCATGATAGGTTTGTGGTAACCGCGCAGCTCCACGCCGTTGTGGCTGTTCACCTGCTCTTCATAGGTACGGAAGTAGCCGGTCAGCGCCGGGCGGCCAAATTCGTTGTTAAACGCCGCCCCGCCCAGAGGGCCTTCGGTCATGATATCCAGCGCGGTAACGATGCGGTCTGGCTTGCCGAAATCCTGCTCCCACGGCTGTTCAAAGCCCGGAATACGCAGGTTAGACACGGAGAAGCCCACCAGGCCTGCTTTTGGCTTCGCGCCACGCCCGGTCGCGCCTTCGTCGCGGATTTCACCGCCTGAGCCGGTTGCCGCGCCCGGCCACGGAGAGATAGCGGTCGGGTGGTTGTGGGTTTCAACCTTCATCAGGATATGCGCGTCTTCCTGGTGGAAGTCATAGCGCCCTGCTTCACGGTCGGCGAAGAAGCGGCCGACGGCGGAACCTTCCATCACCGCCGCGTTGTCTTTATAGGCAGACAGCACGTAATCCGGCGTTTTCTCGAAGGTGTTTTTGATCATTTTGAACAGCGACTTCGGCTGCTTCTGCCCGTCAATAATCCAGTCGGCGTTAAAGATCTTATGGCGGCAGTGCTCGGAGTTCGCCTGAGCAAACATATACAGTTCAATGTCGTTCGGGTTGCGGCCAAGCTTGTTGAACGCATCCTGCAGGTAGTCGATTTCGTCTTCCGCCAGCGCGAGGCCAAGGCGAATGTTCGCTTCCACCAGCGCATCGCGCCCTATCCCGAGCAGATCAACGCTCTGCACCGGGGCCGGCTGCTGCTGGGTAAACAGCTGCTGTGCATCGTTCAGAGAGGTAAACACGCTCTCCATCATGCGGTCGTGCAGCAGAGCGGCAACGTCCTGCAACTGCTCAGCGGTCAGCGTGCTGCCGGTAACATACCAGGCCACACCGCGCTCAAGGCGTTTAATCTGCGGCAGGTCACAGTTGTGGGCGATATCGGTAGCTTTTGAAGACCAGGGGGAGATGGTGCCAGGGCGCGGAGTCACCAACAGCAGGGTGCCTTCCGGCGCATGCTCTGCGAGGGTTGGACCATATTTCAACAGCCGCTGCAGGCGGGCAAGCTCGTCAGCGTTCAGCGGCGCCTCAAGGTCGGCAAAATGAACATACTCGGCATAAATATCGCTTACCGGGAGGTGAGCATCGTTGAAACGGGCCAGGAGTTTGTTAATACGAAATGCTGAAAGAGCAGGCGAACCACGCAGAATTTCCATCATTAAAGATCTCTCGTCTTCAGGGCGAAGGGGGGAAAACGGGCGTCATTATAGAGAATCCTCCGCCGCGACGAAACCGTTTGCGTAGAAATAACAGCAGAAGTTTTTATTGCACGAAAAGTAAACGATATATTCTTAAAAGTTGCTTACTGGCGTTTTCTTACGCAAAATGCGCCTCATTCACTCACGGGGTTCAGACAAATCATGGTTATTGTTGGCTAAGGCTCATCCTGCTGCAGAATGTTATCTATTTGAAAAGAATAAAGATTAATTATCTGCTTATCGGTATCGTCACCTTGTTGCTGGCAGTGGCTTTATGGCCCTCCATTCCAGGTTTCAATCAGGCCGAAAACCGTATCGCCGCGATCAAAGCGCGGGGGGTTTTGCGCGTCAGTACCATTTCATCGCCGCTGACCTGGACGATGATTAACGGCAAGGCAACGGGCCTCGATTACGAACTCGCAAAACAGTTTGCAGACTACCTGGGCGTGAAGCTGTTAGTGGTCGTGCGGCCAAACATTAACGAGCTGTTTGATGACCTGGACAACGACAACACCGACCTGCTCGCCGCCGGCCTGGTGTATAACTCTCGCCGCAGCAGCGACTACCAGGCGGGCCCAACTTATTATTCCGTTTCGCAGCAGATGGTCTATCGCGTGGGTAGCCCGCGCCCCAAATCTCTCGGCGGCGTCAAGCCATCGCAGCTGGTGCTCTCTTCTGGCCAGGCGGTGGTGAGCGATCTGCAAAAGCTAAAAGACGCTCAGTACCCCGACCTGAGCTGGAGCATTGACGCCAAACAAACCAGCAACCAGCTCTTGCAGCAGGTGATTGACGGCAATATCGCGTTTACCATCTCAGACTCCATCGCCATCAGTCTTTTCCAGCGCGTGCATCCCCAACTGGCCGTTGCCCTGGACGTCACGGATGAACAACCGGTCACCTGGTTCTCTAAACGCGATGGCGACGACAGCATGAGCGCCGCGCTGCTCGATTTCTATAATAAGATCAGCAGCGACGGCACGCTGGCAAGGGTTGAGGAGAAATACCTGGGCCATATTGGCGATTTTGATTACGTCGATACCCGAACCTTCCTGAACGCGGTGGATGCCGTTTTGCCGGAACTCCAGCCGCTGTTTGAAAAGTACTCCGACGACATTGACTGGCCGCTGCTGGCTGCCATTTCCTATCAGGAATCCCACTGGGATACTCACGCGACTTCGCCGACGGGCGTGCGCGGGTTAATGATGCTGACAAAAAATACGGCCCAAAGCCTCGGCATCACCGACAGGCTGGACGCCGAACAGAGCATCAGCGGCGGCAGCCGGTATCTGAAAGATATGATGAGCAAGGTCCCGGCCACGGTACCGGAGTACGAGCGTATCTGGTTCGCGCTGGCGGCCTATAACATGGGCTATGCCCACATGCTGGATGCCCGTCAGCTAACGGCCAAACAGAAAGGCAACCCGGACAGCTGGGCCGATGTGAAAACACGCCTGCCGTTGCTGAGCCTGAAGCCTTATTACAGCAAAACGACCTATGGATATGCTCGTGGACACGAGGCTTATGCGTATGTAGAAAACATCCGCAAGTATCAGCTAAGTCTGGAAGGGTATTTGCAGGAGAAACAGAAGAAGGCGATCCAGGCTGATAAATTTGCCGAGGCCTACCCTGCGGTTGCCCCGGTGGAGCTGACTAGTCCGTCTTACGGGCCTTTTCCTTTAGGGCCTTTTTCTCCAGGCGACGAGCACGAAAAAAATCGCTCAGCATGGCTGAGCACTCTGTCGCGAGCACCCCTTCACTGACCTGCACCTGATGGTTCATGCCGGGGTGGCCGAGTACGTCCATCAGCGAGCCTATCGCCCCGGTTTTAGCGTCACGCGCCCCAAACACTAAATGGCCAATGCGGCTATGCACCATCGCCCCCGCGCACATGACGCAAGGTTCGAGCGTTACATAGAGCGTGGTATCCAGCAGACGGTAATTTTGCAGTACCAGACCGCCCTGACGCAGCGCCATGATCTCCGCGTGAGCCGTAGGATCGTGGCGACCTATCGGGCGATTCCAGCCTTCACCTATGACCTGATTATTGTGTACCAGCACCGCACCGACGGGCACTTCGCCTTCATCCCAGGCTCGTTGAGCGAGGGTCAGGGCGTGGCGCATCCAGTGTTCATGGGTAAATTCTGTGTCTGACACAATGCTCTCCGCGGCAAAAGTGGGCGGCGCATTATACACACCGCTTAACGGATTCAAAACGCCTCACTCAAGCTGCTGCAGTTCCCCCTGAGGCGTGACGCGCCAGCGGTGCTCGCAGAAATAGAGTAAGGGATTATCCTGATGGCTGTCGCTGTAGCCGCTGTAAAGCCGCAGCGGCGCGCCAAGATGCTGCTCCAGCTGAACCACTTTCTCATGGCCCAGACAGCGCAGGGTCAATATCCAGCCGCCGTGAGCCCGTGCAATCTGGCTGGCAATCACTTTGACCTCCGGCAGCCACGGCGTATCAAAATAGACTTTTTCCACCAGCGGCTGCGGTGAACCGGTAATCAACCAGACGTCGGCATCCGGGCTGTGCAGATAATCCGTGAGGCGCTGCTGGACGACGGGAAATGCCCTCACCTTCTGCCGGAACCAGGCGACAAACTCGTTTTGTAGCCGCTGAAGCCGGGCCTCGCTGCGCCCAAACGTGATGCCCCATAACAGCAGGCTCATCGGCTGGCGGGCCGCGCTGCCTTTGATCAGCATCATGCCGCCAATCAGCGGCAACAAGATAATAACCAACGGCACGTTCAGCGGCAGGCGGCGCAGGAGATAAAACAGGAAGCTGCCGAACATGTCCTGCTGATGCAGAGTGCCATCCAGGTCAAAAAAGACGACGCGGCGCGGGTGATGAGGTGTCAATTCAGGCTCCTTTTGGACTCGCGTTCACGAAACAACGCCAGCTAAAGCCTAACAGATAGCCCCGCGATTTTCCGCGTGCCTTACTGGCTGGCAGGTTGAACACAACAGAATATTTAATTCGGCAACATTGCTCTATAATGGAATTTATAATTCGCTCAAATGCTTACCAGAGCAAGTCGTTATCAGAAGTGCCGCCCGGAGGTGAAATGAACTGTTTACTGCGCATTCGAAGCCGTTACGCCATGCTGGCCCAGAGTGACCGCAAGCTGGCCGACTTTTTGCTCGCTGAGCCCGATCGCGCACGCCACCTCAGTTCACAGCAGCTGGCGGAAGAAGCCGGTGTCAGCCAGTCCAGCGTCGTAAAATTCGCGCAGAAACTGGGGTTCAAAGGCTTCCCGGCAATGAAACTGGCGATCAGCGAAGCGCTGGCGAGCGGTCAAAATCCTAACTCTGTCCCGGTTCATAACCAAATTTTAGGTGACGATCCGCTGAGGCTTGTTGGGGAAAAATTGATTAAAGAGAATATCGCGGCGATGCACGCCACGCTGGATATTAATGCGGAAGATAAATTGCTGGCGAGCGTTTCGCTGCTGCGCAATGCGCGGCGCGTGCTGCTCGTGGGAATAGGCGCCTCTGGCCTGGTGGCGAAGAATTTCTCGTGGAAGTTGATGAAGATTGGTATTCACGCTGTCGCCGAGCAGGATATGCATGCCCTGCTGGCAACCGTGCAGGCGATGACGCCGGAAGACGTGCTGCTCGCTATTTCATACTCGGGCGAGCGCCGTGAGATCAATCTGGCCGCCGATGAAGCGCTGAACACCGGGGCGAAAATCCTCGCGATTACCGGCTTCACGCCTAACGCCCTGCAGCAGCGCGCCAGCCTGTGCCTGTATACCATTGCGGAAGAACAGGCCACGCGCAGCGCCGCAATTTCCTCTACCAGCGCCCAGATGATGTTGACCGATCTGCTGTTTATGGCCCTGGTTCAACAGGACCTGGAAAACGCGCCGGAGCGGATCCGCCAGAGCGAGGCGCTGGTGAAGAAGCTGGTTTAGGATTTCGCATTTGCCGGAAATTTTTTATACAGCGTAGAGACGCCGACATCGTAAATAATCGCCACCTGCTGCCTTGTTTCTCCGGCAGCAATTAGCCTCCCGGCCTGTGCCCATTGCGTTGCCGACAGTTTAGGCCGACGCCCGCCAATTCGCCCTTCCGCTCTGGCCGCCGCCAGTCCTGCCCGGGTTCTTTCGACGATAAGCTCGCGTTCCATCTCAGCCAAAGCGCCCATCACGTGAAAGAAAAATCGCCCCATTGGCGTGGAGGTATCAATGCTGTCCGTCAGGCTTCGGAAGTTAATCCCCCGCGTACGCAGTTCCTCAATCAGCGAAACAAGGTGACGCATGCTGCGCCCAAGCCGGTCCAGCTTCCAGACGACCAACGTGTCGCCTTCGCTCAGCGTTCTGAATACCTTTTTTAACCCCGGCCTGTCCGCCGTTTTACCGCTGATTTTATCCTCAAAAATCAGCTCACATCCTGCACACTCCAGCGCATTTTTCTGCAGCGCAGTATTTTGGTCATTTGTTGACACCCTGACATAGCCTACCAGCATGACGTTTTGCCTCACAAAAGGCTGAGAGCATGCCACGGCGCGGCAGGATGTGCATTTTCTTAAAGGTTGGTTTGGGGAATGCGAAGTTTGTCACTAGCCGGGGGAGCAACGTTAATGGCGATTGGACTATCTGGTCAGATGGTTCTATTGAGCTGAGTGGCTATAATTCCACTATTGTCGATGGTCTTGCGACCGTTATTTTTCCTATAACCTTACCCAAAGTGGCTATGAATATATCCACTGCTGAACATTTGAGTTTTGATCTCGGGTCATCAGTTCAGCAACTGCATGTTTCTATGGTTGTAGACAACACAATAACAACCAGCGGATTTAAAGCTCGTTGTCAATTTATAAGTGGCGGCCCATCAGGATATGGTTTTTCCTGGCGAGTTCACTGCCCATCCAATTAATGAAGGGATCACTATGCGTTACTTCAATTCTACTACAATGACTGAAGCTTTACCTGGTATACATGATATTACAGGTGCGGTTTCGCTGTCGGATGATAATTGGTTCTTTACGTCATCATCTATGCCCCAAGGAAAGATGCTCGCAGTTAATGAAAACGGCGAGCCCATATTAATTGATGCTACTGATTCGGGACAGTAGGCCATTCAATATCTGGTGCGCTGGAAGTATCAATAGCTTCAAGCGCATCGAGACAATCAAGCCAAACGTTATATTGCGCCTTTTCAATCTCTTTCAAGCGGCCCATAGCCACTTTACCGGGCCATTGTTTATTGTTTATGTATTCATTGACCCGATCAATTAGTGATTGTTTCTCTGCTTCCGCAATAGCAACCAGTTGCTCATAATTCGGGGGAGGGATATTAGTCCATGCAGGATAGCCATCATCACCCGCAACTCTTATTTTTCCCTCTGGTGGTTTCTGAAACTCGGCAAATGTTTCTTCGTCGATTTCTACATTGGACTCAGGCCACAATCCATTTGCAGTGTATCCGTCTTTCAATGGAACAGGATAAAAAGCATTCGTTTTTGCATCATAAATATATTTCATGTTATTTCCCTACTGCTATCCAGTTACATCCGGCATTAACGCCATTTGTCCGTGAACTCATAAAATAAGCCCAATTAACCGCTTGAGGTGAGACGGCAAAACTAGGGCAATCATTTGCACTGCCAGAGGCCTGATCAAAAGATGTGGTGACCTTGTAACCCATCTGTGTAAATGGAATCGGAAATGAAATAGCCGTTGGGGATGAAAGAGGGCCTACAACTATTGTTCCTGTCTGGATAATGGTTCCTTCAGGGAAACGCACCCAACCTGGTCCAGATGTAAATTCGCTATGCTGTACGGCGTTAACAATACGACTATCATTACCCGCTGCTACGGTATTCGCAGTTGTACCGATATCGCGCGTAGCTGAATTACCAAGCCCAAGATTGGTACGTGCCCCAAAAGCATCTTTAGCACCTGTTCCACCTGATGCTAATTGCAATGCAATAGTTCCCGCTGGGGAATTAATCGAATATGCTCCCCAAATCCCGTTTTGAATAAAAATATATGACTTTTTGTCTGGTGACCAAATGCGAGTTTCGTATGAGTCTTGGTCAAACCTTCCCAAACCAAGGTTTGCGAGAGCCGAAGAAATCGCGGTGGCACCATCGGCCTTAATATCCGCAAACGGATTCTGGCGGCTGAGATATTGGTTACCAAAACCTGAAGTAAGCTTCGCCAGGAAGGCGGTGATATCACCGTCGTCCAGCACGTCCTGCCCGCTTTTATCGCTCACGAACTGGGCCAGCGCGGCGGCAATAAATGACGTCTGGCGCAGCGCTTTGTTCACCTGAGCACTGCTGGCTTTACCGCCGGCAAAGCCGCTTAACAGCGCGGGCAAATTTTCCCATTCATTTTGCGGCGTGACGTTGGCGTCAGGCCTGGTTGCAAAAGGTTTAAACTGATTTGTAGCCATTAAAGTTTCCTCTCCCATGCGCCGTCGTCAAAACCGGCGATATAGTGATTGTTGATATCAAACCCAAAGAATTTGCCGCCCTGCGACGGCGCTTCTACCGAAGGCGTCTGAATGTCTCCGGCCCAAACGCCGGCGGCTTTCACCGTCAGGTAGCCCTGTTTGATGGCCGCGAGAAGCTCGAGGGACACGTCAGCAATGTCCGTTTTCGGCAGCACCCAGACAGAAATGGTCATGTCCTGGTTGTCGACGATTTGCATTCGCAGCCCCGCGCCTGCCGTGGCGGCGTCCAGAATCGCGGGCAGCGTGTCGTTCTGCCCGTCCCAGTTGTTCATCGCGATTTTTGCCTTGAGGATGATGCGGTAGGTTTCATCGCTCAGTGAGGTGTAGCCTGCATCGGGATCGTAAGGCCCCTGCCACACGCCCTGGTCGTAACCCAGCCCGTCGGTGTCCCAGCTAAAATAGACGCCGGAAATCGGCTGGCTAACGATGCGGCTTCGCCCAATCCACTGCCCCAGCGCATCAAGCTGAACCCCAACCGCAGTGTCGATATCAAACGCATCGATCAGGCTTTCGGTGGTCATTGCGGTCTCAGTGAAAGGACGGGTACTCAGATCCACGTGGGCAAAAAACAGGGGTTTACTGGCGTGGTAGCTGGTGATGCGCCCGGTATATTTACTCATGAGCTCACCGTGATATTGATGTTGTCCACGCTGCAGGAGGCAGCTTCGCTGTAGCCGATATTGACGTTAGCCGCCGCGACCGCAGAGGTAGATTTACCGATCAGCAAGTCGGAGATGTCGTAATAACGCGCTTTCCCGCCGCTGACTACGCCCAGGTTGGCCGGTGAGTAAATGCGGCTCAGCAGCACGCTGTCGCCAATCCCCAGCCCGTTGATATAGTCGGCAATCGCCTGCTTCATCTGCTCGCCGATTTGCGACGTATAGCCGGTGAACACTTTCAGCACGATGTCGACGTAAATCGGCACATTGCCGGACCGAGAGAAAGCAATGCTGTGGGGATTGCCGTAGAGATCGGGCACCACAATGGACGTCGAGCCAAAGGTGGCGACGCCCTGGCCTTTTTTGCCCCTGATCGTCTGAGCAATTTCCGTCACATCCCCACCGTCCACAATCGCAGCGATGGCATGCGGAGGCAGGCCATTGGCGTTGATAGCACCGGTATCATTTTCGTAGAGCTTATGCCGGGTAACGCCTGCTATATTGGCAATCGCTCCCTCGACCGCCTCGAACGGCGTGAGCGCAGGCAAGGCAACGCTCTGCGACTGCCGGATGCGCAATTCGGCATCGGTTTCAGCCGCCACGCCCGGCGTAGCGGCCTGAGGGTTCGTGACCGCAGTCCAGCCACGCGTTGGAGTACCCATGATGGTGATGGACCCCGCAGGTGCCGCCATTACGCCACTGCTGGCGCAGGTTGCGGTGGCGATTACCGATCCATCAACACCAATCGACACTCCCTCAGGCAAAAACCACGTCACGCCGCTGTCATCTCTGACAGAGCCACGGGTTATGGTCGTACCGGGGATGCCCGTTAGCAGTAGATCGACCGTCGAGAAGGTCGCAGCCCGCCTGACAATACCGTTGATCTTAACGTTGCTAGATAACGCCCGCCCCATTGCCGTCACAGGCGAAAAGCTGTTGTAAGCAGCAATCGCCGCATTGTTAGCGTCATGAATGGCCAGCGCCACCAGCGAGATGAGCTGCCCATCTTTGCTGTCCGGCTCCAGGTACGCATCGGTGCCGTAGATTTGCCTGAACGCATCCATCAAAGTCCCTAACAGGCTTTGATAATCAGGCGCGGTTATCCCCTGGGCCGTTACCGTTGCCGATAACCCCAGCGTTTCAGAATTGAGGGCCATTTATGCCTCGCTGTTTAAAGTGGTAGGACCGTAAACGGTGTCGATGGTGGCGTTGAAGGTTACGGTGCGTTTTTCAGTGCGCGCGGCGGTGACATCCAGCACGGACTTAACGCCCATGGTCTGGCTGACGCGGTCAATCAGCATTAATACCCAGGTGTCATCCTGCTGTTTGCCAAGAACGGACTGGCGGTAAGGTGTGCCGGTCCGGTTATCCAGAAACCACTCACCCTGCCACAGCTTGAGCCGGGTACTCACCGCCTGAGCCACGCACTCCGGCGAGTTTTCCAGGAAGGTGTTTTCTCCCTGACCAAAGGTGTAATCTCCGTCGCTGCTCTCTCTGCGGTATTTCATACCGGACCTCCCGTGTTTGCACCGCCGGACTGCACGCCGCCGTGGCGGTGCTTCGTCAGGCTTATCCCGCTGGCAGTAACATCTCCGCTCACGGTCACGTTGCCTTTGATATTGACCTCACCGGTCAGGTCAATGCTGGCCGCCGTCGCAGTAAGTTTTCCCGGCGTAGCGAGCGTGATGCTGTGGCTGCAGGGATCCAGCTCAACAAAGGCTTTGCCGTCTTCGCTACGTAGCTGAACCGCCGAAGTGCTGATGCCGCTGATTTTTTTCGCCTGTGACTGAGGGCCAGGCAGCACGAAGGCATCCGACAACGAGTGCTGACGGGCATCGACCGGCTCCTGAATGCCTCCGCTTTGCCACCAAAAGTCGATGGCGCGATCGGCGAAAATAACCAGGCATTCGTCTCCCGCTTTAAGCGGAAACGTCAGCGAGCACCCTCCGCCATGCGGGAAAACAACCGGCACATCCACCAGCAGCGGATAGGCGACTGAAGCAATTGTGCCATCGCGGCTCGCCTTCGCGCCCCGGATAGCCGGTGCCACTTCACAGGTCACTGATAGCGGATCAAAAGACTGAATGATGCCAGGTAACGCGACCCGAAGATCGTTGCTTAATGCGGCCCGGCTGGCCGCAAGCGTATCGGCCAGCTCACCGCTGAGAGCCGAAGTCGTCAGAGCCATGATTCCTCCAGGGATAAAAAAACCCGCAAAGGCGGGTCTGGCTTTTATTTATTAGAGGCGGAATGTTTTTTCCACGCCTCTTCCACATCATTAACTTGCTGGCCTGCCGGGAAGCACATCATGGTCATATACCATTGATCCCCACGGGTATCCCCGTTGTAGGTAATGCCATAAATGTCGTACACGCCGTCCGGCGAGGGGCGAATATAGTCATCCTTAGCAAGCAGCTCAGGCTTATAGAGCGTGTTTTGATCTAACTGCACCTGACCGTGGAGCAGGATTGTGGGATTAATCAGGCATTTCAGGGTTACGCCAGCATTGGTTGATGTTTGCGGCCGTCCAATCAGGCCACTCTGGCTGTTAAGACTCACCGGCGGGTGTGCTTTTTCAGTCGAGTTGAAATAGTCCAGTCTGTCATTCGACAACTTCCAGGTGGCCTTGCACAGCTTTCCGATTTGATCGAGATAACTGCTGACCTTGCCGTGGAAGGTATACCCTCTGGGAAACTTTGTTTCGGGAAAAGGCGGCAGCCTACCGGGCAGAATGCCAAAAGGTTTCAGCGCCCCTGCCGCAAACTGGTACATGTCATATACCGTGTAGCCTTTAGCAAGCGTGGCGCTAAGCACGGCGGACATTAGCGCCTCATGGCCATCAATGGCCTGAATTATAATCCAGTCATCAGGGGTATCCTCTCGCCCCGTCATCCAGATGCGAATGTCGCCGCTGAAGATCACCCCAAAGTTCATGCCGTCGCGCGGCCCCCACTCGACAGGTTCAACAACCCGGATTTTCCCCACTTCACTATTGCTTACCACCGGTTCTAATCCGTTGTAGCCCGCAATCAGCCGGATTTTGCTGTACTCCTTCTGAGCAATACGATTCACATTGTCCGGCGAGAGGTTGTAGATTTTCACCTCGGCCGTTTTGGGTGAGCTGCCGGCATGCCAGTCGATTTTAAACGTCACCTTAAAACCAGAGAGCGCAATGCCGCTGCCGTCTTCCTTCAGCAGCTGGAGCTCAAAGTGGCGAGACCAGTTTTGATTCATCTCCCCTCCTTAATCTGCCGTCACGAAGTAAAGATGGCTACCGCGCCCGAGATCGGTTTTGCTCGGGTAATCCTGAGCCTCATTATCACAGCCAACCCATAGCCCTCCGCCAAAACCAAGCCAGCTATATGGCACCAATAAATCGGCACCGGCCACCAGCGGGATCCCGTTCACAACAGGCTGATTGTCAGCATCGAGAATATCCAGGACCCAGCCGGCAACATCCCGATAAAGCAGCCGCATGCGCAGGGTCTGTCCGGCAAGTTGGATCGTAAAGACCTGGTTATCCGCGCTGAGGGGAATTTCTGCAATTGACATCGTCTCTCCTCATTTTTTATCAGGCTGAAGTGGCGTAATTTTTCCCGCCCCCATGGGAGTGGTAACCACTTTTTCGCCCTTATCACCGACCGAAGCCGTCGTTACCCCTTCATCCATCGCCGTTTTAGGCGGCGCAGGGCGTGCTTCCGTGGCCGTCATCAATACTTCGGTCAACACCAGTTTGCAGCCAAGAATGTTTTCCGATTTGACGCCGGTCGTCACCGTCAACGTTTTGATCAGCATATTGTCGTAGGAGCGGCGGCGGGTGATGACCCTAAAGGGTTCTGCTTTGGTCTGTAGATCAAGCAACTGCTGGTAAATCTGTGCCGGACTGGCGCCCGCGTTGAGTCTGGGGCTGATGTCGATCGTATTGGTAAAATCGACCATCGAACCACCGGCTTTAAAGAAGCAATCAATCGTTACCTCACCGGGCTCTGCCCAGGCATGGTCGCTGATATTCGGGCCAAACTCGACGGGATGAGAAGCAATTTTTAGCGTGTCCGTGTGGAGTTCGTTGATCACCACATCCGGCACCAGAAAACCGGAGAAGCTCGTGCGTGGCTGAAAGTAAGCACCAAAAATATCCATTAGCTCATCCTCCTGTCATACTGCTGCGCCAGCTGAGAATGAACATTGAACAAGCGCTGAGATGTCTCGGTCGCCGCCAGACGAGGTTCAGAGACGCCATTCACGACGATATGGGTATTACTGTTAATCGTGGGTGAATGCGTAGTGCTGTTGTTCGCCGTGGAAAAATCTCCCGAAGTCGCCAGGCGTTCATTGTTGGCCCCCCACGCCGGAAGCAACATTGAGACAGGATCGGGTTGACTGAGATTATTGACAGCATTGGATAACTTTCCGCCAGAGCCTTTTTCTTCATCTCCAGCAAGCCAGCCCTGGAATGTGTGCCATCCCTTAGAGAGCTTCTCTTTAATAATGCCTGCTGCGCCATCCGCAATTTTGGTCGCCGGCGTCTGGAACAGACCGTTTGCTACCAATGACTTTCCGATATTGGCTGCTTCTGCCCAGTTCCCCTCTTTTAGCGCATTGATCAGACTCCCAATCAGTCTTAGCGTGGCGCCTAACTGATTAAAGTTGTCCAGAAGCCCCTTAAAGATGGTGCTGATAGACCACTTGCTAAAATCGATGCCCAACAGGCTGCCAATATCAACAATAAGATCTTTGATGGTTTTCGCGAGGCTACCGATCGTGTCCGCAGCCATTTCAATAACCGGTCCCCACTCTCCCCAGTCAATAAAGCTCTCTTCCCCAGCTTTCCATTTCTGGTAGTCGTTATAAAGCAGGCCAATGGCCGCAGCCAGCGAGAGAATAATCCCGACAGGGGAAGCGAGAAATGCGCTGTTCAGAACCAGCCAGGCCGCGGTAAGCCCCGCTAAACCACCGATTAGCCCCTGAGAACCTTCGTCAAGGCGATCCCACCAGGCCATCACGTCGGTAACCCAGTCGATGGTGCCGCTCAGTGCATCAACGAAAATGTCAGCAAACTGTTCAACGACGGCGCCAATTTTGTCCAACACGCGTTCAATTTGTGGCGCTTTAACCAGCATTTTTTCGGCCAGTCTCTCAACGGGCTCAACCAATTTTTCGGCCAGATCGCCGCCTGATTTTGCTACTAACAAATCAAACACGGAGTCCGCTTTACGCCAGGACTGCATAAATTTTTCGGACTGGTCGGCGCTTTGCTCTGCGCTTCCGCCTATGCGGAGGGACAAGTCCTGATACTCTTCGGCAAACTGGCCTAATCCGCGCTGCATCGCATGCAGCGTGTCGTCATCAATCCCCAGATTCAATGCATAGAAATCGGCGCTGTCTCTGTTCACTGTGCCCAAAGAACGGGCAACCTGCGTGAAAATATCGGCGTTATCCCGCTTTAAGCCAGCGTCATCATGCGTTTTTACGCCGAGACTTTTCAACAGGCTCTCGTGCAGAGAGTCACCGTTCACATACTCACTGACGTTTTTAATCGACTTTTGCAGCGCACCAATGTCCGCCCCTGACTGACTGGCACCGTATTGCAGTGCCTTGTAAGCCTCTAAATCGGCGTTCAGAGATTGAGCTGCCTGTGCATCCTTCTCGATGCCGGACAGCCGCTTTTCAAACCAGGATCCCGCTTTAGTTAGCGGAGACAGCACCTGATTACTGAAGTTTTCGAAACTTTTAGCCAGTTTTTCAAAATCAACTTTTGCCGCCTCTTCTTTTCCCTTTTTCAGCGTTTTATCCAGTTCCCCAAAAGCGGCGTTGATTCGCGAGCTAAGGTCTTCTTGATAAAAAAAATCTGGGATCGGGACGTAAGGAACAAGCTGTGTGCTAGCGCTCATTTTCCTCTCTCCAGCGTGTGATACAGGCCTTATTCTCGGCCTGCATCTCAAGGTAATCATTCATCAGCGCAATGTCGTTGAGATCCACCGCGCCGCTTTTCAGATCCAGCCAGCTGAGGCCGAAGACCTCCGCCGGGCGAAGAATGTAATCTTCCCCGCCCGGCAGCGCCTCCAGCCTCAGGCCGCTGGCGGGGCCGGGTTTTCGCTCCCGGGGAGTTCTTGCAAAAAATTTCCCAGCGAGTCGGCCACCACCCGGGCCACCAGCTGCAGCAGCGTCATCAGGTCGATATCGTCAAAGGACAATGCGCCCTGACTAAAGACCGGCACCCAGCCCTTCATGTGTTCGCGCGCCACGACCGAGAGGCACGGATACAGAATGGTGTTGCAATCTTCCTCGCTGAGGTCGGCAAGGGTGCGGGCAATTTTTGGCAGCACGGTTTCGAGGGCGTTTCCGCCCTCCTTACCCTGCAAGCTGCGAAAATCACCCACAACGCCAGCCAGAACCGGCAGTAGCTTCCGCGCAACGCTAAGTTGCTCGAAAACGCCGAGCTTGCCAATGCGGTAGTTCACCGCTTTCAGGGTAATTTCCATGGCTTAGAACTCCCCGAGCAGCTGATCGATTTTGCCGCAGTCAAACTTCCAGTCCATGGTGCCAGCATCTTTGCCATTGCTGTTCGCTGGAAGCTGAGAAAACGCCACACTGCTGGCCGAAACCAAATCGCCGGAGGAAGTGTTGCGCACCACAATCGTGTTCTTACCCCACAGGGCCGAAGAGAGGGTTTGGGCGTTGTAGGCCTGCATCAGCTTTTTATTCACCGGGGAAGTTTTCATCAGCGTCACGGTGATCGAACCGTTTTTAGCCGGAGAGAGGTTATGCATCACCTCACCGTCTATGCCGACGGTCATCGTGTTTTTTGTGCCAGCCATTTCCACTTTGATCCCGGCATCACCGTTCGCACTGCCCGCGCCCAAATCAATCACGCCGGTTGGCCCCACAAGAGAAGCCGTCACATCCATAAAAGAATAAGTACCCATTTAAATCTCCTTAACGAACAACATTGATTTCGACGTCAGCGAAGTGCACGGCACCCGCCAGTTTGCAGGCCACCTGAATCACTGGCGCCTTACGCGCCTCGCGGTCTGACTGCGCCTGAGTCGCTACAGCTGGGGCGTAAACGTAGTAGCCTTTGGTCAGCGTGTCGCCGGAGGCCAGTTGGCCAATATCGGCGCCATTCCAGACACCCGGTGCGACCAGACCATTGGTGACCGCCTGCGCCATGGAGTGCTCAACGTTGCTCAGCAGACGGGTAACACCGGCATCGGTTTGCGGGATTTTGGTGGTGCTGGTGTAAAGCAGGTTATAGAGGTTGGTCTGCACATAGTTTTGCAGCCAGTCCAGGCCGTGGCGCTCATCGATGAAGCTGCCGTTGCTCATTACGCCTTCCTGAATAATGGCGGTGTCGTTGTTGTAATTCACAAAGACGTTGGCGTTTTTCGCGGAAAGAGCATTGATTTGCGTTTGGGTCAGCGTTTCTGCGGTAATCCCCGGTTCCTGCTTGAATTTCAGGGTAATGGTGGTGTTATTGCCGTTGAAGTTAACGGTGAACGCGCGGCCAAACAGGGAGGCGGCCGCAAACGGCGTGGCGCTGGAGTACTGACCAAAAGTGCGGGCGAACTTAGCCGCTTTCAGCTTGCTGAAGACATCGGTGCTGTCGTTAGCATCCAACACTTTAGCGCTGGCGGAAGTATGACCAAAGATACGGGAAACGCCGTCGCCTTCAATAACCGCCGCCACGGCCAGCACGCCTTCATCGGTAAGGGTATCGTCGGCAATCACCAGACCATACCAGTCGGTCGAGTGCGCACTCAGCGCGGAGACGCATTCGGCGATGGTTTCTCCGGCTTTGCCCTCGCCGCCTTCTTTAACCCAGCGCCCGATATACAGGTCGGCAGGCTGCGGGGACTGCTGGTAGTAGAGGCTGGCGGCTTTGTATTCCGGCGCTTCCAGACCAAAATCGGCGGCTACGCCGCTCAGGCTGGAATAAGCTCGCATACGCTCTTTGGCGTCAATAACGTTGCTCGCGCCTACGACCAGCAGCGCACCATAGTTACGGGACTGCGCCGCACGCGGCGCCATATTCACTGTCACGCTGACAATGTTAGATACAGGTAAACCCTGTGACATAGCTTACTCTCCAATGATTTTTACTGCGGATGAAAGGATGGAACGAATACCGTAGCGCCGGGCAATACTGCGCTTTAGCGCCACGGTGAGGGTGTAGCGGCGTAGCCACTGGTTATTGATAAATTCAGGGTCCGGCGTAATGTCGCCGCACTGCAAAAACGTCAGGCCCAGTCGGTTAAGCTCGGCGTTGTTTTGCGGCACGTTCAGGCCATCACGAAAAAGCGCGGCAACGGCCTGAGCGCCGGGGCCATAAAAGCCACAGGTCACGTCCACGGACTCGGTGCTCTGAAGTACGCTTTGATCGCTGTCCTGCGAGTGGAAGAAAGACGCTTCCGCCTGCTTCACGTTGGTAAAAAAGTCACACCAGGTAATACCGGCCTCAGGCGTGGCAGGTGGCGGATCGCTCCACTTCGCCATCACCATTTCCGGCGGCAGGCCTGATACGCCGACAATCCAGCCGGTAAGATCGACATCAAGTGCATCGTCGTAGTGTGGCGATGCCCCCATCGGCGTCAGAAAGCCCGGACGCGTGGTGTCATTCATTGATTTCTCCAAAGAAAAACCGCCCGAAGGCGGTTCAGATAAGGCTTACAGCCCTTTGGCCTGCAGACGAGCCACGTGGTCGACGTACAGCTTGACCGGGTCGCTGTTGCTGGCCACCACGCCGGCAAGCTGGTTGATGGCATCGACGTGATCCATCGAATAGTCGGAGCCAATCACCTTGCCCAGATGGCTGCTGTAACGGCCAACCAGGCCATCGTTCTGGAAACGTTCGTTGGTGAACAGGATGGAAAACGCCAGCATGGCGACGTGCAGCGGATCCAGGTTGTTCGCGCCCTGATTCAGCGGGTTGTAGTCGATAATCCCGCTCCACGAGTAGTAGTAGACGCCGTTATCCAGCTCTTTGCCCTGGCCGCCCCACTGCGCAGGCAGTCCCTGCGGATACTTCTTGTTAAAGGCGGCAACGCCTTCGCTGGTCAACGCATCCAGGGCATCCACGCCGGATTGAGGCAGACGAGGAGCCCCCGCCAGGGCGGAAAGCAGCTGGCCGAAAGCCGACAGGGCGGCATTGGCGATAGACTCTGGCAGGCGGCCAGGCTTCAGCGCCAGTCGAACAAGGTCTGCTACTTCGGAGCCATGGTTAACGCCGTTCACGGAGGTTACCGAGGCAATAAGTTCAGGGTGGGTCGCCGCAGCGTAACGACAGGCCAAAGGCCCCTGACTGTGGCCAATCAGGTTAACTTTTGCCGCACCCGTTTCGGCCAGGACTTTACGGATAAATTCCAGCAGCTGCTCGCCGCGCATTTCATTGCTGTTCAGTGCGGAAATCGTGGCGATGTAGACCTTCGCCCCGGCTTTCTCCAGCGCCTCTTTGATGCCGTAGAAATAGGGGTAGATCCCGCCAATTTTGTCGAAACCGAACAGACCGTGGACCAGAACAATCGGGTACTTCAGGGATGTAGACATAGGAATGACCTCTTTGACGTAGGAATAAAAAAGCCTCGAAAATTCGAGGCTTAGTTCAGGCACTGATTGCGGATGTACTCCTGCAGCCCCGCCAGCTGCTTGTTGCTCGTTTCTATTCGCTCCCGGAGACGGAAATAATCCCGTTGAGCGGCGTCAGTAAGTCCGGGGGCGGCTGCATCATCCAGCCTGGCGGCGGCGGCGGTGCCAGGCACTGCTTTGCAGGTGGCGCTGACGCGCAGCCGCTGAGTACCAGCAGCCACATCACGCTGCAGGTTTTCAATGGTGAGCCGGGCATGGGTTAACTCCTCGCTATAGTGGATATCCAGGTCAGCTATTGCCTGCTGGCGCCGGACAAGGTTTTGCAGCTCATTTTTTTGCTGAGCCAGCTGCTCCAGGGCTAACTCTGCCCTTTGTTTTTGCACGGCATAGCGTTGGTGAAACCACCAGCTGCTGGCAACGAGCAGCGTAAAGGCCGCCAGCACAAGTGAGGTCAGCGGCTTCATTCTTCCGGCTCCGGCCAGGTACAAAGCTGGTACTCCACCTCGCGACGATTGATAAGCCCCTGCCACTGCTTCCCACCCGCCCAGATCCATTTTTTCAGCCCAGCGCAGGCCTGTTTGTACTCGCCAGCGTTTAACATCCTGAGCACGGAAGAGCGCAGAAAAGCGGCTGTACCAACGTTGTAGGTAAAGCTAATCAAAGCTGCTCGTTGGTACTCACTAACCGGGACGGTGACGGCCCTTGAGACCGCCTGAGCCGCTGGGCCGAGATCCTGGTCAAGCCAGCGCCTGCACTCAGACAGGGTGTATATTTTGTCGGGAATAATGTCTTTACCGGTATGGCCGTAACAGACGGTCAGCACCCCGGCGACGTCGTAATATGGCGTGTAGCTCACGCCTTCCAGCTCGGGCAGGAGCGTGCCTGCAATCGTCAGCGCACCAGCCCCTGACAATCCGAGTAATGTTTTTCTGAGTCCGGGAGAAAGAGCCACTAGTTACCTGCCTTTTTCAGTACCTCGCTGACTACCCTAATAATCTCAATCTGCTCGGCTCGGTTTAAAGTTTGCAAGTCATCCACCAGCGTCTGGAGGATGCGGGTGCGCTTTTGATCTTCGAGATGCTGTCGATGGGCATCCAGCCTGCCGCCCAGCCACGAAGCCAGTGAAATCAGTACGCTAAGCAGTCCGAATATCATGTAGACCATATCCTGTGTCGTGATACCCAGACCGGCGGCAAGCGCCGCCAGCCACGCAAAAGACTGCGTGACCAGATTTGCGGGTTGGTCGTTCATGGAAGAACCTTCGGTTGAGGGGTCGAACTGCCGTTGGGATAAAGAAGCGGTATGGCGTTAAATCAGCGGAACAGGTTTTCCGCGTCGGGTTTGCTTCCCGGTCGCTGCCGGTAAGCCGGATTCGCTGCGAGGCGTGGCCTGATAAACGCTTTTTTTCCTGGCGTCTAACTTCTGGCGCAGTCGTTGATAATGCTCTGCCTGCTGAATGATTTGCAGACCATAGATGTTAATCACCTCCAGGGCCTTGTCGGGGCGAGACCTGGGTTTACGAACCAGCGAGAGAATAAGCCGTGCCTCAGGTTTCGCTCTTACCCCGACTAACAGCGGGTTGGCAGCTTTCCAGACGGCCTGTTTAGCTTCGCGGCGCTGGCGGCGACGTGCCTGTGCGTCCATACAACCTCCTGTCAATCAACTTTGGTGATATCTCTCTGATATCCCAAAGCTTCTTGCTTTGGTGTATGTGCCCTTTTTCAGGGCCTGATGTTAAGGAGCGTTCACTTGCCTTGTGAGTCGGTGCGTCCTGCCGATGAATTGATATTGAACCAATAGTACAATTACGTCAAGAACCAAAAGTACGAATTATTTAAAAAAAGATCGCATTGATAATTAATTTTTGATTTATAAGATTATTTTTAGATGGGTTAGCATTCGAGTTGCGGCAAGGCGGCAAGGGATCCAGCCTCAGGAGCATACTTGGGTAAGTGACTGAGGCTGGAGCTTGAGGATGAGCTATCTCAGGCGTGGCGGCGAATTGAATGGCTGTACATCACTCGGCCAATAATTTTGAGGTGCTGTTCGTTCTCTTCGCTAATGCGCCAGTCAGCATATTTGGGGTTGTCCGATCGCACCAGCAGGCAGTCATGGGTCATCTGCAGGCGCTTCACCAGCAATTGTCCCTTATAGAGGAACACGTAAATGCCATCGCCATCGAAGTAGTCTTTGCCAATATCCACAAAGATATAGTCACCCAGTTCAATGGTGCCGGACATGCTGTCACCGGTGACAGTGATGACTTTTATCGTTGAAGCCGGCCGGTGGCCGAACAGCTCCAGCGCTTCCTGGCTGTCGTAAACGATGTGGTTGATGGTTTCGGTGACTTCGCTGGAGACCAGTCGCCCCGGCCCCGCGCTGGCCTCAATGTCCAGCACGTCGATGCGAAAGCCCTGCTCTTCGCGCGGCTGGAAAGGATAAATGGCCGCCTCTTCATGGCTAGCCGCATTCTCGCGCCCTTCGCTTTGATAGCCCGTTTCACTGCCGTGCTGAAGCCAGAGCGCGTCAGCCCGAAGAAACGTTGCCAGCTCGTACATTTTATCCTGCCGGGGGATGGCTTCGGCGTTAAGCCACTTACTGACGGCCTTGGAGGAAACGCCCAGCGCGCGCGCTATCGCCATACCGCGCCCGAACTCATCGAGGTTTGCTTCGCTGCAGGCCTGCGCCAGCCTGCGGGAAAAAGCTTCGCGCAGTTGTTCTCTCTGTACCATAAGTACGACCCCGTCGTGTTTTTCATGACCAATAGTTCAATGATAACACGTACTGAAAGTACACAAAGCACAAAACTTAAAGGCGCAGTATCATTGGGGATGATCTGCTTTTGTGGTAAAGTGCGCGCCATCGAAACGTCCCTGCTTTATCCATTATCTTTAATCAAACTTAATACTGGTTAAATATACAGGCTTTTGCAATGTTTTGAGCGCGAAATGTGAATATATCTTTGAGTCCGGTGGGGCTGGTAACAGGTTGAAATGGCGTTATTAATTACGAAGAAGTGCATCAACTGCGATATGTGCGAGCCGGAGTGCCCGAATCAGGCCATCTCCATGGGCGATGCTATCTACCAGATCGATACCGATCGTTGCACGGAATGCGTGGGCCATTACGAAACCCCGACCTGCCAGAAAGTTTGCCCGATCCCCAGCACGATAATTCACGACCCGGCGCACATTGAGAATGAAGAGCAGCTGTGGGATAAGTTCGTGCTGCTCCACCATGCGGATAAACTTTAGCTTTCGATGATCACCGTCGCGCAGGCGTAATGGCGCTCATCCGCCAGGGTAACGTGAACTGATCGCACGCCCATTTTTTCAGCCAGCCGCTCCGCCTCTTCCCAAAACCGCAGTTGAGGTTTGCCCAGCGCGTCGTTAAACACTTCAAACTGATTGAACGCCAGCCCGTTGCGAATTCCGGTACCAAAAGCTTTCGCGGCCGCTTCTTTCACCGCAAAACGCTTCGCCAGAAAACGCACCGGCTGCCGATGCGCCTGGTACAAGACCCATTCATTTTGGCTCAGTACGCGCTTAGCCAGTCGGTCGCCGGAACGGGAAATGACGCTCTCAATGCGCGCAATTTCCACTATGTCCGTGCCGAGGCCGAGAATGGCCATTAGCGACGCGCTTCCTGCATCAGACGTTTCATTTCAGCCACGGCTTCTTTAAGACCGCTGATTACCGCACGCCCGATAATCGCGTGGCCGATGTTCAGCTCATGCATTTCAGGGATCCGCGCAATGGCCTGAACATTGTGATACGTCAGCCCGTGACCAGCATTCACCTTCAGCCCTTTAGCGGCGGCATAGCTCGCGGCTTCAGCAATGCGAGCCAGCTCTTTGGCCTGGGTGACTTCATCTTCAGCATCCGCATAGCAGCCAGTGTGGATTTCAATGTAAGGCGCGCCCACGGCCACCGCCGCGTCAATCTGCGCGTGGTCGGCATCAATAAACAGAGAAACCAGAATACCTGCGTCAGCCAGGCGCTGGCAGGCATCGCGCATTTTATCCAGCTGACCGGCAACATCCAGGCCGCCTTCGGTGGTTACTTCCTGGCGCTTTTCCGGCACCAGGCAGCAGAAATGCGGTTTCGTCTGGCAGGCAATAGCGATCATCTCTTCGGTGACGGCCATTTCCAGGTTCATGCGGGTATCGAGGGTTTCACGCAGAACGCGAACGTCACGGTCGGTGATGTGGCGGCGATCTTCGCGCAGGTGAACGGTAATGCCATCGGCACCCGCCTGCTCCGCGATAAACGCGGCCTGAACCGGATCCGGGTATGCCGTACCGCGCGCGTTACGCAGGGTAGCGATGTGATCGATGTTGACGCCTAACAGTAATTCAGCCATGACAATCCTCAGAGTTCGCAGACAGATGCCGGGCAGTGTACACCTGCCGGGGAAAGCCTGGCTACGGTCTGTGATTACTGTGAGCTATCAGATGGCTCAGGTGGCGTTTTTTTAGGCACAAACTGGCGGAACAGTTCGCGACTTTTGAGAGGCTTCCCTTGTAGATACGGCTTGAGCGCCATACGCGTGAAACGCTTGGCGGCACGGAGCGTGTCGGCATCGGGAAATTCGCGTTCGGCTAGCGCTCTGAGCTGGCGGCCGGTAAAGCTGCTGTGGCCGATCACCACGCTGGCAATAAAACCTTTCTCTTCACGGTAGGTGTAAGTCATGGTGTCATCGACGACTGCCCCGCTGCCGGCGCAGTGCAGAAAATCCACGCCGTAGCCAAGGTGCCCCAGCAGCGCCAGCTCAAAACGACGCAGCGCAGGCTCCGGTGTGCCCGTAGCGCCAGCTAAGGCCTGAATGCAGTGGAGATAATCGAAGAACAGTTCGGAGAAGCGGGTTTCCTGCTCGAGGACGCGAGCCACCAGTTCATTGACGTACAGGCCGCTGTACAGCGTGATACCACTTAAGGGAAGGGCCAGAGAAACCGCTTCGGCGCTGCGTAGCGTTTTGACTTCGCCACGGCCGCCCCAGCGAACCAGCAGAGGGGTAAAAGGCTGCAGAGCGCCTTTCAGATTTGAGCGTTTAGAGCGCGCGCCTTTGGCAATCAGACGAACGCGCCCGGACTCTTCGGAAAACAGGTCGAGCAAAAGGCTGGTTTCGCTCCAGGGGCGACTATGCAGGACAAAAGCCCGTTGCCAGCCTTCCATAAGTTTTAGCTCAGGTCGTCGGTATAACCGAGACTGCGCAGCGCACGCTCGTCATCGGCCCAGCCGGATTTCACCTTCACCCAAAGTTCGAGGTGAACTTTGGCTTCGAACATCTCTTCCATGTCTTTACGGGCTTCGATACCGATGGTTTTAATTTTGGCCCCTTTGTTGCCAATCACCATCTTCTTCTGCCCTTCGCGCTCAACGAGGATCAGCCCGTTGATGTCGTAGCCACCGCGTTCGTTGGTCACGAACTGCTCGATTTCTACGGTCACAGAATACGGCAGCTCGGCGCCCAGGAAACGCATCAGCTTTTCGCGAATGATCTCAGACGCCATAAAGCGCTGGGAACGGTCGGTAATATACTCTTCCGGGAAGTGGTGGATCGCTTCCGGCAGGTGCTTACGGACAATTTCCGCGATGGTATCAACGTTCATCCCGGTTTCTGCTGAGATAGGCACGATATCGAGGAAGTTCATCTGGCTGCCGAGGAACTGCAGGTGAGGCAGCAGAACGGTTTTATCCTGAACGTTGTCAACTTTGTTGACGGCCAGGATGACCGGCGCACGGCTGTCGCGCAGCTTGTTCAGCACCATTTCATCATCCGGCGTCCAGCGGGTGCCTTCAACCACGAAGATAACCAGCTCAACGTCACCGATGGAGCTGCTTGCCGCGCGGTTCATCAGGCGGTTAATGGCGCGTTTTTCTTCCATGTGCAGCCCCGGGGTATCGACGTAAATCGCCTGATATGGCCCTTCGGTATGGATGCCCATGATGCGGTGGCGCGTGGTTTGCGCCTTACGCGAGGTAATGGAAACTTTTTGCCCAAGCAGCTGATTCAGCAGCGTGGATTTGCCGACGTTCGGGCGACCAACAATGGCCGCGAAGCCGCAATACGTTTTTTCTTCGCTCATTCCAGCTCCAGCTTTTTCAGCGCCTGCTCAGCCGCAGCCTGTTCCGCTTTACGGCGGCTTGAGCCCGTCCCTACGACAGGCTCAGGCAGGCCACTCACCTGACAGTGAATGGTAAATTCTTGATCGTGCGCTTCACCACGCACCTGCACCACCAGATACGACGGCAGCGGCAGATGGCGACCCTGCAGGTACTCCTGCAGACGCGTTTTCGGATCTTTTTGCTTGTCGCCTGGACTGATTTCGTCGAGACGGGTCTGATACCACGAGAGAATCAGACGCTCAACGTTCTGAATGTCGCTGTCGAGGAAGACGCCACCGATCAACGCTTCCACGGTATCAGCAAGAATCGACTCACGACGGAAACCGCCACTTTTCAGTTCACCCGGCCCAAGACGCAGACACTCACCCAGTTCGAACTCGCGGGCGATTTCCGCCAGCGTATTGCCGCGTACCAGCGTCGCGCGCATGCGGCTCATGTCGCCTTCATCTACGCGAGGAAAACGATGATACAGCGCATTCGCGATGACATAACTGAGAATGGAGTCACCCAAAAACTCAAGACGCTCGTTGTGTTTGCTGCTGGCACTCCGGTGGGTTAATGCCTGTTGCAACAGATCCTGATGTTGAAAAGTGTAGCCCAGCTTACGCTGCAGCCTATTTATTACGATGGGATTCATGCGATACCAAAATTAATGAATGCGTCAACTATTCAGCACACGGAACAGACCTGAAAAAAGGAAACCAACGCTGTTTCGTGTGCCGTGGCTCCCTTTCGGGAGCCAATCTTTAAAGGCGGGAATATTCTATACACAACGACAGGGGATGTCGTTAGTTTGTGGGATTAATTGTTTAATGAATGCCGCCAATTCGGCTTAAACGAACGCCCGTTGGCCATTCGCCTTCTTGTTTCTCGAAACTCATCCAAATTGCTGTCGCTTTACCGACCAGATTTTGCTCTGGCACAAAGCCCCAATAGCGGCTGTCTGCGCTATTGTCGCGGTTATCACCCATCATGAAATAGTGACCCGGCGGAACAATCCATGTCGCAAGCGGCAAGCCTGACTGCTGGTAGTACATCCCCACCTGATCCTGAGCGATAGGCACCGTCAGAATGTTATGGGTGACGTTACCCAGCGTTTCTTTACGCTCGCTCAAGCGGACACCGTCTTCACGGGTCTGATCTTTCGGCAACTGGAAGAAGCCGGAAGTGGCTTCACTGCCGTTGCGGCGGGCAAACGTCTGCACAAAATCACTGGCTTCCACGTTGGAATAAGTGATTGGCAGCGCGTTGTCGCAGGCCTGGCCGGAACTGCAATTAGGCTGCACGGTGACTTCTTTCGACTGCGGGTCGTAGCTTACCCGGTCGCCCGGCAGCCCAACAACGCGCTTAATATAATCCAGGCGCGGATCTTCAGGGTATTTAAATACCGCAATATCGCCGCGTTTAGGGTGCCCGGTTTCAATTAAGGTTTTCTGATAAATAGGATCTTTAATGCCGTAGGCAAACTTCTCTACCAGAATAAAGTCACCGATTAACAGCGTTGGCATCATCGAACCGGATGGGATCTGGAAAGGCTCATAAATAAATGAGCGCACCACCAGCACAATCGCCAGCACCGGAAACACCGACGCACCGGTTTCCAGCCAGCCTGGTTTAGGGCCGACTTTTTTCAGCGTCTTTTTGTCCAGTGCGTCACCGGTGGCAGCCTGCGCTGCCGCCTGTTTTTCACGACGTTTTGGTGCAAAGATAAACTTGTCCAGACACCACAAAATGCCCGTCACCAGCGTGGCTACCACGAGGATCAAAGCAAACATATTCGCCATGCCAACTCCTTAGATTATTTGCTGTCTTTGCCAACGTGCAGAATGGCCAGGAACGCTTCCTGAGGCAGCTCGACGTTGCCGACCTGCTTCATGCGTTTCTTACCGTCTTTCTGTTTCTGCAGCAGCTTTTTCTTACGGCTGACGTCGCCGCCGTAGCACTTAGCCAGAACGTTTTTACGCAGCTGTTTCACCGTCGAACGCGCAATAATGTGGTTGCCGATGGCTGCCTGAATCGCGATGTCGAACTGTTGGCGAGGGATCAGATCCTTCATTTTTTCCACCAGCTCACGGCCACGGTAAGGCGCGTTGTCGTTGTGTGTGATAAGCGCCAGCGCATCAACGCGATCGCCATTTATCAGTACATCAACGCGCACCATGTTGGAAGCCTGGAAACGTTTGAAATTGTAATCCAGCGACGCATAGCCACGAGAAGTGGACTTCAGGCGATCGAAGAAGTCGAGCACCACTTCCGCCATTGGGATTTCATAGGTCAGCGCAACCTGGTTGCCGTGATAAACCATGTTGGTTTGCACGCCGCGTTTTTCGATACACAGCGTAATCACGTTGCCGAGGAACTCCTGCGGCAGCAGCATGTGACATTCCGCAATCGGCTCGCGCAGCTCTTCAATGTTGTTGAGCGGCGGCAGCTTAGACGGGCTATCAACGTAGACAATCTCTTTGCTGGTCGTTTGCACTTCGTAAACTACGGTTGGCGCGGTGGTGATCAGGTCGAGATCGTATTCACGCTCCAGACGCTCCTGAATGATCTCCATGTGCAGCAGGCCCAGGAAGCCGCAGCGGAAGCCGAAGCCCAACGCCGTTGAGCTTTCTGGCTCGTAGAACAGAGAGGCATCGTTCAGGCTGAGCTTGCCGAGTGCATCGCGGAAGTTTTCGTAGTCGTCGGAGCTGACCGGGAACAGGCCGGCATAAACCTGCGGCTTCACTTTTTTGAAGCCTGGCAGCGCTTTGTCCGCCGGGTTACGGGACAGGGTCAGAGTATCGCCTACCGGGGCGCCCAGGATGTCTTTGATGGCACAAACCAGCCAGCCTACTTCACCGCATTTTAGTTCGGTACGGTCGATCTGCTTAGGCGTAAAGATGCCCAGACGATCGGCGTTGTACACCTGGCCGGTGCTCATGACTTTGACTTTGTCGCCTTTACGCAGCGTGCCGTTTTTCACGCGGATCAGGGAGACAACACCCAGGTAGTTATCGAACCAGGAGTCGATGATCAGCGCCTGTAGCGGTGCATCTGGATCGCCTTGCGGTGCGGGGATATCACGCACCAGGCGTTCTAATACATCAGGTACGCCAACGCCGGTTTTCGCCGAGCAGCGAACCGCATCGGTGGCGTCGATGCCCACGATGTCTTCAATTTCTTCCGCCACGCGCTCAGGATCGGCCGCCGGCAGGTCAATTTTGTTCAGAACCGGAACCACTTCCAGGTCCATTTCCATCGCCGTGTAGCAGTTCGCCAGGGTTTGAGCCTCAACGCCCTGCCCGGCATCCACCACCAGCAGCGCCCCTTCACAGGCCGCAAGCGAGCGGGATACTTCATAAGAGAAGTCAACGTGCCCAGGGGTATCGATGAAGTTCAACTGGTAAGTTTCACCGTCGCTGGCTTTGTAGTCGAGGGTGACGCTCTGCGCTTTGATGGTAATACCACGTTCACGTTCCAGGTCCATTGAGTCAAGAACCTGCGCGGCCATTTCACGGTCGGACAAGCCGCCGCAAATCTGGATGATACGGTCAGACAGCGTCGATTTACCGTGGTCGATGTGGGCGATGATGGAGAAGTTTCTTATGTTCTTCATAAATATTAGTTTTTCTATTCGCTATGCTGATAATTTTTTCTTGATGGACACAGCGGTGGACATCCCACAGTAACTACCCCATCAACGACTGGCGTGCATATTACACTGTAGCGCCGAAATCGTCAGCATACGATCTCTTCATTAACATAGGATGTTACATCACCGGGCAGTCGTCGAACTCACCAGAACGAGCATCGTTCAGGGAACGGCCTAGTCGTTCAGCGTGTTCGTGCCTGGGGTTATTGGCGTGGTGGTTGGCACATACTTCTAATCCATTAAATTATCAAAGCAAATATCTGTAGGGGCGTTATAGGCCCCATCAAGTCATTTATGTGGTATACCCTCAACCCTTATTTATCCCTCTCTCACTCAAGGAGATATTATGAACACTATGTTTGTATTGGCATTAATCATGGGCGGCAGCGCCAATAACGAACAACTCTACGTCATTGGCGCTTTTCCATCGCTTCAGGAGTGTCAAAGAGAAAGTGAGACCAGAAGCACTAAAACTGATTGCTTCGTTGTTGAGGATGGAAAATTACGCCCCGTCACTGAGGTTGAGCAGGCCAAGTGAGATCAGGTACAGTCGAGGTGTCGACTGCCTCCAGCTCGTCGAGATAATCAAGCCACGCATTGTATCGAGCTTTCTCATCATCTTTCAGGCGACCCATTGCTGCTTTGCCTGGCCACTGCTTACTGTTCATGTAGTCGTTGGCTTCGGTGATGCGCCGATCTTTCTCTGCGTCAGCTGCTGCAACCAGTTCCTCATGGGTCGGAGGTGGTACATCTACCCAGCATGGCAGGCCATCCTTAGCACCGCGCATCTTTCCCACAGGTGGAATAAGAAACTCATTATAAATTTCGTCAGATACCTCAACAGCATCCCCGGGCCAACTTCCTGCTTTCTCATAATCATCCTTCATTTCGAGTGGATAAAAAGCAAGGGTAGTGGCGCTGAAAACATAGTTATTGTTCATATCAGTTTCCTATTGCGATCCATTTCACCGGAGTTTTAGTTCTTAAAACCGAGCCAGATGTAGCAACCCAGGCTACCAGGTTGAAGTTGACGCCATCAGTAGAGTTAATAGCCACTATGTTAGCGTTATTGACATCGAGGCATGAGCCGATGACCTGGAATATGCTGTTTGGGAATGGGATCGGATAAGCCACGGTAACAAGAGAACTGGTGTCCGTCGAAGCCTGTCCCCATTGGATAATCAGTCCCCCTGGCAATTTTTGCCAACCGGTTGACGCACGGCTTGCCGTAAAACTGGACATATCGGGTATCTGATTCGATCCGGTGCCTACATTCTTAGTTGCCGCAGTTCCCAGACCTAGGTTTGTGAGAGTCTGACTGACAGCCGAAGGCCCAGCTGAGGCTATTTCTGAAAGATTATTTGCAACCTGTAGAGACAATGCAGTTTGTGCTAGTAATGCGAATGAACCGGCAGTCATCATGTTCGCAGCGATGTCGTTTGCTGACCATGCTCTCGCTGGCGTTCCTTCCTGCCCACGCTCTATTGTCATCGTATCGCCTGAGCGGGCAGTAACATGAACAATCTCGGTCAGCGTCCCGGTTGCTGCGTCTACCAGCGTAAGCTTAAAAAAACTCGCTCCGGCAACTGGTGATGGGAACAAATCTCCCGTGCCAGTGTTCACTGTAAGGCTCGTTGCGGTAGAGTTAATCCCCGCAGCAAGTACCGTTTGGGCATTGTTTGCAGCTAAAAGTGTGAGTGCCATTTATCCTCCGGGATGTGGGAAATAAAAAACCCGCACAATGCGGGTTTAATTATTTTCAAACTCATTCATGTTAATTATTAGCAAGATGCCTTGCTAATTTTTTGAATTTCCAAATTATGCCTTTTTACAGTCAAAAGCCTCAATAACTCCTGCTGAACCAAAATCCAAAACATGACGAACAGCGTCTTTATCTGGCTCTGTATACAAATGGTTATCAAATAGCCTTATAGTGTAATAACTTCCATCATAACTGGCATTAACCACCAAAGATCCACCAGGAGACATTCCTGCTCTTTCTCCAGATTCAGAACTGATGACTTTTAGTTTTGGTGAAATTATTTGATATCCGTTTGAGAAAACAAATCCGACAACATCGATATTGTCTTTAACTCCGACACGAACATAGCTAGTATCAACAATTCCATTAGAGAGATGCATTGACACCTTGCAATAAAAAAGATCGCCTTTTTTTACTGGTATTTTTGTCTTTCTTAGATCATCTCTTTCTTTTTTTCGCTTATTGTTAATATAAGCATTGTAATATTCTTCAAACGCGCAATACTCAACCTTTGAATCATAACACTTTGAGATTAGTTTTTTTAAAAAATCCTTTGTTTCCCCTCCATTGGAAAGAAGGGTATTCCGCACCGTATATATATCAACTTTATCTTTTGTTAAATACCCAGGGGCATATTTGGGACTTTCGTTTAAAAGAATATCTCTTTTCTGCTCCAACGTAACAGCCCTGCCACGATCATATGCACTACAACCAGATACTAAAAGAATAAAAATAGTAAAGACAAGCCTACCCATGACGTTACCTTTTAACTAACAGATTGTTAATCAACTTTACACCACTCACCCAACTATAGTCACGCTCACAGGTTGATAAAAAGGCATATGAAGCAGTCCGCTATCAAAGGCCTGCTTGAACAGAGATACATACTCATATTCATTACTCTTAATCAAAACACTGGTGTCCTGATTGAATGCCCTGCTGTTGTATGGCTGGCTGTTATACAAAGCTGAGCTTGTGAGCTTTCTGTACCCCTTCACAATGGATATGCTTGCGCCGTTTCCAGAGAAAAGAACCGATATACTCCAGCGCTGGTCATTGACTACATCAACCCCATCAGCCCCAGTAAGAAAGCGCATGATTCGGCGCTTGAGCCACGGAATTGTAAAGTAGTAACCATCACCTTTGTAGAAATTCCACGTCATGATGCGCTTAAACAGATCATCTGAAACGATTACCTGTTCTGACTGATTTACCACCCTTCTACCATTGAATGGTAACTGGTTGAACGGGATTGTGTTGTACGGGCCGAAAACAGATTGCTTTCCACTGACTAGCACCGGTGGCTTAACGCCATAAATCCCCCTGGCAATCCATTTTAACTGGTCACCTGCATTATACCCGCCGACAAATATCGGAAGATTAGCGTTAATCATCCATGAATAAATATCCTGGGCCATGGAGTTATACGCAGTCACGAACGCCTGGAGATCATCATCGTCGTTATACTGCGTATACAAGTAAGACTTAATGATATTTTCAAGCATATTATATTCCGTCCACGATAATCCCGTCGGAGGCAATGAACCAGTAACTGTAAGGGTCGCCACTGATGATGTTGGTCCCGGCATCCACAACTGTGATTACACCATTCACCGTAATAATAACGTTCAGTGTTGAAATCAGGCTCATATCCAGCGTGCTATTAATTGCCTGAAGAAAGACATCCTTGACGTTATTGATGTTCATCGGCTTTCCAGCGAATATGCCGTTTACATAGTCGATAACCGGTTGCGACACCAACGAAGCGATAGTTGCGTCAGTCAGATAGTTGGCACTTTCCGTAGCCCACTCAAACTTGATGGTTACCAGTTGCTGAAGCGGGGTAACAAACGGGATGAGATAATTGTCAGGCCAGTCGTTTATCGACACAACGTTATTTCTGAGGTTTGGGGTAACCAATCCTCCACCAGTCCATGATCCTGACGAGGTGGTATTTATGCCAATGGAAAACGTGTGAGGCGTCAGCACTGTAATTGTCAGGGGGACGTTATTGATGCCGGACATACCCAGTACGCCAGTGATATTGATTACCTGATTGGTAGAAAATCCGTGCGTGATATCTGTCGTCACGACTCCGGGGTTGGCATTTGTGATGCCTGTGACGTTCAGGTCGGTGCCTTTCAGCCTGCTGATATCGCCTGCTGATTTGTAAATTGCGCCAGCAATATCATAAATATCGCCACCGCCGCACATGATGATCCAGGATGTTCCGCTCTGGACCACTGAGACCAGGCGGCCCTGTACGTTGTCAAGGTCAGTCAATTTCTGGCGGATAAAGCCTGGATAACCCTGAACGGTGGACATCTGCGCCTGCCATACACGTTCTCGAAACTCGTAATTGGTCTCCGGCGCGCCTCCTGGCGTTCCCGCCACCGGGTTCGTGCAGGTCAGGGTAATGTTAGACGGCAGGCTGGTCAGTATCTGGTTAACTGTTCCTGTAGGCACGGCCCAAGAACCGGTGCTTGTTGCAATGGCTGTTACCATCGCGCTAACACCTGAAGACAGAATTACTGTCGCGTCGGCGATCTGGTAAGTATACGTGCCGTCGCTAACCAGAAACCCCTGCGGTATGACGAATCCTGCCGGTCCGCTAAACGTCACAGGAACGGTAGTCGACCCCTCTGTTTTTTGTGCGCTTATTCCTGCCTGCTGCGCCAGGAGGTTCAGCATGTACATATTCGCTTTCAGCGGGCCAACAGAGTTGATGAGGTCGACGCGGATCTGGTCGGCGATAATCAGTGCGCCCACATCAGTGCCGACGATATCCTCAATAAGGGAGCCAGGCAGATCGGTGGTGATTCCCGGTGATAACTCAGTGGCCTTTGCAACAAGCTGGCTACGCAGATCTTCAGCAGTTTGCGGAACCGGACCCGATGCGTTATAGCTTACGGACAAATCACTCATACGTTCACCGTTGTGATAATTTTAGAACCGGCGTTCGTTATCGCCGAAATGTTGTATACGGGAGGGTCATCACTCACCAGAGCGATCTGCAGTGATGAAAAATACTGGCTAAATTGCCGTTGAAGCCTGTCGACATAATAGGTTGGCAGTACCTGCTGAATGACTGAACTCTGCGACGGGATGCCGTTGTTTGCAAAAAACGGTGACTCCTGAGGTGCCAGCTTCAGATTCTGTATCAGCGTCGTAAGATAGATGGCATCGTTGAAGCCATTTTCATCCGGCACCACCAGCACCCACTTGCCCTCTGCATTTCTCCCGTAGGTTCTCATTGCGTGATACTCCCGTTGAAAGTAGTAGTTGGAACGCCAGTGTTTGAACCTCCATTACCATTTGAGTGCTGATGAGAATTCAGCCATGCAATCAGAGTGGCCCATCCAGTGTGCATGATCTCCGGGCTGGTGCTGGCGGTTGAGTCCTGCAGCTTCCCTGTCGTTCCCGTGATGCTCCACATGCCCTGAGTAAGGGTGAGTACCGTGCTACCTACCGTAACCTTAAACTGATCCACAGCGGCGATTGTCACGCTGTCAGGCGTTAGCAGAAACGTCGTGTTGCTTTCCTGATCCCTGATAGTCACACCCTCAGGGCCGTAAATAGTGACAACGTTGCCGTCGACGGCTTCCCATTCGGTGTTACTGATCGGAAGGTATACCAGGGCGCTCAGGTTGCCCGGAGGGGTTAGATCAGCGACACCGCCGCCCTGCCCGCTTACTCCGCCCAGATAAGTGTCGGCAGGAATGACAACGCCTTTGTCCCCCGGCTGCATTGGATAGCGGATGTACTGCGGGCCGAAAAGCGGAATGGTGACATCCGGAAAAACGTATGGCGTATCATGCAGCTCGAAAGACACCGTGACCATGTTGCCTTTTTGCTCAACAATGCTGGCTGGAAGTATCTTCCCGGCCGCCTGGAAAGCCTCATTAAACTTCTGCTCGGCGAACCTGTTCATGTTCCGGCCGAAATTAAGCTTCTGGTCGACGCTCATTTTGTCTTAACCGCCTCCGCCGGGTATGCCTCAATCACAGTGATCCACGCTTCGGCTGTTGGCTGCCTGCTGTTACCCAGCAACCTCACCGATTGCACTACAAATTCACCGCTAAAGGCTGAGTCATCGCGAAACTGCGAGTAAGAAGATGCCTGAATCATTGGTCTGGCCTTCTCAGGCATCAGGATGTGGTCGCCAGTCTGGAGGTCTGCACGCATAACGCAGATGACGCTGACAACACCAAAGCTGATCCACGTTGGCTGACCTATCAGGTCATTGAAATTTATCTGGACAGGATTTTTACTCCTTTCCGTCGCACTGGTTTTCGAACTCCGATCTGGATGATTAGCGTAATCGTTATCCCACACCCGGATTTCATTGCCGTTCACCACGGCAATTTCCACACCTGTGTAGCCAGGGTCTTTAATGCGTGATAAAGAAAACGCTCTCAGGTTTTTTGCAAGCTCAGTTAGGGATCCGCAAAACATAGGCCGATCGTAATTCAGCGTGAGCCTGTCGCTGATACTGATGTTCGGTGTAAAGCCGCCCATCGTCATAAAGCACTGCGCCATCGCTACTGACAATTTTTGCCCAACAGACCATGGCATGGTCACTTGTAGCGGAATCATTTGACCGCGTGCCGTGGTATTAACCGGACCCGACACGATGATGAAATCCAGCCGCAACTCTGTTCCCTGCCAGTTTCCGAATACCTGGAAAACAGTGCCCTCTATGGCAAGCTTTTTATCCCATACGCCCGCCAGCGGCAGCCCTTTGGACATGCCAGCAAATACCTGTATTCGCTTACCGTACAGATTCTGTCTGGCCTGCTGCATTTCTTTTGGGCCAATACCCCATACGGTAAGATGCGTTTCCCCTGCTGGCGTGGATTCACCAAAGCGCATGATGTCGAATTCCACCATCAGCGCGCCGGGGTTAAAAACTCCATTTTTCAGGCTTGAATATTGCTGGATTAAGGTATCGCCATCAAAAATGTTGATTTCGTAGTAGCGCATCAGCTCGTTACCTCAATCTGCCCGTTCTTTTCACGCCAGATCATGGTCGTCGATGTGAATACTCCATTCAGGAGGTTTATCCCACCAGTGGATGTCGAACCTACAACGGCAGTATTCAACACCTGATTTCCGGCGCTATTGGTGATCAGTAAATACCAGCGCTGCGCGGCGATGTTCCACTTCATCTGGCAGGAGTAAACCATCCCGTCCAGAACCGGCGAGAACGTCATGCTCTTCCTTTCAAGCCCGGTAAACGGATAATTGACGGTGCTCATATGCCAAATACCCCCTGAAGCTTGCCAATCACGCCCGTTATTGCCTCGGTTACCGAGCCACCGAGCGATGTGTTACCAAGAGCGCTTACGGTATTTGTCCATGCACTGCTGTTGTTCTGGTCACCGCCGTCAATTTTGCTGAGGAAGCTGTTTACGGCCTGGTCAGCTGCGGTTTCGGTAATAAGTGGTTGCTCGAAATCCCAGAGCCAGGAGCGCTGAGGGAGCGGGTCATTACCGGTAGAGTTGTCCTTAACCGTTTTCAGTATGCAGTTGTTATAGATAAGTGACGGCGTGGCAACGATGTAAGTCCCGCCCAGGTTGGCATGCGCCTGCAGTACTGCCTGAAGCGAGCTCATGGTTACCAGTTTGGTCATGGCTCCGGTATTCTCGTTCACCGGCGCATCCATCATCAGGCTTACCCTTAACGGCTGAGCCAGAAGCGCGTTCGCCGCGACGGTCTGGTTGGCGAACGGGTAACGTGCGATGTCATAGTCGACCATTGTCGAGCCCTGAACAGGACGCCAGTGACAGAAATATTTATCCAGATCGATAAGGTTGATTGCCCCACCGATCAACCCGGTAACAAAGCTGGCGCTCTGTGTGAGCGCCACTATGGGCAGCATGCCGCCGGGGATAGCCTCCGCAACTCCATTGCAGAGGATAACCGGGGATATTTCAAACCCAAGCCGATAGAGTTCGCGAGTAAATGCCATTATCTAGTCACTCCAAGCTGTGATGATGAAACGATGGCATTCCCACCTGTGTTGTTGAATATCTGGATGACCGCGCCCTCGCTAACCCGGTTTCCGGCCCCCTCTTTCGTGGACATGGCTGAAATGAGTTTTGCCAGAATTGCAGGGTCATTGAGGTTCAGTCTGTCGTTAGCGCCAATCCCAGTCGTTTTAACGACGTGTCGGATATACTCCGCTGTGTCGTTCTCGTTCGACGGTGCCCATTTTTTCGCTATATCGGTGACCGTGTTGATGCCGCGGGTACCAAAAATTTGTAGCTGTTTCGCCGATGCCAGCACGCCCTCATCGAGCGTTGGGAACACCGCAAATTTCCCGCTCTTGGTGTTGTGCGTGCCGTACCCCTCTGCCCATCGCAGATTGGTCGGGTTATTGAACCTGTCAGCGATCGTCCTGCCTTTCGCGCCGACATCCGCAGGGGTTGGGTCGACAGGCTTAACATCGCCACTGGAGAAGAATCTCTTGACGCCCTTCAACCATCCCCACACCCGCGGGTCATCTTCAGAACCCGGTGTGTAAGTCTGGCCAGTCTTCGGGTCAGGGACTTTATTGTTGCTCAGTATTGAGGATCCGGAAGTAACATCAGATACGGAAATGTCGGTTTTGCCCACGATCCAGTCGTAAACCTTCCCGATGAGTGTCCCAAGCTTTTGAATGCCAACCATGAAGCTGTCGACGTCCTTGGTGAACTCAGGCGATGCCAGATAATTCCCCAAGCGCTCAATGCCGCCTGCCAAACCATCAATCCACTTACCCAACTCTGGCGACTGCAGAACCGTATCGATGGAACCCGACAGCGCGTCAGAAAGCTTGCTCAGTTGCGGGGTGAGTGGACCAAGCCCGCGCACAAACGTGTTACGGATGCTCTGACCACTGTAATCCAGCTGAACGTTGAAATCCTGCCACTGCCGCGCCTGCTGGTCGGTGATCTGCAGTAATTTCGCATCCTTCTGTGCCCGGCGATCCATCGCATCAATTTCTTCATCGCTCATGTTTTTAAAGCGATTCAGGTCATCCAGGCTGAAAAAGTTCGTCAGCCCGTAGGCGTTTGCCCCCTGAAGGGTGCTGCCGTTTTTGACAAAGATATCTCGCGCATTGCGAATCAGTTGCGGCAAGAGTTTCGCCGGGTCCTGGTCTGGGTTGTTAATGCCCATGGCCTGGAACTGCCAGCGCTTTGACAGATCCATCTGGCTGTCACGGATAGCGCCCAGCGTTGCTGTCGGGTTGCCGAGTGCCTTCTGGTAGTTAATGGCTGCCGAGTCCAGCGCGCCGATACTCGTCCCAATCCCGAGCGAGGTGAACCGCTGAGAACCGGTTGTTGCCGCCAGGCGGTTTAGGCCGAAAAGACCACCGACTCCCAGCACGCCGGTGAACAGGCCAACGATACCGCCCCATGACAGCAGGCTTGTTGTGGCATCCCTGATGTGCCCGGCCAGCGACTTCGCGTCCTTCGTGGCGTCACTCAAAAACCCCTTTGATGAGCGGGTTTTCTTGTTGAAGTCTTCCTGGCTTTTATTCGCCCGATCCAGGCTGTCGGTAAGCCGATCAAGTCCGCTGTTTATCGACAGAATCGCGCTTGCCCCATCAGAAAAAGCTTTAGCCAGAAGGTCACCCTCTGTTTTTGCTTTCGCTGTCTCTTTGGTGGCATCCGTGGCCCCATGCGCCAGCCCGCGCCATGCTTCAGGAAGGTCCTCAAGTGCAGCCTGATATTCTTTGAACTTCTCCATAAATGCGACAAACTTGTCGTCATTTACGTCAATATCGACAATAGACTTAGCCACCATTGAAGGAACCCCTGTCTTTTAGCGCGGAAATGATGTAACGCTGGCGGTACTGCGCCGGGCTGGCAAACTCTTCCCCTGTTATTTCCCTGATAACCCGCCAGAATCCCTCATTCGACGCCCAGTCTAGGAGGGTATATATGACGTTTCCGGCGGGACATTCGGGGTCTGGGTATCGCCAGGCGGATTCGATGTCAGCAACGAATCGCGGAACGCCGTAACGCTCAATGATACGAGTTGCCCACCGAACATGCCGATCACTGCTCCCACCGTCGGGGCGATCAGATGGGCTTTCTGAATGGCAGAGGAAACCATAAAAAAAACCACCTCACCTTCAACTTCGCGGTATTCGTCAGGGGAGATGATCCCCTGCTTCATGGCGGCGTCGAATGATGTTGTTTTCCAGGTTCCGCCGTCATTCCAGACCACTGACGTAAGACGCTGAATCTCATCAACAATGGTTGGAGCCTGCTGGTTAGATTCGCCCCTCAACTCCTTCTCGCGCTGTAGATTTTTACGTAGCATCATCGCAGCGACACGCGCTGCGCCCAGGCCGCCGACCTGTGAGATGAAGTTGGTGAACAGGTTGCCCAACAACAGGCAGTGCTCTTCAACCACCTCATACGGGAACGGGGTAACATGCAGGTACACGATTGACCCGTCTTCCCTGGTGATGTTTGTTACCAGATTGAGTTTTTTATCAATTTTCACAATCAAATCCACATGTTGTCGTTAGCAAGTATATAACCGCTGATAGTCGCCACATACCCGGCATCCATACCGGTAAACGGCAGTTCGTTGAAGTTCACCAGGTAAGCGTTAAGCACGGTGAAATTACTGAGTGTGGTGGCATCCGGGGTAATCACTACTTCACCCAGCGCCGTGTCGGTGGCAAAACGGTTTTTGTAGCTGTCGCTCAGGCCCTGGGTGCGCAGCAGATGTACGGTGACGGTCACCTGCTGATAGGGTGCCTGGCTACCCACGGTGCCGGTCATTGTCGGAATGATGTCCGTAGCTGCGCCATCAGGGCGCATACTGATGCCATCCTTACCCAAATAAGAGGCGGTGATGTTCAGCGCCGGAACGTCAGTTACTGATAATCCGCCGCGTACACGATTAAGGAATCCCTGCGGTACTAATGGGTTTGCCATTTTTTACGCCCCTACAAAGTTGGTTACGTTCACGTTAAACGTGATGGATTCGAAGCCGCGGCGCGGCGTCATTACGGCGCTCAGACCGTTATACTTGCCATCGGCGTAATCGGACGGGTTCAGGCTGGTGTAATTCGCGAACGGCACGGCGTTGATCACCGCGTTACCGGCATAGGTGCCTTTCTCGTATTCGGTGTTGAAATCCTGCTGTGACAGGCCGGTACCAATCACGCGACCGAGAATCAGACCATAGCTGACGCCGTTACGCATGGTTTTGAGTGCGCGACGCTGCAGGCGGTCGATACCGTTCTGCTCGTAATACAGCGGGTTAACGGTGGTATTGGAACCATTGATAACCTCGTTAGCCAGATCGAGCTCAAGGTTGATCGCGGTCCAGGCAACGGCATACCAGTAGTTGAACGGGTTACCGTCCAGCATGTGGCCTGCCACCAGCATTTTGTTACTCAGCCCGCCTTCCGCCGCTGTGCCAACATAGTTGATGCTGTTGTCCTGCATCGCTTTCAACAGCGCGCCGTTGCCCTCTACAGGGTATTCCGTTACGCCGTAGCCGAACCGGTACGCCATCGGCGGCACCATGTTCGAAGAACCAGGATCGTTTGCCAGGGAGGACTGGAACCAGGCAGCCATGGAAAACTCGCCTGCAGGGATATTGGGGGATTCGACACCTGCAAAGACCGATTTGTTTTTGGTGGCAACCCATGCCTGGTAGGTGGCGATCGTGGTGGTTACGAAGAAATAAACCAGTGACGCCGGGCTGGTATACAGTCCCGTCAGGGTTTTGAACGTCGATTCGTCGTCCCACTCGCGCGGCACCAGGTACGAGAAGAACTTCTGGTAGGTGTTACCCAGAGAAGTATCTTCTGTGATGAAGTTAGCAAGCGCGGCAACGGCAGCGGTAGCAGTCACATCGCCCAGCTCAAGAACGTACACTGCGCGGGTTGTGCCCTGGGCCCAGTATGTCGTGTTCATCTGCAGTATTTCAGTTGCAGCCACAGTCTGTACTGAGCCCATTACCGTTGCGGTACCTGGGTCTGTTGCCAGCGGATAGGTAAACGCCGTGGTGGTTGTCACAGTGGCGTTAACCGCGCGATTGTAGCCGGAGGGGGTAACACCCGAGACGATAAGCGGGATTGTGTCGCCAATAGTCCATCCGTGCGCAGCAGAAAGCGTGACAGTGACAACGCCGGTCGCCCATGCGATTGACGCGATGGTTTTCGCCGGTGATGCAATGTCGCTCAGGTCAGTTTTCGATGTCAGCAGTTGATACTCACCCGCAGCCAGTGTCGTTCCGCCCACAGAGATCATAGCGCCAGACTTAAGCAGCTGAGAGGGCTTCGGTGGATTGGTCACCGATACGTTAATGTTAACAATTGCCATTTAGTCATTTCTCCGGGTAAATGGACGGAATTGCAGACGTGATCAGCTTACGGGCGACGTTGCGCATCCTCTGCTGGTAATAATTGACTTTGAATTTGATGGTTTTTCTCATGGCGATGATGTTCAGCTCGTTCTGCGTGACGCGCTCGTCCTGAACGACCGGGATATTCATCACGCCCATTTCTGCGTCATCGCCGAGCGTGTACTGCTGCACATACCTGACGAAATCCTCTACGCCAGCATTCCGCAGGCCTGTGATGGAAATAGTTACGTCCTCCGAAACCAGTTGATACTGGTTCTGGTGCTCATCGAGGTAAAAGCTGCCGGCGATCGGCGCGGTGTTACTGCACTTCACCGTTGCATACGGCGGAGACAGGTTCTGCGTCGACAGCATGGCAGGGAACATAGGCATGTACTGGCTCAGCGTCAGCCATACAGGTAATGAGCTCGAAACCACAACGTCCGACAGGTCGATATCGTCGGCAGAGTTGATGATCTGCGAGCGCATGTAGGGGAATATTGCCTCCCCGGTGTAATGGTAGAGGTTGGCCGGTTCGTTCAGCCCGGTACGCCGGGAGAATGAAAACTGGAGGCCAAAGAACTCGCCGATATACAGGACATCAGATCCGATGTCGTTGAACGGGTCGATGTCCGCCTGCGCGGTAAACGTCACGACGTTACGATCGTAGAGCTGTTCATCGTCCTGGATGGTTTCGGTCGTAAGGTGCAGATAACCTTTGACGTTGACCGTGTCTGGCGCGTTGCTTGGGTCGTCAGACAAAACAGACGCCTTTACCCAGAACACGAAACCATCGAGGGGCAGCACCTTGCGGATATACTTAGTGAACGTGACCACCTGAAAGCGGCTCAGGTCATCAAGCCCCTGCGTCAGCGTGGCGTTAAGCTCGGTTTTTGCAGTTTGCTGCAACTCATCCAGGGAAGGCATTTAACACCCCGCTCACCCAGGCGCGCATCGCGGCCTGATAGGTTCCGGTATCGATGAATGACGGCCGCGGCGGCCCTTTTTTGTTTTTGAATCGCCGGGATATACCCTCCAGCGCGCGGCGCGTAGGCACGCCCGGCAATCCGTTCATTTCGGTGTTGTCGAGGAAGGCGACAAACAGGTCATGGATCCGTGACATCGACTCTGCCAGAGGGTCTTTAGTTGGCGGTGCGTCGGCCATCATATTCTCAAGCGACGCGGCCAGGTCGTTCGCCATCAGGTCTGCGATGTCGTTGCTGTACCTGTCGAAAAACGTCTGCATGATCTGGTACTTTTCCTCCAGATACTCGGCGACGTCTCCTGTCGTGGTGTTCTCGTCCTCATACGGGACATCAATCACTCCCAGGTGGAAGGTGATCATGACAGCCCCCAAAGGCTGCCGAACTGCTGGGCGATCATCAGGTACCGGCGTCCCCATGGATCCTGTAACATCTGCAGGTCAGCCAGTGACAGGTCTTTGAAGAAGTCCGGTACCAGGCGCTGAGCGCTGGTTGAGTTATCCCCGGCACCAGTAATCACGCCAGCTTTGAAATCGTTCAGGCCATACGTTTTCCTGAATTCAGCAAATACCGATTCGGTACCGTAGTTGACAAGGAAAGACGCGCCCAGGTTGTACACGGCAATGGTGTACAGGTTCGGCGTGACGCACGCGATATCAGGGTTTACCCACTCAACCGCGCCGCCATACGCCAGGGTGAAAGACGGCGAGTCGTCGGGAACCTGCGCGGCGGTCACGCCCATGTCAGTTCGAACGAATTCGATGAATCCCGACAGGCTCGTTGTCATTTTTTCTTGCTCCCGGATTTTTCAGTCACGATGGTTTCGTTAACCGTCGGGGTGTCTTCGCTGTCTTCCCGGCCTTTCGCCTGCTCAGCGCTGACTTCCATCTCGCCGGAATAGCCGGTACCGCTTTCGCGCAGAGAGCTATCCAGAGCCGCTACGGATGCCTGTCGGCGACCATGCGCCCCGCGGGTAAGATGAATATCGTTATCGCGGATTGTTTTTTCGATTACCGGCGCTGATACAGGCTTGTTCAGGCTGTAGCACAGGCCGACGAACGCCTGACTCTGGTCAATTTTCGTCGAGTCAACCAGTCCGTAAACCTGGTGATGCTGCACCACTGCATCAACTTCTTCAGTTGTGCCATCCAGCACCATCATCTGATCGCCGTGGTTAATCGGGATCTGAATAAGGCGTCCGGTCTCGAGCTTGCGATAGGCGAAAATCTGGCGCTGCTTGGTGGTGTTAGCGATATAGAGTTTCATTGGTTACCCTCGTAAAAAAGCCCCTGCTGAGTTTCCCCGGCAGAGGCTTAACCACTTCAAAGAATGGATCAGGCGCTGTACGCCATGGACAGGATGGTGATTGCTTCCGGACGAACTGCCCAGCCTGCGGTAGAACGCATTTCGGACAGAACATCGATGGCACCACCAGCGATCGGCGTCGGAATCTCGCGCGGCGCGGCCATGTCGGTAAACATCAGCGCGTTCGCGGCAAGAGACGGGGTCAGCTTGGCGAATTCGTTGGTGTTCACAGTCGAGTTGACCATTGGCACTTCGACTTCAGGGATGGTGATCACCACCGCGTCGGTACCGCCAGCACCAGCGCCGATCAGGGTATCGTCATACACCCAGTCAACCTGGACGTTTGCTCCTTTCAGCACTTCTTTCACCGTGCCGCCGACGGTGTCAGTACCACCACCAGGACGCTGGTAAGAAGTCAGTTGAACGATCTGCTGAATCTCCATGGCACCGAGGGCGCGCTGCGGCCCCAGGATAACGACGCGCTGCTGGCGACCCAGCTGCATGGTGCGGGTCAGTGCGGCCTGTACGTGACCCAGCAAATATACCGCCATCTGGCCGTGGTCATAGGTCAGCACAGTGGTGTTACCGTTGCTGTCCGGAGGCAGGGACTCGGTAGTCGCGCCAGCGGTGTTCAGCAGCCCTTCACCGCCAGCAGGGTTCATGCCGTACAGCAGAGCAGAGCGCAGTTGCTGGAAAATGCCCTGACGCATGCCCAGGCGCTGAGCTTCCGGCAGTGCAAAGTTCCAGTTACCGGCAGCAGCCATATCATGGTGATCGTAGATACCACGGCAGCGGAACAGGTAGGTTGGGGTGGAAATCATCTTCGCATCCAGCGCAACACTTGGCAGCTGGTTACCGTTACCGGACTGGCTGGAAGTGGTCTGGGTGCGAATGTCCAGGCGGCGCATGTAGACGTACTGATCGCCTACGCCGAGACGGACTTGCGGGTTGCCGCTGGCGATGGTTTCAAACGCACCTGACGCCTGCTGGTAACCAATGATCATCTCCGGCGCGATGTACGACGGATTGACGATGGTGTAGCTGGGGGTAATTGCAGCCATTTAATTCAGCTCCCGATTAAAGTAAGACCAGCGCGCAGCTGTCGGTGTTGTTCCAGGTCAGGAAGCCCGTCGCGCTGTCATAGCTGACAGTCTTGGAGTTGCCTGATTCGATGGCGAGCACTTTTACCGGCAGCGTGATGTCGGAAAGCGTAACTGCGCCGATGGTGCCCTGCGTGGTTGCAGCGCCGCCTGGTGCAGTTGCCGGGGCGTAGGTGAAGGTCGTTGCGTTCACGACTGACAGCACGACCACAGTGCCGTTGTACGCTGCAGGAGCGACGCCACTGATTTTCACGTATTGACCAGCTGTCAGTCCATGAGCTGAAGCGGTTACTGCTGTCGCCACGCCATTGGCATAGGTCACCGCGGTTGTCGCAATATCGGAACCAGCGAAACCGGCCGCTGCCGCGGTGGTGATCTGGTTGTTCACGAAATCCCAGGCCAGCGGGGTTTTCACTGAGGCGCCAGAGGTGCCCAGCGCGACAACCTGCGCAGAAGCTTTCAGCGGAACGCGCATGTTGGAGCCCAGGCGGTAGTACGAAACGCTCATGCCTGATGCGTACAGCGGAACCGGTGACTGCGGAGTGGTCAGGCCGTTGTGAGCCTGATTGAAGACGGTGAAGCCTTCCAGCTCGGCGACAGACACAGCGCGACGGATGTATGAACCGCGCGGGCTTGAGCTGGTGCCGGGCAGAAGCTCTGCAACCGGCAGGCCGCCCCACAAAGGTTTGGTTTCCGTTGCCGCCACAGTGCCCGCAGCCAGGTTAAAGCGGTTGGCCGGGTCATCGAGCGCCACGCCCTGAATATAACCGTCGGACTGCACACCGAAGGAGCCCAGCGCGTTCGTGGTTGCCATCGGGTTAAGAGATAAGATAGCCATGCTTGAGAGCTCCCGTTAAGCCTGGTTGTTGAAACTGGTGACCTGACGCTTGCCGGACTGGAACGGAGCCCAGGTGGCAGCAGGATCGCCTTCGAAGGTGCTGATCTGGCGACCGGTCGCATCAGCGCGTTTAATTTCGCGCAGCATGCCAGGGCCAACAGACAGGCTTGCCGATTTCTGCGCGTCGGCGTAGATCGTCTTCTCGGCCACGCTCAGCAGGGCTGAGTCAGCGATAGAGGACAGGTCGACGGATTTGAAGTCAGGCGAATGCTCCTGAAGCTGGATCATCAGACGGCGGCGATATGCCAGCGGCTTTTCACCAGACAGCGGTACCGGCGCGCGCTTGCCGAAGCATGAGAACACGCTATCAGCCTTCACCTGTGCATCGGCGACTTCGTTGCGCTCTTCATCGCTCAACTCGGTTGGGATGCGGGAGCGCAGGTCGGCAATTTCCTGGCGCAGCTGAGAGTCAGCTTTTTCTTTCGCCATACGTTCCGCCTCTTCTGCGTCGGCCTTCTCTTTGGCTTCTGCGTCTGCTTTTTCCTTCGCGGCTTTCTCTTCCGCGTCAGCTTTGGCTTTCGCCTCTTCAGCCTCTTTTTCCTCAGCATCAGCCTTTTCTTTCTTAGCTGCTTCATCGGCATCGGCCTTGGCTTTACGGTCTGCTTCTTCTGAGTCAGCCTTAGCCATGCGTGCGTCAATCGCCTTATTGATTAGCGCTACGATTTTTTCCTCGTCCATCTTTTCAGCCTCGTTTGGAATGGAATCAGATTTAACACCAGTAGGGGCAAGGAGCTTGTCCCATACGCCCTGTTCACAAATTGCAACGTGGTCGAGCAGCTCGGGGGATGGCTCCACCAGTAGAGGCTGACCGTCGATCTCAATGATTGAATCGGGAACCTCAACAAATTTTACGGTTGGTGAGGTGCTTAACTGCCTGGTTGCCATGATTTCGGCAGCCTCGGCGTCATATACGCGTGCAATTGCCCACACCTCACCATTGTCAGCAACCCAACTATTTGTCAGGGTGCCAATAACGCGTTTTGCGAACTCATTGCTATCAAGCGTATTTTTCTCCGGGTGCAGCCATATGAGCGGTAGCCCGGCAACTCGCTGGAGAAACTCTGGGGTGAGATAGTCGTCCGGGTTACGGAAGGCCATCTGTTGATCTGCAGAGCGCCAGGTAACCCCTGTTCCGGTCACCCGGATTGCGAACATCCACATGTTGATAAAGAATTGCGGGCTGCTTAGTGTTCCGTCAGCGATGAGCGCGGCCACTTCGGTTTCATTGAGCGCCTGCTGCACCAGCATCTCAGCGAAGGGCTGATGAAGCGGTTTGGGCAGGTCGTCAATGTGAAACCATCCGGCGGCCAGCGACTCGTCGTTAAGCTTCGCCTCGAACCTCTCCGGCACTTCAGCGCGAAACGTCAGATAATCACCGTATACACTGTGTGGGGTCAGCGGGCCATCGTACTGATAACCCGCCTCTTCCAGCACTTCGCGGCGCGCGGCATCAATCGCCAGCTCGCCCGGCTCTACCATGCCGCCAGGCGAACACCACGTACCATCATCCGAGCGCTGGATCAGGAAGACGAACTTACCCTGACGGAACATTATCCCGCTGCCAAAAATAGCCACGTTTTAATGCTCCTATACTTATTTCATAGACGCCATGAACTTCTGCCCCTTCTGGGTCAGCATGTGTTCAGGAACACTCCGGAGGTTGTACAGATAGGTTACGTAACACCGGCAAAAAACCTCTTCACCGGGCTGTGTAATTTCATCAAGGTACCCGGAAGGCCCCACCTTCACGTAACCGTTTTTTTGCGCCCAGTTACCGCGGATGAGATAGACCACCTTATCGCGCTCTTTGTGATCTTCCCGGTAGTCATAACCTGCCTGCCGCCAGTGACTATGCCACTCTGCGGCTATGGCGTTATTACTGGCAGCTATGATGTTGTCGATGTTTGCAATGAGTTTATGGTTCTGATCAATCATCACCCGGCGCGCTTCAAAATCAATTTGCAAGGCGCTTTTCTGAATGTGATCACAGTTGTAATTAACCCCGCTTTTGGAGGATGGCGACAGTCCACCTCCAACGTAATCCTGCACAGGGATGCTGGTAGCCCACCCACTAAATCTCTGGACTGTTTTGTTTATCGCGCCTGTACGGTTTAACTTAATTAAGTCGGCGCTAGCCAGGATGCGTCTATCAAGCTCGCTTCTTAACTTCGGCTCCATGTAATTCAGAGTAAAGCGAGACAACCCTGGATGCCGATCCAGAGCCTTAGCCCTGTTAATCTGCATCTCATAAGTTGATCGAAGCTTGTCTGACACCCTTGATATGTAGTCATCATGGGTTTCGCTTTCTGCCGCCTGACGAATAATTCCCTGCCATCGCTCCAGCTCCTCTCTAGAGGTATAGCCATTGCGCAAGAAGAATTTAACCGCCTCCCTTACTGTTCTGGAGAATTTGCTCATAGCATCATCCCGCCGCCAGGCTCTTCAGCTTTAGGCGGCTCCGGCGGTGGGTTTTCTTTCAGCGAGTCGTAATCGAGATTAAGCCGCTGAGGGAATAGGTTCTCATTGGCGTTGGCGTTTTCACACGCCCACTCGATTAGCGTCGCGCGGTTTTCTGGGTCCGCAGTGAGCTGCGGCAGCACCACTTCCAGCATGCTGACGATCGCCTTAAATCGCGTTTCGTCGACCTTCACCTTCTCGCTTTCCGGTTCTTTCAGAGAGGACGGCCAGCGATATTCGAAGTTGTTTATCCAACTCGCGAAATACACGCTGTAGGTATTTTTCAGCTCCGGGAAATCGGCGCGAAGCGACTGAAAGAATTCAATGCTCCAGGCGCGGTACTGGCATACGCGGATGAAGAAAGCATAAAGCTGATCAAGCCACTCGCGGATATTATCGATGTACACCGCGACGGACCGGGCATCTTCAGTGCCTTCACCGAAGCCTTGGGCGAACGTCTCAGAGTTGAGGATGATCGCTGGCATGTCTGCGGCGGCGGCTACGTTCTCCAGAATGTGATTTCTTGCAGAATCGAGAGGATCTTTCAGATTGCTCAGGTCAATGGATTCGACTGTGTCATTTTCACCGATTTGCAAAACCTCACCAGTTTTCCCTCTTTTCAGCATCATGCGCTTAATGCCGCTGAGCTTCTGCATCATGTTGTTGACGACAGAACTTGGCCCCTTGATTTTCGTCACCAGCAGGCCGCCTTTCACCGCAACCATATCGTCGGTACGCATGGTCTGGATGAAAGACTTCAGCGGGTAGAGAGCGCGCTGGTACACGCTGCGACCGGTAAACCCGAACGCCGCAGGGTTGTACGCCAGATAAATCGGGTCCTCGTTCTGTACGACAACACAACGTGATTTGTGGTACGGCTTACCAGCAACCCGAATGCCTTCGACCTTCTGGAAGTCCTGCGCGTTCGGGTCCTGATTCAGCACAATGCTGCCCGCGGTGTTCAGCGGGTCCAGAATGTTAAAGCTGACGTTGTGCTTGTACAGCGTGCGGTAGTCCAGCGATTCATTCGGCTCCTGGTTATCCACCAGCATGGCGATCGCTGATACTCCGTAAATTCGGGCGATGCGCGCGGCGTTGGCGATGTGCTGGTTAGCACCCATCGCTTTCCATTCGCGCTCGAACGCGTCGCGTAGGCGCTGCTCAAGTCCATAGGACTGGGCAACATGCACGGTTCGCGGCTCATTCATCGCCATTTTAATCGGGCGATCCACCATCTTGCCGCCCAGCGGGTGGTAGAGGTAAACCGTTTTGCAGGTCTGATAACCAGCCGTGGATCCTGGCTGGATATCGTCACTATCCAGCAACGCCATCAACTCTGAGTGAGAGCAGCTGCCGATTTCGAAATCGTCTTCGTTCATTGGTTCTCTCGTCAGATTGCGTCGCCACTGCCGAATGCGATAATCAGCCCGTAGGTGTAACAGTCGAGTAAGTCGTCGGCGCGCTTATGAGCTTTTTTGTCGGCAAGGTGGAATCGGGAAACCTGCTTGTGCAGATGGTTTGCTGTCTCGCCTTTGAAGACTGCTGTCTTCTCGTAGGCGTGTCGGGATATTTTCGCCAGGCCGCGGTAGTGGTAACCGGAGGCCATAATGGCGCGTTCGTCCTTTCCTTTGCTGGTGAGTGCGGACTCAATTTTGTTGACCGGCCATCCCAGGCTTTCACCTTTCTGCAGTAGGATGCTGCCCATGCTGGCGTCTTCGATGAATACGCCCAGGCTGCCGTTGATGGCAACGCACTGCCCGGAAAGCTCGTTGAGGCGGTCGAATACCGACGGCATCCACGTTTCCAGCAGCGCGCCGTCAATCTGCACGACGTCCCAGTCCAGAATGGTGAGGCGCTGGATGCCGGGCCGGGTGTCGACGGCGTAATACACCACCGCCGTTCCGTCATGCTCTGAACCACCTTTGACGGCGGTATCCATGACAGCGAAAACGGCCTGGCACATTTCAGGGTAATCGACAGGCTGATCCTGATTCTCACCCTCGAACCATTTGCGGACGTCGAACAGCGAAGCGGCAGACCAGTCGACGAACTCGGCCAGAAACTCCTGGCGGAAGACGCGCGGGTCGTTGTTGGCTTTCTCCTTCTCCAGTTCTTCCGGCGGAACGAACGGGTTGGAGGATGTCGGCGCGTGATGCTCAATAAAGCCGAGGCTATTGTCGTGACAGATGGCGTAGAAGAAATTCTCTTCGTCCACCCCGTCAGGCGTTGAAAATACGTAGGCCCGGCCCTTAGTCGTCAGCAACGTTGGCTTAATCGACTTGGGCCAAATTTCCCTCAGCATCTCTGGTGACTTGGTAAACGCCGCCTCGTCAATCAGGATGATTTCGTATTCGCGGCCACGGCCAGCCAGTTTGTTATCGTTGGTGACCCAGAAGTCGATCTTCCCGCCGTTCTTCAGCAGCAGGCGTTTCTCCTGACGGCTAAAGCTTTTCTTAAGAGGCAGCAGGATTTCTTCGAGCTTGTCGTAAATCTCCTGATACTGGCGATACTCTGCGGTGAAGATACCGACGCGGCCGCCCAGCTCAATGTCCATGCCCGGGCGCTTAAATGGCGCAGTGGCATAGGTCACAGCAGCACTGGACAGCATGAAGGTCTTACCCCAACGGCGGCCACATCGAACCGCGTGAAGCTGATCTTCCCAGGAGTCAGACCAGACCTTTAACTGCCCGTCATGCAGAGTCGGGAGGTAAATGTCGGCCATGATTTATCTTCCTGGTATCGGCAGGGTGTTGTGTACGACGATGGCGTTGTCGCTGTCGCCGTCCTTCAGGATGTCGATTTCCATTTCCACCTTCTCCGTCGCGACAACGCGGTAAGCTGCATCCGTCTGCAATTTAGCGATGGAGTTTTTGGTGTACTCCAGCGACTCAATGCGCTGCGTGTTGCGGTGCATGGCTTTCTGTGCAGACGAAATCAAATCGTGAAGGTCTTTAGCTGCTTCGCCATTAGCGGTCTCAAGCTCTGTCTGCCAGCGACCGATGTTCTCCGCTGCCGTCAGGCTCGCCGCGCGCAGCCAGAACAGTTCATCATCCAACGTGAGTGACTGGGCGTCTTCGGTAATAGCGTCAGAGAGAAGCATCCTACGACCGTAGCCGCCGTGCTTGAGCGCGTGCTGGTTGCCGGGGGCGAATGCATTAATCGGCGGAGCATGTCGGGAACCGCGTATCGGTTTCGCGTCTCGGGATTTTTTGGCGCTGCCTGTTTCACGGGCGGATTTTTTCACCTTCCCGACTTCACTGACCTCGCCCTTTCCCTTTTGCGAATTCGCATTTTTTTTCGCAGGTTCTTTCTGCGATTTCGCACCATACGACGTTACTTTGATGTAGCGTTTCGCAGATGAGTAATTCAGTCCCTGAGCCTGGCACCAGTCTTTGGGGGAAATACCTGTTTTGGCATGCTCGGCGAGGAACTGGTGTTGCAATGCTCCCCAGTCCGGTTTTGCCATTGTAATTCACCTGTCATTAGAGCCATTACGATGGGCCTACCCATGATGATGGCAATAAAAAACCCGCCGGAGCGGGTTACTAATCAACTAAAAACATTATTCATCATCATCGCTTTCCAGCGCGTCTTGGATGGCATCAGCCAAAGAATTAATCTCTGATGCTACTTTTTGCAGATCATACTCAGTTTTAACCCCAGTATATGCCGAAGGCGCACTAACAGAGGCTTTCGCTATCTCTAATGCAGCTTCCACAGCCATAACTCGACGCTCTTGATCTGATGTTAATCTAGCGAAGTAATCTTTTAACATATCATCTCCATTTGATCGGCCTACCATCGCGGTAAGTTCAAATGTTAAATGGGGTTAAGTATTAAACAAATCAACAGCGTCAATGAAATGTTTTATTGATTCCATAATGTGGGATTGCCGATAAAATAAGTGTTGCATTATCGAATCCCCTCAGCGAAAAGCCCCGGTAATGCTATTTTCTCTCTGCCTCAATTTGCCTGATTCCGGCCAGCTGGCTATTCGCTTTATCGATAGCAGCCAGTAACGGCTTTATCCAAAGCACAGCCTGGCAATACGTCAGGCCGCTGGCGGCAGCGGGGGTAAAACTGGCTGCGTCAGGCTGGCCGGAATCGGCGTGCATTGCGCTGGCACGTAAACTGTTCGTGTAGTCGAGCAGCCCACCAGCAACGTCAGCAGGAACAGGCAGATCACAGGTTTTGTCACGGCGTAAAATCTCCCGGTATTCGATGACCGTTTTCTCGGTGCCGGCATCAATCAGTGAATTGTGTCGGTCGGTGTAGTCTGCGATCTGATTAAAGCGGTTCATGTTGAAAGCCTGGGTAGCAATAACCTGCCTCTGGCCATCGACTTCTTGCTCTGCTTTTTCTGCCCTGGTGCGCTGCTCGCTAACCTGCCCCATCAGCACGAAAATAATGATTCCGGAGAGCAGCAGCTCAACGCCCACAAGTAACCAGGTTTTCAGCGTCATTTATCCAGCCCCCAGCATGCCAGTTCGGACTCCTGGTCACGGCGTAGAACCTGCCCGTAGCAATTATTCGAGCGAATCCGACAATCGCGGCCGCCGTCATACGTCCAGCGCTTTATCTCTGCGCATGCGCCGTGCCGGTCACCAGAATTGAGCTTTCGCCAGAATGTCGATGGCAGACATTTACCGGGGCCGATGTTCCAGGGGCAGAAAGAAGCGATGCCGACTTTTTGAGGCTCAGTCAACGGCACTCGAACATTTTTCTCAACCCAGGCCAAAGCCTTTGCCTGCTCTGCTTTATCTATTTTGTCGCACTGCTGGCGCGTCAGCTGCATGCCCTTAACAACCTGCTTACCGTCAACGCGAGTCACACCGCCACAAATCGTCCACACGCCACCAGCATCAGGGTAAGCAACCAGGCTGGTTCCTTCTTTTTCATCCTGGAACTGCCCCATGAGTACCGGCGCAGTGGCACCAGCAGCTAACAGCCCAAGCATGGCCGCGCTGAGTTTGCTTTTCGTTGATGCCATGGTTAATCGTCCTGCGGTGGTGCGGTGACATATCCCTTCTTCAGGGCTTTCTCATATGCTTTTGTCTGTCGTCTTTTGAAGTAAAGGTTCGTCAGGTAAGTAGCCAGGCCGATAAGAAAGCCGCCTATTACTGCAACCTTGTTCCAGTCGAGGTCGTGCAACCATTGCAAAATGCCGCCTCCACAAATAAGACTGCCGGACACGCAATACGAGATTGCGGATGCAATTTTGTCTGGCATATATCGGATCATCTCATTCTCCTCGCTTTGATGCGGGAGCTGTGTGTGGTGTCAGAGCACCGGTGATGCACTCCGGGGCCGGAATAAAAAAGCCCGCGGCGCGGCGGGCAATATGAGGGTATGGCAATGAGCCGAATGGCTCTTTTAATTGGCTCGAAATGTGAGCCGAATATATTGAAAGTGTGCTTTAGCTTCTTCCATATACGAAAAAGCCACCCGAAGGTGGCTCACTGTTCAGCGTCAGAGGAATCCCCGCCTTCGCTTTTAAAATAGCGTTATCATCTTTCAAGCGATCGACCTGGTCTCTCAACCGATCGATTTCCTTATTGGCGTTGTCTCGGTCACGCTGCAGACCTTTAATGGCTTCGCCTTGGGACGCTTGTACTTCTTTAATGGTTTGGACCGCAGCATCCGTATCATCAATCGTGTTGACAATACGCACTGCAAAGAACGTTACGATAGCCATAAGCAAACCAACCATCGTTGTTAAAATCCAGACCCTTACACCGGAAGCAGAGTTATCAGAGGCTTCTATATGAGATTCCTTATACCAAGTTAAATTACCCGACGTGCGGCCGCATGTCAGAACCGTGGGCATTTTAACTGGTAAAGGATGAAAAAATCTTTGGAAAACAGGAAGGGAACGTCTGTTTGATTATTTAATGAGCGAAAACAGCCAAAATCCCCATGCAGGGATGATGAAAAAGGTCATTGCATACACAACGGCTGGCTGAATTTTGTTCAAATTAAATTCCTTAGCAGGGCTTTGTACGTCCTACAAATCCAAACTACCGAAAGAAAGGATAACGCACAAGGGGTTTAGCTCTACTTTTTTTTATCAAATTGGTGTCGATATAACTCTTCGATGGCGCGGCATTATACGTGCATAAAAGAAGTTATCAACAGAATTCATCACTAAATGATGGCAAAAAATGCTCTATGGCATTGGCAGATTTTCGATTTGCCAGCAAAAGCCTCGCGCTATGGCGAGGCCTTGAAGGCATGCCGCTGATGTATTTTTGGCAGCATATCAAAGTAGGCTTAAATATGGCTCATTTAATTGATTTTTGCAATACCCTGCTGCGAAAAAGCTGATTTTTGTTGCGATCGTGTTCTTACTACGCAATGCAGAGCGTCACCATCAAGACGCTCGAAGATGACACACATTGTCCGCCAGTAGTCGGCATAGTTATGGCTCCAGTTATCAGGTTTCACACCGCACAAGCCGGCAAGATCCTGCTGCTGGTACACATAGCGCCCGGCCAACGCTTCTTTCACATCCTGGGCTGCCAGCCAGATAAGCTTCTTCAGGCGTTCCATCGTCTTGCCGGCCACCTTCTTCGCCCCGAGCTGTTCACGGAATTCTGACCATGCCCACTGAGTGATGCTGATTTGGTGCTCGAATTGCGTGTTTTCGCTGTAGTTCCAGAGCAGCCACGCTTTCTGGTGTTCATCCAGCGCCAGCACCGCCCGACGCCATGACGCGGTAGAGAATTCAACAGGCAGCACCAGCGCAATAGACGAGCCTTTGGCGCGGGATTGTTGGCCGGGGATCGGCGGATTGCTGGGGTTCACCATTCGCCCGGTCGCCGAGTCAGCAACTTTCTGGCGGCCACGACTGCGCGCAGTCGGCGTAAACATCGCGTTCTCGGCGAAGGCCACCAGTTGTCCCTTTGTCGCCCCGCTCAGATCGGCAGTGGCAACAATCAGCTGCTGGCGGACAAATTCCAGGTATTGAGTGTTCATTGTGTCGCTCCTGCTAACTGATAAATGCGAATGTGGTTCTTGAGGATCCGATAATCCACCAGCACCGATCCCGGACGGCGATATATTCGAAGGCTGTTCCAGCGTTTTCGAAGCGATGCGACGAGCTCTGGCTTCATGCTGCCTCCCGCTGTTTTAGTGCTTTTAATTTGGCGCGGTACTCGTCGCGGATCCGGATGAAATCTTCGCGGCGGTAGTTGGTCATTTCGTGGGGGCCATTCAACCAGTCGACGTACTCCTGCCCATAACGAGCAATCAGGCCCGCTTCGTATTGCTGGTTGACCGTTGCCTCTTTGGCTGTGTACTTTCCCGCTCCGCCATTACAAGACTTGCACTGCTTGTGAGCGTTACGCTCCTCAAAACGCAACTCCGGGTTCGCTCCAACCGTTTTGAAGTGCCCGCAATCCCACTGCCCGCCATGCAGATTGGGAGGGTTATGCTCTCCGCAGCTGATACATGGCAAATCCGCATCTCTCGCCCGGATGAAAGCGTTAAAGGCTTGCTGAGCCTGCGCCTTGTAGTAACCGTTCGGTCTGAGCTCTGCGAGTCTTGCCTTCCGACGTTGGCGCCCTGCTTTTTCTTCAGTGCGCTGGCGTGACAGCTCTTTATGCTGCGCTGCCTCGCGTGCTTTCCGGGTCTGTTCTTTGCCGACGGCGCTGGCGCACTCGAATGAGCACACCAACTGACCGTTGCGCGTCGGGTGGAACCACTGCCGGCATTCTTTGTTTGCGCATTTGCGGCGCGGTATCTTCGCCATGCTCACCCCCACACCCGGTTGCGCCAGCGGCTATCTGCCCGCGGCGGACTGCTGGAGGTAGGGAGGAATGCGCTGACTGTCCAGGTGGTGTAATCGGGGTTCAGGCTTCGCTCTGTTTTGACGCCGCGCGCCTGGTATTGGGCCACTAGCTGGTCGGCCTGCTGCGTGGTGCAATCGATATGATGGAACCAAGTGTGTTTCATCCCATCACCCCGCAAAGCCAAGCAGCTGCGCGGCAGCATTTTCGGCTTCGTCGCGCGAACTGAAAGAGCGAGACAGGATCCAGCGCCAGAGAACGTCGAGTGCGGTGTTGTACAGCTGATGAAATTCCACTTCATCCATGCTGGCAAAGGAGATGCTACGCGGGTGCTTTCTGAGGGTGCCGTCTGGCAGCTCGATGGCGTCAAAATGCCCGGCCTCGACGGTTACCCAGGCCCGGTACGCATCGAACGATTTGCACAGGCTTATCCCGTTGGTAACGCGGCGATTCGCTACCTGCTCCAGATACTGCTCAGCAGCATCCAGCAGCGCGCCTTCATTCCCGCCGTAAGCGGCAAGATATTTGGCATAGCCGGTTACCAACCTGCGCTCGTTGCTCGAGATAGCCCCGCCAGTCGGTTCCCAGTATTCGAAGCCAAGATTGAGGAGCGCGAAGAATCGGCGGTGAAATGCCGGATTACGCACTTTTTTGAATTCAGCAACCAGAACGTCGCCAAGTCGGATTTTTGATTGCAGGATTTCACTGGTCTCGGGCGTGGCCGGGATCAGGATTCCTGTGTGATGCTTGATGAGTTGTAACTCGTGCGCCATGGTTTTTACTCCGTGGCGCAAAGTCGTCAGGCTCTGGTTGTTCAGACCAGCGTACTGATTATGCTAGATACTCGGTGAAACGGTCAATTTTTTGAAGTCATTTCGCTGATAACTTCCATCAGGGTTGAGCGTGACCAATAATGATCGTCTTTATGGAGCTTTCTTTTCGCAACCTTCCCGTCAACAGACGACAGGATAAATCGGTCTGTAGCAGCCAAATCAAAAGATAAAACTTCGCGGCCACTGGCATCTGTGATGGTCGCCTTAAATCCTCCGGCAGGAGCTGAGTCAATTGCACCCACAACGTTTCCTCCTGAGCGACATCCAGACGCAAAAAAGAAATCATCGGTAGCAGCATGGGAATAAAGTGCATTGGATAATTTGCCGCTACCACTTAAAACAATCAATAAAACCACTCGTCAGCGCTCTCCCACGTCTCCTGCAGGATTTCTTCAATACGCTTTTTATCACTCTTTTCCCCGCCGACAATGCTTAGACCATCGGATCCAGCACGTCGGACCGTCAGCCTGCAATCGGCATAACTCCGTCTGATGCGCTTCAGAAGCTCCTGCTCAAGAGCTGGCACTGCGCCGTCGGGCAGTTTTTTTGTGCGGTCGATGGTGACTTCGATTTTCATAATCCCTCCTTGCGGATATACTGTATAAATAAACAGTATACCTATCCACAGAATTTATCAATCCTTTAAGCGCACTTTTTGCTAATACTAGTCCCTTGTTTATCTTCCAAATTTTCAGAATTCAGAAGGAGAGCCCGCATGCAGCGGGCTCTCAGGTGGGAGCGTAAATCTTCTAAAAATTTAACTTGCAGTGACGTGTCACAACGCTAATTTTGTCTCATGCCAACCTTTCGTAACCCAGCAGGCAGAATCACCAGCACAGGGGCAACACTCCACCGGCAAGCCGGCACCGCACTTCCCGCACAGGTTGGCGCTGATGGATTTAATATGGCCACGAACGCGCGCATCATCCTGCCGAATCAGCATCGCAACGTATTCCGCCATTTCGTAGGGCGTACGACCAGGGCGCCGGACTGCGCAGTTCCGAGTAATCATTTCCATTTCTTGCTCATCTAGCATCAACTCAAGCTTTCGTACGCCACCAGCTGCCTGGCGTGCGCGTTGCGCTGCTTTTCGTTCAGCTGCGGTTTTAGCCATTATGCGGCCTCCTGGTGCTGGCATAGTTCCGGAAGATTAGCGCGAACCAGCGCCTCAGCAAACGGCGGTGGTACGGCGTTACCACAGCGCGCGACCTGCTTATCCTTCGCATACTTCACGCCGCGGTAGTCGCGGTCGATGATGTACCACTCCGGGAAGCCCTGAGCCCGGTAGAGTTCGTGCGGTTGCAGCATGCGCATTCCGATATCGACAATGCGATAAATAACGCCGTCGATGGTTACCAGGCCGTTATGCTCCGGCCCGCAGTATTGCTGCAGGAACGCAAGCGCCTGTTGAGCCCGTTCTTCGTCGTATGCTCCAGCAGCCAGCAACGTTTCAACTTCGCCAACGTGCATGCCGCCGGCAGTAATTGTTGGCATTGGCTGGTCTGTATGCTGCCCATCCCGGCAAGTGCCTCTTAGCTTAACCAGGTGAGACGCCACGACACCGTGATGATTTCCAGTTGTCACTGTATGCACTGGTGAATCAGCAGCGCCGCCCGGATGTCCGGTGTTATTCACCATCAGGTTTGCTGTGACCAGAGCATGATGATCCGTAGTCGTCACCGTGTGTGTGGGTTCATCCAGCGCCACACCAGCGCCGGTATAATTCCCGCCAAAGTGCTTAATCAGGTTCGCGGCCACAACAGCATGCTTTCCGCCGCCGGCCACTACGGTACCCAGAGGTTTATCCAGGCCCGGCACCCGGGGTGATTGCCCTGGGCGTTCGCCATACCCGACCTGAATCAACGTTGGTGCTACGAGCTGCGATTTACCGCCGCCCCCGGCTGTCACCGTTGCGCTGGGTTCGTCAGCACGATGCCCGATGCTTGCGCCAAACTGACGGGCAATTACCGGCGCAACGACACAGGCGCGGGATTCTTTCAGAATTGTGTGCGCGGGCTGATTCAGGCAGCGAGGTTTAGCCTGGTATTCGCTGCCACCGTTCCCGGCATGAAATGGTACCAGGGCAGTTTCAACCATGCCCAGCGCGTGGCCGTTGCCGCCAGGCCGTGTGGATGTACCAGCCGTGATTGTTGGCACTGGTTCGTTAAGCTCCTGCCCGGTTGCGCCAGTGCGAAATTTTGTCAGATGCGGTACAGCCACAGCGTAGCCAGGGGATTTCGTAATCGTTTGTAGTGGCTCAGTCAGCGGCTGCCCCCGGAAACAGTCATAACTGGTTTTTGTGCTGGTGTGGTTGCACTTCACGATAAACGGCGTTGCGCTGTCGATAACAAATCGCTGAATGCCGCGGGCAATACGCTTGAGCGTGTTTTCTGCCAACGGTTTTTTGCGGTCGAAGATAGACGGGCACTCGAGCGTCCAGTCGATACACTCAGCAGCTGTGCGCCACGGCGCGAGCGCGCCGGAAATGACTTCGGGTGTTTTTGGGTCAGCATGCGTTTTTTCAGGCCAGACAATCGGCTGCCCGTCACAGCGCATTACCATGAAAAATCTTTTGCGGATCGTCGGTGCGCCGTAGTCGCAGGCACGTAGCTCACGATAATCGACGTTATAACCCAGCCCGTTTACCAGTCGTACGGCGTCAGCACTATCCGGCGATATGTCGAGAAACTCGCAACATTCTGCTAATGCTGGATGATCCATAGCTATCCCACCCGACAGGATGGCGCAGAAAGCTTCGAATGTTTCACCGCTTCGTTCAGGGTCGGGTCTAAGTTCAGCCGCCAGCAGCGGTCCCCACGTTTTAAACTCCTCAACGTTTTCCAGCATCATCACGCGGGGTTTAACAGACAACGCCCAGCGAACGACGATCCAGGCGAGGCCGCGAATAGCTTTTTCGACCGGCTTTGCTCCCTTCGCTTTCGAAAAATGACGGCAGTCCGGGGAAAACCACGCCAGGCCTACCGGGCGGCCTGCGGTCGCTGTACGTGGTTCGATATCAAAAACACTTTCGCAATAGTGCAGCGTGTCCGGGTGATTCGTCGTGTGCATTGCCACGGCGTTCTCGTCGTGATTAATCGCAATATCCACGCTGCGGCCAGTAGCCATTTCAATGCCAGTGCTTGCCCCGCCGCCACCAGCAAAGTTATCAACAATAATTTCTCTCACGCGTAATTCTCCATCGCGTCGGCCAGCGAACGGGCCGCAGTGATAATCGCCGGTACCGGCATTTTTTCCAGCCACATTCTGTTGATGTGATGCTTCAAGCGGCGCTGGTGATGCGCCGGCAGATCCCCGGCGCTTTCAACCTGTCCAAATACCATACCCACTTCTGCAGGCCATACGGTTTCTGGAACATCCACCAGCAGCAGGCTTTCAAGCTCTATGATTCGCTTTGCGGCGTACTGCAGTAACGGATCCATCACACCTCCGGCTTTGGTGCTGCGGCGATAGCTTCATCCCAAAACTTCTGGAAAAGACCATAAGCGCCAGCCCAATTAGCAGCGATGTAGCTACCAATCTCGGTATTCTGCTGAAGCTTGGTAATCATCCGCGGAGTAAGCTCAACCGGCACCACCACCCAGCCATCAGCCGAAGTAAGCTGAAGGACAAGCCTCTTGACCTCTTCAATCCTGTCATCATCTGCCGGGTCTATGGTTTCAATTCTGTCCAGCATTACCGTTATAGCGTTGGTGATTGCCGATTCAGACCAGCCATCAGGCACAGCAGGCAGCTGCGGCGCTAACGGGCTGGCCTCTCCCGCCAACGGTGGTAAGTCTGGTGTGGTAACACCAAAAAGTGCAGCCAGTGCTCGATAGTTCTGCTCGCTGTGATACCGACCCTTGCAGCGAACTAGATTTTCCGCAGCGACACGGATTGCCTCTGACTTCTCCAGCGCCGCTATCAGTGCCTTTATGTTTTTCGGGTTGCTCAGGGCGATATGCTTGGCGTTGGCTATCCTTTTTTTCTTGCTTACACGGGAGGAGTCGAACCCAGGCCAGTCAACGATATCCCCACATCCTTTATCACTTGGGGTATGGATAGCGCACGTACCTGTTTTCTCATCGGCGAAAGCAATCCACTCGCCCGGCGTAGCTTTCTCCGCTGCTGCTTTCATCTCGGCAATCAGCGCTTCGGTGTTATTGCTCATCGCTGGCCTCCCGGCGTTCTTCGCCTAGCGCGTAACGTACTTCGATAGGGTCCTCACCGGACTCTTCGTCGAAGTCTCCGTTAACACTGCTAACCATCGCTACACAGCACGCGTTACACCCGCGGTAAGTCATAATTTCGCCATCGAACTTATGGACGGCATACCGATGAATTTCACCGGCAGCTATAGGCCCACAGCAGATAAAGCAGGTGTATTCCTTCCGGCCTTTTACAATCTTGTTTGATAGCTCGATGTCGTTACAGTCGCCCATGTCGCCGGCGAACAGGTCAAAATCTAATGCGTCCTGAAGCGCTTCGGTGTTATTGCTCATTTGCCTTGCTCCTTGCGCAGTTTGTCTGCGAACTCACGTACGCTGGTCTCGCTAACGTTGATATTCATGCAAGCCAAATGATCAGCCAGCATATCCACACCCTCGGCCCGCGCCTCGTTGCGTATCTCTGCCAGCGCGGCGTCGGTGGCTTTAAATCCAAACTCTTCTGCGCATGGGATGACTTCGCCGTATACGCGTTCCATTGCGCAATCCCATCCATGCCTCATGGCTTCGTAACGGTCAGTGATTCCACGGTCTTCCAGGCCGCAACCCATCCCGGCCTCGTGGTATTCAGGTTCGTTTTCCAGGTTGGTTACTGAGTCGAAGATTTCTTTCAACTCCGCATTCTCCGTAGCCAGCCCCTGCACCTGCGCTGTGAGGTTCGTCACCGTGGTCTCTAACTCTTCGTAAGTTGGTTTGCTCATAGCGCCTCCGAAATCTGGATAGCCAGCAGTGAAATAACCAGGACTCCCGCCAGAAACAGCAGGATGAGGAATGCTTTTGCGCCGGTGGTGTATTTAGGTTTGCTCATTTGCCTGCGCTCCCGAAAATTTTGTGGATCCCATAGCCCTGCCAGTTCCTCCGGCATTCGTCAGCGATCTTTTGTGCCTGGCCAATCTGCCGCGGCGGTTTCGCCGGTTTAATTTTGTCCTGACAGCGATGCTTAAGTTTGTATTCAGGCCGGTGGGGCTGACCGATGTTCTTCACGATGCCTGATGTTCTAAGGCGTTTCAGTCGGTCGCTGGCCTCGCGGATATCACATCCCAGTAGCGTGCGGATCTGGCGTGGTGTCGTCGGCCCGTTTTTCTTGATGAACTCGATGATTTGCATCTGAGTCGGTTTCAGTCCGTAATTCACAATTACTCCCTCCCCTTTTTGAAACCAAAGCGAGCGCGAATTTCTTCCAGCTTCGAGATGTTTTGCTCACGGGATAACAGCTTTCCTCCCAGCAATGGGAGTCGAACAACAGGCTCAGGAATATCCTCACCACCACGAATGCGCGTGGCCATCTGTGCCAGCTCTTCTCCGGCCTTACGGTTCAACTCCATGTCACTTAGACCCTGAGATCGCATTTTTTGGGTCAGCACGGTGACCATCCAGTAACAGGCCTTAGATTTGGTTGTGTGCTTTCTATCGGCAGTTTTACCTGGCCATGGGTAGGATTCGGCATCAGGATAAGCACCACAGTTTCGGCAGTACTGATAAACCAGGGCTACCAATTCGTTTTGGTTAGGTAAGCCAACAGCAGCACTTTCCTCAGCACGACACCAGGCAACAAACTGGCCCGGTGATGGGAGGAACGGTTTTTCCTGGCGGCGCACCATACGCATGCCGGCGTTCACCTGTTCCATGGTGGTAATTCCGTTTTCCTTGAAAGCCAGAACCCACTGACGACGAACTTCGTTCATGTCCTCCTGCGTGCGATTAATCAGGGTTGCAGGGAATGCAGCAATGAGTTGGTTGAACAGGCCGTTAATAATCTGCGCCACCTGCTGCGTCTGCTCGCGTTCGCCATATTGCTCCGGGAGGTCGTGCGCTAAACGGCGTGCTTGCTCATGGTCATAGCGAAGAATTTGCTCGGAGAGATTTCTCATTCCAGCACCCCATAAATCCAGTCAGTGTTGTTCAGATCGATACTGCCTCGAACTGCCTGTGTGCCGACGGTACGTAGACGTTTTGTGGAAAGCTGATCCCACTGCTTGCGAAGGCTACCTGGGCTCAGGATATTGTCCTTCCAGAATGAGTCTTTGTTGGCCCACTGAAACAGTTCGCAGATTTCGAAATGAGTGCGGTTGTCCTGCACGCGCATCAGTCTGATGGTGTTTGCCCATTCAACCCAGGCAGGCTCAGACAGAGATGCGTTGACCGTCAGCAGCTTCGAAAAAATCCACTGTGCAGCTTTGAGGTCGTCTGCAGATCCCCAGGATTTCCCGGCGGGAGTGTATATCCCATTCACGGCTTCAGGATGGCGAGAGAGGAACCTCTGAATTTTCTCGTTTCGGGATTCTTCAGAATTCCGGGACGAAGATCTTTTTATATTGTTCTTGTTCTTGTATTGGGTGTCTCCCGTTTCCGGGAAAGGTTTTCCCGTTTTCGGTAACGCTTTTCCCGATTCCGGTAAGAGTTTTCCCGTTTTCGGTTTGGCTAGAATCCACTCAGAAAGCTCGGTATTTATACCGACTGTTTTCATCACTCCCTGCTTTTTGGCGAAGATTATTTTTCGCTCCGCCAAATGTTTTATAGCGTCGGAAACATGCGATTCACCCAAATCTGTCAGCTCGGCAATAACGGTGTTTGTTACGCGGTCCTGTTTCTTGTTCCACCCATAGGTCAACCAAATAATCGCTTCGAGACACTGCCATTCCCGGCCTGACATACGCAGGCGCGGTTTGAGTTTCTGTATCTCGTTCGCAGTCTTGGTGTACCCGTTAGCCAGGTCGGCCATTTGACCTCCCGAACGTTCGGTCTTTATCGGAAAATTGATAACTTCAGCGGTGTTTGACATACTTACTCCGCAATCACTCTCAGTTTTTGCATCCGAAGACTGACTGTGTTGACGCACACCAGTCTTCACCCATTCAGAACAGCCCCTGCTGCGGCTGATTACGCTTAACGCGCTTCTTCTCAAGCTTGTCAGATGGCAGCAGCTGCTTCTCTGCCCAAAGCTTTGCGTGTCGTAACACATCATCGAAAATCCTCCCCTTACGGCTTGCCTGACTCATGCGCTTGTACATGTCGACTGCCTGGAATGCCCCCCCCTGCGCCACGGCGACAGTGAATCCCTGTTTGATAAGCTCTTCGCGTACGTGCTTCTCTATGAATTCCAAATGGTTCATGGCTTAATCCCACCCCAGCGGCCCCGGCCTGGCTCGTTCCGCTTTCAGCCCGATGTCGGCCAGAGTCTCTACCGATGCCAGATACTCCCGCGACACCAGCACCGCTTCCGGCGGCGCCGCCTGTATGCCCAGGAATGCCAGTTCCTTCGCCATGCTGGAAAAATGCCCCTCTGCTTTGCGACGGCTGGCGGTCGATTCGCTGATGCCCATATGCTCCGCGTAAAACTTCTGCCCCATCAAAGCAAGCCGGTTGAGCAGAACGCTCTCTATCTCAACCGGGTTGATTACTGGCGGGTCTAACTTGCGTGCAATTGCGTTCTCCATGGTTGAATATCCCCTTAGTGGATTGGTGCTTAGGCCTGCTGGCTGGGTAACCCGTCGGTAGGGTTTGGGTAAATATCGTTGCGCACTTGGTGAGGAGTAACCCTCCAACTTAGCGCCTCGCAAATCGGAATAACCCGATGAGCCGGGGCTTCGCTATTCAACCAGAGACTTACCGATTGAGGTGTAGTGCCCAGGCGTTTAGCCAATTCTGTTTGGCTCATAATTGAGCAAATTAGAGACTTTAAATCAGCGTTCATAGCTTCCCCTTGTGAGATACAAGAAAACATTACATCACAAACAAAGGTGAAACAAGTTTTTCTTGTGTGAATCTTGCAATGTCTTATACAAGTGGGACTTGTAAAATGATGAGTATGAAAACAGAACAGCATGAAAATTTCGTACGTAGACTTCAGCTCATTCAGGATCAAACTGGCTGGAATCTATCTGAGATAGCCAGGAGGGTAACGGTATCTCCCCAGGCGGTTCAGCAATGGGCAAAAGGCGAAACAACCCCTAGAGGCGAAAGGCTTAAGAGGCTTTCAGCTGTTACAGGGAAGCCTGAACATTGGTTTTTCATGCCTCCAGATGAAAACGAGCCAGACGTTCCTTCTGTAGAGAATCATGCTTCAGTAGCCAGAGAGGATGCGCTTGATGATAAAGAAAAAGCCCTGCTGGCACTTTTCAACCAGATGCCAGAAGCTGAAAAGAATCGCCTTATTGTTCACGCCAAAGCCACACTAAAAGAACTCGACCTCCTGAAAGATGATGTTCTGAGCATAATCAAGAACATTTCAGAATAATTTCAAAGCGTTAAACCAAAACCGCCTTCGCTGGCGGTTTTTTTACACCCGAAAAAACAACATTTTCTTGTATTTCCTTCTTGTAATTCACAAAATTTACTTGTAATGTTTGTTCATCGACAACAAGCGCATCGTTGTCAGGTGAAATGTTCCGCTGGCCGGCGACAAGGCAAATGAAAGGGGATCACCATGATTCATCAGCATTACGGCACTCAGACAGTAAACCGCGGCGCAGTCTTGCCCGGCATGCTCGTCAAACACAAAGACGCAACCTGGACAGCATCAGCTAATGCACGTGGTCGTTTGTATCTGCATCGAGGTGTTGAACGAACTTACACAACGGAGCTTCTGGTTGAAGTGTTTCTAAATGGTTTAGGGAATGGCCTGAGCCATTAACGGGGGAGTTATGCAGGAGAAAAAATGCGCTTACCACCTTTGTGGAAAGCCGATTGAAGCGGAAAAAGAAGTAAAAAATCAGCTGACGTTAATTCGCGGCTCTCAGCTTACTCACGAAGAACGCGACTACTGCTCTGTGCGTTGCGCTTCCTACGACCAGATGGCCCACGAAGCATAACGTAAAACCCGCGCAAGGCGGGCTCAACGTCCGGTGACACCGACTAAAGTTCCACCGGAAACCACACAAAACCAAAGAACACCCAATGGGCGCTGTCAATGGCTCGGGGATTTTATCACCCAAAAAAGAGGATCTCACATGGAATTCTTCTATGTGGTCAAAGCCACTCAGAAATCCGGTAAGCAAGATGCAGTGATTTGGTTCACTGCGAAAACTGAAGCCCGCGCCAACCTGCAGCTTGACGTTGAACTGGAAGACGCAGGGATCGAAACCGGCCGCGGTAAAGATTATCAGAAGGCAATCCGCACTGACTTCCCGGTGTTTAACGACCTGCCGGAAGAAAGCACCATTGATTTAACCTGGTGCGAGCGTTACGAACTGGCCGACGATCAGCGTACCTGGCAACTGAAACCCGGATCAGCGCCTCAGGACACTTTCCACAAGGAAGACGTTGCAAACGACAATTTAACCGCGGAACTGATGGCCGAAGAGAACGGCGTCAGCAAAGTTGAATACTCCAATGACGAGAATGCAGAGTTCCAGTTGGTCACCATGCCTTTCCGTATTCAGTTGCTGGCACAGTTGTGCTCCGAAAAAGGCCACGTTTACCACATCAGCATCCCACGCCGTAAAGAGCTTTCAGCGTTAGAAATGGACACGGATAACACCTACGTTCAAAACCTGCTGCTGGCGGTAAATAACGCTCCCGAGGTTAAAAAATTCGACATGCATGGCCTCTGGAAGTTGACCGACGCAGTGCAAAAGGTATTACCACAGACACAGCGCCATGAATTGAACCTCTTTATTCAGTTCGTTAACGCGTGGGTTAGTACCGAATACATCGATCGCGGCCTGCTGGTGAAAGAGTGGCTAAAGGGAAACCGTGTGGCGCAGATCCAGCGCACCGATACCGGAACCAATGCAGGCGGAGGCAATGCAACAGATCGGAATCCTGACCTGATACATACTCTCGACAGCCTCGACATTGAAATTGCCCTGGCCACCCTTCCAGAGGACTTCAATATTTACGATATTCCTGGCGCGCCTTACCGGACGGCCAAAGACATTGTTCGAACCAAAGAATCACCGTTTGCCGAGTGGTCAGCGGCGCTGCGCGCGACACCTGGCATCCTCGACTATTCACGCGCGGCCATCTTTGCACTGATTCGCACTACATCTTCTGGTCTGGTTGCATTCCCCGATCGCCTGCAATCCCATATAAGCGCGAACCTGACCGAAAGCGATCACGCGAAACCATCAGCTGAAACATTGGCAAGCGCGAGACATAAACCAGAAACCAGCTGGGATGCAGAAATCGAGGCCAAGGTGGACGCAGAAGAGGCACAAAACCAGCAGCCCGAATTCACCAATCAGGGCGGTGGCATCTTCTCAGTAGAAGGCCTGATGGCGTCTTCAAAACTTCACGGCAAAAGCAACAAGGAAACCGGCAATGTGCAGATGGAAGAGACTGAGCGCGCCGAAGGCGAAACTAACGATGCGATATCAGCAGGCGAAGGTGCTCTGGAAGATGATCAGCAGACAGATTCCGTAACTGCTGATTTCTGTGTCAGCTGCGGTGCAATCGGCGGCGGGCATTGCCCTGACTGTGGCGCCGCGGTGGGCGATTCAACTTATGCAGCGATGGAAGGCGAACTGAAAGACGCGCTGAGCGAGCCTGGAGCAGTTGCGCCAGCACAGGAAGAACCAGCCGCGGAGTTCCCAGCTTACTTCGAGCCGGGCCGATACGAAGGCCTACCGAATGAGGTTTATCACGCGGCGAACGGCATCAGTAGCACGCAGGTAAAAGACGCCCGCGTCAGCCTGATGTATTTCGAAGCGCGTCATGTCACGAAGACCATCACGAAAGAACGCTCACCAGTCCTTGATATGGGGAATCTGGTGCATGCGCTGGCGCTTCAGCCTGAACAAATGGACGCTGAATTCAGCGTTGAACCGGAGGTGCCGGAAGGTGCATTCACCACCACGGCGACAATTCGCGCGTTTATCGACGAACACAACGCCGGTCTGCCAGCGCTGCTGTCTGCCGACGACATCAAAATGCTGCTGGAAGAATACAACGCCACCCTGCCCGCTCAGGTTCCGCTCGGCGCATCACTGGAGGAAACTGGCCAGAGCTATATGATACTGCCGGAAGAGTTCCAGCGTATCGAAGCAGACCAGAAGCAAACGGCCTCTGCCATGAAGGCCTGCATCAAAGAATACAACGCCACCCTGCCGCAGCAGGTCAAAACCAGCGGAAGCCGTGATGCGCTGCTCGAGCAACTGGCAATTATCAACCCGGACCTAGTTGCCCAGGAAACACAGAAACCGGCACCGCTGAAAGTATCCGGTACGAAGACCGATCTGATTCAGGCCGTGAAGTCTGTAAACCCAGATGCTGTATTTGCCGACGAACTGGTGGATGCATGGCGCGATAACCCGGAAGGAAAAGTACTGGTTACCCGCCCACAGTTGAGCACAGCTCTGGCCATTCAAAAGGCGCTGTTAAACCACCCGACAGCCGGGAAGCTGCTGACGCATCCGAGCCGTGCCGTTGAGGTCAGCTACTTCGGGTTCGACGAAGAAACCGGGCTGGAAGTTCGAGTGCGCCCCGATCTGGAAATCGACCTCGACAGTGTTCGCATCGGTGCTGACCTCAAAACCATCAGCATGTGGAACGTTAAACAGGAAGGCCTGCGCGCCAGGCTGCACCGGGAAATCATCGACCGTGATTATCACCTGAGCGCAGCTATGTACAGCGAGACCGCAGCGCTCGACCAGTTCTTCTGGATTTTCGTCAACAAGGACGAGAACTATCACTGGATAGCCATCATTGAGGCGTCCGCCGAACTGCTGGAGCTGGGCATGCTGGAGTACCGCAAAGCCATGCGTGCCATCGCGAACGGCTTCGATACCGGCGTTTGGCCAGCACCAATCACCGAAGATTACGCCGAAGAACTCAACGATTTTGACCTGCGCCGCCTCGAAGCGCTGCGCCTGGCATAAGGGGAATGACGATGGAAAATACGAATATCGTAACGACAGAACAGCAGGCGCCGAACACGATCTCCGCCAGCAACTCAATTTTCAACGTGCAGGCGCTGGGTCAACTGCAGGCCTTTGCCGGCTTAATGGCCCAATCAGCTGTAACTGTACCTGCGCACCTGGCGGGCAAACCAGCCGACTGTATGGCAATCGTCATGCAGGCTATGCAATGGGGCATGAACCCCTACGCAGTGGCACAGAAAACGCATCTGGTTAACGGCGTGCTGGGCTATGAAGCCCAACTGGTAAACGCAGTGATTGCCAGCTCAAACGCCATCAAAGGCCGATTCCATTATCGCTACGGCGGAGAGTGGGAGCGCTGCACCCGCACGCAGGAAGTAACGCGGGAGAAGCACGGAAAGAACGGGAAATACAACGTCACCGAGCGTGTGCGTGGATGGAACGATGAGGACGAAATTGGCCTCTATGTCGAGGTTGGCGCTGTCCTTCGCGGTGAGAATGAAATCACTTGGGGTGAGCCGATCTACCTGTCAGGTGTTGTCACTCGCAACTCGCCGCTTTGGGTATCGAACCCGAAACAACAGATCGCATACCTGGCCGTGAAGTACTGGGCCCGCCTCTACTGCCCGGAGGTCATTCTCGGTGTCTACAGCCCTGATGAAGTTGATCAGCGTGAAGAGCGCGAAATAAACCCGGCCTCCCAGCGCATGAGCCTGACCGAAATTGCCGAGGGTAAAGCCGATGCGGCCACAGGCGCACTGGAGCCAGTAGTGAACATCGACTCCATCGCCGATGGGTTCCGTACACGAATTGAAACTGCAGAGACCCTGGAATCAGCCTCCGCTGTCGGTAACGACATCAACGAAGCAAAAGCCACGCTCGGCACTGCGCTGTTCACCGAGTTGAAGAATAAGGCGACGCGCCGCTATCACCAGGTAAACGCCAAAAACAAAGTCGACGCGGTGATCAACTCGCTGCCGCAGCCGGGCGAACCTGATGCTGCTGAGCGATTCGCCGAAGCTGAGCGAACGCTGGCAGCCGCGAAACGCCACCTCGGCGACGAGCTGCACGACAAGTACAGCATCACCCTCACGGATATGAAACCGGAATACGTGGACTAACAGCGACGGGAGGGGAAACCCTCCCGGAAAGGAGGTCTTATGCGATTGATAAACCGTGGCAGTAAGCAATCCCCACTGGCCCGCCGGGCGTGTGAGGCAGCGCTGGCTGAGCACCACGCAAAATATGGTGATCACGGTAGGCAGAAACACCGGACCAATTATACCGTCGTGGTTGACGGGATAAAGGTCACTGTCGAGGTGGTAAACCGGGCCACCAGCTATGTGGCGACCGCCATGATCGGCGTACGTAAGCTTCGCAACCTGCCGGCGCAGGCGCACTGAAATTAACGATGGCCCCGCCGGGGCCGCTGGAGACGATGATGAGCAGAAAAACCGATAACTTCGAACTGATGAGCACCCGCGATATCTGCTGCCAGTTGAGCATTTCACCCAGGACGCTGGAGCGTTACCGCAAACGCCCGGGCGACAGCAACCCGTTCCCGGAGCCGGACTGCTCATACATGGGCGGATCCAACAAGTGGCTCAAAACCAAAGTTCAAGAGTGGCAAGTCCGCGAAATGTCACGGCCGGTACGCCGCCCAATGTCTCACCTGAACCTTCCGCGCGATAGCAAGGGACGCCTTATCCGGTCTGACGTGGCGTGAACTCCAGAATATCGGGCTCGATGATGCTCATCAGTCGGGCCCACCACTTCCCGTATGCCTCCCTCATCTCCTCGATATAGGTGTGCTTGTCATACACCGACCATACACCCGGCAGTTTGTGGCCGAGCATCATCTCGGCGATGTGTGGCTCTGTCAGCTCTGAGAAATTCGTTCGTGCGGTTCTGCGAAGATCATGAATCGTAAAGTGCGGCACCTGCTCGTTATAGGCCTTCAGCATGAACTTCACCAGGTTGCTGCTGATGCTCATGTGGAAGCCTTCGCTCATTGGCCTGTCTTCGTATTTTGAGAAAACAAAGCGGCCCGGCGCCAGCTCAATCGCCCGTCGGATCATCGGGAGCATTTCGGGGATGATAGGACGGATGATCGGCTTTTTGCTCTTCCTGCCCGTTTTGTGGTTTTCCCACGGAACAGTCCAGACGCCTTCCTCAAAGTCGAAATGCGCGCTCTCAGCCTGCCGGAGTTCGCCGACCCTGCACGCCCACAGCAGCGATAATTTATAGAGGATCTTGTTTCGCTCGATAAGGCGGGAATCTTCAATCGCGCGCCAGACAATCGCCAGCTCTTTCCGGTCCAGCGTTCGCTCGCCCATCTGCTTCTGTATGCCGAAGTCACGGCCCGACATCTCAGACAGTGGGTTGACCTCCAGCAGCTGACGTTTCACCGCCCAGGAATAACACTGCCGGCCATTGCTGATTACACGACGGGTGATCTCGGTGTACCCCTGCGCCAGACGATCCAGAACAGTTAGCCAGTTGTGAAGCGTCAGCTGATGCGCCGGGTATTTCCCGAGCTTGGGGAAGACGTGCAATTCGAAGGTTCGCAGGATCTGCCCGGCCGTTTCTTTTTGAATGCAGACCATGGCGTGCCATTCGCGGAAAAGTTCTTCGAAGGTGTGCTGGCTGTTAATTTTGGCTTTGTCGAGGCTTTGTCTAATGCGCGGGTTTTCACCACGGGCGAGAATCGCGGCCCACTTCACCACTTCATCACGTGCAGCCTTCAGCCCGAACTCTGGGTAGCTGCCGATCGTCATCTTGTCCTGTTTGCCCAGGAAACGAAATCGGTAGAAAAAGGTGACGGCGCCCTTTTTGGAAATGCGCACCCACAAACCGTCCCGGTCCGCCTTCTCTTCAACTTTGTCACGTTCGCGCCCAAGGCACGACTTTAGATAACTATCTGAAATAGCCATGATTTTTCCCTACATGTGTCCATCAGAACGGGAGGTTCCGTGTCCATCATAGGATATGGACGCACTGGTGGACACAAAAACCATGACTTATGATGTCGTAGGTTGACTGTACATGCAAACAGTATTGTTTTTTAGAAGGCTGATTTGATGGGGGTCTTGATAGTGTTTTGTCGGAGGTTTGCGGAGGCTGGCGAGGTATCAATTATCGATGTGGGCAATAATAGAAAAGTTACGTATATTCTTCATAGTTAGAGGTTTTATGCCTTACAAATGGCCTGTGAGCTCGGCGCTTCGCGCTGTACGGAGCAGGATGTCAGAGACTGTCTTCTGCCTGAAACGCCGCATTCTACACTACAACCAGAAAGTGAGGAAACTGCTCATCCTGCAAGCTTAGGTAAGCCATAAGCAGGATGTGCAAAGAGATGTCATTTGAAGGGAATTTATTGATTTTCAGCCGGCGGCGCGGACGTATCGACGCGCACTGCATCCGGGCTAAGCGCAACGCTTAGAATCACCGGCTGCCAGCTCTCACGACGGCTGAAATGCTGGGAAAAACCGCGAGCAAGCAGGAAGCCCCCTACGCCACCAAGCAAAGCTCCGCACATAGCGGCCAGGTTGGTACCAAACAGCGTCTGGAAAAGACCTGAACACAAAAATAGTCCGACCAACGGCGACATGTACACCAGCAGCGCGGACCCTAGCAGGCTACCTTCCGCAATGCCCAGCTCCACTTTTTGCCCGGCAACCAGCGGCTGTTCGCTTGGCACAGACAGCAGATGGCTGGTTTGTGGCCCCAATTTGTTTAGGACACGAGTCCCACATCCAGAGCGCGAAGCGCAGCTGCTGCAAGAGGCTTTAACATCACAGTGCAGCAATGCTTCACCATTTTGCCAGGAGACGACCGTCGCCCATTCTTTAATCATTGCGTCGCTCCGTTAAACTTCACGCTATCGCCAATGCGTTTCGCCGTTTGTGGAGGCAACTCACCTACAACGGTAATTTCGGTTTTATCACGAATTTCTGTGCTAATAGTCCGGCGACCGGTCCGCACAAGCTGTTCGCCATTACTTGCCTGAGACGGGGCCTGGCTGATGTTCACCGAGAAACTAAATAACCCGTCAGAATAAAGTCGGGATTCGATAGGCACGCCCACGGTTGGCAGTGGCCGGCGGCTGCTCGACACTTCGCTAAAGCCTTGCGGCAGCCATGTCGGTGCCCATGTAAAACTGGCCTTTTCCGCACCCGGTACGGACAGCAGAGGTGGCAACGTCGCTTTTGCTAAATTCTGCAGAAGCCCGCTCGCCTGATTTTCAACAGAGAATGACACAACCCGGAACTGTTCGAGCGTTTCGCCGTCGCGATCCAGTAAATCAACGCGAAGCGGCAGCTTGGTTTCGGTATCGAGCCAAACAATGTAGTTATAGCGAGTGCCGTCCCGAGCAACGACGCGAATAACCTCGCATAGTCTGTCGGCAATACGCGTACGCCCGACAGAAATAAAGTCGTAGTACGGCGTCAGGCGCTTAAAGTCGGTATAAACGATGGAAGGCAGAGAATCGACGATGTAGTCCCCGGTGAGCGTGAATGGCTCGAGCCCAGGCTCAAAATAGCTGATTTCATTGCCGCGCTGAACGACTTCGCGGCGCGGGCCGTCCATTTGCAGGAATTGCGCAAGCGGGCGATTATCAAGACGTGCATGGCGATAACTAAGGGACTCAATCCCTTGTTTGCTGATATTGATAAACGCCAGCTCATAATTGAGTGACTGACTAGCCTGGTTCATCTGCTGCAACAACGCCCCGGACGAAACAGTGTCCGCCGAGGCGCTGGAGGTGAACAACAGGCTGCCTGCCACGAGAGACAGGGCACACCAAAGTTGCTTCATTACTGCGATTGCGTTCCTAAAGTTTGGTTTCCTGGCACTTGCACAGCGGCCTGCTGGGTTTGCGCCTGTTCAAACTGGAGCTGCTCGGAGTGTAAACGACGCTGCAATTCGTAATCCTGCAGCATAGCGTTAATACGACGACGCTGTTCCTGTACTTGCTGACTGCTGTTGCTGGCGGTCGTGTCAGACGGTACGCCCAGACTTACCGGACTGGCTTTTCCCATCATCGGCAAAGTGTTAAAGACCGGCGTTTCCGGCTGTGCGGTGCTGTCAGACTGGCCATTATAGTGCTGCACACCCACGATAACCGCAAGCGATACGCACGCGGCAACGCCCATTTGGGTAAGCTGGCTTGCCCACGGACGCACCTTATGCCAGAACGGCATTTTCTGCCACTGCTGAGGCTGCGGCTGAGATTCGGTAATGAGCGGCGCGACGTTACGCACAGGCTCATTTGCGATAGCCGCCATCACGTTGGCAGAAATATCAAAGTGGAGCACTTCGCTGGTATCTCCGCGCATTGTGTCGCGGATAAGGTGGTAACTCTCCCAGCTTTGCTGCAATTCACTGTCGTTTGACAGGCGATTAAGCAACTCGCTGTCGAGAGATTCGCCATCCATTAAAGCGGAAAGTTGTTCTTTCTGCATGCCTAAATACCCTTCCAGTAATCCGCTATCGTCAACGCCTGATAAGCGGTTGAACTTTATTATCAATAGCTTCCCTTGCGCGGAAAATACGAGAACGCACAGTACCTACCGGGCAATCCATGATGTCGGCTATCTCTTCATAGCTCAGGCCATCCAACTCCCGCAACGTAATTGCCATGCGTAAATCTTCCGGGAGCGACTCAATAGTACGGAAAACTATTTGTCTCAGTTCTTCAGACAACATTAAGTTCTCAGGGTTCGAAATTTCTTTCAATGCGCTGCCACTTTCGTAGTTTTCAGCGTCAATGGCGTCCACATCACTTGATGGCGGACGCCGCCCCTGAGCAACCAGATAATTTTTAGCCGTGTTGACCGCGATGCGGTACAACCACGTATAAAACGCACTATCGCCACGGAATGAATCCAGCGCGCGATAAGCTTTAATAAAAGATTCCTGCACCACATCGGGTACATCTCCCGAAGGTACATAGCGGGAAACCAGGCTCGCAACCTTATGCTGGTAGCGTATCACCAGTAGGTTAAATGATTTCTGATCTCCCTTTTGGACCCGTTCGACGAGGACCTGATCCGTTAACTGCTCGCTCATCCGAGGTAATGTCTCCCCAAACCCAATTTCCACGCGTAATCGAAATGCCACTCGAACCCTGCATTTTTGAGCAAGCTTTGAGTTTGAGTGCCCGAGGCCAGCAAAGTTCCGTTACGCCTTTGTTTTTCTGTCATGTTTAGCGGATTGCATCTTTTCATTATAAATTCCGCTTCGCAAAACGGTAACGCCGATTCTTCTGAATCAATGCTCAAAAAGTTAGCGAGAAGAGTATCTCATGAATCAGGGTATTTCATCATCTAATCTGCCATTTATCCTTCCGTAGTGAGATTTATTTACGCAGTTTGCTCGAGCCCTCCCAATGACTTTACCGATGACTCTGTTTAGTTTGCACAACACTAAAACAAAAAAAGCGTGTTCAGCGTCCCACCCGGTGCTATGCTCGGGCCACTATTGTTTAGTAAATTAAACACCATGAACAAAAATAGCGATCTGATCTGTGACGTATTAATTGTCGGTAGCGGTGCTGCTGGCCTTTCTCTCGCGCTGCGTCTGGCTCAAACCAGCAAGGTCATTGTGCTAAGCAAAGGCCCAGTTAACGAAGGCTCAACTTTTTATGCACAGGGGGGAATTGCCGCCGTTTTCGATGAAACCGACAGCATAGCTTCCCATATTGACGATACGCTGATAGCCGGGGCAGGAATTTGCGTTCGTGACGCCGTAGAATTTGTGGCAAGCAATGCAAAGCACTGCGTCCAGTGGCTGATTGATCAGGGCGTCATGTTCGATACCCACACGCTGGCGAATGGTGAAGAAAGCTACCATTTGACGCGTGAAGGCGGCCACAGCCATCGCCGAATTCTTCATTCGGCGGATGCCACCGGGAAGGAAGTTGAAACCACGCTAGTCGGCAAAGCCCTCAATCACCCCAATATCCGGGTGATCGAGCGCAGCAACGCCGTAGACCTAATTATTTCGGACAAAATTGGCCTGCCGGGCACAAGGCGCGTCGTCGGTGCCTGGGTCTGGAACCGGAACCTTGAAAAGGTCGAAACCTGCCGTGCGAAATCTGTCGTTTTAGCCACCGGTGGCGCTTCAAAAGTCTACCAGTACACGACAAACCCGGATATCGCCTCCGGTGACGGTATCGCTATGGCATGGCGTGCAGGCTGCCGGGTCGCCAATCTTGAATTCAACCAGTTTCACCCTACGGCGCTGTTCCATCCTCAGGCCCGAAACTTCCTGCTTACCGAAGCATTGCGCGGCGAAGGTGCATACCTGAAGCGTCCGGATGGTTCACGCTTCATGCCGGAGTTTGATGAACGTGCCGAGCTTGCGCCACGTGATATCGTCGCCAGGGCTATCGATCACGAAATGAAACGCCTGGGCGCAGACTGCATGTATCTGGATATCAGCCATAAGCCAGAGGCGTTTGTTCGCCAGCACTTCCCCACTATTTATGAGAAGCTGCTTGGGCTAGGCATTGATTTAACCAAAGATCCGGTTCCCGTAGTCCCTGCCGCGCATTATACCTGCGGTGGCGTGATGGTAGATGAACATGGGCGCACCGACGTGGACGGGCTGTATGCCATTGGCGAAGTGACGTATACCGGCCTGCACGGCGCTAACCGAATGGCCTCAAACTCTCTGCTCGAATGCCTGGTTTATGGCTGGTCTGCCGCAGAAGATATTCTGAAGCGACTGCCGTATGCGCGCGAAAGTAAAAATCTGCCCGACTGGGATGACAGCCGTGTGGATAATCCAGACGAACAGGTTGTTATCCAGCATAACTGGCATGAGCTGCGGCTCTTTATGTGGGACTACGTTGGGATCGTTCGCACCACTCGTCGGCTGGAGCGGGCGCTGCGAAGAATTACCATGCTGCAGCAAGAGATTGATGAGTACTATGCCAACTTCCGCGTTTCAAACAATTTGCTTGAGCTTAGAAACCTGGTGCAGGTTGCCGAACTCATTGTGCGCTGCGCCATGCAGCGTAAAGAGAGCCGGGGCCTGCACTACACGCTCGATTATCCGGATCAGCTCGCTGAATCCGGCCCAAGCGTGCTTTCCCCGCTCTACATAAACAGGTAGAAGTCCTGGGTCAGGCTGCAATAGCCTTCAGAATAGGTTTGGTCTGGCCCCCGGATCACCAGGCGGTCGTTGTAGTATTCTCCGCCCGTAGGAGAAAGCGCGAGCATCACCCGATGCGGCAGGCGAGTTTCATTGTCGGCCACATCGGTACGGTAACGAACATGCCAACCCTGTGATTTCGCCAGCTCGCTGAATGCCGTCCCGGCAGTTTCCGGCATAATCACGCAGAAGAAACCGTCTTCGGTGATCAGTTGTTCAGCGCTGCTGAGCAAGGCCTGATGATCCAGCGTCGTGGTATAACGTGCCTGAGCTCGTTCTGGTGATGCGCAGTTACTGCCCTGCTCAAAGAAAGGCGGATTACTGACAATTAAGGAGTAGCGCTGAGTAGCCTGCTGCGCCCACTCGCGGATGTCCGCGCAGTGAACGTGAATACGCGAAGCCCAGCGGCAGCCTTTGGCGTTTTCTGCCGCCTGTTCTGCAGCAACAGGATCCAGCTCCACGGCTTCAATCGTGACGTCATCAGCGGTTCTCTGGGCGAGCATCAACGCCAGCAAACCGCTGCCGGTGCCAATATCCAGGACGCTTTTGACATTAACTACCGGCACCCATGCACCGAGCAGCGTCCCATCTGTTCCCACCTTCATGGCGCAGCGATCGTGCGCCACAAAGAACTGTTTGAAGGTGAAACCATCCCGACGTAATACCGCTTTTTGATCCGACATCTTATCTACCTTGCAAAGAAACCGCCGTAGCATAAGTGAAACGGACATCTACGGAAAGACACAAACAGATGAAGATCGCGGTCATTATGTCTATAATCGGCGTCCCAAACAGAGGTAGACCATGACTGTAAGCACTTTTTCCGAACTCGAACTTGATGAAAGCCTTTTGGACGCGCTCCAGGAGAAAGGCTTTACTCGCCCGACTGCCATCCAGGCTGCGGCCATTCCTCCTGCACTTGAAGGACGCGACGTGCTGGGTTCAGCACCGACGGGTACCGGTAAAACCGCAGCTTACCTGCTGCCAGCGCTACAGCATCTGGTCGACTTTCCTCGTAAGAAATCTGGCCCGCCGCGTATTCTGATCGTCACGCCAACCCGTGAACTCGCTATGCAGGTCGCCGACCACGCGCGTGAACTGGCAAAACATACCCATCTGGATATCGCCACCATCACCGGCGGCGTAGCGTATATGAACCACGCTGAAGTTTTCAGCGAGAATCAGGATATTGTGGTCGCTACCACCGGCCGACTGCTGCAATACATAAAGGAAGAGAACTTCGACTGCCGCGCGGTTGAAACGCTGATCCTTGATGAAGCAGATCGCATGCTGGACATGGGCTTCGCGCAAGATATTGAAACCATTGCCGCGGAAACCCGCTGGCGCAAGCAAACCATGCTGTTCTCCGCTACCCTGGAAGGCAACGCGGTTAAAGATTTTGCTGAACGCCTGCTGGAAGATCCGGTTGAAGTTTCCGCCACGCCATCCACGCGTGAGCGCAAGAAGATCCATCAGTGGTACTATCGCGCCGATGACGTTGAGCACAAAACGAAGTTACTCGTTCATTTGCTGAACCAGCCGGATACCACCCGCTCTATCGTCTTTGTGCGTAAGCGCGAGCGTGTGCATGAGCTGGTTGCCTGGCTGCGTGAAGCGGGCATCAACACCTGCTATCTCGAAGGCGAAATGGTACAGGCCAAGCGTAACGAGGCCATCAAGCGCCTGACCGATGGTCGCGTAAACGTTCTGGTTGCGACCGATGTTGCTGCCCGTGGGATCGATATCCCTGACGTTAGCCACGTATTCAACTTTGACCTGCCACGTACCGCGGATATCTATCTGCACCGTATTGGTCGTACCGGTCGCGCAGGCATGAAAGGAACCGCGATTTCGCTGGTTGAGGCGCACGATCATCTGCTGCTGGGTAAAATTACCCGCTACATGAAAGAGCCTCTGAAATCCCGCGTTATCGACGAACTGCGCCCAACGACGCGTGCGCCAAGCGAAAAGCTGACCGGTAAGCCATCCAAAAAAGTGCTGGCTAAGCGCGAAGAGAAGAAGAAAGAGAAAGACAAAGAGAAGCCGCGCGTTAAAGTGCGCCATCGCGATCAGAAAAACATCGGTAAGCGCCGTAAACCAACGGCAGCTACCACGACAGAGTCGCCAAAAGTCGACGAATAACATGAACGCCGGGATAATCCCGGCGTTTTTTATTGCCCGGGTACTGCGTTTTCCTGCAAACAATCATTCTTTACGGCATTCCTGCCCTGTCGTATACGGCGAAGATAGTGACATCGAAGAAATGAGCGTAGTGCTGGCAGCCCCAGGAAATTTAGGGAACCTGTACCGGGTGCTGATGCGGGTTTACTATGCATTCTATTAACGTGAAAGAGCGCCAGAAGGCGCTCTTTATTCTCAACGGCAGGAACTGAATTACAGGCTTTCAGTAAAAGTACGGGTAATCACATCGCGCTGCTGTTCCGGAGTCAGGGAGTTAAAGCGCACCGCGTAGCCGGAAACACGGATGGTCAGCTGCGGATATTTTTCCGGATGCTTAACCGCATCTTCCAGCGTTTCACGACGCAGAACGTTAACGTTCAGATGCTGCCCACCTTCAACGCGAACTTCCGGTTTCACTTCCATTGGAATTTCACGGTATTCAAACTGGCCCAGTTTACTGACCGCAACCACTTCATCTTCCGCAAAACCTGCTTTCGCGCACACGCAGCGAGCTTCTCCTTTTTCACTGTCGAGCAGCCAGAAAGAGTTCAGAAGTTCGTCGTTTGCCGCTTTTGTAATTTGGATACCAGTAATCATTTTATTTCTCCCTCAGGGTAATGTGCTGATTCTTTGGGCCAGCGCTCTGGCTCATTGGTAAAACCTTTGTTGCTTTGTTGTTCTTATATCAGTCCACCAGGCGTGATTCTTTGACCTAAATCAATTAAATCCACACACTAAAAATGGCTTTAGCTGGTTTTATTTGTTTTACATCAACTTAGACGGTCAGCGCCATGCTAAAACTTTTGTAAATTTTCAACTTTATTTATCACTGTAGCTCATTGATGCCACGCACTATTTTGCTCAGAAGGAAGAAGCAGTTAAGCTATCGGGCAATACAGATTCGCGGGAGAGCGAGATGACGACCCACCTCACCTGGCACGACGTGCTGGCAGAAGAGAAACAGCAGCCCTACTTTATCAATACGCTCAGCGCCGTCTCGGCAGAGCGCGCAGCGGGCGTGACCGTTTACCCTCCGCAAAAGGATGTTTTCAACGCTTTTCGCTTTACCGAGCTGGGCGATGTCAAAGTCGTGATTCTGGGGCAGGATCCTTATCATGGACCAGGCCAGGCGCACGGACTCTCTTTCTCCGTCCGTCCAGGAATCGCTCCCCCGCCTTCGCTGGTCAATATGTATAAAGAGCTTGAGGCTTCTGTCCCAGGCTTCACCCGCCCTACGCACGGCTACCTTGAAAGCTGGGCTCGGCAGGGCGTGTTGCTGCTCAATACGGTACTTACCGTCGAAGCGAGTAAAGCGCATTCCCACGCCAATTTTGGTTGGGAGACGTTTACCGACAAGGTTATCGCCCTCATTAATGAACACCGTGAAGGGGTGGTGTTCCTGCTGTGGGGTGCTCATGCCCAACGCAAAGGCAGCATTATCGATCGTCTGCGCCACCATGTCCTGACCGCACCGCACCCTTCCCCGCTTTCTGCGCATCGTGGTTTTCTGGGCTGCGGGCATTTTGTGAAGGCGAATGAGTATCTGGCCGGGCGCGGAGAACAGCCCATTGATTGGGTGCCGCAGCTGCCACAGGACAATGGCTAAAATCGGGGCGAAAAAAAACCAGCAATTACGCTGGTTTTTTTATAGCTGGAGAAGGCCTTAGGCCTTGTTCTGGCGCCACCATTCGCCCAGCAGCACGCCGGTCGCTACCGATACGTTGAGGCTTTCAACATTACCTGTACCTTCAATGGCTACGCTCATATCTGCGTTTTCAAAAGTCGTGTCGGAAACGCCATCGCGCTCCTGGCCCAGCACCAGCACCATTTTCTTAGGCAGCTCAGCTTTATACAGCGGGGTGCCCTGGTGGCTTGAGGTTGTCACGATGGTGTAGCCCGCTTTACGGAAAGCTTCCAGCCCATCGCCAAACGTCTCGCCGCTGATCGCCACCACGTGCTCGGCCCCGCCTTCTGCGGTACGAATCGCCGCACCGGATTCCAGCAGAGAAGCATCCTGAATCAGCAAACCTTTCACGCCGAAGTGTGCGCAGCTGCGCATGATCCCGCCCAGGTTATGTGGGTTGCCCACATCCTCCAGTGCCAGCACGCAGTCTTCTTCCCCGGCTTTGTTCAGCCAGGTCTGCACGCTGATGCCGCTGCGTTTTTTAATAATGAAGCAAACGCCGCCGTGGTGTTCCGTGCCTGAGGCTTTTGTCAGCTCAGCGTCATCCACCACGTGGTAAGCCTTGCGATTTGCCGCCATCCAGCGCAGCGCTTCTTTAAAACGAGGCGTAACGCTCTGGATAAACCAGGCGCGCACGATGCTTTCCGGGCGGCTCTGGAACAGCGCCTGACAAGCATTCTCACCGTACACACGGGCTTCTTCGGCGCGCTGGCGACGAATCACTTCCGGATCAACGATATGTTTAGTTGTACCTTCATTGTCTGATGCCGACAGCGAAGAGTCTACCGGGGCACGGGAAACCGTACGCCATGGCGAGGCCGCTTCACCGCGATCGCCTCTGTCACTACGTTCATTACGATCGCGCCCGCCGCGAGGTTTATCATCGTGACGAGACTGACGGCGACCGCCGCCTTCACCACGTGACGCACCGGCAGGACGCCCACCGCCTTTCCCGGTACGCGGGTTTTGGCTGCGCTGTTCGCTTTCGTCGTCACTGCGGACATACATCACTTTGACCTTGCCGCTTTTACCTTTAAATTCGTCGTTCATTGTTCCTCCACCTGGCTGAGCGCGAAGCGCGCAGATTACCTGATGTGCCATGGGTTAGCCATTAACTTTGCTTAAAAGCTAAAAACTATTGTACTCATCGAATAAATCACTTTGTTGGCCTCCCCATCTTCGCCGATAATATGTAACATATTTGAAACATCCATGGTGCATGGCACCGATTTCAATCATTCTCTTTGAGGTTAGTTATGAATACCGTTTGTGCCGACTGCCAGGCCATTAACCGCATTCCTGACGACCGTATCGATGACGGTGCAAAATGCGGTCGCTGCGGCCATGAACTGTTTGACGGTGAAGTCGTTAACGCCACGACGGCGACGCTGGATAAACTCCTGAAAGATGAGCTGCCGGTTGTGGTTGATTTTTGGGCGCCGTGGTGCGGCCCGTGCGTGAACTTCGCCCCTATTTTTGAAGATGTTGCCGAAGAACGCAGCGGTAAAGTTCGCTTTGTGAAGGTGAACACCGAAGCGGAGCAGGAACTGAGCGCACGTTTTCGCATCAGAAGCATCCCGACCATTATGATTTTCAAAAATGGCCAGGTCGTCGATATGCTGAATGGCGCCATGCCTAAAGCCCCGTTTGATAGCTGGCTGGACGAAAATATCTGATTATAAGGGGGCATTTTTTAAGCCCCCTTTCTCTATCTACGGTAGAATGGCGTTTTTAGCCAGACATCCTTCATTAATGACCGAAAACGCCGTTCTTCGCCTTCGTGCAGCCCGCCTTGCTCGCGCAACTCGTCCCTTTCTCGCCCGTGGTAATCGCGTTCGTCGCTGCCAGCGCTGCCTGCTGCCGTTGAAAAATTGCCTGTGTGAGACGCTTAAGCCACAACATGCCCGCAGTCGCTTTTGCCTGGTGATGTTTGACACCGAACCGATGAAGCCGAGTAACACCGGGCGGCTTATTGCCGATATTTTGCCGGAAACGGAGGCATTTCAATGGTCGCGCACGGAGCCCCCTCAGGCGCTGCTGGATCTTGTCGCTAACCCGGATTACCAGCCAATGGTAGTTTTTCCCGCCTCTTATGCCGATGCAAGTCGCGAGGTACTGACCACGCCACCAACCACCGGTAAGCCACCGCTATTTATCATGCTTGATGGCACGTGGACTGAAGCACGTAAAATGTTCCGTAAAAGCCCTTATCTCGATGCGCTGCCGATAATTTCCGTAGATTTAAGTATTACCTCAGCTTATCGCCTGCGCGAGGCCCATGCGGACGGCCAGTATTGCACCGCGGAAGTCGCCGCAGCCCTGCTAGAACTGGCGGGAGATGTAGTAGCGTCCAAAGGATTAACCCAGCATTTCACTCTTTTCCGCGAGCGCTATCTGGCGGGGAAACCCCATCATCAGGGCAGCGTCACAGCAGAAGTGGAAGAAAACGTTTAGACTCTCCTGAACATCACTCAGGGGAGAGCGTCGTGAGTCAACGAGGCCTGGAAGCGCTGCTGCGTCCAAAATCCATTGCCGTTATCGGCGCTTCGGCAAAAGCCGACCGCGCCGGTTATTTAATGATGCGCAACTTGCTTGCTGGCGGCTTCAATGGTCCGGTAATGCCGGTAACGCCGACTCACAAAGCCGTGTGCGGAGTGCTTACCTGGCCGGATATTGCCAGCCTGCCGCTGGCTCCTGACCTCGCTATTGTTTGTACGCATTCCCGGCGAAATCTTACGCTACTGGAAGCCCTGGGTAATAAAGGCTGCAAGGCCTGCATTATTTTATCTGCCCCACCCGAGCAATTACCCGAATTGCTGGCCTGTGCCGCTCGCTGGCAAATTCGCCTGCTTGGCCCAAACAGCCTTGGCCTGCTGGCTCCCTGGCAGGGGCTTAATGCCAGCTTTTCTCCAGTCCCCATCCAAAAAGGCAAACTGGCGTTTATTTCTCAGTCTGCCGCAGTGTCCAACACCATTCTGGACTGGGCACAGCAGCGCGAGATGGGCTTTTCCTGGTTTATTGCGCTTGGCGATAGCCTGGATATCGACGTGGATGAACTGCTTGATTATCTGGCCAGGGATACGAAAACCAGCGCCATCCTGCTGTATCTTGAACATCTGAGCGATGCCCGACGCTTTGTTTCCGCCGCAAGAAGCGCCTCACGTAACAAGCCGATTCTGGTCATCAAAAGCGGGCGCAGCAGCAAAGCACAAACGCTACTGAAAACCCATCCGGGCCTGGATGCCGCCTGGGACGCGGCGATACAACGAGCAGGTTTACTTCGGGTCCAGGATACGCATGAGCTCTTTTCCGCCGTAGAAACCCTTAGCCACATGCGACCTCTGCGCGGTGAGCGACTGATGATTGTCAGCAACGGCGCGGCACCTGCGGCGCTGGCCCTTGATGAGCTTTGGATACGTAATGGCAAACTAGCGACGTTAAGTGAAGAAACTCTGCAGGCTCTTGCGGGCGTGCTTCCTCCTGGCGTTGAGGCAGGAAACCCGATAGATCTAAGGGATGACGCGACGCCTGGCCGGTACCTGCTGGCCATAGAGAAATTGCTGGATAGCCATGATTTTGATGCCTTAATGGTTATCCATTCCCCCAGTGCCGCCGCCCCAGGAACCGCAAGCGCTCTTGCCCTGATCGATCTTCTGCAGCGGCATCCTCGTGGCAAATATCTCACCATTGTCACCAACTGGTGCGGAGAGTATTCCTCCCAGGAAGCCAGACGCCTGTTTAGCGATGCCGGTATTCCGACGTACAGAACGCCAGAGGGTGCGGTCACGGCGTTTATGCACATGGTCGAGTATCGCCGTAACCAGAAGCAATTGCGCGAAACGCCGGCCCTGCCGGCTAACCTGACGGCAAACACTAGCGACGCCCACCATCTGATTCAGCAGGCCTTGCATCAGGGAGCCACGACGCTGGATACCCATGAAGTCAGGCCGGTACTTGAAGCTTATGGCTTAACGACCCTGTCGACATGGATTGCTGGAGACAGTGCAGAAGCGGTGCATATCGCAGAGCAAATTGGTTATCCCGTCGCATTAAAGCTTCGTTCTCCGGATATTCCCCACAAGTCGGAAGTTCAGGGCGTTATGCTCTATTTGAGAACGGCCAGTGAAGTACAACAGGCCGCCGAAGCCATCATCGACCGTGTAAAAATGGCCTGGCCCCAGGCTCGTATTCACGGCCTGCTGGTGCAAAGCATGGCAAACCGCGCAGGCGCACAGGAACTAAGAGTCGTCGTTGAGCACGATCCGGTATTTGGTCCATTGATCATGCTGGGCGAAGGCGGCGTAGAGTGGCGACCTGAAAGGCAGGCGGCGGTAGCCCTCCCCCCGCTAAACATGAACCTGGCCCGATACCTTGTCATTCAGGCGATCAAAAGCGGCAAGATCCGTAGCCGGAGCGCATTACGCCCGCTGGATATCGCCGGGATCAGCGAAGTTCTGGTGCAAGTCTCTAACCTGATAGTTGATTGCCCCGAGATTGTCAGACTCGATATTCACCCTCTACTGGCATCCGGCAGTGAATTCACCCTGCTCGACGTCACTCTGGAATTGGCCGAATTTACGGGGGATGCTGATGCCAGGCTGGCCGTGCGTCCTTATCCTCATCAGCTTGAAGAGCTGGTGCAGCTTAAGAACGGTGACCGCTGCCTGTTCCGGCCGATCCTGCCCGAGGACGAACCTCAGCTGCAGCGTTTTATTGCCCAGGTAACAAAAGAGGATCTCTACTATCGCTATTTCAGCGAGATCAATGAATTTACCCACGAAGATTTAGCCAATATGACGCAGATCGACTACGATCGAGAAATGGCGTTCGTTGCAGTCAGAAGAATAAAAGACAACGATGAGATCCTCGGCGTCACACGCGCCATTTCAGACCCTGACAACGTTGATGCCGAGTTCGCCGTGCTGGTTCGCTCCGACTTAAAAGGCCTCGGACTCGGCCGACGCTTACTGACTAAGCTCATCGATTACACCAGAGAGCATGGCCTTCAACGGCTGAATGGCATAACGATGCCGAACAATCAGGGCATGATTACCCTGGCCCGTAAACTGGGTTTCAGCGTCGATATTCAGCTGGAAGACGGCATTGTAAGTCTGACGCTTCCGTTGAGCAAAAGCGCAGATTCGTGAGTAAGGTACTGGAAAACATACTCACTTTGCGCAGTAGTAGTGGTATTATCAGCAAGTTCTGACGTCTGGATTTTGCAGAAGGCCATCCAATGAAGAGAGAAGATAAGCACTGTGATGTTGTCTAAATTTAAGCGTAATAAACATCAACAACACCTTGCCCAGTTACCGAAGCTTTCTCAATCAGTTGATGATGTAGAAACCCTGTTCTCCCCTGCGGATTTCCGCGAAACGCTGTTGAAAAAAATCGCCAGCGCAACGCAGCGTATTTGTATTATTGCGTTGTATCTTGAACAGGATGACGGCGGCAAAGGAATTCTGTCCGCGCTTTATCAAGCCAAACAGCAGCGGCCAGATTTAGATGTTTCCGTGCTGGTTGACTGGCACCGTGCCCAGCGCGGACGTATTGGTGTTGCCGCGTCCAACACCAATGCGGACTGGTATCACCGCATGGCCGAGCAGTTCCCCGACGTGAATGTTCCTGTCTATGGCGTTCCCGTCAATACTCGCGAAGCCCTTGGCGTGCTGCATTTCAAAGGCTTTATTATTGATGACAGCGTCATCTATAGCGGAGCCAGCCTCAACGATGTTTACCTGCATCAGCACGATAAATATCGCTATGACCGCTATCAAATCATTCGCAATCGCGCCCTGGCAGATATCATGCATGGCTGGGTTAACCAGAATTTGATAAATGGCCGGGCGGTTCATCGCTTAGATGTCGCTGAGCGCGTAAAAAGCCCAGAAATCAAAAACGATATCCGTCTCTTCCGCCAGGAATTGCGTGACGCTAGCTTTATCTTCCACGGTGATGCAGATAACGATCAGCTCTCGGTTACGCCGCTGGTCGGTCTGGGAAAATCCAGCCTGCTGAATAAAACCATCTTCCATCTTATGCCTTGCGCAGAGCAGAAGCTGACTATCTGCACGCCATACTTCAACCTGCCAGCTGTCCTGGTCCGCAATATCATACAGCTGCTGCGGGACGGTAAACAGGTTGAGATTATCGTTGGCGATAAGACAGCGAATGATTTTTATATTCCGGAAGATCAGCCGTTCAAGATTATTGGCGCGCTACCTTATCTCTATGAAATTAACCTGCGCCGCTTCCTGAGCCGCCTGCAATATTATGTGAATACCGGGCAGTTGATTGTGCGTTTGTGGAAAGATGGGGATAACAGTTACCACCTGAAAGGCATGTGGGTGGACAACGAGTGGATGCTGCTGACCGGGAATAACCTTAATCCGCGCGCGTGGCGCCTGGATCTGGAAAATGCTCTGCTGATTCACGATCCCAAAAGAGAGCTTGAAGGCATTCGCACCAAGGAGCTGGAGCTTATCCGCACCCATACGACGGCTGTTAAGCATTATCGCGATCTGCAAAGCATCGCCGAATATCCGGTGAAAGTTCGCAAGCTGATTCGCCGCCTGCGCCGTATCCGTATCGACCGACTAATAAGCCGTATTCTCTAAACGTTTAAGCCCTGCACTGCAGGGCTTTTTCTTTCTAGAGCTTGATCCCTTTGCCTTTACGGTGCAGCAACAGAGAAACAGCAAATGCCAGCGCCCCCATCGCAGAGACATACCAGAAGAAGGTCGTTTCGCTGCCCATCGATTTCAGCGATAAGGCGACATATTCTGCCGAGCCACCAAACAAGGCATTTGCAACGGCATAAGACAGACCTACACCTAGCGCACGGACTTCCGGCGGGAACATTTCTGCCTTAAGGATGCCGCTGATTGAAGTGTAAAAACTGACAATTAGCATCGCCGCCATCACCAGAGCAAAGGCCGCATAAGGTGAGCTAACATTCTGCAGTGCCGTCAAAATAGGCACAGTCAGCACCGCTGCCAGTCCGCCAAAACAAAGCATAGAACTTCGACGACCAATTTTATCCGACAGTGCACCGAAAAACGGCTGAAGTACCATGAAGATAAACAGCGCACAGGTCATCAACGCGCTGGCCGTGTTCGCATGCATCCCCGCAGTATTCACCAGATATTTCTGCATATAGGTGGTGAAGGTATAGAAAGCCAGGGAGCCGCCGGCGGTGAAACCAAGCACCATAATGAAGGCTTTTTTATTTTTCCACAGCCCGGAAAGCGTACCGGCATCCTTGTGCGCGCGGCTTGCTTTATCCGATGTTTCATCCAGAGAACGGCGAAGATAGAGAGCAACTATCGCCAGTACGGCTCCAATCGCGAAGGGAATTCTCCATCCCCAACTACGCAAATCTTCATCACTTAGCACTTGCTGGAGAACAACCACAACAAACAACGCGGCCAGCTGCCCGCCAATGAGCGTCACGTACTGGAATGAGGCATAGAACCCTTTACGACCTTCGACCGCCACCTCACTCATGTAAGTTGCGCTGGTGCCATACTCCCCTCCAACAGATAACCCCTGGAACAGGCGTGCTAAAAGCAATAATGCAGGGGCCCATGTGCCAATGGTGGCGTATCCAGGCAGGCAGGCAATGACCAGCGATCCAAAACACATCATACACACTGAGATAAGCATGGAGTTTTTACGTCCATGCTTATCGGCAATATACCCGAATAACCAGCCTCCAATCGGTCGCATCAAAAAACCTGCGGCAAAGACACCGGCGGTTTGCAGAAGCTGAGTCGTGGTGTTTCCCGTTGGGAAAAAGATATGAGCAAAATAGAGTGAGCAGAACGAGTAAACATAAAAATCAAACCACTCAACCAGATTCCCTGATGAAGCAGCCACAATGGCCCAGACGCGACGACGGGTATCAGCCGCCGACGGCACAATATTTGATTCACCTGTTGTTTCAATCATTTTATTTTCTTCTCCTGTCTTCCTGAATGGGTCTAATAACCCAGGATCCAGTAAAGCAGGAGAAAGAAATTTTGTGAGGTGAAGTATCTTGTTGCGGAGTTGTTACATTAACTTTTGTGAGCAAGCGGAGATTTTTGTGAAAAAGTATGCTTTAAAAAAGCAAAAAACCCCGGCCTTTCGGTCGGGGTTAATGCTGATTTGATGCCTGGCCGTTCCCTACAATACGCGTATCATCCTGATACTCGCCCCTCCGGGGCCGCCGCACGCGGCGTTCAAACGTGTTCCCGACACGTTTGTCGCATGTCCATCCTCGTGCAGAGAATATCCTGATACCACATAAACAAAAAACCCCAGCCATCAGGCTGAGGTTTTCTGTTTTATTTGATGCCTGGCAGTTCCCTACTCTCGCATGGGGAGACCCCACACTACCATCGGCGCTACGGCGTTTCACTTCTGAGTTCGGCATGGGGTCAGGTGGGACCACCGCGCTACGGCCGCCAGGCAAATTCTGTTATTGACCGTTATATTTCCATATAACCATCAATCTAATCCTGAACTAAGCTGAAAATCTTTCGTCTCTAAAACACCTTCGGTGTTGTAAGGTTAAGCCTCACGGATCATTAGTACTGGTTAGCTCAACGTATCGCTACGCTTACACACCCAGCCTATCAACGTCGTAGTCTTCAACGTTCCTTCAGGACCCTTAAAGGGTCAGGGAGAACTCATCTCGGGGCAAGTTTCGCGCTTAGATGCTTTCAGCGCTTATCTTTTCCGCATTTAGCTACCGGGCAATGCCATTGGCATGACAACCCGAACACCAGTGATGCGTCCACTCCGGTCCTCTCGTACTAGGAGCAGCCCCCCTCAATTCTCCAGCGCCCACGGCAGATAGGGACCGAACTGTCTCACGACGTTCTAAACCCAGCTCGCGTACCACTTTAAATGGCGAACAGCCATACCCTTGGGACCTACTTCAGCCCCAGGATGTGATGAGCCGACATCGAGGTGCCAAACACCGCCGTCGATATGAACTCTTGGGCGGTATCAGCCTGTTATCCCCGGAGTACCTTTTATCCGTTGAGCGATGGCCCTTCCATTCAGAACCACCGGATCACTAAGACCTGCTTTCGCACCTGCTCGAGCCGTCACTCTCGCAGTCAAGCTAGCTTATGCCTTTGCACTAACCTCACGATGTCCGACCGTGATTAGCTAACCTTCGTGCTCCTCCGTTACGCTTTAGGAGGAGACCGCCCCAGTCAAACTACCCACCAGACACTGTCCGCAACCCGGATCACGGGTCTACGTTAGAACATCAAACATTAAAGGGTGGTATTTCAAGGTTGGCTCCACGCAGACTGGCGTCCACGCTTCAAAGCCTCCCACCTATCCTACACATCAAGGCTCAATGTTCAGTGTCAAGCTATAGTAAAGGTTCACGGGGTCTTTCCGTCTTGCCGCGGGTACACTGCATCTTCACAGCGATTTCAATTTCACTGAGTCTCGGGTGGAGACAGCCTGGCCATCATTACGCCATTCGTGCAGGTCGGAACTTACCCGACAAGGAATTTCGCTACCTTAGGACCGTTATAGTTACGGCCGCCGTTTACCGGGGCTTCGATCAAGAGCTTCTCCTTGCGGATAACCCCATCAATTAACCTTCCGGCACCGGGCAGGCGTCACACCGTATACGTCCACTTTCGTGTTTGCACAGTGCTGTGTTTTTAATAAACAGTTGCAGCCAGCTGGTATCTTCGACTGCCTTCAGCTCCACCCGCGAGGGGCTTCACCTGATGACAGCGTGCCTTCTCCCGAAGTTACGGCACCATTTTGCCTAGTTCCTTCACCCGAGTTCTCTCAAGCGCCTTGGTATTCTCTACCTGACCACCTGTGTCGGTTTGGGGTACGATTCAATGTTACCTGATGCTTAGAGGCTTTTCCTGGAAGCAGGGCATTTGTTACTTCAGCACCGTAGTGCCTCGTCATCACACCTCAGCGTTTGATAAGCGTCCGGATTTACCTAAACGCTCCGCCTACATGCTTAAACCGGGACAACCGTCGCCCGGCTAACATAGCCTTCTCCGTCCCCCCTTCGCAGTAACACCGAGTACAGGAATATTAACCTGTTTCCCATCGACTACGCCTTTCGGCCTCGCCTTAGGGGTCGACTCACCCTGCCCCGATTAACGTTGGACAGGAACCCTTGGTCTTCCGGCGAGCGGGCTTTTCACCCGCTTTATCGTTACTTATGTCAGCATTCGCACTTCTGATACCTCCAGCAAACCTCACAGTTCACCTTCGACGGCTTACAGAACGCTCCCCTACCCAACAACACATAGTGTCGCTGCCGCAGCTTCGGTGCATGGTTTAGCCCCGTTACATCTTCCGCGCAGGCCGACTCGACCAGTGAGCTATTACGCTTTCTTTAAATGATGGCTGCTTCTAAGCCAACATCCTGGCTGTCTGTGCCTTCCCACATCGTTTCCCACTTAACCATGACTTTGGGACCTTAGCTGGCGGTCTGGGTTGTTTCCCTCTTCACGACGGACGTTAGCACCCGCCGTGTGTCTCCCGTGATAACATTCTTCGGTATTCGTAGTTTGCATCGGGTTGGTAAGCCGGGATGGCCCCCTAGCCGAAACAGTGCTCTACCCCCGAAGATGAGTTCACGAGGCGCTACCTAAATAGCTTTCGGGGAGAACCAGCTATCTCCCGGTTTGATTGGCCTTTCACCCCCAGCCACAAGTCATCCGCTAATTTTTCAACATTAGTCGGTTCGGTCCTCCAGTTAGTGTTACCCAACCTTCAACCTGCCCATGGCTAGATCACCGGGTTTCGGGTCTATACCCTGCAACTTAACGCCCAGTTAAGACTCGGTTTCCCTGCGGCTCCCCTATACGGTTAACCTTGCTACAGAATATAAGTCGCTGACCCATTATACAAAAGGTACGCAGTCACCCCATAAATGAGGCTCCCACTGCTTGTACGTACACGGTTTCAGGTTCTTTTTCACTCCCCTCGCCGGGGTTCTTTTCGCCTTTCCCTCACGGTACTGGTTCACTATCGGTCAGTCAGGAGTATTTAGCCTTGGAGGATGGTCCCCCCATATTCAGACAGGATACCACGTGTCCCGCCCTACTCTTCGAACTCACAGTATGTGCATTTTAGTGTACGGGAGTATCACCCTGTACCCTGCGACTTTCCAGACGCTTCCACTAACACACAAACTGATTCAGGTTCTGGGCTGCTCCCCGTTCGCTCGCCGCTACTGGGGGAATCTCGGTTGATTTCTTTTCCTCGGGGTACTTAGATGTTTCAGTTCCCCCGGTTCGCTTCATTACGCTATGTATTCACGTAATGATAGTGTGACGAATCACACTGGGTTTCCCCATTCGGAAATCGCCGGCTATAACGGTTCATATCACCTTACCGACGCTTATCGCAGATTAGCACGTCCTTCATCGCCTCTGACTGCCAGGGCATCCACCGTGTACGCTTAGTCGCTTAACCTCACAACCCGAAGATGTCTCGTAAGACACAATCGCTGTTGTGAAAATTTGAGAGACTCGAACATGTCTTAACCTCATTCTTTATTACGGAAGAATGAGACGACATGTCGTTTCAATTTTCAGCTTGTTCCGGATTGTTAAAGAGCAAATACTTCGCAGTACACCGTCACCGGTACACTCTGAAGTAAGTTTTGGCGCATGAAATGATGGTGGAGCTAAGCGGGATCGAACCGCTGACCTCCTGCGTGCAAGGCAGGCGCTCTCCCAGCTGAGCTATAGCCCCATCGATTTCGTAAAACCTTCGATTACCATGAATTCATCGCTGGTCAAGGCGCAGCGCCACGAAGCATACTTTTGTATGTGAGTGGTGCTGTAACGCAGGATAGCGGAGAATTTGGTAGGCCTGAGTGGACTTGAACCACCGACCTCACCCTTATCAGGGGTGCGCTCTAACCACCTGAGCTACAAGCCTATAAGGTTTTACTGCTCGTTTTCTATCAGACAATCTGTGTGAGCACTACGCGGGTTGTATCTATTAGGTAAGGAGGTGATCCAACCGCAGGTTCCCCTACGGTTACCTTGTTACGACTTCACCCCAGTCATGAATCACAAAGTGGTAAGCGCCCTCCCGAAGGTTAAGCTACCTACTTCTTTTGCAACCCACTCCCATGGTGTGACGGGCGGTGTGTACAAGGCCCGGGAACGTATTCACCGTAGCATTCTGATCTACGATTACTAGCGATTCCGACTTCATGGAGTCGAGTTGCAGACTCCAATCCGGACTACGACGCACTTTATGAGGTCCGCTTGCTCTCGCGAGGTCGCTTCTCTTTGTATGCGCCATTGTAGCACGTGTGTAGCCCTACTCGTAAGGGCCATGATGACTTGACGTCATCCCCACCTTCCTCCAGTTTATCACTGGCAGTCTCCTTTGAGTTCCCGGCCGAACCGCTGGCAACAAAGGATAAGGGTTGCGCTCGTTGCGGGACTTAACCCAACATTTCACAACACGAGCTGACGACAGCCATGCAGCACCTGTCTCAGAGTTCCCGAAGGCACCAATCCATCTCTGGAAAGTTCTCTGGATGTCAAGAGTAGGTAAGGTTCTTCGCGTTGCATCGAATTAAACCACATGCTCCACCGCTTGTGCGGGCCCCCGTCAATTCATTTGAGTTTTAACCTTGCGGCCGTACTCCCCAGGCGGTCGACTTAACGCGTTAGCTCCGGAAGCCACGCCTCAAGGGCACAACCTCCAAGTCGACATCGTTTACGGCGTGGACTACCAGGGTATCTAATCCTGTTTGCTCCCCACGCTTTCGCACCTGAGCGTCAGTCTTTGTCCAGGGGGCCGCCTTCGCCACCGGTATTCCTCCAGATCTCTACGCATTTCACCGCTACACCTGGAATTCTACCCCCCTCTACAAGACTCAAGCTTGCCAGTTTCGAATGCAGTTCCCAGGTTGAGCCCGGGGATTTCACATCCGACTTAACAAACCGCCTGCGTGCGCTTTACGCCCAGTAATTCCGATTAACGCTTGCACCCTCCGTATTACCGCGGCTGCTGGCACGGAGTTAGCCGGTGCTTCTTCTGCGAGTAACGTCAATCACTAAGGTTATTAACCTTAATGCCTTCCTCCTCGCTGAAAGTACTTTACAACCCGAAGGCCTTCTTCATACACGCGGCATGGCTGCATCAGGCTTGCGCCCATTGTGCAATATTCCCCACTGCTGCCTCCCGTAGGAGTCTGGACCGTGTCTCAGTTCCAGTGTGGCTGGTCATCCTCTCAGACCAGCTAGGGATCGTCGCCTAGGTGAGCCATTACCCCACCTACTAGCTAATCCCATCTGGGTTCATCTGATGGCAAGAGGCCCGAAGGTCCCCCTCTTTGGTCTTGCGACGTTATGCGGTATTAGCTACCGTTTCCAGTAGTTATCCCCCTCCATCAGGCAGATCCCCAGACATTACTCACCCGTCCGCCGCTCGTCACCCAGGAGCAAGCTCCCTGTGCTACCGCTCGACTTGCATGTGTTAGGCCTGCCGCCAGCGTTCAATCTGAGCCATGATCAAACTCTTCAATTTAAAAGTGTTTGATGCTCAAAGAATTAAAACTGTTTATAAAATCAGTAGTCACTCTTCAAGACTTGATATTTGTTTGCATCCGAAGATGCTGAGATATCAATCCTGCGAGTGCCCACACAGATTGTCTGATAAATTGTTAAAGAGCAGTGAGTCAGTCGCTTTCGCTTGCTAACTCGAGGTGGCGTATATTACGCTTTCCTCTTTCAGAGTCAAGCGTTTATTTTCGCTTTCGTCTGACTGACTACCGGGTTGTGAAACCGCTTTCGAAGCCGCTTCGCCGTGTCAGTGGAGGCGCATTATAGGGAGTTCTCAGAGCCTGACAACCCCTAATCTGAAAAAACTTTCTGACCGCTCACTTTCTAGGCAAAAAGAATAAAGCCCAGCCAGCAATGGCTGTTTTACAAACAAAAACGAGCCCAAATGGGCTCGTTTTTTACGTTGAGTGACTTACTGCACAGCCACAATGCGGTCGTCTTTGACTTCCAGCTTGATTGTTTTTCCAGGAATCAGCTCACCGGAAAGGATTTGCTGAGCCAATCGGTTTTCAATTTGCTGCTGAATAGCGCGTTTCAACGGACGAGCACCGTAGACCGGGTCGTAACCGTTCTCGCTGATGAGCTTCAATGCGTCGTCAGAGATACTTACGCCATAGCCACGCTCTTCCAGCCGTTTGTACAGACGCTGCAGCTGAATCTGAGCAATAGAAGCAATGTGGCGCTCCCCAAGAGGATGGAAGACAACAACCTCATCAATACGGTTAATGAACTCCGGACGGAAGCTTTGACTAACAACGCCCAGCACCAGATCCTTCATATGGCCGTAATCCAGTTCACCGAAACGCTCCTGAATTAAGTCTGAACCAAGGTTAGAGGTCATAATGACAACCGTATTACGGAAATCAACAGTACGGCCCTGCCCATCGGTAAGACGGCCGTCGTCCAGAACCTGCAACAGAATGTTAAACACATCCGGATGCGCTTTCTCTACCTCATCCAGCAGAATAACGGAATAAGGACGGCGACGAACGGCTTCCGTCAAATAGCCACCTTCTTCATAACCGACATAACCCGGAGGCGCACCCACTAGCCGCGATACGGAGTGTTTCTCCATAAACTCGGACATGTCGATACGCACCATCGCATCGTCACTGTCGAACATAAAGTTCGCTAACGCTTTGCACAACTCAGTCTTACCTACCCCGGTTGGCCCCAGGAACAGGAACGAACCTATTGGGCGATTAGGATCGGACAATCCAGCACGGCTACGACGAATCGCGTTAGAGACAGCTTCGACGGCTTCATCCTGGCCAATCACACGCTGATGAAGCTCTTTTTCCATACGTAATAGCTTGTCGCGCTCACCTTCCAGCATTCTGGCTACCGGGATCCCGGTCCAGCGAGCCAGGACTTCAGCGATTTCTGCATCCGTCACTTTATTACGCAGCAGACGCATGGTTTTCCCTTCGCTTTGGGTTGCCGCGGCCAGCTGTTTTTCCAGCTCTGGAATTTTGCCGTACTGCAATTCAGACATCCGCCCAAGGTCACCCACGCGGCGAGCCTGCTCGATTGCTATTTTCGCCTGTTCAAGCTCAGCCTTAATGGTCTGCGTACCTGACAGCGAGGCTTTCTCCGCCTTCCACTCTTCTTCGAGCTCCGAATACTGACGCTCTTTATCTTCCAGCTCTTCATTCAACATGCTGAGGCGTTTCTGACTGGCTTCATCAGATTCTTTCTTCAACGCCTGTTGTTCCAGCTTGAGCTGAATAATACGGCGGTCAAGACGATCAAGCTCTTCCGGCTTGGAGTCTATCTGCATACGAATGCTGGATGCGGCCTCGTCGATGAGGTCGATGGCTTTATCCGGCAGCTGACGATCGGCAATATAGCGGTGGGACAGCGTAGCTGCCGCGACAATCGCCGGGTCGGTAATTTGTACATGGTGATGCAGCTCATAGCGTTCTTTCAGCCCACGCAGAATCGCAATGGTGTCTTCTACAGAAGGCTCTGCTACAAACACTTTTTGGAAACGACGCTCAAGCGCGGCATCTTTCTCTATATATTGACGGTATTCGTCGAGCGTGGTTGCGCCAACGCAGTGCAATTCACCTCGAGCCAGGGCTGGCTTAAGCATGTTCCCGGCATCCATTGCGCCGTCGGCTTTACCTGCGCCAACCATGGTATGTAGCTCATCAATAAACAGAATGACGTTGCCTTCCTGCTTAGCGAGATCGTTGAGCACACCTTTGAGACGCTCTTCAAACTCACCGCGATATTTGGCACCGGCCACCAGCGCGCCCATATCCAGCGCAAGCACGCGTCGGCCTTTCAAACCTTCAGGTACTTCGCCATTAATGATACGTTGTGCAAGCCCTTCGACGATGGCTGTTTTACCCACGCCCGGTTCACCAATCAGTACCGGGTTATTTTTGGTACGGCGCTGCAATACCTGGATAGTACGCCGAATTTCTTCATCACGACCGATTACCGGGTCCAGCTTGCCTTGTTCAGCTCGCTCAGTTAAATCAACTGTGTATTTCTTCAATGCCTGACGTTGATCTTCGGCACCTTGATCGTTCACGTTCTCCCCTCCACGCATTTGCTCAATCGCGGCGGTTACGTTGGCTGGCGTTGCGCCTGCCGCTTTCAGCAGGTCGGTCAGAGTGCCGCGTGAGTCAAGTACCGCCAGAACAAACAGTTCTGACGAAATAAAGTTGTCGTTTCTTTTTTGTGCAAGTTTGTCGCACAGGTTCAGTACACGCACCAAATCCTGAGAAGGCTGAACGTCGCCGCCGGTGCCTTCTACCTGTGGCAGGCGGCTTAATGCCTGCTCGATGTCGGTACGTAATTTGCCCGCGTTGACTCCCGCAGAGGTCAGTAACGGACGCACAGAGCCCCCTTCCTGATTGAGCAGAGCGCTCATCAGATGCAGAGGTTCGATGAATTGATTGTCGTGCCCAAGAGCAAGAGATTGGGCATCGGCGAGAGCAAGCTGGAATTTATTGGTAAGACGATCCAGACGCATAACTCCTCCCATAAACAGGTCAAATTTGCTACTGGAGATTAAATGAGGTCATCCCTCAATTATTCAAGGTTAATGACCTGAAATATATGAAGCGCGAGCGACACGCACTGGATCGTCTTGATTCGATAGGTTATATCAGCCAGATGAAACTTGCCATACGACCCGTTGTTCTGTCGCGACGGTATGAGAAGAAATCGCCACTTTCGGTCCAGGTACAGCGGTCACCGCCGTACACCTGCGTAACACCCACGTTCGCCAGCCGCTGCCTTGCAAGCTGGTAGATATCAGCATAGTACTTTTCGCCCGCTGCGCTAAAAGCGTTTGCCGCTTTTTCGTCCTTCGCCATAAAGGCTTCGCGAACTTCCGGCCCCACTTCGAACGCCTGAGGGCCAATTGCCGGCCCTAGCCAGGCGCGAATATTCTGTGGGCGATCCTGGAAACAGGCTACCGTCTCTTCGAGCACGCCTTCACATAAACCGCGCCAGCCAGCATGCGCTGCCGCAACTTCAGTTCCGGCCTCATTACAAAACAGCACCGGCAGACAATCCGCCGTCATCACCGCGCAAACCGTCCCCGGCGTATTGCTATAAGAAGCATCCGCTCGCTTTGAGGCATATGGCTCGCCCGTTAGCTTCAACACAGTTTTCCCGTGAACCTGCTCAAGCCAGACCGGCTTCGAAGGCAAGCCTGCGGCTGCGTAAAATAGCCGACGATTCTCTTCAACATCAGCCAGATCGTCGCCGCAATGGGCACCCAGATTCATCGAGTCATACGGTGCGACGCTAACGCCACCCACGCGGGTTGAGCTACAGGCAGCAACGCCTTCAGGAAGAGGCCAGTGCGGGACGATCGTTTTGGTCATAGCCAGTCCAGTTGGTCTTTATGGGTTTCGGTATCAGCGCGTAAAGCTTCGATCAGTTCAACCATATCCTGTGGGATTGGCGCGCTCCATTCCATCAGAATACCACTGACAGGATGGTACAGGCGCAGCATGGTTGCGTGTAAGGCCTGGCGATCAAACTTGCGCAGTACGCTGACGAACTCTTCCGATGCGCCTTTCGGCGGACGAGGACGGCCACCGTAAAGCTGATCGCCCACCAGCGGATGGCTGATATGCGCCATGTGAACGCGGATCTGGTGAGTACGGCCGGTTTCCAGACGCAAACGCAGGCGCGTATGCACGCGGAAGTGCTCCATAATGCGATAGTGAGTGACCGCCGGTTTGCCCATTGGATGCACTGACATGTGGGTACGTTTAGTTGGATGGCGGCTGATTGGTTCTTCAACCGTACCACCGCCTGTCATATGACCAATTGCAACGGCTTCGTACTCACGGGTAATTTCTCGCAGTTGAAGGGCTTCAACCAGGCGAGTTTGCGCCGGGACAGTTTTTGCCACAACCATCAGGCCGGTGGTGTCTTTATCCAGACGATGAACAATGCCCGCGCGAGGCACATCCGCAATTGGCGGGTAATAGTGCAGCAGCGCATTGAGCACAGTACCGTCCGGATTGCCTGCACCGGGGTGCACAACGAGGTCGCGTGGCTTGTTGATCACCAGAATATCTTCATCTTCGTAGACGATATTCAGCGGGATATCCTGAGCCTCCCAGCGGACCTCTTCTTCAATTTCAGCATTGATGGTTACGCTTTCGCCACCCAACACTTTCTCTTTCGGCTTGTCCCAGACAACGCCGTTGACCGTAACTCGCTGGTCAAGAATCCATTCTTTTATGCGCGAACGCGAATAATCCGGGAACAATTCGGCCAATGCCTGATCTAAGCGTTGACCCAGTTGTGAATCGGACACCGTTTCGGTGAGTTGTACTAGTTGTGCCATAGACAGCTTCTTTCGTTAACGTTGGGTTTTACGGCAATGCCGTTTAATATAATGTGCTATTGTAGCTGGTCTTTATCGGGAGCCGGAACACGAACTCTCCCGGAAATAACATTACTTAGGAAAGTCAAACGTCATGACGCGCATGAAATATCTGGTGGCAGCGGCCACGTTGAGCCTGGCTTTGGCTGGTTGCTCCAGTTCCAAGGATGAGGTTCCTGATAATCCGCCTTCTGAGATCTACGCGACTGCCCAGCAAAAGCTGCAGGACGGTAACTTTAAAGCGGCGATAACGCAACTGGAAGCGCTGGATAACCGCTATCCATTCGGCCCGTACTCTCAGCAAGTGCAGCTCGACCTGATCTACGCCTACTACAAAAATGCGGACTTACCGCTAGCTCAGGCGGCGATCGATCGCTTTATGCGCCTCAATCCAACGCATCCAAACATCGACTACGTACTTTACATGCGTGGCCTGACGGACATGGCGTTGGATGACAGTGCGCTGCAGGGCTTCTTCGGCGTTGACCGTTCCGACCGGGATCCACAGCACGCACGCGATGCCTTTAACGACTTCTCGAAGCTGGTGCGCGGCTACCCGAACAGCCAGTACGTTACCGATGCGACTAAACGTCTCGTGTTCCTGAAAGATCGCCTGGCGAAGTATGAGCTTTCCGTGGCGCAATATTACACGAAACGCGGCGCGTGGGTGGCAGTAGTTAATCGCGTAGAAGGTATGCTGCGTGATTATCCTGACACTCAGGCCACCCGTGATGGCCTGAAGCTGATGGAAAATGCCTACCGCGAGCTGCAGATGCCGGGTCAGGCAGAGAAAGTCGCGAAGATCATTGCCGCCAACAGCAGCAACACCTGATCGACAATATAACAAGAAAAACGGCAGCCTCGGCTGCCGTTTTTTTATCTGCCGACGCGAAAACTGAAACGGTTTAGCGTCAGGTCATCCCATCCAATATGGACGTGATTTCTGATAACCACAAGCCTTAAAAGCACATATCCTGTCCTGCCTCACAAAAAGGTCTCCTTGACAAAAAGTGACAAAATAACGTGATTTACATCACACATTTTGACATTAAGAACGGTATGCTGGAGTTACCAAGACGGTAAAGACAAGAGGTAAATTTATGACAATGAACATTACCAGCAAGCAAATGGAAATCACCCCAGCTATTCGCCAGCATGTCGCCGACCGTCTCAGCAAACTGGACAAGTGGCAAACTCATCTCATTAATCCACATATTATCTTGTCCAAAGAGCCTCAAGGTTTTGTGGCTGATGCCACGATTAACACACCGAATGGGCACCTCGTAGCCAGTGCCAGACATGAAGATATGTATACGGCTATCAATGATTTGATCAACAAACTGGAGCGGCAGTTAAATAAAGTGCAACACAAAGGTGAAGCACGTCGCGCAGCAGGTTCAGTGAAAGACGTGTCCTTCGCAGAAGCAGAAGCTGACGAAGAGTAATACATCACTCTCCTTCCACTCACCGCAACGCGCCTCCGGGCGCGTTTTTTATTGACAGAACGAAAACAGAGCAGGTACTTTACCTCTCAGATTCCTCAGGAAACCTGACATGAAACTTTTCCCGTTCTTCTTCGCATTCTTTTTTACCTTCCCCTGACTGGGAGGCAATTCGTCGTGTGATAAAGAATGCGAAGACGAACAAACAAGCCTCCCAACCGGGAGGCTTTTTTTATGGACACCGAAAAGGTAGCGTTATGACCGAAATTAATCCGTTGCTGGCCCTGCGCGATAAAATCAGCGCGCTGGATGAAAAGCTGTTAGCCCTGCTGGCAGAGCGCCGCCTGCTAGCGGTTGAAGTTGGCAAAGCCAAACTCGCTTCTCACCGCCCGGTACGCGATATCGATCGTGAAAGAGATTTACTGGAACGCCTGATTACTCTTGGTAAAGGTCACCATCTCGATGCCCACTACATCACGCGCCTGTTCCAGCTCATTATTGAAGATTCTGTTCTGACCCAGCAAACTCTGCTGCAGCAGCACCTGAACAAAACGAACCCTCACTCTGCCCGCGTCGCTTTCCTCGGCCCCAAAGGTTCTTATTCTCATCTTGCTGCGCGCCAGTATGCCGCGCGCCACTTTGAGCAGTTCATCGAAAGCGGCTGTGCCAAATTCCACGACATCTTCAATCAGGTGGAAACCGGCCAGGCCGATTACGCTGTCGTGCCAATCGAGAACACAAGTTCCGGGGCCATAAATGACGTCTACGATCTACTGCAGCACACCAGCCTGTCGATTGTTGCCGAAATGACCGTGCCGATTGACCACTGCGTACTGGTTTCCGGTTCCACCGATCTCGAGGAAATCCAAACGGTTTATAGTCATCCTCAACCTTTCCAGCAGTGCAGCCAGTTCATTAATCGCTATCCACACTGGAAAATTGAATACACCGAAAGTACCTCTGCCGCGATGGAAAAAGTCGCTCAGGCCAACTCTCCTCGCGTTGCCGCTTTGGGCAGCGAAGCCGGCGGCGCACTTTATGGCCTGCAGGTGCTGGAACGTAACCTCGCGAACCAGACCCAGAACATCACCCGCTTCATCGTTCTGGCTCGTAAGGCCGTCGAAGTGTCCGATCAGGTACCAGCGAAAACTACATTGCTGATGGCGACTGGCCAGCAGGCCGGTGCCCTGGTAGAAGCACTTCTGGTATTACGCAACCACAGTCTGATCATGACTAAGCTGGAATCGCGCCCAATCAACGGTAACCCTTGGGAAGAGATGTTCTATCTGGATATTCAGGCAAACCTGAAAGATGAGAGTATGCGTAAGGCGCTGCGCGAGTTGGGGGAAATTACTCGCTCTCTGAAAGTGCTCGGCAGCTACCCAAGCGAAAACGTGGTACCGGTCGACCCGGCCTGATCACAATGCCAGCCCGGCTAAAACCGGGCTGCACAAATCACACTTCCCGAAACTTCAGTTTTTCCATTCCGGCCACCGCAACGCGGAGGGTGAAAAGCGCCCCGGAAAGCGGTAATCGGGCCACTTCATCTTCATCCATGTTTTCTCTGGTGGTGGTAATAAACAGCGTTTTCATATCCTCGCCGCCAAAACAGACCATCGTCGGGCAACGCACGGGCAAGCGATGCTCTTCCACAATCTCACCCTGAGGAGAAATGCGCACAATGCGGTAGCCATCAAACAACGCCGTCCAGTAATAGCCCTCGCAATCCATCGCCGCGCCATCAGGAATACCCTCACCTTCGGCAAACCGCCTGAAGGCTTCACGTCGGCCTGGCTCGCCTTGCTCATCCAGCGGCGTGCGGTAAATCACGGCATTGGGCGTGTCAGAGGTATACATCCATTTGCCGTCCGGGCTAAATGCAAGCCCGTTTGCGCCATGAATATCATGCTGAACTACATGCGGCGTCAAATCGTTATCCACCCGGCAAAGTAACGCGCCGTTGTAATCCCCTGGCCCCCAGAACGTGCCGGCATAAAAACGCCCCTGCCTGTCGGTGCCGCCATCGTTGAAACGCGCCAAATCCGGGTTGCTCGGGTTATCACAGACTTTGCCCACGATCAGCCCAGTATTATTGGTTAGCCAGATACCGCTTCTCATCGCCACGATAAATCCGCCGGACTCACGCAAGGCAAAACAGCCTACTTCTTCAGAAAACTGAATAACGTCATGTTTGCCGCTGGCCAGATGGTAGCGGTGGATTTCATTCTCCAGAATATCCGTCCAGTAGAGGCTGCCTTCTTCTGCACTCCACGTAGGGCATTCGGGTAAGTGACCGGTATAGTCGAACAGCAACTGCGGCTCAGCCATTTCAGGGATCCTTTTGACAAACAAAAAAGCCAGCGGGCAAACTCCCACTGGCTTTTGATTATAAGACCTTTTGGCACCTACTGACGGTTATCATTTGCCTGCCGTAACAGAACGCGGCTCTCATTCTGGAAACGCTGCGCGTAATCCCCGAACCAGTGCTCCACTTTCCGGAAGCTGTCGATAAACGCCTGCTTGTCGCCATGTTCCAGCAGGCCGATCGCCTCGCCGAACCGTTTATAATAACGCTTGATCAGCGCCAGGTTACTTTCCGACGACATGATGATGTCGGCATAAAGCTGTGGATCCTGGGCAAACAGTCGGCCCACCATCGCCAGCTCCAGGCGGTAAATCGGCGAAGACAGCGCCAGCAGCTGTTCAAGCTGCACATTTTCTTCCGCCAGATGCAGGCCATAGGCGAAGGTCGCGAAGTGGCGCAACGCCTGAATAAACGCCATGTTCTGGTCATGCTCAACCGCGCTGGAGCGGTGCAAGCGCGCACCCCATACCTGAATCTGTTCCAACAGCCACTGATAGGCTTCAGGCTGACGACCATCACAGTAGACCACAACCTGTTTTGCCAGGCTGCCGCTATCCGGGCCAAACATCGGGTGCAGGCCAAGAACCGGGCCCGAATGTACGGCAAGCATCGCCTGCAGCGGGCCATTCTTCACCGACGCTAAATCCACGAGGATGCAGTCCGCCGGCAGCGGAGGCAGCTTAGCGATAACCTGCTCGGTGATATGAATCGGTACGCTGACAATCACCATGCCCGCATCGGCCAGCAGCGCCGGTGCTTTGTCCCAGTCTTCTTTTTCAAGAATACGAACCTGGTAGCCGGAAAGCGTCAACATTTTTTCAAACAGACGGCCCATCTGGCCACCGCCGCCAACAATCACCACCGGACGCAAAGCAGGATGCAGGGTTTTAAAGCCCTTGTCGTTCTCGCTGGAGTACGACTCGCGCATCACGCGGCGCAGCACGTCCTCAATTAAATCCGGCGGAACGCCCAGAGCTTCAGCCTCTTTGCGGCGAGACGCCAGCATGGAGGTTTCTCGCTCCGGCACATAAATCGGCAAGCCGAAGCGGCTTTTTACTTCACCCACTTCTGCTACCAGTTCCAGCCGCTTAGCCAGCAAATCCAGTAGTGCTTTATCTACTTCGTCGATTTGATCGCGCAGTGCGGTCAATTCAGCCACCATAGTAAACCTCTTATGCCTGACGAGCCGCCAGCACGCCGCTCAGATCTTTGTGGATCTCACGCAGCAGGCTGTCCGTAGTTTCCCAGTCGATGCATGCATCGGTAACGGACACGCCGTATTTCATTTCGCTACGCGGCTGCTCTGATGATTGATTCCCTTCATGGATATTACTTTCAATCATCAGGCCAATAATAGAGCGGTTACCATCTTTAATCTGGGCAATGGCGGATTCGGCCACGCCCGGCTGGCGACGGAAGTCTTTATTTGAGTTGCCGTGGCTGCAATCGATCATCAAGGACGGACGCAGGCCTGCTTTCTGCATTTCGACTTCACACTGGGCAACATCCGCCGGGCTGTAGTTAGGTGCTTTACCGCCGCGCAGAATCACGTGCCCATCCGGGTTACCCTGAGTCTGCAGCAGGCAAACCTGCCCTGCCTGGTTAATGCCCACGAAGCGGTGCGGCATTGCCGCGGCGCGCATCGCGTTAATCGCCGTGCCCAGACTGCCATCAGTCCCATTTTTAAAACCAACCGGCATAGAAAGACCGGAAGCCATTTCGCGGTGAGTCTGGGATTCAGTGGTACGGGCACCAATTGCAGACCAGCTAAACAGGTCACCCAGGTATTGCGGGCTATTGGGATCCAGCGCCTCGGTTGCCAGCGGCAGCCCCAGGCTTACCAACTCAACCAGCAGGCGACGCGCAATTTTCAGCCCTGCTTCCACATCAAACGAGCCATCCATGTGCGGGTCGTTGATAAGCCCTTTCCAACCCACGGTCGTACGAGGCTTTTCAAAATAGACGCGCATCACGAGGTACAGACTATCGCTAACTTGTTCAGACAGATCTTTAAAACGACGAGCGTATTCAATCGCAGCTTCCGGATCGTGGATCGAGCAAGGTCCACAAACAACCAGCAGGCGCGGATCGCGGCCAGCAATAATATTGGAGATCGTCTGGCGGGACTGCTCAATTTGCGCTTCCTGAGCCGCAGTGAGTGGAAATTCCGCTTTAAGCTGATCCGGCGTGATGAGTATCTGTTCGTCAGAGATATGAACGTTGTTAAGCGCGTCTTTTTGCATGATGTCTGCCCTGTATTTAGCTCGTTTGCGATAGTCGTTTCCTCGTAGAGGAGGCCTTACTGTAACCGCCGACAGTAAAGATTTCAATCCATTATACGTAAATTAATCGCTACACAACCAATTAAATGCCGCATGCAATCGCCAAATTCGTAAATAAAAGATTACACAAAACATAAAAATGCACATTTTACGGTCAAACCTGCATGACTAAACAAAAGCGCGCGTAAAAATTCATTCCACCTTCTATGCTGATATTATCCCCCACGTGTGCGTTTTTCGTGGGGAAACCGATAACGATTTACAGCATCATTCCAGGGTTATTCTCGTTATTATTTTGGATAATCAGGAATATCATCACACCTGGGAATGAATGACGGAAATACGTGGGAGTGATATGCTCAAAGGCAACATCATAAATAATAAAGACTGGCTTCACCGGCCAGGATGCTTTTGGGCTGGTGGCACGTGAAAACCACGTCTCAACTCCGCGGGCTGACGTTATTTTTAACGTTTATCGTCCTCGCGCTAACGATATTCAGGATGCAGGCTGCACAGGCAACAAGCCCCGTGCTGCCCGACAAAGTCCGCACTACAGTGGCCGGGATTGTCAGCTACACCCGCTGGCCTCAGCTACAGGGGCTTCCAAAGCTCTGCATATTTTCAACGGCAGCCTATGCCACGACGCTAAGCACAAAAAATAGCGATATTTCATATCAACCCCTCCTCGTTCAGTCATCAGACGAGGCATTGCGAGCGAACTGCGACGGGATATATTTTGGTAACGAGTCACCACAACAGCAGTTGCAATTAATAGAACGTTATCAATCCCGGCCTTTATTGTTAATTGCCGAGCAGAACCCACAATGCATAATTGGCAGTGCTTTCTGCCTGAATATTCATAATGACGCAGTTTCTTTTTCGGTAAACCTTGATGCCCTCAGCCGCAGCGGCGTCAGGGTTAGTCCGGATGTATTACTGCTGGCTCGGCCAGGGAATAATAGTCATGAATAAGGATTTGACTACACCGTCACGTCCAACGTTTAAAGGAACGTTACGTAGAATCAGCATAATCAGCGTGGTTATTGCCATGCTGGCTGTCTGGCTGCTGCTTTCCGTCGCTTCGATGCTGACGCTAAAACAGTATGCGCAAAAAAACCTCGAATTGCTGGCGGTGACTGTAAGTCATAGCCTGGAAGCCGCCGTTGTTTTCCGTGATGGCACCGCGGCCAATGAAACCCTGGCCGTGCTGGGCAAGCAAGGGCAATTCACCGCCGCAAAGGTGGTAGATGTTAATGGTCAGGAGCTCACGCACTGGCAGGCAGATAAGCCGTCTCAGCATGACATGGTGAGTGGCCTGGTGACCCGGTGGCTATATCCTCATCCGATCAGGCAGCCTATCTGGCATAACGGGAAAATCATCGGGGAAATGCGGCTGATAGGCACGGATGCTACCGTGACTTTGTTTGTCTGGCTCTCATTAGGCGTGCTGACGGCCTGTATTTTACTCGCGTCAGTTATCGCCTTAGGCATTTCACGCCATTTACATCGCGATATTGATGCCGCGCTGCAGAATATTACTGACGTTGTCCACGACGTTCGCAGCAACCGTAACTTTTCTCGCCGCGTATCACCGGAAAAAATTGAGGAGTTTCACCTCTTTGCCCAGGACTTCAACAGCCTGCTTGATGAGATGGAAGAATGGCAAAAACAGCTTCAGCTGAAAAATGCTTCGCTGCAGAAAACGGCCCTGCAGGACTCATTGACAGGCCTGGCAAACCGAGCAGCCTTCCGAACCGCGCTGGATAAACTGATTGCAGATCCCGAAATACTCCAGAACAGCGCCTTGCTGTTTATGGACGGCGACAACTTCAAATTTGTTAACGATACCTGGGGACATGCGGCCGGGGATGCTGTGCTTATTGAAGTCGCAAAACGGTTACAGGTGTATGCCAATACGCGCCACCTCGCCTTCCGTCTCGGCGGGGACGAATTTGCCATGCTGCTTCATTCTGTGAACAGCGAAGAACAAGCCGCTTCCGTGCTGGAACAGTTAAAAGAAATGGTCGAGCAGCCGATCCTTTTACCAGGCGAGCACTGGGTCACCATGACCCTAAGCATCGGCGTTGCGCTCGCGAAAGATATCACCTCAGCGGAAAGCCTGATGGAAACTGCTGATCGCAATATGTACATAGAAAAACACAAGCAACGTGAGTTGCTAATAAAACCGCCCCAAAGGGATACATTATGAAAGCTTCACGCTTATTTGCACCGGCAATCCTCTTCTCGTTTCTGTTAACTGGCTGTCAGGCACCGCCATCGACGTTCTCTCCTGAACAGGTTGCCGCGATGCGCTCGTACGGATTCTCTGAGTCAAACGACGGCTGGTCACTTGGACTGTCAGACAAGATCCTGTTTGGTAAAAACCAGTACAAGCTGCAGCCTGAAAGCTACCAGACCATCCAGAGTATGGCCGCTAAACTCTCTGCGACCGGCCTGAAACACGCCCGCATGGATGGTCACACGGATAACTACGGTGAAGACGGCTACAACGAACAGCTCTCCCTCAAGCGCGCTAATATCGTGGCAGATGCCTGGGCCGAAGGTGCTCACATCCCACGCAGCAACCTCACAACCCAAGGTTTGGGTAAGAAATACCCGGTGGCCAGCAACAACACTGGCGAAGGCCGAGCGGAAAACCGCCGCGTCGCGGTCGTTATCACCGCCCCATAATCAAAGCAGATTTAGAGCATAAAAAAGGGCTGTCAGATGGCAGCCCTTTCAGTCCGGTGACAAACAGCCGAAAAACGTGGTTTTCGACTGTTTGGGGCAAACAACAAAACACAATTCACATGTTTATTCAGCCAGAGTGATGGCCTTTACAAGCGCACTATGCTTTCTTTTTCCCAAATAAAAGGGCTGCCAGATGGCAGCCCTTTTATTTGGATGTCGCCTAAGCGAATCTTAGTTAAGACGCTCTTTGATACGAGCAGACTTACCAGTACGCTCACGCAGGTAGTACAGTTTAGCTTTACGAACGGCACCACGACGTTTAACAGTAATGCTGTCGATTACTGGGGAGTGAGTCTGGAATACACGCTCAACACCTTCGCCGTTGGAAATTTTACGAACAGTGAATGCAGAGTGCAGACCGCGGTTACGGATAGCGATAACCACGCCCTCAAATGCCTGCAGACGTTTTTTAGAACCTTCAACGACCCATACTTTCACTTCCACGGAGTCGCCCGGACGGAAGGAAGGTACATCCTGTTTCATCTGTTCTTGTTCAAGTTGCTTAATAATATTGCTCATAATTTATCTCTTATCCTGGGTAAACTGATATTTCCCCGTCATATTTGAAGCTGCATCTGCGCTGGCTGCTCTCCTTCACCCAAATCACTTACTGAAGTAAGCTCATCGGGATTCACTCGCTTGCCATCTTGCTGCAACTCCAACTATTTTGGGGTTAAGGGGGCTTACGCCTGCCCATCATGTTTATGTTGCTGTTGCGTATGTTCTTTTTTGAACTCCGCCAGCAACCTTGCTTGCTCTTCAGTCAGAGCCAGGTTTTCCAAAAGTTCAGGTCTTCTAAGCCAGGTGCGGCCCAGCGACTGTTTCAGGCGCCAACGGCGAATCTCCGCATGGTTCCCCGACAATAACACTGCCGGTACTTCCATGCCATCCAACACTTCAGGACGGGTGTAGTGAGGGCAATCCAGCAACCCTTCAGCAAACGAATCTTCGGTTGCCGATGCTTCATGCCCCAGAACGCCCGGAATAAACCGGGAGACTGAGTCAATCAGCGTCATCGCTGGTAGCTCACCGCCGCTGAGAACGTAATCGCCGATTGACCATTCTTCGTCAATTTCGGTTTGGATCACGCGCTCATCGATCCCTTCGTAACGGCCACAAACCAGAATTAACTTCTCATTTGCTGCCAGTTCACTGACGCCCGCTTGATCAAGCTTGCGCCCCTGAGGTGAAAGATAGATAACCTTAGCACCTTCCCCTGCCGCTGCTTTCGCTGCGTGGATAGCTTCCCGCAAAGGGTTAACCATCATCAACATTCCCGGTCCGCCACCGTAAGGACGATCGTCCACGGTACGGTGCCGGTCATAGGTGAAGTCGCGCGGACTCCAGCTTTGAATGCTCAGCAGGCCATTTTTTACTGCCCGGCCAGTTACCCCGTAATCGGTAATTGCGCGGAACATCTCAGGAAACAGGCTAACGACACCAATAAACACAAGCCAATCCCCACTATGCTAGCGACTACCGTATGATTTCGGAGTTTTAAAAACCAGGATCCCAGTCTACTTCAATGGTTTGAGTAGCGAGATCGACTTTCTTGATAACCTGCCCATCGAGGAACGGAACCAGCCGCTCCTTGATACCAAATGCATCCTTCAGGTTTGCCTTGATGACGAGAACGTCATTCGAGCCGGTTTCCATCATGTCGATGACTTTACCGAGCTGGTAGCCCTGAGTGGTCACTACCTGGCAGCCCATAAGGTCTTTCCAGTAGTAGTCACCCGCTTCAAGAGCCGGCAGCTGCGTTGAATCCACGACAATTTCGCAATTGGTCAGAAGATTCGCGGCATCCCGATCGTCAACGCCTTGCAGCTTGATGATCAGATCCTGATTGTGGTGCTTCCAGCTTTCCAGCTGTACTTGCTGCCACTGACCGCCGCGCTGGATAAACCAAGGCTGGTAGTCAAAAATGCTTTCGGCGTCTTCGGTGGAGGAAAACACTCTGAGCCAACCACGAATACCGTAGGAGGAGCCCATCTTGCCCAACACAATTGGGTTAACAGGAACCTGTGCGGCGAGTTGCTTGCTCATCATGACCACCGTGACAGATTAAGCTGCTTTCTTAGCTTCTTTGATCAGCGTAGCAACGCGATCAGAAACGGTTGCGCCCTGGCCAACCCAATGTGCTACACGATCCAGATCCAGGCGAACGCCTTCTTCTTTCTCGTTAGCGATAGGGTTGAAGAAACCAACGCGCTCAATGAAGCGACCGTTACGTGCATTACGGCTATCAGTAACGACAACCTGGTAGAACGGACGCTTTTTAGCGCCGTGACGTGCTAAACGAATAGTTACCATAACATCCTCTTTAGTGAATAAAACGCCGGGCCCCATCGAGGGATGGAGCCCGGTGTCATATTAAAAGCCCGAAAATTTTACTCATTTCTAGCTAAAAAGCAATCAGCACTTAATAAACTTTGCCTTTTGTGACCGTCGGTGTCGCGGTCAGTTTGGCGTCGGCGTGCGCGCAGAAAGCGGAGCGTACACCCGGTACGTGAGCATTTTGATCACATCCCGGCGTCAAAATGGCAAGTAAACTAAGTCAATCAGCGGCCAGGGAAACCTGGTGGCATCATCCCTTTCATACCGCGCATCATTTTGGCCATGCCGCCTTTCTTCATTTTCTTCATCATGCGCTGCATGTCGTCAAACTGCTTCAGTAAGCGGTTAACGTCCTGCACCTGCATGCCGGAACCCTGCGCGATACGGCGCTTGCGGGAGCCTTTGATGATGTCCGGCTGCGCACGTTCTTTCAGCGTCATCGAGCTGATAATCGCCTCCATACGCACCAGCACTTTGTCGTCCATCTGGGATTTGACGTTATCCGGCAACTGGCCCATGCCCGGCAGCTTGCTCATCATGCTCGCCATGCCGCCCATGTTCTTCATCTGCTTGAGTTGTTCAAGGAAGTCGGTCAGGTCAAAGCCATCGCCTTTTTTCAGCTTGCTGGCGAGCTTCTCAGCCTGCGCGCGGTCAACCTTGCTTTCGATATCTTCAATCAGCGACAGCACGTCGCCCATGCCGAGGATACGGGAGGCAATACGGTCCGGGTGGAACGGCTCCAGCGCTTCGGTTTTCTCCCCCACGCCGAGGAACTTGATTGGTTTGCCGGTGATATGGCGAATAGACAGTGCCGCACCGCCGCGGGCGTCGCCGTCCACTTTAGTCAGCACAACGCCGGTCAGCGGCAGCGCTTCGTTGAAGGCCTTCGCGGTATTCGCCGCATCCTGACCGGTCATGGCATCGACCACAAACAGCGTTTCTACCGGCTTAATCGCGGCATGAACCTGTTTGATTTCGTCCATCATTGCTTCGTCGACGTGCAGACGACCAGCGGTATCCACCAGCAGCACGTCGTAGAACTTCAGCTTCGCTTCTTTCAGCGCGGCATTAACGATATCGACAGGCTTTTGCTGCGCGTCAGACGGGAAGAAGTCCACCTCAACCTGCTGGGCCAGAGTTTCCAGCTGTTTAATCGCCGCAGGGCGATAAACGTCCGCTGAAACCACCAACACTTTTTTCTTCTGCTTCTCGCGCAGGAATTTACCTAACTTACCGACGCTGGTGGTTTTACCGGCGCCCTGCAGACCGGCCATCAGCACGACTGCCGGTGGCTGAGCCGCCAGGTTCAGGCTGCTGTTCTCTTCGCCCATCGCGGAAACCAGTTCAGCGCGAACGATTTTGACGAACTCCTGGCCCGGGGTCAGGCTTTTATTGACTTCATGCCCCACCGCTTTTTCTTTAACGCGGCTGATAAAATCACGCACTACCGGCAGCGCAACGTCCGCCTCCAGCAGCGCCATGCGCACTTCGCGCAGCGTCTCTTTAACGTTTTCTTCGGTTAGCCGCCCACGGCCGCTAATATTGCGTAGGGTACGCGACAGACGGTCTGTTAAATTATCAAACATGGTATTTTGCCTAACGTGGTAACTGGGGCCGCTGCTCGCGACACAAAACTGAATTTGGCGGATTATATCATGAAGCCGCCTCGGGTGTGATCCAACGGTTGGAGCAGGCGGCAGGTAACGTTATACTGGCTTTTTTGTTCTCTGGCCAATTTGACCGACATCTTACTATGCCCGTTTTCGCCATTCTTGCGCTTGTAGCCTACTCCGTCAGCCTGGCGCTGATCATTCCCGGTCTTCTGCGGAAGAACAGCGGATGGCGACGCTTTGCCATTTTGTCCGCCGCTATTGCCCTGGTCAGCCATGCGCTGGCGCTGGAAGCGCGCTTCTTTACCGTCGATGGCGGGCAAAACCTGAGCCTGCTGAACGTAGGCTCCCTCGTCAGCCTGATGATTTGTACGGTCATGACCATTGTCGCCTCTCGTAATCGCGGCTGGTTGCTGTTACCGATTGTTTACGCCTTTGCGCTGATAAATCTGGCGCTGGCGACCTTTATGCCCAACGAATTTATCACCCATCTCGAAGCCACACCGGGAATGATGGTGCATATCGGCCTGTCGCTCTTTGCCTATGCGACGCTGATCATTGCCGCGCTGTACGCTTTGCAGTTGGCGTGGATTGACTACCAGTTAAAGAACAAAAAGCTGGCCTTCAGCGCGGAAATGCCGCCGCTGATGGTGATCGAACGTAAAATGTTTCATATCACCCAGGTGGGCGTTGTCCTGCTGACGTTGACGCTGTGCACCGGCCTGTTTTACATGAAGAACCTGTTCAGCATGGAAAACGTCGATAAAGCCGTGCTGTCGATTCTCGCCTGGTTTGTCTACGTCGTTCTGCTGTGGGGGCACTATCATGAAGGATGGCGCGGCCGCCGCGTAGTCTGGTTCAACGTTGCCGGCGCGGGCATTTTAACCCTCGCTTATTTTGGCAGCCGTGTCCTGCAGCAGTTCGTTAGCTAATCTCTTAAAGGAAATCACTTTTGGAACACATCTCAACCACCACGCTGATCGTCACCCTGATCATCATGGTGGTGGTGTCCGCATACTTCTCCGGGTCAGAAACCGGCATGATGACGCTAAACCGCTACCGCCTGCGCCACCGCGCCAAACAGGGCAACCGGGCAGCGAAGCGCGTTGAAAAACTCCTGCGCAAGCCAGACCGCCTGATTAGCCTGGTGTTAATCGGGAACAACCTGGTCAATATTCTGGCTTCTGCATTAGCGACTATCGTCGGCATCCGCCTTTACGGTAACGCAGGCGTGGCAATAGCAACCGGTGTTTTAACCTTTGTTGTGCTGGTGTTTGCCGAAGTCCTGCCTAAAACCATCGCCGCGCTGTATCCCGAAAAAGTCGCCTATCCAAGCAGCTGGCTGCTCGGCCCGCTGCAGTTCCTGATGATGCCGCTGGTCTGGCTGCTGAATACTATTACCCGTCTGCTGATGCGCATGGTTGGCATCAAGGTTGACAACATTATTAGCACCGCCCTCAGCAAAGACGAGCTGCGAACCATCGTGCATGAATCCCGCTCGCAAATTTCGCGGCGCAACCAGGATATGCTGCTGTCGGTCCTGGATCTGGAAAAGGTCAGCGTCGACGACATCATGGTGCCGCGGAACGAAATCGTCGGCATCAATATTAATGACGACTGGAAGTCCATCGTCCGCCAGTTAACGCACTCCCCGCACGGCCGCATCGTGCTGTACCGCGACAATCTGGATGATGCCATCGGCATGCTGCGCGTCCGCGAAGCCTACCGCCTGATGACTGAGAAAAAAGAGTTTACCAAAGAGGTGATGCTGCGCTCCGCCGATGAGATTTACTTTGTGCCGGAAGGCACCCCGCTCAGCGTGCAGCTGGTGAAATTCCAGCGCAATAAAAAGAAAGTTGGCCTGGTGGTAGATGAATACGGCGATATCCAGGGCCTGGTGACCGTAGAGGATATTCTGGAAGAGATCGTCGGTGACTTCACCACGTCCATGTCCCCTACGCTTGCGGAAGAAGTGACGCCGCAAAACGACGGCTCGGTCATTATAGAAGGCAGCGCCAACGTGCGAGAACTCAATAAAGCCTTTAACTGGACGCTGCCGGAAGACGACGCCCGCACGGTAAACGGGATGATTCTGGAAGAAATTCAGGAAATCCCGGCGGCTGGAACCCGCATCCGGCTCAGTCAGTACGACATCGATATTCTAGACGTACAGGACAACATGATTAAGCAGGTGCGCGTCACGCCGGTGAAGCCTTTGCGGCAAAGCGTTGAGCAATAGACGTAAAAAAGCCAGCCTCCGGGCTGGCTTTTTACTTTCGGCAATAAATCAGGCTTTGGCTACGGAAACCATCGCGGCACGAATAGTACGGCCGTTCAGGGTGTAACCTTTCTGCATCACCATCAGCACGTTATTTGGTGCAACGTCGGCAGATTCAACCATCGCAATCGCCTGGTGCACGTCCGGGTTAAACGGCACGTTAGTTTCGCCCACCACTTCCACGCCGAACTTGCGAACCACATCCAGCATCGACTTCTGGGTCAGCTCAATGCCTTCGATCATTGGGGCTAAATCCGGATTGGACTTGTCGGCCACTTCCAGCGCGCGATCCAGGCTGTCGATAACCGGCAGCAGTTCGTTCACGAACTTTTCCAGGGCGAACTTGTGCGCTTTCTCGATATCCTGTTCGGTACGGCGACGCAGGTTAGCTAAATCAGCCTGGTGGCGCGGCTCAATTTCACGCTCGCGCTGCTTCATTTCTGCCAGTTGAGCCTGCAGATTTGCAATCTCTTCGTCGCGCGGATCCACGACATCGGCACCTTCTACGGCCTCGACTTCTTCGTGCTGATCCATGACGATATCTTCCGGGGCTTGCTCGTTAGGTGTTTTCTGTTCTTTACTACTCATGAAATTCTCCGCGTTTTTAGCATTCATCTCGCTGCTTCGCTTATTATGGGGATCAGTTTCAGGGTTTCAAGGGAACCTGTCATATTGTCGCAGGAACGTCTGCGAATAAGGACCACCAGGATAATGAACAAACATTTCAACTGCATCGGTATTGTCGGGCATCCGCGTCACCCCACCGCTCTGACCACGCATGAAATGCTCTATCGCTGGCTGTGCGCCAAAGGCTATGAAGTGATGGTGGAACAGCAAATCGCCCAGGAGCTAAACCTCAAGCAGGTGAAAACCGGCACGCTGGCGGAGATAGGCCAGCAGGCTGATTTGGCCGTGGTCGTCGGCGGGGATGGCAATATGCTGGGCGCCGCTCGGGTGCTTGCTCGCTATGACATAAAAGTCATTGGCATCAACCGTGGCAACCTGGGTTTCCTGACCGACCTTGACCCGGACAATGCCCAGCAGCAGTTGGCGGACGTTCTTGAAGGGCATTACATCACCGAACGCCGCTTCCTGCTCGAAGCCCAGGTCTGTCAGCATGATACGCCTACGCGCCTCAGTACAGCGATAAACGAAGTGGTGCTTCACCCCGGTAAAGTCGCGCATATGATTGAGTTCGAAGTCTATATCGACGAAATCTTTGCGTTTTCACAGCGCTCTGACGGGCTGATTATCTCCACGCCGACCGGCTCGACCGCCTACTCGCTTTCCGCTGGCGGCCCGATTCTTACGCCTTCGCTGGATGCTATTACGCTGGTGCCGATGTTCCCGCACACGCTGTCTGCGCGCCCGCTGGTGATCAACAGCAGCAGCACCATTCGCCTGCGTTTTTCCCATATGCGAAGTGACCTTGAAATCAGCTGCGACAGCCAGATTGCTTTGCCTATTCAGGAAGGTGAAGACGTACTCATTCGCCGCTGCGACTACCACCTCAATCTGATTCACCCGAAAGACTACAGCTATTTCAACACATTAAGTTCGAAACTCGGCTGGTCAAAAAAATTGTTCTAAAAAACTACCTGGCCACTTTACTGTATATAAAACCAGTTTATACTGTATGAAAACACAGTTATGATTTTTCATACAGGAGAGTGGTCATGCTCGCTCAACTCACCATCAGCAATTTCGCTATCGTTCGTGAACTTGAAATAGACTTTCATCACGGGATGACGGCCATTACCGGGGAAACCGGTGCCGGTAAATCTATTGCCATAGATGCGCTGGGCCTGTGCCTGGGCGGTCGCGCGGAAGCGGATATGGTGCGTTCAGGTGCAAATCGCGCGGATCTCTGCGCCCGCTTTTCCCTGAAAGACACCCCGGCTGCGCTACGTTGGCTGGAAGAAAACCAGCTGGAAGACGGCAGCGAATGCCTGCTTCGCCGCGTGATCAGCAGCGATGGCCGCTCCCGGGGCTTTATCAACGGTACCGCCGTGCCCCTTTCCCAACTGCGCGATCTCGGTCAGTTGCTTATCCAGATTCATGGCCAGCACGCCCACCAGCTGTTGCTCAAGCCCGAGCATCAAAAAACGCTTCTGGACGGCTATGCCGGCGAGCAGGCGCTGATTCAACAAATGGCAGAACGCTACCGCGAATGGCACCAAAGCTGCCGTACTCTGGCGCAGCATCAGCAACTGGCTCAGGAGCGTTCAGCCAAAGCCGAACTGCTTCACTACCAGCTCAAAGAGCTGAATGAGTTTTCTCCCGTTGCCGGTGAATTCGAACTGATTGATGAAGAGTACAGGCGCCTCGCCAACAGCGGCCAGCTGCTCTCCACCAGCCAGCAGGCGCTGGACGTGCTGGCCGACGGGGAAGAAAGCAATCTACAAAGTCAGCTGTATACCGTGCGCCACCTCATGGGTGAACTGGTGGGCATGGATAACAAGCTCTCTGGCGTACTGGATATGCTGGAAGAAGCCGCCATTCAGATTTCCGAAGCCAGCGACGAACTACGCCATTACTGCGATCGTCTGGATTTGGATCCAAACCGTCTTTATGAACTGGAACAGCGTATTTCTCGTCAGATCTCTCTGGCACGTAAGCACCACATCACGCCTGAAGAGCTACCCGATTTCCACCAGAAGTTGCTGGATGAACAGCAGTTACTGGATGAGCAAACCGGGTCGCTGGAAGCGTTGCTGCAGGCCGTTGCCCAGCATCATCAGCAGGCGCTTGCCGTGGCGCAGGCGCTGCACCAAAGCCGGGCCAAACATGCCAATGAACTGTGCCAGTTGATTACGGAAAGCATGCATTCGCTCTCCATGCCGCACGGAAAGCTCGCCATTGACGTCGAATTTAACGAAAACCACCTCACCGCTGAAGGCGCTGACCGCATTGATTTCCGCGTCAGCACCAACCCAGGGCAGCCGCTGCAGCCGCTGGCAAAAGTGGCCTCGGGCGGCGAGCTTTCTCGCATCGCGCTGGCGATTCAGGTGATCACCGCCCGTAAAATGGAAACACCAGCGCTGATCTTCGATGAAGTCGACGTGGGGATCAGCGGCCCGACCGCCGCGGTGGTGGGTAAACTGTTGCGTCAGCTTGGCGAGTCTACTCAGGTGATGTGCGTCACTCACCTGCCGCAGGTTGCCGGCTGCGGTCACCACCATTTCTTCGTCAGCAAAGAAACCGACGGGGAAATGACCGAAACGCATATGCAGCCGCTGGACAAACGTTCTCGCCTACAGGAGCTTGCTCGTCTTCTCGGCGGCAGTGAAGTGACACGCAACACGCTGGCCAATGCCAAAGAGCTGCTGGCCGCCTGAGGCTTACAATGCACGGTGTATCCTGCGCCGTGCATTGTGCAAAAAACACCCACCCCACTCGCTAATCCGACTTTCTGCCACCTTTTCAACCAACTTTTTTATGCTCCCACTGTCAGAGTTGAGCGCCTTGAGGTTTTAAACTGCTTAAAGGTCTATTATCATCGGCATAATACGAATGAGCCACGCACTACTCCGGCCCGAAAAGGAATCAAATCACTATGCGTTGTAAAATGCTGACTGCTGCCGCAGCGGTTCTTCTGATGTTGACCGCAGGCTGTTCCACTCTGGAGCGAGTGGTTTACCGCCCAGACATCAACCAGGGTAACTATCTGGCACCTAATGATGTGTCCAAACTCCGCGTGGGCATGACCCAACAACAGGTGGCCTACACCCTCGGGACGCCAATGATGTCCGATCCGTTCGGCACCAATACCTGGTTCTATGTCTTCCGCCAGCAGCCGGGCCACGAGAACGTGACTCAGCAGACGCTGACCCTGACCTTTAACAGCAGCGGCGTGCTGACCAACATCGACAACAAACCGGCCCTGACCAAAGGGGAATAAGGCTGGATCGATGCATAAAAAAAGGTGCCTCAGGCACCTTTTTTTGTCACTTTCACACAGAATTATTTCTGGGCAGAACGTTCCGCACGCTGGCGACGTAATTCTTTCGGGTCGGCAATTAGCGGCCGGTAAATCTCAACCCGATCGCCGTCATTCACTTTATCCCCCAGCTTTACCGGGCGGCTGTAAACACCGACTTTGTTTTTCGTCAGATCGATATCGTCACGAAGTTCAAGGAGGCCAGAGGCGACAATCGCCTGCTCAACCGTGCAGCCTTCCTCAAGCTTAACCTGGCGCAGGTATTGTTTTTGCGGCAGGGCATAAACCACCTCAACCTGAATCTCACGCGGCACGGTAAACCTCTTTGGCGCGGGTAGTGAATGCCTGAACCATGCTGCCGGCAAGCTCTTTAAAGATACGGCCAAAGGCCAGCTCAATAAGCTTATTGGTAAATTCGAAATCAAGCTGGAACTCAATCCGGCAGGCATCTTCACTGAGCGGCGTGAACTTCCAGCCACCCATCAGCTTTTTGAAGGGGCCATCCACCAGATGCATCAGGATGCTCTGATTGTCGGTCAGGGTATTTCGGGTAGTAAAGGTTTTGCTGATCCCGGCTTTTGAAACGTCGACCGCCGCCGTCATCTGATTAGCCGATGCGTCAATCACCCGGCTACCGGTGCAGCCAGGTAAAAATTCCGGGTACGAATTCACGTCGTTCACTAACTGGTACATCTGCTCGGCGCTGTAGGGCACCAAAGCAGTACGGCTAATCTGCGGCATAACAATTCCTGGGAGTCATAAATCGGACAAATAATAACATTTATCACCGCGCAAACAAAAACTCTCTGCCGCTCATGCTAAGATAAGCGCTTCCTCCTCGCGCAGGCCGCGGGGTGTCTTTGAACTCCTGGATTACATATACTGAGCAGCACTATGACTAAGAAAAAAGCACACAAACCAGGCTCAGCCACCATTGCGCTAAACAAGCGTGCCCGCCACGAATACTTTATCGAAGATGAGATTGAAGCGGGTCTCGCGCTGCAAGGCTGGGAAGTAAAATCATTACGTGCCGGGAAGGCAAACATCGGCGACAGCTACGTTATCTTTAAAGATGGCGAAGCTTATCTGTTTGGCGCCAACTTCACGCCGCTGACCGTCGCCTCCAGCCACGTCGTCTGCGATCCTACCCGTACCCGAAAACTGCTGCTTAACCAGCGCGAGCTGGACAACCTGTTCGGTAGCGTCAGCCGCGACGGTTATACCATCGTCGCCCTGTCCCTCTACTGGAAGAACGCCTGGTGCAAAGTGAAAATCGGCGTAGCGAAAGGTAAGAAGCAGCATGATAAGCGTTCCGATGCGAAGGATCGCGAATGGGCTGTAGATAAAGCCCGCATCATGAAAAACGCCGGCCGTTAAGGCGATTCTTTCAGCCCCGCACTCCACTGGCTCTTCTTCTGAAGAGCCAGTATAAAAAAACACACGCAATTTTAATTATCAGCTATTATTGCGCAGTCAAATATTGGAGCATCTGAATGAGTTAAGCGACACTAAATAATATATGCTACTTTCCTTCACAATTATCTTCCCCACTGAAAACCACAAATTCATAGATATATAATATTTCCTGCCTCAGCGACCATCTATATACACTTCACAAAATAGATAATTTCTTCCATACCTTTCTTCTTTACAAAACAAAATAACCCACCAAAAAAGGCACTATATCCCTTTCAGACTCAGGGATTTTTATGCCTGAAGTCTCAATTCATCCGGGATAATACAAAAGCACGGCTAAAACTTATCTTAAATCTTTCAATGCAATAAGCACAACGGCACCTGAGATACACCATGGGAACTAGCTTCAGCCGTTTGGGTGATCCCGCTACGTTCACTGGTACTTTAGAGTGACTTACATAGTGTTAAATATGGCTTAAGTTGCGCTTTCATTTTTTCCTGTCTATATCATCAATAGTCTCTATTTAATAAACGACGAGCCTATGACCCTGAGAATTAACTAATTTCGATTCCGCACCGGAAACGCCCTGTTTATTAACAATCACTGTCATCAATTTTTTGATACAGGCCTTTTTTCGCCAATACATCGCGAAGGGCCTTTTACACCTAAAAATTTTGCTTTCGGTAATCAACACATTATGCCGGGCAACTGACTACCACCACGTTCATCGCGAATGGAGTGATAACAATGCGTTCAATTTTAATTATCTCTAAATTAACCGGCGTTAAAAACAACGTCGAAGCCTCTGAAATCACCTTAAAAGGCCCTTCAATTGTCGAGCTAAAAATTGAACGTGAAGAGGTCGCCAGCTACACGCGTTCAGGCCAGGATCTGGTGATCAAACTCCATTCCGGCGAAACCATTACCATCAAAAACTACTACGCCTTTGCCGATCAGGGTGGCAACCAGCTAGTGTTGGAAGGCCATGACGGCGTGCTTTGGTGGGTTCAGGATCCAGAAACCGCAGCTCACTATGAGCAAATTGCCAATATTGACGCGATCATGACCGCCACCGGCGCACATGCCGAAGGCGGCGCCCTCTGGCCGTGGGTGCTGGGCGGGCTGGCCGTTGCCGCAGGCGGTGCGATCGCTGCCGCCTCTAGCGGCGGCGGCGGGCACTCAGACAGCGGTAGCAACCCTGGAAATCCGGGCAGACCGGACGTCACGCCTCCTCCGGCTCCCACGGGTCTTGCTATCTCAGCTGACGGGAAAACCATTACCGGTAACGCCGAAGCGGGCAGTACGGTAACCATCAAGGACGCGAACGGGAACGTAGTCGGCACTGGCACCGCGGGCAGCGATGGCAATTTCACAATTACGTTAACTTCCCCGCAAATTAACGGCGGCATCCTTACCGCCAGCGCGACAGATCCGTCCGGCAACACAGGACCTGGAACAAACATCACCGCCCCAAATATCCCGTTACCTGATGAGCCGCACATAACCAACATCGCCAATGAAACCCCGGGCACCGGCGGAAACATTGGGAACAACACTTCAACCAACGACAACACGCCAACGCTGAACGGCACCGGTCAGGCCGGTACCACGGTGCATATTTACGATAATGGCGTGCAGATTGGCACCGTTGTGGTCGGCGCCAATGGGACCTGGAGCTTCACGCCAGGCACTGCTTTGGCTGACGGCACCCACTCTTTCACCGTCACGGCGACAAATGAAAGGGGCGAAAGCGCAACCTCTCCGGCCTATACCATCACCATTGACACCGTGCCACCTGCGGCTGCAACCGATCTGGCCGTTAGCCCAGACGGTGATACCCTGACCGGCCATGCTGAAGCAGGATCCACAGTTACGGTAAAAGATGCCAATGGCAACGTGATAGGCACTGGCACGGCGGGCACCGACGGCAGCTTCACTATTACTTTGACCACCCCGCAGATAACCGGCGAAATACTGACCGTCACGGCGACCGATCCCTCAGGTAATAGCAGTCCTGGTGCCACCATTACCGCACCGAATATCCCGCTGCCGGATGAGCCAGCTATCACCGGCGTAATTAACGATAACCCGGGTGCGCCTAACGGCGGCAACGTAGGCAATAACTCCCCAACCAACGACAATACTCCCACGCTGAACGGCACCGGCCAGGCTGGCACGACCATTCACATCTACGATAACGGGGTACAGATTGGGACGGTCGTGGTAGGCGCCGGCGGAACCTGGAGCTTTACCCCGGGTAGCGCGCTGGCCGACGGCTCCCATGTGTTTACTGCCACGGCGAGTAACGAAAGGGGCGAAACCGCCCCATCCCCGGCGTATACCGTCACCATTGACACCGCTCCTCCGGGGCCGGCAACCGGTCTGGCCGTTAGCCCGGATGGGGAAATCGTTACCGGCCATGCCGAAGCGGGTAGCACCGTCACCATTAAAGACCCGAACGGCGTAGTCGTCGGGTCAGGTACTGCCGATAACAATGGCAATATCAGCATCACCCTGACCACGCCGCAGGTAGACGGTGAAACATTGACCGTGGTCGTCACCGATCCGGCGGGCAACAACAGTCCTCCGGCCAACGTGACCGCGCCGGACGTACTCCCGCCGGTATTGCCGGTGATTACCGGCGTTCTTGACGACGTCGCGCCAGTCACCGGTAACGTAGGGAACGGGCAGTCAACCAACGACAACACGCCAACCCTGCAGGGGAGTGGACAAGCCGGGGACACCATTCATATCTATGCCAACGGGAGTGAGATCGGTACCACTAAGGTCGGCCTGGACGGCACCTGGAGCTTTACGCCAACCACACCGCTGGTGGATAACGCCTACATTTTCACCGCTATGGCATCTAACGTTCGGGGAGACAGCGGCACGTCAGTCAGCTATACCGTGACTGTAGATACCGCCGCGCCTGCCGAACCGACCGGCCTGCTTGTCAGCGCTAATGGCGACATAGTGACGGGGATTGCCGAGGCAGGCAGCACCGTCACCATCAAAGATGCGAACGGGAACGTGATTGGTACCGGTACCGCTGCGCCTATTACTGGCGTATTCAGCATCACCCTGACCACGCCGCAGCTTGACGGCAGTCACCTCCAGGTCACGGCTACCGATGCAGCAGGCAACGTCAGCCCGCCGGGAGAAGCCACCGCGCCGTTCTTCCCGCTGCCGACCATCCCTGTGATTACCACCATCATTGATGACGTCCCGCCGATCGTTGGCACCGTACCCAACAATCAGCCAACCAACGATCAGACCCCAACCCTGCAGGGGACAGGCGTCGTCGGCGAGACGATTCATATCTTTGATAATGGCGTAGAGATTGGCACCACCATCGTGCTCGTGGGGGGGATCTGGACCTTTACCCCCGTCGCCAATCTGCCCGACGGCCCGCATAGCTTCACCGCCACGGCCTCGAATATTCGCGGCGATAGCGGAAGCTCCACGTCCTACACCGTCATTGTCGATACCGTCGTGAATCCGCCGGTACTCGATCAGATCCTCGACACGGTCGGCTCTATCACCGGCCCTATCGCCAACAACGGCATTACCGATGATAACAAACCGGCCTTCAGCGGCACCGGGGAAGCGGGCAGTACGTTAACCATCTTTGATAACGGTATTCCAATTGGTCAGGTCACCGTGGGCAATGACGGTAACTGGAGCTTTACGCCTTCTATCGCCCTGGCTGATGGCCCGCACGCGATTACGCTGCAGCAGACCGACCTCGCGGGCAACATTAGTAGCGTGACCGTCGGCCCAACCTTCACCGTGGACACCCTTCCACCGGTGGCGGTCACCATTGACACCGTAAGCCAGGACGGCACAACCGTTACCGGGACAGGTGAGGCCGGTGACACCGTGAAAGTTGTCGGTCCAAACGGCGTGGTACTGGGTACGGCACAAATTGACCAAACCGGGCACTTCACCCTGACCCTCACCCCGGCCCAAACGCATGGCGGCACGCTGACTGCCCAAGTGCAGGATGCGGCGGGTAACATGGGGCCGGATACCACCTTCCCGGCGTCAAACTCCGGCTTCCCGACCATTCCGGTTCTGATTTCGGTCACTGACGATGTCGGCCCGATCCAGGGGCCGCTGACGAACGGTCAACCAACGGATGACAACCGCCCAACGCTGAAAGGCACCGCCGAGGCGGGATCGACTATCACTATTTTCGACAATGGCTTATTCATTGGTGCCACCCTGGCTGATGCGGGTGGCAACTGGAGCTTCACTCCTCTCCTGCCGCTGCTTGATGGCCCCCACAACTTTACGCTTTCGGCCACGAATACTAACGGCACCAGCGGGATATCCTCACCGTTTGGCGTCGTCGTGGATACCACGCCTCCGATACTGCCCACCGGACTGGCCGTCTCTAACGACGGGACAACGCTCACCGGGACAGCAGAAGCCAACAGCAAGGTCACCATCACAAACGCCAGCGGCACCGTGCTCGGTACGGCCACGGCGGACGGTACCGGCCACTTCAGCGTGACGCTGAACCCACCTCAGCTTAACGGGGAGATCTTAACCGCCAAAGCGACCGACGCGGCGGGTAATACCGGACCAGGTGCCGCTATTCCTGCCCCGGATCACACGCCACCGAATGCCCCAACCGGGCTGGCCGTGAGCGCTGATGGCCTGCATGTGACCGGTACCGCCGAACCGAACAGTACCGTCACCGTCTGGGACGGTAACGGCAATGTGATTGGCGTTGGTATCGCCAGCGGCACGGGCACATTTGATATTTCCCCGCTCACGCCACCGCAGCTAAACGGCCAGACGCTGATGGTCACTGCGACGGACGCCGCGAACAACGTCAGTACGCCTGCCGCCGTCATTGCCCAGGATCATACGCCGCCTGCGCTGCCGACCAACCTCACCTTCAATGAAGACGGCTCGGTACTGACCGGTAAAGCCGAGGCTGGCAGCACGGTGAAAGTGACCGACGCGCTGGGCAATCCGTTGGGCCAGGCCGTTGCCGGACCGGACGGCAGTTTTAGCATCACCCTGACAACCCCGCAGGCGAACGGCCAGCTGGTGGAAGTGAACGCCACGGATGCCGCAGGGAATATCGGCCCGAACGCCCCGGTCACCGCCCCGGATATCACCCCACCGAATATGCCGATCATCGGTTCCGTGGTCGACAATGTGCCTGAGCATACCGGTAACCTGAACAACGGCGATCTGACTAACGACGATAAACCGACGATCTCCGGTACGGCTGAAGCTAACTCAACCGTGAAGATTTACGACAACGGGACGCTGATCGGCACGGTCAGCGCCAACGGCAGCGGAGCCTGGACCTTTACGCCGACCACCTCTATTGGCCAGGGCCTGCATAGCCTGACGGTGACCGCCACCGATGCCGCAGGCAACGTCAGCCAGCCGAGCGCCGCCTTTAACATCAACGTAGACTCCATCGCCCCTACCGCCCCAACGATTACCCAGGTGTATGACGATGTGGGCACCGTGACCGGGCCGGTCAGCAATAACGGCGCCACCAACGATCCGACGCCAACCCTGAGCGGCAGCGGCGAACCGGGATCTATCATCACGGTTTACGACGGACTGGACGTCCTGGGCACCACCACCGTTAACGGCAACGGCACCTGGACATTTACGCCAACCACGCCGCTGCTGGACGGGCCACATTCCTTTACGGTCACGGCTTCGGATGCCGCAGGCAACGTCACCGCGCATTCCCCGGCGTGGGACATCAATCTGATTACTACGCTGCCGGCCACGCCGGTGATAGGCGAAATTCTGGATACCGTCGGGAGCGTCACCGGGCCAGTCCTGCCGGGCACCTCTACCGACGATACCAAACCGGTTATCAGCGGCACCGCCGGGGCTAACGCAGTCGTGAATATTTACGATGGCAACACGCTGATCGGCACCGTGACGGCAAACGGCAGCGGCGCATGGACGTTTACGCCAACCCAGCCGCTAAGCGAAGGTTCGCACACCATCAATGTGTACGTGACCGATGCCGCCGGGAATACCAGTAATGCCGCAACCCAGATTGTTATTATCGATACGACTCCGCCGGGAGCGCCTTCCATCGACGGGGCGCTGGGTAACGTCGCAAACACGCAGACTCCGCTGATTAACGGCGGCAGTACCCAAAGTACGGAACCCGTGTTCTCAGGCAAAGGTGAAATTGGGGCCACTATTACCCTGTACGTCGACGGGGGGACAACGCCAATTGGCACGGCCACCGTAGACGCGACCGGGAGCTGGACAATCACCCCAACCTCACCGCTGGGCAGCGGGACGCACGTGTTCACTACCGTGGCAACGGATCCGGCGGGCAACACGGGGATGCCTTCTTCTGGCTTCACGCTCTCGGTTTACGCGACGCCTCCGGCTCAGCCAACGGCACCAGTCGTGACCGATAATGTGCCTCCGGTGGTCGGTCCCGTCGCTCCTGGCGGCAGTACCAATGACACCACGCCAACCTTTAGCGGGACCGGCATCGCTGGCTCAACCATCAACGTCTACAACAACGGGAACGACCTGATCGGCACAGCCACCGTGCGCTCCGACGGGACCTGGAGCGTGACCCCGTCAACGCCGTTTACCGAAACGACCTATAACATTACCGTCCAGGTGACCGATCCGGCGGGCAACATCAGCCTGCCGTCAGCCCCGATCGCGATCACCATAGACACAACGCCGCCGGCGGCGCCGACTATCGGCACCGTAGATGACGGCGTGGGTCCGGTGACCGGGCCAATTACCAACGGCATTACCGATGATACGAAGCCGGTGTTCCACGGCACGGGTGAAATCGGCGCGACCGTCACGCTTTACAACGGCAGCACAGCGATAGGCTCTGCGGTAGTGGATGGCTCCGGTAACTGGACCATTACGCCGAATACCGCGCTCAACAACGGCGTGAATACCATCACCGCCGAACAAACCGATAAAGCCGGGAACGTCAGCGGGCCATCCACCGATTATGTACTGACCGTCGATACCGTGCCGCTCACCGCGCCGGTCGTCGTGGAAATCATTGATAACGTGGGCCCGATCCAGACCCCACTGGTTAACGGCAGCTTCACTGATGACACCACGCCAACCTTTACCGGCACCGGCAAAGTCGGCAGTACGATTACGCTGTACGACACCAATGGCACGACGATTCTGGGTACCGGTGTCGTGGCCACCAATGGCACATGGAGTATCACCACCTCCGTGCTGCCGGAAGGTGCACACAGCATTACCATCAAAGCGGTGGATGACGTAGGCAACAGCGTGGGGCCTTCTGCGCCGATTGTGATTAACGTCGATACCACTCCGCCACCAAACCCTGTGGTGCTGCCGATCACCGACCCTACCGGTACGCTTGTAGCCGGTACCGCTGAACCGGGGGCAACGGTTATCATCAAAGACTCCAGCGGCAACGTGCTGGGCACCGGCGTGGCTGACCCGATTTTGGGTACCTGGACCGTTACGATGTCACCGGCTCAAACCACCGGCGCAACCCTGACGGCTATTGCTCAGGATCCAGCGGGTAACCAAAGCGCGGGCATTAACTTCACCGCAACCAGCTCCATCCTGCCGCATCCGCCAACCATCGATCTGGTAGACGATAACGTGGGCGCCATAACCGGTAACGTCGGCAACGGGAAATCGACCGATGATACTTTACCTACCCTGAGTGGTTCAGGTGCCTCCGCGGGCGGGGTCGTGCATGTTTACATTGATGGCGTGCTGTTCACTTCTGTGCCCGTCGGCGCCGGCGGCACATGGACGTATCAGCTCACTACCCCGCTAACTCAGGGCCCGCATACCTTTGCCGTCAGCCAGACCGTCGGTCTTGAGACGAGCGGCCTGTCTCCGCTCTACACCATCATTGTCGACACCACGCCACCAGCCCAGCCGGTGATTGTCTCCGTGGTAGACGATGTAGTAGGCGGCGTAGTCGGGCCGTTGACCAATGGCCAGGCCACGAACGACCCAACGCCAACCCTGAGCGGCACGGCGGAAGCTGGCAGCACGGTGAACATTATCGATAACGGCACCATCATCGGTACCGTCACCGCGAATGCCCTCGGCATCTGGACCTTTACGCCAGGCACTAACCTTGGCGAGGGTTCTCACACCCTGACCGTCACGGCGACAGACGCCGCCGGGAACGTCAGCCTGCCGTCCACCGGCTTTGTGGTCAATGTGGATACTGTCGCCCCAACCACACCGTTGATATCAACCGTCATCAACGATGTCACATCGCAGCCAGTCATCTCCGGCCAGCCGACTAACGACAATACGCCAACCTTCAGCGGCACCGCCGAGGCGGGTACCACGCTGACCTTCAAGGACGGAAACGTGGTGATCGGCACCGTAACGGTACCGGTGGGTGGGAACTGGAGCTTTACCCCAACGGTTCCGCTACTGGATGGCAGCCATAACATCACCGTGACCGCCACGGATGCGGCAGGCAACGTCAGCGGCCCAAGCACAGGGTTCAACGTGGTGGTCGATACCGTGCCGCCTGTAGTGCCCGTCATTCTTTCGGTCATCGACGACCAGACTCAGCCGGGCACTAACCTGCCGCTGATCAACGGCCAGTTGACGAAGGACACTCAGCCAACCCTGAGCGGCACGGCGGAAGCCAACGCCACCATCACGGTGAAAGATGGCAATAACGTGCTGGGAACCACCCAGGCGGATGCGCTGGGCGTCTGGACATTCACCCCGTCCGCACCGCTGGGCCAGGGGACACATACCCTGAACGTTACGGCGACGGATGCCGCTGGCAACGTGAGTAATGCGGCTTCGTTTGGCGTGAATATTGACTCTGTCGCCCCGAACCCACCGGTGATCGTCACCGTGCTGGACAATACCGCGCCGGTGCTGGGGCCAATCACCAACGGCCAGGCCACCAATGAAACCCGCCCTTCTCTGAGCGGGACGGCGGAAGCCGGTGCCACCATTAAGGTTTACAGCGACGGCAACCTGATCGGCACCACTATTGCCAACGGATCTGGCGCGTGGACGCTAACCCCTGTGGCCGCACTCGGCAACGGGGCGCATACCTTAACCGTGACCGCGACCGATGCGGCTGGCAACGTCAGTAATCCGTCGAACGGCTTCTCGTTGACCGTCGACACCATTGCACCGAACGCGCCGGTTATCAGTAACGTGGCGGATGCCGTCGGCCCAATCGTCGGCAACTTGTCTAACGGCCAGGTCACCGACGATACCCGTCCGGTCCTCACCGGTACCGCTGAGGGCAATGCCACCGTCAGCGTGTACGACAACGGTGTTCTGCTTGGCACCGTCCAGGCAGATGCGGGCGGAGCCTGGACCTTCAGGCCATCCACACCGTTGATTAACGGTGGCCATGCGCTGACCGTGACCGCGACGGACGCTGCGGGCAACGTCAGCCTGCCGTCAACACCGTTTAACGTGGTGGTGGATACCATTGCGCCTACTCAGCCGATTGTGGTTCAGGCCTTCGATGACGTTGGTCCGGTTCAGGGACCATTGGTGAGCGGACAGACAACGGACGACACTCAGCCAGCCCTCAGTGGGACAGCGGAAGCTAACTCCACCATTAATATTTACGATAATGGCAACCTGATTGGCACCGTAACGACCAGTGCCCTGGGAGCATGGACCTTCACGCCTGGGACCGCGCTGCCTCTCGGCCAACACGTATTCACCGTCACCGCGACCGATGCGGCAGGCAACACCAGCGTACCTTCGGCTGGCTTTACCCTGACCATCGCCAGCGGCGTGTCGAATACGCCGGTGCTGACCTCTGTGGTGGACGATGTCGCCGGTGGCACGGTCGGGCCATTAACCAGCGGCCAGGCCACTAACGATGCACGCCCAACCCTGAACGGGACAGCAGATGCCAACAGCACCATCAAGATTTACGATGGCGGCAACCTGATTGGCACCGTGTCGGCTAACGCCCTGGGCGTTTGGGTCTTTACCCCGCCGACCGCGCTGGCAAACGGCTCGCATACCTTTACCATCACCGCGACCAACGGTGCAGGCGTAATCAGTAGCCCAACGGCAGGCTTCACCATCGTGGTGGATACCGTGGCGCCTAACCAGCCTGCGATAACCTCTGTGGTAGATGATGTCGGCCCGATCACTGGCCCGGTAGGTAACAACCAGCCAACGGACGATACGCGCCCAACCCTGAACGGGACCGCCGAAGCCAACGCCACGGTCAATATCTTTGATAACGGCGTGCTGCTGGGTACCACAACGGCAAACGGCAGCGGCGTCTGGACGTTCACGCCAACGCTGCCTCTGCTTCAGGGCAACCACTCGTTCACCGTCACCGCAACGGATGCGGCGGGTAACGTCAGCGTTCCGTCCGTACCAGCCGGTATTATTGTCGATACCGTCCCGCCGCTGGCGCCAACAGGTCTGACGGTCAACGCCACTGGTACAGTTGTTACCGGCGTTGCGGAAGCCAACAGCAAAGTGACCGTTACCTCGGCGACGGGTACCGTTCTGGGTACGGCTCAGGCTGACGGCAACGGGAACTTCAGCATTACGCTCTCCCCTGCGCAAACCAGCGCCCAGCCGCTGCTGGCCTTCGCTCAGGATGCCGCCGGGAACATCGGCGTTTCCGCCAGCTTCACCGCACCGTTTACCGGTGTGCCAGGGCTGCCGGTGATCACCAGCATCGTGGACGATGTCCTGCCGAAAACCGGCGTGGTGGGTAACGGTCAGAGCACCAACGACACTCGCCCAACGATCAACGGCACCGCCGAAGCCAACGCCACCGTCAAGATCTACGACAACGGGGCGCTGCTGGGGACGGTCACCGCCAACGCGAGCGGCGTCTGGACGTTTACCCCAACCGGTGCGCTGGGTGATGGCGTGCACGCCTTTACCGCCACAGCAACCAACGCCAACGGGACGGGCGGGGCGTCTCTGCCGACCTCGGTGATTGTCGATACTATTCCACCGCTGATCCCAACCGGGGTTATCAGCGCCGACGGGTCGACGATCACTGGCGTCGCGGAAGCTAACAGCACCGTGACCATCACGCTGCCGGGCGGGATCACCGTCACCGGCACGGCGAATGCGTCCGGCGCGTTCAGCATCACCCTGCCGACTCGCCAGATTGAAGGCCAGTCGCTGTCAATATCTGCCGCGGATGCGGCGGGTAACGTCTCTCCATCGCTCTCGATCACCGCGCCGATTCTGCCACTTTCGGCCAGCAGCAACGTGGTCGATCTGGCGCTGACCAGCAACGCAGACATCACCACCTCGCACTACAGTGGCTATGGCAACCTACTGATTGGCGCTCTGGGGAACGTGGCGTCGGTTCTGGGCAGCAATACCGCCCAGGTCGGCTTCACCATCGGCAGCGGAGCAACGGGGCATATCACCATTAATGCCGCCGCCACCGGCGTGGTACTGTCATTGCTGAATACGCTGGAAATCGCTATTCAGAAATTTGACGCGACCACTAACTCCTGGACGACGGTTGTCGACTCTTCACTGCCGCAGTTCCTGAACCTGCTGACCCTGGGCGCTACCGGCGTTACCCTGAACCTTGACGGACTGGGCGAAGGGCAATACCGCGTGCTGGGCTACAACACCAGCCTGCTGGCAACAGGTGCAGCGACCAACCTTGCGGTGACCGTCGAGCAGACCAGCGCCGGCGTGGTCAGCGGAACCACCACCTCAAGCGGGAACGTCATTACCGATCCGGGTCCTGGTGGGGCTGTGGACAACGCCCCTACCGGCACCGTGGTCACGGCTATTACCGATGGCCAGGGCGTCTCCCATACGGTTGGCGCTGGCGGACTGGATATTCAGGGTAAATACGGCACCCTGCATATCAACCAGGACGGCAGCTATACCTACACCTTAACCAACACCTCAGCCGCGGTGCTGGGCCGTACCGAGAACTTTACCTACACCATTACCCAAAATGGCATCAGCGACTCTGCGCAGCTGATTGTCACCCTGGGCAACGGTGCCCCGGCCAGTACGGTCACCGCCACGGATAACACCGGTTCGCTGACCTTCGGCACCGATGTTGTCGCCGTTGACCACGGGGCTTCACAGCAAACGGGTCTGTCGGTGCTGAGCGTCGGTCTGGGGAATGTGGTCAACCTCAACCTGTTGGCTAACATGAGCAACCCGATTCTGTTTGATGTCGCAGACGGATCGACGCGCACCATGACGCTGCAGGCCAGCGTGGGCGGGGTGGCGCTGCTCTCCACCTTCGACCTGTACATCTACAAGTTCAACGTGGCGACCCAGCAATACGAGCAGTTCCAGGTGCAGAAAACCTGGCTAACGGCTCCGCTGTTGGGCGGCACCTCAGGCCAGTTGACCGTCACCCTGGGCGGCGGGGACTACCTGTTCCTGCTGATGAACGCGAGCGGTGTCTCACTGCTGACCAGCTACACGCTGAATATCCTCCAGGATCACACCTACGCGGTGGACAGCCTGGCGGCCTCAACTGCCGGGAACGTGATGCAGGACGATGTCGCGCCGGCAGGCAGCTTGCTGACGGCGGTGAACGGCGTGGCAGTTTCCGCGACCGGTACCACCACCATCAACGGTAAGTTCGGGACGCTGACCATTGATGCCCACGGCAACTACACCTACACGCTGAAATCCGGCGTGGGAGCCGACAGCATCAATACGCCAGACAGCTTCGTGTACACCGTGACCGCGCCAAACGGGGATACCGGTACCGCGTCGCTGAACATCACCGCCACACCGCATACCGTGGATGCCGTGAACGACATCAGCTCCATCATGGCTATCACGTCGACGCAAAACACTGCGGCTTACGCTAGCGCCAACGTTGGGTCAGCCTCCTGGAACACGGCGCTGCTGGCCTCTACCCACGGCAACGGCAGCGGCACCTTTAACATTGCGGATAACACCGTGCTTAGCGGGGCCAACATTGTGTTCAAAGTGGCTTCCGGTCTGGTATTGGGTGGACTGTCCGTCAGCTGGACGCTAAGCGACGGCCAGGGTCACACCTATACCGGCACCTTTAGCGGCAGCGCCCTGCTGGGCGGCACGGCAACCATTCCAATCACCGATCTGCACTCAGGCACCTGGACGCTGAGCTATGTCGGGAACATGGGGCCATTGGGGCTGGGCACGATCACCATCACGCCAACGGTCACCGGGACGTCAAACCTGCTGGATAGCTTCACGGCGCAAAGCACCATCGTACACGGCAACCTGTACGACGGGACTGACTCCGCAGGTGCGTCTGACCAGCTTGGCAGCGTGCATACGCTGATGACAATTACCGGCGCCAACGGCAGCTCGGCCACGCTGAACCCGATGAGCAACAGCGACGCGGTGGCCACGATACAGGGGCAGTACGGCACGCTGAAAATTGGTATCGGCGGCGACTACACCTACACCCTGAATCCGGGGGTATCGCCGGGGTCAATCACCAACAAAGAGGTCTTTACCTACGCTCTGAACGATCAGAACGGGCATACGGACACCGCCACCCTGACCATTAACATGAACCCGCAAATCGTCAGTACCGCATATGGGGACATTATCACCGGTTCTTCGGCCTACGCCGATACGCTGGTGTACCACGTCCTTGCAGGCGGCGCGGCCGATGGCACCGGTGGCAACGGATCGGACGTCTGGAAGAACTTCTCGCTCGCCAACGGGGACCAGATCAACATCCACGACCTGCTGGTCGGCTGGAACGGGCAGGCCTCATCGCTGGGTAATTACCTGAGCGTGGCAAGCGTCGGCAACAACACGGTGATTTCCATCGACCGTGACGGTACCGCCGGCACATACCACTCAACCACTCTTGTCACTTTGGAGAACGTGCACACCACACTCGATGAGCTGATCCAGAACAACCACATTGTTGCCTGATAGTAGTTGCGATAAATCCCCGGGCGCACAGACGCCCGGGGAATAAGACAAAAACGCAGTGCCATTTATTAGGGAAAAAATATGGGAAAATTACGGCCTGTTGCGTTATGGCTGGCTTGCGGTCTGTTTTCACTCCAGGCCTGGGCCAACGACGCGCCTACTTCTATTACGACTCAGGGTCTGGCTCAACAACAAGAGCTCCCCTCACTCGATGGCTCCACTGCCCTCCCGCTGAATGCCCCTGCGCCCGGAACCTTAACGCTGAACGACGCGGTCAACCGCTCTGTGACCTGGCACCCCAGTATTCGTGAAGCTATCGGCAAACTTTACGGCCAGTCCGAACAAATCAACGTCGCCAAATCTAAGTACTACCCGCAGATCAGCGCCGGGATGAACAACGGCTACACCAATACTTACACCAACAGCGGCTACAGCCCGTCGCTGGTGCTTTCTCTGTCCCAGATGCTCTACGACTTCGGCAAAGTGGCAAGCCAGGTCCGCGCGGAAACCGCCGGAGAAGCCCAGGCCCAGGCCAACGTGCTGGTGAGCATTGACACCGTCGGGCACGACACCGCCTCGGCGATGGTGCAGGTGCAGCTCTGGCAGCAAATGGTCGACATCGCCAAAGAACAGCTGGACGCGCTGACCGCCATTGGCCGGCTGACTCAGGAGCGGAACGACCAGGGCGCAACCTCGATGTCCGATGTGGTGCAAACCGACGCGCGTATCGAATCAGCCCGCTCGCAGCTGATCCAGTACGAATCCAACCTCGACAGCACCCAGGCGACGCTGATGAGCCAGCTCGGCTGGACCAGCCTCAACAAAGTCAGCCCTGATTTCCCGCAGAAGCTGAATAACAGCTGTAACGTGGCGAAGCCGGACGATCGCCTGGTGCCCGCCGTCCTTGCCGCCTGGGCGCAGGCCAACGTGGCGCAGGCTAACCTCGACTACGCCAACTCGCAGATGACGCCGACCATCTCGCTGGAGCCGTCCGTGCAGCACTACCTGAACAACAACTATTCCGGCAGCGAAGTACTGAACCGCACGCAATACTCGGCGTATATCCGCGTCGAAATGCCGATTTACCAGGGCGGTGGCCTGACGGCACGCCGCAACGCCGCCAGCCATGCGCTGGAAGCGGCGCAGTCCGGTATCGACAGGGTTCGCCTGGACGTGCGCCAGAAGCTGCTGGAATCCCGCAGCCAGGCCATTAGCCTCGCCACCGCGCTCCAGGTGCTGCAGCGCCAGGAACAGCTGAGCGCCCGCACCCGCGAGCTGTACCAACAGCAGTATCTCGACCTGGGCTCCCGCCCGCTGCTGGACGTGCTCAACGCCGAGCAGGAAGTCTTCCAGGCGCGCTTCGCCCAACAACAAACGCTGAGCCAGCTCCATCAACTGCAGCTTAACTGCCTGTATAACACCGGCAAATTACGCACCGCATTTGGTCTGGAACACCGCAACATCCAGTCCCTGGAGATTCAGCCATGAGCCAGACAGCCTCTCCCAATGAGGAGTTTTTAAGCGAACAGGCCCTGACCCAATGGGCCCACGCCATCAGTCACGTCGCCGGGCACTACCGCGTGGTTTGCTCCCCCGGCACCATTCAGGCCAACGCGCCGTGGTTCAAAGACAAAACTAAAGTCGCCGCGCTGACCCAGCTTTCGCGCCAGGCCGGGCTGTCCTTCCATCTGCTCGGCAACACCGAAAAAGCGATATCCCAGTGGCGGCTGCCGGTGGTGGTGGACTTAGCCAACGGCCAGATCGCGGTGATCGAGCAGTTTGACGGCGAAGACACCGTGGATATTTGCTACTTCGACGACGAACGCCACACCAACCGCCAGTCGCTCAGCAAGCTGCTACCGGAGATCCGCTTTGTGGCCGCCCTGCGCCCGCTCTCGGCGCTGAAAGACAGCCGCGTCGACGCCTATATCTCTCGCTTCAGCCCGGACTGGATGAAAGAGCTGATCATGCTGGACATTCGCCCTTACGGCCCGGTAATGCTGGCGGCCTTCTGGGTGAATGTGCTGTCGCTGGCCGGGATCCTGTTCTCGATGCAGGTATACGACCGGGTGATCCCGGCCCAGTCATACCCGACGCTCTACGTGCTGGCAACCGGGGTGCTGATCGCCGTGGTGTTCGGCTTCATTCTGAAAGTCACGCGCAGCAACATCATGGACGTGCTGGGCAAGCGGGCCGACATGCGCATTTCGGATCGCGTCTTTAGCCACGCCCTGCGGCTGCGCAACAGCGCCGTGCCCCGCTCCACCGGCAGCTTTATTTCTCAGCTGCGCGAGCTGGAGCAGATCCGCGAGATGATCACCTCCTCAACCATCTCCACGATCGTCGATCTGCCGTTCTTTATCTTGTTCGTTGGGGTGCTGGCGATCATTGCCCCGCAGCTGGCGTGGATCGCGCCGGTCGCCGCCATCGTGATGGTGCTGCCCGGCCTGCTGCTGCAGAAAAAGCTCGCCACGCTGGCCAACCAGGCCGCCCACGAATCCACCCTACGCAATGCCGTGCTGGTGGAAAGCGTACAGGGGCTGGAGGACATCAAGCTGATGCAGGCGGAAAACCGCTTCCTCCAGCAGTGGAACAGCTACATCCGCATTACCGCCGAGTCTGGCCTGAAAACCCGCGAACTCACCCAGGGCTTAATCAGCTGGGGGATCACCATTCAGAGCCTGGTGTTTGTGGTAGTGGTGCTGTTCGGCGCGCCGCTGGTAATTGAAGGTGAAATGACCACCGGGGCCATGGTCGCCGCCTCGATGTTGGCCTCAAGGATGATTGCCCCAATGGCCAACCTGTGCGGCGTGCTCGCCCGCTGGCAGCAGGTCAAAGCCGCAAAACAGGGGCTGGACAGCATCATGCAGCTGCCGGTGGAAACCCAGCGCGATGAAAACCTGATCCATAAAGACATCCTTCACGGCCACTACCTGTTTGAAAGCGCGCAGTTCAAATACCACAGCGAAGATCCGCGCATTCCGCTGCGCATTGCCCGCCTTGAGATCCAGCGCGGCGAGCGCATTGCCGTGCTCGGGCGCAACGGCGCGGGCAAATCCACGCTGCTGCAGGCGCTTGCGGGCGGGGTCGATCTCGCCAGCGGCGAAGCCCGGCTCGACGATCTCGCGATGTCGCAAATCGATATGGCTGATCTGCGCCGCAACATCGGCTTCCTGAGCCAGAACGCGCGGCTGTTCTACGGCACGCTGCGGGAAAACCTCACCCTGGGTGCGCCGCACGCCAGCGACGAGGCTATCTTCGAGGCGCTGGACGTGAGCGGCGCGAGCAACTTCGTGAAGCACCTGCCCAAAGGCCTGGATCATCCGATCATGGAAGGCGGCAGCGGGCTTTCCGGCGGGCAGCGTCAGTCGATCCTGCTGGCGCGGATGCTGCTGCGCTCGCCCAACATCGTGCTGCTCGACGAGCCCACCGCCTCGCTGGACGACCATACCGAACGGGAATTTATTCAGCGGCTGAACCAGTGGCTCGGGCACCGCACGCTGGTCGTCGCCACCCACCGCGTGCCGGTGCTCGAACTGGTCGAGCGCGTGCTGGTGCTGAAAGACGGCCAGCTGGTAATGGATGCACCGAAGGCGCAGGCGCTCGGCGCCGCAAGACCGGCACAGGCTCAGGCCCCGGCCGCCGCCCAGACACCACCGCGGGAGTGGAACAATGAAAACCAGTCAGCATGACGTCACCATGGATGACCCGGACATCCAGCGCGAAAGCGAGTTTTCCGGGGCGAGCCGCATTATCCTGCTCATCACGCTGCTGTTTGCTCTGTTCGGCGTCTGGGCGTGGTTCGGCACGCTGGACGAAGTCTCCACCGGCACCGGGAAAGTAGTGCCGAGTTCCCGCGAGCAGATTTTGCAGTCGCTGGACGGCGGGATAGTCACCGAGCTGCTGGTGCACGAGGGCGATAAAGTGCAGGCCGGGCAAATCGTCGCCCGCCTCGACCCGACCCGCTCCGAGTCCAACGTCGGGGAAAGCACAGCTCGCTACCGCGCCTCTCTGGCCTCCAGCGCGCGGCTTTACGCCGAAGTGAACGATCAGCCGCTGAAATTCCCGGACTCGCTCAAAGCGTTTCCGGACCTGCTCGCCTCCGAAACCCGGCTGTATAAAACCCGCCGGGCGCAGCTGAACGACTCCGAAGCCGAGCTGCGGGACGCGCTGACGTCGGTCAACAAAGAGCTGGATATCACCCAGCGACTGGTGAAAAGTGGCGCGGCGAGCCATGTGGAAGTGCTGCGCCTGCAGCGGCAGAAAAGCGACCTGGGCTTAAGGATCACTGACCTGCGCTCGCAGTATTACGTGCAGGCGCGCGAGGCGCTGTCGAAGGCCAATGCCGAAGTGGACATGCTGGACGCCATCATCAAAGGGCGTGAAGATTCGGTGAACCGCATGACCGTGCGCTCGCCGGTGCGCGGCATCGTGAAGAACATCCAGGTGACCACCATCGGCGGCGTTATTCCGCCGAACGGCGAGATGATGGAGATTGTGCCGGTGGACGATCACCTGCTGATTGAGGCCCGGCTCTCCCCGCGCGACATCGCCTTTATCCATCCCGGCCAGCACGCACTGGTGAAAATCACCGCCTACGATTACGCCATTTACGGCGGGCTGGAAGGCACCGTGGAAACCATCTCCCCGGACACCATTCAGGACAAGGTGAAGCCGGAAATCGTCTACTACCGGGTGTTTATCCGCACCAACCAGGACTACCTGGTGAACAAAGTGGGCCACCATTTCTCCATCTCACCGGGGATGGTGGCGACCGTGGATATTAAAACCGGGCAGAAAACCATTGTTGAGTACCTGATTAAGCCGTTCAACCGTGCCCGCGAGGCGCTACGCGAACGTTAATTGACCGCCTATCCCGCTGGTGCTGAAGGAATTTTGTACGAATGGCACTCAGCGGGATTTCTCTTTAGACGGCTGGTCACGCGCGTAATAAATCTGTTATACTCGCCGGTACACATTGGGGCTGATTCTGGATTCGACGGGATTTGCGAAACCCAAGGTGCATGCCGAGGGGCGGTTGGCCTCGTAAAAAGCCGCAAAAAAATAGTCGCAAACGACGAAAACTACGCTTTAGCAGCTTAATAACCTGCTCTGAGCCCTCTCTCCCTAGCTTCCGCTCTTAAGACGGGGATCAAAGAGAGGTCAAACCCAAAAGAGATCGTGTGGATGCCTTGCCTGGGGTTGAAGCATTAAAACTAATCAGGATAGTCTGGTAATGGCGTGTCTGTCCGCAGTTGCCCGGCGAATGTAAAGACTGACTAAGCATGTAGTACCGAGGATGTAGAAATTTCGGACGCGGGTTCAACTCCCGCCAGCTCCACCAAAATTCTCCATCGGTGATTACCAGAGTCATCCGATGAAGTCCTAAGAGCCCGCACGGCGCAAGCCCTGCGGGCTTTTTTGTGCCCTCAGTTTGTCCCGCGAAGTCCGAAGAGAACTAATTAAATCCGAACCTTTTAGGCACCTTGTTAGGCACCTCATAAAGCTTTATTGTTTTTGAGGTGCCTAAAACTATGGAAACCCGGCAATGGCAAGACAAACTAAACCACTCTCCGTTAAGGAAATCGAATCTGCCAAACCCATGGAAGCGGACTATGTGCTCTATGATGGCGATGGCCTTGAGCTACTGATCAAATCCAGCGGAAGTAAAGTCTGGCAGTTTCGCTACATTCGCCCTGTCACCAAGAAGCGAGCGAAAAAGAGCATTGGCTCCTACCCGTCAGTTACGCTTGCCGATGCTCGAAGCTATCGGGCAGAGTCTCGCTCACTCCTGGCGAAACAAATCGATCCCCAGGAACATCAGCAAGAACAACTGCGCAGTTCGCTTGAAGCCAAAACTAATACTTTCCAACTCGTGGCAGAACGTTGGTGGAATGTGAAGAAAGCCAGCGTGACCGAGGACTATGCTGAGGACATTTGGCGATCTTTGGAAAGAGATGTCTTTCCTGCGATTGGTGACGTCAGCGTTACAGATATCAAAGCTCATACTCTGGTTCAGGCTGTACAACCGGTTCAGGCCAGAGGAGCATTGGAAACCGTTCGTCGCCTGTGCCAGCGCATCAATGAGGTCATGATCTATGCCCAAAACACGGGGCTGATTGATGCGGTACCGAGTGTCAATATTGGAAAGGCATTCGAGAAGCCGCAGAAGAAAAACATGCCCAGCATTCGTCCCGATCAGTTGCCTCAGTTAATGCAGACGATGCGAACAGCCAGCATTAGTCTTTCAACACGATGCCTGTTCATGTGGCAACTTCTCACCATCACCCGCCCTGCTGAAGCGGCAGAGGCTCGTTGGGAAGAGGTAGACATGGATTCGCGAGAGTGGAAGATCCCTGCATCACGTATGAAAATGAACCGTGACCATACCGTCCCATTGTCAGATGAAGCAATTGCTGTATTAGAGATGATGAAACCGTTAAGTGGCAACCGGGAATTCATCTTTCCAAGCCGTTTGAAGCCCACTCAGTCGATGAATAGCCAAACGGTAAATGCCTCGCTTAAAAGAGCGGGATTCGGCGGTATCCTTGTATCACATGGGTTGCGTTCAATTGCCAGCACCGCGCTCAATGAGCAAGGTTTTCCTCCTGATGTCATTGAGGCAGCGCTAGCACATGTGGACAAGAATGAGGTTCGTCGGGCCTATAACCGCAGCGATTACCTTGAGCAACGACGCCCGATGATGCAGTGGTGGGCAAATTTTGTTACAGCGGCAGACCGGGGAAGTATTATTGACGGCGGGTATAAAGGTATCAAATTAATTGCTTCGGCCTAATTACATTGTGCCCAGATGTTGGGCACGATGCGGACTCATCGGCAGCTACATCTAAAAGGTTTGTAGTGGCACACTGAATTTTGCCAGCTGATGCTGGAACCTCTTCCCTTTAAAGCGTGCAACTACGCTGTTTTTTTCAGTGACTACCCATAGATTTATCTTAACTAAAAATTAGTTTCTCCATGATATATTCACAAAGCCTATGAAATTGATGAATAATTTCGGCATCAAGCCGGAAGAAGAGTGCGATGGTCTAGAAAATAGATGACAGATATTGCCAGCGAGGCAGGTGTTTTACCGACCCGGATAAGCTTCGTGGCAGCCCTCATTATACTGGTTTCGCAGGTACGGGTCAGCGCGGGAGCAGCTGCCGGAAACATACCTAAGCATCTTAAAAGAATGAGAGAATACGTAAAGGCATTCATTCTGTCAGAAAAAAACACCGAAGATATGATCGTTCGGTGCTTTATATTCCGCCTAAATATCCGTTCGGCTATAAACTTCGGGAGATTAAGTGAACGGCATTATGCTATTAGCTGGCATCTTCTTTGCCTGCGGTAATCATCTGACTCGTACCAAAGTTACGGTAACTGCTGTGAACATCTTTGGTGTTTTCTTTAGCCAGATAAGCCAGTCGCATGAGATAATCAACATATTCATGATTTCGCTGAATAGCATCATTACGGTCCAGCCAATACGTTTTCTGATTAAACTCGACTAAATGTGCATAATCCGGATAGGCCAGTTCCAGAGCACTACACCAGGCTTTCTGAACGCGGTTTGCCATATTGTCGCCATTGTACAGGGAATAATTCCCCCGGAATGCATAAACGTTGCGGTCGAACAGCAGTGTCAGATGATAATGGGGATATGCACTGGAATCACGCTCACGGACCCAGGCATATGCAGGATAAGAAGGGGAGCCTGATCGGCCCGAACGCTTATGCTCTTCCCGTATCTGGCTTTTAATGGACTCCATGCAACGGGTTATTGCCCCCATATCTGTGCGCTGAATACAGGTGAGTGAGTCTGGATCGTCAGTGATGTGATCTCTGGAGAATCTCAAGACAGTAAAGAAAGAGAATATCCGGCTACGCCGCTCGAAGGTATTTTCTGCCACCTCCATAATTCTTCGCAGGATATAACGCTCCATTTCTGATTTATATTTATTTTTGGCCATTTTAATGAATTCTTCAAATTCCCTTCCGTAAGGTGTGTAAACAGGACTGGTCATTTTTTTTCCATATATTCTTGTGCTACAGAGCATTGACAGCCGTCTTCCAGCATCATGCCTTTAGCAGGCTGTAATGGGCTCAGGTATCTGAGTTGCATTAAGCACAGATTTGACTGGTATGGTTTTCAGTTAATTAAGGTCATTAGTAGTATATGTGTTTATTTATTGCATGCGTGTTAACTGTGCTCCAAGCATATAATACTTATACCGTGTATTTTAAATGTACATCAACAGGTAACCAGAGGTAGCGGAAGCCGCTACACATCTGACTTTGAGTTTATTGACGTTAATTTAAAACCCCGTTAAATCACTCTGAAGTTATTTAACGGGCAATTTACTCATAAATAACGGCCCACTAAGATGAATTGGCGTTTTTGTTTTAACTGCCAGCTCAACAGGGTCCATTTCAGCACCAATGAACCTGACGTAATTGATTCCGCACTCATCTTATAACTGAACCTTTCCTTTTCTCTCAAGTTTCCGCAGTGCAGGCATTAGTCGGTCGGCACGTCTGACACAATAAGGACCTTTCTTAATGATATCGTTTCTCCTGAACTCGAAAGAACCATTCACGGCGAGATGGTCCTCAAGCCATAACAGGACTTTTTCATCATCCGATTGTTCGCGAGTTGAGTCCACTTTTGTAATGAAATGATTAAGAAACCATTCGGTTAAATTTAGGGCGGATATCAACGTGTCCTTAGTAACGATTGGTGAATCAGGAGTAATAAATATCTGCATAACAGCAGCTATCCGGGATGCATGTTCCACAAACCGGGACGAAAAATCATCGTAGTGCTGTAAAGCTCCCCCGGGTTTCATATGCTCGCGTATTGACGCATCAGTTTCCTCGAATAACGCCTGTGCTTCATGGCAGAAAGTTACACAGGTTCTTTTGGCTCCCTCTTTTCTACGCTGTACTCCAGCCAGTAAATGCTTTATCTGAGTGGTAAAGAACTCCTGAAGCAAAGATCCGTCAATCTGGTTTACCTGTTCAGGTCTACAAACCTCAGGCACCTGATCCAGATCTACCAGCATACAGCGGGGTAGAAATCCTGAATGGCGCATCTTTTTCCCATGACGGCTAAGGAAGCTATCAAATAATTCCGGCTGCATTGCCAGCATCATCCCAAACCGGGCATCACAAATGGTATAGCTTTCCGTGGATGCCCTTGCCACGTTGATCGTATCGCCACACCACAGAGCGTTGAGCTGCGGGGTATTGCGGAACAGGTTACCGTCAAGTAAACCTCCTGATTCATCCGACACAAGCATCAATACCGGATATCCCAGCCCCAGCTCTTTCCCTAAAGCCTCATTGGTAGGATCACTTGTCATCAGGCGTCTTTTGACAGGTCTTACAGGTTTCCGACGGTGAGCATCATCCAGTGCCTGATGGGCTTGCGTTGAATCTGCGTCCTGAGTCACCGCTTTTTTATAACACTTCTCAAATGCAGCGGCTTCTGCTTTCCAGAGCACCAGCGCCCGTTCATACCGGATCACTTCTTCACGAAAATCTGAATCGATTTCCTGTTCTAGCTGAGTCACTGCCTCCAGTACTATTCTGAAGATGGTTGATTTCCTGCTCCCTGACTTTGCAAGTATCAGGATGAACAGCGATGTTGGGTACCTTCGCCCCGGAATGGGTTCAACATCAAACATGTCCTGGCATGCCAGAGACATCGCGCCCAGAATAACTGGTAACAGAATCTCAACCGGCGCTCCTGTTTTATAATATAAATACTCCAGCAGCCGCCGGTAGTAACGGGGTAAGGTTAAGAGCTCGAGGCACAATTCTTCATTTGGTTTTGACATAAGCCTGCGGCATCCTCAGCATTGCACTGTTCGGGATGCTATCCATTCTTCCACTGAGATGGAGCGCCAGCCGACAGATGCGACCCCGAGTCTGACGGGTTTTGGAAAGTCTGCATCGTAGTACCTGGATTTTGGATTCAGTTTTTCATAGATGCTTGATCTCGATATGCCGAGCAATTTAGTTAGTTCGGACATGCGCAGGATGCGCAGGGGCTGGTCAGAAAAGCACTGAAGCTCACGTGGATTTGTCATGTATTGTTCTCCTGTTGGATATCGTTGGCAGTCCTCGAACTTTGCCGCATGCTCTGTGATACTGTCCCCGTAGAGAAACGGAAACCAACCGGAGGGTATGTGAGGAGTCATTCATTTGCTGAAATGATGTATGTTCTGTATCAGTCTTTTGGCCTGTTCGTTAAGAATGACAAGCACAGGGAAACACGCAATAACAGCGGTTTTTCATTTCATCAGGCGTTTGCCAAGCACTGCTATGACAGTGTTTCGGACATTGTTGATACCAACGGGGTGTTCAGCAAAGAACAGAGGTGGGAGATCTTTGCCAGGTACGAGCAACTGTACAATGCGCTAATACACATTCCTGTATTTTCCCGCCTAGACAACAACCAGATAGCCCGGCGATACCTGCAGGAAGCTATGCCACCCGTCATTGCTCTAGAAATTTATAAAACATTACAACTTAATGATGAAACGCATTTCTATTTCCATATTCACCAATTTTTAAATAGCAGACACTGCCCCTCTGTTGAAAGTGGCAGTGAGTGTGTTTACGCCGGTGTAAGAGATTACCTGCGTGAGTATATAGGCACACTGGATTTTTCTTATAAAGATCACTTGAGCTCTATTTTCAGCCATATTGCAAATATCCGGAAGGGAAATGGACAAAAAAATGACACAATTAAGCAAAAAATAACACTCAGCAGAACTGAATATATAGAGTCATTCATATCAGGGAAGGACGTCACTGCAAATGACGCCAGATTAATTGCAGTGGAACGTGCATACCTCTCACTTAATTTTTTGCTTGAATTCGAGAAACACACGGCATTGGTCATTTCATTGTCCGGGATTTATAGAAGGATGACGGAACATGGAATTTTCTGTAATTCAATAAACAGAAGCTTGTATCATTATATTTATTCTGAACAGTGTGATGAGACTCTGCTGCATAGCATCACTTGGTTCTGGAACAGGAAAGCGATCGCACCTATCTCTGTGACTTTAGACGAAGAACCATACCGCTACATAATTGAGCTCAGGAAAATTGTTTTTGATACGAACCAGCTACGTAGTTACTCAGGCTGGGATTTTATTAAGATGTCGGCATGCCTTAACTCCTCCAACCATTCTGATGTAATAGAGCCTTATGCTAAACTCCTGTCGCTCATTTGCCTTCTGAGTCGAGAAGAACTGGCTGGGGCTTGGACCCTGGTGAATGATATAGACATTGAAGAATTGCCGATTGGTTTCTTGCCAGCCGCCTTTTCTGTTATCAAACTGGCTCTTAAAGTAAAACTAGAAAGAAATAAAATTCGGGATGGCGTATTGCTTTCCATGATTAATAGTATACTCGCGAACCAAGGCGTTCTCACTGATTATCGAGTTGTTAATCAGCGAGGAGTAATATCACCAATAGCATCTTTTGCTAACAATTTTGTGATTATGCGCGCGGTAAAAATGTATAACCTTATGATAAGGAAAGTAAGCTATTTGCATGAGGTCGATCCTTTAGGTATTTACCCTCATGCAATCTCTGGGCTGCTTAAAAAATTTGATGATATTTTGGGTAAAGTTAGTCGTTACATTAAAGAAAAAGAGTGTTGTAACGACAATAAAATACTTGCCGACCTTATCCGGGCAGATAAAATTCTTACCGTAGAGGAGCTGAGTGGCAGCCTGATTGGCATTCTGAGTGAAAGCACACTCTTTAATTGCCTTCTCAGCATCGATGATCTGATTTATTACCTGAGATGCCCGGGAGAAGATATCAGTAACATCATCCTGCTGGCAGGAATCTCACAAGATGCCCGATATGAGCGGGAGCAGCTTTGTGGGATCGTGCAGATTCTTTGCCAGCCATGTCACATGGGGTGATAAAGAAAATGTTTTACTCCGTCTGTTAGACTGCTACAGCTGCTACACGTAGCAGCTGTAGCAGAGGAATGGCCATTTTTTTCTTAATTTAGATGACATATCAGGCAGTTTGTTGCCGGTAGTTTATCACGTGCAGATTCCATTACTTTCTCCTTGCTATGCTCTTAGCCGTTATTCAAACCGCTGTTCCCTTTCACTATCTTCTCGTTGTTCGCGTTCTTTTTCGTTTTCAACCCAACGAGTCAGTTTTTCATACACAGCTTTAGCTGACTTAGATATGTCTGTACTCTCGTGGGTGACCAATTTGCCTATGGCTTCAACCCTAGGTTGCATCACGTTCGCACGACTACCTGACCATGATGAAGGAGTTACGTGTTCGGCAAAAATCTCAAGGATTGCTCCTGGCTCGGGTGAGGCTTCTAGAAAACTCAGTGCATCATCCTGCAAGTAAATACGGCCTTGCTCATCGTCCTTCGACCATAGGTTTAATCCTGAAGCGACTGAAGCCCATACGTGAGGATCATTATTGGTTTCGCACCATTCAATCAAAGTGCCTACATCTATTTTCGTAAGAGGAGACGGATATGAATCATCATGATTGATAAAATGCAGCCGCCTTTGTTGTTCCTCGGTACTATCAAAAACGCGACTGAGAAACTCTTTTGGCATCAATGCAGCGGTAATACCGATAGCTTCTTCGAAAGAATAAACATTGCCAAAATGCTCATCAACGACAGCGAAGATTGTATTCAACCATTCTAACTTTTCAGCCTCGTTGCCATCGAAGCGCAATGCGACATTGATAACATGTTCCATAGCATAATCTAGCCCCCCGCCTAGATCATTGTGATCTCTTCGGAATCTCTGGATTGCAGCTGATAGGCCTATCTTTCGTAGTGCAGGACCTAGTGTGTCAGCAATATCTCCTTCATCAGCTACTTTCATACTCAGCGCTTCCAAAACAACCTCATCACCATCCGGTTTGCTCAGAAGTCTCTGTGCGAGCTCGAGAACACGACTTTCTGGCAAATTAGTGAACGCCGCTCCCCAAAGAATCGCTCCATACATGTGAGGCCGGATGTCATGTTCATCCAGAAGCGGCATGCAGCGATCTAAGTCGATTTCAGTAAACTTCCGCCAAGGATGTAGGTTGACTAGCTCGGTTCGAAGCTCAGAATGCTGTGCGCACTGATCGAGCAGTTCCTGTGCTAATGCTGAATCGATAGAATTAGTCTCTTCAATGAAACCTCGAATGACCGAGAAATCACTTTGAGATTTGTGTTGTAGATCCAATTGATTGACTAGTTGCTGCCAATAGACTCGCAGATCAGGGGCCCCTCTAGCTAAGCCTTTACCAAATTCGATGCGATAGGGCATCCCACCTCGTGAAAATATATTAGGGCCCAACTCATCAAGTTCATGTGTAGATACTGCAAATTCTTGCCCCAATCCGAAAGCTTTAGCGTCGATTATTTCCTTAATTTTTCTAAATTTATTAGGTCCTTCATGCTCAAAATCGGCATTTAGCGTCCAAAAATCGCGCCCATTACTGAGTACATACGCCATTACTGCCGGAACCAGGCCATTAGGCTCCAATTCTTGTTCAAGCGTCACAAGCATTTCCGGCAATGGTTCAATATCTTGGTTATCTTTTCTATGCGTATGAAAAAAATAAATTGTTGAGCGGACAGCTTTCCAACCCTCACCCCAAGGACGGTAGGCATGGAACATGCGAGCCGCATCAATTAATTTTTCTCTTATTCCCTCATGACGCCAAATCCAGCGAAACTTATCAGCCAAGATGCGCCGAGCGTCGTCTTCAAGCTCGGGAACTCCTGAAGTTCCTATTCTAACCACAGTGTCGATGAAGGCGATCAGCCACTCAACAAGTTCATCGTAACTGGGTCTAAATCCATAATCTCTTGGCCGAGCACCAAACTCGTTAATCCCGAATCCTGTCCACGGTGGTCCGCCGAGAGCCGTTTCAAGCATTTTGATGCCCAGCCCTCTACGCCTGGCCATACCTGATGCAATGCATTCATTCATGCTCGCAATACGTTGCTCCAAGGAAGCATGGGTGCCAGATAAATAAGGTTGGAAAAACCTTGTTATCTTATTTCGAATCGAATCGTAATTATTGCTCGCGCTTTCCTGGTCTGCGATGCAGACTAAGAGCTTAATGCATCGTTCAAAGTATCTCGATTCATACGCAAGTAACTGCAACAAGTTGATAATTGCTGTTCGTTGTGGATTGTAGCGTGATTTAATATTCTCAAAATTAGACGTAACAAGCGTTTCTTCAATCCGCTCAAGCAAAACTTCAGGGGCAACTGGTGCGACATAATGAAGTATTCGTGTCGATACATCATCTAGGTTTACTATCTGCCCAAGCAGCCCTTCAGGGTGCAACCAAGCTTTAACGATCTCTTTAGCCACAGCATGGTCGTGTAGCAGTCCCAGCCTGTGTGCGAACGACATCAATAAACGTTGCCGCCCCGAGGTTTCAAAGGTCGTCCTGAGTTGATCAACTGGGATACTATTAAGTGCAGATACTGCTAGTTTGTTAGCAATTGCTTGGGGGAGGATGGCTCTCCAGTGGGATCTTTTCTGAACAACGTGACGTTCCATCAACTTTGTAACAGCTTTGAATAATTGGACTTTGGAATACCCAAAGAGCTCACCCAATATTTCCAGTTCATCGGTAGATGCATCTGTACTCGATACCGAGAAAGAGTAAACCAGTGACAATGTTTCAGCTTGCTCCCGTAAATTACTGTCGGGATTATTACGCTGTTCAAACAAGCGATTAAACAACTGAGTATCAGAAAGCAGAGCCAAATTCTCACCTTCCTCCCCTCTCTCCGCTATAGCCAATGCAACTCTTGCATTTCCATCTGAGAACTCAGCAATCCGACGAGCATTATTCTGGCCAATAGAAGGGAAGCGACGGACAAGGAGTTGCTCTGCCACCTCTGGACCATCAGTCTCTATGTGAATGACCTCAGTTGTCTGTGGTTTGTCATCCTTAATGTCGTACTCGATAGTGAGAAGGCTTACTTCTCTTCCTGCTGCTGATACCTTGCTGGCAAGCGAAGCATGGAGTTCTGATGGGCAATTATCAAGGATCATAATTGCTCGTCGGCCCTCAGCGATCAGCTTATCAAGCATTGCTGTAGCTGACGGTACTGGCTCACAGCCAGTATCAACATAAATAGCTACTGTTCGGTCAAGCGCATCTGTTCCAATAGATTCATCAAATAGCGCCTGAACGATCCGAGTCTTCCCAACACCAGACAATCCAGTAATACGAACCGCCTTATTCGTCGAACGAATAAGGGTACGCATTGGGTTAATTGCTTCATCAATTTTGAGTTTTTGCCCCTTTCCCGATGGTAAGGTGATGGTTACACCTGGGGCTGAGATTAAAGTGTCTGTAACACCCTGTGGTGGATTGCTCCATGCACCGTATGGTTGCCAACCAGAATATCCTTGTCCAAGCTTCCCTTTTGCCCACAACATGACTGACGGATGTTGGCGCAACCATTGAATGAGTTTGGATCGGTCGTAGAAATCGAGATGAAGATTATTTTTGTTAAGATCATCTTTTACTGCCTCCCTCATTGCTTTGAGACGCTCCGCCTTTCCTGACGGCGAACAATCATCACCAAGGCTGACAATGATGTAGCTGCCTTGCTTTCTGGCTTGTTCAGATATGATGGGTGAAAGCGCTTTGCCGGAGCCCATTTCTTTCTCAATTGCAGCCTTTGGCATTTTATGTTTCTTTGCCTGAAAGACCGTATTAGGCCTTACAAGAAAGCCTGCTTTCAGTTGATCAACTGGAATCTGAACATGGATATCAATTCCTCCGTCAGGGGCTGTAATTGAACCGGACCAATTTACACATGCTGGGCTATGGCCGTGCATTGCTACTTCAGCTTCCGCTAGCCTAGCAATCAGCTCTTCTAGCTGAGTATCGGAGAGCCGAAGTAATTCGTCCTTTTCAATGTCAAAGATTGCCACATCATCACCTTAGTAAAAGTTTTTGCCCTAATTCCTACACTACGGGCACATATTTGTGCGCCCCATACTCTTAAGAGCAAGCAAACGCTGCTTTAGTTTTTTTGCTTTACCTGGATGGAATCTGCCGAATAAATGAACTTGTCCCAAGGTTTTTGCGTATGGACCCTTATCGAACTCGATAATTTCGCCCCTCAGAAAAGCTTGCTCCAAATGATGAACTGCCGAGCGTATCTGACTCTGCTTGGCAGAAGAGAGACCAGGCTTAGAATTCACCGAAAGCCGAGTAACTTCCATCCGGTCTCCGGACGTTTTGATTTCGTGTTTAGTGCGTTTGGGCTGGTAGCCGTGCCTGAAAAGCATGCCATAAATCGAGGCTATTACATTCGTTTTAGTCGGATTATCAAGAAAGTTCACTGAAGAGACGGCAATATCATCAACGTAGCGAGAGTAGATTATTCCTCGCGCTCGGAGACTGGCTTGCAGTGCCGGTTCATCCTTCCAAAACGCCAGATTAGCCAGAAATGAACTGGTGATAGCTCCCTGAGGCAACTCCCCGTGTCGGGTCGTCAGTTTAGTCAAACATTCAGCCACTTCCCGACTGAAGCCAAAGAAATACAGCCATATGCTTTGCACTATTGCGGTTGAAGTTGACGGAAAAAAACGCGTGATATCTTCATTAACTACAATTGTTGCGCCAACGTGCAATGATGCGTTAACTTTATAATCACAACCTTTCAGACTACCTGTCAGGTATGCAGGATAAATAACTGAATCCAGAATATTACGTCTAATGCTACGGTGTATCTTTTTGAGAGGTTTATATGCATCCCAAGTCTGACGCACACTTCCGTCAGGCTTAGTTATTGTATTGGCGAGTCGGTACATATGATCCGCTCGGTTGGCTAGATTGCAGAGTTCGATAAGAGAGACGTTCAGCGCCTTTGATAGCGCTGCCATGCTGCTGATGCGTCGTTTGCTATAGAAAGGTGAATCAGACGGAGTGTGAATCATTAAGCAGCTCCAACGCAGTGCGTGCAAGTTCTCCCTGAAGCCCCTTATCAATACCTTGAAGATCACCGGCCTCTGCTGCAATAAAGAAAATAATGCTAACAGGAATGTTGAGAGCAGAAGCAATGCTGGTAAGAGTTGAAAGCGTTGGATCGCGTTTGTTGTTTTCCAGCATGGAAAGATAGGAAACAGAGCATTTAGCTTTTTGCGCTAAATCTGTCTGTGAAATTTTTCTTCTGGTCCGACATAACTTGATGGCCTGTCCGATATTCATAATTAACCCCACAAATAAATATTGGGCCTGCTGCGTCTTGGCTCTGTTGCATTATTTCATCCAATAATCAATGTTTGTGATCAGACGAATTACAACGTCAATAATACGCAGGGCCCGGAAGACAATATCGTCAAACCGGAACCCGCTTTTTACCGGACTGTCACGATGAATGCGTAACTGACGCAATACATCTTCCAGCTCTGCCAGAGCGCCAGCATCGAGTTGGCTGCAGTGAGCATCGCGCAGCTTTTCAAGCGTTGCGATGGTGTTCTTTAAAGTATCGTGTTTCATATTGCTCTCCTTTGAATCGGCAAAACGCCGAAGCCCCGTAACAAGGCGATGGCCGAAAGGAGCCAACCCGATGCGCAAGCCCAACACCAGTCTTCGCGACGATGAAGCCCCGTTTATTCCGATAGTGCAGTTGCCCAGTGGCCGCATATCGCGACTGGCTACGAATCACCATCATGACGAACGTGCTTCAGACTGACCGATGACGCTGGTCTGCCCGTCAAAATCTCCAACACCGGATGAAGGAGCGGCCTGATAAACAGGCTATTACGCTAGACCTTCGCTGTTACGATGAGAACAATCATTTTAAAGAACACAGCTCAGGCGGAACGCCTGACCTGTGATCAGTAGACCATAGACTTTGATCCAAAGCAATAAAATTTCACTGCCAGTGAAATTTTTGCTGTCAGTTCGATGAACTTGCTATGGACTAACGAAAGTGTAATAAGTGCTATTCTACCAAAATAACTGCCTCAAACGTACCGTTCGGATATATGTCATCCAAGTGGAACTGTATGAAGTAGAGGCAGAGCAATGGTTGGTTATTAGTCAGTAGATGAAGAAGCTGTTTCTAGATGCTCAGAGCCGAATAATAATATTGTGGTTAATGCTCTGTGGATGGTCAGTCTGGGGCAAAAAATCAGTTGGTATTCGGTTTGTATCTCGGCGATGAACGTAGCGAGCTTTCGCCACCCGTGGCACCATACTGATCAGCTGGTTTTTTTCAATCGGTCACAAGCACTACAAATCCTGCAAAAGACCTCGAGCCTCACACGCATCAAGGAACGGTTTCCTTAGGAAGTTGCAGTCGGCGTATGGACGATTTCGAGTCTGACGCTCTAGAGTTGTCAGAAAATCAGAGGGATTTCGGCCATCCATTCTCCATTCGTCAAGCACTTGCACTAGCCAGTACTTTCCACCATTTCCCCCGCAGAATTTAGCTTTGTAGCGTTCTTCAATACCGTAAATTTCCTTCCATGTATCGATTTCTTCCGCAACGGTATCTGGACCAAATTGCAGGGCGATATCGTTAGGTTCTAAGTTTTCTATGTCTGAAGTTTGCAGTGTAACTTGTAACTCGATGGAATGAGTCACAGATTTATATGGATAGAAAACCGCGCGACGACGAACAGCTCCTGCAGGGTCTTGTGGCATGTAGACAGGGTTCTTACTAGTCTTATAGCTACTATTGCAGTAGTGGCAGGTAGGCACGAGATTACGAAAGTTTATAGAGTTAAAAGGATACAATGCCTTAGGCAGATAATGGTCGTAAGCTTCGCGTTTAGTATGGTATTCGCCAAGTAAGTCACTGATACCACAAAACGGGCATTTCCCAACTTTATTAATTTGCACGAAGTTCTTGTAATGATCGTCAATATCACCAATTTTGGCCCGCAAAGAAGCGAGATCCAGCAATGACTGCGAGTATAATCCTTTGAAAAACGTACCGAGTTGATCTGACAGCTTTTTATGGTTCACCGCGATGTCAGCGTAACGGGCTAGTTGAGTATTCGGCGTATTGGCACATACCTTTTCCAGATTATTATTACCTTGGTACCACCGTTTAAACTGAGCTATTTGCTCTCGCGAGAGCTCGGAGAAACTTTTATAAATAGCTTGAACTTGACTTGAAAAACGATCACCAGCCTCAGTATCACCATATGCAAAAGAGGTCATTACCTCTTTTAGAGGCGGATTAGCATCAAATAGAGCCAAGTCATATTCCCCTGCTTTCCTCGACCTACACCACACTTGATAGAAAATGAAATTAACAAACCGCTGCATCCTCTCCATTTGATGTGGTACATAAGTGTAAGTAAACAGCATCAACTTTACTCCTTCTCGCTACCTTGTGCATTTTGGTCAAGAATTGTTTTGATCAACAATAGTTTTTCTACCGAGTCACCTAATTGCTGCTGAATTTCGGTAATAAGAGCTTCCCGATCCTCTCCACCCTCCTCAAAACGTCTTCGCAAATCTTCGAGCAGGGTTTGTGCATAGCCACCAATAGTTTCACGTTTGCCAAAAGTGTTCATCGTGATCTTGTTGATAGAAGCACCCAGAGTGTTGTAGCCCGGGGGATTGATGCTGACAACACCAGTTGCTTCATCTTTGCTGAATACCAAAACCTTGTCTGGCTTACTATCTGAAATCAGAAACGGTGTGTGGGTTGTGATCAACATTTCTTGCGCCACATATTTTTGATCAGGTAAGCACTGACGCAAGCGGGTGATAAAACTGGCTCGCCAATTTGGGTTAAAGTGGGTTTCAGGCTCATCTAGCAGAAACAGGCAGTTAGTGTCACGAAATAGCACACACAAACCAAGGCTATGCAATAACTGGTGTTCGCCATCCGATAGCTCTTTGAGAAGCATCGGCTTCTCGACCCCTATTTTCCTGAAATAGAAATGTTTAAAGCGCATGATTCGCTCATCAGATGCTAGCGTCGGTACTGTTTCACTAACATAGTGGCTGGTTGAAGTATACAAATCCGACTTAAGCGTATCACTTACAAGATAAAGGTTTAGGGCTAACAACACCTGAAATGCCTGGAATAGAGCCAATGGTGAACCGTCAAAGTTTTCACGGAAGGCTTGCTTAGTTGCCTCATTAACCCGGTAATCTAAGATTAGCGTATCAGTAGCATCATCGACGTAACTCAAGGTAGCGCATCGCTGTAAGGCATTAATCATTAGAGAAGATCTTTCGTCGCCTTCCAATAAGTGGAGAATATTTAGACGATAATGGAGTCCCCCCTGTTCATCGATATGGAATTGTAGAGCGGGATTACTATTGACTATGTCTTCAGGTAATTGGTATTGATTTTCATCTTCACTAGCAAAAGCAGCAAGTTGTTCTGGTCGCAGTTCAACACTACGACGAACGATAATGCGGAATTCCTGCAGCCCTTCAATTCCAACATCCTCGCGGAAAGGTCGCAAATCATCCTCATCGATAAACAGCAAGTTGCACAGCAAGATAGCCTGGCTGAATCCGTTATCAAGATATGCAAGTCTGGTTTCTGGGTGACCGGGATATGGAAGTTGCTGGGTAAGTGCGTTGTAGTACTCATCAAACTGTACAAAGCGCATCTTAAAAAAAGGAAGACTAAGGATTTCGTTCTCGCCAGAAGAGTAACCGAGCACATACTGGGGCAAGAGCATATCAATATGGCTATTAGTGAATGATTCATTTATGTCCGAACCAAAGTCACTTTGGTTTTCCCAAAGAATGCGCACCGTTTCACCGGCATTTTTCCTAACATGCACTTTAGCCCATTCGGGACTGTTAGAGCTACGGTATTCAGGAAGGACTTGGATCAAATAGTCTAGCTCAAAGGAAATGGGTGAAAGATCCAGAGTATCATCTTGCAATGCTTCAGGAAGAAAACTACGACGCACACGCAGAATTTCCAGCTGAAAGAAGATTGCAGCCAGAACTTCAAGTAAGTTGGATTTACCGCTGCCATTCGGTCCGGCGCAGACGAAGGGGGCAAAGTGGTCAGCTTTTGCGAATTCATCCTGCAAATTCCACTCCGTGCGAAAATGGTGCTCAAAACCGCAGGGCAGGCTGCGAAAGCCTGCCGGGTCGGTGATCTTCAGACGTAGTAGTTTCATATCAGACCTTGCTCGATAACAGACTTGAGCTCAATACAATTGCTTGCATCGTCAAACACCTGGGACAGTTTTCCGGTCGCCAGCGACTCGAATACCCAATCTTTGATATGTTCAAGATCTCTTGTCCCTAGCATAAATACGCTGTCTGGATGAATCTCCGCCAGTCGATTTTGTGCCAGCTCCATAAATTGTTGTAACGAAAACGGTGTGTCAGCAAGTTGTGTACGATAGGCTTCCAGCCATTCTGTAATCAATGTTCTGCGAGCCGCAGCATTTTCCAAAGCAGCCAGCAGATTATCGATATCGGGCAAATGAATGGCAGGTACAGTTTTTACAACGAGGGCAGGCATGGTGGCTTGCTCTCCTTGGGAAATAGTGGTGACTTCTTGGGTCGGCGGTATTGGCATCGGTACTTGTGATAGATTCAGCTCGCCATTGAATGCTCGTTGACTCAGTGCACCGTAAAGGCACTCCAAGTCAGTGAGGCTCTGCTGGTAGCGAGATTTTAGGGTTTCGATCTTTTCAGCGATGACAGCAAATTGATTCTGGATTTCAATGGGTGGTTTGATCATCGTGATCTTCTCAAAATCCCCCTTTGTCAGAATCTTCTTCATTCCCTTCGTAGCATGGCTCTGTATGTAGGTCTGAGACAACTTAAACAATCTATACAAATACCGTGGATTCACATCCTTTCCAGGCTGAATGGCATTGATCTGCTGATTGAACGACACAGTCCTGTCTGTTAATGCTGCACGCCCGATCGACTCGACGCTTCCCGCGATACAGGCCACAAGCAAAGCACCATTCGTCACCGTTCTTGCTTTTCTCGCACCAACCTCAGAAAGAAACTCTGCAGCAGGTGTAATGAAAATAGCATCCCTAGTAATGTTGTCTGTTTTAATCCATTCGATGAAATCGCCATCATAATTGGCACGATCATTTCTGGGTGGCGTATTCCCCGTAGAAATTTTCCCTAAGGCTTTCAGGCTGGGTTTGTCCCACCCCATCTCATTCCGTACCGGATCGCCAAACATCTCCAGAAATATGCTATTGAGCAGATCGTCGAGTTGTTGCAGGTGCTGTTTCCGTTGGGCAATCAACCCTTCAACCTTGCCAAGCAGATGGGCAATGCGGATTTGGTCGTCGAGGGGCGGTAAAGGAATTTTGATTGCAGCAAGCGATTTCGAATTGAGTGTTTTACCCATCACGGCTTGGTTTGAACCGCCATAGGTTGCTGATTGTAATGCGTAGTAAAGAAACTCTGGGTTCAGCTGTTTCTCGTCTTTGATTGCAAAGGCTGCAATCGCTTCGTTTGTGAAAAGATCACAACCAGCAAATGCCATCTTGCCGATGGATAGTTTAAAGCTGAAAAGCAAAGTCCCTTTTTTTACGATTTTGCATCGAGCATCTGTGACGGCTCGATTCGTGATTTGCTCTTTTGTCTCTGTAACTATTTTCGAGCTTAGATCGCGAATGGAAACCCAGCGATATCCTTTTCCCCAATAACTAGGCTCGCTTCTTGAGGGAGTACGACCGATAGAGATGTCCAAGAGTTCAGACAATTTTTCTTGTCTCATCCCAACATCCCCTTCAATTCCAGCAACTCGCGCACAATGCCGCTTTGCACCTTGGCTAGTTCCGCTTCATCAACATCTCCTACTTCTGCCTGGATCAGCCGACCTAAAATTACGTCAGGTGCGTCGTAGTTCACTTCTTCAAATACATCTTCCTTATAGCGCGAAAATGAGAGGTCGAAGTTGTTATTCTCATTAGCAATCTCGCTGCGCGGTACCATGAAGTACTTGCCAGTTCGGTCCGCGTCGGTCCCAACATTGCGGTTGCGGTACTTAGTGATGATGTCTTGCAGATCACCACAACCTTCCTGCTTAGTACGCTTATCGTCTAACGAGTAGCCGTCAGCGGCCATTTCGTAAAACCAGACGTGTTCGGTAGCAGGTTTCGTAATCTTGTCTTTTGCTCCCCAAACCTTGGTGAACAGTAAAATGGCTGTGCTGACTCCGGCGTAGGGTTTGAACACGCCGCTAGGTAGGGTGATAATGGCTTTGAGGTCGCAGCGTTCCACCAGGGTTTGGCGCAAGTCTCTGAAGGCTTTGCCGGAGCTGAACAGCACACCCTGCGGCACGATCACGCAGGCGGTACCGCCTTTTTTCAGCAAGCGATAGATGTTTTCGACAAACAATAACTCAGTCTTAGTAGTGCCCAGCTGTAAGGCTTCATTAATGTCGCCCTTATCGATACTGCCAGTAAACGGTGGGTTGGCCAGCACGATGTCGTAGGCGGATTCTTCGTTGTAGCCTTTGCTCAAAGTATCCTGATAGTCAATATTGGGCTCATCGATACCGTGCATCATCAGGTTCATCAACCCTAAGCGCACCATAGTTGCGTCAATGTCGTAGCCGTACAGGCTTTCTTGCAGGACGAATTGGCGTTTTTCATCATATGTTGCGGCAACTGAGGTGCGGATAAAACCATCTTCATCGGGTACAAGGTTCTTGGTACCGGCGTTGATAGCCAACTGGGTAACGATGTATTGATACGCACCCAGCAAAAATCCGCCAGTGCCGCAGGCCGGATCGATAATGCGGTGACCCAGCTGAGGCTGCACCAGCTCGGCCATCAACTTGATAATATGGCGAGGGGTTCGGAACTGGCCATTCTTGCCTGCAGTGGCGATTTCCGAAAGCAGCATTTCATAAACATCGCCCTGGATGTCCTGGAAGGCCTGACCATGCTCTTGTGAGTCCTTTTCCATCACCGCAAAAATATCGTCGATAGTCTTTACTGCTTCAACCAACAGCGCCGGTTTGGGAATGATGAACACAGCGTTTTTCATGTGGTGGGTGAAACTGGACTCGGCACCGTTCAGATCTTTCAGGAAGGGAAATACTTTGCCCTGTACGTGCTGTAACATCTCTTCAGCCTGCATACGCTTGAATTCGCTCCAACGCAGCGTACGTTTGTCAATGGGGCGCTGTTCCGCCACGGGCCAATTACGCTCCTCAGGCGGAATCCAGGTACCTTCAAACTTGGAAGTGTATTCTTCATTCGTCCACTCAGCATCGGCCTGCCGTTTTTGATCCAATTCATCAAGCCGTTTCATAAACAGCAGGTAGGTAATTTGCTCTATGGCAGTAAGCGGATTGCTGATGCCACCGCTCCAGAATTTGTTCCATAGCAGGTCGATTTTAGATTTTAGTTCGGGGTTGTTCTGTAACATGGTATGGCCTGTTTTTAGGCAACCAACCGTTCGGTCAGTTGCAGAATCTCGTTAATTTCAGATGGGTTGAACACGCCACGAATACCTTGAGGGTGGATTACCGTGAAGGGGGCGTTAATCAAGTCTTTCTTCTCAATCCTTTCGTGCTCGACAATAAAATTCTTCAACAGATTAAGGAATTCCATTTGCCGACTGCTGAGCGTCGTGTGGGAGCGGATGAACTGGTCAAAGGCTGCACTGACCTCATCAGGAAAGCTTTTAAGCACTTCTATGCCAAGGATATGGCGGATGAACTGAACGAAACGTGCCTTACGGTTCTTATAAACTTGACGCAGCAGATCTTCGGTAATGTGCGGATGCTCTTCATGCAGTACCTCTGCCAGTTCATTGGCTTCCTGGCTACTCACCGCGTCACCGTTCTTGATTTTCTGTAGCACCGAATTGTGCTCGGTCAGCTCGGTAATCAAGTTTTCGACCATTTCACGGTAGCGGGTAATGCTGACGGCTTCGTGCTGCGGCCCGAATTCCACCCATTCTTTCTTATAAATCTCATCGACCAAATCAAGTTTAGTTTGCTCCTCGCCTCTAGTTTTTTCACGGAACTTCATCAAAGGGCCGAGCTTGGTGACTATAACATCGAACGCATTCTCATCGGCTTTGACCCAATAGTGGTTAGTTTGTGCCATGCGGATCAGCGCTTCTTCTTGTTGCACAAAGCTGACGGACAGCGGTAATTCACTGATCTGCTCGACGATGCCTTCTTTGAGTATTTCGGCTTGTTCCTTGTTTTCATCAAGCACAGCCAGAGAATATTCAAGCAGGTCGCGCTCAAAGCGCATAGCCTTGAAATCGACCTCAGAAACAGTACGGAACAGAGGTTTGATTTCAGCACGTAAGAATTCCAGTCGGTCGTGGCTGAGATTAATCCAAAAGTTGTCATCCTCCAGCCGCACCAGAGCTACGACAGCCTCCTTGATTACGACCGACTCTTTGGGCAACGCTGCAATCTGCACGCGAAGCTTGGCAATTTCACGACTGGCAATATCGGCATGACCACGGTCATAAGCCTTCTCGATCTTGTTAAGCCGCAGGCCGACCAAACGCACCGGCAATGGCAATTGCGGTTTGAGTTCTTTGCCTTTTGGGTTGAGCTTGAAGTATTCGAAGTTGTCCCAGCAGTCGAGGATCAGGAACATATCCTTTTTAAGGCACCAAGGCTTGGGTTTGCTGGTTTCCAACAGGCGCGTGCCGCGCCCGACCATCTGCCAGAACTTGGTGTAAGAATAGACTGGCTTAGCGAACACAAGGTTGACGATTTCACGTACATCAATACCAGTGTCGAGCATATCCACGCTGATGGCAATGCGCGGCATGTCATTGTTAGTGAACTGGTCGAGAAGGCCCCCCTTCCCATAGACTCGTGGGTCTTCCGATACCAGCACCTTAGCCAGTTCTCCGTGATATTGCGGATAGAGTTTATCGAAGATTTCTTCCATACGCCGGGCATGGGCCTTGGTGGCGCAGAAAAAGATAGTCTTACCGGGCAGTACTCCGTTGGCATCTTTTATTGCCTCCTCCATGAACTCGCGGACGATCAGAGTATTGGTACCCTTGTTGATCACCTGCTTTTCAAGCTGGGTACCCTCAAAATTGATGTCTTCGACATCCTTGCCTTGCAAGATCAGCTTTTTCTGGTCTTCCAACGAAATAGTGCGTTTGCTGATACCTTCCATCTGGAATTTGGTTTGAATCTTCATAACCTGAAAATTGCAGAGATAAGGCGGCACGTGGTTTACAGCCTCTTCATAGGTATAAGCGAACGAGGGAATACCGTCTTCGCAGTGAAATAGCTGGAAGGTATTGTGGTCGATAATATCAGTTGGCGTGGCAGTCAGCCCTAATGTGATGGCTTTAAAATAATCGAGTACCTCGCCGAATGTGTTATAGATCGAGCGATGGCTCTCATCAACGACGATGAAATCGAAGAAGTGCGGCGACAGGTGCTGCACATCATCCCGGATGATGTTGAGCATTGTCGGGTAGGTCGCGACGTATATGCGGCGGTCCGTTGCAATCAGCTTTTCCCCCACATTTGGCCAGCGCGGTTCATTCGGCAAGTGCTCTTTGAAAGCAGCCAATGCTTGCTCGCGCAAAGCGATGCGATCCACGAGAAATAGTACCCTTTCAGCATGTCCGCCACGCATCAAAGCATCAACCATGGCAATGCAAGTGCGCGTTTTGCCTGTGCCAGTGGCCATAACCAGAAGAAAGTCACGCCTTTTTTGTTCAATACCTTCAAGCACCGAACGAATAGCACGGATCTGGTAGTCACGACCAGCAATTGAGGTATTAATGAATTCCTGCGTCAACGGCTTTCGATTGCGACGGATGTATGCAAAGCGTTCCAAATCGTCTCGCGTGGGGAAACCTAAGACCTGACGCGGCGGTGCGTTTTCTAGATCCCAGAAATAAAGCTCGTGCCCATTGGTGTAAAAGCAGAAGGGTAGCTCACCACCCAATTGCTTCTGGATATTGTAGCAATACTGCTTCGCTTGCTCACGGCCCAGAGCCGCATCTTTACTAGTGCGCTTAGCTTCGACTACTGCAAGTGGTTTGCCATCTTTCCCTAAGAGCACATAGTCACTGAACTGGTGCCCACCATACTCCTGGTGAGGTTCAGCCACACCTTCTGATTGGTTCGTGAGGATATCAAATTCTTGCACAACTTTGGTTGGATCTTGTACATCCCACCCAGCAATGCACAATTGACTATCGATAACAGCAATCCGAGTTTCTTTCTCAGAACTTTGCATATCTCTCACATCTCCATGACAATCCCATCCAAGCAGCATTAAGTGTCGAACGCTTTTTAAACAAAAATTTTTGGTTGACTAAGCAACTTAAAGTTAAACTTTTAATTCAATCAATTACGACATAGCAATGAGATGTTCAAAATTCACCCTGCAAGATGGTATACCGCTTTAATTGACTAATGCCTATCTTAACATCGTGCCCTGCTGAAGAACGATGCCTGTTATAGAAAAAGCCTAACAAGCACAAGATGCAATTCATCATTTAAAATTTTTTCCATTAATATTCAGTCACTTGATTCCATCAGCATGATATTTGCAATAACAGCTTATAGAACTGTAAACAATGCCCGCTCCTTGCACAAAGCAGCCCGCCAGAACCTCAATGAGATACAAGTTGTTCAAATTGCACTCAACAGCGGTGTATGATTCGTGATTAGACAAAATCGGACATGTCCTCGATCTTACTTGCCGCACATTCTAAATAATTTCAGATATATATCATCTCACTGAGTCCCCCGCATCCTTACAGGATCGCGGGGATTTTTATTTTCACGCTGAGATCTCTGTATGACAAAATCTGACGGCCTTCAGGCCATTGAGAAGCCGCTGGCTTCGCTTCCTGCCACTGTTCGAAATCTTATCCTCGACCACTTTCACACACTCAGCAGATACGAACCCGTGATTGGCATCATGGGTAAAACGGGCTCTGGTAAAAGTAGTTTATGCAACGCACTGTTTGCCGGAGAAGTGACACCTGTCAGTGATGTCACCGCTTGTACTCGAGAGGCACTGCATTTTCGTGTTTACAGCGGCAGCCACAGCCTGGTATTGGTTGATTTGCCGGGCGTTGGTGAAAGTGAAATGCGCGATGAGGAGTACGAAGCTCTGTACCGCAATATTCTTCCTGAGCTGGATCTGATCCTATGGGTTATCAAAGCTGATGATCGCGCTTTCTCTATTGATGAGCGCTTTTATCAGCAGGTGATGGCTGACTATCAGCTTCGTGTACTCTTTGTTATCAATCAGGCCGATAAAATTGAACCCAGCCATGAATGGGATGCCACCAGCAATACACCATCATCGAATCAGTCGGCTAATATTGATGCCAAAAAGGAATCCATTCGCCACCTGTTCTCACCCTTTAACCCAGTGTGCAGCATCTCTGCCAGAACGGAATGGAATCTCCCACTGCTGGTCGAAACCATGATGAGTTGCCTCCCGGATCGAGCGACCAGCCCTGTGGCAACGCAACTGCACGAGAGGTTGTGCAGTGAATCCGTAAAAAAGCAGGCGCGTGAAGATTTCGGTCGTGCGACCGGTGCAGTGTTTGATTCAGCGACAACGACTCTACCTCAGTCATTTAAAGCCGTGATTAATAGTGTCCGGGATGCCGTAGTGTCGATGGCGCGTGCTGTCTGGGACTGGATTTTCTTCTGACTAAATGAAACCTCATCATGTAGACGGTGGATTATTTCGTTTATCCATTGGTTTACAGACAATTCCAGCATCACCGACACAACCTGTCTGCATCAGGAGATGATAATACCAGCTGTAAACCTGTAACACCTCCTCACTTCGCACCCAGCATATCGTTCCGCACTAACCACGTAGCCACGCGCCGCCGACATAACCTGTCCACTGCGCACATTACAGTAACGCCATCTTTATTAATTACTTACCTGTTATGGAGATCATAAATGTCTCAGGCTGAGCGTCGCTATGATCGCCTGTCTGTCCGGCTGTCGCTGATTATCAGCCGCTTGATCGCTGGTGAAACGCTGAATGTGCGTTTGCTTGCGGCAGAGTTTGGTGTTTCGGAACGCACGCTGCAGCGTGATTTTCGCGAACGCTTGATTTACCTCGATCTCGAATATCAGAACGGCTGCTGCCGTCTGTTGACGGGAGGGCGGCATGAATTCAGGGAAGAGGCTGCGATGCAATTTGCCCGTCAGTCAGGTATAGGTTCGCTGTTTCCGGATATGGACAGTCATCTGGTCAGCTCACTTCTGAATCGTCAGGGCTCGCCGCCGTGCCTTGTGTGGCATCAGGAATCACAAGCTTCACCACCCCGTCCGGGTATTTTTACACGCCTGGTTAGAGCTGCGACTGAACAACGTCTTATTACCTTGCTCGCCGACGGATGCCGTTGTGATGGCCTTGCACCTTACCGGCTAATTTTCAGTGCCGGTGGCTGGTTTCTGGCAGGAGAGCATCTCGGGCAAATAACCGTTTTCCCGCTGCACATCATTCATTCCGTCACGTTTCATTCAGAGATGTTTACACCAAAAAGAGAGTTCACCAGCGTGCTTTTACGCCCGGAATTTCTCAAGGCATTACCTCACTTTCAGTGTATCGAAGACATTATATCTTCCTTTAGTACCAAAAGTATTTAACCAAATAAAAGGACCATAAAATGAAAAAAACAAAATTATTGTTATTAATATCTGGAATCGCAACTGGAATAATTTCATCAAATTCAGCGGAGGCATCCAACCTTTATAAAGGTGTGTTACCTGCAGCAGTCAACAATAAGAATGGCAACAGGTTTTGGTGCAATGCTTACCAGCAGGTAAGAAAAACGTGCCAGGCTACAGAAATTGACGCGACTGGTGGATTTATTCTGATACGCTCCGCACCTTCGAAAAATTGCGAGGCTGGCGTTTGGGGATGGATCAACCCTGGTAACAAGAACAGCGTAACAGATTATATTGCAAAGGGTTACACAATCACTCCTGATGTCAAATTTAATGTAACAGCTAAGGAGTTGTGCAGTCCCAACATGAAAGTAACATTTCGGCCTAACAGTAAAAGACCTCAGTTTGATGACATGGTCGGACTGTATAATGGAAAGGAAGTATTCCGTTATAAATGGCCTGACAAAAAATAAAATATAATCAGTTGAGGTTTGGATATGAAAAAACTATCGATTTTAACTATATTCTTATTTCCCATTACTTCTTTTGCGGTTCCTAACATGTGGAGCAGTGGCTTCGGCCAGGGTGTCACCGAATATCTGATTACAAACCAGCAGAATGCCACTTTTAACCTCAACTGCACGATAAACCCGGATGCGCAGAATGTACTGCAGCACAAAGTGCTTATCGACCTGCCAGACGGCAACCGTGCCGATTCTCGCGATGAGCAAACATCCATCACTGTAGTAATGGATGACCAGCAGTTTCCCATACCTGCCTCGCTGGGATGGCGAAATGGTGATAATGCCTGGATTTCATTTATTGACGCGCTGGGTAACACTGCCGCATTCGATGTCTATGTGAACGATAAAAAAGTAGGCAGTTTCACGCCTAGCACAGGAAATACGAGAAAAGTGCTGAACGAACTTAGCGGTTGCAAAAATACTGCCGGTTAAGCGTTTTTTAACAGACCGCAAATTAATCAACGTCAGGCCATGCCTCCTCCGGGAAGCATGGCCTTTTTGTTTATTAAACGACTAATACGGAATCAACATGGATCAAACCACAGCACTCATCACCGCGTCACCCGTACCGGACAGGCAGCGTCTTAACTTCTGGCCCAAGCACTTCGGCAAAATTCCGCAATGGATGCTGCTGGAGCCTCGCGCTTTTGCCTGGATGGATCGCCTGTGTGAAGCCTACAACGGTGGATACTGGAATTATTACACGCTCAGCAACGGTGGTGCCTTCATCGCACCCGATAGCGAAGACAACTGGGCCTTGTTCAACAAACTGAATGGCAACAGCGCGGAGATGAGCAGCGAAGCGGCTGGCATCAGTGTCTGCCTGCTGAACTGGAGCCATCACGCCTGCAGAACCGGCAGCCCTGCCATGAGCGAACACTACTATCACCTGCGAGAATTTGCGCTGAGCCATCCTGAAAGCAGCGCCATCATGCACATCATCGACTGATCCCGGAGGACATTATGGAAACGGCCGTATTACCCCTTCCACTTTCATCACACCGCACCATAAAACGCGCACTGACGCTTATAGAAAATCACCTGCGCGAGCCCGGCGTGGCGTTTACTTCAACAGCACTCACCCGCAACTGGCTGAGGCTTAACCTTGCAGGGCTGGAGCGGGAAGTGTTTATGGTGGTGTTTCTGGACAACCAGAACCGGCTGCTGGCACACGAAACCCTGTTTCATGGCTCCATCGCCAGCACAGAAATTCATCCCCGCGAGGTGGTTAAAGCCGCATTACGGCACAACGCCGCCGCTGCCATCTTTGCCCACAATCACCCCTCCGGATATGCCGAGCCCAGCGAGGCCGACCGGCGTATCACTGAACGGCTGAAAAAAGCGCTGGCGCTGGTTGAGGTGCGAGTGCTGGACCATCTGATTGTCGGCAGTAAAAAGATTGTCTCGTTTGCCGAACGCGGCTGGTCCTGAAGGAGGACATATGCATTCTGAACGATGGGGGCTCACGTGCGATAAAACGCCGTGTTTCGGTGCCAGGCTGGTGCAGGAAGGCCACCGGCTGCACTTTCTGGCTGACCGGGCAGGATTTAACGGCGACTTCAGCAACACTGAAGCACTGCGTCTGGACCAGGCTTTTCCGCTAATAATGAAACAGCTGGAACAGATGCTTTCAACTGGAGAGCTGAATCCCCGCCTTCAGCAACGCGTTACCCTGCATCACATTGGGCTGACCTGCCAAGCCGATACGCTCGGTTCACACGGTTACGTTTACATCGCGATTTATCCCTCTCCGGCAGTCACCGGCTGACCTACCGCATCTGACAACAGGATCACACCACATGCAAAATTTACCCTTACCCGAACCACGGGCGGCTGAACCCTGCCCGTCGCCCGAGCAGGTCTGGCAAATGCTGCTCACACATCTGCTGGATAAACACTATGGCCTCACGCTCAACGACACACCGTTTGGCGACGACAGCGTGATTCAGGCGCACATCAACGCCGGTATCTCCCTGTGTGATGCTGTCAATTTCATTGTGGAAAGGTATGAACTGGTGCGCACCGACAACAGCCGTTTCAACCTCAGCGAGTGCTCACCGCTGATTGGTGCCATCGATATTCTGCGTGCCCGTCGTGCAACCGGACTGATAGTAAGCAGCGGCTACAGTACCATAACCAGCATCACAACGGGCCGGTATCGAGAGAACAAAACACAGTGAAAATCGGTCTGAACCTTAACGCTGACAGCATCAACGTGCTGGCGCTGAACATGGGGAAAATCGCGGTCGATGTTGACGGTATCGAGCTCGCTGAACTGATAGCTGCCGTTAATGCTCAAGGGCTTACTCTGCGTATCGCAGAGGAGCCCGGCGAGGTGATTGTCGAAACCAGCTCTCGCCATCTCCTGAGCAGCCTTGTAAGATAAGGCCAAGCGGACCGATAAAATGAAAATTAGTTTTAGGCACCTTCTTAGGCACCAAAGAATAATTGAATTGAATAATTAACATTTTAATTCAGGTGGTTAGCAGGCCAATTCAGACTCCGCCAGCCCACCAAAATCCTTTGTTGACGGTTACCAGAGCCCGATACGAAGTCCTGAAAGCCCGCATGGTTCAAGCTATGCGGGCTTTTTTGTGTTTGCAATTTATCTCGTGCAGTCCGAACTGAACTAATTAAATCCGAACCTTCTAGGCACCTTGTTAGGCACCTCATAAAGCTTTATTATTTTTGAGGTGCATAAAACTATGGAAACCCGGCAATGTCAGAACGTTAGCCGTGTCGATACTATGGCTGCTCACCGCGTACCGCCTATAATGATAGGGATGAGATCATAAAGAAAGGCTGTAAGGTATTTTTAAGAAATTAATTTTCATCATTACAAAAAAGGTTGAAGAATTTAATCATTGGATAGGTGATGAGATAAAAATTAATATACTGAATATTCAAGCTAATGAAAACCTTCCCACCTTTTCATATCAAGGCGGGAATTTTCCTTTTATATTTATTTAACAAACTTCTACAAATACTTTTTGAGTTATTCTCCGAAGCTGATAAGAAAACTTTTTTAGCCAACGATATAATAAAATTATTATTACAAATCAAATTTTCAAGCAAATCGCCATTACCACTAAGTGATATGTTATTTTCAGATAATACACGCCTCACTCTATTTATTTTATTTTTAGTTAGATCGTCAAAACACCAGGCATTGTTAGAAAACTGATAATTTATTTCATTTCGAATTACTGTGGGACTAAACGTATCATTACTTCTTCTAATAAAATTAAGATGTTCAGAGAGTGACACGGCACTCTCTGTATATTCCTCAATATCTAAATTAGCCGCCAACAGTAGTTTTTCAATAACCGAGACCCAAGACGCCCATGCGTCAATATGAGAGCCTCCTTTTTTATCTTTTTTATGCAACACTACATTTTCACATAACTGATCATAACACATCAAGTTTAACCCACTTGCTAGCCCCTGATAGACACTCCCCGTTATATTTGCTCTCAAAATAGTACTGAGTGCCGCCTTATCAATATTAGTTAAACTAGTGCCTGATACACGAATCAAGTAATGCACTGCATAATACGCTGCATAATAATGCTCAACAATCTGCCATGATAAATTTTCACTATCATCATTTTTTGCCCTATCTAAGGAGATCATTGAGGCAAGGAAAAACCTATTAGCTTCTCCTGACATATAATATGCAAACTCTTTAGAGTCTATCATCTGTAGTGTCAACACTTGATTTGGCTGAACTACTACATTAGTCAATGCGAAATCAAGATTATCTAACTTCTCAATAGTTCTTCCATGCGCAACCCTACCTGCCCCCAAAATTGGGGGGCAGGATATTGTTTTAAAGAGTCGTTCAATTTTAACGAGATTTGTCATATTACAATATTTCTTTTAAGCAATTTATTATCAAGTAATTCGATAGATTTAGCGGTGGCTCGATTATTTAATATAGTTGCTATATTTCCATTCAAACTTCTTTTCAAATATTTTTTATGCTCGCTAATCAAGCTAGAGGATTCAGGTGAATTATCGAATATCATTGCAATAACAGCCTTGCTGTGACCAATCAATATTTTGAATGATGTAGGTTTGATTATCACCTCATCAAAACTAATACCTTGAGCATTTAATAAATCTTCAGCTGCAAACAGATATGCGTTGACAATCTCAAACAACCGTTGTGGACTAGAAATATCAAAAGCTCGCAATATTAATTTAAAAGCTTCATAAAATGTCACTTTTGATATAAGATTTCTTTTCTTTTCGAATCTAGATAATTTCCCAACCAATGAACTGGTTGTATTTTCCTCGAATAGAGTAAAGATCAGATCTAGCATTTCCTCTTCTGCATTCTCGGTTTCAGCTAGTTTTTTGATATCCAGCAATAGTTCTTTAGGAACTGGCTTTTGTAATGTATTTACATCAATGAATAATCTTGCTTCATCAATCGGTGTTAATTCTGAAAAAATAACAACTGGAATACGTAATTTTTTATCATCAAACCCTTTTTCATATAATTTTCTAAAACCATAAGCACGGTGTTGACCATCTATAATCAAGAATGATTTAATGTCGTTATTAAAACTTAAGGTTTTCTTCTTACTATTGTATTCAAAATCAGCAGATGCTTGGGCTGAAAGAATAATACTTGATGGTATCACACCACCATTATAAATATAACTTGCGATTGATTCCGCTCTATTCTCATCTAAACTTCGTTGAAACCCTTCCTCAGGGTCTTCGGAGCGAGGATTAGGAGAACAGCAACTTGCTATGATTTCGATAGGAAGAGTTAGACTATAAAACCTATGTTTACCTTGAATGATTAATGATGCGCTGACTGATTCCTTCATGATCCATCCAATTAATTTATGTTTTTACGCACGGGCAACACAAGCAGCCGTCAAGTTCTCACTAACATATCATGAAGAAGTTGAATATGGGAGTATTACTGATTACACGCAACCGTTCCCATGCCATGCCTAGGCACATTGCGCAACGCTTTCCATACCATTTCGTAACGTAAGCAAAAGTCCGTTAGAAAACTTTAGCTTCGACAAAAAATGCATATCCAACAATCATTCATTTTCATGAATCAATCAGTATGCATCATGGTTACTTCGAGATGCAATAAAGGATATCTGTAGGTTTACTATTCAAGGTCATACAGAAAAACTATCGCATCTGTTTGATACCTTAGATATAGCGATACCTCTCCGTGTAGTAACATGCTACTGGTGTTTTAACCTGACCTACCATTCAATTCCCCAAAAATCTTGCATTCGATCTTATCTCCAGGTTTCAAGCTGCTATTGAAACGTTGAATATCTTCATAAGTGGCGCTGTGGGCTGAAAAAGCTGCGAATAGCAACACCGGGAAAAAAATCCTCTTAATGCTGAATTGAGCGATATGTAACTATTTCCAATCATTATATTTTTCCCAGTTGTTTTTCTAATAGAAATCAAGTCACCACAGCCTCAACTTTCCCCTGTAAATCCATCCATATTTTTTCTGCGAGCCGCATTCCATTTCCCTCCCCTATTTCCCAGTCAAACAGGGTGCCAAGGTATAATCCCCGCATGAAGTAAGCAGTTTTAAGCAGTAAGAATAGCTGTAAAGAAGAGATCCAAAAGAAAGCGCGATTAAGGCAGGCGGCAACCCGCCCTAACCGCTAATCACAACCAACTAACGAGCGAGAGTTGATTATGACTAACGAGCATAATAAGCCAGAGAAGCACATCCCCACAACAACAAGGACTTATACTGTGGGCTACATTCGAGATTCGAAAAAATTCCAGCCTTCACCCGCCATAACGTTGAATGGATTCTGGCTTGCGGAAGCGGGTTTTGATACGGGCACAAGCGTGGAGGTGCGGGTTCTGCCGGGCTGCCTGATATTAACGGCCAAAGAGCCGCTGCCGCCGTCGGAAGAGCCGGAGATCATGCAGACGCTGCGCAAGGTGTGTAACTTTTCCGCCCGCAGGCAGAAGCAGGTCAAAGCGTTTATCGAGGACGTGATCGCGCCGAAGCCGCGCAGAGTCTAAAGTGTGACGCCAACCCCGGAGTCATTGCCGGGGTTTATCGTCGGGTGTAACCGAGTATAAAGCGGATTTCCCGCATGCAAAAAACCTCAGGCCCCATAGCGGTTCCCGGAGTGAGCCAACTGCCGACGCCATACGCCCGGCGCGATGCCGTACTGGCGCTTAAAGCTGCGGTTGAAAGACTGCTGGGAGTCAAAGCCCAGGGAGATCGCCACGTTCAGGATCGGCTCTGCGGTGCGGCTCAGGCGCTCGGCGGATTTCTTCAGCTTTTGCGCGCGGATGTACTCACCCAGGTTGTAGCCGGTGTGCTGCTTGAAGATCCGCTGCAGGTGCCACTTCGAGTACCCTGCCCGCGCTGAAACGGTATTGATGTCGAGGCGGCTGTCGAGGTGGGTATCAATCCAGCCGAGTAAATCATGCATGAAGGCATCGGTGCTCATTGTCTCTCTCCCCTGCGGGTTTGTTAAAAGCATCTTTATCAGTTGCATTTAAATCTGACCTGCTTTGACAATAATTGCAAGTTTTATTGTTACATTAAACCCTCGTTACAAATGGGCCTTTTTCGAATGGCACAAATAGCACAGAAAGTGCAACAATTATTCTTGCACTTAGTTCTACGCCTTCCTACAATCGCCGCGATACTGTATTCGTAATTGATACACATTTTGTGCCGATGAGCGACACAAATGGCCTCAGGTCAGCCCGGACAAAGGAAGTGGCGCGGCACCCTCCGCTGCGTCTTGCCCGGCCGACTTCAACTATCGGAATAAGAATAATGAGCCTGCAAAAACATTGGGTTAGCCTTCATCTGCGCGTGTTGGGGCCGGTACTGCTTGCCGCGCTGCTCGCCGGATGCGACCGGGGAGTCGCACAAAACGCCGTGCCGCAGGCACCAGCCGTGAGCGTCGCCGACGTGGTGGTGAAACCCGTCAGCCAGTGGGATAGTTTTAACGGCCGCATCGAAGCGGTGGAAAGCGTTCAGCTCCGCCCCCGCGTCTCCGGCTATATCGACAAAGTGAACTACACCGACGGCCAGGAAGTGAAGAAAGGCGAAGTTCTGTTCACCATCGACGACAGAACCTACCGCGCCGCGCTGGAACAGGCGCAGGCGGCGTTGATGAGAGCCAAAACCCAGGCCAGCCTTGCCCGCAGCGAAGCCAGCCGCACCGACAAGCTGATCGGCACCAACGTGATCTCCCGCGAAGAGTGGGAACAGCGCCGCTCCGCCGCTACCCAGGCCGACGCCGATATTCGTGCGGCACAAGCGGCGGTTGACGCGGCTCAGCTAAACCTCGACTTCACAAAAGTCACCGCCCCGATCGACGGCCGTGCCAGCCGCGCGCTGATCACCAGCGGTAACCTGGTAACGGCGGGCGACAGCGCCAGCGTGCTCACCACCGTGGTGTCTCAGAAGACGGTTTACGCCTACTTCGACGTGGATGAATCCACCTATCTGCACTACCAGAACCTCGCCCGCAGCGGCCAGGGCGCGTCCAGCGACCATAAAGCCCTGCCGGTTGAAATTGGCCTGTCCGGCGAAGAAGGTTACCCGCATCAGGGCACCGTAGACTTCCTCGACAACCAGCTCACCGCCAGCACCGGCACCATCCGCATGCGCGCCCTGCTGGATAACGCCCAGCGTCAGTTCACGCCGGGGCTGTTCGCCCGCGTTCGCCTGCCGGGTAGTGCAGAGTTCCAGGCCCTGCTGATCAACGACAAAGCGGTGCTGACTGACCAGGACAGAAAATACGTCTACATCGTGGATAAAGACGGCAAGGCCCAGCGCCGCGACATCACGCCGGGCCGCCTGGCCGCCGGGCTGCGCATCGTGCAGCAGGGGCTGAACCCTGGCGATAAAGTCATCGTCGACGGGCTACAGAAAGTGTTTATGCCGGGCATGCCGGTGAACGCGAAACCTGTCGCCATGGCCGCTACCAGCGCTGCCGTTAACTGATCCCTTACCAGAGAATCCGACGCATGGACTTTTCCCGCTTTTTTATCGACAGGCCGATTTTTGCGGCGGTGCTGTCGATTCTGATTTTTATTACGGGGCTTATCGCGATCCCGCTGCTGCCGATCAGTGAATACCCGGACGTCGTGCCGCCAAGCGTGCAGGTCCGGGCGGAATACCCTGGCGCCAACCCGAAAGTGATCGCTGAAACCGTGGCGACGCCGCTGGAAGAAGCGATTAACGGCGTCGAAAACATGATGTACATGAAATCCGTTGCAGGCTCTGACGGCGTGCTGGTGACAACCGTGACCTTCCGTCCGGGTACCGATCCGGATCAGGCGCAGGTTCAGGTGCAGAACCGTGTTTCCCAGGCCGAAGCTCGCCTGCCGGAAGACGTTCGCCGCCTCGGCATCACCACCCAGAAACAATCGCCGACGCTAACCCTGGTGGTGCATCTGTTCTCGCCGAACGGCAAGTACGACTCGCTGTACATGCGTAACTACGCCACGTTGAAAGTGAAGGACGAACTCGCGCGCCTGCCGGGCGTCGGGCAGATCCAGATTTTCGGCTCCGGCGAATACGCCATGCGTGTGTGGTTGGATCCGAACAAAGTGGCGGCGCGTGGCCTGACGGCCTCTGACGTGGTCACGGCCATGCAGGAGCAGAACGTGCAGGTCTCTGCCGGTCAGCTCGGGGCTGAGCCGCTGCCAAAAGCGAGCGACTTCCTGATCTCCATTAACGCCCAGGGCCGCCTGCACAGCGAAGAAGAGTTCGGCAACATCATCCTGAAAACCGCCACGGACGGGTCGCTGGTTCGCCTGCGTGACGTGGCGCGTATCGAGCTGGGTTCAGGCAGTTATGCCCTGCGCTCCCAGTTGAACAACAAAGATGCGGTCGGGATCGGTATCTTCCAGGCCCCCGGCGCCAACGCCATCGATCTGTCTAACGCCGTGCGCGCCAAGATGGCCGAGCTGTCCACTCGCTTCCCGGAAGACATGAAGTGGGCGGCACCTTATGACCCGACCGTGTTCGTGCGCGACTCCATTCGGGCGGTGGTGCAAACCCTGCTGGAAGCCGTGGTGCTGGTTGTGCTGGTGGTGATCCTGTTCCTGCAAACCTGGCGCGCGTCGATTATCCCGCTGATTGCCGTCCCGGTTTCAGTGGTGGGGACGTTCAGTATTCTTTATCTGCTTGGCTTCTCGTTGAACACGTTGAGTCTGTTCGGGCTGGTGCTCGCCATCGGTATCGTGGTGGATGACGCCATCGTGGTGGTGGAGAACGTCGAGCGTAACATCGAAGAAGGGCTTGCCCCGCTGCAGGCGGCGCACCAGGCCATGCGCGAGGTTTCAGGGCCGATTATCGCTATCGCCCTGGTGCTGTGCGCGGTGTTCGTGCCGATGGCGTTCCTCTCCGGCGTCACCGGGCAGTTCTACAAGCAGTTCGCGGTGACCATCGCCATTTCGACGGTGATCTCGGCGATTAACTCCCTGACGCTCTCCCCGGCGCTGGCGGCCCTGCTGCTGAAGCCGCACGGCGCGCCGAAGGACATGCCTACCCGGCTGATCGACCGCCTGTTCGGCTGGCTGTTCCGCCCGTTCAACCGCTTCTTCCACCGCAGTTCGGACGGCTACCAGGGCCTGGTGAGTAAAACCCTTGGCCGCCGTGGCGCGGTGTTTGCGGTGTACGTGCTGCTGCTGTGTGCTGCCGGAGTGATGTTCAAAACCGTGCCGGGCGGGTTTATTCCGACCCAGGATAAGCTCTACCTGATCGGCGGCGTGAAGATGCCGGAAGGCTCTTCGCTGGAGCGCACCGACGCAGTGATCCGCAAGATGAGCGAAATCGGGATGAACACCGAAGGCGTGGATTACGCGGTGGCATTCCCTGGCCTCAACGCGCTGCAGTTCACCAACACGCCGAATACCGGCACGGTGTTCTTCGGCCTGAAGCCGTTCGGTGAGCGCAAACATACCGCGGCGGAAATTAACGCCGAGATCAACGCCAAAATCTCGCAAATTCAGGAAGGCTTCGGCTTCTCAATTCTGCCGCCGCCAATTCTGGGCCTGGGCCAGGGTTCCGGCTACTCGCTGTATATCCAGGATCGGGCGGGCTTAGGCTACGGGGCGCTGCAAACCGCGGTGAACACCATGTCCGGCGCGATCATGCAAACGCCGGGGATGCACTTCCCGATCTCCACCTACCAGGCGAACGTGCCGCAATTGGATGTGCAGGTAGACCGCGACAAAGCCAAAGCCCAGGGCGTGTCGCTGACCGACCTGTTCGGCACGCTGCAGACTTATTTGGGCTCGTCCTACGTGAACGACTTCAATGAGTTTGGTCGTACCTGGCGCGTGATGGCCCAGGCCGACGGGCAGTTCCGCGACAGCGTGGAAGACATCGGCAACCTGCGCACCCGCAACAGCCAGGGTGAAATGGTGCCGATCGGCAGCATGGTGAAAATCACCACCACCTACGGACCGGACCCGGTGATCCGCTACAACGGCTACCCGGCGGCGGATCTCATCGGGGATGCCGATCCACGCGTGCTCTCTTCCGCTCAGGCTATGACTAAACTGGCCGCCATGTCCGGCCCGGTGCTGCCGAACGGGATGAACATCGAATGGACGGATCTGAGCTACCAGCAGGCAACCCAGGGCAACACGGCGATGATCGTCTTCCCGGTGGCGGTGCTGCTGGCGTTCCTGGTGCTCGCCGCGCTGTACGAAAGCTGGACACTGCCGCTGGCGGTGATCCTGATCGTGCCGATGACCATGCTGTCCGCGCTGTTTGGCGTCTGGCTGACCGGGGGCGATAACAACGTGTTCGTCCAGGTCGGGCTGGTGGTGCTGATGGGTCTGGCCTGTAAGAACGCTATCCTGATCGTCGAGTTCGCTCGCGAGCTGGAGATGCAGGGCAAAGGCATTATGGAGTCCGCGCTGGAAGCCTGCCGCCTGCGTCTGCGCCCTATCGTGATGACCTCGATTGCCTTTATCGCCGGGACTATCCCGCTGATTCTGGGCCATGGCGCGGGGGCAGAAGTGCGCGGCGTGACCGGGGTGACGGTGTTCTCGGGCATGTTAGGGGTGACGCTGTTTGGTCTGTTCCTGACGCCGGTGTTCTACGTCACGCTGCGTAAGCTCGTTACGCGCGGCAAAACCCAGGCAAAAACTGTCGAGGCGTGAATGCCCTAAATCAGGCGGTGTAAAAACTGCCTGATGAGCCCAATAAAAAACCGCCTTTCAAAGAGGCGGTTTTTTATTTCTGCGGAAAGTGGCTGCGGCGCTTAATGGCCTTTTTTGTACAGCGCCTCTAGCTCAGGCACCGGCTGGCAGCCGCTGGTATCGCTCTTTTTCACTTTCTCCAGCGCGCTGGCCACAGTATGGCGAGCCAGCACCGCCAGCGACGCCTCTTCGGCTTCTTCCGCAATCGTTTTAAAGTACCAGCAGGCGTTGGCGCTCACCACGCAGCGGGCAGGCACGTCCGGGCGGGAAGCCCAAATCTTTTTGTCTTCAATCACTGACAGGTAAATATCTCGCAGGGTTATCTCTTCGGCCGGGCGGCCAAGATGAATGGAACCGTTGCGCCCCAGCGTCGAGACAATAATGCCGTCGCGCGTGAGGGGAACCATCAGTTTACGGATAAAGCTCGGGTTGGCTTCCAGGCCGTAGGCGAGGATTGCGCTGGTCGAACGTTCACCCATTTGCTCCGCCATCGCTACGCTGAGAACCATCTGCAAAGCTGTCGGGAAGCGGTAATCTAACATTTCATTTTCCTGGGTCGCGGTGGATCTTGTTCTTTTTGGCACCGCTTAGGTGAATAAGCAATCAGCACAATATAACAAATGTCAGGTTTTTTTTGAAGCAATCTGAGCTTTCCCTGGGACCCAGCTCAAAATAATCGAAAGCTCATTTTCAATAAGTTACGGGAGTAAACTATTCAATAAATGAATTCTGGCAGGCCGGTAAATTAATACAAGTCTTTGCCATGCTGAATAATAAGTCATGCCGCTGAGGTGTAATAAAATGCCCCGGCCTGATTCGACCGGGGACCCGGGTTAGCGGCACTCCGCTTTCCAGTTTAACGCCTGCAATGCCGCCATATCTTTGTCGTTATCCGCCTTAATACGCTTCACCATGTCGTTTTCGGTTACTTTCGCGTCGGCGGGATACTGGCGGGCAAACTGCAGGTTGACGATGCCGCCGCAGGCCTCACGGGCGAGCCACACGTCAGACTCGTAGCCGCTTTGCTTTGCGTCCCCCGGCTTCGGCAGATAGATAATCCGAACCTCGGCCACGTCGCCATTTTTCGCTATATCGAAATGTGGCTTCGGCACCGTGCGGTTTAACTCCACCGCCGTCGCCTGCATCCAGCGGTCAAGCGGGGCATTGAGTTTGATCTGGTTAACCGTAATCAGCCGGGTCCACTGCCAGTTTTCGGCTTTTTCACCGTCGGTGGTGTATTCCCACACCGCCTGCTGCGGCGTTGAGCGAGTGAAGGATTGCCCGTAGGTTTTGCCGGCAAAAGCGATGCTTTGCGGGGCGGTCAGGTCTTTAATTTGCGATGTTTTTGCCGACTGCGGGCCAGCACAGGCGGCCAGCAGAAAAACAGATGCCAGGGTAGCGATATGATAAGTTTTCAAAACGAGATTCCTTTTAGTCTTTATTAAAATATTCCAGAGGCAGGTGCCCGGAAAATACTCGATCATTCTCCGATCTCAGACCATAGAAGGAAGTGCACTAGATTTCAATTCAGTAAGTCTGAAACTGGCGGGGGATCAAATAGATCGTTTATTCTTCTTCAAATAATTTTTCAATCGACCTGGTTGGATAAAAAAGCGAATTAGCGTTTTTCCCCACCAGCGCAATAAAGCCTAATTTTTGATAAAAGTGCTTCGCATTGTCGTTAATGGCATCGACAAAAATCCCATGAACGCCCACCGCCTGTGACGCTAAATAAACCACTCTCATCGCGTGAGCCACAAGCGTTGAACCCCATTCCTTGCCCTGCAGATCTTTATGAATAGCCAGTCGCCCCAGCGTCACGCTGGGCACATTGGCATAAGGAATTTTTCGTTTCTGGCTATTCGACGGAAGCGCCTCTTTTTCAAAACAGCTGCCGGATAAGGTGTAGTAGCCCAGGACTTTGGGGTTGGCGTCTTTGGTCACGAGAAGATAGCCACGTAAAAAGCGGCCATTGTGCTGGCGAATAAAGTGTTCGGCGAGAAAAGCATTCAGAGACGTTTCTCCGCAGTCAAAGCCGTGAAAATCATAGGCGGTGTCTGCTGAAAACAATTCAATAGTCAGGTCGGCCACGGCTTACTCCATGTCTTTCAGACGCCTTGCTGCACGTTTTAGCCTGTCATCCGGTTCAGGCGGGTTACTAATGGCATCCATCACTCGGTTCCACGATGCTTCATTTAGCACCAGGCGGCGATGCTGTTCGATCACTTCCGCAGCGCGAGCCGACGCACAGGCAATCATAAACTGGGTGATCGTCTGATTGGACATGGCTGCCGCCTCTTCGATCATGCTTTTGTCGTCGTCACTCAATCTGAGGTCGATGCGCTGTTTTTTTAAAGCTGACATCCTGTATTTACTCCCCGACCTGCCGCAGGTGTCAGCAGGAGGATGAAATCAATGAACACCTTAAGGTGTACGGAAAAAAACCGTACATAAACAATACGCCTGTCGGGATAAATTTTCAACAGCGTCCGAGGCTTAAGGTGTCATAAATTCTGGCCAGATCCCTGGCCCGAAAAAACCCGCCATCACCGCCCCACCTTCCCGCAACGGGCCTATACTTATCGGCGACACTTTTCCGCACATTCTGTTCTGCATGCACCGATTTATGCGAGATAACGCTATGGAATTAAAGGATTATTACGCCATCATGGGCGTGAAACCGACGGACGAACTCAAAACCATCAAAACCGCCTACCGCCGCCTGGCGCGCAAATATCACCCCGACGTCAGCAAAGAGCCCGACGCAGAAGCCCGCTTTAAAGAAGTGGCGGAAGCCTGGGAAGTGCTGAGCGACGAGCAGCGCCGCGCCGAGTACGACCAGATGTGGCAGCACCGCAACGACCCGCAGTTTAATCAGCAGTTCCACCAGGGCGGCGAGCAAAGCTACAACGCCCAGGACTTCGAAGATATCTTCTCGTCTATGTTTGGCCAGCAGGCCAGGCATTCTCGCCAGCCGCACGCCGCGCGCGGCCACGATTTAGAAATCGAAGTTGCCGTATTCCTCGAAGAGACGCTGGCCGAACACAGCCGCACCATCAGCTACAAGCTGCCGGTCTATAACGTGTTTGGTATCGTCGAACAGGAAATCCCGAAAACGCTGAATGTAAAAATCCCGGCAGGCGTCGGAGACGGGCAACGCATCCGGCTCAAAGGCCAGGGCACACCGGGTGAAAACGGTGGGCCAAACGGTGACCTGTGGCTGGTGATTCATATCGCGCCGCATCCGCTGTTCGACATCGTCGGCCACAACCTTGAAGTCGTGCTCCCGCTGGCCCCGTGGGAAGCCGCGCTGGGGGCAAAAGTCGAGGTTCCTACGCTCAAAGACAGCATTCTGATGACCATTCCTGCCGGCAGCCAGGCCGGGCAGAAGCTGCGTATCAAGGGCAAAGGGCTGGTCAGCAAACAGCACACCGGCGACCTGTTCGCGGTGATCAAAATCGTGATGCCGCCTAAGCCGGATGAAAACGCTGCGGCGCTTTGGCAACAGTTGGCAGACGCCCAGTCGGCGTTCAATCCGCGCAAAGATTGGGGGAAAAAATAATGGCTAACGTCACCGTCACTTTTACCATCACCGAGTTCTGTCTGCACACCGGCATTCAGGAGGAGGAACTCAATGAGATCGTCGGTCTTGGCGTCGTCGAGCCTTACGATTTTGAAGTCAGGCCGTGGCAGTTTGACGACCACGCGATCAACATAGCGCAGCGGGCATTGCGGCTACGACGAGAATTAGAACTCGACTGGCCGGGCATCGCCGTGGCGCTCACCCTGCTGGAGGAGAACGAACGCCTGCGCCAGGAGAATCGCCTGCTCCGGCAGCGTATAGGGCGTTTTATTCGCCACCCATAAGCCTATCTTCTGGTGGATTATTCAGCAGAATATATCCACCAGCCGTGAACATCCTGAATCATTTAGGAATATTACCTAAGGCAACATCCGCTTCGCTGTGCCAGGCTTACTCTCGGTCATAAGGACTGATAACGTTTGTTGAGGATATTATGAAAAAAACGATCATCGCTTTATCTGCAATTCTGCTGGCTGCCCCTGTTTTTGCCGCGACCACCACACATGCAACCGATGAGACCGTCGCTGCAGCACACGAAGGCGCGAACACCGCCAAAGAGAAACTGCACGAGGCAGAGAACAAAGGCGAAGAGCTGAAGCTTAAGTCGAAACACGCCGCCGAAGGGAAGAGCGACAGCACGGGCAGCAAGATAAGTGAAGGCTCCCAGAAGGCGTGGCATAAAACCAAAGAAGGCACCGAGAAAGGTTGGGACGCAACCAAAGAAGGTGCTGAAAAAGGCTGGAATAAGACCAAAGAAGGCGCTGCTGACCTGAAGAAAAAGGTCACTGAATAATTAGCTTTCTTTAAACAATAAGCCGCGAAAGCGGCTTTTTTATTGCCTCAATCTGTCCGTTTTTCAGCAAAATATCGTCCCGGCGTTTTCCCCAGCGCTTTTTTAAACACGCCAGAAAAAGCCCCAGGGCTGCTGTAGCCTAAATCCAGCGCAATGCGCGTGATCGCCTCCCCTTCACCTAACCGACCTATCGCCGCCAGCAGGCAGGCCTGTTGCCGCCATGCTACAAAGCTGATGCCGGTCTGCTGCCTGAACTGGCGGGTAAAGGTTCGGCGGCTCATGCCCACGCGCGCAGCCATATCATCGACTGACGTTTCCAGCGAAGGTGCCAGTAAGAACGCCCGACAGGCCGCCTGCAGACGAGGTTCGTCGGGCAGCGGGGCATTGAGAGAAAGCGCGGGCATCGAGGCAATTTCATAGAGCAGAAAATCAAGCAGGCTCCGGTCTCGCCCTTCAGGTTGGGAAGCCTCAGCCAGAGCCACGGCCTGCGCAAGCAGCTCACGTAGCAGTATTGACACGCCAAAAACCTGGCTCGTCTGCGGCAGACTAAGCCTGTGCGCTGCGGCATCACTGATATAGCCGTTAAGCATGATGACCGGCCCGCGCATTTGCATGGCGTGAACCAGGCCGCCCGGCACCCAAATGGCGCACTGCGGCGGCACTGCCCAGTTTCCATCTGGCGTCTCCACGGAGATGACGCCGCTTGCGGCGTAGGCAAACTGCCCGCGATCGTGGCTGTGCACCGGGAAGCAATCCCCATCGGCGAAGTGCTTTTCCGTGACGATGATTGCCTGAGGCGAATCCTGATAAACTGCTGTGATGTTATTTTGCATGGCCCAATTTTAACAAAAATTGACCCGTTAATAAAATCAGGCCAATTCGGGAAGCGCTACAGTCCCGGCGACACTTTTCACCGGACACAGACATGCAGCGCAAACACCTTTTTCTCGCCCTGGCCGTCACCGCCGCCTGGGGGATTAACTTTCCTCTTACCCGGCTCGGGCTGGCCCATATCGATCCCCTTCTACTAACCGCCCTGCGATTTACATTTGCCGCCCTGCCGTGGGTTTTCTTTATCCAACGCCCGGCAGTAGCCTTACATTGGGTAGCGGCCTATGGCCTGATTTTTGGCGTGGCGATGTGGGCGCTGATCAATCTGGGTATCGCGTTTGGCGTGCCGCCCGGCAGCGCCGCCTTGCTTATCCAGCTCAGCGCCTTTTTTACCCTGGGCTGGGGTGTTCTGCTGTTTGGCGAACGCCTTACGCGCCCGCAGCGCTGCGGTATTGTTCTGGCGACGGCGGGGCTGCCTGGCGTGGTGCTGGATAGCGCCGGCAGCGCAACGCTAACCGGGTTGATACTGATTGTGATCAGCGCGCTGGCCTGGAGCGCCGGGAACATCATCATCAAACTTTCCGGCGTGAAAGAGATCTTTGCTTTTGTGGTGTGGGCCAGCCTGTTTCCCCCTGTGCCGCTGGTGCTGCTGACCTGGGCCTGGCACGGTTCCGCGCCCTTCACTTCGCTGGCGCAGAATATCGATAAACAGGCCGTGTTTTCGCTGCTGTTCCAGGTTTATGCCGCCACGCACTTCTGCTACTGGGGCTGGAATACCCTGCTTCACACATACCCGGCTTCCCGCGTGGCACCGCTTTCTCTGCTGATCCCGGTCTTCGCCATGCTCAGCTCAGCGCTGATTCTTGGCCAGGTTCCCGATCTCACCAGCGCGCTTTCGCTGGCGGCGATCCTGCTGGCCCTGGCCATCGGCATGAAAAAGGAGCGCCCGCTCAGCCGCTAGTTATGCAGCGTCACGCTGTCGTCCACGCTCTGGCGCCACATGCGAACCTGAGCAGAAGGCGCGTCCGGATCGGCATAGCCGAAGGAGATCCCGAACAGCAGGCGATACTCGTCCGGCACGCCAAGAATTTTACGCGTCGCATCGGCATGGAAGCCGAGCAGCGTTTGCGGAATTCCGGCAAAACCGCGCGCTGCCAAAGACAGAAGGAAGCTCTGCCCGTACATACCGATGTCGGACGCCACGCGCACGTTGTCGCCAAACGACGGCATAAACAGGAACGCTACATGTGGTGCACCGAAGAAGTTGAAGTTACGCAGATACGCTTCGCGGCGCTTCTCTTTATCGTCACGGGCGATGCCAAGCGCATCGTAATAAACCTTCGCCTGGCGCTGGCTGCGCTCGTAATAATCTCCGTGAAAATCGTCATAGCTGAAGCTGAAATCTGGCGTGACGTTACCCGCCGTATCGTTCTCAATCATCATCTTTTGCAGCGCATCTTTGGTTGTGCCGGAGGCAATATGGACGTTCCACGGCTGCGTGTTGCAGTTGGACGGCGAATGCTGGGCATCCTGCAAAACATCCCGAATTTGTGCCTCAGTCAGCGGCGTAGGCAGAAACGCTCTGGATGAAAAACGCTGACGTACGGCTTCGTCAAAAGCCAAAACTGTATTGCTCATACCATCCTCTCTGTGCTTGCCCGGCGAAACCGGACATCGTTACTTGCCGGGGAGGATAACTCTGCCGGACGTAGCGAAAAACCGTATAATCCATTAAGGACTTTTGCGGAAATTGCACAAATGAAAGATCTGAGCCAGATAAATGCGCGCTCAATGCGCCTCTTCCTTGCCGTTATCAGCGAAGGCAGCTTTTCAGAAGTGGCCCGCCAGGAGAACCTTTCCCCCTCTTCCGTTTCCCGCACCGTAATTCAGCTTGAGCAATCGCTGGAGACACAGCTGCTTTACCGCAACACGCGAGCCGTGGTCGCCACCGAGGCGGGGAATATTTACGCCGCAGCGTTCAGGGAAATGCTGAGCCAGCTTGAGCAGGCGCAAAACCAAATTAGCGAGCGCCGCCAGCAGCCCGGCGGCGTGCTTCGCTTCAACGCGCCGGTGTCTTTCGGCCTGCGTCACATCGCCCCGTGGATTGCTGAATTCAGCGAACGTTATCCGGCGCTGCGGCTGGAGCTAAACCTGACCGATAACTACATCGACCCGCTGGCGGACGGCACCGATCTGCTGCTGCGTATCTCGCCGATGCAGGACAGCTCACTGCACGGGCGTTTTATTACCCGCCAGCGCGCTTATCTGGTCGCCAGCCCGGCCTATCTCGCACGCTACGGCACGCCGCAAAAGCCCGAAGAGTTGCACAGCCATAAACTGCTGGCCTACCGCGGCCTGATGGGGCTACAGCGCTGGTATTTCACGCAGGGCGAAGAAAAAGTACAGCTCACGCCGGAGCCTAAAATCATCTCCGGCAACGCTGAAATGCTGGTGAAAGCGGCAGAAGATGGCGCGGGGATCGTGCTGTTCCCGGACTGGCAAATCAGCGATGCGCTACGGGCCAGGCGGCTTATCCCGATGATGACGGATTACACCGCGTCCTACAGCGCCACCGACCATTCACTCTATATGCTCTACCCCGGCGGGCGTTTTCCGTCGCTCAACACCCGCACCGCAATAGACTTTTTTATGGCGAAGTTTGGCTCTCCGCCCTACTGGCAGGACGCTTAACTCGTTTATCGCCAATCCATTGCATAAACTCGCCGACGTGATTCGCCCACAGATCCGGGCGCGTCATGGTGAAATGCCCCGGCGATGTTGGCGTGCCTGCCTGCACCACGTAGCGGCCCTGTTTTAGCTTCGGCACTTCGGTTTCCAGCACGCGCAGGCTGTCCGGATTGAACTCGTCATCCGAAAAGTTCAGCGCATACAGTTTGGTGGTGATTTTGTTCAGGTCAGGCTGCGGGTTATAGCTGAAGGAGGATTTGAGCGAATAAATCACATCGTTGGTGTCGATATGGTTGGCGGTGAAACGGTTGTTCGCCAGGAACTTGTCCGCCGCGGCCTCGTCCGGGATCGTTCTTTGCAGATCCGGCGCGCTGTCGATCATCATTCGCAGGATGTTGTAGCCCTGAAGCCAGCTCTCGGGTGCCTGAGTATAATTGCCGTTGTGCCAGGCCGGATCGGCTCGTACCGAGTCCACGATCATTCTGCGCCACAGCAGATTACGCCCGGAAACTTTGATCGGCAGCGACACCACCGGCATGACGCCGTCCATCATGCTCGGATACGCCACCGCCCACTGCCAGGCATTCATGCCCCCCATCGACATCCCTATCACGGCATGCAGATGTTTAATGCCCAACGTTTCGGTCACCAGCTTGTGCTGCAAATCAACCATATCGCCGTAATCGTAGTTGGGGAATTTTGCCTTTAAGCCGTCACTCGGCTTGCTCGACTGGCCGTGACCAATGCTGTCGGCAAAAATCAGGTAGTAGCGGCTCGAGTCCAGCGGGCGGCCTGGCCCGTAGAGGGATTTAGTCCAGACAGGGCTCAGCAGCGCCCGGCTGTCCGCCCCCGTCCAGTGCAGCACGAGAATCGCATTATCAATCTCTCCCTGCGCATTTCGGTGTGCTTTTCCGAGCGTGGCGTAGTGTAACTTCACCTGAGCCAGCGTTTCACCATCCCGAAACTTGTAGTCATTGAATACGGCATTGGCCTGATGTGCCGCCGGGTTGAGCTGAGTATCCCAGGGCGCCGCGGGTGCTGCTGCGGGGGCGGCAAATACGGGGCTGGAGAGCCCGGTACCGGCCAGCAAAAGGCTTAGCAACAGACTGATTTTCGTAAGGGTACGCGTAGATTTCATCAAGATTCACCTGGGTAAATGAGCGACGGTTCTCTGGCATCGGGCTGTTTAAAACTTGCCCTTCCACCATTAACTCTTATAATAAGAGTAACAATAAAAAGATCAACTGCAGCGTAACCATTGGCCGGAGGCAGAGATCCGGCTATAGACTGTTACCGGGTCCACGTTGATGAAAAATAAGGAACGCTATGCGCTCGAAAGGTTTTGAAGGTATGACCTGCTCCATCGCCTGCGTGATGGGAGCCTTAGGCGACCGCTGGGGAATGCTAATTATGCGGGACCTGTTTTTAGGCCTCCGCCGCTACGACGATTTTCGCCGCTCCAGCGGCATCACCAATGCCACACTATCCGACAGGTTAAAAGCGCTTGAAGAGCAAGGGTTAATTACCCGGCAGCGCTACCAGACGAGACCGGAACGCTACGAATATTTGCTCACCGAAAAAGGGCGGGATATCGGGCTGGTGCTGCTGAGCATGATGCAGATAGGCAGTAAGTGGAATATCCCGGGCCTTGTGGGGCCGTCGCTTTTTATGGTGGACGGCAGCAGCGGCCATAAAGTGAAAGTTGCCCTCGTGGATACCGAAACCGGGCAGCAAGTTTCGCCGCAGGACGTCATGGTGGAGTTGGGGCCAGGCGCCGACGACCTCACCCGCTGGCGTTCGGCGGGTCGAATCAGAAACCCCGAACCCAGCGAAAGCTAAGTCGGGTAAGATCAACGTAAACTCAGCGAGAAAAGTAATGAAAATACTGGTGGTTGGGGCAGGTGCAATCGGGGGTTATTACGGCGCAAGGCTGATTCAGGCCGGCGCTGACGTGACTTTTCTCGTTCGGCCAAAACGGGCTGAGCTGCTGGCAAAGCAAGGGCTGCGGCTGGAAAGCAGTTTGGGCGATTTTAACGCCCCGGTTAACGCAGTCACCCGTGAGAGCCTCCGGTCGGACTACGATCTGATTTTGCTCAGTTGCAAAACGTACGATCTGCAGGCGGCTATCGAGGACATTACGCCCGCAGTTGGCCCTTCTACCGCCATTTTGCCTTTCCTCAATGGCCTCTCGGTTTACGACGAGCTTGACGCTCGTTTTGGCCGCGACCGGGTGCTCGGCGGCGCGGCTTATATTGCCACCACGCTTAACGCCAACGGCGAGATCAAACAGATGGGTGCGGCGGATCAAATTGTTGTCGGCGCGAGATCGCCCGCAACGCTTGATGTAGCAAAAGCGGTTTACGCGCTTTTAGCCTCTTCCGCAGGCGCACGCGCCCTGTCAGATAACATCATGCAGGCGCTCTGGAACAAATGGGTGATGCTGGCTTCCGGCGCGTTAATGAACTGCCTGATGCGTGGCACGGTGGGAGATATCATGGCGACACGGGACGGAGAGGCGCTGATGAAACAGGCGATTTCGGAGAGCCTGAGCGTCGCCGCAGCGGAAGGCTATGCGCTGCCGCAGACGGAAATCACCAGCATCGAAAAACGCCTGCTGGATCCACAATCCGCCTGGGCCGCCTCGATGAGGCGCGACATTGCCAGCAACGCGCCACGCCTGGAAGGTGATGCCATCGTCGGCGATATGATTACCCGCGCCACTCGACACGGCCTGAACGTCCCCCTTTATCGGGCTGCGTACTGCCATCTCCAGGTTTACGCCCACCAGCACACGCCAGGCGCGGCGGCCCAGCAGCCGTTCAAATAACGAGGTCATATGGAGCTTCTCGCCAACGAGTGGACACAGTTCGTCGCGGCGCCGTCGCAGGGGCTCCAGGGCCTGCACGCCCATTTTAATAAGCACCGCTACGAGCGCCACTCCCACGATTACTTTGTGATCGGCACTATGGACGTCGGGGCCTCTAAAGTGGGGCTGGGCCGCGGCTCGATTATCGCGCCTGCCGGCAGTGCGATGATCGTGAATCCGGGGGATGCCCACGACGGCAGCGTTTATTCCGAGCAGGGCTACACCTACAGCATGCTCTACGTCCAGCCCTGGGTTGTGGACGGCATTGCCCACGAGCTGGAACTGGATCCCGGCCACGGACTGTGCTTCACCAGCCCGGTCCTGAGCGATCCTGATATCGTCGCCAGGCTGCAAACGCTACACCGCACGCTGTTTCAATCGCAGGATAACTTAGCGCTGGAAGTGCTGCTGATTGACGCGTTGAAGCCGCTGCTAAGCCGCTATTCCACCCGCCGGTTTACGCCGCAGGAAGAACGCCGCGAGCCGCGAATTGCCAAAGTCCGCGACCTGATTCATGCCAGCTTTGCCTCCCCGCTGACCACGGAAGATATGGCGCAGGCATCCGGCCTGAGCCGGGTTCGGCTGAACCAACTGTTTCGCGCCGCTTATGGCCTGTCGCTGCACGCCTACCTCAACAGAGTCCGCATGGACTCCGCCAGGCAAATGCTCCGCGCGGGCCAGCCTGCTTCGGACGTCGCCACCGCCGTTGGCCTGTTCGATCAAAGCCATTTGATTCGCCGCTTCAAAGGCTGCTTCGGCATCACGCCCGCACAATTTGTTAGCGCACACTTTTCAAATATCCAATACCGCCGCCGCTGACCTTTTCATACTCCTGCGTTTTAAGGTTCTTACTTTCTTCGGAGCAGAGTATGTCTCATTCTACGGATTCACCGTCCGTCAGCCAGGCCAGCGCGCGAGTGTCCGCCTGGGTCATGATTGTGATTGGCGCGGGAAGCGTGCTGTCGTCGCTAGACCTGTTTGTCGTTAACCTCGCTTTCCCGGCTATTCGCGATAGCTTTGCCGGGGCCACTAACCAGGCGCTGTCCTGGGTGATCAGCGCGTATTCCATTGCCTTCGCAGCGTTTCTGGTGCCCGCAGGCCGAATAGCGGATATTTACGGCCGCAAGCGTATCTTCAAGGCAGGTCTGGCGGTGTTTTCGGTGGCGAGCATAGCCTGTGCTTTTGCCCCGGATGTTATCTCGCTGATTTGCGCTCGGGGCCTGAAAGGCATTGGCGCAGCGCTGATGATCCCCACTAGTCTGGGGCTGCTGCTGGCGGCGTACCCAAAAGAGCGCCATAAGCAAATGGTAGGGATTTGGGCAGCTACCGGCTCAGTTGCCGCCGCGCTTGGCCCAATGCTCGGCGGGGCGCTGGTGAATATCGACTGGCGATTGATCTTCCTGATCAACCTGCCGGTGGCAATCCCGGCGCTGTGGCTGAGCAAGCACCTGACGGAAACGGAGATCGTAAAGAGCCGTTTCCCGGATATTCTCGGCTCGCTAATGCTGGTTGCGGGGCTTGCGCTGCTGGTGGCCGGGATCTCCTGGGCCAGCGACTGGGGCTTCGCCAGCGTCAGGCTTTGGACGGTGTTGGGCGGGGCGTTCGTCTTCCTGACGCTGTTCGTTCGTCGCTGCCTGACGCAGCCCGCCCCGGCGCTAAACCTGCGGGTATTCCGCGTGCCTGCGTTTACCCTGGCCACGCTTGGCATGGCCTTTTTCTACATGGGATTTGCCATCATGCTGCTGGGCGGTAGCCTGTATCTGACCCAGGTCTGGCACTGGCCGACCGTCGAGGCAGGCGCCGCTTTTGGCCTCGGCCCTGGCACCGCCGTTGTCGCGGCGTTGATCGCAGGCAGAACGGGGGTCTCCCCTAAAAAACTCACCATCGCCGCCGGTATTTTATATGTAATAGCCGGCCTCTGGTGGTACAGCGCCCTTAGCGCCGAACCGGACTATCTGCTGGCCTATCTGCCTGCGCTGATGCTGACCGGAGCCGGAGCGGGTATCGGCCAGACGGGGTTTATCGCAGGCGGTACGGCGGCGCTCCCGGCGCAGCAATATGCCACCGGCACCGGGATCATTAACACCTCGCGGCAAATTGGGGCCGCCATAGGCGTGGCGGTGTTTGTGGCCGTGTCCGGCAGCGCCCTTGCCAGCGAGCAGTACCACACCGCGTGGCTGCTGATGTCGCTTTTCGGGCTTATCGCCTTGCTGTCAGCGATGCTGCTAAGCGCGAAGCGGTAGCCTTTATTTTTCCAGTAAGCCCAGGCGAATAAAGCTTTCGGCGGTGGCCACAATCGCTTCTTCCGGTGGACGTGGCACCCAGCCGAGCAGGTTCACCGCTTTCGCGTTGGTCACGTTCATGTCCACGCCCAGCAGAGTCAGCGATCCTTTCATGCCCGGATTTTTGTGCGCAGCCAGGCGCACCATCCAGTCGGGCAGCGCGAGGGTAGCGACTTTGCTGGCGGCTTCGCCGAGTTGTTTGCGCAGAATTTTCGCCACCTCAACCATCAGCAGGCTGTGGCCGGAGCTGGCAAGGAAGCGCTCGCCGTTGGCGGCAGGGTGCGTCATCGCCAGCCAATGCAAATCGGCCACGTCGCGCACATCCACAAAACAAGAGTTGATGTTCGGATTGCCTTTTTGCCCATCCAGCATGTTTTTCACCAGCCGCGTGGAATGGGAAAAATCAGGCCCCAATACCGGCCCCATTACCGCCACCGGGTTCACCGCCGACAGCTCCAGGCCACGCCCTTCTTTCTCCACAAAGTCCCAGGCGGCTTTTTCCGCCAGCGTTTTCGATTTTTGATAGGGCCACACTTTGCCGGACACGTCGCTCCAGTCCGTTTCATCAAACGGGCGGCGATGGCTTGCCGGGTGCCCGACGCCAACGGCCCCAAAGGCTGAGGTGAGGACGACGCGCTTAACCCCGGCAAAGCTTGCGGCGCGGAGCACTCGCAGGTTGCCGTCCACCGCAGGTTTGATCCAGTCCTCGTCGGTGGCGTGGTTGCCGGAAGGCGTCGGCGATGCGCCATGCATCACATAACGGCACCCGGCCATCGCTTCAGCCCAGCCTTCATCCGCCATTAAATCAGCGATGAAAAAGGAGAGGCGCTCCCCGGGCTCACAGCCGCCCTCTTTCAGGTTTTGGAGCACTTCTGCTTTGCGGTCAGCAGAACGTACGGTGGTGCGAACTTCATAGCCTTTTGCCAGCAGGGTAATGATGCAGTGCTGGGCAATAAATCCGGTTCCACCGGTAACTAATACAATATCTTTTGTCATGCTTTGGTCCTCTGTGGCCTGGCAAGCAGGCGGCATACGTTCACTTGCTGCGCAGAATAAAGCCGGTCAGCTGGATTTTGAATGCTTGATAGTCCGTTCTACTTGCGCGATAGTACGGAAATGCACACCGATCCTTTTTCTGAAATCCTCAAATTTGCCGACGCCGAGTCGCTGGTCACCGGCGGCTTTACCGCGGGCGGCGACTGGGCGCTTCACTTCCCACCTCCGGACAAAATTAAGTTCTTCGCCATCGTCAAAGGCAGTTGCTGGGTGATGCTCGAAGGCCAAGCGGAACCGATTTATTTTTGCACCGGCGATGTCGGCCTGCTGAATGCCAGGCGGGCGTTTATTGTCGCCAGCTCACCAGAGATCAAACCGGTCGATGCGATGAGCGTTTTTAAGGCCGGGGAGCGGAATTACGCCGCTCTGGGAGAAGGGAAAGAGTTTGAGTATATGGGCGGCCACGTCCTGCTGGATCCGCATCGCGGGCAGATGCTTGCTCAGGTGTTGCCGCAGTGGATTCACATCCCGGCCGCATCCCCGCAGGCGGCGTCTTTCCGCTGGCTGCTCGATCAGCTGATTGCCGAAAGAGAAACGGCCCAGCCCGGCACCCAGCTCGCCTCCGCGCAGCTTTCGCAGTTGCTGTTTATTCAGATCCTTCGTGCCCATTTGCAAACCAGCAGTTCGCTTCCGGCAGGTTTGCTACGCGCATTGGGAGATGCCCGCCTAGCCCCGGCACTGCAGCTTATCCACGCCAACCCGGCTCGGAGCTGGCGCCTGGAAGATCTCGCCCAAGCCTGTGCGATGTCGCGCACCACATTTGCGGAGTATTTCCGTAACGTATCGGGCATTACGCCTGTGGCTTATCTTACCCAGTGGCGTATGCGGCTGGCGGAGAAAGCACTGCGCGAGCAGGCAGACCAAATTGCCATGGTGGCCCAGTCCCTCGGCTACACCTCCGAAAGCGCTTTTAGCAACGCCTTTAAGCGCGAAACCGGGCTGTCACCCAGAGCCTGGCGTAACGCCGCTCGCAACACGGTAAGTCGAGAATAAAAAAACGCCGCACAGTGGCGGCGTTCAAACGGCCCTAACGTGGACCACTTTTATTTAGCAGTTAAAAACCGTATTTCAGTACAACAAATAAACCATCACCAAACTTAAACAGCCTCAAGAATGTCTATCTGATGTCACGCAGATGAGTCGCAATCCCCCATTTGGCCAGGCTGATACATTCCCCTTCAATATCCACGATGCTATAACTGCAGTTTTGATGTCCATATTGTCTGAGATCGTCGGTAATTAAAGCGCCTTTCAATTGCCAGAGGACAATTTCCAAAGCATGGCCGTGAGTCACAATAATCACCGTGTCGTTCCGGTGGCGTTCATTCAAATCGTTCAGGCAGGAAAACAGGCGGCGACTAACGTTATCCAGGCACTCCCCTTCAGGAGTCACCCGATGTGGCTCGCCCGATAGCAGGGTATTAAACAGCTCGGGATGTGTTTTTTGCGCCTCGATAACATTTAGCCCCTGGAGTGGGCCAAAATCACGTTCCTGTAGACGTTCATCCACGGTTGTCTGGCTGCGCAATTCACTGGCCAGCACATTAGCCGTGCCCTGTGCACGCAGCGCCGGTGACGTATAAATATGGGGGACGGATAAATCGGCCAACTCGGCAGCCAGCGCAAAGCTCTGCCGGAGCCCCCGCGCCGTGAGCTGGCTTTCCAGCCTCCCCTGAATAATCCCCTGTTTATTCCCCTCACTTTCGCCATGCCGTACCAGAATTGCCCGCACACTCTTTCCTTTGTTGAAAATTTAATTTAGCATTTACTAAATTTAGAGTTATCTAAAGTAAAAATCATGACACCTGAACTTTCCCAGCTTCAGTCCAGTGCGGACGAAGCCGCCAAATTGCTAAAAGCCATGAGTAATCCCCGGCGTTTGCTGATCCTCTGCCTGCTGCTCGACTCCCCAGGCACCGGGGCCGGAGAACTTGCCGCCGCCGCAGGATTGAGCCCCTCAGCGACCTCCCAGCATCTGGCGAAAATGAAGGATGAAGGGCTCATAGCGCACCAGCGTAATGCTCAGCGTGTGCTCTATTTCATCAAAAATAGCGCGGTACGCGAAGTGATCGCGACGCTGAAAACCATTTACTGCCCCTGAGGAACATCATGACTATTTCATCCATCTTGCCAGAAGAAGCGAAAAAGCTCATTGCCGACGGTGCCGCGCTGATCGACATCCGCGAACCGGATGAACATGCCCGTGAGAACATTCCAGAGGCGCATCTGATGCCGCTTTCCGCCATTGAAAACGGCGCCAGGCTGGGGCCGCTAGATCCTCACGACGTGGTGATTTTCCACTGTCAGTCCGGAATGCGTTCTTCTCAGCATGCCCAAAAGCTGGCGGCACTTGCCGAACCGGCCCAGGTCATGCTGCTGGCCGGGGGCCTCGAAGCATGGAAAAAAGGCGGGCAGGAGATTCTGGCGGATAAAAGCCAGCCTCTGCCAATCATGCGGCAGGTACAAATTGTGGCGGGGACGTTAATCCTGCTTGGGGTCGTGCTCGGGTACAGCGTTAATAGCGGATTTTTCCTGCTTTCCGGCTCTGTTGGAGCAGGTTTGTTGTTCGCAGGTATCAGCGGATTTTGCGGTATGGCACGTCTACTGGCCTGGCTGCCGTGGAACCGGCGCTAGCGTATCTTACTTTATCCGCCTCGATTTCTGATCTATGGTTATCAGGCGGCAAAACCGCATTAAATTCCCTTAGCATTCAGAGGTTTTTCTATGTTCAAACCAGGTGATGTGGTGCAGCCCAAACAGGGCGGCCCTAAGCTACAGGTGGTTGAGGTTCAGGGAGAAGATTTGATTTGCGTCCCGGCCGCGACCTTAGGTGCGGATCAACTGACGCTGAAAGCAGATTCGGTTTCGCTGTACCAGGAAGAAGGCGATTTCGGCGTTTGCTAAGCAACAAAAAACGGCGTGAGGTTAATCACGCCGTTCTTCTCAATAAAAGTGCCCCTATCCTTGTCGTCGCCATTCATAAACAACCGGGCACGGCGGCAATCCAGGCCAGCAATCAATAGCCCTTCTCATAACCCGCAAAGAAACATCGAACCACAACGTCCGCGTTGACCTCTTTCAGAAAGTCAGCCACAGACTCTTTATCCAGCTGATAGCGGCGAGTTAACACCCCGGCTTCCCAGGCTGCACGCTGGCGATCGCCGGTCTGCTCGGCCATATGGTGAGTAAAGCCCAGCACAAAGCCGCGTTTGTAATCCGCGCAGAAACGCTCCACGTTAACTGCGCTGTCGGCCTGTCGGGCTTTCATTCCGGCCATCAGGCCCTTACCAAAATGGTTATCCATCAGCGACTCCTCATCACTCGCTATATAAATAATTATATAACGATTCTAAGCGCGATGGATATCCCTAAAACCCGGAGTTTTTGGGGGATGTTGTGCATTAAGACGTAATTAAATCATCTCGTTGATAATCAATAAGAAATTAAAAACGGAACCACAAAATCAGGAAATGCCAGCGGCAAAGTGTGTTTCAACGCACTTTATCGACAAAAAACCTATAAATAAAAATTTATAGCTAATTGATGAAAACATTGCAGTGACATACTCTACGCCCAGTGATTTACATGTTTTATAACACCAATAATTAGCCATAAAAGTAGCGCAAGCGACTACTTTTAAACCGGAGTCAACATTATGTTTTCCCCTGAGTCACGCTTACGCCATGCCGCCGCAGATATTTTTGCAATGGTAGTGTATTGCTCGGTAGTGAACATGATGATTGAGATCTTCCTCTCAGGAATGACCTTCGAGCAGTCGCTCTCTTCCCGCCTGGTCGCCGTGCCGGTCAACATTATTATCGCCTGGCCCTATGGCTTCTACCGCGATGCCTTTATGCGCACCGCGCGCCGCATGACCCCGGCGAGCTGGGCGAAAAACCTGGCTGACGTGCTGGCTTATGTGACTTTCCAGTCCCCGGTTTACGTGCTGATTTTATGGAGCGTGGGCGCTGACTGGCACCAGATTGTGGCTGCCGTGACCTCGAACCTGTTGGTGTCGATGATGATGGGTGCCGCTTACGGCTACTTCCTGGATTTCTGCCGCCGACTGTTTCGCGTCAGCGGCCAGATGGGCGTGAAAGCGGGCGCCTGAGTCCCGGCATGCAAAGGCGACTGGCCTGAAGCCAGTCGTTCACTTATTCAGACTCGCCAAATAACCCTGTCAGATATCTTTCCAGCGCAATACGGGAACTGAAACCATGCGGAATACCGTAGTGCTCGTGCGTTTCGCCGGCAAGATAGAGCGGGAACTGCTGGTAGTGATCGCAGGTTTTCATCTCTGAAGCCGGTTCGGCCAGCGACTGGCTGCGCTCTCTCAGGGTAGGGTGAATAATCAGAGCGGTGCGCCCCATGCGCGCTTCGCGGTTAACATAAACGTAATTCTCACCACGACGGTAGCCGTAGGTTTTTGCCGTTACCACATCCATGGTAAAACCCGATTTCTCAAGTACTCGGGCCACCTCATCCGGTCGTAAATACATAGATTTTCCTCGTCATCATTTACTGCATCGCAACCATACAATAAGCAGCATTGGCAACGCTTTCGGAATTGTCCAGAAAGGCCGGCAAAGGCTTTGCGCCGGCCCATAACTAAAATCCATGGTCTACACTTAGCGTTACATCTTAAAAAGGGAGACAATAATGGCTAGCCGAGCAAACAAAAATAACGTTGACGATCAGGTAGACGAAATCAATAACGATGTCAGTCAGCTGGCAGATACGCTGGAAGATGTATTGAAATCCTTCGGTAGCGATGCGAAAGATGAAGTTGATGCCGCACGTAAAAAAGCCGAAGCGCTTCTGAAAGAGACCCGTGCAAGGATTAACGGTAATCAGGGCCGAGTGACGCAAGCCGCGCGAGATGCTGTTGGCTGCGCAGATTCCTATGTTCGCGATAAACCCTGGCAGAGCGTGGGGATTGGCGCAGCGGTAGGTATTGTCCTTGGGGCATTGCTGGTGTCACGCCGCTAACCCCAGGCGTTTAACAGTCGATAAATGAGACTAAATGCGCGTTGTAACCCCGGCCCCATTCGCCGGGGTTTTTACTTTATGGCCAACCGCAGTTGAAGCGCATAGCGCTGGGCCATTTCATACGAACTGATATTGGTAAAACTCAGCAGCAAACCACCGGGCCCATGATGTTCAATTCGCCAGTGGCTGAGTGCCTGGACGGCAAGTCCTGCGGCTCTGGCTTTGCCCTCGATAATCAACTCGTCACCTTCGACGTGCATCACCATCTGAATGCCGCCTTCCTGAGGCACAACCGTAAACCCTTGCTCACGTAGCGCCTCCTCGAGCCATAACCGGCGTTCGGCGTAGCACTGACGCATTTTTTTTAAGTGCCGCCAGAAATGCCCTTCCCGCAAGAAGTCGGCGATAGCCTGCTGAATAAGTATTGGAGCGGTACAGGGTTGCCTGCGAGCCTGACGCTGAAAATCTTCTACCGCGTGGGAAGGCACCACCAGCCATGCAACACGCAGGGCCGGAAACATCGACTTACTGAATGTCCCCGCGTAAATAACCCTCTGCGGGCTGTCCAGACTTTTTAGCGGCGGCAAGGGCTTGCCGTGGTAGCGAAACTCGCTGTCGTAATCATCTTCAATGATCCAGCTTTGTTCCCGACTGGCCCATTCCAGCAGCGCGTGTCGCCGTGAAAGAGAGAGCGCCACGCCTGACGGGCTTTGGTGCGCAGGCGTCAAAAGTGCAAAACGGGCATTGGGAAAATGGTTCACGCCGTAATCAACCTGCATGCCCTCATCGTCCACGGGGATCGCCCGGATCGCCATCCCCGCTTTTACAAAATCAGGCCGAACAAAGCGGTAGCCCGGATCTTCCAGCCAGATGCCATCCCCGGGCCGTGCAAGCGTGGCGAGGATCAGGGCAATACCAGCCTGGAAGCCGGGGGTAATAAAGATTTGCTCCGGCTGGCAGTCAATGCTGCGGGAGAAGCGCAGGTAATCCACAATCGCCTGCTTCAATGAGGCTTCCCCGCTGGGTTCCGGCAGCATCAGGTCAAAACGAGTTTGCTGCCGCAAACGCCGCCCCACAAGCCTCGCCCAAATAGCCCGAGGGAAGAGATCCAGCGCGGGCAGCCCCATCTGAAAAGGCCTGGGCGCGCCCTGCGGGTGAGCGGCCGAAATGTTTTGACCACCGGGATCGTGCTTCACCGATGGACTCACAAAAGTGCCGGCCTGCCCACGTCGCTCCAGCCAGCCCTGAGCCACCAGGTCGCCATAAGCGTTCTCAACCGTGGCTCTGGCAACCCCCAGCTCTAGCGCCAGCGTCCGGCTGGACGGCAGGCGACTCCCTGCCGCCAGTTCACCGCTGTTTATCGCCTGCTTTAGCTGACGGGCAATTTGCTGGTAGCGCGGCTGAGCGGGATGAGAGGTCACGGTAAGCGGCGCAAATTTTTGTTTCATGGTCTGGTTTTTTAGTTAATTTATGGCTCTCTTTGATAGTCCATCATAGTGGTAAATTGCCCTCACACCAACCTGAGGAGCCACACCATGATCGAATTACGTCAGCCTTACTATGAACTCTCCCCCAACGTGATCAAACCGATGCGGCAGGCGCTGCAGGGGCTGGAAAATGGCCCCCTGAGCAACGAGCTGATCGAGTTGGTTTTCCTGCGTGTGTCGCAGATTAACGGCTGCGCCTATTGCCTGGAGATGCATGCCAAAGCGCTGCGTAAATCCGGCGTTGACCAGGTGAAGCTGGATTCACTGGCGGGCTGGAAAGTCAGCCACCAGTTTACGGAGAAAGAACGTGCGGCGCTGGCATGGGCAGAAGCGCTCACCCTGATTGCCGACAGCAATGCCGAAGATGATGTGTACCAGCCGCTGCTGCAGTTTTTCAGCGCCGAGGAGATTGTAGATTTGACCCTGGCGGCCAGCATGATGAATGCGTTTAACCGCGTTGCGATTGGGATGCGGCAGTAAGAGATTTTTTTGTCTTTGAGACACAAACACGTTCTATGTAGCCTGGAGAATATTACGTTCACTTCCAGACCTGTTTGATATGCAGCCACTGTACCGGTGAACGTCTTAGGGGAGTCACCGTCACTCCCCTAAGAACCCGGACTCCCGGCGAAATAAATCGACCGCTGAAGCGGCAGACCTCCGTTTTATCTCCCAGTCCTGGGTCGCCTGAGATGCGTTCCCGACGTCCGGACCCTGGCCAGTCGGAGAGAAAACAGAGGCGATTTAAGCCCGGAGCCGAGCCTCGCTTTTAACCTGCAGCCACACGGGACGTTAACGTTGCTGCAAGTCTTACAGCCACGCCCTTGTTCCCGGCTCTCAGCGCCCCCGGTTATGACCCAACTCAGACGGGGTTGAGCTGTCGGGAACGAATCGCGAACGACCCCGAATGTTTGGGTGATAACCGGTGGGTTTACCGCTTCAGCGGCGACGAGCTCGCAGGGCGCCGGGGGTTGTCAGGGGCCACCTGACACGTTCACGTGCTTTGAACGTGCAGAGGAAACAGGATTACAAGTGAACGGAATCTCAACCGTTCTTTCATAGATAAAGCTCTTTCTACTGAAAAAGATCCCCCTTCCCCTACACTTTTCAACCCCCTACAAAAAATCACAGAAACACTATATCTTGCGTGGTTGCAAATTTTAAAATCAACATCTAGTATTTCTTTCAGTACGAACACACCACCCGCTGTCCACTTTATGCGGCGTTCCATTATTCTAAAGGGAAATACGAATCATGCGCATTACTATTTACACTAAAGATGACTGTGTTCAGTGTCATGCTACAAAACGGGCGATGGAGAGCCGGGGTTTTGCCTTCGACATGATCAACCTCGATCAGTATCCGGAAGCGGCTGACGACCTGCGGGCCAAAGGCTTTCGTCAGCTGCCGGTGGTGGTGACCGAAGCCGAAAGCTGGAGTGGTTTTCGCCCGGATATGATCAATCGCCTGTGCGTTGCTGCCAGCGCATGAGCACCCTCGTCTACTTCTCCAGCGAGTCGGAAAACACCCTGCGTTTTATCGAACGCCTGGGACTGCCCGCCTTACGCATTCCCCTGGAGGTAAAAGCGCGCCTGGAAGTGACGGAACCCTACATTTTAATCGTGCCCAGCTATGGCGGCGGCGGCATTGCCGGGGCGGTACCGCCGCAGGTGATCCGCTTCCTGAACAACCCGAACAATCGCGCGCTGATCCGCGGCGTGATCGCCAGCGGTAACCGCAGTTTTGGCGAAGGGTTTTGCCGGGCCGGGGACGTCATTTCACAAAAATGCCAGGTGCCTTACCTCTACCGTTTTGAGCTACTGGGCACCCCGCAAGACATCGACAACGTGCGTAAGGGAGTAAGCGAATTTTGGCAACGACAGAAGCAGTCCGTTTAGCAACGGAAAGCGTGGACTACCACGCCCTGAACGCCATGCTCAACCTCTATGACAAAGAGGGAAACATCCAGTTTGATAAAGATAAACAGGCCGTGGAAAGCTTCTTTGCACAGCACGTCTTACCGAACACCGTTAGCTTCCCTAGCCGGCAGGCGAAGCTGGACTATCTGGTGGCCGAGCACTATTACGACGATGCCGTGCTAACCCGCTATTCGCGCCCGTTTATCCTTGAACTGTTCGACAGAGCGCACGGCAGCGGCTTTCAGTTCCAGACCTTTTTAGGCGCGTGGAAGTACTACACCAGCTACACCCTGAAAACCTGGGACGGAAAGCACTATCTGGAACATTTCCCGGACCGTGTTTGCATGGTGGCCCTGACCCTGGCGCAGGGAGATGAGCCGCTTGCCACACGCCTGATGGAAGAGATGCTCAGCGGCCGTTTCCAGCCTGCCACGCCAACGTTCCTCAACTGCGGTAAGAAGCAGCGGGGCGAGCTGGTTTCCTGCTTCCTGCTGCGGATTGAAGACAATATGGAGTCGATTGGCCGCGCGGTTAACTCGGCGCTCCAGCTGTCCAAACGTGGCGGCGGCGTTGCCTTCCTGCTTTCCAACCTGCGTGAATCCGGGGCGCCCATCAAACGCATTGAAAACCAGTCATCGGGCGTGATCCCGGTAATGAAGATGCTGGAAGACGCGTTTTCCTACGCCAACCAGCTTGGCGCACGCCAGGGCGCGGGGGCGGTTTACCTCAACGCGCATCACCCGGATATCCTGCGCTTCCTCGATACCAAGCGGGAAAATGCCGATGAGAAGATCCGCATTAAAACGCTGTCGCTCGGGGTGACTATTCCGGATATCACCTTCCAGCTAGCCAAAACCAATCAGCAGATGGCGCTGTTTTCGCCTTACGACGTGGAAAGAATCTACGGCAAGCCGTTTGGCGACATCAGCGTCAACGATCTTTATCAGCAAATGGTGGAGGACGATCGGATTCGTAAGAGCTGGATCAACGCTCGCGACTTCTTCCAGACGCTGGCGGAGATCCAGTTTGAGTCCGGCTACCCGTACATCATGTTTGAGGACACGGTTAACCGGGCCAACCCGATTGCCGGGCGTATTAACATGAGTAACCTCTGCTCGGAAATTTTGCAGGTAAACAGCGCCTCGACCTACGATGAAAACCTGGATTACGCGCAAACGGGCAAAGACATATCCTGCAACCTTGGTTCGCTGAACATCGCCCATGCCATGGACTCTGAGGATTTTGGCCGCACCGTGGAGACCGCCATTCGCGGCCTGACGGCGGTGTCTGATATGAGCCATATTCGCTCGGTGCCGTCGGTTGAAGCCGGGAATGCCGCCTCCCACGCTATTGGCCTCGGGCAAATGAACCTGCACGGCTACCTGGCGCGCGAGGGCATTGCCTACGGCTCAGCCGAAGGGCTGGATTTCACCAATATCTATTTCTACACCATCACCTGGCACGCGCTTCGCGCTTCCAACGCTTTAGCCCGGGAGCGACAGCAGCGTTTTGCCGGTTTCGAACAGTCGCGCTATGCCAGCGGCGAATATTTCCGACAGTACCTCGAACAAACGTGGGAGCCAAAAACGGAGAAAGTCCGGGCGCTGTTTGCCAAAGCAGGGATTGCGATTCCAGGGCGCGAACAGTGGCAGCAGCTATGCGACGACGTACGCGAGCACGGCCTGTATAACCAGAATTTGCAGGCTATCCCGCCGACGGGATCAATCTCTTACATCAATCACGCGACTTCGAGCATCCACCCGATTGTCTCCCGGATTGAGATCCGTAAAGAGGGTAAAACCGGGCGTGTGTACTACCCCGCCCCGTTTATGACCAACGACAATCTTGAGTTTTACCAGGACGCCTACGATATCGGCCCGGAAAAGATCATCGACACCTATGCCGAGGCCACCCGACACGTTGACCAGGGGCTTTCGCTGACGCTGTTCTTCCGCGATACCGCCACCACCCGCGACATCAATAAAGCGCAGATTTATGCCTGGAAGAAAGGCATTAAAACGCTCTACTACATTCGTCTGCGGCAGCTGGCGCTGGAAGGCACCGAGGTGCAGGGCTGCGTGTCCTGCGCGCTATAACGCAAAGTACCAGGCTAAAGGACAAGGAAAGAAAATGACGCAACTGACGCGCGTAAGCGCCATCAACTGGAACAAAATCGAGGACGATAAAGACCTCGAGGTCTGGAACCGCCTGACCAGTAACTTCTGGCTGCCGGAGAAGGTGCCGCTCTCTAATGATATTCCGGCCTGGCAATCGCTCAGCGAGCAGGAGCAGCAGCTCGTTATCCGCGTGTTTACCGGACTGACGCTGCTGGACACTATTCAGAATACCGTGGGTGCCCCCGCGCTGATGGCCGATTCGCTGACGCCACACGAAGAGGCGGTGATGTCGAATATCAGCTTTATGGAAGCGGTGCATGCCCGTTCCTACAGCTCGATATTTTCCACGCTCTGCCAGACCAAAGATGTGGACGCCGCCTACGACTGGAGCGAGCAGAATGAAGCCCTGCAGCGTAAAGCCTCGATTATTCTGGGCCATTACCGGGACAACGACCCGCTGAAGAAGAAAATTGCCAGCGTGTTTCTCGAGTCCTTCCTGTTTTACTCCGGCTTCTGGCTGCCGATGTATTACTCCAGCCGCGGCAAGCTGACCAACACCGCCGATCTCATTCGGCTGATCATCCGCGACGAGGCGGTGCACGGCTATTACATCGGCTACAAGTACCAGAAAGCGCTGGCGCAGCAGAGCCGCGAGCGCCAGACCGAGCTGCAAAACTTTGCCCTCGATCTGCTGATGGATCTCTACGATAACGAGCTGGCGTACAGCGAAACGCTTTACCGTGAACTGGGCTGGGAAGACGAAGTGAAGGCGTTTCTGAGCTACAACGCCAATAAAGCGCTAATGAACCTGGGCTACCAGGCGCTGTTCCCGGCGGAGATGGCGGAAGTTAACCCGGCCATTCTCGCGGCGTTGTCCCCCAATGCCGATGAGAACCACGATTTTTTCTCCGGCTCAGGCTCCTCCTACGTAATGGGCAAGGCGGTGGAAACCGAGGACGAGGACTGGGATTTCTAGTAATCTGGCCGTTGAGCATTTTGCGAGGTGGCCTATGTCGTTATTTCGTTGTTCTGTTTTGGCGCTGCTTTGCGGCAGCGCACCGTTAGCCTTTGGCGCCCCGCTGCTGCTGGACACGGCACAGCTGGCGCACAGTAAGCAAGAGATTAGCCAGCAAAACCCGGCCCTGATGCCCGCCTGGCAAGCCCTTAAGCATAAAGCCGACCAGGCGCTAATTCATCCGCTCTACAGCATCACCCAAAAAAGCCCCGGCGCACCGGCAGGCGATCCTCACGACTATTACAGCTTTTCTGACTACTGGTGGCCCGATCCTAAAAGCCCCGACGGCCTGCCGTGGGTGCGAAAAGATGGCCAGATCAATCCCGTCGCCGTCGGCAAGCAAAGCGATAAAGCCCGCCTGAACAGCATGACCGATGACGTATGGAATCTGGCGCTGGCCTGGCAGCTATCCGGTAAAGATACCTACGCGGATAAAGCCCGCCAGCAGCTGGTGAATTGGTTTATCACGCCGGAAACCCGGATGACGCCGAATCTCGCTCACGCCCAAACCATTCCCGGGAGAAAAGGCGTGCGCGGCACTGGTATTCTCGACGGACGCGGCTTTGTGCGGCTTATCGATGCCATTGAGCTGCTGCACGACGGCGGAAAGCTGGATGATAAAACCTGGCGCTCGCTCAGGCAGTGGTACCGGGATTATTACCAGTGGCTGACCACCAGCGAAAACGGCCAAAAAGAGGCTGCGGCTGAAAATAATCATGGCACCTGGTACGACGTTCAGGCCGCCGCGATTGCCCTGTGGCTGGGGGATAAGGACGCGGCCAAACAGCGTTTGATTTCTGCCACCCAGCGCATTCCGGTGCAGTTTGACGCCAAAGGCGTGCCGGTGACGGAAATTGAGCGCACGCGTTCCTGGCACTACAGCAACTTTATTCTCGATGCCTGGAACCCGTTAGGGCTGTTGGGTGAAAAAGTTGGGGTCAACGTCTGGCAGGCCAAAAGCGGTGAACACAGCCTGCAAAATGGCTATCTGTACATCGCCCAGTTTGTCGATAGCCAAACCCCGTGGCCGTACCCCAATATCGAGCCGTTCAAGCCCGATGAGGCGCTGGAAAATATGGTGACCGCCGCACATGCCTGGCGGGAAAATAATACATTTAAAGACAAAGCCCAATGGCTGCTTAACCGGAATAAAACTGCCGTCATTAATTTAATTGCTCAGCCGTAATACGCCTGTCATTTCAGCCTGAATCACCCAAATTCAGGCTGAATATTCACCTCATTGACAAAAAATATTCCACCGCACTTATTCGCTCTCAGGCCAGTGCTCATGGGAAATTTCTCCCACATTCATCGCGCGGATATTTTGACATCACAGAATCGAGGGTTGCCTCAGATTCTTAGTATGTTAGGGTATATACCGGTCATTATTTCCATCAGGAATCATCTATAAATAAATTAAATACAGGAAGCCGTTTATTGCATGGCAATTAAATTAGAAGTGAAGAATTTATATAAAGTATTTGGCGAACATCCACAGCGCGCGTTCAAATACATTGAGAAGGGCATTTCCAAGAGTGAATTACTGGAAAAAACGGGTCTGTCGCTTGGCGTAAAAGACGCCAGTCTGGCCATTGAAGAAGGCGAGATTTTTGTCATCATGGGGTTGTCCGGCTCAGGAAAATCCACCATGGTTCGCCTTCTCAATCGCCTGATTGAACCCACCCGTGGACAGGTACTGATTGACGGCATTGATATTGCCAAAATATCAGACTCAGAACTCCGCGAGGTGCGCAAAAAAAAGATCGCAATGGTCTTCCAGTCCTTTGCTTTAATGCCGCATATGACGGTGTTAAATAATGCCGCTTTCGGTATGGAGCTTGCGGGAATTCCGGTCAAAGAACGGCATGAAAAAGCGCTGGATGCGCTACGTCAGGTCGGACTTGAGAATTATGCCCATGCTTACCCCGATGAATTGTCCGGCGGGATGCGTCAGCGCGTAGGTCTAGCCCGTGCGCTGGCCATAAATCCAGACATATTACTTATGGATGAAGCCTTCTCCGCGCTTGACCCCTTAATTCGGACCGAAATGCAGGACGAATTAATTAAGCTGCAGGCAAAACATCAGCGCACCATCGTGTTTATTTCCCACGATCTCGACGAAGCCATGCGTATTGGCGATCGCATTGCCATTATGCAGGGCGGCGAAGTGGTGCAGGTCGGTACGCCGGATGAAATCTTAAATAATCCGGCCAACGATTACGTGCGCACCTTCTTCCGCGGCGTGGACATCAGCCAGGTCTTTAGCGCCAAAGATATTGCCCGCCGCAGCCCGGCTGGGTTACTGCGTAAAACCAGCGGCTTTGGCCCTCGTTCGGCGCTGAAACTGCTGCAGGATGACGACCGCGAATATGGCTATGTCATTGAGCGCGGACAAAAATTCCTTGGCATCGTCTCCACCGATTCGCTAAAAGCGGCACTGGCGGCGGGCGAAGGTCTGGACCATGCGTTCCTGGCTTCCCCGGAGGCGGTTTCCGCCGAAACCTCGCTGAGCGATCTGCTCTCTCATGTCGGCCAGGCTCCGTGCGCGGTGCCGGTGGTCAGCGAAGAGGGGCAGTACGTGGGCATCATCTCAAAAGGGGTGCTGCTGCAGGCATTAGATCGTGAGGGGGCAAGTCAATGAGTGACGCAACTAATCCATGGGATACCGGCAGCGCGGCAACAGACGCCGCAACCAGTCAGGCAACAGGTTCTGCAGACGCATGGGGCGCTCCGGCGTCGGATGCGGCCACCAGCGGAGGCGCTGACTGGCTGAATTCGGCCCCGGCAGCCGCGCCTGAACATTTCAATATTCTGGATCCGTTCCACAAAACGCTGATCCCTCTCGACAGCTGGGTGACGGAGGGGATCGACTGGGTGGTGACCCATTTCCGCCCGGTGTTCCAGGGCATTCGCGTGCCGGTGGATTATATTCTCAGCGGCTTCCAGCAGCTGCTTTTGGGGATGCCCGCGCCGGTCGCGATTATCGTCTTTGCGCTGATTGCCTGGCAAATGTCCAGCCTCGGCATGGGCGTCGCCACGCTGATCTCGCTGGTCGCCATTGGCGCGATTGGGGCCTGGTCGCAGGCGATGGTCACTCTCGCGCTGGTGCTGACGGCCCTGCTGTTTTGTATGGTCCTCGGCCTGCCTCTCGGGATTTGGCTGGCGCGCAGCGAACGTGCAGCAAAAATCGTTCGCCCCTTGCTGGATGCCATGCAGACCACCCCGGCGTTTGTTTACCTGGTGCCTATCGTGATGCTGTTCGGCATCGGCAACGTGCCTGGCGTGGTGGTGACGATTATCTTTGCCCTGCCGCCTATCGTGCGCCTGACTATCCTGGGCATTAAGCAGGTGCCGGAAGATTTGGTCGAAGCGGCGCGCTCATTCGGTGCCAGCCCGCGCCAGATGTTGTTCAAAGTGCAGCTTCCGCTGGCGATGCCAACCATTATGGCCGGCGTTAACCAGACGCTGATGCTGGCGCTGTCGATGGTGGTTATCGCGTCGATGATTGCCGTGGGCGGGCTCGGCCAGATGGTTCTGCGCGGCATTGGCCGCCTTGATATGGGTCTGGCTACGGTCGGTGGCGTGGGGATCGTGATCCTGGCCATTATTCTCGACCGCCTGACTCAGTCCATTGGGCGCGATTCCCGCTCCCGTGGCAACCTCCGCTGGTATACCACCGGCCCGCTGGGTCTTGTGACCCGTCCCTTCATGAAATAAGCCTGGCGGCGGCTTCGGCCGCCCCTCGCCCCATCACCATTAAAAAGGAATAACGATGCGACACAACGCTATTTTAGCCACAGCTCTTGCGACACTCGTTACCACCAGCGCTTTTGCCGCAGACCTGCCGGGCAAAGGCATTGCCGTTCAGCCGGTACAGAGCACCATCGCCGAAGAAACCTTCCAGACGCTGCTGGTCAGCCGCGCGCTAGAAAAAATGGGCTACACCGTGAACAAGCCAAGCGAGGTGGACTATAACGTAGGCTACACCTCCATCGCTTCCGGCGACGCCACCTTCACCGCCGTTAACTGGCAGCCGCTGCATGATGATATGTACGCCGCTGCGGGCGGGAGCAAGAAATTCTACCGGGAAGGCACCTTCGTGACCGGCGCGGCTCAGGGCTACCTTATTGATAAGAAAACCGCTGACCAGTACCACATCACCAATATCGAGCAGCTTAAAGATCCGAAAATCGCCAAACTGTTCGACAGCAACGGCGACGGCAAAGCTGACATGATGGGCTGTACGCCAGGCTGGGGCTGCGAGGCGGTGATTAATCATCAGAATGAAGCCTATAAGCTGGCGAATACCGTGACCGTGAACCACGGCAACTACTCGGCGATGATGGCCGACACTATCGCGCGCTTCAAAGAAGGTAAGCCGGTGCTGTATTACACCTGGACACCGTACTGGGTGAGCGATGTGCTGAAGCCGGGCAAAGACGTGGTGTGGCTGCAGGTGCCGTTCTCTTCCCTGCCGGGCGAGCAGAAAGATATTGATACTAAACTGCCTAACGGGGCGAACTACGGCTTCCCGGTGAACACCATGCACATTGTCGCCAACAAGGCCTGGGCCGAGAAAAACCCACAGGCGGCGAAGCTGTTTGCCGTCATGAAATTGCCGCTGGCGGATATCAATGCCCAGAATGCGATGATGCATAACGGTAAGTCTTCTGAGGCCGACATTAACGGCCACGTCGACGGCTGGATTAAGGCGCACCAGGCGCAGTTTGACGGCTGGGTGAAAGAGGCACTGGCGGCGAAATAAACCGCCCCTCACCCTGACCCTCTCCCCAAAGGGGAGAGGGGATAAACAGACAAACACCTTTTCTCTTCTCCTTCTTTTCTCCCTCTCCCTTCCAGGGAGAGGGCCGGGGTGAGGGTCAATAACCGCACGATCCGACACCCACCTTCGCTTCTGCTGTCATCATTTTTCGCTATTATTCAGACCTCTCTTTGGCAAGTTGAAGATAATAATGAAAAACAATACTCACGGACTCAGCCCGGCGCTGATCGTCCTGATGTCCGTCGCGACCGGCCTCGCGGTTGCCAGCAACTATTACGCGCAGCCGCTGCTCGACACCATCGCAAACGCCTTTTCGCTCTCGGTGAATCAGGCCGGATTTATCGTTACCACTGCACAGCTCGGCTATGCCGCAGGGCTGTTGCTGCTGGTGCCGCTTGGGGATATGTTCGAGCGCCGGGGGCTGATCGTCTTTATGACGCTGCTGGCAGCCGGTGGGATGCTGATCACCGCCACCAGCCAGTCCCTGTGGATGATGATTCTGGGCACCGCGCTGACCGGGCTCTTCTCCGTGGTCGCGCAGATTCTTGTGCCCTTTGCCGCGACGCTCGCGGCACCGGAAAAGCGCGGGAAGGTTGTCGGGACTATCATGAGCGGGCTGCTGCTCGGGATTCTGCTGGCGCGAACCGTCGCGGGTTTATTGGCAAGCCTTGGCGGCTGGCGCACCGTTTATTGGGTTGCCAGCGTGCTGATGGCGCTGATGGCGCTGGCCCTGTGGCGCGGACTGCCGCAGGTGAAGCAGGACAGCCACCTCAACTACCCGCAACTGCTGACCTCAATCTTCAGCCTGTTTATTAAAAACAGCCTGCTGCGCACCCGCGCCTTGCTGGGCTGCCTGACCTTCGCCAACTTCAGCATTCTCTGGACGTCGATGGCGTTCCTGCTGGCCTCGCCGCCGTTTAACTATTCCGAAGGGGTTATCGGCCTGTTCGGCCTTGCGGGAGCCGCTGGCGCGCTCGGCGCTCGCCCCGCAGGCGGGCTGGTTGATAAGGGCAAAGGGCATCACACCACCACCATTGGTCTGCTGCTGCTGTTACTTTCCTGGGCCGCAATCGCTTTTGGTCAGTTCTCTGCCCTCGCCCTGATTGTGGGTATCCTGGTGCTGGATCTCACCGTCCAGGGCGTCCACATCACCAACCAGAGCCTGATATACCGCATGATGCCGGAAGCCCGTAACCGACTGACCGCCGGGTACATGACCAGCTACTTCATCGGCGGCGCGGCGGGTTCTTTGATTTCAGCGAGCGCTTACCAACATGCCGGCTGGAACGGGGTGTGCATTGCCGGCGCCAGCGTCGCCCTACTAAATTTGGTAGTGTGGTGGCGCGGATACCAGCGGCAGGCCGATTAGCGCAATATTGTCGCTTCCCGTAAGGGAAATTGAAGATGTAATGGCGGGGACAGTCTGTTAAGGTTGTCCCCGTTTACTAATTCGAGTGACATTAACGCAGGTTATTTATTAACACCCTATATGGATAGACCCGCAACTGTTTCAGCCGACAACCGCCACGGGGCGAAATTGTTCTTCAGTCTGAAAGCAGCGTTTCCATTGCCATTTCTCCTGTCCTCAAGACACAAAGCCTCCGGCTTCGCTGCCGTTAAACGCCGTTATACCACTCGAAACCCATTTTCTCTCCCCACGCTGCTTAGCACTCTGGGCTACGGCTTAGCGTGGTTTACGCCGATGGTGGCAACAACCAAACGTATATAAACGTATACAAACGTATAAATAATACATTTACTTTATTTGTCACCATCGTTACTATATCGGCTGCAACTAATGAGGTTATGCCAAAATGGATAGTTCGTTCACGCCCATAGAACAAATGCTGAAGTTCCGCGCCAAACGTTATCAGGAGTTCCCGTACCAGGAAGTTCTGTTGACGCGTCTTTGTATGCACATGCAGGGTAAACTGCTGGAAAACCGCAATAAGATGCTGAAGGCGCAGGGGATCAACGAGACCTTATTCATGGCACTCATTACCCTTGAGTCCCAGGAAAATCACAGCATCCAGCCTTCTGAGCTGAGCTGCGCGCTGGGTTCATCCCGCACCAACGCCACGCGTATTGCCGATGAGCTGGAAAAACGCGGCTGGATTGAGCGCCGTGAAAGCGACAATGACCGCCGCTGCCTGCATCTGCATTTGACCGAAAAAGGTCACGAATTCCTGAGACAGGTCCTGCCACCGCAGCATAACTGCCTGCATCAACTGTGGTCCGCTCTGGATGCTGACGAAAAAACACAGCTGGAAACAATCACCCGTAAGCTGCTCAACCGCCTCGACCAGATGGAAGAGGACAAAGTGATCCTTGAAGCTCTGAGCTAAGCTTTTACCGTCTGTACGTCTGACCACAATCCGATTTCAAAACAACGCTCAGGCCAGCAATCTCCTTGCTGGCCTGTCAGGTCTAACAGGTCGGCTCAGCTGACCGGAAATAATAATAACCAGGTGGAGATTAGCATGAGCGCAAATGCGGAGACTCAAGCCCCGCAGCAACCGGCTAACAAGAAAGGGAAACGTAAAAGCGCCCTGATCTTGTTGACCTTGCTCTTTGTCATTATTGCTGTGGCATATGGAATCTATTGGTTTTTGGTGCTGCGTCACTTTGAAGAGACCGATGATGCTTATGTGGCAGGCAACCAGGTGCAGATCATGGCCCAGGTCTCCGGTAGCGTCACCAAAGTCTGGGCGGACAATACCGATTTTGTGAAACAGGGTGATGTGCTGGTCAGCCTCGACCGCGCCGACGCCGAACAGGCGTTTGAAAAGGCCAAAACCCAACTGGCCTCCAGCGTGCGGCAGACTCGCCAGCTGATGATCAACAGCAAGCAATATCAGGCCAATATCGAACTGCAGAAAACGGCTCTGGCCCAGGCGCAAAGCGACCTGAACCGCCGTATTCCGCTGGGCAGCGCCAACCTGATTGGCCGCGAAGAACTGCAGCACGCCCGTGATGCCGTCACCAGCGCTCAGGCTCAGTTGGATGTGGCCGTGCAGCAATACAATGCTAACCAGGCCATGATTCTCGGCACCAAACTGGAAGAGCAGCCTGCGGTTCAACAGGCGGCGACCGAAGTGCGTAACAGCTGGATGGCGCTGCAGCGTACCACCATCGTCAGCCCAATGACCGGCTATGTTTCCCGCCGTGCCGTGCAGGTTGGCGCCCAAATTAGCCCGTCCACGGCGCTGATGGCCATCGTACCGGCCAGCGGTATGTGGGTTGACGCTAACTTTAAAGAAACCCAGCTGGCGCATATGCGCATTGGCCAGTCGGCCACCATCGTCAGCGATATCTACGGCGACGACGTGAAGTACACCGGGAAAGTTGTCGGCCTGGATATGGGCACCGGCAGCGCCTTCTCGCTGCTGCCAGCACAGAACGCCACCGGGAACTGGATCAAAGTGGTTCAGCGTCTGCCGGTACGTATTGAACTGGACGCCAAACAGGTTGAACAGCATCCGCTGCGTATCGGCCTGTCCACGCTGGTGAATGTGGATACCAGCAACCGCGACGGGAGCGTACTGTCCTCTCAGACCCGCACCACGCCGGTTTACGAAAGTAACGCGCGTGAGCTGAATCTGACGCCGGCTAACCAGCTTATTGACCAGATTATTCAGGCCAATGCGGGTTAATAAAGCGGAGGGTGTATGGCACAACAAAAACCGCTAGAAGGCGCCCAGCTGGTCATTATGACCATCGCCCTGTCGCTGGCGACCTTTATGCAGGTGCTGGACTCCACCATCGCTAACGTGGCTATCCCGACGATTGCCGGTAACCTGGGCTCATCCCTGAGCCAGGGGACGTGGGTTATCACCTCGTTTGGGGTGGCAAACGCCATCTCAATCCCGATCACCGGCTGGCTGGCAAAACGCTTCGGGGAAGTGAGGCTGTTCCTGTGGTCGACCGTGCTGTTTGCTATCGCCTCCTGGGCGTGCGGCATGTCGAACAGCCTGACGATGCTGATCTTCTTCCGCGTTATCCAGGGGATCGTTGCCGGGCCGCTGATTCCGCTGTCCCAGAGCCTGTTGCTGAGCAACTACCCGCCCGCCAAGCGCAGCATTGCGCTGGCGCTGTGGTCGATGACGGTGATCGTGGCGCCGATTTGCGGCCCGATTCTGGGCGGCTACATCAGCGACAACTATCACTGGGGCTGGATCTTCTTCATCAACGTGCCGATTGGTATCGTCGTGGTGCTGATGGGCCTGCAGGCCCTGCGAGGCCGCGAAACCCGCACCGAGCAGCGCCGCATTGATGGCGTAGGGCTGGCCTTGCTGGTGTTGGGGATCGGTAGCCTGCAGATCATGCTCGACCGGGGTAAAGAGCTGGACTGGTTTAACTCGACCGAAATCATCGTGTTGACGGTGATTGCGGTGGTCACCATCAGCTTCCTGATTGTCTGGGAGCTGACCGACGATAATCCGATAGTCGACCTGTCGCTGTTTAAGTCGCGAAACTTTACCATCGGCTGCCTGTGTATCAGTCTCGCCTACATGCTCTACTTCGGCGCGATTGTGTTGCTGCCGCAGCTGTTGCAGGAAGTGTATGGCTATACCGCAACCTGGGCCGGGCTTGCGTCCGCGCCGGTGGGGGTCATCCCGGTGCTGCTGTCGCCGATTATCGGCCGCTTCGCGCACAAGCTCGATATGCGCCGTCTGGTGACCTTCAGCTTCATTATGTATGCGGTGTGCTTCTACTGGCGCGCCTATACCTTTGAGCCGGGGATGGACTTCGCCGCGTCGGCCTGGCCGCAGTTTATTCAGGGCTTTGCGGTGGCGTGCTTCTTCATGCCGCTGACCACGATTACCCTGTCTGGCCTGCCGCCGGAGCGCCTTGCCGCGGCGTCGAGCCTGTCGAACTTTACCCGTACGCTGGCGGGTTCGATTGGGACGTCGATAACCACCACGCTGTGGACGAACCGCGAGTCACTGCACCATGCGCAGCTCACCGAGTCTGTGACGCCGTATAACCCGAACTCGGTTGAAACCTACAACCAGCTTCAGGGCTTGGGCATGTCGCACCAACAGGCTTCCGGCTACATCGCCCAGCAGATCACCAACCAGGGGCTGATCATCTCCGCCAACGAGATTTTCTGGTTCTCGGCAGGGGTATTTATTCTGCTGCTTGGGCTGGTTTGGTTTGCCAAACCGCCTTTCGGGGCCGGCGGTGGCGGCGGTGGCGCACACTGACATTCCTCCCTAAAGGAGCCTTCGGGCTCCTTTTTCTTTGCCTCAACCTGGCGGTTTCGCCACACAGGTTGTCAGCTTTGCGCCAGCCCCTGCCCAGATTATTCGCCAGGATAAACAGACCACATGACCTGGAGAATCCTGATGCTGACCAACCCATCGCAAAAATACCTCGCCCATGCGCCGATTCAGTTACCCGACCGACAGTGGCCGGATAGAACCCTGACGCACGCTCCTCGCTGGCTTTCCACTGACCTGCGCGACGGCAATCAGGCGCTGGCCGAGCCGATGGACGCGGCCCGCAAGCTGCGCTTCTGGGATTTACTGCTGAAGTGCGGCTTCAAAGAGATCGAGGTCGCCTTCCCTGCCGCCTCAGAAACCGACTTCCAGTTTGTGCGTCAGCTGATTGAAGAAAATCGTATTCCTGAAGATGTCACCATTCAGGTGCTGACCCAGGCGCGCAGCGACCTGATTGAACGCACCTTTGCATCCCTGGCAGGCGTACACAGCGCCACGGTGCATCTGTACAACGCCACCGCCCCACTGTTCCGCAGGCTGGTCTTCCGCCAGAGTAAAGAAGAGATCGTTCAGTTGGCGGTCACCGCCACGCGCCAGGTGCGAGCGCTGTGTGAGGCTAACCCGCAGACGCGCTGGCGCTATGAATATTCCCCGGAAACCTTTTGCTTCACCGAACCGGATTTTGCTCTGCAAATTTGTGAAGCGGTGGCGGATGTCTGGGAACCATCTCCCGATCGACCAATGATTATCAATTTGCCCGCCACCGTGGAGGTGAACACGCCCAACGTCTATGCCGACCAGATTGAGTATTTCTGCCGCCATTTCTCCCGCCGGGATGCGGTGTGCATCAGCGTACATCCACATAACGATCGCGGCAGCGGCGTGGCCAGCGCCGAACTCGCGATCCTCGCCGGTGCGGATCGGGTGGAAGGCTGCCTGTTTGGCAACGGCGAGCGTACCGGGAACGTCTGTCTGGTCACGCTGGCGATGAACCTTTATAGCCAGGGGATTTCGCCGCAGCTGGATTTCAGCGATATGAAGCAGGTGGTGGAACTGGTTGAACAATGCAATCAGTTACCGGTGCACCCTCGCCATCCTTACGCCGGGAAGCTCGCTTTTACCGCTTTTTCCGGGTCGCATCAGGATGCCATTAAGAAAGGTTTTACCGCGCGGGGCGAGTCCAGCTCAGCGCGGTGGGAAATGCCCTATCTGCCCGTTGATCCGAACGATATTGGCTGCAGCTACGAAGCCGTGATCCGCGTCAACAGCCAGTCCGGGAAAAGCGGTGCCGCGTGGATGCTGGAGCAAAACCACGGCCTGGTGCTGCCGCGCGGTTTACAGCAGGACTTTAGTCGCCACGTCCAGGCGCAAACCGACAGGGAGGGGAACGAGATGACGCTGAGCGCCCTGTGGCAGCTGTTCCGCACACTTTACGGCCCGCATCAAACCGCCCCGCGTCAGTTGCTGGATTACCGGACGGAGAGCCAGGCCGATGGTTCACTCCGGCTGTGGGCCCACGTTCAGACGCACGGCGGCGTTATCGCTCTGCAGGGCAAAGGCAACGGTTTACTTTCCGCCGCAGCCGATGCCCTCAAATCTCGTTTTAACCTGGTATTTTCTATTGAGGATTATCATGAGCATACGCTCGGCAGGCACAGCGAAAGCCGCTCGGCCGCTTATATCCGCTGCACCTTCAGGGAAGGCATGAGCCGCTGGGGAACCGGCATTGATAATGATGTCTCGCGCGCGTCGCTCCAGGCGCTGTTAAACGCGCTGCCCGAGGGTTAATCAGAGAAGAAATATTCGCTCGGTGAAACGCCGAGCGTTCGCCGAAACATAGCGCTGAAGGCGCTGTGGCTTTCATACCCCAGATCCAGCGCAACGCGCAGCACGGACTGCCCCTGGGCAAGGCGCTCAAGCGCCGCCATCAGCCTTGCCCTGCGCAGCCATTCGCTAAACGCCAGACCCGTTTGCTGACGAAAATGGCGCAGCAAGGTTCTCTCACTGACGTTAAGCCGTTCAGCGGCCAGCGCGTTTGTCCAGGGCTGACCGGGTTCCGCCTGAATCTGGCGACACAGCGCCAGTAGCCCCGGTGACTGCGGCTCGGGAAGATTAAACGGCAGCGCGGCGGTGCCCCGAATCTCATCGAGGATAAGCTCGTAAATTCGCTCTGCCCGACTTCCCGCCGGGTAAGCTTCCGGTAACTGGAGCGAGCAGATAATCAGCTCGCGCAGTAAAGCGGATATCTGCACGACCTGGCAAACCGACGGTAAGTCAGCCCGGGCAAACGGATCAATAAACAATGTGCGCGCCGCTACGTGGCCGATGATTTGCAGGCGGTGCTGAGTGCCAACGGGTAACCAGACGCCGCGCCCCGGCGGAACCACCCAAATCCCCTGCCCGGTTTCGACGCGCACAACGCCGCTCAGCGTATGCAGCAGCTGGGCGCAGTCGTGACTGTGCCAGGGCTCCGAGGCACCATGGCTGTAATCATGGGCAAAAGGAACCAGCGGCCGCGTGGCAAAACTGAATTTCAGGCTGGTGGACATAGTTCGTTTCGTGAGCAAAAAGATGACGATAGCATACCGCAGGCGTAAAAAAAGGAGCCATATGGCTCCTTTTTACTGTGTGCACAAAACTAGATGTGCAGTTCCTGCAGCTTCTCTTTCGGCAGAGCCAGCTCATCATTGCTGTTGACGCTGACGCCATGCTCAATGATGTGGCGCGCGATATCCTGCGCTTCCTGCAGAGAGTGCATCTGATAAGTCCCGCACTGGTAAACGTTCAGCTCTGGGATCTGGTTTTGCTCTTTCACTTTCAGCACGTCCTGCATCGCCGCTTTCCAGGCATCCGCCACGCGCTGCTCTGCCGGGACACCGATCAGGCTCATGTAGAACCCTGTGCGGCAGCCCATTGGGGAGATGTCGATGATCTCTACCCCGTTCCCGTTCAGGTGGTCACGCATAAAACCGGCGAACAGGTGCTCCAGAGTATGGATCCCTTTTTCCGGCATCACTTCCTTGTTTGGGACACAAAAGCGCAGGTCAAACACCGTAATGGTGTCACCGTGTGGCGTGTGCATAGTTTTGGCTACACGGACTGCAGGCGCACCCATACGAGTATGGTCGACTGTGAAGCTATCCAACAACGGCATCTGGTCACCTCCGATAAAATGATTTTTTTTAAAAATAATTGAAACTATTTTTACGCACGCGAGTCTGAGTATATGAAAGACGCGCATTTGTTATCATCATCCCTGTTATTCAGAGATGAATATTTGGCCACAAGTATGTGGCCATTTTCTTTTCTGTCAGGCATTCTTTTCCAGCCAGCTATCGAACGACTCCGTATCCGCCGCCTCAATATCCCGCTGACGCTGCCATGAAGCATCATGCTCTTTCTGCAGGGCATCCGCGGTTAAAATCTCCAACGGCTCCTGAATCAGCATCTGACGGTATTGTTCCGCCAGCGCAAGGCCGGTGCCACCAATCCCGTTATCAATCATAGAACGTAAAATACGTGCTGAATACGTTAATTCTGGATCGTCAAAGCTGGCAACCAGTTGGTCACAAACTTGCTGGTATTCCTGGCTGTCGGTCATGCCGTCCAGCGTTTCCGCCACGCGGCGTAAATCGGTGAACAGATCTTTGCCTACTTTTGACAGCGGGTGCTGAGCCGTTTCACAGCCAATACCAAGGGTAAGCCCAGGTTTGCGCCCTTCCAGAATCACTCGGTTCCAGTTGGTGCGGGTGCACAGCAGCTCGTCGCTGCTCATCTCCGGCGCATCCGCCAGTACGCACCAAATCATAAACAGGTCGAGGAAGCGAACCTGCTGCTCATCCACGCCGATTGGCGAGAACGGGTTGATATCCAGCGAACGCACTTCGATATACTCGATGCCGCCGCGCAGCAGCGCATCCGACGGCGATTCTCCGTCACGCGTCACGCGCTTTGGACGAATCGGCGCATAGAGTTCGTTTTCAATTTGCAGCACGTTGGTGTTGAGCTGCAGGTGCTTGCCGTCCTTCATCAAACCAATCTGAGCGTACTCTTCCGACGGGGTTTTAATCGCCCGCTTCAGCGCATCGACATAGGTGTTCAGATCGTTGAAGGTAATGCCCAGATTGCTCTGCGACTTGTTGGTGTAACCCAGATCGCTCAGGCGTAATGACGTGGCATACGGCAGGTAATACATGCCGCATTCGGTTTTCTCAAACGGCAACGCGCTCTCTTTGCCCTGCAGGAATGAAGAGCAAATAGCCGGAGAAGCACCGAACAAATAAGGGATAACCCAACCAAAGCGGTAATAGTTGCGGATCAGGCGGAAATAACCAGCAGAAATGGCCTCTTTGCCACTTTCTGCGTCCTGTACGCCGCATTTTGCCTGCCAGAAAGCCATCGGCAGGGAGAAATTGTAATGCACGCCGGAGATGGTCTGCATCAGCGCGCCATAACGATTTTTCAGCCCTTCGCGGTACAGCGTTTTAAAGCGCCCCGCATTAGAAGAACCGTACTGGGCCAGCTCGATGTTCTGACCGTCGTCGATGTAACACGGCATACTTAGCGGCCACATACGTTCCTCGCCCAGTTCACGCGCCGTGTGGCGATGAATGTCACGCAGGAAGGTCAGCATATGGTCAATGTCACCATCAACCGGGGTAATAAATTCCAGGAGGGCTTCGGCGAAGTCCGTGGTAATCCATTTATGTGTAAACGCTGAGCCAAGGCTTTCAGGATGCCCGGTGGTGGCTAAATCGCCTTCTGGCGTCACGCGCAGCGTTTCACGCTCAAGACCACGGCAAATGCCTTTTACTGCTTCAGGGTGTTTTTCCAGCCAGGCCAAAGCCTGTGATACGTCCGGGATCAAATTGACCTCCCGCCTGTCGAATTTATTTTAATAAGCATAATTGTTTTCGCCGGTGATGAAGACTCATCCCACGCAATTAGTGCCACCACGCCATGCCTTGTACCGTTGCAGCCGCGACAACGATGTAGCGTAGCGCTTTGCCAAGGCATAAAAAGAATATCACCGGCCCCCAGCTCAGGCGTAACCACCCGGCCAGCAGGCATAACAGATCGCCTATCAGCGGCATCCAGCTCAGTAACAACGTCGCTGGGCCAAAACGAGTCAACCAGTCGGTCGCTTTCCCCTGCCAGCGCGATTGTATACGCTGCGGGAAAAAGCGCCCCAGAATAACGTTAGTCATACCGCCAAGGCTATTACCGATTGTTGCTATTATCACAAGAACCGATACCGGGCCGCTACCGGCAACCAGAAGCGCCACAAGTACCGCTTCTGAGCTCCCCGGCAGCAGCGTCGCGCTCAGGAAACTGCTGGTGAACAGTGAAAGGAGCGATAGCGTGTCGCTCACAGTAGGCGCACGTCCACAACATCCATTCCCGCGCTACGCGCCGCCTGAAGACCAAAATCAGCATCTTCAAATACCACACATTTTTCCGGCGCCACGCCCATCAGTTCGGCGCAGCGTAAGAAGGTATCAGGTGCTGGCTTATGGTGTTTAACATGATCTGCTGCCACGACCGCCGCAAAATACTGACGTAAACCAAGATGCTTAAGCAGCGCTTCTGCAATATCGCTTTCGCTACCTGTGCCGACCGACATCGGACGGCGGCCATGCCAGGCTTTCACCACTTCAATCAGCGGCAGCGGACGCACGGTATCAAGCAGCATGGCTCGAACGGCAACAGTTTTTTCAGCCGCCAGACTGTGGGGATCGAGATCGGCATTGTGGCTTTCGATAATTGCAGCAGCAATTTTCCAGCTTGGCGCGCCATTCAGGGCAACCATCGCCTGCTCGTCGAAGCTCATGCCATAGCGGCCAAGGGTTTCGTGCCAGGCTTTACGGTGAGTCGGCTCCGTATCAAGGATCGTGCCGTCCATATCAAAGATTAAACCGTCATAGCGATCGTACATCTCACCCTCACTTCACTGAATGTCGAGGCGGTACTTTAGCGTAAATGGCTGAAATTGTCGCTGTCTGCGGGTAGAGGCGATATTGCGAATAAGGAGTATGAAAAGCTGAACGGTATGTTTGTAACAGGGGAATTTAAATGAAGTTTGAAGGGGTGAGTCGTGCTGGTGAGAAAGTAACTTTCTCTTTCACACCGTCATCGCTAATGATGAGGAAGAAAATGGTGCATCCGGGAGGATGACTCACCGAAGGCTCGCCCTAAAGGGCCGTTGCTGAAGCAACGTTATCCTCCCTGGAGTTGGCGGAGAAAGTAACTTTCTCTTTCACACCGTCATCGCTAATGATGAGGAAGAATATGGTGCATCCGGGAGGATTCGAACCTCCGACCGCTCGGTTCGTAGCCGAGTACTCTATCCAGCTGAGCTACGGATGCATCGGGATTACTGCTTTTACTGCTGATTCAGTGTCGCTCATCATGCCGCAACACTGATGAAGATGGTGCATCCGGGAGGATGACTCACCGAAGGCTCGCCCTAAAGGGCCGTTGCTGAAGCAACGTTATCTTCCCTGGTGCTGGCGGAGAAAGTAACTTTCTCTGTCACACCGTCATCGCTAATGATGAGGAAGAATATGGTGCATCCGGGAGGATTCGAACCTCCGACCGCTCGGTTCGTAGCCGAGTACTCTATCCAGCTGAGCTACGGATGCATCGGGATTACTGCTTTTACTGCTGACTCAGCACTACCTACACTCTCAGGCAATACCGGAGAAAATGGTGCATCCGGGAGGATGACTCACCGAAGGCTCGCCCTAAAGGGCCGTTGCTGAAGCAACGTTATCCTCCCTGGTGCTTGCGGAGAAAGTAACTTTCTCTTTCACACCGTCATCGCTAATGATGAGGAAGAATATGGTGCATCCGGGAGGATTCGAACCTCCGACCGCTCGGTTCGTAGCCGAGTACTCTATCCAGCTGAGCTACGGATGCATCGGGATTACTGCTTTTACTGCTGACTCAGTACTACCTACACTCTCAGGCAATACCGGAGAAGAATGGTGCATCCGGGAGGATTCGAACCTCCGACCGCTCGGTTCGTAGCCGAGTACTCTATCCAGCTGAGCTACGGATGCAAAATGGCGGTGAGGCGGGGATTCGAACCCCGGATGCAGCTTTTGACCGCATACTCCCTTAGCAGGGGAGCGCCTTCAGCCTCTCGGCCACCTCACCACACGCCTCTTTCGAGTGCTTCGAGTTACTCGTAAGAGCTTCTCGTCGCTGCGTGGCGCACATATTACTTTCTGGGACTTATAAGTCAAACAATTTTTCCCTACTCGCTATCGATTGCACAAATCACGCTCGATTAGCGTAATTTGGAGACAAAAAGAGTGTTTTATCAACAGGCAAACGGCAATACGCGCGCAGAAACGGCACGCTGATAAGCGAAGCAAAAATGACGTTAACGGGAGAGAAAGGAAACAGCAGGCAGAAGAGGTGCGCCTCGCTGTAGATTTCAGCGAGGCGCGATATTTTTAGAAATTCGTTTGCTGGGATTTTTCAGCCTGGATACGTTGGTAGATTTCTTCGCGGTGTACAGAGACTTCCTTCGGGGCGTTAACACCGATACGGACCTGGTTGCCTTTTACCCCAAGCACAGTCACGGTCACCTCATCCCCAATCATAAGGGTCTCACCAACTCGACGAGTCAGAATTAACATTCTTTGCTCCTTGAAAGATTAAAAGAGTCGGGTCTCTGTATCCCGGCATTATCCATCATATAACGCGAAATCGTAACGAATGACAAATAGATAACACGCACTCTGTCATAGCATTACACTCTGTTATATCTAAGTTTAGCCGATATACACAACTTCAACCTGACTTTATCATTATTGATAGTGTGTAAATGGTAGTACGCCATAACTGAGAACAGTTATGGCGCAATTACACTTTTAGTTATTTTCAGAGTTTTGCCGTAACCCAGGCCTCAACGCCGGCCAGTGCGCCCGGCAATGCCGCTGCGTCTGTACCACCCGCCTGAGCCATATCAGGACGACCGCCCCCTTTGCCGCCTACCTGCTGTGCAACCATCCCCACCAGTTCCCCCGCTTTCACGCGGTCGGTCACCTCTTTGGAGACACCAGCAATCAGAGACACTTTCCCTTCTGCCACGGTGGCCAGAACAATTACGGCGGAGCCGAGCTGATTTTTCAGGTCATCGACCATGGTGCGCAACATCTTAGGCTCGACGTTGCTCAGCTCGCTTACCAGTAATTTAACGCCTTTTACTTCAACCGCTTTGCTGGAGAGGTTTGCGCTCTCCTGCGAAGCCTGCTGTTCTTTCAACTGCTGCAGCTCTTTTTCCAGCTGGCGGGTACGTTCCAGCACCGAACGGACTTTCTCGTTCAGGTTCTGGCTGTCGCCTTTCAGCAGTTGAGCGATGTCGTGCAGCTGGTCGCTTTGCGCATGGAGATTGGCCAGTGCGCCTTCGCCAGTCACGGCTTCAATACGACGCACCCCAGCCGCCGTACCGGACTCCGCAACAATGCGGAACAGACCGATGTCGCCCGTACGGGATGCGTGAGTACCGCCACACAGCTCGGTGGAGAAGTCCCCCATGCTCAGCACACGCACGTGGTCATCATATTTCTCGCCAAACAGCGCCATTGCGCCCTTCGCTTTCGCTGCTTCGAGATCCATTACGTTGGTCTCAACAGGCAGGTTACGGCGAATCTGCGCGTTAACGATATCTTCTACGGCGCGGATTTCAGCCGGCTTCATCGCTTCAAAATGAGAGAAGTCGAAGCGCAGGCCTTTGTCGTTTACCAAGGAGCCTTTCTGAGCAACATGGGTACCAAGTACCTGACGCAGCGCGGCATGCAGAAGGTGCGTTGCGGAGTGGTTCAGACGAATACGAGCGCGACGAGCTTCATCAACTTTCGCTTCCACGCTGTCGCCGACTTTCAGCACGCCGGAAACCAGCTTGCCCAGGTGGCCGATGGCCTGGCCGTATTTCTGAGTATCGCCAACCGCGAAATCAACGCCGTTACCTTTGACGGTACCTTTGTCGCCAACCTGGCCGCCGGACTCACCATAGAATGGCGTCTCGTTCAGCACCACGACAGCATCCTGACCAGCAGTAATCTGGTCAACGGATTTGCCGTCAACGAACAGCGCGGTCACTTTCGCGTTCAGGTCGAGGCTGTCATAGCCTTTAAATTCAGACGCAGAATCCACGCGGATCATGCTGTTGTAGTCTGCGCCAAAACCGCTGGACTCGCGCGCGCGACGACGCTGCTCTTCCATTGCGGCTTCAAAGCCGGCTTCGTCAACTTTGATGTTGCGCTCGCGGCACACGTCAGCCGTCAGGTCCACAGGGAATCCGTAGGTGTCATACAGGCGGAAAGCGGTTTCGCCATCCAGCGTGTCGCCCTTCAGCTTCGCCAGTTCGTCATCCAGCAGTGCGAGACCACGCTCCAGCGTGCGGGCAAACTGCTCTTCTTCGGTTTTCAGAACCTGCTCAACCAGCGCCTGCTGTTTGGCCAGCTCTTCGCCTGCGGAACCCATGACTTCGACTAGCGGGCCAACCAGCTTATAGAAGAAGGTGTCTTTCGCACCCAGCATGTTGCCGTGGCGAATAGCGCGACGAATGATGCGACGCAGAACGTAACCGCGGTTTTCGTTAGAAGGCGTTACGCCATCCGCGATCAGGAATGCACATGAACGAATGTGGTCCGCAATAACGCGCAGGGATTTGTTCGACAGATCGGTCGCGCCGGTCACTTCGGCAACGGACTGAATCAGCTTTTTGAACAGGTCGATATCGTAGTTGGAATTAACGTGCTGCAGAACAGCTGCAATACGCTCCAGACCCATACCGGTATCTACAGAAGGTTTTGGCAGAGGCAGCATCGTGCCGTCGATCTGACGGTTGAACTGCATGAACACGATGTTCCAGATCTCAATGTAGCGATCGCCATCTTCTTCAGGACTTCCCGGAGGGCCGCCCCAGATGTGATCGCCATGATCGTAGAAAATCTCGGTGCAAGGACCGCAAGGGCCAGTGTCACCCATCTGCCAGAAGTTATCGGATGCGAAGGCTGCGCCTTTATTATCGCCAATGCGAATAATGCGCTCCCGCGGCACACCCACTTCCTTTTCCCAGATCTCATAGGCTTCGTCATCGGTTTCGTAGACGGTCACCCACAGGCGTTCTTTCGGCAGCGCAAACCAGTTTTCGCCGGTCAGCAGTTCCCAGGCAAAGTTAATCGCATCGTGTTTGAAATAGTCGCCAAAGCTGAAGTTACCCAGCATCTCGAAGAAGGTATGGTGACGCGCGGTGTAACCGACGTTTTCCAGATCGTTGTGCTTGCCGCCTGCGCGGACGCAACGCTGAGACGTTGTAGCGCGGGAATAGTTACGTTTGTCGAGGCCCAGGAAAACATCCTTGAACTGGTTCATCCCGGCATTGGTAAACAGCAAAGTCGGATCGTTGTTCGGGACCAGGGAGCTGCTCGCTACAACCTGGTGGCCTTTACTATGGAAAAAATCGAGAAACGCCTGACGGATCTCAGCGGTGCTCTTGCTCATAATTATCCTGGAATCAAGCTAACGAAGAGTTGTAAAGCTGCCATGACGGCCGTAACGCAGACGGCTCAGGCCAGCTTACCTGGAAAAAAGTGGGAATAAGATAAGTTTTCTGGCGAGGGAAGTAAAATCCAGTGTGGCCCTAATCAGCAAAATTTCGCCAGATCTCCTGAATGTCTTCCATAAAGAAGCCACGATAGAGAAGAAAACGCTGCACTTTAGCCTTCATCTGCCACTCTGTTGGCAGCGGCGAGCCAAACTTGCGTTCGGCCAGTTCGCGCGCCAGCGGCGGCCAGTCAATTTCACAGGCTATCATCGCGGACTCCCCAATGGCCCGTTCGATGCCCTTTTGCTTCAGTTCTTGCCGAATACGCTGCGGTCCATACCCTTTCCGACTGCGGCTGGCAATAAAACGTGACGCAAACTGCACGTCGTCCAGCCAGCGGTGTTCGTAACACCAGGCAATAACCTTATCAATGTCTTCCTGAGTGACCTCAGGTTCGTCCTCTTTAGCAAATTTTGCCGCAAAGACAGAAGGCGTTGCCAGCTTACGGCGCAGCTCATATTCGCTGTGGTCACGCATGGCAAGAATACGGGTCGCCTTATCCAGAAGGCGGGCAAAAGGGCTGCGGCGGGGAGAAGCGGTGTTGTCAGACATAGGGTCGTGTGGCAAAGATCGATATCAGGAGAGAGAAAGCACAAAGGGCCGCGTTAGCAGCCCTTTGTCTTGTTTTAGAAGTCTTCGTTAGTTTCGACCGCGTCTTCGTCGTGGTCATCAACCGTGAAGTCCGGCGTGCTGTCCTGGTTATTCAGCAGCATTTCGCGCAGTTTCTTCTCAATTTCTTCCGCCATCGGCTTGTTCTCTTTCAGGAAGTTGCTGGCGTTTGCCTTGCCCTGACCGATTTTTTCACCGTTGTAGCTGTACCATGCACCCGCTTTTTCAATCAGCTTGTGCTTCACGCCCAGGTCAACCAGCTCACCGTAGAAGTTGATGCCTTCGCCGTAGAGGATTTGGAATTCAGCCTGTTTAAATGGCGCGGCAATTTTGTTTTTCACGACCTTCACGCGGGTTTCGCTACCGACGACGTTTTCGCCATCCTTCACTGCACCGATACGACGAATGTCGAGACGGACAGACGCGTAGAATTTCAGCGCGTTACCACCGGTCGTGGTTTCCGGGTTACCGAACATCACGCCAATTTTCATACGGATCTGGTTGATGAAGATCAGCAGCGTGTTGGACTGCTTCAGGTTACCCGCCAGCTTACGCATTGCCTGGCTCATCATACGTGCCGCAAGGCCCATATGAGAGTCGCCGATTTCACCTTCGATTTCCGCTTTCGGCGTCAGCGCCGCAACGGAGTCAACGATGATGACGTCAACCGCACCAGAACGTGCCAGCGCGTCACAGATTTCCAGCGCCTGCTCACCGGTATCCGGCTGGGAACACAGCAGGTTGTCGATATCAACACCCAGCTTTTTGGCATAAACCGGGTCCAGCGCGTGCTCAGCATCGATGAACGCACAGGTTTTACCGCTTCGCTGTGCGGCCGCAATAACCTGCAGGGTCAGCGTTGTTTTACCGGAAGATTCAGGCCCGTAAATTTCTACGATACGGCCCATTGGCAGGCCGCCGGCGCCCAGCGCGATATCCAGAGAAAGTGAACCGGTAGAGATCGTTTCCACGTCCATGGAGCGGTCTTCACCCAAGCGCATGATGGAGCCTTTACCAAATTGTTTTTCAATCTGGCCCAGTGCTGCCGCTAACGCCTTCTGTTTGTTTTCGTCGATAGCCATTTCTACTCCTGTCATGCTGAGTGATGCGATAATTCGCAACCCCGCGTTCTCAATACTGTTTCGTTGAGGCAATTATACTGTACAGTCATACAGTATCAAGTTTATTTTTTAGAAAATCGTCCCACAGGCTCTGCAGGGCGAATTCCGTGGCCTGGCGGCGAACGGCATCGCGGTCGCCGTCAAAGCGCTGCACTTTTGCCAGCGTTCTGCCGTGCTTATCCGTAAACCCAAACCACACCGTACCGACCGGTTTTTCTGGCGTGCCGCCATCTGGCCCGGCGATACCACTGACAGAAACCGCATAATCCGCTTTCGCGACGGCAAGCGCTCCCTGAGCCATCTCAAGCACCACGCCTTTACTGACGGCGCCATAGGCTTCCAGCGTGGTTTCGTTCACGCCGATCAGCTGATGTTTGGCTTCATTGCTGTAGGTCACAAAGCCCCGCTCAAACCAGGCTGAGCTGCCGGCAACGTCAGTAATCACTTTCGCGATCCAGCCGCCGGTACAAGATTCTGCAGTAGTCACGGTGGCCCCAAGCTGCCCAAGGCCATTCCCTACCCGCTGGCTTAGCTCAAACAATGCGCTGTCTGTCATGCTGGCTCCGATTGTAGACATATCATTAGCCAACACGATAGCACTTTACGGACGTTGCAGGGGATTACATCGGGATACTCGGGAAGGATTCCAGAAATGGAACGGCCAGCGAAAGCTGGCCGGGAGAAAAACTACTTCATGCTGTTGGCGATGGTGTTCACGTTGTGCTTGAACGCCTTTTCGTAGGTACTTGCCGGGCCGCCAGGGCCTGAAAGCGCCTCAGGATAAAGCTCACCGCCGGGCTTAGCGCCGGTCGCGCTGGCAATTTGCTTCACCAGACGTGGGTCGGTCTGATTTTCGATGAAGTAGGTGGCGATATGTTCATCTTTCAACTGTTTAATCAGAGATGCAACGTCGCTGGCGCTGGCCTGAGCTTCGGTGGAAAAGCCCACTGGTGCCAGGAACGTGACGCCGTAAGCCTCGCCAAAGTAGCCAAATGCATCATGGCTGGTCAGTACCTTGCGTTTAGCCTGCGGCACATCCGCAAAGCGTTTTTTCGCCCAGCCGTCTAGCTGCTTCAGGCGAGCTGCATAGCTATCGCCGCTTTTACGGATAGCCGCTGCATCCTGTGGGTCGGCAGCAACCAGCGCTGCAGCGATATTTTCCGCGTAGATTGCCCCGTTTGCCGCGCTGTTCCACGCATGTGGGTCAGTGATTGATTTACCGTCTTCTTCCATGCTGCGGGTGTTAATTCCCTGGGAAGCCACGATAACTTTGCCCTTGTAGCCGGAGGCCGTCACCAGGCGATCCATCCACCCTTCCATGCCGAGCCCGCTTACAATCACCACATCCGCATTACGCAACGCGACGCTGTCTTTCGGCGAAGGTTCAAAGCTATGCGGGTCGCCATCCGGCCCCACCAGGCTGGTGACTTTGACGTGGTCGCCGCCAACCTGTTTAGCCATGTCGGCCAGCACGGTAAAACTTGCCACTACATTCAGCGTTTTCGCTGCAGCCATCTGGCTGGAGAGCGCCAGAGCCAGCGCAATACCAATCCCTAAACGTTTCATTTAACCCCCTTTATGATTGCCAATTTCCTACGCAGCAGGCTCCCTGCAAGCACGCTGCGCGGTCCGAAAAGTATTGAGATAAAGAATGCGACGCTCGCGGTAAGCACAATTGCCGGCCCGGCGGGTAACGAGGCGTAGAAAGACCACACCAGCCCTAACCAGGCACAAATCAGGCCACACACCACGGCAAGAGCGATCGAGCCCGGCAATGTCTTAGCCCAGCAGCGCGCGGCAATGGCGGGGAGCATCATCAGGCCAACGGACATTAATGTGCCGAGGATTTGGAAACCGGCCACCAGGTTAAGCACCAGCAGCGCCAAAAACGTGCCGTGTATCAGCGACGGCAGCAGCCGGTTGTTCACCTGTAAAAAGCTGCGGTCAAACGACTCCAGCACCAGGCCGCGATAAAGCAGCGCCAGCGCAATCAGCGTCACGCTTGCAATGAGCCCCACAAACTTAATAGCCTCACCATCCACGGCGAGAATTGAGCCAAATAGCAGGTGCAGCAGGTCAACGCTTGAACCGCGCAATGATATCAACGTCACGCCGAGTGCCAGCGACCCAAGGTAGAATCCGGCAAAGCTGGCATCTTCTTTTAACGGCGTCCGGGCGCTAACCCAGCCGGAAAGTAAAGCCACCAGCACGCCAGCGACAAACCCACCAATGCCCATTGCCACCAGAGACATACCGGCAACCAGATAACCCACGGCAACGCCGGGTAAAATGGCATGAGAAAGCGCGTCACCCACCAGACTCATACGACGAAGCAGAAGAAAAATGCCAAGCGGAACGGTACTCAGAGAAAGCGACAGGCAGGCCACCAGCGCGCGGCGCATAAAGCCGTAAGCCACAAACGGCTCAATAAAAAGGTGATAAATCATGCAGTTTGTACCAGGCGTGGGCGAAAGGAAGCATATTGCGCTAAGGCTTCGTCGGCGTTACCCCACTGGTAACCCTCCGGGGTGAGCAGCAAGACTTCAGGAAAATGCCGGCGTACCAGCTCGTTGTTATGCAGCACGCTGATAAGCGTCTTGCCATCCCGGTGCATCTGGCACATCAGTTCCATTAAAAATTCACTGGTCTGTGCATCCACGCCGGTGAACGGCTCATCGAGCAGGACCAGCGGTGCGTCCTGAACCAGCAGGCGAGCAAACAGCATGCGTTGAAACTGTCCCCCTGAGAGCACATCAATCGGCCGCAGGTAATGCTCACTTAATCCCACGCGCTCAATCGCTTCCGTCACGCGTTCACGGTGCTGGCGACGAAGGCCGGAAAACAGCCCGCGTCCCGGCCAGCTCCCCATACAAACCACGTCATAAACCGTGGCGGGAAATTGCCGATCCATCTCCCCTAACTGCGGCAGCCAGGCAATGCGCGGGCGCATATTGTCCTGAAACTTTACGCTGCCAGAAATGGGAGGCAGTAGCCCGGCCAGGGATTTTAACAACGTCGATTTACCGCAGCCGTTCGCCCCAATCACCGCCGTCATGCTGCCGCGCTGAAACTGGCCGCTGAGGGCCGACACAACCACGTTGCCGTAATAGCCCAGCTCGAGATTCTGCAGTTCGATCATGGCAGGATAACCGCCCAATGAATGGCGCCCCACAGGCCGAGGATCAGCAGCGCGACAAGGGCCGCGCGAAATAGCCCGGAAAGGCTAAACAGTGAAGAGGGAGCTGCAACAGACATACCGGCACCAATATTGTTTCGTTATAACATAACATAGTCTACCCAGTAGTCCTTGTAAATTACTGTTTTACACCTCGGCATAAACGAACCCTCAATCAAGCCCCCTTTTCCCTTCCGTTAATCAGAACGTCATTTTTTCACCTCTTTCACCACCCAATAATCTTTCAAACTGATAGATTTATATTTCACAATGAGATCTAAATAACATATTTACGCATTTCAAAATGATTAATATGAGCCACCACCGGGAACAACGGTGAGCAGATAACCCTACAGGAGACAGAAATGATCGACATGATTACCCACGGGGCGGAGTGGTTTATTGGCCTGTTTCAGAAAGGCGGAGAGGTCTTTACCGGTATGGTGACCGGCATTCTCCCTCTGCTGATCAGCCTGCTGGTGATAATGAACGCGCTGATTAACTTTATCGGCCAGCACCGCATTGAACGTATGGCGCAGCGCTGCGCCGGCAACCCCGTTTCGCGTTACCTCTTGCTGCCCTGCATCGGCACTTTCGTGTTCTGCAATCCGATGACGCTAAGTCTGGGACGCTTTATGCCTGAGAAGTACAAACCGAGCTATTACGCCGCCGCATCGTATAGCTGCCATTCGATGAACGGTTTGTTTCCCCACATCAACCCTGGCGAACTGTTTGTTTATCTGGGCATTGCCAGCGGGTTAACGACGCTGGGCCTGCCGCTGGCCCCGCTTGCAGTGAGCTATTTGCTGGTTGGGCTGGTTACCAACTTCTTCCGCGGCTGGATAACCGATCTCACCACCTCGATTTTCGAGAAAAAAATGGGCATTGAGCTGGAACGCCAGGTCCGCCTCTAAGGAAAAATCATGACTCAAAGCATTCGTATTGAAAAAGGCCAGGGTGGATGGGGCGGGCCGCTGATCGTCCCGGTCGATCCGAGCAAAAAGATCGTTTACATCACGGCGGGTACGCGCCCGGCAATCGTCGATAAGCTGAGTGAAATGACCGGCTGCCAGGCGGTAGACGGTTTTAAAGACGGCGAGCCGCCGGAGGCAGAAATTGCGCTGGCAATCATAGACTGCGGTGGCACGCTGCGCTGCGGGCTCTACCCTAAACGCCGCATCCCGACGATCAATATCCACGCCACCGGCAAATCAGGTCCCCTGGCGCAGTACATTGTTGAAGATATTTACGTCTCAGGCGTCCGGGAAGAAAACATTAGTTGGGCCGATGGCGAACCGCAGATCGAGCGCAAACCTGCGCCAGCGCGGGACTACGACGCCAGCAAAAAAATTACCGAACAAAGCGACGGCCTGCTGGCCAAAGTCGGTATGGGAATGGGTTCAGCCGTCGCCGTGCTGTTTCAGGCGGGGCGCGACACTATCGACACGGTTCTGAAAACGATTCTGCCTTTTATGGCCTTCGTGTCGGCGCTGATTGGCATCATTATGGCCTCCGGGCTGGGCGACTGGATTGCCCACGGCCTGGCCCCGCTGGCCAATAACCCTCTCGGTCTGATTACGCTCGCGCTGATTTGTTCCTTCCCCCTGCTCTCACCTTTCCTTGGCCCTGGGGCGGTGATTGCGCAGGTCATCGGGGTGCTGATTGGGGTGCAGATTGGCCTCGGACATATCCCTCCTCACCTGGCGCTGCCCGCGCTGTTCGCCATTAACGCCCAGGCCGCCTGCGATTTTATTCCTGTTGGCTTGTCTCTGGCGGAAGCGCGCCAGGAAACGGTGCGCGTCGGCGTGCCTTCTGTGCTGGTCGGGCGCTTTTTAACGGGCGCCCCTACCGTGCTAATTGCCTGGCTGGTGTCCGGCTTCATCTACCAATAAAGGAAAGCCCCATGCAAACCATTTACCAGACCACCATCGTCCAGATTGGAGAGTGCGCTCGCGAGGCGCTGGCAGACAACATGCTTATTACCTTTCGGGAAGGCGCCCCGGCGGATATTCAGGATTACTGCTTTATCCACTGCCACGGCGAGCTGACCGGCCAGCTAAAGCCAGGTATCCACTTTGAACTCAATGGCCAACATTACGCCGTTACCGCCGTCGGCGACGTGGCCCAGCAAAACTTGCAGGAGCTCGGGCACATCACCCTGCGCTTCGATGGTGAAGCACGGGCGGAATACCCTGGCACCGTACACGTCGCTGGCCCGCTGCCTCAGGGCATTGAACCCGGCTGCCAGCTGAAGTTTGTTGCATAAACATTGTCATTTAATCAAAGGAGTAAAACATGAATCAGGTTGCCGTTGTCATCGGTGGAGGGCAAACGCTCGGGGCGTTTCTCTGCCATGGGCTGGCCCAGGAAGGCTACAAAGTTGCCGTGGTGGATATTCAAAGTGAGAAAGCGGCCCGCGTCGCGCAGGAAATTAACGACCAGTACGGGCCGGGTTCTGCCTGGGGATTTGGCTCGGACGCCACCAGCGAGCAAAGCGTTACCGCACTGGCTCACGGCGTGGACGAGATTTTCGGCCAGGTCAATCTGCTGGTTTACAGTGCGGGCATCGCCAAAGCGGCGTTTATTGGTGATTTCGCTCTGGGGGATTTTGACCGTTCGCTGCAGGTAAACCTTGTGGGGTACTTCCTGTGCGCCAGGGAGTTCTCCCGCCTGATGATTCGCGACGGGATTAAAGGCCGCATCATCCAGATTAACTCAAAGTCCGGCAAGGTCGGCAGCAAGCACAACTCCGGCTACAGCGCGGCGAAATTCGGTGGCGTGGGGCTGACGCAGTCTCTCGCCCTCGATCTGGCGGAATACGGCATCACGGTGCATGCGCTCATGTTGGGTAACCTGCTCAAGTCGCCAATGTTCCAGTCTCTGCTGCCGCAGTACGCGGAAAAACTCGGCATTCCTGCTGACGAAGTAGAGCAATACTACATCGACAAAGTCCCCTTAAAACGCGGCTGTGACTACCAGGATGTGCTTAACACGCTCCTGTTTTACGCCAGCGATAAAGCCTCTTACTGTACCGGACAGTCGATCAACGTCACCGGCGGGCAGGTTATGTTTTAACTCTCGGGTCACCGGTTGCCTCTGGCCCTCAGCCAGAGGCTGCCCAAAGGAGGATGCATGATGAATGCACTGATCGCCCTGGCGGCGATCGCCTGGCTAAGCCAGCTACTGCTCGGCGGCTGGCAAATTCGCCGTTTTAATCGGGCCTTTGACCGGCTCTGCCAGCAGGGTGCCGTTGGCGTAGGCCGTTCATCCGGGCGTTTTCGGCCCAGAGTGGTCATTGCCCTCGCCTTTGATGAGCGGCAAAACGTCCGCGACAGCCTGATAATGAAAGGCCTGACGGTTTTTGCCCTCCCACAGCCAGTAATGCAGCTACACGGCATGAATCGGCAGGAATTGCAGCCCGATGTGATCTTTCCCCATGATCGTGATTGTCAGAATGCTCTATCATTAGCGCTTAAACTGAAACAGGGTTAATTTCGTTTCGAATGCTTATTGCTTGCGAAATTACCGAATCGAAATTTATTGCAAGGTAATAAGAGCCTATGAAACCACGTCAGCGGCAGGCGGCGATCCTGGAACATCTGCAAAAGCAGGGAAAATGCTCGGTGGAAGATCTCGCCCAGCATTTTCAAACCACCGGCACCACGATCCGTAAAGATTTGGTGCTGCTTGAAACGGCTGGCACCGTGCTTCGCACCTATGGCGGCGTAGTGCTCAGTAAAGACGAACCCGATCCGCCCATTGACCACAAAACGCTGATCAATACCCAGCAAAAACAGCAAATTGCCGAGGCGGCGGTCAAGTATATCCACGATGGCGATTCCATTATTCTGGATGCGGGCAGCACCGTTTTGCAGCTGGTCCCGCTGCTCCAGCACTTCAATAACATTACGGTGATGACCAACAGCCTGCATATCGTCAACGCGCTGTCTGAGCTGGACAACGAACAAACCATTCTGATGCCCGGCGGCACCTTCCGTAAGAAATCAGCCTCGTTTCATGGCCAACTGGCGGAAAACGCCTTCGAACACTTCAGCTTTGACAGGCTCTTTATGGGCACCGATGGCATCGATCTCACCGCCGGGGTCACAACCTACAACGAGGTTTATACCGTCAGCAAAGCGATGTGCAACGCGGCGCGCGAAGTGATCCTGATGGCCGACTCCTCAAAATTTGGCCGTAAAAGCCCGAATATTGTCTGCGGACTGGAGAGAGTGGATACGATCATCACCGACGGCGGCATTAGCCACGAATTCCTCACCGCGCTGTGTGAAAAAGGCGTGAAAGTGATTGTTACCGGAGAAGAAGATGCATCAGCGAATGATTGACGCCGCACGAGAAACCCTGCTGCTGGAATTACAGGAAGCGAGCCGCCTGCCGGACAGACTTGGCGAAGATTTTGTCGCCGCCGCCAACGCCGTGCTCACCTGTCAGGGGAAAGTGATTGTTTCCGGCATGGGCAAGTCCGGGCATATCGGGAAGAAAATTGCCGCCACCTTTGCCAGCACCGGCACGCCTGCCTTCTTCGTTCACCCCGCCGAAGCGTTACACGGCGATTTGGGGATGATCGAAAGCCGCGACATCCTGCTGTTTATCTCCTATTCCGGCCATGCGAAAGAGCTGGATTTAATTATTCCTCGCCTGCAGGAAAAGGCCGTTAAGCTGATTGCGATTACCGGCAAAGCTGAGTCGCCGCTGGCGAAAGCGGCCTTTGCCACCGTAGATATTTCGGTAGAGCGTGAAGCCTGCCCGATGCGCCTGGCGCCGACCTCCAGCGCGGTTAATACATTAATGATGGGCGATGCACTGGCCATGGCCGTCATGCAGGAGCGCGGCTTTAACGAAGAGGACTTTGCGCGTTCCCACCCTGCCGGTGCGTTAGGTGCCCGTTTGTTAAATCGGGTTCATCATCTGATGCGCACCCACGAGCAGCTCCCACAGGTGGCGGACAGCGCCTCCGTCATGGATGCCATGCTGGAGCTAAGCCGCACAGGCCTGGGGCTGGTTGCCGTCTGCGACAAAGCGCAGCAAGTTGCCGGCGTCTTTACCGATGGCGACCTGCGCCGCTGGCTGGTGGGCGGCGGTAAGCTGGAAGCCGGGATCAAAGATGCCATGACGAAGAATGGCACGGTACTGAATGCCGAAACCCGGGCGATAGATGCCAAAGAGATGCTGATGAAAAAACGCATTAGCGCGGCGCCGGTCGTGGATGAAAACGGCAGGCTGCTGGGGGCAATTAACCTGCATGATTTTCACCAGGCAGGTATTTGAGAACCGCCTTTATCGCCCCCAAGCGGGGGCGATAAAACGTATTACTGAACGCGAGCCAGCGCGACGGCCTGCCCTAATTGCCAGACCGCCATCGCATAATGGGTGCTGTGGTTGTAGCGGGTAATGGCGTAGAAGTTTGGCAGCCCGTACCAGTACTGGTAACGATCGCCCATATCCAGGCGCAGCAGGCTCACTTCCTGATGGTTGCCCAAAGCGCCCTGCGGGCTCAGGCCGGACTGGCCCAGCGCCGCCACTGAGTATTTGGTGTTGAAGCCGTTAGCCAGCCCCGGTACCTGCCCATTGGCCGGCACGGCAACCATGTCGCCCTTCTCCCAGCCGTGTGCTTTGAAATAGTTCGCCACGCTGCCGATGGCATCTTCCGGATCCCACAGGTTCACGTGCCCGTCGCCGTTGAAGTCCACCGCGTACTCTTTAAATGAGGAAGGCATGAACTGCCCGTAACCCATTGCTCCGGCGAAGGAGCCTTTGAGCGCCAGCGGATCGTCCCCTTCATTACGCGCCATCAGCAGGAAGGTTTCCAGTTCGCCCGCAAAGTATTGCGCGCGGCGCGGATAGGCAAAGGCAAGCGTCGCGAGAGCATCCACGATGCGTGTTTTACCCATCACGCGGCCCCAGCGGGTTTCAACCCCGATGATCCCGACGATGATTTCCGGCGGCACGCCATAAACCTGATAGGCGCGGTTCAGGGCCGATTCATACTGGTTCCAGAACTTAACGCCGTTCTGTACGTTATCCGGCGTGATGAATTTAGCGCGATAGCGTAGCCATGCCCCGTTCGGCCCGGCAGGCGGCGCGGTCGTCGGTGCCTGCTGATCCATCAGGCGCAGCACGTAATCCAGACGTTTGGCCTGGGACAACACTTCATGCAGCTGGCGACGGTCAAAGCCATGCTCATTCACCATTTTGTCGATAAACTTCTCTGCTTCCGGGTTGTAAGCAAAATCACCGGTTTGCATAAAGACATCGTGCTGTGGCTGGAGCAGGAAACCGCCAGACGGCGTGCCGCTGGTCGTCTGCTGTTCGGCGGTTTTCGGCTTACTGCTACAGGCAGAGAGTAAAACCAGCATAGGAAGAAGTGCTGCGGCTGAATAACGCATCTGATGGGCTGTCCCTGTGAATGTTCGCGAAAGTTTCGCAATAATGGTAATCCATAATTACTCATCTGAATATGTCTCTCTGGCCCCTCACGTCATACTCGACGGGTCTCTGGTCGCGACTTATTGGCAGCCCGGAGATGAATCTTCCCTCTGCCAAACCGCCGCAATGCGTTACCGGAAGCGTCGGCAGGGCATATCATTTAAAAAAGTGATCTAAATTGATATAACCGTTCAAAATAGCGAACAATAAGCCCTGAGATGAACAATAAATTTCAAGCGATGGAAGTCTTTGTGCAGGTGGTTGACGCCGGCGGATTCAGTCGTGCGGCGGAAGCCATGAAGCTGCCCAAAGTGACGGTGTCGACGCTGATTAAGACGCTGGAGACAACGCTGGGGGTCAGGCTGCTGAACCGTACCACACGTCACTGCAGCGTCACCGCGGACGGTGCCGCCTACTACGAACATTGTTTACGCATTTTGACGGAGATTCGCGTAGCGGAAGAATCGCTCTCAAGCACCAGGCTCAGTCCAAAAGGACGGCTGCGGGTCGATGCCCCCACCGGTCTTGCCAGCGAAGTTCTGGTGCCCGCCCTGCCTGATTTCTTTGCCCGTTTCCCTGACATCAGGCTAGAACTGGGCTGCAGCGATCGCTCAGTCGATCTGATCGAGGAGGGCGTAGATTGTGCCGTGCGGGTCGGCGAGCTACGCAACTCTAGCTTGATTGCACGTCGCGTGGGCGTTATGCACTACATGACCTGCGCGGCCCCGTCCTACCTGAAGTGTCATGGCCGCCCCCTGCACCCGGACGATCTGGTGCATCATCAATGCCTGAATTATTTTTCGCCCCGCACTGGCCAGATTTTTGATTGGCATTTTTCCCGTGAGGGGGAACGTATCAAGCGTCCTCTCACCGGCCCCATCGCACTGAATGACAGTTATGCATATACCGCGGCTGGCTTATCCGGCCTGGGCATCGTGCAAATGGCGGCGTTCCTGATGGAACCCATGCTGAAAGATGGCCGTTTCGAGTTGATACTCGACGACTGGAGCAATGATCCGATGCCTATTCATGTGGTGTATCCGCAGAATCGCCATCTATCGACCAAGGTCCGCGTTTTTGTGGAGTGGATTGTCGAGCTTTTTGCGAAGCATCCAGGTATGGCCCCGGCGACAGCCCGTCGTGCCCGTCGCACTTAACTTCTCATGTCATGGCGTTGAGTTGCCACTGGCCCCCACTTCTTCGAAAACGATCCCACCTGCCTTGACCCCGCCCCGCACATCCCAGCTAGCTTGAAGCCGGAGCCATAGCCCTACCCGGGAGGGTAACCCGACCGGGAAACTCTCCTGCCGGCTGGACATATCTTGAAGCTCGAGCCCCGAATTGGCTGCCTGTCATTGTTCGCTATTTCGAACAGTCATATCCATTTACATGGCTTTTTCCGACTACAGGCCATGTTTAAGATGGCCGCAAGAAAGCCGCCAAAACGGCAAGGCAATCTGACTTTGACAACCAGCCGCAGAGCGGCTTCTGGAGGATCATATGATGGGCAAAACCGTAAACGGTATCAACGTCGCCGACCTGCAACAATTCGCCCAGGACGTGCGCGACAACCCGGCCAGGGGCGCAATCCGCTTCAACGTTAAAACGAAATGGCAGGGCCAGACGCGGACGGTAGCGAGCGTCGATCATTACGAACTGGGGGGCGAGAAACACGCACGCCATTTCGAGATTGCCGCCGACGAACCGGCCCAGTTGCTGGGACAGAATACCGCGCCTAACCCACAGGAACTGCTGATGGCAGCGCTAAACGCCTGCATGTCAGTCGGCTATGCGGCGAATGCGGCCGCCATGGGCATCACCCTCCACAGTCTTGAAATCGAAACTGACGGTGAACTGGACCTGCGAGGTTTCCTGGGCCTGGATGACAGCGTGAATCCCGGCTATGACGAAATCCGGTATGTGGTGCGCCTGCGCACTGATGCCACCCGCGAGCGGGTTGAGGAATTACACGCCAAGGCGACAAGAACGTCGGTCAACCTGGCGAACTTCTCCCGGGCGATCCGCATGGTCGAAACGCTGGAAATCCTCGAACCATAACCGCCAACAAGCTCAACATTAAATCTGAGGACTCATGAAACTCTATTACTCCCCTGGCTCTTGCGGGCTTTCCCCGGCCATCGCGCTGCGAGAGGCGTGCCTTGCCTTCGATCTGGTCAAAGTAGACTTCGCCACGAAGACGACTGTCGAGGGCAATTATCTCGATGTGAACCCGAAAGGCTTCATTCCGATTCTGGTGCTCGATAACGGTGACTTGATTACCGAAGGTGCAGTTATTCTGCAGTGGATCGCCGACCAGAACCCCGGCCTTAACCTGCTGCCACCCTTCGGCACGCAGGAGCGCTATCGCGCACTGGAATGGCTCAATGTCATCGCGACCGACCTTGCCAAAGGGATGTCGACGATGTTCCAGCCCTTTTTCGACGATGCGGCGAAAAACCGCTACGCCGAAGGATTCCTCAAAGGTCGGTTCGCCTTTGTTGAAGAGCATCTGTCGAACAACGACTATGTGCTCGGCAACGAATTTTCGGCACCTGATGCCTATCTCTATAACGTACTGAACTGGCCGCCCCGCGTTGGGATCGACATGTCCGTTTACCCGGCCATTGAGCGATTCATGCAGCGCATGGAACAGCGCCCCAGCGTTCAGGCCGCACGCGCGGCAGAAGGTCTGCCCCCGCGCTGAGCAGTAAGTAGATCGCAAGCCGCCGGCCAATACCCGGCGCCGGCGGCAGCGGTTATTCATTCGGGGTTCAATGCCTCAGCGGCGCTCTAATTTCCCATCAAACAGCGCCGCGCTTTATTGTTTCCAGGAGTCCAGGATGATCGTTGAAAAGTGCAATGGGTTATCGGTGCAGATCCTGCCCGTTCTCGAAGATAATTATATTTTCCTTATAGAAGATTTACGGACAGGTGCCCTGGCCGTCGTTGATCCAACCGAGGCCAGTTCGGTACTGGATGTGCTTGAAGGGAGGCGCGTAGATCTGATCCTTAATACGCACCATCATTGGGACCACGTTTCAGGCAACACGGAGATCAAGCGAAAAACAGGGGCACGCGTCATTGGCCCGGCGGCCGAAGTGGATGATATCCCGGGTATCGATCGGGGCGTGATCGGAGGCGATACGGTAGCATTGGAGGAGCATATTGCCCTGGTTATCGACGTGCCGGGGAATACGAGCGGGCACATCGCCTTTTGGTTCAAGGAGGCCGGACTTCTCTTTTCCGGCGACACCATCTTTCATCTTGGCTGCGGGCGTGTCCAGGAAGCTATGCCGGCCCAGATGTGGGCTTCGATCGATAAAATAAGATCGCTGCCGCCTGAAACGCTCATCTATTCCTCGCACGAATACGCCGCCGACAATGCCCGCTTCGCGCTCACAATCGAACCAGACAACGCCGATCTGCTGAAGCAGATCGCGCTGATAGAGGACAAGAGACAAGCGGGCATGCCGACCGTTCCATCGACACTGGCGACGGAGCTCGCGGCCAATCCGTTTCTACGCGTCGATCGGGCTTCCATACGTTCCCGATTGGGTTGCATGGAGAGCGCCAACTGGGAAGTCTTTGCCAAACTGCGCCGTATGAAAGACGCTTTCCGGGAGCTAAAAAATCTGTGAATGGTTTCGGAAATTTTTAGCTCACGTCGATATAGCAGGCTAAACGAGATAGCTAAAGCTCTGTTACGTCCAAAAGTGGCGTAACAGATGCATAAGCCGGTTATTAAAAACCGCCACTCGTTGCCCAATGCCAGCCGGTTGAAGTCTCCTGGGAGGGAAGATTCAAAGACACACAGGCGGAAAGTAAAAGCCTGTGTTTATGCTGTCTGCCCTCTTAAGTACCCAAAAAGCAACTGAACCAATTCCCGCTTCAGCGCCGGTGAACCGGTCAATCCGCGCAAGGCCGCCTGGTGCACAACCCCTTCAATAGCAGCGGATAATGTCCACGCCGCTGTCTGAATATCCTGGGCATTCCGTCGCGCCCCATACCGGGAAACAAGGGCGAGATAGTACTCGTTATACTTTTTTTCAAATTCGGCGTGAGCCGAAATAGCCTCGTCGCTCCGGGGGGCTTCTTCCACCAGGGCCCGATGTAGAGCGGGATGTGCCCCATGTACCGACAGCATGCCTTCGATCAGCAGGTTGAAGCTCTGGTTCACATCCTCGGTATTTTCACTGGCAGCCTGCAGGACGTTGATAACATCGCTGAAATGCTTCTTTCTAATGGCCTCTACGAGTACGAGCTTGTTGGGAAAGTATTGGTAAAGCGACCCGATGCTGACACCCGCAAACTCGGCCACTTCATTGGTGGTGAAGTATCGCCAGCCTTTTTCACCTAAAACCTGAGTCGCAGCCTCGACGATCGCGCTCACTGTCGCCTGAGAACGCTTCTGCTTTGGGAGCTTCCGCATCCCGTTATCGCACGGCTGAATGCGAGTAGACATCACTGTGCCTCCAACTCAAAATGTGAACTCCAGGCTCACATTATACAAGGATTGGTCAGGTGCATCCTCTGCCAGCCACAAGCCGTGAACTCCGACTCAAGGTCAGACCCACCAGCCGCCCAAAGGTTTCTGACTTTGAGATAGTCGAAGTGGCTTTACCCGTTGCACAAAACGATGAGGTTCTGGTCAGGAACCGTTATTCGCGAGTCTCCGCCTCGCTGCGCATGATGATCAGCGAGGGCGCCGAAGCCATCCCTGGCGTACCGTTTCCGGCGCTGAAGCCGGGCGACACTCTGGCGGAGGAAACGCTCGGCGAGGTCCTTTCTTCTCCCCCGGGGAGTGAACTCAGGCCGGGCGATCGGGTTCGGCATTTCATGGGCTGGCGCGAGTATGCCGCCGTCCCGCTCGCGGAGTGCGTCCGTGTTGATAGCCGAGTTTATCCGGACGTCGCCAGCCTTTCGCATGGCTCGACGGCTTATGCGGCATTGACGCGAGGCGTTGAAATCAGGCCCGGTGATACCGTCCTTATCACCAGCGCGGCTGGCGCAATAGGCTCTATGGCCGGGCAAATCGCCCGACAGCTTGGCGCTGGACGAGTGATTGGCAGCACAAGCTCCAGGCAAAAAGCCGGACGGCTTGTTAAGGAATTAGGTTACGACGCGGCGGTGATTCGGGGCAGCGGCAGCGACGTGGCACAGCTGCGTGAAGTCGCTCCGGAAGGTATTGATGTCGTGCTCGATTGCGTAGGCGGGGAACAACTGCAGTCAGCCATCGTGGCTGCACGCCCAGGTGCCCGAATTGCGATCGTCGGGGCTCTGTCGGGCCAGCTCGCTGATGCAGGAACGGGACGGGAAGCCCCCGTCGAGCTCGATTCAGTCCAGATCCTCCTGAAAAAGATCACGATACGCGGATACAGCGCTGACGACGACCCGGATGCTCACGCGGAATGGGATACGAGATTTGCAGAATGGCTTCAAACAGGGGATATCGTGTTTCCACATGTCATCGTCAATGGGATAGAGCGGGCGCCAGAGGCCATTCAGGCTATTGCGGAGGGCAGATACTTCGGCACCGTGTTTGTCGAGTTTTAGGACTTGTCATCATGTTGCCGTAAGCATACCTGCCTGGATGCCACGTGCTATTTAAGCTTTGTGGTTTTTCAGCCCTGCAGGTACGCTTCACTGCCAGATTCTTCAAAAATTATGAGAGCGCGGGCGGTTGTATTCCACCAGCCCTTGCTCTGTCAGGCTTCACCGGCTGGCTGACTAAAGCGTCGATGTTCGCCGTCTCGCGCCCTTCTGCCGTTAAAATAGCACCGGCAGCCCCAGCGCACGTTTCACTTCGTCCGCCGTTTGCTGCGTCAGCGCTCGCGCTTTCTCACTCCCGGCTTTCAACACCTCTTGCAAATAAGGCTTATCTTCGATAAAGCGATTTCGCCGCTCTCTGATCGGCGCCAGCAGGTTTTGCAGACAGGTTTCCAGCTCGTTTTTACACTGCCGATCCCCCAGCCCGCCGCGCTGGTAGTGCTCTTTCATCGCCTCAACGTTCTCTTTGTCTTCATGGAAAGCATCCAGATAGGTAAACACCACATTGCCTTCAATTTTTCCCGGATCGTTGACGCGCAGATGATCCGGGTCGGTAAACATGGCGCTCACCGCCTGATGAATCTGCTGTTCGCTGGCGGAAAGGGTGAGCGTATTGCCCAGGGATTTTGACATCTTAGCGTTACCGTCAATGCCCGGCAGACGGCTGACCGGGCTGAGCAACGCTTTGCAGGGGGTTAATATCGGCGTCGGCATCAAGCTATTCATCTTGTGCACAATTTCATTGGCCTGTTCGATCATCGGCAGCTGATCGTCCCCCACCGGCACCAGGCTGGCTTTAAATGCGGTAATATCCGCGGCCTGGCTTATCGGATAGACAAGAAAACCAGAAGGCAAAGAGCGAGCAAACCCCTTCTGGGCTATCTCGCTTTTTACCGTCGGGTTTCTTTCCAACCGGGCGACGGTCACGATGTTCATATACAACATGGTGAGTTCGGCCAGCGCTGGCAGAGAGGATTGCAGGCAGATTGTGGTTTTCTGCGGATCAATGCCAACCGCCAGGTAGTCCGCCATCACCTGCAGAATGTTTTCGGCGACTTTCTCCGGGCGGCTGCCGTTGTCGGTTAGCCCCTGAAGGTCGGCGACCAAAATGTGCTGCTGGTGCTCATCCTGAAGCTGAACGCGTTTACGCAGTGAGCCGACGTAGTGCCCAAGGTGAAGCTGGCCGGTTGGACGGTCGCCGGTAAGAATGGTTTGCTGTAAAGCGTGTGAACTGCTCATAACTGCCTCCTGAGGCTGATAAATCTTGCCGGAGGGCGAACAGTTAAACGAAATAGCCGCCTTCCGGCGGCTATTAGAAAAGGGTGAACGAATTCCTGCCGCCTCTAAAGAGACAGCCACCAGCGGATAACGATAAGTGCGGTGTGATTTATGTTCATTCGGCTACCCTATCACATTTCGCGATGGTTTCCGTAGCGGGATTTAAAAGTTTATAATTTCCCCATCGTTCGCAAGATGCCCTCGCGACGAACAGATAAAAAGGAAAGTTGGGAATCTATGGTTGTTATGAATGATCCTTCGCCAGGCGTTCTGTCGGTTTTTGATTTTGACGGCACGCTGACCCATAGCGATAGCTTTGTCCCGTTCCTGCGGTTTGCCTTTGGGCGCAAAACCTTCGCGCGCAAGATGATGCGTATGGTCATTCCGACGCTCAAATGCCTGCGCCGGAAACTGACCCGCGATGAATTAAAAGAAATCCTGATTTCAACCTTCTTAACCGGCGTGAATGAGCAGTGGGTTAAGGATAAAGCCGAAGTGTATTGCGCGAAAAACTTCGAAAAAATGATGCGCCCGCGTGGGCTGATGGCGGTTGCCGCTGAGCTGCGTTCTGGCGCTGAAGTTACGCTGTGCTCTGCGTCTCCGGCCATCGTGCTGCTGCCGTTCGCCGAACGTCTGGGCGTGAAGCTCATCGGCACTCAGCTTGAAGTGGTGGACGGCGTGTTAACCGGCCGCATTAACGGCCATAACTGCCGCTGCGATCAAAAGATTCAGCGTCTGGAACAGATTTATGGCCCGCTTAACCAGCTGCATTTGCGCGCCTGGGGGGATTCAAGAGGGGATTATGAGCTGCTGACCGCAGCCAGGGATTACCACTGGCGCCACTTCCACCGCGCCAAATCTCGTCGTCGCTCACCTATCGAAAGATTACGCCTCGACAAACATCTCTGAGTCTCGTCATCAGGACGCCCTCGCCCGAAGGCGTCCTTCATCCTGTTCAGTTCTTACTGTCGCTTGATTCCGCTTTTGCCGGGAACATAACGCTGAGGATGATGCCCACGGCCAGCACGCCCAACACAACGTACAGGCTGGCGGTGGCCGAAATGCTGTACCCGTGGTGCCAGATATGTTCGCTGGCGTTAAGCCCGAGCTTAACGGCGATAAAGAACAGCAGCACCACCACCGCTTTTTCCAGGTGAACGAGATACTGTTTTAACGCTTCCAGCACAAAATACAGGGTACGCAAGCCAAGTATCGCAAACATCATTGCGCTGTAGACGATCAGCGGTTCACGGCTGACGGCAATAATGGCCGGGACAGAATCAAAAGCGAACATCACGTCAGACAGTTCAACCACCGCCACGCAAAGCATCAGCGGCGTAGCATACAGCGTGGCTTTTTTTACTCGCCCAACGGTGATGGCCTGGTTTTCTGGCTTCGCCAGCTCGTGGTCAACCTCAGCCTGGTTAAGCAGGAATTTGCGCCCGGCAAGCTTTGGCCAAAGAGGGAAAAAGCGTTTTACCAGCCGATAAGCCAGATGCTGAGAGTAGTCCTCAACTTCGTCCTCTCCATCGTTGCCTTTGAGCATCATCACCGCCGTCCACGCCACAATCAGCGCAAACACGATTTCAACATAAGGCCCCAGCGACAACAGCCCGGTGCCGATGGCCACAAAAATGCCTCTAAAAACAATCGCGCCGATAACGCCCCAGTACAACACGCGGTGCCGGTAGCGATCCGGAATGCCGAACCAGGCAAAAATCGCCATCATCACAAACAGATTATCGACGGAAAGCACCTTCTCAAGCGCGTAGCCGGTGACAAACAGGCTGGCGACTTCTGCGCCGTGATGAAGATATAAAAAACCGGCAAAAAGCATTGCCACTGCAACCCAGAACACCGACCACAATGCGGCACTTTTCAGCGAGATGGGCTCGTCTTTGCGGTGCATAAAGAGGTCGATAAAAATGGCACCCACCGAAAGCGCAAGAAATACCGCTACCGTTTCAGTCGGGAAGCCAATATGTGTAGATATCATGTTTTATCCTTCAGGAATGACGGAGGCAGCTTCGGGGGATCCGAGTGCCGCCTCACTCCATTCAGGATAAGACCTTCAGGCAAAAATGGTATATTTTTTCTGACATTGGCGAATAAACCGACGCCTGCATTAAATTGCTCGCGCATCCCCCGCGTACTGCGCTACCGCCTGTTGTAACCTCGCCGTCTGGCTGTCATTGGCCGGGCTTATCATCGCGTAGTTATAGCGGCGATCGCTCCAGTACTGCGCGGTCAGGTTATCGGCCTGTCGCTCCCCTTTCCCCAGCGTAAACATGCCGGAGGGCCGGATATAATACGCCACGCGCGTGCCCTGAGCGTCCCGGTAGACCACCAGCGCCGCCGGCCCCTGCTCGGTTACCATTAAACGCCCGCCCACCAGCGTAAAACCGTAATTATCGAGGTCTGGTGCCAGCGCCCCGTTAATAAAGTAGCGACTCATCCAGTTATTCACCTCCGCGCGATCGCTGGCCACAACGTCCAGCGCTTTCACGCTGCCACTGTTCACCAGACGATAGGCCTGCACGGCATCTTCCATCGGCAGAATTTGCCGCAGAACTTCGCTGGCATGCAGCTGCCACCCGGCCACGCCGCCCATGCCGACGGAGAACAGCAGGCTAAAAGCAACGGCTAACCGCCACCGGCGAGTGCGCTGGATTTGCTGCCGCGCCCGCTGTACTTCCGAAGCAGGGGCAGAAACCTGTGGCACAAATTCGTCCAGCGAAAGACGTAAACGCCGGGCATCGGCCTGCCATTTTTTGACCTGTGCGGCCTGCTCGGGGTGCTGCTGCAAATAGTGCTCAACCCACTTTTTGCGCTCGTCATCCAGCTGCCCGTCAACCCAGGCATGGAGATCCTGCTCGTCAGGTATGCGCGATTTCATTTTAATCTCCTTAACGCCGGGGTGGATGGCGTGCCTTCATCCCATTTTTGCAGCTGTTTTCTGGCTCGGGACAAACGCGACATCACGGTTCCCAACGGAATATCCAGCGACTCAGCCGCCTCTTTATAGCTCAAACCTTCTACGCTGATGAGCAGCAGTAATGCGCGCTGCTCCACGGGAAGCTGGCTGAACATCGCCAGCATATCGTCGTTGATCAGCATCTCCTCCGTTGACGCGGCCACCGGGTGTTCATCGCCGGTAAACAACGACAAAATACGCTGATAGCGTCTTTTTCGCCGCTCGCCGTCAATGAATTGCCGGTAGAGAATAGAGAACAGCCAGCTGCGAAGGCTTTCCCTTGCCGCCAGATTCCTCTCGCGGGTAAATGCTTTCTCAAGGCAGGACTGCACCAAATCCTCCGCGGCATGAGGATTGCGCGTGAGCCATAGGGCGAAACGCTGCAGATGCGGCAGCATTTCCCGTACTTCCTGTTCGCTCAGTTTTGACATGATTTACTCCACTGGCGATGTTAGCCCCGGCCTTTGTAGCCCGTCATACTGCTGAACACGCCATCACGCAATAGCAGCGCATGAAATAATGCGGCAGTCAGATGCAGAATTACGATGACGAACAGCAGCAGAGCAAGCCAGGTATGCAGCGGCCGAAGCACGGCATAAAGCTCAATATTTTTCGCCACCAGCGCCGGTAGCGTGATGCCAGGCCCCAGCGTCACAGGATAGCCCGCGGCAGAGAGCATGGCCCAGCCTACCAGCGGCTGGGCTACCATCAGAAGATAGAGCAGCCAGTGGGATAAATGTGCCAGCGCTACCTGAAAACCCGGCAGATTCGCCGGGAGCGACGGCGTTTTATAACGAAGGCGGAGATAAACCCTCAGGATAACCAGCAGCAGAATGGCGACGCCAAGCGGTTTATGCAGTGAGTATAAAAAAGCGTGTAATGCCGACACCGTGGACACCATCCCCACGCCGATAAACAGCATTGCCACGATCATCAGCGCCATCGCCCAGTGAACGACGCGCAGCAGAGGGTGAAAATACGTCACTTTGCTCATAACCGGCCCCCTTTATTTACCTGAGCTTCTTCATGCGTGCGGCGATTGAAGGATGATGAATAAGCCGCAGAGCGCGCGCTAAGCAGCGGATCGTCTGAGCCAGAAATACCTTCCGGCAAGATCAGAGGATCGTAGTTGATGTCCCGGCAGTTGCCGTCAGCTTGATCTTGTGCGGCAGTGAGCACCAGCGTGCCTGCGTTAAGTTTTTGGTGGCTATCGGGCCAGGCTTTTGTCGCATCGTTAATCACATCGCCCTTTTCAGCCACGCTGATAATCAAATCCCATTTCAGCGGCCCCTGCTGCAGGCGCTGCTTGATGTCCTGCTGCAGGAACAAAGGATTCGCTTTGTCCTCCGCCGTCACCGGCACGCCGGGGGTTTGCGACTGCATACTCCAGCGCACGCCATGAACGTCCCCAGTTTTATTGGTAAATAAGAAGGCGTTCAGGCTGTTGTAGCTGTCACTTGCCCAGCTCGACGTCGGCACATAGCCCTTCACCCAGGCAAAAAACGGCTTTGCCTCCGGGTGAGCGCTGATAAATGCTTTCATTTTGGCTGGATCGGGTTTGCCCGTTTTAGGATCGGGAATACCCGCCATTTGCTGATCGTAGAAGCCCTGCGGCGTTGCGACACTAAAGAACGGCAGCGCGTTCATCCCGGTACGCCACTCCTGGCCATCACGGGTGATAAACTGCAGCGCCATACTGCGCACTGGCACCGCACCATCGGGCGCGTTGGGGTTACCGCCAGCAATTGCCAGGCGGCCAATGACCGGCGTATTGCCCGGCAGGAACACCGTTGCTTTCGACAGCGCGCTGGCGCTACCGTTGGAGTCAAAATATCCCACCACACAGACCCCTTTGGCATGATTGCGGCGGTAGCCGGGGTGCTCTCCTCCCGTTTTTTCCAGCGCATTAACCAGCTTGTCGGGGGATAAACGCCCCGGCGTCAGGGCCCCCCACGCCCAGGCAAACAGCAGGCAGAGGGCTAACGGAATGGCGACTATCACGGTGCCACGCAGTAAAAATTGCTGCGGGTAGCGTAAATTTTTAAACATCGCGCAGAAAGACGGACGAGGTTCTCGCATAGGATCGGCTCACAATAATGAAACGGCATTGGGTTTTGGAGCACATAGGACGAACGAAATGAGCATTTATTCCCAGGTAATTAAAAATTTTTACCGTCCGTATTCCACTATCAAAAGCAGGGGAATGATTGTTATTACTTTTTATATATTCCGGAAATGTGAACATTAAAAACACCGGTTCGGCCTTTTTCATCAATAGGTAAAAAAGTTAAACATTAAAAAAATAATAAACTTTTGTTAGCAGACGTAACGAACGTACCGAGTGAATGATTACAAGTCACCGACGCCAAGTTTAAAACATAGAAACAAAGTGAAACTTCAAACTAAAAACAACATCATTTAGCTTAGGGAGAGCAAAAATAAAAGCCATTGTTAGTTATGGAATAAATTATTTCATCGCTACCAACACTGCGCGCATCGTTAAAAATCCGCCCTATTGACAACTTTTTGCCTGCAGATTAATTTCCTTTCCACCCTGTAAGCCAGCAAGACAACTTACCCTCCTGTATCCACTGCAGGAAAATACTCCGACAACACCATTAACATCACGCTCAATATTAATTAAAAGAGAGTTATTATGTTTAAAAACCTTTCCGTAGGTTCGCGAATAAGCGGCAGCTTTATCATTATTTTATTAACGCTGATTATGCTGACGCTGGTGGCGATTATGCAGGTAAATAAAATAAACAACGCATTGATCGCCATCAACGATGTCAATAACGTTAAACAGCGCTACGCCGTTAATTTCAGGGGCAGCGTACATGACCGTTCAATTGCCATCCGCGACGTGACGTTGGTGCCGGCAGGCGAACTGCAGGGCGTTGTGGAACACATCCGCAAGCTGGAGCAGGATTACCAGGCCTCCGTTCAGCCGATGGAAGGCATCTTTGCCCAAGGCAGCGACGTGACGCCCGAAGAGCGTACTCAGTACGAAAAGATAAAAGAGGCCGAGCAGCAAACGCTCCCGCTGGTGAATGAGATTATCGCTCTTCAGCAAAAAGGCGATGTGGAGGGCGCGCGCCAGGTCATCCTCAATCAGGCTCGTCCTGCTTTTGTTAACTGGTTGGCCACCATTAACGGTTTTATCGACATGGAGACTCAGCTTAACGACGCTTTGGCGAATACGGCGCGCGGTATTGCGCGAACATTTCACCTTCTGATGCTTACCCTGGCGCTGGTTGCCGTGGCGATTGGACTGCTGATCACCTGGTCAACCACACGCAAAATCACACTTTCCCTCGGCGGTGAACCGGTTGATTTACTGCGTATGACCAACGCCATCGCCGCCGGAGATCTGACGCAAACGCCCGAGCTGCGTAAAAAAGATTCCAGCAGTATTCTGGCCTCGCTCAGCCATATGCAGAATGCGCTGCGCCAGCTGGTGCTGGAAGTTCGCCAGAACGCAGAGGGTGTGGCGAGCGCCAGCGCGGAAATTGCCAAAGGAAGTAGCTCGCTTTCTGCAAGAACGGAGAACCAGGCTGCGGCGCTGCAGCAAACATCAGCGGCGATGGATCAAGTGGCGAGCACGGTGCGGAACAATGCGGAAAGCGCGCAGTACGCCAGCAAACTTGCCAGCTCTGCCGCCAGCGAAGTCACCCAGGGAAGTGAAATGGTGCAGGGGATCGTCAGTACTATGGAGGAGATCACTCAGGAATCCGTACGTATTGCGGACATTACCTCCGTGATCGAGGGGATCGCTTTCCAGACTAACATTCTGGCACTGAACGCCGCCGTTGAGGCCGCCAGAGCGGGTGAACAAGGCCGGGGTTTTGCCGTTGTCGCCACTGAAGTTCGAGCCCTTGCTCAACGCTCTTCCAGCGCCGCGAAAGAAATAAAAGGCCTGATTACCGGCTCAGTGCAGCGGGTAAACAGCGGGGCGCAGGAGATCGATCAGGCGGCGGAAACCATGAGCAAGATTTTAACCACCGTCAGCCAGGTGAACAGCATTGTGAACGAAATTGCGCATAACTCAGCAGAACAGGCGACCGGCGTGAATGAGGTTGCCCAGGCCGTTGCGCAGATGGATAAAAACCTGCAGCAAAACGTCGCGCTGGTTGAGGTGACGTCCTCCACGGCAACCTCTCTCGATAGGCAATCTCGCGTTCTGCGTGAAACCGTCAGCGTTTTCCAGGTTGCCTCCTGAGCCTACAAAGTACGGGGAATCGCCATTCCCCGTTTTTTTATTTCGGGAAATTAATCACCAGGTGGCTATTGTCGTCTTTCTCGTTCAGCGAACAGCCTGGGGCTTTACCACTCGAGTCGAAAGAAACCACAGGGCCGGGACGCATATCTTTAGGGCCTTGTTCACGGCTATGGTGAAAATGACCGCCGCCGCCCCAAACCAGCGTTTTACGTGCGCCAATGGCACGCTCTTCTTTTTCTGCCGCAGCGTTCCAGGCAATATTGAGCGCCAGCCGTTTGTTCATGTATTTGATGGCTTCCATCGGCGTTTTCGGCGCAGCGCCGGGAATATGGCGGTCAATGCCGGCGACGGAAATACCCGCTTTGTGCGCTTCATAAAGTGCCCCGGCAACCTTATCTACCCAGGCCTCGCCGTGTTTTGACCAGGCGTTCATGATGAAGTTTTTTGTCGCCTCTTTGCCATGAGCCAGCGCTTCGCGAAACAAGGCGTTATCGCTGTATTTCACAAACTCTACCGCCAGCAGATCCACACCAGCCTTTTTCAACTCGGGAATGGCATGGCCGACAAATTCAGGGATCGCAAGCTGACCATGCACGTCGCCCAGGTAAGCAAGCTTGTTATCCCGGAACAGGTTAGCCAGGGCCTGAACGGGATCGTTTACCGGCGGCTTAATTTTAATATCAGGGTGGATCCTTCCGCTGGTGTTAAGAGCGGCGGGCTGAACGCGATTTGACTGACCGACTGCAGAAAACATGGTTATCTCCGATGTTGGGATGTTTTCTGATAAGTGGGTCACTGAAAATTGAGTTCCTGAAAACAGGGTCAAAAAGATGTGTCTAAACGCAACATCCGGCAACTCAAATACGTTGCCGGATCGGGCGGGATCTATCTTTTATAGTAATTATTAAGGCTTTTAATGTAGTTCATGCAGCCCATCACGCTGGGATCGGTGCTGTTGTATTTATAGTCTTTGATAATGCCTTTGCTGTCGGTAGAGATCTGAATTTTGCAGCTGTAGTTAACCGGCACAAACGTGGTTTGTGTTGTCGTGGCCTCAAACGGTTTACCGTTGACCGTACCGGTGGTCGTTTGCGGCGAAATATAAGGCTCGGCTCCCGTACTGTTCGTTATCCACGTATAAACTTTCGTGTCGTCAAACGTTTGCTGATTATCGGGGTAGCCTAATATTTTAAATGCGACGGTTTTATCCTGGCCCACGAGGCCACGCAAACCCTCATCAAGCTGTTGAAAAGAAACGCACCCCGTCACTGCCAGCACGCCCGCCAGTACCCACTTTCTCATAGACACCCTGGAATTTAACCGTTTAAACAGAATGAAGGCGAGAACGTTCGCCAAACTGCGGTATTACAGCCAGCCGCCGCTAGAACATATCAGAACAGCAACGCGTTGCGAGGCTTTCAGCAATGTCGTTTAACCGCTGTTTTCCTGCCTTTGATACTCCGTTATCATGGGCCATCTGCGGGGCGATTCCCGCGTGCAGTTTACGCCGTATTAGTGAGCAATAATGAGAACCAGAAACATCACTAACCACTTAAAATTCAACGAAATGGATATCATCACTCCATGAGTACTAGCGAAACCTTCGACGCCCACACCCCGATGATGCAGCAGTATCTGCGTCTTAAATCCGAGCACCGTGACATCCTGCTGTTTTACCGTATGGGTGACTTCTACGAGCTGTTCTATGACGATGCAAAACGCGCTTCTCAACTGCTGGATATCTCCCTGACCAAGCGCGGGGCTTCTGCGGGCGAACCGATTCCAATGGCGGGCGTGCCTCATCACGCGGTGGAAAATTACCTGGCTAAACTGGTGAACCTTGGTGAGTCCGTGGCCATCTGCGAACAAGTTGGCGATCCGGCAACCACCAAAGGGCCGGTTGAGCGTAAAGTCGTTCGCATCGTCACGCCGGGCACCATCAGCGACGAAGCGCTGCTGCAGGAGCGCCAGGATAACCTGCTGGCGGCAATCTGGCAGGACAGCAAAGGTTTTGGCTATGCGACGCTCGACATCAGTTCCGGGCGCTTCCGCCTGACCGAACCGGAAGACCGTGAAACCATGGCCGCCGAACTTCAGCGCACCAATCCGGCGGAGCTGCTGTATGCGGAAGACTTCGCTGAGATGAGCCTGATTGATGGCCGCCGTGGCCTGCGCCGCCGCCCGCTTTGGGAGTTCGAGATTGAAACCGCGCGCCAGCAGCTAAATCTGCAGTTTGGCACTCGGGACCTGACCGGCTTTGGCGTCGAGAACGCCCACCATGGGCTTTGCGCCGCCGGCTGTCTGCTGCAGTACGTCAAAGATACCCAGCGCACTTCCCTGCCGCATATCCGTTCCGTGACCATGGACCGGCAGCAGGACAGCATCATTATGGATGCAGCCACCCGCCGTAACCTTGAGATCACCCAGAATCTGTCCGGCGGCGTGGAGAACACGCTGGCCTCGGTGCTGGACTGCACCGTGACGCCGATGGGCAGCCGTATGCTCAAACGCTGGCTGCATATGCCGGTGCGTAACGTCGATGTGCTCACCCGGCGGCAGCAAACTATTGCGGCCCTGCAGGAGCGCACCGCAGATATTCAGCCTACGCTGCGTCAGGTCGGCGACCTGGAACGTATCCTTGCCCGTCTGGCGCTGCGCACCGCTCGCCCACGCGATCTGGCTCGTATGCGTTATGCCTTCCAGCAACTGCCCGCCTTGCGCGAGACCCTGTCTGACGTAAGCACCGACTACGTGCAAACCCTGCGCGAGCAGATGGGTGAATTTGTAGAGCTGCGCGAATTACTTGAGCAGGCGGTTATCGAATCGCCACCGGTGCTGGTGCGCGACGGCGGCGTTATCGCTCCCGGCTATAACGAAGAGCTGGACGAATGGCGAGCCCTGGCCGATGGCGCAACTGACTACCTGGATCGCCTGGAAATTCGCGAACGCGAACGCCTGGGCCTTGATACGCTGAAAGTGGGATTTAACGCCGTGCACGGCTACTACATCCAGGTCAGCCGCGGCCAAAGCCATCTGGTGCCGATCAACTATGTTCGCCGCCAGACGCTGAAAAACGCCGAGCGCTACATTATTCCCGAGTTAAAAGAGTACGAAGACAAGGTCCTGACTTCCAAAGGCAAAGCGCTGGCGCTGGAGAAACAGCTTTACGATCAGCTGTTTGATTTGCTGCTGCCGCACCTGGAAGCGCTGCAAAGAAGCGCTACCGCGCTGGCGGAGCTGGACGTGCTGGTGAACCTGGCCGAGCGCGCTTATACCCTGAACTACACCTGCCCGACGCTGACGGACAAGCCCGGCATTAAGCTGGTCGGGGGCCGCCATCCGGTAGTGGAACAAGTGCTCAGCGAACCGTTTATCGCTAACCCGCTAAACCTTTCCCCTCAGCGTAGAATGCTGATCATTACCGGCCCGAACATGGGCGGTAAAAGTACCTATATGCGCCAGACCGCGTTAATTGCTTTGCTGGCCTATATCGGCAGTTTTGTGCCAGCTCAGCAGGCAGAAATTGGCCCGGTTGATCGCATCTTTACCCGCGTAGGCGCTGCCGATGACCTGGCTTCCGGTCGCTCAACCTTCATGGTGGAGATGACAGAGACCGCCAACATTCTGCACAACGCGACCGAACACAGCCTGGTCCTGATGGATGAGATTGGCCGCGGCACATCGACCTATGATGGCCTGTCGCTGGCCTGGGCCTGCGCCGAAAGCCTGGCCAACCGTATTAAGTCGCTGACGCTGTTCGCTACCCACTATTTCGAGCTGACCACGCTGCCGGAGAAAATGGAAGGCGTGGCTAACGTCCATCTGGATGCCGTGGAGCATGGGGATACCATCGCCTTTATGCACAGCGTGCAGGACGGCGCGGCGAGCAAGAGTTACGGCCTGGCCGTAGCCGCGCTGGCGGGTGTGCCAAAAGACGTGATCAAACGTGCGCGTCAGAAGCTGCGCGAGCTGGAAAGCATTTCCGGCAATGCGGCCGCAAGCCAGGTGGATGGGACGCAAATGTCGCTGCTGGCCACGGCGGAAGAGACATCCCCTGCCGTCGAGGCGCTGGAGAACCTGGATCCAGATTCTCTTTCTCCGCGTCAGGCGCTGGAGTGGATCTATCGGCTGAAGAGTTTGGTGTAGACGTTACCAAACGGCAGGCATAAAAAAAGCGGTGATTTGCATCACCGCTTTTTTATTTGAAGAGTCGATTATTCGCGGAACAGCGCTTCGAGGTTCAGCCCCTGAGCCTGCAGGATTTCACGCAGACGGCGAAGGCCTTCAACCTGAATCTGACGAACACGTTCGCGAGTCAGGCCGATTTCACGACCCACATCTTCCAGCGTCGCAGCTTCATAACCCAGCAGACCAAAACGACGGGCCAGCACTTCACGCTGCTTAGCGTTCAGTTCGAACAGCCACTTCACGATGCTTTGTTTCATGTCATCGTCTTGCGTGGTGTCTTCCGGGCCGTTGTCTTTCTCGTCCGCGAGGATATCCAGCAGCGCTTTCTCAGAGTCACCACCTAATGGGGTGTCTACCGAGGTAATGCGCTCGTTGAGACGCAGCATACGGCTAACGTCATCAACCGGTTTATCCAGCTGCTCGGCAATCTCTTCGGCACTCGGCTCATGGTCGAGCTTGTGGGAGAGTTCACGAGCGGTACGCAGGTAAACGTTCAGCTCTTTCACAATGTGAATGGGCAGGCGAATCGTACGGGTTTGGTTCATGATTGCCCGTTCGATGGTCTGACGAATCCACCATGTGGCGTACGTTGAGAAACGGAACCCACGTTCCGGATCGAATTTCTCAACCGCACGAATCAGCCCCAGATTGCCCTCTTCAATCAGATCCAGCAGCGCCAGACCACGATTGCTGTAGCGACGGGCAATTTTTACCACCAGACGCAGGTTACTTTCGATCATGCGTCGGCGGGAGGCTACATCACCGCGCAACGCGCGGCGAGCAAAGTAAACTTCTTCTTCGGCTGTTAATAATGGAGAGTAACCGATCTCCCCAAGATAAAGCTGAGTCGCATCTAGTACACGCTGTGTTGCACCCTGTGACAGCAGCTCTTCTTCTGCAAGGTCGTTATCACTGGGTTCCTCTTCTACAAGGGCTTTTTCGTCAAAAGCCTCAACTCCGTTCTCATCATATTCCGCGTCTTCGTTTAACTCGTTAACTTTCAGCGTATTCTGACTCATAAGGTGGCTCCTACCCGTGATCCCTGGGCAATACACTCAATGAATGTTTTGCCGGTTTATCGCTGCGGCAAATAACGCAGCGGGTTTACGGATTTCCCCTTGTAACGAATTTCAAAATGCAATCGTGTAGAACTGGTTCCGGTGCTACCCATGGTAGCTATTTTTTGCCCCGCCTTAACTTCTTCTTGTTCCCGGACCAGCATTGTATCGTTATGGGCGTAGGCACTCAGATAATCATCGTTGTGTTTGATGATGATTAGATTACCGTAACCGCGCAGCGCGTTACCGGCATATACCACGCGCCCTGCGGCGGTCGCGATAATGGCCTGTCCTTTACTGCCAGCGATATCGATCCCTTTGTTGCCCCCTTCGGTTGCCGCAAAGTTTTCGATGATCTTACCGTCGGTCGGCCAGCGCCAGGTTGAAATTGGCGAGCTGTTAGACGTACTGCTGACGGTAGGTTCGGTAGAGCTAACCACAGGTGCCGTCACCGGTGCTGTGACAACAGTCTCAGCTGGCTTATTGCCCGGTAACATTTTAGTAGCACTCTGTTCACCTGAATCCTCAGAATACGTAATTGTCGGTTTAGAAGCAACTACCCTGGTTGAGTTTTGTTCAACCGGCGTCGCGACGCCCTGCGCGCGGGCATCGGCGGCGGTCACCGCGTTCCCACCGGTGATTGGCGTGCCGGAGGCGTTGCCGACCTGGAGGGTTTGCCCTACTTCCAGACCGTATGGCGCCGGTACGTTGTTGCGCTGCGCCAGGTCACGGAAGTCGTTCCCGGTAATCCACGCAATGTAGAACAGAGTATCGCCGCGTTTAACGGTGTAGGTGCTGCCGCCCGCGTAGCTTCCTTTAGGGATGTTGCCGTACTGACGGTTGTAGACAATGCGGCCATTTTCAGTCTGTACAGGCTCTGACGCTACGGGCTGGGCCTGAGGCTGGCGAACCGGTTGAATTTGTGGCTGCTGCACGGGTTGAATCTGAGGTTGCTGGATCGGAGCGGACATTGTCGGTGGCTTCGTCACCAGCAGGCTGCCGGTTGAAGAGCCTGAAGAACTGCCATTGCCGCCAACGGAACTGATCGGCGCCTGGGTATTATTGTTGCTTGTACAGCCTGCCAGCCAAAGGCTGGTTAGCGTCAACATCGCCGCCCGGCGTAAAGTAAAAGTTGGGCTTCCCGCGCTCATTTATCCCCCAAAATGATAACAACCAGATATGCATAAAACACTGTAGAAAAGCGGCGTAATCCACGCCAGCTTTTGCTGAATTCGGCTACGTTACGCCGAATTGGCAGCAAAAAAACCGGATATTTCCGGGTTATGCTAATTCGCCGCGTACTAAGGGCACAAAGCGAACAGCTTCTACCGTGTCGATTAAAAATTCATCCCCGTGGCGCCGCACGCGCTTCAAAAACTGCCGGTCGTCCCCCACGGGTAAAACAAGAATGCCGCCGTCATCCAGCTGCGACAGCAGCGCAGTGGGAATTTCCGGCGGTGCCGCTGTCACAATGATAGCGTCGAACGGCGCTTTTGCCTGCCAGCCCTGCCAGCCATCGCCGTGACGGGTCGAAATATTGTGTAAATCCAGCTGCTTCAGGCGACGCCTGGCGTGCCATTGCAGCCCTTTGATACGCTCCACGGAGCAAACATGCCCTACCAGATGCGCCAGAATCGCGGTCTGGTAGCCAGACCCGGTGCCAATTTCCAGCACTTTTGACTGCGGCGTCAGCTCCAGCAGCTCCGTCATCCTCGCTACCATATACGGCTGAGAGATAGTCTGACCAGACCCAATAGGTAACGCGGTATTTTCCCAGGCTTTGTGTTCAAACGCTTCGTCGACAAACTTCTCACGCGGCACCTGTGCAATAGCCTCAAGAACCTGTTCATTCTTGATGCCCTGGGCACGTAATTGATCGAGAAGAGCCTGTACGCGTTTGCTTACCATTGCGCCTCAACTCCGGCTTTTTCAAGCCAGTGGCCAACGACTTCATGGGCGCTATGTGCGGTTAAATCGACATGCAGCGGCGTCACAGACACATAGCCTTCGTCGACGGCGGCAAAGTCGGTGTCCGGTGCAACATCCAGTTTTTCCCCCGGTGGACCAATCCAGTACACCGTGTTGCCACGCGGATCTTCCTGGCGAATCACCTGGTCTGCCGGATGACGGCTGCCGCAGCGCGTGACGCGAATGCCTTTGATTTGGTCCAGCGGTAAATCTGGAACGTTGATATTCAGAATGCGCCCGGTGCGCAGTGGCTCCCGAGCCAGCGCCCGGAGAATAGAGCAGGTGACCGCCGCAGCGGTCTCATAATGCTGATGGCCATCCAGCGAGACGGCCAGCGCCGGGAGCCCCAAATGACGCCCTTCCGTCGCCGCCGCAACGGTGCCGGAATAGATAACGTCGTCGCCGAGATTTGGCCCGGCGTTGATGCCCGACACCACAATATCCGGGCGCGGATGCATCAAAGCATTGACGCCGAGATAGACACAGTCCGTCGGCGTTCCCATTTGAACGGAGATATCCCCGTTGGCGAGGGTAAAGGTTCTAAGCGATGACTCCAGCGTCAGCGAGTTTGATGCGCCGCTGCGGTTTCTGTCCGGCGCCACCACCTGCACCTCGGCAAATTCACGCAACGCCTTCGCCAGCACCTGAATACCAGGCGCATGGACTCCGTCATCGTTACTCAGCAATATTCGCATAATCACCCGCTGTGTTCATGAGTTCCCTGACAACGCTGGTGGCAAAACTTCCCGCCGGTAACCAGAAGTTCAGCTCGACGGTGACATCATCCCACCAGTTCCAACTCAGCTCTTTCGGCTGAACCAGCATCGCACGGCGCGCCGCTTCCACTCGCTCACGCTTCAGCAGCCCCAGCAGAATCTCTTCATCCGCCACGGATTGCTGCTCAAAAGCCAGCGCTGCATTTTGCGTTCCCCACTCGCCATCGCCCGGGAGCGAAGCGGTGATCAGCAGTTCGCCGTCATTCACTCGCTGTTGCAGACCAGGAAGTTCTTCCGGGGTCGCCACAAACCAGCTGCCGCGCCCTGCCAATTGTAGCGCATCGCCATCAACAACTTGATTAAAGTCTGTTTTTTTCAGGCGCTGGCTAACAATCTGATTAAACAACGCGCTGCGGGCTGCCGACAACCAAAAACTGCGTTTATTTCTGTCGCGCAACGGCGCATTGCTTTCTGCCCAGCGTTTCGCCTGATGCAGGTTATTACCGCCGATGCCAAAACGCTGGCTGCCGAAATAGTTAGGCACGCCCTGCTCCGCTACGGCCTGCAGGCGCTGCTCCATCTCGTGGCGATCGCTTACCTCGCGCAGCACGAGGGTAAAGCGGTTTCCCTTCAGAGCGCCTAAGCGCAGCTTGCGGCGGTGGCGAGCAAACTCCAGCACCTGACAGCCTTCGAGCGTAAAAGCGCTCATGTCCGGCATCTCTTTGCCCGGCAGGCGAACGCAGAACCACTGTTCGGTCACCGCATGTTTGTCTTTTTGCCCGGCAAAGCTGACTTCGCGCGCATGAACTTTAAGGAATTTCGCCAGAGCATCGGCCACGAAACGTGTATTGCAGCCGCTTTTCAGAATACGCAGCAGCAGATGTTCACCGTCACCGTCCGGGCCAAAGCCCAAATCTTCGATCACCACGAAATCTTCTGGGCTGGCCTTGATGACGCCGCTGCCCTGCGGCTTGCCGTGCAGCCACGTCAGGTTTTGCATGTCCATTACTTGCCGGCCTTGTGCAGCAGCGCCACGGCTTCGCAGGCAATACCTTCGCCGCGGCCGGTAAAGCCGAGTTTCTCGGTGGTGGTTGCTTTGACGTTGACGTCATCCATATGGCAGCCGAGGTCTTCGGCAATAAACACGCGCATCTGCGGGATGTGCAGGGCCATTTTCGGCGCCTGGGCGATAATCGTCACATCTACGTTCCCGAGGGTAAAACCTTTGGCCTGAATCCGGCGCCAGGCTTCACGCAGCAGCTCACGGCTGTCCGCCCCTTTAAAAGCAGGATCGGTGTCCGGGAACAGCTTGCCAATATCCCCCAGTGCGGCGGCACCCAGCAGCGCATCGGTCAGGGCATGCAGAGCAACGTCGCCGTCGGAATGAGCCAGCAGCCCTTTCTCGAACGGGACACGAACGCCGCCAATAATAATCGGGCCTTCGCCGCCAAAAGCATGAACATCAAAACCATGTCCAATACGCATTATAAATTCTCCGTTTGGGTTAACCGCGTAAGATAGAAAGCCGCCAGGGCGAGATCTTCAGGGCGAGTCACCTTGATATTATCCGCCCGGGCGCTAATCAGTTCTGGATGAAAGCCGCAATATTCGAGGGCCGACGCTTCATCGGTAATAGTGGCACCTTCATCCAGCGCGCGCAGCAGGCAGCTGCGCAAAAGTTCGAGAGGGAAAAGCTGCGGCGTCAGGGCATGCCAAAGATCTTCACGATCAACCGTATGGGCAATCAGCCCTTTGCCTGGCTCGCCCCGCTTCATGGTGTCGCGAACCGGGGCCGCCAGAATACCGCCGACTTTGCTGCCGGTGGTAATCGCCAGCAGGTTATTCAGGTCGTCCCGGTGCAGGCAGGGGCGTGCGGCATCGTGCACCAGCACCCATTCAGCATTACCTGCGGCCTGCAGGCCAGCCAGCACGGAATCTGCACGTTGCTTGCCGCCAGTCACCACGGTGACGCGAGGATGGGTTGCCAGCGGTAAAGAGGAAAAATAGGTGTCGTTGGGGCTGAGAGCCACGATCACCTGGCCCACGCGCGGATGCGCCATCAGGCTAGCCACCGCGTGTTCGAGAATCGTTTTGTCGCCGATGTGTAGGTACTGCTTAGGACATTCCGTTTGCATACGGCTGCCGATACCGGCGGCCGGTACCACGGCAATTACGTCCGGGGAGGAGTCTGCCATGCCTTTCACTTATGCTGAGTTATCGATTATTTTGCCCGGCGTTGGAGGTATTACCGTTGGCTGCGCGTTTGGAGGCATCCGGCACCAGGCGGTAGAAAGTCTCTCCCGGCTTGGTCATGCTGAGTTCGTTGCGAGCGCGCTCTTCGATCGCTTCCTGGCCGCCGTTGAGGTCGTCAATTTCGGCAAAAAGCTGATCGTTGCGAGATTTTAGTTTGGCATTGGTTGCCTGCTGCGCAGCGACATCTTCGCTGACGCGCGTGTAATCGTGTACGCCGTTTTTTCCGAACCACAGCGAATACTGAAGCCAGACCAGCAAGGCCAGCAACAGCAGCGTTAGTTTACCCATCCTGCCCCCTGAAAAACGGCACAATCATCCCACAACTTTTTCGTCGACTCCACTGCGGCAAGCCACCCTGCGCGCCAAATCGCGCCAGAATTTACCACATAACGCGAATTCATGCGCGATTGGAGCAAGTTTAGCTTAACGTTGCCCATAAATAGTCTGTTACGGTTTGACGCAGTTCGGCACGGCTAACCCATAAGCCACATGAAGAGCACGCCGAACATCAGCGCCACGGAGAGCAGCGTAGCCACACAGCTGAACAGCAGCTTGCCACGCAAGATGGAGTGCAGGGCAATCCCCACCACCACCGCGACCGGCATCAGCGCCAGGAAGAATGGCCAGGTGTAGAGGAAGAAAAAGAGCGTGTTGGGGCCATAGACCAAAAAGGGAATACCTAGCGCCAGCAGCCACGACAAAAAGCCGATAAACGCCCCGGGCAGTGACCAGGTTGTTTCCTCGACCGTCGGGCTGGGTTCAGCCTGAGAGATAACGATATTCGTGCTGTTGCGCATAACTGATTTCATAACCCTGATGGCCGGAAGCGTTGTGCTTCCGGGCGTCTTCAGCAATTGATGATATCGTCGCGACGCAGCAGGTCTAATATTTGGGCCACTAAATTTGTTACTAATTGTTCGCCGTCTAAGTGAATTTCGGCCCGCAGCGGCGCCTCATACGCCGAATCAATCCCGGTAAAATTCTTCAGCTCCCCAGCCCTGGCCTTCTTGTAAAGCCCTTTAGGATCGCGCGTTTCGCAAATGGCTAACGGCGTGTCCACAAACACTTCGTAGAAACGCCCTTCCCCGGCCCGCTCGCGCACCATTTGCCTTTCAGCCCGGTGAGGCGAGATAAACGCGCTGAGCACGACCAGGCCCGCATCCACCATCAGGCCAGCCACTTCGCCAACCCGCCGGATGTTCTCCTTGCGGTCCTCATCGCTAAAGCCCAGGTCGCTGCACAAGCCGTGGCGCACGTTGTCGCCATCAAGCAAGTACGTGCTTACACCAAGTTTATGCAGCTCCTGCTCAAGGGCACCGGCTACGGTCGATTTCCCGGAGCCGGACAAGCCGGTAAACCACAGCACCGCGCCGCGGTGCTTGTGCAAGGCTTCACGCTGCTCACGCGTCACCGGATGAGCATGCCAGACCACGTTTTCATCATGGTCGGCCATTATTTGCCTCCCAGCAGATCGCGCGCGCCCCAGTGTGGGAAGTGGCGACGCACCAGGGCGTTAAGCTCAAGCTCAAACGCGCTGTAGGCCGAAGGTTCCTGATAAACCTCTGTCTGCGGCTCGCGCACCATGCCAGCGCCGACGGTCACGTTGCTCAGTCGGTCAATGAAAATCAGCCCGCCGGTCACCGGGTTGGACTGATATTTATCGAGCACCAGCGGCTCATCGAAGGTGAGATCCACCAGCCCAATTCCGTTCAGCGGCAAACTTTCTACCACGCGCTGAGTCAGCGAGTTAATTTCAACCTGGTACTGAATATTGTCGACGCGCGCACGGGTTTTCTTCCCGGCGATTTTGATATCAAAGCTCTGGCCCGGTACCAGCGGCTGTTCCGCCATCCAGACGACATCCACTTTCGCGCTCTGCACCGCGGCCAGCGATTCAGTCGCTTCCACCAGCAGATCGCCCCGGCTGATGTCGATTTCGTCTTTCAGCACCAGGGTAATCGCTTCCCCCGCGCCGGCTTGTTGCAAATCTCCATCAAAAGTCACGATTCGGGCGATGCTTGATTCCACGCCAGACGGCAGCACTTTGACGCGCTGGCCTACGCTAACGGTGCCGGAAGCGAGCGTCCCCGCATAGCCGCGGAAGTCGAGATTAGGGCGGTTCACGTACTGCACCGGAAAGCGCATTGGCTGCTGCTCCACGCCGCGAATAATCTCTACCGTTTCCAGCACTTCTAGCAGCGTCGGGCCGCTGTACCACGGCATTTGAGCGCTGGCGCTGGCGACGTTATCCCCTTCCAGCGCGGAAAGCGGCACAAAACGGATATCCAGGTCCGCCGGCAGCTGTTGAGCAAAGGTCAGGTAATCCTGCTTGATCTGCTCGAAGGTCTGCTCGCTGAACGCCACCAGATCCATCTTGTTGATCGCCACCACCAGATGTTTGATCCCCAGCAGCGTGGAGATAAAGCTGTGCCGACGGGTTTGATCCAGCACACCTTTGCGGGCGTCGATCAGCAGGATCGCCAGGTCGCAGGTTGAGGCCCCGGTCGCCATATTACGGGTGTACTGTTCGTGCCCCGGCGTGTCGGCAATAATGAATTTGCGTTTCTCGGTGGAGAAATAGCGGTAGGCCACGTCGATGGTAATGCCCTGCTCGCGCTCGGCCTGCAGGCCATCCACCAGCAACGCTAAGTCGAGCTTCTCGCCCTGCGTGCCGTGACGTTTGCTGTCGGTATGCAACGACGAGAGCTGATCTTCATAAATCTGGCGTGTGTCGTGCAGCAGGCGGCCAATCAGGGTGCTTTTACCGTCATCGACGCTGCCGCAGGTCAAAAAGCGCAGCAGGCTTTTGTGCTGCTGGGCGTGCAGGTAGGCTTCGACGCCGCCTTCATCAGCGATTTGTTGTGCAATAGTGGTGTTCATCTGGCGGCTCCTTAGAAATAACCCTGGCGTTTTTTCAGCTCCATCGAGCCGGCCTGGTCGCGGTCAATCATGCGTCCCTGGCGTTCACTGGTAGTGGAAACCAGCATCTCTTCGATGATCTCCGGCAGCGTCTGTGCGGTTGACTCCACCGCGCCGGTCAGCGGCCAGCAGCCCAGGGTACGGAAGCGCACCATACGTTGTTCAATCACTTCACCCGGCTGCAAATCGATACGATCGTCGTCAATCATTATCAGCATACCGTCGCGCTCCAGCACGGGACGCGGTGCCGCCAGATACAGCGGAACGATGTCGATATTTTCCAGGTAGATGTACTGCCAGATATCCAGTTCGGTCCAGTTAGAGAGTGGGAACACGCGAATACTTTCGCCTTTATTTATCTGGCCGTTGTAGTTATGCCACAGCTCAGGCCGCTGGTTTTTTGGGTCCCAGCGATGGAAGCGATCGCGGAAAGAGTAAATACGCTCTTTCGCACGGGATTTCTCTTCATCGCGGCGCGCGCCGCCAAAGGCAGCATCAAAACCGTATTTATTCAGCGCCTGCTTAAGCCCTTCGGTTTTCATGATATCGGTATGCTTGGCGCTCCCGTGAACGAACGGGTTAATACCCATCGCTACACCTTCAGGATTGCGGTGTACGATAAGATCGCAGCCGTAGGCTTTCGCCGTGCGGTCACGGAATTCGTACATTTCGCGGAATTTCCAGCCGGTATCAACGTGCAGCAGCGGGAACGGCAGCGTACCTGGGTAGAAAGCTTTACGGGCCAAATGGAGCATGACCGAAGAGTCTTTCCCAATGGAATACATCATCACCGGATTAGAAAATTCGGCAGCGACCTCACGGATAATATGGATGCTTTCAGCTTCCAGTTGCCGCAAGTGAGTGAGTCGTTTTTGGTCCATAACCTTCCCTTAAGCAGATGCGCCGCGGCCGTTCATCGCAGCCGCTTGAGATTTAATCTAAGGGGACTATAAGTCTTGGGCTTATTTGTTATGAAATTACGAATTGGAATGACTAGTTCCCGAAAAGAATAACGCCACGGCAAAGCTAACGACAAAATGTGCTTAACCAGTCGTTTTTTCGCGGGTTTAAGAGCAAATGAAATTGTTTAACCTGGCTCACAGTTTCATACTAACGGCGCTTAAAATTTCCGACTAATAAAGATGAATAAGGACGTACTATGTTTTCCGCATTGCGCCGCTCGGTGATTTGCCTGGCGCTGGGCGCGTGCTTTAGCTTTCCCGCAGTGGCGAAGGTCACGCAGCAGGGCGACCTTGCCGACCAGCAAACCCGCCATATCGCGACTTATTTTCCGGGCCGAATGACCGGCAGCCCTGCCGAAATGCTGGCCGCAGATTATATTCAGCAGCAGTTTAAAAGCTGGGGATACCAGAGCGATATTCGCCAGTTTAATACCCGCTATATCTACACCACGAAAGCGGGACATCAGACCTGGCATAACGTCACTACCAGCAGCGTGATTGCCGCCCGTGAAGGTAAACTACCGCAGCAAATTATTATCATGGCGCATCTGGACACCTATACGCCGCTCAATGATAAAGACGTGGACAATAATCTCGGCGGCCTCACGCTGCAGGGCGTGGACGATAATGCTTCCGGCCTTGGCGTCATGCTGGAGCTGGCCGAGCGCCTGAAAGATATTCCTACCCGCTACGGCATCCGCTTTATTGCCACCAGTGGAGAAGAAATTGGCTCCCTGGGTGCGAAAAATATTCTGGAGCGCATGAGCAAAGCGGAGCAGGCCAACACGCTGCTGGTGATCAACCTGGACAGCCTGATCGTTGGCGATAAGCTCTACTTCAATAGCGGGGCATCAACGCCTGCGGCCGTGCGTAAACTGACCCGCGATCGCGCGCTGACGCTGGCTCATCGCGCTGGGATTCAGGCCACCAGCAATCCGGGACTGAATACGAAATACCCGAAAGGCACCGGCTGCTGTGGCGATGCTGAACCATTCGACAAGGCCGGGATCCCGGTGCTGTCCGTGGAAGCCACCAACTGGACGCTTGGGGCGAAAGACGGTTATCAGCAGCGCAGTAAAAACAAGGCATTTCCAGACGGTACCAGCTGGCATAACGCCACGCTCGACAACCTCGAGTATCTGGATAAAGCGCTGCCGGGCAGAATTAAGCGCCGCAGCCATGACACGGTGCGTATTCTGCTCCCGCTGGTGAAAGAGTTGGCGAAGGCCGGGAAGTGATTTTCCCCTCGCCGCAATGGCGAGGGGGTATTTATTCGTGCAAACCGCACTCGCGTTTGAGGCCAAAGAAGCGCGTCTCTTCTTCTGCCATGCCAGGTTCCCATTTACGGGTGGTGTGGGTATCGCCGACGGACAAATAGCCCTGATCCCAGAGCGGATGGTACTTCAGCCCGTGCTCGGTCAGGTACTGGTAAACCGTGCGGTTATCCCAGTCGATGATCGGCAGAATTTTAAAGACTTCACGCTGTACGGCCAGCACCGGCAAATTGGCGCGGCTGCCGGACTGTTCACGACGCAGGCCAGCAAACCAGGTTTGCGCCTCCAGCGTTTTCAGCGCGCGGTTCATCGGCTCAACTTTGTTGATGTCGTTGTAGCGCTCAATGCCCTCCACGCCCTGCTCCCACAGTTTGCCGTAACGCGCTTCCTGCCAGGCCGGGCTTTCGGTCGCGCGGAACACCTGCAAATTCAGCTTCAGCTTGTCGGTAAGCTCGTCGATAAACTGGTAGGTTTCCGGGAACAGATAGCCGGTATCGGTCAGGATCACCGGGATATCGGGGCGCTGCTGCGTGACCAGATGCAGACACACGGCGGCCTGAATGCCGAAGCTGGACGAGAGCACAAATTCCCCAGGCAGATTTTCCAGCGCCCAGGTCACGCGCTGCTGCGCGCTAAGTTTTTCCAGCTGAGCGTTGACTTCGGCGAGCGCCATGACGCGTTCGACTTTAGGAAGGGTGTTCAGTTCGTTTAAATCAAGTACGGACATACGTGCCTCACTTAGTAATCAATGACCCTTACCCCGGCCCTCTCCCTGGAAGGGAGAGGGGGAAGCGAAGCCAGGCAATCGTTATGCTAATCCCCTCTCCCCTTTGGGGAGAGGGTTAGGGTGAGGGGAAAAAACTAGTCCCACAAATCCCTGGCCGGATCGAGCACCAGGCGAATAATCCCAGCGCGTACGGTAAAATCACCAAAGCCTTCGTCGGTCTCACGTTCTTTCGCCCAGCGGCCCACCAGCTCATCAATCGAGCTGAGGATCTCTGGCTCGGTGATATTTTCGCGATACATGCGCGGAATACGCGTCCCGATACGGTTGCCGCCAATGTGCAGGTTGTAGCGCCCTGGCGCTTTCCCCACGAGGCCAATTTCGGCCAGCATCGCGCGGCCACAGCCGTTCGGGCAGCCGGTAACACGCATCACAATGTGCTCATCCGGCACTTTGTGTTTATCCATCACCTGCTCAACTTTGGTGACAAACTCCGGCAGGAAGCGTTCGGCTTCCGCCATCGCCAGCGGGCAGGTCGGGAACGCCACGCAGGCCATTGAGTTCTCACGCTGCGGCGTAACCGCATTCATCAAGCCAGACTCGGTTGCCAACTTCTCAATTTTAGCCTTTTCGCTTTCCGGCACACCGGCGACGATCAGGTTCTGGTTTGCCGTCAGGCGGAAATCACCTTTGTGGATCCTGGCTATCTCCAGCAGACCGGTTTTCAGCGGTCGCCCAGGGTAATCCAGGATGCGGCCATTTTCGATAAACAGCGTCAGGTGCCATTTGTCGTCAATGCCCTTCACCCAGCCAATACGATCGCCGCGGCCGGTAAATTCGTATGCGCGGGTTGGCTCAAACTTGATGCCAGCGCGGCGCTCAACTTCCGCCTTAAACACGTCAACGCCAACGCGCTCAAGGGTATATTTGGTTTTAGCATTTTTACGGTCGGTACGGTTTCCCCAGTCGCGCTGGGTTGTCACCACCGCTTCCGCTACCGCCAGAGTATGCTCCAGCGGAATGTAGCCGAATTCGCTTGCCGTGCGGGCATAGGTATTTTTATTCCCGTGCTCGATGGACAAGCCACCGCCGACCAGCAGGTTGAAGCCAACCAGCTTGCCGTTTTCCGCAATCGCGATGAAGTTCATATCGTTGGCGTGCAGATCCACGTCGTTCTGCGGCGGGATCACTACCGTAGTTTTAAACTTACGCGGCAGATAGGTCGGCCCCAGAATCGGCTCTTCGTCGGTGGTGGCGACTTTTTCTTTGTCCCACCAAATCTCGGCGTAGGCGCGGGTGCGCGGCAGCAGGTGCTCAGAGAGCTTTTTCGCCCATTCGTAGGCTTCCTGATGCAGCTCAGACTCTACCGGGTTAGAAGTACACAGCACGTTACGGTTCACGTCGTTGGCCGTCGCCAGCGCGTCCAGGCCCACCTCGTGCAGCATTTCATGCGCGGGCTTGACGTTCTTCTTCAGAATGCCGTGGAACTGGAACGTCTGGCGGTTGGTCAGGCGAATGCTGCCGTAGATAGTCTTATCTTCGGCGAACTTATCAATAGCCTGCCACTGCTGGGTGGTGATAATCCCCCCCGGCAGGCGACAGCGGAGCATCATCGCGTGACGCGGCTCCAGCTTCTGCTCAGCGCGTTCGGCTCGAATATCACGGTCATCCTGCTGATACATGCCGTGGAAGCGGATCAGCAGGAAGTTGTCGCCGTTGAAACCGCCGGTCAGGCCATCCTGCAGATCTTCTTTAATGGTGCCGCGCAGAAAATCGCTGTCGCGCTTCAGGCGTTCGGCGTCGACCAGTTTGCCTTCGACCACCAGAGGGCCAGGGTGTTTTTCACTCATTAGTAGACATCTCGCTGATAACGGCGCTCAACGCGCAGCTCACTTAAAAATTCATCTGCCGCTTCGGTGTCCATGCCACCGTGGACGGCAACCACTTCCAGTAACGCCTGCTCAACGTCCTTCGCCATACGGTTGGCGTCGCCGCAGACGTAAATGTGGGCACCTTCCTGAATCCAGCGCCACAGTTCCGCGCCTTTCTCGCGCAGTTTGTCTTGTACGTATATTTTATGCTGCTGGTCACGGGACCAGACTAAATCGATGTTCGTCAGCAGGCCGTCTTTGACGTAGCGCTGCCATTCCACCTGATAAAGGAAATCTTCGGTAAAGTGCGGGTTGCCAAAGAACAGCCAGTTCTTGCCGCCAGCGCCGTCGCTGTCGCGCTGCTGAATAAAGGCGCGGAACGGGGCGATGCCGGTGCCGGGGCCAATCATAATGACCGGGGTTTCAGGGTTGGCCGGTAAGCGGAAGTTATCGTTATGTTCAATGAACACGCGCACTTCGCCATCTTCCTCAAGGCGGTCGGCCAGGAAACCTGAAGCGCCACCGCTGCGGGCACGGCCTTCGATGTCATAGCGCACCGCGCCCACGGTAATGTGGACTTCGGTTTCAGCTTCCGCCTGCGAAGAGGCAATAGAATAAAGGCGCGGTGTGAGCGGACGCAGCAGGCCAGTCAGCTGTTCAGCCGTCAGCTCTGCCGGGGCGTAGCGCACCATGTCCACAATCGGCGTGGTCTGCGCGTAATGCTGTAATTTGGCTTTATCGCCCACCAGCTCCAGCAGCGCCGTGTTGCGGGTCAGCTGGGCGTAGTTTTCAACGATATTGCCGGTGTTGACCGTCAGCTCGAAGTGCCACTGCAGCGCTTCGCTTAACGGCAGCGTTTTGCCATCGACGGTGACGCTTTCATCGCCTTTCAGCCATAGCAGATCCGTCAGCTCTTTCACCAGCGCCGGATCGTTCTGATACCAGACGCCAAGCGCATCGCCCGGCTGATAGCGCATGCCGGAGTCGCCAAGATCGATTTCGATATGGCGCACGTCTTTATCGGAGTCACGGCCGGTAATTTTCTGGTTCACCGCAAGCGTGGCGGTCAACGGTGATTCTTTGCTGTAAGGGCTGGTGAAGATTTCGTTGCTCACGCCCGTGGCCGTCGCGGCAGCCTGAGCCGGTGTTTCGGCCGGGACGCGGGATTTCAGCAGTTCAACGATTTGGCTGCGCCATGCCTGGGCGGCAGGCTGGTACTCTACGTCGGTATCAACGCGATCCAACAGGCGCTCGCCGCCTAATTCAGCCAGTTTACTGTCGAAGTCTTTGCCTGACTGGCAGAAGAATTCATACGAGCTGTCACCGAGGCCAAAGACGGCAAACGCGGTGCCGTTCAACTTCGGTGCTTTTTTCGAGAACAGGAATTTGTGCAGGGCCACGGCCTCTTCAGGCGGCTCCCCTTCCCCTTGCGTGGAACTGACGACAATCAGCAGTTTTTCCTGGGCAATTTGTTTGAATTTGTAGTCGCCCGCGTTCACCAGATTGACGTTCAGCTTCGCCGCCAGCAGGTCGTCCCGCAGCTGCTCACTCACGCGGCGTGCGTTGCCGGTCTGCGACGCGGAAATTAGCGTAATCACTGGGACTTCTGCCGCAGGGGCCGGAGCCGCCGCGACAGCACCAGGCTGCTGGTTAATCATTCCCCAGAAATAACCGGATAACCAGGCCAGCTGAGTGGTTGAAAAATCAGTGGTCGCCGCCTGAAGGCGTGCCAGCTGGTCCGGCGTTAACGGCAGCAAAGCGCTCGGTGGAACCTGAGAAGTCATACGTATTTAGCTTCCAGTAGCAAAGGGCAAAAAAGGGCTTACAGACTGTAATGAGTCAAGGTTAACCAGCAGGTTATCAACAATTAAAGAAGGGATGGAAATAATAAATAACTAAAACGACTAATCGTTTTTTCAGGTAAATCATAGTGTTAAAAGTGATTACCTAACTACCTGATGAATATAAGATTTCAGCGCATTCACCGCTATTTACACCATGCTGCAGGGCAATGCGCCGTTTAGTTAATGCGAAAAATAGTCCATTCCGCTATCATGCGGCGGTTTTTTGAATTCCAGAGAGTCGAATGATGTCCACCACCCTGTTTAAAGATTTTACCTTCGAAGCCGCCCACCGCCTGCCGCACGTCCCGGAAGGTCACAAATGCGGTCGCCTGCATGGCCACTCCTTTATGGTGCGCCTGGAAATCACCGGCGAGGTAGATCCTTATACCGGTTGGATCATGGACTTCTCCGAGCTGAAAGCCGCGTTTAAGCCAACCTACGATCGCCTCGATCACTATTATCTGAACGATATCCCAGGGCTTGAAAACCCCACCAGCGAAGTGCTGGCGAAATGGATTTGGGATCAGATGAAACCTGTTGTGCCGCTGCTGAGCGCGGTGATGATCAAAGAAACCTGCACCGCAGGCTGCGTCTACCGCGGCGAATAAGCTAAAAAAAGTCCGGAAATCACTCCGGACTTTTCCTCTCTGCGTCCCCCATCAAGCTAATTTTCATCCCACTTTGGTAAGCTGCGACGTCGCAACTAAAAGGTGCACGGGATGGCCACTACAGATTTCGATATTATCGTCGTTGGCGCGGGGATCGCAGGCTCCTGCTGCGCGGTAGAGTGCGCGCGCGCCGGGCTAAATGTTCTGCTTGTTGAGCGGGCAACTCAGCCGGGAGGCAAAAACCTGTCGGGCGGCAGGCTTTACACCGCCGCGTTTGATGCCCTCTTTCCTGATTTTTCTCGCGCCGCACCACTCGAACGCTGTATCACCCATGAAAAACTCTCCGCGCTGACGGCAGAAACGTCCACGACGTTGAGTTTCCAGCACCCTTCGGCAGCGTCATACAGCGTGCTGCGTGCCCGGCTGGATCCGTGGCTGTTCCAGCAGGCTGAACAAGCGGGCGCGCAGTGCCTGACGGCGACTCAGGTCGATAGCCTGCATGTTGAAAGCGGCGCGGTGAGCGGCGTGGTGATCGAAGGCGAAGTGCTGAGCGCCAAAGCCGTGGTTATCGCCGAAGGGGCCAATACCCTTCTGGCGGAACAGCACAAGCTGTTGCACAAGTTACCCGAGCACAGCGTTGCCGTTGGCGTGAAAGAAATGCTGGCGCTACCGAAAGAAGATCTCGAGAACCGCTTCTCGCTTGAAGGTAACGCCGGTGCCGCCTGGCTGTTCACCGGCGGCATCTGCGGTGAACAGCCTGCGGGCGGGTTCCTCTATACCAATCTAGATACGCTGTCTGTCGGCATTGTCTGCCCGCTATCTTCAATTCGGGCTGCCTCTGCTTCGCTTCCCGATCTGCTGGAAAACTTCAAGCAGCACCCGACGCTGCGCCCGCTTCTGCGCCGTGCCGAGCTGGTGGAATACGGCGCGCATCTGATTCCTGAATGTGGCCTGAACGGGCTTCCCGAGCGCCTGGCCGGCCCCGGCTATTTGCTGGTGGGCGACAGCGCCCGTTTCTGTATCAATACCGGTTTCACCGTGCGCGGCATGGATTTGGCGGCGCTTTCGGCAAAAGCGGCGGCGCAAACGCTGATTCAAGCGCTACAAGAAAATATCAGTGTCGATCTTCATCAGGCGTACCGCCACCAGTTGGCGTGCACTTCGCTGTGGGCGGTGCTGGAGCGCTATCGCAAAATGCCTGATTTTTTACAAACGCCGGGGCTGTTTCAGGACTATCCGCACCTGCTGGCTGAGCTGCAGCGTGATATCTTTGATCCCCAGCATTCACCGCCGCCACGGCTCAGCAGCCTGCTGTGGAAACATGCCCGCAAAACGGGTATTTCCAGACTGGTTAAAGACATTTTTCGCGGAGGGCGCAGCCTGTGAACCTGCATGAGAAACTGGCCAGAAACGCCTGGCAACCTGCGGAGAAACCACACATTGTCCCCGCAGATGATCCCGATATCGAACAGCTTACTCTGCTGGTACGAGCCTGCCCCGCCGGGCTATACCGACAGAAAGAAGACGGCAGCCTGCACATTGATACCGCCGGCTGCCTGGAGTGCGGCACCTGCCGCCTGCTGTGCGACGAACAAACCCTCAGCCGCTGGCACTACCCGCCCGCAGGCTGCGGCATCCAATTACGCTTTGGTTAATGGAGTCCAAGCTGTGTCCCTGATGTCCCTACTCAAGCAACACCCGCTGATTGCAGCGGTAAAAGATAACCAGAGCCTGCAGCTGGCGCTGGAATCCGACTGCCAGGTGATTTCCGTGCTGTACGGCAATATCTGCACCATTACCGGCATCGTGCAGCAAATTAAGAAGGCGAATAAATACGCGCTGGTGCACGTCGATTTACTGGAAGGGACATCGAATAAAGAGATTGTGATTAACTTTCTGAAACTGGTGACCCAGGCCGACGGCGTGATCAGTACCAAAGCGCCAATGGTGAAAGCGGCCAGGGCGCAGGGGTTCTTTGCCATTCACCGGCTGTTTATCGTCGATTCCATCTCTTACCACAACATCGATAAACAGGTGGCCCAGTCGAACCCGGACTGCATCGAGATCCTGCCGGGATGTATGCCGAAAGTGATGAAATGGGTCACAGAAAAAATCGACCTGCCGGTGATTGCCGGTGGCCTGGTGTGCGACGCAGAGGACGCCAACAACGCACTCAGCGCCGGGGCGTTGGCTATCTCCACCACCAATACCGGCGTCTGGCAGTTGGCTAAATATCTTCCCTGACACAGGTTTGCAGCTCGGTTAGCACCGGCAGCAGGTCATCGACGATCCCCACATCGGCGTGGCGGAAAATCGCCGCCTGCGGATCGTTGTTGATGGCAACAATGAACCGGCTGTGGGCAATACCGCTGATAAAGGCCGGTGCGCCGGAGACACCTGCCGCAATACAAACGTCTGCGGCAACCTGGGTACCGGACATCCCCAGCAGTTTGTCCATGCTGCACCAGGCGTGCATCACCGCTTCGCGGCTGGCGCCGGTTTCCATGCCCAGACAGCAGGCAATCTCCTCTACCTGCGCCATGGCTTGAGGGCTGCCAACTCCCCGTCCCACCGCCAGCACAAGCCTGGCATCGGCCAGGCCGGATTCGGCTTCATCGGCAATTGCCCGGGATTCAAGCAGCCAGGCGGGCTTCTGTGCTGCCACGGGAATCGGTACATACTCGATCTCCGGTTGCCAGGGTTTGGCTCCCGGCGCGGCGGCTACGCTCAGGCACCAGGGCTTATTGTGCAGTTGAAGCTCAGCCACCAGCGCGCCGCCATAGGCGTTTTTGCGCACCACCTGCCGGGCAAAATCCGCGTCGTTAATCGCGCTCCACGCCTCCCCTTGCAGCCGGTGAGCCAGCCGGGTGGCAAGCTCCGCGCCCTGCCAGCCAGAAGGGAATAACAGCATGTCTACTGGGGCAGACACAAAATGGGTATACAACCCCTCCAGCAGCGGCTCGCTGAATTCACTCTCCGGCAGCAGCCAGGCTTCGACATGTTCTGGTGCCATTTCACTGCACGCAATGAAATGCCCTATCTCACTGAGCGCCGACGCTTGCCTCGCTTCAGGCAAAACCAGGGCAATTTTCATGATTTCATCCTTTTACGTAGCCAGTCACAGTAGAGGCTGCGGACCTTTTCGCGCACATCGCTGCCCTGAATAATTAAGCCGCCGCGCTGCCGCTGAGGGTGATCCAGCCCGACCAGAGGAGAGAATGCCTCCTCATGACCAGGGACTTTCACTGGCAAGACCTCAACATCCGAAGCTTTCACCGCCAGCTTTTGTCGCAGGCCAGGCGTTCTCAGGCAGTAATCGCCACGGCTTTCAATCATCAGCACCGCAGGCAGCCGCACGGTCAGGCTGCGTTTTCCTGCGCCGTGCCGCTGTTTCAGGCAAAGCTGCTGCCGTTCAGCATCGAGCGTGAAATCATAGACCTGAGTGAAACACGGCCAGCCCAGCTGTTCGGCGAGGTAAAACCCCGTCTGGCCGCTGTTGCCTTCGGCGCTGCGTGAGCCCATGACCACCAGAGATTGAGAATGTTGCTGCTGCCATGCGGCCAGCAAGGCAGCCACTGAGGCGGGAGAAAAAGTCAGCTCGTCATCCGGCTGCAGCCGAACGGCTCGCAGGAACCCCAGCGCTTTGAACTGGCGAAGAAAGCTGTCCGCCCGCTCGTGACCAATGCTTAAGGCGGTAAGGTTTAAGCCTTCAGCCTGACGCAGCAGTATCTCCGCGGCAGCCGCCTCATCTTCTCCCAGACAAGGGCGCGTTATCGAGGTGTCCAGGCTGCCCTGTCCGGCGGTCAGCCAGTCTTTTTCCGCCAGCATGGCGAGGTCTGGCTCGGCCTTAAAGGCTAACAGAATGTTCATGATTCACCCCCGGCGGCTGCTCTTTATTCCCGGACGCGGCCACAAGGCTCATGTTTCGCGTTTCCGGCGCCCAGAAGACGGAAACCAGCAGGCCCAGCATCAGAACCGCGCTCAGCAACAGCATGGTGTTTTGCACCCCGAAGGAGACCAGCGCCACCGGCAGCAGTCCGGTGCTAATTGCCGAACCCAGGCGGCTCATCGACGTCGCAAACCCTACGCCCAGCGAGCGAATATCCGTCGGGAAACTCTCAGCGGGGAGAACGCCGACCAGGTTGCTGACCGCCGAAATGGTCAGCGTAAAAACAAAGAACAGCAGCAGGATGAGGGTGCCGTGTTGTTCCGGCACCAGCGCCAGTGCGGTAAGGCTGAAGAACAGCACCAGAAAACCGCCGATCAGGAAGCCGCGTCTTGAGCAGCGGTGGGTCAGCACCAGGCCCGCGATCGCGCCCACCACCAGCACCACATTCAGCAACAGGCTGGCGGTCAGGCCATCCTGCATACCCAGCAGCCCGGTAATGGACGGCAGCCAGGTATAAATCGCAAACCACGGGATCACCAGGCAAACAAAGAACAGGCTATTAAACGCGGTACGCCGCCAGTATTGCCCGGAAAACAACGTGCGGAGATGGCGGGAAGTTGGCACCGCAATCTCATCGCTAATAACAACATGTTCGCCGAAGCAGCGGCGCACAATCTGATGCGCTTCGGACACCCGCCCCTGGCGAAGCAGCCAACGAGGAGATTCCGGGGTGCCCCAGCGCAAGAAAGTGATTAACAACGCAGGCAACGCGGCCGACGCCAGCAGCCAGCGCCAGGCTTCCGGCCCGCTCTCCACTAGCTGATGCCCAATGAGGCTCGCCAGCACATAACCCAGCGTCCAGACCACACTAAAAGCGCCGAGCAACACGCCACGATGTTTGCGCGGGGCAAATTCGGCCAACATGGTGTGGCCCACGGAGTAGTCGCCGCCCAGCCCGATGCCAATCAGCACCCGCAGCAGAATCAACTGCTCTACGTTACTAACGAAAAATTGTAAAAAGGAGGCCAGTGTGATGAGCACGAAGCTGAAGTTAAAGATTTTCTGACGACCAATATGATCGGAGATCCAGCCCAGCACCAGGCTGCCCAGAAACAGCCCAAACAGCGCCGAGCCGCCCACTAATCCTTCCTGAAGCGGCGTCAGGCTCATTTGCGGCGCAATCATCACCAGCGCAAAGCCAATTACGCCGAGCACGTAGCCGTCCGTCAAGTGAGCGCCGAAGGTCAGCCCGGCAATGCGTAAATGAAAGCGATTAAGCGGCAGGTCATCCATACGAACCGGTTCGGCGTGCATACTGATTCCTTTGTCGATCCGTAAATGAAGAGGTCGGCTCCTGAGAGCCGACCCGTGCGGTTATGTGCGATTATTTTTCAATCGGCCAAATCGTGCCGGTGTTCATGATGCCGTTCGGATCGTACTGATCTTTCAGGCCCTGCATGATTGGCCAGGCGGTGCCGTGCTCCAGCCTGGACCAGTGCACGCGGTGCTTGCCGATCCCGTGGTGGTGCACCATCGAGCCGCCGAGGCGAATCGTCTCTTCCACGATGATTTTGTTCAGCGGGTTGTGGTACTTGTCGATCTCCTCTTCCGGCTTGCAGCCCACCACGTTGTAGTCGTACACAAAGTACATGTTGGTGCCGTTGATGTAGCTGTGGGAAGAGTGGCCGCCCAGCATAGTGATATCACCCGCATGTGGGAACTCGTTGCGAATGCGCTCGATCACATTGTGGTAAATCTCATTAATGCAGCTCCAGCTGCCAGAAACTTCCGTGGTAAAGCCCATGTTGCCGGTTTTCAGGATCTGCACACGTTCGGCGGCCACTTTATCTGGCCCCCAGTTCAGGTTGTTGAACCAGGTTTCGATGAGCTTGCTGTCCACTTTCTTGCATTCCGGGTGGCGGGCAACAATTTCTTCGATGCCCGCGCCGGTCGCTTCAGCCAGGCGCTTAGAGCCTTCTGCCATAAAGATCAGCACGCATTTGCCGTCGGCAAAATGGGTGAAGTGCTGGGTGCCATCTTCGGCGTCATACAGGCGGGCAATCGACGGACGGTAGCCTTCCACCATCACTTCACGCAGGATGTTGAACCCGGTCTTCATGTTGTCGAGGATGTAGCCGTAGAACAGGTTGTTTTCCGGCATGTACTTGAAGATTTTTACCGTTACTTCGGTGATGTAGCAGAGCGCCCCTTCGTTGCCGATGATCACGTGGCGAATGTCCGGGCCAGCGGCACGGCGCGGCACGTTTTTAATGCGCGTGATGCTGCCGTCCGGGAACACGGCTTCCAGACCAACCACCATGTCCTCAATCGCCCCGTACAGGGTTGAGAACTGGCCGATGCTGCGGGTTGCCACAAGGCCGCCCATTTGTGCCAGCGGTTTGGACTGCGGCGAGTGGCCGGTGGTGTAGCCTTTTTCACGCAGGGCGTCTTCCAGCACTTCCAGCGGCACGCCGCACTGGGCGGTGGCCTGCATGTTTTCAATGTCGATATCGACAATCTTGTTCAGCCCCGAGCCATCCAGCACCACGGAGTTTTTCACCACCGCTTCCAGGCCGCCTTCCGTTGCGGAAGCGCCGGTTCGCGGGATACAGGTGATGTGGTTGCTGTTGAGAAACGCCAGTACGCTGGAGACTTGCTCAGTGTTCTGCAGTTTCACTACCGCGGCCGGCAGCGGCTGAGTGTACACGCCATGAATATCCGCATATTTTCTGAACCGGTCGATACTGTTTTTCTGTAATACTTTTTCATCGGTAATAACCTGCTGTGGACCAACGATTTCTTTTAATTGATCCACAATTGCTTCGCGAGATAAAGACATGACAACTCCTTCCTGACAAATAAGGGAATACGGATATAAATAAGAGAAAGCAGGAACCACCCTGCGAAAACTACCTGACTAAATAACCACCATCAACGACTAACAAATGGCCATTAACATAATCTGAAGCACGGCTGGATAAATAAACCATTGCCCCCATAAGATCCTGCGTTTCACCCCAGCGGTTGGCTGGAATATGATCCAGTACGCGCTTGTTGGTTTCCGGGTTTTTACGCGTTTCGGTAGTAATATCGGTGGCATAATAACCAGGCGCAATACCGTTCACCTGAATATTATATTGGCCTAATTCATCGCAATACGCTTTCGTTAAACCGGCCAGCGCGTGTTTTGTGGCGGAATAAGCCGGAGACCATTGGCCGCCAAGATAAGAAAATAGCGAACAGATATTAATAATTTTTCCGTGCTTTTGCGGAATCATCACTTTGGCCGCCTCGTGACTTAATTCGAACGCCGCGGTCAGGTTGATGTTGATCATCGGGTCCCAGTCGGCGCGGCCGAAATCCAGCACCTTGTTGAGCTTACAGATCCCGGCGTTGTTGACCAGAATATCCACCGAACCAAAGGTTTCCAGGCACTGGGCGATGACCTGAGCCGGGGCACCTTTCTCCGTGATATCCACGGTCATAAACGCCACTTTTACGCCTTGTTGTTCAATTAGTTGACGAGTTTCGCCTTTCTCTTCCACCACCGTTGGAATAAACACATTCGCGCCAGCCTTAGCCAGCGCCATGGCGAAGGCCTGCCCCAGCCCGCTGTTACCGCCGGTGACAATCGCCGTCTTCCCCTTGAGCGAGAAGAAGTCCAGTGAGAATTCGTTGAGTGCGCTGAGCGACATGATGAACTCCTTAAATTTTTTAAACGCAAAAAAAATGAGAAAAGCAAGCTCCCCCCGAAAGGGAAGTTACTTTTCTCATCGTCTCTAGTAACTGGCTAAAATAAGTATCACAGCGGTGGGGGCATGTTGTGTGATCAACATCACAACTCATTAACAAGAGGGTTCTATCGCTAAATTATTCGCCGTGAAAACCAATATCGTGATATTTCTCACACTAAAAAAACACGCTGCATGTTAATAATCTCCGCAATTACTAGAGCCCATGAGAAAAGTAATCAGCCCTTAAAAGGGGATTGGTTACTTTTCTCTTTTTTTTGTCTTTAACAATCCTGATTACTGAGAGCACACCATGCGTGATTCAAATTTTCGTCGCTGGCTAACGCTGGCAATAATAAGTATCAGTGGTGGTGTAAGTTTTGACCTTGCTTATTTAAGGTATATTTACCAAATCCCCATGGCAAAATTTATGGGGTTTAGCAATACCGAAATAGGCTTAATTATGAGTACTTTCGGAATAACCGCAATTATCCTTTATGCGCCGAGTGGAATTATTGCTGATAAATTCTCTCACCGCGTAATGATGACGCTGGCGATGATTGCCACCGGCCTGTTGGGGATTGTGATGGCTTTCTATCCGCCGCTGTGGGTAATGATCGTCATTCAGGTCGCCTTCGCCGTGACCACCATTCTGATGCTGTGGTCGGTCTCCATTAAGGCGGCTTCCCTGCTGGGGGATCATAGCGAGCAGGGAAAAATTATGGGCTGGATGGAAGGCCTGCGCGGCGTCGGCGTGATGGCGCTGGCGGTATTCACCATGTGGGTGTTTTCGCGCTTTGCGCCGGAAGATGCCAACAGCCTTAAAGCCGTTATTCTTATCTACAGCGGCGTTTATATTGCGCTTGGCGTGCTGTGTTGGTTCTTTGTCAGCGACGGCTTTACCGGCCGCACAGAAGGTGCTCAGGCAGCCAAAAAACCGGCCTTCCAGCTCAAAGATATTCTGTCCGTTTTACGGATAAGTACCACCTGGTACTGCAGTATGGTGATCTTCGGGGTTTACACCATTTATGCCATCCTGAGCTATTCCACCAACTATCTGACCGAGATGTACGGCATGTCGCTGGTGGCCGCCAGCTACATGGGCATCGTGATCAATAAAATCTTCCGCGCCTTTTGCGGCCCGCTGGGCGGCATTATTACGACCTACAGCAGAATTAAATCGCCCACTCGCGTGGTGCAGTTGCTCTCTATTGTTGGCGCAGTCGCACTAATAGCGCTGCTGGCGACCAACGCCAATCCTCAGTCCGTTGCGATGGGCATTGGGCTTATTTTGCTGCTGGGGTTCACCTGTTACGCCTCACGCGGGTTGTACTGGGCCTGCCCCGGCGAAGCGAGAACGCCGCCCTATATTATGGGAACCACCGTGGGTATCTGTTCGGTCATCGGCTTCTTGCCGGACGTATTCGTATACCCGCTTGTCGGCCACTGGCAGGACACCCTGCCCGCAGAAGAAGCCTACCGCAACATGTGGCTGATGGGATTAGCCGCACTGTGCATGGTCATCGTGTTTGCCTTTTTGCTGATTCGCAAAATTCGCGCCGCCGACATCGCACAGGAAAAATTGGCATCGCTGGCCGCAACGGGCGAGTGATGAGGGAAAATTGAAGGAGAAAGGCAATGTCGAAGCAATACATCATTGGGATTGATGGTGGAAGCCAGAGTACAAAAGTCGTGATGTACGATCTGGCAGGTAATATCGTCTGCGAAGGCAAGGGGCAGCTGCAGCCGATGTACACGCCGGACGCGGATACCGCCGAACACCCTGACGACGATCTGTGGGACTCGCTGTGCCGCGCCGGGCAGGATTTAATGAGTCACTTCACAGGAGACATAAGTGCGATAGTTGGGATTGGCCTCGGCTCCATACGCTGCTGTCGCGCCTTATTAAAGGCCGACGGCACCCCAGCTGCGCCGCTGATCAGCTGGCAGGATGCCCGCGTCACCCGCCCCTACGAGCACACAAATCCTGATGTGGCCTGGGTGACTTCATTCTCGGGTTACCTGTCCCATCGCTTAACCGGCGAGTTCAAAGACAATATCGCCAACTATTTTGGCCAGTGGCCGGTGGACTACAAAACGTGGTCATGGAGCGACGACGGCGAAGTGCTGAAGAAATTTAATATTCCACGCACCATGCTGTTTGATGTTCAGATGCCGGGCACGGTCATTGGCCATCTCACAGAAAACGCAGCGAAGGCTACGGGCTTCCCGGCCGGATTACCGGTCGTTTGTACCACCAGCGATAAGCCGGTTGAAGCGCTTGGGGCCGGGCTGCTGGATGATGAAACGGCAGTGATTTCTCTCGGCACCTATATCGCGCTGATGATGAACGGCAAAACGCTGCCAAAAGCCCCCGTGGCCTACTGGCCCATTATGTCGTCTGTGCCTGAAACGCTGTTGTATGAGGGCTACGGCATCCGCAAAGGGATGTGGACGGTAAGCTGGCTGCGGGACATGCTGGGCGAGTCGTTGATTCAGGATGCCAAAGCGCAGAATCTTTCCCCGGAAGGGTTATTGAACAAGAAAGCCGCGCTGGTGCCGCCGGGCTGTAACGGCTTAATGACCGTGCTGGACTGGCTGACCAACCCCTGGGAACCGTTTAAGCGTGGGATCATGATAGGTTTTGATTCCAGCATGGACTACGCGTGGATTTACCGCTCGATCCTCGAAAGCATCGCCCTGACGCTGAAAAACAACTACGACAATATGTGCCATGAGATGGACCACTTTGCCAAACATGTGATCATCACTGGCGGCGGCTCCAACAGCGACCTGTTTATGCAGATCTTTGCCGACGTGTTTAACCTGCCGGTCAGGCGTAACGCGATCAACGGCTGCGCAAGTCTGGGAGCGGCAATCAACACCGCCGTCGGGCTGGGGCTGTATACCAGCTATGAAACCGCCGTCGAAAAAATGGTGCGGGTCAAAGACGTGTTTATGCCCGTTGAAAGCAACGCTAAACGCTATGAGGCGCTAAACAAAGGCATTTTCAGGGAGTTAACGCAGCACACTGACGTGATTCTGAAAAAATCGTATCAGGTGATGCACGGCGAGTTAGATAACACGGACTCGATTCAAAGCTGGTCCAACGCTTAACTCACGGTTTACGCCGGGTGTGATGGCTACACCCGGCTTTGCTCATCAGGCAATATTCAAATACTTGTGCGTCTGCATCGACAGGCGCCAGTTGCGCGCGATGCAGGTTTCGATGCACAGACGCGTCGCGTCCTCTTTTTGGCTAATAGGCTGCAACGCGATGATGCGGCTTTTCTCATCCGTCAACGTAGCCAGCAGTTCGTCCAGCGCTTCGACGTCACGCATACGCCCAACCGGGTGCTTAATTTCATCCGCGCGCTCCAGCGCCTGGGAGAGAATGTCGTACCCGCCGCGCATGTTCACCTTCGGGGAAACCGTCACCCAGGTATTTGCCGTGCAGCGCACTTCATGCGTGCCGCTGGTTTCTATCTGGCAGCTAAACCCGTTTTTCTCGAGCAAATCTGTCAGCGGCGTGAGGTCGTGAATGCACGGCTCACCGCCGGTAATCACCACATGCCTCGCGGTATAGCCCTGGCGGCCAATCACGGTAAGTAGATCTTCGGCGCTTGCCGCGCCCCATTTATCGCTTTCTTTAGTTTTGGCCAGGATGCTGAACAGCGACACTTCACGATCCGCGAGCTTATCCCAGGTATGTTTGGTATCGCACCAGGCGCAGCCTACCGGGCAACCCTGCAGGCGAATAAAAATGGCGGGCACGCCGGTAAAATAGCCTTCCCCTTGCAGGGTCTGGAACATCTCGTTAATCGGGTACTGCATAATCATCTCAGTCATAGTCACAAAAAGTAATTATCGCAGAACTGGCGATGGAGATCATGCGAAAGCGGCTGCACCACGGCGATACCTGATGCCCATGTCGCGCAAACATTCTCTATTCTCACGGTTACTGTGTGCCAGTTCTCAACTTTCTTATGGTGATTAAACGTTCGTTCCTCATGTTGATCGTCGTCATAACAGCACGTATTGCTAACTTCTAGCATCCCTCTGGCTTTCCCCCTGAAATTACATAAGGAAATGATAAATGGATGATTCTTCTGTTCCCGGACAACAAAGAGTTGGGCCCGCCGCCTGGTTTAGCCTGCTGTTTGCGATGGTCTTTTTTTCTGGCCTGTTAGGCGGAAAAAACTGGTACGGGGTGTTTGACTTCACCACGCTAAACGGCGCCTTTGGCAAAGTGGTCAGCGGCGTTAACCCGGCCGGAGAATCGCTGGATGTTGCCAAAAGCGCCTTCCGCGGCAACGGCGGGTATGGCGCAATGGACGGTTTTCTCTTCGCTTTTGGCCTGATTCCCGCCGTGATGTTTGCGCTGGGCATGATTAACGTGCTGGAACACTACGGCGCGCTGCGGGCCGCAAGAAAACTGCTGACCCCTCTCCTTCGTCCCCTGATGGGCGTGCCCGGTGCCACGGGCCTTGCGCTAATCGGCAGCCTGCAGAGTACCGACGTTGGCGCGTCACTCACCCGCGTGCTTGCCGATGAAGGCCAGATTACCGAAAAAGAAAAAACCGTGTTCACTATGTTCCAGTTTTCCGCTGGCGCCATGATCACCAACTTTTTCTCTTCCGGGGCCGTGCTCTTCACGCTGATCGCCGTTGACGGCAGCCAGGCCGTGCCAAGCTCTATCGGCATGTGCGTCGCCGTGATGTTCATGATGAAAATCGTAGGGGCAAACATGATGCGCCTGATCCTGAACGTCACAGAACGGAAAACAAAAACGGAGGCGCAACATGGCTGATGCAGCAAAACCGATGATCACCGATGTCTTTGTTGCCGGCGCGCGCAAAGGCTGGACCATCGCCACAACCAGTACGCTACCTAACGTATTGATGGCATTCATTATTATCTATGCGCTTGAGCTGACGGGTGCGCTGCAGGGCATGGCGTGGCTGTTTGGCCCGGTAATGAAACTCTTTGGACTGCCCGGTGAAGCCGCTGCAGTGCTCATCGGCGGCTGGATGTCGATGGGCGGCGGCGTAGGCGTCGCTATCAGCCTGTTTGAAAGAGGCATTCTCAGCGGCGAACACCTGGCGATTCTCGCACCGGCCATCTATTTGATGGGCTCTCAGGTGCAATACGCCGGGCGTATCCTCGGCGTGGTCGGTATTCCGGCGAAACGCATTCCTCTGATGATAGCCCTTTCCGTACTCAACGCATTTTGCGCCATGCTGATCATGCGCGTGCTTATTCTGGAGTAACCCATGGATCTGAAACAGTATCTTCAAGAGTTAAAAAGCGTCGTGAATATCGACTGCGGCACCGCCACCGTTGCGGGTGTGGAAGAAGTCAGCCGTATCTTTCAGCAATGGTATCTGTCAGAAAACTGGCACTGCGACAGCGTCGACCTGGGGAACAAAGTGGGGCCGGGTTTGTTCGCCACGAATAAGCCTGACGCCACACAGTACGACGTATTGCTGGTGGGGCATATGGATACCGTCTTCCCGCCGGGAACCGTCTCAGAGCGCCCTTTCAGCATTGAAGGCGACCGCGCCTATGGGCCAGGCGTGTCAGACATGAAAAGCGGGTTGTTATCTATTCTTTGGGCTCTACGCTGCCTGGACAAAGCCGATCTTGATCGGTTAGCTATCGCCGTGGCCATGAACCCGGACGAAGAAACGGGTTCAGCCCATTCACACGAATGGATAGGCGGCATAGCAAAACGCAGCCGCTGCGTGCTGGTATGCGAGGCGGCAAGAGCCGACGGCTCTCTGGTGAAAGCCAGAAAAGGCATGGCCCGTTACCGCCTGACTTTTAAAGGCGTAGCCGCCCATGCGGGCAACGATCCGGAAAAAGGCCGTTCTGCGGTGAAAGCGCTCGCCCACGCGGTGCTGGCAATCAGCGATCTGGCCGATACGACGAAGGGTACCACGTTGAACACCGGCGTGATTTCCGGCGGCGTTGGGGCGAATATCGTGGCGGATCGCGCGGAGATGATTGTCGATCTCCGCTTCAATGATAACGACGAATATCTGCGGGTTAACGAGGCCGTTCAGTCGTTCCGCCACCGCCAGTTCGAGCCTGATGTGTTAACCATCGTCGAACAGCAGGCACAAACGCCCGCGATGTCCCCTTCTGCTGAAACGGAAAAACTGATGAAGCTGGTGGAAAAAGCCGGTCAGGCTGTCGACGTAGAAGTGCGCTGGCAGGCGGTGGGAGGCGGCTCAGACGCCAACCACACGGCGGCCCTGGGCGTACCTTCCCTGGACGGGTTTGGCCCTGTCGGCGCGGGTTTCCATTCCCCTTCCGAATATCTGGAGCTGAACAGTATCGAGCCTCGGGTCCGTCTGCTGCGCGAAGTGATCCGTTCGCTGTAAAAGCAGAATTTTATCCGCATGAGGTTTGTCATCAGCCTGAAGGCCGGTAAGATCCCGGCCTTGTTCATTTCGTAAAAACCAAAGACGAAAAAAAACCCGCCGAAGCGGGTTTTTCAAAGTCTAAAGCAGCAGTAAGAACTTACTGGCCTTTAACTTCTTTCAGACCGTTGAACGGTGCTGGGGTGCCCTGTGCAGCCAGAGCTTCTTCGATACGAATCAGCTGGTTGTACTTAGCAACACGGTCAGAACGGCTCATGGAACCGGTTTTGATCTGGCCAGCAGCGGTGCCCACAGCCAGGTCAGCGATGGTCGCATCTTCGGTTTCGCCAGAACGGTGAGAGATAACCGCAGTGTAGCCAGCGTCTTTCGCCATTTTGATCGCAGCCAGAGTTTCGGTCAGGGAACCGATCTGGTTGAATTTGATCAGGATGGAGTTAACGATGCCTTTTTCGATACCTTCTTTCAGGATCTTGGTGTTGGTTACGAACAGATCGTCACCAACCAGCTGGATTTTGTCGCCCAGCACTTTGGTCTGGTATGCGAAACCAGCCCAGTCAGATTCGTCCAGACCGTCTTCGATAGAAACGATTGGGTAATCTTTGGTCAGGTTTTCCAGGAAGTGAGTGAACTCTTCAGAGGTGAACGCTTTGTTGCCTTCGCCAGCCAGAACGTATTTGCCGTCTTTGTAGAACTCAGACGCTGCACAGTCCATTGCCAGGGTAACATCTTTGCCCAGCTCGTAGCCTGCTGCTTTAACCGCTTCAGCGATAACAGCCAGCGCTTCTGCGTTGGAACCCAGGTTAGGCGCGTAGCCACCTTCGTCACCCACAGCAGTGTTCATGCCTTTGGACTTCAGCACTTTTGCCAGGTTGTGGAACACTTCAGAACCGATACGTACCGCTTCTTTCAGAGTTTTCGCGCCAACAGGCTGAATCATGAATTCCTGGATATCAACGTTGTTGTCAGCGTGCTCGCCGCCGTTGATGATGTTCATCATTGGCAGAGGCATAGAGAATTTGCCTGGGGTGCCGTTCAGTTCAGCGATGTGAGCGTAAAGCGGCAGGCCTTTAGAGGCAGCAGCAGCTTTAGCCGCAGCCAGGGAAACAGCCAGAATGGCGTTTGCGCCAAACTTGGATTTGTTCTCGGTGCCATCCAGATCGATCATGATCTTATCGATGTTAGCCTGGTCTTTAGCATCTTTGCCAAGCACAGCTTCAGCGATCGGGCCGTTAACCGCAGCAACAGCTTTCAGTACGCCTTTACCCATGAAACGAGATTTGTCGCCATCGCGCAGTTCCAGAGCTTCACGGGAACCGGTAGAAGCACCTGATGGTGCAGCTGCCAGACCAACGAAACCGCCTTCCAGGTGAACTTCGGCTTCAACAGTCGGGTTACCGCGGGAGTCGATGATTTCACGACCGATCACTTTCACAATTTTGGACATAGTAGGTTTTCCTCAAGTCACAACGTTAAACTAAAACTCCAGACAAACAACGCGCGAAAATGTCGCGCGTTGCCGTTCTAACTCTGCTTACTTCGCCTGGCGTTTCTGGTACTCACCGGCGGCTTTCACGAAGCCTGCAAACAGTGGGTGCCCGTCACGCGGAGTCGAAGTGAATTCCGGGTGGAACTGGCAGGCAACAAACCATGGATGATTTGGCACCTCGATGATTTCCACCAGTTGGTCATCACCGGAACGACCTGCAACACGTAAACCAGCTGCTTCAATCGGTTTCAGCAGCATGTTGTTGACTTCGTAGCGATGGCGATGGCGTTCAACAATAGTTGGCTCACCGTACATCTGGCGAACCAGGCTACCGTCGGTCAGCTGGCACTGCTGGCCGCCGAGGCGCATGGTGCCGCCCAGATCGCTCTTCTCACTGCGCACTTCAACATTGCCTTCTTCATCGCGCCACTCGGTGATCAACGCCACCACAGGGTACTTACAGTCTGGCACAAATTCAGTGGAGTTGGCGTTATCCATGCCCGCCACGTTACGGGCGAACTCGATAAGCGCAACCTGCATACCCAGGCAAATGCCGAGGTACGGGATGTTGTTTTCACGGGCATAGCGCGCGGTGGCAATCTTGCCTTCAACGCCGCGGTAGCCGAAGCCGCCAGGGATCAGAATCGCATCCAGACCTTTCAGCAGCTCAACGCCACGGGTTTCAACATCCTGTGAATCAATCAGCTTGATGTTCACGGTCAGACGGTTTTTCAACCCGCCGTGTTTCAGCGCTTCAATCACCGACTTATAGGCATCCGGCAGTTCAATGTACTTGCCGACCATACCGATAGTGATTTCGCCCGTTGGGTTGGCTTCTTCATAGATAACCTGTTCCCATTCTGCCAGATTAGCTTCCGGCGCGTTCAAGCTGAATCGTTTACAAATATAATCGTCCAGCCCCTGGGATTTCAACAGGCCTGGAATTTTATAGATAGAATCGACGTCTTTCAGAGAGATTACCGCTTTCTCTGGAACGTTACAGAACAATGCAATCTTCGCACGTTCGTTGGCCGGTACAACGCGGTCAGAACGGCAGATCAGCACGTCTGGCTGGATACCAATGGAAAGCAGTTCTTTTACGGAGTGCTGAGTCGGCTTGGTTTTCACTTCACCGGCTGCGGCCATGTAAGGCACCAGCGTCAGATGCATGTAGAGCGTGTGCTCACGGCCCACTTCTACCGCCATCTGGCGAATCGCTTCAAGGAACGGCAGGGATTCGATGTCACCGACGGTGCCGCCGATTTCAACCAGCACCACGTCGTGGCCTTCGCCGCCTTCCAGAATACGTTCTTTAATGGCGTTGGTGATGTGCGGGATAACCTGCACGGTCGCGCCAAGATAGTCACCACGGCGTTCTTTACGCAGAACGTCAGAGTAGATACGGCCGGTGGTGAAGTTGTTGCGGCGGCTCATCTTGTTACGGATGAAACGCTCGTAGTGACCCAGATCCAGGTCGGTTTCAGCGCCGTCTTCGGTAACGAACACTTCCCCATGTTGAATAGGGCTCATGGTACCCGGATCGACGTTGATGTACGGATCGAGTTTCATGATGGATACGTTGAGGCCACGGGCTTCAAGAATAGCTGCGAGGGAGGCTGCGGCAATGCCTTTACCCAGAGAGGAAACGACCCCGCCGGTCACAAAAATATAGTTCGTTGTCATGCTGAACCTGAGAAGTTAGGTTTAAAGACGATGGAATAACCAGGACGGGAAAGTAGTATACCCGAACAGCATGGGCGCCACAAACATTCATTCTGTTCCCCGGAAATCAATCCGGCCCCACAGTCAGGCTAAGAAAATAGCCCTTCCGTGAGAAATGTTTTTGACGCAAATCAATCGCTTGTTAAATAAAAAGCGCTAAAAAGTGCAGCTGATAGCAAAAACGCTTTAGATTTCAGTTTCCTGGCGTTTCACTTCTTGCCAGGCTTTTTCCATAATTTCCAGCCCGGCCTGCTCCATGGTTAACCCCTGAGCGGCAACAATCGCCTCCACTTTTCGGAAACGAGCCTCGAATTTTCGGTTAGCTTTTTGTAACGCCACCTCAGCCTTGGTGCCCAAATGGCGGGCCAGATTGACGGTGGCGAACAATAAATCACCCACTTCTTCTTCCAGCTTTGCCTCGTCCACCACGGCCTGCTGGGCTTCAAACATGACTTCGTCGATCTCTTCGTGCACTTTATCCAGCACCGGGCCAAGCGTCTTCCAGTCAAAGCCGACGTTTGAGCAGCGTTTCTGGATTTTTTGCGCTCGCATCAACGCGGGCAGCGCCTCTGGGATGTCGTCCAGCGCCGAGTGTTGTGCCTTCTGCGCGCGCTCTTCAATTTTGATTTGCTCCCACTTCGCCAGCACTTCACCGCTGGTCGCGGCGTCGCCGTCAGCAAAGATATGCGGGTGGCGGCGCTCGAGCTTGTCGCCAATCTCCTGGCAGATATCTTCAAAATTAAAGCGCCCTTCTTCCTGCCCCATCTGGGCGTAAAACACCACCTGGAACAGCAGGTCACCCAGCTCGCCGCGCAGGTCGTCAAAATCTTCACGATTAATGGCGTCGAGCACTTCATAGGTTTCTTCGAGCGTGTAAGGGGCGATGGTGGCAAAGGTTTGCTCGCGATCCCACGGGCAGCCGTTTTCAGGGTCACGCAGACGCTGCATGATCCCGAGCAGGCGGTCGATTTGACTCATTGTAATTCCTTGTTTTTTTACTCTCACCAGCCCCCCTCTCCCTAAAAGGGAAAGGGGGCTGGATCGAGTCGAATTGTTCTTAGGGGCGAGGGACAATCAATTAGCCGTGCAGCCTGCGGGCATCGATAATGTCCGGCACCTGGTTGAGTTTGCCCAGCACGCGCCCAAGCACCTGCAGGTTATAGATCTCGATAGTCATATCGATGGTGGCAAGCTGCTGTTTCGTGTCACTGCGGCTGGCCACGCCAAGCACGTTGACCTTTTCGTTCGCCAGAATCGTGGTGATGTCGCGAAGCAGGCCGCTGCGGTCGTTCGCCGTGACGCGCACCACCAGCGAATAACCGCTGGAGTAGCTTTCCCCCCAAACAGCATCGACGATACGTTCCGGCGCGTGGGATTGTAGCTCGGCCAACTGGTCACAGTCGGCACGGTGAATCGAGATCCCGCGCCCCTGGGTAATAAAGCCGACGATTTCATCCCCCGGAATCGGCTGGCAGCAGCGGGCGATATGGTGCATCAGATTCCCTACGCCCTCAACGACCACACGACCATTGTCTTTACTGCGCGACTGCGGCGGCGAATAGCTTTTTTGCGTCAGCTGACGTAGCGCGGCGGCATCCTGCTCCTCGGCGCTTGGCTTATTAAACTGCGCCTGCAGGTAGTTGCTCATCTGGTTGAGGCGGATGTCGCCCCCGCCGATGGCCGCCAGCAGCTCTTCAATTTCGTTGAAGTTGTAGCGCGGCAGCAGCGTTTTCTCTGCTTCCTTAAGGCTGATGCCCAGATGCTCAATTTCGTCGTCCAGAATCTGGCGTCCGGCAAGAATGTTCTTGTCCCGGTCCTGTTTGCGGAACCAGTTGTGGATCTTCGCGCGCCCGCGGCTGGTAGTGATGTACCCGAGGTTAGGGTTCAGCCAGTCGCGGCTAGGGTTCGGCTGCTTCTGGGTGATGACCTCGATCTGGTCACCCATTTGCAGCTGATAGGTAAACGGCACGATGCGCCCGCCAATTTTCGCCCCGATGCAGCGGTGCCCGACATCACTGTGAATATGGTAGGCAAAGTCCAGCGGCGTCGAGCCAGCAGGCAGGTCAACCACGTCCCCTTTAGGCGTAAACACATACACGCGGTCGTCAAAGACCTGGCTGCGGACTTCGTCAAGCATTTCGCCCGAGTCGGACATCTCTTCCTGCCAGGCGATAAGCTTACGCAGCCACGCAATGCGGTCTTCATGGCCGGAACTGCCGCTGCGCGCATTGCCTTCTTTGTACTTCCAGTGCGCGGCCACGCCCAGCTCAGACTCTTCATGCATCTGCTTGGTGCGGATCTGAATCTCTATGGTTTTGCCGTTCGGACCAAGCACCACGGTATGAATAGACTGGTAGCCGTTCGGTTTAGGGTTTGCGACATAGTCGTCAAACTCATCCGGCAAATGGCGGAAGTGAGTATGCACTATCCCCAGCGCCGCGTAGCAATCCTGCAGGCGCTCGGCGACGATACGCACCGCACGCACGTCAAACAGCTCGTCAAACGCGAGGTGCTTTTTCTGCATTTTGCGCCAGATGCTGTAGATGTGTTTTGGTCGGCCATAAACTTCAGCCTTTACGCCCTCTTCTTTCATCGAAGAACGTAATGTGCCGACAAAGTCGTCGATGTACTGCTCGCGATCGATCCGGCGCTCGTGCAGCAGCTTCGCGATACGCTTATATTCTTCCGGGTGCAGGTAGCGGAAACAGTAATCTTCCAGCTCCCATTTGAGCTGGCCAATACCAAGGCGGTTCGCCAGCGGGGCGTAAATGTTGGTACATTCTTTGGCCGCCAGTACGCGCTCATCTTCCGGCGCATCTTTCACTTCACGCAGATGGGCGATACGTTCCGCAAGCTTGATGACCACGCAGCGGAAATCATCCACCATCGCCAGCAGCATGCGGCGAACGTTATCCACCTGGTCGGAAGAAACGGAGTCGTTATGGGTCGCTTTCAGGTGGCGGATCGCGTCCATGTCGCGCACGCCGTGAATCAACGTCACCACCTGCTTGCCGACGCTTTCCAGCATCACTTCTTCACTGACTACGCCAGCATCCGCCAGCGGGAACAGCAGCGCGGCACGCAGCGTATCGTTGTCCATGCTCAGCATAGAGAGGATTTCGACCATCTCCACGCCGCGCCACAGCAATAGTTCAGCGTCAGGATGACCTTTGGTCTGGCGTTCACAATACGCCCAGGTTTCGGCTAAGCGTTCACACGATTGCTGGTTGGAAATCCCGAGGCTTGCAATCCATTTTTCGGGCGCAAATTCGCCAGCTTTGTTGAGATGTGCACTTCTTACCGCAACCATTATCCTCTCCTGTCGGGCTAACGCTCAGGCCAATACGCCTGATTAACCCTTTCAATTACGCTCAAAGAGCGCCATAGACTCCAGATGCCCGGTGTGGGGGAACATATCGAGCATGGCCAGTCGTTTAATGTGGTACCCGGCGGCCAGCAACGTTTCGCTGTCGCGCGCAAGCGTGGTGGGGTTGCAGGAAACGTACACCACGCGGCTCGGCGCCAGTTTGATGACGTGCTGCATAACACCCGCCGCACCGGCACGCGCCGGGTCGAGCAATATTTTAGTAAATCCTTGTTGCGCCCAGGGCTGACGCGTCACGTCATCTTCCAGGTTTTCATGGAAGAATGTCACGTTTTTCAGCGCATTACGCTGAGCATTATATTCACCTTTCGCCACCAGCGCAGCAACGCCCTCGACCCCCACGACCGCGGCGGCTCGTTTTGCCAACGGCAGGGTGAAATTCCCCATTCCGCAGAACAAATCTAGCACCCGATCCTCAGGCTGCACCTCCAACCACTCGACCGCGCGCGCCACCATTTGCTGATTCACCGCGTCGTTAACCTGGATGAAATCTCGTGGACTAAAGGTTAAGCGTAGCCCGTCTGAATGATACCAGGGCTCTTCCTCGGCCAGGGATTCCAGACTGTCGCTGTCCGGGGCGAGGAATAACGCCACCTGATGGGAATGCGAAAACTGTTCCAGTTTTTCCCTATCGTCTTTGCTGAGCGGGGCCAAATGGCGCAGCACCATCAGCGGCCCACCGTCGGCCAGAACCAGTTCCACGTGCCCTAACCGGTGCACGATATTTAATTCAGACAAGCACTGGCGTAAAGGATTCAGTAATGCTTCAAGCCGGGGCGCCAGGACGGGGCAATGATGAATATCCACCAGCGCTTTATCGCTCGCCTTACGAAAACCCATCTGTAAGGTTTGCGTGCGGGGCAGATAATTCAACCCCAGCCGCGCGCGACGCCGGTATCCCCATGCCCCGGCAGAAATAATTTCATCCACCTGACGAGGCTGTTCGCGCTCGCCCATCATCCGCCCAAGCGCCTTTGATTTTGCCTCCTGCTGCAGCGCCACGCTCGCGTGCTGCTGCTGGCAGCCGCCGCAAACCCCAAAATGCGGGCAACGCGGCTTCACCCTTTCCGGGCTGTCGTTTAAACGGCGCTTTACCTCAGCCTGAGCGTAGCTACGCTTATCTTCGGTAATGCGAACCTCAACCTGTTCGCCGGGCAGTGCCCCACGAATAAAGAGCGCTTTGCCTTTGTGGCGCGCGACGCCCTGACCAAATGGATCGAGGTCGGTGACGGTCACGGTAAGTAATTCACGATTCGTATCGCGTCGCTTTGCAGAGTAGAATTGCGCCATGATGTAAGTAGATGTGTTCTCAAATGTCACTGTTGCTTTTATTGTCCCATATCGGAACCCCATGACCAACTACAGCCTGCGCGCACGTATGATGATCCTGATTCTGGCCCCGACGCTGTTGGTCGGTTTGCTGCTCAGCATCTTTTTCGTTGTCCATCGTTACAATGACTTACAGCGTCAGCTGGAAGATGCCGGCGCCAGTATTATTGAGCCCCTGGCGGTCTCCAGCGAATACGGCATGAACTTCCACAGCCGGGAGTCGATTCGCCAGTTAGTCAGCGTGCTGCACCGCCGCCATTCGGATATCGTGCGGGGCATTTCAATTTACGATGACAGTAACAAGCTGTTCGTTACCTCTAATTTTCAGCATAACGCCGCTCGCCTGAAGCTGCCCGACGGGGAAAAGCCCCCGAAAGATCTCACCGTCACCCGCGCGGGCGACATTATGATCCTGCGAATGCCGATTATTTCCGAAAGATACTCACCGGATGAGTCCGCTGAAACCAACGTCAAACAAAGCAACAGCACCCTCGGCTACGTCGCCATGGAGCTGGATCTCAAATCCGTTCGCCTGCAGCAATACCGCGAAATCTTTATCTCCACTTTGATGATGCTGTTCTGTATCGGCATTGCGATGCTGTTTGCCTATCGCCTGATGCGCGACGTGACCGGGCCGATCCGCAATATGGTAAATACCGTGGACCGCATTCGCCGCGGGCAGCTCGACAGCCGCGTGGAAGGGTTTATGCTGGGCGAGCTGGATATGCTGAAAAACGGCATTAACTCGATGGCAATGTCGCTGACGGCGTATCACGAAGAGATGCAGCACAACGTCGACCAGGCCACATCCGATCTGCGTGAAACCCTTGAGCAGATGGAAATTCAGAACGTGGAGCTCGATCTTGCCAAAAAGCGGGCTCAGGAAGCCGCCCGTATAAAATCTGAGTTTCTGGCAAATATGTCCCACGAGCTGCGAACGCCGCTCAACGGCGTTATTGGCTTCACTCGTCTGGCCTTAAAAACCGACCTGACCCCAACCCAGCGCGATCACCTCTACACTATTGAACGCTCGGCCAATAACTTGCTCACCATCATTAATGACGTGCTGGACTTCTCCAAGCTCGAAGCGGGCAAGCTGCTGCTGGAATCCATTCCCTTCCCGCTGCGCAACACGCTGGATGAAGTGGTAACTCTGCTGGCACATTCCGCCCACGACAAAGGCCTTGAGCTGACGCTAAACATCAAAAATGACGTGCCGGATAATGTGATTGGCGACCCTCTGCGCCTGCAGCAGGTGGTCACCAATCTGGTGGGTAACGCGATTAAATTCACCGAAACCGGCAACATCGACCTGCTGGTGGAAAAAAGGGCGGAAGGGAACAACAAAGTTCAGATTGAAATGCAGATCCACGACACCGGCATCGGCATTCCTGAACAGGAACAATCGCGTCTCTTCCAGGCCTTCCGCCAGGCGGATGCCAGTATTTCCCGCCGCCACGGCGGTACCGGGCTGGGGCTGGTGATCACCCAGAAGCTGGTGAATGAAATGGGCGGTGATATCTCCTTCCACAGTAAACCGAATCGGGGCTCAACGTTCTGGTTCCACATCAGCCTGGATCTGAACCCGAACGCCGTAAACGACAGGCAAGTGCTGGACAAACTGGCAGGTAAACGCCTCGGCTACGTCGAGCCAAACGCAACCGCCGCGCAGAGCACCCTGAATTTGCTGCAAAATACGCCGCTGGACGTCGTGCACAGCCCGTCCCTCACCGGACTGCCCGATGAGCATTACGATATTCTGCTGTGTGGCATTCCCGTCACCTTTACAGAAACGCTCACGCTGGCAAACCCTAAGCTCGCCAAAGCGGTCACCATGGCAGATTGCCTGATTCTGGCCTTGCCCTGCCATACCCAGGTCGGGGCGGAAGAGCTTAAGCGCCAGGGCGTGGCGGGCTGCCTGTTAAAACCGATAACCTCTACGCGCCTGTTCCCGATGCTGCTTGAAAGCTGCCCGAAATCTAATCTGGCTCTGCCGTTCGTTGAACATAGCGATAAGCTGCCGATGGCCGTCATGGCGGTGGACGATAACCCGGCCAACCTGAAGCTGATCGGCGCGTTACTCGAAGACAGAGTTCAGCAAGTTGTGCTGTGTGAAAGCGGCACGCAGGCGCTGGAGCGCGCCCGACAAATGAACATCGATATTATCCTGATGGACATTCAGATGCCGGAAATGGACGGCATCCGCGCCTGCGAGCTGATTCGCCAGTTGCCACATCACCAGCAAACCCCGGTGATTGCTGTTACCGCCCACGCGCTGGCGGGGCAAAAAGAGAAACTCATGAGCGCCGGCATGAACGACTATCTCGCCAAGCCGATTGAAGAAGAAAAGCTGCATCGCCTGCTGATGCGCTACCATCCGGGCAATATCGGCCAGCTTCCCGTTCAGCAGGAAGACCCCGTCCCGCCGGCAATTAATATCAATAAGACGCTGGACTGGAACCTGGCGCTGCGGCAGGCCGCCAACAAAGCCGATCTCGCCCGGGAGATGCTTGACATGCTGCTGGCGTTTTTACCGGAAGTGAGAAATGTTCTCGAAGAACAGCTGGTGGGCGACAAGCCCGAAGGATTAATTGATATCGTGCATAAACTGCACGGAAGCTGCAGCTACAGCGGTGTCCCTCGGATGAAAAAACTCTGCCAGACGCTCGAGCACGAGCTGCGTCACGGCGTAGCACCAGAGGAGATGGAGCCTGAAATTCTGGAGCTACTGGACGAAATGGATAATGTCGCGCGGGAAGCGAAGAAGTATCAGATTTGAGCTTAAATCGGATGCGAAGAGGGATCCCGCACGCCCTCTTCGCTTTTACAAAAAAGTTAGCCTTTAGTCATGCCGCGCCACATCACGTCGAAGCCGGCAGATTTGTATTCATCCCTGCGTGAAGGATCGCGTCCGGCAAATTCCATCGTGGTTTCGGCCAGGCCAAAGAAAATAGCGTCGGCAAATGCCGACTCAATGCCGGTCAGCGCCTCGTTGGTGATACATTCCTTCGACAGGTCACGCAGATCCGGGTAAGCAAGGTAAACCATTTCCAGCGTTTCGGACGTGATCTTGCCGGAAACCGCCAGCTGGCGCATCGCTTTACGCGCATTCATATTCACCAGCCCCCAGTCGATGTAATTCCCCCACACCGTCCTGGTGCGCTCTTTGCTTGAGGCATGTCGATCGTAGGTCTTCATCAGCTCGTTGCCAAGATCTTGCTTATGATGAAGATAAACGGCGTTCAGCAACTCGTCTTTAGTCGGGAAATAACGGAACAATGTCCCTTCGGCAACGCCCGCCTTTCTGGCAATTAAAGAGGTCGCCGCCCCTAATCCCAGTTCCGCTATCGCATCGGTTGCCGCATCGAGTAATGCTAATCGTTTATCTTCACTTTTTGGACGAGCCACGGTTCCTCACAAGCCAGTTATCTGAGTGGATAGGATTTCAACCATCGGGATCGCCGCGATCGCTGAATGTCATGTTCTTTATCATACCGTAAATTTTGTTGACGGTTGACCTTGCCTGCTTATAATGAGTGTTTACTCACTCAATAGCAATATAACCCGCACAGTTTCTACGAGAATTCTTTATGGCTGCCGCGCAATCTGGCAAGCGTTCGTTAACCCTAAAATTCATGGTCGTGATTATGTTATTAGGCCTTACTGCCACTAGTGCTGCGCTGTTCCCGATGACTGAATTTGGCAAACTGCCGCAGGGCAGCCGCCTTGAACGCATCCAGCAATCCCCCCAGTACCGCGACGGCAAGTTCCACAATCAGCAGGACACGCCAATGATGACCGACAAACGCGGTCGCATTGCGGCGCTGTGGGATTTCTTTTTCGCCCGGCCAGATACGGTAAAACCCGATCGTCCCCTGCCGCTGATCAAAACCGATCTGGCAAAGCTTGATAAACAGCAGGATCTGGTGGTGTGGCTGGGCCATTCCTCCTGGTTTATTCAGCTCGGCGGCAAACGCATTCTTATCGATCCGGTGTTCAGCCACTATGCCGCCCCGTTCGCCTTTCTGAACAAAGCGTTTGCGGGCGATTATCCGTGGCGAGCGGAAGATATGCCGGACATAGACACTTTGATCATCTCTCACGATCACTGGGATCACCTGGACTACCCCACGCTGCGGGCGCTTAAGCCAAAGATTAAGCAGGTAGTCACCCCGCTTGGCGTTGGCGCACATTTTGAAGCCTGGGGCTTCGATCCCGCGCTTATCCACGAACTGGACTGGCAGGAAAAAGTCGCCATTGACGATGAATTAACGATTCACGCCCTGCCGGCACGTCACTTCTCTGGCCGCGGGTTAACCGGCAACAAAACGCTGTGGGCAAGTTTTATGTTCGTCACGCCGCAGCGAAAAGTTTATTACAGCGGCGATTCCGGCTACGGCCCGCATTTCAAACAGATCGGTGAGCAATTTAGCGATATCGATCTCGCGATCATGGAAAACGGCCAGTATGACGAAGGCTGGAAATACATCCACATGATGCCGGAAGAAGCCGCTCAGGCGACGGAAGACCTGGGGGCGAAAACCATGGTGCCAGGGCACGCAGGCCGTTTTGCATTGGCGAACCACAGCTGGGACGAGCCTTTCCGCCGCATAGCCACCGCCAGCGCAGGCCGCAGCTATCAGCTGCTCACGCCGGAAATGGGGCAAATACTGGAAGTCAGTCAACCGCGTCAGGCCTTCGATGCCTGGTGGGAATAGCGTTATCAATTATCGAACGAGCAAGATGTAGAAGGAGGTGATATGTCCATGCCTAAAGATTTTATGGAATCTCTGCTTGAGTGGGTCGATGGCAACATGCAGCGCCCGCTGCGTATTGAAGAAGTCGCCAGGCAGTCCGGCTACTCGAAGTGGTACCTGCAGCGGATGTTCTCAGACTGGGCGGGGAAAAGCCTCGGCGCCTACATTCGTGAACGTAAATTGCAGTTAGCGGCAGAAGATCTGAAAAATACCGAGGACAAAATCCTCGATATCTCAGTGCGCTACGGTTTCGATTCGCAGCAATCTTTTACCCGCACGTTCGGGAAACGGTTCAATACCTCTCCCGGCGCCTACCGTCGCGAGCACGAACCCCCGCTTAATTAAGACCTTTTCTGGATGGGTATGCGCCGCTTACCCACCCTGTTTTCACTTACTTCAGTAAAGTCGCCCACTGCTCAACCCACGGGCCGGAAACCACTTCAGGCTCCGGATGGTCGTTGGCGTCAATCGTTAAAACCTCAGCAATGCGTGTCGCGCCCTGCTCCTGCAATAAAGCGTCAAACTGCTTGCCGCCGCCGCAGAAGTGGTCGTAGTTGCTGTCACCCAGCGCAATCAAGCCGTAATGCAGTTCAGGCTGGTAACCCAACTGATCTTTGATGGCCTGAAAAAGTGGAACAATGCTGTCCGGCAGATCGCCCTGCCCCGTCGTGGACGTGACCACCAGCGCATAATGGTTGCGGTAATATTGCCACTCGGTCAGGTCGGGATCTTCAAACACCTTTGCCTGATGGCCGTGTTTTTTCAGAATAGTTTCGGCTTCTTCCGCCACTAACAGCGCATTGCCGTACATCGTGCCTACAAAAATACCCACTTCGGCCATCGGTAACTCCTTAAGAATTAGAGACAAGGCTTATCCTGGCAGCTCGCCGGATCATACTCACTATTTTCAACATCCGGTAGCTGACCACACCAGCCAAATTGTGTCAGCATTTGCATCCAGGTCTCATCCAGCCCCGCTTTTAGCGTCAGCGGTTCCCCGGTAACAGGATGCTTTAAAGAGAGCTGGCTGGCATGCAGCATCAGGCGCTGGCAACCGAAATGCTCCGCCGCCCCGCGATTCTGACGCAAATCGCCGTGTTTGGAATCGCCAATAATGGGATGCCGAAGATGCGCCAGATGCCGCCGAAGCTGGTGTTTACGGCCAGTCTTTGGCTCAAGCTCCACCAGGCTGTAGCGCGCGCTTGGATAGCGCCCCACCGCCACCGGCATTTCGACCGTTGCCAGCCCGCGATAATGCGTCACTGCGGGCTGTGGCCCTTTGTCCTGGTCGCTAAATTTATCGGCGATTTTATCCAGCTCTTCAACCAGCGGATAATCCAGCACGGCTTCGTCCTGCAGCCAGCCGCGCACCACGGCATGGTAGCGTTTCTGCATTTGATGCTGCTCAAATTGCTGTGACAGCAGACGACCTACTTCGCTGGACAGCCCCATCAGCAGCACGCCAGAGGTTGGTCTGTCGAGGCGATGAACGGTAAAAACGTGCTGGCCAATCTGGTCGCGGACGGTTTGCATCACCACGACTTTTTCGTGCCTGTCCAGCCAGCTGCGGTGAACCAGCCAGCCGGACGGTTTGTTCACGGCAACCAGCCATTCATCCTGGTAAATAATCTCCAGCATCAACCCTGTTCCGCGTCAAACAGTGCATCCAGCTCAAGCAGCACGGCAAGGAGAGGTTCACGCACGGCATGCGTCGCATCCAGCGCCATCTCATAATAAGGGGCGATAGCAAAGGCGTCAGGCAGAGGATGCTGGCTGTCCAGCAGCGCGTGCATACGAGGGATCAGGGCCCATTGTAACCATTCGTGGGGCTGCAGCGTATCCATGCAGAAAGGCTGCGTGCTCTCGAATGCTGTGGGATCGGGAGGCAGGCCCTGCCAGAGGGAATGATCGCGCAGGATCTGCTCAATGGTGAGTAAATGATGGCGAACCAGCGTCTGGCGCTCCATGAAAACCTCATTCGTCAGTGGAAAAGAGCGGTACAGAATAACACTTCTTCGCTGCCCGTGAAAAAGGCATAAAAAAAGGGAGCACTGTTTACACAGTGCTCCCGGTTCGTTTCGCAGCTAATCCAGCTACTTTTTATGCTCCCTGCTCATCCATGACAACTTTGTCCTCTGGTCTCCTGACCAGCAATCCATCGCCAGGGCTTCCTGCTGCCATCATCCTGATGGGTGTCCAACATCATCCTGACGCGAAATCCTTAAGTCTTCCTGACCCACCGCACTCCTGTTACGGCTCTCATTCTCCGTCCTGGAGGTGTCCTTTAACTCTGCCTGAGTTATCCATGCTTCATCTGTGAAGCCTTCCTTGTTCGCCATCCCGGCGGGTTCCTTTTGTAAGAAGCGACATCATCCTAATGTCTCCTTCATTACGTCGACATCCTGTCGATGGATATAGAATCCCCTATTTGCCCGCATGTGACAAGGGATGCAGCGGTGCTGCGGGCAAAAACTTTCATTCGGAACTTTCCTAAAACAAAAATAACTCATTGTTTTATAAAGGTATCGACAAATGAGAGTCGCTTTCATCTGCCGTCAAATGTAGCGATCTCTCACATGGCTTGTAAGAGATCTCTCACAAGGCCTTGGGCAAAAAAGCTAGATCACCTGTGGCGTTAAGGCATTCAGAAAGTCAGGAAGAGAGGCGGAAAGCACGGTCCGCTGCGGGGTGCCGATTCTTTCAAGCACCACTTCACCTGTCAAGTTGCACAGTGAGACAACTTCCATTTCATCGTCAGTCGTCGCTAAAAATAGCGTCGGAGATAACTTCAAACGCTTCTGCGTCACCAGATGACCAATCAAATTTTCCTGCACGCGAACAAAGTCGTCCTCGCTCCACGCCTGCAGCAGCGTCAGCGCAGTATTCCCATGTTCGGCGGGCATATCGCCGGCAAATTGCGTGGTGTAAAACGCTTCAACGGCAGGTTGGAGGGAAATATCCAATGCTCGCTCTACGGCGCTTAAATCCGCTTCGGGTATAAACGGCTGGGGCTGCCAGCGCACGTCTCCCCCGGTGGTCGTTACAATGCACGGCGAAGGAATGCCGTACAGTGCTTCACTGGCAGGCCAGCCTCCCGTTTCCTCCTGCCACTGGTCGCAAAAACGGCGGGTAAACTCTTTAAGGGCAAAGGCGACTTCGTTCATTAATTTCTCACTCGCGTAGGCTGGGGTACAATAAAAGCCAATTGTACCTTTATCTCGGTGAAACATGTCCTACGAAAATCACCAGGCTCTAAGTGGCCTGACGCTGGGTAAGCCCACGGCTTATCAGGATCAATACCAGCCTTCGCTACTGCAGGCCGTACCGCGCAGTCTGAATCGCGACCCGCTTGGCCTCCACGCTGACAGCCTGCCATTCAGCGGCGGCGACATCTGGACGCTCTACGAACTCTCATGGCTGAACAGTAATGGCCTGCCTCAGGTCGCCGTGGGCCATGTGCAGTTAGACGCCAACAGCGTCAATCTTGTGGAGTCCAAAAGCTTTAAGCTCTACCTGAACAGCTTCAACCAGACCCGCTTCGCCGACTGGGAAACCGTCCAGGCAACGCTGAAGCGTGATTTAAGCGCCTGCGCCGAAGGCGACGTCAGCGTGGTGCTGTTCCGCCTGCATGAGCTGGAAGGCCAGGAAATCGCAGCGTTCAGCGGAGAATGCATCGATGAGCAGGACATCACCATCGACAGCTACGACTTCAATGCAGATTATCTGCAACAGGCCGCGGGGGATGAGATCGTGGAAGAGACGCTGGTTAGCCACCTGCTGAAGTCCAACTGCCTGATCACCCACCAGCCAGACTGGGGCTCCGTACAGATTCGCTATCGTGGTCCAAAAATCGATCGCGAAAAGCTGCTGCGCTATCTGGTCTCCTTCCGCCATCACAACGAGTTTCATGAGCAGTGCGTAGAGCGCATCTTTAATGACCTGCAGCGCTTCTGCCAGCCGCACTCGCTCAGCGTCTACGCACGCTACACGCGTCGGGGCGGGTTGGACATTAACCCGTGGCGGACGAATACCGATTTCCATCCTGCTTTTGGCCGCCTGACCCGCCAATAAGTGCGAAATAGCTCCCAGCGCCAAAAGTGAATGTGGTTTACGGGTTGTTAAAGTGAACAAGCCAGGGCTATTGTAATCTGTGAGAACGGCACTTTTCGTTCCGTAAGGAGTTCACTTGATTACACATATTAGCCCGCTTGGCTCAATGGATATGTTGTCGCAGCTGGAAGTCGATATGCTTAAACGCACCGCCAGCAGCGACCTTTATCAACTGTTTCGTAACTGCTCACTGGCGGTCCTTAATTCCGGCAGTCAAACCGACAGCAGCAAAGAGCTGCTTTCTCGCTACCAGAACTTTGACATCAATGTGTTACGCCGTGAACGTGGCGTAAAACTCGAACTGATTAACCCCCCGGAAGACGCCTTTGTTGACGGCCGAATCATCCGTGCGCTGCAGGCTAACCTGTTTGCAGTCCTGCGCGATATTCTGTTTGTTAACGGCCAGATTACCAACGCAGGCCGTTTTCAGCATTTGAACAAAGAAAACTCTATTCATATCACCAACGTGGTGTTTTCTATTTTACGAAATGCCCGCGCGCTGCACGTGGGTGAAGCCCCGAACCTGGTGGTTTGCTGGGGCGGGCACTCCATTAACGAAAACGAATACCTGTATGCCCGCCGTGTGGGCACTCAGCTCGGCCTACGCGAGCTGAATATCTGCACCGGCTGCGGGCCGGGGGCGATGGAAGCACCGATGAAAGGTGCTGCCGTCGGCCACGCCCAGCAGCGCTATAAAGAAGGGCGTTTTATCGGCCTGACGGAACCTTCGATTATCGCCGCCGAGCCGCCTAACCCGCTGGTCAACGAGCTGATCATCATGCCGGATATTGAAAAACGCCTTGAGGCGTTCGTGCGTATTGCCCACGGCATTATTATCTTCCCTGGCGGGGTCGGTACCGCAGAAGAGCTGCTCTACCTGCTTGGTATTCTGATGAATCCGCACAACCACGATCAGGTACTGCCGCTGATCCTCACCGGGCCGAAAGAGAGCGCGGATTACTTCCGTGTGCTGGATGAATTCATCGTTAGCACCCTGGGCGAGAAAGCACGACAGCATTATAAAATCATCATCGACGACGCAACTGAAGTCGCCCGCCTGATGAAAAAAGCGATGCCACAGGTGAAAGAGAACCGCCGTGAAACCGGTGATGCCTACGGCTTCAACTGGTCCATTCGCATCTCGCCGGATCTGCAGATGCCGTTTGAACCGACCCACGAAAACATGGCTAACCTGCAGCTCTACCCTGATCAGCCTGCGGAAAAGCTGGCCGCCTCGCTGCGGCGCGCCTTCTCAGGCATCGTTGCCGGCAACGTGAAGGAGCCAGGTATTCATGCCATCGAAAAATACGGCCCGTACAAACTGCACGGGGACCCGGACATGATGAAACGCATGGATGTTCTGCTGCAGGGCTTTGTCGCCCAGCACCGCATGAAGCTGCCCGGCAGCGCCTACATTCCCTGCTACGAAATAGTGCGTTAACCTTCCAGGGCGGCCAGCGGTCGCCCTTCTTTTTCCTCTTCCACGTTCATTATTTACAATGAAGATAACCATTTAAAACCGCGTCTAAAATGCTTCTGCAATATATTTGTTAAGCTCTCCCCCCTGATTTATATCGTGCTTTTAAATAAATAACGCTCTGGTTTTACATATTACTCTATATAATCTCATTCACATTAATGGCAATGGCCTAATAGATCCCCCATTTCAATAATATAAAATCATCATCTGCCGCCCCCAAGAAATATCAAGTTTCATAGAGTTGTTGTCTTTCGTACTAAACCAATCATTTACAATGCTTACAACTATTTATCAAATATGCATTATTATGATGAAAACAAGATCGCAGCACCTCGCCGCACATCTCTTTATTCAGAAGCATTAAAACAAACGATCGCACTATATTTAAAACATCATTGCAGCATGCGCAGTTTAATTAAGAGAGAAAAAACATTAATTAAGAGAAAAAAACACTGAGCAGCCTGTAAGTCATGCTCAAATACGCTCCCAATCAAAACTTTGCAGTGGTGGCTTTTATGCCTGCTCGTGGCCTAACTCATAACTTGCTCTTAGCTGTTTTCATCGTTCTGCCTATGCACGCTTTTGCTGGCCCGGTGATCAATGTGGGTCCGTTAAATGAGTATATCTATTCCGGTAAAAACACCCTCGCCAAACGCATTTATAACTCCGGGGATGCCACGGCATTTGTACGCGTTGAGGTTAGTGAAATAGTTTATAACGAGCACAGCCCGGCAAAGGAAATTCCGCTTGATAATGCGGCCATTGTTAACGGGCAGGGCGCCGGGGTTATTTCGTCCCCGCCGCGGCTAATTATCCCTGCAGGCGGAATGCAAACCAACAGACTGGTCTATACCGGCGCCCGGAATAAAGAGTCTTATTATCGCGTGCGTTATATTCCCGTCGTGCCGAAAAACAGGGATGAATTTACGCTCAGCAAGGACGAAGTTGAAAAGTATCAGGATGCCATCAACGCCAGCGTCAGCGTACTCACCGGGTTTGGCACCATTGTGACCGTTCATCCCGATAGTGTTCGCTTCGATACGCAAATTACGGATAAAGGTAAAAAACTGCGTATCAGCAACAGGGGGAATGCCTCCGTGGTTATCAGCGACCTGAAATCCTGCGATGCAACACTTAAAGACTGTAGCCCCCCCGTCAATATTCAATTAAGGCCCGGCCGGAGCCTGGAGCGGGACATTGTGCCGCAAAAAATCTGGCACTACACGCTGAATGAAGGTAGTCAAAAAAAGGCGCTGAAATCAGGTTCGTAATTTGAAGTAACCCTGTTCTCTCTCTTATCAAAAGGAATGATATATGTACGCAAAAAAAATCACTTTACTCGGTGCCCTTCTGGCGACGGCATCGGCGGTTCACGCTGCCCCTCTGCAGGTTGATTTCAACGTAGAGGCGGCGGTCCCTGCTACTGATTTCTTCGTCACGCCAGTTAACGGCTGGAATGCCCAGACGCAAAAAATGGCATGGAATGCGGCGACGGGCTCTCTGGATGGGTTTTCTCAGCAGCTGCAAATGAAAAATTCCGGCGGGAGCATCAAAGCCTATCTGTCCGGGCAGCCTGTGCTCAGCTCGGCCAGCGGTACGGATACTATCGATCTCCAGGTGGCCATTGCCGGCCAGACGTTGCCGGTTGACGCCGTGTCAGCGGTCACGCTGTACAACACGACCGAAGCCGCAGCAGAGAAAACGGCCACCCTGACGGTAAGCCAGAAAGCGGCTGGCTCTAAACCAACGGCCGGGACCTACATCGGGGCCGTGACCATGATGTTTGATACCGATACGCCTTAATTTTAGCGGCAGCAGTATTCATGGATTGTTCGGTTACCGAACAATCGTGCATTGAGGAGAAAAGAGAGAGGGATTTCTCTTTTCTTTCTTCGGAAAGAAAATTTCAGGCGTTTGATATTATGGGATTCTTGCGTCCATTAACAGGGTCGTTATTTCTGCTTTTCAGCAGTGTAAATGTTTGGGCTCAGCCTGCGACGCTTGCCAGCCAGGCAGCGGCTATGCCGGATGATTTTCAGGCGTATTTCTTCAATGCCCCGCTTTCAGCCCGCATCATGGTAGATAACCGGGTCCTGGGCGATGCCATGATCATCGTGACGGAGGATAACCGGGCCAGGATTATCCATTTTACTGATAACGGCGACAGTGAGTTTAGCGAGGCCGAACGCCAGCGCTGGTTAAAGGCGTTCACTGACTTTGTTCCGCTTGGGAAGTGCAGTGACCATGCCTGCCCGCCGGGGCTGCTGGCGGCGGATTACAGCCTGAGCGATGCCCGCCTCGTTTTACTCACGCAGCAACCGGGAAACGACGCGAATAAATACTGGTATACCTTACCCGAAGATGGGGATTCAGGCCTGCTGCTGAATAACCAGCTTAACCTCAGCGGCAGCGAGCAGCAGTCAAGCATGAGCTGGAACGGGGGCCTGGAGGCGGCGCTGGGGAGCTGGACATTAATGAGCCAGTTTCAGCATGACCAGACCCGCAGCAACAGCCTCGGCAGCACTTCCCGCCATGCCATAACCTCTCTCTACGTTCAGCGTGAATTTCAGCAACACTTTCTCCGTACCGGGCTATTTACGCCGGACAGCCAGGGTCTGCTGCGCCAGCCTTATACGCCGGGAGGCGGTATCAGCACGCTGGCGGGCATGATGGCGGGCAGCGGCGATGCACTACTGAAGGGCGGGGATATTCCGGCGCTTTATCCCGTCTACGTCTCCGCCAACCGTGAAGGTGTGGCTGAAATTTACCGCGACGGCACCCTGATAAATTCTCAGCCTGTTGAACCCGGCCTGCAAATGTTAGACACCGTGCCGCTGCCAGCCGGTATCTATGAAGTTGAAATTCGCCTCATTGAAGACGGCCGTGAGAGCAGCAGGGTCACTGAAACGATTAATAAACCCACCCGCTGGCGAACGCCGGGCCAGCGCCTGCGCTATAACGTGTTCGCCGGGCAGCAGCAGACGCTGTGGAACAGTGACAAGAGTGAAGATAACGGTGAATTTGCGGCCGGGGCCAGCGTCAATTACCTGTTGCATCCGCTGGCGACGGTCGGCGTGGCCGTGCAGAAGACGGGGGAAGAGCGTCAGGCCGGGGTTTCACTCGACTGGCAGGCGGCAAAGCCGGTGCAGCTGTACGGTAATATCTGGCGGAGCAATCTCACCGGTCACGGGTTTGATACCCAGGGAATATGGTCGCACGCAAAGGGTAACGTCGCCCTCAGCCACAGCCGGAGCTGGTATCGCCAGGAAGATGAACCCTACCGGTATACGGCTCGCCCTTCGCTGGAACACAGCAGCGTGCTGTCCACCACCTGGCGCCTGAACAGCGAGAACAGCCTCACCGCCCGTCTGACGCACAGAAGCCGTCACAGCGGTATCGGTGCCGACGTGGGCTTTAATACCCGTACCGTACTTGCCGGGAACGCCATTAACTGGCGGCTGGCCGCGTTTGATCGCCCCTACGGCAATGGCAGCACGTTACGCAACCGCGGCGTGAGTCTCTCCGCCAGCTTCGCGCTCGGCGGGCAGAAACGCAGCGGCAATATCAGCGTCGGCAGCCGAACGGATACCAGCGGCAGCCGGGATCTCTATACCTCCGCCTCGGTCAATCAGACCTGGGACAAAGGCCCCGTGAAGATGACGACGGCGACGCTGACGGCGGACCGCCACGGCGCAGGGTTCAGCACTTACAACCAGTTTGATACGCCGATGATGGCGGGCACTTTCTGGGGGCAGAGCTCAACGCTGGACGGCAGGCTGTCCGGCGGCCTCAATACCGGCAGCCTGCTGGCGTTGGGTGGCGGGCGGGTCACAATGTCGAAACAGGCGGCACATTATCAGGGCGGCGGCATGATAGTGGATGTCTCCTCCGACGATAAAAATGCCGAACTGGTGGCGCTTTATCCGGGCGGTGCCGTGCCGCTCAAACCGGGCAGGAACTTCATTCCGGTCGATGCCTGGCAACCCGGCACGGTGCAGATTGACTTCCCCGGCACGGAAGCCCCGGCGCTGAAAGTCGAGCCTGAATACCTGAGCTACCAGCATATTCGCGGGGGCGTCAGTGCGTATTCCGTGAAAGTGATGAAAACGGTGACGGTGATGGGGCGCCTGGTGGACGGCAATGGCCACGCCCTGGGCGGTGCTCAGGTGGTGAATCATGCCGGCAGGACAGTCACCGAATCCGACGGGCTGTTCACCCTCGAAGTGCATGAAAACAACCCGGTGCTGGCGGTGGAATACCGCGCAATGAACCAGTGTGAAATACGCCTGAATCCCACCACGCAGAAAACGGCCGATGAGATTATTTTCCTCGGCAATCTGACCTGTGACGAATTACCGCTGGCGGGGAACGCAGGCTATGCGGCCAGCAAAGCAGCCAGGAATAAGGACATATAATGTTTACCCGACAGATGTATATTATCGACTTCATTAATAACGCCCTGTTTCGCAGAAGAAATACGGCAGCACTGTCCGCGCTGCTTTTATTGGCGATGATATCCACAGTCAACGCTGCAACGGTGGACGTCACTACGGAGTTTATCGCCGACCTGCAGCAGCCGCAGAAGAATGCGTTTGTGAATACTACCCCGGTCTCAGGATTTTGCTCTCAGCACTCTACGCTTTGTAACGTGGGGGAGTTCAGTATTTTGATTCCTGGGGTATCGGCGGAAAAATATTTTGACTATACGAGTGATAACCCACGCAATTATACATCAATATCACTTGATGGCACGGCAAGGAATATTGTTTTAAGAGATGATAAAACAGGGAATCAAATTACAGGGGTATTTCGTCTGGCTTTTTTTGGTATGCAACACACGTCGTTAGATGGATATAACATGTTTAATGCAATGAACGGCGCGGGTCGTTATCCTCAGGGCGGGTGCTCAGGGCGGATTGGCGTTGGTACTTCTTATAATGTGTTCAGACATGGATGGGGAGTGCCAGAAAAAAAGCTGACCTGCTGGCGGAAGCTTAGTAACTCTTTTCAAGGTGATGTTCGTATTTCCGATTTTAGCTTTGGCTATACGTTAGAAACACCCAATCCATTAGGTGTTTATAGCGGTGAGTACGAGGGTGAAGTGGTTTATACCGTTGGTGAAGGCGAAGATATTGACTTTAATGCCGAAACAACCTCTGACACTGAAATTAGAATAAAAATAAAGGCGACCGTACGCCATGCCTTCCAGGTGAAGTTTCCCTCCGACGCGGAATTTATCAAGGTCAGCCTGGCCCCGAAAGGCGGCTGGAGCCAGTGGGCAAACGGTGGGCGTGTCCCTGATTCCCTGAGTCAGGAAGTCCCCTTCACCCTGTCGTCCACGTCCGGCTTCACTGTCAATATGCGCTGTGAGTATGATTTGGAGGGGGCTTGTGCGTTACGCGAAACAACATCCCCCACCGGAGAAAAAATACCGCTGGAGGTTTCTCTCACCTTACCGGGTTATAAAACGGAAAACGGAAGAGAAGCCAGAAATCTGCTGTTGAATTCGTTACCGGCTGGCCATGTTATTTTACCTCCCGGCGAGTTTGTTGTTCATCGTCGCTCACAGGTTGATTTTAAAGTCCGGAAACCCGGCGTTGAAACGATGGTGAAATCCCCAGGTTCAACCTGGAAGGGAGTCGTGACGCTATTGTTTGATGCTCAGGCGGACTAGGGAACGGAGAACCGAACGTTCTGTCGAAGATGGGTTATTCGGCGTATTGCGCGATAGCGCTGCTGAAGGATCCGTCTTCCTTTTCACCCCCACAAACTTGATAAACAGATCTTCTCTGCCAACCGCCAGCGTTTGAAGCCCTACCTCGGTACCGATACTAAGCTGCCATTTAATCGATTGCGCTCACACTTAAAAGCACAAACATTGCGACCTGAAGCAAATACTCGTTGAAAAATGCTGTTTTAGGCACTTTCTTTGGCAAAAACCGAGTTATTTGGTCAGGTTTAATTTATTGCATCATCCACAAGTGCTAGGCTTCGCGAGCATAAATGTCATGTTGATGTCCATGAACAGACTGTTATGCGGATTTGTTGCTTAACAAACGTAGATTATCGCATTTGGGATCGCGATCACTGATACAGTGATGACATAAATGTATCTTTCCGCCCGCCGATAGTTACGGGCCACAACTACTTCAAAAACGCGCCCGGCCAGAATTTAGTTTCAGCAGTTAAGCCACACACATCGCGTTAACTGCGAATTTTTAAACATTGCACGAAACATTCCTTTGGAGATGTAAATGGAAACCACTCAAACCGGCAGTATTGTCTCTGCTGAGAAAAAAGGCGCATGGCGCAAGACCGACACCATGTGGATGCTGGGCCTGTACGGTACAGCTATCGGTGCAGGCGTCCTGTTCCTGCCAATCAACGCCGGCGTTGGTGGCCTGATCCCCCTGTTCATCATGGCGATTCTGGCTTTCCCAATGACGTTCTTCGCACACCGCGGTATGACCCGCTTCGTGCTGTCCGGTAAAAACCCGGGCGAAGATATAACCGAAGTTGTAGAAGAGCATTTTGGTGTTGGCGCAGGTAAGCTCATCACCCTGCTGTACTTCTTTGCTATCTACCCGATCCTGCTGGTTTACAGCGTGGCTATCACCAACACCGTGGACAGCTTCATCACCCACCAGTTGGGCATGACTGCACCGCCGCGCGCTATCCTTTCTTTGATTCTGATTGTCGGCATGATGACTATCGTGCGCTTCGGCGAGCAGATGATCGTCAAAGCGATGAGCATCCTGGTATTCCCATTTGTTGCGGCTCTGATGATTCTGGCGCTGTACCTGATTCCAAACTGGAGCGGTGCGGCGTTTGAAACCCTGTCCTTCAGCGCAACCCCGGCAACCGGCAGCGGCCTGTGGATGACCCTGTGGCTGGCAATTCCGGTTATGGTGTTCTCCTTCAACCACTCCCCTATCATCTCCTCCTTCGCCGTGGCTAAACGCGAAGAGTACGGCGATGGCGCTGAGAAAAAATGCTCCAGCATCCTGGCTCGTGCACACATCATGATGGTGCTGACCGTAATGTTCTTCGTGTTCAGCTGCGTGCTGAGCCTGAGCCCTGCTGACCTGGCCGCGGCAAAAGCGCAGAACATCTCTATCCTGTCTTACCTGGCTAACCACTTTAATGCACCGGTTATCGCCTGGATGGCGCCAATCATTGCGATGATTGCCATCACCAAATCCTTCCTCGGCCACTACCTGGGCGCACGTGAAGGCTTTAACGGCATGGTCATTAAGTCTCTGCGCGGCAAAGGCAAGAGCATTGAAATCGGTAAACTGAACAAAATTACCGCGCTGTTCATGCTGGTCACGACCTGGGCAGTAGCGACGCTGAACCCAAGCATCCTCGGGATGATTGAAACTCTGGGCGGCCCGGTTATTGCGATGATCCTGTTCCTGATGCCGATGTATGCCATTCAGAAAGTGCCGGCGATGCGTAAGTACAGCGGCCATATCAGTAACGTCTTCGTTGTGATTATGGGTCTGATTGCTATCTCCGCTATCTTCTACTCGCTGTTCAGCTAAGCCTTATAAAGCCGCCCGCTCGGGCGGCTCTCTCTTCTCAAGTCACTTACGCAGGGAAATCTTATGATTAGCGTATTCGACATTTTCAAAATCGGTATTGGCCCCTCCAGCTCACATACCGTCGGCCCGATGAAAGCCGGTAAACAATTTTCCGATGATCTGATTGAGCAAGGGATCCTGCGCGATGTCACTCGTGTTGTTGTGGATGTCTATGGCTCTCTGTCCCTGACAGGTAAAGGTCACCATACCGATATCGCGATCATCATGGGCCTGGCGGGTAACCTGCCGGACACCGTAGATATCGACGCTATTCCGCACTTCATCCAGGATGTAAACACCCACGGGCGCCTGATGCTGGCCAACGGTCAGCATGAAGTTGAATTCCCGGTGGACTGCTGCATGAACTTCCATGCCGACAACCTGGCGCTCCACGAGAATGGTATGCGCATCACCGCTCTGGCTGGCGACAAGGCTCTTTACTCTCAGACCTATTACTCTATCGGCGGTGGCTTCATCGTTGATGAAGCACATTTTGGTGCGCAGAGTGAAAACCCGGTCAGCGTGCCGTATCCGTATCAGAATGCTGCAGACCTGCAAAAACACTGCCGTGAAACGGGCTTATCGCTTTCCGGCCTGATGATGCAGAACGAACGAGCTCTGCATAGCCAGGAAGAGATCGACGCCCACTTTGCGGCGGTCTGGGAAGTGATGAGCAGCGGAATTGAACGCGGTATCACTACAGAAGGCGTGCTGCCGGGCAAAATGCGCGTTCCGCGCCGTGCTGCAGCCCTGCGTCGTATGCTGGTGACCACCGATAAAAACAACTCTGATCCGATGGCAGTTGTGGACTGGATCAATATGTTCGCGCTGGCGGTGAACGAAGAAAACGCTGCCGGTGGCCGTGTGGTCACCGCTCCAACAAACGGGGCCTGCGGTATTGTTCCGGCGGTATTGGCGTATTACGACAAGTTCATTCGTCAGGTGAACGCTAACTCCTGCGCCCGCTATTTCCTGGCCGCCGGTGCTATCGGTTCTCTGTACAAAATGAACGCTTCCATCTCCGGTGCCGAAGTAGGCTGCCAGGGGGAAGTGGGCGTAGCCTGTTCAATGGCAGCGGCAGGCCTTACTGAGCTGCTGGGCGGTAGCCCTACTCAGGTGTGTATCGCTGCGGAAATCGGCATGGAGCATAATCTGGGGCTGACGTGTGACCCGGTTGCAGGCCAGGTTCAGGTTCCGTGCATCGAGCGTAACGCCATTGCGGCAGTTAAAGCCGTGAACGCTGCACGTATGGCCATGCGCCGCACCAGCGAGCCTCGCGTCTGTCTGGATAAGGTTATCGAGACAATGTATGAAACGGGCAAGGACATGAACGCCAAGTATCGCGAAACCTCTCGCGGTGGCCTGGCGCTGAAAATTGTCGCCTGTGACTAAAAATTAAGGCTCCCGGCTGGGAGCCTTTCAGACGACTGACCAACTTCCGGTGAAAAAGAAAGATCCGCCGACTGGTTAAAAAACAGGAAAATCACTTTATTGATTTTCGGCTGATAACCACAAAGAGGGAAAAACCACGTTTTTTTCCTCTTTGTCAGCAACCTTTAAGGCTCCCGGTTGGGAGCCTTTTTCTTAGAGCGCCGCTTTCAAACGCTTCACGGCCTCAACCAGTTGCTCATCAGTTGCCGTTGCGTAAGAGAAGCGCAGCGTGCGTTTATCCGCATGATCGCTAAAGAAGAACTCTCCCGGCACGTACACCACGCCTTTCTCCAGCGTTTTTTGTAGCCACGCCGTGGTATCAAAGTCGTAGCGGAAAGCGGCCCAAAGGAACATCCCGCCCTGCGGCTGGTTAAAGGTAATGTGCTCACCAAGCTCTTCTTCCAGCAGGCGCGACAGCGTCAGGCACTTCTGCTTATAGGCCTCACGGATCAGCTCAATCTGAGGCTCAAGACGCCCCAGTTTCAGGTAAGCCGCCGCCAGCGCCTGCGTAAACGAGTTAGCGTGTAAATCAGTCGCCTGCTTAATAATGGCGACCTTTTGCTTCATCCACTCCGGCAGAATAATCCAGCCGACACGCAGCCCCGGAGCCAGAATTTTCGAGAATGTTGAGGTATAAACCACGTGGTCTTCATGCCCTAACTCTTTGGCGACCTGAATCAGGGTCTTCTCGCGACGATCGGTAAAACTAATCGCCCCGTACGGATCGTCTTCAATAATCACAAAATCATGTTCGGCAGCCAGTTTCACCAGCTTTTCGCGACGCTCAGCGCTCAGCGTTGTGCCGCTTGGGTTACCGAAGGTTGGCACCAGATAAACGCCTTTCACACGCGTGGTTTTCAGCAAAGCTTCCAGCTCATCGACAATCATGCCGTGCTCGTCCCCACCCACGGATTCAACCTTCGCGGCGGTCAAACTGAGGATTTGCAGCGTAGCCAGATAGGTTGGGCGCTCAACGACAAAAACGTCGCCTTCGTCGGCCAGCGCGCGAATCAGCAAATCCAACGCCTGCTGAGAGCCAGAGGTGATGAGCAACTGGTCGCTGCGCGTAGTAATCCCGCGAGCCTTGCACAGCTCAACTAGCTGGTCACGCAGCTCGGAATTGCCTTCGGTCAGGCCATACTGAAAAGCGTCGTTAAAGTTCTCTTCCAGCACTTTACGGGTCGCCAGCTCCAGCCCTTGTCTGTCAAACAGCTCACTGGAAGGAATGCCGCCAGCCAGTGAAATCACGCCAGGCATTTTGCTGTGCTTAAGAAGTTCGCGGATGGCCGAGGGTTGCAGGTTTTGAATGCGTTGCGCGAGGTGTTTAGTATTACTCATATTGATGTTCTCTATTTTTTTATGCGTTAGAAATATACATAGCCCGCTAACAACTACGCAATGGCTTTCCACCCGGCCCCGATAAGGTTTTGCGAGAGGCATTCCTGAATGCTGCGATGAGAATAGCTCATCATGGCGGGAAGTGTTAGGGTAGGCCCATCAGAGTGACGAGTTAATTTCTTATGGCTATTCATTTACTTATCGTCGATGCCCTGAACCTGATTCGCCGCATACATGCGGTGCAGGGTTCGCCCTGTGTCGATACATGTCTGCATGCGCTGGACCAGCTTATTGGCCACAGTCAGCCTACTCATGCGGTGGCAGTGTTTGATGACGAAGAACGTCGCGAAGGCTGGCGGCATCAGGTTCTGCCCGACTACAAAGCGGGCCGTTCGCCAATGCCAGACGACCTGCATGCCGAAATGCCGGCTCTGCGGGATGCTTTTACCCGTCGTGGCGTTCAGTGCTGGCATTCAAAAGGCAACGAGGCGGACGATCTTGCGGCTACGCTGGCGGTGAAAGTCGCCTCCGGTGGCCATCGGGCAACCATTGTGTCCACCGACAAAGGCTATTGCCAGCTGCTGGCCCCAACGCTGCAAATTCGCGACTACTTCCAAAAACGCTGGCTGGATGCGCCCTTTATTGCTCAGGAATATGGCGTTCAGCCGGAACAACTGGGGGACTTCTGGGGGCTGGCGGGCATCAGCAGCAGCAAAATTCCCGGCGTGCCCGGTATTGGCCCTAAAAGCGCCACACAGCTCATTAACCAGTTTTCTGACCTGGAAACGCTCTATCAGCGGCTCGATGAAGTCCCGGAAAAATGGCGTAAGAAGCTGGAGCTGCACAGAGAAAGTGCGTTTATCAGCCGCCAGGTGGCAAGGCTTGAGACGGATTTACAGCTCGACGGGAACTTACAGCAGCTAAGGTTGCCTGGTGCATTGCCTTCTGCATAACGCAAAAGAACTCCCCTTGTCCGGATGAGCAAGGGGTTGGTCATTAACGCTCGTCGCGACGGCCACCCACGGCCGCCCACCAACGGCGGATGTGAACGGTCACTTCTTCACGATCGTGGTAAAGCTGGCGGGCTTTGATTTCCGCGTTAATCCCGTTGCTCTCGAGGATTTCGCGGATCTGCGCCAGGTTTTGCGACACCTCTTCGTAGCGCTTTTTCATCGGCAACTTGAGGTTAAAGATAGTCTCACGGCACCAGCCGTTTACCAGCCAGGTTGCCATTAAATGGGCTACTTTCGCCGGTTTTTCCACCATGTCGCAGACCATCCAGGAGATGTTGGTGCGGGTCGGGCGGTATTTGAAGCCATCTTCGCGCAGCCAGGTGACCTGTCCGGTGTCCATCAGGCTCTGCGCCATCGGGCCATTATCAACGGACGAAACCCACATATTGCGTTTTACCAACTGATAGGTCCAGCCGCCCGGGCAGGCACCCAAATCCACGGCGTACATGCCGTTGGCCAGACGCTCGTCCCATTCATCGGCGGGAATAAAGACGTGAAACGCCTCTTCCAGCTTCAGCGTGGAGCGGCTTGGAGCATCCGCCGGGAACTTGAGGCGCGGGATGCCCATATAGAACGGCGAATTGTTGGTGGTGTAGGAGTAACCTGTGTAACAGCAGCCGGGGGCGATGAAGAACACATGCACAACCGGACGCTTCGGCGTTTCGTAGTTGGTCAGCACTCCGGCTTCGCGCAGGCTGGCACGCAGCGGCACGGTAAACTTGCGACAGAACTTCATCAGCTCTTTGCTTTCGTTGGTGTCGGCCACTTCAATCCGCAGGTCGCCGCCCTTTTCCACCACGCCCTGCAGCATGCCGACAATAGGCGTGATGCGGTCTTCCGGCGGCAAATCCTTTAGCAGCTCGCCGGCAACAAACATCTGGCGGGCAAAAATCAGGTCGCTGAACGGCAGCTCGCGCGCCAGCTTTTCCGCCTCTTCCGGCTGATAGCATTCAAATATGACATAACCGCTGTGCTCTTTAACGCGGGCAAAGCCGTAGACACCGCGCTGACCCGCTTTGTCGGTTATCTCTGCCGCACACTCTTTCTCGAATCCCTGGCGGCAGTACAAAATCACTTTATTCATGGCTTACGCCCTTACGTTTCAGGCGCACAGCACCAATTAACATCAATATCCAACCGGCCAGGAAGCTGACGCCGCCCACCGGGGTAACAAACGCCCACAGCCGCAGGTGCGACAGGGCCAGGCAGTACAAACTGCCGCTAAATAATACGGTGCCTAACGCCATAAAGACGCTGCTCCAGTAGAACCAGATGCTGATGCGACGCTGCATTGCCACCGCAAGGCCAAAAATCGCGAGCGTGTGAAACGCCTGATATTCAAGCCCGGTCTGGATCCATCCCATCTCTGCAACACCCAGAGACTTGCTCAATACGTGCGCCCCAAAGGCGCCCAGGGCAACAAAAACAAAACCGCTGATGGCGGCAAAAATCAGCATGAATCGGCTGGTCATGGTGTAACCCTAAAGTAAGGCGTGGCCGCGCCACGCGAAGGTTGCTTATTGTTCGTAGCGAAAACGGAATTTTTCTTGCTCACTGGCCGCCTTTGCCAGGATCCACTGTCGAAACGCGGCTATTTTACCCAGTTCTGCCTGGCTGTCATGACAAACCAGATAAAAGGCGTTTTTACTTACCAGCACATCATTGAACGGGCATACCAGACGGCCCGCTTCGATTTCCGTTTGGGCCATGACGTTATTGGCCAGCGCAATCCCCTGCCCGTGAATCGCGGCCTGGAGTACCATTGCGCTGTGGCTGAAAATGGGCCCTTGCTGGACATTAATATGGCTCACGCCAAGCTGGCGGGTATAAGTCTGCCAGTCGCGGCGCGAAGCGTCATGCAATAAAGTGTGCCTGGCCAAATCTTCCGGCGTTTTAATCGGTTTGTCGCCGGTTAGTAGCATAGGTGAGCAAACCGGCAGCAAATACTCAGCATAAAGTTTTTCGACTCTTAGCCCCGGCCAGTTTCCCCGCCCATAGAATATCGCCACGTCCACGTCGTCAGACAGCTTGTCTTCCTGGCGGTCCACCGCCTGAATTCGCACGTCGATGCCCGGATAAGCTGAGTTAAAGCTTGTTAAGCGAGGCACCAGCCAGTGAATCGCAAAACTGGGCAATAAACTCACCGTCAGCGCGCCTTTTGCACTGCGCGCCTGCAGCTTGCGGGTGGCTTCCGTCAGCTGGGAAAAAATCTCTTTAATATCCTGATAATAACTCTGCCCCTCCTCCGTCAACAGCAACGATCGGTTACGGCGGCGGAACAGCTTCAAGCCAAGAAAATCCTCCAGGGACTTGATCTGGTGGCTTACCGCGGCCTGAGTAACGAACAGTTCCTCAGCCGCTTTAGTAAAACTCAAGTGACGAGCCGCAGCGTCAAAAACGCGCAGCGCATTCAGAGGGGGTAATCGCTTAGACATGGGGTTATTTGGCTTAAGTGTTAATAAGAGTTAACAAACAGATAGTGTTTGTTTACCTATTAGTTTTTTTTATCTGAGCCATTATAAATTGTCCGTTGAGGATGCACCAGCAAATACCTATAGTGGCGGCACTTCCTGAGTCGGAACGAAAAGTTGTCTGGAATGCGTGTTCTGGAGGGCTTTTGGCTTACGGTTGTGATGTTGTGTTGTTGTGTTTGCAATTGGTCTGACATTTCGGACCACGGTAGCTAAGCTACCCCTTTTCACTTCCTGTACATTTACCCTGTCTGTCCATAGTGATTAATGTAGCACCGCCGAATGCGGTGCTTTTTTTTGCCTGCAGTTTTACTTCTTCAGCTCAACCATCTCTTTCACGTCCGAACGGTTAATCTGCTGCATATTGCCGTTAGCATCTTTGTACTTGATCATCCCTGTTTCGTCATCGGTTTTTGGCTTACCTTCAGAGACAATCGCGCGTCCATCGTTGGTGTGCATGATGTAGTTCGGGCTGGAACAAGCTGCAAGTGCAAAGGTCATCATACAGGCAGAAACAATAGCGATAGATTTGTTCATTATTCTTCTCCTTGTGGATAGCGTTTAATGCTGTTTAAGTCTTTCCTACTAACATGCTTAAATATTAGTCCAACAATAATTAGCATAACCTGCTTCTCACATTCTGCCAGGAGAAACAGACAATTCCGAGAAAGACGGAAACCTTGTGCCAATGCCAGTTTTGCGCGACGATCTGTGCATTGAACTGAGGATCCCCATGACAGCATTTAACCCCGCTCATTTTCGTGCGCAATTTCCCGCGCTGGCAGATGCAGGCGTCTATCTCGACAGCGCGGCCACGGCGCTAAAACCCCAGGCCGTGATCGACGCTACCCAACAGTTTTACAGCCTGAGTGCCGGGAACGTTCACCGCAGCCAGTTTCCAGAAGCGCAGCGTCTGACGGCGCGCTACGAAGCGGCACGTGACCAGGTAGCACGTTTGATCAACGCCGAAAGCGGTAGATCCGTGGTCTGGACCCGGGGCACAACCGAAGCCATAAACCTGGTTGCGCAGTGCTATGCCCGCCCTCGCCTCAAAGACGGGGATGAAATCATTGTGAGTGAGGCAGAACATCACGCCAATTTTGTGCCGTGGCTGATGGTGGCTGAGCAAACCGGTGCGAAAGTGGTGAAACTGCCGCTGAATGACCAGGCTCTGCCCGATCTTAACCAGCTTCCTGCATTGCTGAATGATCGAACTCGTATCCTGGCGCTTGGGCAAATGTCTAACGTCACCGGGGGCCGCCCCGATCTTGCAAAAGCTATCAAGCTTGCCCACAAAGCAGGCGCCGTCGTGATGGTTGATGGCGCGCAGGGCATTGTTCACTGCCCGCCGGACGTGCAGGCGCTGGATATCGACTTTTACGCCTTTTCCGCCCATAAACTGTATGGCCCGACCGGCATCGGCGCGCTCTATGGCAAAGCAGATCTCCTTGAGCAGATGTCGCCGTGGCTCGGCGGCGGGAAAATGATTACCCATGTCTCATTCGACGGGTTTAAGACTCAGCCAGTGCCCTACCGCTTTGAAGCCGGGACGCCAAACGTCGCGGGCGTCATTGGCCTTAGCGCTGTGCTGGAATGGCTTGAAACTGTCGATTTACAGCAGGCGGAAAACTGGAGCCGTAGCCTGGCCACGCTCGCGGAGTCCGAGCTGGCAAAACGCCCCGGTTTCCGTAGCTTCCGCAGTCAGGACTCCAGCCTGCTGGCGTTTGACTTTGCGGGCGTTCACCATAGCGATATGGTCACGCTGCTGGCCGAATCAGGCATTGCGCTGCGGGCGGGCCAGCACTGCGCGCAGCCCTTGATGGCCGCATTAGGCGTTAGCGGAACGCTGCGCGCCTCTTTCGCCCCTTACAACACACAGCAGGATGTGCACGAACTGCTCGCCGCAGTCGATCGCGCCCTCGATATTCTGGTGGACTGAATGCAGGCTAATCATCCCTTTGGTACAGAAATTAACGCAGATATGCTGCGTACCACCTTCGAAGCGCAGCGGCAGTGGGAAGACAAATACCGCCAGCTGATTTTATTGGGTAAGAAGCTGCCGGCGCTGCCGGAGGCATTAAAAACCGAGAGTATTGAAATCAGCGGCTGCGAAAATCGCGTTTGGCTGGGCCACGAGCGCCTGCCGGACGGAACGCTGCACTTTTACGGTGACAGTGAAGGACGCATCGTTCGTGGCTTATTGGCGGTGCTGTTGACCGCGGTAGAGGGGAAAACCGCCCGGCAGCTATTGGAAAACGATCCGCTAAGTCTGTTTGACGATCTGGGGCTTCGCCATCAGCTAAGCGCTTCCCGCAGCAGCGGGCTTACGGCCCTTGCCGCGGCCGTTCAACAGGCCGCGCACGAGGGTTAATCAGGCGGCGGTTCGTGCCGCCTTCGCCATCATCTTCTTCAGCACATGAGACACCGCCACAAAACCAAAGCTGGCGGTTACCATGGTCGCCGCCCCAAAGCCCGAGGCACAGTCCATCCGTTTTGGGCCTTCGGCGGTGCTTTTCATCGCGCAAACTGAGCCGTCAGCCTGCGGATACACCAGCGCTTCAGTTGAAAATACGCAGTCTACGCCAAGCTTCCCTTTGCTGTTTTTCACCACGCCGAAATCACTTTTCAGGCGTTCACGCAGCTTCGCCGCCAGCGGATCCTGAATAGTTTTTGCCAGATCGCTAACCTGAATCTGCGTCGGATCGATTTGCCCACCGGCTCCCCCCGTGGTCACCAGCGGGATCTTATAGCGGCGGCAATACGCGATCAGCGCCGCTTTTGGCCGCACGCTGTCAATGGCGTCGATAACATAGCTGAATCCCTGGCTAAGCAGCTCAGCGGCGTTGTCAGCGGTAATAAAGTCATCCACCACCGTAACCCGACATTCAGGATTGATCTCCTTGATGCGTGCGGCCATGACTTCCGTTTTGGCCTGGCCTACGCTGTCTTTCAGGGCATGGATTTGGCGGTTGGTGTTGGTGACGCAAACGTCATCCATGTCGATAAGCGTAATAGCCCCAATCCCGGTTCGCGCCAGCGCCTCTGCCGCCCACGAGCCCACCCCGCCGATGCCAATCACGCAAACGTGCGCTTCTGCAAAAAGCTGAAGCGCCGCCTGGCCATACAGACGAGCGGTGCCGCCAAAGCGTTGCAGCCAGGCATCAGAGAGAACAACAGACATCGGGGAAATCCTCAGAAATAAAAACGGGCTGATTATACAGCCCGTAGATAAAGGTGGAAACGCTGCAGCATTAACCGTTAAAAACGCTGCCCGTGCCAGGGGCCGCTTTCAGCACCCAGACGCGCCCGTAATGGTTGTACCAACCCGCGCGGTGCCCGGCATCCGGGCCAATGCCCTGATAGATATCGAAGTGCTGACCTTTGATCGCCCCCCCAACGTCGAGCGCCACCATCACGCGCAGCTCGTACTGGCCGGTGAACTTCCCGTTATTGTCCAGCAGTGGGACTTCGGTCAGCAGCGTGGTGCCAGCAGGAATGATGGAGCGGTCAGACGCCACGGAGGCACGTCCAATCAACGGTACCGCGCTCGCGCCTTTCACCGGCGCATAGCTTGCGGGTTTAAAGAAGACAAAAGAAGGATTCTGCTCAAGCAGCTCCCGCACTGCCGCTTCGCTATGGGTTTCTCCCCAGTGGCGAATCGCCTGCATCGACATATCTTCTTTCTTCACTTCGCCGCGGTCGATCAACACCTTGCCGATGCTGCGATAAGCGTGGCCGTTTTTACCGGCATAGCCGAAGAAGGTCAAAGGCTGACCATCGCCAAAATCAATGTAGCCGCTGCCCTGCACATCCATGATGAAGTTATCCATCAGAGAGTTGCTGTAGGCCAGCACGTAGCTGTCGCTCAACCCACCGGCGTAGATTTCCGCGCGGGACGGTAGACGCCCACGTTTTGGCGGCATGCGGTAAATAGGGTACTGGAATTCGCCCTGGCGAGTATGACGAGCCTGAATCACTGGGGTGTAGTAGCCGGTAAACTGCACGTTGCCGTAGTTGTCAGCCCCTTCCATCTGCCAGGCATCAAGGCCGAACTGCTTCAGCTGGCGGGTATCGCCCCCGGCACGCAGCCACTGCTGCACGGCATTATAGATATCGCTGCCGTTATTATAGAGGCGGGGAGAAGCAGAACGAATCTGGTTAACCTGCTCGGCATAGTCGCCGCCGTTGATAGGCGCGCCAACCGCATCAGGCTGATTCACCAGTGAGAAAGGCTGGGAGAATTTCCCGTCTTTATATTGCTGACCGCGATCGGTCGGTTTTGATGAACAGGCGGCCAGCATCGCTAACATGGCCCCCGCCGCTGTGTACTTAATCCAACGTCCTTTCATTTACCTTTCGCCCTGCTCGTTGCCTCTGTATGCCTCGCCGAAGATAGCAAACGCGCCGCCAGAATTAAACGAGTTGCACACCCCTCACAGCAAAAACGTCTGTTTTATGGCCACTATGCGGGTTAATTCAACAACTAAGGGGAAATTCAGGTATTTACTCGAAAAAAGGGTTGCATCAAAAAGCGAGCGGAGTATAGTGCGCATCCACGGACGCGGGGTGGAGCAGCTTGGTAGCTCGTCGGGCTCATAACCCGAAGGTCGTCGGTTCAAATCCGGCCCCCGCAACCAATTAAAAGTCGCTGATTTAACAGCGCAATGATGAAAAATCATTAAAAAGAGTAGTATGACGGACGCGGGGTGGAGCAGCCTGGTAGCTCGTCGGGCTCATAACCCGAAGGTCGTCGGTTCAAATCCGGCCCCCGCAACCAACATTGAGAACACCCTTACGGGTGTTTTTTTGTTTCTGCCGTTCATAAAAAATAAGGCAGGTTTATCTCCCGCCTTTATCAGCCATTTTAGCCCCGTCTTGCCAGCCTTGAGCTATCCGAGAAGTACGCCTTAATCCCCGCCAGAATTGACTCCGCAACTTCCTGCTGGAATTTGGCCGTACGCAGCTTGCGCTCTTCTTCAGGGTTACTCAGGAACGCTGTCTCCACCAGAATAGATGGAATATCCGGCGCTTTTAGCACCGCAAACCCGGCCTGATCGACGCTGTTTTTATGCAGCTTGTTCACTTTCCCCAGCCGGTTAAGCACCTCTTTCCCGAACTTCAGGCTGTCGTTAATGGTCAGCGACTGCACCATGTCGAACATCGTGTGGTCGAGATAGCGATCCCCACTTTTGCCCACGCCGCCAATTAAATCCGAGGCGTTCTGCGTTTGCGCCAGGTATTTCGCCGCCGTACTGGTCGCCCCTTTAGTGGACAACGCAAAGACCGACGATCCGCGCGCGGCAGCGGTCGTAAATGCATCCGCATGAATAGAAACAAACAGGTCGGCTCGCTGTTTTTGCGCCTTGGCAACGCGCACTTTCAGCGGGATGAACACATCTTCATTGCGCGTCATGTAGGCCTTCATATTGCCCTCTTTATCGAGCAGGGCCTTCAGCCTGCGCGCAATGCTGAGCACAATATCTTTTTCGCGGGTCTTGTTTGGGCCTATCGCACCGGGGTCTTCGCCGCCGTGGCCTGGATCAAGCATGATGACAATCGGCCGGTCCCGCCCGGCTTTACCCGGCTTCGGCCCTTTTTCCGCCGGCATTTTCTTGTCTAACTGGCCGTTGTTGTAATCTTCCAGTAATGCCAGCAGCGGATCTTGTTCGCTATTCATGTTGGCGGGATAAAGATCCATCACCAGGCGCTCTTTGAATTCGGCGACCGGGGCCAGCGCAAACAAATGCGGGGTCACGTTTTGCTTCAATTCAAAAACCATGCGCACGGTCTTGGGATCAAACTGCCCCACGCGGGCGGATTTAATGAAGGGATCGTCGCCGCGAACCTGGCTGCCAATGCCTTTTAAAACTGAATTTAAATGCGCCCCTTCAATATCCACAACAACCCGCTCCGGGTTGCTGAGCGCAAACTGGCGGTACTTCAGCTGATGGTTAGATTCCAGCGTCACGCGGGTATAAGACGAGGCCGGCCAGACGCGCACGGCGATCACCTGGCTTGAGGCAGCAAAACCGACCTTGCTGACGCTCAACAACCACATGGCTCCGGCACCCTGAAGTAAACGGCGGCGACTCATTAACGAACTGGAATCTGGCATGGCTCCCCTGAGCGATAAAATCACTGAATAGACGAATTTATTTTTTGAGCCAAAAACTTTAGCGAAACACGCGGTTACTGTCATCTATAAAAGGGTAAACGTTCAGAAAAGGAGATAAAAAGTCAGGGAGGAGGAATTTTATCCTGGATGAAAATTGGCGCTTGCACCGAACGCCATAAAAGAATAAAAATACACAAATTACGAATAATCATGCAATGAGGGTGTGCCGTGGTAAAGGAACGCAGAACTGAACTGGTCCAGGGATTCCGCCATTCTGTTCCCTATATTAATGCCCACCGGGGAAAAACGTTTGTCATCATGCTCGGCGGCGAAGCCATTGAACATGAAAACTTTTCCAGCATCGTCAACGATATTGGCCTGCTTCACAGCCTGGGCATTCGCCTGGTCGTGGTGTACGGCGCGCGTCCGCAGATTGACGAAAACCTGGCCGAACACCACCACGAGCCGGTTTACCATAAACACACCCGAGTCACCGACGCAAAAACCCTCGAACTGGTGAAACAGGCTGCAGGGCTGCTTCAGCTCGACATCACCGCGCGACTTTCCATGAGCCTGGGTAATACGCCGCTTCAGGGTGCCCATATCAACGTGGTCAGCGGTAACTTTATCATCGCACAGCCTCTGGGCGTGGATGACGGCGTGGACTACTGCCACAGCGGGCGCGTCCGCCGTATTGATGAAGAAGCCATTCACCGCCAGCTGGACAGCGGCGCGATTGTACTGATGGGGCCAGTCGCGGTTTCCGTGACGGGGGAAAGCTTTAACCTTACCTCCGAAGAAGTGGCCACCCAGCTTGCGGTTAAGCTGAAGGCAGAGAAAATGATTGGGTTCTGCTCCGCTCAGGGCGTGACCGACGACCTGGGGAACGTGATTTCTGAGCTGTTCCCGAACGAGGCTCAGCAGCGTATTGAAGCCCTGGAAAGCACCGGCGACTATCATTCCGGCACAGTGCGCTTCCTGCGCGGAGCGGTGAAGGCCTGCCGCAGCGGCGTGCGCCGCAGCCACCTGCTCAGCTATCAGGAAGATGGTGCCCTGCTGCAGGAACTGTTCTCCCGCGATGGGATCGGCACGCAAATTGTGATGGAAAGCGCAGAGCAGATCCGCCGCGCCACCATCAACGACATCGGCGGTATTCTTGAGCTGATCCGCCCGCTGGAACAGCAAGGGATCCTGGTGCGCCGCTCCCGTGAGCAGCTGGAAATGGAGATCGACAAGTTCACGATTATTCAACGGGATAACCTGACCATCGCCTGCGCTGCGCTTTATCCGTTCCCGGAAGAAAGCATCGGCGAAATGGCCTGCGTCGCGGTGCACCCTGACTACCGTAGTTCGTCCCGGGGCGAAGAGTTGCTGAACCGTATAGCCAACCAGGCGCGGCAGATGGGGCTGAGTAAATTGTTCGTGCTGACCACCCGCAGCATCCACTGGTTCCAGGAGCGGGGCTTCCTGCCGGTGGACGTGGAGCTGCTGCCGGCGAGCAAAAAAGAGATGTACAACTATCAGCGCAAATCAAAAGTGCTGATGGCCGACCTGACCTGAAAAAAAGGAAGGCATAAAGTGTGCCTTCCTTTGTCTTTTATTCTCCAGAGAAAATCGCCATAAGCCCGCTGCGGCGCTCCGTACGCGTGGCTATCGCTTTATTCAACACGCGTTCATCGGCATACAGCGACAGCTGCTTACGGGCTCGCGTGATCGCGGTGTACACCAGCTCACGCGTCACCACCGGCACAAACTGATTCGGCAATACCAACGCGGCGTGGTCAAATTCAGAACCCTGAGATTTATGCACGGTCATGGCGAAGGCCGTATCGTGTGCAGGCAGGCGGCTGGGCTGAACGGATTTTACTGAACCATCCGGCATTGAAAACCAGACGCGAAGCCCTTCCTCACGCTGCAAAGCAATACCTATATCGCCGTTAAACAAGCCAAGCGAGCTATCATTGCGGGCAATCATCATCGGACGCCCGTCGTACCAGCGGGACAGCGCCTGCGAAGGCCGCTGAATCAAACGCGCCTGTACCAGCGCCTGCTCAATACGCTCATTCAGGCCGCTGACGCCGAAAGGTCCTTCACGTAAAGCACACAGCAACTGATAACGGCCAAAGGCATCAATGATCTCAGCAGGCGCGGCTTTCTGACGTACCAGCTGCAAATACTCGCCGTAGCCGCTGACCACGTCGGCAATCATCGCCGTATAATCTTCCGGCTCCAGCAGCGGCTGCAGTGATATGTCCGTAAACCCTTGTCCAAACGCAGCTTTCACCTGCCTGCTATCGCTGGCATTAACGGCAAATGCCAGTTGACCGATACCGGACTGACTGTCGAACCGATAGCTCTTACGCAGCAGGCAAAGCCCGTCACGCAGCGCGCTCGCCCGGGTGCTCTCCCCCACGGGTATCTCACAGCCCGTGAGCCGATTTAATTGCTCCGCACGCTCAGCCGAATACCCGTCGTTCACGTAATGGCAGATATCGCCCAGCACCGCCCCCGCCTCTACGGAAGCCAGTTGATCTCTGTCTCCGAGGAAGATGACGCGGGCCTGCTCCGGTAAAGCATCAATCAGCCGGGACATCATCGGCAGATCTACCATCGACGCCTCATCCACCACCAGCACATCCAGGTGCAGAGGATTCCCGGCATGGTGGCGCAACCGCTGGCTGTTTGGCTGCGCGCCTAAAAGCCGGTGCAGCGTCGAAGCCTCTTCAGGCAGGCGCTTTTTCTGCTCATCGCTGAGTGGCAGCTGGCGCAGCGCACTTCCCAACGATTCCGTCAGGCGTGCGGCCGCCTTGCCCGTAGGCGCCGCAAGCTGAATGCGCACGGGCTGGCCATCGGAAAGCTGAACCAGCGCGCCCAACAGCTTTGCCACCGTTGTGGTTTTACCTGTTCCCGGCCCGCCGGAAATAACTGAGATACGTCGGGTCAACGCCACCGCTGCGGCCACTTTCTGCCAGTCCGTCTGTGGGCTGTTACCAAACAGCGCGTCGAGGATTTCGCGAAGCCGGGTCTCATCCACCGCAACAGGCTGGTTATGTTCACCGAAGAAGGCCGCCACCCGATGCTCGTTGCTCCACATACGGTTGAGGTAAAGGCGGTTATCAATGAGTTTCAGCGGCGTGGGTTCGTCGCCCGAACTGACCGAATGGGAAGCCAGTAATGCGCTGTGCCAGCCCGAAGTAGGCTCCGCCTCGGCAAAAAGCTGAGCCACAAGTTCAGGATGTTTGCCAGCGAAGGCATATTCGGGCCTGATGCGCTCCAGCGGCAGGCAGACATGCCCCTCGCCTGATTCACGGCTCAACAGCGCTGCGGCCAGCATAACGGCGGGCTGCTTATCGTTAGCCACCATCATGGCAAACTGTGAATCCAGCGGCCTGAGAGCTTTCAGCACCACCGCCTGGTTGAGTAGCTGAGACATACTCACTGTGGGATCTCCTCTGCTGCCCCGGCGAACAGCGCATCCATTGCTTCAACCAGTCTGACGTCCGGTCGCGTAGAAAAAATACCCTGCTCGGGCTTACCCTGCTCCACGCCTCGCAGGAACAAATAGATAACCCCACCAAAGTGCTGCTGGTAGTTATACCCGGCCATACGGTGGCTCAGGTAGCGATGCAGCGCCAGCGTGTAGAGCTGGTACTGCAAGTCGTAGCGGTGAGACTGCATCGCCTTCGCCATCGCCTCCTGGGTGTAGGCGCTGCTGTCTTCACCCAGCCAGTTAGATTTATAGTCCAGCAGGTAGTAACGCCCCTGCCAGCGGAACACCAGGTCGATAAACCCTTTCAGCATTCCCTTCACCTGACGGAAGTCCAAAGGCGGGCAGCCAGCAGACAGCGGGTCGTAATGGCGAACCAGACCGTCTAACGCCGGCGCCTGTAGCTCATTGTCGATAGGTAAATAAAATTCCAGCTCCACCTGTCTCTCCTTCGCAGAAAGCAGGTTCAGGGCAACGCCGGTGTCATTGAGCGGCGCAGCAAGCACCTCTTCCAGCCAGCGGCTCACCACCGGCTCCCACTCGCCGCTAAACCCATTGGCAAGCAGGTGTTTTTCTGTCTCTTCAGGCTGTACTGGCTGTGTAAAATCAATCTCTTCGAAAAGGCTGTGTAAGAAAGTACCCGGTGAAGCCCCGCGCGGGAAAGTATGCGGCGTAAGTAACGGCTCACTTTGCTCCGGGGCTTCCCCAACGGCGTCAACGTCCAGGCGTGGCACTAAATCCAGAACCCGACTGTTGCCGTGCTGCTGCAGACCAGAATAACTGGTCACGCGCCAGTTATCGGTGATTCGACGCTTGAGCTGACGGGCGGCAAGCTCGGGCAAAGCATCGGGCCGCGGCTGCCACGGAGTATCGTCCCCGGAAGAGAGTGTTTCAACGTCGATGGCTTCGCTTTTCAGACCATCAAGCGCCTGGCGCAGTCCCTCTGCATCGAGCGCTTCCCCTTTTTGCAGCAAATAGCCCAGCGCACTGAGGTGCAGGTCGCTGTTGCCTTTTTTAGCTCTCGAACCGCGGAACAATGGCGCAACGCCCAAGCTGCAGTGCCAGACGGAGCGGGTCAATGCCACATAGAGCAGACGCAAGTCTTCCGCCAGACGTTCTTCTTCGGCCAGCCCCAGGCTTTCCGCATCGTTGCTCAAATCCAGAAGTGAGGTAAAGGTGGTTCGGTCGTGATAAAGGCCGCTGCTCTGTGGGCGATAGTTGGCCACGAACGGCAGCCAGACCAACGGATACTCCAGCCCTTTGGATTTGTGGATGGTCACCACCTGCACCAAATGTTTATCACTTTCGAGCCTCAACTGCTGACTGGAAGCGTTGCTGTCCGGCTCGGCAATCCTCTGCGCCAGCCAGCGCACCAGCGCATGCTCGCTCTCCATTTCTGCCGAGGCTTCCTGTAACAGTTCGCTGATGTGCAAAATATCGGTCAGCCTGCGCTCTCCTCCCGGCGTGGCCAGCAGGTTTTCAGCTATATTTCTCGCCCCGATTAAGGCTCTTAACATGGGCATCACGCCCCGCTTAAGCCACTGCTCGCGGTAGCCAAAGAATTCGTCAACCAGATTATCCCAGGCCAGTTCGTCGTTGTTCAGAGACTCGATAGCATGGGCATCCAGCCCGAACATGGCTGTCGCAATGGCGCTGCGCATGGCCGTCTCAATTTCAGGCGTCAGTACGGCCTGTAGCACCCACAGCAGCTCACGTGCCTCAACGGTAGCAAACACCGAATCGCGGTTAGAGAGATACACCGAAGGAATATTTAGCGCGCCCAGCGCATCACGTACGATGGCCGCTTCTCCGCGGCTACGAACCAGAATCGTCATATCCGATGCCCTGAGCGGCCGGGCGTCATCCCCCTGCCAAAGCAGCGCATCCCCCCGTTGCCCGGCGGTGAGCCAGTCTCGAATTTGCCGTGCACACTGCGATGCCATCGCTTGTTGGTAATCACTTACACCGACGCCATCCCCCGGCTGGAGCCACATTTTCACCGCCGACTGGCTTTCACCCTGGACCGTGAACCGTAGCCCACCGTTGCGGGGCGCTGATTTAACCGGCAGGAACGGGATCTGGCGGAATAAGAACGGATTCTCAACCTGCTGGAACAGCGTGTTTACGCCGTGGATCATCGAGGGTGACGAGCGCCAGTTAGTGTCCAGTGTGTAGTGGGCACTAACTTCCTGACGCGCCTTCATGTAGGTAAAAATATCGGCGCCGCGGAAAGCGTAAATAGCCTGCTTAGGGTCACCAATCAGCAACAGCGCGGTGCCCTGCTGCTTGATATACAGGCGGCGGAAGATACGGTACTGCTGCGGGTCGGTATCCTGGAACTCATCGATCATCGCCACCGGGAAACGGCTGCGGATCGCCGTCGCTAAAGCGTCGCCGCCGGGCTGATGCAGAGATTCATCGAGCCGACTCAGCATATCGTCAAAGCCCAGTTCGCCGCGGCGGCGCTTCTCCTGTTGAACAATATAGCGAATTTCCGCCATGGCTCTGGCAATCACCAGGTCACGCAGCGTTAGCGGCTCTGCAAGCAATGCGTCGATGGCGGTGAACAGGCGGTGCCGGGGCACTTCGCCTTTTTTGGTTTTCTCTTCAAGCGTGCTTTGCGCAAACTTCGCCAGCGCCTCAGGGAGCTGATAACTGGTGGTTTCCAGCTGCGCCCACTGGCCAACAATTTCCAGCCAGTTTGGCAAATGTTTACTGCTGTAGCTGCGTTTATCCACGCCAGAATCGCTAATCAGGCTTGCCAGCTCACCCGCGGCTGCTCTCCATTGAACTTTGACCCCGTCGATAGCGGCGATTATTTTTTCATGGCGAGCCAGCAGCGTTTCATCATCCGCCGGGGGCTGTTTCAACTGGGGCTGTTCACCCTGAAGCCAGCTATTGATATCCCTTAAAAGCGCTTCCGGCCCCGACCACTCCTCACTCATCGCCTGCGCCACAGGTTTTGGCAGCGGGTAGCAGTGACGCCGCCAGAAATCAGCACAGGCGTGACGGCGCAGCAAGGATTCATCCTCGAGTAGCTGCTGCTCGAACAGCATCCCGGACTCAAAAGCGTTGAGGCTGAGCATCCGCTGGCAAAAGCCGTGGATCGTGAAGATAGCGGCCTCATCCATCTGCTGTTCGGCTAACAGCAGGGTGCGGGCAGCGAGCTGCTTGTTGGTAATCTGGGCAAGTAAGTTTTGTATCAGTGGATTTTTGGTGCGGTTACGAATACAGGCAATGCGCAATTCGTGGATATTCGCCCGAATACGGCCACGCAGTTCTTCGGTGGCCGCTTCGGTGAAAGTCACCACCAGCAGTTCTTCAACCCCCAGCGGACGGGGGAAAGCATTCTCTCCCCCTAAGCCCAGCAGCAGCCGCAAATAAAGTGCGGCAATGGTAAAGGTCTTACCGGTCCCCGCGGAAGCTTCTATCAACCGTTCGCCGAACAGCGGCAAACTTAAAGGATCAAGGGGCTGCGCAGTTACATCGGTCATTATTTCTCGCTTACTAGTGGTAACGCCTGCTGCAGACTGCGTGCCCCCTCCCAGGTTTTCCACCCTTTTGGAGCTGCATACTCTGCTTTGCCGTTATGGCTGCCGGAAATCTGTGACAACACCGCCATTCCCTGGGGAGCTATCACCGCCTGATGGAAGAAATCAGCCAGCTTCTGCGGCGTTAATTTCTTAATTTCGGCTATCACTTTATCACGGGAATCAAACGCCATGTTTCGGCGGTCGAAATCTTTGCTAAGCTGCGCCGCTTCTTCCGCAAGCGTTTGAGGCGCCTGCTGCATCTGGGCAATCATCCCCTGCTGGATTTGGGCAAACTCGGCGTCGCTCATGCCGCGCAGCTTTTTCTCGATAACCGGATAAAACGCTTTAAACCGCTCATACAGGTAAGCTGGCTGCTTATCGCTGCTCTGAAGCAGGAACCCCACTCCCCACTGGCGACCAATGGACATAGGGAAAGCAAACACCGCATAGCCAAGCTGCTCTTGTGTACGCAATTGATTATAGAACCAGGGCTGAATGATTTGCCCCAGCATTGAGCCATAGGCCGTGCTGGTGGCTTCGTTATAGCCTTTGGGTACATAAACCGCCGCCAGCGCCGAGTCGGTGCTGCTTCCGGCTTTTTCAAACATCGACAGATGCTGCTTATTAATCAGCACATCGTCATTCCGGCACCATTCTCCCCCCTTCGGAGCCAGCTGGGCTTTGACGTTTTCCGCCAGCTGTTTGGTCTGCTCTGGAGACATGTTGCCAATGACCATAAACTCAGGCCGGGAGTTGGTTTTCAACCGCTCACGATAATCCAGCACGTCCTTAAGCGTCAGCTCCGGCAGCAACGCCCGACGGGTACTACGCTCAAAATAAGGCACCTGCGAAACCATCTGCACCGGCGCAATCGCCTGCTCGAAGGCTTTGCCTTTGTCCGCCGAATCCATCATCTGGGCATACCAGGACTTGGCCTGATCCAGCTGTTCCTGCGTTGGGGTATAGCTGAAATAGCCCTTCAGCAGCGCTTCAAACAGCTGCGGCAGGCGCTGCGTATAGCCGTTGGCGTTAATCATCAGCCCGCTATTGGCGTTAGATGAGAAACTGATGCCGCCAACCGACGCCTGATTGCTGAGTTCATCCAGCGCAATGCCCGCAAGGTAATCATTGATAGCAAACAGCACCTGATTCTTCGCGCTGTTCATCACCTGTGGATTACGCAGCACAAGCGTCACGTCCGCTTTTGGCTCGTTGCCAAAATAGCGACTCGGCATATACACCACCCGCAGATCCGGCTCGTGGATCAGCAGCTCAGGATGGTCGTACTGCTTCTGTGGCTTATAAAGCGTGAAGTCATCGGGAATGTAAGGATTCAGCTGAGGCAGCTCAAGCTTGATAGCATCTGCCTTCTGCTGCCAGTCGGCATAGGTCTGCGCAGGAATTTTGTCAACTTCGTAAGGCGCATCAACGAAATAAGCCGTTTTATTGTGTGGCTCCTGCGGGCTGACATACCACACGCGGGCATTTTGCGGCGTCATCATATCCAGACGCGCTTTAATCGCGTCAGGATCGTACTGGTCAGCGATATTTGCGGAATCTAACGTATGGGTGACCGGGACGCGCAGCATGGTATCCGCCAGCCATTCGATATAGTCCATATCACGGGTGATGGACGGGTAACGGAAGTCGAGATCCAGCACGTGTGCAAGCTCGTCAAAGTAACGTTTATCGATACCTTTGGCGCGCAACTGATCGAGATAGCTGAATATCGCCGCAACCACCTGGTCACGATTGGCCAGGCCTTTATCCGTCAGGGAGACGGAGATGGCGAAAACACCGCTGTTACCGGCCACCATCGAGTCAGAATCCGCGCGAATGCTCTCCGCAAGCCCCTGCTTTTGCAGCCAATCCGACAGCGTATCGTGGCTACGGTTGCCGATCAGGTACCCAATCAGCTCATCGGTTTTGCTGCGGAATTTATCGCTATTGTTATCAATGCGAAACTCAACGCGAACCACCTTGCGCGGCATGACCGGCACATAGTGGATGAAGATCCCTTTTTGCGCGTCAGTCACCACCGGTACATCGATAACCGGCTTTTCGATATTTTTGTCAGGAACGCGGCCGTAAGTTTCAGCGGCAATCTTCGCCAGTTCAGGCAAAGGCTTGTTGCTGTAGATAACGGCTTTCATCAGGTTTGCCGAGTAGTACTTATTTCTGAATGCCACCAGCGCGTCGAGCAACTTGCTACCGGGTTTGTCACGCAGGGTTTCAAGGTTGCCGCCGGAGAAACGCGCCGCCGGGTGTAAAGGGTTGATGGTTTCAGCGCTAACCTGTGCCATGCGCATCCCGTCACGCGCACGGGCCATCGTCAACTCGGCGTTTACCGCGTTACGTTCACGCTCGGCATATTGTGCCGCGAGGTTAGGTTCAGCAATGGCGTCGGCCAGGCGGTCTACGGCACCGTCGAGCGCATCGTTTTCTACTTCAAGATAAAATGCGGTTCGATAGGTGGCGGTACTGGCATTGTGGCTGCCGCCATGTTTTTTGAGGAATTCAGACAGGCTATCCGGGTCCGGATATTTTTTGGACCCCATCAGCGTCATATGTTCCAGAAAATGGGCAAGCCCAAGGTGAGCATCTGGATCTTCCAGTGAGCCAACCGGCACCACCAGCGCTGACAGCGACTTCACCGCCTGCGGATCGGAAACCAGCAGCACGGTCATACCGTTATCTAAACGAATAGCCTGATACTGACGAGGATCTTTTTCACTTTTACGGATGGTGTCCTGAATCGGTTGCCATCCGTTATCTGCCTGACTGCAGGGTGCCCAAAGAGCAACGAACAAGAAAAGCGCGGTAAACCAGGTGCTGCATTTAGGCATTCACAAACCTCGTCTTCACTAACTTACTCATCATTAACAACTTTTCGAAGCTATCCGTCGAACGCCGTTGTTATACTTCGCCAGCCCTGAGCAAGAAATCGCATCATAATTGAACTCACCGGGCTGTGCAATTTTTATACAATCCTTGTTCAGGATTGGTTGAATCTGAACAGAGGCAGCAGGTAGCGCTCGGCCTCTGCGATAATCGCTTCGTAATACTCGGCATCAAGGGTACGGTACAAACGTTGCAGCCAAATATCAGCCCCTTCCCCTTCCACCATATGGTTTCCTTCCCAGGCAGCAAGCAGCTTAGTCCGGGCTTTCTGCTGCGTCTCCTCATCCCATAAAATGGCATCATTTTGTGGGTCATAACAGGTTTTTATCCACGCGCCACCGCTGTTATGCAGCAGCAGCAATGGCTGACGGAGACCTTCTTTATAACCCTCAATCAGTTGCAACAACCAGGCTTTAGCTTCGTCCTGTGCCATATGAGGGAAACGCCACTGTGAATCTTTGCGCCCGAACATTCGGCTTTCGCCCGAATAGCCGCTCGCACAGTAAACCAAATGTTCAATCCACAGCTGCATGCCATGAGCCACATTCAGCACCGAAGGGCGCCAGCGCAGCAAACCATCAGCCTGTACGTCCGACAGCCAGCCCGTCACTCTGGTTCCGTCTATGTGAAGATCCACTTCACAGCTTTCCCCTTTTTGCCGTTCGGCCAGCACTTTTTCAGCCAGCATTTGCATTTCATTCCGCTGGTTTTCCCACAAGATTTCACCGAAGGCCCCGTAAGGTAAAACGCCAGCTGCCCGGTAACGCACAAACAGCTGGTGCGGATCATCTTGCTGAACCAGAGCATTAAGCAGGTGCTGGTTTAACTGAAAACGATCGAGTACATCGAGGGTAAAAGGCTCTTCATCCGGCAATTCGGTATCTTCCAGGCGGAAGTTAATGCCGAGACGCATTTGGAAAAATGCCCGCACCGGGTGCCGCCAAAAGCGCTGGAGCTGCTCAAGGGAGATGTCGCCCCAGGGATCCGCAATCAAAGGCTGAATAAAGTGGGCATGCGCTACGCCGCTGCCGCTTGCCGCTGGCAGCCACTCCTGAGCAAAGCTTTGCCCATCGCCTCCGGCAAGGTAGTTGGTGCTGTCAAAAGGTGTTCGGGCATGAAGCGTGACCAGATGCTTTCTCACATGCTCACTGCTGTCATCTGCATTACATTCAGCATCTCCGGGGAGGTAGTGACTGCGAGCGATATAATCCAGCAGTTCTTCCACCAGCACCGACGGGTAACGCCTGCTGTTGTCCTGAATCGAACGGCCGATATAGCTGATGTACAGCCGCTGCTGGGCCGAAATAAGCGCTTCCAGGAACAGATAGCGGTCATCGTCTCGGCGGCTGCGGTCCCCGCGCTGCGGGTGCTGGCTCATCAGGTCAAAGCCCAATGGCGCAAGCGCTCGCGGATAGACACCGTCATTCATGCCCAGCAAACAAACGACCTTAAAGGGAATGGCGCGCATTGGCATCAGGGTACAGAAGTTTACCGGCCCGGCGAGGAAGCGCTGGCTGATGCGCTCCTGGTCAAGACGCTGGGCCAGTTCATCACGCAGCAAGGTTAATGACACGGGCTGCTGGTAGGCTGCATCAGTGCCTTTTTCAATCATCTCCTGCCACTGCTGCTCAATCAGCGCCAGTGCGGCTTCTGTTTCACCATCAGGCAGGAAGAAGCTGTTCAGCATGTCCCTGCATAGCGGCAACCATTCGTCTAAAGGGCGCTCCTGAGTTAACAGCTGACGCCAGCGGTTCAGCTGCATCAGCAACTCCGCAAGTTGCCCCACCAGTTCGGCAATCAGGCCGCTGGACTCATCATAGGGCAGCACAGAATCCCAGACCCCAGCCTGGCTTTCCATCGCATAGCCAAGCAGCATCCGGGTCAGGCCAAACCGCCACGTATGCTGCCCGGTCGCAGGCAGATCCAGTTCACGAACGTTGTCATCATCAATGCCCCAACGTACACCTGATTCATTTACCCATTTACGCAGATAGCGCAGCCCTTCTTCATCAATAGAGAAACGCGCCGCCAGGGCAGGCACTTCCAACAATGAAAGCACATCTTCTGCTGCGAAACGGCTTTCCGGCAAGCCAAGCAGTAAAATGAACGCCTGCAGGGCCGGGTGAGCCTGGCGCGCCCGACGGTCAGAAATGGCAAACGGCAGCCAACGCTCATCCTTCGCGCTACCAAATACCGCCTGGATAAACGGACTGTAGCTATCAATATCCGCAACCATCACGATGATATCACGCGGGGTAAGTTCTGGATCGGCCTCCAGCATCGCCAGCAGTTGATCGTGCAGCACTTCAACTTCTCGCTGCGGGCTATGGCACTCATGGAATGTCAAAGAACGATCGTTAAGATCCAGCAGCCGTTTACCGTCACTGTGTTCATACTCCTCAGCCGTCAGCCCCAGCACCTGCGAATCTTTCAGCTCCAACAGGTCATTTTGCAGGCCGTGGAGAAGGTTATCGGGTTCTAAATCGACAAAAACATCGATCTCTTCAAAACGCTCCAGCTCGGAAAGCAAAAACGCGTAGTCGCGCCCTAATTTCCCCCAAGAGGCCAGCAAGGAATTCCCCACATCCTGCTCACCAAGCTCATTGAACAACGAAGAGGCATTGTCGTTGTCCTTAAACAAGGTCTGCTCTTGTTCTGTCTGATGCCGACGACGACGGCGGCTGACAAGACGAGCAAGGAACGCGGGATCTTTAATATCCCCCCAGTAGTAGCGGCAGGGGTTGGTAAATAGCACATGGACGTCGATATGCTTACCCAGCGCCTGCAGAGCCTGGAGGTACACCGGTGGCAGAGCGGAAATCCCACAAATAAAGACGCGAGATGGGAGCCCCGTCGGGCAAACCTCGCTTTTCTCAAGAGCGCTAATAAAGCGCTGGTAGAGATTGGCTCGATGCCATTCTGGCTGCCCCAGCTCAGCGGTGTAGCGCACCAGTTCCGCCCAGAGCGGAGCCTGCCAGAGCTGAGACTCTCCCACGCCTTCGACAAGCTCGCCCTTCTCCCAGCGGCTTAGCCAGCCGGGACGATAGACAAGATACTGGTCATAAAGGTCGGCAATCCGGGAAGAAAGCTGAAACAGCTTACGGCTGCTGTCGTCTACCTGCAGATAGTGGCCAAGCATCTTGAACTCTGGCTTGTGGAGCATATTGGGGATAAGCGTCATCAGCTTCCAGCTCATGCTCTGCTTGTTGAAAGCGCTCACTTCCGGGATATCGGGCAATACCTTCACGAACATGTCCCAGATAAAGCTGGCGGGCAGCGGAAACTCGATGTTCGCCGCAATACCAAACTTCTGTGCCAGCGTCATTTGCAGCCACTGCGCCATCCCGGTGCTTTGCACCAGCACCACTTCCGGCTCAAAAGGATCCGGCAATGGCTGGTGCTCCACAATGAACTCCATAATGGCTTCCAGCACATCAAGGCGGTTGGAATGGTAGACACGCAACATGAAATCGCTACTCCTGACGTTGTTCTGACCGTGGGCAATCGAGCCTCAAAAGCTGCGCTATCCGGCCCTCTGGACTTGTTACAGTAACGTCGATGCTGACACATCCCAAAGACGATGTCTGCTGTTGATGCACATTCCATGCATCTGAAAGTGGAGGAACTTCTGGCTCGGTCTGCTCACGCGCGACTCGCCACAGCTGCCTTAGCTGCCATTGGCTGGTGAAACCCTGCTGCAATACACCGTGGTACCCCAGCAATGCGGTCATCACTATCGCAAACAGCGCCAGGGCACATAGCACCTCCGGGAGGCTGAACCCATGCTGCCGGGAAACTATCGAGGCAGTTTGCATAAGTCATCGTCCAGTAAAGGGCAAAAATCCAGCCAGCCCTGCGCGGAGGCCACTAATTTATTCCCCTGAAGTCCCCCCCAGCGCCACAATGTGAACGGTAGCGTGGGCCCGGCAACAGAACCGGAAGCAGCCAGTAAGGCCTCACCTTTATCGGTTAGATGCAGGCAGGCGTGCCACTGATTACGCGACTCAAACTGACATTGCCAGCTTCTCTGGGGTTGCCAGCTTTGTTTTTCCCCCCATGCCAGCGCAGATCTTGCAGCCGTCTGATTTTTAATAAACTGAATTTCGGCGGCAACCTCAAAGCGCTGGGCGCTAAGTTGCCGGGAAAGCCCACTCAGCATCAGAGAACCAACTGCAAGCAGCATCAATACCATCAGCAAAGAGGTGCTCCCTTTCTCTTGCTTGCCGCTCATGAATTTTCTCCACTCACCGTGTAGCTAAGCTCCACAGGACGCCCACCTTGCTTCAGATATGCAGCAAGACTCACGAGGAATAAAGGCCTGCCGGTTTTGCGATTCAGGCGAACCACGGAAAAATGCTGCACCACCAATTGCGTCGGGTCAGACATTCTTTCCCAGCCGGTACCTTCACAATGCTCTACGCCCTTTTGAGTCTCCAGGCTGCCGTTACGCAAGCGATAGCCCGTCTGTTCATTTTGACTACCAGGGGTCGTGTCCCACCGGCCATTACCGTTGGCATCCCACTGCAATACCACGCAGTTTCCGTTGTTCATAAGCTTTACAGCCTCCCCCTGACACTTCCCTCGGCAATAACCCGCACGCTGTAAATTTTTTCCAACGGTGAACGCCATTTGCCAAAGCGCTTCCTGCTGAGCAACGTAGCTGTACTGGCGTAAAACCTCGCCCTGCAAAGCGGGGAAAAGCCTTGAAGTGCCTAGCAGCAGCACGCTGCTCAAGGCCATCGCAATAAGCGTTTCGAGTAACGTAAACCCTCTCTGAGCGCTCAACATGACTTGTCTCCGGACATTTCGCACAGCCGGATGCGCCCCCAAACCGAGAGCGTCACTTTCCAGCGCCCGACCTGACTTTTCACAATAAGGTGGCCTGGCCAGGCTGTGTTGCGAATACCGTAGAAACCTAACCCGGCAGTCATATCCTCCACGACGATATCGTCAAACTCGGGGGTAAACGTCAGATTTGAGTTTCCCGAACAGTTTTCTTCAGCGGCACGGCTTGTCAGGCACCAGCTTTTCCCCAATTGATGCAGCGCCAAAAGATGGGTTTGGTTGTGCCAGTTGGCATCATTTCTTAGCCGCGAGAGAAAGTGACTCAGTTGCTGAGCCGTTTGCCGCAACTGCACTCTCTGCTGCCACTCGTGCCAGCCGTGAAGCCCACCAGCGCTGAGTACGGCAACAATGGCTATCACCACCATCACCTCAATAATGCTAAAACCACGTTGGTTGATTTTCATGGGAGGAGTGTGGGCCACAGAGGTTGAATCAGCCAGTTCGCAAATCAGATGATGCGACACATATCGGAAGATAATTAAGGCGTTACGGAGAGTTGTATACGCTCTGGAATCAATGCCGAAGAAGCAAAACCAGGGCAAAAAAAACCGGCGCACTCAGGCACCGGTTCTGTCACTCTGTCGGCAGGTTAAATGGCGACAGGCGCTTTGATCGCCGGATGCGGATCGTAGCCTTCAATCTCGAAGTCTTCGAAACGGTAGTCAAACAATGACTCCGGCTTACGTTTGATAACCAGCTTAGGCAGCGCGCGCGGTTCACGGGTTAGCTGCAGACGTGTCTGTTCCAGGTGATTGCTGTACAGGTGCGTATCGCCCCCGGTCCAGACAAAGTCGCCCACTTCCAGGTCGCACTGCTGCGCCATCATATGCACCAGCAGCGCATAGCTGGCGATGTTGAACGGCAAACCAAGGAAGATGTCGCAAGAGCGCTGGTAGAGTTGGCAAGAGAGTTTGCCGTCTGCCACATAGAACTGGAAAAACGCGTGGCAAGGGGCCAGCGCCATTTTATCCAGCTCGCCCACGTTCCACGCAGAGACAATAATGCGCCGAGAATCGGGATCGTTTTTCAACTGGTTGAGCACGGTGGTTAGCTGATCAATATAACGCCCGTCAGGGGTTGCCCAGGAACGCCACTGCTTGCCGTAAACCGGGCCGAGATCGCCGTTTTCATCCGCCCATTCGTCCCAAATCGTCACCTTGTTTTCCTTCAGGTACGCGATATTGGTATCGCCATTCAGGAACCACAGCAGCTCATGAATGATCGAACGCAGGTGACATTTTTTGGTGGTAACCAGCGGGAAGCCTTCCTGCAGGTTAAAGCGCATTTGATGCCCAAAAATCGACAACGTGCCGGTACCGGTACGGTCCGCTTTTGGCGTGCCCTCTTCGAGCACTTTTTTCATCAAATCAAGATACTGTTTCATGTCACCTCACGAAAGTTGCTGCTGCGGACGGCGGTAAGCCCAGACCATCATAATGATACCGGCAACAATCATCGGAATCGACAGGATCTGCCCCATGCTGATGTACTGTACCCAGGTGCCGGTGAACTGCGCATCCGGCTGGCGGAAGAATTCGACGATGATACGGAACGCACCGTAGCCAATCAGGAACAGGCCAGAGACGGCCCCCATTGGGCGAGGCTTACGAATAAACAGGTTCAGGATGATGAACAGGACAACCCCTTCCAGCGCCAGCTCATAAAGCTGAGACGGGTGGCGAGGCAGTACGCCGTAGGTATTGAACAGCGATTGCCATTCCGGGTGCGTTGCCAGCAGGCCAACGTCTTCACTGCGTGAACCAGGGAACAGCATGGCGAAGCGGAAGTTCGGGTCAACGCGGCCCCACAGTTCGCCATTGATAAAGTTGCCGAGGCGCCCAGCCCCTAAACCAAACGGGATCAGCGGAGCAATAAAATCAGAGACCTGGAAGAAAGTACGCTTGGTGCGGCGCGCAAACCAAATCATCACGCAGATAACACCGATCAGGCCGCCGTGGAAGGACATACCGCCGTCCCAGACTTTGAACAGGTAGAGAGGATCGGCAAGGAAGACCGGCAGATTGTAGAAGAAGACATAGCCCAGGCGTCCCCCCAGGAACACGCCAAGGAAACCTGCATACAGCAGATTCTCTACTTCATTTTTCGTCCAGCCGCTGCCCGGACGGCTGGCGCGGCGCCCGGCAAGCCACATGGCAAACACGAACCCGACCAGGTACATGAGCCCGTACCAGTGCAGGGAAACCGGCCCGATGGAGAAAAGCACCGGATCAAATTCAGGGAAACGCAGATAGCCACTATTCATCTGTCACCACAAGCTATTGTTACCTCACCCAAAATAGAAGGTGAGTGGCAAGTACGCACCACTCTCGATGCGCTCCGAAAGCAGCGGATCATAGCACAAACAGCCAGAGTGATTGATTACGGAAGTTGTAAAAGATGTGTAATGTCCCGGTGGTACCGGGGCATTCAGCGCGTATCCGGGAGTGTGAACCAACACCAGGCATCGAAGAAAACGAACAGGGAAACCCCTTTGGGGTTTTCGGAAGATGGGCCACAACAAGGGAAAAACCACGCTTTTTCCCTTGTTGTCAGACGGGGAAAATGTCCCGGTGAGATCGGGACATTGAGAACGGATCAGCGCCCACCGCGAATCAGGCCACCCATGCCGCGGCGCTCCATAAACGCCGCTACCTGGTGGCGCACTTCTGTCGCCATTTGAGCCTCAAGGGTACGCTGAGCAAGCACTTCGGCTTCTTCAAGCTGAATATGGCGTAACAGGTATTTAATACGCGCGACGGAACGGCCGTTCATTGAAAGATGACGGTACCCCATGCCCACAAGAATCGCGACGCACATCGGGTCACCAGCCATTTCACCGCACAGGCACAGATCGAGGTCATAGCGCTCGGCCTCACGGGCAATCAGGTTCAGCGTACGCAGCATCGCCGGATGCAGGCTATCGTAAAGGTTAGCCACCCTCGTGTTGTTACGGTCAACCGCCAGCAGATACTGAGTCAGGTCGTTTGTACCAACGGAAATAAAATCAATACGCCCGGCCAGATGCCCCAGCATGAACACCATGGAAGGCACTTCAACCATCACCCCAAGCCTGAACTTCGGCAACTGGTAGCCTAATTCCTCTTCGACTTCCCGGCCCGCACGATCGATAAGTCTGCGAGCATCATCGATTTCATCAATGCTGGTGATCATCGGCAGCAGGATACTCAAATTCCCCGTGGCCGCATTCGCACGCAGCATGGCGCGAACCTGGATCAGAAAGATCTCTGGCTGATCCAGCGTAATACGAATGCCTCGCCAGCCAAGACAGGGATTCTCCTCGCTGATAGGCATATACGGAAGCTGTTTATCCGCCCCGACGTCCAGCGTTCGCAGCGTCACAGGTTTGTCGTTAAACATCTGCAACATGCCCTGATACTGTGCAACCTGCTCTTCTTCGGACGGGAAACCGCTTTGCAGCATAAAAGGAATTTCGGTGCGGTACAGCCCGATGCCGTCGATACGGCTACCAAGCTGTTCTTCATGCTCAGGACTAAGCCCGGCATTCAGCATGACCTGCACCCGCTCGCCGCTTTTTAACGCCGCGGGCTGCTCCACATCATCTTCCGCCAGGCGACTAAGTTCGTTCTCCTCGGTCACCAGGCGCTGGTATTCCTGCAGCAAAACCGGCTCAGGATCCACCAGCAATTCACCGCGATAGCCGTCCACGATCAGCATTCGGCGATGCAGAGCCGATGGCTGAATATCCGCGCCCATGACGGTTGGGATACCGAGCGCACGGACCATAATGGCGGCATGAGAGTTTGCCGCACCATCGCGCACGACAACGCCCGCGAGACGGTTTTGCGGCAGTTCGGCAAGCGTGGTGGCTGAAAGTTCATCGGCAACCAGCACAAAGCGCTCAGGCCAGGTATTCGGGCTTTGAATCGTGTCATCTAGGTGGAACAACAGGCGCTGCCCCAGCGCTCTGAGGTCGCCCGCTCGCTCTTTCAGGTAGCTATCTGAAAGACTGGCAAACTGTTCAGCAAACTTCTCCACCACCGTTTTCACGGCCCATTCAGCGACCAGGCCTTTATCCACTTCAGCAAAAAGCTCACGCCGCAGGCGGGCGTCGGTCAGCAGGTGAGAGTAAAGATCGAAAATCGCCGCAGTCTCTTTCTGAGCCCCGGCGGCAAAACGCTTGCTGTAGCGGCGGAATTCCCCGGAAGCCTCTTCCAGCGCGGCGGTCAGACGCTCACGCTCAAGCGCCGTGTCCAGGGTCGACGCTTCAAAAACTTGCTCCATCAGCGGGACGGTTGTGTCCATCCAGCCTTCGGCAATCGCCACGCCAGGCGACGCAGGCAGCGCGCGGATACGGGTCTGGCGATACTGTCCAAACAGGGCCGCTAACTGAGACTGCGATAATATCCCGGCCATTTGCGTCGCCAGCGTAACGAGGAAAGACTCTTCGCTCTCATCGTACTGCCGGTGTTCACGCTGCTGAACAACCAGCACTCCCAGAAGCTGACGGCGCTGGATAATAGGCACGCCGAGGAACGCACGAAAACGCTCCTCTTTTACGGCGGGCACATATTTAAAGCTGGGGTGTTTTTGCGCATCTGCAAGGTTAATCGGCTCCGCGAGCCGCCCAACCAGGCCAACAATACCTTCATCAAAGGCAAGCGTGACGGTGCGGCCGCGCGGTTTCTTTAACCCACGCGTCGCCATAAGGTAAAAACAGCGGCGCTCGTGGTCGGCGAGATAAACCGAGCAAACCTCGGTATCCATCGCAAGGCAGATGTCAGTCACCAAAATGTCCAGCGCCTCATTGAGGCGCGGGGCACTGGCGACCTTTTCGACTATTTCTCGCAGACGGGTGAGCATTTTTCGCGTGACTTAACCTCTTTTACGTCGCCATGCCGGCGAGTTATTGCGTGGTGGCGTAACTTCCTGCAGTGGCATCACCACGCTGGCAAACTCTTTCATTACCCGGCGATAGACATCGCGCTTGAATGAAACAACCTGACGGACCGGATACCAATAACTGACCCAGCGCCAGCCATCGAATTCCGGCGTACTGCTGGTTTGCATGTTGATCTCACCGTCGCTGCTCAGCAACTGCAAAAGAAACCATTTTTGTTTTTGGCCGATACAAACCGGCTTTGTGTCCCAACGCACCAAACGTTTAGGTAATTTGTAACGCAACCAGTTTCGGGTCGAGGCAAGAATGCGAACATCTTTTCTTTGTAGACCGACTTCTTCGAAAAGCTCCCGGTACATTGCCTGTTCAGCGGACTCGCCAGGATTAATACCCCCCTGGGGAAATTGCCAGGAATGTTGGCCAAAGCGTCGCGCCCACATCACCTGTCCCTGCCGATTACATATTACGATCCCAACGTTGGGGCGGTAGCCATCATCATCGATCACCGGACTACCTCAAAACAAACTTAGATTGCATCGATTGTTTCATACAAGTGTCAGGCGGTAAACCACTCTCTCGGCGGCGCTCGCATGGAATAACATTTGAATAACTCACAAAAGAGAGCCGGGTTATAAACAGGGGACGGTCAAAACCGGCGGTTTTATTCACTTTTTCTGTGGATATAACTGTGAAGAACTACCGAATTACATCGGGACAACTCAGGACAACTAAAATAAGGAGCAATCCTGCCACACATTAAAGCCTTTAAATTTCATAATCATAATACTATAAAAATGACACACGAGTTTCATAATGTGATGATCGTCACATATGAAGATCGTCTACTGATGAAAGATCGCACAATGTTGTTTTTATCCACAGATTGTGCCAACAAGTTAGTCACAAATCGGTGATAAATTGTATTTTAGCGCCTCGTCAAGGCTGTAAATGGAACCAGTAGTCATGCTTTTTCCCAGTTATCCCACTTTTCTGTGGATAACATGGTGTAAGATCCTGTTCATTGTCAGTGACCAGATTTGGAAAAGCCTTTTTAACGTTGCTGCAACGAAACGGCTGACTTTAAAAACTCATTATAAATCAGAATATTGTTAATCTTATCCTCAGACGACTAAACTAAGCTTTCGCTGTGCACAAAGTGCGTTCATTTTTTAACCAAAAAACATCAACGAGTTATGCAACCAATACGTCCGCTCATCACGCCCCCACGCAGTGAAGCCGAGCTGCTCCAACAGGCGCAAAGCGTCGCCGGTTATACTCTGGGCGAACTGGCAGCCTGCGCTGGCTTACAGACGCCGAAAGACCTGAAGCGCGATAAAGGCTGGATTGGCGTGCTGCTGGAGCTGTGGCTGGGTGCCAGCGCGGGCAGCAAGCCCGAGCAAGACTTTGCCGCGCTCGGGATCGAACTGAAAACGATCCCGGTGGATAGCCTTGGCCGTCCGCTGGAAACCACGTTCGTCTGCGTCGCGCCGTTAACCGGTAATAGCGGCGTCATTTGGGAAACCAGCCATGTGCGGCATAAGCTCAAGCGCGTGCTGTGGATCCCGGTTGAGGGAGAAAGGCAGATCCCGCTTGCCGAGCGGCACGTGGGTTCTCCGCTATTATGGAGCCCTTCAGAAGAGGAAGAACAGCAGCTGCGCCTGGACTGGGAAGAACTGATGGATTTGATCGTGCTGGGCCAGGTCGAGCGCATTACCGCCCGTCACGGCGAAGTGCTGCAGCTGCGGCCAAAAGCCGCCAACAGCCGGGCGTTAACAGAGGCTATTGGCGCGGACGGCTCACCTATTCTCACGTTACCTCGCGGCTTCTACTTAAAGAAGAATTTCACCGCAGCTCTTCTCGCACGGCACTTCACGCTCTAATAGCCGCCGCAGAGAATGGAATCCAGGGTTCTGTCAGTAAGTACCGGGGAATGTTACATTTCCCTCGTCCTATTAAGAATTTACCGCTTTCTTTCCCCTGTTCATCAGGTTATTACTAAACTTATTAACAAGATCCCTTCCTGACGAGGAACATACCGATGACTAAATGGGCAGTAGCAATCTCCGCCATTGGTCTTGCCTTTGCCGTTTCAGGCTGCAGCAGTGACTACGTAATGGCCACCAAAGATGGACGAATGATTTTGACCGAGGGCAAGCCGAAGGTCGATGAAGATACCGGTCTGGTAAGCTATCGTGACCAGCAAGGTAATGAAATGCAGATCAACCGCAACGACGTTTCCCAGATTATTGAGCGCTAATCTCGCAGGGTCAGCCCCTCGGCTGGCCTGATGATTTTTCTTCTTTTCCCCTCTTTCGCTTTGCTCCGGCCTCTGCCATGTTTATAGACCTTTTGTCGGGTAACGATGCCTGACGAGTCAAAAGAACAACAGGAAGCCGGCTATGCACTATCACCGTATCCCCCACAGTTCACTTGAAGTCAGCACGCTGGGGCTGGGAACCATGACCTTTGGTGAACAAAACAGCGAGGCCGATGCCCACCAGCAGCTCGACTACGCCGTCAGTCAGGGCGTGAATCTGATTGATGTCGCGGAAATGTACCCGGTGCCGCCGCGCCCGGAAACCCAGGGCTTAACCGAGAGCTATGTCGGCAGCTGGCTTAAAGCTCGCGGCAACCGCGAAAAACTGGTTGTTGCTTCCAAAGTCACTGGCCCCACCCGCAACAACGACGCGGGCATCCGCCCAAACCAGATCCTCGACCGGAAAAACATCCGCGAGGCGCTGGATGCCAGCCTCAAACGCCTGCAAACCGATTACCTCGACCTCTACCAGGTTCACTGGCCGCAGCGTCAGACCAACATGTTTGGCAAACTGGGCTACACCTGGAGCGACACGACCTCGCTGCCGGTAACGCTGCTGGAAACCCTTGAAGCGCTGACCGAGTGCCAGCGTGCCGGGAAAATTCGCTATATCGGCGTCTCGAACGAAACCCCGTGGGGCGTGATGCGCTACCTGCAGCTTGCGGAAAAACACGATCTGCCGCGCATCGTGACCATTCAAAACCCCTACAGCCTGTTAAACCGCAGCTTTGAAGTTGGCCTGTCTGAAATCAGCCAGCACGAAGGCGTTGAGCTGCTCGCTTATTCCTGCCTAGCCTTCGGCGTGCTGTCGGGCAAATACCTTAACGGAGCCAAACCGGCCGGCGCTCGCAACACGCTGTTTAGCCGCTTCACCCGCTACAGCGGCGAGCAGTCGCAAAAAGCCGTTGCGGCCTACGTAGAAATAGCTAAACGCCATAATATCGACCCGGCGCAAATGGCGCTGGCCTTCGTTCGCCGTCAGCCGTTTGTGGCCAGCACGCTGCTCGGCGCCACGACGCTGGAACAGCTGAAAACCAACCTTGAAAGCCTGCATTTGACGCTAAGCGAAGAGGTGATTGAGGAGATTGAAGCGGTGCATCGCCTCTATACTTACCCGGCACCGTAAAAAACTAAGGCCCTCCAAAAGAGGGCCTTTTTGCTATTTATGTTTGATTTGCCACAGCCACAGGGCGCTAATCGCCAGCGCAAACACCGCCCCAAATCCAATGCCAATGCCAACGATGGACGCCCCGGTTTTCACCGCCAGTGAGAACAGACCCAGCATCAAAAGCATGGCCGTGTTTTCACCAAGGTTTTGCACGGCAATGGCGTTACCTGCCCCGACCGTGTGCTTGCCGCGCTCCTGCAGCAGCGCGTTAAGCGGCACCACAAAGAAACCGCCCAACAGGCCAATCAACACCAGCAAAGCGTAAGACGGCAACAGAGAATGCTGTAGAGCAAAAATCAGTACGCCAACGCCGATTAAAATCCCGGCGGGCATGCAGCGGGCAACGGTTTCCAAAGTCACCAACTTCGCGGCTGCTCCGGCCCCCACCACAATCCCAACCGCCACCATCGCATTAAGGTAAGTCGGCGTCGCGTTATCCGTGATCCCTAACGCCACCGGTACCCACAGCACCAGCAGGAATCGCAGCGTCACGCCCGCCCCCCAGAATAGGCTGGTGCCTACCAGCGAGAAGCGCGTTTCTCCGCTGCGCCAAAGGCTGCGGCAGGCGGAAAAGAAACTGTGCGTCATCGGCTTGAAACGCCACGACTGGCCGGGGCGCGCGGCGGCAAGTTTAGGGATAAAGACGTTGGCAACCACCGCCCCGCCGTAAACCAGCGCGCAGACAACCAGCGCCGCCGTCAGGTTCCAGTCTGCCAGCACGCCGCCGGCAACGGATCCCAGCAGGATCGCCGCAATGGTAGAAGACTCCATCAGGCCGTTGGCCTTCACCAGCCGATCGCCAGTGGTCAGCTCGCCGAGAATGCCGTATTTAGCCGGTGAATAGGCCGCCGCGCCGATGCCCACCAGCGTGTAGCCGACAAAAGGATTCAGCCCCAGCGCAATGACCGCCGCACCCACAAGCTTCATGCTGTTCGCCAGCATCATCACTCGCCCTTTGGCGAAACTGTCGGCCACCTGTCCCACAAACGGCGCAAAGAGGATGTACGCGCCAACAAACACCATTTGCAGCACGGGCTGGCTCCAGTCCGGGTAGAACTGCTGCTTGAGCACCGCGAGCGTGGCGAACAACAGCGCGTTATCGCCAAAAGCCGATAAAAACTGCGCCGCGGTGACCGCCATCATTCCCCGGGACCACAACGAACCGCTATTGCCAGCCTGTTCAGCCATGGGCTTTCTCCGCTTCATCAACCTGTGCTTTCAGGGTGACAAAATCTGGTTTTCCGCTGCCTAACACAGGCAGCTGTTTGAGGAAGCGAATATCGCGTGGCACCGCCAGCTCAGGCACGCCGTGCTCACGCGCATAATGCAGAAGTTTTTCGCGGTTAAGCTCGCTGTCGGTGGTAAACATCACCAGCGCCTCGCCTTTGGCGGCGTCGTGCTTAACGACCGTTGCATGCAATTTGTCAGGCGAAATGCCGATCGCCATCTGTTCGACCATCTCAAGCGACACCATCTCCCCGGCGATTTTGGCAAAGCGCTTCGCACGCCCCTGAATCACGCAATAGCCCTGCTCGTCAAAGGTCACGATATCGCCGGTGTCGTACCAGCCGGGTTCCATCTCACCCAGGCCATTTTTAGCCTCAGGCTTCTCCAGCACGCCCGGATTTTCCACGCGCAGATAGCCGTTCATGATGTTTGGCCCTTTTAGCTGTAGCCTTCCGCCCTGTTCAATACCGGGCACAGCCAGCAGACGAGCATCCATTGCCGGAAGAATGCGGCCCACGGTGCCCGGTTTCGCCGCCATCGGCACGTTGATAGACACCACCGGCGCGCACTCGGTCACGCCGTAGCCTTCCAGAATGCGCAGGCCAAACTTGTCCTGCCACAGCTGCTTCGTGCTTTCCTGCAGCTTTTCTGCCCCGGCAACTACATAGCGCAGGCGGAAGAAATCATACGGGTTAGCAAAACGGGCATAGTTGCCGAGGAACGTCGAGGTGCCAAAGACCACCGTGCAATTGCGGTCGTAAATAAGCTCCGGCACCACGCGGTAATGCAGCGGACTTGGGTAAAGGAACACTTCCGCCCCGGTCAGCAGCGGCGTGAACAGCCCGACCGTCAGGCCAAAAGAGTGGAAGAGCGGCAGCGCGGACATAAACCGGTCATCGGCGGTGAAGTCCGCGATGGTGCGAATCTGCTCTACGTTGGCCAACAGGCTTTTATGGCTGTGCACCACGCCTTTTGGATTGCCCTCCGAGCCGGAGGTAAACAGCACCATCGCCGCATCTTCCGGCTGCTGTTTCACCTGGGCCAGGCGAGGCGCAAGCAGATGAGCAAAGATCCACACTTTATCCTGCAGGGTGATGGTGGACCTTAAATCTTCCAGATACACCCAGCGCACCTGCGTCAGCTGTTCCGGCAGGTGCCACAGTTTGCCCTTATCCAGGAACTGCCGGGAGGTAAAGACCGTCTTGATTTGCGCCGCCGTAATCGCGCTGGTCAGCCCTTTTACGCCAGCCGTGTAGTTCATCATTGCCGGAATACGGCCCCGGGATGAAGCGCCAAAAATCACCGCCGCGCTGATCGCCGCATTCGGCAACATCAAACCAATGGTTTCACCCTGTTCGCTGTATTTATCGAGGATTCGGCCCACAAACAGCGTTTTTTTCAGCAGCGAACTGTAAGTATCTGGCTTGAAATTTATGTCTTCAATGCAGTTTTTACTCGAACCATACCGATCTTTCGCCGCCAGCAGCGCCTCAAAAAGCGTCTCACGCGGGCGCACGGCCATGCGCGCTTCCATCATGATTTGGTGCAGCATCTCGCCGGCCATTTTACGGCGATCCCTGGCCCGTGGGGCTTCTGGCATTGCAATCGACGTTGGCGGAAGAAGATGCAGGGTAATACGCGGGAAAGCCCGGCGTTTTACTAGCCCTTTCAGGCGGCTAAAGAAAGTCAGCTCCGCGCCGTCGATGCGCAAAGGCACCACCGTGGCCTGTGCTTTGGCCGCCACAAATCCAGCTCCGTCGTAGATTTTCATCAACGATCCGGTCACGCTGATGCGTCCTTCCGGGAAAATCACTACCGGGCGCCCCTGTTCCACCAGGCGCACCAGGTGCTTGATAGACATCGGTTTGGTCGGGTCCAGCGGAACAAAATCAATGAGCGGCTTAAGCCAGCGCATAAACCACTGCTGGCTTATTGAGGAGTAGACCGCAAATACGGGGCGCACCGGCAGAAAAAGTGCAACCAGGATCCCGTCCAGAAATGAGACGTGGTTTGGCACAATCAGCACCCGCTGGCGTTGAAGCACCTGCGGATCGCCGGAAAGAGTTACCCGGAACAGAATGCGAAATAGCGCACGGAAAAAAGCAAGAAGCATAGCGACTCTCTTTGTCGTCTGTCGGTCAGCATTAAGTGTAGAGTCGCAGAGTACACCAGTTGCGTTAAGTGCGGGAGGGGGCTCAAAAAATGGCAAAAAAAAACCTGCGCATCTGCGCAGGTTGGTGCAAAAGAATTGTACTCAGCAGAGTACCAGGAATTCTCACCAATCAATACCTCTGGGATCTGAATTGTCTCGTGCCGCCAGCGGCGAAACCAGCGGCAAAAAGCAAGGGAATGAGCCCAAGTGCAACCAGGTGTTTAAATTTTCGATTCTTGTTACAGGCGGCTGGATTCAGGCAAAAAAAAACCTGCGCATCCGCGCAGGTTGGTGTAATTCATAGGATCAGCAAATAATCGCTGACTTCACCTATCAATACCTCTGGGACCACAAATGTAGCAGCGGCGTCTTCCATTAAGCTATGCTGAAATCGCAACAGCCGACTGCAAAATGTAAGCAAAGATTTGGGCGGAAACGTTTAAAAATCCGCGACATGCACTAAAAAGAGGCAACCTCTTGAAGCAGGTGTAACCGTTACACGCTTTCACCTTGATTTTGCTCTACTTTGCGATATTCCCATCAGTTGTTGCCTTGCAGTCATCAGGGAATTCCGTAAAACTAAACGCAGTGTAAACGATTACCCCTAACAGGAAGGCTTTTCATGGCGACAATTAAGGATGTGGCTCGGCTGGCTGGTGTGTCTGTCGCCACGGTTTCACGCGTCATCAACCACTCCCCAAAAGCCAGCGATGCCTCAAAGCAGGCGGTGAATAGCGCCATGGAAGCGCTGAATTATCATCCCAACGCTAACGCGAGAGCCCTTGCCCAACAGGCCACGGAAACCATTGGCCTGATCGTGGGCGACGTTTCCGACCCCTTCTTTGGCGCGATGGTTAAAGCCGTGGAGCAGGTTGCCTACCGCACCGGCAACTTCCTGCTTATCGGCAATGGCTACCACAGCGAACAAAAAGAGCGCCAGGCCATTGAACAGCTTATTCGCCACCGCAGCGCGGCGCTGGTCGTTCACGCCAAAAAACTCCCTGATGAGGAGCTAATTTCGCTGATGAAGCAAATCCCCGGTATGGTGCTCATTAACCGCATTGTGCCAGGGTTTGAGCAGCGCTGCGTTGCGCTGGATGACCGCTACGGCGCCTGGCTTGCGACGCGCCATTTGATTCAGCAGGGGCACACCCGCATCGGCTACATCTGTTCCAACCACCAGATATCGGACGCAGAAGACCGCCTTCAGGGCTACTACGACGCGCTCCGCGAGCACAATATCCCCGTCAACGAGCGTCTGGTGACCTTTGGTGAACCCGATGAAAGCGGCGGCGAGCAGGCCCTGACGGAGCTGCTGGGACGCGGCAAAAACTTCACCGCCGTGGCCTGCTACAACGACTCAATGGCCGCCGGGGCGATGGGCGTGCTGAACGACAACGGCATTGATGTACCCGGTGAGATTTCGCTGATTGGCTTTGATGACGTGTTAATTTCACGCTACGTGCGGCCCAGGCTGACCACGGTTCGCTACCCGATTGTGACCATGGCGACTCAGGCAGCAGAGCTCGCGCTGGCGCTGGCCGAAAACCTGCCGCTGCCGGAAATCACCCATATGTTCAGCCCGACGCTGGTGCGCCGACATTCGGTGGCCTCTCCGGGCGACAACACTTAAAGCGTAAGTTGATAAAGATGTACGGGCTGGTCGGGGTAATCCAGCCCGTCGCCAATGTAGCGCCAGCCAAACCGTTCATAATAGGTCTTACAGGCCGAATACAGATACAAAGACTCAAAACCCAGCTGGCGGGCATATTCCACGACGTGTCTCTGTAAAATCTCGCCCAGTCCCTTTCCTCGCTGGCTTTCATCAATATACAGCGCCGCCAGCCAGGGCCAGAGATCCTGCCGGCTGATCAAATCACAGCGCCACAGCCCCACGGTCCCCACCATCTTTTCGCCCTCCAGCGCAATAAACGTCAGGGGCATTTCGCCTTCCCGCTGGCTGGCGGCAACAATAGACGCAAAAAAGCCTCGGCTTTCCTGACTGCCAAACGCCTGCCAAAGCCACTCCGTGACTTGCTCTGCGTGCTGAGGGGCCTGGTATAACGGGACAATTTTCACAACGATATACTCCTAAAAAACCACACCAAATTCTGAAAGCGTGATCCGGGACGACAATTTGCACGGCGAAACGGCAAGGCCGCTTGCGGGCGAAACTCCTGTGATAAACTGCTGGAAAATCGCGACAGCGTCCAGATCGGGAAGGAAACAATGGTAACAATGTTAGATGTCTCGTTACGCGCAGGGGTTTCCAAAGCGACGGTATCTCGCGTGTTAAACGGCACCGGACAGGTTAAAGCAAGCACCCGCGAACAGGTATTTAAGGCCATGGAAGAGCTGGGCTATAAGCCTAATTTTCTGGCACGATCGCTGGCAAACCGCAGCAGCAACAGTATCGGGCTGGTTGTCTCCACCTTCGATGGCTTCTACTTCGGGCGCCTGCTGCAGCAGGCTTCACGCCGCACGGAATTCTACGGTAAACAGCTGATTGTCACCGACGGGCATGACACGCCTGAAAAAGAGCTGGATGCCGTACAAATGCTGGCGGACAGGCACTGCGACGCCATCGTTCTCTACACGCGTTTTATGAGCGAACGGGCGTTGATGTCGCTGATGAATGCGATTCAGGTGCCGCTGGTCGTCATTAACCGGGACGTCACCCAGGCCCGTGAACGCTGCGTCTTCTTCGAGCAGCAGGATGCCGCCTTTCAGGCCACCGAATACCTGATCCAGCAAGGTCACCGGGAAATTGCCTGCATTACCGTGCCTATTTCCACGCCAACCGGCAAGGCGCGCCTGATGGGGTACCGGAAAGCACTGCAAAAACATGGCATTGCGTGGGATGAGAGCCGGGTGAAATACGGGGATTCCAGCATGACCGAAGGGCACCACCTGTGCCAGGAGCTGCTGACCAGCGGCGTGACCTTCAGTGCGCTGTTTTCCTGTAACGACGATATGGCGCTGGGTGCCTCTAAAGCGCTGCACCAGGCCGGGATCCGTATTCCACAGGATATTTCGCTGTTCGGCTTTGATGACGCGCCTAGCGCCCAGTGGCTGGAACCAGCGCTGTCATCCGTCTATCTGCCCATCGACAACATGATCATTACCGCCATCGATCAGGCCATTAAGCTAGCGAGCGGCGAACCGTTAGCCCCCATCCCGCCATTTGTGGGGACGCTGGTACTGAGGGACTCCGTTGCGCCCGGCCCCTTTTTCGAGGCCGGACGGAAAGTCTCAAAGTAGCTCGAGCGCCAGCAGCTCCTGAATCGTCTGGCGGCGGCGAATCAGGCGCGCGCTGCCGTTATCAAACAGCACTTCCGGCAGCAGCGGACGACTATTGTAGTTAGAGGACATAGAAGCCCCGTATGCGCCGGTATCGTGCAGCACCAGGTAATCACCCGGTTTTACCGGCGGCAGCAGGCGGGTTTCTACCTTGCCGCCTTCCTGCTGGGTAAATACATCCCCGGACTCGCACAGCGGCCCCGCCACCACGGTTTCTTTCGGCTCCAGTGCGGACAGATCCCTCCCGTCACCCGCCAGCGCAGAAATATGGTGGTAGCTGCCGTACATAGACGGACGCATCAGATCGTTAAAACCAGCGTCGATCAGCACAAAGTGGCGGGATCCCATATCTTTCACCGCGCGCACCTGCGAAACCAGCACCCCGGCTTCCGCCACCAGGAAACGCCCCGGCTCGATCTCCAGCTTCACCGGGTGCCCCAGATGAGCGGCAATTTTTTCGCGCGCGGTATTCCACAGGCCGAAATAGTGATCGGTATTGATCGTTTCCTCACCTTCGCGGTAAGGAATGGACAGCCCACCACCCGCAGAAATCGCCTCAAGATCCTGGCCGAAGTCGATGACCTGCTGCACCATCGCGCCGCACACCTGTTCGAGATGGCCATAATCCACGCCGGAACCAATGTGCATATGGATTCCCACCAGATGAATGCCGTAGCGCTGCATAGCTTCCAGCGCTTTCGGCATATCGCTCAGCCAGATACCGTGCTTACTGTTCTCGCCGCCGGTGTTGGTTTTCTGGCTGTGCCCGTGTCCAAAGCCCGGGTTAATACGCAGCCAGACACGGTGCCCTGGCGAGACTTCGCCGAGCTGATGCAGCATATCCACAGATCCGATATTGACCGGGATTTTCTGCTCGGCCACCAGCGCCAGCGTGGCGTTGTCGATCACGTCGGCGGTAAAGACGATATCATCCGGGTTTTCCAGCGGCTTGTAGCCTGCCGCCAGCGCGCGCTCGATTTCCCCCTGCGACACCGAATCCACCTTCACGCCCTGCTCACGCATCAGTTTCAGGATGTGGATATTCGAGCAAGCCTTTTGGGCAAAGCGAATCACATCAAACTGGCGCAGTTTGGCAATTTGCTGGCGAATGATCTCCGCATCATATACCCAAACCGGGCAGCCAAATTCAGCGGGCAGGGTCAGCAAGTTTTGCGCGTTCAGCGCGGTGGTGGTGTCGTGCAGCGAGCGTGGCATGGTGAACTCCGGTAAACGTCATTTTCCCTATTACGCCACAGAAAGTGAGGGATAAAAAATATCGTTTTCTAGCGAGTCTATTCAAATATGATATGGTTTAGAAAATGCCCCTCACCCTAACCCTCTCCCCAGAGGGGAGAGGGGACAGTAAATTGCCCCGATGCAATTTCTGTTTCCCCTTCAAGGAATAGGGCCGGAGTGAGGGTAATCAACATCAGCGGAACAACACCATGCCAGCCATCAACCTGCGCCACATCGAAATCTTCCACGCCGTGATGACGGCCGGCAACCTCACCGAAGCCGCAGGCCTGCTGCACACCTCCCAGCCCACGGTCAGCCGGGAGCTGGCGCGCTTTGAAAAGCTTATCGGCCTGCAGCTGTTCGAGCGCAGTCGGGGCCGCCTCTACCCCACCGTTCAGGGACTGCGGCTGTTTGAAGAAGTTCAGCGCTCCTGGTACGGGCTGGATCGTATTATTAATGCCGCCGAAAGCCTGCGTGAGTTCCGCCAGGGCGAACTGTCTATTGCCTGCCTGCCGGTATTTTCTCAGTCATTTCTGCCGCGCCTGATACACCCTTTCCTGGCCCGCTACCCGGAGCTCAGCCTGAACATCGTGCCGCAGGAATCCCCGCTGCTGGAAGAGTGGCTTTCCGCCCAACGCCACGACCTGGGGCTGACGGAAAACATCACCACGCCTGCCGGGACGGAACGCCAAACCCTACTCACTCTGAATGAAGTTTGCGTGCTGCCCGCCGGGCACAAACTAGCCGCGAAAGCAGAACTCACACCGCAGGATTTTGCCGGGGAAAATTACATCAGCCTGTCTAGAACCGACAGCTATCGGCAACTGCTGGACTCGCTGTTTCAGGAATATGACGTAAAACGAAGAATGGTGGTGGAAACGCACAGCGCCGCGTCCGTCTGCGCGATGGTTCAGGCGGGGGCTGGCGTGTCTATCGTCAACCCGTTAACCGCGCTGGATTACCACGAACGCGGCGTGGTGGTACGCCCGTTCAGCGTGGCGGTGCCTTTTACCGTCAGCCTGATTCGGCCCCTGCACCGCCCGGCATCAGCCCTGGTCAGCGCGTTCAGCGACCACTTACAGCACAACATGCATCTGTATAGCGACCCGCTCAACGCGCTGCTCAACCGCTAGCTTATTGCCCGGTCACCGGCTGCTGATGCCCCGTGCCGTTGCTAAAGTTAATCAGGCAAAGTATCAGGCCAACCACTGCCAGCGCAGCCGCGGCGACCGGCACCGCCGTCAGGCCGAAGCCACGATCAATGACCGTGCCGCCAACCCAGGCACCGAGCGCATTGCCGACGTTAAAGGCCGCAATATTCAGCGTGGACACCAGATTAGGTGCTTCTTTGCCGTGCAGCACCACGTTGATTTGCAGCGCCGGTACCGTGGCAAACGCCGCCATCGCCCACAGGAACAGCGTGATTTCCGCGAGCCATGCGGCATGGCTTGTCCAGCTGAACAGTAACGAGAAGACCGCAATCAGGCTGAAGCTGAGGATCAGGCTGAACGAGACTCGCCAGTCCGCCAGCCGCCCACCCAGAATGTTCCCCACCGTCAGCCCCGCACCGATCAGGAACAGCGTCCAGCTCACGCCCTCTGGCGTAATGCCTGTCACCTGTAGCAGCATCGGTGCAACATAGCTGAACAGCGCGAACATCGCCGCAGAGAAGAACACCGTCATACTAAGCGATAGCCAAAGCTTGCCGTGCGCCAGCGCTTTGATTTCGCTTTTTAAGTCAGTGGCTTCTTCATCTTTCTGCGAAGGCAGGCTCACTCCCAGCGCCAGAAACGCAATCACCCCAATAACGGCCACGCCCCAGAAAGTAGCTCGCCAGCCGTAAAGCTGTCCGAACCAGGTGCCAATCGGCACGCCCAGCACGTTAGCCAGCGTCAAGCCGGTAAACATCAGCGCTACCGCCGAAGCCTTGCGCCCGGCAGGTACGAGGCTTGCCGCGACGACTGCGCCAATCCCGAAGAACGCGCCGTGACACAGCGCCGTAATAACGCGCGCCAGCATCAGGAAGTTGTAGCTCAGCGCGAGGGCGCACAGCAGGTTGCCAACAATGAAAATCACCATCAGCAAAATTAACGACAGCTTGCGCGGCAGTCGGGCGGTCAGCAGCGCCATGATAGGCGCGCCAATGGCGACCCCCAGCGCATAGCCGCTGATCAGCCAGCCGGCGAAGGGAATGGAGACATGGAGATCCCCTGCCACTTCGGGCAGCAGTCCCATAATCACGAACTCCGTCGTGCCGATGGCGAACGCACTCATCGCCAGCGCCAGTAAGGAAACAGGCATTGTATAACTCCGGTTGCAGACATGATGAAAAGCCATTGCTGTGCGCAATCGCCTGTAGTGTGAGGATTTCAGAGGAGCAGCTTTTTGGAATAATGTGCGCTACATAACAAATTTATAACACATTAGCGGCCGGGCATGACCCGGCTCGTCGTGGGGAAAAAACACTAATTACGATTATTTAATTGATATATAAGGATAAAAGATTACTCTTCACCGCACATAAAGCGAACTGCATCGGCGGCGTGGATGGCGGCGGTATCAAACACCGGCAGCGGGCAGTCCTGCTGGCTGAGCAGCAGGCCAATTTCGGTACAGCCGAAAATAACCCCTTCCGCCCCCTGCGCCTGCAGCGCCTGAATCACCTGCTGATAATAGCGCTTCGACTCAGGGTTGATCACCCCGAGGCACAGCTCATCGAAGATTATCTGGTTGATACGCTGACGCTGGGAGGCGTCAGGAATAATCGAGCGGATCCCGAACTGCGCCTGCAGGCGGCCACGATAAAAATCCTGTTCCATGGTGTAGCGCGTGCCCAGCAAGGCCACCTGGCTTACGCCCTGAGCCGCAATCACCCGCCCGGTGGCGTCGGCGATGTGCAGAAACGGCAGCGAGCAGCGGGATTCAATATGCTCCGCGACTTTGTGCATAGTGTTTGTACACAGCACAATGCCTTCAGCCCCGGCCTTTTGCAGCCCCAGCGCCGCCTCAGCCAGCATCTCACCGGCCTTGTCCCACTCACCGGCAGACTGGCAGGCCTCAATCTCGTGAAAATCGACGCTGTGCAGCACAATTTTGGCCGAATGCAGCCCGCCCAGACGCTGCTTGATCCCTTCGTTAATTAATCGGTAGTAAGGAATGGTGGATTCCCAGCTCATGCCGCCCAGCAGCCCAATCGTTTTCATTGTCATCCCCTTTTGCCATTTCCCTTCGGTTATAACCCTTATTCCGGTAAGAAAAAAGCCTCCGAAGGGAGGCTTTAAAAGGAATGCAGCGCGCTAAACAATTTCCAGCTTTTTCTGCCTATCGGCCATGACATTGCGCATTAGCACGTAGCCACAGGCGCCAATCAGGCCAAGCAAAGCCGCCAGCACGACGATGAGGGATTTCCCCGGGCCTTCTTTTTTCAACGGCAAAGAAGGATTCATTTGATAGCGGAAGGGCTGGAAGTCAACGTCGTTAACCTTGACCTGCTCCAGTTTAGTTAAATAGTACTCCCGGTTTTGAACGCTGGCGTTTAATTCCGCCACATCTTTAAGCGCGGATTCAATTTTCAGTTTTTCGGCCAGCCCATCAGCCCCCAGCGCAACCGAGTAATCAGGATCGTCTTTTACCGCTTGCCCATTGCTGTATACCGGCTTTTTAATTCCCGCCGCGTTAGCAACTTCAAGCGAGTAGCCCAGACGCTGAATATTAACTTTATGCTGGTTTTCGAGGTTTCTCTTATCCAGATCGAGTTTATCTTTCTCTACCGCGCTTTTTAATTCAACGCTATAGCGTAAATTTTGCACAACATCCTGATTAACTCGCTGCGCAATAAAGTGAATATAACCGCTCAGCACTTCCCTGGCCTCTTCTGGATTCGGTCCAGTGAAGCTTAAAGCCCATGAGGTATAGGGGATGGCATCCGGAAGTTTAGAATCTGCGGTATTTACCGATTTGAATTTTGCAGCCGTTTCCTGAATAGCCTGGTGTAGTTTTACGCTATCGTCCGAGTTAACGGCATTAACAAGCTTTTTAACATACTCAGAATTGGCCAAATACTCTTCACGCAACGCCTGCGAGTCAAAGTCTTTCAGGAAGGCTTGATAAACATGCCCGGCGTCGACATTAGGTGCTGCATCCAGAACCGTCAGCTCAACCATCGCGCGGTGCAACTCGATTAGCTGAGAGGATTCTGGCGGCGTAATAACGGCCTTGCTTGACCATTTCTGCGGCATCAAAAAGCTAACGCCCAACCCGGCTAATGCAGCAGCAAATGTGATAGCAATTATCGTTTTTTTTGCCGCGAAAAGGGTACTTAACAGGTGAATCAAATCAATTTCCTGACTCGATTCAGTTATCACCGAAAACGCACGGATATCTTCCACAGGAGCATTTTTTAATTCAATTGCGGACATGTTAACCAACTCATAATAGATGCCAGACGAAACTATACCGACAGGAAACCAATGGATTGAGCACAGAGCTAAATAACAACAAAATAATCAATGATATTTAACACCACGCATTCATAGAACCGAGCATGGTTGAAGAGAAGCAAAGCATTGCGCCATTATTCCCAAGAATAATCCTAAAAACAACCACCAAATATTGAGATTTGTTTTTTTTTCAGAAATAGAAATGCGATCCAACTCACTTTTCATGGCGTGTCAGGTCAGAGACTGCGTTGAGTTTGGCGAAGCATACTCTCAGCACGTTGTGGAAATTAATCGAATGAAAAATATATGTTAACTCTCATTGAGATCACATTAGAGAGAAAGGGCTATCGGTTCTTCACGGAAAAGAAGCTGCTTTGCCCGGGAAGATTCCCCCTCTTCCTCCCCCCAAAAACGAGCGATCTCGGCCTGAACCCAGTCGCTAAAATAGCCGACTCGCGGCAGCTCCCGCTTACCCTGGGGGATCTCCAGCCAGTAACCATTTCCGCTTTCAAGCTCCAGCTCTGCCAGCGGCACCAATAACCCGCCACGCAGCTCGTTGCGGATCATCATCCTGTCGAGCACCGCATAGCCTGCCCCGGTCACACAGGCGTTGATCACCTGATCCTCGGTGCTGAACTCCAGCCCGCCGGAAAGCAGACTGTCATTTTCTCCCTTCGCAGCAAGCCAGCGCGACCAGTTATCCAGTCGGATGTCGCCGTTAAGAATATGCAGCTGTGGCTGCGAGGCCAGCGGGGGAAAGACGCCGTCAATCATCAGCAGCGGGCTTGCCACCAGCAGCAGTTTTTCATGGCACAGCCACTGCCCCCGTCCTTCACTTTCCTGGCGGGTGCCAAAGCGGATGGCGCAGTCAAAATCGCTGTATTTCTGCCGGGTTTCGCTGATAAGGGCAATTTGTAGCTGGCCGTTGCGCTGGCGAAGCGCCACCAGCCGCGGTGCCAGCCAGCGGGTGGCAAAGGTCGGAGCAACCTGCAGGCGAAGATGCTGGAGAGGATTGCGCAGCTGAACGTGGCACACGCCCTCTTCAAGAATATCCAGAGACTGGCGTACCACCGGCAACAGCAGCATCGCGTCCTGGGTCAACTCCAGCCCGCTGTGGGTACGCACGAACAGCAGCTTGCCGAGAAACGCCTCGAGCTGTTTGATTTGCCGACTGGCCGCGCTCTGGGTAATGCACAAGGCCTGCGCCGCTTTGCTAAAGCTAAGCGTCCGGCAAGTCTCTTCAAAGACCCTTAACATACTGAGTGACGGGAGTTTTCTCATTGTTGTCATTATCCGCGGGCGAGCGCCAGTCATGTTAATAATATGTTTCTAACCTGCCCTGAAACACCATCCCCCGCCGCAGCTATTTCTGCAAAACAGGAGGAGGATCACATGCGTTTTTTGCCTGGGGGTATGACTAAAACGCACTCGCCTGCTGAGGCGCTTTACTGCCACATTGTTAACGTACTTGAAACATAAAAAATACAAATACCCTACAAAACCACCTCACAGGAGGAGGCATCATGTCCCACCTGACACAACAGTACACCCGTATGGATGACGTGCCGTTAAACCGTTTCCATATCAAAATCGCCGGCCTGACCTTCGGCGCACACTTTACCGACGGCTACGTGCTCGGCGTCATCGGCTTCGCGCTGGCCCAAATCAAACCTCAAATGGGGTTAACGCCCTTCTGGGAAGGGATGCTCGGCAGTTCGGCGCTGATCGGCCTGTTTCTCGGCAGCCTGGTGTTGGGCTGGATCTCCGATTACGTTGGCCGCCAGAAGATCTTCTGCTTCAGCTTCGTGGTGATAACCCTCGCTTCGGCGCTGCAGTTTTTCGCCACCACGCCAGAACAGTTGTTCTTCTTGCGGGTAATGGTCGGCATCGGCCTCGGCGGCGACTTCTCCGTCGGCCACACTATGCTGGCCGAGTTTTCCCCCCGAAAACATCGCGGCGTCCTGCTCGGCTCATTCAGCGTGATCTGGACCTTTGGCTACGTGGCCGCAGGCTTTGCCGGGCACTTCCTGACGGCGCTAGGGCCGGACGCCTGGCGCTGGCTGCTCTCTTCTTCCGCTCTGCCCGCGCTGATTATTCTGCTGATGCGCATCGGCACGCCGGAATCCCCGCGCTGGCTGATGGGCAAAGGGCGACGAGAAGAAGCGATGGCGATTGTCCATAAACACTTCGGCCCTAACGTGCTGCTGGTGGATGAAGCCCCCGTCGCCTCAAAACAGCGCTTTATGTCGCTGTTCGGGCCGAAATACCGCCGCCGCACCGCCTTCAACAGTCTGTTTTTTGTCTGCCTGGTGATCCCGTATTTCGCCATATACACCTTCCTGCCGTCGATTCTGCAGGTAATGGGGCTGAACAATAACTTCACCACCGACCTACTGCTGAACGCCCTGCTGATCGTCGGCGCGCTGCTCGGGATCCTGCTGACGGTGGTCTGCTCGCGCCGTGGCTTCCTGATCGGCTCGTTCGTCTTCCTCGCCGCCTGCCTGGTGATGCTCAGCATCATTCCGGTCAGCCAGTCCGGCTGGTTAATTCTGTTCTTTGCCGCCTTCACGCTGGTGATGTCGGCGGTCAGCAATCTGGTGGGCGTCTTCCCGGCTGAAAGTTTCCCGACGGAAGTGCGCTCGATGGGCGTCGGCTTTGCCACCTCCATGAGCCGCCTCGGCTCCGCCATCGGCACCGGCTTACTGCCGCTGGCCATTCTGAATTACGGCATGCAGGCCACCACCGGCATGCTGGCGCTGATCCTCGTCATCGGTGCCGTTGTCTCTCTCGCCTGGGCGCCTGAAACCAAAGGGTTAACCCTGGTCGATGCCGCTCACGATCCGGCCCAGCGCCACGGCAATGCCGCCGCTGAACCGGCTAAATAACGCTCACGCTTAACAGGAGAAGTCTCGTGGAAATGTATATCGGAGAAGGGTTTGAAGGTAACGGCGTTAACGCCTCGCACATCAACATCATGATTGGCCCACGCAGCGGCGTGGTTGGCCAGGCGTTTTCCAGCAGCCTCGCTTCACCCAGCCAGGGTCATTGCCCGTTTATGGTGGTGATCAAACCTAACGTTCCGGCCAAACCGATGACGCTGTACGTCAACAAAGCGGAAATCAGCGGCGAGCTGCACGGCAATGCCACCTGGGGAGCCTCTCAGGCCGCCATCGCCAAAGCGGTCACCGAAGCACTTCTGGACGGCACGCTGCCGCCGGAAGCGGAAGACAGCTGGTGCATCGTCACCGCCAACTGGGTCAATCCCGGCTGCAACGATATCGACGAGGTGTACCACAACAACTACCGCGCCTGCCGCCAGGCCATCCGCGCGGCCATGGGCAAACTACCGCAGCGCAGCCAGATTGCCGACGCCCTGCCGCAGCTCGGTAACCCTTTCTACACCCCAAAAGCCTGAGGAGGCGAAATGGAATACGTCAATCTGGGCCACAGCGGCCTGAAAGTCTCTCGCCTGTGCCTCGGCACCATGAACATGGGCAGCAAACAGTGGAAACCTTGGATTTTTGACGAGTCGCAAAGCGAGCCGCTGATCCGTCACGCGCTGGAATCCGGCATTAACTTTATCGACCTCGCGGACTTCTACTCCAGCGGCGCGGGGGAGGAAGTGGTCGGCAACGTGTTAAAACGCATTGCCCGCCGCGATGACCTGGTCCTCACCACCAAAGTCGGATACCCCATCGGCACCGGCTTTAACAACCAGGGCCATTCACGCAAACACATCATGGAAAGCATCGACGGCAGCCTGAAGCGCCTCGGCACCGACTACGTCGATATCTACATGCTGCACTACTTCGACGTGAATACGCCTGTCGAAGAGACCTGGGCGGCGATGAACGACATCGTGCGCAGTGGCAAAGCGCGCTACGTCGGCGTTTCCACCATGTACACCTGGCAACTGGCGAAAATCCTTTGGTGCTGCGAGCGCTATGGCTACGCGAAACCCATCAATATGCAGCTGCAGCTGAACTGCGCCTACCGCGAAGAAGAGCGGGAAATGATCCCTTTCTGCCGCGACCAGGGGCTTGGCGTGTCAGTCTTTAGCCCACTCGCCCGCGGCCTGCTGAGCTGTGACTTTACCTCCGTGCGCAACCAGACCGACTTCTTCACCCAGGAGATGTACGCGGACATCACCTCCCGAAACGTTGCGCAGTCCGTCAGCCATGTAGCCCAGCTGCGCGGCCTGCCTCCGGCACAAATTGCTCAGGCGTGGGTCCTGAACCATCCGGGCGTGGACTGCATGCTGGTTGGCGCAGATTCTGTACAGCAAATTGACAGCGCAATTGCCGCACTCGGCACACCGCTGGATGAAGATGAGCGCTACGAACTGGAGCGTAACTACACGCCGTGCGACGTCATCAACGACTACACCGCAGGCAAACGTATTGCGCGTGAGAGCCGCGCCGCTCGCGGCCTGTTTATCGACAACGTAACCACAAGGAACATCGCATGAGCAGCTTTGACGCACTGGTTCGTACTGGCTGGTACTGCAACGGTGAATGGCGTGACAAAGCCGAGCGCTATGCCGTATTAAACCCGGCAACCGATGAAGTGGTAGCTCAGGTAGCCAGCGCCGGAACAAAAGAGACCGAGGCAGCCATCGCTGCCGCACACGCCGCCCTGCCCGCCTGGCGAGCATTAACCGCCAAAGCCCGCTCGCAGATCCTCCAGCGCTGGTTCGCGCTGATCATGGAGCATCAGGCCGAACTGGCAGAACTGATGGTCACCGAACAGGGCAAAGTACTGGCTGAGGCCAAAGGCGAAGTGGCCTACGCCGCCAGCTTTATAGAATGGTTTGCCGAGGAAGCCAAACGCGCCAACGGCAAAACCATTCCTTCTACAAAAGCGGGTAACCAAATCCTCACCTTCAAGGAGCCCGTTGGCGTGGTCGCGGCTATTACCCCGTGGAACTTCCCGCTGGCGATGCTGACCCGCAAACTCGGCCCCGCGCTGGCAGCGGGCTGTACCGCCGTGATTAAACCGGCGAACGAAACACCGCTATCGGCCTTCGCGCTTATCGTGCTTGCCGAACGGGCAGGCGTCCCGGCTGGCGTAATTAACGCCGTCACCGGTGATACCGTGGCAATCGGCAGCACGCTGATGGCAAGCCCGACGGTGCGTAAAATCTCCTTCACCGGCTCCACGCCAACCGGCAAGCTGCTGATGCGCCAGGCGGCGGATACCGTGAAAAAACTGTCGCTGGAGCTGGGCGGTAACGCACCGTTTATCGTCTTTGACGATGCGGACATTGACGCCGCCGTAGAGGGTGCGATGGCGGCCAAATTCCGCAACAGCGGGCAAACCTGCGTGTGCGTTAACCGTTTCTACATCCAGGCCGGCGTGTATGAGCAGTTTGTTGAGAAACTCGCTGCCGCCGCGCGGGCGCTGAAAGTTGCCCCTGGCCTGACACCGGGTGCACAGCAGGGGCCGCTGATTCACCAGAAAGCGGTTGAGAAAGTGGAAGCCCACGTGAAGGACGCCCTTGAGCACGGCGCGCGCCTGCTGTGCGGCGGCGAGCGTCACGCCCTCGGCGCATCGTTCTACCAGCCTACCGTGCTGGCCGACGCTACCGAAGCCATGCTGCTGGCCCGCGAGGAAACCTTTGGCCCGCTGGCGGCCTGCTTCCGCTTCAGCGATGAACTGGAGGCGATTGAACGCGCTAATGGCACGCCGTTTGGCCTTGCCGCCTATCTTTATACCCGCGATCTCGCCCGCGCCTTCCGGGTGACACAGCAACTGGAAAGCGGCATGGTCGGCGTTAATGAAGGGATTATCTCCACGGAAGTCGCGCCTTTCGGCGGCGTGAAGGAGTCCGGCCTCGGCCGCGAAGGCTCCGACTGTGGACTAGAAGAGTACCTGGAAACCAAGTATGTGAATCTGGGTGGACTGCTGTAACTGTTGCCTTAGCGATGCGGCCCTCTCCACGAGGAGAGGGCGCAGAGTATTATCTCCGTAAATGTTTCCAACCGATAAGCGTAATGCCCACGGCACATACGATCAGCGTCATATCCAGCCGTTGTCCCCAGCCGGCAACGAAAAGCCCGGCGCCAATCAGCACGTAATAGACCAGGCCGAAAAGTGCGCCTGCCGTCCCCCGGCAATCTGAGTAGGCGCTGAGCGCAGTGCCAAGCACCACCGGAATTGCCATCGAAAAAGCCAGCATCACCATAAACATCGGTGCCAGGAACCACGGGCTGGCCGACAGCAGACCAACGCCCAGGCTCCCGATCAGGCCGCAGATACAGGCGAGGCGTAAAAGCGTGGCTGAACTCGTGCCGCGCTGGATGAGTTGATGGTTAAGCTGCGCGCCAGCCAAAGAGCCAAGCGCCAGCAGGACACCGCTTAATCCAAATGTACCGGGCTCCATGCCAAACCGCTCAAACATAAACGGCGCCAGGCCGTAATAGCTGAACAGGCTCACGTTAAACAGCGCGACCAGCGCCGTTGCACGCCAGATCTGCATATCTTTCAGCATTCGCACCGCGACGCTGGCGATGGGCTGACTCTGATGCTGCGCAGAGCGAGTTTCTTCCAGCCGCCAGGCGCTCCAGATAAAGAGCAGCAGGGCAAGCGCCACAAGAGCATCAAACACTCCCCGGAAACCGCCCCAGGAAACAAGCATCCCGCCCGCCCACAGGCCTATCGCCGGGCTTACCGCCAGAGCAATGCCCATAAAAGCGAAGATCTTTGCCAGCGTCTGCCCGCTAAAGCGGTCCCGGAGTATCGTCTGGGTGACAACCGACCCGGACGCCGCACCAAAGGCCGCGATAACGCGTGCCGCGAGCAGCAGTCTGAAATCGTGCGCCAGCAGCGCAAGGACCGACCCTACTGCGTAGCATGCCAGGCCCAGCAACAGGGCTGGCTTACGGCCAGCCAGATCGCATACCCGTCCCCAGACCAGAACGCCGAGGGCAAAGCCCGGGAAATAAATGGACAGCGTCCAGGATGCATCCTGCGCGCTGACCGCGAAATACCCGGCAATATCGGTCAGTGCCGGGCTATAAAAGGTTTCCACAATCTGCGGAAACATCAGTAGCGCCGTTAAGAGCGCCATACCGCGATGTGTTTTCACAATACGTCCTCCTCAAAAAGAGGCGCTATTGTAGGAAAACGTCAGATGAATCATTATAAACATTATGACATTTAATATCGGAAATCAGACATTATGAGCTGGCTAAGTGCGGATGCAGAATTTAACCCTGACGCGCTGCATAACGGCGTGATTGGCGTGCAGGCTGAACTTGGGGATCATGATTCCGGGCTACATCGACACCGGATGGGGCAGTTGCTGTTTACCCGGGAAGGCTGCGTGAAGCTCACGCTGGATGAAGGCCAGGTACTCTCTTTGCTGCCGCCGGGTAAAGTCGCCTGGCTCCCCGGCGGCGTCAGCCATCGGGCAGAAATGAAAAGTAGCGTGGCCTACCGCTCAATCTGGTTTGATATAAAACGTTACCCCACGCTGCCCGCCACCGCGCTGGTGCTCAACGTCACGCCGTTGCTCAACGAACTGCTGGAGAGGATTTCGGCCAGCGCCTGGGAAACGGACTGGGAACAAGGCGCCCCGATGCACATGGCCGCCCTGTGCGTAGCGGAACTGAATGCCGCACAAGAAGTCCCGATGACGCTGCGCTTCCCTCAGGATAAGCGGCTGCGCCACCTGACGGGCGACACGCTGCCGCCGCCGCTCAACGAACTGGCCAGCGTAACCGGCGCAAGCGAGCGCACCATTGGCCGTATTTTCCTCCGGGAAACCGGCCTCTCCTACCAGCCATGGCGGCAGCAGTGGCGTTTAATGAAGGCGGTGGAAATGCTGGCCAGCCACGCGCGGGTTACCGTTGTTGCCTCGGAGCTAGGTTTTTCCAGCGACAGCGCCTTTATCTACTTTTACCGCAGCATGACCGGCCAGACGCCGGGCATGCTGACGGCGAAACAGACTTAACGTCGGCTGATGGCCAGCTTCGCGGCAAAGAGCAGAAACACACAGCCGGTAACGCGATCCATCCACTTCACAACGCCAGGCTTTCTTAGCACGCCGGAAGCGTAGCGCGTGGCAAGAATCAGCGTCAGGGACCACAGCGTGCCAAGCACCGCATGAATAGAAACCAGCAGGAAAGTCCAGAGGATCGGCGAATGGCCGGAGGGGATAAACTGCGGCAGGAAAGAGACGTAGAACACGCCCATTTTCGGATTAAGCACGTTGCCTAACATGCCGCGCAAAAACCAGTTGCTGGCTCGGGTTGAGTCAGCGGAGGCAAGACTAAAACTCTGGCGAGGACGCAAAAGCAGCTGAATACCCAGCCAGCATAAATACGCGGCACCGCACCACTTGAGCAAGGTATAGGCAAATTCAGAAACTGCCAACAGAGCGCCAAGTCCAAAGGCAACCAGCGCCCCCCACACAAAACAGCCTACGTCGATGCCAAGCGCGGCATGAAAAGCTTTTTTGCCCCCTTCGGCGGCGGCAGTTCTCAGGATAAGGGCGGTATCGAGACCAGGGGTAAGCGTGAGCAGCGTGGCGGCTAGCGTGAAAGCAAGAAGCGCATCGGTGACGGACATTTTTCTAACTCCGAAAACGATAAATCTACTGAAATTCAGCTCAGCCGACAATGCCCTGATGCCGTAATTTTTCGCCGTAAACTGTCCCGTTCATTGCCGCGATAACGCCCGCGGTTCCTCTGTCGATCAGGTCAAGAAATACGGCGGCGGCGGCGGCGTTGCTCAGCGTCTGGCTAAAAGTTCGATGAGCCTGAATCAGCGCCGCGCTCCACGTGGCCAACACCAGGCCTGCCGCCAGCTGAGTGTGCGGGTCGCTTTTTTCAAGGCCGGCCCCGGCGGCCAGCTCATGCGCCAGCGCCTGGGCAAATTCATCCCGAATCTCCCTGGCTCTCGCTTTCAGTGCCGGGCTGTGCTCAATCGTCGAGACAAACCCCTGCCCCGCCACGGAGAAAGCCACCACCGGGCTATTCTGCTCCACCAGATGGTGAGCAAAGCGACGCAGCGCTTCCAGCGGCCCCGTGTTTTTATCCCGCTGACTCAGCGCACGGCGCAGCATCTGCAGCCCCTCTTCTTCGCGGTCGAAGAACATATCCTCTTTGCGCGGGAAGTGGTTGAACACCGTCATTCTTCCCACCTCTGCCGCCGTGGCGATTTCGTCAATCGTCACCTGTTCAAAGCCCTTTTCCAGAAACAGCCGGGTGGCGACATTAGAAATTTTCTGGCGGGTGGCGAGTCGGTTCAGGGTTCGGCGATCGACGGACATTGACAGGATCCTGCGGAATGGATAATTATGTACTGAGTATATATTGGTACTTAGTACAGGTAAACATGAACAAAGCGCTGGTTGTCATTTTCTCCACCATTTGCCTGGATGCCGTCGGCATCGGCCTGATCTTTCCGATTCTGCCGCGCCTGCTGGAAAAGGTGACACACACCCCGGATATCGCCCACTGGATCGGCATCATGACCGCGCTGTATGCCCTGATGCAGTTTGTTTTCGCCCCGCTGCTGGGGGCGCTGAGCGACAACTATGGTCGCCGCCCCGTGCTGCTCGTATCCCTTATCGGGGCCGCCGTGAATTATTTGATCATGGCCTTCGCCCCGCACCTGTGGATGCTGCTGCTGGGCCGCGCTATCGCCGGATTGACCAGCGCGAACGTCTCGGTGGCGATGGCTTACATCACCGACGTCACTCCGGCGGATAAACGCGCCCGTCGCTTCGGGCTGTTTAACGCCATGTTTGGGGCCGGGTTTATCATCGGCCCGGTGCTTGGCGGCCTGTTGGGCGATACCTGGGTGCGGCTGCCGTTTATTGCGGCTGCCGTGCTAAACACCGTTAACCTGCTGATGGCGCTGTTTATGCTGCCGGAATCCCGCGAACCCGCCCGCCAACGGTTCAGCTTTGCCGTACTCAATCCCCTGCAGCCTCTGCGCCGCATTTTCACCCTGAAAGGGCTAATCCCGATTGCGATGGTCTTTTTCATTCTGAGCGCAACCGGCGAAGTATACGGCACCTGCTGGGCGCTTTGGGGGACCGATACTTTCGGCTGGAACGGGCTGTGGATTGGGCTTTCTCTCGGCGCTTATGGCATCTGCCAGACGCTGACGCAGGCGCTGCTTCCCGGCCCGATAACCCGCTGGCTGGGGGAGCGCGGCGCGGTGCTGTTTGGCATTTGTAGCTCGTGTATTGCGCTGACGATGCTGGCCTTTGTGCAAGCAGGCTGGCAGGTGTTTGTGATTATGCCGCTGTTCGGGCTGGGCGGCGTTGGCGCCCCGGCCCTGCAGGCGCTAGCCACCCGGAAAGTAGATGAAGCCAGCCAGGGCCAGTTGCAGGGAATTCTGGCCTCGGCGGTCAGCCTCGCGTCTATCATTGCCCCGCTGGGCTTCTCAAGCTTCTACTTTGTGGTGCAGGATTCGTGGCCAGGCGCTATCTGGCTGTCGGTGATTGTGGTGTACGCCGTTGCCGTGCCGCTGGTGTTGTTCAGCACCCGCGGCAAAAGTGAAATACGGCCAATAAGCCCATAAAGCAGCCAGAGAACGATGGCGGAAAAATCACATCGTAACATGCAGGCCTATTTTAATTTCTCCAGCGGAAAGGGCCTGTCCTGTACCACGGTTTTCATCACCAGCGTCGAGCGGAGATGCTGCACACCGGGCATGGCCGATAGTTTTCTGTCATACAGCGCCTGGAACGAAGGCAGGTCCCGGGTTACGACCTGCATCAGATAGTCCGGGTCGCCAAACAGTCTCTGCGCCAGCACAATTTGCGGGATATCTTCCACAGCTTCTTCAAACGCGCTGACGGCCTTTCTGTCCCCTTCTTTGAGCGTCGCAAAGACCAGAGCCACAAAATTAAAGCCCATCTTGCCCGGGTCAAGGTTAGCCCGATAGCCCGTAATGACCCCCTCTTGCTCCAGCGCTCTGAGCCGACGATGGCACGGCGAGAGGCTGAGGTTAACCCGCTCGGCCAGGTCGGTAATGGACAGACGCCCATCGGCCTGGAGTTCAGCAAGAATTTTTCTGTCTACGCTATCCATTTGGAATATTCTCTCTTTTAACAAGAGTTTTGAGCATAACATTGAAAGCCCATTGCCGGGGATTAACCGTATTCTTTCTTTCCCGTTATCCAAGAGAGAAATACCATCATGGCGATGAGCCTTGCCGCAGGATTCTGGCTGGTTTCGTTCCTGCTAATCATCACCCCTGGGGCTGACTGGGCTTACACCATCAGCGCCGGAATCAATGGCCGCAGAATTATTCCTGCCGTGGCCGGACTGATGTCGGGCCATGCTATCGCGACAATCATTGTTGTTGCCGGCGTGGGGGTTCTGCTCGCCGGACATCCACTCGCTTTATCCGTCCTAACGCTGCTGGGTGCGCTCTATTTGCTCTGGCTTGGCCTCACTATTTTGCGCAGCCCTCCCGGGCTGAACGCCGCCGCTCAGAACAACGGTAACTGGCAACAGTGGGCCATCAAAGGGATGTGTATCAGCGGCCTGAATCCGAAAGTGTTTCTGCTTTTTCTGGCCCTTTTACCGCAGTTTACCGATCCCCAGGGGAAGTGGTCAGTGGCGCAGCAGATGTCCGCTCTGGGTGCGATGCACCTGGTGACCTGTACCCTGATTTATCTCTTGATTGGTTACGGTTCAAGAGCGCTCTTAAGCACCCGCCCTCAGGCCGCTCGCAGGGTGAGTATGCTTTCGGGTGTCCTCATGGTAATCATTGCGCTGCTGCTGATTTACGAGCAGTTGAAATAGCGAAAAAAAGAGGCAGGATATCTGCCTCTGAGGAACTACGCCTGATGTAGGGTGAAGACACGAATACTGTTGAGCAACAAGCCGGACTGCTCCTTCAGGGAACCGCTGGCCGCGGAGGACTGCTCAACCAGGGAGGCGTTTTGCTGAGTGGTGGTATCGATCTGCCCCATCGCAGCATTAATTTGCGCGATGCCGTCGCTTTGCTCATGACTCGCGCGGGCAATTTCATCCACCAGCTGCCGCACGCGGGCAACGTTTTCAACGATTTCCTGCATGCCCTCATCCGCTTCCGTGACCAGCTTACGGCCATCGGTGATTTTGTTCACGGATGCGCTAATGATGTCACGAATCTCTTTCGCGGAGGCCGAACTTCTCTGCGCCAGCGTTCTCACTTCCCCGGCTACCACGGCAAAACCGCGCCCCTGTTCACCGGCTCTGGCAGCCTCAACGGCGGCATTTAATGCCAGGATATTTGTCTGGAAAGCAATTCCTTCAATGGCCGCAATGATATCGGTCATCCGGCCTGCATCAGCATGGATTTCGCCCATGGCATCGGCCACCACGTGCATACGTTCGCTGTTGGCCTTGACCATTTCTCCGGACTCATTAAACAGCGTATTCACCCGATGGGCATGACTGGCGGTGCTCTTGATCGTCGACGTTAGCTGCTCTAAGGTCGCGGCAGTTTGTTCGACACTCGCCGCCTGTTCCTCTGTTCGTGAGGCGAGATCCTGGTTCCCGGCATCAATTTCATCCGCTGCCAGGGCAATACTTTCCGCCCCGCTGCTGACGTTCCTAACCGTACTCCCAAGCGAAGTAATCATTTCCTGCAATGAATGCATGAGCTGCCCCAGCTCGTCCTTCGCATGCACATGCACTTTGGCGGTGAGATCGCCCTGCGCCACTCTGCCGGCAACGTTAACGGCCTGCAGCAGCGGATGCGTAATACTCCGGGTTATGTACCAGGCCGTTGCCGCTCCCAGCGCCACACCCAGCGCCACTAGCAGCAACATGAGCAGCTCATTATTACGGGAGTTTTTCTGAATGCTGGCATGCGTGTTGTCGATAAGCTGTTTTTGGAAATCCAGCAGAGCCTGCAGCCCCTGCCGATATTCTTCGCTTATCGGAATAAAACGTTCCGAGATATAGCTATCCATGCCCTCATGTTCGCTCCGCTCAGCCCGGGCCAACCCTTCGGAACGAACCTGCAAATACTTTTCACGCACGGGGACAAGATTCGCCAGCAGGTGTTTGCCGGTTTCCAACGCAATCAAAGATGTGAGCTGGGACTGGACTCGGGTGGTGACCGCCGAATTCTGCGCAATGCTGGCGAGCAGTTTCTTACGCAGCATCGCATTTTCAGTTCCCATTGCCGCGATAGCGTTCCCGCTGCTCTTGTCGACCTGCGCCAGCCATTCCTCGACCAGCCTTTCCTTCAGCAAATGCTGGTTAATCATCTCATCGACGGCGTGAACATTATTCCGGCTGAACAGGCTGGCGCCGATACCCATCAGAATCATTAAAAACAACAGCAGGAAAAAACCGCCGCTCAGCCTGACGCCTACACGCAAATTACTTAGTTTCATTCTCGTTCCTTAGAAAACTACATCCCGGAGTGCCCCCGGCGCCTGGCGCGAGGGAATGGCGTGTTTTGTAACCACGTTGTTAACCGATATCGGAGGTCACGGTTATTTCTGCAGGCAAAAACCAGGGGGGAACGGTCGATAAAGCAGCATTTTGGCCCGAAGCAATGCTTTAATGTGATCTGCATCACAATGAAAAAGTCATTGAAAAATAAAAGGCCCCGGCATATTCATGCGTCGGAGCCTTTTATTATTTGCTCTAAAGTTAAAGATTAAAACGCCTGCCAGTGTTCCTCTTCTCTTTTTAACGCCCGGCGCGGTGCCAGCTGGGGCGATAATATTACGCTTGCCTCATCGCTTGCCCCCAAATGCAGGCTACTGGTTCTTTTTTCCAGCTCGAACACTTGTTTATTCAGCACTTCTGAAGATCCGGCCAGCTCTTCCACCACCGCTACGTTCCCCTGGGTGACTTTCTCCAGTTCGGAGAGCGCCGTGGTAATTTGCTGAATACCTTTTTCCTGTTCGTTGGTGGAGATAAAAATATGCCCCATTAGCGCGTCGATATTTTCTGAACCGGAAACAATATCCTTCATATTTTTTTCCGCTTCGGAGACCAGGCTTGCGCCCTGCAGAACGTTTTGGTTGGTGATATCAATTAACGACTTAATGTTCTTGGCCGATTCCGAGCTTTTATGCGCCAGATTTCTGACTTCACCGGCCACCACCGCAAAGCCTTTGCCGTGTTCCCCGGCGCGGGCGGCTTCCACCGCAGCGTTCAGCGCCAGGATATTGGTCTGGAAGGCAATGCTGTCGATGATGGTAATGATCTCCGTCATCTTGTTGGCGCAGTCGGTGATTGAGGTCATGTTGCTGGTCAGCTTCTGCATCAGGTCACTGCCGTGGTTGGCCGAACGGTGCGCGCCGCTGGTGATATCGCTCAGCTCACGGGTGCTGTCGGCATTGTTTTTTGTCCCGGCGGAAATCTGTTCCATGCTCGATGCCGTCTGAATCAGCATCGCCGACTGCTGCTCGGTTTTCACCGACAGCGTGGCGCTCTGGTGCGCCAGGCTTTCAGAAAGCGCTTTGGCCGACTGGGACGACTTGCGAATATCCATTACCAGGGTAGTAATTTCGGCGGAAAGCGTATTTATGCCCGGAATCAATCGTCCGGCACAATTATTACCAAACTCAGGGATATGCACCGATAAATTCCCCGAATTAATTTCGTCAATGCTCCGCTTAACGTTATTAATGGGCCGTACAAGATATATTGTCATATACGTCCACAGGGAGAAGAGTAAGACAACCCAGGCAATATTAAGCATGGCTAAAACAAGCACGCTAGCTGATAAAGCAAATGCTAAGAAATCTATAACTAAAAAGGATATTGCCAAAAAATAGACAATAACGCTTCGAACGCTGGCATTCTTAAGCATAGGTAATCCTGTGCGAGACTTGGGCGGGTATATTATTTATTACCTGGATTTATGGAAAAGCCATCCCATAAAATAAATCAGAATTTAACGCCGACATAAGTCAACTGAAAAGATTTTAAATCCGCACTTTTCGTTTAAGAACGACGCCTTTCTGAATATATCCGTGACGTTACGATCAAGTCACTTTCATCAGCGCTGTATTTAGTAACTTGCATTTTGAAAGTCACTATGCCAATTTGTCACCAGACGATAACCCCGCCCCCGGATCGAACCATGAAAAACGAACCTCTGTGCAGCGCTCCCTGCCCCATTGCCCGCAGTCTTGGCCGTATCGGCGACAGCTGGAGCATCATGATCCTGCGGGATGCCCTGGCCGGTTTTACCCGCTTCGATGAATTTCAGAAGAGCAGCAACGTGGCGCCCAATATTCTTTCGCGCCGCCTGAAAGAGCTGGTTGATGATGGCTTACTGGAGAAGGTTTGCTACAGCAGCTCGCCGCCGCGCTACGAATATCACCTCACCCAAAGCGGGCGTGATTTCCGCATGGTGATTCTGGCACTGGCGGAATGGGGCAACCGCCACTTCGCGCCCGAAGGGCGTCAGATGCAGCTGGTTGAGCGCGAAACCCAGCGCCCGGTAGAGCCCATTCTTACCGATAAAGAAACCGGCGAGCTGATTGAGCCTGGAAAATACGCCATGGTGCCGGGTCCGGCGGCCTCACCGATGATGAAATACCGCCACGACTACCTGCAGCGTAAACACGCCGGCGACGCCGGGCTTAAATTCCAGCCAGAACCGTACAGAGAACACCAGTAATGAACGCCGCCCATAAGAAAAAATTGATTACGCTAACCGTACTTGGTGCCGCGGTGTTGGCGGCCGCAGGCTATGGTACATGGTGGTGGCACAGCGGGCGTTTTATTCAGTCGACTGACGACGCCTACATCGGCGGGGATATCAGCGCCATTTCAACCAAAGTCTCCGGCTACATTCAACAGATTGCGGTGCAGGACAACACGGCGGTGAAAAAAGGCGACCTGCTGATCCGCATTGACGATCGTGATTACCAGGCCGCGCTGGCGAAAGCCCTTGGGGAAGTTGCCGCCCAGCAGGCTGCGCTGGCGGATATCGCCGCCACGCGCCAGCTGCAGCAGGCAACGATTGAAGGTTCCACCGCTTCTTTAGCGGCAGCGGCGGCGGCAACGGACAAAACAGCCAACGACAACCGCCGCTATAACGCCCTGGAAGCCTCGAGCGCCATTTCAGCCCAAATACGCGACAACGCCTCGGCGGATTATCGCCGGGCGCGAGCGGAACAAAGCAAAGCCCTGGCCGACAAAGCCGTCGCCCAGCGCCAGCTCGCGGTGCTTGATGCCCGTGAAAAACAAACCCAGGCCGCGCTGGAACAGGCGCAGGCTAACCTGGCGATGGCGAAGCTGAATCTCAGCTATACCGAAATTCGCGCCCCGTTCGACGGCGTGATCGGTAACCGCCGCGCGTGGACCGGCTCCTTCGTGACCAGCGGCATGCAGCTACTCTCGCTGGTGCCTTCCCAGGGGCTTTGGGTCGATGCCAACTTCAAGGAAAACCAGCTGGCGCACATGCGAGCCGGTTTACCGGTGACCGTGGTGGCCGACGTGCTGCCGAACCACACCTTTAAGGGCCACGTTGCCAGCGTCTCTCCGGCGACCGGCTCCCGGTTCAGCATTCTTCCGGCGGAAAACGCTACGGGGAACTTCACCAAAATCGTTCAGCGGGTTCCGGTGCGGATAGCGCTGGAAGGTGACGGCGCAAAACTGGATGTGCTTCGTCCGGGGCTGTCGGTCATCGTTACCGTCGATCAAAAGAGCACGCGATGAGCACCGCCCAGGCCGCACCGATGCCGCAGGGCATCTCTATGCCAATGGCAAAAAAGATCTTCGCTTTTGCCAGCATGTGCGTCGGGATGTTTATTGCGCTGATTGATATCCAAATCGTCTCCGCGTCGCTGCGGGATATCGGCGGCGGCCTTTCGGCTGGGGATGATGAAACTGTCTGGGTGCAAACCAGCTACCTGATCGCCGAGATCATTATTATTCCGCTGTCCGGGTGGCTGGCGCGGGTGATGTCCACCCGCTGGCTGTTTGCCGCCTCGGCGGCAGGCTTCACCCTGATGAGCCTGCTCTGCGGCTGGGCGTGGAATATTCAAAGCATGATTGCCTTCCGTGCCCTGCAAGGGCTGGCGGGCGGCTCGATGATCCCGCTGGTGTTTACCACCGCCTTCGCTTTCTTTCAGGGCAAACAGCGCGTTATTGCCGCCGCGACCATCGGCGGCCTAGCTTCGCTGGCTCCGACGCTTGGCCCCACCGTCGGCGGCTGGATCACCGAGAACTTCAACTGGCACTGGCTGTTCTTTATTAACGTCATCCCGGGGATTTATATCGCCGTCGCCGTGCCGCTGCTGGTGAAGGTGGATAGTCCTGATTTCTCGCTGCTGCGCGGCGCGGACTATTTCAGTATTTTGCTGCTGGCGGCCTCGCTCGGCTGCCTGGAATATACGCTGGAAGAAGGCCCGCGCTGGGGTTGGTTTGATGACAACACCATCGCCACAACCGGCTGGATAGCGCTGCTGTGCGGCATCGCCTTTATTATTCGAACGCTGCGCCACGCCCAGCCGGTGATGGACCTGCGGGCGCTCAAGGACAGAACCTTTAGCCTCGGCTGCTATTTCTCGTTTATGGCCGGGGTGGGCATTTTCGCCACGATCTATTTAACGCCGCTGTATCTCGGCAGCGTACGCGGCTTTAGCGCGCTGGAAATCGGCCTGGCGGTGTTTTCCACTGGCCTGTTCCAGGTGATGTCGATTCCCTTTTATGCCTGGCTGGCAAACCGCGTGGATCTCCGCTGGCTGCTGATGGCCGGGCTGATCGGCTTTGCCATTTCGATGTACAGCTTCGTGCCGATCACCCACGACTGGGGCGCGGACCAACTGCTGCTACCGCAGGCGTTTCGCGGCCTTGCGCAGCAGTTCGCCGTCGCGCCTACGGTGACGTTAACGCTGGGCAGCCTGCCGCCCGCGCGGCTTAAGCTTGCCTCCGGGCTGTTCAACTTGATGCGTAACCTCGGCGGCGCTATCGGCATTGCGCTGTGCGGCACGGTGTTGAATGACAGAACCAACCTGCACTACAGCCGCCTGGCCGATCATCTCAATACCGCTAACCTCGCGATGACGGATTTTGTCCAGCGCAGCGCCGCCAGCCTGGCCGCGCAGGGATTGTCCCCGGATGCCGCCACCAGCGGGGCGCTAAAAAACTTGTCCTCCCTGGCACTGCGCGAGGCACGCACTCAGGCATTTTCGGATGCTTTTTACCTGATCATGATAGGTTTTTTGATTGCTGCGATGCTGGTTCCGTTAATGAAAAAGCCGCAGCCACACTGATATTTCAGGAGAATAATGATGGGCGTTTCAGCGAAAAGGATTGTGGTCACGGGTATGGGTATCGTCAGCCCGCTGGGCTGTGGCGTGCAGCATGTCTGGCCGTCGCTGCTGGCGGGAAAATCCGGCATCTCGGCGCTGGATGAGAACGTCGTGGCAGATATCCCCTGCAAAGTGGCCGGTCAGGTGCCGTCCGTAGAACAGGATCCTGAGCACGGCTTTGATCCGCTGGCGACGATCTCCGCCAAAGAACGTAAAAAGATGGATCGGTTCATCGAGTTTGCACTGGTTGCCGCCCATGAAGCGCTCGCCCAGGCGGGCTGGTCTCCAGCTTCGCAGGAAGAGAAAGATCGTACCGCAACGGTGATTGCCACCGGGATCGGCGGCTTCAGCGAAATAGCCAATGCAGTGCGCACCACGGACGAGCGCGGGCCACGTCGCCTGTCGCCGTTTACCATCCCCTCTTTCCTCGCCAACCTTGCCGCCGGGCATGTGTCCATTGCGCACGGCTTTCGTGGGCCGATTGGTGCCCCGGTGACCGCCTGTGCCGCCGGAGCCCAGGCCATTGGCGATGCCGCCCGCTTGATCCGCAGCGGCGAGGCTGATATTGCCCTTTGCGGCGGCGCAGAAGCGGCCATTCACCGCGTCAGCCTGGCCGGATTTGCTGCCGCACGCGCGCTGTCTACCGCCTCCAACGACAATCCCGAAGCCGCCTCACGCCCGTTCGACCGTGACCGGGACGGTTTTGTGATGGGCGAAGGCGCCGGGCTTATCGTGATTGAATCCCTGGAACACGCCATGGCTCGTGGCGCAACGCCGCTGGCTGAGCTGGTCGGGTACGGCACTAGCGCGGATGCCTGGCATTTGACCGCCGGGCCGGAAGACGGCAACGGCGCAAGGCGAGCAATGGAGGCGGCCCTTCGCCAGGCCGGCATTGCAGCCGCGGATGTTGACCATATCAACGCGCACGCAACCTCGACGCAGGTCGGCGACAAAGGCGAGCTGGCGGCGATTAAAGCGCTTTTCGGCACGCTTCCGGTGGCTGTGACGTCAACGAAATCCGCCACCGGCCACCTGCTGGGCGCCGCGGGCGGCATCGAGGCTATATTTACTATTCAGGCATTGCGTGACCAGGTTGTGCCGCCGACGCTGAATCTGCATCACCCCGATGAAGAGGCGGCCGGGCTGGATCTGGTGGCGCTTACCGCCCGGCCGCAGACGCTGCGCTATGCGCTGTCGAACGGGTTTGGTTTTGGCGGCGTGAATGCAAGCCTGCTGTTGAAACGGTGGGAATCCGGGGAATAACCAGACCCTCACCCCGGCCCTCTCCCTGGAAGGAAGAGGGGGAAAACCGACGGAAAATCTCTGCTCGATCCAGTCCCCCTCATCCCTCCTGTACGCTCCGGGGAAAGGGGAGAAACCAAACTCGATCCAATCCCCTCTCCCCTTTGGGGAGAGGGTTAGGGTGAGGGGCAATCATCAGCCACCTGCCTCAAACACCTGCTGCAACCACGCCCTAACCTGCCGCACATCTTCTCTCCGGGCCTTTTCGTGGCTGGTCACAAAATAATAGTTCGCCCCAGGCAGCGCGCCCGGCAGCGCAATATGCAGCAAGCCCTGCTGCAGCGCCCGGCGAATCAGCAGCTCGCTTGCCAGCAAAATCCCCTGCCCGGCTATCGCCGCCTGAATCGCATGGGTTTCGTCGTCAAAATGAATGCCGCTCTGCACATCCAAATCTTCAGGCCCAAAGACGGATCTCCAGTGCTGCCAGCTGGGTTCCGGGCTGGGCACATGCCGGTTATCAATATGAAACAGCGTCATCCCCGCGAGATCCTTCACGCTCCTGAGCTTTAGCTGCGGGCTTGCCACCAGCACAAAGCTGTCGCTATGCAGCAGCGTGCTGTCGAGAGATTCATCGGCCTGCATGCTGTAACGCACCGCACAGTCCGCCATTTTTCCGTGGAGATCGGCCAGCGCTACGCCGCTGTGAAAGCGCAGCTCCAGCGAGGGATGCTGCTGATGTAAAGACGGTAAACGCGGCACCAGCCAGTTAGTCAGGAAGTTCGAAGTAGTGCTGAGCGTGAGCGTGCCGGGCTGAGATATTGTAGCTATGGACTCAACGGCCTCGCGCAGCATGGTGAACATGTTTCCGGAGGCGCGAAACAGAATCTCCCCCGCCGCAGTCAGCGCCACGCCCCTAGCAGAGCGAGTGAATAATCGCTGCTCCAGCGAATCTTCCAGCAGGCGAATTTGGTGGCTGATGGCGGTGGGCGTCACGCCAATTTCTTCCGCTGCCGCTTTAAAGCTGGCGTGGCGTGCCACGGCATCAAAGGCCCGAATGGCCGTGAGTGGCGGGAGTCGACGATTTTTCATGAGTGAATTTAACTCATCCTTGGCTGAATTATATGATTTTGATTGCACCATAAACAAAGGCTTAGCCTGTTATTCACGCTCATCAAATGATGAAAATGATTCATCACAGAGAAAATAGCAGGAAACGCCGATGACACAAACTTATGCGAAACCCGCCGCCGGGTCCTGGCGCGCTTTATCCGCGCCCGGCATTGCACAGGCGCTGATTGCGCTGGACTATGCAATTGTCTACGTCGCGCTCCCCACGCTGGCGCAGAGCCTGAATCTTTCTCTCAGCGAGATGCAGTGGGTGGTTTCCCTGTATGGCCTGACGTTTGCCGCCCTCTTGCTGGCGGGCGGCAGCCTCTGCGACCGGCTGGGGGCACGCCGGATGTTCAGCTTCGGCATGGCGCTGTTTTTACTCTCGTCAGCGGTTGGTGGGCTGGCGCAGGGCGGCACGCTGCTGCTCATTGCCCGCTGCGGACAGGGGATGGCGGCAGCGTTGTTGCAGCCTGCGGTACTGGCGCTGATGGCGCAGCGGTTTCACGGCGAGGCGCACCGACGGGCGCTGGCGATATGGAGCGCCATCGGCGCGCTGGGTCTGGTTGCGGGCGTGATACTGGGCGGGATCCTGGCCGCGCTGGACTGGCGAACCATTTTCTTTATTAACATTCCGCCGGGGCTGCTTGCGCTGTGGCTGGTTCGCCGGGATTATCTCCCGCTCAGAACGCAGGGCGAAAAACAGCAGACGGGCATCGGGTCGCTGGTCGGGTGCTTCGCCGCCGGGGCACTGGTCTGGGCGCTGATGCGCTATGGCGAAACCGGGCAGCCTGACTATATTGCCAACCGCTTCGCCGTTGCCATGGGGATCCTGTTTATTCTGCACGAGCGCTACGCCCCTCAGCCTTTACTGGCCCGCTCGCTTCGCGCTCTGCTGGGCCTGCAAACGGGCTGGCTCAGCAGCGCCTGTTATATGGCAAGCGTGGGGAGCCAGTTTTATGCCATGACGCTATTCTGGCAGCAGACGCTGCAGCAGGATGCCGTTACCACCGGGCTGATGTTCACGCCGCTCGCGCTATTAATCGTCGCGGGCAATACTCTTTTTACCCGCCTGACGGCCCGTTACGCCAGCGCCACGGTTTTGGCCGTCGGGTTTGCCTGTTCGGCACTGGGGCTGGGGCTGCTGTCCGTCGGGGTGGCGTCCCCGCTGTCTGCAGTATTTATCAGTGGTATCGCCTTAAGCGGGCTTGGCCACGGGCTCATCTTCCCGGCGATGTTCGCTGTGGGGCTGTCATCCACCCCGCTTGATCAACAGGGACGCGCCAGCGCCCTGATGGCCACCAGCCAGTATATGGCCGGGGCAATGATGCTGGCGGTGCTTTCCGTCGTGCTCGGGCAGGCTCCCGATATAACACAGTGGGCAACGGCTTTCCGGCTGCTGGGCGCTGCCGCTGTGGCAGGCATGCTGCTTGCGGCATGCCAGAAAGCGAGTTAAACAAGGGCAATCTGCGTGGGGAAAGGTGAGAGAGATTCGGGCCGGATGAATGCTACATTTATACTAACTGTTTAATTCTTCTCCCTTATCATCGAATTTTCCCGCGTTAAGGATCCCAATATGACCCAGCAAGCTGACCAGGCTGACGCTAAACACTACCTTGTGCGCCTGATTGCGGTCGTACTTACCGGCATTCTTGCCGGCATCGCGGGGATGCTTCTCGCGCTGATTTTACACGCTATTCAGCACCTGGCTTTTGGCTACAGCATTGACCAACTGGTTGGGAGCGAGACGTTCCTTGAGGGCGTGACGGACGCCACGCATTTACGCCGGGTCGCGGCGATTCTTGGCGGCGGGGCCGTCGCCGGATTTGGCTGGTGGCTGCTCGCGCGTTACGGCAAGAAAAGAGTGTCTATCGCTGCCGCCGTGGCAAATCCTGCCGTGCCGATGCCTACGGGCACCACCACTGTTCATGCTTTGCTGCAAATCATTACCGTTGCGCTGGGTTCCCCGCTCGGGCGTGAAGTGGCCCCTCGGGAAATGGGCGCGCTGGCGGCCGGGCTCCTCGCCCGGAAGTTCAGCCTGCAGCCGGATGAAACCCGGACGCTGATTGCCTGCGGCGCGGGCGCGGGCCTGGCTGCGGTGTATAACGTGCCCCTTGCCGGAGCGCTGTTCACGCTGGAAGTGCTGCTGATCTCGTTCAGCTGGGAGAAAGCGCTGGCGGCGGTTATCACTTCGGCAGTAGCGGCCTGGGTCGCCACGCTGGGGCTGGGGGATGAGTCGCAGTATCACTTCGCTTCTTTTGCGCTTCCCCACGCGTTTATCGCCTGGGCCATTGTTGCCAGCCCGCTGCTCGGTTATGCAGCCTGGCTGTTCCGCAAGGCGACAACAAGCGTGAGAACGCAGGTAAAAACTAACTGGCAGATGCCGGTATTTTGCCTGCTGGCCTTTGCGCTGCTGGCCGTGCTTAGCCTGTGGTTCCCGCAGCTGCCGGGCAACGGCAAAGGTCCGATGCAGCTTGCCATCAGCAACGGCCTGAGCTTTAACTTCGCGGCGATTTTGCTGGCGCTGAAAATGCTGGTGATCCTCGCCGTCCTGCGAGGCGGCGCTGAGGGTGGGCTGCTGACGCCGGGCTTAACGGTGGGCGCTTTGCTAAGCCTGCTGCTGGCGGTGGTCTGGCAGTTTGTCTTCCCTGGCGGGGACGTGGGCAGCTTTGCGCTGGTCGGTGGCGCGGCGTTTTTAGCCGCTTCGATGCAGATGCCAATCACCGCCGTGGCGCTGGTGATGGAGTTTACCCATATGGATCACGGCTATTTTGCCCCCGCGCTGCTCTGCGCCGCCGGGGCTTATACAACCTGCCGAATTCTGGATAAGAAATACCGGTACTAACCTCTTCAGTGGGAAGAGATAAATGCCGACTCTGCAAGCGGGGCCGGCATGGAAAAATGCTGCCGCATGCGCGCCACCTCGCTAAGCGGCGTGAGCCCAAAAAGACGCTTAAATTCGCGGCTGAACTGCGACACACTTTCGTAGCCCACGCGGGCGCTGGCCGCCGAAGCGGTCAGATCGTTTCGCAGCATCAACAATCTCGCCTGATGCAGTCTTGTGGATTTGAGATATTGCATGGGGGAAGTGTTGGTCACCGCTTTGAAATGGCTGTGGAAAGTGGGCACGCTCATGCCCGCTTCTTTTGCCAGAGCATCAACGTCCAGATGCGCATTAAATTCAGCATGAAGCTTGCGCAGCGCCTTCGCCACTTTGCCAAACTGCCCCTGCATCGTCAGCGCGCTGCGTAACGTCTGCCCCTGCGCGCCCGTCAGTACCCGATAATAAATCTCCCGCATCATAGCCGGCCCCAAGAGATCGGCATCCAGCGGCGTCGACATCACCTGGAGGAAACGCAGTACGGAGGCGCTCATCGCTTCGTCCATCGGGCTGGACATCATGCTGCGTGGCTCGCAGGCCAGCTCAATGCCTCGGCCATCGAGCGCGAGCATCACCTCCGCAGCCAGCGTAAAGTCTAACCTCATGTAGATAGCCAGCATGGGTTCTTCGGCGCTGGCCTCCGTTTCCATGGTGAACGGCACGGGCACGGAAACCATCAGGTAGTGCTGGGCATCATATAAATAGACATCCTCACCTAAAAAACCCCGTTTACGCCCCTGCACCACAATCACAATGCCGGGCTCATAAAGAACCGGGGTTCGCATCAGCGGGCGATTAGAGCGTAAGAAACGGACTTCGTTCAGCGCGGTGAGATTGTAGCCTTCATGCGGGGTTAACCGATCCAGAAGCTCAACCATTTGTTTACTGGCCAGAAGGCTGGCGTTTGTCATAGCGGTTCATCTGGCCAAGGGAAATGTTGGCAGAGTCTGGCAGTGAAACCTCACCTCGTCCAGACACCTCATAGGAATAGGCAAACATCAGAGAGGATCCAGGCTACTCACTCAGTCCTTCCAGCCCTACGATTTACCTCCCATTAACGGAGGACATAATAATGAGCCAGTCGAAGTTATTTTTAATTACCGGCGTCAGCAGCGGCTTTGGCCGTTCGCTGGCAGAAGAAGCCCTGAAAGCCGGACACCGCGTGGTTGGAACCGTGCGTAATCACCAGGCGAAGGAAGCCTTTGAGGCGCTGGCACCCGGCAAGTGTTTTGCCCGAATTCTGGACGTCACCGACTTTGATGCCGCAGCCCCGCTGGCGGCTTCGGTGGAACAGGAGATTGGCGCTATTGATGTACTCGTCAACAACGCAGGCTACGGGCACGAGGGGGTGATGGAAGAATCCCCGATGAGCGAACTGATTCACCAGTTCAACGTCAACGTATTTGGCGCCGTCGCGATGATAAAAGCCTTTTTGCCTGGGTTCCGCACTCGTCGTACGGGCCATATTATCAATATCACTTCGATGGGCGGCTTTATCACCCTGCCCGGTATCAGCTACTACTGCGGCAGCAAATTTGCCCTGCAGGGCATCTCCGAAACGCTGAGCAAAGAGCTCCTGCCTTTTAATATCGCGGTCACCGCCGTGCAGCCCGGTTCCTTCAGAACCGACTGGGCCGGGCGATCTATGGTGCGAAGCCCGCGCAGCATCAGCGATTATGACCAGAGCTTCGGCCCGATTCGCGACGCGCGCCAGAAACGCAGCGGGCAGCAGCCGGGCGATCCGATCAAAGCCGCCAAAGCAATTTTGGCGCTTATCGACAGCCCTCATCCACCGGCAACCCTGCTCCTGGGCAGCGACGCCGTTACCTTCGTCAAAGAGAAGCTTGAGCGAATGGAAGCAGATATTGAGGCGTGGGAAACGGTAAGTCGTTCGACTGATGTGCAGTAGCGGCCCACAAAATAAAAAGGCCCGGTACCCCATAAAGGCTACCGGGCCAGGTGCTTAAAAACCGTTATTTAGCTTCGTTGGCATCCGCGTTTCTCAGCATGTTTCTGACCGGAATAATCAGCGCGGCCAGCACAACGGCGCAGATAACCAGGGCGATAGAGACGTGGGAGAACAGCTCCGGCATCAAGCTAAGCTGATCTTTTTTGATGTGCCCGCCCATAATACCCGCCGCCAGGTTACCCAGCGCGCTGGCGCAGAACCACAGCCCCATCACCTGGCCGCGCATTTTCTGCGGTGCCAGCAGCGTCATGGTCGCGAGGCCGATTGGGCTCAGACACAGCTCACCGAGGGTCAGCAGCAGGATGCTCCCTACCAGCCAGAACGGAGAAACGCCGCTCTGCGTCGCCAGCACCTGGTTTGCCGCCGCCATCATCACCGCAAAACCTGCCGCCGCAAACAGAATGCCGATAACGAATTTCGTCATGCTGCTCGGGTTCAAATTACGCTTAGCCAGCGACGGCCAGAACCAGCTGAAGACCGGGGCTAACAGGATAATAAACAGCGCGTTGATCGACTGGAACCAGATCGTCGGGATTTCAAAGCTGCCCATCTGGCGGTCGGTATAGTCACGCGCAAAGATGTTGAAGGAGGTCGGCTTCTGCTCAAAGGCAGACCAGAAGAACGCCGCCGCAATCAGCAGGATCAGGCAGGCCAGCAGGCGCGAACGCTCGCTGCTGGTTAAGCCCGCAAAGAAGAACATAAACAGGAAGTAGAGGCCCACGCAGGTAGAAATGATGTAGGCGGAGCTTTTCGCTATCACCGTCGGGTTGAACGGAATCGTACCATTGGAGATAAGTACCACCAGCCCGGCAAGCAGCGCCATGGCAAGCGTCACCCATTTACCGACGTTTTTACGCTCGGTCGTCGGGCGGTTCCAGGTGGAATCCAGGCCGACTTCTTTGTCGTAGCGGCGCATTTGCGGAATGGCGTAGAAGCGGAAGATGAACAGCGCAACCAGCATCCCTAAGCCACCCAGGCCAAAGCCCATATGCCAGCCGTATTTTTCATGCAGCGGGCCGATGATCAGCGGGGCAATAAACGAGCCCATATTGATGCCCATGTAAAACAGCGAGAAGCCCCCGTCGCGGCGGGTATCTTCTTTTTTGTACAGCGTGCCGACCATGACGGTAATACAGGTTTTGAACAGCCCGGTTCCCAGGACGATCAGCAGCAGGCCGACAAAGAAGAAGGTGTTGCCCACGAATGCCGACAGCGCAATCGAGAGGTGGCCGAGGGCAATAATCAGCGAGCCATACCAGACGGCGCGGCGCTGCCCGAGCCAGTTATCGGCCAGCCAGCCGCCCGGTAAAGACGTGATATACACACCGCCGGCGAAGATCCCGACAATGGCGGATGCCTGCTCAATCGGCAGCCCCATCCCGCCCTGAAGCAGCGCGGCGCTCATAAACAGAATGAGCAGCGGGCGAACCCCGTAGAAAGAAAAACGTTCCCACATTTCGGTGAGGAAGAGCGAACTTAACGGGTACGGATGCCCGAAAAATGTTTTTGTTTTCGTCGCAGAGTGACTCATCTGTGAACTCCCATAGGTTATCTTTTTTTTGATGCGGTGTTGATAAAACGCCGTTCCCGGCGTTCGGTTGCAGATTTTTAATCATAGGCTGGTCGTTAGCCAGCGGCGGCTACTTTAGCGTAGATCGTTGAAAAATCATCAGGACGAAGAGTAACTTTAGTGTCTAATAGAGGGTTTTTAGATTAAAAATCGACTTAACTCTCATTTTTCATGATAAAAATCTCATTAAATGCGCTTTCATCTTGACAATAAAATCTCAAACAACCAAAATTAAAATTCATTAAAAACAATTAATTAAATAAAAATCACGCTTTTTCACGAAACACTCGCCATTAACCTACAACTCATCAGGGTTTACCCCATTACCTAAGCCCAAAATCGCGTTAACCCCCCATCGATGTATCACTGCGGAATAAAAAATCGGCACCGCTTCTGCGCGTATCCCTGAAACATCACCTCACTGACACGAAAACTTCATCTTTTGCTTATACTTTCACCAACAGGAAGTTAGGAGGAGCTGACATGTTTAGTATCGATAACGTACTTGACGATCTTTGGCCTCAGGCTAAGCCTGCACCCTGGCAAAAAAATCTGTTAAGACGCCTGCTGCATGAGGAAGAGTTTCAGGCCTTTGCCGGGCAATACCCTCATCTTCGTGGCCTCGACATGGTCGAACAGGTACTGGACCACCTGCAAATCCGCTGTAATATCTCTCCCCGTGAATTAGAAAATATCCCTGAAAGTGGCCCCGTGGTGATGATGTCCAACCATCCAACGGGCACGCTTGATGGACTGGCGCTGCTGTATGCCGTTTCCCGCGTCCGCCGCGATGTTAAAGTCGTCACCAATCGCCTGCTCAATCACCTCGAACCGCTGAGTTCTCTGTTTATCCCGGTCGACAATATCAATGGCCGCACGCCTAAATCATCGCTTGTGCAGATGGAACAGCAGCTGCAAAACGGCGGCGTACTGATCTTTTTCCCGGCGGGAGAAGTGTCTCGTTTATCCCGGGAAGGCATTGCCGAAGGACACTGGCACACCGGCTTCATTAAGCTTGCCGCGAAGTACCGCGTGCCGCTTCTGCCGGCCTTTATCCACGCGCGTAACAGCGCCCTGTTTTATGCTGGCGCGATGGTTTCCCCTGCGCTGCCGTTGCTGCTGCTGATGCAGCAAATGTTCCGCCGCCGCAACTCCACTTTGCCAATCACGCTTGGCCAGCGCATTCCCTGGGAAAGCTGGCATAGTCCACAGCAAATCCCGCGCGAACTGGCTAAAAAGTGCCGCCAGCACGTTCAGCTGCTGGGTAAAGGGCTGTCCGGCAAATTCACAACGGAAAGCGCGATTGCCCGGGCGGAAGACCGGGCCACGCTGCGCCGGGAGCTGGCTAAAGCCGAGTGTCTGGGCCGAACCGCCGACGATAAAGTGATTTATCTTTGGCAGCGAAACGACACCAAAGAAGAGGCTCCGCTGCTGCGCGAGCTTGGTCGCCTGCGTGAGATAGCATTTCGCGCCGTAGGTGAAGGCTGCGGCAAACGCCGGGATCTCGACAGGTATGATGACGATTACCTGCATTTAATCCTTTGGGATGAGCAGGACCTGGAGATCGTCGGCGCCTACCGCTTTATGCCTACCGCTCAGCAGATCAAAAAACGCGGTTTAGACGGGCTTTACAGCTATAGCCTGTTCCACTACGACGAAAAAATGGACGATGTGCTGCAGCACGGCATCGAGCTGGGGCGCAGCTTTATTCAACCTCGCTACTGGGGCCGCCGTGGCCTGGACTATTTATGGTCGGGGATTGGCGCTTACCTGGCCCGTTACCCGCAATATCGCTACCTGTTCGGCCCGGTATCTATTTCCGGTGGCCTGCCGCCGGACGCACGCGATCTGCTTGTCGCCTTTTATCGGCTGTGGTTCCCGGCGAGCCATCCGCTGGCCTCGTCCCGCAGCCCTTACCCGGCAAGCCTCCCCGACGTGCTGGCGCAGTTCAAGGGAGAGGATTACGGCGAAGATCTGACTCGGTTAAAATCCCTGCTCAGCAATATGGGCTGCGGCATCCCGACGCTGTATAAGCAATATTCGGAACTCTGCGAGCCGGGCGGTGTGCAGTTTATTGATTTTGGCAGCGACCCGGCCTTCAACAACTGCGTCGATGGGCTGGTGCTGGTGGATTTAACGTTCCTGAAAAAAAGCCGCTATGAGCGGTACGTCGGGATGCATTTATCAGGGCAGGAATAACTGTTAGCTAAGGTGGGAGAAGCAGTCTCCCGCCTCACCTTAAGCTGGCAAAGCCCATTGACCACAATTTTAGTGGTACAATCCACGCCGTTTTCCTTCTTTCCGCCAACATATCATGACAACCACCGAATTTAAGCGCCCGAAGCTTGTGCTGCCGGACGGTGCAAACAAGCTGTTATTGCATACCTGCTGCGCGCCCTGCTCTTCCGAAGTCATCGAGGCTTTGCTTGCCTCGGATATCGACTTTACGATTTTTTTCTACAATCCCAATATCCATCCGCAAAAGGAGTATCTCATCCGTAAGGAGGAGAATAAGCGGTTTGCCGGGCAACACGGCGTGCCCTTCATCGACGCGGATTATGATGCCGATAACTGGTTTGCGCGCATGAAAGGTATGGAATGGGAACCCGAGCGCGGCGCGCGCTGTACGGCCTGTTTTGATATGCGCCTGGAGCGCACCGCGCTGTACGCGGCTGAACACGGCTTCGAGGCGATTTGCAGTTCGCTGGGAATTTCACGCTGGAAGAATTTTCAGCAGGTTTGCGAATGCGGCCAGCGAGCAGCGGCGCGTCATCCGGGAATGTTTTACTGGACCCACAACTGGCGTAAGCAAGGTGGCTCCGCGCGCACGGTAGAGATCTGCAAACGCGAGCAGTTTTATCAGCAGGAGTATTGCGGCTGCGCTTATTCTTTGCGGGATGCCAACGCTTATCGAACATCGCAGGGGAAAGCGTTAATCAAGCCGGGTAACTATAAACATGTTTAAGAAAAGGGAATCAAGGGAACAATGCTCAAGTATTTAAACATAAATTAGTGAACATATGAAATAACGGGAACTATTCCGAAAACTATCGCGTAGAGTCTGGTAAATAACCAGATGTAACAATTCTTCTCACTTGGAGCGGGTTAATCTATATGCGTTAGCGCTTTATCTATTGAGTGATAAATGAGCACCCAAAAATAAATTTAACGATGAAGTTGCGCCTTAATATATAGAGGCTAAGGAGTCGATGAACCAAGACAACTGGGGGAATAGAAACATCAACCTCATAACTCAATGATATTACTTACCAATCCACTTGAATTCTCTAAATTTTTCTCATAAAACATCTCTCCTAAATAATACAACCTTAAGGTTCACCAAGCTCACGGGGAATAAAATACATTTTTTCGTAATGTCAATAACTTTCAGTAACAAACTTTGGTGCTTTTTTTTGACATTTATTTAATTTGGTATTCTTTGTACTCTCGTCTGGGAATGAACTCACATACGTGAACTCTTCATATGAGGATGAATAAGGCGCAAATAAATGCATGTTCATTGATAGTAACTCGCCACAAGTATTGATAATTATTTTCCCTAGTGTACTTGGTATAGTAACGGGCGGTAGCTTACCTGAAAGCGCCATAAGAAAAGGAGCATGCCCCCCTATCTGATAATGCTAATACATTAATATTTTTTTTTGCAAAGATTCAAAGCAACCTCATAAAAATAAAAACACCAGAGTATCAATTATAAATTACCCACTCATTAACACCAGAGCTTAAGGAATATGCTTTGAAAATTAAAAAAATTGCCATGTCGATTTCCATGATCGCTTATGGAATAAACTTTGGAGTTTCAGCATCAAGTGACACTGTATACGAAAGTGGTTCAAGAGAATTTGCAAGCTTTCTCACGTACAGTGAAAAATATAATACCTCATCAAATTTTGTTGTTACAGGATCGGGCACATCAATTGCCGCAAAGTATACTAATACATTACCGCTAAGCGGCACCATAAGTATCGGTAACGGTGCTGCATCGGGCGATAAAGAAGCTTATATGCAGGTGCAAAATGGTGCAACTGTGTTAGCAGAGCAAAATATTTTCATTGGAAGCGATAACAGTCTGTCGTCATATATTGTAGTTTCCGGAAATGGCTCCTCACTAACCAGCCCCCAGATCCGTGTTGGTAATGCTGGAGGAGGTAAAAACAATATTCTCAACATTATCGATGGCGGCAAGGTTAACTCGTTTGATGTTTACACCGGATATGGCGCTGAAGGCACGATTAACGTACAGGGAAATGGTTCAGCTCTGACTGTAAAGCCTGGCCGCGATGCGGCCGGCACCCCATTTCAGCAATTAACAATTGGATCTCAAGGTTTTATCGGAGAACTAAACGTATCCGATGGAGGTATTGTTAATGTCTCTAATGGAGCATTACTAAGTATGGGGGGGACTGGTTACGGCCGAGGTGGAACTGGATATCTCAATATATCTAATGGTGGCATTGTCAATGCAGATATGCTCGCTGCCGGTAACAGCAATGACAATTCTGACACCGCTATTACCGTCATGGGTGAGGGCTCAGCGTTAAATGTTAATACTTTCTATCTCGGCGCAGATGAAGGTACAGCCAAAACTACGGTTACCGACGGAGCAAGCATCACCGTTGCAGACAAATTATACCTTGCGACAAGTTCTGCTGGCACTACGGAGATGATCATTTCCAATGGCGGCAAACTGTCCATTGGCGGGCAGAACGGCATTGTTTATGGGGGAAGCAGTATTCCACCCCTTTTTACTCTCGACGGTGGAATCCTTCAGGCATACAAATCGACGCTAACATCCAGCATCGATATCAATCTAAATGGAAATAGTATCTCTTCATTAGACACTAACAGTGTAGGCATGTCACTTTCAGGCATTATAGCAGGTACGGGCAGCCTACAAAAATTAGGAGATGGAACGCTGATTTTAGGCGGTAACAATACTTATACTGGCGATACTCTGATTGAGAAAGGAACGCTCAAGACGGGTGTGGAAAATGCAATCATGACCTCCCACAGCTTGGTCGTTAACTCTGGTGCCAGTTTAGATCTTGGAGGTTACAATCAGCAAGTAAATGCCCTATCCGGAAAAGGAGAGATTCTACTAGGCGATAATACCCTCACGGAAAATAATACTGCTGGCACCGCTACCACATTTTCAGGCAAGATTTCTGGCAGGGGAGGCATAAGTAAAAATGGTGAAGGCAGCTTTATTTTATCCGGAACCAACACTTACACAGGTACTACTACGGTCAGCCGCGGCACACTTAAAACCGGTGTTGAGGATACTTTTGCCTCCACCTCCGGTGTGACGGTAGCTGAAGGTGCGACCCTTAATCTCAGCGGCAACAGCCAGACCGTCACCACACTGAACAACAGTGGTACCGTATTAATTAATGATACCGGCGCAGATGCACTGCCGAAAGCAGTAACACTGTACGGTGACATGATTAACAGCGGACTGGTAATGATTAATAACGGAGCCACTAATGCGGGCCAGACCCTGGCCGTGGAAGGCGACTGGACCGGAAATGGCGGTACAGTTTCTCTCGGAACTGTGCTGGGTGGCGATGACAGCCTGACAGATAAGCTGACCATCAGCGGGAATGCTTCCGGCACCACCTACATCAGGGTCGCCAACGAAGGCGGTATCGGGGCACAGACCCTGGAGGGAATTGAAGTTATTTCCACCGGTAACTCCGCCTCCGGTGCCTTTATTCAGAAAGGGCGAATTGTAGCCGGCAGTTATGAGTATCATCTCCAGCAGGGTACCCCTTCCGGCATGAATAACAATAACTGGTATCTCACCAGTCAGAGTGAAAATAATAACGGTAATAACGGTAATAACGGCAATAACGGCAATAACGGCAATAACGGCAATAACGGTAATAACGGTAATAACGGTAATAACGGTAATAACGGTAATAACGGTAATAACGGTAATAACGGTAATAACGGTAATAACGGTAATAACGGTAATAACGGTAATAACGGTAATAACGGTAATAACGGTAATAACGGCAATAACGGCAATAACGATAATAACGGTAATAGTAATGGAACTCATAACAATGCCGATACCGGACACACTTATCGTCCTGAGCGAGGAAATTACGCCGCCAACCTTCAGGCAGCCGCAACAATGTTCAACATGCGTCTCAAAGACCGTCAAAGTGGCATGATATACACAAACCTGGCCACCGGAGAGCGTCACGAAAGTAGTCTGTGGGTACGCTCTGTGGGGGGCCATACGGAAGGACATGTCTCGGACGGTCAGTCAAAATACGCCGCAAACCGGATAGTCTTCCAGATGGGGGCAGATATCTTCAACGGCAGCACCGGCAACGACGATGCGTGGCATCTTGGTCTGATGGGCGGCTACGGTAAACAGTACAGTAATTCCCGTAACACTTTGTCCGGTTATAACTCAAAAGGCTCTGTGTGGGGTTACAGCGCTGGTGTCTACAGCACCTGGCACCAGAATTCGAAGGACAAAACCGGCCTGTATGCAGACAGCTGGATGGCATGGAACTGGTTCGATAACTCCGTTAAAGGTGATGAACTGGCGTATGAGAAGTACAAATCAAAAGGTCTGAGCGCGTCACTGGAAACGGGGTATGTTTTCCATACGGGTTCATACAGAACCTCCGGCGGAATGGAAAACAACGTTTACATAACGCCCCAGGCACAGGTGCTATGGTCCGGCGTGAAAGCCGATAATCACACGGAAGTCAACGGTACGAAAGTGGAAGGCAGGGGAAGTGATAACGTCCAGACACGCCTGGGTGTACGCTTGTCAATGACCGGACAGAGCCATCATGACAAAGGTTCCTTCCGTCAGTTTGAACCTTTTGTGGAAGCAAACTGGGTTTATACCGCGAAGGATTATGGCGTGAAGATGGGTGAAAGCAGTGCATATCTTCAGGGGCAACGCAATGTGGCAGAGCTAAAAACTGGTGTTGAGGGCCACATAAGCGAAAATCTGAGCGCATGGGGCAACGTGGCGCAACAGATGGGGTCAGGTAGTTACCGGGACACTCAGGGTATGCTGGGAGTGAAATACGCCTTCTGACAAGAAGGAATACGGTAGAACTCTAAAGCGCCTCTCTGGAGGCGCCAACCTAAAAAAATCATACAGAGATGAGTCATTATAATAATAGCCAGAACAGACTTAATCAGCATTGTCTGAAAGATGCCCGCCTTCCAGCCCAAACTGCACGAAAGAAAAGTAATAAGCCATATACGAAGTAAACATTTTGTAAGTACACCCGTTTTAGTTCCACGCACTTTTTGAGGTTTCTGGTTTTTCAGCCATCAGCCGATACTCTTCCGGCGTCAGGTTATTCAGGGACTCATGAGGTCGCTCGCTGTTATATTCCATCAACCAGCGCTCAGTAATTTCCCGTGCTTCATTCAGTGTTCTGAACAGATAAAAATCCAGGATTTCTGTCCGGTACGTCAGGTTAAAACGCTCGATAAAGGCATTCTGTGTCGGTTTGCCTGGTTTAATAAATTCCAGCACCACACCATGGTCTTCGGCCCATTGCGCCAGCGCAAGTGAGACCAGTTCTGGCCCGTTGTCCATACGCATCTTCAGCGGATATCCACGGTTTGCCACTATCCTGTCCAGCACCCTGACGACCCGTTGAGCCGGAATATTCAGGTCGATTTCTATCGCCAGGGCTTCGCGATTAAAATCATCCACCACATTAAAGGTACGGAAGCGCCGGCCACAGACCAGCGCATCGTGCATAAAATCGATGGACCAGCTTTGATTAAGCGCTTCCGGCATTATCAACGGAGCCGGATTGCGTACCGGCAGACGTTGTTTACCCTTACGACGAAAATTCAGTTTCAGCAGGCAGTAAATCCGGTGAACACGCTTATGGTTCCAGGTGTGCCCCTGCCTGCGCAGAAGCTGGAACAGCTTCTTAAAACCGTATCGCGGATAGCGCTCCGCCAGCTCAGTCAGTGCCTGGATCACCCGTTCATTGTGCCGGGTATCGGGCTGGTAAAAATAAACCGTCCTGCTCAGCGATAACATCCTGCATGCCTGACGTACACTCATCGAAAACACCTCTTTCAGATAGCTGACGAGTTCACGCTTTATCGCTGGCTTTAAAGCTTTTTTTCGATGACGTCTTTTAGTGCGCGGTTTTCCAGACTCAGGTCGGCAAACATCTGTTTTAGGCGGCGGTTTTCGTCCTCAAGATCTTTCATCTTTTTGATATCAGAGGCTTCCATCCCGCCAAACTTCGCTTTCCAGTTGTAGTAAGAGGCCTCAGAGATACCCGCTTCGCGGCAGACATCTTTGACGGTGCGTCCGGCTTCGACGGACTTCAGCACAGCGATGATCTGGTGTTCGGTGAATCGTGCTTTACGCATGGCGATCTCCTCGGGAACATAATCAGTATGTCGGAAGATCTCTAAAAGTGAATGGTTCGGTTAAGCGGGATACTTACAAGCGGAATAAAATATTTTACTGATTACCTACCTCAGGCCATCAGCTCTCTGCCCGGTGAACGAATCGAACTGGATGATTTGGTGAAGTACATTACCCAAATTACCTCAAATATTACATAGATAATTTGTCGGCTCATTCACTGCCTACGCAGTCTGCATCGCTACAGATAACTTTCACCTAGACGATGAGATACCTACTCTGAAAGCGGCCAAGATTCACCTGTTAATTACATGGAAAACAAGTTGTCTTAGCCACTCATCTTACAGTCCGGAATACCAAAGTGTGGGTCTGGAGTGAACTAATCTTTGAAAACATATTACCAGTGCTTAATAATTGAATCTCCGATCCCTGCAATATGTTCGTTAAGTTCATTCATGGATGAATGAGTATTGGTAATATAGAGAATAACTATTCGGGATGGTTTTCCTCTGGGCCCCAACAATGCAACGATGCCACGAGAGCCGTGTTCACCTGCTCCTGTTTTATCCGCTATCATCCAGCCAGCTGGCAGTACAGAGCGGAACAGAGGCCCGCCAACTTTATCTTCCTGCATCCACGTTATTAATTTTTGCTGTGATGCTATCTTGAGGAGACTCCCATTTAACAATTTTCGTAACGTCTGAGCCATTGCAGCCGGAGTGGTAGTATCACGCTCATCGCCAGGTAGCGCTTCATTCAGGCTGGGTTCGTGTCGATCTAGTCGTGTATAATTATCACCAGTGCTTCGCACAAATTGGGTTAATCCCTCCGGCCCGCCAATTGTTGATAGCAATAAATTTGCAGCAGTATTATCACTGGTGGTAATGGCAGCATTACATAATTCAGAAACCGACATTCCATCTGCAAGGTGCAGACTGGTTACTGGTGAATAGTCATCCAGGTCATGCTCATTATAGGTAATTCTGCGTTCAAGCTGTTCAAGCCCTTTATCAACGCGTGCTAATACTGCCCCACATAACAAAACTTTGAATGTGCTCATCATAGGGAAGCGTTCTTCATGGCGATGACTACCCAGTACCTTTCCGGATAAAAAGTCTATTTCAGTAAAACCAACCCGACCTTTGATATGGTCTTCTGTGGTTTGTATTGTATCAGTGATATTGACTGGTGTAGATAGTGCTGGCGTGCACATTCCAGCCAGCAAGGGGATTATCATAAGTCGAATCATTTTCATATTAGTATCCTTTATTTTGCATGTTAAATTAATGTGTTAAAAGTTAAATACTGAGCCAACAGGACCTCTTCGGCCAGACTGTTGGTGCACTTTCGGACCATGTGAAGCATCTGATGCAACCTCAACCCGAAATACACGTCACTCTGCATCATTCTGATTACTGCCCTGGCAACCTGAGGGTCCTATCAGAACTGGTATGTTATGCCCATTATCAAAGCATCTTCGTTATTCTGAGTGAACTTTTGGCAGCCCCGTGATGTTGTTGAATTTGTAAGCAATATCCAGGTTCAGGTTAGAATTCAGGCAATACGTGATACCTGTCGTCACATAGTGAGTTGCCCAGGCAGTCTTACTATCGATTATCGAGTTTGCCCCAATATACCCAGGGAAATACATTACAGGTGTTGTTCTGCGAGGAGCCGGGTTCTGGCGAAATCCGGGCACATTTCCGCTGACAGCACCCGTTTTTTATGGAGTCAGATGCTGCCACCCGACCCGTTATGAAGCCGGACTGATGCGTTCCCCGGGGGCTGCTTTTAACAGGAGCGGGATAAGGCTGTTCGTTTCACGCGTTAAGGCTGAGAACATATCCAGATCCACTTTTGTCACAGAGACAAAGATCCCCGTTTTTTCGCCGGGGACCAAAACCATATAACTCATAAAACCGCCGCCACCACCGGTTTTCTGGATCATTACCGGGGAGTCAACCGAAGGCTGGATAAAGACCCAACCCATTCCCAGCCCCTGCGCTTTCCCTGCTAAATCCAGACCCGTAATGGATTTGAGTTGCTGTCTCTGCACGTACATTGCCTGCTGAACGGCTCTGAGCGCTGGCTTTTCAGGATGACGGATATTCAACAGATGCTGCATCCAGCTCGCCATGTCCCTTGCGGTGGAATACATCCCGCCGTTGCCGGCGGCTGCCGTTGTATCCGTGCAGGGACCGGCAGGATCGATGCCAGAGCCTTCCATGAGCCGCTGACACTGAGCGCTGTCAGGCTGGGTGGTGGTGTCTTTCATGCCCAGCGGGCCCGTCACATTTTCCCGCATAAGCTGCAGGTAGGGTTTTTTACCTGCAGCTTCCATAGCATCGGCCAGCAGATCGTATCCCACATTAGAATACTGCGCCTGTTCCCACGGCGCGGTCAGGGTCGGCTTCTGATTCAGCCAGTTCCAGCGGGCAGGCCTGTCCGGCCACGTGAACGGAGCTGAGCCGGCTGGTGCCTGACCCGGGATAAGTCGCGGCAGCCCGCTGGTATGTGTGGCAAGCGAAATCAGGGTAACGGGATTGCCGCGGCTCACCTCAGGTACTGTCATCCCCGGGGGAGCATACTTCTGAAGCGTGTCGGTCAGCCTGAGCGCTCCCTTATCGGCAAGCTTAACCAGCAGCTCTGAGGCCAGAATTTTTGACATAGAGCCGACCCGAAGCAGCGAGTCGGGCGTGGGGCTGGTATGGTTGCCTTTAGCCGTTTCACCATAGGCACGATATGTCACCTGACCATTCTGAATAATGGCCATGACCATAGCCGGAGGATTAGTGTCATGAAATATCTGTGCAGATTTCTCAGCAATTTGCTGCTCGGTCGTCATCTGGCCAGCATTGGCATAACTGGCGGCCAGCAGGCTGGCCACGGCCAGAAACAGTGATTTTCTCTTCATCCAGGTTTCCCTAATAAATATTGTTCAGTGAGCTGATTACCGAGATGTTAATGAATACTTTGGGATGCATTCATTGTGTTAATCCGCAGATAAATGCGAATAATCGCCAGCCGCAAATAAAAATTTAAAGCCCGGTTTAATTAATTATAAATTTCGCAATAAATAACAAGTATGTCGCACCGGTCAGGAAGCGGGATTATGTTGATAATCTTGAATGCTGGCAAACGATAAAAATTTGTATTAATTTAAAGAAAATCTAAAGGATGTCCTATGCGAAAAAAACCTCCCCTGAAGGCCCTCAAATCTTTTGAGGCTGCCGCCAGACACCTCAGCTTTACCCGGGCCGCGAAAGAGCTTTTCGTTACCCCAGCCGCCGTCAGCCAGCAAATCAGAATTCTTGAGGAGCGTCTGGGTATCACGCTTTTCAGACGACAGTCCCGCAGTCTGGAGCTCACAGAGGAAGCCGCGATCCTCTATGGCGGACTGCACGAGGCGTTTCGGACAATAGAAAATATTTATCATAAGTTTGAAGGCGGGGAATATAAGGAAGTCCTGTCGCTGGGCTGTGTAGGCACGTTTGCCCTTGGCTGGCTTGAGGCCAGGCTGGGGCGTTTCCAGACGCTTCATCCCCATGTGGATGTCCGTCTGCGTATTAACAATAATATCGTCAATATTGCTGCAGAGGGGCTCGATCTGGCTATCAGGTTTGGTACCGGGATATGGCCCTCAACCAATAATGAAAAAATATTCGACGCGCCGTTTGGCGTGCTATGCGACCCGGAAATGGCCGGGCGGCTTCGCGCACCACGTGATTTGCTGAACGAGAGGCTGCTCCGTTCTTACCGGATCAATGAATGGGAAGACTGGTTCCGTGAGGCCGGCGAGGACGTTGCTGTCATCAGCGGTACGGTCTATGACTCGTCAGGACTGATGATCCAGACCGTTATACATTCCGGCGGCGCGGCGCTGGTTCCCCTGAAAATGTTTACACGGGAGCTCACATCCGGGCAGGTTGTGCAGCCCTTCGAAACTGAGGTCAACGCCGGCAGCTACTGGCTGACATATTCTAAATCCAGAATCATGCGCCCTGTGGTCAAAACCTTCAGGAGCTGGCTTCTGAGCGAAGCGCTGTTGTTTGAATAAACGTATACTCAGACTGCCCGGGCACGTTCTCTTAAAGCATGGGAAGGCCTTGATGCCTGGTGATTAAAGTAATACGACGCCTGTCTTAGACGAAGCTTAGAGCCTTATCTGGTACGAGGCTACGGTGGCGGCTATCCGATAAGCTCCTAAATATCACGCCACGTTCGATACACCAGACGTTCATACAGCGTAAGAAAAATTAACGATTACTACCGATGTATAGTTAGATTGTTTCCAATCCTGTCTTGCTCTGTTAATGCCAGGATTCTGTTTACACACTCAGTAACTGTTAATTTCGCTGTATCAAGTTGAATATGTTCCCTGTACCATCGTTCATAGTGACGGCTTTGCACTTTTCCCCAGTCAGGTACAGTCAAACCGGGAATATCTGAAACTCTGTTTTCCACTCGATGCCGATGCTGTTCTTTGTCCGAACAAATTATTTCAATTTCTATGAATGGAATTTCCAGTGATATAGCTATATCACGAAAAGCATCACGCACAAGATTAATATCATTAACCGAATCTGTCACCACCGTTGACCCTAGCTTAAGATTCTCACGTGCTAATGCATATATGACAAAATACCCTTCAGGCCCGGGCTTTCTCTCTGTTTCAAACGCCGAAAGAATGGCCTGCTCTACAGTATCCACCCGTAAATACACAGCGCTCAATTTTTCGCACAACATTTTTGCTACAGTACTTTTTCCAGAACCCGGCAACCCGTTCATAATTATCAGCATAATTTTCCCTTTTGGAATACATTTGAGGAGTTACTATTAAAAATAAAATACACATAAATGGTTCAATTCACAATTGAGTGAGATGTTTGTTGTACCATGGTATAAATATCCTTAGTGTGCCTCCCCAGAATACTCCATCATTCAGTCCGGTGAGCCCACCCATTAGCAGACAGAAGCTCGCTGACGCCGCAAGGCCAGGCTGAAGGAAGAGGGCTGAAGTAAGAATGAATTTTGTACAAAAAGTAATAACGATCATGCCCAGCGTCAGCGGCGTCCCGGCCCTGATAACCGTACCTGGGTTGCCTGAATCCTGCAGGGGAGTTTGTGCCCCCCACATCCAGTAGCCGAGTGCTCCTCCCGCGAGTAATCCTGCGACCATCATGGTGAGACTTACTCCTGCCCTTTCTGTTTCAGTCATAACTCCGTAGCCTCCCCAGACAAGAAACAGTACAGGGAGCAAAAAAAGCCGTCCGATTTTCATCTCTCTGTCATAAAGGGCGGCAAAACCACGGCGAAGTAAAAAAATCAGCAGGAGCCAGACCCAGAACGGTACATGAAGTAAAAATTCAGACAGGTTCATCGTTTTTCCTTTTCGCTTAATGATGATTACATTTAGCCGCAGAGAATGGCTCCAGCGTTTTACTTGATTGCCCGAAGGTTATTTTCCTTTTTTGTGCCCGGACGGAGGAGTTTATTCAACCTGCGTTGTTGCCATGACTTAAGCCGATCATGAATAACAAACACCCTGCCCCCCTGAACATAACCAGAGTGCACCATATGGCCGTCACTACAAGGGACCAGTAACTTTCCGGAGTAAGCAGATAGTTTATAACCATCATTGCGGTGCATGTCAGAAGAGCCCTTGTTAGTATCCGCCAAAACGTCATTTCCCGGGCAACCTGGGCTCTGGCATCACTGATACGTTCATCCAGCGTGTTAACGGCATCCCCGGCCTCTTCCAGGAGCTCAGATACGCTGACGTCAAAGGCTGAGGCAAGCGCACTCAACGTTTCAAGACCAGGTTTCTTCCCTTTTTCAGTACGCTGAACCGTTCTGACTGAAAGCGAGGCGACTTCTGCCAGCTGCTCCTGAGACCAGGCCTTCTTCAGGCGAAGGGCTTTCACTTTCTCTGCGACGGTCATCGATAACCTCATATCTGGTGTATGTTGGTAGCGGCTAAGATATTCGCATTTCCTGCCGGCACAGTACACGACACGGGCCTGACAGTAAGACGACACAAACGAGACAGGTGCAGACCGAATGACAGGATGAGCCTGTATCACAGACTTACTCTTCAAAAATAACGGTATCTCCGCAGGCGACAGGATGCGTGTTCCTGAGCCACAGTTTTCCCCATCTTCCTGTGCAGTGGCAGCCCAGCAGTTGCTCAGGTGCGATCTCACGCAAAAAAGCTTTCAGCCTTATCAGCCTGAGCGGTGATGCTGCCCGCAGATGAAATCCCCCGATAAGGGCGTACACGCGTTTTTCCCCCGTAATGTTCATGCAGTGGCGAACGGTGTTCTCCAGCCCACGATGGCCACACCCGGTTATAATGACCAGCCCGCGTGATGAGCACCAGATAAGCACACCCTCATCAGACACATAATCAGGCGTGGCGTTCCTGTAATCGGTATAACCCCAAGGCTTCGGGCTTTCCACGGGGATTTCACCACTCCAGACAAAACGTCCTGCCACGACCCGCGGGATTTTACTGTACTCCACGTTAAGTCCGCGAAAACGCTCCACGACCGAAAGTTTCTTAAGAGGAATGACCTTTCCTGGAAGCCTGACGGCGGCATACCTTTCCTGTAAAATGCCGGGATGACAGATAATCCTCGTCCCGGGGGCAAGAGACGTTATTCCGCCGCAGTGATCGTAATGCCCGTGGGATAATACAACCGCGTCCAGGTCTGTCAGCGGCTCGTTGATCAGCCTGGCGTTGCGAACAACGGTTTCATCCGCACCGGAGTCAAACAGTATCCGGCTCTCTCCGTCGTCCAGAAGAATGGAGAGGCCTGCACGGGCCTGCATTCCTGCAGCCGCGTGCGGGGAAAGATGGTTTTCGACCAGAATGGTCATTTTGAGTGTCACAGCTTAGTTCTCCCTTCGAAGGTAATTACCCAATAATCCTGACAGCAGACCTGTTTCCTGGTCCAGAGCAGCATTCTTCTCACTGCAGCAGATAAAGACTTATCAGCATGCCAGTCCGCCATATCCTGCTCCCCGAAAGCAGCCAGATTTCTGCAGAGATAACGAAAATGAATGAGGCTGTCAGAACGATATCCACCCTGTTCAAAAAAAATAATTACCCGCCTTAAAACCTGCGCTTATATTCATTACAGAGTACATCCCGCTGCGTCACCTGTTTAAATAACACTGAAATGGAAAGGGATTAATGACTATAACGTCACTAAATAGTGATAGTGTACTCATGGAAAGACCTCACAGGACAAATAATGCAATTACGAAAAAGAGCGCTTGCTGCCGGAATTCTCGTACCCGCAATCCTGACTACACTGCTGTCGTCAGTCATGGCCTGGCGCCAGCTGAGCAGAGACACGGCCGTCACGGCAGACATACTGATGAGTCAGGTCGACCACGTAACACCCATTGCCCGCTGACCTGCTCCCCGTTGATTAATACACACCGATGTTAGTAATGTCTTCATAAGCCACATGAGGACATCCCCATGAAGAAGCGTTTTTCCGACGAATAGATCATCAGTATCCTCCGCGAGGCTGAAGCCGGGGTTTCTGCCCGTGAGCTCTGCCGTAAGCACGCCATTTCCGACGCCACCTTTTACACCTGGCGTAAAAAGTATGGCGGTATGGAGGTGCCCGAGGTTAAGCGCCTGAAGTCGCTTGAGGAAGAGAACGCCAGGCTCAAGAAGCTGCTTGCCGAAGCCATGCTGGATAAGGAGGCGCTTCAGGTGGCTCTGGGGCGAAAGTACTGACAACAGGTCAGAAGCGGGAAGCCGTGGTGTTGACGTTTGATGCGACCGGTCTGTCGCAACGTCGTGCCTGCCGGCTTACAGGTTTGTCCCTGTCGACCTGCCGTTATGATGATCAGCGTCCGGCTGCTGATGCACATTTATCTGGGCGTATTACCGAGCTGGCGCTTGAACGCAGACGTTTTGGTTATCGGCGCATCTGGCAGTTGCTGCGTAGGGAGGGCCTTCACGTCAATCACAAGCGGGTATACCGTATTTACTACCTTAATGGACTGAGCGTAAAACGCAGACGACGCCGTAGAGGGCTGGCGACCGAACGGTTTCCGCTTCTGCGCCCGGATGCACCGAATCTTACATGGTCGATGGATTTCGTTATGGATGCACTGGCCAACGGTCGAAGGATCAAGTGCCTGACCTGTGTGGATGATTTCACGAAGGAGTGTCTGACGATCACCGCTGCTTTCGGTATTTCAGGCGTTCAGGTCACGCGTATTCTGGACAGCATCGCGTTGTTTCGGGGATATCCGACGACAATAAGAACCGATCAGGGCCCGGAATTTACCTGCCGCGCGCTCGATCAATGGGCCTTTGAGCATAGTGTGGAACTCCGGCTTATCCAGGCAGGTAAGCCAACGCAGAACGGATTTATTGAGAGTTTTAACGGACGCTTTCGCGATGAGTGTCTGAATGAACACTGGTTCAGCGATATTCTTCATGCCCGGAAAACGATTAATGACTGGCGGCAGGATTATAACGAGTGCCGTCCCCATTCATCGCTGGATTACCAGACACCAGCTGAATTCGCAACGGACTGGCGAAACAGGAAATATGAAGAAAAACCAACCGACATTACTAACTGAAGGTTTTATCGAAACCAGGGGGCAGGTGACTACCATCACGTATAAAATTTACAAAAGAAAATACTCCCTGCTAAAAAATAAGAATTTGAATAGTATTGATTCAACTGGAATGCAATCTCTCTCTAGAGGATAATAAAATGATTAATAAAGAGAGTTATGAAAATTACTATCATGTATTCAAGCATGACTATAGAGGCTGCCACCATTGTAATAAGATTATTCACATCAATGACACAAGATGTAGGTGGTGTGGTTGTAAAAAAACAAATAAAATAACCCAGTATAAACCGTCATCCTTTGTGTCGTTCTTTCTGTACAGTTCATTCATATTCTTACTTGGTTGTTTTGATGCAAATAAAATAATATGCATTTTAATTATAGTGTTCGCATCAATTTTTTTTTCAAAAGTAAAAAATACAAGATGGTTGAAGAAAAATCCTTTTTGATCTGTAATTTTTTTAGAAAATACGATGCATAACGTTGAAGGTTATTATTGTAAATTTTAGAGGCGACATCACTCATTAACTTCACTCTTCATTTTCATGATTTTTGTAAAAAATCATTTATCTTTTTTTGTATTATGTATAAATAAAACAGTTGCTGCTTACTCCTAAGCCCTGATTTTTTTTTGATATTACCAATATGAGTTGACAAAGTTTTTTCCATGAAGGAATGTTGATTGCAAATATCTTTAACACTCTTCCCTTCACAAAGGCATTTAATAACTTCACTTTCAGTCCTGCTGTAACTTAAAATTTTATTTTTAAATTCTTGTTTAACAAGGAAATTACTAACTTTATCCTTCAAAAGCTCTGACAAAGTATTATTCCCTATGACAATTATTTTGTAATCGACAGGAATATATTCCTCTCTAAAAGTTGAAAGATCTGAAACAATAAAGAGTAATCTATTATTTTTTTTCGCATGAAATAATATTTCATACGCATTGCTATCCCTAAGCAAAAAAAAATCACTAATGACTACTGCTGATGGTTTACGAGAGATGAATTTTTTTATGATATCTCTTTCGTAACATGAGTAAATTTCACACACCTGTCCTTTTATGTTTTTTATAACTGCCTTGCCTGAATCACGATCAATACAGTCGCTTATAATAAACATCATACTTTATACCTCTCACATTAATTTATCTAATAGTGTAAAAGTCCTATCTTAAAATCCTAAAACCACTCTTGAAAATGTCAAATCTATTGCATAACTCAAGATCAGAACTAAATTAGTAATAGTAAATGAATCCATTATTTAGAATAATAAATAAAGCCATTTAAAATGTAAGGGAGAAAATTTAAAAAAAATATTTATCAGAAATTCTTAAAGGGATGAATAAAAAAAGGAGTAATAAATGTATACTGATTTTGCATGGGAATTTCTTAGAAGAAATGATAGCTATAGAGAGTGCTGGAATGAAATGCAGTTAAAAGTGGCTCAAGAAAAAAACTCAAAAGCAATAGTAAATAACGCTGCAGCATCATGGGGGTTGGTGAATTTTGTTGATCCATATACATCATCACCATTAGACGTTTTTTGGTGTCCTAAAGTTAGCAGAAGAACACTTTATGCAAAGGTTGCAGAGTGTGCTGAGCATGACATCTATGGCACTTCAAAAATAGACTTGAGATTAATTAATAAATCATTGGAAATAAAGGGTATTGGTGTCATTACAAAATATTATAATGAAAATGGTTATGTACAAATAATAACAGAGGATGCATTATCCAGTAATGAAAATTTTTTGTTCTTTTCATTAAACAAATCAAGCTTAGTTAATAACTTGCGACTTGTTAGTTTTTTATATGGAGAAAATTGCGCTTTAACAACAAAATCAATGAAAAATACACAAGAATATCTGTCATTCTATGACTTGTATAATAATGGATTAACTCAGAGAGAAATTGCTAAAATTAAGTTTAAGGATTTTTTTACCGATCAGAGTTGGGAGTGTTCAGATTGGTTACGCGCAAGGGTTCGTTACAAAATAAAAAAGGCTACAAGTTATATAAGAGGGCAATATCTTGATCTTGTTTAGAATTATTAAAACAAAGGCATTGTTGAAAAGATTGTGATAGTGAAGCCTCTGGTGTTGCTGAAGGACATTAAATTTCAAAGACTCGGCTCACCAGACGCATTTCGACCAGGGGATGGCCAAAGTAAAATGATTCAACCTGACCTTTGTGCAGTGACCCTGACCCCGAATATGCTCCAGTCATAATCAGGAATAACCGGCTTCATGTTGGTTGCATGTTCTGGCAACCGGCAGACTTTTCAGCAAATTCGGACGGGGTCATCCAGCCCAGCGCAGAATGAGGACGTCTCTGGTTATAGTATATGCGCCAGGCTTCGATTTTGCACCGGGCATCCTCCAGCGACATGAACCAGTTTTCGTTCAGGCACTCCTGCCGCAGCCTGCCGTTGAACGACTCCACGGTCGCATTGTCCGTGGGCGTTCCCGGTCGTGAGAAGTCGATGCGGATCCCTCTTTCGTACACCCATTTGTCCAGCATTTTCCCTGCAAATTAAGAGCCATTATCGGTTTTCAGCAATTGTGGGTGTTGTGGTTCACGCAGGCCGGGATGCAGGCCATCGCCCCCCGCGCCAGAAATAAACACCTTCAGCAGTGCCGCCGGCTTTATGAGCAAATCCGCAACCTGAGCCCGCAGCGTCAGGCAGCCCGGACGGGCGCTCAGCGCCAGCTTCTCCTTTATCTCCATCATTCATTCTCCTCATTCACCCCCGCGGGAGCGCGGGGGTGAATAAAAAATCATCATTAAAAATAAAAACCAAAGGTTAAAAACTAAAGACTAAATGCTAAAGACCCTGACGACACACGACGGCTACATCCCTGACTACCGCGGATTGTTTATCGTTATCCCGGTAGTTCACGTTCCCATTGCCGAGCGTAACCACGTAGTGCGCTGTGCTGTCATACTCATCTGATGTCCAGGAGAATGCTGAGCTGAACCCTTTACTATACGAAGACATGTCACCCCACTCATTCCACAGATGGCCTATCGCACTGCGTTTTGAAACGGTTCCTAGTTTGCTGGCGGTCATCTGTAGAACCGTTGGCATACTATACCCTGACTGCGATGAGCAGTACGTGTTTGCCTCAGCCCAGGTATTAGTTGTAGCTCCGCTATTTATGAACCAGCTCTTAAGCGTGAAGCTGTACTTAATGATTTTCCCCTGACCACTGGTCGGGGTGCCGGTGATGGTCACTTTACTGCCCGTCCCCGTGCCGGTGAACTTCACCACTCCACTGGCCACTGATACCCAGCTGGCGTCGGATTTCCATGTGTAGTCAGTCGCGCTCTTGCTGTCCTTCGGCACGATGGTGAACGTCGCCCCGGTAAAGCCGGTGGTCGGGAATGTCCCCTCTTCACTGGTCTGTGTAAAGGTGTAAGCATTGACATGCGTATTGATGGATGCGGGGGCCTCATCTCTCAGCGTAATGGCATACTTCTCAGACTTCGGCGGCGTGTCCCACCCGGCAAGCTTCAGCGATGCCTGATTGTCTGTGCTCATCGTCCCTGCCGTGTACGTCGCCGTGTAGGTTCCGTCGCTGTTGTCCTTCCAGCTGCTGTCCGTTTTAAGCGTTGCGTTCGGCACCGTCACCGTGGAGGTGGTCAGCAGGCCCGCATCGCCCGTCAGGGCCGTGCCGTTCCTGTCCTTCAGCGTCACCTTGATGGTGATGTCGTCGCCTGAGACGTAGGTGTCCTTGTCCCGCGCGATGAGGGACTGGCTCTGGTCCGGCGTGGTGGCCGTCAGCGTCACCGTTGCACTCAGACTGCCTATCGCGGTACCGTTGTACTCCGGCACCACGGTATATTGACCCGCCGTGGTCCCCTTCAGGGTAGCCGTGTAGGTACCCGCTGTGCTGCTCTCCGTGATGGCGCTTTCCGTGATGATACCGCTGGCCGGTGTCTGACCACCGCTGTCTTTTACCGTGAATGTCAGACTGTCCTTCAGCCCCGTCAGGGCGTTACCCTGCGCGTCCTTCGCAACCAGTGTCAGCGTAGAGGTGGCCGCGTTGTCAGCCGCAATGGTCTCCGGGCTCGCCGTGAACACCGACTGTCCCGCATCCGGCGTGGTGCTGCTGATGGTCACTCCGGCCGGGGAGAGCGTGACGCCACTTACCGACGGTGTTAACGTCACCGTCTCAACATCCGTGCCCGCCGTCACCGTCACGGTGTACACGCCCGCGGATTTTCGGGTCAGTGCCGATACCGTGGCGCTTTTCAGCGTGCTGTTTTTCAGGCTGATGTCCTTCACATCCATGTCCACCGCCTGGTTATTCCCGTCCCGCAGACTCAGGGTCAGAGCCTGCACACTCCTGCCGTCCGCAGCCAGCGAAGAGGTGGCGGGCGTGAACGTACTCTGCACCGCGCTGACCTGAGGCGCCTGCACCGTCACCTGAGTTTCAGCCTGATTTGAGCGGTTTCCTTTTCTGTCCACCGCCACACCCTGCACGGTATAGCTGTTGACGTCAGCCCGGTAAACCGGCATCACCACGGCCCAGTCCTCTCCGCTCTGCACGATTTTTCCTCCCGCGGCGATGAGTAATGAAGCCGACCAGTCAATGCGCTCCAGACCGTACTTGCTGTTGACGGATACCCCCAGAGACTTCTGCTCCCCGGTATGCCCCGTCACCAGATCGGCCGTCTTCAGGCGAATAACCTCTTTCTTGCGGTACTCCAGCACGATGTTGTTATTGCGCTCCACCAGGTCATATCTGCTACCGGCCAGGCTGCGCATGGCAGCCACCGCGTCCGGATTAATCTGGTGCTGCCAGGGCATACCCAGCTGGTAATTCATGTCCACGCCAAAGCGTGTTTCGGCGTTTGACCCGGCCCCCTGACGCTGCTCTGCACTGAACGTCAGCAGCGGCACCGGCGTATAGTTAATCCCCGCCGTAATGGCGTGCGGGTCACGCTGTCGACTGTCAATGCCGAACAGGGCGACTTCTTTGCCATAGTACTGCTCATAGGTCAGCTTGCCGCCGAGCTGCGGCAGCGCCGGAAGCCAGTACTGTGCCCTGACATCCCAGCCTCTGGCCGGACGCTCCTGGTAATCGGTCAGGTCAGGGGAATCCTTCCACCCGGTCAGGGGGATATATCCGTTAAAGCCCAGCTTCAGGAAGTCTCGCCAGTATTCAAGGCCGGCGCCGGCACGGGCGTGGTCCCGGGACAGGTCGTAATCGAGAAAGCTGTTGGCACCGAACATCCATGCATCATAGAAGCGCCGGACGCCGGCACCAAGATTAGCCTGAGTCCGGTCATCGGTGCGGTGAATGCTGCCCTGAGAAAAAACAAGCCTGTCCTTTTGTTCGTACAACGGGACAAGCAGGTCAAGTTGTGAGTTTTTCAGAGAGAAATTTTTATCCGCATCCAGCTGCACTCGGGCCGTACCGAAACGACTCAGCCACTGCTGAATTTCACCACTGGCAGCACCGCTCGCCATCCCGCGCGCCATGGACGCTGCCGCGTCGCTTCTGGTGCTGGCTGAGATGAAATTACCGGCCTGTGAGGCATAGCCGGCGACTTTCGTCTGCGCATCATCTTCCTTTTCCTTTTTGTCTGAAACCGCCCCTGACGGCGTATCATCCCAGCGAACTTCCGGGAGCGGAGCCACAGGAACGTCCAGCTCATCCCCCGCCTGCAGGTGGTCAAATCCGTGAGCGAAAGTGCGGAACTGGTTCAGTTTACGCAGTGAATCTACGGACATATTGTATTTTCTGGCAACGGACGAAACGCTCTCCCCTTCACCAAGGGTGTACACCCGGGTCTGCATTGCTGAAACTGCCTGCTCATGCAGAAAACGTCCGTCACTGCCGGCCGTGCCGGCGACCGCGGGCGTAAAAGCGACCGCCAGGGGAAAGGCTGCCTGTACGGCGATGTTTAGCCAGGCAAATAATCGCATTCTCAGCGACACGGGAACTAAGGATGATGTCTTCACAAATGACTCCATAAATTACGCCGGTTCTGTCCGGACGTCGGCTGTGTACAAATAAGTGAGTTCCAGAGAACGGGGGTTGTAAGTTGCAATGCCGTGATGCGTCAGCTGCCGTTTCTCTGAAGGCCACTCCACGGCGCGATACGGAGGCTTGCATCGGGAGGGGCTCCCCCCTTCCTTCTTGCATCCTCATGCCGCTTCAAATTTGTTTTCTATTTATTAACGCCCTCTAAGCCAAAAATGCCTGGTAATCCCTGGTTTCGTTCATTCACAAACTGTAGAAATGCCAGTTGCCGCATTCCGGTCTTCTCAAGAATTTTTTTTCGATGTGCGTAGAGTGTCTTTAAGGGTTTTCCGGTTATACGGGAAACCAGATGAATGCTCATCCCTGACAAAAAAAACGGCAGCATGTGACGTTCGGTGAGTGTCAGGTTAATATTTTTGATACGGGCAAATTTTCCCTGTGAGTATTGCCCTGACTGACGTAAAGCCAGGCGTAACGAGGTAATATCCTGTCGCTGACTAACGCAGAGGTATCTCTGATTTGCAAACGGACATAACCTGCCGCTCTGTTCGCAGGCCAGCCAGACCAGGATGGCATCTGGTCGAAGCGCATGAAGGGTATTCAGGGCCGACCACTCCCCCCGGAGCACAATCCGGCTGTCCACCGCGATGATGACCCGCCCGGCAGCCCTGACCTCCGGAGGCAGGTATGGCGAACTGAATCCGACACGGAGGGAGTCCATTTCAGGCAGCAGTGCAGCAAGCCCCGTGTATAACCAGTGGTTTTCAGTCAATACAATCAGCATCACGTCGTTTTTCATATCCCGCACCGCTTCATGTAAACGGACATTCCCTTGTGCGTGAGCTGCATTTTCTCTGATAGCTCCTGGTATACGCAGGCCGTGCATAGAATGGTGCAGGGGATATCTTTCATACTGACTGCCCGCATGAATAAGTGCAGAAGCCTGAATTCAAAAGGCGTGAGAAAACGGGTTTCGGAGTATTGGATATTTTTTTCTCCGTTGTCAGGTGCCTGCCTAATCTCACCGGCAACCCGCTCAGGCCTGCAGTCTGAGGGGAATATGGCATATACAGAGGTAAACTCGGTCAATAATAAGAGCGGCAATGGATATAGCGCCTGGCAGGGGATAACAATGCCCCTTTTTAAATTAAAAACCTGAGGACATATTAAAAATATATAAAATGGAAATTCATCAAGATTAACAAAGTAAAGATTTTCTCTGCCCGCTATCTCAGCAATAGCCATGAACCCCTTTCCAGAAAGAGGCTCATTTTCGGGCCAGCACGCGCACTTATCCATGTGATTTTCCTTCCCAGGATTAAAAACCAGGCTATTACTTACGAGCAAAAAAAGAACGGCTACAGATGAAAATAAACAATCTCAGTCAGACGCTATGGTGTTGTTTACACATAGAATTCTCGCGACAACAGTGTATTTTGATCATTATACACACAATCAAAGGATAGTCAAAAACGATCAATTATAACCACATGATAGCCTGTGACTATCAAAAGGTGGTAATCGATCGATGTCGCCTGTATTAATCAAGCATCAGTTTGAAAATATTAAGTGCGCGGGTGGGAATAAACAACAATAACCGAGAGGGAGATGTTCCAGGTAAACTCATATCACTGAAACCTGAATGAATTGCACAATTTTGTATTTATCACCTGCGTGAGCATCAGCCTGTTAACTTTAAAAAAATGGATATTTGAGCAACTTTGTATTTATGATGGTGTTTTATTCTTTGTGAACGCCAATGAGCCATATGAAAACAATATCACCCAGGCCATTTCAGTTATGGATGACCCTTGCCGGAGCAACGGTGATGCTCTGTATTATTCTTATATGCTCGGGTTTGTGGATGCAGTACCGCGCAATGACTGCTGGTGTGAGCGGTATACTCAGGCTTACTGATGAATACTATCAACCAGCATCCGCCACGCTTAGTCGGATTAGTGAAGCAGGTGCTCATGACTGCGAAACAATCCTGCCGTTGCTGACATCTCTGGCAACGCTAACACCTTACACCAGGAGCGCGGGGATCATTTCAGGCAAGACAATAATCTGTTCCTCCTTCAGCGGAAATAAATCCTGGCCTGTTAAAAGCATTTTTCCGGATGTGAGTGTGTCTGACGGGAATATGCCGGCAGTGGCCTCATCAATCTCGATGAACCCCGGCCACGGCGACTCTGTGATTGTCTATACCCGGATGCTGAAGGAAAATATTTACGCCTATACGGTACTGGACACCCGTTACATGCGGGAGCTGATTAAGGTGATGGCCGGTAATACCCACCTGAACTACGCACTACAGGCAGGGCACGGGCGGTCTGTCACCCTGGGGGGGCCCCGGGGTGACCACGAAGTTCTTACCTCGCTACAAATACAGGCAGGTGATATCAGGGTGTCGGCTTATTCGACCCTCCGTAGCTGGCTGTACTTCAGTACTGAAGGCATCCCGATAATTCTTCCTGCATTTCTTTTATTTTCATTCCTGTCAGGTACTTTCTGGAAACGATGGCATGCTGCTCGTATTTCCCCTGCATCCGTGATAAGCAGGGCAATAACAGAAGGAGAGTTTTTTGTCTGCTATCAGCCGGTCTGTGATATTTCAGGACACTGCCATGGTGCAGAAGCCCTGATGCGCTGGAGAAGAAATAACGGCAGATTGATCCCTCCGGACGTGTTCATTCCTGCGGCAGAATCAGAAAAAATGATGGGGCCCTTAACGCGTCACCTGATGAGGCTTATTGCTAATGATGTTAAAGAGTGGATCCCCACGGGAGAGTTTCATCTGAGCATAAATATTGCATCGGAGCACCTCGCCGGAGGAGAGTTTATAGGGGATATGAGGGCGTTTCGTGACAGTATTCCTTCTTCGTTATCCCTTGTGGCGGAGATTACCGAACGCACACTCATTGAAAATACAGAGAAAACTGTTACCCATCTGTCCCAGTTGCGTGAGGCAGGTATAAAGGTTGCTATAGATGATTTTGGAACCGGCTATTGTTCCTTGTCTATCCTGCAAATCCTGCCTGCAGACTTTCTCAAAATTGACAGATGTTTCACAGAAACGATCGATTCTGCCAACGGAGACACCCCAGTGCTTGATGCCATTATCACCCTCAGTAAAAGACTGAAACTTACCATGATTGCAGAGGGTATCAGCACCAGGAAGCAGGCCCTGTTTATGAGTAATAATCAGGTAATGCTACTGCAGGGATACCTGTTTTCACCGCCTCTGGATGCAGCTAATTTTAGGACGTGGTATCTCAGAAATGAATACAATATGAATATAACCCCGAAGATGTAATCAACGGACATGCCGCCATATCTCCACTGGAACATGGTCGTATAAAGTTCCGGTAATAAGCTCAGCCAGACGATGATCTGCGGCTCCCCAGAAAACGGCCAGTTCAGCATCACTGAGCTCGTAGTTTTTTTTATCTATGATTTTCTGCAGTGACTCTTTGTGGCGTAACTGTCGGAGAATATAAAGCCAGTCTTTCTTTGTCATCGTTCGTGCATATTGCATAGAATGTATGTCTCCCTACCTGGGAAATAGTTTAAAAACCTTTTTTACAACAAAGTTCGACTCCTGATTGCAGAATATATAGCTGCGATCCCCTCGGATTCACAACCAACAACGGGACAGCTTTCAGATAAAACCTTTATGACTTAAAATGCATTACCGACGGTGAAACATCTGCTGATATATAGTTAATCAACGAATACCCCTATTATTTTAATCGAGAATACCCTGGGCTGAGGATATATTCTATTTTTTTGTGCACAGAACGCATTAAATAATTGCTGCATTCACTTCCAGACTGCTTTTTGAAATAAATATTTTTGGCATAATATTTACGTTAAATGAAAGTAGAATGACGTGGATGACACCCATCATCCTGTTTATTCTTTAAAATAGCTCACTCATACCTTGCAAAACTTAGTTGCAACTGACCAGAATATACATGTTATAAAAGAAAATGATTGTCTTGATGCAACTGACTTTCAGTCTTAAACAAAGATGAATATAAACGTTCTGTGGCAATGTTGACTCTTTCACCATCAGAGACGATGTATCTCATCAGACTGGTCTTCCACGCACCACTTTCAGAGCCGGTACGTTCAGTCCAGCAATTACGCTAAGGTATACAACTTGACCATCTTACAGTGTACTTCCAAAAGGTGCGGAAAGCTGTAACTGCCTGAGCCTCTGCGGACACAGGCTGGCAAGATAACAAGCGTACTACATAAGCATTGTTCTTATCCCGCGCGGTATTAGCGTATTTATTGCCTCTACTGCCAATTTTGCAGATATAGTCGATAAATTGTTGTCACAGCGCGTAACTCGTCTGTGAAGAAACGCCCGACGACTATTCTGTCTCAGGACTTCTGAGACCGCTTATGCGGTGACTGAAAGAGTGAAGTGACAGATTTCACTTCACTCATGATTCAGCCCTTCCCACCCTGGAATGAGGGATACAGCGTCATCCCGCCATCCACAAAAATGGTCTGCCCGGTAATATAGGCTGATTGGTCTGAAGCCAGCCAGGCGGCAACATTTGCAACAACCTCTGGCTCAGCGACATACTTCATTGGAATAAGCGTTTCCAGCTCCACACGTAACGTCTCATCGCTCATTTTATCCTGATTCATGGGCGTGTTTATAGCACCCGGCCCAATAGCGTTAACCCGGATGCCCTTTGCAGCATATTCCAGCGCGAGGGATTGAGTCAGCATACGTACTCCCCCTTTGCTGGCAGAATAGCTGGCGAAAGTCGGCCAGGGAATGATCTCGTGAACAGATGACACATTTATAATATTGCCTTTAATGTCGTTTTCTAAAAAGTAGTTAAGCGCAGATCTCCCGGTGAGAAAAAAACTGGTAAGATTGACGTCAATGATCCTGCGCCAGTCATCAAGGCTTATTCTGTGCGTCGGGTTTTGAGTTTCAATCCCGGCGTTATTAATCAGCAAATCCAGTTTTCCGAAATGATCTATCGCAGCCGTAACGAAGTCATGGGCAGTATTTTCATCACTGATATCACCGCCAAATATGGTCGTTTTTCCCGACTTAAGGCCGTTCAGTTTATCAGCCAGCGCCTGCGCTTCTTCTTTGTCTGAATGATAATTGATGACGACATTCATGCCTTCTTCAACTAAGCGGGTAACAATTGCAGCCCCTATTCCTCTGGAGGAGCCTGTTACTGCAGCCACTTTTCCCTGAAGATCTGTAAACATACATAACCCCCTGATTCATTTTTAGCCTGAATGAAACATCACCGTTTCAGCATCTGTCTCTGTTATTCAGGGGCCGGGAACGTAATGCTGGGTATGATCCGGCAACAATGTACGTTTTTGACCGCCAGAATAACGATTTTCTCTTCAATTTATGCTATCTGTAATCCAATGAATACCCTGAAAAATTAGCAACAGATCTTTATATACGCAAGCTCGTGGCCGTGCCGGGTTAAGTCCCGGTGTAAGTACACCCGTTTTAGTTCCACGCACTTTTTGAGGTTTCTGGGTTTTTGACCCTGGCCCAAAATCAATGCAGTGCTAAATCAGAGATCTTCGTCTTTTTGTAGGCTCCGGATAAATTCAGCCGGGGTCATGTCATTTAATGATGAATGCGTTCTCCCATGATTATATTCCCTGCGCCAGCTGTCGAGTTTATTCTGCGCATCTTCCAGTGAGAGGAACCAGTGAATGTTCAGGCATTATCCCGCAGACTACCGTTAAATGATTCAATAAACGGGTTATCTGTCGGCTTTCCTGGACGAGAGAAGTCCATTGTCACCCCATTTTCATACGCCCATTTATCCAGGCTCTTCGAGATAAACTCGCTGCCGTTATCTGTCTGAATACGCACAGGCTGGCGTTTACTCAGTAAGCGTAATGCTTCCATCACAGCGACCACATCCTCGCCCTTCAGCGACTTTCCTGCGTGGATCGCCAGACACTCACGACTAAAATTATCCACTACAGTTAACACCCGAAAACGCCGTCCGTTAAACAGATTATCCGACACGAAATCCATACTCCAGCACTAATCGACACCGGTCAGGAAGGGGCGCTGTTGGCGATGCGCTGCACTGACATGCCTGCGCGGACGCTTTCTCCGCAGGTTCAGTCCTTCCAGACAATAGATTCTGTGTGTTTTCTTGTGGTTAACAGGCCAGCCTTCCCGTCGCAACTGAATATGAATACGCGGGCAGCCGTAGCGGATCCGGGTTTCCGCTATTTCCCTGATGCGAAGGGTAATCGCTCGATCATCCCGCCGACTCTGCCAGTGGTAAACGGTTCTGCTCTGCATCAGCAGTCCACATCCCCGCCGGACACTGATACGGTAAGCTTCCCGCAGGAAATGTACCGCCTGACGCTTCTGAGCCGGCCTCAGAACTTTTGCTTCAGTACCTCCTGCAGCATCTCTTTGTCCAGACTCAGGTCAGCGACAAGCTTTTTCAACCGCTGATTTTCATCCTCCAGCTGCCGCAAACGACGCAGTTCTGTCAGGCCCAGACCAGCGAATTTCTTCTTCCAGTTATAAAAAGTGGCTTCAGAAATGCCCATTTTTCTGCAGACTTCCCCGATGCAAGTACCGGTTTCGGCCTGTTTCAGCGCAAAGGCTATCTGTTCTTCGGTATAACGGGTCTTTTTCATGGCGGTGTGCCTCTCTTTGAGATGGAAGAAAGACCGGAGACTTCAGTTTAGCCTGGCACTGTTTTCAGGGGGAAGGTCATTCGCGTTAAAGAAAAAGGTAGAGCGCAACCTTGTCTCCAGCCCTGCACCAGTCTACCTGCAAGTGCCGATCAGAGAGTTCGTTTTAGCCGTATTCGATTGGCACAACGGTACTTTTATCTGCAACTACATCCATCAGCTAAGCTCTCCACCCACCATGGAAAGATGATTAAAAGGCGACCAGCATCCAAATTATAACCCTTTATATACTCTCTCTACTTGAGAGCTAATGCCTATTATACCGTCCACTAAGAAATTTTATGGTTTACTAGTCACCCTTGCAATAACGCTTATCATTTAAACACGTCCATAGCTAAAGTTATTTGTAATAATGTAAGTAAATCTGCTCAGCATAGCGAACCTTGTAATAGAAATCCATTTATTGCAATAGCTCGTCGTATTTAACGTACGCTCTAGTTAGTTAAATTAGACTGGGTAGATGGTGTATATATAACAGTGAGTTTCCCACTATATATTCCTGCTGACTTATCGGCAAAGCGGAATTGCGGTGTTGTAAATGTTAATGGTGCTGGCACGCATAAAGAAACACCCGAAACACCGGGAATAACAACTTGTCTCTGAATTTTTCTTTCATTCGTATTTTTCCATAAAACCTCCGCTCCATTACTTATAATCTGTGACTGTCCGGATGTAGGGTTTAATACGCTAAGCTGGTAATCAACTCTGTTTTCAGCCTGACTTTTGTCAGCGCCATTTCGATAAACAGAAAAAAATCCAGGCTGCCTTCCTGGAGCACTCGCTCTCTCGTCGCTGAATATCATATTAACCTGAGAGCTTGTCGAGTTTTTCCCATCATATAGACACATATCTAATACAGACTTACCGCTCATACTTTGTGTATTCTTAGTGCCAGTGCGATTGGATAAATTAAGATTTACCTGGGGGGTTGAATAAGGGAATGTTGGGAAATAAACTTGCTGACTTTTAAGGTCTGTCACTGTCAATGATATATCCGCACTCCAAACACCCAATATTCCATATCCATTGTCCCATAAACGTAAATTTTGCTTCAACGTAGCGGTCCAGGTGCCTGGAGATGAGAGTTTGGCAAGCTCACTTTGCGGAATGCTGTAAGTGAAATCACTGGTCACGATTAAAGCATTATCGCAGCCAGTAGTCATTGAAGCAGGGGTGTTTTTGGATTGTCCTGCACAACCTCCAGAAATAACATTCCATTGTTTTATAGGCGTAATATTTAAATCAACTTTAGTTGAACTTCCTTTAAGAGAAAAAGACAGTCTTACGTAAAGTCTGTTGTCTGTTGAGTTGTACCACCACGAAGACGTAGTCGCACAAGCTCCATATGTGGTGTCTGTAGCATTAAGGCAGGTTAGTGTATTTCTTCCCCATTTTTGTCCATTAGTATCATCCTGACCGCCTGATAAAGCATTCCAGATAATTAAAGAAGCAGGTAGTGAGTTTTTATCAAATTCAGCTGTAAGATTTGTAGTTCTGTTCATCGGTGGCTCGTAAATAGCTTTACAAGAGAATGAAACAATGGATAAAAATGAGATTAAGTATAGTAAAACATTTTTAAAATACATATTTACGCCTTAATTATTCATAGCGGTATTTTTCGTATGATCACTTAACCCTGCAGTCATCAGAACAACCTGCTTTTGTTCTGCCGCAGGCAGCCTTGCAAGATCTGTACGCTGGCACCTCGTTTCCCCGACATAACGAATAACATCTCTCATCATGCTGACCTTCATCCCACACTGCCAGTAGGATTCGTTTTTCACAACGTACAACTTTTCCACCTTTCTCGTCGTCTGAAGGGTAAAACTTCCGTTACCCAGAGGCGTCCATGCCATCACATTAAGCGGGATGACCCCTTCAAGTGGGTGGCGGTTGTTATCCAGCAACTGGCCAAGCCACGTGTAGCGCGTTTGCACGCTCACAGCCCGGTTAAAGACCTTTCCTGGAGTCATGAAGACTTTTCTTGCTCCGGTACCCCGGCTTATCTCACTGCTTATTCCCTCAGGGGAGGCAACGGACTCCGTGACGTCAAACTGGTTTTCCCTGTAACCCGGCACAGTAAAAAGCGCCCTGCTGTTGCCTCTCACCTCACTCCTTCCACCGGTGTCCACAGAGACATTTACCCGCGATACTTCTGGGGTGTCTTGCTGTTCAACACCCACAGTTATTGCTGAAGAAGGCGTTCCATCTCCCCAGCGGCCAGCGGCCAGCCCATCCCGATCCAGGATGAGGGAGGAGCTGTAATTACCGCTACCGTTGAGCAGATGTTCCCCACTTGTCCGGTCCCAGGCGTCACTGACGGTCAGGGACCCCGCGCCGTACTGCCCCCCCATACGGCCATAAGCTGAAGCGGTCAGCGTGCCCGTATTCACGCCGTTAAGCGACACACCTGTTTCGTTTTCCCCCGTCTCATCGCTGTACTGACTGGCAGCAATGTTATAACCCAGCCCGTCATTACCCCGCTTACTGGTCTGCCAGTTTGCTCCGCCAGAAAATGTACTTCGCTTTCCGTCCACGCCATTCCTGCTTGCAGAGAACGAAAGCGTAATAAACATGCCTTTATCCGGAGCATTAAATGCGCTGTCATTTCGAAAAAAGGCATTGATGCCTGATGTGATATTAATCTCATTGAGATTAATCGTGCGCGTGAGGCCCGCCTGCCATGTCCGGCTTTCAGAGTGAGTCTGATAAATTCTTTCCCAGGGAACAGCCGTCCGGTCACGCGGGTCAAAATCAGCTATATCCCGGCGATAGACATACCGCCCCCGGTTACTGTTGCGGGCAAATCCGAGTGTGGCATACCACTTATCCAGCGGGACAGAAAACATCACGCTACTACTCTTGTAGCAACCGTTTATGCTGTAGCGATGAAGTCCCTGACTGTTACACTCCGGGGCCGTCATTGCACTACGATAAAAACTGAGCGAAAAACCATCGCTGTAATTTGCCTGCTGAATATTACCTCTTGAGCCTTCGCTTCCGTGCAGATAGCTGACTCTCGACGTCAGAAGCCCGTCAAGCCATCCGGAATCAAAACCGTGCGCCCAGTCCAGCGCACTTTCCCAGAAACGCGCAGTATTGAAAAAAGCTGAACCAGTGGTCAGAGCGAGGTTATTGCTCACCGGCAGCCTCAGCCCGGCCTGAACGACCTGCCTGTCGGTGCGCTCACTGAAGATCCCGTCCGCGTCCGGTACTCCCGCCTGAATAAACCATTGTAACGTGCGGGATGAAAGTTCTCCCAGCCCGGTGTAAGGGACTGTTTCTGTTCTTACCAGCTGGTTATCCTCAAAAATCCGTAAAGTAAGCGTGTAACTTCCCTGAGGGAATGCCCGGGAGTCCAGAATCTGTGCACCGGCTTTTAAATAAAATGAAGCCAGTAGCTGTCCTTCCCGATAAGCATCGACTCTCGCATCACGTGAGAGAAACAGATTGACAGGCGTGCCGGTTGAGACCTTATCCATGTTTATCCATGCAAGCGTCGAGCCCGTCCTGACGCCACGAATTTTACCCAGGGGTAACTGACTGAGATTGATATTCCCCCCGGTATTGCTGAATATGTCCCGGGCGTCCATGACACCTGCCTGCACATAAATCCGCTTTAAAAAATCCTGCCTGATGTAAGCATTATTGACGGATACATCATGCGTGCTTTGATTGCCTGAACGTTGCCCCTGAAGATTCCAGTCAAGGTTGAGATAACCCCCGTCGCTAACGCCCAACGTACCGTTACCCTGAAGCGACACAGACTGATAACGCCTGTCCGCAACGAAATTGACATTTTGTTGATGAATGAGCGCATTACGGCTTTCTGCGCTTACGTCGTAATAAATATTGTCCTGCTTTTTAGCTGGCAAATAATCCCGGGCAATAAAAAGATTTATCCTGCCATTATTTTCATCATAGATAACGTCAACCGTCTGAGTGTCCAGAAAATCGCATCCGGGCTGGTTACCGCCCGTACTGCAGGAGAGCTGGCTGTTGCGGCGAAACGGTTTATCCAGAGACTTATGCAGCATGATGCTGAGCCGAGGGTTGTCCGGATATGCCCTCAGGATGGAAGATATCAACGCGTCCGGTTGTATGAACTGGATGCTTTCAAGATCCACCCAGCTCTTGAAAACCCCCAGCGATTGTCCGTACAGTGAGACTTCCGTGAGAATAGTCTGACCCCGGGCCAGCTCTTCAAATCCCCTGGGTACGCGCAATGATGCATTACTCGTCAGAGAGACTGAATACGCGCTTATCATTACGGCCAGAAACGTGAATCGTATATTCATCCATGAAGTCCTGTCTAATGACAGGGTTTCCCCTGTCATTATTCTTATCTCTGTCAGCCGCCCGCTGCTGCAGTGGCCTGGGTCACGACAAGACTTACAATGCCGGTATAGGTCCCTGCTGCAGAAACTGCGCCTGGCGTGGTCTGTGAAATAACCAACGGCATGGTCGACGAGCCATTCGTAATCCCGCTTGGGAATGTGGTGGCGTAAGCAAGGCTTGTCGCCGTCGTGGAGAGGGCGGTGCCATTGACGGACACACTTAGCGGAATAGGGTTAGCGCCATTCGCATCCGTGAGCGACGGTGTATTTGCCAGGCTGACGTTTAGCGCACGGTCCGCAGTATTGGACCAGAACTTGATGTTCTCTTTATGGGCGGCAAGACCTTTGCCTGGCAGGTACTGCATGGCGATAGATGACGGCAGAGGTGATCCATCAGCAAGTGTGACATCGACCGTAGGGTCGATATTTGCCGTGACAGTAATATCACGCTGGACAGCATTCACACTGAAGGTAGTGACAAGCACGCTGACAAATGAAATAACTTTAATCTGAGTTTTCATCGAACATTCCTTATATTGTTGTTCCCTGGTGTCGGGGACGGAGTAATAGTCTCTTTATAGAGACAAAGAGATTTCTTCGGTTTTTTCTGTTATCCAGTTTACGTATTTAATACGATACTTTTTATCGCGTGAGAATGTGATCCCCGCCAGGCGGGCCTCTGTATCCGGATATATGGTTGCAGACACTTTTATCCACTGACACTGGCCAGACTGGTCACAAACCCCCACTTCTTTTACCGGGATACGGATTGTGCCATTATTTAACACCTTGCCACTACCATCGATAAATAAAAGGCTTGCCTGAACTTTTTCAGGCGCGACGTGAATAAGTGCGCCCCAAACAACATTAACGCCGATACTTGCGGTTGCTGTCGATTTTTTTAAATCGCCTTGCTGCACAATAAAGTTATCTTCATTTACGCTTTCAAAATAAGCACGCCACGTTGTTTCCTTTTCTGGAGGCATGACAGAAACAAGTCTGACCACTCGCTCACTTGCAGGAGAGAGCGCAATCTTTTGCGGCGTAATAATCAGTCCGGCAACACTAAACGCATCACTAGTTTTCTCCTTCTCCTGCGCTGTCCCGGGTTGAAATATCTGCTTGAGACTGACTTTAATAAACTGAACATCATTGTCCTGGGAGATGACTTTTATCTGGCTGGCTCCTTTAAGACCTACAGATACCTCCATGGGATAAACGTACATTGCACCTGAGGTTGGATTTATCTGCATGAAAAATGCGGATACTGCGAGTAACGTCAGCCTGAAAACTCTTAATTCCATTTACTTACCTACCAATCAATAGGTTACGTTAATAAATTTTTCTTTTCCTGGTGGATATTAAGAGACAATCTGATCGATATCAAGTATTTTGATCGTAAATAACGATCAAAATCCAATACATGATAGTCAATACCTATCATACTACCGGATTTTGATCGATCGTTGCTAAAAATATGAACAGGTTAGACCAGATTTCATCCGAACATTAAGCATACAAGGATCAGGCAATGACTTTGACCGTTTACCCAGCTAGGGACCGTTTTTTTTCTGAAGGTTTAGCTCATTTGTTTTCAGGAAAAACACCAGAAGAAGAAATAATGGTATTGAATCTTGCGAAGTGGTCTCTCAAAGAAATCGTTCTTTCAAACTGGGCGGAGATGAGACGGATGCAGCCATCATTTATTATTACGGAACATAGCTTACTCCCCGTCGCAGATTATTTAAAATCTGCTAATGGAAACTCCTTTGTATTAAACTCCGGTCAGTTAATACTTCCTGAGTTATGTTCCGAAGGTTTAATGACAGAGAGGCTCACCTCACTGAGCAGAAAAAGAAGCGGACGCCTGACGGCTACCGAGTACAGAACACTGAAATGTTTTTTTAACCTGATGACGGTGGACGAGGAAGCATGGAGATATAAGGTGTCAAACAAAACCATCTATGGAATGCGTTCACGGGTTGCTGCAAAACTAGGCATCAAAACCTTAAATGAGATCCTCATGTGGTAGAATTTGAGCGGCATCATTTCACTAGATGAGTGGTAGCAAAAGTGGCATCTCCTGTTTCAAGACTGCCTGCAAACCAAATTTATATTGCGGCAATCTCTCATTTTATGGATATTAATATATCCCTGAGGAAGATACATGATCCAGTACGATACGGACCAGTTGCAACCAGGTCTGTGATCAGACATGCATTTCAAATGAATCGACCCATGTTGTTTGATATACCTATAGTCAGGCATCCGCTTTGCCTGAAGGTTACTGTTCGGATTTATCGAACTTGACTACATCAGAATCATTGTAATATCGGATTACCAGTGACTGGGAAAATCAATCCAGGCGTAACCAATGTGAACATTTTTTTCTTGCACGGGGGGACATTACGCGAGATACGTCGTGCCATAGCTCTCAGTTTACCTGCTACTTGTAGCATTTGCTGCTTGAGAAAAGTTCTTTTCTTAACACCAATCATACTTTGCTGCAGGTAAAAGCAGATAATCGTTTCCTTACTTTTCTTTGTCACATGCTCTGCCTGAACTGAAACAGTTAGATTATTTTCCTTAACTTGTTTGAAACGATCTTGAAAGTTATTTCCGGAAAGTACAACTATAATAAGAAATATAATTATTGAAGCAGATGGCAATGCAAGCACCAAACCCAGTCTCTCAGATGAAATCATCGTCTTTTATGAGACTAAATGGTCTGATTCAAGATAATAACTGTCTGAAAGAGGCAGGTGTGCGATTTTTACTAAAAAAACCTCATGGATATGGTAAGCCGTCATTTTTTTTCCTTTAATATAAATCGCGCACTAATTATTCGTTTTTATCTGTGTATATGTCAGGGCACATATTCGATAAATAAATCACTGTCTTCCTTAGAAGAAGTTTAGCATAAATTGTGCTCTCTTTGCACCCCAGTGTTAACAAAGAGTGAAGAACAATCCAGATTGGCTATTCAACCAGTAGGAATGTCACTGTTGGTATTTTACTTTCAAATGAAAATGATTAATCTACTTAAGCTCCCCCTGATATTATTCTTAACCCGCTAATTTTTAAGATCTATATGCTGCAGTATGAAAGAACAATTAAATAGAAAGACTTGTTTATATGCTCCGCCAGTTACGGTATAAAGAGCCACCGGAGAAAACCATCTACAAAAAATCACGACCTCAGTGAGGCTAAACTGGCCATTTTCTGGGAAGCCACAGACCATCATCTGGCTGAGCTTATTACCGGAACTTTATACGACAATGCTTCCGCGGAAATATAGCGGCATCTCCGTTGATTATACCTTGGAAGTTGTATTCATGTAGTAAACATTTCTGAGATACCACTTTCTAAAGTTAGCTGCATCAAGAGGCTGTGAAAACAGGTACCCCTGCAGTAACATTACCTGATTATTACTCATAAACAGGGCCTGCTTCCTGGTGCTGATACCCTCTGCAATCATGGTAAGTTTCAGTCTTTTACTGAGGGTGATAATGGCATCAAGCACTGGGGTGTCTCCGTTGGCAGAATCGATCGTTTCTGTGAAACATCTGTCAATTTTGAGAAAGTCTGCAGGCAGGATTTGCAGGATAGACAAGGAACAATAGCCGGTTCCAAAATCATCTATAGCAACCTTTATACCTGCCTCACGCAACTGGGACAGATGGGTAACAGTTTTCTCTGTATTTTCAATGAGTGTGCGTTCGGTAATCTCCGCCACAAGGGATAACGAAGAAGGAATACTGTCACGAAACGCCCTCATATCCCCTATAAACTCTCCTCCGGCGAGGTGCTCCGATGCAATATTTATGCTCAGATGAAACTCTCCCGTGGGGATCCACTCTTTAACATCATTAGCAATAAGCCTCATCAGGTGACGCGTTAAGGGCCCCATCATTTTTTCTGATTCTGCCGCAGGAATGAACACGTCCGGAGGGATCAACCTGCCGTTATTTCTTCTCCAGCGCATCAGGGCTTCTGCACCATGGCAGTGTCCTGAAATATCACAGACCGGCTGATAGCAGACAAAAAACTCTCCTTCTGTTATTGCCCTGCTTATCACGGATGCAGGGGAAATACGAGCAGCATGCCATCGTTTCCAGAAAGTACCTGACAGGAATGAAAATAAAAGAAATGCAGGAAGAATTATCGGGATGCCTTCAGTACTGAAGTACAGCCAGCTACGGAGGGTCGAATAAGCCGACACCCTGATATCACCTGCCTGTATTTGTAGCGAGGTAAGAACTTCGTGGTCACCCCGGGGCCCCCCCAGGGTGACAGACCGCCCGTGCCCTGCCTGTAGTGCGTAGTTCAGGTGGGTATTACCGGCCATCACCTTAATCAGCTCCCGCATGTAACGGGTGTCCAGTACCGTATAGGCGTAAATATTTTCCTTCAGCATCCGGGTATAGACAATCACAGAGTCGCCGTGGCCGGGGTTCATCGAGATTGATGAGGCCACTGCCGGCATATTCCCGTCAGACACACTCACATCCGGAAAAATGCTTTTAACAGGCCAGGATTTATTTCCGCTGAAGGAGGAACAGATTATTGTCTTGCCTGAAATGATCCCCGCGCTCCTGGTGTAAGGTGTTAGCGTTGCCAGAGATGTCAGCAACGGCAGGATTGTTTCGCAGTCATGAGCACCTGCTTCACTAATCCGACTAAGCGTGGCGGATGCTGGTTGATAGTATTCATCAGTAAGCCTGAGTATACCGCTCACACCAGCAGTCATTGCGCGGTACTGCATCCACAAACCCGAGCATATAAGAATAATACAGAGCATCACCGTTGCTCCGGCAAGGGTCATCCATAACTGAAATGGCCTGGGTGATATTGTTTTCATATGGCTCATTGGCGTTCACAAAGAATAAAACACCATCATAAATACAAAGTTGCTCAAATATCCATTTTTTTAAAGTTAACAGGCTGATACTCACGCAAGGTGATAAATACAAAAATGTTCCATTAATTTAAGTTTCTTTAATATGTGCTTGTCTGGCGTATTTACTGACGGTTCTTTTGGCTTATTTATCCAAGCATCCTTGATATCTGCGACCTCACGCTTGATTAAAATAGGATGAATCGATCAATTGCATTCCTCTGATAGCCCAAGCCTATCACAAAAAGATAATTGATCGTTTTTGACTATTTTGTTGTTATGTGTATACTATTTCGCTACAACCTCTGAGTCGGTGCGAAATCAATGTAAACTACACTGTGGGCCTGTCTGAATTTGTGTTTTTCATTGGTTGGCATTCTTTTTTTGGTCATAATTAATAACGTGCTTTTTAATGTCACGCAGGAGACTCACATGGATAAGTGTGGTTACTGGCCGGAAAATGATTCTTTTTTTGGAAAGGGAATCATGGCAATTGCTGAGATAGCGGGCAGAAAAAATCTTTACTTTGTTAATCTTGATGAATCTACATTTTATGACTTTATAACACAGCCTCAGATTTTGAATATAAAAAGCATCGTTATTATCTCTAGCCCAACGTTATATCCTTTGTCACTCTTATTATTGACCGAATTTGCCAATGTACATGCAGTTTTATCCTCAGACAGTGGACTTGAACGACTGGCAAATAGTATACGCCGAATACCCGATAATGGAAAAATTACTGCTGCAAATTATAGTGCTGGCGCACTCACCCTGCCTGAGTATCGAACTCTGACTTTATTAGCACAAGACGTCAGCATGAAACATATAGCCTGCATTCTCGGCACCAGTATCAGTACAGCCTACGTATACAGAAAAAAACTATCAGAGAAAATGCGTTTCCCGCATAACGGAATACCTGTTTACATGAAACGGTGAGAGACATGAACAATGAAGTGCTACTGATTGTATTGACAGAGAATTGCTGGTTATACACGGGCCTTACCGCGCTGTTGCCCGAGATGGTTTGTCTACGGGTGGGGTTCAGTTCGCGATATATTCCTCCAGAAATCGAGGTTGCAGGACGTATAATTCTTGCTGTGGACAGCCGGATTGTGTTTCGGGGAGAATGGACGGCTCTGAACGCTCTTCATGCCCTTCGTCCTGATGCAGTTCGGATCTGGCTGACGTGTGATGAGAGCGGGAGATTATGTCCATTTGCAAACCAGAGATGCCTTAGCCTTAGTCAGCGACAGGATATTACCTCATTACAGTTCGCTTTGCGTCAGTCAGGACAACACGCTCTGGGAAAAAGCACCCGCGTCGAAAGCATAAGACTGACATTCACAGAGCGTCGCATGCTCCCCTTTTTTTTATCCGGGGTTAGCCTACCGTTACTTTCCCGCATGACAGGAAAACCGGTCAAAACACTCTACGCGCACCGAAAAAAAATTCTTGAGAAGACGGGACTACGGCAACTGGCATTTTTACAGTTTGTGAATGAACGTAACCGAGGATTGCCGGGCATTCCCGGCATGTAAGAAATTCATGATACTTTTTTAATGGATTTAATAGTAGGGATACTCCATGAGTTATTATTATAAGAAAAAAAGATTTTCTTTAGACATATAATTCCCGAGAAATAAAATAAGGATTGGTGTGTGCTTTCCTGCCATCTTTCCCTCTCCAGATATCGACGTTTATTTCAAATTTTTATTTTCAATTCATAACCTAAGAGGAAACCAAGTGAACCATAGATATCACCTCGCATGGAATTCAACTCAGCGAGCCTGGATGGCTGGTGGGGAATTGAGCCGTTCACATAAGAAAAAAAAAGTGATTTTCTCTATTGTCTTTTTTTTAGGCGGAATTAATAGTTCATCAGTCGCTGAAACAAAAAACATAACACTACTTGGGAATGGAGTGACCTATTTCCTCCAGTCAAATAAAGGCAGTAACGGTGTTGACTCATCGAATGGAATCAATGGATCAGATGGTTCATCATCTTATGAATTTACGACCAGTACTTTTAAACCTGAGGATAACCCCATCAGCATTACTGACGCTAATATAGCTGGGGGGATTGGAGGGGCAGGTACCATAGCAATGGGCAATGGTTCTGAAAGCGGTAATGGCGGTAATGGGGGGGACGCAGTCAGCATATCGACAGCTACTATATTTAATAATGGTGCAATACTAACGGGCGGTAACGGCGGCGATGCGGGTGGAGGCACCGGTCGATATCTCACCATGGGTTCTGGCGGAGCAGGAGGCAATGCAATATCTGGGAATCACCTTACTATCAACAATAACACAGGTGGAGTGCTAGCGGGTGGGGAAGCCGGTAGTGGTGGTGATGTTCTTGGTATTCAGATCGCCAGCGCAGGAGGCTCGGGAGGTACAGCTATCGCCGGTAAGAATCTATCCATCCTTAACGATAGCGTAATTTCGGGGGGTAATGGTGGTTCCGGTGGCACGGGCGGCGTGGACCTAAACGAATGGGGTTGGTCGGGACCTGGTGACGGAGGTGAAGGAGGCTCTGGAGGCGCAGGTATAAGTGGCGATAACCTTAACATCGTCAATAATGGAAGGATTAGCGGCGGTAGTGGCGGTAAAGGTGGCTCAGGTTCAACTACAGATACGAGCATAGGTGGTAATGGTGGTATTGGTGGCGATGCCTTAGTTGGAGGCAACCTGACTATTATTAACAACGGAACTATTGATCGGGGTGCAGGTGGTAACGCGGGTAACGGGAACGGTGGAACCAATGGTACTAGCGGAACGGGCGGTGCGGCAATTCGTTTAACCAGCAATGATAATTATTTGATCCTTAAATCTGGTTCAGAGATCAACGGTGACATCGTTCTTTCAGAAACCGACACTTTCAATACCCTCTCCATTGCCAGCGATGACGCCACGACAGTTACCGGAAATCTGACGGCGAATGCTTATACCAGCTTAACACTCTCCGGTAAGATGCTCACCCTAACGGGGCAAGCCTCTTTCGCCAGGAACACGTCGCTCACCTTCAATAACCCCACTTGGGACTCTGTGCTAAAGGCAGATTCGGTTTCTCTGGAAAGTACCGTTACCCTGCGTGGAAATATCAGTGAATGGCAGCAGAACACCTACACACTGGCCACCACCACCTCAGGCATTAGCGGATTTATATCAGGGAATGTTATCAACGAGCTGCTGACAGAGGCCGCAACAGACTACGCAAAGATGTCTCTTTCAGATGATGGAAACTCCATCATCTACAGCCTGCGGTGGAACAATACCGCAGGTGATGGCTATGGAACCTTTGACCTTAAAGGCGGAGCAGTACTCAACATAGGCACAATACTTGCCGATAATATCAATGGTGCCGATGGTGTATGGGACGGTAAGACATTGACCAAAGAGGGTGACGGCACCCTCATACTGACTGGCACCAATACCTACACAGGTACTACTACGGTCAGCCGCGGCACACTTAAAACCGGTGTTGAGGATACTTTTGCCTCCACCTCCGGTGTGACGGTAGCTGAAGGTGCGACCCTTAATCTCAGCGGCAACAGCCAGACCGTCACCACACTGAACAACAGTGGTACCGTATTAATTAATGATACCGGCGCAGATGCACTGCCGAAAGCAGTAACACTGTACGGTGACATGATTAACAGCGGACTGGTAATGATTAATAACGGAGCCACTAATGCGGGCCAGACCCTGGCCGTGGAAGGCGACTGGACCGGAAATGGCGGTACAGTTTCTCTCGGAACTGTGCTGGGTGGCGATGACAGCCTGACAGATAAGCTGACCATCAGCGGGAATGCTTCCGGCACCACCTACATCAGGGTCGCCAACGAAGGCGGTATCGGGGCACAGACCCTGGAGGGAATTGAAGTTATTTCCACCGGTAACTCCGCCTCCGGTGCCTTTATTCAGAAAGGGCGAATTGTAGCCGGCAGTTATGAGTATCATCTCCAGCAGGGTACCCCTTCCGGCATGAATAACAATAACTGGTATCTCACCAGTCAGAGTGAAAATAATAACGGTAATAACGGTAATAACGGTAATAACGGTAATAACGGCAATAACGGTAATAACGGTAATAACGGTAATAACGGTAATAACGGTAATAACGGTAATAACGGCAATAACGATAATAACGGCAATAACGATAATAACGGTAATAGTAATGGAACTCATAACAATGCCGATACCGGACACACTTATCGTCCTGAGCGAGGAAATTACGCCGCCAACCTTCAGGCAGCCGCAACAATGTTCAACATGCGTCTCAAAGACCGTCAAAGTGGCATGATATACACAAACCTGGCCACCGGAGAGCGTCACGAAAGTAGTCTGTGGGTACGCTCTGTGGGGGGCCATACGGAAGGACATGTCTCGGACGGTCAGTCAAAATACGCCGCAAACCGGATAGTCTTCCAGATGGGGGCAGATATCTTCAACGGCAGCACCGGCAACGACGATGCGTGGCATCTTGGTCTGATGGGCGGCTACGGTAAACAGTACAGTAATTCCCGTAACACTTTGTCCGGTTATAACTCAAAAGGCTCTGTGTGGGGTTACAGCGCTGGTGTCTACAGCACCTGGCACCAGAATTCGAAGGACAAAACCGGCCTGTATGCAGACAGCTGGATGGCATGGAACTGGTTCGATAACTCCGTTAAAGGTGATGAACTGGCGTATGAGAAGTACAAATCAAAAGGTCTGAGCGCGTCACTGGAAACGGGGTATGTTTTCCATACGGGTTCATACAGAACCTCCGGCGGAATGGAAAACAACGTTTACATAACGCCCCAGGCACAGGTGCTATGGTCCGGCGTGAAAGCCGATAATCACACGGAAGTCAACGGTACGAAAGTGGAAGGCAGGGGAAGTGATAACGTCCAGACACGCCTGGGTGTACGCTTGTCAATGACCGGACAGAGCCATCATGACAAAGGTTCCTTCCGTCAGTTTGAACCTTTTGTGGAAGCAAACTGGGTTTATACCGCGAAGGATTATGGCGTGAAGATGGGTGAAAGCAGTGCATATCTTCAGGGGCAACGCAATGTGGCAGAGCTAAAAACTGGTGTTGAGGGCCACATAAGCGAAAATCTGAGCGCATGGGGCAACGTGGCGCAACAGATGGGGTCAGGTAGTTACCGGGACACTCAGGGTATGCTGGGAGTGAAATACGCCTTCTGACAAGAAGGAATACGGTAGAACTCTAAAGCGCCTCTCTGGAGGCGCCAACCTAAAAAAATCATACAGAGATGAGTCATTATAATAATAGCCAGAACAGACTTAATCAGCATTGTCTGAAAGATGCCCGCCTTCCAGCCCAAACTGCACGAAAGAAAAGTAATAAGCCATATACGAAGTAAACATTTTAACAAAAGACTCATAAATAGTTATCTCACCAGTTTTTTTGTTAAAAGAGAGCATGTTTATTTCTTCGGCCGCAATTAGTATATTTCTCAAGTGCGTTCTAGAAACACCACATTCTTTAGATACTAAGCTTAATATCGCTTTTGGCTTATTATCCTCTATGGCAAGCATATAGAGATAAACAAGAATCATATGGCCTGAATCTTTTGAAATAAAAACATCCAAATCATTGACAAAATTAATAATAAATAGTGAAGATCTGTGGATTTTTGCGTATGATTTAAAAAAAACAGAAATCTGATCATCAGATATAATCTTAGGATTATATGGGCCTTCAAACATCAAGCTTAGTGCAGGAACCATTGTGTTCAACAATTTTATAATATCTAACCTACCTTTTCTTGTTATCTTAAAACTTTTTTTCCTTTTGTCATTATCACTCTCCCTAAGTGAAATCCTTCCACTAACATTAAATAACAACAACAAAGATGTAATTGTATTATGACTAACCAACCCCGTAGTCAAACACTCGCTCACAACGTCAGACAAAAAAGCTTCATCCTTATTAAAAAAAACAGATGCAGTCACAGTCGAAATGACAAAGCGATTATTACTAAATATATATTTATAATATAACCTATCTTTCTTGAACTCTTCAATCATAAGCCTACAATGCGTTTCAACTGCAGGAATAAATAGACTATCTCTTGAGATAACTTTATAGAGATGCTGTATTCTGTTGTAAACCTTTAATTTCAGCTCCATATTCAAAACCTTTTTCAACATGTTTGGTAATTAAAATCATCCTTCATCCTCATTATACAATAAAATCACACAACTACTTAATAACTGTTTCATATATTGACGAGCGTGAACACTCTCATCTATTTACATAAAAATCAATAGCAAACAACAGCACAAAAAGTAAAAACATTAAATAATAATTATAATTTATTATTTAGCATCACAGGCCAATAAAGTTTGTTGCGCTAGTGAACTATAGTTCTGTAGATACCCAGTATTTTATAATAAATTAATCGCCGTATACTTAAAGTGGTTAAAACAAAAAAATTGATATGCTGAATTAATTGCAAAATAAAAATCGCTCCTTACACAAAAAAATATAATTAATGATCCACATCAATATTCAGACTCCAGACTGCGCGCCTTCACAAATAAATGATGCCAATTTTCAAATTAGAAAAAAAAGAAATTAATTACTACTCAAGGGCTACAAATGAGATCTGTTTTCAGGAAATTACTTTATTACAGCGGAAGTTACACCCCCCTTGCAGGATAAGACTAAAAAAATCAAAGGATATATTTCATATAGCCATATTTAGATATGTATATGCAACAATATCAATTTACATTTAATTTTTTGAAAGTTACGAAAATTGAAAAAAAACTAGTTAAATAAATTGAAATTCGTTAATTTTGAATATTAACCTTGGGACATGCGGAAAATCATTCTTCGTAAAAAAGATAAAAACAAGATTTGATTAAACTGACACCCCTTCAAAGAGATTAAATGCAAGCTGTTAACTTTAAAATAACTCACTTTAACTAAACTAACAAAAACACACTTGGCTGGGTAACTATAGTTCTGGAAACATTTTCACTCGTACAATAATAAAACCCCACTACCATACTGTAAAAATCTATCCTTGGCAGGCCTAAGCCTGCCAAATATATTTACTTAACGATATCTTTCGTCCATACACCAATAATAGGCCGAGAAAAAATTGCCAATACTGCAATGAGGCTAAACTCAATTGATACAGACCAACAAATATGCCCTAATAGTTCACTCCAGAATTCGTAACCGTTCAAATTCCACAGCCAACCAGTTTTTCCGCCAAGGTAAACTGGATAACGGAAACCCAGTGCAGGTATAAGGAATCCGTGCATAACAAACGTAATGATGACTCCATAAGCCGCACCATACCAAAGTCTAACTTTTGGCACATAAGCTGAGAGTAAAATATAAATGCCAGCAAAGATAAAACTAAATAGCCAATGATAGAGCATTACAGCACCGGGAATAGTAATTCCTTGGTATATGTAATCCATCGAGTGCGAGTTAACCCCCAGCCAGCCCAACCAGGCATCAATGTTCAACGCGGGAGGAGAAACTTCCCCTGCGAGACGAGGTGGCATATTAACTTCAGTACCTGATTTAACTAATGAGCTTATCGCACCACCAATGAAAGTCGCCCACAACAAAATGCGTACGTTAGTTTTTTTCCATGCGCTCATAATTTATCCTTAAAAGTAAAATTGATACCATCATACACCTCAATCAAGTTACTGGATGTTTCTGTACGCGTCAATATTTTACGTTTCTTTAATATCTAATGATACGCAATTGAATCAATATACTTTTAATTTGTTATTTACGCTCTGCTGCGTGGAGGATAGTGCAGTCAATCAGTAAGAGATCACAGTTAATATTATTGAAAGCTATTGGTGTAACATCATTATTTTAAATCACGAAATTTAATTCACTACACTGCCCCCTTTTCTATGATGACTGACTTGTTGGCCTAAAGTAAGATTGACCCCGAATATGCTCCAGTCATAATCAGGAATAACCGGCTTCATGTTGGTTGCATGTTCTGGCAACCGGCAGACTTTTCAGCAAATTCGGACGGGATCATACAGCCCAGCGCAGAATGAGGACGTCTCTGGTTATAGTGTATGCGCCAGGCTTCGATTTTGCACCGGGCATCCTCAAGCGACATGAACCAATTTTCGTTCAGGCACTCCTGCCGCAGTCTGCCGTTGAACGACTCCACGGTCGTATTGTCCGTGGGCGTTCCCGGTCGTGAGAAGTCGATGCGGATCCCTCTTTCGTACACCCATTTGTACAGCATTTTCCCTGCAAGTTCAGAGCCATTATCGGTTTTCAGCCATTGTGGTAAGGGACGTCTGAGTGCAATGGCGTTCAGCATCTCTGCGACCTCCATTGAGTGCAGATTCTGACCCACGCAAATCCCCAGACATTCGCGCGTGTAGAGATCAATGACCGTCAGCAGACGTAGCCGACGCCCGTCAAATAAGGCGTCAGATACAAAATCCATGCTCCAGACATAGTTCGGATACAACCCCTGAGGCTGGGGCTGTCGCCGCTGTGCCGATTTATTTCGGCGCGGGCGTTTGAGGCGCAGGGACAGACCCTTCTCGCGATAGAGCCGGTAAATGCGTTTGTGATTATCCCGCCAGCCTTCCCGCCTGAGCATGACGTGAACTCTGCGGTAGCCATAGTGGACCCGGGTTTCAGTGATCTCCCTGATACGCAGGCGGAGCGCGCTGTCGTCTGCCGCCACAGCACGGTAGCGGAAAGCGCTGCGGCTGATCCGTAGTGCAAAACAGATCTGCCGCTCGCTGGCCCCGTAACGTGCCTGCAAATCCCGGCCCCATTCACGCAGACACGCCAGCGTCAGTTCTTTTTTTCCAGCACATCCTGCAGCATGGACTTGTCGAGGCTCAGATCGGCTACCAGCTTCTTCAGCCTGAGATTCTCTTCCTCAAGCTGCCGCATGTGCTTCAGCTCAGAAGGGGAAATCCCGCCGTATTTTTTTCGCCAGGTGTAAAACGTGGCATCGGAGATACCCAGCTTACGGCAAACTTCGGGCACGCTCGTACCCGGTTCGGCCTGTTTCAGGGCAAAGACAATCTGCTCTTCGGTGAATCGTGACTTTTTCATCGGCACCACCTCCGTTCAGGGAGTCATTATCATGCCGGAATTCTGTTTCTGAATGGAGCAGGATTTTGGGTCAGGGTCACAATCACGCAACAAGTACTGGCGAAGAAAAATGGGCAGTGAAAGTTGTATCTGCTTTAGCGAGACTGATTCACTGTCTGAAGAAAAGTTTCTTTATATTCTAAGGAGGTTGGAGCGGGCGAAGGGAATCGAACCCTCGTATAGAGCTTGGGAAGCTCTCGTTCTACCATTGAACTACGCCCGCTTTGAGGTGCGTTACGCATTATAGACTTTCAGCACTCGCTGGCAAGTGCCTTTGTGTCCAGGTGATGGTTTTTCAAGCACTTTTTAAATTAACACGACGGTTTTAGGTAACGCTGAGGGTCAATTGCTGTGGCCCGGTAGCGAATCTGAAAGTGCAAACGCACCGAATCCGCCCCAGTGCTGCCCATCGTGGCAATTTTCTGCCCTGCCTTCACTTTCTCTCCGGTATTAACCAGCATCGTGTCGGTGTGGGCATAGGCGGTGATGTACTCTTCGCTGTGTTTGATCATCACCAGATTGCCGTAGCCGCGCAGCTGGTTACCGACATAAACCACCGTTCCCGCGCCGGAAGCATAAATAGGCTGCCCGCGAGAGCCTGAGATATCAATGCCTTTATTGCCGCCGTCGCTGCTGGAGAACGGTTCAACAATGTTGCCCTTCGTCGGCCACAACCAGCAGCGTGCTCCCACCGGCGGCGGCGCCACCTTTGCTATGGTCGTGTTTTGCGAACGAGCTGGCGCAGTGGTGTTTTTGGCCATGGCGGTGTTTTTCGGCCGGCTTGCAGAGCCTGAGCCTTTGATCCGAATACGCTGGCCCACCTGGATAGTATAAGGCGCAGGGATCCCGTTCAGTCGGGCGAGGTCACCCACGCTGCTGCCGGTCATTCTGGAAATTTTTGAGAGCGTATCGCCGCGCTTAACGGTGTAAACCGCGCCGCTAAACGTGCCTTCGTTTCGGGTACTTTTGGCTGGTTTTGAGGAGGAGCAGGCCGTCAGCATCAGGCTCGTCATGATAATGAAAGCGGTGATGTGCCAGCGTTTTAAAATGCTTTCCTTGCGCAAACCAGGCCCCGGAAACGTTGATGAACTTGAGGAAAATCCCCCTCCTTACGGAGGGGAATGAGGGCGTTACTTAGTCGGACGCAGAGCCGGGAACAGGATAACGTCGCGGATCGTGTGGCTGTTGGTGAACAGCATAACCATGCGGTCGATACCGATACCCAGACCCGCCGTTGGCGGCAGACCGTGCTCCAGCGCGGTGACGTAGTCTTCGTCGAAGAACATCGCTTCGTCGTCGCCTGCCGCTTTCGCATCAACCTGGTCCTGGAAACGCTGCGCCTGGTCTTCCGCATCATTCAGCTCGGAGAAGCCGTTGCCGATTTCACGGCCACCGATGAAGAACTCAAAGCGGTCAGTGATTTCCGGGTTTTCGTCGTTACGGCGCGCCAGGGGAGAGACTTCTGCCGGGTATTCGGTGATGAAGGTCGGCTGAATCAGGTGGCTTTCCGCAACCTCTTCGAAGATTTCGGTCACTACGCGGCCCAGGCCCCAGCTCTTCTCAACTTTGATACCGATACTTTCCGCGATGGCTTTCGCAGAGTCAAAGTTATCCAGATCGGCCAGGTCGGTTTCTGGACGGTGCTTTTTAATAGCTTCACGCATGGTGAGCTTTTCAAACGGTTTGCCGAAGTCGAAGGTCTCTTCGCCATACTGCACTTCGGTGGTGCCCAGCACGTCCTGAGCCAGAGTACGGAACAGGGATTCGGTCAACTCAATCAGATCTTTGTAGTCCGCGTAAGCCATATAGAGTTCCATCATGGTGAACTCTGGGTTATGGCGCGGGGAGATGCCTTCGTTACGGAAGTTACGGTTGATTTCGAAGACGCGGTCGAACCCACCCACCACCAGACGCTTCAGGTACAGCTCTGGCGCGATACGCAGGTACATGTCGATGTCCAACGCATTATGGTGCGTGATAAACGGACGAGCGGATGCGCCGCCAGGGATCACCTGCATCATTGGGGTTTCAACTTCCATAAAGTCGCGGCCCACCATGAACTGGCGGATGCCGGCCATGATTTTAGAGCGCACTTTAAAGGTATTGCGGGACTCTTCGTTAGCGATCAGGTCCAGATAACGCTGGCGATAGCGGGTTTCCTGATCGGCCAGGCCGTGGAATTTGTCCGGCAGCGGGCGCAGCGCTTTGGTCAGCAGACGCAGTTCGGTACAGTGAATGGACAGCTCGCCGGTTTTGGTTTTAAACAGCTTACCGCGCGCGCCCAGGATATCGCCCAGGTCCCACTTTTTGAACTGCTCGTTGTAGATGCCTTCCGCCAGGTCATCACGGGAGACATACAGCTGAATACGGCCGCCAACGTCTTGTAAGGTCACGAAGGACGCTTTACCCATGATACGGCGGGTCATCATACGACCAGCCACGCTTACCTCAACGCCGAGGTCTTCAAGCTCTTCGTTCTCTTTCGCATCGAAATCAGCGTGCAGTTGGTCTGAGGTGTGATCGCGGCGGAAATCGTTCGGGAATGGGATACCCTGCTCACGCAGAGCTACCAGCTTCTCACGGCGCGCTTTCAGTTCATTGTTAAGATCGGCTGCTGCGTCAACGCCCTGTGCTTGTTGTTCAGACATGTTGGTTCCTCATAACCCTGCTTTCAAACTTGCTTCGATAAATTTGTCCAGATCGCCGTCCAGCACAGCCTGCGTGTTGCGGGTTTCAACCCCGGTGCGCAGATCTTTAATGCGGGAGTCGTCGAGGACGTAAGAACGAATCTGGCTGCCCCAGCCGATATCCGATTTGTTGTCTTCCAGCGCCTGCTTCTCAGCATTCTTTTTCTGCATTTCCAGCTCGTACAGCTTCGCCTTCATCTGCTTCATCGCCTGGTCTTTGTTCTTGTGCTGAGAACGGTCATTCTGGCACTGGGTCACGGTGCCGGTTGGAATATGGGTAATACGTACCGCAGATTCCGTACGGTTAACGTGCTGACCACCCGCACCGGATGCGCGATAAACGTCAATGCGCAGGTCCGCCGGGTTGATGTCAATATCAATGTTGTCATCCACTTCCGGGTAAACAAACGCGGAGCTGAACGAGGTATGGCGGCGGCCACCGGAGTCAAACGGACTCTTACGCACCAGACGGTGAACGCCGGTTTCCGTACGCAGCCAGCCAAAGGCATAATCGCCCTGAATGCGAATGGTCACGGACTTGATGCCCGCCACGTCGCCTTCAGACTCTTCAATAATTTCGGTTTTGAAACCGCGAGCTTCTGCCCAGCGCAAGTACATACGCTCCAGCATGCTCGCCCAGTCCTGCGCTTCCGTACCGCCTGAGCCTGCCTGAATATCGATGTAGCAGTCGGCGCTGTCGTACTCGCCAGAGAACATGCGGCGGAATTCAAGCTGCGCCAGTTTGGCGTCCAGCACATCCAGCTCGGCAACGGCCTCGTTAAAGGTCTCTTCATCGTCGGCTTCTACCGCCAGCTCCAGCAGGCCGGAGACATCTTCCAGGCCCTGAGACATCTGATCTAACGTGTCGACGATGGCTTCCAATGAGGAACGTTCTTTCCCCAACGCCTGTGCGCGTTCAGGTTCGTTCCAGACATCGGGCTGTTCAAGCTCGGCGTTTACTTCTTCGAGGCGCTCTTTCTTGGCATCGTAGTCAAAGATACCCCCTAAGAACGTCGCTGCGCTCTGTGAGGTCCTGGATGCGGCTTTTTACCGGGTTAATTTCAAACATGCGTAATTTCTTATGTTGATTTCAGAAGACGAAATGCGGTCGTAAACCGGAAAGTTTACCGGATTTACGCCGCATTTTGTAGCATTCTCCCTGACATATAGCCAAGTAATTAACGCTGCAGCAGCGTCGAGAATGCGGGCTATATCGGCCAGAGATGATCGATTAAAAGCTGCACGCTGCGGTTGCCGCGGAACTCGTTCACGTCCAGCTTGTAGGCCAGCTCAACTTCGCGCACACCGTTGTCCGGCCAGCGGGTGGTATCCACGTTGAAGGCGATACCGTCCAGCAGCGGACCGCCACCGACAGGCTCCACCATCACCTTCAGGTGACGCTCGCCCACCAGGCGCTGCTGGAGAATACGGAACTTGCCGTCAAACAGCGGCTCCGGGAACATTTGCCCCCACGGCCCGGCGTCTCTGAGCATCTCCGCCACTTCGAGCGTCATCTCCTGCGCGGACAGCTGACCGTCGGACCAGATTTCCCCCTGTAACAACGCCGGGTCCAGCCACTCACCGACCAGGTCGCCAAAACGCTGGCGAAACTCCTCAAAGCGAGCCTCTTCCAGCGACAAGCCTGCGGCCATGGCATGACCGCCGAACTTCAGCATCATGCCCGGATAAAGCGTATCCAGACGTTCTAAGGCATCACGCATGTGCAGCCCCTGAACTGAACGGCCGGACCCTTTAAGCGTGCCGTCTCCCGCAGGCGCGAACGCGATGACCGGGCGGTGGAAACGCTCTTTGATGCGCGAGGCCAGAATGCCGACCACGCCCTGGTGCCATTCCGGGTGATACATTGCCAGCCCGTAAGGCAGGGCTTCGCTACTGCGCTCCAGCTGTTCGCAAAGGGTCAGCGCTTCGACCTGCATGCCTTGTTCAATTTCTTTCCGCGTTTGGTTCAGCGCGTCCAGCTCGTTAGCCAGCATACGCGCTTCACCAATGTTTTCGCTGAGCAGCAGCGCCACGCCAACCGACATATCATCCAGTCGGCCTGCGGCGTTCAGGCGCGGCCCCAGCGCAAAGCCCAGATCGCTGGCGGCGATCTTTTGCGGCTCACGATTAGCCACTTCAAGCAGCGCGCGAATGCCGGGACGGCATTTCCCCGCGCGAATGCGGCTTAACCCTTGCCAGGTCAAAATGCGGTTGTTGGCATCCAGCGGCACAACGTCCGCCACGGTGCCCAGCGCGACTAAATCGAGCAGTTCTGCAAGATTCGGAATGGCCAACCCACGCTGTTCGAACCAGCCGTTATCACGCAGATGCGTGCGCAGCGCCAGCATCAGATAAAACGCGACGCCGACACCAGCCAGGGATTTAGATGGAAATGCGCAGTCGGCGAGATTCGGGTTAATGATAGCTTCAGCAGCGGGAAGTGTTTCCCCTGGCAGGTGGTGATCGGTCACCAGCACCGGGATCCCCAGTGCATGGGCGCGCTCAACGCCCGCATGGGATGAGATGCCGTTGTCGACGGTCACGATCACCTGCGCACCGCGGGCATGGGCCTGATCGACCACTTCCGGGCTAAGCCCGTAACCATCCTCAAAGCGATTAGGCACCAGGTAGCCAATATTCTCAGCCCCCATGCTGCGCAGGGCCAGAACGCTTAGCGCGGTACTGGTTGCCCCATCGGCATCAAAATCGCCGACAACGATGATGCGCAAGCCTTCGCGAAAGGCGTTATAAAGCATGACCACGGCCCGATCGATGCCGCTGAGCTGTTGCCACGGCAGCATCCCTTTTACGCCGCGCTCCAGCTCTTGTTCGCCACGCACGCCCCGGCTGGCATACAGCCGCTGTAACAAAGGAGGCAGCGTAGCCGGAAGCGCCACCGAGCTGTCAACGACCCGGCGGCGGAGTTGCGTTTGCTGTTTCACCCGAAATTAACCACCCGCTTTCATTAACTGCTTGTGGGCATCCAGCATTTGTTTCATTTCTTTAGGCCCCTGATAACCCGGGATCATGCTGCCGTTGCTCAGCACGATCGCTGGCGTCCCCTGCACGCCAAACTGCACGCCCAGGTTGTAGTGGTTAGCCAGGTTAATGTCACAGCTTGCCGGTGCCACATCACCGCCCTTCATTGCGGCATCGAACGCTTTGTTACGGTCTTTCGCGCACCAGATAGACTTCATGTCGCTCTCGGCCTGGCTTTGCAGCCCCTGACGAGGGAATGCCAGATAACGCACGGTGATCCCCAGCGCGTTGTAGTCGCTCATCTCTTCATGAAGCTTGTGGCAGTAGCCGCAGGTGATGTCGGTGAACACCGTAATCACATGCTGCTCCTTCGGCGCTTTGTAGATAATCATCTCTTTTTCCAGCGCGTTCAGCTTGCCGATCAGCAGTTGGTTGGTCACGTTCACCGGCTGAGCGCCGCTCACGTCATACAGCGGCCCCTGAATCACATGTTTGCCGTCTTCGGTGACATAAAGTACGCCGCTATCGGTCAACACAGTTTTCATCCCGGCAACCGGTGCAGCCTGAATCTCTGCGCCCTGCACGCCCAGCTTCGCCAAAGATTGTTTAATAGCGGCGTCATCCGCGTGAGCAATACCGGAAACGGAAGCGGCCAGCAGCGAAAGCAGCCAAAAACCTTTTTTCATGAGGATTCCTTTATCTCTTGTAGCACTCACGCTCGAGGGTGGTGCTGTTGATGCAGCTGGCGTAAACGCGCCGTCGCTACATGTGTATAAATTTGTGTGGTGGACAAATCACTATGGCCCAGCAGCATCTGTACGACACGAAGATCCGCGCCATGGTTCAGCAGGTGCGTGGCAAAAGCGTGGCGTAGCACATGCGGAGACAGTTTTTCACTGTCGATACCGGCCAGCACGGCATAGTGCTTAATGCGGTGCCAGAAGGTTTGCCGCGTCATTTGCTGTGCGCGATTGCTGGGGAAAAGCACATCCAGAGACTGCCCGTTTAACAACTCCGGGCGGCCATACTTCAGGTACTCTTCAATCCAGTACACCGCCTCTTCGCCCAGCGGCACGAGACGCTCTTTGTTGCCTTTACCAATCACTCGCACCACGCCCTGCCGCAGGCTGATATCGCTCATTGTCAGCCCAACCAGCTCCGAGACGCGCAGCCCGGTTGCGTACAAGACTTCAAGCATGGCTTTATCACGCAGTTCAATAGGCTGATCGACACACGGAGATTGCAACAGCCGTTCAACCTGAGCCTCGCTTAAATCCTTCGGCAAACGCTGGGGAAGTTTGGGCGATGAAAGCAGCGCACTGGGGTCGTCTTCCCGCATTTTTTCGCGATACAGGTACTGAAATAACCGCCGCATAGCGCTGAGCAACCGCGCGGAACTGGTGGCTTTATAACCGCCCTCGACGCGCTCCGCAAGCAGCGACTGGAGATCCGAAGCCTGAACGGTTAAAAAACTGAGTTGCTGACGCTGCAGCCACTCGGCCACCATAGTGAGATCGCGGCGATAAGAGCTGAGCGTATTTTCGGCCAGATTTCTTTCCAGCCACAGCGCATCCAGAAACTGTTCGATACGGATCTTATCCTGCTCCACGCTCCACTCCTGATTTGGCGAATTGTGTCCATTATGCATGATGGCGAATGGGATCTGGTACACTTGGCCATCTGCACGCGATTAAAATGAGTTGTTATTGCTATGAACATTGGTCTTTTTTACGGCTCCAGCACCTGCTACACCGAAATGGCCGCCGAAAAAATTCGCGACATTATTGGTCCTGAACTGGTGACGCTTCACAACCTGAAAGACGATGCCCCGGCCATGATGGAGCAGTATGACGTTCTGATCCTGGGCATACCGACCTGGGATTTTGGCGAACTGCAGGAAGACTGGGAAACCGTCTGGCCGCAGCTGGATGACCTGAACCTGGAAGGCAAACTCGTGGCGCTTTACGGCATGGGCGATCAGCTTGGCTACGGTGAGTGGTTCCTGGATGCGTTAGGCATGCTGCACGACAAGCTGGCACCGCGCGGGGCACAGTTCATCGGCTACTGGCCAACAGAAGGCTATGAATTTACCAGCCCAAAACCGGTCATTGCCGACGGGCAGCTGTTTGTTGGCCTGGCGTTGGATGAAACCAACCAGTACGACCTGAGCGACGAACGCATTGAAACCTGGTGCGAGCAAATTCTTGGCGAAATGGCCGAACGCTTCGCTTAAATCTGCCCGCTTCCGCTCGCCTGTTGCTGCATCAGCAGGCGGCGTAGATCGCGCCATTCACCGATGTCCATGCTGTCAGCCGCCAGCCAAAGATGCTGGCAACGATGCTTTCCGGCACAACGCAGTCTTAGCATCGCCCCGCTGTCAATCATCCATGGATTTCCGACGATATCCCAGTCACGCCCCTGCCAACGCAGACGAAAATCCGTCAGCAGTTTAATTTCGCCCTGGCGAGCGTGAATGCGGCGCTGGCTGCGCACGCTGTCGAAAACCACAAGGGAAAGCAGCAGCATCCAGACCAGCGTGTAGCTCATCGGCCACGGCATTAGCAGCACGAATAGCGCCACCAGGCCGTGGAGAAGCAACGACATCCATTGCGCGCGCCAGGAAACCCGGAGATCAGATTGCCACAGGACCACGTTCTTTATTCCGTGTCTGAATCAGGGCAACCATACGCTGAAGCTCGGCATCTGCTGGTTTACCGTGATTCATCAACCAGTTAAACAGGTCTGGATCGTCAGACTCCAGCAGGCGAACAAACAGCTGTTTGTCGCTGTCGCTGAGCGTTTCGTATTCATGTTCGAAGAACGGCATAATCGAAATATCGAGCTCGCGCATTCCACGGCGGCATGCCCAGTGAATTCGGGCTTTATTATTGATATCCATGTGCACTTTCCTGCTTAGCCATCAAGTTGGGTACGGAGTTAGTGTAACGTGTTTTCGTCACCGGGATTACCTGAATGTTCCATTGTGCGCGCTTTCCCCACACAAACCCGTGTAACAGCACCGATTGCACAAGATTCCCCGAGGCAACACGCAAACGCACGAATGGCGTTATCAAACTGCTTGCATTGCCCTCTGGCTCTTTTACCATTGAGAAATTAAACCGTTGGATAACCCGGGATCTTTGTTATGGCTTTTAATCCGTTTCCTCCTCGCCAGCCCAGTGCCGCCGCCCGTCTACCGCTGACACTAATGACGCTCGACGACTGGGCTCTCGTGACTGCCGTGGGTGCAGACACTGAGAAATATCTTCAGGGTCAGGTGACTGCCGACGTCGCGAAACTTGACGCGGGCCAGCATCTGCTCTGCGCCCATTGCGATGCCAAAGGGAAGATGTGGAGTAACCTGCGTCTGTTCCATCGGGGCGAAGGCTTTGCGTTTATTGAGCGCCGCAACCTGCGTGACGCCCAGCTTACAGAGCTGAAGAAATATTCCGTTTTCTCCAAAGTCACTTTCAATGCGGATGACGCCAGCGTCCTGTTAGGGTTGGCGGGTTTCCAGGCGCGTTCTGCGCTTGCAGCCGTTTTCACTACGCTGCCGGATGAAGATACTCAGGTTGTCCAGCACGGCGCAACAACTCTGTTGTGGCTAAATCTGCCGGCGGAGCGCTTCCTGATTGTCACTGACGAAGAAACGGCTCAGACGTTAACCGAAAAACTCAGTGAAGAAGCACAGCGTAATGATAGCCAGCAGTGGCTGACGCTGGATATCGAGGGTGGATTGCCGGTCATTGATAGTGTAAACAGCGCTCAGTTTATTCCACAGGCAACAAACCTTCAGGCGCTGGGCGGTATCAGCTTTAAAAAAGGCTGCTACACCGGCCAGGAAATGGTTGCCCGAGCCAAGTTCCGCGGGGCAAATAAACGCGCACTCTGGCTGCTGGCCGGGAGCGCAAGCCGCGTGCCTGAAGCAGGCGAAGATCTTGAGTTGCAGATGGGTGAAAACTGGCGTCGTACCGGCACCGTGCTGGCCGCTTCACGATTAGAAGATGGCCGTCTTGTTGTGCAGGCGGTGATGAACAACGATCTTGAACCGAACAGCGTCTTGCGCGTGCGTGATGATGCAAACAGCAAGCTCTCACTGGAGCCACTGCCCTATTCTCTGGAAGAAAATTAATCGAACACTGAGCCCCGAAACCGGGGCTCAGTAATTTGATTTTGGCGAGTTAGACGCTTTAACGAATATAGAGATAAATCGCGAGGAAATGGCAGACGCTGCCGCCCAGCACAAACCCATGCCAAATGGCATGGTTGTACGGAATACGTTTGCAGACGTAGAAAATCACCCCCAGCGAGTAAACAATACCGCCAATCGCCAGCAGCGTAACGCTGCCCGGTGCCAGTTTGACCACCATTTGGTAGATGACGACCAGCGACAGCCAGCCCATCAGCAGATAGGTCACCAACGACAACACCTTAAACCGGTGTGCAATGGTGAGCTTAAACAGGATCCCCGCCAGCGCCAGGCTCCAGATAACAATCATCAGCCCTTTTGACAGCGGCGAGTTGAGCCCTACCAGCAAAAACGGGGTATACGTGCCGGCGATCAGCAGGTAAATGGCGCAGTGGTCGAACTTTTTAAGCCACCGCTTGGCCCGCTCATGTGGAATAGCGTGGTAAAGCGTTGAGGCGAGAAACAGCAGGATCATGCTGCCGCCGTAAAGACTGTAGCTGGTAATTGCCGTTGCGCTGGCATTGGCATCGACCGCCTGCACCAGCAACAACACTAGGCCAACAATACCGAACACCAACCCAATGCCGTGGCTAATGCTATTGGCTACTTCCTCTGCCAGAGAATATCCATGCGCGACAAGTGGTTTACGAGCCATCTGGCTCCTCCCGAGATAAAGAAGAATAACGCAGCGTTCCTAGCCTAACTGAGAATGATTCCAGTGAACACATGTAAGCTAAAATAAATATGTGAGCGTCTGTGACGACGCCCTTCGTCAGCCTGGAGGATTTCTTTTACAATCAAACGACAGCCAAAAAACAGGGAAAATACGATGCAACAGGCATTTGGTGAAATGAGTGCGGTTATCCATTTCCTGATGGAGATTGATAAGCTGAAGCTGGTTCAGCGTCGCACCAAAATCATCGGTCATGAAAGACATGAAAACTCTGCCGAGCACAGCTGGCACTTCGCTATGGCGGCAATGAGCCTCGCCCCCTGGGCCGAAAAAGAGGTGAATATTCAGCGCGTGATCCAAATGGCGCTGCTGCACGACATCGTAGAAATCGATGTTGGCGATGTGCTGGTTTATGACATTGCGGCCCGTGAAGCCATCGCCGAAAAAGAAGCGGCGGCGGCACGGCGTCTGTTTGGTTTGTTGCCTGCGCCGCAGGGGCCACAATTTCTGGCTTTGTGGCAAGAATATGAGGCAGGCACCACGCCCGACGCCCGCTTTGCCGGGGCGCTGGATCGCATTTTACCTATTCTGCTTAACCTGCATAACGAAGGGCAGAGCTGGCGAGAGAATAATATTTCCCTGCAGCAGGTATTAACTCGCAATGCGCAGGTGGGAGAAAGCTGGCCGGAATTGTGGCAACATGTCGAGCGTCAATTATATCGGGCGCACGAGAAAGGCTGGCTGCGTTAGTTCCAGTCATCCGTAAGCACCGTACCAGCAGGAAGAAAAAGTATGTTTACCCATGCGGCAATCGCCACCCTGAACGGCCTCGAAATGATGGTGTACAACTTTGTCATTAAAAACAAAGACAAAGTCATGTACATGACCATTCGAGAGCTGGCGGATGCCGCAGGAGTCTCCACCACGACCGTGTTACGTTTTTGCCGCAAACTCAACTGTGAAGGGTATTCCGAGTTTCGCGTTCGTTTTAAATTATATCTGGAGCAAACGGAAACTCAGCCCGCTAATTTCGGCAGCAGCGAAATTATCAGTTTTTTTAAAAGTACCAATAATGAAGAATTCGATAATTTAATCGACCACGCCGTTGATATTATTTGCTCCTCCGAGCGTATTATTTTTGTTGGCGCGGGAACATCCGGTGCTTTAGCTAAATATGGTGCACGTTTTTTCTCAAACGTTGGTAAATTTAGCAACCATATTGATGATCCTTATTTTCCGGTCACCAATGATATGGCACGAAACGCGCTGGCTATTGTGCTTTCGGTTTCCGGCGAGACGGAGGAGATCCTGCGCTTTGCCAGCCAGTTCAGCCTTCACCACTGTAAAGTGATGTCTGTCACCAGCCATGAAAACTCGTCGCTGGCGAAATTAGCCGACTTTAATATTTCCTGGCATATTCCACCGGTACGTATCGCCGGTGTGTATGACATCACCACACAAATCCCCGTTATTTATATTCTTGAAACCATTGGCCGCCGCCTGGCAAAAAGAATGCTATAAAAAACACCTTGTTTTATATTTGTGACAAATCACAATTCACGCTATTTGTTATATCGTGACAATCCGTTTTCATTTGTTAGACTCCAAAGCAGAAATAATACTTTCAGCGCGACGATGTGAACCTACGCACATTATTTCATGCGCTAACAATGAGATGAAAGAATATGAAACAACTTAAGTTACCGAAGGACTTTTTATGGGGCGGTGCGGTTGCCGCTCACCAGGTGGAAGGCGGCTGGAACAAAGACGGTAAAGGCCCAAGCATTTGTGACGTACTGACGGGCGGCGCCCACGGCGTCCCGCGCGAGATAACTCTGCAGGTCGAAGCCGGGAAATACTACCCGAACCACGAAGCGATTGATTTTCATGGCCGCTACAAAGAAGACATTAAGCTGTTTGCCGAGATGGGCTTCAAATGCTTCCGTACCTCCATTGCCTGGACCCGCATTTTCCCCAACGGCGACGAGCAGCAGCCTAACGAAGCTGGCCTGACGTTCTACGACGATATGTTCGATGAGCTGCTGAAATACAATATCGAGCCGGTCATCACCCTCTCCCACTTCGAAATGCCGCACCACCTGGTGACCGAATACGGCGGCTGGACCAACCGAAAAGTGGTCGATTTCTTTGTTCGTTTCGCCGAAGTCGTGTTCGAGCGTTACAAGAGCAAAGTGAAGTACTGGATGACCTTTAACGAAATCAATAACCAGCGTAACTGGCGCGCGCCGCTGTTCGGCTACTGCTGCTCCGGTGTGGTTTACACTGAGCACGACAACCCGGAAGAGGTGATGTACCAGGTGCTGCACCACCAGTTTGTGGCGAGCGCAATGGCGGTGAAGATCGGCCACCGCATCAACCCTGAGATGAAAATCGGCTGCATGCTCGCCATGGTGCCTCTGTACGCCTTCTCCTGTAAGCCTGAAGACCAAATGTTTGCGCAAGAATCAATGCGTGAACGCTATGTGTTTACCGACGTGCAGCTGCGTGGCTATTACCCGTCTTATGTACTGAACGAATGGGAACGCCGCGAGTTCAACATTAAAATGGAAGCCGGTGACGAGCAGATCCTGCGCGAAGGCGTCTGTGATTATCTCGGGTTCAGCTACTACATGACGAACGCCGTTCAGGCCGAAGGCGGCAGCGGCGATGCGCTTTCCGGCTTCCAGGGTAGCGTGCCAAACCCGCACGTCAAAGCCTCTGACTGGGGCTGGCAGATTGACCCGGTTGGCCTGCGCTATGCGCTGTGCGAACTGTATGAGCGCTACCAGAAGCCGCTGTTCATCGTGGAAAACGGCTTTGGCGCCTACGACAAAGTAGAGGCAGACGGCTCCATCAACGATGACTACCGCATTGATTATCTGCGCGCTCACGTGGAGGAATTGAAAAAAGCCGTGACCTACGACGGTGTGGATCTGATGGGCTACACGCCATGGGGCTGCATCGACTGCGTGTCGTTTACCACCGGCCAGTACAGCAAGCGCTACGGCTTTATCTACGTCAACAAACACGACGACGGCACTGGAGATATGTCGCGCTCCCGCAAGAAGAGCTTCAACTGGTACAAGGAAGTGATCGCCAGCAATGGCGAGAATCTCTAAACGATCACCACCTCCATAGGAGGTGGTTTAGCGTTGATAAGCAAAAGGCGCCTTCATGGCGCCTTTTTTATTTAAACGGGCAACCCAAACCGGAAGCAGGCCCCGCGCTTTGGCTGGTCCACCAGCGAAATGTCGCTGCCGTGCAGTTGCAGCATCTGGCGCACAATCATCAGCCCAAGCCCGCCAACCCTGAGCCGGGATTGATTCACAATCGAAGGCCGCACAAACAGCCCCTCTTTTAGCTCCTGCGGAATGCCTGGCCCGCTGTCGCTGACCTGCACCATGACTTTATCCACCTCTTTCCACAGCCGGACTGAAATCATGCCTTTGTCCGGCGTATGGCGGATGGCGTTGTCCAACAGATTGGTCAACACACGCTCGATCATGCTGACATCGGCTTCAATTAGCGGCAGTCCTGGCTGGATGTCAGCTAAAAGTTCAAGTTGGCGAGTTTGCGCCGGAAGCTCAAATTTCTGGAACACATCCTGCAGCAATTCGCTCAGGGAGAAGCTCTCTTTGTGTGGCTTCACCACCCCGTATTCCAGCCTGGCCAGTTCGAACAGCGACTGAGCCAGCGCCCCAACCTTCTGACTCTGGGCCAGCGCAATATCCAGATAGCGCTTTTTCTCCGCCTCGCTCAGCGTAGCCGACATGACCGAGAGGCTTTCCAGGTAACCATGCAGCGACGTTAGCGGCGTTCTCAGGTCATGGGAGATATTGGCGATAAACTCGCGCCGCAGCTGATCTTGCTGAGTCAGGCTATGCCACTGCTCGGAGATTCGCCCGGCCATAGCAATCACCCCGTGACGCAGTTGGGCCAGCTCATCCCCATCTCCTCCTGGATTTTGCGGCAGAGCCGCCATGGCCTGCATTTCGGCCATCCCTCCTGATTCCAGCGCCTTAACGTGCTGCGAAAGTTCGCGTAACGGGCGTGTGATCCAGCGAAACGCCAGGCCGCCTACCACCAACCCCAGCACGCAGACCAGGCTGAGCAGAAACAGGCTTAGCTTTAAAACGGCATCAAACTGAGCGCTGTTGGCAAGCTGATTGTAGGTTTCCCCCAGCAGCACCACATACAAATAGCCCTCCAGCTTGCCGTCTCGCATCATCGGCGCCACGCTAAACACTTTCTGCCCGTCCAGGCTGCGCGGGTCGTCGCCATAAAGCGGGAATTTGCCGCCGTTCAGCGCGGCCCGTAGCGGAGCGAGATCGACCTGCTGGCGCTTAATATGCCCATCCGGGGCTGCATCACCAATGATATTGCCTTGTTTATCCAGCAGATAAACTTCCACGCTGGGGTTAACGGCCATCAGATGGTCGAACAGCGTGCGGACCGAGTCTTTGTTCAGCCCGTCCTGCCCGAGCAGAGGGTAGCTCTGGTTGATGTGCTGCGCCAGGTCACCGGAAAGTTGCTGAATCACGGCCTGGCTGTATTGCGTGCTGGTACGCACCTGCAGCCAGCCCAAAAAGGCGCAGGCGGTCAGCAGCAACACGGCAAAAACCAGCGTCAGGCGGCGGGAAAGCGTAAGAATTCGCATAGGGTTACTCACGTATCAGGGCGGTAAACTTATAGCCTTTACCCCACACGGTGCGGATAAAATTCGGCTCCGCCGGGTTATCTTCAATCTTGATGCGCAGCCGGTTGATGTGGGTGTTTACGGTGTGCTCATAGCCTTCGTGCTGGTAGCCCCAAACCTGGTTGAGCAGGTGCAGCCGCGAAAACACTTTGTCCGGGTTGCGGGCGAAAAAGTACAGCAAATCAAACTCACGCGGGGTGAGATCTATCGGCATCTGATTCAGCCGAACATCTCTGGCCAGCGGATCAATCGTAAGCGGGCCAAAAGTCAGCGTGCCGGCGTCTATCTTGAGGTTCTGGCTCATGGCCTCCTGACGGCGGAACAGCGCCTTCACGCGGGCGACCAGTTCGAGCATTGAAAACGGTTTCGCCAGGTAGTCGTCCGCGCCCAGCTCAAGCCCCAGCACGCGGTGCGTTTCGCTGGAGCGGGCGCTGATCATAATAATCGGCGTGTACCGCGTCATGCTTCTGGCAAAGCGGCAAATCTCCAGGCCATCGACGCCGGGCAGCATCAGATCGAGAATCAGCGCATCCCAGCCGCCCTGCCTGAGCTTTTCCAGGCCGAGATTGCCGTCGGCGGCATGCACAATTTCAAAGCCTTCTTCCCGCAAATGCAGCTGCAGAAGCTCGGCGATATTTTCGTCGTCTTCTACGATCAGTATTTTTTTTGCCTGATTCACTTTGTCTGTCCCCACACGCTGGCATAGCCAAAGTTTACACAACTCGCGTCGGTTAAGTTGTCACATTTAATTTAACTTTGCGTGAGGCAATGGGGAACAAATCTGGCCAATACTCGCTGCATCGAATCACGAGGAAGCCGGACGATGGAAAGCTCAACGCTGCATACCGCCCCAACGCTCATTCACCCACTGTGGCTGAGGCTCTGCCACTGGCTGAATGCGCTGGCGATCCTGATTATGGTCACCAGCGGCTGGCGCATTTATAACGCCTCTCCGCTGTTTCATTTCCAGTTTGCCAACGAACTGACACTCGGCGGCTGGCTGGGTGGCGCGCTGCAGTGGCACTTCGCCGGGATGTGGCTGTTTGCGGTCAACGGCGTGATTTATCTGCTGTGCAATCTCTTCAGCGGCCGCTTTAAGCAGAAATACTGGCCCTTATCGCCTCGCGAATTCTTCCAGGACGCCTTTGCGGCGCTGCGGGGGAAATTAGCCCACGCTGACCTGAGCCATTACAACATGGTGCAAAAGGCGGCCTATCTGTTTGTTATCGCCGATAGCCTGCTACTGGTTATTTCCGGCCTCGTCGTGTGGAAATCCGTGCAGTTTGCCCTGCTGCGAGAATTGCTTGGCGGCTATGACACAGCGAGGTTTATCCACTTTTATGCCATGTCCGCCCTGGTCGGTTTCGTGGTGATTCATCTGCTGATGGTGGCGCTGGTGCCCCGCACGTTGCTCGCCATGCTCCGTGGCCGCTGAGGAAGAAACATGAGCGATAAAAACGAAATCATTAAAGAAGCGACGCAGCTGATTAATAAGCAGCTCACGCAGGAAGGCCGCCGTCGTTTTTTAAAGCAGAGCTTAACGCTCGGCGGCATCGCGATGCTCACCGGCTGCGATATCAGCGATAACGCCACGGTTGAAAGTTCGCTCAGCAAGATTTCACGTTTTAACGACCGCATTCAGGCCTGGCTGTTTAACGGCAGCCAACTGGCACCGGTTTACCCGGAAAGCATGATCGACGCTAACTTCCCGTTTAACGCCTTTTACGGCGAGGACGAGGCGCCGGACATCAACGGCGACAGCTACCGCCTGGAGCTTGCCGGGCTAATTACCGACAAGCGCCCGTGGACGCTGGCACAGCTGCACCAGATGGCGCAGGTCAGCCAGGTGACCCGCCATATCTGCGTCGAAGGCTGGAGCGCCATCGGTAAATGGGGCGGCGTCCCTTTTGCCCTGTTCCTGAAAGGGATTGGCGCCGACCTGCGAGCCAAATACGTCAGCTTTAAATGCGCGGATGACTACTACACCAGCATTGATATGGCCACCGCGCTGCATCCACAAACGCTGATTGCTTTAACCTGGGATGGCAAAGTCCTGCCGCGCAAATATGGCTACCCGATGAAACTGCGTATCCCTACCAAACTCGGCTACAAGAACCCGAAGCATATTCAGGTCATTGAAGTCACCAATCGCTACCCCGGCGGCTACTGGGAAGACCAGGGCTATAACTGGTTCGGTGGTAGTTAACTCTCTGTCTCACTGCAAAATCAAGGAAATACATCATGAAAAAGATCTACGCTGCCCTGCTGTGCTCCACCATGCTGTTCGGTATCGCCGGGGCTAACGCTGCCGACTCGATGAGCAAGGATTCCATGGCCAAAGACGGCATGGGCAAAATGACCCACACCTGTAAAGACGGCATGAACAAAGACGGCATGAAGAAAGATTGCATGTCCAAAGATGGCATGAAGAAAGACGGGATGAGCAAAGACCCTATGGGCAAAGACAGCATGGCCAAAGACGGTATGGCGAAAGACAGCATGAGCAAGCAATAAGCCTGACGCTACGCCAGTCTCACCCTCTTCTGGCGTAGCGAACTCATTTCCCACCTGCCGCATCAATAAAGGTGCCGGTCACGTAAGATGCCTTTTCGCTCAGCAGCCATAGAATGGCCTCCGCGATCTCTTCCGGCTGACCGCCGCGCTGCATCGGCAATGCCGTTTTCACCCGATCAACTCTTCCCGCTTCTCCACCGGAAGCATGCATTTCGGTATAAATAAAACCGGGCCGCACGCCGTTTACGCGGATCCCCTGCGCGGCAACCTCTACCGCCAGCCCGGTGGTCAACATATCAACGGCTCCTTTGGACGCGGCATAGTCAACATATTCCCCAGCAGCGCCTAAGCGGGACGCGGCAGAAGAGACATTCACAATGGCTCCACCTTCCCCACCGTGACGCCATGCCATGCGCTTCACCGCTTCCCGGCAGCAGAGAAAATATCCGGTAACGTTTGTCGTCAGCACGCGATTGATACGTTCCGCCGTAAGGTTTTCAATGGTCGATTGCTGGAACAAGATGCCGGCGTTATTCACCAGCGCGGTCAGCGGCCCAAATGCGTTATCGATTTCGGCGAACATCGCCATCACCTGCAGCTCATCGGCAATATCCGCCCGCAGCGCCAGCGCTTCTCCGCCCTGGGCAATGATCGTCTTGACCACTTCATCCGCAGCCTGCTTATTGCGGAGGTAGTTCACCACCACTTTATAACCATGCTGAGCCAGCAAAAGCGAGGTTGCTTTACCCATTCCCCGGCTGCCGCCGGTGACCAAAGCTATCTTCATGTGACTCTCCAGAAACAAGAAAGGGCACCGAAGTGCCCTTAAGGTTGATGACAAAGAGGAAAAAAGCGTGGTTTTTTCCTCTTTGTGATTATCAGCCGAAAATCAATAAATTGATTTTCCTTATTTTTTTGACGAATCGTCTAGCATTTCTACTATCACTAGAGGATTGTCAGCAGTCTTTAGGGCACCGAAGTGCCCTTGATTCAATCTGTAAATACTATTCGTACTCGCTCATCGGCACGCAGGAGCAGAACAGATTGCGGTCGCCGTAAACGTCGTCAAGGCGCTTCACGGTTGGCCAGTATTTATTGTTGAGACCTGCCGGGAAGACCGCCAGTTCACGGGTGTACGGGTGCGCCCACTCGGCAACAATTTCATCCTGAGTGTGCGGCGCGTTCACCAGCGGGTTGTCTTCCAGCGGCCATTCGCCTGCAACGACGCGGTCGATTTCGCTGCGGATGGACAGCATCGCATTAATAAAGCGGTCCAGCTCCACTTTGCTTTCGGATTCGGTTGGCTCAACCATCAGCGTGCCCGCTACCGGGAACGACATGGTTGGCGCGTGGAAGCCGAAGTCGATCAGGCGCTTGGCGATATCCAGCTCGCTGATGCCGGTTTCTTCTTTCAGCGGACGAATATCCAGAATACATTCGTGAGCCACACGGCCATTCGCGCCGGTGTAGAGCACCGGATACGCGGATTTCAGGCGGGTCGCGATGTAGTTGGCGTTCAGAATCGCTACGGAGCTGGCTTTCTTCAGGCCGTCCGCGCCCATCATGCGGATGTACATCCAGCTGATTGGCAGAATAGAGGCGCTGCCAAACGGGGCGGCGGAAACCGCGCCTTGCTGGGTCAGCATCTCTTCAATCTGCACCACGCTGTGGCCCGGTACAAACGGAGCCAGATGCGCTTTCACGCCGATTGGGCCCATGCCCGGGCCGCCGCCGCCGTGCGGAATGCAGAAGGTTTTGTGCAGGTTGAGGTGTGAAACGTCCGCGCCGATATACCCCGGCGTGGTGATCCCCACCTGGGCGTTCATATTGGCGCCGTCCAGGTAAACCTGTCCCCCAAACTGATGCACGATCTGGCACACTTCGCGGATCGTTTCTTCGTACACGCCGTGAGTGGACGGGTAAGTCACCATGATGCAGGAGAGCGCTTCGCCCGCCTGTTCGGCTTTAACACGCAGATCCTGCAGATCGATGTTGCCTTGTTTATCACAAGCCACGACGATCACTTCCATACCCGCCATTTGCGCCGAAGCCGGGTTGGTACCGTGCGCAGAGCTTGGGATCAGGCAGATGTTGCGGCTGCCTTCGTTGCGGCTTTCGTGGTAGCGGCGGATAGCCAGCAGGCCAGCGTATTCGCCCTGGGCGCCGGAGTTCGGCTGCATGCACAGCGCGTCGTAGCCGGTCAGTTTCACCAGCCAGTCGGACAGCTGGGCGATCATCTGGTGGTAGCCTTCGGCCTGGTTTGCCGGGCAGAACGGGTGCAGCTCGGCAAATTCCGGCCAGGTGATCGGGATCATTTCGGCCGCGGCGTTCAGCTTCATGGTGCAGGAACCGAGCGGGATCATCGCCTGGTTGAGCGCCAGATCTTTACGCTCCAGAGAGTGCATGTAGCGCATCATCTCGGTTTCGCTGTGGTAGCGATTAAAGACCGGGTGGGTCAGGATCTCGTCGTCGCGCAGCATCGGAGCCGGAATGGACTGGCTGTCGTTGGCAACGTCACGATCCAGCTTGTCGATATCCAGGCCGTGAGCATCGCCCAGCAGCACGTCGAACAGAGCAACAACATCTTCACGGGTGGTGGCTTCATCAAGAGTGATGCCTACCGCGTTCAGGATGTCGCTACGCAGGTTAATTTCACGCGCTTCGGCACGCGCCAGCACGGCGGCTTTATCAGCCACTTCAACACAAAGGGTGTCGAACCAGTGTTTGTGGCGCAGAACCAGACCTTTCTGCTGCAGACCAGCGGCCAGAATGTCGGTCAGGCGGTGGATGCGGCCTGCAATGCGTTTCAGGCCAGCCGGGCCGTGGAAGACCGCATACAGGCTGGCAATGTTCGCCAACAGCACCTGGGAAGTACAGATGTTGGAGTTCGCCTTCTCGCGGCGGATGTGCTGCTCGCGGGTTTGCATCGCCATGCGCAGCGCGGTGCGGCCAGCGGCATCGCGGGAAACGCCGATAATACGGCCTGGCATGGAACGTTTAAATTCATCGCGAGCGCCGAAGAACGCCGCGTGCGGGCCGCCGTAGCCCATTGGGACACCGAAGCGCTGGGCAGAGCCGAAGACAATGTCCGCACCCTGTTTGCCCGGCGCGGTCAGCATCACCAGCGTCATGAAATCTGCGGCTACGCTGACCACAACTTTACGCTGTTTCAGCTCAGCAATCAGAGCCGTGTAATCATGCACTTCGCCGGTGGTGCCCACCTGCTGAAGCAGCACGCCGAACACATCCTGATGGTCCAGCACTTTCGCCGCATCATCGACAATGACGTCAAAACCGAAGGTTTCCGCGCGGGTACGCACCACGTCCAGCGTTTGTGGATGAACGTCAGAGGCCACGAAGAAACGGTTAGCGTTTTTCAGCTTGCTGACGCGCTTAGCCATCGCCATAGCTTCGGCTGCCGCGGTAGCTTCATCAAGCAGAGAAGCGGAAGCGATATCCATGCCGGTCAGGTCAAGCGTGACCTGCTGGAAGTTCAGCAGCGCTTCAAGACGCCCCTGGGAAACTTCAGGCTGGTAAGGCGTGTAGGCGGTGTACCAGCCTGGGTTTTCCAGCATGTTACGCAGAATCACCGGCGGCGTTTGTACCGCGGTGTAACCCATGCCAATGTAAGTTTTGAAGCGTTTATTGCGGCTGGCAATGCCTTTTAACTCTGCCAGGGCCGCAAACTCGGTCGCCGCGGCGCCAATCTGAGGCGGCTCAGCAAGCTGAATATCCTGCGGGACAATGCTGGCGATCAGGTCTGGGAGCGTCTTCGCGCCGACGGTCTCCAGCATCTCTTGCTGCTGCTGCGCGTCCGGGCCAATGTGACGATCGATAAACGCTTCGTGATTCTCTAACTGACGTAAAGACTGGGTCATGAGCGGTGATTCCTGAAATGGTTTCCCCTCCCCACCAGGGAGAGGGGTTTAAAAATTACTCGTCTTCTAACAGTGCTTCATAGGCAGAAGCATCCAGCAGCGCGGCAACCTGTGCTTCGTCGCTGGCTTTAATTTTGAAGATCCAGCCTTCGCCGTAAGGTTCGCTGTTGACCAGCTCCGGGCTGTCGCTCAGCGCGTCGTTGACCGCAACGATTTCACCGCTGATTGGGGCGTAGATGTCAGAAGCCGCTTTCACGGATTCAGCAACGGCACAATCATCACCGGCAGAAACGGTGGCGCCCACTTCAGGCAGGTCAACAAATACCATGTCGCCCAGCAGTTCCTGTGCGTGTTCGGTGATGCCTACGGTGTAGCTGCCATCAGCTTCTTTACGCAGCCATTCGTGCTCTTTGCTGTATTTCAGTTCGTTCGGCACATTGCTCATTGTTTTCTCCTGATACCTGATTTCAAAATTTAAAGCGCGACCGGCTTACCGGCGCGAACAAAAATAGGTTTGGTGACTTTGACCGGCATTTCGCGGTTGCGGATCTGCACGATCGCCGTTTCACCGATGCCCGCCGGGACGCGAGCCAGCGCAATGCTGTAGCCGAGCGTTGGCGAGAAGGTGCCGCTGGTGATTGCCCCTTCGTGCGTATTGCCCTGCGCGTCGGTAAACCGTACCGGCAGCTCATTACGTAATACGCCTTTTTCGGTCATGATCAAGCCAACCAGCTCTTCGGTACCGTTCGCGCGCTGTGCTTCCAGCGCTTCACGGCCGATAAAATCACGATCTTCAGGCTGCCACGCGATGGTCCAGCCCATGTTCGCGGCTAGTGGAGAAACACCTTCGTCCATGTCCTGGCCGTAAAGGTTCATGCCAGCTTCAAGACGCAGCGTGTCGCGAGCGCCCAGGCCGCAAGGCTTAACGCCCGCTTCAACCAGCTGCGCCCAGAATCCCGTTGCCTTGTCGTTCGGCATCGCAATTTCATAGCCCGCTTCGCCGGTGTAGCCGGTGGTGGCAATAAACAAATCACCAGACTGCACGCCAAAGAACGGTTTCATGCCTTCAACGGCTTTACGCTGCGCTTCGCTAAACAGCGTGGCGGCTTTGGCTTTCGCATTCGGCCCCTGAACGGCAATCAGCGCCAGGTCGTCACGCACGGTGACGGACACGCCAAACGGTTCAGCGTGCTGGTTGATCCAGGCAAGGTCTTTTTCACGAGTAGCGGAGTTAACAACGAGGCGGAAATAGTCTTCGGTGAGGAAATAGATAATCAGGTCGTCAATCACGCCGCCGGAAGCATTGAGCATGGCAGTGTAAAGCGCTTTGCCCGGCTGGGTGAGTTTGGCGACGTCGTTGGCGACCAAGTAACGCAGAAACTCGCGGGTACGGCTGCCGTGCAGATCGACGATGGTCATGTGCGACACGTCGAACATACCGGCGTCGGTGCGTACGGCGTGGTGCTCATCAATTTGCGAGCCGTAGTGCAGCGGCATCATCCAGCCGTGGAAATCAACCATGCGGGCACCGCAGAGCGTGTGCTGTTCAAATAAGGGGGTCTGTTGAGTCATCTTTTCCTCTTTAACCATCTGGTGGCAAGGCGGATTTGGCTTTGCCAACCGTCAGACGAAACCCGGCATCGCCACCGTTCCCCGATAGCGACGCAAACGTTACCTTTGACCTGAACTTACCACCGAACGGGGGCGTAAACCATAAGCGAAAAACGGTCATTGCATTAGCTTATGACCCAAATGGGAGAGGAAGTGTGCAGAGTAATTCACTGTAAAAATGCGATTCACTCCACATTAACAGCAGGTATTTAGTGTCGAATTTAGCACTGGCTAACATTTACGACCATTTCAGAAACAAATTGACTACATCGCATAATTTGTAAGATTAGAAAATGTAATCCGAGATTTGTCCTGAGATTAGAATATTTCAAACGAGGGAGCAGATACCCTTCCCGATCATCGGGAAGGGAAATGTGACGGGGTTATCACTATAGATTCCATCAGGTGGGTGAGTACTGCTCACCCCCGTGTAGCTCGAAGTATGACGAGTATTTATTGCAGCCAGGATGGCAGATCTTGCAACCCCATCGCCTGGCGAACCAGTTGAGGTTTAACTCCCGGCAGCGTATCGGCAAGCTTCAGGCCAATATCTCTGAGGAGTTTTTTCGCCGGGTTGCTGCCGGCGAACAAATCGCGGAAGCCTTGCATACTGGCCAGCATCACCGCCGCGCTGTGCTTGCGGCTGCGCTCATAGCGACGCAGGTAGAGATGCTGCCCAAAATCTTTGCCTTCGCGATGCAGGCGGCGAATTTCCGCAATCAATTCCGCGGCATCCATAAAACCGAGGTTGACGCCCTGTCCGGCCAGCGGGTGAATGGTATGGGCGGCATCACCCACCAGCGCCAGACGATGGCCGGCAAAGCTGCGGGCGTAGCGGCCCGTCAGCGGGAAGGTGCGGCGCTCGCTTTCAACAGAACACAGGCCGAGACGCATGTTAAACGCAACGGAAAGCGCCTGGTTAAACGCTTCATCGTCGGCCTGCTGCATACGAGCCGCTTCTTCCGGCGGCAGCGACCAGACAATAGAGCAAAGATGTGGGTCAGAAAGCGGCAGAAATGCCAGAATGCCTTCGCCGTGGAACACCTGACGTGCGACGGCCTGATGCGGCTCGGCGGTGCGAATCGTCGCTACCAGCGCATGATGGTTATAGTCCCAGAACGTCAGCGGGATATCGGCTTTGTCCCGCAGCCAGGAGTTGGCGCCATCTGCGCCCACCACCAGCCTTGCAGTTAGCATTGTGCCGTCTTTCAGGGTCAGGAACGCGTCGTTTTCACCCCAGGCGACCTGGTGAATGTCCACGGGTGCCATCAGGCTGATGTCGCTGCATTGCTCCGCACGTTGCCACAGCGCCTGGTGGATCACCGAGTTTTCGATGATGTGCCCCAGGTGGCTAAAACCGAAGCTCTTATCATCAAAGGCGATTTGCCCGAAGCTGTCTCGCTCCCAGACTTCCATCCCGTGATAGCTGCTGGCTCGCTCGCTGATTTTTGGCCACGCGCCCAAATGCGTCAGCAGCTTTTCGCTCGCCGCATTGATAGCCGAAACGCGCAGTTCCGGGGCAGCGTCAGGCCCCAGCGGCTGGGGAAGATGACTTTCAATGACCGCAACGCGCAGGCCGCTGCCCTGAAGTCCGCAGGCCACCGCCAGCCCCACCATGCCGCCGCCGACAATCGCCACATCTACGCTTTGCAAATTGACTCTCCTTTAACGCGCCACCCAACCCAGGGTGCGCTGAGCCAGCACGTCTCGTGCCGGAGTAAAATGTTCCATCGCCATCAGGCCAAGGTTACGGCCCGCCACCAGCGGTGCCCAGCGGTTAGCAAACAGCTTAACCAGCCCGTCAGTGACGCCAATGGTTGCCGCTTTATCTGCGGCACGGCGCTGCTGATAAGCGGCCAGAACCGGGAAGCTGCCGACATCCGTGCCTGCAGCGTGCGCCTCTGCCAACCCTTCAGCCAGCGACATAACGTCGCGCAGGCCAAGGTTGAACCCCTGCCCGGCTATCGGATGCAGCGTTTGCGCGGCATTGCCTACCAGCGCCAGGCGATGGGATACGGTCTGAGAAGCCTGTTGTAACGCCAGAGGATAATGATGACGAATGCCTGCATGGGTAATTCGCCCCAGCCGCCAGCCAAAGGCACGCTGAAGCTGCTGACAAAACGCTGCTTCGCTCCAGCTTTCAACCTCGTCACGGGCATCCAGCGCATGGCACCAGACCAGCGAGCAGCGCCCGTCGGACATCGGCAGCATGGCGATTGGCCCGAATTCGGTAAAGCGCTCAAATGCCCGGCCATGATGGGGTTCAGAAGTAGTGACGTTGGCAATCACGGCGATCTGCTGGTAGCTCTGCGGCTGCCAGGTGATGCCGCACTGCGCCGCCAGCTTAGAACGGGTGCCATCCGCGGCAACCAAAACGTTGCCCTGCAGCTCAACGCCGTTATCCAGCACAACCTGCACGCTATGCTCATGCCGGGTAAACGACGAAACGCGCTGCGGGCAGTGCAGCGTTACGCCAGGCGCTTTACGCAGCAGGCTAAAAAGACGCAGCCCGACGTCGTGCAGCTCCACAACCTGCCCAAGCGCATCAATCTGGTAATCCTCAGCTTCAAGGGTGACGAAGCCGGCGTGGCCTTTGTCGCTGACGTGCACGGTTTTAATTGCCGTGGCGCAGTCGACGAGCGCAGGCCATACGCCAATGCGGGCCAACTGCTGCTGGGTGCCCTGGGCGAGCGCGATGGCTCTGGCATCAAACCCCGGATGAGCGGCTGAGTCCGGGGCAATCGCCTCGATGAGGTGCACCGGCAATTTCCCCTGGGTGAGGGTCGATATGGCTAATGCCAGCGTCGCCCCCGCCATCCCGCCGCCAACAATGATGACGCTCATGGCTGACGCGCCGCTGCCATCAGCGCTTCGATATCGTCTGCCGACTTCACCACGCTGGCGGTCAAGTTCTCGTTGCCGTCTTTGGTGATCACAATGTCGTCTTCAATGCGGATGCCAATGCCACGATACTGCGCGGGCACGTCCGCATCCGGAGCAATATAAAGCCCAGGTTCGACGGTGATGACCATACCCGGCTCCAGCACGCGTGACCTGTCCTGCCCGTAAGCGCCCACGTCGTGCACGTCCAGCCCCAGCCAGTGGCTCAGGCCATGCATAAAGAACGCGCGGTGGGCGTTATTGGCGATCAGATGATCGATATCGCCTTTCAGAATACCGAGCTTCACCAGCCCCTTAACCATGATGCGCACCACTTCCGTCGTCACTTCCTGCATGGACGTGCCCGGCCGGTAGAGTTTTAGCGAGGTTTCGAGCGATTCCAGCACGATGTCGTAAATTTCACGCTGCGCCGGGCTGAATTTGCCGTTAACAGGGAAAGTGCGCGTGATGTCTCCGGCGTAGCTTTGGTATTCACATCCGGCGTCTATCAGCACCAGATCTCCGTCGCGCAGTTCACTTTCGTTTTCGGTGTAATGCAGAATGCAACCGTTCTCACCGCCACCCACAATAGTGGTGTACGAAGGATAACGCGCGCCGTGGCGAGTAAACTCGTGGTGAATTTCACCCTCGAGCTGATATTCAAACATTCCCGGGCGGCAGGCCTGCATGGCACGAGTATGCGCCAGCGCGGAAATCTCGCCGGCACGACGCATAACGGCAATCTCTTCTTCGGATTTGAAGAGGCGTAGTTCGTGTACCGTCGGACGCCAGTCGGTCAGGGTTGCGGGCGCAGCGAGATTTTGACGCGAACCACGACGCAACTTATCCAGCGCGGCAAAAACGATGTTATCCGCATATTCGTACTCGCCCTGAGCGTGGTAAACCGCATCCAGACCGTTTAGCAGGAGATGTAATTGCTCACCGATTTCGCTGAAGGACAGCGCGCGATCCACCCCTAACTTCTGCGGGGCAGCGTCCTGGCCAAGCCTGCGGCCAAACCAAATTTCTGCACTTTTATCCCGCACGCGGTTGAACAGCACGCTGTGATTATGCGACTCATCGCTTTTAATGAGCACCAGCACGGCTTCCGGCTCGTTAAAGCCGGTGAAGTACCAAAAATCGCTGCTCTGCCGATAAGGGTATTCGCTGTCGGCATTGCGGGTCGCTTCCGGGGCCGCGAAAATTAACGCAGCGCTGCCGGGCACCATTTTCGCCAGTAGCGCCTGGCGGCGGCGAAGAAATTCCTGCTGGGTCATCACATCTCCTGATTTTTTGATCGTTAGTGGAGCGTAGGTTTGCGTACCTCTGGCGCGGTCGGTGCCGCGTGAGTAAAGGTGTCGTGGCACAGCAGCGCGGCAACACGCACATATTCAATGATCTCTTCGAGCGACATCTCCAGCTCTTCCTGGTCTTCGTCCTCGTCGTAACCCAGCTGGGCAATATTACGCAGATCGTCAATGGCTTCGCCGGTTTCACCGGTGACTTTGTCGAGTTTGCTCTGCATGACGCCGAGGCCCAGCAGGAAGTGGTTTACCCAGCCGGAAAGCGCATCGGCGCGATCGAAAACGGAGACATCATCCCCGTCCGGCAGGTAAAGCTGGAACAGGAAGCCTTCGTCTTCCAGCGCATCGCCAATGGCACCGTGCATCTGGCGCAGCGGATCAGCGAGGTTCTGGCTAAAGGCCAGGCCTTCGTTAGTCAGGTCATGCAGCAGCGTTTGCCAGCTGGTGTCTTTGTTACCACCGCACAGCATGCCGCTGATCAAGCCGTGCATTTCTGCAGGCGTCAGACCCACACCCTGTTGGTTCAAAAGTTGGCCGACTAAGTCGTAGTCCGGCATTGCGTTCTGTATTGACATGCGCATTCGTCATCGTTGGCAGGAATAGTGTGTGTTATGCTACCACCAGGACCCCCGCAGATACCAGAAAAGGGCTTGTATCTTGATATCGGGATAGCTATAGTGGCGCCCCTTCCGCTACCGGGGCCGGTAGCGTAAAGGCAGGCGAGTAAACAGCAGGAAGGTGGCATGTCTGCACAACCAGTCGATATTCAAATTTTCGGTCGTTCATTGCGCGTGAATTGTCCGCCTGAACAACAGGATGCGCTGAATCAGGCTGCGGAAGAGCTGAATCAGCGGTTGCAAGATTTAAAAGTTCGCACTAGAGTCACAAATACCGAGCAGCTGGTGTTCATCGCAGCACTTAACATTTGCTACGAACTGGCTCAGGAAAAGTCGAAAACCCGTGACTACGCCGCCAATATGGAAGAGCGTATTCGGATGCTACAGCAGACCATCGAACAAGCATTGCTTGAGCAAGGTCGCATTGCAGACCGACAGGGTCCAAAGTTTGAATAACACTTCGCAGTTGACTGTGGTAGAGTAACTTCGAAGACAAAATTTCTCTGAGATGTTTGCAAGCGGGCCAGTCCCCTGAGCCGATATTTCATACCACAAGAGTGTGGCGCTCCGCGGTTGGTGAGCATGCTCGGTCCGTCCGAGAAGCCTTAAAACCATGACGACACACTCACCTTGAACCAAGGGTTCAAGGGTTACAGCCTGCGGCGGCATCTCGGAGATTCCCTCTTTACTACCCGGCCATCATGACGCATATCCCGTTAACCTCAACGCTTCGTCAGGACATTCGCCAAACGATTCGGCAGCGACGCCGCTCACTCACTCCCCCAGAACAACAAACCTTTGCCCTACAGGCTGCTGAACGCATGCTGGCGTTTGAGCCGGTCATTCGTGCTCAGACCGTAGCGTTGTTTCTCTCGTTCGACGGGGAACTGAATACCACCCCGCTGATTCAGGCTTTATGGCGGGCAGGCAAAAACGTTTATCTCCCGGTGCTTCATCCTTTTAGCCCCGGCAACCTGCTGTTTTTACGCTACACGCCGCAAAGTCACCTGGTCACCAATCGCCTGAAAATTCTTGAGCCTAAGCTGGATGTTCGCGACGTGCTACCGCTGAATAAGCTGGATGTACTGGTCACGCCGCTGGTTGCCTTCGATGAAACAGGCCAGCGTCTGGGGATGGGCGGCGGGTTTTACGACAGAACGCTGCAGCACTGGCAGCAGCACGGTTTCTACCCGGTTGGCCTGGCGCATGATTGCCAGCAGGTGGAGACGTTGCCGGTAGAACAGTGGGATATTCCTTTGCCTGCCGTGGTGACGCCATCGCGCCTTTGGCAGTGGTGATGCCCCTTCCCCCTTCCCCCTTCGGGGAAGAGGCCATGGTCAGATCAGTACAGCAGACGGGCGCGGATGGTGCCCGGAATCGCTTTCATTGACTTCAGCGCTTTCTCAGCCACATCTTCCGGCGCATCAATATCAATTACTACGTAACCCATGTGCGGCGTGGTCTGCAGGAACTGAGCGGCAATGTTGATACCCTGCTCAGCAAAGATCTGGTTAAGCGCGGTCAGAATGCCAGGGCGGTTCTCATGAATGTGCAGCAGGCGGCTGCTGGTGCCCCCGTGCAGCGGCAGAGAAACTTCCGGGAAGTTAACCGCAGACAACGTAGAGCCGTTATCCGAGTATTTCGCCAGTTTGCCCGCCACTTCCAGGCCGATGTTTTCCTGCGCTTCCTGAGTTGAGCCGCCGATGTGCGGGGTCAGGATCACGTTGTCAAACTCGCACAGCGGAGAGTTAAACGGATCGCTGTTGGTGGCCGGTTCGGTCGGGAAGACGTCGATAGCCGCACCAGACAGATGCTTGCTCGAAAGCGCACCGCACAGAGCAGGAATATCTACCACCGTACCGCGAGAGGCGTTGATCAGCAGAGAGCCCGGCTTCATCAAGGCCAGCTCGTTCGCGCCAATCATGTTTTTGGTGGAGGCGTTTTCCGGCACGTGCAGACTAACCACATCGCTCATATTCAGCAGGTCGGAGAGATGCTGAACCTGAGTCGCGTTGCCCAGCGGCAGCTTGTTTTCGATATCGTAGAAGTAGACGTGCATCCCCAGGGATTCAGCCAAAATCCCCAGCTGCGTACCGATGTGGCCGTAGCCAATGATGCCCAGCTTTTTACCACGGGCCTCAAAAGAGCCTACCGCCAGCTTGTTCCACACGCCACGGTGCGCTTTGGCGTTAGCTTCAGGAATGCCGCGCAGCAACAGCAGCAATTCACCAATCACCAGTTCAGCAACGGAACGGGTGTTCGAGAACGGGGCGTTGAACACCGGAATACCGCGCTTCGCCGCCGCATCCAGATCAACCTGGTTGGTGCCGATGCAGAAGCAGCCTACAGCCACCAGTTTTTCAGCCGCGGCAAAGATCTCTTCGGTCAAATGGGTGCGGGAACGCAGGCCAATGAAGTGAGCATCACGGATCGACTCTTTGAGCGCTTCGGAATCCAGCGCGCCTTTATGGAATTCAATGTTGGTGTATCCCGCTGCACGGAGGCTGTCTACCGCCTTCTGGTGCACGCCTTCCACAAGCAGGAATTTAATTCTGTCTTTATCCAGTGATACTTTTGCCATTTCCCGACCCTATTTTCAGTGCTGTTGTATTCGTTTTTAGGCGGTGATGCGCCACCGCCTATAAGTTACCCTTCTGTCAAAATATCAAAATCTACGTTTGGGGCAATATGAACGATTGCGTCGCCGTATCGTCAGGCGGGAATAAGGCGGCGAGAGTCAGAATAAAATGCTGAGCGGGAGAGTGAACCAGGCATGAATCACAGAACCGTTACCGAAATGTGATATATGTCACCAAAAATGCGGTTAAAATAATTTGTCATTTTTTATACGGTTTTTTGGGGCGCAGAACGCGCCCCGGTCAGATCATTTCACGATGGTTTTTACACCGTCAGCGGTACCGATCAGCGCCACATCCGCGCCACGGTTCGCAAACAGGCCCACGGTAACAACGCCAGGCATACCGTTGATGATGTTTTCCAGCTTCATCGGTTCCATGATGCTCAAACCATGCACATCCAGAATGATGTTACCGTTGTCCGTGACCACGCCTTGACGGTACTCCGGGCGACCACCCAGTTTTACCAGTTCACGCGCGACGGCGCTGCGCGCCATAGGAATCACTTCCACCGGCAGCGGGAAGTTACCGAGAATATCAACCTGCTTGGAGGCGTCCGCGATGCAAACAAACTTGTCGGCAACGGAGGCGATGATTTTCTCGCGAGTCAGCGCTGCGCCACCGCCTTTAATCATCTGCATCTGGTGGTTGATCTCATCGGCACCGTCGACGTAGACGCCTAATGAATCCACCTCGTTGAGATCGAACACGGGGATCCCAAGACTTTTCAGTTTCGCGGTAGAAGCGTCGGAGCTGGAAACAGCACCTTCAATCTGGTGTTTGATGGTGCCCAAAGCATCAATAAAATGCGCGGCGGTTGAGCCCGTGCCCACGCCCACAATGGTGCCCGGCTGCACATACTGGAGTGCTGCCCATCCGACTGCTTTTTTCAGTTCATCCTGCGTCATAATTTTATGCCTGTGATGTGGAAACTGACGCGCATTATAGAGCATGCGGCGGAAAAATGTCCCCGGCTTTGCCGCACTGCAAACCCCATCACGTTCAAACACAATGTCAGCTTGCTGATTTGGTCTGAATCAGCGGCAAATTTATGTCATAGTGGCTGCACGACGAAATCAGGAGCAGATGAACAACAATGAAACGCCCGGACTACAGAACGCTGCAGGCGCTGGATGCGGTAATTCGTGAACGAGGATTTGAGCGTGCGGCGCAGAAGCTGTGCATTACTCAGTCGGCGGTGTCACAACGTATTAAGCAACTGGAAACGATGTTCGGCCAGCCATTGTTGGTGCGTACCGTGCCGCCCCGCCCCACCGAACAGGGCCAAAAACTGCTGGCACTTTTACGTCAGGTGGAACTGCTGGAAGAAGAGTGGCTGGGCGATGAGCAAACCGGCTCCACGCCGCTGCTGCTTTCGCTGGCAGTTAACGCCGACAGTCTGGCCACCTGGCTGCTACCGGCCCTTGCGCCGGTTCTGGCCGACTCCCCCATTCGCCTGAATCTTCAGGTGGAAGATGAAACCCGTACTCAGGAACGCCTGCGTCGCGGGGAAGTGGTTGGGGCGGTTTCCATCCAACCTCAGCCGCTGCCGAGCTGCCTGGTGGATCGCCTGGGCGCGCTGGACTATCTGTTTGTGGGGTCGAAAGATTTTGCCGAGCGTTATTTCCCGAATGGCGTCACGCGATCGGCGCTGCTAAAAGCCCCTGCCGTAGCCTTTGATCATCTCGACGATATGCATCAGGCATTTTTACAGCAGAACTTTGATCTGTCCCCTGGCAGCGTGCCGTGCCACATCGTTAACTCTTCGGAGGCCTTTGTGCAGCTGGCTCGCCAGGGCACAACGTGCTGTATGATCCCGCACCTGCAAATTGAGCGCGAGTTAAATAGCGGGGAATTAATCGACCTGACACCGGGTCTGCTGCAGCGCCGCATGCTCTACTGGCACCGCTTTGCACCGGAAAGCCGCATGATGCGCAACGTGACGGATGCGTTGCTGGAGTACGGGCACAAGGTCTTGAGGCAGGATACGGAATAACGCTTTGATTAACCCTCGCCGGCTGCGGCGAGGGTTAAGGTGAAGATCACATCTTACTGAGCAGGTGCCGCAGGGGTTTGTGCGCCCTGCAGTTCAAACACCACATCGACCTGATCGTCAAACTGAATAGTCTGCTGATCGTAGGTATCCTGAGCGGAAGCCGGTGCAGCCGCGTCCGCTTTCATCATGCGAACCATCGGCGCGGGCTGGTAGTTAGACACGTGGTAACGCACGCTGTAGACCGGGCCCAGCTTGCTGTTAAAGCCTTCGGCCAGCAGCTTCGCCTGGCGGGTTGCATCGTTAATCGCTTCTTTACGTGCTTTGTCTTTGTACTCTTCTGGATGCGCAACGCCCAGCGACACGGAACGGATTTCGTTCAGACCGGACTTCAGCGCGCCATCCAGCAGCTCGTTCATTTTATCCAGCTGACGCAGCGTGACTTCCACCTGGCGTACCGCACGGTAGCCCTTCAACTGAGTTTTACCGTCTTTCAGGTAGTCATACTCTGGCTGTGTGCGCAGGTTAGCGGCATTGATGTCCTTCTTCTCTACGCCATTTTTCTGCAGGAAGGTCAGGTATTGCGCCACGCGATCGTCGGCCTGTTTTTTGGCAGAAGCGGCGTCCTTAGCGGACACGTTGACTTCGATAGCGAGCGTGGCGATATCAGGAACGGCATCGACGCTGGCTGTCCCGGAGGTGACCACGTGAGGGCCGTTTGGCAACTCACCCGCCTGCACAGAAACAGAACCTAATCCCATTAACGCGGCTAATGCTAAAATTTTAAACTTCACTGTAACTCCTCCGTGCTACGTTCCACTGTGATTACGCCGTTCAACAAACTCCCGACGTCTGCCAGCAAGCTTAGCCTGTAATGGTAACTTGTCTATCAGATTATGGCGAATTAGCCCACGAGTGCCGCGATGTGCTGCACGCCATCCCGAGCCAGCTGAGCGGCAATAAACCACATCACAATCCCAACCACCCCGTTGATAATGCGCTGTGCTTTTGCGGTACGAAGACGAGGGGCCAGCCAGGCGGCAAGAATAGCCAGGCCGTAAAACCAGAGAATGGAGGCGCTAATGGTTCCCAGCGCGAACCAGCGTTTTGCTTCGTCCGCAAGCTGGCCCCCCAGGCTACCAAGTACCACAAAGGTGTCCAGATAGACGTGCGGGTTGAGCCAGGTCACCGCCAGCATGGTGACCACGATTTTCCAGCGCCCCTGCTTCAACACTTCGGCCGAAGCCAGCTCCAGGTTGCTGCTCATCGCCGTGCGCAGCGCACCCCAGCCATACCACAGCAGAAATGCCACGCCGCCCCAGGTGACCAGCGCCAGCAGCCAGGGAGACTGCATCAGAATGGCGCTGCCGCCAAAAATCCCGCCGCAAATCAGAATGATGTCGCTCAACGCGCACAGGGAAGCAATCATCAGATGGTACTGGCGACGAATGCCCTGATTCATCACGAAGGCATTTTGCGGCCCCAGCGGCAGAATTAGCGCGGCTCCCAATGCAATACCCTGAAAATAATAAGATAACACGCGACACACCCTTTAACTGTTCATCATTGAGCGTGAGTGTAATGCGCAAAAATTATTAGAGGAAATTGATATTTTTAATCGCTTATAAGTATAGCTAATCATTGCAGGTGAAAATAAGGCCAGCGAAAGCTGGCCCCGAAGGTTATGCGTTATCAGAGTCTTTCATCTGGCGAACGTGAACGTCCATTTGCGGATAAGGAATACCGATGCCGTTGGCATCAAGCGCTTTCTTGATGCGCTCCAGCACGTCCCAATAAACGTTTTGCAGGTCACCGCTTTTGCTCCATGCCCGCACCACAAAGTTGACGGATGAAGGGCCAAGCTCGTTCAGGCGCACGGTGATGTCGCGATCCTTCAGCACGCGCTCGTCGCTGGTGATGATGTCAGTCAGGATCTGCTTAACTTGATCGATGTCGGCATCGTAGGCCACGCCGATGATGAACTCGTTGCGGCGGGCAGGTTCCCGGGAGAAGTTAATGATATTCCCGGCGATGATTTTGCCGTTCGGCACAACCACGATTTTGCCATCCACGGTACGCAGCGTGGTGGAGAAGATTTGCACGTTCAGCACGGTGCCCGCAATGCCGCCGAGATCGACATACTCCCCGGTACGGAACGGGCGGAAGGTAACGAGCAACACGCCTGCGGCCAGGTTGGACAGGGAACCCTGCAGCGCCAAACCAACGGCCAGACCGGCGGCACCCAGCACGGCAATCACCGAAGCTGTCTGCACCCCGACACGGCTCAGGGCCGCAATCAGCGTGAAGGCAATAATCCCGTAGCGCACCAGCGCGGAAAGAAAGTCGGCGACAGTGCTGTCGATGCTGCGAGCCAGCATCAGGCGATTAACGGCTCCGGAGACCAGACGGGCAACGATCATCCCGGCGATCAAAATGGCCACGGCGGCGACGATATTTACCGCATAGCTCAGGAGCAGCTCCTGATTGCGTACCAGCCAGCCCCCCGCATTATGAATACTGTCTACTACGTTGAGATCTTCCATTTACTGTTCCTTGTCTGAAAAGTTTCTCCGCCCGGTAAGGCAGTTCAAACCGTAAAGGGTAAACAAAAACGCATGGATGTGCCAAGTACGTCACAAAATTGATCTCAAATTGCGTATTAATGCGGCAAAAAAAGGGAAAAGCCCGGACGAATGTCCGGGCTAAAAGTGGGCTTACAACGTTTGTGTGAAGGTCCGGGAAATAACATCCTGCTGCTGCTCGCGGGTAAGCGCGTTGAAACGCACCGCGTAGCCAGAAACACGAATGGTCAGTGTCGGATAATTTTCAGGATGCGCGATGGCATCCATCAGCATTTCACGGTTCAACACGTTGACGTTCAGGTGCTGCCCGCCTTCCGTTTTGACATCGTGGTGGAAGTAGCCATCAAGCAAGCCGACCAGGTTCAGGCAGCGAATGGAATCCTCTTTCCCCAGCGCCGCAGGCACGATGGAAAACGTATAAGAGATACCATCTTTTGCGTAGCTGAACGGCAGCTTAGCCACGGAGGTTAACGAGGCTACAGCTCCTTTAGTGTCTCGCCCGTGCATCGGGTTCGCACCGGGTGCAAACGGCGTTCCTCCCCTGCGGCCATCTGGCGTGTTCCCCGTTTTTTGCCCGTAAACCACATTCGACGTAATGGTCAAAATAGACTGCGTCGGCACGGCATCGCGATAAGTTGGCAGCGCCTGAATTTTCTTCATAAAACGCTCAACCAGATCGCAGGCAATGGCGTCCACGCGATCGTCGTTATTGCCGTATTGCGGATAGTCGCCCTCAATCACGAAATCCACCGCCAGCCCGGTATGGTCGCGCACCGGCTTAACCACGGCGTGTTTGATGGCAGAAAGTGAATCCACCGCCACCGAAAGCCCGGCGATGCCGCAGGCCATCGTGCGGTAAACATCCCGGTCATGCAGGGCCATCAGCGAAGCTTCGTAGCTGTATTTATCGTGCATGTAGTGGATCAGGTTCAGGGCCGTCACGTACTGCACCGCCAGCCAATCCATAAAGCTGTCGAGGCTGGTCATCACCTTGTCGTAGTCCAGCACATCGTCGAGCAACATTGGCGTTTTCGGCCCAACCTGGATCTTCAGCTTTTCATCCATTCCCCCGTTGATGCAGTACAGCAGCGTTTTTGCCAGGTTGGCGCGAGCGCCAAAGAACTGCATCTGTTTGCCAATCACCATCGGACTAACGCAGCAGGCAATCGCATAGTCGTCGCTGGCGAAATCGCTGCGCATCAGATCGTCATTTTCATACTGCAATGACGAGGTTTCAATCGACACTCTGGCGGCATAAACCTTGAACGCTTTCGGCAGCGCCTCAGACCAAAGGATGGTCAAATTCGGCTCCGGCGCAGGCCCCATGGTGTAAAGCGTATTCAAATAGCGGAAGGTACTTTTGGTCACCAGAGTACGACCATCCTGCCCCATTCCGCCTAACACTTCCGTTGCCCAAATAGGATCCCCGGAGAACAGCGAATCAAACTCCGGCGTGCGCAGGAAGCGCACCATGCGGATTTTCATAATAAAGTGGTCAATAAGCTCCTGCGCCTGTTGCTCATTGAGCAGGCCAGAGCGAAGATCGCGCTCAATATAAACATCGATAAAGGTTGCGGTGCGCCCCAGCGACATCGCTCCGCCGTTTTGCGACTTCACCGCCGCCAGATAGGCGAAATAAAGCCACTGAATCGCCTCCTGTGCGTTGCTCGCCGGCCTCGAGATATCGAAACCGTAGCCAGCGGCCATGTCCTGTATTTGCAGCAGTGCGTGGCGATGCTCCGACAGTTCTTCTCGCAGGCGAATCGTTGCCTCAAGATCCTCGCCGCGTTCAAGCTTTTGCTGCAGATCGGCAAACTGTAGCTCACGTTCGCGAACCAGATAAGCAATGCCGTACAGCGCCACGCGGCGGTAATCGCCGATGATTCGGCCACGCCCGTAACCATCAGGCAGCCCAGTCAGTACGCCGGACTTGCGGCAGCGCAGAATATCCGGCGAATAAACGTCGAACACGCCCTGATTGTGCGTTTTCCTCAGCTCGGTAAACTGATACTCAAACTCAGGGTCCATTTTGCGGCCATAGGCTTCAAACGAACTTTTGATCATATTGATGCCGCCGAAAGGATGCAGCGCGCGCTTTAGCGGCTGGTCCGTCTGAAGGCCAACAATTTTCTCATGCTGCTGGATAATGTAACCGGGGGCATGGGCGGTAATGGACGTGGCCACGTTAGTATCAAAATCGACCGGGGCATGAGTGGCATTTTCAACGCGAATACCCTCCATCACCTTTTCCCAGAGCGCCGTCGTCTCAGATGTTGCGCTCGCCAGAAACGCATCATCCCCCTCATACGGCGTGTAGTTTTGCTGGATAAAATCCCGAACATTAATTTCATGCTGCCAGCATTCCCCACGAAACTGCTGCCAGGCCTGAGCATAATTATCATGGGAAATATCAATATCCATTTTCATGCATTCAATCCTCTGTACCGCAAATAAAATTAAGCGAATGCCGCAAGCTCCGATGCCTTGCCCAATTCACGGGCATCAAGAGCAATCATTTTTTCTTCGTTGGTCGGAATAACTGCACACAGTACTGCCGAATTCTGGGTTGAAATAACACGCTCGCCGTCAGAATTAGGCCGCATATTTTTTTCTTCATTCAGTTCGAAACCGAATACCCGTAAATGTTGAATAACCAGACGGCGAATAAGCGCGGAGTTTTCACCAATGCCGCCAGTAAAAATTAGCCCATCAAAATGTGGCAGCGAAGTTGCGTGTCCGCCGATGGTTTTGGCAATACGATGTACAAACGTGTTGATAGCCAACTCCGCGCGGGTATCCCCCTGCTGCCAGGCTTTTTCCAGCGTCCGTAAGTCAGAAGATATACCTGAAAGCCCCAACAACCCTGACTCGGTATTTGCCACCTGCTCAAGATCGTCCAGCGACTGCCCGGTCTGCCTTGCCAGCCACACCATCGCCCCAAAGTCGACATCGCCGCAGCGTGTCCCCATGATCAAACCTTCCAGCGGCGTCATCCCCATCGAGGTATCAGCGCTTTGCCCGTCAACAACCGCGCACACTGAAGCCCCGTTGCCCAGATGAGCAATCACCAGCCCCAATGAACGCCCTTTCAGTTCAGGTAGCTCGCTTGCCTGCATGGAAACATAGCGGTGAGAGGTCCCGTGGAATCCATAACGCCTGACGCCGTGCTCGTTGAAATAGCGGTATGGCAGGCCGTAAAGATAGGCTTCAGGTTTCATCGTCTGGTGAAAGCTGGTATCAAACACGGCAACCTGCGGCACGCCAGGGAAGCGCAGCCTGGCCGAAGCCACGCCACTGAGATTGGCATAGTTGTGCAGCGGCGCGAGAGGCGAGACCGCGCGGATTTGCTCCACGACATCGTCCGTAAGCAATACCGACTCGCCAAAAATCGCCCCGCCGTGAGCAATGCGGTGGCCTATATAGGCCACGCTTTCGGTCAAATGACGTCTTTCAAGCTCGAGGGAGATTGCCGCCAGCGCATCCTCATAATCAGAATGCGCCAGCTTCACCGGCTCACCGCTATTAACGATAAGCATTGCGGCTTCGGTATTTATACCTTCGCAAATACCCGTTAAAAGTGGCTCCATGGTTAATTCATCCAGCACGGAGAATTTAACCGAAGATGAACCGCAATTTATGGTTAATATTACCGGATATTCATTCATATTAACGTTCACTCATCCTGAGCCAATGACAGTTAATTACAAGATTTTGTATACGATGTTAAGGATCGTCAGTAAGCCGATCACGGTAACAAAGATATTTTCACTTCTGCCTTTGTATTTGCTCAGCGCCGGCACTTTGCGAATCGCGTACATCGGCAGCAGGCAAAGCAACGAGGCAATGATCGGGGCGCCCATCGCTTCAATCAGGTCAAGAATATTTGGGTTGGCGTAGGCGACAACCCAGGTTGACCCCATGATAAACACCATGCTGATCAGATTAAGTTTGCCCTCGGAAACCTTCGTTTTGTCACTCTTATAGCCAAACTTCAGGACCAGGCCATTCAACCCTTCCAGCGTGCCCAGATAGTGGCCGAAGAAAGATTTGAAAATGGCGACCAGGGCAATAATCGATGCGCCATATTCCAGCACCGTGGCAAAAGTAGACTTCGAACCAGAGAGTGAAGAGAAATGGTTAGCAAGATAGGAGAGCACCGGGATGTTCTGCGCTTTTGCTTCGGCCATATTCTGTGGCGACAGCGTGAACAGGCAGCTAAAGGCGAAGAACATCACCACGCCAACCATCAACATGCTAGCACGCGAGATGATTTTTGAGCACTTGTCTTCGGTATAGGCTTTCCCGAAGTCCGCTTCGTACTCTTCACGCTTCGACACCACAAAGGAAGAGACGATCGGCGAGAAGTTAAAGGAGAACACCATGATGGAAATCCCGAGCCACACGGTCACCAGGATGCCGTCATGGCCGGTCAACGCGATTTCACTCAGGTTCACCTGATCGATAACCGCTGAATTCCAGTAGGGAATAAGCGACAGGGAAATAATGACCAGGCTGGCGATAAATGGGAACACAAGCCAGCTCATCACCTTCACCATCAGATCCTTACCAAAGAAGATGACAAAGGCCATCAGCATCAGCAGGAATAGCGCTACCAGTCCACGATTTAAGGGCATCAGCTGGAGCTGATTTTCCCAGAAGGTCATGAAGGTGTTAGTAATGGTGACGCCGTAAATCCACAGCAGCGGGCAAATCGCGAAAAAATAAAGGAAGGTGATAACGACGCCACCCGTTTTACCAAAATGCTCCTCGACAACTTCGGTGATATTCCCCGACGGATTGCTGCCGGAAAGGCACAGTCTTGCCAGCGCGCGGTGGCAAAGGAAGGCTATCGGATAGGCAAGAACAAGCATGATAAGTATTGGGATAAGCCCGCCGTAGCCCGCGCGAATCGGGAAAAACAGGACCCCAGCGCCAATGGCGGTACCAAACAGACCTAAAGTCCAGGTGGTATCGGACTTACGCCACAGGGAGGACTCTTTTTGACCAACAAGGGTTGTTTCTACATTACTCATAATGAAGATCCTTATTTAGACCAGGCAGGCTTCCGCTGCGCCAGTAATTTCAGAAACACGAGACAAATCGATATTTCCACCAGAAATAATACTCACGGTTTTCCGGCCTTTAATGTACTGGTCAAGCTTGCCGCTTAATAATGCAGCAGAAGCCAGCGCACCAGCACCTTCAGTGACAATTTTGTTTCTCTGAATAAGTGCGACCATACTATTTCTGATATCGTTTTCACTAACCAAAATAATATCGGTGACTAATTTTTTAACGATTTCGAAGGTTAGCTTTCCTGGGCGGGCAACGTCGCAGCCGTCAGCCAACGTGCTGCCTGCCCGATACGCGGTAATTTCACCAGTACGGAAAGAGGAAGCCATGCCGTGGACGTTTTCCGCCTGCACGCCAATAATATTAATTGTTGGATTAATGGATTTAATGGCTACCGCAATGCCGGCAATCAGGCCGCCGCCGCCAATCGGCACAATCACGTTATCGACGTCGTAAAGGTCTTCAAGAATTTCCAGGCCAATCGTCCCCTGCCCGGCAATGACTTTTTCATCATCGTAAGGTGGGATAAAGATACGCCCTTCCGTCTCAACAATTTCGCTGACCTTGGCGATGGTTTCGTTAAAATTATCGCCGTGGATAATCACTTGAGCTGAATAGTCAGTCGTGGCGGCAACTTTTGACTTCGGTGCACCTTTAGGCATCACCACTTTGCCGTTAATACCGAGCAGCGCACATGACAATGAAACACCCTGAGCATGGTTACCCGCAGAACAGGCCACCACGCCCCGGGCTCTTTCTTCTTCACTCAGTGAACTGAGTTTATTGAAAGCACCGCGCATTTTAAACGAACCGGTACGCTGCATGTTTTCAAATTTCAAATAGATGTCGCCCTTACAGCATTCGCTAAGATAATTAGAGCGAGGCATCCCGGTTTTATACACAAATCCAGATATTCTTTTTTTCGCTTCAAGAACATCGTTAATTGTGACTGGCAATTCATTATCTATATGCATGTTGATCTCCGCATCAAAGCAATAAAAGATATTCGTAGCGAATAATAAAAACTCGCCTTTTTAATTTAATGAGTGATAAAAAGTGATTATGCTAAGTAAGCTAAGCCACCACCGTTAATTTATTAAATTGATATTTACTACGCACTGAATGCACTTTGGCTAATTCAACCAGAGTCGCCGCTGATTTTTTTATACGGCAATTTTTCGACCATACCGCAGCATAGCGTGCAACAGGTAATTCATCCGTTAATGGAATTTGAACAAACTCCTGAGAGCCAAAAGGTGCGATCATTTCACGGGGAATAATCGTCAGGAAACCGGCGGTTAACACCATGTTATAAATGGTGACAACTGAGTCGGTTTTAATGATTTTATCGCTGGTGATATGGTTCTGTTGCAGGATGGTCAGAAGTTCACTGTAGTAGCCCATTTCGGTTTGAGGCAACACCCACTGCTCATGGCTTAATGAGCGGAGCGTCATCACGCCTCCGCGCGTTCGTGTTCGTCCGGCTACCAGAACAAACTCTGATTCAAACAGGGGTTCGATATGCAAATCCTGAAGCAGCATCTCATCGCTCAGCGTACCGATGGCAAAATCCAGCCTGCCGTCACGTATCGCCGGTAAGAAGGAGCAAAGTTGAGCTTCAAACATTGAAACTTCAGCCTGTGGATACTGCTCTTTAAAGGCTTTCATCATGCCCGGCAGGAAGGTAAAACCGATAAGTGAAGGATAGCCGAATGAAACATCTACCGCTTCGCTACCGACCAGACTGTTCATTTCGTTGCACATGTTGCGCATTTCGCGGGTAATCGACTCGGCGTAACCGAGCAGTACTTTACCGGCAGCCGTAAGCTGAACACCGGTATTTTTGCGAATGATAAGCTCCAGACCAAACAAGGCTTCCATATCGCTGATAATTTTACTTACCGCAGGCTGAGTCAAACTTAGCTGCTTCGCCGCAGAGCCAAATGAACCACTTCTTACCACTTCCTGAAATACAACCAGGTGCTGTGTTTTAGGTAATGTCGTATTATCCATAAAGCGCCATGCCTAATAAGTTATCAATGGCGGCGATCTTACGTATTCTCCCTACTATGTTATGTGCGGCGACTCACAAGAGCTCAACCCTCATCAGTACAACAAGCAACCAAATGAATATAAACCCATAAATAACAATGAGTTAATGTTTTATAATTTGCTATTTCCATGATTAAGGTCAACCTAAACATCCTGAATAAAAGAAATTTATGGAGATAATAAATTCATATAACCAGCCATAAACTCTTATTCAGACTGAAAACTTATCAATATTGACGTTTATTTACTCAGAGTAAGGTGCATAAAACAAAGAATTAAAAATGGCTGCAAATATTACGCTTATATTTGAATATAAAAAAACCCGCCAAGGCGGGTTTTTATCGAAGCAAATATTAGCTCAAATTACAGAACGTCTACCGCGTTCAGCTCTTTGAATGCCTGCTCCAGGCGAACGATCATAGAGGTCTGAGCTGCGCGCAGCCAGACACGTGGATCGTAGTATTTTTTGTTCGGCTGGTCAGCGCCTTTCGGGTTACCCAGCTGACCCTGCAGGTAAGCTTCGTTTTCTTTGTAGTAGTTCAGGATGCCGTCCCAGGTTGCCCACTGGGTATCGGTATCGATGTTCATTTTGATTACGCCGTAGCTTACGGAGTCTTTGATTTCCTGAGCAGAAGAACCGGAACCGCCGTGGAAGACGAAGTTCAGGCTGTTGTGCGGCAGGTTGTGTTTCTTAGAAACATATTCCTGAGAATCACGCAGGATGGTCGGGGTCAGAACCACGTTACCTGGTTTGTACACGCCGTGTACGTTACCGAAGGAAGCTGCGATGGTGAAACGTGGGCTGATTTTGCTCAGTTCGGTGTAAGCGTAATCAACGTCTTCTGGCTGGGTGTACAGAGCAGAAGCGTCCATGTGGCTGTTGTCCACGCCATCTTCTTCACCGCCGGTGCAGCCCAGTTCGATTTCCAGGGTCATGCCCAGTTTGGACATGCGAGCCAGGTATTTGGAGCTGATTTCGATGTTTTCTTCCAGAGACTCTTCGGACAGGTCAATCATGTGGGAAGAGAACAGTGGTTTACCGGTAGCGGCAAAGTGTTTTTCACCCGCGTCCAGCAGGCCGTCGATCCACGGCAGCAGTTTCTTAGCGCAGTGGTCAGTGTGCAGAATAACCGGCACGCCGTAGTGTTCAGCCATCTGATGTACGTGGTGTGCACCAGAGATTGCGCCCAGGATAGCAGCACCCTGTGGAACATCAGTTTTCACGCCTTTACCAGCGATGAATGCAGCACCGCCGTTAGAGAACTGAACGATAACCGGAGATTTTACTTTCGCAGCGGTTTCCAGAACGGCGTTAATAGAGTCGGTACCGACGCAGTTAACGGCTGGCAGAGCAAAGTTGTTCTCTTTTGCTACCTGGAAGATTTTCTGTACGTCGTCGCCAGTTACAACACCTGGTTTTACGAAATCAAAAATTTTAGACATGTTGATGTGTCCTGTAGGCCTTGGAAAAATCGAATCACCGTCCTGAATCTTGCCGGGCGGCAATAAATCAACGGGCAGGTTACCCTGCCCGTAGGAATCACTTCTTAGCGCGCTCTTCGAGCATTGCTACAGCTGGCAGTACTTTGCCTTCCACGAACTCAAGGAATGCGCCGCCGCCGGTAGAGATGTAGGAAATTTTGTCTGCGATACCGAACAGGTCGATAGCGGCCAGAGTGTCGCCGCCGCCTGCAATGGAGAAGGCTTCGCTGTCTGCGATAGCACGGGCAACGATTTCGGTCCCTTTACGGAAGTTAGGGAATTCGAATACGCCAACCGGACCGTTCCACAGAATGGTTTTCGCGTTTTTCAGGATCACGGCCAGTTTCTCAGCGGAAACGTCGCCCATGTCCAGAATCTGCTCTTCGTCTTTGATGTCGTTCACAGACTTCAGGGTTGCGGTCGCAGTTTCGGAGAACTCGGTTGCCACACGCACGTCGGTTGGTACTGGGATATCGCAACGGGTCAGCAGATCTTTAGCGGTATCAACCAGGTCTGCTTCGTACAGGGATTTACCTACGTTGTGGCCCTGAGCTGCAACGAAGGTGTTCGCGATGCCGCCGCCAACAATCAGCTGGTCAGCGATTTTGGACAGGGAGTCCAGCACGGTCAGTTTGGTAGAAACTTTAGAACCGCCAACGATAGCAACCATTGGGCGAGCCGGCTCTTTAAGAGCTTTGCCCAGTGCTTCCAGTTCGTCAGCCAGCAGCGGGCCTGCACAAGCAACGTCAGCAAATTTAGCGATGCCGTGAGTAGAGGCCTGCGCACGGTGTGCAGTCCCGAAAGCATCCATCACGAACACATCGCACAGTGCAGCGTATTTTTTGGACAGTGCTTCGTCGTCTTTTTTCTCGCCTTTATTGAAGCGAACGTTTTCCAGAACAACCAGCTCACCGGCAGCAACCTCTACGCCGTCCAGGTAATCTTTTACCAGACGAACCGGGTTAGACAGTTTGTCTTTCAGGTAGTTAACCACTGGCAGCAGAGAGAATTCTTCGTTGTACTCGCCTTCGGTCGGACGACCCAGGTGAGAAGTCACCATGACTTTAGCACCCTGTTTCAGCGCCAGTTCAATGGTCGGCAGAGATGCACGGATACGCGCATCGCTGGTGACTTTCCCGTCTTTAACCGGCACGTTCAGATCGGCACGGATGAATACGCGTTTGCCCGCCAGATCCAGATCGGTCATCTTAATTACAGACATGGTGAATCCTCTCGTTGATTCTTAAAGTTTTGCAGACGCAACGTGCGCCTTACCTGAAATCCATTGAGCCATAACCAACGTGGTGTCGAGCATCCTGTTGGCGAAGCCCCATTCGTTATCACACCAGACTAGAGTTTTAATCAGATGTTGCCCACTGACCCGCGTTTGCGTGCCGTCGACGATTGCACTGTGCGGATCGTGGTTAAAATCAGTAGAGACCAACGGTAATTCCGTATAGTCAACTATACCATGAAATGCTTCCTGTGCCGCTTTTTGCAGCAAGTGGTTGACTTCACATGCATTTACTGAATTTCTGACCGTCACGCTCAAATCAATGGCCGTCACGTTTATCGTGGGAACGCGTACCGCGATCGCCTCAAAACGGTCATTAAATTGTGGAAAAATACGCGTGATACCGGCCGCAAGACGCGTATCCACCGGAATGATCGACTGACTCGCCGCACGAGTGCGTCGCAAATCAGGGTGGTAAGCGTCAATCACCTGCTGATCGTGCATGGCCGAGTGGATGGTAGTGACCGTCCCGGACTCAATGCCAAACGCTTCATCCAGCAGTTTAATGATTGGAATAATACAGTTTGTGGTGCAGGAGGCATTGGAGACGATACGGTGGCTGTCTTCGACCTGCTCATGGTTCACGCCGTAGACGACGGTTGTATCGAGGTCGTTACCGCCAGGGTGTGAGAACAGGACTTTCTTCGCCCCTGCCGCAAGGTGGGCTTCACCGTCAGCGCGGGAGCCGAACACGCCGGTGCAGTCCAGCACGATATCAACGCCCAGCTCACGCCACGGGAGCGCTTCAATGGTCGGTTCATGCAGCAGGCGAATGCTGTCATCGCCCACAAACAGGACTTCACGCTCCTGGCGAACATCCCAGGCAAAGCGACCGTGGCTGGTATCGTACTTCAACAGATGCGCGATACCCGCAGCGTCTGCCAGTTCGTTGATTGCTACCACGGTAATTTCCGCACGGCGACCAGATTCGTACAAAGCACGTACCACGTTGCGCCCAATGCGACCGAAGCCATTAATAGCGATGCGTACGGTCATATCTCTCCTGCCAGAATCCCTGGGATTTAGTGGCTGACAGAGTAATCCAGCAACCGCCTGAGGGGAATCCTCGCACTCATGAAACTGCACTTGTTTGCTTAATTGTCGAACATTTATTCGACTGAAACGCTTCAGCTATGTTAAGCGAAAGCGGGAATAAAAGGAACGATACCCCAACATGCTCCGCTCAACTTCTGACGTACATCACAGTTTTGGTGGAATAACTGCAACTGAGCGCCCCGATGGTGGAATAAAGAACAGGGTATAAGTGGAATAATCGGCATAAAAAAGGGCCGCCGAAGCGACCCTGATAGTTAGCGAGACGGATTACAGAATCGCTTTAGCCTGTTTCACCACGTTTTCCACGGTGAAGCCAAACTCTTCGAACAGCAGTTCCGCTGGAGCAGACTCACCGAAGGTGGTCATGCCCACGATAGCGCCGTTCAGGCCAACGTATTTGTACCAGTAGTCAGCGATGCCGGCTTCGATAGCCACACGAGCAGAAACGGCTTTCGGCAGCACGGATTCACGGTAAGCCGCATCCTGCTTGTCGAACGCGTCGGTAGACGGCATGGACACCACGCGCGCTTTCACGCCTTCGGCAGTCAGCTTGTCCCATGCGGCCACCGCCAGCTCAACTTCAGAGCCGGTAGCGATGAAGATAAGCTCTGGCTGACCTGCGCAATCTTTCAGCACGTAGCCGCCGCGAGCGATGTCTTTCAGCTGCTGCTCGGTACGATCCTGCTGAGCCAGGTTCTGGCGGGAAAGGATCAGCGCGGTCGGGCCGTCGTGACGCTCAACGCCGTACTTCCACGCGACTGCGGACTCAACCTGGTCACATGGGCGCCAGGTGCTCATGTTCGGGGTCACACGCAGGGAAGCAACCTGCTCAACCGGCTGGTGAGTCGGGCCATCTTCGCCCAGGCCGATGGAGTCGTGGGTATACACCATCACCTGACGCTGTTTCATCAGCGCAGCCATACGCACCGCGTTACGGGCGTATTCTACGAACATCAGGAAGGTAGAGGTGTACGGCAGGAAACCGCCGTGCAGGGAGATACCGTTGGCGATAGCGGTCATACCGAATTCGCGCACGCCGTAGTGGATGTAGTTCCCGGCGGTATCTTCGTTAATTGCTTTAGAACCAGACCAGATAGTCAGGTTAGAAGGCGCCAGGTCAGCGGAGCCACCCAGGAATTCCGGCAGCAGCGGGCCGAACGCTTCGATAGCATTCTGGGACGCTTTACGGCTGGCGATCTTGGATGGGTTAGCCTGCAGCTTAGCGATGAACTCGTTCGCTTTTGCGTCGAAGTCAGAAGGCATTTCGCCTTTCACGCGGCGAGTGAACTCTGCGGCTTCCTGCGGGAAGGCTTTCGCGTAGGCAGCGAACTTCTCGTTCCATGCGGCTTCTTTAGCCTGACCCGCTTCTTTCGCATCCCACTGCGCGTAGATGTCAGAAGGGATTTCGAACGGTGCGTGGTTCCAGCCAAGCGCTTCGCGGGTCAGTGCGATTTCTGCATCACCCAGCGGGGCGCCATGAGAGTCATGGGTACCGGCTTTGTTCGGGGAACCGAAACCGATGATGGTTTTGCACATCAGCAGGGATGGTTTGTCGGTCACCGCACGCGCTTCTTCTACTGCACGTTTGATAGCCGCGGCATCGTGGCCGTCTACACCACGCACGACATGCCAGCCGTAGGCTTCGAAGCGTTTTGCGGTATCGTCGGTGAACCAGCCTTCAACGTGACCGTCGATGGAGATGCCGTTGTCGTCATAGAACGCAACCAGTTTACCCAGCTTCAGGGTACCAGCCAGGGAGCAAACCTCGTGAGAGATGCCTTCCATCATGCAGCCGTCACCCATAAATGCATAGGTGAAGTGGTCCACGATGTCGTGGCCAGGACGGTTGAACTGTGCCGCCAGCGTTTTCTCTGCGATAGCCATACCGACCGCGTTCGCAATACCCTGACCCAGTGGGCCAGTCGTGGTTTCAACACCGGCGGTGTAGCCCACTTCCGGGTGGCCCGGAGTCTGGGAGTGCAGCTGACGGAAGTTTTTCAGCTGTTCAATCGGCAGATCATAACCGCTGAGGTGCAGCAGGCTGTAAATCAGCATAGAACCGTGGCCGTTGGACAGCACGAAGCGGTCGCGGTCTGCCCAGGAAGGGTTCTGTGGGTTATGGTTCAGGAAATCACGCCACAGGACTTCGGCAATGTCGGCCATGCCCATAGGGGCACCCGGGTGACCGGATTTGGCTTTTTGTACTGCGTCCATGCTGAGCGCACGAATAGCATTGGCAAGCTCTTTACGAGAGGACATTTTGACTCCAGATCGGATGGTTGAAGGTCGCGCCTTGACTACGATGCGTTATGGGCTACGCCCGAAAATGTGACAACAATGTACACCAGGGGAATGGTCATGTACATGCGGCGTGCCGTTGACAGGGTAAGAAATCTCTGGATAACGCTCGCAAGTTGCGCAACCTGATGCGCAGGCCATTTATTCTTCTTTATACTGGTTCTGGAGCCGCCTCGCCTGCGGTAAATCCGATTCTGTTTTTACCTATTATAAAGAAAGGAAAATGGCCATGAAGATGCGCCCAATATTGTTGAGCCTGAGCGTCGCAGCCCTGCTGAGCGGCTGCCAGGGAATGGATTCCAACGGGCTATTGACCTCTGGAGCCGAAGCTTTCCAGGCCTACACTTTAAGCGATGCGCAGGTGAAAACCCTGAGCGATGATGCCTGTAAGCAGCAGGACAGCAAAGCTACGATAGCCCCGGCAGACAGTCCATACACCCAGCGGCTGAACAAAATTGCCTCCGCGCTGGGGGATAACATCAACGGTCTGCCGGTTAACTATAAAGTTTATGTGACCAAAGACGTCAACGCCTTCGCCATGGCGAACGGCTGCATCCGCGTCTACAGCGGCCTGATGGACATGATGGACGACAACGAAGTTGAAGCGGTGATTGGCCACGAAATGGGGCACGTCGCGCTGGGCCACGTGAAAAAAGGGATGCAGGTCGCGCTCGGGGCTAACGCAGCCCGCGTTGCTGCCGCATCCGCAGGCGGCGTGATTGGCAACCTGTCGCAGTCTCAGCTTGGGGATTTAGGCGAAAAACTGGTGAACGCTCAGTTCTCCCAGCGTCAGGAATCTGAAGCGGACGACTACTCTTACGATCTGTTGCGCAAACGCGGCATCAACCCGACCGGTCTTGCCACCAGCTTCGAGAAACTGGCTAAGCTCGACGAGGGCCGTCAAAGCTCCATGCTGGACGACCACCCGGCGTCTGCCGCTCGTGCCCAGCATATCCGCGACCGCATGGCAGCGGATGGGATTAAATAAAGCAATACCGCCCCCAACGGGGCGGTATTTAAAGGCTTATTCGCCTTTCTTGGCCGCCTGGATATACAGCATTTCCAGCGCCAACGTTGCCGCAGCCAGCGCGGTGATTTCAGACTGGTCGTAGGCTGGAGCCACTTCCACCACGTCCATCCCCACGATATTCAGATCTTTCAGGCCCCGAACCAGCTTGATAGCACGATCGGACGTCAGGCCACCAATCACCGGCGTACCGGTTCCCGGCGCAAACGCGGGATCCAGGCAGTCGATGTCAAAGGTCAGGTAAACCGGCTTGTCGCCGACGATCTGCTTAACCTGGGCAATAATGTCGTCTACGCCGCGATCGTTTACCTGGCAGGCATCCAGCACGGTGAAGCCGTTATCTTTGTCGAACTCGGTACGAATACCGATCTGCACGGAGTGGTTCGGATCGATCAGGCCTTCGTTTGGCGCGGTGTAGAACATCGTGCCGTGGTCGAACTCGCAGCCATTCGCGTAGGTGTCGGTGTGCGCATCAAAATGCACCAACGCCATTTTACCAAAGTGCTTCGCGTGAGCACGCAGCAGCGGCAGAGTCACGAAGTGGTCACCGCCGAAGGAAAGCATACGCTTGCCGGAAGCCAGCAGACGCTCAGCGTGCGCCTGGAGATTTTCGCTCATCTCACGGGCATCGCCGAAGGCGTAAACCAGATCGCCGCAGTCCACAACGTTCAGACGCTCGCGCATGTCGAAGTTCCACGGGAAGCGGTTTCCTTCCCATGCCAGGTTGGTGGATACCTGACGAATCGCTGCCGGGCCATGGCGGCCGCCTGCGCGACCGGAAGTTGCCGCATCAAACGGAACGCCGGTGATCACCCAGTCTGCATCGCTATCGTACGGCTGGAAATTCAGCGGGAAACGTAAAAAACCAAAGGCATTAGATACCAGGGAGTTATCGTATTTGTGGCCTAAGGTGCTCATTGTCTGACCTCTCGGTTGGGGTTAAAAAACGCCTAAAAAAAATCCCCTCCGCGTCGTTAAACCCGACGAGGAAGGGATTGGATTGGGTGACTACTATTTATTGCGCGGATTATCGCCGCTAATTCATACAGGTTCAAGAGAGTATAGGCTATTGCTCGCTCTTTGCCCCTCTCCCTGAAGAGGAGAGGGGAAGCGATAGCTTACTCGTCTTCCAGATACGTATAACCGTACAGACCCGCTTCGAACTCTTCGAGGAACTGCTGCTGCAGCGCATCGTCAAGACCGGTGTTCTTGACCTGGTCGCGGAACTGAGTCAGCAGCTTGTTCGGATCGAGCTGCACGTACTGCAGCATGTCCGCCACGGTATCACCTTCGTCAGACAGTTCAACTTCCACGGAGCCATCAGGGAAGACGAAGACGTCCACAGCCTCGGTGTCACCGAACAGGTTGTGCATGTTGCCCAGGATTTCCTGGTACGCACCCACCATGAAGAAGCCCAGCATCGGTGGGTTCTCCGGATCGTATTCCGGCATCGGCATCGTCGTGGCTATGCCGTCGCCATCAATATAGTGGTCAATTGCCCCATCGGAGTCGCAGGTAATGTCCAGCAGCACCGCACGGCGCTCAGGCGCGTGATTCAACCCTTCCAGCGGCAGTACCGGGAAAAGCTGATCGATCCCCCACGCATCCGGCATCGACTGGAACAGCGAGAAGTTGACGTACATTTTGTCCGCCATGCGCTCCTGCAGTTCGTCGATAATTGGACGGTGCGCGCGGTTGCTTGGATCAAGCTGCTTCTGCACGTCGTGGCACATGTTCAGGTAAAGCTGTTCTGCCCAGGCACGCTCCTGCAGGCTATATGCTCCGGAGGAGTAGCCGACGTGGATATCGTGCAGGTCCATCTGGCTGTCGTGCAACCATTCACGCAGCGAGCGGCGAGTCCCAGGCTGATGCATCTCCTCCCAGGTTTCCCACATGCTTTGCAGTGCGCGAGGGGCGTCAACCGCAGGTGGAGTTGCTTCGGTATATTCGTTACGCTCCACGCCGATAATATTGGAAACCAGCACTGTGTGGTGCGCGGTCACGGCGCGGCCAGACTCGGTGATCACCGTCGGGTGCGGCAGGCCATTTTCTTCGCAGGCATCGCCAATCGCCCAAATAATATTGTTCGCGTATTCATTCAGGCCGTAGTTAACGGAGCAGTCGGACTGGGAGCGTGTCCCTTCGTAGTCCACGCCCAGGCCACCGCCAACGTCGAAGCACTGGATGTTCACGCCCAGCTTATGCAGCTCAACGTAGAAGCGCGCGGACTCACGAACGCCGGTGGCGATATCGCGAATGTTCGCCATCTGCGAACCCAGGTGGAAGTGCAGCAGCTGAATGCTGTCCAGGCGGCCGCGTTCACGCAGGATTTCCACCAGCTGCAGAACCTGGTTTGCCGCGAGGCCAAATTTGGACTTCTCACCGCCGGAAGACTGCCATTTACCGGATCCCTGAGAGGCCAGACGTGCGCGAACGCCCAGGCGAGGGATCACATTCAGTCGCTCGGCTTCTTCCAGCACGATGCCGATCTCGGACATCTTCTCGATAACCAGGTAGACCTTATGGCCCATCTTCTCGCCGATCAGCGCCAGGCGGATGTATTCGCGGTCTTTATAGCCGTTACAGACGATAACCGACCGGGTCATGCCCGCATGCGCCAGCACGGCCATCAGCTCGGCTTTAGAACCCGCCTCCAGGCCCAGCGGTTCGCCGGAATGAATCAGCGACTCAATCACACGGCGGTGCTGGTTAACTTTGATCGGGTAAACCAGAAAATAGTCGCCGTTGTAGCCGTAGGATTCACGCGCACGCTTAAAGGCGGCGTTAATCGAACGCAGGCGGTGCTGCAGGATCTGCGGGAAACAGAACAGCGCAGGCAAGCGCTGGCCCTGAGCTTCACGCGCTTTCACCAGTTCGGCGAGATCCACGCGAGCTTCAGGAACGTCCGGGTCCGGGCAAACACTGATGTGGCCCAGTTCGTTAACGTCATAATAGTTATTGCCCCACCAGGCAATATTGTATGTACGCAGCATCTTGCTGGCTTCCTCGGAGCTCATGGCAACCTCCTGAATGGAACGATGTACATCCTGCTCGCCCACTGACGAACCCGAAACAGAAGTGATTTTGTCAGTCATGGCGAACCTCAAATTTTGTCGATTGTGCAAAACAGTTGACTACTATCGCAGGGGTATCCTGCAATAACAACCCATTAACAGCGCGCATTGACAGCACAAGACGCTGACAGCCAGGCTGTGCGACCGGTTTCATTTTCATATCATTGTAAAACACGTATCCGAACCCTGTATGACAGGACGGCGAAACCACGAGAAAACTCTTGTAATACAAGAGCGCCCTTGTTCAGTTACCACGGCGGATTACAGACCGGCCCGGGGATCCTGAGAAGCGCCGAGATGGGTAAAACATCGGCAAGTTTGAAAACATGAGATGCAGGCTGCGAGGAGCATACGCGCGCCAGAACGGCGTGCTGGGTTATATGAATGACGGCGGTTCATTACTTGTATCACCTCCACGCATACGTTGAATATGTATGCGACAAGCCAAAGCTGCGAACACTGTACCTGACAGGCTCTAAATAATTGCTCAACCCGGCTGGAAGTGGGCAACACGAATCGTGTGCTTTTGATTAAGCCGCGCGCGCCGCTTTATACCCATATAAGGGGTAAAAAGCAAAACAAAATGTGTAAATTGCCAGCAGTGTCAGCTCCACTTTCCACTCAAGATTTATCACATGTTGCCGTTACCCTAAAAAATTCTGGCTATCTGCCGATTGTCTAATCTAAAATGGCCGTCCAGATGTTAATCCATCTATACTGATTAACTGTTAGACTGCCTGTTTTTCAATCTGTGGCAATAAGTTCCCGGGTTGGTCTATCTCGCCACCGCTGTGGCGTAGAGCAGCAGCCTGAACTAAATAAATCCTCTTAGGGTGAAGAAAATATGGCTAAACACCTCTTTACGTCCGAGTCTGTATCTGAAGGGCATCCTGATAAAATCGCTGACCAAATCTCCGACGCCGTCCTTGACGCGATCCTCGAGCAGGATCCGAAAGCACGCGTAGCCTGTGAGACCTACGTCAAAACCGGTATGGTTCTGGTTGGCGGCGAAATCACCACCAGCGCGTGGGTTGATATCGAAGAAATCACCCGCAAAACCGTGCGTGAAATCGGCTATGTGCATTCAGATATGGGCTTTGACGCCAACTCCTGCGCTGTTCTGAGCGCGATTGGTAAACAATCCCCGGACATCAATCAGGGCGTTGACCGTACCGATCCGCTGGAACAGGGTGCGGGCGATCAGGGCCTGATGTTTGGCTATGCGACCAACGAAACCGACGTGCTGATGCCAGCGCCAATCACCTACGCCCACCGTCTGGTGCAACGTCAGGCTGAAGTGCGCAAAAACGGCACCCTGCCGTGGCTGCGCCCGGACGCGAAAAGCCAGATCACCTTCCAGTACGACGACGGTAAAATCGTCGGTATTGATGCGGTTGTGTTGTCCACTCAGCACTCTGAAGACATCGCGCTGAAAGACCTGCAGGAAGCGGTGATGGAAGAGATCATCAAACCAGTTCTGCCGGGCGAGTGGCTGAACGCCTCCACCAAATACCACATCAACCCAACTGGCCGTTTTGTTATCGGTGGCCCAATGGGTGACTGCGGTCTGACCGGGCGTAAAATCATCGTTGATACCTACGGCGGTATGGCTCGTCACGGTGGCGGCGCATTCTCAGGTAAAGATCCGTCTAAAGTTGACCGTTCTGCTGCCTATGCTGCGCGTTATGTCGCGAAAAACATCGTCGCCGCTGGCCTGGCTGACCGCTGCGAAATTCAGGTTTCTTACGCTATCGGCGTGGCAGAACCTACTTCCATCATGGTGGAAACCTTCGGTACCGAGAAAATCTCTACCGAGCAGCTGACCCTGCTGGTACGCGAGTTCTTCGACCTGCGTCCATACGGCCTGATTCAGATGCTGGATCTGCTGCATCCGATCTACAAAGAAACCGCCGCATACGGTCACTTTGGTCGCGAACATTTCCCATGGGAAAAAACCGACAAAGCCGCACTGCTGCGTGAAGCCGCTGGCCTGAAATAACCCGCCACCGCTTTGTACTTTAAAGGCCAGCTTATGCTGGCCTTTTGCTTTTTGGTTCTGTACCTACAGATTTCTCTTCTCCTGGCTCCCTGCTATCACCGGCAACAATTTGAAACCGATTACACATAACAGGAATAGCCTTTATTGCCACTTTTATTCATATGTGCGTTCAGGCACATCATTTGTTACATAACAGCTCATCAAACACCGATTTTTAACCGCAGGGCGGATTTTATTAGCCGTAAATTCCCTGTCTTATCAACATTAAGTTTCCTCTCAATTTAGACCTCTAGTGTAAACGATTACATCACTGTGATTATCATCACACACTTCCGCCGTTTACTGCCCTACCCTTAAAAACGTCAAATCCGAAAAAATCCACGTGGAGGGCGATATGCCTGACAATAAAAAAACCGGGCGCTCCAACAAAAGCATGACCTTTTTTGTCTGCTTCCTCGCCGCGCTCGCCGGCCTGCTGTTCGGCCTGGACATTGGGGTGATTGCCGGTGCGCTGCCGTTTATCGCTAAAGACTTCGCCATCACCTCCCACACCCAGGAATGGGTGGTGAGTTCGATGATGTTCGGGGCAGCCGTCGGGGCCATCGGCAGCGGCTGGCTCTCTTTCAAACTGGGGAGAAAATACAGCCTGATGATAGGTGCCGTGCTGTTTGTGCTCGGTTCCCTGTTCTCGGCCTTTGCGCCCAACGTTGAAGTGTTGATCGTGTCTCGTGTCCTGCTGGGCCTGGCCGTTGGCGTCGCTTCCTACACCGCCCCGCTTTACCTGTCAGAAATTGCGCCGGAGAAGATCCGTGGCAGCATGATCTCCATGTACCAACTGATGATCACCATCGGTATTCTGGGCGCTTATCTCTCCGATACAGCTTTCAGCTACACCGAATCCTGGCGCTGGATGCTGGGCGTGATCACCCTTCCCGCTCTGCTACTGCTGGTTGGCGTGTTCTTCCTGCCGGACAGTCCGCGCTGGTTTGCCGCCAAGCGCCGCTTCCACGATGCTGAACGCGTGCTGCTGCGCCTGCGCGATACCAGCGCAGAGGCGAAACGTGAGCTGGAAGAAATCCGCGAAAGCCTGAAGGTGAAGCAAAGCGGGTGGTCGCTGTTTAAGGACAACTCGAACTTCCGCCGGGCGGTCTTTCTTGGCGTATTGCTGCAGGTCATGCAGCAGTTCACCGGCATGAACGTCATCATGTACTACGCACCAAAAATCTTCGAAATTGCCGGGTTCGCGAATACCACGCAGCAAATGTGGGGCACCGTGATCGTGGGCCTGATTAACGTGCTGGCTACCTTTATTGCTATCGGTCTGGTTGACCGCTGGGGACGTAAACCTACGCTGGTGCTCGGCTTCCTGGTCATGGCCGTCGGCATGGGCGTGCTGGGCACCATGCTACACGTCGGCATCCATTCCCAGGGCGCGCAGTACTTTGCGGTTGCCATGCTGCTGATGTTTATCGTTGGCTTCGCCATGAGCGCTGGCCCGCTGATTTGGGTGCTGTGTTCGGAAATCCAGCCGCTCAAAGGGCGCGATTTCGGCATCACCTGCTCCACCGCCACCAACTGGATTGCCAATATGATTGTCGGCGCCACCTTCCTGACTATGCTGAACACGCTGGGCAACGCTAACACCTTCTGGGTTTATGCGGCGCTGAACCTGTTCTTTATCGTCCTGACGCTGTGGCTTATTCCTGAGACGAAACATGTCTCTCTGGAACACATCGAACGTAACCTGATGAAAGGCCGTAAATTACGCGAAATCGGCGCACACAACTGAGTCCTGAAAGCCCCTTCCGGTAACGGGAGGGGCTTGCACCGCGCTTCCTGCCCCATTATTCTCTGCCGGTATGAAAGCCCTCAGACTCCCTATCGCTCTCCAGCAAGCCGTTATGCGCTGTCTGCGTGAAAAACTTCAGCAGGCCAACGCGCATTTAGGCACCCATTATCCTGAGCCCAAAGTGGTCTATCAGCAGCGCGGCACCGCCGCCGGCACTGCCTGGCTGGAAAGCAACGAAATTCGCCTGAATCCGGTGCTGCTGATGGAAAATCAGCAGGCTTTTGTCGCAGAAGTTGTCCCCCATGAGCTGGCTCACCTGCTGGTATGGAAGCACTTTGGCCGCGTCGCCCCCCACGGCAAGGAATGGAAATGGATGATGGAAACCGTGCTCGGCGTCCCGGCCCGCCGCACGCATAAATTTGAAGTCGATTCGGTACGCAAAAATACCTTCCCCTACCGCTGCCCTTGCCAGCAGCATCAGCTCACCGTGCGCCGCCACAATCGGGTGCTGCGCGGCGAAGCCGAATATCGCTGCACTCATTGCGGCCAGTTATTAAAACTAGACGTTACAACCCCATGTAATTAATCGTTTATTTCTGGAATTTTTACACTGCCTCTGATTGAAACTGGATATCCGATCAGGTAGGGTGCGGGCACGTTTTAGTAAGGATTCTGGAAATGTCTCGCAAAATTTCTTGGGCTGTTGCATTCGTTGCAGCCTTCAGTTCACTTCCCGCCTTCAGCAACGGCATCAATAGCTTCGCACAAGCAAAAACCGCAGGCGTCAAGGTCAACGCCGATGCTCCGGGCGACTTCTACTGCGGCTGTAAAATTAGTTGGCAGGGTAAAAAGGGTATCCCGGACCTTGAGTCCTGTGGCTATAAAGTGCGGAAGAACGAAAACCGGGCCACCCGCATTGAATGGGAGCACGTCATGCCTGCCTGGCAGTTCGGCCACCTGCTGCAGTGCTGGCAAGACGGTGGACGTAAAAACTGCGCCAAAGATCCTGTATACCGCAAAATAGAAAGCGATATGCACAACCTGCAGCCTGCCGTGGGCGAGGTTAACGCCGACAGAAATAACTTCATGTACAGCCAATGGAACGGCGGCGAAAGCCAATACGGCCAGTGCGCAATGAAAATTGATTTTAAGGACAAAGTGGCCGAGCCGCCGGAACGCGCTCGAGGCGCAATTGCGCGCACTTATTTCTACATGCGCGACCAATACCAGCTGTCGCTTTCTCGCCAGCAGACTCAATTATTCCAGGCCTGGGATAAACGCTATCCGGTCAACACCTGGGAGTGCGAGCGGGATGAGCGCATTGCGAAAGTCCAGGGCAATCATAATCCATATGTGCTGCGGGCTTGCCAGGCGCGAAACAGCTAACCTACACTAGCGGCAATTCTTTATTTGCTGTGACGAATATCGCCCTCGACCTACAGAACAAGGGGGCGAAAATCCCCTCTCCCTTTTTGGGATAGAGTCAGGATAAGAGCCCATTCCTGCAGCGCAACTAACCGGAACTCACTTCATGCGTATACCCCGCATTCACCATCCTGAAAATCTTTCCGTTGGCCAGGACGTTGCCCTGAGCGAAGATGCGGCTAACCACGTTGGACGCGTGCTGCGCATGAGCGCGGGCCAGGCTATTCAGCTGTTCGACGGCAGCAATCAGGTGTTCGACGCGGAAATCGTGCAGGCGGATAAAAAAAGCGTGCGCGTTAAAATCCTGGCGGGCAACGAGGACGACCGTGAGTCACCGCTCTGGCTGCATCTCGGCCAGGTCATGTCCCGCGGCGAAAAGATGGAATTCACCATTCAAAAAGCCGTGGAGCTGGGTGTGAACGAGATTACACCATTGTTTTCCGAGCGCTGCGGGGTAAAACTGGATGCGGAAAGGCTGAACAAGAAACGCCAGCAGTGGCAAAAGATTGCGATTGCCGCCTGTGAGCAATGCGGCCGCAACCGGGTGCCAGACATTCGCCCGGCGATGGACCTGGCCGCCTGGTGCGCCGAGCAGGATGACGCCCTGAAGCTCAATCTGCATCCGCGAGCCAGCGCCAGCATCAACACGCTGCCGCAGCCGGTCGAGCGCGTCCGCCTGCTGATTGGCCCGGAAGGCGGCCTGTCTGCAGATGAGATTGCCATGACCGCAGAGCACCAATTTACTGATATTCTGTTGGGACCGCGCGTTCTGCGTACTGAGACCACCGCGCTCACCGCCATCACCGCACTGCAGGTGCGCTTTGGCGACCTGGGCTAAAGGAGAACAACAATGATCAAGCTCGGCATCGTGATGGACCCCATCGCACACATCAACATTAAAAAAGACTCCAGCTTCGCCATGCTGCTGGAAGCGCAGCGTCGTGGTTACGAACTGCACTACATGGAAATGGCCGACCTGTATCTGAACAACGGCGAAGCGCGTGCCCGCACGCGCCTGCTCAGCGTCGAGCAGAACTACGATAAGTGGTATGAGTTTGGCACCGAGCAAGATATCGCCCTGGCCGATCTGAACGTGGTACTGATGCGCAAAGACCCGCCGTTCGACACTGAATTTATCTACGCGACCTATATTCTTGAGCGCGCAGAAGAGAAAGGCACGCTGATCGTTAACAAACCGCAGAGCCTGCGCGACTGTAACGAAAAGCTGTTCACCGCCTGGTTTGCCGACTTAACGCCGGAAACGCTGGTCACCCGTAACAAAGCTCAGCTGAAAGCCTTCTGGCAGCAGCACGGCGACATCATTATGAAACCGCTGGACGGTATGGGTGGCGCCTCTATTTTCCGCGTGAAACAGGATGACCCAAACATCGGCGTTATCGCCGAAACGCTGACCGAACTGGGTACCCGCTACTGCATGGCGCAGAACTACCTGCCTGCCATTAAAGACGGTGATAAACGCGTGCTGGTGGTCGACGGCGAGCCGGTACCTTACTGCCTGGCTCGTATTCCGCAGGGTGGTGAGACCCGCGGTAACCTGGCCGCCGGTGGCCGTGGTGAACCACGTCCGTTGACCGACAGCGACTGGGAAATTGCCCGCCGCGTTGGGCCTACGCTGAAAGCCAAAGGGCTGATTTTTGTTGGTCTGGATATTATCGGCGATCGCCTGACCGAGATTAACGTCACCAGCCCAACCTGCATCCGCGAAATCGAAGCTGAATTCCCTGTGTCGATCACCGGGATGCTGTTCGACGCCATCGAAAAACGCCTCGCTCACTAAGCGCATCTGGCGGGTAGCTGTTACCCGCCTTCCCCCTTCGAAGGCACGATTCACGGCGGGTAGCCCGCCCTCCTTCATTAGTGGTAAGCTGGCCACACTTCGCGCAGCCACTGCCGCTTTTATCAACCGGGATCAGAACCTCTGACAATGAATTTACAGCATCACTTTCTTATTGCCATGCCGGCTCTCCAGGACCCTTTATTTAAGCGCTCCGTAGTTTATATCTGTGAATACAACGATGAAGGCGCGATGGGCATTATCATCAATAAACCGCTGGAAAACCTGCAGGTGGATGGCGTTCTCGAAAAGCTAAAAATAGAACCAGACCCGCGCGACGCTACGATTCGACTGGATAAACCCGTATTTATCGGCGGCCCGCTGGCGGAAGATCGCGGGTTTATTCTGCACTCACCGCCGGACAACTTCGGCTCAAGCATTCGCATCTCCGACGACACGGTGATTACAACTTCCCGTGATGTGCTGGAAACGTTAGGCACGGCCAAACAGCCGAAAGAGGTGATTGTTGCCCTCGGCTACGCTTCCTGGGAAAAGGGGCAGCTTGAGCAGGAGATCATGGAAAACTCATGGCTGACGGCTCCTGCTTCGCCTGAGATCTTGTTCCATACGCCCATTTCAGAGCGCTGGCGCGAGGCCGCCCGTCTGATTGGTATCGATATCCACACCATGCCAAGCGAAGCGGGGCACGCCTGATGAGCAGTGGAACTTTAATGGCTTTTGACTTCGGCACCAAAAGTATCGGCGTCGCCATCGGCCAGCGCATTACCGGCACTGCGCGCCCGTTAACCGCGCTCAAGGCGCAGGACGGCACTCCGGACTGGAATGCGGTAGAAAAAATCCTGAAAGAGTGGCAGCCGGAAGAAGTCGTTGTCGGCCTGCCGCTGAATATGGATGGCACCGAACAACCCCTGACGGCGAGAGCCCGCAAGTTTGCGAACCGCCTGCACGGCCGCTTTGGAGTGAAAGTCTCCCTGCAGGACGAGCGGCTGAGCACCGTCGAAGCCCGCGCCGGGTTATTCGAACACGGTGGTTTCCGCGCCCTCAACAAAGGCAGCATCGACTCCGCTTCTGCGGTGATTATTCTTGAAAGCTGGTTCGAGTACCACCCGTGAAGGACTTAACTGCCGGGCGCGTCGTTCCCTGCGTTCAGCAGTTCATGCCTTGCGGCAATCGCCAAAAAATGGCTGCGGTCCCGGTAGCCTGAAGAGGGCTGTTTTACCCGGGAATCAATACGCCGCAGCAGCGCGTCTGGCAGCATGATGTTTAGCCGCTGCTGCTTTCCTTCCAGCGCGGATAAATCCACATCAACCAGCAGCCATTGCTGGCAGTAGCCGTACTCCGGGTCTGCGGCATAAGCAAAAGGCCCCGCATCACACAGTTGAGTAATGTCTTTGCCGCTCTCCACCATTAAATCCACAATCGACAGCACCGCATCCTGCACCATCGGGGCGATATCCGCCTGACTGTCTGCGGCCGATACGCAGCCAAATTCATCATTGCATAGCGCGGGCACGACCAGGCCAAACGCTTCGTTTTCAGTTGCGGGTAATTCCACACCAACGGAAAAAAACATCATCAACCTCCGGCAGCGACAGGCTAAATGCCTGCCATTTTACGAATGGATTTGACGGTACCGACGGGCAAATCCTTTTTGGGATGCGGAACGGGGAACGTTTTTCCGGTTGTAGGTGACCACCAGATCCAGTGGCTACCCCCGGAACGCCTGACGGGTTCGCACCCCGTGGCCCTCAATTCCTTTATCAGCTCAGCAGAGGTCATCATGCTCTCCCTGAATGATGGATAATATACACACAAATACACATCACGGCAATAAAAGCGTTCAAAACGTCGCCTCCCATGGCCCGCTGGCTGCCCGATCGTTTCCAGCAATCCTACCTTCACGCAGCAGCAGCGCCTCGCTCTGGGCAAAGCTTTGCATGCCATGCTGCTGGCCGGTTTGCAGCACGCCAGGCAGTTGATGCGTCTTCCCCTCACGAATCAAATTTGCCACAGCCGGGGTATTGACCAAGAGTTCGTACAGCGCCACCCGGCCACCGTCAGTCGCCGGTACAAGCTTTTGTGCCAGCACCGCTTTCAGGCTTCCGGCAAGCTGAGTTTGAATCAGGCTTTTCTCCTGAGCAGGGAACACGTCCACCAGCCTTTCTACCGCCTGAGCAGCACCGCGTGTGTGCAATGTCGCCAGAACCAAATGCCCTGTTTCTGCCGCGGTCAGCGCCAGGCCAACCGTCTCGCTATCCCTGAGCTCGCCCAGCAGGATGACGTCCGGATCTTCCCTTAAAGCGGCTTTTAGCGCTGCTGCATAGCTTTCACAGTGCAGACCGGGCTCGCGCTGCTGAATCAGGCAGCGGCCAGAGGCGTGAATAAATTCGATGGGGTCTTCAAGCGTTAGCACATGGCCGTCAAGATGCTGATTGAGATGCTGAATCATCGCGGCAAGGGTTGTAGACTTCCCGCTCCCGGTAGCACCTGTCACCAGTATCAGCCCTTCACTTTCCCGTAAAAGCGCCTTCAGTTGGGAGGGTGCGCCAAGCGTATGCAGATCCGGGCAAGAAGATGCGAGTAATCTAAGCGCCAGCGAATAACCTTCCTGATGGAGAAAAGCATTGCCACGTAGCCTGATGCCGTTCGCGAGCGTGAGGGAAAAATCGAGCTGGCCGGCGCGACTAAGCTGCAACTTTTGCTCCTCATTTAACCATCCGTTGAGAACCTCTTCGACTTCCGGCACCTTCTCCGGGCACGCTTCCAGCCTGCCACACTTTCGCCAGCGTGCCGCCTGGCGCGCGCACAGGTGTAGATCGGAGACATTATGCTTTACACTAAGGGCCACAATTTCTTCGATATCCATATCACTTCCAACGATCATGAATGAGATAGCGCACAATCTGGCACAGGTACATGGGAAAATCTCAGCCGCTGCGGCACGTTGCGGCAGAAGCCCCGAAGAAGTGACTCTGCTTGCAGTCAGCAAAACCAAGCCTGCGAGCGCCCTCGCAGAAGCGATTGCTGCCGGGCAACGCGCCTTTGGCGAAAACTATGTGCAGGAAGGCGTGGATAAGATTCACCACTTTGCTGAACAAGGTGTAACAGGGCTGGAGTGGCACTTTATCGGGCCGCTGCAGTCGAATAAAAGCCGCCTTGTGGCGGAGAATTTTGACTGGTGCCATACCGTCGATCGGCTGAAAATTGCCAGCAGACTGAGCGAACAACGCCCGTCGACGTTGCCGCCGCTAAACGTACTGATTCAAATTAATATCAGCGACGAAAACAGTAAGTCCGGCATCGCGCTGAGTGAGCTGGAGCAGTTAGCTGCCGAAGTGGCGGCCTTACCGGGACTGACGCTGCGAGGCCTGATGGCCATCCCTGCGCCAGAACCGGATTACGAGCGCCAACTTACCGTTTGCCGCAAAATGGCAGAGGCCTGTAATGCACTCAAAGCCCGCTTTACCACGATCGATACATTATCTCTCGGCATGACCGATGACATGGAAGCCGCGATTGCCGCAGGCAGCACCATGGTGCGCATTGGAACCGCTATTTTCGGCGCGCGGGATTATCCCGCTCGTTAATCACCATCATTTTTGAGGAAAACCATGCTTACGTTGACTTTCCTGGTCAAAACCCTGATTGAGCTTTACGTAATGGTGCTGCTTATCCGTATCTGGATGCAGTGGGCGCGCTGTGATTTCTACAACCCGTTTGCCCAGTTCATCGTTAAAGTTACCCAGCCCGTTGTCGGACCGCTTCGTCGCGTACTGCCATCCCTGGGCCCTATTGACACCTCATCCCTGCTGGTGGCATTTATACTCACCACGCTGAAATTCCCTATTCTGCTGCTGATCCAGTCCGGCGGGCTGTCGCTCGATCCATTAAACTTACTCATCGGCGTGCTGTCGCTGCTGAAATCAGCCGGTACCCTGGTGTTCTGGGTGATCATCGTTCGTTCCCTGATGAGCTGGATAAGCCAGGGCCGCAGCCCTATTGAATACGTGCTGATGCAAATGACCGAGCCAATGATGGCGCCGATTCGCCGCATCTTGCCTGCGATGGGCGGCATTGATTTCTCCGCCATGGTGGTCATTCTTATTCTTTATGCGCTGAACTACCTCGGTATGGACCTGTTCCCTGGCCTTTGGTACGCGATTTGAGTGCTGTGACACAGCAGCCTGACGGGCTGGTTCTGCGGCTGTATATTCAGCCCAAGGCTAGCCGCGATAGCCTGGTCGGTATGCATGGCGACGAGTTAAAAGTCGCCATCACCGCACCACCGGTAGACGGGCAGGCCAACGCTCACCTGGTAAAATATCTGGCCAAACAATTCAGGGTAGCGAAAGGCCAGGTCGTGATAGAGAAAGGCGAACTTGGTCGCCATAAACAAGTTAAAATTATCGGCCCGCAGCAGATCCCGACGGAAGTCGCGGCATTGATTGCCCCCCTCGAATAACACAGGACTGACTATGCAAAAAGTCGTATTAGCTACCGGTAACGCCGGTAAAGTGCGTGAACTCGCCAGTCTGCTGGCGGATTTTGGCTTCGATGTGGTCGCGCAAACCGAGCTGAACGTAGAGTCTGTCGAAGAGACCGGCCTGACCTTTATTGAGAATGCGATTCTCAAGGCTCGCCATGCGGCTAAAGTGACCGGGCTACCGGCGCTGGCCGACGATTCCGGCCTGGCGGTGGATGCGCTGGGCGGCGCACCGGGTATCTATTCCGCACGCTACGCGGGCGAGGATGCCAGCGATCGGCAGAACCTCGACAAGCTTCTGGAAGCGCTCAACGACGTGCCGGACGATAAACGCCAGGCTCAGTTCCACTGCGTGCTCGTCTATATGCGTCACGCGGAAGACCCAACGCCGCTGGTGTTTCACGGTAGTTGGCCGGGCGTGATTAACCAGGCGCCAGCAGGGCAAGGTGGCTTTGGCTACGATCCTATCTTCTACGTTCCTTCCGAGGGTAAAACCGCGGCGGAGCTAACCCGCGATGAAAAGAGCGCGATCTCCCACCGTGGGCAAGCGCTGAAACTGTTACTGGAAGCAATGCGTAATGGCTAATTTGCCACCTCTTAGTCTCTACATTCACATCCCGTGGTGCGTACAGAAGTGCCCGTACTGTGACTTCAACTCCCACGCGCTGAAAGGCGACGTGCCGCACGACGAATACGTGAGCCATCTGCTGCACGACCTCGACCGCGACATGGCGCTTGCTCAGGGGCGTGAGGTAAAGACTATTTTCATTGGTGGCGGTACGCCAAGCCTGCTCTCCAGCGAAGCCATGCAAACGCTGCTGGACGGCGTGCGCTCACGCCTGAAGCTGGCAGACGACGCAGAAATCACCATGGAAGCCAACCCCGGCACGGTCGAAGCCGACCGCTTTGTTGGCTACCAGAAAGCGGGTGTGAATCGTATTTCTATCGGCGTTCAGAGCTTTAGCGAGCCCAAATTAAAGCGCCTGGGCCGTATTCATGATGCGGGTGAAGCCAAACGTGCCGCGAACCTGGCAAGCGGCCTGGGGCTGCGCAGCTTTAACCTTGACCTGATGCACGGCCTACCTGACCAGTCGCTCGAAGAGGCATTGGACGATCTGCGCCAGGCCATTGCCCTGAATCCCCCGCATCTTTCCTGGTATCAGTTGACCATCGAGCCGAACACGCTGTTTGGATCACGTCCGCCGAAGTTACCGGACGACGACGCGCTGTGGGATATCTTCGAGCAAGGCGATAAGCTACTGACCGCCGCGGGCTACCAGCAATACGAAACCTCAGCCTATGCTAAGCCCGGTTATCAGTGTCAGCACAACCTGAACTACTGGCGCTTTGGCGACTATTTGGGGATTGGCTGCGGCGCGCACGGCAAAATCTCCTTCCCGGACGGGCGTATTACGCGCACGGCGAAAACGCGCCATCCGCGCGGCTACATGGAAGGAAAGTACCTCGACCGCCAGCATGACGTTGAGCAGGCAGACAAACCGTTCGAATTCTTTATGAACCGTTTCCGCCTGCTGGAGGCCGCACCACGCAGTGAGTTCACGCTTTATACCGGTTTAGATGAAGCGATAATTCGCCCGCAGTTGGATGAGGCGCTGGCGAAAAACTATATGACGGAAACGGATGAACACTGGCAGATAACCGAGCACGGGAAACTGTTTTTAAATTCCCTGTTGGAGCTGTTTTTAGCCGACGAAGCGTAAGTTTTTACCCTCACCCCGGCCCTCTCCCAGAGGGAGAGGGGGAAAACAAGTGATGGGCGACATGACTTATTCCCTCTCTCTTTGAGGGAAAGAACTGGCGAAAGGGAACATGGTTTATCCCCTCTCCCCTTAGGGGAGAGGGTTAGGGTGAGGGGAAAATTACTTCAGCGCCCCCACAAGCCCTTTACGCTGATTTTCCAGCGACACCACCCGGTTACACACCTCGTGGCCGAACTGTTCAAAATCAGCCTGCTGATTATTCCATTCGTTCTGAACCGCCGTTTGCAGACCGCCCAGGTTACCCAGCACATTCTGCAGCGGGTTGCCGCCGCCTTTCAGCACCGCCTGCGCGCCCATTTCATTAATGCTGTCCTGCAGAATGCCGCCCATCGCCTGGTTCACCAACTGCTGACCATCGGCTCTCACCTGATCGACCGCTTTATAATGGAACGTCAGCCCGTCCTGGCGGCGCTCAATAATCCGGTTCATCTGCTCTTTTAACTGGGCATCCAGCTTGGTCAGGCGATTACGCATGCTGCTGCTTTCCCCAACCTGTTTAGCAATAATGCCGTCCAGCGCGACGCGGCTTTTCTCTACGCGAGAGCGAGCCCCATTATCGATCCACGGTAAATCCGTGCGCAGAGCTTTCTGGTAGTTCAGCGCCTGCTGGCGCTGTGCGGCGGTCAGCGTCTTCTGAACACCGTTGTATTGCACGCTGCCGTCAGGCGCGATGACCAGATTGCCGTTCTCACCCACAACCTGCACGGACTGCGGGTTAATCACCACGTCATCACGTGGATTGACGCTGCACTGATAGTCCGCGTGTGCCGAAGCGGCGGTGACCAGCAGCGCGCCTAAAAGAACCTTACGGATCATATTTTCTCCTGAAAAATCAGCTCCTGAAAAAAAGGCTGGTTAATTAACCAGCCTGTTTTTTGCTAAAGCTTAATCCCACCAGACGTCGAACAGATCGCTGATGCGAACATCTTCGAGTTTGCGGTCTTCTAACCATTTACGCACCAGCGCCTGATGCTCTTCGGTGCATTTGCCAATCTCTTCCATGCACACCAGACCTTCCCAGACCAGGTAACCGCTGCCGTCAAACGCCAGCTTGTTCGGCGCGATCACTTCGGCGATCAGCTCGTCCACGGTTTTATCAATTTGCTCTTCGGAAGTGCCCTCCGGGAAGCGCCAGGCAATCGAGAAGCCCAGTTCCTGGAACTCTTCGATATGCATTTTCTTACGCAGACGACGGCTACGATTCTTTGCCATTATTTCACCCTCTCGAACATTAAGTCCCATACGCCGTGACCAAGACGATGGCCACGTTGTTCAAATTTGGTTACCGGACGTGAGTCCGGACGCGGTACGTAGTCGTGACTCTCCGACTGGTTTTTATACCCTTCGATAGAGGACATCACTTCGAGCATATGTTCAGCATAAGGTTCCCAGTCGGTAGCCATATGGAACACGCCGCCCAGCTTCAGCTTGCGTTTTACCAGGTCAGCAAACGGTGCCTGAACAATACGGCGTTTATTATGACGTGCTTTATGCCATGGATCAGGGAAAAACAGCTGAACCATGTTCAAAGAATTGTCAGGAATCATGTTTTCCAGCACTTCCACCGCGTCGTGGCACATCACGCGGAGGTTCTCCACGCCGGCCTCATGCGCGGTGCTCAGGCAGGCGCCCACGCCCGGCGAATGCACTTCAATACCGAGATAGTTATGCTGCGGATTGGTTTGTGCCATGGTTACCAGCGAAGTGCCCATACCAAAACCGATCTCCAGCGTGACAGGCGCTTCGCGGCCAAAAATCTCGCTAAAGTCGGCAGGCTCGGCCTGGAACTCAACGCCCATCACCGGCCAGTAGTTATCCAGCGCATGCTGCTGGCCTTTTGTCAGACGCCCCTGGCGACGGACAAAGCTGCGGATGCGGCGCAGCACACGGCCTTCTTCATTAAATTCCGGTGAAATGACGTCATTCTTCATGGTTTTCTTAACGCTTCGCTTAGTGTTCGGGAAACGGGCATTATCCAAAGTTAAGGACGAGAAGCAAGTGGCAGAAAGTTCCGGTTTACAGCTTTACGCCGCTGTGCTGGAATCGGCTCCTTTATTACACCTTTGCCGGATATCCCGCGTTGACCATGCAAGCTCCTCAATTCGCCCAACAAGTCCTCGACTGGTACCACAAGTATGGGCGCAAAACCCTGCCGTGGCAGCAGGAGAAAACGCCTTATAAAGTATGGCTCTCTGAGGTAATGTTGCAACAAACCCAGGTCGCGACGGTCATCCCTTATTTTGAGCGCTTTATGGCGCGTTTCCCCACCGTGACCGACCTGGCGAACGCCCCGCTGGACGAAGTGCTGCACCTGTGGACGGGGCTGGGCTATTACGCTCGTGCGCGCAATCTGCATAAAGCCGCTAAGCAGGTTGCCAATAAACACGGTGGCGTTTTCCCTGAAACGTATGACGAAGTGGCCGACCTGCCTGGCGTCGGGCGCTCAACCGCAGGCGCGATTCTGTCTCTTTCGTTGGGTAAACACTTCCCGATTCTCGATGGCAACGTAAAGCGCGTGCTCGCCCGTTGCTATGCCGTTTCCGGCTGGCCGGGCAAAAAAGAGGTTGAAAACCGCCTCTGGGAAATCAGCGAACGCGTAACCCCTGCACAGGGCGTTAGCCAGTTTAATCAGGCGATGATGGACCTCGGGGCCATGGTCTGCACCCGCTCAAAGCCAAAATGCGAGCTTTGCCCGCTGAACAACGGCTGCGTGGCCTATGCCAACCACAGCTGGGCGAACTATCCCGGCAAGAAGCCTAAAGTGACGCTGCCTGAACGCACCGGCTATATGCTGATGATGCAGCATGGCGATGAAGTCTTCCTGGCGCAGCGTCCGGCGGTCGGGCTATGGGGAGGCCTATTCTGCTTCCCACAGTTCGCTGAAGAACAGGAATTACATCGCTGGCTGGAGCAGAGAGGTATTCCGGCAGATAATCTCACGCAGTTAACGGCTTTCCGCCACACTTTTAGCCATTTCCACTTAGACATTGTGCCGATGTGGCTTCCGGTGTCGTCCATGGACAGCTGCATGGATGAAGGCCCCGCTCTCTGGTATAACTTAGGCCAGCCACCGTCTGTCGGGCTGGCGGCTCCCGTGGAACGCCTGCTACAACAATTACGAGCCGAACCGGTTGCCTTAGCGCCCGTTCGTGCCGAAGAAGAGGAATAATCATGAGCAGAACGATTTTTTGTACTTACCTGCAGCGCGACGCTGAAGGCCAGGATTTCCAGCTGTACCCGGGCGAACTGGGCAAGCGGATCTACAACGAAATCTCCAAAGAAGCCTGGGCGCAGTGGCAGTCCAAGCAGACCATGCTGATCAATGAAAGAAAGATGAGCATGATGAACCCGGAACACCGCAAAGAGCTGGAAAACGAGATGGTCAATTTCCTGTTTGAAGGGAAAGAAGTCCATATCGAAGGCTTCACCCCGCCAGAAAAACAGTAATCGTCGGCACCTTTTTGCAAACACAACACGCATACACGGAATGATGAAAAAACTTCTCGCGCTGGCTCTCGTGGCCCCGTTGCTGATCTCCTGTTCCAGTAAAAAAGGCGATGACGCTTTTAACGAAGCCTACGTAAAGGACACCAACGGGTTTGATATTTTGATGGGGCAATTTGCCAACAACATCGAAAATATCTGGGGTATGAAAGAGGTCCTGATCGCAGGCCCGAAAGATTACGTCAAATACACCGACCAATATCTGACGCGTAGCCATATCAACTTTGATGAAGGTACCATCACCGTTGAGACCATCGCGGGCACCGATCCTGCCGCGCACCTGCGCCAGGCCATCATTACCACCCTGCTGATGGGAGACGATCCTGGCTCAATAGATCTCTATTCCGATGCCAACGACGTCCAGATCTCCAAAGAGCCGTTCCTTTACGGGCAGGTCGTGGATAACACCGGCCAGCCCATTCGCTGGGAAGGCCGTGCGACGAAGTTTGCCGACTACCTGCTGCAAACGCGCCTGCAAAAGCGCAGTACTGGGCTGAAAATCGTCTATAGCGTGACCATCAATCTTGTGCCTAACCACCTCGACAAACGAGCACATAAATACATCGGTATGGTGCGTAAAGCGTCGAAGAAATACGGCGTGGACGAGTCACTGATTCTGGCCATCATGCAGACGGAATCCAGCTTCAACCCGTATGCGGTAAGCCACGCGGATGCACTGGGCCTGATGCAGGTTGTTCAGCACAGCGCCGGGGTTGACGTGTTTAAGGCGCAGGGGAAATGGGGCAAACCAAGCCGCAGCTTCCTGTTCGACCCGGAAAGCAACATTGATACCGGCACGGCCTATCTGGCGATTTTGCAGAACAGCTATCTGGGGCAGATTGATAACCCAACGTCACGTCGCTATGCGGTGATTACGGCCTATAACGGCGGCGCGGGCAGCGTGCTGCGGGTGTTCTCTAACGATAAGATGCAGGCGTTTAGCCTGATTAACAGCATGGCGCCGGGCGATGTCTATCAAACGTTGACCACGCGACATCCGTCCGCAGAGTCTCGTCGTTACCTGTACAAAGTGAATAACGCCCAGAAGAGCTATCGCCGGCGGTAATTTACCCTCTCCCTAACCCTCTCCCTAAAAGGGAGAGGGGACTTTCCGGGAATACACTTCTTCACCCTTCTTTCCTCCCTCGCCCCCTTGGGGAGAGGGCTGGGGTGAGGGGCTATTCCCTCTTACTTCAGCATGTAGCCGTACAGCCGCTTAATGCCGTCCGAATCCGTCTCGCTGTACACGCCCTGCAGCTCAGGGGAGAAGCCCGGCAGCATATTCACGCCCTCTTCCAGCGCCAGGAAGTAACGCAGTGCCGCCCCGCCCCAAACTTCACCCGGCACCACGCAAAGCACGCCCGGAGGATAAGGCAACGCGCCTTCCGCCGCGATACGTCCTTCAGATTCGCTCAGGCGCACCAGCTCCACGTTGCCGCGAATAAACTCGATGTTGGCGTCCTGCGGGTTCACCACCACGGCAGGCAGGCTCTCCTTGCGGAACATCGCCTTCTGCAGCTCTTTGACCTCAAAACTCACGTACAGATCGTGCATCTCCTGGCAAAGCTGGCGCAGGGTGTAGCCCTTGTAGCGCACCGGGTATTTCTGATAAATCGTGGGCAGCACATCCGCCAGCGGCGTGTCGTCCTCAATATGCTGTTCAAACTGCGCCAGCATGGCCACCAACTGAGCCAGCTTCTCGTGGCTCTCCGCCGGGGTAAGCAGGAACAAGATCGAGTTAAGATCCGACTTCTCCGGCACAATTCCGTTTTCACGCAGATAGTTAGCGAGGATTGCCGCTGGCACACCGAACTCGGTGTAGCGCCCGGTTTCGGGATCGATGCCCGGCGTGGTTAGAAGCAGCTTGCAGGGATCGACAAAATATTCGTCCTTCGCATAACCTTCAAAACCGTGCCAGCGCTCACCGGGTTCAAAGCTGAAGAAGCGGCGCTCCTGAGCAATCTTCTCCGTGGGGTGATCCTGCCACGGCCGCCCGGCCACTTCCGGCGGAATAAACGGTTTGATCATCTTACAGTTAGCGATAATCGCCTTGCGTGCTTCAATGCCCAGTGCCACACATTCCGCCCACAGGCGACGACCACTTTCTCCCTCGTGGATCTTGGCATTTACATCCAGCGCGGCAAACAGCGGGTAAAACGGACTGGTTGAAGCATGCAGCATGAAAGCATTGTTAAGCCGCTTGTGCGGGCAAAAACGGGCCTGACCGCGAAGATGGTTATCTTTCTTATGGATCTGCGAAGTCTGGGAGAATCCGGCCTGCTGCTTGTGAACCGATTGAGTGACAAAGATCCCCGGATCGTTTTCATTCAGCTCCAGTAACAGCGGCGAACAGTCCGCCATCATCGGAATAAACTGCTCGTAGCCGACCCAGGCCGAATCAAAGAGGATGTAATCGCACAGATGGCCGATGTTATCTACCACCTGGCGAGCGTTATAAATTGTGCCGTCATAGGTGCCGAGCTGGATCACCGCCAGGCGGAAAGGCCTTGCCTCCTGAGCTCGTTCAGGTGCCACTTCCGTAATCAGCTCCCGCAGGTATTTCTCATCAAAACAGTGCGCATCAATGCCGCCGATAAAGCCAAAGGGATTGCGGGAAGCTTCCAGATAAACCGGCGTAGCACCGGCCTGGATGAGTGCGCCGTGGTGGTTTGATTTATGGTTGTTGCGGTCAAACAGCACCAGATCGCCGCGTGTCAGTAGAGCATTGGTCACCACTTTGTTCGCCGCAGAGGTACCGTTAAGCACGAAATAAGTTTTGTCGGCGTGGAAAACTTTCGCGGCAAACTTCTGCGCGTGCTTAGCTGAGCCTTCGTGGATCAGCAGGTCACCCAGCTTAACGTCCGCGTTGCACATGTCTGCACGAAATACGTTCTCACCAAAGAAATCATAAAACTGCCGTCCCGCCGGGTGTTTTTTAAAGAATTTCCCGTGCTGGTGCCCCGGGCAGGCAAAAGTGCTGTTGCCCATCGCCACGTATTTGGTCAGCGTGTTGAAGAACGGTGGCAACAGATCTTCTTCGTAGCCGCTGGCCGCGGTTTCCAGCTCCAGAAAATCCTGCGCTTTCCCGGCAATCACGCCGGTTACCGCAGGCAAACCGTCAACGGCGGTTTCGCTAAAAATAAACACCGGCAAATTAAAACCCGAGCGTTTAAGCAAGGCCAGAATGCCGCTGCGGCTGTCCGCAACGGAGATGACAACTGCCGCCACATCGGTGAAGTCGGTCTCGTCGAGCGTGACCACTTCACGATGCGTTGAGAGTAATGCAGCCACGTCGTGGCTGGCGGCAATTTTCAGTGATTTCATAAGCACAAATCCCCGTCTGCAAGGATGAGTGAGTGCCATCCGGCACGGCAAAGGGAAAATTCCCCAACGAAGGCGTTCTGAAGGTCTTAGGTGTGAATCCACTTCGACCGCCAGACATCAGTAAAACCAGGAGATTCCTGATTTTACTGATGTCCTGCAGCGAGCAAGCATTGCCCTCACCGCATGGTGAGCAAGGGACTTCGGAAGGTTATAGCCGCACGGACGAGCACCATCCCGAAAGATGCATGGGAATTGAGAGTGAACATCAAGGCGCCCCGTAGTGGATAAGAAAACTGGCGCAATCATGGCACCTTCTGCCAGGGGGTTCAACATGAAGTCTGTAACAGCCCGCACATAAATCAGGCAAACGCACCGTGCCGTGCAACAAAGCCATTGACGCGGAATGGGGTTTACGGTTTAATGCGCCCCGTTGCCCGGATAGCTCAGTCGGTAGAGCAGGGGATTGAAAATCCCCGTGTCCTTGGTTCGATTCCGAGTCCGGGCACCACTATTTAGAAGAACCCGCCTATGGCGGGTTTTTTGCTTTTGGCGAAACGGACTCTGCATCGAACTGAAAGTCGATTATTCGTCTCATCCCTGAGACTCACCCCTTCGGGGCCAGCGCAAGCGCTGTTCAAAAACGTTCCCGACGTTTTTGTCCGAGTCCGGGCACCACTATTTAGAAGAACCCGCCTATGGCGGGTTTTTTGCTTTTGGCGAAACGGACTCTGCATCGAACTGAAAGTCGATTATTCGTCTCATCCCTGAGACTCACCCCTTCGGGGCCAGCGCAAGCGCTGTTCAAAAACGTTCCCGACGTTTTTGTCCGAGTCCGGGCACCACTATTTAGAAGAACCCGCCTATGGCGGGTTTTTTGCTTTTGGCGAAACGGACTCTGCATCGAACTGAAAGTCGATTATTCGTCTCATCCCTGAGACTCACCCCTTCGGGGCCAGCGCAAGCGCTGTTCAAAAACGTTCCCGACGTTTTAGTATTCGTTTCATCCCTGAGACTCACCCCATAAGGGGCCAGCGCAAGCGCTGTTCAAAAACGTTCCCGACGTTTTAGTATTCGTTTCATCCCTGAGACTCACCCCATAAGGGGCCAGCGCAAGCGCTGTTCAAAAACGTTCCTGACGTTTTAGTATTCGTCTCATCCCTCAGACTCACCCCATAAGGGGCCAGCGCAAGCGTTGTTCAAAAACGTTCCCGTTTTACACGATACAAATTTTCAGGGCTAATATTGAGAATGCATATTAGGCAAAACTATAATTTGATAATTTAAAAATCTCAGGAGAATGAGAGCTTTGCTCAAATCCAGCATTGATAATAACCTGGTTCAATGGATTTACGCGCAATAACCCTCGCTTCGACCAACAGCAAGTAAATTCTTTAAGATTATTTACTCGCAGTAATTTTTTAATAAATTCTAAATCTCCAAGAACCATCTCTATCAGTTGAGGACCGATCTGTCCACTGGAGAGAAGATCCTCGATCCCTGCATAAAAAGGACGGTAAGATATTCCATTTAATCTGATTATATCTGTTGCAGGAAGTCCAGAATACATATTCAGGCCAGTTCGCCCAACGACTATAATCTCATTGTAGTTGGCCGCAGTTTGTTGACGCATCATATGATGGTGAATTTCCTCAACTGATAACAAAGTATTATAAGGTTTATTCATTATAAAGTTATGCTTATTAGGCCTATTTTTCCCTTGAAATATAGCGTCTGCCAAAGCGTAACTATCGACCAGTGCTCCTGAAGGAACAGCTCCCTCCCTACCCGCAAAATTAGGGAATGATACATCCTGTAGGTGAGTGCCCAGAATATTTTGCACAGGTACATTTAAATCCAATGTAATAGCGAGCGGTGCTCCACCACATCCCGCTAAACGAGCCGGTATTTTTTTTGCAATGCAGCAACATGAAATAACATCCCAACTATTTAAGATCGACACAGCAGAACGTTGCTCGAATGGAGATATAACATTTCGACCAGCTCGACTCATACTACACACGCTACTAACAGTATGAATAATTTTAAGATCGCCATTTATATCGGTTCGCCGCCGCCAACCATCGAGTATTCTCTTAGTCTCCAGTTCACTATATTTTTTATTTAGATATTCATCTCTAAACCTTGCAATTTTATTCTTGTCAAGTTTCTCGCCAAACTTTTTCAAGTTAATATTTAACATAAAAACCTTACATTAGAAAATGGTGAACATTGAAAACACATTAAACACCATCAAATATAAACTCAACAAAAATTGGCTTAACTACTTCAAAATACGTTCATTAAAACATTAACATACATTAATTAAGACTCTTATAACGCCATTAATCATTTGCACCTACAATATTTATCGTCCAGACACACAACTTAAAGCCCCCCAAAAGCGGTTTTTATTTTTACTATTTAAAACGCGCTATTTTATCGTCCACGCATCACTAAACTGTTCGCTACTGAACAGCTCAGACAGGCCGCTAATCTGCTTCAGGCGCAGCACTTCATCAGCGTCCATCCCCAATTCTGATCCGATTTTCAAATCATCCCAGCCCAGACGGGAAAGATCGCGGACAATATCGGACATCGCCGTTACCTGATGTTTTCCACGCGCCCGGTTATGACGCACCGTCGCGGCAATACATTCGGCTTCGCCACTGGATTCCAGGTTTACCACCGTAATAGGAAGAAAACCGTTAATTCTCTTTTTTGCCACAGGCGATGTTTTTCCTACCAAATGCCGGTGAAACCCATCCACGACCTGAAACTTATCTTTCAGCGGCGTCACCACAATAGGCTGAGTGAATCCATCTGTCTCAATTGAAAGCTGTAACAAGCTTCGTTCAACGGGTGCCATAACGTTAGGGTTATAATCATTGGCCACAATATCGCCCTCACGAATCCAAAGGACACAATCAACCGGCTCTTTTTTAAAAGGGCTGTGCTGATGCATGACTTTTTTGACTTCATTGATTGCGGCCACTTTTGACTCATCCGATTCGACGGAAGAAAGATAATTATCCAGTTGTTTTAATAGCGTATTAAGCATCAGAGGATCCCCCACATTTGTCGTTTCTTTTGTATCCTTTCAAGGTACCGGTCGTAGTGCAGTGACTTATTAGGGCTAAATGATAGCGTCCGACACCAAAAGTCATTCTTTAATAGCGTCTTACATATCCGTCGCCACGAGGGTATATCTCTCGAGCCGGAATCTTTATCCTGTTCATCAGGGATGTTTTCTGGAAACTCTCGTTCTCTATACCATTTTAAATAAATGGCAATTTTATTCTTGTAATGCTCCGCCGTTTTTTCCGGCATCGATGCCAGTAAAAACATGGCGTACTCTTGCCAGGTTAAATGGTTCGGTTTTGTGATGCTAGTATTGCGGGCATAGAAAGAACCGCTCTGGTGCGCATAAATAGCGCCGCTATTGGCGCCAGCTACGCGCATGCATACCCGGGACCAGGTTTCCGGCTCCAGAACATGGTAGAGCCAAAGCCCACGGCGCGCCTCCGGGCCAAAAGGTTCACACACCCTCATCGCTTTCATAGGGACACCGGCGCGATACATCAGGTCATAAAGCGGGTTTCCGGCAGCTTTGTATTTGCCGTTAAAAATCCAGATGTCCCGTACCTTCCAGTCGTACAAAGGATAAGCGACACAAAAATTGCCCTCCCGGCTGGCCGTAGTCCAGGGCTTATCATCGGCATAGCGGGTTTTGCTTTGTGAAGCCAGCGCTAAAAAACGGTTGAGGGATTCGTCGGCCCGGATACCGGTTAACGTGGCCAGACCTTTATCGCCGGAAAGCCAGCGCGAGAACGCTGGCATAAACTCTTCAAAGGTCATGCCATATCGATAGAAGGGGAAGAAGTTTGGATCGGTAATGGCGTCTTCCGGCGGCTGGCGAACCCATTCCACGCCCTTCTCCCAGCAAATCCATTCCGGCTGAGCCTGCGAAACCCCGTTCACCGTGGTTAGCGGCAAAGCGACCCAGTAAAAATGCCCAACGATATCGTCATATTGCTGCCTGAGTCGCAATACATGGTCGATGGTATACTGGAACTGAACTTCCCAGTCGATAAACAGCACGTCAAACTGACGCTCCCGGCGGCGAGCGATTTCAGCCACAAGGTGAAAAAGCACGCTGGAATCCTTTCCACCGGAAAAAGAGACGCAGACCTGATCAAAGGTATCGAATACCCAATCGATTCTCTTTTTAGAAGCATTAAGAACATTATCATCAAGAATGATTTTTTTATCTTTTCTCACAAAAACTCCCTTTTACTGCTGTCTCAACATTACTACGACAGCAAAATCCCTGCATTTCGTTCAATCCACCCAGGATATCTTAGCGCACCAGCCTGGTAATATCCTCCGCCAGGAAACCACGCTCTCCGGATAAAACATTTACATAAATTATGATTCGCATATTTTATATAAACACCATCAATACCGCAGTGCGGTTATGTTATATCCAGCCTCAACCCCAGACAATAAAAATTTAAAATCATCAAGAAAAAACCGTAATCAATTGAATTATCTATATTTAAAATGCAAACAAAAAAAACACATCAACAAAAAATCAAAGAAGCCCTATCTACAGCCTGGCGTTAATTTTATTAAAATAATCGCAGATTAATAAAATGGATAACCACGATAGAAATAAGAAATAGCGCAGGCTATGCCGAAACAGAATAGATGAACTACCGTAGTATAAGCGGGCGACTTGCCCGGATCGAAGCAACATCCGGGCCATCAACTCATCCTTAGGTACGATCAACCGCTACCTGTCTTTGACCACAATCAGCGGCTCGATATCGCTCTCTTTTTTAATCACCAGCGAATCATCGCCACGCAGGCAAGTGCCACCGTAGCTGCCGCCCACGGTAAAAGTGCAGACCTGGATGTACTTGCCATCCACCTTCGGCAGGCACCACAGCTGCTGATAGATATTCTTGCGATCCACGAACTTGCCGCTGGTTTTATCCAGCAGTTCATCATGGTGGCTGACCAGATCGATATTGCTGCCGCAGCGCCCGGCAATTGGCTTCACCGCGTAGCCGGTTTTTGACAGCAGGTTGTTCACCTCGAAATCCGTATCCAGCAGGTAACGGTGGTTCGGGAACAGCTGCCAGAGCACCGGCAGAATGGCTTTATTACCGGGGATCACCGTCCACAGCGGTTCAAACACCAGCACTTCCGGGCGAAGCAAGACGTCAATCAGGCGCACTTCTCCCTGTGGATGGCCGGTACGGATCGGCACGGCGGCATATTCGGTTTCGCTAACCTCACGAATTTGCTCAATCGCGGTTTCCCACGCCCAGGTTTTCCAGACACAGTTCACCGCCCGGCCGTCATTATCAATAAGCTGCCCGGCGCTGTCCCAGCTCAACTCGCCCAGGCCGTGCAATATTTTGGTGTCAAACCCGGCCTGCATCAGCGAACGCTGCATAAACAACGCGTGGTAATCCTCCTCGGCGTCATTGTCCTGCATAATATGGACAAACGGCCGGGCGCTGCTGTGCTTCCAGGCTCCGGTAAGCTCTTCCAGCAACCCTTCCGCCGGATTATGCCCGGTTCCCCGGTATCCCGTCTTAACCCACTCCTCAAGGATAAGCCCACTTTCGGTGTGGCAGGAGGCTGAATCGGCGTTGTATTCGTACACCTTCAGCCCGCGCTCATCCATGCAAAAATCCATGCGGCCGCTGACCATCTGGTGGCGGCGCCATTGCCAGGAAAGCCTCAGACGCGGCCAGAGAATTTTGGGAATATCAAAGAGTGCCAGAAGACTGTCGTCTTTCAGCACTTTATCCGTGGCGTGCAGGTACATCAGGTGTAGCTCGTTGGTGGCCTTGATCAGTTCCTGCTCGGCGCTTTCGGTAATAGTGAAATACTGGCAAGGATCTTTATTAATAATGTGGCCATTGGCCTGTATATAGGCCAGTTGGAGTTCATCTTTTTCATTCAGCCATTTGCCGTCGAACTGGCGCTTATTGGCCAGGCGAGCCCCACCAATTTTTAGCGCTTCACCGCCGATTTCCGGCTGCGGCTCGCTGTCGGTCGTCTCTTCAGTTTGAATCATCCAGCCAAGAATCGACGTGTCGGCAAACGTATCCTGCAGCGTGTAGTGACCGTCGCGCTCAACCAGGGTTAGCTCGCGCGTCCACTGCTGCCCGACGGGTAACGGCGCATGAATCACGTTCTGCTCGGCGATGCGCACTTTGTTGCCGATAAGCTGAGTGATCACCGCGACATGGCCGGTTTCATGAAATTCGCCGCCCTTCTGCCAGATAAGCAACGCGCCCGCCTCCGGCGCTCGTTTTGAGCCATTCGCAAAGGCCTGCAGCGGCAGAATATTGTCGTTCACCACCTGACGTAAAAATCGCAGCGAGAAGATTTCCCACGCCATGTGAACGTCGGTGAAGACAAAGCCGTAGTTTAAGAAGAGAAAGCGGCGGGCAAACTCCACGCACTGCCATTTGTGGCCCATGTATTCGTTGCCGATGTAGCTGCGAAACTCCGCGTCTTCGGGGTAATTTTTCGGGTCGAGGCTGCCGTAATTAGAGGAGTAAATCGCTACGCCACCCGGCGCATAGCCCAGAAGTGTACCAAAGGGCGAATCGTTGTCTGGTGTTCCTGTATGCATGTGTCCAACCTAAATCAGGCAGGCGGCAAAGGTCACGCGGATTGTCGTCTGCACGTTAAAATTAACCTGACAGAGAAGCCGTTATCATACACCTCTGCCAACGGTTTTGTGCAGTCGCGCTTCGTTTAAACAGACATATTCCGGCAGGTCGGGGCCCAAAGAAAAAGGCTGCCTCAGCGGGCAGCCTTTGTTAAAAAGTGACTCAGCCAGTTTATTTGTTCCCGTACTCGCTGCCGTTAACCCAGGCGTGATCTTTCTCCCAGGTAAACATCCACTTGCGTACCGGCCCCGCCATCACGTTCAAATAATAGCTGTCGTATCCGGCCACCGTCGCCACCGGGTGGTAGCCTTTCGGCACTTTCACCACGTCTTTGTCGTACACCGCCATGCACTCATCCAACGAGCGGTCATCGGTATACACACGCTGCAGACAGAACCCCTGCGGCGGGTTGAGGCGGTGATAATAAGTCTCTTCGAGATAGGTTTCGTTGGGCGGATTATCGGTGTCGTGCTTGTGGCTCGGGTACGAGCTGGTGCAGCCCTCGTTGGTATACACCTCCACCACCAGCAGGCTGTCGGCGGGCTTATCCTCCGGCAGAATATTGTGGACATAGCGCTGGTTGTGGCCTTTGCCGCGCGCCTCGGCATCAATATCCTGCGGGGCAATCAGTCGCGTGGCGTAAGTCCCTTTACCCGGCGCGGAGCAAACGGCCAGTTCGAGCGCGGTGAGCGCCAGAACCTTAACCGTCTCGCCGGACGTCACGTACACGGCCCAGGGTTTACGGCGCTCAAACGGGCTCATGCGGTCGCCTATTTCAGGGAAGCGAGCGAGCGGCGTGTCCACCGTCGCACGTCCTGCGACCAGCACCAGGCAACGCTCTTCCTCCACGGCGGGCAGTTCCAGAACCTGCCCTTCCTGAAGCTGATAAGCGGCGAATCCCACGTAGCCCCAGCCCGCGTTTTCCGGCGTGACGCACTGCGTCTGCCCCTGCGCGTCCGGCCGCTGCCAGCGGGAAAGTAATTCGGCCATGCTCCCTCCTTAAATCAGCCCGGCTTCGCGAGCAAAACGGCTCAAATTAGCGTAGCCCAGCCGCGCGTAGGTCATCGGGTGTGCCACCGCCGGATCCTGCTCAGCCTCAACTACCAGCCAGCCCTGATAGCCATGCTTTTTCAGCAGCGCCATGATCGGCGGGTAGTTCACGCAGCCGTCGCCCGGCACGGTAAATACGCCGCTCAGGACCGCATCCAGGAAGCTGGTTTTGCGGTTTTTCACGTCCGCCAGCACGCCAGCGCGCACATCTTTGCAATGCACGTGGTTAATGCGCGAGATCCAGCGCTCGGCCACCGCCAGCGGATCGGCCCCCGCAAAAGTCAGATGCCCGGTGTCCAGCAGCAGCCCGACTTCCGGCCCGGTGTGAACCATCAAATTATTCACGTCATCCGCGCTCTCAATCACCGTTCCCATATGGTGGTGATAGGCAATTTGCACGCCCTGCTGCTGGGTATAACGGGCGAACGCCGTAAGCTTTTCGCCGTACTCCTGCCAGCGTTCGGCAGGGAAACGGGGCCGTAAATGCACCGGAGTTTGCTGCTCCCCGTGAATGCAGTGGGTGACTTCGGCAAATACCAACACCTTCGCCCCCAGCTCGCGCAGCAGCGTCAGGTGCGGCTGCACGGCCTCAATTTCCTGCTCAACGGAGCGCTCAAGCAAACGGCCAGAATACCAGCCGGAGACCAGCTTCAAATCATGCTTATCGAGAATCGGCCCCAGCACGCCGGCCTCTCGCGGGAATTTATTCCCCAGTTCAAAACCTTCAAACCCGGCCTCTTTTCCTTCGCTCAGGCAGGTGTCCAGCGGCGTGTCGGCGCCCAAAGAAGGCAGATCGTCATTGGTCCAGGTCAGCGGGTTAATGCCTAAATGCACGGTCATAATGCTCTCCTTATTGTTTATGCTGGCCGCGCTCGCGCCACAGGGCGATCAGCCGCAGGTAATTGTCACGGATGCGCGCCACCAGCTGCGCATCGTCGATGTCGCGTTTTAACCAGGCCTGCGAAGCTTCGCCAAACAGCGTGCGCCCTACCGCAAAGCCTTTCACAATCGGGTAATTAGCGGCGGCATTGAAGCCATCACGCAGCACCTCTATCGGGGCATCCAGGCCGAGGATCACCACGCCGCGGCAGTGGGGATCGCGTTTACCCACCAGCTCGCTCAGGGCCGCCCAGCCAGCGTTGCTCAGCGGCGGCAGCTTCCACCAGTCCGGGTAGATACCGAGGTTGTAGAAGCGGGAAACGGCTCTGAGATAAAGCTCGTCGCTGCGCGGCATATTCGCCGGGAGGATAACTTCCAGCAGCAGCTCGTGGCCCGACTGGCAGCAGGCGCGGTACACTTCGGCAATCTTCTGCTCCTGCTCCAGACGCAGAGCGTGGGCATCTTCCGGGTGGAAAAAGACCAGGCACTTAACAATGTGTTCCTGCGGCCAGCTAATCAGCTGCGAACCGATGTTGCCGTGTTCCATTTCCAACGGGCGTGACCCTGGCAGCTCAATCGGGCGACCGATCCACCAGCCTTCACCGGTGATGGAATTCAGCGCGTCCTGGCCGAAGGTGCCGTCGCACAACAGCCCGGCTTTGCCCTCCAGCTCGGCACGCTGAGCGGCTTCGCGACTAGCCTGTAAAATCAATTGTTTAAGCATCGGGATACGGCGTAAATCCGCGCCGCTTTTCAGCGCCATCTCTTCCAGTTGGCTGCGGTGATCGAACGCCATCACGCAGAGTTCCGGCCACTGGCGTCGACGCGTGGTGACGCGGTGCAGGTGATTCAGGCGTGCGTCGAGATCCGGGCGAGGCACCTGATGTTCACGCGAAAGGTAATCATCCAGCTCAATTTTGCTTGGCATCGCCGGGGCGCAGCCATGGCGTGAAACCACCAGTGCACCGCAGGCATTGGCATAGCGGCAGGCCTGCTCCCAGCCTTCGTCATTGAGGTAGCCGCGCAGCAGGCCGGACATGAACGCGTCCCCCGCGCCCAGCACGTTAAGCACTTCCACGCGCACGCCGCTGACGTTTATTCCGCCATCCAGCGAGTCAGGAATCAGTCCGAGGAACACGGAACAACCTTGCGCTCCACGCTTACAGACCAGCGTCGCCTCGGTGTTCTGTCGCACTTTTTTCAGTGCCGCGAGCGTGTCGATTGACCCGCCGGCAATGTGGAATTCTTCTTCGGTGCCGACAATCACATCAAAAAGATGCAGAACCGTTTGCAGCTGGGTTGTGACCTGTTCGGCTTCAACAAAGCGCGTCTCGCCGTCGCCGAGGGAAGTCAGCCCCCACAGCACCGGGCGATAATCAATATCCAGCACGGTGCGAACATCGTTCCGGCGGGCATAGCTCAGCGCAGTCAGCACCGCCTCACGGGTACACGGGTTTGAGAGGTGCGTGCCGGTAATCGCCAGGCAGCGGGCAGAGGCAATGTACTCTTCGCTGAAATCGTCCGCCGTAATCGCCATATCCGCGCAGTTGTCGCGGTAAAAAATCAGCGGGAAAGTGTCGCGATCTTTGATGCCCAGCAGCACTAGCGCCGTCAGCCGCTCTTTGTCGGTAATTAAATGGCTGGTGTCGCAGCCGACCTGGCTAAGTTCTTCGCGCAGAAAGCGCCCCATGTGCTCGTCGCCAACGCGCGCCAGCATAGAAGATTTCAGCCCCTGGCGAGCGGTACCGTAGGCCACATTGCCGGAGGAGCCGCCAAGATAACGGGCGAAGCTGCTGGCATCTTCCAGCCGCGCACCAATCTGCTGGCTGTAGAGATCTACCGCGACCCGCCCCATGCAAATCAGATCCAACTGCTTTTCTTTCATGCTTCGTCCTCAGACAATGTCAGATACGTTGACCCAGCGCCCCTGCTGGTGTGACAGGGCGATAGCGTCGAGAATGCGCGACACCTTCCAGCCCTCTTCAAAGTCCGGCCACATCGGCTTATCAGTGGCAATGCCGTCGATCAGATCGCGTACTTCCACCGTTTTTTGATCGTTAAAGCCAATGCCGTGCCCCGCCCCCATACAGAACGAGCCGTAATCCGGGTGAGCCGGACCAACCAGCAGCGTGCGGAACCCCTGGCGGCCTTCGGGATCGCTTTGCAGATAAAGTTTCAGCTCCGCCATGCGTTCCTGGGTAAAGCTCAACGCCCCTTTCGTGCCGGTGATTGTCCAGGTCAGCCCCATTTTTCTACCGCTGGCGACACGTGATGTTTCGATCACGCCCTGGGCGCCGCCTTCAAAACGCACCATCGCGTGGGCCTGATCTTCGTTTTCCACGGCGATCATCTCGCTGCTGCCAGCGGAAGCCGGGCGCTCCGGCACCACGATTTTCAGGTCACCGCAGACTTCGTGGATATCGCCCACCAGGTACTGCGCCATATTGACGATGTGCGCCGCCAGATCCCCCAGCGCGCCAAGCCCGGCGGTTTCTTTGAAACAGTGCCAGTGGATCGGCGAAAGCGGATCGGCCATATAGTCTTCATTGTGGGTACCGTAGAAATGGATCACTTCCCCGATCTCACCGCGTGCAATGATCTGCTTTGCCAGCTGCGCCGTCGGGTTCTTCATGTAGTTGAAGCCGACCAATGTCTTCACTCCAGCCAAATCGGCAGCATCCACCATCAGGCGTGCGTCGCGGGCGTTAAGCGCCAGCGGCTTTTCTGAATAGACGTGCTTGCCGTGGCGAATAGCTTCCAGCGCCATCTCTTTATGCAGGTGGTTTGGGGAACAAATGTCCACCACGTCAATGTTCGGGTCCGCCACCAGTTCGCGCCAGTCGCCGGTGGAGCGATTAAACCCAAACGCCGCGGCGCGTTTTGCCGCCAGCTCCGACGTGACTTCCGCTACCATTTCACGCACCAGTTCGCCCTGCAGGTCAAAGACCGTCGGCGCCTGGGCGTAGGCGATGGCGTGGGCTTTGCCGATGTAGCCGGTGCCGATTAAACCAATTCTGACCTTTTTCATGTGTTGTTCCTGAAGTCGTGACCAGCCTTTGTACCCTCACCCCAGCCCTCTCCCTGAATGGGAGAGGGTTAGGATGAGGGGCAATCCCTACAGCGCGCCGCGCCGGTTCTTGGCGTAAGTATCAAACGCCACCGCCAGTACGATAATCAGCCCGGTAATGATCTGCTGGTAGTAGGCCGACACGTTCATCAGCACCAGGCCATTAATCAGGATCCCCATGATGATGGCGCCGATGATCGTGCCGCTGATCCGCCCGTAGCCGCCCATCAGCGATGTCCCGCCGATCACCACCGAGGCGATAACGCGCAGCTCGAAGGAGATCCCCGCTACCGCTTCAGCGCTGCCCAATCGGGCGCTGAGCACAAAGCCCGCCAGCCCGGCAAGACAGCCAATCACCACATACACGCTAACCAGCACGCGCCTCACGTTAACCCCGGCGAGGCGAGCCGCTTCCGGGTTGCCGCCGATGGCATACACAAAGCGCCCCCAGCGAGTTTTATGCAGCGCCAGATAGCCCAGAATCGAGACGATGGCGAAGATCCAGATAGGTATCGAGATGCCGAGCATTTCGCCGCGTCCCCACCAGCGGTAGCCGGCATCAAACCCGGCAATTGGCGCGCCGTCGTTGATCACCAGCGTCAGGCCGCGCCAGATAGTCATCCCGCCCAGCGTGACAATGAACGGCGGCAGACGCAGCCGAGTGACGCCCAGACCGTGCAGGAACCCAATCAGCGTGCCGAGCGCCAGGCAAATCCCCAACCCCAGCAGCCAGCTAAAGCCGCCCCAGGCGTTCGGATCGACAGTGGTAAAGTTATCCCCCTTGATCACGTAGGCTGCGGTCATCGCGCACACGGCCAGGATCGAACCCACCGACAGATCGATACCCGCCGTGAGAATGACAAAGGTCATGCCCACCGCGATGATCCCGTAGATAGAAACCTCGGTCAGGATGTTGAAAATATTACGTTCGGACAGGAAGTTGCTGTTCTGCGACTGGAAGAAGATCAGCAGCAGGAACATGAAGATCAGCACCCCGAAGCGCTCGAAGAAAGCGATCGGATCGAAGCGTGAGGCACTTTTTGCCGGCGTCTGGCTTTTGGTAATCATCTGCGTCATGGGCTCCCCCGTTATGCGGCGCTTAAGGCGCTATGGTTGATGGCCATCAGGGTCATCAGCCGTTCTTCGTTGGCTTCGTCGCCGTGCAGTTCGCCGGTCACTCGCCCTTCACTGAGGGTGATGATCCGATCCGACACCGCGAGAATTTCCGGCAGGTCGGAAGAGATCACGATCATCGCCACGCCTCGCTTAGCCATATCAAACAGCACCTGATGCACTTCAGATTTCGTGCCTACGTCAATGCCGCGAGTCGGCTCGTCGACGATCAACACCCTTGGATTCAGCGCCATACAGCGCGCCAGGATCACTTTTTGCTGGTTCCCGCCGGAGAGCTTGCGCACCTCCTGTTCGGCGTTAACCATTTTGATTTGCAGCGCCTGCCGGTAGGACTCAATCAGCGCATCTTCTTTACGCGGGCTAACGAAATAGCGCCAGCTCAGCAGGGACGAAAGGCTGGAGAGCGACAGGTTGTCGCGGATCGACAGGCCCAGCACCGCCCCTTCTTTTTTACGATCTTCCGGCACCAGCGCGATGCCCTGGTCCAGCGCGTGCATCGGGTTTTGAGGCCGGTAAGGTTTGCCGTCCAGCTCGAAGCTGCCGGTGGTGAATTTGTCTGCGCCAAACAGGCAGCGAGCAACCTCGGTCCGCCCGGCACCTACCAGTCCGGCGATGCCCAACACTTCTCCGGCGTGCACGTGGAAACTGATGTCTTTCAACGCAATGCCGTGTGGATCAAGCGGCGGCTTTTCACGGCTCAGCCCCTTCACCGCCAGGCGGATGGGCTTGTCTGCATGGTGCGTGAGGCTGGCATCGCGGCGGTTAAACACCACGTCTCGGCCGACCATCAGGCGAATAATTTGCTCCACGTTGGTGCCCGCCACGTCGCCGGAGCCGGTATAGCGGCCATCCTGAAACACGGTGAAACGGTCACAAAGCTGGAAGACTTCATGCAGGCGATGAGTCACATAAATAATGCTGACGCCACGGCCTTTCAGCTCGCGCACCACGCGGTGCAGGCTCTCAACTTCGCTGTCGCTCAGGGCAGCGGATGGCTCATCCATAATGATCAGCCGGGCGTTCAGCGTCAGCGCCCTGGCAATCTCCACCATTTGCTGCTGGGCAACGCTCAGGCGGGCCACGGCGGTCGTCGGCGCAACGTTGAGCTGCAAATAATCCAGAATGACCTGCGCTTCCTGGTTCACCGCTTTGCTGTCGACGATCAGGTTGCGGCGGCGCGGCTCGCGGCCAAGAAACATGTTTTCCGCCACCGTCATATTGGGCAGCAGGTTAAATTCTTGATAAATCGTGATAATGCCTTTGTTCTGGCGCGCTACCGGCGAGTCATCCGCAGAAAGCGTTTCACCGTTGAACCAGATCTCACCGCGCGTTTGCGGCTGCGCCCCGGCCAGCGCCTTCAGCAGCGTGGATTTTCCCGCGCCGTTTTCCCCCAGCAGGGCATGGATTTCCCCCTGCCCGACGCTGAGCTGCGCGCTGCTTAACGCCCAAACGCCGGAGAAACTCTTCGCCAGGTCGGTCACTTTCAGTAAAGGTTGCGACATCAGACTGCTCCTCTGTTGCGCCCGCCCGCAGGCGGACGGGCACGTTCAGATTTATTTGCCGGCTTCGCCGATACGCTCTGCTTGATCGAGGTTATCTTTGGTGATCATCGTGGGCGCGTAATCTGCCCCGGTAATCGCCTTCTTCTCGCGGATGTTGGCCACCAGCTGGCTCATCGCCGTTTTCACCGCAAAACCAGGGCGCTGATCGGCGGTTGCCGCCATCCAGCCATCGCGTACGCGGGCCAGCGCTTCCGGCACTGCGTCAAAGCCGGTCACCAGCACTTCACCCGGCTTCATGCCCTGGCCCTGCAGCGCTTCAATCGCGCCGAGCGCCATATCGTCGTTGGCGGAGAGGATCACCTGAGGCTTTTTCGGCAGAGACGGCAGAACGCTTTCAACGATGCGCATGCCTTCGGAACGCATCCAGTTCCCGGTCTGATCGGCGACGATCTTGTATTTATCGCCCCCGGCTTTCAGACCATCGCGGATCCCTTTAGTACGTTCGATATTGGAGGAGGAGCCAGGCTGCCCGGTCAGCAGCACGATGTCCGCGCCGTCAGGGAATTTGGCTTTCACAAAGTCCGCCACCGCCTGGCCGCCTTTATAGTTGTTGGCACCAAAGTGCGGCACCGGCTTATCGCTAACAACCGAGCGGTCGAGTGTCACCACCGGCAGCTTGGCATCCTGAATTTCCCCTACCGCGCTCGACACGGCGTTAACGTCGTTTGGCGAAACGATAAAGCCCTGAGCGCCACGGGTGATGGCGTTTTCCAGGTCCGCGACCTGCTTAGGAGAGCTGCCCTGGCTGTCGAGAACCTGCAGCTTGACGCCCATCTCTTTGGCGGCCTGCACGGCGGTGCGCTGCATATGCACTTCAAACGGCATCGCAAGGTTGGGGGTGCTAAAAACAATCTGTTCGTTTTCGGCCAGCGCCGGAGCCGTGGTCAGGGCGATGAGGGCGGCGAGGATCAGCTTTTTCATTGTTATCTCTCTTCTACGTGTAGGGTCTTCGGAGGTTACAAAGCAACTTCGCGCTGGCTACGCAGTGACTCCAGCGCCTTGTCGGCCAGGTACAGGGCGCGTTCACCGTCATCGCCGCTGCACTCGGGTTTGGCCTCGCCGCGCAGGACGGCAACAAAGTGCTGCCATTCGGCGGCGTAGGCATCTTTGTAGCGCTGGAGGAAGAAGTGTTCTGGCAACGCGCTGGTGTTCCCGCCGTCGCCAAAGAATTGAACCTGGTTTTCCAGGATATTGCCCGCTGTTAGCAGGCCCTTAGCGCCGTGCAGCTCCAGACGCTGGTCGTAGCCATAGGCCGAGCGGCGGCTGTTCACAATGGTCGCCAGCGCCCCGGAGGCATATTTCAGGACGATAAAAGCAGTGTCGATGTCGCCTGCCTCACCAATCGCCGGATCTACCAGATTGCTGCCCTGGGCATACACGGCCACCGGCTCTTCGCCCATGATGAAGCGAGCCATATCAAAGTCGTGAATGGTCATGTCGCGGAACATGCCGCCGGAGACACGCACATATTCAGCGGGCGGCGGCGACGGGTCGCGGGAGATAATCACCAGCGATTCCGGCGTGCCGATGCGCCCCTGTAGCGCTTCGTTTTTCAGCTTGCGGAACTGAGGGTCAAAGCGGCGGTTAAAGCCGATAAACAGCGGCACATTATGAGCTTTCACCACTTTCAGGCAGTCGCGCACGCGGGCCAGATCCAAATGCACCGGCTTTTCACAGAAGATCGCTTTGCCGTGTTTGGCGGCAAGCTCAATCAGGTCAGCGTGAGTGTCGGTCGCCGAGGCGATCAGCACCGCATGAACCTCCGGGTCGCTCATCGCCTCGGCAACGCTCTGCTGGCGCGCCTGGTATTTTTCGGCAATGCGCACGGCGTTTTCTGCATTAGGATCGACAACGGACCAGAGGGTGGAATGGGGATGGGCGGCAATATTGGCGGCGTGGATTTGGCCGATACGGCCCGCGCCCAGTAAAGCAATGTTAAACATGGCGGCTCCCGAAAGTGGTGTTGCAGTAGGGTCATGAGCCGGATCTTCCGGCTTTCACATGCAGCTGAATAACGACGCCTTAAATAAAACATTTATTTCATTTTAATGCAGAGTGAAAGTTTCATTTTTGCGCAGAGGTTAACATTTTGATAATTTATCGGCTGTATTTTGTTAGCAAAATCACAACGCCGAATGAATTAAAACCTGCACAGAGAAGGGATTTGAGAGGAAGAGCGCGCCCATGCTCCAGTACGAGAAGAGAATAAAGCAAAAATGAAATAAACATTCCGCCAGACAGTCCAGCGGAATGCTGAAGGGTTAGTACTGACGGGCGTTTTTGAGCTTAGCGGCGGTTTGTTCAGCGGCATCGGCCACCGTGCTCGAGCGAGCAACCTGAGCGTCTCCGGTGCGCCACCAGGCTTGGTAGTCGTGGGTCATAGTTTTAGGCAGCACTTTGATATCCAGCAGCGTTGGCCCAGGCTCATGCCGGGATGCCTCCAGCGCGGCAAGCAGCTCCGCCTCGCTATTGACCCGCCAGGCTTTGCAGCCGTAGCTTTCGGCATTTTGGGCAAAATCGACCTTCACCAGCGGGCCATCCAGCCTGCCGCTGTGTGGATTTCGATGGCGGTTTTCGGTACCAAAACTGCCCATGCCGTGGCCCATCTGCAGGTTATTGATGCAGCCGAACCCGGCATTATCGAACAGCAGAATGGTGATTTTTATCCCTTCCTGCACGGCGGTTTGCAGCTCGGAATGCAGCATCAGGTAAGAACCGTCCCCCACCATCGCATACACTGGCTGCTGCGGCTTCGCGAGCTTTGCCCCAACCGCCGCGGCAATCTCGTAGCCCATACACGAATAGCCGTATTCGAGGTGATAGCTGTCCGGCGTTTTTACCTGCCACAGGCGCTGTAAATCCCCCGGCAGCGAACCCGCCGCGCCCACCACGATAGCGTCGTCTTCAATATGCTGATTCACCAGGCCCAGCACGCGGGTTTGAGTCAATGACGTACCTAGCTCACGGCTGTATTCCTGCAACGTTTCGTCCAGATGGCCCGCCACTTCAGGGACTTCTCCCGCCTGCCATTGCCGAGTCCACAGCCGCTGGCACTCCTCGCGCCAGGCCGCTTGAGCGTTAGCAGCTTCGTTCTGCCAGGCGGCGTGATAGCCAGCCTGATGCAGCCCGGCAGTCAACTGCTCTAGCCCAATCCGGGCATCGGCCACCAGCGGCGTGGCGTCCAGCTTCAGGGCGTCGAATTCGGCTACGTTTAGCAGCAGGTACTCAGCCTCGGGTGAAAACAGCGATTTAGAGCCGGTGGTAAAGTCGGTCAGCCGGGTGCCTACGCCGATGATTAAATCCGCCTGCGGGGCCAGTAGGTTAGCCGCCAGGCCGCCCGTCACGCCGAGGCCTCCCAGATTAAGTGAGTGCTCGCTTACAAGCGCACCTTTTCCGGCCTGGGTTTCGGCAAACGGTAGCCCGAAGCGTTCCACAAAATCCTGAAAAACCTGATGCGCGCCGGAATAGCGAACCCCACCGCCGCAAATAACCAGTGGACGACGCTTGCTGGCAATGAGCTTTAGCGCGGCATGTAGCCGATTTTCATCCGGCGGACGCCGCTCGATATGGTGCACTCGCCGGGCAAAGAAGCTTTGCGGATAATCCCAGGCTTCACCCTGCACATCCTGCGGCAGGCAAATCGTTACCGCGCCGGTATCCGCAGGGTTAGTAAGCACTCGCATGGCGCTAATCATGGCGCTCATCAGCTGTTCCGGGCGGTTGATTCTGTCCCAGTAACGGGACACCGGCCGGAAGCAGTCGTTGGTGCTAATGCTCAGGTCATGAAACTGCTCGATTTGCTGGAGCACCGGGTCCGGCTGGCGGCTGGCGTAAATATCGCCGGGCAAGAGCAGAAGCGGAATACGGTTGGCGGTGGCCGTTGCGGCGGCAGTCACCATATTGGCTGCCCCCGGCCCCACGGATGAAGTCACGGCGTAAATACGCTGCCGCCGGTGTTGCTTAGCGAAGCCGGTGGCGATATGCGCCATGCCCTGTTCGTTACAGCCCTGATGCACCTTCAGGTGGCCGGGGTCCTCCTCCAGCGCCTGCCCAAGCCCGAGCACGTTGCCGTGCCCGAAAATGGTCATTACGCCTTCCACAAAGGGCGCTTCCTGCCCGTCGATTTCAACGTACTGCTGGTTTAAAAACCTGACCAGCGCCTGCGCCATGGTCATGCGGTGTGTGGTCATCTTTCCTCCCCTTAGCCCAGCGTCGGCATTGAGAATGCAGATCCTTGCTGATGGCTGGTTTCCGGCCAGCGAGCGGTGACGGTTTTCATCCGCGTATAGAAACGCACGCCGTCGCTGCCGTGCACGTTCAGCGGCCCGAAGATAGAACGCTTCCAGCCGCCAAAGCTGTGGAAAGCCATCGGCACCGGGATAGGCACGTTCACGCCGACCATGCCCACCAGAACTTCTTCGGTGAATCGCCTTGCGGTACCACCGTCACGGGTAAAAATCGCCGTGCCGTTGCCGTATTCGTGCTTGTTGATCAGTTCCAGCGCGCTGGCGTAATCCGGCACGCGCACCACGCTCAGTACCGGGCCGAAAATCTCTTCTTTATAAATGGTCATCTCAGGCGTGACATGGTCAAACAGCGTTGGGCCAACAAAATAGCCGCCTTCATGGCCTGCCAGCCTGAGGCCCCGACCGTCCACGCGCAGCGTCGCGCCCTGCTGCTCTCCGCTATCAATATAGCCCAGCACTTTGGCCCGGTGCGGTGCAGAAATGAGCGGCCCCATTTCGTTTTCCGGCTCCTGCCCAAGGCCCGGCCCCACACGCAGCGTAGCAAGCTGTTTTTCCAGCCCAGCACACAGCGCATCTGCGGTTTCATCCCCCACGGCAACCACCACCGAAAGCGCCATGCAGCGTTCCCCCGCGGCACCAAAAGCCGCCCCCATAATGGCGTTAGTTGCCATCTCCAGATCGGCATCCGGCATCAAAATACAGTGGTTTTTCGCCCCGCCCAGCGCCTGACAGCGCTTGCCGTGGGCAGAAGCGGTCTGGTAAATGTATTCGGCAATCGGCGTAGAGCCGACAAAGCTAACGGCCTGAATCCTTGGGTCGGTCAGCAATACGTCCACGGCTTCTTTATCGCCCTGCACCACGTTAAACACGCCGTCCGGCAGCCCGGCTTCCTTCAGCAACTGAGCCAGACGCAGCGACAGAGACGGATCTTTTTCCGACGGTTTGAGCACAAAGGTATTCCCGGTTGCCAGCGCGATAGGGAACATCCACATCGGCACCATTGCCGGGAAATTAAACGGCGTGATCCCCGCACAGACGCCAAGCGGCTGCATCAGAGAATGGCTGTCCACGCCCGTACCCACGTTAGCCGAATGCTCACCTTTTTGCAGATGCGGGATGCCGCAGGCGAATTCCACCACTTCAAGGCCGCGGGTCAGTTCGCCCACCGCGTCAGAATAAACCTTGCCGTGCTCTTCGCTGATGAGCTTCGCCAGGCCGTCCATGTGTTCCTCAAGCAGGCTTTTAAAGCGGAACATCACGCGGGCGCGCTTGAGCGGAGACTGGCGAGCCCAGCCTGGAAACGCCTGCTGGGCAGCGGCAATGGCCTGCTCCGTCTGCCTGGCCGTGCTCATGGCGACCTGGCGGATCTGCGCGCCGGTCGCCGGGTTAAAGATCGCCTGTACCCGCTGGCCTTCGCCCGCGACGCATTCACCGTGGATAAAATTCGCTACCGTCTCCATCTCTGGCCTCTTGCTGTTAGGGTTGTCTCCCGAACACTGTATATGAAACAAACATTCCATTTTAAGTTCAAATAAAATAAATGTTGATTATTGTGATCAACACTTCGTTTTTATGTTAACCCGCAGAATGAGGTGCAAAGACTGAGACGTCAGTGTCGTTTCAGCCCCCGCCAGTTTTGGTGCATCTGTTTCATTTTTGCCAGTACTACGCTTAAATACGTTTCAGCGAATACTTTTGAGGATGGCAAATTGACCACCGCGACAACCCTGAGCGAACTCCAGCAGCAGATCCGCGACCGCTACGACGGCCTGAGCAAAAGGCTGCAGCAGGTTTCCCGCTACGTGCTGGATAACACCAATAGCGTGGCATTTGATACCGTAGCCGCCATTGCCGAACGGGCGGAGGTGCCGCCCTCAACGCTTATCCGCTTTGCCAATGCCTTTGATTTCAGCGGGTTCAACGAAATGAAACAGCTGTTTCGCATGAATCTGGTGGAAGAGACGGCCAGCTATACCGATCGGGCGAGGCTGTTCCGTGAGCTGGGCAGCGAAGCCGTGCCGGAAACCCCGCTGGATATTTTGCAGGAGTTTGCCCGCTCAAATGCTCAGGCCCTGCAGCAGCTGGCCGCCCGTACCGAACCGGAAATGCTGCAGCGTGCCGTGGAATTGCTGGCCGAAGCAGACACGATCTACGTTGTCGGCCTGCGCCGCTCCTTTAGCGTGGCGGCTTATCTGACCTACGCTCTGAGCCATCTGGATTGCCGCGCCGTGCTGCTGGACGGGCTTGGCGGCATGCTGCGAGAGCAGGTTAACCGGGTGAAAGCGAAAGATATTGTGGTGTCGATAAGCTTCTCCCCGTATGCCGAAGAGACGCTGATGGTGAGTGAAATTGCCGCCCAGGCGGGCGCTCGCCAGATAGTGATCACGGACAGCCAAATTAGCCCATTCGCCACGTTTAGCGATCTCTGTTTTGTGGTGAAAGAGGCGCAGGTAGACGCCTTCCGCTCGCAGTCCGCCACGCTTTGCCTGGTGCAGTCGCTGATGGTGGCGCTCGCGTATTATCAGGGCACGCCCCACAGCGCGCTCTCGCCGGAGGCCTGATTTTCGGATTGCCGAATGTCTCCGCAGGGTTAAGATGGAAACAACGTTTCAAAAATAACTCTTACCCTAAGGAGACACCATGCCCTACGAAGCCAGCCCGTCGCGTTATCAATCCATGCAGTATCGCTTCTGCGGCCAGAGCGGCCTGCAGCTGCCCGCGCTTTCTCTCGGCTTGTGGCACAGTTTTGGCGGCGTGAGTCCGCTGGAGTCCCAGCGCGATCTGCTGCGCACCGCGTTCGATCTGGGTATTACGCATTTCGATCTGGCGAATAACTACGGGCCGCCTCCGGGCTCGGCGGAAGAAAACTTTGGCCGCCTGCTGAAGCAGGATTTTGGCAGCTACCGCGACGAGCTGATTATTGCCACCAAAGCGGGGTATGACATGTGGCCAGGCCCTTATGGTTCCGGCGGCTCACGTAAGTACCTGCTGGCAAGTTTGGATCAGAGCCTGAAGCGCATGGGGCTGGAGTATGTCGATATCTTCTATTCCCATCGCGTGGATGAGAGAACGCCGATGGAAGAAACGGCCAGCGCCCTGGCACATGCGGTGCAAAGCGGCAAAGCGCTTTACGTCGGGATCTCCTCTTACTCCGCCGAAAGAACAGAGAAAATGGCCGATCTGCTGCGAGAATGGAAAATTCCGCTGCTTATTCACCAGCCCTCCTACAACCTGTTAAACCGCTGGGTCGATAAAAGCGGCCTGCTGGACACGCTGCAGCACAACGGCAGCGGCTGTATCGCCTTTACCCCGCTCGCCCAGGGCCTGCTGACCGGCAAATACCTGAACGGCATCCCGGAAGGCTCAAGGATGCAGGTGGAAGGCAATAAAATTCGCGGGCTGAATGAAAAGATGCTGACCGAGGCGAATCTCAGTAGCCTGCGCTTACTCAACGAGATGGCGCTGGAGCGTGGCCAGACAATGGCACAGATGGCGCTGAGCTGGCTGCTGAAAGATGAGCGCGTCACCTCAGTATTGATCGGTGCCAGCCGGGCAGAACAGCTAAAAGAGAATGTGAAAGCGCTGGATAATCTGCACTTTACCGCAGAAGAGCTGGAGCGAATTGACCGCCACGTCGCCGATGGCGAGCTAAATCTGTGGCAGGCATCGTCCGACAAATAAAAGCCAAAGCCCCTGTAAACAGGGGCTTAGTTTTTAATATTTCCCGCTGCGGGAAAGCTTGTCGAGATAGCCCATCACAAACGCCGACAGCACAAACGTCAGGTGGATGATCACGTACCACATCAGCTTGTTGTCCGGCACGTTTTTAGCGTCCATAAAAATACGCAGCAGATGGATAGAAGAGATGGCCACGATGGATGCCGCAACTTTATTCTTCAGCGAGCCAGAGTCCATTTTCCCCAGCCAGCTTAGTTTCTCTTTGCCTTCGTAAATATCCAGCGTCGAGACAAAGTTCTCATAGCCGGAAAACATCACCATCACCAGCAGGCCGCCGACCAGCGCCATATCCACCAGCGAGAGCAGGGTCAAAATTAAGTCAGCCTCCGCAATCGAGAAGATATTCGGGAGAACGTGAATGATCTCCTGGAAAAACTTCACCGTCAGCGCAAGCAGGGCCAGAGATAACCCGAAGTAAACCGGGGCCAGAAGCCAGCGCGAGGCGTACATCGCATTCTCAATAAAACGTTCCATAATGTCCTGTCTGGAAATAGCAAAAGGGCGTCATTATAGCGAATTCCGGCGTTTAAGCGTGAGCCCCAGACGCAGGATTACAGGGCTCACACGCTGTTCAGGTCGATCTCCGGGCGCTGATACTGTGGCCATACCAACGCGACCAGTGCAGGATAAGCGTCGCGGCTAAACTCGTTAAAACACTGGCGCAGATTCAGCACTTCAATATCTGACAATGGCACCTGCTCACCTTCGGCACAGCGTTTTTTAATATTGTCATAATATTTATACACCGCCGAATTTAAATCACTGCAGCGGCGCTGGGCACTAAATAAAACCGGCTGTGAAGTCAGTTCATCGATACGCATTTTTTTAATTGTGGCGTGAGTAAAATCAATATACTCACTATTAATACGCCAATAATAGCTGGGCGTAATTTTAGACATCAGCATGCCAAAATAATCTTCCCGCTCTTCGCTGGTGGTGATGGATTGTATTTCACCCGCCGCACGATTTTTCTTATTATTTGAAGCGCTAAACTCCTTGAGCATAACCAATACAGCACACAACAAAATCAAAATGGTGACAATAGAATAAAATATGCTGTGCATAAGAAACTCCTGTTTTTTTTATTTTTGAATTGAGGCATCATATCGCGAATCTCTGAACCTGAATATTGAACCGATTTCAAAGGATCACATTCGATGCTGCCTGAACACTTCTTACCACGGCGCTATCCCGTTGTTGCACCGTCAACGCTCCCTGCAGAAGCTGAAAATAGTACCACGTCGGAAGTCGTTCAGGACAAGATTTTAACGCTGGAAAAAAACATCCTGAGCGGCAGTCATTATGCCGGGCAGGCCAAAAACCGCCTGCTTGAAGAAACCGATCGTCATATTAAAGAGCGTCTGCTGTGCGCAGTTCGGATAGAGGCGTTACACGCCCTGATTGGCGAACTGGTTGAAAAAGAACTTATTAGTGCCGCCGATTTGCAGATGCTTATCGAAGACAAAACCGCCTGGGTGGGTAGCAAGGAGCAGGAAATTTGGGTTAATCAAATGACCCAAGAAAAACCCTGGCCATTATGCTATTCAATTGAGGAGTAGTGCTATGGCAGAACCTCTAAAAAAACAGCCCTTGTTAATTAGCGCTGATGAAAATAAAGACCATGAATTTACGTTAAGTAAAAATATAGCGATTCTGGTTCGCCTTAAGAATGAAAATATCACCCGTAATACGCAGGAAGTTACGGATATTACTTCGGCGCTTATCGACCTGAAGTGGATGAATCGCCGTGAAATCTTCCCGTGGCGTGCCAAAGAAGAGGTGTATGGGGCGGTGCTGGAGGAGATCCTCAGCCATCATCCAAAGCTTAAAGAGCAGATTCTTAAGCGGCTGGAAGGGCATTATCAGCGCCTGAAAGAGCAGGAAGCCCAGACGCTGTCGATGACCCGTGGTCTTGCAGAGAAGACGTGGAAGAGTTCTACGCTGTGAGTGGGGTTTGCCTCTTCCCCTGGCCCTCTCCCCAGTGGGGCGAGGGAATATAAAGAGTAATAAAATTTAACGATTTCTCTCTTTGGCTGTCTGTTAGTCACAAATAAGCTATATGAAGGTTCAGCTAAGGTTCCGTTCACCTCAAGCACAGCTTTATATGCAGCCCCCAAACTTGTGAACGACTCGGTGGAGTCACCGTCACTCCCCCGAGACCCCGGACTCCCGGCCAAATAAATCGACCGCTGAAGCGGCAGACCTCCGTTTTATCTCCCAGTCCTGGGTCGGCTGAGATGCGCTCCCGACGCTCTCAGCCTCCGGCCGCTCCCGGCGTCCGGACCCTGGCCAGTCGGAGAGAAAACGGTGGCGATTTAAGCCGGAACCGAGCCTCGCTTTAAGCTCAAAGCAACGCTGAACGCAACAGTCGCTGCAAGTCACACCGCCACGCCCTTGTCCCCGGCTCTCATCGCCCCAGGCTATGACCCAACTCAGGCGGGGTTGAGCTGTCGGGAACAGCGAAAGAGAGCGATCGTCAGGAACGAATCGCGAACGACCCCGAATGTTTGGGTGATAGCCGGTGGGTTTACCGCTTCAGCGGCGATGAGCTCGCCGGGCGCCGGGGCTGTTCGGGGGATGGCGTTATTCCCCGGACACGTTCACCGTGCTCTGAACGCGCAGGGGAAAAAGATTTACGGGTGAACGTAACAACTACGGAGAGAATAAACTTGAGTTGTTTTCACCCTCTCCCAAGAGGAAGAGGGCCGTGATGAGGGTCATCCCCACTTACTTCGCTTTCGTGACTTCCTGGCCGACCAGGCCAATCTTCAAATACCCTGCCTGGTGCAGCGTATCCATCACGTCCATCAGCGTTTCGTAGTCCACCGTTTTGTCCGCGCGGAAGAAAATGGTGGTGTCTTTTTTCCCTTCGGTTGCGGCAATCAGCGCATTGACCATCGACTCTTTGGTTACCGGGTCATTACCGATAAACATCGAATGATCGGCTTTTACCGACAGATAAACCGGCTTCTCAGGGCGTGGCTGTGGTTCACTGCTGGAGGCCGGAAGGTTAACCTTCACGTCCACCGTTGCCAGCGGCGCCGCCACCATGAAGATGATCAGCAGCACCAACATCACGTCGATAAACGGCGTAACGTTGATTTCGTGCATTTCACCATTGTCATCGAGGTTTTCGTTCAGACGCATTGCCATGGGGCATTAACCTACTCGCAGTTGCTGGGTATTACGCACCGGACGCGGCTGAGCGGTACCATCCAGGTCCAGATCGCGGCTTTGCAGCAGCAGAACCTGCGCGGCAACGTCGCTGAGGCTGGCTTTGTAGCTGCCGATCATACGCGCGAAGATGTTATAGATAACCACCGCCGGGATGGCAGCAACCAGGCCGATTGCCGTCGCCAGCAGCGCTTCTGCGATGCCCGGGGCAACGACCGCCAGGTTAGTGGTTTGGGATTGAGCGATACCGATGAAGCTGTTCATGATGCCCCAAACGGTACCAAACAGGCCGACGAACGGTGAAATCGCACCGATGGTGGCCAGGAAACCGTTACCGCGCCCCATGTGACGCCCAACGGCGGCCACGCGGCGCTCAAGGCGGAAGCCGGTACGATCTTTAATGCCTTCGTTATCTTCCACGCCGGCTGAAAGTTCCAGTTCGTTCTGGGCTTCGTTGATTAACAGCGTGCTCAGGCTTTTACTGTCAAAGGCTTCTGCCGCGCTGCTCGCTTCGTTCAGGGAGCGCACGTTAGCCAGCTGCTGCTGCTCTCGCTTGAGGCGACGTTTCTGGGTGATCAGCTCCACGCTCTTACTGAAAAAGATGGCCCAGGTGACAACAGAGGCCAGAATCAGGCCAATCATCACGATCTTCACTACGATGTCAGCATGTTGATACATGCCCCAAACGGACAGATCCGTCTGCATCAGATTACTCGTCACGTCTTACGCTCCAGCGAGAAATAAATGTCAAAACTGAGACTAATATATCAAAAAACTATCGAATTGATAGTCGTTCTCATTAGTATTTGCAGACTGCCGGAAATTGTTGAAGCATTCCTTGCGCTTACGCAGGAAAAGCGCCCACATGGCGAAATGATGACTTTTTTCGCCAACCTGAGAAAACGGCATGATGCCCTTTGCCCATTCTGTGTTAATTTACGTCCAGACATCCAGATGGTTAGACGGGGAAGCGGAAATGGCGGAAAAACACATCGAAACGGCGCTGGTCAACGCCGGGCGCAGCAAGAAGTTTACTCAGGGTTCGGTTAACAGCGTGATTCAGCGCGCCTCCTCCCTCGTCTTTGAAAGCGTTGAGGCCAAAAAGCAGGCCACCGCTAACCGCGCTAAGGGCGAGCTGTTCTATGGCCGTCGCGGCACGCTGACCCATTTCTCGTTGCAGGAAGCGATGTGTGAACTTGAGGGCGGCGCGGGCTGTGCCCTCTTTCCCTGCGGCGCCGCCGCGGTGGCTAATACAATTCTGGCCTTTGTTGAACAGGGCGATCACGTTCTGGTGACCGAAACGGCCTATGAACCAACGCAGGATTTCTGTACCAAAATTCTCTCAAAGCTTGGGGTTAGCACTGGCTGGTTCGCGCCGGAGATTGGTGCCGATATCGCCAGCCTGATTCAGCCGAATACCAAAGTCGTTTTTCTGGAATCCCCCGGTTCTATTACGATGGAAGTCCACGATATTCCGGCGATTGTCGCAGCGGTAAGGCGCGTTGCCCCCGACGCTATCATCATGATCGACAATACCTGGGCGGCTGGCGTGCTGTTTAAAGCGCTGGAGTTCGGCATCGACATCTCCATTCAGGCGGGAACCAAATATTTAATTGGCCATTCGGATGCGATGGTTGGCACCGCGGTATCCAATGCCCGATGCTGGGATCAGCTGCGCGAGAATGCCTATCTGATGGGGCAAATGCTGGATGCAGACACCGCGTATATGACCAGCCGCGGTATTCGGACCCTGGGTGTTCGCCTGCGTCAGCATCAAGAAAGCAGCTTAAAAGTCGCCGAATGGCTGGCACAGCATCCGCAGGTTGAGCGCGTGAATCATCCAGCGCTGCCCGGCAGCAAAGGGCATGAATACTGGAAACGTGACTTTACGGGCAGCAGCGGGCTGTTCTCATTTGTGCTGAAAAAGCGGCTGAGTGATGAAGAGTATGAACAGTACCTCAATCATTTCGAGTATTTCAGCATGGCCTATTCCTGGGGCGGCTATGAATCGCTTATTCTCGCTAATCAGCCCGATGAGCTGGCGGAGCTCCGCCCGGCAGGCGGCGTCGACTTTAGCGGCACCCTGGTTCGCCTTCATATTGGCCTGGAAAACGTGGACGATCTGATGGCGGATCTGGAAGCGGGTTTCCAGCGTATTGCCTAAAAAATCCGTTTATCGGTAATCGTGGAACAGTTTTTTGCCATTATCGGGATTTTGTTGAGCCTGGGATCAAGGTGTCGAGAAGATTTTAGCAGTACAATGTGTAGAAATTAAGGTGAGCCTAAGTTGCGGGTGTAATACTCGGGGCGAACTCAATAAGCGGTTCCACAGGAATACCTATGGCTGTTATACAAAATATTGTCGAGGCGCTTTGGCATCACGATTTTGCCGCGCTGGCCGACCCCCATGTGATTGGCATTGTCTATTGCGTTATGTTTGCGACGCTGTTCCTGGAAAATGGGCTACTTCCTGCTTCATTTTTGCCGGGCGATAGCCTGTTGCTGCTCGCGGGAGCGCTGATCGCCAAAGGCGTGATGGGCTTTGTACCGACGCTGGTGATTTTAACCATCGCAGCCAGTTTGGGCTGTTGGCTTAGCTATTTACAAGGGCGCTGGCTCGGCAACACCCGCACGGTTAAAGGCTGGCTGAAACAGCTGCCAACTCAGTACCACCAGCGCGCCACGCAAATGTTTGACCGCCACGGTTTACTGGCGCTGCTCGCGGGCCGCTTCCTGGCCTTTGTTCGTACTCTGCTGCCTACCATGGCGGGGATTTCCGGCCTCAGCAACCGCCGTTTTCAGTTCTTTAACTGGCTAAGCGGCCTGCTGTGGGTCGGCGTTGTGATTAGCCTGGGCTACGCGCTCAGCATGATCCCCTTTGTTAAGCGCCATGAAGATCAGGTGATGACCTTCCTGATGATTTTGCCGGTTGCTCTGCTGATTGTGGGCCTGGTCGGCACGGTGTTTGTGGTGCTGAAAAAAAAGGTTAGCGCCGCGTAACCCTGCTTGATGAAGAAAGAGCGGATAAGCCCGACTTATTCGCTCTTCGCTTTTGCCTCATTAAATAACCCGCATCCGCGCCATATCTTCCCCCGGCGTCACGCCAAAATAGCGTTTAAACTCCCGGCTAAACTGAGACGCGCTCTCGTAGCCCACGCGGATAGCCGCCGCGCTTGCCTTCATACCGTCATGCAGCATTAACATTCTTGCCTTATGCAGACGGTAAGTTTTCAGGTATTGCAGCGGCGACGTGCTGGTCACCGACTTGAAGTTGTGATGAAACGCAGAAACGCTCATGTTAGCCTCGGCTGCCAGCTGGTCCACCGACAAGTTTTCGGTGTACTGGTTTTCAATCCGGCGCAGCACGCGGCTGATCAGGCTAAAATGCGTCTGGCGGCTTACCAGCGCCAGTAGCGCCCCGCCGCTTGGGCCCGTCAAAACGTGATAAAGGATCTCACGGATAATCTGCTTGCCCAGGACTCGGGCATCGAGAGGCCTCTCTAATACATCCAGCAATCGCTCTGCAGCGCAAAGAATTTCTTCCGACAGTTCGGCAGAATTTATCCCGTCGGTACAGGACTGCGGACGGAAGAGATCGTCTTCTCCGATGTCTATCAGCAAATCCTGCAGTTGCTGGATATCCACTTTCACACGCATCCCGGCGAGCGGTACGTCTGCCGTCGCAAAAGTTTCGCACTCGAAGGGTAAAGGCACCGTCAGCAGCAGGTATTCATTGGCGTCATAGCGGAATACGCGGTCATTAAGATAACCTGTTTTATGACCCGAAAAGAGAAAAACAATGCCCGGCTCGTACATGACCGGGGTACGCGCCATCGGTTTGGTGCCGTACATCAGCCGTACGCCATCAAAAAATACATCACTCTTTTCTTTTAAAATCAGCTGATTGATTTTATCCGTCAGCTGCTGGCAGATAGCCTGGCGGTTCATTTCTTACGTCTCCACGGCGCTTTTTATCCGGCTTACAGTGTGCGATGGATTCTGCGATTTCTCCAGTCATTTGGAGAAACAGGCAAGATAAAGGCAGGAATATGCATTGAGAGAGGCAGCGTGGCGGACCACAATAGGCACCATCAGATTTAGCAATGTGACTCATCTAACGAACGGGAAACCCATCATGAATAACTTCAATCTTCATACCCCAACCCGCATCCTGTTTGGTAAAGGCTCCCTGGCAGAACTGCGTGACCAGATCCCAGCCGACGCTCGCGTACTGATTACCTACGGCGGCGGCAGCGTGATTAAAACTGGCGTACTGGACCAGGTTAAAGACGCGCTGAAAGGCCTCGACGTGCTGGAGTTTGGCGGCATCGAACCTAACCCGTCTTACGAAACGCTGATGAAAGCCGTAGAGATTGCGCGTAAAGAAAACGTGACTTTCCTGCTGGCAGTCGGCGGTGGCTCCGTGCTCGACGGCACTAAATTTATCGCCGCTGCGGCGCACTATCCGCAGGATATCGATCCGTGGAACATTCTGCTGACCCGCGGTAGCGACGTGAAAAGCGCGATCCCAATGGGTTCCGTGCTGACGCTGCCGGCCACCGGCTCCGAATCTAACAAAGGCGCAGTGGTTTCCCGCCGCTCTACCGGCGACAAACAGGCGTTCATGTCTGACTTCGTGCAGCCTGTCTTTGCGGTTCTGGATCCGGTTTACACCTACACCCTGCCGCCTAAACAGGTTGCTAACGGCGTGGTGGATGCCTTTGTTCACACCATCGAGCAGTACCTGACCTACCCGGTCAACGCCAAAGTGCAGGATCGTTTTGCGGAAGGCATTCTGCTGACGCTGATCGAAGACGGCCCGAAAGCGCTGAAAGATCCTGAAAACTATGACGTGCGTGCGAACGTGATGTGGGCTGCAACAATGGCGCTGAACGGCCTGATCGGGGCTGGCGTGCCGCAGGACTGGGCGACCCACATGCTGGGCCACGAACTGACCGCGATGCACGGCCTGGATCACGCTCAAACGCTGGCGGTGGTTCTGCCTTCGCTGATGAATGAAAAGCGTAACGAGAAGCACGCCAAACTGCTGCAATACGCAGAACGCGTCTGGAACATCACCTCCGGCAGCGAAGAAGAGCGTATTGATGCGGCCATCGAAGCAACCCGCAATTTCTTCGAGAAAATGGGCACCGCGACTCGCCTGTCCGCCTACGGCCTGGACGGCAGCTCCATCCCTGCTCTGCTGGTGAAACTGGAAGAAAAAGGCATGACTAAGCTGGGCGAACATCAGGACATTACGCTGGACGTTAGCCGCCGCATTTACGAAGCCGCGCGCTAAGAGAATCCAGGTTAGCGATTTGATCGCCTGAGTTTCGACTAGACTTAATACAAAACTTACACCGGGCTTGCCCGGTGTTTTTCGCACTATTAAGGAGGTACGCATGACTCATCCAACCTTAATCAAGCTCCAGGATGGCAACGTAATGCCGCAGCTTGGGCTCGGTGTCTGGCAGGCCAGCAACGACCAGGTCAGAACGGCCATTGAGAAAGCCCTGGAAGTGGGATACCGTTCCATTGATACCGCCGCCGCCTACAAAAACGAGGACGGCGTAGGTGCCGCGCTGAAAAGCGCAGGCATTGCGCGTGACGATCTGTTTATTACCACCAAACTCTGGAACAGCGACCAGCAGCGGCCCCGCCAGGCGCTGGAAGACAGCCTTGAAAAACTGCAGCTTGATTATGTCGATCTCTACCTGCTGCACTGGCCGGTGCCGAGTAAAGATCATTATCTCGAAGCCTGGAAAGGGCTGATTGAGCTGCAAAAAGAGGGGCTGGCGAAGAGTATTGGGGTGTGTAACTTCAATCTTAATCACCTCCAGCGGCTGATCGACGAAACCGGCGTTAGCCCGGTGATCAACCAGATTGAGCTGCACCCTCTGCTGCAACAGCGCCAGCTCCACGCCTGGAACGCGACCCACAAAATCCAGACCGAGTCCTGGAGCCCGCTGGCCCAGGGCGGTGAAGGCGTGTTTGATCAGAAAATCATTCGTGATTTAGCGGACAAATACGGTAAAACCCCGGCTCAGGTGGTGATTCGCTGGCACCTCGATAGCGGGCTGGTGGTTATCCCTAAATCGGTCACGCCTGCCCGTATTGCTGAAAACTTTGACGTGTTCGACTTCCGGCTGGACAAAGAAGAGCTGGCTGAAATCGCGAAGCTCGACAGCGGCAAACGCCTTGGGCCAGACCCGGACGTGTTTGTCGGCTAAATCCGGCTTCTCTTTTCGTCCCCAAAACCACCTTCGCCTTCACCCGCAGGGTGGTTTTTTATTTCCCGCACACCCCCTGCCCCAGCGCTTTCTACGTGTAACACATCTGTTTGATCGTCGCGTGAATTTTCACGGCGTTCATTATTTGTTCTTTTAGCCGTAATCAAAAAGTCACACAACACCACGATAAATAGGGCCAGCTTCGCTAACTCATTTGGAATGGTTATGAACAGATCCCTTGCCGTAGTTACCAACTCTGACCTGGAGTCGCTGCCGCAGTTTGCGCCCGCGCCGGGGCGTAAAGTCCTGAGCGTTAAGAGTCTGAGTAAGGCCTATAACGCACACCAGACCGTGCTGCACGACATTAACTTCGACCTGCATGCCGGTGAACTGGTGGGCGTGATTGGCCGTTCAGGCGCAGGTAAATCTACGCTGCTGCATATTCTTAACGGTACGCATTCTGCCACGTCGGGCGAGATCCTCAGCTTTCCGGAAGTCGGGATGCCGCACGATGTGTCTAAACTCAGCGGTCGCGCTCTGAACCAGTGGCGCACCGAATGCGGCATGATCTTCCAGGACTTCTGCCTGGTGCCAAGACTGGACGTGCTGACTAACGTCCTGCTGGGTCGCCTGAGCCAGACCTCCACGCTGAAATCCTTGTTTAAGGTTTTCCCTGAAGCAGACCGCGCCCGCGCTATTTCGCTTCTGGAGTGGATGAACATGCTGCCCCACGCCCTGCAGCGCGCCGAGAACCTTTCCGGCGGCCAGATGCAGCGCGTCGCTATTTGCCGCGCGCTGATGCAAAACCCAAGCATTCTGCTGGCCGATGAGCCGGTGGCTTCACTCGACCCGAAAAATACCCAACGCATCATGAAAGTGCTGCGTGAAGTGTGTGAGCAAGGCATCAGCGTGATGGTGAACCTGCATTCCATCGAGCTGGTGAAAGAGTACTGCACCCGCGTTATCGGGGTTGCAAAAGGAAATATCGTGTTTGACGGTCATCCGTCGATGTTAACGGACGACGTGCTGCATCTCTTGTACGGCGATGAAATCAATCAAGTGCATTAATTCTCTCTCCAATTGATACAACACAGGCAATGATAATGAAAAAGCAACTGACTGGCGCATTACGTTTATCCGCAGTGATTACTGGCCTTGTGATTGCAGGCCACGCTATGGCTGCTGACCAGCCGCGCGAACTGAACCTCGGGATCCTCGGCGGGCAGAATGCGACCCAGCAAATTGGTGATAACCAGTGTGTGAAGCAGTTCATGGATAAAGAACTGAATGTCGACACTAAACTGCGTAACTCTTCTGACTACTCTGGCGTTATTCAGGGCCTGATCGGCGGTAAAGTCGACCTGGTGCTGAGCATGTCTCCTTCTTCCTACGCTTCGGTGTACATGAACGACCCGAAAGCGGTGGATATCGTCGGCATCGCGGTTGACGATAAAGATCAGTCCCGCGGCTACCACTCCGTAGTGATCGTGAAAGCCGACAGTCCGTACAAAACCATCGAAGATCTGAAAGGCAAATCCTTCGGCTTCGCGGATCCGGACTCCACCTCTGGCTATCTGATCCCGAACCACGAGTTCAAACAGAAACTCGGCGGCACCGCGGACAACAAATACAACAACTTCTTCTCCAGCGTCACCTTCTCCGGCGGCCACGAACAGGACATCCTGGGCGTGCTGAACGGCCAGTTTGCTGGCGCGGTGACCTGGGCTTCCATGGTTGGCGACTATAACGACGGCTACACCGCCGGGGCGTTTAACCGCCTGATCCGTATGGATCACCCTGACCTGATGAAGCAGATCCGCATCATCTGGACCTCACCACTGATCCCGAACGGCCCGATCCTGGTCAGCAACAAGCTGCCAGCTGACTTCAAGGCCAAAGTGGTGGATGCGGTGAAAAAACTGGATAAAGAAGATCACGGCTGCTTTGTGAAGGCGATGGGCGGCACCCAGCACATCGGCCCGGCGTCAGTGGCTGACTTCCAGCAGATTATCGACATGAAGCGTGAGCTGGTTAGCGCTCGCTAATTGACGCCCACCGCATAAAAATCGCACCCCGGCAGCCTGCCTGGGTGCTTTTTTATCAGGACGGGGCAACCCGTCACCGGAAACAAACCGGATAATAAGTGATGATGTTGAATACGGAATTTGAGCGTTACTATCACCAGGTCAGAATGCGCCAGAAGCGCGACACCCTGATTTGGTCCCTGCTGCTGGTAGGCCTGTATCTTACCGCCGGTCATATCGCAGAGTTCAGCCTGACCACCATCTGGCAATCGCTGCCAAACTTCCTCGACTACATGTTCGAAACCCTGCCGACGCTGCACCTCCCGGTTCTGCTGGCCGACGTCCACACCAAAGGCTCGCTGGCCTACTGGGGATACCGCCTGCCGATTCAGCTGCCGCTGATTTGGGAAACGCTGCAGCTGGCGCTGGCGTCGACGCTGATTTCGACCTGCATTGCCGCTGTGCTGGCATTTTTGGCCGCCGGTAATACCTGGACACCGCCCGCCGTGCGCTTCGGCGTTCGTGCTTCAGTTGCCTTCCTGAGAACGATGCCGGAGCTGGCATGGGCGGTGATGTTCGTGATGGCCTTTGGTATTGGCGCTATTCCGGGGTTTCTGGCGCTGGCCCTGCACACCATTGGCAGCCTGACCAAGCTGTTTTACGAAGCCATCGAAAGCGCGTCCGACAAACCTGTGCGCGGCCTGGTGGCCTGCGGTGCCACGCCACTTCAGCGCGTGCGCTTCGCTCTGTGGCCGCAGGTGAAACCGATCTTCCTGTCCTACAGCTTTATGCGCTTTGAAATTAACTTCCGTTCCTCCACCATTCTCGGCCTCGTTGGCGCGGGCGGGATCGGCCAGGAGCTGATGACCAACATTAAACTCGACCGCTACGACCAGGTCAGCATCACGCTGCTGCTGATTATCGTGGTGGTTTCCATCCTCGATGTCCTGTCCGGCAGGCTGCGCCGCTGGGTTCTGGAGGGGAAAAAATGAGCATTTCACAGGCAACACCGGATATCGCTAAAAGCCGCGAGCAGCACCGCGAACTTTACCGGATGCAGGGACGATATCTGCGTCACATCGGCCTGCTGGCCGCCGCCATCCTCGGCTACTACGTCTGGTTTTTCTTCACTTTCGGCATCGACTCCGGGCAAATCCTGACCGGCATCGCTCAGCTCGGGCGCTATTTCCTGCGCATGTTTGTCTGGCATGACTTTGTTAACTGGCCGTTCGCCTATTACTTCTCGCAAATCGCTATTACGCTCGCCATTGTCTTTGCCGGGACGCTAACCGCCACTGTGCTGGCGCTGCTGCTGTCGTTCTTTGCCGCCCGCAATATCATGCAGGGCCCGGTGGCAAGGATCATTGCGCTGCTGGTGCGCCGCCTGTTCGACCTGCTGCGCGGCGTGGATATGGCAATCTGGGGGCTAATATTTGTGCGCGCCGTGGGGCTTGGCCCGCTGGCTGGCGTACTGGCAATTATCATGCAGGATACCGGCTTACTGGGCAGGCTGTATGCCGAGGGGCACGAAGCGGTAGAACGCTCTCCGAGCCGGGGATTAACCGCCGTGGGCGCGGCGGGCATTCAGAAGCACCGCTTCGGGATCTTCACCCAGTCGTTCCCGGCGTTTCTCTCCCTCAGCCTGTATCAGATTGAGTCCAACACCCGTTCAGCGGCGGTGCTGGGTTTTGTCGGCGCGGGCGGTGTCGGCCTGGTTTATGCCGAGAACATGCGGCTGTGGAACTGGGACGTGGTGATGTTTATCACCCTGATTCTGGTCTGCGTGGTAATGGCGATGGATGCTATTTCTGCCTGGCTGCGCCGCCGCTATATCACCGGGAAGCCGGTGCCGCTGTATTCTCCGCAATAACGCCTAAACGGGGCACGGTTTTCGCCATGCCCCGGTTCCGCTATAAAGACCAGCTCAGCGTTTGCCAGCCGTAGCGAGCGCCCTGCGCCGCAAGCTTCTGGCAAGGATTTACCATCAGCACTTTGTCGGCCTCAAGGCAGAGCGGTAGGTCGTTAATAGAGTCGGTATAAAACGTCAGTTCTCCGCTGTATTCGGGGTTCACCGTCAGCCACTCCTTCAGACGGGTAATTTTACCTGTCTGATAGCTCGGCACACCGCTTATCACGCTGGTGTAGGCGTTATTGCCGGTCACCAGGTCGATACCGATGGCGTGTTCAATGTCCAGCCGCGGCGCAATGGCCTTCACCAGCAGGCTGACCGACGCAGAGATGATCATCATCTGCTGGCCCTGAGCGTGTAATTGCTCAATCAGGCGCTTCGCCTCCGGGTAAACCAGCGGCAGTACATCATTTTCTACGCAGCGAGCCACCAGCGTATCGACATCGGCAACTGTCATGCCGGCCAGCGGGGCCAGCGTGACGCCAACGTATTCGTGAATGTTCATTTCGCCACGCTGGTAGTCGAGCATCAGCTTGTGCTCTTTGGCCAGATAATCAGGGTCTTTGATCAGCCCTTCGCGAGAAAGAAAACGGCTCCAGAGAGTGCTGCAATCGGCGTCAATCAGGGTGTGGTCGAGGTCAAAAACGTACAGCGGGTTAGACATGTTCATTTCTCATTTCAGCAAAGAGGCCGCCGGGCAGCTTAGCACCAGACCCGACGGACAGGGATTCCCACTTCTCTTTGTCGCAGAAAAAAATGACAGCGGCATGAAAGCACGCCGTTACTTCACATGCGGCTTCCTCTTTCCTGCTGCTGCCGGACGGCGCTGGTGCGCAAGCGGGGTATGTTTCGTCAGCGCCGGGCGGGCGTGACGAGCATGCCTGCGGGCCTCACGCATCTCTTCCAGGGTCGGGGCAGGCACCAGGCATTCACGTCTGCCGCCAATCAGGTGCTTTTTCCCCATCGCCTCCAGCGCCTCACGGATCAGCGTCCAGTTAGCCGGGTCGTGATAGCGCAGCAGAGCTTTATGAAGGCGGCGCTGGCGGTCACCGCGAGGCACGACGATATCCTCGCTTTTGTAGTTCACCTTACTCAGCGGATTTTTGCCCGTGTAATACATGGTGGTTGAGTTAGCCAGCGGCGACGGATAGAAGTTCTGAACCTGATCGAGGCGGAACCGGTGCTGCTTCAGCCACAGCGCCAGGTTCACCATATCCTCATCACGCGTCCCAGGGTGCGCGGAGATAAAGTATGGGATCAGATACTGCTCTTTGCCAGCCTGCTTCGAATAGGTATCGAACAGCTCTTTAAAGCGATGATAGCTGCCCATCCCCGGCTTCATCATCTTCGACAACGGCCCTTCTTCGGTATGCTCTGGGGCAATTTTGAGATAACCGCCCACGTGGTAAGTGGCCAGCTCTTTGATGTAGCGCGGATCGGCAACCGCCAGATCGTAACGCACGCCGGAGGCAATCAAGATCTTCTTCACGCCCTGCAGATCGCGGGCACGGCGGTAGAGATCGATGGTCGGCTGATGGTTGGTGTCCATATGCTGGCAAATTTCCGGGTAAACGCACGACAGGCGACGGCAGGTTTGCTCCGCGCGCGGCGACTTACAGCGCAGCATATACATATTGGCCGTTGGGCCACCGAGATCGGACACTACGCCGGTAAAGCCCGGCACGCTGTCGCGCATCGCTTCGATTTCGCTGATGATGGAATCTTCGGATCGGCTCTGAATAATGCGGCCTTCATGCTCGGTGATGGAGCAGAAAGAGCAGCCGCCGAAGCAGCCGCGCATAATGTTCACCGAGAAGCGGATCATCTCATAGGCCGGAATGCGGGCCTTGCCGTAGGAAGGATGAGGCACACGCTGGTAGGGGAGCGCGAACACGCTATCCATCTCTTCGGTAGAAAGCGGGATTGCCGGAGGGTTGATCCAGATATAGCGATCGCCGTGCTTTTGCATCAGCGCTCGGGCACAACCGGGGTTAGTTTCATGATGCAGGATCCGCGAAGCGTGGGCATACATCACCTTATCGGCCTTCACCTTCTCAAAGGACGGCAGCAGAACATAGGTCTTTTCCCACGGCTTTGGTCGCGGGGGCTGCACGGTTACAGCTTTGGTTTCATCCGCCTTCTTGTCCTTCGGTTTATTGCCGTCGGCACAGGGGAGATCGTCCCCGTAAGGATGCGGAATGGGGTCGATTTTTCCTGGCGTATCAAGCCGGGTGGAATCGACGCCTGCCCAGCCGGGCATCGCTTCTTTGCGCATGATGGCGGTATTACGCACGTCGCAAATGTCAGCGATCCCTTCTCCGTTAGCCAGACGATGCGCCACTTCCACCAGCGGACGTTCACCATTGCCGAAGATCAGCATATCGGCTTTGGCATCAACCAAAATCGAGCGGCGCACGGTATCAGACCAGTAATCATAATGCGCGGTACGGCGCAGGCTGGCCTCGATGCCGCCGAGGATCACCGGCACATCACGCCACGCTTCTTTGCAGCGCTGGGTGTAAACCAGAGAAGCACGATCGGGGCGCTTGCCTGCCACGTTATCCGGCGTGTAGGCATCGTCGTGGCGCAGCTTGCGGTCCGCCGTGTAGCGGTTAATCATCGAATCCATGTTCCCGGCGGTCACGCCAAAGAACAGGTTCGGCTTGCCGAGGCGCATAAAGTCCTGTTTAGAAGACCAGTCCGGCTGAGCAATGATACCGACACGGAAACCCTGCGCCTCTAACATACGGCCACAGATGGCCATCCCAAAGCTGGGGTGATCCACGTAGGCATCGCCGGTGACGAGAATGATGTCGCAGCTGTCCCAGCCGAGTTCGTCCATCTCCGCTCGAGACATGGGTAAAAACGGTGCCGGACCAAAACAGGCGGCCCAGTATTGAGGCCATGAAAAGAGTTCGCGTTCCGGCTGGATCAGGCTTTTGGCGCTCATAATATTTCCGAAGAGATGATGTAGAAATGAACAAAAGGGCGGCGATTATACGCCTATTAGCAGTAATCTTTGAAGGGTTATTCGGTGTTTTACGCCCCTCACCCGGCCCTCTCCCCAAAGGGGCGAGGGGAAAAAGACTCTGCGTAGAGTCCCATGCTATCCCTTCTCCCTTGTAGGGAGAGGGTTAGGGTGAGGGTAAAAACTAGGGTGCGGGCTGAACCAATAGCTGACCGATGGAGCCGTGATCGGCAAGCTCCAGCGTCTGGCTGGAGTAGAGGAACGGGAAATGCTCCCAGGAAGGCTGCCCAAAGTAGACCAGCAGCTCAACCTGCCCGTCTATCCACACGGTATCCTTCCAGCCGCGATCTTCCCCGAACGGCGAAGCCCCGTTGACGTTGCGCACCAGGAAACTAACGCCCTCAATGTGGAAAGACTGCGGCGTATCAGCGCGCACCGTCCAGCGTTCCCAGGTGCCCTGCTGAGTCTGAATATCAATCCGCTTCATATCCCACAGCTGGCCGTTAATGCCCGGATCGTCACCGAGGGTGATTTCACGGCTGCGCGTTGGGTTACCGCCGATAATCTCTTCCGGCAGAAGGCGCATTGGCAGCGTGTCGGTCACCAGCGGCAGCAGCCCGGTAGGACGCAGCGTTAACACCAGCGTGGAAATCAAAATGCTCGACGGCTCAAAGAAACCACGAATGCGATCCATGATCCCCGCCGCTTCACCGGCGGTAATCGAGACCTCTTTGCCTTCGGTCATGTCGATAAGAATTTCTCGCCGCTCTCCCGGTGCCAGCGACAGCTGCTTGACCGAAACGGGTGCCGGCAGGAACCCCTGATCGCTGGAAATCACCGCGATGGAGCGACCATCGCTCATTTGCAGCTGGTAGCGACGCGAGTTTGAGGCGTTCAACAAACGCAGGCGCACCCAACCACGGGACACTTCCACGTACGGGCTTTGCACCCCGTTCACCAGCAGCGTATCGCCAACAAAACCGCCGCTGCCGGGCTCCTGATACTCTGGCGCACCGAAGTTGTCGAGCCGCTTGTCCTGGATGATAATCGGGAAGTCATCCACGCCGTAATGGTTAGGGATTGGCAGAGATTTGCTGACTTCATCCTCAATTAACCACATCCCCGCGAGGCCGTTGTAAACCTGCCTTGCGGTGCGATTCGGCGTGTTGGCGTGATACCACAGCGTAGCGGCTCGCTGGCGAATGGGTAAAACGGGCGCCCAGTCTACGTTCGGCGACATCATACGTGCGGCCCCGCCAATCAGCGGCCCCGGCACCTGCAGGCCAGCAATCGTCATCGCAACATTTTCCTGCAGACGGTTGCTGTAGATCATCTTCACGTCATCCCCGCTCCAGACGCGAATGGTTGGCCCCATATAGCGCCCGTTAAAGCCCCAAACGGGTGCCTTCGCGCCGCCGGTAAATGACCAGTGAGCGCGCTGCAGCGTCAGGAATAAGGGCTGGCCGCGACGAGATTCAAGCAGAGGGGGAACAGGTAAAGGCTGCTGCTGCCCTGCCGCGTTTGCCCTCAGCGGCACCGAGCCGGCACAAAGCGCAACTCCGGATGCCTGAATAAACTGACGCCGACTGAGTGACATAATTGCTCCATGTAAAACTGAATAACGAAAGGCGATACAAACCGTACCGCCAAAGGCGGCATTTAACTCGCCTGATTCTTTTCAACTTTGCCGGCGGCTTCACGCGCGGCAACTTCTTGATTGAGTTCGTCGATTTTGGCCATCATCAGTTCACGACAGTCAGTGGCCAGCTTACGGACCTGATCTTTCCCATAAGCGCTGGTATCAATTGGCGGCAGCATTTCGACGATGACCAACCCGTTGTTCCAACGGTTTAGCTTAATTTTATTACTGGTATTGGAAACGCACACCGGAATAATCGGCACGCCCGCGGCAATCGCGGCATGAAACGCCCCGGTTTTAAACGGCAGCAGGCCCCGACCACGGCTGCGGGTCCCTTCCGGGAACATCCAGATAGAAACATTACGTTTGCGAATCTGCTCGACAACCTGGGAGATAGTACCGTGGGCTTTTGCCCGGTTATCCCGGTCAATCAACAGGTTGCCCGTCAGCCAGTAAAGCTGGCCAAAAAACGGGATCCACACCAGGCTTTTTTTCCCAACCGTTACCGTCGGCGGCTGCACGATACTCGAGGCCGTCACCATATCGTAGTTGTTTTGATGGTTACCGATGTAAATCGCGGTGGGATGGTTTTCTGCCCCGGCAGGTAAGCGGGTTTCAACCTTGAGACCGAATACCGGCGCCAGACGCCCGAAAAGGTGCCCAAAAGTTGCCACATGGCGCGGATTACGCGGGCTAAACAGACAATAAATTGAACCAAAGATGCATACCAGGATGCAGTAAATAACGACAATAATAAAACGTACAATCGCTAGCATAACTACCTCATGAGCCGAAGCCGTTGATAAGTATATCGGCTTTAGCGTAAAACACACCGGACAGCGGCAACGCTGCCGCCGTAACCCGGATTATTCTTCGCTGTCTCCAGCTCCAGCCCGCATTGGGGAATCGACGTCCACGCGGTCGATACGCTGCAGGCCACGCATCAGCGTCCCGCGGCGGCCTCGCTCACCGGTAATTTTCTGCAACTCTTCAGGGCGCAGCTTAATTTTACGCTTCCCGACGTGCAGCGTCAGCGTACTCTGCGGCGGCAGGATAAACAGATGTGCCAGCTTATCTTCACCTTTCGCCGCTTCGGCTGCCGGGATAGAGATAATTTTATTACCCTTGCCTTTCGACAGTTCAGGCAGATCACTCACCGGGAACATCAGCATGCGCCCGGCGGCGGTGATCGCCAACAGCATGTCGTCTGCGCTGTGAATTTCCAGCGGAGGGAGGACGCGGGCGTTATCCGGAAGGGAAATCAGCGTTTTACCTGCGCGGTTGCGTGAAACAACGTCGTTAAAGGTACAGACGAAGCCATAGCCTGCGTCCGAAGCCATCAGCAGCTTCTGATCGTCTGCGGCCATCAGCACATAGTCAACCGTCGCACCCGGCGGTGGCGTCAGCTTACCGGTCAGAGGCTCACCCTGACCACGCGCTGACGGCAGCGTGATAGGATCCAGCGCGTAGCTTCGCCCGGTGGAGTCAATGAACGCCACCGGTTGATTGCTCTTACCTTTGGCTGAGCCAAGGTAGCTGTCACCGGCTTTATAGCTCAGGCCCGGCGCGTCAATATCGTGGCCTTTGGCGCTGCGCACCCAGCCCATTTGCGACAGCACAATCGTCACCGGTTCAGACGGCACCATGTCATGCTCGCTCATCGCCTTCGCTTCACCGCGCTCGTGCAGCGGAGAGCGACGGTCGTCCCCGTAGGTATCGGCATCCGACTGCAGCTCTTTTTTCAGCAGCGTGTTCATTTTGCGCTCTGAAGCGAGAATACCCTGCAGCTGATCGCGTTCTTTTTCCAGCTCGTTCTGCTCGCCGCGGATCTTCATCTCTTCCAGTTTGGCGAGGTGACGCAGCTTCAGCTCAAGGATAGCTTCGGCCTGCGTTTCGCTGATATCAAAACGAGACATCAGCACCGGCTTCGGCTCATCCTCGGTACGAATGATATGAATCACTTCGTCGATATTGAGGAACGCTACCAGCAAACCTTCGAGGATATGCAGGCGTTTAAGGACTTTTTCCAGACGGTAGTTCAGGCGGCGGCGCACCGTGTCACGACGGTAGACCAGCCATTCGCTGAGGATCTCCAGCAGGTTTTTCACCGCCGGGCGACCGTCAAGGCCAATCATATTCAGGTTAACGCGATAGCTTTTTTCCAAATCGGTGGTCGCGAACAGATGGTTCATTACCTGCTCAACGTCTACGCGATTGGAACGAGGCACAATCACCAGCCGGGTCGGGTTTTCATGATCCGACTCGTCGCGCAGGTCTTCAACCATTGGCAGCTTTTTCGCACGCATCTGGCTGGCAATCTGCTCCAGAACGCGAGCACCTGACACCTGATGAGGCAGCGCGGTAATCACAACGTCGCCGTCTTCTTTGCGCCACACCGCACGCATGCGGATGGAGCCGCGCCCGTTCTGGTAGATTTTGCGAATATCTTCACGCGGCGTGATGATTTCCGCTTCGGTCGGATAATCCGGACCGTGGACGATATCCAGCAGGCTGTCCAGCGTCGTTTTTGGCTGGTCAATCAGCGTTATGGCGGCCTGGGCGACTTCACGCAGGTTATGCGGAGGAATGTCTGTTGCCATCCCTACCGCAATGCCGGTTGTCCCGTTAAGCAGGATGTTCGGTAAACGCGCAGGCAGCATTTTTGGCTCCTGCAGGGTTCCGTCAAAGTTCGGGATGTAGTCTACCGTTCCCTGCCCGAGCTCACTGAGCAGCAGCTCCGCGTACTTCGACAGGCGAGATTCGGTATAACGCATGGCAGCAAAGGACTTAGGATCGTCCGGCGCGCCCCAGTTCCCCTGCCCGTCCACCAGCGGATAGCGGTAAGAGAACGGCTGCGCCATCAGCACCATCGCTTCATAACAGGCGCTGTCGCCGTGCGGATGGTATTTACCCAGCACATCACCCACGGTACGGGCTGACTTTTTGAATTTTGCGCTGGCGTTTAGCCCCAGCTCCGACATCGCATATACGATTCGACGCTGAACCGGCTTGAGCCCGTCGCCAATAAACGGCAGGGCGCGGTCCATGATGACGTACATGGAATAGTTGAGATACGCATTTTCCGTGAATTCGTGTAGCGCAAGACGCTCAGCACCATCATGAGTCAAATCACTCATTGCTCATTCATCCTCAAACTGACGAACCGATTGTGGCCACAATCGGCGTAATTGCCGCCGATAGTACCTTATCTGGCCTGTTGAGTCATAGCGATGAATAGCTTTATACGAAGCGGCAGCCCATATGGGCAAGCCGCATTTTCAGCGTTACTTCAGTTTGTTAATTTGCTTTACGTCGATTTCTATCGAGTTCCAGTCTTTATCCACTTTACCCTGAATTTCCACGGTGTCCTGAGGAGTAACCGTTTGGCCGTTCCAACGCTTATGGTCAATGTCTACGTTGATACTGTCGGTTGCATCGCGGAAAATATAATCTTCACCACCAATGCGCTGCTCAATTTTACCGGTCAGCGTCACCCAAGTGTCATCAGATAACGTTTTGGCCTGTTTTACCGTGGTTTTACTCCCCGTTGGGCCCACAAAGCCGCCCTGCTGTATAGGCTGAGTTTGTACCGAGGCATTAGGGTCAACAAACCCGCCGGTCTGAGCAGCAAATAGAGGGGCTGAAGTTAAAGCGATAATGGCAAATAAAGCGGCTGTCTTTTTCATAATGTAATTCTCCTTTCGTTTCTTAGCCCCTAGTAAAGCGCCCAAATCTTAACGAGATCTTAACCCCTCGGCAGGAAGTGTTTTTTATTACAAATTTGCGGTCTTTGCCGAAGGAGCAGGCTTTTCTTCTGTACACACAAAGACGACAGGTATTTACTGCTCGTCTTAACGGCAGCAACAAGGAGTGCGCCATGCGCCTGTTACTTATTGAGGATGACCCACTAATTGGTGACGGCATTAAAGCCGGATTAATCAAAATGGGGTTTGCAGTTGACTGGTTTAGCGATGGGCCAAAGGGGCAAGCCGCACTTGGCCTGGCCCCCTACGACGCCGTAGTGTTGGATCTCAGTCTCCCGGGCATGGATGGCCTGGATATTCTGCGCGCCTGGCGTAAAGAGGGGCACAGTCAGCCCGTACTAATCCTGACTGCCAGAGATTCGCTGGAAGAGCGCATTGAAGGATTACAGCTGGGTGCGGACGACTACCTTTGCAAACCATTCGCCCTGACAGAAGTGGCAGTGCGGTTGCAGGTACTCATCCGCCGGGCGCACGGCCACGCGCAGCCAGAGATTACCCACGGAAATGTCGTACTTTCTCCGGCAAACCATACGGTATCTCTCAACGGCGAGCCCCTACAGCTAAAGCCTAAGGAATTCGCTTTACTCGAGCTGCTTATGCGTAATGTCGGGCGTGTTCTGCCACGCACACTGATCGAGGAAAAAATCTATAGCTGGGACGATGAAGTCTCGCGCAACGCCCTTGAAGTTCACATCCATCATCTCCGTAAAAAGCTGGGCAGCGGTTTTATTCGCACCGTACACGGCATCGGCTATACGTTAGGTGATGCATGCTAAGAACGTTGACCAAAAGCTTACGCACACGCCTGACCGTAGGCTTTATAGTGCTGACCCTTGCAGCAGCAGCCTTTGCCAGTGCCGCCGCTTGGTATGAAGCCCGTAAATCGCTCAACAAGCTCTTCGATACCCAACAACTGCTTTTTGCTAAGCGGCTAAGCGTGCTGGATTTCGATGGCGCAAACAGCGCCGAGCCACAGCTTCCTCGCAGTAAAAACATTCTGAAAAAACATCGCGGTAAGCTCGATGATGACACATTAGCCTTCGCCATTTTTACCGCTGAGGGCAGGCTTGTGCTCAATGACGGCGACAGCGGTAAAGGACTGATCTATTCATGGCATAGGGACGGATTTACTGATGGGCAACTCGATGATGATGACGATCTCTGGCGTCTGGTCTGGCTGACAACGCCTGATGGTCGTTATCGTATCGTGGTCGGTCAGGAGTGGGACTACAGGAACGATATGGCTCTGGATATCGTGTCCGCTCAGCTCACGCCCTGGTTAATAGCACTGCCGCTGATGCTGGTCCTGCTGATTGGGTTAGTCAGCAGAGAGCTGGCACCGCTGCGAAAACTGGCGCAAAAACTACAGCGTCGCCCCCCCGGTGACAACAGCAGACTCGAGACTCAGCCTCTCCCGCTGGAAGTCAGGCCCCTTGTGGATGCCTTAAATCAGCTCTTTGAGCGTACAGAAGCATTTATGCAGCGTGAAAGGCGCTTTACGTCCGATGCCGCCCACGAACTCCGAACCCCGCTTGCGGCCCTGAAGGTACAGGCAGAGGTGGCTCAACTGGCGGAAGATGATGCCCAAGTCAGAGAGCAAGGGCTGAACCAGCTTCATCAGGGCATTGACCGAGCCTCCCGTCTTGTTGAACAGCTGCTGACGCTTTCCCGGCTGGACTCTCTGGCTGAACTGAATGATGTCCAGGACGTGTCACTGCAGACTCTGCTTCAGGAAAGCGTGATGGAAGCCTGGCACGCGGCCCAGCGAGAGCATATTGATATCCACCTGCAGATGCCGGAAAAACCAGTCATCCAGCTCGTTCAGCCACTTCTGCTTGGGTTGATGTTGCGCAATATCATTGATAACGCCGTCCGCTACAGCCCTGCAGGCAGCGTTGTGAACGTCGTACTTAAGGAGAATGAGCTTGAGGTTATCGACAATGGACCGGGCGTGAACGCTGAATATCTTGCCTCTTTGGGGGAACGCTTCTTTCGCCCACCAGGGCAGCTAAAAACCGGCAGCGGGCTGGGGTTGTCAATCGTTAGTCGAATTGCGGCGTTGCACGGTATGCGGGCAACTTTCGGCAACGCAGAAAGCGGTGGTTTTAGGGTTTGCATCCGTTGGAACTGAGAAATTTCAGCCGGATTATTGCTCGTGCAGCAAAAGTCTTTGCACATCCTGGTCATTTTTTCACAGTAAGGTTCTCATTATAATGATTGGCAAGCGTAATTATTTAAGGGCTAACAATGAGCAACATCCTGATTATCAACGGCGGTAAAAAATTCGGTCATTCCAACGGCCAGCTTAATGACACCATGACCGAAGTCGCGGAAAGCTATTTGCGCGACCTCGGGCATGATGTCCAGGTCACCCGCGCAGACAGCGAATATGACGTTAAAGCGGAAGTTGAGAAATTCCTTTGGGCAGACAGCATCATCTGGCAGATGCCGGGCTGGTGGATGGGCGCCCCGTGGACGGTCAAAAAGTACATTGACGATGTGTTCACCGAAGGCCACGGTTCGCTGTATGCCAGCGACGGCCGTACCCGTTCAGACGCCTCTAAAAAATATGGTTCCGGCGGCCTGATTCAGGGAAAAACCTACATGATGTCCCTGACCTGGAACGCACCTTTAGAAGCTTTCACCGAAAAAGATCAGTTTTTCCATGGCGTTGGCGTAGACGGCGTTTATCTTCCATTCCACAAGGCTAACCAGTTTCTGGGCATGGAAGGGCTGCCAACCTTTATCGCTAATGACGTCATCAAGGCACCTGATGTGCCACATTATGTAGCAGAATATCGCAAGCATCTGGCTGGTATTTTTGCTTAACTGTTTGCCGGATAACATAAGGAGTTAGTCATGCTGACAGTGATTGCAGAAATTCGTACACGCCCTGGGTCACACCATCGCCAGGCGGTAATTGCAGCGTTTGAGAAAATTATTCCAACCGTGCTGAAGGAAGAAGGCTGCCACGGCTACGCGCCGCTGGTCGATCATAACGCCCAGGTCGCGTTCCAGACTACCGCCCCGGACTCCATCTTCATGCTGGAAAAATGGGAAAGCGTTGCGCATCTGGAAGCCCATCTTGAGACGGCCCACATGAAAGAACATAGCGCCCGCGTGAAAGACGACGTGCTGGAAGTGCATATCCGCATTCTCGAAGAAGCCGTGAAGTAACTGGCATCTGAGAATGCAAAAAGGGATGGCCTGAGCCATCCCTTTTACGTTTTGGAGAAAAACGTTTAGCCCTCGATATCGGCCATGTCGCCTTTTTCCTGCAGCCAGTTGCGGCGATCTTCCGAACGCTTTTTGGCCAACAGCATATCCATTGTCGCCAGCGTGCGCTGGTCGTCTTCATCGCTGATGGTCAGTTGAACCAGACGGCGCGTATTCGGATCAAGCGTGGTTTCGCGAAGCTGAAGCGGGTTCATCTCGCCCAGCCCTTTAAAGCGCTGCACGTTTGGCTTGCCTTTCTTGCGCTTAAGCTGTTCCAGCACGCCGGCTTTTTCTTCTTCATCCAACGCGTAATAAACCTCTTTACCGAGATCGATGCGGTAGAGCGGCGGCATCGCCACGTAAACGTGACCACCTTTCACCAGTGCCCGGAAGTGGCGCACAAAGAGCGCGCACAGCAGCGTGGCAATGTGCAGACCATCGGAGTCCGCATCCGCAAGGATACAGACCTTGCCATAGCGCAATTGGCTCAGATCTTCACTGTCTGGATCAATACCGATCGCCACAGAAATATCGTGCACTTCCTGCGAGGCCAGTACTTCGTCAGAAGAAACTTCCCATGTGTTCAGGATCTTCCCTTTCAGCGGCATGATCGCCTGATATTCACGATCGCGAGCCTGTTTCGCGGAGCCGCCCGCCGAGTCCCCTTCCACCAGGAATAGTTCGGTCCGGCTTAAATCCTGCGCAGTACAGTCTGCCAGCTTACCCGGCAGCGCTGGCCCGCTGGTCAGCTTTTTACGCACAACTTTCTTCGCGGCGCGCATCCGGCGCTGAGCGCTGGAAATAGCCAGCTCTGCCAGCTGTTCTGCCGCCTGTACGTTCTGGTTCAGCCACAGGCTGAAAGCATCCTTCACTACGCCGGAGACAAAGGCCGCACACTGGCGTGAGGAGAGACGTTCTTTCGTCTGGCCAGCAAACTGAGGATCCTGCATTTTGACCGACAGCACATAGGCGCAGCGTTCCCAAATATCTTCCGCAGAGAGCTTCACGCCACGCGGCAGAATATTGCGGTATTCGCAGAACTCACGCATGGCATCGAGCAGCCCCTGACGCAGGCCGTTAACATGAGTACCGCCCTGCATGGTTGGGATCAGGTTTACGTAGCTTTCCGTCAGCAGCTCACCGCCTTCCGGCAACCAGAGCAGCGCCCAGTCAACGGCTTCGGTGTCGCCCGAAAAATTGCCGATAAACGGCGCTTCCGGGAGGGTAATCAGGCCATTTACGGCTTCGCACAGATAGTCGTTCAGGCCGTCCTGGTAGCACCAGCGCTGCTCGGTATTATTCACCTTATCGGTAAAGGTAATCTCAACCCCCGGGCACAGTACCGCTTTCGCTTTCAGCAGATGGCTGAGGCGTGAAACGGAAAAACGCGGGCTGTCGAAGAAGCTTTCATCCGGCCAAAAATGCACGCTGGTCCCGGTATTGCGCTTCCCGCAGGTGCCAATCACTTCCAGATCCTGCACCTTCTCGCCGTTTTCAAAAGCGATGCTGTATACCTGAGCGTCGCGGCGGACGGTCACTTCAACGCGTTTGGAAAGGGCGTTAACCACAGAGATCCCTACGCCGTGGAGGCCGCCGGAGAATTGGTAGTTTTTATTCGAGAATTTACCGCCCGCATGCAGACGGCAAAGGATCAGCTCAATGGCCGGGACCTTCTCTTCGGAATGGATATCAACAGGCATCCCGCGCCCGTCATCAATGACTTCCAGCGACTGGTCGGCGTGCAGGATGACATCCACGCGCTTAGCGTGACCTGCCAGCGCCTCATCCACGCTGTTATCAATGACTTCCTGTCCTAAATGGTTAGGACGAGTGGTGTCAGTGTACATCCCCGGGCGGCGGCGAACAGGCTCAAGCCCGGTGAGTACCTCTATATCATCGGCATTATAGGATTGCGTCATGGTTTATTCATTCAGATAGCGAAACAGGAAATCGGCCGTCAGGCCTCAGCGCAAGCCGAGGAAGTCGACAATCTGTGTGAAATAATCTTCGAAGCCCGTGAAGGCATGATTGCCACCGGGTTTCACCGTCTGGCGGCAGAGCGCGTAGTAGGCTACGGCCTGGCGGTAATCAAGCACCTCATCGCCCGTTTGTTGCAGCAGCCAAATCAGGTCTGGCGCTTCCAACGGGTCAATCTGCATGACTTTCAGATCGTAAATATGGCGTGACTCTAGCACATATTGCTGCCCGGTGTAGGGGTTCTCGTTTTTACCAAGGTAACCCACAAGCAGCTCAAAAGGGCGAACCGCCGGGTTAACCACCACCGCAGGCAGCGTAAAGCACTGCGAAAGCCAGGTCGCGTAATAACCGCCGAGGGAAGACCCCACAATGCCCAGTGGCTCTCCTCCACGTTTGAGCACCAGCGACTCTAGCAGTTCGGAAGCCTCTGCCGGATAAGGCGGTAACTGAGGCACAATCATCTCAATTTCAGGATGATGCTGAGCCAACCACGCCTTAAAACGGGTCGCTTTTGCGGAGGCCGGGGAGCTATTAAACCCGTGCAGATACAGTAACGCAGGCATTAATAACCCTCAGAAGCCGTATCAGGGCTGAATTTACCGCTTTGCAAACGGCAAACTTCCGTCGTCAGGCTGCCGTCAGGATAAAGATCGAGCCAGCGCCACCCCGGCTCAATGGTGTCGAGCGTGAAATTGGCGCAGTGGGGTTTGAACTGGACGCATGTCGAAGGCGTGGCCAGCATTCTGCGGCCGTTCCAGTCGAGATCCAGTTCCTGATGAATGTGCCCACAAAGCAGCGTTTTCACCTGCGGCCAGGGCTTAAGCACGGCATCCAGTGCGGCAGCATTGCGCAGGCTGTGCTGATCCAGCCAGCTGCAGCCGGCAGGAAGAGGATGATGATGCAGCAAAAGTAGGGTGTGACGCTCTGGAGCCGCAGCCAGCTGACGCTCAAGCCATTCCAGCTGATAGTCGCTCAGTTCACCGTGGGGAACGCCAAAGACCTGGCTGTCCAGCAGCAAGATTTGCCAGCGATCGCCGATATAAACGCGCTTGGCCGGGGAAATACCCGCTTCCTGCAGAGCGTTAAACATTGCAGGCTGAAAATCGTGGTTACCCGGCAGCCAAACGCAAGGCGCAGAAATGCGGGAGACTCCTTCAGCAAAGTGCTGATAAGCCTCCACGCTGTGATCCTGGGCCAAATCCCCGGTTGCCACCAGTAAGTCGCAGGCACGCTGTTCGGCCAGAATAGCGGTCAGCACCGCCTGATAGCTCTTCCAGGTATTAATCCCGAGCAGCGTTTCGTTCTTTCCAGCGAACAAATGGGTATCGGTTATTTGCAATATCCTGATTCGGCCTCCATCGGCCACAGGAAGGGTTAACAGGCTTTCCAAATGGTGTCCTTAGGTTTCACGCACACTTACTACCCACCACACTTAAGCTGCTGATATCCAGGCGGCAGCTCGATTCATTCAGGGTATCAATACCATCCATTATTCAGGGCGTTGTGCCGTTAACCGTCCTCAACCCTAAAAAAACTAGGTATACACAGGCACGGCCATTGCTCCATGCGCTAAACAGTAGCGCAGCCAATCAGCAAGAAACTGGTTAATTTGATGCTTTTCGTCGCGTTGATGCAACTTTTTATTCGGATAATCATATCGCGCTTTGAAGCGAAAGATCTGCTGGCTTGAACACACTTCCGCGACCATCGCGTCGTGATACAGCCTGACCGACATTGACGGCAGGCTCCAGTAACTCACCGAGGGGTGCGTTTGTTCTATTTCCACCAGGGTGGTATAACGTGTTGATTCTGAAATAGTTAATCGATATCTGGCGCTATTAACCTGATAGGTTACCGTTTCGCCCGCTGCATCATTTTTCGGCAACAGACGGCGCAGCTGCGCGAAGTTGGTTTCGCACAAACGCATCATTTCGGGGAAGTCAGGGGTATAGCGCTTCATAATCAGTGATTCCACTCTTTTCTTAGTTGCTCATAATGCAGCTGCAGCCATTGCAAAGCGATGACCGTCGCCGCGTTGTCGATGCTCCCCTCTTCGACACACTGGTAAGCCTGCTCCCGGCTCACCACATGAACACGAATATCTTCGTTTTCTTCCACCAGGCCATGAATACCTTTGGCCTGAGTGGCATCCACTTCTCCGACTAAAATAGACAACCTTTCGCTGGTGCCGCCGGGGCTGGCTAAATAGCTCAGAACCGGTTTGGTTCGGCCCACAGCAAGGCCAGCTTCTTCTACGGCTTCACGACGCGCAACATCTTCTACGCTTTCGCCCTCTTCAATCATGCCGGCGATCATTTCTAACAGCCATGGAGTTTCGCTGGTGTCCCAGGCCGCGATACGAATCTGCTCTATCAGCACGACTTCATCACGCACAGGGTCATAGGGTAGCAGCACCGCAGCGTGACCGCGTTCAAAAATTTCGCGCCTGACTTCGCCACTCATTTCGCCGTTGAATAAACGATGACGAAAACGATAAAGATCGAGTGAAAAAAAGCCACGATAAAGCGTTTCCCGTGCAATAATTTCTACATCCTTTTTGGCGAAAGTAGCCTCTAGCTTTTCTGACTTGTTCATAGATGATGTCCTGATGACAAATGGGCGCTGGCCGGGCGATTTCAACCCTGCGTAACTGCCCTTTCAATTTTGATGTGGTAGATTGGTGAAAATTAAGGTAGATGGCACTTTACGCCAACCTGCCCGGCTGACGGAATCTGTAGAATCGGCGATCATCTTTGACTCCTGTCGGCGTTAAACAAAATAATTCTGCTTCACAACAAGGAATGCAAATGAAGAAACTGCTCCCCATTCTTATCGGTCTGAGCCTAACGGGTTTCAGCGCCATGAGCCAGGCAGAAAACCTGCTGCAGGTTTATCAACAGGCGCGCACCAGCAACCCGGACCTGCGTAAATCCGCTGCTGACCGTGACGCCGCATTCGAAAAAATTAATGAAGCACGCAGCCCATTACTGCCACAGCTGGGCCTGGGTGCAGATTACACCTACGGTAACGGTTTCCGCGACTCTAACGGTATTAACTCCAACACGACCAGCGCAACGTTACAGCTGACGCAAACCATTTTTGATATGTCGAAATGGCGCGCACTGAGCCTGCAGGAAAAAACCGCGGGGATTCAGGACGTCAGCTTCCAGACCGATCAGCAGTCTCTGATCCTGAACACGGCCACAGCCTATTTCAACGTGCTGAGCGCCATTGACGCGCTTTCCTATACTGAAGCGCAGAAACAGGCCATTTACCGCCAGTTGGATCAAACCACTCAGCGCTTTAACGTAGGCCTGGTCGCCATCACTGACGTGCAGAACGCCCGCGCGCAGTACGACACCGTGCTGGCGAATGAAGTCACCGCCCGTAATAACCTGGACAACGCGGTGGAATCACTGCGTCAGGTCACCGGGAACGACTATCTGAGCCTGGCTTCTCTGAACGTAGACGGTTTCAAAACCAGCAAGCCAGATGCGGTCAACAACCTGCTAAAAGATGCTGAAAAACGCAACCTTAGCCTGCTTCAGGCTCGCCTGAGCCAGGATCTGGCGCGCGAACAAATTCGCCTGGCTGAAGATGGTCATCTGCCGACGCTGAGCCTGAACGCATCCAGCGGCGTCACTAACAACAGCTACAATGGTTCTAAAACTTCCGGCAATTCGCAGTATGACAACAGCTATAAAGGGCAGAACCAGGTTGGCCTGAGCTTCTCCCTGCCGCTGTACCAGGGTGGCCAGGTTAACTCTCAGGTTAAACAGGCTCAGTACAACTTTGTGGGTGCCAGCGAGCAGCTGGAAAGCGCGCACCGCAGCGTGGTACAGACCGTGCGTTCTTCCTTTAATAACGTGAACGCCTCTATCAGCACCATCAACGCTTACAAACAGGCCGTGGTGTCTGCGCAAAGCTCCCTGGATGCGATGGAAGCCGGTTACTCGGTGGGTACCCGTACTATCGTTGACGTGCTGGATGCGACCACCACGCTGTATAACGCCAAACAGCAACTCTCCAGCGCACGTTATAACTACCTGATTAACCAGCTGAATATTAAATCAGCGTTGGGTACGTTGAACGAGCAAGATCTGATTGCGCTGAACAATACGCTGGGCAAACCGGTTTCAACCTCTGCGGACAGCGTTGCGCCGGAAACCCCAGAGCAGGATGCCCGCGCTGACGGTTACAACACCGCGCCAGCGACGGCTTCCACTAAGGCAACTCATGCCACTCCGGCTGCGGCCACCAGCGGGAAAAAAGCGAACCCATTCGCTAATTAATCGCCGGAATGCCAACGAAAGGGGCGTATTTTTACGCCCCTTTTTTTCTGTCTCGCGTTTGAACGTAAGGCAACGTAAAGATCTCCTGCCAACAGGCCAACATCGCTTCAATTTCAACCGCTCATCCCCTATCCTTAGCACCAAACCTACTGGGCTCAGGACTGATTAAATGAAACGGACAAAAAATATAAATCATTCATCGTTCCGCAAAAGCTGGAACGCACGCCATTTAACGCCGGTGGCGTTGGCGGTCACCGCCGTCTTTATGCTGGCCGGCTGTGAACAAAGCGACGAAACCGTCTCAATGTACCAAAACGCGGACGACTGCTCGCAGGCAAACCCGAGCAAAAGCGCGGAATGTACCACCGCCTATAATAACGCTCTGAAAGAAGCCGAGCGCACGGCACCGAAGTACGCTTCCCGTGAAGCCTGCGTGGCCGAGTTTGGCGAAGGCCAGTGCCAGCCAGCCCCTGCTCAGGCAAGCCTTGCCGGCGAAAGCCAGGCTCAGGCTCAACCGCAGCAAAGCGGCAGCTTCTGGATGCCGCTGATGGCGGGCTACATGATGGGCCGTCTGATGGGCGGCGGCGCGGGCTTTGCGCAGCAGCCGCTGTTTACCTCAAAAAACCCGGCCAGCCCGGCTTACGGCAAGTACGCCGATGCCAGCGGTAAAAGCTACGGCGCGGCCACCCCAGGCCGGACGACAACCGTTCCGAAAAGTGCGATGGCACCAAAACCTGCGACCACCTCAACGGTGACTCGCGGCGGCTTTGGTGAGTCAGTGGCCAAGCAATCCACCATGCAGCGCAGCAGCGCCACCTCCGGCAGCAGCCGTTCGATGGGCGGCTGATAAATCATGGAAAGAGTTTCTCTCGTTGAACGCCCGGACTGGCGCGAAAAAGCCACGGAATACGGCTTCAATTTTCACACCATGTACGGGGAGCCGTACTGGTGTGAAGACGCCTATTACAAGCTCACGCTGGCTCAGGTTGAACGCCTGGAAGAGGTCACCGCCGAGCTGCATCAAATGTGTCTGCAGGTTGTGGAAAAAGTGGTGGCCAGCGACGAGCTAATGGCCCGTTTCCGCATTCCGAAACACACCTGGGAATTTGTTCGCCAATCATGGCGCAGCCAGCAGCCCTCCCTTTATTCCCGCCTGGATCTGGCGTGGGATGGCGTGGGTGAACCCAAGCTGCTGGAAAACAATGCCGATACGCCAACGTCGCTGTATGAAGCGGCTTTCTTCCAGTGGATCTGGCTTGAAGATCAGGTGGCGGCGGGCAATCTGCCCGAAGGCGCAGACCAGTTCAACAGCCTGCAGGAAAAGCTGATCGAACGTTTCGCCGAACTCAAGCAGCAGCATGGTTTCAATCTGCTGCACTTTGCCTGCTGTCAGGACACGGTAGAAGATCGCGGCACCGTGCAGTATCTGCAGGACTGCGCCGCCGAATCTGACGTCGCCAGTGAGTTCCTGTTTATCGAGGAAATTGGCCTCGGCGAAAAAGGTCAGTTTACCGACCTGCAGGATCAGGTTATCAGCAACCTGTTCAAGCTCTACCCGTGGGAATTCATGCTCCGCGAGATGTTCTCCACCAAGCTGGAAGATGCCGGCGTGCGCTGGCTGGAGCCAGCCTGGAAAAGCATTATCTCCAACAAAGCCCTGCTGCCGATGCTGTGGGAGATGTTCCCGGGCCACCCTAACCTGCTGCCGGCTTATTTCGCCGAAGATAACTTCCCGCCGATGGAAAAATACGTCGTGAAGCCAATCTTCTCCCGCGAAGGCGCCAACGTGAAGATCATCGAGAATGGCCAGGAGATCGCGCGCGTTGACGGGCCGTACGGCGAAGAAGGCATGATCGTCCAGCAGTTCTATCCGCTACCAAAATTCGGCGACAGCTATACGCTGATTGGCAGCTGGCTTATTAACGATCAGCCTGCAGGGATCGGGATTCGTGAGGATCGCGAGCTTATTACGCAGGATCTTTCCCGTTTCTATCCGCATATCTTTGTGGAATAGAGCATTAAAAAAGCGCCCATTGGGCGCTTTTTTGTTTATCCTACCACAACCGACAGCATACTTAGCGATCCCATCTCTATGCCGTCGACCGGAATCGTCACCGGCTCTTTGCCGTCCCACGCGCCCAGGACATAAAGTAGCGGCAGGAAATGCTCCGCCGTCGGGTTAGACAGTGAACCGCCTTCATGACTGAGATAGTTCACCAGCGGATGCTCCTCCGCAGGCCCCTTCCAGGTCAGGTTGGCTTTAACATAGTCGTTAAACGACTCAGCCCAGGGGTAAGGTGTATTTTCACCGTGCCAGCGCGCAGTTCTCAGGTTATGCACCACGTTACCGCTCGCCACCAGCATAATGCCCTGGTCACGTAGCGTGGCCAGTTTGCGGCCAGTCTCCAGATGCCAGGCTGCCGGCTTCGTGCTGTCAATGCTCAGCTGCACCATCGGGATATCCGCGTTAGGGTACATCTTGATCAGCACTCCCCACGAGCCGTGGTCAAAGCCCCATGCCTCTTTATCTAACGCCACCGGCGTTGGTGCCAATAATTCAACCAGCTGCTGCGCCAGCTCAGGCGAGCCAGGTGCCGGGTAATGCGTGTCATACAGCGCCTGAGGAAAACCACCAAAGTCGTGAATCGTCTTCGGCGCTTCCATCGCGGTCACGCCCGTTCCACGGGTGAACCAGTGGGCCGACACCACCACAATCGCTTTTGGCCGCGGCAGCGTTTCGCCGAGCTGAGCCCAGGCGCGGGTATAGCGGTTATCTTCCAGCACGTTCATCGGGCTACCGTGGCCAAGGAACAGCGCGGGCATACGTGGGCTTGTCATGATGGTGTCCTTAAATGGCTAAGATTCAATACACACAGATTACGCCCAATTTTTGTGGGAAGAACTCAGATAAGCATGATGATGATCATCAGAAATTTTGAACAGGTCTGAAAAGACGAAAACAGCGAGGCGGGAGTGAATAACAAAAGCCCGATCGCGCTGACCGGGCTTTACTTTTTTAGCTGGCTTTACGCGCTTGCGCCTGGCGATATTCCACCAAATCTTCGATGGTCACAACCGCCATATTATGTTTGCGGGCAAACTCGATGCACTCCGGCGCACGCGCCATGGTGCCGTCGTCGTTGGTCAGTTCACACAGCACACCCGCAGGTTTGAAACCGGCCAGGGAAACGAGGTCGATAGTGGCTTCGGTGTGGCCGCCGCGAGTTAACACGCCGCCCGGCTGCGCACGCAGCGGGAAAACGTGACCAGGGCGGTGCAGGTCGCTCGGCTTAGCGCCGTCGGCAATAGCTGCACGAACGGTGGTCAGACGGTCGGCTGCGGAAACGCCGGTTGTCACGCCGTGAGCGGCTTCGATGGTCACGGTAAACCCGGTGCCGAAAGCGCTGGTGTTGTTTTCGACCATCATCGGCAGATCGAGCTGTTTACGGCGTTCGTCGGTCAGGCACAGGCAAACAATGCCGCTCCCGTGGCGAATGGTCAGCGCCATTTGCTCCACGGTCATGGTTTCAGCCGGGAAGATCATATCGCCTTCGTTCTCACGATTTTCATCGTCGAGAACCATAGCGCCACGGCCTTCGCGAAGCGCATCAAGAGCACGCTCAACGCGCTCAGTCGGGGTGCCAAATGCAGAAAGTAGCGTCTGATTCATGGTAATAAAAACCTCATTAATATTATGGTTACCAGAATCAGGGCAGTCTTAGGAGCTAAAAAAATAACGCGGGCAGGCCAGGGCCTGACGTGATCGTTACTCTCTCCCATCCGGACTTTAACCGTCGGCCCCGGAATTACACCGGATCTGCTGACCTTCAGGCAAAGCCTGAAGCGCTCGCGGGCTTTCAGCGTTCGCTGATTTACCGCCGGTGGGGAGTTTCGCCCCGCCCTGAGAATAAGCAGGTTCACTATAGCGCTAATCATTTTTGTGGGCAACGATTACACAGGCAACATTTCCAGTTTATCCCCTGGCAATCAGGCATTACAATTAGCCCTATTACTCGCCAGATAATGGAAGCCGCTATGATTGACCCGAAAAAAATTGAACAAATCGCCCGCCAGGTCCATGAGTCAATGCCGAAAGGGATTCGTGAGTTCGGGGATGATGTGGAGAAGAAAGTACGCCAGATCCTGCAGTCTCAGTTAACCCGTCTTGACCTTGTGAGCCGCGAAGAGTTTGACGTGCAAACTCAGGTCCTGCTGCGCACCCGCGAGAAACTGGCTCTGCTGGAGCAGCGACTGACCGAACTGGAAAACCGCGAAGCCCCGAAAGACGCCGAGTAACGCTCCGCCCCCTGACGCTCCCGCAAAGGAAAGCGTCAGGGGGAAATTCTCAGCGTAAAAATGCCTCACTCAACCGAACCCAATATGTAGCCCCCACCGAAATACAGGCATCGTTAAACTGATACAGAGGATGATGCACTGAATAGTCGTCTTTCCCCGTCGCCGTACCCAGCCAGAGATAACACCCCGGCACCTCTTCCAGCATAAAAGAGAAATCCTCGCTGCCCATCATGCTCTTCACCTGCTGAGGATCCGCGACGTTATCCGCGCCGAACGTATCCCGGGCAACCTGAAGCGCGAATGCCGTCTGTGCTTCGTTATTTATCGTCACCGGATAACCAAAATCCACCTCTATACAGGCCTTCAGGCCAAAACTTTCCGCCTGAGCGTGGACGAGGGTTTCAACCCGTTGTTTGAGCGCCTCACGAACCTCTTTTTTAAAGGCACGCATGTTCAGCTTCAGCACGGCTGTGTGCGGAATAATGTTGTGTGTTGTGCCGCTCTGCAGGCTGCCCACGGTCACCACCGCCGCATCCTGCGGATCGATATTGCGAGAGACAATAGTTTGCAGCGCCATCACAATAGAGGCTCCGGCAATCGTAGGATCGATACAGTGCTCCGGCATCGAACCATGCCCACCTTTACCTTCCAGCGTGATAGTCAGGCTGTCAGAAGAGGCCATTAGCGCCCCCGGCTTCGTCACCCACTGACCAGCGGGGATCAGGGGGAAATTATGCAGCCCAAACACCGCGTCGCACGGGAACAGCCTGAACAGACCGTCGTCGATCATCCGCTTAGCACCGCCGATCTTTTCTTCCGACGGCTGAAAGATCAGATGCAGCGTCCCGTTAAAAGGCTTCTTCTCCGCCAGGTAGCGAGCCGCAGAAAGCAGAATGGCGCAGTGGCCGTCATGCCCGCAGGCATGCATCTTACCTTCCACCTGGCTTGCCCAGGGCAGCCCGGTTTGCTCTTGCATCGGCAGCGCGTCCATATCGGCGCGGATCCCCAATCTTTTGCTACCGCTTCCCACTTTTAGCGTCCCAACCACCCCGGTGTCGCCTAACCCGCGATGTACTTCATAACCCCAGCCGGTCAGCAGTTCAGCAATACGATCGCTGGTGCGGAACTCTTCAAACCCCAGTTCCGGGTTTTGGTGGAAATCACGCCGAAGGGCGATCATCTCTTCTTCACGATCCAGAATCTCTTTAATCAACATAGGTAGCTCCTTGTATTAAGCGTCAGGTTGCGTTTTCCGTTCCCGCCAGACAAGCAGCGCCGCCAGCGAAACGAAAGAGCAAAAAATCAGATACCAGGCCGGCGTCATCGGCTGACCCGTCGCTTTAAGCAACCAGGTCACGTTAAATTGCGCAAAGCCGCCAAATAGGGTGACGCCAACGGCATACACAATGCTGATGCCCGAGGCCCGAACCGTTTTCGGAAATGCTTCGAGCAGCAGCAGGAACAGCACCACCGTGCACACATTCGCCAGCACCTGATCGACAGCGATTAACGCAATAGTGATCCACAGCGGCATACCGTTCAAAATCGACGCGAAGATTGGCCAAACCAACAAGAGTGAAACGGCAAAGCAGAACGTCATGATCGGCTTACGTCTGGGCAGCCTGTCCGCCAACTTTCCTGCGAAAAAAGGGATCAGGAGCGTCATCAGCGCCGCCGTCAGGCTTATCCAATAGGAGGTCGCCGCCGGCATGTGCAGCGTGTTCACCATGTATGCAGGCATGTAATAAATGATGATGTAGAACGTTGTCGTGCCTTTCATTATCAGCAAAATGCCCAACAGCAGAGCCCGACGATGCTCCCGCCAGAGGATTTTGGCCGAGTTCTCCTTTTGGGGAGTCGCTTCAGTATGATGCGTTTCCGGCAAATGGCGCCGGATGTACATCCCAATGGGCATGATCGCCAGACCCAGAATAAAGGGCACGCGCCAGCCCCAATCGTACAGGGCCTCTTCGCTGAGGTAGTGGCTCAATCCTGCTCCCATTGCCGCCCCAAAAAGTGCCGCGCCGCCCTGGCTGGTCATCTGCCAGCTCACGCGCTGCCCGCGCCGGGATTTATCTCCGGCCTCCATCAGCCAGCTGGTTGCCGCGCCGATTTCGCCCCCGGCGGAAAAACCTTGCAGCAGGCGGCCAGCAATCAACACGATGGGCCCCAGTATTCCGACCTGGCTGTAAGTCGGCGCAAACGCCACCAGCATCACGCCAAGGGCCATCAGTCCGAGGATCAACGTCATCCCGGAACGGCGGCCATGCTTATCCGCATAGTTACCCAGCACCAGGCTGCCCAATGGGCGCATCACAAAACCGACGCCAAAGGTCGCTACCGCCAGCAGCAGCGAAACATAGTCATTACTGGAGGGAAAAAAAAGGTGGCCAATGATCACTGAAAAGAAGCTATAAACCGCAAAATCATAGATTTCTAATCCGTTTCCCAATGTTACCGCCACCAGAGACTTAGCGCTGGTTCGCTCTTCCAGAGGACGGCTTTGAGGCGGCATCGCGGCGATCAACCCGCTAGCCGCTGAGGCAGTACTTGCAGATGATTTCATGCTCACTTCCTTCTCATTATTTTTTGCATGTCGGGCTGTGACTTCTGAGGGTGATTCGACTATCTGCATAAAAAAAGAACATCGCAAACATAAAAATTAGTTATGGCTTTGGTTATATTCTTCGTATCCTGAAAGTGCATTTTTTGCACTATGGCGAAAGCCGATGGCGGAGTGACAAATGAAAATCAAAATAAATCAATTAGATGTATTATTGGAAGTTGCCGCACAGGGCAGCATAGGCAAGGCTGCCCGGGTGCTGCATCTCACTCAACCCGCTATTTCCAAAACCATTCAGGAGCTGGAGACGGAAATCGGCATGCCAATTTTGCAACGCTCATCACGGGGGGTGACGCTAAATGAGTACGGGCAAGTGCTGTTGCGCCATGCCAGGGATATCGATCGCTCGTTACATCAGGCGCGGGATGAAATCGATAATCTGCTCGGAAAAGCCATGCGTCAGCTGCGCATTGGATTTACCTCCGCCGCCTCTTACGGTCCCTTTAGCACCACAATGAGCCAGTACCAGAGCCGCTTTCCCGGCGTGAAGTTAATCGCCATGGAAGGCAGGCCGCTCCAGATTCTGGATGCGCTCGCTAATCAGCGGCTGGATATGGCGGTGATGACCAGTGCCAGCGGAACGCCCATCGGCACGTTTTACCAGGAAACGCTCTACGCCCTCAGCAACACCATCATTGCCGGCGAGCATCATCCCGTCACCCACACCACCACGCTGAAAAGCCTGATGCAATTTCCCTGGCTGGACTGGGATGAGCCGGGAGAGCACTCTATTCTGGGCCAGGTCTTCCGCCGCTATAACCTGCCGCTACCGCCGACGATTGTGCACTGCTCCTCGCCGTGGATTATGGCGCGCATGATGGAACAGGCGCCCATTGTTAGCATGTGGACTTCGGTCAGGCTTCGCTTTCCTGGCTATGAAAAAAACCTTCGGCCACTGACGCTTAAAGAAGTGCTGCCGGCAACCAGCGTGAACATCGTTTGCCCCAGTATAGGGCGGTTGTCCACCGCAGGGACGACCTTTATGGAAATGCTGAGGATCAATTCGCGCGACTGGCTTCAGGACAGCGACGCGCTGGAAATGGTAGCGAGGATATAAAAAAGGCGGACAGCATTGAGCTACCCGCCTTGTTGTTCCTATACAGCTCGAATCAGAAGGTTTCCCAGTTATCGTCAGACGTAGCAGCCACGGCTTTACGCGGGGCAGCCGTCGTCACAACAGCCTTCGGCGCAGCGGCCTGGGCTTTGGCCTGGCGTTCCTGAGCGATACGGAATACGGAAACGGACTGCGTGAGCCTGCTGGCCTGTTCTTCCAGCGCAGCGGCGGCGGCGGCAGACTCTTCCACCAGCGCGGCGTTCTGCTGGGTCACACGGTCCATTTCTGCAACCGCTAATCCAACCTGATCGATCCCGCGGCTTTGCTCGTCAGAAGCAGAGGCAATCTCACCCATGATATCGGTTACGCGGGTCACCGCATTAACGATTTCCCCCATGGTTTCCCCGGCGCTTTCAACCAGCGTTGAGCCGGTATCCACCTTGCTAACCGAATCCTCAATCAGGGTTTTGATCTCTTTCGCGGCCTGCGCGCTACGCTGCGCCAGATTACGCACTTCCCCGGCTACCACGGCAAAACCACGTCCCTGCTCACCCGCACGGGCAGCTTCAACGGCGGCGTTAAGAGCCAGGATGTTGGTCTGGAAGGCGATGCCGTCAATGACGCTAATAATGTCGGCAATTTTCTGCGAACTGCCGGCAATTTCGCTCATGGTATGCACCACATTGTCCACGACTTTACCGCCGCGCTGCGCGGTTTCAGAGGCACTTAGCGCCAGCTGGCTAGCCTGACGGGCGTTTTCAGCATTCTGTTTAACCGTGGCAGTCAGCTGCTCCATGCTCGCGGCCGTTTCCTCAAGCGAAGCCGCCTGTTGTTCGGTACGAGAAGAGAGATCGTTATTGCCGATGGAAATCTCGCTGGCGCCGCTATAAATGGCATTCGCGCCGTTGCGGACCTCACCCACGGTAATCACCAGCTCGTTTTGCATATGGCGCAGGTTCTCGGCCAGCTGCCCCATTTCGTTGGTGCCTTCCACGTCGATTTTGCGCACCAGATCGCCGCTGGCGATGTGGCGAATGCTTTCGATCAGGCGATTCAGCGGAGAGATAAGCGTGGTGCGGATCCCCTGCCAGACCACAAGGATCACCACCAGCACCACAATCAGGACGCCAATCAGGATCCAAATCGCCATGCTGTAGGAGCTGTTGCTGCTGTCGACCGCTTCCTGATAAAGGTGGTCGTTTTGCTGCAGATAGTTAACGTATTGCTTCTCAAAGCCATCCTGATACCCCTGGGTTGGCTGATCGAAGAATTCATTAATTTTCCCCGCGCCAAGCAGTTGAATCAGCTCTGCCAGCGCACCGTGATAAATATCGTAGTTGCGCTTAATTTCTTGTGCGGCCGCGTCGCTTTGGCGTGGATCGCGCGGTAAAGCTTCATAAGCCGCCCACTCAACCTCAGCCTGTTTCAGCGAAGTGCTGGCAATCGCCATCAGTTCTTCAACGGTTGCACCGCTGCCAATTTTATTGGCATCCATCATGTAGCGAATACCGGCGCGGTTCAGGGTGTTACGGGTCTGCAACAGCGCGACCCAGCTGCCGTTCAGCGTTGACTGCTGCTGACGAATGGTTTGTAGAACGGTGAAATTTTCTTTGTCCTGCTTCAGCGCATTGAAGAACAATCCGCCGGAAGCTATCTGCAAAATGCCAAACAGCCCCAGGACGACCAGTAAGCTTGTAACGATTTTGATACGGTTTAACATTGCTTCTCATTCCCTGTAAGACAAGTCTTAATCATCGGCGTAACAGCAGAAAACTTTACCCAAAGCGTTTTTTTGCCGTTTTTTCTGCTACTCCCAGGAAATGGCCTGGCAATAATTCATCCTCCACACCTGCGGGGTTAAGTCGTAACACATTCATAATCCGAGTTTTTTTCACTATCATTTTTTTAATAGTCAACCAGCCCGGAGGAAGGCATGCTTACCGTTGCTATCTGTGAAAGAAATAGCCATTTTGCCAATGGCATTAAAATTATTATCCAGCAGCTCTGCCGTCAGTTTAGCGAGACTTATCATTTCCTACCGTTGGCGCACCAGGACGTCGCCGATCTGGTTTTTTTCGCGCTAGACGACAACTGGTCAACCGCCAACTGCTACAAAATACCGCAGACGACGCGCCATCAGCGGGTGATCCTCATCTGTAAAAAGCAGGATCAGGAGAACCTGATGTTTCGTCCCTGCCTGTATATGCTGCCGTCTATCTACCGTGAGGATGAGGTTGAAGATGTCAGGCTCAAACTGGCCCCCTGGATAGATCCAGAACGGCGCAAAAAAAACACCCTGCCCGTGCCTACGTCTATTTGCCACTACTGCACAACGCGGCATTTCAACATGCAGGAGCGTGAATTACTGAAGCTAATGGCCTGTGGTTACTCGCTGATTGACGCGGCTTTTATTATGCATATTGATGAAAATACGGCGCGGGATAAACGACTGTCGATTATGAAAAAACTTAATATCAAGAGCCAATATAAACTCATGAATTATATCAAACTCAATCTGCCGTTCTTGCTGGATTGAATTATTTAATTAAGTACTTTCTTATTATGCCAGGGAATTACTCTTAAATATAAAAAAAACGCGCCCTTCACTCTTCAGGGTTGCGAATTTTCGCAACCTGGAATAAGCCATCCCCGGTATTCACTCATTCGAGGCGCTGAGAGAATACGCTCAGAAAAATCTCCAAATTTGCTGAAAGCACACCACCTCTTCCTCTCAGGGCATTGATTGCTCAGCAATTCAGTTATAGCTGTCACAATTAGCGACAAAATAATGATAAATATTTCTAGAGATAACAATTTATTATCTGTTGACCAGCATATTTCCGGTTTCCGTCTGGAACCGATTGTTAATTTATTTAGCGGACACGTTATTAGCCACGAAGTACTCAGCCAGCTCGCCGCGCCATCACGCGATTCCGAGGTTTTTTTTGCGAACCTGTCGGCAGCCGACAGCGTGACGCTTTTTTGCCGTCAGGCCAACCTGCTGAAGTCCCGACAGGCATCCGGTAGCTTCTTCCTTAACCTTCCCATTATGGCGCTGATTGACGAGCGGCTATTCGCCCGGCTGCTTGATGTTTGTGAATCATGGATAACAATTGAGATACAGGATGCTCCACTTTTTGATACGTGCTCCAGGCGGCATCAGCTTTGCCTGCGGGAGCGAATTAAGCTGTTACAGCAACAAAGGATATCGGTATGGCTGGATGACCTTACCGAGGGCTGTATTGAAAGCTTCCACCGCTACGCCATTGATGTCGGCGGAGTAAAAATTGATAAGCAAGCATTCTGGACGCTCGGTAAAAATCCCAGGGTACTTCAACGCCTGGTCGCACAGTGCGCGGACATTTCACCTCACATTATCATTGAAGGTATCGAAGACACACATCATCTCGAGCTCGCTCGCCAGTCAGGTGCCAGCTTCGGGCAAGGCTATTTATGGCCGCATAAACGCTGGCTGCTCTCTGATACCTTGTCATTGTGAGCAGGCTTATGTGCGCAGCTATGAGGCGAAATAAACACCGTCGTACCAGGACTGATTATCTTCTAAACCCCGCCAACTCCACCGCGCCACTTTTTTTTGATCGACTCGAATATATTCAACAGCAATTGATTGGGGGGCAAAAACCAAAGAAGCCCGACGCCATCCTCGTTTCTGCCGACAATTTCCTCAGCAGCGCAATCACCGGCACTCTTTTCCATCGCCTTAACATTCCCGTGCTCTCTTCGCTGAATGACGTTATCGCGCATCAGGTGCACTCTCCCGTACCGCGACTGATCGTCGACCTCGACAGTCTGGAGATCCCCACACTTGACGTTTTGAAGGCCATTCGCCAACAAATTATCACCACGCCGCAACACCAAATCATGCTGCTTAGCGCGCAGCGAAAGCCCGAAATCACACGATTTATTCAGCAGGCCGTTGGCTGCAAGATTGTCGAGCGTCGTCTGCCCCCGGACAAACTGAAACAGGCTTTAAGCCCCGGCGACCCAGATTTGGCGGCGAGTTACGACACGCAGGTTTTTTCCCTCAGAGAGTGGGCGATTTTACTGGCGCTGAGCCGCGGAGAGTCATTGAAATCAATCGCCCTTTTACTTGAGAAACCCTATCATTACGTCGTTTATCGCTTCAACGTTTTGCTGACCCGACTGGCGCTCGATAACCGCAGTAAATTGCTGCACCTTCTACATGAAATTTCTGTTGCAAATAGCGCACATTGGCTATCGAACTAACCTACTGAGGCATAAGATATTTTAAGAATTTACTTAATTTCAATGTTCAAATTGAGTTAAAAACAAACAAAAAATTAACAATTACAACTATTCCTGGAAGCAATTATTCCGCTATGACGCCATTCAGCACTTTTTGATCCAAAACAAAATAACAACATTCAGAACTAAATGTCATTTTTTCTCCAATAAAAAGTCTTTTAACCCACCTTAACTAAAAAATTAGGTTCGTTAATTCAATTTAGAAAAAGGTCAATTAACTACACAGCATTTCGTATTGACTTAGACTTATTCCAGGAACATCAGACTTTTCCCACAAAAACTGCGCTGTATAATCACCTCATCACATATTTATATTTGCCATGGCATCTATAAGGATTACATGTGAAGTTATTTAGGTAGTCATTATCCCGCCGACAATAACGAATTTAAAAAGGAAGAGAGTTAAAAAAAACAAGGAGGTTCCCGCATAAAGACCGGCAACCGCCAACTCACTGTTTATCACTTTCGCTGCCATTGACGCTGTGTCAAAGCGATGTTTTTATCAAACAATCGAGGCAAAAAAAAATGAAACCGGCATCCGTAATCATTATGGACGAGCATCCTATTGTCAGAATGTCGATAGAAGTTCTCCTCCAGAAAAATAAAGATATTAATGTTGTTTTAAAAACAGATGATGGTCGGGAAGTTATCGACTATATGCGCGCGAATCCAGTCGATCTGGTGATTCTTGACGTTGAACTCCCCAACACAGATGGCTTTACATTACTTAAAAGAATCAAAGGATTACAGGAAAAAACCAAAATCCTTTTCCTGTCGTCAAAATCAGAGTCGTTTTACGCAGGGCGCGCTATTCAGGCCGGCGCCAATGGATTTGTGAGCAAACGTAAGGAACAGGAAGATATATTTAACGCGGTTGAAATGTTGCTTTCTGGCTACTCCTTTTTCCCTTCGGAAACGCTGCATTTTATCAGCAGCCATAAATCACGCCGGGGAACGATGGACGATATGCCGTTATCCAACCGCGAAATCACAGTCTTGCGTTATTTGGCAAACGGCCTGTCGAATAAAGAGATTGCCGAACAGCTATTACTGAGTAACAAGACCATTAGCGCACATAAAGCTAATATATTCTCTAAACTCGGACTCACTTCCATTGTCGAGCTGATTGACTATGCCAAGGTGCATGAACTGCTATAAAGGACCATTACGCACCGGAAGCGGAAATACCGGGAAGACTCCTCCCGGTTATTTTCTGGAACCATTAACGATGCTTTAATTGTAGTTAATCAGAAACGTCGCATCCGCATTGGCCAGCCCGGCATCCGCGTTGTCCGCCGTGGCAATATAGTTTGCCCAAAACTTGAGCGTCACATCGCCGTTGGCATCAACCGGCATCGTTTTACTGGCATCATTCAACAACAATCGGGACTTATCCTCATTCAGTAGCTCAATGGCCACATTTTTCGCCGTACTGGCAGCGTTTAGCGCCAGCAGTCCCGTGCCGGTACTCTTGCCATTAAAGGTGATAGAGGCGGTACCGCTCGGCGGGCAGCCGGTTAGCTTCAGGTTAAACGGCATTGCCTGAGTTGTGCTCCCGGCGGTGCGCAGCTGTTTGGTCGGCCACGAGCCAAGCTTCACCGTCTTATTGTCCCCGCCCGTCTCCACGACACAGGTGTAATCCACGATTGTTCCATGCAGCTCAACGTTGATTTCCCCCAGCGGCGAGGCCGCTTTCACTGAGGGCACGCAGAGTATCGGGACCAGCGCCAGCGCGCTCAGGATAAACTTGTTCATCAGGTCCCCTTAGTCGAAATCAACGCGCAGATAGCCACGAGCCGTGAACGGCCCTTCCTTCGGCTTAACGCCCGTCACGCTGACCGGCCAGGCGCGAATTCCCACCCGGGCCGCAGCGGCATCATCAAGCTGGAAATTAATCTTGCTGCCAAGGTTGTTTGGCGTCAGCGGCGTACCGCTGGCGTTCGCCACGATAAAGCCCAGATCGCTGTTATCGGATATCATCATATTGCCGCTGCTTTTCTCAGCCTCAAGGCGCAGCGTGAGGTAAGCCTGGGCATCTATATTAGTGCATTTGATGCCGACCGTTTTACTTTGCGGCGTCACGCTTTGCGGGCGGTTACCGGCCCCGGCCTGGCTGAATAACGATGCCCCGATGCTGCCAAAATCAAACTCCACCACCTGCCCGGCGTTGATTTCGCAGGTCTGCGGGACTTCAACTTTGCCGCTGTAGCTGATGGTGTAAACGACGGTATCTAACGGGTCCGCAGAGGTCGTCGTTACGTAGACCCGGAACATCGTCTGGCGTGGAATCGGCACCATGTTAATAAAACGGCGGGTGACTTTAAGGCGAAACACCAGCTTCGAATCCGTGACCCCAAAAGGTTTGTTCTTCGATACGTTAGGGTGCGACCCCATTTGCATGTAGCTCACCGGCGGATAAAAATCACCTGCATAGCTGTCGTTTATTTTCATGGCGCCATTAAGGTAATCATTTATCTTCAGATATTTATAACTCCCCACCACTTCCTGAATGGGTAAATCGGTAACATAGCTACGCTTGGTGGTATTCCCCGACGTTCCTTTAGGACAGATGGCATTCACCCCAATCAGCCCTGTTTTTTCACTCAGAGTCACGATCTGCCCGACGTTGTTGTTGCTACTATTAAATTTGTCAGACAGGTCGTACGAAATATCGGTTGGGACCTTAAGCTCGTTTTCACAAACCGTCGCCAGAGCTGGGGCAGCAAACGCCAGCAGCAGCGACCCGGCCATCAAATTTTTCAGTTTCATTTTCATCTTCCTGAATCTCTCCGCACGCTATGAACAGGTGGCGGTTGCCATGACGACAGCCTGTTTCAGGCTCTCTTCCGGCAGGGAATAGTTGGCGCGGCACTGGGAACCCTTCCCGTCGCCCCACTGGATCAGCAATTTGCCTTTCAGCGGCAGGCCGCTGAGGTAAATCTGCCCGTCGTCACCGGCCATGCTGGTCACACCGCTTTGCTCTTCCCGCACCACGGAACCAAACGGCACCGGGCGGTCGCCGCGTTTAACGGTGAGGATGGCGCGCACGCCAATTCGGGCATCGAAGGTGGCGCGGACCAGGGCACCCTCCGTCGGCACTACGCTGCTGACGTTGTTTTCAATATCGGTGTGGTTGTCCATTGTGTTGGTGTCGAGCGCTACGCGGTTGTAGCGGTAAACCGTGGCATACGGCATAACGGCATAGCCACGCCAGTCGGTTTTCACCCCGGTCTGGTTTTCAATGCTGACGCCGGAAGCGCCCGGCGCTTTAATCAATACGTTGGTGTCGCCCAGCGGCTGGCTGAAGGTCACCCCGTCCGCATGGCCGACCACGCCGCCGGAAGCCTGCCAGTTGAAGTCATGCTGGTTGCGGTCATAGTTGTAGCCCAGGCCAAGCGTGCCGTACGTGGCCTGCCAGTTGGCAGTGGCGCTGCCGGAATAGCCGTTATTGCTGGTATGCCCCTGACTCACGCTGTAGTTCAGGTTGCGACCTTCCAGCAGCGTGCCGCCGACCCCGGATTGCCAGCTGTTTTTGCCGTCAGAGCTGCGGCTTGTGGCCATCGTGGCGTAGGCACGATCCAGCGCCGTATCGCGCGAATAACCGTGCCCAAGCAGCGTGCTAAACGGAATCGAAAGGTTGAAGGCGACAATCCGGTTGGTGTCTGCCAGGCCGAGCGACTTACTCCACGACCAGGAAAGCGAGTAGCTGATCCCGCGCCAGCCGCTGGAGTACCCCAGCTGGTACCAGGTGTTGTCCTGATCGGTTCCCCAGTAAGTTTGCTGGCTGCCGGAAACATAGACCGAGCCGTAATCCCCCAGAGACTGGGAGATATTGACCTGAAATCGGCCCTTTTTGTTGTAGCGCAGGTTGTGATAGCTGGTCGCCACCAGTTCCTGCCGGTTGCTGTCATTGTTTTGCCACTCGTACTGGTAGCCTTCCATATTCCGGTAGGCCACATCATCCAGAGTGTAAAAACCGCGCGTGGAGTAGCGATAGCCCAGCAGCTGGAAGTTAGTTCCGTAGCCGCTCAGGGATTTGGCGTACAGGAAGCGCAGCGACTGCCCCTGATGATCGCTGTCATCCGCCAGCTTGCTGCGCGCATGGGTAAGATCGAGCGAAATCGCCCCCCAGTCACCGAGGTTTTTCCCGGCACCTAACGCAACGGCGGTATAGCGCTCTGCCAGCTGTGTCCCACCATAGGCGGTGTAGCCGTTCGGCAGACCGGCAATCAACGTACCCTGAGTAAAGAACGGCTTATCCTGCTGGTTATTCCCGCTGCGGAAATCCCCCATCACCACATCATATTTAAACCGGCCTTCACGCTGCAGCATCGGCACGGTGGAATAAGGCACGGAGTATTTCTGCACAGAGCCGTCTTTCTCCTCTACCGTAACCTCTAAGTCACCGCTTGAAGAGGTCGGGTTAAGGTCGCTGATGGCAAACGCGCCCGGAGAGACATAGCTCTGATAAATCACGTAGCCGTTCTGGCGGACAACAATCTTGGCGTTGGTGCGGGCAATCCCGCGCACGGTTGGCGCGTAGCCCTGCAGGCTGTCCGGGTACATGCTGTCGGAAGAATAGAGGCGCGCCCCACGAAACCCGAGGCTGTCGAACACATCGCTGCCGGTGTTGCTGTCGCCCATGACCAGCTCGCCCTTGAGCGGGATAATCGTGCGCTGCAGCGTCGTACTGATGTTCTGCCATTGATTCTGGTGGTGGCCATCGCCGCTGGTGTAGTTCCAGGCCCCGTTATTGCGCAGGCGCCACGGGCCCAGATTCAGGCCGCTTTGCAGGTTCAGATAGTAGCTGTCGTTGTAAGTGCCGCGGTTGCCGGTGAAGGTATAGTTCAGCAACGCCGCCGGGATCCCTTCATCCCACTGATCCGGTGGAATGTAACCGCGGGCGCTGTTGATTAAAGAGGCCTGTGGCAGGCTAATATCCAGTCGCAGACGCGAAAAGTCATAGCTCATTTCAGCGCCTGGCACGGCCGTAGTCAAGGGGACGCACTCCCCGGACTTATATTTCGCCAGCTCAGGATACGCCAGCATATTCAGCCCGAGCCGCTTGAGCCAGTCGACGTCGAGGCAGGCCGTCAGCCCGCCGGACTTCACGGCTTCAGAAGCAGGGACTTTCGATTCCGTCGCCGTAAAATGCACGTCTTCGGTGGCAACAAATTCATCGTTGCGCCAGATGTCCACGCGATAAACGCCCGGCGGCTGGCTGCTGCCTTTTTCGAAGCGAGACAGATCCGCCACCGCCGCGGTATCGTCCGACAAAAATGCCGGGTTGAAATAGCTCTCAGCGGCAGCGAACGCGGGCCAAAATGAGGCCACAATGGTCGCCGCCAGCGGCGCTAGCGTAAACACTTTACGCGAGACTGATCTCTTCATGATTTACCTGCTTCCCTTTGCCCGCCTGGCGTTACTGCATGACACCCGCTTGTGCTTTAGTCACCGCGCCGTAGTCGTTCACAGTCTGGAAGCTCACCGCCCCCTGAACGCCGGACGGTACGGCAACCTGCACGCTATTTTTCGGTGCCACCATGGTGTTAGGCAGTTTTTCACTCCCCATTTTCAGGTTGACCAGTGAAACGTAGTAAGGCGACGGGTTACTGATCTTCAGGTACTGACCGTTGCGCGCGAAGCGAATCTCTTTCAGCGCATCTTCCGGCTGCATCTGCAGATTTTTAGGGCGTACAAACAGTTTGATGCGGGAAAGCACCGCCAGTTGAAGGACGTTTTTTCCCTCAACGCTGTTTTTATCCACGGAAGGAATGGCCTTCACGTTCATCCAGAAAATAGACTCGCGATCCGTCGGTAACGCCGGCCCGGCATAGATAATACGCAGCGTGTTTTCGCTTTTTGGCTCACTGACAAACAGCGGCGGCGTAACCACAAAACTTTTCTCTTTCTGGCCGAGATCGTTCTCGATCCATGAGTTCACCAGGAAGCGCTCTTTCGGATCGCTGTTGGTGATGGCCAGCGAAGTTTGTTTCGCGTCGGCCGGATAAATAACGCGCGTAGCGCCCAGGGCAATACCGCCCGCAGCCTGCGCATTAAAAGTCATCATCATTAAAGAGAGCATCAGTGCCGAAGCGGCTTTATATAATTTGTTCATCACGACAGGTACCATCAAAATAGCCAGAATGGAAAAGCAGAGGTTCAGGGATAAACCAGCGTGAACCAGACGTCAGAGCGAATATTTCCGGGCGACATATGCTTAGAAACCGCGCGATAACGGGCAGTAAAATGAAAACTCATTTCCTGCGTAGTTATTTCCGAATAAGACGCCGGTTCGCTATTGGGAATAATCAGCTGCTGCTGTTGGTCGAATAATGCGAGGCCAATGCCGCTGCTGGCGTCATTGCCACTTACGCTGGACGTGGCCAGAAAGACCAGAGGATCTTCCGCAGGAGTAGATCCCTGAAACGCGATGCCCACATGGTCATAAACCTCCGGGCGACAGTCCGTCAGCCGAAGGGTAAAAGGGATGCTGGGCGGCGCGTAGCTGCCAACATCTTTAAATACGTTGCTCGGGTACTGGCCCATTTGCACCGTCATTTCCTGACTTTCAGGTGCGACGGCGCAGGCGCCGTTAACCAGCTCACCCTGCATATGCACTTCCCCACCGTGGATAACCACAATGCGCTTTGCCTGAACGGGATTCACCGCAGCCAGCATCGCCAGGAGCAGGATTTTCCTTATCATCATCGTCCTCTCTGGACTCGCGTCGGACAAGCCTCATCCGTGAGGCTGAATCATCCCTGTGCTCTCAGCCGTGGCTGATTATTCGTATTTCATAACGAAAGTTGCGTCCGCGTTCGCAGCACCGGCAGTCGCGGTGGCAGCGGTTGCTTTATAGCGAGCGGTGAACGGAATGGTGTTCTCACCGTCGTTCAGAGTCTGAGCGGTAGAGAAGGTAGAACCGTTCGGAGACAGGGTCTTAGAGGTACGATCCAGGATCTCGATACCCACGCCTTTCGCGGTGGTTGCGTTCCCGCTGGAGTTTACCGCCAGCAGCGTTGGGTCGGTCGCATCAGTCTGGCCGGTGAATGCCACAGAAGCGGTGGCCGCCACGGTGCTATCGCAATCGGTCAGAACGATGTTGAATGGGATCTGGGAAGAGGTATCGCCCACTTTGGTGAAAGCGGCGGTACGGTACTGGCCCAGTTTAACGATCTGGCCGTCGGACTGAGTGCTTACCGCACAAGCGGCGTTAACCAGCTCGCCCTGGAAGTGCACGGTCCCGCCATTAACGGTAACAGGATCTGCTGCGTTAGCGGCGCTGCTGACCAGAGCAACGGTTGCGATCAGAGAAGAGGCGATTTTGCTTAATTTCATGGGTATTCCTTCATATATAAAACGCACATCGGAGTCAGGCATCCTTCATGACTCCGTTTGAATCATCATCGGTCTTAAATGACCGCATAACGCATTCCCCACATCCTGTGGGAATTCCTTAGAATGCTCAGTGGTTTCATTAGAATTAAAGACAAACGTTTCCCCAGCACATTATTTAATGTGCCGTATAAAGTTATCTTTAATAATTCAAGATGAAATTTTTATATATTCGTGATGGGCTACGAAGTATGACTAAATTAAGCTAAATTTTATTTAAGTAATAGATACCAATTCTTTATGTTGCATAAGCTCGGTCTTAATAACGCCTAAGAAATGACCAGGCAAACCTTTCGGGAAAATGATTCTGGAGAGATAAAAGCCTCGTTAATTTAGGGGGTTATATTATTCTCTTAGCCCCGGAAAATTGTTCGTTTTTTGTTAAATTTGTTTATTTTTTGTTTGATTCAGATAAAGGGATCTTGAACGCCTGCCGCGCAATACTGAGTGAAGTTGCCAAAAGGTTAAAGACGTTGCGCAAGCGGTGATACACTGGAAGGCTTGCCCCAAACTTTGACCCAGGACTTCAGGATGAATGAAACCGCCCCCCATACCATTCCGGCAACCTCAGTAACACGCCCCAACTGGTCGGCAGTCTTTGCCATCGCGTTTTGCGTGGCCTGCCTGATTACCGTTGAGTTTTTGCCGGTTAGCCTGCTGACGCCGATGGCGCAGGAACTGAATATCTCCGAAGGCCTTGCCGGGCAGTCGGTCACGGTCACCGCCTTTGTGGCGATGTTTGCCAGCCTGTTTGTCACCAACCTGATAGGATCGACCGATCGCCGCCGTGTGGTGCTGCTTTTTGCCGTGCTGCTCACCGCCTCCTGCCTACTGGTTTCGTTCGCGGGCAACTTCTCTCTGCTGCTGCTTGGTCGCGCCTGTCTTGGGCTGGCATTGGGCGGGTTCTGGGCAATGTCGGCCTCGCTGACCATGCGCCTTGTGCCCGCGCGCACGGTGCCTAAGGCGCTGTCCGTTATCTTCGGAGCCGTCTCGATTGCGCTAGTGATTGCCGCCCCGCTGGGCAGCTTCCTCGGGGGGATCATCGGCTGGCGCAATGTCTTTAACGCCGCCGCCCTGATGGGCGTCGCCTGTATTATTTGGGTCTGGAAAGCGTTGCCTTCTCTGCCAGGGGAAGCGGCGCACCAGAAGCAAAACATGTTTGGCCTGCTCAAACGCCCGGGCGTGCTGGCGGGTATGCTGGCAATTTTCATGGCGTTCGCCGGGCAGTTCTCGTTCTTTACCTATATTCGCCCGGTTTATATGACCCTGGCGGGCTTTGACGTGGACGGCCTGACGCTGGTGCTGCTGAGCTTCGGTATTGCCAGCTTCGTCGGCACCTCTCTTTCCGCCCCGATCCTGAAACGATCGCTCAAGCTGGCCCTGGCCTGCGCGCCATTAATTCTCGCTATCAGCGCGGCGGTACTGGTGCTGTGGGGGACGAACAAAGCCGTGGCATCGGTGATTGCTATTGTCTGGGGGCTGGCCTTTGCCCTCGTGCCGGTCGGCTGGTCAACGTGGATCACCCGCTCGCTGGCGGATCAGGCGGAAAAAGCCGGGTCAATTCAGGTGGCCGTGATTCAACTGGCCAACACCTGCGGGGCGGCAATAGGCGGCCTCGCGCTGGATAACCTCGGCCTGCTGGCCCCGCTTATCTTGTCCGGCAGCCTGATGCTGCTGACAGCGGTGCTGGTTACGGTGAAGGTGCGGGCTTAAGTTGTAAAAACAACAAGGCCCGCACCTGGCGGGCCTTATTCGTGATGAGAAGCTACAGGCGTTTAGTTAATTCACGGCGAGCCAGCTCTGCTAAAAAACCACTTCGGCTGGCGTACTCCCTATTACCACTGACATAGCTATCGATTCTCGCCAGCAAGGATTGTGGCAACGTAATATTCAATTTTACCGATTTACCTTCGTACCGGGTAATATCGATATCAACAAATCCCCAAACGCCCCCCTGGCAACTCTCATCATTTTTATGATCGTTAATCGTCAGAGCAACAGGCACCGCTCTGCCTTTCTCGCTTTGATATTCCAGATGAGCATTAATCGCGCCATGGGCGTCATCGATAGCCTCATCGATGGTGTCTCCGGCGAAATAGCAGCCTTCAATATCCGGCACAAACCCTGACCAGCTTCCACTTTCGGCCTGGTGCAAATACACAGGATATTTCATACGTTCCTCTCTCCTGAAAGCGCTACTCGTTGGCACGCCACTTATTCATTTCTCACCCAGTTGCTTAAGAATTTTATGCAACGTTCCCGGGGCCAAATCCTTGGTTGGGTGGGGTACCACGACAGGGTTTGCCTCACCTTCTTTTTCAAAAATGTGGTGGCTGCCTCTGGTACGCACGTGTAGCCATCCCAACTTTTTCAACATCCTTATCAGCTCTGCGCTTGTCATTCCTTCATCCATGAAGTGAAATTTGGTGGTTATAATAACCACCAAAAGAGCAAATATCAATCACACCTTCGGATGCTCAGCCGCGCCAGAAAGGCTTATCCCCGAGGATTGTCGCGCGGTGCATGATACGGCGAGCCGGGAGATAATCGGCGTTGGCGTAATGCTGCGTCACACGGTTGTCCCAGATGGCAATATCGTTTTGCTGCCAGCGCCAGCGTACCTGGAACTCTGGTTTGGTGATGTGGGCAAACAGGAAGCCCAGCAGCGTCTCGCTCTCTTTTTCTGTCAGGTTAACAATGCGCGTGGTAAAGCCTTCGTTGACGAACAGCGCCTGTTTCCCGCTGACCGGATGCGTGCGAATCACAGGATGGCGCAGCGGCGGGTTCTTCGCCACGGCTTCGCGCCAGCGCTGGTGTTCGACTTCGCTGTGGGCGTACTTATACTCCTGGAACGATTTACGGAAATCGTGCTCGGCCTCGAGCCCGGACAACAGCTTTTTAAACGGCTCGGACAGCCCCTCATAAGCGGCAATCCCGCTGGTCCACAGCGTATCGCCGCCGGTTTCCGGCAGCTGCTTCGCCGCCAGAATCGCTCCGGCAGGCGGCGTTTCAATAAAGGTCACGTCGGTGTGCCAGTTGTCGTTATCCGGCGGATTATCGTTGTGGGTATCCAGCACGATAATTTCTTCCACGCCTTCGGCATGCGGGTAAACCGGGTGAATATGCAGATCGCCGAAACGCAGAGCCAGCGCGCGCTGCTGCTCGGGCGTAATTTCCTGCTCGCGGAAGAACAGCACCTGATGGCGGATCAGCGCGTGGTAAATCTGCTCGAACTGGTTGTCGCTCAGGCCGCGCGTTAAATCCACGCCGTCAACCTGCGCCCCGATATACGGCCCCAACGGCTTAATGTTCACTTTTTCACTCATTGCCCTTCTCCATGCCACGGGGTCAGGCGGCGCTGTAGCGCCCGTAGCCCCAGTTCTAAACAGAATGCGATGACGGCAATGACGCCGATCCCGGCCAGCACCACGTCGGTCGCCAGAAACTCACCGGCGGACTGCACCATAAAGCCCAGCCCGCGCGTGGCGGCGATAAGCTCTGCGGCCACCAGCGTGGACCAGCCCACGCCCAGCCCAATGCGAAATCCGGTCAGAATTTCCGGCAGCGCGCCCGGCAAAATCACATGCCAGATAACCTGCCAGCGAGATGCCCCGAGCGCCTGAGCCGCACGAATGCGTACCTGCTTCGCGCTGCGCACGCCCGCCATGGTGGACATGGCCACCGGCGCAAAAATCGCGAGATAAATCAGCAGGATTTTGGATGTCTCGCCGATGCCAAACCAAATCACCATCAGCGGTAAATAGGCCAGCGGCGGCACCGGGCGGTAAAGCTCGATCAGCGGATCAAGAATGCCGCGCACGGTGGGACTCAGCCCCATTGCAATGCCCACCGGGATGCCTATCAACACCGCAGCGGCAAGCGCGGTAAGAATGCGCCCCAGGCTCGCGGCCAGATGCTGCCAAAGCGTGGCGTCCATAAAGCCCTGCGGCCCGGCGATGGTGATAAGCTTCGCCAGCACCTGCCCCGGTGGCGGCAGAAACAGCGGGCTTATCCAATGCTGCGCCGCCACCCACCACCACAGCAGCACCAACGCCACCAGCGTGGTTGCGCTTAGAGTAAGCTGACGCGAAAACGGCCAGCGCCAGGCTAGCCTGCGGCGCACGGGTTTGTCCTGAATCACTATGCTCATAAGAAGCCCTCCCGCTGATCGAACACGCGGCTCAGCACGTATTCACGTTTGGCGATAAATTCTGGATCGGATTTGATGCTTCGGCACGGCTCTCCGGCGGCAAAGCGACGGCCAAAATCAAGCTGAAGCCGCTCCAGCACGCGGCCAGGGCCTGGCGAGAGCAAGACCAGCTCCGTCGCCAGAAAGACCGCCTCTTCAATGTCGTGGGTGATCAGCAACACCTGCCGACGGCTTTCGTGCCACAGCTTCAGCATTAGAGTTTGCATCTGCTCGCGGGTAAAGGCATCCAGCGCGCCAAAAGGCTCGTCCAGCAACAAAAGCTGGGGCTTCGTCGCCAGCGCCCGGGCAATGCCCACCCGCTGCCGCTGCCCGCCCGAAAGCTGCCAGATGGCGTTTTTCGCCTTATCTTCCAGCCCAACCTTGCGCAGCATGTCGAGCGCAATCTCTTCCCGCTCGAGCTTAGCCTGCCCGGCAAGCTGCAGCCCGAAGGCCACGTTATGCAGTACCGATCGCCAGGGCAGCAGCCCTTCGTTCTGAAAAACAACCCCGCGCTCGGCGCCGGGGCCTGCAACCGTTTTGCCCTGAAGCGTAATGCTGCCGGAATGATAGGGAACGAAACCGGCGATCAGGTTAAGCAGCGTGGTCTTACCGCAGCCGGAAGGGCCGAGCACCACCAGCAGCTCGCCCTCGTCCACCGTCAGATTAATGTCGTCGAGTACCGGCTTACCGCCGTACTCCGCGCTGAGATGCGAAACCTGTAGCATCGCCGTGTCTCCTGTTTACTGCGCCAGCGGCTTCACGAAGCGGTCGGTCACAAACTGGCTATAATCGGTGGCGACCGCCGGCACTTTGCCCTGCTCTTTCAGGAAGTGCGCGGTGTCCACGATGGCTTTATTCACCGGGCCGCTGAGCTGCTCAACCTGCTGCTTCGCCGTCAGGTAGGTATTGCCCTTCACCAGCCCCGGGACGTCGTTTTCCGGTACGCCGCTCAGGCGCGAAAGCTTGCTCAGGTTGTCCGGCTGCTGAAGCCAGCCGTCAGGATTGTCGAGGTAGCCTTTCTGAGCCGCAACGGCGCTGCGGGCAAAAGCGGTGACCACATCAGGATGTTTTTCAGCAAAGTCTTTACGTACGACCCAGACGTCGAGCGTCGGGGAGCCCCATTTGCCCACCTGCGCCGAGTCCGTCAGCACGTTGCCGTCTTTTTCCAGCTCGTTCACCGCCGGAGCCCAGACGTAAGCGGCATCGATATCCCCGCGCTGCCACGCGGCAATAATTGCCGGAGGCTGAAGATTTAGAATTTGAACCTGATCCGGCTTGATGCCCCAATGCTTGAGGGAAGCCAGCAGGCTGTAATGGGTAGTCGAAATAAACGGCACGGCGATGCGTTTGCCGATCAGGTCCTGCGGCGTTTTGATGCCTTTTTTGACCACCAGCGCTTCAGAGTTACCGAGCTGGGAGGCCAGGAGGAAGACTTCAATCGGTACGTTTTGGCTGGCGGCAACGGCCAGCGGGCTGGAGCCGATATTGCCGATTTGCACATCGCCCGAGGCGAGCGCACGCACCACGCTCGCGCCGCTGTCGAACTTACGCCATTCCACTTTCGCCCCGCTGTCTTTGGCAAAAGCGTCGTCGGCTTGCGCAACTTTGGCGGGTTCGGCGGAGGTTTGGTACGCCACGGTAACGTCCACCGCGTGGGCCTGAGCCGCAATTAGGGCCAGTGCAACCAGCCAGAGTGAGTGTCGTTTTGCTGCCATGATTCTGCTCCTGTCTCGGGGGAGAGAGCAGTATTTCCAACGGCAACGATTCCATAAAAGAATAAAAAATTATCGCTAATGCCTTTCCGTCCTTAGAAAAAAAGTGGGCAAGGTTAGCTGCTGAGCGGGAATAACGCCGCCCGCAGAAGGCGGGCGGGCAAGAGTCATATTAACTTAAGTCAAATCAACGTTCTTACTGCCAAAACACCAGGTCATGATAAACCCGGCCACATAGGCGATAACAATCCCGGCAACGTAAACCGCCATCCCGGCGAAGATCCCCTGATGGGAAGTCATCAGCGGAATCGACACCAAACCTGACGGCCCAAACACCGTATTCAGTCCGACGGGCAGCCCCAGCCAGGCCACCAGCCCGATAAAGAACCCGCCGATGCCGCCGCCGATACAGGCGGTAATAAACGGCTTCAGGCGCGGCAGCGTCACGCCGTAAATCAGCGGCTCACCAATGCCCAGCAGGCCGGGAATAATCGCCCCTTTGATTTGCGTACGCAGGACCGAGCCTTTCGGCGAGCGGGCAAACAGAGCCAGCGCCGCGCCCACCTGCCCCGCACCGGCCATCGCCAGAATCGGGAACAGCGAGTTAAAGCCCTGGGCATCCATCAGCGCGAAGTAGACCGGGACAAATCCCTGGTGAATACCAAACACCACGGCAATCAGGAACAGCCCGGCCAGAATCGCCGTGCCGAACGGGTTGCCGTTCAGGTGCATAAACAGCCAGGACATGCCTTTGAACAGCTCGCCGCCGATGGGCATGATCGCCACAAAAGTGATCGCCCCGGTGATCAATAAGGTGATCGTCGAGGTGAGGATCATATCCAGGTTGTCCGGGATCATCCGTCGAACCTGGCGTTCGATCCACGCCCCGAGCATACAGGCCAGCAGCACGCCAATAATGTTGCCGCGCGGGTCTATAGCCAGCCCGAAGAAGGTATCCATCCCGGCGTAGTAGCCCACCTTGCCTTCCGGCACGTAGCGCAGAATAAACAGCGAGGCGATGATCGCCCCGTTCACGCCGGTGCCGCCGAAAGCTTTCTGGGTGTTGAAGCCAATCAGAATGCTCAGGAAGGTAAACAGCCCGATGCTGAACACCTTCATATAGGCAATAAGCTGGGTCAGCCAGGCCGCAGGCGCTGTGCCTTCAACGATCAGCGTTTGCTGCAGCAGCGTGGCAATACCCAGCAGCAGCCCGGCGGCGATAAAGCCCGGGATCAGCGGCGTGAAGATGGTGGCAAACTTAGTGAGGAAGTTATGCACCGCGCTGTTCTGCTTCGCCTTCATCTGCTGTTTGTTCTGGCTGGCGAGCGCGGCCAGGTCCGCGCTTTCGCCACGCTCCGGCTCGCTTAAGCCCCCCTGCTTTAACAGGCCATTCATCAGCTCGCTGGCGGTTTGCGCTTTGCCGGGGCCGAGAATAATTTGCAGCTGGTCGTCGCCGTTGACCACGCCCATCACGCCGGGGATTTTCTTCAGGTCGTCGTGCTGAACGAGATCTCTGTTTTTGAGCGTTAGCCTGAGACGCGTCATGCAGTTGCCGCAGACAAGGATATTGCCGCTGCCGCCCGTCAGGCGCAGGATGTCTGCCATCATCGAGCCGGTGATTTTCGCCATAGCTACCTGTTTAACCCCCGTAATGCTTCACGTATAAAGCCTTGTTTTTTCGCCAGCAGATCGCTTGCCTCTTCGGCTGACAGGCCGCTCAGCAGCATGAAGATCGCCGTTTTGCAGTGGCGGCGGCAGGCGCTAAGCGCCGCTTCGGCCTGCTCCGGGCTGCATTCGGTCGCCGCCACCACAATATTGACCTGGCGCTGGATCAGCTTGGCGTTGGTGGCTTCCACATCCACCATCAGGTTGCCGTAGACTTTGCCGCTGCGAATCATCGACCCGGTAGTGATCATATTCAGGATCAGCTTTTGCGCCGTCCCGGCCTTCATACGTGAAGAGCCGGTGACGATTTCCGGGCCGACGACCGGTTCAATGGCGATATCCGCCGCCAGGCTCATTTCGCTGCCCGGATTACAGGAGATCGCGGCAACGGTGGCCCCCACGCTTTTTGCATAGGCCATAGCGCCCAGTACGTAAGGCGTGCGCCCGCTGGCGGCAATCCCTACCAGCACGTCACGCGCGCTGAAGTTCAGGTTACGCAGATCCTGCTCACCCATTTCACGGTTGTCTTCGGCGTTTTCTACCGCCTGCAAAATGGCCGGATGCCCACCGGCAATCAGCCCGACGACCTGCTCACGCGGCGTGCCAAAGGTTGGCGGGCACTCACTTGCATCCAGGATCCCCAGACGGCCGGACGTTCCTGCGCCGCTGTAAATCAGCCTGCCGCCCTGGGCGAAAGCCGCCACCACTTTATCGACAACCTGAGCGACCTGCGGCAGCGTGGCTTCCACCGCCAGCGGCACCCGCTTGTCTTCGTTATTAATAACTTTAAGCATCTCTAAGGTGGGCAGAGTGTCGATTTCCGAGCTGGCCGGATTGCGGCCTTCGGTGACCAGTTTGGTTAAGTTAATTTTCATCGGGACATCCGTTATGTGTGTTCTGTTGTGCATAGTATGGAATATTTTATTCCATGTGCGTGAACACAATCACGAATATTTTATTCCGCGACAAAGGGAATAGCAGAATAACTCGGGCGAGAAAGCCGCCCTTGCGGGCGGCAAAAGAGGGAATCAGGCGATGCGGGTAAAACCGGCTTCCAGGTCAGCAATCAGTTCTTCAACGTTTTCCAGGCCAATATGGACTCGCACCAGCGTGCCGCTGAAGTCCACCTTACCTGCCGGACGAATGTCGTTCAGCTCTTCCGGCTGGTTGGCCAGGATCAGTGACTCAAACCCGCCCCAGGAATACGCCATATGGAACAGCGTAAAATTATCCAGGTAACCCGCAAGCTGCTCGTCCGTCAGGCGCTGTTTTAGCACAAAGGAGAACAGGCCGGAGCTGCCGGAAAAGTCGCGTTCGAAGAACGCATGTCCCGGACATTCAGCCAGAGCAGGATGGTTAACCCGCTCCACCAGCGGATGAGCCGACAGCCAGCGGGCAATCGCGAGGCTGCTTTCCTCATGCTGCTTCAGCCTGACTCCCAGCGTGCGCAGGCCACGGGCAGCCATATACGCCGTATCGGCATCAAGCGTCTGGCCCATCAGGTACGAGTTTTCACGCAGGCGATCCCAGCAGCGTGCGTTGGCAACCGCCGTCCCCAACATGCCGTCCGAATGGCCGATGGTGTATTTGGTCCCGGCCTGAATCGAGATATCTACACCATAATCCAGCGCACGGAATAGCACCCCGGCGGCCCAGGTGTTGTCCAGCATGACAACAATTTCCGGGTTAACGGCGCGAATAGACTTAATCATGCCGGGCACGTCCTGAACCTCCATGGTAATTGAGCTCGGAGACTCAAGGAAAACAACGCGGGTATTCGGCTGGATGAGCTCAGCGATCCCGGCGCCAATCAGCGGATCGTAATACGTTGTTGAGACGTTGAATTTGCTCAGGATCTTGTTGCAGAAATCCTGCGTTGGCTCATAGGCCGCGCCGGTCATCAGGATATGATCTCCGCCGCTGACAAAAGCCAGAATCGCATTGGTGACCGCCGCCGCGCCGCACGGATAAAGCGAGCACCCGGCACCGCCTTCTAACTCCGTCATCGCCTTCTGGAAGGAAAAATGCGTCAGCGTGCCTCTGCGGCCATAGAACAGTTCGCCGTTTGCCCGGTTGGCAGTGGCAAATTTTTTGGCTTTTACGCTGTCAAATACCAGCGAGGACGCGCGCTGGATGACCGCATTTACCGCCCCCTGGGTGTAGCGTTTTTCACGCCCGGCGACGATCAGCTGAGTTTCAAGATGACTTTTCTGTTTCATAAAATTCTCCCGTTATTTCCTGATTCATTCCATTCAGAGGGCTTAGCCAGCGAGGCTGTTTGCGGCCAGCGGAGCGCTGGTTTCCGGTTCACCACGCTTCTTTCCGGCGAAGCGTTCAACGATTTGTGCCGCATTAAGATCGTGGATCACGTTGATAAGCGTGGCCGGTGCATCGGTAATGGTGCCAAGCACCACCAGCAGCGGGATGGCTTCCATCGGCAGCCCCAGCGTCGTGACAATAAAGATCTCCCCGAGGAACGCGCCGCCCGGCACGCCGCCAACGATAATGGCCGACAGCACAGCAATCAGCATCGCGAGGAAGAAGGTTTCGCTGGTAAATGGCAGGCCAAGAACCGAATAGATAAAGACGATTTTCAACGCGGCAATCATCGCCACGCCGCCTTTATTGAGGTTCACCAGCAGCGGAATCGAGACATCGACAATTTCAGGGTTGATGCCCATTGCCTTGCCCGCACGCAGCGTAACCGGCAGAGTACCGAGCGAAGAACAGGTACCCAGCGCGGTCGCGGAAGGTTCAATCGCGTGTTTCCAGAACGCTTTTACTGCCGGAAGCCCGCCGCCAATCCACGAATAGAAAATGGAGCCAAGCACGTAATAGATAAGCGTTGCCGCCATAAATAACCCGATGGCGCGAGCGAAGGTCATCAGCAGAGAAGCATCCTGGCTCGCCATGGTTGCAGCGAAGTAGCAGCCCAGGCCGACAGGGGCCACCTTCATGATAATAGAGACAATTTTCATAATAACGGTGTTGGCGTCCTGCAGCAGAGCGGCGATGCGTTTACCCGCATCCGCCGACTGACCAATCGCTACACCGGCGATAATCGCAATCACGATCAGCGCCAGGATGTTCGACTTGGAGAACAACCCGACAAAGTCGCTGGTGGTCACCATGCTGACAAAATCCATCTCCCCCGAGCCGCCTTTCACCGAATGGGAAAGATCGATGGTCACGCCCTGTGCCGGGTTGTACCAAAGCGCCAGCAGCACAATGCCTGCGGCGGGAATAAGCGCCATGGCGATGGAAACAATAAAAATAACCACCATGATGCGGCCTAACCGTTTAAGGTCGGTCATGCCGGCAATAGATGACATCACGCTGACGCCAACCAGCGGCACAATAATCATAAACAACAGGTTGAGGAATATTTGCCCGACAGGTTGTAATTTAATGGCGTAAGTTGGGGCATAAATACCCAGCAAGCCGCCGACAATGAGAGCAAATAAAAGAACAAAAGATGATTTGTAGGGTTCGAGGCGTGTCCACATAAAGGATACCTTCTCAATAAAAGTAATAATAACTGGGACGAAAATCACAATTACCAACTGCTGTAATTAAATCCCCGGGCTTTTGTGATGAAAATCACTAATAATGTATAAAATTCATTTTCCAACTTCTTTATTTACTACAGCGCAATAGTTACACTTTTGAAATTGGATTGGTATGGGGAATTAATACCGTTTCCTCAAATCACTTGTGAATAAAAGGAAAAAATGAGCGCGCCAATTTCACTCAAGCATCTCGAGGTATTCGTCAAAATTATCGATTGCGGCGGGCTGTCTGAAGCGGCGGCACAGCTCAGCGTGTCGCCTTCGGCGGTGAGCAAGAGCCTGGCGGCGCTGGAGGATTTACTGGGCACAACGCTTATCAAAAGAACGACCCGCAGCATCACGCTAACCGATGCGGGGCAATATCTGTTTAACCGCGCTAATAAGTTAATTAAAGAATTCGACGATACGCTAAATACCACATCAAGCTATTACAACAATCCGCAGGGTGAATTGCGCATCACCTGTTCTATTGCGTTTGGCTACGCCAGGCTGGTCAACCTTGTTGATAAATACCGGGCGAACTTCCCCGATGTGAATCTTTATATTGACCTCAACGATAACTTTATTAATCTTAATGAATCCGACTTCGATATCGCCCTGCGAATATCCACCTCTCCGCCGCAAAATTACGCCATGCGCAAACTGGCTCCAGTTCGCTGGGCTTACTGTGCCACCGCAGACTACCTCAGCAAGAAAGGGATGCCGGGCAAACGCACGGATCTGGTCACGCACGACTGCCTGGTTTACCCAGGGCTGACACCGCAGATTAAAACTACCGACGAGCACGAACGGCAGCACCTGCTAAAAATGCGTACGCCAATCCAGGCCAACAGCAGCCTGGTACTGCTTAAATCCGTACTGGAAAATCAGGGCGTCGCCTACCTGCCCACCTATCTGATTGGCGACCATATTCAAAAGGATGAACTAACCCCGCTGCTGCTGGACGGCATCATCACTTACGAAACCCATGCGCTGTACGCCCTCTATTTCCCGAGCAAATACAGCAATCCTAAGGTCAGGTCGTTTATTGATTTCCTCGTAGGGGAGCTTTCGCCGCAGCCAGCGTGGGACAACTGGATCCCTTAATTATTTCCCTTTAGTTTTTCTGTGTTATTATCCGCCCGTTATTTCTACCGAACTTACTCAGAGGCTTGATGCTGGAGAATGTCATCATCTGATAATCAGTGCCCCGCCTGTCACAGGCCGGACTGATTATCACTGCGCTTAACTCTTATGCGAACACACGCGTTGTGTTGGCACGTTTTGCACATGATGATGAAAAGGTTTTTCAGCATGAATTTATCCCGTCAGGAACAGCGTACCCTTCACGTTTTAGCGAAAGGGGGACGCATCGTTCACACTCGCGACTCGTCAGGCCGCGTCACCGCCGTTGAATGTTACTCCCGCGAAGGGTTACTGCTTAGCGACTGCACGCTGGCCGTGTTCAAAAAGCTCAGAACCAAGAAGCTGATTAAATCCAGCAACGGGCAGCCATACCGGATCAACACCAGCGGGCTGAACAACGTTCGCGCCCAGCCGGATAACAGGTAATTGACGAGAGTCTGGATGAAACAGGCGTTTTGAAGGGCTAAAACAGATAACGGGCCATCTGGCCCGTCGAGACTGATGACAAAGCTCATGCGGATAAAGTTCTGCAATCTGTCACCTGAAAATAAACTGGAAAATCAATCCATTGATTTTCGGCTGCTAGCCACAAAGAAGGAAAAACCACGCTTTTTCCTTCTTCGTCTGCAACTTTAACGGGCCGCATGGCCCGTTATTTCAATGTTCGAGCTCGGCGGCCCGGAATTCTTCTTCGCAATACTGGTTGAAGCGTTCGCAGAACCACGTTTTCTGCTCACGGCTCATGTTGCCTGTCACGGCCTGGAGATTCACCTGCTGCCCCGAAGCCTGCATATGCGCGAAGCTCCGCGCCAGAAAATCAAAATTCTTTACTGCCTGTAGATCTCTGTTCATCAGCATATCCCTCTGTGAGTTAACTTTTGGGTAAGTCATATGCTTCTGGTTTCAGTATCGACCCGCCGGCGATTATTTTTTGAACAATGAATGCGCTTTTGGGATTTCTCCCTGCGATATATCGAAACGCGACTTTAGCGCTGCCGAATCGGCCTTGTGAACTGCGCCGCCTCCAGCGTTAACTTTGCGGCAGTAAACCTGTCGCTGCGCACGCCAAGAACCTCCTTTTCCCACAGCGGATTCAGCGGCACGTGGTAGCCCGCGTTCTTGGCCTGAAGCACCAGCTCCGCAAGATCGTCTTTGTTTTCAATAATGCACAAAGGCGCAAAGCGCCCGATTTTATGGGGCAGCGCGAACGTGGCCGGGTAGTTGCTCTCAGGATCGGTAACCGGGTTGGCGCTGTCCGTTGCGTGATGCACCACTTTTTCCCCGTCCCCCACCAGCGCCAGGTTTAGCACGCCAATCATCCTGCGGGCGCGCTCGCTCGTGTTGCCTGTTTCCTCGTCGCTCTTGCGGTAGAAACTCGCCGGGCTGTCATAGTCCCCGCGCAGCGCCTGGTGCTCAGGCAGCGTGCGGTAATTTTCCAGCCGCTGGCGAAATACCTGATGCGACACATCCGGCACCTGCAAATTATCCTCAGGCCCTAACTCGCTGACGTGCGGGGCGATGACCAGCAGATCATAATCCGCGGTGAAGGGCCGGGCTTCAGCGTGTGGGGCAAGCACCTGCAGGGGTGCACCGTGATGGGAAATTTGATACCGCGCTTCTCCGCTGCCCGGCAGGCGCCGGGCCTCAAACGCATAAGGCTCCCCGCCTGGCCCGCTGGCCCTGAGATGGCTCACGCCGCCGGCGCTCTCAGGTGACAGCTTGTCGATAAGCCCCTGCTCAAACAGGTCGTGCAGGCGGCTCTGGGAAACTTCCAGCGGCACGGCGGCAGCATGCCCGTCAACAATGCAGGCCTGCGTTTGCAGGTTAAACTTCGCGATTCGCTCGGGCGAGGCGTTCTCCAGCTTGCTGAACCGCTGCTCCACGCAGATAAACCCCGCCTGCGGCCCCCACGAGGCGCTTTTCCCCTTGATGTGAAATCCTTTGGTCGGATACCCGGCCTCAATCAGCGCCGTTGCCAGCTTGTCCACCGGGCGAACGCCAATGATGCAATTGTGTTCCGAGGCGACTTTTTGAAGCGGGATAAGGTGCTCAGGCACGATGCCGGTTTTGCCTTTGATGTGCGAGACAAGCAGCGAGAGATCCGTGCCGGGCGTTTGACTCGCTGTGGACAGGTGAAGTTCTAAAGGGCGATGAGCCGCAGGGGAGGATTCAACTTTCATTTTTACGGCCAGGCTCCCGGCGATAAACAACAAGCCATTGAGGCTGCGACCGGGAAAAGGCGGCCGGGGCAGCATCACGCGAAAACATCACCCAGGTGAATGCTCGCGGATTGCCCCGCCGCCCTGGTTCCGGTTAAGTCTTGTCTTTCACCGTTTCGGTTCCACCGTTATTTTTCACCGAGGCAATGCCTTTATCCCGGGATTGCTCCGTGGCGTACATCTGGCTGGTACCAATCACCTGATGATTGCCGGCCTTGAGGTTGAAGTAGAACTTCCCGTTGCTGGCAACCTTCTTGTCGTAGCGATCCTCCAGCGGGCTGTTGGTGCGCACGGAGGCGATACCGTTGTCCGCCGAGGCGCGGGTTTTATACAGCTCGCTGGTGAGGACCACTTCGCCATTGCCCGCCTTGAGCACGAACTTAAACTGCCCGTCGCTGCTTTTGCTTAATTCGAACCAACCAGACATGTTAACTCCTTGATTAAAATCATAAACAGTTAATAGATTGGGTGAACGTCAAAAACAGTATGTACGAAAAACAAACAAATCGCCCACCCCACCTGCGCCCTGGCGGGACAAATGTCCCGGCCACGATGCGGATTTAAGATCCCGCTGGCAGTTTTCACGCTAATCTGTGGGCAACGCGGGACGGGCGTCCTGTCCTTATTTGACGGGAAATTTTATAGTGAACAGCATGAAAAACGAGAACAGACCCGGCGACTGGCTGAACGTCATTGAACGCGTGACCGGCGACCCGGTGCTGTATGAGCTGCTGAAGTATTGCCCGCTGGATATTCTGCGCAGCTGGCAGCTAAAACATTACCCACGCGGCTCGCTGATTTTTCGCCAGGGGGAAATTTGCGATGAATTCCACCTGATTGTTAAAGGGGAAATCGACGTTTTCACCACCGCCGACGACGGGCGAAAATATTCCCAGGCGCGCTATAAAAAAGGCGACATTCTGGGGGAGCTGGAAATATTCGAGCGGCGGCAATACATCTGCTCGGTAGAAGCGGTTAGCGACGCGGCACTTTTAGTGCTGACGCGGGAAGAGTTTATTCGCTGGCTGGGGTTAGACAATTACTTTAATCAAAAAATATTACAGGCCGTGAGCGATCAATATTATCAGCTCTCCAAAAAGGCCGGGGAAGACATTCTTTATTCGTTACATCAGCGTCTTTGCCTGGTGCTGTGGCAGAAATACCAGCAAATACAGGGCAGTATTCCGCTTAATAAGCAGCAATTAAGCGAGCAGTTTGCGGTGGCTCCGCGCAGCATTAACCGCATTTTATCCGAACTGCGGGAAGACAATATCATTGCGATTCACGGCGAGCAGATTCAGGTTCTCGACCCTCAGCGCCTGCGCCAGCACGCCGAACATTAAATAACAGCAGCCAATCCTGAGCCATGCCAAATGGCTCATTTAACGCCAGGTAACTATCATGACCCAACTCCAGCCCCATATCCGGCTCAGCCGGGAGATGACGCACGCCCGTTATGCGCTCCTGCCGGGCGATCCGAAACGCGTGGAACACGTCGCGCAGTTTCTGGACAACGTGGAAGACTTCGGCAGCAACCGGGAATATCGCGCCCTGCGCGGCTGGTTCCGCGGCGTGGAAGTGCTGGTGATGTCCACCGGCATGGGCGGGCCTTCTACCGCCATCGCCGTGGAAGAGCTGCGCCAGATCGGCGTCACCAACCTCATCCGTATCGGCAGCTGCGGGGCGATGCAAAACCACATCCGCCTCGGCGACCTGGTGATCGCCACCGCCGCCGTGCGGGACGAAGGCACCAGCCAGATGTACATCGACAAAGGCTACCCGGCCTGCGCGGACATCGGCCTGGTGCACCACCTGACTCAGCAGGCCAAACGCCTGGGCTACGCCAGCCACTGCGGCTATGTGCGCAGCCACGACAGCTTCTACACCGAACGCGAAGACGAGATTAACCAGTTCTGGTCCGGCAAGGGCATTCTGGCTGCGGATATGGAAACGGCACCGTTGATGGTAGTTGGCGCATTGCGCGGTTTGCGCATCGCCTCCGTGCTTAACGTGGTGGTTGAGCACAGCGGCAATCTGGAAGAAGGCATTAACAACTACCAGCAGCAGGAACACTCCTGCCTGCAGGGTGAATCCCGCGAGATTTTACTCGCCCTCGAAGCGCTCTATCTTGACAGCCAGGAGCAGTAATCATGGATTTCTTCAGCATTAAGAATGTGATGGTCACCATTCCGCTCGGCGAGGGCGGCTACGCGCTGTCGTGGATCGAGGCCATCGGCACCGTCTTCGGCCTGCTCTGCATCTGGTTCGCCAGCAAAGAGAAGATCATCAACTACCTGTTCGGCCTGATTAACGTCACGCTGTTTGCGGCGATCTTCTTCCAGATCCAGCTTTACGCCAGCCTGCTGCTGCAGGTGTTCTTCTTCGCCGCCAACATTTACGGCTGGTACGCGTGGAGCCGCCAGAACGAGGCCAACGAGGCCGCGCTGAAAATCCGCTGGCTGCCGCGCAGCAAGGCGTTCACGCTGGCGGCAGTTTGCCTGGTCGCCATCGCGCTGATGACTTTCTTCATCGACCCGGTCTTCGCCGTGCTGACCCATATTGCGGTGGGCATTATGCAGAGTGTCGGCGTGGCGGTTGAGATGCCGCAGCTGCAGCCAGATGCCTTCCCGCTGTGGGATTCCGCGATGCTGATCCTGTCGATTGCCGCGATGGTGCTGATGACGCGTAAATACGTCGAAAACTGGCTGCTTTGGGTGGTTATCGACGTGATTAGCGTGGTGATTTACGCCATTCAGGGCGTATATGCCATGTCGCTGGAATACATCCTGCTGACGGCAATTGCGGTGATGGGATCTATGGCGTGGATCAAGAGCGCCCGAATGATTGGCTCCCGGCCGCTGGCTTAAATCGTTTTATTCAGTTTAAGGGCCGCTAAGCGGCCCTTTTGCTATTCGGATATATCTTATTTATCAAGCCGGATGAAAATTAAAGGCTTTTTAAAAATCTCGAGATTTTCAGCGACCGCGTTCAACCCACTCAGCGTATTCATCTACACTTTATTTCAGGCACAGCAGCGAGATAATTTTTAACGATCGTTAGCAGGTCTTTTTCACTCTCTCTTTTTACTGCCTTATCCGTTTCTATTTTCATTCAGGCCTCTCCCTTTAATCGCTCAAGATCACAGGATAACTTTATGAAAATATTGTTTTTAAAAATCTTCACGCTGAATTTCAACCCACAATTTTACCTATCAGAGCAATCAAACAACTCGCAAAACAGTTTGTTATAACCAGCTGACTGCCGCGCATAAGCCCGCAGCACAAAATTTTGCGACATCTGTTTTTTGCACCTTCTAATAAAAGTACGGGGTTAAACGATGAATAAGTTAAAAACATTAAATCTGGCGCTGAGTATTACCGCCCTTGCCTGCACCGGGCTGGCACAGGCCGCCACTGTCGCCATGAACACCGTCGACGCCAGCGGCACTTCCACCCCGGCGGGCACCATTGAATACCACGCCACCCAGTACGGCGTGGTCTTTACGCCGAACCTGAAAGGCCTGCCGCCGGGCATTCACGGCTTCCACGTTCACACTAATCCGAACTGCGGCCCCGCCATGCAGGACGGCAAAATGGTGGCTGGCCTGGCGGCGGGCGGCCACCTTGATCCGGCCCACACCGGCAAACATGAAGGCCCGTGGGGCAACGGCCACCTCGGCGATCTGCCTGCGCTGTACGTCGACAGCGACGGTACCGCGACCTATCCGGTGCTGGCTCCTCGCCTGCGCATGTCAGACTTAAAAGGCCACTCGCTGATGATCCACGCCGGCGGCGACAACCACTCTGACCATCCGGCAATGCTCGGCGGTGGCGGCGCACGTATGGTTTGTGGAGTGACGTCATGAGCAAGCGTGTTTTAACGGCGGCGTGTTTCACGCTGATGATGGGCGGGCTTCCGGCCCTGGCGAACGCGGCCGATACCTCCATCGACGCGCCCAAAGGTGAGCACCTGCAAACCGAGCTTTATGCCAGAGGCGTGCAGATCTACCGCTGCGCGGCGGCGGACGCCGAAGCCAAAACCGGGAGCTGGGTATTCCAGGCCCCGGAAGCCGACCTGTTCAGCGACAAAGGCCTGAAGCACCTCGTCGGCAAACACTTCGACGGCCCACACTGGCAGGCCGCGGACGGCAGCGTGGTGGCCGGTACACTCAGCGCCACTCGCCCGTCGAAAGATAAAGGCTCGATTCCGTGGCTGCTGCTGACCGGCACTTCCGAAGCGCAGCCAGGCCTGTTCGCCAACGTGAGCAGCATCCAGCGCGTAGACACTCACGGCGGCGTAACCGGCCCCACGGTTTGCGACCCGGCAACCTTTGGCGCAACGCTGAAAGTACCTTATACGGCGACTTATAAGTTTTATACGAAGTAGCAGCCTGTGAAGTCCTGGCCGGAAGGCCGGGGCTTTGTGCTGATGGAGTTGTCTTCAGGGGAACGGGTGCTTATTGATATTTAGTTTTTATCCTCTCGGCATTTTTAGTTCTGCAATACTCACCGTCATTAACACCAAAATCGACAGGGCATAAGGATGGTCAAATCCTGCCGAAAAATAATACTCATCCAGTTAAAAACCACATCCATGAATTTTTTTATCATGCACTTCATTAATTCCCTCTGCGGCCTCCATATTGGTTACAAGGGGTTTAGAAGCATGTCACTCATTTGAAAAACATTAATACGATTGATAGACAACAGAATAATACTCAATATAACAATTATAATATGAAGAGATTCATTTCCAGATTAATAATCCTCCCGCACCATTTCATCATTTTTTATACTATAAATACCACTTTCCAACCAAAATGAAACCCCTGTATTATTACTATCCTTAACAAACATGAGTGAGTCTTTATCAATGCAGTTTTTCTTTGTTTTCTTATCCTTAAAGCACCTTCTGTCATACTTCCCTTCTTCTTTATAGCCTTCACCAAAATCCCAGAAAACAACTGTAAATGAGCCGTTTGGACCAGGGTTGGGAATATCATATTTAAATTTAAGCATTTTTTTATTTTTAAGCCACCAGTTGATCTTGCCCAGATCTGTAAATGGAAATGATTTAACCAAAACAGAGGCATGGTTACCGTCCTTATGAACAGCGATAATTTCCACCGGACGAGTTGACAGCCAAATAAGATAACTTGCTAGCAAAAATATGGATATATATATAGTAGAGAGAGTGTTTTTATTTTTTACTCTCATTACGCCCTCCGTATATATCAACTGTGGCGTCCATATTTGTCATAAAAGGCTTGAACGCAAACAGGCTGTAGCGCTGAAGAATAAACCAAATACCAAGAAATCGAAAATACTTAAACTTGACCTTAGAAATATCATCATCATCCAGCCCGAAATGATCTTGAACCTCATAGTGAACTTTAGCGTGATATCTCTCTTTATCAATATATAGAGACTTGATTGTGATATGCGTTGCCCAGGTATCATGCACGGTAATTCCCAGGCCATTAAAATTATCTTTATAACGATCAAACTTAGGAAGTTTACCATCTAGAATAGCTTTATTTAGCTCACTTTTACCGTTAGAAGATAGGCTTTTATTTTCCCAGTCGATCTCCGCATCCAGAGCATCTTTTAATAAACGAAGAGTACTATTTTTGGTTTTGTCATTAACAATATGTGCCTTCAATGCGCTATTCAGTAATTGATGACTAAACTGTTTGCCATTACCTTTTTGCATATGTGTGATCATCAGATCGATCAGCAGGTTGTACGGGCGGTGCAGCGCAAACAGTATGGACAAGTGCCGGAGCTCATCAAAAAGGATCTCAGCACATTCCCACCGGGTCAGTTTTTCACCTTCTCCCCGGGAGCCGTGGAACATCGACTGCGGCTGGCTGAATGGGCTTATTTTCGTCATTGTGTAAGGATCTACCCTTGTGGAAACGTCCACCAAATGAAACTTCGCCCTCAGTTCAATCTCAGACAGATCGCCGGATTTCATATCTTTGGCGTTTTTGTCATCCATCTTTTTCTGGGTTTCAAATATCTTGCAGGGAAATTGTAAGGCCGACATTTATCACGTCCTTATATATTGTTGTCTCTTCCATCCCGGTAGCCAGGCATGATAAGCAGTCTTTAGCCGCTGTGTAAGTGTTGTACATTATTAAGAGTCTGAATTCAGATTTCTTAATTGCGATTTTATTCATATCAGAGATGTTGATTTACGTCGTTCCCCAGCGCCACGGCTAGATCGGAGCCGGTACCCTGAAAGGCCTGCCGCCGGGCATTCACGGCTTCCACGTGCACACTAGTCCGAACTGCGGGCCAGGCATGCAGGACGGCAAAATGGTGGCCGGCGCGCTAAGCGCCACTCACCCGTCAAAAGATAAAGGCTCGATTCCGTGGCTGCTGCTGACCGGCACTTCAGACGCACAGCCGGGCCTGTTCGCCAACGTGAGCAGCATCCAGCGTGTGGACACCCACGGCGGCGTAACCGGCCCCACGGTTTGCGACCCGGCGACCTTTGGCGCGACGCTGAAAGTGCCTTATACGGCGACTTATAAGTTCTATACGAAGTAGCAGCATAAAGCCCTGGCCGGAAGGCCGGGGCTTTATGCTGCTGGAGTTGTCTTCAGGGGAACGGGCGTTCACTGATATTTTATCAGCTCCCCTTTTTCGCTTAATCGATATTGACCATCACGAAAAATAACTACTGTATTTTTATATCTATCCTGCCACACCGTAAAAGCTTTATCTTTATCGATGCAATTTAACGGTGGCTCCAGATCGTCAAAACATAGCCGATCGTAACCATCCGTTTCTACATAACCGTCCCCAAAATACCAAAATGTAATTACATAAAAACCATCCTTGTCTGGCCCTGGAGCACCATATTTTTCTTTGAGCATGGCTTTGTTTTTCAACCACCAGTGTACTTTCCCTTTTTTTGTAAAAGGAAAATTTTTTACTAATACATCGCTGTAACTATTTCTCTTATGAACTGCAACAATTTCTACCGGTCGAAATGCTAACCATAAGCAGTATCCAGCCAATAGACCGCCAGCTAGAAATTTTAGTCCCCTTATTATGTTACCTTTCAATTTAATCACTCCAAAAAACTGACTAAAAGCTAAAACATTTTCTGTTTATTCAAAACTGCAGACATTATATTCTAATATTCAAGCCTGACAATCTTACCGTTCTCTTCCTCTCGATAAATAGCATCATCCACAGTAAATGTAATTCCTCTGTTTTTACTATTCCTTATAGTAAAAACAGAGTTTTTATCAATGCAGTTTATTTTGGTATTCATATCATCAAAACAGAGCCTGTCATACTTACCCTCTTCTTTATAGCCATCTTTAAATAGCCAAATAGTGATAGTAAAACCCCCATAAGATGCAGGCTTTGGAATATCATACTTTGCTTTAAGTGCATCCTTATTTTTTAACCACCAATAAATCTTACCTTTGTCCGTGAACGGAAAGCTTTTGACCAAAATACTGCTGTAGTTATTTCTCTGATGAACAGCGACGATTTCAACAGATCGAAAGAACAGCCATAAGCAGTATACCGCCACTATACATCCAGCCAGACAGAACAAACCCACCATCATTTTATTTTTTAACTGCATTTCGCCGCCTAATAATATGAATAGTGGCTTCCATATTTGTAATAAAGGGTTTGAAGGCAAACTCTCTGTAACGTTGCAGGACAAACCATATACGAAATAATCGAATACTTTTAAATTTTATTTTTAAAATATCATCATCATCCAATCCAAAATGATCCTGAACTTTATAGTGAACTTCAGCATGATATTGTTCGTTATCAATCGTTAGGGACTTAATTGTGATATGCGTTGCCCAGGTATCATGCACGGTAATTCCCATACCATTCACCCGATCCAGAAGACGATCGAATTTTGGTAGTATTCCGTTCATAATTGTTTCTGTTAGCTCATTTTTATATTTTGCAGGATAACATCTACGCTCCCAATCAATTTGGATATCAAAAACTTTCTTCAGACGGAGCCGCGTACTGTTTTCCTCCGAGCGATCGCTCAATATTTGCTCCTCCAGCGCACTATTCAGTAATGGATGACTGAAAGGCTTCCCGCCACACTTTTGCATGTGCGTGATCATTAGTTCGATCAAAGATGTGTAAGGACCATCCCACGAAAAAGGACGTGATAAATACCGGAACTCATCAAAGAGGATGCGAGCGCACTCCCATTTTGTCAGTTTTTTTACCTCCTTCTTAGGGCGAAAGAACTGCACCATCGGATGCTCATATGAAGGGATCTCCGTCAACGTGTAAGGATTTACACTTGCAGAAATATCTGTCAGGTGGAATTTTGCCTTCAGATCGATTTCGGACAGATCGCCGGACTTCATATCTTTGGCGTTTTTGTCATTCATTTTTTTCTGGGTTTCAAATATCTTGCAGGGAAATTGCAATGCCGACATAAATCACGTCCTTGTATATTGTTGTCTCTATCATCCCGGTAGCCAGGCATGATAAGCAGTCTTTAGCCGCTGTGTAAGTGTTGTACATTATTAAGAGTCTGAATTCAGATTTCTTAATTGGGATTTTATTCATATCAGAGATGTTGATTTACGTCGCTCCCCAGAGCTCTACGACAAATTGCCTCATTAAAAGGCCATGAATTATCCTCAATAAAATTCATTCTACTCACCGGGGCAGAAAACAATGAAAATACTAAAAAGCGGTATCCGCGACGTAATTGCCAGCGACGACGTCACCGTTGCGGAGCCGGTCAACCTCTACGAATGCACGCTGCAGAGCGGCGTATTCGTCGGGCCTTTTGTTGAGATCCAGCGCCACTGCTAGATCGGAGCCGGTACCCTGAAAGGCCTGCCGCCGGGCATTCACGGCTTCCACGTGCACACTAGTCCGAACTGCGGGCCAGGCATGCAGGACGGCAAAATGGTGGCCGGCGCACTAAGCGCCACTCGCCCGTCGAAAGATAAAAACTCGATTCCATGACTGCTGCTGACCGGTGCTTCCGAAGCGCAGCCAGGCCTGTTTGCCAACGTGAGCAGCATCCAGCGCGTGGACCCCCACGGCGGCGTAACCGGCCCAACCGTTTGCGACCCGGCGACCTTTGGCGCGACGCTGAAAGTGCCTTATACGGCGACTTATAAGTTCTATACGAAGTAGCAGCATAAAGCCCTGGCCTTACTGCCAGGGCTTTATGCTGCTGGGATCAATTCAGAGAGTAAGCACTAATTCGGGTGCTGAATACTTATTCCGTCGGAAGCGTTCTCCGTGACAGAAAACTCTGCGGTGACCAGATGAGAGGAAGAATTATCAGATTTTACATCGTAAGCGACTGAGTATTTTTTGCCGGGAGAGAAGGTAAAACCAAAGGCTGGCAGACAGTCTCCCTTCGCGACATAAACTGGAGCATCATCGAAAGTCTTGTACTGCACGTTCCCATGCCCTTCGTTAATTTGCACGGCCGTTATGCGCTCGTCGCTGCCAAGCGGAGACACCACGCAAACAATATTACCTTTGGCCACGACTTCTGCAGGCTGACGCGGCACCATTCTGTCGCCCGGACCAGGACACCCGGCCAGCAAGAGCACGGCAGCGGCTAACAAACATTTTCTCATAGAGTTGTTCTCACCTTCCCTGTGACTATTTTGCGATACAGCACCGGAACTTCACGGCTACTTTCTGTACCTCTGTATTTCCCCATCCGCCCGGGCCTTTGGTAGTAGGACCACGCGTCTATACCATAAACCAATAACAGCCAGTAATCCGCTAAAATGGAGGCCTGCTGCTCCAGGGAATAATCTATTAGCGCCTCTTTATCTAATTTATAGGTATATTCAGCCGCCCAGCTAAAAGCCCCCCTTAGCCTTACCCATTGCCCGTGTTGATGTTGCCACACATGGCCCAGTTCATGGATAAAAACATATTTATCTTCAAGAAAGACGCTGCCAGATGAGAAATCATCTTTATACATCGTCTTGCGGTACCACAATTCTCCGTTTGGCGTCATCGCGTAGTTTTGTTTCTGCAGGCCGAACGGGAGATAGCTGTCGCAATGAATCCATACTCGGCTGTAAGAAATTGAATCGCCGAAAACCCGGCGAGCCATTGCAATTTCGCCCAATGTCATTCTTCTGAGGCTGCCCTCTTCCGCCTGTGCGCTCATTCCTTTTCCTTAAGGTTTGCTTTTCCACAGCATAAAACCAACGCTCAATATAATCTATGTCCCGATTTCTTATTTTTCGATAGTCAGAATTTGACGCTTAGAAATTTATGGGATAAAAAAAATGTTATGTAGCCGGTGGTTCCAAAAAGTTGTGGCCGTTGGGCAGTGACCTCTGTCTAATGGAGACCACTTTATTCGCCAGGACAAACCAAGATGAAAATCCTGAAAAGCGGCATCCGCGACGTGATTGCCAGCGACGACGTTACCGTGGTTGAGCCGGTTATGTTCAGCGACAAAGGCCTGAAGCACCTCGTCGGCAAACACTTCGACGGCACGCATTGGCAGGCTACGGACGGCAGCGTGGTAGCCGGAGCGCTAAGCGCCACTCGCCCGTCGAAAGATAAAGGCTCGATTCCGTGGCTGCTGCTGACCGGCACTTCAGACGCACAGCCGGGCCTGTTCGCCAACGTGAACAGCACCCAGCGTGTGGACACCCACGGCGGCGTAACCGGCCCCACGGTTTGCGACCCGGCGACCTTTGGCGCGACGCTGAAAGTACCTTATACGGTGACTTATAAGTTCTATACGAAGTAGCAGCCTGTGAAGTCCTGGCCGGAAGGCCGGGGCTTTGTGCTGATGGAGTTATCTTCAGGGGAACGGGCGTTCACTGATATTTTATCAGATCCCCTTTTTCGCTTAATCGATATTGACCATCACGAAAAATAACTACTGTATTTTTATATCTATCCTGCCACACCGTAAAAGCTTTATCTTTATCGATGCAATTTAACGGTGGCTCCAGATCGTCAAAACATAGCCGATCGTAACCATCGGTTTCTACATAACCGTTCCCAAAATACCAAAATATAATTTCAAAAAAAGCATCTTTCCCTGTACCTGGAACATCATATTTTTCTTTGAGCATGGCTTTGTTTTTCAACCACCAGTGTACTTTACCTTTATTTGTTAAGGGGAAGTTTTTCACTAAAATGTGGCTGTAACTATTTCGCTTATGAACTCCAACAATTTCAACTGGTCGAAATGCTAACCATAAGCAATATCCTGCCAATAGACCGCCAGCTAGAAATTTCAGTCCCCTTATTATGTTACCTTTCAATTTAATCACTCCAAAAAACTGACTAAAATATAAAGCATTTTCTGTTTATTCAAAACTGCAGAAATTATATTTTAATATTCAAGCCTGAAAATCTTACCGTTCTCTTCCTCTCGATAAATAGCATCATCCACAGTAAATGTAATTCCTCTGTTTTTATCAATGCAGTTTATTTTGGTATTCATATCATCAAAACAAAGCCTGTCATACTTACCCTCTTCTTTATAGCCATCCTTAAAAAGCCAAATAGTGATAGTAAAACCCCCATAAGATGCAGGCTTTGGAATATCATACTTTGCTTTAAGTGCATCCTTATTTTCTAACCACCAGTCAATCTTACCTTTGTCTGTGAACGGGAAGTTCTTGACCAAAATACTGCTGTAGTTATTTCTCTGATGAACAGCGACGATTTCAACGGTTCGAAAGAACAGCCATAAGCAGTATACTGCCACTATACATCCAGCCAGACAGAAAAAACCCACCATCATTTTATTTTTTAACTGCATTTCGCCGCCCAATAATATGAATAGTGGCTTCCATATTGGTAATAAAGGGTTTGAAGGCAAACTCGCTGTAGCGTTGCAGGACAAACCATATACGAAATAATCGAATACTTTTAAATTTTATTTTTAAAATATCATCATCATCCAATCCAAAAATGATCCTGAACTTTATAGTGAACTTCAGCGTGATATTGTTCTTTATCAATCGTTAGGGACTTAATTGTGATATGCGTTGCCCAGGTATCATGCACGGTAATTCCCATACCATTTACCCGATCCTGGAGGCGATCAAATTTTGGCAACCTTCCTTCCATAATTGCATCAATGAGCTCCTGTTTTTTCTCTACTGGATAACACTTCTTATCCCAGTCAATGTAGTCCCTAAAAACCTCCTGTAGACGAAGCCGCGTACTGTTTTCCTTCGAGCGATCGCTCAATATTTGCTCTTCCAGCGCACTGTTCAGTAATGGATGACAGAAAGACTTCCCGCCACACTTTTGCATGTGCGTGATCATTAGTTCGATCAAAGAGGTGTAAGGGCCATCCCACGAAAAAGGACGTGATAAATACCGGAACTCATCAAAGAGGATGCGAGCGCACTCCCATTTTGTCAGTTTTTTTACCTCCTTCTTAGGGCGAAAGAACTGTACCATCGGATGCTCATACGAAGGGATCTCCGTCAACGTGTAAGGATTTACACTTATAGAAATATCTGTCAGGTGGAATTTTGCTTTCAGATCGATTTCGGACAGATCGCCGGACTTCATATCTTTGGCGTTTTTGTCATCCATCTTTTTCTGGGTTTCAAATATCTTGCAGGGAAATTTCAATGCCGACATACATCACATCCTTGTATATTCTTGTCTATACCATCCAGGTAGCCCGCCATGATAAGCAGCCACTAGCCGCTATGTAAATGTTGTACATTATTAAGAGTCTGAATTCAGATTTCTTAATTGAGATTTTATTCACATCAGAAATGTTGATTTATATCGCCACTAATGGCTCTACGATAAATTGCACTCCTAAAAGTTCATCAGTTATGCTCAATACAATTCATTCTACTCACCGGGGCAAACAACAATGAAAATCCTCAAAAGCGGCATCCGGGATGTGATTGCAGCCGACAATGTGACTGTTGTGGAGCCAGTTAACCTCTACGAATGCACGCTGCAGAGCGGCGTATTCGTCGGGCCTTTTGTTGAGATCCAGCGCCACTGCATGATCGGCTCTGGTACCCGCGTCCAGTCCCACTCGTTCCTGTGCGAAAACGTCACCACCGGCAAAAACTGCTTTATCGGCCACGGCGTCACCTTCGCCAACGACCTGTTTCGCAGCGGCAGGCCAGACCCCAACCCGGAGAACTGGATAGCCATTACCCTCGGCGATAACGTCACCATAGGCAGCGGCAGCACTATACTGACGGAGCATATTTGCAGCGGCGCGGTGATTGGCGCAGGCAGCGTGGTGACGAAAGATATTCTGGTGGCTGGGGTTTATGTTGGGAGCCCGGCGCGATTGGTGCGGGAATTATAACGACTGCCGTTAGCCGTAAAGCTGATAACCGGCATAATCGCGACGCCATCGGAATAGAACAAGTCAGAGTTAGTAAACGAATACACACGGCCGGTGAGCGTGACGTTAAGATGGTTGCCATAGCCCGTAACCTGAGCCCGTAACCTGCGCATTGCTTACTGCTGATATCAAAAAAGGGGTACGATTCGTCAGATGCTCCATTGGATCGCCCGGTAGGTTACCACCCAGATAATAGCGATAGACATCCGAAAAAATAGCGCCTCCGCCTTTGTAGCGGGTGATATATAAGAACGTAGTATCGGTGACTTTTTGGCGGGCGAAAAACACATCATTCGGCGAGCCATTGAAGTAATACTGATATGCCGCATAGCCGCCCACAAGCAATAACAGCACAGCCGTTAACGTACAATGCAGGCTCTTAATAACCGTGTTGTTTGGCATAATCTATTCCCTGTTTTATCCGGCACCGATCGTGTGGATCATTCCCAAGAAAAATTCACTGACTCTTGAGTTCCTGCTTATAACCCTGTAGCCCCCCGGCAGGCAGTATACAATCGCCAACAATTTGCACTCCATTTCCGCTAAAAATAAATAAGCAGGCAAAGACATTATTAATAGTCCGTATTGGTGAGCTGCCCATTGTTGTCAATAAAAAATCGGTGTATATAGCGTTTATCATTCAGGCCATAAGAAATGACATAGCTATAACCGTACTTCCATTTCACATTGATACAATTATCGGGATATGTTAGATGTAGCCCTTCATCATTTTTTATTACGGCGTATCCTGTTTCCTGAATTGATTCTATTCGGTAATAATTCAATACATCATTTTTAACAACGCTGAAACATAGCTTTTCATCATTGATGTAAGTATATCTTACCTGTGGCGCAGGTTTACCCCCAGGGCAACCTGTAAGCATAATCACAATCGTAAATATAGACGCTATTTTCCTCACCCAGGGAACCCCTTTAAAATCGATTTGTATCTTGAGATCAATGAATGGACAGGTTCATTAGCATTGTAATTACGATATTCATGCAAGTCGCTATGACCCTGCAAGCCATAATTTAACAAAAGCCAATAATCACTGACTATTGACGCTTGCTGTTCTAATCCGTAACGAAGTAAATCAGCTTTGTCCAGACTGTAGCTATAATCGGCGAACCGGGAGAACATTCCTCTTGTTATTACAAACATCCCTTTTTGGGATTGCCATACATGCATCATCTCATGCATGAATAAGTGCTTTTTTTGTATCTCTTTCTCTAACGAAAAATCCGGTGAATATGTACCTTCCCTGTACCACATCTCTCCATTTGGGCTCATGGCAACACCAACTGGCTGTAGATTGAAGGGAAGATAACTTTTCCTATGAACCCAAACCCTGCTGTAATTTATACTGTTACCATAAAGTGTCTTAGCTAATGCAATCTCACCTAATGTTAACTGCCTGACTCCTCCGGGAGTTATAGGTGTACCTGATGTAGGTTTTGTCCTTTCACCAACTACCATTAAAAATCCCTTTTCGTGTTATGATTAATTGCCCATCGTACTACCCTGTGATAATTAAAGCTAATAACCAGTTGGGAGATTGTTCTTAAATCGTGCAAAGTGAGATAGTGGTCACAAGTTAGCGTTAGCTAAAGAAGGAAAGCAAATATTAAAATAATTTTTCATAGAACGTATTTTATTATTTAAACAACACTCATAAAATAACCACATCAATTTGCAATCCATGTATATGATTGGTTAAATTAATATCAAAAGACAACGTTATTTTCGTTCTACTCCTCACTAGTGTAAGGCTACGTTCTGAGTAGTACCCAGCGATTTCCTTTTCTTTTAAGTTAACTACCTAACTAAGAAATAACCGTTAAATTAATAGTTGGAGGGAATCATGGTTAAAGGTTGGCATCTGGCGGATGCGCTTACGCGCCCTTGGCCGAAAGGCGAATTTTTGATAGCTAAAGCGCTTGAGGTGCATCCGAGTGAGATATGACCTGAGCGGTATGTAGGGGAAGGTGGGGGGGTGATTGAAAGGAAGAGGTTGTTTAGAGGCATTAAAAACCTATAAGCATAGAAACCACTTGGCAGACTTGCTAAAGGCTCCGGCATATTAATGCCTGAGCATTAGGTTCGTATAACTGGATAAATCATCTAAAAAATTAATATTCCTATCAAATTTTTATTTCGCATGTGAAATAACTCAAGAATAACACAAAACTACAGCACAATAAAAAACATAAGAATTATTCACAATAATAAAATCAGAAAAACAAACGTGCAATAACCCCTCTCTTAAAACGAGAATTCATTTCCTCTAAATATATTTCATTCAACTTTACAAACATATCATGCTCTGCATCAAAAACTTTCCTCTCATTCTCACCAATACCCAAATAAGTTGGAATCAACGGTAGAATCACACTTTGCATAGATTCCAATTTATCAGCTATTAGTGCGTCATTTGAAAAGTCTAATGAGATAAAATCATGAATCACCTTCATATATTCATCTTCGTTTAGATCGCCATTTGAGTTCTTCACAAAATCGGCCCTTTTGCTATACAGATCATTTATTAACGCTGTTCTTTGTGCAAGAATCCTTACAAATTCATCATAGCTGCCCGTAACAACTGATAACTCTGTATACATACGATTCAACACACTGGTGCAATCAGATACATTTTTTTTGAGCTCATTCAATTTTCCCTGCTCAGTGCGAAATGTATCAACTACTGAAACATAAAAAATTGCTTGTTCATATGTGATCCTATTAAAATTCATTTTACTTACCCGCTTAGTTTCATCTGCAAAAAGCTTTAAAGTCCCAGCAACTAAACCATACTGCAAAAAAAGCTCGTTATGTTTCTTCTGGCAATCATTCCGTGCATCTCTCATTGGTCGATAGTAATCGTTTAATATTTCTTTCCGAGAGCTCATATCATTCTTATAGCTTTCAATCAATCCTGAAAACAGCAAGCTCCCAAAAAAAAGAGGGAGTATGGCTGTAATCATCGTTTTCACGATCAAAGATCCATATTTACCATTCATATAAAATTACCTAATTTATTATGATATTTTCACTTGAGCCGAGAACACATTTAGATAACGCTCAACTCTTTTAAGATTTTTTCACCACATATTCTGAAACAGAGAATTACCACTTAACGCTGTCCATAGATATCAGCACTTGAATAATTGAGTTATATATTTGGTGTCATGTAACGCTATCTGCTCAATTAAAAAAGACAGCCGGCTCTCTTCGAGTATGTTAAAAGAAATGACAGGTCCAGGTTAACAGAAAAACCTCATTGTTAAAGAAAGCGAAAATAATCAACTGCTTAACAACTCATGGTGTCTACTTTTCCAATCATCTGTTTCCCTTTTTTAAGGTATCGTGCAATAGCAGGTATGAAACGAGCTCCGACTAGTTTGATGCAGCTTAATTGAGGCACAAAAACGTGCAGCAGCTTCTCAGCCACTGATAACCACTAATATTACATGGATTAATGGATCTTAGTACGCAAAATATTACGTAAAAAAGACTGTAAATCAACTCATTAGTTACGTAAAATATTGCGTACATAAATTCATTCACTTTTTACATGGATAACCGCATGGCTAGTGTTGATGCAGATTACTGCTACTCTTTTCCAGCTATACGTGGCATTCAGGCTGGTCGTCCTTTCTACATCGCCACGTGCCCGATGCGCATCATTCCCAAGATATTCAGCTTTGATGAAAATGACGTACCGCCTGAGCTACGCGCACAGCGCACGCTGAATAAATCGCGTATCCCCGAAATGGTGCGTTATCTTCTGGAAAATCCAAAAGATTATGTGTTCTCTGCGCTTACAGCATCCATTGCCGTTGACGTCCAGTTTGATGAGCACCCAGGTACAAATAACCTAGGAACGTTATGCGTACCGATGGATGCGCAAATTCTGATCAATGACGGTCAGCATCGTCGTAAAGCAATTGAAGATGCTCTAGAAGCACGCCCAGAGTTGGGGCAGGATAACATTCCGGTGCTGTTTTTTGTCGATGAAGGATTAAAACGCAGCCAACAGATGTTTGCCGATCTGAATAAATACGCTATTCGTCCCAGCCCGTCACTGGCATCGTTGTATGATCATCGGGATGCCAGTTCAAATCTGGCACGTTATCTGGCAATGTCCGTAGAGCCGTTTGTCGGAATGACTGAGCTAGAAAAATCCGGTATCAGTCAGCGGTCAAATAAATTATTTACGTTAAGCAGCATCAAACAAGCTACCCGTGCGTTGCTGGGAAAAGATCCTAAAGAGGGCAATTTTGAAGAATGTACCCAGATAGCAACTCGCTATTGGCAGACTATTTATCATGTAATGCCGGACTGGCAGTTAGCCGCAAAAAAAGAAGTTTCACCGGTTCAACTACGTCAGGACTATGTTCACGCTCACGGCATTGGTTTGCAGGCACTCGGACAACTGGGGTATGCCCTGCTGATAGACTACCCCGAGCAGTGGCCGGAGAAAATTGCTGCACTCAAAACCTTTAATTGGCGCAGAAACAATCCGGATCTAATCAAACGCGCGATGCAGCACGGCAAGCTGAGTAAAACCAGTACGGCGATCCAACTTACCTGCAATGCACTAAAAACCGCGCTCTCAATTCCCCTCACTCCTGAAGAACAGGAGCTTGAAGCTCAAATGGTTGTCTCATGAGTAAATTAGTTCAGGCCTACGATTTGGCCGAATACGAAGATTTTATTAATCAGGAGCAGTTCGCCGGACGCCCTCTGGCCGAATATGTTGCTGAGGTTCAAAGAATTTATTTCGCGGATAAGCGTCCGTGGGTAATTGGCTATAGCGGCGGGAAAGATTCTTCCGCCGTGATCACGCTGGTGTATCTGGCCCTGCTCGGCCTGCCCCCGGAAATGCGCAGCAAAGATGTTTTTCTGGTGTCATCAGATACACTGGTGGAAACACCAGTGGTCGTGGATCTGATTAAGAAAACCATGGCGCAGATTGAGGCAGGCGCAAAACGTAATGGCCTGCCGATCACTCAACATGCCGTGATGCCCAAAACTAATGAAACCTTCTGGGTCAATTTACTAGGGAAAGGTTATCCGGCCCCAACCCGTAGTTTTCGCTGGTGCACCGAGCGTATGAAAATCAATCCGGTGAGCGACTTTATTAAAGATAAGGTCAGCCAGTTTGATGAAGTGATTGTTGTCCTCGGCTCACGTAGTAGCGAGAGTGCCTCCCGTGCGCAGGTCATCGCAAAGCACAAAATTGATGGCTCACGCCTGGCCCGGCATACCACGCTGGCAAATGCGTTTATCTATACCCCTATTGATACCTGGGATGTAGAAGACGTCTGGAAACTGCTGCGCGGCGCGTTCCGCTATGCTCCTGAAGATATCGACGAATGGGAAAGCCCGTGGGGTGGAAACAACCGTCCTCTGTGGACGCTGTATATGGACTCGTCCGCACAGGGTGAGTGCCCCCTGGTGATCGATGAAAGCACCCCTTCCTGTGGTAACTCCCGCTTTGGCTGCTGGACCTGTACTGTGGTCACTAAAGATAAAGCAATGGAGAGCCTGATCAAGAATGGTGAAGAGTGGATGTCTCCACTGCTGAAATTCCGCGATCTGCTGGCGTTTACCACCGATCCAGTGAATAAAGATACGTTTCGCAACTACAAGCGTCGTACTGGCAAGGTCAGTTATCAGTATGCCAAAGATGGCGAAGAAATTAGTGCCGAGCGTAAGCATGTTCCCGGCCCCTACTGGCTTAAATATCGCCAGCAGTGGCTGAAAGAGTTGCTGGAGATTGAGCGCGATTTAAATGCACAAGGCCATACGATTACGCTAATTACCCAGCCAGAGCTGCACGCTATCCGTCAGGAGTGGTTGAAAGATCCTAATGAACCAGACTGGTATGACACATTACCCGGTATTTACCGTGACGTGTATCAGCGGGATCTAGACTGGGTAGTTGATGATCAGTCTCGCTTTGACGCCAGCGATGCAGATTTGTTGGTGCAGATAGCTCAGGGGTTTGACGTTGCACCCGAGATGGTCATGAAGCTGATTGAATTGGAAGTGTCAATGGAAGGGCTAAGCCGCCGTCAGGGAATTTTTGACAAGCTCGGTACCATTCTAAAACAGGACTGGGGCAGTCTCGAAGAAATACAGCAGCAACAGGCAGCGCTACAAAAACGTAATGACCGGGATATTCATCAGGAAGAAGTCATTAGGCTGGAAGCTGAACTTCAGGTTTTACAGCGCAGAATTGTCGATTCCAGCGAATCCTCTGTTTTAATCGAGGAGGAAAACGAACGTGCTCATTAAACAACTAGTATTACATAATTTTCGGGTATTTAACGGTACTCACACCATTGATCTGGCGCCAAGAAAGCGCCCGCAAGAAGTGAATCATCGCCCTATTGTGCTGTTTGGTGGTTTAAACGGTGCGGGAAAAACGTCGATTCTGTCGGCGATCCGTCTGGCGTTGTATGGTCGGCTGGCATTTGGCCTTGCAACTCAGCAACAGGAATATATTGAGCAGCTTAGCTCGTTAATTCACAACGGCGCGTACTATAATGAGCAACCTGAAGAAGCAGCTGTTGAATTGACCTTCACCTACAATAAGGGCGGCCATGAAGCGGAATTTACCGTTACGCGAGCATGGAAAAAGGGCAAAAAAGACCGACTCTCTCTGCAACAGGATGGGCAGCCACTCAGTGAGCTGGATTACGATCAGTGCCAGGGATTTCTAAATGAGTTAATTCCGCATGGCATTGCTGATTTGTTCTTTTTCGATGGCGAGAAAATTGCAGAACTTGCTGAGGACGAATCCGGTAATATTTTACGTACTGCCGTACGACGCTTATTGGGGCTGGATCTCATCTCTAAACTGCGTAACGATTTAATGATTTTTGTTAAGCGTCAGCAATCCAGTCAGCTAGCAAGTTCTCAGCAACAACAGATTGCAGAGCTTGAAAAACAGAGTAAAGAATTAGCCTGCCAGACAGAAGCACTGCTGGAAAGCGCCGATTTTGCCAAATCGCGGATTGAGTTTCTGTCTAAAGATATAACCCGTTATGAAGGCTTGCTAAATGCTCAGGGGGGCGCTTTTGCCCAGACTAAAGCGCAGGAAAAACAGAAAGTCGAAACACTGCTAAAAGATAAAGAACATCTGGAAAAAGCACTGAGACAAGAATGCGATGGCTCGCTACCTTATGCGCTTGCGCCCACTATTTTGTCTCGTTTGCTGCAACAAATTGCTGATGAAACGCAGATTAAACAGGCAAAAAGCTTTGAAAAAGAGCTGAGCCAGTTTTTAACGCAACTCAGAAATGATATTGCATTTCGTTCTGCAGGGACTGGCAAAATAGCAGCTGAAGCGATTACCGATAATCTAAAAGATTATATGGCAACGAAACCAAAAGGTGATTTGCTCTTTGATATCTCTGAGCGTGAAGCAGGTATGCTTCAACAGTCTATTGAGATAGATAGTAAAAGAGCATGGCAGCGTTTTGAGCTTTATCGCACACAGTTATCTGAGATTGAACAACAGTTAGAACAAGCGGCTGCTAATATTGCCCGCGCTCCTGAAGATGATCAGCTGATGGATCTCTTTGAAAAATTACGTGGCCTAGATAGGCAGCGCGAAACCCAATTGCAGAAATATCGGTCATTGCTGGAAGATGCTAAACGTACAAAACAGCAGCAACTGGATTGTGTTCGCCAGATTCAAAAAGCGCATGACGCCGCTCGTTATCAGCACATTTATAGCAGTGCGTTTAAGAATGCTCAGGAAACGATAAATTTACTCGATCGCTACAGTGATGTATTAACCCAGGCTCGGGTAAAAACGCTGTCGACAAACTTCGAGCTTGCTTACCGTAAGTTGGCTCGCAAAGAGGATTTACAACTTAGTGCACATATCAACCCTCAAACGTTTGATGTTGAATTAATTGATGAGAATGGCTCAGTAATTAACCGTAAGTTACTTTCTGCTGGTGAAAAACAGATTTATGCAATTGCTATTCTTGAGGCGCTGGCGAAAACCTCTGGCCGTGATTTACCAGTGATCATTGATACACCATTGGGTCGTCTGGACTCTCAACATCGAGATAAATTGATTAATCACTACTTCCCTGAAGCCAGTCATCAGGTTGTATTGCTTTCTACCGATACTGAAGTAGATGAACGCTATTTTGTCGATCAGTTGCGTGATGATATCTCTCATGCTTATGAGATTGTGTTTAATGCACATACTAAATCATCGACCCTGAAACCTGGTTATTTCTGGGAATTAACTAAGGAGGCTATCTGATGCTCCCAAATCGAATGGCGCTTAGCCGTCAGACTGAAGATCAGCTTAAAAAGCTTAAAGGGTATACTGGGATTACACCCAATGTTGCCGCCCGACTGGCGTTTTTCCGCTCGGTAGAGAGTGAGTTTCGCTATTCGCCGGAGAGAGATAATAAGAAGCTGGATGGTACGCTGGTGTTGGACAAAATTACGTGGCTAGGGGAAACGTTGCAAGCTACGGAATTGATTTTAAAGATGCTTTATCCGCAACTGGAGCAGAGGGAGGTAATTAAGGCATGGGCATCGCATGTTGAAGATGGAATTGCAGGATTAAGAAATTATCGTACATTATTATCGATAGTTAAAGCCTTATAACTTATTATTTACCTTATACGCAATGCCAAAAATAAAATTTCGGCATTGCGTAATTTTTTAGATATCCGCTAATAGTCTTTCGTACTCTGAATAATCCGCATCATTTTTTATATTCAAATCACTCAGCATTTTTATTCCTGAAGCAACAATAAGAGTGTTTTTAATTCTAACCCTTAATTTTGACTGAACACCAAAAAATGGATCGTCAAAATTAACAAGCGATGATTTTTCAAACAATTCGTTAATATCAAAGTGTAAATAGCCATCATCTTCGCAGATTATTTTAAGAAAATCAAAGCATGCCTGTATACCTAGTGTTTTTTTGAATACATTATATTTCCATAGATTATTTACAATAGCTTCAAGAAAATTTAAAATGATATCAAATAATGTTTTATCTTTATTGTCAATATATAACTTTCTCAAAGGGGCTTTATATGGCATACTCATCAGCATATTTCTATCACGACCTTCAGAAACTTTTTTAGTTTGCAATATATCTCTGTCGGTTTTTGGATTACTTGTAATTAATGATAAAATCCCATCAATTATTGATGCCATTGATATAGTTGAATTTGAACCTCCATTCACGACGCCTAGTTTTATCTTTCCTCTAAGTGGTGATTTTTCATCTTCTGATAAAACGCGAGTGAAATAAACTGCAAGAGTTTCTGGTGACCAAGATGATGGCTCACCTTGTTCCATATCAAATTGGAATAGATTATAAGCTAGATTTTTATCCACTCGTCTTTGATTAATGTTTATATTGGTGAAGATTCTACCATGATAAGCTAATGGGAGATCTAAATATACTGAACATAACAACTCCATATCTTTGCAGTTTGAATTAGTAAATCCAAAGACTCGATGTTGACCATCAATAATAGAAGCTAATTTCTCTCCTGTTGGAATCGTAAGATAATAAAAACCATTATCTTTTTGCTCTATATCCCAGCGTACAGCTTCATCTGTAACTAAAGTTCCATTACTAGAGTAATTAACACCCAATATAATTGAGTTTGGGAAACTAGCATCTACTGTTTCAGTATATCTCTTTATTTCCTCAAGCCGAGACCTAGTTGTAACCCTTTGGTTACCAACTAATTTATTGATAAATGTACCAACGTGAGAGATAGATTGGTCTTCATAACCATCTAATATCTCAGCTCGAATTGTATAGCATACTTCTAGCAAAACTTCAGCAGGAATCGATACAACATAAAAATCCCCTAACGGTTGTTCTACTTTAATTGCTGGCAACTTCATTGGGAATTTATTCATTTCTTTCACCATCTTTAATATTAGATAGGGCAGCCTCTTGATATCCAGTAGGATCAGGTTCGGCTCGAGAGGTATCATTATCAAACTTATCGTCATTTACATTAGCACATATAAATATAAGCAATGTAATAAGGGTACCAATATTCAATAAATATGAACTTCCTGTCTTTGTTGTTAAGTACCCAACAACACAACAAATAAGAGCAAGAACACCAAATATCATCCCTAAGCCTAAAAAATCCTTTGTAGATTTTTGGTTATTTAAGATCACATCCACACATAAGGTTCCAAGTATAGCAAACGAATAAGTAAAAACATTTACACTCTCAAAAAATGATGCATTTTCATCCCCAGATATTATTGCTGACAAGTAAGGAAGCCATAATCCAACACCACCGACAAAAAGTATTCCTGCAAGAAAAAAAGCAATGAAAGAGATACTATTAAATGTGTTAACAATCCGTCCCCATAACTCTTTGAGGACACTCCCCCATGGACTATGCCTCACCTTCCCCATGACTGGACTCCCTTACCGAAAGAAATAGAGGATTTAGCACTATATGCCGGGCGAAACATCTTATTTTTCATGATTTAACTCCCAGAATGCCTTATCACGCATCTTCTTAACCTGCTTATCTCCATCAACATACAGGCTAAAATGCTTCTCAAGCTGCCGAATCTGCCCCATCAAAGATTCCTGCTCTCCTTTATCATCAACGTTAAATACCGCCTTGATATCCGCGTTCCTAATTTCAGAAACACGATGGATCACCCAAGTCAAAATATAAGAGGCATAATTATTTTCCCCGGTCTTAAAGTGAGTGATCTCCTGCGTTGACAGGATCGCACCAACGCCATACTCACGGCCTTCTTTAAGGATCTTACGGAGGCTGGAAAAATCCTGACGCATAAAGTTATCGGCTTCGTCCACCAGAATCATTTTTGTGAGCTGACGATAATCCCCCCGCACCACCGGTTTACCGCGCTTTTGCATCTGAGCGTAAAACAGATCCAACGTAAGTGCGACTACCAGGTTTTGCACTTCTGGCGGGTAACCAGCCAGTTCGATCACGGTGACGCCGTCAATCAATTCGTACAGGCTGGTCATCTTCTCCGGGATAGTCTCGAATATCTTGTAACGCGCCAGTTTAGAAAGTGCTGCGTAAAGCGAATCTTCTTCAACCTTCTCCTGATCGAGGAAGCGCTGCCATACATCCTCAATTGTCGGCGCAGTCCTTGACCATGTTGTCGGATCTTCCGCCGAAATACCTGCCGCTTCGTAGCATTCTAAAATCAGATTTTCTAATTTGAGCTGCTGTTTATGGCCCAGCCCATAGGCTTTCGCCATCGTTTCCGATAGTCCACCAGCGGTGTGGATTGGTAACATTGGCGTGTCGCCAAAAAGAGATAAGGGGTTGTAAGGCAGCTTAAATAACTTGTACTTTTTGGCCCCCGTAGCATCAATAAAAGCCTCGTCCACATAGTCTGATTTGTAGTCGAAGATCAGCAAACCAATAGGTTTACCTTCAACGTTACAGGACTGATTACGCATCAACTGTGTGACCAGCGATTTAGTAAACTGGGTTTTACCGGTGCCCATCGTTCCAATAATGCCCGTATTGGTATTCATGAACTTGGCGGTGTTGGTTGGCTCCCAATGTAACGGGCTCTGACGCACAGCATCATGACCAAACAGGACCTGTAATGGAGTATCGCTAATATCAGGTGTCGCCACCGGTACAGCAGGCTGTAACGACTCCGACTCAGGTTTCGAAATGGACTGTGCAGCAGTCGGTGTTGTGACTTCTACCACGACTTCGGGTTGTGACGGACTGGCATAACACTCAGGCTCAAGCCGGTATTTTTCCGGCACCCGGTAACGTTCCGCCAACGGTGGTTCATCCCCCTGCGCCGCAATCAACGCAGGCAGCAGTGAATAAGGGATTTCTATCTGTAAAATATTCTCCGCTGTCTCTTTATAAGAGAGATCGAAGCAGGTTGCACTGTCCACATGAGCCACGACGAAGCCGTCCACATAGTCGGCCAACTCACCTAACTGATAGTCGCCCGTTAACCACCATTCACGTCGACCCAGCAAGGGAGCCAGTTTGTTGCTGTCCAGCACACCGTACAGACGCAGTTTCTCCACCTGCATCAGCACCTGACGAATAAAGAGCGCCCGGTACAATTGTGATGCCAGCGTTTGTGGTTCCAGAATGTCCTGCTGTAAGTAGCGTTTCAACTCACGAGCCTGTTGGCCTGCATAGCTGTAGTCCGGTCGCGCCCCGGTTTTAACTTCCAGAGGCAATAGATAGAGGCGGTTTTCTTTGAAACCAACAAAGAGCACATCATCAGAGATCGCACCGTTACGATAACCCTGTAAATTTCTCGATAAATCACTCTCTTTCATTTTCAGCCCGACATTGCCGGACACGCGGATCATTTCGGCCACCGATAACGGAATCCAGCATATATCGGACTGATGCAGCATGGATTGCACAAATTTGTACGCACCAATAATGCCATGTTTCTCTTTACGCTCCCTTTCACTGGAGCGCAGCATTTTCAGCAGCCATTCACCGTTAAAGGCATTAAATTCAGCCAGTAGATGCTGACTATCAACAGCAGGTTGCCCTGACTGGCTTCCGGTCTGGAGCAACCGCAGGAACAAATCAACCTGCTTCGTGACGGTGACGGCATCGTAGCCTGCGCAACTGGTGTACTGGTCAGAATAGTGGATAAGCACCACATCTTTCTGACTGGTGAAAAAGTCGAGGGTGACTTTAGGATCAATGATGGTGGTCCAGAGCGCGCTATTGTAAGAGTAATTGAGCAGCTGTTTAAAATTGCCACTCACTGCCAGGCCGATCCCTTGTCCATGATACTGGCTGTTGCTTTGACGTGCGGGTTGCCACAGGCAGCCGATTAGTCGGGCAAGACGTAGGGCGCAGTAGGACTCAGTAACCACATCACGCAGTCCAAACGCGGTAAAGTAAGCATCCCCCTGCGTTTCGGCCCCCTCCCCAGCGATCAACCCATGACACAATACCCCGCTGGACGCATCTTCAATGCGGATCTGGCGGCAATCCACAGGTGCTGTATTGGTGAAAAATGCCAGATGTGCATAGGCCAACTTGTCGCTTTCTGACGGCAGGACAAACTTGCTGAACGTTAACCGGCTACGCAGCAAATCAATCAGCATATCGGCTTCCGCCCGCCATACGCCGCTGTTCAGATCGAGATCGTTTTTAAGCTGCTCATAGCTACCACTTTCAGCAAAGTGATCGAACATATTTGGTAGCAAACGTTCATCGTAGCAGTTCACATGAACCGAAATAGCGTGCTCTTTTTCTTCCTTAAAATATTCTACTAATCCCAGAAACAATTCTTTTGCATTCCCTTGATTAATAGCATTGATAATCAACGCACTGTTTTCAGCGCTCTGGAACAACCGGGCGTAAGCGTCTGTGAACTCATTGAGTTTGTCTTTTACCAGACGCTTAATGTAGTCATGACTAACCTGTCGCTGAGGAACCACATCAATCCAGAAGCGGTTTTCCTCCACCGGCTGTAGTTGCGCGTATTCATGCTCACTGTGGTAAACAAACGGCATTAACCCGGAAACCATCAAGCGATCAAGAGTGATCGGCGGTAGTGTGGCAAATGAAGCCGAATCGTGCTGTTCCAACTCCGCAACGATAGTTTCTGCCAGTTGTAGATGGTAGGCCAGCACTAATGGGTGCAGTGGTGAGAGACGCTCATGGCTATCATTGCGGCAGATCCCCAGATGCAGAAGACGTTTCTCGTGCGCTGTCAGCGCTCTGCTCTGGCCGATTTGCTGGAGTGACTGCTCAAACGTAGTAACAATGTAGCTGACCAGTGTGCGATATTCTGCTGACCACGACACCAGGCTCGGTAGTGTGTTACGACGATGATAGTAGGCAAATAACTGCTCATAGGCGTTATGGAGATCGGGGTAGCTGGCAAGAAGTTCATCCAGCGCAAACTCACTATCGTCACTTCCCGTACCCAGCAGACGTTGCTCAATTAATGAGGCTTCCAGTATCAACAACTGCTGGCGTACACCTACAACCTTGTGTTCAGTATTATCGAGTATGATGCGCCCTTTTAGTCGGTTCCAGGTTGCATTACCCTCTTCTTTGAACAACTTATTGAAACGACTTTGGTCAAAAAGCAACGGCAACGCTAGCCCTTCTTCTGCTCCCGGCCCCTCGATGTTAAACGACAGACGGGAATCACCGGAAACGAGCGCAAACTGAACCAGGTCACTTTGATTTGCCAGCGTCTCAAAATTCACCTGAGCATAATGCAGGCAGTCGATGTCTTCGCTCTCGTCATCCAAAGTACAGATCAAGTTGCCAGACTCGGCAATACGCAGCGTGTTATCTTCCAGTTGCAGGGTTATTTGATCTTTACCTGGCTCAACACGGTAGCAGTGCTGAATATCGTTTAGCCAGAATTGCCCCTGTTCGACCAATAACAGGCGAAATTTATACTCTTCGGCTGAATTATTACGGTTGGTCAGTTCGAGACTAAAGAAGCAGGGATGCCCATCAAAAGGCACCGACGCCATAATGCGGGAAGTCTTGCCGCCCGCCCGGCTGGTACGCCAGAAAGGTGCATTCTTTAACTGACGATTATGGGCAATCCTTACCTGGTTATCCTGAAGATCATTACCCTGAAAACTGAACTCCAGCTCAGCCTTTGATTGCCCTGGCTGCACCTGCACCAGCAGGCTGATGTCACGTTTGCCTGCCTTACTGGCGCTTTTCGCCCGTCGCCAAACCTCGCCGTTTACGACTGAGACGTTCTCCAGCACCAGTTTTTGTTCACTATTCTGTTCTTTCTCTTTCCTATAGTCGGAGAAATCGAGCTCACGCCAGTCATCTTTATCATAAAAATGCTCCTGAATGAATTTTGAACTAAACTCAGGCAGCACATTCTCCAGCTGCCCACTGTAGCGTTCAACACTATCTTCTATCTGGCGATATAATTTCCGGTTTTCATTCAGTCGTGTGCGTAGCTGTTTCTGGCTATAGTTCAGTAGTTCATCATCTTTAAACAGATGAAGCTCGGAGAAATCCAGATTGCCATCATCCAGCAAGCGATACAGCGACGAGAAACCAAATACGGTCGCGCCTTCATCCAGTACCGTCGCCAGTTGATCCTCCAGCAAACAACGGGACAATTCCGAACAGTTACTATCAGTGGTAATAAGCTTTTCCAGTTGATGACTGAAAGTTTGTGGGTACCAAATAGCATCCGGTGCCGCTACGTCTTTGGTGCTGTTAATCAGGGTATCGAGCATACTGTTGTGAATAATCAACAGCGCTGTTTGGGCAAAAATGCCGCTGCGACCTGCAACTTCATCACGCAAATGAGAAATGTAGTTTTCTGTGAATGCTGGAGCCTCGGCTCCGTGCAGTACAGGAATAAGCTGAACACCATTGCAGGGGAGGCAATCAATATATTGCCCTGGCGCAATTTCCAACTGATTGCCGTCCGCCAGAGAGACGAATGCTTCCCAGAGTTTTAGGGCATTATCGGGATCGGGAGATTTGAACTGGTAGCGCTCACCGGGCTGAATGATGCCACCTACCCATTCAATAAAGGTTTCTGCCAGATAGGTTTCATACTGTTTTACGGACATACACGGCGTCTCCACTATCACTCATTCGCTCTACATTTCCCATGCGTTCATAAAACGCCACCAGCGTTTGCGCCGACTGGTTGTCCAGATAAAAACCGCGCTGTTCAAAACCACGCAGCAGTTCATGCAGGCGGAGTTTGTCATTTTTGCCCACAGTGAGATTGGTCAGTAACAGAAGACGATCCTGATTCAGTACCAGCACTTTCCCTGCCCGACCACGGACCTGAATGAAATCAGTGCAAATCTGGTTTTCCAGCTCGTTAATGTAGTTCTTATTTATATCCGCACGGTTAGTTTTTTTATCCTGGAATTGCTCGATGGCAACGGATAATAGCTGTTTGAAAGCACTTTCCAGATTTGTAGCGCGTTCACGAGCTGGAAGATCTCGTTCTTCCTTACTAATAAATTTTTGTATGTAATCATTAAGCTCATCTAACACTTGATTTGGGGTGCCAGAATAACTCAAACAATCCTGATATACCTGCCAGAGAGGGCGTTTTTTCGCCCCTTTTACCTGCAACACCTCCAACGCGGAAAGTATCGGGAACAGTTTTTCTCTCTGGCTGGCGAATAACCTATAGCCATAACGTTTCACCTTTTCCCGTTCGGAGCTGGCTTTTTCGCTATCAAGAATAAAAAACAGTGATTTGCTTTGTGGTTCGCCATCCTGCCAGTTGTCCAGATTGAGCGCTAGTTGAGCGCACCAACTAAAAGCGTACAAACGGAGGGTGTTGGTCAATTCCTGTAAAAGGTACTGTGGATGTTCTGCCAGAAATGCCAGATCAGACTGAAAACACGTTACCATATACGGAAGATACGGTTGCTCTTCGGCAAACGGTCCTTTCCCCAACAGCTTTATTTTTTCATTGAGCTTATTCAGCATTTGCTGCTCGATGAAGTTCAGTCTGTCCTGTATGGGATAACTAAGGCTGAAATCTCCCATCAAATTGGCAAACAGCGTGCCAAGTCGTTTATCTGCCGTTGAGCCCGCACTTATTTTTTCACCATTAAACTGGGCGTGGAACAGTAAAAAAAGTGGGGAGACACGGAAAATATCCTGACTGGAAAAATACATCCGTTCCAGCACGGACCAGAATGCAGGCTCATCAAGCAGCTCCTGCAGATGTATTTTACAATCTTCACGGAATTGTTCGGGAACGTAAGCTTCGATTTTGCGTTTCAGGGCGTAGCTAAGGACCAGACCGGTGACGAATTGCCAGCTAATATCGTTATTTTTATTGCGCACAGGCAGGTAACTATCCAGTTGATTGTTACCCACTTTTAACTCGTTTGCGATAGGGTACATTCTGCTAGCCCTCCATACCGCTAATAGTGATCATATCGTCATCCGCCTTTGCACGATAAACCCGTTGTCTGCCATCATAAAATTTAATTTCGCTGCAGGATTTAGCCTGCTCCGCGATCAACTCAACAATTTCATCCAGTAACACGATGGCATTTTTATCGTATTTATTCGGACGATAGCCATTATTCAACTTGTCCAACAATTCGAACAAATTAAGCCCGATATGGATATGCGGCAGTGGATTTCGCCCCACCTTTAAATAGACATCGAAGCCAGTTGGGTGAGCCGTATGTTTATTACGAATAGCATCCCAATCAGGCTTCACCTCTACCGGTGCGGTTATTTTTACCCCACCAAACTCCCCCAAAAAGAACTCTTCTTTTTGCATACTTAATTCAGGAGCTTTGCGGTTAGCATAGCGCTGGATACCCGCGATAAGCTCAAAAGCATAGAAGCGATTCAGTGATCTTTTTTGCTCCGGAGCTGCTGTGTAATTTCTATGCAAGTGCCAGATTTCTGAGTAACGTTCAAACAACGATTCGTTAAAGAACACGGAAAATCTCCGATGATAATCATTACCCAACGATTCGTGCTGTAATAGCCAGAAAAGCCGGATCAAGGAGGTTGCGTCACCGGGCTTAACGCTCTGGCGATCAAACTTAATGTGCAACGGCCCAAGTGCGGCTAAAAAACCATCGAGATCAGCGTCAACCAGCCCCAGTTCATAGCGCAAAACAAACTGATCAAGTTCATAGGTGTGCAATCTGGCAGGATCAAAATCGGAAACTTTTTTAATCAGATCATTTTCTGCACCGATGAAGAGGTTATCAAATAAGTAGCCAGGCCCCATCAGCAGATGATGCAAAAAATCTAGCAGCGCTCGGGTTGTAACAAACTGGTCTTTAATCAACCGCGCTTTAAAGAGCTGCGTAATTAATACATTCTGCACGCCAGGCATGCAAAGCAATTTAAAGTTTGCGACCTCTTTTAGATCTGGATTAATTGACTCATCGCGCCGAAAGATAAACTGAAATAAATTATTATCATCGTCACGAGTTAAGTTATCTAATAAGGTTTTAATAAATGATGAATAGTTTTTATTTTCGTTAAACTGGAATTTAGGATAGTGTTCAAAATCAAAAAAAGAACAATTCTCGTTACGGTAAGGACGGCTTGCATCCTGCTGCCCTGATAAAAATGAGTCAATTGCAGACCGGATCACCTTATGGCATTCAGCGCCTTCTCGGGCAAAGTTAGCAAGCATTCCGGTGTTGATGCCAATGAGCAATGGAGACGACTGCTGATGATGATTAGCAAATAACTCATTCAAAGCATCAATGGCTGATTGTCGAGGGGCAAAGCTATGAGTGGCATCCAGATGGAAAATAAATCGCCGCTGATAACGCGGATCGGACTGACAGCGGGTTAAAATTTCGGACTTTCCGTCCCCGCTACTACCGCACAAAAAAATGATTTCACCGAGTTTAGCAACATCCAGATAGCGTTGTAATTCGGTTTCAATCTCTTGTTTAACAAAAAGTTGTTCCTTTAACTGATCGAAATCATCCTTTTGTCGATCTGTCACCGTAGTAACTGAAAACGAAGATGACTTCGCAAGTACACCTAACGCTTTACGTAATGTGATCGCGCACATAACTTCATGTTCTCTAAAGTAAGAATTCGCCTATTTTATACGAGCTAATTAATGATCTCCATAGAACTTTTACTTAATTCATTACAGAAAACCACTAATCCCTTGAACATTAAAAGTGATATTCATAATTTCCATTACTGCGGAAATTATTATGTAATTACTAGTACCAACTACTAAATTAAGTAGTTGACTTTCTGAAGTCACATATAAGCATTATTTATTGAACACATTAGTTAAGAATAATTATTTCCAGTGTAATAATAAAACAAGGATAATTTCTAATTCTCAGACACAAAAAAAGCCACCCGTAGGTAGCTTTCATTTGCATATCGATGGTGCCGAAGGCCGGACTCGAACCGGCACGTATTTCTACGGTTGATTTTGAATCAACTGCGTCTACCGATTTCGCCACTTCGGCACTGAAGGGGTATGCGGAAACGTTGTGGATTATACCTGTCGCTGGCGGCCTTGCAAGCGGCGCTGTGCGTAAGTGGCGTTAAGTGCTGAATTTTTCAGCGACCTGCCGTTTTCCTCATTTCCCCATCCATGAACAACTCTACGGTTTACATTCCCGCTCGTTTGCGATGTGATTTGCTTTCAGCATGGCCACACAATGGAGCCCCCATGTCCAATCCCACTCCCCCCATGCGAGTCGCCATCATCGGGCCGGGGCAGATCGCCGAGAACGTGCACGCGGCTTACTATGCGACTAATCCTTCTCTGGCTTTGGTGGCTGCCTGCGGGCGCGATCTGGCGCGTACTCAGGCATTTGCGGATAAGTTAAATATCCCCGCGGCGTATGACGATGTCGGGCAGATGCTACGTGAGGCGAAGCCGGAGATCGTCAGCGTTTGCTCGCCCAATATTCTGCACTATGAGTACGTGATGCAGGCTCTGGAGGCGGGTTGCCATGTGTTGTGCGAGAAGCCTCCGGCGATGACGGTGGAACAGGCCGACGAGATGCGGCGAGCGGCGAAAAAGGCCAACCGGGTACTGGCCTACAATTTCCATCATCGATTTGCGCTGGACAGCGCCCTGCTGCGCGAGCAGGTTCAGGCCGGGGCGCTGGGGGATGTCTATGTCACCACGGCCAAAGCGCTGCGCCGCAGCGGCGTGCCGTCGTGGGGGAATTTCATCAGCAAGGATTCGCAGGGCGGTGGCCCGCTGATCGATCTCGGCATTCACATGCTGGACGCCGCGCTTTATGTGCTCGGCTTCCCCAAAGTAACGCGGGTGATGGCCCACAGCTTCCGTAGGCTGGGCAACACGAAAAACAGCGGGCAATTTGGCGAGTGGGATCCGGCGCTTTATACGGTGGAAGACGCGCTGTTCGGCGTGGTGGAGTTCGAGGGCGGCGGAATTCTACGCCTGGACACCTCTTTTATTCTCAACGTGGAAGAAACCTCGCAAATGAACGTTGAGTTCTGCGGCGAACGCGCCGGTGCCACGCTGTTCCCGGCGCATATTTATCACGACCGCGACGGCAAGCTGGAAACGCTCCAGCATCGGGAGGCCGCCGACGATCGCCGCCATTTCCGCGCCATGGAAAACTTTGTCCGCCACGTTCAGGGCGAAGCAGCCATGGTGGCCGATGCCGAACAGGGTTATGTCGTGCAGCAGATCGTCGCCGCGCTCTACGCTTCGGCGGAACAGGGCGGCGGCTGGGTAAAGCTTTAACCCTCCTGGGCACATTCCACCAGGTCGCTCCTCCCCCCAATGTTCTACACTGGTTGCAGAGCCAATATGGAGGAAGAGCGATGTCTGTTATCAAAAGTTATGCCGCGCCGAAGGCCGGTGCGGAGCTGGCGCTTCAGGATTTCGACGCGGGCGATCTGCTGCCGGAAGATGTCGAGGTAAAAGTCGAGTACTGCGGTATCTGCCATTCGGATTTGTCGATGATCGACAACGAATGGGGGTTCTCGCAGTATCCGCTGGTCGCCGGGCATGAGGTGATTGGCCGCGTGCACGCGCTGGGGTCGGCGGCACAGAACAAAGGGCTAAAAGTTGGCCAACGCGTCGGCATCGGCTGGACGGCAAGAAGCTGTGGCCACTGCGATGCGTGTATCAGCGGCAGCCAGATAAACTGCCAGGAAGGCAGCGTGCCGACCATCGTAAACCACGGTGGCTTCGCCGACAAAATTCGCGCGGACTGGCAATGGGTAATCCCGCTGCCGGATTCTATTGATATCGAATCCGCCGGGCCGCTGCTGTGCGGCGGCATTACAGTGTTTAAACCGCTGCTGATGCACCACATCACCGCCACCAGCCGCGTGGGCGTGATCGGCATCGGTGGCCTCGGGCACATCGCTATCAAGCTGCTGCACGCCATGGGCTGCGAGGTGACGGCGTTCAGCTCTAACCCGTCCAAAAAAGAAGAAGTACTGGCGATGGGTGCAGATAAAGTGGTGAACAGCCGCGATCCGGCCGCGTTAACCGCGCTGGCAGGCCAGTTTGATCTGATCATCAACACCGTCAACGTCGACCTGGACTGGATGCCGTACTTCAAGGCGCTGGCGTACGGTGGCAACTTCCACACGGTTGGCGCAGTCATGAAGCCGTTCGAGGTGCCGGCCTTCACCCTGATTGCCGGGGACCGCAGCCTCTCCGGGTCGGCAACCGGCTCCCCGCACGAGCTACGTTCGCTGATGAAGCTGGCGGGCCGGGCGAAGGTGCAGCCGCAGATCGAGCTGTACCCGATGTCGAAAATCAACGAAGCCATCCAGCATGTGCGCGACGGCAAAGCCCGCTACCGCGTGGTGTTGAAAGCGGATTTCTGATGTAAAAAAGGCTCCCTCGGGAGCCTTTTTAGTCACTTAACCAGACCGGCAAATACCTCAGCCACGGCGACCGCCCCCGGATCTTTCACGCCATCGAGGTTGTCGCTGTTCACATAGGACGAACGCCCGGCGTTGGCTTTTTGCATCTTCGCCGTGTCGGCCGCGCCCTTCTCTGCTGCCTTCGCGGCGGCTTTCAGGTCTTTATCCCTCAGCGCTTCCAGCGCTGGCTGCAGGGCGTCGATTAACGTTCTGTCGCCCAGATCCGCCCCGCCGTAGCGCTTCATCTGCGCCAGGCCAAACAGCAGAGACTCCGCCAGCGGCTGCTTCTCACTGACTTTTTGCCCGGCGGCGGTGAAGAAGATCGACATCAGCACACCGCTGGAGCCGCCCATCACGGTTGCCAGTCGTTCGCCTACAAGGCCCAGCAGCGCGGCGGTATCGTTCAGCGGCAGCTTGCCTTTGTCGTTCAGGTTGGCGATGTCGCGCGCGCCTTCAGCAAAGGTGGAGCCGGTGTCACCGTCGCCCACTTTGGCGTCCAGAGCGTTAAGGTGGTTCTCCTGGGCGATCAGCGTTTGGGTCACGCTTGCTACCTGGGCTTTCACCTCGTCGTTAGCGGAAGGTTTTATCGCGTGGTCTTCGCGGATAACCGCCTGCTTCTGCTCCGGCATCGGGTGGTATTTCACCATCGGCTGCCAGCCTGCGGTTTCCACGTCAGATTCAAGCGCCTGAATAAAGTCCGGGCTCAGCTTGATGGCGGAGAGCGAGAAGCCTTTCATGTCCAGGGCGCTGACCAGCGGCGCGGGGCCGATCAGATATTTAATCTGAGAACCGAGATCCGAATGCATCAGCTCTTTGGTCAGGAGCGCCATTTCTAGCGAGGAAACGCCGCCGAGGTTGTTGATCAGCACCGCCAGGTCGCTCTCTTTGCCTGTCGCTTTGCGCAGTTGCTTCACCAGCGTGGCAATCACTTCTTTGCTGTTTTGGGTATCCACGGTGCTGGCACCCGGCTCTCCGTGAATGCCCAACCCAAGCTCGACGTGGCCGCCTTTAATGCGCCCTTCTGCATCATCGCTGCCCGGCAGGTTACAGGTTTGCATCGCCACGCCCATGCTGGCAATGCTGTCGCAGGCCTTTTGCGCGATGTCCCGCACGTCGCCGAGAGATTTGCCCTGCTCTGCGGCATAGCCCGCAATTTTGTGCACCAGCGCTGTGCCAGCGATGCCGCGCGGCTGTTTGTTATCCGGCAGCGAAATATCGTCGCCGACGATCACCATCTCGACCTTCAGCCCGTGCTTTTTTGCTTTCTCGGCGGCCAGGCCGAAGTTCAGCCTGTCGCCGGTGTAGTTTTTGACGATCAGCAGGCAGCCGCGATCCCCGGTGACGCCGACAATGGCGTTCAGCACCGCATCCACGCTCGGGGAGGCAAACAGGTCGCCGCACACCGCCGCGGTAAGCATACCTTTGCCGACGAAGCCCACATGTGCGGGTTCGTGGCCGGAGCCGCCGCCGGAAATGATCGCCACTTTGCTTTTGTCCCAGTCGCTGCGGGCCACCACTCGGATGGCCGGGTCGATATCCAGCCGCACAAGGTTGCGGTAGCGGGAACTGACAATGACGCCTTCGATGGCATCGTTAACCAACTGCTTGCGATCGTTATAAAAGAATCTGGACATAGCTTTCCCTGGTTGTGTAAGAGATCTGCCAAGCATAGACCTTCGCCGGGCCGAGGGGGTAAACATGGGAAGATCCTGATGCTCAATTCGTGCGGAAGGCTATGCTTTAGACAAATGTTGCCACAGGGAAACGCTCATGACTGAACCACTGCTGATTGCCAGAACCAAAGAGACTGAACTGCATATTTTGCCCAACATGGCGAACCGCCACGGGTTGATCACCGGCGCAACCGGGACGGGCAAAACCGTGACGCTGCAGAAGCTGGCTGAGTCCTTCTCAGAGATTGGCGTGCCGGTGTTTATGGCCGACGTGAAGGGAGATTTAACCGGCGTGGCCGAAGAAGGTGCCGAGTCTGAGAAGCTCCTCGCCAGGCTTGCCAATATCGGCGTGACGGACTGGTCGCCGCACGGCAATCCGGTGGTGCTGTGGGATATCTTCGGCGAGAAAGGGCATCCTGTTCGCGCCACCGTCTGCGATCTCGGGCCTTTGCTGCTGGCACGGCTGCTGAACCTGAATGATGTGCAAAGCGGCGTGCTGCAGATCATTTTCCGCATTTCGGACGACCAGGGCCTGCCGCTGCTGGACTTTAAAGACCTGCGCGCCCTGACTCAGTACATCGGTGATAACGCCAAAGCCTTCCAGACGCAGTACGGCAATATCAGCAGCGCTTCCGTCGGGGCCATTCAGCGCGGGCTGCTTTCTCTTGAGCAGCAGGGCGCGGAGTATTTCTTCGGCGAGCCGATGCTGGATATCAAAGACTGGATGCGTACCGACGCAAACGGCAAAGGGATCATCAATATTCTGTCGGCGGAAAAGCTCTACCAGATGCCGAAGCTGTACGCCGCCAGCCTGCTGTGGATGCTGTCCGAGCTTTATGAGCAGTTGCCGGAAGCGGGCGATCTCGACAAGCCGAAACTGGTGTTTTTCTTTGACGAAGCGCATTTGCTGTTTAACGACGCTCCGCAGGTTCTGCTGGATAAAATCGAGCAGGTGATCAGGCTGATCCGCTCCAAAGGCGTCGGCGTGTACTTCGTGACGCAAAACCCTGCCGATGTGCCCGACATTGTGCTTGGCCAGTTGGGTAACCGCGTCCAGCACGCCCTGCGTGCCTTTACGCCCAAAGATCAGAAGGCGGTAAAAGCGGCGGCGCAAACCATGCGAGCGAATCCGGCTTTCGATACTGAAAAGGCTATTCAGGAACTGGGCACCGGCGAGGCGCTAATCTCCTTCCTCGACGCCAAAGGCAGCCCGACTGTGGTCGAGCGCGCGATGGTGATCGCCCCTTGTTCGCGCATGGGGCCGGTGACGGACGACGAGCGTAACGGCCTGCTGAATCACTCCCCGCTGTACGGCAAATATGACGAAGTGATTGACCGGGAATCGGCCTACGAGATCCTTCAAAAAGGCGTGCAGGCCGCGGGAGAGCAGCAGGACGCGCCACCGGCCAAAGGTCAGGGCGTGGCGGTGGATGACGGAATTCTCGGCGGGTTGAAGGATATTCTGTTCGGCAGCACCGGGCCACGAGGCGGCAAGCGCGATGGCGTGGTGCAGACGATGGCAAAGAGTGCGGCCAGGCAGGTAACGAACCAGATTATTCGCGGCGTACTGGGCAGCATTATGGGGGGGCGTAAGCGGTAGGCTCTGCGATTTCCCCCTCACCCTGACCCTCTCCCTCAAGGGAGAGGGGATCTTTCTCTTTCTGCCCGTTCAATTGAGCCAGTGCTTCTTTCTTTCCCCCTCTCCCTTCCAGGGAAAGGGCCGGGGTGAGGGTAATAACCTCTGCAATAACAGCCACATGACTCACCAGGTCAGTTTTGTGCTAGATTACGCCGGTTTTTGGAAATCAGTCAGAAGAAAAGATTAAATAATGCGCAAATTCTGGACAAAAGAAGAAACTTTGTGGAGTTTCGCCTTATATGGTACTGCCGTTGGCGCAGGAACCCTTTTTCTCCCTATTCAGCTCGGCTCAGCCGGCGCCATCGTTCTGCTTCTTACGGCATTGATCGCCTACCCGCTGACCTACTGGCCGCACCGGGCGCTCTGCCAGTTTATCCTGTCGGCAAAAACTCCAGGCAGCGGCGGCATCACCAGCGCCGTGACCCACTACTACGGCAAAACAATCGGCAACCTGATCACCGGGCTCTACTTCGTCGCGTTTTTTGTGGTGATCCTGATTTATGCCGTCGCGATTACCAATTCGCTCATCGAGCAGTTAGCCAAACACGGGCCGATTACGACCACAATCAGAGTGCTGGTTAGCCTTGGCGTCGTTGCGGCGCTGAACCTGATCTTCCTGATGGGGCGGCAAGTCACCATCAAAGTGATGGGATTCCTGGTTTTCCCGCTGATTGCCTACTTCCTGTTTTTATCCCTCTATTTGACCAGCAGCTGGCAGACTTCCTTACTGACCGAGGGCTTAGTCCTCGACCGCCACGCGTTGGGTGAGATCTGGATGTCGATTCCGGTGATGGTCTTCGCCTTCAGCCACACGCCCATTATTTCTACTTTTGCCGTAGCGCAGCGCGAAAGCCACGGCGAAAGCGCGATGAATAACAGCAAGAAAATCATGCGCGTCGCCTATTTTGTGATTTGCTGCAGCGTGCTGTTCTTCGTGTTTAGCTGCTTCCTGTCTATTCCGGCTCAGGATATTACAGCGGCGAAGGCGCAAGGCCTGACCATCCTGTCGGCGCTGTCGATGGTGCCGGGTACGCCGGCCTGGCTGGGTATTTCAGGCTTTATCGTTGCGATAGTGGCGATGTCCAAGTCGTTCCTGGGCACCTATTTCGGGGTGATTGAAGGGGCGACGGCGATTGTTAAGTCCACGCTGGGCGCGGCAGGTATGAACCGAAGCCGGGCCTTCTGCCGGGCGCTGTCTATTACCCTGATTTCGCTGCTGACCTTCGTGGTGTGCTATATCAACCCGAATGCGCTGGCGATGATTTACGCCATCAGCGGGCCCCTTATCGCACTGATTCTGTTTATTATGCCAACCCTGTCGACATATCTCGTGCCCGCGCTTAAGCCTTGGCGTTCGCTGGCGAATCTGTTGACGCTGATTATCGGGATCTTGTGTGTGTCGGTGATGTTTATTCACTGATTTCCCTCACCCCGGCCCTCTCCCAAAGGGAGAGGGGGAAAGAAACACTAAAAGGCAAGAAACACAGAAGAGTATCAGTGAGATCCCCTCTCCCTTTTAGGGAGAGGGTTAGGGTGAGGGTAAACTTATCCCGCTCTTTTCGTCAGCATCCAGAGGCTGATCAGCAGGAAGGTCACGCTAGGCAGTAGCGCCCCCAGAATCGGCGGAATGTTGTACACCAGCGTTAGCGGGCCAAACACCTGATCCAACACGTAGAAAATAAAACCGAAGCTTATCCCCGTCACCACTCGTACGCCCATCGGCACGCTACGCAGCGGGCCAAAGATGAACGACAGCGCCATTAGCATCATTACCGCCACCGAGACCGGGGCGAAAATCTTGCTCCACATATTCAACTGGTAGCGTCGGGAGTCCTGGCCGCTGGTTTTCAGGTACTTGATGTAATCATAAAGCCCACTGATCGACAGCGAGTCAGGATCAAGCGCAACCACGCCAAGCTTGTCGGGCGTCAGGTTGGTTTTCCATTCCCCGCTCACGGTTTGCGACCCGGTAATCTGCTTTGGATCGGAAAGATTTGACTCGTCAACCTGCGACAGGCGCCAGACTTTATGCTCAGCGTCATACTTCGCCGCCGCGGCATTGCGAACCGAAAGCAGGCGGCGCTCACCGTTGAAGTGGTAAATCATGATGCCGGCAATTTCTGTCTCGCTGTTGACGTGATCGATATATACGAAGTCATGGCCGTCTTTCGCCCAAATGGAGTTGGTTGTGGACAGCAATGAGCCGCCAAGCAGCATTTGCGCACGGTAATTACGCGCCATTTGATCGCCCTGCGGGGCAACCCACTCGCCGATTGCCATTGTCAGCAGAACCAGCGGAATCGCGGTTTTCATTACCGAGGAAGCGATTTGCATACGCGTAAAGCCGGACGCCTGCATCACCACCAGCTCACTGCGCTGAGCCAGCATCCCCAGCCCCAGCAGCGCGCCTAATAACGCGGCCATCGGGAAGAAGATCTGAACATCTTTTGGCACGCTGAGCAGGGTGTACATCCCCGCACCCGCTGCGGAATAAGAACCCTGGCCCGTTTTTTTCAACTGGTCAACGAACTTAATGATTCCCGACAGCGACACCAGCATAAACAGCGTCATCATGATGGTGTTTAAGATGGTTTTACCGATGTAACGGTCAAGTACGCCAAACATTTAAGCCGCTCCTTTATAGCTAAAGCGGGCACGCACTTTGCGCATCGGTACCGTATCCCACAGGTTCAGGGCAACGGCCAGCGCCAGGTACGCCAGGTTGACCGCCCACATCCAAATCATCGGGTCCAGCTTTTCCTTTGACCCGCTGGAACGCAAAGAGCTTTGCAGCAGGAAGAAGACCAGATAGAGCAGCATGGCTGGAAGCATCGACAGCACCCGCCCCTGACGCGGGTTCACCACGCTCAGCGGGACTACCATCAGGGCCATAATCACCACCGACATGATGAGCGTCAGGCGCCAGTGCAGCTCGGCTCGCGCAGAAGGCTCCGGATTCTTCCACAATTCGGTCATGCTCATTTGGCTGATATCGGAGGGATCAAGCATCACCGCCTGATGGCCCACCACGGCCTGGTAGTCTTTAAAATCTGTAATACGGAAATCGCGCAGCGTTGAGGTTCCTTCAAAGCGCGTGCCCGTATTCAGCTTAACAATCTGCGTGCCGTCCGGGCGCTGGAAGATTTGGCCAGAGTCCGCGACCACCACGGAAGGACGTGTATTGCCCTTCGGACGCACCTGAACAAGGAAAACATCGTTGAATGTTTTGCCCTGCACGCTTTCGATAAACAGCACCGCGCTGCCGTTGGTCGCCACCTGGAACTGCCCTTGCGCCAGGGCAGCCACACCAGGGTTCGCTCTGGCTTCAGCCAGCACTTCGTCCTGGTGACGAGCGGACCACGGGTTCAGCCACATCACGTTTACGGTGGCCACAATTCCGGTGAAGAGTGCGAGAACCATCGCGGCTTTGACCAGTACTGCTTTACTCAGACCGCAGGCATGCATTACCGTGATTTCACTCTCGGTGTACAAGCGGCCGAGCGTCATCAGTAAGCCGAGGAAAAGGCTCAGGGGAAGGATTAGCTGCGCCATTTCAGGCACACCTAAACCCAGCAAAGATAAAACCAGATTTGTCGGGATTTCGCCGTCGGCCGCAGCACCGAGGATCCTAACCAGCTTCTGAGCAAAGAAAATCAGCAGCAGGATGAAAAGGATCGCCAGTTGGCTCTTAAGCGTCTCCCGAACCAGATACTTTATGATAATCACATTAAATACGCCTGTAGAAACGAGTCTTTTTGCAGGAAAATCGCTTGTTTCATCGCTTATACGTCATTTATTCTCTTTAATCGTCGAAAACATCGCTAAGATTAGATAGCCCGGCGAACTCGCATTACGGGACGATGTTCAGACACAATAGAAAACGTAAATCCATTCGTTAAGATTAACACGAAGTCATCGCAACAGCGGAGATGAGTTACGAAAGCTTGCAATTCTAGCCTGTAGCCCCCGCCGTTGTCTTTAAGATTCAGGAGCGTAGTGCATGGAGTTCAGTGTAAAAAGCGGTAGCCCCGAGAAACAGCGTAGTGCCTGCATCGTTGTGGGAGTCTTTGAACCGCGTCGCCTGTCCCCGATCGCAGAACAACTCGATAAAATCAGCGATGGCTACATCAGCGCGCTTCTGCGCCGTGGTGAGCTGGAAGGAAAACCAGGGCAAACCTTATTGCTTCACCACGTACCGAACGTGCTGTCTGAACGCATTCTGTTGATTGGCTGCGGCAAAGAGCGCGAGCTTGATGAGCGCCAGTACAAGCAGGTGATTCAGAAAACCATCAACACGCTCAACGACACCGGCTCAATGGAAGCCGTTTGCTTTCTGACCGAACTGCACGTCAAAGGCCGTAACACCTACTGGAAAGTACGCCAGGCGGTTGAGACAGCTAAAGAGACGCTGTACAGCTTCGATCAGCTGAAAACCAACAAAACCGAACCACGCCGTCCGCTGCGTAAAATGGTGTTCAACGTGCCAACTCGTCGTGAGTTGACCAGCGGTGAGCGCGCCATTCAGCACGGCCTGGCTATCGCGTCCGGCATCAAAGCCGCGAAAGATCTCGGCAACATGCCGCCAAACATCTGTAACGCCGCTTACCTGGCTTCTCAGGCTCGTCAACTGGCGGACTCGTTCAGCAAAAACGTGGTCACCCGCGTGATTGGCGAACAGCAGATGAAAGAGCTGGGCATGCACTCCTATCTCGCGGTAGGCGAAGGCTCGCAGAACGAATCACTGATGTCGGTGATTGAATATAAAGGCAATGCCTCCCCGGATGCTCGTCCGATTGTGCTGGTTGGCAAAGGCTTAACCTTTGACTCCGGCGGTATCTCCATCAAACCTGCCGAAGGCATGGATGAGATGAAGTACGACATGTGCGGCGCGGCTTCCGTTTACGGCGTGATGCGCATGGTGGCGGAGCTGAACCTGCCGGTGAACGTCATTGGCGTCCTTGCCGGTTGTGAAAATATGCCAGGCGGGCGCGCTTATCGCCCGGGTGATGTGCTGACGACGATGTCCGGCCAGACCGTTGAAGTGCTAAATACCGATGCCGAAGGCCGTCTGGTGCTGTGTGACGTGCTGACCTACGTCGAGCGCTTCGAGCCAGAAGTGGTTATCGACGTCGCAACGCTGACCGGCGCCTGCGTAATCGCCCTTGGCCATCACATCACCGGCCTGATGTCGAATCACAATCCGCTGGCGCACGAGCTGATAAGCGCGTCTGAGCAAGCCGGTGACCGCGCATGGCGTCTGCCGCTGGGTGACGAGTATCAGGAACAGCTGGAGTCCAACTTTGCCGATATGGCAAACATTGGCGGCCGTCCTGGTGGCGCGATTACGGCGGCGTGCTTCCTGTCTCGCTTTACCCGCAAGTACAACTGGGCTCACCTGGACATCGCCGGCACCGCATGGCGCTCCGGCAAGGCAAAAGGCGCAACTGGCCGCCCTGTCGCCCTGCTGTCCCAGTTCCTGTTGAACCGTTCCGGGTTTAACGGCGAAGAGTAAGCGTAAAGCTTTACCCTCACCCCGGACGGGCATAAAAAACGCCGTTTGGTTCCCTCGCCCCTCTGGGGAGAGGGTTAGGGTGAGGGGCAACAACATTCAACTTAACAAGCTGGTCTCATGAAAAACGCAACGTTTTACCTGCTGGATAACGACACTCATGCCGAAGGGCTAAGTGCCGTGGAACAGCTGGTGTGCGAGCTGGCTGCGGATGGATTCCGTGCAGGCAAGCGGGTACTGGTCGCCTGCGAAAACGAGCAGCAGGCGATTCGCCTCGACGAAGCGCTCTGGCAGCGAGATGCTCAGGCATTCGTCCCGCACAATCTGGCTGGTGAAGGCCCACGCTACGGCGCGCCGGTTGAGCTGGCATGGCCTCAGCGCCGCGGCAGCGCCCCCCGGGATTTGCTGATTAGCCTGCTGCCACAGTTCGCAGATTTTGCCACCGCTTTCCTGGAAGTGATAGACTTCGTACCTTACGAAGAATCCCAGAAACAACTGGCCCGCGAGCGCTACAAAGCGTACCGCGTTGCCGGTTTCCACTTGACTACGGCGACCTATACCCCGCCGGGAACGACATAGCAGACAATGGAAAAGACATATAACCCGCAAGATATCGAACAGCCGCTTTACGAGCACTGGGAACAGCAGGGCTACTTCAAACCGAATGGCGACACCAGCCAGGAAAGCTTCTGCATCATGATCCCACCGCCGAACGTCACCGGCAGTTTGCATATGGGTCACGCCTTCCAGCAAACCATCATGGATACCATGATCCGTTACCAGCGCATGCAGGGCAAAAACACCCTGTGGCAGGCGGGCACCGACCACGCCGGTATCGCAACGCAGATGGTTGTAGAACGTAAAATCGCCGCCGAAGAAGGCAAAACCCGCCACGATTACGGCCGCGATGCGTTCATCGACAAAATCTGGCAGTGGAAGGCAGAATCCGGCGGCACCATTACCCGTCAGATGCGTCGTCTCGGTAACTCCGTAGACTGGGAGCGCGAGCGCTTCACCATGGACGAAGGCCTGTCCAACGCGGTGAAAGAAGTGTTCGTCCGTCTCTATAAAGAAGACCTGATTTACCGCGGCAAGCGCCTGGTCAACTGGGACCCGAAACTGCGTACCGCGATTTCCGATCTCGAAGTTGAAAACCGCGAGTCAAAAGGCTCCATGTGGCACCTGCGTTACCCGCTGGCCGACGGTGCCAAAACCGCAGACGGTAAAGATTACCTGATTGTCGCCACCACCCGCCCGGAAACCGTTCTCGGTGATACCGGCGTGGCCGTTAACCCGGAAGATCCGCGTTATAAAGACCTGATTGGTAAATTCGTGGTACTGCCGCTGGTTAACCGCCGCATTCCTATCGTGGGCGACGAGCACGCGGACATGGAAAAAGGCACCGGCTGCGTGAAAATCACCCCGGCGCACGACTTTAACGACTACGAAGTTGGCCGCCGCCATCAGTTGCCAATGATCAACATTCTGACCTTCGACGGGGATATCCGTGAAGCCGCAGAAGTGTTCGATACCAACGGCGAAGAGTCCACCGTTTACGCCTCCGACATCCCGGCTGAATTCCAGAAACTGGAGCGCTTTGCAGCACGTAAAGCCGTGGTCGCGAAGTTCGATGCAATGGGCCTGCTGGATGAAATCAAACCCCACGACCTGACCGTGCCTTACGGCGACCGCGGCGGCGTGGTTATTGAGCCAATGCTGACCGACCAGTGGTATGTGCGTACCGCGCCGCTGGCAAAAGTGGCGGTAGAAGCCGTTGAGCAGGGCGACATCCAGTTCGTGCCTAAGCAGTATGAAAACATGTACTTCTCCTGGATGCGCGATATTCAGGACTGGTGTATCTCCCGTCAGCTGTGGTGGGGTCACCGTATCCCGGCCTGGTACGACGCGGAAGGCAACGTGTACGTTGGCCGCAACGAAGCGGAAGTTCGCGCCGAAAACAACCTGGGTGCCGACGTGGCGTTGAACCAGGACGAAGACGTGCTGGACACCTGGTTCTCCTCTGGCCTGTGGACCTTCTCCACCCTGGGCTGGCCGGAAAACACCGAAGCGCTGCGCACCTTCCACCCGACCAGCGTTATGGTCAGCGGCTTCGACATCATCTTCTTCTGGATTGCCCGCATGATCATGCTGACCATGCACTTCATCAAAGATGAAGACGGCAAGCCGCAGGTGCCGTTTAAGACCGTCTACATGACCGGCCTTATTCGCGATGACGAAGGCCAGAAGATGTCCAAATCCAAAGGCAACGTTATCGACCCGCTGGACATGGTGGACGGCATCTCTCTGGAAGATCTTCTGGAGAAACGTACCGGCAACATGATGCAGCCGCAGCTCGCGGAGAAAATCCGCAAGCGCACCGAGAAACAGTTCCCGAACGGCATCGAGCCGCACGGCACCGACGCCCTGCGCTTCACCCTAGCGGCGCTGGCCTCTACTGGCCGCGACATCAACTGGGACATGAAGCGCCTGGAAGGCTACCGCAACTTCTGTAACAAACTTTGGAACGCCAGCCGCTTCGTGCTGATGAACACCGAAGAGCAGGATTGCGGCTTCAACGGCGGCGAAATGGTGCTGTCTCTGGCCGATCGCTGGATCCTGGCCGAGTTCAACCGCACCGTGAAAGCATACCGTGAAGCGCTGGACAGCTACCGCTTCGACATCGCCGCCAACATCCTGTACGAGTTCACCTGGAACCAGTTCTGTGACTGGTATCTGGAGCTGACCAAGCCGGTCATGAACGGCGGTTCTGAAGCCGAACTGCGCGGCACCCGCAATACGCTGGTGAACGTGCTCGAAGGTCTGCTGCGCCTGGCGCATCCGATCATTCCATTCATCACCGAAACCATCTGGCAGCGCGTGAAAGTGCTGAAGGGCATCACCGCAGACACTATTATGCTGCAGTCATTCCCGGCCTACGATGCGTCTCAGGTTGATGAAGCGTCGTTCGCAGATACCGAATGGCTGAAGGACGTGATCACCGCGGTGCGTAACATTCGCGCCGAGATGAACATCGCGCCAGGCAAACGTCTGGACGTACTGCTGCGCGGCTGCAGCGAAGAAGCGATTCGTCGCGTGAGCGAAAACCGCACCTTCCTGCAAAATCTGGCTCGCCTGGAGAGCATCACCATCCTGCCGGTCGATGATAAAGGTCCGGTTTCCGTGACCAAGATTATCGACGGCGCAGAGCTGCTGATCCCGATGGCCGGTCTGGTAGATAAAGCCGCTGAGATCGAGCGTCTGGTGAAAGAAGTAGCGAAGATCGAAATCGAAATTGGCAAGATCGAAGGCAAACTGTCCAACGAAGGCTTTGTCGCCCGCGCGCCAGCTGACGTTGTCGCCAAAGAGCGTGAGCGTCTCGAAGGCTTTGCCGACGCCAAAGCGAAGCTGATTGAACAGCAGGCCGTTATCGCCGCGCTGTAATCGGCCCCAGGCATAATTCGCCCCGCACCTCGGTGTGGGGCGTTTTTTATGCAGCTTGCGCCCTCCGTAATGAAGTGCTATTAACTGCTTTTATCCTTCCCTAAGCCTATGAGTCACATGATGAACACCACAGCCCCGGTCGATGTGAAGCTCCAGCTGCGCCGGATTGCTGCCGAAGACAATTCGGCTATCGCCCGGGTTATTCGCCAGGTGTCCGCCGAATACGGCCTGACCGCCGATAAAGGCTACACCGTTGCCGACCCTAATCTTGACGAGCTTTATCAGCTCTACAGCCAGCCAGGCCATGCGTACTGGGTGGTAGAAATCAACGGCGAAGTGGTGGGGGGCGGCGGCGTGGCGCCGTTATCGTGTAGCGAGCCGGACATTTGTGAGCTGCAGAAAATGTATTTCCTGCCGGTAGTTCGCGGCCAGGGATTAGCCAAGAAACTGGCGCTGCAGGCGCTGGATCACGCCCGGGATCAGGGCTTCAAGCGCTGTTACCTGGAAACCACCGCGTTTCTGAAAGAAGCCGTTGGGCTATACGAACATTTAGGCTTTGAGCATATTCCTGCCCCACTAGGCTGCACCGGCCATGTGGATTGCGAAGTCACCATGCTCAAAACGCTGTAATTCTCTGTGAAACAGCGTGCACTAGTGCAGCCAGTGCACGCCATCTTCAGGCTGGAAGTAGCCGTTATAGCGCATCTGAAAAGCCGTGATCTCCGGCTTCTCCGGCTCCATCTCTCGTAAAAACCCCTGTGCCAGGCGAACCTGAGCGTCAGTAATCGGTGTGGCAAGCCGGGCTTTTTGCAGCCTTCGATACCACTGCTGGAGATTTTGATCGCTGCCGTCGACAATCACCATCTGCCAAATCAGCAAAACCTGCGCCGCATTTTGCAAATGGGACTCATCCGGGCGGTGCAAATACTGTAAAAACGCGTCGCCCTGTGCTTTCCCCATTTGATCGATCATCGATTCAACCGGCACCACGTCGATCCCCAGCCGCTCACTCAGTCGGCGAATAGCCCGCCGTGAATCCGACGTGATCACCCGAAAGCCGACAATAAACACCACGCAAAGCGTGGCTAACATAATCCAAATCATGAAGTTAAATACCCGGCAGCTTAACGACAATTTGCTATCAATGAATGCCGGGCAGTATAGCGCAATCACTTTACCCAGTAATGCCTCGCGCTGGCGTTATTCGCGGGCATAAAAAAGCCCGGCGTTATGCCGGGCTGGAACAGTTCAGAATGCGCTTAAGCGATGTTCAATTGCTGAATTTTTTTCTCGCGGCGAATTTTGCGCTCTTCAAACACGGCGACGATGGCCATCAGCACGATACAGCCGATTGCGGCGGCATCCAGGGCAGCGAACGTGCCGGCCCAGCCGGTGAGACCGAAGATTGGCGTCCCGTCGGCAATCATCCCCAGGCCCAGCTTGGCGAAGCTGTCGCCGATCAGGTAAGCGAAGGTGCCTTTGATGCCGTCGGCCGCGCCGATAGCTTTCTTAGGCACGAAGCCGACTGCCGCCACGCCGATCAGCAGCTGCGGGCCAAAGACCAGGAAACCAAGGGCAAACAGCGAAGCCAGGTAAACGTACTGATTACTGGCATGCTGGTACACGCCCAGCGTGGCGATGATCAATGCCAGCGCTACGCAGGCCACCAGCGCACGACGGCCATTGGCAAGGTCAGACAGCCAGCCCCACAGCAGCGTGCCAACCAGCGCGCCCACTTCAAACAGGGTGAAGCCCTGAATCGCCACTTCTTTGGAGAGTTTCAGCTCCTGGAAAGCATACACGGTGGACCACTGGTCGATACCGATACGCACCACGTACAGGAAGATGTTGGAGAAGCACAGCAGCCAGATCACTTTGTTTTTCAGCACGTACTCAACAAAGATCTGCCATTTGGTCATCGAATTGTCTTCGGCTTCTTTGTCTTCTTCGCTGACCTCTTCGCCAAACAGCTCTTCGGCGGTGCCGAGGCCGTAGGACTCAGGGGAATCGCTGCCGTAGCGCAGGGCAATAAAACCGACAATCAGGGCAATAACGGACGGGAAGATAAACATCCCGATAACGTGGCCGTTAAACAGGTAGTTAGCGCCAAACAGGGCCACACCGGCCGCGCCAGCGCCGCCGAGGTTGTGGGAGATGTTCCACATGCCCAGGTAGCTGCCACGCTTGCGGCGTGGCGTCCACTTGGTGATGGTCGAGTAGCTGCACGACCCGCCGGTGCTCTGGAAGAAACCGCTCAGAGCGTAGAAAGCAATCATCAGGAACAGGCTAACCGAGCCTGCGCCCATGCTGGCGCTGAAGCCGAGCATACAGATGGCGGAAAGGATCAGCATAAACGGCAGGAACTGCTTGGTGTTCTTCCCGTCTGCGTAATAAGAAACCAGGGTCTTGCCCACGCCGTAGGTAATGGAGAAACCGAGGCCGATCATCCCAAGCTGTGTCATGCTCAACCCGTAGGTGGAGATCATGTCGTTCTGGGCGATGTTAAAGTTTTTGCGGATCAGGTACATCGTCAGGTAGCCAATAAACACTACCAGATACGACTGCATGAACGGTTTGAACCACATTTTTCGCCGCACTTCGAGCGGCAGATCCAGGGTGGGCTTACGCACCTGGTTTAGAAAGGCCAGCATGGATGACTCCTGATTTGAATACCTGCTTAATGGCAGGCATTGTAAAAATCAGCGAGCAAACTGGCCTGAGACAGCGTCCAGGCCGAACCGGGAAAATTTCTTAGTTTTGCCCTTTATGGCGCAAAAGGGTGAGGAGTATCACGCTTCGTTAGCCTCGCGCGGGGCCTGGGCGTTCAAGAACGGCAGCAGTAGCAAAGCCGATATCCCGGCGGCAATCGCGATCACGGCAAAGAAACCGCTCCAGTGCCAGATGTCGATCACCCGCGCCAGCGGCCAGCCGGAAAGCGAGGCGCCAAGATAGGCAAACAGCCCGACAAACCCCGTCGCCGCGCCCGCCGCCTCTTTGTGCGAACATTCTGCCGCCGCCATGCCGATCAGCATCTGCGGCCCAAACACGAAGAAGCCGGTGGTAAAGAAACAGGCCGCCTGCATCACGTAGCTGGCAAAGGGCATCAGCCATAGCGAGCCCACGGAAAGCAGAATGCCTGCCGCGAAGATCAGGTTCATCGGGCCACGGTTGCCGTTGAACAGCTTGTCCGAGCCCCAGCCCGCCACCAGGGCACCGATAAATCCGCCCAGCTCAAACATGGTCACCGCCGAGTTCGCGGTAACCAGCCCGACCCCCAGCGTTTCGGACATATAAAGATTACCCCAGTCGTTGATCGCCGCCCGCACCACATACACCAGCACGTAGCACAGCGAGAGCAGCCAGATGTAAGGGTTAACCAGCACATACTTGTAGAGGATTTCTTTGCGCGTCAGCCCCGCGCCTTCCTGCTGCTGGGCGATTTCCAGGGCGTCATGCTGCCAGTCACCCACCGCAGGCAAGCCCACGGTTTGCGGCCTGTCGCGTAGCCGCCAGCAGAGGAATAACCCGGCGATAATCGCCAGGCCACCGGCGATCATCATCCCGACACGCCAGCCGTACTGCAGCGCCGCAGCGCCCATGATGATCGGGATTAACGCCCCGCCCACGTTGTGCGCCGTGTTCCAGACGGCCCACCAGCCGCCGCGCTCGCTGCGGGAATACCACGCCGTCAGCAGCCGGGCGCAAACCGGCGATCCCCAGCCCTGGAAAAAGGCGTTCAGCGCCCACAGCAGCGCAAACGCCCAAAGCGAGGTCGAGAAGCCAAACAGAATATTCACAATGCCGGTAGCTATCAGCCCGATGCCCATAAAGTAACGGGCATTGGAAAAGTCACTGACAATCCCGGAGAAGAACTTCGACAGGCCGTAGGTGATGTAAAACAGCGTCGCCAGCAGGCCGATATCGGTGCGCTCCATCACGCCGGTGGCGAGGATTTCTGGCGCGGCGGCGTTAAAGCTTTTGCGGGTAAAGTAAAACAGCGCGTAGCCGAGCCAGATAGTGATCAGGATATGACGACGCCAGTAGCGGTAGCGGGCATCAATCTCACTTTTTTCGCTAAGCGGCGCAGCGCTTGCCGGGACTTTTAAAAAACTGAACATGCTCGCCCCTCAGGCATAACGTAATGGCAGGCTAACGCTGACGCGCGTGCCGTGAGTGCAGGAAATAGCGAGCGTCCCGCCCAGCGCCGTCACGCGCTCACGCATGCCGGTAAGCCCAAAGCCCTGCTGCCCGGACCCCGGCGGCAAACCGCTGCCGTCGTCTTCGATCACCAGCATCAGCCGCTCGTCCTGCTGCCAGCCCTGGAGCGTTACCGCGCTGGCGCTGGCGTGCTTCACGATGTTATTGAGCCCTTCCTGACAAACGCGGAACAGGGTCACGCGCTGCCCCTCGCTAAGCAGAGGCTCATCGATTCGCCAGTTGATATGGCCGACGATGCCGCGACTTTCCAGCTCCATTTCGCGCATCAGGGAACGAATCGCCTGCTCGAGCGATAAATCATCCAGCTGGCGCGGACGTAAGCGCCCCAGCAGACGACGAACGGAGTCATAAACCCCCAGCGAAAGCTGTTCGATATGCGCGCCGCTGCGCTTAACACCCTCACTTTCTGGCGCCAGCCGCTGCACGATCCCGGCCTGGGTACGGATCGCCGTGATGGTCTGCCCAATGTCGTCATGCAGCTCCCGCGCCACTTCCCGCCGCACGCTTTCTTCGGTTTCCAGCAGGCGTTCGGCCAGGCGGCGATTTCGCGCCAGCTCGGTTTGCAAAGACTGGTTCAGTTCACGCAGGCGCTGGATCCCTGCGCCCAGCAATAACCCGGTCAGGCTTTGAGCCAGCAATGAAAGCAGAAGATCCACCGGATGATCGTGCCAGGTCTGGCTGGCAATCAGCGCGATGGCGTTCATCAGGGTGGCAATCAGCGCTCCCTGCCAGCCGTAGTGCCAGGCCAGGGCGATAATCGGCAGCGCCAGGCAGAACGGCGTAAAGCGGGAGAGTTCGGCGGGTAACCCCAACTGCAGCCAGAGGCTGACGGCAAACAGCAGTAAATACCAAATCAGATGCCGCCCGCGCCAGTTAACCGGCTGGGAAACCAGCGCCGGGCCAAGAGGTTGCCAGACGGTGCTGGTCAGATAGTGCCAGAGTACCAGGCAGGTCGGCGCCAGCGTTAACCCACCGGTCAGGGTCAGCAGCAGCGCATTCAGGGCATCGCTGCCCTGGTTCAGCCACGGCAGCGACTGCAGCAAAGCGGCCGCGATAAGCGCCCCGCCCTGGCGCAGCAGAGTCCGCCAGTCACGCTGATGACGATAACGTGAAATGAGCGCCACCGGCAGGACGGTGAGCACTCCGCCCAGCATTAACAGCGGCAGATGCGCCAGCGCCACTTCCTGCGCGAGCCAGAAAAGCATCAGCCACTCCGCGCCCAGCAGAACCGGCCAGTAGCCGCGCGGGCACTGCAGCATCAGCCCTAAACGCAATCCAAAGGGAAATAACAGCACCGCCAGCTCAGGCCGCTCCACCAGATGCAGGCTGATGCTCCACAGGCAAAACCAGCCGGCGGAAAAGATAAAGAAACTGGCGATAACGGCAATCAGCCGCGAGAAGAAAGGTCGCATCACCAACCGTCAAACAGGCGTCGCGCCAGCGCCACATCGTTGCTGACGTCGAGCTTTTCCATCAGGTTGGCGCGGTGCACGTGCACCGTTTTTGGCGAAAGTCCCAGCTCGGTGGCAATCTCTTTCACCGCCATGCCCTGCGCCAGCTTTTCAGCCACCTGCCGCTCGCGCTTCGTCAACGGATCCTGCCGCCCGGCGGCCAGCTTCATGGCAATGTCCGGCGTCAGGTAGCACCCGCCCGTCGCCACCGTGCGCACGGCGGCAATTAGTTCGTCGGGGCTGCAGCGTTTGGATAAAAAGCCGCGCGCGCCAGCGTTTAGCGCCTGCTCCACCAGCGCGGGGCTGTCGTGCACCGACAGCATGACGATCGCCATTCCTTTTGGTAACTGGCTTAACAGCTCCAGCCCGGAAATGTCCGGCATTGAAATATCGCAGATACACACCTGCACGCCCTGCCCCGGCAGCCCGGCCAGCGCCTCGCGTCCGGAGCCGAACTCGGCCACGACCTGAAAATCCGCCTCCAGCCCAAGAAGTTGGGCAAAGCCGGAGCGGACGATAAGGTGGTCGTCGATAAGGGCGATAGCGGTCATGATGCTTTCCAGGAAGGTAAAAAAACGCGCTTACCTTAGCGATAAGCGCGTAGCTGTTCAAGCCTTAAGCGATTTCGATCGCTATCGCTACGGGTTATTCCTGCGCAACCGACAGGCGAATGATCCCGGCCGCGCGGGCAGGAGGCAGTTGCAGAACGTTGCGCCACAGCTCCTGAACCTGGTTACAGACCAGCCCCTCTTTGCCCACCGCTTTATGCGGGTCCGACATAAGCTGGAGGTCGCTCCCGTAGCGCTTAGTCAACTGCTGCACGATGGGCTGAATGTCTTTGCGGGCCTGATCGCGCTCGGCGTCAGTTACGCTGTGTTTGTCTGCGCCGTAGGCGGAACGCATCATCGCCGCATCCACCTGCATGCGGCGCATCGTCACATCCTTAGGCAGTATTTTCGTGGAGTTAATGCCGCCCTTCACGTCCGGAAACAGGAAGCGGAAACAGGCGTCGTCACTGGATTTTTGCACCATCGCCGTTTGCTGCATGTTCACCTGCATAAACGCCACGACGTTGTCGTCCGTCGCGCTTTGCAGGCGCTTCGTCTCCACCGCGAGGATCTGCGGCTGGATGGTGTCGATCACTTCCTGCTCGGTTTTCCCCTGCTGGTGCATCTCTACCGCCTGCTGGCGAATGGACATCCACAGCGCGGGTTCCTGCTCTTTCAGCACCTGGTAAACCGGCATCCGGGCCATCGCGTCATCCAGCCCGGCCAGTTCCTGCCCGGCCCGATCGCGAGGAATAAGGTATTGTACGTCAAAGATGTTCCACGCCATGATAGCAACCAGCGCAATGGCCACCGCGCCCGCTTTACCAACCCAGCCCTTCTTGCGGAATACCGCTACCACCGCGGCGATCACAGCCCCGACATAGCCTGCAATAATGACGTGGGTCCAGTTCATGGTACATCCTTCTACTCTGCGGCGGGTACGCCGCTGTGGAAACGAAACTCGTCGTCATGGCTTTGGATAAGCCCGGCCTCAACCTTGCCAAAGAAACGCACGCGTTCACTGATATCGCCCCCGGCAATCTGCTCCGCCAGGGTTAAATAATCCTGATAATGGCGCGCCTCGGAGCGCAGCAGCGACAGGTAAAAACGCTGTAATTCATCATCCAGGTGCGGCGCCAGCGCGGCAAATCGTTCACAGGATCGCGCTTCAATGTAGGCGCCGCAGATAAGTTTATCGACCAGCATCAGCGGTTCATGAGTGCGAGTTTCACTCAGTAAACCTTTAGCGTAGCGGCTGGCGGTGATTTTGGCGTACGGGATGTTACGGGCAATCATAATTTCCCGCACCTGCCAAAAATGGTGCAGCTCTTCTTTGATCAGCAGCACCATGCTGTCGATAAGCTGCTGCCCCCAGCCGTTCGCCGTTTTCGGCATGATGCTTTTGCTCAGCCCTTTGTGGAGCGAGAGAAAATCGGGTTCCTCGCCGTCACGGAAGGTAAAGGCTTCATAAGGCTGCAGCCAGGCCAGCAGCGCCTGGGAACTCTCTTTATCGGCAACGTATTTGCGGATCAGCAGCATCGCGGTTTGCGCGGCTTTCAGCTCGCACACCATGTGGTCGGTTAGCAGCAGCGGCAGATTTTCCGGGCGACGTGCCTTTTGAATCCACGCCTCGGGCGTCGGGCACTGCAGGAATTGGGTAATCGGGGAGAGGAGTTGCTGGTAGTCCATGAGGATATCCTGATGCGCAGCGGCTGAACGCCGCTGCACCGCTTACTTTTCGTAAAGGACAGCATAATCACTGCCCACACTTTTGTCAGTAAGCCCGGCAACAAAGAGCGTGCTGCACTATTTCACGGCTAGCCCTGAAACCGCGTGGGTTAGCTGCTCAGCGCGACCATAGTTGAGTTCAGCTATGCAAGACAGCCGCCTGATTTCACGCGCATTGCCTGCCGCACCTCCGCTGAGCGAAGCCGCAAGCTGGCATTGACCGTTGCGGTAATGAATGAACCGTTGATTTGATGTCTCGAGCGCTGCGCTAGCTTTCTCGATATAGCGCTGGTCTTCATCCCATTCGGCGATTCTGGTGGCGGCGGATTTGCTGGCTTTTTCCAAAACTTGCTCACTCTCTTTCGACTGCTTAATCAGACAGTCACGCATCCCCGCTTCCGCATATTCACTACACGCTTCTCGCAGGGCCGTGGCATCCTTAACTGGCTGAGGATCGTCAGCCAGCGCCAGCATCGGCAGACAAGCGGCGATAACCAGGCAAGCTTTCAGTGTCATTTGCATAAAGCGCTCTTCCCTTTTTTAATCAGTGATAATGCGTAATCGAGTTTTCTGGAATAGTTAGGATCGCCGCCGCCGTTATAGCGAAGAGCGATCGTCGTGGTAGAAATGCTCCGCCATCCGGCAATCACTCTGCGAGCGTTTGCCTTCTGGCACTTGAGCGTCTGACCTGCACGGAGAATCTTGACCTGTGGATTAAGCTTTTGCAGCAGTTCCAGAGTGCTTCCCTGCGCTTTCGCTATTTTTGCCAGGCTGTCACCGGGTTTCACGGTGACGTCATAAATTTTGCTGTCAACAGTGAGTATCGTTCGGTGCTCGAATTGCGCCATACGCATCAGCAGGTACCCGATGCCCGCACGCAGGTTATTTAACGGCGTGGTTCTGATCGTGGCGACGGTTAACTGTTTTTTCCACGCGTCAGGCAGGATGAGCTCACCGCCTTCCTTACCGGACAGGAAAGATGTCATCCCAGGATCGCCCTTAACACCGATTTGCATCGGTCGGAAATGCCATTCTGAGCTCAGGGCTCCCGTTTCGACCCAGACCATCGCTTTAATCAGATGCCAGTCCAAAGTCCTGTAGCCTGGCGTAGAGGAGAGATGGCGATTGTATCCATCGACTACCCGCTGGATGTCACAATCCCAGGCATTCCACCGCGTATCGCCGGGGGCCTTATTAATACCGTCCTGCCACTTTTCAAAACCTGTTCTGGGCGTTTTTTGTGCCGGGGGCGAGGAGGGAGTAAGACTGGAAGCTGTCATATTACACATCCTGTGCTGACTGATAATTGAAATGGCGAGACTTTAGCCTCATTTGCGCATTTTTAATACAAGATGACGATGCTAAGGCAGAATAGGCGGCCTGAAAATCATTTATTTAAGAAGAAAGGAAAAAAGAGAATTTTGCCCGATCGGGTAAGAATGACACATGCCAGGCGCAGCGGCTGAACGCCGCTGCGCCTCTTACTTTTAGTGACGAACGCCGTCGTCGTCTTCGTCCTGATATTCGTCGCCGTCTTCTTCACCCTCTTCGCCGTTCGGGTCTTCGAAGTAGGTGCCCCAGCCGTCGTATTCCACACCGAATTTCTCGGCCAGGTTCAGCAGTTGCTCAACCTGGGCACCGATCAGCTCAGCGTTCAGCGCGCATTCGCTCAGGATATCGCAGCAGATGACGGTATCACCCTCTTCCACTTCCAGCTCTTCCGGGTCAGTCACTTCATAACCCAGCTTGAACGCTTCAACGGCCGCTTTCTCCAGCGTTTCGAAATCATCCGCAGAAAGGTGGTGTTCGATGGTGTACAGCGCGTCCGGGTCGCTCCCGTCGTCCAGCAGTTCTTCAATGATTAAACGTGTTTCTTCGCGCTGTTCTTCCAGCTGTTCTGGATTTGCCATGGCCCTTTCCTCAAATGTGTCGGCAGATACTCTCATTTTCACACACGCCGGGGTTTGCCTCCACCTTTCACCGCAAAGTTTTAACACACGGGGTTGCAATTGAATATTCATACATATAAATTGAATTTTAATTCAATTAAGGCTTGCGCCCTGCGAGGAAAAAATGAGTCACTTCTATCAGAAAAACTTTCTTAAGCTGCTCGATTTTACCCCTGCTCAACTGAACGAATTGCTGACCCTGTCCGCCAAGCTGAAAAGTGAAAAGAAAAAAGGAACGGAGATTCAGCATCTTACTGGTAAAAACATTGCGCTCATCTTCGAAAAAGATTCGACTCGTACTCGTTGCTCTTTCGAAGTTGCCGCTTACGACCAGGGCGCCCGCGTCACTTATCTCGGCCCAAGCGGCAGTCAGATCGGGCATAAAGAATCAATTAAAGATACCGCTCGCGTGCTGGGGCGCATTTATGACGGCATCCAGTACCGCGGCTACGGCCAGGATATCGTCGAAACCCTTGCCAGCTATGCGGGCGTACCGGTGTGGAACGGCCTGACCAACGAATATCACCCGACCCAGCTGCTGGCGGATTTGCTCACCATGCAGGAACACCTGCCGGGCAAAAACCTGAATGAGATGACGCTGGTGTACGCCGGGGACGCGCGCAACAACATGGGGAACTCCATGCTGGAAGCTGCCGCGCTGACCGGGCTAGATTTGCGCCTGGTGGCGCCTAAAGCCTGCTGGCCGGATGAAAAGCTGGTCGCCGAATGCAAAGCCATGGCCGAAAAGACTGGCGGAAAAATCACGTTAACCGAAGACGTTGCCGCGGGCGTTAAAGGGGCGGATTTCATCTATACCGACGTCTGGGTGTCGATGGGCGAAGCCAAAGAGAAGTGGGCCGAGCGAATCACCCTGCTGCGCCCTTATCAGGTCAACAGCGCCATGCTGGCGTTAACCGGCAACCCGCAGGTCAAATTCCTGCACTGCCTGCCGGCGTTTCACGACGATCAAACCACGCTGGGTAAACAAATGGCGCTGGAGTTCGATCTGCACGGCGGCATGGAAGTCACCGACGAAGTTTTTGAATCCTCCCACAGCGTGGTGTTCGACCAGGCTGAGAACCGGATGCACACCATCAAGGCCGTGATGGTCGCCACGCTGGCAAACTAGTTTCTTCGCTCCCAGGGCTTCTCCTGGCCCCTCGGCGGCTTTCCGCCCGAGGGGTTTTCTTTTCTCCCGCCTGGTTATTACTAAAAATGTTGCGCGTCTGATGCACGCCCAGCATTTTTTATGCACTAAAAGGACATAACCTCATCTCCCTCTCTTTTTATGCCCCACACAACAGTCTGTTTTCATTAAGATAAAAAGAATAAATCCGCTGCGCTCACAGTTTGCATGCACTGCATTAATAGCAAAATAAAAATAACTATTTTTCCGTGAACTTCTCTTCACGGCATTAAACAGATTCCATAATGAATAATCATGCAAACAGAAAATAAAAATCAATGATAATCAATACATTGCGACATTCACCCTTAGGAATAAACTTACATATTTTTAACACACCAAAATAATTAAAAACGATTTATCGTATAATTATGCATTCATCAATCTCAGTTAAATCACCGTTCTCTGACAGCCATCAATTAATAACAAAACAAATAAAAACCACCTTGAGCGCGTGATAAATCTCACATTAAATGGTTGTGAAGAAATTAATATACGCCTCGAAGAAAACTTTACAGGTTAATAAAATCGCGACGCAATATTCATTGCGCCAATGGCACGTCTATCTCCGAATTAATGCAAAGGAATAGTCATGGACAAACATTATGTCGGCTCCGAAATAGGTCAACTACGCAGCGTGATGCTGCATCGCCCAAACCTCAGCCTGAAAAGACTTACCCCTTCAAACTGTCAGGAATTGTTATTTGACGATGTGCTTTCCGTTGAGCGCGCCGGTGAAGAGCACGACGTTTTTGCCAATACACTGCGCGGCCAGGGCGTGGAAGTTCTGCTGCTAACCGACCTGCTGACGCAAACGCTGGACGTCAGCGATGCCAAGGCCTGGCTGCTGAACACCCAGATTTCAGACTATCGGCTCGGGCCGGCATTCGCCTCGGACGTTCGCGGCTGGCTGGCTGATATGCCACATCGTGAACTCGCCCGTCGCCTTTCCGGCGGGCTGACCTACGGGGAAATTCCGACACACATTAAAAATATGGTCGTGGATATTCATGCCACAACAGACTTTATTATGAAGCCGCTCCCCAACCATTTATTCACCCGAGATACTTCCTGCTGGATTTATAACGGCGTCTCTATTAACCCAATGGCAAAAGCCGCTCGCCAGCGCGAAACAAATAACTTAAGGGCCATTTATCGCTGGCATCCGGCATTCACCGACGGGAAATTCATCAAGTATTACGGCGACGAAAATATTAATTACGATCATGCCACGCTGGAAGGCGGTGACGTATTAGTGATTGGCCGGGGTGCGGTATTAATTGGCATGTCCGAACGAACCACCCCTCAGGGCATTGAGTTCCTCGCTGAATCATTATTCAGGCATCAACAGGCAACACGCGTGATTGCCGTCGAGCTACCGAAGCACCGCTCCTGTATGCACCTCGATACCGTCATGACTCATCTCGATCTCGACACCTTCTCCGTTTACCCGGAAGTCGTCCGCAAAGACGTGCAGTGCTGGACGTTAACCCCTGACGGCCACGGCGGCATCAAACGCCAGCAGGAAACCAGCCTGGTGAACGCCATCGAAAAAGCGCTGGGTATCGATCAGGTCAAGCTCATCACCACCGGCGGCGATGCTTTTGAAGCCGAGCGCGAACAGTGGAACGACGCCAACAACGTGCTGACCGTTCGCCCCGGCGTGGTCATCGGCTACGAACGCAATATCTGGACCAACGAGAAATACGACAAAGCCGGGATCACCGTCCTGCCTATTCCAGGCGATGAACTGGGCCGCGGACGTGGCGGCGCGCGTTGCATGAGCTGCCCGCTGGAACGCGACGGGATTTAAGGGAGGAAAGCATATGCAACAGAAACCCACTCTCGTAGTCGCGCTCGGCGGGAATGCCCTGCTGAAGCGTGGTGAACCGCTGGAAGCCGACCTGCAGCGTAAAAATATTGAGCTGGCGGCAAAAACTATCGCCCAGCTCACCCACGCCTGGCGCGTGGTGCTGGTGCACGGCAACGGTCCGCAGGTCGGCCTGCTGGCCCTGCAAAACAGCGCCTACCAAAACGTAAGTCCTTATCCGCTGGACGTTCTCGGCGCTGAGAGCCAGGGAATGATCGGCTACATGCTGCAGCAGGCGCTGAAAAATCATCTGCCTGACCGCGAAGTCAGCGTGCTGCTGACTCAGGTTGAAGTGGATCCGCAGGATCCGGCCTTTAGCAATCCGACCAAGTACATCGGCCCGGTGTACAACAAGGAGCAGGCGGATGCGTTGGTACGTGACAAAGGCTGGTCGGTAAAAGCAGATGGCCAGTATTTCCGCCGCGTGGTGCCGTCCCCGCTGCCTAAACGCATCGTCGAAAGCGATGCCATTACGGCGCTTATCCAGCGTGACCACCTGGTTATTTGTAACGGCGGCGGCGGCGTGCCGGTGGTGGAGAAAGCCGATGGCTACCACGGGATTGAAGCCGTCATTGATAAGGATCTTTCCGCCGCATTGCTGGCTCGCCAGATAGAGGCCGACGCCCTGCTGATCCTCACTGACACAGACGCCGTTTATCTCAACTGGGGCACACCAGCGCAGCGCCCGCTCACCAGCGTGACGCCAGCCGAGCTTGAAAGCATGAGCTTCGATGCAGGCTCGATGGGGCCAAAAGTGTCCGCCTGCAGTCACTTTGTCGCCAGTTGCCACGGTATCGCCGGGATAGGTGCGCTGGAGGATGGCCCGGCAATTCTGGCCGGGGAGAAAGGCACGTTAATTCGGGAGCCGTGAAAGCCCCCTCACCCTAACCCTCTCCCCTAGGGGAGAGGGGATAAAACCGAGCCGCCTGCACTTCCTCCTCCCCCAGGGGAGAGGGGACAGGAAACGAAACAGAATCACCAGCATTTCCCCCCTCTCCCTTCCAGGGAGAGGGCCGGGGTGAGGGTAAAAAAACTTCTCATTCAAAGGATAACGAAAATGACTATCAACCTAAAAAACCGTAATTTCCTGAAACTCCTCGACTTTAAACCGGCAGAAATTCAGTACCTCATCGATCTTGCTCGTGAACTGAAGGCCGCCAAACAGGCCGGAACTGAGAAAAAAACGCTATGCGGTAAAAACATCGCGCTGATTTTCGAGAAAACCTCCACCCGTACCCGCTGCGCCTTTGAGGTTGGCGCGTTTGACCAGGGCGCGCTGGTGACCTATCTGGGGCCAAGCGGCTCGCAAATCGGCCATAAAGAATCCATGAAAGATACCGCTCGCGTGCTGGGGCGGATGTACGACGGGATTGAATACCGCGGCTATGGCCAGGACATTGTCGAAGAGCTGGGGGAATACGCTGGCGTGCCGGTGTGGAACGGGCTAACCAATGAATTTCACCCGACCCAGATCCTCGCCGACCTGATGACCATGCTGGAGCACGCTCCGGGTAAAAAACTGCAGGATCTCTCCTTCGCTTATCTCGGCGATGCCCGTAACAACATGGGCAATTCCCTGATGGTGGGCGCAGCCAAAATGGGCATGGATATTCGTCTTGTCGCGCCGAAAGCCTTCTGGCCTGAAGCAGCGCTGGTCGAGCAATGCCGCGCCATCGCCAAAGAAACCGGCGGCCGCATCATGCTGACGGACAGCGTGGAAGAAGGCGTTGCGGGCGTGGATTTCCTCTACACGGACGTTTGGGTTTCGATGGGCGAGCCTAAAGAAGCCTGGGCTGAACGCGTAAGCATCATGACGCCCTACCAGATTAACCAGAGCGTTCTTAATGCGACCGGCAACCCGAACGTCAAGTTCATGCATTGCCTGCCTGCCTTCCATAACGAACACACCAAAGTCGGCAAAGAGATCGAAGAAACCTACGGCCTGAAGGGGCTGGAAGTGACCGAGGAAGTCTTTGAGTCAGCACACTCCATTGTCTTCGACGAAGCCGAAAACCGCATGCACACCATTAAAGCCGTGATGGTCGCCACGCTCGGCGCGTAACGCTGTCGGGCAGTGGGAACCCCTCGCTGCCCGTATTGCCCTTGTGCTGCTTCGCGCAGCGGGAGAAAAGGAAATGGCCGATGTTACCCATGAAGGTGCCGCAGACACCTCCACAAGCAGTGAAAGAAAACTCGGACTCAGCGCGCTGGTGGCGCTGGTTATAGGCTCCATGATTGGCGGGGGCGTTTTCAGCCTGCCGCAAAACTTTGCTTCGGTAGCGTCCCCCGGCGCATTGCTGATCGGCTGGGCCATTACCGGCGTCGGCATGCTTTGCCTGGCGTTTATTTATCAGAATCTCAGCGCTCGCTGCCCGGATCTTGACGGCGGCGTTTACAGCTATGCCCGGGCCGGGTTTGGCGACTTTATTGGCTTCCAGTCCGCCTGGGGCTACTGGTTCTCCGCCTGGCTCGGGAACGTCTCTTACGCGGTGCTGCTGTTCAGCGCCATGAGCTTTTTCATTCCGGTGTTTGGCGACGGGAATAACCTGCCGTCGATTATCGGCGCCTCCATCGTGCTTTGGTTAGTTCATGCCCTGGTACTTCGCGGGGTGCGAGAAGCCGCCTACATCAACACCATCCTCACCGTGGTCAAGGTCATCATTCTGCTGGTCTTTATTGTCGCGGTGCTGATTGCCTTTCGGATTGGCGTGTTCACGGCGGATTTCTGGGGCCGCATGATGCTGGTCGAAGGATCTCGCCCGGAAATTTTCGACCAGGTTAAAAACACCATGCTGGTAACTACCTGGGTGTTTATCGGCATTGAAGGGGCAACCGTTGTTTCTGCCCGGGCCGCAAAACGTGAGGATATCGGTAAGGCAACGGTCATTGGTCTGCTGGGCGCGCTGGCGATTTACGTGCTGGTCAGCGTGCTGTCGATGGGGATCCTCGATCAGGCGAGCCTGGCCGGGCTGAAGAATCCGTCGATGGCCGGCGTGCTGGAAAGCGTGGTCGGGGCATGGGGAGCGAAGTTCGTTGCCGGAGGCGTGATTCTGTCCGTAGCCGGCGCGCTGCTGGCCTGGACGCTGTTTGCCGCAGAATTACCGCGTGTCGCGGCAATTGACGGCATTTTCCCTAAAATTTTCGCCAAAGAGAACGCCCGTCATTCACCTTCGTTTTCACTGTGGATCACCAATGGCTTAATTCAGCTCTTCCTGATCCTTACCCTGTTCTACGCCGCCGGCTACCAGGCGCTATTCTCCATTGCCACGGCGGCCATTTTGCCTCCGTACCTGTTCAGCGCAGCCTACGGGCTGAAGCTGGCCTGGACCGGGGAGCGCTATGGACAGGGGGAATCACGAACCGGCGGCATCGTGCTTGGCCTGATTGCCACGGCTTACGGCTTCTGGCTTTGCTACGCCGCAGGCGATTCGATGTTGCTGAGCTCGCTGTTATTCACGCCGGGCATTCTGGTGTTCCTGTGGCAGAAAAAAACCCAGGGTCAGCCGCTGCTGAAAAGCTATGAACTGGCGATCGCCGTGGCCATTCTGGCTCTGGCAGCATGGACATTAAAACTGGTCATAAGTGGAAATTTACAGATAGCCTGACGCCATTAACGCCACGATTGTGGCGTTAAACGCTTCATCTCCATCCATTGGCAACATTTTAAAAAGATAAAATTAATAAAAATCATTTCTATCAATAAATTACGTTCATCCACCGTGCAATGAAAACGCACCGGCCATCACAGGAGTGTATAGAGATCATGAGGACATCCCGCCTCTCGTTCGAGAAAGAGCAGCGCCAGCTTGAACTGTGCCAACAGCTCATCAGCCACAAGAGTTATCACTCCCAGGAGCAACTGCGCCATGACCTGAAACAGCACGGCTTCGAAGCCATCAGTCAGTCCACCGTCTCCCGCCTGCTCAAGCTGCTGGGCGTTATCAAATTGCGCAATGCCAAAGGGCAAAAAATCTATGCTCTTAGCCCGCAGACTTTGCCCCAGCCCAACGCGGCGCGTTCGGTGGCCGAAATGGTGTTAAGCGTTGAGCACAACAGTGAATTTGTCATGGTGCATACGGTGTCAGGTTACGGCAAAGCGATAGCAAAAATTCTCGATCATCACGCCATCGCAGAGATTTTGGGCGTGGTCGCCGGCAGCAGCGTGGTCTGGATTGCGCCGCGTGAAGTGCAAAAAACGCCGCTGGTGCATCGCCGCATCATGCGTATGCTGGGCCAGGCCTGAATGCACCGCAACCGATTGCAGCGCCCATGAAAAAGTGTGATTTTAGCGCTTGCAGAGAACACCCACGCGCGTATAATGCGCCACAATTTGCCGGGAGGAAGCATGGTTTACTGTGTTCAAAAAAATGTCGCAGCTCGACGTCTGAAAGCAGACGCGGCAGGGCGTTTTTCTTCCCGTTGCACCGTCGAATGTCTAAATTCCCAAATTGCTAAGGCCCCTCGTTGAGGGGCCTTTTTTTTGCCCGTCGGCCCGAGAACAGGAGAGAAGCATGACTAACCCGCTCTATAAAAAACACATCATTTCCATCAATGATCTCAGTCGTGAAGAACTTGAACTGGTGCTGGCAACCGCGGCAAAGCTAAAAGCTAATCCACAGCCGGAGTTGCTGAAGCACAAAGTTATCGCCAGTTGCTTCTTTGAAGCGTCGACCCGAACCCGCCTCTCGTTTGAAACCTCCATTCACCGTCTGGGCGCGTCCGTGGTGGGTTTCTCCGACAGCAGCAACACTTCGCTGGGCAAGAAAGGTGAGACGCTGGCGGATACCATCTCCGTCATCAGTACCTACGTGGACGCCATTGTGATGCGCCACCCGCAGGAAGGCGCGGCCCGCCTGGCCACCGAGTTTTCCGGTGAGATCCCGGTGCTGAACGCCGGTGATGGCGCGAACCAGCACCCGACCCAAACCCTGCTGGATTTATTCACCATTCAGGAAACTCAGGGCCGCCTGGAGAACCTGAATATCGCCATGGTCGGCGACCTGAAATATGGCCGCACCGTGCATTCGCTGGCCCAGGCGCTGGCGAAGTTCAACGGCAACCGCTTCTATTTCATCGCGCCAAATGCCCTGGCGATGCCGCAGTACATTCTCGACATGCTGGATGAAAAAGGCATTGCCTGGAGCCGCCACGAGTCTATCGACGAAGTGGTGGGCGAGCTGGACATTCTGTATATGACCCGCGTGCAGAAAGAGCGTCTGGATCCGTCTGAGTACGCCAACGTTAAGGCGCAGTTTATCCTGCGCGCCGCCGACCTGGCCGGCGCACGCGGAAACATGAAGGTGCTGCACCCGCTGCCGCGCGTGGATGAGATCACCACCGACGTAGACAGCACGCCGCATGCCTGGTACTTCCAGCAGGCCGGGAACGGTATTTTTGCTCGCCAGGCGCTGCTGGCGCTGGTATTGAATCGCGAACTGGTTTAAGTGAGAGGACAAGAAGATGACGCACGATAATAAATTACAGGTTGAAGCCATCAAGCGCGGCACCGTTATCGACCACATTCCGGCTCAGGTTGGCTTTAAGCTGCTGACCCTGTTCCAACTGACCGAAACCGACCAGCGCATTACCATCGGCCTGAATTTGCCGTCCCGCGAGCTGGGTCGCAAAGATCTGATCAAAATTGAAAATACTTTCCTGACCGACGAGCAGGTGAATCAGCTGGCGCTGTACGCCCCGCACGCCACGGTGAACCGCATCGACGAATACGAAGTGGTGGGCAAAAGCACCCCAAGCCTGCCGGATCGCATCGAGAAAGTGCTGCTGTGCCCGAACACCAACTGCATCAGCCACAACGAGCCGGTGGCTTCTTCGTTCGCCGTGAAGCAGCGCGCCGACGATATCAGCCTGAAGTGCAAGTATTGCGAGAAAGAGTTCGCTCGCCACGTGGTTCTGGTAGATTAACGACCACTAATGACAAGCAATTTCCCGTCCCTATAATGGGCGGAGTTTATATCCAATACTAAGGAGAAAGTATGTCACGTACGCTTAGCACGGAAAATGCACCGGCCGCTATCGGTCCTTATGTTCAGGGTGTCGATCTCGGGAGCATGATCATCACTTCCGGGCAGATCCCGGTTAACCCAAAAACCGGCGAAGTGCCGGAAGATGTAGCCGCTCAGGCTCGTCAGTCCCTGGAAAACGTGAAGGCTATCGTTGAATCCGCGGGCCTGAAAGTGGGCGACATCGTGAAAACCACCGTGTTTGTGAAAGATCTGAATGATTTCGCGACCGTGAACGCCACCTACGAAGCTTTCTTCAACGAACATAATGCGACCTTCCCGGCTCGCTCTTGCGTTGAAGTGGCTCGTCTGCCGAAAGACGTTAAAATCGAAATCGAAGCTATCGCCGTTCGCCGCTAGTTCGCCGTCGCGCTTTGCTTCTGGCCCCGCTTTCACGGGGCCATTTCTTTCTTACTTCACGGCAGCCCGCAGCAGTTTCTCCAGCGGATACACCGCCGCAATCACCACTTCATCACGAGTCTGCGCCGCAGCATCCAGCTGAGCCTGAATGGCCTTCAGCTCGTCATCGCTGAGCGAACCTTGCTTCGCCACCAAATCCGTCAGCCTTAAGCCCAGCCCGGCGAGCTTGTCCACGTCTTCAGCAACCGGCTTGAGCGGTTTTAGCACGTAGTTGCCGTCGATCAGCGCCAATACATCCGGGGTGTTGTTCTGCCAGCGAGTGAAGATATGGCGCAACGCTTCCGCACTGTTCCCGTCTTCCCTGTCGGCAATCAGTTTGTCCACCCAACCGTTAATCGCCCTGACCTGCCCACTTTCGGCCCCAAGCGCATCGGCAAAGCGGTTCAGCGGCTCAAAGTGGTTGTAATTCCCGGCCTGGAATTTCAGATGCTGGCGCGTGTAGTACTGCGCCGGCTCAATGGCCTGGGCGAGGATTTGCAGAGGCATGATCTCCGGTGTACCGGCGAGGCGAGTGAGCTGCGTAACGGACTCGGTGTGCTGACGCAGGCCAACGGAGACCGTGGACCAGGCATCAATGGCCTGCATACGCTGGTACATATTGTCCACGTCTGTGACGTCTTTAGCCGACCACAGCCGCTCGGCTACGGCAAAAGTCCGCGGCCAGAGCTTGATATCCAGCAGCGGGGAGATCACGTTTTCCGCCCACAGCGCCGCTTCGCCGCCGAGGATATTGCTCATCTGCGCTTCGGTTGGGACCACAGGCTGTTTGCCATCCGGGATGCCCTCGAGCTTCTGCCCGGTCGCCGGATAGCGCACGTTGCCCACCAGGAAGTAGCCATTAAGCTTGTCGTTTTCCAGCGTGACTACCGGGCGCGTTTCCCCCATCCAGGTGTCTACCGTAAAGGTTACCTGAGTTGGGTTCAGCCATTTTACGTCATGAACTGCACGGCGGGATTTGCCCTTGAAGTCGATAAATCCGCGCCAGCCGCCGTCACTTTTCACCAGCGTAAAACTGCCCTCTACCGCACTGCCTTTCAGGCGAGGCATGTTGAAGAACCAGCTCTGTGCGCTGTCGGCCTCGCGGATGTGATCCACCCCGTTTAGCCCAACCGGCAGGATTTCATTGCGGTAATGGTAGGCGGTGGACTGCGGCTGATCGAGGTAAAAGCCCGTGGACAGAATGCCTTTGTAGCCTTTGGCCGCAATCGCCCCCAGCGAATCCTGCCCCTGCCAGGACTGGATCAAAATGTTCTTCGGCAGATCCGGGTGATAAATCTCATCCCAGCCCATCATCTGGCGCTTATGTTTCTCGAGGATCTTCTCCAGCCGCTGGTTGAAGTACGTTTGCAGCGCATGAGAGTCCGCCAGGTTGTGCTGCTTCATAAATTGCTGGATGGCGGCGTTTTCTTTCCACTGGGTGTCATCCACCTCATCGCCGCCGATATGCAAGTAACTGTCCGGGAAAATGGCTGTAACTTCGCCAATCAGCGTATCAACAAATTTGTAGGCCGCTTCGTTTGCCGGGTTTAGCAACGGCTTCAGGACGCCCCAGTTGCGCTCCATTTGGTAAGGCCCCGGCGCGCTCATCAGCTCAGGGTAAGCGACAGCCAGCGCTGAACCGTGGCCCGGCAGGTCGATTTCCGGCACCACGCGAATGCCCAGCGAGGTGGCATAGCGTACCACCTGTTTCATTTGCGCCTGTGTATAGAACTGCCCGTCGCTCGCCAGCTGCTGCAGCTTTGGATAATGAGTCGACGCAAAGCGCCAACCCTGATCGTCCGTCAGGTGCCAGTGGAAGACGTTCAGCTTGGCGGCGGCCATCCCGTCCAGCTGACGGAGAATGTCGTTCACCGGCATAAAGTGGCGAGCCGAATCAAGCAGCAGCCCTCGCCACGGGAAGCGCGGGACATCTTTGATTTCTACATAAGGAATCGACGTGTTTTGCGGGCCATTTTGAATCAGCTGCAGCAAGGTCTCCATGCCGCGCATTGCCCCAAATCGCGTGTTAGCGGTGAGCTTCACGCCGTCCGCCGTCACGCTTAAGGCATAACTTTCGTCGCTGTCAGCTTTAGGCAGTGGATCAACGGCTTGTTTGATTTGAATAGCAATCGTGGGTTTGGCCGGCTGTGCAGCCGCAGGCTGAAGCTGCCAGCCGGTTTGCAGGCTGATACGCTGCCGCCAGCGGTCAATGGCGCCGTCGAGCTTGTCGCCGATAATGGCAATAGACACGGCGTTAGTCAGCGCCAGGCTGCCCTGCGTGGCCGGGAGTTCGACCTGCTGCGGCCAGGGCATTAACGGGAGATCCCCTGCCGGGGCGGCCTGCGCCTGGCAGGCAACGGCGATACCTGCGGCCAGCAGGCTGAAACGAAGCGATTTGAACATGGATAATCCTTTCACGTGACGGGCCAGAAAACAGCAAAAACAATCTGTTATCACGTGAAGGATTTTTCAGCAAGGCGGTGGCGAGACGTGGATCACATCTCGTCAATATTTGGATTACTGCCAGCCGTAACGGCGGCTATAGAAACCTTTTACCGCCTGAGTCAGCATCATGTAGCCTGCCAGGATGATCACCAGCAGCGGGAAGTAGCTCAGCGGCAGCGCCTGCAGGTGGAGGTACTCCGCCAGCGGGGAGAACGGCAGCGCAATCCCGAGCGCCATCACCAGCAGCGTCATCACCATCAGCGGCCAGGCCGGACGGCTTTGCAGGAACGGAATGCGACGGGTACGGATCATGTGCACAATCAGCGTCTGCGACAGCAGGCCTTCCACGAACCAGCCGGACTGGAACAGCGTTTGCGCTTCCGGGGAATTGGCTTTGAAAATCCACCACATCACGCCGAAGGTCACGATATCGAAGATGGAGCTGAGCGGCCCGAAGAACACCATAAAGCGGCCCAGGTCAGCCGGATTCCAGCGCTGCGGCTGCTTGATTTGCTCATCATCGACGTTATCAAACGGGATCGCGACCTGCGAGACATCGTACATCAGGTTCTGAATCAGTAAGTGGATCGGCAGCATCGGCAGGAACGGCAGGAAGGCACTGGCCACCAGCACGCTGAAGACGTTGCCGAAGTTGGAGCTGGCGGTCATTTTGATGTACTTGAGCATGTTGGCGAAGGTACGACGGCCTTCAATCACGCCCTCTTCCAGCACCATCAGGCTTTTTTCCAGCAGGATGATGTCGGCAGCTTCACGGGCGATATCCACCGCGCCATCAACGGAAATACCGATATCCGCCGCACGTAACGCTGGAGCATCGTTGATGCCGTCGCCCATAAAGCCAACCACATGGCCTTCACCGCGCAGCAGGCGAACAATACGCTCTTTGTGCATCGGCGTCAGGCGGGCAAACAGCGTGGTTTGCAGCGCCACACGAGCCAGCTCGTCATCGCTCATTTCTTCGATGTCGCTGCCGATAATCAGGTCGCCGACTTCCAGGCCGACTTCACGGCATACTTTCGCCGCGACCAGTTCGCTGTCACCGGTCAGGATTTTCACCGCGATGCCGCTGGCTTTCAGCGCTTTTAACGCCGGAGCGGTGGTTTCTTTCGGCGGATCGAGGAAGGCAATGTAGCCTTCGAGGATCAGATCGGACTCATCCACGCGGCTGTAGTCTGCGCTGCGGGCTGGCAGGAATTTGGTGGCAACGGCAACGACGCGCAGCCCCTGGCTGTTTAGCGAGTCGGTTACGCTGCGAATACGCGTCAGCATCCCTTCACTGAGCGGTACGATTTCGTCGCCGTGGCGCACGTGGGTACAGACGTTGAGGATCTCCTGCAGCGCGCCTTTGCAGATTAGCTGATGCACGTCGGCCTGCTCGGAGACCACAACCGACATGCGGCGACGGTCAAAGTCGAAAGGAATTTCATCTATTTTGTGCCAGCGGGCAACCGCCGTGCGGGCGTGATCGGCATCGACGCCTTCCAGTACCGCCACGTCGAGCAGGTTTTTCAGGCCGGTCTGGTAGTGGCTATTCAGCCAGGCGGTATGCAGCACGCGATCGCTTTGTTCGCCGAAGATATCGGTGTGGGTTTCCAGCACGATGCGGTCCTGCGTCAGGGTGCCGGTTTTATCGGTACACAGGATGTCCATCGCGCCAAAGTTCTGGATAGCATCCAGGTGTTTCACAATGACTTTTTGCTTCGACAGCTTGACCGCCCCGCGCGCCAGCGTAGAGGTCACAATCATGGGCAGCATTTCCGGCGTCAGGCCGACGGCAACGGAGAGCGAGAACAGCGCCGCTTCCCACCAGTCGCCCTTGGTGAAGCCGTTAATCAGCAGCACCACCGGCACCATCACCATCATGAAGCGGATCAGCAGCCAGCTTACGCGGCTGATACCCCGCTGGAAGGCGTTAGGTTCGCTTTCCTGCTGGGTGACACGTCCGGCAAGCTGGCCGAACCAGGTGTTGCCGCCGGTGGCGATAATCATCGCCAGCGCGGTACCGCTGACCACGTTGGTGCCCATAAAGCAGAGGTTGTCGCACTCCAGCGGGTTGTGCTGGTCATGTTGGCGGCTGACGGCAACTTTCTCGACTGGCAGAGATTCCCCGGTCAGCGACGCCTGGCCAACAAACAGGTCACGCGCCTGAATCACGCGCAGATCCGCCGGGATCATGTCACCTGCGGCAAGCTTAACGATATCCCCCGGCACCAGCTGGTCCAGCGGAACTTCGACGTAGGCATATTCACCCTGTTCGTTGATCACACGCAGCACGGTCGCAGTGTTGCTAACCATCGCCTTCAGCGCATCCGCCGCGCGGGTGGAGCGGGTTTCCTGGATGAAGTTCAGCAGCGTGGAAATCACCACCATCAGCGCGATGACGCTGGCGCCAAACAGATCATCTTCCGTTGCGTAGGAGAAAATCCCCAGCGCCGTCAGCAGCAGGTTGAACGGGTTGCGGTAACAAACCCAGAGATGCACAAACCACGGCGCGGGCTGCTGCGCCGGGATCTGGTTCAGACCGTGGGTTTCGCGCGCCTTTTCGACTTCGCGAGCGTCCAGCCCTTCCGGGTGGCTGCCAAACTCAACGTAGAGCTGCTCTTCGCTGGCGGCGGCATATTTCAGGCAGGCCTGGGTCAGCGTCGCCGGAATATCGGCGGCCTTCGCCACCACTTTCCCGTCAGGCATAGGATCGCGCTGCACCAGGCGGCGCGGCAGATGGCGGCTCAGCTGGGACATCAGCTGGCGCGTGAGGTTTTTGAATTGCATAAACGTCCTTAGCACCGTCTTGAGCGGTACCTAAGTTTCCTGCAGGCGCAACAAAGCTGCATCAGGCAGGAGAGCATCAACAAGCAGGGACGTAAAAGAGAGCGGTCGTCACTGCCTTACAAAACCGGTAAGGCAGCGGGCGTTAACCTGTGGCTTACCGGAAAATTCCTGTTACTTCAGGGTGAGGACTGGGATCGGGTTCCATGTCATCTCCGGTAGCGTTGAAAGAAAAATAGCATTACGCCTTCTGGCATAATGAGAATGCCAGGTATACTACGCCCGTAAAACTAAACCGTCTGTAAACCAGATTTTGCCCATATCGGGAACGGGATAGCGCGTTAAAACTTTACTCCTGATAAGTATATTCTAAATAATCCGGATTACAGGTTGGTGGCAAACGAGTGACAATCACCGCATTCGTGTCCCAAAGGGAACAGGGCTAGCCGCCATTGTCTAACCAACCAATTTGCACCGTGACCGCCAGGGAAAAGAACAACCATGCAAAGTCGCCTTACCATCAAAGATATTGCCCGCCTGAGCGGCGTGGGGAAATCTACCGTTTCTCGCGTATTGAACAATGAAAGCGGCGTCAGCGCCCGCACGCGGGAACGGGTTGAAGCGGTAATGCAGCAGCATGAGTTTTCCCCCTCCCGCTCGGCGCGCGCGATGCGGGGCCAAAGCGATAAAGTCGTCGCCATTATCGTGACCCGCCTGGACTCACTGTCGGAAAATCTGGCGGTGCAAACCATGCTGCCTTGCCTTTACGAGCAGGGCTACGATCCGATCATGATGGAAAGCCAGTTCTCACCAGAGATGGTTGAGGAGCATCTTGGCATGCTGCGCCGCCGCAACATCGACGGCGTGATTCTGTTTGGCTTCACCGGCATCAACGAGAAAGTGCTGCAGCCATGGCGTTCCACGCTGGTGCTGATGGCGCGAGACGCCAGCGGCTTCGCTTCGGTGTGTTATGACGATGAAGGCTCTATTCACATCCTGATGTCCACGCTTTATCAGCAGGGTCACCGGGACATCAGCTTCCTTGGCGTACCGCACGGCGACGTCACCACCGGTTACCGCCGCCACCAGGCGTATCTCGCTTTTTGCCGTGACCACGATATCGTTCCAAATGCCGCCCTGCCCGGCCTTGCCATGAAGCAGGGCTACGAGCATGTGGTTGAAGTTCTGACCCCGAAAACCACCGCCCTGCTGTGCGCCACTGACACCCTGGCGCTGGGCGCAAGCAAATATCTCCAGCAGCAAAACCGCAGCGATATTCAACTGGCGAGCGTGGGGAACACGCCGCTGATGAAATTCTTGCATCCTGAAATCATTACCGTTGACCCAGGCTACGCCGAAGCCGGTCGTGCCGCGGCTTTACAGCTGATCGGGCAGATTTCTCAGGGCCAACAGCTGCGGCAAATCGTCATCCCTAGTCACCTGCAATAAAACCGCCCCTGATCGGGATTTTGTGATCTTCGCCCGGTTTCGGGAACGTTCCCATTTTCGCAAAATAGAAACCTGGCTACCCTTACAACAGGTCATTACCTCCTACCCAGGGTGTTACTTATGAGCAAAGTAAAACAACAAGACATCGACAAACTGATCGAACTGGTTGGCGGGCGCGAGAATATCGCCACCGTCAGCCACTGCATTACCCGACTGCGTTTTGTGCTGAACCATCCCGAAAATGCCCATCCTAAAGAGATCGAAAATCTGCCCATGGTGAAAGGCTGCTTTACCAATGCCGGCCAGTTCCAGGTGGTTATCGGTACCGATGTGGATGATTACTACAAAGCGCTGATCGCCACGACCGGGCTGGACTCCGCCGACAAAGAGCAGGCCAAGACGGCGGCGCGTCAAAATATGAAATGGCACGAGCAGCTGATCTCCCACTTCGCAGAGATCTTCTTCCCGCTGCTGCCTGCGCTTATCAGCGGAGGCCTGATCCTCGGTTTCCGTAACGTCATTGGCGACCTGCCGATGAGCAACGGGGAAACCCTTGCCCAGATGTACCCGGCGCTGAAAACCGTCTATGACTTCCTGTGGTTGATTGGTGAAGCGATCTTCTTCTATCTGCCGGTGGGCATTTGCTGGTCTGCGGTGAAGAAAATGGGCGGCACGCCGATCCTCGGCATCGTGCTGGGCGTTACGCTGGTCTCCCCGCAGCTGATGAACGCCTACGAACTGGGCACCAAGATCCCGGAAGTGTGGAACTTCGGCTGGTTCACTATTGAGAAAGTCGGTTACCAGGCGCAGGTTATCCCGGCGCTGCTGGCCGGTCTGGCGCTCGGCTTCATCGAAACTCGTATGAAGCGCATCGTGCCGGATTATCTTTATCTGGTTATCGTGCCGGTTTGCTCGCTGATCCTGGCAGTTTTCCTGGCGCACACCGTCATCGGGCCGTTTGGCCGTATGATCGGCGACGGCGTGGCGTTCGCGGTTCGCCACCTGATGACCGGCAGCTTCGCCCCTATCGGCGCCGCGCTGTTTGGTTTCCTGTATGCACCATTGGTGATTACCGGCGTTCACCAGACCACGCTGGCCATCGACATGCAGATGATCCAGAGCCTGGGCGGGACACCGGTTTGGCCGCTGATTGCGCTGTCTAACATCGCGCAGGCTTCTGCGGTTGTCGGCATCATTATCTGTAGCCGCAAGCAGAATGAACGTGAAATCTCCGTCCCGGCGGCCATTTCTGCCTACCTCGGCGTCACCGAACCGGCTATGTACGGGATCAACCTGAAGTACCACTTCCCGATGCTGTGCGCGATGGTCGGTTCCGGCCTGGCTGGCCTGCTGTGCGGCCTGAACGGCGTGATGGCGAACGGGATTGGCGTCGGCGGTCTGCCGGGCATCCTGTCCATTCAGCCTAAGTTCTGGGGCGTCTACGCCATTGCAATTGTTATCGCGGTGATTGTGCCGATTATCCTGACCTCCATCGTCTACAAGCGTAAATTCCGCCAGGGCACGCTGCTGGTGGTGTAGTGAGATAGACCGGGGGCAGAAATGCCCCCTTTTCGTCAGAGCAAAGTGACTTTTTCTCGCTTTGTGGGTTATCAGCTGAAAATCAGCCCGTTGATTTTCCTTGTTTATTTTTGATGGCACTTACGGTTCTTTCTACTGCCAGAAGTTTGTCATCAGTTTATGGGGCAATTCCGCCCCTTCAGCTAGCAGGAACTCGCTATGAATATCACTCCTCCGTGGTGGCAGAACGGCGTCATCTACCAGATTTACCCGAAGAGTTTCCAGGACACGACCGGCAGCGGGACCGGCGATCTGAAGGGCGTGATTCGGCGTCTGGATTACCTCAAAACGCTGGGTGTTGATGCCATTTGGCTGACGCCGTTTTATGTGTCGCCTCAGATAGATAACGGCTACGACGTCGCTGACTACTGCGCGATAGATCCGACCTACGGCACGCTGGAAGATTTTGATTTGCTGGTGGCCGAAGCCCACCAGCGCGGTATTCGTCTGGTGCTCGATATGGTGTTTAACCACACCTCCACGGAGCACGACTGGTTCAAGCAGGCGCAGGATAAACACAGCCCGTACCGCGAGTTCTATATCTGGCGCGACGGCACGCCGGATATTCTGCCGAATAACTGGCGTTCGAAGTTTGGCGGCAACGCCTGGCAGTGGCAGGCGGAAACCGGGCAATACTATCTGCATCTTTTCGCGCCTGAGCAGGCAGACCTTAACTGGGAAAACCCGACGGTTCGCGCCGAGCTGAAGCAGGTTTGCGAGTTCTGGGCCAACCGCGGCGTAGACGGCCTGCGCCTCGACGTAATTAACCTGGTTTCAAAAGACCAGACGTTCCCGAATGACGTGAACGGCGGGGATGGACGTCGTTTTTACACCGATGGCCCACGGGTTCACGAGTACCTGCGGGAATTCAGCCGCGATGCCTTTAAGCCGCTCGGCCTGATGACCGTCGGCGAGATGTCCTCCACCTCGCTGGATAACTGCCAGAAATATGGCGCTCTCGACGGCAGCGAGCTGTCGATGACCTTTAACTTCCATCACCTCAAGGTGGATTATCCTGGCGGTGAGAAATGGACGCTGGCAAAACCTGACTACGTGGAGCTGAAGTCAATCTTCAACCACTGGCAGCAGGGTATGCACAACGTGGCATGGAACGCGCTGTTCTGGTGTAACCACGACCAGCCGCGCATCGTGTCCCGTTTTGGTCACGAAGGCGAGCTGCGAACCACCTCCGCGAAGATGCTGGCGATGGTGCTGCACGGCATGCAAGGCACGCCGTACATCTATCAGGGGGAAGAGATTGGGATGACCAATCCGCATTTCTCCAGCATCGATCAGTACCGCGACGTGGAAAGCCTGAATATGTTTGCCGAGCTGCGAACCCTTGGACGCGACAGCAACACGCTGATGGCTATTCTTGCCAGTAAGTCACGCGACAACAGCCGCACGCCGATGCAGTGGGATGCGGGCAGTAATGCCGGCTTTAGCGAAGGCACGCCGTGGATTGGCCTGTGCGATAACTACCAGACGGTCAACGCCGCAGCGGCGCTGGAGGACAAAGAGTCGGTCTTCTATACCTACCAGCAGTTGATCAAGCTGCGTAAGGCAGAGCCGGTGCTGACCTGGGGGAATTATCAGGATCTGCTGCCGGAGCACCCGCTGGTGTGGAGTTACAGCCGCCAACATGAAGGCCAGACGCTGGTAGTTGCCGCAAACCTTAGCGCAGAGGCGCAATGGCTGCAGCTGGAAGGGCACGAAGGTGAATGGGAAGTACTGATGAGTAACTACGCTGATGCCGCCCCTAAACCTGCGGAGATGAGCCTGAGGCCGTTTGAGGCGGTGTACTGGATTAAGCGTTAGTCCAGGACGCTGGCTTAATCCCCAATGCCGCTTCCGACCCTTACCCTAACCCTCTCCCTTAAAGGGAGAGGGGATAGATTGAGTACTGTTTTGCCCGTTGTTTATCCCCCTTCCCCCCTGCGGGGTGAGAATAAAAATCACCCTTTCAACGCCTGAACCCGGCTCAGCCAGCCGTTGACGCCTTCGTCGATCAGCGCTTCCGTAATTGTATTCGCCCCCTGAATAAGCGCAGGTGCCTGCCAGATCATACCGGTCTTATTCGCCATCGCGTGGAACGGCAGCAGCAGCTCTTCCACCGTGTAGCGGTTAGCACCTTCTGCACGATAAGCCTCCGCCTGGCCGCCCGTCGACGTCATGACCATCAGCTTTTTGCCGTGCAGCGCGGTGCCGTTAGTCCCATAGGCAAAGCCAAAGGTTAGCACCTGATCCTGCCAGTCTTTGAGGATCGCCGGGGAGCTGTACCACCAGAACGGGAACATCAGCACAATCGCGTCATGTTCCACCAGCAGCGCCTGTTCACGCTCAACGTCAATCTGATGATCCGGGTACTCACGCTTAAGTTCGTGCACGGTGACGCCTGCGATGCTTTTCAGGGCCGTAACGCCAGCGCGGTTAATACGGGATTCTTCAGGGGCACGATGTGCCGCCAGCACTAATATTTTATTCATCTTTCAGACCTCATTTTTGGGATGAGGCTATCTTTTCAGATGACAGGGCTTACCTGTAGTCCATAACATGGCACATCTGTTTCAACCAAAGGTTACAAGTATGATGCTTTCCGCTGACGTTCATCGGCTCATTCCCGCTTTTCTGGCGGCGGCAGACTGCCAGAGTTTTTCCGAGGCAGCCCGTCAGTTGGGCATTACGCCCGCGGCGGTGAGCAAAAGCATACGTCAGCTTGAACTGCGGCTGGGCATCGTGCTCTTTGTGCGCAATACGCACTTTGTGGTACTGACCGAAGAAGGGACTGCGCTGCGTGAAGAGGTCGCTCCGCTGTGGCAGGCGCTGAACCAGGCGCTGGTTAATCCGGGGGCGGAACCTTCGGGGCTGCTGCGCGTCAGCGTGATCCCTGGCTTTGGCCGCCACTGCCTGATGCCGATCCTGGCCGAATTCCAGCGGCGCTATCCGCTGATTCGCTTTGAGATGTCGATGGAAGCCCGCAGCGTCAACCTCATTGGCGAGCGCATTGACGTGGCCATCGGCCACCGCACGGTAAGAGATAACCGCGTGGTGGCGCGCGAGCTGTATACCTCGAAAATGATTACGGCGGCGTCACCGGCATATTTAGCTCAACACGGAACGCCACAAACGCCGGAAGATCTCGCGAAGCATCGCTGCCTCATCCACCGCAACTCCGGCACCGGGCGCCTTCAGCAATGGATGAATAACGAAACACTGTTTGATGAGCCTTCAGCCTGGTTTATCTCCACCTCGCCGGATTCTCTGATGGATGCCGCGCTGTCCGGCATGGGGATCGTTTATCTCGCCGACTGGTATCTCACCCGTCCCATCACCGAAGGCAAGTTAGTGCCGATTTTGCAGGGTTCAGCCCCCGAGCCGCAGCAGCTCTGGGTGAAGTATGCCGGAGGAAAAATCCCGCCAAAGACTCGGGTGTTTGTAGAATATTTATACGAAAAATTAATCGGATAATTTCCCTCCCATAGACAACGCCCGCCGTTTCTACCGCCCCCGATTTACTTTGTTCTGAATCAATAAAATCGCAAACATGTTTGATGCAAATCACTATATATAGAACTTAGAATGCATCCCGGCCCTACATGTTGTATTCATCGACTATTATAACGACAACGCCCTCAGGATAAGCTTGGGGATTATCTGTGGATAAAAAGGGCCAACTTTCGGGAAATTTTGACAGGACAACTGGCTACGAGCTCCCGGAGATCCCCCTACATTTGTGGATAACCTAAAAATAAACGGAGAAATCATGACACCGCATGTGATGAAAAGAGACGGGTGCAAGGTACCTTTCACTTCAGAGCGCATCAGAGAAGCCATTCTGCGTGCAGCTAAAGCAGCGGGAGTCGATGACGCGGACTATTGCGCCACCGTCGCAGATATCGTCAGTCAGCAGATGGCCGGTCGCAGCCAGGTCGACATCGGCGAGATCCAGGTCGCCGTAGAAAACCAGCTCATGGCCGGAAACTACAAGCAGCTGGCGCGCGCCTATATTGAGTATCGCCATGACCGCGATATTGAGCGCGAGAAGCGTGGCCGCCTGAACCAGGAAATTCGTGGCCTGGTTGAGCAGACTAATTCCGCCCTGCTCAACGAGAACGCTAACAAAGACAGTAAAGTGATTCCTACCCAGCGCGACCTGCTGGCCGGGATCGTCGCCAAGCACTATGCCAAGCAGCACCTGCTGCCGCGCGACGTGGTGCTCGCGCACGAGCGCGGCGATATTCACTATCACGATCTCGACTACTCTCCGTTTTTCCCGATGTTCAACTGCATGCTTATCGATCTCAAAGGTATGCTGACCCACGGCTTTAAAATGGGTAACGCCGAGATCGAACCGCCAAAATCCATTTCTACCGCAACGGCGGTTACCGCGCAGATCATCGCCCAGGTTGCCAGCCATATTTACGGCGGAACCACCATCAACCGCATTGACGAAGTGCTGGCCCCGTTTGTGACCGAAAGCTTTAACAAGCACCGTAAAATTGCTGAAGAGTGGCAGATCCCCGACGCGGAGGGATATGCTCACTCCCGCACCGAGAAGGAGTGCTACGACGCCTTCCAGTCCCTTGAATACGAAGTGAATACCCTGCATACCGCCAACGGGCAGACGCCGTTTGTCACCTTTGGTTTTGGCCTCGGTACCCGTTGGGAATCACGCCTGATCCAGACTTCTATTCTGCGCAACCGCATCGCCGGCCTGGGTAAAAATCGCAAGACCGCGGTGTTCCCAAAACTGGTCTTTGCGATCCAGGACGGTCTGAACCATAAGTTCGGCGACGCCAACTACGACATTAAGCAACTGGCACTGGAATGCGCGTCCAAACGCATGTACCCGGACATCCTTAACTACGATCAGGTGGTGAAAGTCACCGGCTCGTTTAAAACGCCAATGGGCTGCCGCAGCTTCCTCGGCGTATACGAAGAAAACGGCGAGCAGATCCACGACGGGCGTAACAACCTCGGCGTGATCAGCCTGAACCTGCCGCGCATTGCGCTGGAAGCCAAAGGGGATGAAGCCACCTTCTGGAAATTGCTGGACGAACGCTTACTGCTGGCGCGTAAAGCGCTGATGACCCGCATTGCCCGCCTGGAAGGCGTCAAAGCCCGAGTGGCCCCGATCCTCTATATGGAAGGCGCCTGCGGCGTGCGCCTGAAGGCCGACGACGACGTGTCTGAGATCTTTAAAAATGGCCGGGCGTCCATTTCCCTGGGCTACATCGGCATCCACGAAACGGTGAACGCCCTGTTCGGTAATCAGCACGTGTATGACAGCGAAGCCCTGCGTAAGAAAGCTGTTGCTATCGTGGCTCGTCTGCGCGAAGCCACCGACAGCTGGAAGGCAGAAACCGGCTACGGCTTTAGCCTCTACAGCACGCCAAGTGAGAACCTGTGCGACCGCTTCTGTCGTCTGGATACCGCTGAGTTCGGCGTCGTTCCTGGCGTTACCGACAAAGGCTACTACACCAACAGCTTCCACCTCGACGTGGAGAAAAAGGTGAATCCTTACGACAAAATCGACTTCGAAGCACCTTACCCACCTCTGGCTAACGGCGGCTTCATTTGCTACGGCGAGTACCCGAACATCCAGCACAACCTGCGGGCGCTGGAAGATGTGTGGGATTACAGCTACAAGCACGTGCCTTACTACGGCACCAATACGCCAATCGATGAATGCTACGAGTGCGGCTACACCGGCGAGTTCGAATGTACCAGCAAGGGCTTTACCTGCCCGAAATGCGGTAACCACGATGCGGCGCGCGTGTCGGTTACCCGCCGCGTATGCGGTTATCTCGGCAGCCCGGACGCACGTCCGTTTAACGCCGGCAAGCAGGAAGAAGTTAAGCGCCGCGTGAAGCACCTGGGCAACGGGCAGATCGGTTAAGCCATAAAGCGAACTCCCCTCACCCTAACCCTCTCCCCTAAGGGGAGAGGGAACTGTCTGTGTAAATACTTACGCCGCGCGCTGGTTTTCTCCCTCTCCTGTGACAGAGGGCCGGGGTGAGTGAGGCAGCTATGGCGTCAATTGAGATGCGAAAATGAATTATCACCAGTACTACCCCGTCGACATCGTCAATGGCCCCGGCACTCGCTGCACGCTGTTTGTCTCAGGCTGCGTGCATGAATGCCCCGGCTGCTACAACAAAAGCACCTGGCGCGTAAATTCGGGCATGCCGTTTACCGCAGAAATGGCCGATCGCATTATTACCGACCTGAACGACACCCGCGTTAAGCGCCAGGGAATCTCGCTTTCGGGCGGCGATCCGCTGCATCCGCAGAACGTGCCCGAGATTCTAAAGCTGGTGCAGCGCGTGCGTACTGAATGCCCGGGCAAGGACATCTGGGTGTGGACGGGATATAAGATTGATGAACTGAACGCCGCACAGCAGGAAGTGGTAGCGTTAATCAACGTGCTGGTGGACGGTAAGTTTGTTCAGGATTTAAAAGACCCGGCGCTTATCTGGCGAGGCAGCAGTAACCAGGTCGTTCATCATCTGCGTTAAATCAGGCTTCCCGATAGCCGGCGGGAAGCTTCACTGCAGCACATCATGACGATGCACGTTTCCCCATTCACACATCATATCCAAAACCGGGATCAGCGACTTACCACGCTCTGAAAGGCTGTACTCTACCTTGGGTGGAATTTGCGGATATTCGTTCCGGATAATCAACCCGTCATTCTCCAGCTCTTTCAGCGTCAGGCTCAGGGTTCTGAACGAAATAGTCTCAATGCTGCGCTTGAGCTCGTTGAAGCGAATCACCGGCTTATGCTCAGCCAGCGCATAGAGAATGATCATTTTATATTTCCCATTCACCAGCGACAGCGTGTAGGCAAAGCCCGTGTCGCCCATAAATGCGCAAGAATCCGGCACAGCCTTTTCGCTCATAACACTATCCTTTGGTATAGTACATATCAACAATGACAGTATTGTACTTTAATTTAAAGCCTCCTATGATGCAAACATCAAATAAATGCCAACGGACAAACACCTCAAGAGGAATAAACCATGAAGACGTTAATTATTGTTATTCATCCGAATATTAATGAGTCTAAAATTAATAAGCGTTGGGTAAGCGAATTAGAAACTCATCCAGAGTTATATACAATCCACAATCTTTATCAGGCTTATCCAGATGGTGTTATTGATGTGGAAAGGGAGCAGAAACTGATTGAACAGCACGATAAAATTATTCTGCAATTCCCGCTGTACTGGTTTAACAGCCCACCGTTGTTAAAGCAGTGGCTGGATGAGGTCTTTACCTATGGCTGGGCCTACGGCTCTACCAGCGGGCATAAGCTCAGAGGCCGTAAGTTCGCGCTGGCGGTAAGCGCCGGTATCAAAGAGGAGGATTTTTCTCGTGATGGGCGCTATCAGCATTCGTTACAGGAAATACTTCTGCCGTTTGAAATGACCGCGAAATATGTCGAAGCGGATTATCAGCCCTTCTACGCATTTTATGGGGCTGAATATGAAGTTTCCGCCCAGCAGCTGGAAAATAGCGCCAAAGGATATATTGATTACCTGCAGTCCTTTTAATATTTAGCCTTTAACACCTGACAGTTATCTTCTCAATAGTTTATTGAGCGGCATGCCTTTGCTATTAAAAAGCCATGTAATAATGTGGCTTTTATTTACAAAACCAACGTAAATAATGCCACATAAGCTCTCTGGAACAATTACTCCACGGCATAGTACTGAGCGCGTTCTCGTAGTTCGGCAGAATTAACAATAGTTACTCCTTCCCGAACGGGGTTGAACGCTTCAAAAAGCAGGGCTTTTGCCACGTCCAGCGATTCAATGGCTTTGAGATTGCCGGGCAGCATTTTAAAAATCGGCAGCATGACGACTTCGTTTAAGCGACGGGTTTGGCGATGTCCCAGCAGCATTGAGGGACGGGCAATAGTCAGACGCGGCCAGGTTTGCGCTATCAGCGTATCTTCCATTTCACCCTTCACGCGGTTGTAGAAGAACGGCGAGCGGCTGTTCGCGCCCAGCGCGCTGACCACCAGCATCTGTTTTGCCCCAAGCCGCTGGCCCGTGAGAGCGGCGTCCACGACAAGTGTGTAATCGACCAGGATAAACGCCTCTTTGCTGCCGGCCTCGCGAAGTGTTGTACCCAGGCAGCAAAAGACCGTATCAACCGGTTCCGTGACCTGCGCGAACGCGTCTGACAGCTGTGGATCGTGTGGATTAACAACCTTGTTCAGCGCTACCGGCAGCGGACGGCGGGTGGGTGCCACAATCGAGGTAACGCGCGAGTCCTGACTAAGCAGGCGGAGTAAATGGCCGCCCACAAGCCCCGTGGCGCCGACGATCAGAACACGACTCATACTGCCTCCTGAGAATGAATTTACTCGTCACGTAGCCAGTGTAGCTTTTTCCCGAAGCCGAGCGTGTTGTCCGTCATTTTTATCTCATCGAGCCGAATTTCCCACATCGGGGCCGACATGACTTTGGCTATCGGGAAACGCTTCAGGTAGCGAATACGAAAGTCAGCCGCTTCTTCTGCCGCCAGCAGACGAATTTCCCCCCGGAACTGTACGCCCCGGATAAGCGCCACGGTTTTGGGCTGGCCGTTTATCGTCCCGGCGACCGGGGCCTGCTCCCCAATCAGCTCACCGTGGCGGGATGAAGTCTCGCTCAACAGATAAAAGGCCACGCGTTCAGGGTCGAAAACGTAAAACGCGTTCGCGCACCAAAGCGAGTGCCCACTGCCCACGCAGTAGCTGAGAACATGTTGTTTTGTCAGCCAGCGGCTGATGGCATTGAGTGATTCCATCGTCATCCTGAACAGTGTTACTCTGCGACAAATGTTAATTATGCGCCCGCCCTATGACTCCCTGGTATCTCTATTTAATTCGCTGCCCCGATAACCGCCTTTATACCGGCATCACCACCGACGTAGCTCGCCGCTTTGCCCAGCATCAGTCAGGGAAAGGAGCCAAGGCGCTGCGCGGCAAGGGGGAGCTGGATCTGGTATTTAGTCAGGTGGTGGGCAACCGGTCGCTGGCGCTGCGGGCCGAATACCGAATTAAACAGTTGAGCAAGGCCGAGAAAGAGCGGCTGGTGGTGGGCAAGGTAGCCCTTGAAGACCTGCTGACAAGCCTTCAAGGGGAAACTCGCTAAACGGTGTTGAAGTGGTCAGAATATTCTACCAGGCCACTGACGCCGTTCAGGGCATCATCCGCCAGCGGATGAACCTGGAATGCCGCTTCGGTGCCAGGCCAGCGGCAGCGCAGATCGTAACGGGCCGCAGGCTGGAAGCCAAGATGACCATACATCTCCGGCGAACCCAGCGTGACCACGGCGGCATAGCCAAACTCATTCAGAGAATCCAGCCCTTCGTATACCAGCTGTTTGGCAATGCCCTGCCCGCGAACCGACTCATCTACCGCCAGCGGTGCAAGCCCCACCCACTGCAGCTCTTCGCCTTCTACAGCGACCGGGCTGAAGGCCACGTAGCCAATCACCTGCCCTTCATCGTCGGTGGCGACGAGACCCAGCGTTAACAGCCCGTCTTCCCGCAGTGCTTTCACCAGCTCAGCTTCACCCTCACCTTCAAAGGAACGGCGCAGCAGCGCGTCGATGCCGGGTGCATCAATGGGAATTTCTACACGAATTAACATGGCTCACCTATCGAATTACCTTCAGGGGCGGCGTTGTGTTTCAAACCCGCCTCAACAAAATCAGCCAGCTGTAATAGCAGGATGCGCAGCGGTTTAGGCATGGCATCCAGCTCAATGGCATCCATTAGATTCTTCACATATAACCCGAGTTCCGTGTCGCCTTCAATGACCAGACGACGCTGGAAAAACAGGGTATCAGGATCCTGCTTGCGAGCGGCGATCAGCAACAGATCGTTGGCCTCAGCGCTAAAGCTCACATCTGCAGGTGCATCGTCGCACACCAGCAGCTTATTGTCCTCAACGGAAGTAAACCACTTCAGGCCCAGATCGCGTACTTCAATACTTAGCCAGCGGCCTGCCAGAAAGTCCAGCTCGCCATCCTGCAGCGCCTGACGAAACTGCCAGCCCAGCACCTGCTCCAGGACCTGACGCTTAACGGCAAAAGGGGTTAGCTTGACCGGAACCCGCAGCAAAGAAGGACCAGCCTGAACCAGGCGAGAACGCAGTTTTTCGAACACGGGTTTAACTCCTTTAAAAGATTTGTCGCTATTTTGCCATAACGACAATTCCCGATGGCGCGCCAAATCAACAATTCCGCAGGTTGCTGCGGGGCCGAATTGGCGGCGGCTACACTAAGCAATACGCCTTTCTCTGCCCCAAATCAAAAATTGTCGCCGACAGGTTAACTAAAATTCCGGTTCGTTAACAATTATGCTGCCCGTCCCTGTGCAGCGCGGGCACGTATTCATGCCCCCTATGATTCAGGATAAAATATGGAGTTGCTTTGCCCGGCCGGAAACCTTCCGGCGTTGAAAGCGGCCATCGATAACGGTGCAGATGCGGTGTACATCGGCCTGAAAGATGATACCAATGCGCGTCATTTTGCCGGTCTTAATTTCACCGAGAAAAAGCTGCAGGAAGCCGTCAGCTACGTGCATCTTCGCGGCCGTAAGCTGCATATTGCCATCAATACTTTTGCCCACCCGGACGGCTACTCCCGCTGGCAGCGGGCGGTTGATATGGCCGCCCAACTGGGTGCCGATGCGCTGATCCTGGCAGATTTAGCCATGCTGGAATATGCCGCTGAGCGCTATCCACACATCGAGCGCCATGTATCGGTGCAGGCTTCGGCCACCAATGAAGAAGCGATCCGGTTTTATCATCGCCACTTCGATGTTGCCCGCGTGGTGCTCCCGCGCGTGCTTTCTATTCATCAGGTCAAACAGCTCGCTCGCGTCACGCCGGTGCCGCTGGAAGTCTTCGCTTTTGGCAGCCTGTGCATTATGGCGGAAGGGCGTTGCTATCTTTCGTCTTACCTTACCGGCGAGTCGCCCAATACCGTGGGTGCCTGCTCTCCCGCTCGCTTTGTGCGCTGGCAGCAGACGTCCCAGGGGCTGGAGTCCCGTCTCAACGACGTGCTGATTGACCGCTATCAAGACGGCGAAAATGCGGGCTATCCCACCCTCTGCAAAGGGCGTTATCTGGTTGACGACAGGCCTTACCACGCGCTGGAAGAACCCACCAGCCTTAACACGCTCGAACTGCTGCCGGAGCTGCTCGCCGCCAATATTGCGTCGGTGAAAATCGAGGGCCGCCAGCGCAGTCCGGCTTATGTGACTCAGGTGGCAAAAGTCTGGCGCCAGGCTATCGATCGCTGTATGGCCGATCCCAAAGGCTACCAGGCCCAACCTACCTGGATGGAGACCCTGGGATCTATGGCCGAAGGCACGCAAACAACGCTTGGTGCCTATCACCGCAAATGGCAGTAGGGAAAAGCATGAAATATTCATTAGGGCCGGTGCTTTACTATTGGCCAAAAGAGACGCTGGAAAAGTTTTATCAAGCCGCGGCGAAAAGCCGGGCCGATGTGATTTACCTGGGCGAAGCGGTATGCAGCAAGCGCCGGGCAACCAAAGTTAGCGACTGGCTGGATATGGCGAAAATGCTCGCAGGCCAGGGCAAGCAGGTGGTGCTTTCCACGCTGGCGCTGGTGCAGGCTCCGTCAGAATTGGGGGAACTGAAGCGCTATGTAGAAAACGGCGACTTTCTGATTGAAGCCAATGATATCGGCAGCGTGAATATGGCCGCCGAACGCAAACTGCCGTTTGTCGCCGGGCATGCGCTCAACTGCTATAACGCCGTGACGCTGCGCCTGTTATTAAAACAGGGCATGACGCGCTGGTGTATGCCGGTCGAGCTTTCCCGCGACTGGTTAGCCAATATGCTCAACCAGTGCGATGAGCTCGGCATTCGTGACAAATTCGAAGTGGAAGTGCTGAGCTATGGCCATCTGCCGCTGGCTTATTCCGCCCGCTGCTTTACCGCCCGCTCCGAAGACCGCGCCAAGGACGAATGCGAAACTTGCTGCATTAAGTACCCCAATGGCCGGGATATGCGCTCTCAGGAGCAGCAGCAGGTCTTTGTGCTGAACGGCATTCAGACCATGAGCGGCTATGTCTATAACCTCGGCAATGAGCTGACGTCGATGAAAGGGCTGGTGGATATTGTTCGGCTGTCCCCCATGGGCTTAGGGACGCTGGATATTTTGAACGCCTTCCGCGCTAATGAGAACGGTAGCGCACCGCTGCCGCTGGCCAACCGCAGCGACTGTAACGGCTACTGGCGACGCGTCGCCGGGCTGGAGCTTCGGGCCTGATAATAGCTCACTTTGTTAACAAATTTGGTCATCGTTTAATGCACTATTAAAAGTGCAGCTTTTCTGGCCGGCGCGGTATTCCTGCGCCAGGCTGGAAGAAGACCTTCAATCTGATGACTACGCTGTAACTAAAGTGAGCGGTTATGACTGACAAAAATGTTGCTTTCTCGGTGCTGGATTTAGCGCCGATCCCTCAAGGCTCCTCGGCGCAGGAGGCTTTTTCCCACTCTCTGGATCTCGCCCGGCTGGCCGAAAAACGCGGCTACCACCGCTACTGGCTGGCGGAACATCACAATATGGTCGGTATTGCCAGCGCGGCAACCTCGGTGCTGATTGGTTACCTGGCCGCGAATACCACCACGCTGCATTTAGGTTCCGGCGGCGTGATGCTGCCGAACCATTCCCCGCTGGTGATTGCCGAGCAGTTCGGTACCCTCAATGCGCTTTATCCGGGGCGTATCGATCTCGGACTTGGTCGTGCGCCGGGCAGCGATCAGCCGACCATGAGGGCGCTGCGACGCCATATGAGCGGCGACGTGGATAACTTCCCCCGGGATGTTGCTGAGCTGGTGGACTGGTTTGATGCCCGCGATCCGAACCCGCATGTACGCCCCGTGCCGGGTTATGGCGAAAAGGTACCGGTCTGGCTATTAGGCTCCAGCCTGTACGGCGCTCAACTGGCGGCACAGCTGGGCCTGCCGTTTGCTTTTGCCTCGCACTTTGCGCCAGATATGCTGTTCCGGGCGCTGCAGCTCTACCGTGAAAACTTCAAGCCGTCCGAGCGGCTGGCAAAACCTTACGCGATGGTCTGCATCAATATCGTGGCGGCAGACAGCACCCGCGATGCCGAGTTCCTGTTTACTTCCATGCAGCAGGCTTTTGTTCGCCTCCGTCGCGGTGAAACCGGGCAGCTTCCGCCACCGGTGGAGAATATGCACCAGCTTTGGTCTGCCTCTGAGCAATATGGGGTTCAGCAGGCACTGAGCATGTCTCTGGTGGGGGATAAAGCGAAGGTGCGCCACGGCCTGGAGTCCGTTCTGCGCGAAACTGAAGCGGATGAAATTATGGTTAACGGCCAGATTTTCGATCACCAGGCGCGCTTACATTCGTTCGATTTGGCCATGCAGGTGAAAGAAGAGCTTTTAGGCTAACGTGGTGTGGGGCCCTCTCAGCTCGGAGGGCCCGTTAGCATTTACTTATAGACCGGCAGGACGTCGAAGGTAGACAAGATGTGTACCAGCGCATTGCCCACGCCAAAGATCAGAATCAGGACGATCATCGGCTTGCCACCCCAGACGCGGAATTTCGGGCTGCCAAAGCGTTTACGTGATTTTCTCGCCAGCAGCGCAGGGACAATGGCCGCCCAGATAGTCGCCGCCAGTCCCGCATAGCCAATCGCATACAGGAAGCCATTCGGCCACAGCAGGCCGCCGACAATCGGCGGGACGAAAGTCAGCAGCGCCGTTTTCAAACGCCCCAGTGAGGAATCGTCAAACCCAAACAGATCCGCAAGGTAATCGAACAACCCCAGCGTGACGCCGAGGAATGAGCTCGCCACCGCAAAGTTCGAGAACACCACCAGTAACAAATCCAGGCTTCGGCTGTTGAGCACGCCGCTCAGCGCCTGCACCAGCACGTCAATGTTGCCGCCCTTCTCCGCGATGCCAATAAACTCAGGGCGTGGAATATTCCCCATCGTTCCCAGCAGCCAGATGGTATACAGCCCCAACGCCATCAGCGTGCCGTAAACCAGGCAGCGAATAATGGTGCGAGGATCTTTGCCGTAATACTTCATCAGGCTAGGTACATTGCCGTGATAGCCAAAAGAGGCCAGGCAGAACGGCAGCGTCATTAATAAATAGGGCGTGTAGGAGGCATTGCTCTCCGCCACGTTAAATAGCGTTACTGGCGTGACGTGCCCAAGCAGGCTGCCGAAGGTCAGGAAGAAAGTGATGACTTTCGCACCAAGCACAATGGCCGTCATGCGGCTAACCGCTTTGGTACTCAGCCAGACGATAAACGCCACAGCCAGCGCAAAAGCCAGCCCCGCCAGACGAGCCGGCACGTCCAGCGACATCTCTGAAAACGTATGATGCAGGATGGAGCCGCTGGCAGAAATATAGGCGTAAGTCAGGATATAAAGCACAAACGCAATCGACAGGCCGTTGATCGCGTTCCAGCCGCGCCCCAGCAGATCTTTAGTGATAGTGTCGAAGCTGGAGCCGATGCGGTAGTTCAGGTTCGCCTCCAGGATCATCAGCCCGGAATGCAGCATGCAGAACCAGGTGAAGACCAGCGCAGCCAGCGACCAAAAGAACCAGGCCCCCGACATCACCACCGGGAGCGAAAACATCCCTGCACCAATGATTGTCCCACCGATGATCATCACCCCGCCAATTAATGAAGGCTTTGTGCCGGGGGCGGTTAACGTTGTCATATCGAATCCCTGAAAAACTGAGCACGACGAAATTGTCTTATGCGGTTCATTGTACCAGTACATGAGTACAAAAGGGATAAAAAAACCCCGATTGCAATAACCGGGGCTTTTATCACTGCCGTTTAAAAATAATACGGCAGATTATAGGTCAATTATGCATCACCGAAACGACGGCGTGCGGTTGCAGCTCCGTCTTCGCGACGCGGGCCACGGCCACCTTCACGGCGTTCACCGCTGAAGCTACGGCCAGCACCGGCACCAGCGCCTTCGCGACGTGGGCCTCGACCGCCTTCACGACGCTCGCCGCCGAAGCCACGGCCACCGCCGTCACGACCGCCGCGGCGTTCGCCACTGCGCTCTGGACGAGGCTGCGCGTCACCCAGCAGTTGCATATTCATCGGCTTGTTCAGAATACGAGTGCGGGTAAAGTGCTGCAGAACTTCACCCGGCATGCCTTTCGGCAGCTCGATGGTGGAGTGGGTCCCGAACAGCTTGATGTTACCGATGTAACGGCTGCTGATGTCGCCTTCGTTAGCGATAGCGCCAACGATGTGACGCACTTCAACACCATCATCACGGCCCACTTCAATGCGGTACAGTTCCATATCGCCAGCATCACGACGTTCGCGACGCGGACGATCTTCACCACCACGCTCTGGACGGTCGCCACGTGGGCCACGGTCATTACGGTCGCCGCGACGTTCGAAGCGATCGTCACGCTCTTTGAATTCGCGACGTGGGCGCATCGGTGCATCTGGTGGCAGGATCAGAGGACGTTCACCCTGAGCCATTTTCAGCAATGCTGCAGCCAGCGTTTCGATGTCCAGCTCTTCTTCAGCGGAAGGCTGAATTTTTGCCAGCAGGCCACGGTACAGATCCAGATCGCTGCTTTCCAGCTGCTGCTGAACTTTAGCGGCGAATTTAGCCAGACGACGCTCACCCAGCAGATCTGCGTTTGGCAGTTCTACTTCAGGAATCGTCAGCTTCATGGTGCGTTCGATGTTGCGCAGCAGGCGACGCTCGCGGTTCTCAACGAACAGCAGCGCACGGCCAGCACGGCCAGCACGACCGGTACGGCCGATACGGTGAACGTAAGACTCGGAGTCCATCGGGATGTCGTAGTTAACAACCAGGCTGATACGCTCCACGTCCAGGCCACGGGCCGCAACGTCGGTGGCGATCAGGATATCCAGACGACCATCTTTCAGGCGCTCTAGGGTCTGCTCACGCAGCGCCTGGTTCATGTCACCGTTCAGCGCGGCGCTGTTATAACCGCTACGCTCCAGCGCTTCAGCCACTTCCAGAGTCGCGTTTTTGGTACGAACGAAGATAATCGCCGCATCAAAGTCTTCTGCTTCCAGGAAACGAACCAACGCTTCGTTTTTACGCATGCCATAAACAGACCAGAAGCTCTGGCTGATGTCCGGGCGAGTAGTCACGCTGGATTGAATGCGCACTTCCTGAGGATCTTTCATGAAGCGACGGGTAATACGACGAATCGCTTCCGGCATGGTGGCAGAGAACAGCGCGGTCTGATGTTCAGCCGGGATCTGCGCCATGATGGTTTCAACGTCTTCGATGAAGCCCATACGCAGCATTTCGTCTGCTTCGTCCAGGACCAGACCTTTCAGGCCGGACAGGTTCAGAGTGCCGCGTTTCAGGTGGTCAAGCAGACGCCCTGGGGTACCCACAACAATCTGTGGTCCCTGACGCAGAGCGCGCAGCTGCACGTCATAACGCTGACCGCCGTAAAGGGCAACAACGTTCACGCCGTGCATGTGTTTAGAGAAATCCGTCATGGCTTCAGCAACCTGAACCGCCAGTTCGCGGGTCGGGGCCAGCACCAGGATTTGCGGTGCTTTCAGCTCAGGATCGAGGTTGTTCAGCAGCGGCAGAGAGAACGCTGCGGTTTTACCACTACCGGTCTGGGCCATACCCAGAACGTCGCGGCCATTCAGCAGGTGTGGGATACACTCAGCCTGAATGGGTGATGGCTTTTCGTAGCCCAGATCGTTCAGGGCCTGAATGATGGAGGCGTGCAGCCCCAGATCAGAAAAAGTGGTTTCGATGATATCAGTCATGTAGTACATGTGCCTCGTTGATGGCGGCCAGTCTACGTAACTCATCGTGAAATTGATCTGCAATTTTCATTGAAAAGTGTGAACCGGCTCAAATTTGATTGATTAACGAACAAAAACGCCCTCACCCGTGAAGGTGATGACTTTAGTTAAAAAGTTTATGGGACGATCGTTGTTCGTCAGCTATTGCTGGTCCGATTCTGCCAGGTCGTCTTGCTCCTGGCCCAAGAGCGCTAATTCCAACAATGCATAACGATGCTCAACGTAGTTGTGTACGTTGTTAGCAACCGCTAACTTGAACAGTGCCTTGGCGCTGTCCTTATCCCCCAGACTTAGGTAGTACTTACCTAAATAGAAGTTGGTTTCACTGAGATGCTCAGCGAGCGAGGTGTTATCCGTTGCGTCCGCCTTGAGGCGTTCCATTAGCTCTTTTTCGCTAATGTTGCCCAGGTAGAACTCGACAATATTCCATCCCCATTGCTCTCTATCCGATTTCTCGAGACGCTGTTGTAGCGCCACTTTGGCCTGTTTTTCGTCCAAATTGCGTTCAGCAATATAGAGCCACAGGCTACGGAAAGGATCGTTGGGATCGTCTTGATAAAACGCCAGCAGATCATCTTGCGCTAAACGATAACGACCACCGTAATAGAGGGCGATACCGCGATTTAAGTGCGCGTAGTTGTAAGTTGGATCAAGCTCAAGTACAGAATCAAACGCTTCATAGGCAGCATCAAAATTGCCTGCCTGCGTTAAATAAATGCCTAAGTAATTGAATACTTCAGGCATATCGGGACGGATGGCCAGCGCTTGTGAAAAATCATTCCGCGCCAGAGCCCTCAGACCGAGGCTATCATACAACACTCCGCGCTCATATAAAAGCTGTGCGCGTTCGTCATCGGTTAAAGCCCGACTGGCAAGTATTTGTTCCATGCGTGCCAGAATCACTTCCTGCTGCAGCGTAGGCTGCAATGGCACCGCTAATACTTCGTTCTTACGCCAGGCAGAGTTGCTGCATCCGGCCAGCGTGATAGCTGTCGCAACGAAACACCAGCGCAAAAAAGGCTTCATTTCCTACTCCCGAAGACAACAAATGGATGAACGTCCTGTCCCCCGGCTGCAAACGAGACATCCTGTCCCGTAACAAACAGCTCTCCATGTCACCATGGAGAGCTTAATTGGCAAACCTTACTCAGCTTCTGGCGCGGCTGGTGCTGCACCTTCTGCCGGAGACTGCTCGGTTGCTTCTTTAATGCTTAAACGGACGCGGCCCTGACGGTCAACTTCCAGTACTTTCACCGGAACTTCCTGACCCATCTGCAGATAGTCAGTCACTTTCTCTACGCGCTTGTCGGCGATTTGAGAGATGTGAACCAGACCTTCTTTACCGCCGCCGATAGCAACAAACGCACCGAAATCAACGATACGAGTGACTTTACCGTTATAGATACGGCCCACTTCGATTTCCGCGGTGATCTCTTCGATACGACGGATAGCGTGTTTCGCTTTGTCGCCGTCGGTCGCTGCGATTTTAACGGTACCGTCATCTTCGATTTCGATGGTGGTGCCGGTTTCTTCAGTCAGCGCACGAATCACAGCCCCACCCTTACCGATCACGTCTTTGATCTTGTCTGGGTTGATTTTAATGGTGTGAATACGTGGTGCGAACTCAGAAATATCGCCACGCGGTGCGTCGATAGCCTGCTCCATCACGCCCAGAATGTGCAGACGCGCACCCTTAGCCTGGTTCAGAGCCACCTGCATGATTTCGCGGGTGATACCTTCGATTTTGATATCCATCTGCAGCGCAGAGATACCTTCACGGCTACCGGCTACTTTGAAGTCCATGTCACCCAGGTGATCTTCGTCACCCAGAATGTCGGACAGAACAACAAAGTTGTCGCCTTCTTTCACCAGGCCCATCGCGATGCCCGCAACGGCGGCTTTGATTGGCACACCAGCGTCCATCAGTGCCAGAGATGCACCGCACACAGAGGCCATGGAAGAAGAACCGTTAGATTCGGTGATTTCAGAAACCACACGAACGGTGTACGGGAATTTGTCAGCTTCTGGCATAACGGCCAGAACGCCACGCTTCGCCAGACGGCCGTGACCAATTTCACGACGCTTAGGCGAACCTACCATCCCGGTCTCGCCTACGGAGTACGGAGGGAAGTTGTAGTGGAACAGGAAGCTGTCAGTGCGCTCGCCCATCAGCTCGTCCAGCGTCTGTGCGTCACGTGCAGTACCCAGCGTGGCGGTAACCAGCGCCTGAGTTTCACCACGAGTGAACAGTGCAGAACCGTGAGTGCGCGGCAGAACACCAGTACGCACGTCCAGACCACGAATCATGTCTTTTTCGCGGCCATCGATGCGCAGTTCACCAGCCAGGATACGGCTACGAACAACGTTTTTCTCGATAGCGTGCAGAATGTCAGACAGTTCAGCGGCATCCAGAGATTCGTCTTCTGCGGTCAGCGTCGCGATAACGTCAGCTTTGATGACGTCAACCTGTGCATAACGCTCTTGCTTCTCAGTGATGCGGTAAGCATCGCTCAGACGGGATTCAGCCAGTGCGGCAACGCGCGCATTCAGCGCTTCGTTTACCGCTTCAGGCTGCCAGTCCCAACGTGGTTTGCCGGCTTCGGCAACCAGCGCGTTGATTTCTTTGATAACAACCTGCTGCTGATCGTGACCGAAGACAACGGCACCCAGCATCTGGTCTTCGCTCAGCAGTTCAGCTTCGGATTCAACCATCAGCACTGCGCTTTCGGTACCGGCAACAACCAGATCCAGCTTGCTGGTTTTCAGTTCTTCAGCGGTCGGGTTCAGCACGTACTGGTCATTGATGTAACCCACACGAGCGGCACCGATTGGGCCGTTAAACGGAATACCGGACAGGCTCAGTGCTGCAGAAGCACCGATCATGGCTACGATATCAGGGTGAACCTGCGGGTTAACGGAGACAACGGTGGCGATAACCTGCACTTCGTTGACGAAACCTTCAGGGAACAGCGGGCGAACCGGGCGGTCAATCAGACGCGCAATCAGGGTTTCGCCTTCGCTTGGACGGCCTTCACGACGGAAGAAGCTACCTGGGATACGACCAGCAGCGTAGGTACGCTCCTGATAGTTAACGGTCAGCGGGAAGAAGTCCTGGCCTGGCTTGGCTTTTTTCTGGCCAACAACGGTAACGAATACCGCGGTGTCATCCATGCTTACCATTACAGCAGCGGTAGCCTGGCGAGCCATCATGCCGGTTTCAAGCGTGACCGTATGCTGGCCATACTGGAATTTACGAACGATCGGATTCAGCAAAATAAGATCCTTTAAAATGACGGGCAGCACGTGGCTTCACGCGCCGCCGTTGGTACCCGACCTTCATCGCATCCTCGCGACTAATGACAATCCTAACCCGCTCTGACGGGTAAAGCCTCTCATTAGCCGCGCGAACCTCTGCAATAAAGATCACACTCAGCAACAATACATTAGTTTCCATAGAATTGCTGCCGTCTGGTTGAAAAAAGGGGCCCTTACAGGCCCCTTTTTCTGAAACTCGCAAGAACTAGCGACGCAGACCCAGGCGCTCGATCAGGCCAGTGTAACGTGCTACATCTTTACGTTTCAGGTAGTCGAGCAGTTTACGACGCTGAGAAACCATACGCAGCAGACCACGACGGCTGTGGTGATCTTTTTTGTGCTCTGCAAAGTGACCCTGCAGGTGGTTAATCTGTGCAGTCAGCAGTGCAACCTGAACTTCGGTAGAACCGCTGTCGTTAGTACCACGACCAAACTCGGAAACGATTTTAGCTTTAGCTTCAACGCTTAGAGACATTTTCAACTCCAACATTATAGATAAATAAACAGGGTGCCGATCTCTAATTCAGCAACCCCAGTGCACGTCTGAACCGTTTGTTAAACAATCGGCCAGCCGTTAAGCCGCGCTATTTTACCTGTAGCGCCCTTTTACCGCAAGGTAGCGGCAAAAGTCAGACGGGATATTCGACGACCAGACGACGCGGAGCAACCCGGCCCTCGCCATCGATTTCACCCATACCGATGAATTTCTTCTCTTCGCCTTCGGTGACGCGCACCAACCCTTCGGCCTGAACGCCTGCCACCCGAACTGGATTACCGTTTTTAAAGTAGACGGCAACTTCAGGCAGCAAATTCACCAGCGGGAAATCGGAGGCTGGGCTGTCCATCGGCATCAGCAGCGGATCCAGCATTTCCGCTGGCTCGCGCTCCTGCCGATGTGCCTGTTCTACCAGCTCATTAAGCTGCTCCAGAGTGACCATCCGCTCAATCGGATATTTACTTACAGCCAGACGACGCAGGAAGATAACATGCGCCCCACAGCCAAGTTTTTCACCGAGATCGTCAACGATTGTACGAATGTACGTTCCCTTAGAGCAATGGACTTCCAGCTCCAGTTCATCCCCTTCATGGCGAATAAACAACAGCTCGTACACCGTGATTGGGCGAGCTTCACGTTCAACCTCAATCCCCGCGCGCGCGTATTCGTACAGGGGCTTACCCTGATGCTTAAGCGCAGAGTACATCGATGGAACCTGCTCGGTATCCCCGCGGAAGCTCTCCAGCGCGGCAGCAAGCTGCTCGGTGCTAAAGTTAACCGGGCGCTCCTGAACCACAATGCCGTCGGCATCTGACGTGTCCGTGCGCTGCCCAAGTTTGGCAATCACGCGATAACGTTTGTCGGAGTCCAGCAGGTACTGGGAGAACTTCGTTGCTTCACCAAGGCAAATCGGCAGCATACCGGTCGCCAGCGGATCCAGCGCCCCGGTATGACCCGCGCGGTTCGCGTTATAAAGACGTTTTACTTTTTGCAGTGCGTCGTTGGACGAAAGGCCCTGAGGCTTATCGAGCAACAGTACACCATGAATATCACGACCGCGACGACGAGGACGACTCATCAATCCTCCTTGCTGTCGTCCGTATTCACGCGACGCTCGTCATCATGACGGATGACATTGGAAACCAGGTTAGACATGCGCATCCCTTCAACCAGCGAGTTATCGTAGAAGAAGGTCAGCTCAGGCACGATGCGCAGACGCATTGCCTTGCCAACTAAAGTTCGGATATAGCCCGACGCGTCCTGCAGAACTTTGATGCCTTCTTTGATGGCATCTTCGTCTTTGTCGTTCAGGAAGGTCACAAATACTTTGGCATACGCCAGGTCACGGGAGACTTCAACACCAGAAACGGTGGTCATCATGCCCAGACGCGGGTCTTTAATTTCACGCTGCAGGATAATGGCAATTTCTTTCTGCAATTCCTGAGAAACGCGCTGCGGGCGACCAAATTCTTTCGCCATAATAATTTCTCCAGACAAAACGGGGGGCACACGGCCCCCCTAAGATAGTTGATGCGGTACGGCTATCAGGAGATGGTACGCTTGATCTCGATAATTTCGAAGACTTCGATCATATCGCCCACGCGCACGTCGTTGTAGTTCTTAACGCCGATACCACATTCCATACCGTTACGGACTTCGCTTGCGTCATCTTTGAAGCGGCGCAGGGATTCCAGCTCACCTTCATAGATAACCACGTTGTCGCGCAGTACGCGGATTGGGTTGTGACGTTTCACCACACCTTCGGTAACCATACAGCCAGCAATCGCGCCAAACTTCGGTGATTTGAAGACATCACGAACTTCAGCCAGGCCGATGATCTGCTGTTTCAGCTCTGGAGACAGCATACCGCTCATCGCCGCTTTCACTTCGTCGATCAGGTTATAGATGACGGAGTAGTAACGCAGATCCAGGCTTTCTGCTTCAATCACGCGGCGCGCAGACGCATCAGCACGGACGTTGAAGCCAACCAGAATGGCGTTGGATGCTGCAGCCAGCGTTGCGTCAGTTTCGGTGATCCCACCCACGCCGGAACCGATGATTTTAACTTTAACTTCATCGGTAGACAGTTTCAGCAGGGAGTCGCTGATTGCTTCCACAGAACCCTGAACGTCTGCCTTCAGCACGATGTTCACTTCAGACACTTCGCCTTCGGTCATGTTGGCGAACATGTTTTCCAGTTTGGATTTCTGCTGACGAGCCAGTTTCACTTCACGGAATTTACCCTGACGATACAGAGCAACTTCACGAGCTTTCTTCTCGTCACGAACAACGGTCACTTCGTCACCCGCGGCAGGCACGCCGGACAGGCCGAGGATCTCAACTGGAATAGAAGGACCCGCTTCGGTCACTTCACGCCCCATCTCGTCACGCATCGCACGCACGCGGCCATATTCGAAGCCACACAGAACGATATCGCCTTTGTTCAGGGTACCTTCACGTACCAGAACGGTAGCAACCGGACCACGGCCTTTATCCAGGAAGGATTCGATGACCACGCCGCTTGCCATACCTTTACGGACAGCTTTCAGCTCCAGAACTTCGGCCTGCAGCAGGATTGCATCCAGCAGGTCGTCGATACCGGTACCGGCTTTTGCAGAAACGTGGATGAACTGGCTTTCGCCGCCCCACTCTTCCGGCATGATGCCATACTGGGACAGTTCGTTTTTAACGCGATCCGGATCCGCTTCTGGCTTATCGATTTTGTTCACCGCGACAACTACCGGTACCTGCGCCGCTTTTGCGTGCTGGATAGCTTCGATAGTCTGTGGCATTACGCCATCATCGGCAGCAACAACCAGAACAACGATATCCGTTGCCTGAGCACCACGAGCACGCATAGAAGTAAATGCTGCGTGACCTGGGGTATCCAGGAAGGTAACCATTCCGTTGTCGGTTTCTACGTGGTAAGCACCGATGTGCTGGGTAATACCACCCGCTTCGCCGGAGGCAACTTTAGTAGAACGGATGTAGTCCAGCAGAGAAGTTTTACCGTGGTCAACGTGACCCATGATGGTCACAACCGGTGCACGGGTTTCTGCCGCAGCGCCGGTGTCACGGTCGCTCATTACCGCTTCTTCCAGCTCGTTCTCACGACGCAGGATAACTTTGTGGCCCATCTCTTCAGCAACCAGCTGAGCGGTTTCTTGATCGATAACCTGGTTGATGGTCGCCATTGCGCCCAGCTTCATCATCGCTTTGATGACCTGAGAGCCTTTAACGGCCATTTTGTTAGCCAGTTCAGCAACGCTGATGGTTTCACCAATCACAACGTCACGGTTAACGGCCTGTGCTGGCTTGGTGAAGCCCTGCTGCAGGCTGCTTGGCTTACGCTTACCTTTGCCACCGCGAACGGCTGCACGAGCTTCTTCACGGTCAGCTTTAGACTCGCCGTGCTTACCGCCAGCTTTTTTCTGACGCGGCGCTTTAGCTGCAGTACGACCACGACCACGGCCGCCTTCAACTTCACGATCGTTTTCGTCTTCTGCCTGACGAGCGTGCTGGGAAGTGGTGACGTGATAGTCAGACTTATCGTCTTCTACCTTCTCCTGCTCTTCCCAAACGCCAGCGTTAGCTTCAGCCATTTTACGGGCTTCTTCCGCCACGCGACGGGCATCTTCTTCGAGTTTGCGACGGGCTTCTTCTTCAGCTTTACGCTTCAGTTCAGCAGCTTCCGCTTCACGGCGAGACTTCTCGGCGTGGGCGGCTTTCGTCATTTCATCAGTTTGTTGATTGCTCACTTTGTCTTTTTCCGCAGCTTCACGTTTCGCTTTATCAGCGGCTTCGCGCTTAGCTTGTTCTTCAGCTTCACGCTTAGCTTTTTCTTGTGCCGCACGTTTGGCAGCTTCCTCTGCCTCACGCTGGGCTTGCTCTTCCGCTTCACGCTGCGCCTGTTCTTCCGCAGCAAGGCGTTCTGCCTCTTGCGGATCACGTTTCACAAAGGTGCGCTTCTTGCGGACTTCGATTTGTACCGATTTACTTTTCCCACCGGTACCTGGAATGTTTAAAGTACTGCGCGTTTTGCGCTGTAAAGTCAACTTGTCTGGGCCTGAACCATGTTCGTGGTTCAGGTGAGCCAGCAGCGTTTGTTTCTCTTGCGCCGAAACGGAGTCATCAGCAGACTTCGGGATCCCTGCATCAGCAAATTGCTGTACCAGGCGGTCCACGGAGGTCTGAATCTCTGCGGCCAGCGCTTTTACGGTTACATCTGTCATGCTGTTCCTTCCTGCTACAGTTTATTACGCTTCGCCGCCAAACCAGCAAATGTTACGCGCTGCCATGATCAACTCGCCGGCTTTCTCATCCGTTAAGCCTTCGATATCAGACAGGTCGTCAACACCTTGCTCGGCAAGGTCTTCCAGCGAGCTAACACCACGAGCAGCCAGTTTAAAGGCCAGCGGGCGATCCATCCCTTCGAGGTTCAGCAGATCCTCAGTAGGTTTTTTATCGCCAAGGCTCTCTTCTTGTGCCAGAGCCAGTGTGGTGAGCGCGTTTTTAGCGCGATCGCGTAATGCTTCCACGGTATCTTCATCAAGGCCGTCGATTTCCAGCAGCTCTTTCATTGGCACATAGGCCAGTTCTTCAAGCGTGGAGAAACCTTCTTCGACCAACACGGTGGCGAAATCCTCGTCAATATCGAGGTATTTGGTAAAGGTATCAATAGCCGCATGCGCTTCAGCCTGATGTTTAGCCTGCAGGTCATCAACGGTCATAACGTTGAGTTCCCAGCCGCTCAGCTGTGATGCCAGGCGAACGTTCTGACCGTTACGGCCAATGGCCTGTGCCAGGTTGCCTGCCTCTACCGCGATATCCATCGTATGTTTGTCTTCGTCGACAACAATGGATGCTACGTCGGCCGGTGCCATTGCGTTGATAACAAACTGCGCCGGGTTGTCGTCCCACAGCACGATATCAATACGCTCACCGCCTAACTCAGTAGAAACCGCCTGAACGCGCGCACCGCGCATACCAACGCAAGCACCGACCGGGTCGATACGTTTGTCGTTTGTTTTCACGGCGATTTTGGCCCGAGAGCCCGGATCGCGTGCGGCGGCTTTAATTTCGATAACTTCTTCACCGATTTCCGGCACTTCAATGCGGAACAGTTCGATCAGCATTTCAGGTTTGGAACGGCTAACGAACAACTGCGCACCGCGAGCTTCAGGACGTACTGCGTAAAGCACGCCGCGAATGCGGTCGCCTGGGCGGAAGTTTTCACGTGGCAGCATATCTTCACGCAGAATCACAGCTTCAGCGTTGCCGGACATGCCTTCCGATTTCAGTTCAAGGGAGATATTGTCGCGGTTAACTTTTTTCACTACACCGGTAACAATCTCACCTTCCTGATCGCGGAACTGATCTACTACCATCGCACGTTCGGCTTCGCGAACCTTCTGCACGATAACCTGCTTCGCCGTTTGAGTGGTGATACGGTCAAAGGTGACGGACTCAATTTCGTCTTCAACGTAATCGCCGAGGCCGAGAGCCGGATCTTCAAACTGAGCCGCTTCGAGAGTGATTTCACGCGTAGGTTGAGTGACTTCTTCAACGATAACCCAACGGCGGAAGGTATCGAAATCACCGCTTTTGCGGTCGATCTCAACGCGAACGTCAATTTCTTGCTCGTATTTTTTCTTGGTCGCCGTTGCCAGCGCACTTTCCAGCGCTTCGAAAATCTTCTCACGCGGCAGCGCTTTTTCGTTGGAAACTGCTTCAACAACAGCCAAAATTTCTTTGTTCATCCTGGGTTTTCACCTCAATCCAAACTATTAAAAGTGGGGTACCAGGTTCGCTTTCTGGATGTTGCTCAGCGCGAACACTTCGTCTTTTCCTTCGACCGTTACCGTGATCATCTCACCGTCTACGGCTTTAATAATACCCTGCCATTTGCGGCGGTTTTGCACAGCCATACGCAATACAATGCTCACTTCTTCGCCGGTAAAACGAACGTAGTGTTCTGCGGTGAACATTGGGCGATCGAGGCCAGGTGAGGACACTTCCAGGTTATAGGCCACGGTGATGGGATCTTCGACATCCAGTACGGCACTGACCTGGTGACTGACATCAGCACAATCATCAACATTGATGCCATCTTCACTATCAATATAGATGCGCAGCGTAGACGTGCGGCCCCGAACGAATTCGATGCCTACAAGTTCATAGCCCAGTGCTTCGACCGGTGCTGAAATCATCTCTGTTAATTTTTGCTCTAATGTGGACAAGCCCACCCCCAAGACATAAAAAAAGGGCATATAGCCCAGTTATTCTAAAGTCAGATAACAAAAAACCCCGATAAATCGGGGCTTTATATAACTGAACCCTGTATGCCGCAACTGCGGCCCGGACACCGTCCAGGAGAATTTTTTTCTAAATTCTTCGCGAAGGCACCGAAACTGGTGTTCACAGTATATTTGAAAAAGAACTCTCAGGGAAAGTGGTTGCGGGGGCCGGATTTGAACCGACGACCTTCGGGTTATGAGCCCGACGAGCTACCAGGCTGCTCCACCCCGCGTCCGAAAACGTGGCAAATACTACGCCAGAATTGCATTAAATGCAAGAATTGCTAGGATTTGGTACCGAGGACGGGACTTGAACCCGTAAGCCCAATCGGGCACTACCACCTCAAGGTAGCGTGTCTACCAATTCCACCACCTCGGCACTCTTTGAACACGGTAACCTTCATGTCACCGCATTGAAGCTGACAAACTTACTGCGGGATATCGCTGCTCGGCTTGGTAGGTGCCGCTGGCGCAGTCTGCTCAGTTTGTGCTGGCTGACTTAAATTTTCCCACTCGCTTCCTTTACTGGTTTTGTTGGTGCTGAGGTTACCCAGAACCAGGCTCAGAATAAAGAACAACGTTGCGAGCACACCGGTCATGCGGGTCATGAAGTTACCAGAACCACTTGAACCGAATAACGTAGCGGAAGCGCCTGCTCCGAAGGAGGCTCCCATATCAGCGCCTTTACCTTGCTGCAGCATGATAAGACCGACAAGGCCCAACGCTACAATAAGGAAAACAACCAAAAGAGCTTCGTACATAATCAACCTGTTCCTTGCGGGGTTACCGCACGCCAATTGCTTCAAACCAGTTAAGCGGATACGTTTGTCATTACCCACTGAAGCGGGTGAGAATACTAACCAAAGCCAGACTGGTGCGCAAGGGCAATTTATTAACAATGCACTGACTGCGGAAAAAAACAGCAAACAAGTAATTTCCACCAAAGAAACAGGCGGCAACTGCCGCCTTTTCAATCAGTTTGCGAAGAAAAAATATTAAACGGCCTTCACTGCGTCTGCGATCTGATGAGCAAACGCGGTAACCTGGGCTTCATCTTCACCCTCGACCATCACGCGAATGAGTGGCTCCGTTCCGGATTTACGCAGCAACACCCGGCCACGGCTGCCCAATGCAGCTTCCACTTCAGCCGTAACGCGCTTGACCTCTTCGTTTTCAAGCGGATCGCCGCTGCCTGCGGTAAAGCGAACGTTAACCAGAATCTGCGGGAACAATTTCATTCCGCTGCAGAGATCGTGCAGGCTCATATGGTTACGAACCATTGCGGTAAGCACTTGCAAACCTGCGACTATGCCGTCACCGGTGGTGGTTTGGTCCAGCAGAATGACGTGACCGGAGTTTTCAGCCCCAATTCGCCAGCCTTTCTCCTGCAGTTTTTCCAGAACATAGCGGTCGCCAACTTTCGCGCGGGCAAAAGGAATACCCAACTGCTTCAGCGCGACTTCAAGTCCCATATTGCTCATTAGCGTACCCACGGCACCGCCGCGAAGCTGCCCCTGACGTAATCCTTCCCGGGCAACGATATAAAGGATCTGATCGCCATCGACTTTAAGGCCCTGGTTATCCACCATAATTACCCGGTCGCCGTCGCCGTCAAACGCGATGCCTAGATCGGCTTTTTCCGCCAGCACGCGCTCTTGCAGCATACGCACATCGGTCGCACCGCATTTTTCATTAATATTCACCCCATCCGGCTCACAGCCGATGGCAATGACTTTTGCACCCAGTTCACGCAATACATTCGGGGCAATGTGGTAAGTCGCGCCGTTGGCGCAGTCTACGACGATTTTAAGGCCATTAAGGCTCAGTTCGTTTGGGAACGTGCCTTTGCAGAATTCAATATAGCGCCCTGCTGCATCGACAATACGGCTGGCTTTACCCAACTCCGCCGAATCCACACAGGTGATCTCTTTTTCCATCTCCGCTTCAATAGCTTCTTCGACCTCATCCGGCAGTTTAGTCCCGTCGATCGAGAAGAATTTTATACCGTTATCATAGAACGGGTTGTGTGAGGCGGAGATAACAATCCCGGCTTCAGCGCGGAATGTACGAGTTAAATAAGCAACTGCAGGCGTAGGCATTGGACCAGTAAATGAAGCAGACAACCCGGCTGCAGCCAGACCTGCTTCCAGTGCAGATTCCAGCATGTAGCCGGAAATACGCGTGTCCTTACCGATAATAATCTTACGCGAACCATGACGAGCCAGGACTTTACCCGCAGCCCAGCCAAGCTTCAGAACAAAATCAGGGGTAATAGGTGCATCGCCCACGCGACCACGGATACCATCGGTGCCAAAATATTTACGGTTACTCATAGTATTTGTTTTCCTTCACTGAAAGCGTAGCTTCGACCACGCGCATAGCTTCAACAGTCTCTTTTACGTCATGAACGCGAAGAATTTGAGCCCCCTGCATCGCAGCAATCACCGCGCAGGCAAGGCTACCGCTCAGGCGCTGATCCGGGCCAACATTAAGCAGTTGCCCGACCATCGATTTACGGGACATGCCTACCAGTAGCGGCATACCGTAGTGATGAAATTCCGAAAGGCGAGCCAATAACTGATAATTGTGGGAGAGATTCTTACCGAAACCAAAGCCCGGGTCGAGCAGCAATTTATCTTTTGAAATCCCTGCGGCTTCACAGCGGGCAATGTGCTCCACAAAAAAGCGATTCACATCGGCAAATACGTCATCGTACTGTGGTGCCTGTTGCATCGTTTTCGGTTCGCCCTGCATATGCATCAGGCAAACAGGGAGCCCCGTTTCCGCAGCGGCAGCTAGCGCACCTGGCTCCGTTAAGGAACGAATATCGTTGATAAGATGCGCCCCTACTCGTGCAGATTCGCGAATAACTTCGGCTTTTGATGTATCCACTGAGACCCAGACTTCAAACCGTTGAGCAATCGCTTCGACCACCGGAATAACGCGCTCAAGTTCTTCTTCTGTGCTCACCTCTGCCGCGCCAGGCCGGGTTGACTCTCCGCCAACATCGATGATTGTCGCCCCGGCATTGATCATCGCATTTGCATGCTTGAGGGCCTCAACCAGGGAATTGTGCTGACCACCGTCGGAAAAGGAGTCCGGCGTGACGTTTAAAATCCCCATGACGTGAGGATGCGAGAGATCCAGCGTGGAGCCTTGCGCGGTGAGTTTCATTCTTCTTCCTTTGCGTTCGTCTTAGGCTGTACAAAAACAAAAACCCCGGGGCAGGCCCGGGGTTTATAGATTACTGCAAAAACATCTCCGTGAGCGTCTTATTTGTCGCCCAGTTGCTCAGACATCGTGTTGCCCGGATTTGGCGTACGTGGTTCATCAACCGGACGTGGCGCATTCGGGGTACCGTTGTTGTCAGAGTTATTGCTGTTTTTGCTCGCATCTTCCCAACCCGCTGGCGGGCGAACTTCACGGCGCGCCATCAGGTCGTCAATCTGCGGGGCATCGATGGTTTCATACTTCATCAATGCGTCTTTCATGGTGTGCAGAATATCCATGTTCTCATTCAGCAACTGGCGAGCACGGGCATAGTTGCGTTCAATCAGGGATTTAACTTCCTGATCGATGATACGCGCAGTCTCATCAGACATATGCTTCGCTTTTGCCACTGAACGGCCCAGGAATACTTCACCGTCTTCTTCCGCATACAGCAGCGGGCCAAGTTTGTCGGAGAAGCCCCACTGAGTCACCATGTTACGAGCCAGGTTAGTCGCTACTTTGATGTCGTTCGACGCACCGGTAGAAACATGTTCTGCCCCGTAGATAATCTCTTCAGCCAGACGGCCGCCATACAGCGTGGAAATCTGACTTTCCAGTTTCTGACGGCTGGCGCTAATTGCGTCGCCTTCAGGCAGGAAGAAGGTCACACCCAGCGCGCGGCCACGAGGAATAATCGTTACCTTATGGACCGGATCGTGCTCCGGTACCAGGCGACCGATAATCGCATGGCCTGCTTCGTGATAAGCGGTCGATTCTTTCTGCGCTTCCGTCATCACCATGGAGCGGCGTTCTGCCCCCATCATGATTTTGTCTTTCGCTTTCTCGAATTCAACCATCGACACCACACGCTTGTTACCGCGAGCAGCAAACAGCGCAGCTTCGTTTACCAGGTTAGCCAAATCGGCACCAGAGAAGCCAGGTGTACCACGAGCGATAATTGCGGCATCGATGTCCGGTGCAAGCGGTACGCGACGCATATGAACTTTCAAGATTTGCTCACGGCCACGAACATCTGGCAGACCCACGACAACCTGACGGTCGAAACGACCAGGACGCAGCAGCGCAGGGTCAAGCACGTCAGGACGGTTAGTTGCCGCAATAACGATGATCCCTTCGTTACCTTCAAAGCCATCCATCTCAACCAGCATTTGGTTCAGGGTTTGCTCACGTTCGTCGTGACCACCGCCCAGACCAGCACCACGCTGACGACCTACGGCATCGATTTCATCGATGAAGATAATACAAGGTGCCGCTTTTTTGGCCTGTTCGAACATGTCACGCACACGGGATGCACCAACACCAACGAACATTTCAACAAAGTCAGAACCGGAAATTGTGAAGAACGGTACTTTCGCTTCGCCAGCAATCGCTTTTGCCAACAGCGTTTTACCCGTACCCGGAGGGCCGACCATCAGGACGCCTTTCGGGATTTTACCGCCCAGTTTCTGGAAGCGGCTCGGCTCACGGAGGTATTCAACCAGCTCACCCACCTCTTCTTTCGCTTCATCACAGCCAGCGACGTCCGCAAAGGTGGTTTTGATTTGGTCTTCCGTTAGCATGCGCGCCTTGCTCTTACCGAACGACATGGCACCTTTGCCACCGCCGCCCTGCATTTGACGCATAAAGAAGATCCAGACCCCAATCAGCAGCAGCATTGGGAACCAGGAAATGAAGATAGTTGCCAGCAGACTCTGCTCTTCAGGCGGTTCGCCCACAACTTTCACGTTCTTGGTAATCAGATTATCAAGCAGCTTGGGATCATTAACGGGGATGTAAGTCGTGTATCGGTTACTATCTTTCTTGGTAACGTTGATTTCACGTCCGTTGATGCGCGCTTCGCGAACCTGGTCCTGATTAACTTCAGACAGGAAAGTGGAGTAATCCACCCTACGGCCATTTGACTCGCTGGGCCCAAAGCTCTGGAATACAGACATTAGCACAACGGCAATGACCAGCCAGAGTATTAGGTTTTTCGCCATGTCACTCAAGGGATTAACCTCATATTACAACTGTGTTAACAAACAGCGTCAGGGTACTATAGTTTGCGCCCGGTCGCTACAATGTACACTTCACGTGAGCGGGCACGAGAAGAGTCCGGTTTACGAACTTTAACCGTCGTAAACAGGGAGCGAATTTCTCGCAGGTATTCATCGAAACCTTCGCCCTGAAACACTTTCACTACAAAACTACCGCCCGGCGCCAGCACGTCCCGACACATTTCCAGTGCCAGTTCAACCAAGTACATAGCGCGGGGAATATCGACTGCCGGTGTCCCGCTCATGTTTGGCGCCATATCTGACATGACAACCTGCACTTTACTGTCACCAACACGTTCCAGCAGGGCCTTGACGACTAATTCATCACGAAAATCGCCCTGAAGGAAGTCCACACCAACGATAGGATCCATTGGTAAAAGATCGCAAGCGATGATTCGCCCCTGATTCCCGATTTGCGTCACGACATATTGTGACCACCCGCCGGGTGCAGCACCAAGATCTACAATAGTCATTCCTGGCTTAAAAAGTTTGTCACTTTGCTGTATTTCATCAAGTTTAAACCAGGCACGGGACCGCAACCCCTTTTTCTGTGCCTGTTGAACATATTTATCGCTAAAGTGTTCCTGCAGCCAGCGACTGGAGCTGGCAGAACGCTTCTTACCTGTCATCTCAATATCCAACTTTGTTCATCGTGAATAGCAGGCTAACTAACAATCAGCACAGCCGATTTGGCGATACACTGGAGATGGCGGTAGAATGAACCGTTTTCAATCCCAACGTAAGCAAAAAATACGATGAATCTGAGTACTAAACAAAAACAGCACCTAAAAGGTCTGGCCCATCCGCTCAAGCCGGTGGTTATGCTTGGCAATAATGGTTTGACCGAAGGGGTACTGGCCGAGATTGAACAAGCGCTTGAGCACCATGAATTAATCAAGGTGAAGATCGCAACGGAAGATCGCGAAACCAAAACCTTAATTGTGGATGCCATCGTGCGGGAAACCGGCGCCTGTAATGTACAGGTCATCGGTAAAACGCTGGTGCTCTACCGCCCTTCTAAAGAGCGTAAGATTTCTCTGCCGAAATAAGCAGAGGTGTGCAAAATGCCACGCTATGTTCGTTGATAAAAGGCCGCTATGCGGCCTTTTTCTTTTCTTTACAATACGCCAACCCTTTAGCCAGCGTAGTAAAAATTACAAATATTCTACTTTTAAGATTTCGAATTCGACATCACCGCCCGGCGTGCGAATTACGACAACATCGTCGCATTCCTTGCCCACAAGACCGCGAGCAATAGGCGAGTTTACAGAAATAAGATTCTTTTTAAAATCAGCCTCATCGTCGCCAACGATGCGATAAGTAAGCTCTTCATCACTGTCCAGGTTCAATACTGTTACGGTAGTACCAAAGATCACACGGCCGTTATTTGGCATTCTTGTGACGTCGATCACCTGAGCATTAGAAAGCTTCGCTTCGATATCCTGGATGCGGCCTTCGCAAAAGCCCTGTTGCTCACGCGCGGCATGATACTCAGCGTTTTCTTTCAGATCGCCATGCTCGCGAGCTTCAGCAATCGCAGCAATGATTTCAGGGCGACGAACGGACTTCAGGAAATCCAGTTCTTCGCGGAGTTGTTCAGCGCCACGTAAGGTCATCGGAATAGGTTGCATTTGTTATACCTCTTAAAATCAGTCCTCTGCAGCAGGGTAAACACCGTGCTGGCTTAAGAGCATGGCCGGTAACGCAAGTCTCTCCGGCAACAAATAAAAGAAAACCGACCCGGGGTAATGACTCCAGGTCAGTAACAGTTTTCAAATTGACCGGTATTTTACCCTGGAGTTCCCTGAGGGTCATCGTTTACTTTGCACCATAATGCACCGTAGTATGGCGGTCACGTTTCCAGGCCGTTACCGCGAGATTATGCGATTTTTGAGATTTGTCATTGGGTTGACCGCTGCCGTAGCCATCAATGTTCAGGCTGCGAACGTTGAAGAGTACACCTCCCAGTTGCCTGACGGGGCGAACCTGGCGCTGATGGTACAAAAAGTCGGTGCGACAAGCCCGTTCATTGATTATCACAGCCAACAAATGGCTCTGCCTGCCAGTACGCAGAAAGTGATTACGGCGCTAGCGGCGCTCCTTCAGTTGGGCCCGGATTTTCGTTTTACCACCACGCTGGAAAGCCGTGCTCAAATCGATAATGGCGTACTTAACGGCGATCTTATCGCTCGTTTCGGCGGAGATCCTACGCTTAAGCGTCAGGATATTCGCAACATGGTTGCCGAATTAAAAAAAGCGGGCGTCCAACAGATTAAGGGCAACGTGCTGGTCGACACGTCTATTTTCGCCAGCCACGATAAAGCACCGGGCTGGCCGTGGAACGACATGACACAGTGCTTCAGCGCACCACCCGCCGCCGCCATCGTGGACCGTAACTGCTTCTCTATTTCCTTATACAGCGCGCCAAAAGCTGACGATTTAGCCTATATCCGCATTGCTTCGTACTATCCGGTCGTGATGTTTAGTCAGGTCAGAACGCTGGCCAAAGGTTCTCCTGACGCCCAATACTGCGAACTGGATGTTGTCCCGGGCGATCTCAACCGCTATACGCTTACCGGCTGCCTTACACAACGTGCCGATCCGCTGCCCTTAGCCTTTGCCATTCAGGATGGTGCAAGCTATGCAGGTGCCATCATTAAAGATGAACTGAAGCAGGCAGGAATCAGCTATAGCGGAACACTGCTGCGCCAGACTCAACCCAACGAACCGGGCACGGTGATAGCCAGCAAACAGTCAGCCCCGTTGCATGACCTGCTTAAAATCATGCTCAAGAAATCCGACAACATGATTGCCGATACCGTATTCAGGACCATCGGACATAACCGGCTGGGTGTTCCTGGCACCTGGCGGGCAGGTGCTGATGCTGTACGCCAGATATTGCGCCAAAAAGCGGGCGTAGATTTGGGGAACAGTATTGTCGTCGATGGTTCAGGCCTTTCGCGTCATAACCTGATTTCACCAGCCACAATGATGCAGGTGCTGCAATACATCGCGCAGAACGATAATCAGCTAAACTTTATCTCTATGCTGCCGCTCGCGGGCTACGATGGCTCTCTGCAGTATCGTGCCGGCCTACATCAGGCTGGCGTGGATGGGAAAGTGTCGGCGAAAACGGGTTCATTGCAGGGTGTTTATAATCTGGCTGGCTTCATCACCACGGCAAGCGGGCAGCGCATGGCCTTTGTGCAGTATCTCTCTGGTTATGCCGTTGAACCAGCGGACCAGCGTAATCGCCGCATCCCGTTAGTGCGCTTCGAAAGCCGGCTTTACAAAGACATTTACCAGAATAACTAGTTATGAAACTGCTTATTGTTGAAGACGATTTACTGTTACAGGAAGGTCTTGCGCTGGCGTTAGGTGGGGAAGGCTACGCGCTGGACTGCGCCGCGACGGCTGCGGAGGCTGATGCCTTGTTGCAAAGCGGTGAATACAGCCTGATCATTCTCGACCTGGGGCTTCCGGACAAAGACGGTGCCACGCTGTTGAGTCAATGGCGTCGGCGTGGGGTAAAAAATCCGGTGCTTATCCTGACGGCTCGTGACGCGCTTGAAGACAGAGTAAATGGTCTGGACTCCGGCGCGGATGATTATCTGGTTAAGCCTTTTGCGCTTGCAGAACTGCAGGCGCGTGCGAGAGCGCTGATTCGTCGCTACCAGGGACACAGCGACAATCTGCTTCAGGAAGACGATTTAACCCTCAATTTGCAGACTCAGCAGGTGCTACTCGCCAATCAGGCTGTAGAAATTACGCCCAAAGAGTTCGCTCTTCTGACACGCCTGATGATGCGAATCGGCCAGACGGTCCACCGTGAAACGCTACAGCAGGATATTTACAGCTGGCAGGACGATCCCGGCTCCAACACCCTTGAAGTACACATTCACAACCTACGCCGAAAATTAGGCAAAGACAGAATCAAAACCGTGCGCGGCGTTGGCTACCGGCTGGAAAGCCGCTCATGAGCAGCATGCGCCGGCGCCTGATGATCCTGCTGGCGCTTATTCTTCTTTTCTTCCAGTTGATTAGCGTTGTCTGGCTGTGGCATGAGAGCCGTGAGCAGATTGGTTTTTTGGTGAGTGAAACGCTCTCCGCAAAAGCCCGAAACCAGCAGGTCGAAAAAGAGATTCGTGAAGCGATTGCTTCCCTGTTGGTGCCTTCTCTGGTCATGGTTGCCTTTACGCTGTTTTTCTCTTTCTGGGCAATTACCTGGATAACCCGCCCGCTGAATCAGCTGCGTTCAAGCCTGGCTAACCGCTCAGCCGACAACCTCACTCCCCTGCCTATGTTTTCCGACATGGACGAAATGGTGGCCGTAACCAATTCCCTCAACCAGCTGCTTGGCCGGCTGGATCATACGATTCAACAGGAGCGCTTATTCACTGCCGATGCGGCCCATGAACTGAGAACACCGCTTGCTGGTCTCAGGTTACATCTGGAATTGATGGTAAAAAATGGAGTAGCGCAGGCCCCGATGCTGCTAACACGTATCGATCAGCTTATGCATACCATTGAACAGCTCCTGATGCTTTCGCGCGCCGGGCAAGCTCTGGCCAGCGGGCATTACAATACGCTGGTCTGGAGTGACGACATCATGGCGCCGCTTAAAATGGAAATGGAAGAGTTGGCGGCACAGCGCTCGCAAAAGCTAATCTGGCCTGCAGCATCCGCTCTGACCGTGCAAGGTGATGCCGTGCTGCTGCGTTTAATGTTGCGTAACCTGCTGGAAAATGCCTCCCGCTATAGCCCGGAAAAAGGCGAAATTCATATAGCATTGACGGAAAAAGAGGGTGGAACGATCTTGAGCGTGGCCGACAGCGGCCCGGGCATTAAAAACGAATATCTTCAACAAATCACCGAGCCCTTCAGGCGTATGGATCAACGCTATGGCGGTAGCGGACTGGGTCTGAACATTGTGCAGCGGATTGTTCAACTTCACCATGGCCGCCTGGCGTTGGGCAATCGTGCGGAAGGCGGCTTGCAGGCTGACTGCTGGCTTCCGAACAACATCCAATAAAAAAGGCCGGGAGCACCGGCCTTCTTCGTTGAGACTTACTTCTGGTAGATAATTTCGACGCCTTCGTCGTCTTCATCATCCCAGTCGTCATCCCAGTCTTCTTCTGCTTCAGCTTCCATTTCATCGAGCTGTTGGCGATGGTAATCATCCCACATAAACTCGACTTTCTCTGGCTGCTTAGCGACCTCAGCCGCCGTAATGGGGTTCTCGATGATAAAGGTCATCACATCCCAGCAGAGATCTTTGACGCCCATCTGGCTGGCAGCGGAGATCAGGTAGTATTTATCTTCCCAACCAAGCGCTTCGGCAATGGCTTTCGCTTTTTCTTCTGCCTGCGCTTTATCCATCAGATCGATTTTGTTAAACACGAGCCAGCGAGGTTTTGACGCCAGGCTTTCGCTGTATTTCTCCAGTTCGCCAACGATGATGCGGGCGTTTTCAACCGGGTCAGAGCCATCGATAGGCTCAATGTCAATGAGATGCAGCAATACGCGGCAGCGCTCAAGGTGCTTAAGGAAGCGAATGCCCAGACCAGCACCGTCAGCTGCGCCCTCGATAAGCCCCGGGATATCCGCGACAACGAAGCTCTTTTCATTGTCCATACGAACAACGCCCAGGCTTGGCACTAGCGTAGTAAACGGATAATCAGCCACTTTTGGCTTCGCTGCAGATACCGCGCGGATAAAGGTAGATTTACCCGCATTTGGCATACCCAGCATACCGACATCGGCCAGCAGCATCAGCTCTAGCTGCAGATCGCGTTTTTCACCCGGAGTCCCCATCGTTTTCTGACGTGGGGTACGGTTTACGGAGGATTTAAAACGGGTATTACCCAGACCGTGCCAGCCGCCTTTGGCAACCATCAGCTTTTGACCATGCTGCGTCATATCGCCCATGGTTTCACCGGTGCCCTGATCGATCACTCGGGTACCCACTGGTACCTTTACAGTGACGTCATGCCCACGTTTACCGGTACAATCGCGGCTTTGGCCGTTCTGGCCACGCTCTGCGCGGAAGGCCTTTTCAAAACGATAATCGATAAGCGTATTCAGGTTCTCGTCGGCTTCAAGCCATACGTCACCACCGTCACCACCATCACCACCGTCCGGGCCGCCTCTCGGGATATATTTTTCACGACGGAAGCTAACGCAGCCGTTACCGCCATCACCTGCTACGACCAGGATCGTTGCTTCATCAACAAACTTCATCTTACTTCTCCGTAAATCATTCGCCCGAACGCTGCACCGGCGTGACCGTTTCGGTTTTATGCCAGCGCCCCCAAAGGCGGTGGCCAATCGCGGAATACATCGCACCAGCCACAACCACGAGAGCCCCGATATAACCCACAAGGTTAAGCATCGGTATGGCGAAATACTCGGGCCAGGCCTGAGACAGCAGGTCTGAGAACAGCAACGTAAATAACGGGGTTAGCGTAATGATGGCGCTAACCTGGGAGGCCTGCCAGCGCGCCATCGCCTCAGCGAGCGCGCCATAGCCTACCAGCGTATTCAGACCGCAGAAAACCAGACATGCCAGTTGCCAGCTATTGAGCTGGAAAATCACACCAGGTTTTGCCAGCGGCAAAAGTGCAATAGTACATAAAGTGTACAACAAAAAGAGGATCTGCTGTGAGGCTAACCGGCGTAATAACACTTTCTGCGCCACACCATAGCTGACCCAAACCGTTGCCGCCAGCACGCCGAAGATAACACCAAGGGTGTAATCCGTCAGGCGGGTAAAAATCTCTACAAGACTGGTGTTGAAGAACATCACCAGACCACACAAGAGCATCATGGCACCAATAATCTGCGTGCCACGTATTCTCTCTTTTAGCACTACTACGCTCGCCACCATCATCCCGACAGGAGAAAGCTGGCCAATAACCTGAGACGCAGTAGGACTTAAATACTGCAGGGAAGAACTAAAGAGCAGAAAGTTGCCAAATAATCCCCCAGTGGCGATCGCTAACAGCACTAGCCACCGGGGCTTACGGAACATCCTGAGCGGCGGTAATTTCCCCCGAATCGCAAGAAAAATACCCAGGCCAATACTGGCCATCAGAAATCGATAAAATACCACGGTCGGTGGCGCCATCACCGGAAGCACCTGCTTCATCGCTATGGGTAACGCCCCCCAGCACATCGCCGTGGTTAACGCTAAAAGAATACCGATTCCCGCCTGCTGCCCCATGCCCATTCCCTGTCTTAATTTACCAGGCGTACAATGTAAAAAGCCCCGCAACACGTTGCGGGGCTTTCATCCGTTACCGGACCGAAAAACTTACTCAGCAACGATGCTGATGTATTTACGATTGTTCGGGCCTTTAACTTCGAATTTCACTTTACCGTCTGCTTTAGCAAACAGGGTGTGGTCACGACCACAACCTACATTGTTGCCAGCGTGGAATTTGGTGCCACGTTGACGAACGATGATGCTACCAGCCAGTACAGTTTCACCACCAAAGCGTTTTACACCCAGGCGTTTTGCTTCTGAATCGCGACCGTTACGAGTTGAGCCGCCAGCCTTTTTATGTGCCATTTAATCTACTCCTCAGGTCTTAGGCGCTGATGCCAGTGATTTTCACATCAGTGAACCACTGACGGTGGCCCGCTTGCTTACGATAGTGTTTACGGCGACGGAACTTAACGATTTTAACTTTCTCGCCACGACCGTGAGCAACGACTTCAGCTTTAATAACGCCACCATCGACGAAAGGAACGCCGATTTTGACTTCTTCACCGTTTGCGATCATCAGAACTTCAGCGAACTCAACAGTTTCGCCAGTTGCGATGTCCAGCTTTTCCAGGCGAACGGTCTGACCTTCGCTTACTCGGTGTTGTTTACCACCACTTTGGAAAACCGCGTACATATAAAACTCCGCTTTCCGCGCTTACCTTACATAGGTTTCAGGTAGCGCTATAAATATTCACAATAGGGCGCGAATATTACGCAAATCGTGAGGGTTTGACAAGCCCGATCGTCAATTACCGTAGAAAAAAAACGCAACAGCACACACACCGTTTATCTGCCTCGTTTTTTCAGTACAATCTGTACTACAGTATCGAACCTCAACCCTCTCGTTATGCCATATGGATATGGAATAAACAGGACGAAAGCCAGACTTTTGCGATGAATTTAGAAAAAATTAATGAGTTAACCGCGCAAGATATGGCGGGTGTCAATGCGACAATCCTTGAGCAATTGAATTCCGATGTTCAACTGATCAACCAGTTGGGCTACTACATCGTCAGCGGTGGCGGTAAACGCATCCGCCCAATGATTGCCGTGCTTGCCGCGCGGGCGCTTGCTTACGAAGGGCAAGCACATGTCAGAATTGCAGCGCTGATCGAATTTATACATACCGCCACGCTACTTCATGATGACGTCGTGGACGAATCAGATATGCGTCGGGGTAAAGCCACAGCCAATGCCGCTTTCGGCAACGCTGCGAGCGTTTTGGTCGGTGATTTCATCTATACGCGAGCATTCCAGATGATGACCAGCCTCGGTTCGCTGAAAGTGCTGGAGGTGATGTCAGAGGCCGTAAACGTTATCGCTGAAGGCGAAGTGCTACAGCTGATGAACTGTAATGACCCAGACATTACTGAAGAAAGCTATATGCGGGTCATTTACAGCAAAACGGCCCGCCTGTTTGAAGCTGCGGCTCAATGCTCTGGAATTCTGGCAGGCGCAACGGAGATTCAGGAAAAAGCGCTGCAGGATTATGGGCGGTACCTGGGTACTGCGTTCCAGCTCATTGATGACCTGCTGGATTACAGCTCAGATGGGCAAACGCTGGGTAAAAATGTCGGCGATGATCTGAACGAAGGCAAACCGACGCTGCCGCTGTTACACGCCATGCGCAACGGCTCACCAGAGCAGGCTCAGATGATTCGTGAAGCGATCGAACAGGGAAATGGCCGTCATTTACTGGATCCCGTACTGAGAGCTATGTCGGATTGCGGTTCTCTGGAATGGACTCGTCAACGCGCCGAAGAAGAGGCAGATAAAGCAATCGATGCCCTTTCTGTGCTGCCTGATACTCCTTACCGTGAAGCGCTAATTTCTTTGGCGCACATGTCCGTTCAACGCGACCACTAACATCAACTTTAGCGCGCCAGTTGGCGCGCTAAAGTTTCCAGTAAAACAGGTCCTCAACCCTTCCCTCTTTCCTAAATATTTCATTCTCACTAGCTTTCATCATATTTGCGGATGAAAACACAGAATCTATTATTCCTTGCACTTACTGGAATTATTTGGAAATTTTTATGTTATAAATTTCCTGTGCCATCGCTCATCTCAGAGCAGGATTAGTAAGATCACAGGGAGAGATTATGGAAAATCAATTTGTGGACTGGCATCCGGCGGACATTATTGCCGGACTGCGAAAAAAGAAAACGTCGCTCGCGGCCTTATCACGCCAGTCAGGTTTAAGCTCATCAACACTCGCCAATGCGCTGTCTCGCCCCTGGCCCAAAGGGGAGTTTATTATCGCTAAGGCTTTAGGTGTTGCACCGCAGGTTATCTGGCCTTCACGCTACCACGACCCGGTGACACGTGAGTTTATCGACCGAACACGGAAGATCCGGCAGCTATAAAAAAGCCGGGGCATGCCCCGGCTATCCGTCTTTAAGGGAGGATGTTTACTCGCTTCCCTTGACGCGGTCGATCTTAGCCCCCAGCGCCTGAAGCTTATCTTCAATACGCTCATAGCCGCGATCAATGTGGTAAATACGATCCACTATCGTTGTCCCTTCTGCGATGCAGCCCGCCAGAACCAGACTTGCAGACGCACGAAGATCGGTTGCCATTACCTGAGCGCCGGAAAGCTTTTCGACACCGTGGCAGATAACTGTATTGCTTTCGATCTCAGCATGCGCGCCCATACGGATTAATTCAGGCACATGCATAAAGCGGTTTTCGAAGATAGTTTCGGTGATAACGCCCGTCCCTTCCGCCACCAGGTTCAGCAGGGTGAATTGCGCCTGCATATCGGTAGGGAAACCTGGGTGCGGAGCAGTACGCACCGTTACGCCTTTTGGACGTTGGCCATGCATATCAAGGCTGATCCAGTCTTTACCCGTTTCAACTTCCGCGCCAGCTTCACGCAGTTTCGCCAAAACAGCATCCAGAGTATCCGGCTGTGCGTTACGGCAAAGAATTTTACCGCCAGAGATTGCCGCAGCCACCAGGAACGTCCCGGTTTCAATACGGTCAGGCAGCACGCGGTAAACGCCCCCGCCCAAACGAGCAACGCCTTCGATAGTAATACGATCGGTGCCCGCACCGCTGATCTTCGCGCCCAGGGTGTTAAGGAAGTTCGCAGTATCGACGATCTCCGGTTCACGGGCAGCGTTTTCAATGATCGTTTTGCCTTCCGCAAGCGTGGCCGCACTCATGATGGTCACGGTTGCACCCACGCTGACCTTATCCATCACGATATGAGCACCTTTAAGGCGGCCATTTACCGACGCCTTAACATAGCCTTCTTCGAGCTTAATCTCCGCACCCAACTGCTCCAAACCAGTAATGTGCAAATCCACCGGACGAGCGCCAATGGCACAACCACCAGGCAGAGAAACCTGCCCTTGGCCAAAGCGAGCAACCAGTGGTCCTAGCGCCCAAATAGAGGCTCGCATGGTTTTCACCAGGTCATATGGCGCACAGAAAATATTTACGCCGCTGGCGTCAATATAGACGGAACCGTTGCGCTCAACTTTGGTACCCAGCTGGCTCAGCAGCTTCATCGTGGTATCAATGTCTTTCAGTTTTGGAACGTTCTGAATCTCTACCGGCTCTTCCGCCAGAAGCGCGGCGAAGAGGATTGGCAGCGCGGCGTTTTTAGCCCCTGAGATTGTGACTTCTCCACTCAGGCGGGTAGGCCCCTGCACACGAAATTTATCCATTGAAACTGCTCTCTTTTAAATTCAAAACGTTATCACCAGCCTGAGCCGATGATTCAAAAACCATTCAGTTTGCGATCGCGCGCCCACTCTTCTGGCGTATAGGTCTTAATAGACACAGCATGCATGCGATTATCCGCGATAAATTCCATCAGCGGGGCATACACGGTTTGCTGTTTTTTGACGCGACTTAACTCGGCGAATAACTCACCCACCGCTATAACCTGAAAGTGGCTGCCATCGCCTGAGACGTGGACTTCCTGGAGGGGCAGTGCGTTCATCAGCACTGTCTGAATTTCATGATTTTCCATGGGGTATCTATTCGTCGATTAATAAATGATGAAATAAGCCACACATCTTAGAGGAAAGTGGCGTCCGCTTAAATAAGCAAAAAGCCCCAGAACTTAGCAGTTCGAGGGCTTTGAAAGTAACGTGCTGAAATCATTAGCCTGCCAGATGTGGCAATAGCGCCTCTGGCAGATTGTAGAGTTGAGCCAGCGTGCGCAAATTATCAGTAGCGCCCCTAAGCTCAATCTTGTTCCCCTGGCGAGCCACGATGGCTGTCAGGTGAATAAGCAACGCCAGCCCGGCGGTATCAACGCGAGTTAAGCCACTTAGCTCAAAGAGATTGATACCCGTGACCATTTTCTCACGCTGCTGCCAAAGCGAATTAACGGTGACGCCATCCAGCTCTCCGAAGAAATGCAGCGTTGCACCGTCCTGCTTCCAGCTTAGTTCTTCCGCCATTACTTTTTACTGTCCAGGGTAATTGGCTGTTTCGAAATCGACTGCAGCTGCGCGGTCAAACCATCGATACCTTTCGTACGGAGCAGGTCGCTCCACTCGTTTTGTTTGGTGGTGATCATGCTGATCCCTTCGGCAATCATATCGTATGCCTGCCAGTTCCCGGTTTGGCTATTTTTACGCCATTGGAAATCAAGACGCACTGGTGGACGCCCATTTGGATCGATTATCGTCACACGGATCGCCACAATATCAGCATTGCCAAGAGGTTGCTCCGGGGCGATTTGATAAGTCTGACCGTGATACAGCGCCAGCGCCTGACCATAGGCCTGCTTCAGGTACTCTTCAAAAGCCTTGAAGTAAGCGTCACGCTGCGCAGGCGTGGCATCTTTGTAGTAACGCCCTAACACCAGCGCCCCCGCGTATTTTACCTGAACATAAGGCAGCAGTTCCTGGCCAACGATATCCCGCAGATAATTCGGATTCTGTCGAATTTGAGGCTGCTCGTTTTTCAGGCGATCAAAGGTCTTCTGCGCCGCCTCATTCATTAATTTGTAAGGGTTGGTCTGGTCTGCCGCCATCGCAAATGGGGCGATAACCAACATAGCTACCATCATAAGACGCTTAAACATCACTTGTTCCTCTTAAATTAATTCGTAGTACCTGACTGCGGTGCAGCATCAGTATGGCCTGCGGAATGTGCTTCAGCATCGCCAGAATTCTTATTGTCGCCGTTGCCGCTCTTGTAAAGGAACTGACCTATCAGATCCTCAAGAACCAAAGCAGATTTCGTATCCTGAATGGTGCTGCCATCTTTCAGCATAGATGACCCCAGTTCCGGGTCGTCAAAGCCGAGGTTGAGAGCAATATATTGCTCACCCAACAGGCCAGACGTGCGAATCGCCAGAGAGCTGGTATCCGGAATCTGGTTGTAGCGCTGTTCAATGTCCAGCGTTACGCGAGGCAAATAGGTTTTCGGGTCAAGAGCGATACCATCAACTCGACCAATAACAACACCACCAAGACGAACCGGCGAACTCATTTTCAGGCCACCGATGTTGTCGAAGGTGGCATATACCCGATAAGTCGGTTCGCTACGCAGAGAGGTAACATTCGCCACTTTCAGGCAGAGAAAAATAATAGCGACCAGCGCGACCAGCAGAAAAGCACCAACCCAAACTTCAAATTTCTTTGTTTGCATGAACTCAATTCCCAAACATCAGTGCTGTCAGCACAAAATCGAGGCCCAAAACGGCCAGAGAAGCGTGCACAACGGTGCGCGTGGTTGCCCGGCTAATCCCGGCAGAAGTCGGAATAGCATCGTACCCGTTGAATAACGCAATCCACGTTACGGTAATGGCGAAGACTACGCTTTTAATGACGCAGTTAACCAAATCCAGCCGCCATGAGACTGCATTTTGCATTGCTGACCAGAAGAAACCGGCATCAATGCCTTTCCAGTTCACGCCCACCAGAGCACCACCCCAAACGCCCACGGCAACGAAGATAAGCGTCAGAAGCGGCAGCGAGATAACCCCAGCCCAAAATCGCGGTGAAACGACGCGGCGCAGCGGATCGACAGCCATCATCTCCATGCTGGACAGCTGTTCCGTCGCACGCATCAGGCCAATTTCAGCGGTTAAAGCAGAACCCGCACGCCCGGCAAACAGTAGCGCGGCAACAACCGGGCCAAGTTCACGGAGCAGTGAAAGCGCCACCAGCATGCCTAGACTCGACTCAGCGCTGTAAGTCGTCAGCACAAGATAGCCCTGTAAGCCAAGCACCATCCCGATGAACAGGCCGGAAACCATAATGATCAACATCGACAGTACGCCGACATTATAAAGCTGACGAACCAGCAACGGCGCATGCTTGCGAAACTCCGGTTTCCCTACCAGCGCGTTGAATAACATCAGTCCGGCACGTCCAAACGAAGCGCAGGTTTTTATCCCGCGTCTCCCGAGAGATGCCAGTGCATTTAGCAGCATGAGCAGTTTAGCTCCTCGTTCCAGGTAATAAATCTTGTTGATAATCCCCGGCTGGATAACGGAATGGCACCGGGCCATCCGCGATCCCATCAAGGAACTGTCTAACGCGTGGATCGTGGTTTTCACGCAATTCCGCCGGGCTACCTTGAGCAACAATGTGCTGATCGGCAGCAATATAAGCGTAATCCGCGATGCTTAATACTTCTGGTACATCGTGTGATACCACAATGCAGGTGACGCCAAGAGCGCTGTTAAGTTCTGAAATAAGCTTAACCAGCACGCCCATGGTAATGGGATCCTGTCCGACGAAAGGTTCATCAAACATAATCAAGTCTGGCTCAAGCGCTATAGCACGGGCCAACGCCGCGCGGCGCGCCATCCCGCCAGATAATTCAGAAGGCATAAGATTGGCCGCCCCGCGAAGCCCCACGGCTTCCAGTTTCATCATCACCGTGCTGTGCAATAGCGGTTCTGGTAACTGAAGATGTTCACGCAGTGGATAAGCCACGTTTTCAAACACATTAAGATCGGTAAATAAGGCGCCGGATTGGAACAGCATACTCATGCGTTTACGCACGGTAAAAAGCCGTGAGCGCGACATCGACGGTACGTTCTCACCATCAAAAAGGATCTCGCCGCTGTCCGGCTGGATCTGCCCACCAATAAGCTTCAACAGCGTAGTTTTACCGATCCCCGATGGCCCCATGATCGCCGTCACCTTGCCGCGTGGTACCGTCAGCGAAATATTCTCGAAGATCTGGCGCTCGCCGCGAGAGAAACTCATCCCACGGATCTCAACCAGATTGGCTTCTGTCTGACTCATCGCCCTTCCTTTTTTATGTTTGCCGGCAAGCATGGCCTCAAAGGGATGCTAAAACCCAACATTTTTACAGAATATTACCTGCGCAGGTTAGCGAAAGCTGGCATTTGTTTTACTTTTTCGCCGCATAAAGTCAGAATTAAGACTTATCGCCAGGCTCAGGCTGCACTTCGTTTTGCCCGACCCTTCAGCCCCCCAGGATCGGCGATTATACCCTAATAAAGGATTTTTCATGCTGTTAGCTACGGCGCTATTAATTATTGGTTTACTCCTGGTGGTCTATGGTGCCGACCGTTTAGTTTTCGCCGCAGCGATACTTTGTCGCAGCATCGGGATCCCGCCGCTGATTATCGGCATGACGGTGGTCAGCATTGGCACTTCACTGCCTGAAATTATCATCGCCAGTACGTCAGCGCTGCACGGCCAGTTGGATTTGGCCGTAGGGACAGCTATCGGCTCAAATATCACTAACATTATGCTGATCCTGGGGCTCGCCGCGCTGCTGCACCCATTTACCGTTAATTCCGATATTCTACGTCGTGAATTGCCTCTAATGTTGGCGGTGAGTGCCGCCGCAGGTCTGTTTCTCTATGACGGTGAACTGACGCAGGCCGAGGGCGTCATGCTGCTGACAATCGCAGTGTTATATCTACTCTTTATCATTAGAATAGGCCGCCTTGCTGAACGGCAGGGGATCGATAGTCTGACGCGGGAGCAGCAGGCCGAACTCCCTCAAGAAGGCAGTCTGTCCGTCGCATTTTTATGGCTGGGAGTGGCGTTGGTTATTATGCCGATGGCAACGCGGATGGTCATCGATAATGCCTCGGTGCTTGCCCATTATTTTGGCGTAAGCGAACTGGTTATCGGTTTGACGATCATTGCGATTGGTACCAGTCTGCCGGAATTAGCGACCGCCATAGCCGGCGCGCGCAAGGGCGAAGATGACATTGCGATTGGTAATATCATCGGTTCGAACATTTTTAACGTTGTGTTTGTGCTTGGCATTCCTGCGTTGGTGGCACCGGGCCACCTCAACCCGTTAGCTTTTGCCCGGGATTATTGGTTGATGTTAGCGGTAAGTGCTGTTTTTGCCCTGCTCTGCTGGCGCAAACCTCGCCAAATCGGCAAGCTCGCGGGCGCTCTGTTAACATGTGGATTCATCATATGGATTGTGGTGCTGTGGTTCGTTGCGCCACCTGTCGTCGAATAAAGCGGAAACGGGAATTATGTCTCATATAGATTTAGCGCCGGGTTTTGACTTTCAACAAGCGGGCAAAGACGTGCTCAATATTGAACGTGAAGGCCTGGCTCAACTCGACCAGTACATCAACGACGATTTCTCGCTGGCCTGTGAGAAGATATTCTATTGTCCTGGTAAAGTTGTTGTCATGGGGATGGGAAAATCGGGTCATATTGGGAAAAAAATCGCGGCAACCTTTGCCAGTACCGGCACGCCAGCCTTTTTTGTGCACCCAGGAGAAGCCAGCCACGGTGATTTAGGCATGGTCACGGCACAGGATATCATCCTGGCGATTTCTAATTCCGGCGAGTCGAACGAAATTTTGGCGCTCATCCCGGTATTAAAGCGCCTTCAGGTGCCTTTGATTTGCATGACCGCCCGCCCGGAAAGCTCAATGGGTCGTGCAGCGGATATTCATCTGTGCATCAAAGTGCCTCAGGAAGCTTGCCCTCTCGGCCTCGCGCCAACCTCCAGCACAACGGCGACGCTGGTTATGGGCGATGCGCTGGCCGTGGCGTTACTGAAAGCTCGTGGTTTTACCGCTGAAGATTTTGCTCTGTCTCATCCTGGCGGCGCGCTGGGGCGTAAGCTATTACTCCGCGTGAACGATATCATGCACACGGGTGATGATATCCCGCACGTAAGCAAAGAAGCCTCTTTGCGGGATGCGCTGTTGGAGATTACACGTAAAAATATGGGGATGACGGTCATCTGCAATGACCTGATGAAAATAGAGGGCATCTTTACCGATGGCGATTTACGTCGCGTGTTCGATATGGGTGTTGATTTACATACCTTACGTATTGCGGATGTCATGACAACGGGAGGCATTCGCGTACGCCCTGGCACATTAGCTGTGGACGCATTAAACCTGATGCAGTCACGCCATATTACTTCGGTTATGGTGGCGGATGGCGACCAGTTGCTGGGTGTGGTACATATGCATGACATGCTACGCGCGGGCGTAGTTTAAAAAAGGATTAGCCTTAATGAGTAACCATGATGCGCTGCTTAATACCTGCTACGGGCCGGTAAGCGCGCAGGTCATAGCGAAAGCGAAAGAGATTCGCCTGCTGATTCTGGACGTTGACGGCGTAATGTCTGACGGCCTTATTTACATGGGCAACAGCGGTGAAGAGCTGAAAGCCTTTAACGTACGCGATGGCTATGGCATTCGCTGCGCCCTGACCTCCGGAATTGAAGTCGCTATTATTACAGGCAGGAAAGCAAAACTGCTGGAAGATCGCTGCGAAACGTTGGGCATTACCCACCTTTATCAAGGGCAATCCGATAAAGTTGTGGCGTTCCACGATCTGTTGTCAAAGGTTGCGCTTTCTCCCGATCGGGTTGCCTACATTGGCGATGACCTGATCGACTGGCCAGTCATGGAACGGGTCGGTTTAAGCGTTGCCGTTGCAGACGCCCACCCATTATTGACGCCAAAAGCGGATTACGTGACCAGAATCAGCGGCGGGCGAGGCGCAGTGCGGGAAATCTGCGATCTCCTGTTGATGGCGCAAGGCAAGCTTGATGAGGCAAAAGGGCAATCCATATGAGCAAGACCAGACGTTGGATTATTTTCCTGCTTGCCATTGCGGCATTAGTGCTTATCGGCCTGAATCTGACGGAGAAGGACGAGTCCGGCATAACCGTTAACAGCGATACGCCAACTTATCAAAGCGAATTTTCCACGACAGTCGTATACAACCCACAGGGCGCGCTGAACTATAAGCTTATTGCTCAACACGTTGAATACTTCTCGGATACGGGTATTTCATGGTTCACCAAACCCGTCATGACCCAGTACGATGAAAATAAAATCGCCACCTGGGAAATTCAGGCGGATCGCGCCAAACTTACCGATGACAAAATGCTTTATTTGTATGGCAACGTCGTCGTCACAGCGTTAACACCTGACTCTCAGTTACGCAGAATCACGACGGACAATGCGCAGGTGAATTTAATTACTCAGGATGTCGCTTCTGACGACCTGGTGACTTTGTACGGCACCACATTTAACTCCAGTGGCCTGAAAATGCGTGGCAACTTACGCAGCCAAACTGCACAGCTGATTGAAAAGGTTAAAACCTCATATGAAATCCAGAATAAACAAACTCAGCCTTAAACTTGTTCTGCTTGGTTCGCTTTTTGCCGTACCGCTGTCAGCCTGGGCACTGACCGGTGACACCGACCAACCTATTCATATCGAATCCGACCAACAGTCTCTCGATATGCAGGGCAACGTCGTTACCTTTACCGGCAATGTCGTTGTGACTCAGGGCACGATCAAAATCAACGCCGATAAAGTCGTTGTGACCCGCCCAGGCGGTGAACAAGGCAAAGAGGTGATTGATGGCTACGGTAACCCAGCTACTTTCTATCAAATGCAGGACAACGGTAAGCCGGTTAAAGGCCACGCGTCCACCATGCATTATGAATTGGCTAAAGATTTCGTTGTACTGACCGGCAACGCTTACCTTGAACAGCTGGACAGCAACATCACCGGCGACAAGATCACCTACCTGGTGAAAGAGCAAAAAATGCAGGCGTTTAGCGAGAAAGGCAAACGCGTGACCACCGTGCTGGTGCCGTCTCAGCTGCAAAACAAAAACGGCCAGCAACCGGCACCGAAAAAGAGTAACTGATTCGTTATGGCAACTTTAATTGCGAAAAACCTGGCCAAAGCCTACAAAGGCCGCCGCGTAGTCGAAGACGTCAGCCTGACCGTTAAATCAGGTGAGATCGTTGGGCTGCTCGGGCCAAACGGCGCCGGTAAAACCACGACGTTTTATATGGTAGTGGGGATCGTGCCACGCGATGCAGGTAACATCATTATTGATGAAGAAGACATCAGTCTGCTGCCGCTGCACGCTCGAGCACGTCGCGGCATCGGCTATTTGCCGCAGGAAGCGTCCATTTTCCGCCGCCTGAGCGTGTTTGATAATCTGATGGCGGTGTTGCAGATTCGCGATGATCTGACGTCAGAGCAGCGTGACGATCGCGCTAACGAGCTGATGGAAGAGTTCCATATCTCGCACCTGCGTAATAACCTCGGGCAGTCACTGTCCGGCGGTGAACGCCGCCGCGTAGAAATTGCTCGCGCGCTTGCGGCAAACCCGAAGTTCATTTTGCTGGATGAACCCTTTGCCGGGGTTGATCCTATTTCCGTTATTGATATCAAACGCATTATCGAGCACCTGCGTGACAGCGGCCTCGGCGTATTGATTACAGACCATAACGTCCGCGAAACGCTGGCCGTCTGCGAACGCGCCTACATCGTTAGTCAGGGGCACCTGATTGCCCACGGTACACCGGAAGAAATCCTTGAAGACGAGCAAGTTAAGCGAGTCTATCTGGGCGAAGAGTTCAGACTCTGATAGGGTGGGAAGTCTTACACGACTTATTTGAGGACGTTTGCTCTGAACATGAAGCAAGGTTTGCAATTACGGCTTAGCCAACAACTTGCTATGACGCCCCAGCTGCAGCAGGCCATCCGTCTGCTTCAGCTCTCAACGTTAGAGCTTCAGCAAGAACTCCAGCAGGCACTGGACAGTAATCCATTGCTTGAGCAAACCGACCTGCATGATGAGATCGATACTCAGGAAGTGCCTGAGAGCGAAGCAATGGACACCCGTGAAGCCCTCGAGCAGAAAGAGATGCCCGATGAGCTGCCGCTGGATGCCAGTTGGGATGAAATTTACACCGCTGGTACGCCTTCAGGTACGGGAACTGACTATCTGGACGACGAGCTGCCTGTCTACCAGGGCGAGACCACCCAGTCCCTGCAGGACTACCTGATGTGGCAGGTCGATTTGACGCCATTTTCCGATACGGACGCCGCTATCGCGACGTCTATTGTCGATGCAGTGGATGAAACCGGGTATCTCACCGTGCCGCTGGAAGACATTCTGGAAAGTCTGGGCCACGACGATGTAAGCCTTGACGAAGTGGAAGCCGTCCTCAAACGCATCCAACGTTTTGATCCCGTCGGCGTCGCAGCACGAGACTTACGCGATTGCCTGTTAATTCAGCTTTCTCAGTACGCCAAAGAGACCCCATGGCTGGCGGAAGCCCGGCTTATTGTTAGCGATCATTTAGATCTGCTGGCAAATCACGACTTCCGGACGTTGATGCGGGTCACGCGTATCAAAGAGGACGCGCTTAAAGAGGCCATGTGCCTGATTCAGTCCCTCGATCCTCGCCCCGGCCAGTCGATCCAAACGGGTGAACCTGAGTACGTTATTCCTGATGTACTGGTGCGTAAGCACCTGACGCGCTGGGTTGTAGAGCTTAACGCAGACAGCATCCCGCGCCTCAAAATCAATCAGCAATACGCAGCCATGAGCGGCAACACGCGCAATGACAGCGACTCGCAGTTCATCCGCAGCAACCTGCAGGAAGCGAAATGGTTGATTAAAAGCCTGGAAAGTCGCAATGATACGTTATTGCGCGTGAGCCGATGCATTGTCGAACAGCAGCAGGCCTTCTTTGAGCACGGTGAAGAGCATATGAAACCGATGGTGCTGGCCGATATTGCTCAGGCAGTGGACATGCACGAGTCGACAATTTCGAGGGTGACCACTCAGAAATATTTGCATAGCCCACGCGGCATCTTTGAATTGAAATATTTCTTCTCCAGCCACGTCAATACCGAAGGCGGCGGTGAAGCCTCCTCCACGGCAATTCGGGCGCTGGTGAAGAAGTTAATTGCTGCGGAAAACCCCGCCAAACCGCTGAGCGACAGTAAGTTAACCTCAATACTGTCGGATCAAGGTATTATGGTGGCGCGCCGCACAGTTGCGAAGTACCGAGAGTCTTTATCCATTCCACCGTCAAACCAGCGTAAACAGCTGGTGTGACTTTACCGATAAGGAAGACACTATGCAGCTCAACATTACGGGACAAAACGTCGAGATCACTGAAGCACTGCGTGAATTTCTGAACTCGAAGTTTGCCAAACTGGAGCAGTACTTCGAAAGAATCAACCAGGTCTATATTGTATTAAAGGTGGAAAAAGTCACCCATACAGCGGATGCTACGCTGCATGTGAACGGTGGAGAACTGCATGCCAGTGCCGAAGGCCAGGACATGTATGCGGCGATTGACGGCCTGATTGATAAACTGGCCCGACAGTTAACAAAACACAAAGATAAACTAAAACAACACTGATAATCCGGGCATCCGATGTGCATATGGCCGGCCCGCTGCTTAAGTCGCGGGCCGTTTGCACAAAAGTGCTTAGGTGAACTTATGATGAACAACGATTCCGCTCTACAACTGAGCAATGTCCTTAACCAGGAATGTACTCGCAGTGGCGTCCACTGCCAGAGTAAAAAACGTGCGCTGGAAATCATCAGCGAACTGGCAGCCAAACAGCTTGGCCTTCCACCGCAGGTCGTTTTCGAAGCCGTACTGACCCGTGAGCGTATGGGCAGTACCGGCATTGGCAACGGTATCGCTATTCCCCACGGCAAGCTGGAGGAAGATACGCTTCGCGCCGTCGGCGTCTTTATTCAACTGGAAACGCCAATCGCTTTTGATGCCATCGACAATCAACCGGTTGACCTGTTATTTGCGTTACTGGTACCTGCTGACCAGACAAAAACCCACCTGCACACGCTTTCCCTGGTGGCCAAGCGTCTGGCGGATAAAACCATTTGTCGTAGGCTGCGCTCAGCCGGCAGTGACGAAGAGCTTTACCAGATAATTACTGAAACAGAAGTCGATCACGACAGCGAAAATGAATAATCGGCGCGTTTGATGTCTCAGACAGATAAATCGGGAGAATGATTACATGGTGCTGATGATTGTCAGCGGCCGCTCAGGTTCAGGGAAGTCTGTAGCCTTGCGCGCACTGGAAGATATGGGATTCTATTGCGTGGATAACCTGCCGGTTGTCCTGTTGCCAGAGCTGGCAAAAACGCTTGCCGATCGGCAAATCTCTGCTGCCGTCAGCATAGACGTGCGCAACATGCCGGAGTCGCCGGAAATCTTCGAGCACGCAATGGACAGCCTGCCGGACGCTTTTTCTCCGCAGCTGCTGTTCCTTGATGCCGATCGTAATACGCTAATCCGCCGCTACAGTGACACGCGCCGCCTTCATCCGCTTTCCAGCAAAAATCTCTCTCTGGAAAGTGCGATTGACGAAGAAAGCGATCTCCTCGAACCACTAAAATCCCGCGCGGACCTGATCATCGACACCTCCGAAATGTCGGTACACGAATTGGCGGAGATGCTGCGTACTCGTCTGTTGGGTAAACGTGAACGCGAACTCACCATGGTGTTCGAGTCTTTTGGCTTTAAGCACGGCATACCGATTGACGCCGATTATGTGTTCGACGTGCGTTTTCTTCCTAACCCGCACTGGGATCCAAAACTGCGTCCAATGACCGGCCTCGATCGCCCTGTCGCCGCCTTCCTCGACAGGCACACAGAAGTACACAATTTTATCTACCAGACCCGCAGCTATCTTGAGTTATGGTTACCGATGCTTGAAACCAACAACCGTAGCTACCTGACCGTGGCGATTGGCTGTACCGGCGGTAAACACCGTTCGGTTTATATTGCAGAGCAGCTGGCTGACTACTTCCGCTCACGCGGGAAGAACGTCCAGTCCCGTCACCGCACGCTGGAAAAACGTAAAACATGAGCGTAAAGCAGACCGTTGAAATCACCAACAAGCTGGGCATGCACGCGCGCCCGGCGATGAAACTGTTTGAGCTGGTACAAAGTTTTGACGCAGAAGTGATGCTGAGAAACGAAGCGGGCACCGAAGCTGAAGCCAGCAGCGTGATTGCCCTCCTGATGCTGGACTCCGCCAAAGGAGGCCACATAGAAATAGAAGTCACAGGCCCGGAAGAAGAGCAAGCCCTGGCGGCCGTGATTGCTCTGTTCAATGCCGGATTTGACGAAGACTAACCGCTGTGCGCGGATCTAACCGCGCCCTATTTTCCATACTGCGGCAACGTTACGCGCTGTCACGCAAATATTCTCGCCCGCCTTTTCCAACGCCTCCGCCAGCGTCTGAACCCGATTAAGCACCGAAAATACAGCGTCGAGCCCGTGCTGATGGACTAAGCCGTAATCAGTCGTCATACCGCCAGCCAGCGCGATAACCGGCACCTGAAAACGCTTCGCCACTCTCGCCACGCCTATCGGCGTTTTGCCATAAATGGTCTGGCTGTCTATACGCCCTTCTCCGGTGATAACCAGGTCCGCCCCCTGAACAGCCTCGGCAAGCCGCAAAGCTTCGGTGACAATTTCCACACCGGGCTGCAGGCGGGCATGAAGCAAACCAAACAAAGACGCTCCCATGCCCCCTGCCGCCCCGGCACCTGCCACGGCAATCACATCCTTACCGCTGATGTGCTCCAGCTGTTCGCCATAATGCCTGAGTGCAGTATCAAGCTGCATAACCTGCTCGGGCGTAGCGCCTTTCTGCGGCCCAAAGACCGCTGACGCACCGCGCTCACCGCACAGCGGATTATCGACATCACAGGCCACCAGAATGTCGCACTGTGCCAGGCGGGCATCCAGTTGGCTAACATCAATCTCTGCAAGCTCAGCCAGGGCAGCACCGCCTGCGCAAAGCTCATTACCCTGTGCATCACGAAGCCTGACGCCCAGCGCCTGCATCATGCCGGCCCCGCCGTCGTTGGTCGCGCTGCCACCGATACCAATAATGATTTTACGTGCGCCGCGATCCAGCGCCGCCAGAATAAGCTCCCCGGTGCCAAAAGTGCCGGTCAGCAGCGGATTTCGTTTTTCGGGCAGCACCAGATGCAGCCCTGAAGCGGCCGCCATTTCAATGATGGCTGTTTCGCCATCGCCCGTGATGCCAAAGAAAGCCTCAACAGGCAGCCCCAGCGGGCCGGTCACCGTTACAGGGATAATTTGCCCGTGCGTCGCGGCAACCATCGATTCAACGGTCCCTTCTCCTCCGTCGGCCATCGGCAGCTTGATATACTCTGCATTCGGGTAAATCTCGCGAAAACCTTGCTCAATGGCCTCGGCGACCTGCATCGCGCTCAGGCTCTCTTTGAAAGAATCGGGGGCAATAACAATTTTCATGGCAACCTCATTAACCCGCTAAATTAAACACACCAAACATCAGGGTTGAAACAAAAGCGATGGCCAAACCAACGGCTGTTTCGTAGGGAAGCAGTTTTAAGCGTTCATGAACCTGCATATTCACGCTGCCCCCGGTGGCATGGAAAAAGCTGCCGTGCGGCATATGGTCAAGCACCGTCGCCCCGGCATGGATCATTGCCGCCCCGGCGAGTGCAGAAATTCCCATATCGACAAGCGTTGAGCTAAACACCGCAGAAGCCACCGCCGTTCCTGCCGTTGTTGATGCGGTAGCCATGGACATCAGCGCCCCGGAAAAAGGTGCCAGAAGGTAGGACGGCATACCGGAGGCCGTTAAACCGTTAATCAGTACATCCTTCAAGCCGGAGTTGGCGATGATCCCGGCCAGCGTTCCGGTCCCCAGCAGCATAATCGCCACCGGAGACATACGCGCCAGCCCCGACACCATAAAATGATTTGTCTGCCGCCACTGCCCCATCACTATAGCCCCAATCAGGCCGCCTATCGGCAACGCAACCAGCGGATCAATCGCAATGCCGGCAATCGGGCGAAGTGCAAGCAGGCAAATAGCCACCAGCGGCGCAGCTATTGCCGCGCCAAACGCAGGCAAGGCCTTTTCTTTTTCCCCGGCAATCAACTCACTGCTGGCAACTTTAGAACCCCGATGCTGCAACCGCTTCGCCAGAAAATAGGCGAGCACCAGCCCAAACAGACCCGGTACAACGCCCGCCATCATTAAGTCGGTGAGTGGAACGTGGAAAGCGTCAGCCGCCGCAATCGTATTAGGATTGGGCGACATAACGTTGCCGGCCTTCCCGCCGCCAATCATCGCCAGCAGTATAGCCATTTTCGAAATATCGGCCCGGTGGGCAATCGCCAGGGCAATAGGAGAGACCGTGATAACGGCAACATCAATAAATACGCCGACGGCAGTCAGCAACATGGTCGCCACTGCCAAAGCGAACAGCGCCCTTTTCTCACCCACCTTACGGACAATGGTTTCGGCAATTGTGTTGGCTGCCCCGGACTCAATCAGCACGCCCGCCAGTATGCCTGCCCCGAGAATGCGTAGTACCGCATTGGTAATCCCCTGCGCCCCGGTAATCATAAGCGAAAGCGTCTGCACTAAATCAGCACCGCCAACTAACCCGCCAGCCAGAGCGCCAGCAATCATGCCGTAGGCCGGAGGAACCTTGCGTAAAATAAGGACAATAGAAACAACCAGCGCCACCAGGGCGCCCAGAGCCGAAACCGTGGTCATGAATCACTCCTGTTTTGATTTTTTTAGGGAGATCGAAAGGTACGGCGGGACATTACCCTGAGCGGGCTGCAAATAGCTTGAGAGAAAACACCAGAAAATGGGCGGTGAAAGAAACGTTTTCTTGTAGATTACTACAAATCAGTCGCTGAGCTGCATACCAATAAACAGCTGAAGAGTCGAATCTAACTTATTAATATCTAAAGCCGTTATCGACTCTATTTTACTTAGCCGATAGCGCAATGTATTGACGTGAATATGCAGCAATTTTGTCGTTTGAGACAGATCACAATTCTGTTCAAAATAGCAGCGCAGCGTGCGGCGAAGCACGCCTTTCGGATCGGCTTCACAAAGCGTTTTCCATGCTCGCCCCATTTCCTCGGCCTGCCAGCTGCCGGAAAGTCCGTTGAGCAGCACAGGCAATAAAAGATCCTGATAGTACAAAATCGACCGGCCAATTTTTTGCCGTGAAGCCATCTCATGCAGCGCCACGGCGCTAAGCCAGGATCGTCGTAACGCGTCGTCGCCGTCGAAGCATCCCCCAACTGACAGGGTGACTTCAAAATGCGCCAGCAGCTGAGAATGAAGTTTGCGCAGCGTTTTTTTCAGCAATGCCTGCCACTCCTCAGGCCGGCCACCGCCCAGGGGTAGTAGCATTGCGATTTGTTCAAAACCGAATGGCGTGACTAATGCCTGGTTGTCATAGCCGCCAAGCCGCTCGAGCAGCTCCCGCTGACGCAAAACATCTCGAGAGGGAAAATGAATCATCAGCGCAACCCGTGGCAATTCAAGGTCTACGCCAAGGCCGCTGGCCATAGGGCGCAGTTCCGCCAGACATTGCTGGCCTGAAATAATCTGCGCGGCGAGCTGCTCCCGATAGCGCTTTTCCCACTGATTTTGCTCAAGCATTTCCGCCTGCTCAAGGATCAGCTCGGCCGCCATTTTGACAAGTTCGGCATAAGCCTGCACTTTCTCTGGCTCACCAGAAATCCCCACCACGCCAACGATTTTCTGGCGAAAGACGATGGGCAAATTAATACCGGGTTTAACCCCTTTCAGCCGCCGGGCAGAAGCCTCATCAATAATCACGGTCCGGTTTTCCGTCAGCGCCAGGACAGCACCTTCATGGCGCTGATAAAGACGGCGTGGATCGCCAGAGGCAATAATCACCCCCTGCTCGCTCATCACATTCACCGAGTGATCGATGATGTTCATGGTGCGCTGGACAATTTGCCGGGCGGTATCTTCTTTCAGGCAAGAGGTCATCATAGCGTTTACCTTGTCGTGGAGAGCGCGCGAGTGCGTTGGATGCGGCTTATTTTAAATTGTGCTGCTCAAGGAACGACTCTCCGCCCAGCTGGCGCATCTGTCGTAAAATCCACTGCTGGCGCTGGCGAATATAACCTGAAGGCGCATTAGCCTTAAAACGAACTGGGTTAGGCAGGACGGCGGCGAGCAGCGCTGCTTCGGCAGGTGTCAGGCGGCTAGCTGGCTTGTTGAAGTAACGGCGGGAGGCTTCTTCCACGCCGAAAACACCTTCACCAAATTCGGCAATATTGAGATACACCGTCAGAATACGTCGCTTGCTCCACGCGGTTTCGAGCCCCACCGTGAGGCCGGCTTCCAGCCCTTTGCGTAGCCAGCTCCGTCCATCCCACAGGAACAAATTTTTTGCGGTTTGCTGGGAAAGCGTCGACGCGCCTCGTACCCTATTTTCGTTGCGTTCATTATGGGCCAGCGCCTTTTCGATGGCATCAGTATCAAAGCCCCAGTGCTCGGGAAATTTTTGATCTTCAGAGGCGATCACTGCCAGCCCCATCCACGGCGAAATATCATCCATGGAAACCCAGTCAGAATGGGCAACATAACCGAAGTTACCGCTGAACCACGCGCTGAACTGCCGCTCCACCATCACTGCGGAAAACGGCACCGGGAGGAAGCGGAAGACCAGGATGCCCATGAACCAAATCGCCAAAACCGCCAGAACCGCTTTTAACAGCCAGCGTTTAACCCACTGCCACGGCGCGAAACGCCCTTTACTCATGCGCTAAGTTCCAGCACGCGGGCAACCAACTTGTCGATCCCGGCAGCGGCCTCAGCGATATTTTGCGCGAGCATGTAAGCAGGAGTGGTGACAACCTTCTGTTCTTCGTCCACCACGATATCATCCACCGGGCAAGGGATGTGTTCTGCCCCCATGGCTTCCAGTAACTCTGCGGTATCGATGTCGGTGCCGATGGTCAGACGCACAGGCATATCCAGAATCTTTGGCAGCATCGCCGGGGCAATACACATAAAACCGAGCGGCTTGCCCTGTTCGTGGCATTCCCGTGCAACGCGACGGAGATCGGCATCAACCTCACAATCTGCCCCCTTTGAAGCAAAAGTGCTTAGATTTTTCGCCGCGCCAAAACCGCCGGGCACAATCAATGCGTCAAGGTTTTCAGACAAAGCTTCACGCAACGGCTGAATATTGCCACGAGTAATACGCGCAGCCTCCACCAGCACGTCGCGAGTTTCTGCTGCAGCTTCGCCGGTTAAATGATCGATCACGTCAGACTGAGGTTTATCCGGCGCGAAGCAAACGGCTTCCGCACCAGCGCGAGAAATGGCCAACAGCGTTAATACGGCCTCATGAATCTCACTGCCGTCATAAACCCCACAGCCGCTCAGCACTACGCCTATTTTTTTCATCCGTCAGTTCCTTTTCGTTCCGGGTGAATCAGTATCAACCACGTTAATTTGATCGCTATGCTTCACATATTTTACTGATTCACGTAACAAATATTTTAAGGTTTGCTATCTTATATGGCTGACAGCCCGCGAATTGCTGGTTGTGCCGTTCAATAATTCAACGCTAAAAAAGGCGCAACCCTGTTTTCCCTGGTGTTGGCGCAGTATTCGCGCACCCCGGCCTGGCCGGGGTCATTTTTTTCCAGCTTCCGCAACCCACGCTTTTAATACGCTAACGTCATGTTGCCACTCTTGTTTCAGCTCTTCGATCCATTCACCGACATTATCAGACCACGCAGGCAAGTCCGGGGACTGAATTTGCTGGGCAACCTGCTGTAAATGCCGCAAACCAACGGAGCCTGCCGCACCTTTAATTTTATGCCCCTCTTCCACCACGCCTTTGTTATCCCGCGCGGTCATATTGGAATCGAGCACCTCTAAATAACCCGGCATCATTTTTTCAAACATCGCCAGGCCATCGGTAATGAGTTTTGGGCCCACCAGCTCGATATATTGTTCGAGCATCGGAATATCGAGTAATGCTTGCTGTTTTTCACTATCGACTTTTGTCACCACAGGCTCCTTATCCGTTATCTGCTTATCCCAGAATTTTTGGATCATCGACATCAAGGCCGGCACGGCGAGTGGCTTACTCAGCACGTCATCCATCCCGGCCTCAAGATACTCAGTCTTGTTTTTCAGCACGTTGGCCGTGAGCGCCACCAGCGGCGGCAGTTCCTCTTTGCTAAAGCGTTTATTCAGCTCGCGAGAAATATCAAGCCCGGTCATATCCGGCAACTGGATATCCAGCAGCACAAGGTCATATTCGCCCGGTATAAACATCTCCAGCGCATCTTTCCCAGTCATTGCTACGTCAACGCTATTGCCAAGCTTCTCGAGTACAGAACGCGCCACGATGACGTTAAGCTCAATATCCTCCACCAGCAGCACATGCAGGGCTGGCAGCGGCATATCGTCATCTTCCAGCGTGTCTTCCACTTCCTCAGCCACGCTCGGCGCCTGAACGGTCAGCGTGAACAGCGAACCTTCACCCGGCTTGCTGGTCACGGTAATATCCCCGCCCATGCTTTTTGCCAGACGGCGAGAAACCGCCAGCCCAATCCCCGTTCCTGTCGCGGGCTTGCCGCCGTGACTGTCTTTAACCTGATAGTACATAGCAAAGATTTTGTCCTGCTCGTCCACCGGAATGCCAATCCCGGAGTCCTGAACCTCAAAGCGCAGGCAGCTCTCTTCTTCGTAACGAACGCGTACCGTGACTAATCCCCCTTTCGGCGTGAACTTCACGGCATTGCTGATCAGGTTCCAGAGGATCTGGCGCAGACGCGTCCCGTCCGTCACCACCTTGTGCGGCAGCGGCAGCGCTGGGTCCATCACAAATGACAGCCCTTTCTGCTGAGCCTGCAGGCCTGAGAGGTTTTCCAGATCGGCAAGGAAGCTGGTGAAATCCACCGGCTGGTTATCGAGCTGCACTTTGCGGCGCTCGAGCTTATCCATATCAATGATATCGTTAAAAATATTTCCCAGCGTGATGGCCGACACGTGGATCGTTTTCAGATAATGGGTCTGCTCGGCGGTGAGATCGGTGTCCAGCAGAATACGGCTCAGGCCGACAATGCCATTTAGCGGCGTACGCAGCTCGTGGCTAATGGTGGAGATGAAGGTGGTTTTATCCCGGCTCGCACGCTCCAGCGCGTCCTGATAGCGTTTACGCTCGGTAATATCGCGGCCAAAGCCCATCAGCCCGTGGCGTTTACCTACACGGTCGTAATAAGGCACTTTACGAATTTCAAAGCAGGCTTTGCGGCCATCCGGGTAATCCAGCCACTGCTCATAGGTCAGAGAGACATTATGACGAAACACTTTTTCGTCTGTTTCCAGCACTTTGTCAGCGGCTTCGGCAGAGTACACATCCTGCGGCTTGAGATGGATAAGCTGTTTCTCGCTCTTGCCGGTCAGCAGCTCCATCGCCCGGTTGCAGCCTGAAAACTCCCGGTCTTCGTTGCGATAGAAGACCAGATCGGGCGAAGCATCAAGGAAAGAGCGCAGGAAAGAGGATTGTTGCTCAAGCCGGATTTGCGTCTCTTCACGCTCCTGCATCTCAACTTTGAGCTGCTCCAGCATGGTCTGGCGCTCGGCCTCCGCTTTGACACGGTCGGCGATTTCCTGGTTTAGCTGGGCGATATTGTCCTTAAGCTGCACGTTCAGAATGAGGTCTCGCTCGCGCATCTCCTCCAGCTTTTCCACCAGCTTCGACAGCCGCTGCCTGGACTCCTCAAGCTGTTCTACCACAACCGACAGGAAGTAAACCGCCCAGGGCGTAATCAATAAACCAAAGAAGATAGAGCGGACAACGTCGATACTTTCAACCTGGCCGCTCAGCAGCATGGTGACGGCCATTTGCACCACCATCGCCAGCACGACCAGCGCCGAGGCCAGCAGCAGGGAGAAGCGCACCAGCCCCAGCTTCACCATAAGATCAACGTAATACTGCGCCAATAACCGAATTTGCTTCATGGAACGATTCCTTCGCCTTGGATGCGCTAAATATACCGCAAAAAGGAACCGGGCTCAGGATTTACGAAAGAACTGAGAGATCCCACGGCGTACCCAGCGCTGACCCCTGCGCCCCGTGCGTCAGCAAATACCTGTCGATATCCACCATCGCGGCCCAGCGGTTCTCACACCATAAAGGCGCAAGCAAGGTTGGGCGCCGGGCATTAGCCGAAATACGATGGAACACGACATCAAGCGGTGTATGGCGAATCATTTCTCCCGCGGTGACGACATACTCATCCAGCGCGATCCCCTCAAGGCGACCAGCCCGCCAGCTTTTGGCCATTATGCTGCCGTCAACAATATGCAAAGGATGCAGCTTCAGGCCGTCCACACCGGTTTCAACCACTTTCTCCAGCGTGTCCATACATTGCTGCTGGCCTTCACCCGGTAAACCGACAATAAGATGGCTGCAAACTTTTAAACCTCTCGCTCGGGCCCGTCGGGTAGTTTCCTGATAACAGGCAAAATCGTGCCCCCGGTTGATACGGTGCAGCGTTTTGTCATTCGCCGTCTGTAACCCCAGCTCCAGCCATACCTCATAGCCCTGTGCATGATAATCGCTTAGCAAATCCAGCACGCTGTCGGGCACGCAGTCAGGCCGGGTACCGACGCACAGCCCCACGATGCTGGTCTGGCTCACCGCCTGCTGGTACATCGACCGCAACACCTGCACTTCAGCCCAGGTGCTGGTATAGGCCTGGAAATAGGCCAGATAACGCTGAGCGCGGTTCACCCGGCTGGCCTGGTGTGCGAGCTGCTCAGCGATGGAATTGTGCTGCTGCGTTTCGTCAGCGAAAGAGGCCACGTTGCAAAAAGTACAGCCGCCTCGCCCGATAGTCCCATCGCGATTGGGGCAACTGAAACCACCATGCAGCGTGAGTTTATGGACTTTTTGCCCATAGCGACGAGAGAGATCGCCGCCAAACATATTGACTAATTTCTGTAACTGCATAATCTGATGGGCCGTCCCGAAAAAGGGACCTAGCCTGCCATTTTCTTCTCGCACCGGCGATGACCTGGATCAATCGCTTTGGCGCAGCCTTATCCACTGCATATAAACTCAAAATAAGTGCAACTCTATTCACATAGCACTTGATTACTTTTCCTTATGACGCCGCCCTTTATTTAAAGAATATGACGAACGGTGAAAAACAGTGTCATGCTGCACTCCGCGGGGGTTAAGTAGCATATCATGCTGGCAATATCATTCATGCCAGCATGGTCTGGAGTTTCACGGCCTTTCGGATAGTGAGGACGATCACATAACACTCGGCGTTCACCGTCGTCCCCCCATAGCCAAAAAAGCAAAAAAAACCATTAAATTCATTTAATTAAGCCACTCTTAGTACGATTCCGTATAAATAAGAATGCCATTTGACCTGTGTGCTCTTTCCCGATAAGTTGGAAATCCGCTGGAAGCTTTCTGGATGGGTTCTGTGCCCATCATATTTATGCAGTAATTGAGATTCCCTCTAAAGCAAGTCCTCAACACTTGTGACACCGGATGCGTTGGACATTAAGAGGGCGACACGCGAGGCAAGCGTATGATGCGCAAACCCCGTCGCCATGCCCTTGCTGCGTCCACGCGCAAACGGTTGGGAGTAACGTAGAGCCTGGGGAGGTTCACTGATATGTTGTACGATAAATCCCTTGAGAAGGATAACTGTGGTTTCGGCCTGATCGCCCACATAGAAGGCGAACCTAGCCACAAGGTAGTGCGTACCGCTATTCACGCGCTAGCCCGTATGCAGCACCGTGGTGCCATCCTTGCCGACGGTAAAACCGGCGACGGTTGTGGCCTGCTGTTGCAAAAACCCGATCGTTTCTTCCGCATTGTTGCAGAAGAACGCCAGTGGCGTTTGGCCAAGAACTATGCCGTTGGCATGATTTTCCTGAACCAGGATGACGCGCTTGCCCGCGCCAGCCGCCGCATTGTTGAAGAAGAGCTGCAAAACGAAACCCTGTCTATTGTTGGCTGGCGTGAAGTGCCGGTGAACAAAGACGTGCTCGGTGAAATCGCCCTCTCCTCTCTGCCACGTATTGAACAAATATTCGTTAACGCCCCGGCGGGCTGGCGCCCTCGTGATATGGAACGCCGCCTGTTTATCGCCCGTCGCCGTATCGAAAAACGTATCCAGGAAGATAAAGACTTCTATATCTGCAGCCTGTCTAACCTGGTGAACATTTATAAAGGTCTGTGTATGCCGGCTGACCTGCCGCGCTTCTACCTGGACCTGGCGGACCTGCGCCTGGAATCGGCCATTTGCCTGTTCCACCAGCGCTTCTCCACCAACACCGTGCCACGCTGGCCGCTGGCTCAGCCGTTCCGCTATCTGGCGCACAACGGCGAAATCAACACCATCACCGGTAACCGCCAGTGGGCGCGCGCCCGTACCTATAAATTCCAGACGCCGCTGATCCCCGATCTGCACGACGCTGCGCCGTTCGTGAACGAAACCGGCTCCGACTCCAGCTCCATGGATAACATGCTTGAGCTGCTGCTGGCCGGCGGGATGGATATCGTGCGCGCCATGCGTCTGCTGGTTCCGCCTGCATGGCAGAACAACCCGAACATGGATCCTGAGCTGCGCGCCTTCTTTGACTTTAACTCCATGCATATGGAGCCGTGGGATGGCCCGGCCGGGATCGTGATGTCTGACGGACGTTTCGCCGCCTGTAACCTGGACCGTAACGGCCTGCGTCCGGCGCGCTACGTGATCACCAAAGACAAGCTCATCACCTGCGCCTCTGAAGTCGGGATCTGGGACTACCAGCCGGATGAAGTGGTAGAGAAAGGCCGCGTTGGCCCGGGTGAGCTGATGGTTATCGACACCCGTGTCGGGCGTATTCTGCACTCCGCTGAAACCGATGCCGAGCTGAAAAGCCGCCATCCGTATAAAGAGTGGATGGAGAACAACGTTCGCCGCCTGGTGCCGTTTGAAGACCTGCCGGATGAAAAAGTAGGTTCGCGGGAGCTGGACGACGATACGCTTGCCAGCTATCAGAAACAGTTTAACTACAGCAGCGAAGAACTGGATTCAGTGATCCGCGTGCTGGGCGAGAATGGCCAGGAAGCCGTGGGTTCAATGGGCGATGACACCCCATTTGCCGTGCTTTCCAGCCAGCCACGCATTATTTACGATTACTTCCGCCAGCAGTTTGCGCAGGTGACCAACCCGCCAATCGATCCGCTGCGTGAAGCGCACGTTATGTCCCTGGCCACCAGCATTGGCCGTGAAATGAACGTCTTCTGCGAGGCAGAAGGCCAGGCACACCGCCTGAGCTTTAAATCGCCGATTCTGCTGTGGTCTGATTTCCAGCAGCTCACCACGCTGGAAGAGGAACACTATCGCGCCGATACGCTCGACATCACCTATGACGTGACCGAGAAGTCGCTGCACGAAACGGTGATGGCGCTGTGCGACGAAGCTGAACGCATGGTTCGGAATGGCACCGTCTTGCTGGTGTTGTCCGACCGTAATATTGCGAAAAATCGCCTGCCGGTTCCGGCCCCGATGGCCGTAGGCGCCATCCAGACTCGCCTCGTTGAGAAGAGCCTGCGCTGCGATGCCAACATCATTGTTGAAACCGCCAGCGCCCGCGATCCGCACCACTTCGCCGTGCTGCTGGGCTTCGGTGCGACCGCTATCTACCCGTATCTCGCCTATGAAACCCTGGCGAAGCTGGTCGACAACGGCGCCATCGATAAAAACTACCGCACCGTGATGCAAAACTACCGCAACGGCATCAACAAAGGGCTGTACAAGATCATGTCCAAAATGGGCATCTCGACTATCGCCTCTTACCGTTGCTCTAAGCTGTTCGAAGCGGTGGGTCTGCATAAAGAAGTGTCCGAGCTTTGCTTCCAGGGCGCGGTCAGCCGCATCGGCGGGGCAGGCTTCGGCGACTTCCAGCAGGATCTGCTGAACCTGTCCAAACGCGCCTGGCTGGTACGTAAGCCGTTGGATCAGGGTGGCCAGCTGAAATTCGTTCACGGCGGGGAATACCACGCCTATAACCCGGACGTAGTGCAGACGCTGCAAAAAGCGGTGCAAAGCGGCGAGTACAGCGACTATCAGCAATACGCGAAACTGGTTAACGAGCGCCCGGTCGCCACGCTGCGCGATATGCTTGCGCTGAATCCGCAGGACGAGTCCGTCAAAATTGAAGACGTTGAGCCAGCGACCGAGCTGTTTAAACGCTTCGATACCGCGGCAATGTCCATCGGCGCTCTGAGCCCGGAAGCACACGAATCCCTGGCTGAAGCGATGAACAGCATCGGCGGGAACTCTAACTCCGGCGAAGGCGGCGAAGATCCGGCGCGCTACGGCACCAATAAAGTGTCCCGTATCAAGCAGGTTGCTTCCGGCCGCTTCGGGGTGACGCCTGCCTACCTGGTCAACGCCGACGTTATCCAGATTAAAGTTGCGCAAGGTGCGAAGCCGGGCGAAGGCGGTCAGCTACCGGGCGATAAAGTGACGCCTTATATCGCCAAGCTGCGCTACTCCGTGCCGGGCGTGACGCTGATTTCCCCTCCGCCTCACCACGATATTTACTCTATCGAGGATCTGGCGCAGCTGATTTTCGACCTGAAGCAGGTTAACCCGAAGGCGATGATTTCCGTGAAGCTGGTTTCCGAACCGGGCGTCGGCACCATCGCAACGGGCGTAGCCAAAGCCTATGCGGACCTGATTACTATTGCCGGCTACGACGGCGGCACTGGGGCAAGTCCACTGTCATCCGTGAAATACGCGGGCTGCCCGTGGGAACTTGGTCTGGTGGAAACCCAGCAGGCACTGGTGGCTAACGGCCTGCGCCATAAGATTCGTCTGCAGGTGGACGGTGGCCTGAAAACCGGCCTCGACATCATCAAGGCAGCAATTCTTGGGGCAGAAAGCTTCGGCTTCGGTACCGGGCCAATGGTTGCGCTGGGCTGTAAATACCTACGAATTTGTCACCTGAACAACTGCGCTACCGGCGTGGCAACTCAGGATGACAAACTGCGTAAAAACCATTACCACGGCCTGCCGTTCAAAGTGACCAACTACTTTGAATTCATCGCCCGCGAAACCCGAGAACTGATGGCGCTGCTGGGCGTGAAACGTCTGGTTGATTTGATTGGCCGTACCGACCTGCTGAAAGAGCTGGACGGGTTTACGGCGAAGCAGCAGAAGCTGGATCTCTCTGCCCTGCTGAAAACGGCTGAACCGATGCCGGGCAAAGCGGTGTACTGCACCGAGCATAACCCGCCGTTCGATAAGGGCGACCTTAACGCACAGCTGCTGAACCAGGCACAGGCGTATGTGGACGACAAGCAGAGTAAAACGTTCTGGTTTGATATTCGCAACACCGACCGTTCGATTGGAGCTTCGCTCTCCGGCTACATTGCCCAGCAACATGGCGATCAAGGCCTGGCGTCTGACCCAATCAAGGCGCACTTTAACGGCACCGCAGGCCAGAGCTTCGGCGTCTGGAACGCGGGCGGCGTTGAGCTGCACCTGACCGGCGATGCCAACGACTATGTCGGTAAAGGTATGGCGGGCGGGCTGATTTCTCTGCGTCCACCGGTAGGCTCAGCCTTCCGCAGCCACGAAGCGACCATTATCGGCAACACCTGCCTGTATGGCGCCACCGGCGGGAAGATGTATGCCGCAGGCCGTGCAGGCGAGCGTTTCGCGGTACGTAACTCCGGGGCGATCACCGTGGTTGAAGGCATCGGCGATAACGGCTGTGAATACATGACCGGCGGTATCGTCTGTATTCTGGGCAAAACGGGGGTTAACTTCGGGGCTGGTATGACGGGCGGTTTCGCCTACGTACTGGACGAAGACGGTGAATTCCGCAAACGCGTGAACCCGGAACTGGTTGAATTACTCAGTGTGGAAGAGCTGGCGATTCATGAAGAGCACCTGCGAGGCATGATCACCGAACACGTTCAGCTGACCGGCTCCCAGCGCGGCGAAGAAATCCTGGCCAACTGGCCGGCATTCGCCTCGAAATTCACCCTGGTTAAACCGAAGTCCAGTGATGTTAAAGCATTGTTGGGTCACCGCAGTCGTTCCGCAGCTGAGCTGCGGGTGCAGGCGCAGTAAGAGGTCACGATGAGTCAAAACGTTTATCAATTTATCGACTTGCAGCGCGTTGATCCGCCGAAGAAGCCGCTGAAGATCCGCAAAATTGAATTTGTGGAAATCTACGAGCCGTTCTCTGAGGGGCAGGCCAAGGCTCAGGCCGACCGCTGCCTCTCCTGCGGCAACCCGTACTGCGAGTGGAAGTGCCCGGTTCATAACTACATTCCAAACTGGCTGAAACTGGCCAATGAGGGGCGCATTATTGAGGCAGCCGAGCTGTCTCACCAGACCAACAGCCTGCCGGAAGTCTGCGGCCGCGTTTGCCCGCAGGACCGCCTTTGCGAAGGCTCCTGTACGCTGAACGACGAGTTCGGGGCGGTGACTATCGGTAACATCGAGCGCTATATCAACGATAAAGCGATTGAGATGGGCTGGAAGCCGGACCTGACCGGCGTGAAGCAAACCGGTAAACGCGTGGCTATCATCGGGGCAGGCCCTGCCGGGCTTGCCTGTGCCGACGTTCTGGCACGTAACGGCGTGAAGGCGGTGGTTTACGACCGACACCCAGAAATCGGCGGTCTGCTGACCTTCGGTATTCCAGCCTTTAAGCTGGAAAAAGAGGTGATGACCAAGCGTCGCGAAATCTTCAGCGGGATGGGGATTGAATTCAAACTCAATACCGAAGTGGGCCGCGATGTGCAGATGGACGAGCTGCTGAGCGAATACGATTCCGTGTTCCTGGGCGTCGGCACCTATCAGTCGATGCGCGGTGGTCTCGAAAATGAAGACGCGCCTGGCGTGTATGACGCCCTGCCGTTCCTCATCGCCAATACCAAGCAGATCATGGGCTTCGGCGAAACAGCTGAAGAGCCGTATGTCAGCATGGAAGGTAAACGCGTTGTCGTGCTGGGCGGCGGGGACACCGCTATGGACTGCGTGCGTACTTCAGTGCGCCAGGGTGCAACCCACGTGACCTGTGCCTACCGTCGTGACGAAGAAAATATGCCGGGCTCTAAACGCGAAGTGAAAAACGCGCGCGAAGAAGGCGTGGAGTTCCAGTTCAATCTGCAGCCGCTGGGCGTGGAAATTAACGCAAATGGCCGGGTGTGCGGTGTGAAAGTGGCCCGTACCGAGCTGGGTGCGCCGGATGCGAATGGCCGTCGTCGCCCGGAGATCGTCGCCGGCTCCGAGCACGTATTGCCAGCCGATGCGGTGGTAATGGCCTTCGGTTTCCGCCCTCACAGCATGACCTGGCTGGAGCAGCACAGCGTTGAGCTGGACAGCCAGGGGCGCATTCTCGCACCAGAAGCTAGCGAGAACGCTTTCCAGACCAGCAACCCGAAAATCTTCGCCGGTGGCGATGCGGTTCGTGGTTCCGATCTGGTGGTCACCGCTATTGCTGAAGGGCGTAAGGCGGCTGACGGGATTATGAACTTCCTCGAAGTATAAGCGTTAAAATCTGGCGGCTCAGGCTGCCAGATTGCGCCGAATCCTCCATAAAAAAAGCCAGTCTTTCGACTGGCTTTTTGTTATTTCACCACGCGCAGTGCGGGGCGACCACCGCGAGGCGGCGGCGGCGGATCGTCATCCGGGTTATTGTCATCATCGCCGTGATCCGGGCGATCGCCGTCAATAACCTGCATAACTGTTTCAGTCTCACCGATAACGGGCTGGTCATCGTTGTGGCTTTCAGCGTCTTCATCATAGCCCGCTTCCGGCTCAAACATGGTGCCCGCGCCATTTTCACGTGCATAGATAGCCAGCACGGCAGCCATAGGTACGTTAACCTGGCGAGGTACGCCGCCGAAACGCGCGTTAAAGCGCACTTCGTCATTGGCCAGCTCCAGATTCCCTACGGCTCGCGGGGCGATGTTCAGCACAATTTGCCCGTCACGCGCATACTCCATCGGAACCTGTACGCCCGGTAGTGTGATATCTACCACCAGATGTGGCGTGAGCTGGTTATCCAGCAGCCACTCATAAAAGGCCCGCAGCAGATAAGGACGGCGCGGCGACAGCTGCGACATATCCATCAATTAGCCTCGGGTCTGCAGACGCATTTCGCGCTCAGGTTCGGTCAAAGAGGCCAGGAAGGAGTCACGCTCGAAGACGCGGGTCATGTACCCTTTCATCTCTTTGGAGCCCGCACCTGTCAGCTCAATGCCCATCTGCGGCAAGCGCCACAGCAGCGGAGCCAGATAGCAGTCGACCAGGCTGAACTCGTCGCTCAGGAAGAAAGGCTTCTGGGTAAAGACCGGGGCGATACTCAACAGCTCTTCACGCAGCTGCTTACGAGCGGCTTCCGCTTCCTGCGCTGAGCCGTTCATCACCACGTTCATCAACGAATACCAGTCTTTCTCAATGCGGTGCATGTACAGACGGCTTTCACCACGCGCAACCGGATAAACCGGCATCAAAGGTGGGTGCGGGAAACGCTCATCAAGGTATTCCATGATGATGCGGGATTCCCACAGCGTCAGCTCGCGGTCAACCAGGGTCGGTACGCTGTGATTGGGGTTGAGGTCAATCAGATCCTGAGGCAGGTTATCCGTTTCCACATGCTCAATTTCAACGCTAACACCTTTCTCAGCCAGGACGATACGGACCTGGTGGCTGTAGATGTCAGTAGGACCGGAAAACAGCGTCATCACCGAACGTTTGTTGGCAGCGACAGCCATGAAAACCTCCAAGTTTATCCAGAAAATTACTGCTAATAGCCGCAAGCGGCGACTAACCTGACCGTTATTACCCAATGCTTCGCCGAAACATCGCTGACGCCTTATCAGGGCGAAAACAACTGGATGCCGACATTTGGGCAGAAAATTGGATGATAGTTTACCAGATTTTACTGGTTTTGTGGTGGTCGTATATCGAATTTGCCTGAAAGGCAAATAATTTCAAAACGTTAAAAGCAATAATATAAATTACAGGCATAAAAAAACCCGGTACCAGGACCGGGCTTTTTGCCAACTGTCTTGCTGCCTGAACAGGCAGAGAACAATTAACGTTTGGAGAACTGAGGACGACGACGTGCTTTACGCAGACCGACTTTCTTACGTTCAACCTGACGAGCATCACGGGTAACGAAGCCAGCTTTACGCAGCTCGGAACGCAGGGACTCATCGTACTCCATCAGAGCGCGGGTGATACCGTGACGGATCGCACCAGCCTGACCAGAGATACCACCACCTTTAACGGTGATGTACAGATCCAGTTTCTCAACCATGTCGACCAGTTCCAGCGGCTGACGAACTACCATGCGGGCAGTTTCACGACCGAAGTACTGTTCCAGAGAACGTTGGTTGATAACGATTTTGCCGTTGCCCGGTTTGATAAACACGCGAGCTGCGGAACTTTTGCGGCGACCAGTGCCGTAGTATTGATTTTCAGCCATTGCCTATAATCCCGATTAAATGTCCAGAACTTGCGGTTGCTGTGCCGCGTGGTTGTGCTCGGTGCCCGCGTAAACTTTCAGTTTACGGAACATTGCACGACCCAGCGGGCCCTTTGGCAGCATGCCTTTAACCGCGATTTCAATCACACGCTCAGGACGGCGGGCAATCATCTCTTCAAAGGTCGCTTGTTTGATACCACCGATGTGGCCGGTGTGGTGGTAGTACACTTTGTCAGTACGCTTGTTGCCGGTTACAGCAACTTTGTCAGCGTTCAGAACGATGATGTAATCACCAGTATCAACGTGCGGAGTGTATTCCGCTTTGTGCTTACCGCGCAGACGGCGAGCCAGTTCAGTAGCCAGACGACCTAAGGTCTTACCTTCAGCATCAACGACATACCAGTCGCGCTGTACAGTTTCTGGTTTAGCTGTAAAAGTTTTCATTAAAAGCTTACCCAATATATAGTTACACGTTGGTGAACACCCAAACGTTTAAAATCAGTCGAGGTTCACGCGACATTGTCCAGCAAACCTACCCCTTCGAATAGCCTATGCCGGCACGACAAAAGTTTTGGGAAAAAAACTTTGGTTGTAACGTGGGGTCGCAAGATTATAGAGAAGTCGACCTCAAAGATCGACCACAATTTGTCGTTGATATCACATATTCATCGTCACGGCAGATGAGGCCGGCGTAAATACTCTTCACTTTGCATTTCCTGCAGCCTGGAAAGACAACGCTGGAACTCAAACTTAAGCCTTTCTCCTTGATAAATATTGAATAGCTCGGTCTCAGCAGACACCACCAGCTTAACGTGGCGCTCATAGAATTCGTCCACCATAGCGATAAAACGGCGTGCCTCACTCTCCATCAACGTTGTCATCACCGTTACATTAAACAGCAGGACGGTGTGGAACTGGCGCGAAAGCGCGATGTAATCATGTTGGCTGCGCGCGTCCACGCATAGCGTGCTGAAATCGATAGCCAGCGTCTGGTTTGCGGCCCCCATCGTCACCATTGGCCGATGGTTGATTTCCAGTACCGGCGCCCCTTCGCGCTTTGCCCCGGCCAGAGCGACATAAAGCTTTTCCATTTGCAGCGCGGAGTCTGTATTCAGCGGTGACAGCCAAAGGTGCGCCTGAGTCAGCGTTCTCAGGCGGTAATCAATCCCGGCATCCACGTTCATCACGTCGCAATAGCGTTTGATTGCTTCGATGGCGGGTAAGAACCGCGCGCGCTGCAGCCCATTGCGGTACAAATCATCCGGCGGGATGTTCGACGTGGCCACCAGCGTGATGCCTCGCGCAAAAAGCGCTTTCATTAATGTACCCAGCAGCATGGCATCGGTGATATCAGAGACAAAAAATTCGTCGAAGCACAGCACATCCGTTTCGGCCTTAAAGCCGTCAGCAATAATTTCCAGCGGATCCGTGTGGCCCTGCTGCTGCGCCAGCTCTTCGTGAACCCGAAGCATAAAGCGGTGAAAGTGCAGCCTGAGTTTGCGCTCTCCCGGCAAACTCTGAAAAAACATATCCATCAGCCAGGTTTTACCTCGCCCCACGCCTCCCCACATATACAAACCCCGGGCTGGCTCCTGCCCGGCCTGAACCTCTTTTTTACCGAACAGCTTGCCGAACTTAGTCAGCAACCCACCGGCAGGCGCGGGTGTAGGTGCAACGGACAATGCTTGCCAGATAGCGTCCAGGCGCATAATCGCTTCGCGCTGCACATCATCAGGTTGAAAACTGCCTTCTGCCAGGGCCTGCTGGTAGCGCGATGCAGGAGAGAGATTTTGCATGGTATTATTATCTTCCCTTTATAATCGGATAGCCGTTCACTGCCTTTTTCGAACCGGTTGTCCAAAAAAAGGCCGTTCTACCCTAAGCGATGCAGCGTCAGGATTCCACTTCTCTTAGGTTAACGGTTATAGTGGCTACATTACCCTACGGAATCACAAGATAACGGGAGAAGTTCATGACTTGGGAATATGCGCTTATTGGGTTAGTAGTGGGCCTTATTATCGGCGCCGTAGCCATGCGTTTCGGCAATCGTAAGCTGCGCCAACAGCAAGCTCTGCAGTATGAGCTGGAAAAAAACAAAGCGGAGCTTGAAGAGTACCGCGAAGAGTTAGTCAGCCATTTTGCCCGCAGCGCCGAGCTGCTGGATAACATGGCACACGATTATCGCCAGCTGTATCAGCACATGGCAAAAAGCTCCAGCAGCCTGCTGCCGGAGATGACAGCGGAAGCCAATCCGTTCCGTAACCGTCTTGCCGAGTCTGAAGCCGGGAACGATCAGGCGCCGGTTCAGATGCCGCGTGATTATTCAGACGGTGCTTCCGGCCTGCTTCGCGCCGGTGCAAAACGCGATTAATCCCTGTTTTAGCTTTTCCGGGGCACAGTTCAGGTGCCCCATCCTTTCCTGACCCAGCTATCATTTAATTATCTTGTGCTTTCTTATTACGCCATTGTGAGTCGATTGATCTTTCAATAACATCAATTGCGTGAGTGGGCATTCCTTTTTCCAGGTGACGAGAGCCAGCATCCAATGAAGAAACAAACACGGCTGTTGAATGCATTAGCGTTAAGCGTCGCTCTGACGCTCGGCGTATCCCCTCTGGCAAGCGCGTCACTGCCTTCCCAGGTTCCAGGCCAGCCGGCTTTGCCAAGCCTTGCGCCGATGCTGGAAAAAGTCTTACCGGCGGTCGTCAGCGTACAGGTTGAAGGCACCGCCTCAGCGTCCAGCCAGAAAGTGCCGGAAGAGTTCAAAAAATTCTACGGCGATGAAGCCCCCTCCGACACACCTCAGCAGTTTGAAGGCTTGGGTTCCGGCGTCATCATCAACGCCGCAAAAGGCTATGTCCTGACCAACAACCATGTGATTAATCAGGCACAGAAAATCAGCGTGCAGCTGAATGACGGGCGTGAATTTGATGCCAAACTGATTGGCGGGGACGATCAGAGCGACATCGCGCTACTTCAGTTGCAAAACGCGACCGGGCTTACCGAAATCAAAGTGGCCGACTCTGACAAGCTCAAAGTGGGTGATTTTGCGGTTGCGGTGGGTAACCCATTTGGCCTCGGTCAAACAGCGACTTCCGGCATCGTTTCCGCACTGGGCCGCAGCGGCCTGAACCTTGAAGGTCTGGAAAACTTTATTCAAACAGATGCTTCAATCAACCGGGGTAACTCCGGCGGCGCGCTGCTCAACCTGAACGGCGAACTGATTGGCATCAACACTGCGATTCTTGCTCCCGCAGGCGGCAGCGTAGGAATTGGTTTTGCTATCCCGAGCAATATGGCCCAAACCCTCGCCAAACAGCTGATGGAATTTGGTGAAATCAAACGTGGCCTGCTGGGAATCAAAGGCATGGAGATGAACGCCGACATCGCCAAAGCGTTTAACCTTTCCACCCAGCGTGGTGCCTTTGTCAGTGAAGTTCTGCCTCAGTCAGGGTCGGCAAAAGCGGGCATTAAAGCCGGGGATATCATCACCAGCCTGAACGGTAACCCGCTGAGCAGTTTCGCCGAATTACGAGCGAAAATTGCCACAACCGAGCCCGGCACCGTGGTGAAACTGGGCTTGCTGCGCGACGGCAAACCACTGGAAGTGAACGTGACGCTGGACAAGAGCACCGCCTCTTCCGCAAGCGCAGAAATGATCCTGCCAGCGCTGCAGGGTGCCACGCTAAGCGATGGGCAACTGAAGGACGGCGGCAAGGGCATTCGTCTGGATAACGTGGATAAAGGCACGCCTGCGGCTCAGGTTGGTCTGCACAAAGACGATATCATCGTCGGCATTAACCGTGAGCGAATTCATACTATCGCCGAAATGCGCAAAGTGCTGGAAACCAAGCCTGCGGTCATTGCGCTGCATGTTGTTCGCGGCGAACAGAGCCTCTATTTGCTGTTGCGTTAACGGAAGCAGAGAAACGGACATCGTCTGTACGATGTCCGTCCAACTCATGCTATTCTGCGGTCGATCTCTCACTTATTAACTCAAACTCATGTTTCTAAAGATCTTACGTTCGGTGATCATTGGGCTGATTGTTGCGGGGCTGCTGCTGCTCGCGATGCCGTCGTTACGCAAAGCCGTTGGCCCACTTGCGCCGGCACAATATGACAGCACCGACGAAACGCCGATGAGCTTTAATCCGGCCGTGCGCCGCGCTGCCCCGGCGGTAGTGAACGTATACAATCGCAGCGTCGGCAATAACGGCCAAAACCAGCTTCAAATCAAGACGCTCGGCTCCGGCGTTATCATGGACGGACGCGGCTACATCATTACCAATAAACACGTGATCAACGATGCCGAGCAAATCATCGTTGCGCTCCAGGACGGGCGAGTGTTTGAAGCCCTGCTTATTGGGTCCGATAGCCTGACCGACCTGGCTGTGCTGAAAATCAACGCCACCAACCTGCCGATCATTCCTATTAACGGCAAGCGCCAGCCCCATATTGGCGATGTGGTCATGGCCATCGGTAACCCTTACAACCTGGGGCAGACGGTCACGCAGGGCATTATCAGCGCGACCGGCCGCATCGGCCTGAGCCCTTCGGGCCGACAGTCGTTCCTGCAAACTGACGCCTCAATTAACCGCGGTAACTCCGGCGGGGCGCTGGTGAATTCGCTCGGGGAACTGATGGGCATCAACACCCTGTCGTTTGACAAGAGCAATGACGGCGAAACGCCGGAAGGGATTGGTTTTGCGATACCGACCCAACTGGCGACCAAAATAATGGATAAGCTCATCCGCGATGGCCGGGTTATTCGAGGCTACATCGGCATTGGCGGCAGAGAAATCACCCCGCTGCATGGCCCTTCCACCGGCATCGATCAGCTACAAGGGATTATCGTTAATGCTGTATCCCCGGACGGCCCGGCAGCTCAGGCTGGTATTCAGGTTAACGACGTGATTATCTCGGTTAACCACAAACCGGCTATCTCGGCGCTGGAAACCATGGACCAGGTGGCGGAAATTCGCCCAGGCTCGGTGATTCCGGTCGAAGTCATGCGTGAAGACAAGAAACTCACGCTGCAGGTCACCGTGCAGGAATACCCCGCCGGAAGCTAAACGGCAGACATAAAAAAACCGGAACCTGAGTTCCGGTTTTTTTTATCCAGGCGTCGATTACTTAACGAATTCTTCGCCCAGTTGGATATCTTTCTTCAGGGTATCCAGCATGCCTTCCATCGCGTTTTTCTCAAATGCGCTGAGGGTGCCGATAGCTTTACGCTCAACGATACCATTTTTACCCAGCAGCAGCGGCTGGGAGAAGAAACGTGCGTGCTCGCCGTCGCCTTCAACGTAAGCGCATTCCACAACGTTGCTTTCGCCTTTCAAAGCGCGAACCAGAGACAGACCGAAACGAGCCGCAGCCTGGCCCATAGACAGCGTTGCGGACCCGCCACCGGCTTTCGCTTCAACCACTTCAGTACCCGCGTTCTGGATACGTTTGGTCAGGTCAGCGACTTCCTGCTCGGTGAAGCTCACGCCAGGGATCTGGGACAGCAGCGGCAGAATGGTTACGCCAGAGTGGCCGCCAATCACCGGGACTTCGATATCCGTTGGCTGCTTGCCTTTCAGCTCGGCAACAAAGGTGTTGGAGCGGATGATATCCAGCGTAGTGACGCCGAACAGTTTGTTCTTATCGTAAACACCCGCTTTTTTCAGCACTTCTGCGGCAATCGCCACGGTGGTGTTTACCGGGTTGGTAATAATACCGATGCAAGCTTTAGGGGCGGTTTTCGCCACTTGCTCGATCAGGTTTTTCACAATACCCGCGTTCACGTTGAACAGGTCGGAACGATCCATACCTGGTTTACGTGCAACACCTGCGGAGATCAGCACCACATCTGCACCCACCAGCGCAGGGGTAGCATCTTCGCCGGAGAAACCTTTGATTTTCACGTCAGTCGGGATATGACTCAGATCCACCGCAACCCCTGGGGTTACTGGCGCAATGTCATACAGAGAGAGTTCTGAGCCTGAAGGCAGTTGGGTCTTAAGTAGAAGGGCAAGCGCCTGGCCGATACCGCCAGCTGCGCCGAGGACTGCAACTTTCATCCTAAACTCCTTATTATGGTTAGCAAAATCGTGCCGTAACTCCATGCGGTGGCGACCATAATCCAGAGAGGAGGTAATTACAATCTTCCCGCCGCCAGATTGCGATATAAAGCAATCACCGACCGCGTTGCTGCTGCATTTACTCGCCGGGAGGAACGACGCCATAGCGCCCGGTCACGACCTGATGTGGTTACATCAACGGCGGTTACATTACCCCTCCGCGCACACCAAAACAACATCATTTTGATAACATTTAATTTACTTTGAAGCTTATTTGCGAGTCGTGACACAGGCATGTTCGCCGATAACGAAATTTGATAAAATCGCCCGCTTTCATAACATTATTTCAGGCTGATCTCCGCCGGATGATTCTCCCACGCTATTCAGGCCGCCGTAAAATCAGGCACCTGAAGGAAGATGAACAATTTGCATAAAAATTCATTTAAATGCATAATAATGTTATCTCTTTTACCCAGGATAGGTTATTTATGCGTAACTCCTCAAAACAAGAAGAATTAGTAAAGGCTTTCAAAGCATTACTTAAAGAAGAGAAATTCAGCTCACAGGGCGAGATAGTTCAGGCGTTACAAAACGACGGCTTCGAAAACATCAACCAATCCAAAGTGTCCCGCATGCTGACCAAATTCGGCGCGGTAAGAACGCGTAATGCAAAAATGGAAATGGTCTACTGCCTGCCTGCCGAGCTGGGCGTCCCGACGACCTCCAGCCCGCTAAAAAACCTGGTTCTGGATATCGACTATAACGACGCCGTCGTAGTGATCCATACCAGCCCTGGCGCCGCACAGCTCATTGCTCGCCTGCTGGACTCACTGGGAAAAGCGGAAGGTATTCTGGGCACCATTGCCGGGGACGACACTATTTTCACCACGCCAGCCAATAACTTCACGGTGAAAGAGCTGTACGAAGCCATCCTGGTGCTGTTCGAACAAGAGCTGTAATCACTCCCCCTCTTCTCAGCCCGCCGTCATGACGCGGCGGGCCTCTCAGTTGGTAATCTTCCGTAAATAAACCTCAATCCAGCGTATGGAATTGCTTCAATACCATTCCACAGGGCATTGTTCTGCGTGTTACCGCACAAATAGTCAAATTCACCCATATCTATGATTTTACTTATATTTAACAAAAAAGCCGTGATAAAAACGTCTTTTTAATAACTATCAGGAATAAAAAATCATTTCGTTAATTTAAAGTTGCATAGGCAACAATTAGCAGGGTATTAATTTTTACCGTAACTAGTGTATACTTGATTTCGTGATGAGGGTCACAGAACGATGACCCAACCAAAAGAATACGACGAGGAAAAAACCATGAACATGAAAGCCACTTTAGTTACCGCCAGCCTGCTCTCCGCTCTGTCATTCGGCGTTTTCGCCGCTGACTCTATCGACGCTCAGCAAGCGCAGAATCGCCAGTCACTGGGTACCGTTTCCGTGGATGACATCGGCAGTTCTCCGATGGATATGCACGAAATGCTGAACCAAAAAGCTGAGCAAAACGGCGCTTCCGCTTATCGCGTGATCGAAGCCCGCACCGGTGGACACTGGCACGCAACGGCAGAACTGTACAAATAAGCGTTCTTAGCCCTAAGCCAGTTGAATAGAGTTGAGTAGAAACGTTAAGCCTCGGCGGCCCTAAGTAGAAAAATCGCGATTAAGCCCTTCCGGCCGCCACGTTAAACCTTCAGGAGTAAAGACTATGAAAACCAAATTAACTATCGCCGCACTGAGCCTGCTGTCCTTTATCTCTTTAGGCGCTAACGCTGCCGCACACCAGATCAACAGCGAACAAGCTCAAGGCCTGCAATCCATGGGTTCCATTTCTGTAAGCCAGGTCGGCAGCGCACCAATGGATATGCGTCAGGAATTGTCCCAGAAAGCCACAGAACAAGGTGCCTCTGCTTACCGCGTGATTGAAGCCCGTAGCGGCGATAACTGGCACGCAACCGCAGAGCTGTACAAATAAACCCTCGTCGTACTTGTCCTACGACTTTGCCCCCGCTCGCCGGGGGCTTTTTTATGGCCGCGGCTCAAACGCTAGCCGTGAATGTTAAAGCGGAGCTGGCCTTCCAGTTCTTCTTCTGCCTCGTCAAAAAGCAGAATGAGCGCCCCGAACCTGCGCCGCTTGCTCTCCGGCAAATGCGCAAATTCGATCTCCACGGGCAGCGGTAACATTGACGCCGTGACCACGTCCCACAGGCTATCCAGGTCGTGAACCTGCTCTTTGCGTAGCGCGAGTTGCTCCGCAAACTGGCGATAGAAAGCCAGGTTGTCCTCGATGTGGTTAAAATCAAAAGTAAATTTTTTCATCGCTGCCGCCCCGACTCTTTTAAGCAAGCGCTGAGCTAAAGCCCGCCGATATGTAGCGTTTTCACTTCAAGGAACTCGTCCAGCCCCAGCACGGAGCCTTCACGCCCTAACCCCGACTCTTTCACGCCGCCGAAGGGCCCAAGTTCCGTAGAAACAGCACACTCATTGATCCCAACCATGCCACTTTCCAGAGCCTGAGAGACGCGGAAAACGCGCTGTAAATTCTGGGTATAGAAATAGGCCGCCAGCCCAAATGGCGTATTGTTGGCTCTTTCGATGACCTCTTCTTCCGTTTCAAAGCGGAAGCAGGCCGCAAGGGGGCCAAACGTCTCTTCCCTGGCCAGTTTCATATCATCGTTAGCGTTGATGATAACGGTGGGCTGCCAGAAATTGCCGCCCAGCGCATGGGGCTTGCCGCCGACAAGCGCTTTCCCACCTTTCGCCAGCGCGTCATCAACATGCTCTCGTACTTTTTCCACCGCAGATTGCTCAATCAGCGGCCCGACAATCACGCCCTCTTCCAGGCCGTTGCCTACTTTCAGCTTCCCAACCTCTGCAGCAAGCTTATTCACAAAACTGTCGTACACATTTTGCTGGATGAAGAAACGGTTAACGCTGACGCAAACCTGGCCAGCATTACGGAATTTGTTAGCAATGGCACCTTTTACCGCCGCATCAATATCCGCGTCATCAAACACGATATAAGGCGCATTGCCCCCCAGCTCCATCGACACTTTTTTCATCGTTTCTGCGGCATTACGCATCAGCGTTTTGCCCACCGCCGTTGAACCCGTGAAGGAGATTTTGCGCACCTGATGGCTGGCCATAATGGCATCGCTAATTTCCTGGGTTTTCCCGGCCACGGCATTCAATACGCCGTCCGGCACGCCGGCCTGCTTCGCCAGTTCAAGCAAAGCAAAAGCGGAAAGAGGCGTGTTATTCGCGGGCTTTATCACTCCGGTACAGCCAGCGGCCAGAGCAGGCCCGAGCTTGCGGGTCAGCATCGCCATGGGGAAATTCCACGGCGTGATTGCCGCGACTACGCCGACGGGTTCACGCGTGGCCAGAATGCGAGAACCGGGCTTAACCGGAGGAATAATCTCGCCGTTGGCGCGTTTGCCCTGTTCAGCAAACCATTGAATGAAGCTGGCGGCGTAATCCACTTCACCCTCAGCCTCTTTGAGCGGCTTCCCCTGCTCAAGGGTCATTAACCGGGCGAGCCAGCTTTTGTTCGCCAGCATCAGTTCAAACCAACGGTAGAGAATTTCAGATCGCTGTTTGGCAGTTTTCGCCCGCCAGGCGGGGAAAGCTTTGCTGGCGGCCTCAATCGCGGCTTCGGTTTCTCGTTTGCCGGCTCTTGCCACTCTGGCCACTATTTCTCCCGTAGCAGGATTCAGCACATCAAAAGTGTCTTCGAGCGAATGCCACTTGCCTGCGACCAGATAGCCGGTTTTAAAAAGCTCACTTTGCGGGAGTGTCTGATTCGTCATAATAGCTCCTGTTCATAAGTGTTCATCCCATGGACCGCAGTTAAGTATAGATAGAAAAAAGCCGACGCAGGCGTCGGCTCTTCAGGCTAAGGTTGGGCTCAGGCGTTAATCAGCGTGTGCCGGTAGCGATGTAAAATGTCTGCCAGCCGTTTCACCGGCTCGGTGACCTGCCGCGGCGCTTCCCACAGGCGAAGCTTCTCTTGATAGATTTCCAGCTCGCCTAAAAGGCTTTCGTAATAGCGCTCTCGCTTATCATCACTGCTGGCAGAAATCACCTTATCCGCCGTTTTACGCAACTGCCGGTGGAAGGCAGAGAGATCGTCATTGACCGGGATAGGCGCATCGCGCAGGCGTTGATGCGCGATGATTAGCGTCAGCGCAAGGCGATAACGATCTATGTCGCCAGGGAACATGTTCAACAGTAAAAACAGCTGCTGATACAGCGCCGGAAGGTGGTTCTCTTTCCGCCGGGCATTATTAGTCGTCAGCGCCGATACCGCAGCGGAGACAAACTGGTTCAGTAGCGTGCGGCCCGTGCGCTCTTTCGAATTATCTCGGATCAGCAGGATCACCATCATGGCCAGGAAACAACCGACGATCTGCCCCAGCGCGCTGTCGAGGAAGCTGCTGAAATGGAAAGTCATCGGGTTATCCAGCACGATAATATTTATCGTCCCGGCCAGCGCCCCCATAGAACCCAGCCGCCGCTTCTGCACCTCAATGCCCATAAAGAAGCCCAGCAGGGCAAGGCTGATACACAGCAGCAGCATACTCTGCTGCGTGGACGGCAGCACCACAAGGAAGTAGAACGCGCCGAGCGGCAGCGCCACCAGCATGCCATACAGGAAGTCGAGCGAAACCATGCGCGGGTTAGGCAGGCGCATTGCCAGCGCCGTCACCACCGCAATCATCACCATCGCGCCGCTGCCGGATGTCCAGCCGGTCCAGAGCCAGAACAGGCTTCCAAGCACGCAGGAAATCGTCGTGCGCCAGAAGTTAATCATCGCGTGATGGCCCTCGGCGGATTCCACCTTCACCACCGCTTCACCGTTCAGCACTTCTTCTTCAATCGCGCTCACGCGGCTATTACTGATAAACCCGCGCTTCAGCAACAGATAGCGAGTCGAGGCGGAAACCCAGGATCCGATGGTTATCGGTGTGGCCTTTTCGCCCATCGCAGATATCGCTCGGCGCAGCACTTTCATCCGCTTATAAACGTCGTCGGCGGTTTCCACTTCGACGGAAAAAAGCTGGCGGAATTCTGGCGTGACGTATTCGGGCCGGGTGTTTTGAATCAGGAAAGTTTCACAGGCCTGGGTGATCAGCGTCAGCGAAAGGGTGTTGATCGCTTTCAGGCGTCGGTTGGCCTTCGCCCAGCGGGCGGATTCCATATTCAGGTTGGCACGCATGCCGTTCAGCGCGGTGACTTTACGCACCAGCCCGCTCCAGGCTTTATCCACCTCTTCTTTGTCGCCGTGGGCAATACAAAGCTGCATCAGGCGGTATTGGTCCACCAGCAGGTTATCCAGTTCCCGGTCAATCTCCTGCTTGATGGAACGCGGAGAAAACAGCAGGTCGGCGACGATGGCACACACAATCCCGATAACGATTTCGCTACAGCGTTCAACGGCAAACTGCGGCGTAGTCAGCGGAGCAACCTGAATAGTGACCACAATAATCAGCGCAGTGTAGCCCGCGAGGCCCCAGGCATAGGAGTTTTCGACGCGAACAAGCGAGGAGATCCAGGTACAGAATCCGGCCCAGATACAGCACACCAGCAGCATGACAACCGGGGCACGGATCAGCGTGATAATGATGACCAGCGCGGCCGCACAGCCAATAAATGTCCCGATAATGCGCAGCATCCCGCGGTAGCGTATGGCCCCGGAATAAGGCTCTCCTCCAGCGGCAAAGGCTGGCCCGGCGGCCACAATCGCGGCGGTCAGCACCGCCCAGCGCGGCGTTTCCAGCTCAAAGTGAAAACCGACAAACACCGCCAGAACAATGGCGAAAGCGAGCTTTATCGCAAAGCGGACGTGCAGCCTGGAAATGTTATACATAGCGGCCTGCTTAACCGAACTCGCGCAGACGATGCATCAGCTTAATAAAGGCTGAGTCATTCTCCGCTTTGCGGTCTTTTTCTCCCGTCACAACGACAGTGGCCGTTGTTCCGGCGGGATACAGATTCCCCATCTGTTCATCAAGGCGGATTCTGACCGGCACACGCTGAGCAAGGCGGACCCACTCAAGGTTGGAGTCGACCGTTGCCATGCCTTTTGAATCGCTGGTACTGCTGGCGTTTGTCACCCCGGCAGAGATGCTGTCGACGCTGCCGCGCAGCACGCGGTTACTGCCAAGCGGCGTGATCTGTACGCGATAGCCCGGACGAATTCCTTCCAGTTTAGTCTCTTCCATGTAGGCCAGAATGTAGAACGAATTCTGTTTCACCAGCGCGACGGACGCTGCGCCGCGGTTAATAAATTCCCCGGTGTGCACGTTAAGGTTGGTTACCCAGCCGTCCGCTGGGGCACGAATGACCGTGCGCTGCAGGTCTAGTTTGGCCAGATCGCGCGTCGCCTGGGCTTTATCTAGCTGATGAAGAACGGTTTGCAGCGAGTTGTTGGACTGATCAATCTCTTCGCGCGACATGGCCTGAATGCCAAGGGAGTTACGCCGCCCGGCTTCACGACGTTTTTCAGAGGACAGCGCCTGGTAATAAGCCACGTCTGCTTCGGCCTGCTCGAGCGCTTTCTGGTAGCGCGGCTGGTCGATGGTGAACAGCACCTGGTCTTTTTTCACCAGTTGGTTGTCCTGAACGTTCACGCTGGTGATAAGCCCGGACACGTCCGGCGCAATGGCAACAACGTCAGCGGTGAAACGCGCGTCTCGTGTCCACGGGGATTCGGTGTAAAACACCCACGCACGGAAGATAGCGATGAAGGCCAGCAGCACCAGCAAAAGCGTGATAGCGGTACGGGTTATGTTTCTTGTTAGTATTTTCACATCAACCTCAAACGAACAAACGCGAAATCAGATAAAAAAGGCAGCAATAGAGCGCTGTATTGAATAATGCAGGGTGCCAGACAAAATCATAAATGCCGGTTGGGGTCAGCAGCCGACGCGCCAGCCAGAACGCGGCGAGCGACAGAATTAATTCGAAGAATATCGGCGGAAAGGAAAGACCGAATATTACGATAACCGGAAATAGACTCATTTTGACCTTGATAAGATAATGCAGGCGATACATAACTCGACGACAAACCGCGACGGAGAGGCCAGAAAAGGCGGGCGAGCGTGCGGTATGAGTTATGTTAATAATAATATATTAACGTAACTGTTACCCTGTTATCTATAATGTGTGATCTAAATCACTTTTCACTCAGAGTGAACAATGGAACGACTGAAACGTATGTCGGTGTTTGCCAAAGTCGTTGAACTTGGCTCCTACACCGCTGCCGCAAGGCAGCTACAAATGAGCGTATCTTCCATCAGCCAGATCGTGTCCAAGCTGGAAGATGAGCTGCAGGTTAAACTGCTTAACCGCAGCACCCGCAGCATTGGCCTGACCGAAGCCGGCAAAATTTATTATCAAGGCTGCCGCAAAATGCTGCACGAAGCACAGGAAGTCCACGAGCAGCTTTACGCCTTTAACAACACGCCTATCGGCACGCTGCGCATCGGTAGCTCTTCAACTATGGCACAGAATGTTCTCGCCGACATGACCGCCGAAATGCTGCGTGAACATCCCGGCCTGACCGTCAACCTGGTCACCGGCATACCGGCACCTGACCTGATTGCCGATGGTCTTGATTTGGTCATTCGCGTCGGCGCTTTGCAGGATTCGAGCCTGTTTTCCCGCAGGCTGGGGTCAATGCCAATGGTGGTTTGTGCCGCCAAAAGCTATCTGCACATTCACGGTACGCCGGAAAAACCGGCTGATTTGGCTAACCATTCATGGCTGGAATACAGCATCCGGCCGGATAATGAATTTGAGCTGATTGCGCCCGAAGGGATCTCGACCCGCCTGTTGCCGCAGGGCCGCTTTGTCACCAACGATCCGATGACGCTCAGCCGGTGGCTGAAAGCCGGGGCAGGTATTGGCTATGCGCCGCTGATGTGGGTGATCGACGAGATCAATAGCGGACAGCTGGAGATCCTGTTCCCTCGCTATCAGTCCGATCCCCGTCCGGTGTACGCGCTGTATACCGAAAAAGACAAACTGCCGCTGAAGGTGCAGGTATGTATTAACTATCTGACGAACTATTTTGTGAAGGTAGCGGAGCTTTATCAGGGCGTGCAGGGCAGGAACGGGAAGGCAAAACAAACGGGCCGGAGCTAGTCCGGCCTCATATTGACTCAGGCAGTGCCGCCCACGGTCAGGTTATCAACCTTCAGGGTTGGCTGGCCGACGCCAACCGGCAGGCTTTGGCCTTCTTTACCGCAGACGCCGACGCCATTATCCAGCGCCAGATCGTTCCCAACCATCGAAATTTGCTGCATGGTTTCGATGCCGGACCCAATCAGCGTGGCGCCTTTCACTGCCCTGGTCACCTTCCCTTTTTCAATCAGGTAGGCTTCCGAGGTGGAGAACACAAACTTGCCGGAGGTGATGTCTACCTGACCACCGCCGAAGTTTGGCGCGAAGATGCCGTAATCCACGGACTCGATAATCTCCTGCGGCGTGGATTTCCCAGCCAGCATGTAGGTGTTGGTCATGCGCGGCATCGGCAGGTGGGCATAGGACTCACGACGACCGTTCCCGGTAGGCGCCACGCCCATCAGGCGGGCATTGAGCTTGTCCTGCATATAGCCTTTAAGAATGCCGTTTTCGATCAGCACGTTGTATTGACCCGGCACGCCTTCGTCATCAATAGAGACGGAACCACGGCGGTTAGCCATCGTGCCATCATCCACCACGGTACAGAGTTCGGAGGCCACCAGCTGGCCCATCTGGCCGCTGAAGACCGAAGTCCCGCGACGGTTAAAGTCGCCTTCCAGACCGTGCCCGACCGCTTCGTGCAGCAGCACGCCTGGCCAGCCTGCGCCCAGTACCACCGGAAGCATTCCCGCCGGAGCAGCAACGGCGGACAAATTAACCATCGCCATGCGCACGGCTTCTTTCGCCCAGGCATCAGCCCGCACTGCGCCGTTCACGCTTTCCAGGAAATACTCATAGCCAAAACGACCGCCGCCGCCGCTTGCACCGCGTTCGCGCTTGCCGTCTTCCTCAACCTGAACGCTAACCGACAGGCGCACCAGAGGGCGAACATCTGCCGCCAGCGTCCCGTCCGTGGCCGCAACCAGAATCAATTCATACACCCCGGTCAGGCTGGCGCTAACTTCCTGCACTCGAGCATCCGCGGCGCGCGCAACGCTGTCCACGCGTCTCAGGATGTCGAGCTTCTCTTCACGCGTCATGCTTAGCAGCGGATCGGCGCTGGTATAAAGCGCGCTGTGAGGAACGTTACCCAGCGTACGGGCGCGCCCGTCGCCCTGCTCACGAACGATGCTGCGGGCCGCATGAGCGCTTTGCTCCAGCGCTTGCAAAGTAATTTGATCGGCATAGGCAAACCCGGTTTTCTCACCGCTAACCGCACGAACGCCAACGCCCTGATCGATATTCCATGAACCGTCTTTAATAATACGGTCTTCCAGCACCCAGGATTCATGATAGCTGGACTGGAAATAGAGATCGCCGTAGTCGAGACGGCGCTCGGACAGCTGCCCGAGAATGGAAAACAGATCTTGATGGGTTAAGCCATTCGCAGACAGCAACTGCTCACTTACCAGGTTAAGACTCATCGTTTCGCTACTCTTATTGCTTATCGCCCGTTTGGCGAGGAATGGTTTATTTATGGAGCTTGCGGCAATTAACCGCTAACGTCAAATCAGTGAGCTTCGCTGGTGCGCGGCTGCCGCAGCACTTCATCAATTTTCGGTTTATCTACCGGGCCGGTAATGCTGTAGCGCAGCACCGAGATTTTGCTCCACAGCGGGCCAAGCACTTTACTGGCGGCAAACACCGCGGCGCCGACTATTGGGTTAACCGCAAAAGCGGTAGCCACGCCTACCGTCGCGGAGATTTCAGGGGCAACAACCGCTTCCATATTTAGCTCGCGACGGACTAAGTCTACCGAGCCTTTCATCGCGATATCCGCCTCAAGCCCGTCAACCAGCGTGTCGTCAGTATGCAATACGCCATCTTTTATCCAGGCGGTGCTGCGAATCGAGTCGTAGTAGAATCCGCTGCCAAAGGTATCGCTAAAATCGAAACGGAGTTTGCGAAGCAGCGCGTCAAAGCTGACCAGGCGCAGAAGCTGGCCCGCATGGCCCGTGCTGACGTCGGTAATTTGCCCTTTCCCCAGCCTGGTATGCAGAATACCGTTCAGCGAAGCTTCATCCGGCTTCCAGGGTACCGCCCGCCAGTGCAGGTCATAATCAACGTCGAAAGAAGAGCCCTGCAGCGGCGTTTTCACGCCAAAGAAGTTCGCGGCCGCGTCGAGCTTCTCGCCCTTCAGCTTGCCTTTCAGGGAAGTACGTTCGCTGCCGGGTTTATTCACCCATTCACCGTCGGCGGTGAGGCGAGCAAAGCCGGTATCAATCAGCCCATTGGCCAGCTGCAGCGTGTCGCCATTAATGGTCACATCCCCATCGATACGGCCATATTTCTGTCCCCACAGCCAGCACTCCGCGCAGCGCAGCTGCACATTTGGCCAGCCACGGAAGCTAAGCGTATCGCCGCTTTCCGGGACCTGCTGCGTCTCCGTTCCGTTTGCACCACTCGGGAGAACGCTCCAGTTCGGGTTGAAATAAAGATACTTAACGCTGGCCTGCCAGGGCGCGTTGTTCTTCATGTTCAGCGAGGCATTAATTTCACGCCCCTGGGCCTCAACCTGCGTGCCGTTCATCTCCGGGCGAGAAACCAGGCTCAGGTTATGCCATTGCTGGCCCGCCAGCGTTAATGCCGGGGTCCGCAGTGTCACTGCGGACGGGAAGACGGCAGATCCCCCAACGCTGTCCGCCGCGCCTTCACTGAAGAGCGCCAGCCACTGAGCGCCGTCCATTGCAGGGAGATCGAGCTCCACGCCCGGTTGCTCTGGCAGAGGCGGCACAGTTTTACTGTCCGTCGCCCAAATAGCCCGGTCGAGGGTGAGTTTCTTATTCAGCAGCCAGCGGCTGGAGAAGTGATTGAGCGCGCCTGCATTGCCCGTGAGATCGAAGCTCTTTAAATCGCCCTTAACGGCGATATTCAGCGGCAGCGCTGCCCCGGATTTTTTATCTACAGGCGCAGGTAAGTGACTGCTCACATTCTTCAGATCGCCCGCCAGATTGACCTTGTAACTGGCGCTGCCGTGATAAGGCAGCGTAATACCCACGTCGCCTTTCCACGCGATGTTTCCGCTGAGCGCGTCGTTGACCTGCTTCGGCAACACACCGGTTTTATTGGGCTGCCAGTCGCCGCTCAGGTTGACGCCAATCTGATAGTCTTTATCGCCAGTTTTGGTGTTGAAGTTCAGGCTCACCGGCTGATTAAACCAGCTCGCGCTCATCGCTTCACTCTGCAGGTCACCGTTGGTAAAGCTGAATTTGCCGCTCAGATTATGCAGCGTACTGTTCAGCGGTTTGATCAGCAGCGTGTTGTTGTTCAGCCGCACATCGCCTTTGGCCGTTGTCATTTCACCAGTGAGAGGAATATCCAGATGTAAGCGGGCATTCACATCGCCGCCAATCTGGAGTTCATCCAGCGCGGCAGCCAGGGAATCCTCCAGCGGCGTATCTTTGAAATAAGGCCCTACCGCATTGCCCGGGCCATTGATGTCGGCATCTATCAGCAGCTTTTCTTTGGCATAATCGGGGATGTTTGCCGTCAAGTTAGTGGCCGTTACACCGCCCAGCTTGACCGACTTGCTGTTCATCCACAGCCCGTTATTGATGAAATCTAGCGTGATATCGAGGTTTTCCAGCGCAGGCCAGTCCGGCTGGAAAGCAAATTTTGCGTTACGAAGCGGGACGTACACCTCAAACTGGCCTTCGTTGTGCTCGTAGGGGAAAAGATGTGGGTTGCCGCCGTACACCAGCGTGGCGTTATCGGCCTGGCCACCCTGAATCGCCGAGCTGAGATAATCCGTCAGCTCTTTGCCCATCAGGTTTTCCGGGAAGTAGCGCCAGGCGTCCGCACCGTTATCGGTGCTAATGCCCGCCAAAATGCCCAGCCACGGATCGCCGCTGGCGGGCTGGAAGTAGCGGAAATCGCCACGCGCCCAAACGGAGCGAGCCTTAACGTCGACATTCTTGCCGTCTAGCTGGAAGCCGTCTGCGTTTTTCTGCCAGGCAAGCGTCGCTACGCCTTTCTCAATCTCAAGCGGCGCGCGGAAGACGGTTTCATAAGGCATTTTTGCGTCGGTTATTTCGGCATTAAGCTGCCCGTTTGCGACGCTGCCGGTCACCGATCCTGAGAAGTGCTCCGCGCCAGGCAACAGTTTCCACTGCTTCCAGCTCACATCTTTCCACCGGGCCTGCAGACGAGTCAGCTCGGTTTGCTGGAGTGGAATGTCCAGCGCCAGCACGTCAATGTGGCCCTGAGGCTGCAGCGAAGTCCAGATATCCCCCAGCTGCGGCGAAATTTTGGCGGCAATCGGCAACAGGCCATTAAACCTGTCAAGTTCCATATTGCTGGCGCGTACGCGAAGTTCATCGCTGCGCTGGCTTTGTTTCCCGCCTACATCCTGCGGGGCTACCCAGGCCACAGAGAGCGAGCCTTTCGGCCACGCCTGGTCATCCAGCGTGATATTGGTAGAAGGGACGGAGATCTGCCAGCTGGATTTCTCCCGGCTGACCTGAGCGGTAAGATTATCGACCGAAAGCGAGTGCGTCACGCTGCCGGAACCCGGCCAGCTTGCCCCGCCTTTTTTCAGCCAGATGCTGCCGCCGCTGATATCCCCTTCTTTCACATCCATCCAGGCTTCGAGGCTAAAACGGGCGCTTTTCAGGTCGACATTGTCTTCCATCCAGCGGCCCAGCCAGGGTTTCACGTCGACGTCATCTGCCTGCAGCCAGACCTTGCCGTTGTTCAGAATCCCGTTTTCATCCCGCAGATCCATACGAACGTTGGCCACGCCGTGCTGGCCGTTAAAGCTGGACAGGCTGACCTGGCCTTCTGCGCGGTGGCGGTTTTTACCGTTAAGCCAGGTCAGTTGAGGAATAGAAAGTTCGGCCCGCTGGCCGGAGAGCGTCAGGAAGCTAAGGGAGCTGTCGCGAAGATCGAAGTGATCGAACTGACGAAGGAAAAGATCGCTGATTTTGTCCGCTTCCAGCGTACCATCTCCGCCGTTCTGGCTGAGCGGCGTGTTGGTTCGCATTTGCAGCTGATAGAAGGTCAGGTCGCGAAACTGCCAGCGAGCGTGCAGCAGGCTTTGCCAGACATCCAGCGCCAGCGTAACGCGTTTGATACTCAGCGTACCGCCGTCTTTGAGGCCGGCCTTAACGTCGCGAACATCAAGCGTGGGGCCAAAATTCTCCCAGCTTGCCTGTAACTTACTGACTTCCACCGGCAAACCGGTGGCGGCTTCAATTTTATCCAGCAGCGCGGGCCGCCAGGCATCCAGGTGCGGCAAAACGAGCCGCAGGCCACTCACCAGTAGCGCGACGATAACAACCAACGTTACGCCTGTGAGCAGCAGAATGCCGGGCAGTCGCCTCACCTTTCTCTCCTTGTCAGCCTTACGGGCAAAATGCGCATCCGCACATTTGAGGTTGCTGACAAAGAGGGAAAAAGCGTGGTTTTTCCCTCTTTGTGATTATCAGCCGAAAATCAACGAATTGATTTTCCTGTTTTTTTTGACTAAACGTCTGGTATTTCTTCTATCATCAGAGGTTTGTCAGTCGTCTGCAATGCGCATTTGCGTATTTACATCATCACGACGTCGAACTGCTCCTGATTGTAGAGCGGTTCAATCTGAACTTTGACCTGTTTACCCACAAAGATTTCTACTTCAGCCAGCGCGTGAGACTCTTCGCTTTTCAACGCCTCGCCCACCGCAGGAGAAGCATAGACCAGGAAACGGTCGGAATCGTAGGCATGATGCACACGAACGATTTCACGCATAATTTCGTAGCAAACCGTTTCCACCGTCTTTACGGTGCCGCGACCGTGGCAGGTCGGGCATTCGTTGCACAGCACATGCTCTACGCTTTCGCGCGTGCGCTTGCGAGTCATCTCGACCAGGCCGAGCTGGGAGAAGCCGTTAATGCTGGTCTTCACGCGATCTTTGCTCAGCGCCTGTTCGAGAGAATGCAGCACGCGGCGGCGGTGATCTTCATTACTCATATCGATGAAGTCGATGATGATAATGCCGCCCAGATTACGCAGCCGGAGCTGGCGCGCGATGGCCTGAGTCGCTTCGATATTTGTATTAAAAATTGTGTCGTCGAGATTGCGATGGCCCACGAACGCGCCGGTATTAATATCCACCGTGGTCATCGCTTCGGTCTGGTCAATCACCAGATAGCCGCCAGACTTCAGTTCCACCTTACGCTCCAGCGCACGCTGGATTTCATTCTCAACGTCGTAGAGATCGAAAATCGGCTGGCGGCCGCTGTAATGCTCGATTTTGCTGGTCATCTCCGGCATGTACTCGGCGGTAAATTCCAGCAGCATTTCGTAAGTCAGGCGGGAATCAACGCGAATTCTGTCCAACGCCGCGTCGGCAAAATCACGCAATACGCGCTGGGCCAGCGCCAGTTCACCGTACATCTGGTAGCGGGTTTGATTGCGTTTTTTACGCTCGCTGACCTTGGTCCAGACGCGCTTCAGGTAAGCCGCATCAGAGGCTAAATCTTCTTCACACACGCCTTCCGCAGCGGTACGAATAATGAAGCCACCTTGCTCATCGCAATACTCATTCACGATACGCTTCAGGCGGTCGCGCTCGGCTTCGCTTTCGATACGTTGGGAAACACCTACGTGAGAAGCGCCGGGCATGAAAACGAGGTAACGGGAAGGAAGCGTGATGTCGGTGGTTAGGCGAGCGCCTTTGGTGCCCAGCGGATCTTTGACCACCTGCACCATTAAATCCTGCCCCTGGCGAACCAGTTCGGCGATGTCGCGCACGCTAAAGTTCTTTTGCTCCTCACCGGCGACGCACTCGGTGTGCGGCATAATGTCAGAAGCATGAAGGAATGCCGCCTTGTCCAGGCCAATATCTACAAACGCCGCCTGCATTCCAGGCAACACCCGGCTAACGCGACCTTTGTAGATATTCCCTACTATTCCGCGGCGCGCTTCGCGCTCAATATGAATTTCTTGCAGTATGCCACCGTCAATATAGGCCACCCGCGTCTCTGATGGGGTAACGTTGACTAATAGTTCAGCCGTCATCTTTTCCTCGTCCGTCACGCAGCGCGTGAAAATTGCTCAGCAACTCACCAGTTTCCACCAGCGGTAATCCCACCACTGCATGATAACTGCCATTAATCCTTTTAACGAAACAGCCACCAAGCCCCTGAATGCCGTAAGCTCCGGCTTTGTCCATAGGTTCACCGCTGGCAATATAATCGGCAATATCCTGTTCGGATAAGCGGCGGAACGTCACATCGGTCACCACCAACGCTTCCAGCACCTGACTGGCGTCGGCGATAGCAACTGCCGTCATCACCTGGTGCTGATTGCCTGAGAGCAAACGTAGCATCTGTGCGGCATGCTCTGTATCCCGTGGTTTTTCCAGCACTTCGCCGTTGAAGATAACGATTGTATCCGCACCCAGTACAGGCAAATCTTCGGCGGCCATCTCCACCCCGGCCTGCGCTTTTTCGCGCGCCAGACGGCGAACATACTGTTCCGCGCTTTCGTGCGGCTGCCGCTGTTCTTCAATGCCAGGCACGAGACGCTCGAAAGAAACGCCCAGCAGGGTCAGAAGCTCCTGACGGCGAGGCGAACCGGATGCCAGATACAACGTAGTCATGTTTACCTTTTATTGCACAGCGAATTGCTGGCGAACTTTGCGCATTAACAGGAAAATCCAGGGCCACAGGATACCGTTAACTACACTACTCCAGAACACTTCCGGTCTGAAAGAGACGTTGATCACTAAAAATTCTGACCAGAAAACAATGATGTCTGTGACCAGCGAGAGCAGCATGACAACCAGCGCCTGCTGCCAAAGGGCGAGGTTACGGAAAAGCTGGTATTTCAGCGCCACCAGGTAAGCCACAATACTCAATGATAGAGCACGCACGCCGAGCGTGGAGCCGCTAATCAAATCCAGTATGGCGCCCACAATAAAACCCGTCCCGACGTTAACGCGGTGCGGCAGGGCTAAAATCCAGTAAAGCAGAATCAACAATACCCAATCCGGCCGGTAAAACTTGAGGTCATCCGGCCAGGGCATGACCTGCAGTAGCAGGGCAATCAAAAATGAAAGCCAGATAACCCAACGGCCCTGGCTGCGATAACTTCCCACTACTGTGCTCCCGTAGCAGGCTGTGTGATACCGGTTGCTGGCGCTGGGACCGGCGCAGGAGGGCCCATTGAACCCGGCGGCGGCAGAACCTGAGGCATCATCTGCATCAGGCGCTCATTGGCCACGCGGTGGACTTCCTCTGGCGGCATTGGCGACGAACCGTTTTTATCCGCGCCCCAAAGCAGCAACAGATAGCGCAGACGCTGCAGACCGGCGGTAGGACGAGCCTGAATCACGGTATAGGCGCGCTGGGTATCCAGCTTAACGGATGATACAACGCCAACCGGGTAGCCTTCAGGGAAGCGGCCGCCAAGACCAGAAGTCACCAGCACATCGCCGACACGAATATCGGTATTGGCCGGCAGATGCTCCAGCTGCAGATCGTCCGTGCAGCCGTTACCGGCGGCAATCACGCGGATATCGTTACGCAGTACCTGAATAGGCAGCGCGTGAGTGGCATCGCAAATCAGCAGCACCCGGCTGGTCAGCTTCGCGACGGCGACAACCTGGCCGACAACGCCTTTATCACTAATAACCGGCTGACCTTCGTACACGCCGTTCACGCTGCCCTTGTCGATCACCACCTGATCGCTGTACGGATCGTTAACGGTGGAGATGACCTGGGTCACCATTTTTTGTTCATCCTGACGCAGCGGGGAACCGAGCAGCTCGCGCAGGCGCGCGTTCTCCTGCCGGTATTGACCCAGCATCAGCAATTCACTGTTTTTCAGGATTAACTCCTGACGCAGAACCCGATTTTCAAGTTCAAGCTGGTCGCGCGAGGCCAGCGTTTGAGACACGCTGTCGAGTAATTCACGGGGACCATTAGAGACAAAATAGAAAGGACTGACGGCTGTATCCATGTATGTTCGAATCTGGCTGAACATACCGAGGCGACTGTCGGCGATAATGACACCAAGCGCCACCAGCACCGCCAAAATAAGGCGAATCTGTAGCGACGGGCCACGGCTAAAAATTGGCTTCATAGGCTATGCGTATTCCCAAACCAGCAAGCAGGGGCAGCGCAAAGCTCCCCCTGGCCTGTGGCTGTTACTCTTCGCTAAACAAGTCGCCGCCGTGCATGTCGATCATTTCCAGTGCCTTGCCGCCGCCGCGGGCAACACAGGTCAGTGGATCTTCTGCAACTACTACCGGGATACCCGTCTCTTCCATCAGCAGGCGATCGAGGTTACGCAGCAATGCGCCACCGCCGGTCAGAACCATACCGCGCTCGGAGATATCGGATGCCAGCTCTGGCGGGCACTGTTCCAGCGCTACCATCACCGCGCTAACAATACCGGTCAGTGGCTCCTGCAATGCTTCGAGGATTTCGTTAGAGTTCAGGGTGAAGCCGCGTGGCACACCTTCAGCCAGGTTACGGCCGCGAACTTCGATCTCACGCACTTCATCGCCCGGGTAGGCAGAACCGATTTCGTGTTTGATACGTTCCGCGGTCGCTTCACCAATCAGTGAACCGTAGTTACGGCGCACATAGTTAATGATAGCTTCATCGAAGCGGTCACCGCCGATACGTACGGAAGAGGAGTAAACCACGCCGTTCAGGGAGATAACGGCCACTTCGGTGGTACCGCCACCGATATCCACAACCATGGAGCCGGTTGCTTCAGATACCGGCAAGCCTGCGCCAATTGCCGCAGCCATAGGTTCTTCAATCAGGAACACTTCACGTGCGCCTGCACCCTGTGCGGATTCACGAATAGCACGGCGTTCAACCTGGGTAGCACCTACCGGCACACACACCAGCACGCGCGGGCTTGGGCGCATGAAACTGTTGCTGTGAACCTGTTTGATAAAGTGCTGCAGCATTTTCTCAGTCACGAAGAAGTCAGCGATAACGCCGTCTTTCATCGGACGAATAGCCGCGATGTTGCCCGGGGTACGGCCCAGCATCTGTTTAGCATCATGGCCTACGGCCGCAACGCTTTTTGGCGAGCCGGCGCGGTCCTGGCGAATGGCCACAACGGAGGGCTCATTCAGTACGATGCCTTGTCCTTTCACATAAATCAGGGTATTCGCAGTACCCAGGTCAATGGACAGGTCATTGGAAAACATGCCACGAAATTTTTTCAACATACTAAGGGATAATCCTGAAAGCTGGGGCGGATACAAAATCCGCTTACTTTACCAACCACACGCTACAGCGACAAGGCGCAAAAATGTTCTGCAACGGTGAAAAATAGTGCAGTTCACTACGGCTGTAACACTTTTGAAACGTCTTCCTACATGGCGTTCAGAAATGCGGCAAACGCGGTAGAATAAACGAACAGCTAACAGCAGCAAACCGGTTCATAACGGCTGCGACAATCTGGCTGGCAGGCTGACTAGCCCCCTTGAGATGCAGCGCGCGTTATTCTACGTGAAATAATGGCAAACGGCAGGTTAAACCGAGTATCTTTGTGAATATTTTTTCACATTACTGTCAAGCGGCTGAGATGCGGCGATAAAATCGCCCTGCGCCCCCGCAACCCCGTTATCAATCAGCGTCTGCCACTCGCCGCGGGTCCTCACTCCTGTGGCAAAAACATGGATTCGCGTCCCATTACAGGCTTCAACCAGGCTCTTCACAAAAAGCTGGTTTTCGGTACGCTTGCCGATGTTTCTGACCAGACCCGGATGCAGCTTAATTAACTCCACATCCAGCTCTTTTATATAAGTTGTGCTGACGACCGTTAATCCCGCCTGGATAATCACAACCCTTGCCCCTAATGCAGTGATTAACCTTACAACATGTTGCAATCGGCTGATGTGTTGACAGACATCTGCCTCAGCAAGTTCAAAAATAATCCGTGCGCGCTTCGATTTTTCGCACTGCATCAGCGAATCACGCAGCCAGCGCTGGAATGGGGCGCGAATCAGCGAGTCAACGGTAATTTGAATGGCAAGGGTTTCTTCCGGCCAGAAGTTTAGCAGCGGCAACAGCCTGGACACGATCTGCCGATCATATTGTTCGGATAAACCAAATTGCCTGACCATCGGCATGTATTCAGCCGACAAAACTTCCTGCTCACCGTCGAAGATACGGCACATGATTTCACGGTGGTGAACCACCCCATGCTTATCAACCGCGGGTTTCTGGTAAAAGCGCGGGCCGCCCTGCTTGAGGACCTGCTCAAGCAAAGTGCGCCATTTCACGTTGCCCCGGCCCTGTTCAGGGAGCTTATCGTCGTAGACGGACCAGCTGTTGGCCCCCTGGAAAGCGGCGTTGCGGGTCGCGATTTCCGCATGCTCCATAACCTGCTCTTTTGTTTGCCCGCTGCGCCATGCGCAAATGCCAATGTGCAGCATATCGCTGCGATCAACCATACGGGTTGACGGGAGTGCATCCACGGAATTGAGGAGTTGGCTGGCGATACCATCCGCTTCTTTCAGCGTTCGGTGCGGCAGCAATACCGCAAAATCACTGCGGAAATAGCGGGCTAATAAAGCGCCAGGGTAGCGCATCACAAAGGTCGAGAGCAGGTTAACCAAAGTGAATAAGTATTCTTCAACCGGGCCGTTGCCCCAGGTCTCTTTTAATAGCTCGAAATCAGGCAGGCGAATCATCATCACCACGCCGTGAGCACCGACTTGCTCCTGGCCTTCCAGCAGCGTGGCCAGTTGGTTATCAAAGAACAAACGATTATTGAGGCCGGTTTTAATGTCCTGGGCGGCAAATGCCCTGATGAGGGTATCCACGCGGCTTCGCTGCTCGCTGGCGCTTTGCAGGTCCGAAAGTAGAGTATCCATTGCGCTGCTCACCAGCGGCGGCCATTCATGCACGGAACCACGCACTTCTGCCCCTCGCTCCCCGCTAATGATTTTTCCGGCTCTGATTTCCAGCAGCTCTTGCCCGGAAAGCTGTCGTCTCAGCCAGCGCCCGGCCAGGAAGAGCACCACCAGCATAAAAGCGACCGCCGCAGTTAATGGCGTCGTGGTAAACATGGCGTGATAGTAGACAGCAATCGGGTCGAGATAAGTCAGCTGCAGCGTCATACCTGGGTGCTTCATCAACGCGACGTTAATAGTGCGGTAGGTATATTGCGTCCCTGCCGGGCGATAGCCTTCGGGTAAAACGTGCTGGAAGAGGTAAGTTTTATCCGCCATCAGGCGAATTTCGGTGATATCCACCGGTATCATCAGCTCGCTAAAGTGATCCACCAGATCCTGGGGTGAGCGTGAGACCAGTTGGTTATCAACGATCGTGGCAACCGCCATAATGCGCTGCTGAGTTTTGTCGTGAACAGAGTTATAGAAACTTAGCAGGCACCCAAAGAGCGTAACGAAAATCGCAAGCCCGGTTAAAAGGGTAATAAAGGCTGAAAGTTTCGTCGTTAATCGCATCCCTGTGTTAACTCCGGTTAGTGAAAATTAACCACACTCATCATGGGCCCCAAACGAGGAAGCATTAAATAGCAAAGGCCGACCTCAGGCAAACGAAACCCCTCGGGAATTTCTGAGCATTTATTGCGTCAGGTCGGCTCTTCACATCAGTATCGGAGTATAGTCTGCTAAGATTTTTTTCCCATTGCTACCGACCGAGGAACGCCCATGCAGGCATTAATCCTGGAACAGTCCGAAGGCCAAACCCTGGCCGCGGTAAAAACGATCGACCACGACGCGTTGCCAGAAGGCAACGTCACCGTGGAGATTGATTACTCCAGCCTGAATTACAAAGACGCGCTGGCCATCACCGGCAAAGGCAAAATCATTCGTAATTTCCCGATGGTGCCGGGCATCGACTTTGCTGGCAAAGTGCTCACCAGTGAGGACGCTCGTTTTCAGCCAGGCCAGGCGGTGCTGCTCACCGGCTGGGGCGTTGGAGAAAACCATTGGGGCGGCCTGGCGGAAGCCGCGCGGGTAAAAGGTGACTGGCTGGTTGCAATGCCCGAAGGTTTAGATGCGCGCAAGGCGATGATTATCGGCACGGCCGGTTTTACCGCGATGCTCTGCGTGATGGCACTTGAAGACGCAGGTGTGACGCCAGAAAGCGGCGAAATCGTCGTCACTGGCGCAAGCGGCGGCGTAGGCAGCGCTGCCATCGCGCTGCTGCACAAATTGGGCTATAAGGTGGCCGCCGTATCCGGCCGCGAAAGTACGCATGATTACCTTCGCAGCCTCGGTGCCGACCGTATTCTTGGCCGCGATGAGTTCGCCGAAACCCGTCCGCTGGAAAAACAGCTCTGGGCCGGCGCCATTGATACCGTCGGCGATAAAGTGCTGGCGAAAGTTCTGGCGCAAATGAACTACGGCGGCTGCGTGGCGGCCTGTGGCTTAGCCGGTGGCTTCGCGCTACCAACCACCGTCATGCCGTTTATTCTGCGTAATGTTCGCCTGCAGGGTGTGGATTCCGTCATGACGCCGCCGGATCGCCGCGCGGCCGCCTGGGCACGCCTCGTGAAAGACTTGCCGGATGCCTTCTACCAGCAAGCAACGACCGAAATCGGCCTGGCAGAAGCGCCAAAGTACGCCAGCGATATCATTAACAACGCCGCTCAGGGCAGAACCCTGGTAAAAGTGCGTTAAACCTTGCCCGAGGAGCGACGCCCTGTCGCTCCTCAAATTTCAATTTTTCGTGACATATTCGCCGGAACGCTTTCTCTCGGTCATGCTTAGGCTATCGCTACGAGGAGAACGTCATGAAAAAGGTCACCCGGCTCACCGAAGCCGACGTTACGCCAGAATCCGTGTTTATGATGAAGCGCCGCCAGGTACTGAAAGCGCTGGGCATCAGCGCGGCCGCCCTGTCACTCCCTCAGACAGCCAACGCCGATATTCTGTCCTGGTTCAAAGGTCACGATCGCCCCCCGGCACCTGCCGGCAAACCGCTGACGTTCACTAAGCCAGAAGAGTACCAGGCCAAACTGGCCCTGACCCCGGAAGACAAAGTCACGGGCTACAACAACTTCTATGAATTTGGCCTGGATAAGGCCGACCCTGCCGCTAACGCCGGCGGGCTAAAAACCGATCCCTGGCAGATTAAAGTCAGCGGCGAAGTGGCTAAACCCATGACGCTCGATCACGATGACCTTTATAAGCGCTTCCCGCTGGAAGAGCGCATTTACCGCATGCGCTGCGTTGAGGCATGGTCGATGGCCGTCCCCTGGATTGGCTTCCCGCTTCACAAGCTGCTCGCTATGGTTGAGCCCACCAGCAACGCAAAATACGTTGCCTTTGAAACGCTTTATGACCCGGAGCAGATGCCGGGCCAAAAGGACCGGTTTATCGGGGGTGGGCTGCAATACCCTTATGTAGAAGGATTGCGGCTGGATGAAGCAATGCATCCGCTCACGCTGTTAACCGTGGGCGTTTATGGTAAAGCTTTGCCGCCGCAAAACGGCGCACCGATTCGCCTTACGGTGCCGTGGAAATATGGTTTTAAAGGCATTAAATCGATTGTCAGCATAAAACTGGTGCGCGAGCTGCCGCCTACGACATGGAACCTTGCCGCACCGAATGAATATGGTTTCTACGCCAACGTAAACCCGCACGTTGATCACCCTCGCTGGTCACAGGCTTCAGAACGCTTTATTGGCTCGGGCGGCGTGCTGGACGTTAAGCGCCAGCCCACCCTGCTGTTCAACGGCTACGCAGACCAGGTCGCCTCGCTGTATCGCGGCCTGAACCTGAAGGAGAACTTCTGAGTGCGCCTGACGGTAAAACAGATTACCTGGCTGAAAGTGGGGCTTCATCTGGCCGCTTTCCTGCCCTTCGTCTGGCTGTTTTACGCGGCAAGCCAGGGATTTTTTAGCGCCGACCCGGCAAAAGACATTCAGCATTTTACCGGCAGAATGGCGCTCAAACTGCTGCTGGCGACGTTACTTGTCACGCCACTCGCGCGTTACGCTAAACAGCCGCTATTGATTCGTACCCGCCGCCTGTTGGGCGTGTGGTGCTTTGTCTGGGCGACGCTGCACCTCACCAGCTATTCCCTGCTTGAGCTAGGGATCAGCAATCTTGGCCTGCTTGGCCAGGAACTGGTTTCCCGCCCTTATCTTACGCTGGGTATCATTTGCTGGATTATCCTGCTGGCCCTGGCCGTGACGTCGACCCAGCGAGCGCAGCGTTTTTTGGGTGCCCGCTGGCAGAAATTGCATAACTTCGTCTATCTGGTCGCGATCCTCGCACCGATTCATTTCCTCTGGTCGGTTAAGATTTTGTCCCCTCAACCCTTGCTTTATGCGCTGGGCGCGATCATTCTTCTTGCACTTCGCTACAAGAAGTTTCGCCAGTGGTGGCGCTAGCCAAAAAGCGTGTGCTTCTCCGCAGAATAAACATCGATCGGTATCCTTAACTGGATATCGGTTGATCATCTTCCCTGATAAGACCAGTATTTAGCTGCCAAATGCTACGAAATCGTTATAATGTGCGACTTCGGTTTTTTCTGACGACCATTTTCGGTTCGAAAAGGTGACAACCGGAAAACTTAGGTATATTTTGTAAATTGCCTACTAATCGCAGGAGATGGCAGCACGATGTCGGGTGAATTTCACATTTTGCTTTTGAATGGCCCTAATCTAAACATGCTGGGCACGCGGGAGCCGGAGAAGTACGGCCACCAGACGTTAGCAGAAATTGTTAACACGCTTGAGGCGGAGGCAACCAGCCTTGGCGTGACGCTCAGTCACCTGCAATCTAACGCCGAATATGCGTTGATTGACCGAATTCATCAGGCCAAAGACACTGTCGACTTTATCCTGATTAATCCGGCCGCGTTCACGCATACCAGCGTCGCGCTGCGCGATGCGTTACTGGCGGTGGATATCCCGTTTATCGAGATTCACCTCAGCAATGTGCACGCGCGTGAACCGTTCCGCCATCATTCCTATCTATCAGATAAGGCCATCGGCGTGATCTGCGGATTAGGCGCTGACGGCTATTCATATGCTTTACAGACGGCGGTAAAACGCCTGTCAAAATCCATCTAAACAAAGAGTACGGAACCCACTCATGGATATTCGTAAGATTAAAAAACTGATCGAGCTGGTTGAAGAATCAGGCATCGCTGAACTGGAAATTTCTGAAGGCGAAGAGTCTGTACGCATCAGCCGCTCCCCGGCAAACGCTGGTTTCCCAATGATGCAACAGGCTTACGCTGCGCCAATGTACCAGCCGCAGCCACAGCCGGGTCTGGCTCAGGCCGTTGCACCAGCCGCAACCCCAGCAATGGAAGCCCCTGCAGCTGCTGAAGTCAGTGGTCACATCGTACGTTCCCCAATGGTCGGTACCTTCTACCGTACCCCTAGCCCGGATGCCAAAGCATTTGTGGAAGTGGGCCAGAAAGTTAACGTGGGCGACACCCTGTGCATCGTTGAAGCAATGAAAATGATGAACCAGATCGAATCAGATAAAGCCGGTGTGGTGAAAGCAATTCTGATTGAGAATGGTCAGCCGGTAGAATTTGACGAGCCGCTGGTCGTCATCGAGTAACGAGGCGAACATGCTGGATAAAATTGTCATCGCCAACCGCGGCGAGATTGCACTGCGTATTCTTCGTGCCTGTAAAGAACTGGGCATCAAGACTGTCGCTGTGCACTCAAGTGCGGACCGCGATCTGAAACACGTATTACTGGCGGATGAGACGGTCTGTATCGGCCCGGCTCCGTCCGTAAAAAGCTACCTGAACATCCCGGCAATCATCTCTGCGGCGGAAATCACCGGCGCGGTAGCGATTCACCCGGGTTACGGCTTCCTGTCAGAAAACGCCAACTTTGCCGAGCAGGTTGAGCGTTCCGGCTTTATCTTCATCGGCCCGAAAGCTGAAACTATCCGCCTGATGGGCGACAAAGTTTCCGCGATCACCGCGATGAAAAAAGCGGGCGTACCGACGGTACCAGGTTCTGACGGCCCACTGGACGGCGACATGGATAAAAACCGTGCCCATGCAAAACGCATCGGCTACCCGGTGATTATCAAAGCCTCCGGCGGCGGCGGCGGTCGTGGTATGCGCGTAGTGCGCAGCGACGCGGAGCTCGAGCAATCCATCAACATGACCCGTGCGGAAGCCAAAGCGGCTTTCAACAACGACATGGTTTACATGGAGAAATACCTCGAGAACCCACGCCATATCGAGATTCAGGTTCTGGCCGACGGCCAGGGGCACGCTATCTATCTGGCTGAACGTGACTGCTCCATGCAGCGCCGCCACCAGAAAGTCGTTGAAGAAGCACCAGCCCCGGGCATCACGCCTGAGCTGCGTAAATTCATCGGCGACCGCTGCGCCAAAGCCTGTATCGACATTAACTATCGCGGCGCAGGTACCTTTGAGTTCCTGTTCGAAAACGGCGAGTTCTATTTCATCGAAATGAACACCCGTATTCAGGTAGAACACCCGGTTACCGAAATGATCACCGGCGTTGACCTGATCAAAGAGCAGCTGCGTATCGCAGCCGGTCAGCCGCTGTCCATCAAACAGGAAGACGTTCACGTTACCGGCCACGCGGTGGAATGCCGTATCAACGCCGAAGACCCGAACACCTTCCTGCCAAGCCCGGGCAAAATCACGCGCTTCCACGCGCCTGGTGGTTTTGGCGTGCGTTGGGAATCGCATATCTACGCCGGTTACACAGTACCGCCGTACTACGATTCAATGATTGGGAAGCTCATCTGCTACGGCGAAACGCGTGAAGTGGCTATTGCCCGCATGAAAAACGCCCTGGCAGAACTGATTATCGATGGCATCAAAACCAATATCGATCTGCAGACCAAAATCATGAACGACGAAAACTTCCAGCACGGTGGAACCAACATCCACTATCTGGAGAAGAAACTCGGTCTTCAGCACTAAGTTTCCGTTGAACATGTCGACAAAAGGCCGGATTTCCGGCCTTTTTCTTTTTTTATCCTCCAACAGGATGGATGCGTTACAATCCCCGCTTTCTGCGAACTCAAGGGACAAAAATGGACAACCGTTTTGTTCAGGCCCATAAAGAAGCGCGCTGGGCGCTCTGGCTGACCTTGCTCTATCTTGCCGCATGGTTAGTGGCTGCTTACTTACCTGACAATACACAGGGGATCACCGGCTTGCCGCACTGGTTCGAGATGGCCTGCCTGCTGGTGCCGCTACTGTTTATCCTGCTTTGCTGGCTGATGGTGAAATACTTATTCCGCGACATTCCTCTGGGGGATGACCATGCAAAATGAAGTGATTGCCGTGCTGGTTATCTACCTGATCGCGGTCTTTGGTCTTTCCGTATATGCCATGCGCCAGCGCACATCCGGCACCTTTCTGAGTGAATATTTCCTCGGCAGCCGTTCGATGGGCGGCTTCGTCCTGGCCATGACGCTCACCACCACCTACATCAGCGCCAGTTCGTTTATCGGCGGCCCGGGTGCAGCCTATAAGTTCGGTTTGGGTTGGGTGCTGCTGGCCATGATTCAGATCCCGACGATCTGGCTTTCTCTGGGGATCCTCGGGAAGAAATTCGCTATCCTGGCACGCCGCTATAACGCCATCACGCTGAATGACATGCTCCAGGCTCGCTACCAGAATCGGGCCGTCGTCTGGATTGCCAGCATTAGCCTGTTGGTCGCATTTGTTGGCGCGATTGCCGTCCAGTTCATCGGTGGCGCGCGGCTGCTGGAAACCGCCGCAGGGATAAAGTATGAAACTGGCCTGCTGATTTTCGGGATCACCATCGCGCTCTATACGTCCTTCGGCGGCTTCCGCGCCAGCGTGCTCAATGACACCATGCAGGGCATGGTGATGCTGATAGGCACCATCGTGCTGCTGGTCGGCGTGGTTCATGCCGCTGGCGGGCTGGGCAACGCGGTACAAACGTTAGAACACATCGATCCGAAACTCGTCAGCCCTCAGGGCGCGGGTGATATTCTGACGCCAACGTTTATGGCTTCCTTCTGGGTACTGGTCTGTTTTGGCGTGATCGGCCTGCCCCACACGGCGGTACGCTGCATCTCTTATAAAGACAGCAAAGCCGTGCACCGCGGCATCATCATAGGCACCATTGTGGTCGCAATCCTGATGCTGGGTATGCACCTTGCTGGCGCGCTGGGCAGAGCGGTACTCCCGGGCCTGACGGTGCCGGATCTGGTTATCCCTACGCTGATGATGCAGGTTCTGCCGCCCTGGGCCGCTGGGTTGTTCCTGGCCGCGCCAATGGCCGCCATTATGTCCAACGTGAACGCCCACTTGCTGCAGGCCTCCGCGACGATCGTGAAAGACCTGTGGCTTAGCGCAAGTCCGACTAAAATTCATCAGGAGCGCCGCCTGAAGCGCATTTCCACCACCACTACGCTGGTGCTGGGCATTCTGATGATGCTGGCAGCCTGGCGACCACCTGAGATGATTATCTGGCTTAATCTGCTGGCCTTCGGGGGCCTTGAGGCCGTTTTCCTGTGGCCGCTGGTGCTGGGCCTCTATTGGGAGAAAGCGAACGCAGCAGGCGCGCTGAGCGGCATGATTGTCGGCGGCGGACTGTACGCGGTGCTCGCCAGTTTTGGCCTGCAGCTCCTGGGCTTCCACCCGATTGTGCCTTCGCTCCTGTTCAGCTTGCTGGCGTTCCTGATAGGTAACCGTTTTGGTCGCCACGTTCCGGAACCCCTTCTTGTTTCCACTACTGATAAATAAAGAGTTTCGCCATGCCATGGATCCAACTTAAAATTAACACCACCGGCGGCAACGCTGAAAGCTTAGGCGATGCGCTGATTGAAAGCGGGGCGGTTTCCGTCACCTTCCAGGACACCCACGACACGCCGGTCTTTGAACCGCTGCCGGGTGAAACTCGCCTTTGGGGCGATACCGACGTTATCGGCCTGTATGACGCGGAAACCGACATGGAAGAAGTTGCCGCTATCCTCGAGCACTGCCCTTTGTTAGGCCAGGGTTTCCACCACAAAGTGGAACAGCTGGAAGATAAAGACTGGGAGCGCGAATGGATGGACAACTTCCACCCAATGCGCTTCGGCAACCGCCTGTGGATCTGCCCAAGCTGGCGCGATGTGCCGGATGAAACTGCCGTGAACGTGATGCTCGACCCGGGTCTGGCGTTTGGCACCGGAACCCATCCAACCACCTCGCTGTGCCTCGAATGGCTCGACGGCCTGGACCTGGCGGGCAAAACTGTGATCGACTTCGGTTGCGGCTCCGGGATCCTGGCGATTGCCGCCCTTAAACTGGGGGCCGCAAAAGCTATCGGCATCGATATCGATCCGCAGGCAATTCAGGCGAGCCGCGATAACGCTGAGCGTAACGGTGTTTCTGACCGGCTTGAGCTTTACCTGCCGAAAGACCAGCCAGAAGTCATGAGCGCCGACGTGGTGGTCGCTAACATCCTGGCAGGCCCTTTGCGTGAGTTATCGCCGTTAATCAGCGTGCTGCCGGTTGAGGGCGGTTTACTTGGCCTTTCCGGCGTTCTGGCAAGCCAAGCCGAAGGGGTATGTGAAGCTTATGCCGATAAGTTCACGCTTGACCCGGTTGCGGAAAAAGAAGAGTGGTGCCGTATCACCGGCCGCAAGCACGGCTGATCAAAATAACGGCATACGGACATCGGGCCGTGTGCCGTTTTCAGCCAGTTTTAGTGATCAAGCCACATGTAAAAATGAGAGATTGTTCGCATAAAAACCCCAAAACTGACCACAAAAACAGCGGTTTATCTGGTAAAAATAGCCTGTTGGACAGCATATTTCTGCTAACTTTCAGGAAAATTTAAAACAGCATGAAATAAACGAAAAATCCTAACCATCTGATTAATTGAATGAATTACGTATTCTGGCCGCATTTGTTGCCGCTTCATTGATCTGTGACAGAGGATTGTTCAAAGTTTGGCCTTTCATCTCGTGTGAAAAATGCGTAATATACGCCGCCTTGCAGGCACAGTATGGTCATTTCTTAACTCATGCGCATCGGACACCACCAGCTCAGAAATCGCCTGATCGCAGCACCTATGGCTGGCATCACTGACAGACCATTCAGGACGCTGTGCTACGAGATGGGAGCCGGGTTAACCGTTTCCGAGATGATGTCCTCTAACCCAGAAGTTTGGGCGAGCGATAAATCCCGTTTACGCATGGTTCATGTGGATGAACCGGGTATTCGCACCGTGCAGATTGCCGGCAGCGTACCGGAAGAGATGGCAGAAGCCGCGCGAATTAACGTGGCTAATGGCGCCCAGATTATTGATATCAATATGGGTTGTCCGGCAAAAAAGGTGAATCGTAAGCTGGCAGGTTCAGCGCTTCTACAGTACCCGAGTCTGGTAAAGGACATCGTGACGACGGTAGTGAAGGCAGTGGATGTTCCTGTGACGTTGAAAATTCGTACCGGCTGGGAGCCCGCGCACCGTAACTGTGTAGAGATTGCCCAACTGGCTGAAGACTGTGGGATTCAGGCTCTGACAATTCATGGACGCACACGCGCCTGTTTATTCCAGGGCGATGCTGAATACGACAGCATTCGGGCAGTTAAGCAGAAAGTTTCCATTCCGATTATCGCGAATGGTGACATTACTGACCCGCTTAAAGCCAGAGCTGTACTTGACTATACGGGGGCTGATGCCCTGATGATAGGCCGTGCGGCTCAGGGAAGACCCTGGATCTTTCGGGAAATCCAGCATTATCTGGACACTGGAGAGCTGCTGCCCCCCTTGCCTCTGGCAGAGGTGAAGCGCTTACTTTGCTCGCACGTTCGGGAACTGCATAGCTTTTATGGCGATGTAAAAGGTTACCGAATTGCTCGTAAACACGTCTCCTGGTATCTCCAGGAGCACGCTCCAGATGACCAGTTTCGGCGCACATTCAACGCCATTGAGGATACCAGCGAACAGCTGGAGGCGTTGGAGGCATACTTCGAAAATCTTGCGTAATGAAATAAAGAGCTGACAGAACTATGTTCGAACAACGCGTAAATTCTGACGTACTGACCGTTTCCACCGTTAACTCTCAGGATCAGGTAACTCAAAAGCCCCTGCGTGACTCGGTTAAACAGGCACTGAAGAACTATTTTGCTCAACTGAATGGTCAGGATGTGAATGACCTGTATGAGCTGGTACTGGCTGAAGTTGAACAGCCACTGTTGGACATGGTGATGCAATACACCCGCGGCAACCAGACCCGCGCTGCCCTGATGATGGGTATCAACCGCGGTACGCTGCGTAAGAAACTGAAAAAATACGGCATGAACTGATACTAATCAGTTAGTGTTGTGAAAAGGCGCGACTCGGCATGGGAAAGCGCCTTTTCTCTTTTCTACACCCCGAATCTGACGTTTTTCCTCATCATTCATCGCTGCATCGCCCTTTCCTTCACTTTGTTTACACTTCACACGCTTTGCAATTATTCCCCGATCCTGTGGTCTGAGTCGCAGTGGTAAAATAGCCACATTCACACCGGTGCAGCATCCGTGAAAGCTTCGTACCGTTATGGGCACCTACGAGAGCAATCCCTGTTCCGGCGTTTGGTAAAACCGAGGTTCAAAATGACTAAATTCATCGCTGTCGCGTTGCTCACTACTTTTCTGGCTGGCTGTGCGACCGATTCCCCTTGCGTACCGGTCTATGATGACCAGGGGCGCCTGGTGCACACCAATACCTGTATGAAAGGCACCACTCAGGATAACTGGGAAACCGCTGGCGCGATTGCCGCCGGTACCGCTGCAGTGGCAGGCGTAGCCCTGGGTATCGTGGCACTCACCAAATAAGTTCTCCCCTCGACCAAAGCGCGAGGCTCTCGCGCTTTTTTGTTTCTTCTTCCTGCAACACCTGAATCATTTTGCTCTGAAATGCGCCGTTAGTTGCAGGCCTGCACTATTTCGGCGCATTTTCTTGCCCATACCTTCATGGCTACCTGCCTTCTTCTTCATAAGACGCCCCCGCAAAAACCTGGCATCCCCTTTGCTTTAAAGACTATGACTCGGGCATTTGCCACGAATACGGATCTGGCACCTCCCGGATGCCATTTCGCCAATAACGATAATTTTGCCACTCAGGATGCATTTATGAAGAAGATGATGATCGCCACTCTGGTCGCTACCGGCACGCTGTTTGCGATGGCTAATCAGGCTCATGCAGGCACCACGCTGGATGCCGTCAAAAAGAAAGGCTTCGTGCAATGTGGAATCAGCGATGGTCTGCCGGGCTTTTCTTACGCTGACGGCAGCGGCAAGTTTACCGGAATCGATGTGGATGTTTGCCGTGGCGTGGCGGCGGCAGTCTTCGGCGATGCTTCTAAAGTCAAATACACGCCTCTGACAGCAAAAGAGCGCTTTACGGCGCTGCAGTCTGGTGAGGTAGATATTCTTTCCCGTAACACCACCTGGACTTCTTCCCGCGACGCGGGCATGGGGATGGTGTTCACCGGCGTCACTTACTACGACGGTATCGGCTTCCTGACCCACAATAAAGCCGGCCTCAAAAGCGCGAAAGAGCTCGACGGCGCCACGGTTTGTATTCAGGCCGGGACCGACACCGAGCTGAACGTCGCCGACTACTTCAAAGCCAATAAGATGAAGTACACGCCGGTCACCTTTGACCGTTCAGACGAGTCGGCCAAAGCGCTGGAGTCCGGGCGCTGCGATACTCTGGCCTCAGATCAGTCTCAGCTGTACGCCCTGCGCATCAAGCTCAGCAATCCGGCAGAGTGGCTTGTGCTGCCAGAAGTCATCTCTAAAGAACCTCTGGGACCCGTTGTACGCCGCGGGGACGATGACTGGTTCTCCATCGTGCGCTGGACGCTGTTCGCCATGCTGAATGCCGAAGAGATGGGCATTAATTCTAAAAACGTCGACCAGATGGCCGCCAACCCGACCACGCCGGATATGGCGCACCTGTTAGGGAAAGAAGGTGATTTCGGCAAAGACCTGAAGCTGGACAACAAGTGGGCCTACAACATCGTGAAACAGGTCGGTAACTACGCTGAGATTTTCGAGACTAACGTCGGTGCCCAAAGCCCGCTGAAAATCAAACGCGGCCAGAACAACCTGTGGAACAACGGTGGGATTCAGTACGCCCCACCAGTTCGCTAAGCGACATACCAGAACAGGGCACTGCCCATTGCGGTGCCCCAGATTTATGTTCCTGTTACTGAGGTTTGCTTATGCGTCATCACCGCCCAGCCGTGAAGGCCGACTTATCTTTTTCTAACCCCTCGGTTCGCGCCTGGCTGTATCAAATCATCGCCATCGCCTTGGTTATTGGCGTGGCGGTTTATTTGATTCACAACACCATTACCAACCTGGACAGCCGCGGTATTACCTCCGGTTTTGCCTTTCTCGATCGCGCCGCCGGGTTTGGCATTGTCCAGCATCTGATCGACTACGATCAGGGAGATACCTACGGCAAAGTCTTTGTTGTTGGGCTGCTGAATACCCTGCTGGTGTCTGTTCTCTGTATTGTATTCGCGACATTTATCGGCTTCTTTGTGGGCCTGGCACGCCTCTCTGATAACTGGCTGGTGCGTAAACTCTCTACCTTTTATATAGAGACGTTTCGCAACATCCCCCCACTGCTGCAAATTTTCTTCTGGTACTTTGCCGTGCTGCGTAATCTGCCGGGCCCACGCCAGGCTCTGGATGCCTTTGGCCTGATGTACCTGAGCAATCGCGGGCTGTCTCTTCCGGCTCCGATTATGGGGGAAGGTCTGCTGGCATTTGCGGTTGCCATTCTGTGCGCACTGATCGTTTCTGCTGGCCTGTATCGCTATAACAAAATGCACCAAATGAGAACCGGGCAGATTCGTCGCACCTGGCCCGTGACGATCGCGTTGATCGTTGTGCTTCCGCTGCTGGCGCATTTGATCTTCGGGGCAGCCCTTCACTGGGATATTCCAGCTCTGCACGGTTTCAACTTCAGCGGTGGGATTGTACTTATCCCTGAACTGGCGGCTTTAACGCTGGCGCTGTCGGTTTACACCTCGGTCTTTATCGCGGAAATCATTCGCTCAGGTATTCAGTCCGTCCCCTTTGGCCAGCATGAGGCGGCTTTGTCCCTGGGTCTGCCTAAGCAGGTGACGCTTCGCCAGGTGATTGTGCCCCAGGCGCTGAGAGTCATCATTCCGCCGTTGACCAGCCAGTACTTGAACATCGTCAAAAACTCTTCCCTGGCAGCAGCCATTGGTTATCCGGATATGGTGTCTTTGTTTGCCGGCAGCGTGCTTAACCAAACGGGCCAGGCTATCGAAACCATCGCTATCACGATGTCCGTTTATTTGCTTATCAGCCTGGTTATTTCGCTGCTGATGAACGTCTATAACCGCCGTATCGCCCTCGTCGAGCGTTAAGGAATGTCGATGACTAAAGTTTTAACGGCGCACGACGCCCGCCAGGCAGCTAACCACCCGGAACGAATCTGGCGCTGGATGCGTAAAAATCTCTTCTCCAGCTGGCTGAATACTCTGCTCACACTGCTTTGTCTCGGGCTGATGTGGACGCTTATCCCTCCGCTTCTGAACTGGGCGGTTTTCCAGGCGAATTGGGTCGGTGAGACAAGAGCCGACTGTACTCAGGAAGGGGCGTGTTGGGTCTTTATCCACGACCGCTTCGGGCAGTTTATGTATGGACTTTATCCTCACGAATTGCGCTGGCGCATCAACCTTGCACTGATCATTGGGTTACTTTCCGTAGCCGCAATGTTCTGGAAGTCGCTTCCTCACCGTGGTCGCTATATCGCCGCCTGGGCCGTGGCCTATCCGCTCCTCGTTTGGGTCTTGATGTACGGTGGATTCCTGGGGCTGGACCGCGTGGAGACTCGTCTTTGGGGCGGATTAACCCTCACGCTGATCATTGCTTCCGTCGGCATCGCAGGCGCCCTGCCGCTGGGTATTGTGCTGGCACTGGGCAGACGATCGCGCATGCCGGTTGTGAGAATCCTTTCAATAATGTTTATCGAATTTTGGCGAGGTGTACCGCTGATCACGGTGCTGTTCATGTCTTCCGTGATGCTGCCGCTGTTTCTACCGGAAGGCACCACCATCGATAAACTGATTCGGGCATTGGTCGGGGTGATTTTATTCCAGTCAGCCTATGTGGCCGAGGTGGTTCGTGGCGGGCTGCAGGCTCTGCCCAAAGGGCAATATGAGGCAGCAGAGTCATTGGCGCTTGGTTACTGGAGAATGCAAGGGTTGGTGATTTTACCTCAGGCCCTGAAGTTGGTGATCCCGGGGCTGGTGAACACGATTATTGCGCTGTTTAAAGACACCAGTCTGGTGATCATCATCGGCCTGTTCGATCTGTTTAGTAGCGTACAGCAAGCCACTGTCGATCCGGCCTGGCTGGGGATGTCGACAGAAGGCTATGTCTTTGCCGCTATCGTCTATTGGATTTTCTGTTTCAGTATGTCGCGCTACAGCCAGCATCTGGAGAAGCGCTTCCACACCGGCCGCACGCCGCACTAAGGATTATGATGAGTAAAATGACACTGCAGGCTGCCGACACGATGATCACGTTGGAAAATGTGAACAAATGGTACGGGCAATTTCATGTTTTAAAAGATATAAATCTCAATGTGAAGCAGGGTGAGCGTATCGTGCTGTGTGGGCCATCGGGCTCCGGGAAATCAACGACTATTCGCTGTATTAACCATCTTGAAGAGCATCAGCAGGGGCGTATTGTCGTTGACGGCACAGAGTTGAATGACGATCTCCGCAATATAGAAAAAGTCCGTACCGAAGTCGGCATGGTCTTTCAGCACTTTAACCTGTTCCCGCATTTAACGGTCTTGCAGAACTGCACCCTGGCTCCGATTTGGGTGCGTAAGATGCCGAAGAAAGAAGCGGAAGCGCTGGCGATGCATTATCTCGAACGAGTACGAATCGCTGAACATGCGCATAAATTCCCGGGGCAAATATCCGGTGGCCAGCAGCAGCGTGTGGCCATTGCTCGCTCGCTATGCATGAAGCCTAAAATCATGCTCTTCGATGAACCGACGTCTGCGCTTGACCCGGAAATGGTGAAGGAAGTGCTGGATACCATGATTGGCCTGGCCGAATCCGGGATGACGATGCTGTGCGTGACTCACGAAATGGGGTTTGCGCGTACCGTTGCCGACAGGGTTATCTTTATGGACCGTGGAGAGATCGTAGAGCAGGCACCGCCTGAAGAGTTTTTTGCCCATCCGAAATCGGAAAGAACGCGAGCTTTCTTGTCTCAGGTTATCCATTAAACGACAAAGGCCGCGGACGCGGCCTTTTTTATGCTGTTTTGCACATCTCTGAAAGCAAAAAACCCCGGCCTTTCGGTCGGGGTTTTTGCTTTATTTGATGCCTGACAGTTCCCTACTCTCGCATGGGGAGACCCCACACTACCATCGGCGCTACGGCGTTTCACTTCTGAGTTCGGCATGGGGTCAGGTGGGACCACCGCGCTACGGCCGTCAGGCAAATTCTTTTCTACGTGCCGAACTTTAATCTAAAAATTGGTGCTGATACCCAGAGTCGAACTGGGGACCTCACCCTTACCAAGGGTGCGCTCTACCAACTGAGCCATATCAGCACGCTTAATTTGATGCCTGGCAGTTCCCTACTCTCGCATGGGGAGACCCCACACTACCATCGGCGCTACGGCGTTTCACTTCTGAGTTCGGCATGGGGTCAGGTGGGACCACCGCGCTACGGCCGCCAGGCAAATTCTGTTACTCACCGTCATTCTTATGACCATGAGCTTTAATCCTGAACTAAGCTGAAAATCTTTCGTCTCTAAAACACCTTCGGTGTTGTAAGGTTAAGCCTCACGGATCATTAGTACTGGTTAGCTCAACGTATCGCTACGCTTACACACCCAGCCTATCAACGTCGTAGTCTTCAACGTTCCTTCAGGACCCTTAAAGGGTCAGGGAGAACTCATCTCGGGGCAAGTTTCGCGCTTAGATGCTTTCAGCGCTTATCTTTTCCGCATTTAGCTACCGGGCAATGCCATTGGCATGACAACCCGAACACCAGTGATGCGTCCACTCCGGTCCTCTCGTACTAGGAGCAGCCCCCCTCAATTCTCCAGCGCCCACGGCAGATAGGGACCGAACTGTCTCACGACGTTCTAAACCCAGCTCGCGTACCACTTTAAATGGCGAACAGCCATACCCTTGGGACCTACTTCAGCCCCAGGATGTGATGAGCCGACATCGAGGTGCCAAACACCGCCGTCGATATGAACTCTTGGGCGGTATCAGCCTGTTATCCCCGGAGTACCTTTTATCCGTTGAGCGATGGCCCTTCCATTCAGAACCACCGGATCACTAAGACCTGCTTTCGCACCTGCTCGAGCCGTCACTCTCGCAGTCAAGCTAGCTTATGCCTTTGCACTAACCTCACGATGTCCGACCGTGATTAGCTAACCTTCGTGCTCCTCCGTTACGCTTTAGGAGGAGACCGCCCCAGTCAAACTACCCACCAGACACTGTCCGCAACCCGGATCACGGGTCTACGTTAGAACATCAAACATTAAAGGGTGGTATTTCAAGGTTGGCTCCACGCAGACTGGCGTCCACGCTTCAAAGCCTCCCACCTATCCTACACATCAAGGCTCAATGTTCAGTGTCAAGCTATAGTAAAGGTTCACGGGGTCTTTCCGTCTTGCCGCGGGTACACTGCATCTTCACAGCGATTTCAATTTCACTGAGTCTCGGGTGGAGACAGCCTGGCCATCATTACGCCATTCGTGCAGGTCGGAACTTACCCGACAAGGAATTTCGCTACCTTAGGACCGTTATAGTTACGGCCGCCGTTTACCGGGGCTTCGATCAAGAGCTTCTCCTTGCGGATAACCCCATCAATTAACCTTCCGGCACCGGGCAGGCGTCACACCGTATACGTCCACTTTCGTGTTTGCACAGTGCTGTGTTTTTAATAAACAGTTGCAGCCAGCTGGTATCTTCGACTGCCTTCAGCTCCACCCGCGAGGGGCTTCACCTGATGACAGCGTGCCTTCTCCCGAAGTTACGGCACCATTTTGCCTAGTTCCTTCACCCGAGTTCTCTCAAGCGCCTTGGTATTCTCTACCTGACCACCTGTGTCGGTTTGGGGTACGATTCAATGTTACCTGATGCTTAGAGGCTTTTCCTGGAAGCAGGGCATTTGTTACTTCAGCACCGTAGTGCCTCGTCATCACACCTCAGCGTTTGATAAGCGTCCGGATTTACCTAAACGCTCCGCCTACATGCTTAAACCGGGACAACCGTCGCCCGGCTAACATAGCCTTCTCCGTCCCCCCTTCGCAGTAACACCGAGTACAGGAATATTAACCTGTTTCCCATCGACTACGCCTTTCGGCCTCGCCTTAGGGGTCGACTCACCCTGCCCCGATTAACGTTGGACAGGAACCCTTGGTCTTCCGGCGAGCGGGCTTTTCACCCGCTTTATCGTTACTTATGTCAGCATTCGCACTTCTGATACCTCCAGCAAACCTCACAGTTCACCTTCGACGGCTTACAGAACGCTCCCCTACCCAACAACACATAGTGTCGCTGCCGCAGCTTCGGTGCATGGTTTAGCCCCGTTACATCTTCCGCGCAGGCCGACTCGACCAGTGAGCTATTACGCTTTCTTTAAATGATGGCTGCTTCTAAGCCAACATCCTGGCTGTCTGTGCCTTCCCACATCGTTTCCCACTTAACCATGACTTTGGGACCTTAGCTGGCGGTCTGGGTTGTTTCCCTCTTCACGACGGACGTTAGCACCCGCCGTGTGTCTCCCGTGATAACATTCTTCGGTATTCGTAGTTTGCATCGGGTTGGTAAGCCGGGATGGCCCCCTAGCCGAAACAGTGCTCTACCCCCGAAGATGAGTTCACGAGGCGCTACCTAAATAGCTTTCGGGGAGAACCAGCTATCTCCCGGTTTGATTGGCCTTTCACCCCCAGCCACAAGTCATCCGCTAATTTTTCAACATTAGTCGGTTCGGTCCTCCAGTTAGTGTTACCCAACCTTCAACCTGCCCATGGCTAGATCACCGGGTTTCGGGTCTATACCCTGCAACTTAACGCCCAGTTAAGACTCGGTTTCCCTGCGGCTCCCCTATACGGTTAACCTTGCTACAGAATATAAGTCGCTGACCCATTATACAAAAGGTACGCAGTCACCCCATAAAGAGGCTCCCACTGCTTGTACGTACACGGTTTCAGGTTCTTTTTCACTCCCCTCGCCGGGGTTCTTTTCGCCTTTCCCTCACGGTACTGGTTCACTATCGGTCAGTCAGGAGTATTTAGCCTTGGAGGATGGTCCCCCCATATTCAGACAGGATACCACGTGTCCCGCCCTACTCTTCGAACTCACAGTATGTGCATTTTAGTGTACGGGAGTATCACCCTGTACCCTGCGACTTTCCAGACGCTTCCACTAACACACAAACTGATTCAGGTTCTGGGCTGCTCCCCGTTCGCTCGCCGCTACTGGGGGAATCTCGGTTGATTTCTTTTCCTCGGGGTACTTAGATGTTTCAGTTCCCCCGGTTCGCTTCATTACGCTATGTATTCACGTAATGATAGTGTGACGAATCACACTGGGTTTCCCCATTCGGAAATCGCCGGCTATAACGGTTCATATCACCTTACCGACGCTTATCGCAGATTAGCACGTCCTTCATCGCCTCTGACTGCCAGGGCATCCACCGTGTACGCTTAGTCGCTTAACCTCACAACCCGAAGATGTCTCGTAAGACACAATCGCTGTTGTGAAAATTTGAGAGACTCGAACATGTCTTAACCTCATTCTTTATTACGGAAGAATGAGACGACATGTCGTTTCAATTTTCAGCTTGTTCCGGATTGTTAAAGAGCAAATACTTCGCAGTACACCGTCACCGGTACACTCTGAAGTAAGTTTTGGCGCATGAAATGATGGTGGAGCTAAGCGGGATCGAACCGCTGACCTCCTGCGTGCAAGGCAGGCGCTCTCCCAGCTGAGCTATAGCCCCATCGATTTCGTAAAACCTTCGATTACCATGAATTCATCGCTGGTCAAGGCGCAGCGCCACGAAGCATACTTTTGTATGTGAGTGGTGCTGTAACGCAGGATAGCGGAGAATTTGGTAGGCCTGAGTGGACTTGAACCACCGACCTCACCCTTATCAGGGGTGCGCTCTAACCACCTGAGCTACAAGCCTATAAGGTTTTACTGCTCGTTTTCTATCAGACAATCTGTGTGAGCACTACGCGGGTTGTATCTATTAGGTAAGGAGGTGATCCAACCGCAGGTTCCCCTACGGTTACCTTGTTACGACTTCACCCCAGTCATGAATCACAAAGTGGTAAGCGCCCTCCCGAAGGTTAAGCTACCTACTTCTTTTGCAACCCACTCCCATGGTGTGACGGGCGGTGTGTACAAGGCCCGGGAACGTATTCACCGTAGCATTCTGATCTACGATTACTAGCGATTCCGACTTCATGGAGTCGAGTTGCAGACTCCAATCCGGACTACGACGCACTTTATGAGGTCCGCTTGCTCTCGCGAGGTCGCTTCTCTTTGTATGCGCCATTGTAGCACGTGTGTAGCCCTACTCGTAAGGGCCATGATGACTTGACGTCATCCCCACCTTCCTCCAGTTTATCACTGGCAGTCTCCTTTGAGTTCCCGGCCGAACCGCTGGCAACAAAGGATAAGGGTTGCGCTCGTTGCGGGACTTAACCCAACATTTCACAACACGAGCTGACGACAGCCATGCAGCACCTGTCTCAGAGTTCCCGAAGGCACCAATCCATCTCTGGAAAGTTCTCTGGATGTCAAGAGTAGGTAAGGTTCTTCGCGTTGCATCGAATTAAACCACATGCTCCACCGCTTGTGCGGGCCCCCGTCAATTCATTTGAGTTTTAACCTTGCGGCCGTACTCCCCAGGCGGTCGACTTAACGCGTTAGCTCCGGAAGCCACGCCTCAAGGGCACAACCTCCAAGTCGACATCGTTTACGGCGTGGACTACCAGGGTATCTAATCCTGTTTGCTCCCCACGCTTTCGCACCTGAGCGTCAGTCTTTGTCCAGGGGGCCGCCTTCGCCACCGGTATTCCTCCAGATCTCTACGCATTTCACCGCTACACCTGGAATTCTACCCCCCTCTACAAGACTCAAGCTTGCCAGTTTCGAATGCAGTTCCCAGGTTGAGCCCGGGGATTTCACATCCGACTTAACAAACCGCCTGCGTGCGCTTTACGCCCAGTAATTCCGATTAACGCTTGCACCCTCCGTATTACCGCGGCTGCTGGCACGGAGTTAGCCGGTGCTTCTTCTGCGAGTAACGTCAATCACTAAGGTTATTAACCTTAATGCCTTCCTCCTCGCTGAAAGTACTTTACAACCCGAAGGCCTTCTTCATACACGCGGCATGGCTGCATCAGGCTTGCGCCCATTGTGCAATATTCCCCACTGCTGCCTCCCGTAGGAGTCTGGACCGTGTCTCAGTTCCAGTGTGGCTGGTCATCCTCTCAGACCAGCTAGGGATCGTCGCCTAGGTGAGCCATTACCCCACCTACTAGCTAATCCCATCTGGGTTCATCTGATGGCAAGAGGCCCGAAGGTCCCCCTCTTTGGTCTTGCGACGTTATGCGGTATTAGCTACCGTTTCCAGTAGTTATCCCCCTCCATCAGGCAGATCCCCAGACATTACTCACCCGTCCGCCGCTCGTCACCCAGGAGCAAGCTCCCCGTGTTACCGCTCGACTTGCATGTGTTAGGCCTGCCGCCAGCGTTCAATCTGAGCCATGATCAAACTCTTCAATTTAAAAGTGTTTGATGCTCAAAGAATTAAAACTGTTTATAAAATCAGTAGTCACTCTTCAAGACTTGATATTTGTTTGCATCCGAAGATGCTGAGATATCAATCCTGCGAGTGCCCACACAGATTGTCTGATAAATTGTTAAAGAGCAGTGAGTTAGGCGCTTTCGCTTGCTAACTCGAGGTGGCGTATATTACGCTTTCCTCTTTCAGAGTCAACCCCGATTTTCAGGATTTTTTCTCTTTATCGAACCGGCTAATTTGTGAAGTGATTCACTGTGCCGTCTCGATGGAGGCGCATTATAGGGATCCCACTTTTTAGCACAAGTACTTTTTCGATCTTTTTTTCTGAATGTTTAGTTTTCACTCTTTTCGCTGAGATCCTGTTCGATCTGCCCTCTTTATCGCCCTTTACTCCCTTGCCATTGCTCAAGAAAGCGGCCACAGTCTATTTCTGTAATGAATTTCCCTGAGGTGTTTATGTCTGCGGTACTGCGTGCTTTTCAAAAAACTTTCCCTCAACTCGATGAACGAGTCATGGTTGATCCCACCAGCGTGGTCATTGGTGACGTAAAACTGGCGGATGATGTCAGTATCTGGCCGTTAGTTGCTATTCGAGGGGACGTAAACACCGTGACAATTGGAGCACGCACCAACATCCAGGATGGCAGCGTGCTTCATGTTACCCATAAGTCCTCTTATAAACCTGAAGGGAACCCGCTGATCGTTGGTGAAGATGTGACGGTGGGCCATAAGGTAATGCTGCACGGCTGCACGATCGGCAATCGCGTCTTGGTTGGAATGGGGTCGATCCTATTGGATGGAGTAGTAGTAGAAGATGATGTGATGATTGGTGCCGGTAGCCTGGTCCCCCAGAACAAGCACCTGGAAAGCGGCTTTCTCTATTTAGGCAGTCCGGTGAAACAGATTCGCCGCCTGACTGAAGCGGAGCTGGCCGGATTAACCTACTCCGCTAACAATTATGTGCGCTGGAAAGATGAGTATCTGGCTCAGGATAGCCAGTACCACCCTTGATCGCCTTCCTGCTCACTTTCGATCAGGCCTTCGGCTTCTTCTTCAAGATCCCAACGATATTCCCGAAATAAAGAAAGCCACTCTTCGGCGCCATTGCCGCCGAAGCGGCTGGCAATGGCCAATGAGCTTATCGCGCACTCAACCTGGAACCCCTGCACCAGCGCAGGAAAACGGATAGCCTGCCGCTCTTCATCCCAGACTTCACGAGACGGGAACTGAATGGCCTGGTTCACGCCGCCATTTCTCTTTTCAACGCCTCAATAACTGGCGCGACATCTGGCATGACGCCGTGCCAAAGCATAAAAGCGTGTGCAGCCTGCCCCACCAGCATGCCAAGACCATCCGCGTAAGACACTACACCGTGACTCGTAGCCCAGTTCAAGAATGGCGTCAGCCCTTTCTGGTAAAACATGTCGTAGCAACTTACACGGTGGGAAAGGAGAGAAACCGGCAGCGCAGGGATCTCACCGCCAATCCCGCTGGACGTGGCGTTGATCAGTAAATCGAATTCATGCCCCTCGAGCTGATCCATTGCCACGGCGTTAACACTTCCCGTATGGCTGAATAAATCAGCTAGTTCTGCCGCTTTGGCAAACGTACGGTTGGTTATCGTGACCGCACAATCTAATGATAACAAGGGCAACAGTACACCACGCGCTGCGCCGCCGGCCCCCACCAGCAGAATACGATCGCCGGGTTTGATCAGTTTCAAACGTTCAAGATCGCTCAACAAGCCAATACCATCCGTATTGTCTCCAAGCAAACGTCCATCTTCCTGGCGCTTGAGCGTATTGACCGCACCTGCCAGCGCCGCCCGCTCTGTTAGCTCGTCTGCACGAGTAAAAGCTTGTTCTTTAAAAGGGACGGTGACGTTGGCTCCCCTCCCTCCTTTATTGAAGAAGGCTTCAAGTGTTTCAGCAAAAGTGTCTAACGGAGCAAGCACGCGTCCATAAGGATGTTCAATTCCCAATTGTTCTGCGAAAAGGCGATGAATAAGAGGAGATTTGCTGTGCTGAATAGGGTTACCAAAGACGGCGAAAGTTTCCATAATTACCCCTGACGGAAGAGTTCGCCGGTTAAGGCATCGCGTATTTCTGAAGGATTAAGCCGCCCACCGGTATCCCCCATAAGTACAGGGAAACTTTGGCCAAACTGCTGCTGAACTTCTTCCGAACTGCGACACGGAGGCAAGCCCGTAAGGTTCGCACTGGTAGACACCAGAGGCTTACCGTAGGTAAGACATAGCTCTTTCACAAGCGGATGATTGGTCACACGCACCGCCAAAGAATCAAAACGCCCGGTCAGCCACTTTGGGGTGGAGGGCAAAGCCGGGAAAACAAACGTCACCGGGCCAGGCCAGTTTGCAAACACCACCGAAAGCTGTGCTTCATTAAGCGCAGCGGCATCAATATAAGGTTTCAGCTGCTCAAAATTGGCGGCGATAAGGATAAGTCCCTTCTCTACCGGACGCTGTTTCAGCTCAAGCAGGCGAGTAACTGCGAGTTCACTATCGGGATCGCAACCAACGCCAAAGACGGCTTCGGTTGGGTAGGCGATGACTTGTTCTTCTTTCAGGGCCGCTACGATCTGCGCGAGCTGGCCTTCAGGCAGGTTATTATTCACTGGCTTGTTCCGTCGTTACCGGCTTTCCACATTGTTTATTGGCGCAGAAACGTTTCACGCCCTGAGCCGTTTTCTTTTCAATAAGCAGCGGATACTGACATTCAGAGCAGATACCCGCTACCGGTTTAACATTAATGACAAACTGACAGTCCGGGTAGCTGTTACAGGACCAGAACGTTTTCCCGTAGCGAGAACGACGCTGAACCAGTTGCCCTTTTTGGCATTGGGGGCACGCTATTGCCGTCTCATCGGGTTTATCAATGATTTCCGTGTGTTCGCATTCAGGGTAATTGCTGCAGCCGATAAACATGCCAAACCGCCCCTGACGTAGCACGAGCGTCGACTGACAAACCGGGCATTGCTGGCCATCAAGTACTTTAACAATATGCCCATCGGCCTGGCTCTTTAACGGGCGAACATAATCGCATTCCGGGTAATGGGAACAGCCCAAAAATGGGCCGTGTTTACCGGAACGTATTGCTAACTCTGCCCCGCATTGGGGGCAGGGTTCATTTTTTGGCACCGAGAACAGTGCTGACTTGGCCATAACATCTCATGCTGCAACTTAATTTAGTGCAGCATACCTTCATTTGCCTCGAAGAGTAATTCTTCCATTTGCTGGTAGGCGTTTTCACACCCCGGAATGTTGAACAGCACCATCAGTACAACCCACTTCAGATCTTCCAGTTCGAATTCTGCTGTGTCGAGCGCCAGCACGCGCTCAATCACCATTTCGCGGGTTTCGAGATTTAACACCTGAATCTGTTCAAGGAACAGTAAAAAGCCCCGACAGTCTGCATCAAGCCGCTGGCTCTCTTCTGCGGTAAAAATACGCATAGAGAGAGGATCGGCAGCAAGCTGCATCGGTTCGGTCAAGCCATCCTGATAGTCGGCCAGCTTTTCAAGCCACACTAATGCGTTAAAAATGTCCTCACGATCAAAACCAGCGTCGGTGAGATCGCTCGTCAGCTTATCCTGATCAACGCGCATTTCTGCTTCGCTGTGGATGTAGGTTTCAAATAAGTACATTAGTACGTCGAACATGGCATGCCCTCCTCAATCGGACATAGCCGCCGGGTACAGCTGCGATCCATCCTGCTAACTCCAGTTCGAGTAACTGAGCTACCGTCTCTGGCACAGGTTGGCCGGCACGTTCAGCGACGACGTCAACAGGTGTAACCTCATCTCCTACGTTAGCCAACAGATGGGGAAATGGCAATGCGCCGTCCTGTTGATTTGGCGAATATATTGACACATTGTGCGAAGCGGGAAGCCAATGGAGTTCAGAGGCGAGATAATCGAGGATATCCTGCGGACTTCGTACTAGATTAGCCCCTTGCTGAATAAGCCAGTGTGGGCCATCGCTCCCAGGACTTCCTACCGTACCGGGCAGAGCAAATACCTCTCTTCCCTGTTCAACGGCATAGCGGGCAGTCACCAGAGATCCACTTCGTTCACCGGCTTCTACGACAAAAACGGCTCTACTCAGCCCACTGATGACACGATTACGCCACGGAAAGTTCGAGGGCCAGGGCGTACAGGAAAGGGGAAACTCGGATAGCACTGCCCCTTCTTGCTCGAGAATTTGCCGGGCTAACATCGCATGACGTTTAGGATGAACGCTGCCTAATCCATTCCCCAACACAGCAATGGTTTTGCCCTTGACTCTCAGTGCCGCACGGTGCGCCACCCCATCAATGCCCAATGCCAACCCGCTGGTTATCACCAGTCCAGACTGTGCAAGCGCTTCGCAGAACTGCCGGCAAAAGCGCTCGCCGTAATCTGACAGGTTGCGACTACCGACAACTGCAATCTGGTTCTGGCTGAGTAGTGAAGGTTCACCGGCAACAAACAGAGCGGCAGGATAATCATTTATGGCTCTGAGCTGCTCAGGATAAAGGGCGTCTTCCGCCGTCAGCAGATGGTGACTTGGCTTATCGAGCCAGAGAAGACTCGCTTCAAGCTGACGCTCATTAAATGCAGTAAATAATGCACATTCTCGGGCATTTAATCCCGCCGCGAGCAGACTCTCCCTTTCTACCCTTGGGCATCGTTCCAGGAAGTGGGCTATTTTTAGGAACTTATCCCCACTCAGCCCCTTAACAGCCATAAGACGTAGCCAAATCTCCATTATCTGCACTCAATCCCCCTGCCACAGGCCATCAAAGCAATCCTTGCGATTGGTCACTGATGCTGTCAATCAGCCGGGGAAATGTCTAGAATAGAGGGAATAATCCTTTCTACTACTGAACACAGCTCTGGAAATTTATGGCAGTTTTGCAAGTATTACATATTCCCGACGAGCGCCTTCGCAAAGTCGCTAAACCGGTTGAAGAAGTGAATGCGGACATTCAGCGTATCGTTGATGATATGTTCGATACTATGTACGCCGAAGAAGGCATTGGCCTGGCGGCTACGCAGGTAGATATTCACCAACGCATCATCGTGATTGATGTATCCGAGAACCGTGACGAACAGTTGGTACTGATTAACCCGGAACTGCTGGAAAAAAGCGGTGAGACCGGTATTGAAGAAGGTTGCCTGTCCATCCCTGAACAGCGTGCGCTGGTACCTCGTGCAGAAAAAGTGAAAATTCGCGCGCTGGATCGTGACGGTAAAGCCTTTGAACTGGAAGCAGATGGCCTGCTGGCGATTTGTATCCAGCACGAAATGGATCATCTGGTCGGTAAACTGTTTATCGATTATCTGTCGCCGCTGAAACAGCAACGTATTCGCCAGAAAGTTGAAAAACTCGACCGTTTGAAAGCGAAAGCTTAAGGACAACAAACAACGTGTCAGATTCTCTGCGTATTATTTTTGCCGGAACCCCAGACTTCGCAGCGCGTCACCTTGACGCGCTGTTGTCTTCTCAGCACCAGGTCGTTGGTGTATTTACCCAACCAGATCGTCCGGCAGGCCGCGGCAAAAAACTCATGCCAGGCCCGGTAAAAGTGCTGGCAGAAGAGAAAGGCATTCCTGTCTTTCAGCCGGCTACGCTGCGTAAAGCGGAAAATCAGCAGTTGATTGCCGACCTCAACGCCGATGTTATGGTGGTGGTTGCATATGGCCTGATTTTGCCTCAGCCGGTACTCGATATGCCTCGCCTGGGCTGCGTAAATGTTCATGGTTCACTGCTGCCACGCTGGCGTGGTGCGGCACCGATCCAACGTTCTTTGTGGGCCGGGGATGCTGAAACTGGCGTCACCATTATGCAAATGGATATCGGCCTCGATACCGGCGACATGCTGTATAAACTCTCTTGTCCGATTGAGGCAGAAGACACCAGCGGAACCCTCTACGATAAGCTAGCAGGGCTGGGTCCTAAAGGCCTTCTGGACACGCTGGAACAGCTAGCCAACGGTACCGCTACGCCGGAGGTTCAAGACGAAGCGCTGGTGACCTATGCTGAGAAACTCAGCAAAGAAGAAGCCCGCATCAACTGGAACCTTTCTGCCGTTCAACTGGAACGCTGTATCCGTGCTTTTAACCCATGGCCAATGAGCTGGCTAGAAATCGATGGGCAGCCGCTAAAAGTCTGGCGCGCGTCGGCGATCAACACCCAGACAAATTCAGCACCGGGCACCATTCTGGCCACCAGTAAACAAGGCATCCAGGTTGCGACCGCCGAGGGCATTCTGAATCTTGAAGAACTGCAGCCTGCAGGTAAAAAAGCCATGAAAGCGCAGGACCTGCTGAACTCACGCCGTGAATGGTTTGAACCTGGTACAGTCCTCTCCTGATAAAGCCGCATTTATACGCTCAGGGTAACCTGGGCATTATTGTTTATAGCGCTGGAAAAACCAGAGCACGATAATGAAAAAAACACTGAATCTTCGCAGCCTGGCTGCCCAAACAATTGAACAAGTTGTCGAGCAAGGACAATCATTAAGTAATGTACTGCCTGGGGTACAGCAGAAAGTGTCTGATAAAGACAGAGCCCTGCTGCAGGAGCTGTGCTTCGGCGTGCTGCGTACCCTTCCGCAGCTGGACTGGTTGGTTGGCAAACTCATGTCACGCCCGATGACTGGAAAGCAGCGCACAATCCATTACTTAATTATGGTCGGCATCTATCAGCTTCTGTATACCCGTATTCCTGCGCATGCTGCGCTGGCTGAAACCGTTGAAGGTGCCATCGCGATTAAGCGCCAGGCTTTTAAGGGCTTAATCAATGGCGTACTACGTCAGTTCCAGCGCCAGCAAGAAAACCTGATGGCAGAAGCTGCTAAGCATGAAAGCCGTTTTCTGCACCCGGCCTGGCTGCTGCAGCGTTTGAAAAAAGCTTACCCGGACTGCTGGGAATCCATTGTCGATGCTAATAACCAGCGCCCTCCAATGTGGCTGCGCGTAAATCGCCAGCACCATACGCGTGAAGCATGGATGGCTTTGCTGGCTGAGGCTGGTCTGGAAGGCCATATACATCCCAAATACCAGGATGCTGTTCGCCTTGATTCACCCGCTCCCGTTCAGGCATTACCTGGTTTTGAGCAAGGCTGGGTGACCGTGCAGGATGCTTCAGCTCAGGGCAGCGTCGATCTTTTAGATCCGCAAAACGGTGAAACTATTCTGGATCTTTGTGCCGCACCGGGCGGTAAGACAACGCATATTCTGGAAGCGGCCCCGAATGCAAAAGTGATGGCCGTCGACGTTGACACCCAGCGCCTGAAACGCGTGCATGAAAATCTTGAACGCCTTGGCATGAAAGCAGAAGTAAAACAGGGAGACGGCCGTTTCCCTGCTCAGTGGTGTGGCGAAACTAAGTTTGACCGTATTTTGCTTGATGCGCCATGCTCAGCAACCGGCGTTATTCGTCGCCATCCAGACATCAAATGGCTGCGTCGCGACAGGGATATCGCAGAACTCGTTGCTTTGCAGAAAGAGATTCTGGATGCTATCTGGCCTCACCTTAAAACCGGCGGGACGCTTGTCTATGCCACTTGTTCTATTCTCCCGGACGAGAATAAGGATCAGGTGAGCGCGTTTCTGGCGCGTCATGCCGATGCCAAACTGGTAGAAACCGGTGACAATAAGGCTCCGGGCATTCAAAATCTGCCTGCAGCAGACGACGGTGACGGCTTCTATTACGCTAAGCTAATTAAGAGCTGACTCCCTGCAGGGTGAGTCATAAGTTTCATCACTCGTGAAGCGATAAACGATGAAAATAATCATTCTGGGTGCAGGCCAGGTCGGCGGCACTCTGGCAGAAAATCTGGTCGGTGAAAACAACGATATTACCGTCGTCGATACTAACCAGGCCCGCCTGCGCAGCCTGCAGGACAAGTTTGACCTCCGCGTAGTCCAGGGCCACGGCTCTCATCCCCGCGTACTTCGTGAAGCAGGGGCCGATGACGCAGACATGCTGGTCGCAGTCACCAGCTCTGACGAAACGAACATGATCGCATGTCAGGTCGCTTATTCTCTGTTTAATACGCCTAATAGAATTGCCCGCATTCGAGCCCCCGATTATGTTCGCGATGCAGAAAAACTGTTCAATGCAGAAGCCGTTCCCATCGATCACCTGATTGCTCCTGAGCAGTTGGTTATCGACAATATTTACCGCCTGATTGAGTACCCGGGGGCACTTCAGGTCGTGAATTTTGCCGAAGGGAAAGTTAGCCTGGCAGTAGTAAAAGCCTACTATGGTGGTCCTCTGGTGGGTAATGCACTTTCCACCATGCGCGAACATATGCCGCACATCGATACTCGTGTCGCAGCCATTTTCCGTCACGACCGCCCTATTCGCCCGCAGGGTTCAACCATTGTTGAAGCCGGTGATGAGGTCTTCTTTATTGCCGCTTCACAAAATATCCGTGCGGTAATGAGCGAACTTCAGCGCCTCGAAAAACCTTACAAGCGCATCATGCTGGTGGGAGGCGGTAATATCGGCGCAGGTTTAGCACATCGTCTCGAGAAAGATTACAGCGTAAAACTGATCGAGCGCGATCAGCAGCGAGCTTCTGAACTTGCAGAAATGCTGCAAAATACCATCGTATTTTATGGTGACGCCTCAGATCAGGAACTGTTAGCAGAGGAACATATCGATCAGGTTGATCTCTTTATTGCGGTCACCAACGATGATGAAGCTAACATCATGTCGGCCATGCTGGCTAAGCGAATGGGCGCCAAAAAAGTCATGGTCCTCATACAGCGTAATGCCTATGTCGATTTAGTGCAGGGGAGCGTGATTGATATTGCGATTTCACCTCAGCAGGCAACCATTTCTGCTCTGCTCGGACATGTGCGTAAAGCCGATATTGTTGGCGTTTCATCTCTTCGCCGTGGCGTTGCAGAAGCCATTGAGGCCGTGGCTCATGGAGATGAAAGCACCTCTCGCGTTGTGGGTCGAGTCATCGATGAGATTAAACTGCCGCCTGGCACGATCATTGGTGCGGTTGTACGTGGCAATGATGTGATGATTGCCAACGACAACCTACGTATAGAACAGGGCGATCACGTCATTATGTTCTTAACGGATAAGAAATTTGTCAGCGATGTCGAACGCCTGTTCCAACCAAGCCCATTCTTCCTCTAAACTCATCAGAGCAGAAATATTTTCTGCTCTGTTTCTTCATACAAAAACCATTTTAAAATTATGGAATTAACAAAAAATTCTTATTTCTTGTAGCAATGGAAATTAAGATAACCTTTGTTAGAATTATTACTGTCAGCCGGCACAAGGAGAGATTAATGAGCATTTTAAAAGAGTTTCGCGAATTCGCGATGCGCGGGAACGTTGTTGATTTGGCAGTAGGTGTGATTATTGGCGCAGCATTCGGGAAGATTGTTTCCTCCCTGGTAGCGGATATTATTATGCCACCACTGGGTTTGCTGATTGGTGGCGTTGATTTTAAACAGTTTGCTTTAACATTGCGTGATGCCCAGGGTGATGTTCCTGCGGTAGTGATGCACTACGGCGTATTTATTCAGAATATTTTTGACTTCGTGATTGTCGCGTTTGCCATCTTCATGGCCATCAAAGTGATCAATAAACTGAATCGTAAAAAAGCGGAAGAGCCTGCCGCACCTCCGGCACCGTCTAAAGAGGAAGTTCTGCTGAGCGAGATTCGTGACCTGCTGAAAGAGCAGAACCAACGGAATTAATACTGGTTATTAAAAGCAGAAAGCCAGTGGTAAAAAAGCGAATTGCTTGTTTGCCACTGGCCTCCCAGTTACCTCTCTTGCCGTGTTTCTCATTTCTCTGATAACTGCCTTTCCCTTTCTTATTCTTCTCAACTCTTTGCCTGAACAGTGGGTCATGTAATAGCGCTTCAATGGCGTTATCTTTAATTTGCCCTTTTTGATGGCGATATTTGGTGCTCATAGTTACTCCAGATGGGTTAAACGATCGCCGCGAGTCTATGCCTGAGCCTGTAAAAGATCAAGCGGCTATTTTTTGCTGCTTGCTCCCTGTTCCAGCGCTTCAAGGATAGAACAATAAACGCTACTGTGTGCACTGCCACAACAAGCATCATTCAGACGCTGCAGCGAGCGCCGCATATTCTGCAATTCTTTGATTTTAGACTCAACCTCACTCAGCCGGCTCTGCACAATCCCTTTCGATTCCTGGCAAGTATGATGCTCAGGATCGATACGGATCGATAAAAGCTCCCGGATGGCCTCAAGCGTGAAACCAAGTTGCTTAGCGTAACGAATGAATTTAAGACGCTGAAGATCGCTGTCGCTATACAGGCGAAAACCACCTTCAGTTCGCACTTCGTGATCCATCATGTTTTGCTTTTCGTAGTAACGAATAGTATCCGGCGTCACATCCGCCAGTTTTGCCAGTTCACCTATACGAAACATCACCTTTCCTCATCGATATGCTGCATCAATTTTACGGCATACTCACCACGTAAGAAGTCGGTGCTTATACCCGCCTGTCGGAGCTTAAGCTCAAGCAGTGCGAGCTTTTTACCGATCGCCTGATATTCCTCGCTCTGAATATGCACCGTTTTTAGCAGATCAACCAGCTCAATGGCATCCTTCCGCTGCTGCATCTCTGCCGGCAAGCAACCTGCATTTTTTAGCAGACGGTATCCGGCACGGAGCTCGGGAGGAACATGACTGTCATCGTCGAGCAATATAGGCTCACCGCTACCGACTAGCCCCTCGAACTCTCCGTTTCGCTGCGCATCAAGAATATGCCGTTCTGCCCATTGATCAAGCAACCACATAGCGACCTCAAAATTATCGGGAGTAATACAAGAATACGGGGAAAAGAGAGAAGGGGATATTCTGGATATAAAAAAACCGGGCAAGCCCGGTTTTTCTACGTTACTACAGATTACTCTGCAGCAGCTTCTGTTTGAGACTCGGCGCGATCAACCAGCTCGATGTAAGCCATCGGAGCATTGTCACCAGCACGGAAGCCACACTTCAGAATACGAGTGTAACCACCTGCACGGCTCGCGAAACGCGGACCCAGTTCATTAAACAGTTTTGCCACGATCTCGTTATCACGAGTGCGGGCGAATGCCAGACGACGATTAGCAACGCTGTCAGTCTTGGCAAGAGTAATCAGCGGCTCAACTACGCGACGCAGCTCTTTCGCTTTAGGCAGGGTCGTCTTGATGATCTCATGACGAACCAGTGAACCTGCCATGTTGCGGAACATAGCCTGGCGATGGCTGCTGTTGCGGTTCAGTTGACGACCACTCTTACGATGGCGCATGACCTTATCCTTCTCAGTAAAACCTTAACCTGTGATCCGGTTACTCGTCAGCAATGCTTGCTGGTGGCCAGTTTTCCAGGCGCATGCCCAGAGACAAACCACGAGAAGCCAGCACGTCTTTAATCTCAGTAAGAGATTTTTTACCCAGGTTAGGCGTTTTGAGCAGCTCAACCTCGGTACGCTGTACCAGATCACCGATATAGTGGATAGCTTCTGCCTTGAGGCAGTTAGCAGAGCGGACAGTCAATTCCAGATCGTCAACAGGGCGCAGCAAGATCGGATCGAATTCTGGTTTCTCTTCTTTAACTTCCGGCTGACGTACATCACGTAGGTCAACGAAAGCTTCAAGTTGTTCTGCCAGAATGGTCGCCGCACGACGAATCGCCTCTTCAGGATCGATTGTGCCGTTGGTTTCCATTTCGATGACCAGCTTGTCCAGGTCGGTACGCTGTTCTACACGCGCGGCTTCAACATTGTAGGCAATACGCTCTACAGGGCTGTAGCAGGCGTCGACCAGCAGACGGCCGATTGGGCGCTCATCTTCTTCCGAATGAATTCGGGTAGAAGCCGGCACATAACCGCGACCGCGCTGAACTTTGATACGCATGCTAATAGCAGCGTTCTCATCGGTCAGGTGGCAGATCACATGCTGCGGCTTGACGATTTCGACATCACCATCATGGGTGATATCGGCTGCGGTCACAGGGCCAATGCCAGATTTATTCAGGGTAAGGATAACTTCATCTTTACCTTGAACTCTTACCGCCAGCCCTTTCAGGTTGAGCAGGATTTCCAGGATATCTTCCTGAACGCCTTCTTTGGTGCTGTACTCGTGCAGTACACCATCAATCTCAACCTCAGTCACCGCGCAACCCGGCATCGACGAAAGCAGAATACGGCGCAGTGCGTTACCAAGAGTATGGCCAAAGCCACGCTCTAACGGCTCAAGGGTCACCTTGGCGTGCGTCGAACTCACTTGCTCGATATCTACCAGGCGTGGTTTTAGAAACTCTGTCACAGAACCCTGCATTGTGTCCTCTCTTTGGTACTAAGCTTTACTTGGAGTAAAGCTCGACGATCAGGTGTTCGTTAATGTCCGCAGACAGATCGGTACGCTCAGGCTTACGCTTGAACACACCTTCCATCTTGGCAGCATCAACTTCCAGCCAGGTTGGCTTTTCACGCTGCTCAGCCAGCTCCAGAGCGGCCTTAACGCGAGATTGCTTTTTGGCTTTCTCACGGATGCTGACTACGTCATTCGGAGTTACCTGATAAGAAGCGATGTTAACAACGCGACCATTTACCATGATAGCTTTATGGCTAACCAGCTGACGTGCTTCTGCACGAGTAGCGCCGAAGCCCATACGGTAAACAACGTTGTCCAGACGGCCTTCCAGCAGAGCCAACAGGTTTTCACCGGTGTTGCCTTTCAGACGAGCTGCTTCTTTATAATAGTTACGGAACTGACGCTCCAGCACACCGTAGATACGGCGAACTTTCTGCTTTTCACGCAACTGCACACCATAGTCAGACAGACGCGGTTTACGCGCACCGTGCTGGCCAGGAGCTTGTTCAATTTTACACTTGGTATCGATCGCGCGAACGCCAGACTTAAGGAATAAGTCGGTGCCCTCACGACGGCTCAGCTTGAGCTTAGGACCCAAATATCTTGCCATTTTCTTTCTCCAACAATCCTAGAAAACGGACGCGTTATACGCGACGTTTTTTCGGCGGACGACAACCGTTATGAGGGATTGGAGTCACATCAGTAATATTAGTGATGCGGAAACCAGCGGCGTTCAGAGCACGAATAGTTGATTCGCGGCCTGGGCCAGGACCCTTAACCATAACTTCCAGGTTCTTGATACCGTATTCTTTCACGGCTTCTGCGCAACGCTCTGCTGCAACCTGAGCTGCAAACGGAGTGGATTTGCGAGAACCACGGAAACCGGAACCACCGGCAGTTGCCCAACCCAACGCATTACCCTGACGATCGGTAATAGTAACGATGGTGTTGTTGAAAGAAGCATGGACATGAGCCACGCCGTCAGAGACTGTTTTTCTTACACGTTTACGTGCACGAATTGGTGCCTTTGCCATTATTCAATCACCCCGATTATTTCTTGATCGGTTTGCGCGGACCCTTACGGGTACGTGCGTTGGTCTTAGTACGCTGACCGCGCACTGGCAGACCACGACGATGACGCAAACCGCGATAGCAACCAAGGTCCATCAGACGCTTGATGCTCATGCTCACTTCACGGCGCAGATCACCTTCAACGACAAATTTGGCAACTTCGTCACGCAGCGTGTCGATTTGTTCTTCAGACAGCTCACTGATCTTAACATCTTCAGCGATACCCGCCGCAGCGCAAATGGCCTTGGAGCGAGTCTTGCCGACACCGTAGATCGAGGTTAACGCGATCACGGCGTGTTTTTGATCAGGAATGTTAATGCCTGCTATACGGGCCACTATGCACTCCTACTATTTAGATTATGCGTCCCATGCCGAAAAGCCCGTTTTCAGGATACTCAAATGGAAACGCATAGACATACAAAAGATTGGCTGGCTAATCTAGCCAGCTCAACCCAACTTTGCAAGAAAAATATGCGAGATAATCAGCCTTGACGCTGTTTATGCTTCGGCTCTACGCTGCAAATCACGCGAATAACACCGTCACGCTTAACGATTTTGCAGTTACGACATAATTTCTTGACGGAAGCACGAACTTTCATTTTTACTCTCCGTAACTTCTCAAGCGACGATTAACGGCCGTAGCCTTTCAGGTTCGCTTTCTTCAATGCAGACTCGTACTGACTTGACATCATTAGAGTTTGCACTTGAGCCATAAAGTCCATGATAACGACAACAACGATCAGCAGTGAGGTCCCACCGAAGTAGAACGGCACTTTCATTGCATCGCGCATGAACTCCGGGATTAGGCAGATAAAGGTAATGTACAACGCACCAACCAGAGTCAGGCGGGTCATTACTTTATCGATATACTTCGCCGTTTGTTCTCCCGGACGAATTCCTGGTACAAATGCACCGGACTTCTTCAGGTTATCTGCTGTTTCACGCGGGTTGAAGACCAACGCCGTGTAGAAGAAACAGAAGAAGATGATTGCAGACGCATAGAGTAACACATAAAGCGGTTGCCCAGGCTGCAAATACAGCGAAATTGTTGTCAGCCAGTTCCAACCGGTACCGCCCCCGAACCATGACGCGATGGTCGCCGGGAACAGAATAATACTGGAGGCGAAGATCGCAGGGATAACCCCGGCCATGTTCACTTTCAGCGGTAAATGTGTGCTCTGCGCAGCATAGACACGACGACCCTGTTGACGTTTAGCGTAGTTGACCACAATGCGGCGCTGGCCACGCTCAACAAAAACAACGAAGAAGGTCACTGCAAATACTAATACTGCAACCAACAGCAACAGGAGGAAGTGCAGGTCGCCTTGCCTTGCTTGCTCGATGGTATGGCCAATGGCCGGCGGAAGTCCCGCAACGATACCCGCGAAGATTATGATTGAGATACCGTTACCGATACCACGTTCAGTAATCTGTTCGCCCAGCCACATCAGGAACATTGTCCCGGTGACAAGACTTACAACAGCGGTGAAATAGAATGCAAAGCCTGGGTTTAACACCAGGCCCTGCATACCAGGCATATTCGGTAAACCGGTAGCAATACCGATTGACTGGAATATTGCCAGCACCAGAGTGCCGTAACGGGTGTACTGGCTAATCTTACGACGACCAGATTCCCCTTCTTTCTTCAGCTCTGCCAACGCGGGATGAACCACGGTAAGCAGCTGAATGATGATCGATGCCGAAATGTACGGCATGATACCCAGTGCGAAGATAGAAGCACGGCTGAGAGCACCACCAGAGAACATGTTAAACATCTCAATGATGGTGCCTCGCTGTTGCTCAAGCAGTTTGGCAAGTACAGCGGCATCAATACCAGGGATCGGAATAAAAGAGCCAATACGAAACACAATCAGCGCACCGATAACAAACATCAGTCTGCGTTTCAGCTCGCCGAGGCCGCCTTTAGCACTTTGAAAATCTAATCCCGGTTGTTTTGCCATCTGCTACTTATTCCTCGATTTTACCGCCAGCAGCTTCGATAGCAGCACGAGCGCCTTTGGTCACACGCAGGCCGCTAACAGTTACCGGACGAGTTACCTCACCAGACAGGATCACTTTCGCGAACTCGATCTGAATACCGATAATGTTTGCTGCTTTCAGCGTGTTCAGGTCAACTACGTCGCCTTCAACTTTCGCCAGATCGGACAGACGAACTTCTGCCGTGATCATTGCTTTGCGAGAGGTGAAACCGAATTTCGGCAGACGACGGTACAACGGCATCTGACCACCTTCGAAACCACGACGTACGCCACCACCAGAACGAGAGTTCTGACCTTTGTGACCACGACCGCCGGTTTTACCGAGGCCAGAACCGATACCACGACCCAGACGCTTGGAAGCGTGCTTAGACCCTTCGGCCGGAGACAGAGTATTTAAACGCATCTCTTACTCCTCAACTTTAACCATGTAGGAAACCGCGTTGACCATACCGCGTACAGCAGGAGTATCCTCGCGCTCTACGGTGTGGCCAATACGACGCAGACCCAGGCCAAGCAGCGTTGCCTTGTGTTTCGGCAGACGACCGATTGCACTGCGGGTTTGAGTGATTTTAATAGTCTTTGCCATGGTCAATTACCCCAGAATTTCTTCAACGGATTTACCACGCTTGGCAGCGACCATTTCTGGAGATTTCATATTCGCCAGGCCATCGATAGTTGCACGAACCACGTTAATCGGGTTAGTGGAACCATACGCTTTAGCCAGGACGTTATGAACACCAGCGACTTCCAGGACGGCGCGCATTGCACCACCGGCGATGATACCGGTACCTTCGGAAGCCGGCTGCATGAACACGCGGGAACCTGTGTGCACGCCTTTAACAGGGTGCTGCAGGGTGCCGCTGTTCAGCGCGACGTTAATCATGTTGCGACGGGCTTTTTCCATCGCTTTCTGGATCGCTGCTGGAACTTCACGCGCTTTACCGTAACCAAAACCAATACGACCGTTACCGTCGCCTACCACTGTCAGAGCAGTGAAGGAGAAAATACGACCGCCTTTAACGGTTTTAGATACGCGATTTACCGCGATCAGCTTTTCCTGCAGTTCGCCAGCTTGTTTTTCGATGTGAGACATCTTACACCTCTACCTTAGAACTGAAGGCCAGCTTCACGGGCAGCATCTGCCAGTGCCTGGACACGACCATGATATTGGAAACCAGCACGGTCAAAAGCAACAACGGTGATGCCTTTTTCCAGAGCGCGCTCAGCAACAGCTTTACCTACAGCTGCAGCGGCGTCTTTGTTTCCAGTGTACTTCAGTTGCTCAGTGATAGCTTTTTCTACAGTAGATGCAGCTACCAGAACTTCAGAACCATTTGGAGCAATTACCTGTGCGTAAATATGACGCGGGGTACGATGTACCACCAGGCGAGTTGCACCCAGCTCTTTGAGCTTGTGACGTGCGCGGGTCGCACGACGGATACGAGCAGATTTCTTATCCATAGTGTTACCTTACTTCTTCTTAGCCTCTTTGGTACGCACGACTTCGTCGGCGTAACGAACACCCTTGCCTTTGTAAGGCTCAGGACGACGGTAGGCGCGCAGATCAGCTGCAACCTGACCGATCATCTGCTTATCAGCGCCTTTCAGCACGATTTCAGTTTGAGTCGGACATTCAGCAGTGATACCCGCAGGCAGCTTATGCTCAACAGGGTGAGAGAAGCCCAGGGCTAAATTCACCACGTCGCCTTTAACGGCTGCACGATAACCTACACCAACCAGCTGCAGCTTCTTAGTGAAGCCTTCGGTAACACCGACAACCATTGCGTTCAACAGCGCACGAGTGGTACCCGCTTGGGCCCACGCGTTTGCAAAGCCTTCGCGCGGAGCGAAAGTCAGAGCATTTTCAGCGTGTTTAACTTCAACAGCATCGTTGATAGTACGAGTCAGCTCGCCGTTTTTACCTTTGATCGAAATAACCTGACCGTTGAGTTTTACCTCTACGCCTGCAGGAACAACGACCGGTGCTTTAGCAACACGAGACATTTTATTCCTCCAATTACGCTACGTAGCAGATAATTTCGCCACCAAGACCAGCCTGGCGCGCTGCACGATCAGTCATAACACCTTTAGAGGTAGAAACGACAGCAATACCCATGCCGGCCATAACTTTAGGCAGCTCATCTTTTTTCTTATAGATGCGCAGGCCTGGGCGGCTGACTCGCTGAATGCTCTCTACCACAGCCTTGCCCTGGAAATACTTAAGAGTCAGTTCCAGTTCAGGCTTGATGTCGCCTTCAATTTTAAATTCTTCAATATAACCTTCTTCCTTCAGCACGTTGGCGATTGCCACTTTCAGCTTGGAGGAAGGCATGGTGACCGCAACTTTGTTCGCGGCCTGACCGTTACGGATACGGGTCAGCATATCCGCGATCGGATCTTGCATGCTCATCTGTCTCTACTCCCGTGATTCAATTGGTGACAATTACCAGCTAGCCTTTTTCAAGCCAGGTACTTCACCGCGCATGGCGGCTTCACGTAACTTGATACGGCTCAACCCGAACTTGCCCACATAACCATGTGGACGACCAGTCTGGCGGCAGCGTTTACGCTGACGGGACGGGCTGGAATCACGCGGCAGAGTTTGCAGCTTGAGAACAGCGTTCCAACGGTCTTCGTCGGTCGCGTTCACATCAGAAATGATAGCTTTCAGTTCTGCGCGTTTAGCGAAGAATTTTTCAGCCAAAGCAACGCGCTTTACTTCGCGTGCTTTCATTGATTGCTTAGCCATGAAGTAACCCTACCTTACTTGCGGAACGGGAAGTCAAAGGCAGCCAGCAGAGCACGGCCTTCATCATCAGATTTCGCAGTAGTGGTAATGGTAATATCCAAACCACGGACGCGATCGACTTTGTCGTAATCGATTTCTGGGAAGATGATCTGCTCACGGACACCCATGCTGTAGTTACCACGACCGTCGAAAGACTTAGCGGACAGGCCACGGAAGTCACGGATACGAGGTACAGCAATAGTGATCAGACGCTCAAGGAACTCCCACATGCGTTCGCCACGCAGAGTTACTTTACAGCCGATCGGATAGCCCTGACGGATTTTGAAGCCTGCAACAGATTTGCGTGCTTTGGTGATCAACGGCTTTTGACCGGAGATTGCTGTCAGATCAGCTGCTGCGTTATCCAGCAGTTTCTTGTCAGCGATCGCTTCACCAACACCCATGTTCAGGGTGATCTTCTCGACCCGAGGGACTTGCATGACAGAATTGTAGTTAAACTCAGTCATGAGTTTCTTAACTACTTCGTCTTTGTAGTAATCATGCAGTTTCGCCATCGTACTACTCCAAATTACTTGATAGTTTCGCTGTTAGACTTGAAGAAACGGACTTTTTTGCCGTCTTCGAATCTAAAGCCTACACGGTCAGCCTTGCCGGTTGCCGCGTTGAAGAGAGCAACGTTAGAAACCTGAATTGCAGCTTCTTTTTCAACGATGCCGCCTGGCTGGTTCAGGGCCGGAACCGGCTTCTGATGTTTCTTAACCAGGTTGATACCTTCAACAATGACCTTGCCGGAAGACAGGACATTTTTTACTTTACCGCGCTTACCTTTATCTTTACCGGTTAACACGATAACTTCGTCATCACGACGGATTTTCGCTGCCATGATTCGCTCCTTAGAGTACTTCTGGTGCCAGAGAGATAATTTTCATGAACTTCTCATTACGCAGTTCACGAGTTACCGGCCCAAAAATACGCGTGCCGATTGGCTGCTCACTGTTATTATTTAAAATAACGCATGCATTGCCATCGAAGCGAATGACAGAACCGTCCGGGCGACGAACACCCTTCTTGGTGCGCACCACTACCGCTTTCAGCACATCGCCTTTCTTCACCTTACCGCGAGGAATTGCTTCCTTGATGGTAATTTTGATGATGTCGCCGACGCCTGCGTAGCGACGGTGCGAGCCACCCAGAACCTTGATACACATTACGCGACGTGCGCCGGAGTTGTCGGCCACGGTCAGCATAGTCTGTTCTTGGATCATTTCAGTGCTCCGCTAATGTCAACTACTACTTCGGGACCTGGAAATCAGGTCGTTAAAAAGCCCCATAAACGAGGGCGCGGCATTATAACACCGGTTCCAGGATATGGGTAGAAAAAATAAACGGCTCATCGCTGAGCCGTTTATTTGTTTGAGAAAGGGTACTGTATTACAGAACCGCTTTCTCTACAACGCGAACCAGCGTCCAGGACTTAGTCTTGGACAGCGGACGGCATTCGCGGATTTCAACCACGTCACCGATACCGCATTCGTTGTTCTCGTCATGTACGTGCAGTTTGGTCGTACGCTTGATGAATTTCCCGTAGATCGGGTGCTTCACAACACGTTCGATGGCAACAACAATGGATTTCTCCATTTTGTCGCTGACAACGCGACCTTGCAGAGTACGGATTTTATCGGTCATTACGCACCCGCCTTCTGAGTCAGTAAAGTCTTAACACGTGCAACATCACGACGAACCTGCTTCAGCAGGTGAGTCTGTTGCAGCTGGCCACTTGCAGCCTGCATGCGCAGATTGAACTGCTCACGCAACAGGTTCAGCAGCTCGGTGTTCAGCTCTTCGACGCTCTTTTCACGCAGCTCTTTTGCTTTCATTACATCACCGTCTTAGTTACAAAGGTGGTTTTGATAGGCAGTTTTGCTGCTGCCAGCTTGAAGGCTTCACGGGCCAGCTCTTCAGGTACGCCGTCCATTTCATACAGGACTTTACCTGGCTGGATCAAGGCAACCCAATACTCCACGTTACCTTTACCTTTACCCATACGCACTTCAAGCGGCTTTTCGGTGATCGGTTTGTCCGGGAATACACGGATCCAGATCTTACCCTGACGCTTAACTGCACGGGTCATTGCACGACGTGCTGCTTCGATCTGACGGGCAGTCAGACGACCACGGCCAACAGCTTTCAGACCGAAAGTGCCGAAGCTAACATCCGTACCCTGCGCCAGACCACGGTTGCGGCCTTTGTGCACTTTACGGAATTTTGTACGCTTTGGTTGTAACATCAGCGACTCTCCTTACTTACGGCCTTTACGCTGCTGCTTTTTAGGTTGAGCAGCCGGTTCCGGTTGTTCAACAGCAGCCATACCACCCAGGATCTCACCTTTGAAGATCCATACCTTAACGCCGATTACACCATAAGTGGTGTGCGCTTCAGAGGTGTTGTAGTCGATGTCAGCACGCAGAGTGTGCAACGGCACGCGACCTTCACGGTACCATTCGGTACGTGCGATCTCGGCGCCGCCCAGACGGCCGCTAACTTCAACTTTGATACCTTTAGCGCCCAGACGCATTGCGTTCTGTACAGCACGCTTCATCGCACGACGGAACATCACACGACGCTCCAGCTGAGAAGTGATGCTGTCAGCAACCAATTTTGCGTCCAGTTCAGGTTTACGAACTTCGGCGATATTGATCTGTGCAGGAACGCCAGCGATATCCGCTACGACCTTGCGCAGTTTTTCTACGTCTTCACCTTTCTTACCGATAACGATACCTGGGCGAGCGGTGTGAATGGTCACACGGATGCTCTTAGCAGGACGCTCGATAACGATACGAGATACAGACGCCTTAGCCAGTTCCTTAGTCAGGTACTGACGTACTTTAAAATCGCTGTCCAGGTTGTCAGCGAATTCTTTGGTGTTCGCAAACCAGGTTGAGTTCCATGGTTTTACAATACCCAGGCGAATACCATTAGGATGTACTTTCTGACCCATTGCTAGTCTCCAGAGTCTCAGCGATCGGACACAACCACAGTAATGTGGCTGGTGCGCTTCAGGATGCGATCTGCACGACCTTTTGCACGAGGCATAATGCGCTTCATGCTAGGGCCTTCGTCTACGAAGATTTTCGCGACTTTCAGATCGTCAATGTCAGCGCCATCGTTGTGTTCAGCGTTAGCAATGGCAGATTCCAGTACTTTCTTAACCAATACAGCCGCTTTCTTATTGGTGTAGGTCAGAATATCCAGAGCCTGCGACACTTTCTTACCGCGAATCAGGTCAGCAACAAGGCGAACCTTCTGAGCAGAAGAACGAGCATGGCGATGTTGAGCTAAAGTTTCCATCTCTTCCTCCTACCTTATTTCTTCTTCGCTTTTTTATCAGCAGCGTGGCCGCGATAAGTACGAGTCGGTGCGAATTCACCCAGTTTGTGACCGACCATTTCGTCGGAAACAAAGACTGGAACGTGCTGACGACCATTATGGACAGCGATGGTCAAACCGATCATGTTAGGAAAGATCGTTGAACGACGGGACCAAGTGCGCAGGGGCTTCTTGTCACCGCTTTCCACCGCTTTCTCTACCTTCTTCAGCAAGTGCAGGTCAATAAAAGGACCTTTCTTGAGAGAACGTGGCATGGCTTATCCTCTAAAATTATTTGCTACGGCGACGTACGATAAATTTATCAGTACGCTTGTTGCTGCGGGTCTTCTTACCTTTGGTCTGAACGCCCCACGGGGATACCGGGTGCTTACCAAAGTTACGACCTTCACCACCACCATGTGGGTGATCGACTGGGTTCATCGCGGTACCGCGAACGGTAGGACGAACACCACGCCAGCGAGCAGCACCTGCTTTACCCAGAACGCGCAGCATATGCTCAGCGTTGCCAACTTCGCCCAGGGTAGCGCGGCAGTCAGCTTCGACTTTACGCATTTCACCGGAGCGCAGGCGCAGGGTAACGTAAGCACCATCACGAGCAACGATCTGCACGTAGGTACCAGCGGAACGAGCCAGCTGACCGCCTTTACCTGGTTTCATTTCTACGTTATGAACGGTAGAACCAACCGGGATATTGCGCATCGGCAGGGTGTTACCCGCTTTGATTGCAGCATCAACGCCAGACTGAATCTGGTCGCCAGCTTTCAGGCCTTTAGGGGCCAGGATGTAACGGCGTTCGCCATCTTTGTACAGAACCAGCGCGATGTTCGCGGAACGGTTCGGATCGTACTCAAGACGTTCAACAACTGCCGGGATACCATCTTTGTTGCGTTTAAAGTCAACAATACGGTATGCCTGCTTGTGACCACCACCGATATGACGGGTAGTGATACGACCATTGTTGTTACGGCCACCGGATTTGCTGTTTTTTTCCAGCAACGGAGCAAAAGGCTTGCCCTTGTGCAGCTCAGGGTTAACCACTTTAACTACGTGGCGACGACCCGGAGATGTCGGTTTACATTTAACAACTGCCATTGTCTTTCTCCTCCGACTTACTCAGCGCCGCCGACGAAGTCCAGATTCTGGCCTTCCTTCAGGGTGACGTAAGCTTTTTTCCAGTCGCTACGACGACCAACACGCTGTCCGTGACGTTTAGTTTTCCCTTTAACTACCAGGGTGTTAACGTCTTTTACTTCAACTTCGAACAGCTTCTGTACAGCAGCAACGATCTCTGCTTTGGTCGCGTCAGTCGCAACTTTGAGTACGATGGTGTTGGTTTTTTCCATCGCGGTAGACGCTTTTTCAGATACGTGCGGCGCGCGCAGTACTTTCAGCAGACGTTCTTCACGGATCATGCCAGCATCTCCTCAACTTGCTTAACTGCTTCCGCAGTCATAACGACTTTGTCGAAGGCGATCAGGCTAACTGGGTCGATTGCAGCTACATCGCGCACGTCAACCTTATGCAGGTTACGAGCAGCCAGGAACAGATTCTCATCCAGTTCACCGGTCACGATCAGCACATCTTCCAGAGCCATATCTTTCAGTTTCTGAGCAAGCAGCTTGGTTTTCGGTGCTTCAACAGAGAACTGCTCAACAACGATCAGACGATCCTGACGTACCAGTTCGGACAGGATGCTTTTCAGCGCGCCGCGGTACATCTTTTTGTTAACTTTTTGACTGTGGTCCTGCGGGCGAGCAGCGAAGGTTACGCCACCGGAACGCCAGATCGGGCTCTTGATAGAACCAGAACGCGCACGGCCGGTACCTTTCTGGCGCCACGGCTTTTTGCCGGAACCAGTTACTTCAGCACGGGTCTTCTGAGCACGAGTACCCTGACGGGCGCCTGCTGCATAAGCAACAACAACCTGGTGTACCAGCGCTTCGTTGAAGTCACGACCGAAGGTAGTTTCGGAAACAGTCAGCGCGCTTTGCGCGTCTTTCAATACTAATTCCATTGCTATCCCCTTACGCCTTCACAGCTGGTTTAACGATCAGGTCGCTACCGGTTGCACCCGGGACCGCACCTTTCACCAGCAGCAGGTTGCGCTCAGCGTCAACACGTACTACGTCCAGGCTCTGAACAGTGACACGTTCGTTACCCAGCTGGCCTGCCATTTTCTTGCCTTTGAACACTTTGCCCGGAGTCTGGTTCTGACCGATAGAACCCGGAACGCGGTGAGACAAGGAGTTACCGTGGGTAGCGTCCTGGGTACGGAAGTTCCAGCGCTTAACGGTACCTGCGAAACCTTTACCTTTAGAGGTACCGGTTACGTCAACTTTTTTAACGTCAGCAAACAGTTCAACGCTAATGTCCTGACCTACGGTGAACTCTTCGCCTTCAGCAAGACGGAATTCCCACAGACCACGGCCAGCTTCAACGCCAGCTTTAGCGAAGTGACCAGCTTCCGGCTTGGTTACACGGTTAGCTTTTTTAGCACCAGTGGTCACCTGAACAGCACGGTAGCCGTCGTTAGCCAGGTCTTTAACCTGAGTAACACGGTTTGCTTCTACTTCGATTACGGTTACTGGGATAGAAACGCCGTCTTCAGTGAAGATACGGGTCATACCCACTTTTTTACCGACTAAACCAATCATTGTTTCAACCTCTCAATCGTCAATGACCTGATTAACCCAGGCTGATCTGCACGTCTACACCGGCAGCCAGATCCAGACGCATCAGAGCATCAACGGTTTTCTCAGTTGGCTCAACGATGTCAACCAGACGCTTGTGAGTGCGGATCTCGTACTGATCACGCGCGTCTTTGTTGACGTGCGGGGAGATCAGAACGGTAAAGCGCTCTTTGCGGGTCGGCAGCGGGATCGGACCACGGACTTGCGCACCAGTGCGCTTAGCAGTCTCGACGATTTCCGCAGTTGATTGATCGATCAGACGATGATCAAACGCTTTAAGGCGGATACGGATTCTTTGGTTCTGCATGAGACCAGAGCTCCAATTATTTTATAGACGAAAAAAATTACTACTCACATCCATTACGATTGATGGAGGAGTGTAATCGTTCATACATAGTCCCCCAATTGGGGACATTGTTTGATAGCAACTGAATTGCTTCGACTGACTGCTATCAGGGTTCATATTGAACCAGCGGTCTATTAAGACAGCCCGCGCATTATACGGGTTTCAAGGCAGCTTGCAAGTCATATGGGTTGAAATTTCACCGACATCCTGCATTTAGTGAGTTTCATGCCTTACCTTCCCTATATCTTCGAGGCATTGCGCATTATCACACGCCAAATTAGAAGGTTGATAGGTTTAGCCAGCACACCCGCGTAGTATCCGAGGGCTTAATCCTCAGCGGGATAAAAAGATGATACTGACCGACATACAGATCGCCTGGCTACTCCCCGTCGCTGCGTTGCTCTATTTTTGCCTGGCTCTGGCGCTAAGCTTGAGTGATTTCAAAACCATGCTTCTACCAGACAGACTTACCCTACCCTTACTGTGGCTGGGATTGTTGTTTCATAGTCTGGTTAACCCTCACCATGTTCATCATGCCGTATTCGGCGCGATAGCCGGCTACCTCTTCCTGTGGGTTACCTTTCAAGTATTCCGTTATGCTACCGGCAAAGAAGGATTAGGTTATGGTGATTTCAAACTACTGGCGGCAATTGGAGCCTGGAGCTACTGGCAGCATCTACCTCTCATTGTCGCTTTGGCATCTTCCCTGGGCATCGCTTATGCCGGAATACTTTATCTGATCGGGTGCCGTGACAGCGCTGAAATGCCTTTTGGCCCCTGGCTTGCGCTCTCAGGATGGGGGAATTTTTGCTGGCAGGTATTTGGATAAGGTTTCAAAGAAGACAGAGGGAAATCCCTCTGTCTTGATCATACGGGGTTACTCTTCGCGTATCTGGGCCTGCAGGTAGTTCTGAATGCCCAGCTTCTGAATGAGGTCCAGTTCCGTTTCGAGCCAGTCGATATGGCCTTCTTCATCGGCCAGAATTTCGATCATCAGGTCACGGCTAACATAATCATGCACTTTATCGGCATAGGCGATGGCTTCACGCAAATCCTTTGCACCATCCAGTTCCAGCCTCAGGTCAGAGCGAAGCATTTCTTCGACATCCTCCCCAATACCCAGCTTGCCGAGGTCCTGCAGATTTGGAATGCCTTCGAGGAAGAGAATACGTTCGATGTACTTATCGGCGTGCTTCATTTCATCGATGGACTCGTGGTACTCAACGTCGTTCAGACGTTTTAATCCCCAGTTTTTGAACATGCGGGCATGCAGAAAATACTGGTTAATCGCGACAAGCTCGTTTCCCAATAATTTATTGAGATAATTTATTATCTTAACATCACCTTTCATTTTGACATCCTCCGCTTCCACTTATTGAAGCGTAGATGTCACAGGGTGTAAGTCAAAAAAATGAGCGTGTTTTAAGCGATCTCTTTAAATTCCGGGATCTGCATCAGTTCGTCTTGCATGATTTCACGCGCCTGTCGAACGCACTTCCCGCACTGATTTCCCACCGGGATAAACTTTCTAAGTTGCTGAAAAGACTGCGGGTGATGTTGTCGCACCGCCTGACGAATTGTCTTATCGCTTACACCGTTACACAAGCAAACGTACATGATCACTCCCGCTCAAAAACTGCGCAAATTGTAAATGAGAATGATTGGCTTTACAAGGAGTACGGCGGGGCAGAAGACAGAGAATGGTAATCAAATGCAAAAACTGATGCCAACTGCAGTAAGCGATCGCTTTCACTGGCAAACAGCAAATTTCAAACATAAAAAAGGGCATCCTAAGATGCCCTTTTCACTATTGCATTAAAGTATCAGAGGATTAGCTCAGAACTTTTGCAACAACACCAGCGCCAACGGTACGGCCGCCTTCACGGATTGCGAAACGCAGACCGTCGTCCATCGCGATTGGGTGAATCAGGGTAACAACCATTTTGATGTTGTCGCCTGGCATTACCATCTCTACGCCTTCTGGCAGTTCGATGGTACCGGTCACGTCAGTTGTACGGAAGTAGAACTGTGGACGGTAGCCTTTGAAGAACGGAGTATGACGGCCGCCTTCGTCTTTGGACAGGATGTACACTTCAGATTCGAACTTGGTGTGCGGCTTGATTGAGCCTGGCTTAGCCAGTACCTGACCACGTTCGATTTCTTCACGTTTGATACCACGCAGCAGAACACCTACGTTCTCACCAGCACGGCCTTCGTCCAGCAGTTTGCGGAACATTTCAACGCCGGTACAGGTAGATTTCGCAGTATCTTTGATACCAACGATTTCAACTTCTTCACCTACTTTAACGATACCGCGCTCTACACGACCGGTAACAACGGTACCACGACCGGAGATGGAGAATACGTCTTCGATTGGCAGCAGGAACGGCAGGTCGATTGCACGTACTGGTTCTGGGATGTAAGAATCCAGGAAGCCAGCCAGTTCAACGATTTTAGCTTCCCACTCAGCTTCGCCTTCCAGCGCTTTCAGAGCAGAACCGCGGATGATTGGAGTGTCATCGCCTGGGAAGTCGTACTGAGACAGAAGTTCACGCACTTCCATTTCAACCAGCTCCAGCAGCTCTTCATCATCAACCATGTCGCATTTGTTCAGGAACACGATGATGTAAGGAACGCCAACCTGACGACCCAGCAGGATGTGCTCACGGGTCTGAGGCATAGGGCCGTCAGTCGCAGCAACAACCAGGATAGCGCCGTCCATCTGAGCAGCACCGGTGATCATGTTTTTCACGTAGTCGGCGTGCCCTGGGCAGTCAACGTGCGCGTAGTGACGAGTCGGGGTGTCGTACTCAACGTGGGAGGTGTTGATGGTGATACCACGAGCTTTTTCTTCTGGTGCGTTATCGATCTGGTCGAATGCACGAGCAGAACCACCGTAGGTTTTAGCCAGAACGGTAGTGATTGCAGCGGTCAGAGTGGTTTTACCGTGGTCAACGTGGCCGATAGTACCAACGTTAACGTGCGGTTTTGTACGTTCAAATTTTTCTTTAGACACGGCTATATTCCTTACTATTGTGCCCTCCCCTTGTGGAGAGAGCACGGGATCATTGTGTTAAAAGCGTTGGCTTATTTGCCACGAGCTTCGATTACGGCCTGAGCAACGTTGTTAGGTGCGTCATCATACTTCAGGAATTCCATGGAGTAAGATGCACGACCTTTGGTCAGAGAACGCAGCTGAGTTGCGTACCCGAACATTTCAGACAACGGAACTTCAGCATGAATCTGTACGCCAGTAGCGTTAGATTCCTGGCCTTTCAGCTGACCACGACGACGGCTAAGGTCACCGATAACGTCACCGGTGTTCTCTTCCGGAGTTTCAACTTCAACCTTCATGATAGGCTCAAGCAGAACTGGTTTAGCTTTCTTAAAGCCATCTTTGAAGGCAATAGAAGCGGCCAGTTTAAACGCCAGTTCGGAGGAGTCAACGTCATGGTAAGAACCGAAGTGCAGACGCACGCCGAGATCAACAACCGGATAACCCGCCAGTGGACCAGATTTCAGCTGCTCCTGGATGCCTTTATCAACGGCAGGGACGTATTCGCCAGGAATTACGCCGCCTTTGATGTCGTTGATGAACTCGTAACCTTTAGGGTTAGAGCCCGGCTCCAGTGGGTACATGTCGATAACAACATGACCGTACTGACCACGACCACCAGACTGCTTGGCGTGTTTACCTTCGATATCGGTAACTTTAGCGCGAATCGCTTCGCGGTAAGCAACCTGAGGTTTACCGACGTTCGCTTCAACGTTGAATTCACGCTTCATACGGTCAACGATGATGTCGAGGTGCAGTTCACCCATACCGGCGATGATGGTCTGGTTAGATTCTTCATCAGTCCATACGCGGAATGATGGGTCTTCTTTAGCCAGACGGCCCAGAGCCAGACCCATTTTTTCCTGGTCAGCTTTGGTTTTTGGTTCAACGGCGATGGAGATTACCGGCTCTGGGAATTCCATACGCTCCAGAATGATAGGCGAATCTGGATCACACAGGGTGTCACCAGTAGTTACGTCTTTCAGACCGATAGCAGCCGCGATGTCGCCTGCGCGAACTTCTTTGATCTCTTCACGTTTGTTAGCGTGCATCTGAACGATACGGCCAAAGCGCTCACGAGCAGCTTTAACGGAGTTCAGCACGGTATCACCGGAGTTAACAACGCCGGAGTAAACGCGGAAGAAGGTCAGGTTACCAACGAACGGGTCAGTGGCGATTTTGAATGCCAGAGCAGCAAACGGCTCGTCGTCAGTTGCGTGACGCTCAGCCGGCGTGTCTTTACCGTCATCCAGAATACCGTTGATTGCCGGTACGTCGGTTGGTGCTGGCAGGTAATCGATTACCGCATCCAGCATCGCCTGAACACCTTTGTTCTTAAATGCAGAACCACAGGTAACCAGGATGATTTCGTTGTTCAGAACGCGCTGACGCAGAGCTTTCTTGATTTCTTCCTCGGACAGCTCTTCGCCGCCCAGGTATTTTTCCATCAGCTCTTCAGAGGCTTCTGCAGCGGACTCGATCAGGTTCTGGTGCCATTCGTCAGCCAGGTCCTGCATGTCAGCTGGGATATCTTCGTATTCGAAGGTAACGCCCTGATCTGCATCGTTCCAGTTGATGGCTTTCATTTTCACCAGGTCGATAACGCCGGTGAAACCTTCTTCAGCACCAATCGCCAGCTGAAGCGGAACAGGGTTCGCGCCCAGACGGGATTTGATCTGGCCTACAACTTTCAGGAAGTTTGCACCCATACGGTCCATTTTGTTAACGAACGCGATGCGTGGAACTTTGTATTTGTTAGCCTGACGCCATACGGTTTCAGACTGTGGCTGAACACCACCAACTGCGCAGTAAACCATTACTGCACCGTCAAGAACACGCATGGAACGTTCTACTTCGATGGTGAAGTCAACGTGCCCTGGGGTGTCGATGATGTTTACGCGGTGCGGTTCATACTGCTTAGCCATACCAGACCAGAATGCAGTAGTTGCAGCGGAGGTAATGGTGATACCACGCTCCTGCTCCTGCTCCATCCAGTCCATGGTTGCAGCGCCGTCATGAACTTCACCGATTTTGTGGTTTACACCGGTGTAGAACAGAATACGTTCGGTAGTCGTGGTTTTACCGGCGTCGATGTGTGCACTGATACCGATGTTACGGTAGCGTGCAATGGGTGTTGTACGAGCCATTTGATTCCTCTATATCCTGGGACGTTCAAGTTAAGTAACCCAAAGCGGGCAGCTTCATGAAGCGCCCGCTTGGGTAACACTACGAAGGATTTATTACCAACGGTAGTGAGCGAACGCCTTGTTGGCTTCAGCCATACGGTGAACGTCTTCACGTTTCTTCACTGCAGTGCCTTTGTTTTCTGCAGCATCAGACAGTTCATTCGCCAGGCGAAGAGCCATGGATTTATCACCGCGTTTACGAGCAGCTTCAACGATCCAACGCATTGCCAGAGCATTACGACGAACCGGACGAACTTCAACTGGAACCTGGTAAGTAGAACCACCTACACGGCGGGACTTAACTTCGACGGTCGGACGGACGTTGTCCAGAGCGACTTCGAAAGCTTCCAGCTCGTTTTTACCAGAACGCTGAGCCAGGGTTTCCAGCGCGGTATAAACGATAGATTCTGCAGTAGATTTTTTACCATCTACCATCAGGATATTTACAAATTTAGCCAGCAGCTCTGATCCGAACTTAGGATCCGGCAGAATTTTACGCTGACCAATCACGCGACGACGTGGCATAGGAATACTCCGTTGTTAATTCAGGATTGTCCAAAACTCAAAGAGTTTATTTTGACATTAATTTAAAACGTTTGGCCTTACTTAACGGAGAACCATTAAGCCTTAGGACGCTTCACGCCATACTTGGAGCGAGATTGCTTACGGTCTTTAACGCCGGAGCAGTCAAGCGCACCACGAACGGTGTGGTAGCGAACACCTGGCAGGTCTTTAACACGACCACCACGGATCAGGATCACGGAGTGTTCCTGCAGGTTGTGACCTTCACCGCCGATGTAGGAGGTGACTTCAAAACCGTTAGTCAAACGCACACGGCAAACTTTACGCAGTGCGGAGTTTGGTTTTTTAGGAGTGGTGGTATATACACGGGTACATACACCACGTTTTTGCGGGCAAGCTTCCAGCGCAGGCACGTTGCTTTTTGCAACTTTGCGTACGCGTGGTTTGCGAACCAGCTGGTTAACTGTTGCCATTAAATAGCTCCTGGTTTTAGCTTTTGCTTCGTAAACACGTAATAAAACGGCCTCATATAATATGAGGACGCAGAATTTTAGGGCTGAGCCGAAAAGGTGTCAAGAAATATACAGCGATCCGCCCTCACCAGGCGAACTGCTGGCTATGTTTTATCGTTAATCTGACGAAGTCAGTATAGCCGACAGGCTCAATTTTGGACGAAATTTGAGCAGAGAGGCCACGAGCCTCAACATCTTCTTGCAGAGCGCTAACAGTAATGGGGGCGGAAAGCAGTAATTCAAGCGCCCGGCTGCCATTCAGCGCGGCAATCACGCCGTCTTCAATAAGCAGTAAATCGTCACCAGGCTGGGCATAACGCAGAATCTCGGTGATATCACACTGGAAGGGCGACTGACGTAAGGTATGCAGCATAGGAGCCTCAGAAGGTAAGTACCACATCGTACTGATTCAGTTTTTCCCGAAGCGCATCAGGCTCAAGCGCTTCCGCATCGATAACCCAGGATGCCTGCCCCGAAAGCCCTCTTTCCCTTACTGAGGCAGCGCAAAGGAAACACTGTTCAATATCGTACAGCGGCAAAATGCGGAAAGTGGCGATGTAATCCCTGCCCAGCACTTTGGCAGGCTGTTGCCCCGGCAGCAGCTGTAGAACGCCATCGCCAACAAAGAACACGCCGATATCTTCTGACAGTGCCGACGTCGCCAATAATGCATCCAGCCCTTCCCGGCCAGCCGTGCAGCCGTGCGGCGCCGATCGAAAAACAAAAGCGACACGTTTCATTAGAACTGCACCATTCTTTCGCAGGTAAGCGCGGATTCTGCCAGCGCCCCGAGGCCGCTAAGCGTAAAGCCAGGCTGGAGATTACTCACCTTGAGCCCCAAAGATTTGGCCTGCTCTTCATCGGTCACACCGCGACGCAATGCCGCAGCCACGCAAATATGCAGAGCCACACCGTGCTGCGCGCTCAGGCTCTGCCACTCACGGACAAGATCAACTTCATCGCTTGCCGGGGCGGTCAGCTGATTGGCGTTATAAATCCCTTCACGGTAGAAAAAAACGCTCTCCAGCGAGTGTCCTTCCGCCAGCAACGCCCGGGCAAACAGCAATGCACTGCTTGCCTGCTGCGTCCCATAAGCCGGACCAGTAACCATCAAGGCAAAACGCATTACTTATCCTGACCGAGGAAGTCGCCGTTTTTGAACTGGCGAATGTAGAGATAAACGGTGTGTTTGGAAATGTTCAGCCGATCGGCAACCTGGTTGATGGCATCTTTGATGTCGAAGATCCCTTTTTCATAGAGGTTGAGCACTATCTGGCGGTTCTTGGCGTTATTTGAGACGTTACGGTCGGCATTCACTTCTTCAATCGTGAATTCCAGCGTTTGCATCACCAGATCCTCCACGGAGGACGCAAAGTTTACCGAAGACGGCACTTCCTGATCCTGAGTTTCCGGTGGAATAAAGGTCGACATGATCTGGGAGAACGGCACGTCGAGGTTCATGTTAATGCAAAGCAAACCAATCACACGCTGGTCGCGGTTGCGAATCGCAATCGTCACCGACTTCATCAGAACACCGCTTTTTGCACGAGTGAAGTAGCATTTAGAGACGCTGCTGTCGGCCCCGGTCATATCGTGCAGCATGCGCAAGGCCAGATCGGTAATTGGCGAGCCTATTTTTCGCCCGGTATGCTCACCATTAGCGATACGAATAGCTGAACATTTCAGGTCCTGCAGGGAGTGCAGAACGATTTCGCAATGGGAGCCAATCAGCATCGCTAACCCGTCCACGACCGCTTCATAGGATTTTAATATTTCGAAGTCGGTTTGTTCAAAAGGACGCTGGTCCAGCAAATCAAGTTCACTGGTTTCGTTGGTTAAAAGCGAATTGGACATGAAAAAATACCACCCTCTCAGATTGATGACAAACGTCCGGACAACGGGGTTCTCGGGCGTTTGGGGTAAATCAGCAGACTTCGTCCATTATTTTTATTGCTGCAAATTGAGCGTGTTATGAATAAAAGACGTTGCCAGCAATTTACTCTAAAGAGAGCCTGTCGCGCTTTGATGGTGTCAGGGCAGACTCATACTCGGTTGAAACGCTGCCCGCTAAGGTAATACAACGTAAGATGTGCTTTCCAGTCTTTATTCTCCTCATTACGCGTGGGGGGAATAAAGACTGGTGCCAAAAACAAAACCGCCGCCCGGTGGGCGGCGGCTCAAACAACCTGCTAATTACTTGCTTTTGGCTGCGTCAGCGGCTTTAGCATCTGCAGCAGCGGCTGGCTTAGCGTCAGCTTTTGGCGCTTGTTTAATGTCCAGCAGCTCAACTTCAAACACCAGCGTAGAGTTGGCAGGGATCCCCGGCACGCCGGTTTTGCCATAAGCCAGCTCTGGTGGAATAACCAGCTTGATCTTGCCGCCTTTCTTGATGTTTTTCAGGCCTTCGGTCCAGCCTGGGATCACGCCATCAAGGCGGAAGGACAGTGGCTCACCGCGGGTATAGGAGTTATCAAACTCTTTACCGTCGATCAGCGTACCTTTGTAGTTAACCACAACGGTATCGGTATCCTTCGGCGCATCACCGGTACCGTCTTTCTCAACTTTATACATCAGGCCGGTAGAAGACGTTTTAACGCCTTTCTCTTTGGCGAAAGCATCACGGAAGGCTTTGCCTTTGTCCGCGTTCTCTTTAGCGTCTTTCTCCATTTTCTCCTGAGCGGAGGCTTTTACGCGAGTCTCGAACGCCTGCAGAGTCTGTTCGATTTCCTGGTCAGACAGTTTGCTCTTATCCGCAAACGCATCCTGTACGCCCGCGATCAGCTGAGCCTTGTCCAGGGTGATCCCCAGTTTCTCCTGCTCTTTCAGGGAGTTTTCCATGTAACGCCCGAGCGATGCGCCTAATGCATAGGCAGCTTTCTGGTCGTCGTTCTTAAAGGCCGCTTTGCTGTCAGCCTGAGCCGCAGGTGCATCTTTCGCTGCAGCAGGCGCCGCAAAAGCAGGGGCATTAAGGGCAACGGCCATTGTGGTCGCCAGAAGCGTTACTTTAAATAATGATTTCATCCATTTCTCCAAGGGCCGGGGCCTCTCACCCCAGGGTTTCAAATAAGCTAAGTGACGTACTATAACGTCGTGAAAGAAATCTACACAATCTCTCAGCGAGTTATCGAGTCAAATTGAGATTCTTTTTGTTTAAAGAAGTTTCCTTCAACGTGCTTCTGCGCTGTAAAGCTGGGTCATTTTCAGTAAAATCACCGCATATTGTCCATCGCGCAGGCAAAAGAGGAACCGCCATGCACACTAAATCCACCGAACAACGGCTGGAAGATCTCGAGAGTCGTCTTGCCTTTCAGGAGATTACGATTGAAGAGCTGAACCAGACCGTGACGGCGCACGAGCTTGAGATGGTCAAACTTCGCGAGCATTTCCGTCTGCTGGTTGAAAAGCTCAAGGCCAGCCAGCCGTCGATGATCGCTTCAGAGTCCGAAGAGACGCCGCCGCCGCATTACTGAATAACAGACGTAAAAAAGGCCGCTAATGCGGCCTTTTCTCATTCACAGCGATCAGTGGCAACCACAGCCGCCGTTACCGCAACCACCTTTACCATGCTCGTGACCATGGTCGTGATCGTGGCCGTGACCACCGCAGCAACCCTCGTGATCGTGGTCGTGATGATGGTCGTGCTCACCGTGAACGTGGCCATGGGCCAGCTCTTCAGCGGTCGCTTCGCGGATAGCAACAACTTCCACGTTGAATTTCAGGTTCTGGCCGGCCAGCATGTGGTTACCGTCAACCACAACGTGCTCGTCTTCCACTTCGGTAATTTCGACCGGCACTGGACCCTGATCGGTTTCCGCCATAAAGCGCATACCAACCTGCAGCTCGTCAACGCCCATGAAGACGTCTTTCGGTACGCGCTGCACCAGGTTTTCGTCGTACTGACCGTAAGCGTCGTTCGCGCCCACTTCAACGTCAAACTTGTCGCCAACTTCGTGACCATCCAGCGCCGTTTCCAGGCCAGAAATCAGGGAGCCGTGACCGTGCAGGTAGTCCAGCGGCGCGCTCACCGGAGACTCATCGACCAACACACCGTCTTCTGTACGTACCTGATAGGCCAGGCTGACCACCAGGTCTTTTGCTACTTTCATGATATCTCCTGAACGAGCGTAGGGAAAAAACTGGCGCCGATTGTAGCGGAAATCTGCGCCGCTGTACCCTCTAGCTTAAAAAAAGCTGCTCCATCTCGCTAGTCGGGATGAAAAATCCCTATCACTTGCTCCTGCTCGCGAACGTGCTCGCGAACCTGCTTGTCGGCCTCTCGCATCTGATGGCCACACTTTACGCACTCAACGATATCAATGTTGTTCTCGCGCCACAGCGCGAGAGAATCCTTAGCCTGGCATTTGGGACAAACGGCCCCGGCAATAAAACGCTTACGCACTGACATTGGCTTCACCCTTATTCAAATTCGTCCCAGCCGTCCAGCTGCCGACGCTCTTGCTGCATTTCACGTTCAAAAATATCTTCCAGCTCACGCCGGGCTTCCCGCACCCTGGAAATCTGCGCACTGTCCGTATGAATTGGCATCAGTTCACGCAGCATACGCATATCCAGTCGGCGGAAATGTAATTGAGCCCGGTGCGCCTGGTGAGGATGCATACCCAGCGTGAGCAAGGCCTTACGCCCAAGCTCAAGGGCGCTGGAAAAGGTTTCACGCGAGAACAGTTTAACGCCGGCCTGCAACAATTCATGTGCCTCTACGCGGCCGCGAGCACGCGCCAGTATGGCAAGATGTGGAAAGTGTTGTTGACAGAGATGGACTATCCGCATCGTATCTTCCGGCTCATTGCAGGTGATAACAATGGATTTGGCCTCTTCCGCTCCCGCCGAACGCAACAGTTCCACTTCCGTCGCATCGCCGTAATACACCTTATAACCGTATTTTCTCATCAGGCTTACGGCGCTGATATCCCGTTCAAGAACGGTGATACGCATCTTATTCGCCATCAATAGGCGGCCTATCACCTGACCAAAACGCCCAAATCCGACGATGATAACCTGCGGATGATCGTCCTCAACGTAAGGCGTCTCCTCTGTTTCCTCGCCCGGATTAAACCGCCGGGCAAGAATCGCATCCACACCTTTCATCAGCAGCGGCGTGGTCATCATCGACAGCGTAACCGTGACCAGCAGCAGCGGCATTTGATCGCCCTGGAACAGCTTCTGTGAGGCCGCCGCGGAAAACAGCACGAAGGCAAATTCGCCGCCCTGGCTTAGCACGCCCGCAAACTGCAGCCGCTCAGAGCTGCGCAAACCATACACCCGCGACAGGCCATACAAAATGGTGGCTTTCACCGCCACCAGCGCAACCACGCTCACTGCAATCCACAGTAAATGGGTGAACAAAACGCCCAGATTCAGTGCCATGCCAACAGAGATAAAGAACAGCCCCAGCAGCAGGCCTTTGAACGGATCGATAGCAATCTCAAGCTCGTGGCGATATTCACTTTCCGCCAGCAGCACGCCAGCCAGAAACGTCCCCAAGGCCATAGAGAACCCAAGCGCATCCATAAACAGCGCCGAGCCAAGGACCAGCAACAACGAAGCCGCGGTAAAGACTTCACGCACCCCGGAGCCGGCAATAAAGCGGAAAACCGGGCGAAGCAAATAGCGCCCGCCCAATAGCATGCCGATAAACGCCAACGCCTTCAGGCCGACTTTAATCCAGTCGGTATGATCGTCGCCGTTTCCGGCCAGCAGCGGCACCAGCGCCAGCGCCGGGATCACCGCCAGATCCTGGAACAGAAGGACCGAAAAGCCTAGCTGACCGGATTCGCTGCGGTTCATGCTTTTATCGCGCATCAGCTGCAGCGCCATCGCTGTGGAAGACATCGCAAGGCCGATGCCGCCCACCACTGCCGCCTGCCAGGAAAAATTCGTCAGCATCAGCAGGCCCGCGAGCACCACCGCGCTGAGAATCACCTGCGCCGCCCCAACGCCAAAGATAGAGCGCCTCAGTTGCCATAGCTTCGACGGATTCAGCTCCAGCCCGATGATAAACATCAGGAACACCACGCCCAGTTCGGAGAAATGCAGGATTTCATCAACATCGCTGATAAACCCTAAGCCCCAGGGACCAATAGCGATACCTGCCAGCAAATAACCCAGCACGGCGCCAATACCTAAACGTGCGGCAACCGGGACAGCAACAACCGCCGCGAAGAGAAACAACACCCCCGCCAACAGTAAATCAGAACCTTCCATCAACGGCCTCCCATCGGCAACGGATTCGCCAGCCACTCACCATAAGCTTTCGCGTGGCTTTGCAGCTCCGGCTTAGACTGGCGGCGAGCCCAGTAAACGATAATCGGCATCAGCCAGTGCATCTTGCACATCGCCGCGGTGAGCTCAAAAGGTCGTAAAATTTCGGTTAAGGGGAAGCGGTTATAGCCGTCATAGCGATAGGCCCCTTCCGGCTCGCCGGTGGTGATCACGCTGCGCCAGTACTTTCCCGCCAGCGCGTTGCCTCCGATGCCGCTGGCAAAGTCCCGGCTTAGGACGCGATCCATCCACTCTTTCAGCAACGCAGGGCAGCTGTAGGTATAAAGAGGGTGTTGAAAAACAATGACATCGTGCTCCAGCAACAATGACTGTTCGTGATAAATATCGATAAAGAAATCGGGATAGTGCGCGTAGAGATCGTGCACGGTCACATTTTCAAGCTGCAGAGCCGGCTGAAGCAAAACCCGGTTAGCCACCGAGTCCTGGGATTCCGGATGGGCATACAGCAGCAAAACTTTCGGCGGCTGCGACATCATTACCCTCCAGGGCGTCGTCATAGTCATTATTTTGGGCTACCATGCAGCCCGACCTGTTGCCCAGGCGACATGTTAACGAATTACAATGACAATTTAACATACTCTGAACATACGGCGCTTTATGATTGTTTTCTCCTCGTTACAAATTCGTCGCGGCACCCGCGTTCTGCTGGATAACGCCACCGCCACCATCAACCCCGGGCAAAAAGTCGGCCTGGTGGGTAAAAACGGCTGCGGGAAATCCACGCTGCTGGCGTTGCTGAAAAACGAGATAAGCGCCGATGGCGGGAGCGCAAGCTTTCCCGGCAACTGGCAGCTTGCCTGGGTGAATCAGGAAACGCCCGCCCTTGCGATGCCGGCGATAGAGTATGTGATCGACGGCGACCGTGAATTCCGCAAGCTGGAAGCCGAGCTAAACGTCGCCAACGAACGCAACGACGGTCACGCCATTGCGCTGGTTCACGGCAAGCTGGACGCGGTCGATGCGTGGACCATTCGCTCACGCGCCTCCAGCCTGCTGCACGGTCTGGGCTTCAGCAATGAACAGCTGGAACGCCCGGTAAGCGATTTCTCGGGCGGCTGGCGCATGCGTCTTAACCTTGCCCAGGCGCTGATTTGCCGTTCCGACCTGCTGCTGCTCGATGAGCCAACTAACCACCTCGATCTGGACGCGGTCATCTGGCTGGAGCGCTGGCTGAAAAGCTACCAGGGTACCCTGATTCTTATCTCTCACGACCGGGACTTCCTCGATCCGGTGGTCGATAAAATTATCCACATCGAACAGGAAAATATGTTCGAGTACACCGGCAACTATTCGTCGTTTGAGATCCAGCGCGCAACTCGCCTGTCTCAACAGCAGTCGATGTACGAAAGCCAGCAGCAAAAAGTGGCCCACCTGCAAAGCTTTATCGATCGCTTTAAAGCTAAAGCGTCCAAAGCCAAGCAGGCGCAGAGCCGCGTGAAAATGTTGGAGCGCATGGAGCTGATTGCCCCGGCTCACGTCGATAACCCGTTTCACTTCAGCTTCCGTGCGCCAGAAAACCTTCCCAACCCGCTGCTGAGGATGGAAAAGGTCAGCGCAGGCTACGGCGAGCGAGTGATCCTCAACTCCATCAAGCTGAACCTTGTTCCTGGCTCGCGTATTGGCCTGCTGGGCCGAAACGGGGCGGGGAAATCCACGTTAATCAAACTGCTGGCCGGTGAATTACAGCCGCTGCAGGGTGACATCGGCCTGGCCAAAGGCATCAAGCTCGGCTACTTCGCCCAGCATCAGTTGGAATACCTGCGCGCCGATGAATCGCCGCTTCAGCATCTGGCTCGTATTGCCCCACGCGAGCTGGAACAGCAACTGCGTGACTATCTGGGCGGCTTTGGTTTCCAGGGCGATAAAGTCACGGAACAAACGGCGCGTTTCTCCGGCGGTGAAAAAGCCCGGTTGGTGCTGGCGCTGATTGTCTGGCAGCGCCCTAACCTGCTGCTGCTCGATGAACCGACGAACCACCTCGATCTCGACATGCGCCAGGCGCTGACCGAAGCGCTAATCGACTTTGAGGGCGCGCTGGTTGTGGTTTCGCACGACCGCCACCTGCTGCGCTCCACCACGGACGATCTCTACCTGGTGCACGACGGCAAAGTGGAAGCTTTCGATGGCGACCTCGAGGATTACCAACAGTGGCTGAGCGACCTGCAAAAACAGGAGAATCAGCCCGCGGAATCAGCGAAAGATAATGCCAACAGCGCCCAGGCCCGCAAGGACCAGAAGCGCCGTGAAGCCGAACTTCGCACCCAAACTCAGCCGCTGCGCAAGCAAATTACCCAGCTTGAAAAGCAGATGGAAAAGCTGAACGCTCAGCTTGCAGAAGTAGAAGACAAGCTGGCAGACAGCGCTATCTACGACCAGAGCCGTAAAGCCGAGATGAACGAATGCCTGCAAACGCAGGTAAAAGTGAAGTCGGCGCTGGAAGAGTGCGAGATGGAATGGCTGGATATTCAGGAACAGCTTGAACAGATGCTGCAGGCCGACTAAACGCGAACGTTTCCCTCTCCTCGCGAGGAGAGGGTTTGCCCTCAACGCCAGATAAGCAGCACGCAGGCGGCGGTTAACACGCCCATGCTGACGTTGAAAATAGCCCAGGAGCGACGGCTGCGCAGGAACAGGCCAATCAGGCTGCCAAAGGCTATCCAGATAACCCCGGCCACAATGTTCACCAGCGCAATCCCTACGCTAATCATCGCCACGGAATGCAGGTAGGCTGCGCCCGCCAGGCTGAAACTGGCTACCGCGCCCAGCGCCATCAGCCACGCTTTAGGGTTAATCACCTGCAGCAGGCCACCTTGCCAGAAAGGTACCGGAGACGGCGGGGCCGCATCCGTTTCCAGGCGCTCGTATTTCGCGGTGCCAATTTTCCAGGCTAGCCACAAAAGGTAAACGCTCCCGGCAATCTTCAGGATAAGGTGCAGAGCGGGGTAAAGCAGGATTAAGCTGCCTACGCCGAAGGCAACAAGCACTAAAATGCACTGCATTCCGAGCATGATGCCAATCATCAGCGGCAGGCTGCGGAAGAAACCGTAATTCGCCCCGGATGCGGTAAGTAGCGTATTATTAGGGCCAGGTGTGATGGCGGCGACCCAGAGAAAGCCCAGCATCGAAAGAAAAAGCGTTAAGTCCATGAATTGGGTGCTCCACACCCGAAGAATAATTAGCGAACTAAACGAAACTAACAGTGTGATATGGCCAGTACAAGTCCTTTAGAATTGAATATTCATCATGATGAAGGTGACGATTTCCGCCCGATGCGCGGACTCAGTAACCCGCATCTGCAAACCATGATCCCACGTTTGATTCGTCGTCGAATCAATTTCAAACCCCACTGGCAGCGGCTGGATATGCCGGACGGGGATTTTGTCGATCTTGCGTGGAGCGAAGATCCGCAAACCGCTATGCACAAACCTCGCCTGGTCGTGTTTCACGGACTCGAAGGCAGCCTCCACAGCCCGTATGCTCACGGCATGATAGAAGCGGCGAAAAAACGCGGCTGGCTGGGCGTGGTGATGCATTTTCGCGGCTGCAGCGGCGTGCCGAACCGTAAAGAACGCATTTATCACTCCGGCGAAACCGAAGACGGTACTTACTTCCTCGAATGGTTAAACCAGCGCTACGGTGAAGTCCCCACCGCCGCAGTTGGTTTTTCGCTGGGTGGGAACATGCTCGCCTGCCTGATGGCAAAACAGGGCGCTGCCTGCACGCTGAAAGCCGGCGTGATTGTTTCCGCCCCGCTGATGCTTGAGCAGTGTTGCTACCACATGGAGCAGGGCTTCTCGCGCGTCTATCAGCATTACCTGCTGAATCTGCTGAAGAAAAATGCCGCCCGTAAGCTGAAGAGCTACCCTGGCTCGCTGCCTATCGACCTCCGCAAGCTGAAAAGCCTGCGCCGCATTCGCGAGTTCGATGACTTAATTACCTCGAAGATCCATGGCTTTGCCGACGCGCTGGACTACTATCGCCAGTGCAGCGCCATGCCGCTTTTGCCGGAAATTGCCGCTCCGACGCTGATTATCCACGCCAAAGACGACCCGTTTATGGATCACCACGTCATCCCGGATCGCGAAACGCTGCCACCCAATATCCACTACCAGCTCACGACTTACGGCGGCCACGTTGGCTTTGTCGGCGGGACTCTGCTGCGCCCACAGATGTGGCTTGAGCAGCGCATTCCCGACTGGCTAACCCGCTTCCTGGACCACTGAAATGATCATTCCCTGGCAAGATCTCGACCCTGAAACGCTCGACAATTTGATTGAATCTTTTGTATTACGGGAAGGCACCGATTATGGTGAGCAGGAGCGCTCGCTGACGCAAAAAGTCGCCGACGTGAAGCGCCAGTTACAAAGCGGCGAGGCCGTGCTGGTTTGGTCTGAACTCCATGAAACGGTGAACATTATGCCGCGCGGGCAGTTTCGCGGCTGACCGCTGACTGGCAGGGTGATCTATACTGGCTGAAAAGTATAACAAGCAGATACAGATCTCTTTTCCGATCCCTCACGGAGTTTTCACCCTATGTCAGCCAAACACCCGGTTATTGCGGTCACAGGTTCCAGCGGCGCCGGCACCACGACCACCAGCCTCGCTTTCCGCAAGATTTTCCAGCAGCTCAACCTGCGCGCCGCTGAAGTTGAAGGCGACAGTTTCCACCGCTATACCCGCCCGGAAATGGACATGGCTATCCGCAAAGCACGCGATGCTGGCCGCCATATTAGTTACTTTGGGCCAGACGCCAACGACTTCGGGTTACTGGAACGAACCTTTATCGAATACGGCCAGACCGGCAAAGGGCAAGCGCGTAAATACCTGCATACCTACGATGAAGCGGTGCCGTGGAACCAGGTGCCGGGTACTTTTACGCCCTGGCAGCCGCTCCCGGAGCCCACTGACGTCCTGTTTTACGAAGGCCTGCACGGCGGTGTAGTCACCCCTCAACATAACGTCGCCGACTGCGTCGATTTACTGGTAGGCGTGGTGCCCATCGTTAACCTGGAATGGATTCAGAAACTGGTGCGCGATACCAGCGAACGCGGCCATTCACGGGAAGCGGTGATGGATTCCGTAGTGCGCTCCATGGACGATTACATCAACTTCATTACGCCGCAGTTCTCACGTACCCATATCAACTTCCAGCGCGTTCCGACGGTAGACACCTCTAACCCGTTTGCCGCGCGAGCCATTCCGTCGCTGGACGAAAGCTTCGTGGTCATTCACTTCCGTGGGCTGGACGACATCGACTTCCCTTATCTGCTGGCAATGTTGCAGGGGTCGTTTATCTCCCACATCAATACATTGGTGGTACCGGGCGGGAAAATGGGGCTGGCGATGGAGCTGATCATGGCCCCGCTGGTGCAGCGGCTGGCAGAAGGCAGGAAAATTGCCTGATGGCGTAAGGGCGGTCTGTATACCGCCCTTTTCTACTTAGGTTTCAATAATTTCGTAGCTGTGGCTAATCTCTGCGGCTTTCTCCAGCATCAACGTCACCGAGCAATATTTCTCTGCGGTCAGCTCAACGGCGCGGGCAACCGCACTTTCTTTCAGCTCTTTCCCGGTCACAACAAAATGCAAATGAATGCGGGTGAACAGACGAGGTGCTTCTTCACGACGTTCGGAAGTCAGTTTCACCTCACAATCCGTCACATCATGGCGGCCTTTTTGCAGAATCGACACCACGTCAATTGAGCTACAACCGCCCGCGGCCATCAGCAGCATTTCCATCGGGCTTGGCGCTTTATCCCCGGAGTCCCCGTCCATCAGAATTTGGTGGCCAGAAGCGGATTCGCCGAGGAAGGTCATGCCTTCCACCCATTTAACACGTGCCTGCATTTTACCTACTCCCGTAATAAAAATTTCTTTCAGATTACGCGTCTACGTGAAAACTGGCAACGTAAGGCGATCCAGGTCATGCTGAAACGAGACAATACAAGACACTAACCAAAAGCTATGCTAAAACAATCCGGATGCTGCTGCGATACAGAGACGTTTATGCCGTAAGCAGAGGAAACGACTAATTACAGGCCGCAGGGTTAACCTGCCCGCCAGCTCCCAGGGCTTGGGAAAATTTCACGATTGCAACGCCAGACAAGAGGTTCCGCGTCTTGTCTTTGGTAGCCAGTTTATAACAGAGGATAACCGCGCATGGTGCTTGGCAAACCGCAAACAGACCCGACTCTCGAATGGTTCTTGTCTCATTGCCACATTCATAAGTATCCGTCGAAGAGCACGCTGATTCACCAGGGTGAAAAGGCGGAGACGCTGTACTACATCGTCAAAGGCTCCGTAGCTGTTCTGATTAAAGATGAAGAAGGCAAGGAGATGATCCTTTCTTATCTGAATCAGGGTGATTTCATTGGTGAATTAGGTTTGTTCGAAGAAGGCCAGGAGCGTAGCGCCTGGGTTCGCGCCAAGTCAGCCTGTGAAGTAGCTGAAATTTCCTATAAAAAATTCCGTCAGCTGATTCAGGTCAACCCGGACATCCTGATGCGTCTTTCTTCCCAGATGGCGCGCCGCCTGCAGGTAACTTCTGAGAAAGTTGGCAACCTCGCCTTCCTCGACGTGACCGGCCGCATTGCTCAGACGCTGCTGAACCTGGCTAAACAGCCGGATGCCATGACCCACCCGGACGGGATGCAAATCAAAATCACCCGCCAGGAAATCGGTCAGATCGTGGGCTGCTCCCGCGAAACCGTTGGCCGTATTCTGAAAATGCTGGAAGATCAGAACCTCATTTCCGCCCACGGTAAAACGATTGTCGTTTACGGCACCCGTTAATTAGCCCTTATAAAGGCGTGTCGCTTCGGTAACACGCCTTTTTTGTCTCTACAATTCAGGCTATGTGGAAGAGATTAATTTACCACCCAGAAGTTAACTACGCGCTGCGGCAAACGCTGGTGCTGTGTCTTCCCGTGGCTGTCGGCCTGCTGCTTGGCAGCCTGCAAAACGGCCTTCTCTTCTCGTTAGTTCCCGCCTGCTGCAACATTGCCGGGCTGGACACGCCGCACAAGCGCTTCTTCAAACGATTGATCATCGGCGGCAGTCTGTTCGCTCTCAGCAGCCTTATCCTGCAGCTTCTGCTGCTTTACACCCACATCCCGCTGCCGGCGATATTGATCGTCATGGCTCTGCTGCTCGGTGTGACGGCAGAAATCAGCTCACTTCACGCCCGCCTGCTGCCCGCATCGCTGATCGCCGCTATTTTTACGCTCAGCATGGCCGGGAATATGCCGATCTGGAAGCCCATGGTGCTCTATATCTTCGGCACCATCTGGTACGGCGCCTTCAACTGGTTCTGGTTCCGGCTATGGCGTGAACAACCGCTCAGGGAGTCGCTCAGCCTGCTGTACCGCCAGTTGGCAGATTACTGCGAAGCAAAGTACAGCCTGCTGACCCAGCATACCGACCCGGAAAAAGCGCTGCCGCCGCTGCTGGCCCGCCAGCAAAAAGCCGTCGACCTGATCACTACCTGCTACCAGCAGCTGCATATGCTATCGGCCAACCAGCAAAACGGCTACAAGCGTCTGTTACGCGCTTTCCAGGTTGCGCTGGATCTGCAGGAACACATTTCGGTTAGCCTGCATCAGCCTGAAGAGGTGCAAAAACTGGTCGAGCAAAGCCATGCGGAAGCCGTGATCCGCTGGAATGCTCAAACCATCGCCGCGCGCCTGCGCGTGCTGGCAGACGATATTCTTTACCACCGCTATCCAACGCGCTTTACCATGGATAAGCAGATCGACGCCCTGGAAAAAATCGCCCGCCAGAATCCGGACAATCCAGTGGGGCAGTTCTGCCATTACCACTTCAGCCGCATTGCCCGGGTACTGAAAACCCAGCGGCCGCTGTACGTGAGGGATTTAATGGAGGACAGGGAACGCCGTTTACCGTTTTTCCCGGCCCTGAAAAGCTATCTCTCGTTTAAATCCTCCGCTTTGCGCAGCTCCGCGCGCTTAGGTGTGATGCTGACCATTGCCAGCCTGCTGGGCTCCTTCTTACACCTGCCAAAGCCGTATTGGATCCTAATGACGGTGATGTTCGTGACGCAAAACGGCTACGGTGCAACGCGGGTGCGCATTGTTCACAGGGCGGCAGGTACCATGGCAGGGCTGTGTATCGCGGGTATCACCCTGCACTTCCACGTCCCGGACAGCTACACCCTGCTGGCGATGTTAATGATTACGCTGGTGAGTTACCTGTTTATCCGCAAAAGCTACGGTTGGGCCACCATTGGCTTCACCGTCACGGCGGTATATACCCTGCAGCTCATCACCCTCAGCGCCGAGAGTTACATTATTCCCAGGCTGATAGACACTCTGCTCGGCTGCCTGATCGCCTTTGGCGGCATGATCTGGCTGTGGCCACAGTGGCAAACCGGCCTGCTGCGTCAGAACGCCCACGACGCGCTGGAGGCGGACCAGGACGCTATTCGGCTGATATTGAGCAACGATCCAGAGCCCACGCCGCTGGCCTGGCAGCGTATGCGGGTCAACCAGGCGCACAATGCGCTGTTCAACTCGCTCAATCAGGCGATGCAGGAGCCAGGATTTAACTCCCACTACCTGGCAGACATGAAACTTTGGGTGACGCACAGCCAGTTCATCGTCGAGCATATCAACGCCATGACCACGCTGGCGCGCGAACACAACATGCTGACGCCGGACCTGGCGCAGAAATATCTACAGTCTTGTGAGATTGGGTTACAGCGGTGCCAGCAAAGGCTGGAGTATGACGGGCCTGGCGGGTCGAACGACACGAATATCCTGGAATCGGACACGCTGCCCACGGGGCCGTTAAGCACCATGGAGCAGCATTTACAGCGGATTATTGGCCACCTGAACACCATGCATACCATCTCCTCGGTCGCCTGGCGCCAGCGGCCTCATCATGGGATCTGGCTCAACCGCCGTCTGCGACGCTCGGGTTAGCCTTAGCTGGCTACCACGCTGGCAACCGCTTTGGCGAAGCGCTGTATCCCTTCCAGGATATCCGCGTCCTCGACAATAAGCGAAGGCGCGAAGCGCATAACGTCCGGCCCGGCGTTCAATACCATCACACCTTCTGCCGCGCCAGCGTAGAGAAACTCGCGGGCGCGCCCTTTGTACTTCTCGTTAAGCTCTGCACCAATCAACAGCCCCATGCCGCGAATGTCGCTGAACAGATCGAACTGTGCGTTTATCTTTTGCAGTTGTTCAACGAAAAGCTGACGTTTGTCCGCCACACCTTTGAGGACTTCCGGCGTGTTGATGATATCGAAAGCCGCCCCGGCCACCGCACAGGCCAATGGGTTGCCGCCGTAGGTAGAACCGTGGCTGCCGACGTGGAACGCGGAGGCAATTTCATGGGTGGTCAGCATAGCACTTACCGGGAAACCACCGCCAAGCGCTTTGGCGCTGGTCAGAATATCTGGCGTGACGCCGTAGTTGATGTAAGCGAAAAGCTCGCCCGTGCGGCCCATGCCGGACTGCACTTCATCAAAGACCAGCAGCGCCTGGTGCTCATCACACAAATCGCGCAGCCCCTGCAGGAATTCCGGCGTCGCGGCGGTCACGCCACCCTCGCCCTGAATCGGCTCCACCACCACCGCGCAGGTATGATCGTCCATCACCGCTTTCACCGCCGCGAGGTCGTTATACGGCACATGAATAATATCGGCAGGTTTCGGGCCGAAGCCGTCGGAGTATTTAGCCTGTCCCCCCACGGAAACGGTGAACAGCGAACGCCCGTGAAACGCATTGTAGAAGGCGATGATTTTGCTTTTGTACGGGCTATGGCGGGTCGAAGCATAATAGCGAGCCAGCTTGAAAGCCGTCTCGTTCGCTTCCGTACCGGAGTTCATGAAGACGACGCGCTCGGCAAAGGTGGCATCAATCAGCTTACGGGCAAGTTTCAGGGCGGGCTCATTAGTAAAAACGTTGCTGGTGTGCCACAGGGTTTCACCCTGGGTTTTCAGCGCCTCCACCAGCGCAGGGTGACAATGCCCCAGTGCGGTCACGGCGATGCCTCCGGCAAAATCCACGTACTCCTTCCCGGCGGTGTCCCACACGCGGCTGCCTTTCCCTTTCACTGGAATAAATTCTGCTGGTGCATAAATCGGCAGAATCACTTCATCGAAGGTTGCCCGCGTAACCGCTGATTGTTCAGTTGTCATTTATTCCCCACCCGTTTTTATGCGTTAGACACCAATGAAAATATAATCACGAAATATGCATAAAAAACCAAAAACAGGCAAGTGACAATTCATCTCTGGAGGAAATTCGCCAGCAGCGCATGCCCCTGCTCGCTGAGAATACTTTCCGGGTGGAACTGCACGCCCTCAAGATCCAGCGAGCGGTGACGGATGCCCATGATTTCCTGTTTGTCCGTCCAGGCCGTGACCTCAAAACAGTCAGGCAGAGTATCGGGATCAATGAGCAGCGAATGATAGCGCGTCACGGTCAGCGGATTATTCAGCCCACGGAATACGCCGCTGCCGTTATGGCTGATGGCGGAGGTTTTGCCATGCATCACCTGTTCGGCCCGCACGATAGCCGCCCCAAACACCTGCGCAATAGCCTGATGTCCGAGACAAACGCCAAGAATCGGTAGCTGCCCGGCAAAGTGATTAATGGCGGCAAGTGAAATACCTGCCTCGGTCGGGGTACAAGGGCCTGGAGAGATCACCAACTTGTCAGGGGTCAGGCGCTCAATATCGTCCAGCCCAATTTCATCGTTACGCTTAACCAACACCTCCTCACCCAGTTCGCAAAAATACTGGTAGAGGTTCCAGGTGAAGGAATCATAGTTGTCGATAAGCAGTAACATGGCAGCTCCAGGGCAAAAAAGAACGCGCTATTCTAGTCGCTTTCCAACGCCAGGCTCACCACTTATTGAAATTCTCTGCTTCAGGGAAGGCGTAGCGCGGGCGATTGAGGCCCGCGCAGAAATACTTAAGGCAGGACCTTCGCGGAAAGAATCACGATAGGTTTAGTCGGCACATTCTGGTACGGGCCGACGTCATGGCTTGGCGCCTGGGAAATTTTATCGGCAACGTCCAGACCTTTGACCACTTTACCAAATACGGCGTAGCCAAAGTCACGCTGGCCGTGATCCAGGAAGGCATTATCGGCCACATTGATAAAGAACTGGCTGGTGGCGCTGTCTTTGTCTGCGGTGCGCGCCATAGAAATGGTGCCGCGGGTATTGCGCAGGCCATTGTCCGCTTCGTTTTTGATAGGCGGGTTAGGCTGCTTCTGATTCATATCTTCGGTGAAACCGCCGCCCTGAATCATAAAGCCCGGGATTACGCGGTGGAAGGTCGTGTTGTTATAAAAACCGCTGTTGACGTAATCCACGAAGTTTTTGACCGAAACCGGCGCTTTTTGGCTATTTAACTCAAGCTCAATATTGCCAGCCGAGGTGGTCAACAGGACGTGCGGATCGCCTTTTGCAGCCAGCGCCGCAGGTGAAAGCGCAGAGAGGGCGAATACAGCTGCAACAGCCGCCAGTGTCGATTTGAGCATGAACAATTCCTTACGAAGGCAGTGAGTGAAGCAAGTGGCTTGATTGTAAAGAGGCACCGCAGCCGACGCCAGCCATTTACGGTTTTTTACTTACACGCAAATCAACGAGTTGCCGCGCCAACACGCTGAAATAGATTGAAATATGTGACACACCTCATGATTCAGTCAGTTTATTTCAGCAATAAATTCATAATTCATTTAAATAGATCACGCAAATGACTAAAATCTGCCCGTCCGCCGCGCTGTCAATGCGCTTTACATTTCCTTGCACAGGCTCGTTATGACTAACAGCAACCGAACCAAGCTCTTATGGATTAGCTTCTTCTCCTACGCCCTGACTGGCGCGTTGGTGATCGTCACCGGGATGGTGATGGGAAACATCGCAGAGTACTTTAATCTGCCGGTGTCCAGCATGAGTAATACTTTTACGTTCCTTAATGCCGGTATTTTAATCTCTATCTTCCTGAACGCCTGGCTGATGGAAATCGTGCCGCTGAAAACCCAGCTGCGCTTTGGTTTCCTGCTGATGGTGCTGGCCGTCGCTGGCCTGATCTTCGGTCATAACCTGGCTATCTTCTCCGCATCCATGTTCGTACTGGGCCTTGTGAGCGGGATAACCATGTCGATTGGTACCTTCCTGATCACCCATATGTATGAAGGGCGTCAGCGCGGTTCCCGCCTGCTGTTTACCGACTCCTTCTTCAGCATGGCCGGGATGATTTTCCCGATGGTCGCCGCTATTCTGCTGGCTCGCAGCATCAACTGGTACTGGGTCTACGTATGTATCGGCCTGGTCTATGTCGCTATCTTCCTGCTGACCCTGGGCTGTGAATTCCCGGCGCTGGGCAAACATGCGAAGAAAGACGACCAGCCTGTCACCAAAGAAAAATGGGGCATCGGCGTGCTGTTCCTGTCCATCGCGGCGCTGTGCTACATCCTCGGCCAGCTGGGCTTTATTTCCTGGGTTCCGGAATATGCCAAAGGCCTGGGCATGAGCATCAACGATGCCGGTAAGCTGGTGAGTGACTTCTGGATGTCTTACATGTTCGGCATGTGGGCGTTCAGCTTCATCCTGCGTTTCTTCGACCTGCAGCGCATTCTGACCGTGCTCGCCGGGGCAGCCACCGTGCTGATGTACCTGTTCAACCACGGTGATCCGGCTCATCTGGCCTGGTTTATTCTGTCGCTTGGTTTCTTCTCCAGCGCCATTTACACCACGATCATCACCCTGGGTTCACAGCAGACCAAAGTCTCTTCCCCGAAACTGGTTAACTTTGTCCTGACCTGCGGCACCGTGGGCACCATGCTGACCTTCATCGTCACTGGTCCAATCGTGGCGCACAGTGGCCCTCTGGCTGCTCTGCACACCGCCAATGGCCTGTACGCTGTCGTCTTCGTCATGTGCCTGCTGCTTGGGTTCGTCACCAGGCACCGCCGCCATGGCGCAGAGGCTGCGGCACACTGATAGTCCTGCGACTCACCCTCTCCTTTAACGGGGAGAGGGTTCTTTCACTCTCCCTCCCGCTATTATTACGTTTTTCGCAATAATGAATTACCGATAAGGCTTATTCCTGCCCATTATTGCCTGTGGCAACCTGTTTGCATCGTTCGGGGATCTTCCCGCTCAGCCAATCAGGACTCTAAGCATGAAACTCTATAGCTTCCCTCTCTCAGGCCATGCCCACCGCGCACGCTTATTCATTTCCCTGCTCGGTCTCCCCCATGAAGTTGTTGAACTGGATCTGAAAACGGGCGCCAACAAACAGCCGGAATACCTGGCGCTTAACCCGTTTGGACAGGTGCCACTGCTGGATGACGAAGGCACGCTGATCCCTGACTCCAATGCCATTCTTGTCTACCTGGCGAAAAAAAGCGGCCAAAGTGCATGGTTACCGGAAGACCCGCAGGGTGCGGCAGCCGTTCAACGCTGGCTTTCCGTCGCGGCGGGAGACCTCGCTTTTGGTCCGGCAGCTGCGCGCCTGGTGACGGTTTTCGGCGCAAAATTTAATCCCGATGAGGTGATTGCCCGGGCACACGTGGTCCTGGGGCGACTTGAGCAACATCTTGCCGGCCGTGAATGGCTGGTCGGCGACCACCCGACCATCGCCGACGTTGCCATTTACAGCTACACCTCCAGCGCACCTGAAGGGAATGTTGATCTTTCTGATTACCCGGCCGTTAACGCCTTCCTGCGCCGTATCGAAGCACTGCCGGGATTTGTGCCTTTCGTGAAAACGGCCGCCGGTCTGAACGCCGTCGCCTGATCTCGATCTTCCGGGGAGAGCAAATAAATGAGCGATAAGCTGGCGAAGAAGTCCGTCTGGCATGAAGGTGAAATATTCCTTCAGGACAAGGTCGGCGTAACCGAACGCATGGCGGAGGTAGGCCAGCGAGTGATACGCGATCACATGCCCGAGCAGCATCGTGACTTCTACGCTCAGCTGCCTTTTATCGTCATCGGCAGCATCTCTCAGAATGGTGAAGCGTGGGCAACACTTCTGGAAGGCGATCCCGGTTTTATCACATCTCCGACGTCGACCCGTCTGACAATTGCGGCGTCGTTGACAACGGAAGATCCGGCCGCCGAAGGAATACGGGATCGCGCCTCCATTGGCCTGCTGGGAATCGAGCTTCATACCCGGCGGCGTAACCGGATGAACGGCACGCTCCTGCAAACGGACAACGGTTTTCAGGTCGAGGTCGACCAAAGCTTTGGCAACTGCCCGCGCTATATTCAGCTCCGCGAGTTCACTTTTAGCCGCGCGCCCGGTAGTCATGCAGGTGGTACGGTAGAGACCCTTCCGGGGCTGGACGCTGAAGCAAGCGCAATGATTCAGGCAGCTGATGCCTTTTTTGTCGCTTCCTGGGCCGGAAGAGAAGGTAAGCGACAGGCCGACGTTTCCCACCGCGGCGGCAAACCGGGCTTCATCCGGGTCGGCGACGACGGCACGCTGACCATTCCCGATTTCAACGGCAATCTCTTTTTTGCCACGCTCGGTAACATCCTGCTTAACGGCCAGGCTGGCCTGCTGTTCGTGGACTTTAACACCGGCGACATGCTGCAAATGACCGGCGAAGCAAAAGTCATTCTGGACTCACCGGAAATCGCCGCCTTCCAGGGCGCAGAACGGCTATGGACGTTTAAAGCCCGTCGGGTTGTACGCCGCCGCAACGCGCTGGCGCTGCGCTGGAAGTTTGAAGCCGAGGGGCTTTCTCCTCATTCGCTGATGACCGGAGACTGGCAGGCAGCCAGCAACCGCCTGAAAGCGACGGAACTCGCCACCCGCTGGCGGCCTTTTCGCGTGGCGAAGATTGAGGATGAGAGCCGCTCGATTCGATCTTTCTATCTTCAACCTGACGACGATGCTGGCCTGCTGCCTCATCTCGCCGGGCAGCATTTACCCATTCGCGTGAAGCCTGATGGCGCAGAGGCGCCGGTTATCCGCACTTACACACTTTCCTCGGCTCCCTCAGATGCTTTTTACCGCATCAGCGTTAAGCGGGACGGAAGTGTCTCCCGGCACTTGCACGACAGCGTTTCCATTGGCGATAGCATTGACGTCCGAGCTCCGGCGGGTAATTTCACTCTGAATGCCCACGAGCCACGTCCGGCCGTCCTGTTGGCAGGCGGCGTCGGCATTACCCCGATGCTCGCCATGCTGCGGCACATTGTCTATGAAGGGTTACGCAAACAACGTATTCGACAAACCTTTTTGTTCCAGGCATCAAGACAGCTGGAAGATTTACCTTTTACTCACGAGATTGGCGAACTGGTCGCGGCGGCTAAAGGCGCCGTGCAGGCGATTCGCGTCCTCAGCCAGCCAGGCGATGCCCGGCCAGATAAAGACTATGACGTGCATGGTCATATTGATATGTCGCTGCTCACGAGCCGTCTGCAGTTTAACGACTACGATTTCTATATTTGCGGCCCGGCGGCGTTCACCCAATCTCTCTATGACGGACTGCGGAAATACAACATCGGCGATGACAGAATCCATGCCGAAGCCTTTGGTCCCTCAGCGTTGGTTCGCACCACAGCCAGCCAAATGCCAAAATCTGACGCCCTGCCTCCGGCCACCAGCCCCGTGCCAGTTGCTTTTATGCAATCGCTAAAAGAGGCTCGCTGGATGCCGGATTCAGGTTCGCTTTTAGACTTGGCCGAAGCCCGCGGATTAAGTCCGGAATTCAGCTGCCGGGAAGGCCACTGCGGAACCTGCCGGACTAAACTCCTTAAAGGCTCAGTCACCTACCCGAAAATACCGTCCGCAAGCACGGCAGATGATGAGGTCCTGATTTGCTGCGCAGTTCCGGCGCAGCTGCCTGCGGGAGAAGAAAACCGCATTCAGCTTGAGCTGTAATACCGGGATTGCGCCATACCCGGCGAATACCCGATACTGAAATTCCTTTCAGGCAGGTGATGAGGTTGCGCATGGATCGTTGGCAGGCGATGAAAATTTTCGTCAAAGTCGCAGAAACCGAGAGTTTTGCCGCTGCGGCACGCCAGCTCCATATCAGTGCGCCAGTGGTCACACGTGCGATTACTGCCCTGGAAGAGGTCATCGGAACCCGACTGTTTATCCGCACCACTCGCACAGTGAAGCTGACCGAACCTGGCCTGCGATATCTCAACGACTGCCGCACGATTCTCACCAGCATAGAGGAAGCCGAGGCGGCAGCGGCAGGCTCCTATGCCACGCCATCTGGGATCCTGACGGTTACCGCCTCTGTGCTGTTCGGCCAGAAATTCGTCTTGCCGGCGATCACTGATTATCTTGATGCGTGGCCAACCATGCGCGCCCGGTCACTGTTCGTTGATCGCCAGGTAAACATCATCGAAGAAGGAATCGATGTCGCCGTTCGCATTGGGCATTTGCCCGATTCAGGGCTGACGGCAACCAAAGTCGGCACCGTGCGCCGGGTCGTTTGCGCTTCCCCAGGTTACCTGGAAAAAAATGGCACACCGTTGACACCTGCGGACCTCAAAAACCACCGTATTGTCTCTTCGGCCAGTGCCTGGGCCTCACCGGAGTGGCGCTTTGCGGGTGAACAACGCGTCATGATCAACGCCGCGCTCCAGTGCAACAACAACGAGTCATCGATTGCCACCGCAAAAGCAGGCTGGGGGCTGACGCGAGTCCTGGATTATCAGATAGCGCCAGCCCTGCACGAGGGGGAACTGCAAATCGTACTGAGCGAATACGAGCTTGAGCCACTCCCCATACATGTGGTGCATACCGAAGGCCGCCACGCTTCCGCCAAAGTACGCACTTTTGTTGACTTGATTGTTGCCCGGCTCCGCGCGAACCCTTTGCTGAACTGAATATCCTCTAACGCCTGCTACTGGCGGAAAACCAGACAATTCCATAACTTACAAAAGCACATCAAAATCAATGATATACCTCTTAATGGGTATATAAAGGCGCATTTGATTTGCATCAATAATCACCACAGCTGAATCGTTAAGGTAGGCGGTAATAGAAAAGAAATTGAGGCAATTATGAGCAAAGTCAGAATCGCAGTTATCGGTAATGGCATGGTTGGCCATCGCTTTATCGAAGACTTACTTGATAAGGCCCCGCCGGACCAGTTCGACATCACCGTATTTTGTGAAGAGCCGCGTAAAGCCTACGATCGCGTACACCTTTCTTCTTATTTCTCCCATCATACCGCTGAAGAACTCTCCCTTGTCCGCGACGGCTACTACGAAAAACATGGCGTAAAAGTGCTGGTTGGCGAACGTGCCATCACCATCAATCGCCAGGAAAAAGTGATCCATTCCAATACCGGCCGCACCGTTTATTACGACAAACTGGTGATGGCGACAGGTTCTTACCCGTGGATCCCGCCGATTAAAGGCTCTGAAACCCAGGACTGCTTCGTTTACCGCACCATCGAAGACCTTAATGCCATTGAGTCCTGCGCCCGCCGCAGCAAACGCGGGGCCGTCGTCGGCGGTGGCCTTCTGGGGCTGGAAGCGGCCGGGGCGCTGAAAAACCTTGGCGTGGAAACCCACGTTATCGAATTCGCGCCAATGTTGATGGCCGAGCAGCTTGACCGCATGGGCGGCGAACAACTGCGCAGCAAAATCGAGCGCATGGGCGTGCGTGTGCATACCGGCAAAAACACCCAGGAAATCGTCCAGCAGGGCACTGAAGCCCGTAAAACAATGCGTTTTGCTGACGGCAGCGAGCTGGAAGTGGATTTCATCGTCTTCTCCACCGGTATTCGTCCGCAGGACAAGCTGGCTACGCAATGCGGGCTCGAAACGGCCCAGCGCGGCGGGATCACCATCAACGATAAGTGCCAGACTTCCGATCCGGATATTTATGCCATCGGGGAGTGTGCCAGCTGGAATAACCGCGTTTTTGGGCTAGTTGCGCCGGGTTATAAAATGGCTCAGGTCACGGCCGACCACCTGCTCGGCACGGAAAACACCTTTGAAGGCGCCGACATGAGCGCCAAGCTGAAACTGCTCGGCGTTGATGTCGGCGGCATTGGCGATGCGCACGCCCGCACGCCTAACGCCCGCAGCTACGTTTACCTCGATGAAAGCAAAGAGGTTTACAAGCGCCTGGTAGTTAGCGAAGACAATAAAACCCTGCTTGGTGCCGTACTGGTGGGCGACACCAGCGACTACGGCAACCTGCTGCAGCTGGTGCTGAACGCAATTGAGCTGCCGGAAAACCCGGATGCGCTGATCCTGCCGGCACACGCCAGCAGCGGCAAACCGTCTATCGGCGTCGATAAGCTGCCGGAAAGCGCGCAGATCTGCTCCTGCTTTGACGTCACCAAAGGCGACCTGATCAAAGCCATCAACAAAGGCTGCCACACCGTGGCGGCGCTGAAGGCCGAAACCAAGGCAGGGACCGGCTGCGGTGGCTGTATCCCGCTGGTGACTCAGGTGCTGAACGCCGAGCTGGCCAAAGCCGGTATCGAAGTGAACAACAACCTGTGCGAACACTTTGCCTTCTCGCGCCAGGAGCTGTACCACCTGATCCGCGTGGAAGGAATCAAATCCTTCGACCAGCTGCTGCACAAATACGGCAAGGGTTACGGCTGCGAAGTGTGTAAACCCACCGTGGGTTCGCTGCTGGCTTCCTGCTGGAACGACTACGTCCTGCAGCCTGAGCTGACGCCGCTGCAGGACACCAACGATAACTTCCTCGGCAACATTCAGAAAGACGGCACCTACTCGGTGATCCCGCGCTCGGCAGGCGGCGAAATCACGCCTGAGGGACTGATGGAAGTGGGTCGTATCGCCCGCGAATACAACCTGTATACCAAAATCACCGGCTCTCAGCGCATCGGCCTGTTCGGCGCACAAAAGGACGATTTGCCAGAAATCTGGCGTCAGCTGATTGAAGCCGGGTTCGAAACCGGCCACGCCTATGCCAAAGCGTTGCGTATGGCGAAAACCTGCGTCGGCAGCACCTGGTGCCGCTACGGCGTAGGCGACAGCGTAGGCTTTGGCGTCGAGCTGGAAAACCGCTACAAAGGCATCCGCACCCCACACAAAATGAAGTTTGGTGTCTCCGGCTGTACCCGCGAATGTGCGGAAGCGCAGGGCAAAGACGTGGGTATTATCGCCACGGAGAAGGGCTGGAACCTGTATGTGTGTGGTAACGGCGGCATGAAACCGCGCCATGCGGACCTGCTGGCGGCGGACCTCGACCGCGACACCATCATCAAGTATCTCGACCGCTTCATGATGTTCTACATCCGCACCGCCGACAAACTTACCCGTACTTCCGTCTGGCTGGAAAACCTGGAAGGCGGCATTGATTACCTGCGTAGCGTGATTGTCGATGACAAGCTGGGCCTGAACGATCAGCTTGAAACGGAGCTTAACCGCCTGCGCGAAAAAGTAATCTGCGAGTGGACGGAAACTGTGAACACGCCGCAGGCGCAGGTTCGCTTCAAACACTTTATCAACAGCCCGCAGCGCGACCCGAATGTGCAAATTGTTAGCGAGCGCGATCAACACCGTCCGGCCACGCCGCATGAGCGTATTCCGGTCACTCTGGTAGAAGTGGAGGAACACGCATGAGCCAGTGGACAACCGTTTGTCAGCTAGACGATATCCTGCCAGCAACCGGCGTTTGCGCCCTCGTCGGTTCGGCGCAGGTGGCTATTTTCCGCCCGCGTAAAGACGAGCAGGTTTACGCCATCAGTAATATCGACCCGTTCTTTGAAGCCAGCGTGCTTTCCCGCGGACTGATTGCAGAACATCAGGCCGAGCTGTGGGTTGCCAGCCCGCTGAAAAAGCAGCACTTCCGCCTGCGGGACGGCCTGTGCCTGGAAGATGAAAGCCGTTCCGTACCGCACTATGAAGCGCGCGTGCAGGACGGGCTGGTGCAGATAAAAGCGTAATCCATTCGCCCTCACCCCGGCCCTCTCCCTCCAGGAGAGGGAGAAAGTCACAAAGGCTTCTCCGGCGATCCCCTCTCCCCAGGGAGAGGGTTAGGGTGAGGGGAAATCAGTTTTTTTTTAATTTTTATTTTTTAACTTCATTGGGATAGCAAAAATGTTCACCGACACCATCAATAAGTGTGCAGCGAATGCCGCGCGCATTAACCGTCTCTCGCAGACAAATCCTCTGGGCTTCTGGGTCAGTTCCGCCATGGCTGGGGCCTACGTTGGCCTTGGCATCATCCTGATTTTCACCCTCGGTAATTTACTCGATCCGGCCATTCGTCCGCTGGTGATGGGGGCGACCTTCGGGATCGCCCTGACGCTGGTGATTATCGCCGGTTCCGAGCTGTTCACCGGGCACACCATGTTCCTGACCTTCGGCGTGAAAGCCGGCACCATCTCTCACGGCCAGATGTGGGCGATTCTGCCGCAAACCTGGCTGGGCAACCTGGTCGGCTCGGTATTTGTCGCGCTGTTGTATAGCTGGGGCGGCGGTAGTCTGCTACCGGTAGATACCAGTATCGTGCACGCCGTCGCGCTGGCAAAAACCACTGCACCAGCGATGGTGCTGTTCTTTAAAGGGGCGCTGTGTAACTGGCTGGTTTGCCTGGCAATCTGGATGGCAATTCGCACCGAAGGGGCGGCGAAGTTCATCGCAATCTGGTGGTGCCTGCTGGCATTTATTGCCTCCGGCTACGAGCACTCCATCGCCAACATGACGCTGTTTGCCCTGTCCTGGTTTGGTCATCATAGCGAGGCTTACACGCTGTCCGGCATCGGCCATAACCTGCTGTGGGTCACGCTGGGGAACACCCTTTCCGGCGTGGTATTCATGGGTCTGGGTTATTGGTATGCTACGCCGAAAGCCGAACGCCCGCAGCCTGCCGCCGCAGGCGCAGCGGAAACCGCACGTAATTAATTGAGGATTGACCGTGGATCACCTGCCGATATTTTGTCAGTTACGTGGCCGCGCCTGCCTGCTGGTAGGCGGTGGCGATGTCGCTGAACGCAAAGCGCGTTTATTGCTGGAGGCAGGTGCGCACATCACCGTTAACGCCCTCGAATTCAGCCCACAGTTTAGGGTGTGGGCTGAGCAAAATATGCTGACGCTGGCCGAAGGGGCGTTCTCTGAAACGCTGCTGGACGAAAGCTGGCTGGCAATTGCCGCCACCGACAACGATGAGGTGAATCAGCAGGTTAGCGACGCCGCTGAATCCCGCCGGATCTTCTGCAACGTGGTGGATGCGCCGAAACAGGCGAGCTTCATTATGCCGTCGATTATCGACCGCTCCCCGCTGATGGTCGCCGTCTCTTCCGGCGGCACGTCCCCTGTTCTGGCCCGACTGCTGCGCGAAAAGCTGGAAGCCAGCCTGCCACTGCATCTGGGTAAAATCGCCGCTTTTGCAGGTACTCTGCGTGGCCGAGTGAAACAAACTTTTGCCACCATGGGCGAGCGCCGCCGCTTCTGGGAGAAATTTTTCACTAACGATCGCCTGGCGCAGTATCTGGCCAACGAAGACCAGCTTGCCGTTGAAAAAGAGACGGAATCGCTGTTCTCCACCCCGCTCGATCACCGCGGTGAAGTGGTGCTGGTTGGCGCTGGCCCCGGCGATGCTGGCTTGCTGACGCTGAAAGGCCTGCAGCAAATTCAGCAGGCCGATGTTGTAGTTTATGACCGCCTGGTGTCGGACGACATCATGAATCTGGTCCGCCGCGATGCAGACCGCGTGTTTGTCGGCAAGCGGGCGGGCTACCACTGCGTGCCGCAGGAAGAGATTAACCAAATCCTGCTGCGGGAGGCGCAAAAAGGTAAACGCGTAGTTCGCCTGAAAGGCGGCGATCCGTTTATCTTCGGGCGCGGCGGTGAAGAGCTGGAAACGCTGTGCAACGGCGGAATTCCGTTCTCTGTCGTGCCGGGGATCACCGCAGCTTCCGGCTGTTCCGCCTACTCAGGCATTCCGCTTACTCACCGGGATTACGCGCAAAGCGTGCGCCTGGTCACCGGCCATTTGAAAACCGGAGGCGAACTCGACTGGGCTAACCTGGCGGCAGAGAAACAAACGCTAGTGTTTTACATGGGGCTTAATCAGGCCTCGGCTATTCAGCAGCAGTTGATCGCCCACGGGATGGAAGAGAGCATGCCGGTTGCGCTGGTAGAAAACGGCACGGCGGTGAATCAGCGCGTTGTGGACGGCACCCTAAACCAATTAGGCGAGCTGGCCACCCAGGTTGGCAGCCCGGCGCTGATTATTGTAGGTCGAGTGGTGAGCCTTCGTGACAGGCTAAACTGGTTCTCAAACCATTAAATACCAAGGGAGGCACCAGCCTCCCTTTTACTTTTCTGCCTCTGCACAGCTTTCCCGCAAAATTCTTAACACGGTTTCTGCGCCGCTGCGGTTCGGGTTGATGCGGATCATCCGCTTTTCCAGCTCCGGCTCAGACTGTCTAAAGGTCCCGGAAAGCCGATAAAAAAGCGGCGGGATTTCATACTTAGATTCTGCGCCTACCGGATAAGGTAATGCACCCAGCTTTTGTGCGGCCGCCAACACTTTTTCGGCAATAGGTCGATGAAACTCCACCAGCAGCACCTTCGACTGCGCATTGGCGATAAATGCACTTTTAACCTGAGGCACAGCGCCCTGAGACAATAACGCAACCAGCGCATCGTTCACCTGCGCCTGAACGGCATGCATCACCGGGGCGAAGACTAACCCGCGCAGCACCTCCATAGCCTGGAAGCCCTGCACCTGACTGCCGCCGGAGTACATGCTCTGACGCACAGCCTGAACGGCCGATTTATCACCGACCACAACGCCAACGCCCACCGGGCCGAATAACTTAAAGCAGGAGAAGGTCGACAGCGTGGCTCCACACTCGCAGCCGATGTTGTCGACCTTCATCACCGCATAATTATCGTCGGCCAGCGACGGCAAAGCGTGGCGATTAAAACAGGCCACCACATCAGCCAATGAATAGGCGTCATCCAATGTCTGGCGGGAATGCTGAATCAAAGCTGCAGCCGGACGATGAGCCGCAATAGCGGCTTCCACATCATTTAACGTATTGAAATCTGACCGAATCAGCTCGAGCCCCATCTGTTCGGCGATAACCGCCGTGGTTGGGTACAGCGGAGCCTGATGAATCAGCAGCTTATCGCCAGCGTTTAGCAATGCCACCAGCCCGCTACGAATAGCCCCGGTGCCGGCTCCCTGCACCAGCGCGGCGGCTGGCGCAGAGAAGAAATCAGCCAGAACGGCCTCAACCCGCTGCGTGGTGCTGGGCTGATTCAGACCGGGCACCAGGCCGATATCCCCCAGGCTCAGAAAATCAGCCCCAGGAAAATGCCGGCAGATGATATCCACCAGGGCGAACTGCTTCTGCTGGGCCTGAGCCAGGCTCAGGCTTTGCAATGGCCAGCTTTCCACATACCCCCCTTAGGCCGGGATAAACAGGCCGCAGAAGAACAGAATATTCAACACAATGCCGGTTATCATCACCGCCACAACCGGCGCGGCCATTTTCTGCACCGGGCGACCCAGCGATTCGTTCAGGAAGTACAGCGCTGTCGCAAGGGTGAAGCCGGTATAACCCGCCATTTTGATGGCAGCAAAGATAGAGCCAATCAGCAGCGCCATCTCCATCAGCATGTTCATCGCGTTGCGGATGTTGTCCGAGGCGTTACGCACCGAAGGATAGCGGCCCAGCCATTTCCCGATAGAGCGCAGCAGCAGGACTTCAGCGGAAATCACCAGCGCCCCGACCACAAAAGCGAGTAGCGGGTTAGCAATCAGGTAGCCGACGGCGAATACAAAGGTGAACCCGGCCACGGCATAAACGCCGGTCGCCAGCGCCGTCGTGGCAATCATCGGCACAAAGCCCAGGCCACGCATAAACTCAGCCAGTGCGGCCTGATCAATCAGGCTTTGAGACTGGGTCGGATCCAGCCCAACCTTGTAGGCTTTTTCCAGCGTAAAGATGGAGACCTCGCTGCCCGCAAACAGCTTCATGCTGGCAACGGTGGCGATCAGCCCACCAACGATGGCGATATACGGCAAATTCTTGATAATACGGGACGTCCGTTCTTCAAACACCGACTGCCCGTGAGCATCGTGTTCATGTTTATCCCGGGAGCGCAGATCCTGAAAAATCGCAATCGCCAGCAGCATAATCATACCCACGAAAATCTCGATCGACTCCGGGTTCAGCTGCGGGAAGAAACGCACCACCAGCACGCGAGTCAGCAGCACAACCACCGCCGCGAACAGGCTGTTCTTCCAGCCAAACTGGTAGAAAATCGCGACCAACGGGAATAGCGCAAAGGCAGATACTACCGGAGAACTCAGCTCACCCAACGAGCCGAGAACATCTACCGGCAGCGCGGTCAGCAGGTGGTTGACCGGCACCAGGCAGGTCAGGATCAGGATCCCCCAAACGGCACCCAGCCCAAACGCCAGCACGCTGTTGGCCGCCAGCACGCCGAGGATGTCGGTCGGCAGGAACAGCAGCCAGCTGTTAAGCAGCCCGGTTTTCAGGGTGAAGGAGATCCCGACGGAAGCCACAAAACCGATGCTCAGGCCGAAAGCGATACTCCCCGCCTCGCGGCGGTTCATATTGCCTTCAATAAGCTGCGGCAGAATCGGTCGAATCCCGTCATGGAACACCGCCGCGGAGCGGTGCGCCAGTAAAGCCGTCATCCCGGTCAGCAAGGCAACAACAACAAGGTGAAGGTAGAATTCCATACGGATGCCTTTATTTTAAGTAATTAACGAGCAACGGGATGGCGTGCTCGATATGCTCAACGGAGAGACCAAACGCCACTTTGCCTTCTGAAACCAGGCGGGCAATTTGCTCTTCTTTCGCTTTAATGCCGGGCTTAGCGATGGTGCAGCTGCGGTTGTAGCCAATCACCGCGATGGCGATAGACAATGCCGCACCTGCCCCGGTATTACAGGCCCCAATGTAGTAATCAAGCTGGCCGGATTTCACCTTCAGCGCGGCGTCCATGTCGTTATAGATAAACACTTCGAAGCTGCCCGGCGCGGCGGTTTCGATGGTTTGTTTGATGAGTTCGCGCTGTAGGCCAGCGACACCGATCTTTTTCATGGGAAATCCTTACTTATAAAAGACAGAGGGGTTGTCACGTAACATCAAATCGACGTCTGGCTGGCTGAAACCGGCCTCCAGCAGCATCGGCACAAACGTGGTAAGCAAATAGTTAAAACCTGGCCCGCCGTTCGCTTTCAAATGGGAGCGACGAGTAATGTCCATCGACAGCATGACGTGGTCGAGCAGTCCGCGATCTTTAAGCGCGCTCAGCATCGCAATGCGTTTTTCGTCCGGGTAATAGCTGTTTTTGCCGATGGTATCGAACTGGACGTAGGCGCCCTGATCAATCATCCGCAGGATGTTGTCCAGATTGTCTTTCAGGTCGCAGTGCCCGACGGTGACGCGGGAAAGATCCACGCACCATGACTTCAGAAGCGCCAGTTGCTCAAGGCCCATGGTGCTGAATGACGTATGGGTTGAAATCGGCCTGCCGGTTTCATGATGCGCGATGGCTGCCGCCTGGAAAACTCGCTTCTCCACCGGGGTGATAACGTCCACGCTGGAGCCTATTTCCGCGATGATTCCCGCTTTTAACGCCGTGCCGTCGATGCCAATTTCTATTTCATCGATCATCTCCTGCGCCAGCACTTTAACCGGCGTGGTGGCCACGTGCGGCGGGAAGAAATCGTGCTGGTAGTAACCGGTGCAGGCCATCACGTTCATTCCGGTATCACGGATGATATCCAGCAGGAACTGGGGGTTGCGCCCCATGTAGCGGTTGGTCATTTCAATGATATTGCGCACACCCTGCGCGTAGAGTGACTTCATTTCACCGCAAATCAGCTCGTACTGATCCAGTCGGCAATCGATGTTGTCCTTGAAGCTGGAAAGATCGATATGAAGATGCTCGTGGGCATAGGTATAGCCCGATGGATCGATATGCTTATACCCCGTCATGATTCACTCCACCTGTTGAAGAGACATTCAGCAGCGGCAGGAACGACGTTCCGTTCTGCGGCGCGGCTGCCCTAAAAAAGTCACAAACCGTGGCGCCGACATCAGAAAGCGTAGCGCGTGCGCCCAGATAAGTGCCTGTTATACCGGGCTGCCAAACCAGCAACGGCACGTTTTCACGAGTGTGCTTGCTGTGGCCAATCGTCGGGTCGTTTCCGTGATCCGCCATGACGACCAGGCAATCCCCGACCTGCATATCGGCCATCAGCAGAGCCAGGTTTTTGTCTACCAGCTCAAGCCGCTCGGCGTAGCGCGCAACGTCTTCAGCGTGGCCCGCCAGATCGGTTTCCTGAATGTTGGTACAAATAAAGGCGCTGCCAGGTTTATTCAGCTCATCCCGGGTGATATCAAGAATGCGCTGCGAATCGACCAGATTCTGGTAGCTGATGCCGTGCGGGTTAATCGCAATATCAGCCACTTTACCCACCAGCACGGTTTTAACACCGACCTGATGCAGCTGCTGTGGAGCCTGAACGCTGGCATCCACGCCGTAGCCCATATGCACCACCTGGAACCCACTTTTGTATACCCCGGAACGCGGGGCGTTAATGCCGACATAAAGCCCCTGTTTCTCTTCCGCGGCGTTAATCAGCTGCTCGCTGCTCTCAAGCAAGCCACCAAAGGCAATGACCCGACCCACTTTGACGCAGCGGCGCACGACTTCACCAATGGCGCGTACCTGCTCAAACGGTATGGTGCTGAGATTGGCGCTGATGTTAAACACCTGTCCAGGATCGGCCTCAAGGTTATCTCCCACGGCGACAGCCTGATTTACCCACAGAAACTGCAGCTCGCCACCTCTGCGTTCAACCTGCCAGCCAGCGTCAGCCAGTTCACGTTCTACGTCGTCGATCACTGCAGAAAACGGCATACGGAGTGGCGTTTGTGGCCTTGTGCCCAAAATTTCCTGGTGCCCCATAAAAGTGTCCCCGCCTTCATGCTGCAGTGCGGCTGTGCCATACGCGGCATCGGCGTTCGGCAGCATCACATTGGCCGTAAAGCCCAGCGCGTTAATCAGGCCCAGCTTCTCAAGCGTGGGTAAACGCAGGTCGGGAAAGTGCTGCAGGATATGTCCGCAGGTATTCGCGCCGATGTCCTGCGGCCTGACGTCCGGTACATCGTCCATTGCGCCCACGCCGAAGCTGTCTATGACCAGCACCAGAAACTTACTCATGTTGACCTCCCGGAATCGGATGCCCAAGGCTGTCGTACAGCGCCTCGAGCACCGGGTTCCCGCTCTGGATGCCGGACACCAGCGCCACATCGCTGCGGGTGACAAAAATCTGCGTGCGGAAGCACATCACCACCGGGCTGCCAACGGGATAGCCGCCCTCCAGCGCCAGGTGATAATCAATGCTGGTGTTGTCTGGCGGCAGCAATCGCGCCTGCTCGGGCTGCACATCGCGGCTGAACACCAGCGCATTCTGCGCATGCCCGCGACGATAATATCCCCCGCCGAAGCAATAGCTTTTGCCCTGAAACTGATGGGAAACTTCTGTCAGATAGAGCATGGCTATCGCCTCGGGCTGATCGCCATGCTGGTTCGCCGGAATGGTGCCGGTCAGCGCGTGGCCCGGTTCGGCATGAGTTACTCCGTGCTCGGCCAGAATGGAGAAAGTGCTGCAGCTTGAGGCCGACGGCGCGTTGATTTGCTCGATCTCAATCCCCTGTTCGTGCAGCAAGTCCCGCGCCTTCAGCAGCGTCATCAAATTGCGGGTTGGCTGCGTCTGTTGCTGCTCTTCGTTCCAGAGCAGACAGGGGAAATGCGTCAGCCCGGCAAGCCGAATGCCCGGCATTGCGCGAATGGCACGTACCACGCCGTCCAGCTCACCGAGCGGAAAACCAGCTTCCTGGCCCGGGTAAAGTCGGTCGTACTCGGCGAATACCTTCAGCATTACAGCCTGAACACGCCCGCTCGCCAGCGCGGCATCGGACACTTCGCGGGCTTTTTCCAGCGAGAAAAGTGTGATGATTTCCGTCTCGCCGTTCACATTCTCTTCGACCAGGGCCACCGGCACCTGCACCAGATGGCCCACATGTGAGACGGGCACATTGGCTTCACGCAGCGTGCGGGCTTCTTTAAAATCAACGGCCACGGCGCCTTTAAAGCCCAACTCAATCAGCTTGTTGGCAAGCCAGGGATTACGCCCGATTTGCTTGGTCATAAAGTAGAGCGTGATGCCGTGCTTCTGCGCGGCCGCGAGCAGTTTCCGGCCGTTCTCCAGAACCTGATCGACATCGATAATCCAGGTATCGGGAAGTACCGCGCCCTGCCGCCAAAGCGTTCTGGCCGCATCAATCAACGCCGGGTTCTGTGCCTTGAGTGCCTCAATAAACATGCCTTGCCTCGCGACCTGATAAATAAACCTCTTAAATAATCATTTTTTTGAATATTTAAGCTAAGAAAAAACGCTGCAAATAAATCCGTTAGCCCTTATGAATCAGCCACAGGCTGAACAGGTTAGCCAGCAGATACCCTTCTTCGTTCGGATGCAGCTGCACGTTGAACGGCGCCAGCAATGCGTGGTGGGCCTGCTCAACATCACCAAAGACGCTGTCGGTTTTAATCTCCGCCAACAGCTCTTCATCCAGTGGGTTCACCTCTTCCCCACGGCGGCTGCGCATCAGCGCGTTAGCCATGTGGGTGATGGCCATTGCCCCCTGATCGTTCTGCAGCGGAATAGCCCAGTGGGTCTCCAGCTGCGTCACAACCACTTTCATGCCATCACAAATATCCCGGTCGATGACGCCTGCCTCACAGAGCAGATTGAGCCGGTCTTCCATACTGATTACCTCTGTCAATAGCTTGGTTCCTGTTCACCGCTCAGCACGCTTTGCTGATGCGCCAGCAGGGCATTCTTATCCACCACCGTTCTCAGCAATTGCTGAATAGGGATATCTTCACTTCGCGTCAGCACCACCGCTTCCGATGCCGTCAGGAAGCATTTGTCCCCGCTTAACGGGAGGGCAGTCAGCCCCAGTGCCGTCAAATCGGCTTCGTTGCTGACGTTCCAAATCACCGCATCCACGCTGCCCTTCGCGATTCTGTGCAGACACTCGTGGTACGACACATCAAGCAATTCCACATCCTGCCCGGAGAAATACACATCCGTCATGATGCGCTGATCCGCCGAACGAGGATCAATCCCAATACGGCGGATGCTCTCCTGCTGCCCGGCGCGGCAAATCAGCTTGTGCTCGCCCACGTATGTGTGCGGCCCCAGCGCCAGCGCGATAAAAAGATCCGGGTTGCTGAGGTAGCTGTCCGCTGCCAGCCTGGACACGACGGCCAGGTCATAAACGCCATTCAGCAGACATTCCACGCGAACATCCGACCCACGCATATGGGCATAATAAAACGGGATCCCGTCAAACTGCGCCTTCAGACCGCTGGCAAGCCCTTCATAAAGCCGGGTGTACGGCAGCGGCATAGCACACACTACATTGCCGATGTCCGCGAACGCCAATAGGGCTTTGTTATCCATGCTCAGCAGGTAGCTGCCGTTGCGGCCACGGCGCTCAACGCTCACGGCCCCGGCCTTCTCCAGCGTCTTCAACGCGGCCTGCGTCAGGCCAACGGAAAAGCCGCATTCACCAGCTAATTCATCTATGGTTTTCAACCTGTTACCACATTTCTCACCCAGTAAATAACGGGCCAGGCTGGACTGGGCAACGCCCTCTTTTTTAATAAAGCTGCGGCTCATCGGTTATCTTCAATTTATTGAATGAATATATCTTCATAAAATTGAATATAGATGGCAAAGGGGAAAATGACAAAAGGAGAATGCAGTCACAAAAAAGAAATAACCCGCCAGGCGGCGGGTTATTCATAGGGAAAGATTATGGATGAGCGACGAAACCGATCGCTTCGTAGACCTTTTTCAGCGTCTCTCCGGCGCGGGCGCGGGCTTTTTCAGCGCCCTCTTTCATGACCTGCTGCAGGAAAGCTTCGTCGTTACGGTAACGGTGATAGCGCTCCTGAAGCTCGGTCAGCATACCGGACACGGCTTCCGCCACTTCGCCCTTCAGATGACCATACATCTTGCCTTCAAAGCTGGCTTCCAGCTCAGGAATCGCTTTGCCGGTGACGCCGGAAAGAATGTCCAGCAGGTTAGAAACGCCCGCCTTCTCTTTCACGTCGTAGCGCACCACAGGCGGCTCTTCGGAGTCGGTTACCGCGCGCTTGATCTTCTTCACCACGGATTTCGGATCTTCCAGCAGGCCGATGACGTTATTGCGGTTATCGTCAGACTTGGACATCTTTTTGGTCGGCTCCAGCAGGGACATCACGCGGGCACCGGACTTAGGAATAAATGGCTCAGGCACTTTGAAGATGTCGCCGTACAGCGCGTTGAAGCGGCTGGCCACGTCGCGGCTCAGCTCCAGATGCTGTTTCTGGTCTTCACCCACCGGGACCTGGTTGGTCTGATACAGCAGAATGTCTGCGGCCATCAGCACCGGGTAGTCAAACAGGCCGGCGTTGATGTTTTCTTCATAGCGGGCAGATTTGTCCTTGAACTGCGTCATGCGGCTCAGCTCGCCGAAATAGGTGTAGCAGTTCAGCACCCAGCCCAGCTGCGCGTGCTCCGGCACGTGGGACTGAACAAAGATGGTGCTTTTTTTCGGGTCAATGCCACAGGCCAGATACAGCGCCAGAGTGTCCAGCGTCGCTTTGCGCAGCGCGGTCGGGTCCTGACGAACGGTGATCGCATGCTGGTCAACGATGCAGTAAATGCAATGATAATCATCCTGCATGTTTACCCACTGACGCAGCGCACCCATGTAGTTACCGATAGTTAATTCGCCTGACGGCTGGGCGCCGCTAAATACGATGGGCTTACTCATGTTCTGCTTCCTGATTTGCTAAAGGTGGTAGCCCGAAAGCGGGCAATAAGTCTTCGAAACGATCGAACACAACGTCCGGGTTGCTCAGCCCAATCGCTTCGCCATAGTTATAGCCCCAGGTCAGGCCGACGCTTGGGCAGCCGGCCGCCTGTGCAGCCTGAATGTCATTACGGGAATCGCCGACAAAAAGCAGCTCATCCGCCGCCAGCCCCAGGGTTTCCATGACTTTGTACAGCGCTTCCGGGTGTGGCTTTTTCTCTTTCACATCGTCCCCGCCGATGATGGTCTGGAAATAATGGGCAATGCCCAGATCTTCCAGCAGCGGCGTGACAAAAGGCGTGGGTTTGTTGGTGACGACGGCGAGCGGCAGGCCTTTTTCTTTCAGTGCAGCAAGCGTTGCGGCTACGCCCGGGAACAAGAAGCTCCCCTCTTCCACCGTTTCCGCATAGAAGCGATCGAACAGTTTGCGCGCCATATTCAGCTGGGCGAGGTCGGGTTCTTTATCTTTCAGCGACCACTTAAGCGCCCGCTGCATCATGATATCTGCGCCGTTGCCGATCCAGGTGACAACGCGATCTTCGCCGGCCACAGGCAGTTCAAGCGCATAAAGCGCCAGATCAACGGCCTGACTCAGGCCAAGCGCCGTGTCGATGAGCGTGCCGTCGAGATCGAAGGCAACACCCCGAATTTTTTGAAACTTATCCATGACTTACCTTAGCCAGTTCAGAACGCATGCGGTCAACCACCGCTTTATAATCAGGCTGGCCGAAAATAGCGGAACCTGCAACGAACATATCCGCGCCCGCGGCGGCAATTTCCGCAATGTTGTCGGCTTTGACGCCGCCATCCACTTCAAGGCGAATATCATAGCCGGAGGCATCAATACGTTCGCGAACCTGGCGCAGTTTTTCCAGCGTGTGTGGAATAAACGACTGGCCGCCAAAACCAGGGTTGACGGACATCAGCAAAATGACATCCAGTTTGTCCATGACGTGATCCAGCCAGGAAAGCGAGGTCGCCGGGTTCAGCACCAGGCCCGCTTTACAGCCGTGTTCTTTGATCAGTTGCAGAGAGCGATCGACATGTTCAGAGGCTTCAGGATGGAAGGTAATAATGCTGGCACCGGCCGCGGCGAAATCAGGAATGATGCGGTCAACGGGTTTCACCATCAGGTGAACGTCGATAGGCGCAGTGATACCGTAATCGCGCAGCGCCTTAAGCACCATCGGCCCCATCGTCAGGTTAGGGACGTAGTGGTTGTCCATAACGTCAAAATGGACGACGTCACCACCTGCGGCAAGTGCTTTAGCCGTATCCTCGCCCAGTCGGGCGAAGTCGGCAGAGAGGATTGAGGGGGCAATCAAATACTGTTTCATCCGCTTCTCCAGGAGTCATTCATCTTTCGGCGGCGGGCGAAACGGCTCAGGCAACCTTCGCTTTATAAAGGGCCAGAAGTTCGTCCACCTTGTTACGTTTACCACCGTTTCGACTGATGCTGCGGCGAACCTGCAGCTTATGGAAATCGGTGGCGTTCTGATACCACTGGCGAGTCAGCTCGGTGTCATGATTAGAAATCAGCACCGGAATACTCTGCTCCCGCAGCCTTTCAGCCAGCTCGGCCAGGTGCTGCTGCTGCACCATACTGAAGCTGTCCGTGTGATAAGCGGTAAAGTTGGCGGTGGCGGAAAGCGGCGCATAGGGCGGATCGCAATACACTACGGAACCCGCAGCAACGTTTACCATGCTGACATCATAAGACTGGCAGACAAAAGTGGCATTTTTAGCCCGTTCGGCAAAGTTGTACAGTTCCTCTTCAGGGAAATAAGGTTTGCTGTAGCGGCCAAACGGCACGTTAAATTCACCGCGCAGATTATAACGGCACAGGCCGTTGTAACAATGGCGGTTGAGGTACAAAAACAACACCGCGCGCCGGAATTTGTCAGTGCATTGGTTAAACTCAGTGCGGCAAGCGTAATAAATCGCTTCCTCGTTTTGCGCTTTGGTAAAGAGCAAACGAGACTCCCGCACGTACTCATCTGCGCGGTTTTTGACAATGTCGTAGAGGTTAATCAGATCGCTATTGATATCGGCGAGGACGTAGCGTGAGTAGTCGGTATTAAGAAATACCGACCCCGCGCCAACAAAGGGCTCAATCAGACAGTCGCCTTCCGGCAGATGCTTTTTTATGTCGTCCAGCAGGGGGAATTTCCCCCCTGCCCATTTCAGAAAAGCGCGATTTTTTTTCATGCTGTCTTACTATTTACACCTTATCCAGCTGTGGAAAGGCTCCGACAGCGACTGCGCTTATTTTCACTTGAGGTCAGACTGCACCTGATGAATAGGTTTTGCCCACGGATTCTTAGCCTGAACGTCTGCCGGCAGGCTTGTCACCGCGCGTTTTGCATCGTCTTTCGTGGCATAAACACCGCTCACCAGCACGAACCAAGGCTGACCGTTACGCTGAGTCTGGTAAACCATATAGTGCTGCAGATTCTCTTTTTTCGCCCACGCATTCAGGTTTGCGGAGTTTGAAGAAGAGCTCAGCTGCAGCGTGTAGTGGCTGCCTGGCGCACTCTTAATGGCGCTCGCATCCCCCGTTACCGTGCCGCCAGTGCTGGCCGTCGCTGCAGCTTGCGGTGCTGCTTTTGGCGCAGTAGATGCTGTTGCTTTCGGAGCCGGGGTTGAAGTAGCTGCGCTGGTTGATGGTGCAGTGACCGGAGCAGAAACCGCCGGGGCAGGTTCGCTACGTTTCACCGTTGCCACTGGTTTGCTTTCAGCTTTCACCTGTGGTTTAGGCTCGGCTTTACGCACAGGCTCAATCACCGTTTTCTTGCGCTCAGGACGAGATTCAACGGTGCGGGTTGGCTCCTGGGTGCCGGCCAGCTTACGCGGTTCGGTTTTGCTGCCAGCGATTGGCGCGACGGTAGCGGGTTCAGTTGGCAGCGTGGAATTGCTCACCACGTTGTCAATCTGGCCCTGTTGCTGAGGCTGAGTCAGGGCGTTATTCAGGTTTCCAGGAACCTCAACGCGCTGCTGCCCTTCCGGCTGCGGCTGCGTCTGGGCCTGGGTTGGTGTAGAAGAAATAGGTGGCAGGGAAACATCCTGCGGATTCTGCTGGCCAGCTACTGAGGTATTCCCTGCCTGTGGCTGAGCAGCATTTGCCTGGTCGGCAGGTGCCGCACCGTTCGAACCGGAGAGATCGATGCTCTTCTCCGCGCCTGGTTTTTGCTCGGCAGTATCTGGGGTAGATGAAGGAGCTTTCAGGGCTGAACCGATGCCGATGATAAGCAGCAGCAGGACCAGAATCCCGACGCCCATCATGATGTGCTGGCGAGAAGCAGGTGCTTTCTGTTTTGCTGCCTTTTTACGCCCACGCGCCGGACGAGGCTCTGCGGCCAGGCCGTCATCACCTTCGTACTCTTCCTCAACCTCTTCTTCACGCTCACGGCGTGAACGAGAAGGACGACGATCGTCCGCATCAAGATCGACGTCATCAACGTTGATCTGCGGTTCTTTATCGAACTCGTCAGGTTTGCGGGAACGCCCAGGACGACGATCGCTTGGATCGGGTTTCAGCTCGTCTTCTGGTTTAAACTCATCCATTTAACACCCCACTCAAAGGCGTATGCTCATCTCTGCATCACGCCCGAAGTTAAATACTATAAAAATTCTAGTTGTTAAGCCTGCTGGCAATCAGCAATGGCTGATAGAACGACATCGTGCGGTACTCCACCGCGCACTTCACTCTTCCCTATCGCCAGCGGCAGAATCAAACGCAGCTCGCCGGCTAATACTTTTTTGTCACGCATCATGTGGGGCATATACGCGTCAGGGGACATTTCCTGCGGCCCGTTAACCGGTAACCCGGCTCGCACCAGCAGCGCAATCACGCGCTGAACTTCTGCCTCACTGAATTGACCCAGGCGCTGAGCGGTACGCGCCGCCATCACCATTCCGGCCGCCACGGCTTCGCCATGCAGCCAGTTGCCATAGCCCATTTCAGCTTCAATGGCATGGCCAAACGTATGACCCAGATTCAGTAAAGCACGTAAGCCGCTTTCTCGCTCGTCTGCGGCAACAACTTCGGCTTTCAGCTCACAACAACGACGAATGCAGTACGCCATTGCCTTGCCGTCCAGCTTTAACAATGCGTCGATGTTTTCTTCCAGCCAGTCAAAGAACTCGCCGTCCAGAATGATGCCGTATTTAATGACTTCCGCCAGGCCCGAAGCCAGCTCCCGAGCAGGCAAAGTCGACAGGCAGTCGAGATCCACCACCACCGAAGCGGGCTGGTAAAACGCGCCAATCATGTTTTTGCCGAGGGGATGGTTAACGGCAGTTTTACCGCCAACGGAGGAGTCCACCTGCGAAAGCAGTGTGGTAGGGACCTGGATAAAACGCACCCCGCGCTGATAGCTCGCTGCGGCAAAACCGGTTAAATCGCCCACAACGCCACCGCCTAAAGCAATCAAGGTGGTGTCGCGGCCGTGAGGTTTTTCCAACAGCGCCGTAAAGACGGTATCAAGCACCGCGAGGCTTTTAAACTGCTCGCCATCCGGAAGAATGACGGTATCCACTTTAACGCCTGCCTGTTCCAGAAGACCACGAACCTTGTCCAGATAGAGCGGTGCAAGGGTTTCATTGGTAACCAGCATGGTCTGGTCGCCAGCCTTCAGCGGCCAAAAGGAAGCCGGGTCATTGAATAACCCGGCGGCAATGGTAATAGGGTAACTACGTTCCCCGAGAGTGACTGTCAGCCTCTCCATTACGCGGAGCCCACCTTATTGTTGCTTTGCCCGCAGGCGTTTCTTGATTAAGCCAGAATCAGTTGCTTTCCAGCATATGAATGATCTGGTTTGCGACCACTTTGGCGCTTTGATCATCGGTGCGAATTGTGACATCGGCAATCTCTTCATACAGCGGATTGCGTTCACCTGCCAGCGCTTCCAGAACTTCACGAGGTGGAGTCTCAACCTGCAGCAGCGGACGTTTTTTATCGCGCTGAGTACGTGCAAGCTGTTTCTCAATCGTGGTTTCAAGATAAACCACTACGCCACGGGCGGAAAGACGATTGCGGGTTTCACGAGATTTCACAGAACCGCCACCGGTAGCCAGCACGATGCCCTGTTTTTCAGTGAGTTCGTTGATGATTTTTTCTTCGCGATCGCGGAAGCCTTCTTCGCCTTCAACGTCGAATACCCAGCCCACATCAGCTCCGGTACGTTTCTCAATCTCTTGATCAGAATCGAAAAATTCCATATTGAGTTGCTGAGCTAACTGACGCCCAATAGTGCTTTTGCCGGCACCCATAGGCCCAACCAGAAAGATATTGCGTTTCTCTGCCATTTTTTCGGTACTACTAAGACAATTCGTTGATGATAAACCCGCCCGGTAACAACTTGCTGCGGCGGGACATGAACTGAAACCTCATAAGCGTGAGTTCGAGAATCAGACTAAAAATTATCTCAACACTCAAGGGGGTTTGGCAACCGAATAAATCACCTGGCGCCCAGCTTGGGATGAAAACCGTGCGCCAGCTTTACCGGCCGCAGGCTCTCAATACCCAGCCTCCCGAAACGGTACACCTTGTAAGCTAATTCCTCTCTGCCGTCAAACACCTGGGTGCTGTTTGGCAGAAAAACCCGCAGGCGGAAGAGGAAACACGCTAAGGTAATGCAATCAACCTGGGCGTAATGAACACGACCAATTCCCGACGTTGGTGCTTTTTCCCGTCGTGCCGGAACAATTGGCCGATAAAAGGAATATTTCCCAGTAAAGGAACGCTATCCCTGGTGTGGTTGTTCTGCTGCTGGAAGATTCCGCCTAACGCCAGCGTCTCACCATCCTTCACCTCGACCTGCGTTTCAATCTCTTGCTTATCAATGGCGAGGGCTTCCCCATCTGCGTGCTGGATGCTGCGTCCTGGCATATTTTGACTGATGCGAAGCTGCAGGCGAATGGTTCCGTGGTGACTTATCGTCGGCATGACCTCCATACCTAACACCGCCTCCTTAAATTCCACCGACGTGGCTTCATTCTTGCCATTAGAGACTTGATACGGGATTTCAGTACCCTGCTTGATGCTGGCAGACTGTTGGTGTGCGACCAGCAAGCGTGGGCTGGCGATGATTTCCAGCTGTTGCTGCTGCTCCAGCGCGCTGAGCTCAAGCTCAAGCATACGGCCGTTGATCCGGCCAATATTAAACCCTACCGTTGTGGTTGCCGCGTTTACGGCTAACTCACTTGAGACAGTTGTGGTTTGGTATAACCCGGATGCCGTCTCACCTACCGGGGCGCTCCACTTCACGCCAAGCTCTCGCAGCTTATCCTGGTTGATGGTGACAATATGCGCGGACAGCTCGACCTGCCCCATCGAAACATCCATGTCTTTAATCCAGGCCGCAACACGCTTTTGCGCCTGCTGGCTGTCGCGCACCACCAGCCGGTTTGTGCGTTTATCCACGGTAATGCCGCCCTTGGGCCCAAGCAGTTTTTCTTCATTAGCTTTGATCCCCGCGGCAAGGTCGGCAACTTCAGCATATCGCGGCGTATAAACCGCTTGTACCAGCGGCTGCTCAAGCGCTTTTTGCTTACGAGCGGCCTCTTGCTGAGCGCGCCGTTGCGCCGGATCCTGTTTCTGCTGGATTTGAAGAATATTGCCCGTCTTCGACGAAGTCAGGTTTGCTAATCTGAGTACCTGCTGGAAAGCCTGCTCCCACGACACATCGGCCAAACGTAGCGAGAGATTCCCCGTCACCTCAGGCGCAATCATCACGTTAAAGTTTTGCTGCTCGGCCAGCGCCTGCAACACCTGTACGACAGGCGTTTCATCTAGCGTCAGAGTGACGCGATTATTCGTCCACGCCGTCAGGGGCATCAGCATCAGTACGCCTGCCACGATGTGCCTTATCATTGACTCTTCCCTCTATTTTCCAGTGGTAGTAGCGTCCTTCGCAGGCGTCGTTGAGCGAAGCTCTCAGCTGCCGCTCAAGAAGCGTGGTCACCTGCACACCAGGCTCCAGAAACAAACCTTCTTTTACCCTTTGCCAGCGTTTCCCCGAGAATTGCATTAAGGCAAGACTTTCTGCAGAGCCAGTCGGGTAAAACACGCCGCGTAACTGCCAGCCATCAAGCCGCTTAAGCAGCGCTTCACAGGGTGATACGGGTAAAAGAAAAGGATTACGCGGTGACGACTGCAGAGGCGAGCTGAGTGCGGCCAGTAACATCCAACTAGCGGCTTTCATCGATAAACTCCAGAGTAAGCAAAACCCGCACTTTTTCCCCGGCCTCACTCAAGATAAACGCCGGTATCTTCAGGCTTGAATAGCTGGTCAGTTCCTTAAAAAGGGGCGGCACATTGGGCCAGGGAAGCAGCATTTCCAACACAGAATGTCGCGGTTCAGGCCGCCACATCACCAGTCTCCCGCCGGACCGTTTTACCGCAGCCATGGCAGAAAACGTCTCCAGCGGCACCGCATCAGGCAGCGGCTCTGGTTTCGGCAAAACGGCAATTTTCCGCTGCTGCGAGAGCACATGCTGCCAGCGCTGCTGGTTGTGCTGTTCCTTCACCTGCAATTCTTGTCGCAGGGGCCAAACCAGCAGCCATAAGCAGGCTAAAGCGGTTAATAACAGACACACCAACAGGCTCAACACCCGATATGCAACATGCCCGTCAATGAGGCGATCCAGGTTACTGAGCATGTTCGCCATCCGGGGCGTTTAAGATGAAGGTAAAGACCAGACCTTTGTGTTTTTCATCACGCAACTCACCGGGCTTGACCTTAAACGCCCCGGGTAAATCAGCCAGAACTGCTTCAACCTGCACCAGTTCCCGTGCATCTCCCGCTACGCCAGAGATGGTTGCGCTTTCATTTTGCCAGCTAACACTCTGCAGCCAGCTGTTTTCGGGCAAGCGTGAGGCCAGCATATTCAGCACGTTTTCCCAACGTGAAATGTTGCCTTTCCGCATCCCCTCCGCCTGCAATATCGCCCACCGCTGCTGGTTATCTTTCAACTCTGTTAGCTGACGTGATAACAGCGTCTTCAGGGCGGATTCCTGCACCTCATATTGGGTTGACTGGGCCTGTTGCCAGCGCACTTTCATGGCGAGAAACTGAGTCCAGAGCAGCATCAGCCCCATCATTAAAAGCACGCCACATATGAGAAGGCTGCCCCAAAGTTTTAGCCGATGACGGCGTTTTAACGGCCGCCATGGCAGAAGGTTCATCAGCGGCATCATTAGCGTTCGGCTCCCAGAGCGAGCCCCAAAGCGAGCGTGTAAAGCCCGCCATGACGCGGCAACGGCGGCTGCTGGCGGACAAGGGGTTGCCAGGCATTTAGCCTTTCTGCTCCGGCAGGCCAGGAGCGCCCGGCATCGGCATGGCTAAAGGCAATTTCGTCGGCGCTGGCCTCCAACTGCTGACATAGAGCCGGGAAATCCACTGTCTGCCGTTTATCCAGCCAGCCGGAACGTTTGCGGTTATTGACTGATGCCCACAGCCAGTAGCCCGGCTCTTCATGAACCAGAAAACGACAATGCGCTGGATAACAATTCTGAGGCAAGGCGCTCAGAATTTTGTCTCCCGGCGTTATCGTCCGGGGAAAGAGATTCATGCTGGCAAAAATGGCCTGCAATGCAGCAATATCCGCCTGTTTCGCCGCCGTCACGGAAAATGACGAATCATCCTCTAGGTAGTCGTAGCAAAGTTGTTCCGAGGGCATTTGCAACTGGCGAGCCGTTGCACCCGAGATATACTTCTCTTGAGCCGATTCCTGTAACCGCTGGGGAGGCCTGGGAACCTGGCGTTGCAAAGCCCTCTGTGCAGGAAACCCAACCCGCAGATGATGGCGCACGGGGATTTCTTTACGCCATGCGGCAAGTACCTCGCGCAGTGTGTCCAGTTCGGGTAACATGCCGTCCGCAAGTGTTTGTTTCGGGAAAGGTAAATGCCACCAATGGCGCAACTGCCACCCTTGCCGGTGCCACTGTACGGCTGCGGCACGTATGCCCTCCGCCTGAATATCCAGGCCAATCCGCCAACCAGGAAACATCATGGTTTCGATCTCCTTATCCGGATGATAAACAGCCCTGACCCCGAAACAGTAACGGGTATATCAAAGCTCCTGGCTTGCCTTTATACTACCGCGCGGTTGTTTAGAAACTGCCCAATTGAAACCTGATGGGAAATTTAAGGTGAAGTTCGTAAAGTATTTATTAATCCTTGCAGTCTGTTGCGTTCTGCTGGGAGCTGGCTCGATTTACGGTTTATACAAATACATCGAGCCCCAGCTGCCCGACGTGGCGACATTGAGAGATGTGCGACTGCAGATTCCAATGCAGGTTTACAGCGCTGACGGCGAGCTTATCGCTCAGTACGGCGAAAAACGCCGTATTCCACTGACCCTGAACCAGATCCCTCCGGTGATGGTAAAAGCGTTTATCGCAACAGAAGACAGCCGCTTTTATGAGCACCACGGCGTTGACCCGGTGGGCATCTTCCGTGCTGCAAGCGTAGCGCTGTTCTCAGGCCATGCTTCTCAGGGCGCAAGTACCATTACGCAGCAGTTGGCGCGTAACTTCTTCCTGAGCCCCGAACGCACCCTGATGCGTAAAATTAAGGAAGCGTTTCTTGCGGTTCGCATTGAACAGATGCTGAACAAAGACGAGATCCTCGAGCTCTACCTGAACAAAATCTACCTCGGTTACCGCGCCTATGGCGTCGGCGCTGCCGCTCAGGTTTACTTCGGCAAAACGGTCGATCAGCTGACCCTGAGCGAGATGGCGGTGATTGCCGGGTTGCCTAAAGCGCCGTCAACGTTTAACCCGCTGTACTCCATGGATCGTTCAACGGCACGCCGTAACGTGGTGCTGTCGCGCATGCTGAGCGAAGGTTACATCAGCCAAAGCCAGTACGATGAAGCACGTAGTCAGCCGATTGACGCCAGCTATCACACGCCTGAAATCGCCTTCTCCGCGCCATATCTTTCAGAGCTGGTGCGTCAGGACATGGTCGCCCGCTACGGCGATAAAGCTTACGAAGATGGCTACAAGGTTTACACCACGCTGAGCCGTAAAATTCAGCAGGGTGCCCAGGATGCCGTCCGCAACAACGTCATGGCCTACGACATGCGCCATGGCTACCGCGGCCCATCTAATGTGCTGTGGAAAGTGGGAGAAAGCGCCTGGGATAAGAAAAAAATCACCGATTCGCTGAAAAGCCTCCCGGTTTATGGCCCGCTCTTCCCGGCGGTTGTCACCCGCGCCGTACCTGATGAAGCCACGGCCATGCTGGCCGACGGCAGCTCTGTTTCACTGAGTATGGAAGGCATGCGCTGGGCGCGTCCGTATCGTTCCGACACCGCGCAAGGCGCTACGCCACGCAAAGTAACGGACGTGGTACAGGCCGGACAGCAGATTTGGGTACGCAAGGTGGACGATGCCTGGTGGCTTAGCCAGGTGCCCGACGTTAACTCGGCGCTGGTTTCACTCAATCCACACGATGGCGCCGTGCTGGCGCTGGTCGGCGGTTTTGACTTTAACCAAAGCAAGTTCAACCGTGCGACCCAGGCGCTGCGTCAGGTAGGGTCAAACATCAAACCTTTCCTGTATACCGCAGCCATGGACAAAGGCCTGACGCTGGCAAGCATTCTTAATGACGTGCCTATTTCACGCTGGGATGCCGGGGCAGGCTCCGACTGGCGGCCTAAGAACTCTCCGGCCCAATACGCCGGGCCGATTCGTCTGCGTCAGGGTCTGGGCCAGTCCAAGAACGTGGTGATGGTACGTGCGATGCGGGCGATGGGCGTCGATTATGCCGCAGAATATCTGCAGCGCTTTGGCTTCCCTGCAGCAAATATTGTGCATACCGAATCGCTGGCCCTGGGCTCCGCCTCATTTACGCCAATGCAGGTTGCTCGCGGTTACTCCGTCATGGCAAACGGCGGCTTCCTGGTTGACCCTTACTACATCACCAAAATCGTCGACGACGCGGGTAATACCGTGTTTGAGACCAGGCCTAAGGTTGCCTGTGCCAGCTGCGATATTCCGGTCATTTACGGCGATACGCCAAAATCAACGGTACTGGAAAACCAGGACGTAGAAGACGTTGCCGTTTCGCAAACGCCGCAAAACAGCAGCGTACCGATGCCTCAACTGGAGCAAGCTAACCGCGGTCTGGTGGCAAAAGCACAGGGCGAGGAGTATGCGCCACACGTGATCAACACGCCGCTGTCTTTCCTGATCAAAAGTGCGCTTAACAGCAACATTTATGGTGAGCCGGGCTGGCAGGGAACCGGCTGGCGAGCAGGCCGTGATTTGAAGCGTAAGGATATCGGCGGCAAAACCGGAACAACCAACAGTTCGAAAGATGCCTGGTTCTCCGGTTACGGCCCGGGCGTGGTCACGTCAGTCTGGATTGGCTTTGACGACCATCGCCGCGACCTTGGCCGCACCACGGCTTCAGGCGCGATTAAAGATCAGATCTCCGGCTACGAAGGCGGCGCGAAGAGCGCCCAGCCCGCCTGGGATGATTTCATGAAAATCGCGCTGGCGGGTGTGCCAGAAGAGCCGATGACGCCACCACCGGGTATCGTCACTGTCAATATTGATCGCAGTACCGGGCAGTTAGCCAACGGCGGCAACAGTCGTGAAGAGTATTTCATCGAAGGTACGCAGCCTACGCAACAGGCCGTGCATGAAGTAGGCACGACGCTTATCGATAACGGGGAAGAGCACGAGCTGTTCTAATCCAACCCAAAATAGTATAGGGCCGCTTAGCGGCCCTTTTTCATTCTTTAGCGGTCAGTCTTTCAGCCTGCCCTGCTGCCTTAACCATTCCCGGACAAGGAACAAAGCGCTGACGTTACGCGCCTCGCTGAAATCATCTTCATTGAGCAAATCCATCATGTTCGCCAGCGGCCACCGTACTTGCGGCAGTTCTTCCGGCTCATCCCCTTCCAGGGATTCGGGATACAGATCTTCCGCAATCACAATGTTCATTTTGCTCGAGAAATAGGACGGGGCCATCGTCAGCTTTTTCAGAAACGTTAGCCGGTTCGCGCCAAAGCCCACTTCTTCTTTCAGCTCACGGTTAGCGGCCTCAAATACCGTTTCGCCCGGGTCGATCAGCCCTTTAGAGAACCCTAGTTCATAGGATTCTGTGCCAACCGCGTATTCACGGATTAAGATCAAGTGGTCATCAACAACAGGCACTATCATTACCGCCTCGCGGGAAGACGGTTTCATGCGTTCATAGACGCGGCGAACGCCATTGCTAAATTCCAGATCCACCGTTTCGACATTAAACAGCCGCGAACGCGCCACGGTTTCGACATTTAAAATCGTTGGTTTTATTAGTGATTTGCTCATGTGGCCGGGTTCAACAGTGAAAGAGGTAAGTTATTGTGCGGTATGCCGCACATATCGTGCAACGAGCATTGGCTATTATTTACATTTTTGTAACGTTTGGCGCGCTAAAACACGTAATTTTACCCGCTGTCAAGGCAGGTACTATTGAATAGGAATTTACTTGTATTTCGGACGAAGTCGCTTTGCTAACATTGTGTTACTGTAAGTCGGTCGCCTTAAAAATAGCTCAAGTTTGCAGCTTTACCTGCCGATAATGACTTCTGACTCCTTAACCATTTGAAAGGCCGATCTTTTGCCGAGTTTGATGAAAAAGACGATTGTTTGATGGGGAAAGCATGAGCACCTTATTATTTCTGTTAGCTGCTATGCTGGCCTGCGCACTGATTGCCGGATGGCTGATTTGGCGAAGCCTGAAGCTACGTGCCCAGGTTTCGCACGATCGTTCCTTCTCCGGTGCCACCACGCGCAAACTAACCCCAGAAGAGCGCGTTGCCGTCGAAAATTACCTCGAGCGTTATTCCCGTTCCCAGGAGCTGATTGGCCCCTCCGGCGCGAGCAATCCACTGCCAAGACTAACGCTCACCGCGCAAAGCAGTACAGTTTTCTCCCTGACCCGGTCGATCACTCGCTACGGCCTCTCTGCCGATGACGCCAATAAATGGCGTTATTACCTTGATTCTGTTGAAGTTCACCTCCCGCCGCTCTGGGAGCAGTACATCACCAACGATAACGACGTAGACCTGATTCGGACGAGCAGCATCCCGCTGGTGATTTCGCTCAATGGCAATACGCTGCAAAACGATACGCTGGATGTGCAGCAGTACGCCCTGGAAGGCTATTCAGGCAATCAGGCCTCCATTCGCGGCGAAGAAAGCGAGCAAATCGAGCTGCTAAACATTCGCCAGGAAACTCAGGAAGAGTATTCCCTGAGCCGCCCCGACGGCGTGCGCGAAGCCGCGCTTATTTGCATCGCTTTTATCATGCTGTTCCTGAGTCTCGTGACGCCGTCAGTGTTCCTGCCCTGGTTAATTGGCGGCGCCGTCCTGCTGATTGCCGCCGGTTTGTGGGGCCTGTTTGCCCCGCCGGCGAAAACGGCATTGCGCGAGATCCACTGCCTGCGCGGCACACCCAAACGCTGGGGGCTGTTCGGCGAGTCTGACCAGGAACAGATGAACAACATCTCCCTGGGCATTATCGATCTGGTGTATCCGCCCCACTGGCAGCCTTTTGTGGCTCAAGATCTGGGGCAGAAAACCGATATTGATATCTATCTTGACCGCCATGTGGTGCGTCAGGGACGTTTCCTTTCACTCCATGATGAAGTGCGTAACTTCCCGCTACAGCACTGGGTGCGTAACCTGCTGGTTGCCGCCGGCGCGCTGCTGGTCCTGCTGATGATGACTATTTGGGTGCCGCTGGAAATGCCTATCAAGCTTAGCGCCTCATGGTTGAAGGGCGCTCAGTCCATCGAGGCCACCAGCGTTGAGGAACTCGCCAAATACAAGCTGCAGGTAGGCGATACGCTGAGAGTGAATGGCACGGGGATGTGTAATATTCAAACGCCAGGCGGTTATCGCTCGCGGCAAAACTTCCCATTCACCCCCTTCGACTGCTCGCAGATCATCTGGAATACCGCCCGCCCTCTGCCCTTGCCGGAGTCCGACATCATGGACAAAGCGGTCGCTCTGACCAAAGCCGTCAGCGGGCAAATTCATCCTCAGGGTGGAGAAGGTGACAGCAAAGTTAACCCACAGCTCGCGGACGCCATTCAGAAATCCGGCATGGTCCTGCTGGATGATTTTGCCGGGATTGTGAAAAAAACCCAGGCGCTGTGTACCGCAGAAGAAGAGTGCGTCCGCCTGAAGAATGCGCTAGTAAACCTGGGCAACACTAAAGACTGGGATTCCCTGATCAAGCGCGCGGATTCAGGAAAACTGACCGGGGTGAACGTCCTTCTACGGCCAGTTAGCGCCGAGTCGCTGGATAACCTGGTGGCCACCTCAACCGCACCTTTCTTTATTCGTGAAACCGCCCGCGCCGCACAGGCATTAAATAGCCCTGCCCCAGGCGGGTACATCATCATCAACGATGAAGGTGGTGATTTCGTAGACCAGCCGCTGCCGCCAATGTCGCTGTATGACTTCCCGGCCCAGGAACAATGGACCGAATTTCAGCGACTGGCGGAAATGCTGCTGCACACGCCGTTCCACGCCGAAGGGATCATTACCGGCATCTACACGGATGCCAACGGCACACAGCACGTCACCCTGCATCGGATCTCAGACACTCATAGCCTCTGGAGCTACATCGGCATTTCTCTGATGCTGATTGCGATGTTGGCCTGCGCCGCGATAAACGGCGTTCTGGCGGTGACTCGCTATCGCCGTGCCAGTACGAGGCTGGCTGAAATTCAGCGCTATTATGATAGCTGCCTCAACCCCACACTGACTCCGCCTACGCCGCTGAAGTAGCCGCTACGGGTAAACTTTGCGTACCGGGTTGTGCTACCCTGGTACGCAATTTTCTCTCAATCGAGACTAAAGCTATGTCTGGTGCTATTGCCTGGCAGGACGTGGACACCCTGCTGCTGGATATGGACGGGACCCTGTTGGACCTGGCCTTTGATAACCATTTCTGGAAAAAGCTGGTGCCGGAAACCCTTAGCCTTCAGCGCGGCATTCCGTTGCAGGATGCGTATGAATTAATTTCCCGCGAATACCACGCCGTGCAGCATACGCTAAACTGGTACTGTCTCGACTACTGGAGCGAACGCCTCGGGCTGGATATCTGTGGCATGACCACCGAACAAGGGCCAAAGGCCGCGCTGCGTGAAGATACCGTGCCGTTTCTTGAAGCGGCGAAAGCCAGCGGCAAGCGCCGCATTCTGCTCACCAACGCGCACCCGCATAACCTGGCGGTGAAGCTTGAGCACACGGGTTTGAACCAGCACCTTGATTTATTACTTTCCACCCACACATTTGGTTATCCGAAAGAAGATCAGCGTTTATGGCAGGCGGTGGCCGGGCATACCGGATTCGATGCGGCCAGAACCGTCTTTATCGACGACAGCGAAGCGATTCTTGATGCAGCCGCAACGTTTGGGATTCGCTACTGCTTTGGCGTCCTCAACCCGGACTCAGGTGAAGCGGAAAAAACGTTTGAGCGCCACCCAGGCCTGAGCGATTACCGTAGCCTGATCCCGTCGCTTTCCGCTTAAGGAGGCGCAATGAAAGAAAAAACTGCCGAGGGCGTACGCCTGGATAAATGGCTGTGGGCCGCACGCTTTTACAAAACCCGTGCGGTGGCGCGGGAAATGGTTGAAGGCGGGAAAGTGCACTACAACGGCCAGCGCAGTAAGCCAAGCAAACTGGTTGAGCTTCATGCGGTACTCACGCTGCGCCAGGGAAACGACGAGCGCACCGTATCCGTCCTGGGTATTACCGAACAGCGCAGGCCAGCCGCAGAAGCCTCTCAGCTTTATGAAGAGACGGCGGAAAGCATCGCCAAACGGGAAAAAGTGGCGCTGGCGCGCAAAATGAACGCGCTGAGCATGCCGCATCCCGATCGCCGCCCGGATAAAAAAGAGCGGCGAGATTTGATGAAATTTAAACACGGTGGCGAAGCGTAAATTCGCCGACCAGTAAGAGAGATGACGATGACTCAACACGACCAACTACACCGCTATCTGTTTGAAAACCACGCCGTGCGCGGCGAGCTGGTGACGGTTTCCGAAACCTGGCAGCAGATCATGGAAAACCATGATTACCCGCAGCCGGTCAAAAAAATTCTGGGCGAACTGCTGGTCGCCACCAGCCTGCTGACCGCCACGCTGAAGTTTGACGGAGATATCACCGTTCAGCTTCAGGGCGATGGCCCGATGACGCTGGCCGTGATTAACGGCAACAACAAACAGCAAATGCGCGGCGTAGCGCGTGTACAGGGTGATATCCCGGCGGATGCTGCATTAAAAGATCTGGTGGGTAACGGTTATCTGGTGATCACCATCTCCCCAAGCGAAGGCGAGCGCTATCAGGGCGTGGTCGGTCTGGAAGGGGATACGCTGGCCGCCTGCCTGGAAGATTATTTCATGCGTTCCGAGCAGCTGCCAACTCGTCTGTTTATTCGTACCGGTGAAGTAGACGGTAAAGCGGCGGCGGGCGGTATGTTGCTGCAGGTTCTGCCGGCGCAAAACGCGGAAACCGACGACTTCAACCACCTCGCGACGCTGACCGAAACCATCAAGGCCGAAGAGCTGCTGACGCTACCAGCGAACGATGTGCTATGGCGCCTGTATCACGAAGAAGAAGTCACGCTGTACGATCCTCAGGACGTAGAGTTCAAATGCACCTGCTCACGCGAGCGCTGTGCTGACGCGCTGCGCACGCTGCCGGATGAAGAGGTCGACAGTATTCTGGCCGAAGATGGCGAAATCGACATGAACTGTGATTACTGTGGCAGCCGCTATGTGTTTGACTCCATGGACATCACGGCGATCCGCAACAATGCCTCTCCGGCGGATCCGCAGGTTCACTAAGTTTGCATAACGCCTCCAATCGGAGGCGTTTTTTTTCAGCGGTAATAGTCGATTTTAACCCGCTGCCCCTGCACCATCACGTCCTGCCAGACCTTCGGCGCAGCCGTCAGTTTTCCTTCAGAGGCGGCCTGCTTCAGCGCTGACATCATCTGGTTTTTATCCAGATCCCGGGCCTGGCCGATATCCTTCCAGCTCCCGTCTATCTTGCCGTACACTTTGCAGTAGCTCATTTCCGGCTGGCACAGCAGCCATTCATCCTGCCCGTCGCCGTTCAAATCCATCCCAACCAGCAGACACTTATCCTCGTCATCCAGACACTCGCGAGCCTGGTAACTTTCATCTTTTACCATGGCCTGCCACCACGCGTTTTCCGGCACGCGATTTTTATCCGCCAGCACGATACGCTGACGCAGAGATTCAACCGTCAGCTTCGCCACCGCCACACCGCCCGTTTTGCCATTGCTCAACAGCATCGCCAATTGCCTTCTGCGATCGGGACTGGCGACAAACACCGGGTCTTTTTGCAGCTCGCTGAGCGCATCGTAGCCCCGCCGCCCGGCGTATTGCAGCATGGTCATACTCACCTTCTCGGGCTTCAGGACGCCGCTGTGGTAACGCGCCATTTGGTTATTAACGCTGATCCGGTAAGGGTCCAGAAGCGGGGAATTCACCGCGACCAGCAAGGCCAGCGCCAGCAAAAGCACCGCGCGGTTAATCCCTCCCGGCTGTAGAACAGTCTCCCGACGCTGGCGAACGAGCGTGACGACATAGCCAAAGGCCCACACCAATACGGTGAAGGTTATCAGCGCCGCATATACCCTTGTTGGCGTCCAGCCGTATGACGAAACGCGCAACCACAGCGCATAGCTTGCCAGCAAGGCATAAACCGGCGACAGCAATAACGTCAGCTTTATCGCACCATCAAGCAGAGCAGGATAAGGTCGGGTTTCTCTTTCCGGATGATAAGCCACTGCGGCAGTGCCCATCACCATCAGCGTCAGCGTGTTGAGCAGCGCATTACAGGAAAAGTGCAGTGAAATAGACCCCAGGCCAACCACCGGCAGCGTCGCCAAAAACATCAGGGAAATCAGCGACAGCAGCGGTAAAAGACCCGTGACAAAAACGCTGAAGAAATGTTTTACCGCGTTAATAGCCCGAACCTGGTCACGGCAAAGCGTGACCGCCAGCGCCGCTGCCGTACAGGTAGCAATCCAGGCAAACGCCGATGAACTGAAAAACAGGCGATCAAAGAAGGCGATATCCACCAGCTTAAATAACCCGGCCCAAAGCGCCAGCACGCCCCAGAAAAAGAGCACCAGCAGCCCGGTCAGCAGCAGAGTAATACCGTTCCGCCAGAGCTGGCCGTAGAATACCTGCCAGCCTCCCCAACCGCGATTCGAGTGCAGCCGCCCCTGCAGCCAGGGCAAGGTCAGAAACAGCATCACAGCCAGCGAACAGAGATACCCCAGCACAATATCGTGCCGACTCCAGCTTTCCAGCCCCTGGGTCGTCCAGTTCACCCAGCCGCTCATCAGCGCCACAATCGGCAAGGGGAGCAACGCCAGGCCCCAAAATCGCAGGCCATTGAAACGCACGGTGATAAGCGCCAGCGTCGCCGCCAGCACTACGGACAGGGAGCGCAGATACAGGGCTTGATTATCCCCTCGCAGCCAGATGCTACTCACCCTGTCTCCTTCGGTGAGGTACAGCACCACGCCTAAAAGAAACCCCACCAGCAAAATCCCCCAGCGGGTCGCCTTAGGCAACGGTTCAGACATGAACATAGTTGTCATCCCTTATTAGCTCATTTTTGACTTAGTGTAACGACCTGCTGCGACTTGCAAATGACGCTCTTGTTTCATTGCGTTGCGCATGAGAGCGCGTTCATTCACAAAGTTCTTCGTTATTATCCTAATTATTAACATATCTGCCATATTTTCCCCGAAAGCCAGCGAATTCCTGCCATACTCTGCCCCCGTTGCGGCATCCCCTGTGCATTTCCCCTGTTAAATTTAAGCAGGCGCGTAAATTTATGATAGTGGTCGCGGTTAACACCCCCTAAACAACCCTACAATATTCGGCAGTATAAATTGGCTAAGGAGCAGTGAAATGCGAGTTAAAGGCATAACCCCGCAAGATCTCAAGGCTTATGGCATTCATGACGTCAGCGAAGTCGTCTATAACCCCGATTACGACACCCTTTACCGCGAAGAACTCGACCCTAACCTGCAGGGTTTTGAGCGCGGTGTGGTCACTAACTTAGGCGCCGTCTCCGTAGATACCGGGATCTTTACCGGTCGCTCTCCAAAAGATAAATACATCGTCCGCGATGACACCACCCGCGACACCTTATGGTGGGCCGACAACGGTAAAGGCAAAAACGATAACAAACCGCTTTCCGAAGAAACCTGGCACCAGCTCAAATGGCTCGTCACTCATCAACTGTCGGGCAAGCGCCTGTTTATTATTGACGCTTTCTGCGGGGCCAACGCCGATACCCGCCTGTCAGTGCGTTTTATCACCGAGGTTGCCTGGCAGGCACACTTCGTGAAAAACATGTTTATTCGCCCAACGGACGAAGAGCTGGCAACGTTTGAGCCTGATTTTGTGGTGATGAATGGGGCTAAATGTACCAATCCAAACTGGAAAGAACAGGGCCTGAACTCCGAAAACTTTGTGGCGTTTAACCTGACTGAACGCATGCAGCTTATCGGCGGCACCTGGTACGGTGGCGAGATGAAGAAAGGGATGTTCTCTATCATGAACTACCTGCTGCCGCTGAAGGGCATCGCCTCCATGCACTGCTCGGCAAACGTCGGTGAAAAAGGGGATGTGGCGGTGTTCTTCGGCCTGTCCGGCACCGGTAAAACGACGCTGTCTACCGACCCGAAACGCCGCCTGATTGGCGACGATGAGCACGGCTGGGACGACGACGGTGTGTTTAACTTTGAAGGCGGCTGCTACGCGAAAACTATTCGTCTGTCAGAAGAAGCTGAGCCGGATATCTATCACGCGATTCGCCGCGATGCGCTGCTGGAAAACGTGACCGTCCGTGCCGACGGCACAATCGACTTCGACGATGCGTCCAAAACGGAAAACACCCGCGTTTCTTACCCGATTTATCACATCGACAACATCGTTAAGCCGGTGTCGAAAGCGGGTCACGCCACTAAAGTCATCTTCCTGACTGCGGATGCCTTCGGCGTACTGCCACCGGTTTCCCGCCTCACCGCGAACCAGACTCAGTACCACTTCCTGTCCGGTTTTACCGCCAAACTGGCGGGTACCGAACGCGGCGTGACTGAGCCAACGCCAACCTTCTCCGCCTGCTTCGGCGCAGCGTTCCTGTCGCTGCACCCAACGCAGTATGCTGAAGTGCTGGTGAAACGCATGCAGGCATCCGGTGCCCAGGCGTACCTGGTGAATACCGGCTGGAACGGTACCGGCAAACGCATTTCTATCAAAGACACCCGCGCGATCATCGACGCTATTCTCGACGGCTCGCTGGACGACGCAGAAACCTTTACGCTGCCGATGTTTAACCTCGCCATTCCAACCTCGCTCGCGGGCGTTGATACCCAAATTCTGGACCCGCGTAATACCTACGCGTCCCCGGAGCAGTGGCAGGAAAAAGCTGAGCAACTGGCGAAGCTGTTTGTCGAAAACTTCGAGAAATACACCGATACTCCTGCCGGTGCGGCCCTGGTCGAAGCCGGTCCGAAGCTGTAAATCTGAAGCATTAGACGAAAAAAAACGAACCCTTCGGGGTTCGTTTTTTATTGGGCCACAGGCCAGCTAGCTTTCCCGATGAGTCACCACCCGGGTTATCGGCAGCGGGAGATAAGCCCTGATTCGCAGCCCTCCCCGCTCGCTCTTCCCGAGATCCAACATCCCGTTATGGTTGTCGATGATGCGCTGCACGATGGCTAAACCCAGCCCGGTGCCGCTGGTACTGCGGGCGCTATCGCCGCGAACAAACGGCTGGAACAGATGCTGAAGCTGGTCTGGCTCAATGCCTGGGCCATCATCTTCCACCTGGAACCAGGCGCGGTTTAATTCGCTGCCGCTGCTGACTTTGATCCAGCCATTGCCGTAGCGCGCCGCGTTCACCACCATATTCGCCACCGCGCGCTTGATAGACAGCGGATGGATATTCAGGCGGATTTCGCCGGCCTGCAGATCGGTATCGATTTCACGCTCGTAACCGCTTTCTGCCGCAATAACTTCCCCGAGCACGCCGTTGAGATCCGCCATCTCCAGCGGCATCTCCTGCCCGGTGCGCAGGTAGTCGATAAACTGTTCGATAATCGCATTACACTCTTCGATATCTTTGTTAATCGACTCGGCCAGATAGCCATCCTCCTGCCCCATCATTTCAGTCGCCAGGCGGATACGCGTCAGCGGCGTGCGTAGATCATGGCTAACGCCCGCCATCAGCAGCGTGCGGTCATCGGCCAACTGTTTAACACCCGCGGCCATATGGTTAAACGCCCGCGTTACCGACCGCACTTCCGAAGCGCCATATTCGCGCAAAGGAGGAGGAATAATCCCTTTACCGACCTGCAGCGCAGCGTGCTCCAGGTCGACCAGCGGTCGGTTCTGTATTCGAATAAACAGCCATGCGCCGCCTATCGCCAACAGCATGATCGCTAGCGTGTAGCGGAACAGCGGGGAGAAATCGCCCTGATGGATTTCGGTCAGCGGAACGCGGACCCAGATATTCGGCGACAGCCAGGTCTTCAGCCAGACAACCGGGGAGCTTTTGTTCACCTCAACGCGCACTTCGGTCGGGCCGCCAAGCTGCTGCGCCATTTGCTGGCTCAGAAACTCGTAGTGCTGCGCCCAGCGCAGGCCAGCGTCTTCCGCCGCCTCGTTGGAGTAAAGTGAAATGCCCAGCTCGCGGTAAATCTCACGACGAAACGCAGGCGGCACCACAAGTTGGGTGCCGTCTTCAAGCTGCAGTTTGTCGGTCATTAGCATTCTGACTTCGTACGCCAGCACCTTATTAAACTGCTGCAGGCTCGGCAGAATCGCGAAGTTCAGAACGACAAGATAAGTCGTCACCAGGCTGACAAACAGCAAGGTGACGATCAGCAACAGCGTACGGGCAAACGAGCTTCTGGGGGAGAAGCGAACTCGCCTCATGCCTTAGCGCCGTCCGGGACAAAGACGTAGCCAAGACCCCAAACGGTCTGGATATAACGCGGATGCGCCGGGTCCTCTTCCACCATCCGGCGCAGGCGGGAGATTTGCACGTCAATGGAACGCTCCATCGCGGAGTATTCACGGCCACGGGCCAGGTTCATCAGTTTGTCGCGGGAAAGCGGCTCGCGCGGGTGGCTGACCAGCGCTTTCAGTACCGCAAACTCACCGCTGGTCAGCGGCATTGGCTCGTCTTCGCGGAACATTTCACGAGTGCCTAGATTCAGCTTGAACTTACCGAAAGCGATAACTGCTTCTTCCTGAGAAGGCGCACCCGGCAGTTCGTTCGCCTGACGGCGCAGGACCGCACGAATACGGGCCAGCAGTTCACGCGGGTTAAACGGCTTAGGAATATAGTCATCAGCGCCGATTTCCAGGCCGACGATACGGTCAACTTCTTCGCCTTTCGCGGTCACCATGATGATCGGCATTGGGTTGCTCTGGCTGCGCAGACGGCGGCAGATAGAAAGACCATCCTCGCCCGGCAGCATGAGATCCAGCACCATCAGGTGGAAGGATTCACGGGTCAGCAGGCGATCCATTTGTTCGGCGTTAGCGACGCTGCGAACCTGGAAGCCCTGCTCGGTGAGATAACGCTCTAACAGCGCGCGCAGACGCATGTCGTCATCGACCACCAGAATTTTATAGTTCTCTTGCATCGTTTGTACTCCCAAAGGCTCGAACAGTTGAGTGTGTATTCTTAAAAAACTGCGCTAATACAACCAGTCAATTCTGGTATACATTCTAGTCGAAATTGTTACAAAGCATATTAAACAGTCGGTTATCAACGTTTTAAATCAAAATTTGGTGACTTGCTTCCCAAAATGCACCGGTTGCATTCCTTATTGAGCATCGGTTTAAATCACACTCTGATTTTACAGGCTGTAGGGCAGAAAGATGAAAACGCCGTTAATCACCCGTGAAGGCTACGAAAAGCTCAAAAAAGAGCTGGATTATCTGTGGCGTGAAGAGCGCCCCGAAGTGACCAAAAAAGTGACCTGGGCCGCCAGCCTCGGCGATCGCAGCGAAAACGCCGACTATCAGTACAACAAAAAACGCCTGCGTGAAATTGACCGCCGGGTTCGCTACATCACCAAATCTCTGGAGCGCCTGAAAATCGTCGATTACTCACCGCAGCAGGAAGGCAAAGTCTTCTTCGGCGCCTGGGTCGAAATTGAAAACGACGACGGCGACATGCTGCGTTTTCGCATCGTTGGTTACGACGAGATTTTTGGCCGCAAGGACTACATTTCTATTGATTCGCCGATGGCGCGCGCGCTGCTCAAAAAAGAAGTGGGCGATTTAGCCGTGGTGCAAACGCCGGCGGGAGAAGCGCAGTGGTACGTCAATGAAATTGAGTACCCTAAACCCGAGTAATGTGCACAGAACTGTCTGAAACCCAATATCCGTGGGTCGTCGGCTGGCATTTTCGCGCCCCGATCCGTATAACTGTTTGCTGAATTTTCCGTACTACACAGATGAAAAGCCATGATGAATGATTCGCTTTGCCGCATTATTGCGGGTGAGCTTCAGGCCAGAAACGAACAGGTGGAAGCCGCCGTTCGCCTGCTGGATGAAGGGAATACCGTGCCGTTTATTGCACGTTATCGTAAGGAAGTCACCGGCGGTCTGGATGACACGCAACTGCGTCAACTGGAGACTCGTCTTAGCTACCTGCGCGAGCTGGAAGAGCGCCGTCAGTCCATCCTCAAGTCTATTGCCGAGCAGGGTAAACTGAGTGACGAACTTGCCGGTGCCATCAACGGCACGCTGAGCAAAACCGAACTCGAAGACCTTTACCTGCCGTATAAACCCAAGCGCCGTACCCGCGGGCAAATCGCCATCGAAGCCGGCCTTGAGCCGCTGGCGGATTTGCTGTGGAACGAACCTTCACACGACCCGGAGCAGGAAGCCGCTCGCTTTGTGGATGCCGACAAAGGCGTCACCGACACCAAGGCCGCGCTGGACGGCGCACGCTACATCCTGATGGAACGCTTCGCCGAAGATGCCGCTCTGCTGGCAAAAGTGCGCGACTATTTGTGGAAAAATGCGCATCTGGTTTCCGCCGTGGTAAGCGGTAAAGAGGAAGAAGGCGCGAAATTCCGCGACTACTTCGCCCACCACGAAGCCATTGCCACCGTTCCCTCTCACCGCGCGCTGGCGATGTTCCGCGGGCGTAACGAAGGTATTTTACAGCTGTCGCTGAATGCCGACCCGCAGTTTGATGAGCCCCCGCGCGAGAGCTACTGCGAGCAGTTGATCATCTCTCACCTGAATCTGCGCCTGAACAATGCCCCGGCCGACAGCTGGCGTAAGGCCGTGGTGAGCTGGACCTGGCGCATCAAGGTGTTAATGCACCTTGAAACCGAGCTGATGGGCACCGTGCGCGAACGCGCCGAAGATGAAGCCATCAACGTTTTCGCCCGCAACCTTCACGATCTGCTGATGGCGGCCCCGGCTGGCCTGCGCGCCACCATGGGCCTCGATCCGGGCCTGCGTACTGGCGTAAAAGTCGCGGTGGTTGACGCCACCGGCAAGCTGGTAGCAACCGATACTATTTATCCGCATACCGGTCAGGCTGCGAAAGCCGCCGTGGCCGTGGCTGCCCTTTGTGAAAAACATAACGTCGAGCTGGTCGCTATCGGCAACGGTACCGCATCCCGTGAAACCGAGCGCTTCTTCCTGGATGTGCAAAAACAGTTCCCGAAAGTCACCGCCCAGAAGGTGATCGTCAGCGAGGCCGGCGCTTCCGTTTACTCAGCTTCCGAGCTGGCGGCGCTGGAATTCCCGGATCTGGACGTGTCTATTCGCGGCGCGGTCTCGATTGCCCGCCGTCTGCAGGATCCGCTGGCCGAGCTGGTGAAAATCGACCCGAAATCTATCGGTGTGGGCCAGTACCAGCACGACGTCAGCCAGACTCAGCTGGCGAAAAAACTGGATGCAGTCGTCGAAGACTGCGTGAACGCAGTTGGCGTGGATCTCAACACCGCTTCCGTGCCGCTGCTGACCCGCGTGGCTGGCCTGACCCGCATGATGGCGCAGAACATCGTCAACTGGCGCGACGAAAATGGCCGCTTCCAGAACCGCCAGCAGTTGCTGAAAGTCAGCCGCCTGGGGCCCAAAGCCTTTGAGCAGTGTGCGGGCTTCCTGCGCATCAACCACGGCGATAACCCGCTGGATGCCTCTACCGTACACCCGGAAGCCTATCCGGTGGTCGAACGTATTCTGGCCGCCACTCAGCAGGCGCTGCAGGACCTGATGGGCAACAGCAGCGAATTACGCGATCTGAAGGCCAGCCAGTTTACCGATGAGCGTTTCGGTGTCCCTACCGTGACGGACATTATTAAAGAGCTGGAAAAACCGGGCCGTGACCCGCGCCCTGAGTTTAAGACCGCACAGTTTGCTGAAGGCGTGGAAACCATGAACGACCTGACGCCGGGCATGCTGCTGGAAGGCGCGGTGACGAACGTCACCAACTTCGGCGCATTTGTCGACATCGGTGTACATCAGGACGGCCTGGTGCATATCTCGTCCCTGTCGGACAAATTCATCGACGATCCGCACAAAGTGGTGAAAGCGGGCGATATCGTTAAAGTCAAAGTCCTGGAAGTGGACCTGCAGCGGAAACGCATCGCCCTGACCATGCGCCTTGATGAACAGCCTGGCGAAGGTGGCAGCCGTCGCGGTAATGGGGGTGGCAACGCACCTCGCGAGCAAAAAGGCAGGCCAACAGCACAACAAAAACCGCGCGGGCGTGAAAATGCCGCCGGTGGGAATAGCGCGATGATGGATGCGCTGGCCGCTGCGATGGGCAAGAAGCGTTAATTGTCTGACCTCTCCCTTCGGGGAGAGGTCTTATTTTTTCCATCGCCGACAAAAAGCAGAAAAATAACCTACTCTTGATCTAAATCAATTTTCAATATCTACCCCGCCATGAAACCAGCAATTATCATCCCTGTAACATCGGCAATAACGAAATAACATTCATCGTTCACCAAAGAGAAGCCATTACTCTATTTTTCATGCAATTAAGAAACCACTTTCTTCTGCTCGTTAAAAGCAACCCCACTAAATCAGCCAGAAAAATTCCTATTTTGGTTAAATTCACTCAGAAAAATAAATATTGTCGACAGTAACCATTCTCATTATCATTGCATTGAACGATATTTCTTCTCTTTCTTCCGATAGCTTAATTCGTTTTTATTACACGCATCGCTCGTGAATAAAACGATCATTCAGTCAGCGTCAATGCAGAGCCCAGCTCTAAGTAGGTCTTATGCAATTCATACCGAATAGCGCGTGGAAAATTACCGGCTTCGCCAGTGAAATCAGTCCGGCTTATCGCCAAAAATTATTGTCCCTTGGCATGTTGCCGGGTTCCTCATTCAACGTCGTCCGCGTGGCACCTCTCGGCGACCCTATTCATATTGAAACGCGCCGCGTAAGCCTGGTACTGCGCAAAAAAGATCTCGCGCTGGTCAATATCGAAGCCGTGGCGTAACGGCGGGGAAACGTTCGCGTTATTTTGCACATTCAACGAAGTTTACGAATAAAATGAAAAACTTAACCATAGGTTTAATCGGCAATCCTAACTCGGGTAAAACCACGTTATTTAATCAGTTGACGGGTGCCCGCCAGCGCGTGGGGAACTGGGCGGGTGTCACCGTAGAACGCAAAGAAGGTCAGTTTTCCACCCTTGAGCACCAGGTCACGCTGGTTGATTTACCCGGCACCTACTCACTCACCACCATTTCGTCACAAACTTCGCTTGATGAGCAAATCGCCTGCCACTACATCCTGAGCGGCGATGCCGATCTGTTAATCAACGTAGTGGATGCTTCTAACCTTGAGCGTAACCTCTACCTGACGCTCCAGCTACTCGAGCTGGGCATCCCGTGCGTGGTGGCGCTCAATATGTTGGATATTGCCGAGAAACAGGCAATTCGCATCGACATCGACGCGCTGGCCGCCCGTCTCGGCTGTCCCGTCGTGCCGCTGGTGTCTACTCGCGGGCGCGGTATTGAAAGCCTGAAACTCGCCATTGACCGCAAGCAGCCCAACGAGAAAAACGAGCTGGTGCACTATCCGCAGATTTTGCTGCAAGAGGCAAAAAAGCTGGCCGAGGATATGCCGCAGGAAATGCCGGTGACGCAGCGCCGTTGGCTGGCGCTGCAGATGCTGGAAGGGGATATCTACAGCCTCGCGTATGCGGGCAATGCCACAGACAAACTTGACTCGGCGCGCGCGCGCCTGGCTGAGACCATTGACGATCCCGCGCTGCTGATCGCAGATGCTCGTTACCAAAGCATCGCTTCCATTTGCGACGCGGTTAGCAATAGCCTGACAGCCGAACCCAACCGGCTGACGGTGGCGATGGATAAAATCATCCTCAATCGTTACCTCGGCCTGCCAATCTTCATGCTGGTGATGTATCTGATGTTCCTGCTGGCGATTAACATCGGCGGCGCGCTGCAGCCTATTTTTGATGGCGGCTCGGTGGCGATATTCATTCACGGCATCCAGTGGCTCGGTTATACGCTGCACTTCCCTGAATGGCTGACGATTTTCCTGGCCCAGGGGATTGGCGGCGGGATCAATACCGTGCTGCCGCTGGTGCCGCAAATCGGCATGATGTACCTGTTCCTTTCCTTCCTCGAAGATTCCGGCTATATGGCGCGAGCAGCCTTCGTGATGGATCGCCTGATGCAGTCGCTGGGTTTACCGGGTAAATCCTTTGTGCCGCTGATTGTCGGCTTCGGCTGTAACGTGCCTTCGGTCATGGGCGCCCGTACCCTTGATGCGCCGCGCGAAAGGCTGATGACCATCATGATGGCGCCGTTTATGTCCTGCGGTGCGCGCCTGGCGATTTTCGCAGTGTTTGCCGCCGCATTCTTCGGCCAGCAGGGCGCGCTGGTGGTGTTCTCGCTTTATATTCTCGGCATTGTCATGGCTATTCTCACCGGCCTGATGCTGAAGCACACCATCATGCGCGGCGAAGCTTCGCCGTTTGTCATGGAGCTGCCGGTTTACCACGTCCCTCACCTCAAGAGCCTGATTTTACAGACCTGGCAGCGCCTGAAAGGCTTCGTGCTTCGCGCCGGGAAGGTCATCGTGATCGTCAGTATTTTCATCGGCGCCCTGAACAGCTTCTCCTTTAGCGGCAAGCCAGTAGATAGCATCAATGATTCTGCCCTTGCCTCCGTCAGCCGTGTGTTGACGCCGCTGCTTAAGCCGATTGGTGTCCATGATGACAACTGGCAGGCTACCGTTGGGCTGTTTACCGGTGCGATGGCCAAAGAAGTGGTGGTCGGCACGTTAAATACCCTCTATACCGCCGAAGATATTCACAATGAAGAGTTTGATGCCGCAAGCTTTAACCTGCTTGATGAACTGGGCGCTGCCGCCGATGAAACCTGGCAGGGGCTGAAAAACACCTTCAGCCTGAGCGTGCTGGCGAACCCGATTGAGGCAAGCAAAGGCGACGGTGAAATGTCCTCCGGGCCGATGGGCGTGATGAGCACGAAATTCGGCAGCGAAGCCGCCGCCTACAGCTATCTGATTTTCGTTCTGCTCTATATTCCGTGCATCTCGGTGATGGGAGCCATCGCCCGTGAATCGAGCCGGGGCTGGATGACGTTTTCTGTGCTGTGGGGGCTGAACATTGCCTATTCGCTCTCCACGCTTTACTACCAGAGCGTCACCTTCAGCGAGCACCCGCAGTTCAGCCTGATTTGCATCCTCGCGGTGGTATTGTTCAACGTCCTGCTGCTTGGCGGGCTGCGCCGGGCAAGAAGTCGCGTGGACGTATCGCTGCTCGCCACCAGAAAAACGCCGTCGTCCTGCTGCCAAAGCAGCACCGGCGACTGTCACTAAGGAGCGATGATGGCAAGCCTGATTGATATCCGTAACGCCCTGGCGCTTCAGGGCCGCCTGGAAGCGAAGCAGATAAGCCAGCAGCTTGCCACGCCTCTGCCGCTGGTAGCCGCCATGCTCGATCGACTGGAAGCGATGGGCAAAGCCAGACGCATCAGCGAAGATCCGAGCAGTTGCCTGACGGGAAGCTGCAAAAGCTGTCCAGAAGGGAAAAAGTGCGCCCGGGAACTTTGGGCACTGCGTTAAGTTAATCTGATGAAAGGCGGGCTACCCCGCCTTTTTACTGCCCGTCAGCTAAGCCGTTGTTGCCCCCAGGCCAGCAGAGCCTGGCAGAATTCAGCCGGATGAGAGATAAACGGCGCGTGGGCGGCCTTGTCGAAGATAACCGAGCTGGACTGCGGCCACAGGGCGTCCAGCAGGGGAACCACTTTCCGTGGCACAAGCCCGTCCAGTCGGCCATACAGACGTAAATGCGGTATTGCAGAATGCGAAAGCTCCTGGCGCAGATCGGCGGTTCTCAGGATCTCAAGCCCGCCATTAAGCACGGCCACGTCCGGCATCGGCTGTTCCAGAACAACGGTTTTCAGCAGGCGAGCATCCTGGCGCGCGGTTTCTGTGCCCAGGGTTTGCAACGCCAGAAAACGCTCCACGGTACGCTGAAAATCTTCGCTTAGCTGCTGCTGGAACCCGGCCAGCACGTCCGGTTTAATGCCCGGCCAGTCTTCTGCGGCGGTAAAACAGGGTGAGGAAGCCACCGTCACCAGCGCATTCACGCGTTCAGGCCTGGCGAGCGCAGCCTGGCTTGCTACCAGCCCACCGAGGCTCCAGCCAAGCCATGTGGCACATTCAGGCGCTTTAGCCAGCACAATGTCGGCCATTTCCTCCAGCGTTAGCGCACCAAACCCCCTGCTCCGGCCATACCCCGGTAAGTCGACCAGATGCAGCCGAAACTGCGAGCCGAGTTCGGATTCTATGTTGTGCCAAACCTCCGCATTCAGTCCCCATCCGTGCAGCAGCACAAGATCGCGTTTTCCTTCACCTTTTGTTTGCCACCACAGCTCACTCATCAGTTACCGTTCTCATTTTCATCAGCAAGGAGAACGCTATGCTAGCAATCCCTGGCCGCTGTTGGCTATGCCGGTTACCGCTTGCCCGTCCGACATGGGGCATTTGCTCCTGCTGCAGCGCCTCGCTGCTTCAGCCCCTGGCCTGCTGTCTACAGTGTGGTTTGCCGGCGTTGAGCGGGCATTTGCCCTGCGGACGTTGCCTGCAAAGAGCGCCTGAGTGGGACGCAATGGCCTATGTGACAGATTACCTGCCGCCGTTAAGCACGCTGATTCATCACCTGAAATTTACCGGAACGCCCTCGCTTGCACCGGCCTTAGCCCGCCTTTTGCTACTGCGTATTCTGGCAGCCAGGCGAGAGGGCAGGCTTCATTTGCCTGATGCTATTTTGAGTGTACCGCTGCACCATACCCGAGCGTGGCGGCGCGGCTATAACCAAAGCGCACTTATTGCTACTCCGCTGTCTCGCTGGCTAGGGCTGGAGCATTATCCCTCTGCAATCAAACGCATACGCGCCTCGCCAGCCCAACATACGTTGACAGCAAAGGAAAGAAAGAGGAATTTGAAAGGCATCTTTAGGGTTGAAATTCCCGTTGCGGGTCGCCATATGGCGATTGTGGATGATGTCGTGACGACGGGTAGTACTGTTGCGGAGATAGCGCGATTGCTGAAAAGGCAGGGCGCGGCGACTGTCCAGGTATGGTGCCTGTGTCGAACCTTGTAGACCCTCGATGATGGGCGTATTATAACCGACTAAAATAGTCAACTATTGAGCAATCGTTATGATCCGTATTTCCGATGCTGCACAATCCCACTTTGCCAAGTTGCTGGCAAATCAGGAAGAAGGGACGCAAATCCGCGTATTCGTAATCAATCCTGGCACCCCGAATGCGGAGTGTGGTGTGTCTTATTGTCCGCCGGATGCGGTTGAAGCGACCGACACGGCGCTGCCGTTCGAGCAGTTAACCGCTTATGTCGATGAGCTGAGCGCGCCTTATCTGGAAGATGCCGAAATCGACTTCGTCACCGACCAGCTCGGTTCCCAGCTGACGCTGAAAGCGCCTAACGCAAAAATGCGTAAGGTGTCTGACGACGCGCCGCTGATGGAGCGCGTTGAGTATATGCTGCAGGCGACCGTTAACCCACAGCTGGCGGGCCACGGTGGTCGCGTCACGCTGATGGAAATTACCGACGAAGGCTATGCCATTCTGCAGTTTGGCGGCGGCTGTAACGGCTGTTCAATGGTAGATGTGACGCTGAAAGAAGGGATCGAGAAACAGCTTCTGGCTGAGTTCCCTGAGCTGAAAGGCGTGCGTGACCTGACCGAACACCAGCGCGGTGAGCACTCTTACTATTAGTTTGCCCCTCACCCTAACCCTCTCCCTAAAAGGGAGAGGGAATAGACCGAGAAACGTGAGACGAAACTACGTCTTCTTACGCCGCTTATCCAAATCTTTCAGCAACTTATTCACCCGTTCATCGGCAAACATCGCTTCCAGAGAGACGGTTAGCTTGCGCCGCCAGTTCTTATACTGATCGCTGGTACCAGGAATATTCACCGGCTCGGCCATATCCAGCCAGTCCTCCGGCTGCAGCCCCAGCAGCGCGCTATGGCTGTCGGCTATATAACGCTGCATTCCACGGTTGAGCGTGTCGGTCATCGTCATTAACGCGGCCTTATGTCCCGCCCGCTTCGGCAAGCAGCCGTATTTATGCAGCCCGTCCAGCAGACCTTGTTTAGCCCTTTCGCGGTCTTCATACAGCCCCGCCAGCACCTCTTCATCAGGGTAAAGTCCCAGCGTTTTGCCCAGCGTTAAATCACCGCTATTCCAGTAGCCACGCAGCGTGGGCAAGTCGTGCGTTGTGGCAACCGCCATCGACTGCTTAGGCCATGTGGCCGGAGCCCGGAATTGCTTCTCTCCGTCGTGTTCGAAGTACAACACTTTGTAAGAATAAACGCCGCTGTCGCGAAGCTTGTCGACGATTTCAACCGGCACGGTACCGAGGTCCTCACCAATCACCATGCAGCGATGGCGCTGGCTTTCCAGGGCCAGAATCGAAAGCAGATCGTCCACCGGGTACTGCACATAGGCGCCTTTATCCGCCGTCTCGCCGTAGGGGATCCACCACAGCCGCAGCATCGACATAACGTGGTCAATGCGCAGGGCGCCGCAGTGGGTCATATTGGCGCGCAGCAGTTCGATAAACGGCTGATAGCCGCGAGCGGCCATGACGTGGGGATCCATCGGCGGCAGCCCCCAGTTTTGGCCTAACGGGCCAAGAATATCCGGCGGCGCGCCAACGGAGGCTTTCAGGCAGTAAAGCTCACGGTCACACCAGGTTTCAGAGCCGCCTTCCGCCACGCCCACCGCCAGGTCGCGATAAAGGCCAATCGGCATCCCGTCATGCTGGCTGGCATCCCAGCAGGCCTTAAACTGACGCCAGGCGAGATACTGCAGCCACAGCCAGAAGTTAACCTCATCGCAATGCTGCTCGCAGAACTGCTTCACTTCCGGGCTATGGGCGTCGCGATAGCCTTCCGGCCACACCGGCCAGCCCCAGCGCAGAGGATCTTCGTTAACCTGGCTGGCATGAAGCGCATCGTAGGCAGCCTGGTAGAACAGACCTTCTCCTCCTTCCGCAACGAACCTGCCAAACGCGACGACTTGTTCATCGCTGGCTGTACGCAACGAGAACTGCTGCCACGCTAAACGCAGCGCCGCAACTTTAAGGGCCGTAACGGCGGAATAATCCACCCACTCGGCATCTCTAGCGTCCTGGAGCTGTTTCTGCACTGCGGATGTTTTCCACCACGTCTGCGCCGCTTTGCTGTTCTGGAAATCTTCAACCGCATTGACGTCGATATAGATGACATTCAGCCAGCGGCGTGACGAAGGGCTGTATGGGCTGGCGCTCTCCGGGTTAGCCGGGTAAAGCGAATGAATCGGGTTGAGGCCGATAAACGCCCCGCCCCGCTTCGCCACATCCCCCAGCATCTGCTTCAGATCGCCAAAGTCGCCGATGCCCCAGTTAGCCACCGAGCGCAGCGTATAAAGCTGCACGCACGCCCCCCACAGCTTTTTGCCCTGCAGTAACGCGTCCGGCTCATAGCAGCGCGGCGGGGCGACGATAATTCGGCTCGTCCAGCTCTGCTTTTGCCGACTGACCACCAGCGAATGGTAGCCCTCGGGTAGCTTTGTCGGCAGCGATAACGTCTTCCCACCGGAAACTTGCCCGCGGTGGGTATGACCTTCTTCAGTGGTCAGCGTCCAGCTAAATTCACCCTCGCCTTCCAGCGTCAGCTGCATTCGCTGCCCGGCAGTGAAAACCTGAACCGCTGGCACAGGATCGGTCGACTTTTTTGCAACAGCGGTGCGGTTCATGGCCTCGAGCAGACGCAGTTTTGTCTCCGCAGGAATAGCCTGCGGTTTGCCGTGGGCGTTGATGTAGTTAGGGCTGATACCCGCCGCCAGAGCGGCGCTATCAAGACGTTTGCTCTCCATGGCGCTCCCTTAGCGTTTTGCCTGCCAGATACGTTGTTGGTAATCGCGGATCGAGCGATCGGAGCTGAACATGCCGCAACGGGCGCTGTTCAAAATGGCGGCGTGCGTCCAGGCTTCCTGGTCCAGATAAAGTTTGTCGGCAAGCTTTTGCGCCTCGGCATAAGCAGTGAAGTCCGCCATCAACAGGTAAGGATCGCCGCCCTCTTTGCCGATGCTGTGCAGCATCTGATCAAAGGCGTGTTTATCTCCTTCACTGTATTTGCCCTGCTCCAGTTCTTTAAGCACGGCATCCAGCACTTTATCTTTTTTGCGCCATTTCACCGGATCATAGCCTTTGGCTTTCAGGGCTTTAACCTGCTCGACGGTGTGGCCGAAAATAAAGATATTCTCTTCACCCACCTTCTCTGCAATTTCAACGTTGGCACCGTCCAGCGTCCCCACCGTCAGCGCGCCGTTCAGCGCCAGCTTCATGTTACCGGTGCCGGATGCCTCTTTACCGGCAGTCGAAATCTGTTCGGAAATATCAGCCGCCGGGATCATGATCTCCGCCGCAGATACGCAATAGTCCGGCAGGAAAACGACCTTCAGTTTGTCGCCCACCAGCGGATCGTTGTTGATCGCCTCAGCCACTTTGTTGATAGCAAAGATAATATTTTTGGCCAGGTAATAACCCGGAGCCGCCTTCGCGCCAAACAGGTAAACGCGCGGCACACGGTCTGCTTTCGGGTTCTCGCGGATCTCTTTGTACTGCGCCAGGATATGCAGCAGGTTCAAGTGCTGACGTTTGTATTCGTGCAGGCGTTTGATTTGCACGTCGAACAACGCATCCGGGCTAATCACGATGCCGGTACGAGCCTTCACAAATGCAGCCAGTTTTACTTTGTTCTGATGCTTGATTTCGCGCCAGGTCTGGCGGAATTTGGCGTCATCGGCGTGCTTTTCCAGTCCTTCCAGCACGTCGAGGTTATTCGCCCACTCTTTCTTCAGCGTCTTGTCGAACAGCGTGGCAAGCGCCGGGTTGCACTGCTTGATCCAGCGGCGCGGCGTAATGCCGTTCGTCACGTTATGGAATTTGTTCGGCCACAGCTGGTGGTATTCCGGGAACAGATCTTTCACCACCAGCTCAGAATGAAGCGCCGCAACGCCGTTCACCGCAAAGCCTCCGACCACGCACAGGTTAGCCATACGTACCTGCTTGCTATGCACCACGGCAAGCTTCGCCCAGACGGCTTCATCCCCCGGCCAGGTTTTGTCGACCAGCAGCTTAAAGCGTTTGTTAATCTCATTGATGATTTGCATATGGCGAGGCAGCAGCGCTTTCACCAGCTTCTCGTCCCAGCACTCCAGAGCTTCAGGCATCAGGGTGTGGTTAGTGTAGGCGAACGTTTTACTGGTAATCGCCCAAGCGTCATCCCAGCTAAGCTGATGTTCGTCAATCAGCACGCGAAGCAGCTCAGGGATAGCGATGGTTGGGTGGGTATCGTTCAGTTGAATCACTTCGTAGGCCGGCAGCTCGGCGAGCTTGCGGCCTGCCAGATGATGGCGGCGCAGAATGTCAGCCACCGAACAGGCACACTGGAAATACTGCTGCATCAGGCGCAGCTTTTTACCGTTCAGGTGATTGTCATTCGGATAGAGCACCTTGGTGAGCTTTTCAGCGTCAATGCCCTGCTGCTCGGCTTTAAGAAACTCACCGTCATTAAATTTAGTCAAATCAAATGGATGAGCATGTTTTGCCTGCCACAGGCGCAGCGGCTGCGCCACGCCATTTCGGTAGCCCAGCACCGGTAAATCCCACGCCTCGCCCTGGAAAATAAAGGCTGGCTCCCAGCGGGAATGCTTACCGTCCTTCACGAGTTTCCCGCCAATGCCCACCTGCACATCCAGCGCGCTGTTGTGGCGGAACCAAGGGTAGCTCCCGCGCTGCCAGTCATCCGGGGCTTCCATCTGTTTGCCGTCCTTAAAGGACTGGCGGAACAGGCCATACTGATAGTTCAGGCCATAGCCGATGGCCGATTGCCCGACCGTGGCCATTGAGTCCAGGAAGCAGGCCGCAAGCCGTCCCAACCCGCCGTTGCCTAAAGCCGGGTCCGTTTCTTCTTCCAGTAAATCGGTGAGGTTTATCTGGTAATCCTTCAGCACATCGCTCACCTCAGTGAACCAGCCAAGATTAAGCAGGTTATTCCCCGTCAGGCGGCCTATCAGAAACTCCATCGAGATGTAGTTTACGTGGCGCTGTTTGGCTTCAGGTTTTGCTGCTGGCTGAGCCGCTAAGTGCTCTGCAAGCGCACCACTAACCGCCTGCCACCACTGATGCTGAGTCATTTCACTGGCATCATGGAGGCCATAACGCTGCCACTGGCGCGTCAGAGCGGACTGGAACTGTTCTTTACTGAAGATCGGCTGTGACATAGAAAATCGGTCCTGTAATGTTCGAAAATCATTACCCGTTAGTGTGCCGGGCAGCCCGTGGGAGTTCCTCCTCCCGGCGCGGATTAGGCGGGGAGGAGTAGCGAGGATGAGCGAAAAATGTGATCTCTGCCACTCGATGCGGCGGTGTAACAGGTTTCAGCCGCGCTGCCACAAGCAGTGAGCAATCGCATTCATGAAAAAATGGAACTGTGACAGGGTGCAACTTACCGAGCTCGGAAAGTTCAACAACCTTGCAATAAAAAGCATTCTGGCAGACCTTATCCGTAAGCATTAATTACGAAGCGTAAAAAAAATCGCATCCTTGAACTTTTCCCTCCATTATTTTCTCTGCAGTCCGGCAGCCCCGCCCTGCAGCGCGAAAAATGCCGGGGAAATTTATACACAGTGAAGTGATCAACTATGTTAATCCCATCCAAATTAAGCCGCCCCGTTCGGCTGGAAAACACTGTGGTTCGCGATCGCCTGTTGGTGAAGCTTTCAACTGCCGCCAACTATCGCTTAGCGCTGATCGCCAGCCCGGCCGGTTATGGTAAAACGACCCTCGTGTCGCAGTGGGCGGCGGGGCGAAAAGAGCTGGGTTGGTATTCCCTTGATGAGGGAGATAACCAGCAGGAGCGCTTTGCCAGCTACCTGATTGCCGCCGTGCAGCACGCCACCGGCGGCCACTGCGCCAGTAGCGAAATCATGGCGCAAAAGCGGCAATACGCCAGCCTGTCTTCGCTCTTTTCTCAGCTGTTCATTGAGCTGGCGGGGTGGGACAAACCGCTGTACCTGGTGATTGATGATTATCATCTGATTGCCAACCCGGTTATTCATGAAGCCATGCGCTTTTTCATTCGCCACCAGCCAGAAAACCTGACACTGGTGATCCTGTCGCGCAATCTCCCGCAGCTTGGCATTGCCAACCTTCGCGTGCGCGATCAGCTCCTGGAAATTGGTAGCCAGCAGCTCGCCTTTACGCATCAGGAAGCCAAACAGTTCTTCGACAACCGCCTGGCAACGCCGATTGAACAAGCGGACAGCAGCCGCCTGTGTGATGACGTTGCTGGCTGGGTAACGGCGCTCCAGTTAATCGCCTTGTCCGCGCGCCAGAGCAATACGCCAGCTCAACATTCCGCACGCCGTCTCTCGGGCATTAACGCCAGCCATCTTTCAGATTATCTGGTGGATGAAGTCCTGAACAACGTTGATGCCGATACCCGCAACTTCCTGCTGAGAAGCTCCATCCTGCGCTCAATGAATGACGCATTGATCATCCAGGTAACGGGTGAAGAAAATGGCCAGATGCGGCTGGAGGAGATTGAGCGCCAGGGCTTGTTCCTGCAGCGTATGGACGATTCCGGCGAATGGTTTTGCTTCCACCCGCTGTTTGGCAGTTTCCTTCGCCAGCGCTGCCAGTGGGAGCTGGCCGCAGAGCTGCCGGATATTCACCGGGCGGCCGCCGAAAGTTGGATGGCGCAAGGCTTCCCAAGCGAGGCTATTCACCACGCGCTGGCGGCAGGTGACGCCAATATGCTGCGCGATATTCTGCTGGGCCACGCGTGGGCGCTGTTTAACCACAGCGAACTGACGCTGCTCGAGGAGTCACTGAAGGCGCTGCCCTGGGAAAGTCTGCTGGAAAACCCAAAACTTGTGCTGCTGCAGGCCTGGCTGATGCAAAGCCAGCACCGCTACGGCGAAGTGAATACCCTGCTGGCAAGGGCCGAGCAGGAAATGGACCTGGTCATCGACGACACATTGCACGGTGAATTTAACGCCCTGAGAGCCCAGGTTGCCATCAACGCGGGCGATCCGGCGGAAGCCGAGCGTCTGGCCATGGTCGCGCTGGAAATGCTGCCGCTGGCCAATTTTTACAGCCGCATAGTAGCAACTTCGGTTCACGGCGAAGTGCTGCACTGCAAAGGCGATCTGACGAAGTCTCTTTCCGTTATGCAGCAGACCGAGCAAATGGCCCGCCGCCACGATGTGTGGCACTACGCGCTGTGGAGTCTCATTCAGCAAAGCGAAATCCTGCTGGCTCAGGGATTCTTACAGGCCGCCTGGGAAACCCAGGAGAAAGCCTTTGTGCTGATCCGCGAGCAGCACCTCGAACAATTGCCACTGCATGAGTTTCTACAGCGTATCCGCGCCCAGCTGCTTTGGGCCTGGGCCCGGCTGGATGAAGCCGAAGCGGCAGCCCGCAGCGGAATGGAGGTCCTTTCCAGCTTCCAGCCGCAGCAACAGCTCCAGTGTCTGGCGCTGCTGGTGCAATGCTCACTGGCGCGCGGTGACCTGGATAATGCTCGCAATCACCTTAATCGCCTTGAAAATTTGCTTGGGAACGGTCCCTGGCACAGCGACTGGGTCTCCAACGCCGACAAGGTGCGGGTGATTTACTGGCAAATGATTGGCGATAAAAAGTCGGCAGCCAACTGGCTGCGCCAGACGCCGAAGCCTGAATTTGCCAATAACCACTTCCTGCAAAGCCAGTGGCGGAATATCGCCCGCGTACAAATCCTGCTGGGTGAGTACGATCCGGCGGAAATGGTGCTGGAAGAACTTAACGAAAACGCCCGCAGCCTGCGTCTGATGAGCGACCTTAACCGCAACCTGCTGCTGCTCAACCAGCTTTACTGGCAGGCGGGCAGAAAAAGTGACGCTCAGCGCGTGCTGCTGGAAGCTCTGGCGCTGGCAAACCGCACCGGGTTTATCAGTCACTTCGTTATCGAAGGGGAAGCGATGGCGCAGCAGCTGCGCCAGCTTATTCAGCTCAACACGCTGCCGGAGCTGGATCAGCACCGCGCTCAACGCATCCTGCGTGAGATAAACCAGCACCACCGCCATAAGTTTGCGCATTTTGATGAAAGCTTTGTGAACCGCCTGCTGAATCACCCGGAAGTGCCGGAGCTTATCCGTACCAGCCCGCTGACGCAGCGAGAATGGCAGGTATTGGGGCTGATTTATTCCGGTTATAGCAACGAGCAGATCGCCGGAGAGTTGGATGTTGCGGCCACCACCATCAAAACGCATATCCGAAATCTTTACCAGAAGCTGGGCGTGGCGCACCGTCAGGACGCGGTACAGCATGCACAGAAATTACTGAAGATGATGGGGTATGGGGTTTAGCTGGAGATATTCTGAAGGCTAGTTTCAGCCCCTCACCCCGGCCCTCTCCCCATAGGGGAGAGGGGGGATAAAAATCTGAAGATGAGCGGAACCTGCCAACACTCGGACTGAAAAGGGTTCAACTCTCTTTAAGACGCCAGCGACAGTCCCGCTTTAGCCGCCTGCTTGACCAGCCACTGCGCCACCCGCGCCTGCTGCTCTTCGTTCAGCCACATGCCCAGTTTGGTGCGGCGCCACAGTGCATCTTCCGCACATCTGACCCATTCATGCTCAACCAGGTAGCGAAGCTCGGCTTCATAAAACTCATGGCCAAAATCTTCGCCCAGATCGCCCAGGGTTTTGGCCTCGCCCAGCACCAGGTCGCTGTTGCTGCCATAGGTGCGCGCCAGGTGACGGGCAAGGCTTTCGGTCAGGAAACCGTAACGACGGCGCAGTTTGGCCGCATAATCATCGCGATCGCCACCGATGTCACCGCCAGGCAGGCGGCACTCTTTGGTCCAGGCCGGGCCGATATTCGGGTAGTAACGCTCCAGCTTATCCAGCGCATGTTCAGCCAGCTTACGGTAGGTCGTCAGCTTACCGCCAAAGACCGACAGCAGCGGAGCCTGACCATTTTCGTCATGAATATCCAGCGTGTAATCACGGGTTACCGCCTGCGGAGAATCAGACTCGTCATCACACAGCGGGCGCACGCCAGAATAGGTCCAGACGATATCATCTTTGGTCAGCGTCTTTTTGAAATGCGCGTTGTAAACGTTCAGCAGATAGCTCACTTCTTTGTCATCAATCTGCACCGCTTTCGGGTCACCGTGGTATTCCACGTCGGTGGTGCCGATAATGGAGAATTCGTCCATCCACGGGATCACAAACACAATACGTTTATCTTCGTTTTGCAGGATGTAAGCCTGCTTCTGGGTATGCACGCGAGGCACCACGATGTGGCTGCCTTTGATCAGGCGGATACCGTAAGGCGAAGGCAGATGTAGCCCTTCGTCAAAGAAGGTTTTCACCCACGGACCGGTGGCGTTCACCAGGCCTTTCGCGCGCCAGGTAAAGGTTTCGCCGGTATCAATATCCTGCGCTTCAACGACCCACAGCCCATTTTCGCGGGTTGCTTTGGTGGCGCGAGTACGGGTTTTCACCTCTCCGCCCTTGCGGGTCACCATTTGGGCGTTAGCCAGCACCAGGCGAGCATCATCCACCCAGCAATCGGAATATTCGAAACCGCGCACGATCTCAGGCTTGAGCACTGAATCTGCGCCAAAACGCAAGCCGGTCGAGGCCGGCAAACTGGTGCGTTTCCCCAGATGATCGTACATGAACAGGCCAGTCCGAATCATCCAGGCCGGACGAAGATGCGGCCGGTGCGGCAAACGAAAGCGCATAGGGAAGGCAATGTGCGGCGCCATTTTCAACAGCACTTCACGCTCCGCCAGCGCCTCACTCACCAGGCGAAACTCATAATGCTCCAGGTAACGCAGGCCGCCGTGAATCAGCTTCGAGCTGGCGGAAGAGGTCGCGCAGGCCAGATCCTGTCCCTCCAGCATCAACACGGATAACCCGCGGCCAGCGGCGTCCGCCGCAATACCGGCGCCGTTGATTCCACCGCCAATAACAATCAGATCTTTGGTTTCCATGTTGCCCTCACGCACTTTCGTTAAAGCTCAAAAATGTTCGATATCGCTCATGATAGCAAGTGTTCGCCCGCTTTGGTAACGAAATAAAAACATTTCTACGTGATATGGATAACATATTGGCGTTAATATCAGCGCCAGCGGGGCGCGATGCCTTAACATGCCCCTTGTTTCCTTTCTTTCTCGACGAGTAAAACCATGGATCAATTTGAATGTATTGGTGTGGAAGAAGCACACCAGAAACTCCAGCAGCAGCAGGCGGTATTGGTGGATATCCGCGATCCGCAGAGCTTTGCCATGGGACACACGCCGGGGGCTTACCACCTTACCAACGACACGCTGGTGAATTTTATGCAGCAAACCGACTTCGACACGCCGGTCATGGTGATGTGCTACCACGGCAACAGCAGCAAAGGCGCCGCCCAATATCTGCTGCAGCAAGGCTATGACCAGGTCTACAGCATCGACGGTGGCTTTGATGCCTGGCACCGCCATTTCCCGGCTGAAGTCGCTCACGGCGCGTAAAGTTCAGCCCTTGTCGCTCCCTGCAGGTATACTGCTTGCCTTTGTACGGCTTTATAGACGAAGTTGGTTAAACTTTCATGATCATGATTACCTCTTTCGCCAACCCGCGCGTGGCGCAGGCTTTTGTCGATTACATGGCAACTCAGGGCGTTATTCTTACGATTCAGCAACATACGCAAAGCGATGTCTGGCTGGCGGATGAGAACCAGGTACAGTATGTCCGCGCCGAGCTGGAAAAGTTCGTCGCGAACCCTGGCGACCCGCGCTACCAGGCCGCCAGCTGGAGTACCGGCCACAGCGGCGTGGGTTTCAGCTATAAACGCTATCCTTTTTTCGCCACTATAAAAGAGCGCGCCGGCCCGCTGACGCTTATCGTCATCGGCGTGTGTATCGCGCTGTTTGTCCTGCTCAATATCGTGGGCTTCGGTCCGGTGATCTCCGTGCTTGGTTGGCCGCTCGTGCCCGAGCAGCGCTTTGAGTTTTGGCGCTATTTCACGCACGGATTACTGCATTTCTCCTTGCTGCATATCCTCTTTAACCTACTATGGTGGTGGTATTTAGGCGGCGCGCTCGAAAAACGCCTCGGCACCGGCAAACTGCTGACGCTTACGCTTATCTCCACCCTTCTGAGCGGTTTTATGCAGGCAAAATTTACCGGCCCACTGTTTGGCGGCCTGTCAGGCACGGTGTTTGCGCTGATGGGTTATGTCTGGCTGCGCGGAGAGCGAGATCCCGACAGCGGCATTCAGATGCAGCGCGGGCTGCTGGCGTTTGCGGTAATTTGGTTGGTTATTGAGGTCTTCACTCAGTCCGCTGTCATTCCAGCGCACCTGACCGGCATGCTGGTTGGCCTGGCGATGGCGCTGGTAGATACCCTGAATGCGCGAAAACGAACATAACAATGCTGGAGTAGCTTGTGAAGCAGACACAACGTCATGACGCGATTATTGAGCTGGTTAAGCAGCAGGGATACGTCAGTACCGAAGAGTTGGTGGAACAGTTTGCCGTCAGCCCGCAAACCATCCGCCGGGATTTAAACGACCTGGCCGATCAGAATATGATCCTGCGCCACCACGGCGGGGCGGCCCTGCCCTCCAGCTCGGTTAACACCCCGTGGCATGACCGAAAAGCAACGCAAACCGCAGAAAAAGAGCGTATTGCGCAGAAGGTTGCCAGCCAAATTCCTAACGGCGCCACGCTGTTTATCGACATCGGCACGACGCCGGAAGCCGTGGCGCATGCGCTGCTTAATCACAGCAATCTGCGCATTGTGACCAACAACCTCAACGTGGCGAACACGCTGATGGCTAAAGAAGATTTCCGTATCATTCTGGCCGGCGGAGAGCTGCGCAGCCGCGATGGTGGCATTATCGGCGAGGCCACGCTGGACTTCATTTCCCAGTTCCGTCTCGACTTCGGTATTCTCGGCATCAGTGGGATCGACAGCGACGGCTCGCTGCTTGAGTTCGACTACCACGAGGTTCGCACCAAGCGCGCGATTATCGAAAACTCTCGCAGCGTGTTGCTGGTCGTGGACCATTCGAAGTTTGGCCGTAATGCGATGGTGAATCTGGGCAGTATTAGCCTGGTGGATACCGTGTATACCGACGTGGTGCCGCCCGCAGGAGTGATGCAGGTGATTAAAGAGAATAACGTGCAGCTGGAGCTGTGCTGAGTTTTCCCCTCGCCCCGGCCCTCTCCTGAAAGGGAGAGGGGGAAAAGAATTTGGTCCTTTTCTCCCATCTAAGTAGGGGATGAAGAAGCATCCTTGTTCTGATCCCCTCTCCCTCGTGGGGAGAGGGTTAGGGTGAGGGGAAAAGTTACAATCTCACCGGCTTAATATGCCAAATCTCGTCGGCATACTCCTGAATCGTCCTGTCTGACGAGAAATAGCCCATATTGGCAATATTGTGCATCGTGCGGATAGTCCACTCCTCCGGCTGCTGGTAAACCTCATCCACCTTGTCCTGACAGTCCACATAGCTGCGGTAATCCGCCAGCACCTGGTAGTGATCGCCAAAGTTAATCAGCGAGTCGACTAAGTCCCGATAGCGCCCCGGCTCCCCGGGGCTGAATGCCCCCGTCGCGATTTGCGTCAGCACCTGGCGCAGTTCTTCATCCTTCTCGTAATACTCCCGAGGGTTGTAGCCTTTACTGCGGAGTGTCTCCACCTCTTCTGCGGTGTTGCCGAAGATAAAGATGTTGTCCTTGCCGACGTGGTCGAGCATCTCCACGTTGGCGCCGTCCAGCGTCCCGATGGTCAACGCCCCGTTAAGCGCAAACTTCATGTTACTGGTCCCCGAAGCTTCGGTTCCCGCCAGCGAAATTTGCTCGGAGAGATCTGCCGCCGGAATAATCAACTGGGCGAGGCTGACGCTGTAGTTGGGGATAAACACCACCTTCAGCTTATCTTTAACCTGCAGGTCGTTGTTGATGACCTCCGCAACGTCGTTGATAAGATGAATAATATGCTTCGCCATGTAATAGGCCGACGCCGCTTTACCCGCGAAAATATTCACGCGTGGCACCCATTCCGCCTCAGGATCGGCCTTGATGCGGTTATAGCGGGCGATCACATGCAGGACGTTCATTAGCTGGCGCTTATATTCATGAATGCGCTTAATCTGCACGTCGAATAAGGCGTCCGGGCTCACCACGACGTTCAGTTGCTGCCCAATGTACGTCGCCAGCCGTTTTTTATTCGCCAGCTTGGCCTTACGCACCGCCTGATGCACCGTCGGGTAGTCAATGTGCTGCTTCAGGTCGTTCAGTTGGCTTAAGTCCGTCCGCCAGGTCTGCCCGATATTCTCATCCAGCACTTCAGACAGCGCCGGGTTGGCAAGCGCCAGCCAGCGGCGCGGCGTGACGCCGTTCGTTTTGTTGCTAAAGCGCATCGGGAAGATACTGGCGAAGTCGGCAAACAGGGACTGCACCATCAGATTGGAGTGCAGCTCAGACACGCCGTTCACCTTATGGCTGACCACCACCGCGAGCCAGGCCATCCGCACTCGCCTGCCGTTGGATTCGTCGATGATCGATGCCCTGCCCAGCAGCCCCGTGTCGTTCGGGTACTGTTCCTGCAGGGTTTTCAGGAAGTAGTCGTTAATCTCAAAGATGATCTGCAGATGGCGCGGCAGGATCTTGCCGAGCATGTCCACCGGCCAGGTTTCCAGGGCCTCGCTCATCAGCGTGTGGTTGGTGTACGAGAAGACCTGGCAGGTCACTTCGAACGCTTCCTCCCATTCAAACTTATGCTCGTCAATCAGCAGCCGCATCAACTCCGGAATCGACAGCACCGGGTGAGTGTCATTCAGGTGAATCGCAATTTTATCCGCAAGGTTGGCGTAGGTTTTATGCAGCTGATAATGGCGGCTCAGAATGTCCTGCATGGTCGCCGAAACCAGGAAATACTCCTGGCGCAGGCGAAGCTCACGCCCGGAATAGGTCGAGTCATCGGGATAAAGCACGCGGGACACGTTTTCGGAGTGGTTTTTGTCTTCCACCGCCGCGAAATAATCACCCTGGTTAAACTTACCGAGGTTGATCTCGCTGCTCGCCTGAGCGTTCCACAGCCGCAGCGTGTTGGTCGCGTCGGTGTCGTAGCCCGGAATAATCTGGTCATAGGCAACCGCGAGGATCTCTTCGGTTTCGACCCAACGAGACTTTTTCCCTTCCTGCTGAATACGCCCGCCGAAACGCACCTTGTAGCGCGTATTGTGGCGTTTAAACTCCCAAGGGTTGCCGTACTCAAGCCAGTAGTCCGGCGACTCTTTCTGGCGGCCATCAACGATGTTCTGCTTGAACATCCCGTAGTCGTAACGAATGCCGTAGCCACGCCCAGGCAGCCCCAGGGTCGCCAGCGAATCGAGGAAACAGGCGGCGAGACGCCCCAAACCGCCGTTGCCCAGGCCGGGGTCGTTCTCCTCGTCAATCAACTCTTCGAGGTCGAGGCCCATCTCTTCGAGGGCATTTTTCACATCTTCATAGATGCCGAGGGAAAGCAGCGCGTTCGACAGCGTGCGTCCGATCAGAAACTCCATCGACAGGTAGTAAACCTGGCGGACTTCCTGGGAAAGCTGGGCGCGGTTGGAACGCAGCCAGCGCTCCACCAGCCTGTCGCGCACGGCAAACAGCGTCGCGTTAAGCCACTCGTGTTTATTGGCGATGGCAGGGTCTTTCCCCACCGTAAACATCAGCTTATAGGCAATCGAGTGTTTAAGCGCCTCGACGCTCAGCGTGGGTGATGCATAGGAAAAGGGTGCGTTCATATCAGTGATTCCTGGTGTATGGGTAATTACATCAAGCGTTGATAAAGGTCGCGGTATGACTGCGCCGCTACCTGCCAGCTAAAATCCATATTCATTGCCTGCCGCTGCACAAAACGCCACAGCGACGGGCGGGACCACAGCACGAAAGCACGCCGGATCGCGCGAAGCAGCGACCAGGCATTACTGTCTTCAAACACAAAACCGGTCGCCACACCGTCAGCCAGATTCTCGAGAGAAGTATCAGACACGGTGTCAGCCAGACCACCGGTTCGCCGCACCAGCGGCAAGGTGCCATATTTCAGACCGTAGAGCTGCGTTAAGCCGCAGGGCTCAAAGCGGCTCGGGACTAAAATCACGTCGGCACCGCCCATGATGCGGTGGGAAAATGCCTCGTGATAGCCAATCTGGACGCCGACCTGGCCGGGATGCTCGGCCGCCGCCGCCAGGAACCCTTCCTGCAGCACGGAATCCCCGGCACCCAGCAGCGCCAGCTGCCCGCCCTGCTCCAGCAACCCCGGCAATGCCTCAAGCACCAGATCCAGCCCTTTTTGGTTGGTTAACCGACTGACCACCGCGAACAGCGGGACTTTGTCGTTCACCTTCAGCCCCATCGCTACCTGCAGCTGGCGTTTGTTTTCGGCTTTCTCCTCCAGCGAATCGCGGTTATACCGCGAGGCCAGCAGCAGGTCGCTTTCCGGGTTCCAGATCTTGTCGTCCACGCCGTTTAAAATGCCCGACAGGCGCCCTTCACGCTGGCGCTGGCGCAGCAGCCCTTCCATGCCATAGGCAAAATGCGGGTCGGTAATCTCCCGAGCATAGGTTGGGCTGACGGCGGTAATGTGGTCGGCATAGTAAAGCCCGGCCTTCAGGTACGAAATCTGGCCGTGGAATTCCAGCCCGTTCATATCGTAGACCCACCACGGCAAATCAATTTCACTTAAGTGATGAGCATAGAACATTCCCTGGTAGGCGAGGTTATGGACGGTAAATACCGACCTGGCTGGCCGCCCGCGAACCTCGAGATAGGCCGGCGTCAGCCCGGCGTGCCAGTCGTGGGCATGCACCACATCGGGATGCCAGAAAGGATCCAGGCCGCAGGCCATTTCCGCCCCAACCCAGCCAAGCAGCGCAAAGCGCAGTACGTTGTCCTGGTAAGCAAACTGGTTCGTGTCGTGGTATGGGCTGCCCGGGCGTTCATAAAGATGGGGGGCATCAATCAGGTAAATACCAACGCCGTTGTAGTGGCCGTAGAGCAGACGCATTGGGCCTGCGAACGTCTGTCGGTGGGCAACCACCTGAATATCTTCGATTCCTCGCCGCACATCAGGAAAGGCGGGCAGCAGAACGCGCGTATCAACGCCGCCGGCAATTTGTGCCGCAGGCAAAGCGCCCAGCACATCCGCAAGGCCGCCCGTTTTCAGCAAAGGAAACATCTCGGAACAGACATGTAAGACCTGCATTATCGCTCCCATATGGAAAGTCGCGGCGCTGTGTCTTAATCATCAGGCAACGCCGAACGATAAAATAACCGCGCACGGCATCACCCTGCGCAGGCCAATCTTCTACGCGTTTTAGCCCTGCAGCTTCGCCAGCATCTCACGCGTGACCAGTACAATGCCCTCTTCAGAGCGATAAAAACGGCGCGCATCCTCTTCGGCATTTTCGCCAACCACCATGCCTTCAGGGATCACGCAGGCGCGGTCGATAATGCAGCGGCGTAATCGGCAGGAGCGACCGACAATAACGTCCGGCAGCAGGACGGATGAATCGATGTTGCAGAACGAGTTGATACGCACTCGAGGAAACAGCACCGACTGCACAACGACTGAACCAGAAATAATGCAGCCGCCGGACACCAGCGAGTTCAGCGTCATGCCGTGACTGCCGGAGCGATCCTGAACGAATTTAGCGGGCGGCAGCGGCTCCATATGGGTGCGGATCGGCCAGGCCTGGTCATACATATCCAGTTCCGGCATCACCGAGGCCAGGTCAAGGTTCGCTTTCCAGTAGGCTTCCAGCGTGCCTACATCGCGCCAGTAAGGCTCGGCGTTAGGGTCGGACTGTACGCAGGAGAGCGGGAACGGGTGGGCGTAAGCTTCTCCCGCGCGAGTGATTTTCGGGATAATGTCTTTGCCAAAATCGTGGCTGGAGTTTTCATCCCGGTCATCTTCTTCCAGCAGCTTAAACAGGTAATCCGCATCAAAAACGTAAATGCCCATGCTGGCCAGAGACTTACTGCTGTCGTTGGGCATCGTCGGCGGGTTTTCCGGCTTCTCCACGAAATCGATAATTTTTTCGTCCGCATCCACCGCCATAACGCCAAACGCTGATGCTTCATGCACCGGCACCGGCATGCAGGCCACGGTGCAGCGTGCGCCCTTTTCGACGTGATCGATCAGCATGCGCGAGTAGTCCTGCTTGTAGATGTGGTCCCCGGCCAGGATGACCACATATTCGGCGTCGTAACGTCGAATAATGTCGAGGTTCTGGGTCACGGCGTCCGCCGTGCCGCGATACCAGTTTTCACCGTGTACGCGCTGCTGGGCGGGCAGCAAATCCACAAACTCGTTCATCTCTTCGCTGAAAAAAGACCAGCCGCGCTGAATATGCTGCACCAGGGTGTGCGATTGATATTGAGTAATCACCCCAATGCGGCGAATGCCGGAGTTAATGCAGTTGGATAGCGCAAAATCAATAATGCGGAACTTGCCGCCAAAGTGAACAGCAGGCTTGGCGCGGGTCGACGTGAGATCCTTCAGTCGAGTCCCGCGGCCACCGGCCAGAATTAACGCAACGGATTTGATGGGCAGCTGGCGGGCCAACATCAGCGGATCGTTTTTCTCAAACCTAACCATGACGAACTCCTTTTTCATGACTTGTGGAACACGCAAACTCCGTGCGCGGGACCATGCCATACAACCATCACGACCGGGTTGTCCTCTCCGGCAAACGGAGGAACAGCGTGCCATTCCCCCTCAGGTAGAACGATGTCCGCAACTTCTTCGGTCGCGTTAATTGCGATAAGCCAGCGGTCGGACAGCTGGATTTGCAGGCGATGTACGCCGTTTTGCCACTCATCGACGTTCAGGGGCTGTGCGTCTTTATTCAGCCAACGGACGTTGCCATCACCCTCTTCCCACCAGCGGTTGGCGGTCAGCGCCGGGATAGCCTGTCGAAGCTGGAGGAGCGCCGCCGTAAAGGCCGTCAGGCCGTCATTGCCCTCAGCCCAGTCAAGCCAGGTCAGCACGTTGTCCTGGCAGTAGGCATTGTTGTTGCCGTGCTGGCTGTGGCCGTGTTCATCCCCGGCAAGCAGCATCGGTGTGCCCTGCGAGAGCAGCAGCGTGGTGAGCAGGGCATGCACGCTGTCGCGCCGCCGTTCCTTGGTAATCAAGCTGGCTTCAAGCCCTTCAAACCCATAGTTGTTACTAAAATTGCTGTTGGTGCCGTCGCGGTTATCTTCGCCGTTGGCTTCGTTATGCTTCTGGTTAAAACTTACGCAATCCCGCAGCGTAAAACCATCATGGGCGGTGATTAAATTAATGCTGGTGGAAGGCGGCCTTTCGCCGTGGCGATAAACGTCGCTCGAGCCAGCAAAGCGGCAGGCGAAGCCGCCCAAAGAGAGATCCTGCTGGAGCCAGAAGCGGCGCATCCCGTCCCTGAAATGATCGTTCCATTCGGCAAACAGCGGAGGGAAATTACCGACCTGATAACCGCCCTGGCCGATGTCCCAGGGCTCCGCAATCAGCTTCACCTGCGACAGGTGAGGATCGTTTTTGATTGCCTCAAACAGCGGGGCGTCATGCCGAAATTCGGGCGTGCGCCCCATTACCGAAGCCAAATCGAACCGGAAACCGTCCACGTGAAAACTGTCCACCCAGTAGCGCAGGCAGTCGATCATCAGGGCAACCACGCCCGGCGTGCTGAGATTCAGGGTGTTCCCGCAGCCGGTCCAGTTCTGGTAATCGCCATTGTCCATTAACCAATAATAGCTACGGTTGTCGATTCCGCTCAGCGACAGCGTTGGGCCGTCCTTGTCCAGCTCCGCGCTGTGGTTCAACACAATGTCGAGGATCACTTCTATACCGGCCTGATGCAGCGCTTTGATGGCGCCACGCAGCTCGTTGGCAGCGTTGTGGGGGTTCTGGTCTATCGCGTAGTAGCTTTCAACGGCATAGAAAGCGCGAGGGTTGTAACCCCAATAGTTACTCAGCCCAAGCTGGGAAATGCGTGGCTCGGTAACAAAATGCGCCACGGGCAGCAGCTCAAGCGCCGTGATGCCCAGGCGCTTGAAGTAGTCGATCATCACCGGATGCCCCAGCGCGGCATAAGTCCCACGCAGCTCTTCCGGGATGCCGGGGTGGAGCAACGTCAGCCCGCGAACATGAGCTTCATAGATAACCGTGTTGCCCCACAGCGTTCGGAGCGGCCGGTCGTCTTCCCAGTCAAATTTTTCTCTGACCACCACGCACTTCGCCATGTGCGGGGCGCTGTCTTCAAGGTTGGGCTCATCGTAGCCGCAGTGAAAATGCGGGTGATCTTCTGCCCCGCCGACGACCACGCGAGCACAGGGATCGAGCAGCAGCTTCGCCGGGTTGAAACGGTGGCCCTGCTCAGGTGCCCACGGGCCATGAACCCGGTAGCCGTACAGCTGCCCCGGCTTGCCATCCGGCAAATAGCCGTGCCAGATATCCCCGGAGCGCGCAGGCATGTCGTAGCGGCGCTCGTGGCCATGCTCGTCGAACAAGCACAGCTCGATCTTTTCCGCATGCACGGAATAGAGCGTGAAGTTAACGCCTTTGCCGTCGAAATACGCCCCAAAAGGAGCCGGACTGCCTTGGGTAAGCTGCGTCATGCGTCCCCCTCGCGGATCAACCAGAGCGTGGCCAGCGGCGGTAGCGTAATACACAGCGAATGGTCGCGACCGTGGCTTGGCACCGCCTCGCTACGCACCGTGCCGCTGTTACCGGCGTTGCTGCCGTGATAGTGCATGGAGTCGGTATTCAGCTCTTCGCGCCAGCGCCCTGGCTGGTTGATGCCGAAGCGATAGTGGTAACGCGGCACCGGCGTAAAGTTGCTGGCGACAATCACTTCATTGCCCTCGGCATCACGCCGCACGAAAATAAAGACTGAATTGGCCTTATCTTCCACCACCAGCCATTCAAAGCCGTAGCCGTCAAAATCCAGCTGATGCAAGGCCGCATGACGCCGATAGGTATGATTCAGGTCGCGTACGAGGCGCTGCACGCCGTGGTGCCAGTTATCGCCGCCCTGCAGCAGGTGCCAGTCGAGGCTGCTGTCGTGGTTCCACTCTCGCCCATGGGCAAATTCGTTGCCCATAAACAGCAGCTTTTTGCCTGGAAATGCCCACATCCAGCCGTAGTAGGCGCGAAGATTGGCAAACTTCTGCCAGGCATCCCCCGGCATACGATCAAGAATGGATTTTTTGCCGTGCACGACTTCATCGTGAGACAGCGGCAGCACAAAGTTTTCGGTGCCGTTGTACAGCATGCCGAAGGTCATTTTGTCGTGATGGTACTGGCGGTATACCGGGTCAAGCTTCATGTAATCGAGCGTGTCGTGCATCCAGCCCAGGTTCCACTTAAACCAGAACCCCAGGCCGCCCATACCTGGTGGGCGAGAGACACCGGCAAAATCGGTGGACTCTTCCGCCATGGTCACCGCCCCCGGGGTTTGCTCGCCGATGATGCGGTTAGTGCTACGCAAAAACGCAATCGCTTCCAGGTTCTCACGCCCGCCGTGCTCATTCGGCACCCATTGGCCGCTTTCCCGGCTATAGTCGCGATAAATCATCGACGCCACGGCATCCACACGCAGGCCGTCAATGCCAAACCGCTCAATCCAGTAGAGCGCGTTGCCCACCAGATAGTTGCTGACTTCCCGGCGGCCATAGTTGTAAATCAGCGTGTTCCAGTCCTGGTGGTAGCCCTCTTGCGGATTGCCGTGTTCATACAGCGCGGTGCCGTCGAACTTCGCCAGCCCGGCGTCATCCGTCGGGAAATGGCCCGGTACCCAGTCCAGCAGAACATTAAGCCCGGCTTCGTGGGCGGTTCTGATGAAATAGAGGAAGTCGTCGCGAGTACCGAAACGACGCGTCGGCGCGTAAAGCCCCTGCGGCTGATAGCCCCAGCTGCCGTCAAACGGATGCTCGTTAACCGGCAGCAGTTCAAGATGGGTAAAGCCCATCTCTTTGACGTAGGGAATGAGCTGATCCGCCAGTTCGCGGTAGCTGAGCCAGAAATTATTGTCGGTGTGGCGACGCCAGGAGCCGAGATGCACCTCATAGATGGAGATGGGTTGATCAAAACCGTTAGCTTTCTGCCGCTCGGGGCTGAGCGTGGTTTTCTCCGGCAGGCCGCAAATCAGCGAGGCCGTTTCCGGGCGCATTTGCGCTTCAAAAGCATAAGGATCGGCTTTAATACGCAGCCGCCCTTCGGCGTCCAGCAATTCAAATTTATAAAGCTGGCCGTTGTGCGCCCCGGGGATAAACAGCTCCCAAATGCCGCTTTCGCGCCGCAGCCGCATCGGATGGCGGCGGCCATCCCAATAGTTAAACTGCCCTACCACGGAAACGCGACGGGCGTTGGGGGCCCACAGCAAGAAACGCGTTCCGGTCACGCCGTCCATGGTATCTGCATGCGCACCCAGCGTTTCATAAGGGCGTAAATGCGTGCCTTCTGAGAGCAGCCAGCTATCCAGCTCCTGAGTCAAAGGACCAAAACGGTAGGGATCGTCGATCAGGTTTTCCTGGCCGTGCCAGACAACGGCAAGCTGGTAGCGAAAAGCATTTTTACGGCGAGGGATCAGCCCGCAGAAGAAGCCGCGGGAATCGAGGCAGTCGAGCTGGGCGACTTTACGCCCTGTTTTAGGCTCAATAACCCACACTTCGGTGGCGTCAGGCAGGAGTGCCCGAACTTCAAGCCCGGCGTCGGTTTGGTGCATTCCCAGCAGGGAAAACGGATCGGCAAAATGACCCGCAATTAGCGCATTAATCACGTCTCTTTCCGGCAGAACAGACATGGCATTTTCCTTTTTTATGTGTCACCGATGACCCGCCCTACGCCTGCGTGCGGATACGACACTTATCATTGACCCCGACGAACGGCGCGCAACTCCTGTAAGCCAGTTCGCCCAATACTCGCCAAAACGCTTGCGCGTGCTGACTTAAGCATAGCCAACGCTTTATTAACTCCTCGTGAAATTAATTAATGAATTCCGTTGTACCTTAAATTACGGGCAAAAAAAGAGGGGCCACAAAGCCCCTCAGGTAAATAAGTGTAATTATGCGAGTGACCGCAGCATTCTGCGCAGCGGTTCGGCGGCGCCCCACAGCAGCTGGTCGCCGACGGTGAAGGCGGAAAGGTACTCCGGCCCCATGTTCAGCTTGCGCAGACGGCCAACCGGCGTCGACAGCGTGCCGGTTACCGCGGCAGGCGTCAGTTCACGCATGGTGATATCGCGGTCGTTTGGCACCACTTTCGCCCACGGGTTGTGCGCGGCCAGCAGCTCTTCCACGGTAGGAATAGACACGTCTTTTTTCAGCTTGATGGTGAATGCCTGGCTGTGGCAGCGCAGCGCGCCAACGCGCACGCACAGACCGTCAACCGGGATAACAGCAGAGGTCGCAAGAATTTTGTTGGTCTCGGCCTGGCCTTTCCACTCTTCACGGCTCTGGCCGTTGTCGAGCTGCTTGTCGATCCACGGGATCAGGCTCCCGGCCAGCGGCACGCCGAAGTTATCCACCGGCAGTTTGCCGCTGCGGCCAAGTTCGGTGACCTTACGTTCGATATCAAGAATAGCGGAAGCCGGATTTGCCAGTTCGGTAGAGACTTCGCCGTACAGCTGGCCCATTTGGTTCAGTAGCTCGCGCATATGACGCGCGCCGCCGCCGGATGCCGCCTGGTAAGTCGCCACGGAAACCCAGTCAACCAGGTCGTTGGCAAACAGGCCGCCGAGGGACATCAGCATCAGGCTGACGGTGCAGTTACCGCCGACGAAGGTTTTCACACCTTTGTTCAGGCCTTCCTGAATAACGTGCTGGTTTACCGGGTCGAGGATAATAATCGCGTCATCTTTCATGCGAAGAGAAGAAGCTGCGTCGATCCAGTAACCCTGCCAGCCGCTTTCACGGAGCTTTGGATAGATTTCGTTGGTATAATCGCCGCCCTGGCAGGTCACGATGATATCCAGCGCCTTCAGCGCTTCCAGATCAAATGCGTCCTGCAGTGTACCGCCGGTGGTGCCGGCAAACGTAGGGGCTGCCTGCCCAAGCTGGGAAGTGGAGAAGAAAACCGGACGAATGGCGTCAAAATCGCGCTCTTCCACCATGCGTTGCATGAGTACAGAGCCGACCATACCGCGCCAGCCAATAAAACCAACATTTTTCATAGCGACTTAATCCTGCAGAGATGATTGCGTGTGTAAGCGCTGGCCGTGGGCCAGAACATCACTCCACCTTACAAAATGCAGCCAAAGTCGCAAGTGAAATTAATCAATGATATCCACCGAGTCAGAAACAAAGCTTATTACCAGAAACAACTTGCCAGATTTTGGGGAAAACAGATGACTGAAATCATATCCGCCGCGGTACTCCTGATCCTGATTATGGACCCGCTGGGTAACCTGCCGATCTTTATGTCGGTCCTAAAACACACGGAGCCAAAGCGCCGCCGGGCCATTATGATCCGCGAACTGCTTATTGCTCTGCTGCTGATGCTTATCTTCCTGTTTGCCGGGGAAAAAATTCTTGGCTTCCTGAATTTACGCGCTGAAACCGTGTCGATTTCAGGCGGCATCATTCTGTTCCTGATTGCCATTAAGATGATTTTCCCAGGCCAGGAAGGCAGTTCATCCGGCCTGCCTGCGGGTGAAGAACCGTTTATCGTACCGCTGGCGATTCCGCTGGTTGCTGGCCCTTCTTTGCTGGCGACGCTGATGCTGCTTTCGCACCAGTATCCAAATCAGATGGGGCATTTAGTGGCCGCCCTGATGCTGGCCTGGGGCGGTACCGTGGCAATTCTGCTGCAGTCTTCCCTGTTCCTGCGCCTGTTGGGTGAGAAAGGGGTTAACGCCCTGGAGCGTCTGATGGGGCTGGTGCTGGTGATGATTTCCACCCAGATGTTCCTGGACGGCATCCGCGCCTGGATGCGGGGGTAGGACATCCCTCCCTCTGGGAGAAAGCCTGTTCAGGAGTAATAAAAAAGGCAGCCTCCGAAGAGCGCTGCCTTTTTTCTGGTCAGGATACTTTAACTCAGCAGGCTGAACGCAATCATCCCGACAATCGCCCCGGTGGTGCCGAGAATGGTTTCCATCATCGTCCAGGTCTTCAGCGTTTGTGCTTCGGTTGCGCCGGTAAACTTACCGAACAGCCAGAAGCCCGCGTCGTTCACGTGGCTCACCACAATAGAACCGCCGGCGATACAAATCGACAGAGCCGCCATTTGAGCGCCGTTATAATTCAGCTGCTCGATAACCGGCATCACCAGGCCAACCGCCGTCAGACAGGCCACGGTAGCGGAACCCTGAATGATACGCACCGCCGCCGCCAGCACGAAGCAGGTAATCGCGATAGGCAGGCCCATCCCGGTCAGCGCTTCGCCCAGTGCCGGGCCCACGCCGGAGTCAACCAGCACCTGTTTGAACACGCCACCGGCACCGATAACCAGCAGGATAATGCCCGCCGGCTGCAGCGCCTGGCCGCAAATCGCCATCACTTTTTCTTTATCCATGCCCTGACGATACGCCAGGCCATAAATAGCCACCAGGCAGGCGACCAGAATCGCAGTAAACGGATGGCCGATGAATTCGAGCCATTCGTACAGCGAAGAACCCGGCGCGGTAAAGCGAGCAGCGATAGTTTTCAGGCCAACCAGCACCAGCGGCAGCAGGATCAGCGACAGGCTGAAACCGAAGGACGGCAGCTTGCCTTCACCCAGATGCGGCTCGGAAATGTCTTCCGGAATTTCCAGCGAAACAAATTTGCTGATGAAGTTCCCGAACAGCGGCCCGGCGATAATCATGCCCGGGATCGCGGCGCACAGGCCAATCAGGATCATCCAGCCAAAGTCAGCGTGCATCTGTGAGGCCAGCAGCATCGGCGCAGGCCCCGGCAACAGGAACGCCGCAGCGGCAGCGACGCCAGCAAACAACGGAATCACCAGTTTCACCAGGTTCGTCCCGGTGTGGCGCGCCATTGAAAATGCCACGCTAATTAGCAGCACGATAGCCACTTCAAAGAACAGCGGCAGCGCGCAAATCAGGCCGGCCAGGCCAATCGCATAGTGCGCACGGCTGTGGCCGAAGGATTTCAGCATTTTGACGGCAATCTGATCCACCGCGCCGGTTTCATGCAGGATTTTACCGAACATGGCACCCAGGGCGACCACAATCGCCAGGAAGCCCAGCGTCCCGCCCATGCCTTTCTGCATGGTGTCGGCAATTTTGTCGAGCGGCATGCCGGAGAAAAGCCCGGCACCAATAGAAACCACCATCAAAGCCACGAAGGCGTGCATACGCGCCTTCATCACTAAAAACAGCAGGAGCAGCACGGAGCCGACCGCGGTTAAAACAAGCGTTAATGTACTCACTCTGCGCTGCCTTGGTTGATCAATGCGAGGGTGCTGGCGACGACGCCGTCCAGCGGCTGGTCGATATCGACGATCAGCACGTCTTTTTCATCCGCCTGCGGTTCTTGCAGGGTTTCGAATTGGGTCACCAGCATCTGGGTTTTAAAGAAGTGGCCTTTCCGCGCCTTCAGACGGTTTTCGATCACTTCAAAATCACCTTTCATATAGATGAAGGAGAGGTTCGGGTTACCGTCACGCAGCAGGTCGCGATAGTGCTTTTTCAGCGCCGAGCAGACGATCAGCGAAACCTTGTTGGTGCGCTGCATCGCAAACGCGGCATCGTTCAACGCTTTCAGCCACGGGGTACGGTCGTCGTCGTTCAGCGGCTCGCCGGAGGCCATTTTCAGGATGTTGCTGCGGGGGTGCAGGAAGTCGCCGTCAAGAAACGCGGCGTTCAGCTGATGGGCAACTTCGCTGGCAACGGCGGATTTACCGCTGCCGGAGACGCCCATCAGGACGTAAATGTGGTGGTCGTGGTTAGTAGTGCTCATGATGGCTCCGACTCTGACACAAAGCAATGCGCCTGGTTTTGTTACGGGTAACTGTTACCGATAACATTTTCCGGTCTGGCTGAGCAATAAGCAATAACCATTAGCTTGCAAAGTGTATAAGTGTGAGCTACATCAAATAAAAAAATTTGGCCTAGATCGAGCCACCCGGCGACAACGTAAAACCTAAATCCAGCATTTTCGGGGTAATGATTTCACCGCGAATACGCGCCAGCAAACGCTCTGCGCCGATACGCCCCATGCGCTCTCGCGGGGTCAGCACGCTCGCCAGACGCGGCTCCATTACCTGCCCAATATCATGGCCGTGGAAACCGGCAATCGCCATATCTTCCGGGATACGCAGCCCCTGGCGCTGGCATTCAAAGGCCGCACCAATCGCTAAGTCATCGTTGGTGCAGAAGATGCTGTCGAGCTGCGGATATTCGCGTTTTGCCTGGCGCAGCAGTTCAATGCCGGTGGAATAAGACGAGGAGTTTTCAATCATCACGCTGTACGGCGTCAGCCCGGCGTCGAGCATCGCCTGCTCGTAGCCTTTTTGCTTGATGAGGGTACGTTCATCGAGGCGCGCACCCAGGTAAGCCACGTGTTTATGACCACGGGCAATAATGCTGGCCGTCATTTGACGAGCCGCCTCGAAGTTATCAAAACCTACGGCGATATCCAGGCAAGGAGAAACGCTGTCCATCAGCTCCACCACCGGAATACCGGCAACTTCAATCATTTTCAGCGTTCTGGGCGTGTGGTTGCGCTCGGTCAGGATCAGGCCGTCGATATTCCAGGACAGCATGGATTCCAGACGCTCCTGCTCCAGTTCCGGCTTATAGCCGTAGTGAGCCAGCATGGTCTGGTAACCGTGGGCATCAATGACGTTTTCAATGCCGCGCAGCACTTCGGCGAACACCTGGTTGGTCAGGGAAGGCAGCAGGACGCCAATGGCCCGGCTGGTTGAATTAGAAAGGATATCCGGCGCACGGTTCGGGATATAGCCCAGTTCATCTAACGCGGCGGCAATTTTAACCTGCAGCGCGGCAGACACCTGATCCGGGTTGCGTAAAAAACGGCTGACCGTCATTTTGGTCACCCCAACGCGATCTGCAACATCCTGTAGTACCGGTCTTTTCTTTTTCATTGTCCTGCGCGACTTGTGAGTTTCGACAGCCGAGTTTAGCACGGACAAAAGAAAACCCGCCCCTTTTTCAGGGGCAGGCTGTGACGGGTAACGTTATACCGGTGGCAGGTCGAACAGCAGGATCTCGCTCGCTTCGTTGGCGTGAACGGAAATCGCCTGTTCATCCCAGACCGCGATCGCGTCGCTGGTTTTTGCCTGCGTACCGTTAATGGACACATCGCCTTTTACGACCTGGATCCAGACGCGGCGGTCGGCCGGAATTTGATAAACCGACTGTTCGTCTTTGGCCAGCGCCCAGCGGGACAGTTCCATATCCTGGTAAACCTTCAGCGAACCGTCGCGTGCATCCGGGGAAAGCACCAGCTGGCGCCCCTGAGGCGCATCAAAACGGCGCTGATCGTAGCGCGGCGTAATCCCGGTTTTTTCTGGAATGATCCAAATCTGGTACAGGCGCAGCGGTTCGGTCTGGCTGGCGTTGTACTCAGAATGACGGATCCCTGTCCCGGCGCTCATGATCTGGAACTCACCCGCAGGCACGCGTTCTTTATTGCCCATGCTGTCCTGGTGCTCAACCGCGCCTTCCAGCACATAGGTCAGGATTTCCATGTCTTTGTGCGGATGGGTCCCAAAACCCTGCCCCGCGTCGATCACGTCTTCGTTAATGACCCGCAGCGCCGAAAAGCCCATAAAGTTGGCGTCATAATAGTCGGCAAAAGAGAAGGTATGCCAGCTGTCCAGCCAGCCGTGGTTCGCATGGCCGCGGTCCTGTGCTTTTCTTAAGTAGATCATGGTATGTCCTCCGCAATTCGTTTGATGGGATAAGTGTGGACCCATTTCGCGGAGGATCATAGAGGGTGAAAATTGACTCCTCTGTTCAAAAAAAGTGAACGAGTTGGAGGAGTCAAAAAGTTATCAGGCAAGGCTTACTGTCGCAGGAGAAGGCTGTTCAAAACCGCGCTCGAGGATTTCCAGGTTGGTGAGAACTTCAATTTCTCTGACGTAATTAGGCTTGCCGCCGATCAGCGTGTCGTACAGCGCATCATAGACGCGGCCATAGTCGCCAACTTCCGGTTTCCACTCCTCGTGCACCGTTTCCCCGGCTTCGTTAACATACTCCAGCGTCGCTACGCTGCTGTCGGCCCCGAACCCTGGCTCACCCGGCATGATGTACGCTTTGAGGCTGGTTTCCTGCTGATCGATGCCGTACTTCACGAACGAGCCTTTGGTACCGTGCACGATAAATTTCGGGTAATCGATTTTCACCAGATGGCTGGTTTTCACGATCGCTTTCAGGTCGCCGTAGAACAGCTGGGCTTCAAAGGTATCGTCCGGATTAGCTTTGTTGCGCAGGCTGCGGATGTCATAGGCGACATGCTCCGGGCGACCAAACAGGGAGATGATTTGGTCCATGGTGTGCACGCCCAGGCCGTAGAAAGCGCCGTCCGCCGGTTTACCAGGATTCGCAGGCGCATCCGGGCGATACATATCGAAGTGGCTTTCAATTTCCACAATCTTGCCGAGCTTGCCGCTCTCGATGGCTTTTTTCATCGTCAGGAAGCAGGCGTCAAAGCGACGGTTCTGGTAAGGCGTCACGACCAGGCCCTTCTCTTTTGCCAGCGCAAACAGCTCGCGCGCTTCGGCAAGCGTCGGGGTGAAAGGTTTTTCCACGAGCACGTTTTTACCCGCTTCGAGCGCTTTTTTCGCGTACTCAAAATGGCTGTCAACGTGGGTGCAAATCACCACCAGTTTGACCAACGGGTCATTGAGAATGTCATCGAGCTGGCTGGTGAAGTGAATGCCCGCGTACTGCGGCTGTTGTTCCAGCTCCGGCTTTTCGCTGCGGCGGAAGATATGGGCCACGTTGAGTTTGTCTTTACGAACCAAAACGAACGGCAGGTGATAGCGGGTGGTACTTTTACCAAAGCCGATGAAGGCACAGTGCAGAGTCATTTCATTGTCCTTTTTGATTTGAGCTGCCTGTACCTTACTGCATTTTTCACCCACGTTTTATTAAAACCGGACAAAGGTTTGCCCAAAGGAGTTGGCGCTGTAGCAAGGCGGCAAGGGAAGGCATCCCGATGAGCTTACTTCGGTAAGTGATTCGGGCAACTGAGCGCAGCCAACGCGGCTACGGGTTCAAATAAGAAGGGCAAAAAAAAAGCCAGCACCCGGCTGGCTAAAGTAATACTGGAAGCAATGTGAGCAATGTCGTGCTTTCAGGATGTCTCCGTAGGGGTCTCCCCTGAACGCATGGCAATAATAATCATTATCATTCGCACTTGTAAAGCGTTTTTTGAAAAAAATAGCGTTGACTTATTGTTCAAAGTCAATGATGTTTAAAAGGTTTTCTATAACTCATTGAGGAGAAAAGGATGAAATCAGTTGTTGTGCGTCACGCCGAACCTGGCGATGCGGAAGCTTTACAGAAAATGTATGCCCATCCGGCGCTTTACCGCGACACGCTGCAGCTACCTCATCCTCCTCTAAAAGCCTGGCTGGACCGAATTACCGACCCCAGACCGGGGAGCCGACATCTGGTGGCATGCATCGACGATGAGATTGTGGGGCAGCTAACGGTCACGGTGGAACAGTCCCCACGCCGCAGCCACGTCGCCACTTTCGGCATGGGCGTGCATTACGATCATCAGGGGAAAGGCATCGCTTCGGCTTTGCTTAAGGAAATGGTTGGCCTGTGCGATAAGTGGCTGCGCATCGAGCGCATCGAGCTGACGGTGTATACCGATAACGCGGCTGCGCTGGCGGTGTACCGCAAGTTTGGCTTCGAGGTGGAAGGCACCGGAAAGCGCTTTGCGCTGCGCGACGGCGAGTATGTGGATGCCTATTTTATGGCGCGTTTTAAGCCGGAGTGATTTTTACCCTCACCCCGACCCTCTCCCTAAAAGGGAGAGGGGGAAAACAAGCGTGTTTCTTGCCGCCCTCTCTGTGCGGGGGGCAATCAATACCCCGCGGTTAAATCATCCACCGAACGTGGATCAGACGCGCCATACAGCTTGCCGTCCGGCGCAATCATAATACTTTGCGTGCTGCCCATCGCAGCCTTCACCTGGACGTTTTGCCCCTTCTCTTTCAGCAACCTCAGCGTATCCGGGCTAAAGCCCTTCTCCACCCGCAGTTCGTCCGGCAGCCACTGGTGATGGAAGCGCGGCGCGTTGGTCGCTTCTGCCACGTTCATGCCAAAATCGATGCTGTTGACCACCATTTGCAGCACGGTGGTGATAATTCGGCTCCCGCCTGGGCTGCCCGTGACCAGCCAAGTTTTCCCGTCCTTCACCACGATAGTTGGCGACATAGAAGATAGCGGGCGCTTGTGCGGCCCCACGGCGTTGGCTTCCCCACCGACCAGACCGTACACGTTCGGCACGCCCGGTTTAGCGGAGAAATCATCCATCTGGTTGTTCATCAGAATGCCGGTATTCCCGGCCACGATCCCGGTGCCGAAGGTAGTATTCAGCGTATAAGTCACCGCCACGGCGTTACCGTCTTTATCCACCACGGAGAAATGTGTGGTCTGGTTACTTTCATACGGGGCCAGGTTACCCGGCTTGATTTCGCTCGACGGGCGAGCCTTGTTGATATCAATTTTCTCCGCCAGCGATTTCGCATAAGCCTTGCTGGTCAGCGCCTGCCACGGCACCTTCACAAAGTCCGGATCGCCGAGGTATTCAGAGCGGTCGGCGTAGGCGTATTTTTCCGCCTCGGCCATGATTTGCAGGGCGTCCGCGCTGCCAAAGCCGTATTTCGCCAGATCGAAGTTTTCGAGAATATTGAGGATCTGCACGATGTGGATCCCGCCGGAAGACGGCGGCGGCATGGAATAGACTTCGTAGCCACGGTATTCCCCGCTGACGGGCTGACGCTCAATGGCTTTGTAATTGGCCAAATCCGCCTTGCTTATCAGCCCGCCGTTCTTCGCCATCTCTTCGCTAATCTGGTCAGCAATCACCCCCTTGTAGAAGGCATCTGGCCCCTGCTCGGCAATCATCTCCAGGCTTTTTGCCAGGTTGGCCTGCACCAGCCTGTCACCTTTCTGCAGCGGCTCTCCGTCCGCTTTCCAGAAGATAGCCTTGCTGTTGGCGTGATTCGGGATCACTTCCGCCCCGTACTGTTTCAGGTCGTCCGCCAGCGCATCGTTCACAATGATGCCGTCTCGTGCCAGTTTGATAGCCGGTTGCACTACTTTATTCAGCGGCATGGTGCCGTACTTTTCCAGCGCCAGGCTAAAGCCTGCCACTGTACCCGGGGTGCCGGAAGCCAGGTGCGAGGTCAGCGACTTCTTGCTGTCCGCATTGCCTTTATCATCGAGGAACATATCCCGGCTGGCTTTTTCCGGCGCCATTTCCCGGAAGTCTATCGCGGTTGTTTTGCCGTCTTTAGTGCGCAGCATCATAAAACCACCGCCGCCGATATTGCCCGCCTGCGGGTGCGTGACCGCAAGGGCATAACCCACGGCGACCGCGGCATCTACCGCATTACCGCCCTGCTTTAAAATATCGACGCCCACCTGAGTCGCCGCTGCGTCCACCGAAGCCACCATACCGTGCTCCGCGCGCACCGGATGGTAAACGTCCATTTCCACGCCATAAGAGACCGGCGGAGGAGCGGCTATAACCGTCAAACACAACCCGATTGTCAGGGCTGGAATCGCTACCCAGCGTAAAATTTTCCACTGCTTTATCATCGTTATATCCTCATTTACCCGGGGAAAGTCCCCGCTTAAGCCTGGTTCACAAATCCGAAATAATCACCGTGATAAAGGAAACGGAGTAAACTTAAGCAACCCCTGATGGGAGGAGATAACGATGAAAAAGGTATGGCTTCTGGCAGCCTTGCTGCCGCTAACCGCGCTCGCACAGCCGCTCAACACGACCAACAACCCTAACCTGCCGGTCTATCAGAACCCGAGCCAGCAGCGGATGCTGACGCAGATGCAAACGCAGCAGTCTCAGCAGCAGGGGATGTTAAAGCAGCAGATACAATCGCAAAATCAGCTTCAACAACAGCAGCTTCAGACGCAGTTGAACAATAATCAGCAGCGTGTCCTGCAGTCGCAGCCGGGCATGAACCCGCTGCCGAACACCAATGGTGGGATGCTAAGAGGGAATAACGGCGGCATGTTGAAGCCAAACAGTTCAACGCTGCCGCCGCCAGTCACGCCGTAAGGCGTTATGCGGAGAAGTCCGGGCCTATCTCGTCGATGCGGTCGGTACAGATGGCATCGACGCCCCACTGCAGCAGCACGGCCGCGCGGTGGGGAACGTTCACGGTATAAACCAGAATATACAGTCCAGCGGCTTTCAATGCCTTCACCCGAGCCTCATCAAGCAGCTGATGATTCAGGTGAATAGACACGCACTGTAACCGGGTCGTCAGTTCCTGCCAGTCATCACGCCATTCATCCAGCAGCAGACCGCGAGGCAGTTCAGGGGCCGCAAGCTGTGCGGCTTCCAGAGCTTCAATCTCAAAAGAAGAAAGCAGCGGTGCGGTTTGCCCGATCCACAGCTCACGGGCAGCCAGCGCAACCACTTTGCCGGTTTCGGTTTCCAGGCCGGTGGTTGGCTTGATCTCAATGTTGGCCATCATGCCGTGCTGTTTACAGCGTTCAGCCACCTGAGAAAGCAGCGGCAGCGGCTCGCCCGCATATTCACGGCTGAACCAGCTTCCCGCGTCAACTTTCAGCAGATTGTCCCAGGTCAGTTCGCCGGCAACCCCCCAGCCATTGCTGGTACGCTCGAGCGTGTCGTCGTGGAGCAGAAAGATTTGCCCGTCGCGCGCGAGCTTGGCGTCAAACTCAATCATGGTGTGGCCGTAACGCGCTCCGACGTCGATTGCCGCAAGGGTGTTTTCCGGCGCAAGTTTACCGCCGCCACGGTGGGCGACGATTTTTGGGTAAGGCCAGTTGCTCATAAACGTTGTCCGTTTTTGCCATCAAAGAAGTGCAGATGTTCTTCTGGCAGATGCACCCAAAGCGTGGTGCCCGGCTGCGGGCGTTCCTGATGCCCAAGGCGAATCACCACTTTTTGACCGCCCCAGCGGCCGTGAACCAGGTTATCAGCCCCCAGCATTTCAAGGGTTTCCACCACAATAGGGATGCCACCTGCAGCCTGTGAGCTTAGCGCAATATGTTCCGGGCGGATACCCAGCGTCATTGGCCGGCCAACCCACTGCAGGCGCTGGCTGCCGGTCGGCAACGCATCGCCGCCGTCCAGCTCAAAGCGTGAGCCGTCGATACTGATGTTGCCATCCAGCAGGTTCATTGCCGGAGAGCCAATAAAACTTGCCACAAAGCGGCTCGCCGGGCGCTCGTAAACCTCGACTGGCGTACCAATCTGCTCCGCCACGCCTTTGTTCATCACCATCACGCGTTGGGCGAGGGTCATGGCCTCAACCTGGTCGTGCGTCACGTACAGGCTGGTGGTTTTCAGGCGGCGATGAAGCTGTTGAAGCTCAAGGCGCATCTGCACGCGCAGCTTGGCATCAAGGTTGGATAGCGGTTCGTCAAACAGGAATACCGCCGGATCGCGCACGATGGCGCGGCCCATGGCAACGCGCTGGCGCTGGCCGCCAGATAGTTCGCGCGGGCGGCGAGTTAACAGCGCATCCAGCTCCAGAATACGGGCGGCTTCCAGCACTTTCTGGCGGATCTGTTCTTTGCCCAGACCGCGAATTTTCAGGCCCCAGGCCATGTTCTCTTCCACCGTCATGTGCGGATAGAGCGCATAGTTCTGGAACACCATGGCGATGCCACGCTCTTTGGGCTCCATGTCGGTGACGCGCTGGCTGTCGATCCAGATATCCCCGCTGGTCACCTGCTCCAGCCCGGCGACCATACGCAGCAGCGTAGATTTCCCGCAGCCAGAAGGCCCGACCATCACGATGAATTCGCCATCCGCTACGTCCACGGTCAGCGGCTGAATCACCTGGGTTTTACCGTCCCAACTCTTGGTTACTGCCTGTAATTTTAAACCAGCCATGAAAGGTTCCTACTTCTCGCTATCAACCAGACCACGCACAAAGGCGCGCTGCATAACTAAAACAATAACAACCGGTGGAACAAGCGTGAGCAGCATCGCTGCCATCACCTGGTTCCACTGCGTCACGCCATCACCGCTGGCAATCATGCTCTTGATACCCGCCACGGCGGTGCCCAGATCGGCATCGGTGATAATCAGCAGCGGCCAGAGATACTGGTTCCAGCCATAGATAAAGGTGATCACGAACAGCGCCGCCAGGTTGGTTTTGGACAGCGGCAGCACGATGTCAAAGAAAAAGCGCATCGGCGAGGCGCCGTCGATGCGGGCCGCTTCCATCAGCTCGTCTGGCAGCGTCATGAAAAACTGGCGAAACAGGAACGTGGCCGTGGCCGACGCCATCAGCGGCAGCGTCAGGCCGGTGTAGCTGTCGAGCATTTTCAGGTTAGAGATAACCTCAACCGTCGGGAAAATACGCACTTCGACCGGCAGCATCAGGGTGATAAAAATCATCCAGAAGAACAGGTTACGCAGCGGAAAACGGAACCAGACGATGGCGAAAGCCGACAGCATCGACACGGCGATTTTGCCGATGGTGATCACCAGCGCCATCACCGTGCTGTTAAACAGCATCCGGCCGAACGGGGCGCTGTTGACCGCCACGCCGTTGGTCCAGATGTAGCTGATGTTTTCCCACAGGTGAGTACCGGGGATCAGCGTCATCGGCGTATCGAAGACGGCTTTGTTGTCCAGCGTCGCGGCAACAAATGCCACGTACAGCGGGAACAGAATGACGATGATGCCCAGAATCAGCATGGTGTGGCTGAAGATAGTCAGCCCGCGACGGTTCTCAATCATTGGTAGCGCACCTTACGTTCAACGAAGCGGAACTGAACCACCGTCAGGACAATCACCAGCAGCATCAGCACCACGGATTGCGCCGCCGAGGAAGAGAGATCCAGCCCGGTAAACCCTTCGCGATAAATCTTGTAGATAAGCGTGGTGGTTGCCTGCACCGGGCCACCGCCGGTTGCCGCGTCGATCACCGGGAAGGTGTCGAAGAAGGCATACACCAGGTTCACCACCAGCAGGAAGAAGCTCACCGGGGCAATCAGCGGCAGCGAGATAAAGAAGAAGCGGCGCACGGGGCCAGCTCCGTCAATGGCTGCGGCTTCCACCAGCGAACGCGGAATCGACTGCAAAGCGGCAAAGAAGAACAGGAAGTTGTAGCTAATCTGTTTCCACACGGACGCGAACACGACCAGGAACATGGCCTGCCCGCTGTTCTGCGCGTGGTTCCAGTTGTAGCCAAACTCTTCCAGCGTGTGGGTAATTAGCCCGCGCCCTGGGTTAAACAGGAAAATCCACAGCACCGCGGCAATGGCGGGTGCAACGGCATAGGGCAGCAGCATCAGCGTTTGATAAAAACGGCTGCCGCGCACCACATAATCCACCAGCGCGGCGAAGAACAGCGAAGCCAGAAGCCCGCAGCCCGCCACCAGCCCGCTGAAGATCATGGTGGTGTAGAAAGAGTCCAGATAGTAGCTATCGTGGAAAAGCTGCACGAAGTTATCCAGGCCAACGAAATGGCTGGACAGACCAAACGGGTCAAGGTTTTGCAGCGAGTACCAGAGGGCTTCGCCCGCCGGCCAGATAAAGAAAATGACGGTGATGATCAGCTGCGGCAGAACCAGCGCATAAGGTAGCCAACTTGAACGGAACACCGGGCGAGATGATGACATAGGGTTACTCGGTTAATGTTAGAACAGGCGATGCTTTGCCCCTTAGCACAACGCCCTCCTGTGACAGAGAGCGCGGTACTTTGCCCCCTCCTTTTCGGGAGGGGACGAGGGTAGAACTTAAGACTTGGTAGACTGCTCGAAGCGGCGCAGCAGCTGGTTACCACGCTCAACGGAAGCGTCCAGCGCCTGCTGTGGCGTTTTCTTACCGGTCCAGACGGATTCCAGCTCTTCGTCAACCACGGTACGAATCTGCGGCATGTTGCCCAGACGCAGGCCTTTGGTGAACGGCAACGGTGGCTTGTTCAGCATCTGGCGAGTTGCGGTGTCCGCACCCGGATTCTTGTCGTAGAAGCCTTCTTTACGAGTCAGCTCGTAAGCGGCGGTGGTGATTGGCAGGTAGCCGGTTTTCTGGTGCCATTCAGCGGCGATTTCTGGTTTAGCCAGGAACTGCATGAACTCGGCCACGCCTTTGTAGGTTGGCTTGTCTTTGCCCTGCATTACCCACAGGCTTGCCCCACCGATGATGGCGTTCTGTGGCGCGCCTTTCACGTCTGCGTCGTAAGGCATCATGCCTACGCCGTAGTTGAATTTCGCGTACTGACGAATGTCAGCCAGAGAGCCGGAAGACGCGGTAGTGATCGCGCAGTCACCGTTGTAGAACTTCTCGGTAGACTCATCTTTACGGCCGAAATAGGTGAAGTCGCCCTTCTTGTTCATCTCTTCCAGCAGGGCAATGTGTTTCACCTGCTCAGGTTTGTTGAACTCCAGCACGGCATCAGTGCCGTCAAAGCCGTTGTTTTTGGTGGCGAACGGCAGGCCGTGCCAGGCGCTGAAGTTCTCCAACTGGATCCAGCCCTGCCAGCCGCTGGCGTAGCCACACTTCATGCCCGCTGCGCGCAGTTTGGCGCTGTATGCCGCCACGTCCTGCCAGGTTTTAGGTGGCTGATCCGGGTTCAGACCGGCTTTCTTGAAAGCGTCTTTGTTGTAGTACAGCACCGGGGTGGAGCTGTTGAAAGGCTGGGACAGCAGGTGGCCCGTTTTAGAGTCGGTGTAGTACCCGGCCACGGTCGGGACAAACTGAGATTCGTCGAAGTTGATGCCAGCGTCTTTAAACACTTCGTAGACCGGTTTGATAGCCTTGGAAGCCATCATGGTCGCGGTGCCAACTTCATATACCTGCAGGATGGCCGGGGCGTTACCGGAACGGTATGCCGCGATACCCGCCGCCAGGCTTTGATCGTAGTTGCCTTTATAAACCGGCACAATTTTGTAATCAGGGTGCGTTTCATTGAAACGGTTTGCCAGAGAATCCACTTCTTTACCCAGTTCCCCGTCCATTGAATGCCAGAAAGGAATCGTGGTAACGGCCATCGCCTGGGAGGCAAATGCCAGACCAAGCGTCAGCGCTAAAGCTGTGTGTCGTAACGATGTCATTCGGTTATCTCTCTTGTTGTGCCGGATGCGCGAAATCACGCGTTTTATGCTCGCGAGGTAACATGACACGCTCGAATGACAGAAAAATAACGGCTGGATGACAGAATAGTTACAGCGGAGTGAATGAAATGTTTCTTTGTCGACGGGAGATATATTTTTCTTTCCCCGTGTATTCCCTGAATAATTCAAACTCAACCCATGCTGTTCCCTCTCCCACAGGGAGAGAGTGCAAACAAAAAAAACGGCAACCGAAGTTGCCGTTATGCTTTTTATTAGCCGCCCAGATAGGCGCTTCTTACTGCCTCGTTCGCCAGCAGCGCATCGCCGGTGTCTTCCAGCACGACGTGGCCGTTTTCCAGCACGTAGCCCCGGTCAGCCAGCTTCAGCGCCTGGTTGGCGTTCTGCTCCACGAGGAAGATGGTCATCCCTTCGCTGCGCAGCTGCTCAATGGTGTCGAAAATTTGCTGGATGATGATAGGCGCCAGACCCAGCGACGGTTCATCTAACAGTAACAGACGCGGCTGGCTCATGAGTGCGCGGCCTATCGCCAGCATCTGCTGCTCACCGCCGGACATGGTACCCGCCCGCTGAATGCGGCGTTCGTGCAGACGCGGGAACAGATCGTAGACGCGTTTAATACGCGACTGGAACTGGTCACGCTCGGCAAAAAAGCCGCCCATCGCCAGGTTCTCTTCTACCGTCATGCGGGAGAAAACTCGACGCCCTTCCGGCACAATCGCCACGGCCTCACGCATGATGCGCGCGGTGTGCCAGTCTGTAATATCTTTGCCATCAAACACGATGCGGCCGCTGGCCGCGCGCGGGTCGCCGCAAAGCGTGCCAAGCAGCGTCGTTTTACCAGCGCCGTTAGCGCCGATGAGCGTAACAATTTCGCCCTGTTTAATATGCAGACTGACGTCGTGCAGCGCCTGAATTTTGCCGTAGTGGGCGCTCACCTTGTCAAACGACAGCATTACATTTTCCATCTTAAGCCTCACCCAGATAGGCGCGAATGACATCAGGGTTGTTGCGGATTTGCTCCGGCGTGCCGTTGGCTAACGGCGTTCCCTGGTTCACCACGTAGATACGGTCAGAAATGCCCATGACCAGCTTCATGTCATGCTCAATCAGCAACACCGTGGTGTTGTGGTGATTGCGCAGCTCCATGATCAGCTCATCCAGCTCATGGGTTTCTTTCGGGTTAAGGCCGGCGGCAGGTTCATCCAGCATCAGGATTTCCGGCTGGGTCACCATGCAGCGAGCGATTTCAAGGCGACGCTGATCGCCATAGGCCAGGTTGCTTGCCTGGCGGTTAGCGTGCTCCAGCAGCCCGATACGTTCGAGCCAGGTGGCCGCTCTGTCCAGCGCTTCGCTCTGGGCGCGACGGAAGCCTGGGGTTTTCAGCAAGCCCGAGAAAATACCGGTTTTCAGCTGTTGATGTTGCGCCACCAGCAGGTTCTCAATCACCGTCATTTCACGGAACAGGCGAACGTGCTGGAAGGTACGCACCACGCCCATGCGCGCAATCTGCTGGCCCGGTAAGCCTTCCAGGTGTTGGTCGCGCAGCAAAATGGTGCCGCCGGTCGGCTTGTAAAAGCCGGTCAGGCAGTTAAACACCGTGGTTTTACCGGCGCCGTTCGGGCCGATAAGCGAAACAATTTCCTGTGGATGCAGCTCGAGCGAGACATTGTTGACGGCCAGCAGGCCGCCGAAACGCATCATCAGACCGCTTACGGATAACAATGGCTGACTCATGCCTGCTCTCCTTTCACTTGCTCTTTCTTCAGCTTCAGATGCGGACGCGTCATCGGCAGCAAGCCTTGTGGACGCCAAATCATCATCAGCACCATCAGGCCACCGAGCACCAGCATGCTGTACTCGTTCAGGTCACGCATCAGCTCGCGGGAAACCACCAGCAGAACAGCGGCCAGAATCACCGCGAACTGCGAGCCCATCCCGCCGAGCACCACAATCGCCAGCACAAACGCCGACTCGGCGAAGGTGAAGGATTCCGGGCTGACAAAGCCCTGGCGTGCGGCGAACAACGTTCCGGCAAAGCCCGCAAAAGCGGCGCTGATGGTGAACGCAGTCAGCTTGATACGGGTTGGGTTCAGGCCCAGCGAACGGCAGGCGATCTCATCTTCGCGCAGCGCTTCCCAGGCGCGGCCAAGCGGCATACGCAGCAGGCGGTTAATCACGAACAGCGACAGCACCACCAGCAGCAACGCTACCAGGTACAGGAAAATAATCCTGTCGCTCGGGTCGTAGGCCACGTTAAAGAAATTACTGAAGGTATCCCAGCCGCCTTCACGGGCGGTACGGCTAAACTCCAGGCCGAAGAAGGTCGGTTTTGGGATCTGGCTGATGCCGTTCGGGCCGCCGGTAATATCGGTGTTGTTCAGCAGCAGGATACGGACGATTTCCCCGAAGCCCAGCGTCACGATCGCCAGGTAGTCACCACGCAGGCGCAGCACCGGGAAGCCGAGCAGGAAGCCTGCGGCAGCAGCCACCAGCCCCGCCAGCGGCAGGCAGGTCCAGAAGCCCAGGCCGTAATAGTGGTTCAGCAACGCAAAAGTGTAAGCGCCGATAGCGTAGAAGCCGCCATAGCCCAGCACCAGCAGGCCAGACAGCCCCACCACCACGTTCAGCCCCAGGCCGAGGATGATGTAAATCATGGTTAATGTAGCAATGTCCACGGTGCCGCGTGAAACAAGGAACGGCCACGCCACAGCGGCAACCAGCAGCGCCACCAGGAACAGCTTCTGCTTAGCCGTGGAACCATCCAGCGCCGGCAGCACAAACTTCGGCCCGGACACTTTCTTCATGCCCTTCTGGAACAGCGGGCGCAGCAGTTGGAACACCAGCACCGCAGCGGTGCCGATGAAGACCCATTCCCAGCGCACGGAAGGCGCGCTGTTCACCACCAGTTTGGTGCCGTCCAGGCTAAGCTGAACGCCCATAAATACCGATGCTAAAACAAAGAACATGGCTGCGGAGAGCAGCGAAAAAACAATATGCATCGGTTTCATACTTTCTCAACCTCCGGACGACCCAGGATCCCGGTAGGCATCACCAGCAGCACCACAATCAGCAGCGCAAAGGAGACGACGTCTTTATATTCCGTGCTCAGGTAGGCTGAAGTCAGCGCTTCGGCCACGCCGAGGATCAGGCCGCCAATCATGGCGCCAGGAATACTGCCGATGCCGCCAAGTACCGCCGCGGTAAAGGCTTTCATCCCTGCCATAAAGCCGATGTACGGGTTGATTACGCCGTAGAACTGGCCCAACAGTACGCCAGCCACTGCCGCCATCGCGGCACCGATGACGAAGGTGAGCGAGATAACGCGGTCGGTATTAATCCCGAGCAGGCTGGCCATTTTCAGGTCTTCAGCACAGGCGCGGCAGGCGCGGCCCATGCGGGAATAACGGATGAACAGCGTCAGCGCCAGCATTGCCAGGAAGGTCACAACCCAGATAACCAGCTGCATGGTGGTGATGGTGGCGGTGAAGTTATCGCTCGCCCCCACAATCCACTGCCCGTTAAACAGGCTTGGCAGCGCGATGTCGCGCGAACCTTCCGTCAGGCTGACGTAGTTTTGCAGGAAGATAGACATCCCGATGGCGGAAATCAGCGCGATCAGGCGCTTGGAGTTACGCACCGGCTTGTAGGCGACGCGCTCAATGCTCCAGCCGTAGGCGCTGGCGATAATAATGGCGCCAATAAAACCTGCGCCCACCAGCATCCAGCCCACATCAATACCGAGCATCATTAACGCGGCGATGATCATGAAAGAGACGTAGCTGCCGATCATATACACTTCGCCGTGGGCGAAGTTGATCATGCCAATAATGCCGTACACCATCGTGTAACCGATGGCGATCAGCGCGTAGGTACTGCCCAGCGTGACGCCGTTAAACATCTGCTGCAGGAAGTAGAGAAACTGCTCGGACATAACTTAACCTTTTAAAAACCCCCGACATAGGCCGGGGGTGGGATGACTGTGCAGCCTTCGCCTTACTTCGCCACGGAGGACGAACCATCGGCGTGCCACTGGAAGACACCGAATTCAAATCCTTTCAAATCGCCTTTCTCATCCCAGTTCAGCGGCCCAATCACGGTGTTCGCACCGTGTGCTTTTAAATCTTTTACCAGCGCAGCAGGATCTTTGCTGCCGGTGCGGTCCATGGCGGTGGCCAGAGACTGAACTGCCGCGTAGGTGATCCACACATACGGGCCGCTCGGGTCTTTCTTCGCCGCTTTCAGCTCATCAACGATAGCTTTGTTGGCCGGATCCTGGTCATAGCGCTTAGGCATGGTGACCAGCATCCCTTCGCCCGCAGGGCCAGCGATATTGGACAGAGAAGCGTTACCCACGCCTTCCGGCCCCATAAACTGGGTTTTCAGGCCAACGGCGCGTGCCTGGCGCAGGATCTGCCCCATTTCCGGGTAGTAGCCGCCGTAGTAAACGAAGTCGATATTTTCTTTCTGCAGACGCGCCACCAGAGTGGAGAAGTCTTTGTCGCCGGCGGTGATCCCGTCGAAGAACACGATGTTTGCGCCGCCTTTTTTCAGGCCATCCTGCACGGAGCGCGCCAGACCTTCGCCGTACTGCTGCTTATCGTGGATGATCGCGATGCGCTGCGGCTTAACGTGTTCCAGAATATATTTGGACGCCGTTGGACCCTGGGAAGAGTCGAGGCCAGCGGTACGCATGATCATGCCGTAGCCGCGCTGGGTCAGCTCAGGGTTGGTCGCGCCCGGAGTGATCATCAGGATGCCTTCATCTTCATAGATGTCAGAAGCCGGCTGGGTGGAAGAGGAGCACAGGTGGCCGATAACGTACTTCACGCCGTCGTTAACGATTTTGTTGGCAACCGCCACGGCCTGTTTTGGGTCGCAGGCATCGTCATATTCAACGCCAACCAGCTTGTCGCCTTTGATCCCGCCTTTGGCGTTGATGTCTTTGATAGCCTGGCGAGCACCGTTAAATTCCATGTCGCCCCACTGCGCGACCGGGCCTGACATTGCCCCGACAACAGCCACTTTGATATCACCCGCGGTTGCCGCGTGAGACACGGCCAACGCCACCAGCCCGGCCAGTAATGTCTTCGCGTTCATCTTCATTCGTTCCATCCCCATAACTTGGTTAAAAAGCACTCAGTACCTTTTATAATCAATGACCATTTTTATCAGTGCCGTTAAGGAGTTAGCGGTAAATTTTACAATTTATCAGACTAAACTCTCTATTTTTCAGGCGATTAAGTAGAGATAATATTCTGTATTTCGCCATAGTTAAACAAAAAAAAGCACCAAAATCAGCATAAAATAGCGGTACAAAGAGCCGAACAATTCACTGGATTTTAGTGCTTTATCCTGGTCAGGATTCAATCTGCCGCGTTAAAGGCTGGCTTATCTTTTCGCTAAAAAGTAATCAACTGCTGAACGGCATAAAAAAGATAAAGCGTCTGAGGCAAATAAATTGGTTACACTCGGGGTTTTCCCGCTTTTTGGTTAGGTCACTTATGAAACTCACTATCATTCGTCTGTTTGAGTTTAGCGCTCAGGATAAAATTGACCTCGGCAAGATCTGGCCGGAATACTCCAGCGGTTCACTGACCCTTAGCGACAATGAAAGGATCTACGCCGCAAAATTTAACGAACGCCTGCTCGGCGCGGTGCGCGTCACGCTCACAGGGGATGCCGGAGCGCTGGATTCTCTGCGCGTTCGTGAAATTACCCGCCGCCGGGGCGTGGGGCAATATTTGCTGGAAGAGGTTATGCGGGATAACCCGGCGATTAAACACTGGTGGCTGGCAGATGTTGGCGTTGAGGATCGTGCCGTGATGACGGCGTTTATGCAGGCTTCCGGGTTCTGCGAGCAGAGCGGCGGTTGGGGGAGGTAAGCTGCCCTTACCCCGCCCCTCTCCCGGAGGGAGAGGGACTAAACACTAAAACGGCAACCCTTTGGTTGCCGTTTGCTTTTATTTTGCGTCGGTGGCTGTGCCGTTGGCATGCCAGGTGAACACGCCGAACTCAAAGCCTTTCAGGTCGCCTTTCTCATCCCACGACAGCGGCCCCATCACGGTATCCACGGTCGCCCCTTTCAGGTATTTAGAGATAGCCGCCGGATCTGCGCTCTGGTTCAGGCCAGCAGCCAGCGACTGCAGGGCTGCGTAGGTGGTCCAGACGAATGCGCCGCTTGGATCCTGTTTCTTCGCTTTGATCGCGTCCACAATCGGTTTGTTGGCCGGAACCTGATCGTAGTTCTTCGGTTTGGTCACCAGCAGGCCTTCTGCTGAATCCCCGGCGATGTTAGACAGGGAAACGTTCGCTACGCCTTCAGGCCCCATGAACTGAGTTTTCAGACCAGCAGCGCGGGACTGGCGCAGGATCTGCCCCATTTCCGGGTGGTAGCCGCCGTAGTAAACAAAGTCGATGTTCTCTTTCTTCAGGCGAGCAACCAGCGTGGAGAAATCTTTCTCACCGGCGGTGATCCCGTCGAAGAACACCACATTAGCGCCGCCTTTTTTCAGGCCATCCTGCACGGAACGCGCCAGACCTTCGCCGTACTGCTGCTTATCGTGAATCACAGCAATGCGCTTAGGCTTCACGTGTTCCAGAATGTATTTCGCCGCGGTTGGGCCCTGGTCGGAGTCGGGACCGGTAGTACGCAGAGTCAGCTTATAGCCGCGCGCGGTCAGCTCCGGTGCCGTAGCTGCCGGGGTGATCATCAGAATGCCTTCGTCTTCGTAAATGTCAGACGCTGGCTGAGTAGAAGAAGAGCACAGGTGACCGATCACGTACTTGATGCCGTCGTTCACCACTTTGTTCGCTACCGCGACCGCTTGTTTCGGGTCACAGGCATCGTCATATTTGGTGATAACCAGTTTGTCGCCTTTGATCCCGCCTTTGGCGTTAATGTCAGCCACCGCCTGCTCGGCACCGGTAAACTCCTGATCGCCGTATTGCGCGACCGGCCCAGACATTGCCCCTACTACCGCGACCTTAATATCTTTTGCCATCGCCGCGTGGCTCATTGCCAGTGCAACGCATCCTGCCAGTAAGGCTTTACCCGTCATTTTCATCCTGAGAGTCCCCATTGTTATGGTTATTGAATTTGTTGTGTTGTTGTTTATTAGCGCATTATTCTGCTTGTAGGTATAAGAAAAGCATATGATAGCTAACTTAAGGGCAGCAGCCGGCGCTACGGCAGCACACTATGCTAAACATAGCGCCATTTGCGATAATTTGGAAAGACATATTTGAAGGTTAGATAACGGGAATGTGACAAAAAAATAACCGCGCCGGAAAGCCTCCGGGCGCGGGGGAGCAGACCTCGGAATCACCAACCTGCCGGCAAATATCCCAGAGCGGAAGCAACCGCATAAACGGCACTGCAGAGGTAAAGCAACACGATGAAAATCTGGATCAGCGGGTGGGTCATAAATGCCGGGCAGGTCCAGCCGGGCGTGACATCGCCGCTGCGGCGGGCGCCTTTAATCATCAGGATCGGCATAATCGACAAAATCACGCCGCTGAACACGCCCGCAAAATAGAGCGCATTCACGAACGACACCAGCCCGCTGTAGGCCAGCACAAACGGCGGGATCGCGACCACCAGCAGTACCAGAAAACGCTTCAGAGAAGGCTCATCGCTGCCCAAGCGGAAGCGGTCAAAGATATTGGTCAGGAAACTCCCGCCCAGTCCCCAGTACGACGTCAGCATGGCGCACAGTGCAAACAGGTTCGCCGAGAAGAATGCCCACTCTCCCAGCGCTTTCCCCCAGGAAATCGTCGCCACCTCAGAGATATCGTCCAGCCCGTTAAGCATGATGACCGACATCGGCACCAGAGCCAGCAGCGCGAAGGTCACCACCATGCCAACGAGGATGGCTTTAGGTAGCTTTTCGGGCTTGTCGGCAAAACCACGCGCCATCTCCGGCACGATGTACTGCGCCGAGAAGCAGAACACCACCACGTTGAACACCGGCACCATATAAAGCCAGTTGCCTTCAAGCAGGTAGCCGACGCTGGTCGTCTCTTTCAGCAAAGTCGCAATCACCAGCACCGCGATCATCACCACCATGCCGACGCTAATAAACTTTTCCCCGCGCCCGATGGCTTTCAGGCCCATGTAGAGCACGCCCGCAGCCGGGATAAAAAACAGCACGCTGCCCAGGGCCGGGGAGATACCAAACAAAGAGTGCAGCAGTTTGCCGCTGCCGGTCATATAGGCGGTCAACGCCCCGACGCTGTTTACGCAGACGGAAAGGAACATCATCAGCGCGCCAAAGCGCCCGACATAGCGCAGCGACAGCCCGCTGAGCTGTAAATGCTGGCGGGTACGCAGCGTCGATTCAGCGACGTAAAGCATCGTCACGGTGGTCAGGCTGCCCACCAGCACCAGCCAGAATAGCAGCGGCCAGAAGCCCGCTTTGCTCGAGGCATAGGCGATAGAAAGCACGCCCGCACCAATGTTAGTGCCGACAATCATCGACACGCCTTCAACGAAACTCAGGGATTTACCGGGGACAGCAGTCCGCTCCCCGCGCACAACGGCGGGAGAGAAGGTGGAGTTTTCAGACATAATATTTTCCGTATTACTCCGGCGGTAACGTCCGCCGGAAAACAGGGGATATCAGGGTGATAAACCACTTCACGCTGGGGAAAAAATGCTGCGGCCGCCTTGTGTATGGCGGGCTTCCCTGCCGCCGCAAACTACGGGGATTAGCCCTTAAGCACTCTGGACAGAATGGCCAGCGCTTTGGTGAACTGAGCATCAGGAATGGTCAGCGGATAAAGGAAGCGGATAACGTTGCCGTAGACGCCGCAGCTCAGCAGCAGCAGTCCTTGTGCCTGAGCTTTCAGCTGAACTTCGCGGGTAAACTCCGGCGAAGGTTTCCCGGTCTGCGGATCGTTAAACTCCACTGCAACCATCGAGCCTTGCCCACGCACGTCGACAATTGCCGGGCAGCTTTGGCGCGCCTGATTCAGCACTTCTTTCAGGTGTTCACCAAGCTGGGTGGCACGTTTGCACAGCTGTTCTTCGTTGATTACATCCAGCACCGCGTGAGCCGCCGCAACCGCCAACGGGTTGCCCGCATAAGTGCCGCCCAGGCCGCCAGGCGCAGGGGCATCCATCACTTCGGCACGGCCCACAACGCCGGACAGCGGGAAGCCACCGGCCAGGCTTTTCGCCATCGTCATCAGGTCGGCTTTGACGTCGTAATAGTCCATCGCAAACAGCTTGCCGGTACGTGCGAAGCCGGTCTGCACTTCATCGGCAATCAGCAGAATGCCGTGGGTGTCGCACAGCTGGCGCAGCGCCTGCATAAATTCAGGGGGCGCCACGTTGAAGCCGCCTTCTCCCTGAACCGGCTCCAGTATGATGGCCGCCACCTGATCCGCGGCGATATCGGCTTTAAAGATACGGTCCAGGCTTTTGAGCGCATCGTCAGTCGTCACGCCGTGAGCGGCGTTCGGGTAGACCGCGTGGTAGACGGAGCCTGGGAACGGGCCAAAACCGATTTTGTACGGTGCCACTTTGCCGGTCAGCGCCATGGTCATAAAGGTACGGCCATGGAAGCCGCCGCCGAAGGTGATCAGGCCGGGACGTTTGGTATAAGCGCGGGCGATTTTCACCGCATTCTCAACCGCTTCCGCACCGGTGGTGAAGAACGCGGTTTTCGCCGGGCCGTCAATCGGCGCCAGTTCGTTAATACGCTCGGCCAGTGAAACGTAGCTTTCATAGGGGACAATCTGGTAAGCCGTGTGGGTAAAGGCCTGCAATTGTTTTTCTACAGCGGCAATCACTTTCGGGTGACGATGGCCGGTGTTCAGCACGGCGATCCCGGCGGCAAAATCGATAACCTCGTTGCCTTCCACATCCCACAGAGTGGCGTTCTCTGCCTTCTCTGCAAAGTAGCTACACATCACGCCCACACCGCGCGGCGTGGCCTGTAAACGGCGCTGATTCAGCTCTGCACTTTTCACCTTGGTCTCTCCTGTTATGTCAGTCACTTTATCGCAACAAATCAGAAACAATGTCGTTTATTTACACAGGTATTGGCCCTATAATCGAGTGCCAATTCAGTTTATCTGAGGGATCCAATTGCGAGACTTAGTGGGTGATTTGATTCTTGTCAGGCTACAGGCAGAGACCGATATCCTGCTGCATAAACGTCTTTATAACGCGCTGCGCCGTTCCATTCTGGATGGCTCATTGCCGCCCCACAGCCGCCTGCCCGCCTCCCGCGACTTAGCCAGCGAACTCAGCATTTCCCGTAACACTGTGTTAACAGTTTATGAGCAGCTTATGACCGAGGGGTACGTTTCATCCCGCCAGGGCAGCGGCACTTTTGTTGAAAAAACGCTGCCGGATCGCTTCACCTCCACGGGAAGCCCTGCCGAAGGTGGCACGGCTCCGGCTCATGAGGTATCTATTTCCCGCCGCGGGCAGCATCTTCTTTCTCAGGTGAGCGCCAGCCCGCGCCAGTGGGGAGCTTTTATTCCCGGTGTACCAGACGTCAACGCCTTCCCTCATCCGCTATTCAGCAAGATCCAGGCGCGCATCAGCCGCCGTCCTAAACCGGAGCGCCTGAGCTATAGCTGCAACGGCGGTACACCTGAACTGCAGCATGCGCTGGTCGATTACCTGCGTGTTTCCCGAGGAGTAAACTGCCAGGTCGACCAAATCCTGATCACCGAAGGGATCCACCAGGCTATCGATCTGGTCACCCGGATGCTGTGCGACAGAGATGACCTGGCGTGGATCGAAGAACCTTCTTACTGGGGCATCCGCCACGTACTGACGATGAATGATGTGCGGGTCACGCCGCTCACCGTCGATGAGAACGGCCTTTGCCCGCCGGAGAAAGTGAGCGAAGCGCCGCGCTTAATCTTCGTCACGCCGTCTCATCAGTACCCGCTGGGGGCGGTGATGAGCCTGGAGCGCCGCCAGCGCCTGTTGGCACTCGCCCGCCAGCACGGCAGCTGGATTATTGAAGATGACTACGACAGCGAATTTCGCTTTTCTGGCCAGCCTATTCCGGCGCTGCAGGGGCTGGTCACCGACGCGCCGGTGGTTTACATCGGCACCTTCAGTAAAACGCTTTATCCGGGCTTAAGGCTCGGCTACGTCGTGCTGCCTCGCCCGCTGGTCAATGACCTGAAAACCGCCCATGCGGAACTGTATCGCGGCGGGCATTCGCTTATTCAGCAGGCGCTGGCAGAGTTTATTACCGCCGGGCATTATTCGGCCCATATTCGCCGGATGCGCCTGCTCTACGGCCGCCGTCGCGCCTTCCTGACCGACCTGATCTCCCGCCACTGCGGGCCACAGGCGCTGTCAGATTTTAGCGATAACGCCGGGCTGCATTTGATTTTGAATCTGCCTGATGAAGCCGATGATGTGGCGATTGCTGAGCGCGCGAACGCCCGCAATATTCTTGTGCGGCCCTTATCGCGTTACTACCTGACCGAACGGCGCAAGAAGGGATTACTGATGGGGTTCGCCAGCCTGCCGGAGAGCGAAATGGAAGCGGCGTTTACCGTGCTGCTGGCATGTATGCCGGAGCATAAAAAGCAAAACGCCCCAACATAAAGTGGGGCGCTCTTAGTGCGACATGTGTATTGGCGTTAAGCTTCGATAGCGGCGCGCAATTTTTTCATCGCGTTCTTTTCAAGCTGACGAACGCGCTCGGCGGAAACGCCATAGCGGTCTGCAAGTTCCTGCAGCGTGCTTTTGTTGTCTTCATCTAACCAGCGCGCGCGAATGATCTGCTGACTGCGTTCATCCAGGCCCTGCATCGCATCGCTCAGTTTGTCTGCGGCGTGAGATTCCCAGTTGTCGTCTTCAATGCCATCGGCAAAGTTGGAAGACTTATCCTGCAGGAAGAGCACCGGCGCCATCGGCTGACCGTCAGCGTCGTCGTCATTCGACATGTCGAAAGTCATATCCTGCGCCGCCATGCGTGACTCCATCTCAAGCACGTCTTTGCTGGACACGCCAAGCTCGTTGGCCACCATTTCGACTTCGTCCTGATTAAACCAGCCCAAGCGCTGCTTGGTTTTACGCAGGTTAAAGAACAGCTTACGCTGTGCTTTGGTGGTCGCGACTTTCACAATACGCCAGTTACGCAGCACGTATTCATGAATTTCAGCCTTGATCCAGTGCACCGCAAAGGAGACCAGGCGAACACCCACTTCTGGGTTAAAACGGCGTACTGCTTTCATCAGGCCGATGTTGCCTTCCTGGATAAGGTCTGCCTGCGGCAGGCCGTAGCCGGAATAGTTACGCGCAACATGAACAACAAAGCGCAGGTGAGACAGGATCAGCTTTTTCGCTGCTTCCAGATCGCCCTGGTAATGCAGCTTTTCAGCCAGCTCCTTCTCTTCCTCAGCCGTTAACATCGGCCAGGCGTTTGCAGCCCGGATATACGACTCCAGGTTACCAACAGGGGCTAAAGCTAAATTTTGCATTTCTTTGGTCATTCAAACCCTCTCTTAGAGACTAAGTACGGCTTGCCATTCAAGTGGCTGAGGCGCACCGACAACACGTCAGGCCCAGACCGTACCCTTCACTGTACTCTCAGACAGTGATGTTATCCACAAGTTCAATGTAAAGCTGTGAATAGATTACACACAAAGTGTGACGGTTATTGCAGCATCGCAGGGGTCACTACGGTGTAAAACGCACTCCCTGCGGACGACGTTATCGTAGCAGGGAATGAGTATATCAAAAACTTTTTACTCCGGCGTAAAACGGCGTAAATGTTGAACAGTGGCAAGCCAGGCTGCCAGCCAGCCGATCATCGACGAGACCAGCAACAGCAGCAGGCATTCGTCAAAGCCCAACCCGCTGATATCGAACTTAGTCCCGAACACCTGCGCCACTTCCGTCACCGCCGAAGAGAGGCGCATCACCAGAATCTCAGACAGGATCAGCGACAGAAACGCACCGCTAAAGCCCAGCAGCGCACCGCCATACAGGAACGGACGCAAAATAAAGCCGTCGGTTGCCCCGATAAGCTTCTGCACGTTGATGGTATCGCGGCGGGCAAAGATGCTCAAACGCACGGAGTTACCGATGACGAGGAACACCGCTGCAACCATCAGGATGCCGATCATCGCCGCCACTCGCCCGACCAGCCCGGTCAGCGCCGCCAGGCGGGCAAACCAGCTGTCATCCATGCGCACTTCATCGACGCCATGAATCTTCGCCACGCGATCACGCAGCGTATTCAGATGATCCGTGCTCTGGAAATCCAGTTTAGGGTTCACCACGGCCACGGCGGGCAGCGGGTTCTCTTCCAGCATATCCAGCGCGCCGCCAAAGCCCGACCAGTTACGGAACTCGCCCAGCGCTTCTTCGCGGGAGAGGTAGTTAACTTTATCCACGCCCTCCTCCGCCTGAATCGCGCCCACCACCTGCTGCGCGGCGTTATCGTCCAGCGCCTTATCGAGGTAAACGGTGATTTGCGGGGACGGATAATATTGGGTCGCCGCCTGGTTTACGTTCTTGTAAACCATATAGCAAACGCTCGGCAGCGTCAGGGAGATGGCAATCACCATGACCGTCAGGAAGGTCGCCAGCGGCTTGCTCTTCAGATCCTGAAGCGCCCCTTCCCAGGCGTAGCGGAACTGCTCATTCACGCCGCCTTTCAGGGATTTACTTTTAGACTGCGGCCCTTTGCCACGTTTTTTCACCGAACGGCCAAGGTCGCCTAACTTATTCAGTTGGTTGATTTTATCCAGCTTGTTGCTGAAGCGCTTGATATGGTTGAGCGCACTGTGTTTATTCACCTGCCAGGCCTCCATGCAAATGGCCGTCGCTGAGGGTCAACATACGGTAATTGCGACGTGAGATAAGCCCTATATCGTGAGTCGCCATCAGCACCGTTACGCCCACGCGGTTAAACTCTTCGAACAGGCGCAGAATACCTTCCGACAGCGCATCATCAAGGTTCCCGGTCGGTTCATCCGCCAGCAGCACAGCCGGCTTGTTTACCACGGCGCGAGCGATGCCCACGCGCTGCTGTTCACCGCCGGAAAGCTGGATAGGAAAGTTCTTCGCTTTGTCCAGCAGGCCGACCTTATCTAATGCCGCAGACACGCGACGGCGAATATCTTCGCCGCTGGCGCCCGCGATGATCAGCGGGATGGCCACGTTGTCGTACACGGTTCTGTCCATCAGCAGGTGGTGATCCTGGAAGATCATCCCAATCTGACGACGCAGGAACGGCACTTCACGGCTCTTCAGGCGGCTAATGTCATGGCCGCTGAAAAAAATCTTCCCATCGCTGGGCCGTTCGATACCGCAGATAAGCTTGAGCAGAGTACTCTTCCCTGCGCCAGAATGGCCGGTCAGAAAGGCCATCTCGCCCGGTTGCATATGGAAGGTCACTCCCTGCAACGCTTGTCTCCCACCGAGATAGGCTTTACTGACGTGTTCAAAGCGAATCATTGTTAATCCTCTCGGGCAAAAAGTGCCTCTATAAAGTCGCCCGCATTAAACGGTCGTAAATCAGAAATTTGTTCGCCGACGCCAATGTAGCGAATCGGAATGCCGAACTGGTCTGCCACAGAGAAGATTACGCCACCCTTGGCGGTACCATCCAGTTTGGTCAGGGTGATGCCCGTCAGCCCCACCGCTTCGTGGAACAGTTTAGCCTGGCTTATGGCATTCTGACCGGTGCTGGCGTCGAGGGTGAGCATAACCTCATGCGGGGCATCTTCGTCCAGCTTTTTCATAACCCTGACAATTTTCTTCAATTCTTCCATCAGGTGCGATTTATTCTGCAAACGCCCTGCGGTATCGGCAATCAACACATCAATGTTACGCGCCTTCGCCGCCTGAATAGCATCGAAGATAACTGAAGCGGAGTCCGCGCCGGTATGCTGGGCGACAACAGGAATATTGTTGCGCTGGCCCCAAACCTGAAGCTGCTCAACCGCTGCCGCACGGAAGGTATCACCTGCCGCCAGCATCACGGATTTGCCCTGCTGCTCGAACTGGCGAGCCAGTTTGCCGATAGTGGTGGTTTTACCCACGCCGTTAACGCCAACCATCAGGATAACAAACGGCGTTTTGCCTTCCACATTAAGCGGTTCGTCCACTTTGGCGAGGATTTCGCTCATCTCTTCTTTCAGCAGACCGTACAGCGCTTCCGCGTCACGAAGCTGCTTGCGGCTTGCGCCTTCGGTCAGGTTGGTGATGATTTTCCGGGTTGTCTCAACCCCAACGTCGGCAATGAGTAGCTGCTCTTCCAGCTCTTCAAACAGATCATCATCGATTTTCTTGCCGCGGAACAGACTGATAAATCCGGAACCGAGGTTTTGTTTAGTTTTGACCAGGCTACGCTTCAGGCGGGCGAAGAAGCCCTCTTTGGTCGGCTTTTCCTGCTCTTGCTGCACGGCAACCGGAGCAGTCTCTTCGACAGCCTCTTCTTCCGGCTCTTCATCAACCGCTTCTTCAGCCACGGCTTCATCTTCCACGGCAGCTTCGTGCGCGAACAGCGCCTCGGCTTCAGCCACTTCTTCGTTGACGATTTCGTCCTGCTCGGCCTGCCACTCGTCAGGCTGATTTACATTTTCGGCAATCTCTTCCGGCAACGGCAGCGTTTCGTGCTCCACGGCCGCAACAGGCTGCTCAATGACTTCCGGCTCTGCAACAACAGCCGCAGGTTCAATCACCTCAGGTTCGACAACGGCCTCAGGTTCGACAACGGGTTCTGGCTCGATAACCGCCACAGGCTCTGGTTCAGCCACGATCTCGGGCTCAACGGTCACTTCCGGCTCGGCCGCCAGCGCTTTCTCTTCCGCTTCTTCTGCAAGCTGGGCGTTAACCTCCACGACCTGCTCAGCAAACTTTTCGGACTCCTCCAGTGAGTGCTCACTAACTAAGTCCTGCTGTTCCTGCTCGACAGCCTGAGGCTGTTGAGGTTCATCCTGCGCGGGAGCCTGCTCAGTAACCGGTTGTTCTTCTATTACTTTTTGTTCTGCTTCGACATCCGGCTGCTGCTCTTTCTGGCCAAATCCCAGCCAGGAAAAAAAGCCACGTTTTTTCTCTTTCGCCATTTGCGACTACACTCCTCGCTGTTAATTCATGGCACAGACCCGATTCTGCTTGCCACGGGCATAAAAAATAGTGCGTTAGTCTATCACTTTCCCGGCGCCGCATCACGCCAGTGGATTAAGGTTTCCTGGCCGGGCGTGCGCCGCTAGAATAACCGCAAAATTTAGCATCGCAGTGAGAGCAATGAAGAAACCCCAATCCTCTGGTTCCGGCCAGATTCGCATCATCGGCGGCCAATGGCGCGGCCGAAAACTCCCGGTGCCGGACAGCCCCGGCCTGCGCCCGACGACAGACCGCGTGCGCGAAACGCTTTTCAACTGGCTGGCCCCGTCAATGGTAGATGCCCATTGCCTCGACTGTTTTGCCGGCAGCGGCGCGCTCGGACTGGAGGCGCTCTCCCGCTATGCCGCCAGCGCGACGCTGATTGAAATGGATCGCGCAGTCTCCCAGCAGTTGCAAAAGAACCTCGCGACCTTAAAAGCCAGCAATGGCAAAGTGCTCAACGCCAATACGCTGAATGTGCTCGCGCAGCCCGGCACGCAGCACAACGTCGTCTTTGTCGACCCGCCGTTCCGTAAGGGGTTGCTGGATGAAACGCTCAGCCTGCTCGAGAAAAACGGCTGGCTGGCGGATGACGCGCTAATCTACGTAGAAAGTGAAGTGGAAAATGGTCTGCCAGCGGTGCCTGCCAGTTGGGCGCTGCACCGTGAAAAAGTCGCCGGTCAGGTGGCTTATCGCCTGTTTATTCGTGAAGCTCAAGGAGCCGCATAATGCCGATTCTGATTAACTTTGGCCGCCTGCTGATGCTTTGCGTCTGGGGCTTTCTGATCTTTAACCTGGTTCACCCTTATCCGCGCCCGCTGAACATTTTCGTTAACGTCGCGCTGATCTTCATGGTGATTATGCACGGCCTGCAGCTGAGCCTGCTGAAAGCCACACAGCCGAAAGACGGCCCGGCGCTTGCCCGCGGTGAACAGATTAAGATTTTCGTTTTTGGCGTGTTTGAGCTGCTGGTCTGGCAGAAAAAGCTGCGTCAGGGCAAGTGAGTCTCTTCGGGGACGAAGCTGACAAAGCGCGTCCCCTTGTAACTCAGCGTACCTTTATCTCCCACCGATACCGCATGGTATTCCGCCGCTTCAACGCGCATTTTCATTTCCATCCCGCCGCTCTGTGGCGCAAACCAAACCTCATAGCGAATCGAGTCTTCCGGCGGAGTGACTTCACGCTGGCGCGAACGTCGGTCGTTGGACGGTTTTTCACGCTTGGTCGCCACCACCACTTTTTTTACGCTCAGCGGCGCCGCGTCGTTTTCGATATTCTGGCGGCGCTGCTGAAAATAGCGAAAGGAGGCGGCTACGACGATGACCACAACGATGGCAATAATGAAAGTTGGGGGCTTGCTCATGGCTTTTTCTCTAATTGTCAGACACTTTTCAGCATAACCCTGGCGCCGCGCCGTTGTCATCTGCGCCGCTTAGCCACTAGACTGAACGGTGTTACGCCAACAATTAAAATAAGGATATGCCATGCTTTGGTCATTTATTGCTGTTGCGTTATCGGCCTGGATTTACATTGATGCTTCCTGGCGCGGCGCCACCTGGCAGCGCTGGCTCTTCAAGCCGCTGACCCTGTTGCTCCTGCTGCTGCTGGCCTGGCAGGCACCGATGTTTGAAGCGGCCGGCTACCTGATTGTGGCGGGTCTTCTGGCAACGCTGGTCGGCGATGCGCTCACGCTACTGCCCACTCAACGTCTGCTTTACGCCGTGGGGGCATTCTTCCTTTCGCATCTGCTGTACACCATCTATTTTGCCAGCCAGATGAGCCTGGCCATTTTCTGGCCGCTACCGCTGGCTCTGCTGATTATTGGCGCACTGCTGGTCGCGACTATCTGGACGCGGCTGGAAGCGCTGCGCGTGCCTATTCTGACGTTTATCGGTATGACGCTGGTGATGGTTTGGCTTGCCGCCGAGCTTTATTTCTTCCGCCCGACGGCCCCGAACTTCTCCGGGTTTGTGGGGGCTAGCCTGCTGCTGCTGGGCAACATTGTCTGGCTGGTCAGCCACTATCGTCACCGCTTCAGAGGCGACAGCGCCATTGCCGCCGCCTGCTACTTTGCCGGGCACTTTATGATTGTTCGCGCCCTGTATATCTGAGGTTAACGCCTGCCTTCCGCCAGGGAGGCAGGTTCCAGCCTGCGGGTTTTGCCGTAGATAATGGTCAACACCGCAGGCACCGTAAACGCCACCGCGATAGCAATCACCTCGTAAATCATCTTCGATTCCGGCCCGCTAAACAGCCCCAGCTCGAACACGTTCAGCACCGGCAGGAAGCTGTAGGTTTTCACGCCCAGGAGGCCGGTAATCCCGCCGCCCAGCGCTGCGCCAATGCAGCCGAAAACAAATAACATGCGGTATTTCAGGTTAACGCCGTACAGCGCCGGTTCGGTAATGCCGAAGAAAGCGGAGAGCGAAGCGGAAATCGCAATCTGCTTATCTTTCAGGTTACGGGCAATAAAGATGGCACCAAATACCGCCCCAAACTGCCCCATTACCGCCGACATAAACATCGCCATAATGGTGTCATAGCCGTTGACCTGAATGTTAATTAACGCCAGCGGGATAATGCCCCAGTGCACGCCAAACACCACGAACAGCTGCCCAATCCCCGCTAACAGCGCACCGGAAATCACCGGGCTGAGGTTGTACAGCCACGCATAGCCGTTGGCGATGCCGACGCCAACATAGTCAGCCACCGGGCCAATCACGGTGAACACCACAAAGCCGCTGACGATCAGCGACAAACAAGGCACGAATACCAGCGCGGCGATCTCCGGGATCACCTTTTTCAGCCAGCGTTCGACGTGGCTCAGGAAGAGCACGGCAAAGACCGCCGGGATCACCGCCCCGCCGTAGATTTTCACGTTCAGCGCCAGGCCCATAACGTGGAAGGCCCCGGGCACGCTGGCATCCGTCAGCGGGAAAATCATCGCCGCCGTCAGCGCCAGGGCGCTAAATTTATTGGCCTTAAAGCGCTCCGCAGCCGTTACCGCGATAAACAGCGGCAGCATGACGAAAACGCCGCTGGAAAGCGCATTGAACACGGTGAACACATACGAATGGGTATCCACCAGGTTCATTGTTTGCAGCAACACCACAATCCCTTTCACCACCCCCACGCCCGCCAGCACGCCGATGTAAGGCGTGAAAATAGCGGAAAGCGTGGCCAGCAGGCGATTAATCATCGAGCCCTGCGGCGCAGAGGCTTCTTCTGAGGACGGCTCCCCCATCTGCGCCGTGATAGCCAGAAAGACTTTTTCAACTTTTGGCCCAATAACAATCTGGAATTGCCCTGGGTTTTCAACCAGTTTGACTACCTCTGGCAACTTATAAAGCTCATCTTTATTAATCTTACTTTTATCTTTGATAGTAAAACGCAAACGGGTTGCGCAGTGGGTAAGATGCTCTATATTTTCTGCCTCGCCGACATGCTGAATTATCTGTCGGGCAAGTTGACTGAAGGTAGCCATAATCATTCCTCAGTAGCAAGGTAGGGACGTTATTATTGTGTAGGGAATACTGTGCCTCAGGCGTAATCGCCTGGCTTCGTTTTACTTTTTACGGACACGCCAAAATCGGTAAAGATCCGCTGCGGCAGATTATTGCCCTTTGCCTCTGCAATATGGTGAGCCAATATCTGGAAAGGGATAACCATGATCAGCGGAGCAATAAACTCATCAATATTGGCTTTCACCGCCAGCGTGCGCGGATCGTTGTCCTCACCTAATTTGATGGTGTACACGTAGTCGGTATATTTTTGCTCATAGGCTTTCAGCAGTAATAAACGCTCGCGAGCCACGCCCGGCGTATCAATAAAGAACATCCGGTGGCTGCCATTCACTTCGAAATAAGGCCCGTGCATAAACGCTTCGAGCTCAACGCCCTGGGATGGCACGCGAATCGTCTCGGCAAACTTGGTTTCCATCTCTTTGATCACGCCGACGCTCGGCCCGTAGCCAATTGAGGTGAAGCGCGGGGAAGCGGCCAGTTCGGCCTGCCATTGGGTGAAAAAAGCTTCGGTGTCGGCAATCACGCCCGGAATCGATTTCACCGCAACGTCCAGCTTATGCAGCTCAGCCGCTTCCTGTTCAGCGTCGATCTTCCCGCTGCGGCGAGCGACAAACACGCCCAGCAGCATAAATTTCAGGATCGTAGCAACGTACCCTTTGGTGACGTAGCCGACGCGTTCCTCGCCGATCTCGATATCAATCAAGTGGTCCACGGCGCGGGCAAGCTCGCTCCCGGCTTTGCTGGTGATGCCCACCGTTTTGGCCGGGTGAGTCTGGCGAATATGCTGAATCGCGTTGAGGGTCGAGGTGCTTTCCCCGCTCTGGGAAACGCCTATCACCAAATCCGTGGTATCACTGAATTTTTCGTAATGCTGAAAGTGGAACGGCTCTTCGACGGTGACACGAACGTCCGCCAGTTTTTCCACGTAGTACTTCGCGCTTTTGATCGCGTTAATGCTGGAGCCCGTGGCCAGCACCAGCCACTCTTTCTTCCCACCGAGCACCGGAAGATCGGACGGATAGCGAGACAGCATGGCGCTTAATGTCGCCTGCTCTTCATGGATATAGGTCATCATTGTCGGTTTCATCGGCTCTCCTGTAATCAAAACCTGAAAACGTTTTCAGGTTTTAGGCTAGAGGAGTCTGACGAGGCTTGTCAACGCCAGATCGCGCAACTGTTAGCGAGATCAAAAAATAACGTGAAGGGGAGAAACGGGCGGATGTCTGAAAAAGAGATCCGCCGCTGAAAACTAACAGGATTCGCCGTTCAATAGCGTAAGAGGTATTTTTTCGACTGCGATACCGGCAGCATTTTCATTCAAAATAGCCATTAACTTTGTCATGACCGCTTTGCCAATCAAAGCATTCTGGTGGTCAACAGTGGCAATGCGGGGAATAAAATACTCGCTGCCAGGGAAATATTCACAGCTCACTATGGCGATATTATCTGGCACAGACAGATTGTGATCCTTTAGCGCACGGATCGCGCCTTTGGCAACATGATCGTTAATTGCCACAATGGCATCCGGCAAGCTTGTATTCGTTGAAATCAGCGTTTCAATTGCCTCATAGCCATGCTGTAAATAAAAGTTATTCAGCACAATAAAACTATTTTCTACCGGCAATTTCGCAGCTTCCAGCTCGGCCCGAAATACCGCCTCGCGCTCGCAAGTAATATATACATTCTTTGACCCGCCGATAAAACCAATGCGCCGGTAACCTTTCTCAATCAGGTGACGAGTGGCTAAGCGCACACATCCCGCCTGATCGCGTTCAACGCAGGCATATTCCACGCCCGGCAGGTTACGCCCCACGACCACGACCGGCACGGTGGCGATCAGCTTTTTCAGTTCCTGCAGATAAGTCGCGGCAATGTCGTTGTAGTCGATATTACCGCCGAGAATGATCACGCCGTCTATCTGGCTGTCGGTAATGGAATTAAAAATATGCTCTTCGGGCACCACCGGTGCTTCGCGGGAGGATCTGTTTGCCGATTGCGTGTCGTACAGCGTGACCTTGTAGCCCAGCCGCAGACTTTCGTGCTCAATCTGCGCCACCAGCATCACAAAGTAGGGGTTACTGATATCGGAAACGACAATCGCCAGCGTCTGGGTTTTCTTGGAAATCATCCCCCGCGCCAGCAGATTCGGGCTGAAGTTATGCTCCTGAATCACTTTTTCAACCCGGCTACGCGTTTTGTCCGCCACCCAGCTGTTATTGTTCAGCACCCGGGAGACCGTGGCGATAGACACCTGCGCCAGCTCCGCAATATCCTTGATTGTCAGTGGTTTTTTCATCGATTCATTCTCATCCCGACCTGCGGATAATACTAGGGGAAGCGCCGTGGGGAAGCAAAGGCCAATCCTGAAAACTGCCGCCGGCCAGCCAGAAATATCCGGCGGTAAAAAAGACGCTTGACTCTGGAGTCAACTCCAGAGAGTAACATCGGTAATGAGAAAATTATCATTACCGGAGGGCGCCATGCTCAACACACCTCAAGACGGCAAAAAGCCACCGCAGTTTGCGTTTGCCAAACTAAGCCCGCTGCAGGCGGAAGGCCCCTCCTGCTGCGCAGATGACGCCTGCTCTGCACAAAAACCAGAGCCAGAAATTGCCGACAACGGCAGCCGCTACAGCTGGCATGTCGCGGGAATGGACTGCGCGGCCTGCGCACGCAAAGTGGAAAATGCGGTGAAACAGGTGAGCGATGTGCAGCAAGTTCAGGTGGTGTTTTCTACCGAAAAACTGCTGGTCAGCGCCTCAAGAGACATTCGCGACGACGTAGAAAAAGCGGTCAAGGCCGCAGGCTACACGCTGAACGACGCCAGCGCCCCGAAGCAGGAAAAAAGCAGCAGCCTGCAAGAGAACCTGCCGCTGATCCTGCTCATCGTCCTGATGGTGATCAGCTGGGGGCTCGAGCAATTCAACCATCCGCTCGGCAACCTGGCGTTTATCGCCACCACGCTGGTTGGCCTGTGGCCGATCGCGCGCCAGGCCGTGCGCCTGATTCGCAGCGGCAATTGGTTCGCCATTGAAACGCTGATGAGCGTCGCCGCAATCGGCGCGCTGTTTATCGGCGCCACCGCCGAGGCGGCGATGGTTCTGCTGCTGTTCCTCATCGGCGAACGCCTCGAATCCTATGCCGCCAGCCGAGCACGCCGCGGGGTAAGCGCCTTGATGGCGCTAAAGCCGGACGTCGCTATTCGCCTCCGGGACGGCGAGCGCGAAACCGTCGCGCAGGCCGATCTTCGCCCAGGCGACGTGATTGAAGTTGCCGCCGGAGGCAGACTGCCCGCCGACGGCCGCCTGCTCAGCGGTTTTGCCAGCTTTGACGAAAGTGCCCTGACCGGGGAATCCGTGCCGGTAGAGCGCCAGCAGGGCGAAAAAGTCGCCGCAGGCAGCACCAGCGTAGATCGCCTTGTTCAGCTGGAGGTAATTTCCGAGCCCGGCGACAGCGCCATCGACCGCATTTTGCGGCTGATTGAAGAAGCCGAGGAGCGCCGTGCGCCTATCGAACGCTTTATCGATCGTTTTAGCCGGATTTACACGCCGATCATCATGCTGCTCGCGCTGCTGACCGCCATCATCCCGCCACTGTTCTTCGGCCAGGGCTGGGAACCGTGGATCTATAAAGGCCTGACGCTGTTGCTGATCGGCTGCCCATGCGCGCTGGTTATCTCCACGCCTGCGGCCATTACTTCAGGTCTTGCCGCGGCGGCTCGTCGAGGCGCGTTGATTAAAGGCGGGGCCGCGCTGGAACGTCTCGGTCAAATCCAGCAGGTCGCGTTCGACAAAACCGGCACCCTGACGGCAGGTAAACCTCAGGTTACGGCCATAGCGGCGGAAGAAGGAACAGAAGAAGACCAGCTTCTGGCGCTCGCCGCAGCGGTTGAACAAGGTTCCACCCACCCACTGGCGCAGGCCATTGTCAACGCGGCGCAACAGCGCAACTTGCCTCCTGTCGCCGCAGAAAATCACCGCGCTCTCGCCGGGGTTGGCGTAGAAGCCAGCATTCAGGGCGAAACGCTGCTGCTCAGTTCACCGTCCAAACTTGACGGCCAGACACTCAGCGAAACCTGGCAAAGACGGATCGCGAAGCAGGAAGAAGAGGGCCAGACGGTGATCGTAGTGCTGCGTGCGGGGCAACTGCTGGGCACCATCGCCATGCGCGATACGCTGCGCAGCGATGCCCGCGAAGCGGTTACGGCACTCCACCAGCTCGGGATTCAGGGCGTAATGCTGACCGGGGATAACCCACGCGCGGCGGCGGCAATCGCCCGCGAGCTTGGCATTGATTACCGCGCCAGCCTGCTGCCGGCAGACAAAGTGGCAGCGGTGAATAAACTCAATGCCACCGCGCCGCTGGCAATGGTCGGCGACGGCATCAACGATGCCCCGGCGATGAAAGCGGCGACCATCGGCATCGCGATGGGCAGCGGCACCGACGTCGCGCTGGAAACGGCAGATGCCGCGCTAACCCACAACCGTCTGACCGAACTGGCAGGTATGGTACGGCTCGCCAGAGCAACCCATAACAACATTCGCCAGAACGTGACGATTGCGCTGGGGCTGAAGGGGATTTTCCTGGTCACCACCCTGCTCGGCCTGACCGGCCTGTGGCTGGCGGTGCTGGCAGACTCAGGCGCTACCGCGCTGGTCACGGCGAACGCCATTCGCCTGCTGCGGAAGAAATAGTTTTCGAGGCAGCTTCCGGTTTTTTACTCCGCAAGCAGGGGCAAGGATGCCCCTGTGTAAAAATAAATCCCCGCCCATAAGTTGACTGATTGGCAACTTATGGGCATATTAATTGCCAATCAGTCAACTTCAGGATGAAGTGATGCACCTGATTACGCTTAAGGCGCTTGTGGAAGCCGGTCAAAAATTTCCCAGACATAAGCAGGAACTGCAAATCCTTGGCAAAGTGCTGGAAAAAGGCTTCTTCCCAACACCGGACTCACTTAAGCGGATTTATCCCACGCTGGATAACTTTAAATATCTCGATAAACATTACGTCATCAACATAGCCGGAAATGAACTCAGGCTGATTGCACTTATCTTTTTTACCAGCCAGAAGTTCTACATCCGCCACGTCATGACGCACAGCGAATACATGCGATTTACTGAAAAACACCGGGGAAAGAAGCGATGATTGCGGATGCACTGAAGGCCGCCGAAGCTTTAAAAACAGCGGTTCCGCTACTGGCAGGCAGCACCTGCGAAAAAGATTATCTGGCTGCGCTGGAGCTGGTCGAATATCTGCTCATCAATGATCCAGAAAGTCCGCTGGTTGAGATTCTCAGTAGTAAGATCCAGGCCTGGGAAAACGCGCAGCCTGACGTGCAGGCGTTCCGCGAGGAAATGCAGGCCATACCTGCCGGGATAGCCATACTGAAAACCCTGATGGAGCATCACCATCTAAAACAGAGCGATTTTCAACAAGAGATTGGCAGCAAGTCGATGGTCTCCCGCATTCTCAGCGGTGAACGCCAGCTAACCACCGATCACATCCGCAAACTGTCACGGCGATTTGGCATATCACCCGCCCTCTTTTTCTGAGCAGCGGATTAGCCTGGTGAGGGGATTAATGACTCTTACGCAGCAAATAGCGGTAAGGTAGCGCGTCGGTTTCGCTGGCCACCAGTTCGTGCTCCATAAAGCGGCAGAAACCGGGGATATCGCGCGTAGTGGCCGGATCATCGGCTATCACCAGCAGCGTTTCGCCGACGGGCATATTGCGCACGGTTTTGCGCACCATCATCACCGGCTCCGGGCAGCGCAGGCCAAGAGCATCCAGCGTGTGGTCAGGGGTTGCGAACAAATCGGTCATAGCACTCTCAGGTCGTCAAAAACCGCGCTAGTTTACGCCGGGTAAAATCTGGCGCAAGCCGCGTGAACGATTGCGTTAAAATTAACCATTGCATTGAGAAACTAAAGCAGTATCATCCCCGCGCTTTACATTTTTGACTGGGTTCCCTCACCCCACTACTAAAAAGGCTACAACATGATGCAGTTCAGCACTCGCCAGCGCACTAATGCGCTGTTTTGGCTATCGCTTTTTCATTTGCTGGTGATCACCTCCAGCAACTATCTGGTTCAGCTTCCGGTCTCCGTCTTTGGGTTTCATACCACCTGGGGCGCCTTCAGCTTCCCGTTTATCTTCCTCGCGACCGACCTCACGGTGCGTATTTTCGGCGCTCCGCTGGCGCGGCGGATTATTTTCGCAGTGATGATCCCGGCGCTGGTGATCTCCTACGGCATCTCCTCGCTGTTTTACATGGGAAGCTGGCAGGGCTTTGAAGCGCTAACCCACTTCAACCTGTTTGTTGCCCGTATCGCGGTTGCCAGCTTCATGGCTTACGCGCTCGGCCAGATTCTGGACGTGCACGTCTTTAACCGCCTGCGCCAGAATCACTGCTGGTGGCTGGCCCCAACGGTGTCCACGCTGTTCGGTAACGTGAGCGATACGCTGTCGTTCTTCTTTATCGCTTTCTGGCGCAGCCCGGACGCCTTTATGGCCCAGCACTGGGTAGAAATCGCCGTGGTCGATTACTGCTTCAAAGTGCTTATTAGCCTGGTATTCTTCCTGCCGATGTACGGCGTTCTGCTGAATATGCTGTTGAAACGCCTCGCAGATAAATCTGAAATCTCCGCGCTGCAGCCTGGTTAAACGCGGGCTGAATATCTTGTGTTAAGATGCAGGGATTGGCCTTTTGGCTTGCTAACGGAAAGGAAGAACGCGATGCGCAAACTGGTAAAATATGTCGGTATTGGCCTGCTGGTAGTGGGTCTTGCCGCCTGTGATAATAACGACAGCAAAACCGCCACCACCGGCGCGGCGGAAGCCAGCAGCGCCAGCGGTCAGCCAGTTGAACTGCTGGACGGCAAGCTGAGCTTTGCCCTGCCAGCGGACATGAGCGATCAGAGCGGCAAGGTGGGCACCCAGTCCAACAACATGCACGTTTATTCTGACGCAACCGGCCAGAAAGCGGTGATCGTGATTGTCAGCGACAACCCGACGAGCGACCTTGCCACGCTGGCAAAAGGCCTGGAAGAGCAGCAGCGCGCACGCGACCCGCAGCTTCAGGTGGTAACCAACAAATCCATCGAGATTAAAGGCCACACCCTGCAGCAGTTGGACAGCGTGATCTCCGCCAAAGGACAGACCGCGTACTCTTCCATCATCATTGGCAAAGTGGACGATAAACTGCTGACCATGCAAATCACGCTGCCTGCGGATAACCAGCAGCTGGCGCAGACCAACGCGGAAAACATCATCAACACCATCGTCATCAAGTAATCGCCGCGCGATACATCAATGGCTCCGCCTCCGCGGGGCCATTTTTTTCCTTCATTTTCAGACAGACTGCCGCCGTCGCCCTGCCAGGAAGTACTACACTAAAAGCACATTTTCCCGATCGGACGTCTGCATGACAGCCCCACAACCTGATAAGACCGGCCTGCATATATTGCTCAAACTCGCGGCCCTGGTGATTATTCTCGCCGGTATTCACGCCGCAGCCGACATCATCGTTCAGCTATTGCTGGCGGTATTTTTCGCCATTGTTCTCAACCCGCTGGTGACCTGGTTTATGCGCCGCGGCCTCAGCCGCCCGCTCGCGATTGCCATCGTGGTGCTGGTCATGCTGGTGATGCTCACTTTGCTGGTTGGCGTGCTGGCAACGTCGATGAATGACTTCATGGAACAAATGCCGCAGTTCAACAAACTGCTGACGCAGAAAGTGCGTGAAATCGAGCACGCGATGCCGTTTTTGCACCTGCCGCTGTCGCCGGAACGCCTGCTGCAAAAGCTGGACTCCGACAAGCTGATGACCTTTGCCACAACGCTGATGACCGGGCTTTCCGGGGCGATGGCCAGCGTGCTTCTACTGGCGATGACGGTGATTTTTATGCTGTTTGAAGTGCGCCATGTACCTTATAAACTCCGTTTTGCGCTGGCCAACCCTAAGCTGCATATCGCCGGCATGCACCGAGCGCTGAAAGGCGTCACCCACTATCTGGCGCTGAAGACCTTTATCAGTTTACTGACCGGCATCGTTATCTGGCTGGGGCTAAAGCTGCTGGGCGTGCAGTTTGCGCTGATGTGGGGCGTGCTGGGCTTCTTGCTCAACTACATTCCCAATATTGGGTCGGTGATCTCCGCCGTGCCGCCGATGATTCAGGCTCTGCTGCTCAACGGCACCTATGAGATGCTGATGGTCGGGGCGCTGTTCCTGGTGGTGCACATGGTACTGGGGAATATTCTGGAGCCCCGCATGATGGGGCGTGGGCTGGGGATGTCGACTTTCGTCGTATTTCTCTCCCTGCTCTTCTGGGGCTGGCTGCTCGGCCCGGTGGGCATGTTGCTCTCGGTGCCGCTCACCAGCGTTTGTAAAATCCTCATGGAATCTACCCAGGGCGGGGCGAAACTGGCGATTCTGCTGGGTCCCGGCAGGCCGAAAAAACGCCTGCCGGGCTAACGCTTATTGCAGGTTTTCTGGAAAGTCCGCCGGCAGCTCGCTGGCGGCACAGGCAATCACCGCTTCGTTATTCTCGCCGCAGTCGCGAACAAACGTGATGGTGGCAAATTCATCAATAACTTCCGTTGGATAAGCCGGGCCAGCCTCGCGGAACGCTTCCATTTTCGCAATATGCTCGTTCTGGAAACACACCGTTTTCTCCGGGTTATTAATCACCCAGCGCGGGAAGAAAATCGTCCCGTGGAACAGCTTATCGCCGAGATTCACAATCAGGCTGACGTCCGTACCCGTAGGTTCAGTCCAGGAAATTTTGTACACGCTGCTTGCCACACGCACAATGTGCGCATCCTGATTTTTCACCCAGCGATTGGCCACAATGCCGCTGTGGATCCGGTAATCCAGGGTAGTTGCATTTTTTACATAAATTTCGTAGTTCCAACCATTATCGTAGGTATAAACCAGATGTTTGCCGACGAACTCGCTTAAATCGTGTTTATCAAAGTGACTCATGATGGCGCTCCTCTGTGGGGTTAAGCGCATCTTAGACCTTCACATTTTCGATGAATAACGCTACTTTTGTATCAAATTCATCCATTTTTTAGATGATATGCATAAAACAACCCTTGAGCAGTGGGCACTTCTGGAGTTGGTCATTGAGCTGGGCAGCTTCGCCAAAGCGGCAGAAGCCACTTTCCGCAGCCAGTCCTCCGTCAGCTATAACCTTGCATTACTTCAGGAGCGGCTTGGCGTTAGCTTGCTGAAGCCAGAAGGGCGTAAGGCGGTACTGACGCCTGAAGGGGAACTTTTGCTGGCGCAGGTTCGCCCGCTGCTGAAAAGCTTTCACTACGTTGAAAGCCGCGCTGCTACGTTAAAAAACGGCATCCGCACCCGCATAGACTTAGTGGTGGACTGCATATTCCCGCGCGCCCGCCTGTTCGCCATCCTCCATCAGTTTCAGCGATTACATGCCAGCACGCAGGTTCATCTGACGGAGATTCTGGAAACCGACACAGCCGATCTGGCAGAAGCGGATGTCATGGTGCTAACCCGCCGTCAGGATCTTACGGGCCGCGGGCAGTGGCTCAGAAACGTTGATTTTGTGGCCGTGGCGCACCGCGATCACCCCCTGCATCAGCTTCCCGCCCCCTTAGAAGAGGCGGACCTGGCGAACTATCCGCTGATCCGCCTTGCCGGGCAAAATAGCAGCGAATCCTCGCCCACGGCTGACTGGACCTTTTCCACGCTTGATGCCGCGTGCGAAGCCGTGACCTGGCAGGTTGGCTACGGCTGGCTGCCTGAAGAACGGATTGCTCCGCAGATTGAAAACGGCACGCTTAAACCGCTCCCGCTCAGTCACGGGGCAAGGCGTGCCACGCCCCTGCATTTGATCGTGAAAAAGGATTTAGCCCCACTGGACGAGCCAATCACCACGCTGCTCACCCTCTTTCAGCAGCCCGAATGTTAAGTCTGACGACGCTTTGCGAGGCTGCTTAACATCGCCTCGCCGATGGCCACTTCACCCTTTGCCATTAGTGCCTGCGCGGCCCCGGCCTGATCCTCAGACTTCTTGTTCTGGCCGAGCTTGGTCTTGCCGACCAGCGAAGCCAGAGGGATTTCAATCCCGACAATCGCTTTAAGCATTGAGCCGATAAACTCAGGAGGCGCATCGCTTACCTGCCACGGGAGCTCGCTCTGCGCTTCCTGGTGCCGCGTCAGGCTGGTTATCTGCCGCAGGACAAAATCCGCATCGTCCCGCACCGCAATCCTCCCCCGCGCCTGCACGGTCTGGTAGTTCCAGGTCGGCACCTCCTTGTGGTGCTCCTGCTTGCCCGGATACCAGCTCGGGGAGATATAACCTTGTGCACCACGGAACACCACCAGCACATCCTGCTCGGGCTGAAGGCCGCGCCACAACGGGTTCGCACGGGCAATGTGCGCGCGGAGCGCGCCGAACTCCCCCTCATCAGGGCAAAGCTCAAAGGGAATATCAAACGCTTCCAGCACACCTTCGATTTGTACAACCAGCAGGCCCAGGGGATTGGCCTGAATCAGCCGCTGCAGCACAGCCATATCGGGCTCCTGAAAAGGGCGAGGAATATACATGGGCAGACCTTCATTTGCGGTAATTTTGCCCAGCTTATGTTCGAAGTGGTTTATGATAAAGAACCAGATTACAGCTATATGACCGAGCCACAATTCATGTCACGTAAAGCCCGAGCAGTAGATATCCCCGCCATTGGCGAGCTTGACCGCCGCAGCGGGCAGCTTAGTTTGCAGCTAGCCAAAGCGCTGAAAAACGCCATTCACAAAGGCGAACTGAAGAGCGGCGACCTGCTGCCCTCCACCCGCGTCTTGTCGGGCGCCCTTAACGTGGCGCGCGGCACCGTGCTGGAGGCGTTCGAGCAGCTGGTTGCGGAAGGGTTTCTGGAGTCGAAACACGGCTCCGGCACCCGCGTGGCCTACGCCCCGGAAAGCCCGCAGCCCGAACCGGCGGCTCGTACAGCAGCAGCCATCCCGCTGTCTGCCCAGGCTCAGGCTTTTGCCAGAGTAGGCGAGCAGCTTAAAACGCTGGCGCCGAAGCCGTTTGCCGTTTCCGTTCCGGTTGGCGACACGGCTCCGGACGACGTGTGGCGCAGGCTAGGCAACCGCATTCGGGCGCGGGGTGCCGGTGCCCCGTCGGGCTATGCCGATCCGCAAGGCGTTCTGGTTCTGCGCGAGGCTATCTGTGAATACGTCAGAAAGTCGCGCTCGGTGCGTTGCACCCCGGAGCAGGTCATCATCACCTCCGGCAACCAGCACGGCCTGTACCTGACCCTGCAAATCCTGCTGGAGGCAGGCGATGCCGTCTGGATGGAAGAGCCGGGCTACCCAGGTACGACTTCGCTGTTTGAGACGATGTTCCGCGACCGTAGCATGGTCAGAGTCGCCGTGGACGACGAAGGGCTGGACGTTGAGCTGGGGAAAAAGCTGGCCCCCAACGCCCGCGCTGCGTTTGTCACGCCCTCGCACCAGTACCCGCTGGGCATGCCGCTCAGCATGTCGCGCCGCGCCGCATTGCTGGAATGGGCGCAGGCCAACCAGGCCTGGATCATTGAAGACGACTACGACAGCGAGATGCGCTACGCGGGCCACCCGTTCCCGGCGCTGCAGGGCCTGGGACCGGAGAACGTTATCTACCTCGGCACCTTCAGCAAAATCCTCTTCCCGTCGCTGCGTCTCGGCTACGCCGTAGTGCCCAAGCAGCTGGTTTCCGCCTTCTGCGGGGCACGCATTCTGATGGACAGGCAGCCGCCAGGGGCAGACCAGCATGTGCTGGCGAGCTTTATTTCAGAGGGGCACCTCGACCGCCACCTGCGCAAAATGCGCGGTGTTTATGCCGAAAAACGCCGCGTGTTAATGGCGGCGGTAGAACAATACATTTCCCCGGACGTGGCCTGGCTTCAGCCCTGCGACCAGGGCATGCACATGGTGCTTTGGCTGCGCCAGGGCCTGGACGACCATCAGGTTGTGGAGCGGGCAATGCAGGCCGGAATCGCCGTTCGTGCGGTGTCGCACATGTTTACCCCAGAAAAACAGAAGTCCGGCATTCTGCTGGGCCTCGGTGGTTACAGCGACGAAGAGATCGTTCGCGCCGTGCAGCGTCTGGATGAAGTGCTATGCTCAAGTGCATCCCTGATTACGCCATAAACCTGGCAGGAGCCTGATTATGCTGACCTATTTAGAAAAAGATGAACCTGAAGAAAGCGCCACCCCCGCCAATGCCTCAGGACTGATGCAGCAAAAAATGCTGGATTCCCGCTCGATTATTATCTCCGGCGAAATCACTCAGGCGATCACCAAAGAGGTGGTTGCCCAGCTTTTGCTGCTGCAAAGCATCAACGACAAACCCATCAAGCTGTACCTCAACAGCCAGGGCGGCCACGTTGAGGCGGCGGACACCATTCATGACGTGATCAAATTCATCAAGCCGGAAGTCCATATCATCGGCACCGGCTGGGTTGCCAGCGCCGGGATCACCATCTTCCTCGCGGCGGACAAAAAGCACCGCTATTCGCTGCCAAACACGCGCTTTATGATCCACCAGCCGTTGGGCGGCGTGCGCGGCCAGGCCACGGACATTGAGATCGAAGCCAGAGAGATCATCCGCATGCACGATCGCGTGAACAAGATGATCTCAGAAGCCACCGGCCAACCGCTGGAGAAGGTGAAGCAGGACACCGACCGTAACTACTGGATGTCGCCGAAAGAAGCTATCGACTACGGGATTGTCGGCAAAGTCATTACCAGCTTCTCCGAGCTGAATATCGACTAACCTCTGAGAAACCGCCTTCCCCGGCGGTTTTTCTTTTTAGCGGGAAAAGCGCTTAGCGCCGAACACGCAAACCAGCACGCCAAGCATCACGGCAATCATCGATGTATGTACTTCTTCATGAAGCAGCAATCCGGCAAGCAACAGACCAAAAAAGGGCTGTAACAATTGCAGTTGCCCGACGGCGGCAATCCCGCCCAATGCAAGGCCGCGATACCAGAAAATAAACCCTATCCACATGCTGAACAGCGACACATAGCCCAGCGCGAGCCATGCCTGAGCGCTGATAGCGTCTCCCGCCGACGGAACGGTAAAAGCAGTAGCCGCGGCACTAAGCGGCAGAGAAATTACCAATGCCCACGAAATCACCTGCCAGTCGCCCAACCGCCGGGTGAGCACCGCACCTTCAGCATAACCCAGCCCGCACAGCGCAATGGCGCCCAGCATTAGCGCATCGCCCTGCCAGCTGCTTGCTGTCCCGTGGCTCAAAGCAAAACCTGCCACCAGCGCAGCACCCGCCAGAGAAAACAGCCAGAAAGCCGCTTGTGGCCTTTCTCCTCCACGCAACACGCCAAAACAGGCGGTCGCCAGCGGCAGCAGGCCGATGTAGACCAGCGAGTGTGCCGAGGTTGTGTGCTGCAGTGCTAAAGCCGTCAGCAGCGGGAAACCCAGCACCACGCCGACGGCCACCAGGCAAAGCGGCAGCCAGTCTCCCCGCTGCGGTCGCGGCTGCCGCAAAATCAGCAGCGTGCCGGCCGCCAGCAGCGCCGCAAGAGTGGCTCGTATCGCCGTCAGAAAAAGAGGATCAAGCTCCAGCACCGCAACGCGCGTGGCCGGCAGCGAGCCGCTAAAAATAAGCATCCCCAAAAAGCCGCTGATCCAGCCTCGGGTTTGCGGGTGAGCAGTCGGCTGACTGAGCGGCAACGCGCTTCTATTTTGCATGGTGGCTCCAGATACTCAGATTGGCTTCCTATTCTGCGCAAAGCCGCCACGACAGACAGATCCACAATGAACAAGAATCACCAGGCCAGCAAAAAAACCACCCACCAAAGAAGAAAATCTATCTTGCCAGTCAAGATTAAGTCATTTGTTAACCCTCACACTGATTCACATAATGCGCCAACACGGAGAGGCAAGCGGCAGCCTTTTTCTTCTTCGCTCTGCCGCTTTTTTCTCCCTCATCTCCGCTCGTGCAACGGCATGAGCCACACAACAAGAGGCAGTGAACCATGGCTTATTTGCAAATCACCCTTGATATCAGCGCGCAGAATCGCGCCGCAGCCGCGGGCGTTTACCAGCAGTACAAAACGGCCTTCCTGACCACCATCGACGGTGCAGTCTCCAAGGAACTGCTGATCCGCGAGCAGGACGTCCAGGTACTGCACGGCTTTAACACCGCCGCCCAGGCCGAAGCCTATCTGGGTTCTGACCTGTTCACCCGCGACGTAGTTGAAGCCCTGAAACCGTTCCTGAACGCCGCCCCGGAAGTCCGCATTTATAGCGTCGCCTGAAATTAACTGAAGAGGTTTGTATGTTGCTGAACTGGAATGAACATCGCGAAGAATTACTGGGTGTGGTGGGCGATTACGCGAAGCTGCAGCCGGAGTTTATGAAAGGGCTGATGAAGATGGACGCGGGTGCTTCCGCCATGGGCCACCTGGATGCCAAAACCCACGAGCTGATTGCGCTGGCGGTGGCGATCACCACCCGCTGCGACGGCTGCCTGTCGGTACACGTTAAAGCCGCCGCAAAACACGGCGCAACCCGGGAAGAGATTGCCGAGGCGCTGGCGGTCGCCATTTCGCTGAACACCGGGGCGGCGCTGACCTACACCGCTCGCGCCCTGGACGCGTTCGACGCGTTGCCAAAAGCCTGAGCCTAAGCGGCATCCTTCCTGAGGGTGCCGTTTTTTTCACCGGAGAATGCAAATGACCTACAAAGCGATGCAGGCCAGCGGCAACGGTAGCCTCGAACTTGTCGAGCGCCTCGTACCAGAACCTGGCGCAGGCGAAGTGCTGATAAAAATAGAAGCCTGCGGCATCTGTGGCGCTGACGGCGGCGTTATCGACGGCACGGAAAAGAACGTGGCTTACCCGCGCGTGCCGGGGCATGAAGTTGTCGGCACACTGCTGAAACTTGGCAGTGGCGTACCTTCTGGCCTGCATGTTGGGCAGCGGGTTGGCGTGGGCAGGCTTGGCGGGCACTGCAATGAATGCGATGCCTGCCGCCGCGGCGAGTTCACGCTTTGCAGCCACCAGCCGGTCGTCGGCAGCTCGCAGGACGGCGGCTATGCCGAAATGATGCTGGCGAAGGCGACCGGCCTTGTAGCAATCCCGGATGCGCTAAGCGCAGTCGACGCCGCGCCGCTGCTTTGCGCCGGAATAGCCACCTTTAACGCAGTGCGTAAATCAGGTGCTCAGCCGGGAGACAGCATCGCAGTCCTCGGCATTGGCGGCCTGGGCCACCTTGCCGTGCAGTATGCCGCTAAAATGGGGTTCCGGGTTATCGCCATCGGGCGTGGAAGCGATAAACCACCAGCTGCGCTGGCGCTGGGTGCCCGCGATTATCTCGACAGCAGCCTGGATAATCCTGCCGAAGCGCTGAAAAAACTCGGCGGTGTAAAGGCGATCGTCACCACGGTCACGGACAACGCTATCGCGTCCTCTCTGCTGCCTGCCCTGCAGCCCAAAGGCAAGCTGATGGTGCTCGGGGTCGGCCAGCAGCCGCTCGTGCTTTCTCCGGGTATGGTGGTTGGCCGGGAGCTGTCAATCGAAGGCTCGCTGACCGGCACCCCGTATGAAACCGAAAGCGCTCTGCGTTTTAGCCTGCTGAACAACGTGCAGCCGATGACGGAAATATTCCCGCTGGCACAGGCCAACGAAGCGTGGCAAAAAATGAAGTCCGGCAAGGCACGATTCCGCATAGTGCTGACGATGTAGAACCCGACGGCCGTTTTTAATTTAAAAATTTTCTGCCTGATTTTCAGTCTCGCGTGACCTCTCTGAAGCAGTACTTCTTGTGACTCACCTTCAGGGATACATCATGACGATAAAAAATAACGGAAAGGCTACGGCCATTTCCGACGCGAGCCAACCTGCACAGCTCCCTCGCGCCCCGCTTGCGTCCGGCATCGCCTTATCCGGCCTGCTGGCGCTGGCAACTGGTTTACCGACATTATCCTGGGCGGCAGAAGCCTCCTCAGCCGCCAGCCAAGCATTTTCCGTGCCTGCCGGCCCTTTGAGCGGCGCCCTGCAAACGCTGGCGAATGACGCCAACGTGCTGCTGGTCTTCACCCCGGATCAGACGTCAAACAAAACGACTTCAGGCCTCAAAGGAACTTATTCCGTACAAAGCGCGTTTGATCATCTGCTGACGGGCAGCGGCCTGAAAGCCGTGCGCGACGGCAATAGCTATCGGCTTGTTTCTCTTCCGGCAGCCTCTGGCGAGAACGCGCCGATTATCGTGCCAGAGCTTTCCGTGCTCAGCGGCCTGGATGACAGCGTCGTGGCCGGGCGCTCAACGCTGAAAAAAGAGAATATCGAGCGCATTCAGGCTGATAACGTCGCCGCCCTGCTTGATAAGCTGCCGGGTGTCTCTTCCGCAGGTTCACCGCGCCCGGGCGGGCAAAGCCTGAATATCTGGGGCATGGGCGGCATGGAGGACATCAAAGTGACGCTGGACGGCGCGCCCAAAGGGTTTGAGAAGTACCGCCAGGGGTCGGTGTTTATCGAACCAGAGCTAATCAAACAAATCGACGTCGATAAGGGTCCGTTTAACCTCGCCAACGGCAACGGCGGCTTTGGCGGCAGCATCAAAATCGTCACCAAAGACGCGGCCGACCTCTTACAGCCCGGCGAAAACTTTGGCGGCATGCTGAAGTACGGTTTCCACACCAACGACAACCAGAATATCTACAGCGGCGCACTGTATGGCAGAACGACAGAAGGCTTTGCCGACGGGATGCTCTACGCCAGCAAACGCGATGGCGGCAATATTACCCGCCCGGACGGCACGCATTTCGACTATTCCGCTAACCGCCAGGGGACCTGGCTTGCCAAAACCAATCTCTACCTGACCGACGCGCAGACGCTGACGCTTTCGGCCATGCATTCCGAATCCACCGGCTGGCAGCCCTTCGCCGCCAAGCGGGACGAAATTGCCGCCCCGAGTCAGGCGGATGTCGACAAATACGGGTTAGACGAGGCCTGGCGCAGGAAGCTGGTGTACCGCAACCAGACCGACGAAAACTACTCCGTGAAGTGGAACCTGGCCCCGGCGGACAAGCCCTGGCTGGATCTGACACTGAACTACGCTTACTCCAAAACCAAACAGCATGATACCCGCCCCGACTCCGCCGGAGCGTCCAGCTTCCTGGGCTCGCTCGGCAATGAGAGCTGGGTGGATTACAAAGACAACCTGGTGGAGATCAGCAACAAGAGCCGCTTCAGCAGCGGGCCGGTGGATCACCTGCTGGAAATCGGCGCAAGCTGGCATAAAAACCAACGCGATGCGCTGATGTACTACCCAGGCTACAAGAAAAATGCCGCCTACAACTACGGCTACTTCCAGCCGTACTACATGCCCGCCGGGGAACAGCAAACGCGCGGCCTGTATCTGCAGGACAGCATGACGCTCGGCAGCGTCACCGTAACGCCGGGCGTGCGCTACGACAGCGTCACCAATACCGGTGAGCCAAACATCGCCTCAATGTACAACAGCAGTAATCCTAAAGTCGGCCACGACTACAGCAGCAAAAGTTATCACGGCTTTACGCCTGCGCTTGGGCTGGTCTGGAAAGCCACGCCGAATGTGTCGCTGTTTGCCGATGTGACCCGCACGTGGCGAGCGCCGACCATTGATGAGCAGTACACCGTGCAGTACGCGCAGTCTAACGTGTCCGGCACCAGCCGCGACCTGAAAGTGGAAACCATTAACAGCGTTCGCGGCGGGATGATCCTGAACTTCAATAATTTGCTGGCGGACGACGACAGCGTACAGATTCGTACCACGCTATTCCGCAACCGCGGCAAAGATGAAATCTTCTACCGTCGCGGCGTGCTGTGCGAGGCGCAGTCGGTGAAAAGTGGCGCTAACTGCGGTTCTCCGCTGTCGAACTATCGTAACCTGCCGGGCTACACCATCCAGGGCCTGGAGATTGAATCGTTTTACGACAGCCGCCGTATCTTCGGCAGCTTCTCCTTCTCCACCATTCGTGGGCAGCGTGACGCTTCTCCGCGCGACCCGTGGGGCAACCAAACCTGGATCGCAGAAATTCCACCGGTCACCGCCCACACTACGCTGGGCGTAAAAGCCCCGGAGTGGAACATGACCTTCGGCTGGACCATGGACATGGTGCGTAAACAGGATCGCTCCCCGCAGGATGGCGACCCGTTAGCGGGCATCTGGGCGCTGCCAAAAACCAGCGGCTACGCGCTGCAGGGCCTGTTTGCGTCCTGGCAGCCGGAGCAGGTGAAAGGCATGGAAGCCCGCATTGCCGTCGACAACCTGTTTAACACCGACTACTACCCGTACTTGGGTGAATCCGTGTCCGGTATCGGCCGCAACGTTAAGCTGACCATTTCGCAGAAATTCTAGTGTGTTACCCGCAGCGCCAGTGCTGGCGCTGCGTTCTCGTCGCCCGCAAAAATACATTAATACTTCGCAATCTCTTGACATAAAAATAGAGAAATGAAAATAATAATGATTATCATTTAAATATTTATCACGCCCTGATACCGATCAATGGTGAGTCACATCATGTCCCGTTCCCAACAGGTTGCGCAGCAGCTTTACTGCGATCATCAGCGCTGGCTTTACCACTGGCTTCGCAACAAAGTCGGCTGCCCGGAACAGGCGCAGGATCTGACTCAGGACACCTTTATTAATATTCTGGTCAGCCCCGATCTGGCCTCCATTCGCCAGCCACGTCCTTTTCTTGCCACGGTCGCCAGACGGCTGATTGCCAACCATTATCGCCGCAAGAAAATCGAAGAGGCCTGGCTGGAGGCGCTGGCGACTCAGCCGGAAATGGAACACCCTTCCCCTGAAACCCGACTGCTGATTCTGGAAGTGCTGGAACAGATTGATGCTGCGCTGGACGGCCTGCCGCCGCAGGTGCGGGAAGCCTTTTTGCTGGCCCACCTGCAGGGAATGCGCTATTGCGATATCGCCGAGCGCCTGCGCGTTTCCAGCAGCTCCGTGAAGCAGTATCTCCAGCGAGCCAACCTGCACTGTTTCTTCGCGCTCAGCTCATGACCTCCCATCCTTTTATTGACCAAAACGGGCAAGCCATCGACCGGGACAGCGCCTGGGCCGCCGCCTCATGGCTGACGCTGATGATGTCGGACGACGTTAGCGAGCAGGATAAAGCCGACTGGCAAAAATGGCTGGCGTCCAGCGCCGAGAATCAGCGAGCCTGGCGGCACGTTGAGGCGGTTTGCGCCAGCTTCCGGCAGGTTGACGGCAAACTGGCGCGGCAGAGCCTCTCTTCGTTAAAAAACAGCGGCAGGCGTCGGGCGCTAAAAGGATTAGGCGCTCTGCTGCTACTCGGTGGTTCGCTGGAATGGGGGCGACAGCAGCACGGCTGGGAAGCGTTCATTGCCGATTATCGCACCGGGACTGGGGAGCAGCGGCAGGTTGAACTCAGCGAAGGCAGCCGCCTATTACTGGACACCCAAACCGCGCTAAACGTGGATTTTACCGGGCAACAGCGCCAGATTGAGCTGCTCGGCGGCGACCTGCTGATTACGACCGGGCAGCAGGAAAAGCGGGCGGCATGGCCCCGGCCTTTTAGCGTGACGACGCCACAGGGCAAAGTGCTCGCACTGGGCACCCAATTCCGGGTAAAGCTGGAACCGGGGCTTACCCGCGTGGCGGTTTACCACGGCGCAGTCCGGCTTTATCCGCGCAGCTCCGGCCTCGCCGGGCTACAGCTCGCGGCGGGCCAGGGCGCATGGCTCAGCGGGGCTGAATCCGGGGGCCTGCACGGCGGTGAAAAAGAGCCTGGCTGGGCGCACGGCAAACTGCTGGCCGACAATATGCCGCTGGGCGATTTTCTGCGGGAAGTTAACCGCTACCGCCCCGGCGTTCTTCGCTGCGACGAAGATATTGCTGCCCTGCGGCTGTCCGGCGTTTTCCCGCTGGCGGATACCGATCGGATTCTGGCTGCATTACCCCGCGTCCTGCCCGTCAGAATAAATACGCTATCTCGTTACTGGGTCAGCCTTTCACGCAGTGAATAATGCTTCGAGACGGAGTAATCCATGTCAGTTGTCTCGTTATTCATGTCAGCCTGCCCGTTTGGGCGTTTCGCGTGTCCTCTCTCTTATCCCCACTGAAACAACAGCCTTTAGCCCGGCTGCGGAGTATTTTGTCATGCCTTCTACCCTGCCGATAAGACAGCCCTTTCCTGCCTGGTCCGACGGCCTGCCTCCCACACGCCGCAGCATCGGGCTGGTGCTGGCGCTCTTGCTGCACGCGGGCGTTTTTCTCTGGCTAACCAACCGGCCCACTCAGGAACAACCGGCCACCGCGCCACCGCCTATTGCGCTGATGATCCTCCCGACAGACGATCCGGCCTCTGTCGCCACGCCAGCCAAGCAGCCCGATAAGATCAAACAGATCCAGTCGGCCGCACCTCAGGAAAAGGCCGAGTCAAAAGAAGCGGTGAAGAGCGTGGAGGCCCCGAACCCGGAGCTCGTTGTGGCTAAAAAAATGCACCATAAAATCATCGCCAAACCTCAGCCGGTTAAGCCGCACGATGCGGAAGTGCCGCCGGCCCCTACACCTCCTGCACCTGAAACGCATGCGCCCGCCAGCCACCCGCAGCAAAGCGCCGGCAGGGCAGGAAGCAGCGCGGTGAGCGCCCCCAGCCCAGGCGAAGTGAACTGGGTCGGGCTACTGCGCCAGCGGCTCGACCGCTTCAAACGTTACCCGGCTCAGGCTTTACGTCAGCAGGCCCAGGGCGTGGTTTATCTGAGCCTGACGCTGAACCGGGAGGGCCAGGTCCTTAGCGTGGCGCTGGCAAAAAGCAGCGGTACGCCAACGCTGGATCGCGAAGCCCTTGCCCTGCCGACGCGCGCGGTTCCGCTGCCCGCCCCCACGGATGATATTGCGCCAGGCCAGCCGCAAATAACCCTCACGCTGCCAATCCGTTTCAATCTCCGCCAGTAGATCCCTTTGCTCAATGCTCGGTAATGCAGCATTGAGCATACCCTGCCTGCACGATCGTTTTAGATCACAAAAAATACGCTGTCATCACGCTAACATTGCACAATCGAGCATTAGATCTTATTTTAATCGAGCAACAACGAGCAATGACACTTTAGCGAGGATGCAGCAGTGAGAAACAATCATGTAGGACAGATCGTGATGAATGAGTCGACGATTGCCGAAGGCGTCACCAAAGTCGCCCGGCTGCTGAACAGTCGCTATCACGAAGCGGTAGTGATCACGGTCGTGCCCGGTGGGATTCTGTTTACCGCCGATCTGGTCAGGCAGCTCACCTTCGATATTTCAATGGACTATATTTCCTGCCCGCACACGCCTGGCGACAGAAACAACAGCTCTACCATCGTTTACCACGACAATATTGGCATCAGGGGGAAGGACGTTATCCTGGTGGATGACGCCATTGAGTCCGGTGGGACCATGAAGCGTCTGGTCGAGCATTTAATCGAACATTACGCTCCGAAATCGCTCTCCATCGCCACCTTATTTGTGAAGCCTGGCCGCGTAGAGATCCCCGCCGAGCAATGTTATGCCTGGATGATGGACAATGACGATTTGCTCATTGGCTACGGCATGCCGTGGCAAAACAAGTACCGCAACCTGCCCTTCGTTTCAAAACTAAAAATATAAACGCCTACAGAACACTTACCGATGGGATAACAACATGATAAAGCTAATTATTACCGACCTGGACGGCACTTTTCTCAATAGCCACGGCGACTATGACCGTAAATTATTTGCCCAGACCCACCGCTTAATGGCCGAGCAAGGCGTCCATTTCGCCGCCTGTACCGGCAAGCAGTGCCAGCGGGTAGAAGAGCTGTTCGCCGATTACCGCGAGGATTTATGGATCATCGGCGACAGCGCCACGCGCATTAAAAGGAACGGCGAATATGTCTACGAATCGCTTATCAACAATGCGCTGGGATTACGCATTATCGACACGCTGGAAGCAGCCAGTGACAGCCACGTGATTGTTGCCTGCGGCAGCGAAAGCGCGTTTATTCGCAAAGACGTGCCGCAGCGGCTGCAGGACAAAATGCGCCAGTCCTACGCCAGCCTGGCGCTGGTGGACTCTTTTGCCGAACTCAATTGTGATTTCGTGAAGATAAGCGTCTATGACGAAGCCGGAAACTGCCCGCAGACTCGCCCGGTACTCAGGCCGTTTGAACAGGATGTCTACATCGTGGTGTCCGAAGCGGCGTGGATAGATATTGCGGATTATGGCGTCCATAAAGGGACAACGGTGCAAAGGCTCCAGCAGTTACTGAGCGTCAGCCCGGCGGAGACTCTCGCCTTTGGCGACGGGTATAATGACCTGGAGCTGCTGGCTCAGGCGGAATACAGCTTCGCGATGCGTAATGCGTTTGAAGAAACCAAGGCCGCAGCCCGGTTTATTACCGGCAGCAATGATGAAAGCGCGGTCCAGCACACGATAAAAAGCCTGCTGGCGCTGCAAAAATAAGGTTGAAGCAGGGCGGGTTCTTAGCCGCCCGTTCCGCTAGCCCGCAATTTCAATCCGCAGGTTAACGCCGCCGAAATCGGCAATTTTGGTTTCGGCGCTCACCACCGCAATATCAATGTCTTCGCAGGGTGCCACTTTATAGCGAGCCACCTGGGACATCTTGTTGGCCGTCACGGCGGCGATCACCTCATTACTCTGGCTCAGCACTTCCCGCTTAAAACAGGCGTCTTCGTAATAAACAGCGCTCAGGCCAGCCTGCGGATCCAGCCCGCACACGCCGATAAAGGTCTGGTCGAAAACCATGCCGCGCAGCTGATTGACCGTGTCGGAACCCAGCGTGCTGCCGGTCAGCGGGTTAACTTTGCCGCCCAACAGAATCAGTTCGCCCCGCGTGCGCCCGCTCAGCGCCGCTGCAATCTGCGGGGAATTGGTGACAATGGTGAGATCCAGCTCTTCGGGGATAAACTCCACCATCGCCAGATAGGTTGAACCGGCGTCGAGAAACACGCAGGTATTAGCTTGGATCATCCCGGCGCACTTCCGTGCCACCTGGGATTTCTCACCCACATCCTGGGACACGCGTGTTTCGAAGCTGGCAGACTGCTGGAACTGACTGATGGCCCCGCCATAAACCTTTTTGCACAGGCCGCGACGCGCCAGCTCCTGCAGATCCCGGCGGATGGTGTGCTCGGATACGCCCAGCTTCCGCGCCACATCAGCCCCGATCACCCTGCCCGTTTCGGTCAGGATCTGGTGGATCATCGCCTGGCGCTGTTCAGGCAATGCGTCATAATCTGTCACGTTTAGCCCTCAAATAGCTGCAATAGTGCATAACATATCACAATCTATCACGGCGCCTGTCGTTCACCGGCATACCGGGCTTCATTAATAAACCCTGCCGTTAAAATCGATTATCCCCTCAAGCGCTACCTTCGACGTAGAGCGAATCATGCCGCCGTTATAGACGTAGGTATTCCACCTGTTATCCACCACATCGAAGTAGCGAATAGGCAGCGTTAGCTGCCGGTAACCTGAGGATTTGTAGACGCCTTCCCGGTAGGCAAACAAAAAGGAATAATCGCTCTTTTTATCTTTCAAACACTGATGAAGTTCTTTCAGCATGCTTGCCGCTAATCCCTGCCGTTGAAACTCGGGGGCGACAGCCACATCGCCGATGATTCCAGCTAAAAAGCGCTGCTCCTGGCAGGACATTTCACGCATATATAGCGCTGCATGGCCGATAATGACGTCTGAATGTTGAGGATGATGAATGACCAGGCGAAGCGCCAATTCCTGAGTAAGGGCCACCGCATGATCCTTCCCAAAAACGCTGGTTAAAAGGCGCTGTACACCGGCAAAATCGGTTTCCTGATAGTTTTCTATCTTCATCATGGCTTCCTTTTCATGCTGGCAGGGGACAACAATGCTTAACCTGCATCAACCAAAGCCTGCGCGCACGCCCAGGCGGAGCTCCAGGCCCACTGGAAGTTATAGCCGCCCAGCCAGCCGCTGACGTCCATCACTTCGCCGATAAAATAGAGGCCCGGGGATTTTTTCGCTTCCATGGTGCGGGAGGAAAGTTCGTTGGTATCCACGCCGCCGAGGGTCACTTCCGCCGTGCGATAGCCTTCGGTGCCGTTGGGCTGAACGCGCCAGGCTTGCAGGGTGTCAATCAGCTCGCTTTGCTGGCGGCTGTTGAGCTGCTTCAGCGTGACGTCCGGGATCTGCTGCAGCTGCTGCAGGCACTCAACCAGGCGTTTCGGTAGCACCATCGCCAGCGTGTTTTTCAGGCTCTGGTTTGGGTGCGCGTTGCGCTGCTCATGAATAAAACCGTCCAGATCGGTGTCCGGCAGCAGATTCACGCTGACGAATTCGCCCGGCTGCCAGTAGCTGGAAAGCTGCAGAACGGCAGGGCCGGACAGGCCGCGATGGGTAAACAACAGGCTTTCACGGAAGCTGACGCCGTTTTCTGCGGTGATGACGGACGGCACCGAGACACCGGACAGCACCTGCAACTGTTCGAGCAAAGGTTTATGCAGCGTGAACGGCACCAGGCCCGCGCGGGTCGGCAGCACATTCAGGCCAAACTGTTCGGCGATTTTATAGCCGAACGGCGTCGCCCCCAGCCCCGGCATCGACAGACCGCCGCTGGCGATAACCAGTTTCGCGCCCTGCACGCTGCCGCCGTTTAGCTGCAGGGTGTACCCCTGCTCGTCGCGTTCAATACTCAGCACTTCGCTGCGCAGGCGCATTGTTACTTTGCCTTTCTCGCATTCGGCCACCAGCATATCGACTACCTGCTGGGCAGAATCGTCGCAGAACAGCTGCCCGAGAGTTTTCTCGTGCCAGGCGATGCCGTGCTTGCCCACCATGTCGATAAAGTCCCATTGGGTGTAGCGGGCCAGCGCAGATTTGCAGAAATGCGGGTTTTGGCTCAGATACGCCGCAGGCTCGACATAAAGGTTGGTAAAGTTGCAGCGTCCGCCACCGGACATCAGGATTTTACGGCCCGGTTTTTTCCCATTATCAATCAGCAATACGCGGCTGCCCGCCTGCCCGGCAACCGCCGCACAAAACATTCCAGCTGCACCCGCACCTATAATAATGGCATCAAACTTTTCCACGACCGACTCCCGACTATGCTTAAGGCAACGGATTGTAAAGACCTGAGGCTGGTCGCACCAGCTTTAAGGTGAATAACAAATGCAGGTGATTGATAAACAAAATGTAAATCATTCCACCTGTGCGCCAGATGGCGACTAAAATCAAAAAAAGTCCAGATTTCACTTTGCCGCGGTGGAGGTTGTCTTACATAATGCGCCGCGTTCATGTCCTCAAAATGGCGTAACGTCTATGCTACATTTGTTTGCCGGCCTGGATCTTCACACCGGGCTTTTACTTTTGCTTGCTCTGGCATTTGTGCTGTTCTACGAAGCCATTAATGGTTTCCACGATACGGCCAACGCAGTAGCAACGGTAATTTATACCCGCGCTATGCGATCGCAACTTGCGGTGGCAATGGCTGCGTTGTTTAACTTCTTCGGCGTTCTGCTCGGTGGGCTGAGCGTGGCCTATGCCATTGTGCATATGCTGCCTACAGATCTGCTGTTAAACGTAGGGTCTTCTCATGGTCTCGCCATGGTGTTCTCTATGTTACTGGCCGCTATTATCTGGAACCTCGGCACCTGGTATTTTGGTCTGCCGGCCTCCAGCTCCCATACGCTTATCGGTGCCATCATCGGTATCGGTTTGACCAACGCGCTGCTGACCGGCACCTCGGTTGTCGACGCGCTGAATATCCCGAAAGTCATTGGGATCTTCGCTTCCTTAATTCTGTCCCCGATTGTCGGGCTGGTGATTGCCGGTGGGTTGATTTTCCTGCTGCGCCGTTACTGGAGCAACACCAAGAAAAAGCAGCGTATTCACCTGACGCCTGCGGAACGTGAAAAGCAAGACGGCAAGAAAAAGCCGCCTTTCTGGACGCGTATCGCGCTGATCCTGTCCGCTATCGGCGTGAGTTTCTCTCACGGCGCTAACGACGGCCAGAAAGGCATCGGTCTGATTATGCTGGTACTGATTGGCGTCGCACCGGCGGGCTTCGTGGTTAACATGAATGCTTCCGGCTACGAAATCACCCGTACTCGCGATGCGGTGAACAACGTCGAAACTTTCTTCCAGCAACGCCCTGACCTGCTGAAGAAAGCCACCGGCTCGGAACAGCTGATCCCTTCTCCGGAAGCGGGCGCAACTGAACCGGCTCAGTTCCACTGCCACCCGGCCAACGCGATTAACGCGCTGGATCGCGCGAAGCTGATGCTGACGGATATCGAAAGCTACGACAAGCTCAGTATTGAGCAGCGTAGCCAGCTGCGTCGCATTATGCTGTGCATCTCCGACACCACCGATAAAGTGGCGAAGCTGCCGGAAGTGAGCGCCGACGACCAGCGCCTGCTGAAGAAACTGAAAGGCGACATGCTTAGCACCATCGAGTACGCGCCGGTCTGGATTATTCTGGCGGTGGCTCTGGCTCTTGGTCTGGGTACAATGATCGGCTGGCGTCGCGTGGCGACCACCATCGGCGAGAAGATCGGTAAGAAAGGCATGACCTATGCGCAAGGGATGTCCGCGCAGATGACGGCAGCCGTTTCTATCGGTCTGGCAAGCTACACCGGGATGCCGGTTTCCACTACCCACGTGCTCTCTTCCTCCGTGGCAGGGACCATGATCGTGGACGGCGGCGGCCTGCAGCGTAAGACGGTAACCAATATCCTGATGGCCTGGATATTCACCTTACCGGCTTCGATTCTGCTCTCGGGCGGGCTGTACTGGATTGCGCTGCGCTTCGTGTAAGCCGTAGCCAAAGAAAAAGCGGGTCAGGAAACTGGCCCGCTTTTTTTATGCTTGTCCATAACGCTGCCCTACAACTAGTGCCAGATAATTAATCCAATCAGGCTAATCACCACCAGACCACACAGCGAACTCGTCAGAATAAACTGGCGGCGCAGGCGCTCACAGCGGCGAATAAACTCTTCATCATGATGATCGACATAGCGCTGGCCGTAGATATAGCGCACCAGCCTGACCTGCTTGCTGGGTTGACCATGTGAGGTGAAAAAACCGCCGCCATCAACGTATTGATACAGCAGCGGATCGCACCCGCGCAGCACCACCAGTAACGCGCGCAGTGAAGAGTAATAGCGCGCCATATTCACCACACAAACTACACAAAGCGCCCAGAACAGCGCGACGGTGCTGATCATGTACCCCTCCCGGCGAAGCCCTCGAAGCCTTTGCTTCGGGACGACCGCTCTCCCCGAAAACCCTGTCAGACAATCCTGCAACGAATAACCGATACAGGTCACAGATCTCTTCCCGCCCGGCTCATTTAATAGTGTAGGAGATCCCTTAATTTTTTTACCACCGCGTTAATCTTTATCAAAGTGGCCGCATTCATTTTTCGCTTGAATGTGATTGAGGGATGGCGCATTGTCGGGCTGAAGAAGGTTCGATAAAAGCGAAATACCATCTACAATTGAAGTCTTTAGATCGGGTGACCGTAGCTCATGCCGCTACGGTTTAAAAGATGACGGCGAGAGTCATCGATAACTTATGGAAGGAGTAACATTATGGCTTACAAACACATTCTGATCGCGGTTGACCTCTCCCCTGAGAGTAAAGTCCTGGTAGAAAAAGCCGTCTCCATGGCTCGGCCTTACAACGCGAAAGTTTCCCTGATTCATGTCGATGTGAATTACTCCGATCTGTATACCGGGCTGATTGATGTCAATCTGGGCGATATGCAGAAACGCATTTCCGAAGAGACTCACCACGCGCTCACCGAGCTGTCTACCGGGGCAGGTTACCCGATTACCGAAACCCTGAGCGGCAGCGGCGATCTGGGCCAGGTGCTGGTCGATGCCATTAAAAAATACGATATGGATTTAGTGGTTTGTGGTCACCACCAGGATTTCTGGAGCAAGCTGATGTCCTCTGCACGCCAGCTGATCAATACCGTGCATGTGGATATGCTGATTGTTCCACTGCGTGATGAAGAAGACGAGTAACGGTATTGCCCCTCACCCTAACCCTCTCCCCAAAGGGGAGAGGGGACTCGATAGAGCCCAATCCTTTGATTTTCCCCCCTTTCCCTTCCAGGGAGAGGGCCGGGGTGAGGGTCACAGCTCACTCAAATCCTGCAGAATCACCGTCAACATCCCCTCCAGATTCTCCCGCAGTTCGTTATTCCAGAACCGCCTCACCCGCCACCCTTGCTCATTCAAATACGTCGTTCTTCGTTCATCATAGCCCTTTTGCATCTCATGCTGCCCACCGTCCAGCTCGATCACCAGGCGAGCAGCGCAGCAGGCAAAGTCCACGATATAAAGCCCAACCGGATGCTGGCGACGAAACTTAAACGTAGCAAAACACCTGCTGCGGAGTTGATACCACAGCAAGTTCTCTTCGGGAGTCATCTGGTACCTGAGCTGGCGGGCATAACGTCGGATCGGCTGCATGGCATACAACATGCCGATGCAGCCGTAAAGTTGCGAGGGGAAGCAATCTCTTCTGCGAGGCACTTTCCAGCTTTTTAGTAATTACTCCGGCGTCCCGGCATAAATATCAAACCGGTGCCCTTTGGTCACCACAGCATTCTGCGTGGCGACGTCGGCCAGCGGCGGCGCGTAGTCCGGGCGCTTCACAACGACCCTTTTCTTCGCGAGCGCTCTGGCTGGGGCAAGCAGCCCGTCTGCATCTTCATCCGGCCCCACCAAAGACTGGAAAACGCGCATCTCTTTCTTCACCAGCGCGCTTTTCTGCTTGTGGGGGAACATCGGGTCGAGATACACCACATCCGGTCTCGGCGTGATATCGCTGAGCGCCGTCAGGCTTGAGGCATGAATCAGCTGTAATCGCTCCTGCAGCCAACCACCGATTTCAGGATCTTCGTAGCCTCGGCGCAGGCCGTCATCCAGCAACGCGGCTACCACCGGATTGCGCTCCAGCATCCGCACGCGGCAACCTACGGACGCCAGCACAAAGGCATCCCGCCCTAACCCCGCCGTCGCGTCAACCACGTCTGGCAGATAGCTGCCCTTCACGCCCACGGCTTTTGCCACCGCTTCGCCACGCCCGCCGCCAAACTTACGGCGGTGCGCCATCGCGCCGGAGGCAAAATCAACAAAAATGCCGCCTAGCTTTGGCTCGTCGCGTTTGCGTAACTCCAGCCTTTCAGGCGTCAGCACCAGCGCCATCAGCGCCTCTTCATCATGCTCGAGCTGCCAGCGCTCGCTCAAAACAGATAAGGCGCCGGAGTCGGCGCCTGCTTCAGTCAGTAAACAGATTTTCACGTGGTGGCTTAACCCTGAATACCGTAGTGATCCAGCATCGCGTCCAGCTGCGGCTCGCGCCCGCGGAAGCGTTTGAACAGCTCCATCGGCTCTTCCGAACCGCCACGGGTCAGGATGTTATCGAGGAACGACTGGCCGGTTTCGCGGTTGAAAATACCCTCTTCTTCGAAGCGAGAGAACGCGTCCGCCGCCAGCACGTCGGCCCACAGGTAGCTGTAGTAACCCGCCGCGTAACCACCGGCAAATATATGGCTGAAGGCGTGCGGGAAGCGGCCCCAGCTCGGCCCCGGCACCACGGCAACCTGTTTCTTAATTTCGGCCAGCGTCTGCAGCACTTTCGCGCCCTGCTCCGGGTTGAATTCCGCATGCAGGCGGAAGTCGAACAGGCCGAACTCCAGCTGACGCAGAATAAACAGCGCTGCCTGGTAGTTTTTCGCCGCCAGCATTTTTTCCAGCAGCTCAACAGGCAGAGATTCACCGGTTTCATAATGGCCGGAGATAAACGCCAGCGCTTCCGGCTCCCAGCACCAGTTTTCCATAAACTGGCTCGGCAGCTCGACCGCATCCCACGGCACGCCGTTGATACCGGACACGCCCGCGGTTTCGATTTTGGTCAGCATGTGGTGCAGGCCGTGACCAAATTCATGGAACAGGGTGATCACTTCATCGTGGGTAAACAGCGCAGGTTTGCCGTTCACCGGGCGGTTGAAGTTACAGGTCAGATAGGCCACCGGTTTTTGCAGTGAGCCATCGGCGCGGCGCATTTTGCCCACGCAGTCATCCATCCACGCCCCGCCGCGTTTGTGCTCGCGAGCGTAGAGGTCGAGATAGAAGCTGCCGCGCAGCTCGCCCTGGTCGTCATACAGCTCGAAGAAGCGCACGTCCGGGTGCCAGACGTCGATATCTTTCCGCTCTTTGGCGGTGATGCCGTAGATGCGCTTCACGACTTCGAACAGGCCATTTACCGCGCGCTCTTCCGGGAAGTACGGGCGCAGCTGTTCGTCGCTGATGCTGTAGAGATGCTGTTTCTGTTTTTCGCTGTACCAGGTGATGTCCCACGGCTCCAGCTCTTCCACGCCGTAATGCTCTTTCGCATAGGCGCGCAGCTGAGCCAGCTCGGCTTCACCCTGCGGACGGGCGCGTTTGGCCAGGTCTGACAGGAACTCCAGTACCTGCTGCGGGTTTTCCGCCATTTTGGTGGCCAGGGATTTTTCCGCGTAGTTGCCAAAGCCCAGGAGCTGAGCCAACTCGTGGCGCAGCGCCAGAATCTCTTCCATCACCGGGGTGTTATCCCACTTCCCGGCATTCGGGCCCTGGTCAGAAGCGCGAGTGGAATAGGCGCGGTACATCTCTTCGCGCAGCGCACGGTTGTCGCAGTAGGTCAGCACCGGCAGGTAGCTTGGGATATCCAGCGTCAGCAGCCAGCCGTCTTGCTCTTTGGCTTCCGCCTGAGCGCGCGCTGCGGCTAAGGCGCTTTCCGGCATTCCGGCAAGCTCGGCTTCGTCGGCGATCAGTTTGCTCCAGCCCATGGTGGCATCGAGCACATTGTTGCTGTAGGTGGACCCCAGCTCGGACAGGCGAGCGGAGATCTCCCCGTAGCGCTGCTGTTTGTCTTTTGGCAGACCAATCCCGGACAGCTCGAAGTCGCGCAGCGCGTTATCCACCGCTTTCTTCTCGGCGACGCTCAGGCTGGCGTAGTTCGCCCCGTCACGCAGGTCGCGGTAGGCATTATACAGGTCTTCGTGCTGGCCAACCCAGGTGCTGTATTCGGACAGCAGCGGCAGCGTCTGCTCATAGGCTTCGCGCAGCTCCGGGCTGTTCTGTACCGAGTTCAGATGGCTGACCGGGGAGAACAGGCGGCCCAGGCGATCGTCCACTTCTGCCAGCGGCTGAACCAGGTTCTGCCAGCTATAAGGCGCGCCCTGCGCAACCACGCTTTCCACCGCCGCACGGCAGTCGTCCAACGCTTTAGTCACGGCCGGAACAACATGCTCAGGTTTGATGGCGGAAAACGGCGGCAGCTCAAAAGAGGTCAGTAAAGGATTGGTCATAAGCGCGTTCCTGATTAAAAGGGAGAGAGAAGCGCTCAAGCGGCGCTTTGTGCATGGAGTCTAGCATGGGGTTAAGTGTAGCGAATTTCAATCCCGGGCGTTGCGCTGTGGTCGCCGGGAAATGGGGCAGCAGGCGCTGCCCCAGGGGATAAATCAGTGGGATTTCGCGGCCATGGCGTAGGCCGCTGGCAGGTTCAGGCGCTGCCAGAACTGCTGGTCTGCCGTCGTGCCGGACAGCGGGTAGCCCGCAGGCAGCGCAGTTTTCACCATCAGGTCGCGGCGCTGGGAGGCGGAAAGCTTAGGCAGCGCGGCTTCCAGCAAAACTTCCGCCCCTTGCGGTACTTTCAGGGCTTGCTTCTCACCCTTCTGCTGCGGCAGGTCGTAAGTCATGGTGAAGCGGTAAAGTTCTTTCATCGCCGGGGCGCGGTACGGATCGTCTTTTGCGGAAGATTTCGCACATTCGGCCAAAGTGGTGCCGCACTCTTTTTCCAGCGCGGTACGCAGCTGATCGCGAGCTTCGTTAAACAACGCACGGTATTTCGGGTCGTTCAGATAGTTGGCGACGTTGCGCTGCGCCACCATGCGGGAGCCCATCACGTCCAGCGGGTAATGCACGCCCAGCACAATGCGCGAGTAACCGTAGCGCGCACCGCGCTCAACCAGGGCTTCAAAGCGCTCCGGCACCATTTCGGCCATCAGCAGCGCATCGGTGTAGCCGGTGTTGGTGTGGCCGCTTGGGAAGGAGCCGCCGTCTGCGGTGTACGGTTTGTTGTCTTTAATCACCACATCGTCCGGCACGAGGTGAATGGTGTTGCCCTGGATCAGGAACGGACGCGGGTTATTGAAGTGCTTCTTCGCTGCGCTGGTGCTGACTTCGGAGGCTTTAATCAGCGCCGCGGCTTTGCTCAGCTCGCCTTTATCGTAGGCGGCCAGGAAGGCTTTCCCCAGGCGCGGCCCCATGGCATCGCTCAGGAAGTAAAGGTGGTTGATGCCCTCGGCATCCGCCAGCGCCTGATGGCGCGAAGTCTGCACGGCGTTCAGGTTGATGTTGGTGACGGTTTCAAGGTTCTGCTTAATCACCGAGTCCGGCAACTTGCTGAAGGCAGAAAGCAGCTCAATACCCGCCTTCTGGTTAGCTTTCGTCTGGAAGTCATAGCCGCTCGCCTTCAGCCAGGCGGTATCCGCCAGCTTTTTGCTTTGCTTCGCTTTATCCAGTTGGTCGCGGGTCAGTTTATCCGCATCGCCTTTCAGGGCAGCGCGCAACGCCGCCAGAGACTGCATTTCAATCTCATCAAACGCCTGGCTGCTGTTGGCCGGGGTCACACTATTGGCTATCGCCGCGGCCTGAGGAAGAGACACATCTTTCGCCAGCGCGGGCAGAGAGACGGCTAACGCGGCGGCCAGCACAGAAATACGAAGTTTCATTATTTTTCCTTTTATTCAAACGATTACCTTGCCTGGCAGCGACGCTATCCTGGTGATTTGACATTTTTATGACACCGTTATGTTTTGAAACGCTTTCTCCCCAACTGAAACAGCGCCGCGCCCGGGCGGTAATCCGCCGCAATCTGCGGTAAACTGTGGGAAATTTGTTTTCTTATTTGCGGAACACCATCCCTCATGCTCAGCTATCGCCACAGCTTTCACGCCGGTAACCATGCCGACGTACTAAAACACACCGTTCAAAGCCTGATTATTGAATCGCTTAAAGAGAAGGAGAAACCGTTTCTCTATCTCGACACTCACGCAGGCGCCGGGCGTTACCAGCTGAGCAGCGAACATGCGGAGCGCACCGGCGAGTATCTGGAAGGTATCTCCCGCATCTGGCAGCAGGACGATTTGCCTGCCGAACTGGAAGCCTATATTGGCGCGGTGAAGCATCTGAACCGCAGCGGCAACCTGCGTTATTACCCTGGCTCTCCGCTGATTGCCCGCCACCTGCTGCGCGAGCAGGACAGCCTGCAGCTGACCGAGCTGCATCCGTCCGACTTCCCGCTGCTGCGCTCTGAGTTCCAGAAAGACGACCGGGCCCGCGTCGAGCGCGCCGACGGCTACCAGCAGTTGAAAGCCAAGTTGCCGCCGGTTTCCCGTCGCGGTCTGATCCTCATCGACCCACCGTATGAGATCAAAACCGACTATCAGGACGTGGTGAAAGGGATTGCCGAAGGCTATAAGCGTTTTGCCACAGGCACCTACGCGCTGTGGTACCCGGTGGTGCTGCGTCAGCAAATCAAACGCATGATCCGCGACCTGGAAGAGACCGGCATCCGCCGCATCCTGCAGATCGAACTGGCGGTTCGCCCGGACAGCGACCAGCGCGGCATGACGGCTTCCGGCATGATTGTGATTAACCCGCCGTGGAAGCTGGAACAGCAGATGGCGAACGTGCTGCCGTGGCTGCACAAAAAGCTGGTGCCAACGGGGACCGGCTCCACCACGCTGAGCTGGATTGTGCCTGAATAAGAAAGCTAGCCAATGCCGCTGCAGCTTGAAGTATGACGTGGCTATCACAGTAATCGGTAGAACCTTTATCCCGGCGCGCTACAATCGCGCCTAATTTTCGACTCAAAAGGGAAACATCATGACCAAACATTATGACTACCTCGCCATTGGCGGCGGCAGCGGCGGTATCGCCTCGATTAACCGTGCGGCAATGTATGGGCAGAAATGCGCACTGATTGAGGCGAAGGATCTGGGTGGCACCTGTGTGAACGTCGGCTGCGTGCCTAAAAAAGTGATGTGGCATGCGGCGCAGATCGCCGAAGCGATCCACAACTACGGCCCGGACTACGGCTTTGACACCACGCTGAACCACTTCGACTGGGACAAGCTGATCGCCAGCCGCACCGCCTATATCGACCGTATTCATACCTCTTACGACAACGTACTGGGTAAGAATAAAGTGGACGTGATCCGCGGCTTTGCGAAGTTCGTGGATGCCCACACCGTGGAAGTTAACGGCGAAACCATCACCGCAGACCATATTCTGATCGCTACCGGCGGCCGCCCAAGCCACCCGAACATCCCTGGCGCTGAGTACGGCATCGACTCCGACGGCTTCTTCGAGCTGCCGGGCCTGCCAAAACGCGTGGCGGTTGTTGGCGCAGGCTATATCGCGGTGGAAATCGCGGGCGTGATTAACGCTCTGGGTTCAGAAACGCACCTGTTCGTGCGCAAACATGCGCCGCTGCGCACCTTCGACCCGCTGATCGTTGAAACGCTGCTGGAGGTTATCGAAGCAGAAGGCCCAACCCTGCACACCAACGCGATTCCGAAAGCGGTCGTGAAAAATGCAGACGGCAGCCTGACGCTTGAGCTGGAAGATGGCCGGGCGGAAACCGTCGACACCCTGATTTGGGCGATCGGCCGCGAACCGGCTAACGACAACTTCAACCTGCAGGTAACCGGGGTTGAGCTGGACGCCAAAGGCTACATCAAGGTAGATAAGTTCCAGAACACCAACGTGCCGGGGATTTATGCCGTGGGCGATAACACCGGCGCGGTTGAGCTGACCCCTGTCGCGGTTGCCGCCGGTCGCCGCCTGTCCGAGCGCCTGTTTAACAACAAGCCGGACGAGCATCTGGACTACAGCAACGTGCCGACCGTGGTGTTCAGCCACCCACCAATCGGCACCGTGGGCCTGACCGAACCGCAGGCGCGCGAGCAGTACGGCGACGATAACGTGAAGGTCTACAAATCCTCCTTCACCGCCATGTACACCGCCGTGACCTCTCACCGCCAGCCGTGCCGCATGAAGTTGGTCTGTGCTGGCCCGGACGAGAAAATCGTCGGGATCCACGGCATCGGCTTCGGCATGGATGAAATCCTGCAGGGCTTCGCCGTGGCGCTGAAAATGGGCGCGACCAAGAAAGACTTCGACAACACCGTGGCGATCCACCCGACCGCAGCGGAAGAGTTTGTCACCATGCGTTAATTCCCCTGGGAAACGCCTAAAAGGTCAGAGATCGCTCTGGCCTTTTTTATATCTGTGGAAAAACATCCAGCCATGATATTTATCTCTGCATAAACTGATATCAAAAATAATGTACAAAGCGGAGATATATTATGGGCTGGGAAATGTATATCACCAGAACGGAACATGCATGGGATGGGGAGAGTAATCCTATTCTTGCAGAAGAATGGATTCAGTATGTAAATAACGATCCTGAACTCAGCTTTTCGCCCATAAATGGACCCTATCATGTCATCTGGCGAGGGGATGAAATTAACTGGCTGGACTGGCATACAGGGAATATTTCTGCAAAATCGCCTGCTCAGGCATTGTATTGCAAAATGCTGGATATCGCCGCCGCGCTCAATGCAAAAGTCCGGGACGATGACGGCAACTTATACTTATCGCCCGATGATTTACTTAATCCATCGTGGGCAAAAAAAGAAATTTCACCTTCATTTCTACAAAAAATCATTACTTACTTCAGAAAATAAATAGCGCAGTCTTGCCTCTACGGATTACCAATAAAAAAGCCGCACCAGCGGCTTTTTACACGCGCTCATTATGGCTAAATCAGCGGCTTACGTAGCAGTCCTTCCAGCACCTTCAGCGGGGAATGCTGTGGATTTTGCATGGCGTCTACCGGCAGTAAAAACGTCTGCTCCAGCATAAACTGCCCGCCCATCGCGGCATGCGGCGTCTGGTCAGAGAAACAGATCCAGCTGCTGCCCGGTGGGAAATCAATGGCCACCTGCGGGCCCTGCTTCTGATAATCCGCATCGGCCTTCATCGCGTCGTGCATCTGCAGCATCAGGTGGTCGTAATGGCTGCGGCGGCTTTTGGTAATGCCGACGGCGTTCTGCAGCCAGCTGCTTACCGGGGAATAGCTTTTCAGGCGCGGCAGGAAGCGCTGGGCCAGCGTCGGGAAGGCTTCACCCACGCGCCAGCTGCGGCTTTCACCGGCCGGATTAATGTTGGTGAAAATACGCAAAATACGCTCGCCATAGTTGGGCCGGGACGGGAACGCGTCCACGTGCAGGCGGCTGTCGTCTTTACGCCAGGAAGTGTTCTGCGTCCACTGCTTAACGGGGTGCAGGCGCAGGCTGTTGGTCGGCGAATGTAGCACCTGCTGGTATTCCGGCAGAAGAGTGGCAATCAGCTGCAGGCAAGATTCGTAATGCCGTTTTAGCAGGGTGCGAACTTCTGGCTCCTGCCCGGCTACAGCCACGCCGGTCAATTTATCCTTCAGGGGCTGATAGCTGATGTTTTTACGTTTCGGATCCACGACCGCTGGGTTAAGCAGCGCGGTTTCCTGTTCGGTCAGCGCAAACGCCAGCTGCGGCAGAAAAACAACTTTGCCCTGTTCCAGCTCGCTCACAGCCGACTCAGCAGCCGTATTGCCCCATTGAGAAAGCGGATGCGTCAGGGCCGCGGTATCAAGAGTGATGTTTAAATCTGACATATTGGTGTCCTTGCCACTGCTCCGGACAATGCCTTTAACAGATGAATTTCCGGAACATTTTATTTTTTGAAAGACGAATAGAAGCACGCCGCCGGAAGACAGCGAATGCATACCTGAAAGGGATTGGAACGAGTATAGTAAGAATGTAAATTAAAGGTTAAACAAAAGCTAAACATCGTCTTAGGCGCTAAATTAAAACGCACAAAATCATAAAATAACGCTAAGTGAATATTGCACTGGCCCACTGATATTATTCGCTACTGGCCACGGCTAAATAAACAATGGCCCGCTAAGCAGGCTATTGTTTATTTCCACTCGCTGCGCAATAGCGCATAGGCATATTCATCCCCCCACTCACCTTTAAAGAAAATATTCTTGTGAAAGTGTGCTTCCCGACGAAAACCCAGCTTTTCCAGCAGGCCAGCGGCGGCGTCATTCCTGGCATCAACCGTCGCCACCAGGCGATGCTTGTTGAAGGTGGTGAACAACAGATCAATCGCGCCGCGCAAAGCTTCAAAAGCAAAGCCCTGACGCTGATGCCTCTCATCAAAGGTCATGCCCAACTCTGCCTGCTGGCCTTCATCGAAGAAGTGAACGGCAACGTCACCCAATAAACGCTGGTCTTCGCTGCGCACCACCGCAATCTGAAACCAGCTTTCATCGGTATTAAAGCCCAGCGACGCCTGCTGGGCATAAAACGCCTCGGCATCGGCATCGCTATAGCCATCCCAGCTCTGGTAGCGAGCAACTTCCGGCTGGTTACGATATTCAATAAAAACGGGCAAATCGGCACGAGTGAACTTGCGCAACGTCAGGCGCGGGGTGGTCAGTAACGGCTCCATAAGTCATTCCTGGTCAAAGTGTCTGGATGTAGTGTCGGCATGCAGGGTAGCAGCTTTACGTTTTTTCGATATTACGCCGAGTGCTCAGCGGCGCGGTGGCATGCATTATGTAAAAAAGAGAATGAAATGAATATGCTACGGGCAGCAGAGCTTTCATCGCCAAATAATTATTAGTTCGCTTACATATTTAAATTCACCAAACTCGACTTAAGCTAAATTTCCTCAATAAATACATATGAATAGTTATGATATATCCTTGTAACAAAAAGCTACAATTTTAATTTTCTTTAAAATCAAACGATTCACCGCTCAAATATTCACCAGTAGAAAATAATCTTTCCCCTGTCAAGGAACGGTCCATAAAATAGCCCCCGTTTTGCCTGGCAAGACAAACTAATAATAATTTTCAACAACATAATTTATCGCGCAACAATAACCCTTTACGGCCCTTAACCTGTCCGTACAGGTTTATTTTTTGCAACACCAAACCAATGTGATAGAAAACAGAACGATACATCATGCACAAGCAAAAACACCTGCCTGTAGCCGCCGCATTGCTGTTTAGCCCGGCGCTGCTCGCTTCAACCAGCTTTAATTTTTCACCCGATGCAGTTAGCACGAATATTTCCACCAGCGTTTTAAACGGAGAATCTAAAGAGCTCGTTTATAATCAAGGTGATGGCAGTAAATTAAGTGAACTGAAATGGAAAATCAAAAATACCCCTATTATTAAAGGCGGTATTAGCTGGGACGCACAGCGCTACATCACCCTCAATGCTAACGGCTGGACAACCTTCGCCTCTCGCGGCTCGCATATGTCCGACTATGACTGGCAAACGCCTGGCCAGAGCCACTGGAGCGACAAATCTACCCACCCGGATACCAGCCTGAATTATGCCAACCAGTTCGATTTCAATCTTACCGGCTGGCTGCTGAAGGAGCCGACATACAATCTCGGCGTGGTAACCGGCTACCAGGAAACTCGCTATAGCTGGACGGCGAGAGGCGGCTCATACAATTATTTCAACGGTGCACTTATCGGTGAATTCCCCGCCGGGAAACCGGGAATTGGGTATAGTCAGAAATTCAGCGTGCCGTATATTGGGCTGACCAGTAGCTACCGCTATCAGTACTTTGATATTGCAGGGCAATTTAAATTCAGCCCGCTGGTTAATGCTCAGGATAATGACGAGCACTATATGCGTCAGCTGAGCTTTAGCGAGAAAAGTAGTCATTCCAATTATTATGCTGCAACCGTCTCCGCCGGTTATTACGTCACGCCAAATACCCGGCTGTACACGGAATTAACGTGGACGCGTTTTTCCGAAGCAAAAGCATCAACAAAAACCCGTAATAATAATACTGGGGAAACCTGGACCCAGGGCAGCGGGTCAGCGGGCCTGAGTAACGACAGCTACACCTATGGCGTCGGAATTCAGTATCGCTTCTAAAGGGTTTTGCAGATTAAGTTGAGGAAACTCAGCCCGGATTGTGTGATTTTCACCAGCCGGGCTGAGAGATGTTCTTATGCTTGAATAGCAGAGAAAGTGCTGTATTGTTAATGCCCCCACCACAGTAATCATCAATAAAAAACATACCCTCAATATATCTTTATAAGATTTCCATTTTCTTCCAGCCTGTAGATACTGCCATTAACAGTGAGCTCCAACCCTGCGTTTTTACTGTAATTGATTCTAAAAACTAAATCTTTCTCAATACAGTTGACTTTTGTTTTCATATCATAGAAACAAAGTCGATCATACTTTCCTTCTTCTTTATACCCCTCACCGAATAGCCAGAAAATAATCGTATAGCCGCCGTAGGATGCAGGTCTTGGGATATCATACTTCGCTTTCAGCATATCTTTATTTTCCAGCCACCAGTTTATTTTACCTCTACTCGTCAAAGGAAAATTTTTAACCAAAACATCGCTATAGTTACCATCGTAATGAACAGCGACAATCTCCACCGAACGAAGTGACTGCCATAGCAGATAGCCCGCTAACACACAGCTCACAAAAACTAGCAAGGAAACTGCTTTCTTATTTTTGAATGTCATTGCGCCCCCCGGTAATTTCAATGGTAGCGATCACATTGAACATCAAAAAAACAAAACATCTCAATCTATCTTTTTAATACTTCCATTTCCTTCCAGCCTATAAATGCCATCATCAAACGTGAACGTAAGCCCTCTATTTTTACTGTTACTGATTCTAAAAACTGAATCTTTATCAATGCAGTTGATTTTTGTTTTCATATCATCGAAACAGAGTCGGTCATACTTCCCTTCTTCTTTATAGCCCTCACCGAAAAGCCAAAAAATAATCGTGTAGCCACCGTAAGATGCAGGCCTTGGAATATCATATCTGGCTTTCAGCATATCCTTGTTTTCCAGCCACCAGTTTATTTTTCCTTTTTTCGTAAAAGGGAAGTTTTTAACCAGAACACTGCTATAGGTATTTCTCTGATGAACAGCGACAATCTCCACCGGACAAAATGACTGCCATAGCAGGTAACCCGCCAACACACAGCCCACCCCAAGTAACATAAAACGTGTTTTCTTATTTTTGAATGTCATTGCGCCCCCCGGTAATTTCAATGGTAGCGATCACATTGAACATCAAAAAAACAAAACATCTCAATATATCTTTATAAGATTTCCATTTTCTTCCAGCCTATAGATACTGCCATTAACAGTGAGCTCTAACCCCGTATTTTTACTGTAGTCAACAATGAAAACCACATCCTTATCAATGCAGTTAACTTTTGTTTTCATATCATCGAAACAGAGTCGGTCATACTTCCCCTCTTCTTTATAGCCCTCACCGAAAAGCCAAATCGTAATAGTGTGGCCACTGTAGTATTCAGGCCCTGGAATATCATACTTCGCTTTTAGCATCTCTTGATTTTGCAGCCACCAGTTTATTTTACCTCTACTCGTCAAAGGGAAATTTTTAACTAAAACATCGCTATAGGTATTTCTCTGATGCACGACGACAATCTCCACCGGGCGAAGTGACTCCCATAGCAGGTAACCTGCTAACACACAGCTCGCAAAAACTAGCAAGGAAACTGCTTTCTTATTTTTGAATGTCATTGCGCCCCCCGGTAATTTCAATGGTGGCTTGCATATTGGTCATAAAGGGTTTAAAGGCAAACTCGCTGTAGCGCTGAAGGACAAACCAGATCCGGAAAAAACGGAACTGGTTAAATTTCACCTTTGAAATGTCCTCATCATCCAGCCCAAAGTGGTCCTGGACTTTATAATGCACAACGGCACGATATCGCTCTTTACCAACTACCAGGGACTTAATCGTGATATGCGTTGCCCAGGTATCGTGCACAGTGATGCCCAGGCCGTTAAAGTTGTCCTGGAAGCGGTCAAATTTTGGCAATTTTCCACGCATAATTGCCTCCCCTAATTTTTTTATGTCTTTTAATGGATAACGTTTGTTTTCCCAGTCAATATACTGCCCGAAAACTTTCTGCAAACGGAGTCTTGTACTGTTTTCAGACGAACTATCACTTAAAATATGCGCCTCCAACGCGCTATCCAGTAATGGATGGCAGAACGATTTGTCGCTATTTTTCTGCATATGGGAAATCATCAGCTTAATCAGCATGTTGTAAGGGGAGTGGCACGCAAACGGACGGGATAGGTGCCGAAACTCATCAAAAAGGATGTTTGCGCACTCCCTCTGGGTCAGTTTATCACCTTCCCCTCGGGATCCGTGGAACATTGACTGCGGCTGGCTGAAGGGGCTGATTGCCGTCAACGTGTAAGGGTTCACTCTGGTGGAAACATCCACCAAATGAAACCGGGCCTTCAGATCGATTTCGGACAGGTCGCCGCAGCGCATATCGCTGGCGGTATAGTCATCCATCTTTTTCTGGGTTTTGAATATCTTACAGGGGAACTGAAGTGCCGGCATAAATACCTTCCTGGTATATTGTTAACGAGGCTCATCTTGAGCGTCACTTATGATAAGCGGCAGATACATACGGTGCGTAATGCTTTTTATATTTACAGTAAAAACTTAGACCTCAATCATTATTTTCACTCACAACATAAAACAAAATTACTTTATTTATCTTTATGCATTCATCTAATTAATATATTGAATGAAATTATTATAAAAATATTATTGTATTAACGGATAAAATTCTCCCCCAGGTGTCTGCCAGCGCGCAGACCCTTTTTCTTATCTGTGCTATAACTCAGCGGCTTATTTTCAGGGAGATGACCATGCGACAAAGAGTGATTGCCTGCCCGATAATCCAGAATCAGGGCCAATATTTGCTGTGCAAAATGCCACAAGATCGCGGGGTGTTTCCCGGCCAGTGGGCGCTCTCCGGTGGCGGCATTGAGCCGGGTGAAACCATGGCAGAAGGGCTACGGCGTGAGATCCGGGAAGAGCTGGGGGAAGCGCTGATTATCTCGCACATTGAGCCGTGGACCTTCCGCGATGACGTGCGGGTGAAAACCTACACCGACGGCAGCCAGGAGCAGGTGTACATGATTTATCTGATGTTCGACTGCATCAGCGAAAACCGCGAGATAACCCTTAACGAAGAGTTTGAGCAGTACGCGTGGGTCAGCCCGCAGGATCTGGCGAGCTACGATCTGAATGAAGCCACCGCCGCGACGTTCCGTGATAAAGGGCTGCTGTAATGCATTGGGCAGCCCGAAGGCTGCCCGGCACGGCTAGCGCATCGCGTTGTATATCGCCTGCTGAATTTTGACGGTCTGCTCATCCACCGGCTCTGGCTCCAGCCCCTGGGCGGTCGCATCTTCGTAGCGCTGCTTCTGCGCCGCCAGGCGCAGCTGAGCGCGCTCTACTTCCTCTTTCTGGCGCTGTACCGCCGGGGCTGAACTGCAGAAGCTGGCGAGGAATTGCTTTCTCAGCGAAGTCAGCTTTTGCCCTTTCTTCATGCCTAACTCGGTGGAGCCAATCAGCCTGCGGCAGGGCCGGGTTTCGTCCATTTGCGGGCGGTATTGCAGCAAAATGGTCAGCACATCGCGGTCATCCGCCGCCAGCGCCTGCTCGGCAAAATAGACTTTCCAGTTCATCCCGCCCTGCATAAACAGGCGCACAATACGCGCGTCATTACGGTTAATCGCCGCCCGTAGGTTATTTTCGTCCCAGGTGATGCCCATATTGGCAAGCATATCCCGCGGGCTGTTGGATTCCGGCCGCTCTTTCTGCTGCACCGGCGTACTCACTATTGGCGGAGCCGCCGTCACCTCAGGTTTTGAAGTGGCATCACTTAACAGATAGAGGCCAATCACCGCCACTGCCACCACCACAATCCCTACCGATGCCCACAGCGCGGTGGAGATCATGTCGGTAGTATCATGCTGTTTTTTGGCCGTGCGCGGGTCATAACGCTCGATGGATTCTCTGATCTCTGCCGGATCGCCGCCCTGGGCCGCATGATTTTTACGCGCCTGGTCAAGGTAGCTTTGCAGTGCCGCATCATCCGCGTCCAGCAGCGAGGAGGGATTCACTTTAGTGCGGCCTTCGCTAAAGGCTTTTTGTACCGGGCCGCTGATTTCACCGAAATAGCTATCCAGCAAAGCCACCTGCACGCTCGTGAGCGGCTGCTTGTGCATCAGGTCGTTGCGGATTTGACGGGTGCCATCGAGGAAGATTTGCAGGGTTTTACGTTGGTCGATAAGAAAACCCAACTGAGGCGAGTTTTGGTAAACTTTGGCGTAGTGATGGGCAAACTCTTTCTTATCCACCAGCATCAGCGCCAGCTCGCTGAACTTCATGCCGCTCAGCACATCGCCCCGCTCGCCTCGCTTCAGCCAGCGGCGAACTTTGTCAGCCCCAAACTGGCTTTTTAGCTGATTAACCAGCTCCGCCTGGTTTTCCCACGCCTGATTGACCAGCCCTTTCAGCATCAGTTCAATGGCGCGCATCTGCTGCTGGGCGCCTTTCTGTAGCCTGTCAACGTCGGAGGAAAGCTCGGTGGAGTAGCCCAGCAAGGGCTGTTTGAAGCGCACATGCTCCAGATAACTGGTGAAGCGCAAGGCGGCGAGGAGCTGGTTCTGGCTAACTTCCTGCCCGCTTTCATACTGCGGCACCAGCTGCTGCAAATGGCGCAGCAGCAGCGTGAATTGTGAAATTTCGGAGTCGTTAAGATTCAGCCGTTTCGCCACCGCCCCCCAACTGCCCAGCGCCATACGGGCCTGCTCCAGCTGCTGGAAAAACCACTGCGGATCTTTGCCTTCGGCGGCACGAATATTCAATAGCGGCAGGATCTGAAGTGAAGCCTGCCGAATAATCCCCAGACACGTCTCAAAGTGCTCCCGCATCTGCAATGTTGCGCTGCTCATGATAGTCCTTTGTCGATGTCCGGCCTTACGTTGCCGAACGCAGAAAAAACGGCTTTTTTCCGCCCCAGGCGGCTATTTTTTATGGTTATTAATGCCAAGGCCACACTTCGCCATTACAGCCGAGTGTAAAGCAGCCCGCCGGGAATCAATGGCGATAAAAAGAGCGATTTAGCCGGGCATTTTCAAATCTCACATTCGACGATTTCGCCCAATCTTTTCAGGGCCGCCTCGGTAACGGCGTTGAACGGCAAAGAATAGTTCAACCGCAGGCATTGGCGATATTTTCCAGAGGCTGAAAACAGCGAGCCGCTCGCAATATGGATTTTTGCCTCTTTCAATGCGCTGCCCAGCCGCACCGCATCGACTTCTTCCGGGAGTTCAATCCACATCAAAAAGCCCCCCTGAGGCCGGCTGACGCAAATCCCGCAGGGGAAATATTGCCGCACGCGGCAGGTAAACACCTCCAGATTGCGCTGGTAGTGCTGGCGCATACGCCGGATATGGCGGTGGTAATGCCCGTTGCGAATAAAGGCCGCTACCGCCTGCTGGGTGAAGGTCGCGCTGCTGCCGGTGCCGATATACTTGGTGTGCAGCGTGCGGTCGAGGTAACGTCCCGGCACAATCCAGCCCACGCGCAGCCCCGGTGCCAGCGTTTTTGAAAACGAACTGCACAGCAGGACGCGGCCATCCACATCCAGGGATTTGATCGTCATAGGGCGCGGGTATTCATAGGCCAACTCACCGTAGACATCATCCTCGATGATGGCGATATCAAAGCGCCGGGCAAGATTCATCACCGCTTTTTTACGCGCCTCCGGCATGATGAAGCCAAGAGGATTATTGCAATTGGCTACCAGAATCACGGCTTTGATGGGCCACTGCTCCAGCGCCAGCTCGAGTGCTTCCAGGCTAATGCCGGTGACAGAATCAGTAGGAATTTCAACTACTTTAACACCGTAACCGCGCAGCATCTGCATGGTGCCGTGGAATGACGGCGACTCAACCGCCACTATGTCCCCCGGCTCACACACCGCGCGAATCGCAATCGACAGTGCTTCATGGCAGCCGTTGGTCACCACGATCTCATCGGCATTCACCATGCAGTTGCTGTCCAGCATCAGGCGGGCAATTTGCTCGCGCAGGGCTTTCACGCCGAACATACCGTCGTAGCCCAGCAGCTCAGGCTCCTGGTACTGCGCGAGCCGCCCCATTTCTCGCCACAGCGGTTTCATCGTCGACTGGGTGAGATCCGGTGATCCGCTGCCGAAGGCGATCACTTCGCAATCCTGCCGGGAGTTCACCAATTCCAGCACCGCATCCCACTGCGTCACTTCCACCGGGCGCTGTACTGGACGCGTTAAGCGCGGCACAGGCGGCACGGCTTTGCGCGGCGAAACAAAGTAGCCGGAACGTGGCTGAGGGGAAATCAGCTGCTGGTCTTCCAGGACGTGATACGCCTGTTGCACGGTACTGATACTGACGCCGTGTTCACTGCTCAGGCTCCGCACCGAAGGCAAGCGCTCCCCGCTTTGATAAAGCCCCTGCTCAATGCGCTCAGCCAGCAGCGTGGCGAGATGTTGGTAACGCGTCATGCTGTATCCTCACCGGAAGCCATACAGAAGGAAAAACCGATACAGAATGGCGCAAAAAATGCCATTCAGCTCATGTTTTAGCCCTTCTGTATGTTAAAGAAAAGTAATTTTTGAATCTGTCTGCTTTTGCCCGCTGGCCCCATGATTACCCCCAGGCAAACCGCGAGGAGTCACAGCATGGGCTTTGAAGAGAACCACCATCGCAGACCGTTTTATGGCCTGGTAATGCTTTACCAGTATTTTCGCCGCAGCCGCCAGCGCCGCCAGACTTTACGGGCGTTACGCGAACTTAGTCCGGAACAACTCAGGGATATGGGGCTGACGAGGGATGATTTATCCCGCTGGGAATAACGCTTAAGCGGTGCCACACGCTGGCACCGTTTTTTATTTACTGCTATCAAAAGGAGGACCAGACAACAACAACAATACTCAGGAGCCGCATGAACATCACCGACTTGCCTTTTAATACCACCGACTGGGCCACCCTAATCCCCACCGAACACCCCGGCATCACCGGCAAAGCGCTTTGGCGCACGCAGCAGTTTGGGCCCATCCGCGTGCGCATGGTGGAATACACCGCCGGCTATCTGGCCGATCACTGGTGCCAAAAAGGGCACGTTTTGCTGTGCCTGAAGGGCGAGCTGCAAACTGAGCTGGAAGATGGCCGCCAGTTTACGTTAACCCCGGGTATGAGTTACCAGGTGGCCGACGGCGCGGAGCCTCACCGTTCCTCAACGGCATCAGGTGCCGTCCTGTTTATTGTGGATTAACGCCATGCCGACGCTTTTGACGCCACGCCTGGCGCTCAGCCAAATCACCGAAGCCGACTGGCCACTTTTCCGCTACCTGCAGCAGCAGCCGGACGTCATGCGCTACGTGGCCGATAACCGACCGGAGACAGAGATTCGCCAGGCTTTTGACGCCCGTCTTCCCAACTGGCAGCCGGGCAGCCGCCACTGGCTCTGTATGGTGATGCGTCACCGCAAAACCGGCGTGCCGATTGGCGTCACCGGCTTCATTCTGCGTGAGGACGATATCGCGGAAGTCGGCTTTTTACTCGACCCATCGTTTCACGGTCAGGGCTACGGGTATGAATCGCTGTACGAGGTGTGCGCCTTTGCATTTGCGGAGGTCGGCATCCGCAAGCTTGTGGCCACGGTCACCGCCGGAAATTTTCCGTCGAAGAAAGTGCGGGAGAAAGTCGGGTTTCAGCCGGAAGGAACGCTGCGGGAGAACTACTGGCTGAACGAACGCTGGCAGGATGACTGGATTTTTGGCCTGCTGGCCCGGGAATTCAGATAAAACACGAGCCGCACAAGGCGGCCCATACTGCGTGATTCAAGACTTAGTTGTAGATTTCAGCCACGCCGTACATTTTGTTATCACCGCCGGCGGAAACAATGCGGATAGACTTCGCGCCTGCCTGCTCGGCTTTCTGCTGCAGCTGGTGTTGCAGGCTGTCGAGGTTAGACGCGCCACTGACCGATACGGTGCCCATTTTCTGGCTGACAGCTGGCTGAGTTTCCGCAGCGAAGCCGGAGAAGGAAGCAGCGAGAGTCATAACTACGGCAAAATATTTGATTCTTTTCATGATGATTACCTTTGCGTTTTGTTTAGTTGGAAGGCTGACTGCCTTCGATGAGATAAGAATAGCGCCGCCGTGCTTTGTTTGTTAGCGGAACAATTCGCTTATCTATTTCAAAAAAACTGAACACAAAGTCATCATGATAATAGCGACGCTGGCAAAGCCCTGGCCCCCGCAGAGCAGTCACCAATTCCAGCGCACGCCGACATTGCCGGTCACTACCCGCTGGCGTTCGCCGCCGAAGTTTGTCAGATAGCCTGTCGTAGCATAAAGGCTGCCGTTCTGGCTCACCTGCGCCACCAGCCCCGCCCCGATTTGCCCGGCCGTTTGCCCGACATTGCTGGCGATGGTTGTGCTGCTATCGAAAGCGGTTTCATCATCCTGGCCGAATGACCGCAGTACGTTAGCGCGCAGATAAGGCTTCCAGCTCACGCCGCTCGCCTCAAACGCCCACTGCAGCCGGGCCCCAACCCGCCCCTGCCAGGTATTGCCATTGTTCCAGCGAACATCGGAGACACCGTCGTTCAGCGAATCCAGCGAGGTTCGTTGCCAGATCAGCTGTACCTGAGGTTCAAGCGTCACGCCTTCACCGAGGGAAACGGGCAGCCCCGTCTCAACAGAGCCGGTCACCGCATTGCCGCTGGAAGAAGCATTCACCTCGTTGACCGAGTTAGTATTCAGCCGCAGCGCGCTGCCCATTAACACCGCGTCCGTGTACCAGCCGGAAGCCGCAACTCTTGTCCAATAGCCGCCGTAGTTGTAGTTATTCAGCTGCAGTTTGCCGACGCGCATGCCCTGTTTTGCCAGCGCAAAGCCATCGACATCCCCGGTCGCTCTGGAGAATCCGAACAGGATACCGAAGTGATGTGTCGCCCCATTATCCTCAGTGGCGGTATACAAATCCTGCCCCAGCTGCAGCCCCCACAATGTACCGTTGAAGGACGGGTTCACATCTCCATTTTGATGAATATCCGCATGGCTTCCCCAGCTTCTGGCCCAAAAAGCTGGCGCTTTGTTATCACTGCCCAGCAGACTCTGCTCGCCCTGACGGTCGTGGAAGGTGTCGATCTGCTGCAGGTTAAGCTGGCGGGCCACGGCAGGTGCTTCGGCGTACAGCGCAACTTCTGGCCGGTAGACATTCAGCGTCTCATCGCCGTGAGAAGCATCCACGATGGACTCAGGCGTTTCTTCCGCCGGGGTGACCGACGTTGTCGAATCCGGCACAACCGTATTGCGCAAATACCAACTCCCACCGCTGCCGTCGGAGACGCCGCCTTTGGCGAGATAATAGGAATAAGCCCCGGCGCTGACGGTGCCTCCAGAAAGAGTGAAGGCATTTGCCGTACTGGTCGCACCGTTAGTGGCCTGCACCACCTGAATACCGTCTGCCGTAGTTTGCGCCCCGGCCCCGCCGATATTAGTGACCTTCAGCGTGCTGCTGCCCGAAGCGCTACCGCCGCTGAGGATAAGCTTATCAGACGCAGCCCCATCACTCGCCAGGACCGTATTCAGCGCAATCACGCCGTTCTGACCGCTATAGTTTCCGGCTACGGTCAAGCTATTCCCCACGCCGCTACCAGCCAGCTGAACAAGCCCCACGTTGGTCAGGTTGCCGTAAATCTGGAAATTGCCCTGCGGGCCAGCAGAAAGAATCGGCAGCGCATTTGTTACCGCCAGCGTTCCGCTGTTCGTCACGTCACCATTCACCGTACCATAACCACCCAGCGTGGCTCCGGCCGCCACGGTGGTGCCGCCTGCAGCTGCCGCAGAGGTGTGAGCGCTGTCGCCTACAACCAGCGTACCGGCATTAACAGCCGTGCCACCCGCATAGCTGTTAACGCCGTTGAGCACCAGCGTACCGCCGCCCAGTTTAGTTAACGCACCAGCCCCCGTAATCCCCTGCCCAACAACGGAGGTGAATCCCTGAGTGTCAAACGTCCCGTTATTGGCAGTCACTGATATCGCACGGGATGTCGCAAGATCGAACGAACTGCCGAGCCGAAGCGTGCCACCGTTAAAGATAAGTCCACCCGTAGCTTCACCGAGCGCACTGTCTGCTGCAGCCTGCAGCGTGCCGCCGGTCAGCGTTGTCCCCCCGGTGTAAGTGTTGGCCCCCGTTACCTGCAGCAGGCCGCCACCGCTTTTCTCAACAGCTCCGCTGCCGGTAATCTTCCCCGAATAGCTGCCGTCGCTGTTTTGCAGGAAACGCACCATCCCGTCATTAGAGACCGAAAGCGGCAAGTTGGTTGAGTTCGCTTGCAGCGTCGCGCCGTTGCTTACCGAAGCCGTTACGGAAGCCGTACTGGTACCTAGCATGCCGGTAAGATCCAACGTTCCGCTCTGCACGAGGGCAGTGGTAAACGCGCCAGTACCCGCCCAGGTCCAGTCGCTGCCGGTCATGGTCAGCGTCTGAAAATTGGTAAAGGCGTTAGAGGAGGTACCCGTCCCTTCTAATGTCACGGAGTTATTGCCTCGCCCACCATCGGCCAGGCCAACAATTTGCGAGCCGGTCTGGAGGATCAGCGAAATGCTGCCGTTGCCGCTGAGAATTGCCGTGCCGCTTCCGCCCTGAATCAGCCCGGCGTTGGTGATGGTGATATTACCGTTAGTCGAACGAATACCGATGCCGTTATTGCTGACGATCTGCCCGCCGGCCAGGTTATTGATCGTAGTGTTAAAACTGCTGCCGAGCGTGTTTGCTACCACGCCGTCCACGCTGCCGCTGGAGGACGCGGTGCCGGTGGCCTGAATCAGGCCGCTGTTATTTAGCGTGGCGTTGTTGCCCTGCAAAAACACCGTGGGCGCATCTCGCCCGGAAGTGGTCAGCGTCCCACTGTTGTTCACCGTGCCGCTGCCGCCCAGCAGCGAAATAGCCCTGGCGTTATTCCCTGATGTGGAGATGGTGCCGGTATTGGTGATGGTATTTCCTGCAGCGCCAGGATTGCTCTGCCCCCAGGCTGCGGTCATGCCGTAAGAATTGTTACCGCTGGTGGTGATAGTGCCGTTATTGATCAGCGTATTGTTATTACCGTTAGCGGCCATGCCGTCGTTGTAGGCCCCGGTGGTGGTCAGCGTGCCCGTCGCACCATTAGTCAGCGTATTACCGTTATTCACGCCCAGCAACAGCGCCCCACGGTTCGCCACGCCCGTGCCGTTATCAGAGAGAGTCAGCGCCCCGGCGCTGTTGATACTGCTGCCGCTGTCCACCGAAAATGGCGTCGCCTGGGTGGTCAGCGAGTAACTCCCGGTCACAGTTGAGTCGAGATTAATCGTAACGTTATTGCTGCCTGCGGTGGCAACCACCGGCGGAATACCCGAGCCGCTACAGGTCACGGTGTCCCCGCTATTCGGCGTTGACGACGAACAGGCGGCGGTGGCAGGAAAGGGAAGCATGCCGGTTAAACCGGCCAGACAGACGGGAACCAGAGTCAAAGCCTTATTTTTCATGTTTACTCTCGCAGCAAGAAAGATAAACAACGGGTTGGCATTCCCTGCGGCCTCGCAGTAAGGCGGGCAAATTGTCCAGTGGTGGGGCTGGGGTAGAAGAAATCCACACCCGGCATTTAACTATAGAGCCGGGTGGAGATTTAACAGGCTGATGAGGCGGGTTTTATCGGCTTATTTCACCGAAAAGAGAACGCGGTCAGAATTCCGTGCGGGAGAAACCGGTCATCTCGGTCAGTTCCATCTCGCGACCCAGAGCGGTCATCGGATGGACAATTACCAGGCCACGCACGCTTTTCTTGAGCTTGCCCATATCGGCCTGCTCTTTTTTGGTAATCGCACGCTTGTACGGCAGCGCTACCAGCTTCTGCGCTTCTTTGCTCAGCTTCTGGTTACGCACCGCCTGCAGGCGAGCGATTTCGATTTCCAGCTTCTGCCGCTCTTTTTCCAGCTCGGCATATTTTTCCGCTTCGTTGATCAGGTGCAGGCCTGGCATTTCGTGGCGGATAGCGTCCAGACGGTCGCTGAGGCGTTTAATTTCTGCTTTTTCGATTTCTTTCATTTTGACTTACCGTGAATAAAGATGGCTTGCTGGCAAGGATACACGATCCTGAGGGACAGGGCGAAAAGCGGCTATTTCTGGAAGGCTTTTTTTAAGCTGATCCGGGAGATCAGCTCAGTCAGGGAAAGGACCATCGTGGAGCGAACGATTTGCATATAGCGCTGACGTTGCATCGCCAGCAGTTCAGGATCGCTGCCATCAACGAAGGTCGGCGTCGGCGGCAGCGCCGTCACGCAGTGCAGCTCGCCAAACGGGCCAAGCATTTCGTCATCGGTGAAGCTGTACTCGTTGCCGTCGTGGTTCAGCTCTTCCCGGAGCGCCATGAGCAGCTCGCAGTCTTCGTACTCGGCGCGGTTCAACACGCCCAGCCCGTAGATAAGCTTCAGGCGTACCGACAGGTCGCCCAGCGGGCCGTCGCCGTCCAGCAGTGGCTCAACCGCATATTTCACCGCGTAGTCGTCCTTGCGGAACACCTGCAGCACCAGGATATTTACCGCTTCGGTTAACAGCTCGACGGCAGCAATCAGCAGGCTTCTTACGGTTTTGCCGGCATTCAGTCGCTCAAGCACGCGGTTTTCAAAGGCCTGGGTTTCTTCCATTTTTGCCTGCATCACTAAACATGTTTCAGGCGCGGTATCCACCGCGCCTGCATAGGGTTACGCTATGGCGTTATACGCCTTCACCGCCTCAGTCACGGCTTCGCTGTTTACATCCAGACCGGACACTTCCGCCAGCGCCGCCTGCGGGCCTTTATCTGCCAGAAGCTGCTTCAGCTCCTGCGCCTGCGGGTCCTGCTCGCTGTGGTAGTGCATTGCCGCCGCAATCCCTTTGATCAGGTTAGCGTGAGGCAAACCGTACTCAATCGTCCCCAGCAGCGGCTTAACCAGGCGGTCACCCGCGCTGAGTTTACGCAGCGGCTGGCGGCCAACGCGTTCCACGTCATCCTTCAGATACGGGTTTTCGAAACGACCGAGGATTTTCTTGATGTACGCGGCATGTTTGTCGGCTTCAAAGCCGTAGCGCTTAATCAGCACCGCACCGCTCTCTTCCATCGCCCCTTTCACTACGGCGCGCACTTTCTCATCAAGAATGGCATCGCGGATAGTCTGGTGCCCGGCCAGCTGACCGAGGTACGCGGTTATAGCATGCCCGGTATTCAGCGTGAAGAGCTTGCGCTCGACAAACGCCATAAGATTATCAGTAAGTTCCATGCCAGGAATGTTCGGCAGGTCACCTTTAAACTGGGTTTTATCGACAATCCACTCGCTAAAGGTCTCCACGGTCACTTCCAGCGGATCGTTAGTGGCGGATTCAGACGGCGGAACGATGCGGTCAACTGCAGAATCGACAAAGCCAACGTGCTGCTCTACCCACGCCCACGCGTCAGCAGACAGCGCTTTCTTGACGTGCTCTTTCAGCTGGCTGGTGCCACGCACCATGTTTTCACAGGCGATGATGTTCAGCGGCGTTTCGTTGCCGTTCGCACGGCGCAGTTCCAGGCCTTTGGCAAGCGTTGGTGCGATGCGCTCCAGCACAACCGGGCCGACGGCGGTGGTGATCAGATCAACCTGAGCGATAAGGGCCACAACGTCGTCGCCGATGCTGCTGACGGCATTCACGTTGGAGACGGTATCAATCTGCTGCTGCTCGCCGACTACGTGAACCTGGTAGCTGTGACGCGCGTTCAGGGCATCCAGAACCACCTGGTTTACGTCGGCAAAAGTCAGCTGCAGACCGGCGTCCGCCAGCAGTTTACCGATAAAGCCACGACCGATATTACCTGCACCAAAATGTAATGCTTTCATTGCGTTAACCTTCCTGATTATTTCACCCGTGAGGGCTGGGGTAAGGATACTGTATGCGAATCCCCTCACCCTAGCCCTCTCCCAAAAGGGGAGAGGGAGTAATGCTTTGCACCTGCTGCCCCTCAGGGGTGAGGGGCAGGGTCTTATTTCTTACCGGCCAGCAAATCCAGCACTTCCTGGACGCTGGTGGTGTGCGCCAGGCGCTCAATCACCGACTCATCATCCAGCGCGTTGGTCAGGCTGGTGATGACCTGGATGTGTTCGTTATTGCGGGCTGCAATACCGATCACCAGGCGAGCCACGTCTTCCGGCTCTTCACCGAAGTGAACGCCTTCCGGGTACTGGCAGAACACCACGCCGGTTTTCAGCACGCGGTCTTTTGCTTCCACGGTGCCGTGAGGAACCGCGATACCTTCACCCAGGTAGGTCGGGGTCAGTTTCTCGCGCTCAAACATCGCGTCCACGTATTCCGGCTGCACGTAGCCGCCGTTCACCAGCTGTTCACCAGCGAAGCGAATCGCTTCTTCTTTGTTGCTGGCTTTCAGGCCGAGGAACACGTTACCCGCGCCCAGCTTGAACACCGCGTCTTCGCTGGAAACAAAGCTGTCTTCCAGGCTGTGCATGACTTTTTCTTCTTTCTGACTCAGATTCTGGGAAGCCACCAGACGCTCAACCAGGTTAGCGTACAGGCTGCTGTCGAGGAAGTTGGTCAGGGAGATATGCTGCGCCTGCGGCACCTGGCGCATCGCACGCTCGGTCAGGTCGCGGTGGGTAATCACCAGGTCAACGTCGTCCGGCAGGCTGTTGATCGCGCAGTTGGTCACGGAGATATTTTTCAGGCCAGCGTCGTTCACTTTCTTACGCAGCACGCCTGCGCCCATGGCGCTGGACCCCATCCCTGCGTCGCAGGCAACGATGATTTTACGCACGTGGCTCAGGTCGTTAGACAGGCCAGCACCTACCGCCAGCGGCGCTGAGCCACCTTTGGATTCGGCTTTCATTTCCTGCATACGGCGAGCCGCAGCTTCGATGTCGTCTTCTTCTTTCACTTTGCTGGTTTTCAGCAAGATGGCGGAGACCACGAAGGAGACAACCATTGCCGCACAGATAGCCGCGATGTTAGCGAAGTACGCGCCTTTCGGCGTCATTGCCAGTACCGCCAGGATAGAACCCGGGGAAGCCGGAGACACCAGGCCGCCGTTCAGCACGGTCAGGGTGAACACGCCGGTCATACCGCCGAGGATAACGGCCAGGATCAGACGTGGGTTCATCAGCACGTACGGGAAGTAAATTTCGTGGATACCGCCCAGGAAGTGGATGATTGCCGCGCCGCCCGCAGACTGCTTAGCGTTACCGCGCCCAAAGAACATGTACGCCAGCAGAACACCCATACCCGGACCCGGGTTCGCTTCAATCAGGAAGAAGATGGATTTGCCCAGCTCGTGGGACTGCTGAATACCCAGCGGCGAGAAGATACCGTGGTTGATGGCGTTGTTCAGGAACAGGATCTTAGCTGGTTCTACAAAGATAGACGCCAGCGGCAGCATGTCGTGCACAACCATGAAGTTAACGCCTGCCGCCAGAACTTTGGACAGGACTTCAACCGCCGGGCCGATGCCGAGGAATGCCAGAATCGCCAGGATCATCCCGATGATACCGGCAGAGAAGTTGTTCACCAGCATTTCAAAGCCGGATTTGATTTTACCGTCGACCCATTTGTCGAAGTGCTTGATTGCCCAGCCGCCCAGAGGACCCGCAATCATTGCGCCGAGGAACATCGGCATATCTGCCCCGACGATAACGCCCATGGTAGTAATCGCACCCACCACGCCGCCGCGGTCACCGCCAATCAGGCGACCACCGGTAAAGCCGATCAGCAGCGGCAGCAGGTAAGTGATCATCGGGCCTACCAGCTTCGCCAGCGTTTCGTTTGGCAACCATCCGGTAGGAATAAATAAGGCCGTGATAATACCCCAGGCGATAAACGCCCCGATATTTGGCATAACCATATTGCTGAGGAAACGACCAAAGCTTTGCACTTTGATCTTGATATCGGATGACATACACATACCCCTTGTTGGTGTTCCGCGCTGAAAAGCAGCCCGAGGTTTATTGTTAACGTAGCGGCAGGGTCGCCGGCCTTATGCAGTAAAGTGACGCGAATCTGGCACTGAATCGTTAATCTGTCCAGCAACCGCCTAATTATGTGATTTAGATCACTAATACTCAGGGATCCACCTTCCACATTGAGTGATGACGATCACATAATTGCAGTGTAAAAAAAGTACACCGTGGAATTTTTAACCCTGACTGACCTTTTAATGTGACTAAAATCACATTTTGTTATGACGTCTTTGTTATTTATTTGTGACCTACTTCACAAAGTATTTTGGGGCAGATTAATCCTAATGTGATCCAGTTAAAATCTGGGCGTTGACAACAAACGGCGGGCAAGAAAGGGATGAAAGTAAATTACAGCGAAGCGGCTGGCAGAAAGCGCGACGTTGAATGCCGCGCTGGAATGAAAAGTTAGTTATCTAAGTCCGCGACAATGCCGCGCGCCTGAGCAAACAGCTGCTGGTAATGGGCGTCGCTGTCGCCAATCCCCTCTTCCACGCCGATGGTGTTATAGAGGAACTCAATTTTTGCATCTTCCACGCCCAAATATCCCATTGAGCCGTGAATATAATCGGCCATGTTTTTTTCCCAGCCATATTTCACAAACCCGGCCTGTGAGCCGCCGACCAGCGCCACCCAGCGGATTTTCTTATTGCCCAGCGTGCTGCCTGGCCCGTAGCCCAGGCCGAAGTTCCACACGCGATCCAGATAGCCTTTGAGCATGGCCGGGAAGCTGTACCACCACACCGGGAACACGATCACCACGGTGTCTTTATCTTCTAACTCGCCAAACAAGCGATGAACTTCCGGGGAATACTGTTTCTGCGGGTTGTTCCAGTCCGGCTCATCTTCCATGCCCAGCGCCGGGTTAAAGCCGCTGCGGTACAGATCGAGGGAGGAGACGTTAATGCCGCACTCGGCCGCCTCGCCCTGAATTTCCTGCACCACCTGCGCGGTTAGCGACTCACTGCGCGGGTGCGCCCAAACAATATACATATTCTCTGATTTCATGGAGTTATCTCAGACAGTGGGGATGTACGTTCACTTTACGACCGCTGGATAATTCTGTAAAACGTAGTATTTGAGATGGGTTAATGAAGGATTTTCACTAATGGCGCTGAATTTTACCGACTTCGCGACCTTTATCGCCGTGGCGCGGCACAAAAGCTTTCGCGCCGCCGGAGACGAGCTGGGGCTGTCTCCTTCGGCGATCAGCCACGGCATCAAACAGCTCGAGCAGCGCCTGAAAATTCGGCTGTTCAACCGCACCACCCGCAGCGTCTCGCTGACCGAGGCTGGCAACAACCTCTACGAGCGCCTGCGCCCGGCCTGCGACGAGATTCATACTATTCTCGATGAGGTGAACTCGTTTCGGGACACGCCGATGGGCACCCTCAAAATCAACAGTTCGCGGCTGGCTTCACGCCTTGTGCTGATGCCGCTGGTCGCCGGGTTTACCGCCCGCTATCCCGACATCAAAGTCGAAGTGACCACCGACGACAGGCTGGTGGACATCGTGAGGCAGGAGTACGACGCAGGGATACGGCTGAGCACCACGGTGGAAAAAGACATGATTGCCGTTCCCATCGGCCCAAAAGCGAGGATTTGCGTCGTCGCCACGCCGGAATACCTGGCGCAAAACCCTGCGCCAATGCACCCTCGCGAGCTGGTTAACCACTGCAGCGTCATCTTTCGTTTTCACAGCGGCCGCCCCTATTGCTGGGAGTTTTACGGGCCGGAGGGCAAGCTGGAAGTGACGCCGTGCGGCAACATCATCGTGGACGATCTCGACTCTGAGCTGGGAGCGGTGCTGTGCGGCGCAGGCATCGGCTATCTCTATCAGCAGCAGGTAGAAGAACACCTGGCAAGCGGCAGGTTGGTTTCAATGCTCGAAGACTGGCTGCCTGCGCTGCCGCCGTTCCAGTTCTATTACCCAAATCGGCAATACATGCCCAGCGCGCTGCGTGCCTTCGTTGATTACATAAAAGCGCAGCAGGCGTAGACTTTTTCACCAATGTTGGGTATCTGTTTCATACTTACCTCAAGTTGGCAAAAACGGATAATGTCATGAAACTGATCGGTAATTACACCAGCCCCTACGTGCGAAAGATCTCGGTCATCCTGCTTGAAAAAGGCCTCAGTTTTGAATTTATTAACGTCAACCCGTGGGTTGGCGACAGCCCGGCTCCGCAGTACAACCCGCTAGGCAAAGTCCCTACGCTTATCACCGATGAAGGCGAGCGCTGGTTTGATTCGCCGATCATCGCCCAATACCTTGAGCTGCTAAACATTGCGCCAGAGCTCATTCCGCACGACCCAAAAGCGGCGCTGAAAGTGCGCCAGCTTGAGGCGCTTTCCGACGGCATTCTGGACGCGGCGTTAACGTCGGTGCGTGAGAAACTGCGCCCGGCGGAACAGCAGTCTGAAGAAGTCCTGGTGCGTCAGCGCGAGAAGATTGGCCGCGCCCTCGACCTGCTGGAAGAATACGCCGCCGACGGCACCCTGGCCGCCGAGCCGCTCGATCTGGCCAGTATTTCCGCGGCCTGCGCAGTGGGCTATCTTAATTTCCGCCGCGTTTCACCGGGCTGGTGCGTGAACCGCCCTCACCTGGTCAAGCTGGTAGAACAGCTGTTCCAGCGCGAGAGTTTTGCCCGTACCGAACCGCCCGCGGCATGATCTGCGGCCAGGACAGGGGACGCTGTCCCCTGTAATATCGCCCACAAATTTCTTAATTCAGTCCTTGCCATGACGACAGCTCAAACACTTTTTAGCCATCTTCCGGCGACCGACCGCCTGCTGCGCGAAGCCGCCTTTACCGCCCTGCTTGCCGAGTTCGGCCATACCCGCGTGGTTGCCACGCTGAGAACGCTGCAAAACGAAGCGCGCGAGCACATCCGCTCGGCAAGCAAGCTGCCGGACTGGAGCGAGGACTGGGCGAAGAAAACGCGTAGCGTGCTCGAGGCCAGCCAGCGCAGCGCTCTCCAGCCCGTGTTCAACCTGACCGGTACCGTGCTGCACACCAATCTTGGCCGGGCATTACAGGCTGAAGAAGCTATCGCGGCAGTGACGGAATCCATGCGCTCCGCCGTCACGCTGGAATATTCACTGGACGATGCCGGGCGCGGCCACCGGGATCGCGCCATCGCCGACCTGCTTTGTGAGCTGACCGGGGCGGAAGACGCCTGCATCGTCAATAACAATGCGGCGGCGGTTCTGTTGATGCTGGCGGCCTGCGCAGACGGCGGTGAAGTGGTGGTTTCTCGCGGCGAACTGGTGGAGATTGGCGGCGCGTTTCGCATCCCCGACGTCATGCGTCAGGCGGGCTGCGGGCTGGTTGAAGTCGGCACCACCAACCGCACGCACCTGAAAGATTACCGCGCGGCAGCAGGGGAAAATACCTCGCTGCTGATGAAGGTCCACACCAGCAATTACCACATTGAAGGCTTCACCAAAGCCGTTAGCGAGGCCGAGCTGGTTACGCTGGGCAACGAACTAGGCCTGCCGGTCGTCACCGATCTGGGCAGCGGCTCGCTGGTGGATTTAAGCCAGTGGGGCCTGCCGCCAGAGCCGATGCCGCAGCAGCTGATCGCCGATGGCGTGAGCCTGGTGAGCTTCTCCGGCGATAAACTGCTCGGTGGCCCGCAGGCCGGGATTATCGTCGGCAAAAAGGCGTTGATCGAGCGCATTCAGAGCCACCCCCTGAAGCGTGCGCTGCGGGCCGACAAAATGACGCTGGCGGCGCTGGAAGCCACACTGCGGCTGTACCAGCACCCGGAAACGCTGGTTGAACGCCTGCCAACCCTGCGCCTGCTGACCCGCAGCGCCGAAGATATCCACCGGCAGGCCAGCCGCCTGCTGCCCGCATTTGAAGAGCGCTTTGGCAAGCGGTTCGACGTGCGCGTTGAAGCGTGCATGTCGCAAATCGGCAGCGGCTCTTTACCCGTTGATCGCCTGCCCGGTGCCGCTCTGACCTTCACGCCAAAAGATGGACGTGGCACAACGCTCGCCTCGCTGACGCAAACTCTGCGCGCGCTGGAAAGGCCGGTGATTGGCCGCGTGGCCGAGGGCCGCCTGTGGCTGGATTTGCGCTGCCTCGAAAACGAAGCGCTGCTGCTGGAGGGACTCGCCCAGTGATTATCGCCACCGCCGGGCACGTCGACCACGGCAAAACCACCCTACTTCAGGCGCTGACCGGCGTGAACGCAGACCGCCTGCCGGAAGAGAAAAAACGCGGCATGACCATCGACCTCGGCTACGCCTACTGGCCGCAGCCGGATGGCCGGGTTATCGGCTTTATCGACGTGCCCGGGCATGAAAAGTTTCTGGCCAACATGCTGGCTGGCGTCGGCGGCATCGATCATGCCCTGCTGGTCATCGCCTGCGATGATGGCGTGATGGCGCAAACCCGCGAACATCTTGCGATTTTACAGCTGACCGGCAACCCGCAGATCACAGTCGCGCTGACTAAAGCCGACCGCGTGAGCGACAGCCGCATTGCGGAAGTCCGCGATGAAGTTACTGCATTACTGGGTGATACCCAGGCCGCAATCTTTGTGACCGCCTCCACCAGCGGGGAAGGCGTCGAGGCGCTACAGCAGCATCTCAAAGGGCTGGGCGAACGCCCTCATGCCACGGCACATCGCTTCCGCCTCGCCATCGACCGCGCCTTTACGGTCAAGGGCGCAGGGCTGGTTGTGACCGGCACGGCGCTGAGCGGCGAAGTCAATATCGGCGATTCACTCTGGCTGACGGGCGCAGAAAAACCGATGCGCGTGCGCGGCCTCCACGCTCAAAACCAGCCGGTAACCCGCGCGATGGCCGGGCAGCGTATTGCGCTGAACATCAGCGGTGACGCGGAAAAAACCGACATAAGCCGGGGCGACTGGCTGCTGAGCGACAAACCGCTGCAGCCGGTTGAGCGCGTCATCGTCGAGCTGCAAACGCTGCAGCCGCTCCAGCAATGGCAGCCGCTGCATATTCACCATTCTGCCCGCCACGTGACCGGGCGAGTTTCGCTGCTCGAAGGTAATCTGGCCGAGCTGGTGCTGGATGTCCCGCTGTGGCTGGCGGATAACGACCGCCTGGTGCTGCGCGATATCAGCGCGCGCATCACGCTCGCCGGAGCCCGTGCCGTGCAGCTTCATGCGCCACGCCGTGGTAAACGCCAGCCTGCCTTCCTGAGCTGGCTGGGTGAGCTGGCAGAAACCACCGATGACCAGCAAGCGCTGGGATCTCACCTGACGCGAGGCGCCGTTTTGCTCAACGAATTTAGCTGGGCGCGTCAGTTAACAACGCAAGGGCTTCAGGCCTTACTTGCGAAGCCGGGATACTTGCAGGCGGGCAACGCGCTGTTAAGCCCGGACGTGGCCGCTCTCTGGCAGCAAAAACTGCTCGACGCGCTGGCTCGCTACCACCAGCAACACGACGATCAGCCGGGGCCGGGGCGAGAACGCCTGCGCCGTATGGCGCTGCCCGCAGAGGATGAAGGCCTGGTACTGTCGCTCATCGAAAAAATGCGCGGTGAAGGCCTAATAATGAGCCGCCAGGGCTGGCTGCATCTGCCGGGACATGAACCTGGGTTTTCCTCAGCACAGCAGGCCGTGTGGGATAAAGTCGACGCCCTGTTCGGCGACGAGCCGTGGTGGGTCCGTGACCTGGCCAAAGAAACCGGTGAAGAAGAGCAGGTCATGCGCCAGCTGCTAAGATCCGCCGCTCAGCAAGGGCTGGTCACCGCGATTCTGAAAGATCGTTATTATCGGAACGATCGCCTGCAGGCGTTTGCCGATCTGATCCGCGAGCTGGATCAAACCCACGGCGCGACCAACGCCGCCGACTTCCGCGACAGGTTGGGCGTGGGCCGCAAACTGGCGATTCAGATTCTGGAGTATTTCGACAAAATTGGCTTCACCCGGCGGCGCGGCAACGACCATCTGCTGCGCGATAAGGCGCTATTTTTACCGGCGTAATATTCCATTCTGCGGGAAGAGGTCTGTCCTCTTCCCCAGGGAATCCGTGAAGCATGTCGTAAAGCCGACGCGAAATGGCGAAGAAACAGACAGCCCGAACTACCCTTGTGAGTGAACCATCACAAGGAGACGGCCATGACAAATAATCCTCCCGATACCCGTATTATTCCCGGCGAGTATGGTTTCCCGCTCAAACTTAAACCCCGTTACGACAACTACATCGGCGGCCAGTGGGTTGCCCCGGTTGGCGGCCAGTACTATGCAAACCTCACCCCGGTAACCGGCCAGCCGCTGTGCGAAATCGCCAGCTCCGGCAAGGCCGACATCGACCTGGCGCTGGATGCTGCCCACGCGGCTAAAAAGGGCTGGGGACAGATGTCCGTGCAGGAGCGCGCGTCTATCCTGCTAAAAATTGCCGACCGCATGGAGCAAAACATTGAGCTGCTGGCGACGGCGGAAACCTGGGACAACGGCAAACCGATTCGCGAAACCAGCGCCGCCGACGTGCCTCTGGCTATCGACCACTTTCGCTACTTCGCCTCCTGCATTCGTGCCCAGGAAGGCGGCATCAGCGAGGTGGATAAAGACACCGTCGCCTATCACTTCCACGAACCGCTTGGCGTGGTGGCGCAGATCATCCCGTGGAACTTCCCACTGCTGATGGCGAGCTGGAAAATGGCCCCGGCGCTGGCGGCGGGCAACTGCATCGTACTGAAGCCTGCGCGACTGACCCCGCTCTCCGTGCTGCTGCTGATGGAGCTGGTTGGCGACCTGCTGCCGCCGGGCGTGGTTAACGTGGTCAACGGCGCGGGCGGTGAAATAGGTGAATACCTGGCGACCTCCAAACGCATCGCTAAAGTGGCGTTTACCGGCTCCACCGAAGTCGGCCAGCAGATCATGCAGTACGCCACCCAGAACATTATCCCGGTCACGCTGGAGCTGGGCGGCAAATCCCCGAACATCTTCTTCGCCGACGTAATGGAAGAGGAAGACGCCTTCTTCGACAAGGCGCTAGAAGGCTTTGCGCTGTTCGCCTTCAACCAGGGCGAGGTCTGCACCTGCCCAAGCCGCGCGCTGGTGCAGGAGTCCATCTACGAACGTTTCATTGAACGCGCGATCCGCCGCGTAGAAGCCATTCGCTCCGGCAACCCGCTGGACAGTCGCACCCAGATGGGCGCGCAGGTGTCTCAGGGGCAGATGGAAACCATCCTCAACTACATCGACATCGGCAAGAAAGAAGGTGCGGATGTACTTACTGGCGGGCGCAGAAAAGCGCTGACGGGCGACCTGCAGGCGGGCTACTACCTTGAGCCGACCATCCTGTTCGGTAAAAACAACATGCGTGTGTTCCAGGAGGAAATTTTCGGGCCGGTGCTCGCCGTCACTACGTTTAAAACCGTGGAAGAGGCGCTGGAGCTGGCAAACGACACGGAATACGGCCTGGGCGCGGGCGTGTGGAGCCGTAACGGCAGCCTGGCGTATAAAATGGGGCGCGGCATTCAGGCCGGGCGCGTGTGGACCAACTGTTATCACGCCTACCCGGCGCACGCGGCGTTCGGGGGCTACAAACAGTCCGGGATTGGGCGCGAAACCCATAAGATGATGCTGGAGCATTATCAGCAGACGAAGTGCCTGCTGGTGAGCTATTCCGATAAGCCGCTGGGCCTGTTCTGAGGATTGACCCTCACCTTAACCCTCTCCCTGGCAGGGAGAGGGGACGAGTTAGCGTTGCCTGTTAGATATTTTCTCCTGGCTCGCCTGGGGAGAGGATTGCTCCACCTTTCACTTCTTTCCTCCCTCGCTCCTATGGGGAGAGGATTGCTTCATCTTCCACTTCTTTCCTCCCTCTCCCCTTTGGGGAGAGGGCCGGGATGAGGGGAAAACCTAGCGGAGCCGCTCAGGATGCGTATAAACCGTTGCCCGCCCAGGCCGGTTAAAGCCCACCAGCGTGAGATTTGTCCGCTGCGCAACTTCAACCGCTAATGAGGTCGCCGCAGACACCGCGAACAGGATTTCAATGCCGCACATCGCGGCCTTCTGCACCATTTCATAGCTAGCCCGGCTCGACACCAGCGCAGCGCCGTTGTGCCACGGGTTACGGCTGCGAACGCCGAGCATTTTATCCAGCGCTACGTGGCGGCCAATATCTTCCCTTCCGTCGAGGATGTGGCCCTCTGGATCTAGCCAAAGTGCCGCATGGGTACAGCCGGTCAGCTCGCCGACGGGCTGGTAGTCACGCATTTTTTTCAGCGCCGCATCCAGGTTCTCCAGGGCAAAAGTCTGGGTAAACGGCAGCGGCGGAACCGGGCGGCCAATGTCGTTTAACTGCTCGACGCCGCAAACGCCGCAGCCGGTTCGCCCGGCCAGCGCTCGCCGGCGCTCTTTCAGCCCCATAAAGCGGCGGCTGGACAGCTCAATTTGCACTTCAATACCGTTGCAGGACGGCGACACATCCATCCCATAAATCTCCGCAGGGCTTTCAATGATGCCTTCGGACAGCGAAAACCCGAGGGCAAACGCTTCGAGGTCTTTAGGCGATGCCATCATCACAACGTGTGAAATGCCGTTGTAAACCAGCGCCACGGGCACTTCCTCCGCCAGCCAGTCGGTTTCTGCCACGGTGAGATTGCCCCGGTGCCAAAGATCAATCGTGCGCGCGCCGGTGATCTGCGCCACAGTTTCTTTTTCAGAGTAGCGAAATTTGTTCACTTAGTTTTAACCATTCGAGAACACCCTCAGGACCATTGTGGTATTCTACTTAATACCCCTTCCGGATGAAGGGAAGAAAGCCATCAAAATCTATACTGGTTCTAATTGTGAACCTTTGCGGGTTACCCCGCAAAATAAATCCTAAGCAATGTGAAATGTCGAAATGTAAGGAGCGATCCATGCAGGTCAGCAGAAGGCAGTTCTTTAAGATCTGCGCTGGCGGTATGGCAGGCACCACGGCAGCAGCACTGGGTTTTGCCCCCGGCGCTGCGCTAGCGGAAACCCGGCAGTACAAGCTGCTGCGCACCCGTGAAACCCGTAACACCTGCACATACTGCTCCGTGGGCTGTGGGCTATTGATGTATAGCCTCGGCGACGGCGCAAAAAACGCAAAAGCCTCAATTTTCCATATCGAAGGTGACCCGGACCACCCGGTAAACCGCGGCGCGCTGTGCCCGAAAGGGGCCGGTCTGGTGGACTTCATCCACTCCGAAAGCCGCCTGAAAACGCCTTCTTACCGCGCGCCAGGCTCCGATAAATGGCAGCCAATCAGCTGGGACGATGCCTTTAACCGCATCGCGAAGCTGATGAAAGAAGACCGCGACGCCAACTTCATCGAAAAGAACGACCAGGGCACCACGGTCAACCGCTGGCTCTCCACGGGGATGCTTTGCGCCTCCGCGTCCAGCAACGAAACCGGCTATTTAACCCAGAAATTTTCCCGCGCCCTCGGCATGCTTGCCGTGGATAACCAGGCGCGTGTCTGACACGGACCAACGGTAGCAAGTCTTGCTCCAACATTTGGTCGCGGTGCGATGACCAATCACTGGGTTGATATCAAAAACGCCAACCTCATCGTGGTAATGGGTGGGAACGCGGCAGAAGCGCATCCGGTGGGATTCCGCTGGGCGATGGAAGCCAAAATTCACAACGGCGCGAAGCTGATTGTGATCGATCCTCGCTTTACGCGAACCGCTTCGGTGGCGGATTTCTACACGCCTATCCGTTCCGGGACCGACATTGCATTCCTGTCGGGCGTCCTGCTGTACCTGATAAACAACAACAAATTCAATCGCGAATACGTCGAGTCTTACACCAACGCCAACCTGATTGTGCGTGAGGACTTCGGCTTCGACGACGGCCTGTTCACCGGCTACGACGCGGCAAACCGCAAGTACGACAAAACCACCTGGAACTACGAGCTGGATGAAGAAGGCTTCGCCAAACGCGATCTGACGCTTCAGCACCCGCGCTGCGTGTGGAACCTGCTGAAAGAGCATATTTCCCGCTACACGCCGGATGTGGTCACCAGCATCTGCGGTACGCCGAAGGAAGACTTCCTGAAGGTGTGCGAGTACATCGCCGAAACCAGCGTGGCGGACAAAACCGCATCGTTCCTGTACGCCCTGGGCTGGACACAGCACTCCATCGGCGCGCAGAACATCCGCACCATGGCGATGATCCAGCTGCTGCTCGGCAACATGGGGATGGCGGGCGGCGGCGTTAACGCCCTGCGTGGCCACTCCAACATTCAGGGTCTGACCGACCTCGGCCTGCTTTCCACCAGCCTGCCGGGTTACATGAACCTGCCCAGCGAAAAACAGGTGGATATCGACAGCTATCTGGCGGCCAACACGCCGAAACCGCTGCTGAAAGGCCAGGTGAACTACTGGGGCAACTACCCGAAATTCTTCGTCTCGATGATGAAAGCCTTCTTTGGCGACAAAGCGACGAAAGAAAACAACTGGGGCTACGACTGGTTGCCGAAGTGGGACAAAGGCTACGACGTGCTGCAGTACTTCGAGATGATGAGCCAGGGCAAGGTCAACGGTTATCTGTGCCAGGGCTTTAACCCGGTGGCCTCGTTCCCTAACAAGAACAAGGTCGTGGCCTCGCTTTCGAAGCTGAAGTTCCTGGTCACCATTGACCCGCTGAACACCGAAACCTCCAACTTCTGGCAGAACCACGGCGAGATGAACGACGTTGATCCGTCGCAAATCCAGACCGAGGTGTTCCGCCTGCCATCCACCTGCTTCGCGGAAGAGAACGGCTCCATCGTCAACTCCGGGCGCTGGCTGCAGTGGCACTGGAAGGGGGCGGATGCGCCGGGGGAAGCGCTGAACGACGGCGAAATCCTCTCCGGCATCTTCACCCGCCTGCGCCGCATGTACGAGCGCGACGGCGGCAAAGTGCCTGAGCAGGTACTGAACATGACCTGGCAGTACCTGACCCCGGATAACCCGGCGCCGGAAGAAGTGGCCATGGAAAGCAACGGCAAGGCGCTGGCAGACCTGATTGACCCGGCCACCGGCGCGGTGCTGGTGAAAAAAGGGCAGCAGCTCAGCTCCTTTGCTCAGCTGCGCGACGACGGGACAACGTCCAGCGGCTGTTGGATCTTCGCCGGGAGCTGGACGCCGGACGGCAACCAGATGGCACGCCGCGACAACGCCGACCCGTCAGGCCTGGGCAATACGCTCGGCTGGGCATGGGCGTGGCCGCTTAACCGCCGCATTCTGTATAACCGTGCCTCCGCCGATCCGTCGGGTAAACCGTGGGATGAAAAACGCCGCCTGATCTCCTGGGATGGCGCGAAATGGGGCGGCATCGACGTGCCGGACTACAGCACCGCTGCGCCGGACAGCGGCGTCGGGCCGTTTATCATGCAGCCGGAAGGCCTGGGTCGCCTGTTTGCCCTCGACAAGATGGCAGAAGGGCCGTTCCCGGAACACTACGAGCCGTTTGAAACGCCGCTGGGTACCAACCCGCTGCACCCGAACGTGGTCTCCAACCCGGCGGCACGCGTGTTTAAAGATGACCTGGAGGCGATGGGCACGCACGACAAGTTCCCGTATGTCGGCACCACCTATCGTCTGACGGAGCACTTCCACTACTGGACCAAGCACGCGCTGCTGAACGCCATCGCGCAGCCGGAGCAGTTTGTCGAGATTGGCGAGAAGCTTGCCAACAAGCTCGGCATCGCCCACGGCGACACGGTGAAGGTCTCCTCCAACCGCGGCTACATCAAGGCCAAAGCGGTGGTGACCAAGCGTATCCGCACGCTGGACGTTCACGGCCAGAAAGTGGACACCATCGGGATCCCGATTCACTGGGGTTACGAGGGCGTGGCGAAGAAAGGCTTTATCGCCAACACCCTGACGCCGTTTGTCGGGGATGCCAACACGCAAACGCCAGAGTTCAAGGCGTTCCTGGTCAACGTGGAAAAGGTGTAACGGAGACGAATTATGGCTTATCAATCTCAGGACATTATCCGTCGTTCCGCCACTAACGGCTTCACGCCCGCGCCTCAGGCGCGGGATCACCAGCAAGAGGTCGCCAAGCTTATCGACGTCACCACCTGCATCGGCTGTAAGGCCTGCCAGGTGGCGTGCTCGGAGTGGAACGACATCCGTGATGAAGTGGGGCACAACGTCGGGGTGTACGACAACCCGGCGGACCTGACCGCCAAATCCTGGACGGTGATGCGCTTCTCGGAAGTGGAGCAGAACGACAAACTGGAATGGCTGATCCGCAAAGACGGCTGTATGCACTGCGCGGATCCGGGCTGCCTGAAGGCGTGCCCGTCGGAAGGGGCTATTATTCAGTATGCCAACGGCATCGTCGACTTCCAGTCCGAACAGTGCATCGGCTGCGGCTATTGCATTGCGGGCTGCCCGTTCGACGTGCCGCGCCTGAACCCGGAGGACAACCGCGTCTACAAATGCACCCTGTGCGTAGACCGCGTCACCGTGGGCCAGGAGCCTGCATGCGTGAAAACCTGTCCGACCGGGGCGATTCATTTCGGCTCGAAAGAGGATATGAAGACCCTCGCCGGCGAGCGCGTGGCGGAACTGAAAACCCGTGGTTATGACAACGCAGGTTTGTACGATCCGGCAGGCGTTGGCGGGACGCACGTGATGTACGTGCTGCACCATGCGGACAAGCCGACGCTGTATCACGGCCTGCCGGAGAACCCGTCCATCAGCCCAACCGTGAAGTTCTGGAAAGGCGTCTGGAAACCGCTGGCCGCCATCGGCTTTGCGGCAACCTTCGCCGCCAGCGTCTTCCACTACGTTGGGGTCGGCCCGAACCGTGCCGATGAAGAGGACGATAATCTGCACCATGACGACGACGAGGTGCGTAAATGAAAAAGCAACCGACCATTCAGCGCTATAGCGCGCCCGAGCGCATCAACCACTGGATCACCGCCTTCTGCTTCGTGCTGGCGGCGGTGAGCGGACTGGGCTTTTTCTTCCCGTCCTTCAACTGGCTGATGGGCATTCTCGGCACGCCGCAGCTGGCGCGCATCCTCCACCCGTTCGTTGGGGTGGTGATGTTCGCCTCCTTCATCATCATGTTTTTCCGTTACTGGCACCACAACCTAATCAATCGGGATGATATCTTTTGGGCGAAGAATATTCGTAAGATCGTCGTCAACGAGGAAGTGGGAGACACCGGGCGCTATAACTTCGGCCAGAAATGCGTGTTCTGGGCGGCGATTATTTTCCTGGTGCTGTTGCTGGCGAGCGGCGTGATTATCTGGCGTCCTTACTTTGCGCCAGCCTTCCCAATTCCGGTTATTCGATTTGCGTTAATGCTGCATTCATTTGCCGCGGTAGCGTTAATTGTGGTTATCATGGTGCATATTTACGCCGCCCTTTGGGTAAAAGGCACCATCACCGCGATGGTGGAGGGCTGGGTTACCACGACGTGGGCGAAGAAACATCACCCGAAATGGTATCGCGAAGTCCGCCGGAAACAGGAAAAGTCATCTGAATGAGTATTCGCATAATCCCGCAAGATCAGCTGGAGAAGAGCGAGAAACGCACGGCGGAAGTGATTCCGCCGTTATTATTCCCCAGGCTCAAAAATCTCTACAACCGCCGTGCTGAACGCCTGCGCGAGCTGGCTGCCAGCAACCCGCTGGGCGACTATCTGCGCTTTGCCGCGCTGATTGCCCACGCGCAGGAAGTGGTGCTGTACGACCACCCCCTGGAGATGGATTTAACCGCCCTGATTGCCGAAGCAGCTAAAACCGGCAAGCCGCCGCTGGATATTCACGTCCTGCCGCGCGACCCGCACTGGCAGCGCCTGCTGCAGTCGCTGATTGCCGAGCTGAAGCCTGAGATGGACGGCCCGGCGTTAGCGGTGATTGAAAATCTTGAAAAGGCGTCTTCCCAGGAGCTGGAAGAGATGGCCACCGCGCTGTTCAACGCCGACTTCGCGCTCGTCAGCAGCGACAAGGCACCGTTTATCTGGGCTGCGCTGTCGCTCTACTGGGCGCAAATGGCGACGCTTATCCCCGGCAAAGCCAAAGCCGAATATGGCGAACAGCGCCAGTTCTGCCCGGTTTGCGGCTCGATTCCGGTTTCCAGCATGGTGCACATCGGCACCACTAACGGCCTGCGTTATTTACATTGCAATCTATGCGAAACCGAATGGCACGTGGTGCGCGTGAAGTGCAGCAACTGCGAGCAGACCCGCGACTTAAACTACTGGTCGCTGGACAGCGAACAGGCGGCGATCAAAGCCGAAAGCTGCGGCGACTGCGGCACCTACCTGAAAATTCTCTATCAGGAAAAGGACCCGAAAGTGGAAGCCGTCGCCGACGACCTGGCCTCGCTGGTGCTTGACGCCCGCATGGAGCAGGAAGGCTTCGCCCGCAGCAGCATCAACCCGTTCTTATTCCCTGGCGAAGGGGAATAAAACTGCCCTACCGGCCAGCTTGCGCTGGCCGGTAGTTTTCTTTTCTAACGATCAGCCGCGCTTAATCAGCTGGGTGATTTGATCGTTTTGGATCTGATGCTCCACGCCCTGCGCGTCATAGTAGCGCGTCAGTCCGGTTTGCTTATCCACCTCTGGTTTACCTTTGGTGACGATCATTTCCCCATTTTTGGTCGCCATTACGTAGCTGCTGGAGCAGGCCACAACCGAGAACGCCACCACGCCAACCAACATCATCCCGAAAAGTTTTTTCATTTTTGCCAACCCTGTATTGTTTTAGACACGGGATTGTAACGGGATGAAATGCAACCGGTTGTTAATGTGTATTGCGAAGAGAGACAGGAGGCTTAACCTCGTCACCATTCCTTTCATTAGACATTTTCCATCGGGCAAGAGACGCTGTCCCGGCACACAACCATATTTTGGCAGCCCGCCAGTTTCTCTTATCAGGATACTTTTATGTCAGTCACAGACCCCGTCATCCGCCAGTTCGAGGCGTACAACGCCCACGACCTCGACGCCTTTACAGCCTGCTTTAGCGAAGATTTCACCGCCTATCGCCCGCCAGCCGTAACGCCTTCTCTGGCAGGACACGATGCCCTGTATGCCTTCTACAAAGATCACCGCTTCAATAACCCGGCCCTGCGAGCAGAAATCATTTCCCGCACCGCAATGGGCAACAAGGTGTTCGATCATGAGAAGATCCACGGCCTAAGCGATGAACCGATTGAAAGCATGGCCGTTTTCGAAGTGGAAAATGGGCTGATAAAAACGGCATGGTTCTTTTTTGGCTGAACCCTGCCCGCCATAAATGATGGGTTTACCTGGCCAGTTTGTCGGCATAGGATATGGATATTCATCCAGTAAAAGGACGTATTATGGCCCTCGAACCCGCTATTGCCCGGCTGGTGAATGACTTTATTGCCGCCGGTCGCCCCTCTTCCCGCCAGCAAAGTTTTGCCGACCGCCGGGCGGGCTATATCGCCAGTACCGTGCTGGCCGGTGAAACGGAAACCAGAGTCCAGGTGGAAGATATTTCACTGGAGGGAATGCCGTTACGGGTCGTTTCCCCACTCGACGCCAGTGGAACACTACCGACGGTGATTTATTATCACGGCGGCTGCTTTGTCAGCGGCGGGTTTGCCACTCACGATAATCAGCTCCGCCAGTTAGCTTTTCACAGCGGATGCCGGGTCATTGCCGTGCAGTATCGCCTGGCCCCAGAACACACTTACCCTGCCGCCCATGATGATGCCGAACGTGCTGCCATATTAATCAGGCAGCACGCCATGAATTTAGGCGTCGATAGTGAGCGTATCACGCTTGCCGGAGACAGCGCGGGCGGGCATATCGCCCTGGTAACCGCCCTGCGTCTGAAAGCCGCCAAGGAATGGCTCCCGGCTAGCCTGATGCTGATTTATCCGATGCTCGACGCCAGCGCTCAGCAACCAAGCTACCAGCAGAACGGCGAAGACTACATTATCACCCGCGACACGCTGCTCAGTGGCTTTGAAGCTTATTTCCCTGGAACGGATGTGATGCATCCGGAAGCCAGCCCGCTGTGGCGCGAAGATTTTGCCGGGCTGCCACCAGTGCATATCCTCACCGCCGAATACGATCCCCTGCGCGATGAGGGCGAATTACTTTATTCCCAGCTTATAGAACAAGGTGTTACGGCAAGCTGCCAGCGCTATCTGGGCGTGATCCACGGTTTCTTTCAGCTGGGCGGCATTAGCCTGACAGCGAGAGAGGCCATAAGAGACATAGCCTGGCGAACCGCGTCAACGGAGTGATTCCCAGGTCGTTAGACTGATTTAGCAAATAATTTCACTTTAGGCGCAGGATATATTCTTACTGACCCATTGGGCAGCAGCATGAAACCCGGTATACTGCGCCCGCCTCCATGTAGCAATGCAGGCGCGGAAGGTCGTCGTCTCCGGTGAGGCGGCTGGACTTCAACTCCAGTTGGTGCCGCCAGCGGCGCCGGGCAGGTTCGACTCCTGTGACTTTCCGCCAAGTTTAAAATATCAAAAACATCTAAATAAAATAATTGGTTGAGAATATTAAAATATTTCCACCAAAGCACATTAATGTTTTAGCGTGCAATCTACTTCATGCAACATTCCAAAAATTCGTAATAATCCTTATTAACTTTCAGCGCGATACAAATCTTATACATCCATAGATGATGCTGGCCACTTCCAGGTACGGAAATATTGCAGCTCTCTGTTAATCACGATGTTTAACCTTCTGATCGACAGCCTGCGAGCGCCCCGCTTTGTCCGCGCAGATTCAGGTCTGGCAACGATCGATAGCCAGTCCGGAAATAATATTCACTAGCCCCTCACCCGACCCTCTTCCTAAAAGGGAGAGGGGAAAAATACGCGGCGTCATCAACGGCGTGTTCCCTTCCTGGCGCCTGCCTCACAAAACCCGCTCACAGCGTCTGCCCGTGGTAAATCTGGTAGCCCAAATCAATGGTGTTGTGGTTCAGGTCTTCATTGCCGATCTTATCCAGCAGCATTCTGGCCGCCACCCGGCCAATGTCAAAGCGGGGGGTGATCACACTTGCCAGGCTGGGGATCATCTGGCGCCCCATCTCCAGCCCGTGAAAACCGGCGATCGAGATCTGTTCCGGGACAAGCAGGCCCCGCTCGCGGCAGAGCAGCAGGGCGCCCATCGCAATATCGTCGTTCGTGCAGAATACGCCGTCCAGATCGGGGTAAGTCGCCATTGCGTCGCGCATCAGCTGCATGCCGAGGTGGATGGATGAAATGGCTTTCGGGTTGATGCGCTGCGGCTCCAGGCCGCGCTGCGTCATGGCATCGCAGTAGCCGCGAAAGCGCTGCTCGTCGCGCACGTCATCTTTTGAACCGAGGTAGACGATCCTGCGCCGCTGTCGCTTGTCCAGCATGGTGCCAACCATGTCTAACGCGGCCTGGCGGTTATCAAACCCCACTTCCATATCCAGCCGGTCGCCCTGAATATCCATCAGTTCCACAACCGGGATGGCAGCGGACCGCAAAAACTTCACGGTGCGGAAGGTGTGGTACTTCTCGCAGAGAATAATGCCGTCGATGTTGTAGGAGAGCAGGTTAATCACCGACTCCTCTTCCGACTCGCGGTTGTAGTTATAGTTGGCGATCAGCGTCTGGTAATTCTGCCCGGACGTGACGGACTCAATGCCGGCGAGAATGTCGGCGAAGAGCTGGTTCTGAAAAGAAGGAATCAGCACCCCCAGCGTAAAGCTGCGGGCATTCAGCAGCATACCGGGGGCCCGATTGGGCACGTAATCAATCTCTTCCATGATTCGGGCGATGCGCAGCCCGGTTTCCTTTGCAACCTTTTTAGGCGAACGGATGTAGCGGCTGACGGTCATCTTCGTTACGCCAGCCAGCGTGGCGATATCCTGCAAAGAAATGCGATGGTTTCTCATCGGCCCTCTCTATACCGGGGCGCAGCGCGCGCACCCGGTGGCCTGTCGGCGAGTCATACAACGATTTAATGCAAAACGGCATTTATCGTCAATACGCCCAGCAGCCCCATGACTGAGATCAGCGTTTCCATAACGGTCCAGGTACGCAGCGTTTCCCCCACGCTGAGGTTAAAGTAGCCCTTAAACAGCCAGAATCCCGGATCGTTAACGTGAGAGGCGATCACGCTCCCCGCCCCGGTCGCCAGCACCATCAGGGCCGGGTCGGCGTGGGTCACGCTGATGATAGGCAGCACCACGCCTGCGGTAGTGATCGCCGCGACGGTCGCCGAACCCAGCGCAATACGCAGCAGAGCAGCTACCGTCCAGCACATCAGCAGCGGCGAGAGCGGCGCGCCGTTCATCAGGTGCGCGATGTACTGCCCTACGCCGCTGTCGACCAGCACCTGCTTAAAGGCGCCGCCACCGGCGATGATAAACACGATCATCGCGATAGCGCCGATAGAGTCCCCGGCGATGTTCATCACCTGCTCCATGCTTCGCCCTTTGCGCCAGCCGAGGGTAAAGGTGGCGATAGTCAGGGCAATAAACAGCGCGACCGCCGGGTTACCAATAAAGTCGAGGAAAGATCTGAGCCCACTTTTTTCAGGCAGCACCACGTTACAAAGCGCGGCAATGGCCATCAGCAGCACGGGCGTGATGGACACCAGCAGGCTGTTCCAGAACGAAGGCATTTCCGCCTCGCTGAACACCCGCGAGCTGAACAGACCTTCCGGCGGCTGCTTTTCAAACCGGGTTAACAAACGGGAGAACAGCGGTCCGGCAACGATAATAGTCGGCAGGCTGATAATCAGCCCGTATAGCAGGGTGGTACCGAGATTGGCGTTATACATGGTGGCAATCGCGGTCGGCCCCGGGTGCGGCGGCAGGAAGCAGTGCGTGACCGACAGCGCGGCCACCATCGGTACCCCCACATACAGCAGCGGCAGGCCGGACGAGGCGACAACGGTGAACACCAGCGGCAAAAGCAGCACAAAGCCGACCTCAAAGAACATCGCCATCCCAACCACCAGCCCGGCAATCATCAGCGCCCACTGTACGCGCTTCGCGCCGAAGGCCTCGATCAGGGTGGTGGCGATGCGCTGCGCCGCCCCGGTATCCGAAATCAGCTTCCCGAGCATCGCCCCAAAGCCAAGGATCATCGCCAGCCCGCCGAGGGTGCCGCCAATCCCGTTTTGAATGGAGTGCAGAATCGCCTGGGGATCCATTCCCTCCGCAAACCCAACCACCGCCGCCACCAGAACCAGCGCGATAAAGCCGTTCACTTTAAAACCGATCATCAGGACCAGCAGCAGGGCGACGCCTGCGGCAATAATAAGTAATGGCATACGCTTATCTCTTATCAGTGCAAAAAAAGCAGCGCGAAGCGCTGCAGGTTAGTGGTCAGGTCGGGCAGTCAGCGCGTTTAAAAAAGCTGAAAACCAATCGCTTGATTTTCAGCTTTCTGCGGCGAGAGAAGGCCCATGCTCTCCACCTTTTATTCGGTCTACCCGCCTTCACTTTTCGGCAGGCACTCGCGCCGTTAAACGGCGGCCAGCATGCCGCCATCAACAAACAACAGGTGCCCGTTAACGAAATCTGAAGCTTTTGAAGAGAGGAACACCGCGGCGCCAATCAGCTCCTGCGGATCACCCCAGCGTGCGGCGGGCGTCCGTTTGCACAGCCAGCCGCTGAACGCTTCGTCATTCACCAGCGCCTGAGTCATTTCCGTTTTGAAGTAGCCGGGGGCGATGCCGTTGACCTGAATGTTGTGGCGGGCCAGCTCAACGCACATGCCCCGGGTCAGCATCTTCACCGCGCCTTTCGAGGCGGCGTAAGGCGTGATCGTGTCGCGCCCCAGCTCACTCTGCATAGAGCAGATATTGATCACCTTCCCGGCCTGGCGCGCCACCATCCGGCGGGTCACCGCCTGCGAAACCAGGAAAACGCCGGTCTGGTTCACCGCAATCACATCATTCCAGTCCTGCTCGGGGAACTCGGTAAAAGGATGGCGGCGCTGAATTCCGGCGTTGTTCACCAGCACATCAATCGGGCCCACTTCCTGCTCAATGCGCTCCACAGCCGCATCGACATCTTGTTTCTGCGTCACGTCGAACGGGGCGCCCACGGCGCGGATCCCTTCGCCCCGCAGCTTTTGCACCGCAGCCTCGACCTTAGCTGGCGTGCTGGCGTTGACGACAATCTGCGCCCCGTACTGACCCAGCCCGGTAGCCATCAGGTACCCGAGCCCCTGCGCAGAGCCGGTAATCAGGATGTTCTTGCCTTTCAGTGAAAAAAGATCGTTCATTGCCTTAATCCTTATTAACAGGCCTCAGAAAACCAGCTGGACTTTCGCGGCCTGGGTTTTATCCCCGGCAAAGATCAGCGCCTGCTCCAGGTCGGTAAAGGCATACTCTGCGCTCAGCAACGGCAGCGGGTTAATCACCTTGTTAGCCAGCCAGGAAACGGCCGTATTGAACTCCGTGGTGAAGCGGAAAGAGCCTTTCAGCGAAATCTCTTTGGCGATGAGCATCATCATGGGGAATTCCGGCACTGCGCCGCCCATTCCCACCTGCACCATGGTGCCTTTGGCGCGGGTCACTTCCAGGCAGGTGGTTACTGAAGAAGGGTGGCCGGAGGCTTCAAAGCTGATATCGAAGTAGCCTTTTTCCTCTTTCCAGCCGTCCAGGCTATCGTGCAGCGGGTTCACCAGCGTGTCGGCGCCCATCTGCGCGGCCAGCGAAAGCGAGCGCGGGCTGACATCGGCGCAGACAATTTCTGCCGCTCCCAGCGTTTTTACCGCGCTGGCGATCAGGCAGCCAATCGGCCCTACGCCGGAGATAAACACGCGCTTGCCCTGCAGATCTCCCGCCTCGTGCGCGGCGTGGATGGCCACCGCCAGCGGCTCGGCAAACACCATCACTTTTTCATCCGCTTCAGCGGGATAGGGAACGCACTGCGCGCAGTCGACGGTTTTAAAGCGGGTAAAGCCGCCGTCAACGTGTGGGAAGTACATTGCGCTGCCGAAGAAGCGCATGGTTGTGCATTGATTTTCTTCCTGGCTAAGGCAATATTTACAATGGCCACAAGGTTTGGATGGATTAATAGCGACCGTCTGCCCTTCATGTAATTCAGGAGAATCGGTATGCACTACCGTGCCAATAACTTCATGGCCTAAAATCATTGGGGCTTTTACGGCAAAGTTGCCGACCCTCCCTTCCTGATAATAATGCAAATCGGACCCGCAAATGCCTCCCCGGGAAATCTTCAGCAACGTCCCTTTATTATTCCACTCAATTTCCTGATGGCTAACGGAAACGGTTTGCTTGCCTGAGATCACACAGGATTCAGTGTTAATTTTCATCAATGCCTCAATAGTCAGCGGGTAAAACTCAGCGCTATTTAAAGGCTTTTACCTGCCCATAATTGTGATGAAAATCACACTTAAAGGCTGTTACAGAAGGATGTTACGCATAACGTGACGCACCTTTTAGTTCTTAGCGGTTGGCGCCAGGGATGGGGCGATGTAATGCGGAAAATAAAAAAATAGCTTCTGAGAATTCTGATAAATAAATAAAAAACATCAAAAACCTTTAAAAGAAAAATACATGAACGTTCTGCAAATCAAATATTAGCCATCATGAAAAGTATGAATTATTTATTTACAAAGTAGAGTAATATTTTTAATTACCCATGAGAATGAAAGAGATAACCCGGCACTCATCGGCCGGGAATCTGTCAATCACCTTGAATAGGCTCTGCCACAAAAGAGAGCCTGAATAATTAGCTTAGCTGCAAGAGAATACCCGAGCCGTCGGCCTCAACTCGCAGGGCATCGTAATTTTCCGCGCCGGTATAACGAGAGAGCTCCCCGGTGTGGTGAGCGTTGGTGCCGGAAATGACAAAGATTTTTGCGCCTGCCGCTTCACCGGCTTGTACACCCGCAGGGCATCCTCAAACACCAGGCAGTCGGCCGCGTTTACGCCCAATTTTTCCGCCGCCAGCAGGTAGCCCTCCGGGGCGGGTTTACCGAGACGGACGTCTTCCGCCGCAATAATGACTTTGGGTTCAGGCAAACCGGCGGCCTGAATGCGGCGCAGCGCCAGCGCTTTTGGGGCGGAGGTAAAAATGGCCCAGCGATCCATCGGCAGCGCCTGCAAAAACTCTCGCGCGCCGCCGATGGCTTCCACGCCATCCACATCGGCGATTTCAGCTTCGGTAATCCGCTGTGCTTCGGCTTCGGCATCCACGCCCGGTAGATTCTGGCGGGCAATCGTCTCCACCGCGCGCACGCCGTGAATGGTGGGCAGGAAAGCGACCGGATCGATGCCGTGACGCACGGCCCACTCACCCCAGATGCGTTCTGCCACGCGAATGGAGGTCAGAATGGTGCCGTCCATATCAAAGAAGAAGGCCGAAAAGCGCTGGCCGTTAAAAAGTATATCGCCCGTTTGTGCTGTCAATGACGTGCTCTCCACAGGAGTCTGATGGTCTGCGGAGCATCATACATGGGCGTTATTTATTGTTCACCTGGGCAACCACCTTCTCCCTAAAAGGGAGAAGGGAAATACAGATCAATGATTCAACCTGTAAAGCTTACTGACAGGTCCTCTGTATAGATGTCGCCACTGTTCTGATAATCACCACAAATTACATCGGCGGCGTCAGCCCGTTAACCCCTGCAGAAATCCCGCGCGCGACGGCCTGGCCTTTGTCATCTTTGGTGGCAAACAGCACCACTTTCACGCCCGGCTTGAGCACGGATTTGTCGGCGGGGCTGATCAGCACCACCGGCACGTCGTCCGGCACCTGCACGGTTTTCTGCTGGCCGTGGAATTTCACCGTCATCGTGCGCCCGTGGCTGTTTACCAGCGTGCCGACCGTGCCGTTGGTCATGGTGTTCACCTGGCCGTTGGCGGACTCAAACGGATTAAACCCTTCCCCGGAACCGCGCAGGCTCGGGGCAAAAACGTGTACCTCCAGCGCCTTCAGCGTGCCGTCCGCCTGCGGCACGGCGGCGGTGCCGATAAAGCTATCGGGCTTGATATCGCTCATCTTCGCTTCGCTCACGCCGTTGATTCGGGTGTTGTCCGTCAGGCCAACGGAGAGTTTTTCGCCCTGCCGGGTGGTGATTTGCAGCGACGAATCATTGACTGCATCAATGGTGCCGCGCACCGGGGTGATGACATTGTCCGCCGCAGCAGCGCCAGCGCTCAGCAGAAGGAGGCTTAGGGCCGGGATAAACAAACGAGGCTTGATCATGCTTTCTCCAGGATTCAGGTCAGGGTAAGGACTGCTCTGGATCAAGCGTAACCGCCAAATGAATCCCGGGGGTGAAAGAGTGTGTTCAAACGTTTCCTGACCCACCCGAAACGTGCTCTTTTGCGAAGCGAATAAGGCGCTTAATCAGCGGCGTGCGCTCCCGCTTGCGGTACAGCATCCAGATAGCCGAAGGGATTTCTGCCCCGGCAATCGGGCGATAGACCACCTCCGGCACGCCAATAGTTTTCGCCATGATCTCCGGAATAACCGCGATGCCGTTGCCCAGCGCGATATGCGCCAGCACTTCGGTCAGCGTGCTGGAGCGGATGGCATCGTTGAGCACAAACCCACCGCGGCGGGCGATTTCATGTGAGCCAGCAGTCTGCTCCGGCAGAATAAAGCTTTCCCCGGCCAGAGCCGCAGGGTCGATAGCTTCCGCGCGGGAAGCCAGACGATGGGAAGCGGGGAGCGCCAGGCAAAAACAGTCGCTTTGCACCAACAGGTGCCCGACTTCTGACGGCAGCGCAACCGGGGCTCGCACAAACCCAACGTCGATTTTGCCCTCCACCAGCGCCGCCGCCATGCTGTCCATCAGCACTTCTCGCACACCAAGCGAGATATCCGGATATCTCCCACGAAACGCCCCCATCACCGAGCTAAGCGTCCCCGACCAAAGCGAAGACGCCACGTAGCCGACACGAATGTAGCCCTGCTCGCCGCGTGCAGCGCTAAGCACACGCTCACGCGTCAGCTCAGCCTGCCGCAGCGTGGCTTCGGCTTCTTCGCGGAAAATCTCCCCGGCCTGGGTCAGCTGTACGCGCCTTTTGGTGCGTAAAAATAGCGGGGTGCCAAACTCCCGCTCAAGCTGACTGATTTGCACCGACAGCGTCGGCGTGGAGATGTTCAGCGTTTCCGCCGCCGCACCAAAATGGAGCGTTCGGGCAACTTCGAGGAAATAGCGCAGATGGCGAAGCTCCATGTTTACTCCTGATTATTAGGTATTAACTAATAATAATGCCGAACGTAGAAATTGAATACCGCGCCCCGGATCGTGAAGCTTAAGGCGTGTTCTTCCCGCGTTTTCGGAGCTTTTATGTCTACTGTGCTGGCCGCGCCCGTGGCCAAAAACGACACCACCGTGCTGCTGGTTGCTTCCATGGGCTGCGCGATGACGGTCATCGACACAAATATCGTTGGCGTCGTGTTGCCGACCATCGCCCGCGGGCTGGACGCCACGTTTGCCGATATGGAGTGGGTGATTGGCACCTACGTGCTGTGCTTCTCTTCCCTTTTGCTGCCCGCCGGTTCGCTGGCGGACCGCTTCGGCAGACGGCGGATTTTTTTATTCGGTATCGCCCTGTTTGCCCTGGCGTCCCTTGCCTGCGGAGCGGCCACCACCATCCTGATGCTGAATATTGCCCGCGCACTGCAGGGCGTCGGCTCGGCGTTCTTGCTGGCACCCGCGCTGGCGATCATCGGCCACACCTTCCGCGAGCCGCAGGCCAGAGGCCGCGCCTGGGCCATCTGGGGCGGTATGATGGGCATCACCATGGTGCTCGCGCCTTTGGCCGGCGGCATCATCAGCGCCTATTTCGGCTGGCGCTGGGCGTTCTACATCAACATTCCCATCTGCCTGCTGTTGGCGATGGCGGTGCTGCGCACCATCGAAGAGTCCCGCAATCCAGCCGGCGGTAAGCCGGACGTACACGGCATTTCGCTGTTTATCGCCGCCATGTTTTCTCTTACCTGGGCGCTGATCCTCGCCCCGGAGCACGGCTGGAGCAGTCCCGAAGTGATGGGGCGCTTTATCGCTTCGGCGTGGTTCTTTTTGTTCTTTGCGCTGGTCGAACGTTACAAAGCCCAGCCAATGCTCGATCTCCGCCTGTTTCGCTCGCTGCCGTTTATTGGCGCAGTGCTGGCCATGTTTACCTATGCGGCTACGGCGCAGGTAATGACCTCGCTGCTGCCGCTGATGCTGCAAAACGTCGAGGGGAAAACCGCCCTGGCGTCCGGGGTGGGTATGCTGCCGTTCGCGCTCGCCATGCTGTTCTTCCCGATGGTGGCCCGCTGGATGGCACACCGCATGGCCGCCCGCTGGATCTTAGCCGCCGGATTAGGGCTGGTTGGCGTCGGCAACCTGATTATCGCCAGCGGTGTGCTGGCGCAGTGGCCCTGGCTGGTTATCGCCGGTATGGCCGTGCTGGGCAGCGGCGGCGGTATTCTTAACGGCGAAACGCAGAAGGCGATTATGGGCACCGTGCCTCACGAAAGGGCGGGCATGGCTTCGGGGATCAGCACCACGGCGCGCTTCTCCGGCATTCTGCAAGGTTTTGCGCTGCTGGGGGCCATTCTGGCCGGGCATACGCGTCACGTGCTGACCTCAACGATGCAGGCTAGCAACCTGCCGGTACGCGACGATTTTATTACTCAGGTTGTGGCCGGAGATGTGCAGCGCGCCCTTGCGCTGTGGCCGGAGAAACAGGCTCAGACGCTAAGCTCGCTAATCCGCCACAGCTACGCCAGCGGCTTCTCGCTGATGCTGGTTTGCGCTGCGCTGTTCGCTTTCTTCATTGCTCTGGTTGTCGTTTTCACCGTGCGGGATCGCGCCGGGAGTCAGCTCAATGAACGCTAAAGATATTGATTTCCAGTTTGCGATTTTCAGCGATATTCACGCCAATTTACCGGCACTTGAGGCCGTTTTGCAGGACATTGACCGCCACCACATCAACCAAATTTGGTGCCTGGGCGATCTGGTGGATTTTGCGCCGTGGCCTAATGAAGTGATAAACCTGATTCGCAGCCGCAACATTCCGGTGGTGATGGGCAACCACGACCGCCGCGTAGCAATGGACGAGCCGGTCACGCCGCTGGCTAAGCACTCCGTCCATGAACAACAAGCCCGTGAACAGGCGATTACCTTGAGCAAACGCACACTGACGGGGGAGAACCGCCGCTGGCTCAGCGCCCTGCCCCGGTCGAGAGCGTTTTACGCCGGGCCGCTCAGAATTCTGCTGGTCCACGCCAGCCCGGATTCTCTGTCCGAGTATGTGCATCGCCAGTTCTCCTGCAGCCAACTGATGAAGTGGCAAACCACGCATCAGTTCGATGTGATGGTTTCCGGGCATACGCACTACGCGGATATTCGCGAATTAGTCCGCAGCGATGGCCGCAGACTAATCGTCGCCAATACCGGTGCCGTCGGGCGAATCAAACCCGGCGAGCCGCAGGCCACCTGGCTGAGGGGGCACTACCGTTACGGGAAGCTAAAACTGGCGGTTCAAACGGTAAATTATGACGTCGCCGCCGTGGCCCAGGCAATTAAAGACAGCCCGGTGCCTGACTTTTACGCGGAGGAGCTGTATCAACACGGCATGGCCTGTTCACGGGCGCTGTCGGTATTCTGAGCGGCTCACTATTTCGTGATAAGCTGCGCAATATTGGCGTCAGATAACGCACATCAATATGTCGATGCGCGATACTGCCTCACTTTCATTGCTTGCCGCTTCAGGAAGAAAAATGGCCTCTAAATATGCACTCGTTCTGCTGGCTCCGCTGCTGCTGGCGGCCTGTTCGTCATCAGACAATTCAGGAATAGACCGCCAGGACAGGCAACACCTGGACGACAGCTTTATGCGCTCCCCGTGGCCCGATCCCTACTACAACAGCCGCTACCTGACGCCGGAACAGCGCCAGGATATCCGGGACCGCATCCGCGCCGACCAGCTGGAAGCCAGAGGCCGCAGGGATAACAGTACCGACAGCGGCGACGGTTTCGGACAGCCGGTACATTTCTAAACGGTCGGCGCCATTTCTCCCCACATAATCAGGGAGGTCACTGACCTCCCCGTCACGCCTAGAAGCTGTAGTTTGCCGTCAGCGAGAAGCTGCGCGGGGCGCCATAAACCACATAGTCGGAAAGCCAGGATTCATATTCTTTGTCGAACAGGTTATTGATGTTGCCCTGCACGGCGAAGTTTTTCGTTACCTGGTAACGGGTGAAGAGATCCACCAGCGCGTAGCTGCCCTGTTTGATGCGGGTGTTGCCGTTCGGGCCGTAGGCATCCTGCCAGGTTTTACTCTGCCAGTTCACACCGCCGCCCACGGTCACTTCCGGCAGCATCGGCAGCTGGTAGCGGGTGAACAGCTTCATCGTGGTACGCGGCTGGTCAGGGTTTACCGCGTCGCCGTTATTGTCGTCCGCCACATAGCGGGACGCCCCGAAGGTAAGCTGCCAGTTATCGGTCAGCGCGCCGTTCAGCTCAAACTCCACGCCGCGGCTCACGGTGCCGTCCACGGATTTATACGCCGTTTCACCAGGGTTGCCGTTAACCGGCGTACCGAGCGACTGGGCAACTTTGTCCTGTTCGATGCGGAACACCGCCAGCGAGGTCGTAAGGCGCGTGTTAAACCAGTCTGCTTTCACGCCCGCTTCATAGCTCTTCCCGGTGGTTGGGTCGAGGTAATCGCCGTTGACGTCGCGCTTATCGGTTGGCTGGAAGATGGAGGTGTAGCTGGTGTAGGCCGACCAGGTGTCATTGATGTCGTAAACCAGCCCCGCGTACGGCGTCACGTCGTGTTTTTTGCTGCTCAGGCTGGTTTGCGGCGCGGTGGACGGATTGTAGTCCGCGTCCCATTCGGTATAGCGGGCGCCCACAATCAGGTGCAGCGGGTCAGCCAGCGAGAAACGTGCAGCGGTGTAGGCGGCCTGCTGGCGCACCACATCTTTGCTGTAGAGCGAGAAGGCTGACCAGCTTGGGTCTGCGACGCTGCTGTAGAAGCTGCCCATCGCGATGCCGCCGTAAGGCAAGCCTGTGTTCGGCATGGCGTTATCGTAGTGGTTACGCTGGCGGCTGTAGCTGCCGCCGAACATCAGCTCGTGCTGGCGGCCAAACAGGTCAAAGCCACCACGCACAAACGCATCCACCGAATCCTGTTTACGCTCGCCCCGGTTCCAGCCGCCATAGGCGCTGGTGCCCGCGCCGGTGACTTTATCCGGGAAGCCGGTGACGTACATCAGCTTAGAGTCGAAGTTGGTTTCGGCGTGCAGCGTGTTGATACGCGCTTCCCAGCCATTATCAAAGCGCTGGACCAGGTTGGCGAACACTTTGGTGGCGTCTTTGTTGGAGTAAGCCCAGTCCGGCGCGGTGGTGGCGCTGCGGCTAAAGTGCGTCCGGCTGCCGTCGGCATACCAGGTGGGCAGGCCGCCCCAGGTCGGGCTGTCGTCATTGCTTTCCTGGTAGTCGTAGCCGACGGAAAGCGTGGTGGAGTCGGTCAAATCGGCATCCACCACGCCGTAGATAAATTTCTTGCGGTAGTGGCTTTTGTCCAGCCAGGTGTCGTTGTCCTGGTAGCCGGTGACCACACGGCCCCGCACGTTGCCGGACTCGCTCAGCGGCGCGGAAAGATCGGCCACATAGCGCTGCTTGTCCCAGCTACCGTAGCTGGCGGACACGTTGCCTTTAAATTCGCGGCTGTCGGCGTGCTTGCGCACCATGTTGATGTACGCCGATGGATTGCCGCTGCCGCTCATCAGCCCCGCCGCGCCGCGCACTACTTCAATATTTTCAAACACGGCGGTATCCGATCCGGTATCACCGAAGTCCCAGACGTCGCTAACCTGCGTGGGCATGTCGTCGTAGGCATAGTTGCTGATGAAGAAGCCGCGCGCAAAGTAGGTGGCACGGCTGCTGTCCACCAGCTTGGTGCTGATGCCGGTGGTGTTATCCAGCACCTCGCCGATGGTTTGCAGGTTCTGATCCTGAATACGCTGCTGGCTGATGACGCTGACGGATTGCGGGATATCGCGCGGAACCAGCAGCAGCTTGGTGCCGGTGGTGGTGGTTTTGACGCTGTAATCCTGTTCCTGTCCCGCCAGCGGATTGTCCGCCTGAGTATTCACCGTGATGGTGTCTTCTGCCTGCGCAGAAGGCAGCAGCGCCAGCGCAATGGCCGCCGCCAGGAGTGATGGGCCGCCTGCCCGTAACGTGAACCGATCCCTGGAGAAGTTAACAAATGCCATGTTAAACCCTCATTTTTGCAGTGCTGCGGCGTTTTCCGTGGCCGGCACCTTTTTTTGATTTTTATAAAGACGCGCACGATTAAATGCGGATGAGAAATATACGCATTTGTATTTAACCTGTAAACAAATGTAATTCTCTGAGGGTTAACGAAGATTGCACCGTTGCGGGGCAAAAATGGGCGTTTGGTGGCAATAAAAATTGCCGCTTTCGCTTTACAAACCGACACGTAATTCTGCTGTTAAAACAGCCTCATCATCTGGCTTATTGCATAGGTTGTGATAGATTCCTCTCGCTTTCAAAACATACACAGCAAAATACGCTGCGAAGCCTCTCTCTTTTTTCAGGTAAACGATCGGACGCCATGAGAAAGTTAGCCAATATCCACCTGCTGATGATGTTGATTCTGCTGGTTGCTGTCGGGCAGATGACACAGACGATTTATATTCCTTCTATTCCCGATATGGCTCATGAAATGGGCGTGCGCAGCGGCGCGATTCAGCGCGTGATGGCGGCCTATTTGTTTACCTACGGCGTGTCTCAGCTGTTTTATGGCCCGCTTTCCGATCGCATTGGCCGCCGCCCGGTGATCCTCGCCGGCATGGTGATTTTTATGCTGGCGACGCTCGGTGCACTGTTTACCACTAATTTGCATATTCTGGTGCTGGCAAGCGCCCTGCAGGGCATGGGCACCGGGGTCGCGGGCGTGATGGCGAGAACCATGCCGCGCGATCTCTACGAAGGCGGTGATTTACGCCAGGCCAACAGCCTGCTGAACATGGGCATTCTGGTGAGTCCGCTGCTAGCACCGGTTATTGGCGGGATGCTGGACAGCGTCTGGGGCTGGCGGGCCTGCTACGGTTTCCTGCTGCTGCTGTGTGCCATTGTCGCGTTTTCTATGTGGCGCTGGCTGCCCGAAACTCGCCCGGCAGACGCCACGCCGCCTCGCCTGATGCGCAGCTACAAAATGCTGCTCGGCAATATCTCCTTCAACTGCTATCTGCTGATGCTGGTTGGTGGCCTGGCGGGAGTGGCGGTGTTTGAAGCCTGCTCCGGCGTACTGATGGGCGGCGTACTCGGCCTGAACGGCGTGGTGGTCAGCATTCTGTTTATTCTGCCCATTCCGGCGGCGTTTTTTGGCTCCTGGTACGCGGGCCGCCAGAACGTGCGTTTCTCCAGCCTGATGTGGCAGGCGGTATTGAGCTGCCTGTTCGCCGGGATTTTCATGTGGATCCCAGGCTGGTTCGGCATCATGAATATCTGGACACTGCTGGTACCTGCGGCGCTGTTCTTCTTCGGCGCAGGCATGCTGTTCCCGCTGGCGACCAGCGGCGCGATGGAGCCGTTCCCGTTCCTGGCCGGTACCGCAGGGGCGCTGGTTGGCGGTCTGCAAAACATCGGCTCCGGCGTGATGGCCTGGTTCTCCGCGCTGATGCCACAAACCGGGCAATACAGCATCGGCATGCTGATGACCGCGATGGGCGTGCTGATCCTGTGCTGCTGGCTGCCGCTGGCGCAGCGGTTCCAGCATCATGGCGAGACAGTTTAGTTATTTAGCCTCTTCGGCAAGGTTTTTCAGCCAGCTAATAAAAGCGTCAATCTTCGGCCATTGTCGGCCACTGAGGGTCGAAATGTAGTAATGCTGATGGCATTTTAACGTTTTCTCCCCAAACGGGGCGATGAGCTCGCCCCGCTCCAGCCGCTTTTGCACCAGCCTTTTTCTCCCCATCGCTACGCCAACGTGGTTCATCGCGGCAATCACCGCCAGGTCAGAGCGATCGAAGCCTATGCCCGTCGAGGCCGGGAGTTCAATACCAAACTGCTGAGCCCAGCTGTACCACTCATCGGTGCCGGAATCATTGCTCCACGCCTGCCGGTCATGCAGCAAAGTACAGTGGCGCAGTTGAGCAGGCCGGGAATTGAGTTCAAAGCGGCGGGCATATTCCGGGCTGCAAACCGGCAGAATCGCCTCATCCATCAGAAAATGGTGGCTCAGCTGCGAGGAAGGCGCATCGTCAAAATAGAGCGCCAGATCGATACCCGCACGCTGTAAATTGAGGTTGTCGTTCCCGGTCAGAATAGTTAACGAGATAGCAGGGTAGCGCTGGGTGAAATCCCCCAGCGCGGGCACCAGCCAGCACTGGGCGATCGACGGCCTGGAGTACACGGTCAGCACCCCCGAGAGTTCCTGGTTTTTGATATCCAGAATCTCCTGGTTCAACGTGTCCAGAGACGATTTCAGCGCCCAGAACACCCGCTTGCCTTCGTGCGTCAGTTCCACTTTACGATGCGAGCGAACAAAAAGCTGGATCCCCAGCTCCTCTTCCAGCTGGTTTATCCGGTGGCTAACCGCGCTGGGGCTGAGTGACAGTTCATCCGCCGCCAGTGCAAAAGATTGATGGCGCGCCGCCACCTCAAAAGTGTACAGCTTCGACAGTTGCCAGCCGTTTAATAACCGATTTCGCCCCTCGCGTGACGTTTCCATCGTGACCTCTCTCTCAATTCCAGCGGCCAAGTTTAAAAAATCCGCGGCTAACCAGCAGCATTTAGTTGAAGAAAAGCGAACCTGAAACACATTTCATCGCCTGATTTCGACTCAAATCACCCTATTGATTCAATTTACCTCATGTGAAAGGCCAGTTTTATCGTTTGTCAGCCCGGATGGATTTTTATCCAATAGCCCGCAAATGATGCACAGGAGAAGGGCTAATGGGATCGCAAATCTGGGTGGTGGGTACGCTGCTTGCCAGCATAGTGTTAATCGTGTTGACCATCATAAAACTGAAGCTTCATCCTTTCCTCGCGCTGCTGCTGGCGAGCTTTTTCGTCGGCGTGATGATGGGCATGGGCCCGCTGGAGATGGTCAACGCAGTGGAAAGCGGCATCGGCGGCACACTCGGCTTTTTAGCCGCGGTCATCGGGCTGGGGACCATTCTGGGAAAAATGATGGAAGTCTCCGGCGCCGCCGAACGCATTGGCCTGGCGCTGCGGCGCTGCCGCTGGCTTTCCGCCGACGTGATTATGGTACTGGTCGGCCTGATTTGCGGCATTACGTTGTTCGTTGAGGTTGGCGTGGTGCTGCTCATCCCGCTGGCCTTTTCCATCGCCAAAAAGACCCACACTTCGCTGCTGAAACTGGCGATCCCGCTGTGTACCGCGCTGATGGCCGTTCACTGCGTGGTGCCCCCACATCCGGCGGCGCTGTTTGTGACCAATAAACTCGGCGCCGATGTAGGCACCGTGATTGTGTATGGCTTAGCGGTTGGCCTGCTGGCGTCTCTGGTGGGTGGCCCGCTCTTTCTGAAATGCCTGGGCAAGCGTCTGCCGTTTAAATCCGTTCCCGTCGAATTTTCATATCTGCAAACGCGCGATGCGGCTTCTCTGCCGTCCTTGAGTGCCACGCTGTTTACCGTGCTGCTACCCATTGGCCTGATGCTGGCGAAGACGCTCGCTGAGCTGAACATGACCCCGGGCAGCAAGGCTTATACCGCGCTGGAGTTTATCGGCAACCCGATTACCGCCATGTTTATCGCCGTTTTCGTGGCCTATTATCTGCTGGGCCTGCGTCAGAACATGGGTATCGCTACGCTGCTGAGCCACACCGAAACTGGCTTTGGCTCCATCGCGAATATCCTGATGATCATCGGGGCAGGCGGCGCGTTTAACGCCATTCTCAAGGCCAGCGGCATGGCAGACAGCCTGGCGCTGAGCCTTTCCAGCCTGCATATGCATCCGATCCTGCTGGCCTGGCTGGTTGCCCTTATCCTTCACGCCGCCGTCGGGTCTGCGACCGTGGCGATGATGGGCGCCACGGCTATCGTTGCTCCGCTGCTGCCGCTCTATCCCAACGTCAGCCCCGAGATTGTGACGCTCGCCATCGGCTCCGGCGCTATCGGCTGCACCATTGTGACGGATTCGCTGTTCTGGCTGGTGAAGCAGTACTGCGGCGCGACGCTCCATGAAACCTTTAAGTACTACACCACGGCGACATTCATCGCTTCTTTAGTTGCACTGGCCGGCACATTCCTGCTTTCCTTTATCATCTGAGCGCCAGGAGGCTCGTTATGAAATCGACAGAATTACACGCGTTAACCGAAAAATTTCCGCTGCTCAGCGAGCTTACCGCCCTGAACGAAACGACCTGGTTTAATCCGGGAGCCACCTCCCTTGCCGAAGGCTTACCGCATGTTGGCCTGACTGAGCAGGACGTGAAAGAGGCGCACGCCAGGCTGGCTCGTTTTGCGCCTTATCTGGCCAAAGCATTCCCGGAAACCGCCGCAACCGGTGGGATTATCGAGTCAGAGCTGGCCGCCATTCCGGCGATGCAAAAGCGCCTGGAAAAAGAAAATGGGCAGCGGCTCTTCGGTAAACTGTGGCTGAAAAAAGACAGCCATCTGCCTATTTCTGGCTCGATTAAGGCTCGCGGGGGCATTTATGAAGTCCTGACTCACGCAGAAAAACTGGCTACCGAGGCGGGCCTACTGAGTCCTGAAGATGACTACAGCCAGCTGCTTTCTCCTGAATTACGCGAGTTTTTCAGCCGCTATAGCATCGCCGTTGGCTCTACCGGCAACCTGGGTCTGTCGATTGGGATCATCAGCGCCCGAATTGGCTTCCGCGTCACGGTGCATATGTCCGCCGACGCCCGCGAATGGAAAAAAGCTAAACTGCGCAGCCACGGCGTGGAGGTGGTTGAATACGCCGAAGATTACGGGGTTGCCGTTGAGCAAGGGAGAAAAGCCGCCGAGGCTGACGCCAACTGCTTCTTTATCGATGATGAAAATTCCCGCACGCTGTTCCTTGGCTACGCCGTCGCCGGGCAACGGCTAAAAGATCAATTCTCGCAACAGGCTATTACCGTCGATGAGCAGCACCCTTTGTTTGTCTATCTGCCCTGCGGCGTCGGCGGCGGCCCCGGTGGCGTGGCGTTTGGGCTGAAACTGGCCTTTGGCGACCACGTTCATTGTATTTTTGCCGAGCCAACCCACTCCCCCTGCATGCTGTTGGGGGTTTATACCGGCCTGCATGATGCGCTTTCCGTGCAGGATATCGGGATAGATAACCTGACCGCCGCCGACGGTCTGGCCGTGGGACGGGCTTCCGGCTTTGTCGGCAGAGCAATGCAAAGGCTGCTGGACGGCTTCTATACCGTGGACGATCAAACGCTGTACAACCTGCTAGGCTGGCTGGCTGAAGAGGAAAATATTCGCCTGGAGCCGTCGGCCCTGGCTGGTATGGCCGGGCCGCAGCGCGTGTGCGCGACGACGTCTTACCATGAGCTGCAGGGCTTCAGCGCCCAACAGCTTGATAACGCGACGCACCTGGTCTGGGCCACCGGAGGCGGTATGGTTCCTGAGGCTGAGATGGCGCAGTATTTAACGAAGGCTCGCTGATTAGCCCCTCACCCCAGCCCTCTCCCCAAAGGGGAGAGGGAGAAAACCCCGGCATATTTTGCTCCCGATCGGCCCCTCACCTAATAAGGGCCGGAAGAAACCCGCATCTTTGGCCTGAATGCTGTTCTGTCCCCTCTCCCTTCCAGGGAGAGGATTAGGGTGAAGGTCACCTTCCCCGTCATATTTTTGTCATTTAGTTACCTTACTCTCACTTCCGGTTTAATTATTTGATCAATCTACGCGCGTAGATACACTGCGAGAAATGATTAAAAATGGCATCTTCGCCAACAGATAACGTTCGATCTCTGTGAGAACTCTAATGACGACAAGCACTTTCTCCCCTCCTCCGGCTTCGGCGCAACACGCGGCAGAAGAGCGTCTGGCCACGCCGGAAGGTAAACGTGATTTTATTCGCGCCACCTTCTCCTGCTGGCTCGGCACCACGATGGAATACGCGGACTTCGCGCTTTATGGCCTGGCGGCCGGGATCATCTTTGGCGATGTGTTCTTCCCGGATGCCACGCCCGTCATGGCGCTGCTCTCCAGCTTTGCCGCTTACTCCGTGGGCTTTGTTGCCCGGCCAATAGGCGCCCTGCTGTTTGGCGGGCTGGGCGACCGCTACGGCAGAAAAATGGTGATGGTCATTACCATTGCGCTGATGGGCTGCTCCACTACGCTTATTGGCCTGATCCCAAGCTACGCGCAAATTGGCGTCTGGGCGCCAACCTGCCTTGTGATTCTGCGTTTTGCCCAGGGGCTTGGCGCGGGTGCGGAGCTGTCCGGCGGTACCGTCATGCTGGGTGAATATGCGCCAGTGAAACGCCGTGGCCTGGTGTCATCCATTATCGGGCTGGGCTCCAACAGCGGCACGCTGCTGGCTTCTCTGACCTGGCTACTGGTGCTGCAGATGGATAAAGAGACGCTGCTTGCCTGGGGCTGGCGTATTCCGTTCCTGTGCAGCATGTTGATTGCCGCTGTTGCCCTGATTATTCGCCAGCATCTGCGTGAAACCCCGGTGTTTGAGCGCCAAAAAGCGCTGCTGGAAGCCGAGCGTAAACAGGTGCGGGAAAAGGGGCTGGCCGAGCAGCAGAAAGATCCTCGCAGCTTCTGGCAGAGGACCCGCGCCTTCTGGACCATGGTCGGGCTACGCATTGGTGAAAACGGCCCTTCTTATCTCGCCCAGGGTTTTATCATTGGCTACGTCGCCAAAGTGCTGGCGGTGGATAAATCCGTCCCCACGCTGGCGGTGCTGATCGCCTCGGTGCTGGGCTTCGCCATTATTCCTTTTGCCGGCTGGCTCTCCGACCGCTTTGGCCGCCGGATCGTTTACCGCTGGTTCTGCCTGCTGCTGATTATCTACGCTTTCCCGGCCTTTATGCTGCTGGACTCTCGCGAGCCGATGATCGTTATTCCAACCATCGTTGTCGGCATGGGGCTGGCTTCGCTGGGCATTTTCGGTGTGCAGGCCGCCTGGGGCGTGGAGCTTTTCGGCGTGACAAACCGCTATACCAAGATGGCGTTTGCCAAAGAGCTGGGGTCGATGCTTTCCGGCGGAACTGCACCGCTGATTGCCGCCGCACTGCTCTCCTGGACCGGGCACTGGTGGCCTATCGCGCTCTACTTTGCAGTGATGGCGGGCATCGGGCTGGTGACCACCTTCTTTGCACCTGAGACCCGAGGTCGCGACCTTAATCTGCCGGAAGACGCTATTTGATTTGTCACAGAGTTGACGGCGATTTTTACGGAGCAAAGCTTTATGCTGTGGCTCCGTTTATCGCCCGCCAGCCAAATAAAGCAGGTATTCAGTGACTAAGCCTCAAGTACACCGCGTTACCCGCGCTGAAGTCGCCAAAGAAGCAGGGACTTCCGTCGCGGTCGTCAGCTACGTGATTAACAACGGCCCGCGTCCGGTCGCGCAGGCGACGCGTGAGCGCGTGCTCGCCGCCATCAAGAAAACCGGCTACCGCCCGAACGGCATTGCCAGGGCTTTGGCCAGCGGCACCACGCGCACCTACGGTTTAGTCGTGCCCAATATCGCCAACCCGTTTATCTCGTCCATGGCGCACGCGCTCCAGCAGGAGGCTTTTGCCGATGGCCGGGTGCTCTTGCTGGGGGATTCCGGCGATGACCGCGCCCGCGAGCTGGAGCTTATCAATAACCTGCTACATCGCCAGGTGGACGGGCTGATTTATACCAGCGTCGACAGGCATCCTTACATCGATCTTATCCAGGCCAGCGGCACGCCTTGCGTGATGCTGGACAGGGTTGAGCCGGAGCTGAACGTTTGCTCGATTCAGGTTAACGAGCAGCACGCCGCACGGCGCGCAACCCGCCATCTGATTGAGCACGGCTATCGCGATATCGCCATTATTTGCGGGCCACAGGAGATGCTAAACACTCAGGATCGCATCAGCGGCTGGCGGCTGGCGTTGGAAGAAGCGGGCCTTACCGTGCACCCTGAATGGATTTTTTCAACGGATTACACTCGCCAGGGCGGCTACGATGCCACAAAGCAAATGCTGGCTGGCGAATTGCCTCGGGCGCTGTTTGCCACCAATGAACAACAGGCCTTTGGCTGCCTGAGAGCACTGTCTGAACACGGGCTTTCCGCGCCGAAAGACCTCGCCCTGGTGTGCTTCAACGGCACCCTGGAATCGGCCTTCAACGTACCCTCTTTGACGACGGTTCGCCAGCCCGTCACGAAAATGGCAAAAAAAGCCATCGAAATGCTGAAAAAGTGGGACGGGCAGCCGCATAAACACGAATTTGATTTTGAGCTGGAGATTGGCGAGTCCTGCGGCTGTCACTCCCTCACCACAGCAGGAAGTTATAAGTAACATGAAGCGTTTAATTATCGATTGCGATCCGGGTAACGGCGTTGCCGGGGCTAACGTAGACGACGGTCTGGCCCTTGCCCTGGCGCTGGCGGCGCCAGAGATTTCTCTGGAGCTTATTACCACCGTGTCCGGCAATACGCCAAGCGAAGTGGGCTACGCCGTCGCCTCTGATTTAGTCGCTCGCCTGGGCATGGCCGTTGAGATCGCCCGCGGCGCTTCGCGTGCGCTGATCGAGCCTTCAGCACCGTGGCGAGAACATCTGGATCACAAAGTCGATAAAGTGGGTCTGCGCCACCTGTGGAAGGACGTTACTGCCCCGCAAATGCTGGCCGAAGTGGCCCCGCTGGCGGTGCATAAGATGGGCGAGCTTATCTGTACGAATCCTGGTGAAATCACGCTGATAGCTATCGGCCCGTTGACCAACGTGGCGCTGGCTTTGCAGCTTTACCCGCAGATGGCGAGCGCGGTAAAAGAGATTGTCATCATGGGCGGCGTGTTTAACGTTGATGGCTACCTGAAGGATACCAACTTCGGCGTTGACCCGGAGGCCGCACACGCCGTGCTGACCAGCGGCGCAAACATCGTTCTGGTGCCGATGGACGTCACCACCCAAACCATGATGACTCACCAGGATTTAGATGCGCTGGCCACCTGCGATAACCGCCTGAGCCGTTTTCTCGTGGACACCATTCGTCCGTGGATGGATTTTTCCATGCAAACTCGCCAACTGCCGGGCTGCTGGATCCACGACGTGCTGACCGTTGCCTGGCTGCTTGAGCCCGAGCTGGTGAGCTGGGCGGAGGATTATGTGGATGTGTCGCTGAGCGGGCTGAGCCGCGGCAGAACCCTGCGGTATGGCCCGGAACATTTGCGGCTGGCAGTGAACGTTGACGCGCCGCAGGGTAAGCCGGTGAAGCTGCTGCAAACCGTGGATAACCAGAAGCTGCTGGCGCTTATCGACCGGCATATCCGCCAGTTTGCATAAAAGAAAAGGGCGCATAAGCGCCCTTTTTTACAGAACCTTGCTGAGGAAGGCCTGAGTTCGCGGGTTTTGCGGGGCGCTAAAGATCTGCGCCGGCACGCCCTGTTCCTGAATCACACCCTGGTCAATGAAGATCACCCGGTCCGCCACTTCGCGGGCAAAGCCCATTTCATGGGTCACGATAATCATCGTCATCCCTTCCTGCGCCAGCTGTTTCATCACCGCCAGCACTTCGCCGACAAGCTCAGGATCCAGCGCTGAAGTTGGCTCGTCGAACAGAATTATCGACGGCTCCATCGCCAGCGCACGGGCAATCGCCACGCGCTGCTGCTGGCCACCGGAGAGGCTCGAAGGCCAGGCGTCGATTTTGTCCAGCAGGCCGACCTTTTGCAGCAGCTTTTCGGCGCGGTTTACCGCTTCCGCTTTGGACAGCCCTTTCAGCGACATGGGTGCCATGATCAGGTTTTCCAGCACCGTCATGTGCGGGAACAGGTTAAAACGCTGGAACACCATGCCCACGCCTTCGCGCAGCGTGTTGAGATTAGTTTTTGGGTCGTGTACCGCAAAACCGTTGACTACGACTTCGCCACCGTCCGGTTTTTCCAGCGCGTTCAGGCAGCGCAGAAACGTACTTTTGCCGGAGCCGGAAGGGCCAATCACGCAAACCACTTCCTGAGGCGCGATATCGCAGGAAATACCGCGCAGCACGTGAGTTTTGCCAAACTGTTTCTGTAAATCCTTAACGTGAATCACTTTTGCCAAACCTCTTTTCCATATGTTGCACCAGCAGCGAAAGCAGGAACGTCAGCACCCAGTACACCACGGAGATGGTCAGGTACGGTTCCCAGTAAGTCGCATAAGCGCCGGAAACGGTACGCGCCGCGTAGGCCAGGTCGGCGAGACCGATGGCGGATGCCAGCGACGAGTCTTTCACAATGGCAATCGCGTTGTTGCCCAGCGGCGGCAGGATGCGGCGGAACGCCTGCGGCAGAATAACCTTACGCATCGTTTTGCCCCAGCCCATACCCAGCGCGCGTGACGCTTCCATCTGCCCTTTGTCGATGGACTGAATACCGGCGCGGAAAATCTCGGACACATAGGCCCCGGCGTTAAGGGTGATCGCCACCACGCAGGAGAGAAACGCGCCGTATTCGGAGCGCAGTTCGCGGGCGAAGTCCACGGACATCATTCCACTGGTGATCATGATCCCGTCGCGCGGGTTAATAAACAGCGGCACCAGCGCAAAGTGAACCACCATGATCTGCACGAACAGAGGCGTGCCGCGAAACGCGCTGACGTAAACGCGCACTGGCCACTGCACGGCATAACGCAGCACGTGCTTCCACGGGCCGTCATCGGCGTGAGCCATACGCCCCAGCCCCAGCAGCAGCCCCCAGGTCGTGCCTAAAATCACGCAGATAATGGTGCACTTGATGGTCATCAGCGCGCCCTGCATAAATAACGGCGCGTATTCTGAGATTATCTCCCAGCGAAATCCGGTCATACCTGTCCTTTTTGGGGCCGGAGCGGCCCCGATTGATAATTACTCTGCCGGGAGGGTTGGCACGTTGTTGTCGAACCAGGTGGCGTAAATTTTAGCGTAGGTGCCGTCGGCAATGATTTTCTTCAGGCCGGCGTCGATTTTGCCTTTCAGCTCGGTATTACCTTTGGCAACCGCGATGCCGAAGTACTGACGCTCAAACTTGCTGTCCGGCACCAGCTTCAGCGGTTTTTCCGGGTGGGATTTGATGTAGTACTTCACCACGCCCACGTCGCCCACGGCGGCGTCGATACCGTCTTCAGTCAGTTCCTGCAGCATCAGCGGCGTGTTGTCAAAGCGCTTGATGTCGGTGCTGTTTTTACCCAGAACGTCGGACACTACAATGTCGCCGGTGCTGGAGTTAACCACGCCCACTTTTTTGCCTTTCAGCGAGGTAACAGAATCTACTTTAGAGTCGGTCGGCACCACGATGGATTGCTCTGCCGGGAAGTACGGCGTGGAGAAATCGACCATCGCTTTACGCTTGTCGGTGATGGTGATACCGGAAATGATGATGTCGCGATCGCCGGAGTTCAGCGTGGCGAAGATACCTTCCCACGGCGTGTTAACCAGCTTGATATCAAACCCTTCGGCTTTAGCGATGGCTTTGATGATGTCGATATCGAAACCTTCCAGCTGTTTCTGGCTGTTTTCGTATTCAAACGGGCGGTAGGTGCCGCCGGAACCCACAACGTAGGTCTGCGCCAGCGCCTGAGCAGAACTGAACAATGCCGCGAGCAAACACCCGCCAGCCACTACTGATTTCATCGCTTTAGTAAACATAGAAGCCCCTGGATATATGATGTTTTTATGCAGTTAATTTGCATAAAAATACATAATTACCCGAAATGCAGCAACAGATAATTCACGCTGAGTGATAATTACTGGCACTGAGGCTTCAGAATAGCGTCCAGCAATGGCGCCATATCAGGCCGCCAGGCGCCCTCTTCCCCATCGTAGAATTTTTCATCGCCGTTGACTGCATACGGAATCTGCGCTTTTTGTAATTCACAGGCGACAAACGTCGCCATCGCAACCTGCTGATCGACCGGTAATTTACTGCCAGGAGACCAGTTCCCGACCCAGGAAAGATGGCCGGTTTTCTGCTGCCAGTGCACGGCGGTTTCGATGCGGGCGTGGATAGCCGCTTTTTCCGCATCCGTCCCCGTCGTCCACTGGTTTCTTCCGTTCCATGTTTTGCCGTTCCAGTTTTTTGGGCCGCCCGGCATCAGGTGCCAGTCAGCCATGACCAGTCCGTGGCGGGATTCAGGAATTTTAAGCGTGGCCAGCGCTTCCGGGGAGGCGTGGTTGCGTGGCGCAACAAAGATATGGCGCTGAGGGCTGATTTTATGAATCGCCTTCACGGTTTTGTCGTAAATCTGGTTGAGCAACTGAGGGTTGGCGCTGAGTTTCTCCTCCGGCTGCCCGATAATATCGAACACCAGCGAGTCGTCATTTTTGGCAAAAAAGCGCGCCACGGTCGTCCACCACTCCACAATATCTTCCGCATTTTCAGCGGTCGGCTTCGCTTTCAGCTCCGCAGCCCGGTAGCTGATCACCGGCACGATATGGTACTGCTCGCAGGCATCCACGATGCGCCGTAAATGCACCAGTTTCTGATGGGTTATCGGCCCGGCAACGCGAATGCGGACGTGGCCAAAGCCTCGCTGCTGAAAGTCACGCACCGTCAGAGGGTCAAATTCGCGGATGCCTCGCTCTGTTAATGCCCAGTCAACGTTCATTCCCACCCCAAGCTGGCTGGTCCAGGTGGGCGGCAAAACATCCTGCTGCTGCGCAAACGAACTGGCACAGAAAGAGAGGGCAACCAGAATAAGAGTTGGCTTTAACATCGGCGGCACGTTACTTAGCGAAGGAAAACTAATATTTAGCATGCTTTTCCCATTTGCGGGGAGTGAGGATTGCAATAAAAAATTAATCGTGATGCCGAGTGTGAAGGATTGCCAAAGCGAACTACTCGTCGCTGAGCACAATGCCGAGCCTGTCCGCCATCTTCACAATCTCTTCAACCACTTCTGGCGTTGAAAATATCCCACAAGCTTCACGCAGCAACGCTAAATCCTCAGGACGAGTTCTGTCGCCATAAAAAAGGAAAGCACTGCTGTCATCATGCTGTCGGGATTTCCAGACCATGCCGTCAATGGCGGGATTTTGATCGTGAATCGCGCGCGCCCAGCGCTGCGTTTGCGGGTAAACCAGGCGATCGCTTAACAGAAAAAACTGCTTTGATAACCCCATCCGGTAGAGGTCTGCTGTTTTAAGCGTCACCAGCGTCATCTCTAGCCTGAGCACCAGTTGACTCATTCCCCAGTGCCGCCACGGCCTGATGGATAAAAAGCCCCGCCGCTCGCCGCCAATCAGGTCGTGAAAAAGCGTTTCGGCCAGCGCCCCTGTGATGCTGTCTGCCGCATACAGGCTCGGCACCAGCCGCCCCTGTATATCTTTAAAAGGGCTGAATCTGGCACCGTAATCGTTGCCGGTCAGTTCACGCCCTGGATTGAAACTGTTTCCAGGCCAGGTAAGGGCATGACAGCGATAAAGGACCTTTCCCGCCGGTAAAGTTTCTTTAAAAATCGGGATCGCGTCTCCCGGCTCAGGAAGTTCAGGGGCAAGCAACACAGGCTCGCCAAAAAGTCCTTTCGTTTTGGCCTCATCCTTCGGCGCCATCCTGTAGCCTCCTGACCTCGTATTCAGCGGCCTGTAGCACGTTCGCCGGATAAGCAGAGACCATTTCGGCAGGCGTTTTTCCCGCCAGCAGGCCGTTAGAGGTCGCAAACCATTCTGCCAGCCCCCAGGCCGTTTTATGCTGAGCGAAGGTTTCCAGAATGACTTTCATCACAGGCAGAGGACGGTAGTTTTCATCCAGACCATAGCGCGGATAGACGTTCCCGACGCCGCGTTTAATGACCGAGAAAATTTTTCCAGCCGCCTTCCAGCGCGTTGGCTGAGCCGAGACATTTTTTGTCGAGTAGCCGCCCAGCATGGCGATTTCATGGGTGGTCAGCCAGCCTTCGTCCGTTAACCTGTCTCGCGCCTGTGCCAGGCGGGCCTGGTTAATCACCTCGCACTGCTGGGCCGGAGGAAGAAAACTGCTTTGTGCCGCGTAACGCTTTGACGAATCTGCAGTGTAGCTGGCCGCGGGTTCATGGGCGACAAGCACGCCCTCACCGATAAGCTTCTCGCCATAGAGTTCCACCAGCTTTTCATAACCGTCATTAAGCTCCAGCGCCTGCTGCTGCGTTTGTAGCTCTTCGGTTGCCTCTAGCAGATGAGTGAGTTGGGTATGCAGCGCTTCCAGCCCGGAAACGCCACCGCGAAGCGCAAGCTGCAGGGTCAGCCCGGCTTCGCGCTTGCTGTTTGGTTCGCGAACGCCTCTTGCAAGCGTGAGCTTCACGCTCTCGCTGTCAAACAGCACCCGGTCTTTTTTCTTCTCAATACGTCCGGTTTGCCTTGATACCATTGCGCCCTCCAAAATAACCCAACTAACCAAACTAACCTTAATAACCCTAGCAACTTTATCGCCGGGTACAAAAAATGTCCAGACTGGAGAAGGCAATCTGGGAAGCATCGCCATAAAAAAAGCGCGACGTCTCCGCCGCGCTTCGTAAAAGCCTGAGAAAACTTATTTCAATTCAGGCCAGTAGTCTTTGTTCGCTTCAATCAAATCATCAAGAATCGCTTTGGCAACGGAGGCGCTCGGCACGGTTTTCGACAGGGTGATCGCCTGCCACAGTTTCTGATAAGAGCGGTGTTCCCAGGCATCCACGACCAGTTTTTCAACGGCGACCTGCTGGCTCATCAATCCTTTCTGGAACTGAGGGATGTTCCCCACGACCAGCGGCTCCGGCCCGTCTTTGCCCACCAGACAAGGGATTTCCACCATGGCTTCCGGGTCGAAGTTATTGATTGCTCCGTTATTCGGCACAATCAGCAGCATCCGCTCCTGGGTGTTAAAGGCAATGGCCGTTGCAAGATCGACGATGTAAGAGGCATGTTCGTCAATTTCCAGCTCACCTGCAGAGGATTTCCCGGCGCTAATAATGGCGTTGCAGGAACCAAACACGTGCTTCTCGCGGTGATCCATTACCTCATTCGCCCTGGTGCGCTCCGGGTTGGAGTGCTGCACCACGTAATCCGGATACAAATAGTATTTCAGGTAGGTGTTCGGCAGCGTGTCCGGATCAAGCGCCCAGACATCTTTTGCTTTGGCAAACGTATCGTTCCAGCTTGCTTCGGTGCCATGCTCATCTTTTGGCGGCACATAGCCATATTTAGCCACATGTTCGCGAATTTTCGGCATCAAGTCATTGCCGTCTTTATCTTCTACGTGAGTCCACCAGCCAAAGTGGTTCAGGCCGTAGTAACGCACCTTCATCTCTTTGCGATCCTTCAGGCCCACAATCTGCGCCATGCGGCTTTCGATGCCGATAGGCATATCGCAGATATTCAGGATTTTTGAGTCTGGACGCAGGCGGCGGGTCGCTTCCGCCACAATGGCTGCCGGGTTGGAGTAGTTCAACATCCAGGCGTTCGGCGAATATTTTTCCATATAATCCACCAGCTCCAGCACGCCGCCGATGGAGCGCATGCCGTAGGCTATCCCGCCCGGGCCGCAGGTTTCCTGGCCGAGTACGCCGTGGCGAAGCGGGATTTTCTCGTCTTTTTCACGCATCGGATATTTGCCCACGCGAATGTGCGCCATCACAAAATCCACGTCACTGAACGCTTCCTGCGGGTCGGTGGTATAGCTGAAGTCGATATCCGGGGCCTGCTCTTTCAGGATGATTTTGCAGGCTTCGGCGATAGTTTCCTGGCGTGCGCCGTCGTTATCGTAGAACTTCAGCGCCCGCAGCGGGAAACGGGTCTGGTTAGCCAACAGCATCAGCACGATGCCAGGGGTAAAAGTACTGCCGCCACCTGCTACAACTACCGAGAATTTTTTCATGATACTGCCTCCGTCATGGATGGGTGTTCGTCTGAAGTTTGCTCTTTGATAAGGGTTTCAATCTGGTCGCGAATTTGCGGGACATGCAGCCCGACAATCACCTGAATGCCATTGCCGCTGCGCACCACGCCGTGGGCGCCAAGGGCTTTGAACACTTCGTCGGCTTCGGTCAGAGCCATGTCACCGAGCGTGATACGCAGACGAGTCGCGCAGTTATTCAGGCTGGCGATATTCGCCGCGCCGCCGAGCGCCTGCAGGAAGCCATGCGCCTGCCCGTGCTTTGCATCCTGACTGACTGCCGCACTGGTTTGCTGCCGTGCCGCCTGGTAGTCGGCCTTGCTGTAAAGTTTGATCTCGCTGTCTTCCCGGCCCGGCGTTTTCAGGTTGAAACGCAGAATCAGGGCGCGGAAAACCACGAAGTAGACGCCGGTAAAGGCGATGCCGATACCTATCTGGGTAAAGACCATCGAGGCGTGGTTATGGAACATGGGGATCCAGTTTTGCGGCAGGAACTGGTCCAGCAGGCCGCCGCCCATGTTGCCCACCACGCCCGCCATGTACATCACCGTTGCCATTGAGGCGGCCAGGAAGGCGTGAACAGCGAACAGCAGCGGAGAGATAAACAGGAAGGTAAATTCCAGCGGTTCAGTGATGCCGACCAGCATGGCTGTCAGCGTCGCGGGTATCAGCAGCCCGGCAACCTTCACGCGGTTCTGCGGCGAGGCGGTGTAGTAGAGCGCCAGCGCGATACCCACCGAACCGAACACCTTCGAGTTGCCGTGCAGGGCGAAGCCGCCTTCCGGGAACAGAGATTTCAGCGAGGCAGTGCTCTGGCTGAACTCCTGCAAATGCTGCGCCCAGTACACCTGAATGCCGCCTTCAACCGCCGCCGGGCCGAAGATGAACGGGCCATAGACGAAGTGGTGCAGCCCGGTAGGGATCAGAATACGTTCAAGGAAGGTGTATACCCAGACCCCCAGCGCCCCGGCACTGCGTAAAAACGCCTGCAGCGATTCGATGCCGAGCTGCACTTTTGGCCAGCCGAGCAGCGTCAGCCAGGCGCAGGGGATCATCACCAGGAAGGCCACAATCACCACAAAAGAGCTGCCCTGGAAAATACCGAGGAACACCGGCAGCGGCTTATCGAAATAACGGTTGTGAATCGCGGTGACGATGCCGGAGATAACAATCGCCCCGATGATGCTGGTGTCGAGCGTTTTAATCCCGGCCATCATCGTCAGGCCGCTGCCTGCCGTAGGGTCGAGGCTAAAGTCGACGCCGAAGTAGTGCCCCCACGTCATCCCCATCGCATTGATGAAGTAGTTCCAGGTTAAGAAGCTCACCAGCACCGCCAGGCAAGCTCGCCCCTGGGCCTGTTTTGCCAGGCCGATGGGCAAACCCACGGCAAAAATCAGCGGCATATTGCGGAACACCGTCCAGCCGCCTTCCTCGATGATATGGACAATTTGAGCAAACAGAGTGTCTGGTGCGGTGAGCGCTTCGCCAACAAACAGCGGGTTGCGCAGCATGATGGCAAGCCCGACCACGATCCCGGCGAAGGGGAACAGCAAAACCGGGGTAAACATTGCACCACCAAAACGTTGTATTTGACTGAGCATTTTTAAATCCTCATGTAACAACTTCGTAGAGTAAGAGGCGGCCTTATTTTTTTAGTTGGCCTGAGGCTGAGGATATGAGCGCGGGCGGTGGCTCGCCGCGTCAGGCGCAGCGATTCGTGATCGTATTCATGGTTTTTATTTGGCCAAAGTTGTCTACTTTTATAGTTAAAACTAGACAATTAACCGACATATAACGGCGTGATAAAGCCTGGAGATGTCCAGCTATGATCTACAAATCAATTGCCGACAGGCTACGGCTGCGGCTTAATTCTGCCGACTACACCCTAGGCAGCCCCCTGCCTGGGGAAAAGAAGCTGGCTGAAGAATTTGGCGTGTCGCGCATGACGATTCGTAAAGCGGTGGATTTGCTTGTGGGCTGGGGTCTGGTTAATCGCCGCCAGGGCAGCGGTACCTGGGTGACAAAAAAAGACGTTCACCACGAAACCACTAACCTGACGGGTTTTGTGGAAGTGATGCGCAGCCAGGGCAAAGAGGTGCTGAGCGAGGTGCTGGAATTTAACGTGATGCCCGCGCCCCCGGCGATAGCCAGCCTGCTGCGCATTAAGATCGACGAAAAAATCTATTACTCCCGCCGCGTGCGCGCCGTGGGCGGCAAGCCGCTGATGGTGGAAGACAGCTATATGCCGGTCAAACTCTTTCGCAACCTGTCCCTGGCCCACCTTGAGGGGTCAAAATTCAGCTATATCGAAGATGAATGCCAGATAGTCATCAGCGGCAACTATGAAACGCTGACGCCGGTACTCGCCGACGCAAAAACGGCAAAACTGTTGAACATCGCGGAGGCGACACCGATTTTGCGCATCACCTCGCTCTCCTACAGCGACAAAGGCGAATTTCTTAACTATTCAGTGATGTTCAGAAATGCCAGCGAATATCAGGTGGATTACCACTTACGCCGGGATCATTCGAGGGCGCCGCCCGGCCAGTCGGGCGGCGGAGAGCTATAGTCCCCAGAACAGCAGCGCCAGCAGTTGGGGAGTAATAATGCGCAGGAACATCACCAGCGGGTAAACCGTAGCGTAAGAAAGCGCGGCGGCTCCACTGGTCGCATGCAGCCCGTTGGCAAAGGCCAGCGCAGGTGGGTCTGTCATCGAGCCCGCCAGCATGCCGCACAGCGTCAGGTAGTTCATCTTCACCAGCAGGCGAGCAAGCAGGCCGACGGTAATCAGCGGCACCGCGGTGATCAGAATGCCGTAGCCAATCCAGCTTACGCCGTCGCCCACCAGCAGCGTGTCGATAAAATCCCCGCCGGACTTGAGCCCGACCACCGCCAGAAACAGGACGATACCCAGCTCACGCAGCGCCAGGTTCGCGCTCGGCGGCATAAACCAGTAAAGCTTGCCGATGCTGCCGATGCGCCCGAGGATCAGCGCCATAATCAGCGGCCCACCAGCCAGGCCAAGGCGCAGCGCCGCCGGGAAACCTGGGATAAACAGCGGAATGGAGCCCAGCAGCACGCCAAGCCCGATGCCGATAAACACCGGCAACATTTGCACCTGCTGCAGCTTATGCTGCGCGTTACCGACCTCTGCGGCCACCGCGTCGATCGATTGAGGGCGTCCGACCAGGTTGAGGATGTCGCCGAACTGCAGGCTGGCGTTGCTGCTGGCCACCAGCTCGACCCCGGCGCGGTTAAGGCGAGATATCACCACGTCATATTTCTGCTTCAGATGCAGATCGCGGATCTTCTTGCCCAGAACCTTTTCGTTGGTCACCACGACGCGCTCAACCCGCAGATCCGTGCCTCGCGTGGAAAGCGAAGTATCCACTTCGTTGCCGATCACCAGCAGCGCTTTGTGCAGATCTTTTTCTGCCCCAACGAGGTGCAGCAGGTCGCCAGTCTGAACGAGGGTGCCTGGAGAAGGCACCATCAGCAGCTCTCCGCGTTTGAGGCGGGAGCATATTATTTCGTCGCTGTTAAGAATAGGGATGTCCTGAATCGCCAGACCGTTCAGGTTTGGGTTGGCGACGCAGATATTCATGGTGTGCAGCTGGGCATGATTTTGGCCGCTGTTGGCTTCAAACTGCTGAGCTTCTTTGTCAACGCTGACGCGAAAGGCCATGCGTAACAGCCACATGGTCAGCAGGATGCCGCAAATCCCAAACGGATAGGCCATCGCGTAGCTCATCCCCATTTGGTCAACCAATTGCCCCGGCGTACCGAGATCGGTCAGGATCTGCTGCCCGGCCCCCAGCGCTGGCGTATTCGTGACGGCACCGGAGAAGATCCCCAATACCACAGGCAGCGGCACATCAAACAGCTTGTAGACCACGGCAGTGACCAACGCACCGAGCACAACGATAAGAATAGCGAACAAATTTAGCCGCAGGCCGGAAACGCGCAGGGATGAGAAGAAGCCGGGTCCGACCTGGATGCCTATCGTGTAAACAAACAGGATCAGCCCAAATTCCTGGATAAAGTGCAGCATATCGCCGTTCAGGCCAATCCCGGCCTGATTGACAAAGTGGCCGACAATAATGCCGCCAAACAGCACGCCTCCGATCCCGAAGCCCACCCCGCGGATCTTGATATTACCGATCCACAATCCCACGACGGCAACCAGCGCCAGCATGCTGACGGTTAACGCTATTCCACTCATATATAATCCCTGTGAATAACATTATTGTTACTAAGGATTCTGGCAGAGCTATGGGGAGGATAATGGGGTGCGGAGCACAAAAAAGGCCCCATTTTCAGGGGCCTTAATACTTCATATGGGAAAATTATTTAGCTATTCAGCGCCGGGCGTTCGCTAATGGCGATCCGCTGCGGAGCAACCGCTTCCGGGATGTCCCGCACCAGGTCAATGTGCAGCAAGCCGTTGGTGAACGTTGCCCCTGAGACCTGCATATGCTCGGCCAGGGTAAAGCTCAGGCTGAACGGCTGAGTCACCAGCCCCTGATGCAGCCAGTTGGTCTCTTTTTCCGGTTTAACCGGGGTGCCCTTCACGCTCAGGCGGGTGCCTTCCAGCTCGATATCAAGATCTTCCTGGCGGAAACCGGCCAAAGCCAGCGTGATGCGGTAATGGTTATCGTCGCTTTTTTCGATGTTGTACGGCGGGAAGCCCTGGCTTTCACCGCTGGACTGCAGCGCGTTGGCCAGTTTATCGAAGCCGATCCATTGACGCAGAAGTGGGGATAAATCGTAGTTACGCATAGTGTTTTCTCCTTCTTTGAAGCAAGAAATAACCTGCCCGCATGCGAACGGGCATTGGCTCCCTGACGGCAAGCCAGCTTGATGACGGGCCGCGCGCGGCGCGACCCCATGAATTAGTTGATTTCGATGCGGCGAGGCTTCATCGATTCAGGAATTTCACGTTCCAGGCTGATGTACAGCAGGCCGTTGACCAGGTTCGCGCCACGAACGTGGATGTTTTCCGCCAGCTGGAATTTGCGCTCGAAGTTGCGTTCGGCAATGCCCTGGTAGAGGTAAGTCCGCTCTTGCTGCTCGCCCGCGTGCGCCCCTTTGACGATAAGCAAGTTATCCTGGGCAGTGATCTCAAGTTCGCTTTCTGCGAAACCGGCGACGGCGATAGCAATGCGATAGTGGTTTTCGTCCACTAATTCAACGTTGTACGGAGGGTAGCCGCCGTTACTTTGGCTCTGGTTGCTTTCCAGCAGATTAAACAGACGGTCAAAACCAATGGCGGAACGGTACAGCGGAGAAAGATCGAAGTTACGCATAATAAAAAGCTCCTGAAATCAGCGAGTAAGATGTAAAAGCCTTCCCTTTGGACAGGCCATGAACCTGAGTACCCAATCGGCGTACTCTCTCTGGTTACCCTACTAAAATGTGGCTTGCTTAAAATTTTTCAAGGCGCCTGAACGCAAATTTTTTGCGTGAATGGCTTTCCTTACTTAGACTGGCAAACAGCATAAAAGGTTAAAAATATGCGATAGCCGCCGCAGAGCGGAACGAGGAACATTTTTAAATCACGGGCGGGTGTTATAACTCCGCTGGGGCTGGTACTCCGCCAACCATTGAAGATGACAGCAAAATGATAATGAGAAACTGGTTTCCAACTCTGGTGATTAGCAGCGGGCTGTTATTACTGACCGGCTGCTCAAGTATGATGTCACACAGCGGCGGCAAAGAAGGCTTGTATCCTGGTACCCGAGCCAGTGCGGCAACGCTTGGCGACGACGATACCAGTTGGGCAATCAAGCCGCTGGTTGCGCTAGACCTGCCGTTTACCGCCGTGCTCGACACGGTGCTGCTGCCGTGGGATATGTTCCGCAAGGACAATTCGGTGAGATCGCGTGTGGAAGCCAGCGAGCAACAGAATCTGGCCACTAACGCCGTTATCCCACCGGCAGAACTGCCTCACTGAATCATTTACAGGCCGGTTTCCGCGCTCCATAACTGGCGGAAACCTTCGGCGTCCTGCATCCAGGCAACCTGCTTGCCGTTCGGGGAGAAGACGATGGCATCGCCAGAAGGTGCTTCGCCCTCTGCCGAACTTAATGGCGTAATGACCCCGCTTTGCGCGTCACACAGCACCACACGCCCCTGCTGCACAAACCCAAGAGCTTTACCTGAAGGATGCCAGTTAAAGGCCGACTGAATGTCGTGCTCACCGTGGGTAACCTGCCGGGGCTCGCCGCCGTTCGGGGATATCACCCAAAGCTGCACCACGCCGCTGTCGTCGCGCATCAGGAAGGCAAGCTGGCTGCCGTCCGGGCTGCTGCGGATCCAGTGCCGGGGCTGATTCACCAGACCCGGATAACGGCGCTGATGGGTAAAGGTCAGCCGACGTTGCATCACGCTTTTTGGCGGCGCTGGCAGCGTCGTGGCGGTGCCATACAGCGGTTCACTTCCGGCCTGCTGGTAAGCCTTCGGCTCATTGGGAAGGTCCACGATAAACAGCTCGGGCACCTTCTCGCCGTTTGCTAACCGGGTATCGCCGATAAACGCCAGCGCCCAGCGTTGAACGCTGCCGTCTGGCTTCCGGTAGCCATGTTCCCCGACCCAGCCTTCTTCGTAGGCACGGTTAATCTCATCGCTGCCGGGCTCTGGCTCTGCCGTCGTGCGGCTCACCAGCACGCAATAATGGCTCCCGCCGTATTCTCGTGGATGCTGTTTAGCCGGCGTCACGGGGCCAAACGGCAGCGCGACGCCGACGTTACGCAGGTCGAGGCGCGCATCAAGCTCGTGCATAACGTGGTCGTTGTAGGTGAAGCTCAAGCGGCTGCCGTCCGGGCTCCAGACGTGAACATGGCTGCCGCCGCGCAGCGCGCCTGGGGTATAGGGCGAGGTAATGTCCATTGCATCAAGATTGCTGGCCTCACCCTGCGCCACAACCACGCCACGGCGGTGGTGGAAGTCATAGTGCCAGTCGACGTCCGGATTTTCCGGGCCATGGATGAAAACGTAGCGCTCCGGCTGCCGTGGGTTCACGGTCACCACGCCAACGTGGGCGCCTTCAGGGGCGCGATAAACCACCTCGACGTCACCGTTCTGGATATTAACTCGCTCGATGGTTGTGCCGGTAAAAAAGGCTCCCGAAGGCCGAACGTCGAAGGCCAGCCACTGGCTGTCCGGCGTCCAGGTGTTAACGTTGGTAAGCTGATGATGACGCGGTGCGAAGGTGAGTTGTTTGATCACGATTTTGCCCTGAAGCGCTGAGTACGCCTCAGGGTAAAAGAATTAGCCAGGCCTTTCCACTTTGCCATGCAACCTGCCCCGGAGCCACGCGCAAAACTGGCGGGTTAACGGGTCATTTTCGCTTTCACGATGGATAAGCCACGCCCAGTCAGCGCCGCGCACGGTTTGCTCCACCAGCGGGCGAAGTTGCTTAGTTTCCCTTTTTCTTTCTGCCAGCAGCTGGCTGACAAGCGCAATACCCAGCCCGTCTGCGGCGGCGTCAAGCAACAATCCAGGATCGGAGAAATTCATCCCCTGGCTTTGCTGGCCGACGTCCACCCCGCCAGCCACGCTCCAGTGCTCCCAGCTCATCTCGCGTTCGCCGTGCAGCGTTAGTCGCTGCTCTACCGGCAAATCCTGCACGGCGGGATGGCTGGCCGGATAAAGTCTATCCTTGTACAACACCTCGAAAAGACATTCTGCCTGCTGGCTGAGGTCATCCCGGATAGCCACATCGACGGTTTCGCTGGCCATATCCGGCGGGTCGAAGCTGGTGAACAGCCAAAGATCGGTCTGCGGATACCGGCGATTAAAGTCCGCCAGATTAGGCAACAGCCAGTGCCTGGCGAAAGCGGGCGTGGTGTTCACGATAAGCTGATTCGGCTTGCGGTACTGATCGAGCCGACGAATACCCACCGCCAGCTGTTGCAGCATGACCTGCGCGGTGCTGTAGAGATCCTGGCCGGCGTCCGTCAGGCTGACGCTGCGCCCGCTGCGAAAGAACAGCGGCTGCTCCAGGTAATCCTCCAGGCTGCGGATTTGCTGGCTGATGGCCGACTGGGTCAGGTGCAGTTCAGACGCAGCCTGGTGAAAGCTTCCCAGACGCGCGGCGGCTTCAAACCCACGCAGGGCATTTAACGGTGGCCAGTGTTTTAACATGTCGATAAGCCAGGCTAATCAGATGTCCGCTAAATATATCGTTGGAAGCCGAATTCAGCCAGTGATGAAATATCCACCTGTAATACTGAGCAGAATTTCTTACGTTAAAACAGCTATACGGGAGTCCGGTATGTCAACGCGTCGTGAATTTATTAAATGTACCTCGGTGCTGGCCGGGATGGGTATGGCGGGTTCTCTCGGGCTGCCTGTTTCTGCCTTCGCGGCCGTTAGCCCGGGCTGGCGTATGCCTGACGAAGGAGAACCGCAGCAACGTGCATTTATCGCGTTTGGCGCTCAGCGCGCTATCTGGAAAGATTTTACCCCTGACGTGCAGGATGCCCTGGGGCGCATCGCGCACGCCATCGCCGGTTACCAGCCGCTGACGGTATTTTGCCGGGAGCACGAACGCACGCTGGCGGAGGAAAAATGCGGCAGCCACAACGTCACTTACGTGGTGACCGAGCTGGACGACATCTGGATGCGGGACACCGGCGCGTGCTTTGTCACTTCATCGGCAGGCAAACTCGCCGCCGTGGGCTTTAACTTCAACGGCTGGGGCAATAAGCAGCGGCACAGCAAAGACACGAAGCTGGCGGCATTTATGGCCGAAAAATACGGTGCAGCGCCGTTCATCCGCAGCGCGCTGACGGGCGAAGGTGGCGGGATTGAAGTGGACGGGCACGGCACCGGCATCATGACCGAAAGCAGTTGGGTAAACGCCAACCGCAATCCGGGCTGGAGCCGCGACCGGGTAGAGCAGGAGCTGAAAACACAGCTTGGCCTGAAAAAGATCATCTGGCTGCCGGGCATCAAAGGCAAAGATATTACCGATGCCCATGTCGATTTTTACGCCCGTTTTGTTGAGCCCGGCGTAGTGATCGCCAACCTCGATCCCGACCCGGATTCCTGGGACCACAAAGTGACGCAGACGCACCTGGACATCCTCAGGCAGGCCACTGACGCCGAGGGTCGCAGGCTACAGGTTCACACCGTCACGCCGCCGCAGGTCCCACGCGCAAGCCGCTTCAGCGAAGGAAACCCGGACTTTGCCGCCGGGTACATCAATTACTTCGTGATTAACGGCGCGATTATCGCCCCGGAGTTTGGCGATGAAGAGACGGACGAGGCGGCGTTTAGTTTGCTGTCGACGCTCTACCCTGAACGTGAGGTTGTGCAGCTTAACATCGACGCAATTGCCGCCGGAGGCGGAGGGATTCACTGTGTAACAAATCAGTTACCCGCAGTGAAATAACAAAAGGGAGCGCACCTGGCGCTCCCCTCTCCAGCAGACGAGATAAGAGCCGGTTAATTCAGCACAAACTTCTCGATAGCGTAGGCCACGCCGTCTTCCAGGTTGGATTTGGTGACGAAGTTGCTGACGGCTTTCACTTTGTCGGTCGCGTTGTCCATCGCCACGCCCATACCGGCGTATTCCAGCATTGCGATGTCGTTTTCCTGGTCGCCAATGGTCATCACTTCTTCCGGCTTAATGCCCAGTTTCTCCGCCAGTGACTTCACGCCGGTGCCTTTGTTGACACGCTTGTCGAGGATTTCCAGGAAGTAAGGCGAGCTTTTCAGCAGCGTATACCGCTCAAAGACGTCGGCCGGGATTCGGGTGATGGCCTCATCGAGAATAGCCGGCTCGTCAATCATCATGACTTTCAGGAACTCGCCGTTTTTATCCATGTTTTCCGCTTCGCAGAACACCAAAGGAATACTGGCGATAAAGGACTCATGCACCGTGTAGTAGCTGATATCGCGGTTCGCGGTGTAAAGGGTATGACGATCCAGCGCATGGAAGTGTGAACCCACTTCGCGGGACAGGTTTTCCAGGAAACGATAATCGTCATAGTTCAGCGCCGTCTGGGCGACGGTGCTGCCGTCGCTTGCCTTCTGCACCAGCGCGCCGTTGTAAGTGATGCAGTAGTCGCCGGGCTTATCCATCTGCAGCTCACGCAGGTAGCTTTCAACGCCAGCAAACGGACGACCGGTACAGATCACGACGTTCACGCCGCGCTCGCGCGCCGCCGCAACGGCCTGTTTTACCGCCGGAGAGATAGTGTGGTCTGGCAGCAGCAGCGTGCCATCCATATCAATTGCAATCAGTTTTATGGTCATGAGATCTTCAGAGGTAATGGATTTACCTCATGCTAACGCGATTCCGCTCAAAAAACAGCAGCAAACTCCGGGGAAAAGGGGGATGAGAGGCGGCAGGCAAACTCCTCTTTTAAAAGCCCCGGACATACAGCCGGGGCCAACAAAAAGGTCAGCTGAACAACTTACCTTTCAACAGGTTAACGCCAGCACTTAGCAAGTCGTTATGGGCTTCCGGCGTCACTTCACCGTTTGGCGACAGCGCGTCGATCACCTTCGGCAGGTATTCCGCCAGTAAAGCGGAAGCCGAGCCGGTATCCACGCCCAGTTTTTCCCCCAGCGCGGCAACGGACGGCGAACCCAGGGCCTGAGTTATCTGGTCGCCGCTCAGCGGCTGATTTGTGCTGTTGCTGCTGAGCCACGAGGAGACGATTTCGCTTAAGCCGCCCTGGCGCAGCTTGTCCAGCAGCGCCTGAATACCGCCCTGCTGTTCTACCCAGCTTAGAATGGCCTGATATTTACCGGCGTCACCGTTCAGCAGCGAGCCCGCAACCTGATCAAAAAGTCCCATGGGGTTTCCCTCTGTGATGTAGAAAATCGACACCGGAAAGTATAGCGCCCATAAAAAAAGCCGTGCTAAAAGCACGGCTCCATCACGATGGTGAGGCAAAGGTATAGATGAAATACCAGAGGACACCAAAAAATAAACCAGGAAAATCAATTCATTGATTTTCGGCTGCTAGCCACAAAAAAGGAAAAAGCCGTGCTAAAAGCACGGCTCTTTAGTCTGGCTGGGCAGGCCTTAGATATCGATGTTCGCCGCTTTCAGGGCGTTCTCTTCGATAAACGCACGACGTGGTTCAACCGCATCGCCCATCAAGGTGGTGAACAGCTGGTCCGCAGCAATCGCGTCTTTAACGGTCACGCGCAGCATGCGACGGCTGTCAGGATCCATGGTGGTTTCCCACAGCTGATCCGGGTTCATCTCGCCCAGGCCTTTATAGCGCTGGATTGCCAGACCACGGCGGGACTCTTTCTGCAGCCACTCCAGCGCCTGCTCGAAGCTGGTTACCGGCTGACGGCGTTCGCCGCGTTCGATAAACGCATCTTCCTCAATCAAGCCACGCAGCTTCTCCCCGAGTGCGCAAAGACGGCCATATTCGCCCCCTTCCACAAACTCTTTTTCCAGCACGTAGTCAGTGTCCACGCCGTGAGTACGCACGCGTACAATCGGCTCAAACACGTTCAGCTCGCTGTTATGGTGAATATCGTATTTCCAGGTGCTGCCGTGCTGCTCTTTTTCGTTCAGCGTCACGGTCAGCGCAGAAATCCACTGCGTCACTTTCGCTTCGTCGGCCAGGTCGGCCACCTGCAGCGTTGGGTGATAAACCAGGTTGTTCAGCAGGTTGCGTGGATAACGGCGCTCCATGCGGCCAATCATTTTCTGCGCGGTGTTGTATTCCGCCACCAGCTTCTCGAGTGGTTCACCGGCCAGTGCAGGTGCACTTGCGTTGGTGTGCAGAGTCGCACCGTCAAGGGCGATAGCGATTTGGTACTGGTCCATCGCTTCATCGTCTTTGATGTACTGTTCTTGCTTGCCTTTCTTCACTTTGTACAGCGGCGGCTGTGCAATATAGACGTGGCCGCGCTCAACAATTTCAGGCATCTGACGGTAGAAGAAGGTCAGCAGCAGCGTACGAATGTGGGAACCATCGACGTCCGCATCGGTCATGATGATGATGCTGTGGTAGCGCAGCTTGTCCGGGTTGTATTCGTCACGGCCAATGCCGCAGCCCAGCGCGGTGATAAGCGTCGCCACTTCCTGAGAAGAGAGCATCTTGTCGAAGCGCGCCTTCTCAACGTTAAGGATTTTACCTTTCAGCGGCAGGATCGCCTGGTTCTTACGGTTACGCCCCTGTTTTGCAGAGCCGCCCGCAGAGTCCCCTTCCACAAGGTACAGTTCAGACAGCGCCGGGTCGCGTTCCTGGCAGTCCGCCAGCTTACCAGGCAGGCCAGCCAGGTCGAGCGCGCCTTTACGGCGGGTCATTTCACGTGCGCGACGTGCAGCTTCACGAGCGCGCGCCGCATCAATAATTTTGCCGACAACGATTTTCGCGTCAGACGGGTTTTCCAGCAGGTATTCAGCCAGCAGTTCGTTCATCTGCTGCTCAACTGCGGATTTCACTTCCGAAGAAACCAGCTTGTCTTTGGTCTGGGAAGAGAATTTAGGATCCGGCACTTTCACGGAAACGACGGCAATCAGGCCTTCACGCGCATCGTCACCGGTGGCGCTGACTTTGGCTTTTTTGCTGTAGCCTTCTTTGTCCATGTAGGCGTTCAGGGTACGGGTCATCGCCGCGCGGAAGCCCGCAAGGTGAGTCCCGCCGTCGCGCTGAGGAATGTTGTTGGTAAAGCAGTAGATGTTTTCCTGGAAACCGTCGTTCCACTGCAGCGCCACTTCCACGCCGATACCGTCTTTTTCAGTGCTGAAATAGAACACGTTCGGGTGAATCGGGGTTTTGTTCTTGTTGAGGTACTCAACAAACGCCTTGATGCCGCCTTCGTAGTGGAAGTGATCCTGCTTACCGTCGCGCTTGTCGATCAGGCGGATAGACACGCCAGAGTTCAGGAACGACAGCTCGCGCAGGCGCTTAGCCAGGATTTCGTATTCGAATTCGGTTACGTTGGTGAAGGTTTCATGGCTCGGCCAGAAACGCACCTGAGTCCCGGTCACATCGGCGTCACCGGTCACTGCCAGCGGAGCCTGAGGCTCACCGTGGATGTAGGTTTGCTGATGCACTTTACCTTCGCGGCGAATGACCAGCTCAAGCTTCTGGGACAGGGCGTTAACCACCGAGACGCCTACGCCGTGCAGGCCGCCGGACACCTTATAGGAGTTGTCATCAAACTTACCGCCAGCGTGCAGTACGGTCATGATAACCTGCGCGGCAGAAACACCCTCTTCCGGGTGAATACCGGTAGGAATACCACGGCCATCATCGGTTACCGAGACGGAGTTATCCGCGTGGATAGTGACCACGATGTCTTTACAGTGGCCCGCGAGCGCTTCGTCGATAGCGTTATCCACGACCTCAAATACCATGTGGTGCAGACCGGTGCCGTCATCCGTATCGCCGATATACATGCCCGGGCGCTTACGTACCGCATCCAGCCCCTTAAGGACTTTGATACTGGAGGAGTCATAAGAATTCGACATCAACGTTTCTCGCTCATTTAATCTTGGGTTAATCCGCTATTTTACCCTGATCCACGGCGAACATCTTTGAATTTTTGTCCGCCATATCCATCACATGTTCGGCGCTGATCGCGCTAACAAAAACTTGTGACTCCGTGGCCTTTAACCGGCTGGCCAACAGGCCGCGCCTGGCGTCATCCAGTTCAGAGGCAAAATCATCTATCAGATACAGGCAACGCCGCCCGTTCTGCCGGGTGAGAAACTCACCCTGCGCCAGTCGTAAGGCGCACATCAGTAATTTAAGCTGCCCGCGCGAGAGCGTGTCTTCCACCGGCGCCCCGTCGGCACGAATACGAAAATCCGCTTTATGTGGGCCGTGCGCGGTATAGGTCAGCATCCGGTCGCGTTCGAAATTGCGCTCCAGCACTTCGCTATAGTCGCTCTCTTTCTCCCAGCCGCGCTGGAAAGAGAAGCTCAGGGCAAATTCCGGTAAAAACTGTGCGCAGGTATCGGCCATATCTTCCGCAATGGCGGCGCTGTAGTCGGCGCGCCAGCGGCTGATTTGCTCGGCCAGCGGAATCAGCTCCTGATCCCACGGGCGCAGCTGCGCGTAGCGTGTCACCTGGCGCAACGCGGCGTTACGTTGCTTCAGCAGGCGTTTGAGGTTACTCCAGGCCACAAAAAAGCCAGGTTCATTGTGAAAGCAGCCCCAATCAAGGAAAGCTCTACGGTATTTGGGGCCGCCGCCCAGCAAAGTAAACCCCTCGGGCGTAATCAGCTGCATCGGCATCATCATCGCCAGTTCGGCGATTTTGTGGCCGTCGCTGCCGTCAATACGTACTTTGCTGTCGCCGGTGCGGTCTTTGGTCAGGCCGATTGAGGTTTCCCTTTCACCGTCCTGAAGCCGCCCGTGCAAAACAAAAGCGTCCTGCTCATGGCGGATCACGCGTTCAATTTTCAGGCTGCGAAAAGCACGACCGTGCCCGAGGGTATAAATCGCCTCAAGCACGCTGGTTTTGCCGCTGCCGTTAGCACCGACCAGAAAATTAAAGCCAGGAGAAAGAGCGAGATCCGCGTTTTCGATGTTGCGAAAGTCTTTAATCAGCAAACGCGTAAGTGACATCTACAGTCTCATTGGCATAACAACATAGGCCGCCGCCTGGCTGGCCGCGTCTTCAATCTGCACGCTGGAAACGGAGTCGGTCAGCAAAATGCGGACGTTCTCACACTTCAGGGCGTTCAGCACGTCCAGCACATAGCTGACGTTGAAGCCGATTTCCATCTCGGTACCGTCGTAGGAAACGTCCAGAATCTCTTCTGCTTCTTCCTGCTCGGGGTTGTTTGCCGTGATTTTCAGCTGGTTCTCGCTGACGAACAGGCGCACGCCGCGGAATTTCTCGTTCGACAAAATCGCCGCACGGGCAAACGCCTGCTTCAACAGGTCGCAGCCTGCATCGAGGTGTTTATCCGGGTTCTTCGGCAGCACGCGACGGTAGTCCGGGAAGCGGCCATCCACCAGCTTGGAGGTAAAGATGAAGTCGCCGACGTGAGCGCGAATGTTATTGCTGCCGATTTGTACGTGCAGCGGGGTTTCACCGCCGTCGAGCATACGCATCAGCTCAATCACACCTTTACGGGGCACGATAACCGAATGATTAGGCAAAGGTTGACCAACCGGCATCGAACAAACCGCCAGGCGGTGGCCGTCCGTTGCAACGGTACGCAGGTCTTCGCCTTCGGTTTCGAACAGCATGCCGTTCAGGTAATAACGAACGTCCTGATGCGCCATAGAGAACTGGGTGGCTTCGATCAGGCGCTTCATGGTCGCCTGCGGCAGGGTAAATTCTACCTCGCTCTGCCAGTCGTCCAGGTTCGGGAAGTCTGCCGCCGGCAGCGTGGAAAGCGAAAAGCGGCTACGCCCGGAGCGAACCAGCATGCGGTCGCCCTCCAGCTGTACCGCAATTTCAGCCCCTTCCGGCAGGCCACGGCAGATATCGAAGAATTTACGTGCCGGTACGGTCGTAGCCCCAGGTTCATGAGGCTGTACCAGCGCCACGCGCGCCACCATCTCCATTTCCAGATCGGTACCGGTTAAAGAGAGTGCACCTTCAGCCACCTGCAGCAGCAGGTTGCCCAGGATAGGCAGAGTCGGGCGGCCTCCGAGGGGGCCACTTACCTGCTGCAGCGGTTTTAATAAATGTTCACGTTCAACGGTAAATTTCATAGCGTCACGAAGATAATGTTCTGATTAAATTGGAGAAATCTTCTTTAATATCGTGGCTTTCTTCACGCAGCTGCTCAATCTTGCGGCAGGCATGTAAAACCGTGGTGTGGTCGCGTCCACCAAAAGCATCGCCAATTTCCGGCAGGCTATGGTTGGTCAGCTCTTTTGCCAGCGCCATCGCCATCTGGCGCGGACGGGCAACGGAACGGGAGCGACGCTTGGACAGCAAGTCAGCGACCTTAATTTTATAATACTCGGCCACCGTTTTCTGAATATTATCGATGGTGACCAGCTTCTCCTGAAGCGCAAGCAGATCGCGCAGCGCTTCACGCACGAAGTCGATGGTAATCGCCCGGCCGGTAAAGTTGGCGTTGGCGATTACGCGGTTCAGCGCCCCTTCCAGCTCGCGGACGTTGGAGCGCAGTCGCTTGGCAATAAAGAAGGCCACTTCGCCCGGCAGACGGATATCGTTCTCGTCGGCCTTTTTCATCAGGATCGCCACACGGGTTTCAAGCTCCGGCGGCTCGATCGCCACCGTCAGCCCCCAGCCGAAACGGGATTTCAAACGATCCTCCACGCCGTTGATCTCTTTTGGATAGCGATCCGACGTCAGAATGATCTGTTGATTCCCTTCCAGCAGGGCATTAAAGGTGTGGAAAAACTCTTCCTGTGAACGTTCTTTATTGGCAAAAAACTGGATGTCATCGATAAGCAGCGCATCCACCGAACGGTAGTAGCGTTTGAACTCTTCGATGGCGTTATTCTGCAGTGCTTTAACCATGTCCTGAACAAAACGCTCAGAGTGCATGTACACCACTTTGGCATTCGGCTTGCGGGCCATGATGCCGTTACCCACCGCATGTAAAAGGTGCGTTTTACCTAAACCGGTGCCGCCATAAAGGAAGAGCGGGTTATACGCGCCGCCTGGGTTATCGGCCACCTGGCGTGCTGCCGCGCGAGCCAGCTGGTTCGATTTACCTTCAACGAAGTTATCAAAGGTGTGTTTCAGGTTAACGTTAGAACGGTAGGACGGCTCAGCAGGCGCAGGCATGTTATCCCAGCTTGGGCGCATCGGCGCTGCAGCGCGTGCAACCTGGGCAGGGGCCGCCGCGGTTGCCATAGCGGCAACGGGCTGAGTCACGGGTTTGCTGCCAACTTCGAAGCGTAATAAAGGTGCATCGCTGCCGCAAAAATCGTTGAGCAACCCATTGATATTATTTAAATATTTATCCCGCACCCAGTCGAGCACGAAACGATTAGGCGCGTACAAAGCCAGCGTGTTATCGCTCAGTTCCGCCTGTAGGGGGCGTATCCACATACTGAATTCTGTGGCTGGTAACTCATCCTGCAATCGGGCAAGACACTGCTGCCAAAGCGAAAGTGACAC